>NZ_CP118397.1:0-4685390 GCF_028872195.1 Lysinibacillus sp. G01H | reverse complement strand
GCTGCTAATCTCCTTTACAGTGTTCAATACAAAAAAAAAATCGCATTTATAGAATTGTAAATACGTTCATTTTATAACTCGTCCACATAATCACAAGTTGTGGATAAAAGTTAACCAAAGGCTGTGATGAAAATTATCCACAGCATATTAACAGTTGTGGATAATTAAAATGTTCGTTTTAGTTTTCAACAAAGTGAAGCACAGTAATCGTATCAGAAAAACAAAGCTATTTCAATAGTTTGTGAAACTTATCCACATAGCTTGCAATTATGCACTTTATAGTTGTCCACAAGCACTGCTTATGTGAGAAACCTGTAGATAATTGTTGTGGATAAAAAATAATGCAAAAAATACTATACACAACTCTGTGTAAAAAAAACAAGTACTCTGTGGATAAATATTTTTATGTTTATGGAGAAAAAATATTTCTAAGTAGGGAGCCGAACACTAGAAAATTAAGAATAGAATAAATAGATAGTTCGACCGATTAAAAGAAATTTGTGAAATTCATTGACAAAATAACTAGATACTTTATATAATATTCGAGTCTGTATGTTGAAAAATTCAACTCATATCAGGAGGTGTCTATATAAATGAAACGTACTTACCAACCAAAAAAACGTAAGCACAGCAAAGTACACGGTTTCCGCGCACGTATGAGCACGAAAAACGGTCGCAAAGTTCTTGCTGCTCGTCGTCGTAAAGGAAGAAAAGTTTTATCAGCATAAAATAAGTCCACTGAGCCACATCAGTGGTCTTTTTTTTCTTTATTTTTGGTAAACCTAGAAATGAGGATCAAAAGATATTATCTAATAGCAGGTGAAAGAAATGAAAAAACGCCAACGAGTGAAGAAGAATGATGATTTTCAAAAGGTGTTTAAAAAAGGTAAATCTTTCGCTAATCGTCAGTTTGTTGTTTATTTTTTAGTAAAAGAGGGACAAACGGAATTTCGTGTAGGTTTATCAGTTAGTAAGAAGCTTGGGAATGCGGTAACACGCAACCAAGTAAAACGCTATATTCGACAAAGTATTCATGAGTTAAAAGATGATCTAAAGCCGAATATGGATTATGTTATTATCGCCAGACATCCGGCGGCCACTATGGATTTTCATGAAGTGAAACAAAGTTTGCAGCATGTACTACGAATCGCAAAGGTAATGAAAAAAGTGTAATGTATGCAACCAAGTGGTGAAATTACGCCTGTACTGTTAGCAATAGAATAGATAATATGTGATTTTTCATAAAATTATATGTAAGAGAATTATACGCATGGGGGTATTCCTGGCGAGAGTTTTCGCTTAAAAATATGTAAAATTCACAACTTATCTTAGGAATAAGCGTGTGTAGTTAGAATATTTAGTAGAGTGAATGTTATAGGCATGATAAAATAACTGATAACTTTATCTTCATCGAGGACTCTCAAAAGTGGACTGAAATAAAGATAAGGCTACTGTTATTTAACCGATTATGTGAGAGGAAACTGTCGGTACAAAAAGAAGCATATAGAATAAGAAAAAGTGAATAGGAATTGTAGGGGGAAGAAGGTTGAAAAAACAACATTGGGTAATTTTGTCACTAGTATCAGTAGCCTTACTACTTTCTGGTTGTACAGAATTCAATGAACCAATTTCCAAAGATAGCACAGGCTTCTGGAATGAATTCATTGTTTGGCCGTTGGTATCAGCAATAAAATACTTTGCTGATCTGCTAGGTACGTATGCATGGGGGATCATTGCCGTAACGATTATTATTCGTTTAGCAATTTTGCCATTGATGATCAAACAAACAAAGAGTTCTAAAAAGATGCAAGAAATTCAACCAAAATTGAAGGAACTGCAAAAGAAGTATGCTTCTAAGGATGCTCAGACACAACAACAATATCAGCAAGAAATGATGAAGTTAATGAGTGAATCTGGAGTAAATCCACTTGCAGGATGCTTACCAGTAATCATTCAAATGCCAATCTTAATTGGTTTCTATCATGCAATTAGCCGTATGAATGCAACATCAACATTTGATCTAGGGAATTTCTTTATCTTCCCGCTAGCAGATCCTGCACCTGCATTAGCTATTACAGCTGGCTTAATGCAATTTATCGTGTTACGTACAGGACCAGCAATGGATAATCCTCAAATGAAAATTATGATGTATATTATGCCATTCATGATTATTGGTTTTGGTATGGCCTTACCAGCTGCATTATCATTATACTGGGTAATCGGAAACATTATTTCGATTTTCCAAAACTTGTACATTTATAAACCCTGGAATAAAGATAAAACACAACCTGCTCAAAATGGAGGGGCTAAAAAGTGAAACAACTTACGCAAATAGGCGCAACAACACAAGAAGCGATCTCATTGGCGTTACAGAAACTTGGCAAAACCCGTGAACAAGTAGATGTTGAAGTTTTACAAGAAGGTAAAAAAGGATTTTTAGGTTTTGGTGCACGTTCTGCAGAGGTACGTGTAACAGTAAAAGAAGTTCAGGTTCCGACAATTGAAAGCGACAATGCTCAATTGCAGGTAGTAACAGTAGTAGATGATGTTGAAACACTAAGTTCACAAGTTTCTGAACAACCAAGTGAAATGGAAGAAGTTCAACAAGTCGTTAAAGAACAAGATGAGGATGGAGACTCAGCAAATCCAATTGAAGAGGCAAAGGCTTATTTAAGTAGTATCGCTGAACAATTGGCTATTCATGATCTTGAAATTGCTACGACACGCGAAGGGAAATATGTATTATTTCAACTCAAAAGTGAGAAAGCTGCCCTGCTTATAGGGAAACGAGGTCAAACATTAAATTCCTTACAGCAATTAACGCAACTCGTATTAAATAAAAGCGCAAAGCAGTTCTTAATGGTGAAACTGGATGTAGAAAATTATCGCGAGCGTCGACAAGTAGCTTTAGAATTACTTGCGGATCGAATGGCGGATAAAGCATTACGCTTAAATCAACGTGTGGCATTTGAACCAATGCCGTCTTACGAACGAAAGATAATTCATAATCAATTAGCAAATCGTCTAGATCTTGAAACGTATTCAGAAGGTACCGAGCCTAATCGTTATTTAGTAATAGAACCAGTAAAAAAATAATTAAACTGTTTCACATAATCATACAGACAATATATTTTGAAAGGTCATTTTATCTTTTAGATAAAATGACCTTTTTTAATGAAACATAGCAAATTTTGTCGAAAATAGGATTAGCGAAAAATTGATTTTATCCACATTTGGAAATGATCCTTACTTTAGATTTTGTTGAAAATATGTTAGTCTAAGGTGTTAGTAAGTATTGGTCGGTTTTGATTATCCACATGTGGATAACGTTGAGGAGGTCATTAAATGGAGTTCGATACAATTGCTGCGATATCCACACCGATGGGTGAAGGTGCCATAGCCATCGTTCGTTTAAGTGGAGACGAGGCTGTGACGATTGCAGATAAAATATTCAAATCACCCGGGGGAAAAAGTTTAACAACCAAAGATTCGCACACTATTCATTATGGACATTTAGTCGATCCTAAAACTAATGAGGTAGTAGAGGAAGTAATGCTATCGCTGATGCGTGGGCCAAAAACATTCACACGTGAGGATGTAGTTGAAATAAACTGTCATGGTGGATTAGTTTCAGTCAAACGCGTGTTGCAACTTGCTTTAACAAATGGAGCAAGGCTAGCTGAGCCAGGTGAATTCACAAAACGTGCCTTTTTAAATGGACGTATTGATTTATCACAGGCTGAAGCAGTAATGGATTTGATAAGAGCTAAAACAGATCGTGCGATGAATGTGGCTCTGGGTCAAATGGATGGAAAATTATCGAGACTTATTGGTGATTTGCGCCAAGCTTTACTAGAGACATTAGCCCAAGTAGAGGTTAATATAGATTATCCAGAGTATGATGATGTAGAAGAAATGACTGTACCTGTATTAGTAGAGAAATGTACATGGGTAAAAAATGAAATTATAAAACTTTTGCAAACATCTTCTCAAGGAAAAATTTTACGTGAGGGATTATCAACAGTTATTTTAGGTCGTCCGAATGTTGGGAAATCTTCACTATTAAATAGCTTAGTACAAGAAAATAAGGCCATAGTGACAGATATTGCAGGGACTACTCGTGATATTATAGAGGAGTACGTCAATGTCCGAGGTGTTCCACTTCGTTTAGTGGATACAGCGGGTATTCGGGAAACAGAAGATATTGTTGAACGAATTGGAGTAGAACGCTCACGGGAAGCTCTTCGTGGAGCTGATTTAATTCTGTTTGTATTAAACTATGCAGATGAATTAACTGCTGAGGATGAGCGTCTATTCGAAACAATTGAAGCGATGGATTACATTGTCATTGTCAATAAAACAGATTTACCGCAAAAAATTGATTTGGCTCATGTCAAGGAATTAGCTGGTGAGCATCGCATTGTAACAACTTCTCTGCTACAAGAGGAAGGTATTACAGAGCTAGAAGAAGCCATTGCTGCATTATTCTTTGAGGGACAAATCGAAGCGGGCGATTTAACATATGTTTCAAATGCAAGACATATTGCCCTTCTGCACCAAGCGCAAGCAACGGTAGAAGATGCAATAGCAGCTGCACAGGATGGTGTACCAGTCGATATGGTACAAATTGATGTAACAAGAACATGGGAAATACTTGGCGAAATCATTGGTGATACTGTTCAAGAAAGCCTCATCAATCAACTATTTTCTCAGTTCTGTTTAGGAAAATAATTTTTAGAAAGAAAGGAAGGTACGAGCATGCCAACAAAATATGAGGCAGGCACGTTTGATGTGATTGTGATTGGTGCTGGTCATGCAGGTTCAGAAGCTGCACATGCTGCGGCTAAAATGGGCGCTAACACATTAATGCTAACAATCAATTTAGATATGATTGCATTTATGCCATGTAATCCATCTATTGGTGGTCCTGCCAAAGGAATTGTCGTACGTGAGATTGACGCTTTAGGAGGCGTCATGGGGAAAGTGATAGATAAAACGCATATTCAAATGCGAATGTTGAATACAGGGAAAGGCCCAGCTGTACGTGCATTGCGCGCACAAGCGGACAAAGTTTTGTATCAACAGGAAATGAAACGAGTATTAGAGGAAACACCAAACTTAACAATCCATCAAGGGATGGTTGAAGAGTTAATTATTGAAGATGGGGAAGTAAAAGGGGTCATTACACAAATTGGTGCCGTTTATCGTGCTAAAACAGTCGTCGTGACAACAGGTACTTTCCTACGTGGTGAAATCATTATCGGTGATATTAAATATTCAAGTGGTCCTAATAACCAGCAACCGTCAATTCGCTTAGCTGATAATTTAAAAGAGCTAGGTTTTGACCTAGTTCGATTTAAAACAGGTACACCACCACGTGTGAATAATCGTACAATAAACTATGACAAAACAGAGATTCAACCAGGAGATGATGTTCCACGTGCATTTAGTTTTGAAACGACTGAATTCATCATGGATCAGCTACCTTGCTGGTTAACATACACAAGCCCTGAAACACATGAAATTATTGAAGCAAATTTAAATCTTTCACCGATGTACTCAGGGATGATTAAAGGGACAGGTCCACGTTATTGTCCATCTATTGAAGATAAAGTTGTACGTTTTAATGATAAGCCAAGACATCAAATCTTCTTAGAGCCAGAAGGCCGCAATACACGTGAGGTTTATGTTCAAGGTTTGTCAACAAGCCTACCAGAGCATGTTCAAACACGTTTACTAAAATCTATACCTGGCTTAGAGAATGCGGAAATGATGCGTGCTGGTTATGCTATTGAATACGATTCAATTGTGCCAACACAATTATGGCCAACTTTAGAAACGAAACGTATTAAAGGCTTATATACAGCAGGTCAAATTAACGGTACATCTGGCTATGAAGAAGCTGCCGCGCAAGGCTTAATGGCGGGCATGAATGCAGCTGCTAGTGTACTAGGTAAAGACGAATTAATTTTAAGCCGTTCAGATGCTTATATTGGCGTTTTGATCGATGACCTAGTGACTAAAGGAACAAATGAGCCATATCGTTTATTAACATCTCGTGCAGAGTATCGTTTACTATTACGTCACGATAATGCAGATCTACGATTAGTAGAGTTAGCTTATAACATGGGGATGATTCCACAAGAAAGATATGCTAGTTTCAATGAGAAAAAAGAGCTGATTGAAAATGAAATTGCACGTCTTCGTGAAGTTATTATTAAGCCAAATGAAGCCACACAATCTGTTATTCGTTCTGTTGGTGGTAGTGAATTAAAAGACGGTATACGTGGTGCAGATTTATTAAAACGCCCTGAAATGCATTATGAATTAATTTCTTCTTTAATTCCGGCAGAAATTGAATTGGCGGATGAAGTAAAAGAACAAATTGAAATTCAGCTTAAATATGAAGGCTATATCGAAAAAGCATTGCAACAGGTAGAGAAACTACACAAAATGGAAAACAAAAAAATTCCTGAGAATATTGATTACGATGCTATTTCAGGTTTAGCAACAGAAGCGCGTCAAAAATTAAAACAAGTTACACCACTGTCTATTGCGCAAGCCTCTCGTATTTCTGGTGTTAATCCAGCTGATATTTCAATTCTGCTTGTTTATATTGAACAAGGTAAAATTGCGAAAGTAAGCAGCTGATCATCAACAACAGTAAAGTAAATAAGAGGCGGGCATACCATTGTGCCCGCTTCCTATTTTTAAGGCTATACTATTAGTTGGAGTTGTATAGCTAGATCAACAAAGGAGACTTTACATGAACGAACAACAATTTATTGAGGCTCTGAAAGAGAAAGGGATCGAACTTTCTGATATACAGATTGCTCAATTTAAAAAGTATTTTGAATTACTTGTTGAGTGGAATGAAAAGATGAATTTAACTGCCATTACAGATTTAGAAGGCGTGTATTTAAAGCATTTCTTCGATTCGATTAGTCCTTCATTTTACTTTGATTTTTCAAAAGTCATAACTGTTTGTGATGTTGGGGCAGGAGCTGGTTTCCCAAGTATCCCAATAAAAATCTGTTTCCCACATTTACAAGTTACAATTGTCGACTCCTTAAATAAAAGAATTACCTTTTTAAATCATTTAAGTGATGAGTTACAATTAGAGAATATGCATTTTGTACATGCTCGAGCGGAAGAGTTTGGTCAAAATTTAAAATACCGCGAACAATTTGATGTGGTAACAGCACGTGCTGTAGCTCGTTTATCAGTTCTAGCAGAGTTATGTGTACCTTTAGCGAAACAAGAGGGATATTTTGTTGCTTTAAAAGCCGCAGCTGGGGCAGAAGAATTAAAGGATGCTAAAAAAGCTTTAACAACATTAGGTGTTAAACTGAGAGAGGAATTTTCTTTCAAGCTACCTGTTGAAGAAAGTGAACGCATTTTATATATATTTGATAAAATAAAAGGAACACCGAAAAAATATCCGCGTAAGCCAGGTGTACCAAATAAAACACCGATTCAATAATTAGTGTTTCATGTGAAACTTCTCAAAGTGGAAAATATTTTTTCTATTTTGAGCATACATACTAGTTATGGATGGTTCACGCAAAAGACATCTATGAACTATATACATTTAAAGAAATATAATAAATAATAATAGAATGACACAGAGCAAGATAGTTACTTAAAGGTGGTGCCACTTGGATGAAAAGTCCTTTTTCACGTTTTTTTGGAGGCGGAAGTAAAACAGAGCCTATTGTGAAAAATGAAGTAGAACAAGCAGAGGCGGTTCATGCAGCGGAAGAAGTCATAAAGTTGCCTATTGATCAAATTGTACCTAACCGTTTTCAGCCACGTACTATTTTTGATGATGAAAAAATTGAAGAATTATCAAGAACCATTCATACACATGGTGTGATTCAGCCAATTGTTGTACGTAAAACATCAGACAATCAATATGAAATTATCGCTGGTGAGCGTCGTTATCGAGCGATGAAAAAGCTACAATGGACAGAGGTCCCTGCTATTGTACGTAATTTAACTGATAAGGAAACAGCATCTATTGCGTTAATAGAGAACTTGCAGCGTGAGGAGTTAACTGCAATTGAAGAAGCGGTAGCCTATCAAAAATTATTAGAGCTTCATGAGCTAACACAGGAAGCTCTTGCCCAAAGACTTGGAAAAGGACAATCCACTGTAGCCAACAAATTACGTTTATTAAGGCTGCCAGATGAAGTTCAGCAAGCTATTTTGAAGCGAAAAATATCTGAACGACATGCACGTGCATTAATTGCTATTAAAGATCAACCATTGCAACTAGAAATTTTACAGCTAGCAATTGAAAATGATTGGAATGTGCGACAGTTAGAGGAGCAAATCCAGGCTATATTACATCCTGTAGCTGATGAGCAGGAAGAATCAATTCCAAAGAAAGCTAAACCAAAACGTAAAGCTATAAGTAAAGATGTACGTATTGCTTTGAATACCATCAAACAGTCATTAACGATGGTAACAAAAAGTGGGATTACAGTGAAAACTGAAGAAGAAGATACAGAAGAATACTATCAAATTACAGTGAAGATTCCTAAAAAGAAAAAAGTGTAATAAATTATTTTAGAAAAATAATCTGTGATCAAATTTATCACTGTACAAGGGAGATATCTCAGAAGGTTAATAGAGATATCTCCTTTTTTGTATATATTCTTAATATTTTATACAACTCTCTTCAAATTTTTTGATAGAATGAAAGTTAGATAGCGGATTAAATAGTGATTTTACAAATGATTTGTCAAAGTAAACTTTGATAGATGAAAGCAGGTGCTTTTAAATGGGTAGAATTATAGCAATCGCCAATCAAAAGGGTGGCGTAGGTAAAACAACAACTTCGGTCAATTTGAGCGCTTGCCTAGCATACTTAGGTAAGAAAGTGCTTTTAATTGATACTGATCCGCAGGGGAATACAACAAGTGGACTTGGTATTAATAAAGGAGAAATACAGGGTTGCATTTATGATGTGCTCATTGATGATGAAGATGTTCAAAATGTCATTCAAAAAACAAATGTAGAAAATTTATCTATCGTGCCAGCAACAATCTCACTTGCAGGTGCAGAAATTGAATTGGTTTCAACTATTTCCAGAGAAGTACGTTTAAAACATGCATTACAAAATGTGAAAGAGGATTTCGATTATATAATTATTGACTGTCCACCATCTTTAGGGCTTTTAACAATCAATGCGTTAACAGCTTCAGATGCGCTCATTATTCCTGTACAATGTGAATATTATGCATTGGAAGGGTTAAGTCAATTACTATCAACAGTTCGCCTCGTTCAAAAGCATTTAAATCAACAGCTTTACATCGATGGCGTTTTATTAACAATGCTAGATGCACGCACAAACTTAGGTTTGCAAGTTATTGATGAAGTGAAAAAGTATTTCCAAGATAAAGTATATAAAACAATAATTCCTCGTAATGTGCGATTAAGTGAGGCACCAAGTCATGGTCAACCAATCATCACTTATGATGCAAAATCTAGAGGTGCAGAAGTTTATTTAGAGATGGCGAGGGAAGTGATTAAAAATGGCTAAAGGTCTAGGAAAGGGTATTGGGGCATTATTTCCAGGAGAGTCTCTAGAACACAGTGGTCAAGTGGAAGAAATCCAATTAGATTTAATTGTTGCGAACCCATTTCAGCCTCGTAAAATTTTCGATGAAGAAAGTTTACAAGAATTAGCTGATTCTATTAAAGAACATGGAATTTTGCAGCCAATTGCCGTGCGTAAAAAAGCACGCAAGTTTGAAATTGTTGCGGGGGAGCGTCGTTACAGAGCTTGCCTATTAGCTGGCCTCGAGGTGATTCCTGTCATTATAAAAGAGCTATCTGATGCACAAATGATGGAGCTAGCTATTTTAGAAAACCTCCAACGTGAGGATTTAACTGTAATTGAAGAAGCAGAAGCCTACCAGAGTTTAATGGAAAACTTACATTTAACACAGGAAGAGTTATCGAAACGATTAGGAAAAAGTAGACCACATATTGCCAATCATGTTCGGCTACTGGCATTACCAGAAGATGTACGTAAATTGATGAATGATGGAACTTTATCGATGGGGCAGGGACGGGCATTACTCGGCTTAAAAAATAAAAGAAGAATATCAGAAGTGGCTAATAAGGTAATAAATCTAGGATTGAATGTACGTCAAGTTGAATTATTAGTGCAAAACTTAAATGAAGAAGTTTCACGTGAAACAATTCCTCCTAAGAAAAAAGATATCTTTGTAACTGCAAAAGAGTCACAATTACGAGACTACTTTGGAACAAATGTTCAAATAAAGAAAACAAATAATAAAGGGAAAATAGAAATTGAATTTTATTCTGAAGATGATTTAGAACGTATATTGGAAATATTAAACATACAGGAAGAATAAAATAATATTTCTATAACTTAATCAGAGCGCCAAGCAAATAGGCGCTCTCTATTTTTTAGAGAGAAAGAAGGCTTAAGTGTGGTATTACTAGGGGCATTGATAAATGCTGTGTTAATTATAGCAGGATCATTAGTAGGGCGGATTTTTAAAAATATCCCTGAATCTATGAAATCTACGGTCCTTTCTATTATTGGTTTAGCCGTCACATTATTAGGGATAAAAATGGGCTTTGAAAGTGATAATTTTATTATATTGGTAGTAAGTTTAGTGGTAGGTACAGTAATAGGTGAGTGGTTAGATTTAGATAAACAAATGAATCGTCTTGGTAAATGGGTAGAGAGTTTATTTCGTACAAAACGGGATGACCAAAATCAAATTAGCATAGCAGAGGGCTTTGTAACTGCCTCACTAATTTTTGTTGTAGGATCAATGGCTGTTATAGGTGCTCTTGATAGTGGTCTTCGTAATGATCATAATGTACTCATTACAAAAGGATTAATAGATGGATTTACATCCATTATTCTAGCATCTACTTTAGGTATAGGTGTACTGCTATCCGCTGTACCTGTCTTTGTTTATCAAGGATTAATAGCTCTTTTTGCAGGTGTTATAAGTTCCTTTATCCCTGATGCCGCACTACAAATGTTCATTACAGAAATGACGGCTGTTGGCGGGGTTATGATTATGGCAATAGGGTTAAACATTGCAGGCTTAGCTAAGATCAAAGCTGCTAACTTGCTGCCAGGTATCGTCATTGTTGGTGTTATGGTGGCTATCTTCTACATTTTTTAGTGAATAACGATGAGCAGCCAGTAATAATGCTCGTGAAAGCTTTTCAGCCATTGCATAAGAAATATGAAGTCTGGTATTTTGTAAAACAAGCATTTCCATAAAGCCTCCAATATTGACGATTCCTTTCACGGAAATGTCTCCAATTGGAGGTAATTCTTTTTTTACAGCTTTTCCAGGGAAGATGGGTCCACTTTGAACTGAAATATGACCAACATTTTGCTCACTGCCGAGACAGGCATCAATCGCAATAATGAATGGTTTTGTAGTATGATTGTGTAGCTGTTGCATTGTAGAATGTAGGTTTAGAGCATGTAAAGGATCTTCTAAGGAACCTACAATTTCATAAGGAAAGCTAACAGATTTTTTTAAAAAGCTACCAGTTAATGGCCCAAGGGTATCACCTGTACATCGGTCACTGCCAATACAACAAAAAATTAGTCTTTCATGATGAAACGGTATATGTTCTAAAAATAATGTACTTAATTGCCAAACAGCATTTTTACTCTCATGATGAAGGGAATAAGGTAGTAACAAATTTGGTATAGTATTCATAAAAAAACTCACTTTCTTTTTATTTTTAGAAGTGCTCAATTTTTATGCAGTATACGCAAATTTTTAGCAAGTTATTCAAGAGGTGGTAATGATGGAAAAGAATAAAAAGTTAATGGAAAAATACTGGGACAAGCTCACATCTGAGGATCTTTGGGAACAAGTTATTGATGCATCTATAGAAATTTTGCTCATTCTATTAGTATCGTGGATAGCTGTAAAATTAGGTAAAAAATTTATTAAAAAAGTATTTTTAATCCGTATGCGTTCACCATTGAGCCACTCAGACCGACGCCAACGAACAATTTCAAGATTATTACAAAGCGTGATTTCCTATGTCGTTTATTTCTCTGCAATCATTGGTATACTTTCTTCCTTAAATATTAAGGTAGCAGGTTTATTAGCGGGTGCAGGAATTGTTGGTTTAGCAATAGGTTTTGGTGCTCAAAGCTTAGTAAAGGATGTTATTACTGGATTCTTTATTATTTTTGAAGACCAGTTTGGTGTAGGTGATTATATAAAAATAAATGCTGCAGAAGGTACAGTTGTAGAAATTGGCTTACGCACAACAAAAATTAATGGTGCTACTGGTGAACAGTTCATCATTCCCAATGGTGCCATAGGCGAAGTCGTCAATTATTCTGTTAACAACTCTAAAATTTTTATAGATTTACAAATGGCTACGGATGCTGACTTTGAGAAAGCAGAAGGGATTATTAATAAGTATTTAGAGACATTGCCTAAGATGCATAAAGAATTAATTGCAGCTCCAGTATTTCTAGGTGTGCAAAATGTTAAAGGGACAGAAGTAACCATTCGTATAGTTGCTGAAACATTACCGCAGCAACAATATGGAGTAGCACGTACCATACGCCGCGATATTACGAAACTCTTTGAAGAAAATAATATACCAATGGTCTATCCAAAAATGATGTTCTATGGCAAAGATGAGGGGAGAAGTGTGTAAGATGGAGGCAAAAAAATTTGGTTTAAATGATATTGTTGAAATGAAAAAACAACATCCATGCGGCACCAACAAATGGAAAATTATTCGTATGGGGGCGGATGTACGTATCAAATGCGAAGGATGTCAGCATAGTGTCATGATTCCACGTCGTGAATTTGAGAAAAAAATGAAAAAGGTTTTATTTTCTGCGGAAGAGTTGTAACATCAGGCATATTAGACTTTTTCTGAGTGAATCAATATAATAGATAAGGTTATATGAGAGAAAATTTGAACTGAGTATAGAAAGGTTGTGTCCATCCATGGCATTAACAGCTGGAATCGTTGGTTTACCTAACGTGGGGAAATCAACATTATTTAACGCAATAACAAAAGCGGGTGCATTGGCTGCAAACTATCCATTCGCAACGATCGATCCAAACGTTGGTATAGTTGAAGTACCTGATGCACGTTTAGATAAATTAACAGAATTAGTGGTACCGAAAAAAACTGTGCCAACTGCATTTGAATTTACAGATATCGCTGGAATTGTTAAAGGTGCTTCTAAGGGTGAAGGATTAGGAAATAAGTTCCTAGCTCATATTCGTGAAGTAGACGCAATTTGTCAAGTAGTACGTTGTTTTGTAGACGAAAACATTACTCACGTTTCTGGTGCAGTAGATCCAATTGACGATATTGAAGTGATTAATCTAGAGCTTGCACTAGCTGACTTAGAATCTGTGGATAAACGTTTACAACGAGTTAGCAAAATGGCGAAACAAAAAGATAAAGAGGCTATGATAGAGGAGCCAGTGCTTCTGAAAATTAAAGAGCAACTAGAAAACGGTAAACCAGCTAGAGCAGCTGAGCTATCAGATGATGAATTAAAGGTAATTAAAGGTCTTCATCTGCTAACAATTAAACCAATGCTTTATGTAGCAAACGTTTCAGAAGATGAAGTAGCAGATGCAGACAACAACGAGTATGTGAAAAAAGTACGTGAGTATGCATCCGCTGAAGGTGCACAGGTCATTACTATTTGTGCAAAAATCGAAGAAGAAATTTCTGAGTTAGATGATGAAGAAAAAGCTATGTTCTTAGAAGAATTAGGAATTAAAGAATCTGGTTTAGATCAACTAATTCGTACTTCTTATGACTTATTAGGACTAGCTACTTACTTCACTGCAGGTGTACAAGAGGTACGTGCCTGGACGTTCCGTAAAGGAATGAAGGCACCTCAATGTGCAGGTATTATTCATACTGACTTTGAGCGCGGCTTTATTCGTGCAGAAACAGTGGCATATGATGATCTTCTTGAGGCAGGTTCGCAAGCAGCGGCTAAGGAAGCTGGTAAAGTACGTCTTGAAGGTAAAGAATATGAAGTACAAGATGGCGATATTATGTTATTCCGCTTTAATGTATAAAAAACTTACAAGGGCAATCTAAAATGGTTGCCCTTTTTCGATTGCTTAGTTATCAGAATTTTTAATGTATGGAGGCGACTTATGAATGAATCCTGTGCAAATTAAGGAACGTGGTTTAGAGTTTGAGCAACTGGGGATGCTACCACAAGATGTCTTAGATTATATTTATGAACAACGATTATTCAAATTGTTCACTCCAAGAGAATTAGGTGGTAAGGATTTAGATTTAGTAGAAGGTGTAAAGATATTTCAGCAGATGTCTGCGCTTGATGGCAATTTCGGATGGCTCATTACTATTGGTACAGGTGGAAACGCATTTATTCCAACATTCAATAAGGAAATTTGTGAAAAAATCTATTCTCCTAAAGAAGCAGTTATAGCAGGTAGTGGATATCCAACAGGGATAGCTGTAAAAACAATTGGTGGCTATTATGTAACAGGGCAATGGAAGTATTGCAGTGGTTCTAACTATGCTTCAACATTTACGATGAATTGTTTAATTGAAGAAGATGGTATCAAAACCGAAAAAATTATTAGCTGCTCAGTAAATCCACATGATGTAGAGATTTTAAATGATTGGTCTGCAATGGGTTTAAAGGCAACAGCTAGTCATACAATCCGTGTAAACAATGTTTGGGTGCCACAGGAAGCTACTTTTCAATTAGGGGTCATCAGAAATGATTATGGCAATTCAGTACATAGCTTTCCATTTACCACTTTTGCACAGGCTTCTTTTTTAGGCGTTTGTCTTGGGATGACAGAGAATTTTTTAGAAGAAGCTTTTGCTTTAATGAAGCAACGAAATCATGATGGAAGCAGAACTGAGCGAATTGGAGCCTTCCAATTTTTATGGATGCAGCAGCATAAACGTTTCAAGCAATGCGAGGAACAGTTTTATGCAACATTATCTGTCTTTTGGCAACAGCATCAAAAAGGTGAACAATTAACGGAAGAGGAATTATCACAATTTACTCAATTGGCTAAGGATATAGCTGCTGCTTGCTTAGAGATAGCGAATAATTTAATACGCTGTCTTGGTATGGATGCTATTACAGAAACATCTACGATTAACCGTATTTGGAGAAATTTATATACAGCAGCCCAGCATGGATTTTTAACTCCTTAAAGTATAAATAGAATCTGTAGTTGTTCATTTCTAATCTACAGATTCTATTTAATTATGTAGTCTTATTTTAATGATGATCCTTTTCCTGCAATAGATAAACATACAGCTTTGGTAATTTAGGATCATCCTGTACGATAGCATTACGTGGATATTTACGTAGCTCTTTATACATGGCAAAATCGCCTACAGCTCCAGCTATTAACACCGCCCCTATCAATATTAAAACAGTACTGTTAAGATAAAACCCAACAATGGTTGGAAGTACTCCAGTCGTCCAGAATGGCAGTAATAAAGCTTTTTTCATAGCATGGTTGGGGAGAGGTTGCTCAGTAGTTGCATAGGCAATACCTTGCTCTAAATTTATGCCATATTTTAAAGCTTTAAAGGGAACTCTGCCAAAAATCATAAAGCCAATTAAATGACAAGCCTCGTGTAGGATAATAAAAATTATATACAGCACAACAAATAGTGCTGTGCCACCAATCATCTTCCAAAAAGAAAAATGGAAATCTTTAAAGCAAATATATTGAATGGCAATAAATAATATGACAAGACCACTTGTAATCACAAAATTGTCGATCATTAACTTCTTTAAATCTAATTCGATAACGATAGGCTCCTTATCGTTGGTTAACATGAAGGCACTCCTTTCATAGATAATGAAATATACTGCCATTATATAACGAATTATTAGTTTGTGACTTGAAAGACATGTACCTATATGTTACAATTCATTGATGTGAGTAATAATTAATTACTTGCTCCTTGCTCCCTTAATTAGGAGAGCCTAAGTCCATAAGGAGGTGTAAACAGATGAGAAAATACGAATTAATGTACATCGTACGTCCGAACATTGAAGACGAAGCGAAGAAAGCTTTAGTTGAACGTTTCAACGAAATGTTAACTTCTAACGGTGCAGAAGTCATCGAATCAAAAGAGTGGGGCAAACGCCGCTTAGCTTATGAAATTCAAGACTTCCGCGAAGGTTACTACCAAATCGTAAAAGTAAACGCTACTTCAGATGCAATCAACGAGTATACACGTCTTGCTAACATCAGCGAAGACATCATTCGCCACATTGCAGTTCGCGAAGAAGCTTAATAATTAATTTTTTACAAAACGCTGAAAAGGAGGTTGTATTCTGATGATTAACCGTGTCGTATTAGTTGGAAGACTAACAAAAGATCCTGAGCTACGTTATACACCGAATGGAGTTGCGTCTACAAGATTTACAGTAGCTGTAAACCGTGCATTCTCAAATCAACAAGGTGAACGCGAAGCTGATTTCATTAGCTGTGTTGCTTGGCGTAAACAGGCTGAAAACCTAGCGAACTTCATGCGAAAAGGAAGTTTAATTGGGGTAGAAGGTCGTATCCAGACAGGCAGTTATGAAGGACAAGATGGTAAGCGAGTATACACAACAGATGTCGTGGCGGATAGCGTACAGTTTTTAGAACCCCGTAATGGTAGCGGTGCTCCTGCTCCTCAATATGGTGGACAAACTTACGGTAATAACCAACCGTCATATGGCGGTGGTCAACCACAACAACAGTTTAGTGGCGCTATGCCAGGGCAGGGTTCCTATGGCGGCGATTCGTATCAGCAAAATCAACCACCTATGAATCAGCCGAATTATACACGTGTAGATGAGGATCCATTTGCGAATAGCAAAGGGCCAATAGAAGTATCTGAGGATGATCTTCCATTCTAATGCTTCTAAATGATAAAAAAAGATAAGGAGGAGACACACTATGGCACCACGTCGCGGAGGCCGCAAACGCCGTAAAGTTTGCTACTTCACTTCAAACAATATTACGCACATCGACTACAAAGATGTAGATTTATTAAAAAAATTCATCTCTGAGCGCGGTAAAATTTTACCACGTCGCGTAACTGGCACTAGCGCTAAGTACCAACGTAAATTAACTTCAGCTATCAAAGTATCTCGTATCATGGGATTACTTCCATTCGTAGCAGAAGATAAATAAAATTTATTTATTAATAAAAGCACAACAAGGTTTTCATAACCTTTGTGGTGCTTTTTTTTATTTATACTGTTTCTCAAATATTGTTGCTATAAAGGAAAGTTAGGATTATTCAACAATCGTGCACGATTGTTGAAGATCGTTATTGAACTAAAGCACCAGGTTAGTTCAATAAGAAAAAAAGAGCTGCATACGCAACTCAATGATTTTTATCTAATCAATAACATATATTTACCCCCTAGAATATATGTCAATTCATGCATAGATTTGTTATTTATTGTTTTCAAGATAGTTTCCTTTTTCCCTTAAACAGGCGTGTTTTTATTTCCTTATAACTCAGAAAATTCAGAATTATCGTTGACGAAAAAACCGTTATCATATATATTATAGTTGTGCAAATTACAAATTAAGGTGGAAGTGGAAATTATGTTTAAATTAAGTAAATTGGCAGCAATGATGCTTGTTGTACTTATGTTTTTTGCATCTACTAGTTCAACTAATGCCGCAGAAGTTGTTCAAAGCGAGAAATTTGAAACTAATATTGTTGGGGAAGTAAATCTATCTTTAGCAGGAGATGATTATCCAGATGACTCAATCTCTCCTTTCGGTTTCTATCTTTATAAGGACGTGGATATCCCTTCTCCTCAAACTTATTCAACTCACAGCAATGTACCAGCAACCTATTATTATGAAGCATTCAGTGGATCATATTGGTATAAGGGTTGGATAAATCTTTACAAAACAGAAAAACTTACAAATGGCACTTGGAGAGGATATTACAGGGGAACAGTTTCTGCTTGGGTTGAATAAATTATCAAATGTAAAATTATTTCAAGCTCACCTATTTGGTGGGCTTGTTTTATTTAAGAGAACGATAGATATAGCAAAGTATCAACGATAGGTACCTAAAATGACATTCTAATTACACAATATAATAAGATTAGATTCGGATAGAAGACTATTGGAAAATATTTTTCCAATTTTTTTGCATCGATTAGTTTTTAGGTAAGATTATTTTCTAAAATTATTTTATTTAAAATGTCACCAAATGGTAACTTCATGTGTGTTATAAGTGAAAGGAGTTGATGGATGTTGCAACAATTAGTTTGGTCGAACGAACTAGATATAGAACGAATTGTTGATAAATATGGAAATATGCTTTTTAGAATGTGTCTTGTTATTCTATGCAATGAGAATGATGCAGAGGATGTCGTACAAGACACTTTTATTACCTATCTAACTAAATCTCCACCATTTAACGATTCAGAACATGAGAAAGCATGGTTGATTACTATTGCTACAAATCGCTGCAAGAATATGAGAAGGTACAATATTATTCGTAAACATATGGATATCAATGATTTACAACTATATTGTAAGGATGATGAAAACTATGGTTTAATTGAACATCTTATGAGATTGCCAAATAAACATAAGATTGTCTTGTTACTTTATTATGTAGAGGGCTATAAAGTAGATGAAATAACAAAAATACTTGGCATTACTACTTCAGCAGTTAAAAAGCGATTACAACGTGGAAGAGAGCTTATTCGAGAAAAATATCGAAAGGAGAATGAATGATGAACTTTGATAAGATTAAAGAAGCTGTTAATACTATTGAAATGCCAAAAACTATGAAAAATCGTGTGAAAAAGAATTGCAATATTATAGAAAAGAAAAATTTTAAAAGGCGGATTTCTGTAGCTTGTGCATTTGGATTCCTATTGTTAATTATGATAGGTATTCCGTTTTTCAATAATAATGGAAACTTTCAAGTCGCAAATTTTACAATCACAGCTTATGCATTGAGTGATGATGGGAATCAGCCAAATACCAAACTTTCATCAGATAAAGCTACTTTTAAATTATCAACTGAAGCTAGAGGTAGTACAACTGATATAACTGGAGATGTAGGTAATTTAATCTTTACAAAGCTTATGCTAAATATAAGTGGAGAACATATCGACTCAGTCACTTATACCATTAGCAAAGGCAAGTTTATAGAGGATGTTACACTTACAGCTAAAGAATATGCAGACAAAGACTGGTTATTATCAGAAAAGATATTTATGATTGGAAGTTCGCCTGGTTCAGATATATACAACGGTACAAAGGAAATTGGAAATACCTATACAGTTGAGTATAATGAACAGGATAAATATCAATATTCAATTGCAATTCCTCATGATGGCAATTTGGTAATAGATGACGACATAATAATCAAAGTCATTGTAAAATATACAGATGGAAGCTCTGAACAACAAGATATTGCTGTAACTCAAGAATCAAATTCTTTAAAATCAAATTCTATTTCATTAAAGCTTAATTAAAATAATCGAGATGTAATACTACTGTACAAAGAACTAAGTTAACTGGAGAAAAGAAGAACTAGTAGAAAAATCTACAGGATAGATTAGAAACCAAACATTGACGAGGATACTTATTACTCTTGGTAGTATTGTTGGGTACGGAATTTATGTTGAATTTAGTTAAATTAGTTAGTATCATGGGATTACTTCCATTCGTAGCAGAAGATAAATAAGATTGATGACGTTAAGGTAACTGACCTTACATCAATTTTGAATACCAGCATATTACGATATTCGTATCGAGTATGCTGGTTTTTTGTTATGGTTAAAAGAGAATTACCAGCCACTTAGGTAAAGGCCTGAATTAAAATTGAAAAAATAATGACAATGTACTTAGTGATCTAAGTGATTTTTGTTCAATACTATGAAAAAATGGTACAATAAAGGGTAGTAAGTTTGACTGAAAAAAAGGAAGGTTTTCAATGCCGAATAATCAAACAAAAGCGCTTGTACAAGGCTCAATGATGGTTGCACTTTTTACAATTTTAATGCTAATTTCTGCATATGTACCATTCATCTTTATAGTAGCTTTATTATTCGCTCCACTACCGATTGCTTGGTATAGCGCAAATTACAAGCGTTCCACATCAATACTCGTAGCAATAGTAGGCTGTATCCTAACCACTATAACGAGCGGAATATCCATGCTGCCATTTGCCTTTATTTTAGGGTTAATAGGTGTCGTTATGGGTAACGCTATTTATTTGAAGAAGAGTAAGCTTTATTTATTTATGTCCACGGGGATTGCTAATCTCCTCTCGATGGCAATCGTTTATATTGCCTATGTAAAGCTTTCAGGAATTGACTTCATAAGCATGAGTTTAGAGATGGCACGTAAAAATTATGAGCAATCTAATGAATTTGCGAAGAATGTAACAGGTCAAGTAGCCATAAATCCAGAACAGCTTGAGGCAATGTTTAAAACAATTGAACTGACTATGCCTGCAACAATAACAATTTCAGCATTTTTTGCTGCATTTATTATTATTACAGTCAATTTACCAGCTCTAAAACGACTAGGGGTAGATGTTCCAAAATTTGCTCCGTTCCAAAATATGCGATTACCACGCTCTATTTTATGGTATTACATGATTGTGTTATGCATTAATTTATTCATGCGTCCTGAGGCTGGTTCTACGTTAGATATCATTGTATTAAATGTTTCTTATATTTTATGGTTGTTACTTATTCTACAGGGAATATCTTTTATCCATTATTTTATCTCTAGAAAAGGGATGCCAAACGGAGTTAAATGGGTAGCTACTTTGTTAGCCATTCCACTATCATCCTTTATGATCTTACTCGGTATTGTTGATTTAGGTTTTGACGTACGTTCACTTGTAAAGGGGAAGACTAAAGAATAAGGGGCTGATTGTAATGGGGACTTTTAGAAAACGACCAATTCGCTATCCGCTTTTTGTTCTTTCCATATTTGGAACTGTGACGTTCGTGCTTCTATGTATTTGGAATATCGGGATAGGTATCGGTTATGGTGTAGGTTTTGTTTTACTGATGGCCTACACATGGAAGGTAGAGAAGATAGCTTTTGAGGAAACAGAAAAGCACATTGAATCTATCTCCTTCCGTATGAAAAAAGTAGGGGAAGAGGCACTACTTGAAATGCCAATTGGGATACTGCTGGTTAATGAGCAGTACGAAATCGAATGGTCTAATCCATATATGCAAGGCATTTTAAATATGGAATCATTAGTTGGAGAAGGTATTGTAAATATATCTGATGACATCTATGTATTAATGAAGACCGAGGAGACTAATGAGGCGACGATTACACTACGTGATCGGAAATATCGTGTTTATTATAAAAAAGAGGAACGACTACTGTATTTCTTTGATATAACTGAACAGATTGCCATTGAAAAGCAATACTATGCAGACCGTACAGTAATCGCTATATTGTTTGTCGATAATTACGATGAAATCACGCAAGCCATGGACGATCAACCACGTAGTTTAACCAACACAATGGTTACTTCAATTGTCAATGAATGGGCTGCAGAGCATGGTGTATTTGTCAAACGAATATCATCAGATCGTTTCTTAGCAGTATTAAATGAATCCATTTTAACGGAGCTAGAAAAGAAAAAATTTGCTATATTAGATACCATTCGAGAAAAAACAGCTCAAAAGAATTTATCATTAACATTAAGTATTGGTGTAGGAGCTGGATCATCCTCATTAGTGGAGCTTGGTGAGTTGGCACAATCCAGTCTTGATCTTGTATTAGGACGGGGTGGAGACCAAGTGGCGATAAAGCAACCTACTGGAAAACTTAAATTCTATGGTGGAAAAACAAATCCAGTCGAAAAACGTACACGTGTTAGAGCGCGCGTTATTTCACATGCATTACGCGATTTAATTCAAGACAGTGATCAAGTGTTTGTTATGGGACATAAAAATCCTGACATGGACTCCATTGGTGCTTCTGTAGGTGTACGGAAAATGGCACAAATGAATGATGTAAAGGGTTATGTCATTATCAATTTTGATGAATTAAATGGTAGCGTTACACGGTTAATGAATGAAATAGAGAGTAAATCAGATTTCTATGAAAATTTCCTTACACCAGAGGAAGCCGCTGGTAAAATGACTGAGAAATCGTTGCTCGTTATTGTTGATACACACAAGCCGAATTTAGTAATTGATGCACACCTATTGAAATTAGCTGAAAAGGTGGTTGTAATCGACCATCATCGTCGAAGTGAGGACTTTATCGAGAATCCTACACTCGTTTATATGGAGCCATATGCGTCGTCCACAGCTGAGCTAGTGACAGAGTTACTAGAATATCAGCCGAAGCGTGCAAAAATTAATATGCTAGAAGCTACTGCATTACTAGCGGGTATTATCGTTGATACCAAAAGCTTTACACTTCGAACAGGAGCACGTACATTTGAAGCAGCTTCTTATTTACGAACAAATGGAGCAGATACAGTATTAGTCCAACGTCTCTTGAAGGAGGACGTGGACACATATATAGAGCGCTCCAAGATTGTGCAAACAGTTAAGTTCGTAAAACCAGGAGTAGCTGTTGCTGTAGGTGAGGAATCAAAAGTGTATGACTCTGTCTTAATTGCGCAAACTGCCGATATTTTACTAACGATGAAGGATGTTAGTGCATCCTTTGTCATTGCACATCGGGCAGATGGCAAAATTGGTATAAGTGCACGATCACTTGGCGAGGTCAATGTACAGCTAATTATGGAGAGGCTTGGCGGCGGTGGACATTTAACGAATGCTGCCTGCCAAATAGATGCTAAATCCATCGATGGTGTGAAAAAACATTTAGAAGAGGCCATAAATGAGGTCTTTGAAGGGAGTTCTGACTAATGAAAGTAGTATTTTTAAAAGACGTTAAAGGAAAAGGGAAAAAAGGTGAAATTAAAAACGTAGCTGATGGCTATGCACAAAATTTCTTAATCAAGAATGGCTATGCAGCGGAAGCAAATGCGCAAGCTTTAAGCCAAATAGAGGGGCAAAAGAAATTAGAGGCAAAAAATGCTGCTGCTGAATTAGCTGAAGCACAAGCACTAAAGGAAAAAGTAGAAGCACTAACAGTTGAGCTAAAAGCAAAATCAGGTGATGGTGGCCGCTTATTTGGCTCAGTATCTACAAAGCAAATTGCTGATGCATTACAAAAAGTGCACGGCATTAAAATTGACAAACGTAAAATGACTTTACCTGATGGGATTCGTTCACTTGGTTTTACAAATGTTCCTGTAAAACTACATCATGAAGTATCAGCAACGTTAAAAGTACATGTAACGGAAGAATAAGGAGCGACAATCCATGAGTGAACCGATGATGGACCGCGTTCCACCGCATAACCGGGAGGCGGAGCAATCGGTTATCGGTGCTATCTTCCTTGAGCCACAGGCATTAATAACAGCATCAGAAATTTTATTGGCAGATGATTTTTATTTAAATGCCCATAAGAAAATTTTCGAAACGATGTTGCGCTTAAGTGATCAAGGAAAAGCGATAGATGTTGTAACAGTTACAGAAGAATTATCAGCTAAAAAAGAGATTGAGGACGTTGGCGGGCTTTCTTATTTACTAGAGCTCGCCAATGCTGTCCCTACAGCTGCCAATGTCGCTCATTATGCCAAAATCGTTGAGGAAAAGGCCCTCTTACGTCGATTGATTCGAGTGGCTACGAAAATTGTCGAGGACGGCTATACACGTGAAGACGAAGTAGAGGCATTATTAGGCGAGGCAGAGAAGAAAATGATGGAGGTTGCCAATCGAAAGAATGCAGGTGACTTTAAGCATGTTAAAGATGTGCTAGTGGAAACTTTCGATAATATTGAGCAACTTCAATCACAAAAGGGAGAAGTAACGGGTATCCCGACTGGCTTCCGTGATTTAGATAACATTACTGCTGGCTTTCAACGCAACGATTTAATCATTGTTGCTGCTCGTCCATCTGTAGGGAAAACCGCCTTTGCATTGAATGTTGCGCAAAGTGTTGCTGTACAAGCTCGTGAAAATGTTGCAATCTTTTCTTTAGAGATGGGTGCAGAGCAACTGGTCATGCGTATGCTTTGTGCAGAAGGAAATATAGATGCACAAGTTTTACGTACAGGTGCTTTAACTACGGAAGATTGGGGTAAACTAACTATGGCAATGGGTAGTTTATCGAATTCAGGGATTTTTATTGATGATACTCCAGGTGTACGTATCAATGAAATCCGTGCGAAATGTCGTCGTTTAGCTCAGGAGAATGGACTAGGAATGATCTTAATTGATTATTTACAGTTGATTCAGGGGAGCGGCAAGCCAGGAGAAAACCGTCAGCAAGAGGTATCAGAGATTTCCCGTTCCTTAAAGGGATTAGCCCGTGAATTAAAGGTACCTGTTATTGCGTTATCACAGTTATCTCGTGGTGTTGAGCAACGACAAGATAAACGGCCAATGATGAGTGACTTACGTGAATCGGGAAGTATTGAGCAAGATGCTGATATTGTTGCGTTTTTATACCGTGATGATTATTACGATAAAGAATCTGAGAATAAAAATATGATCGAAATTATCATTGCGAAACAACGTAATGGTCCAACAGGAACCGTTACATTGGCCTTTAAAAAAGAATTCAATAAATTCATTAATGTGGATTGGTCACAAATGCCACCTCCACCGCCACGTGATTAGTCAAGTTACTCGTCATTCAGATAAGTTGCCTATTAGGAATGAAATATTACCCTTAGAATAATTTAATCTGAATGTTCGATAATATTCATACCATTCTGTTATTAAACACGAACGTTGAATCAGATTTTTTGATTTTATGTTCGTGTTTTTTCACTATTTTTTATTGACGAGTTGTTTCTATCATTGTTACAATAATTGAGGCTTGAAAATTGAGATACAAAGGTATCTAACGGAGGTGCTGATTATGACATCAGTAGTAGTTGTAGGAACACAGTGGGGAGACGAAGGAAAAGGTAAAATTACAGATTTCCTTTCGCACAAAGCCGATGCCATCGCTCGTTTTGCCGGTGGAGATAATGCAGGACATACCATTAAAATTGATGGTGAAACTTATAAATTACATTTAATTCCATCAGGGATCTTCTATAAAGATAAAACTTCAGTAATTGGTAATGGATTAGTTGTGAATCCAAAATCATTAGTAACAGAGCTTAAAGGTTTACAAGAGCGTGGTATTAATACAGATAATCTACGTATTTCTAATCGTGCGCATGTGATTTTGCCTTATCATATTAAACAAGATATTGCGGATGAAGAAAGTCGTGGAGACAATAAAATCGGCACAACTTGTAAAGGTATTGGACCTTGTTATCAAGATAAAGTAGCACGTATTGGGATTCGTATGGCTGACTTACTTGATAAGGAAATCTTTGAGGAAAAACTACGTCATAATTTAGCCATTAAAAATAAGTTATTTGAGAAATTCTATGAAGTTGAAGGCGTAACATTCGAAGAAATTTTTGAGGAATACTATGGTTACGGACAAGAAATTGCCAAGTATGTTACGGACACATCTAAAATTTTGAACGATGTCCTTGATGAGGGCGGTAAAGTGCTATTCGAAGGTGCACAAGGAATTTTACTTGATGTCGATCAAGGTACGTATCCATATGTAACATCTTCAAATCCTGTAGCTGGAGGAGTAGCGATTGGTGCAGGTGTTGGGCCATCACGCGTAACAAGTGTTATTGGTGTATCTAAGGCCTATACATCTCGAGTAGGAGATGGACCATTCCCAACAGAATTGTTTGATGAAGTAGGTCAACAAATTCGTGAGGTTGGTCGCGAATACGGTACAACAACAGGTCGTCCACGTCGTGTAGGCTGGTTCGACACAGTCGTTGTTCGTCACTCACGCCGTGTAAGTGGCATTACTCATCTTGCTCTTAACTCTATCGATGTTTTATCGGGCTTAGAAACAGTAAAAATTTGTACAGCCTATAACTATAAAGGTGAAACAATCACAGAGTATCCAGCAAATCTTCATATTATTGAACAATGTGAGCCAATTTATGAGGAGCTTCCAGGCTGGTCTGAGGATGTAACAAGCTGCAGAACTTTAGAAGAGCTACCTGAAAATGCACGCCGCTATGTGGAGCGTATCAGCGAACTAACAGGCATTCAAATTGCTACTTTCTCTGTTGGACCTGCACGTGAGCAAACAAACGTGTTAGTGGATGTTTGGGAAGCATAATGAAATAAAATGAAAAGGGCGTGCCAAATGTAAAGTGTACCCTTTGTAAAGGACATTTTGAAAAAGGTTAGGCAACTTCTTGAAGCTGCAGTCTGTATTTTACAGGCGGCAGCTTTTTTAAATCCCACTGACCTCGATAATGGTTATAATAGATCATATAGCTTTTCACTTCTTGTTTTACGTCTTCCAATGTCTCACAATCTTTTATATTCGTCTCATCTTTAAAATGCCCAAAGAATGATTCTTGAGGTGCGTTGTCCCAACAGTTTCCTCGGCGTGACATCGATTGACCTAAGCCCATTTGTTTCACGAGTTTTTGGAACGCTGGATTGGTATAATGAAAACCTTGGTCTGAGTGGATGAAGGCGTCCTGAGCTAGATGCTTTAGCTTTTTCAGTTTTTTCAAAGTGTCGAGCACAATTTCCATTGTGATGCTATCTGCTACTTCATACGCCAAAATCTCATTCGTCTCAGCGTCTTTAATCGTTGATAAATAAGCACGTTTACCATTTTTATATGTCAAATACGTGATATCTGTTAAGAGGACTTTACCAGCCACGCCTTGTTTAAATTGGCGTTCGAGCATATGTGGACACGTACGATGTTCTTGTGTGGCTTTGGCTAGACGACGGTAAGGATTCGCTTTACGAATTGGACAGATAACCCCGAACTTCTTCATAATGCGGCGAATTCGCTTCAGATTATAGGTAATACCATATTGATGGTGAAGCGTCATTTTGATTTGACGTGCGCCTTTGTGACGTCGTCGGAATCGATACGCTTTTAAAATCACTTCCTTTACGACTTCATCTGCTTGGTGTTTCATCGCTCTTTTTTGAAGAGATTCTTCCTTAAAATAGTTATAATAGCCTGAGCGTGATACCTCCAACACTTCACAAAGATAGCGTACCATTCGCTTCAATCCATACGTTTCAATCGTTTGACCAATCAGTTCAAATTTCAGTTCTGGTGCGAGTTTTATTTCTTTTTCAACATCTGCCTTTCGAGTAAATCGATCTTTTTTAATAGTTCGTTTTCAGCTTCTAGTAAACGCATTTTTGCTTCAAGTCGTGCATACTTTTCCTCTATACTTAATTCTCGCTCGATAGGACGTCCTGTACTGTGTTTTCGAGAATCTTCTAAACCGGTGATTCCACGTTTTTTATAAGCTGTTCTCCACCTAGTACCTGCTCTGTGAATACGTGTTATACCAATCGCTTCCACGTCAAATCCCGCTTCTTCAAAAATTTCTCTTGGTAATTTTCCTGTTTCAGATTGTGCAATAAATAAGCGTTTAAACTCATCCGTATACGTAATCGCTTTATTGCTCACAGCTTTTACATACGGATTCTTTTTTAATTCATTTTGTTGGTGGGGTGTTAAAAAGTTCTTAGTCATAGTAGTGGCTCCGAATCTTGTTTTTTTCAATTATAAACAAAAATGCCCTATAAGATGACCTTTTTCAAGTGTCTATCTTATAGGGTACAGTTTAATGCGGCATGCCCTTTTTTAGTGAATATCTTTCTTCTTAAAGCGACCACCTTTTACCTCGGCGATATTACCGATGGCTAGAAAAGCATTGTCATCTATTTCAGCGACGATTGTTTTCAATTTAGATTCTTCTAAACGAGTTATAACGGTAAATATGACTTTCTTGTCATTCCCCGTATAAGCTCCCTCTCCGTGAAGGAAAGTAACACCACGACCAAGTCGATCCATAATCGTTTGTCCAATTTCATCAATTTCATCACTTATGATATAAACAGATTTTGATTCTTCCAATCCTTGAATAACAATATCAATCATTTTATAGGCAATATAGTATGCAATGATGGAGTACATGGCTTGCTCCCAATTAAAAATAAATCCTGCCACCGTAAAAATAATGATATTGAAGAACATGATGATTTCTCCAACTGAAAAAGGTGTCTTGCTATTTGCTAAAATAGCTAGTATTTCAGTTCCATCCAATGAACCTCCATAACGAATGACAATACCGACACCAACTCCTAAAATCATTCCTCCAAAGACTGTTGCCAATAATGTGTCTTCCGTAAATGGATGGATATTATGTAAGGCAAGTGTTGAAAAAGAGAGTACGGTAATACCTAGACCTGTGGACAATGCAAAGGTTTTACCAATTTGTTTATAGCCTAAAAAAATAAAAGGTAAGTTTAAAATGAAGATGAAAATACCAAGGGGTAATTTTAATAAGTGAGATGTGATAATGGAAACACCTACGATGCCACCATCCATAATGTGGTTGGGTACTAAAAACAGTTCCAAGCCCAATGCCATTATAATCGCGCCTAGCGAAACCATAATAATTCTTGCAAAAACTTTTCGCATGCTATTTTTCTGAGATCTCAACACTTTTGTTGTGATATCAGCGGTTTGTGAATCACTCAATTTAATCGCTCCAATCAAATAGTGTACCTTCTATATATATTTTATCGGAATATTAAAAAAGTAAAAAGTATTAAGTCAAAATTCCCTTGAAAAAAATTTTAGAATAGTATAACGATGATAGTTAAATTAATTTTGAGAACCAATATATGAATAAAATTACAGTATTTATAAACTATATAAAATATATTCTATGTAACAATAAGTAGATAAATAATACATTTACATTACAAAAGAGTTAAATCGTTCAAACGTCATTTTCTTTATGGTACATTATAGGGGTGCAAAAAATCCTTGTGGGTAAATCATCCTACAGTAGGGTAAAGTTGGAAGGGGCTTTATTGATGAATTCGTTTTGGAAGAGAAAAGAAGAAAACAATAGATTCACCTACAATTTTTCTTCTTTTAAAAAGGCTTCAATCGTTGTAGTTTTAATGACAAGCCTAACGATTAACATGGGATTTGCTAAGGAATATAACAAAGAAAACTTAAATAAAATTTACCACGTCTATGTGGGGAATGAATATATTGGTGCAGTATCTGATGAGAAAGCAATTCAAGAAATAATTGCATCAAAAGAAAAAGTGGCAAGTCAGCAATTCAAAGGTTTATCCATTGATGCTAGCTCAGCTGTTAAAATAATCCCAGAACAAGTATTTACAAACGAAACAAAAGATGCAGAAACATTATCAAAACTTAAGCAATCTTTAGTGGCCAAATCAGATGCCTTTACATTATTAGTAAATCACAAACCAGTAGTATCACTAAAGAATACAGAAGCTTATGAGAAAACTGTTCAAATGTTAAAGCTACAATATGTTTCCCAGCAAGAATTAGATAACTTATCAAAACGCCAAGCTAGCAATAATCTACCAGAATTAAAAGATGGTGAGTCTAGACTTCTAAATGTTTCTTTTAAACAAGGCGTTTCAGGGTTATCACAAAAAGTGACACCCACTGATATATTATCACCTGAGCAAGCCGTGAAGTTTTTAATGACAGGTTATCTTGAGCAAGAAACATACAAAATTGAATCAGGAGATGTGTTAGGGTCAGTTGCTAAAAAACATAATTTAACAACAAGTGAACTACTAGCTCTCAATCCGGATATCACAGTAGATACAGTTTTACAAATTGGACAAGAATTAAATGTTACTGTGGCAAAGCCATTTGTGACACTTGAAGTAAAAAAGGAAAAGAAAGTTGCGGAAGTCATTCCGTTTAAAAAAGTAATTGAAGAAGATCCTACAATGTATAAAGGTGAAAAGGTCATCAAGCAAGAAGGTGTTAATGGAAAAAAAGAAACAACTTATGCATTAACATCTGAAAATGGTACACAGACATCAAAAGTTGCCTTAGAGGAAAAAATACTTCAACAACCAGTAGATGAAATTGAAGTAGTTGGTACAAAGGTTATTTCTTCACGTGGAACTGGAGAATTTGCATGGCCAGCAGTCGGGGGCTATATTTCAAGTGGTATGGGTGAACGTTGGGGAGCCTTCCATCGTGGTATTGATATCGCTCGACCAAGTAACTATAATATTTTGGCTGCTGATAATGGTGTAGTGGTTGCTGCTGGCACTTCTGGCACCTATGGTAATCGTATTGTTATTAATCATAATAATGGTTTTACAACACTTTATGGACATTTATCTTCAATTAATGTTGAAGTCGGACAAGTAGTGGAAAAAGGTTCTGTGATTGGTATTATGGGTTCCACTGGAAATTCGACAGGTACACATTTGCACTTTGAAGTTGAAAAGAACGGTTCATTAGAAAATCCGTTATCTTATGTAGGCCGATAAAACATGTTGAATAGAAGGCAGTCCGAATAATGGACTGTCTTTTTCTATTATTTCCCGAGAAATAATTGTTGAATTACATCGCTTTTTGTCACAGTAATAGAGGGATTGAATATCGATTAATGCATAGAATCCGAAAGCATGATAGAGTTAAGAGTAGTGAATTTACAAATACACATTGTTTAAGAATAGATAAGAAGCGAAAGGGAGAGTATGTATGAATAAAACAATTTTAGTTGTTGATGATGAGAAACCAATCGCAGATATTTTGCAATTTAATTTAATAAAAGAAGGCTATAAAGTTATTTGTGCTTATGATGGTGATGAGGCATTAAAGAAAGTAGAGGAAGAGCAACCAGATTTAATGCTTTTAGATATTATGCTGCCAAAGCGTGATGGCATGGAAGTTTGTAGAGAAGTACGTAAAAAATATGATTTTCCGATTATTATGCTAACAGCTAAAGGCTCTGAAATTGATAAAGTATTAGGATTAGAGATGGGTGCAGATGATTATGTCACAAAGCCATTTAGTACAAGAGAGCTGATTGCACGTGTAAAGGCCAATATGCGCCGTTTACAAGTAGTCGCTCCAGCTACAGAAGAGGCTGAGGAAGAGTCGAATGAGATTGTCGTAGGTTCGCTTGTTATTCAACCAGATGCCTATTTAGTAATGAAGCGTGATGAAGCAATTGAATTGACACATCGAGAATTTGAGTTACTTCATTATTTAGGGAAACATATTGGACAAGTAATGACACGGGAGCACCTCCTACAAACAGTATGGGGCTATGATTACTTTGGTGATGTACGAACTGTTGATGTAACAATTCGCCGTTTACGTGAAAAAATTGAGGATAATCCTAGTCATCCCGCTTGGATTGTCACGCGACGTGGTGTAGGTTATTATTTACGAAATCCTGAACAGGAGTAATAGGAATGCAGAAAGTGAGCTTCTTTAAATCCATTCATGTAAAACTAGTGCTGATTTATATTTTATTAATATTGCTTGCTTTACAAATTATCGGTATCTATTTCGCTCGTGAGTTAGAAAGAAATTTGAAGAGCAACTTCCAAGATTCCATTTTTCAGCGAGTTGACTTGATGCAATATAGTCTTCGTGAGGAAATTTTAAAGGAACGCGATGAAAGCATGCCTAAACTAGAGGAGAGCCTAAAGTCAATTGTTATGGAGTTTTCTACTGGTTTAAGGGATGTTTCAAATGGTGATATTTTAGAAATTCGTGTCATTGACAATAGACAAAGAATACTTGCAACATCTGAGCTTGAAAACCAGAATTTAATAGGTCAGCGCTCTAATACTGACCTTGTACGTCGAGCGATATCTGCCGAAACACTGTTTGATATTATTAAGCTGGACAATAAGACGAGAAATCGTGTGTGGGTTTTAGCGAATCCCATTCGTGCGGGTGCAGGACCAGACGATGAAATCATTGGTGTACTCTATATTGAAGCCAATATTGAATCAGTTTTTGAACAAATGAATGATATTAATCAGATTTTCCTTGGTGGTACCGCAATGTCCTTGGTCATTACCATCTTCTTAGGTATTCTTGTGGCAAGAACAATTACACAGCCAATTGCTGATATGCGAAAGCAGGCTCAGGCAATGGCGAAGGGGAACTATTCTCGAAAGGTACGTGTATATGGTACAGATGAAATCGGCCAGCTAGCCATCACCTTTAATCATCTAACCAACCGTTTGCAGGAAGCCCAATCGACCACAGAAGCTGAACGTCGAAAGCTAGATTCAGTTCTGAGTAATATGACAGATGGTGTAATTGCAACAGATCGTAAGGGACGTATTATTCTCATCAATGACCCTGCATTGGAATTACTGCATATTTCAAGAGATATTACATTAGGGCGTCCTATCGCCTCGGTATTGGGGATTGATCAGGAATATAGTTTTGAAGACTTAATTCATATGAATGATGCCGTGAATTTAAACTTTAGTACAGCAGATGCCCCCTATATACTTCGTGCTAATTTCTCTGTTATTCAAAAAGAAACAGGCTTTATTAATGGTCTGATTACTGTTTTGCACGATATAACAGAGCAAGAAAAGATTGAAATGGATCGTCGGGAATTCGTATCAAATGTATCACATGAGTTAAGAACGCCATTAACAACAATGCGCAGTTATTTAGAGGCACTTGCAGATGGTGCATGGAAAGATGAAAATATTGCTCCTACGTTTTTAAATGTGACACAAACCGAAACAGAGCGTATGATTCGTTTAGTAAATGATTTACTGCAGTTATCAAGAATGGATAGTTCAGATTATGAGTTAAATAAAGATATTGTCTTATTTAATTCATTCTTTAACCGCATTATTGACCGATTTGAAATGTCTAAGTCTGACAAGGTACAATTTGAACGATTATTCCCTGAAACATCCTTTTATGTAGAAATTGATACGGATAAAATCACACAAGTTATTGATAATATCATTTCCAATGCTATTAAATATTCTCCAGATGGCGGCAATATTCGCTTTGGGTTTACGGGACAGGATGACATGTTGAAAGTCATGATTTCAGATGATGGCATGGGTATTCCTAAAGAAAATGTTGGCCGTATTTTTGATCGTTTCTATCGTGTGGATCGTGCACGCGCTCGTTCTATGGGAGGAACAGGCTTGGGACTAGCTATTGCGCGGGAAATGATTGAAGCACACGGCGGTAAGATTTGGGCTGAAAGTGAAGAAGGACATGGTACAACAATTTTCTTCACATTACCATATGATGCAGATGAATTTGGTGAGGCAGGTGAGTGGGAATGAAATATATAGAGCCAGTTAAATCTGTTGTATTATTTCTACTTGTTATGCTGAGTGTGATTTTAACTTTTTTAATTTGGACCTATACACCTGATTATAAATATATTGAAAAAACAGAGGGAGAGGAAATTTTAATTAAGCCGCAAAAGGATATGGAGGATATTATTCGACCATACAAGGCTATTTTCCGTTCTGAAGAAGAGTTTACAGGCACAGTTTCTAATGCAGCTATGAAAGATATGATGAAAGTATTTAAAGGCTGGAATGTTTTAGATTTGGTGTCTGTAAACAATAATCTTTCTGCAAACTATGTGAATCAAATTATTGGCGCAGATCATCGAATGACAATTTTTTTTACGGGAGAGATTCCATTTTCAGCTTTTAACACAACCTTTCAGTTCACAGATAAGGAATTACCAGAAACAACGTTCAATCGTATGATTATAGATTGGAGTAATTACAATAGCAAAGAATTAATGTTGTATTACATTAGTGGCAATAACCAATCATTATTCCGCTCACATGTCAGTGTGCCAAACATGAATCAATTTATACAGGAAGTCATAGAGCCTGCAAAAAAATATGAGGTTTTTAAAGAAGTAGAGAGAGAAGGCTATACATCTCTTTATTTGGCGAACAGTAATATTGAATCTGTAAAATATACATATTTTATTGAGGATATTACGCCAGAATTATTTAAAAATGTGCTATTCCCAGATCCAAATATTGTGCAGCGGAATGTGGAAAGTGCATCCTCTGAAAAATATACAGATGGTATGTCGTTAATGACCTTAGAAACAAATCTTAAATCATTAAACTATGTTTATCCTGCTGCAGAAAGTAGTATTAGAGTCGAGCCATCCAAGCTTTTAAAGGATAGCTTTGAATTTATTAATGAGCATGGAGGATTTACGGCAGATTTCCGCTATACTTCATCCAATACCAATAAAAATCAAATAGATTATCAAATGTATTTGCAAGGTTTCCCTGTCTATAGCAATCATGTTATTACACGAATGACAACGATTTGGGGAGATAGTCGAATTTTCCATTACAAGCGTCCATACTTCTCATTGGATATGGATATATCATTGGAGAAAGAAATCAAAGAATTAGCATCAGGTGCGGAGATCGCAGAGAGATTAAAAAGCGCTAACAGTATTCCTCTGTCTGATATCGATGAAATCGTCTTGGGCTATTATTTAACACAAAATCAAGAACAGAATATATTTATATTTGAACCTTGTTGGTTTGTTATTCGGAATGGTACATGGACTAAACTGACTCCTGAAGTATTAGGAGGTGTTAAAAATGGATTGGAATAGAACAAAATCTATTTTTATATTCGTTTTTTTAATACTGAACATCTTCTTGTATTCACTTTATGTCAATCGCTATAATGAAGCAAAAGATATTGAGGTACCGGGTGAAAGAACAATAGAAGCCCGTTTAAAGGATGATAATATTACCTATGGCACATTACCAAATAATATTGAATCTGCTTCGTATATGACAGCTCAAGTGCATAAATTCACACCAGACGAATTTAGTAATAGTAACCAGCAAGTTAAATTGAAGGATGATAATAATACAAAGGCTCGTGTTATTTTTATGAGGCCTGTTAAATTACGTAATGTAAGTGATGACGCAAGCTTTACAGATTTTGTCCTGGCAAACATCATTGAAGGTGAATCTTATGCTTTGTGGAAAGTAGACCGCGAAGAACGAGTCGCAATTTTTTTCCAAAAGACAAACAATCGAATGTTCTATTATAGTGGTTCATTAAAAATAAAATGGAATGCTAATAACGAAGTAACAATGTATGAGCAAACAATGATTGATAACATTGAAGAAATGGAACAGCAGGAAACCGTTATTCCACCACTTCAAATTATTCAAACTTTGTATGCGAAAGGACCGCTCAAGCCAGATTCTCGCATTACACAAATGAAACTAGGTTACTCAACGCTTGTTAAATTGACACGTACTCAGGTACTGGTGCCAACATGGGAAGTTCAGGTGAAATTATCTGATGGGACAAAAGAGGAGTACTTTGTGAATGCAGTAGAAGGTAAAGTCATCGAAATCCAGGAGGACAAGCAAGAGAGCGAAGAAGAAGACTGGGGAGTTGAATAATGCGATTTAGTGTTTTAGCAAGTGGCAGTACAGGGAATTCGATTTATGTAGAGAATGACGATCATGCTTTTATCGTTGATGCGGGTCTTAGTGGGAAAAAGATGGAGCAGTTATTTACAAAAATCGACCGTAATATGAAGCAACTCAGTGGTATCTTTGTTACACATGAGCATAGTGATCATATTAAAGGAATTGGTGTACTGGCACGGAAATATAATGTACCAATTTACGCAAACGCCAAAACGTGGCAGGCAATGGATGGGCTTATTGGGGACATTCCTGTAGAGCAACGTTTTGAATTTGAAATGGATACAGTGAAGCATTTTGGTTCTTTAGCTGTTGAATCCTTTGCTGTTTCACACGATGCAGCAGATCCGATGTTCTATACTTTTCATGAAAATGATCGCAAGCTTGTCATTATTACTGATACAGGCTATGTCAGTGATCGTATGAAAGGAATTATTCGAGGCGCTGATTCATTTGTCTTTGAAAGTAATCATGATGTCAATATGCTTCAAATGGGACGTTATCCTTGGTCTATTAAACGTCGCATTTTAAGTGATGTAGGACATGTATCTAATGAGGATGCAGCAATTGCAATGAGTGAGGTTGTATTTGATAAGACGACGAATATTTATCTTTCACATTTGAGTAAGGATAATAATATGAAAGAGCTAGCACGTATGAGTGTCGCACAAACCTTACAATCTTGTGGCATCCTTGTTGGTGAGCATGTTCATCTATTTGATACGGATGCAGAAGAACCGACGAAATTGGTTACGGTTTAATCAGAGGCTATTTAGACAAAATTTGAAGCTGTTCAACGCATAAAAAATGCATTGAACGGCTATTTTTTATGCCTATTTTATTTGTTTTTCATCTGATTTTAATGTTTGAATCGTAAGATTAGGGTAACAACTAATTAGATAGCACTCAAAGGAAAGGATGAGGATCATGAGCTATTTCCAAGATGATGATAAAAACAGTGATTTCCTAAAAAATGATGAGGTACCGAAATCACCTCTTCAAGAAAGACTAGAGCGTGAGGAGCAAGAAATGCAGACTAAGCGCATGAAAAAGAAAGGTGGCGGAGGTAAAGGCGGCTATTTCTTTAGTGGTTTGGTCGGTGTCATTATAGGTGCTTTACTTGTGTGGCTTATGCTACCAGGACTTGTAAGCCAAATGCCTGGAACAACAACAAGTAATACAGGAAAAAATAGCACAACAATTAATCAGGTAGCTACAGAAGTAACGACAGATGTGACAACTGCAGTTGATAAAGCCTCACAAGCAGTTGTTGGTATCACAAATATTCAAGAAGTAACAAGCGGAGGTTTTTGGAGCCCACCATCAACGACAACAAAAGAAGCAGGAAGCGGTTCAGGTGTTGTTTATAAAATTGAAGGTGATAAAGCCTTTATCATCACAAATAACCACGTTATTGAAGGGGCAAAGCAGTTAGAGGTCACAATGCCAGACGGAACAAAAGAACCGGCTCAATTAGTGGGTCACGATGTTTGGACGGACCTTGCAGTTATTTCTATTAACTCTAAAAATGTTAAAACCGTTGCGACATTCGGGAATTCAGATGTATTAAAACAAGGTGAAACAGTGATTGCCATTGGTAACCCACTTGGTTTAGACTTCTATGGTTCTGTGACAACTGGTGTTGTTTCTGGTAAAGACCGTTCTGTACCAGTAGACTTAAATGGTGATGGCACAGAAGATTGGCAACAAGAAGTATTGCAAACAGATGCTGCGATTAACCCAGGAAATAGTGGTGGAGCACTTGTGAACTTAGCTGGAGAATTAGTAGGAATTAACTCCATGAAAATTGCTGAATCCTCAGTTGAAGGTTTAGGGTTCTCTATTCCAATTAATTCAGCTATTCCAATTATCGAGGAATTAGAGAAAAATGGAGAAATGAAACGTCCAACAATGGGAGTTTCACTTGCAGATTTAACAGATGTGCCATCATTCTATCAACAACAAACATTAAAATTACCTGCAGAGGTGACAACAGGCGTTGTTGTAACAGATGTCATGAATAACTCACCAGCCTCAAAAGCAGGGGTTCAACAATACGATGTTATTGTAGAGATGGATGGTCAAAAAATCGAAACAACTATAGATTTACGCAAGCATTTATATAATGACAAAAAAATTGGTGATAAGCTAACATTAAAAGTGTACCGTCAAGGTAAATTAGTCGAGCTATCACTAACATTAACAAACGGTAATACATTGTAAAGAAGATGAAAAGCGATGAGATCTAATCAATCTCCATCGCTTTTTTTATGAGGATGGAGAAAATACTTTTATGAAATATTGTGGATAACTAGAAAATTGTGAATACTAATTCCACACAGTAAATCGGGAGTAAAAGGCACTTCTTCCATACATGCTATTACTTTGTTACAATAGATTGTGGATAACATAGACTGATTTGTGAATAAGTTTGTGGAAATTTCGGAAAATAAGGAGACATCAAAAAATGGAAAAGTACAGCTGTGAAAGCCATATAGATCACGCTTTAGACATGTTTGTAGCAGAGCAAAAAGTGTTCCCAATTATGGATAAAATCGAAGAGGATAAAAAGTTATCCACAAAGTGTAGCTACTGTGAACAGGCAGCAGAATATATTGTATCAAGTAAATAACTTTACACAATATATAGAGAGTGCTTGTGGATATGTTGATAACTTTTGTGGATAATTTGTTTGTAAATGAATTGTAAAGGTGGATAACGTGTGAATATAACGATTGTATCAGTCGGCAAACTAAAAGAAAAGTACTTGAAAATGGGGATCGATGAGTACGTAAAACGTCTTGGCGGCTATGCAAAAATCGATTTGGTTGAAGTGCCAGACGAAAAGGCACCTGAACAACTAAGTGAAGCTGAAATGGATATCGTCAAGAAAAAAGAGGGCGAACGCATCCTGGCGAAAATTAGCCCAGATGCTTACGTCATTGCATTAGCCATCAACGGCAAAATGAAAACCTCCGAACAAATGGCTGCCGATATTGAATCCCTCATGACCTACGGCAAAAGCAAAATCGCCTTCGTCATCGGCGGTTCGCTCGGTCTACATGAAGATGTGTTAAAGCGTGCAGATGAGCAGCAATCTTTTGGTAAGATGACACTTCCTCACCAGCTCATGAAGCTTGTGCTAGTCGAGCAGATTTACCGTAGTTTTAGGATTATGAAGGGTGAACCTTATCATAAGTAAGTGAGGTTTTTCAACGGAGAAAACTATTTAAAAGAAAGTGTATATCAACAAGAGGACCAATCTTTCCTTCATTGAAAGGCCTATATTAATGAATCTATCATACAATAGCTGTTGAGACATTACCCATAAGATCAAAAGCACTTAATGACATGGTTCCGGGTGCAAAAGTTGTATTATAACCAACTGGATCACTTGGAAAAACGACATCATAAACAAATGGGAGAGGTGCTACCAATCCCCATGGTAAGGCGACATTAAAACTGTTGTTATAGACTTGTATCTGGCCATTTGCTGGGATGGATGTCGGCAACCCAAGTGTGTAGGTGTAGTCTACATAAACGGATAGGTTACTTGATACTGAAAACGGGTCTATATTATCGATAGGTGCATTTGGGTTTGTAATTTGATTATTTTCAATGAGAATAGGTGTAATTGTTGAAAAAGTATAGGGATCTGTAGGAGGAATAAATGTAATGGTCGGTCCAGGTCGATCTAGTTGGTTAACAGTATTATGGGATACATTTATAGAGATATTCTGGCTAGCTGCCAGGTTAAATAATACGAAATGAGAAAATCGTGTCATGTTGTTATTTTGGATAATATAAGTGGCATCGCTAAAAGTGTCTGTAGGTGTGTCAACCTGAAATATAATAGCGTCTTGGCTATTGGGCCCACCTGAAAAAGTGTTGCCAGAGATATTCATTGTGCCTGTTCCGCTTCTTAATTCTATTGCGTGACGAGTACCTGTATGAATAAACGTTGAATTAATAATGGAAAGATTTGAAGCATTGATAATGGCGAGACGCTTTGGTCCTCCTTCAATAATTACGTTATCAAACGTAATATTATCATATAGACCATTTCCAGGAGCATGTTCTATTCTCAATAACGATACATCATCAGCAGCTGTAATGGTCGGGCTAATAAAATGAAGATTTTTAATAGTTACATTATCTGCAGTTATATACAGATTCGATTCTACTGGTGGATTTGGAAACTCAACAACTGTATTTAGTAAGGAAAGACCTGTAATTGTTAGCGGCTTACTTACAGTAATAGGAGTAGCTTCAACAAAGGTCCCTGGAAAAACAATAAGAGTATTATCAGGTGCAGCGTCATTAATCGCTGGTTGAATGTCGTTATAGTACTTACCTGAATTAACATTAAGTACACGTCCACTTGGTGTAGTACAAACAAAGTCTGATGAGAGAATAATTCCACCTATAGGGCAAAACATACAGTCGGTAGAAATACTAGTTAAAAATAATGTACAACTTTGATTACTACAAATTAAAGTCTCTTCACACATACCTGTACAAGGTTTACAAATAAAATCTCCTACGGCAATCCCATTACAAGGACCAGTAGTGAGCGCTACTTCGTATACACAAGAAAAGGGGATATTAATCTGTGGAATTTTAATTGGTGTGGTAACCCAATCATATACTTTAGGGACTTTTATACATAGATTTTCATCTTGTTGAGGTGTAGATGTTTTTGGATCTTTATCAAGTGAAATTAAAGGGTATTGGTCTGGAAGAATAGTCTTGATAATTGATATATTTTCCCTTGGATTACAAAATTGAGTTGTAATATTTATAACAGTGTTAAATGAAGATTGTACCGATAAACAAAAATCCACAAAAAGTAATAGTCCTTGGAAGATGTCATCAGAATAAACGGTTTGAGAGAAACAATGAAAATCAGTATATGAACAGGTAATTTGTGTGCCATTAGGTGCACATAGCACGATTAGTTTTGTTTCAGAAAAAGGTTCTGTATGTTGTGTTCCGTTATCCAATACAATAGTCACAAAGCCACTGATTAGAATCTTTACTTGTTGAAGTTTGACATGGGATCCATCTGGGAGAACTACACATTTTTCAGAACGTGAATTTTCTGAAGTTAATTCTTTATAAATGATGCTTCCAGGTAAATTTGGTTCAAGTGGCAGCCCCTGATTATCGGATAGAAAACAGGAAACGACGCTTACCATAACTGCCCCTTACTCGACTTAAGTTTGTTCATAGACATTTATTCGCTCCTTTTTAAACTAATCAAATTATTGTATGTACGTTGCCTAAAAATTTTAAGGTAATTAGCCTAGTTTTCAATATATATTCACTATTAGCGAAATAAAATTTAAATCATATAGAATTTGCAGAATGTTTTCTCGTTGAAGCTGATTAAATAGGGTATCAACAAAGATTACTTAATTGATTTTTCGAGTAATAGAAATCTATTCTAAAATAGAGTTAATTCAATAGTAATACTTTTTTAACACTTGGATATCAATGATGACAAATTACTGTTGCAATAATTTGTAGAGGGACAAGAATGGTAATGAAGAAAATTTAATAGAATTAACTATCAAACTTGTATAAAATCGCACTTACATCAGTTACGGTGAACCGTATCATAAGTAAGTGCGGTTTTATTAGTTCTATACATCTAAAATGCTGCATTTTTAGAGGAAAGAGAAGACTTGAAAGATAATTATATAATGCAAAGTTTGTAGAAAAAGTATCAGGCACTTTTAATAGTGCCTGATACTTTTTTGTTTTATTGGGAGTAGATTGGGTATTAACTATCATAAGCAAGTTATATAGCAAGAGGTGTTGTAGGAATTTACGAAAGGGAAAGGAGTTATAGCCAATATGTTGTTGAGTAAAAAGTTACTATTGATCTTTAGCACAATCGTAGTCTGCCTTATATCTGGTTGTGTAGAGAAGCAGAAGCTTGAAGACGGATCTGAACTGATCAATAAAAATCAATTTGTTTTTGCTACTTCTGGTGAATTTAAGCCATTTAGTTATATAAATGACGATCTTACAATGTCAGGTTTTGATATTGAGGTTGGTGAAGCGATTGCAAAGGAAATGGGCCTTGAGCCGGTTCAGAAACGAATCAAGTTCAAAGGGATTGTGGAAGGGGTGAAAACGGGAAGAGCGGATGCAGCAGTTGCAAGTCACACGATTAACCCGCAGCGGAGTAAACATGTTTCTTTCTCTACCCCTTATTATTATTCAGGACCGAAAATTTTCACCAGACCGGATAGTAAAATTAGGACTGTTGAAGATTTAAAGGGAAAGGAAGTAGCTGTTGCAAAAGGATCAACTTATGCAGATACAGCTTCCAAGTATACAGATAACATCAAAACATATGACAGTGATATTACAGCATTAAAGGCTTTAAGCAGTGGACGTCATGATGCAGTAATCACAGATTTTGTTACAGGAAAAACTGCTGAAAAGGAAGGTTTTAAGATTAAAGGACAACAATTAATTAATCGCAGTGAACAAGCGATTGTGTTGCCTCAGGATAATCCAAAACTATTGAAGCGAGTAAATGAATCTTTGGAACAACTTCGGGAAAATGGAACATTGACTCAAATCAGTATCAAATATTTTGGTGAGGACATTACCAAAAAATCCGAATAAACCAATGCTATAAAAGAAAGGAAGTAGTACTTTGCCAAGTTTTTCGCATTTTTTTCAAATACTAATCGAAACAAAAGGTGTATTCTTTAAAGCTATGCTTTTAACATTAGAGCTGACGGTGGTTTCTATCTTACTGGGAATCATCATCGGACTAGTCTTTGCCTTATTAAAAATTTCTAATATAAAAATTTTAGAACTTATTTCAGATATATATGTCTATTTGGTTCGAGGAACACCACTGATTGTTCAAATATTTATCCTCTACTTCGGAATTAGCGGGATTTTCCTTCTTCCTGATTTTTGGGCTGCTTCACTTGCTCTAGCGCTACATAATGGAGCTTATATTTCTGAAATCCTGCGAGGAGCAATTCAGTCAGTCGATAATGGCCAATTTGAAGCAGGACGCTCGTTGGGAATGACAAAGACAATGACATTAAGAAGGATTATTCTCCCACAGGCATTCCGTAGAGCGTTGCCGCCTTTAGGCAATCAATTTATCATCAGTTTAAAAGATTCTTCGTTAGCCGCATTTATCTCCATGAATGAGCTGTTTAATGTAGCGACAACACTTGGGTCGAATAATTTCGATGAAATGACCTACTTACTCATTGTAGCAGTCTACTATTTATTGCTGGTAGCATTGATGACATTTGTAGTGAACCGCACTGAACTAAAATTAGCAGTAAGCGACAGATAGGAGCTGAAAAGATTGGATACCAAGGAAATGATTAAAATAAGTCAATTGAATAAATCGTTTGGAGACTTACATGTATTGAAAAATATCGACATGACAGTCTACGAGAGCGATGTTGTTTGTCTAATAGGATCGAGCGGGTCAGGGAAAAGCACCCTTCTTCGCTGCTTGAACTTTTTAGAAAGAAAAGATAACGGCAATATTATAATTGAGGGAAATGAAGTCAATCCAAGGACAGATGACCTTAACAAGATTAGAGAAAAGGTTGGGATGGTGTTTCAAAATTTCAACTTATTCCCACATAAAACGGTTTTAGAAAATATTATTGAAGCACCTGTTATGGTAAAGGGTGTAGACAAAGAAAAAGCTATCATCAAAGCAAAGCAATTACTGAAAAAAGTAGGTTTGGAGGATAAGTCGGATGTCTATCCTAGTAAACTATCAGGGGGGCAAAAGCAACGGGTGGCGATTGCTAGAGCACTTGCGATGGAACCAGACATTATGCTTTTTGATGAGCCAACATCGGCACTCGATCCTGAGCTCGTGGGAGAGGTTTTAACAACCATGAAAGATTTGGCTGAAGAAGGAATGACAATGGTTGTTGTTACCCATGAAATGGGATTCGCAAGAGAAGTAGCTGATTGGATTGTCTATATGCATGATGGGAAAATTATTGAACGCGGCACACCTGAACAATTTTTCAACCATCCGCAAGAGGAGAGAACACGGGAATTTTTAACTGCGACAATGCTTAAATAAAACTAAAAGGTTCTGAACGGTAGGGTTAGAATCTCTTATGGTTTTGCATTAAATATTGGATGCCTAGATAAAGCTTGTACAGCCAACCTTATTATAAGTAAGTGAAAATAGCAAAAAGAGAAATTGCAAAGCGCAATTTCTCTTTTTACTGGAACCGTACTTATTTTAATTATAACTCAACCTCGGTAACTTCATTATTACCATTACCATTACCGTTGCCGTTGCCATTGCCCGGCTTTTCAACCGACACGTCAAATGTTAATGTGTGGTCACCATACGTTGCTGTAATTGTGGTAGTACCTTGACCTTTACCTTTTACAGCCCCTGCTTTTACAGTAGCTATTTTATCATTTGCTACTTCGTAGGTTGCAAGCGTAGTAACATCTTTTTCTGTTGTTCTACCCTCAAAAGTAGTTACCTCAGTAATCTTAACCATAACCTCTTTACCTATTCTAGTTTCAACCTGAGCTTGGTCAATTTCTAGTGTTACGATTGGTGTTTCTACAACAGGTGCTTTAACTGTAACACTTACCGTAACCTCATGATCACCATATGAAATAGTAATCGTAGTCGTGCCCTCACCTATAGCAGTTACTAATCCATTTGCTATTGTTGCAACATTTTCATCTCCCACAACATAAGTAGCTTTTGAAGTTACATCTTCCTCTGTTGCTTCACCTTCTGGAGGAGTAGACGTCTCTGTTACCGTAAGTTGTGCAGATTCTCCAACTGTTAGGTCTAGCTCAGTTGGATTGACAGAAAGTGTTACTTTTGGTTCAACTACATCTTTTTCAAATATTAATGCTTCACCAACATTCCCTGCAGCGTCTTCAATTTTTACTGATACAGCATTTGTTTCGGTTGTTACTGGGAATGTGAAGCTACCGTCTTGATTTAATTCAAAATGAACTGGCGCTTGTATTTCGCCATTCACTGTCGCAATATAAGAAGCTTTTAATTTATCATTTAAATTGTAGTTTAAACCATATAAATATAACTCTTCATTGTAGTCGATATACTTATCTGTTACCTTTCCTGTAGCGACACCTTCAGCTACTGAACCAGTAATTTCTGGTTTAGTCGTTTTCACGATAATTGGTCCAACATAATCGGAAACTACCCCTGATGCCGCAAGACCAGTAAAGTCAATTGTATAGAGACCATCTGGAATTGTTGTGGCAGGTTCTGTTCCCCATGGTTTGTATTGCCCAGCAACATTCAGCGTATAAGAGCCTTTTCCTAGTGCAGTACCTGCATGTAGATAACCGATGTAGCCGTCTCCATATTCTCCGCCTTGAGGATTCATAATATCCCATAGCTCGATATAGTTAGTTGTTACATCGCCAGTTAATGTAAATGAAAGTACAGCTGAATCTTTCACGCCATCTCCATTAAAGGAGAGGTCTGTTTCTGTAATCTTTAAATCTTTAATTTCAGTTACTGCCTCGCTTCCAAAGTCAGCTGCGAATGGCAATGAAATTTCTGTAGCACCACCGCTGATGTGAATATACCCCAGTATTTCCGAGCCGTTTGGAGCTGTAGCTTGTGAAGCCGTTAATGTAAGATTTAACACTTGCTCACCAACTAGATTAAATGTTGGCTGGTCGACTGTAACAGTTGCATCACCAAATGTTTTTGTCACATCAATTGATACGTTATAATTACCGCCGTTCCCCTTTATATCTTTTACTAAAACTTGTTTCGTTACGGAAATATCCTGGTCTTTAAGTGATTGTGGACCAAAAGTAACTGTCCCTTTTAAGTTTTCTGAAACAGCTCCAGTTCCGTCTAAAATTGCACTATCCAATGCATAGGCAAGAATTTCTGGATGTGCTGCAGCATAAGCATTTACACGACCTGCACCTTGAGAGAACACATCATATTTTGTTTTATCTAAAACCTTTGCTGTATTAGAAAGCGCCACTTTTATGTCGAACGCATTCCAATCAGGATTTGCTTGTTTAAGTAATGCAACAATACCTGTAATATGCGGTGTTGCCATAGAAGTTCCTGTTTTACGATCATATGCCTCTGCATAATCTGCATCAGGGAAATCCTTTTTATACATTGGAATCGTTGACATAATATTTGTTCCAGGTGCACTTACATCTGGTTTAATATCAAAGTTTGGCGTAGATGGTCCACGGGAACTTGAATCGTTTACTTCATCCCCCAGTGTTTTTGTGGAAGTAAATTGACTAAAGCTGACTCTTCCAGCACCACCGACTAATGCAGCACGAATTGCATTACCATCCGTTTGGGACATATCAAATGTTGGTAGAAAAGCAAAGGAATCACCCAGGAATGTACCTGAAATATTAGGTGCATTTGTTCCACCAGCAAAGTTATGAATAATTGTGGCGACTGCTCCATTTGCCTTTGCGTTCGCAATTTTATCAACAAATGCGATGCTGCCACGAGAGATCAATGCCACTTTACCTTTTACATCGATTCCCTCATAGTCTTTTACTTCTCCGTTTCCAGGAATAGCAACTAGGTCAAATTCTCCTTGAAGCTGTGTTGCTAAATCCCTTCCAAAAGTTGTGCCCATTAATGGGAGCTGTTTTGTTAAGTTGTAGTCACCAACTGTAACATTCACTTCACCGTTATACATTGTTTCAGGATTTGTTGTGTTACCAACAGCAATTCCTAAACGAGCGGTTGCAGGCGTGCCCATTGTTCCTCGATTTGGGCCGGAGTTCCCTGTTGCAATTACTCCGATTGTTCCAGCCATCATTGCATTATTAATAGCAAATGAACCTGCGTCCGTTTCAGAGTTAGCCCCCCCACCAAGAGAAAGGTTGATTATGTCCATTTTTTCTGTTACAGCCGTTTCAATTGCTTTAACAATACCAGATGTAGCCCCACTTCCATATGCACCAAGAACACGGTAAGCATAAAGGTCTACTTTTGGAGCAATTCCTTTAATGCCGAAATTGTTAGCTCCAATTGCTGCAATGGTTCCAGCAACATGGGTACCGTGAGAAGTATAGAACGAGCTTCCCTTTTCATTAAATTCAGGTGTTCCAGCAGGACGCTCAGAAGGCAATGTTTCCGATGCATCGTCATCTGCCCGAGGCTTTGTGTAAGTTGATGAATTTGGAATAAAGTTTTTCCCACCTTTATAAATTCCAGCGAACTCGGGGTGATCTGCATCAATACCAGTATCTAATACTGCTACCTTTATACCTTGTCCTTCAATTCCTTCATTCCAAAGCTGTTCGATGCCGAGGAAAGAAATACTTGTATTCATTTGAGCCTCTAATTGATCTTCCTTAATCAGTTCTGATGATTTCATTGTCTTATCTTCTGATGCGTAAACAATTGCATCAGGTTCAATTAATGTTATTCCTTCTATTGAAAGCAGCTTTGGGAGATCATTTGCTTTCACAGTTGCTGCAAAACCGTTTAAAACAGTATCAAATGTGTAGCCTTGAGTCATTTGAACATTTTTAGTAGCTAATTCTTTTTTAACCTGTGCTTGTTGAGATTTTACATTTGACCGAACTTCATTTGCTCGCGCATTAGAGAACTTTTGGCCTTTCACTTGGCTCATTCCTTGCTCTAGTGCCACAGGCTTTTCAGATAAATGTACGATGACTGCAACTTCTTGATTGCCTGATACATTTTGTAAGCTTTCGTGAAGAGTTGGACCATCTTTAGACAAGCTTAGCTGTTCAGCGATAGCCGCCTTTAATTGAAGTATACTTTCACTTTGGCTATCCTGCTTGAATGGTTTCGAATCTTCAGCATTAGCACTCGATAATGGAACCAATAGAAAAAGCACCATAACGAAAGCTATCATACTACTTAAAAACTTCGTAAACTTAAACTTTTTCAAATCTCATTTCTCCCTCCACTCATAATTATCGCACTTTTCAGTTTAGTGTGATATTTCCAATTTATCACAGGTGAGATAATTCGAATATCGGAATATTAAAAAATCTCAAAATATTGATAATTAGTATTACTTTGTCAAAAATGAATTAATTCTATTTTCCTAGTAATTTAATAAAAAAGTAGAACTTTCAAATGAGTATTGACTTACAGTAATTCATACTTTTTATCATTTAAGAGTTTTATAAAAAATCCATTTGACGTTCTGTATTATTTTTTGTACGATATGGAAGAAAAGAATGCCCGGACTAGAACGGGAGAGGTTCATAGCTGATACCCTCTATAAAAAACTATGGAAACATGACAATATGCCATGTCCATATCGGACGTGGCTTTTTTTTATCTGTTTACTTATGTTTTAAATAGAATGATTGGTGATGCCTCTCTTGAAAAGTGTTGGGAAACATTTTACAAGGAGGTTTTTTTATGTCTGGCAGAAGTCATGAAGAAGGATTAAAGGATTTAACCCTATTAGGTAATCAAGGTACAAAGTATTCCTATGATTATGCACCTGAGGTATTAGAGGCAGTGGATAATCTTCATGCTAATCGAGATTATTTTGTTAAGTTTAATTGCCCAGAGTTTACTAGTTTATGTCCGCTTACAAATCAGCCGGATTTTGCAACGATGTACATTTCATATATCCCAGATAAAAAAATTGTTGAAAGTAAATCTCTAAAGTTGTATTTATTCAGTTTTAGAAATCACGGCGATTTTCATGAAGATTGCGTGAATATCATTATGAACGATTTAATTGCACTACTTGATCCAAGATATATAGAGGTTTGGGGGAAATTTACTCCACGTGGGGGTATCTCGATTGATCCATGGTGTAACTATGGGAAGCCAGGAACGAAATACGAAGAAATCGCCAATTATCGTTTAATGAACCACGATCTTAACCCAGAAAAAATTGATAATCGATAAATGAAGCAAGAAAGAGGTTTTTAGCTACCCTCTTAAAAAAACTAAGAAGAAAGCAGCACTTTTTCTTAGAGTGCTGTTTTTTCGATATAAGGGAGTCTTTATAGATGAAAAAGAAAAAAGCAATTGTAGTATTTAGTGGAGGTCAGGACAGCACAACTTGTTTGTTCTGGGCAAAAGAACGCTTTGAAGAGATTGAGGCAGTAACTTTCGATTATGGTCAAAGGCATCGTCTTGAAATTGACTGTGCGAAGGTGATAACAGAGAAGCTTGGTATCAAGCATCACATACTTGATATGTCTCTCCTGAATCAACTTGCTCCGAATGCATTGACACGACAAGACATAAAGGTGAAGGACGGAGAAAATGGTGAGCTCCCATCGACTTTTGTGCCTGGCCGCAATCTCCTTTTTCTTTCATTTGCGGGCGTTTTAGCGAGCCAAGTAGGGGCAAAGCATATTGTAACAGGTGTTTGTGAAACTGATTTTAGTGGATATCCGGATTGCCGAGATGTCTTTATTAAATCCTTAAATGTAACGTTAAATTTATCGATGGATGATTCCTTTGTGATTGATACACCCTTGATGTGGCTGAATAAGGCACAAACATGGGAATTAGCTGATCAGCTTGGGGCACTTGAGTTTGTACGACAAAGAACGTTGACTTGCTATAACGGTGTCATAGCAGATGGCTGTGGTGAATGCCCAGCATGTAAATTGCGAAATAAAGGGCTTGATGAGTATTTAAGTTATAGGAAGGAGTCTTAAGGCATGTCAGATTTTAAAATCGTTGAGAGACTCCAGAAAATTGATGTGGATATTCAAAGAAATCAATTGAACTACCATGCAAAGCGTGTTCTCATAAGCAAAGAATTTACCTTCGATGCTGCTCATCATCTACATCATTATGAAGGGAAATGTAAAAATCTGCACGGTCATACCTATCGGGTAGTATTAGGGCTGAGTGGCTACACAGATGAACGTGGTTTGATAATTGATTTTGGCGATATAAAAGAAATATGGAAACAAAAAATAGAGATTCATTTGGATCACCGCTATTTAAATGAAACGCTTCCACCCATGAATACGACGGCAGAGAACATTGTTGTTTGGATATACGAAAAGTTGACTGAGGCCTTGCTTGATGAAGGATATAACGGTGTGCGTGTAGAGTTTATCAGGCTTTACGAAACTCCAACAAGCTATGCAGAAGCTAGACGGGAGTGGCTGGAAGTTGAGTAAAGTACCTGTTATCGAAATTTTTGGGCCAACGATTCAAGGAGAGGGTATGGTCGTTGGACAGAAGACAATGTTTGTAAGAACTGCGGGCTGCGATTATTCCTGTTCTTGGTGTGATTCATCGTTTACGTGGGATGGCAGTGGAAAGCATTTTATTGTCCAAATGACGGCGGAAGAGATTTGGGCTGAGCTGAAGCGGCTTGGAGGTAATGGTTTTTCATTTGTCACAATTTCAGGCGGCAATCCTGCACTCAATCCGAATTTAGCAGAGCTTATTGCCATTTTAAAAGAAAATGACATAAAAATCGGGGTAGAAACACAGGGGAGTAGGTGGCAAAAGTGGATGTATGAGATTGATGAACTGACAATTTCACCAAAGCCACCTAGTTCTGGAATGACCACAGACTACTCGGTGCTCTCTTATATCTTCGAAAAACTTGAAGATCGAAACAGCAATCACCATGTATCTCTCAAAATAGTCGTTTTTAATCAAGAGGATTACGATTATGCTAAACAAATTCACCATCTATATCCAATGATTCCTTTTTATCTTCAAGTCGGTAATGATAATCTCACGACAATTGATAATTCACAATTAATGATGCATTTATTGGATAAATATCGTGCGCTGATTGATAGAGTAATGAAGGATGAGGATTTAAGAGATGTTAAAGTACTGCCACAGTTACATGCCCTTGTGTGGGGAAATAAAAGAGGTGTATAGTGTGCCATTACAAAAATTAAATTTACTTGAGGAGTAATAGTTTGAGAATATTATTTTATTTATTATCTATTGTTATTGCTAATGTGGTAACGGCAGCATTTGCACCATTACATTTTGGTATGTTTATTGTCCCAATGGGAACGCTTTTAATTGGGGCAACCTTTATTTTTCGGGATCTAGTACAAAATAAATATGGTAGAAAAAAGACGTATTTATTTATTATTACAGCGTTAATTTTATCAGCTGTGGTGTCATTCCTACTAGGTGATACACTTTTGATTGTGGTAGCCTCAGCACTATCATTTGTTGTCGCTGAAACGGCCGATACTGAAATTTATACTCGATTAAAATTACCAATGGCTTGGCGTGTGTTCTACAGTGGTATTGTCGGAGGATTTTTAGATTCTGCAATTTTCGTAGTAATCGGCTTAAGTCCACTTGGTGCCAATATATTGCCATGGGAAGCGGTACCTGCCGCCATTTTGGGGCAAATTATTGTGAAGACAATTATACAAATGGTTGGTGCAATTATTTTAAATAAAGTTGGACCAATGAAAGATAAATATATTATTCCAGAATAATTATTCCTTATTATGAAGATACGGATCACATGTAAGCTTTTTAAAAATAGGCCCATTCGTTTTATTCGAATGGGTCTGTTTGATTTATATTCCTTTTAAGATACCTATTGCAATTTTTAAGCCGTTTTCTTTTGTTTAAGGTCTAAATGATAACTAAAGAAAGTTAGTAGACTTGCACCGACGGCAACTATACCACCAACCCATGTGACATTCATCAAATTTCCTTGATGATATACAATGCCGCCTAATGCAGACCCAAAAGCGATGCCTACGTTACTTGCCACTGGCATAAGAGAAGCTGCAAGTCCTTTAGCATCTGGTTTGTAAATTTCGGCCAAATCTATTAAGTAAAGCTGAGTAGATGTTGTCAAGAGGATGGCCATGAGTGACATTAGTCCGATGTTCGCTAATCCTAAAATAAAATGATTTGTCGTCCAAAATAAGCTTGTCAATACAATAGCTTGGGCGAGAAAAACAAACCGAAGTCGGCCGATGGCATTGTGAGTGGCAATTTTACCGGCAAGAATGTTGCTGAAAATCGAAAGGAAGCCGTAGCCGAATAAGATTAAACTTATAGAATTATTTGGTGCACCCATTCCCTTTAAAATAGGAACAAGGTACGTAAAGACTGCATAGGTTGCACCAAACCCGAGAGCAGGAATGAAAAAGGCAATTAAAATTCGAGGCTGAATCATTAAAGAAAATTGATCCCGTATTGAGCTTCGTACTTGGCTGAGTCGAGTAGGTAAGACAAAAAAAGATGCCGCAAACGCCAATCCTCCGAGAAGAGTGGTTAACATAAAAGTGGCATTCCAGCCGAACCATTCAGCGATTACAATTCCAATGGGTACTCCCACTACGTTTGCCAGTGTAAATCCACCGAAAACAAATGATATAGCAAGGCTGCGTTTATTAATCGGCATGGTTTCGCTTGCAACAATCATGGCTAGAGAGATCAATACACCTGTTACAATCGCGGTCATAACCCGAAGTATAAGGAGCATAATATAGCTCGTTGAAATTACACACAGAGCATTTAAGGCAATGAAGGAACCTATCAAAAACAACATCCATTTACGCTTTGGAAAATGGCTTGTTGCTGACATGACGAGTGGTGTAGCGATGGCAAATGTGATGGCGAACGCAGAAACGAGTGTGCCTGCTTTTGCATTTGTCATATGAAGGCTTGAAGAAATATCAGTTAAAATCCCGACAATAACAAATTCGCTTGTCCCCAGAACAAATGTTAATAATGCAAGTGTTAAGATAAGTAACCAATGTCGCTTGGATAACTGTGTATGATCCATAAATACCTCTTTCTTTGATGAATGTAACTGTGTTAATTAGTAGACACACAATTTAAACATCATATCATAAAATGTTTTTATGAGAAATTAGATTAGTTTTACTATATGCCGGTGTTTGTTTCCGACTATTTTCCTATAAAGAAGGATTTTGTAAATATTACTCGAATTTTTTATTGGAAGAGTAACTTTTTTATCTATTTTGTATGTATAAACAATAAGGGGAAAAGGGGGATTCACATGATTCAATTCCTTCAGATGGGAGCAAATACAGTTATAAGTTCCAAAAAAGGTAGTGTTACTATTAGCTACGAAATGTCTAATTCGATTGATATTTCGTTAACTGCATTCCTTTTAACGGATGCAAATAAGGTACAAGGAGATAGCGGCATTATATTTTATAATCAACCAACTAGCTTATCTGGTGCAGCTACCCTGATACCATCTGAGAATGTAGGGAATATAAAAATACATAAAATGAATTTTGACATGAGTAAAATCCCTGAAGGTATTACTAAAATAGCAATAACAGTTACAGAAGATAATAGCCGAGGTTTTTCAAATGTGAAAAATTTAAAGGCAGAAATCCGTACTGATAATAATGTTATCAATTTAGCACCAGCTAATTTTGCAAATGAAAATGGAATCGTAGTATTAGAATTATATCTAAGAAATAGTCAGACAAAGGTGAGATCTATATGGCGCGGATTTGATTCTGGGTTAGAGGGGTTATGTAAAAATTATGGTGTTGAGGTTGAACCTGAAGAGCAAAACAATCTTTCTGAATCAACAACTATAAAAAAACAAATGCTGATAGAACCTGATCAATCACGAAATGTTCCAAAAAATACAAATAGACAAAGCATGTTGTCATCGATAAATCTTGAAAAGGTAAAGGGGAATGTCAGTCTCACCAAAGGTCAAAAGCCAGTTATCATTGATAAAACGCCTGAAATTACTGCTACGGTATCATGGAAAACTGGTACTGACTACGATATATATGCTTTAGTCTATACAAAGGATGGTCAGCAGATCGATGTAGCTATGTTTGGGGCGAAAAATACACCCCCACTTAGGAGTTTTCACCATGGGGTAGTCGAACACATGGGGGATGTTGGGAGAGATGCTGGTTCAACAAAAACTGAAGTAATCAAATTGAGATTAAATAATAATGTTTTAGCTGTTGTTCCTGTGGTTTATTCCGCCCAATCAAATGGCACAGGTTCATTCTACAGATATAAGGTGTCCATGAGTATAGATAATCATAATGGAACCTCCGTTACTATTTTTGCTAAAAATGCTAATAATAATGATAGAATTTATTCCTGTGTGCCTGGAATACTTCATAATACTCCAGATGGTGTGATTATCAACCCATTAGAGCTTTATAGTGAACCGAATTCAGAACGTAGACCTAAGCTGAAGATGGGCTCTTCTAATATGGTAGAAGTTCTAATGGATAAAGGCCCAATAAATGATTACAAGTAAAAGCAAATAAAACGGAGATTGGCGATAGCCAGTCTCCTCTTTTTTGTCACAACTTAATAAAGGTTACTCCTTTTGTTCGTGGGCAATATACGCAGCTAGTAATTCACGGACTTCATCCGTAGAATTTGCACTCAGTAATTGAACTCTTAATTGACTAGCCCCTTTGAAGCCACGTATATATATTTTAAAGAAACGTTGTAATGCTTTAAATGAACGTGTTTCGAATTCCTTGGAATAATGGTCATGAAGATTAAGGTGTAGGTATAGTAAATTAAGGTATTCTTTGGCGCTATGCTCTTTAGGTTCTTTTTCAAAGGCAAATGGGTTTGAAAACACACCGCGACCAATCATTACACCATCGATACCGTATTGCTCAACTAGTTTTAGACCTGTTAAACGATCAGGAATATCACCGTTGATCGTCAGTAATGTGTGGGGAGCAACTTCATCACGTAGTTTTTTGATATCTCCAATTAATTCCCAATGTGCAGCGACCTTGCTCATCTCTTCCCGTGTACGGAGATGAATAGAAAGATTGGCGATATCCTGTTTTAAAATATGTGTAAGCCACTCACGCCATTCTGTTACATCCGTAAAGCCAAGTCTTGTTTTGACACTAACGGGTAAGCCTCCTGCTTTGGCTGCTTGAATAATATCTGCGGCTAGTTCAGGATGAAGAATTAATCCAGCTCCTTTACCTCTTTCTGCTACATTATCAACTGGGCAACCCATATTAATATCAATTCCCTTAAAGCCTAATTCCTTCATACCAATACTCATTTTACGAAAATGTTCAGGGTTGTCCCCCCAAATATGTGCAACAATAGGCTGTTCATCTTCTGTGAAAGCTAAGCGGTTTCGTACATTATCTAATCCATCTGGATGACAATAGCTCGTCGTATTGGTGAATTCTGTAAAATATACATCGGGTCTCCCAGCTTCCTGAATGACATGACGAAATACAACATCTGTCACATCCTCCATTGGAGCTAAAATGAAGAATGGCCGTGGTAAATCTAGCCAGAAATTTTTTTGATTCATTGCTAAAAATCCTCTCTTTCCAAAATACTACCTTGCAAAAAGATATCATATTTACTTTATTTCTACATAGTTAACTGGCTTAGCTTAAGGAGAGAAATGCATCCTTGTAATTAGACTTAGGTTTTTTTAGATTAGAAAGTAATCAAAAATATCCAACAAAATCCTGTATTATCCATAATGATATAATATGTAATATAATGTAGAAATTTAGGGGGAGTGTTGAAATGGCAAAATATGAGTATAAAACAATTGGTATGAATGATATACCTACAATGGCTGAATTACTCGTTAATAGACAGAGCCTTGAAGGTGAAGTATATCCATTTCTAAACAACAGCTGTCTTAATGCTGAACATATAACAAATACGCTTGAAAACTTATTTGCTCATAATAATATTAAGGGGATTGGAGCATTTATTAAAGATGATCTAGTAGGATATTTAATCGGCGTCATCAAGAATGACTCTCTAAGAGGCAGACATGTATGGGTACCATATGAGGGATTGGCAATCAGAAAGGATCAATGCGCTGAGCTTATAAGAAAATTATACGCAGAGGTTTCAGTGGTATGGCTAGAGCAAGGTTGTTTTATGCATTACACGATAATCCCTCTTGGAAATGAGGCTTACTATGATGCCTACCAGCGATTAAGCTTTTCTATACAGCAAGTACATGGGGTCATGAACATTAGGGATTATAAACCATTTGAAAATAGATGTAATGCAGAGATTAGGGTTGCAAATAAAATGGATAGTGAGATGTTGGGGAAAATGTCTAGGATCATTCAATCGTATCAAAATTCCACACCTACATTTGAGCCTGTATTCCCTGAGGTTGTCATGAGCATAAAAGACTCATATAAAAGTATAGTAGAGGAGAATGATGATACATGTTTCGTTGCAGTAGTGGATGGGCAGGAATTAGGATTTCAAAAATATTATCCTATCCATTCAGATTTGATGACACCTGAGCATGCAATAGAGTTAACGATTGCAGGTACTTACTCTTCTCAAATGGGAAGAGGTGTGGGAAAAAAGCTGATGAATGAAGGCTGTAGAAGGATGAAAGAGGCGGGCTATGAGAATATCATTACAGATTGGCGAATTACTAATCTTGCTGCATCAACTTTTTGGCCTAAGTGCGGTTTTAAGCCAGTAGCCTATAGAATGGTTAGGTACATTAACAGTGATATAGCCTGGGCAAACTTTCATAACCCAAGTATAGGATTATTGTAAATCTAGTTAAGTATTTATCGGCTAGACAGTTAAAATTTAGTTTTAGATTGCTTGTCTATATTTCGTAAATATTGACATTTATTTTTTAGACAACTAAGCTTAATGGAAAAATAGTGCTGGGGGGCTGCCAGTGGAATTTATTAAATTAAATTGTCCAAATTGTAATGGAAAAATTGAATATAAAGAAGAGCAAACATTCAAATGTCCTTTTTGTGACACGGAGATCATGTTGAAAGAGAATAAAATTTATTATGTAGATCAAACAATTAATAATTATTATGGAACAGCTTCTCCTAATACAACATCCCGTCCAAAAACAAATTTAAAGCTGCTCTTTATGATACCAATTGTCATGATATGTCTATTCCTTGGGTATTTTCTTTTAAGTAGTAATCAAACAGAGGATGGAAACCGTGAAGAACTATCCGTTCGAACAATGCCTGAAAGTGAAGTTCTTCTATTCTTTTTAAAAGATATTTTTGATAAAGGTGGGACGATGCCAACAAAAGAAGAGATTGCAAGTATTCGATATTTGGCTGCCTACTATTCTGACGATCAATGGCATTTTGATTATAGTCTAGAGGATCCTTTTACAAATAAGGAAGCTAAAATTTCTACTTATATCATTATGGATAAATTATTAAATACGCAAGAAATTGAACAAAAGGACTTTGAGGCCCTTACTGGCTTAACGGTTTTAAAGCTCATGAATGATTATGAAATATCACAAAGTGAGAAAGTAAGTTTCCAACATCTTGAAAACTTAAAAAGTTATACTGGTAGCTTTAATGAATCATTTAGTAAAATTGCGGGATATTTTAGTGAAAAATCAAATGTTAAAGAGCTTTCTATCCAAATAAGAAGTAATGATGAACTGGCTTTATTATTACAGTTCCCTAATCTTCAATCGCTTGAACTATCTTATGTGACTGAAGAGGTAACAGATTTCCAGATTCTAAACAAATTATCGCTGAAATCACTGTCCTTAAAATCGATCAATGATTTAAAGTGGCTGTCTACACTAACTAATCTAGAATCGTTAGCAATAGACATTAGTGAAGCTACGGATTTTAGCCCACTTTACTCATTGACTCAATTACAAGAATTGAAGCTTACGTCAGTAAGAAATTTAAAAACGCTTGATTTTATACAAAACATGCCTAAACTACAATCTTTAGATCTTGAAAACATGAATATAATCAATTTAGATAGACTTAGAAATATGTCATCTTTAACAAAGCTACGTTTAGCTTCTCCTGGTCAAGTGGAATTGTTGGATATGGTAAACAGTCTAACGTCATTGACGGAGTTATCCTTAACTGGTTATCATGGTGATATTTCATCGATTGTAGCGCCCCATTTGAAAAAAGCAGAGCTGAAGAGTTCATTTTTACCAAAGCTAGAAGCACCCGCTTTAAGAGATTTGACGGTTTCTATAAGTGGATCGGATTCGCAATTGAATGGTTCAGAACTACTGAAATACCCACAGCTAGAACAGCTTACAGTCATGGAGTATGGAACTCTTACAGGTATTCGTTCATTAAATGACCTACCTCATTTGCAAACAATCAATTTAAATGAGACTCTCTTTTATGAAACCAATGAATTATTCAATTTACAGCATGTAAAAATGTTAAACTGTCATGAATGTAATTTTCAGGTGAATAGTAAGCCATTTACAAACAACGTGCTGGAGCATTTAATTTTAAATGACGTCTCCATTCAAATTGGTAATGGGGAATGGGTGCAAGAAGTAGATAAGATCATGCCTTATTTTGCTGGCTTTACAAATTTACGTTCATTCACTTTACAAGATAGTTCACTACAATCGTTAAATTTCTTGGGAAATTGGCAACAAATAGAGGTGCTTCATTTAGAAAATAATGCCATTTCAAATGTAGAACCTTTAGTAAATTTGCCTAACTTAAAAAAACTATATATTTTAGGGAATCAGGTACAAAATCAATCTGTATTAAACAAAGGGATTGAAATTTATTGACGTCATATTTATAAAACATGAACTATTTAAATTTAGGCTGGTACATGTTCTTTAAACTTTAATATGTGTAGTACAGTAATTAAAACCTTTATCTCAGTACATTTTAAAGATAGAAAATTAAACCAAAATTAGTAAAAAATAAGAAAAAATTCATTTAGAAACATACTTACAATACAAGTCATTATCTTTGTTTGTACTGTAAGTATGTTTTTGTTATATCATATTTAAAATATTCCGATTTTCTGAACTTATGGGGTTTAAACAATATTTATAAAATGCTTCAGAAAAAATTGACAATTATATTATCGTGATTTAGAGTTAAGTAAAGTTAACTAAACTTATTGATTTGATGATAGGAGATGATAGTATTGAGGCTGTTTGAAGGGATGTTAATTGTAGTTCATATTTTATGGTTATTTACTTTTCTCTTTAGGTTTGATGTAAAAATAAAATTAATCACTAACATCAGTGCATTTATCCTTTTAATAATTCATTTGGAACTTGAGGGTTATCGGTGGCAAATGGGATTAAGTTATATTTTATTTATTCTTTTAACTGAATTAACAATGAAGGCACTCATTCAAAGGAACAGAAAAAATGTAAAGTCCATGGTTGGGAACATGAAAAATAAAAGAAAAGTAAAAAAGTATTTATATATTTTATTTATTATCATTTACTCGATTAGTAGCTTTGTGTTAGTAACAGTCATGCCTGTTTTTCAACTTCCTAAGCCTACAGGACCTTTTGAAGTAGGTATGAATTCAAGACACCTGAAAGATGAATCCAGGAAGAACTCAGCTCAAAAAGCTGGGGAATTGATGATACAGATATGGTATCCAGCAGATGTGGAAGAGGATGTGAAGGAAATACATTATGAACCCTTTCCATATGAAGAATGGTCAGGAACAATCGAATTCATTTTTTCTACTCCGCGCATTTTATTTGAATATTTGAAGTATGGACAAACTAATAGTATAAAAGATGTAGCTGTAACCAATAAACAAGAAAAATTCCCAGTACTTTTATTTTCCCATGGATATGGTAGTACAAGAATGCAAAATTTTTCTCAAATGGAGGAAATGGCGAGCCATGGATATATTGTTGTAAGCGTTGACCATACAAATGATGCGGCTTATACGAAGTTTCCAGATGGAAGAGAAATAATGAATCAGAAAAACGCATATTCTTATTCTTTTAATATTGCAGATGAGAAAGATGTTAAAACTCGATCAACAGATATAAGCTATGTGATTGATCAATTAACTACAATAAATGATAAGGATCCTTTAGATTTATTTACTGGAAAGATGGATATGAACAAAATAGGTATATTTGGTCATTCATATGGAGGTTCAACAGCTGCTCAAGCATTGTTGGATGATAGAAGAATTTCAGCAGGAATCAATATAGATGGTCCATTGCATGAGCCAGTAGCCAGCTCAGGATTTGATCAGCCTTTTATGTTTATTTTAGATGAAAATTATCTTTACATACCTGATGAAGAAATACAATATACGAATATCACTACAGAAGAATTTCAAAAGTACCATGATAAAATTACAGAGCTTGCTGATTATCACTATAAGGAGGGGATCAGGGGAGATACTTTTATGCTCACTTTTATAGCAGGAGATCATTACACTTTTTCTGATTTCCCTTATCTCTCTCCTTTATTGTCATGGAATATTGATATAGATCATTTTCATGAAGTTATGAATAAGTATATTTTGGCCTTTTTTGATCAATATGTGAAGGGTGAAGCTCCTGATCCGTTGCTTAGAAAAGAGATAATAGAAGACCAGTTTTACTATTTCGAAGCTAATATTAAAAATGATTAATAGTTTAAAATAATATAGTTGTGTAAGAAAACTGTAATATATTTCTTTATACACTATTCAAACGTTTTAAATTAGGATGAAATTTTCAAAGGTATTTCTTTATTTCTGAATCATTTTTTCTAAATCTACAATTAAAGTTAATTTAATCTATCAAAGGCAGTCTTAGCTACACTGTTTTGAAAATGGGTGAGCTTAGATAGGTAGATAATTTTATTAGTCCTTAATCAATTTCATTTTTATTTCCGACAATTTTATTTAATGTATCAAGAATATTTTTTAACTCTATTAAGCTTGCTTTGGAATAATATTTTTCCACAAGAATTTCATCGATTTTTTTAATAAGCTGATGAAACTCTTTTCCTCTATTTCCAAGATAAATAAAGGTCTCTCTACGGTTTGTTAAATTATCTTGACGATAAATCATTTTCATTTCTTCAAGCTTTGAAATAACTTGGCTAACTGCACTTTTTGAAATATCGAAATGAGTTGCTATATCTTTTGCAATAACAGGTTCATTTCGAATTATATAACTCATAATAATTTCCTGTTGAGGAGTTAAGTGGAAATTCTGTAATTCTTCGATCTCTTTTGTTTCTTGTAAAACTAACAATTTAAACTGCTCAAATTGTTGATTGATTTTGTCTATTATTATTAAATAATCATGCACAGATTTATCATCCTTCATATATTTTTTTAGTTAAGTTAATTTTGCTTAACTAATATATATTTGTCAATTTTAAAGGTATAGATGAATTATAGACAATTGTGCAAATAAATAAAGAAAAATCTTTTTCATTAAACAAAATGAAGATTAAAAGAGGATATACGGATTATTAAAAGGGTGTGGACATTTTTAAAGTGTCAGAAATTTATAAGTGATCCACGTGTGAATATCCTAGTAGTGATTTTAAAATTAGGAGAAAGAATACTTTGGAGACAATGAACCGAGATTGAATCGAATAATCAGGAAGTATGATCCATTAATGTATTTATGTTTCCTCATAACTTGAGATAAATGAGCGTAGGATTAAAGAACCTATGCCCATTTTTTATAAGTTATTATTAAGATTTGTCCTACAGTTTAGATAGTTTTATAATGAATTGATGCTTAACAAGAGGAGTTGAAAAGGATATGTTCGTACGTAATAAAGGTTTGTTTTTTATGCTATCTCTGCTAGCCATTATTGTTGTTTTGACAGGCTGTGGTACAGCTAAGGATAGTGAGAAAACTGAGGGAAAAACAGCTAAAGAAACACAAGAAACAATGGATTACGCGTCAAAAGTGAAGGAAAATCCAATTGTGACGATTACGATGAGCAATGATGAAAAAATTGTTATTGAATTGGAGCCTACTGTAGCACCAAATACAGTAGCTAACTTTATTGCTTTAGTAAAAGATGGATTCTATGATGGTCTTATTTTCCATCGAGTTATTCCTGATTTTATGATTCAGGGTGGAGATCCGAAAGGAAATGGTACTGGAGGGCCTGATTATTCGATTGATGGTGAGTTTACCTCAAGTGGATTTGAAAATAATATGAAGCATGAACGTGGTGTTATTTCAATGGCTCGTTCGAATGATCCAAACTCAGCAGGCTCACAATTTTTCATTATGGTAAAGGAGGCCTCACATCTTGATGGGGAATATGCTGCTTTTGGCAAGGTGATTGCAGGTATGGAAACAGTTGATGCCATTGTTGGAGCAGAGCGAGATGCTACAGATAAACCACTCGAAGATCAGCAGATGAAAAAGGTAGAGGTGGATACAAAGGGCTTTGATTATCCAGCACCAAAGGTAAACAAGTAGCTTGCGTCCCAATGCTATTGGTTAAAATCTAAAAGTTAATATAAACATTAAAAGGGCTAAATCTATTGAGATTTGGCCTTTTATATTTGTTAAAAAATTGAAATTATAAATATTTTTGATTAATATGAGAAGAAATTTAAGATTGAACGATGTTATATATAAAGGATCCTTTATGTTTGTGGAAGAAAGGGTGTTTGCATGAGGGTAACAGATGAGAATTTTATAAAGCATCTTAAGAAAAAACGGGAAGAAGCACTTCAATATGTCATTGATGAATATATGGGGATTGTCAAAGCGATTATTTATAATGCTCTAAAATCCTATAATGATCCTCAAATAATAGAGGAATGTATTAGTGATACATTTTTAGGGGCTTATGAAAATGCTAAACAATTTAGAGGCGATAAAGAGGATTTTAGAAGATGGATTTGCACGATAGCAAAGTTTAAAGCCATTTCGAAACAAAGAAGATTGTCTAAAACGCCATATTTTTATGAGCTAAATGAAACAGGTGAAGCCGCAATATCGGCTGAAGAGGAATACTTAATCAAGACAACGACAGAGGAAGTGCTCATCATGATGACGCAATTAGAGCAGTTAGACCGTGATATTTTTACAATGAAATACTTTTTAAATATGAAAAACGAAGAAATTGCTATTCATTGTGGTTTAACAAAAGCCGCTATTGATAATCGATTATATCGTGGGAGAAAAAGATTACAGCAAATTCGTTTGGGGGGAAGTATGACATGAAAAAGCTATATAAACAATTTAATGATTTAAATCTTGATATAAATATAGAGCCGATGGAAGTGAGCACGCTTGAAAAAGAGAGAGTGAAAAGAAATGTCATGATGGTCAAAAAGAAAAGGCATTTCATTAAAAATTTTATTGTTGCAGCTACTTTTTTTATTGCATCCAGTATGACACTTAGTTATACATTTCCTACATTTGCTGCAAATTTACCGTTTATCGGAAGTATATTCGAATTGTTTATTGATGATGAAAGGTATGTATTTAACAATTATGATCAGTTTTCTACAAGTGTCGGAGTGAGCCAAGAAAGTAATGAAGTTGAAGTCACTGTTAATGATGCTGTATATGATGGCGAAAATATTACTATTGCTTACACTATTAAAAGTGAAAAGGATTTAGGAGAAAGGCCAGTTTTATATGGTGACAATGGTGAATTAACTGCTGAGGAATTTGGTAATAGGTATCGATATGACGGCTACTCAACAAATTATTTGGTTCAAAAGATAAACAGCAATGAGTATGCAGTATTGTATATTTTTGAACTCATTAGAGGCTCTAAGCCCGAGGAAGTTCACATTAATTTTCAAGGAGATCAAATTGTTGATTTAAATAATGTAAATAATTCAGTAGCAGGAGACTGGTCATTTGAATTTACTTTAGAGAAGCTTGAAAGTGAAACAATAAAGGTGGAAAAAGATAGTATGAAAACAGAAGGGAAAGATATAAAAATTGAAGCTTTTAAAATAACGAAAACACCTATCGCTACAACATTTTATCTTTCCGAAGAAGTCTTGGTGGAGAAAGAAAATGAAGCTTGGCGAGGAGTTCTCATTGACTATATTGTGACAGATGATTTAGGGAATGATTATAATGTCATGCATTTTAGAGGAACTGGTCATAGTACAGATTTCAAAGGGCGTGAAAATTTCCCTCGTATTGTTGTAAACAAATTTGATGAACAAGCTACCTCGATTATGATCACGCCTGTAGTAGGTGTATACAAAATTAAGGATAGTACAGGAGCATTAGAACCGATAAAAGAGCCATATAAATTAAAGCCTATTGCTGTTCCAATAAAGTAAAAAATTAAAAGAGTATGTAGGAAGAACAACCTTACATACTCTTTTTACTTATCATCTTTCTTTGGGATCGAAATAAGCCATAAAAAATCATCTTCTATTAACATTTGAATGTCTTGTCCCTCACGAATTAGCTGCTCAGCTTTATGCTGCTTGGCGCTTATACCCCTACGTTTATTACCAAGAACAACGAAATCAGTATGCTGTGTAACAGCTCCCTGTAAATACCCTCCATATGTTTTTACTTGTTTGGCGGCTTCGGATCGTGTCATGGTAGAAAGGGCGCCTGTGAATACAATTTGTTTGTTATAAAAGGGGTGGGTTAGATTTTCAACTGGATCAGAAAAGAAAATAATTTCTGAGTTATCCTTATTGATCATTTTCGTTACTCCTTAAAAAAATTTATCTATAAATAAATCCACAAAATTTTATATGTATGCTACATTAAAAATAAAAATATAAAGAGGTACATAGACATGAATTCACAATTGACTGCTTTCATTACTCTTAGCTGTACATCAGGTGTACTAAATTTGTATTTATGTTTATACGTATTTCTAAAACGCTACAATTATACAAAAATTGCTCAATTGTTTATTAGTTATACAGCACTAATCGCAGTATATTGTTTTGCCTCTGCTTTAGGTTTAATCGCTACAACATTGAGCACCATAAAGGTTTGGACAGCCATCCAATATGTAGGTATGGCTTTTTCAACGCCTCTCGGGTTATTGTTTATCATGCAATACCTGGGCTTTCATCTGACAAGGAAAAAGATAATGGCTCTTCTTGCCATTCCTTTTATTAGCTTAATCATGGTTGCTACAAATGATATACACCATTTTCATTATAGAGTTTTTGAAATAGATCCTGTATTAGGGGCACCTTATGTGCATCAGGAAATTGGCATATGGTATATCATTCATGGCATATTTACTTTTGGCTGTATGTTCGTATCTTTTTTATTAGTATTAATCCATTGGAAAGAGACTACTAAGTCCTATCGGCAACAATTAATTGCCTTAATGTGTGGTCAACTTATTCCTATGATAACAGCATTCATCTATTTATTGGGCTTAACACCTCAAGGAGTTGATCCTGTTCCAATGGTATTATGGGCTTCGTCATTTTTGTATTTATGGTCTATTAATTCCTCCCGATTATTTAGGGTGATGCCTGTTGCCAAGGATGCAATATTTCATAGTATCAATGATGGGGTTATTGTGTTAGATGAATCTGCCCGATTAATAGAGTTAAACCAAGCCTGCAGCAAGGTGCTTCCACAGCTAACCAGATCCATGATCGGTAGGGATATTAGGAAAGCATGGCTTGAAGTAACTGGGCAAACGATGCCATTTACATTAGAGGCAGCGGTGAATACGCAAGACATCGAGATTGTGCTTTCTGCTCATACTTATCAAGTGCGCGTTACAGAGCTGCAACATGTTAATCATGGAAAGGGGCTATTACTCATTTTCACTGATATAACAGAATTAAAGGAGCTACAAAGACAGTTAGAGCAACTGGCCTTTTATGATGAACTTACACAAATTTATAATCGCCGAGCTTTTTTTCAACAATGTAATCAAGTTTACAGCGAGGCAAGAGAATCATCAACGACTTTTACTGTTATTTTAATGGACATCGATCATTTTAAAAACGTCAATGATACGTATGGGCATGCTATCGGTGATCAATTACTAGTTCATGTCGTAAAGGCTTGTCAGAGTGTGTTGAAAAAAGGAGAACTGTTTGCACGGTATGGCGGTGAGGAATTTGTTCTTGCGCTCAAGGACTATACATTATTAGAGGGGCAAGCATTAGCTAATTTGCTCTGTAATAGCGTAGATTCCCAGCCACTTATGACTGCTGAGGGAGCAATTCATGCTACCATTAGCTGTGGTGTAGCTGAAGGTACAAAGGGACAAGAGACACTGTATCAGCTTTTAAACAATGCGGATAAAGCACTGTATGCGGCAAAACAAGCAGGACGTAATCGAGTACATGTTTATCTAGAATAAAAAAGCTAAAATATACAATCATTGAGGGAATGATGTATATTTTAGCTTTTTACTTACCAATTTGTATGAAAAACTCCTTCTACATCAACTCGTTCATACGTATGCGCACCAAAATAATCACGTTGTGCCTGTAACATATTAGCATTAGATGAACCTGTTCGATAACTATCGTAATATGTGAGAGAAGCACTTAAGCATGGGAACGCACTTCCTGCTTGGATGCCTTCACAAACTATTTTTCTTAATCCATTTTGATAGTCCATCGTCTTTTCTGCAAAGTATGGATCAATTAATAAATTATTTAGTGAAGGTTGCTTTTGATAGGCTTCACTAATAACATTTAAAAATTCTGCTCGAATAATACAACCACTACGGAAAATTAATGCTATATCTTTTAATGGTAAATTCCATTCATAAAGCCCAGATGTCATTTTATATTGTGTAAACCCTTGCGCATAAGCACAGATTTTCCCCATATATAGAGCTTGGCGGACGTATTCAATCCAGACATCTTTATCTAGATTTTGTTGTTTATAATTTGGCCCAGATAGTATTGCCTCTGCTCGAATTCGTTCCTCTTTTAATGATGAAATATAGCGAGCGAATAAGGCCTCCGTAATAATTGATGTAGGAATACCATTATCTATAGATTGCAGGCTTGTCCATTTCCCAGTACCTTTTTGACCAGCTTTATCTAGAATCATATCAATTAGTGGTAATCCTGTTACCTCATCTTTTTTCCTTAAGATTTCAGCTGTTATTTCAATTAAATAGCTTTTCAATTCGCCCTGATTCCATGTTTCAAAAATAGTAGCAATTTCCTCAACGGATAATCCTATATTTTTTCTTAAAAACGTATAGGCTTCTGCAATGAGTTGCATATCTGCATACTCGATTCCATTGTGTACCATTTTAACGAAGTGACCTGCGCCCTTAGGACCAATATACGTACAGCATGGTGTATCATTTACCTGCGCTGCAATCTTTGTCAGTATAGGTGCTACTTTGTTATAGACCTCTTGATCACCACCAGGCATGATAGATGGGCCTGTCAATGCTCCAACTTCACCACCAGAAATACCAATCCCTAAATACCCGATTCCTAAAGCTTTAAGTTCATCGTATCTTCGCTCTGTATCTTTATAATGAGAGTTGCCGCCATCCATAATGACATCGCCCTTTTCAAGGAAAGGCACTATTGACTGAATAACTGAATCTATGGCATTACCAGCTGTCACCATCAAAAAGATCTTTCTTGGTTTTTCTAAAGCTTGTACAAACTCTTCTATTTCATAGTAGGGAGTAAGCGCTTGTCCTTCAATTTTTTGTAGAAGTTTGTCGGTTAAATCTCGTGTGTAATTATAAACGGCTACTTGCTCGCCCTTATTAGCCATGTTTAAAGCGATATTACTTCCCATAACGCCTAAACCGATAACGCCAATTGTATTTAACATTGCGCTCGCTCCTTTTTAACTTTTTTTAAACAAATAAACTTAGTAATAAAATAAATCCTAAACCAGCTACAGATACAATTGTTTCTAGCAAGGTCCATGTAGCAAATGTTTCCTTCATGCTTAATCCAAAATACTCCTTAAACATCCAGAAACCAGCATCATTGACATGTGAAGCAATTAAGCTTCCTGCACCTGTTGCCAGTACGACTAAAGCAAGATTCACATCACTTTGACCTAACATTGGGATGACTAGCCCAGCTGTTGTTAAAGCAGCAACTGTAGCTGACCCTAATGAAATACGTAAAATAGCGGCAATAATCCATGCTAGTAAAATTGGCGACAAGGTAGTTCCATTGAAGAGTTCAGCTACATAATCACCAACACCACCATCAATTAATACTTGTTTGAAGGCGCCACCGCCCCCAATAATTAAGAGCATCATACCAATATGTGAGATTGCTGTCGTACATGATTCCATTACTTGCTTAATAGGAATTTTCCTTGCAATACCCATTGTATAGACAGCAACTAATAAGGAAATTAACATGGATGTACCTGCTTCACCGATGAAGCGGATACCTGCTAAGAAGCCATTATCCTCAAAGCCAATTGTTTTTTGCAACAGTGTAATAATAGTAGCAATGGACATCAAAATAACGGGTAATAGTGCAGTGAAAACACTTATTCCAAAACTCGGTGTGTCCTCTAGTTCAAATGTTTTTTGTTCACCTAGAGAGGCGATATTTCCAGTTTTGTTGAATGATTCAGGCACTAACCTTTTCGCTAATTTTGTAAATAAAGGCCCTGCTAAAATAACAGTCGGAATGGCAATGATAAAGCCGTAAAGCAATACCTCACCAATATTTGCCCCAAATTCACCAGCGATAACGGTTGGCCCTGGGTGTGGTGGCAAAAATCCATGTGTGACAGATAAGGCTGCGGTCATTGGAATTCCCAAATATAAAATAGAAACCTTTAATTGTCTTGAAATAGCGAAGACAATTGGGATTAATAGCACAAGACCTACTTCAAAGAACAGTGCGATACCGATAATAAAGGATGCTGCTACAACTGCCCATTGAATGTTCTTTTCTCCAAACTTATTCACAAGGGTCATGGCAATACGCTGTGCACCCCCAGAATCGGCAATTAATTTTCCTAGCATCGCACCAAGACCAAATATTAATGCCAAGTGGCCTAATGTTCCACCTAACCCTGCTTCAATCGTTTTTACGATGCCATCTAAAGGCATCCCAAGAGCTAATGCCACACCGAATGAAACAATGATTAATGAAATAAACGTATTTAATTTAAAGCCCATTATTAAAATTAACAGCGCGATAATACCAATACCTACAATAACTAATGGCATGTATTCTCCTCCTTTTTAGTTGGGCTTAATTAAGCTCCTTTGATACTGAGCAATTGACGAATAGTCGTCTGCTAATACTCTAGATAAACGAATGAAAATTGGGAGTAGCTGTCTATATTCTTTGGCCGCCTCTTCAATTGGCGTATGTTTATAAGTGTCTCCAACCATGTCAGCGACAACGTCAAAGGAATCGATTTGTCCAATAGCATATAAGCCTAAAATACAAGCGCCGAGACAGGAGCTTTCATAGCTTTCAGGAACTACCACTTCGGATTCAAAAATATCCGCCATCATTTGTCTCCAAATCTCAGAGCGTGAAAAACCACCTGTTGCTTGAATACGAGTGACGGGGCTTTCCATACATTCCAGTAATGCTAAATAGACAGTATATAAATTGTAGATAACCCCTTCGAGGGCAGCTCGTATCATATGCTCCTTTTTATGAGACATGGTTAAACCAAAAAATGAACCACGGACATCTGGATTCCATAAAGGCGCACGTTCACCTGATAGATAGGGATGGAATAGCAGTCCATCAGCGCCAGGTCTAACACGTTCAGCAATTTTCGTTAACACTTCATATGGATCAATACCTAATCTTTTAGCTGTTTCAATCTCTGAAGAGGCAAACTCATCGCGAATCCAGCGTAATACCATACCACCATTGTTTACGGGTCCACCAATAACCCAATGATTCTCTGTTAAGGCATAGCAAAAAATTCTACCCTTTACATCTGTTTTGGGCTTATCAATTATGGTACGGATAGCACCACTTGTCCCAATAGTGACAGCAATTTCGCCTTCTCGAATGGCGTTCACACCTAGATTAGAGAGCACGCCATCACTTGCGCCAATGACAAAAGGTGTTTGTGGGTCAATACCAATTTGTTTAGCTAAAAAGTCATTGCAATTCAAAAATAGTTGAGTTGTTGGTACAAGTGTTGATAATTGTGCTTTCGTAATACCTGCAACAGTTAAAGCTTCTTCGTCCCAATCTAAGGTATGGAGATTCATCATACCCATACACGAAGCTAATGAATAATCGACGACATATTGATCAAAAAACTTTTTAAAAATGTATTCTTTAATACCGATATATTTCTTTGTTTTGCGCGCGATTTCAGGATGTTCATGCACAAGCCAAGTAATTTTGCTTAGTGGTGACATTGGATGAATAGGTGTACCTGTTCTTTTATAAATTTCATGACCATTCCAATCAGCTTTAATTTTATGTGCCCATGCTTCACTACGATTATCTGCCCAAGTGATGACAGGTGTTAACGGTTGATCATTTTCGTCCATAGCGATCACACTATGCATAGCACTACTAAAGGAAACAAATAGTAATGGTTTATCAGAATGAACTTTCATAATGTTGGTAATGGCTTTTAGTACAGCTTGAAAGATTTCTTCTGGATTTTGTTCTGCTGTTGAAATATCCGGTGTATATAATGGATACCCAATATTTTCCTGTTGAATAACCTTCCCATGTTCACTAAATAATACGGCCTTAGTGCTAGTAGTCCCTATATCAACACCTAACATATAGTTAGTCATTTTGTGGCTCAACCCCTTTAGATAGCATCTGCTGTGACCGCCATAAATCTTCTACTTTACCTTGAACATCATCAAAATTTTCATGTAAGGACTTAATCATAAGCTCTCGATCTTTGGCTCTAATAGCATCAATATAGAGTTCATGATTCTTCACAATACGAGTAAAATCCTCATATTTCTCTTTAAAGCGCATGCGCATAGACAGCAAAATCAAGCCTTCCATTACTGGCTTTAAATTATTCCAAATCATGGTGATATAGGAATGTCCGATGGAGCGAATAATTGTCTCATGGAACATAACATCCTGATAAGAAAATTCGTCTGCATCGTTATACTTAATGGCAACCTTCATCATTTCTAATGTTTTGCTAAGTTCTAGTGCTAAGTTAGTTGTATCCATTTTTATGAGACGTTCAAACACAAAAGTTTCAATCAGCAATCGAACATCATAAATTTCTTCAATCTCTTTTTCCGATAAACCAATGACAACAGCACCCATTTTTTCCAATCGAATGATATTTTCAGAAGCTAATATTCTTAAGGCTTCACGAATGGGTGAACGACTTACTTCAAAATCAGCTGCTAGTTTGTTTTCTGAAAGAATGGTACCGCTTTCAATTAAACCTGAAATAATACGCATTCTAAGTTCATATGCTACACGATCGCCTGTTGAAGCCTTAGAAAGCCACTTTTGTGGATATAGATAATCATTATATTCGCTCATACTATCACCTTTTTTATTTTGAGTATACTTGTATACAAGTATTATAGTCAGAAAGAAAATAAGATTGCAAGCGACTTACTAGCAATCAAAAATTGAAAAGCCTCAACTCTATACTTAGCTAAAAAATAATTAATGCACATTCTTTTTTACTGCTTGGACAAACTTTAGAATGAAAAGTTCATAAAACATATACAAGGTTTTAAAGCTTTTCAAATAATCGATGAAGGATGGTTATGTCAAATATGAATACAAATCGTAACAAATCAAATGGTACGAAAAGTGCAAATAAAACAAATCAACAGCGTCAGACACTTCATCGTGAGGAGTTTGGTGCTGAATTTGAGCTTGAATCAGCTTCAGCACAAATCAACAACTTTGCTGAAACCCAAGGAAAAACAGGTATCAAGCAACCAGTCAGTGAGAGGACTGCATGGCACTAATTTATATTTGACAACTATTCATGACATTGAGGGAGGACTAAGGCATGTGCCTTAGTTCTTTTATTATAACCTGGGAAATATTGTGTTTATTTTCTTCCATACATATTATCAGAGCATTTTATAATACTACATCTAGAGCAAAGAAAACATTGAGAAGGGAAGATATATACATTGGCTAAGCACTCCGATACAAGTTGGAAGCAGGATCATCCTAGCACATTGTTTAGTAACTCTGTGCAAAAGGCGGATCGTCTATTAAAGCATGCAAAGTCACATCCAGAGGAAATAGCAATCGAACATGCATTTAATCAGATTAAGCATGCTGAAAATGCACGTTTCAATGCAGAACAATATGGTGAACATTTGGATACTGTTCAGCAAAATAAAGAATATCTAGAGCAGATTAAACAACAATTACATGAAATGAAAAATGATACTGAATAAATAATAACAGTCAACAACGGCTTAAATTCACGTAGTGAGGTTTAAGCCGTTGTTCAAATATGATTAAATTAACACCAAACAATGATTTCATAGGGAGTGGTTTGAGCAGGAATACTCCTAGTGGTAGGACCATAAACAACAATGAGGTTTCGATTGGCAGGACTATTGGTAAAAGGCTGCCCATTTTTAAGTGAAATAATCGTAGTAGGAGAAAGGTTTAATTGTAATTGTCCATCACTACTCAGTAATTGTTGATTAAAGAAATCTACCTTTACATTATGATAATTGCTTTCTTTTACAATAATTAAAGCACGGTATTGTGGCGGGTAAATCATCGGTACAGGTGCATCTCCATCATAATATCCTGTTACCCATTCACCAGTTGTGACAATTTCACGATTAACAAAATAGGTGGAGGGAGAAATAATAAAATTGACGACCCCACCAGCACCATCTTCTAAGGTCATTATTTTATAACAACCGTTCTTATCTCCGTTTTGCCCAACAGAAAAATCACTGATTTGAGTGATAACACCTCGAAAAAATTTAAAATTGACCATACCCATTCCCTTCTTACATATTTCTCATTTTTAGCGTATCATTTTAATTTATGTAGCATTGTAAAATTAGGTGACAGACGATAAATAGGATGCTATTTGATAGCAATCAACTTATACTAAACATGCTTACTATTAGGTCAGAGGAGTGGCATCTATTGAATTGGATTTCTAAAAATAAGAAAATCTTTCTATTATTAATTTTCGTTGTTATTGTTGTCGCTGGTATACTGGATATTAAATATGAGGGATTATTCTTTCAGCTATTACCTACATCAATACAAACATTTTTATCTAATTTATTTTGAAATGTGGAGAACCGTACCTAAAAGAGTGCGGTTTTTTCATTAGCAGAATTTTTGCCACAACATGCAACCAATTGTTTGGATTATCTACTTTATAAGTAAGAGTACATAAAAGGAGAAAATGCAAATGGACGATGAAAAAATAGTTGCTTTATACATACAACGCTCACAGCAGGCTATTTTAGAAACAAGGAAAAAATATGGAGCATATTGTAGAGTAATAGCAAGAAGAATCTTGGCAAATTTGAGGGATGTTGAAGAATGTGAGAATGATGCCTACCTAGCTGCATGGAACACAATCCCTCCACAGATACCAAGAAAACTATCTATTTTTTTAGGGAGAATCATACGTAATATTGCACTTGATAAGCATAGCTATAATACAGCCAAAAAGAGAAACAATGAGTTTGAGGTCATTCTCACAGAGCTGGAAGAATGTCTAGCTTCTTCTCATACGGTAGAAACATCCTATGAAGCGGGTGAACTTGCTCAATACATTAGCCAATTTTTATATACCTTAGATGAACAATCTAGAAATATATTTATTCAACGATATTGGTACTCCTATTCTATAAAAGATATTTCCTTACACTTTCACATGAGTAGTAGTAAAGTTAAGTCCAACTTATTTAGGACACGTAATAAACTAAGATTTTATTTGGAAAGCGAGGGATTATATATATGAAAAAAGAGGAGTTATATCGTGAAATTGGGTTTATAGAGGAAGAATTAATTGAAGCCGCCAACTATGAAGTAAAGAAGAAAAGTTTTTCTAAAAAATGGCTCGCTGTGGTAATAAGTATGATGATCGTAAGCTCAGTTTCTACTGCCACAATAGCAGCAGCTTACTATAAACATCAAAATAATGAGCTTTATATTCGTTATTTATCAGCAGAGGACATGGAACTAATGCCAGCTACAAAATATGATGCAGATAAATTTCTAAAAGCTCTAGATAGTGACAAAGAGGAGTATATCTATATTGCAATAAATAGACTAGTAGAGAGCTATAATGATGAAAAGTTGAGAAATAAGGCGTTAAAGGCTATTCAGCCATTTATACAAAGTGATAACAAAAAAATTGCAAATTCGGCTATTTTTGCTGTCGATATTTTATCGGGAAGCTTTAAAAGTCAGCAGGTATATAAATTAGCAGATGGGAGCGTCTTCTTTACTTTATTCAATAATTATTCAGATTACGGAAGCCAAAATGTTCTTTGGCGTATAAAAGATGATGTGCTAGAGGCATATTCTAGCTTCTCCAGTCCATCAATGTATATTAAAGAGATAATTCCTTCACCTGATCAGAAATTAATTGCTATTGTCACGAACTCTAATAAAAGTGAATTTGTTGAAGTCATCAATGTGGAAGAGCGAATGGTAAGCCCAGAGTTAGTAGAATCTTCAAGGGTTAAATATGGTGCTGAGCAAGGGTTAGATACTTGGATTCGAACAGATCATGAAAACTATAGCTATGTGGATCATCTTAGATGGAAGGGAGATGCTACAATAGAATTTGAAGCTAGTCTCTCCTATGATGATACGGCGATTATTAAAGACGTGGTAGTCACTTATGAAGTTAGCCAAGAGAAATTAACTGTTAAAGAAATTAAATAAGAAGCAGATAAAAACAGAAAACGTATTAAAGGTTTTCTGTTTTTTCAATAGTATTGTAGAAATAAATCAATTAAAAAGGGAGTGAATGATCAATGGCAAAATGGAAAATAGCCTTAGAAACGTTCCTGAAAGAATGGCAAGATAAAGAGGAAGTTATAGGAGCGCTCGTATGTGGGAGCTATATTACTGGAAATCCCTCTAAGCGCTCTGATATCGATGTTCATATTATTTTGGCGGATAATGTGGGGTGGAGGGAAAGAGGGAATCGTGTTATTGATGGTTTTTTAATTGAATACTTTGCGAATCCACCAAGTCAAATTCGTGGGTATTTCCAAGATGATTTTAAAAAAAGAAGAACCATGTCGATGGTCCAATTTAAAACAGGGAGAATTTTATTTGATTATACTGGAATAATAAATGATTTAAAATTTGAAGCAGAAGAATGGCTCAAAGAAAAATATAAAACAATGAATAAAACGGTCTTAGAAATAAAAAAATATGAACTATGGGATGCACTAGATAATTTAAAGGATTGTTATGAGCAAGATAAAATGAACTTTTCCTTTACCTACCATAACTCATTAGCCAATTTATTTTTGTTGTACTGTCAGTATTTAAATCTAGAAACGATACCCTTTTATCAAATCTATGCCTATCTTGAAGATCCAATTTACCTGCAAAAATATAGTAAGTCAGCATTTCCAGATGAGGACTTTAGAGAAATTTTTATGAGAGCAATGCATGAGGACAATGTTGAAAAGATGATGGCGTTATATGAAGCAGTAGTGGAGTATGTGTTCAGACAAATGGGCGGTTTTCATATAGATGGCTGGCATATAAAAAGCCCAATCGAAAGTTAATCTTTGGGTAAAGGAAAGTTAGTTCAGATACAAGACGAACTCCATATTTATATGTTATTATACAGATATAATAATAAAAAGAACCTATTTTTTATGAAAATGTCAACCATTTTTAGGCCGATTATTCCAATAAGCTTAAATAATTCAATTTTTATCTAGAACAAAAAGTGATTTTTTTGCTTGAATTATGATCGGAAAGTCTCGAAAAAAGCTGATAACTCTCATATAAATAGTTGATATTTTATTCTTGAACTAATTGTGATAAACTGCAATAAGGTAATAATTGATACAGAAATGGTGTGCTCCGAGGTTGCTCCATGGCTACAGTACTTCTAAAGTGGGAGTGCTTACATCCTTTCTGCAAATCTTAACATATAAGGAAGGTAAAAATGAGTAACAGACAAATTAAATCAGATGTTATCTTAATTGGTGCCGGAATCATGAGTGCAACTTTGGGAACATTACTCAAAGAATTAGCACCAGATTGGAAAATAACAGTGTTTGAAAAGCTTGAAAAAGCAGGCGAGGAAAGTTCTCACGAATTAAACAATGCGGGAACTGGACATGCTGCATTATGTGAGCTGAACTACACATCAGAGAAAAAAGACGGATCAATCGATATCAAAAAAGCGATTAATGTTAATGAACAGTTCCATGTTTCAAGACAGTTTTGGTCGTATCTTGTAAACAATAAGCTGATCAATAATCCACAAGACTTCATTATGCCTTTACCACATATGAGTTTAGTACAAGGGAAAGAAAATGTTGAGTTTCTAAAGAAACGTCATGAAACGATGACAAAAAATCCTTTATTTGAAGGAATGGAATTTTCTAATGACCCTGAAACACTAAAAAAATGGATTCCACTTATTATGGAAAATCGTCCTGCTGGTGAAGACATTGCTGCAACGAAAATTGACACTGGTACAGATGTTAACTTTGGTGCTTTAACACGTATGTTAATTGATCACTTAAAAGCAAAAGATGTAGATGTTAACTATAATCATAGTGTTGAAAGTTTAAAACAAGCTAGTGATGGTACATGGGAAGTACGTGTGCACGATTTAGACGGCTGTAAAATGGAATATCATTCAGCAAAATTTGTCTTCCTTGGAGCTGGTGGAGGAAGCCTAGAATTACTACAAAAATCAGGTATTCCTGAAGGGAAACATATTGGTGGATTCCCAATTAGCGGTTTATTCTTAGCATGTAATAATCCAGAAATAGCTGAACAACATCATGCAAAAGTATACGGAAAAGCAAAAGTTGGTGCTCCACCAATGTCGGTTCCGCATCTTGACACACGTTATATTGATAACAAGAAATCATTACTATTTGGACCATTCGCAGGTTTCTCTCCTAAGTTCTTAAAAACAGGTTCAAATATGGATTTATTTGCTTCTGTAAAACCGCATAATATCACAACTTTATTAGCTGCGGGCGTGAAAGAGATGGGCTTAACAAAGTATTTAATCCAACAGCTTATGCTTTCAAAAGAACAACGTATGGAAGAGTTACGTGATTTCATTCCAAATGCTAAAAGTGATGATTGGGATATTATCGTAGCTGGACAACGTGTACAAGTAATTAAAGATACAGAAGCTGGCGGTAAAGGAACACTTCAATTCGGTACAGAAGTTGTAAGTGCTTCTGATGGCTCGATTGCAGCTTTACTAGGAGCTTCACCAGGTGCATCTACAGCTGTACATGTTATGCTTGAGGTTCTTAATAAATGTTTCCCTCAACATATCAAGGAGTGGGAACCAAAAATTAAAGAAATGATTCCATCTTATGGTCTATCATTAGCAGAAAACCCTGAGCTTCTAAAAGAAATAAATGCAACAACAGATAAAGCACTTGGCTTAAAATAAAAGTAAGTCATGGTAAGCGTTTAAGAAATAGCTCTCAATCTATTCTGATTGAGAGCTATTTTTAATTTAAAATAAATTCTTTCCTGGGAAATTTTGAATCCAATTGCCATCTTTTTAATAAAGGAACCATCAAATTTGCTATAAATCTTGCCCTGTGTTTTATGACACTATAGCTCTATGTCCCATTGTGATATAGATGGTAGTTTTCTATACTTTGTATATACATTAAGAAGGGAGCCAATCTATAGATGATTAAGCTACAAGATATTGGAACATTTCCAGAACTACCGGACCTTGCAATGTATATCTATACTGGTAATATTACGGCTTTGCAAGTTGCGAGGGATAAAGGCTGGAATATTGAAGAAGAGATATGTTTAAGTCAGCATATATCATTAAGCCCATTGGATTTAGCATTGATTGCACAAAGATTGGATGTAGTAAAATTATTAGTTGAATATGGGGTTAATTTAAATGTGGAAAAAAATCCTTCTTTTTTAAGGGCTGTTCGATATTGTAAAGAAAATATAGTACGTTACCTTGTTGAACAAGGAGCCAAATTAGATGGCTATAATCAAGTTGGATCTGGAGCCTATTCTCAGGCCTACTATGGCAATAAAAGAAATATCCCTCTTATTCATGAACTTGGACTTGATATAAAGCAGCATGGAGGTCCAGTATTGCGTCAGGCTGTGTCGAATTTTGATAAAAAAACAGTCACTTATTTACTTGATCAAGGAGTAGATATTAATTATCAAAAGCCTGATATGGTCTATCCCTATAAAGCAACACCATTAACAGTTGCAACACGAATGGGAAATATAGCTATGGTGAACTATTTGATTGAACGAGGTGCAAACGTCACTTTAGCGGAGAAAGATGGTGAGAGAGCTTATACAATTGCTGTACGTATGAAAAATATGGAACTAGCAAATTACTTAAAGGCTCTTGAACCAATAGAACTCCACACTATTGAAAACAAAAAAGAGACATTGAAAAAATACAAGTTACCAGATGAATTGATAAATTTTTTGTCAGGAGATCGACTGCATCTTGAGCTTGCACCAAATGATTATGACATTCACTATATCGATTTTTTCAAACTAACTGATACAATTGAGATGATACTAGGTCATAGAAAGCTCCTCCTTCTTTCCGCAAATATCGACAATTACTCTGATTTGCAAATAGTCTGGAACCCAAAAGGAGAAGGCCAAATAGGGTGCTATGATGTGGAGCATGAGGAGTATGCTAATTTATGTAGTTTTAAAGAATTTATTGGTAGACCTGAAATATACCTTATCCGTTTTCTTGAAGGAGAGCTTTAGCAATGCTTAAAACTGCTGATAAAATTGTGAATCAACTTATTTAAAGTTGTTGAGAGTAAGCATATTCTATCTAAAAAATATGCTTACTTTTTTATTGCTTTATATTCGAAGATTTGACAAACAAAAAACAATAGAACGTTTAATATATGTGGCACAAAAGAACAATAGAAGAGCTACTAACAGGGCGAAGGGGATGCTGAACATAACAGGAAGGTCTACGCCATACCAAATGCCCATTTTAATTTGATCGACTCCGAATGTTCTTAAAAAACCAGCGATTATGGATAAGCCAGCGCTTAAAAGTAATCCAACGTAAAGTACAGATAATACCACTAAAGCTAATGAGCAAAAAAAATTCTTTAGCATTTTTAGAAGTATCATTCTTTTTCCCTCCGTATAATGTGATGCACCTTTGAACTGGAAGCTATTGAATAATCATCCGTATAGTAAAGTGTCCCGATTACACTATTTTCCCCCACTTGGACGACTTCCCCTTCCACAAATTCTGCATTTGTATTAGATATTTGTAGGTATTTTCCACTAACTGTGTGACAACGTAATATTTTCTTAAATAACGGAAGAAGGGTAATCCTATCCTTTTCTATTATCACATTTTCAGCCCTTAACCTGCCAATTTCGCTTTCTCCCGATAACTTTAAATGAAAGTGATTTGCGATTATTTCCACAGCCTTGACTATTCCAATGGCATCAAATTGCTCGCTCTGTAATTTCTCTTCAACCATTAGCTTTCCAGAACTATTGATTTTTTGGATGAAACCATTACATATTTTAATATTACCAACATTTGTCAGTTCATCAATTTGGCAATAATCCTTTAGCTTACACGAGCCAGAGCTATTAAATATCTGCGCTGTAACTGGATAATAGAAGGAGCTATGACCATGAGTGGACACTTTTATTAAGTGTGCTTCTTGATGTAAAGATACAACTCCTCGAATGTTTAATTGTTCATAATCAGCATTCAAATGTTTAATTGTGCCGTTCGTTTGTGTAAGGGTACGGAGTTTTTGAAACATAAAATCACCTCATTATAATTTAATTAATATATATTTTAATTATTAAAATATATATTAATTAAATTATATGCTACTTCCATTTGTCAAGAACAAAAGCATTGCTTAAATTAAACAATAAAAAAAGGATTTCAATTTGTTGAAATCCTAAAAAATTTTATTCATTAATAGGTTTACTTCGCGTAAGATGTTGGCCATGTCTATGAGTTTATCCTGAGAAAACTTTAAAAAGATTTCTTGAACCTTCATGTCACCAATATTGGTTAAAGCCATTTTGACTACACGTCGATCATTATTTTCCCTAATTCTTTGTATGAGTTCGAGTTTTTCTAGTTTATCGCACATGGAAGTTACAGCTCCAGGTGTTACACTAAAGAATTCAGCAATTTCTGTTGCCTTCATCCCATTATTTATTTTTAGCTGTAGGAGCAATATTAATTGGTTTTGTGATAACGCTTCTCCTTCAGATAAAAGATCTACAAACATCTTCGACTTCTGCTGTATTTCCAGCATTTCTTTCATAATAATTTCTACATTGTTTAGATTTTCTGGCATATAATCACGTCCATTAAAATATTTAATAATTAAATTATATAGCAATTAAATAAATGGTACCAAGTGTAGAATTATTTTAAGAAATATTTATTTTTTAAAAGTCGTACGCATCCATTCGAAAAATCTCTCTTTTTCTTCGAACTGGGGGTAGTGAGCAGATTGTTCATATGCTATGAATTCTTTTTTCTTCGCGATAATTTGGTCGAAGTATTTTTTAGCGCTATTCGATGATGTTTGATAATCATAATCTCCCATTACAAAATAGAAGGGAAGAGTCAGTGAATTAACTTTCGCAGGAAGTGGGGACTGTAAGACTTCGTTTACTAAAACTTCTTGGGATAGGGATATCCCCTTGCTATAGCGAATAATATCTAACAAATTATATTCGGTACTAAAAAGCATCCCTAACATATTTCCATCAGGGTTAGTAATGAGTCTTGTAGCTCCACCGTATTTGCTCACTAAATGACGAGGCGTAAATGTTTTACCACTACTAATTTCCTCCATTAACCTTTGTAAATGTGCAACATCCTCTGTGTTACTCTTAAGTTGAGCCTGTTTGATCGTAAAGTGTAAACTGTCCATCTCACTTTCAATGGTATTACTCATTTGACCAATCCCTACATAGGCCTCATATTTTTCAGGAGCTTTAGCAGCTGCTTGTGTGGCAATATATGTACCGTAGGAATGACCAATTAAGATGATTTTTTCTTTATCTAGATCATTAGCAATATAGTCAGTCAGTGCTAGTAAATCCTCCACAAGCAAATCAGATGAAAGATTGGAGTAGTCCTCAAAAAAATGATAAGACTTCCCACTAGCCCTTTGATCATAATTCACCACTGTAAATTCGGTTTCCAATAAATCTTGATATTTTTTAGCGTAGGGTATTTCAGAGCAACCTGGTCCGCCATGGACAAAGAGGATTACAGGATTATTTTTGTTATGGCCCCGTATCATGATTTCATGGTCACTGCCGTTAATTTCTACCTGTTTTAGCGTACTGATGCTGTTCATGTCTTTTATAGATGATGTCCATGTTGGAAATACAAGTGCTAATAATAGTAAGGAAGTCATAATCAAGAGAAGATATTTAATGAACTTTTTAATCCTTTTCATACAATACCTTCTTTACATGCGTTTCATAAAGCTAGCATGATACATTTTTCTTTTATACACATAAAAATACATACTCAGAGGCCACCAAAGGGTAACAAAAATAGGGTAAATCGCCCATATAACGCTTGGTGAAGAAACAACATTTACTGTAATGAAAAAGATACTTATTAGTATCGTAGCTGTAACGGAGAATGCTACAAAGGTTTTTCGTTGCGCATGATATAAAGCTAGAGGCCACCATATCACTAAAAAAGCAGGATAAATTGCCCAAGGGTAGTGAGGAGATACAATCATATTCAATATAGTGTAATAGATGATGGTAGAAGCACATCCAATTAGAGCTGTTTTTAACGTTTTTGCCTTGTCATCTAAGTACATGAGGATTGGCCACCAGATAATTGGATAAATCGCATAGACAAACCATAAATGATCTGGTGCGTAAATATAATTTTCAACTATTAAAAATGTAATAATTAAGGCACTACAAACAATTGAGTATTGTTTATACAATTTTTTAGCCATAAAGAATAACGTAATGGGCCAAAGTAGTAGCAATAAGCATGGATATACAAACCACATTGTTTGAGGAGATGTCGTATAATTAACAAACCCTAAAAAAATCATTGTCATCAAGCTCCCCACTATAGAAAAGTTTATAAAGTTTCTCATGTTTATTCACCCCATTTCTTACGAGACCACACGAAGTACATCGATAAAGGCCACCAAAGAATGGCGAAAATCGGATAGATTGCCCAAATAATATGTGGTGTGTAATAAAGATTAATAAAAATAAAAAATGCAATAATTAAGCCACTACCCCAAATTGAGAACTCTAAGTTTAATTTGGCCATGTTTTTCTTTGCTGGCTCTTTAACACCTAACTCTTGCTTTAAGTCTTCGATATCTCCAAATTCTACAATGGCTTTATTAATGGCATCCTCTTGTTCTTTACCCTGGTCTATCAAGTAAAATACTTTTTCTTCAAGATTTTCAATGATTTCTTGTTTAACCATTTCCGTTTCGTTATTTCGAGGAATGTCTTTAAAAAGCTCATCAATATGGTTTTTTATTCTTTTCATTCTAAGCCCTCCATAAATAAATCGATTATTTCCTTTACTTCCGACCATTCTTTCACTAGCTCATTTAAATAGGCCTTACCTAATGATGTAATACGGTAATACTTTCGTTTGCCTCCATGCGAGACATCTCCATAATAGGCTTCAATAATTTCCTTTTTTTCGAGACGTTGAAAAACTGCATACAAAGTTGCTTCCTTGATTTGAAACCGATTGTTTGTACGGAGACTTATTTCCTGAGAAATTTCGTAGCCATAACGGTCTTTTTCTGAAATTAACCGTAAAATAATCGAATCCAAATGTCCTCGGATAATATCACTGCGAACCATAAGTCACCTACTTTTTTATTGCTCTATCTGTCAGAGTAATAGTAGCAAACATTACTCTGTCTGTCAAAGTAATTTATTCCCTTTTTTTTACAATGATGATGAGACCTTCCTATAAAAAAACTCCATTCGCTAAAAAGCCCTTAAGGACAATTTCTTAGCGGATGGAGTTCGTCTACTCTTTTTACATATACAATGCAGCAAGAAAAATCCCTAAAGACTCCTCGTAAATGTCATCGAACTGACTGATTGGTAAAGGATTTGTACCACTTCCTAATTCAACAGTGAAGCCTGGTCTATGCCAATCTTGAATAAACCAATCCTTATAACCAGCATAGCTTCCAGCAGATTGAACGGGCTCATAGCCACTTACTCTACTAAATTCATTTACAAGCACCTCTGATTCGGGGGGTTCTAGATTTTCAAAGCCCCAATATATAACACGTCCCTGTGTATGAAATGCTAATACTCTTGAAAAATCACGCTGCTTGGTTAAATCAGCCATTGCAATGGCTTCAGGTTCAGATAGTGGTCTTTCACCACCATAATCTCTTGGCCCTGGTGTTGTTGGATTACGGGCACTTTCAAGCTCCCATTTGGCAGGGAATTGGTCATTCAAATCAATTCCATGAATATTTGCTTTCCAGCCAGAAAAATCAGCGTTATCATTATTCCATGCAATTAGTTGATTTCTTAATGCTTCATCATTTGGAGGGCCTTGTATTACTAAATCTACGCCATCAGGATTTACCATAGGAACGATAGAAAGGAATGTTTGCTGATAAAGAGAAGATGGAGAAATTCCACGAATACTACTATGATTGGTGAGGGCGAGCAAATAGTCATTTAAAAATGTTAGAATAATAGGTGTAGTAATCCATTCGTTTGCATGGAAGGAGCCATTATAGTGTACACGTTTTGCACCATGGCCAATTGACAGCTCAGGTAGCTCTTTCCCTAAAACGGAGCTGCCAATGTTTGAGCTTTGAAGAAAAGGATATGCGTCAAGGAGCTTTCTGAGATCGTTCATCATATGGGTATACGTGTAATTTTGCTTACCATTAACTAAACGCCATGTGATACGTTGGGGTATGCGAATCATTTGACCGATTTGTAAGCGATTTGGATTGAGATCAGGATTAACAAGCAATAGGGCGACTAGGGGAAGATTTCGGCTTTGGGCAATCTGCCAAAAAGAATCTCCTTGTTTAATTTGATAGTTGTTGGTCACAAAACCAGGAATACGAACCCGTTGTCCAACTCTTAAAAATTGAGGATTTATGTCTTCATTGGAATCTAAAATGAGTTGAAGAGGAATTTTAAATACCTCACTGAAATGCCAAAGTGAATCTCCTGGCCTTACGATAATATCCACATGTTTTCTCTCCTTAATTAGAAATGGTTCAATATAAAATGTATATGAAAAATGCATAGACTTATTAATACAAAATCAGCAAAATTTCTTTATTAAGAATCTAAAAGAGGATAAAATGAGTTATTTTTAGATGTATACTAGTAATCATAATAAAGTAAAAGAAAGGTAAGGGTAGGAAAACCAAATGTTAAATAGATTAAAAATGGGTATACGCTCAAAGATTACATTAGGTTATATCGTAATCATTCTTTGCTTACTTGCCACGGTTGTCATATTAAATAATCAAATTACATCTTTGCAGAAGGAAAGAAATTTTATTATTAAGTACGATTCCAATGTTCTAACTTTAACGAATGAAATTGAAAAATATATATTGGATATGGAATCAAGTCAACGTGCTTTCATCATTACGGGTAGGCAAAGTTATCTGGAACCCTATGATAATGCAGCTGAAAATTGGAAAATAGATTTTAATGAACTCTATCAACAAATGAAAGATAAACCAGCTCAACAGGACAAACTTAAAGAGATAGAGGAAACAATTGAACATTGGATTGCAACGTCAGGCGAACCAACTATTCAATATAAAAAGGATAATAATGTAGAAGCATTAAATGATTTTTTTAAAGTGGATAATGGTCGTCAGGATATGGAAAAAATGCGCAAATTATTCGATTCATTCCGTGCCACTGAAAATGCTTATACTCAGAAGAAGGCAAGTCAGTTAGACAAGCAAAATAGTAAATTAACTAGTGCTTTATTTGGGATCTTAATTTTAGTTTCTACAATAGCTATTGTCATCGCTAGTGGCATCTCCCGTTCAATTGTAAAAACGATAACGGAAGTAACACAAACCATTCAAGAAATAGCAGCTACAAAAGGTGATTTCACTAGAAGAATCCATGTGAATACAAATGATGAAGTGAATGAACTTGCTAATGCAACGAATACACTTTTAGAGTCAGTCGAAAAGAGAGAATGGCTACAAAGCAATGTAGCTGAAATCGTGACAAATTATCAAGGTATTTCAGCAATTACAAAATTAGCGGAGACCTTCCTATCAGAAGTAGCACAGAAAACCCAAGCATCTCTTGGAGCATTTTATGTTCGGGAAGTAACAGAGAACCAAGTACAGTTTGTGAAAAAGGCTGCTTTTGCTGACACGGATGATTGTGTTGGTATGGAGAGTTTCAAAATAGGACAAGGGTTAATCGGTCAATGTGCATTAGAAAAGAGAGTACTATTCTATGATAATATTCCGAGAGACTATCGTTTAATCAAAACTGGATTAGGTGAAATTAGACCACAAAATATTTTATTGATTCCTGTCATTTTTGAAAATGAAGTTATAGCGGTTGTTGAAATAGCAACAATGGCTAAATTCAGTAAGTTACAGCAAGAATTAGTGAGACAGGTTACTGAAACCTTTGGACTAACAGTTAATAGTGTTTTAGGGCGTATGGAAATTGTACGTCTATTGAATGAATCTAGAGCAATGACCGAGGAATTGCAGGTTCAATCAGAAGAGCTTCAGACTCAATCTGAGGAATTGCAAATGCAGACGGAAGAGCTGACAATGATTAATGAACAGCTTGAAGAACGCACGAAAGAGGCAGAATCTAAATCAAGAGAACTGGAGAAGGCGAAGAAGGAATTAGAAGAAAGTGCAGAGCAGCTTATCCTTAACTCTAATTACAAATCCGAATTTTTAGCCAATATGTCACATGAATTAAGAACACCTTTAAACAGCATATTAATATTATCGGAAATGCTAGCAGAAAATAGCCAACACAACCTAACAGACGAGGAAGCAGAGTTTGCTAAAGTTATTCATTCTTCAGGGGAGGACTTGCTTGCTCTAATCAATGACATATTAGATTTATCTAAAGTTGAGGCAGGGAAGCTTGATATTATTTTTAATGAGGTGAATATGAGCGAAGTACCTGTGCAAATAGAACACACCTTTGCACCAGTTGCGAGGAAGAAAAACGTAGCATTCCATATATCTAAGGCTGATCATGTAGTGGATGTATTCTATACAGATGAAAAGAGATTCCAGCAAATCTTAAAGAATTTATTATCGAATGCCTTTAAATTTACTGAGCAGGGATCTGTCACATTAGACATTAAACAGCTTACACCGCAACAACTAACCAATAATATGCAGGAGATAAGCAAGGATTGGTTAGAAATTACTGTTTCAGATACAGGAATAGGTATTCCAAAAGACAAACATCAGCTGATTTTTGAATCATTCCAGCAAGCAGATGGAGCTACGGTCCGAAAATATGGTGGAACGGGTCTGGGTCTTTCTATTTGTAAGGAGTTTGCTAAGTTACTTGGTGGCTGGATTACATTGCAAAGTGCTGAAGGACAAGGGAGTAGCTTTACGTTAACGCTTCCGAGCCTGCCAAATGGAATTGAAGAGGAGCATTGCCAAAAGCTTGCCATGAACGAAGTGGCTGTTACGATGGTGGAAGAGGAGCAAATAATAGAACAACCACAAGCAATGGAGGTAGCCCTTCAACAAGAGGTAGAGGTGTTTCAAGGGAAAAATATTTTAATAGTTGATGATGATAACCGTAATATTTATGCGCTAAAAACGGCTTTAGAAAAAAGAGGCATGCACATTCTAGTTGCTAAAGATGGGCTAGAATGTTTAGAGATCTTGCGAGCTAATCCAGATATCGATCTTGTACTGATGGATATAATGATGCCTAATATGGATGGCTATGAAGCGATGACTATTATTCGTCAGCAAATGAAACGTATTGATTTGCCAATCATTGCATTGACTGCTAAGGCGATGAAAAATGACCGTGATAAATCATTACAGGCAGGTGCATCTGATTATATTAGTAAGCCATTAAATTTGGATCAATTAATATCAGTTTTAAGAGTATGGTTAGTTTCTAAGGGGAGTTAATGAACATGGAACAATTTCAGCCTTTGGAGCAAAATATACAATTAAATAAGCATACAAATTTAGAAATTGATTTGTTACTAGAGGCTATTTATCGTTTATCGGGTTTTGATTTTCGGCAATATAATCGTTCATCCATTTCACGCAGAATCTACAATAGGATGGGGATAAATAACATCCCAACGATTTCACGTGTACAAGAAAAGGTCATTCATGATAAAGAATTTTTAGAGCAGATATTAAATGATTTTTCGATAAATGTAACGGAGATGTTCCGTAACCCTAGCTTTTTTAAAGCCTTTCGTGAAACGGTCATCCCTGTTTTACGAGAATATCCAGAAATCCGTATTTGGCATGCAGGGTGTGCAACAGGTGAAGAAGTATATTCGATGGCTATCTTGCTTCAGGAAGAGGGGCTAATAGAGAGATCTGTTATTTATGCAACAGATATGAACGAGCAAGTATTAGAAAAAGCTAAGAAGGGAGCCTTTCCAATTCATAAAATGCAGGCATATACAAAAAACTATATGCTTGCTGGAGGTGCCCATGCTTTTTCAGAATACTATCAAACAGATTATCAATATGCTTACTTTCATCCAACATTATTGAAAAATATTATTTTTGCTCAACATAATTTAGTAACAGATCATTCATTTAATGAATTTCATGTCGTTCTGTGCAGAAATGTTCTTATTTATTTTTCACCTAAGCTGCAGAGCCAGGTACACCAATTATTTTATGAAAGTCTAAGTGACAAAGGTTTTTTATGCTTAGGGGATAAAGAAACATTGCGATTTGAAGAGGTTATTTCCAAGTATAAGGATATTTCTGGAAGCGAAAGAATTTATCAAAAAATGTTTTAGTGAGTAAGAGGCTATCTTTAACGGATAGCCTCTGCTTTTTTATATAGTTTTAGAGCTAGCTTGAATCATTAAAACACACATGTCATCAGGCTGATTCTCTTGTTTATCCTTAGGCAAGAGGTTATCGATTAGGCATTGCGAATAATCCCACTTAGAGGATGTTAGCGTTTGCAAATGCTTTTCTGATTCTAATTCACAGGGCCCCATTGCCTCTAATACACCGTCTGTAAATAACACGATTTGAATGTCATGCTCATATTGAATATATTGCTTTTTCACTTTTATTTCATCGAAGAAACCGACTGCACAGCTACCCTGATCTAATGGAATACATGTTTTTTCATCGATTAGTGCATATCCAGGAGGATGGCCAGCATTTATGTACTCGACTGTTTTTTGCTCTGTATCAATGATTAAATAAATCGCTGTAAAATAATAAAGATTATTCTCTTTCCCATCTTGTAATAGCGTCATATACCGATTCAGTTCTTGGATGACAAGTTCAGGTTCCACCAATTGTTTAACCGCCTCTCTTAGAACAGAGGAGATGAACATACAAACCAACGCTGCAGATATACCATGACCCATCATATCCAATAATATTATGGCATAACGATGATCGTCTATTTTGTACCAATAATACATATCTCCTGCCAAATTAGAGGATGGCAAATATGAAACTTCAATACGGATGTCATTCTCATTTAACGGTGGGCTAAGAAGACTTCTTTGTACATGGGTTGCTAAATCTAGCTCATATTGTATTTTCTTTTCATGCTGTGTGTGCCAGTCTAATTCTGCCTTTAAACGTAAGGCAACACGCATTCTGGCCAGCAGCTCTGTTTTATTAATTGGTTTAGTAATATAATCTACACCACCAATGTCTAGGGCTTCTGCCAGTTTGTTTTTATCCTCGAGTGCTGTAACGAAAATGATTTGAATATCTTTCAATCTCTCATTTTGCTTAATGCGTTTGCAGGCCTCAATACCATCTACTTCCGGCATCATAATATCTAACAAAATTAAATCTACTGAATTTCCTGTCGGATTGGGTGCATCTAATTGTAAATAATCAAATAGCTCATAAGCAGATGAAAGAGAAACACAGTTATCATAACCTGCATTTTTTAGTATTTTCTCAATGACAAATAAATTGACTTGATTGTCATCTACTAGAAGAATGGTCATAGTACTTTCCCCTTACTCTGATTGAATTGTGCAGATTATTTTTCACATATACAAAATACTTTCAACTTTATCATTATACAAAACATCAGAGAATAAAGGTATTTTGGCGATTTTAATGTAAGGTTTACTAGGTATATGAAGTAGAAGGGCGTTATATTTTCGCTTTTTTAAATCCTTGGTAGATATCAAATGCATTTGCTAAAACAGCAATAATCATACTGACAAGTAGGATTTTATCAATAGTGAATGCAACTTTAGCTGAGGTTGTGTCTGTAATAGCCGCAATATAAGGGATAGAGGCGCTGTGAATAAAATCTTGGTGTATCGCTATTAAAATAAACACAATCGTTCCAACACTTTGAAGTAGTGCATTAGTGAAGGCGATAGGCATTGTCCACTGTCCTGCACGCCATTTTAATAAGGTTAAAGTGAGACTTAGGATAATACATAGTAAGACCATGGGAACAAACGATTGTAAAATATTTTGATTAAAGATAGGCATTACAAATTTTAAGCTGCCGTTGTCATTTGTTGTATAAATACCTAAAAGACGATAGGCATTCCAGTAAACAAAAGAAAAAATAAGTATCCCTAAAAGGCTCAAAATCGTATCACTTATAGGAATAATTTTATCTTTGGGAATTCTTTTAATTTGTACTAAATCATCAGGTGACCATGGCTTGGTATCTCTCAGAAAAGGGATCGAAAGCTTTTCAGCCCCAGAACGGTCCTTAATAATAAAAATAACCGTAACCCAAAACAAAACGTGAAATAACACAGCAATAATTGCAGCAATAATCCCGACAAATGCTGTAATAATGGTTGTGAGAAGTGCTTCTTCTCCAGAATAGAGAACAATTTTCTCTATTATTTGAACAATGATTGTAATAAGAATTGCCCAAGGAATAATTAGCTTGATGGTTCTTGTATATTGTTCAAAATTCTTTGGACCAATTAAAAAGTGGGGAGTATCCCGATAGCTTGCTGCAACTTCTACTGGGCTTCCAAGCTTCCTGAGTACTCCCTTCACTTCGGATTCAGAATATTGCTCTGGCAGCATATCCTCAATAGTAGCCTTTAGTTCAACCTTGATTTTCTCACGTTTATTTTTATGTAGCCTTTTAGTCACTTCGTGAATATATGAATCAATTAAAGTCATACATTTTCCTCCTTTAATCATTTTCAGTACTCATTAATTGGTCGTGGTAATATATGTTATTATGGGGTATAAAAATTAATATGAAAAATTCGTGAACAACATGCAACAATTTGAAAATGGAGGGGAAATAATGAGGGTTGTAGAGAAATTATTAAAAGAGCAAGATTTTGTAGCCTTTGTAAATATCGTTGTGGGGGCGTATCCAGGAAGATTGAATGGAACACAAACAACAAAAGAACAGCTGAAAAATCTCTTTATGCAAAATCAAAGCAATGATGAATCTCTTCATTATTATGGACTTTGGGAAAATGACAAACTCATTGGTGGTATGCGACTACATGGCTTTCAAATGAATCTGTTCTCTAAAATGCTACCAATTGGTGGGGTAGGACTTGTTGCAGTTGATTTATTACATAAAAAAGAGAAGGCTGCAAAAGAATTAATCCAACATTTCTTTAACATCTTTTTAGAAAAAAATATTCATTTTGTGGCCTTGTATCCGTTTAGACCAGATTTTTATAAAAAAATGGGTTTTGGCTATGGACCGAAAATCTATCAATACTTGGTAGAGCCTTCAAGCTTCCCGAAAGGACCAACCAAAAAGCACCTTAAATATTTGACAGTTGAAGATCAACAACAGCTAGTAGATTGCTACAACAGGGTAGTAGCAAAAAACATGGGATGTTTCTTAAAACACAATCGGAACTATCTTTTATTTTTAATAATCCAGATAACTATGTGATTGCAATGGAACAGGAAGGTACAGTTCAGGGCTATATTGCCTTTTCTTTTAATAAGCAAAGCGATAGTAATTTTATGCTCAATAATTTGGTGATTAAAGAGTGGATCTATGAAACTCCTGAGGCTTTGCTAGAGCTTAGTACATTTTTAAACAGTCAAGCGGACCAAGTAACCCGAATCGAATGGAATACACAAGAAGAAAATGTCCATTTCTTTTTAGAGGATGTAAGAAATGGTACAAATCATTTAATTCCAAGTGTCTACCACGCAAGTGCCGTGTCAGGAGTTGGTCTAATGTACCGTATCATTAATGTGAAGGGCTTTTTTGATGAGCTAATAACACGCAATTTTAACGGTGTTACTTTGACATTTAAATTGAATGTTATGGATTCGTTACTGGCAAAAAACAATCAGCAACTTATTGTTGAGGCTGTTAACGGTACAATTAAAATGATAGAAAGTGATAGCTATGATGTTGAAATAACGATAGATGTAGCTGAGCTTTCATCACTAGTAATGGGCGTAGTAACGGTCCAAGAGCTATTTATGCTTAGTCGAATACAGATTAGCGATAATCAGTATTTACAGGCTTTACAGCAATTCTTCTATGTGTTTGAAAAGCCCACATGTATATCGGCATTTTAGAATGGGCGTGAGGGCTTTTAATCTTTTTTGATGAGAATGGAAGAACGTGTTGGCCTTTCAAGTGGCGTTATATTAATAATAAAGTAGCTTATGATTAGTATGAGGATAATTAATGAATAAATTAACGTATTTAGAGGATGATCATGCTCCACAATAATTAATCGAATCATTGCTGTGATACCTATATAGATAAAATATCGAAGTGGAAAATGGTAATCCTCCTTAAAATATTTAATTATCATTGTGATGAATTCGAAATATAAAAAGAAAATAAGTATATTGGCAAGGAATAGCTTATAATCACCATCTTCCTTAGCAAAGAGTAATATTTTAAGAAATTCAATTAGCTCCTTAAATAACAAAAAACAGAGAATCAGTGCTAATAGTACAAGGCAAACATTGAGAAATAGCTGTAGAGATTTTGGCACAGCTTTAATGAGCTGTAAATAAGTCGTATTTTTTTGATTCATCCAATTCCTCCAATCGCGTTTTGTAAATACATCATCATATGGTCGAGTAGCTGTGTATTATGATATAAATATAACAATTTGTCGTAAATCTTTTCTTTGGTTTTTGTAAAGATTTGGTATATTTTTATGAAAGAAAGTTTTCAAAATAATTTAGTGGTATGCTAAAATAGATGTGCATGAATATAAAATATAAAAGGGGTTTTTAAAATGGCAAAAGCTGCAAAAACTGATGCGAAAATTACACCAGAACGTTTAGAAGAAGCGTTAAATGTTCGTGATCGACTTATTATCGAGCTACTGGTACAAGTACTTGATGAAAAGCTAGTAATTGAGCGTCCTGTATTACGTGAACGTCTAGGAAACCTTGTAGATCTTGCTGATCACGATGCAGAGCTTAAGGAAACAATCCACGCAGTAATTAACAAACTATAATGTAAAGAGGAATGCTACGGATATGCGTAGCATTCTTTTTTTATAGTATTTTATCATGTAAAGCGTTCTACCAAGTCGTACATACGCTCTGCCTCTGTATGAAGCTCCATAGAGGAGTGCATGATAGATGTCACTGCTGACTTTTGTTCGTCAATAGAAGCGTTAATTTGTTCGGTAGCTGCGGCAGATTGTGTAGCGACACTTGCTATTTCATTGATGGCGTTCATCACGACTATTCGATTTTCCGCCATGTCATTCATTCCTTTGTCTAAAGAAACAAGGTGCTTTGTAATGTCATGAATGGAGTCTGCTAGGAAAGTAAAGGCTCCCTTTACTTCCGTAATCGACATTGCCTGATTTTGTGACAGTTGGAGCGTGTGTATCATTTTTGAATCTGAATTAGCGGTATCGACCTCAATACGCTGTAATAGGTTTCTAACCCGATTAGTGGCTTCATTCGTATCCTCAGATAAATGACGGACTTCCTCAGCTACGACAGCAAATCCTTTGCCATGTTCACCTGCACGGGCTGCTTCAATACTTGCATTTAGTGCTAATAGATTTGTTTGTTCAGAAATGGATGTAATTGTTTGTACGACTTGATGAATTTCTTTCATTTGGCTCGTCAAACTTGAGAAAGTTGTTCTTAATTCCTCAATCACTTGCGTAAACTCACTTGAATTTTGAAGTAATACATCTACTTTTTGTCTACCGTTTTCTTGAGATTGATTAATGATATTCATATTTTCTGTAATCTCACTATATTTATCTGTAGCATTTGAGATAAGTGAGGATAGTGTTTCTACTTTACTAATGGCCATTTCTGCTTCCTCAGCTTGTACTACAGCTCCCTTAGATATATCATTGATGGCTTGATGAATTTCATCAGCAGAAGCAGTCGTCTCCTCAGTAATTGCACTCAGCATTTCTGAAGAAACGCGCATTTTGGACGCACTATCCTTTGTATTGTTGACCATTTCGTGTAAGCTATGTTTCATATTATTCACATTACTAGCTAGTATACCTAGTTCATCTTCTGTAGTAACAGGTATGTCATCACCAGTTAGCTTGCCTTTAGCAATATCAGATGTAATGACCATAATTTTTCGTATATAGGTTGTCATTCGTCCAGAGAAGAACCAGAAGAGTGATACACCAATAATCGTTGCAAGGATGGTCATGCCTAGTGTGTAGTATAAAACATTATTCGTACCTGCATTAAAGTCCATTTCGTATGTACCAGCTGCTATAATCCAGCCCCAATGCTTGTCCTTTTCTACATAAGTAATCTTAGGCGCAACGATATCAGGATTTGAGGGAAGGGCCCAATCATAACGTACATATCCTCCTCCAGCATTTGCTGCTTCAATCATTTCTCGTACAAAATAGCGCCCATCCTCTGTTTGTAAATCTGAAATATTTTGTCCTTCTAGAGATGGATGAGTTTCAACCATACCACTATCTTGGAAAGCGTAGAAATAAAAATTATCTCCATATTTAACCGGATTATCAATGGATCTTTTGTTATCTTCAATTTTATTACCAACGATCTGTGTTCTAGCACTTTCCTGAGCTTCTTCTAACGTTAATTTCCCATTTTGAACTTGAGTATCTAACTGGGCAATTAGTTCAAGTATGCCAAGTGTGCCATTTTTAAGACTATCTCGACCTACCTGATCGAGTTCTCCTTTCACCACCATATAATTGACTGTTCCAACTAGTCCTGTTGATAGTAGAATAACTATAATAGCAAGACTAACAAGTTTATTACGTACTGATTTCATAAGATACAACCCCCGTTCCTTCATTCCTTCAATATAGTTCTATTATAATATATAATTTTTTAATAAAATAGAAAATTCTGAAAATAAGTACCGTATTTTAAGTGAAATATGTCCCAAAAAAATCCCCCCAACCAAGAGAAAAAACGGCTCTTAATTGGGGGGATGTTGAAGCTTAATATAGCGATTTACATCAATTAGTACACTTTGTCTCCATTAAAAATAGAGTTCTTCACGATTACATAATCAACATTGCGAATAGCCTCTAGCTTTGTGCCACCAGCATATGAAATAGATGACTGTAAATCTTGTTGCATCTCGATTAATGTATCTTTGATGCTACCTTTATGTTCAACGTACATTTTCTTACCTTCGACGTTTTTACGTTCGCCTTTTTGGAATTCAGAAGCAGAACCGAAGTATTCCTTCACTGTTCTACCTTCGATTTCGATTGTTTCACCAGGTGACTCTTCATGGCCAGCGAATAATGAACCGATCATTACCATTGAAGCACCAAAACGTACAGATTTAGCGATATCTCCATGTGTACGAATGCCACCATCAGCAATAATTGGTTTTGTAGCAGCCTTTGCGCACCAACGTAGTGCAGCTAGTTGCCAGCCGCCAGTACCAAAACCTGTTTTGATTTTAGTAATACATACTTTACCTGGTCCAATCCCAACTTTTGTTGCATCTGCACCAGCATTTTCAAGCTCACGCACCGCTTCAGGTGTCCCTACATTACCTGCAATGACAAAGCTTTTTGGTAAATGCTTTTTAATATGTTGAATCATACGAATAACAGCGTTTGAATGACCATGTGCAATATCAATTGTAATAAAATCAGGTACCAAATTAGCAGCTGCTAATTCTTCGATAAATGTATATTCCTCTTCTTTTACACCAACGCTAATAGAAGCAATTAAGCCATTTCCTTGCATTTCTAGAATAAAGTTTCGACGAGTTTCTGGTTGGAAACGGTGCATGATATAAAAGTAACCGTTTTCAGCAAGTTTCTTAGCAAGATTTTCATCGATAATTGTTTGCATATTTGCAGGTACTACTGGAAGTTTAAAAGTGTGACCACCTAAAGTAACAGAAGTATCACATTCTGAACGACTTTCTACAATACATTTTGCGGGAATTAGTTGAATATCCTCATAGTCAAATACGTTATCCATTATATACACTCCTAAAATACGAATATTTTTTAAGATTTAATTTAAATTGTTCGCCATTTGGTAATTTACATGATTTTTGAGTAAATGTCAAAGCTTTTGTGAAAATAAATAAAAAATTTAAAAAGAAAGGAGCAAACTTACTTTGAAGATGAAATATTCTAGTTATAATTTGTGTTAAGTTTTGTAATCCATGTACAATAGAATTGTTTCAATAAATGACAAAGGAGTGTTGAAAATGGCAGTAGAGGTTTATTTGAATTTTAATGGAAATTGTCGAGAGGCAGTTGCGTTTTACGAAGACGTTTTTAATACGGACAAGGCTGAAATTATGACGTTTGGAGAGACCCCACAAAATCCAGACTATCCATTACCAGAAGAAGCAAAAGATCTTGTCATGCATACACGACTTATTGTATTCGGTAGCAGAATTATGTTCTCAGATACATTTCCAGGCATGCCATTTTCCACAGGGAATAATGTCACATTAGCTGTTGTCTCTGATGACGAAGAGCAAATGCGTCAAGCATTTGATAAGCTTAAAGAAGGTGGTAACGTGAGAATGGGGCTTCAAGAAACATTTTGGAGCAAATGTTACGGCTCACTTACAGACAAATTTGGCGTTGAATGGCAATTTAGCCATGAGGTAAATGAATAATTAAATAACAAGATAAAAGCACGATGATAGGGCTAAACCAAGTATCATCGTGCTTTCTTATTTAGTAATTAAAACGATCTACATAGCCTTGTAATTCATCAGCCATATCAAGCAATGTTTTAGCAGAAGAGGCGATTTCCTGCATGGAAGATAATGTTTGTTCCGTTGAAGCGGCAACCTCTTCAGATGCAGCTGCGTTTAGTTTTGCATGATCTGACAGTTCAATAGCTGTTGCGGATACCTCCTCTACAACGGCAGACATTTCTTGTGCTGAAGCTGATATATCCTCCATTTTAGGAGCAATTTCTCGAAGACTTCCAACGATACTTGTAAATTTCTTTTTCGTATCCTCGGATAGCTGTAAACCTTCTTGAACGTCTGCAGAAGCTTTCGTCATCGTTTGTACAGATTTAGCTGTATCTTGTTGTATGCCTGTAATCAGGGTAGAAATTTGCTCTGCTGATTGATGAGATTGCTCCGCTAATTTACGTACTTCATCTGCTACAACTGCAAAGCCTTTACCGTGTTCACCTGCTCGTGCTGCTTCAATAGCGGCATTAAGAGCAAGAAGGTTTGTTTGGTCTGAAATAGCGCTAATAATTTCTATAATGGAGCCAATTTCTTTTGTACGATCAAATAGGGATTTAATCATCGTATCGGATTGAGCCACAGAATCATGAATGGATACCATTTGATTAACAGTGTGCTCAACAGATTGACTACCTTCTTCCGCTAATTGGATGGCCTGGCTGGATAGGTCTGAAACTTGTAGGGCACTATCTGCTACCTCTACAACACCCTTTGCAATTTCCTCAATAGAAACAGCATTTTGATCGATTCCTGTTGTTTGTTTTTCCGTACTAATCGCTACCTGTTGCATAGCCTCTGTCACTTGCTCAGATGCGGCGATATTTTGCTCAGCATTTGCTGAAAGACCTTGTGCCGAGGTTTGAACGTGTTGTGAGCTTTGATCAACATTGCGGATCAGTCTTTTTAAGCTAACTTTCATTGAGACAAATGCCTCAGCAAGCTGTCCTATTTCATCTTTCGTATGAATATCAATATACTCTGTCAAATCACCTTCACTAATTTTCAGAGCACTTTGCTGTAGTTGTTTAATCGGATTAACAATAGATTTAATCATTGAGAGCATAAAGATAATACCAACAATAATAGAAATACCAATAATGAGTAATGTAATAGTAAAGGTTGAGGTAGCCGCGTTAGTAGCCTCTGCAATGAACATTGTACCGATTATCTTCCAACCTGTGATTTCATTTGTTTCAAAGCGTAAATGACGGTCACCTTCAGTAATTGTACCTTCCTGTTTTTCGTAAACTTTTGAAACATATTCTTCTGTTGCCTCTGTGCCACTTTCCTTATCCTTTTGAGCAATATATAACTTATTATTATCTAACAGAGAGGCAAAGCCCGTTTCTCCAATACGTGTTTGATCTGTCAGTGCACTTAGAAGAGAGATATTTAAATCTAAGGCAATTACGCCAGAATCATCAGGAAGAGCTTGCATAACTGTCACAACGATGTTATTTGTTGATTTTGAGATGTATGGAGAAGTGATGGATACATGCCCTTTATTATCAATGGCTTCTATATACCAAGGACGTTTCCGAGGATCATAATCACTTGCATAGTCATGGACAGGTTCATCAATGATTCGCCCATCAGCAGTCCCTATATATACTAGTTCTACTTCAGGGTGTGTATTTACATATTCCTGAAAAAGACCTTTTAATTCAGCTTTTTTATCATCTTGTAAATAAGACTGATTTATTTTCTTGGCAAAATATTCGATATCATGAACTCTAGGAGCAATTGTATTGGTAATATTACTATTAAGCATACGCACACTTTCCTTGGCGCTTGCTTGCTGCTCTTCTAGTATTTGATTTTTGGTACTTTTAAAGGAGGTATACCCGATTAAAAGTGCGGGAATGAGAAGTATGACTAAAAATGCAAAGATGAGTTTCTTTCTTAAACTAATTCGTTTCATATAGTATTCCTCCTTAAACGACATTATTGAAGTGTAATACAATTAACTACGTGATTGGTTTTATTACACTAGTAGTCTCCTAAGTCGTTCAAATGTTTAATCTGATTCTAAGAGGAAAATGAATAATAATCAACACAATTTTCTGAAAAATCTGGAAAATAAAGTTATGTAACGCTATTATTTGTAGAAAAATATCTTATTTTGTAATTTCCTATCTTTTTGGAATAGAAAAAATCTGAGTTCAATACTTTCTTGAACTCAGATCTAGCAGTTAAATAATTAATATTTAAAACGATTGACATAACCCTGCAATTCATCCGCCATATCAAGTAGGGTTTTGGCAGACGAAGCCATATCTTGCATAGAAGATAAAGTTTGTTCCGTGGAAGCGGCAACTTCTTCCGTAGCAGCAGCATTTAATTTTGCGTGATCGGAAAGTTCAATAGCGGTCGCTGACACTTCTTCTACAACGGCAGACATTTCTTGAGCAGATGCTGAAATATCCTCCATTTTCGGCGCGATGTTCCGAAGACTTTCAATAATGCTCTCGAATTTTCTACTTGTTTCTTCTGTCAATTGTAAGCCTTCTTGAACATCTGTCGACGCTTTGACCATTGTCTCTACAGATTTTGCCGTATCCTGCTGAATAGTAGTAATGAGCGCAGAAATTTGCTCTGCTGACTGATGTGATTGTTCTGCTAATTTGCGTACTTCATCCGCCACTACTGCGAAGCCTTTGCCATGTTCTCCTGCTCTAGCTGCTTCTATAGCAGCATTTAGTGCTAGTAAATTTGTTTGATCTGAAATAGCACTAATCATTTCTAAAATGGAGCCGATCTCTTTCGTGCGGTCATAGAGTGCTTTAATCATTGTATCTGATTGTGTTACAGAATTATGGATGGAATTCATTTGATGTACAGTTTGTTTGACAGATTGTCCACCTTCTTCTGCCAATTGGATAGCATGGCTAGAGAGGTCAGAAACCTGCATGGAACTGTCTGCCACTTCAACAACGCCTTTAGCAATCTCTTCAACTGAAATGGCATTCTGATCAATACCTGTTGTTTGTTTTTCTGTACTAATTGCCATTTGTTGTATAGCATCAGCAACTTGCTCTGAGGCAGCGATGTTTTGTTCTGCATTAGCAGATAAATTTTGAGCGGCTGTTTGGACATGTTGTGAGCTTTGATCAACATTACGAATTAATTTTTTTAAGCTTACCTTCATAGAGATAAAGGCTTCGCCAAGCTGACCAATTTCATCTTTAGAATGGATTTCAATAAACTCCGTTAAATTACCGTCACTAATTTTTAATGCGCTTTGCTTCAATTGATTAATTGGGTTAACAATAGACTTTATCATGAAGAGCATGAAAATAACGCCAACGAGAATGGAAATAATAATGATAATTAAATTAATGTTCAATGTGGATGCCGCAGCTTTTGCAGCTTCCGCAGTAAACATTGTGCCAATTACCTTCCAACCTGTTAACTCATTCGTAACAAATTGTAAGTGACGGTCTTTTTCAATGATAGTACCGCTTTCCTGCTCATAAATTTTTGTAATGTAGCTTTCCGTTGCCTCTGTACCACTTTCTTTATCTGGCTGAGCAATGTAAATTTTATTGTTATCTAAAAGAGAAGCGAAGCCCGTTTCTCCAATACGTATATTATTCGTAATGTCACTTAATGTAGAAATATTTAGATCTAATCCTAATACGCCAGAACCATCTGGTAATGCCTGAGTAATTGTAATGACAATGTCACCTGTAGATTGTGTAACATATGGTGCAGTAATTGAGGTCTTCCCATTATTAGCTAAAGCCTGCTTATACCAAGGCCTTGTCCGAGGGTCGAAGCCATCAGGATACTCTTGAACAGGCTGATCATATAGTTTGCCTTCAGCAGTCCCAATATATATCAAATCTACTTCAGGGTGCATGTTGACATATTCACTTAATAATGACTTCAGTTCTAAAATGCTATCATCTAGAAAGTAGGTTTCACTAAATTTTTGTGAAAAATATTGTACATCTTTCAATTTTGGTTCAATCATGTTTGTAATATTGGAATTTAGAATGCGTACACTTTCAGTCGCACTTGCGCGTTGTTCCTCTGAAATTTGTTGTTCAGCACTTTGGTAAGATACTATTCCAATCAATAGTGTTGGGATGAGAAGCATGGCTAAAAACGAAAAAATAAGCTTTTTTCTTAAACTTAGTTGTTTCAATTGTATTATCCTCACATAATGTTTTATTCTATACTTTTCCCTTAAAGGTAAATAATACTCATTCTATCAGAAATAAAAGAAAAGTTAAGTACTTTGAATTAATTATTTCCTAGTAATATATATCATTATCAATTGTTCGAAATTTCCCTAAATTGATGGCGTTAGAAGCTATATAAAGCCACTTTTTGATGTATACTAATGCTCAAAAGAGGAGGGAATGAAGTCATGATTCATCAAATTGGACAAGTAATGTTATATGTCAATGATCAAGATGCAATTGTAAAGTTTTGGACAGAAAAAGTGGGGTTTGTTGTCATTTCTGAACAGGAAGAGGCAGGCATGCGCTGGATTGAAATTGCACCAACTAAGGAAGCTCAAACATCCTTTGTGCTTCACAACAAAGAAATTATTGCTAAAATGCAACCTGATCTAAATTTAGGAACACCTTCTATTATGTTTTACGCTGATAAAATTGAAGAGATGTACCAAGATTTTCAGGCAAAGGGCGTTAAAGTAGGAGATCTAGTCATGATGCCAATGGGTAGGGTTTTTAACTTTGCTGACCCTGAAAATAATTACTTTGCCTTGGTTGAAAAGAAAAAGTAAAAAACGGAATCTGCTTGTTTTTTGTTAGAGTTAAGTAAAAATGAGCAGATTCCTGTTTTAGCTATATTTAATAGCTAGATTTGTCGTCTATGATAAATCCTCACCAAAAATACCAACCGTTTGTCGATCTATTATAAATTCATGACCGTTCCATTTTAAAATATTTTCTACATAGCCTAACCCATCAGCATGATATCTACCTGCAATTTCTTGATATCCTAAAATTTCATACGTTCCATCTCGGTCGTAATCAACAGGATATAGTCCTCCAAAAGGATCTACCCAGCCTTCAATCGGTTGCTTCAAGGTGCCATCTGAATTATAAATTTCAGCTAAGTAATCGGCTCCTTTATACTGTAAATCAATTGTGTATTTAATAGCAGGATTAAAACTCTGAACAACAGCCTTATAATGATCTACATAATTGACATTATATTTAAGTTTATTATTAAAAGACTCTGCATCAAAGATGGAACGAACTTGATTGTTGATGGAGGAAAAAATCTCACCATTAACAATTCCACCGCTACCTCCTGTATCAGACACAACAAGAATATCCTCAATATGATTACCAGTAAAATCGCCCAAAAAAATAGTCGGATTATAGCCCATATTCTGTTTCAATGGAATTTGCTCCATTTGTCGTGTTTGACCATAAAAAATAGACAGTGTTAGATTTCTCCATAAAGGACTATCAGGCTGTTTAGTGCCCATTAAAAAAATGGTTTCAAAAAAACCATCCCCGTTAATATCTCCAAACTTAGTTTGAATAACTTGTGGAGCCGAATGGGTTATGATACCACCGTTTAGTGGTGAATTTAAATTATTGGTCATATATGCACCTCTTTCATTAGTCTTAGCATATGTTGTAAGAAAAGCTTGGTGCATAAATCAAAGGTAAAAATTGAAACTTTGTAATACATATTAAACTTACAAAAAAACTAGAATTTCACCCATTGACATTTTCTAATGCGAAAAGTATTATAAGTGTCAACGAATCAGAAAATTCAGTACCAAATAGTATCTCACTACATTCATGTAGCAAGAGATTTTTTTTCACTATCAATCCTTAGTAAATTTATACGATTTATATATATTGGGAAGAAGGAGATTCATTTGAAGAATTTATTTGTAAAAACAGAGCGACAACGATATTGGCTAGATCAGCTAGCTGCTTTAGCTGAGCCAATCAAGGCAGAGGCTGTTGAGGTAGATGAGCAATCTCGTTTTCCATTCGAAGCACATCGATTACTTTTACAAATTGGCTATCCTCAACTTACTTTACCGAAACAATATGGCGGAGAAGGGTTATCTGTCTATGATATGGTCCTCATACAAGAGACGCTAGCAAGCTATGACGAAAATGCCTCTCTTTCCCTTGGGTGGACATTAGGCGTTGTCGGTGAAATTTATGAAACTAAACTATGGACTGATGATCTATTAATAACTTTTGCTGAAGAAATAAAGAGAGGGGCCATGATTAATAGAGCTGTTAGTGAAGCGGCAACAGGTAGCCCAACACGAGGAGGGCGGCCAGGGACAAATGCCATTTCTACTAAAGGTGGCTGGCTAATAAATGGGCGCAAGATTTTTACGACTGCATCTCCGGTCCTCGATTATTTCCTTACCTCCGCCTGGATTGAAGAAAAGCAGCAAGTTGGTTTCTTCCTCATTCATAAGGATTCAGCAGGTCTATCCATTGAGGAGAATTGGGAGATGTCTGCAATGCGAGGCACAAGCAGCCACGACCTTGTGTTAAAAGATGTGCTTATTGCAACAGAGCATTTAGTAGAGTTACCAAGTCATCCGAGTGGTGGCAAGATAAATGGCTGGATACTCCATATCCCAGCAACTTACTTAGGCATTGCACAAGCAGCTCGTGATTATGCTATTCATTTTGCTAATCACCATCAACCGAATAGCCTGAATGCGCCAATTAGTACATTGCCAAACGTACAACAGCTTTTAGGGGATATTGAATTAAAGCTCCATCAAGCACGTTTTGTCTTATACGGAGTGGCTGAGGCTTACGATGATCCTGCTAGACGTGGACTAATAACAAATGAAATGGCCGTTGCTAAACATACAGTAACAAACATGGCAATAGATATAGTCGATAAAGCGATGCGTGTAGTGGGGGCGAAAAGCTTGCAACTATCCAATCCATTACAACGTTATTACCGCAATGTTCGTGCAGGGCTTCATAATCCACCGATGGATGATATGACGATTATTAAATTAGCGACTGCCGCTATTGAACAGCAGAAATTATGGGAAAATCAATCATTAAATCACGTGAAAAATAAGGAGAAATGACATATGAAGAAGAATAAGATTTTTCAATTTGCAGCAATTGGTTTGGCTTCTATCGCATTATTAGCAGGTTGTAATTCAGGAGAGTCTGCAGATAAAGATTCGGGTGATGGCGAAAAGGTACGTACAGTAAAAGTAGCCTACGATCAAGCGTCAAAGCCTATTAGTTACATTGACGATAATGGAAATCCAACTGGTTATGATGTAGAAGTAATGAAATTAGTAGATGAATTGTTACCTGATTATCAATTTGAGTATGTAGGTACAACAAGTGATGATTTATTAATTGGTGTGGAGCAAGGGAAATATCAAGTAGGGGTTAAAAACGCATTCTTTACTCAGGAACGTACAGAGAAATTTATTTTCCCGAAGGAATTCTTAGGTTTAAGTAGCGCAGGTTTAGTTTTGCGTAAAGAAGATGAAGGCGTGAAAACATTAGCAGATTTTGCGAAAAAGGGCTATTCTTTAGCACCAATTGCTGCAAATAATGCTCAATATACAATTATCGATGAATATAATACGGCAAATCCAGATAATAAAGTAAAACTTGAGGCTGGTGACGCATTTACTGTTGATGTAGTGCAGTGGGTAAATGAAGGTCGTGTTGATGGTGGTGTCATGATTGAAGGACCATTTAAACAACAAGTACTTGCAGAAGATGGCCCATATTATAACCTAAAAGATGACGTTGTCTATAACGAATTTGCTGTTATAAAAACATGGCCACTGTTCAATAAAAAAGAGCAAGAATTTGCTGACGCTTATGATAAAGCAATAGCTCAGGTTAAAGAACAAAAGAAAACAAATGAATTAAGTACAAAATTCTATGGCCGTGATTTATTTGAAGTACTGGAAAACGTAAATCGTTAGTTTAAATCGGAACGAATAGTTAGGCTGTTGAGTCAGTAATGCTCAGCAGTCTTTATTCATAAAAACAAAAGTTGGTGAGGAAATGGATAAATATTTTGACGCAACCTACATTTGGAACGCAGTCCCAGTGTTATTGCCATTTTTAAAAATTACGTTCTTAGTTGCAGGGTCCTCCATTATCTTAGGTACCCTATTCGGCTTATTGCTGGCGGCAGCTAAGCTATCTTCAGTCAAGTGGCTAACTAAATTCGCCAATCTGTATACAACGATTATGCGTTGTACACCCTCCATTGTTTTGTTATTTCTTGTCTATTATGGCGTCCCAGCATTAGCAGAAAATGTTGGTCTTAATCTCCATTCAATTGAAACGGCCATATTTGTTGTTGTAACCTTCACCTTACAATTCGCGGCAATCATGTCTGAGGTGATACGGTCTGCCTACTTAGCCATTCCAAAAGGGCAGTTTGAAGCAGCCGTTAGTGTAGGGCTAACACCATTCCAAGCCTATCGTCGAATTATTTTTCCACAGGCACTGGTTGTTGCTTTACCAAACTTTGGAAATGGCATGATTGCTTTATTACAAGAAGGTGCACTCGCTTATACTATTGGTCTAATTGATATTGTAGGTAAGGCAAATCTAATTATAGCAAGTAACATCAATGCTCATGCCTTAGAAATTTATATTGCATTGGCTATCATTTATTGGGTGTTATCTATTATTATAGAAAAAATATTTACTATATTAGAAAAGGTATTTGGCAAGGGTAAGAAGACCCTAGAAACAACTTAAGGAGGCGTGAAGGTGAATTATCAATTTTTACTTGAAACATTTTTCGTAGCTTTGTCTGGTGTTCCTATCGCGCTTCTAGTCACAGGTGTTGCTTTGGTGATAGCTTTGCCACTGGGGTTTTTGCTAGCACTAACTAGGATCAATAAAATTCCAGTTATCCATCACCTAGCGAAGATTTATGTTTCTTTTGTTCGAGGAACGCCGATTATAATACAAATTTTCATTATCTATAGCAGTATACCGTTAATGTTAAAAATTATTTTTGAAAAATATCATATTGCGTATGATATTTATAAAATCAATCCAATTTGGTATGCGTTTATTGTATTTGCATTCAGCTCAACAGCCATTTTAATTGAGGTCTTTCGATCGGCGTTAAGTACCATTGAAAAGGGGCAACTAGAGGCTGCAAACTCAGTAGGTTTGTCAACATTCCAAGCGTATACTCGCATCATCATTCCACAGGCATTAGTAGTGGCATTGCCGAATATTTGCACAGCTACTGTTAATCTCATTAAAGCTACATCGCTAGGCTACGCAATGTCGCTTCCTGAAATTACACTGAAGGCAAAAGTAGCGGCAAACGTTGGCTACAATTATGTAGAGGCCTATTTGGATATCTTTATTGTGTACTTAATTTTATGTAGTACGGTTGAATACTTGTTTAAGCGTTATGAAAAATATTTAAGCAAATACAAAATGGCAAATGTCTAAGGGGTGAACGAGCATGTTAGAAATTAAAAATATTCATAAATCATTTGGTGGCAATGAAATTTTAAAGGGTGTTGATTTAGCTATTGATAAAGGGGATGTTGTTGTTATTTTAGGCCCCAGTGGCTCAGGAAAAACAACATTATTACGTTGTATCAATTTTTTAGAGAAGGCTGATCAAGGCCATGCGACATTTGGTGATATTCAGGTTGATTTTCAACATGTAAAGAAAAAAGACGTGCATGCAATTCGCCAACGTGTCGCATTTGTCTTTCAAAACTATAATCTATTCACTAATAAAACGGCATTAGAGAATGTAACAGAAGGGTTAATCATTGGACGTAAAATTCCTAAAGCACAGGCTGTGGAAATTGGTAAAAAGGCACTTGATAAAGTAGGTTTATCAGACAAATATGATGCCTATCCGAGTCAGTTGTCAGGAGGTCAACAGCAACGTGTTGGTATTGCACGAGCTGTTGCTTTGAATCCTGATATTATTTTATTTGATGAACCAACGTCCGCACTTGACCCTGAATTGGTAGGTGAGGTTCTACAGGTCATGAAAAATATTGCAGCGGAGGGTACAACAATGCTTGTAGTAACACATGAAATGGGCTTTGCCAAAGATGTTGCCAATCGCGTAATTTTCATGGATGGAGGAGTGGTTGTAGAGGAAGGTAGCCCTCATGATATTTTCGTCAGCCCAAAAGAGGAGCGAACGAAGAAATTTTTAAAACGTGTCATTCCAGAAGACTATACGTTCTATATATAAAACAGCAATAGAACAGGAGAATCTGTTATTTACAGATTCTCCTGTTACCTATTATTGAAGGAAATACGTTAATTTATTAATGGAATAAATGTGCAGCTCATGCATAGCTCTCGTACACGCCGTATAGAAATAGTACCGTTCGCTTTCTCTTGAGTAATTAGCTGCAGATGCATTATAGATGATGACCGCATCAAATTCGATGCCTTTTGCCATATAAGCTGGAAGTAATAAAATACCCTTTTTAAACTGCTTTGTATGATGATTGATCAATTGAATATCTACTCGATTGTTTAATTGCTTGTAAACAGCAGAGCACTCGGCTGCAGTTTTACAGATGACAGCAATTGTTTCGAATTCAACAGATAAATGGTTGATGTTTTGAATAATTTGATCCATTAATTCCACTTCATTTGGCACAATAGTAATCGATGGTTCGGGGCCAGTTCGATTAAAAGCTTCTACTTCACTACCGTCATTTAAAATTTTGGAAGTGAGTTGTATGATTTGCTTTGTCGAACGATAGCTTTTTGTTAATATCATTTTTTCTGCCTGCTCACCATATAATGGAGTGTCCAGTAGAGAAGGATTACTAAAGGTATGTGGATGAATCGTTTGATGGCCATCACCTAAAATGGTCATACGTGCTTTTGGGAATAACTGCTGTAATACAGTAAGTTGGAATGGTGAATAATCCTGTGCTTCATCAATTAATACATGACGGATCATCCTATTGGTCTGTTGTCCTTCAATTTTGTCCTGTAAGTATAAAAATGGTGCAGCATCCTCATAGGCAATCAAACGCTTTGCTAAATTAGGGAGTGTTTGTAGACAAATGTCCTCCCAGTTGTCTGGCTTAAGGTGTTGTAAAACCTTGTTAATAGAACTATTCAAATCAAAGAGCTGTCGATATGTACCCAACATATGGACAAACTTTAACTGGTGAACGGAGTTACGTAATGGTTTAAAGTGTTTTTTGACAATTTGTCTTGCTAATTTATAGCGTTCTTGATCAAAATCATCAAATGAATTTTCAGTATAACGCCCCTCATATAAAAGTTCACTATATGATTTGGAGTAGTCTTCTTTATCTAATAGCTCAGTAGCTTCTTCTACCCACTCCTTTGTACGCTCAGCCTTTTCCAATTTCGTTAGCCGTTGCAATAACCATTCTTTTACTAATTGTAGACGATCTGGTATCGACATAGTAGAAGGGAAAGAATAGAAGTATTCGGAAATCTCCTGTGCAGTAATAATACGTTCACCGCGAAAAACGATATTTTTAAATAACAAGCCTTTATCAGATAAATAACGAACATACTGATCCAGCAAATGTTTAAAAGTGAGGCTCGCTTTAAATGAAATGATGCTTAATTTTGTTTGATACTGAGCATCATCTTTTTCTATTAACAGATCTTCAAGTTGCTCATAAGGATATTCCAATTGAAACTGTTTACCTAATCGCTTTTCAGCATATTCTATAAACGTTAACTGCTGCATATTATCTTCACCTAAATCAGGTAAGACTGAATGAACATATTGATTAAAAAGTTGATTAGGTGTAATTAGCAATATTTGATCGGCTGTCATTTCATCACGATAACGGTAAAGAAGATAAGCTACCCGCTGTAAGGCTACAGCTGTTTTGCCACTACCTGCAACGCCTTCGACAATAAGATAGCGTGAATTTACATGGCGAATAATTTTATTTTGCTCTGCTTGGATTGTCGCAACAATACTACGAATATGCTCATTTGCATTTTGGGCAAGGATATCGAGCAATAGGTCATCACCAATTGTAAGGCCTGTATTAAACATGGATTGTAGTTGACCATTTTTAATGATAAATTGCCGTTTTAACAGCATTTCTCCATGAATTTCTTCACCTAATGTTTCGTAGGATGCATCACCAGGTGTGTAATCATAATACATACTCGATATAGGCGCTCGCCAATCAAAAATGACGATATTTTCATCCTGTTTATCTAATAATGTGGCTACACCGATATAAATTTTTAAAGGGTCTTGTTGCCCATCTTGTAAAAAGTCAATACGAGCAAAATAGGGTGACTGTTGTAAACGTTCATATACCTTTACATTACGAATTGCACGTTCCTGTGCAAGCTCTGAGTCAGATAAAAGCTCTGCCTGCTGCTTAATTGCAAAAAAGGTTTCGTCTACATCCTCAGCGGTATCTAGATTGACTCTCACATCGTTCCAAAAGGATTTCTTTAAGACAACAGCATTTTCTTTAAAGCCTTTTTCTTTATGCTCTAACTCTTTTATTTTATGAACAATAATGTTTAAAGAATCCTCAAGGTGATGCTTTTCTTCCAGCCATTCTTTTTGATTTTCCAACGTTTACTCACATTCCTCTCCATAGTTATTTGCTTCCTTTGACAGTAACCCTCACCTCAATAGATGGTGAGAAGAAGGTAATTGTGATGCTATTTTAATTGTTTGTCCAACCACCAATTAGAATATAGTGAAAGTATCCAAATGCAGGTGATATGGGGGGATTGAAGCAGGAAATTTATCATACATCTACTTCGGAAAGAAGTATAGTCTAGAAATTATTGTAAATTTATGATACAATAAATGTGTAAGGTAATAAGATATTGATATACAGAGACTGCTCTACAAAAAGGTGGAGCCGTCTTTTTTATATGTAATATTGCTTCATATTATGACTGATTATAATAAATTGTTATTAAAAATAAGTGAATGAAATGCTATAGAGACACTAAAGAATGTGGCATGTCATACGATATAGAAACTTGAAGGGAGGTGAAAAGAATGAAGGTAATCTTTACAGTGGGGTTGCCGGGTAGTGGAAAAAGTACATTTGTGAAACAGTTAGCTAAAAATGAAAATGCAATTGTCCTATCAAGCGACGCTATACGCCAGGAGTTATTTGGAGATTCAACGAAGCAAAAATCACGTATAGTCTTTCGTACGTTATATGAACGTCTTAATGATTTAGTGGCAAAAGGATTTTCTGTCATTGTGGATGCAACCAATATTGAACGAGAGCGCAGGATGTTTGCACTTCGTAAAATACCAAGTACAGTGCTAAAGGTATGTTATTACTTTGATACACCTTATTCAATCTGTGTAGCCAGAAACCAGCAAAGGAAAAGGCATGTACCATTAATCGTGATGGAAAAAATGAGAAAGCATTTAGAATTCCCAACACTAGGAGAAGGATTTAATGAATTGCATATTGTCCATGAATCAAGTCCCTATGATCTTTCTCGACAACAGTTTATTTCACTCATACAAGGCCACCCCACCTATGAAGAGCTTTTTCAAACACTTCAAGCAGTCCCACTTTTCAAAGAAATTTATCAATTCGATCAAGAAAATCCATTCCATCAATTTTTGCTATGTCAGCATACGTATTTTGTGTACGCGTATATCAATGAGTACTACTTAGAAAGCGATAAACTAGCTCTACAAATAGCTGCATTGTTTCATGATGTCGGTAAACCATTTTGTAAAAAATATAAACCTTTGCAACAGCGTTATGGTTATTTTGGACATGAAAATGTATCTGCTCAACTGGTTTGCCATTTTCTATTAGAGTTGGGCTTTGAAAAGGAACTTGTATTAAAGGTTGTTCATTTAGTGCAATATCATATGTTAATCCAGTATGGGGGAGATAGAGGGGGAAGCCAAATTTATCATTTATTAGACGGTGATTTATTAACAAGGCTTTATTTTTTCCGTGAGGCAGATCAATTTGCCAAATAGACATTAGGAAAGGGAGGTGAAAATATGACGAAATTCATGAAATACCCAAGAAGTTTTCATTTACCGTGGAGCAGAGGCTACACCGATGATGATAAAGTTGCTAGAAATGTGAATCATTTTATTGGAAAAGAGGTTGTTGTCACTGAAAAGTTAGATGGAGAAGGGACAACACTTTACAGAGACTATATGCATGCTAGAAGTATTCATTCAGCCAACCATCCTACAAGACATTGGGTAAAAACATTTCACGCGAATTTTGCGTATCGGATTCCAAAGGACTGGCGCTTATGTGGTGAAAATGTTTATGCCAAGCATTCTATTTATTATCAAGGATTAACAAGCTATTTCTACTTGTTTAGTATTTGGAACGAAGAAAATATTTGTTTGAGCTGGGATGAAACCGTTGCCTTTGCTGCAGAGTTAGGTATAGAAACAGTGCCTGTTTTATACCGAGGAATTTTTGACGAAGAACAGATAAAACGTACATTCACTGGAAAATCATTCTTTGAAGGGGAACAAGAGGGGTATGTCATTAGAAATACTAGCTCATTCCATTACGAAGATTTCCGCTATAATTTAGGAAAGTTTGTGAGACCGAAACATGTTCAAACAAGTGAGCATTGGCTAAGAGAAGAAATTATTCCAAATAAATTAAAATCCTAACCAATTAAGAAAAGAAGGGACTGAGCACAATGTAATACTATAGCAAGCATTCAACAATCATCTATTACGAGGTAGGTGCATGGAGTGCATATCCCTTTCCAATGGGACTACGGGTTCGATTCCTGTTATCCTCGCCATAAAAAAATGAACTCTCTTCTTGAGGACGAGAGTTCATTTTTGTTTGTTTATTTAGTGTAATTATCGAAGTAGCCTTGAATGTAAATCATTGGTGTTCCTTTGTCACCCGAACCAGATGTAAGGTCAGATAAGGAACCGATAAGGTCTGTTAATCGACGAGGCGTTGTTCCTTGTGCAGCCATTTGACCTGTTAAATCTTCATCTTTATTTTGAATGTATTCAGAAATAGCAGCCTTTAGTTCTTCACCTCGAAGGTCTGCAAAATCATTGTCCGCTAAATATTTCAATTTAACCTCGTTCGGTGTTCCATGTAATCCAGCGGTAAATGCCGGGGATACAACAGGATCTGCAAGCTCCCAAATTTTACCCACAGGATCTTTGAATGCGCCGTCACCATAAATCATAACTTCTACTGTTTTTCCTGTAGCTTCTTTAATTTTTGCTTGGATTCCATCAACAATTGGTTGGCAAGTATGTGGGAATAATTTAACACTATCCTCTGTTGCTTTGTTCGAGCCAAGTAGACCGTACTCAGCATTGAAACCAGAGCCATTAATTGATTCAGCTAAAATATTATCAAGGCTGTAAACCTTTTCAGCACCGTTCGCTGTTAGAATACGTTTTGTGCGGAAGCGTGAATGAATATCACACGTTAAGATACTCTTTGTGTAATTTAAAATTGTTTTTGGATTATTTGAGAAGATGACCTCACACGTAGCCCCTTCTGCTTCAATTAACTCTTTATAGTATTCAATATAATCTACACCAGTAAATGTGTGTTTTTTATAGCCAAAATGCTCGCGGAATTCAACCTCATTGAGTGTATCCATCCATGGGTTAATGCCTTTTACATCGAGCTCATCAATATCTACAAGGTGATTACCCACTTCATCAGATGGGTAGCTTAGCATTAATACTACCTTTTTTACACCTTTAGCAATGCCTCGTAAACAATTGGCGAAGCGGTTTCGACTTAATATGGGGAAAATAACCCCTACCGTATCATCACCAAACTTAGCCGCTACATCTATGGCAATATCATCAATCGTAGCATAGTTTCCTTGTGCACGTGCCACGACAGATTCAGTTACTGTCACAATATCACGATCCTCGATTGCATATCCTTCAATATGTGCTGCATTTAACACTGTATCTACAACAATTTGTTCAATATTATCGCCTTCATTAATAATAGGACCACGAAGACCTCTTACAACTGTACCGATTACACGTTCCAATTTAATCTCTCCTCATTCTATCTAGCGTAAAGTGATATAAAATCCATATGATTTTACTATAAGGCTCGTTAATGATATAAGTAAAATTAATAGTTCATATAATAGCTATAAGAGGTGCTTATATGATAGGGAAATTAGATTTATATCGTGTTTTTAGTGTTGTAGCAAAAAATAATAGCTTTTCTAGTGCAGCAAAAGATTTATATATGACACAGCCAGCTGTTAGTCAGGCAATGATGCAATTAGAAAATGAGCTTGGCACACGTCTTTTTAATCGAACACCTAAAGGTGTGACATTAACAACAGAAGGCAGCCTACTTTTTGAATATACTAATTCTGCCTTAGGACTTTTAGATGCTGGTGAAGAAAAGTTACTTGAATTCAAAAATTTAACAACAGGGCAATTAAAAATAGGGGTAGGAGATACGATCTCACGTTTCTTTTTAATGCCTTATTTAGAAGCATTCCATACAATGTATCCGAATATTAAATTGCAAATGCTAAATGGAACAACCTCTGAAATTTGTAATTTTATTAAATCAGGTGAAGTAGATATAGGATTTTGTAATTTTCCAATAGAAGATTCAACATTACAGTTAACGGTATGTACAGATATTCAGGATATTTTTGTCTGTGGGGAAAAATATAAAACACTTTCATCTAAAAGTTTAAGCTATGAGGATCTTTTAAAATTTCCTCTTATCTTTCTAGAGAAAAAATCGAATTCAAGGAAGTATGTGGAAGATTATCTTTTTACAAGAGGCGTTCACATAGAGCCAGAGTTTGAGCTAGGCTCACATGATTTGGTACTCGAGTTTGCGCGTAGTAACCTTGGCATTGCATGTGTAACAAAGGAATTTTCAAAGGACTATCTTCAACGAGGTCTTCTTTATGAATTAACTTTAATGGAAAGTATTCCTACGAGAAGCATTGGTATGTGTTATTTGCAGTCAGTACCTCTTTCTAGAGCTGCAATGAAATTTGTTGAAATCATCGAAAATAAACATTTTAATACGAGAAGAACCATAAAAAGAGCTTAGCGACGAGATAAGGCCGCTATGCTTTTTTTATTAAGATATCAATCAGTATGTCGACATTGCGTTTATTTTTCATGGTTGGTGAGCAAAGATAAGAAAATGTTCGCATAAAATGCTGTCCTTCAAGGGGCAGAATAGTCATATCCCCATTTTTTAATTCACGTTCTATCACACAGGCAGACAATAAGGAAAGACCAAGTCCCTGCATAACGCTCTCCTTCACGCCCTGATTACTGCTAATAGTCAAAAGCGATTGAATCTGTAAACCATTTGCTCTGAATAAATGATCCAGATAATAACGTGTTCCAGAGCCTTCTTCACGCGCAACCCAGCTTTGTTGCTGGAGTTTATCAGCAGTCAGAGATTGTTGCTTTGTAAGAGGATGATTACTGTCGCTAACAATAAATAACTCATCTTGCATAAATGGCTTAATGACTAGTTCATTATCATGAGCCTGTCCTTCAATTAGACCAATATCGACTTGCAGTAATTTTGTATATTGAATGATTTCTTTTGTATTGCCAATAATAATTTGAAGTTCAAGTTGTGGGAATTGTTGCTGTAAGCTTGCAATGATTGGAGGTAATATATATTCGCCAATTGTAAAGCTTGCCCCAATGACTAGCGTACCTTGTACTTCTTGGTGATAGGCAGCGATATCTTCTTTTGCAGCTTCAGCTATCGCCATGATTTGCTTTGCTCGTTTATAAAGAATTTCACCAGTTGGTGTAATTTGCACCGATTTTGGGGAGCGAATAAATAAGGTTGTTTGTAATTCTTGCTCTAGATTCTTAATGTGTAAGCTAACACTTGGTTGTGAAATATGAAGTATTTCAGAGGTCTTTGTAAAATTATTGATCTCAACCAGTGTGATAAATGTTTTTAAAGCATCCAATTGCATATCTTCACCTCTATTATTAGAAATATTAATAATAATGATTATATATATGTATTTTACTAATAGTGCACTCTTTATTAAAGTAATAATCAACAAGGGAGAAAGAAGTGAACATCATGGTTAATAGACAACATAAATTAAAATCCACCCTTAATCCAAATTTCTTGAAGGGGATATTATTAACGCTTCTTATTGCTTTAGTAGCGAAATATATTGCCACATTTCCTTTCCTATCAATATTGGGACAGTTGATTATTGCCATTATATTAGGGATGACCTGGCGAGCAGCATTTAAAGTACAAGATTCTTGGCAAGTAGGTATTTCATTTTCTAGCAAGAAGCTATTACGCTTTGGTATTATTTTATTGGGTATGCGCTTAAATTTGGCAGATATTTATCATGCGGGAGCTAACGTTTTTTTTATTGCAGTCATTAATTTGCTATTTGCATTAATTGTTGTGTACGGCCTAACAAAAATATTTAAAGTCGAACAAAAGCTAGGGATATTAACAGCTTGCGGGACTGCCATTTGCGGAGCTGCTGCAGTAGTGGCAATTGCACCTCAAATTAAAGCAAATGAAAAGGAAACGGCGGTAGGGGCAGCGATTGTTGCGTTATTGGGGACTATATTTACACTTATTTATACGGTACTCTATTCCATCATCGATTTAACACCTACTGCGTATGGTATTTTCGCAGGGGGGACATTACATGAAATTGCTCATGTAATTGCAGCTGCATCAGCTGGTGGAAATGAAGCAATTGATATAGCCGTCATTGTGAAATTAACACGTGTGGCCCTGCTCGTACCTGTAGCGATTGTTATTGGTATTTTCTATCGAAGAATGGACAAAAGTGAAGAGAAAAAAGCATTTTCTTTATCCATCATACCGTGGTTTATTTTAGGATTTTTAGCGATGAGTGCTATAAACTCCTTAGGGATTATACCAGCGAATGTATCGCAAGTATTAGTAGATACTGCTTATATCTTAATTGCTATGGCAATGGCAGGTCTAGGACTAAATGTTGAGATGAAAACGTTTAAGGAGCTAGGTGTAAAGGCATTTATTGCAGGTTTAATTGGCTCAGTCTGTCTATCCGTGCTGGGCTATATACTAGTCATTCTTTTATATTGATTTAATCAGTGTTTGTTATACCAAGAAAAAAGACCCTGCATGATCGTTCAACATGCAGGGCTTTTTAGATAGAATCAGAAGATAATGTATAAGTAATTTAATCGTCGTTTACTAATTTAAAGCTTCTATAGAAGAAGCTAATTCCGCCACCACTATTTTGCTGCCGATAATTGGACTGTCAGCCTTTTCTCCCTCAGAACCCGAATTTGGGCGTTGATGGGCTGCAGCAAATGCATCGCTATTACGCCATGCTTGGAAATGCTCCTTAGATTCCCAATACATATTAACACTCATTTCGTCATAAGTAGGATCATCAGTTGAAATTAATACCTCTACTTTATGAAAGCCTTCAAACTGTTGCAGAGGACCTGGCTTTGTAAAATTTGGTGCCATTCTCGCAGCAAAACCGGGTTTTACTTGAATACGATTAGTTACAATAATCATGCTTTTACCCCCCTTAATTTCATTTACTAGGTTTTTGAATGAATTATCAGTGATTATCATTCGCACTCAATGATAAGTGGCTGAGGAAGACATTGTCAATAGATGTCCTCTATATAATCTGTGCTAGTAGTTAATGGGTAATGGATAGGCTGACATTTAACTGACATAATCCAGTGCTATAATGAACATAAGAGTGAACTAGTAGCGAGGTGATTGACTTTGGCAAACATTCTAGTAATAGAGGATGAATATCCAATAAGCCAGGTTTTAAAGGTTTATTTACAAAAAGTGGGTTATAGTGTGACACAATGTTTCAATGGTGGTCAAGCCTTGGTCATGTTTCGTGAAACACAGCCAGATCTAGTGTTGCTAGATATTATGTTGCCAGAAAAAAATGGTTGGTCCATTTTAAAAGAAATAAGAGAACGAAGTACTTGCCCAGTTATCATGTTAACAGCATTAGGTGAGGTTAATTACCGTCTAAAGGGGTTTGATCATGGGGCAGATGATTATATTGCCAAGCCTTTTATCGCAGATGAAGTTGTTGCAAGAGTGAGGGCTGTTTTAAGACGTGCTGTAGGTAGTCCTGAGTCAGCTACTAGTAAGCAGTATGGATCTCTAGTGATTGATTGTAAAGCGCATAAAGTGTGTTTGCATGGAGAAGAGATTGTATTAACGCCAAGAGATTTATCAGTGCTCATGTTTTTAGCTGATCACCCTAATCAAACATTTACCCGTGATCAGCTTATAGATCAAGTTTGGGGATGGGAGTATGAGGGTAGTGATCGTGCTGTAGATTTAGCTATAAAGAGGCTTAGGAAGGCTTTAAAAGAATGGGATGAGGCGGAAGGAGAAATAAAGACACTACGTGGATTGGGGTATCAGCTAAGTGTTCAAAAAAAATAAGCGAATATCCTTACTTCAATATTGGACGAGCCGATATTTACTGACACTCTTTATAGGCTTAGCTATTGTATCTTTGATCTCAGCAGCGTGGATTCGTCATACAACATTTGAAAACCGATTAGAATTAATGGAGTTTTTAGCAGACGAGACGGTCTATCGTTTAACGGATACACCAAATCCTAATAATGGACCTATAAATGGTATTCCAGGTTTCATAGGGGATCGTCAGCGTTTTAATATGAAAGAGATCGATCCGATTTTGTATGTTGTAGATACAGAGGGAAATATACTGACAAGCAACCGTCCAGTACCGCCTGATAGTGCCAAAAATGTAGCTGGCTTGTTGGATGGAAAAGAAGGTACTAAGGAAATAAAGGATGGACTTGAACCTGAATATGTAGTGAAAAGAAAGATAGAAAATAATCATGAGTTATTGGGTTGGGCCCTGGTGATGGAGAAGAAGGAGAATTTAACAAGAGTTAACCAAGCATATGGACAGCTTGCCATATTAATTGGAGCATTAGCATTATTAGGCTGGATCGCTATTTACTTTCTGTCAAAGCGTTTGGCCCATCCCATTAAACAAGTAGCAGAGGCTGCCAAGCATGTACAAGAAGGCAATTATGCAATTGATTTGCCTCAAGATAGTAAGGAAGAGGAGGTCTATGAGCTTGTTTCCTCCTTTAAAAATATGGCAAATAAATTAGAACAGCTGGAGAAAACTCGAACGGAATTACTAGCAGGTGTCACCCATGAATTGAAAACACCTGTCACCTCTATAAGTGGTTTATTACAGGCTGTAAGAGATGGTGTTGTAACGGGACAGGATGCTATGGAATTCATTGAAATGGCTATGGTCGAAACGACAAAAATGAAAACAATGGTTGGTGACTTACTTGCCTTTAACCATTTTGCTGTCGATGCTATCCCTGTGCAGATAGAGTCAGTTGATGTTAATCAGCTACTACGAGAGGCGGTGGCACAGTGGGAAGTAATACAGGAAGATGAACATGTAAAAGTTCATTTACATTTGTTGGAACACCCTGCATTGGTACAGGTAGATATTGTTCGTATCCAACAAATCATTACAAACCTATTAACCAATGCTAAACAGGCGATGGACAAAGGAACAATAACCTTGACGGTGATAGATCAAGCGGAGACTCTGTCAGTGTTGGTGAAGGACACAGGACAAGGAATCCCTCTAGAGGATCAGGCATTTATTTTTGAGCGCTTTTATAGAGGAGAAAATAAAAAATATACTGTTCGCGGCTTGGGTTTAGGATTACCACTTAGTAAAATGATGGCCCAATCCGTAGGGGGCGATTTGCGGTTAATTGAAAGCAATCCCTCTGGAACACATTTTGAATTAGTATTGCAAAAGGCTACTGCGCTATAAGAGCGCAGTAGCCTTTTTATGTTGGTTTAATCCGTCTCCCAGAAAACTGCTTTGTATTGTAAAAGAGAGTTGAAGAATTTGTAAAGCTGACATCTGCCTGACATAAAAGCCCTTTATAGTAAACGATGTAGACGGGAAATGAACATAGGGACGAGCATCATTGAAGGTTTGTCAGTCTGACACTAATACAAGTAGGGAGAGTGATGAGATGCCAATAATTACTTCATTTAATCCAAATGGTCGCCAAGAAATAAAACAAGCGATCTCCTATCCAGATTATGCATTATTAAAAGCCAAGCTTCAGCATGTTATGCAGCGAGATCAACATGCTGGCTTAGACGGTAAATATTTGATTCGTAGTACGTACTTCGATAATTTTGCCAATAAAGTGTTAAATGAGAAAAAGGAGGGCTTTATTAATCGAGATAAATATCGAGTACGCATATACGGCAAATCGAGTGATGTTATTAATCTTGAGCGGAAGAGTAAACGTAACAATGTAACCTTTAAAACAAAATGTTCAATATCTCAAGCTGAGTATGAAAAACTACGTATTGGCGAGATAGCCTGGATGGAGAATGATGATCGAGCGCTAATTCGAGATTTATATCTCGAGATGAATTACAACCATTTGCGACCTACTACGGTAGTGGATTACGAACGAGAAGCCTATGTCTATCCGTTTGGCAATGTGCGTGTGACATTTGATAGTAAGGTGCAATCGAGTCTACGCAACACTGATATGTTTAATCAAAACTTGCCTATGGTCGATGTACTGGAGCCGAATCTTGTAATTTTAGAGGTAAAGTACGATGAGTATCTACCAGACATCATCAAGTATTTACTACAGTCAGTAGATACTCGTGCTGAGGCCTATTCAAAATATCAACTTAGTCGTATGTACGGCTAATAATAAAGGAGAATGAACAATGGATACAATTAAATTTAGTGATATTTTTAAATCCAACTTTTTAGAAAAAACAACCTCATTTTCATTAATCGATTCAATTATTGGTTTAGTAGTCGCGTTTTTTATTGGGCTTTTCATTTATGCTGTTTATAAGAAGACCTTTAATGGAGTCATTTACTCCCATTCATTCAATATCTCACTACTTATAATGACAATGGCAACAGCACTAGTGATTATGGGAATCAGTTCAAATGTTCTGCTGTCACTTGGTATGGTTGGTGCTTTATCTATTGTACGTTTCCGTACACCTATTAAGGATCCAATGGATTTAGTCTATATTTTCTGGGCAATTGTTTCAGGTATTTTATGTGGTGCTGGCTTTATTCCATTAGTCATTATTGGTGCTGTTTTAATCGGACTTGTATTGCTCATATTCGTTAATAAAATAACGGTAGAAAATCCGTATTTACTGATTGTAAAGTTTGAAGAAGAGTTGGCTAATGCTGAAATTGAGCGAATTATTGCTGCGCAAACAAAAAAATTCGCTCTCAAATCGAAATCCATTATGCAACAGAATGAAATCGAAACAACTTATGAAATTCGTGTAAAACAAAATGATGCAAAACTGATGGATGAACTAACAAAGGTAGCTGGTGTAAAATCAGCCATTATGCTGAGCTATGATGGGAATTTCACAGCGTAATGACCTCAATAATAAATAGAACTACGTTGAGAGGTGACGGCTATGATTAAAACCCGAATTGTCTATCTGTGCATGGCAATTTTACTCCTTCACTTTGTCGTGATATATGCTGTACTTCCGAATGTAGGCATTGAAACGAAAAAATCTGAGTTCTCATATGAGAATATAGTGTTTAATAGCAATAAAGTAACCACTGTAGATATCGAGATAGCTGAGGAAGATTGGGCAGATCTGCTGGAAAATGCTTCTGCTGAAGAATTAAAACAAGCAGATATTACAGTAAATGGAAAGAAAATTGAGAATGTTGCTATTCGTACTAAGGGCAATCTATCATTACGATCGGTTGTCAATAGTGACTCAGATCGCTATAGCTTAAAAATTGATTTTGATTATTATGATGATACACAAAGCTTATATGGCTTAAAAAAATTAAATTTAAACAATAATTATAGTGACTCTACATTAATGAGAGAGTATATCTCTTATGAATTGATGGAGCAAATGGGTTTACCAACACCGGCACACTCCTATATGTATGTGACAGTGAATGGTGAGGAGCGGGGTTTGTTTTTAGGGGTAGAAGCTGTGGATGAGACATTCCTGGCTAATTATTACGGCTCTAATGATGGCTTTTTATTTAAGCCAGATGGGATAGGCAGCGATTTAAAATATATTAGCGACGATATCGAAGACTATACAGGCATTGGATTAAAAACTAATGAAGGTAATATTGAACAATCAAAGTTTGTTGAAATGCTAGATGCTATTAATAATGGCGGAAACATAGAAAAGTATATCGATGTCGATGAAATGTTACGTTATTTTGCTGTCAACACAGCACTTGTGAATTTAGATAGTTATCAAGGGAATATGAAACATAACTATTATTTATATGAACAGAACGGTGTATTTTCTATTATTCCTTGGGATTACAACATGTCCTTTGGTGGCTTTGGGGCTGGAGGTGGTAGAATAGCAGGAGGAAACAGCGGAAATCAAGCTGACGCTACTACTAATAAGGAAAAACCAGTGGCACAAAACAATGGACAACCCGATCAAACTGTTGATGGGGATAAGCAACAACGAGATGGCGGCTTTGATATGGGAATGGGCATGTCGGGCAATTTATTAAATGATAGTGCTATTAATTTTAGTGTAACAACCCCTGTTTCCGGCACAACATTAGAGGAGCGGCCACTCCTAAATGCATTGCTTGCTAATGAAGAATACCGTGCCAAATATGAAGAGTATCTAGAAGAGCTAGCGTCCACTTATTTAACAGAAGATTATGTGCAAACTATTACTAAAAAGTTAGCTGTGCTATTAACTACTTATGTGGAGGCAGATCCAACCAAGTTCTCTACTACGGAGCAATTTTTAGAAGCAGTTGAAGGTGAAAATAGCTTGCCGGAATTTGCCAAAAGGCGCTCGGAATCTATATTAAAGCAACTGTCTGGGGAGCTTGTAGTGGAAGCATCTACGTCTTCTCAGGGCAATATGGGTATGCCAATGCCAAGTGAAAATGGTGAAATGAATTCGATGCCAGATGAATTTGATCCAAGTCAGCTACCAGAGGACTTTGACCCATCAAAGAGTCCACCTTTTAATAGAGAGGGTGGAGGTCCGAGAGATGGACAAAATGGAGAACAAATGCAACCTCCTGATGGAAATGGAGCCCCAATGGGAATGCCTGGTGCGAATAGTGAAGCTGCAAATCACGGGCCTGTTATTGATAAAAATACAGTGTTTACAGCCATTACATGTCTAGTGCTACTCCTTCTTGCACTTCTCTTTGTTGTTAAATTTAAACGTAGAGGTCGTTAGAAAATAACCATATCCAATATCTTTGGGTATGGTTTTTGCTTTTTATCTGTTAAAATAAAGCATTCTTTTCTGAGGAGTCCTTTCATATGAATGAACAGCAATTTGATAAACATTTGCATATAAACACGGTGGGAGAGCAATATGGCTTTCCTAAGCTTGCACACTATCATCGTTATGAGCCAACACCCTACAGTGGATTGGAGCAATTATTCGCTACGTATCAGATGCCTGAATATCCAGTATTTATTGATATGGGGTGCGGGAAAGGACGAGTTCCTATTTTTGTGCACCATAAGTTTCATATACCAACCATTGGGATAGAGATGGATGCGGGTTTTTATACGGAGGCTGAAGAAAATAAACGTAATTATCTTCAAAAAATGAAAGCACATGCCCCTATTAAGTTTATTCATACAATAGCCGAATCATATGAAATAAAGTCACGTGATAATGTGTTTTTCTTTTTTAATCCCTTTTCCATCCATATTTTTCGCACAGTCATTCATAATATTTGGAAATCCTATGAGCAGCGCATGCGGGATATTCATATAATTTTATATTATCCGCCTTACGATTATTTACAATTTTTACATCATGGAACACCATTTGAGTTGCTTCATGAAGTTCATTTAGAAAATGAAACAAATATTAATGAGCGCATTTGTGTGTTTGAATTAAAAAAAGCTTAGAGTATGGGGAAGCCCACTCTAAGCTTTTCCCATTTGCAGTACAGGTATCAGCAATTAGTTACTCGTAGACCCTATGATTATTTTCAGGGAAATAATTGTAATAGATGAAGGGGGTCTTTCAATCAACTAGAATTTATTTTGAAAAAACAATTTCATCTGATAGTTTTGTACTAGTCTATAGTTTGAATTAAAAGATAATTCACAAATAACTAATTATACTGAAAAATCACTCTAGACTAAATATAAAGAATGTTTTACAATGAAAAAGGCTTATATGAATAATATTTTCTTTTGTTTTTAGATAGTTATAAATAATTATTTTGGCTATTGAGTAAATGAATTTAATTGTTTATAATTATCAGAAATATCTAATATTTGAGAAATTTTCAGGGGGAATTTAATTATGAGAGAGAGCAAAAAGCTTAAGAAGTTCGGTTCACTTTTAGTAGCATCTTCATTACTTGCTGGTGTTCTTGCTGGTTGCGGTAACGGAGACGATTCAAGTTCTGGCGGAGGCTCATCATCAGGCGGAGGCTCATCTGATGGCGATACAATTAAAATTGGTGCCAACTTAGAGCTTTCAGGGAATGTAGCATCTTATGGTTCCTCTATTGGGCTAGGTGCAGAACTGGCTGTAAAAGAAATTAATGATGCTGGCGGTATTGATGGTAAGAAAATTGAACTGATTAAAGTAGATAATAAATCAGAGAACTCTGAAGCAACTTCAGCTGCTATTAAACTAGCAACGCAGGATAAAGTAGTAGCAATGCTAGCACCTGCGACTTCAGGTAATACAGTAGCTACTGTTCAAATTGCAAATGATAATAAAATTCCTATTGTTACGGGTTCTGGTACAGCACCGAATATCACGGTAAATGAGGATGGCAGTGTTAATGAATATGCTTTCCGTACATGCTTTATTGACCCATTCCAGGGGATTGTAGCAGCTAATTTTGCTTCAGGTGAGCTAGATGCGAAAAATGTAGCTATTTTTGCAGATAATGCATCAGACTATGCAAAAGGTTTAGCAAAATCCTTTAAAGAAACGATTACGAAGAGTGGCGGAAAAGTTGTAAAAGAAGAAGCTTATGTAGCGAAGGATACAGACTTCCGTACACAATTAACAAATATTAAAGCAGCAAATCCAGACTTTATCTTTATCCCTGGATACTATGAAGAAGTAGGTTTGATTGTTAAACAAGCACGCGAAATGGGCATTGATGTACCTCTGATGGGTGCTGATGGTTGGGATTCTCCAACTTTAATTGAATTAGCTGGCGCGGATGCATTGAATAACACATTCATCACAAACCACTATTCTGCTGAGGACCCAGATCAAAAAATTCAAGATTTCGTAAAGGCATTTAAAGCGGCAAATGGTGACAAAGCGCCTGACGCATTCAACGCACTTGGTTATGACACAATTTACTACATTGCTGATGCAATTAAACGTGCAGGCTCTACAGATGGGGAAGCAATTAAAAATGAATTAGCTGCAACAAAAGATCTTTCTTTAGTAACAGGTACTTTCTCAGTTGACGAAAATCATAACCCAATTAAAACAGCAACAGTTCTTGAATTTAAAGACGGTAAACAAGTGTTCAACTCTAAAGTTAATCCTTAATGTTTTGTAAGCAAGGGGGAGGCGGGTAAACACGCCTTCCTTTTTTGTGTGTTAGATAACTAGAATCGTAGAGCAAAACATAACTTTTAGTATCGATCTATGTACTTATTTTTCAATTTTCAGAAAATTTAAAGGAGTGAATGCGCATGGAATGGATACAGCAACTTGTGAACGGTATTTCACTTGGAAGTATCTACGCGTTAATAGCGTTAGGGTATACGATGGTATACGGTATTATCAAGCTGATTAACTTTGCTCATGGTGATGTCTTCATGATTGGGTCATTTATTGGCTTTTACGCTATTGCTAAATGGGAGCTTGGTTTCTTCCCAGCATTATTATTGGCGATGTTAGTTTGTGCAATTTTTGGTGTATTAATTGAACGTATTGCCTATAAACGTTTACGAAATGCGACACGTATCGCAGCTTTAATTACAGCGATAGGTGTATCGCTATTAATTGAATATACAACAATTTTCTTCAGAGGTGCTCAACCGGCAGCATATCCTGAAGTTTTCAAAAATAAATCACTAGATATTTTTGGCGTTCAAATCAGCAGTACTTCCATCTTAATTTTATCAGTCGCAGTTGTACTGATGATTCTTTTACAATTCATCGTACATAAAACAAAAATCGGTAAAGCGATGCGTGCTGTTTCCCACGATGCAGATGCAGCTCGCTTAATGGGTATTAACGTTGACAATACAATCTCTGCAACGTTTGCGATTGGTTCAGCTTTAGCTGGTGCAGCAGGTGTTATCTTTGGGGTTTATTATACAAAAATTGACCCGTTAATGGGTGTTATTCCTGGGGTTAAAGCATTTATCGCAGCTGTTCTTGGTGGTATTGGTATCATCCCAGGCGCTATGGTTGGTGGTATGTTACTAGGTGTTGTAGAGTCCTTAGTAAGTGCACTTGGCTTCTCGTTATGGCGTGATGCTGCGGCATTCGTTATTTTAATTTTAATCTTAATCTTCAGACCATCGGGTATCTTTGGTAAAAACGCCCGTGAGAAAGTGTAGGTGAGCGGTTTTATGAAAAAGTCTAAAGTTTTCTGGGGCTATGCCGTAATAGCGCTAGTCATCTATGCAGTTGTACAATTGTTGATTACAACAGAAGTAATTGATTTGTACTATAAAAATATGTTGATCACAATGTGTATTAACATCATGTTGGCTGTCAGCTTGCATATTGTTATTGGTGTTACTGGACAGTTTTCAATTGGGCATGCTGGGTTCCTTGCAGTTGGAGCATATGTATCCGCTATTATTACAACAAAGCTAATGTTACCATTCCCATTGGCCATCTTATTAGGGGCTGCTGCAGCAGCAGTTGCTGGTTTAATCGTAGGGATTCCAACGCTTCGTTTAAAAGGGGATTACTTAGCGATTGCTACACTAGGATTTGCAGAGATTATTCGTATTATCTTTTTAAATACGGATTATGTTGGTGGCGCAGCAGGGATGCAGGTTAAATATTTATCGAACTGGACATACGCATTCTTTGGCGTAGTGTTAACGATTCTAGTTATCTCAAACTTTACAAATTCTCGTCATGGGCGTGCGTGTATTTCCATTCGAGAAGATGAAATAGCAGCAGATGCGATGGGTATTAACACAACTTACTATAAAGTTGTTGCATTTGCGATTGGGTCTTTCTTCGCAGGTCTAGCAGGAGCCATTTTTGCACATAACTTTTACATTATTCAACCGACAACATTCGGTTTCTTAAAATCATTTGATATTTTAATTTACGTTGTACTTGGTGGTTTAGGAAGTCTTTCTGGTTCAGTGATTGCTGCGATTTTCCTAACAGTCGTGTCTACTTATCTAGCAAACTTCCCAGAAACACGTATGATTATCTACAGTTTAGTATTAATTATCGTGATGCTTTATCGTCCAACAGGCTTAATGGGAACGAAAGAGATAACACAATTATTTAAGTTTGGTAAAAAGGGAGGTACGAAATAATGACTGGAAACCTTCTTATCAATGTTGAAAATATGGGTATTCAATTTGGTGGTTTAAAGGCAGTACAGGGCGTTAATATGTACCTTAACCAAGGCGAGTTGGTAGGACTTATTGGGCCAAACGGAGCTGGGAAAACAACTAGCTTTAATATGTTAACAGGGGTATATACACCTACGGAAGGTACAATTACTTTTAATGGTCTGAAACTGAATGGACTTGCACCCTATCAGGTTACACAGAAAGGGATCAGCCGTACGTTCCAAAATATTCGATTATTTAAAGAGCTATCTGTTCTTGACAATGTAAAGGTAGCCAATCATTCACTTGCAAAGCATTCTATGTGGGCTTCTATATTTCGTTTACCTACACATTTCAAAGGTGAGGCCGAAATGGAGCAACAGTCAATTGAGTTCTTAAAAATCTTTGGCTTAGATGTTTATAAAGATGAGCTAGCTAAGAATTTGCCATACGGGATGCAACGTCGTTTAGAGATTGCTCGTGCGTTAGCGGCAAATCCCAAACTACTCTTATTGGATGAACCAGCAGCAGGGATGAACCCACAAGAAACTCACGATTTAATGGAGCTAATTGCATTTATTCGTAAAGAGTTCGGCTTAACAATATTGCTGATTGAGCATGATATGAGCTTAGTTATGGGTATTTGTGAGCGTATTTACGTACTTGATCACGGACAATTAATCGCTGACGGGACACCAGAAGAAATTCGCAACAATCCAAAGGTAATAGAAGCGTACCTTGGAGAGGAGGTTATCGGCTAATGCTAAAAGTACAAAATATCGATGTTTATTATGGCAACATCCAAGCATTAAAGGGCCTCTCTTTAGAAGTAAACGAGGGTGAAATTGTAACGTTAATCGGTGCAAACGGTGCTGGAAAAAGCACGCTCTTAAAGACATTGTCAGGTTTATTAAAGCCAAAAGGTGGCATTATTGAATACGAAGGCTTTTCGATAGCTGGGAAAGCAGCACAAACTATTGTTAAATCAGGGATTTCACACGTTCCAGAAGGACGCCGTGTTTTTGCTAATATGTCAGTTGAGGAAAACTTAGAGCTTGGTGCGTATCTGCGTAATGATAAAGCAGGTATTAAGAAAGATATGGATCATGTTTTCGAGTTATTTCCACGATTATTAGAGCGCCGAAAACAGCAGTCAGGTACATTGTCTGGTGGGGAACAGCAGATGCTGGCGATGGGGCGTGCCTTAATGGCAAAACCAAAACTGTTATTAATGGATGAGCCTTCGATGGGTCTTGCACCGTTGATGGTGAAAAATATCTTCAATATTATTGAGCAGGTTAATAAAGAAGGAACAACCGTATTACTTGTAGAGCAAAATGCTAATATGGCATTATCTGTCGCTAACCGTGCATATGTACTTGAAACAGGGCGTATTGTTTTATCTGGTTCAGCAAAAGAGCTACAAGAGAGCGAGCAAGTAAAGGCAGCTTATTTAGGCGGATTATAAAAATGTAGGACATCTCATGTTGAGATGTCCTTTTTGGCTTGCGTGATGAAGGAAAATCAGAGGTAGCATTTCCACTTTACTTTTTGGTAAGGTTGAAAAAAGGAGTGATGCTTTTTGAAGTATTCAGCACAATATTTTATTGAACATTTAAAGTTAGCCGAACATCCTGAAGGGGGCTATTACATTTCATCGTTTCGTGCATCGGACGATATAGCAGTGAGAGATGTACAGAGACCGATTTATACTAGTATATATTTCCTTCTGCGCTCACAGGATATTTCACATTTACATCGCCTACAATCGGACGAGCTATGGTATTATCACGCAGGAAGCCCACTAACAGTTCATATGATTTTCCCAGATGGGACATATGAAGCGAAGAAGCTTGGCTTGAATATAGAAGCAGGGGAAGTCCCTCAGCTTGCAGTACCAAAGCATACAATTTTCGGCTCGTCGGTGGAGGAATCGGATACATTTAGTTTAGTCGGATGTATGGTGGCGCCAGGCTTTGACTTTGAGGATTTTGAATTGTTTACACAGGAAGAGCTTTTAGCAGATTATCCTCAGCACAAGGAAGTTATTCATAAAATGGCCTACAAAACAATTGAATAGAAAAACAGCCGTCTCAATTATTTTGAGACGGCATGATTCGTTCACCACAGTATTTCTTCAGGATAATTAAGTTGAATTTGAATATCATGTAATGCTTGTTTCGTTTCAATAGCTGCTTCCATCAGGTGGGATTTTAATGCTACATATTCATGGTCCTCTACCATTAATCGCACAGCAAATGCAGCTAAATGCGCCTGACGTTCCTCTTTACTTAATTCAATATATTCTAGATTTAGAACATCCACGTACTGTGTTGCGAAACGGAAAGTTAAGGGATTTTTAGCATGTAACATTCTTAAAAACACAACATAATCTTCGTCACTTACCTCCTGTTCTAAACATTCAGCAATAGCCGCTTGAAATTTGCGTATAATAGCTATCTCATGATTCCATATAGAAGCATTGTTTAATTTTTGGTGTAGGTCAATAAAATCATTTAATGCGATTGCACTAAAGATAATTTCTGGCCAAAGAATCTCTGTTGAAAAATAGACATTCTTATTTGGAAAGATGAGTTCATGTTGTGTTAGAACACTCTTATTAAGTCCATTACTAACAAACTCTAGGTGATGCTCACCAAGCATAGCATGTCTTAGTTTATAGCAAACGCTTAAAATACGTAGTCGAGGACCCTGATAATCATAGTATTTATTTTCATCACCAGTTACTTTATAAATAGCATTAATTAGTTCATCTAAATCCCAATAATCCGCACTAATTCGTACCCCTGTTAGTTGGTCTGTGCTTTGAATGGATATCATAGTCCTCGCCCCTCCCTTTGGATGTGTCTATTTTGGTGTGTAATTGAGTAGTTTGAATAGTTCTGCTCGTTCCTTCTCCGTTAAATCACGCCATTGCCCTACCTTTAAATTACCAAGCTTAATATTCATAATACGAATGCGTTGTAGACGCTTAACGGAATACCCTAGTGCTGAGCACATTCGACGAATTTGGCGGTTTAAGCCTTGCTCTAAAATGATTTTAAAGACTTTATCTGAAATCTTTTCCACATGGCATGGTAAGGTTGTTGTATCTAAAATATCGACACCTGCGCCCATTTTTTGGATAAATTGCGCAGTTATAGGCTTATCAACTTGAACAATATATTCTTTTTCATGATGATTTTCAGCACGTAGAATTTTATTGACAATATCGCCATCATTCGTTAACAACAATAGGCCCTCTGATTCCTTATCAAGACGTCCGATATGAAAAATACGTAGGGGATGATTGACAAAATCAACGACATTGCCTTTTATATGACGCTCTGTCGTACTTGTAATCCCGACAGGTTTATTCAGAGCAATGTAAACAAGCTGTTGTTCTTTCTTTACCTCTTTACCATCTACGCAAACAATGTCTCCTGCTTCAACTTGACTACCAACTGTTGCTAGTTCTCCGTTAATCGTTACCTTTCCTTCTGCTATCCATTTATCAGCGCCACGACGAGATATGATGCCTGTTTCACTTAAATATTTATTAATACGCATATTGTTCTCCTATATTTTATATTATTTTTAAGTATACCTTAACGTCGCACATACAGTGAATGCTAGAAGCTTTTCTAGCAAAAATAAATTAGTTGGAAAAGTTTTTGAAAAAGTTGAAATTATTTTATGTTTCTGACAATATATTAGGTGAGAGGGTTTCTATGAAAATATTGTTATTCCGATATAAAATAACGTTTTTTGTAGATAGTTCTCATTAAATTGTGTAAAGGGGAGAAGTAAAATGGTTTATGCATTTCCAAACACTGAAGGATCGGTAGTTCAATTCAAAGAGAAATATGATAATTATATCGGTGGCGAATGGACACCCCCAGTGAAGGGTCAGTACTTTGATAACGTTACTCCTGTTACTGGACAAGTTTTTACACAAATAGCACGTTCCACAGCTGAGGATATTGAACATGCATTAGATGCGGCACATGCTGCTAAGGATGCATGGGGCAAAACATCACCAACCGAACGCGCAAACATTTTACTTAAAATTGCGGACCGTATCGAGCAAAATTTAGAAAAGCTAGCCGTTGCTGAAACATGGGATAACGGTAAAGCGGTACGCGAAACATTAAATGCAGACATCCCTCTTGCAATTGATCATTTTCGTTATTTTGCTGGGGTATTACGTGCTCAAGAGGGCTCAGTAAGCCAAATTGATAACGATACAGTTGCTTATCATTTCCACGAGCCAATTGGCGTAGTCGGCCAAATCATACCTTGGAACTTCCCGTTATTAATGGCTGTATGGAAGCTTGCGCCAGCACTTGCAGCTGGAAACTGTGTCGTATTAAAACCTGCAGAACAAACACCAGCATCGATTATGGTGCTTTTAGAATTAATAGAAGATTTACTACCACCAGGTGTCATTAATGTTGTGAATGGATTTGGCTTAGAAGCAGGGAAACCGCTTGCATCAAATCCACGCATTGGTAAGATTGCCTTTACAGGTGAGACAACAACAGGGCGTTTAATTATGCAATATGCTTCTCAAAACCTTATTCCAGTAACATTAGAACTGGGTGGTAAGTCGCCAAACATATTCTTTGAAGATATTATGGATAAAGATGATGCCTTTTTAGATAAAGCTGTTGAGGGCTTTGTGCTATTCGCTCTAAATCAAGGGGAAGTATGTACTTGTCCTTCACGTGCACTAATTCAAGAATCTATTTACGATAAATTTATGGAGCGCGTATTACAGCGAGTAGAAGCCATTAAAGTTGGCAACCCACTTGATCCAAACACAATGATGGGTGCACAGGCATCTAGTGAGCAAATGGAAAAAATTCTTTCTTATTTAGATATTGGTAAGCAAGAAGGTGCAGAATGTCTAATTGGAGGAGACAAAAATAATGTAGGTGAAGGCTTCGAAAATGGCTACTACATTAAACCAACTGTTTTCAAAGGGCATAATAAAATGCGTATATTCCAAGAAGAAATTTTCGGACCAGTAGTTGCTGTCACGACATTTAAAACGAAAGAGGAAGCATTGGAAATTGCTAATGATACATTATATGGTTTAGGATCAGGTGTTTGGACGAGAGATATTAATACGGCATATCGCTTCGGTCGTGAAATTCAAGCTGGTCGTGTTTGGACAAACTGTTACCATGCATATCCTGCACATGCTGCATTCGGTGGCTACAAAATGTCTGGTGTTGGTCGTGAAAATCATAAAATGATGTTAGCGCATTACCAACAAACGAAAAACTTATTAGTTAGCTATAGCGAAAACAAACTTGGTTTCTTCTAATTCGTAGGGAGGTGCATGAGCGTGGTTGAACGTGTATTAGCTACGGAAGAAGCGCTAGCACTAATCGATCTATTAAAAGAGAAACATGGACCTGTTATGTTTCATCAATCAGGTGGATGCTGTGATGGCTCCTCACCAATGTGTTATCCAGAAGGGGATTTGCTAATAGGAGATCAGGATGTGTGCCTTGGTGAAGTGGGTGGTGCTCCTTTCTATATGCATAAAAATCAATATGATTACTGGAAGCATACACAAATCATATTGGATGTGGTGGATGGCAGAGGCGGCATGTTTTCACTCGAGGGCGTAGAAGGAAAACGTTTCCTAACAAGGTCGAGAGCCTTCACATCTGAAGAAGTGCAAGAGCTAGGGTTAATTTAACAAGTTATCTGTACAGCGGCAAAGTTTTTCTGCCGCTGTTTTTTTATCTGGAAGTAGAAAAGTTATTGTATGGAAAGGGAGGCTTTAGAACACATGACTCTTTTCTTATATTGAGTATTGATTTTGGGCGTTCAAGTGTTTCGATATTAATTTTTATGGAAAAGAGTATGTAAAGCGATATTATTGGATGAATTCCTTAGAAAAAGGAATAGATTTAATCGATCCTTTAAGGTCATGGTAAATAATAGTTTCTTTGTGGTTTTTGCTAACATCGGCCATACCTCCTTTATAGGTTGTTAATATTTTCTATTAAATCAAATAAAGTAAGTAACATACATTAAATTATGTTTACTTTTTATGTTAATTGTTACAAAGAGGGTGAATCTTTCTTACATTATGTTACGTAAAACGGGTAAAGGAGTGTGAAAAATATGGATTATGTGATGATTGAAAATGAATTTGTTAATACAGTAGAGGACGTATCAAAGGCTGCAGGCTGGACGGTGGACCGTAAAATTGTATTAGCTATTGCTAGTACATTTGTAGCGTCAGGAAAAACTTTTGATGCAACGAAGTATAAAAATGTTTTACAAGAGATGAAGAAGCAATCTTCTTGGCTGTCTCCTTTACGAACAACAGTTGGATATAGTATTGCTGCCAACCTCATGGAGCAAGGTGATGCAGAAAAGGCAGTAAAGAATTTACTTACAAATGTGAGCATCTTAAAGCAGGCGAAATTCAGAAGCGGCAATTTTAGCTATATCGGAGCACAATTTTTGACGGAGGATGAACAGGATAAAAAGACACATGCACAGGCGGCTAGAGCCTTATTTGATGCCATACGTAAACATCATCAATTTTTAACCTCATATGAGGATATTCCTTATGCCATATTATTAAGCAGTCCATCTGATGATGTTGAATTACGCGCGGATACCATGAATCGATACTATAAAGAACTAAGAACTTATAATTTTAATGCTGGCAATGAGCTCCAATGGCTTTCACAGGTATTAACATTTTTATCATCCAAATTTGATGGTCAGCTAGTACCAGATGTTGTGACACTTCGTGATGGGCTCAAAAAGCAAAACGTTAAAGTCAAGGCTATGCATTATCCTTTACTTGGCTTTTTAGCCATACTTAATCTGAATAAAGCACAACTTCAAGGGTTGATTGATTTATACCATGAATTAAAAGACATGAAGTTATTAAAATGGCATCGTGAATTTGTGCTCTTTATGGCTGTACAAATTGCTATTTATGATATGGCAAAGGTACAAAAGTCTTTGTCCATGACCATTATGTCTTCTATTGAGCTATTAATCCAAGCACAGCAAGCAGCAATGATCGCAGCGGTTAGTGCAGCTGCCATTGCATCTAGCTCAAGTTCTTCGTGATAGAATAAAGAAGAACATGATTATTTGGAGGTGCATTTGAAGGATGAAGGAAACAAAACTTTGGATTAATGGTCAGTGGATTGATGCAGAGGAAAGCTATGAGCTAGCTTCTCCATATAGCGGTGAGGTTATTGCTCATGTAGCTAAAGCATCTATTCAAGATGTAGAGAAAGCTATCGAAGGTGCGCAGCAGGCATTCCAATCGTTTAAAAAGACAACAGCCTACGAACGTGCCGAAATATTATATAAAGTCGTTGATATAATGCGACAAAGAAAAGAAGAACTAGCAGAGATTTTAGCCTTAGAGGCTGGAAAACCTATTGTTGCAGGTTTAGCTGAAATTGACCGTACAATCGCAACCTATCAATTTGCGGCTGAGGGAGCTAAACAGTCAAAAGGTGAGACTGTTCCAATGGATGCAGCCCCTGGAGCAGGAGATCGAATAGGCTGGACAAAAAGAGAACCTTTAGGTGTAATATCAGCCATTACGCCTTTTAATTTTCCATTCAATTTAGTGGCACATAAGTTAGGTCCAGCATTTGCAGTAGGCAATACAGTTGTATTAAAGCCAGCAACACAAACGCCACTAAGTGCTATCGTTATGGCTGAGATTTTCCGAGAGGCCGGATTACCGGATGGGGCATTACAAATTGTGACAGGAAGTGGAGGCGAGCTAAGTGATACACTTGTCACACATCCATACGTCAAAAAAGTAACCTTTACAGGAAGTGGTAAAGTTGGCTTGAAAATTAAAGAAAAAGTAGGCTTACGTAAAGTAACTTTAGAGCTAGGTTCTAATGCAGCAGTAATTGTCGAACCATCTACGCCAATAAATAAAATTATTGGTCGTTGTGTAAGCGGTGCTTTTAACTTTGCTGGACAAGTATGCATTTCGTTACAACGTATATATGTGCATTCTTCCATTATTGATGAATTTACTAAAGCATTTGTTGCAGAAACAGAAAGGCTTATAGTAGGAGATCCATTAGAGAAGACTACAGATGTTAGTGCCATGATAAACCCAAATGAGGTGGAACGCATCAGGGAATGGATTGAGGAGGCACAAGAGCAGGGGGCTACGATTGCAACTGGAGGCGTATTTACTGAACGTACTTTAACGCCAACAGTTATGACGAATGTGTCAGCTGATATGAAAATTGTTTGTCAGGAAACATTCGCACCAATCGTCTCAATTGTTTCATATGAAACATTAGACGACGCAATTCGACTTGTAAATGAGTCGGACCTTGGCCTAAATGCAGGTATTTACACGAATATATTGTCAGATGCTTTATATGCAGCAGATGAATTACAGGCTGGTGCTGTCATTATAAATGATATTCCGACATTCCGAGTAGATAACATGCCATATGGTGGAGTAAAGATGAGTGGTTATGGACGTGAAGGAATTAAGTGGGCTATAGAAGAAATGACTGATATGAAATTTATTTCGATGAAAAAATCGTTCTAAATTTGCATCAGCTCTTTTTCTGCGATACGATGACGAAAGAACAACATGAGAAGGGAAGTTGCAAGAATTATGCCAAACAACGCTGTACCCATGAGCCAATCACGTACGGTTCAATCGCGTCTCGTATTACCCCCAGACACAAATAATCACAATTCTATTTTCGGTGGAAGAGTGTTAGCTTATATTGATGAAATCGCTGCTATTACAGCAATGAAACATGCTAAAGGCCTTGTAGTGACAGCTTCTATTGACTCGGTTGATTTTTTATCCGCTGCACATGTAGGAGATATTCTTGAAATTGAGAGTATTGTTTCGTCTACAGGACGTTCTTCAATGGAGGTTTATGTTCGCGTTGTTTCTCGCAATATTGAGACTGGCGAGGAAAAATTAACGACAGAATCATTTGTCACGATGGTTGCAGTAAATGAGGAAGGGAAACCCGTACCAGTTCCCTCAATCTATCCTGAAACAGATGAAGAGAAGCGTTTATTTGAAACTGGGCCAGCAAGACGAGAGCACCGTAAACAAAAACGTGCATTGCCGCATTAAGGAAAAAGGGAACTCTAAATGAGTTCCCTTTTTATTTTACATATTTAGTTCATTGACAACATTAATGAGCGAGTCGGAAGAAGAAGAGACTAGCGTAGCGCCCTGCGATAATTCAGTGATTAAATTAGAAATGGCTGAAATATCTCTAGATGTATTTACGTATTGCTGCTGAATGCCAGAAACTGCATCAGCAATATCATTAAATGACTTGGATAAGCTTTCTTGTGTATTGACACTATGTTGAATTTTTTGATCAACATTAATAACTGAATTAGCCATAGTCGTAATATTACTTTCTGTGTCCTTAATAAGATGGGAAACATTTTGGACGGCATTTTTTGTTTCCTCAGCAAGTTTACGAACTTCCTCAGCCACCACTGCAAAACCTTTCCCATGTTCTCCAGCTCGAGCAGCTTCAATAGAAGCATTTAATGCTAATAAATTGGTTTGATCAGCAATGCCTGTAACTAGCCCAACGATTTCAGAAATTTTTTGAGAAGAGGTACGTAGTTGGTTCATCGTTACTTCAAGACCATTGACACTTTGCAAAATAACTTGGATTAAATCATTTTGTTCTTTCAATTGCTGTTGGCCTCGTCTTGATTTTTCTTGTGTATCTGCTACGAAACTCAATCCTTGCTTGGTTGCTACAGCAATATCATCTGTTTGTGAGGAAATCACTAATAGTGATGCGGCTGTTTCTTCACTAATGGCATTAAGCTCCTCTGCAGTACTTTGGATCGTCGTTACAAGGGAATTTTTTGTTGCATCTGCTGCTGAGCGAATACGTTCTTCCTCTTTTTCATATGCCTCAATCACGAGTTGTTGCTCAAAATTAATGATTTTACAAAAAGCGTTTATAGCACGAATAGCATCTGTTTTGGAAATATCTACCTCGTTCACAAAGTTTGCAAAAGTAGTAGTGAGTGACTGGAATGAGGCAATATACCACTTTGATTGCAAGCCAATTCGAACGTGAGTCTCAGCAATGGCTTTTCGTTCAGCAATATAGGCATCATTAATATGACTTTCAAAAATGTCACTTAAATGTTTATGTAACGTAATTTTTAAACGATCAATATGTGATGTTTTATTAATAATATCAAGTAAATCTTGGCTCAAACTAATGGCTGCATAAAATTTCTCCACCATTTCAGGAATTAAGTCTTTAGCTAAAGGCTGTAGTTGCTTAATGATAGCTAAATCCTCAAGAGTTAAATTTAAAAGTTGTAATTGTTTTTGAAGGTTGGGGTGGTTCAATACATCTAATTGTACACTGCTCTTAAAATTTTCAGGTGTTAATGTAATTGCGTAGCTAGCACTACTATTTTTTGAAAACCAACTCATTATTATTTGCTCCATTCTTAATATCCATAATAAATTGTAAGTAAATAAGCACTTTTGAAATTTGTTAGGTTTGTAAATTTAATAAATAAATGGTATTAAATCTATTTTACTATTATTTGCTGAATATTTGGTTAAAAAATTGGTTATTTCTTTATTTTTTTTACTTTATTGTTAGTCCAAATGGTGAAGCAATGTAAATTTGAATTTAAAATAGGAAACCTGTAAAATACGAACTGTTTAGCAATATAAAAATCGTACGAAAATAAAAATGGAAGGAGGGGTGGTATGGAGAAAAAACGTTTTAAATTTGTTATTCCTGTTATGGTGATTGTTGCCATTGGCTCTGTTTATATGCTACGAAACTATCATGCTGAGGTACCAGATATTGAGCAATTATTAATTACAATATGTGCAGCTTTGGGATCAGGGGTATTAGCGTACTTTTTATTTCCACAGCAAGGTGATAATAAGATTGATGACAGAGGACCATATTAATAGATTAAAAAACTGCTCGTTTTTATTAAAACGAGCAGTCTTTTTATGGTTTAAACAGTTTAAACCAGCCTTTATGTTTAAAGACGGCCAACATAAAGATAACGATAATTATCATAATCCCGAGTACAATAAAATAGCTGTATTGCCCATGTAGCTCAGGCATGTTATCGAAATTCATCCCATACACACCAGCAATGAAAGTAAGTGGTATAAAGATAGTTGATACAATTGTTAAAGTCATCATAATACCGTTCATTCGGCTAGAACTCATAGCCATATAACTATCTCGCATATCTGCTGTAAGCTCTCGATTAGATTCAACCATCTCTGTTAGCTTAAGTAGATGGTCGTAGATATCTCCAAAATAAGCTCTCTCCGATTTTTTTAGTGAGAAACGGTAAGAATTAAGAATGCGATATAAAAGGTCACGCATTGGTAAAATAGTACGTCTTAAGTCAAGCAAGTCACTACGGAACTCGAAGACAATTTTCATGGCATTTACATTACTTTGGTATGTAAGTTCACCTTCTAAAGCATTTAGATGATCTTCAATTTTGTAAACGAGTGGAAAATAACTATCAACAATTTTATCAATGGTTTGATACGTTAGGTATACAGTACCTCGCTCCCAATTCTTCGGTTGGTTTTCCAGCATTTTTTGCACCTTCTCTATCTCAGGGACAGGATTTTTATGGAAGGTTATGATGAATTTATTGGAGGCAAAAATATTAACCTCCTCCGCAGCTAACGTCTCTTCGTTTACTCGATGAATGACAAAGAAATGAAAATCATCATAGAAATCGAGCTTAGGACGCTGCAACCTCATTAAGCAATCTTCAATAGCAAGAGGGTGAAAGTGGAAAAATGTATCCAACAATAATTCTTCCTCCGCTGTAGGACAATTAAAATCAACCCAATACCATTCAAATTCTTGCTGATGTATCTCTTCTAATGGAAAATCCTTTAACAATTGTTGCTGCTTTGTAATGCCGATGGTGCTTATCACGGTTTTCACCTCAAATTATTTACTACAAAATAGTTAGCGATCCTCTTTAAAGCATACCCAACCACCGAACAAAGTAGTGGCAAAAAATCTAGAAGGTTTAGTAAAGCCCGCACTTTGTAAAAGTGTTAAAATTTCCTCTTCACTCATAAAAGAAAGGGAACGAATGGATTTTTCCATCTCTGCTACTTCGGATAAAGAAAGTCTAGTATGCTGTAGCCAATAAGAACGCCATAAATCAAATTGTAGTTCTGTTTCTAAAGATCCTAGCTGACCATATTTTGAAACAAGGACAAACGGTGCTCCAGGTTTCAAATATCTTGCTATTGCTTTTATTGTTTCTAGCTTTTCTTTATAATCGTGAATAAAATGCAAGACGAGAACACAACTTGCTGCATCATACTGAGTAGAGGACAGCGAAGCATCTAGTATTGTAGCCTGATGGAATGACATATTATTTGGTAGAGTGAGCAAACGCTCTTTAGCTATAGTAAGCATGGATTCTGATGGATCAATGCCAGTAAATGACCAGTGAGGTCTTCCTTCTGCAAGCTGTATAATTTCATTGCCACTCCCTGCTCCCACGACTAACATGTTAGCATTTTCTGATAGCCTAGAATGATAAAAAGTTTGTATTAAACGTAGCATGGTATCATAACTAGGCAATGTACGGCGAATACCCTTTTCATATTCATTTGCTAATGTGTTGTTAAATTCCAACGCTCCTCACAGCCTTTCAAAAAAATTTTAAAAAATCCTTCTTAATGTGAAACTATTGCGGGTATAGTTCCGTAAATAGTAGTACATAAAACATAGAATAAAGTTCAAAGAAAGGGTTGATATATATGGAGTCTAAATGGTCTAAAGTAATCATACACGCAAGTGCATTTTTTGCGCCATGGTTAGTGCCCATTATTTTCTTTTTAATTAGTTCGGATGAGGAAATAAAGGCAATTTCTATTCAAGCACTGCTATTCCAAATTGTCATGGGTGTTTTAATTGCTATCTCTGTTGTTTTAAGCTTTGTCCTTATTGGCTTACCATTTTTAATCATTTTCGGCATTATGCTATTTGTGGTACCGATTATCGGTATCGTAAAAGCATTGTCTGATGAACCTTGGCGTTATCCAATTGTTGGTCGCTGGGTATAATTTTCATAGACGCAAGTATATGCTAGTTGCATATGCTTGCGTTTTTTCTATGACGAATAAGGGTACATTAGGTGTATGAGGAAATTATTAAACCGTAAACAAATGATCGAAAAGTGCCTTTTTCGTTTATTAAAAAGCCATTTTCAAGACTTTCCACTTTTCTATGGGCGAAATCATTGCAATTTTTTTCAAGCGTTTTGTATAATATACTCAAAGAAAGTCAAAGATAGTCAAAGTCAGTGAAGCAAGCGAGGTGTATTCCTAAAATGCGTAATATATCAGACATCATAGAGGGTTACTTAAAGCAAGTACTTGAATTAGGTGGGGAAGGGCATATTGAAATTAAACGTAGTGAAATTGCTGATAAATTTCAATGTGTACCATCACAAATAAATTATGTTATTAATACAAGATTTACTGCCGAGCGGGGTTACCTTGTTGAGAGCAAACGTGGTGGTGGTGGATACATTCGAATTTTACGTGTCCGCGCGAATTCACAGATTGATTTGATCGACGATGTTCTCAGGCAAATTGAAGGTGGGGCATCACAAACGATGGCAGAAGATTTGGTTTATCGACTCATTGATGAGCAGGTAATTTCCAAGCGAGAAGCGAAATTAATGTTAGCAGCAATTGATCGCTCCACGATCGACTTGCATCTCCCATTAAGAGATGTCATTCGATCAAAAATATTGCGAGCAATGCTGACAACAATAAAATATGAACAACAAAAATAGTGAGGTGATGGAAATGATATGCGAACATTGTAAACAACGTAATGCGACAGTTACAGTAACACAAGTTCAAAGTGGGCAAAAAGTAGAGCATCATTATTGTGACGTCTGCGCCTCACAATTCCATCCATTTCATGCAGAGTTTAAACAAGAGCCAGTATCTATTCAACAGTTATTGTCTAACTGGTTTGGCTCTCCTACATGGCAAAAGGTGGGGGAAAAACAACAGGTACAACCACAGCAGCAAACATGCCCACAATGTGGATTTTCGTATAAGCAATTTTTAAAAGAAGGAAAATTCGGGTGCCCAAGCTGTTATGACACATTTGGAGATCATTTGCCAAAGCTTTTTAATCGTATTCAGGCAGGTCCACAACACATTGGTAAAATGCCTGGTGCTCGCAGTAATGTGTATGTTATTAAAAAGCAAATAGAGGATATCCGCAAGCGTATGAAATCCGCCGTAGATGAAGAAAAGTTTGAAGAAGCGGCGAAGCTACGTGATGAAGTCAAAGAGCTAGAGAAGCATCTACAATTTGAAGGTGGTGATGTGACATGATGATTGAATCATTTTTAGAGCGTGCGACACCAACATGGATGCATATCAAAGATGATTACTCAGATATCGTCATTAGTACACGGATCCGCCTTGCACGAAATTTAGATGGCTATCGTTTTCCATTAGCATTTTCAGAAAATGAGGCACTGCAAGTGGAACAGGCCGTTACACATGCAATCAGCGATAGCCCAACGCTTCAAAATGATTATGCTTATTTTGCTATAAAGGATTTAACCCCTTTACAGCGTCAAATTCTTGTAGAAAAGCATTTGATTAGCCCGCAACTGGCTAAAAAAGAGCAAGTGGGCTCTATACTACTCTCTGAAGATGAATCCGTTAGCATTATGGTGAATGAAGAGGATCATTTACGCATTCAATGTATGACAGCAAGTTTTCAACTTCAAAGTGCCTATGAACAAGCAAATAAGATTGATCGTATCCTAGAGAAAGTATTACCATATGCTTTTCGAGATACTTTTGGTTATTTAACAAGCTGTCCAACGAATATTGGTACGGGGCTACGAGCATCCGTCATGATGCATTTACCCGCTCTTACATTAACTGGGCAAATGAATCAAATTATAAATGCCATGACACGCTTAGGAATGACTGTAAGAGGTATATATGGTGAAGGAAGCGAAAATTTAGGGAATGTTTATCAAGTCTCTAACCAAATTACACTTGGGAAGACAGAGGAAGATATATTAGCAGATATACAAAGTGTCGCTGAAAAGATTATTCAAAAAGAGCGACATGCAAGAGGTAAATTAATGGAAAAGGCAGAGCTTGCGCTAGAAGATCGCGTATATCGAGCTTTAGGCACACTTACACATGCAAGGATTTTAACAAGTGAGGAAGCTGCTACTTGCCTATCTAATGTTCGTTTAGGAGTAGATTTACAATTGATTGATGGTATACAAGCAACGACCTTAAATGAATGTGTTGTTAGTATGCAACCAGGTTTTTTACAGCACTATGCAGGTGAGGCATTACCACCTGCTGAACGGGATCGTGTACGAGCGGAGATGCTTCGTGAGACATTATCCCAAGAACATGCGAATAAGCCTATAAATGGGGAAAAAGGAGAGGATTTATATGATGTTTAATCGTTTTACACAACGCGCGCAAAAAGTATTACAGCTTGCTCAGGAAGAGGCTATTCGTTGGAAGCACGAATCTATCGGTACAGAGCATATTCTATTAGGGCTTATACGTGAAGGCGGCGGTATTGCTGCGAAAGCGTTAGAAGCCATTGATATTAGTCCTCAAACGATTGAAGCTGGCATTGAAGAATTAGTTGGTAAGGGCAAAGAAGATGTCGGTCCAATCGTTCATTATACGCCAAGAGCTAAAAAAGTAATTGAATTATCTGTTGATGAGTCACGTAAATTGGGTCACTCCTATATCGGTACAGAGCATTTATTATTGGCGCTTATACGTGAGGGTGAGGGCGTGGCAGCTCGCGTTTTAAACAATGCGGGAGTCGGCTTAAATAAAGCTCGCCAGCAAGTATTATTGCTATTAGGTAATAATGATAATGCACAATCTGGCCAACAAGCAGCTCAAGCTGCCAATACACCAACATTAGATAGCCTAGCACGTGATTTAACACAAATTGCACGTGAAGGTACATTAGACCCTGTCATTGGCCGAAGCAAGGAAATTACACGAGTTATTGAGGTTTTATCGCGTCGTACGAAAAATAACCCTGTATTGATTGGTGAGCCAGGTGTTGGTAAAACAGCGATTGCTGAAGGATTGGCACAGCAAATTATTAATAATGAAGTTCCAGAAATCCTTCGTGACAAACGTGTAATGACCTTAGATATGGGGACAGTTGTTGCAGGTACAAAATATCGTGGAGAATTTGAAGATCGTTTGAAAAAAGTGATGGATGAAATTCGCCAAGCAGGCAACATCATTTTATTTATTGACGAATTGCATACATTAATTGGCGCGGGTGGTGCTGAAGGTGCGATTGATGCATCAAATATCTTAAAACCATCTTTAGCACGTGGTGAACTTCAATGTATTGGTGCCACAACACTTGATGAGTACCGCAAGTACATTGAAAAGGATGCAGCCTTAGAGCGTCGTTTCCAACCAATCCAAGTGGATGAGCCGACAGTGGAAGAGGCTATTCTAATTATTCAAGGCTTACGCGATCGTTATGAAGCGCATCACCGTGTGAAAATTACAGATGAAGCGATTGAAGCAGCGGCCAAAATGAGTGATAGATATATTTCTGACCGATTCTTACCAGATAAAGCGATTGACTTAATCGATGAAGCGGGTTCTAAAGTACGCTTACGCTCATTCGCAGTGCCACCAAACTTAAAGGCGCTTGAGGATAAGCTTGAAAATGTTCGTTCTGAAAAAAATGCAGCCGTATCAGGTCAAGAATTTGAAAAGGCAGCAGCACTAAGAGATACAGAGCAAAAGCTGAAGGATGAAATTGAAGCTACCCGAAAAAATTGGAAAGAAGAGCAAGGTAAAGCCGAATCTAAAGTAACTGTGGATGATGTAGCAGCAGTTGTCTCAATGTGGACAGGAATTCCAGTAGCTAAAATTGCTTCTGAAGAATCTTCCAAGTTATTACAGCTCGAAGAAGAGTTACACAAACGTGTAGTAGGGCAAGGAGAAGCGGTAGAAGCAATTTCTCGTGCAATACGTCGTGCAAGAGCAGGCCTAAAGGATCCAAAACGACCAATTGGTTCATTTATCTTCTTAGGACCTACAGGCGTTGGTAAAACAGAGCTTGCAAGAGCACTTGCTGAAGTAATGTTTGGCGATGAGGATGCGATGATTCGTGTTGATATGTCCGAGTATATGGAGAAACATTCGACTTCTCGTCTAGTAGGTTCACCTCCAGGCTATGTAGGCTTCGATGATGGTGGCCAACTGACAGAGAAAGTTCGTCGTAAGCCATATTCAGTCGTTTTATTAGATGAAATTGAAAAGGCACACCCTGATGTATTCAATATTCTATTACAAGTGCTTGAAGATGGTCGTTTAACAGACTCTAAGGGACGTGTAGTAGACTTCCGCAATACAGTGGTCATTATGACTTCAAACGTTGGTGCGGATGCATTAAAATACCAAAAGAGCCTTGGTTTCAATGTAGGCGGTGCAGAGTCTAAGCATAAAGACATGAAGGGTACGATGTTAGAAGAATTGAAAAAAGCATTCCGTCCAGAATTCTTAAACCGTATCGATGAAATGATTGTCTTCCACGCATTAGAAAAAGAGCACTTAAAAGAAATCATTGCGATGATGGGCAATGCTTTAACAAAACGCTTGAAAGAGCAAGATATTTCGTTAGAGTTGACTGATGCAGCACTTGAGAAAATTGCTGAAGAAGGCTATGACCCTCAATATGGTGCTCGTCCACTACGTCGTGCATTACAAAAACAAGTAGAGGATCGATTATCGGAAGAATTACTAAAGGGTAATGTAGAAAAGGGTAATCAGGTTATCATTGATTACGTAAACGATGAGTTTGTTGTAAAGAAAAAAGAGGGAGTATCCATCTCTAAATAATTTCAAGGAAAGACAGTGAGGCTTTAAGTGCCAAGCTGTCTTTTTTTCTGTACAATTAAGGATAAGAACAAATATTCGAGGTGAAAGCAATTTGGCAAAGAAAAAAACGAAATTTGTATGTTCAGGCTGTGGCTATGAGTCTGCTAAATGGATGGGAAGATGCCCTGGGTGTGGTGAATGGAATAAAATGGTGGAAGAAGTAGAGATGGTTGCAAAAGGTCCACGAGGAGCATTTCAACATTCTGCTACAGTCACACAAAAGGCAATCCCGATTATCCAAGTGGAAGCTACTGAAGAATCGCGTGTAGCAACAGAAATGGGCGAACTCAATCGTGTATTAGGCGGGGGCATTGTACCTGGTTCTCTAGTATTGATCGGGGGCGATCCTGGAATAGGGAAATCAACATTACTATTACAGGTTTCCGCATTACTATCGAATAAAGGGCATCGCGTACTTTATATTTCTGGAGAGGAATCTATTCGTCAAACGAAATTACGAGCAGAGCGTTTAGGAGTGATTTCTCAAGAGCTTTACATATACTCCGAAACAAACCTAGAGTTTTTAAACCAAACCATTGATGAAGTACAGCCTAAATTTGTTATTGTCGATTCCATACAAACGGTCTTTCATCCAGAAGTAACAAGCGCCCCTGGTAGTGTCTCACAGGTTCGTGAATGTACAGCTGAGCTGATGCGAATCGCTAAAACCAAAGGCATTGCTATTTTTCTAGTAGGGCATGTAACAAAAGAGGGACAAATTGCTGGGCCACGTATTTTAGAGCATATGGTGGATACTGTACTGTACTTTGAAGGGGAAAGACATCATAATCATCGTATTTTACGAAGCCAAAAAAACCGCTTCGGATCTACAAATGAAATTGCTATATTTGAAATGCTTCAAGGAGGGTTAAAGGAAGTTCTAAACCCTTCGGAGTTATTTTTACAGGAGCGTTCACAAGGTGCGGCGGGGTCAACTATTGTAGCATCAATGGAGGGGACAAGGCCAATCCTTGTTGAAATTCAATCCTTAGTTACACCTACAAGCTTTAACTATCCTAAACGTATGGCCACAGGTGTCGATCAAAACCGAGTACAATTGCTAATGGCTGTACTAGAAAAGCGTATGGGTCTCATGCTACAAGCTCAGGATGCATATATTAAAGTTGCTGGTGGTGTCAAGCTGGATGAGCCAGCAATAGATTTAGCAGTGTTGACAAGCATTGTATCTAGTTTTAAGGATCAGGCAGTGCGTGCAACGGATTGTTTTATTGGTGAGGTCGGACTAACAGGTGAGGTCCGTCGGGTATCACGTATAGAACAGCGGGTCATTGAAGCGGCGAAGCTTGGATTTAAAAGAGCCTTCATTCCTTCTTCCAATATTGGTGGTTGGGAATTTCCGCAGGGAATTGAAATTGTTGGTGTAGAAACGATAAAAGATGCACTAAATGCATGCTTTAGAGAGTTATAAAGGAAAATGTGCATGTTGGATATTAATCTGACATGCATTTTCCTTCAATTTTTGATGCGAATATCGGAAACTCAAATAAAAGAATAATCGTCCTAAATAATAGCTGATGAATGAATAAAGGATTGTCATCTAGTACGAACAAAAATAGAAATTTGTGAAATTTTGTCTAACTAACTTATCCTTGTTACACAACATCAAAAATAATGAGAATTTGACTGAGCTCATGAAAGATTTTCTGCCATAAACTATGTATAATCTTAACTAACAATTAGGAGGTGACAGCTTGTGAAAAAATTTGTTCAAATTGCGTTTTTACTGATTGGAGGAGCATTGGGCCTTGTTTTCTTACCGCCATTATACGAATTGCTTCATTTATCATCTAATCCTTGGCTAGATAATCCTTATGTATCAGTAGCTCTAGGCGCACTTTTACTGTTTACACTATCTTTTGCATTTTCCGATTACTTTGTAAGGCTCATTAGCTGGATGGAAGAAGTTCTGTTTAAGGTTCCTATCGGAGATTTATTATTTGGTACGTTTGGTTTAATAATTGGGTTGATTGTCGCTTACTTTTTAGGCTTTGCCATTGATAGTGTAAAATTCCCTGTTATCACAGAAGTACTCCCTATTATCCTGTCATTTGTATTAGGGTATTTAGGGTTCCGTCTAGGTTTTAGAAAAAGAGATGAGCTCATACAGCTTTTTACATTACGTAGTACCAATACGAAGAAAAAAGCTGCTGAAGATGCTGAGGCTCAGGAGGTTCGTGGAAGCTACAAACTGCTAGATACAAGTGTAATTATCGATGGTCGTATTGCTGATATTTCTGAAACAGGCTTCATTGAAGGTATATTAGTTGTACCTCAATTTGTGCTCACAGAGCTTCAGCATATAGCTGATTCTTCTGATACCTTAAAGCGCACAAGAGGTCGGCGTGGTTTAGATATTTTAAAAAAATTACAAGATGAGCGTAAGACAAAAGTTGAAATTACGGATGAGGATTTTGAAGATGTACAAGAGGTAGATTTAAAGCTAGTCCGTCTTGCAAAAAAAATGGGCAACGATACATGCATCGTTACGAATGATTTTAACCTGAATAAAGTCTGTGAGCTCCATCATGTAAAAGTCTTAAATATCAATGATTTAGCGAATGCAGTGAAACCTGTAGTCATACCAGGTGAAGATATGCAGGTTGTTGTTATAAAGGATGGTAAAGAGCATAACCAAGGAGTTGCCTATTTAGATGATGGTACGATGATTGTGGTTGAAGGTGGTCGTAGTTATATCGGACAGGCAATTACAGTTACAGTTACTAGTGTGCTGCAAACATCGGCAGGTCGTATGATATTTGCTAAGCCGAAGGACGATTAGGATGTGGGAAAATGCAATATGAAGTGGTTCTACCTGCTGCTGGAAGTGGGAAGCGTATGGGAGCAGGGCAAAATAAATTATTTTTAAAGCTTTTAGAGAAACCTATTCTGGTACACACACTAGAAGTGTTTCAACAAGATCCCGCTTGCACAGGTATTTGGCTCGCTGTAAAACCAGAAGAACGTGGATTTATTCAAAAAATGCTAGAGGACTATAGGATTACCAAAGTGAAGGGTTTACCTGATGGGGGTGCTGAGCGACAGCATTCGGTCCATTCGTGCATGAAAGAGATGCAACAGGTAGATATTGTGCTTGTCCATGACGCAGCACGCCCGTTTATTACGCATGATATCATTGCAAAGCTTGTACAGAACGCGCATAATCACGGTGCAGCAATAGCAGGGGTTCGTGCGAAAGATACGATGAAAAAAGTATCACATAATGGCATTATAGAGGAAACAGTTGATCGAGAAAGCCTTTGGATGGTGCAAACTCCACAAGCATTTCGTTTTGAATTAATTATGGAAGCAGAGGACGTAGCTGAAAAGGTAGGTTTTCTTGGGACAGATGAGGCAATGCTAATGGAGCGTCTCGGACATCAGGTACACATCGTAGAAAGTAGTTATGAAAATGTAAAAATGACAACACAAGAAGACTTAGTATTTGGTGAGGCAATCTTGCGTAAGCGTGGATCATACAATCATTAAGAAATATTATTTATAGAGGCTATTCATTCGTAGTTTTTTGAGGATGGATAGTCTTTTTTATTTGTTTTGGTTGGGGAAAATTGTATGGTCAGAATGCCTTATTGCTTCGTAATCTGTTCAACCATATATGTATGATAATAATGACATTTTGCTAGTCGAATTAGATGCGAAGGCGTAGGAAGAGAATAAAAAGTTGGAATAGCTCAAATAAAGTGGTTTTATCCATTTGTGATCGTTTTACGTGTAAAATGAAATAGTGGATATATGATTAATAAGGTAATAGAATAGATGAAAAGATGTGAGGGGTGTTTATTGTGTCATTAAATGATTGGTTAAATCAAAAGGTTCCAGAAATTACAGGTTCATTAACTAGTATAAATAAACAGTACATCGATGTTGACAACTCAATAGGCTTTGATGGACGGGATCGGGTTATAAAAATAATTGATAATTTCCATGAGGTGCTGTTCCCTGGTATTTATATGACAAGACCTATTGATGAAACAAGGGTGAATGTAGTTTGCAGTAATAAGCTACGTGAAACAGCATTAGATTTGCGGGATATTATCGAAAAAGTATTATTTTATAATATGGAGGACAGTGATCCTGCCAATTGCGAGAAGTATTGCCGTGAACAAGCAGACAAAATTGTTATGAATTTGATTAATCGATTTCCTGCCATTCGCCAAGTGTTACAAACAGATATTCAAGCGGCATATAATGGTGACCCTGCAGCTCTTTCCACAGAGGAGATTTTGCTAAGTTATCCATCTATTGTGGCTGTTTATATTCACCGCATCGCACATGAGTTATACGAAATGGGCGTACAAATTGTGCCTCGTATTATGTCAGAATATGCACACCGATTAACAGGTATCGATATTCATCCAGGGGCTACCATAGGAGAATCTTTCTTTATTGACCATGGAACAGGTGTCGTTATCGGTGAAACTTGTACTATCGGTAAGAATGTAAAAATTTATCAAGGTGTAACATTAGGTGCACTAAGCTTCCCGTTGGATGAAAATGGTAATCCGATTAAGGGCATTAAGCGTCATCCGAATATTGCTGACAATGTTGTCATTTATGCTGGTGCTACTATTTTAGGGGGCGAGACGACGATTGGGCATGATTCCGTCCTAGGGAGTAATATTTGGCTAACACACTCCGTTCCCCCTTATTCACGTGTCTATAATTCACAGCCATCTCCGAATATTAGCAACAGTCAAATGAAAAATATAGAGTATCATATTTAAAGAATATGGGGCAGTCTAGAGAGTGTAGCTTTCTAAACTGCCCATTACTGCTATAGGAGGATAATTATTAAAGCGCTTTTCAAACAACCTAGGGCAAATTTTGATATGATAATGATAAATATTAATTAAAGGAAGATGAATATGTTTCGAATTGGACAAGGTTTTGACGTACATGCATTTGAAGAAGGTCGTCCATTAATTATTGGGGGCATTACCATTCCGCATGAAAAAGGACTGGTAGGACATTCAGATGCGGATGTTCTTTTACACACTGTCACAGATGCAGCTTTAGGAGCAATTGGAGAAGGGGATATTGGCCGTCATTTTCCAGATACAGACCCTGCATTTAAGGACGCGGATTCAGCAAAATTATTAGAGTATATTTGGAAGATTGTTGAGGACAAGGGTTATTCTCTAGGTAATGTCGATTGTACCATTATGGCACAACGTCCTAAAATGGCACCCTATATTGGGCAGATGCAACAACGTATCGCTGAATTATTACACGCAGAGCCTTCACAGGTAAATGTTAAAGCAACTACAACTGAACGATTAGGTTTTACAGGTCGCGAGGAAGGTATTGCGGCAATGGCAACGATTCTATTGATCAAGAAATAAATGTGGATGAACCCCGCTTTTATTTCCTGTAACAGAGTGGTAAAATGAACAAAGTCAATTTTTGATCGAAAATTTAGGAGGCTTTTAATTATGACGAAAGAAGTTCGCGTTCGTTACGCGCCATCTCCAACAGGTTATTTACATATCGGTGGAGCGCGTACAGCATTATTCAATTATTTATATGCAAAACATCATAACGGTAAATTCATTGTACGTATTGAAGATACGGATATTGAACGTAATGTAGAGGGCGGAGAAGCATCTCAGCTAGATAACCTAAAATGGTTAGGTATTGAATATGATGAGTCCATTGATATTGGTGGACCTTATGCGCCTTATCGTCAAATGGAACGTCTTGATATCTATAAAGAACACGCTGAAAAACTATTAGAGCAAGGTGTAGCCTACAAATGTTTCTGTTCTTCTGAAAAGCTTGAAGCATCTCGTGAAGAACAAAAAGCAAGAGGTGTAGCTGCTCCTACTTATGATGGTACATGTCGCCACTTATCAGCAGATGAAGTCGCTGCTAAAGAAGCGGCAGGTGAGCCATACACAATCCGTATGCGTGTACCTGAAAATGTAACATACGAATTTGAAGATCTAGTTCGTGGACAAGTTACATTTGAGTCTAAAGATATTGGTGATTGGGTACTTGTAAAAGCTAATGGTATTCCAACATATAACTATGCAGTTGTTTTAGATGATCACTTTATGGAAATCTCTCACGTTTTCCGCGGTGAGGAGCATTTATCGAATACACCTAAGCAAATGATGATCTTTGATGCATTTGGTTGGGAATATCCACGCTTTGGTCATATGACATTAATTATTAACGAAAACCGTAAAAAACTATCAAAGCGTGATGAATCGATTATTCAATTTGTTACGCAATATAAAGATTTAGGTTATCTTCCTGAAGCGATGTTTAACTTCTTTGCGCTACTTGGTTGGTCTCCAGAGGGAGAAGAAGAGATTTTCTCAAAAGAAGAATTTATCAAAATTTTTGATGAAAAACGTCTTTCAAAATCACCATCTATGTTCGATAAACAAAAGCTAACATGGATGAATAATCAATATATTAAAAAGTTGTCTTTGGAAGAAGTTGTAGCATTATCTTTACCACACCTACAAAAAGCAGGCTTATTACCTGAAGAATTGACTGCAGAGCAACATGCTTGGGCGACGGATTTAATCGCGCTTTATCATGACCAAATGAGCTTTGGTGCAGAAATTGTCGAATTATCTAGCCTATTCTTTAACGACCATATTGAATATGATGAAGAAGCAAAAGAGGTTTTAGCAGGAGAGCAAGTACCTGAAGTAATGGCAGCATTTAAAGCGCAATTGGAAGAGCTAGAAGAATTTACACCAGATGCGGTAAAAGCTGCAATTAAAGCTGTACAAAAGACAACTGGTCATAAAGGTAAAAATCTGTTCATGCCAATCCGTGTTGTGACAACTGGTGAAACACATGGACCAGAGTTGCCGAACGCCATTTGTTTAATTGGTAAAGAGAAATCAATTGACCGTGTGGAGAAATTTGCACAATAAAGATAAATTTATTGACAATTCATTCTTTCGTTGTAAAATGTATTTACATTGAAAAAGCGTTGATAAGGAGAAGTAAGTGGCGCATGCTCTTAAGAGAGGACCATCATCGGCTGAAAGTGGTCTGAGCCTAGGCAAAACTGAAATGCACCTTTGAGCATAAAGCTGAACGAGAGTAGGCTTTATCGAATCATCCCCGTTAATGGATGTCCAAAGTGGAAGGCTTTTTGTCTTCAATCAGAGTGGAACCACGCAAATCGAGCGTCTCTGTCATTCCTTTTAGGAGTGATAGAGGCGCTTTTTTTATTCAACAGAAAAGGAGAGTGAAATACAATGGGTATTCAAATTTTTAACTCATTAACACGACAAAAGGAAACCTTTGTACCGTTGGAAGAGGGCAAGGTAAAAATGTATGTCTGCGGTCCTACGGTTTATAACTATATCCATATTGGGAATTCACGTCCTGTAATTGTTTATGATACAGTACGTCGTTATTTTCAGTATAAAGGCTATGATGTAAAGTTTGTTTCCAATTTTACGGATGTAGACGATAAAATTATTAAAGCTGCAAATGAGCTTGGTGAAGAAGTACATGAATTAACAGAGCGTTTTATTGCAGCCTATTTTGAAGATGTTACAGCACTGGGATGCAAAAAGGCAGATGTTCATCCACGTGTGACAGAGCATATGGACGATATCATTCAATTTATTCAAGTGCTAATTGAAAAGGGCTACGCTTATGAGTCTGCTGGAGATGTGTATTACCGTACTCGTAAATTTGATGGCTACGGTAAATTATCACACCAATCAGTTGACGATTTAAAAATCGGTGCTCGTATTGAAGCAGGCGAGAAAAAAGATGATGCGTTAGATTTTGCTTTATGGAAAGCTGCTAAGCCAGGTGAGATATTCTGGGAAAGCCCATGGGGAGATGGCCGTCCAGGGTGGCATATTGAGTGTTCTGTAATGGCTCGTGAACATTTAGGAGATACTATTGATATTCATGCTGGTGGGCAGGATTTAACTTTCCCTCACCACGAAAATGAAATTGCTCAATCAGAGGCACACAATGATAAAACATTTGCGCGTTATTGGATGCATAACGGGTATATTAATATAGATAATGAAAAGATGTCCAAATCTCTTGGGAATTTTATTCTTGTGAATGATATCCGTAAACAAATTGACCCGCAGATATTGCGTTTCTTCATGCTATCTGTCCATTATCGTCATCCAATTAACTTTGCGAAGGATCTAGTAGAAGCTGCTGCGTCAGGTTTAGAGCGCATTCGTACAGCATACAACAATGTGAAGCACCGCCTTACGACTACCGTAAGCTTAGGAGATCATTCAGAAGAATGGCTGAACAAAATTACGGAACAAAAAGCGCATTTTGAAGAGGCAATGGACGATGATTTTAATACAGCCAACGCTATTTCTGTATTATTTGAAGTAGCTCGTATTGCTAATATTTATTTAAATGAAGCCAATACTTGCAAGAAAGTATTAGAAACCTTTATTGAAACCTTTGAAGTACTAGGTGACGTCTTAGGTATTGAATTTGCAAAAGAAGAAGAACTATTAGACGAAGAAATTGAAGCATTATTACAAGAGCGCGTCGAGGCACGTAAAAATCGTGATTTTGCTCGTTCTGATGAGATCCGTGACCATTTGCAAGCCCAAGGTATCATTTTAGAAGATACACGACAAGGAACTAGATGGAAACGAGGGTAATTAAGTTGGATAAACTTCGCAATGAAGATGTTAAACAATTAAAAGCGCTGGCGTTAGCCTATATGGGTGATGCCGTATTGGAACAAAAGGTCCGAGAATATTTGCTACGCTCTGGTCGTGTTAAACCAAACACACTACATCGAGAGGCAACTCGCTACGTTTCAGCAAAAGCGCAATCTATGATCGTTCATCGCATGATAGATGAAAATTATTTAACAGAGGAGGAATTGGCTGTGTTCCGCCGTGGACGCAATGCCAAATCCGGCTCTGTACCAAAAAATACGGATGTCCAAACCTATCGTAATAGCTCAGGCTTTGAGGCGGTGCTTGGTAGTTTATATTTATTGAATGAACTAGAACGCGTCTACGAAATCATTGCATATGCTATTCAAATAATCGAGGAATCAAAAGGAGTGTCTAAATAATGGCAGAACAGAATGGTGAAATTATTGCCGGTAAAAACCCAGTGTTAGAAGCACTTCGTTCAGGCCGCGATATGAATAAAGTATGGATTGCAGAAGGAGTAAAGAAATCTGGCGTCAATGAACTGCTAGATTTAGCCCGTGAACGTGGTGTTATAGTTCAATTTGTCCCAAAAAAGAAAGTTGATCAATTATCAAGTGCTAATCATCAAGGAATCGTTGCTTCTGTTGCCGCTTATAAGTATGCTGAACTTGAGGATTTATTTGCAGCAGCGGCTAATAAACAGGAAGATCCTTTTTTCTTAATCTTAGATGAGTTAGAGGATCCTCATAATCTAGGGTCTATTATGAGAACGGCTGATGCTATAGGGGCACATGGTATTATTATTCCTAAGCGCCGTTCAGTGAGTTTAACAGCAGTAGTGGCAAAGGCATCTACAGGAGCGATTGAACACGTTCCAGTTGTACGTGTAAACAACCTTGCTCAAACAATAGATGAATTAAAAGAACGCGGTATATGGATTGCAGGGACAGATGCAAAGGGATCAGCAGATTATCGAAAAATGGATGCAACATTACCATTAGCCATCATTATCGGTAGTGAGGGCAAAGGGATGGGGCGTTTATTAAAAGAGAAATGCGATTTTTTATATCACTTACCGATGGTTGGGCATGTCACATCACTGAACGCATCAGTAGCAGCGGCTTTATTAATGTACGAAGTGTATCGTAAACGTCAAGAAGCGATTGAATAACAATGAAAAACATTTTGCTTGTTGATGGCTATAATATGATTGGATCTTGGAAAGAGCTGCGGCCATTGCGTGATACGAATTTTGAGGATGCGCGTAGAAGGTTGATAGAACTCATGGCTGAATATAAAGCAGCGATGGGTTGGCGCGTAATTATTGTTTTTGACGCACATCTTGTACCAGGAGTAGAGCAATCTTATATAGAAAATGATGTAGAAGTCATTTATACACGAAAAAATGAAACAGCAGATGAACGTATTGAAAAAATGACGCATGAATTAAAGGCTAGAAATGTACAAATTCATGTAGCAACTTCTGATATGGCAGAGCAAAGTGTTATATTTGGGAATGGTGCCTTAAGGAAATCGGCTAGAGAGCTAGAAATTGATACAAGTATTATCCAACATAAAATTACTCACGATGTGAAGCGGAAGCAAGAAAGTAAGCCGCCTTCTCGTATAGAATTAAAGCCAGATGTTGCGCTCGCGTTTGAAAAATGGCGACGAGGGTTGAAATGATTGATTGACGCATATTTTCCAATTCCGTTATACTGTTTCTAATTATCTGTTGTGGCTGAGGTGATACCATGTTTAAAAATAGCATTGTACAAGTGACACAAGATTTTGAACGATTCAATGATGAAGAGCTTATTGAAATGGTGCATCAAGGTAATACAGATGCGTTGGATTATTTGATTACGAAATACCGTTTGTTAGTAAGAGCGAAGGCAAGATCCTATTTTTTAATCGGAGCAGATAAGGAAGATATTGTACAAGAGGGCATGATAGGCTTATATAAAGCGATTCGTGATTTTAAAGGTGATAAGCTTGCATCATTCAGGGCTTTTGCAGAGTTATGCATTACAAGGCAGATTATCACAGCTATTAAAACAGCAACTAGGCAAAAGCATATACCTCTAAATTCCTATATTTCTTTGGACAAGCCTATATTCGACGAAGAGTCAGACCGAACGCTTATGGATGTACTAACGGGTGCTATTATGGATGATCCAGAAGAATTGATGATTCATAGAGAAGAGTTTGGATATTTAGAAGAAAAGATGAGTGAGATTTTAAGTGAATTAGAGCTACAAGTTTTAGCCTTATATCTAGACGGTCAGTCTTATCATGAAATTTCCGCCAAATTAAATCGTCATGTGAAATCTATCGATAATGCATTGCAGCGGGTAAAACGTAAATTAGAACGTCATTTAGTCCTTGAGGAAATGTCTTAGCCCATATAGGCTTTATTGACATTGACAAATATAGGTGTTAGTCTTAAAAAGACAAAGTGCCGAAAAAGGTGATTATATGGCAAAAAAAGTCGTGCTAAATTGTGAGAAATGTGGTTCGAGAAATTACACGTTCCCAGCTAAAGAAGGTTCAACTGTACGTCTCGAATTAAAGAAATTTTGCTCGCATTGCAATGAACATACAATGCATAAACAAACGCTATAAAATGATATGTAAATAGACAGATTTGATTGATTCGGAGGTTAAGCTAGAATGGGCAAGATCAAAAGCTTTTTCAGCGATGTAATGTCAGAAATGCGCAAAACAAGCTGGCCGAAAAGTAAAGAACTGACGAAATATACAGTCGTTGTAATTTCAACTGTTGTCATTATGGCTTTATTTTTTGTGTTAGTTGACTTAGGTATTTCATCATTATTCCGCTGGTACTTAGATTTATAATTTAGTAAATAGCATATTTTTGAAATAGCCCGTCCATTGCAATAACGGGTTTTTTCGTTTGTTTTATCTTCATTCAGCAGAAAACTCCATCTAATTGGATCGATGAGATGGGTGAAGTGAAGCGCAAAGCAGTAAAATCTCCTCATTATGATAAATACTACTAGGAGAGTATGATAGTAGCGATAGATGACTATGCTAGTTTCGGTATATATCATCGAGCTTTCGCAAGTAATTAGCGAAAGCTATATTTTTCTAATGAGATGTTTGTGAAAAGAGTAAAAATGCATTGAGCGTATCGCGATTCATTTTCACTTTTATTTGTAAGGGAGGGACGGACGAGGAGTCCTAGTAGTTATGGAGAAAAATTGGTATGTTGTTCATACGTATTCAGGGTATGAAAACCGTGTAAAAGCAAACCTAGAGAAACGTGTAGAAACAATGGGAATGCAAGATAAAATCTTCCGTGTGATTGTTCCTGAGCACGAAGAAACAGAAATGAAAGATGGAAAAAAACGTACAATGATGCGTAAAGTTTTCCCTGGTTATGTGTTAGTAGAGTTAATCATGACAGATGATTCTTGGTATGTAGTTCGAAATACGCCTGGTGTTACGGGCTTTATCGGTTCATCTGGTGGAGGAGCAAAACCAACACCGTTATTACCTGAAGAAGCCGATCGTTTACTGCAGCAAATGGGTATGACCGATAAAGTTGTAGAAGTGGACATTACTGTTGGTGAAGCAGTAGAAGTATTAGAAGGGCCGTTTGCTCATTTCCAAGGGCGTGTTGAAGAAATTGACACAGAAAAAGGTAAAATTAAAGTGACCGTTGATATGTTTGGTCGCGAAACAATTATGGAGCTAGATTTCGAACAAGTTCAAAAATTATAGTTCTAACAATAGAACACTACATGCTAATTGGTAGATGTTTCGCAGATTTTGTTAATTACTACTTGCTTAAAAAAAGTAAAAGTGGTATCATTTCATAGGTCAGACTGTCATACTTTTGTTTGACGTCTGTAATGATAATTTTAATGTTATCGGCACTTAGCTGACAGACAGATATTGAGTGGGAGGGGCAACCCAATTACCACATCACGGACTTAAGGAGGTGTGTCTCGTGGCTAAAAAAGTTATTAAAGTTGTAAAACTTCAAATCCCTGCTGGTAAAGCTAACCCAGCTCCACCGGTTGGTCCTGCATTAGGTCAAGCGGGTGTGAACATCATGGGATTCTGTAAAGAATTTAATGCGCGTACTGCTGATCAAGCTGGTCTTATTATCCCAGTTGAAATTTCAGTATTCGAGGATCGTTCTTTCACTTTCATTACAAAAACTCCACCTGCAGCAGTTCTACTTAAAGTAGCAGCTGGTATCCAATCTGGATCTGGTGAACCAAACCGTAAAAAAGTGGCAACGGTTAAACGTGATAAAGTTCGCGAAATCGCTGAAACTAAAATGCCAGACCTTAACGCTGCTTCAGTAGAAGCTGCTATGTTAATGGTTGAAGGTACTGCACGAAGCATGGGTATTGTTATCGAAGACTAATCCCATTTACTTGATGTTTTGTTTTTTGGAAGGTTGCGAAGTTTCTTTGTGAACACGCAACCTTTATTCGTGGGAGGTAAAATCCGCTATAACCACAATCAAGGAGGAAATATATAATGGCTAAAAAAGGTAAAAAACTGCAAGATGCAGCAAAATTAATTGATCGTAACGCACTATACACTGCACAAGAAGCAATCGAACTTGCTCAAAAAACTAGCACAGTAAACTTCGACGCTACTGTAGAAGTTGCTTTCCGCTTAGGTATTGATACTCGTAAGAACGACCAACAAATCCGTGGCGCAGTAGTGCTACCAAACGGTACTGGTAAAACTCAACGCGTATTAGTATTTGCAAAAGGTGAAAAGCTTAAAGAAGCTGAAGCAGCTGGTGCTGACTATGTAGGCGATGCAGAATATATCCAAAAAATCCAACAAGGTTGGTTTGACTTCGATGTAATCGTAGCAACTCCTGACATGATGGGTGAAGTTGGTAAACTTGGTCGTGTATTAGGACCTAAAGGTTTAATGCCAAACCCTAAAACTGGTACAGTTACTTTTGATGTAACAAAAGCTATCGAAGAAATCAAAGCTGGTAAAGTAGAATACCGTGCTGATAAAGCTGGTATTATCCACGCTCCTATCGGTAAAGTTTCTTTCTCAGCAGAAAAATTAGTAGAAAACTTCTTAGCTGTTTTTGATGTAGTACAAAAAGCAAAACCTGCTGCAGCTAAAGGTACTTACATGAAATCTGTAAATGTTACAACTACAATGGGTCCAGCGGTTAAAATTGACGCTTCTAACGTAGTAGTAAAATAATTTATATATATGTATTGACGATAGTGGCTATACGTGATACTATAGTTGCTGTTGTGAATTATCCATTTGTACCGTAGACAGTAGGAGTGACTTGTCACTTAATGTTCCTACCGAGGACATCGGAATTCAGATTCTTATTTAAAGATGATGACTTTCAGCCTCTGTGTCTATTTGACTCGGAGGCTTTTCTTTTGTCGGTATAAATGACCCATTCTAATAGGAGGTGTCATCATGAGCAAAGCAATCGAAAACAAACAAGTACAAGTTCAAGAGATTACTGAAAAATTCCAAGGCGCTGCTTCTGTAGTAGTTGTGGATTACCGTGGTCTTAATGTTGCACAAGTAACAGAGCTTCGTAAACAACTTCGTGAAGCTGGCGTTGAGTTCAAAGTTTACAAAAACACTTTAACTCGTCGTGCTGCTGAAGCTGCTGGCCTTGAAGGAATCAACGACGTATTAGTTGGTCCTAACGCAATTGCGTTCTCAAATGAAGATGTTGTAGCGCCTGCTAAAATCATCAACGAGTTCGCGAAGAAAAACGAAGCTTTAGAAATTAAAGCTGGTATTATTGAAGGTACTATCTCTTCTGTTGAAGATGTTAAAGCACTTGCAGAACTTCCATCACGCGAAGGTCTACTTTCTATGCTTTTATCTGTACTTCAAGCTCCAGTGCGTAACTTCGCACTTGCAACAAAAGCTGTTGCAGAACAAAAAGAAGAACAAGGCGCGTAATTTAGTACGCACTAATACTTCTGCGGCCTGATCGCAAAAAATAAAACATTATCCAATTAGGAGGAAATTATAATGAATAAAGAGCAAATCTTAGAAGCTATCAAAGCTATGACAGTTCTTGAATTAAACGATTTAGTAAAAGCTATCGAAGAAGAATTCGGTGTAACAGCTGCTGCTCCAGTAGCAGTAGTTGCTGGTGGTGCTGCTGCAGCTGAAGAAAAAACAGAATTTGACGTAGTATTAGCATCTGCTGGTGCAGAAAAAATCAAAGTAATCAAAGTGGTTCGTGAAATCACTGGTTTAGGTCTTAAAGAAGCTAAAGAAGTAGTAGATAACGCTCCTAAAGCTCTTAAAGAAGGCGTTTCTAAAGATGAAGCTGAAGAAATCAAAGCTAAACTTGAAGAAGTTGGCGCATCTGTAGAAGTTAAGTAATCTCGCGTTACTTTTTAACAAAAGGAAAGCTCGTCATTTTGGCGAGCTTTTTTCTTCATTCTGAGGAGGCGTGAAAATGTCAGATCACTATTATACAAGTAAGCCTCAAACTGAAAGTAAACCACGTCACTGGACATTCAAGTTACTAGGGCATACGTTTTCATTTGAAACGGATGCAGGTGTATTTAGTAAAAGCGAAGTAGATTTTGGATCCCGTGTTTTAATAGACGCTTTTCAAATGCCTGATATTGATGGTGCGATTTTTGATGTAGGTTGTGGATACGGGCCGATAGGGTTATCGATTGCCAAAACTAATCCAGACCGTACCGTTTTTATGATGGATATAAATGAACGTGCAGTTGCGCTTTCGCAAAAAAATGCGCAAGTGAACGGTGTTCAAAATGTGCGAATATTTGTGAGTGACGGCCTATCGATGGTTGATAACGATGTAGATGCGGCAGCAATCTTAACGAATCCACCAATTCGTGCGGGGAAGGAAACGATTTTCCGCTTTTACGATGGAGCTTACGATCGGCTAGTGTCTTCGGGTGAACTCTGGGTAGTCATTCAGAAGAAACAAGGAGCGCCATCGACAGTAAGTTACTTAGAAGAAAAGTTTTCAGAAGTCGATGTAGTAGAAAAGAAAAAAGGGTACTGGATAGTACGCGCAAAAAAATAAATGAAATATGTATAATTTATTGACTTGACAAATCGGCTATGATAATATGATACAATGCAAAAATATTATTTTGAGGTCGTATGCCCTTTTTGTATAGAATTGTTTTAATATGGGTATACTTGCCAAGATAAGTTTAGTTAACCGAAAATGAGATCTTTTTGAAGACTCGTTTTCTTTTTGTCTTTCGAAATCATACACTATTTGTATGATTTTGCAAAGACCTAATATCGCTTTATTGAGGGGTGAATGAGTTGACAGGTCAACTAGTTCAGTACGGACAACACCGCCAGCGTAGAAGCTTTGCGCGTATTAAAGAGGTGCTTGAGCTTCCAAATCTGATTGAGATTCAAACGGCGTCTTACGAGTGGTTCCTTGAAGAAGGTTTACGTGAAATGTTCCGTGACATTTCGCCGATCGAGGACTTTACAGGTAATCTTTCATTAGAATTCATCGATTATTCATTAGGTGAGCCTAAATATGATGTTGATGAGTGTAAAGAGCGAGATGTTACTTACGCAGCTCCATTACGTGTGAAAGTACGTCTTTACAACAAAGAAACAGACGAAGTGAAAGAACAAGATGTCTTCATGGGTGACTTCCCGTTAATGACAGAAACAGGTACGTTCATTATCAACGGTGCTGAACGTGTTATCGTTTCACAATTAGTTCGTTCACCAAGTGTGTATTTCCATGATAAAACTGATAAAAACGGTAAAAAAGGCTTTGGAGCTACAGTTATTCCAAACCGCGGTGCTTGGTTAGAGTATGAAACTGATGCGAAAGACGTAGTTTATGTGCGAATTGATCGTACTCGTAAGCTACCAGTAACAGTGTTACTACGTGCATTAGGTTTCGGTTCAGATCAAGAAATTATCGATATTATCGGTGATAACGAGTATCTACGTAATACGTTAGAAAAAGATAACTCTGAAAGTACAGAAAAAGCGCTTTTAGAAATCTATGAACGTTTACGTCCAGGTGAGCCACCAACAGTAGAAAGTGCGAAGAGTTTATTATACTCTCGTTTCTTCGATGCTAAACGTTATGATTTAGCGAATGTTGGTCGCTACAAAATGAATAAAAAGCTTCACATTAAAAATCGTTTATTCAATCAAACGATTGCTGAAACGCTTGTAGATCCAGAAACAGGCGAAATTTTAGTAGAAAAAGGTACAGTATTAGATCGTCGTACTTTAGATAAAATTCTACCTTACCTAGAAGATTCATCAAAAGGTATTGGTTACCGCACTTTATCACAAGTCGGTGGAGTGCTTGAAGATGATGTAACCATCCAATCTATTAAGATTTATGCTCCAAAAGATGAAGCGCAAAAAGAAATTAATATCATTGGTAATGCGTACATTGATGAAGAAGTGAAGAATATTACACCTGCTGATGTTTTATCTTCAGTAAGCTATTTCTTTAACTTACTTTACCAAGTAGGTGCAACAGATGATATTGACCATTTGGGTAACCGTCGCCTACGTTCTGTTGGTGAGTTACTACAAAACCAATTCCGTATCGGTTTGTCTCGTATGGAACGTGTAGTACGTGAGCGTATGTCAATTAATGACACAGCTGCGATCGTACCACAACAATTAATCAATATCCGTCCAGTGATTGCGTCCATTAAAGAGTTCTTCGGAAGCTCTCAATTATCACAATTCATGGACCAAACAAACCCATTAGCAGAGTTAACGCATAAACGTCGTCTATCTGCATTAGGACCTGGTGGTTTAACGCGTGAGCGCGCTGGCTTCGAAGTACGTGACGTTCACTACTCTCACTATGGTCGTATGTGTCCAATCGAGACACCAGAGGGTCCAAACATTGGGTTAATCAACTCATTATCTTCATTTGCCAAAGTAAATAAATTTGGCTTCATTGAAACACCTTATCGTCGTATTGACCACGAAACAGGTCGAGTAACGGAGCAAATTGATTATTTAACAGCTGATGAAGAAGATAACTACTATGTAGCACAAGCAAATTCACCGTTAAATCCCGATGGTACTTTTGTAAATGATGAAGTAGTAGGTCGTTTCCGTGGTGATAACACGGTATTCAGTAAAGCGCAAATGGACTACATGGATGTATCACCTAAACAAGTTGTCTCTGCAGCGACTGCATGTATACCGTTCTTAGAAAACGATGACTCGAACCGTGCACTTATGGGTGCCAACATGCAACGTCAAGCAGTTCCACTTCTTAACCCAGAAGCACCATTCGTTGGTACTGGTATGGAGCATGTTGATGCGCGTGATTCTGGTGCAGCTGTAGTAGCGAAGTATGATGGTATTGTTGAGCACGTTGAAGCTCGCTCTATCCATGTTCGCCGCATTGAAGTTGTAGACGGCAAAGAGGTTAAAGGCGATTTAACAAAATATAAATTACAAAAGTTCATTCGTTCTAACCAAGGTACTTCTTATAACCAACGTCCACTTGTAAAAGTAGGCGAACGTGTGAAGCCTCGAGATATTTTAGCAGATGGTCCATCAATGGAAAAAGGTGAACTAGCTCTTGGACGTAACGTACTTGTTGCCTTCATGACTTGGAACGGCTTTAACTATGAGGATGCTGTTATTATGAGTGAGCGCCTTGTAAAAGACGATGTCTATACATCTGTTCATATTGAAGAATATGAATCAGAGTCTCGTGATACAAAGCTTGGGCCTGAAGAAATCACTCGTGATATTCCAAACGTTGGAGAAGATGCACTTCGTAACCTAGACGAACGTGGTATTATCCGTATTGGTGCGGAAGTACGTGACGGTGATATTCTTGTTGGGAAAGTAACGCCTAAAGGGGTTACAGAATTAACTGCTGAAGAGCGTTTATTACATGCAATCTTCGGTGAAAAAGCTCGTGAGGTTCGTGATACTTCATTACGTGTACCACACGGTGCTGGCGGTATCATTCTTGATGTTAAAGTATTTAACCGTGAAGATGGCGATGAATTACCACCAGGTGTTAACCAATTAGTTCGTGCTTATATTGTTCAAAAACGTAAAATTCGTGTTGGGGACAAAATGGCCGGACGTCATGGTAACAAAGGGGTTATCTCTCGTATCTTACCAGAAGAAGATATGCCATTCATGCCAGATGGCACGCCTGTTGATATCATGTTAAATCCACTTGGTGTACCTTCCCGTATGAATATCGGACAAGTTTTAGAGTTACACTTAGGTATGGCTTCTCGTTACCTAGGCGTTCACATGGCAACACCAGTATTTGATGGTGCTAATGAAGAAGACGTTTGGGAAACAATGGAAGAAGCTGGGATGAACCGTGACGGTAAAACAATCCTGTATGATGGACGTTCTGGTGAACCATTCGATAACCGTGTATCAGTAGGTATCATGTATATGATCAAACTTGCTCACATGGTTGATGATAAACTTCATGCACGTTCAACTGGTCCTTACTCACTTGTTACGCAACAACCACTTGGTGGTAAAGCGCAATTTGGTGGACAACGTTTTGGTGAGATGGAGGTATGGGCACTTGAAGCTTATGGTGCTGCGTATACACTTCAAGAAATCTTAACGGTTAAATCTGATGACGTTGTTGGTCGTGTGAAAACATATGAAGCCATCGTTAAAGGTGAAAGTGTACCAGAGCCAGGTGTTCCTGAGTCATTCAAAGTATTGATTAAAGAACTTCAATCTCTTGGTATGGATGTTAAGATGTTAACAGTTAATGATGAAGAAGTAGAGCTTCGCGATTTAGACGAAGAAGATGATCTTCAGCCAGCTGATGCACTTAACATTGCACCACAGCCAGATACAGAAGAAGAGCCAGTAGAGTCTTTTGAATAATGGAAAACCAAATTCACAAATGTGAATATGGTCAAACTTATTTTTCAAATTAGCCGGGCAGGATTTAACGCCCTGCCTGGCTTTTTCTTTTAATAAATCATTCTATTTCTAATCCTTTGCCAAAGAGGCAATCTTTGCAAACGATTATCGAGCTGCGTAAAAGAGTCTTTATAAAGACCTATACTAGAGGGAGGTAGGCTCCTTGATAGACGTTAATGAATTTGAATATATGAAAATTGGTTTAGCATCACCTGACAAGATTCGTTCTTGGTCATATGGAGAGGTTAAAAAACCTGAAACAATTAACTACCGTACACTAAAACCAGAAAAAGATGGTTTATTCTGTGAGCGTATTTTTGGTCCAACTAAGGACTGGGAGTGTCACTGTGGGAAATATAAACGTGTACGCTATAAAGGCGTAGTTTGTGATCGTTGTGGCGTTGAAGTAACACGTGCTAAAGTTCGTCGTGAACGTATGGGGCATATCGAATTAGCAGCACCAGTTTCTCATATCTGGTACTTCAAAGGTATTCCTAGCCGTATGGGTCTAATTTTAGATATGTCACCTCGTGCTCTTGAAGAAGTTATCTATTTCGCTTCATACGTTGTGATCGATGCAGGTGCTACTAATTTAGAAAGTAAACAATTACTTTCTGAAAAAGAGTATCGTGCATACCGTGAAAAATTCGGTAATACATTCGAAGCATCAATGGGTGCAGAAGCAATCAAAAAATTATTAGGTAAAATCGACCTAGAAGATGAAACACAATCTTTAAAAGAGGAGTTAAAATCTGCTCAAGGTCAAAGACGTACTCGTGCCATTAAACGTCTAGAAGTTGTTGAATCTTTCCGTAACTCAGGAAACTCACCTGAATGGATGATTCTGGATGTACTACCTGTTATTCCACCAGAGCTTCGTCCAATGGTGCAATTAGATGGTGGTCGTTTCGCGACTTCAGATTTAAACGATTTATACCGTCGTGTAATTAATCGTAATAACCGTTTAAAACGTTTATTAGATTTAGGTGCTCCAAGCATCATCGTACAAAATGAAAAACGTATGTTACAAGAAGCTGTTGATGCATTAATCGATAATGGTCGTCGTGGACGTCCTGTAACAGGTCCTGGTAACCGTCCATTAAAATCACTTTCACATATGTTGAAAGGTAAACAAGGTCGTTTCCGTCAAAATCTACTTGGTAAACGTGTTGACTACTCTGGTCGTTCTGTTATCGTAGTAGGTCCAAACTTAAAAATGTACCAATGTGGTTTACCAAAAGAAATGGCTATTGAATTATTCAAGCCATTCGTTATGAAAGAATTAGTAGAGCGTGGTCTTGCTCATAACATTAAATCTGCTAAACGTAAAATCGAACGTTTAAATAACGACGTATGGGACGTTTTAGAAGATGTTATCCGTGAGCATCCAGTATTACTAAACCGTGCACCAACGCTTCACCGTCTTGGAATTCAAGCATTTGAACCAACACTAGTTGAAGGTCGTGCTATTCGTCTTCACCCATTAGTATGTACAGCCTATAATGCTGACTTCGATGGTGACCAAATGGCGGTTCACGTACCATTATCAGCTGAAGCTCAAGCTGAAGCTCGTCTTCTAATGCTTGCTGCACAAAACATCCTGAATCCAAAAGACGGTAAACCAGTTGTAACACCTTCTCAAGATATGGTATTAGGAAACTACTACTTAACACTTGAACGTGAAGGCGCACGCGGTGAAGGTACTGTTTTCTATGGTCCAAATGAAGTTTTAATTGCCTATGATACAGGTCATGTACACTTGCATACACGTATCGCAATAAAAGCAAGTTCATTAAATAATCCAACATTCACTGAAGAACAAAATAATATGTTCTTATTAACAACTGTTGGTAAAGTAATCTTTAATGAAATCTTGCCGGAATCATTCCCTTATATTAATGAGCCAACTGATTTCAACTTAGAGCAAGTAACACCAGAAAAATACTTTGCTAAGTTAACAATTGATGAAGAAACACTTAAAGAGCTTGAATCAGATAATGCTTATAATAATTTAGATGAAAAAGGGAAAATTGATGCACAACGTACAGCTGTATTGCGTAAATACTTTGCATCAGTACCTGTTGTAAATCCATTCCGTAAGAAATTCTTAGGAAATATCATTGCTGAAGTATTTAAACGTTTCCACATTACGGAAACATCTAAAATGCTTGACCGTATGAAAAACCTAGGTTTCAAATATTCAACACGTGCAGGTATTACTGTAGGTGTATCTGACATCGTGGTATTACCTGATAAAGGTGAAATTTTAGCAGAGGCTCAAGAGAAAGTAGATAAAGTTCAAGCGCAATTCCGTCGTGGTTTCATTACTGAGGATGAGCGTTACGATCGCGTAATTTCAAGCTGGAGTGCTGCAAAAGATGAAATTCAAGCGAAGCTGATGAAGTCACTTGAGAAAACAAACCCAATTTTCATGATGTCTGATTCAGGTGCCCGTGGTAATGCATCTAACTTTACTCAGCTAGCTGGTATGCGTGGTCTGATGGCCAACCCAGCTGGTCGTATTATCGAACTTCCAATCAAATCTTCATTCCGTGAAGGTTTAACAGTATTAGAATACTTCATCTCAACTCACGGTGCTCGTAAAGGTCTTGCCGATACAGCCCTAAAAACTGCCGATTCAGGTTACTTAACACGTCGTCTTGTTGACGTTGCACAAGATGTTATCGTTCGTGAAGATGACTGTGGTACTGACCGTGGCTTAACGATCGGTGCATTAATGGAAGGCACTGAATTAATCGAGGCTCTAGATGAACGTATTGTTGGTCGTCATACGAAGAAAACAATCTTCCACCCTGAAACTGGTGAAGTTATTCTTGCAAAAGACGGTTTAATCGATCAAGATATCGCTCGTGCAATTATCGATGCTGGTATTGAAGAAGTGACAATCCGTTCAGCATTTACATGTAATACAAAACACGGCGTTTGTAAAAAATGTTACGGCATGAACTTGGCGACAGGTGAGAAGGTTGAAGTTGGGGAAGCAGTTGGTATTATTGCTGCTCAATCAATCGGTGAACCAGGTACACAGTTAACAATGCGTACATTCCATACAGGTGGGGTTGCCGGAGATGATATTACACAAGGTCTTCCACGTATCCAAGAGATCTTTGAAGCACGTAATCCAAAAGGTCAATCTGTTATTTCAGAAATCGCTGGTACGGTTTCAGATATCACAGAAATTCGTGAAGGCTTAAAAGAAATTACAATTCAAGGTGACGTAGAAACTCGTAAGTATCAAGCACCTTATAACGCACGTTTGAAAGTTATCGAAGGTGATAATGTAGAACGTGGTCAAGTTTTAACAGAAGGTTCTATCGATCCAAAACAATTGCTAAAAGTCAAAGACGTCTCAACTGTTCAAGAATATTTATTAAAAGAAGTTCAAAAAGTATACCGTATGCAAGGGGTAGAAATTGGGGATAAACATATCGAGGTAATGGTTCGCCAAATGCTTCGTAAAGTTCGTGTAATTGAAGCTGGAGATACAGAATTACTGCCTGGCTCATTACTAGATATCCACCAATTCACAGAGGCAAACGTAGATGCTGTTATGAATGGCAAAAACCCTGCAACTTGTCGACCTGTTATCCTTGGTATTACAAAAGCTTCTCTTGAAACAGAATCATTCTTATCTGCAGCATCGTTCCAAGAAACAACACGTGTGTTAACAGATGCAGCAATTAAGGGTAAACGTGACGAGCTTCTTGGATTAAAAGAAAACGTAATTATTGGTAAACTTGTTCCTGCAGGTACTGGTATGCAACGTTATCGTCAAATCCGCATCGAAAAAGATGAGCTTGACACAGAAGTCGTTTCTGCTGAATAAACATTAAAATTAGGCCGAAGAGATGCATATTTTCATCATCTCTTCGGACTTTTTCAAGATATTAGTTGACAGTGTAAATGAGTAATGATAATATATTGAAGGTTGATAGTTAACTGTCTGTACTTCGGAGGATATGCAAATGTCTTATGATAAAGTAAGGGCTAGTCAAACAATCATAGGTACAAAGCAAGCAGTAAAAGCAATGCGAGCTGGTTCAGTGAAAGAACTTTTTGTGGCACTTGATGCAGACAATTGGGTAACCGATTCGGCCATATCTTTCGCGAGAGAAATCGGTATACCAGTTATTCTTGTCGAGTCCAAAAAGGAACTGGGCAAAGCCTGTGGAATCCATGTTGGAGCTGCGGTAGTTGCGATTACTGTAGAGTAGTTTTTGTGTAAAATGCACAAAGACTTTGTTTTTACCCAAAAAATGAACCACCTGGATGTGTGGTATTAAAAAAGAAGGAATGAAGGGAGGAAAAATCGATGCCTACAATTAACCAATTGGTACGTAAGCCTCGTAAATCTAAAATCACGAAATCAAATTCACCAGCGTTAAACAAAGGATATAACTCATTTAAAAAATCTTTAACTGATGTTAAATCTCCACAAAAACGTGGTGTTTGTACTCGTGTAGGTACAATGACGCCTAAAAAACCAAACTCAGCGTTACGTAAATACGCTCGTGTACGTTTAACTAACCAAATCGAGGTTACAGCGTACATTCCTGGTGAAGGCCACAACTTACAAGAGCACAGTGTTGTTCTTATCCGTGGCGGTCGTGTAAAAGACTTACCGGGTGTTCGTTACCATATCGTTCGTGGTGCTCTTGATACTGCTGGTGTAAACGGTCGTATGCAATCACGTTCTTTATACGGTACAAAACGCCCTAAAGAAAAAAAATAATTTAAATCCTACAATATATTTACTCAATGAAAGGAGGAAAACACATGCCTCGTAAAGGTCCTGTTTCCAAACGTGACGTGTTACCAGATCCAATTTATAATTCAAAACTAGTAACTCGTTTAATCAATAAAATGATGATTGATGGTAAAAGAGGTACTTCTCAGAAGATTTTATACGGTGCGTTCGAACTAGTTAAAGAACGTTCTGGTCAAGATCCAATCGAAGTATTCGAAGCTGCTCTAAATAACGTAATGCCAGTTCTTGAAGTACGTGCTCGCCGTGTTGGTGGTTCTAACTACCAAGTACCAGTTGAAGTACGCCCAGAACGTCGTACAACTTTAGGTCTTCGTTACCTAGTTAACTATTCTCGTCTTCGTGGTGAAAAAACTATGGAAGAGCGTTTAGCTAACGAAATCCTTGATGCTTCTAACAACACTGGTGCATCAGTTAAGAAACGTGAAGATATGCACAAAATGGCAGAAGCGAACAAAGCATTCGCTCACTACCGTTGGTAATCTAAACATAGCATAAGCCCAATATGGAAGGAGAAATACCTAATGAAACGCGAATTCTCACTAGAGAATACTCGTAATATTGGGATCATGGCTCACATTGATGCTGGTAAAACAACAACAACTGAGCGTATCCTTTATTACACAGGTAAGATTCACAAAATCGGTGAAACTCATGAAGGCGCTTCTCAAATGGACTGGATGGAGCAAGAGCAAGAACGTGGTATCACAATCACTTCTGCTGCGACAACAGCTCAATGGAAAGGCAACCGCGTAAACATCATCGATACTCCTGGACACGTAGACTTCACTGTAGAAGTAGAACGTTCTTTACGTGTACTTGACGGCGCAGTAACTGTACTTGATGCTCAATCTGGTGTTGAACCTCAAACAGAAACTGTATGGCGTCAAGCTACAACTTACGGTGTACCACGTATCGTATTCATTAACAAAATGGATAAAATGGGTGCAGATTTCCTATATTCTGTAGGTACTTTACACGAGCGTTTACAAGCAAATGCTCATCCAATCCAATTACCAATTGGTGCGGAAGATGAGTTCAAAGCTATTATTGACCTAGTTGAAATGGATGTAACTTACTACGATAACGAAGAAGGTACAGCATTACGTGAAGGTCAACCAATTCCTGAAGAATTCCAAGCGCAAGCTGAAGAATACCGTGAGAAGTTAATCGAAGCAATCGCTGAAGTTAACGAAGAAATCATGGAAAAATACTTTGCTGGTGAAGAAATTACAAAAGAAGAGCTTAAAGCGGCTATCCGTAAAGCGACAATCGCTGTAGAATTCTACCCAGTAATCTGCGGTACAGCATTCAAACACAAAGGTGTTCGTAAAATGCTTGACGCGGTTATCGACTACTTACCATCTCCAGTTGATGTACCTGCTATTAAAGGCACAACTCCAGATGGTGAAGAAACTGAACGTCCATCATCAGACGATGCGCCATTCTCAGCTTTAGCATTTAAAGTTATGACTGACCCATTCGTAGGTAAATTAACGTTCTTCCGTGTGTACTCTGGTGTTCTTGAATCAGGTTCATACGTACAAAACTCTTCAAAAGGTAAACGTGAGCGCGTAGGTCGTATCCTACAAATGCACGCAAACAGCCGTGAAGAGATTTCAAAAGTATTTGCTGGTGATATCGCAGCTGCTGTAGGTCTTAAAGATACAACAACTGGTGACACTCTTTGTGAAGAGAAAAACCTTGTTATCCTTGAGTCTATGGAGTTCCCAGAACCAGTTATCTCTCTTTCTGTAGAACCAAAATCAAAAGCTGACCAAGATAAAATGGGTCAAGCTTTACAAAAACTACAAGAAGAAGATCCAACATTCCGTGCACATACAGACCAAGAAACTGGTCAAACAATTATCTCAGGTATGGGTGAGCTTCACCTTGATATCAAAGTTGATCGTATGCGCCGTGAATTTAAAGTAGAAGCTAACGTAGGTGCTCCAATGGTATCTTACCGTGAAACATTCCGTGGCTCTGCTCAAGTTCAAGGTAAATTCACTCGTCAATCTGGTGGTCGTGGTCAATACGGTGACGTATGGATCGAGTTCTCTCCAAATGAAGAGGGTAAAGGCTTTGAATTCGAAAATGCTATCGTTGGTGGTGTAGTACCACGTGAATATATTCCAGCTGTAGAAGCAGGTCTTCGTGACTCGCTTGACCGCGGTGTAATTGCTGGTTACCCATTAATCGACATCAAAGCGAAATTATTCGATGGTTCATACCATGATGTTGACTCAAACGAAATGGCATTTAAAATCGCTGCATCTATGGCACTTAAAGCTGCTGCATCAAAATGTAGTCCAGTTCTTTTAGAGCCTATGATGAAAGTTGAAGTTGTAATCCCTGAAGAATATCTTGGTGATATCATGGGTAACATCACTTCTCGCCGTGGTCGCGTAGAAGGTATGGAAGCTCGCGGTAACGCTCAAGTTGTTCGTGCGATGGTTCCACTTTCAGAAATGTTTGGATATGCAACAACTTTACGTTCTGCAACGCAAGGTCGTGGTGTATTCTCAATGGTATTCGATCATTATGAAGAAGTACCAAAATCAATCTCTGAAGATATCATCAAAAAAAATAAAGGTGAATAATTGAAATTTCATCTTGCATAAAGTATAACTAATTTGTAAGCTATGATTGCAGGATAGGGGATGGGCCCGTTCTCTATCAGCATTCATTCTATAAATTTTAAATCTAAAACATACAATTTTGAGGAGGCAATCTCTAATGGCTAAAGAAAAATTTGACCGTTCTAAAACGCATGCTAACATTGGTACAATCGGACACGTTGACCATGGTAAAACTACTTTAACTGCTGCAATCGCTACAGTTCTTTCTAAAAAAATGGGTGGTACAGCTAAATCTTACGCTGATATCGATAACGCTCCAGAAGAAAAAGAACGTGGTATCACAATCAATACTTCTCACGTAGAATACGAAACAGAAACTCGTCACTATGCACACGTTGACTGCCCAGGACACGCTGACTATGTTAAAAACATGATCACTGGTGCTGCTCAAATGGACGGCGGTATCTTAGTAGTATCTGCTGCTGACGGCCCAATGCCACAAACTCGTGAGCACATCCTTTTATCTCGTCAAGTAGGTGTTCCTTACTTAGTAGTATTCATGAACAAATGTGATATGGTTGACGACGAAGAATTATTAGAATTAGTAGAAATGGAAATCCGTGATCTACTTTCTGAATATGACTTCCCAGGTGACGATATTCCTGTAATTAAAGGTTCTGCTCTTAAAGCTCTTGAAGGTGAACCAGAATGGGAAGAAAAAATCGTTGAATTAATGGACGCTGTAGATTCTTACATCCCAACTCCAGAACGTCAAACTGACAAACCATTCATGATGCCAGTAGAGGACGTATTCTCTATTACTGGTCGTGGTACAGTTGCAACTGGCCGTGTTGAACGTGGTCAAGTTAAAGTTGGTGACGTAGTTGAAATCATCGGTATCGCTGAAGAAGCTAAATCTACTACTGTAACTGGTGTAGAAATGTTCCGTAAATTATTAGACTATGCTGAAGCTGGTGACAACATCGGTGCTTTACTACGTGGTGTTGCTCGTGAAGAAATCCAACGTGGTCAAGTATTAGCTAAACCAGGTTCAATTACTCCACACACTAACTTCAAAGCTGAAGTTTACGTTTTATCAAAAGAAGAGGGTGGCCGTCATACTCCATTCTTCTCTAACTACCGTCCTCAGTTCTACTTCCGTACAACTGACGTAACAGGTATCTGTAACTTACCAGAAGGCGTTGAAATGGTAATGCCTGGTGATAACATCGAAATGACAGTTGAACTTATCGCTCCAATCGCTCTTGAAGAAGGTACTAAATTCTCTATCCGTGAGGGTGGCCGTACTGTAGGCGCTGGCGTAGTTGCTTCTATCCAAAAATAATTTTAACTTTCGTTAATTTTAAACCAATCTGTAGGGACGCCTACAGATTGGTTTTTTGTGTTAAAATAAAGAAAAATTAGAGTTTTAATTAGTGTATGTGTACATAACAGTAAGCATGTCATCTAGGGTAAATAATTAAAGGGAAAGGGGAATTGACTATGGACATGAAAATTTTGCTGATTGAAGATGATCCTTCTATTTTTAGTATGATTCAAGAACGTTTTGAACAGTGGTCATTACACGTAATTGGACCTAAAAATTTTCAAAAGGTGATGGATGACTTTATAGAGGAGAAGCCACATCTCGTGTTAATTGATATTCAATTGCCTGCCTATGACGGCTTTCATTGGTGTCGTGAAATTCGTCATTTATCCAAAGTGCCAATCCTATTTCTTTCTTCCCGAGATCACCCGATGGATATGGTAATGGCTATGCAAATGGGAGCAGATGATTTTATTCAAAAGCCTTTTCATATGGAAGTTTTACTCGCAAAAGCACAGGCTATTTTACGTAGAACCTATGATTACGTTGAAGAGAAAATGAATGTTACACGTTTTAACGATGCCATCATCGATTATGCAAGAAGTGAAATTATGTATAATGGTGTCATTGCTTCCTTAACAAAAAATGAACTTTTCATTTTAAGAATATTAGTGGAACAGGCTAATCAAATAGTTTCAAGAGATGAGTTAATGAGAAAACTATGGGATGACGAACGTTTTGTAAACGATAATACTTTGTCGGTAAATGTTAATCGGTTACGTACAAAGCTAGAGGATATTGGTTTATATGAAGTAATACTGACAAAAAAGGGACTTGGTTATATGGCAGTAAGCTGAGGGACGTGAGGGAAGTTGTTATTATTATTTATTAGAGAGCGCTTTGCTTGGATAGGTTTTTTTATTTTTACTTTGATAATACTAAATGTACTATTTTCTCTTGACGTTGGTTTAAATGAAGTGTCTATTTGGTATGTGAATATTAGTTTGCTTATTAGTTTTATACTCTTTTTGGGGTATCGCTATGTCATCGAAGTTGGGAAATTAAAAGATTTCCTGGGAAATATGGATAGCTATCTTGATGATGCACATAGAAATAGTTTAGCTTTATCTCCTTTTCAAGAAGTATACTTTCGAAAAATGGAAGATATCCTTTTTGAAAAGAATATGGAGCTAAATCTAGCCAAAGTGCAGCTACAGGAATATTCAGATGAGCTATTAGCTTGGGTTCATGAAGTAAAAGCTCCTTTAACTGCTATTAATTTAATGTTTGAGCATATTGAGGATTTACAGCTACGTCGGAAATTAGAGAATGAATGGCTAAGACTGCATCTTTTGGTTGATCAACAACTGCATCAAACAAGATTATCTTCTATTGAAAAGGATAATTATTTAAATGAGATTGAACTAAAGCCCATTGTTTATAAAGAAATCAGAGCTATGCAAGCCTGGTGTCTTGAGAAAGGCATTGGCTTTGAAATTGCTGAACTTACTGAGACAGTTTTGACAGATGGCAAGTGGCTAGCATTTATTATTCGACAAATTCTTTCGAATGCCATCAAGTATAGCCCAGCGAATTCTGAGATAACAATCTTTGCAGAACATGATTCTACAGGTGCTACATTACTACATATTAAAGATATAGGTAGGGGTATACCTTTAGAGGATTTACCTAGGATTTTTCAAAAATCTTATACAGGAACAGCGGGAAGGGAATCTTCTCAGTCTACAGGTATGGGTCTTTATTTAGCATCTAATGTAGCCCATAAAATTGGTATTCGTATTAATGTTCAATCTAAAGTTGGTGAAGGCTCACTATTTACACTACGTTTCCCCTTACAAAATGAATATGCGAAACTAACAGGTAGATGACGAAAATGTCACCTACCTTTTTATATTGTCATGTAAAACGCACGAATGATTAGGTTTGTCAGGGTACACTTGGACTATAGAAAGGGGCGTTATGAAGTGACAGTTTTAATCGGTCGTAAAATAAAGAAAGTGTATGGAAAAAAATCAACAGCTCAAGAAGTATTAAAGGGTATTGATTTAGAAGTGAATAAAGGTGAATTTGTAGGTATTATGGGACCTTCTGGCTCTGGTAAAACAACGCTTTTAAATGTCTTATGCTCAATTGACTTTGCGACAGAAGGTGTTATTGAGATAAACGGTCATAGTTTACGTGGTATGAAAGAAAAGGCTTTAGCAAACTTCCGACGAGAGCAGCTGGGATTTATATTTCAAGACTATAATTTATTAGATACCTTGACAGTAAAAGAAAATATTCTTCTACCATTAGCCATCAGTAAGTTACCAAAAGCCGTTGCAGAAAGTCGAGTGAAGGAACTCACTTCTTTGCTGGGAATCACAGAAATTTTAAATAAATACCCCAACGAAATATCGGGTGGACAAAAACAGCGTACCTCTGCTGCACGCGCACTTATTACCAATCCGTCATTGGTATTTGCAGACGAGCCCACTGGTGCATTAGATTCTAAATCTGCCACAGCCCTGCTTCAAAATCTACAAAATATTAATGAGACAAAAGAAGCGACAATCATGATGGTTACACACGACGCAGTAGCTGCAAGCTTCTGTACACGTGTGTTATTCCTAAAGGATGGCCTTATCTATAGTGAGCTTTATAAGGGCGATAAAACAAGGCAGGCCTTTTTCCAAGAAATCATGCATACACAAAGTGTGCTAGGCGGTGATGGGTATGAGTCTTAGTAAGCTAGTACTTCGAAGTATGAAGAAAAATATGAGACACTACTATTTATATTTTTTTGCACTTATTTTTAGTGTTACATTGTATTTTTCTTTTGTCACCTTGCAAAATAATACGGAAGTGTGGGCTGCTGTTCAAATGAGTGGAACGGCTGCGGCAGGATTTAAGGCAGCAACTTATATTCTATATTTTATCGTTTTGTTTTTCGTTTTATATGCAAACCATTTATTTATGAAGCGTCGTAGTAAGGAAATAGGCTTGTATCAACTGATTGGCATGACTAAGGGTCTAATCGTGCGTTTATTAGCGATTGAAAACATCCTCTTATTCGTTGGAGCCGTTATTATAGGTATGTTGGCAGGCTTCTTTAGCTCTCGTGTGTTTGCAATGATTTTGCTTCGTGTGCTTGAAAAAGAAGCTCTCGTAACCATGACTTTTAGTACACAAGCTTTACAGCAGTCGATGATTGTATTTACCATCTTATTGATCATTGTTCTTATACAGATGGCCTGGATGATTCATCATGTTTCATTGTTATCATTATTTAGTGCAGCAAAACAAGCAGATGAGCGCGTAAGACGTTTTAGTGCGTTGCAGATGGTTATTGGCTTTTTGGGTCTTATACTGATTGTATATGGCTACTATGCATCAACAAAGCTGTTCGATATCGAATCTGCAGGTAATTTATTTATTAATATGATCATTATTTTAGCTACTACAATTGGTGGAACATTCCTTGTTTTCCGTTTCTCTGTAGCATTTATTATGAATACGATTCGCCTAAAGAAAAAAGGGCATTTATCCATAAAGGATGTATTAGCATTAACGCCCATAATGCATCGCATGAAGAGCAATGCAAAGTCATTAACGCTAATCACCGTGTTAACAGGCGTTTCTCTAGGCGTGACGACGCTTTCCTATATTGCCTATTACTCCTCAGCAGCATCTGCATATAGCCAAGTACCAGGTGATTTCATATTGCTTGAAGAGCAAGGGAAAGCCTTCTTAGAGAAGTTAGAGGAAAATAACATTGCTTATGATAAAATTGACTACCGTTTGCAGGGGGTAACCGCTGCTGTAGGTCAGCTGATGTCTAAAAAACAGCAGGATAACCCTTTATATACGATGGAAGGTACAATTTATACCATTCCGCTTTCAGATTATCAACAGAGTGTTCCAGAAGCCAAGCTATCTGGGAACGAGGTTATCTTAACAAACTATGGTGGTTATATGGCTGAGATGTTCCCGTTAGAGAAAGATCATGATTTAGTAGTATCTGCAGGAAAACTGGAAGAAACTTTTCATGTCGTTGATGTTCACGATAAAAGTGTGATAAGTGGTATTGTAACGGCTGGGGGTGGTGGACCTGTCTTTGTGGTGACAGATGATATGTTTAAAAGTTTAACTACACAGGCAGCTCTTTATCCTTGGCATCATCAAACAACAATTACTTTAAAGTCGAACGAAGATATCGCGACAGCAGAAAAATTATATATTCAATCAAATGCAGGCATTATTACGGCTGTTGATGATAAAGGGAAAACAAAGCAATATACACAATCATCCTATGAAGGCAAACGTAAAGACAATATTGAATCATTAGGTCTGACAATATTTACAACAGCATTTTTAGGTTTAGCATTCTTAATGACAACAGGTAGTATTCTATACTTTAAACAAATGTCTGAGGCAGAGGAAGAACGTGATTCCTATACAATCCTACGAAAGATTGGCTTTGCTGAAAAAGATATCATGAAGGGTATTTATATGAAACAGGCCTTTAATTTCGGTGTTCCATTAGTTATTGGGTTATTGCATAGCTACTTTGCTGTTAAATCAGGGTGGTTTTTATTCGGAACAGAGTTAACAGCTCCCTTGTGGATTGCAATGTGCTGTTATATAGCCTTATATACGGTTTTTGCCATTCTATCGGTAGGCTATTATAAAAAGGTTGTACGTCAATCGTTGTAATATTAATAAGAAGAAACACGAAACAGTGTGGTGTTTATCATTACACTGTTTTTTAGTGCTGAAATATAGAAATTATAAAAACCCTTGACTTTCAATTATCAGAATAATAAAGTTTAACATGTTAGTAATTTAGTATATGAAAGTAGAGTGTAACAATGAATGCAGTAATTGCGGCTGTTGCCGTTATGTTAATATTAAGCTTGCTTCGCATCAATGTCGTTCTCTCGTTAGTTCTAGGAGCATTTGTAGGTGGTCTAACTAGTGGGATGGGCATCGAGTCAACAGTCCGATCATTTACGGAAGGATTAGGAGCAGGAGCAACCATTGCATTAAGTTATGGCTTACTTGGTGGTTTTGCAATCGCCATTGCCAAGACAGGAATACCCGAATTAATGATAGCTGGGATGTTAAAAATATTAAAGGGTAAAAGTAATAGAAAAGGTCTTATCAAGGTATTAATTTTCTTCCTTATCTTTGTGATGTCAATTTTATCTCAAAATGTCATTCCTATTCATATTGCCTTCATTCCATTATTAATTCCTCCTATTTTAAAGATTTTAAATATGCTAGAAGTCGACCGACGTATAATTGCAACGTTGATTGCAGTAGGCTTAATTGGAACTTATAGTTTTGTACCTGCTGGTTTTGGAGCAATCTTTCAAGATATTGTTGCTACACAAGTGTCAGAGGCAGGAATGGCTGTATCTTCACGTGATGTCTCTGCAGCAATGGGGATACCCGTATTAGGAATGCTAATTGGATTGGTAATCGCCTTTGTTGTATACCGCAAGCCAAGGCATTATAAGCATAGTGAAGTGGAGACTGAATCTTTAAATGTAAACGTCAGCAAGTTTATTATGTTTTCTACAGCGCTGGCATTAGTGATAGCACTATGCGCTCAAGTGTTAACAGATTCAATGATTGTAGGCTCGTTTGCAGGTATTATGATTATGTATTTTACAGGTGCCCTTAAATGGAAAGAAGCCGATGATATTCTTTCTGACGGAATGAAGATGATGGCCTTTATTGGTTTTGTTATGATTGCGGCAAATGGTTTTGCGGCGGTAATCAATGCAACAGGTGATGTGGACAGCTTAATTGCAAATTCACTCACCGTATTAGAAGGAAATAGAAGTCTTGCTGTTTTCATCATGTTAGTCATAGGATTAGTTGTGACGATGGGAATTGGCTCATCCTTCGCAACGGTGCCAATTATTGCTACACTCTTTGTTCCGCTTGCACAAGGCTTAGATATGAGTCCATTAGCGATACTTTGTTTAGTTGGTACAGCTGGCGCTTTAGGAGATGCAGGTTCTCCAGCATCTGATTCTACATTAGGGCCAACTGCTGGCCTAAATGTAGACGGTCAGCATCATCATATTTGGGATACCTGTGTTCCGACATTTATTTTCATTAACATACCACTAATCCTATTTGGTTGGATTGCCTGTGTGTTCTTTCTATAACAAGAAAGTAGTTTCTATATAAAATAGAAACTACTTTTCATTTTAGAGTTATTTGAAATGTGCGAAAATGTTGATATGACAACCTTAAGTGTTGCAATATGAATAGAAATTTTATATACTAATAAACGGCTTAAAAAAGCGTAGAAATAGTAGTACTAAGAATATCTGCAACATTTAAAAGAATTTAGCGAAAAGACTTGCTTATTCTTTTTTTATTGTATATAATGTTGAATGTTGGTCTTTGACTGCGATGAAGCGAGAGGTTGCCGACACACCCGGCCGCTTTGCCATGGCGGTGTGTGGGAAAATTTTCGTGGAGAATGTCTAGAAAATAGGCGAGAAGGAGGGAAAATAATGGCAAAACAAAAGATTCGTATTCGTTTAAAAGCGTATGATCACCGTATTTTAGATCAATCTGCTGAGAAAATTGTGGAAACTGCAAAACGTTCAGGTGCAAGTGTATCAGGTCCGATTCCACTTCCAACTGAGAAGTCTGTGTACACAATTCTTCGTGCGGTTCACAAGTACAAAGATTCTCGTGAACAATTCGAAATGCGTACGCATAAACGTCTGATCGATATCGTTAACCCAACACCACAAACTGTTGATGCGTTAATGAAACTTGATTTACCATCTGGCGTTGATATCGAAATCAAACTTTAATGGTAAAAACAATATAACTTTTAAAACTTACAGGAGGTGTGACAAATGGCTAAAGGAATCTTAGGTAGAAAAATTGGTATGACACAAGTTTTCGCTGAAAACGGCGATTTAATCCCGGTAACAGTTATCGAGGCTACTCCAAACGTAGTTCTTCAAAAGAAAACTGTTGAAACAGACGGCTACGAAGCAATTCAAGTTGGTTTCGAAGACAAGCGCGTTAAGCTTTCTAACAAACCAGAACAAGGTCACGTAGCAAAAGCGAACACTGCTCCTAAGCGCTTCATTCGTGAATTCCGCAACGTGAACGTGGAAGAATACGAAGTTGGTCAAGAAGTCAAAGTAGAAATTTTCGCAGAAGGCGATGTAATCGATGTAACAGGAGTTACTAAAGGTAAAGGTTTCCAAGGTGTTATTAAACGCCACGGACAATCTCGTGGTCCTATGGCCCACGGTTCTCGTTACCACCGTCGTCCTGGTTCAATGGGTCCAGTTGCTCCGAACCGCGTATTTAAACAAAAGAAATTACCTGGTCAAATGGGTGGCAATGTAGTTACAATCCAAAACTTAGAAATCGTGAAAGTTGATACAGATCGTAACTTACTACTTGTTAAAGGTAATGTTCCTGGTTCTAAAAAAGCTCTAGTTACAGTAAAAACTGCAATTAAAGCTAAGTAATCACTTAAGGAAAGGAGGAAACAGGAATGACAAAAGTATCTGTACTTAGTCAAACAGGTGCTTCAGTTGGTGAAATCGAATTAAACGATGCGATCTTCGGAATCGAGCCAAATGAAGCAGTATTATTCGACGCAGTAGTTGCTCAACGTGCTTCTCTTCGTCAAGGTAATCACAAGGTTAAAAACCGTTCTGAGGTTGCTGGTGGTGGTCGTAAACCATGGCGTCAAAAAGGAACTGGTCGTGCTCGTCAAGGTTCTATCCGTTCTCCACAATGGCGCGGCGGTGGTATCGTATTCGGTCCTACTCCACGTAGCTATTCTTATAAATTACCTAAAAAAGTTCGTCGTTTAGCTCTTAAATCTGCTTTATCAGCTAAAGTAGTAGAACAAAACTTCTTAGTTCTTGATGCTCTAACTCTAGCAGCACCAAAAACAAAAGAATTCACAAAAATCCTTAAAGATCTTTCTTTAGAGAAAAAATCTTTATTCGTAACTGCTGACCTAGATGAAAACGTAGCATTATCTGCTCGTAACATCCCAGGTGTAACAGTTTTAACTGCAAACGGAATCAACGTTCTTGATCTATTAGGTCATGATAAAGTTGTATTCACTAAGTCTGCAGTAGAAAAAGTTGAGGAGGTGCTTGGATAATGGAAGCACGTGATATTTTAAAACGTCCGGTCATTACTGAGCGTTCTTCAGAACTTATGGCAGAGAAAAAGTATACTTTCGAAGTAGACACTCGCGCTAACAAAACTCAAGTAAAAGACGCTGTAGAAGAAATCTTTGGCGTAAAAGTTGAGAAAGTAAACGTTCTTAACTACAAAGGTAAATTCAAACGCGTAGGCCGTTACGGTGGTTACACTAACAAACGTCGTAAAGCGATCGTTAAATTAACTGCTGATAGCAAAGAAATTGAATTATTCGAAATGTAATCCTAACGGATTTATGATTTGAACACTCAAGAAGGAGGGAAAACACAATGGCGATTAAAAAGTATAAACCTACCTCTAATGGTCGTCGTAACATGACGTCATTAGACTTTGCGGAAATTACAACAAACAAGCCTGAGAAATCATTGCTTGAACCAACTAAACGCAAAGCTGGTCGTAACAACCAAGGTAAAATCACTGTTCGTCATCATGGTGGTGGTCATAAGAAGCAATACCGTGTTATCGATTTCAAACGTGTTAAAGATGGCATTCCGGCAAAAGTTGCTACTATTGAATATGATCCAAACCGTTCTGCGAATATCGCATTAATCAACTACGCTGATGGAGCAAAAGCTTACATCTTAGCACCAAAAGGTCTAGAGGTTGGTCAAACAATCGTTTCTGGTCCAGATGCTGATATTAAAGTAGGTAACACATTACCATTAGCAAACATTCCAATGGGTACTACAATCCATAACATCGAGTTAAAACCTGGTAAGGGCGGACAATTAGTACGTTCAGCTGGTACTTCTGCGCAAGTACTTGGTCGTGAAGATAAGTACGTTATCGTTCGTTTACAATCTGGTGAAGTACGTTTAGTTTTAGCTACTTGCCGCGCTACAATCGGTCAAGTTGGTAACGAACAACACGAACTTGTACACATCGGTAAAGCAGGTCGTAGCCGTTGGTTAGGTAAACGCCCAGAAGTTCGTGGTTCTGTAATGAACCCTAACGATCACCCACACGGTGGTGGTGAAGGACGTTCTCCAATCGGACGTAAATCACCAATGACTCCTTGGGGTAAACCAGCACTTGGTTACAAAACTCGCAAGAAGAAAAACAAATCGGATAAATTTATCATCCGTAGTCGTAAAAAATAAAGTGGTTAAACTACGGTTCTATGTGAGAGCCGTGGTGGAATCACGGAGGGAGGTTCCTACATGGGTCGCAGCTTGAAAAAAGGACCTTTTGTCGATGACCACTTAATGAAAAAAGTGGAAGCGCAAGAGGCTTCTGAGAAAAAACAAGTTATCAAAACTTGGTCACGCCGTTCTACAATCTTCCCGAACTTCATCGGTTTAACGATTGCTGTATATGATGGACGTAAACATGTTCCTGTATACGTAACAGAAGATATGGTAGGCCATAAACTTGGTGAGTTCGCACCGACACGTACTTATAAAGGTCACGGTGCAGACGACAAGAAAACAAGACGCTAATTTTGAGAGGAGGTAAATCCTAATGACACAAGCTAAAGCTATCGCTCGTACAGTACGCATTGCTCCTCGCAAAGTACGTCTAGTTGTAGACTTAATCCGAGGTAAGCAAGTTGGTGAAGCAGTTGCAATTTTACGTCATACTCCAAAAGCGGCGTCTCCAGTCGTTGAGAAAGTATTAAAATCTGCAGTTGCTAACGCTGAGCACAACTACGATCTTGACATCAACTCTTTAGTAGTTTCTGAAGTATTCGTTGACGAAGGTCCAACTTTAAAACGTTTCCGTCCACGTGCACAAGGACGTGCAAGCGCAATTAACAAACGCACAAGCCACATTACTCTAGTGGTATCTGAGAAGAAGGAGGGTTAATCCGTGGGTCAAAAAGTACATCCAATAGGACTACGCGTTGGTATTATTCGTGACTGGGAGTCAAAATGGTACGCTGAAAAAGACTATGCAACTCTACTTCACGAAGACATCAAAGTGCGTAAATATATTGAAACGGCTCTTAAAGACGCTTCTGTTTCTAAAGTAGAAATCGAACGTGCTGCAAACCGTGTAAACATTACAATTCACACTGCGAAACCAGGTATGGTAATCGGTAAAGGTGGTACTGAAGTTGAAAACCTTCGTAAATACCTTAGCGATTTAACTGGTAAACGTGTACACATCAACATCATCGAAATCAAACGTGCAGATCTTGACGCTCGTCTAGTAGCTGAAAACATCGCTCGTCAATTAGAAAATCGTGTATCATTCCGTCGTGCGCAAAAGCAAGCGATCCAACGCACAATCCGCGCTGGTGCAAAAGGAATTAAAACACAAGTATCTGGTCGTTTAGGTGGCGCTGACATCGCGCGTGCTGAACACTATAGTGAAGGAACTGTTCCACTTCATACTCTACGTGCTGACATCGATTATGCACACGCAGAAGCTGATACTACTTACGGTAAATTAGGCGTTAAAGTATGGATCTACCGTGGTGAAGTTCTTCCTACGAAGAAATCTGTGGAAGGAGGCAAATAATATGTTATTGCCTAAACGCGTTAAATACCGTCGTGAACACCGCGGCAACATGCGTGGCGAAGCGAAAGGCGGTAAAGAAGTAACTTTCGGCGAATGGGGCTTACAAGCTCAAACTGCTAGCTGGATTACTAACCGTCAAATCGAATCTGCTCGTATCGCGATGACTCGTTACATGAAACGTGGCGGTAAAGTTTGGATTAAAATCTTCCCACATAAACCTTACACTAAAAAACCTCTAGAAGTCCGCATGGGTTCTGGTAAAGGTTCTCCTGAAGGTTGGGTAGCAGTAGTTAAACCAGGAAAAGTAATGTTCGAAATTGCTGGCGTATCTGAAGAAGTTGCACGTGAAGCACTTCGTTTAGCATCACACAAACTTCCTGTTAAATGTAAGATCGTAAAACGTCAAGAAACTGGTGGTGAATCTAATGAAAGCTAATGAAATCCGTGACCTTGCTACTTCTGAAATAGAATTAAAAGTGAAATCACTGAAAGAAGAGCTTTTCAACCTTCGCTTCCAATTGGCGACTGGTCAATTAGAAAACACAGCTCGTATTCGTGAAGTGCGTAAAGCAATCGCGCGTATGAAAACTGTTATTCGTGAAAGAGAAATCAGTGCAAATAACTGATAAAGGAGGTTTTCAAGTATGACTGAGCGCAATCAACGCAAAGTTTACACGGGCCGCGTTGTTTCAGATAAAATGGACAAAACTGTTACTGTTTTAGTTGAAACTTACAAAAAGCACAAGCTTTATGGTAAGCGTGTAAAATACTCTAAAAAGTTTAAAGCTCATGATGAGTTAAACACAGCGAAAATCGGTGATATCGTACGTATCATGGAAACTCGCCCGCTATCAGCTACTAAACGTTTCCGTCTAGTAGAAGTTGTAGAAAAAGCGGTTATTATTTAATAACTATTTCGGAACAACCAATTTCCGAAGGGAGGTAACCTAAGTGATCCAACAAGAAAGTCGTATGAAAGTTGCTGACAACTCAGGTGCACGTGAAGTTCTTACAATTAAAGTGCTTGGTGGCTCTGGCCGTAAAACTGCTAACATCGGTGATATCGTTGTTTGTACAGTTAAGAAAGCAACACCAGGTGGCGTTGTCAAGAAGGGTGACGTTGTTAAAGCTGTTATCGTTCGTACTAAATCAGGCGTTCGTCGTAAAGACGGCACGTACATCAAATTTGATGAAAATGCTTGTGTAATTATTCGTGATGATAAATCACCACGCGGAACTCGTATTTTCGGACCTGTTGCACGTGAACTACGTGACAGCAACTTCATGAAAATCGTTTCTCTAGCTCCAGAAGTTCTTTAATTTCATGACAGTGCCAATCAAGGAGGTGCGACAGCATGCATGTAAAAAAAGGTGACAAGGTTAAGGTAATCACTGGTAAGGATAAAGGCAAAGAAGGCGTAATCCTTGCTGCTTTCCCAAAACAAGATCGCGTTCTTGTTGAAGGTGTGAACATCGTGAAAAAACACGTTAAACCTAACCAATTGAATCCACAAGGTGGTATTGTTAGCCAAGAGGCTGCAATTCACGTTTCGAACGTAATGCTAATCGATCCTAAATCTGGCGAGCCGACTCGTGTAGGTTATAAAATCGAAAACGGTAAAAAAGTTCGTGTAGCAAAAAAATCAGGTGCAGTAATCGACTAATTAGTATAAATAGAAGGGAGGTACACACATGAGCCGCCTAAAAGAAAAATATTTAAATGAAGTTTCTCCAGCTCTTATGAGCAAATTTGGATATAAATCAGTTATGCAACTACCGAAAGTTGAGAAAATCGTTATCAACATGGGTGTTGGTGATGCAGTTCAAAACTCTAAAGCGTTAGATGCAGCTGTTGAAGAATTAACAATTATCACTGGTCAAAAACCAGTAGTAACTAAAGCTAAAAAATCGATCGCAGGTTTCCGTCTTCGTGAAGGTATGCCTATCGGTGCTAAAGTTACATTACGCGGTGAGCGTATGTATGAATTCTTGGACAAATTAATTTCTATCTCACTACCTCGTGTACGTGACTTCCGTGGTGTTTCTAAAAAAGCATTCGATGGTCGCGGTAACTACACTCTAGGTGTTAAAGAACAATTAATTTTCCCAGAAATCGATTACGATAAAGTTTCAAAAGTACGCGGTATGGACATCGTGATCGTAACGACAGCGAACTCTGACGAAGAAGCTCGCGAGTTATTGACACAATTCGGTATGCCGTTCCAAAAGTAATCAAACAAGGAGGGCGAAAACGTGGCTAAAAAATCTATGATCGTTAAACAACAACGTAAGCAAAAGTTTAAAGTGCAAGAGTATACACGTTGTGAACGCTGTGGTCGTCCACATTCAGTATATCGCAAATTCAAACTTTGCCGTATTTGTTTCCGAGAACTTGCATATAAGGGACAAATTCCTGGCGTGAAAAAAGCCAGCTGGTAATCCCCTAATTTGGGAAGGAGGTAAATGTAATGACAATGACTGATCCGATTGCAGATATGCTTACTCGCATTCGTAATGCGAACATGGTTCGTCACGAGAAGTTAGAAGTACCAGCTTCCAACGTGAAAAAAGAAATCGCTGAAATTTTAAAGCGTGAAGGTTTCGTACGTGACGTAGAATACGTGGAAGACAACAAACAAGGTATCATCCGTATTTTCTTAAAATATGGAAAAGATAACGAGCGCGTTATCACTGGCTTAAAACGTATTTCTAAACCTGGTTTACGTGTATATGCTAAAACAAATGAAGTACCTAAAGTATTGAACGGTCTTGGTATCGCTTTAGTGTCAACTTCACAAGGTTTATTAACAGATAAAGAAGCTCGCGCTAAACAAGTTGGCGGCGAAGTTCTAGCATACGTTTGGTAATTAGCAATAAATGAATGGAGGTGCAGCTAAATGTCTCGTGTAGGTAAAAAAATTATCGAGGTACCAGCTAACGTAACTGTTACTGTTGCAGCTGACAACACTGTTACTGTTAAAGGTCCTAAAGGCGAACTTGTTCGTTCTTTCCACCAAGATATGAAAATTGAGCAAGAGGGTAACGTAATCACTGTAGTACGTCCTTCTGATTCAAAAGAACACCGCACAAACCACGGTACTACTCGTGCGCTTCTTGCGAACATGGTTACTGGTGTTTCTGCAGGTTTCGAAAAAGCTTTAGAACTTATCGGTGTTGGTTACCGTGCGCAATTACAAGGTAATAAACTTGTACTTAACGTAGGTTACTCTCATCCAGTAGAGTTCACACCTGAAGATGGTCTACAAATTGAAGTTCCTTCAAACACAAAGATCATCGTTAAAGGTATCAGCAAAGAACGCGTTGGTGCTCTTGCATCTAACATCCGTGACGTTCGTCCACCAGAGCCTTATAAAGGTAAAGGTATTCGTTATGAAGGCGAATATGTTCGTCGTAAAGAAGGTAAAACAGGTAAATAATGCAGCTTAAGCATTAGAAAGGAGTGACCCTTGTGATTACGAAACAAGATAAAAATCAGGTTCGTAAAAAACGTCATGCTCGCGTTCGTTCTAAAATTTCGGGTACTGCTCAGCGTCCACGCTTAAACGTATTCCGTTCTAACAAGAACATTTACGCGCAACTTATCGATGACGTAGCAGGCGTAACAATTGTTAGCGCATCTTCTCAAGAAAATGGTTTCGAAGGTGCTGGTAGCAATGTTGACGCAGCAACTAAAGTCGGTGAAACAATCGCAAAACGCGCTGCGGAAAAAAATATTACTGCTGTAGTATTTGACCGTGGTGGTTACTTATATCATGGACGTGTTAAAGCTTTAGCTGAAGCTGCACGTGAGAACGGTTTAGAATTTTAATAAGAAGGAGGGACACATTTCATGAGTCGTATTGACGCAAACAAACTTGGAGAACTTGAAGAACGCGTAGTTACTATTAACCGCGTTGCTAAAGTTGTTAAAGGTGGACGTCGCTTCCGCTTCACAGCATTAGTTGTAGTTGGCGATAGAAACGGTCATGTAGGTTTCGGTACTGGTAAAGCTCAAGAGGTGCCAGATGCTATCCGCAAAGCTGTTGAAGATGCGAAGAAAAACTTAATCGAAGTGCCACGCGTAGGTGGAACAACTCCACACTTAGTGCAAGGTCGCTTTGGTGCAGGAGAAATCCTAATCAAACCTGCTGCTCCTGGTACAGGGGTTATCGCTGGTGGTCCAGTACGTGCTGTACTAGAACTTGCTGGTATTACTGATATTCTTTCAAAATCACTTGGATCTAACACACCAATTAACATGGTGCGTGCAACAATTCAAGGTTTAACTGAATTAAAACGCGTAGAGGACGTAGCTAAATTACGTGGTAAATCAGTGGAAGAACTATTAGGATAAGGGGGGAAAGATAATGGCTAACAAATTAGAAATCACCCTTACTAAATCTGTGATTGGTACTAAACCTGCACAACGCAAAACTGTTGAAGCTTTAGGTTTACGTAAATTACACCAAACTGTAGAGAAAGCTGATAACGCAGCTACTCGCGGTATGCTTGATAAAGTAGCTCACTTAGTTACTGTAAAAGAAATTTAATTTCCAATTATTGAACAAGGAGGTGCCACCCACTATGAAACTGCATGAGTTAAAACCAGCAGAAGGTTCTCGTAAGCAACGCAACCGCGTTGGTCGTGGTATCGGTTCTGGTAACGGTAAAACAGCAGGTAAAGGTCATAAAGGTCAAAACGCTCGTTCTGGTGGCGGTGTACGCCCAGGCTTTGAAGGCGGTCAGAACCCATTATTCCGTCGTTTACCAAAACGTGGCTTTACGAACATTAACCGTAAAGAATACGCGATCGTTAACCTTGATGCTTTAAACCGTTTCGAAGACGGTGCAGAGGTAACTGCTGCATTATTACTTGAAACTGGTCTAGTGAGCAATGAAAAAGCTGGAATTAAAGTTCTAGGCAACGGAACTCTTAATAAAAAGCTTACTGTCAAAGCTCATAAATTCTCAGCTTCAGCGAAAGAAGCAATCGAGAATGCCGGCGGAACTACTGAGGTGATTTAATGTTTCAGACAATCTCTAACTTTATGCGTGTTCGAGATATAAGAAATAAAATCATTTTCACACTTTTAATGTTAATCGTTTTTCGTATTGGAACTTTCATTCCAGTACCTAACGTTGACGCTAATGTATTAAAGGCAACTGATGAGTTTAACCTCGTTGGTTTCCTGAATACTTTTGGCGGTGGTGCTTTAAAGAACTTCTCCATCTTTGCAATGGGGATTATGCCTTACATCACAGCCTCAATTATTGTTCAGTTATTGCAAATGGACGTAGTACCGAAGTTTGCTGAGTGGGCAAAGCAAGGTGAAGTCGGAAGACGTAAACTTGCGCAATTTACACGCTACTTTACTATTATTCTTGCTTTTATTCAATCATTCGCGATGTCATTTGGTTTTAATAGAATGTATGGCGGGTCATTGATTAAGGAAGAAGGGGTTTTAACATATGTTATAATCTCTATTGTATTAACAGCGGGTACAGCATTCCTAGTATGGCTTGCTGATCAAATTACTGCGCATGGCGTTGGTAATGGTATTTCTGTTGTAATTTTCGCAGGTATCGTTGCGGCATTACCTACAGGTATCAACCAAATCTATGCACAACAAATCGAGGGTGCGGGTGATAAGCTATTTATCAACCTAATTATCCTTGGTCTACTTGTTTTAATCTTGCTTGCGGTTGTTATTGGAGTTATCTACGTGCAACAAGCACTACGTAAAATTCCAATTCAATATGCAAAACGAGTTACTGGGCGAAATCAACAAACTGGTGGTCAACAAACTCATTTACCGTTAAAAGTAAATGCTGCAGGGGTTATTCCTGTAATCTTTGCTTCAGCGTTTCTGATGACACCTCGTACGTTAGTTCCGTTCTTCGGTGAAAATAATGTTACAACTTTCATTAATAACACGTTTGATCATACAAAACCTGTTGGAATGATTATTTATGTGGCATTAATCATCGCATTCACATATTTCTATGCATTCGTACAAGTGAATCCAGAAAATGTGGCAGATAACTTGAAAAAGCAAGGTGCTTATATTCCAGGTATTCGTCCTGGTGAAAACACTCAAACGTATTTAACAAGCGTGTTATATCGTCTGACATTTGTCGGCGCGATTTTCTTAACTGTTATTTCAGTAATGCCGGTTATATTCATAAACTTTATGAATCTACCTGCCTCAGTGCAGATCGGTGGTACTAGTATTATTATCGTAGTCGGCGTAGCGCTCGAAACGATGAAGCAGCTAGAATCTCAACTTGTTAAACGTCACTACAAAGGCTTTATGAAATAATGTTGGTTTTTAGGGAACGTTCCATCGTTTCCTTTAATCAGCAAACCTTTTGTGGGAGGAATATTTCCTAATGAATATCGTTTTAATGGGTCTGCCAGGTGCTGGTAAAGGTACGCAGGCAGATAAAATTGTTGAGAAGTACGCAATTCCTCATATTTCTACAGGCGATATGTTCCGTGCTGCAATTAAAGAAGGTACTGAACTAGGCTTACAAGCTAAGTCGTTTATGGATCAAGGTGCACTTGTACCTGATGAAGTAACGATTGGTATTGTTCGTGAGCGACTGGCTAAACCTGATTGTGAAAAAGGATTCTTATTAGATGGTTTCCCACGTACTGTTCCTCAAGCTGAAGCCTTAGATAGCATTCTTGCTGACCTAGGTAAAGCTATTGAGCATACATTAAACATTCAAGTTGAAAAGGATGAGTTAATTGCTCGTCTTTCAGGTAGACGTATTTGTAAAACTTGTGGTACATCCTATCATTTAATTTTCAATCCTCCTGCTGAGGAAGGGAAATGTGATAAAGATGGTGGCGAGCTTTATACACGTGCAGATGATAATCCTGAAACGGTTGCGAACCGTCTGGAAGTAAATATGAAACAAGCACAACCTCTACTTGATTTCTATCAAGCTAAAGGCGTGTTAACTAATATAGATGGACAGCAAGATATTAACAAAGTGTTTGCTGATCTTGATGCTCTATTACAGGGCAGCCGCAGCTGATACCCGGCTCCGGGCGCAGAGTACTGCTTCCGCGGGAGGCATGCGGGAGCAACAACGAAACATAATTTTTTTGAGAGTTGCAAAAGCATATTGTGCCCGGTATATATTTCTTCTAAAAAGTGCAACATACCTTTTGGAGGAGTATAATGGGTTTCGTGGAAGCATCTGTGTAACGGGTATGAATATCTCATCCAAGACATTCCGGTATTCGTGTAAACATGGGAGATTCAGTGCCCTTACTGGTTCTGTATATTCCGTGGATTGTGTGAAGCGAAACCAGACGAGCGTCTTTCAAACATCTCTCATACAATCCAAACATATGTTGAAACGAGGTTGCTTCTAAAGTTGCAGCAGATATCCGTTTGATGTAACGATGAGAACTTTAATTTGCATATAGAGAGGAGACAGAGTAGATGGCGAAAGATGATGTAATTGAAGTCGAAGGGACAGTTGTTGAGACTTTGCCAAACGCGATGTTTAAGGTAGAATTAGAAAATGGACATGTGATTCTAGCACACGTATCTGGTAAGATTCGTATGCACTTTATCCGTATTCTACCTGGAGATAAGGTTACTATTGAGTTATCTCCTTATGATTTAACTCGCGGTCGTATCACATACCGTTTTAAATAATCTTTTGCGCTCCGGACTACTAAGGAGGTTAGGTTAGATGAAAGTGAGACCATCTGTGAAACCGATCTGCGAAAAATGTAAAGTAATTCGCCGACGCGGTAAAGTAATGGTAATCTGTGAAAATCCTAAACATAAACAAAAACAAGGTTAATTCTAAAGGAGGTGCACAACGTACATGGCACGTATTGCTGGTGTTGATATTCCTCGCGACAAACGCGTGGTAATTTCATTAACGTACATTTTCGGTATTGGTAAAACTACAGCTCAGAAAGTACTAGCTGATGCAGGTATTTCAGAAGATACACGCGTACGCGACTTAACTGAAGATGAGTTAAACAAAATCCGTGAACAATTAGATTCTTACAAACTTGAAGGTGACTTACGTCGCGAAACTTCATTAAATATTAAACGTCTGATGGAAATCGGTTCATTCCGTGGTATCCGTCACCGTCGTGGCTTACCTGTTCGTGGTCAAAATACGAAGAACAATGCGCGTACGCGTAAAGGTCCTCGTAAAACAGTTGCGAACAAGAAAAAATAATTGGTAAAGGAGGTTCCTTCTTAACATGGCTCGTAAACAACAAACTCGTAAACGTCGTGTGAAAAAGAATATCGAATCTGGTATTGCACACATTCGTTCTACATTTAACAATACAATCGTAACGATTACAGATATGCAAGGTAACGCTGTATCTTGGTCAAGTGCTGGTGCTCTTGGTTTCCGTGGTTCACGTAAATCTACACCATTCGCTGCTCAAATGGCTGCAGAAACTGCTGCTAAAACATCCCTTGAACATGGTCTGAAAACGTTGGAAGTAACTGTTAAAGGTCCTGGTGCTGGTCGTGAAGCTGCTATTCGTGCACTTCAAGCTGCTGGTTTAGAAGTAACTGCTATTAAAGACGTTACTCCAGTTCCTCACAATGGTTGCCGTCCGCCAAAACGTCGTCGCGTGTAATGGGTGCGTCTCATATTGTATGAGAACATCATTTTTTGTACAGACTGTCTTGTGCAGATAATAAACGATACGTCATTGACGATCGAATCTATGATGGAAAGAACCTATACATTCGATGTTTTGAAGGAGGGTAAATAAAATGATCGAAATTGAAAAACCAAAGATTGAAACGGTGGAGATCAGCGAAGATTCCAAATATGGAAAGTTTGTTGTAGAACCGCTTGAACGCGGATATGGAAACACTTTGGGTAATTCTTTACGTCGTATCCTTCTGTCTTCATTACCAGGAGCTGCTGTCACTTCAATTCAAATTGATGGTGTTCTTCACGAATTCTCAACTGTAGAAGGCGTAGTAGAAGATGTAGCTTCAATCATTTTGAACGTGAAAAAACTAGCTCTTAAAATCTACTCTGACGAAGAAAAAGTTATTGAGATTGATGTTAAAGGCGATGGTACAGTTACGGCTGCTGACATTACACATGACAGTGACGTAGAAATTTTAAACCCAGATCTATATATTGCAACAATCGCTAAAAACGGTCATTTACGTATGCGTATGTATGCACAACGCGGCCGTGGTTACACTCCTGCTGATCAAAACAAACGTGAGGATCTTCCTATCGGCGTGATCCCGATCGACTCTATTTACACTCCAGTATCACGCGTCAATTTCCAAGTGGAAAATACTCGTGTTGGTCAGTCTTCTGACTACGACAAACTTTCTCTTGATGTGTGGACAGATGGCAGCATCGGTCCGAAAGAGGCGATTTCGCTCGGAGCAAAAATTTTAACCGAGCATCTTAACATCTTCGTTGGCATGACAGATGAGGCACAAACTGCTGAAATCATGGTCGAAAAAGAAGAAGATCAAAAAGAAAAAGTTTTAGAGATGACTATTGAAGAACTTGATCTTTCTGTTCGTTCTTATAACTGTTTAAAACGCGCTGGTATCAATACAGTACTAGAACTTGCGAATAAATCAGAAGACGACATGATGAAAGTTCGTAACCTTGGACGTAAGTCATTAGAAGAAGTAAAAGCGAAGTTAGAAGAGCTTGGTTTAGGATTACGCAAAGAAGACTAAGCGATTTAAACACAACTAACAAGATCAGATTTTTTTCTATAAAGGAGGGAAACATCCATGGGTTACAGAAAACTTGGTCGTACAAGTTCTCAACGTAAAGCGATGTTACGTGACTTAGCTACTGATTTAATCATCAACGAGCGTATCGAAACTACTGAGGCTCGCGCTAAAGAAGTACGTAAAGCTGTTGAAAAAATGATTACTTTAGGTAAACGCGGAGATTTACATGCACGCCGTCAAGCTGCTGCATTCATCCGTCGTGAACTAGTAACAACGACTGATGCAGAAGGTAACGAATCAACATCATTTGCACTTCAAAAGTTATTTGATGATGTTGCACCACGTTATGCTGAGCGTCAAGGTGGTTACACTCGTATTCTTAAAGTAGGTCCTCGTCGTGGCGACGGTGCACCTGTTGTTGTGATTGAACTAGTTTAATCATAAGAGAAAACTTGTGGTGAAGAGGGTGGGAATCACCACCCTCTTTCTTTATAAATGATTTATACGACAAATAATTAAGCTGAGCGTTATGATGAGCGGACACTTATTAGTGTGGCGTCTCGTTTAGCTCTCCGCACCTCATTCAGGAGAAATAAGGGCTTGAGCACCCATATTTCTTGTAAATGTAACGACTAGCGCATTTCTATCGAATGAGGTGCGCGCTTTTTTATTAGATTAGATGGCGCCAATTTGTGGTGCTTTTTTTAATATATGGGCGTTATTTTGTAATTCAATTAGTCCATTATCAATTTGAGTTGCTATTGTAGTATTTTTCTTTTATCGACATACGGATTGTAGTAGAATTCATACATAAAAAAGTGTAAGTTAGTTAGTAGAGCTGAGCTTAGAGAGAGGAGTTCTAGATATGCCTGAAATTTTATCTTTAAATAATGTGACTTTTTCATATACACCAGAAATTCAAAACAGTCGTAATGCTGTAGAAAATGTTAGTTTTGCTGTTGATGAAGGTGAGTGGATTGCTATTGTAGGACATAATGGTTCTGGTAAGTCCACCATTGCCAAGCTGATGAATGGTTTATTGTTTCCTCAACAGGGGGATGTACGAATATTACGAGAACCTTTAAATGAAGAAAATCTTTGGGAATCTCGCTCCTTAATGGGAATGGTTTTTCAAAACCCTGACAATCAATTCGTTGGGGCAACGGTACAGGATGATGTAGCATTTGCTTTGGAAAACAACGGTATCCCTTTTGAAGAAATGGTGAAACGTGTACATGCGGCACTCGAACAGGTAAAAATGAGTCAGTTTTTAGACCATGAGCCACATCATTTATCTGGTGGACAAAAACAGCGTGTAGCCATTGCTGGGGCACTTGCTTTAAAGCCGAAGCTTTTAATTTTAGATGAGGCTACATCCATGTTAGATCCTCAGGGTCGTGCAGAGGTGTTACAAACGGTGCAAACATTACGTGCAGAAACAGGATTAACAGTTTTATCTATTACCCATGATTTAGAAGAGGCAATGTTAGCAGATCGTGTTCTTTTTATGAATGATGGTAAGAAATTTGCAGAAGGTACACCTGCTGAAATCTTTGCACTTGGAGACAAGCTAGTTGAATTTGGACTAGATTTGCCATTTGCCTTGAAGTTATCAAAGCTATTGCAAAAGGAAGGTGTTCCATTAATGGGACAACATATGACAGAAGAAGAGTTGGTGAATGATTTATGGACATCAAACTTCAACAAGTAAGTTATGCCTATGCACAAGGAACCCCCTTTGAAAAACGGGCATTATTCGATGTAGATTTTGACATTCCATCTCATACGTATCAAGCGATAATTGGCCATACGGGTTCTGGAAAATCAACGATTCTGCAGCATTTTAACGCACTTCTAAGACCTACTTCAGGAGAAGTACATATAGGAGATCGACTTATTATAGCTGGGAAAAAAGCAAAGGATTTAAAAGCTGTAAGACAAAAGGTGGGCATTGTCTTTCAATTTCCAGAGCATCAACTTTTTGAAGAAACAGTGTTAAAGGATATTATGTTTGGCCCAATGAACTTTGGTATATCAGAGGAGGAGGCGGAAGCTCGTGCAAGAGAACTTGTTAGCTTAGTCGGTTTGCCTGATAGTGTTTTGGATAAATCACCTTTCGATTTATCAGGTGGTCAAATGCGTCGTGTAGCGATTGCAGGTGTTTTGGCGATGGATCCTGAGGTTATTGTCTTAGATGAACCAACAGCAGGTCTTGATCCACGAGGTCAAAAGGAAATTATGGATATGTTTTATCAGCTCCATCAAGAACGTCATCTTACAACCATTCTAGTAACCCATAGTATGGAGGATGCAGCTCGGTACGCAGATAATATTGTGATCATGCATGAAGGAAAGAATGTCTTAAGTGGAACACCACGAATTATTTTTAAAGATGTTGAAACATTAAAGAAATTCCGTCTAGAGCCTCCACGTATTGTCCGCTTTCAGCAAAAGATTGAACACATGATGGGTCATTCCTTGTCTAAGGTTTGCTTAACAGAGGAAGAGCTTGCTGCTGAAATTGCTCAAGCACTTAGAGAGGAGCGTGCAGAGTCATGATGGAAAAAATGATCTTTGGTCGCTTCTTACCTGGTGACTCACCCGTACACAAGCTTGATCCACGGTCAAAGCTGATCTTTGTGTTCGCCTTTATTATTATTGTGTTTTTAGCCAATAATACCGTGACGTATGCGATGTTACTCGCATTCACGCTACTGATTGTATTAATATCGCGCATTCGCCTTTATTTTTTAATTAATGGACTCAAACCAGTGCTCTTTTTAATGGCCTTTACATTCCTTCTCCATATTTTTATGACGAAGGAAGGCGTCCCTGTGTTTGAATCAAAATTCATTACGATTTATGATGAAGGGATTAGGCGGGGAATATTTATCTCAATTCGTTTTCTAGTATTAGTATTTATGACGTCAATCTTAACCCTTACAACATCACCAATTTCCATAACAGACGGTATCGAGGTTCTGCTGAATCCCTTAAAAGCAATAAAAGTACCCGTCCATGAATTGGCTTTAATGATGTCCATCTCATTACGCTTCATTCCAACCTTAATGGATGAGACGGATAAAATTATGAAGGCACAAATGGCAAGGGGCTCTGATTTATCATCTGGGCCAATTAAGGACCGTATAAAGGCAGTAGTACCATTGCTTGTGCCTCTATTTGTCAGTGCATTTAAACGGGCTGAGGATTTAGCAACAGCGATGGAAGTAAGAGGCTATCGCGGTGGTGAAGGGCGCACTAGGTACCGCAGGTTAAAATGGGATATGGGGGACACATTTGCGCTTGTGTTATTAGTAGCAATAGGCGTATTGCTATTCTTCTATAGAAGTTAAAGGAGTAGGCTATATGCGACGATTAAAAGTAATTATAAGCTATGATGGAACACTATTTTCAGGCTATCAGATACAGCCAGGGGAACGTACAGTGCAGGCTGAGCTTGAACGTGTTCTAGCCATTATGCATAAGGGAGAATCGGTTAAGGTAACTGCAAGTGGTCGTACAGATGCTAAAGTACATGCGACAGGGCAAACATTGCATTTCGACACACCACTTGGCATACCTGTAGAAAAGTATAGTAAGGCTTTGAATGTGCAACTGCCACGAGATATTCGTGTATTATCGGTAGAGGAAGTAGCCCATGACTTTCATGCGCGTTATGACGTGGCTGGAAAAAGATATCGCTATATTTGGTCTTGTGAGCCTATCCAAAGTCCATTCCGCAGATATTATACTGTGGAGACAAATGGAGTCAAACCTAACGTAGAGGCGATGCAAGAGGCAGCTAAGGCTATTATTGGTACACATGACTTTTCTTGTTTTTGCGCGGCGAATACAAGTGTGAAAGATAAAGTACGCACAGTAACATTATTGCAATTTGAATGGCATGGTGAAGAGCTACATATGGTGATTGAAGGGAATGGCTTCTTATATAATATGGTGCGTATTATTGCAGGTACTCTTTGGGAGGTTGGCATAGGTCGACGTATGATTGAAAATGTGTCCGAGGTAGTTGCTTCAGGTAATCGTGATAATGCGGGGAAAACCGCACCACCACAAGGGCTGTACTTAGAAAAAGTGTTCTATTAGTGGCGTTCTACAATTCTGAACAACTTCACCAGGTGTTTAATGAAATTGCTTGACTTTAAAAGTCATTCATTATATGATAACAGATGGTATTTTCATTACCACCACAAATAAGCCCCGAAACTTATAGTGTAGTCTAATGAAAAATAACGGTAATCGAATCGATTAGGAGGATATATACATGCGTACAACATTCATGGCTAAAGGTCACGAAGTAGACCGTAAATGGTTAGTAGTTGATGCAGAAGGCCAAACTCTTGGACGTTTAGCTTCTGAAGTAGCTGCAATCTTACGTGGTAAACATAAACCAACATTCACACCAAACGTTGATACAGGTGATCACGTAATCATCATCAACGCTGACAAAATCCATTTAACTGGTAACAAATTAGAGGGTAAACTATACCGTCACCATACTCAATTTGCGGGTGGTTTAAAAACACGTACTGCTGGTGAAATGTTAGATAAATACCCAACAAGAATGATCGAATTAGCAGTTAAAGGAATGCTTCCTAAAAACTCTTTAGGTCGTAAAATGTTCACTAAACTTAATGTTTACACTGGAACAGAGCATCCACATGCTGCACAAAAACCAGAAGCATACGAGCTTCGCGGATAATATAAATTAAGAGGAGGATATTACTTTGGCACAAGTTCAATACATCGGCACTGGTCGCCGTAAAAGCTCTGTAGCTCGCGTACGTTTAGTACCAGGTACAGGTAAAATTGTTATCAACAAACGTGAAATCGAAGAATACGTACCATTCGCTGCATTACGCGAAGTAATTAAACAACCATTAGTAGCTACTGAAACTACAGGAAGCTATGATATCCACGTAAACGTTAACGGTGGTGGATACACTGGTCAAGCTGGTGCTGTTCGTCACGGTATCGCTCGTGCTCTACTTCAAGTAGACCCAGATTTCCGTGCTGCATTAAAATCAGCTGGATTACTTACTCGTGATTCACGCATGAAAGAACGTAAAAAACCAGGTCTACGCGGCGCTCGTCGTGCACCTCAATTCTCAAAACGTTAATATTTTTATATCAACGATTTCAAGCTCTTCTCAGGTTTACCTGAGAGGAGCTTTTTTTTACGTTGATAACAAAAACAATACCCCTTGATTAAAAATCAATGTAATTTTGAAAAAGGGAAAGAGATTTGAAGCAAGAATGGATTAAAATTATTAAGAATTTCACCATTACTTTGTAGATACATGCGAGAAGCCTATGAGACATTCGCGAGGATCACTTAATGTCAAACATCATTCAAATCAGTGATAGTAATCCATACTAGACGATGCATTTACAATATAGTTTGTTCAGAATTTGTTTAACAGCCCTATGATAGGATGCGTAAGAGGACTGATATGAGAAATACAGGTGATAGTCATATTGCATAATGGATTTCATTCTGACAAATTGATAGTTTGACGTTACATATAATTGTGTTCAAGTAGGGGAGGGGTGAAAGTGAAAAAAATTATTAGCATTACTTTGACTATTATCATGCTATTTATTATCGTATATTTTATTGGCAATGGAGAGTATTTTGTTAGTAGTAGTCAGCCGATTGCGCAGAATGGGATCGTTACGATTGAAGAAAAAGAACTACAAGAAAAGACTATTTTAAAACTAGATGGAGAATGGTCTTTCTATCCAAATATCTTACTATCATCAAGTGATTCATTCAACGCGTATGAGAGTGAGAAAATACCAATTGAGGTGCCAGCTACTTGGAATAGCTTTGTAGAACCAAATGAGGAAGGACTTACTGTAGGAACGTATCATGTTCAGATAAATGTCCCAGTTGAAGGGGAATATGGATTATACATTCGTTCAATTCGTCAATCTAACCGTGTTTTCATAAATGGAGAAGATGTAGGTAGTATGGGGAATCCGAGTGAAACTTTAAAGGACTTTAAGTTCGAAAATGATGATAAATATACGGTGTTTGCACACAGTGAGAATCTAATGCTTGATATAGTAATACATGTTGGAAATTATAATTATCCAAAAGCCGGTATTACTTTTCCTATTGAGTTTGGAACAAAGGATGCTATTCAAAGAGACTTTAGCATGAAAATTTTAGCAGAATCGTTTGTATGTATTGGTTATATTGTATTCGGTGCGATTTATATTATATCGTATAGTCAAAATCGGAAGCGTAAAGAAGAATTGTTTTTGGGGTTATTCACTATATTATTCGGACTGTACATGTCGTTTACTAATGAAAAAATATTTTTTCTTATTTTTACACATTTAACTATAAATGAGCAAGTACGTTTACAATTAGGGATTTTACCACTTGTTGATGTTTGTTTAGCATTATTTCTCTTTTATTTGTATCCGGAGTTTATGAGGATAAAAGCGATTTATATTATTAGTATTTTGTTAGGTTTACTTTTTTTTATCTATGGGGTTTACAACCCGATTACAAAAAATAGTATGAATATACCAATAGAAAATCTAATTCTATCACAAATAATCTTTGCAGTAATTTTTATTCCAGTTGGGCTTTATAATGTGTTTGTGCTATTACGTGTGCTTATGAAAGGTGTAGATGGCTCACGTTATATTCTAATTCTTTTAGTATCTCTTACTTGTTATACTTTTTTGATGGTAATGTATTACATTTTTGATATACCTATGGTTTATAGTGAACAATTATTGTTTATTTTTACACTATATAGTTTTGCATCTCTGCTTAGCTTCCGAGCGAATACATCTTTTAAGGAAGTTCAAGCGTTATCGGAAGAGCTCTTGATGCATAATCAAATGAAGGATGAGTTTTTATTGAAAACGTCTCATGAATTACGTACGCCTTTAAATGGTATTTTAAATATATCCAAATCATTAATGGAAGGTTTACAAGGACCTTTAAAGCGTGAGCAACAAGAAAATGTCATTTTAATACATAATGTCGCGCAACGTTTAGGTTATTTAGTAGAGGATTTATTGATCTCTTCGAATCATATGACCAGAGAAGTTCGTGTTACCCCTCGTGTTGTGCCGATAAGCGTAATTGATGAAGTAATTGAGGAAATTCGTAGTTTACTGTCGAGTGATACATCCATAAGGTTAATCAGTGCAGTAGATTCTAATTTACCTCATATGTATACAGATGAATTACGATTGAAACAAGTGCTTTATAATTTACTCTATAATGCTCTGCAACATACAAAGCATGGACAAATTACAGTCTTAGCTAGTGTACGTAATGATTATATGGAAATACAAGTAAGCGATACTGGAATTGGTATACCATCACAAGACTTAGATCGAATTTTTAATTCCTTTTATCAAGTAAAGAAAGATAAAAAAAGTGGGGGACTTGGGTTAGGATTGAGTATCTCAAAAAATATAGTAGAACAGTTAAATGGAGAAATTCATGTAACAAGTACATTAGGTGTTGGAACAATTTTTACTTTTACGGTGCCGCTTGCCACACTCGAAAAACTAGATATTGAAGCACAACAACAGATGGGCAATCGAGCAGATAATATACTACAGCTAGATTTACCATTATTGCATAAAGGTAATGACAAAACCATACTCATTGTTGATGATGATCATGTAAATATAAAAGTACTAGTGGACGCATTAATTCAAAAAGGCTATACCGTTATTGGGGTAGATAATGGGTTTGATGCGATGGAATATGTAAAGAAACATAAAGTAGATTGCATGTTAGTCGATTTAATGATGAATGGTATGTCAGGCTATGAATTATGCAAACAAGTACGCAAGCAATACGATATGTTGGAATTACCGATTATTGTATTAACAGCCATTATGCAGCATTCAGATTTAGTGTTATCTTTACAAGTCGGGGCAAATGATTATCTGCAAAAACCGATTGCGATGGATGAATTACTAGTGCGTATTCAATCATTACTAGCAGTTCGACAATCTTCCATTGATGCGATTGAGGATGAAATGAATTATTTATATGCGCAAGTAACTCCTCATTTTGTCTACAATACACTTAATACTATTATCGGCTTAAGCTATACAAATATAGAAAATACACGAGAGGCTTTATACAGTATAGCAACCTATTTCCGTGCCAAGCTGAATGTCCATTATCGTAACAGCATGGTTTCAATAGAAGATGAAATAGATCTTGTAAAAGCATATCTCTATATTGAAAAAATGCGCTTTGGTGATCGTCTTACAGTTGCGTATGATATAGATGAGTCCATTCAATCTTTGATTCCAGCATTATCAATTCAGCCTATAGTTGAAAATGCAGTTTTTCACGGGATTTCGAAGAAAAAAGAAGGTGGTACTATTGAGGTGAGTGTGCAACGAGAAGGTCAATTTATACGTATTAAAATTGATGATAATGGGGTCGGTATCTCAGAAGAAAAGTTGCAACGATTAGTAAATGAAGAAAACTCACGTATTGGATTTACGAATCCTTTGAAAAAATTTAAGCTTATGAGAAATGCCAGTTTTCGTATATATAGTGAAGAAGGTAAAGGAACTACTGTTATTATTCTATTACCAGAAGAGAATTCGTAACCTTTACAAATGGCGTACCGTTTAAAGATGATTTGGTCTTTACGGAGTCAGAGGCAGACAAAACATCTACCCCAAGACTCTTTCTACTTTCGAGGAAAGGGTCTTTTTGTCATTCCATCATAAAAAGCAATCTTTGAAGTAACCTCAAAGATTGCTTAACGTTATTTCTTATGAAACTGCAGGTGAAATGGATGCAGCTGGTCAGCTAATACCGAAGTGAGGCCACCTAGAATCGTATCTTGAAGGTTACATCTCTCTAGATGATTTCTTGAATCATGAATAAACCTCCTATAGTGTTAACTGTTATTTCGTTCGCGTGCAGCTTCTTTTAAAATTTGCTCAATCTCATAAAAGCCTAGCTTTTTTGCATGCTGCAATGGTGTGACACCATCTCGATCTCCAATAGTTATATCAGCACCATGATCCACCAATAATTGCACAATTTCTTGATGTTTCTCCCCGCCATTGCCTAATATGACTGCCTCCAATAGAGCTGTCCAATGCAAATTATTAATGTGATTGACATGAATGTCTGAGTGATTAAGTAGCTCTCGGACCACCTCAACATGTCCCCGTTCGGATGCAGGGATGATGGCAATTCCACCAAAGCGATTAGTTAGCTTTGTATCTGCCCCTGAAGATATGGCAAGTTTAACGATTTCTAAATAGCCTGATGCCCCTGCATGTAAAAGTACGTTCTCAAGGTTATTATCTCTAATATTAATATCAGCACCATGTTGAATGAGCACCCTCACAGTATCCACCTGGTTATTATAAGTGGCAGCTAAGACAGGGGTTCTTCCATACTGATCCGTTGTATTAATATTGATGCCATTTTGCAGAAGTGCTAATACTTTATCAGTATCGCCGTTCGCTGCTGAAAGTATTAATTGATCAATCATTTTTCCACCTTCTTTTCTTTGGTTAAAACAGCCAAAAGACTAGTGGTATATCACTGTAGCCTAATTTTCCGTTTATAAAAATATGGTAACATGTAGCGAATTATACGAGTAATATTAAAAAGATATGCTAGGTTTAGCTTTTTCCTATAATAAATAATGTTGAGGTACGCGTTTGTGAGAAATGTCGATCACCCATAAATTAAGTATATGTAGAAAAAAATAAATAGCTTTTTTTACATAAACCTCACTATTAGTGTGCAGATTTAATATATATTAAAAATATTTTTGTATAGGTTTATGATTTTTTAAGAAATTATTTAGGGGGAGTTTAACATTCCACTTTAATATAGTTTTTAGAAGGTACAACAAACCTTTCATTTTTAAAAAATGGTCATGATGGGTTTGATGTAACTCAAAATATAAACGAACCGATGGAGGTAAGTAGGTATGAAAAAATTATTAATAGTATCTGTTGCAGCTATTGCATTATTGGCAGCATGTCAAGATAAGGAGCCTGCTAAAGGCAATACGACGAATAGTGATGAAGTTAAAACAGAAAGTGCCGCAACAGAAAATACTGTCAAAGAGCAATTAACAAAGGGACAAGAAATGGCTAATATTCTAAGTGGTACAAATTGGCAAGGAACAAAAGTTTATGATCGAGATAACAATGATTTAACTGCGGAGAACGCAAACTTCATTGGCTTAGCAAAATATGATGCTCAGACAGGTCATTATGAGTTCTTTGACGCTGCTACCGGTAAAAGTCGTGAGGATAAAGGGACATTCTTTATCACAAATGATGGGAAACAAAGAATATTAATTTCAGAATCAAAAAACTACCAAGCTGTTGTCGAGATCACTGAGCTAAACGATAGTATCTTTACTTATAAAAGAATGGGTAAAGATGCTGCGGGCAATGATGTAGAAGTATTCGTGGAACATATTCCATATAAAGAAAAAGAACTGTCATTTACTGATTCCCATAAAACGTTAGATGCTTCAACAGGTGAAATAGTTACAGACGTTGACGGAGACAAAATTCTAGCTGATACACTATGGCATGGAACAGTTGTGTTAGATGAAGCGGGTAATGATGTAACAGAATTTAATTCAAACTTCATCAGCATTGCAAAGTATGATGCAAATACAAATAAATATGAGTTCTTTAATCCTGAAACAGGTGAAAGTCGTGGAGACTATGGTTACTTTGATGTCATTCATGATAATAAAATAAGAGCGCATGTTTCTGTCGGTGATAATAAGTATGGTGTAGCTCTTGAAATTACAGAAATCAACGATAAGAAATTCACATATAAACGAACAGGTAAAGACAAAGATGGCAATGATCTAACTGTATTTGTAGAGCATGAGCCATATACAGGTGAATTTAATCCTAATTTTACAATCCAATAAAATCCCTTAATTATAGAAGAAATTAAAACTCTCAAGTTTGTGACTTGGGAGTTTTTTTTACTTTCTGGCATAGTTCATCCACTAATTTCGTACACTAAATGTAAAAGGGTGGTGGATATGGGTGAAGCGCTGGCTTGCACTAGGAGTAATTATGCTTATGAGTATAGTGGTCGTGGCATATGAAACAAATGCTTCGGACCGTAACTTCTTCTTACCGGACCCACTTGGTGGCATAAAGATTGTCATTGATGCAGGGCATGGTGGTGAGGATGGAGGAGCTTCAAAGGGCGAAGTGATTGAAAAGGATATTACACTTGCAATTGCTCAGCATGTAGAGAAGCAATTAAAGAAAAAAGGCGCAACGGTTATAATGACACGAACAAAAAATGGGGATGTAATCGATGAGCATGCGCCATCAGAAAAATATGGAACAATGAGAGAACGGAAAAAACAAGATATCTTCCTAAGAAAGGATATCGTGGAAAAAGAAAAGCCTGATGTATTTATAACTATTCATGCAAATGCCATACCTGAAACAAAATGGCGTGGCGCACAGGTATTTTACCATAAGGAAGGACATGCTGATGGAGAGATTCTTGCCAAGAGTATTCAACAATCCATTCGCACCAATTTAAAAAATACAGATCGTGAAGCATTGTCTATTAAGCAAATCTATTTATTGAAGAAAGCGGAAGTACCTGCAGCTTTAGTGGAGACTGGTTTTATTAGTAATGATGAGGAACGAGCATTATTAGTGGACAAAAACTATCAAGAAAAAATGGCAGATGCCATAGTTGAAGGTATAGAAGACTATTTATTAGCCAAAATTGAGTAGAGCAACATCTACAACGTAAATCAAATCATTATGATATACTAATATTGAGACAATATAAGGGGAGTGTTCGTCGTGATTACTGAACAACAAGTACGAGAAATACTGGGACAACTACAAGATCCATTTTTACATAAATCGCTTGCAGAAACAGATGGTATTACGAACGTAGCAATAAAAGAAGAAAAAAATCATGTCAGTGTAAAAATTGCCATTGCCAAACTGAATACACCAGAACAATTACAACTACAAATGAAAGTTGTTGAGGTGTTGAAAGAAGCGGGTGTAAACACTGTTGGTATTCGTTTTGAAGAACTATCTACAGAGAAATTACAAAGCTTCCGTGGCACAGCAACAGAGTCGGAAGCACAAGATATTTTATCTCCATTAAGCACAGTACAAGTAATTTCAATTGCTTCTGGTAAAGGTGGAGTTGGTAAATCGACAGTATCAGTTAACTTAGCTGTAGCTTTAGCTCGTCTAGGAAAGAAAGTCGGCTTAATTGACGCAGATATTTATGGATTTAGTGTACCTGATATGATGGGTGTGACGGATATGCCTAAGGTAGTCGATAATCGTATTTTCCCAGTAGATCGCTTTGGGGTAAAAATGATTTCAATGGGCTTCTTTGTAGAAAATAATGCACCGATCGTATGGCGTGGACCAATGCTAGGTAAAGTATTAGATCAATTCTTCCGTGATGTTGAGTGGGGTGAATTAGATTATCTATTATTAGATTTACCTCCTGGCACAGGTGACGTTGCATTAGATATCCATCAAATGTTACCATCATCAAAAGAAATTGTGGTAACAACACCACACCCAACAGCAGCATTTGTTGCAGCTCGTGCAGGGGCAATGGCGCTTCAAACAGACCATGAAATTTTAGGAGTTATCGAAAACATGGCTTGGTTTGAATCTAAATCAGGTGACCGAGAATTTGTCTTTGGGCAAGGTGGAGGACCAAAGCTAGCTGACGAACTACGTACAGAGTTGCTTGGACAAATCCCGCTTGGGCAACCAGATTGGACAGATGAAGATTTTGCTCCTTCTGTATACGCTGAAAAACATACAACAGGACAAATTTATTTAGACATTGCGACGAAAATCATCGATAAATTAAATAAATAATAAAAAAACGGATTTCCACCAATTTTAGGGGGAAATCCGTTTTTACATTACCAAGGCTACTCGGTACTTTTTTGTCCCTTATCCGATCCGCCACCACTATCGCCACTCGCTTCTTTCTTATCGCCACTTCCTGATGAACCGGTTTCGCCACTTTTCTTAATAAGTTCCTGCCATTTCGATTGCATTAAAGGGCTTTCGATCGTTTCCTTTACAACTTCCTCCATTTGCTTGCGCATATTGGATGATTTAAGGATAGTCTCCAACTGCTTTTGCATATCGGGTTGCCCGAAAAATGCCTCCATATCCTTTTGGAAAGTCGGATCTTTTATTAAGTTCTTCATAATATCCTGTTGCTGTTTTTGCATACTTTTCGCAACAGTTTCTTTAAACTTTGGATCTTCAAAGGTTTTTTTCCAAAAGTCTTCTGCTTCCTTGGAAAGTAAAGTTTCCTCGGTAGCCTTTTTCACTTCATCATGCTCTAAAATCAAGAGCTCACGGAAACTCGGCTCCTCTAAAAGCTGTCGCAATGCCTTTTTACCATCCTCTGTTTGTAAAGAGTCAATCATGATTTTTTTTATTTCATCATAGGACATGGTAGAGGTTTTATCTTGTGAACAGGCAGAAAGAAAAAGCATTAGAATCAATAATAAGGTGAATTTTCGCATCGACAATCAGTCCTTTCTCTAGATAGACTCTTTCAATTATTGTTCACATTTCTCAGGACTTTATGTATTCGTTAGGATGAGAAATAGCTTTTTTAACAAGGCATTGATAAAATAAGGACAGATATATTGAGAAATTGGGGGACTTTTAGTTGTGACGATACGAAATTGGGCAAAGTTTTTCTTCTTTGCAATGCTCGTTGGTGGTGCAGTCAACGGAGTTTTTAGTTTATTTATTCGCTGGGAATTCTTCCAACCATACATAGCAAACGGTCAATGGGGTGAGTTTTTCGCTGGACTTTTATGGATGGTTTTCTTAGGGTTTACAATGAGTGTTATAGCGCAAGCTGGCTTTTTTGCTTATTTAACACTTCATCAGGTAGGTGTTAATATTTTTAGAACACTGACATTATGGAATTGGGTACAGCTATTATTAATTGCCATAACGATTTTCGATATAATTTTCTTCCGCTTTATTCCTGGTGTGAAAGATGGGCAAAGCTGGTTGTTCTATGTAGGACTATTAATTGTCCTCATTTTCGGGGCCATAGCAACAGCTGTTCAAAAAGTAAAATTAACAGGGAAAAAACATGTAATGATTTCGGCACTATTCTTTATGATTGTCATCACAACGTTGGAGTGGACAATTGCATTGATGGGTCGCGATGAAAATATTAATGAGTATGTTGCGCTCTTATTATTCCCATTATTGGCGGTTAATGCGTATCAATTATTAGTATTACCTAAATATAATGCAAAATCCGATGAAGATCGTCAAAAATTAGAAGCACGACGCAAAGCTCGTCGTGAACAGGCTAAAAACGCATAAGGAAAAAATTGCCTCGCTGTAGTGGAGGCAATTTTTTTATGGCGCTTTTTTAGTTTGAACTTTATAACCAAATATATTTTCTTCAATCGACATAAACTTATGTTGTTGTATGAGAGTGTTAAGCTCTTTAAAGGATATTTGATTATTTTGATGGAGCGGGAAAAAGACAAAATCACCTTTTTGTAATTTCGGAGTTTTCTCACCTTGCCAAATAAGCGAAGGCGATAGTAAATTCATTTGTTGTTGGAATAAGGTTTTCTGTAAATCCTGTGAATATTGATGATTTCGGGTAGCAAACCATAAAGGTTTTTCTTGTAAATATTTTTCGTAAGTATCAATATCCTTTTGGATGAGCGCAATGTCAACGGGTTCTTCTATTGAATCATCTGGCCCAAGTAATCCTGTAGGCAATTTTCGTTGTTGGATAATTTTTAAATGATCGGGTGACCGTTTTATCCAATCAGCATCTAAAAGTAGAAGTGGATAAGGCTCCTTCACAGTTTGGAGCCATTCTAATAGAGAGTCATCAGAGAAAGAAATCTCTATAATAAGAGATGTGCCATAATGTCCTTTCGTGACCACTACTGGTGCATTCCCAATATTAAATACAGAAATCATCGTTGAGTTTATAGGCTTTAAAAAGGCAAAGAGCATTACAATTAAAAGCAGTGAAATCAACGTTTTACGGACCATAATGATAACCTCGTTTCTAAAATTTAAAATAAAAAATGAATCTCTTTAAAAAAACTTATGTTTTAGTGTTGACTTTCATGAATAATCGATGTTATTATGTATAAGTCGCCAAGAGGTGACAACGAAATAAAGAAACATGAACCTTGAAAACTGAACAAGCAAAACGTAATCAATAAAGTTTTAAGTAACTAGTTTAGCTAGTGAACGAAACACAATTTTGGACATCAAACATGATGCCAGCAAAACAATTTGAGCTAATCAAATTTCTTTTATGGAGAGTTTGATCCTGGCTCAGGACGAACGCTGGCGGCGTGCCTAATACATGCAAGTCGAGCGAACAGAAAAGGAGCTTGCTCCTTTGACGTTAGCGGCGGACGGGTGAGTAACACGTGGGCAACCTACCCTATAGTTTGGGATAACTCCGGGAAACCGGGGCTAATACCGAATAATCTCTCTTGCTTCATGGCGAGAGACTGAAAGACGGTTTCGGCTGTCGCTATAGGATGGGCCCGCGGCGCATTAGCTAGTTGGTGAGGTAACGGCTCACCAAGGCGACGATGCGTAGCCGACCTGAGAGGGTGATCGGCCACACTGGGACTGAGACACGGCCCAGACTCCTACGGGAGGCAGCAGTAGGGAATCTTCCACAATGGGCGAAAGCCTGATGGAGCAACGCCGCGTGAGTGAAGAAGGTTTTCGGATCGTAAAACTCTGTTGTAAGGGAAGAACAAGTACAGTAGTAACTGGCTGTACCTTGACGGTACCTTATTAGAAAGCCACGGCTAACTACGTGCCAGCAGCCGCGGTAATACGTAGGTGGCAAGCGTTGTCCGGAATTATTGGGCGTAAAGCGCGCGCAGGCGGTCCTTTAAGTCTGATGTGAAAGCCCACGGCTCAACCGTGGAGGGTCATTGGAAACTGGGGGACTTGAGTGCAGAAGAGGAAAGTGGAATTCCAAGTGTAGCGGTGAAATGCGTAGAGATTTGGAGGAACACCAGTGGCGAAGGCGACTTTCTGGTCTGTAACTGACGCTGAGGCGCGAAAGCGTGGGGAGCAAACAGGATTAGATACCCTGGTAGTCCACGCCGTAAACGATGAGTGCTAAGTGTTAGGGGGTTTCCGCCCCTTAGTGCTGCAGCTAACGCATTAAGCACTCCGCCTGGGGAGTACGGTCGCAAGACTGAAACTCAAAGGAATTGACGGGGGCCCGCACAAGCGGTGGAGCATGTGGTTTAATTCGAAGCAACGCGAAGAACCTTACCAGGTCTTGACATCCCGTTGACCACTGTAGAGATATAGTTTCCCCTTCGGGGGCAACGGTGACAGGTGGTGCATGGTTGTCGTCAGCTCGTGTCGTGAGATGTTGGGTTAAGTCCCGCAACGAGCGCAACCCTTGATCTTAGTTGCCATCATTTAGTTGGGCACTCTAAGGTGACTGCCGGTGACAAACCGGAGGAAGGTGGGGATGACGTCAAATCATCATGCCCCTTATGACCTGGGCTACACACGTGCTACAATGGACGATACAAACGGTTGCCAACTCGCGAGAGGGAGCTAATCCGATAAAGTCGTTCTCAGTTCGGATTGTAGGCTGCAACTCGCCTACATGAAGCCGGAATCGCTAGTAATCGCGGATCAGCATGCCGCGGTGAATACGTTCCCGGGCCTTGTACACACCGCCCGTCACACCACGAGAGTTTGTAACACCCGAAGTCGGTGAGGTAACCTTTTGGAGCCAGCCGCCGAAGGTGGGATAGATGATTGGGGTGAAGTCGTAACAAGGTAGCCGTATCGGAAGGTGCGGCTGGATCACCTCCTTTCTAAGGATTATTTCGGAATACAAACCTTGGGTTTGTACGATTACGTTTTGCGTTCAGTTTTGAAGGTTCATTCTATCTGAATGAAACACTTCAAAACTTGTTCTTTGAAAACTGGATAAAACGACATTGAAATTGTAACAAACACATTTATTTTTTAAGTTTTTTATAGGCTTAATAACTTGGTTAAGTTATTAAGGGCGCACGGCGAATGCCTTGGCACTAGGAGCCGAAGAAGGACGGCACTAACACCGATATGCTTCGGGGAGCTGTAAGTGAGCTTTGATCCGGAGATTTCCGAATGGGGGAACCCACTACGTTTAATCGCGTAGTATCTTGACGTGAATACATAGCGTCTTGAAGGCAGACCCAGGGAACTGAAACATCTAAGTACCTGGAGGAAGAGAAAGAAAAATCGATTCCCTGAGTAGCGGCGAGCGAAACGGGAAGAGCCCAAACCAAGAGGCTTGCCTCTTGGGGTTGTAGGACACTCAATACGGAGTTACAAAAGAGCGAGTTAGATGAAGCGACTTGGAAAGGTCCGCCAGAGCAGGTAAAAGCCCTGTAGTCGAAAGTTCGTTCTCTCCTGAGTGGATCCTGAGTACGGCGGAACACGTGAAATTCCGTCGGAATCCGGGAGGACCATCTCCCAAGGCTAAATACTACCTAGTGACCGATAGTGAACCAGTACCGTGAGGGAAAGGTGAAAAGCACCCCGGAAGGGGAGTGAAAGAGATCCTGAAACCGTGTGCCTACAAGTAGTTAGAGCCCGTTAATGGGTGATAGCGTGCCTTTTGTAGAATGAACCGGCGAGTTACGATTACGTGCGAGGTTAAGCTTTAGAAGGCGGAGCCGCAGCGAAAGCGAGTCTGAATAGGGCGAAATAGTACGTGGTCGTAGACCCGAAACCAGGTGATCTACCCATGTCCAGGGTGAAGGTGAGGTAACACTTACTGGAGGCCCGAACCCACGCACGTTGAAAAGTGCGGGGATGAGGTGTGGGTAGCGGAGAAATTCCAATCGAACTTGGAGATAGCTGGTTCTCTCCGAAATAGCTTTAGGGCTAGCCTCGTGATGAGAATACTGGAGGTAGAGCACTGTTTGGACTAGGGGGCCATCCCGGTTTACCGAATTCAGACAAACTCCGAATGCCAGATATTTATACACGGGAGTCAGACTGCGAGTGATAAGATCCGTAGTCAAAAGGGAAACAGCCCAGACCACCAGCTAAGGTCCCAAAGTAATCGTTAAGTGGAAAAGGATGTGGCGTTGCACAGACAACCAGGATGTTGGCTTAGAAGCAGCCATCATTTAAAGAGTGCGTAATAGCTCACTGGTCGAGTGACGCTGCGCCGAAAATGTATCGGGGCTAAACGATTCACCGAAGCTGTGGATTGACATCTACGATGTCAGTGGTAGGAGAGCGTTCTAAGTGCGTTGAAGTCAGACCGGAAGGACTGGTGGAGCGCTTAGAAGTGAGAATGCCGGTATGAGTAGCGAAAGACGGGTGAGAATCCCGTCCACCGTATGACTAAGGTTTCCTGAGGAAGGCTCGTCCGCTCAGGGTTAGTCGGGACCTAAGCCGAGGCCGATAGGCGTAGGCGATGGACAACAGGTTGATATTCCTGTACCACCTCCTCACCGTTTGAGAAATGGGGGGACGCAGTAGGATAGGGTAAGCGCGCCGTTGGTTGTGCGCGTCCAAGCAGTAAGGCGTGTGTGTAGGCAAATCCGCACACTGTAACGTTGAGCTGTGATGGCGAGTCCGTATGGACGAAGTTCCTGATTTCACACTGCCAAGAAAAGCCTCTATCGAGGTGAGAGGTGCCCGTACCGCAAACCGACACAGGTAGTCGAGGAGAGAATCCTAAGGTGTGCGAGAGAACTCTCGTTAAGGAACTCGGCAAAATGACCCCGTAACTTCGGGAGAAGGGGTGCTCTTGAGCGTGCAAGCGCATGAGAGCCGCAGTGAATAGGCCCAGGCGACTGTTTAGCAAAAACACAGGTCTCTGCAAAACCGTAAGGTGACGTATAGGGGCTGACGCCTGCCCGGTGCTGGAAGGTTAAGAGGAGTGGTTAGCGCAAGCGAAGCTGCGAATTGAAGCCCCAGTAAACGGCGGCCGTAACTATAACGGTCCTAAGGTAGCGAAATTCCTTGTCGGGTAAGTTCCGACCCGCACGAAAGGCGTAACGATCTGGGCACTGTCTCAACGAGAGACTCGGTGAAATTATAGTACCTGTGAAGATGCAGGTTACCCGCGACAGGACGGAAAGACCCCGTGGAGCTTTACTGTAGCCTGATATTGAATTTTGGTACAACTTGTACAGGATAGGTAGGAGCCAGAGATCTCGGAGCGCCAGCTTCGAAGGAGGCGTCGGTGGGATACTACCCTGGTTGTATTGAAATTCTAACCCATGCCCCTTAGCGGGGCAGGAGACAGTGTCAGGCGGACAGTTTGACTGGGGCGGTCGCCTCCTAAAAGGTAACGGAGGCGCCCAAAGGTTCCCTCAGAATGGTTGGAAATCATTCGTAGAGTGTAAAGGCACAAGGGAGCTTGACTGCGAGACCTACAAGTCGAGCAGGGTCGAAAGACGGGCTTAGTGATCCGGTGGTTCCGCATGGAAGGGCCATCGCTCAACGGATAAAAGCTACCCCGGGGATAACAGGCTTATCTCCCCCAAGAGTCCACATCGACGGGGAGGTTTGGCACCTCGATGTCGGCTCATCGCATCCTGGGGCTGTAGTCGGTCCCAAGGGTTGGGCTGTTCGCCCATTAAAGCGGTACGCGAGCTGGGTTCAGAACGTCGTGAGACAGTTCGGTCCCTATCCGTCGTGGGCGTAGGAAATTTGAGAGGAGCTGTCCTTAGTACGAGAGGACCGGGATGGACACACCGCTGGTGTACCAGTTGTCTTGCCAAAGGCATCGCTGGGTAGCTATGTGTGGACGGGATAAGTGCTGAAAGCATCTAAGCATGAAGCCCCCCTCAAGATGAGATTTCCCATTACGCAAGTAAGTAAGATCCCTCAAAGACGATGAGGTAGATAGGTTCGAGGTGGAAGTGTGGTGACACATGGAGCTGACGAATACTAATCGATCGAGGACTTAACCAAAAAAGTTTGAAGCATTCAATGCACCGTTTATCCAGTTTTGAAAGAGCAAATCTTTCTAAAAAGAGAGCTTCTAGACACAGCAATACGCCGTGTATGGAAGGTCGACCATAGTCTAGTGATGATGGCAAAGAGGTCACACCCGTTCCCATACCGAACACGGAAGTTAAGTTCTTTAGCGCCGATGGTAGTTGGGGGCTTCCCCCTGTGAGAGTAGGACGTTGCTAGGCGCAAAAAGTCGCTGCTGATACACTCAGTAGTGGCTTTTTTTATTTGAGCCGACTATTTTTTATTCATAAATACATAAAAGAAGGTATCCTCAATGGATGCCTTCTTTTTTTAGATACTTAACTTAGTGTGTATGAACTGTAGTAGCTCGAAGTTCAATACGACGAATTTTCCCTGATGTCGTTTTTGGTAACTCATCAATAAAAACGATACTACGAGGGTATTTATAAGGGGCTGTTAACGCTTTAACATGCTCCTGTAGCTCCTTTGTTAACTCCTCTTCATTGCATTCTTTGAAACCTTCTCTTAAGATAACAAATGCCTTTACAATATGCCCCCTAATTTCATCTGGCGCAGCTACAACTGCACATTCTTGTACAGCTTCATGTTTGTTTAATGCATCTTCAACTTCAAATGGTCCGATCGTATAACCAGATGAAATAATAATGTCATCCCCACGACCTTCAAACCAGAAGTAACCGTCTTCATCACATTTTGCTTGATCACCTGTAATATACCAATCCCCACGAAATGCAGCTTGTGTGCGCTCTGGTTCTTTATAATATTCTTTAAATAAAGCTGGTGAAGATTTGTGAACAGCAATATCACCAACTTCGCCAACTGGTGCTTCATTCCCTTCATTGTCGATAATACGTACAATATTACCTGGAGTTGGAACACCCATAGAACCAGGACGTAATTCTGTGTTTTCGAGTGTACCAATTAATAATGTGTTTTCTGTTTGTCCATAGCCGTCACGTACTTTTAGTCCAAAATGATTCATAAATGTTTCGATAACTGGACGATTTAAAGGTTCACCTGCAGAAACGGCACTTCGTAGAGATGATAGATTGTAGTCTTGTAAATTATCGATTTTCGCCATAATCCGGTATTCTGTCGGTGTACAACATAGAACATTAACTTTTTCATCCTGCATTAATTGAAGATAGGTTTTTGCATCGAATCCACCATGATAGACAAAAGCAGTAGCGCCGAGCATGATTGTTGATAAAAAAGGACTCCATATCCACTTTTGCCAACCAGGAGCAGCTGTTGCCCACACGAGGTCCCCTTCACGTACACAAAGCCATTTTGAAGCTGCAGTTCTAATATGTGCATATCCCCAGCCATGTGAATGAACAACGCCTTTAGGTTTACCAGTTGTACCAGATGTATAAGAAAGGAATGCCATGTCATCACGTGTAGTAGCTACAGTTGTAAATGTAGCTGGCTGCTTGCTTGCTAATTCATCTAAAGAAGTCCAATCTCCTTTCGCAGCACCGATCACTAGTTTATTTTTCAATGCGTATACAGAAGAAGTTATTTGATCAACTTCACTAGTAAAAGCCTCATAAGCAATAACTGCACTAGCAGAAGAATGTTCCATCCGATATTCTAAATCGCTTGCACGTAGCATCTCTGAACATGAAATAGGTACGATACCAGCCTTTAAGCAACCTAGAAAAACGAAATAGGCTTCAGGAAGTCGAGGAATAATAACTAATACACGATCACCTTTTTGAAGCCCCTTCTCCGTAAAAGCGTTTGCGTACTGATTCATTTTTTGGTTAAGCTCGACATAAGAAACTGTACGTCTCTCTTGTTGTGTATTTAACCAACGTATTGCTTGTCGATCACTATCTTGCGAAAATTTTTCTAATTCCTCTGTGATGTTATAAAATTCAGGTGCAATTAAATCATTTGATACCATATTGAACATCCTCCCCCAGACAATTTGATAGAAAATTCATAAAACTATTTTTATTTTAACAATTACAATAATATACAGCAAGAATATTTAGTACGTTAAATAGAAATATTAGAATTAATAGAGAACTATTATGCTTTCAGACGAATATAGGAGCAGTCTTCGACAAAAAATATAAAAATTTTAACAAAATGTGTTGCATTATTTATAATGCTTGCTATAATAATAAATGTACTTAAGAGGTTGTCTAAAACAAAGTGAATAGCATTGTTCCGAAGTAGCTCAGTTGGTAGTAGCACCTGACTGTTAATCAGGTTGTCGCAGGTTCGAGTCCTGCCTTCGGAGCCATTTTTTTGTCCTTTTTTCATAGGCTATAATACATAAAATAATTTGTGAAAAAGCATTGCAATTATTAATTAAAAATGTTATTATAATTCTTGTCTTGTTTAAGACGTAATATTGGCCCCTTGGTCAAGTGGTTAAGACACCGCCCTTTCACGGCGGTAACACGGGTTCGAATCCCGTAGGGGTCACCATTTAAAACATAGGCTTTATAAAGAAAATAAACTGTGATATAACACCTGTTTATATGGAGGATTAGCTCAGCTGGGAGAGCATCTGCCTTACAAGCAGAGGGTCGGCGGTTCGAGCCCGTCATCCTCCACCATTCTTATTGTGTTATTTCGGAGGGGTAGCGAAGTGGCTAAACGCGGCGGACTGTAAATCCGCTCCTTAGGGTTCGGCGGTTCGAATCCGTCCCCCTCCACCAGTTTTATAAATGATTGGGGTATAGCCAAGCGGTAAGGCAACGGATTTTGATTCCGTCATGCCTAGGTTCGAATCCTAGTACCCCAGCCATTTTTTCTTTTATGAGCCATTAGCTCAGTTGGTAGAGCATCTGACTTTTAATCAGAGGGTCGAAGGTTCGAGTCCTTCATGGCTCACTTTTTTAGAATGAAAATTATTTAAAAGTGTTATATTAACTACAGATAACTAATCTCTTGCTGAAAACAGTAGGAGATTTTTTTATGTTATTTAAATATGAATAAATATGCAAGTTTTTGTCGAGTTGAGCCAAGTGGTATGTAGGCTTTACAATAATCTTATAACTTTTAGGGGGTATAAAAACATGAATAAACTTAATATTTCTATTATTGGAGTACCAACAGATTACGGACAAACACGCCGTGGTGTAGATATGGGACCAAGTGCTATTCGATATGCAGGTATTGTTGAACGTTTAGAGGCTATCGGACACGATGTTCAGGATCAAGGGGATATTCGTGTCAGTCAAAAGCTTGCTGACGGAGCTGTGGATGAAAAATTATTAAATTTAGAGGAAGTTGTAGATGTTAGTACTGCATTAGCAAATAGTGTGCATGAAGTAGTGGAACAAAAGAAATTCCCACTCGTATTTGGTGGAGACCATAGCATTGCTATTGGAACATTAGCTGGATTAGGTGAGCATTACAAAAATCTCGGTGTTATCTGGTATGACGCTCATGCAGATTTAAATACACCTGAAACAACACCTTCAGGCAATATACATGGGATGCCGTTAGCCGTTAGTATTGGGCTAGGACATGAACGTTTAGTGCAAATTCGCAACTATGCTCCAAAAATTAAGCCTGAAAACGTGATTATTATTGGAGCTCGTTCAGTAGACCCGGGAGAGCGTGAATTGATTCGTCAACAAGGAATTAAAGTATATACAATGCATGAAATTGACCGACTTGGCATGACACGTGTAATGGAAGATGCACTTGCTTATTTAAAGGAACGAAATGTTGATGGCTTACATTTATCACTTGATTTAGACGGATTAGATCCACTTTATACGCCAGGTGTGGGTACACCAGTTCCAGGCGGAATTACGTACCGAGAAAGCCATTTAGCAATGGAAATGTTACAAGAATCAGGCATGGTAACTTCAGCAGAGTTTGTAGAGGTAAATCCTATATTAGATGAAAAGAATACAACAGCAAATGTGGCTGTTGCATTAATGGGATCTTTATTTGGCGAAACACTAGTTTAAAGAAAATTTGACAAAAAATTGCCTGTTGCCACATTGCATAAAAATCTTTTGCTATAATTGAATTAAAACGAAACTTTTCTTATCGGTGCTTCGTATAGTATAAGACAGTTGTAAAGGTGGAGAAGTCAACACAATGGATGCGTTAGTAAATAAGAGAATAAAACAAGTGCTTAAAGGCGATCAAAACGCATTTGCCGATATTGTGAGTCTCTATCAGCACAAACTGTACCAAGTATGCTATCGAATGTTAGGCAACAAACAAGAGTCTGAAGACATTGCTCAAGAGGCTTTTGTGCGAGCTTATATGAACTTGCATACATTTGATCAGAAAAGAAAGTTTTCGACGTGGCTTTATCGCATAGCGACAAACCTCTGCATTGACCGTATTCGAAAAAAGAAACCGGATTATTATTTAGATGCAGAAGTAGCTGGTACAGAGGGGCTTGATATGTACTCGCAAATCGCAGCAGACGACCAGCTACCAGAGGAGCAGTTAGAACAAATGGAGCTGCAAGATCGCATTCAATATGAAATTGGACGATTGCCGGATAAATACCGTTCGGTTATAGTATTGAAATATATAGAAGAGTTATCGTTACAAGAGATTAGCGAGATTTTAGATATGCCGCTTGGAACGGTGAAAACGAGGATTCACCGCGGACGTGAGGCATTACGTAAGCAATTAAACAATCTGTAGGAGGGGGAGCGTCATGAATACTTGTCCAGAGCATATTATAGACTATATGCATGATTATTTAGACGGTGACATTAGTCGTGAGCATGAGCAAGAGTTGAAACAACACTTGCATACATGTAATGATTGTAAACAGTTGATGCAAGAATTGAGTGAAACAATCGCCTTTGTGAAGAGTGCTTCCCATATTACAGCGCCTCCGGGTTTTGAAGCAGCAGTTATGGCTCGTTTACCAAAACCAAAAAGTCGAGTAGGTATACAAAAATGGATTCGCCGGCATCCTTTCTTTGTGGCAGCAGCAGTATTTTGCCTATTCATGAGTGCTACATTATTGGGTAGCTTCATGGATGACCAGCATTTCTCAGTAACCAAACAACCTAATTTAGTTGTGGATGGTCAAACAGTGATTGTCCCTGAAGGAGAAGTGGTAAAAGGCGATATTGTTGTAAAAAATGGCGATTTGATTGTTGAAGGTGAAGTTGATGGCAACGTCACAGTAATCAACGGGCAATATATGGCATCTTCAGCGGTAGTTTCAGGGAGAATCGAAGAAATTGACGAAGTATTTGAATGGTTATGGTATACAATTAAAAATTCTGTTAAGACAGCCATGACATTTGAGGAAAAAGAAGAAACTAAATAACACTCTATACGTCCTAAAAAATAGTGCACGTGAGAGGCTGAAAGGTCTACTCTTCTGAGTAGACTTTTTATTTGAAAAAAGTTACATTTGATAAGAATGTGATATACTTGAATGTGTATGGATTCGTAATGAAAAGTGGGGGATGCCACGTGCAAATTATCGAACATTTCACGGATTTAACGCCTGTGAATATTGTTATTAACTTCATTGATGTACTGCTCGTTTGGTACGTTGTTTATAAAGTCTTAACCCTCATTAAAGGTACGAAGGCTGTCCAATTACTTAAGGGAATATTCGTCATTATTATTGCACGAATTGCAACAGACCTTTTAGGGTTACAAACACTTGGCTGGATGCTACAACAAGTTATTGAGTTTGGTTTCCTAGCGATTATTATTATTTTCCAACCTGAAATCAGACGCGGTTTAGAACAAATTGGACGAGGAAAGCTATTCCAACGCTCATCTAGTCAAGAGGAAGAAGAACAAACAAGACTTATTGAGGCAATGAAGAAGTCTGTAAGTTATATGGCTAAACGTCGAATAGGTGCGTTAATTTCTATTGAAAAAGAAACAGGCCTTAATGAATATATTGAAACGGGTATAGGGCTAAATGCTGAAATTTCATCAGAATTACTGATTAATATCTTTATACCAAATACCCCGCTACATGATGGGGCTGTTATTATGCAAAAAGATAAAGTGACGGCAGCGGCTTGTTATTTACCTTTATCTGAAAGCCCATTTATTTCAAAAGAGTTAGGGACACGCCACCGTGCTGCTCTTGGCTTAAGTGAAGTTACAGATGCTATTACAATTGTTGTTTCAGAAGAAACAGGCGCAATTAGTATAACATTAAATGGTAATCTCCATCGAAATCTTTCTCTAGAGGAGTTCGAAACATTATTACGAAAAATGTGGTTCGGATCAGTTCAAGAATCAAATGCATCCTCTAAGTTGACTTGGAGGGGGAAAAAGAATGGATAAAATGATGGATAGCCCTTGGGTACTTAGAATCATCGCGCTATTTTTAGCGTTTTTGCTTTTTTTCTCAGTGCGTACCGAGTTGTCACCTTTAAATAAGGCTACCTCAAATGAACAAACGGATGTTATTCGTGATGTTCCAGTGGATGTTTATTACGATAATGAGAATCTTATTGTGACAGGTTTACCTGAAACTGTGGATGTAACGATAGAAGGTCCGATGGCATTGGTTTTAAAAGCAAAGGGAGCTAAGGATTTTTCAATATTCGCGGATTTGAGCAATTTATTGCTGGGAGAGCATGATGTAAAACTGCAATACGAAAATATTTCAGAGAAGTTAAAGGTGACATTAGACCCTGAAACTGTTCATGTGAATATTGAGGAAAAGGTCACACAGGAGTTCCGAGTGGACCCTGAAATGAACAAACGTTTAATCGAAGAAGGTTTTATCTTAAAAGAAATGACGGCCAACCCGCCAACTGTTTATGTAACAGGTGCAAAAAGTGCTATTGAAAGCATTAGTTATGTAAAAGCAACTGTTACAGGTGAGCAAGGCTTGAAGCAATCATTCACACAGGAAGCAGCTGTAAAAGTATTAGATAGAGATTTAAATAAGTTAGATGTAACTATTGAACCTGAAATTGTGAAAGTTCAAGTAGATATAGCGGAGTATAGTCGAGAGATCCCAGTTGTCCTTAAGGAAACAGGGCAAGCTGCCGAAGACATTACCATTAACTCATTAACATTTACACCGAAAATGATCAAAGTGTATGGTAGAAAATCAATTATTGACAGTTTAACATCCATTCCAATAACAGTTGACCTGTCAAAAATTACTGAGTCCAAAACTTATGAATTTGATGTAAAATTACCAGATGGTGTGACAAAAATATCTGACAAGAAAATAAAAGTGAAGGCAGATATTACAAAGGTTGAACAAGAAGAACAGCAGAAAACACCAGCTTCTACAGAGGAAACGCCACCTCCAACTGAAGAACCTGATGTGACAGATGAGAGTACTACAACTGATAAAAATACGTCAACTGAGGAATCGGAAGATATTGATTCTTAAACAATATGTGACTATAATTTTATTTTGATTCTAAATCAAAAATCCAATCAGGTTTGTAATTCAGGTTCCATCAAACAAACTGGCAGAGTGGAATATTAATAATTACCAATGAATGAACAAAAGCAGACTTTTCCAAAAGTAAGCGGACAAGTGTCTAATGTTTGATAGAAACTCACTAGGCACTGTCTTGCATTGAAGGAGAGAATAAGTAGAATGGGTAAATATTTTGGAACAGATGGCGTCCGTGGCGTCGCGAATAGTGAATTAACACCAGAATTTGCATTTAAACTTGGTCGTATAGGTGGCTATGTTTTAACAAAAGATGCAACTGACCGTCCAAAGGTTTTAATTGGTCGTGACACACGTATTTCAGGTGAGATGCTTGAAGGTGCACTTGTGGCTGGTCTTTTATCAATTGGGGTAGAGGTAATGCGTCTTGGTATTATTTCAACACCAGGTGTGGCATACCTTACTCGAATTATGAGCGCAGATGCAGGCGTCATGATTTCAGCTTCACATAACCCAGTTGCAGATAACGGTATTAAATTCTTCGGTCCTGATGGCTTTAAGCTAACAGATGCACAGGAAGCGGAAATTGAAGAGTTAATTGATGCGCAAGAGGATACATTACCACGTCCTATAGGAGCAGATTTAGGATCTGTAAGTGACTATTTCGAAGGTGGTCAAAAATATATTCAATACTTAAAGCAAACAGTGGATGAAGAATTTGATGGTATCCATGTAGCGCTTGATTGTGCACATGGTGCAACTTCATCTTTAGCTACACATTTATTTGCTGATTTAGAAGCTGACATTTCTACAATGGGTGCTTCTCCAACTGGCTTAAATATCAATGATGGTGTAGGCTCAACACATCCAGAAGGACTAGCTAAATTTGTTACTGAAAAAGGTGCAGATGTTGGTTTAGCTTTTGATGGTGATGGAGACCGTTTAATTGCTGTAGATGAAAACGGAAAAATTGTTGACGGTGACCAAATTATGTTTATCATTGGTAAGCATTTAAATGCGGTAGGGCGTTTGAAGAAGCAAACAATTGTTTCAACAGTAATGAGCAATATGGGCTTCTATAAAGCTGTGGCTGACAATGGTATGCAAAGTGTACAAACAGCTGTAGGTGATCGTTATGTTGTGGAAGAAATGCGTGCGAATGAATACAATTTAGGTGGCGAGCAATCAGGGCATATCGTCTTTCTAGATTTTAATACAACAGGTGATGGCTTACTGACAGGAATTCAGCTTGTCAACATTATGAAGGCGACGGGTAAAAAGCTTTCAGAACTAGCAGCTGAAATGAAAATCTATCCTCAGCGTCTTGTCAATGTGCGTGTAACAGATAAGCATGCTGTGACCGATAATGCAAAAGTAGCTACAGTAATTGCAGAGGTAGAAGCTGAAATGGCTGGAAATGGTCGTGTTTTAGTACGTCCTTCAGGTACAGAGCCATTAGTACGTGTCATGGTGGAAGCAGCAACAGAAACGGATTGCGAGCGTTTTGTCGAGCGTATTGCAGATGTTGTACGTGTAGAAATGGGCCTAACAGAATAAGAAATATAGTGTAAACCCGATTTCCGTAAACAGGAAATCGGGTTTACTTATTTGAAAGGAATGTTTTAAATAAGCGAGATGGGGAACAGTAATTAGGAGTCACAATAACAAGGAGTGTTTAATTGATATGGCTAAAATTGCTACAGTTATAACAGATATGTTTGAGGACATTGAGTTTACAAGCCCTAAAGAAGCTTTGGAAGCAGCTGGGCATCAGCTAGTAACAATTGATACCGAAGCGGGCAAGGAAGTTAAGGGTAAGCATGGAGAGTCAGTGAAAATTGATAAAGGCATTGATGATGTAAAAGCTACAGATTACGATGCATTATTTATTCCTGGTGGTTTTTCTCCTGATATATTACGTGCAGATGATCGTATAGTAGCATTTGCAAAGACCTTTATGGATGAAATGAAGCCTACCTTTGCCATTTGTCATGGACCACAACTTCTCATTACTGCAAAGACATTAAATGGTCGTGACGCCACAGGCTATAAATCCATTCAAGTGGATTTAGAAAATGCAGGGGCAATCTTCCATGATGAAGAAGTATTTGTCTGTCAAAAACAGCTTGTAACAAGTAGAACGCCAGATGATCTTCCTGCATTTAATAGAGAAATCGTTAAATTATTAGACAGTAAATAAAGGATAGGCACAAGCATTTTAGATGCTTGTGCCTATTTTGTATTAAAATGCTTATCAAAGTGCTTATGTATCGCTTTGTCTACATATTTGTCACGAAAAACCTTTAGGACTAGGTGTTTTTTATAACGAAAATTTGACGGATAGCATATGATTGAGTATGATGGAGAAGTTGAAGATGAGGTCCGACCTTATTCTTTAACGAGCGCCTAAGGAGGGAAGAAAGCGCAAAATCGGAAAACAATTATAGCGCCTGAGCTGAAGAAATCGGACGAAAAGATCTTCAGCAGACGAGGTGGAGGTTTATCGAAAATTCGGCGGATGCCTCCCAATCGACATACCCGATTGTCATTTTCCATTTTGAAAGCATTTGAGTGATTGAATGTACAGAAAATGGAGAAGGTATTGTAAAAGCAATAGATAAATAGATGAAGCTTCACATATCGAAGATCTCTATTCAGTTGGCTGAGTAGCGTGAGTAGCTTGTGTGTATTGGAGTGCTTTATTTTTATAAAAATAAAGCATCGCTTGTACATTCAAAAAAATTCGATAGGATGAGGCCTAGTTTGTCATTGCATTAAATTGACATTATCGGAGGACGAGAATTATGTGTGGAATTGTAGGATATATCGGTGAATCAGATGCAAAGGAAATTTTATTAAAAGGCTTAGAAAAGCTAGAGTACCGTGGTTATGATTCAGCAGGTATTGCAGTACGTAACGAGGAAGGCGTAACGGTTTTCAAAGAAAAAGGGCGTATTGCAGATTTACGAGAAGCGGTAGATGAAGATGTTGCTGCGAAAATTGGTATTGGTCATACTCGATGGGCAACACATGGTGTGCCAAATCGTTTAAATGCTCACCCACATCAAAGTGCATCAGGACGCTTTACACTTGTGCATAATGGGGTTATCGAAAACTATCACTTATTGCAAAAAACATATTTAAAAGGCATTCCAATGAAATCTGATACAGATACAGAGGTTATTGTGCAATTAGTAGAGTTATTTGTGAAAGATGGTCTAAGCACTGCAGACGCTTTCCGTAAAACATTATCTCTATTACATGGCTCCTATGCACTGGCACTATTAGATGCAGAGGCAGCAGATACAATCTTTGTAGCAAAAAATAAGTCACCACTTCTAGTTGGAATTGGTGAAGGCTTCAATGTTGTTGCGTCAGATGCAATGGCGATGCTACAGGTAACAGATCAATACGTAGAGCTTCACGATAAAGAGGTAGTTATCGTACACAAAGCAAGTGTGGAAATTACAAAATTAGATGGTACTGTAGTAGAGCGTGCACCCTATACGGCTGAGCTTGATATGAGTGATATTGAAAAAGGCACATATCCACACTATATGTTAAAAGAAATGGATGAGCAGCCTACAGTTATTCGTAAAATCATTCAAGCATATGAAGGTGACAATGGTGATTTAACGATTGATGCGGAGATTTTAGAAGCATTACGAGCAGCAGATCGTTTATATATTATTGCAGCGGGCACAAGCTATCATGCGGGACTTATTGGTAAACAATATTTCGAAAAAATGGCTGGTATCCCTGTAGAAGTGCATATTTCTAGTGAATTTGGCTATAACATGCCATTACTTTCAGAAAGACCATTATTTATCTTCATTACACAATCAGGTGAAACAGCAGATAGCCGTCAAGTACTTGTAAAAATTAAAGAGCTGGGCTATCCAACATTAACGATTACAAATGTACCTGGCTCTACGTTATCACGTGAAGCTGACCATACCTTGTTATTACATGCAGGTCCAGAAATTGCTGTAGCTTCTACAAAGGCTTATGTGGCACAAGTAGCAGTACTTGCATTAGCAGCCTATGTGACAGCAAAGGCAAATGGCAAAGGCTTAGAATTTGATTTAAAACAAGAGCTTGCGATTGCCGCTAATGGCATCCAAACAATTATTGATTCAAAAGATGTGCTAGAAGACATTGCAGAAGATTACTTGAAAATTGCACGCAACGCATTCTTCATTGGCCGTAATATGGACTTCTATGTCAGCCTTGAAGGTGCCTTAAAACTAAAAGAAATTTCGTACATCCAAGCAGAAGGCTTTGCTGGTGGAGAACTGAAGCACGGAACAATTGCCTTAATCGAAGAAGGTACACCTGTGTTTGCGCTTGTCACACAAGCATCAGTAGGATTAAACATCCGTGGTAATGTCAAAGAAGTAGCGGCTCGTGGTGCATATCCATGTATTATCGCGATGGCTGGCATTGATGAAGATGGCGACCGTTTAGTCATTCCACATGTTCATGAATTACTAACACCGCTTGTATCAGTAGTACCTTTACAATTAATTAGCTACTATGCTGCACTTCACCGACGCTGTGATGTAGATAAACCACGTAACTTAGCTAAATCGGTAACTGTTGAGTAAGAACAAAAATTAGATTTAATTGTGAGTTATAACTAATACTGTCATAATATATAATTGTGTTTGTCATAAATAATATATTATGTTGTGACATCTAAATTAAGCCTTGATACAGTGGAAATATTGCTGTATCAGGGTTTTTGCTTTTTCTAAAAATGTATTTATATCTATAGATTGATTAACATATATAATTGAATACTGCAGTAGGCATTATAATTAATATTGTCAGTTGTAGATTTGAAATAAAGTTGTAATGTTTATAAAAAAGATTTGATATTTAAGTTATATCCGGTATGTCTGACTTGTGTATGCAAAATTGACAATCATTTTAAAAGTGGTCTTAGGCAATTAAAAAATTCATGAGTACCTATACTAATTTTTATAGATAGCTGGGAGGCGAAAATGAAAAAAGGGAAGTTACCAAGAGGAGCATGCTGGTTTAGATGTTGAATTAATTGGTATAAAACCATTTAACAGAAGATTCCTTTATTCATTCGGAACAAGGATTCCATTATACCAATCCACAATTCCAGAAACTTGTGAAGAAAATGGGATTAGGGCAATCCATGTCAAGCGCAGGAAACTGTTTGGACAATGCGCCACAAGAATCATTTTTGAGCATTTTAAAGACGAAATAAATATCCATAAATGTTAAACATTAGAAGTAGCAAGAAATTAAGCGTTATATTTGAGAGCAATGGCATTTGAAAAAGCTGCCACCTGCAAAGTACAGACAGTAGCTTCAACAAGTTGCCTAGCTTTTTTAAAAATGTCCTTTACAATGGGGATAGTTTAGATTTCATTCACTTATCCCCATACTGTCAAACTGGTATGTGTATCATTTTCATTAGTGATATATTTAATATTAGTGTAATGAAAATTTGTTGCACGTTCGAAAAGTTTATGAATAGTTGACTCATCTTTTGAAAAAATTGATACATAGCATGAGTCTATAATTAGAAGTGCAAGTTCACAAGTGCTTTTTAAAAAATCTTCATAACTTTTAATTTCCACTACCTCTTCCATATTTGGAAAAGCTTTTAGGTCAGTAAATACTAAATAATATTCATCAGTTGATATATATTCTAAGAATGATTGACCATTTAAAATAACACTGGGGGGAAATAATTCTGAACCTAGTGTTCCTTTTTCTTTTTTGTAAGACTCTCCAGGACCTACTGACCAATACCAAGAAGGATTAATTATATTTGATAAAATATCAGATAAAAACTTGCCATATTCATTTTTAATCTCGAAGGTTATACCTCGCATTTTAACACCCTTTCTAAAATTGTTTAGTAGCTATAATAAATTTTAGTATAAAATTCCATAAATTACAAAAATTAATGTAGTATACGTCAGCGACCAAGGAAGGGTATCTCCAATATAAATCGAATCCTTTAATTTGTGTTAAGTGTCCGAGTCTTTCACAATTTGATATTCCATTCAAGGTAGGGTATAGAAGTAGAGGATTAGAGACCGAAATCCAAGAAATGCTGTTAAACTAACATTTCTTGGTTTTTTTACTTTTAATATTGTTAATACAATTACAGGTCTTCAGCAATAGGAAGCTATTGTTGAGCAACATTGCTGGTAAATAATCAAACTTTTTTATAAAATCTCATACTTATCTAAAAAGAGTAACTCCATTTTGATCAAACTTTTTTCAAAATGGAGTTTTTGAAGTTGATATTAGATAAGGGTTGAGGGATATTTTTTAATCAATCTTTATTCCAAACCAACATATGTTGGTGATTTTAAATAAAGTCATACCGTTTGTAACAAAATTACACCATTTTACCCCTTTGGATACTATTAATCTAAAGGGGTGTTTTTATCCATAACGAAACACCCCTTGAAACCGAATAGGAGAGCAACATTTCAAATAATGTTCCTTGATATAATTCTCTATGTAATCTAACTATGTTTGAACAAGGAGATGGAAGCATGGGTAAGTTAACAGGCAAAATCGCTTTAGTTACAGGATCAAGTCGAGGAATTGGCCGCAGTATTGCTTTGCGTCTGGCACAAGAGGGAGCCTTTGTCGTCGTTCATTATGGGAAAAGACGTACTGAGGCAGAAGCAGTTGTTCACCAGATCGTACAAAGCGGAGGAAATGCTTTGGCGATTGGTGCTGACCTTAGTACTTTAGATGGTATTCAAGATTTATTTACTACCTTGGATGCTACTATTCCGGAATATACGGGCGGTGGCGGATTCGATATTCTTGTCAACAATGCTGGAATTGGTCAAGTTATTAGTTTAGAAGAGACCACGGAAGAATCATTCGACGAGGTAATGAAGATGAATATTAAAGCACCACTTTTTGTTACTCAGCAAGCTTTACCACGTTTAAAAGATGGGGGGCGAATTATTAATATTTCATCTTTTGTGACACGTGTAGCTTCACCAAGTGTCTTCACGTACAGTATGTCCAAAGGTGCAATCGACACATTTACGCGTATTCTAGCCAAACAATTAGGGAGCCGGAATATTACGGTAAACGCCATCCAGCCTGGAATTATTAATACAGAGATGAATGCTGAGACTTTGAAAAACCTTGATGGACAAAAATATGCAGCTGGTCTTTCAATTTTCAACAGATGGGGAGAGCCCGAAGATGTGGCAGATATTGTCGCCTTTCTTGCTTCCTCAGACAGTCGTTGGGTAACTGGTCAATTGCTAGATGCAAGTGGAGGATCTCATTTATAGAACATTAATTATCAAGCTTTGTATGGCATGGTCTTCCCCAATCAGGCACTATTGTTGTATAGGCTGTTCTGTTCTAATTGAATTCACGGAGCGGTGGATTATTAAGTTAATTAAGAACAAAGTAAAAGCGGCTCTCCACAGATATGATGTGGGAGGCCGCCTTTTTGTTATAAGCACAGTCACCATTTATTATTGGTTACATCTGATTCACTTAATTGTATAGAAACAAATTAAGAGATCTATTTAGCTTACGAAGCATTACGCAATGATTTCAGAATTACACTCAAAATGAAAACTAGTATAACTGCTCCAATAAGGGCAGGGAAGATATAGAAATCCGAAATTTTAGGACCCCAACTTCCAAGAAGCATACCACCAATCCATGCACCGATAATACCTGCAATAATATTACCAATAATTCCTCCTGGGATATCTTTACCTAAAATTATACCTGCAAGCCAACCGATAAGCCCGCCAATTATTAAAAACCAAATGAAACTCATACTATCCATCTCCTAATTTTGTATTTTAAATATTTCGTTATAGTGTTTTATAACCTTTATTGAACTCTTTCAAACTATAAGGAGGAAAAAAATAAAAATTAGGAGAAGTTTCAAAGGAGATAGCGGACATTGTCACGATACATACGCTTCATATATTGACCTTTTGTATTTACATAGCAAATAGAAAGGCAAAAACCTTTTCGTTAATGCCTTTTATTTCACTTAGCTTAAATGGATCTTTTATAAGCATTCATTGTCGAAGTGTATTGAAATATTTTGGGGTTCACTAGTCCCTCACGTAAATCCATCATCCCTAATTGCCCCATTCTACTCAGTAAAGGAATCAACCAACTACCACTTGGGGCCCCTTGGAGCACTTTAATTTGGTCGGGTGATAACTTTGAAATTTTACTAGCATTAATTGGTTCTTTTGCAGTTTCTATTGTTTCTTGAAAAGCTTTCAAATCAGTTTTATACATATTTACGCCAGTTTGTTCCGTAAAACCTTTATATCCGTAAGCTCCTTGAAGGATAGTTAACCTTATACTCATATCTTCCATAGAAACCATCTTTTAATACACCTCTCTCTTCATAGTATTCAAGCATCTTCATATATCTGCTCTTTTATATTATCTGTAACACACTTTTATCATCGGGTGAAAAACGAAATTTATTAACATTATTTAACAATTATTAGTTTATTTAATTAAAAGTTAAGGCTGTAACTACACATAATTAATCGGCTAAAACTTTCCTGTTAGATAAACAAAGTATCTGATTATCTAATGGGGGTTTTTATATTTTTAAGGCTTTTGAATTATAGTATAATCAAGAAATTAAGTGGATTGAAACTAGGCCTTCCTCTGTTATTTTGATAAGTTTTTATGATATTTTTAATTAAAACAATCATGCCAGTCAAATTACCATGAGTTCGCCTATACTACTTAATGAACGATAGCTATTAATTACGGCACTAAAGGTATTTAACCTTTCGATTAAGCACTTGGGAAGTTATTCTGGAATTAAAAATAAATTACTCAAATAGGAGAAAGGTGGTTTGAAATATGAAAATCCGTAAGATTGATCATGTGGGGATAATCGTCAATGATCTTCCTTCAGCTAAAGCATTTTTTCTTGACTTTGGCCTTGAGGTGATAGGGGAAGGAAAAGTGGAGGGTGAATGGGTGAAGAGGATGGAGCAGGTAATAGGGCTTCAAGATATTAAAGAGGACGCTGCAAAATTGCGAACGTCAGCTAGTGACGCAAATCTAGAAATAGTAATGTTGCGAACACCAGACGGTGAGGCGAATATTGAACTTGTAAAATTTAACGCGCCATCAAGTGAAATAGGCATCCAGCATCCTCTAGCAAATACTATGGGTATCCAGCATATTGCCTTCAATGTTGAAGATATTGAAGCCCTCGTTAACAAATTGGTAAAGAAGGGCGCAGAACGTATTAGTGACATTTATAGGTACGAAAACGCCTATAAATTATGCTACGTTCGTGGGCCAGAAGGAATTATTTTAGAGCTCGCTGAAGAAATCAAATAGTATAGCTAATCAACAAGTTTGTTGATATGAAAAGAAACCACTAAAATGGTTTCTTTTTTGTTTCTATAGGGAGCTAATTTTTACGCTTAAATTTCACCATTTTCCCTCTTGAGGCTCTAACTTGATCATATAGTCGAAAACGAATGAATAATTCTTCACTAAACCTGAAGATAAAAAACCAAAAGGCTATCATAATCCTGAGTATTGACATTTATCCAAATAAATTATTGCGTTTTTTTCATTGTTTCGCCCTTTCATAAAATCTATAATAACTCTGTAAATGATAATCATTTTCAATTAAAGATAAATTAGAAAGGGGCAACAAATATGAAGAAATATATAGGAAAGCGAATTATACTATGGGGGAGTTTCCTCCTGTTGCTATTGATATTAGCGGCATGTAGTTCTAATAGCAACACATCTGAGGCGCAGGAAAAGGAAAACGAGAAAAATACTCAATCTGATGTGCAAGCAGAGGAAAGTGAGACAGCTGTTCAATATACAACGATTACAGGTGAACAGGTTGAAATACCTGCAGATCCAAAACGAGTCGTTTATATTGGTCAGACAGTTGGTGATTTCTTGGCGATGGATATTGCGATTGTTGGTAATAATCTTCCTAAAGATTCTCCTAGTTACTATGAAGGCAAACTTGAAGGGATCGTTGATATTGGTAATCCTGCTGACTTAGAGACGATTTTGACTTTAAAACCTGATCTAATTATTAATGGCTATTACAAGGCGGATCCAAATCTTAATGAAGAATTATCAAAAATTGCTACTACGATTCCCTTTAACCCTGCTCTTCCTTATACAGAACGAGTAAAAGAGATGGGGAATATCCTAGGCAAGCAGGAAGAAGTAGCTCAATTGCTTGCTAAGTTTGAAACAAAGTCTAACGAAATGTTTGACAAGTTTCCATTAACAGAAGGGGAGACTGCAACAGTTTTCTATCAGCTAGGTAAGACGCTTTATGTCATGGGTGATCGTAGCCTAGGTGCTATTATTTATGGAAAAAATGGCTTTGCTGTTCCACCAGCAGTACAGAAGAATATTATTGATGTAGAAGGGGTATCTTTCCTAGAGGTTTCCGAAGAGGTGCTTCCTGAGTTTGCTGGTGATCATTTGTTTGTCATTGTACAAGAGGATAGTGAAAGTGAAGCACAAGCTGATCGGTTGCTACAAAGCCCTATATGGGGAACTTTGCCTGCGGTCAAAGAGGGAAAAGTTTATGTTGTTCCTAATGAATGGAATACAGATAATTTATTAGCTTTGGAGCAATTGTTCCAAAAGCTACCAGCGTGGATGCGCAAACAGTAAAAAATGTATCCGCCCAATCAATTTTTAAACCGCTAGTATTCTAAATAGCTCATACTCGAACAATCGTTAATAGTGGGTCATTATATGTTACAATAACGATAATGAGAATCATTTTCAATGTTTGGAGAGTTGCTTATGAATCTGTCATCCTTATATATTAGACTACAACACTATGATCGATTTCAAGTTGACCGACTAATGTCAGCTAATAGCCATAATGAGGGAATAAATAATCATGAAACAAATTTATGTACATTATTGATAGCACTCAGTCCTGACATACGACTATATGTAGACAAAATGGCAATCGATCTACGACAAGGAAGCTGCACGCTCATTTTACCTGTACAAAGCTACACGGTAGAGTCAAGAAACAAAGAGGCACAGCTTGCTCGCTTTACCTTTGAAACCTTTGAGGTAGAAGGAATGACCTTGAACCGAATTGCTCATCCACCCTTGCTTTATGGTTATCCCTATCATCTGTTATTTTCTCAAGTCAAGCAGGTATTAGGAAATGAAGCATGGATAAATAATCGATTTTGTTCCTCTCTATCCACATTAGAAATGGCCATGTTGCAAGGTAGACTTCAGCAAATTCTAGCTATGATGGTTCAGTTAGATGAACAAGCTAACCTGTTACAGAACGAAGAAAAGACAAAATTGGTTCAACAAACTGTACAGTACATAGAACAGCATTATGATGAGGACTTGACAGTTGAACAATTAGCTAACATGGCTGGAATGGTAAGATGGCAATATAGTCAAAAGTTTAAAGTATTGACCGGTAAAAAGCCGACTGATTATTTGACTTATGTACGTATAAACCAGGCAAAAAAACTTCTTAGTAATTCCACTGAGCCATTGAGAAAAATAGCTCGACAAATTGGGTTTAAGGATGAATATTATTTTAGTCGATGCTTTCATAAATTAACTGGAAACACCCCACGTGAATATGCAAACATTCACCTTTATACTCCAGAAAGAACAGTTATCGATTCATTTGGTAGAAAGATTCATGTTCCTAAAGATGCAACACGTATTGTGACTGATGGCAAATTTACACTTGGGGAATTACTTGTTCTAGGCATACCCCCTATAGGAGCGGCCATCTCAATCATGAAAGATAACGTGGTTTATCACAATAAATTAAGGAACATTCATAGTATTGGGCATTGGGTCGATCCGGATAAAATAGCTCAGCTGCAGCCAGAGTTATTATTGCTTAGCTATTTTCATCCTGAACATGATTTGCAGAAACTAGATGCGATTGCGCCTACTATTATACTGAGTAGCAAGCTTAGTCTATTTGAGCGGTTACGATATATTGCTAAACTATTTGAACGGAGTAAAGCGGCAGAGAAGTGGATTACTACATATGAGAACAAAGTAAGATTGTTACGTAGGCAATTAGCAGATGTTTATGTTGCTGGGGAGACGGCGACTGTTTATCTCAAGTTAGATACTAAATATTATGTTATGTGTCAGACTGGATTGGCTGCCAGCTTGTATGAATCTCTTGGCTTTCGTCCTACTCCTAAGGTAATGCTGCTAATCGAGCAAGGGCAAGCATGGATAGAAATTCAGCAGCATCAAATAAATCACTATGCTGGAGAGCGTAATTTTATCTTGTCTTCCCCCAAAGAATTACTAACGATTACTCACTGTCCACAAATCGCCACGTTAATCGAGCTAGCTCCAGGTAAGACTCATTTCATAGATTTTACATGGAATCATTGTGATCCCATTACACGTGAACGGTTGTTAGAGGTACTACCGTCTATTTTTAAGAAGAAAATTATTCGATAATCAAAAATTAAAACTCGATACATTAGCTGGATCGAGTTTTTGCCATTAATCGTATAATTGCTCAAAAAATAATCCTGATATAAATCTTTAAAGCCTGTATGAAATTTCTGGTATAATTACATATATCTATGTTTATTTTAAGGAGTGATTTTATGAAAAAGCTATTTATAATAACTAGTTACTTAGGGTTTTTTATAGTAGGAGGTTTGACTTTTACCTACTTTTCAACAACGGAAGCAGCAAGTGACCTGAAAAAGATTAGCGTGTCTCAGGATCCAATTAATTACTATGTAGATAAGGTTGAGAAAGTACCGCCAGAAGGTCAAGCTGGATTTAATTATCAAGGCACAATATATGTCCCAATGCGATTTATTGCTGAATCTTTAGGTGAAGAAGTAACATGGGATGGGAAAACAAAATCCGTTTATATTGGTGATGTTCCAAAATTCATCGCTTTAAAAGATGTAAAACCTATTGGAAGTGATGAAGACCACTTCTTCCACAATCCAAGCTCTGTCATTATTAGTACAGGTGAAAAATTTGAGCGATCCTATCAGCTTGGTGGTTATCATGGAGGAGGCGCAGTTCAAGACCATGCAGTGGAATACTTAGCCAATGGAAATTACAAGGGATTCGAAACCTATTTGGCACCAATTAAAAAATTAGCAGCTAATTCCTTTGGAGCAGGTTTCTTGAAAATTTACGCAGATGGTAAATTAGTTTTTGATAGTGGAGCAATCAAAGATAAAGTAAAGGTTCATGTTAATTTAGATGGAGTTTCAAAGGTGAAGTTTGAACTGGAAGGTAGTGGTTTAGGTATATTAGATCCTAAATTTATTCAATAAACCTTCTACCTATTAAACAAAAAAGACGATGACATACTAATTTGTCATCGTCTCATTAAATTTAACCTCTTCATAACTATTTCAAAATAGAGAAATGTCAATACATATTTGTAAATATTTACACTTTTACTTATAAAATAGTTGGATAGTATATGGTATAATTTCATACGATACTGATACATAAAATAGGAAAAGGGAGAGAAAAGAATTTGATGAAAAAGATGATGAAACGAACGAGTGCAGCGTTGCTTGGTGCCTCATTAATGCTGACGACAGTTGTCCCTGTGATTCATGCTGAAGAGCAAACAACACCCCTAGTACCGTCGATAAGCGAATGGGCAATAGAAACATTAAATGAGGGCGAAAAATACGGGATCTACTCAACTGATTGGTACTTCGATGGTTTTCTTCAGGAAATTCCAGTGGACAAATTAAATGAACTACTAGCTTTAACAGAAAAGAAGATTGCCTCTCTAGGCTTAGCTGAAAATAAACAATACAAACCAGTAAGTGTGAAAAACGATAATACACGTGGTGATATTGTCAATCGCTTGTATAATATTGTAGCACGGTATGATTTACCTGTTGGTACAGATGCTGTTCAATTTATGAAAGAGCAAAATGTATTACAAGGCTCTCCAAATGGACTGCAGCTAGAGAAAAAGGCAACGACTCAACAGGCTGTTTTACTAGCTGTTCGTTTCATTCAGAGTACATATGCCCTTGCAGAGCAAGGATCTAAAGGGGTAGCCTGGGTAGTAGAGGACGAGGATACGCTTATCTACTTATTAGGTTCTATTCATTTAGGAACACCAGACTTATATCCATTCGATAAGAAATTAGTAACGGCGTTCGATGAATCGGATGCACTGCTAGTAGAGGCGAATATCTTGGATACGGAAGCACTTGAATACTATTCAGAAAAAGCAATGTATACAGACGGCTCAACATTGAAAGATGCTGTAGCACCAGAAACATATGCGAAGCTTGAACAAGTGGCAAAGCTTTATGGTCTTCCAATGGACCAGCTAACAGTTCAAAAGCCGTGGATGCTTTCTAGCACATTATCGATGCTAGCTATGGACGATTCCTTTGGTATGACACCTCAAGAGATGGCTATGCACGGTATCGATGTCTACTTTTTATTAAATGCACAGTTGCAGCAAAAGCCAGTGATTGAATTAGAAGGTACAAGAGTACAGGTTGATATGTTTGAAGGATTATCACCAGAGGCACAGGAGCAGTCATTAGTCGCTGTACTGGATAGTATCATTCATCCATCGGAAGAAAATCAATCTGAAGTACTTCAAGAGTGGTTTACAAGCTGGAAGCAAGGAAATGTTGAAGAGTTTGCAAAAAGCTTCCAAGCAATGGAAGGTACATCGTCTGAATTTAATGAAATGCTATTTGGTCTACGTGATGAACAAATGGCCAAGAAAATCATGAATGTACTGGAAGAAAAAGAAGGTAAGTACTTTGTTGTTGTTGGTTCAGGTCACTTTCTAATCGATAAAAATATTCGCTATCATTTGGAGAAAAACGGCTACAAGGTAAAGCCATTTTATCAATAAAGAAAAAGTAAAAAGGCAACCCAAAGCTATGAACTTAGCTAAGGGTTGCTATTTTTAGTTGCACCGATATTCATCGATAGATATGATTATCTAAAGGAATACTTTTATGTAAAAAAAGACCAATCATTCATTTTGGTGATAGAAAGGGGACTTATGAGCATTGCTAGGAAGTATTGGCTCATGCTATTTGGCTTTGGTTTCTCGTATTTAGGAAATTGGGTGAATCTAGTTGCCCTCAATTTATTAGTTTGGCATTTAACAGAGTCGCCTACTGCTATGGCGAGTATATTTATTGTAGGACCGGTTGCTCGAATTTTAACAAGCTTTTTTGCAGGCTCCATTATTGATCGATCGAATAAACAAAAATTAATGATCTATAGTGATATTATTCGTGGCATATTGATTTTATTGTTACCTTTTACGTCCTCTATTTGGCTCATCTATTGCGTATTATTTTTATCTAATATAGCAAGTAGCTTTTTTGGACCAAGTAGTACCTATTATATTTCAAAATATATTCCAGACGAAGATAAACAATCCTTTAATGCAATATTAGGAATGTTTAGCTCAGGCTCATTTTTAATTGGGCCAGCATTGGCTGGGTTTATCATTGCCATTTCCAATGTATACGTAGCGTTTTGGTTTAATGCATTGACGTTCTTTATCTGCGCGCTCTCTATTTTTAAGCTTCCCGTAGTAGAAGATCATCAGGCCATGCACCGAAAACCTATTACTTGGAGGATGCTAAAAGAGGATTATGGTATTGTCTACGCTTATATTAAAAAAGAGCAAGTCTTTGCCAAAGTATTTCTTTATTTTCAAGGTGCATTGATGATTGCCTTTGCATTAGACTCACAGGAAGCAACATTTATTAAACAAAACCTACAAGCTTCAGATAGTCTATACGGTGTCATCGTTAGTATCGCTGGGATTGGGGCAATAATTGGTGGAGCAAATGCTGCTCGCTATGCTAAAAGGTTTTCAACAAGACAATATATTGTCTATGGTCTGCTTTTGACCACAATTTGCTATACATTGTTTTACTCTTCACCGAATGTGATAATGGCGATTGTTAGCTTTATAGCATTAGGAATATGTATGTCATTTTGTAATGCAGGCTACAGCACCTTTTATCAAATAAGTGTACCCACATCAATTATGGGCCGTTTTGGTAGTGTTTCCACAATGGTCATTAATGTGCTACAGATTGTCTTTACGTTAGCCTTAGGATTGCTAGCGGAATGGCTCTCCCTACAAATGGTTTGCATCACCTTTGGAATCGTAGCAATTTTCATCTCTCTAGTTTTATATGTATTTATGCATTCAAAATCTGCCTATGAAGGTTTGAAGGAAGAGATTGTCTAAAAGTCCTGTCAGGCTATTAAATGGAGAAACTTAATTGCTTCTAATGAAGGTAGAATTATTGGACAGATAGCGATTAAAGGATGTTATTTTAGTAAAAGTTAGCACTCATATAATGATAAAATCATTCCAAAATAACCTTATGTCACAATTTGAGGAGGTTAACATGGCTAATTTAAGACATCGAAAACCAGATGATCGATCCAATAATGTTGAACGCATTCGTGATATTGTTAAAAATACTGAAGAGAAAGTGCAGGAAGCAGAAATGAGTATGGAATTTGCAGATCCTCTAGAAAGTAACAGGCTAAAGGAAAAAAATAAGCGACGTAAACAGTCAATTGAAGCTTTAAAAGAGGAAATGAAAGATGAAATGACAGCACGAAAAAAAGGTGAAATTTAAAATTAGTTTCTAGAAGAATCAAATGTGATTCATGATATTGCCTACACTTACCATTCCCCAGTTGGCAAAAACAGATGGATTAGATGGTCCATAATGGACTTCTATATTGCCATCTGTTTTTATTTTGCACATGTTAACTGGATTTTTTTACATAAACACTAAATTAAAAAAGTACGTATATGAATTTCTTAAAAAAATGAACCTTTTCTAGTAATCATTTGTTTATAACGTAGAACCATCAGAAAGGAGTGCCTTGGATTGACAGAACGTGAATTATTCGATTCATACAACAAAGATGTTTACCGTACCTGTTATTACATGCTACGGAATGCCCAAGATGCGGAAGATCTCTGCCATGATGTATTTGTCACCGTCTTTCGTCAGGATTGGAGAAGTGTAGAGCATACACGTGCTTGGATTTTACGAATTGCGATGAATCAATGTTTAAATTTGCTTAAAAGAAAGCAAGCTCAGTTAAAAAAAGTGAGTCAGGTACAGTTGCTGCAGGAGCAAACTACGGCATCAGTTAAATCTGTAGATACCATTGTATTGGAGAAGGCAGCTGAGGAGGAGTGGGAGGCACTACTCAGACAGCTACCAGAAAAGTTAATGGCTGTTGTCACCCTACGCTACATTGGTGAGCTATCATTAGTGGAAATTGCGGAAACCTTAAAGATTCCAGTGGGAACAGTGAAATCGAGACTCCATAAGGCATTGAAAATCATGCGCAAAAAACTAGAACAAAATCAAAATTTATGGTTGAAGGGAGAGAATCAATTTGGAACGCATTGAAAAGAAATTGAAAAAAGAGATGAACGCAGACCATAACATAAAGTATCCTGACTTTGAACAAATGTGGAACAGTATCCAGCAGGATGAACTAAAAATGGTAGATGAACCGATCGAAGTTCTACCTCGAAAAAGAAAGAGATTTGTTTTGGTTGCAGGATTAGCCGTCGCTCTAATGGCTACACCTGTCTACGCAGCACTGAATTATGATTGGTCAACTATTCTTTCTTATAGAGCTGGTATTCAGTCTGCATTAGATCAAGGCTTAGGGCAGACGATTGAACAATCTGTTACGAAGGATGGGTTTACGCTAACTGTACATACGGCGTTTATCGATGATAACAGAACCTTTCTTTTGTATAGTCTGAAACCTGATGCCTCTTGGGATGGAGAGGATATAGGCTTTGAACATACTAGGCTGAAAGATTCAAAGGGTAACTTTATTGAAGGGAATTATACACATTCTTGGAATGAGGAGCTTGGTACCTTTCAGGGTTATTTTGAAACGGATTGGGTTGCTGAAGGACAGATGACAGATGTGGAGCTTATGATGGAGAATATTCAATTCATCAGCGATAAGAAATATTCTATCGACTATAATCCAAATGACTTAACTACGCAAGTGTTCCCTATTCAAAAGGATGGAGTTGACACGGTGTCTATTCAATCTTTTGCACAAGATGAGGGTAAAATATTGCTTAAAACGGCAGTTACACTTACAGATTTAAAAGTCCGAAATACAGGGATATTCATTGAGGCGATTAATAATACGAATCATTCAATTGAAACAGGGAAAAGATCTTTCATGGGAAAACAGGGAGCAAAAGGAGAATATTTTAGTCAGCAACTATTCGAGTCTGAAGCCTTACAAGAAGAGGGAACTAAATTCCAAATTTCTTATAATCGCATACTAGAAACAAAAGAAAGCACTTGGAATATGCAACTAAATCTCTCTAAAAAACAACTGGAAAATACGTCATTTAAGAAAGTACTAGATATTCCAATTGACAATGTGCCTGGTGGAACTAAAATTCATGAAATGACGGTTACACCGACCCAAGTTCGATTGATTCTTACTCAAGAAAAATACGAAACTTTCCCTTATATGGATTATCAACTGGATGTAGGTGGAACTTTATTGACTGGGTATATTTCGGGTGAGGATGGAAATCCTAATGAAACAGAGCTACGCTTTGAAATAAATGGACTAAATGCAGCTTCTTTGGAAAATCAGTCTTTAACTTTCGTTGCTAAGAACCGTGTTGAAGGTTTATACGGAGACGACAATTCAATTCAATTAACAAACATATCAGCAAAGCCTCAAAGTGTAACATCTAATATAGCAGGGTACCCAATTTCATGGACTTATTATATAAAGGACAATAACCTTTATGTCGAATCATTAAGCCCGGATCCAGGATTTGCTGGAGTCAATCAAACCTATTATTTAGAGGGTAAAGAAAAAATCTATGGGACGCCTGAATTTATGGGCATTCTTGAAAATAATAAAAGAATGGATGTTTATGAGAATTTTGACAAGAAGGAGCTAGAAATTCTAATTTATAAATATTTAACTAACAAGGCAAATGATGAGCTACGTATACCCCTTACATTTGGAAAATAACTAAATTAGTAATCCCATCTATTTGACTTTTACTATTCAAATAGATGGGATTTTTGCTATAAAGATTAAAGAGCTTTACATAAAAAGAAATGTATCATATAGTTTAGTTAACTTAAATAAATTAATTATTACAGGAGAAGATACATGACCTCTAACGAAAAAACACAAAAATCTTTTGCTTATAAGCTTGGATTAGGTATTATTATCTTTTCACTTTCTTTATGGTTAATCCCAATTATTACACCTTTCACACCGATACCTACAAAAGTAAAGGCAGGAATTATACCAGGAAGTATTATTTTGGCTGAAATCTTATTTTGGCTTGGTGCTTTACTTGTTGGAAAAGAAGTAGCCAACAAATTTAAAAGCTATCTAAATCCTAAAAAATGGCGAGAAAAAGGTGACACTCAAAAAAATGAAGAATAACCAGGTAGCGGAGCAAATAAATCAAACTATTGAAGATATTTGGATCATGCTTGAGAAAATGGAAAGAGCTTATACTAATTTCTCCTTAAATAATCAGCAATATGTTCTTTTAACATTAGTGATGCGTCATCCGTCCTGCTCACCTTCAGAACTAGCAGATAAAATGGCTATTACAAAAAGTGCAGTGAGTCAGCAATTAACCAAGCTTGAACAGGATGGCTATATAGTAAAAAGGCAACATGAGGAGGATAAGCGTGCCTTTTCTGTTGAATTGGGTGAGAAGGGTCTATTATATAAACAGAAAGTTGATGCCTTTAGTCAACAGATTACAGAAAAGTACCAGACTAACTTAACAACTGAAGAGTTAGCTGAAATGTTAGCTACTCTAGAAAAAATGAAAAAAATACTGTATGAATTTTAGAAAAAGTTTGACATTTTATCGGGTGTGTCTTATAGTAACCCTTAATATAAAAGGGGGAATAAACATGGTCATTACTCTTGTCCAAGCATTCACAATAAAACATCATCATAATCACTAGTCTTGCTATCTTTATTAAATTATTAATATTGAATAGGAAGACTATTTCTCATGTAATCGTATAAATAAAGCTGATTTGAAGCTTTATCGTTATACGGTTTTTTTATTGCTCTAAAAATGAGGAGGAAATGATGATAAAAAAAATGGACTACCAAAATGTTCGAGGAACACAAGATTACTTACCAGATCAGGAGGCTACTCGTCGTGTGATACGACGTACGTTAGAAGATACATTTATAGCCTATGGCTGCAGGCCGTTAGAAACACCTATTCTTAACTATACAGAGCTGATGGCTTCTAAATATGCTGGTGGTGCTGAGATTTTACAGGAGATGTATACATTAACAGATCGAGGTGAGCGAGATTTAGCGTTACGCTATGATTTAACGATTCCATTTGCAAAAGTTGTAGCGATGAATCCAGCGATTACTATGCCGTTTAAACGATATGAGATTGGCAAAGTGTTTCGAGATGGCCCGATTAAGGCAGGTCGTTTTCGTGAATTTACACAATGTGATGTTGATATTGTTGGAGTAGAGTCACAGGCTGCTGAGGCGGAGCTAATGATGATGGCGATAGATGCCTTTGACCAACTTAAATTGAAAATTAATCTCCAATTTAATAATCGCAAGCTTTTAGTCGGTCTGCTGCAATTATTTGAGGTTGAACAGGATCAAATGAATCGAGTTATTTTAACGTTAGATAAGATTGAAAAAATAGAAGAGAAAACAATGCTCGATGAATTGAAGGCATTGGGGTTATCAGATAAGAGTATTCATAAAATAAAGCACTTTTTAGATAAACGTCCTCAAATAAGTATGGCGTATTTTGAAGGATTCGCGACCGAGAATGTTTTTTTACAACAAGGTTTACAGGAATTAATGGAACTAACTTCTTATTTAGAGGCACTTGGAATAAGTGAGCAATGTATTTTCAATCCATTTTTAGCGAGAGGACTTGAAATTTACACAGGATCAATTTATGAAATTTTTTTAGCAGATGGAACAATCCGCTCAAGTATTGGTAGTGGAGGGCGCTATGACAATGCAATTGGTGGCCTTTTAGAGGCAAATCAAACCTATGCTACTGTTGGTATTTCATTTGGTTTAGATGTCATCTATACAGCATTGGAGCTTTCGGGAAAAATAGAGCAAAACGCTCCTAGCGTGGATATTTATATTATTCCTCTGGGAACAGAAAAAGAGGCACTAAAGCTAGCAACTGCATTACGGCGAGAAAAATATAAAATAGAAGTTGAGCTAAGTGGGAAAAAAGTGAAAAAGGCGATGGAAAAAGCCAATCGTGAAAACACGCCAAAGGTTATTGTATTAGGAGATAACGAGGTCAATCAAAATATGTATAAAATAAAAGATATGAAAAGCGGTGAGGAAGAAATCGTTGCGTTTATCTTTTCAACACCATAGCATGGAAAAAACGGCTGATCCCACTCTATTAGAGGATTTGAGCCGTTTTTTTGGTTATTTTTCCGATTTAAAAACCAGTTTCCATATCAAAATGTTGATGAAGAAAAGCACAATGAAATATATAGTAGCACCGTATGTTATCTGAGCTATCAAATAGTTCAGCCCTACAAGTAAACCTAAAGGAAGCAATAATAAAAGAATCTTCCAGCCTTGTGCATCGTTAACTTCATCATAGGGCTTGGTAAAGGGTAATTTGTTTGTCATCATGACGAAACAAAGGATGGTATATAACCAGCTTGTGACCAAAACAACTAGTAAATCAGGGATAATTCGAATACCATAAATATAGCTAAAGACTATACTTAGTACTAAAAATAACGGAGTATACAATTTAATTAAAAATGCCTTTAAGCTACCTTTTTGTAAATCTGTATAATCTTTAAGCGGTAGCATTTTATAAATCCATGCGGCCTTATATTTAGCAGAGTGACCAAGCATAAGGACAGCGGATGGTATAATCATCATACTAAAATAGATATTTAAATAGCTCATACTACTAGCATAATCGACTTCTTCCCCTCGGCTAAAAGTAAACATAAAAATAAAGGGAATAATAAATGAAAAGCCTAAAGATGGGTAGACCTTTAGCTTAAACTCTCGCTCTTGCTTCATCATCAGAGCTGCGAAGCGATAGAAAGCTCGTTCCTCGTGTGTTCTACACACAATGGTTAATAAAAACGACTTTAGTCGATTGTTCTTTTCCTTTTTAGACTTACTTGTACTTAGCAGTTTTTGGAGATTGCGTTCAAAGGTTGGTATGAGTTTAATATAGATCCAAATCGAAATAATAGGTACAATCACTGCTAAGATGGTATAAATGACTGTCAATAAGGATGTGTCACCATGCAGTATGAGTTCATAAGGGGCAGCGAACCACATCGGTATTAAGAAGAGGTTCCACCAATGAAACGATACTACCATATCTAAATTGACGAATTCAAAGGATCGAATAAGAACTTGGTAGCCAATCATCAGCATTAGAGATAAAGCGATTTGTACATAATTAATCATATCCTTCAGCTTTTCACCATCGAAGAAGCGTAAAATGGCAATATATAAAATGGCTGTGATGGCAACTATAAATAAATTCATTAATAGAATCTCTAGACCTGTTAAAATAAAAAATACAATTCCTTGAGTAAAAAGGCTGACTATTAGAGGGATGGCTGTTAGGGCCAATGTTAAATAAGATAAATAAATAAAAATATGCATAAATTTTGCTGCATTAATTGTTTTAGCTGAAATAGGCTTAGTTGAAAGTATGCTTTTATCTCGTATATCTAAAAGCACAGAAGAAAAGTCAGAAATCAATGAAGTCATAATCAAAAAGATGATCATTGCAAAGGCAATACTCATCTGAAATAGAAAATTTTGACCAAATCCCATAAGCGGGATAAGTATAAGCCCGAATAACATATAAATCCATAGAGACTTAATGTAGCCGTACTTTTGATTGTCTTTCTTTTTGTTTTGATTAAATAGGGTAGGTACTTTCCGTTCATCCATCGTTAATTTTATATGGAGGATTTTTCTCATCATGTCATAATCAATGCCCATTTTTATAAAAAGCCATCGGAATTTATCAAGCAATCGTAGCGTTTTGAAATCTGTCATAATTGTCCACCACGAACGACGGACACAAATTTTTCTCCGATTTCCTGATGTTCATGAAATCCTGTTAACTGGTTAAAAATCCTTTCTAAAGTTCCTTCGGTATTATCTGCTTGTAATTGGGCAAATGTTCCATCCGCTGCGATTTTTCCATCATACAGCAGAATGATACGGCTACTGATTTTTTCAACGACATCCATAATGTGGGATGAGTAAAATATAGTCTTTCCGTTAGCAGCTAGTTGCGTTAAGATTTCTTTAAAAATCATGACACTGTTTGCGTCTAGGCCATTGATCGGTTCATCTAAAAATAGCAGGTCTGGATTATGTATTAGGCTTGCAATAATTAGTAGTTTTTGACGCATGCCTTTAGAATAAGAAGAAATTCTAGAATGGTACGCTTCACCAACTCCAAACAGTTCCATTAGTGATTTGGATTTGTCAGCCGCCTCCTCTAGCTCTAATCCATATAGCTGGCCGATGAAGGTTAAATACTCATAGCCTGTTAAGTTATCATAAACATCAGCGATTTCAGGAACGTAACCAATTCGCCGTTTATAATCAATTTGATCTTGCCTTATGCTTTTCCCAAAGAGCTTAATTTCGCCGCCATAATCACCTTCTAGCCCTAGAATAAGTTTTACAGTTGTACTTTTACCCGCGCCATTGGGGCCGATATAACCAATGATTTCACCTCTAGCTGCATGAAGGTCAATTCCTTTCAAGATTTCCTTGTTTCCATAACTCTTCGTTAAATTCGTAATTGTTAAAATCTCTTCCATTCTATAGCCCCTTTCAGTTATTTAGAAAAATTAACCATAATTACACTATATCATATTAAAAGAGAGGATATTCCTTTAGTTTAAATGAAACCAGTTCTATCAAAAATAGAGAGATCTTCTTATATAAAAAAATTTGAAAAACGAAATAGATTTATTAATTTAAGGTAAATACGCTTTATTTATAGTCGGCTTATTTCAAAAAGTGAGGTGAATGTTACATGAAAAAAATTGAAGTGGTATTGTCTGACTATGATCCAAATTGGGAAGAACAATTTTTAGATGAAAAAAGAAGTATACAAGAAGCTATTGGCCCTGCAATAGTTTTTTAGAAAAGGGCTGTGGGGCAAAGGAACATGTCATTTACATATAAGTGAATATAACAGTAGTGAATGGATTGACAAATGCCTGTTCCGAGATTATCTTCGATTAAATGCTCAAACGGCACATGAATATGAGACTTTGAAGGAACAGCATGCCTATCATTTTTAATATAATCGCCCAACATATACGCTGTAAAAAGAGCCTTTCATTCAATAGGTGATTACTCAAGCTAAAAATGAAGGCTATGAAAAATAGTAAAAAAGCCATTCTAAAAAAAATATTGAATGGCTTTCTTCTATATAATAGTCTATCTAGCAAGTTCAACAACTGTATCATAAAAAATATTAGTTGCTACAATAATATCCTCATCTGAACTGTATTCTAAGGGGTTGTGACTAATACCATCCTTTGAACGGACGAATAGCATTCCAATCGGTGCAATTTCAGCTATATTCATTGCATCATGCCCAGCACCGCTTATGAGAGAATAAGGTCGTATACCTTGCTTTTCAATACTTGTAGTGAGTTGCTGTTGTAGCATGGCATCCGTTTTTGCTGGTTTAATTCGCTGCAATACTTTTGAAGTCAATGTAACATGTCTTCGTTCAGCAATTTGTTGAAGTTGTTGCATAATTTCTTGTTCTAATGCACTTACTTTATTTTCGTCAATATCACGAAGATCAATCGAGAACGTGACTTTACCTGGTATAACGTTTGTCCCATTTGGAGAGACCGTTAGCTTACCAACCGTTGCAACGGAATCTGTTGTATTGTTTGATAGTTGCTCAATAGCTAAAATCATTTCGCTTGCTGCAGTTAGAGCATCCTGACGAATGGGCATAGGTGTGGCACCAGCATGTTCACTAACCCCTGTTACGGTTACCTCTAACCATAAAGGGGCAGCAATACCTGTGACTACACCGACTGGTAGGTCTTCATTTTCTAATACTTTTCCTTGCTCGATATGCATTTCTAAATAAGCTTTTATGTCATTACGATGCACTTGTGTTAAAGGATAAGGTGATAAATGGAAATCCCTCATGGCTTTTTCAATAGCAATGCCAGCTTCATCTGTATGCTGTAATTGCTCCTCTGTTAAAAGACCAGCCATTGCACTACTGCCAAGGAGCCCAAAGCCAAATCTCGTTCCTTCCTCATCCTTAAAAGCGACAACTTGAATTTTTTTAGAGGGTATCAACTGTTGCTCATGCATAGTATGTACCACTTCAATAGCTGCTAGCACCCCTAATGCTCCATCATATTTGCCACCCTCTGGTACTGTATCGATGTGAGAACCTAGCATAATGGTTTCATTTCCTTCACCATATGTACCAATAAGGTTTCCAACTGCGTCGATTGTGACATTCATACCTGCTTGTTCCATATAAGTTGTGACTAACTCAATGGCCAGCTTTTCTTCTAGTGTGAACGAGAAGCGGTTAATGCCACCTGTCTTTTCATTACGACCAATTTGACTTAAGTCTTGAAGATGCTGTACGAGCCTAACTCCGTTAATCATGACATCACTCTTTCATTTGGAATTGGAAGTGGCACTGTCCTTCACGTAAAACAAATTGATCATGTACCACCTCTAGGCTTTTATTGTACCCTTTAGCAATAGAAGGGTCGATGACTTTACAATACAGAATGCCATATTTACCCATATTATCATCTGCCCATTGTTGACCTAATGGGCAATGAGTAAACGTTTGTTCAACCTCATTTTCTTTATAAACGGTTTCGATTTCAAACAAATCACTACGACCCATATCATAGTTAGTTAAATAATGCTCTACGGAATTTTCTAGGCCGTTTGTGCGAGCACGTTGAGCAATACCTTGGCCCCGCTTATGGCCAAAACGTTCTACTGCCCGCATAATCACTTGTTCACCAGCTTCTCCATATTCATCTACAACTGGCTTGGCAATCTGTGCAAACATTTTAGAAAATCGAGCAAACGGTGTTAAATCAGTAAATTTCTCTTCACCTACAACGATTTGAGGTAAGTATTCAAAGAAAGTATGATTTTCACCTTCTGCTGTTGCTTTTTTCGCCATGGCTTCAGCATCCTTTAAACCAAACGCCTCTAAACCTTTTTGTACTAATCTCCGACCATGCTCTCCATACTGCTCTGTAATGGAGAGATGTAATTCTGTAAACATTTTTGCGGTAATTATGTCCATAGATAAAGCCTTCATCATTAATTTTTCCTCTGCCATTTTATGAGCCCCCCTCATTACAAATCATATTGATTTACTTGGATTTTATTTTTATTATAGAGGTGGCTAGTAATTTAAATCAAATGAATATTTACACAATCCAATATGAAAAAAAATCATAAAAGGAGCAGAATAGCATGGCTACATTAGCACAATATATTGCTTTCCATACACTTATCGATACAGGGAATTTTACAGAAACAGGCTTAAAGCTCAATCTCACACAGTCTTCAATCAGTCATACGATTAGTAATTTAGAGGCAGAACTAGGGCTTTCTCTAATTATTCGAAACCGCAATCATATTGTTTTAACGAGTGAGGGGAGAATTGTTTACGAACATATCTCAAAAATATTGCAGCAACAACAGCAGCTTGAAACCTCTGTAGCAAATTTAAAAAATCTCATTGGGGGGACGTTATCGGTTGGTATTCTACCAAGTGTTTCCTTGGTGTTATTACCAAAGGTTTTAGCGTATTTCGAACAACATCATCCAGACCTACAAATACGTTTGATGGAGGGAGATTATGATCAAATCGAAGAATGGCTTCATAATGGCGTTGTCGATATCGGTTTTTTAGTGCAACCAAATTCTAAACATCTTGTATTCGATGCGATTTTTAATGATGAGCTTGTTTGCATTATGGCACAGGAGCATCCATTGGCGAAGGAAGAGATGCTCTCTCTAAAGCAATTGCAGGATGAACGCTGGATTATGCCTAAACGTACGATTGATCGAGATGTATCAAAGATTTTAGCTAAACATAAAATCCATCCCAATGTAGTCTATGAACTATCAGTAGACCAAGTCATTTTGACAATGGTCAATGAAAATTTAGGCATTTCTGTTGTGCCCAACTCCCTTTTACTACATGCACCAAGTAACCTGATTAGAAAAAAATTTTATCAAGCTTATATTAGACAGGTTGGAATTGCACATAAACACAGTATTCATCTTTCTCCAGGAGCTTTGAAGTTTGTAGAAATATCGAAATACTTTGCCTCCTTTTTACAAAATTAGTTATTGACAATTAAAAAAACCCGAACTATTATCTGATAAAACCAATTGGGATTGTTTTGATTAATCAGATGGAGGACTTTGGGTATATGCATACAATTGTTTATGTTGAAATATTTGTCTATTTATTCGCTATGCTAGGAGTAGGGATTTACTTCAGTAAAAAAGATTTATCACATAATGATTACTTTCTAGGGGGAAATAAACTACCGGGCTGGGCGTTAGCCTTTTCAGAGCGTGCAACGGGTGAATCCGCCTATATGTTTTTAGGGGCAATTGGCTTTATTTATGTGGCTGGGTTGTCTGGCATTTGGATTTTATCTGGCATGCTTTTAGGCGTTGTTGTGTCATGGCTATTTTTATCAAAGCGCTTTATGACAGAGCAACAAAAATATAAGGTGAATAGCCTAACAGATTATATTGCTGTTAAATTTCCAAAGCACGCAGATATAATTCGTTGGTTAGCTTCTGCAGTATTGGTGTTATTCTTTGTTTGCTATTTAGCAGCTCAATTTTCCGGGATGGGTAAAACGATTTATTCATTTTCAGGACTCAACATCACATGGGGAACAATTATTATTGGAGCAATAATAATTGCCTATTCATGTATGGGAGGATTTATGTCCGTAGTTTGGACAGATACAATCCAAAGTTTTTTAATGCTGATCTCGTTCGTTATTGTACCAATTGCAGCTTATATGGAAATTCAACATCAAGGTTTAAGCATTTCAACAGAGCTTGCACAAATGGGCAATGGTGCGGATAGTTGGGTTGGAGGCTTAAATGGACTTGCCTTAGGGGCGATGTTATTTACAAATCTATCATGGTTCTTTGGCTGGCTTGGGGGGCAACCTCAATTGAGCTCTCGCTTTATGGCTATTACGACTGAAAAAGAGCGAATTACTGGCCGTAACATGGCGATTATTTGGACATTAATTGTCTATGTGGGTGCCTTTTTATCTGCCATTTTCGCGTCCACTTTGTATAAGCAAGGTTCTATTGAAGATCCTGAAATGATATTGCCGCATATGGTATTTGAAATTTTACCACCTTGGGTTGCAGGAATTATTGTGGCTGGTATTTTAGCAGCTATTATGTCAACGGCTTCGTCTCAATTGTTAGTCATCACAACATCGATAAGTGAGGACATAATTCATAAAACTTTACGTTGGAATATTTCTAGCAAAAAATTGGTTCACCTTTCACGTCTAGTGGCTGTTATTAGTGGGATTGTGGGTATTATCATTTCACTCAAATCAGGTTCAGTGATTTATAGCTTAGTATCCTTTGCATGGGCAGGGATTGGCAATACATTTTCGGTTGTGATCCTTTTAATCTTTTTCTGGAAACGTGTTTCAGGCATTGGGGTCATTGCTACAATTATTGTCGGTTTTATTAGTGCGATTGTATGGTCCCTGTCACCTATGGAGGCAGTTGTGTCAGCCAAGGCAGCGACATTCTTTATTTGCTTAATTGTTGGAGTTGTGCTGTCTTTAGTATGTCCTGATAAAAAGGAAAACGATCTGAATGATATTTTAAAATAATAATAAAACTCCTCTTTTGCTGATATATTTCTCAAAAGAGGAGTTTTCTTTTTATGCTTATGACCATATTGAAATATGATAGAAAGAAGAGCAACCACTCTAACAGGAAATTACATAATGTGTGGACCTTTTTGGTTAACAGGGTTTATGCAAAAATGAAGCAAGGGGGTTAGGAAGTGTTTAGTGATTTTAAGCTTATGGATGAACGACCAATTTATGTACAATTGAAGGATTATGTTCAAGACATGATTGTCAAGGGGCATCTGTTGGAACATCAAAAGCTTCCATCTACCCGTGAACTTAGTAAGTTATTAGCGGTCAGTAGAAACACGGTGCTGAACGCATATGCCGAATTAGAGCTAGATGGCATCATCTATGCAGTGAAAGGAAAAGGGCATTTTATCGGAAAGGTTACTACATTGAAAACTTCTTCTGTTGAAATAGATTGGAAACAAAGGCTGAATGAAACAACTTTATTAGCTGATGAAATTGATTTAATACGACAAGATATACACTGGAAAAAAGGTATGATTTCATTTACTAGTATAGCTCCAGAAGAAAAGCTTTTTGATGTGGAAAATTTCAAAAGGGCATTTCTCACAAGGATGTCCATTGAAGGAGATATTGTCTTGAACTATGGCTATGCCAAGGGGTATAAGCCCTTAATTGACCATCTTCTTAGCTATATGGAGATGAAAGGTGTGGACATTTCGAATAAGGATATATTAATTACAAATGGTTTTACAGAAGGTCTAGATATTTTATTGTCCTCTTTAGCTAAAAAATCAGGGCGTGTACTATGTGAAAATCCTACACATCATGCAGCATTGAAGCTTTTCCGTTTGCATGGGTTAGACATACATGGCATCGATATGCAAGATGACGGGATTGACATGGAACAGGTGGAAGAAACGTTAGCAGATCAGGATTTTGATTTTGCCTATCTTATCCCGTCCTATCATAATCCAACAGGAATTGTCACTTCCTCCGAGAAAAGGAGTGCTATTTTTCAGCTTTTCTCCAAATATCAAATACCCATTGTAGAAGATGGTTTTAATGAGGAGTTAAGGTATTCAAGCTCGCATTTGGCACCACTAATCGCTTTTAGTGGTACAGGTAATAACATTGTCTATATTGGTAGCTTTTCTAAAATTCTTTTCCCTGGCTTACGTGTTGGCTGGATTTTAGCAGATAAGGAGTTAATTGACAGCTTGGAAAGTATGAAAAGAGCTCGAACAATTCATACATCAACCCTGGATCAGGCAGTGTTATATCAATATTTACAGGATGGTTACTTTGAAAAATATTTAAAGAAAGCAAGATTTGTTTACAAGAAAAAATATGAGCTTGCCCGTCAAGCCTGTATGCAATATCTTCCCTTTAGCAGGATAACAGGGGATGGGGGACTTCACCTTTTTATAGAACTAAAAGAGGATGTAGATGCACGTTTGTTGCTTGAGAAGTGCTATGACAAGGGCGTGGTATTTTATCCAGGCGATGTATTTTATACAAATGGGAGAGGTAGTAATACATTTCGTTTAGGTTTTTCTAGGTTAGCAGATGACGATATTATTCGAGGTATTCAAATCATTGGTGATACATTGAAAAACGTTATGAGGAGTTGAAAAAATGAAGGTTGGCGTAATTATGGGTGGTACTTCCTCTGAAAAGCAGGTTTCCATCATGACAGGTAAGGAAATGGTCGCTCAATTAGATAAGCAAAAATACGAAGTTGTGGCCATCACATTAGATGACAACAAAGAGGTAATTGACAAGGTGGGTGATATTGATGTGGCTTTGTTAGCACTTCACGGTAAGTTTGGGGAAGATGGTACGATTCAGGGGGTACTAGAAACGTTAGGTATTCCTTATACAGGAAGCGGTCTTCTAGCAAGTAGTTTGTGCATGGATAAAAATATGGCTAAAAAAATCCTTCGATATGAAGGTGTCGCAACTCCAGATTGGGTGCATCTCATAAAGGGAGAGGAGTTGCCCTTACAGGATATAGAGCTTATAGGTTATCCACTTGTAGTTAAGCCAAATGCTGGTGGTTCTAGTGTGGGTGTCCAAATTGTCCATGATCGGAGTGCCTTATTGGCTGCGATTACAGAGGTATTTAAGTGGGATAACGAAATCATTATTGAGCAGTATTTGATGGGTGACGAAATTACATGTCCAATACTCAATGAACAGCTATTGCCAGTCCTGTCAATCAAACATACAGCAGTATTTTTTGACTATCAGGCAAAATATGATGATGCTTCTACAGTAGAGGAACCTGTGGAACTACCACTTGCAATTCATGACCGAGTGGCAAAGGCTGCGATGATTAGTTACAAGGCTCTAAGATGCACTGTCTATGCAAGAGTAGATATGTTAATTAAGGATGGCGTTCCTTATGTGTTAGAGGTTAATACATTGCCTGGCATGACGCAAAATAGCCTCCTACCAAAAAGTGCCCTTGCTGCGGGGATCAGCTATTCAGCACTATTAGACAGCATTATCGAAAGCTCTTTATAGATGGATAGAAATAGGTAAATAGAAAAATAAAACCACCAATAGAATTTTTGTGAAAGGTGAAAATGGATATCCGTTGCAAGCTACTGCTAATGAGTCCTTAGATCGTTACTTAGGATGAAAGATAAGGAAAAGACACTTTTGCACATGGTTGATTGGAATGGAGCCAGCGTCACTCCTAGGGGTTTAAGCGGCTCATCGGACGCCCCCTGGAAAGGACGCTGGCGTAACGGAAATCCCCCTCGCTTTGCCAAAAGATCTTTTTTCTGCTAGTGACATGAATCTTTTTTCAACAACATAAAACACCTTTTGTTGTTACCTACAAAAGGTGTTTTGACTGTTTTATGATTTTGCTAATTCAATAAAGCCTTCTCCGAAAACGTCCCTTACATCATGAATGGCAATAAAGGCGTCCTTGTCTACTTCTTTGACAATTTTTTTAAGCTTTACAACTTCTTGCTTACTAATAACAATATACAGGATTTCCTTTTGTTCCTTTGTATAATAACCATGACCTGATAGAACAGTTACCCCACGATTCATATAAGCAGTAACCTGTCCAGCAATGTCTTCAGGTTTTTTAGAGATAATGGTAACTGCCTTTTTAGGGTTAACCCCTTCAATAACAAACTCCATTACCTTTGTACCAACATACAGCATAACAATTGTTAGCATTAATGCCTCCGCACCAATGATAAAATAAGATGAAAAAGCAACAATTAAATCGAAGAATAAAAGTCCATAGCTAATACTCCATCCAAGATATTTGTTAGTGATTCTCGCTAAAATTGTAGAACCTGCTGTTGTACCACCAACTCTGATAATCAAGCCAATACCGACTCCTGCAAATACGCCACCAAAAATTGTATTGACGATAATCTCATCTGAAGAAATAGACCATGTTTCTGTTAAATGTAAAAATAAAGAGTGGAATGAGACCGCAATGATTGTATAAATTGTTGTTTGTCTATTTAAAAATTTATAACCAACGATAAGTAAAGCTGCATTCATAGCAAAGCTGACAATACTTGGCGACCATCCGAACAGATAATAAGCAATAATCGTTAAGCCTGTTACGCCACCTTCACCTAAATCATTTGGAATAACAAATAAGTTAACTGCTAGGGCAAAAAGCAGTGATCCAAGCATAATCATTAAAATATCGATAACGTATTTCTTCATTCACATAACACCACCAAATCAAATTTTATTTTTTCTTAAATTCCATACTATATCAGGTTTTCACCAAATGATATACTTTTTGGAATGTTCATTTGTGATATATCGACAGTAATAAGTGTGTCTTTAGAGAGAACTTTGGAAACTTGACATATTATAGCCAGAATTTATAATAGTTGTAACACCGCTAGGAGGGTTATTAAAAAATGACACATGCTATGAGACTACGTTTCCCAATATTGAACCAATAACTGAATAGGGCCAAACTCTATTTTGTGACACCAGAGTAAATGGGATAGTCTGTCCTTTTTTAATCATCTTCATAATCATGAGAAAAAGAGACGCTTGTCTTACAATAAATCTCTTTTACTTTACCTCACAGGCAAATTGTCTGTGTTTTTTTATTGAATGTAGGGAGGAAAGTGAAATGTATAGTCTATTATTCTTTTGATACGAGCTTTGATTAAAAGCTCGTATCGATACCATCGCTATCGATACGGAATGATCAATTTCGGGAGGTAGCAATATGGAAAAGGTTTGCTTTGAGTTAGAAAATGTAGTCGTTACTTATTTAGATAAAGAACTTTTAAATATTGAAAAATTAGCTGTGCATCAATTTGACCGGATAGGTATCGTTGGTAAAAATGGTGCAGGTAAAAGTACGTTGATGAAGTTACTTGCTGGCAAGCAACAACCGGTAAGTGGGAAATTGAAAAGACATGTTCATTTCGGATATTTTGAACAGATGGAGGCACCAACGTTAATAGAGGCAGATCCACAGTTATTAGGGAAATTAGCAGTACCTAAGTATTCTGAAGGATTAAGTGGTGGAGAGCAAACAAGATTAAAGCTAGCACAATTATTTACTTCTTATGAGGAAGCTTTGCTTATTGATGAGCCGACAACACATTTGGATCAACTCGGAATCTCCTTTTTATTAGATGAATTACGTTATTATTATGGGGCACTCGTGCTCATCAGCCATGATCGTGCTGTACTAGATGAGCTGGTTACAACGATATGGGAGGTAGATGGTGGTAAGGTAACGATCTACTCAGGCAATTACAGCGATTATGTCATGCAAAAGCAATTAGAGCAAGATCAACAAAATCAGGCTCATGACCAATATTTGAAAGAAAAGAACCGACTTGAAAAAGCTGTAGATGAAAAAATGAAAAAAGCTGAAAAAATTGCTCAGGCAGGCAATCTGTCTAAAAGAGAGGCTAACGCTAAACCTAATCGTATGTTTATGACAAAGTCCAAAGGCACAAGTCAAAAAGCCGTACAGCGTGCAGCAAAAGCTATCGAACATCGGATAGGGAAGCTTCAAAAAGTAGAAGCGGTGCAGGAAGAAAGAAAAATTGTTTTTCGGCAATCAAAAGCGTTGGCATTGCATAATAAGTATCCCATTATGGCAGATCGATTCACTTTATATGCTCAAGATAAGGTGCTATTACACGAGGTCAGTTTCCAAATCCCGTTAAGTAAAAAAATTGCGCTTACGGGTAACAATGGTAGTGGTAAAAGTACATTACTAAAACATATAGCCAATAATGGTGAGGGAATAACTATTTCTCCAAAGGCTAAAATAGGTTATTTTCATCAGATGGGCTACCAGTTTGCTGATGAGGAAACAGTGCTACAATTTTTAAAGAATCGCTCTGAATATGATGAAAGTTTATTACGAAGCGTACTTCATTCCATGCAGTTTGCTGGCACTGATCTACAAAAGAAAATTACCACACTTAGTGGTGGTGAGGCCATACGTCTTCAGCTTTGTCAGCTGTTTTTAGGAAATTATAATATTCTGCTGTTGGATGAACCAACTAATTTCTTAGATATTCAAGCCCTTGAAGCCCTTGAACAATTTATAGCTGCTTATGAGGGAACAATAATCTTTGTCACACATGATAAAAATTTTATCGACAATGTAGCAGATATTCAGTTTACTGTTCATAATAAAAAGATATTTTAAGTGGAAAAGGTGTGATTCTCTTAGGAGAATCGCACCTTTTTTAGTGAATTTTTATTAGGAAGGAAGGTTAATGGAAAATTTCGGCGAAGGTGTAGATAGATAATATGAAAAAGGATGATGAACGATGATAAATACGGATGTGACGACGAAACTAAAAATCAATCAACCAGCCCATAAAGTATTTGAAGCCATTATTTCCCCTACTGAAATCGGGCATTATTGGTTTTCTAGCAGTTCTGAAAGATGGGGAGAAGGTAAAAGAATTACGCTTAAATATGAGGAATATCGTGCAGAGGGTGTGATCACCGTGCTTGAAATGGAGGTGAATAGAAAAATTGTGTTTGTTTGGGGAGAAGAGCATGGTGAAGTGACGATGGTTACCATCACTTTTGAAGAATCACAAAGTGAAACAATTATTACTGTTGTAGAATCAGGGTTAAATGCACATGACCCAGAAATTGTGACAAAAATGATGGGCCAAAAAGAGGGTTGGGTCTATACATTAACGTGCCTCAAAGGATATTTAGAAAATGGGGTTAGCAATTTACGAGCTTCTCTAGTTCATTAAGGAGGAGAAGTATGTCAACGATCGAAATAGCATTACGATTAAATAACCAGTCGTCTACAGTATTACAGCAATGATTGTTAGAAGCAGCTGAGTGAGGGAGGGATGAATATGAAAAAGTTGTATTGGATGATTGGCGGTGTTTTGGTTTGTATAGGTTTTGTATGTAGCATTATTTTTTGGAAGTTTCAAAAAGAAATCAAGAAGAACGATCCTGAATATATCGTGCAATTTATCAAGGAACATAAAGAGGATAAAAATATTTCCGTAGCCATTCAATATAATCAACAACATTGGGTGGAGCTAAACACCAAGGAACAGCTACCGTTAGCAAGTACGGTTAAAATAATCGTAGCCATCGCCTATGCGCAACAAGCAGCTGATGGCCGTATTAATCCTAAAGAGCAAGTAAATCTAAAGGAGTTAGAGGCATTTTACATTCCTAAAACAGATGGTGGCGCACATAAAGCATGGTTGGCGCAGTTAAACCTTCAGGGTGCAGATAGTGTACCTTTAAGTGAAGTAGCAAATGGCATGATTGCCTATAGCTCCAATGCAAATACGGAATATTTAATGCATGTATTAGACTTTCAAATAATTAATGATGTGCTTACACAGTTAAATGTAGAGGATCATGAACCTTTGTATCCAATTGTAAGTGCACTTTATATTCCCATTCACTTGATGGAGGAAAAAAATTTAACGAAAAAAGCAACATTAACTGCTTTGCGAAAAATGGATATGGTTGAATATCGAGAGCGTGCATTGGCTATTCATTCGAATTGGATAGAACATCCTTTAACAATTGAGGAGAAAACAAAAGCTCAAAAAATGCTCAATATGGATTTTCAAAAGATATGGTCTGATCGTTTAATAAGGGCCACAACAAGTGATTACATCTCTATTTTAGAAAAATTGAATGGTAAAAATTTCTTTAGCGCAGAAGTACATAAATATTTAGATCCCGTGTTGGAGCAATTGATGCAGAATCCTAGAAATCAAGCATGGTTAAAACATGCAGGTCAAAAGGGAGGATCGACGGCATTTGTATTAACACTAGCAGCCTATGCGGAAGATAAAGATGGAAATCAAACAGAGATAGCCTTTTTCGCTAACAACTTAAATACAATGGAGCAGATTAAGCTCTCCAATAGTATGAATAGTTTTCAATTGAAATTTCTTACAGATGATAAATTTCGTAAGCGTTTGAAAGAGGAATTTTCCGAGTTGTGAGTTGCCCATAGATAAGGCAACTCATACTATTGACTACGCTCATCAATCAGTTTTTCAAGAAATTCTGAGAAAGAAGAGGCATATTCTTAGATCATGTCATTCATTAAGTCATAGCACATAACTGGAAATTCGCCGTGTTCATCTTTAGACGAACGATCAAAGAAGTACAATTCGTCAGAGTCTGGAATAAATAAATCCAATCTATTCGGAAATTGTTTACACCACTCCTCGTCAGCCAAGTTAAGACGATGTATATAGAGAATATCATGATCATTGATGTCTCTGTATGCTGGTGGACCGATTGAGAGAATAGATCCACCAGTCAGCTGCCCATTGCCATAATTTTTTAACCACCAGCAATAGGATGGTGGTAATTCAAATCCTAACTCTGCTTCACTTCTACAATCCATTCATGTTTAACAACGTGTCCAGAAAACCATTTAATTGCAGGAGTGCCTGCAAGTTTTTCTGTTAATCTAGCATACACTGTATCTACCTCCAGTCTATATATAAAGATTACTCAATTAAGTCACACTACATGTGAGTACCTTCTTTCATTCAACTGCATACTATAGCGTTATCATGTATGAGAGGATTGAGATAAATGTACCACCCTTATTACGGTAATTATCAATCGTATCATTACGGTTATCAACCTGTTTATTGGGCCTACCCAAATCAGGCAGAACGAGAGCCAAGAAGTAATGTCCAGAATGATTTTGGACCAACACCATTTGTTATCGACATTGAAGAGGCTACAAAGCGCAATAATAATTATCGTACAGCATTGTGGACAGGGTCAAACTTACAAGTAACGGTGATGAGTCTTAATGTCGGAGAAGATATTGGTTTAGAAGTACACCCACATGTGGACCAATTCATTTGTATTGAGGAGGGGCATGGATTAACTCAAATGGGGCCAACTAGAGATTATTTAAACTATCAGAGACATGTCGCAGAAGATACGGCTATTATGGTACCAGCAGGAACATGGCATAATATTACGAATACAGGGGATAAACCCCTGAAGCTTTACACGATTTATGCGCCACCAAATCATCCATTTGGGACTGTACATGTAACAAAGGCTGAAGCTCTTGCGGGTTATGGACAGCATGACTAGGGATCATAAAAGCGTGTTTTCATACAAAACATGCTTTTTTCTTGAATTATGATAGAATGTGTTTTAATTGCAGATAATAAAGGTCCTGAATGAAGGGTGATGAATGATGAAGTATTCAAAAGCAACAAACTATGCTTTACATACAATGGTGTTTTTAACACGCAATCCTAAAGGGAAATCAATGAGTGTAGAGTCTTTAGCAGAAATACAAAAATTATCTCCAACCTATCTATCGAAAATATTAACAAAGCTAGTGAAAGCAGGTTTAATTGAGTCGAATCCAGGTGTTAACGGTGGTTACCGCATTTCTAAGCGCTCCCAAGAAATTTCGTTTTTAGAGGTTATTTATGCGATTGAAGGACAAACCTCATTATTTAGTTGCTCTTCTGATCACGAAGATTCCTTCCATCATCAAGGCTGTCTCATTGAGCAAGTGATGGTAGATGCTGAGAATAATATGAAAGAAGAGCTTAGTAAGAAATTTATAATAGATATAGCTAATAAAATGGAATTAAAAGGATAGCAGCTGGAATAGGAACTAGGGTTTCGCCCCTAGCTCCTTATTATTTTAATTGCATGAGTGCGCCAAAATATTGCTGTGCTGTTGTGAAGCAGATAAATGCTAGTAGCTCACTAATCTCCGCTTCTGTTAAATATTCTTTTAATACAGCCGTGACATTGGGGGCGGTGTGCCCCTTAGCAGACAAGAATGCTTCTGCAAAACCTGTACATACTGCTGTTTTCTCATCATAGTGCTGAGGATTGGGCTTCCCTTTAGCCTGACAATACTGACAGCCATTTTTTTGAGCTAAAGTTTTTCGAACCTCTTCTTTTAATGAAGCGGATAGATGCCCGTCTTTTTCGAGTACCTCCCCCAACTGCTGCCAGTGCAGCTGAATTCCCTTGTTGTAGCCTAATAATTGTTGAAAGGGTGTTAAGCCCTTGTCATATAATTGAATAAGTGTCATTAATCATTCCTCCTTCTATTAATTAGTGTAAAATGTTCATAACGAAGTTAATATATCAATTCGAAGGGAAATATGATTGTTTTCCTTCAAAAAGAAGGGGTATTTACAAAATGGATTTCATTAACGAAATGATACTTAAAGAATTAAAAGAAGATAGTCGAATTTCTATGAGCGAGCTAGGAAGAAGGGTTCACTTATCTGCACCAGCAGTTCGTGAAAGAATAAGACAATTAGAGGAACAGAAGGTCATTAAGAGATATACGTTGGCTATTAATAAAAAAGCATTGGGTTATCCAATTGACGCTATTGTTGAAGCGACAATCAAAAATAACCGCTATGCAGACTTTAAAGAACATCTGAAAGTTTATACAAATATAGACTTCTGTTATCGCATTTCAGGTGAATCATGTTTTTTATTAAAGGGGCATTTTCAATCTTTTCCTGATGTAGAGCAGTTTATTGATGCATTACAACCATATGCGCATACAAAAACTAATTTTATTTTTTCAGATATATGTGAGGACGTATAGAAGATATGTATGGAAATCAAATTATTTGAAGAAGAAATTAATGATTTAGTTCATTTATTGACACAAAATAAATGGTTGTATCACACCAATCCATACATAAAAGAAGAGGCTGTTCGCACCGCATATGCAGAGGGATACTATCAGAACAATCGTGAAACACATTGGATACTTGAAGATGGAGAAAAAGTTGGCGTTATCTTTATTCATGATATAGACGATACGATCCCCCTTTTTGATCTCCGTTTAGATGCAAATTATCGAGGCAAAGGATATGGTGTCAAAGCACTTCATTGGCTACAAGAATATCTGTTTGCCGAAAGAAAGAAAATTCGTATTGAAGGCTACACAAGAGTTGATAATATAGGAATGCGAAAATGCTTTAGTAAAGCTGGCTTTGTGAAGGAAGGGTATTGAAGAAATGCTTGGGAAAATGGCGATGGTACCGTGACAGATAGTATTGTCTATGGTGCCATTAAAGATGATTGGGTAGTAGGGAAGTCGAGACCAATAAAAATAGATGAAGTCCCATTTTAAAGTATTTGAGAGGAGTTATAGCATGGAAAAAGACGTATTAAATGCCTTAAGAAAATCATGGTCCATTCAATCAAGTTCTAAATGGAGTGTGGACAACCCTGCAAAAGGACAATGTGGCGTCACTTCATTAGTTGTGCAGGATATTCTTGGCGGAGAAATTAGGAAGACATTTCTTGAGGAAGGCTGGCACTTTTATAATATTATTTATGGAGAAAGAAAGGATTTCTCCGAGGAACAATTTCCATACCTAATCGACTACCAAGATATTGATTCAAATAGGGTAGAGGCTTTTCAAGATACTAATGATATTCAATATCGTTATCTAAAAACACAAGTTTATCAGCTTTTAGGGAAGGCAGAGAATTAATTATCTCTGCCTTTTTAATTTTCAAAACAAAGTTGTTGACGTGTATAAAAATATCGTGTTATTATTATCTCGAATTCAAGATAAATAAATTCAAGATAAATGAATTCGAACCTTTAGCTTCGTCAGGAGGTATAATTATGGGGTTTTTTAATAAATTTTTTAATACAAAAAAAGAGGAGGAACAAACAATGGCAGAATTAAATATTGGTATTATTATTGGATCAACTCGTGAGGGGCGTGTAAGCCCTCAAGTAGCACAGTGGGTAAAGGAAATTGCAGATCAACGTGGAGATGCCAATTATACAGTGATTGATATTGCTGATTATAAATTACCATTATTAGGTGAGCCAGGACAGGATGCTTCAGGAGCACAAGGTTGGTCAGAAATTATTGCTAAACAAGATGGTTTTGTATTCATCGTACAAGAATACAATCACTCTATTACAGGGGCATTAAAAAATGCACTAGACTACTTACGTGTTGAATGGAATAACAAAGCAGCTGGAATCGTATCTTATGGTTCTGTTGGCGGTGCTCGTGCAGCAGAACATTTACGTGGGATTATGGGTGAGCTTTTAATCGCAGATGTGCGTGTTCATCCAGCACTATCATTATTCACAGATTTTGAAAATGGCACAGAATTTAAACCAAAAGAAGTACAAATAGATTCAGTAAACCAAATGTTAGATCAATTGATCCCATGGTCTAAAGCGTTGTATACAATTCGCTAAGCTTTTACAGATTGAGGTAGGTATAAATAGAGCATAGTATAGGTGAGAAATATAGTCATGAAAGGGCTTGTTAACATGAAAAAACATACAGCAGGTATACACCATATCACAGCGATCGTAGGACATCCGCAAGAGAATATTGATTTTTATGCGGGAGTATTAGGCTTACGTTTAGTAAAACAAACAGTAAACTTTGATGATCCGGGCACATATCATTTATATTTCGGTGACAAAGGTGGGAAACCAGGAACAATCATTACCTTCTTCCCTTGGGCTAATACTTATCATGGACGTATTGGTGATGGTCAGGTTGGCGTTACAACGTATGTTGTACCAGAAGGAGCACTGCCATTTTGGGTTAATCGCTTAGCGAAATACTCGATTCCTTTCCAAAAAGCTGAACGTTTTGGTGAGCAAGTCATTCAATTTGATGATCCACATGGTTTGCATATTGAAATCGTGGCACGTGCGGAAGGCGGGCTCAACGAATGGTCATTTGGTGAAGTAACACCTGAGGTTGCTATCAAAGGATTTGGTGGAGCTACATTATTCTCAAGTCACCCTGAAGAAACTGCAAAAGTTTTAACAGAAGTAATGGGTCTTGAAATGGTTGGGACAGAAGGTGACTATACGCGTTTTACTTCTAGTGCAGAGATCGGCAATACAGTGGATTTAAAAACAGTTGCAGGTCAACGTGGCCAAATGGGTGTAGGAACAGTGCATCATATTGCGTGGAGAGCTCAAGATAATACAGATCATTTAGAATGGCAAGAGTATGTGATGAATCATGGACAACATGTAACAGAAGTAAAAGATCGTAATTATTTTAATGCGATTTATTTCCGTGAACCTGGTGAAATTTTATTTGAAATCGCTACAGATCCTCCTGGATTTGCTCATGACGAGACACCAGAGACTATGGGTAGCCAATTAATGTTACCACCTCAGTATGAGCAGCATCGTGAACAATTGGAAAGAACATTAATTCCTATTAATGTACGTGAACTGGATTAAAGGGAGGAAGTCGCTTTATTTCGATTAATCCTAAAAGTAATTCAGAGTGAGAAACTTGTAGAGCAGATAAATGAAACAGCTGCTCCTTGCCTGTTACAGATAGCGAACTTGTACGAATAGAATTTAATCAAGCGAAAATGTTGAGTTAATAACATTTTCGCTTTTTTTATTATCAATACCATCTAAATAATACAAATTTACTTCGCTTTTACACACAAAAGACTTTAAAGAAGCGGATGTGCTTCTTGTTCCATTTCTGCCTCCCATTTAGCCACTTCTTCACGTACACGAGGAGCAACCTCTTTACCTAGTAGTTCGATAGCTTGCATTACTTGATCATGTGGCATGGTACTTAAAGGCACGTACAGCATAAATCGTGTAATTCCTACGTGCTTGCATAGGTGAATAATTTTTTTAGCAACAGTATCTGGATCACCGACATAAAGTGCTCCTTCAAAGCTTCGTGCAGCATCATAACTAGAACGGTCATAATAGGGCCAGCCTCTTTCCTTGCCTAATTTATTCATACCAGCCATTGTTGATGGGAAAAATGTGTCCGCTGCCCATTCACTACTGGGTCCAACAAAACCTATTGAATGAGTACCTACCTGAAGTTTTGATAAATCATGACCTGCATGAAGTGCTGCCTTTTTATATAACTGAACAATCGGGGCAAATTGCATTGGGCTGCCGCCGATAATTGCTAACATTAGAGGTAAACCTAAAAGCCCAGCGCGAACTGCAGATTGTTGATTTCCTCCACTAGCTACCCAGATTGGGAGATTCTTTTGAACTGGTCTAGGATACACACCTAAATGATTGATTGCTGGTCGATGTCTCCCTTCCCAATTTACTTTCTCAGACTGCCGAATGCTAAGTAGTAAGTCTAAATGTTCCTCAAAAAGTTCATCATAATCATGTAAATCGTAGCCAAATAAGGGGAAGGATTCGATAAAGGAACCACGACCTGCCATGATCTCTGCACGTCCATTTGATAGTCCATCCAATGTGGCAAAATCCTGAAAGACACGCACAGGATCTGCCGAAGAAAGGACAGTTACAGCACTTGTGAGTCGAATGTTTTTTGTTTGAGAAGCAGCAGCAGATAGCACCATTGCTGGCGAAGATGCAGCATAGTCTGCTCGATGATGCTCACCAATGCCAAAGACATCCAATCCTACTTGATCTGCAAGAATAATTTCTTCTACTACTTCACGTAAACGCTGTGCATGACTAATTACTTCACCACTGTGAACATCTGGTTTTGTTTCTACGAAAGAAGTAATTCCTATTTCCATTTGTTATCTCTCCAAGTCTAATTTTATTTAGTAAATCGTTTGGTTATTGCCCAAAAAAGAAGAGCAACCGTACTAATAGAGGCTCCGAGTAAGCAAACCCCTCCCCAACCAAAATGTGCATACATCTGAGTTGAAGCGATTGAACCGCTAGCACTACCAATAGAATAGAACACCATATAGCCTGCGGTCAGTCGACTTCGTGCTTCTATACGTAATGGGAGAATCATCGTCTGGTTCGTGACATGTACTGCCTGTACTGCCAAGTCAAGTAACACAATGCCAATAATTAATGCCAAGAATGACTTATCTAAATAATTAATAAATATCCAGGAGATAAGTAAAAGCGTTAAAGCAATACCTGTCGTTCTTTGTCCATAGCCTTGGTCAGCAAGTTTGCCCGCTTGTGCAGCAGCTAATGCCCCTGCCACACCTACAAGACCAAAAGCGCCAATTACAGTGTGTGATAGAGCCAATGGTGGTGAACTAAGTGGTAGAACAAGGGGCGTCCACAAAATACTAAAATCAGCGAAAATTAGCATGGCTAGAATAGAGCGGATACGTAATGTTCGCTCTTGAATAAACAGCGTGAACACGGATTGAATTAGCTGAGAATAGGTGAGTGATTTTACTTCACGCCCGCCCCCTGGTAAAACTTTTATAAACATACCAACCATTAGAAGCATGAAAGCGGCGGAGGCTAGATAGACAGAACGCCACCCTGCAAGATCTGTTACTAACCCAGCAAAGGTACGAGCAAGTAGTATGCCAATGACAATGCCACTTGTAACAATGCCTACGACACGACCACGTTCTGTAGAGGAAGCCATAGTTGCAGCGAACGCAACAAGGGTTTGAGTCACGACTGCAAGTAGACCAACTAAGGCCATACCCGCAAATAGCACTACAACATAGGAGGCAGTACCGACTAGAAGCAAAGCAACAGAGGACAATAGCATTTGTCCAATAATCAAGCGGCGTTGGTTTAGTAAATCTCCAAGTGGAACTAGAAGAAGTAAGCCTAGCCCATAGAAAATTTGTGTGACAGTAATAATCAAACCAATAATTGATTGATCAATAGCAAAATCATTCGATAATTCATCTAGCAGCGGCTGAGCAAAATAAATATTGGCGACAGACATTCCGCAGGCTGTAGCGAATAATAATGTTACAGCTCGGGATATAGAAGATGATTGATTTATATGAATTGCATCATCATTTGCATTGTTCACACTGTAACCTCCCTTTCTAATTGAGTTGTAATTATAACATACCGTTCGGTACAAAATAATTATTGGTAAATATATCTTAACTACATTGGATTTGTCAATATTTATTTGGTATATATTTTCTTTTTAATTCGGTTGATGAAATGAAATTGACAATAAAAAAAGCCAGATATAAAATAATTACATACTGTTTAGTATCGTAAAAATTTAATGATTAACTTACTATTTCTTCCTAATGGGGTGTATCTATAATGGCAAGAACTCGGGAATTTGATGAGGCAAAAGTGTTAGAGGCAGCAATGCAATTATTTTGGGAGAAGGGATATGAAGCGACTTCTTTAAGTGATCTTACTGCTAGAATGGGGATTCAGCGTCCTAGTATTTATTCAACGTTTGGGGATAAAAAGGAGCTATTTGAAGCGGCACTTCGTAGATATACGACATCTCGCGCATCCGAAATACGGACTAAACTTCAAAGCAATGCCTCTGTAAAACAGGCGTTTTCTATATTTTTTGAAGATGTGATTACTGCTGAATATACAAAAGATCTTAGTAATGGCTGTTTTTGTATCAATACAATGGTTGAATTAGCTCCACATGATGAGAAGTTTGAGATTTTGACGAGAGAGCATCAACTCTATCTATCAGTAATTTTTCAGGAGACAATTGAACGGGGAATTCAATCAGGAGAATTAGAGGCTAACACGGATGCAAAGTCTTTAGCGCAAGCATTAATTGTTGCGTTAATAGGGTTAACAGTTATGCTGAAATCGCAGCCACAACGCTCGTTTGTTGATAACGCCATTGCAACGACGCTGACATTACTTAAATAATAAGGCAATACCCCTTTAGCAGTGCTAAAGGGGTATTGAAAAAATAAGAAAAAAATGCACAAATTTAGTTTATAAAACATAGGATGAATTTATAATTCCTTACAAGCCCATGCGTCAATCTCAACCTTTAAATCTGGCGTAGCGAGTGCAACGACATACATTAATGTTGTGCATGGAAGATGTTTCCCCAAGAAGTCACTGATAATTTCCTTTCGTTGAATAGCATCCATATCCCCCACTAAATAAAAGACGAGCTTTGTAATATCTTGAACCTCCATATCGGCACTATCTAGATTTCTTTTAATATTTTCAAGTGCTATCTTCAATTGAGCTATCGCATCTTCAGGTATAGATCCATCAGTTAACATGCCGATTTGTCCAGATAATGTTAACCATCTCTGAGGTCCTGTCACCTCAATTTGATGTACATAAGGAGCAACGGGTGGATGAATGTTCTGAGGGTTTCTCGCTATTTTCATAGAATCAGTCCTTGTCTCTGTTTAATTTATATCTCTAAACAAAATAGCATAAAGTAATAGTTGATAAAAGTTCTATACAAATACCATTATAAAAGAACATACAAATTGGATATGCAGGTTTAAAGGGTTATAATAGATTTATAGAATTTTGGCTAATACGCTGGTAAAGCTTTCACAAAGGATAAGAGTATCGACTTTTTAATTTGACAAGACATACAATTCACTTCAACCCCGCCTTAGGTTTTATACAGACACTTCTAAAAGAAACATACATTTCGTCTTATTTTGAAGGTAGATGGCTATACTCATTAAATGAGAGGGAAATTTTTACATAAGAATGATGCGTATTGTTATAAATCAATTTTATAGTGTAGCCCTAGGTAGCAGAGGCAGCGAGGCCGTTTTGTAGAAGGAGTGAATAAATGAATAATTTCTTTCGGAGTAATGGATTTAAGCGTTTTATTATTCTAGTTGGGATTGCTCTTGCATTATATTTAATGCGTAGTATGATCAATCTAATTTTACTTACGTTTATTATTACTTATTTGATGAACCAGCTTACTACGAAGACAACGAAAAGCATAAGAAAATATGCGCCGATGAATGAAAAAGCTGTGACGGTAACATTATACCTTTTACTTGTTGCGGGTATTGTAGCTGTTATTTACAAATATTTACCGATTGTGACCCAGCAGATCACACAGCTTTTCGACCTCATTGCAAGTTTTAATCTCGATCCAGATGACAATGAGATTGCGAGATACTTAGCACCGACTTTTGAGAAGATAGAGCTCGGGAAATATTTAGAGCAAGGTGTGGATTTAACTCTTAAAAATATTACGAATATTGGTAAAATCATTATGCAAATATTGATTTCTCTAATTTTGAGTTTATTCATCTTGTTAGAAAAGAATCGTATTATTGAGTTTACAGCTAAGTTTAAGGATAGTAAAATTGGGCCGCTTTACGATGAGCTTCATTATTTCTCAAGAATATTCATCCGCTCATTTGGTAAAGTAATTGAAGCACAATTTATTATTGCTGCTGTTAACTGTGTGTTATCCGTCATTGCCCTTTCTATTATGGGCTTCCCACATTTGATTGCCCTTGGGATTATGCTCTTTATTTTAGGCTTAGTTCCAGTCGCAGGCGTTATCATCTCATTAATACCATTAAGTATTATCGCATATAGCATCGGTGGCTTGATGTACATCGTCTATATTTTAGTTATTGTCATGGTTTTACATGCCATTGAAGCTTACTTCTTAAATCCAAAGCTTATGTCTGCCAAAACAGATTTACCGATTTTCTATACGTTTATGGTCATTCTCTTTTCTGAGCATTTCCTGGGTGTATGGGGACTAATCATAGGTATTCCACTATTTATGTTCCTGCTTGATATTCTAGGTGTAAACTCCTCGGAAGACCCTGCGAAGAAATCGGTGAAGGTACACACTGAAAAACAAATGGAATAGTTCCAAACAAAGGAATCATCTATATACATGATGATTCCTTATTTAATGCACAAGAGGTGTTTATATTGATAAAAGGTCAACAGGTCTATTTAAGAGAAATACGTGAAGATGATAGTGATAGTATTATAAGATGTTTTCAAAATGAAGAAATCATGTATATGACAGGAACACGGAGCATTTTAACAAAGGAACAAATCAAAGAGGCGATCAAACGCTTTAAAGCAGATTCTTCTCGCTATGATTTTGCTATTTGTTTAGTTGATAATGATCAGGTAATGGGCGATTTGGCGATTATGGAAGTTGATTTAGATAATAAAAAGGCAGTGTTCCGTATAGCTTTACATAATATAGAGAATTGTGGCAGAGGTATGGGTTCAGAAGCAGTTAGGCTTGCTCAAAGATTTACATTTGAGGAGCTAAATCTGAATCGCTTAGAATTACAGGTATATTCACACAATAGTAGAGCAATTAAATCCTATGAAAAGGTCGGCTTTAAAAAAGAAGGTGTTTTGAGACAGGCCTTGTTTATGAATAATACATTTTCTGATGAAATCATTATGAGTTTGTTGCGTGATGAGTATATGAAAATTAAAAAGTAGAAATTTAACCAGCACAGATTTTTGTGTTGGTTTTTTTTCTGAATACAAGTATAATTGGTAAAAATTTCTTTGTCTGTATGAAGGGAAAAAATAGTGTTGAAAGTTAAAATGCATTCTAAATCTGATGCAGCAAAACTAATTAAGAGACCCAAAATCGTCTTTGTTGTTGTAAAACAATTATTTTTTGCAGGCATAAAGGAGAGATGGTAAATGAAAATACAATATCCTACTTTAAAAACGCCTCTTACGGTTGGTGTGACAGCACCCTCTAGTGGAGTCGAACAGCATCTTCATCTATTAATAACAGAAGCTGAAAAACAATTAATACAAAGAGGCATGAAAGTTATTATTGGAAATACTACCTGGACGCAGCTTAAAGGTAGAAGTACAACAAAAGAAAAGCGAGTATCTGAACTTATGGACTATTTATTAGATGAGCGTATAGATGTCGTCATGCCACCGTGGGGAGGCAGTTTTTTAATGGAGTTATTACCTCTAATCGATTGGGACGAATTAAAAAAAGCGGGACCCAAATGGATATTAGGGTATTCAGATATTAGTACTTTATCTTTTGTATACACAACCATGACGGGGTACGCATCCGCACATGGTGTGAATTTTACTGAATTATCTGCACCTCAATGGGATGAACTTTCTTCTAAATGGATAGACGTAATTACATGTAAGTCTGGTCATTCAATAACTCAAAGCTCTTCTCACTATTTTCAATCGAGCTGGCAGCAAGTCTATAAAAATCCTGCTACAGGATTTTATTTTGACAGTGAAACCGAGTGGAAAGTTCTAAACCAAGAGCGTAGTAATCGTATGACAGGTAGGTTGATAGGTGGCTGTTTAAATACATTGCAAATTCTTATAGGTACGCCCTTCGATTACGTTCAATCCTTTATTAATGAATATTGCTCTGAGGAAGGAACAATATGGTATTTAGAAAGTGTTGGTATGGATGCAGCAAAAATCTACCGAGCTTTGTGGCAATTAAAGTATAATGGTTGGTTTAATAAATGTAATGGTGTTCTAATCGGGCGAGCAGGACTATATGAAAATCTAGGGGACTTTACATTGATGGATGCATTACGAGATATTTTTGACGAGATGGAAATACCAGTTTTCTATGAAGTAGATATTGGACATGTGCCCCCTCAATTAATTCTAGTGAATGGAGCGGTTGGGGAAGTAATCGTAGAAGAAGGAAGAGGTACGCTAAAAATGCAATTTTCTTAGGCAAACATATTAAAAGGGGACCTTGATGAGGTCCCCTCTTATTTAAGCATGGTCAGGAGATGAAAGGGTTCTTGGATTTTTCCTAATGAACAAGTAAATAAGAAAGGTTGTAATTCCTTCTGCTACTGGGAAGGTCCACCAAATAGCCTGCGAGCCAAGTACCTTGGGTAGTATGATGAGAGTAGGGATAAATAAAATAATACTACGTAGTAACATAATTGTCGTGGCAATACGGATTTTTTCAATGGATTGAAAGAATTCTGCGAACACCATGTTGATCCCTAAAAATACATAGCCAATGGCGAAATGCACAAAGCCCTGTGCTGCCATACTACGAATTTCAAATGAGCTATCTCCGAATAACGCCATTAATTGAGAAGGGAAAAGAAGAGCTATAAGAGCTGTGGTTAATCCTAAAATAAATGCGGTAGCTAAACCGATTTTTAATAAAGCTGTTAATCTTTCTAATAATCTTGCCCCGTGGTGATAGCTAACTAACGGTTGTAGAGCCATACCGACGCCAAGGAAAATAGTCAGCAAGACAGTATGGATGTAATTGACCATTGCATAGGCAGTAACGCCATTCGCACCTGAATAATGTAAAAATGTAACGTTATACAAAATAACGATAACTGCAACGGAAGCTTCAACGATAAAGCTAGGTAAACCTATAGCAAAAATTTTTTTAAAATCTGATAGATTTAAAAATGAAGTGACAAATTTTAACTCAGATTGAGGACGGAAAAAATGAAGACATAGCACGGATGTTCCTATAATTGTAGCTATTGCTGTCGCTAAGGCACAGCCAGTCACACCATAGTCTAGTACGAAGATGAAAACATAATTTAAGACTATATTCAAAACCGACGTTGTAATTAAGCCCAACATAGCTAACTTTGGATTGCCATCATTTCGAATAAAAATACTTAAAAGATTTTCAATTGTGTAAAACACCCCAAAGAGCAAAATTACATGTAAATACTCCTGTACAAAAGGATACGTATCATCGCTTGCCCCAAATATATAAGAAATATCCTTTAGATTTAACGCGAGGAATCCAATTATCGTGATGACAACCACTAGCATTGTAGAGAACGACAGTGTAAATAGTTGATGAGCACGTTGCTTATTGCTCTCCCCAAGAGAAATGGAGAAAAGAGTAGCTCCTCCCATGCCAATCCATAGAGAAATAGAAAGCAAAATAGAGAAAATAGGAACAGCTATATTAACTCCAGCTAAAGCTGTAGGTCCCACGCCATGACTAACGAAAATGCCATCTACCAATATATTGACGGACATTAAAAGCATCCCGATCATTGCAGGGAATAAGTATGATAAAAATAATGGTTTCAGTGGCTTTGTTTCAATTGGATTAATGGTTGTCATAACCATGCACCTCCAAAACCATTACTTTTTCGCCTTTATCATCTAGCTCACCATTAAATATAAAACCGAATTGTCTATACAGCTGGATAGCTACAGCGTTATTGTCATAAACACTTAAATATATCTGAAGACAGTTGAACTTTACTGTTAAATATTGAATAAGTTGCTGTAAAAAATGTTTTCCCAAACCTTGTCCTTGGTATTGTTCTGCAATTAGATAGCGATCAAGCCATACTCGTTGACTGTAATCATCATGAGGGAATAAGCCGTACATAGCGAAGCCTATAGCGGTGTTATCTTTATACAGACCTAAAGGCGTAAAGCGTCGATCCATTTCCGCCTCTGCTAAGCATTGGTCTGTAGATTCAATAAAATGTTGCTGATTGTCAGCGATGCGTAATGCTAAAATTTCTTTCTTGTTAAAAGCTGTAATGTCACGAATCTCCGTGAACATAATGTCAAAACCTTTCTATTTTTATTTTGAATAGGTACAATCTAAAGTATATAGTAACTATATAGTCAAGGGAGGGAACTCAAAAAATGCTTAATAAAAGTGTAAAGTACTTTACAACTGGTGAATTTGCTAAATTATGTAAGGTGAATAAACAGACACTTATTTATTATGATCAAATTGGTTTATTATCTCCCATCATGAAGGATAGTAAGGATTATAGATATTATTCACTTGCTCAATATGATTTTTTCGGTGTTATTGAATTATTAAAGGCAGTGGGGATGTCCTTAAAGGATATTCAGCATTATATGGCAGAGAAATCACCTGAAAATTTTTTAGAATTGATGCACCAACAAAAAGAGCATGTTGCGAAGAAACGTAGAGAACTAGAAATGATTGAGAATATTATTGACGTCAAAATCAAAATGACAGAGGAAGCACTGCATCTAAACTTTAAGGACATCACGATTGAGTATTTTCCTGAAGATACATTATATTTGAGTAAAAATATTGAGAATTCTACAGAAGAGCAGTTTGTGAAGGCTGTATCTGACTTTATTGAGGAATTGGATCGCTCTCAATTAGATACGGGGTATCCCATTGGAGGGATAACAAGAAGAGAGCAAGTGTTAGCTGGAAATTACGACAACTATAGTTATCTGTATATTGAGCAACCAAATCCAAGAGAAGGGCATCCTTATTTTAAGGCGATAGAGGGTGAATTTGTGATTGGTTATCATGTAGGCCCCTCCTCAAAGCTTGGTGAGACATACACACGGCTATTTAATGTCATGCATGAAAAGGGTTATGAGCTAGGTCAGTATGTATACGAGGAATACATTTATGATGCCGTAATGAAAAATCGAGAAGAAGAGTATGTAACCAAAATTATGATGGAAGTAAAGAAAGTAAAATAATTCATTAAGACGTAATAGAAAGGAATGAATTTAGCTGAGTCATTTATCATATACGAAGGTTTAGATGGCAGTAAAATAATAGCATTTTGTCATTCTGTTTAAAGTTAGCCTAATCAGTAAATGATTTCCTGACGATAAATAAGAAGTATGACATCACATGAGCCTTATATGGAGGTTAGAGACAATGTGGATTGAGCGTTGGAATCATTTAGTAGAGCGATTGAAGCAGCAGGGAGCTTGTGTACATCCGATTGAAATGCGGCCAGTCGCTACCGAGCAAGAGTTACAGCAGGTTGAGGAAAGACTTGGAGTACAAATCCCTAATGGGTTTCGTCAACTGTTGCAAAATTGCTCAAAGCAAGTAAGTATTTATTGGTCATTACCAGATGAGGCGATACTTCCCATTGAACTGCTAGATACGCCTTCTGGTGAGTTTGGCTGGAGCCTAAAAGCTTTAGACTTTCCTTACTTTGGAGAGAATGATGAATCGTATGAACAGCAATATTTACAATTTTTTACGGCAGGTAATGGAGATGCTCTTCTGCTTAAGCTTGACGATGAAACAGTTTGGTATTGGAGCCATGAAGAAGATGAGCTTGATTTGCTTGCTGCTAGCTTTCATTCGTACGTTGATAATATGACGGCTTTAGGCTGTATTGGAGTAGACTGCGGACAACATCGTCAATTTTGTAGTGAAAATGGATTGGATATTGAATTGGCTAGTTCACAAGTATGGCTAACTTGGCTAGAACAATATTTAAGCTCTAATTTACAGCAGGCTCAATCCAGCTTAGAATCTTTACTTCATTATGTTTCCATGCATGGTGTGAAAAAAACAAGCGTACAGGAGGCATTTTTGCATTTTGATGGAGTACAGGTGTATCAGGCACTTCGACATAAGTTAGAGCGAGCTCAATCTCAATTAGAACAAAAGGCGTGGAGTGAAATATTAGTCAAGATATGTCCGAGTGAGGCGGGAAATTGGGCGAGAGAACTTTGGCAAGGACAGAGTGACGTACCGGACTGGCTGAGATCCTATGTCACGTTTCCTATTGATGGGTGGGATACACTTTTGGCTGAGTCACAGCCAAGTGCAGAGACGTTATACGAGTGGTTAAATGGCAACGAAGTAGAGAGGCTAACATCCATCCGAGCTATTTGTCAGATGATGCAGCGGGGAATCACACCAACAACTATGATAGACGAAGAAAAATGGCGCCCTTTGCTGGCATATTGGGTTGAACATGAGGTGCTACGGAAAAACAAACAGCTGTTTAACCAAGCGCTTAGTTGTTTGGAAAATTGGTTATTAAAATGCTATATGCGACTAAGGGGAGAGTAGATTGAACCATTTTACGATATTTGCTTCCAAAAATGATACAGATGATATTCAGGATAAACTATCCGATGTATTGGCAAAAAGCTTTATTATTGAAAAAGATGATAACGAATATTTATTAAAATCAAGAGGTTTATTTAATAAATATAGATGCTCTATAAATATTTTAACTGAAGATACGCACCCTGATTATTTTGTAAAAAATATACCTGGGATGATGGGCTTTTACGATAAAATTCCATTTAAAGATGAACAGCTAAAAGAACGCATAATGATTCAAATATCAGTGCTCAATACTGTCGTTGCAATCGAAATGAACAAAGAGATGACAGAAGACCATATGCAGCAATTTATAAAATTACTAGCAAGCATAGGGGGGATTGGTTTCCTAGCAGATGGTACTTTGCTGGATCAGAACGGTATGGTTATTGTTTATCCTAATGGAGAATCAGGTCCATCTGATTTTCAACCACATGCTTGCACAAGAAAGATACATGCACAAGAGGTCACATCAGCACAGGGAGAGGCACGAAAAAATAGAACGATAGCTTTTTTAACAGATAAGGACATACCTTATGCGTCATCGCTTCCTCAGCTACCACCAGTAGAAAATCTTCAATTTAAAAGCCAAGAGGATATTGCAAGAAGAGCGGTTGCCCTGTTGATTGTTATTCAATTCGCTTGTGATGTAGCACAGAAGGGTGATATTGAGGAGTCTAGAGAGTTCTTTACCAATATGCTACGCACATATGAGGTGCATGAATTTTTAACGGAGCATGAAAAATGCTTTCTTGAGGCTCAGCATCCTGGCGCTCAAGAAGCAGTCAATATATCATGGCAATATGAAGCCTATTGGACACTTATTTGGGCATTGGGGCTTGTGGAAGAGCTAAATTTCCCTGACGATGTATGTGATTGTGAATATGCAATTCAAGTAGTTTCTCGTTGCGAGACATTTGAGCAATTTTATGATCAAACTGTACCGCACAGTAAGGAAGAAATAGTAGATGAGGCGGATAAAATTTACAGATTACATTGGGCTTGTGTAGATAGTCGCATCAATGGACAAGAAGCTCCTTTAGCATTAAATGAAAGTGTTGTGATGGAAAGACGTAGAGGCTTATTTTGGATGATTGGATATCAAGGCGAAGAATGGGATACTATATCGATGGATACTTAAAACAATAGCAAACTAGGAAATCTAGTTTGCTATTGTTTAATAAGAGAGATTATTTGATATAAGTTGGTTTATTCACCTGGTCTATTAAAAGTAGACCATCGTATTGGTCGCGCGGAACAAGACTTTCCTGTATCATTCCCCAACTATAGGATAAGCGTGGTTCAAACATCCATGAGTTGCCTCGTTCATTTTGACGATTGCGTAAATCGATGAATGTGTAAGGTTTATTTGTTGAAGACAGAATATCTTCAATAGATCCTTTGACAGGAGGTAAGACAGGCATAGGTTCTCCCATATTATTTGCTGTCTCTCCACTAGTCATGTATAGACCTATTACATAGCTATATTTCTTATAGATATCAGGTAAACGTTCCCCCATTAATTTAACTGGGTAAGGAGACCCCATTACATCCGATTGTGCTTTACGAATATGATCGTTATGAGCCCATACAATAAACTTTTCTGTTGGGTACACCTCTTCAGCTAACCAAAGTAAGTTCTCCATCATCGCTTGATCTCGCCATTCCATAGTTTGCAAAAATGATTCTATATTATTTTTTTCAATGTCGATATTGGACTGAATTGTTAACTCTATATATTCGTCTGCTAGTCGAATGCGATCTGCTAGAGTGCGATCCATTAGTTTTACAATATGAGGCTCTTTTGGATAAGCTGCCTGTAGCTCTTTTTCTTTGATTTGTATTTGTGATTTTACCTGTTTATACACATCAATTATAGTAGCTTTTACTTTTTGATAGCCCTTCAAATCTTTTCCCGAGCTCCATTCAGCAAGTTCCTTCTCAGCTTCATTGAATTGCTGAGCCAACTTGGGGTTATGCAGCCAATCTCCGTTCGTAAATGCCCCTTGCTGTTGAATATCGAAGCCAGTAAGTACAAGAGGTTGCTCTGTTGCTTGAGTCAATTTTGCATAGTCAAACAGAGGCAAAGTTTCTTTTGTCCACCAAACGCCGAAAATGGCATCCTTCATTGTTTGTAGAGCTGCTTGTTTATCAATTTGTCCTTGAGCGTTCATTACATTGCCCATACCACTTTCAAAGGCAAGGACATTATAGCCCATATCTTGATGTAAAAATTGTATTAAACGTGTTTTTGCTAGATTGAATTGTGCCACTCCATGAGAGCTTTCCCCTAAAAAGACAATACGTTTATCATGTAATAAAGGTTTTAGCATCTCTAAATCCTCAAATTTGTTAGCGGGAATTTTTAGTCCATTAAACGTTTCAGGCTGGATGGATGACAGGCTATATGCATGGTCATTCGCCCATTTTTTCCAATCAAGTAATGTTTCATTAGAAGTCCTAGCTTGTTTGACGGCAGAAACGTTTTCAATAATCTCCTCATTTACAGGGGCAACAGCAGAGACATTTACTACTCCACTTACTGTTATTAAACTTGCCAGTGCAAAACTTAATAAAACCTTATGCTTCCTAGCTTTCCTCATTAATTATCAGCCCTTCACTTTATATTGATACTTAATTATAGGAAGGGGAGTTTAAAGTTTAGGAAGAATTTGTTTAAAATTAGTTTAAATTTAGTATGTAAAAAAGAAAAACACCTCCAAGTGATGGAGATGTAGGAATGCTATTTATAGTGATACGTACTTGCTCTTGCATGGTTACGTTGAATTTGGTTAAACCATGCACGATCCTTTTCTTCTTGTTTTAATGTACCAACAATGGAGGAAGAGCAGCTCACGCAAATTTTAGCTTGCGTAATCTGCCCACATCGTTCGCATGGTGCCCCTAAATTAGGGAAAATGGAGTTCTTTAATTTTCCTGCTTTTACCCATTTGTGAAGCAACTCAGATGATACGCCTGTTAAAGCGACAACTTCATCGTTTGTTAGGTAGCGATTATTTTTTCTTAATAAAAAATGATGTAGCTCTGAAAATATATCCTCTTCTCTCACATCAATTTTCCTTTGAAATAGCAACATAGTTAATCATCTCCTCGTCCCACTAATTAATGATTTCATTAATTGTTACAGGTTGTTCGTCATATTTATAATTTTCCCAACGATTGCGTGCAAGCTTGCGATATTTTGTCGAAACATTTCGATCAGCAATTAAGCGTGAAAATCCTTTTTTAGCTTCAGGAATATCACCAAGTCGAAGGCTCAATTCAGCATGTAAAAACTGAATTCTCTCTCCACCTTCTTGATTAGAGGCAAAGGATTTACTATAAAAGTCTCTAGCTGCAAAAAGATAGCGCTTTTCGGATTCTTCGTCCTTTTTTAATCGATAGAGCCAAGCAATTTTTAAAGCGAAATTCGCCATTAAAAGAGATTCTTCCATTGACGCACGGGATACTAAATAGGCGAGCTTAAAACTGATAATGGCATCATCAATTGTACGTTCCTGACAAATATCCATAGGTTTCTGGAGCTCTTTAATGTATAGTTCATCAATGAGTAGCATGAAAGGTCCATATGTCCGTGTCATAGATTTATGGTAGGCATAGCCACAATGTGGACATACGGCAACTTCATATAGCAAAGGGTTTAGGCCATCGTAAACAGGCATGAAATCCGTTTGTTCTTCGATAATTTTATATCGATTAGGGCGAACTTTATATGTTGTAAACTGCTTTTTGCAAAATTTACAATCCACACTACTTTCATAGTAGTAAATGTTAAATGCCATAAGAATCAACTCCTTTGCGTACTCTAAAATTTTATTTCTTTTGTTCTATTTATACATAAGATTTTATCGTTCAATGTATTTAAGTTATTATCTTTTATTTTAACAATTTTGTGTTCTTTGGTATACTCCTTTAGAATTATTAAAATAAAAATATTCAAGGAATTTTTAGTTAAATATTATTATAAATACGCTTGTAATAGTTTTTATCGGTGGTGTAAATGGAAGTTGTATAGTTTGCTTACAGTTTGTCAAAATACTTTCACATATTTCAAGGGAGAAAAATTATAAATTTAATTTAATTGGTTCTAAATAACTATAATGGAGGTGCTCAAAATGAAGTGTAATATCGTGTTTTTTGATGTAGACGGCACATTGATTAATTATGAGGATGGCTGTGTGGAAGAAAGTACAAAACAAGCTATTCAGCTATTGCAAGAAAAGGGAATCCATCTTGTAGCGGCTACTGGAAGACCCTTATCTATGTGCTATGAGTTAAAAGCGCTGGGGATTGAAACCTTTATTACAGCAAATGGAGCCTATGTGAAACATAAGGAACTTGTCATACATAAAACTCCGATTGCCAAAGAAATTGTCCACAATGTACAGGCTTTTGCACAGGAACAGCAGCATAGCCTAACATTTTTTACAGAGCAGCTATCCATGAATAGCATACAAAGTCCAGTAGCTTTAAGAGCGATGCAAGAAACTTTATCTTTACGAGCTTTTCCACTTATAAATGAAAAAATTGTAGATGAAGAGGTTTTCCTCATGTGTTTATATGCGGATGAGCTGGCAGAAAAAAGATATACTAGCCAATTTTCGAATATATTTTTACAGCGTTGGCATCCTTATATAGTGAATGTCTTACAGCAGGATGTTTCGAAGTCTATAGCTATTAAAGCGGTGCTTGATCATTTTAATATTGACCCTAAGAATGCGATTGCCTTTGGGGATGGGGATAATGATATTGATATGTTGGAGTATGTAGGAGTAGGAATTGCTATGGGAAATGGTAGTAAAGCTCTAAAAAGAGCTGCCAATTTTGTTACAAAGAAATCTACGGATGGCGGTATCAATTTTGCTTTACGTCAGCTTCAAGTCATTTAGAGCGCTGAGGTTACACTATATATAGCAGGTAGATTTTAATAAATTTTAGGTGGGATGATTTATGGCACATCACGTGCAGTCTCTAATTGAACATTACGGATACTTTGGGATTATCGTGATTCTAATTGGAGGTATTGTTGGGGTGCCACTTCCTGATGAGGTGTTTCTAACTTATGTAGGCTATAGTGTTTACCGAGAAAGTCTTGAACACATTCCTGCTTTGGTCAGTGCAATGATTGGTGCGGTTGGAGGCATTACCTTAAGCTACTATATTGGTTATCGTTTTGGCTTACCGTTATTGCAGAAATATGGCCCTAGAATTCATATTACAGAGCAAAAAATTGACTTTACGAAAAAGATGTTTACAAAAATAGGACCTACCCTATTATTAATTGGCTATTTTATTCCAGGGGTACGCCATTTGACAGCATATATTGCGGCTATTAATAATTATCCTTATAGAAAGTTTGCGCTTTTTGCCTATATAGGGGCATTTATCTGGACGTTCACATTTATATCATTAGGAAAGATGCTTGGAGAGAAATGGCGATTTGTTGGATACTATTTAACTCATTATAGTATCTATCTTATCCTTTTATTTATTGTAGGGATGCTCATTGCTTACTTTTTATTCAAAAAAAGAAATGGACAAACATAAAAGTCGGTATACGCTATACCGACTTTTATGTTATGGCAAAATAGCAAATGAGCGCACAGGGAAGCCAGATGCTTTTTCTGGCTTAGGTACGATATTGAAGATGATAGCACCTTTCGCAGGTAGCTTGTCTAAATTAGTCATTAGCTCAATTTGATAGGTGTCTTGGTCAAGCACAAAATATTCGCCCTCTAGCTTGCCATTTTTACGAAAATCAGCAGCAGAGTCCGTATCGAATGTTTCATGACCAATTGCGCTTACCTTACGTTTTGTTAGTAAAAACTGTAAAGCTTCTAAACCCCAGCCAGGGATATGGTTATGTCCATCTGCATCCTTATTACTGAAAGCCTCTTTATCTGGCCAGCGCTTACTCCAATCTGTACGTAATGCAACAAATGTTCCTGCTTCAATTTCTCCATGCTTGTCCTCAAAATTAAGAATATCTTCTACACTTAATGTAAAATCATGGTTGCTCGCAGCCTCTTGTGATTTATCAATAACAACAAGGGGGAGAACAAGCTCTTTTAGTTCTAATTCTTCTAAGTAGCGAGTATCTCGCACAAAATGAATGGGTGGGTCGATATGTGTGCCATATTGACCAGGGAACGTGAATTGTTGAGCGAAGAAACCATCCTTATGAGAAAATAATGTTTCAAATTTAGCGTCCTCAAACATAAAAAAATGTGGTGAATTAGGGCCGAAAGTATGTGTTAAGTCAACCCACTGTTTCGATTTTAATAATTCCAATGCTTGCAAAAGTTCATTAGACATCGATTTCCCTGCTTTCTGTAAAAAATAGTGGTAAATAAAAAAGGAGTCCCCTAATAGAAGAGGACTCCTGCTTGAAACAACGGTAGTTCTTCTTCTCATCTTCAAGGCTGATCATTTTGCCAATTGGAATTAGCACCATACTGTTAGCTGGTTGCTGAGACTTCATCGGGCCAATCCCTCCGTCTCTCTTGATAAGAAAAGTAATATAAGAATTTTCAGAAATAACAATACAAACACTTTAGCATAGTTTTTTATAGTTTACAAGTTCACTAGGAATTTTCACCAATTCAAATTTAAGGTGACGCCACAACAATCATTATCAATAAGACGTATTATAAAACTGTCTGGTGTATAGTTTGTTTCAAATTTCACCGTAATGCCTGTTGATGTGATTAATTTTTCAACCTCTGTTTTATTTGAAAGTTGAGCAGCATTCATTAAATCATGTGCGAATTGTTGGGAGCTATCTATTTTATCCGTAAGTAATTGGGCTTGCTGCATCATCGCCTTCATCCGTGATGCTGAAGCTTTTAATTTGTGTGTATCGACAGGTGGAAAAGGATTATTGGTCGGCATTGCTAGGTGTTGCGAAAAGGGTCTAATGGCAAAATGATTAGCGATAGGCGATGTTGGATAATGATAGGGATGCACAAAATACGGATAAGGATTGTAATACAAGGTCATTCCTCCTATCCTATAACTGATAACTTATCTTATGTAGCCAAACGGCTTTCGGTGTTATTAGCAGTGCAATGTTTGTCCTAAACATTTAAAAAGGAAGCTAAAGTAAGCTTCCTTTTAGCCAAGTACATTCAAGACATCATCAATTTTTTTACTATGTGATAAAATGCCATAATTCATCCATGTTAAAAAGTCTACTTCATAGATACAGTTGCTTTTAACGGCAGCTAGGTTTTTCCAAGTAGGAGTTTTTAAAATAGCACGTTCCTCATTTTCATAAATGGAATGTTGTTTATCAAAGGTAATAAATAAATGATCAGCATCTAATTGCAACAATTGAGCAAATGTCAGTTGAACTTTACGTTGATTGTGCGGAATACTCCATACTAGTGAATGTGGCATTAAACCTAAGTCACGATATAAAATGGGGCCCGTATAGCCACATTCAGGGCCCGCGTATAGAGTAATGCCAATGGCTGAAATACGGAGAAATGCCACACTTTGCCCATAAACAGATTTGCTAAGAATTCCTTTTGCTTGTTGTACTTTATCTTCATATTGTAGGATTACGTCTTGCATCAAAGAGGTTTTTCCTGTTAGATCTGCAATTTTAAATAAAGTAGATTGCCAATTCTCTCCGGGGTGTGAGAGGTGGCAGACGGGGGCTACCTCATCTAAATGATGAAAGGATTCCCAACGCTCTATACCAGAATCTAGCATAATTAAAGTTGGCTTATAGTAAAGGAGTCGATCTATTTCTCTATTTTGTACATCGATATCTGGCACTTCCTGTAGACCTAAATAGTCTTGTTTTCCCCATTTTGAATGACTGAATTGAGCAATTGGCGTAATCCCAAGGGCAACAAAGAAATCTTCTAAGAATGGTGCAAATACACGTAGATGGCTGCCTTGATTTCTTCGATATTGTCCTGGAGAGATGCCGACATGTTCTTTAAAACGACGATTGAAATAATACTCATTATTAAATCCGACAGATTGGCTAATTTCAAATACTCGATCATTTGTTGTCATTAATAGTTGCTTAGCTTTTTCAATACGAATGTTAGTTAAATAGTGAAGAGGAATTTGTCCCGTAATATCTTTAAAAATACGCGTATAATTCCATCTTGGTACGTCAGCGAGCTGTGCTAGCTGTTCAACCGTCCACTCCTTTTCATAATGTTTATGTAAATGGTTAATGGATTGTTCAACAGATTGGCGATCATTTTTTTGCATCTGCTTGGGTATGGTTTGATGTAAGAGCAATAACATCAGTTCTTGAAAGTGCACATGCTGTTCAAAAATCGTGTGTTCATCCTCTGCTAACCGGTTCTGATAGATGACTTCTAGCAGTCTATGACATTGTGAAAAGGGGAGAAGATGTCGTTCGCTGATACTTGTAAAATGGCTATGTGAATTCTGACTATTACTGAGATTGACAATGTTGAATTGTAATTGATAAAAACAAAGGTGCTCACTTTGAATGTGGATACTAACCGTGTTATTTGGCGGTATCAATATGCACTTTTCTTCACTAAAATGAATGGTGTCATGATCTATTTCTAGCTTTCCGCTACCATTCATTACGATGAAAAGTGTATAGAAATCACTACTAATCAATAACTTTTTTGATGATTGAATTGCATAAGAGATATTTTGTAACGTATAAACATGTGTTAAGTTACCCATTGATAATTCACCCCTTTTTGTTGAATTGGCATAACAACACAAAGAAAGCCCTCATTAAGAGCGTTCTTCATGTTGTTGAAAAAGATCATATGACTAGTAGAAAAAGCCCATTTAGCAAGGCAAGGGGTTGATTTCCGCTCCTCCAGCGTCCTTTCCAGGGGGCGTCCGATGAGCCGCTTCACTCACTTACGTTCGCTCCAGGGTCTCATCTGTGACGCTAAATCCCCTTGGAGTGACGCTGGCTCCACTCCAATCAACTATGCTGCTAACGTGTCTTTTCTTCTTTCGTACTAGCAGTAGGGAACAAAAAAGTCTATTAAAGAGAGGATAGGCACTTATTTCAATGTGAAGAAGTGATGAGTGACAAAACCTATCCATTTTCTCCTTCACAAAAGTGCTATTGATTATTTTGTTTTTTAACACTAAACCAAAGAAAGCCCTCGTTAAGAGCTTTCTTTTGAAAATTATTTGACGAACCATTTCTCTAGATCATCATACTTTAGCAAATTGGCTGTGATTGCGCCAGATTGCCAATATGTGCGATCAGCAATATAGACATGCCCGTTTTTTACAGCAGGGAGTGTTTTCCATAGTGTACTATCTAACCACTTAATGGCTTCTTGGTTTTCTTTAGACTCCCATGTACCGTTTGAAGGGAAAAGGATGATATGATCCGCATCTAATTCCGTGATAGCCTCTTCCGATAAGACCTCTTGGGACTCTGCCATATTACGGGCTAATGGATGTGGTGTTAAGCCTGTCTCTGTGTAAATATAGCCAGAGTAGCGATTTTTAATGCCAAATAACGCTAATGTATTATCTGCTACATTTAGTCGTACAACAGCAACTGTTTCGTCTCCAATTGATTCATCTAGTTTTGCTTTTAAATCGGAAACACGTTGCTCATATCGATCAACCATTTCTTTTGCTTTATCTGGAATATTTAAAACATCAGCTATTGTTTTTGCAATTTCACGTGGATCTTGTAGAATATCTTCTTTCAAGCGGTAAGTCGGCGCTACCTTTGAGTATTCCTCATACTTTGCCTTGTCTGCGGCACCATCTACAATGATTAAATCAGGCTTGGCTTGTAATAATGTTTCCATGCTACCAGTAATGTCGAACTCAGGAACATCTAATCCTAAATAGTCCTGTTTTCCCCAAGATGGGTGATACCATTGCACAACGGGATTTACATCCAAAGCAGTTAAATAGTCTTCCAAATAGATAGCAGCTACACGCTGTGGATTTGTAGGAATTTCTACTTTTCCAAACTCGTCTTCTACAATTCTTGTATCTTTAGATGATTGTTCTTCTGTAGCTGTATCCTCTTTTACTTCATTTGAGCCACAGGCACTTAATACGAATATTAGTGCAAAGAAAACTACAAATGAAAAATATCGACCTCTACGCATTTTATTCACTCCTATAGATTTACTAAAACAGTAAGGGTATTCCCTTAAATCATAATGATAATCATTCTCGTTTGGTTCAAGTAAATTATAGGATACAACATATCAACAAACAATACACATTCTCTACTACTTTTTTATACAAAATGAAATTCAGAGAGTTATTGTTTTTTGTTATCGAAAAGTAACCATAAAAGTGTAACAATTGCTGCTAGCATAACCATCAGGAATCCGTATAGGGGCGTATGCGCCAACGATTGGTGGCGAATAATAAAACCCCCGATATATGAGCCTAAAAATATGCCTATGTTGAAAGCGGAAATATTCAATGCTGAGGCCATTGAAATTGCTGATGGAATATATTTTTCAGATAGTAGAACAGCATATAGCTGCAATCCTGGGACATTCATAAACATAAACAATCCCATTGTCAGCACCATCATTAATCCCATAATAGGTGATTCAAGAGTAAAACCAATGCCAAGTAATGCCAATGCAAGTCCAACAAAAATAATAAAGATGGAACGTAGTGGATTATGATTAGCAAAATGACCACCTAGAGTATTACCGATAGCTACACAGATACCATAGACAACTAGAATAATGACGACTGTATGTGGGGAATACCCCATATATTGCTCTAAAATAGGTGAAACATATGTGTAGACAACAAAAGCACCGCCGTATCCAATTGCGGTAATGAATAGTATTAAGATCATTCGAATATTGCCTAATACTTTGCCAATATCACGAATAGAGATGGGATTGCCTTTCGATAATTGGCTAGGTACTAACAATGCATTACTAAATAAACCGACAATTCCAATGACGACAATAAAAATGAATGACATACGCCAATCTGTTACTTGTCCAATAAATGTACCGAGTGGGACACCTGTTACAGTAGCTAATGTTAAGCCAGTAAACATAAAGGCGATAGCACTTGCTCGTTTATTTGGTTCCACTACATCGGCTGCTATAACAGAAGCGATGGACATAAATACACCATGTGCTAATGCTGAAATAATACGTCCGATTAATAGTAAAGCGAAATTAGGAGCTAAAGCGACTGCTAGGTTACCCATTATAAAAATGGACATGACAAGCAATAATACGGTTTTTCGATTAAGGCGGGATGTTAGGGCTGTTAATAATGGAGCCCCAACAGTTACCCCTAGTGCGTATATAGAAACGGTTAAGCCAGCTGTGCTAAGAGAAATACCAAAGTCATCTGTAATTAATGGTAAAAGTCCGACACTGATAAATTCAGTGGACCCTATACCAAATGCACTGATAGCAAGTGCTAGTAAGGTGAGTGTAGCATTTGGCTTTTTTGATTTTGACATTTTACTACTATCTCCTTTGATTTTTTTATTTTGTGTAGTAATATTCATACATACCAAAAAGATATGTAGAGTACTTTTAGTTACTTTTGTATATTACAGGAGGTTTACGATGCAAAAAGTTTACAATATTGGTGTCGAAGCTACACTAGAAGTTATTGGGGGTAAATGGAAACCAGTTATTCTTTGTCATTTAAACCACCATGGTAAAATTCGAACAAACGAATTTCGACGATTGATTCCAGGTATTTCACAAAAAATGCTCACAAACCAATTAAGGGAACTGGAGCAGGCTGGGTTAATCAATCGAAAGGTCTTCAATCAAGTACCCCCAAAAGTTGAATATTCATTAACACCTTATGGACAAGGAATGGAACCAATTCTGAACATGCTTTGTACGTGGGGTGAAAAACATGTTGAATTATTACAGGATAAAGGTGAAGATGTTCTGTTAAAACAACGTGATGATGATATCGCCATACAGCAAACATCATAGTGAGGGGAGAAAGAGACTGTCATATACAAGACAGTCTCTTTCCTCTTTTTTTATAGAGCAAAGTCAAATTCATCTGGATTTGGTCCAACACGTTGTTCACGATTCATCTCATTGATTAATGCCATTTCTTCGTCTGTTAAAGTAAAGTCAAAAATATCAGCGTTTTGCATCATACGCTCTCTACGTACTGATTTTGGAATTGTAATTACTCCATTTTGTACATCCCAGCGTAAAATAACCTGAGCATTTGATTTTCCGTATTTTGTTGCGATTTTTGAAATTGTTTCATCTTCAAGAAGTCCACCTTGCATTAAAGGTGCCCATGCTTCAAGTTGAATTTCATGCTTGTTACAGAATGAACGAAGCTCAGCTTGTTGTAAACGTGGGTGGAATTCCACCTGATTCACAACGGGTTTAACATGAGCAAATGACAGTAAATTTTCTAAGTGAGCAACAGTGAAGTTACATACACCGATTGCTTTGATCCTGCCTTGTTCATATAGATCTTCCAGTGCTTTCCACGATTCAGCATATTTATCTTTACCAGGCCAATGAATTAGATAAAGATCTAAATAATCTAAACCTAATTTTTTTAGGCTCTCTTCATATGCTGCAATTGTTTCATCATAGCTTAAACCATCGTTCCATACTTTAGATGTGATAAATAAATCTTCACGACGTAAGCCAGTAGATGCTAGAGCTTGTTTAATACCTTCCCCTACACCTGCTTCATTGCCGTAAATAGCAGCAGTATCGATGCTGCGATAGCCAACCTCGATAGCATTTTTAACCATTTCTGCTGTAGCGTCATTTTCTACTTGAAAAACACCTAAACCCATACCAGACATTTGTTGGCCATTATTTAAAGTGATTGTATCTTGTAAATGAGTAATCATTTTTAGTCCTCCATGTTTTGTGATTATTTGATTGCTTACTCATTATGCTGCTAATAAACTCTCAAAAAAAGTACGTACTTTTTTGTGTCATAGAAACGTAGAGGTAACTTTTGTGAGCTGGCAATGATTAGAGAAATAAAATTAGTAAAAAATATTGCTTGGCCTACAAAAAGTCTTTGGATACAATTAAACAAATATTTTTCTTGCGGTAATAAAAGGAAATGTACGTTCGGTAGAGAATTAAAGTAGTAATACTTTAAAAAGGGGATTTTGAAGATGAATCGTTTAAATTTAATTACATTAGGTGTTAAAGATATGGTGGAATCTCTAAATTTTTATCGAGAGGGACTGGGTTTTGAAGTGGTGGTATACGGAGAGGAGACGAATCCCGATGTCATGTTCTTTAATAATGGAGGAACAAAAATATCATTATTTCCAATTGAACGTTTAGTCAAAGATATCAATGAAACCAATCCACCAGAAATTAGCCAAGGCTTTGGTGGAATCACTCTTGCCTATAATGGTAAATCAAAAGAAGAAGTGGATCGAGTCTTTGCATTAGCAAAAAAGGCGGGTGCAAAAATTATTAAGGAGCCCGAAACTGTATTTTGGGGTGGCTATAGTGGCTATTTTCAAGATCCAAATGGCTACTATTGGGAAGTTGCCTATGGCGACATGTGGCAGTTTGATGAGAATGATATGCTGATTATTCAATAATTGTTCAAAAAGAGAGCAAACTAACGCTTCTAGTTTGTTCTCTTTTTTATTAATCGTTAACAATAATGCTCCCTCATTAAATCCACAAAGTTTTGAGCGGCTTTAGATAAATAATGATTCTTCAGCCATATTAGTCCTACTGAGGTGGATAATTCTGCTGATGGAATTTCGTATGCATGAAGTGGTAAATCTCCATATTGCTTTAAAATAGTTTCAGGTACGATAGAGGAGCTAAAGCCAGAAGCGATTAAGTTCATTAACAGTGCCGTATCTGAGCATTCTCCAACAATGTGGGACTGCAACTGGAAGCGAGAAAATGCTTCTAATATCGAATAATGTACGCCTAAGCCTTCAGTGCTTGGTAAAAGGATTGGCCAATTTTGTATGTCCGCTAAAGATACATCGTGTTCTAAGAGGTCGAATTTTTTGGATTGTATAAAGTAAAATGGTTCAGTGTACATATGAAGAACAGAGAAATCATCTAATTCTAAAGGTAAGCGAATGATGGCAAGTTCTACAACACGTTCCCTTACTAATTTACATAGATAAGAAGATTCGTTTTGTTGAATTTTATAAGTCACCTTTGGATAATATTGTTGAAATTGTTGTAGTAATGGAGGTAGCTCAATTACTGAAAACGTATTAATGCCCAATGTCAATCAACCATGAAGGCCTAATCCAATATCCTTAACCTCTGCTTCTGCCTCTTTCATTAATTGTGCAACCTGCAACGCATATTTATATATGTCTTTCCGGCTTCACTTACTTCAAAATATTTGCCGCTCCTTTCTACTAACTTTGAACCGAGTTCTTCCTCTATCGTTTTTAAATGCTGACTTAATGGTGGTTGAGAAATATGTAACCTTTCAGCCGCAGCAGAAATCTTTTTTTCTTCCACAATTGCTATAAAATAGCGTAGTTGTCTTATATCCAAACATAAACACCCCTCTACTATAGGTAAAACCTAAGAAAATTATATTTCTCTCATGTTTTTAATATAGTTAGGGCCATGTTAGCATATTTATCAAAGAAAAAAGAAGTGAAGTTTCTTTTTTCTAGCACCTAAATGTGAAGCGAGCAACGTAGAAGATAAAATAATTCCACTTTTATTAGGAGTATATGACTCTTGCCATGCTTTGGGGCTTGCCTTGCAATACTGATTCCTACACCTTTCTAAATGAATTTGAAGCAGGTGATAAAGTAGCAGCGTATACTATAAAAGAGCCACTTTTATTAGTTGCTTTTTTCAATAAATCAACGTTTTTGATTTTCCTAAGAAAATAAATAACAGTTCCCCTATAATAACCATGTATGGAAATTATAAATTTTTTATTTCAAGTTAAATGTATCAAGGAGGATGAACATTGATTCGTATATTGTACATAGAAGATGAAAAAGAAATCGGACAATGGGTAAGCAAGGAATTAACTGAACGAGGTTATGATGTGACGTGGCTGGAATCAGGGGAGGGGCTTGAGCAACATATTAACTCAAAAGATATTGCTATATTGGATGTGATGCTACCTGGATTGGACGGTTTCTCCATAGGTAAAAGAATTAAACGGGAAAATAAAGACCTGCCAATTCTAATGTTATCAGCACGAACAGCTGTTGAAGATAAAATTGAAGGGCTACATTTTGCTGATGATTACTTAACAAAGCCATTTCACCCTGATGAGCTCGTAGCAAGACTGGAAGTATTATTAAGAAGATATCAAAAAAGTGATGATGTACTGACATTGCAGCACCTTAAAATTTATACGAAAGATATGCAAATAATCAATACGATTGATGAAGAAGAAATTCTTTTGACAGGGAAACAATTTTATTTATTACAGTATTTTATACGTCATTTAAATCAAATTTTAACGAAGGAACAACTCTATGAAGGCGTTTGGGGTGAGAGCTATATAGAAGGTGATAAAACACTCATGGTGCATATTCGTTACTTAAGAGAAAAAATAGAAATCAATCCTGCAAAGCCTGCGATTATTGAAACAATCCGAGGCATTGGCTATAGGGTGAAACAATGAAATTTTTTCGATCATTATTAGCAAAATATATGCTCATTATTATATTAGCCATATCAATTGTGCAAATCTCCTATCTTGGTGTTGCTATTTTTGTATTAGGCATTACAAAGACAGGGACAGGAGAATTTTCAAGTGGAGTACTTGTAGAAAGTGATATTGAGGAGCAATGGCATGCACAGGCTAAAAATATGACCAATGCAACAGATGATTTGATGAAGCAGTTATTTCAAAAGTGGCAAGAGCAATTTCCTAAGGCTTCTATGTTTTGGGTAAGTGAAGAGGGGAACTTACTGACTACATGGAATGTGAAGGATCAGTTACCAGCAAAGTGGACACCAGCCTACACAACTCAATTTATAAAAGAACGTTATGGAGATGATCCATTTACTGTTATTGCCTTCTTAGGTGATGATATATCAAATGGCTTTATTGTATTAGAGATTCCAAGGGTAGCATTTAATCCTCCACTTATAAAAGTCTATGATAACTATGGTAACTTTTTATTTTTTGGTGTAATTGCGGTTATATTATTTTTCATTGTAGTTTCGCTTTTATTTTTCAAGGGAATTCGAAAAAGACTATTATATCTGCAAGAGGCTATGGAAATACGTGATGTAGATGGTTTACCTATTGAAATTCAGGTGAAAAAACGAGATGAGATTGGGCAATTGGAGCATAGTTTTAACAGAATGGTTTGTGAACTGCGAGACAGTAAACAGCGTCAACAGAAGGAAGAACAGCTAAGACGTGAATTGATTGCTAATCTATCACATGATTTACGGACACCTTTAACGAAAGTAAGAGCCCAATCCTATACAATTAGCAAAGAAGTATTATCTGAGGAAGGGAAGCAGGCATTAAAGGCTATGGATACATCCATAGTGAATATCGATGCTTTAATTGAAAATTTGATATCCTACACATTGCTTATGGCAAGTAAATATAAATTTGAACCGAAAGACATCAATGTTATCCGATTTGTAAGGGAACATCTAACGACATGGTATCCAGTTTTCGAGCGAGCAGGTTTCACAATCGATATTGAGCTACAGCCATTTGAGCCTGTTGAATGGCGTGTTGATCCATTGTGGTTAGGGAGAGTATTAGATAATATTTTCCAAAATGTACTGCGCCATGCGAATAGTGGTAAATATATAAGTGTGAAAACGGAATCGACGGAGTGTTATACAGCATTTATTATTGAGGATCATGGTCAAGGGATGAAAAATGAGTCGAATGAAAAGGGTGCTGGAATCGGCTTATCAATTGTTGATGTCATGATAAAGGGCATGCATCTAGAATGGAATATCCATTCTGATCACTCTGGTACACAAATTATCATAAAAAAACCTGCGAAGCTTGAGAAATAAATGCTTCGTAGGTTTTTTTATGATAGAAATGATTTTTAAACAAAATTTAAACTTAGCCCATACCTTTTTTTAAACTTCCCTTTTTAAGATAGTTAAAGAGGTGAGGACATTGGAATATATCATACAAACACAAAACTTATCAAAAAGCTTTGGGAAAGAGCAAGCTGTCTCAAATTTGAACTTGCAAATACGCAAAGGTGAAATATATGGATTTTTAGGTCCGAATGGGGCAGGTAAAACGACTACAATTCGAATGCTTCTAGGTTTAATGAAGCCCTCTTCTGGAACAATTAAAGTCTTTGAAAAAAATATTACGAAGGAACGTATCCAAATTTTAGCTAAGATTGGTTCATTGGTGGAAAACCCTTCTTATTACCCACATTTAACGGCATATGAGAATCTAGAGGCACTAAGAAAAATACTAGGTGTACCGAAAACTCGAATCGATGAAGTTTTGGAAATTGTCCGTTTGAGGGAAGCTGCCCATAAAAAGGTCAAAGGTTTCTCTTTAGGAATGAAGCAACGTCTTGGTATTGCTGCTTCTTTACTACATAGTCCTGAATTACTCATTTTAGATGAACCAACGAATGGCCTCGATCCTTCAGGCATTATAGAGATTCGTAATTTAATTAAAAGATTACCAGAGGAATATGGCATGACCATTATAATCTCCAGCCATTTATTATCAGAGATTAATCAAATGGCAACACAAGTTGGGATTGTTTCGAAAGGGAAATTAATTTTCCAAGATTCTATTGAGGCTATGCGTCGATTTGCCCAACCAAAGGTTACTTTTAAAGTAAACAATGGTGAAAAAGGATGGCGTTTCTTATTAGCAAATGGTATTAAGGCGGATTATCAAGATGGTGTGATTTTCTTAGAAGAGTGCTCGGATGAAAAGGTTGCTCATATTGTCCAAGTTCTTGTTCAGGAGGGCATATCTGTATTCCGAGTCGAGGAAGAGAAACGTTCATTGGAGGATATATTCCTGGAAATGACGATGGGAGAGCAGGGTATATGATGGGAAAGCTATTAACTGCTGATTTCTTAAAAATCAAACGTAAAGGATTATGGCTTCTAACACTTATCGGCCCTTTAGGAGTGATTGCTCTGCAAATGGTCAATTATGGAGTAAGAAAGGATTATCTCTTACAGCAAAGTGAGGATGATTGGGGCTATTTCTTACTAAATGTGCATTCATTTACACCGCTTGCCATAGTCTTGGGTATTGCCATTCTTACGTCATTCATAGCAAGCATTGAAAATGAGACCAATGCTTGGAAGCAGCTCATTGCATTACCTATTTCCAAATTAACCGTGTATTTGTCAAAATTTACGCTGTTAGCTATCTTACTATTTTTCGCCTCAACGTTATTAATGTTTTTTACCCTGAGCTACGGGCTGTTTTTAGAATTAGGTGACACAGTACCTTACATGGAGCTAGCCAAATATAGTTATTTCCCTGCTTTTGCAGCATTACCTATCTTGGCTCTTCAATTGTGGATAGCGAGTGTAAGTCATAACCAAGGGATTCCGATAACTGTAGGCATTTTTGGGGTGATTTTTACCTATTCTTCCTATGTTCTCCCAGATTGGATGATATGGAAATGGCCATCATTGATGAACCAATGGAATGAGCCGATGATCAATGTCTTATTAGGCTTAGGAATTGGTATCTTACTCTATATTATCGGCATGATTGATTTTGCAAGAAGGGACGTGAAATAATGATTGCTTTACTTCAAGCTGAATGGTTTAAGTTACGTAAATCAAAAATGGTACCCATTATTTTAGCAGGACCCATGATTGGACTTTTTATAGGCCTATCCGCTAATTTAGAGGACAACATGCAAGGGATTGAAATCAATGAGTGGTATATATCATTATTTTCGATGAATTTAACATATGCTCTATTATTTTTACCTCTTATTTCTGGTGTTTTTACCAGTCTTATTTGTAGGTATGAACATCAGTCTGGTGGATGGAAGCAGCTTTTAGCATTACCTGTAACAAGAGGGAAAGTATTTGTAGCTAAATACATATTGATTATGCTGCTTGTTTTAGCAATGCAGATATTGTATTTAGGCTCGGTCTTTGCTGTTGGGATGGTAAAAGGCTATACAGATTCTTTCCCTATGGAGATTGTTTGGAAAAGCATAGTGGGGGGTTGGGTAGCGACATTGCCATTAGTAGCCTTGCAATTGTGGATGTCCATTATGTTTAAAAGCTTTGCTGCTCCATTTGCTGTTAATGTCATATTTACTTTACCATCAATTTTAGCAGTGAATTCTGAAAGAATTGGTCCGTATTATCCTTGGGCACAACCCTTTTCGATGATGTATATAGGTGGCAATACAGACGATGTATTCTTTGTACCGTGGGAGCAATTGTTAACCGTAGTAGGTGGGGGATTTATCCTATTTTTCCTCGGAGGATATTACTATTTCCAGCGAAAATCCATTTAACCTAAAAGGAGAATGAGAATGATGAAACGTAGCTTACGTTTTTTAACTGCATCGATGCTATTAGTAGCTCTAGTAGGATGTGGACAGAGAGAGGCTGTAAAAGATGCCGCACAATATACGAATGAAATTAAAGATATCAACATTCCTGATGATGTAAAAATTATTGGTTTTGGGGAAGCAACACATGGCAATATCGAATTTCAAACATTAAAAAGAGATGTATTTAAAGCGATGATAAAAAATGAAAATGTCCATGTTTTTGTCTTAGAAGGAGATTTTGGAGGAGCCCAGCAGATAAATCAATTTATCGAAAACGGTGTCGGGACGGCGGAGGAAGCTATAAAAGCGTTAGACTATGGCATCTACAAAACAGAACAAATGGTAGAGTTTGTGCAGTGGATGCATGACTATAATCAGACAGTTGATGATCAAGAGAAAATTTATTTTTATGGCAATGATATGCAGCGCTATGATTACAGTAAAAAGGGGTTACTTGATTATTACGCCAAGGTACATGCTGACAATGCAAAAAGATTCACGACTAAGCTAGAGCATGTTTCCAACAAAACGATGAGAGAATTATCGGATAGTCAGCTAATTGAGCTAGATAAAACGATTGATACAATCATCAACGATTTACAATCAAACAAAGCGATGTATGAGAAAAAATCTTCAAAGGATGAATTCTCCTTTGCTGTTCAATATGCGCAAATTATGAAGCAACGTACGCAATTATTTTTAAATGAAGATAATTATATGAATTTACGGGACGAATATTTAGCTGAAAATTTACAATGGATTGTTGAATATGAAGCAACGCAAGGTCATGATAAAGTATTAATGTCTGCTCATAATGGTCATATTGAGAAAACTTCTGCTACGATGGCAGGCTATCAATCGATGGGGCATTATTTAAGTGAGCAATATAAAGATCAATATTTTGCGATTGGCACAGACTTTGTGAAAAATACATTCCATGCACAAAATGGGTCTGGTGAACGAAAGGAATATACGATTGAGCATCACAATGCTTTAGTGGATGCCTTTAGTGACATTGACAATAACATCTTTTATGTGGATTTTGAAGCTGCCAAACAATCGAAGGAGCTTGCGAATATTCTTTCAAAAAAGCAAAGAATGGGCAATATCGGCGATGATTTTCGTCCATGGTATAAGCTGACACAAATGCTGTACACCATTAAAATGACACCTGAGGAAGCCTATGATGGTCTCATCGTTGTGCAAGAAGCAACACCAACAAAAATAATTGATTAAGATAAATTTAGCAACCTTCATCAAAAAAACGGTTTCCATCTCCAGTATGATAAAGATGAGGTGAGTAACATGGAGTATAGTCAAGCGACACAAAGAACTATTGCCTATATCGAGGAGCAATTGATGGAGGAAATTTCTCTTGAATGTCTTCCTAATACTGCTGGTTATTCGAAGTACCATCTAAGTCGAATTTTTAAGCAAGAAACGGGATTTACGATTGGTGAATATATTCGTATACGTCGGCTGGCTATGGCAGCGAGTTATTTGATGTACTCTAATGTATCGATATTAACGATTGCTGTTTCACTTCAGTTTCAATCACAAGAGGCTTTTACAAGAGCCTTTAAAGAAGTTTATGCTTTACCACCAGGAAAGTATCGAAAAGTAATGCAATCATTAAATATGATGGAGGAGAAACATTACATGGAAACAGTTGAACAGGTTAAAGGATGGGTGTTGAGTGGTGCTAATCCAGAATTGTATAAATTTCATACAGATGACAAGGTATTTCATTCAGGGAAGCGTTCAGGAGTATTGTATTCCACAACTGCCTCAGCAAATCATGGTCAATTTGCTACAATGATGCAGGGTTTTCAGGCAGCTGACTATAAAGGGAAACGCTTGAAAATGTCATGCTATTTAAAGACGGTAGATGCTACAAAGTGTGGTGCATGGATGAGTATTGACAATGGTACAGGTGATACGATTCAATTTGATAATATGGATCAGCGCCCTGTGACAGGTTCTACTGAATGGAATCATTATTCTATTGTCTTAGACGTACCTGAAGAAGGTCATTCCATTTATTTTGGTGTGTTACTAATTGGTTCGGGTAAAGTCTGGGCAGATGGCTTTCGTTTTGAAGAAGTTGACAACAAGGTTCCCTCAACAAATATGCTTACGCAGGAACATTTATCAAATCATCCTACTAATCTAGACTTCAGTATGGAGTAAATTAGACAGCACTTACAAAATTGCGAGATGACTTTTTTGAATAGCGTATTGATTACCTCTAATTTGTTAAAGATAACAAAGAGGAGGTGTGAGACGATGGCACAAGAAATTCTTTGTGAAGTCAATAACTGCACATTTTGGGATTCTGGTAACAAATGCACAGCTGAAAAAATTTATGTTGTCAGCCAAAAGGGACAACATGCTTCCAACAGCGAGGAAACAGACTGTAAAACATTCGAACCTGAAACGCATTAATGCCAAAAGGGTAGCCATGTATATGGTTACCCTTTTTCCCTGTCTTTATTAATAAATATCTACCTTTTCTTTGTTAAATAAAAGAGCATGGGCATTTTTCACTTTTTCTTCTACATAATCCAGTGAGTATTTACCAACAGAATCTGTTAAATCCCCAATTGCCCGCGACAAATTGTCAATAATCGGAATTAATTTGTGCATTTCTGTGCGATGCTTCTCTTTGTGCATCTCATCCATAATTTCATATGCAAGACGTTGGATCTTCCTTAGTCGCAATTTTTCAGATTGCATTGAATCCTCCTTATTGAACCAATTTATGATGTCTAATTATATGAGCTACAATAAGGTTTCATGAATAATGTTCTTTAGAAATAATTGCTCGTGTTATGAAGGGCTAGCGCAATTTCCCTTATGCCAACATCAATCTTGGATTCGTCTATATTTGATACATTCAGTTTGATAATACGTTCACGATAAAATGCATCTAAATAATTGCGGTTAATAGGATCTAACAAAATATTTTGTTGTGCCAAATGATCAATAATCTTAGTAGTATTCACCTGTCTTGGTAGAATAATATGGCTATGCATACAGATCTCCTTAGAGGATTGATATTCTGCCAGATGAGTTGCTATAGATTGTTGAAGTTGATTTGCTCGGCTTGCATAAGCTTCACTGACTTTTTTCTGATAACGTTCAAACATACCACTTTTCAAGTAGAGCTCTAATGCAGCTTGGGAGATCATGGAGCTATCAATATCAGTGGTATTTTTATACTGTTGAAAGGTATTAATCAAAACATTTGGTAAAACGGCAAGTCCGATACGTAAGCCAGGAAACATAATTTTAGAAAAGCTTTTTAAATAAATAACCCGATCCTGTGTATCCTCCGTAAATAGGGGATCTATTTTTGTATTTTGCTCAAAATCCGCTAAATAATCATCTTCAACTATATACACATTATATTTATAGGCAAGTTTTCGGATTGCATCCTTTTCTTTTTTACTATAGGAAGTACCTAGAGGATTGTGCAGACGTGGCATCGTATAAAAGAACTTTATGTCGTGTTTACTAAAAATGTTTTCTAGTTCATCTAAATCAATACCATCCGTTGTTCTTTTGATGCCCATTGCCGGAAGTTCATAGGTTTTTAAATAATCCATATACAAATGATAGCTAGGTTGTTCCACTAAGATGGTTGAGCGACCATTTGGAAAGGGCATTATACTTAGCAAGGATAGAGATTGTTGGACACCTGAAGTAATGAAAATATTTTCTTCCTTTGTAAACAGTTGATAGCCTGTTAATAGTTTTTTTGCTTCAACTATTAATGACGGTAGGCCTTTTGGTGTCCCATATCTAAATAAATCTGCTTGGTATGTGTCGATGGCTTTATTAATACAATGCTGAAAATCTTGATAAGGGAATGCATGCCAATTGGGCGAAGATGTAGCAAAATCTATGTAATTTTTCATTTTTGGTTGGATGGGCAGTTGATGATCAACAACATAGTAGCCGCTTTTAGGCAATGAATAGATAAGATGCTGATCCTCCAGTTTTTTTAAAGATGCTAAAATCGTACTCTTACTACAGGAAAATTGCTGTGATAACTGGCGAATAGAGGGGAGCTTTGCCCCTGCTTGAAATGAACCTGTTTGAATCTGAGTCAGGAGCTGAGAATAAATCCATTCGTATTTAAGCATACATAACCTCCAGCACATCTGTATCGGTACAGATGTGTTTTTTTTATATCGTCAATAAGTTCTCTATTTAATACGATAACTATACCGGCCGGAATGTTTTAAAGAAGGAGTACTATCCTATGTCAGGAAAAAGAAATGCCTATATAGCAGCAATAATTTATGCATTTGTCATTGGTCTCTCATTTATGTTTGTGAAAGTTACGTTGACTGTAGCAAGTCCTATTGATATACTTGCACATCGTTTTACTTTTGCATTCATAGGTATTGTTATAATAATGGTATTTACAAAAAATAAGCTAATAATGAACATGCAGGACCTACTACAAATATTACCGTTAGCCATCTTGTATCCAATTGCTTTTTTTACATTTCAAGTGCTTGGACTTGCTAAAATTTCCTCATCAGAGGCGGGAATTATTCAAGCGACAATCCCTATTTTTACATTAGCACTGGCAGGTTTATTGTTAAAGGAAAAAGCTACACGGGGTCAGCTTGTATCTGTAAGTTTGTCTGTACTTGGTGTCATTTATCTGTTAATGATGAATGGAACAAATGCTACTACAGGAAATATTATAGGAAGGGGATTTATATTACTATCAGCGATTGCGACATCGCTTTATAATATTTTTGCTAGAGGGCTTACCAAGAAATATTCTTTACTAGCATTAACATATGTCATGACATTGTGTGGATTTGTTATTTTTAATGGAATGGCTCTCGGAAGTCATATGATGAATGGAACACTCAATGAATTTTTTAAGCCATTAACACATGCTCATTTTGTCTTCGCTATTTTATATTTAGGTATACTATCTTCACTCGGTACATCCTATTTATCCAATTATGCTTTATCTAAATTGGAAGCATCTAAAATGAGTGTCTTTAGCAATTTTGCAACACTTATTACTATTTTGGCAGGGGTCTTATTTTTACAGGAAGATTTCCATCTAAATCATCTTATTGGTGGCATCATGATTATTATTGGTGTGATAGGGACGAATTATTTTGGGCGGAAAAATGTCGAACAAGTGAGATAATGAATAGGAACTATTTAGTAAAGAGAGTATAATAATTGTTAATAAATTACCTTCAAAACTAGGAGGTTTTTATGGGGAAAATTTATGTCATTAGACATTGTCTAGCACAAGGGCAATCACTAGACGCACCCTTAACACAGAAGGGAATAGAGCAAGCAGATAGTTTAGCTGAGTTTTTCAAAGATCTAAAAATTGATCGAATTGTATCTAGCCCTTTCTTACGAGCAATCCAATCCATTGAACCATTAAGTAGTAGAAAAAGTATGACGATTGAAATTGATGAACGTCTTTCGGAGCGCCTTTTAAGTACTGGAGATTTTCCAGATTGGTATGAAAAATTACAGGCGACATTTGTTGATATGGATTTAAAATATGATGGTGGAGAATCCAGTAATGAAGCGATGCATAGAATTGTAGACCTTGTAAAAGATGCATTTGAACAGGATGTTGATAATACATTAATCGTGAGTCATGGCAATATCATCTCTTTACTACTGAAGTATTATGATAAGGATATTGATTTTCACTGTTGGAAAAATTTAAGCAACCCAGATGTTTTTCTACTAAGCCCTAAGCATAATGAAGTAATGATAGAGCGAATATGGGGTGCACAGTATAGTGAAGGCTAATATTAATTGGTATGGTAGGAATTGTTTCTTGCCATACCTTTTATAGTGAAGGAGAGTAAGATGGAGACGATATTAAAGGAAATTTTAAAATGGGTTAAACAAGCTGATAAAAAGATCATAATCGGCATTTCTGGTCATGGAGCTGCTGGAAAAACGATATTTGCCAAAAAACTTATACATGCTTTACATCAAGATCAAGTGAATTATTTGAATACTGATCCGTATATTGTGAATTCGGATATTCGCAAGCAAACAATACTTGATTATACATATCAAAATGAGCATCATCGTTTTAAAATGACGGCTTGTCATCCCGCAGCTCATCATCTGCCATCATTGGAGCGAGATGTTCAGATGATAAGAGCAGGACTCGATTTAATGACAATCGATACACATTATATGAAAAGTACATTAATTTCTTCGAAAAAACAGATCACGATAGTAGAAGGAATGTGTGTAGCATTTATAGATCCGGAGTTACTGGATTTAAAGATTTATTTTTATACGGATGGGGCTACAGAGCTTAAGAGAAGATCAGATCGTGATGTGCTTGAAAGAGGGACAGATATAAATTATTTAAAACAATCACATGATGAGCGACGTATTCAATATGAATTATTTATGCATCCACATTGCCAACATTTTGATATGGTTATTAAAACTCAGTATGATGAAATCCATATTGAAAAAAATCCACTTGTAAAATAAATGAGGGCCTTCTGCACGTTGACTAGCGGAAGGCTCTAACTTTAGTATTGAAATTTTACACGAACAGTAGCATCAATAGCAATTTGTCCCTGTTCTATAGGCGTAATTCCCGAGGATACAGCCATAGAGCGATAAAGGATAGGTGTGTTAGCCTGCTCTTCCACAATCTCTACAGGGAGTGGTTGCAAAGGCAGGTGCATAGTTTCTGCTATTGTTTTCGCCTTCAATTGAGCATTCTGTAGCGCTAAGCTTAATGCTTGCTGATAGTAAGCATCGGTATGGTCTATTTTGAACTGAATATTGGTTATTCGATTTGCCCCATTTTCTACAGCCGTATCAATTATTAAGCCCAAATCATTGGTATCTGAAACGTTGACGGAAATGGCGTTGACTACTTCGTAGCCATTAAAAGTTTGTTTGCCATCTTTGAAATTATATAGTGGTGTGATTGTATAACTAGCAGTTTGAATTTGTTCTCTTGGAATACCAAGTGCGATAAGAGATTGTATAACTTCATTCATGATTGCCGCATTTTCCTGTTGAGGACCTTGTACATGGTTGCCCTTTGTTTGGACTTCAATTTGTAATTGTACAGAGCTAGGTGTAGACATTACCTGTCCATAGCCGATTACAATCATAGTACGTGATGGATGATGTGTTTGTTGACTGACCTGTGCATAGTACATCTAATACCACCTTTCATAGGTTATATAATCATGCTATGCAAAAATATTTATGATTTATTTATTCTTTTTAAAAATTTGTCATGTAGCTTTGTGAATAGAAGTAAAGCTAAAATAGCTCCCAGCAAGGCTAAAAACATGTCCCATTGTGCATCCCATTTATCTCCCTGCATGCCTAAAAAATCCTTTGCTCCTTTACTTCCCTTCGAGATTCTTGTACTTAACCATTCAATGATTTCATAAAAAGCAGCAATTGCGAGCAGAATACTGATCGTAATACCTGTAAGCCAAGCTCCTTTTGCAAGTGGTGTTTTCCTGATTAGTATTTCCCTTATTACGATGGCTAATAAACCTTTTAAAAAATGGCCAAAGCGATCATAATTATTACGTTGTAAATGAAATTCATCTTTTACCCAATTAAAAAGAGGGACTTCCGAATAGGTATAATGCCCACCTATAAATGTCAGGATCGACAAGAGAGCGATAATAAAATAAGAAAATGTGGTGAAGCGGAATTTACGATAAATGCAAACAACGACTGTTATTGCCACAATTCCCGGACTAACTTCAGCTAGCCAATCTAAATAGGAGGAAGGCTTTATAAAAGACCAGATGAAAACAATTAAAACAATAATAAGTAAGGTGACGTGTATTTTAACATGTTGCCTACTATTCATATTAACAACTCCCTTTGTCCCACAGTATGGGAAATAGGGAAATTGCTTATTCAAATTTGTTGCAAACAAAAAAGAAAAGCGTCTAGTTGACGCTTTTTTAGCCAATTAGATCATTTTTAAAAGTGCCTCTACGCCAGTCATTCCTTCTGTAATACCAAGCTGTTCTGCTTCATATGTTACAGATTCTAATGGAGCTGTTAATAGCTCGTCAATTGTTTTCACGCCTACTGCACGACCAGCAATAATTTTCCGATCAACTAGGCGACTATTTAATAGACCGACATCTAAAGCACCACACATAATGTAGCCTGTATCATTAGAAATGGTTAGTAATGTTGTTTTAGGTAATTGCACAACTACTGCAGTGAAGAAATGCCCTTTAATCATAATAGGTTCAATTGTCACCATTGAAATCACTCCTTTTCTCTATATACATATGGTGAAGGCTAGCAAGGTGTTCGACATTTTCTTGAAAAAAATCATGGCAACTAACTAAACATGTTACTAGATGTATAAGAATGAAAGGAATTGGAGGAATAGGGGAAGTATAGGAGGTGCTTTATTTATAACAAAAAGGAATCTACTCAAATGAATAGATTCCTTTATCTTTTATTATCTTGTATAAGAAAGCAAAGCTGTTTGTTTAAATTTATGTAATGCATTTGTTGCCTCACGTTTAGAACTATACTCAAACATGCGATAAGTGTTTTCTTCAAATACTGTAATAATCCACATATATGTCATCCCCTTTGTTGTGTTGCATAACATTTATATATTTATAATAACTGTTATATATCAGATTTAATTTCATTTTACATCAATAAATCAAAAAATAAAGTACTATTCAAAGATTTTCACATATTGTTCAAAATTAAAAATAACGTTTAAAATTTTCCTGAAGTAATTAAAAGGAGAAAACAGACAATCCTTCACAAGTATATTTCATGGCAATTCGTAAATAGTAAGTTGACGGAGTTCTGTGATTTCGGACTTGGGAGGTGATGCTATGACACGTATTTACGTATTCATTTTTATTGTTTTCTTTTTAATCATCTCGGGATTTTTAGTGCAGGAAGGCTACGCAGATAAAGGTCGTCCTTATTATGAGGAGACAGGGGAAGTTGTTTGGGATATCAAAACAGAGGATAAAATTGTTGCACTCACCTTTGATGATGGTCCACATCCTAAATACACAGCAGCTGTGCTAGATTTATTAGCAAAATATGATGCAAAAGCCACGTTTTTTATTATTGGAAAAAATGCAGAAAAATATCCAGAGCTTGTTTTACGTTCTTATACAGAAGGCCATGAATTAGCAAATCATACGTATACACATCCATTTAAAGTTTCCATCAAAAAATTGCAAGAGGAGCTTCAACAGACAAATGACACGATTTATAGTATTACTGGTTTTTCCCCAGTTTTATTCCGTCCCGTTGGTGGAAATTACACGGATGCTATGATTAATGCTGCTGTTAAGGACGGCTATAAGGTAGTAATGTGGTCCTGGCATCAGGATACGCAAGATTGGAAAGAGCCTGGTGTAAGGAAAATTGTGCAAAAGGTAATGAAGGGAACAAGGCCTGGAGATGTTATTTTATTTCATGATGGTGGCGGGAACCGTAAACAAACAATTCAAGCACTAGAAGAAATACTACCTGCATTAAAAAAGCAAGGTTACACATTTGTTACAATACCCGAGCTGATTGAAAGCAAACAGCAACAAGAGCAAGTTCAATAATGAAAAATGAGCCATCTCAACAATGTTTGAAATGGCTTCTTTTTCACTTAAATAAAAGGTTTGAATTAGAAGAAAATAATTGGAGCTAGTGCAATACCTAAAATTGTTCCTAGAGCAATTCCATAACCAAAACCTTCTCCTCCATACCCTCCAAATCCCCAAAACCCTAAACCATAACCACTATATCTTCTATCAGGTAGAATCCATACCTGTCTTCTATCTACCCTTGTGATTTCTCCAACATGTACTTTACCAGATGAATCCGAGATTCGAACACGTTTACCATGATATTTACAGCAAAGACTATAAGTATCAGCTGGATTCACACATATCCCTCCTTTCAATGTCATTACAAGCTAATATATGCGATTTGATGCATTTATCACTAGCCGATTGTCTATTCAAGACATATGCTGTGAAGAGGTGATAATATGGCAGTTGTGTCAACGGATAAGTGGTTAAATGAATTTGTAAGTGCTAGAAAATCAACTAGAAGGGATGAGCGAACAAGCTTACAATGCTCGATTCTTTGCGATCGATTAGTCAAACTATTTCGAGATGGGCTTCCAGAAGAAATTCACTATACATTACAGCAACAGGGTCTATTTTTACCTCATGAGGAAGTCGATGTTGAAAAATTAAAAAGGCAAGAAGTGTGGGCCAGTGTACAGCAGGAGTTCCTATACTTACAGAGAAAATGGAATGGCCCATCAATACCAATTTATATTTTCCCAATTACTCAGCAGCAAACGATAACCAATAAAAATGGTGTCGCTTATCCTCATTCGCTTTTTTTATTTGTGGGTGATTTAGAAAAGCAGGAGCTTCAAGCATTATTTGCTCATGAATATAACCATGTTTGTCGTATACACATATTAAAAAAAACTTTAGATGATATGACTTTATTGGATTCTCTCATTTTAGAAGGCTTAGCAGAAGATGCGGTGAAAGATTTATATGGGGAAAGGTGGATTGCTCCTTGGTTACAATCCTACTCAGATAAAGAACTTTTAGCTTTATGGGAGCATCATTTTTTACCGAATTTACAACTCCAAGGAATCGAACAACATCATCCATTTCTATACGGGGGGCCCCTTCCACCTTGGATAGGCTACTGTATAGGCTACAAAATTGTCCAGTCGTATAAAATGAACCATTCACGCCAACATCCCTTGTTCATTTCAAGCCAAGATTTACTTGCTGGTTCGAATTTTCCGCTACAATAGAGAAAAGGAGTGATTGTTGTGTCCAATGAATTAAAAAATATATTATTACCAATTGTAGATTCAGCAACAAGGGTGCTCATTGTTGGATCCATGCCAGGAAAACAATCGTTAGAGAAACAGCAATACTATGGCAATCCACGCAATCACTTTTGGCCTATTATGGGTGAGTTATTAGAGATAGCGATTCCAAATGATTATACAGAGAGAATAGCCTTATTAAAAAACAATGCAATCGGTCTTTGGGACACGATTGCAACTTGTGAACGCGAAGGAAGTTTAGATGCAGCGATACGTAATGAAAAGCCCAATGATTTTCAAACCCTTTTTGAACAATACCCTAATATCCAATTAGTGCTTTTTAATGGAGCGAAAGCATTTGAGGTTTTTAAAAAGCATATTGGCTTAGAGCTTCTAGATGGACGAGCCTATAAAAAGATGCCATCAACAAGTCCAATACCAGGGAAAAATATTAAAACGTTCACTGAAAAGCTAGAGGACTGGCGGATTATCCAACTCTATTTAGTCTAAACATCAGGACGAGATTAACGTGATGAAGTAGCTACTTTGGGGTGAATAGTATTCCTTGTGCTTTTAAACCATTGATAAAAGAGAATATACACAAGAAGGATTTCAATAGCATCCCCACCGTAGTACATGATCTTAGCACCTAGTTCTGCCTCAGTGGATGGTACATGATGAGGCGGATTTGCAAAAATAAATTTTGCCAATATGGCATGAGCAGCCAATGCTACTACTAATGTAAGAGATCGAAAAACATAAGAGTATGGATGTGGAGTAGGATCAATATAAATAAAGGCGATGGTGAACAAATAACCCGCTAGAAAAATGTGAAGATGAATGAATACATACAGTAGTATATATTCGTGCATCATGTTGAAGAGTGAGGTTGTATAGAGTAACCATAAACCGCCTACATTTAAAATAGATGCAATAATTGGATGGCGAATAAAAAGAACATACGGTTTTTTTAATATCCGAGAAAGTATACGTGCGTTGTTCACTGGTAAGGTTCTTAACAATAGAGTCATGGGTGCTGCTAATGCCATAAGTAATGGTGCCAGCATGCCAAGCAATAAATGTCCTATCATATGTGCGTCAAAATGAATATGACTAAGAGCAGCCAATGGGCCGATTAATGTAATCAGAGCACAGACATTTCCAATAATCCAACAGATAGTACGGAAATGAGGCCATTGTTTTTTATGTTGATTCGAAATAATAACAGCGAGGATATAGCCTATAAGAACTAAAACAAATGGCAAAGCCAGTAGAAGCTGAACCATAATAGGAAAGTTTTGAGCATGAACTTCGTGAGAATGCAAGATGGGCCACCTCCTATCGTCCTTTTTGATTTGTTTGGAGCAGTAAGACAATACCGATAATTATTAATAGCGCCGCCAGTATGTTCCAAACGATATCATAGGGTAGTATTTCAACATTGTAACGAATTTGGTGAAGTTTCATGAATTTATGTTGTATAATTCCATCGTAAAGCTGAAATGAGCCTGCTCCAAGAAAAATACCGCCTAGCCATCTTTTTAGCCAAAACCCATGTTTTCTATGTAGGTCAGCCAATAAAAAAGCAGATCCAATCGTAGCAAAAAAGCTGAATGCATGAAATAAACCATCTGAAACTAGCCCAATAGCAGCTGTAGACTTATCATAGAAATGATGCCAGTGTAATAATTGATGAAAAATCACCTCATCTATAAATGCCACCACCCCAAGCCCAAATAAAATCCCAGTCCACATGTTACGCTGCTTATATTGAAAGCGATTTTCATGCTTATGTTTTTGTTCTTCATACATATTCGTCATATCCAATCCTATCACCTCAAGCTAATTTTCTTTTAGTCTACCCCTGAGATGAGCTCTTAAACAAATATCCCTCAAAACAGTTGTTTGTCAGAGGGAAGTAAGGATGATTGCCAGCTATTATAGTAAGAGCCAGCAGGACTATAAAAGAATTTGAAGTGATGCTTCTCAGCTAAAGCACGGCTTTTTGATTCTTCTTCAAAACCAATTGTCATCACTTGTGTACCAAATTTATTGCGTATGTGGATAAGCTGTTGCATCATATCGAGTGACCATTCATCTTTTCCTACCACAGGATACGAAAAATCCTCCCACATAATAAAGTCAACATATGGCGCTGTATAATCAGCAAGTGTTTGAAATCCCCAATTTTGAGCAACAGATAAATCGGGATGACGTTTTTTAATTTGTTGGATAAAAGACAAGATGGCTTCATTTTGCCACTTTTGTTCATCTTCAGGTAAATAGGAATTGATATTACCAACCGTATCTAAAAACACACCGTCTAAGCCTTTCTCAACAATTTGCTGCTGTATTTCTGCTAGCAAAATGTCTTGATAGTGCGTAGAAGTCAAATCCATTAAAAAAGAATCCCATTTGGCAAAATACATTCTTTCCCCCTGTTTGTCTCGATAAAAATCTTCTTCCTTCAATTGATGATAGAGTGCTGTATTCCATTTGTCTGCTTCCATCGCATTAATATAGCCGTACACTAAAGTTCCGCTTTTTTGAGCATTGATGATATACTTTTGCTGCATTTCAATAGGTTCTACAATCACTAAATCTAACTTCGTCATGCTCTTGCCAATGGCATCGTTGCCTTTATCTAAGTAGTATGTGTAATCTTTCACATCAGCAAGCTTTGCTTGGATACTTGTGGAAGAAGATACTGGATTTTTAGCAAGCAGCATCCACATACTACCTGCGATTAGAGGGGCTAATAAGAGTATCAATAATTTTTTCATAAGTACTCCTTTTTTAAGGATTTTCCATCCATTATACAATAATAGGAATTGGGTTACCTGTGGTAAATGGGCAATGGCTCAAAGGTGAATCGCCCTTTTACATATATTGAATAATGTAAAAGGAGGGTTTGTGTGTATAATAATCCATTTAGAGAAGATAATTTTAGAAGACCTGGTGGTTGGGGAGATTATAATGATTTTGAAACAACGTCATTTGGGCCAACTCATTTCGGCCCCCCTCCAGCAGGACAAATGCCCATGAGCACACCACCAGGTTTTTCACCACCAATTCCTGCTTGGCGAGAAGGGTCTAGTGGTATACGTTCCTGTTTGTTTAGAAATACGTATATTTGGATGAATAGTGGTAGAAGTTTTTGGTTTTTCCCAACAGCTGTAGGAAGGGAAATCATTGCTGGCTTTAGATGGAGTCGAAGATATGGCTGGTATTTCCGTACGATTTCTAGAAATCAAATTCGCTCCTATGAATGTTTTAGATAGACTTATCTCAAGGTATAGAGTTTTATTTTTAAAAAAATGATGTTACAATGAACGATAACGATGAATGAAGGGAAGATGGGTGGCTAATGAATAACTAATCTTAATTTTTGTATAGGAAATTTTATATTTCACGGACAACAAAAATAGGATTAGTCTGCCCATTTTTCATAATAATTGCTTTATATTCGCAAACAACTGCTGATATTTAGCTACTCCAAAGATTGTTTTCATAATAATTTTGGAGCTTATTTGTGTATGATATTGTAGCGACTAATCCTTCCAAATGAATTGGAGGGATTTTTTTGTCCCTCCAACTGGAGAGGATGGATAGTATGAAGGAACTTTTAAAATTACAGGATGTACGTTATGAAATAAAGGATATATTGTTATTTGAGCATGTGACAGGCACAGTAAAACAAGGCGAAGTCATCGGCATTATAGGGCGAAATGGTGCTGGGAAATCGACATTATTACAATTGATTCAAGGTACATTATCACCAACTATGGGAGCAATTCAGAGAGCACAGGCTTTAAAAATTACATTTGTTGAACAGGAGCTAGCTCATTTTGACAAATTAGAAGTATCCGCAAGAGAAGCTGATCTGCTGGCTAAGTGGCAGGTACCTAATGTGTCATTTACAGCGTTAAGTGGGGGTGAAAAGCTGAAAATGCGTCTTGCAGAAGGTTTTTCCCAGAATGCTCAAATTTTATTACTTGATGAACCAACGAATCATTTAGATGAACAAAGTACCGAATTCCTCATCAGACAAGTCCAAAACTATAAGGGGACAATCATCGTTGTATCACATGATCGCTATTTTTTAGATAAGGTTGCCACAAAAATCTTGTCTATTGAGGAAAAAAGCCTGATTGAACATGATGGTAATTATACAAGCTATATGGCAGATAGAGAACATCGGCGATTAACCCAGCAACGTTCCTACGAGAAGCAGCAAAAAAACATTGAACGAATTGAGGCTCAAATGTGGGAACTGACGTCTTGGTCACAAAAGGGCCACACTCAGTCAACAAAACTGGAAGGCTTTAAGGAGTACCACCGTGTGAAAGCAAAGCGCTTAGATTCGCAGGTGAAATCTAAGAAAAAGCGATTAGAAGCTGAACTTGCGAAGACAAGAGTGGAAGCAGTGGAGCCAGAAGCCGAGATTCGTTTTTCTTTAGGCACGAATCAACGAGTTGGCAAGCGCTTACTGGAAATCAAGCATTTAACTTTAAAATTTGGTGAACGCATATTATTTAACGATGTGAATATTACAGCTCAATTTGGAGATAAGATAGCTATTACAGGAAAGAATGGAAGTGGGAAAACAAGCTTTTTAAAAGTACTTTTAGGCAAGCTAGAAGCTGAGGGTGAAGTATGGCTATCACCAGCTGCAAACATTGGTTATCTGACACAGGAAGTATTTGATTTACCACTTGATCAGACACCAGAGCAATATTTTTATCGAGAGACATTTGAAGAGCGCGCTAAAGTGCGCAACTTGATGAAGAATTTAGGATTTACACTGACACATTGGACATCGCCCATAGGCAAAATGAGTATGGGAGAACGCGTAAAGTGTAAGCTGATGGCTTATATTTTAGAAGATAAAAATGTTCTTATTTTAGATGAGCCGACAAATCATCTTGATCTACCTTCTCGTGAGCAGTTAGAGCATACTCTTACCCAATATAATGGGACTTTGCTTGTCGTTTCACATGATCGATACTTTCTAGAAAAAGTCACGAACAGCGTTTGGGAGCTTCACGGTCAGCACATCAAAAAAAAGTGGACAGAAGTCACACCGAATAAAGTGGATGATACAGCGGCTCTCCGTTTAAAGCTTGAAACGGAAAGGCAAGAGATTTTAGGCAAACTGAGCTTTCTAACAGATAAAGATAAGGACTACGCAATGCTTGACCAGAAGTTTAATGAGCTAACGAAGCGCATCAATGAACTTCGATAGCTGAAGCGTTTAAGTTAACCTTTTCCAGGGAAAAATATGTAGAGAGTGCATTTCTTAAATGGGGGTTAACATGGTGAAAAAGGTAGTATTTCTCTTTTTATTGTTAAGCATTTGTAGCTTAAGTGCTTGTGCAGAACGAAATAAGAATGAACAACAACATGAGATTGAAACAAGTACATCTGTAGCACAGTCAAATAATGATCAAGTTGATGCGGTTCAAGCAACTGAAGCTCTTCAACAAATAAAGGAACAGATTCATTTTGATGTTCCAATAAAAATGCCAACAACGTTACCTATTGCAGAGGGTGCATTTTTATCAGCTACAGTAAGGACAAAGGGCGACCAGGTTGAAGTTATTTTTTATGAAAGCAAAGAGAATATGCCCATTAATGATATTCGATTAAAGAAATCAGCGACTGTTATTGGAAGATTGCTGGTCAAGAAATATAAAAGTGTGGAAGGTGCAAGCACACAGATAGCATTTGATAATTTCAATCAAAATGGCGGGCAAGAGGTTGATCTTGGTTACAATATAAAAGGTTATCAAGATGCAGGTGCTGGTTCATTATGGACTGGTTGGAATGAAGGGCGATGGGCAATTGCCACTCACACACGAACTGATAATCCTGATGCAGGTGTCAAACTTGCTAAGCAGGCAGTAGCGTATTTAGAAAACCACATGCTACCTATTCCAAGGCAATATGGCATGGCTCAGCTAGATGTTTATCAATCAGGTAATTTAATTGTTTGGCAAGATGAAAAGCTTGTTTACACACTCGATTCAATCAAAGAGCCTTTAAAAGCACTAGCAATTGCTACAGCTTTTTATCAATAATAGAAATCCTAGAGTAAAGATGCTCTAGGATTTTTTGTATTATTTTACTTTATACTATTCAGCATTTTTTGGTATTCGCTGAATTTTTGCTGCCATTCATCCATTGGGAAATATTGATGTTCAACGCCATTTAGTAGATCTGTTAACATATCAAGACAAATATGCCATCCCGCTAAATCCTTCGGTGTATGCTCTGTCAGATTTTGAAGTGTCTCTACTAATACCAATAAAGAACCCTTTTCAGTAGAAAATAATTCAAATCTCACCGTATCTGTACCCCAACCAAATCCCAATACTTCTTTCTCAACATAATCTGTGATGGTTATTTCCTCAAAATTACCTGTTCCATCATTCATATTAAAATGTATTTTCCCGTTCTTACGTAGCTCAATGATTTCTAAATTACTCATCCATTTTTGTAGGTTTTCATTGTTAGTCATAGCGGACCAAACGGCATCTATTGGATATAGTAATTTTCGTTTGAACGTAGCAATATGGTAATTTGATTGTTTTTCAATAGTAGCTAGCACAGACATCCTCCTAATGATAAATTGCTTGAAAAAGTCTAGTGATGCCTAGTTCAATTTCATGCTTTTGTAAATGACCATAGCCAATAATCAATCTGTTATTATATTTTCCCTTTTTAATTGTATGATCCTCTACTGGGTAAACCTTTACACCAAATTGTTCTATTTTCACTAATAAGTTTTGTGTAAAATCAATCTTCTCAAATTCTGCAACTAAGTGCATACCTGTAGAATAGCCGAATATCTTTATGTTATGTGAAAAAGTGGATTGTAAACATTGAATCAGAAAATCACGTTGGCTTTTATAGAACTTCTTCATTTTTGTGATATGTCTTTCCATATAGCCCTCCTGTATAAAGCGAGAAAGGATAAGTTGGTCTAAGGAAGGTGTATGTAAGTCCGTAAACCATTTTAATTGACGACATTTTTCAGTAAGCTGTGTTGGAAGGATAATGTATCCTATTCTTAATGCGGGAGAGAGAATTTTACTAAAAGAACCGATGTAGAGAACAAGCTCTGGATCTAGTCCCTGTAAAGAACTAACAGGTGGCCCTTCGTAGCGAAACTCACTATCATAATCATCTTCAATTAAAAAGCAATGATTCTTTCTAGCATACTCAATTAATTGAATTCTACGTTGAATAGGTAAGGTACTTCCTAAAGGAAATTGATGAGAGGGAGTTAGAAAGACAAGTTTAGGATCTATATTATCTGGTAATAGGCTTGTTTTCATCCCGAATTCATCTACTGGTATCGGATAAATGGTAGCACCTGAAGCTTTAAAGATAGTTTGAATATCATTCGTTATAGGATCTTCCATAATAGCAAGATCATTAGGTGACAGCAATAATCTCGACACAAGCATCATTGCCTGTGTCGCACCAGATGTAATAATAATTTGCTCTGGATGACATTCAACGCCCCTTGTTCTTAATAAGTAGTGGGCAAGAGTATGCCTTAATTCTATGCGCCCCTCTGGAACCCCGTATCCCAATATGGAGGATTCACTATCGTGCCAAAGTTGATGACTTATCTTCGCCCAAGTTTTACGAGGAAACAAGTCGAGTGCTGGAATACCTGAGCGTAAGTTGATAACTTCTTTCCCTACTATTGAATCTCCTGCTTTATTTGTAATAAAAGGTTTGGTCTGTTGTGGTAACAACGCCCCTTCTGCAACAAATGTACCAGCTCCTCTTCGTGCAATTAAAAATCCTTCGGCTAGTAACTGATCATAAGCTTCTAATATGACATTTCTTGATACTTTCAATTCTACTGAAAGCTCTCGTGTGGATACTAACTTTTCTCCTGCCTGAAGGTGTCCACTTAAAATTTTTTCCCGTATTTGCTGATAGATTTGACGATTTAAAGGAATATCTAATGCTCGATCAATAGGTATCCATAACATTTTACATACCTCCGATTTGAAAGTGGTACCTTTAAAATCACTTTAAAGTGGTTCTACAGTTACCAATTTTATCATGATAAAGTACTTACCAATACCGAAGAGGGGGAATAAATATGAAGAAAACAGAAGAATTAGTGATTCAAGCCTTGAAAGTCGCAGCACGAGACGAGCGCTTGAAAAATGCGGTGCAACAATCAACAGAGCTCTACCCATTATTATGGAAAGCAGCAAAAAGGTATGTAACAGGGGAAAAGAGAGAGGATGCCATTACTGCTGCACGTAATTATCTTAATGACAATTATAATATCTCCATTGAATATATTGGGGAAAATACAACCAATTTAAGGGATTGTCAAAGAGCAAAGGATGAGCTTTTACAAGTAATTGAGGACATGGGGGTTTTATCTTTGAAGCAAACAGTATCTTTCGATTTATCTCATATAGGTCTTTCTATTAATGCTGAGATTGCTTATAAGCACCTTGAAGAGCTTACACAAAAAGCTCAGCGGTATGGAATAACTTTGATGATAAGTATGGAAGAATCCTCAAAGACTAGTGATATTATTACTCTTTACAAAAAAATAGCAACGAATTATACAAATGTTGGAATTACGTTGCAAGTTCATCTTTATCGTACAAAGGTAGATTTACAAGAACTTATGCAATATCCAGGGAAAATAAGACTTGTTAAAGGGGCTTTTCAAGAGTCTATCGATATAGCCATGATCAGATCAGAAGAACTGAATAAGCGTTATCTTGAGTATGTTGAACAGTTAGTAAATGCGAATCATCCGATATCAATCGCTACACATGATGAAATGCTTATTCAAGAGCTAGAGCGACGTCAATATCTTGATAACTCAAATGTTGAAGTTGAGATGCTTTATGGTGTACGTCCTTCATTACTCAATGAATTAAGACGGAAAGATTATCGTTGTAGAGTATATTTAACGTATGGAAATGAGTGGTACTTATATCTTTGCCACCGAATTGCTGAACACCCTGAAAACCTCTATTTAGCAGTAACCGATATTATTAATGAATCCATTGAACGCGTAGTATAGAAGAATGAATAGATGGATCTGGAGTAGCGGGAAAGTTATTGTGGCAATGAGTATCGTTGGTAGTTCAGTTGTTGCGGGCAAGTTGGTTGTTCAAAGCTTTCCAATTTTCTTAGCGAATGAACTAAGATTTCTTGTGGCTGCAATTATTTTAATTCCTTTGTGGATAAAGATAGAGGGATTTTCAACATTAAACAGAAAAGAATTAGTAGCGGTTTTTTTACAAGCGTTATTAGGGGTGTTTTTATTTAATATATTAATGCTCCATGGTCTTTCAAAAACGACTGCTATGGAAGCTGGTATTATTACTGGTACTCTGCCAGTCTGCACTGCAATCCTATCCTATTTTATTTTGAAGGAGAAATTAACGAGGAATATGGGGATTAGTATACTTCTTGCCGTAGTGGGAGCTATCTTTATGAACATTGCTAACTATTCTGCTACTAACCATTATTCAACTTCATTATTAGGGAATCTATTCATTTTAGGGGCAGTATTTTGCGAATCTTTATTTATCATCATAGGTAAGTTAATTTCTTATCGTATGAGTGCTCTTACAGTCTCAACTATGGTTAGCTTATTTGGAGTCATATTATTTTTCCCATTGGCTGTAGCTGAAAGCAGATATTTTGAATTTGAAGAAATTTCAGCTGCAGAGTGGGGATTAGTATTGTATTTCGGCATTGTTGTAACCGTCATAGCGTTTCTTTTGATGCAACAGGGTCTTGCAGTAATTTCAGCATCGTGGGCAGGTGTACTTACTAGCTTATTGCCAATTAGTAGTATGATTTTATCTTCTATTCTATTGGATGAAAAAATAACTAATCTTCAGGTCTGTGGTTTTTTCTTAATTATAGCTGCCATCTATTTACTGTCAAAGCAGAAAGGGATAAGGAACTAGTGATTTATAAGAAGTTAATTATAGGATAATATTGTTAAAAAAGGAGGGGTGAAGATGACACATCAACAAGCATTGGAACAATATATCCAAGCAACAAATACCCATGATTTTAATCAAGTAAAGGCTATTTTGCATCCACAAGCAATTTATTGGTTCTCTGATAAAACTTGCACAACAACAGAGGAGATTGAGGCTTATTTCAAGCATGCATGGAATGTCATTAAAGAAGAGGTTTATTCAGCTACTGATGTAAAATGGTTAACCGTTGATGAAAAGACGGCTACCTGTCTCTATACATATCACTATGAAGGCTATCATAACGAAAAGTTTGTATCAGGTAGCGGTAGAGCGACTAATATTTTTACATTAGTTAACGATCAATGGAAGATAATTCATGAGCATTTGAGTAGTGGTCATTAAATTATTTTCAATGTAACTTGAACAAGCAACAATATAATAATCACTGTTAGTAGTGTTTTGGCTATTTTTAATGGAATGTAGGGGAGCACTAGGAGACCTAATTGGGAGCCTATAATGGAGCCTAGTGCCATAGCAATTGCATAGTGCCATTGAATAAAGCCAGTGTGATAAAACACAATAAATGCACCTGTACAGCTCCCGAAGAGGAGTACTCGAGTGAGCTGTACAGCCTTTATATAAGTATGATGTGAACGTAGATAGTGTAAGATGCTAAATGTCGAAGAGCCAGGGCCGAAACCACCATCATACATGGCGATGATAAATGGTTGCCAAAAATGAGGTGCTTGATGTTCTAGCGAATCAGGAACTTCCGTCCACGCCTTATTTTTAAAAGTTACGACTAAAGCCAAAAGGAGTAGTACACAGGCCATATAGTTCATAGTTTGCTCAGACAGCGAAACAGCTAAAAGTGAGCCGCAAATCCCCCCAACAATAGCAAGGGCTATATATTTAATGATAGATGTGAGATGTAGCTCCTTCTGATAGAGTAGATAAAAAATACTGGATAAAGACGAAATGCCTGTCGAAAATTTGTTTGTGGCAATACTTGTTTGAATCGGGATACCGACAAGCATCATGGCAGGAAGTGTAATGAGTCCACCACCTCCCGCAAGTGTACCGATAAAAGCAGCTACCATTCCGATACATACGAGTGTTAAAGAAATGTTTGCATAGAAAAGTCCAATTAAGCTAAGTAGTACAAATAACAACAGCAGGATCATTTTATTCATAATCTTCTCCCTTTCTTTTATTAGCTTTAGGGTAAATGGTGTTGATGTATAAATCTAATATATAATTTTTGATGATTTATAGATTTAATTTATATTAATGGGGGCTGGCTGAATGAGATTGCTTCAAACGGAGGAAGAGCTGAAGAACTTAATCGCATCTGATGACTGGATGATGAGCATTTTATCCACAGTAGAAACTTTGCAATTACCAGATTGGTGGGTATGCGCAGGAATTATTCGCTCAAAGGTATGGGATTACCTTCACGATAAGGAGGAAAGAACACCAATTGCTGATATTGATGTGATATATTTTGATAAAGAAAATTTAGCAGAAGAAGTAGAGAAGCAGTATGAGCAAGAACTGAGAAAGGTATCTCCAAACGAGCCTTGGTCCGTGAAAAATCAAGCCCGAATGCATGTCCTAAATGGTAGTAAACCATATCAGTCTGCTGTTGATGGAATCTCTCATTTCCCAGAAATCCCAACGGCAATTGGAGTAAAATTATCAGATGGGTTTCTAGACATTGCAGCACCGTACGGTATTCTTCTTTTAGGAGCAGGCATTGTAGAGCCAACACCGTTTTACCTAGAAAATAAGGATGCCTATGCGATTTATCGTCAAAGAATTCAGCAAAAGCAATGGCATTTGAGTTGGCCAGAATTGAAAATTCATCTTCAATAAAAAAGAAAGAGGGGGACCAATTGCAACAAGATAAAACCTATGTCATTAAACACTATAAAAAATCTTTAGATTGGATAGATAATTTGCGAGGGTTATCTGAGGCGCAATGGCGTATGCCTATTGAACCTGGGAAATGGTCGGTTGCAGAGGTAATTGGGCATCTTCCTCCATGGGACAAGTTTGTGCTAAATCACCGAATCCCTTTTCTGTTTACAGATGAGCGTCTGCCGAAAGGACCAGATGTAGCACATTTGAATACGATGGCAGCTAAGAAAAGCCGTGAACAAACAATGGAGGAAACATTGAATGATTTTATGTCCACAAGGCGTCAATTATTGCAGGATATTCAGCAATGGACAGACGAGCAATGGCAACAGTCATTTAAAATTGGGCAGTCAGAAATGACTATAATCGACTATTTTGTAGGATTAATCAATCATGATTTACATCATTTTCCACAGATTCAGAATGTTATACATGTATAGGAGTTAGCATATGGATATCAAATATTTAATTGATTACTTTGCACATGCTTCTGTAAAATTTACAGATGTTTTTACTAAAAAAATGGACCCAGGTGAAGTAGATGCTGGTAGAACAACAGCTCCAGATAAGTGTGGGTTAGTAGTACCACTTGCAGGGAGTGCGATCTTTAGCTTTAATGGAACCCCCTATATGATGGAGCCTGGAATGATTGTCCATGCAGGCCCCCAGATGCCGATAGAAGTGAGAGCGACTGGTCATAAAGGTTGGGAGTATGCAGTTGTTCATTATCGCCTACCAACAGAAGAAATAAATCTATATCCACTAGCAGAGCAACATTTTCTAATTAATACAGGTTTTAACACACAAATTATTAGCCATGTTAAGCAATTAGTGGAGAGCTATTCCTTTCCTGGTAATATGGCTGTATTCAAGTCTAAGACATTATTTATGAATTTGTTGGAAGATATCCTTGTGGCGGCAAAAATGCAGGTTTTAGATAGTGCCAGCGAATTAATAGAGCAGGCATTACAGTATATACATGAAAATTATGCAGAGCAAATCTCAGTATCAAATATCTCGATGGAATTGGGCATTGAGCGTCGCCGTTTTGCTTATTTATTTGAGCAGCATACAGGTATGAATCCAAGCACTTATATTACGGAATATCGTATACGGCGTGCAAAAGACTTGCTAGAATATGATGTCATTCCAGTAGCTGAAGTAGCAGAATGTGTCGGATATGTCGATTGCTTTTACTTTAGTAGAGTGTTTAAAAAGTGCACAAATTTATCTCCTTCCGCCTATAGAAAGATGAAAATGGAGGAATCCAATTATATGTAAAAAAACTGCTTCTTCCAAAAAAAGAAGCAGTTTTTTAATAGCAAAATCGGCAAAAATCCATGTCATTCTCGAAATCGTCCATTCACAATCTTTTTTCACTTTGTTAGGATAGTATCCGTAAATGATAATGAGTATCAATTATGTATTGACTTATATATGAAAACGATTATCATTATCAATATGAGCTCGTTAGGGGAGAATATCTATGAATAAATATTTTAAAATGTGTGCACCTGCACTATTAGCATTATCACTGGCTGCATGTGGAACAGATAAAGCAGAGGAATCAACATCAACAGCTAATACAGCAGAGACAAGTGCAACAGAGTCACAGACAGAGCAAGCTAAATCAACACAGACCGTAACGTACTTAGGTGAGCAATATGAGCTACCAGCCGAAGTAAAGAACATTGTCGCTGCCAGTCTTGAATCGATGGAAGATGCGGCGATACTTGGTATTAAGCCAGTAGGTGTCCTAGAAGTAGGTGGAAAAGTTCCTGCCTATCTAGCAACAGATTTTGAAGGAGCTACACTTGTAGGGAATAAAATGGAGCCAAATGCAGAAGCCATTCTTAATCTGGATCCTGATGTAATTGTGGGTACTTCGAAATTCCCTGAAGAAACGGCTGAAAAGCTCAACAAAATTCAAACAATGATTCCATACTCACATATTTCAACAAATTGGAAAGAAAATTTAACTTTGCTTGCACAATTAGCTGGGAAGGAAGAGGATGCAAAGAAAATCATCTCTGACTATGAAGCAAAAGTTGCTGATGCCCAAGTAAAATCCAAGGAGCAATTAGCAGATAAGCAAGTATTAATTATCCGTATACGTGGTGGAGTGATGTACATCTATCCAGCAGGCGTTTATTTAAACCCTGTTCTATATGAAGATTTAGGAGCACCTGTACCAGAAGTTGTTACAACAGCTAAGGCGCAAGCGGAACTATCACTTGAAACATTAGCACAAGTAAATCCAGATGTGATTTTCCTACAATTCGAGGATTCAGAGAATAAGGATACGCCAAAAGCTTTAGAGGAGCTACAAAAGAATCCAATTTTCACTAGCTTAAAGGCAGCACAAAATAATCAAGTTTTCGTCAACACAATTGAGCCATTAGCACAAGGTGGTACTGCTTGGTCTAAGGTGAAATTCTTAGATGCTGCAGCTGAAAAATTATTTAAATAGTATAAACAGGCTGGTAGTAGATTTGGTGATATCACCGGGCTATTACCAGCCTTTTGTAAGATGTGGCATTTTTCATTGCAGGCAGTTGTTAAGGGTATACACTTAAGTAATCGATATTGTGTACCGCAAAATGGATAAAGAAAAAGGTGTGAAAGTTGAAAAAAACAAACATAGTGTCGTTTTCAATATTAGCGATATCTCCTTTCCTTATTGCCCTTGTGGCACTTATTTCTGTTATGTATGGGACAAAAGATATTAGTGCCATTACAGTATGGCAGTCGATGACAGCATTTGATCCATCGGATGTTGATCATCAAATTATACGAACAGGCCGTATTCCAAGAGTTGCTGCGGTGTTACTAGTTGGAGCATTTTTAGCAGTTGCCGGTGCAGTCATGCAGGGGATTACACGAAACTATTTAGCCTCGCCTTCATTAATGGGTGTCAATGATGGCTCTGCATTTGTCATTACATTAGCCATTGTTTTTTTTCCAGGGCTACCAAACTATCAAATGATTTTTTTATCGATGCTTGGTTCTGCATTGGGTGCAGGTATTGTCTTTGGTTTTGGCTCGTTAATCCGCAATGGCTTATCTCCAGTAAGGCTAGCCATAATTGGAACTGTCATTGGCACATTTTTAAGTAGTATTGCTACTGCTATTGCGATGTATTTCCAAGTATCACAAACAGTAAGTGCTTGGTATAACACAAAGGTACATATGGTAGATATGGATATGCTGATCCTTTCTATTCCATTTGGTTTAACTGGGTTGATCTTGGCTTTATTCTCTGCAAAAGCAATTACCATTACTTCATTAGGTGAAGATATTGCCATGGGGCTAGGACAGAAAACAAAAGCAGTACGTATTATTAGCATGCTAGCTGTCGTATGTTTGACAGGGACAGCGGTTGCCCTTGTAGGGAAAATCGCCTTTGTAGGGTTAGTCATACCACATATTACACGCTTCCTTGTTGGTGTTGATTATCGCTATATTATTCCTTGTGCAGCCGTCATTGGAGCCTTTTTCTTAGCGCTTTGTGATGTCCTGAGCCGCGTTGTCAATTATCCATTTGAAACGCCAATTGGTGTCTTAACCGCATTGGTCGGTGTACCATTCTTCTTATATTTAGTTCGTAAGCACGGAGGTGAAAAACGTGCGTAAAAAAACCTCAAGTGTATTCTTTTTAACCATGCTGATGCTTGTTTTAATGATTTTAGTTGCGAGCTATTTACATATTACAAATGGTGTTTTTGATATGTCTGTAATGGATGTCATCAAAACATTGTTGCGGATGGAGTCAAATTCAAAGTTTGATCTTGTTATATTTGAATTCCGTTTACCTCGGATTGTCATTGCTGGACTTGTCGGTATTGGCTTAGGTATGGCTGGAGTTGTATTACAGGGGATTACACGCAATGGACTAGCAGATCCAGGAATATTAGGGATTAATGCTGGAGCTGGTGCAGCAGTCGTTCTATTCATGTACTTCTTTCAATTAAAGCTAGTGAGTGCAGATATGAACAGCTGGATGTCAATTTTAATGATGCCACTATTCGGTTTTATCGGTGGAACAATTGCAGCTAGCTTGATTTTTTCATTTGCTTTAAAAAATGGTCATCTGGATATGCAGCGATTAATCTTAACTGGTATAGCTATCAATAGTGGATTTGGAGCTTTGTCCTTGTACCTATCCTTAAAAATGAGTGCACAAGATTTTGAATCAGCGGCTATTTGGATGGCGGGTTCTATTTATAATGCGAATTGGATCTTTGCGCTTACGATGCTACCTTGGCTTTTGATTTTAGGAATATATGTGCATAGAAAATCTTATTTACTCGATTATTTTCAGCTTGAAGAGGATAGCATCACAAGTTTAGGAATAGCTGTTGAAAAGGAGAAAATGAAGCTGTTATTAGCCAGTGTAGGTCTTGTCAGTGCTTGTGTGTCTGTATCAGGGAGTATTGGATTCATAGGTTTAATGGCCCCACACATTGCCAAGCAGCTTGTTGCTATTCAACACCGTTATGTTATGCCAGTGAGTGCTTTAATTGGAGCAGGTCTGTTAATCCTAGCTGATTTTATTGGTAAAACCGTTTTTGCACCATCGGAACTGGCTGTTGGTATTGTCGTTTCAATTATTGGGATTCCATATTTCTTGTATTTACTGGTGAAATCTAAGGCATAGGAGGAAATGGCGTGCAAACTGCATTTAGAATGGAAAACCTGGCTTCAGGTTATGAGCAGGTACGTGTTTTTGAAGGGTTAAATTTAACGATAGAAGAGGGCAAAGTGACTACAATCATCGGTCCGAATGGTTGTGGTAAATCTACACTCCTAAAAACGATAGGACGTATTTTAAAAAAACAACAAGGTACGGTATATTTGCAGGAGCAAAATATGCAAAATTTATCGACCAAAGATATTGCCAAGAAACTAGCAATATTATCTCAAACACCGATAGCTCCTGGTCAATTGAAAGTGGAGGAGTTAATTGCGTATGGTCGCTACCCACATCGCAACAATGTTAATCGTTTAACGAATAAGGATGAGGAAATGATTGAATGGGCTTTAACGGTTACTAATACGATGGAATATCGAAATAGGGAGCTTGCCCAGCTTTCAGGAGGTCAGCGTCAGCGTGTTTGGCTGGCTATGGCCTTAGCACAAGAAACAAATATCTTGCTATTGGATGAACCTACTACTTATTTAGACATGGCTCATCAGCTAGAGGTATTGGACATTGTTAAAAGTTTAAATGAGCAGCACAGCTGTACAATAGTGATGGTTCTACATGATATTAACCATGCTGCCAGATATTCAGATCATCTTATTGCAATGCGTAACGGTATTATCATGCAAACTGGCACGCCACAGGAAATTTTAAGTGCTGAGGTGATGCGTAAAGTATTTAATATTGATGCACGCATTATGGAAGATCCTGTAACAAATACACCTGTATGTTATGGCTACGAAATTTTGAAGGAGGATATCTAATGAATATAAATAAAGTAGACTACGTTACACAACAAATGACTTCAAAATTGACAAATTATTCGTACACGATTAACATCTATGTGCCAGAGGAGGAAGCACCACAAGATGGCTTCCCAGTTTTGTATGTACTCGATGGCTCATCCTATTTTAACCTTGTAAAGGAAGCGGTGCGTCTACAAAGTCGTAATGCACCAAAAACAGGTATCCTTCCGGCTATTGTTATTGGAATTGGTCATGGCGACGATATGCGTGAAAGAAGATTTTATGATTTTACAGCACCTGCGGAGTCGTATATTTATCCAGCAAGATTTAAAGGAAAAAGTCATGAAAAGCTTGGAGGAGCAGTGGATTTTAGTCGCTTTATAGAAGAAGAGCTAAAGCCAACGATTGAGGCACAGTATCCAGTAAATCGAGCACAGCAAGCTTTATTTGGTCATTCCCTAGGAGGTTACTTTACACTGTGGCAACTATTTCACCACCAATCAAGCTTCCAGCGCTATCTAGCTATTAGCCCATCCATTTGGTGGAATGAGCATGAATTAGTGCACTGTGCTTCAGTATTTCTGAACGAGCATCAAGATATGAACGAAACTTTGTTTTTGAGCGCAGGTGAACTTGAAACCTTTATGGTGGATGATGCGCGCCAAATGGCGACCGTATTAGAAAAAATAATGAATGTTGAATTTTATGAGGCTTTAAACGAAAATCATGCTTCCATCGTACCAACTGTTATGAGTAGAGCCATACGTTTTACGCATAAATCACATTAATAGTAGACCGCATTGTCTTTTGACAGTGCGGTTTCTTTTTATTTATTAATAAAATTACCGAATGGTACGCATAATAAAGGAAATTTGGTCATCTGTCTGGTATAAATGGAGGCGCTGTATGCAAAATAAAATTTTAAAAAACCCAGTATTTCTTATTTCTAGTGGAGTAATTTTTCTTTTGGTCATTATTGGAGCAACGATACCAGAAAAATTTAAGAACGTAGCAAACAGCGTATTTCATATGACTACGGATTATTTCGGCTGGTTTTATTTATTGACAGTCTTTATTATCGTTATTTTTTTATTCGGCTTGGCAATAAGTAAATATGGCACCATTCGCTTAGGGGCAGAAGATAGTCGACCTGAATTTAGCTTTCTAACATGGATTTCCATGCTTTTTTCCGCAGGACTTGGCGTAGGCTTGGTCTTTTGGGGAGTAGCTGAGCCAATGAGTCATTACTTTTCACCACCTTTTAGCTCTACGGAACCTTTAACAACAGATGCTGCAAGACTTGCCATGGGATATTCATTCTTTCATTGGGGTATAAGCCAATGGTCAGTGTATGCTATTATGGGACTGGTCATGGCCTATGTACAATTTAATAAAAAACGAAATTTATTAATCTCTACAGCTTTAGAGCCAGTCACTGGTTCAAATCGTATAGTCAAAAGTACGATTGATATTCTGGCAGTTATTGCTACAGTTATGGGTGTAGCCACGTCTATTGGCCTCGGAGTTCTACAAACAAATGGGGGATTGAAATTTGTCTTTGGCTTGCCAAATACATTTCTTATACAAATATCTATTATTGCCATTATGTTTGTAGGCTATATGTTTTCTTCTACGACAGGTCTTCAAAAAGGGATTCGTATTTTAAGTAATGTTAATATGGGCCTTGCGATTGTTCTGTTGCTTTTTGTATTTATAACAGGCCCTACAGTTTTCATTCTAGAAACTTTTACATTAGCAATAGGGGATTATATTTCAAATTTTATTCAGTATAGCCTTCGAATGCAGCCATATGTGGGGGGAACTTGGGTAAAAGATTGGACTATTTTTTATTGGGCTTGGGCTATTGCTTGGTCTCCGTTTGTGGGATCATTTATAGCTCGTGTATCTAAAGGTAGAACGATTCGAGAATTTATTATAGGGGTTTTAATTATCCCACCCCTTATTGCCTGTTTTTGGATTGCAGTCTTTGGTGGTACTGCCATGTGGTTTGATTTACATGAAAATGCACATATAGCTGAAGCGGTTAGTAATGATGTTACAATTGCACTTTTTCAAATGCTTGAACATTTGCCATTATCACTGTTAGCCCCAGTTATAGGCATAATGTTAATCTTTACTTTCTTAATCACTTCTGCTGATTCAGCTACATTTATTATGGCTAGTATGACGTCCAGAGGTTCTTTAAATCCCACAATTTTATCAAAGTTAGTATGGGGTGTCTTAATGGCAGCTATTTCAGGCGTTTTATTGTATACAGGGGGTCTTGAAGCATTACAAACGGCCTCGTTAATCGCAGCATTACCTTTTACAGTGGTTTTACTTTTATTAATGATTGCGTATATTAAGATGATGAAGGAAGAGATTATTCCTCTTCAGAAAAAGGATATTCAACGTTTGAAAATAGCGAGAAAGCATATTGAAAAGGAAGCAAAAGTGAAAGATAAACATACTAAGTAGTAGGCCGTATTCGAAATAATACGGTTTCTTTTTGTTTTAACATGCACTATTATGAATAAAAAACGATAAGAGGTGCTTTAGGATGGAAATTGTTTTAGCACAGAGCAAGGATGCCCCAGTTATACATCAGGTGATGCTACAGGCGTTTCAAGAATATGAAAAAGCCACTCCACCATCCAGTGCACTAAGTGAAACGGTGGATTTTATTGAGCAGGCAATGCAGCAAAGTGAACAAGCGTTTATTGGCTATATCAATAAACAGCCAGTTGCCATGGTAAGGTTTACCCTCAGTACAAAGGGAATTTATTTTTTTAGACTTTCAGTTATCCCAGAAAGACAGGGACAAGGTTTAGCTAAAACACTAATTTCTTGGCTTGAACAATATGCACTATCGAAGGGAATAACAATTAGTCAGTGCAAAGTACGTATGAGTGTTCCACGTAATATTGAGTTATATCGTTCATTAGGTTATGTTGTAACGAAAGAGGAAATGGTGAAGAATTGTAATGGTAACTCTCTAGTAATAGCAACAATGGAAAAGAGACTTTCCAATGAGGAGGAGTTTAATTGAGAAAAAAGGTCGGCTGCTTGCATGCTCATTATTCCAATATAGAATACATAGAGCGCGCTTTTCAAAGCGCTGAAGACATAGAGATACTCCATTTTGTAGACCCTGGCGTGATACAGCAAGTGTCTAAAGGTAGTGATGGTTTAGCGCGTAAAGTTAAGGAGCAAATTGAATGGATAATTAGCTGTGATGTGGATGCCATTTTAATAACGTGTACAAATTATATTGCTTTATTAGAAGGAGAAACTTTTTCTAATCCCCTGATTCCTATTATAAAGATTGATGAGCCCTATTTTGAAAGTATATGTAGTAAGCAACAGCCTCAAATAATTCTTTTCTCAAATCCAGCGACTGTTGAAGGAACGATGGCAAGACTTCACCAATATGCTAAGCAACGAGGAATATCAGTAGATGTAGAGGCAAAAATTATTGAGCATACATTTGAGCTTATTATACAGGGGAAAAAGGAAGCCTATGATGAGGCTATTTCAAGAACTTTACATACTTTATCAGCTGAGCAAAAATTTCTATCTGTAGCCCAGCTATCGATGGTGGATGCAGCACAACGATTTGAAGATCACACGGCGATTACAATTCTCCATCCATTAAAGTCATTAGTTGATATTGTAAAGAGTACCATAAAATGATGGTTTCGCAATTTACAGAATTATCTGTAACAATTTGGTTATAACAAACGTTTCATAAGAAAGGGGGATGTTATGAAACGAGTTGTATTTTTATGTATATTGCTATTAATTTTAGTGGGTTGTACAGATAAAGCAAATGTTACAATGCCAGAGGATCTACCTGATTTTGTACAAGAAAATGATTTTGCATTAGTTGATTGGGAGCATAAGGCAGAGAAATTTGGTGAAAGAGGCATTATTGGTAATGCTGATAAATCGGGTGTCATTGGCGCAGATATGCCAAGTTTAAGCATACAAAAATGGATGTGGCATCTATGGGGAATAGATGAAGTACGAGATACAGAATTAACGGTTATTGGATACCATAGAGAATCTAAAGTCATACAACCGATTTTAGTGGATGGTTGGAGCATAGGACTCGGCGGACCTGTTAATGGAGCAGATGCACATACACCTTCTCATGTGAAAATTCCTCAGTCTGGTGAATGGGCTATTCTACTATATACAAATGAAAAATACTTTGATACGTTGATATACGATATCCGGGAATAATAGTAAACCCTTATTTTGTAAGTATTTAAACTTATAAAATAAGGGTTTTTGATTGTTTGAATATGTATTGGGAAAGGAGGTGTATGTTGTGCGTATGTAAGCTTACATTGTGTATTGCTTTCATATTCTCTGAAATGCACAAGATGCTGAAGTCGCCATTCAGAAAGTATATATAAATACGAAAAGCTATTGAACATAGATAATTACAGTGCATGGTTGTAGCAAGAAAAATATTAAATTGGTAATATAAAAAGTAAAATGGAGGTCAGCAATATGAAAGATTTACGTTATCCTATTGGACAATTCCAATTTCCCAAAGAAATGAATTCACAGCAAGTACTAGAGTGGATTAATGAAATCCGTTTGTTACCAAAACAACTTGCAGAGGCGTTAAGTGGTGCAAGCGAGCAAGACTTAGCAAAATCTTACCGTGAAAATGGCTGGACCGTGACACAGCTAGTCCATCATATTGCTGATAGTCATATGAATAGCTATATCCGTTTTAAGCTAGCGTTAACAGAGGATGTACCAACCATTAAGCCCTACAATGAGGCAGAATGGGCACAGCTACCAGATTCTGAAATGCCAGTAGCAATTTCTTTTAATTTGATTGAAAGCTTACATGAACGTTGGGTTTATTTACTGTCAAGTTTATCGGATGAACAATTAGAAAGAGCCTTTAATCATCCTGATTCAGGCCTGACGACTCTTGAGCATGCAATTGGCCTTTATGCATGGCATGGCAAGCATCATTTGGCACATATTCAGAATGCTTTGGTTAAATAAATATTGATGTTTTATGAAAAAACAAGTGATTTCTGCTAATGAGGAAATCACTTGTTTTCATTTATTATTTAAGTTTATTTTATACGATAGTAATACCAGCACTTGCGTTACCAGCAAGTGTAGCAGCAACTCCTGTAGTAGTCATAGAGAATACCATTAGTAAACGATCACCAGTACTTACAGGTACTGAAACGTTTGCATTACCACTTGCAATCGTACCTACAGCTAATGCTAATAATGGTAAAGCTGGTGCTAAATCAACAAATGCTCCAGTTGGGCTGAAAACGTTGCTTCCTGAAACTGCACGGTAAATTTGTGCTCTTACTGTTGCTGTTCCTGTTAGTGTTAAAGCAGCTGTTGCTGAGATTGTAGCAGAAATAGATGTAATTGTACCTGGACGTGGAACAGTAAATGCTTCTGTAGCAAGACTAGATGTTAAATCGATATTAACGCCAGCTAGAGCAACCCCTGGAACAGATGTACCAAATCCAACAAGACTTACAGTACCAACTAAACCAGTAGCAAGAGACACTAAAGCAACAGGAGTAATTCCTGATGAGAATGGGATAATGGAACCAGTAGCGGCTGGTGGAGTAATACATGCAGCGTCAATTGCAACAAAAGGTCCCAGTGCAGTACACTCCCCGTTACCATGACCGTTACCTGAACAGCCACACATTGAGTTATTCAAACACATTTTTACACCCCCTTTCTTCATTATTCTATTCATTTCAGATTAGGGGTTAAGGGCAATTATCTATTTCACCTATAAATTCAATGATTTCTTAATGACAGCTTTTATTTGACACATAAAGACATCCACTATGTATGTTTTGACATAGTGGATGTTTAAGATAATGTTAACTCCATCTTTTAAAGAAATCGAAAAATGAGTTTTTTCCCTTTTTATGTTCTTCCTCAATCGGCTTGTTTACAGGTTCAAGTTGCATGATCTCTTCTTCAAAGGACGGATGAACCTCATAGGTTGCATCAGAATGATACACTTCAACATATTCTTCTGTTTCTGCAATGATTTGATTGAGAGGCTCACTAGCTATTGCTTCAATGTCTTGATTAACAGGCTCGCTAGGTTGCTCCAAGATAACTCGTTCTATCGAGTCATTCGTTACAATGGGATTCTCAAGATTGTTATGTTCATTCTCAATTTTCACAACCTCCATAGGATTATTTAATGTTTCAGTTTTAGTGCTATCGGATTCATTAACTATAGAAGATTGTAAAGTATCATTCTCGATGTTTTCTTCGCTTGAAGCAGGCTGTACGGCAGATGGATCATAAACACTTACTGGAACTTCCTTTGCATCCATGGCATTTTTAAAATGGAAGGTGGATTCAACTGTCGTGTTTCTGTATAAACCATTGTATATTTGGCTGGGGTGCGTATTGATTGATTGAAAATATTGCTGATTAAAATGCCGTTCTTCAGGTTTAGTTTCCGGTAGACCATTCTGAGGAGAGGGACCCCCGATATTTACATTTGGTTGGTGGTTTTTGGCTTTACCTGCCACACTTTGTAGTAGTCTATAAGAAGGTTGTGCTGATGTAATTGTAGTTTGATCTGCTGTCTGTGTCATTCTAGGTTGTCTAGGTAAAAGATTAGAATAAGCTTGAGCAGGCATGTCAATGGAGGGCGGTACGGTTTTTGTATCATTTCCTTTAACTGGCAATAGTCTATTTAAAATTGATAAAATCTCTTGGTTCATTCCTTCAATGGTTTGATTCAAAGACTCAAGCTGTGTTGAAAGAACCTTAATTTGATCGTCGTATCCTTTTATATATGAATTTTGTTTAGTATCCAATGTCTGAGTAATCCCTTCTAAATGGGCCATCTGTGTTTTTAGTCCATCAAACTCCTGCTTCATATAAAGGAAATCTTCAATTGACTCCCCCATTTTTAACGAGGTTAACGATTCTCTATAAGATTCAATTTTTTGCTTTAAATTTTCAATTTCTTGAGTGGTATACAATTTTGACTCTTCCATTGTAGTTCACCCCTTTCAGTCCATTATTAGTTTATTAAAAATATTGACTTTCTGTTACAAATATAACGGTTCTTTCAACATTTTGATTCGTATCGTTAATGAGGGAAGTGTATGAAAACAAATCTTGATTGATTTTAATAAATATCCAATGTAACTATTTGTTAGCCCATGCACTTATAGCTGAAAAACATATGCTACAAACGAAAGATAAAAATTTTATGGAGGTGTCAAAAGGATGCAAGAGCATATGCCATCCCAGGCGCAGGAACTAATCTGTATAAATGTTGATAAGGTATACGACTGGATTGTAAAAGAAATGTCGTTTGATATTTCACCTACTGGACCAATTACATTCCCAGGTGTTACAGCAACTACTGACTTAACAGGTGCTATTGTTACTTGTCGAGTAATTCCAGCAACTACAAATCCAATTGTGATTCTGAACCGTGAGAATCGCCAATTCTCTATTGATGGATCAACGGTTTGTCTGCAACATCTAAATGTTCAAAAGAACTTCATTCTAACAATTGTCGTTACTTTACCTAATGGTACTGTTTTCACAAGCAATAATATTCCAGTTTCTCGCTGTGAGCAAGTGACATTATGTGCACCTAAGGGAACAGACGTTGAAATTTTATACACAGATTTAGATTGCTTCGTTTGTACAACTGGAACACTTAGTGTTGGAACAGGTGCTGCAGCAGGTACAATTACGTTCTCTGCGTTGACAATTACTGTTGCTGTTTGTCAAAGTATTCAATCTACATTCCCGGTTACTGTGGAATTTTTAGCAACTTTCTGCGAACCAAGAGCAGACTTACCATTCTCATGTCCAACTGCGGTTCGTCCACAACAATGCCCAGTTATTTTCCCAACTGTTGGTTAATTGTGATAACAAAAAGAAGAAAGTCATACTATGAAGAGAGGGTAATCCTCTCTTTTTTTTAATGGAAATAACAAGGAGGTTTAAAGTGGCAGATCGTATTGAAGACAAGATACAGGCACTAAAAGAACAAACAAATGCCTATGTTCATGATATTAAAAGGTTGGTTGAGGAATTAACAATTCCCAATAGGATTAACCTCATTAGTTATTTTACAACTGCATTTAATATTTCTTATGATCCTGAGCAAGAGAGTTTATGTTTAGGCTCCTATCATATTCGTAATATTGGTAGTGCAGCCGTCACGAACCCATCTCTGTGTATAACAATACCCAAGGAGTCACCTTTTTACTTTTCAGGGAGATATGTTCATGAAAATTTCACTCCGAATTTTAAAACACAGGGGCAGAGTCAGTGGGAGCGTTTTAATGACAAATCAAGCAAAGAGGAGTATTGGCTGAGACCAGTTGGTAAATCAACAATCGAACCGAATGAAACTATTTCATTTACCAATTTTCAAATAAAATGGTCCCATAATTTATCATATTCAGGCACGATTATGGGTTTTACATATTGCGATCAGCTCACAGAAGGTGTTGTTGTTTTAAATCCAATTAATCTAAATGGAATGGGCCAGACACAGGAGGAAGACAATGAGTGACAACGAAAAACAAGAGTTTGGTAGTGTAATTCAACAATTAGTGAAGGAACAGCTAAGTCGTCGCAATGAACAAGACAATAGCTTTGCCTTTCTTGAAAAAAGTACATTACAGCTATTAATTGCCTATCTTGTTTCAGGCGAGAATAGTCATGTTGACCAATTAGAGAATTCAAAGTCAGAAGGAAAATGGATGAAGCAGCTGGATGATTTACTAGAGGAAAGTAGAGAGCAGCTTGAAGAGGTGGTCAATTTACTAAAAAGATATTCAGGCTAGGGGGTGTGATGATGGACAATGATATTGTGAAAAACAATGATCCAATACAGCTCCAACAAATGATTATTTTTTTAAGGGCCGAGTTAGCCAAGTACAAAAATGAAGTAAAAAGACTTAGAGATAGTGATTATTATGCTTTGGTTCTTCGACTTGAACGAGAAAATGTTCAATTAACAAGGCATAAAAAAGAACTTTCAATGGAGCTCCTAAAGTTGAAAAGAGACTTTGATAAAGAATTGCAAGCTTACGATGAAGAAATTCAGAAGAGAGAAGCACAAAGAAAAAAGCAAATTGCATCCATTGAGGCATTATTAAAGGAATTGGCAGAGTTGCGGGCTGAAAATAAGTCATTGATGGACAAAATTCAAGCATCAAAGGAGGCTTCGATCGATCCAAATGAAAGGTCTATGGTGGAAGGCATAGATAAAAAGTTAAGTGACTATACAACCTTAGCAAGTAAACAAATGGAGAATATTATAGAGACTCTAGAAAAATACCATAGAGAGAAAGTAGAATCGGACAGCCTTCATCGACATTTATTAAGTGAGTTAGAGATGAAAAATCTAGATATTGAGAGATTATCCAATGAAATAGTTGCATTAAAAAAACAATCTAAGGATAGTAGCACATCAATGAAACAAGGAGTTAATATTGATGAACAAATAGATTTTAGATTACGCATGCTCGATGAATTAGATGAGAAATTGAATGAATTAGCGTTAGAAATCAATAGTGAGCAGCTTTAGCTATAAAATTTCATTATGACTGTTTCAAAAGTATGCCTTTGAAACAGTCATTTTTTTGATTCGAATAAGAAGCTTTTAAGGAGGTTCAACCGCTCACAATGAAGAGGAAGGCACTCCAAAGTAGGTGAGACTAGCTCCAGAGGTCCCTTTTGACCCTCATTCCAATATTACTTTGTTTCTCTATGCAGGGTTACACGTTTCAGGCGAGGGGAGTACTTTTTAAGCTCCAATCTTTCGGGATTATTGCGTTTATTTTTAGTAGTAATATAGTTTTTATCACCTGTTTCAGTACAGGCTAGTGTTACTTGTACACGCATTGAAGGACCTCCTTTTAAATAGTAATTATTACGATTTAAACAATATATTTCTCACTGGATATTGTCAAGTTTAATTTCACTAGTAATAAAAAGTTTTGCATTTTCCAAAATAATATGATTTAATTACAAATTGTAAATAGTAATGATTACGATTTGAGGAGTTGTAAGAATGACAAAGAAAATTCCTGTTACAGTATTGAGTGGATATTTAGGTTCTGGTAAGACAACAATGATGAATCATGTATTGCAAAACAAAAAGGATTTACGTGTCGCTGTTATTGTGAATGATATGAGTGAAATTAATATTGATGCGGAGCTTATCGCAAATGGTAGTGGTATATCACGTACAGAGGAAAAATTTGTAGAGCTATCGAATGGTTGTATTTGCTGTACATTACGAGAGGATTTATTGCAGGAGGTGGAACGTCTTTCGAAGCTAGGCAATATTGATTACATTTTAATTGAATCGACAGGGATTAGTGAGCCGATTCCCGTTGCACAAACATTTAGTTATTTAGACGAGGAGCTTGGCATTGATTTAACGAAGTTTTGTCGATTAGATACATTGGTTACAGTCGTAGATGCCCATCGTTTTTGGCATGATTTTCAGTCTGGGGAAAGCTTATTGGAGCGGAAGGAAGCTGTTGGTGAATTAGATGAGCGTGATGTTGCAGACCTTCTTATTGATCAAATTGAATTTTGTGATGTCCTTATTTTAAATAAGTGCGATTTAGTATCCGCAGAGGAGCTTGAACGGTTAGAACGTATTTTACGTGCATTACAGCCTGAGGCAAAACTTATACGTACAACAAATGGTGTTATCGATCCAGTTGAAATTTTAAATACGGGGCGCTTTGACTTTGAACGTGTCTCTGAATCGGCTGGTTGGTTAAAGGAGTTGGAGCTTGGTCATGAAAACCATACACCAGAGACTGAGGAGTACGGGATCTCTTCCTTTACCTATAAACGCAAAAGACCGTTTCATCCGATGCGCTTTGTTGAGTGGTGTGATCACATGCCAGATTCAATAGTACGAGCGAAGGGTATTATTTGGAGTGCAAGACATCAGGAAGTTGCACTATTATTATCACAAGCTGGGTCATCTGCAAAAATTGAACCAGTCTCTTATTGGGTAGCAGCTCTTTCTCAAGCCCAGCAGCAGGATGTGTTCCAGCAAAGCCCTGAAGTATTGGAAGATTGGGATGAAGAGTTCGGAGATCGAATGACACAACTTGTTATTATTGGCATTGATCTAGATCGAGAAGAAATCACTAAACAGTTAGACAACTGTTTGTTAACAAATGAAGAGTTTCAGAACCCTTGGGAACGTCTACAAGACCCATTTAACTGGGAATGGCAATAAAGAAGAAAAGAAGATTTCGGCTAAGACTCCGAAATCTTCTTTTGAAATATACGATTATAATTAGTAGCATCTCGTAATGCTTTTTCTTCTATAGGTATTCGGACAGAAAGCATTGTAATATTGAGTAATGTAAAACAAAATGCTGTAAAGTAAGCCTGAAACATGAGTGGTAGCAAAAGGATTTCTAAACAAACTACCGCATAATTGGGGTGGCGCATATATTCATATGGCCCTTTACGAACAACTTGTGCGTCAGGTAAAATGAGGATTTTTGTATTCCAAAAAGTGCCTAAAGAGCGAATACACCAGATCCGTAAAGCCTGCACTGCTAAAAATAATATAAAAAATAACGGAAATAAGGGCGAGATGCCATTGTTGTTTGTGACGATTTCCACTATTAAAAACAGAAAAAAGCTAACATGCATGGCTACCATATAGGGGTAGTGTGAAGCACCTACTTCATAGGCTCCTTGTGAGAGCATCCATTTCTCATTGCGCTTGGCAATGACAACCTCTGTCAATCTTTGTAGAACGACAAGGATAAAAATAAAATAGAAGATCATGTTACTCCCTCCAGTTTAATAATACAGCTTCTGCACAAAAACCAGGGCCAAGAGCTACGAGCAAACCTGTATCCTCCACTTGTCCTTCATTTAACATAAACTGCTCTAATACGTATAACACTGTCGGTGATGACATATTACCATGTCGTCTCAATATTTCCCGAGAAATGTCGGTTTTTTGGGGAGATAGATAAAGTGTATCTTCATAAGCTTTTAATACCTTTTTTCCTCCAGGATGCGCAATAAAATGAGTCAATTGTTCGCTATACAGTTCTTGATCCATTAAAAATTGCTCGATGAAAGGTCCGAGCCAATTGGTAATAATAGAAGGAATGCTTTTTTGGAAAATGACATGAAGCCCGTTGTTTTTCACATCCCAACCCATTACATTTTCCGAATCTGGCATCCATTTAGAACCTGTAGCTAGAATATTAGGGGTTGGCCTTTTTGTTGCGAAAGCTACTTCATCCCCACAAACAAGTATACATGCTGCACCATCGGCAAAAAGGGAAGCACCAATTAAATTACTTTTAGAAAAATCATTTGGCTGAAAAGTGAGGCTACATAACTCGACACAAACGACAAGCACCTTTGCATGTGGATGGGCTTTACAAAAATCATAGGCTCTGCTTACACCAGCGGCTCCTCCTGCACAACCAAGACCCCATAGAGGAATGCGCTTAAGTCGATCTGAAAAGGGAAGCTTGTTCATAACACGTGCGTCAATGCTAGGTGTTGAAATTCCTGTACTGCTAACAAAAATGATGGCATCGATGTCCTCAGTTGGAATAGATGAGGATAAAAAAGCTGTATTAGCTAAACATGCTTGAATGACATTTACACTGTATTGTGTAGCCAACTCAATATATAAATTATTACGTTCTTCAAAGGAGTGATTCGTACGATGCCATTCAGCTGGCACACAAAAATGGCGTGTGTCGATGCCACCATTATCAAAAACCTTTAAGTAGCGCTCTAGTTTTGGAATTTTTGCATAAAAAAGCTCTTTCGTTAGTTCCTCTGCGTTATCTTGCTGTAATGTGTAAGGTGGTTGATATGTGCTAATTGAAATGATTTTAGGCAACTCAACATCTCCTCGCATTTAGTGGTTTTTTCATTGTATGCAAGGTGGTAGGGGATACATGCTTGTAGAAATTCACCCAGTGCTTAGCTTATCTATAATTGCGGCAATTGTGGAAATCTCTAATATAGTATGTGGTTTTTTTGCGGGGAGACTTCGGTGTTGATTTGGGTTAGAGATGCTATATTTTGTATAGAGTTAAGAATTAAAATAAATTACATAAAAACGGTAATCTTGCTAAGAGTGCAATTTTGTGGTGTTGAAGTTTAATAGTATGTATATTATATGACTATAAAAAATAACTGCAAAAAAATGATCGGAGGTAACAGATGAGAGCGACACAATTAGATAACCATCTAGCAGTTGAAATTAAAAATCTTATTAAATACTATGGGGACTTTTGTGCAGTAAATAATATTTCGATAGAAATTCCTGTAGGGGAAATTTTAGGGATTTTGGGGCCGAATGGTGCAGGTAAAACAACTACTATTGAATGTATAGTTGGATTACGAGAGCCATCTGAAGGGACAATCAATATACTCGGATTAGCTCATCATTCAAACAAAGAGAAGATTAAAACGTTAATTGGTGTTCAACCTCAAGAAGCAAGCTTATTACCGAATCTAAAAGTAATAGAAACAATTAAACTATTTGCTAGTTTTTATGTTGATCCATATGACAGTGATGAATTAATTAAAATGGTAGGTTTAGAGGAAAAAGCAAACACGCTTGTGAAAAATCTTTCAGGTGGCCAAAAACAGCGATTGTTAATTGCAGTTGCACTCGTATCGAATGCACAAATATTATTTCTAGATGAGCCAACTGGTTCCTTAGATCCTCATGCAAGAAGAAAATTATGGGATCTTATCTTAAAATTTAGAGCGGAAAATCGAACTGTCATCCTTACAACTCACTCAATGGAGGAAGCTGAATTTTTGTGTGATCGTGTTGCCATCATCGATCGTGGAAATATTATTGCTTGTGATACCCCAGAAAAACTAGTGGATACATATGTTTCTGAAAAAGCAATTTGTTTTACGACTAAAGATAGAACGGTTGATATAGAAAAAATCAGCTCATTTCTTGAGGTTATAACGGTTGAAGAAAAATTGGTGGGCGGAGCAAAAGAAATTAAGGTTCATACGAATGATTGTGATACCACCATAAATCGATTATCTAAAGGTGAGCTCTTGAATTGTAGTTGGTCTAATTTACGCATTGAAGGCGCTAATCTTGAAGATGTGTTTTTACGTCTTACGGGACGATCTATCCTAGAGGAGGTTTAAATATGAAAAAATCAAAAAAAAGTTCATTTATACAATTAGTGTTAATGAATTGGCGTGAACTCTCTAGGGATAAAATGAATTTTTTCTTCACTCTTGTCTTCCCTTTTATGTTCATTTTATTGTTTGTTTTGTTGTCTCAAATGACAGGTGATTCCAAAGCGAAAATTGGCATTGTGATGGATGCGAATGCAAATAAGGAAGTCCAACAAATAAGTGAATTTATCAAAACAAATGAGTTAGTAGATGCCGAATTAGTTGATGGAACAAAAGTAAATCAGCTTGTAGAGGAAGAAGAGATAACAATAGGTCTCAACTTCTCGGCAGACTCATATGAGTTAATCTACTTAGATGAAAATATCGACCAAGCTATGATTGTTCGAGGATTCATTATGGAAATAGCAAATCCATACAAAGGGCCGGAAATCTTATTAACTCAAATGGGTGACAAACAGAGTGATATTGATCCACTAACCTACGCATTTCCAGGTGTACTTATTATGGCATTTATGTCACTAGCCTTATTTGGTACAGCTATTCCGATTATAAAAATGAGAAGAATCGGTACATTACGATTATTTTCGCTAACACCAATTAATAAGCTTCAATTTATTCTTTCACAAGTCGTCACAAGACTAAGTCTTGCGATAGTTCAGCTGGTGGTTATAATTGGCATTGGTGTTGCGATGGATATTGTTCCAACTGAAAATATCTTGTCAATCATCCTTGTGTCAGTTTTGGGATTGTGCATGCTATTTTCTGTAGGATATTTGATGGGTGGATTAATCAATTCAGAGGAAGTGGCAAATGGTATTTCAGGTGGATTGTTAGCACCTTTGTTAATGTTATGCGGAATTTTATTCCCATTAGAATATTTGCCTGATTCAGTTGTACTAATAGCAAAGTTTATCCCGTTAACCTATTTTGGAGATGCTATCAAACAACTATCAATGGATGCAACACCAGTCGCACCATTAGGAATTGATCTATTAATTCTTCTTGTAACGACTATTATCATCATATTTGTTGCTGTTCGCACTTTTAAATGGGATCAACCGACACCGCAAAAAAACAAATTCAACAAAAAAAAAGTGAGAAGAGGGATGAATAAATATGGGACAAGTTCTAATTAAAAATGTAGTACAGCCAATTGGTGGATTGATCAATAATGCTATCCTGCTTCCCAATATCCCAGGGGAACCAGCTTATCCAATATATTCGGGGCTTCTCGGGGACCCTTCACTAGTCATACCATCGATTACTCCATCGATATTAGATGGAGCAGGTGGAGCCTTGACAGAAGAAGAAGCACAAATCAAGGCTGTTGCTGAGACAGTTGAACGATATTCTAGTTGTATCTATAACGAAGAGGAACAATTTATTTGGGCTACAGCGGAAGAACTTGGTAATGATGCACTTGATTTAGATCTTATTCCGCGAGTATCGGAAAGAGAGTTACAAAATTCAAAATGCAAGTTGGAACTGCCTAAGAAAAACCTTCCGATACGGTGGGTAAAAGGAATCTCATTATTTGATAAGAAAGAAGTGTGGGTGCCGGCTAATATGGTGTACTTGCATATTCCATATAAAAGTATAGGGGAGAAGTTTTGGCTCCCAATTTCAACAGGATGTGCAGCACATGTGACTATGGAGGAAGCACTTTTGGGCGCAATCAATGAAGTGATTGAAAGAGATGCAATTTCTACCCTATGGTTACAGCAATTAGAACTGCCACGAATTGTGATTGATAAAGTTCCAGATTGGGCTATTCCATTTATTGAACAGATGGAGAAAAATGAGCATGTTCAGCATTATTTCTTTGATGCGACAACAGATTTAGGAATACCAACGATTTATTGTGTTCAAATTTCACCACACAATAAAGATCTAGCTACATTAGTTATGTGTTCAACAGAGTTAGATCCATACAAATCATTAACCAAAATAATGAGGGAAGCTGCATCATCAAGAATGGCTATGCAGCATCGTCCACTAGCTGATAAGGATGTAGATGATTTTATAGAGGTTCATGATGGTGCTCATTATATGGGTAAACCAGAAAACATGCACGCCTTTAACTTTTTACTTCATTCTAAAAATAGACGAAATATCTCTGATATACCAGTTCTTGAAACAGGTAGTCCAACAGAAAACCTAAAAAAGGTTGTTAATTTACTAAAAGAAAAAGGGCATGAGGTCATTGCTGTTGATCTTACTACTGATGAGGCAAGAAGAGCCGGTTTAAAGGTTGTACGTGTCGTGATACCGACATTAATGCCACTTTCCTTTAGTTATACGGATCGCTTTTTAGGGACAAAACGTCTTTACGAGGTACCTAGACTGTTAGGATATCCAGTTAAGGAAGAGCATGAGATTAATCCTTGGCCACAGCCGTTTGCGTAAAGAAAAAGTAGGAGATTGTCAAGTTTGGACCAAAAAGCAGAGACATAGTTCAAATAAGCAAATCTTTTTCAACGCATCTTCTTATTACCTTATTTAGTAAGAAACTTTTCTACTTTTTTATATAAAGCATTCGATTAATAAGAACACATGAACACGATATGAGGATCTTAAGTTAAATAATCAGAAAATTCAATTTTTAGGAGGATGGTTTATGATACATATTTTGGCTTGTGGGACGTTTGGGGAAGCTACTGCAAAAATAATAGCTGAAAAAGTAGAAGATGTAGAGATCACGACGGCTGATCAGGAAGGAAAGTTTTGGGTTGGAAGTTGGCCACATGCAGATTTACATGTTGTAATCTCGTGGCGACCAGTTCCAAAGCTTTGTGAAGTATTAGATGAAATGTGTCACGCATGGAAAGTCCCATGGTTTCCAATTATCTTAGATACTCCAAAATTACAAATAGGTCCAATTGTTGTTCCTGGTGAAGAAGGCTGTTATTCTTGCTATCGTCGCCGTCAAATCCAACATTCGAAATTCGGAAAGTTTATTCCTTCAATTGAAGAATTTTATAGCCAAAATCCGAGTTTTGGACCTATTGGATATTTGGAGGTACATAGTCAAATAGCAGCATGTCTCTTTATAGAATTTCTAAACCGTATTCAAAAAAATATTTATAAAGAAGCAGGAAAAGTGTTTGAATATAATTTGATTACTTCAGGGATAGATAAGGGAAAGGTAGTTGGTTTTCATGGTTGTAAAAGATGTGGTTCAACGGAAAATCAAGCTACTAGAAGCTATGAAAAAATTGTAGAAGAGTTTGATCGAATATTTTCTTACTGAAAATTGAATAAGGAGGAAGAAAAATGTTTGTTGAAAAGGTGATGTCAGCGTCCATAATGGCAAATGTAGTTGAGAACGATCCACAATTTTTAATGCCAACTAAGCCGCGATTACTAAAAGAAGTAGCAATGATTCCTTTACCACATTTACAAAGGATCATTTTTGAAGGTACTGATGAACGGCAGGTAATCGGAGGTAAGGGGACTAGTACTTTGTTTCCTATTCTATTGCCGCTATTGGATGGTACAAGAACATTTGAGAAAATATTAGACGAAATCCCCCAACTTTCACGGGAAGGATTAAAACAAGCATTATCCATACTTTATGTTCGCGGGCTATTAGAAGATAGTGCTGCAGATGAAGAAATTGATCTAACTCAATTTGATGAAAATTCATTAGGATTTTTCCGTAGACATACTGATACAATTCGCTATAATCGCTCAGGTGCGCAAAGCATGAAACGATTAAGTAAAGCAAAGGTTGCAATTTTTACAGAAGATAAGTATGCACCATTGTTCGAACAATTATTGAAGAACTTACATGTAAATGTAATTCATAACCAAAATTTTGAGCTTGATGAAGATGTATCATTGGTTGTGGTATTTTATGATCAAGTACCTGACCGAAAACAGATGTACAAGCTTGATCAAATGTGCGCAGATAAAAAAATCCCATGGTTGTTAAGTATTGTAAAAGAAGAGAAGGCGGAAATGTTTTATTTAGAACGTGATGAAACACCATGCTTTAGTTGTCTTGAAAAATTAAAACCAGATACTTTTAATTATGGTTTACAAGACGCAGATGAAAACAAAAAGAATTTGTGGGCATACTTTACCATTCAGGAAGTGATTTATCTAATAAGCAGAATAGCGCCCCCTGGATCAGGACCTTATGTTCATAATTTTGATGTTGATAATTGGGAGAGGAAACAGTTAAGACTCCCCTTCTTTCCAGGTTGCAGTTGCCGACCAATTGAGGGGTATGAAACAAATGAGATTGAAACAGCTGTTTCCTATCTACACTCAGTAAATTTCCCTTCGCATCATTTAGGGTCGAAGAAAGCCCATCAAGTACATTTTCGTTCTAGTAATATGGAATTAAGTCTTGATTTTAAGAGATTCAAAAACTCCCCATTAATTCCATTATTAAAATATAACGAGATTCCGAAGGCGACAGGAGAAGCGATTCAAAGCTTACTAGGTGAAAAAGAATTACCCTTTGTACATGAAAAGATTGATTTACCTCTACTTTCATCCATTCTTTTGCGAGGAGTAGGTGTGAAAGGGGCTATTAATGGCAAGCTTAAAAGGTGGGCACCAACTGGAGGTAATCTAGGTTCTGCTGAGTTATATGTAATCATACGCGATGTAGAAGGCGTAAAGTCTGGCCTCTATTTCTATCAAGCTGTTGACCATGCACTTGCTGAAATTCAAACACAAACTGAAGATGAGATTACTAGTTTGCTACAACAAACTCTGCATCTAGATTCAGTAATGCATGAAAAACAACTTCCATCCGTAACGATTATTGTTACTTCAGCACTGCATCGAGTCTTTAGCAAATACGGGCAATTTGGATTTAAAATTGTAAATTTAGATGCAGGTGTTTCGCTTTCTCATATGTCCGCAGTAGGAAAAGAAGCGGATTTAAATATGAAAATAATTGATAAATGGGATGACTATGTATTAGAAGACTATCTAAATCTACTGCAATATAAAGAAACGATTTCTGGAGTCATTGCAGTTTTTGATAAAGGAGTTGATTAATTTGCAATATGAAATGAATAATCTTTTTACTAAAATACTAGATGAAACAAAGGTTTCTAAGGCAGATTTTCATACAACCCAAGATATTCCACTGTCCTTATTACAAAATCCATATACAATGTTAGATCTTCCAATCTCTTTGCCTGATCCGAAAATAAGTAAGATGTCGCTTGAAGAAGCGCTCGATTTACGGGAAGCTATTAAGGAATGGGAAGATGAATTTGTTAAATTAGCTGATTTAAGTACCATCCTAAAGTTGATCTTTGATTCTGATACAAAGGATTGGGAAAATGATTTTCTGAATGACCTTGAATTGGGGGTTGTTGTCTATGCGCAAAAGGTAGATGGACTAAATCCGGCAATCTACCATTATTCTTCGAAAGAACATGAACTAGTCCCAATTGGTAATTTAGAATCATTGAACATGAATGAAATTGTATTACAAAGTGAATTTGGTAATGCTCCAGTTATTCTTATTTTCACGGGAAAATTAGGGGCTACTATACATCATTATGGCAGTTCAGGATTACGTCGCTTATTAATTCGCGGCGGAATGGCTGCAGATAGAGCTTGGCTTGCATCAATTAGTCTTGGCTATGTTGGTTCTTTATTTGCAGGTATCCTACCAAAATCGTTATATACAACAGTAAAAATCGATGGATACCAACTAACTTCATTGTTTGCCTATTCTTTTGGAGTTCCTTTAAGTGAGCTATCCATAAAATAGTAAACATATATACATTTAGATTGAAAGGGGAGATTCATGTGGATGTAAAAAAGGAAACTATTCAAGACCTAGATTTATTTGCAGAAGAGCTTGAAGAAAAAATCGATGCTGGCTTTAACTGCTGGAATTCTTTAGGAACTTTTTCTTGTGCACTAGGTAGTACAGCTTCTACAGTCGGAACTGCTTCTAGCTTTGGAGGCTAATCAAAAGAGTTAATTAACACAGTGCAATTTACTTAAAATTTAATTAATGGTTGAATGGAGGCGTGAAACATGGAAATCAATAAAGAAATGGAACTTGAACTATTTGCAGAAGAATTAAATGAACAAGTTTCAGCAGGAACGGGCTGCTTCTCAACTTTAACTACTGCGGCTACAACTTGTGCTGCATCAACTTTTGGGACAGTTGCTACATTGTCTTGTTAAAATTTGTGAATTAGGAGGTTTTAATATGGAAAATTCTCCAGTAGAGTTAGAGCTGTTTGCAGAGGAATTGGAAGATCAAATATCAAGTGGATTTTGCAGCGCAGCTAGCTTCACTACTGCAGCTTCTTGGTTTGGAAGTTTAGGAACCGGAAGTAGTCTTTCATCAGCTTGTTAAAATCTTTATAAATCAATGTTCTACACTTCTCGAGGGGGTTCCCCCGAGAAGTGTTACATATTTCAGGTATTGTATTTTAGGAGGGGTTTGATGGATGCAGCACTTATGACAGAAATGCGTTCAAAGGATATTCAATTGGCAGAGGGAGTAGAGCTTATTTATGGGGCAAATGATCAACCGTTGCTATTTAATATAAAATCAAAAAAATATATTCGGATTTCCACACTAGGCGTTGAGGTGCTGGATTTATTAAATCGTTCCTATTCAATTGATGATATTATTACTCACCTAGCAGAAAAAAATGATAAAAATTTACAAGATGTGGAGAGAGTGGTGTTTAGTTTTTTTTATCAATTGCGTCAGAGTGGTGCCATCAATCTTGATCCTGTTCAAGTTGGGAAATTGGAAAAGACCTTCAATGGTCTATATAGTAGACCAATGCTTCGTTTACCTTTACTAAAAACAACAAATAAAATAATACATCCATTTAGTTATCTATTATCCAAATTCTCAAGAAGGTTTTTAGCAATACTTGCTTTTTTGACCATCATTTTAGCATCTATACCTTTATATATTTTGATTGGAATTGTTAAATTGGAATTCGTATCAACACCTTTAAATTTGTGGTTGATTGCTTTAGGTATTTTCATCCACTATATATTCCATGAATCTCATCATGCAATTGTACTTAAACGATTTGGAATTGATATAAGAGAAGCTGGTATAGGGTTAATGTATTATTTCATTCCTATAGCTTATGTTGACACAACAGATTCATATCGGTTGAAAAGAAAGTTTGATAGAGCTGCAGTATCTTTGGCAGGTCCTGTATTTGATATAACGGGAGCTGGAATCAGTTCGCTTTTTGTATTATATGGAAGCGAAACCATATCCGCACATTTTCAAGTTATCATGATTATACAGCTTATGATTTTTATTGCAAATTTAAATCCTCTATTACCAACAGATGGATTTCATGCAATTGAAGCCGCATCGGGAGAATTAAATTTACGTAGGAGAGCTTTTGAATTTTTTGTTGCTATCGCAACCTTTTCAGAGCTTCCAGCTAGTCTAATAAATATTAGTAGATCGAGAAAAACGTTCTATTTTATATATGGACTTATTAATGTCCTTTATATTTGTATTATTCTATTTTTTGCATACCGATATATACAAAGATTTTAGAGAAGAGGTGTTATATACATGGTATCAATAACAGAGAAACATGTCACAATTGCCCCCTTTGCTTTAGCCCGTATTAATCTTTTTCCAACTAGTATTGTAGATGAATTGGTGTTATTTGAAACACTTTCCATATTTGAAGAAATTAAGGAAGTGGAGGAGCGTCTAGAAGAAATAAGAGGGGCTGTTGAAGCGATATTATTTCGTCTTGTATCCGAACTAAAAGATGAACACACATTTCGAAGAACGGTCTTATCTTTGAAAAGAGACGTCTTCAACCAACGAAAGCCCAAAGCAACGGAAGAAAGTATTCATGAGATTTTGAATTTTCTACCAAAACATGAACAAAGTCAAGTTAAACAATGGTTAGAATCAATCAATTATAATGAATCCCTTCGATTAAAGGCCCAATCTACGTTTAAGGATGAAGTTGACAGAGCATCAAAAAAAATGGCGCACTATTTAGAGAATGATGATCTTAAAAAAGGTATATTGCTTTCAAGTCAAAGTTTTATGTCTGCATATAAGCCTGGAGACCTTTCACAATTTCAATTAGGAGAAGGGATTTCTAAAACATCCACCTCCTATTTGACACGCTCAATTATGAAAACAAGTCCATTTAGTACCTTTACAAAACTGGGAGTAAGTTTATTTTCAAAAGAAGCAAATGATTTATTAGAAGATATGGAAGAGCGATCATATATACAAATTTATCAGCCAATTGTATATATTTGGACCATGGCCATTGCGATGAATACTGAGTTCGGCCAGTTATTTCTATTTGAAGGAAATAGGGGTATAAACGACCAAGGAGACCAACCTCAATATTTGGTAGGTGACTATAGGGTACAAGGCAATTTTGCAGCAAAGACGGAAAACTTGAAAATGCTGCATGATGTATCATTAGTTAAACTTGTTCGCAATACAAGGAAGGGTTCTAGAGAGCAATGGGTAGAAGCACTAAAGGATTTTGGTGGTTTAGCGAGTTTTACTCAATTATTAAAAATTGGCTTGATTAGACCGATTTTCCCGTATGAATCAAATGAAAAAAATCCTTTATCAAAGTTAGTAGGAATACTCAAAAAACTAAAATCCAAAAATTCTTTAATTTTAATTAGCAAATTGGAGAATGTAAATGAAAATATACAAAAATTAGGTCGGGCAAAAGCAACTGAGCGTTTTACATTGCTGAAAGCGATAAGTGAAGAAGCAAAATCTATTTTTCAAGCGTTAAACATAAGCATTCCAAAGTGGTTTGACAAAGGAGGTTTTGTATATGAAGATGTAAGTTTTCATAAAAGGATTCCACATATCAACCCTGCTGTTCAACTGGAACTTGAAAAATATGGCGAAACATTTACTGAGAAAATGATACATAGTCACTATTATGATGTAGTTAAAAGTCACTTTATTGAGAGGTTTGGCATCGGAGGAACTTGTGAGGATGTATTTGAATTTCTATGTAGTATTATGAATCGAAGCGATGTTTTAACATTTATGAGCGAAGCTGGTGAGCTTAATAAACAAAGTATCATGAACAAGTCTAGAAATGGAAAAAGGCACAAGCTTTCTTCGTCTAGTGTGCCTCCTGCAACTGTATTTAATTACCAAATTGCTGCGAAAAATCAAGTGGAGTTAGACAAAGGGAACTTTAAAATTATTGTGAATCATTCTAGTTCTGGTCTTGGGAATATTTTCTATAGATTCCTTCCATTATTTAATCATGAAGGGGAAGCGTTATCCGACCACCTTCTTTCTTGGATAAGTGGACTTGTTCCGGATGCTGAGCCAGTCCTCATTACTTATGGAGCTGATTGGAATAATATTCAAATAGTTGAGCAAAACAGTGAAAGATGTCTTATCTGGCCGAGTGATACCATGAATCAAGTAGATCGACAAAGGTCATTATTATTAGAGGACATTACTATCCAACATCATGCAATTGATGATACTCTAGTAATTCTTGGTCCAGAAGGTAAGCCACTTGCCCCGATTTATACAGGAACAATACCAAACTTTCTTTTACCACCGCTCTTAAAACTATTTTTAATACTTTCGAATCCTTGGATTAATGGGAATCAGACAGATTGGTCTTTTAGCGAGTTTGGACCACAATATCAGCTACCGAAGGAAATTGAATATTATCCAAGAATTGAAGAGGGACGTATGGTGATGAGAAGGGCCCGCTGGAGAATACCGCTTCATATGTTTCCTTTTAAACAACATCATGAAAGTGACTTTACCTATTTTCTACGTGTGAATGGATGGCGGAGGGAAAATCATCTACCAGAAGAGGCCTTTTTCTGCGTAGAGACTAATAGTTCTAAAGACCTTGACCCGAAAAAGCGAAAGCCAATTTATGTACATTTTGGAAGTCCGCATACTTTAGAAGTCATCCAAAGTTATAAAAAGACAAATGGATTATCTTTTGCACTTACAGAAGTATTTCCAAGTCGTGAGGAACATTGGATTTCCACAGCAAAAAACGAATTTCATGCTACTGAATTTTTATCTCTTTGCAAATGGGGATGTTAATAAAGTGAAGCTTCAATTAATGGGGGCTATCCCTCATTGATTGAAAGTTGAGCCAATTAAAGTCTTACGGGCAGTTGCACCTAGATAATTATGAGAAAGAGGGATTTATGTGAACCAAAAAAACTGGCTATTTTATTCAATATATCCAGGCAATGCTGGTTATTTAGATGAAGTCATAGAACGACTTGTTAAACCATCAGTTTCTTTTTTTAAAGATGAAATAGAGAATTGGTTTTTTATGAGATATTGGGATCATAAAGGTACACACATAAGACTACGGTTTTTAGCAAGTCCAGAAATTGAAGAAAAAATAAAACATTGGTTTAGCTTACATGCGTTACTTATCTTGGAGGAAATTAGACAAGAGAAGCCCAAAAAGGTTAATAAATTAATTCCCGCACCTGAATACCAGGACGGAAAAGTAGCGGTCGAAATTAATAATTATGAACCAGAATACAGTAAATATGGTGGGGAAGAGGGGGTTGGAATCGCCGAGCAACTATTTCGAACATCCAGCGAAATGGTCTTACATATACTGAGAGAGGAAAATCAGCAATTTTCCAAAGCTAATGTTTCATTATTAGTATTAAAAAAATCAATAGAAGGTAGTATCAGAAAAAAGAAACAATATATGAGATTTTTGGAGAATTACTTTGACTATTGGACTGGCGGAGACTATGAAGGAGCTGAGGCCATAAAAACCAAAATTTCAACTGCTGCAATTAAACGCAGTGAAGTGATAAAAAATATTTGGAAAGAAATATCAAGTAATCAGGAAATGAATCAATTGATCGATTCCTATCTTAAGAAATTGAAAGAAACCCAGAAACTTATAAAGGATGCCACGAACATTCACCAAGAGTTTACGGATTTGTTATTCCACTACATACATATGACGAATAACAGAATGGGGATAAGTACTTTAGAGGAAGCATACCTAGCAAAATTATTATTAGTTTTAGAGGAAGAATATGCGTTTAAATAATTCAAGTAGAGGTGTCATTGTGTATGACACCTTTTTTCGCTACTTGAGTATGCTTTAATATTGATATGAAGATAGAATGAAATTTAATCATGATAATCCATACAAAACCCAGACACTTCAGGTACGATGATATTATCCCTGTTTGGTAGAAAGATATAAAAATAAAATCTGTTTATCTAATGGGGAGATATTTTTATGTCTAAATATTTTATCTTTAAAAAGAGAAATTACCGATTATTTAGTTTTACCAAGAAGAACCTTGTACACAAATGATGTAGCGAAAAACCAAATGTTCATCGTGTTACAATTAAGGATTGGAAACATGATTATCTACATTTCGGAGAAGATGGTCTTGAACAATTATTCAATCAGAATTTTTACTTCTTCAGAGTAAAAATTCCAGTTCTCTAAGACTATCGAGTTGGTAATTTTATTATTAAGAGAAGTGACGAGGAAATATAGACTTTCAAGTAGTTCTATTTTAAGAAACTGGGTAAAAGTATACTATTCGTAGTGAATTAAAAGATTCGGTTAAAGGAATGAGTCTAGCTATGACAAAAACGTTTCAACAAATGTAATATGAAAAAGAACGATTACATGCAGAGAATTTATTCATAAAAAAGTTAGAGGATATCTTAAGGAGTTATCGTTAGCAAAATTCGCATTCAAAGCTGCTACATAACGATTTGAGAGCTAGCGAGGAATGAAAATTTATTAATCGTTTTATTATGTCCCATCGCCAAAATCCCACGCACAGCTTATTATAAATGGATAAATCGTCACTCAATAGCTCATGAACGAACGAATCAACGATTAGTGGCATTTATCTAGCATTTATACACAAGTAGATGGAATATACGGCGCAAATCGTTCTTGCCTGTTCCTATAGCATATAATTATTTCTATAAATTGATCTCCGTTTTACCATTTCTTTAATTTACCAATTTCCTTCACTTTCATGGAAGCAATTTCACCACAATCTTGGCAATATGTAAGTAGTACAGGCGAGCCTGTTGTTGCTCGTTTGTTCACTGGTCTAATATTTGCATAGCCGTGTCCTAACTCTCCAATTGCAAAGGAACTACTTCCACAAGCTTTACAAGTTAATGTTTGATCAATCATTAAATCACCTCTTCAGTATCTTTACTATTAATATCTATATATTATTGTGGTGTGGTTCATTATTTAATCTATTAAAAAGTAATACATCATTAGTTTTGTTTAAATTACAATTAAAAGGATTATATGTATAAGTATACCACTATATTTCTGGAAAATAAACTTACAAAAGTACTAGTTAAAAATCTTTTTATAAAATCATATGTATTTCAAATCGCATTTAATAAAAGTTAACGGTTTACAAGTTTCTATGCCTTTTATCATTACACAGATAAGAGGCATAGAAACTTGTTAAAATTGAATTAAGGGTAGAAAATATTTCGTTTCATTTCCCAGTTTGAGAGAGTAAAGGTTAGATCAAAAGAAGGTATTTTCCTTTTTATGAAACGAAAGAGCCACAGCAATGAAAAATAAAGTATAGGTTTTCATTACAAACAGATCACTGAGTGCTGCAGATACCTATGACTCAGAGGCTGTAATGAAGAAAATTTTCTTTCCGCAGGGGAGTTTTCTTCTAGCATTTAAACAAGTGGAATAGATATTTGCATGAAAAAGCTCCTTTGTTAGCTTTACCTGATTTGTCTGTTGTAATGTGTACGGTTGATTGGTATGTACTGATTGAAATGATTTTTGACAATTCAACATCTCCTTCATCAATTGCTGCTTATTTATTGTATGCGGGGAGATTGAGGATACATGCTTCTGTAAATAAAACTTCATACTATAATTGTTTTTCTAGATTTAATATTTAATTTAATATATCTTTAAAAAGAATTTTGTGAAAAATGTGGAAATTACTAATTTGCTTTGTGGAATATTTGAGGAAGCAATTCGGTGGCAGGAGGAAAAAGGGGTGATATATTTTAAATGTAATAAAACTATTTATTAGATTTTTATGACTCATCTTGGGAGCAAACAGTTTTGTAGGTAAAAGAGTCTCAATGAATTTTTAGTATAGATCATTTTTATAATGTACCTATTCAACATATTATTACGTATTTAAAAGATGAATCAACAATTTATTTTCTTAATAATCAAGCACTAGGTTATCATAAATTCCAATATTTTTTTAAAATTCAAATGTGGAAAAGTTTTTGTGGAATAAATTGTTATATTCTTCATGTTAAATAGATAAATAAATTAATGAAATCCACTTTTATTATAAAATACTTCATTACTAATTTATTTTGAAATTTGAAAGGTGGTGAGAATAATGACGTATAACAAAAAAAAATCAAATGTACTAGAATTGCAAAAAATGGATGTCAATAATAAAAAGTTGAATGGCGTAATGGGTTATTCAACAACAAGTAATTTCCTTTGTATCGGTACACCAAGCATGATGAGTCAATTTACTTGTAGCAAATAAATCGGATCTGTAACGAATAAAGAGTGGAGGTAATAATTATGGATATGCGTTATGTACAGTATATTAATCTTAAAGAAAAATATTATGAGCCTCCACTTGAAAAGGCGACAGAGTCAGCTCTGAAAATTTCTAATGTACCCTTCAATTGGGTTATAAATTCTGACAAACATTGGACATATTATTCTAAGCCAGACTCTGATTTGCCTATTCAGGGTTGGAAGATACATATAAGTTCTATACCAAAAGAAGCTAAAGAAATATTGAGAGTCGTTTCGGATTTTTTGTTTGAGAATTCTGTTCCGTTTAAACATGTATCTAATGTGTGGGAATTAGTATTAAAGAATTCTAAATATGGTGACAGAGCCTCGTCAGGTAAATTTATTACGATCTATCCGAATAACGAAAGTCAGTTTACTTTCCTTTTAGAGAAATTACATTATCTATTGAAAGACTTTTCAAACGGACCATACATACTGAACGATAAAAGATGGTTAGATGGGAATGTTTATTTTAGATATGGGGCATTCAAGGAGATGTATTTAATTAACGGTGCATCAAAAATTCCAGCCATTCAAAATTTTTCTGGTGAGTTAATACCCGATTCTAGAGCGCCATATTATACGGTTCCTGATTTTATAGAAGAGCCACTAATTGTTAAAAAAATGTCAGAAGCGCATGGGGAAATACAAACTGCTGTATCAGAGCTTGATAATTATATTATTGAATCTGCTTTGCACTTCAGTAATGGTGGTGGGGTTTATGTGGCAAATCACATTCCTTCAAACACTAAAGTAGTATTGAAAGAGGGGCGACCAAATGCAGGTTTAGATGGTCAAGGAAGAGATGCGGTCGAGCGTTTAAATCATGAGGGTAGTATATTAAAAAAACTCCTAGGATTAGAATCCGTGGTTTCATTCCATAAAACATTCCAAGAGTGGGAACATGTATTTTTAGAAGAAGAGTATATTAGTGGGACATCCTTAGATACTTGGATAGCAACGAATTATCCATTCTCTGCACAGCAAAACTCAAGTGAATACTGTGACAATGCATGTTTTATACTAAAACAATTAAAAGATGCTCTGCAATCTATCCATGCTAGAGACGTTGGTATGGGCGATCTACAGCCAGCCAATGTAATGGTAACAGCTTCTAATGATATTAAACTAATTGATTTTGAAGCAGCGAGTCATTTAAACGATAGTATTCCTTCAGGTTTAATGCGACTTGGTTTTGTAGGTGCTCCAAATCTTTCGCGGGAACAGACAGATTGGTTTGCCTTACTTCGTATAGCAAGATATCTGTTTCTACCGATAGGGCCTGTTCAAGATATAGCGGTAGACATCATAAAAAAACATGATCAATGGATTTTTGATCAATTCGGTAGTAAGGCAATGAGATGGATTGAAGAAATTGAAAGTGAATGTAATAAAAGGTGCGTTATACCACAAAAAAGTTTCCTCTCAGCGCCATCTAAATATTTTAATAGATCAGATATACCCAAAATTCTCTCATCAATCAGAGCTGGTATTATTAATGATTTGAGGTGTGATGTCAAACTATTATCGGGGGATATCCGTCAGTATGAAAGTTTAGGTGGTATCTTTAATATACTAACAGGTGGCTTTGGTGTAATCATGGCATTAATGCGCACAGGCGATGTACCTGAAAAGGCAAAATCTTGGGCAATAAAATATAGTTCGCAAGAAGTTATTAATCAGCTTGATATGGGGCTTTTTTCAGGAAAAGCGGGAATAGCAGGAGTACTTTATGATTTAGGGATGATTGAAAGATCCAAAGCAATCTATGATTCAATAGAAATAGAATCAAATAATGAGGATATTTCAATAAGAACGGGATTAGCTGGAATAGGCTTAGCATTTATATCTGCATCCTATATATCTGATTTTAAGTACATGCTTAATCGTGCTATTAAAATAGGCCTTCAGTTACATTCCCTTCTTGAAAAAGATATAGTGGTAACTTCTAACGATGCTGATGCCATTCCACTAGGGCTAGTAGATGGATGGTCCGGTGTTTCTCTATTTTATAGTGCTTTATATAAAGCTACTGAAGAAAAAGTATGGTTAGAACTTTCTCTGCAAGCTTTAGAAAAAGATATAAGTATATGTACTATGGATAATTCAGGAACGTACCAAGTTATCGATAAAGAAAACACAAGGTTTATTCCGTATCTTGCAGGAGGCAGCGCGGGCATAGGTCTTAGCATGATAGAGTTGAGACATTTGCTAAAGGACAAGAGATGGGAAACTGAATTAAAAGGCATAGGGGAAGTGGCTAGTTCCAAATGCTTTTACGGTTCAGGTCTTTTTCGTGGCTTAGGCGGGATAATTCTAACTGCCAACGCAGTTGATATCGAGCTTCAAACGGGAGGACAATTCTTAGATAAAGCAATAAATACCTTAAATTTATATGTACTTAGTGATAATGATAAATATTTTATGCCAGGGGACTATTGCTATAAACTTTCGGGTGACATTTTTTCTGGAGCAGCGGGGATGTTATTGGCACTTTCAGGAATTGAAGAAGATAGATTTTCTTGGCTACCATTACCTAATTTGAAAGAAACTTTTTCTTCTTATCAAAATTCAACTAATGGAATAGCTGTTCTTTAAAATCATTCATTTGCTATAAAAATATTACAATCAATTAGCTAGAATGAGGCAAATTCAAATGAATAAAAATAGTGAACGGAAAAATTCGAAAACTTTAAGTGGTAAAGTTTTTTTAAAGCTTATTAAAGAAGCAAATCCACCAAAATGGATAATCTTTTTTGCTATCGTTTTAGGAATAATCGAAACTGTTGTTGGGTTACTAGTTCCACTTTTTACGATGAAATTAGTAGATCAATTGGCTAGCTCAGCGTTTAATTTTTCTTTTATGCTTTTATTTGGGATTATTTTAATTATGCAAACAGTATCCTCAGGATTATCCTTCTATTTTATGACTTATATAGGAGAATCCATTGTTGCCTCTATTCGAAATCGATTGTGGAGACATGTGCTACGACTCCCCATTTCCTTTTTTGATGACCGTCAGTCTGGGGAAATATTGAGTAGAATTACGCAGGACACAAATATTGTAAAAGCATTGATTACTCAGCATTTAATCACATTTGTCACAGGGATCATTACGATTATTGGGTCAATTATTTTCCTATTGCTCATTGATTGGAAAATGACTGTTATTATGCTGATTTCTATTCCTTTGTCAATTTTATTTATCCTACCCTTGGGACAAAAAATGTACAAGATTGCAAATGCTACGCAGGATGAAATGGCGAATTTTTCTGCTAACCTTGGTCGAGTGTTAGCAAATATTCGTCTTGTAAAAGCGTATCATGCTGAGAAAACCGAAGGCAAGTATGGTGAGAAGAACGTTCACAACCTTTTTAAATTTGGCTTAAAAGAAGCAAGAGTTCAAGCCTTCGTTTCCCCATTCATGACATTTGTAATGATGCTTGTTCTTGTTATATTAATTGGTTATGGTGGCGTACAAGTAGCCTCTGGTGCACTAACTGCTGGTGCGCTAGTAGCGATTATAATTTATATGTTTCAAATTACGGTGCCCTTTACTCAAATGGCCTCCTTCTTTACATCTCTACAAAAGGCACTTGGGGCGATTGAAAGAATTCGAGATATTCTTTTTGTTCAGCATGAGGGCGAGGGCGAGCACGCAAAGATAGAAGTGCAGAGTGCAGAACAAAATATATCATTTTACAATGTTTCTTTTGCCTATCAAGAAGATATGATTATTAAAAATCTCTCATTAACAATTCCTACTGGAAAAATGACGGCATTTGTTGGTCCTAGTGGTAGTGGGAAAACGACATTATTTTCTTTGCTAGAACGTTTTTACAAGCCCATCTCAGGTGAAATATTACTAGGCCAAACTAGTATTTATGACATTTCACTGCAGTCATGGCGCAGTCAGCTTGGTTATGTCTCACAAGAAAGTCCCTTAATGTCAGGGACTATTAAAGCAAATATTTTATATGGTGTTGAACACGGAGTGTCAGAGACAGCTATTCAACATGCTATACAACAAGCCAATGCATGGGAGTTTATTGATAGACTACCTGATGGTGTTAATACGCAAGTTGGAGAAGGTGGTATGAAGCTTTCAGGAGGGCAACGACAGCGGATTGCCATTGCAAGAGCTTTAATTCGAAATCCAAAAATTTTATTGCTGGATGAGGCTACTTCCAATCTAGATAGTGATTCCGAATTACTTGTTCAAAAAGCATTACAAAAATTAATGGCGGATCGAACAACACTCGTTATAGCGCATAGACTTTCTACAATACTTGATGCCGATCAAATTGTTGTGTTAGAACGTGGAGAAATTACAGGTATCGGTACACATAAAGACTTGATGCAAACACACATGTTCTACGAAAAGCTAGTGCGTCAACAACTGAAAAACGAGGATTGAATTTCCCTATATATTTTTACTGGGACGTTCATTATGAATGGGAAATACAATTTTAATATAAAACAACTTGAATTTTGATATTTAAAAAAATCTCCCCAAATTGTTAGAAGAATTTCTAACAATCTGAGGATATTCAAATAGCTTTCTATATTTAAATGTTCTCAACCTCATGTCTTATATTATATTACTTTTAGAACATTAGGGCAGACCACTTTTTAAAATATCTAAACGGATTACCTCTGTTACAGCTTCTGTGCGAGAGTTTACGCCTAATTTTTTATAAATTTTAGTTAAGTTGTATTCAATGGCTCGTATACTTAAAAATAATTCATCGGCAATTTCTTGATTACTATACCCTTTAATCAAGCTTCTCAGGATGGATATTTCTTTTTGAGTGAGTAGTGTACTTAAATTATTGCTTGAGGGAATTGGTTCTTTTAGTTCTTTTAATAAGGGTAAAGGCAATAAGACATACCCTTTTAATGTAGCACGTATAGTCATAATTAAATCTTCATAAGGAACAGTTTTACTAACTATTCCACAAATGTTCAAATTCATAAGCGAGCTAAATTGTGAATAGTAATCGAAGCCAGTATATAGAATAACTTTAGCTTTAGGTCGTATTGCTAAAAGTTTTTTTGTTAGATCTATACCAGAGCACTCAGGCATTTGTATATCAAATAAGTAAATATCATAGTCGCTAATTTCAAATTCTTTATATATTTCTTCTAGCTCGTGAAGATAAGTAACCTTAAAATCTTGTTCATTTTCTAATATGGCTTTAGTACCTAGACCTACCATTTGATGATCATCTACCAAAAGAATATGAATCAATTTTTTCACCTCGGTATTGTTATATGGATTTCCGTACCAATACCAATTTCAGTAATGAAGTTGATATTTCCGTTAAAGCTATAAACTCTTTCTTTTATACCATTTAGTCCTGTATGTGAGTTATTGACTGTTACTGAGTCCGGCTTAAATCCATTACCGTTATCTCGATAGTCAAGATATATGTTCTTTTCATCATCCCATAAACTTAATGATATTTTAGTTGCATTAGCATGTTTATGTGCATTGTTTAGAAGTTCTTGAATAACCCGATAAATGCAAATTTCCAAATTATAGTCGTCGTGTTCGATGATAGGGGGAAAATCATATGTAATGTCAAAGCTAGCCTTTTTTTGCATATTTGCACACAATTCTCTTAAAGCTACAGTTAATCCCCCTTTTGTTATTGAGATTGGACGAAGCTCATTGCAAGTAGTGCGTATTTGATTAATTACATCTTGCATCCCGTTCTTTATTTGATGTAATTGACTTAGTGTATCTCTTGGAAGGTAGGGCGTTGTAGTGATTAAGTTTTCAAGTGAACGATACCAAATAATTTGATCCTGTAAGGCTGAATCATGAAGATCAGCTGCTAAACGTCTTCTTTCTTGCTCGGATAATTGAAACAGAAAACGTGATAAAGTGGAAGATGATTGTGACTGTTGAACCTCTGTTTGTTCAATGGTATGTATTAGATTTTCAACAGCAAAAACGTTTTCATAAACGAGTCTTATATATTTAACAATATTAATAAACCAAACTTTTTCATGAAGGTTAAAAACTGTTTGATTTTTTTTATAGCCAATCCATATGTATGTATGGGTTGTTTCGATTGTATAAATCCTCATACCAATTAAACCTTGGTAATCAAGTAAATCTATCTTTTTATTTTTATGATTACGTATTTTATCTTTGAATTTTTCAGAAAGGTGAATAGCTTGCTCGTTTTTTGGAATTTCCTCTAAATGGAAATTATCTGTAAGATAGTCAAACTTTATAAAAGCAATAATGCTTGGCCCTAATGATTCTTGAAGCTGGTTGATAAACAAATTTTTTAAATCTTTTTCTTTCATGCTTGATGATAATTTTCCAATAAAAAACTCAAGCTGCTGAGACAAACTATCATCCCGCATCCAAAGGCGATGTCGAAGGACAAAGTCTACTTTCTCTTTGATAAAAAGTAAAATAATAATCATACTTACAATTAAAAAAATTAAAAAGAAAAAATATAAAATCTGAGAATTAGGATTTAAGCTGCCAAAAATAATAATTGTAGCAATGCTTATAGCAGGTAAAAGAGAAAGTAAAAAGTAATAAGGAATTCTACTTAATATGAAGTTTAAATCTATTACTTGTTTAGAGACAGATAAATAGAAATATCCAATAGGGATAATAAACAAAAAAATTTCAACGGTATCATCATCTAGGTAGGGTAAATTTAGCATATATGGTAATGCATGCAGCAATATGAATGGTGTGAATGCGAGGACATTAATCCATACTAACCATTTTAGGATTGTCTTCCCTTCATGACATATGTTTTTTATGTAGTAATAACATAATAAAAGAATCACAAAAAAAACATTTGAGCAAAAGTAAAATAAAACTATATTTGCACTAATTGCTGAAAAATGACCTTTATATAATAAATTTAATATACTGATTGATATGATAATGATGGAAAAAACTTTATTAAAGTTAAACCACATCGATGATTGTTGTTGAATAATTCTTCTTTCATGAAGAAGAGCAAAAATAAATAAAACTAAATACATTGATCCTAGTGGTAGAAAAGTAATAATGATGATATTAGCGATAATATCATCCCTTCCAGACTCGGTCGAAGCAAATAAACTCAAAGCAGCTGATAACAAGAATCCAATGAAATATCGATTCACTGCATTTGGAGATTTAACCATTAGCATGGATAAAACTAATGCTAGTATAGAAAATAAACTTGGAATAATTAGTTCTTTAATAGTACTTCTTGTCTCAAACTTTGGGATAGCAACTGTTTGTGTAATTTCGCCGTCTGTAATTTCTACTTTGCTTCCTCTGTTTATAGATACATCAGTAATTGGCTGTCCGTCAATCTTTTTGATAATATTTCCGGGTGAAGCGGTTGTATAACGTACCCATCCATCATTTTGGTTAATATTGGTTATTATATATTCACCAGTTGAATTATTAGATATATTTATGCCCATATATGGCGTTAGCATTAATGATAATAAATAAAAATGTATAATGATAAATATACTACTTAAAATTAAAACAAATTTTTTGAAAACCATAATCTCACTTCCCATAATTATAGTGTTTTAAGAACAAATAATATAGTTGAAAGGATGTAATCTAAATGTTAATGGATGTAATTCATTTATTATTAAATAATTCGAGTAACATTGATCAAAAAGAATTGATATATATGTTATCTGCAGATGAAATTAAAGTAATTACTGATGCTCTGAAATCGCTTGAAAGCGTAAATACTTCTATTCTACCGGCTTCAAGTTCGTGGGCTTCAAAATAATGACTAAACTTTAATGTTAAGTAGTAAATTTTTGTGTTTATTTGAGATATCTAAAGAAGATATACAATCCTTAAACTTCTTAAGGTATATTTGCTCAACAACATGACAATATGTTATTGCACCACCATTCATAATACAAAGTAGTAATTCTTGAAGTTCACTATCAAGCAATTCCTCAAAAGATTTATTATTGTTATAATATTCCTTTATTGATGAAAATTTTGGATCTTGTATATGTAGATAATATAAAATAGGAAGTGTCTTCTTTTTATCTTTGATATCATTTTTATGTATCGAATAAGATAAATCATTTACATCATTTCTTATTTGTGCAATAACTCCGAGATAATAGGAGTATTCTTTTATTTTTTCAAATGTTGATGGACATACATTTCCGGCACCAAGTAAATTTGCTAACAAGATGAGAGATCCTGATTTCAATGCAGTCATGTCAAAATACTCTTGTTCAGTAATAGTGTCATTAATTAAATCAGTGTGCTGCCCATTAATTGCATCAAGCATTAATGGGTAAATAAAGATGTTAAAGAATTTTTTTACATCACTGGAACAATTGATATAATGTATTCTTTGGAGAGCTATAAATAAATACCCTAGTAGAATATTTAAATTATAACTAAGGGGTTTATTACTCCAAGGATTACATAGGGCATCATTATCCTGAATATCATCCAAAATATCGGCAGATAAAAGTATAAGTTCTACAATAGTTTGGATTTCTGTTAATTCGCTTTTATTATGTACGTTTCTAAAAATATTGTAGTGTATTTCAGTTAATTTTGAGAAACTTAAAGGTTGTTTAAATTTAAATTGTATATACTTAATTGCAGTATCTTGTAATTGCTGGTTGAAAAAAGACTCAATAATCCAATTATATGCACAATCCATAATTTCTTGTTGGGAAGTAGTGTTCATTTTTTCTCCTTTCTTTTAAAATGTCTGTAAGTAATGGAATGTATTTTTTACAAAATTAGTAATTATGTAAGTATATTACAGTATAGCATGGTTTTTTATAAATAGTTAAGATGTTTTAAATATTAGATAGGTCTTTACAAATCCTCTTTAATAATTTTTTTACGATAACACATTTGTAATAGTTTCTTTTTATTTAGTAATTCCTTTTTAGATTATTGAAAAAAGGATTTCCTTTTTTAAGTTTCATCATTAATTGAAAATGATAGGAGTGGAGGATTGACGACTCCTTTGGAATCACCCTGAAGTGAGATAATTAGAGGAAAGAGTTCTAAAATCTAAAAGCATATATTCCAGTATTGAGTGATGCCTTTGCGACGAATTCCTATTGCAGAAGGAAATTAATCGGTCGCTCTCAGAAAAGTGACTGTCGGAGTGGTAATAATCCTAATGACGTTATGGTGATGGATCCTTTGAAAAGAAATCTTGTAATTGACAATTTCTGAAAATTTAGCTATATTGATAACAACTAAATGGAAAGTAGGTGATGTGACATGATGAATAGATCTGTAATTAGCGAACTGCAATTCGGTTTGTTCAATTTCACACGCCTAAAATATACAAAGTGACGCCGTGCCATAACTCGGGGTATTTGTGTATCTTTTAAACGTGCCTGTGAAACCTTGTAACTGCCGAATTGCAGCTACAAGGTTTTTTTATCGTAGTTCCAAAAGGTGAATTGCGATAGGGCCTCTTGCGGATGGCAACTATTTTCGCTGAGGCATCATACGTTTAGGAGGAAAATAAATTGAATTTAACAATATTAGGTTTTACAACATATTTTGAAGAGCAAATGATAGAAATGAAAAAACAGGCTAAATTAAAAAATTGTGTGCCTGCAAGGGTTACTTTAGAGCATAAGCATTCTTATCGGGTGTTAGCTGAAGAGGGAGAGTGGCTTGCGACAATTGCTGGTCATTATGCGTATACGTCTTTAGCGAGGGAGGACTATCCAGCAGTTGGTGATTGGGTGCTAGTGGAGAAAATGCCCGGTGAGGAACGAGCAATTATTCATCAGCTATTCCAACGAAAATCTGTATTTTCACGTAAAGTTGCAGGAACGGAAATTCAAGAACAGATTGTCGCATCAAATGTCGATATTGTGTTACTTGTTATGAGCTTGAATGCTGCTTTTAATATTCGACGTTTAGAGAGATATTTAGTGGCTGCTTGGGATTCAGGTGCAAAGCCCATTATTGTCCTGACAAAAGCTGATTTATGCGAGGATGTTTCGAGCTTAGTACAAGAAGTGGAGTCTGTAGCCTTTGGTGTGGATATCTTTGTAACGAGTGCTCTTTCAGGCGAAGGTCTAAAGGAAATTCAAACGCTATTCACAGAAGGGGTCACGGGGGCATTATTGGGGTCTTCTGGAGCAGGGAAATCCACATTAACAAATGCTTTATGTGGTGAGATACTGATGAAAGTAGCGGGTATACGTGAGGATGATGCCAAGGGACGACATACAACAACCCATCGAGAGCTAGTAGCATTGCCTGCTGGCGGCTGTCTAATTGATACGCCAGGGATGCGTGAGCTTCAATTGTGGGATCAAGGGGATAGTTTAGCTTCTAGCTTTCAAGATATTGAGGAACTAGCAACGGCTTGTCGTTATCGTGATTGTACACATCAAAAAGAGCCTTATTGTGCTGTCCAGCAAGCTATAGTAGATGGGGACTTGGACCAATATCGTCTACAAAGCTATTTTAAGCTGCAAAGAGAATTGGCTTATATGGAGCGCAAAACAAATACGCAAGCAAAACTTGAGGAGCAGCGTAAGTGGAAGCAAATAGCCAAGGGAATGAAAAAGGGGAAGAAATAATCAATAGGAGCACAGCCATGACAATTCGAAACATCAATCATTTATTGTTTTCAGTTTCTAATTTAGAGGAATCCATCACTTTTTATGAAAGAGTATTTGATGCCAAGTTGCTAGTAAAGGGGAACAGCACAGCCTATTTTGATGTAAATGGGCTGTGGCTAGCTCTTAATGTAGAAAAGGATATACCCCGTAATGACATCCATCATTCCTATACACACATTGCCTTCACAATCGCTGAGGATGACTTTGATAAGATGTATGACAGATTGGTGCAGCTAAAGGTCAATATTTTAGCGGGTCGGCAAAGAGATGAAAAGGATAAAAAATCGATTTACTTTACAGATCCTGATGGTCATAAATTTGAATTTCATACAGGAACTTTGCAGGATCGTTTGGATTATTATAAGCAAGAAAAGCAGCATATGGCGTTTTTTGATAACTAATTAAGGAGAGATTTTATGAATAAAGCGTTTATTTTTGATATGGACGGAACATTATTTCAAACCAATCTTATTTTAGAGCCTGCGCTCGATGCAACATTTGATGTGCTGCGGACAAACGGCTTGTGGCAGGGAGAAACACCTATAGAAAAATATAGAGAAATAATGGGGGTTCCTTTACCAGTTGTGTGGGAAACATTATGTCCTATGCATGCGGTAGAGATACGAGAAGAGAGCAATGTATTATTCCATGTAAAGCTGATTGAGCAAATACGTGGACATAAAGGTGCTTTGTATCCAAACGCTGAACAAACCCTTGCAACATTGTCAGAGAATTATCCGTTATACATAGCGAGTAATGGACAGGTTGACTATTTACAAGCAATCGTCGAAACCTATCAGTTGGAGCGTTTTATAAAGGGAATCTATAGCATTCAAGCCATTGCAAGTGGGCATAAATCAGACCTGGTCAAAAGAGTTGTAGATGAAAATAAAATTGATTACGGGGCAGTGGTAGGAGATCGGTCTTCGGATATCCAAGCTGCACAGGACAATCAATTACTATCAATAGGTGTACGCTTTGACTTTGCACAAGACAAGGAGTTAGAAAAAGCAGATATAGTAATTGATGATTTAACTGAGTTGCTAAAGGTTACATTAGATTAACTCAAGAAAATGAATCAAAAAAAGGACGCTTTTACAACAATCATTGCATTTCTTCACAAGAAGGCGTAAAATAATGCCAATCCTATAGAAAAAGCATTGAAAAGGAAAAGTAAATTGGATTAGCATTTTGTAGAGAGCCTCTGTTGGTGGAAATGAGGTAAATGAACCCTGTTGAAAATGACCTTTGAGCTTCGTACCGAAAGCTTTTTAGCCAGTAGATTACGACGAGATGGGCACTCGTTACAACAGCAGCAGTATCTCTTTTTTGTGTGAAGACGTACTGAGAGAGGCAAATAGTGTGAGCTATTTGTAAATATAGGTGGTAACACGGGTATACTCGTCCTAATCAGATTTGATTAGGACGGTTTTTTTTACTATTTTTTCTGTGAGGGGAGCATTTAGAATGACGATTGTTATTGGAGGCGCTTGGCCGTATGCAAATGGCTCTTTGCATTTAGGGCATGTTGCCGCATTATTACCAGGTGATATTTTGGCTAGATATTACCGACAAAAAGGCGAGCAGGTTTTATATGTATCAGGCAGTGATTGTAATGGTACACCCATTTCTATACGTGCCGCACAAGAGAATACAACGACAGAGGCTATAGCTAATCACTATCATGATGAGTTTACTAGATGCTTTCATGATTTAGGATTTACCTATGATTTGTACACAAGAACGGATGCGGAGCACCACCATGAATCTGTTAAGGCCCTTTTCTTACAGCTACTGGCCAACAATTTTTTATACAAAAAGAAAATTGAACAGGCTTACTGTGAGACGGATAAACAATTCCTACCAGATCGATTTGTCGAGGGACTTTGTCCAAATTGTGGAGCGAAAGCAAGGGGAGATCAATGTGATAACTGCTCAGAAATTTTAGACCCACTAGATTTAATTGATAAGCGCTGCAAAATTTGTGGGAACGAACCTGTTATTCGGGAAACTGAGCACTTTTATTTTACCTTTAGTCAATTTCAAGGAAGGTTGGAGTCTTATTTAGCACAAGCGAAAGTCGAGAAACGTTGGCGTGACAATGCTTTAGGGTTAACGGAGCGATACTTGGCAGAGGGAGTTCCCGACCGAGCAGTAACAAGAGATTTACCGAATGGCATAGATGTTCCAGTGCCAGGTTTTGAAGGGAAAAAAATATATGTATGGATAGAAGCTGTAGCAGGGTACTTAACAGCAAGCTTGGAATGGGCAAAAGAGCATCAAATAGCCATTGAAGATTTATGGAATGAAGAGACCATTTCATACTATGTACATGGGAAGGATAATATTCCATTCCATACAGTTATATGGCCAGCCATTTTAATGGGAATTGGATCTAAGGCATTACCTACCCATATTGTATCCAATGAGTATTTAACATTAGAAAAGCGCAAATTATCTACTAGCCAGAATTGGGCTGTATGGGTTCCTTATATTTTAAGTCGTTATGATGCGGACTCTATTCGTTACTTCTTAACGATGAATGCGCCAGAAAATCGTGATACTGATTTTTCATGGCGGGAATTTATTTATAGCCATAATGGTGAACTACTCGGAGCCTATGGTAATTTTGTAAACCGTACTTTGAAGTTTATTGAGAAATCATTTGCTTGTCAGGTGCCACAAGCGGAGGTGGACAGCGACATTCGAAAACAAACTGTACAATTGTTTAATGAAGCGGGCGTTCTTATTGAAGGTGGTCATTTCAAACAGGCATTAGAGTCCATTTTTGAGTATATTCGCGGAGCTAATCGTTATTTTGATGAACAACAGCCATGGCTACAGGTAAAAGAAAACGTAGAGGCAGGTAATCGTACATTAGCAACTTGCGTCTATATCATTGGGAATTTAGGACAGCTGCTGCATCCTTTCTTACCGTTTTCAGCAAAGAAAGTAAGAAATATGTTAGGTATAAATGAAATGATGTGGCATGAGCAAGTAGATCTGCCTAAAGTCATTCAAGAGGTGACACCATTATTTGAACGTCTGGATATCGAACGAATCGATGAGGAATATCAAAAACTAGTTAGGGATAGTCACTAGGATTGAAAAAGCAGTATGGCGGAAGAGCCATACTGCTTTGCTAGTTTCATTTAATTCATAACAGGTGTTAATTTTGTCACTACAATGCTATTGATCGCATTAATATAGGCTAATGCACTTGCCTTAAGAATATCAGTATCTGCTGCTTTTGCAATATACTTTTCGCCTTCATGCTCAATCGTAATTTTTACTTTACCTAAAGCCTCTTTGCCTCGTGAAACACTATTGATATTATATTCCACTAGTTTTACATCCATATTTGTAATTTTTGCAATGGCTGAATAGAGGGCATCAATTGGGCCAGAGCCTACTGCACTAGCTTTAAATACTTCACCGCCTTTACGAACCTTAACACTTGCAGAAGGGAAGCTTGTATTGCTGACGACTTGTAGATCATCAAAATCAAAGAATTGCTCACTATAATGTGTAGCATTTTTATTATTGGCATCATGTTTTTCATAATAGCTTTCAACAATAACATATAAGTCGTGATCATATACTTCTTTCTTTGCATCGGCTAGCTTTAAGAACCCTTCAAAAATACCTTCAAATTCCTCTGTTGAAAGATTAGTAAACCCTAATTTTTCAAGAGCATTTTTCACTGCATGGCGACCAGAGCGAGCTGTTAGTACTAGCTCCATATCATCAAGACCTACATCCTCAGGATGGACGATTTCATAAGCATCACGCGATTTTAACAAACCATCTTGGTGAATACCAGAAGAATGGGCAAATGCATTATCTCCTGTAATGGCTTTATTGACCTGTACATCTAAGCCCATAAAGCTAGAAACAAGACGTGAAGTATTCATAATTTCTTTTGTATTAATACGTGTTTCTGCATTGTAGACGGAGCCACGAGTTTTAAGTGCCATGACAACTTCTTCTAATGCAGCATTACCTGCACGTTCACCGATACCATTGATTGTACATTCTACCTTATCTGCACCATTTTTAATTGCGGCTAGCGTATTAGCCGTTGCCATTCCAAGATCGTTGTGACAATGAACACTTAAAAGAACGCTATCATCTAAGTTTTTCATACGGTCGTTTAATTTAAAAATCATTTCGCCAAATTCCTCTGGCTCTGCAAAGCCTACCGTATCAGGAACGTTAATCATCGTTGCGCCAGCTCTCATAACAGCTTCAATTGTTTTCCAAAGATATTCAAAGTCTGAACGAGAGGCATCCTCTGTGGAATACTGAACTTGCGGCAATAATGTTTTAGCGTATTTCACAGCATCCACGCCAATTTGTAAAATTTGATCTTTTGACTTGCTGAATTTTTTCTCTACATGAATATCAGATGTGCCAAGTACCATGTGAATCATCGGGTTTTGAGCATATTTCACAGCGTTATAGACAGCATCAATGTCAGCCTTTACAGCACGTGCTAATGCTGTAATCATAATGTCGTTTGTATTGCCAACCTTTTCAGCTACAGCTTTGACGGCATCAAAATCACCTTGAGAGGAAGCGGGGAATCCAGCCTCTATAATATCGACACCCAATTTTTTCAGCTGCTGTGCGATCTCTACTTTTTCGTAAAGATTTAGCTTTGCTCCAGGCACCTGTTCGCCATCACGTAAAGTTGTATCAAACACCCAAATTTTTCTTCCCATTTTCAAACACTCCTTTTTAGTGATTAGTATCTAAAATCTACACTTAGGCCAATAAGTCATTAAAAAATAAAAAAACCCGTCTCTATGTAAAAAATAGAGACGAGTTTATGCTCGCGGTACCACTCTAATTGACCTTCTCTATATAGAAAAAGTCCCCTTATCGACAGCTATCACTGTCTATCCTGTTAACGGGGGAAACCGACATCCCTTACTGAAAAGTTCAGGGAGTAGCTCATGGACGAGTTCAAAATGTGTGCCTACCGATTTACACCAACCATCGGCTCTCTACAAGTACACAACCACTTTTACTATTTCCAATCTTGGCCTGCAATGTGTTGTTGAAAGCAATATTACTTGGATATTAACTTCCTGTCAATAATATTCTAAAAATTTATTTAATTCTGTCTTAAGTATTAACTACCTTATTAAATATTTGATATTTAGTGAAATGTTGATGGAGGCACTAAAAAATATATATTTCCCGTGAGTAAATGGTTAGGGGAGTTAACATATGATAGGTTGGAAAATCATGATATTTTTTTGTATGAAGAAACTGCTCGTTTTCTATAAACCTAAAGAAAACGAGCAGTCTTTTATTCTAGCTTAAAACGCGAGACTTGCGTATGAAGTTCTTCTGCCATATTTGAAAGTGTTGCTGCTGAAGCTGCTACTTCTTCGATAGTAGCTAATTGTTCCTCGGAAGCAGATGCAACATTTTGTAAATTAGATGAGGACATTTGGGCAATAGTTGCAATTTCATCAAAGGAAGCATAAATTTGCTCTGCACTAGAGGACATCTCCTCTGAAACAGTCGTTGCTTCTTGGATTTGCATGGATACTTGCTCAATCAGCTCAACAATCTTAGAGAAACCTTCTTCTGCTACCTTTACTACTTGCATACCAATTTGAACCTCTTGAGTTCCAGTATCCATCACCGTTACAGCACGGTTTGTATCCTGCTGTATTTCAGAAATCAAGGTAGCGATTTGCTCAGCGGATTTTTTTGATTGCTCTGCTAACTTTTTCACTTCATCTGCAACGACTGCAAAGCCGCGTCCATGATCGCCTGCACGGGCTGCTTCAATTGCAGCATTAAGTGCTAATAAATTTGTTTGTTCTGCAATATCAGTAATAATACCAATGATATTGCCAATTTCAATGGAATGCCCGTCTAGGTTTTTAACAACACTTGCTGACTCTAAAACAGCCGTGTTGATTGTTGTCATCTGAGAGATAACACGATGTAAAGAATCATTTCCTTTCTTAGCCTCTGAATTTGTCTCGATTGCCAGTTCAGAAACAGCAGCAGTAGTAGAAGCTAATTGTTGTATACCCTTTGTCATGTTTTTCATTGCTTCTGAGCTTTCAGTTGCGTTTTTCCCTTGAGCCTCTGAGCCACTAGCAACCTCTTGAATAGAAGAAGTGATTTGTTCTGTAGCCTGTATAGTTTGCTCTGCACTAGCTGTTAACTCAGCAGCAGAGCCACTTACTTGTACAGTATTTTGGCGTACATTTGTAATTAAATCCTTTAAATTTGTAGCCATTTGATTAAACGCAAGCGCTAAATCACCCACTTCATCACGATTTTTTATACGAATTTGTTCAGCTGTTAAGTCACCCTCAGCTATTTTTTTCGCAGCCTTAGCCATACCGTTAATTGGACGAGACATTAGACTACCAACCACCATAGCAATTATCAGACTTATGACAACAGCAAAGACTCCAAGAAGCATCATTTGGAGCTTGATGTCTTGAATTTGATTGGATGTAGCAGCCATTTTACCTTCTACATATTCATTTTGATAATTAGAAAGGTTTTCAACACGTTCATCGAATTGTTTAATAATTAAGCGTCCTTGAGTACTATCCAATTTTTCGTACTTCTCTGTTTCTCCAGCAGCTTTTAACTCAAACATACGATCTGCAAATTGTTGAACATTTTGCTCACTTTTATTAATAGCTTCAAGCATCTTAATTGATTTCTCTGAATCTAAAGTAGCCATTAATTCTTCTGATTTTTGTTTAAATTCCTCGCGTGAGGCTTGATTACTTTGAAAGTTTTGTTTGTCTCCAAGTAGTAAGTAGCCTCGCATGCTGACAATTTCCTGTTTTGCAATCACCCGTAATTCCTGAATACTTATAGATTTAGTAGTTTGTTCCTCCAGTAATGTACGATAGGTCTCATTTACAGAATCAAGCTGTTTTATATTTAAGCCGATTGTTGTAACGAGTACCAAAATAACTATAAAAAAACCGAGTAATAATTTCTTGTAGATAGTAAATCGCATAGTTGAAATATCCTTTCTCAGTAATTAGTAGAAATGTTACAAAATAATGAAATATGTATATATATCATTTATATCAGATTATATGAATTTTACAAAGTATTATGAGTATTTCTACAGTAATTAGTAGTTTGAAAATGGGTATTAATTATATATGAAGTAATAAAAAAAGTAGATTTTATCGCTATAATGCTACTAATAATAGGGATAATTAATGGTTCAGATTGAATATTAAGTCAATTTTCATAAATTTTGAAACTTTACTAGTAGTCATAACGTAGATGTAGTAAAGGAAAAAAACAGGGGTGGAGAAAATGTATAGGCCAATTTTAAAGTTACCTAAAACAAGATCAGAAAAGATATGGGACTATATTGGTGGTAGTATATTTATTTTATCCATCTTTTATATTATATTGGCATGGGGTAAGTTGCCTGATGAAATACCTGGTCACTTCAATGGGATGGGTGAGGTTGATCGCTGGGGCGCAAAAATAGAATTATTCATTCTTCCATTCATCGGTTTATTTTTATGGATGCTAATGGGCCTGCTAGAAAAAGTACCTCATATGCATAATTATCCGTCACGTTTAAATGAAAGTAATGTAAAAGCATTTTATTTGAATAGCAGAAAAATACTAAATGAAGTGAAAAATATCTGTATCATTTTATTTGCTTTTATATCGATTCAGATGGTTCGTATTGGTCTTGGTGAGGTAAATTCATTAGGCTGGTGGTTCCTACCCATTGTATTGATAGGTGTATTGATCCCAATCATTAAAGGGTTTATAACAAGCTACAAAATAAAATAGTGAGACTCAAACGCTTAGGATACTCTTAAGCGTTTTATTTTTGTGAAAAAATTTTTATAGTTTGTCACAAACTTCTATTAATTTCAGTTATATAGATTGGAAAGGGGGGGCAACTTTGACTACACGAGATCCATCAAAAGAGCGAGCTGATATAGATATTGAATCAATTGTGGAGCAAGTTCAATCAGGGGACACGCGTGCCTATGCAGAAATCATTTGTTGTTTTCAAAAGCAAATTTATATTTATTGTTACTATATGCTAGGAACTAAAGAGGAGGCGGAGGATGCTTCGCAAGATATTTTTATTAAGGGATTAGAAAATATTCATAAATTTTCTTATACGGTCTCCTTATCAGCTTGGCTTTATAAAATTGCTCATCATCATTGTATTGATGTCATAAAAGCAAAAAATAAGGGCTATAAATTTTGGCTAAATATGAAGCAAGAACAGGTGAAGCAGACACAGACACCAATGCCTGAATATGATGAAATGATACATAGGCTACTGGAAAACTTATGTGTAGATGAAAAAAGGATTTTATTACTTCGTTCTATTGAAGAGTATAGCTTTGAAGAAATTGCTGCCATTATGGATTTGAAAGCAGCTACAGTAAGAAAAAAGTATGAACGATTACGGAAAAAAATAATAAAGGAAAATAAGTTAGGAGGTGGATTTTATGAGCATTCATTTAAAGCAGAAGGATAAAGAAATGACACAAATAGAGCAGCTAATTCGTGAAACACCTGTAGAAGTTGATTTGGTTGATCGTGTAATCAGTAAATATGAACGTAACGAGCAGCCACAAATAGTAAAGTACCAGAAGAAATGGCACTATAAAGTTGCTTTTGCAACAGCTATGCTAGCTTGCCTACTAGTTATTACACCATTTATTTCACCAACAATGGCTGCAACGTTTAAACAAGTGCCTGTACTATCCTCAATTTTCCGTCTCGCTGGTGATTTGGGGTTGCAGATGGCTGATGAAAAAGGACTTTCTACAAAACCACAGGCAAGTATGACACAGGAGGGGTTTACATTAAGTGTATCGGAAGTAGCATATGACGGTACACGTGTTTCAATTGCTATTGAACGCCCCTATAAAGAAGATGAGAAAGAAGCTTTAATGGATTGTATCAGTAATTATAATTTGTTTATAAATGATGAGCCTATTAATTCTTTTGCTCCGAGTGAGTCCAATTCTATTAGTCCTTTTATGTACTCTGGTAAAGATAATGCTTCTGCCATTATTGAATTTTCCGATCTGAGAAATCAGGGAGGGCAGCCTTTCCCAGAGCAATTTGATTTAACCATTCAAGCTTTTGTCAGAGGTATAGAAGACCCCATTGAAATTGATATTCCTGTGAAAAATAAAGTGAAAGACTATGTAGCTTTAGCACCAAATATAAGTCGACAATATGACAATATTCATCTGACTCTTGAAAAGGTCAAGCTAACACCAGTTACAACAAGTATCACAACACGAATGGTTTTAACTGATAATTCAACGTTCACTGGTAATTTAACACTACTAACAATGGGGATAGATATTATTGATGAGTATGGTCGTGAAATTGAAGTAATTGGAGGAAACGGTTGGAACGCTACCAATGGAAACATTCATCTTGATGATCTTCGATACACTCCTTTTGAATCTGTTCCAAAAACAATAACCTTAAAACCCTATATCCATCTTTTCAAGGAAAACGAAAAAGGTATGTTTCAATTGGATAAAAACGGTTATCCAAAAATTCGATATATACCTGAATTAGAGATCACTATACCAGTTCAACCATAAAAATAATTGAGAAAGTGTAGTAAAAGCTCACTTTCTCAATTTTTATTTTTCTATATTTATATAAAGTAGATGGATATTCAGTTATACTAGCAAAACAAGGCTTTTGAATAATCTATAGTATATGGAGTATATATAAAGAATAAGTTTTCAATCCTAAGAAATAAAGGGGAATAGAAGATGGCAGTAACGTTAGTAAGGCATGATGTGAAGTATGCTGAGGCTATGCATGCGTTGTCTTCTATGCCACAGGTTCGAGATGCCCTAGGCTTACCTGCTGGCAAGGTAGAAGACACAATTCATTTTATTAAGCGTGAACGTATAGATGAAGAAGAAGGTAAGACCGTCCCTCGTGTGATTTTAGATGAGGAGGGGCAAGTCATTGGTGTGACATCATTAATGTTTATCGATCGTCATAAAAAGAGCTGTCATATCGGCTCTTGGCTTGGCTATCAATTTTGGGGGAAGGGCTATAATCTTGAAGCAAAAACGGCTATTTTAGATATTGCGTTTTTTGAACTGGGATTATCACGTGTATTTGCAGGAGCCCGAAAGGTTAATATCCGTTCGCAGAAAGCACAAGAAAAGCTACCTTTTGTTCGATTAGGAGTGGAAAAGGATTATCCTGAGGAGCATTCGTGGTTAGAAGTGAAGGAAAAGCAACCATGTGTGTTAAATGTTTTTGAACGAGAAGATTATGTCCGTTATCGAACATCCCTAGAAAAGGTAGAAGGGAACCGAGAAGCTTTTTTACCTCAGCTTTTATTAGCGGATGAAAGTGAAGTGGCGGTTCGAAAATATTTAGATAAGGGTACATTATATAAAATTAATTGTGGAGAACTGCTAGTGGGAGTGGCATTAGTCATTCCTCAATCTGACACTACAATTGAATTGAAGAATATTGCTATTGAAACCAAGTACCAAGGGAAGGGAATAGGCAAAGAGATATTACGACAACTTACTGAAAAATGCCGTAAGGAAGGCTATCAGGTAGTGTTGGTTGGAACGGCGAACTCAAGTATTGATAATATCGCTTTTTATCAAAAAGCAGGCTTTCGCATGGAGGCTATTGAAAAGGATTTCTTCAGTCATTACCCAGAACCAATTTATGAAAATGGTATTCGTGCATTGGATATGATTTTCTTTACAAAACAATTATAAGCAACTTCATAAAAAAATACCCGTTCAACAAATGTTGAGCGGGTATTTTTATTTACCGAGCAGTAGCGCCATTAATTTTTCCTTAGAATGAAGGAAATCGTCCAAGGTGTATTGATCTAACACGTTCAAATAGGCTTGCAAAGCTTCATACAGTACACCTTTTAGTTGACATTCTGGAGCTATTTTACATAGGTTATTCTCTTTATCGAAACATTCTACAAGATGAAAATCCTCTTCTGTATGACGAATAATTTCACCGATGGTAATGGTTTTTGGATCGATAGCAAGGCGAATACCCCCGCCGCGTCCACGAATTGTTTCAATGTAACCTAATAATCCAAGCTGGTGTGTCACCTTCATTAAATGGTTTTTCGATATATTATAAGCATCTGAGATCTCTTGAATAGTTGATAATTGACCATCTTCCTTTGCGCCTAAATAAATAAGCGTGCGCAGAGAGTAGTCCGTGTATAAAGTTAAGCGCATCCGAACACCCTACTTTCTATAATTCATAATAATTATAGCATTTTTACATTGAAGTATAATATCTTCAACCTATTTTTAAAGATGTATTTATAATACATCAAATATGTCTATTTTGTTAAAGATGTATTTTATATATTGCTTTAAGAGAATGAAAGCGTTATATTGTAATCACGAAAGGATGGTAAGCGATATGTTAAAACAAGAAACAATTCAAATTATTAAAGCAACAGTACCTGTATTAGAAGTTCATGGTGTTGAAATCACAAAGACGTTTTACAAAAATATGTTTCAAGCTCATCCAGAATTACTAAATATTTTTAATCACACGAACCAAGAACAAGGCCGTCAGCAAACAGCATTAGCTAATACTGTTTACGCTGCAGCAGTTCATATTGAAAATTTAGAAGCAATTTTACCAGCAGTAATGCTTATTGCACATAAACACCGTAGTTTAGGAATTTTACCTGAACATTACCCAATCGTGGGTGAAAATTTATTAAAAGCGATTAAAGAAGTACTTGGTGATGCAGCAACTGATGACATTATTGGTGCATGGGCCGAGGCATATGGCGTTATCGCAGATATTTTCATTCAAGTAGAAGAAGAGTTATACCAAAAAACTGAGAACAATGGTGGATGGCGTCTATTTAAACCATTAAAAGTGGCGAAAAAAGTTGTGGAAAGTGACTTAGTAACTTCTATTTATTTTGTAAATGAAGATGGATCACCACTACCAACTTATGAACCAGGTCAATACATCTCTATTCGAGTGAAAGTGCCGGGAGAAGAGTATTTAATGAACCGTCAATATACACTATCACAAGCGAGTGCAGAAGATGGCTATCGTATTTCGGTGAAACGTGAAAGTGACCATACGCCAAATGGTAAAGTATCAAATTATATTCATGATCACTTACAAGTTGGTGATTTAGTAGATGTAAGTGCTCCAGCTGGATTATTTGTATTAGAAGAAACGGCTGCACCAATTACATTTGTAAGTGGCGGTATTGGTGTAACACCTTTAAACAGTATGCTGCAATCTTTAAATGATAATGCAGAGAATGAAGTGAACTTTATCCAATGTGCTCGTAATGAGAAGGTTGTAGCGTTCAGCGATGATATTCAAGGGAAAGTAAACGTATTACCGAATGCATCCTATACAGCTTTATACTCTGATGAAGACAAGCTTATTACAAAAGAATTGCTGGCTGAAAAAGTAGCTGATAATGCAGATGTATATGTATGTGGCCCTGTAGGCTTTATGGAAGCGGTTATTAAAAATTTACAGGAAATTGGCGTGAAAGATGAAAAAATTCACTATGAATTCTTTGGACCGGCCATGCAATTAGCTAAATAAAAAATAAACTCCCTGCTATGAGTAATAACTCGTAGTAGGGTTTTTTTGTTGAATAATAAGGAAGCAGATAGATGAGTTTTAAGCAATATAGAGAACATTATGCCTTGCAATTGCAGCATCTTAAAAAAGATTGAAGCTTTATATTGACAATATACCTATAGGGGTATAATATAAAACTCGTAAGGAAGTTCAATCTATCGTTTGAAAGGGGGCATAACAGAATGGCGTATGGCTCAAACACTGCAAATCGTGTGAAACGTATGGAAGGTCAAATGCGCGGTATTTTACGCATGATGGAAGAAGATCAAAGTTGTAAAGATGTGATTACACAGCTATCTGCCGTGCGTTCTGCTGTTGACCGGACGATCGGTGTCATTGTAAGTGAAAATTTATTAGATTGTGTATCGACTGCTGAAGGCAATGCTGAAAAAATGAATGCTGCTATCCAAGAGGCGATGGATTTGGTCGTGAAAAGTCGATAACTTAATATACCCACAATCGTATAAAAAGGAGGACTGATCATATGGAAATATGGATTATTATTGTGCTTGTGGCAGCCTTTTTCGTTTGGCGAATGAAGCCTGTGAAGGGCGTTCAATCAATTTCTACAGCTCGATTAAAAGATATGCTGAATGATAAGGATAAGATATTTATCGATGTACGCACGCCTGCTGAGTATAAAGGTCGGCATATTTCGCAATTTAAAAATGTTCCGCTTGGATCGAACTTTGAAAACCTACCGAAGGATAAAGAGATCGTAGTTATATGTCAGAGTGGCATGCGAAGTAGTCAGGCTTGTAAGCAACTGAAAAAGCAAGGCTTTGATCGTGTTTCTAATGTTCGTGGTGGAATGAGTGCATACTAGGAGGAGAAAAAGGTGAAAGAAATTACAGCCAAAGAAGTTCAGCAAATTATGGAGCAAGGTGGGAAGTTGAATCTTATTGATGTGCGAGAGGTAGATGAAGTAGAGGCTGGTCGCATTCCAGGCGTTATTCATATCCCACTAGGTTTATTAGAGTTTCGACTACCTGAATTAAATAAGGGAGAGTCGTATATTATGGTTTGTCGATCAGGTGGACGTAGTGCTCGGGCTACTCAAATATTAGAAAGTAATGGCTTTAATGTAACTAATATGATTGGTGGTATGTTAGCTTGGGAGGGAAAAGTACAGTTATAGATTAAATCTATATTTTTTTGAATAAAAAAATACCCTTATAGGTATATGGAGGTTATGGAAAGTATGAAGGCGGATTTTCAGCTAGATGCCAAGGGCCTTTCTTGCCCGATGCCGATTGTGAAAACAAAAAAAGCGATGGCTGATTTAGTAGATGGTCAAGTTTTAGAAGTAGCTGCGACAGATAAAGGATCAAAAGCTGATATTGCGGCATGGGCTGAAACTGTAGGTCATCAGTATATTGGTACTATAGAAGATGATGGTGTAATGAAACATTATATTCGTAAATGTACAAACGACCAAATTGAAGAAATGACGTTTGATCAAACAATTGATTTAGAGCAAATCACAAGTCGTAAAGGATTAATTCTAGATGTACGTGAGGAAGCGGAATTCGCTTTTGGGCATATTGCGGGAGCAAAATCGATACCAATGGGCGAACTGGAGACGCGACTTTCTGAGCTTGATAAAGAGCAGGAGATCTATGTTATTTGTCGTACTGGAAAACGAAGTGACATGGCTGCGCAAAAGCTGGCTTCACGTGGTTTTACGAAAGTATTTAACGTCTTACCAGGAATGACATCGTGGTCAGGCGATTTAACAAAAAATATTTAAATTGGAGGAATTTTATTATGTCGAACAAAGTAGCAATCATTGCAAGTAACGGTGGTTTATTTGATGCGTATAAGGTATTTAATATCGCAACAGCTGCGGCAGCTTCTGAGAAAGAGGTAGCTATCTTCTTTACATTTGAAGGTTTGAATCTAATTCATAAGCAAGGTATGCATGTATTACCAATGCCCGCTGGAGCAGAACACTATGCTGAAGGGTTTACAAAAGCAAATGTGCCAGCTATTCCTCAACTAGTGGAAATGGCACAAGAATTAGGTGTGAAATTTATTGCTTGCCAGATGACGATGGATGTTATGGGTTTAACTACTGAAGATTTCATCGAGGGTATTGAAGTGGGTGGAGCTGTAACGTTCCTAGAATTCGCGAAAGACGCAGCACCGTCACTTACATTCTAGTGACCTACCTATAAAAGCGGAGAGGGCACCCCTCTCCGCTATAAAAAACGTAAAAATAATACCGATGGGGGTAATTGAGATGTCAATTCAAAAATGGAGCGCGTCACAAGTAGCTAAAAAGGTTATTCACAATGAAGAGTTGTTTATTTTAGATGTTCGTAATGCGGATGCATTCGAAGATTGGAAAATTGATGGCCATCGTTTTGAGTATTTAAATATACCGTATTTTGAACTGTTAGATGGTATTGATAATATTTTACCGAATATCCCAACTGATAAAGAAGTATTAGTCGTTTGTGCAAAAGAAGGATCGTCTTTAATGGTCGCTGAAATGTTAGCTGAGGCAGGTATTGAGGTTGCCTATTTAGCAGGAGGTATGAAATCCTGGAGTGAATATTTAGAGCCGATTAAAGTAGGTGATTTAACAGGCGGTGGTGAGCTTTATCAGTTTGTTCGCTTAGGAAAGGGGTGTCTGTCTTATATGGTCCTTTCTGAAGGTGAAGCAGCTATTATTGATGCTGTACGTTTTACAGATGTGTTTATAAACTTTGCAGAACTTAAAAATGTCCAAATTAAACATGTTTTTGATACACACTTACATGCTGATCACATTTCAGGTGGGCGCCATATCGCAGAGATGACAGGTGCAACCTATTATTTGCCACCTAAGGACGCTGAGGAAGTTGTGTTCCACTATACACCATTAGTTGATGGAACGACTGTTCAAATCGGTGCATCAAAAATAGATGTAGGAGCTATTTATTCTCCTGGTCATACAATAGGTTCTACTTCATTTGTTGTTGACAGCAAATATTTATTAACAGGAGATATTTTATTTATCGACTCAATCGGACGTCCTGATTTAGCTGGCCTTGCTGATGACTGGGTTGGAGATTTACGAGACACGCTTTACAAGCGTTATCGAGAATTGTCTGATGAACTTATTGTCTTACCAGCACATTTTATGATTATTGATGAGCTGAATGAAGATGGAACGGTTGCAAGACGACTAGGGGATTTATTTGTACAAAACCATGGATTAAATATTCAAGATGAAGCAGAATTTAGACGTGTGGTAACAGATGAATTACCTCCACAACCCAATGCTTATCAGGAAATTCGTCAGGTGAATATGGGGAAAATAACACCTGAGTTAGATCAGCAAACAGAAATGGAAATTGGACCAAATCGCTGTGCAGTACGATAAAACATGCTAAAGTGCAATGAGTATGCATGTATGCTTATTATATGTAAAGTTCGTGAATTGAAGGCGCTCATCCTTCATGAAGATATAAAACAAGAAGAACCGGCAAAATCGCTTACAACCTTTGCCGAGTCGAAGGAGAATATGATGAAATCAAGTTTAAAACTAGATGCAAAAGGCCTTTCTTGTCCAATGCCTATTGTGAAGACAAAAAAAGCAATAGATACCCTAAAGTCTGGGGAAGTTTTAGAAGTTCAGGTGACAGATAAAGGAGCTTTAGCGGATATTCCTGCTTGGGCAAAAGCTGGAGGTCATATCATTTTAGATCAAGCTGAAGAGGCTGGCGTCATTACATTTTTCATTCAGAAAGCATAGGGCTGATTGAGGGTTGTCTATTACAGTAGAACAACCCTCCTTTCACTTTGTTGAATACAGCCAGAAAGAAGGAAAAATAAATGGATATTGCATGGATCTTAACCATTTTACTTATTGGTTTTCTCGGTTCATTTGTATCAGGGATGTTAGGTATTGGCGGTGCCATCATTAATTTCCCAATGCTATTATATATACCGCCATTACTAGGATTTGCGGCCTTTTCAGCACATGAGGTGTCAGGGATTAGTGCGATTCAGGTACTTTTTGCTGCTCTTTCTGGTGTTTGGGTCTATCGCAAAGGTGGGTATTTAAATAAATCACTCATTATCTATATGGGGAGCGCCATATTAATGGGAAGCTTTGTAGGTAGCTTCGGTTCGAAATTTTTATCAGAGTCAGGTATTAACATTGTCTATGGAATTCTTGCATTAATTGCTGCTGTGATGATGTTCATACCGAAAAAGCAAATTGATGATAAACCAATGCAGGCTGTTACATTTAATAAACCATTGGCGGTCCTATTAGCTTTCGTTGTTGGTATAGGTTCCGGGATTGTGGGGGCAGCTGGTGGATTTTTACTAGTACCTATCATGCTTGTGGTCTTAGGAATTCCTACTCGTATGACTATTGCGTCAAGCCTTGCTATTACGTTTATCTCCTCAATCGGAGGTACCATTGGTAAATTAATGACTGGACAAGTGGAATATTACCCGGCGCTCATCTTGATTGTATCAAGTCTAATAGCTGCTCCTCTAGGTGCGAGAATAGGGGGCAAGTTAAATACAAAATTCCTACAAATTATTTTAGCGATTCTTATATTAGCAACAGCTATTAAAATTTGGGTGGATATATTATAAAGGGGGTATGGTAATGAAAATAGAAGTCTTCTCTGATTTTACATGTCCATTTTGTTATATTGGCAAGCGAGAACTTGAACGGGCAATTGACATTGCAGGCTATACAGGACGAGTAGAAATAGAATATAAAGCATTTCAAATAGGCCCAGATAATCCGAAAGCGAATGCACCATCTTTTTATGAGGCGCTGGCTAAAAAATATGATGTCACGCTAGAAGAAGTGAAAGATATGGTTGAAGGTATAGCTTTGAGAGCAACGGAAGTTGGTTTGCATTATGATTTTGCTAAGATGAAAACAGCGCATACAGAAAAGGCTCATCGTTTAGCGAAATGGACGCAGCAATTTGGCAAAGCGACAGCTTATACGGAAGCACTAATGGCTGGTTATTTTAAAGATGGTGAAGATTTAAATAAAGATGAATTTTTATTAAAAGTTATTGCGCAATTAGATTTGGATAGAAGAGTAGCGGAGAGAATCTTAGCTTCAACTGATTTTAGTGAAGAGCTAGACAAGGATCGCTATGAAGCACAGCAACTTGGCGTGCAAAGTGTACCGTTCTTTGTATTTGAAAACCGTTATGGTATTAAAGGGGCTGAGCCGAATGAAGTGTTTGTGCGGACTTTGCATCAAGCTGCGGAAATAGCTGGTATTCAGCCAACAGTATCGATAAATGGTAATGGAGAATCAGCATGTGCTGATGGACAGTGTAAACTATAAGACTAAAAGGTGTCGAGTGCGAATTTGTACTCGATGCTTTTTTGTTTCGAAGTATATGGATACTGCAAGAGGTATTAAGTCTTGTTTTCTGTGTTATAGAACAAAATTAAATGTATAAATTAACCATTTTTATCATCTTAATGGTTCTATTTTGTGGTAGTGTGAGAAAAATCACATCCAATAAATTGTTATGTTGCTAAAATATAAGTGAGAATACAAAGGGGGGTATTATAGATGAAACCTATAGTAGCAGGAGTAGCAGGAACAGTACTGTTAGCAGGCGCCATTTTTGTTGGGACGTTTGTCAGTGACAAAATTACAGTTGATTCGAATGTAAGTGAGAAAGAAGCGACAGTGCAAACACAATTACCAACAACAGCAGCTGCTCAGTCAGTGGTCTATGCTCCGCCAAGTATTGAAGAAGTACCAGATGGTCCAATGAAAGAAGCAATATTAAATGGCTATGAACTTGTTAATAACACGCATGTTGCGGCAGATGAATATGTGGGCAACCAATTATCTTGCACAAGCTGTCATGCTGGTGCAGGCTATGACGAGCAAGCCTCATCATTAGTAGGTGTAATGGCAAATTATCCACAGTATATTGGACGCTCAGGTGGTGTGGTTACAATAGAAGAGCGCATTAATGGCTGTATGGTTCGTAGTATGAATGGTAAAAAATTCGAAATGAATAGTGATGAACTAGAGGCTATGGTGGCGTATTTCGCTTATATTTCTGAAGGTGTTCCGATTGGAGCAAAACGTGAATGGGCGGGCACTAGTGATATGAAGAATGTGCCGATTCCAAATGTTGCAGATGGTGAGGAGCTTTATGCACAGTCCTGTATAGCCTGTCATGCAGCTGATGGCGCAGGAACTGGTGCTAATACTGGTCCGGCTTTATGGGGAGATGATTCATTTAATGATGGCGCAGGCATGGCACGTATGTCAAAAATGGCTGGTTATATTCAAAATAATATGCCGATAGGTGCAGCGGGGACCTTAACAGATCAAGAAGCTGCAGATTTAGCTGCCTTTATTTTATCGCAGGATCGTCCAGAGTGGGCAAACCATGAAAAAGACTGGCCAAAAGGCGGGCGTCCAAATGACATCATGGATAAGGAAAAACGTGAACAAGTTAAAAATGGTACGATTGACTGGGAAAAAGTTTTGTCTACAAACTAACGAAGAAAAGGGATGCTAATAATCGGCATCCCTTTTAAGTTATTTAAAATTATAAGCAGTTACTATTTTATCTCTGTTCGTTGTGATATCTGTAAAATATTCATATAAGCTAATCCCAAGGAATGACCCACTTACATTAAAGACGTTAGAAAAACCGCTATTTTGAAGGGCCATAACAGCATTATAGCTACGCTGACCGGATCGGCAATGCACATACACTGCTTGATCCTTAGGGATTTCATCCATTCTTTCTCGAAGTTCACTTAGAGGAATATTGTGTGCATGAAGGAGATGACCGGATTCAAATTCATTCTTCTCGCGTACGTCTAAGAAGTAGGCTTGATTTTCAATGAGTGTTCTCACTTCATCAACTTTTACTTGTTTGAAGTGTCCATGTAATTGATTTTGAGCTACAAGAGCTGCCAAATTAACAATATCACGGGCAGTGCTAAACATTGGAGAATAGGATAGCTCCAGCTCCTTTAAATCTTCTAAAGTACCGCCCATTGTGATGAGGGTTGCTATTACATCAATTCGTTTATCTGCATTGCCTTTACCTATAGCTTGGGCTCCAAGGATTTTACCCGTTGGTGTTTCATAAACGAGCTTAAAGTGAAGCGGATTACTATTTGGCATTAAGCCTACTTTATCAGGAGCTATCAGATAAACACTTTTCGCCTGAAAGCCATTTGCTAGAGCTGTTTTTTCGTTCAAACCTGTTGTCGCACATGCGAGTTCAAAAATTTGTACACTTGAAGATCCAATAACCCCTTTATTGTGATGAGGGATGTTATACATATGATTAGCTGCAGCACGAGCTTGTCGCTGAGCGGGGCCGGCTAAAGCAAGTCGTGTCTTTTTATGGGTAAGTTGATGGAATACTTCAATCGCATCTCCCACAGCGTATATAGAAGGATCGGATGTCACGTAATTAGCATCAACTTGAATGCCTCCGAGTTCACCGATAGTTAGCCCGGCTTCTTTGGCTAAGTGGATTTCAGGACGAACGCCAATCGCTAATACGACTGCTTGTGCTTTCAAATGTTTGCCTGAGTTCAACGTCACATTATTTGGCGTAACCTTTGCAAGGCCGTCATTGACAATAACTTGAACCCCTTTATCAGTCATTTCCTTGTGTAAGATTTGAGCCATATCATAATCAAAAGGGGCCATAATTTGTTGGCCAAATTCAACTAGAGAGACATTAAAGCCTGCTAGCTTCAAATTTTCTGCTACCTCTACACCAATGAAGCCTCCGCCGACCACGGCAATATCCTGTACATTCTCTGCTTGTAGATACCGATTTAAACGGTTAATATCAGCCACGTTTCTAATGGTAAAGACGTGCTTAGAATGAATGCCCTCTAAGTCAGGGACGATAGGACTTGCTCCTGGGGATAAAATTAACGTATCGTAACTTTCCTCATAATCTCTATTCGTTTTTAAATCCTTAATGGTGATGGTTTTTTGCTCTCTGTTAATACGTACAACTTCTTGTTGAACACGAGCCTCTATATTGTATTTTGTTTGAAAGCCTTGAGGCGTCATTAAAATTAATTTGTTGCTATCTTCAACAATCCCGCTTAAATGGAAGGGTAGAGAGCAATTAGAGAATGAAACATTTGGCCCCTTTTCAAACATAATAATTTCTGCCTTTTCATCGAGACGACGAATACGTGCCGCCGTGGATGCACCACCTGCAACGCCACCTACTACTAAAAATTTTTTTCTCAATTGATAAACACTCCTTTTCTTAGTAAATACTTATTAGGGTATTTAAAAGCATTTAAATGAAGGTTTTGCTTCTGAAAATAGGTGAATAATATAGTTTAAATACTACAAATAAATAATATACCCTTATAGGTATTTTATCAAGGTATAGAACTAATATATTTTTTGTTGTGTTCCTCGTTCAAGAAAGTTGGTGCACAAATTTGCTATACTAACGGTAGTAGGAAATGGAAATGGCTTAGGGGGTGACACTGTTGATCTTTTTGAAATTTTTAACCCAAATCCTCATAGTATCGGGTTTGATTTATATTGTAAGTGGACGATTAATTGGCTCGAATATTAATTTTGTGCGAAGAGTGCTGTCAGTCGTTATTAGTGTGACATTAACCTCTTTTGTATACTGGTATTCTTATCTGCGCCATACAGATTTTTTATCAGAAACGATGATGCAAACAGTAACTGAGGTAAGCACACTGATTTGGATCGGTAGTATGCTACTCATTTCGATGTTGCTTTATTTGGTATTTGAGCTTTTTGACCCTAGCGGCATTACGAATGGAGATCGCCGTCACGGCCAAAAATCTTTACTATTGCGATTGCGTAGCTATTGGCGACAGCAGAAACGCCTGCGTCAGGTATTAAAAATTGCTGTTACAAATGGTGTCGTACAAACGATTAAATATGCGAGGCAACGAGAAAATGAAAAAGAGCTTGCAATTGCTTTGCGTGCAACTTTAGAACAATGTGGTGGGATTTTCATTAAATTTGGCCAAGTGCTTTCCACACGAAAAGAGCTTTTTACACCTATTTTTATTGATGAATTAGAAAGGCTGCAGCACCGAGTAAGGCCTTTATCAGAGGAGCAAGTGAAACAAATTTTAGAGAGGTCTCTTCCGCAATCAATGGACGAAATATTTAGCCAATTTCAAATGGAGCCCATTGCAGCAGCCTCTATTGGCCAAGTGCATAAAGCAAGGCTTAAGGATTATGAAGAGGTGGTAGTCAAGCTATTGCGTCCAGAAGTAAAAGGTATTATGCGCGATGACCTTGAAATTTTAGAGGAATTTGCTAATTGGCTATCCACAAAATCAACCTGGGCAGAATCATTGGGCTTTAGAGAGTTGGCTGGGGGATTTGCAGATGGACTACGTGAGGAGATTCATTTAGATATTGAAGTACGTAATACGCTACAGGTGAAGAATGCACTGGCGAAAAGCGATTACAAGGTTCGAATTCCTAAAATATTTACGCCTTACAGTAATGAAAATGTTATTGTGATGGAGTATATTCGTGGACAAAGTGTGGCAGATGGGGCATCTGAATTTAATCGTTTGTCTATTGATCGTAGGCAGTTTGCAAGAACCGTCCTCTATTCATTTTTTGAGCAGATGCTATTCTCTGGTATTTTTCATGCAGACCCACATCCAGGAAATATCCATATAGATGAATCAGATGGCACACCAGTCTTACTTGACTTTGGCGCAGTAGGACGTCTAGGTGCAACACAGCAAGAAGGCTTAAAGTTATTTTTGATGGGCATTCAACTAAATGATTCAAGCGTTTTATATGATGGCTTAACATTATTAGTGGAAAATGCTGATCATGCAGAACGTGCGAGAATGGAACAGGCAATCGACCAAATATTACTGAAAATTTCCTATGTTGACCGTATACCTACTGAAGAATTAATTCACGCCCTGTTTACAGTGGTAAGAGATTTTGGACTTGCATTTTATCCAGCGGTGGGATTGGCTCTCCGTTCCTTAGTAACGTTAGATGGCACATTACGGGTAATAGATTCACGTTTTGATATCTTTACAGAGGCAAAGGATTTTTCTGCTACATATATGCGTGCCTCTTTCCTTAAACCTTTTAAAGAACCGATGGCAACTAAGGAGCGGCTGCAAGAAGAATTATCTATGCTTATACCGACTTTGCGTAAAATGCCTAGAAGAGTCGATCAGCTCATTCAGCGAGTTGAAAGCGGAAAAATCATTTTACATCATGATGTCTTTTCGGATGAGCATAATGCACGTTTTATTACACATTTGTTTTCTCAATTTGTTTTGCTGCTGGTGGGTATAACTTTTGGTATTATATCTGTCGCTCTTTTAGCAATATCACAATTTATCCATGATTCTTATGCGGTCTATTTGAACACAGCAGCATATTTAGGTTTATTTTTATGTGCCATTTTGTTAGTGAGATTATCTATACAAGCATTAAGGTCAATGAAGCAATAGGTAGGGAATTTTTTCCCTACCTTTTTTCTTTGATACCCTCAAATATTACAAAAACATTACAAAAGATCTACTGGGTCTAATGTCGAATTAGCTAATAGTTTCCCTGTGTAGAAGAAAAATGTGTTTTGTAGAATAATGTAGTTTATAGGCGAATGTTACAGAAATATTTCGAGTTTTACTAATGTATTAAATAGACATGAAATAGTATAAAAGTTATGTAGAAAATGCTAAACTTTAAAAGGCTAAAATAAATATAAGAACATTTAATTAAAATAGAAATCGTTCAAGTGATTACATAGAATATCGAGAGCGAAATTGATAGATGAAGGGAAATGAAGGTAACGTGGCTAAGCGTAACAAATGGCGTAAGTCGATGGTGCTAGCATTAGCACTAGCTGGCGGCTTATTATTTAATACAATTCAACCAACAGAAGTACATGCCGAAGAAACATCTCAACAAATGATTGAGAAAAAGGCAGAAATAGATGCACAAATTAAAAAATTACAAGAAGAACTAACGAAACTACAACAAGAGATCGACGCAAAAGTAAAGGTATTTAAACAAGTACAAGCTGATATTAAAGAAGTGGATGCTAGTATTGTTGAAACACAAAAACGCATCGAGCAACGTTCAAAAATTTTAAGTGAACGTATGGCTGCATACCAAGCGCAAGACAACACTGTAGGTGTTTATTTAAACGTAGTGCTTGAGGCAAAAAGCTTTGCAGATTTAATGGATCGTGTCGTAGCGGTAAAAACATTAATGGATGCTGACCAAGAATTAGTGGATCAACAGGAAGCAGATAAAGCAAGCTTAGAGCAACAAAAAGCTACATTAGATGAAAAACAAAAGGAACTTCAAAAACAATTCCAAGAGCTTCAGCAAAAAGAAAGCGAAATGGAAGTGAAGAAAGCTGAGAACGAAGCGAAATCACTTGCATTAAAAGCTGAAATTGCAACGAAACAAGAAGAAGAACGTTTAGAAGCAGAGCGTAAAGCAGCTGAAGAAGAGGCAGCTCGTTTACGTGCACTTCAAGCAGCTACACCAGTTATACAAGCAACTCAAAATAATGGTGGAGGCGAACCACAAAAGATTATTGTTGGGTCAGGAGCTGGCACTGTTTCTTCAGGAGATGCCATTTCAACAGCTAAACAATTCCTAGGACGTCCTTATGTTTGGGGTGGTAGCAACCCATCAACAGGTTTTGACTGTTCAGGTCTTGTACAATGGTCATATAAGCAAGCGGGTGTTTCTTTACCTCGTACAGCATCACAACAATATTTAGCAACACAACGCATTTCAGCAGGTGAAGCACGTGTTGGGGACTTAGTGTTCTTCAGCTATGGTTCAGGGGTTGCACACGTAGGTATTTATTTAGGTAATAACACAATGATCGACGCTCAAAACAATGGTGTCGTAATTGAGTCACTTGATTGGTGGAATCAATACTTAGTAGGCTTTGGACGTATTCAATAGGCCTCACTATTATATAGACGGTTGATATAAGAAAAAGGTCATCTTTGTAGAGAAAAATATACAAAGATTGACCTTTTTATTTTGCATTTCTTTCAAAAGAAACAAGACGACTACGTCTATTCTTGAAAAGAGATTTCCCTGCATACTAGATTGATATTAAATTTTAAAATTTACTTTGATGACACCTGTCTCTTTCAACGCAATAAAGAAAATAATAACGAATGGACCAACAAGTAAACCGATAATACCAAATAACTGTAGACCTATGAACATGGAAATTAATGTTGGTAAAGTGGACAAACCGATATGGTCTCCCATTAACTTAGGCTCGACTACTCGACGAATAATAAGTAAAATAGCAGCTAAGATGAATAATTTTACAGCTATAGAGGTGTTTCCCATCAATAGGTGGTAAAGCCCCCATGGCGCTAGAATAATGATAGAGCCTAGGAATGGTACAATATCTATTAACCAGATAATAACCGTCATTGTTACTGCGTATTTCGGTTGGATTAATAGCAGTCCAATGAGTGTGACGCCTCCAATAATAAAGCTTACAAATAAGTGAGCCTTCATATAGCCAAATGTAGCATCTTTTAAGCGATTTAAAATAATTTTTATCTTCTTTGCTGTATTGGGCTTTAAATATTTATAAGTGATTTGCTTTAACTTAGGCAAATCAAGCATAAATAGGAATAGCGCAATCATATAAACGAGAAGACTGATAAATAGGCTGGGTATCTCTGAAAAGAAGGCAGAAACTTTGCTATAATTAAAGAAGCTTAAAAAGGATTCTTCAACTTTCTTTATGAAATCCATTGTGGTTTTTTGAAGCGAAGCACTTACTTCAGGTGGAAAGTCTTCTGTGTATTTAGAAATATTTTCTTGCATATGAAGCCACATATCTGATAGCTTGGAAATATAATAGGGAGCTTGCTTAGATAGTAAAATTATTTGTGTCATTATTTGTGTAATGGATAGATAACAAATAATAGATATAACAATAACACTCACTATGTAAATAAAAGCAACTGCTATTTTCCGTGACATTTTCCATTTTCGTTTAAAGAACATGACAATGGGTTCTAAGAAAAATGCACTGATCCCAGCAAGTATTAAAGGCATGGACACTGGGATAACAAAATAGGCAGCTAGAAGTAGGGATATTATCACAATCAACCGAAAAATCAATTTCCTAGCATTAAATTTATTCATAAACTCACCTTCTTTGCGAAAAAAATTAAGTTAAGTGTACCATAAATCAAATTTTATTACGTTCTGAAACAATAAAGGTAGGGATGAATTATGGAAAAAGAGATTTTGCAACTTTTTAGTAATCTAACAGAGCATGATCGCGATATTCAATATGAATCTTACGAGGAATTAATGAAAATTATGCAGGAACCCGTAGATTGGACATATGCAGTTTGGGAACAGCTAATAAAAGCACTTACATACAATAATGGTTATTCTCGTGCACGTGCTGCACAAATTTTATGCGCTTTAGCTGCAAAAAGTGATCCAGAAGAAAGGGTCTTGGAGGATTTTTTAAAGATTTGGGCTGTGACTTACGATGAACAATCTGCTACAGCAAGGCATGCATTACAGGCCATTTGGAAAATTGGACAGGCGGGTCAAGTACAAAGAGATTTGGTTGTATCGTATCTAGCTAAAAGATTTCAAACATGTATAGATGAAAAACAGCCATCTCTTATTCGTCAGGATATTATTATGTCATTTAAAAAGCTATATGATCAAACAAATGACTCGAAATTATTAGATATTGCCCATCGTTTAATTAATGAAGAACAAGATGCTAAATATAAAAAGAAGTATAAGTCAGCCATCCGTTCAAAGTAGCGAGGTGGTGTTTTTTTGTGCAAATTCTTTGATGAACGGTAGAATAGTCAACTATAATGAATGAAAAAAGGGGATTATAGCATGAGCATTTATAATTATCTAGTTCGGAAGCCTAATGGCGAAATTTTATCAATGGAAACATATCGTGGAAAAACAATGTTAATTGTTAACACGGCAAACCAATGCCGATTTACATATCAATTTGAAGACTTACAGAAAATGTATGATAAATATGGAAAAGAGAATTTTGTAGTTCTTGGCTTCCCTTGTGATCAATTTGGCCATCAAAATCCTGAGGATGGAGAGGAAACTAAGCATCTATGCAAGGTAAACTATGGGGTCACATTCCCGATTTTTGAGCTTGTACAGGTAAATGGAGAGGCTACACATCCACTCTTTAATTATTTAAAGCATGAAGTGAATTACCGAGAGTTTGGGAAGGCAAGTATGCAGGAGAAAATGTTGGCAGAAGCAATTGTTCAACTTGCCCCAAGCTTTTTAGATGGTCGTAACATTCGCTGGAACTTTACAAAATTTCTAGTAGATGCTAATGGTAAGACCGTCGCACGCTTTGAACCAACAGATTCACAGCTCGATATTGAACAAGCAATTGAAACACTACTATAGTAAATTTCTTAATAATGTAAAAATTTGTTGGAATTTTCTCTTCTAGTGTTACTATATTTTAAAATTGAGTACAGCTATTTTTTCTGAATCATATATGATAAACTGCTTTACAAATGAAATATTCTTGCAGGATAAAGGTGCTAGTAAGCATAATCGGGAATCCGGTGAAAAACCGGAGCTGTTTCCGCAACTGTAAGTACAGCCATTATAAAGATTTACCACTGTCTCAAAGAAGATGGGAAGGTCCTTTATAACACATTCGTTTTATGTGACGAACTGTACAAGCCAGGAGACCGACCTTTATTTGAACGTATAAAAACTTCTCGGAAGCTAGGAGGATATACGGCAAATACATAGGCTTTGTCTAGTTTGATGGCTCAATCTTGTATTTTTGTCGTTCCTTTGCAAAAGGAGCGACTTTTTTTATGCCTTTCAAGTAAGAATTTTTCATTATAGAAAATAGGGGGGAAGCAAGTGAAAAAAGATGCCCGTTATTCTTGTTATCCATTTATGCGTGAGAAAGCTTCAACGGTTGATTTTGAAATTCGAACAGATAGCCTTACAACACATCTAGGAGTTGCATTAGCTGCGGTAAAAAAAGAGGATGTTCAAGTTGTTGCTGAGGATTTATTACTTATGTTACCTATGGCGTATCATGTGAATGGCTCAGTTCGTGGGAAATTAGCGGTAACTGAAGAGGATTTATCTTGGTTAAGTGAGCGTTATGATTTTTACGTTCGCCATGTGAAGGAAGAGATTCAAATTTTTGTTTTACCTCAAGGAACAGAGGCCGCTGCAGCCTTACATCTTTGTCGCAGTGAGGCAAAAAAATCATATCGAACTTTACACAAAGTATCAGAAGAACGAGAGGTTCCTGCTATTCTTTTCGATTACCTTGGTTTATTAGCTAATGTATGTTTTGTCATGGCTGTTTTTATGAATCAGCAAGCTGGAATTTCTGAAATACCGTTTATTAGTAAATCCTACCCAATGAAAAAGAAAAAGGAGAATAACAATGAAGAAAGTATTTAATTTCCAATGGCTATCAGTGCTCTTACTTGCACTGGTATTAGCAGGCTGTGGCACTGCTGAAGATACAAAAAATAAAGATGCCTCGCAGGGTACACAACACGTAGAGAAAACAAGCTATAAAGTGACAGATGACCGTGGAGTGGAAATAGCGTTTAATGAAGTACCAAAAACAGTTGTATCTTTACAACCAAGTAATACTGAAATTTTGTTTGCTTTAGGTGTTGGCGATAAAATTGTAGGAGCAACTGAGTACGATACTTACCCAGAGGAAGCACAAAAAATTGAACGTGTCTCTGATACTACGAACTTTAACAGTGAAAGAATTATAGCGTTAAAGCCAGATGTTGTTATTGCTTATACAATCGGTGATAAGGATGCACTAAAGCCGCTTGAGGACGCAGGAATTAAAGTGTTTGTTATTCAATCTGCGACTACTTTCGATGATGTTTATGGAGATATCGAACAAATAGCTGCTGTGATGGATGTTGCTGATAAAGGAAATAAATTAAATGAAGAGATTAAAGCGAAAATTGCTGAAGTACAAACGAAGGTGAAGGACGTAAAAACGCCGAAAAATGTTTATTTAGAGGTTAGCCCTAAGCCAGACATATATACAGCAGGCTCTAGCACTTTCCAGCAAGAAATATTAGATGCAGCTAATGTTAATAATGTTTTTTCTGACTTGAATAGCTGGGCAAAAGTGAATGAGGAAGATGTTATTGCTAAAAATCCAGATATTATTTTAACAACAGTAAACTATACAGAAGATCCAATAGGAGAAATTCTTGGACGAGATGGTTGGAATACTGTGACAGCTATTCAAAACAAAGCGGTATTGTCCATCGATACAGATATCTCTAATCGACCTGGTCCGCGTATTGGTGAAGCTGTAGAATTAGTAGCGAAGGCTGTGTACCCAGAGTTATTTAAATAAGAAATGTTTCCATGCTAGCTGTCAGCCATTCAGCTAGCATTTTTTATGTGGTTTAAATTATTACCTAGCGTGAAAATTGGAATTAATGTAGTTTGTTCTTTAAAATAAAAGTAAGTATGCTTAATAATCTTAGGAGGTGTAGTGAGTGGAGCAATTAGAGACAAAGGTAATTCCATTTGAAGCAGTCCATAATTTCCGAGACATGGGTGGATATAAGACAAAAGATGGGCGTAGGGTAAAGAACGGTTTATTTTACCGCTCAGCTGCTCTTGGAAAAATGACACTGGCGGATAAAGAGCTATTTGAAACGTTAGGGATTAAAACCATTTTTGATTATCGCGATAACAATGAGGCGTATCATAATCCTAACCCAGTGTTCTCATATGCTCAATATATACAAATCCCAGCGAAGGGTAATCATGCTTTTGAAATGCCTACCAATGCTGGTGGTAGAGATTTCTATAAAGTGGTAAGCCCTGAGATGTTTCGAGATTTTTATGCACAAATGCCTTTTAACAATCTTTCATTTAAAGAGTTAATGCAAACGATTCAAAACCCTGATAATCTAGGTCTTGTACATCATTGCGCAGTTGGTAAGGACCGAACGGGTATTGGAGGAGCACTTATTTTGCTAGCTTTAGATGTACCTGAGGAGACCATCATGGAGGACTATTTAGATACTAATATACATTTACGTCCAATGGTAGAAAGAATGGCTCAGGCTATTCAGCATCAGTATAATGAGCAAGAACTACAGCAATTTTATGCATTAATGTCCGCCCGTGAAGACTATTTACAAGCAGCATTGGATGCGATGGATCGTCGCTATGGTTCTAAGACTGGGTTTTTAGAGCAGGAATTTGGCCTAACAATTGAAAAACGAGAGCAATTACAATCCTATTGCTTAATTTAAAAAATGGCCCTTTCACACGATGTGGGAGGGATTTTTTATGTGGAAGCGCTGTATTCCTATAAATCTCTTTACAGTCTGAATATTTGTGATAAGATACAATAGATTTTTAAGAAAATATAGGAGAAGTGAAAGTATTGGCAGACACAATTAAAGAGACAAATAAGTTAAGTCTATTCCATTTAACATGGCCGATCTTCTTAGAAGTTTTTCTATTTATGTTGATGGGACTAGCCGATACTTTTATGCTCAGTGCTTTATCAGATAATGCTGTATCAGGAGTAGGTGCAGCCAATCAATATATCCATATTGCCATCTTGATTCTGGAAGTAGTGGGCAATGGTGCATCTATTGTTGTTTCCCAATATTTAGGCTCCAGACGCTTTTTTGAAGCGGCCAAGATCTCGGCGTTAGCGGTCACGATGAATTTGGTCGTTGGGCTTTTAATGAGTATTTTATTTTTCTTCTTTGCGAGACATTTAATGACAATGATGAACTTGCAGGGAGAAGTCCTCCACTATGCACAAAGTTACTTAGCCATCATTGGGAGTTTTATTTTCCTACAGGCTATTATTAATGCACTCGCAGCAATTATTCGTGTACATGGTTGGACAAAACAAACTATGTACGTTTCGCTTGGCATGAACGTCTTACATGTTGTGCTAAACTACGGTCTTATTTTTGGGAATTTAGGTTTCCCAGAGCTTGGTGTGAAAGGAGCGGCTATTTCCTCTGTCATTAGTCGCGGATTAGCCGTTCTAGTATTTTTCTGGTTGCTGTATCAGGTAATGGAAGTGCGTGTAAAGTTACAATATTATTTTGAGTATTCAAAGGAATATGTGAGGAAAATACTAAACATTGGTTTACCATCTGCGTTTGAACAGGTGCTTTATCAATTTTGCCAAATCATCTTTTTATATTATGCGACTTACTTAGGAGCAGAAACACTAGCAGCACGACAATATGCTATGAATATTTCGATGTTTACGTATTTATTTGCGATTGCCATTGGTACAGGAACAGCCATTATTATTGGTCGTCATGTAGGTGCAGGAGAAAAAGATGAGGCGTATCATCAGCTATGGAAAAGTGTCCGTGCAGCATTTGTTTTTACGATTATTATGGTTGCAGTCGTTACGCTATTCCGTAAGCCCCTTATGCAGGTTTTTACTGATAATCCAGAAGTCATTAAGATTGGGGCATCCGTGTTAGCATTAAGTATTTTACTAGAGACTGGTCGCACGATGAATATCGTTGTTATTAACTCTTTACGCGCTTCTGGGGATGCTAGATTCCCAGTGAAAATTGGTTTTCTATCAATGGTTTGCATGAGCCTGCCGCTTGGCTATTTATTTGTCTTTGTATTGGATTGGGGCTTGGTCGGAATTTGGCTAGCCATTTCAGCAGATGAATGGGTGCGGGCAATTATCGTATACTTTAGATGGAAAAGTCGTAAATGGGAGCGCTATGCTCTTGTATCACCAAACGACAAGAAGGAGGCATAGAAATGGGCGCATTATCGAAACGTGCTATCGGGGCGGCATTAATGGATCAATATATCACCCTTTTTGCTTGTCCAATCTGTCAGCGATCCATGCATGTCTATGAGCAGGGGAGATTGGTTTGTGCTTCTAACCATTCCTTTGATATTGCGAAACAAGGCTATGTCAATATGCTGACACATAGCGCCGCTTCTAAATATAGTAAGAGCCTTTTTGAATCCCGCAAGGCTGTTATTGATAGTGGGATTTATGATGCTGTAGAAGCTCGAATCGTTGAGCTTATAAGCTCTGCAAAAACAGTGCTTGATACTGGTTGTGGAGAGGGCTCACATTTAGCTCGCATTATGAATGATAGGGAGCATGGTATTGGCGTTGGAATTGACATAGCGAAGGAGGGCATTTTGGCTGCAGCACGTCATTATCCTCAACAAATTTGGTGTGTAGGGGATTTAGCTAAAAGTCCATTTGCTCAAGCGAGTTTCGATGCCATTTTAAATATATTATCGCCAGCAAATTATGAGGAGTTTAAACGACTTCTTACACCGAATGGCTGTCTTGTGAAGGTTGTACCGCAAAGTGGTTATTTGCGGGAACTGCGTGCTCAATTATATGCAGATTCAAACAAGGAAACTTACTCTAATGAACAAATTGTAGCTCGTTTTCAAGATAGTTTTCGTGAGGTAAACGTAGAACGCGTAACTTATACTTTACCGCTTTCAGAAGAGCTAGTACCCGCGCTATTAGAGATGACACCAATGGGGTGGCATAAAGCAGAACAAACAGCCGTTGAACTAAATCAAATCACGATTGATGTGGATCTATTAGTAGGGAAGGTTTAAGTTGGTCACCTGCAATTGCAGTATACTGGTCTTTTCGATTACAATGGGAATAACTATTGAATAAGGTAGGAATGTAACAGTGTATAAACTAGCAGCAAATGTTGTCAAAGTAATATTAAAATTAATGGGTTCAAAGGCTCGTGTATACGGAGAAGAAAACTTGCCGAAAGAGGGTGGGTTTATTATAGCTTGTACACATACCGGCTATGTTGATATTTTAAACCTTGGTGTAGCCATGTACCCTCGTGAAATTCACTTTATGGCGAAGAAGCAATTATTTGAAATGAAAGGGCTTGGCTGGCTTGTTAAGCATTTAAATGCTTTTCCGGTAGACCGTGATAATCCTGGACCAAGCGTGATTAAAATTCCTTCGCAGTTATTGAAGGAAGGTAAAATTGTAGGGATTTTCCCCTCTGGGACACGTAGTGCAGAAGGAACAGATTTAAAACAAGGGGCTATTACCATTGCACAGTTGGCAAAGGCGCAAATTGTTCCAGCTGCTTATGTTGGTGCACGTAATGTGGGCGATGTAATGAAGCGAGGTAAAGGCTATTTAATTTATGGTGAGCCATTTTATGTAACAGGCAAGGGTAAAGAAGGTCGTGAGCAGTTTACTCAACACCTTGAGCATGAATTAGTTGCTTTAACAGAAGAACTACAAAAACGTATTCCCGTAAAATAAAAGCAAATGGCACTCAGAATCAAATTGATTTTGAGTGCTTTGTTGTAGGAGGAAAATAAAATGATTCGAGTACTTTTCGTATGTTTAGGTAATATCTGTCGCTCACCCATGGCTGAGGCGGTCATGCGCGACTTGGTGAAGAAAGAGCATTTAGAAGATAAGATTGAAGTGGATTCCGCTGCTACCAGCTCATGGCATATTGGTGAACCTCCACATAGAGGTACACAGGATAAGCTTAGGGAATATGGTATTTTTACAATAGATATGCAAGGTCGACAATTACAAAAGTCAGATTTTGAAGAGTTTGCTTATATTATTGGAATGGATGAAAGCAATATTCGTAATATCCGTACAATACTAGGCCATCCAAACTCGCCAAAGATTTTTCGTTTTTTAGATTTAACAGCGCATCGCAAGGATGTCCCGGATCCTTATTATACAGGTGATTTTCAGGAAACCTATGAATTGGTGCAAGAAGGTTGTCAGGCATTACTAGCAAAAATTAAACAAGAGCTGTTGTAAGATGGCGCTAAAATCGTAAATTTTAACAGCCATTTTTTTTAGAAAAATGCTACCTTAAACATTGGTATATCTAGCTTTGTAAGCATCATTGTGTTATTATTTGCAGAGTAAAGATACGATAAGTATTTAATTACCATTTACAGATATGCAACTGCGTATCTATTATTTTTATAAATTTATCTTTTGAAAGAGAGTGGAAACAATGGGTCGTAAGTGGAACAATATTAAAGAAAAGAAAGCGTCTAAAGATCAAAGCACAAGCCGTATTAATGCAAAATTTGGGCGAGAAATTTATGTGGCAGCTAAATCAGGCGAACCAGATCCAGAGTCAAACCGTGCACTTAAAGTAGTGCTTGAACGCGCAAAAACATACAGTGTTCCAAAACATATTATAGAAAAAGCCATTGATAAAGCAAAAGGTGGCGGTGATGAAAGCTTTGATGAATTACGTTATGAAGGCTTTGGACCAGCCGGCACAATGATTATCGTGGATGCTTTAACAAACAATGTAAATCGTACAGCATCTGATGTACGTGCAGCATTTGGCAAAAATAACGGCAATATGGGTGTCAGTGGATCTGTAGCTTATATGTTCGATTCAACAGCAGTTATTGGTTTAGAAGGTAAAACGGCTGATGAAGTACTAGAGATTTTAATGGAAGCTGATATTGATGCTCGCGATATTTTAGAAGAGGAAGAAGCGGTAATTATTTATGCAGAGCCAGACCAATTCTTTGCAACACAAGAAGCATTAAAGGCTGCGGGCGTAGAAGAATTTACAGTAGCAGAGCTTTCTATGTTGCCTCAAACAGAAGTGACTTTAACTGGCGACGATGTAGCGAAGTTTGAAAAACTAATTGATGCATTAGAAGATTTAGAAGATGTACAAAATGTTTTCCACAACGCAGATTTAGGCGAATAAACCATTAACAAAATGAGTAAACCAGTAGCATTTAAGCTACTGGTTTTTAATTAGGGAGGAAAAGATGCAGACTGCTTTAGCCATTATTTTATTTTTAGTCACATTATTTTTTGTCATAGTACAACCACGAAAACTATCAATTGGCTGGTCAGCCTGTATAGGAGCAGCTATTGCACTATTAATAGGTGTAGTAACCTGGCATGACGTGTTAGAGGTAACGGGGATTGTTTGGAATGCAACACTATCATTTATTGGTATTATTTTAATTTCCCTCATCTTAGATGAAATTGGCTTTTTCGAATGGGCGGCTCTACATATGGCACGACTTGCAAAGGGAAGTGGAATTCGCTTATTTGTTTATATTAGTTGCCTTGGAGCTGTTGTATCGGCTTTGTTTGCGAATGATGGTGGTGCTTTAATACTAACGCCGATCGTTTTAGCGATGGTGAGAAAACTGAACTTGAGTGAAAAAATGATCTTTCCATTTATTATTGCAAGTGGATTTATAGCAGACACAACCTCCTTACCTTTCGTTATTAGCAATTTAACGAATATCGTATCAGCTGACTTTTTCGATATAGGCTTTATAGATTATGCAGTTCATATGTTTGTACCAAATTTCTTTTCGTTAGTGGCAAGTATAGTAGTACTTTACCTTGTTTTTCGTCATTCCATTCCACAACATTATTCTCTTGCGGCAGTTGAGCAACCAAGTCAGGCAATCCGAGATCCCAAATTATTTTCGATCGCTTGGTATGTGATTGGGATTCTATTAGTGGGCTTCGTAGCTGGTGAGGTTTTACACATCCCTGTATCTTTTATTTTATGTGGGGTCGCTGCAATATTCTTATGGCTAGCACAGCGTAGCTCTGTGGTAGATACAAAAAGAGTTGTAAAAGGAGCGCCATGGAATATTGTGTTCTTCTCAATTGGCATGTATGTGGTTGTCTATGGGTTAAAAAATGTAGGAATGACAGGAGTGTTAGCAAATTTATTTGAACTAGCTATACAACAGGGCTTCGTAGTTGCAACGATGACGATGGGGTTTGTCGCTGCCATTTTGTCTGCTGTCATGAACAATTTACCTACTGTTATGATAGATGCTTTGGCAATTTCAGAAACAAGTGCATCGGGCATGATGAAAGAGGGGCTGATTTATGCAAATATAATTGGTACGAATTTAGGTCCAAAAATGACTCCGATTGGCTCACTGGCAACATTGCTATGGCTTCATATATTAGCCCAGAAAGGCATTAAAATTAGCTGGGGACAATATTTTAAAATCGGTGTTATTCTTACCATTCCGACACTGTTCGCCACTTTAATGGCATTAATTATTTGGATATGCTTAATATCATAGATTTATTGTCGAAATAGTTGAAAAAATAGTACAATAGGAACTACTAAGATATTAGTATATCAGTATATTAAAGGAGGAAAGTATGCGAGCGACAGGCAAATTAAGCAATAAAATAGTGTTAATGTCATTGGTAATGTTAGTGGCTTTGTTATCTTTTTTCGTTATAACAACAATCTACACAGCAAAATCATCTGTTAATAAAACCATGGGAACACAGGCAGTTGCAGTTGCTGAGAATATTGCAAAACATCTAAATGCTGCTGAATATGAGCAACTCTCAAAAGAACCAAAAGAATCTGAGTTATATTGGCGACTTCGAGAAGAGCTCAACGAATTACGTGAAATAAATGGTGTTCTCTATGCCTATACTTTTGCAGTACCACAGGAAGATAAAAAGGTACGTTTTTTAGTGGACGGTATGCCAGCAGATGATCAAGAAAATGCTGGAGCTATAGGAGATGAATCCTCCACCACATACTACAAGGATATTGAAAAGGTAAAGAATAATGGAAGTTATTATTCCGCTATTTTACATAGTGATTTTGGAGATTATTTATCTGGTACTGTTCCATTAAAGGATGAGGCAGGGAATATTGTTGCCTTTGTTGGGGTCGATATAGAAGCAACAGAGGTAAGCAATGTTGCGAATGCCGTATTAACGGCTATTTTACCTACATTAATTATTGTCATATTAGCTTTAACTGGTATTGTTATGTTCATCCTATATCGTTATATTAATGGGGCATTAAAACCCCTTGCACATTTAGGTGTTGCAGCACAAAGTTTTGCTCAAGGAAATATTGCTAAGGCAACGATAGAGGTGGAGAAAATTCAGTTAAAAGGAGCAAATGAAATTACAATATTTGCACAATCCTTCAGAGAATCACTACAAAAATTAAAAGAAACTTTCCATACGATTCAACAACGCACATTTGCTTTACAAAATGTTGTTCAAAAAATTGATGAGACTTCTCAACATGTGGAAGAATCAAACGCTCAAATTGCAGATCAAATTGTCGAAATTGCTGCTGGTAGTGAGCAACAGCAGCAAAATAATCAAGAGGTTGTATTAACTATGAATGAGATGTCAATTGGTATTCAACGACTGGCTGATACAACTTCAGAAATTGCAGAGTCATCATCAGCAATGACAGGACTTGTGGAAACAAGTGTTAGTCATTCTCAAGAAGTTGTATCTCAAATTCAAAACGTAGAATCTTCTGTTTTACGTACGGCTAATCATGTCGAGGAGATGGGTGATAAGTTCCGCTCAATTGAAGAGATGGTAACCATCATTACGAGTATTGCGGATCAAACCAACTTACTGGCTTTAAACGCTGCAATCGAAGCAGCAAGAGCAGGAGAAGCTGGTAAAGGATTTGCGGTCGTGGCAGATGAAGTTCGTAAACTTGCAGAGATGTCTAAAGCATCTGCTGACGAAATACACATGCATTTAGAAAGCTTTAAGAAGATTACCGATCGAGCATTACAGGAGATGGCTAGTAGTACCATAGATGTACAGACAGGCAATAAAGCAGTGCAACACATAGGTGAAAATCTAGAGAAAATATTGCAATCTGTCCTTGAGGTGAATAATAAAATTCAAGATGACTCTGCTGTAATTGAGGAAATGTCAGCAGGCTCTGAGGAAGTATTAGCTACTACCGAACAGATGAATGCCATTGCGAAGCATAGTGTCCTAGGAACAAAGGAAGTAGCAACTGCCTCAGATTTACAAGTAACCATGGTTTCTGAATTAAATGAAGTTGTAACAATATTAGATCAAACATCAAAAGAGGTTATAGAAACGATTAATACATTTAAATTATGATTAGCTTAGAACTATTTCTCTATAAGCTTATGTCTTGTGGAGAAATAGTTCTTTTAATTTTTGGCATTTAAAATTTAACTGGAGGTTAGCATAAAGGCATGAAAACAAACCATATTAAGGGAAATTAGAAAATAATTTGTGCTTTACCCATTGTGAAAACTTTCAAACCATAACATAATAGAAAGTAATATATTGTTGAACGAAGAAAATAGGGGGGCTAAAGTATGAAGTTTTTACGTTCAATACAGGGGAAATTGATTATTATTTCATTGGCACTACTAATTATTCCAAGTTTAATAATTGGTATAGTTAGTTATGGTAAGGCTAAGAATGGGATGGAGGATATAGGAGAGCAGGTACTTTACAATAGTGTTGAATCTGCTTTGCAACTAATCGAGCTCGCAAACGAGAGTGTTGAAAAGGGTGACATTCCCTTAGAGGTTGCACAGGAACGGGTACGAGAAGCATTTCTTGGTCCGAAAGATAGCGAAGGAAAACGGCCTATTAATTATCCTGGTGATTTAGGGGAATATGGCTATATCTATGTGTTGGATGATAAGGGAACATTAACAACACATCCAACACGAGAAGGAGATAATCTTTGGAATGACCAAGATAGCAGTGGCAATTACTTTATTCGAGAAGTAACTGAAAAGGCACTTGATGGTGGTGGTTTTACACAATATGAATTTGAACTACCAGGTCAGGATGTCTTAGCAGATAAAATTATTTATTCTGAGAAAGATCCATATTGGGGATGGATTATTGCATCAGGTACATATATGCAGGATTTTAATGCAGAGGCGAATTCTTTATTGCTAGTAATTGGTTTGACATTAGTAGGTGCCGTCATTATAGGGGCGATCGTTGTCATTCTAGTATCAAGACATCTGGCATTACCAGTTCAAAAGTTATCTAAACGTGTGCGTGAAGTAGCAAAAGGGAATTTAACGGTTGAAATTGAGCATTTACAGCGCTCGGATGAAATAGGACAGTTGAATGATGGCTTTAATGAAATGGTACATCAACTTAAAACACTTATTTCAGATGTGGAGGAAGCGATTGTAGAAATACAATCAACTTCAGCAAACTTAACCGCAGTAGCCGAAGAGACAAATGCCTATGGTGATGAAATCGTCAAAGCAATCAATGAAGTATCCAAGGGTGCAGTCAAGCAAGCCTCTGATGCAGAGGATACAAACCGAACGGCTATCGAGTTTGCGCAGCAAATTGAAGGGTTGCATGATAAAAATGAATCAATGTTAGATGCCTCACAGCATATGAAAAAATCAAATGAAGAAGGCCTAGTTAATCTAGAAAGCTTAAAGGATAAGTCGCGGGAATCTTCAAATCTTGTTCAGAATATTCAGTCTGTATTTGGTAGCTTAATTGTCAAGGTACGTGAAATTGAAGGCATCGTGGGGACGATTACAGAGATTTCAGATCAAACGAATTTACTTGCACTTAACGCCTCTATTGAAGCAGCAAGAGCGGGTGAACATGGTAAAGGATTCGCTGTTGTCGCGGAAGAGGTACGTAAACTTGCTGATCAAACCTCTGTAGCAACTGAGCTAGTACGCACGACGCTAAAAGGCATTGAAAGTGAAACAAACTTAGTCAATGATGAAATGCAGAAAACCCATATCATTGTAAGTCAACAAAATGATTCTGTCATGGTAACAGAATCATCCTTTAAAGAAATTAAATTAGCTGTTGAAAAAATCATAGCCATTATAGGCGATACGACAGATAGTGTAGAATATTTAAATAGCTCTAAGAATACGATTATGCATTCGATTGAAAGCATTGCGATGATTAGTGAAAAGAATGCAGCTGCGTCTGAAGAGGTAACAGCATCTGTAGATGAGCAACAACGCGCAATACAACTCGTTAGCGAATCTTCCAATGATTTAACCGATGAAATAACTGCCTTACAGGAGTCTATTAAACGATTTATATTGAGATAATATCTTTCAGGGTGCTTGGTTAACAAGCATCCTTTTCTTTTTATCATCGTTAATAAAAGGAAAAGGAGGGATGATTTGTGAGAAGATGGTTGATGACAGTTGGTGTTATTTTAATCGGTAGTGGAATCGTTCTTTATATTTGGCTGGGAAAAGAAATTGATCAGGGGATGGAACCGAATGCCAATGGTTCAGCGGATTATATGATTATATTGGGAGCAAAAGTAAGGCCAGGTGGTGTACCATCGCTTTCATTAAAAAGTAGATTAGAGGTGGCTGTTCCATACTTAACAAAATACCCACATGTTAAGGTCATTGTGTCAGGTGGACAAGGACCTGATGAAGATCGTACAGAGGCATCTGTAATGCAAGACTATTTGGAACAGCATGGCATCGATGCCACGAGAATTATCATAGAAGACCAGTCTACATCTACTTATGAAAATTTAGTTTTCTCTAAAGAATTATTACCAAAAGAGACAAAGAAAATTACCATCGTTTCAAATGACTTTCATTTGAAGCGTGCAAAATATCTTGCTGAATCGTTAGATTTTGAAGTAGATGTCCTATCAGCAAGAACACCAAAATCAGTAGAAGCAAAATTAAGAATAAGAGAAAGAGCTGCGTTATTAAAAACATATATTGTGGGCTATTAAAACAACAACGCCATTAAATTTAGGAATTGCTTCTTTCTCAAAAAAATCATGACAACAGAAAAGAGATAATTGTTTCTTAATAGATTCTATTTGGCATATAATAGAAATATTACGGGGTATAGGACAGAAAGAGGGGACTTTAATGACAACGTTTAAAGAATATCAATACAGCCGTCCAAATGTGGCATCGATGAAAGAGCAGCAATTAGCACTCATTGAACAATTTAAACAAGCACAATCGATGGACGAGCAAAGTAATATCATTGAAAAGCACAATGCAATTAGTAATGACTTTGCGACTATGGCTAATTTAGTATATATTCGTGCTTCAATCGATACGAACGATGAATTTTATCAAGCAGAACGTGATTATTTCGATGAAGTAGGTCCTGAGCTAGAAGAAGTAACGACGGAATACTATAAAGCTTTAATTGATTCACCATTTCGTGAGCAATTAGAAGAAAAATGGGGCCAACAATTATTTGATCTAGCAACTTATCAAATTAAAGGCTTCTCACCAGAAGTTATTGATTTGATGCAAAAAGAAAACAGACTTGTTTCTGAGTACAATAAGCTTGTTGCATCTGCACAAATTGACTTTAATGGGGAAACATTAACGCTCGCTCAACTTGGTCCATTTGCAGAGTCAACGGATCGAGAAACACGTAAGGCAGCAACGGATGCTCGTTTTGGCTTCTTTGCACAGCATGAAGATGAATTCGATCGTTTATATGATGAACTTGTCAAGGTACGCCATGAAATTGCAATTAAACTTGGCTATAACAACTATGTTGAACTAGGCTATATTCGTATGAATCGGATTGATTACAATGCTGATATGGTTAAAAAATTCCGTGATCAGGTACGTGATTTAATTGTGCCTGTTGCAACGAAGCTTTACGAGCGTCAGGCAAAGCGAATTGGCATTGAAGATTTTAAATTTTATGATGAAGCACTTAACTTCTTATCAGGTAATGCTACACCAAAAGGGAATCCTGAGTGGATTGTAGCAAACGGTAAAAAAATGTATGAGGAGCTTTCACCTGAAACAGGAGAATTCTTTAATTTCATGATTGACCATGACTTAATGGATCTTGTAGCGAAGAAAGGGAAAGAAAGTGGCGGTTATTGTACGTTTATTGAAAACTATCATTCCCCATTCATTTTCTCAAATTTTAATGGTACTTCAGGTGACATCGATGTATTAACACATGAAGCTGGACATGCTTTCCAAGTTTATTCAAGCCGTAATATTGGCATTCCTGAGTATTTATGGCCTACCTACGAATCTTGTGAAATTCACTCGATGAGTATGGAATTCTTCACATGGCCTTGGATGGAGCTGTTCTTTGAAGGTGATACAGAGAAATATAAATTTACACATTTAAGTAGTGGTCTTTTATTCTTACCATATGGTGTGGCAGTAGATGAGTTCCAGCATGTTATTTATGAAAATCCAACAATGACTCCTGCTGAACGTAAAGCTGCATGGAAAAAAATTGAGGAAACGTATTTACCACACCGTGACTATGATCATAACAGTTACCTAGAGGCTGGGGGCATTTGGCAACGTCAGGCTCACATCTATGCAAGTCCGTTCTACTACATTGATTACACGTTAGCACAAATTTGTGCCTTCCAATTCTGGAAACGTTCACGTGAAGAATTTGAAGCGGCTTGGAAAGATTATATTCATCTTTGTGGTTTAGGTGGCTCTATGTCCTTTACAAAGCTTGTAAAAGAGGCAGGTTTAATCTCGCCATTTGAGGATGGCTGTGTTGAATCGGTTATAGGAGAAATTGAGACATTCTTAAATTCCATAGATGATTCTTCTCTATAATGGATGACTTAAATTCGTTTCACTTCCACGATATCTATTGTTGTGGAAGTGAGCGGATTTTTTAGTTTGTCACAGGGGTTCTGTAAAAAAATACTAGGATACTTGCGAAATGGTTAATATATCAGTAGTATTTTCAGTAACTGCTATTAAAGGAAGTGAAAGAAAGTGACAAGGAAAGTTTGGTTTCAAGTAGGAGTAGGGATACTACTTACACTATTAATCATTAAATATTTTATAGAAATTCATTGGATTTTTTCACCGCTTGTCATCATATTAAAAGCCATTTTTGTGCCTTTACTACTTGGTGGTGTTCTCTATTATGTGACGGAGCCAATTCAGAGATTTTTAGAAAAACGTAGATTTCCTCGATGGGGAAGTATATTGACGATTGTGTTCGGACTAATAGCAATGGTAGGTATTTTTGGGTGGATTATTGGTAACCCGATTGCCGAGCAGGTCAATAAATTAGTGAAGAATGCCCCTATGATTAGTACGAGTATTAGTACGAGCATCCAGCAACTAACAGAATATGTAACGCAAAATAAGGATAACTTCCCACAGGAATTAAATGATGTTATTAAAAAAATGGCGAATTCCGTACAGGATATCGCAGTAGTAACGAGTAAGGGATTTGTGTCCTTTTTACAATCGATTGTTTCTGTGTCGTTACTAGCTATTTTAATTCCATTCTTCTTTATTTTTATGCTGAAGGATCATGAGAAGTTTGCTCCATCCATCTATAAATATTTCAGTGGTGAACGTCAGCAATGGGTAAAGAAAACATTAAGTGAGATTGACGATGTATTACGTACCTATATTCAGGGCCAACTGCAAATTAGTTTTTTATTAGCACTAATAATGTATGTAGGCTATTTAATTATCGGATTAGACTATTCGTTATTACTAGTGATTTTTGCATTCTTTATGAATATGATTCCATTTATCGGGCCTTGGATTGCCTTTGCGCCAGCCCTGATAGTGGCAGTTATTCAAGATCCAATTTTAGTGGTGTGGGTTTCGGTTGTGACGCTGGTTGCTCAGCAAATAGACAGCAACTTTATTACACCTAATGTCATGGGGAAATCACTTGATATCCATCCCCTTACCGTTATTACAATTATTTTAGCGGCAGGTAATATAGCAGGTTTTATTGGTATTATTATCGCTGTACCATTTTATGCAGTCTTAAAGGTTATCGTATCCAATATTTATGATCAACGTAATGCGATTAAGAAAAAAGCGACGAAGTCAGTATAGGAGTCGAAACAATGGAACAAGAAATTGTAAAGGTATTTAATGAACAGCATGAGCAAATTGGGACAGCTACGAGAGCGGAAGTGCATGAAAAGGGGCTTTGGCATGAGACTTTTCATTGCTGGCTTGTAAATGAAGACTATATTTATTTTCAAGTACGTAGTTCACAGAAAAAGGATTATCCAGGGTTACTCGATATTACAGCAGCAGGGCATCTTTTAGCGATTGAGACGGTAGAGTCAGGCATTCGAGAAGTAAAAGAAGAATTAGGACTCAACATTGATGTCCATGAGGTTGTGAAAATGGGCATGACATCTTGTAGTATCGTTTCTGAAAATATGATCGACAATGAATTTTGTCATGTCTACATATATCCTTTCAAGCATGATTGGGATTCCTTTGCTTTGCAGTATGAGGAAGTATCGGGTGTAGTAAGAGCGAGGCTAAATGAGGCGGAGGCTTTCTTCTTGGGAGAAACGACGACACTTAATATAGAAGGGTATGAATATTTCCCTGATGGTCAACGTGTGAGAATTGTCAGACCAGTAGGTACTGCACAATTTGTTCCGTATCGGGAATTGTATGTTGCACAGGTGATAAAATTCACACGTGAAAAAATAGTTAATCAAACCTCATAAGTTTAAATAGGATAAGCTATAATATTAGCTTGTCCTATTTTCTTGCGCAAAAATGATTTAGAAACGACACGATATAATAGGAAAAAATGAGTTATACTGTTAGATAGATTGTAAAGAAAAGGAGCATTTTTTATATGCTAACATTTGAACAAAAACAAGTGATTATTGAATCGTTTTCTGAGCTAACAAAAAAAGAAGTTTCTTTAAAGCGCCTAAATTATCATTATATGGACAGTCTTTATGAAAAAACGATTGTAGTTGAGAAATTACATCCAAATGGCAATGGCTTTGTCTTTGTGGGAGATTTATTACGCTATGAGAATGAGGCTAATGATAAAGGATTAGTAAATATCCGCGATTACGATGAACAACAACTTCGTGAAATTATTGAAGACGCAATCCAATATTTATCTGAAGAAGTAGAAGAGCAGGAGCCAATTGTAGAGATTTGGCATAGTAGAGATGGTAGTCAGTTACAGCTAGCTTTTGAGCAACGTTCTTGGAACGTGTATCATGGAGACAATCTGGAAGAGGCATTTGGTACGTATGAGGCAGCAAAGGAATATTTACTAGAAGAAGGCTTTCGTACAAAGAAATAAGAAATACGGGGGATCATGTTAGATGAACGGAAAAAAATTAGTGGGAATTGTTATTGTTGTTGTGATTGCTGCATGTTTATTTTCAGTTTATACCATTACTAATTTTTATAAAAACCACGAAGAACAGCCAAATCGTGAAAATCGTGAAATTAATAAGTCAAAGAGCTTGAATTTAATTTTGCCACAGGCTACAATTATCTCGAATTCAAGATAATTGAGAGGTGACTGTCAGTGCAACATATTTATTATAAAGGTACAGACGAAACGAAGCCGACATTATTATTGCTACATGGTACAGGTGGTAATGAGGAAAGTCTTATTGGGCTGGCAAAGGAAATAGATGAAACAGCCAATATTTTAAGTGTTCGCGGAAATGTACTCGAGCATGGAATGCCACGTTTTTTCCGTCGATTAGCCGAAGGTGTCTTTGATATGGAGGATTTAATTTTTCGTACAAAGGAGCTTCATGAATTTTTACAGACGTCAGCACATCAATATGGCTTTGATCGCCAACGAATTGTAGCAATAGGATATTCGAATGGTGCTAATATTGCAGCAAGCTTATTATTCCACTACGATGATGCGTTAGCTGGAGCTATTTTGCATCATCCAATGGTACCAAGGCGTGTTATTGAATTACCGCAACTTTCTCCAACACCTGTGTTTATCGGTGCGGGTACGAATGATCCGATGTGTACAGCACAGGAATCTGAGGATTTAGAAACCCTTTTAAGTGCTGCAGGTGCAACAGTAACGACGAAATGGTTTAATTTTGGTCATCAACTAACAATGCCTGAAGTACAAGCAGCAAAAGAATGGTATAACAGCATCTACGCTTAATTGAAAAATCCACCTCCGTTTATAAGGGAGGTGGATTTTCATTATGTTATTTACTTTTCTTTGAGAAAGGAAGCCACCAGTTCCAATCACCAAATAGCTTCATGAGACTAGGCACAAGCATAAGACGAATAATCGTTGCATCAATAGCGACAGCAATAGCGATACCCACACCAATTTGCTTCACAGGCATGACATCTGTGAAGGCAAATGCACCTGTAATAACAATCATGATAAGCGCTGCCGATGTAATTATTCGGCTAGTGGATGTTAAGCCATCAATTGTTGCACGCGTATTATCGGAGCCCTTTAAATATTCCTCTTGGATACGAGAAATTAAAAAGACTTCGTAGTCCATACTTAAGCCAAAAACAAGACAAAAAACAATAACTGGAATGATTAGTACAATGGAGCTTGCTTCAATACCAAAATGACCATATTGGAAAATATAAACGAGTATACCGAATGCAGATGAAAGCCCAATAATGTTCATGATTATTGCCTTTAACGGAATTAAGATAGAACGGAATGCCAACATTAAAATAAAGAATGTGGAAACGATAATAATCGCTATAGCTAAAACAATTTTATTAGCAATTTCATCAAAAATTTCTTGGTTGAATTTAGCTGGTCCACCAAGTGCAAAATCTACGCCCAGGTCTTTGTCCATCCATGTTCGGGCAAATTTTTGAGCTGTAGAGGAAGAACCTGCTGCATCAATTGTAATGGGGACAAATAGCTGTGTATCCTTCGAGAATGAATTAATAACAGGTTTTAATTGTTCTGCAACCTGTGGAATAGCTAAAGAAGCAGAAAGCTCCTCAGGTGTTTGAATGTTAGCAGCTGTATAAATAGTTGAAACATTAGTCACTAACGGGTCCTTTAATAGCTTTTCTTGAATAGTATAAATTAGCTCTCTACCCTCAGTATCCTCCCAGCCACCTTTTCGTTCAGCTAACAAATATAATGTAGAGGATTCACCTAGTCCAAACGTTTCATCTAATTTATCGTATGCAGCACGTGCATCATATTTCGTAGGTAAGGAGTCCACCTGTGGAATGGTTAATTGGATATCCTTTAAAGGGATCATGCCAATGCCTAGTAATAATAATGCTGAAATCACTATAGCTACTGGATGTTTCATGACAAAACCTGCAAAGCCACGCCAACGATTTGCCCCACCTGGTTTAACGCGTATTAAGCGCCATTTATTAAGTCTATCTCCTAATAGCATCATAGTGGCAGGAAGTAATGTTAAGCCAGAAAGAACGGCTAACAGGACGACTATAGTGCCTCCTAGGGCGATATTATGAAAAATTTCTACATCAATGACAATCATCGCACCTAAGCCAATCATGACACAGACTGCGGAGAAAATGATAGAACGACCTGCTGTCTGAATAGCAGTTTGAATGGCTTGAGTAATAGAAGTATGTGTGCGTTCTTCTCGGTAACGATTAATAAACAGCAACGCAAAATCAATACTTAAAGCCAGCCCAAGCATTGGAACAATATTTAAGACGAAAATAGATAGATTTACATTAGCACTGAGCAGTGTCATCATACCAAAGGCGGTAATCACTGTCACAACACCAATGATGATAGGCAAAATAGAAGCAACAACTGTACCAAATGCTAATAAGAGAACCACGATGGCAATTGGCAATCCAATGGCCTCAGCTGATGCCAAATCCTTTTGACTAGCAGTATTTATGTCGGCAGAAATAACAGGCCCTCCAGTGATACTAATACCGTCTTTTTCAATCAATGAACGGAATTCCTCAACAATGTCAGGAAGGTTTTCTACATCGTTCTTTATGTGAACCATAGCATAGGCAATGCCATCTTTCCGTAAAGAGGACTCTTCTAAAGGTGATTGAATAGAATGAATCTCTTTTATGTTATCTAATTTTTTTAAAGTGTCTTTAATTTGCTGATCTTCAGCTGGATCAAAGACAACCAAAATCGTATTAGATGGTAAATCAAATTTTTCTGCTAGCTCGTTGGTAACATAGTTATGATCTGCTTCGACAAAGAAACCATCACCTTGAAGTTTGCCTGGAAGCTGTAAAGCAAAGTACGCCATTGCTAGAAAAATAATAAGCCATATGACTACGATTGCTTTCGCATGTGCTGTAATAAAAGCTGAAAAAGTTTTCATAGTTGTTTATACATCCCCCTTTTCAATTAGTGTAAAGGATGTGTCACATTTTGTCGTGTGACAAAGTAAAGACTCCCATCCACTTTTTGGACAGGAGTCTTACTATTAAAAGAATAATGATAATATGAAATAAATAACAGATGCCATGACAGCTGAAATTGGCATTGTAATCACCCATGTAGTAACAATCTTTCGAGCCATCCCCCAGTTTACACCACGCACACGCTGTGCTGAACCGACACCCATAATGGATGAAGAAATGACATGTGTTGTTGATACAGGTAAGTGGATTAGCGTAGCGCCAAAAATAACAGTAGCCGATGCTAAATCTGCCGCAACACCATTAACAGGGCGGATTTTCATAATCTTACCGCCAACCGTTTTAATGATTTTATAACCACCAATTGAGGTACCTAGCCCCATTGCTGTAGCTGCAGCAGCACGCACCCAGAAAGGTATTTCATCTCCAGTGTGCAAGCCACCAGCGATTAACGCCATCGTCATAATCCCCATCGCTTTTTGCGCATCATTTGTACCATGGGTGAATGATTGGATGGCAGCAGTAAAAATTTGCATTGTACGGAAACCTTTATTTGTCCGATATAAATTTAAATTTTTAAACCAGAGTTTAAAAAGAGTCATCATAATAAAGCCTGCACAAATAGCAAGTAAAGGTGAAAACACTAAAGCCATGATGATTTTAGTAAAGCCGCCATAGTTTAACACATTAAAACCAGCGGATGCGATTGCAGCACCGGCAATAGACCCAATCAATGTGTGTGAAGAACTTGACGGAATACCGAAATACCATGTCAATAAATTCCAAATTATAGCTGAAATTAATGCAGCTAAAATAACGACTGAGCCAGTTGTGTCTCCTTCAAAAGCATTTAATGCAAAAGGATCTACAATATCTTTTGTTAGAGCTTTTGCAACCCCTACAAAGGTGATAGCACCAATAAAGTTCATAGTTGCCGCCATGATGATTGCCGTGCGAGGTGGCAAAGCTCTAGTAGAAACCGAAGTTGCAATAGCATTTGCTGTATCATGGAAGCCATTGATAAAGTCAAATGTTAGGGCAAAGATGACGACCAGTACGGTTAATATAATGATTGTGTTCATTGTAAAGTGCCCATCTCCTAATTATGCGTTACGCATGATAATTGTTTCCATAGTATTTGCTACGTTTTGACAATGATCAGCGATATCTTCAAGTTGTTCATAAATATCCTTAAATTTAATGAGGCGGATTGGATCCTTTTCATTTAAAAATAACTTCTTAATAGAAGTACGTTGTACCTCATCACATTCACGTTCATAGTCTTTAATAAGAATTGCGTGTGGACGCATGCCAATTAGATTCTTTTTCTTTAACTCTTCTGTCGCTTTGACTATTTCATCAGCACTTTTTGAAATAAACCCTAAGAAAATGCGCATAGATTCATCAATCTCAGTGAGCGAAAACATTTCAAAGTGTGCAATACAGTGTTCTGTTCCATCTAAAACATCATCCATACGAATGGCGAGCTCTAAAATATCCTCACGTTCAATAGGTGTCATAAATGATTTGTTTAACATGACAATCAGTTCATGAATAAGCTTATCACCAGCAGTTTCATAATTTTTCATTGTAATGCTAATCTCTTTTAGGTCAGCTACACTGTTAATACGAAAATCATTTGCGTAATGTACAGCCTCTCTCATATTTTCAGCAATTTTATGCAATGCAATAAAGAAAGGGTCTTGTTTTTTTGAGTTAAGCATGTGAATCGAATCCTCCTGGATATAAATAAATTAATCGACCTCTAAACTTTACTATCATAACAAAATCTTTAATTTATCTACATAAAAATTTACTATTCGACATGAAAATTTACATTGCTGTAATATATTATTTGTTCACAAAATGTGAGGTAATCCAGCTGTATTTATTTTTATGAGTACAGAAAAACCCTGTTATAAATGGATATTTTTCTATAACGGTGACTTATTAGTACAGATTAAGACGCGAAAGAGGATAGAAGATAATAAAAATAACGTATTGGAATTGTAAAGGTATTGTAAATTCGTTTGATAACCAGAAGAGTACCTACTTATTCTTAAGAATATCTTCATTTTTATCCTCCCTCTTTATTAAGAATTGTTTTCTACAATGGAAAATGAATAGGAAAGGAGCGTTTATTAACTAATGATTCAGGTTGAAAACTTACAACATACATTTTTAATTGGAAAACGAGGGAAGGAAAAACAAGTACCAGTATTGAAAGGTGTGAACTTCGAGGTCAATAAAGGAGAAATTGTTGCTATTGTAGGTAAAAGTGGCTCAGGAAAATCGACCTTATTACAAGTTCTAGCTGGTTTTATGAAAGCTGAACAGGGCTCTATTAAAGTAAATGGAAAGGAAACAGCCCATCTAACTGAAACAGAAAGTGCTGCCTTCCGTTTACGTCAATTCGGTTTTATTTTTCAAAACTTCCAATTGATGCCTGGTTTAACTGCTTTTGAAAATATCGAATTACCTTTAAAGCTACAGGGTTTGCGTAAGGCTATGCGCAAAGAAAAAGTGAAGAAATTAATGGACAAGGTTGGTTTGACAGAAGTAGCAGACCATTATCCCAATGAATTGTCAGGTGGACAGCAACAGCGTGTCAGCATTGCACGAGCACTTATTACGAATCCTCCTATATTACTTGCTGATGAGCCAACAGGGAGTCTCGATTCAGAAACCGAGCAGGATATCTTATTGCTTATTCAAAGTTTAAATCGTGAATTAGGGCTAACTTTTGTCATTATCACGCACGATGAAGAAGTAGCTACTATCGCACATAGACGCTTCCGCATGTACGATGGAGAACTTGTAAAGGAGGAAGCTTAACATGTTATTTAAGGATCAATTAGATTTTGTAACACAGCATATCAAGAAAAATAAGCTGCGTGTGTTTATGACGATACTAGCTGCAACGATGGGCTGTGCCTTTTTAATCGTGCTAGCATCTGTTGGTTTTGGTTTACAGGAATCTTTACGCAATGAAATTCTTTCAAACGAAACAGTTACAAAAATTCAAGTATATGGTGATAAGCAATTAACTGAAGACCAAGTACAAGAAATTAAAAAAATGGAACATGTAGAAACAGTGCTTGAAACAATTAGTGTCAATGCTACCGCGCAATCATTTTTTGAAGATCGTGATACAACTTCTAATTTAATATTGTCAGATATGAAGGACTTTGAACAGGTAAATGGAAAGCTTGCAAAAGGGCGTTACCCAACGAAATCTAATGAAATTGTTGTAGGCTATCATTTTGCTCAAACATTATTGAATGAAAGAGAACGTGATGTCATTGCGGAAAAAAGTAAAAAGGCTGAAGCAGAGGGTACGTATTATGATGGTAGTGAAGAGGGCTATAAAGAATCATTGATTGGAAAGAACATTGACCTGTCCTTAGTTCCTCACACGGGTACAAATGAAGAAACGCAAAAAATGAGCTATACAATTGTTGGTGTAATGGAGAAACCTTCTTATGATTGGATGGTTGATAACGCTATTCATATGGATAAAGAGCAAAAGACAGTATGGGTTAAAAATTTATCAACAGATAGTAACATGGCAGAGGATGAGCTGTTTTACTCTGAATTTAATATTTATGCGGATACTTTAGAAAACGTAAAGCCGATTTTAGAGAAGTTAAAAGATAAGGGCTATAGCGTATATACAGTAACAGAGCAACTAGATCAAATGAATGTATTTTTCCTTGTATTAAAAATTGGCTTAATCTTTGTTGGCACAATTGCTGTGTTGATTGCTTCCATTGGTATTTTTAATACAATGACAATGGCTGTCACAGAGCGAACACGTGAAATTGGTGTGCTAAAGGCAATTGGGGCAAGTCCGAAGCTTATTCAACGATTATTTTTAATGGAAAGCACATTTATCGGTATTTTTGGTACACTAATTGCGGTTGTCATCTCGTATGCTATTAGCTTTGCAGCTAATGCAGCATTACCATTAATTCTTAAGGCGGCAACAGGGGAGGAAGCGTTTGCAACAAATGATATAACATTTTCTCTTATTCCATGGCAACTAGTCATTATAGCAGCGGCCATTAGTGTTGGCGTAGCGATGGTTTCAGGTTATCGCCCAGCACGTAAAGCAACTAAAATCGACGTTATTCAAGCTTTACGACAAGAGTTATAATAAAAAAGGCGGTCCAATCAACTAAACTGTACCCTATAAGATAGACACTTGAAAAAGGTCATCTTATAGGGCATTTTTGTTTATAATTGAAAAAAACAAGATTCGGAGCCACTACTATGACTAAGAACTTTTTAACACCCCACCAACAAAATGAATTAAAAAAGAATCCGTATGTAAAAGCTGTGAGCAATAAAGCGATTACGTATACGGATGAGTTTAAACGCTTATTTATTGCACAATCTGAAACAGGAAAATTACCAAGAGAAATTTTTGAAGAAGCGGGATTTGACGTGGAAGCGATTGGTATAACACGTATTCACAGAGCAGGTACTAGGTGGAGAACAGCTTATAAAAAACGTGGAATCACCGGTTTAGAAGATTCTCGAAAACACAGTACAGGACGTCCTATCGAGCGAGAATTAAGTATAGAGGAAAAGTATGCACGACTTGAAGCAAAAATGCGTTTACTAGAAGCTGAAAACGAACTATTAAAAAAGATCGATTTACTCGAAAGGCAGATGTTGAAAAAGAAATAAAACTCGCACCAGAACTGAAATTTGAACTGATTGGTCAAACGATTGAAACGTATGGATTGAAGCGAATGGTACGCTATCTTTGTGAAGTGTTGGAGGTATCACGCTCAGGCTATTATAACTATTTTAAGGAAGAATCTCTTCAAAAAAGAGCGATGAAACACCAAGCAGATGAAGTCGTAAAGGAAGTGATTTTAAAAGCGTATCGATTCCGACGACGTCACAAAGGCGCACGTCAAATCAAAATGACGCTTCACCATCAATATGGTATTACCTATAATCTGAAGCGAATTCGCCGCATTATGAAGAAGTTCGGGGTTATCTGTCCAATTCGTAAAGCGAATCCTTACCGTCGTCTAGCCAAAGCCACACAAGAACATCGTACGTGTCCACATATGCTCGAACGCCAATTTAAACAAGGCGTGGCTGGTAAAGTCCTCTTAACAGATATCACGTATTTGACATATAAAAATGGTAAACGTGCTTATTTATCAACGATTAAAGACGCTGAGACGAATGAGATTTTGGCGTATGAAGTAGCAGATAGCATCACAATGGAAATTGTGCTCGACACTTTGAAAAAACTGAAAAAGCTAAAGCATCTAGCTCAGGACGCCTTCATCCACTCAGACCAAGGTTTTCATTATACCAATCCAGCGTTCCAAAAACTCGTGAAACAAATGGGCTTAGGTCAATCGATGTCACGCCGAGGAAACTGTTGGGACAACGCACCTCAAGAATCATTCTTTGGGCATTTTAAAGATGAGACGAATATAAAAGATTGTGAGACATTGGAAGACGTAAAACAAGAAGTGAAAAGCTATATGATCTATTATAACCATTATCGAGGTCAGTGGGATTTAAAAAAGCTGCCGCCTGTAAAATACAGACTGCAGCTTCAAGAAGTTGCCTAACCTTTTTCAAAATGTCCTTTACAAAGGGTACACTTTACAACATTGGATCGCCTTTTATTTGGACAGAAGTACATCTGTACGTTATAAATACTCTTTTAACTCATTCGCTAAAAATGGTGTTGCATTCAATAATTTTAAGAAGGCATCATAGCTGGCACGTTGCTCTTCATTTGGTTTTTTACCTGTTTGATAGGCTCGAATTAAAATGTTTTTCGGTGTATTCTCCATATCGATAAACTCTAAAAGCTGTGCCTCATAGCCAACAAGCGATAAAATTTCAGCTCGAATAGCATCTGTAGCAAGTGCCGCAAATCGCTCTCGAACAAGTCCATGTTGCAACATAATATCGAGAGCAGGTGTATTTAGTTGACGATTTAACTCATGCTGACAGCAAGGCACACTTAGAATGACACTTGCCCCCCATTTCACAGCACGAGCCAAGGCCATATCTGTTGCTACATCGCATGCATGGAGTGTCACCACCATATCTACAGCACTTTCATCATTATAATCATTGATATCTCCTACAAGAAATTCTAGCTGATCATAGCCTAGATCCTGTGCTATTCTTGAGCATTCTTCAATAACCTCTTTTTTTAAATCTAAACCAGTAACACGAATGTCTAAGCCCTTTTCGATTTTTAAATAATGATACAAAGCAAAGGTTAAGTAGGATTTACCTGAACCAAAATCTAAAATCCTCACCTGTCGATCCTGAGGTAAATATGTTAAGGCATCATCAATAAATTCAATGAAGCGGTTAATCTGTTTAAATTTATCATACTTTTGTTTCTTAACCTTTCCTTCTTCTGTTTGCACCCCCAGTCGTATTAAAAATGGATAGGGTTGATCATCAGATAGTAAATAATTTTTTTTACGATTATGGCTTAAATGGACTTGTTTAGGTGAAGCCGTTTTATCTGATTTCCAAAGGACTTTGTTCTTTTTTGATAATTGCACTTGTACCGTTTCATCTACGAAATCAATATGAGCTTGACGATACTCCTCAAAAAATGTGTCAAGCTTGGAAGAAAAATGAGCCAATAGAATATTTTCATGTTTTAAAATACGTTCATATTGGTACTCAATTTGTATATGGTACTGATTCTTTAACATTAATGGTTTTAATTTTATACGTTTTATTTCATTTGATTTCATACGTGGTTGACTGATTGTAGCTGTGACAAGCTTTTGTTGCAAAATTTGCTCAGTGAGTAGAGCTTTCATTTCTTCAAAGGTCATACATTTTCGCCTACTTTATTGTGTAATAGATGGCACTAGTTTAACACATTTTATAATAGACAATGGCATCTTTGGTATTCGGAATTAATTTAATAAAAATTCCGAGTATTTATAGGTGGAATTGTATATTCGTGGTATCTTAAATACAGTAATTCTTTTTGAATTGGTGATACTAAGGATTAATAAGGAGGAGAAAATATGTCGGATAACATGTATCAATTATTAGCGATTATTATTTATATGATCGCCATGCTAGCAATTGGCTGGTATGCATTTGTTAAAACATCGAATTTAACAGATTATATGCTTGGCGGTCGTTCCTTAGGTCCTGCGGTTACTGCGCTAAGTGCGGGTGCTGCGGATATGTCTGGCTGGCTCCTAATGGGCTTACCAGGTGCGATATTTTTATCAGGTCTTGTGGAGGCTTGGATTGCAATTGGATTAACAATAGGAGCTTACCTAAACTGGCTACTTGTGGCACCGCGTTTACGGGTATATACACAGGTTACAAATGATTCCATTACTATTCCAAGTTATTTGGATAATCGATTACGTGATCATACAAAGCTTATTAGGATTGCTTCAGGTATCATCATCCTCATATTCTTTACATTTTATGTATCGTCAGGAATGGTAGCAGGGGGCAAGTTTTTCGATAGTTCTTTTGGTTATGAATACCATACAGGCTTATTAATTGTGTCAGCTGTAGTTGTAGCATACACTCTTTTTGGCGGATTTTTAGCGGTAAGTTATACAGACTTCTTACAAGGTCTTATTATGTTTTTAGCACTTATTATGGTACCAATATTTGGCTTGTTTGTAACAGGTGGCATAGGGGAAACTATTTCGTCTATAAAATCTGTTGATCCAGATCTTCTAAATTTATTACCAGCCACTGCGACAGCAGCAGGGATCATTTCTTCAGTTGCTTGGGGACTAGGCTATTTTGGACAGCCTCATATTATCGTCCGCTTTATGGCGATTAGTTCCGTTAAAGAAACGAAGCAAGCACGACGCATTGGTATTGGCTGGATGATGTTAAGTTTATTTGGAGCTATTGGAACTGCCTTGGTGGGTGTAGCTTATTATCAGCAAAATGCGGGTGAGCTAAAAGACGCTGAAACTGTATTTATTGTACTTGGACAGATTTTATTCCATCCATTTATAGCAGGTATTATGCTGGCGGCAATTTTAGCAGCTGTTATGAGTACAATTTCTTCTCAATTAATTGTAACTTCTTCGGCGCTTGTAGAGGATATTTATAAAGCATTATTTAATAAAACAGCAGACGATAAGCATTACGTTTTTGTTGGGCGTATGGCTGTATTAGTTGTTGCAATTATTGCAGCAATCCTAGCGTGGAATCCAGATAGTTCTATCTTAAGCTTAGTTGGCTTTGCTTGGGCAGGATTTGGTGCAGCCTTCGGACCTGTTATTTTACTTTCTTTATATTGGAGAAAGCTAACGAACTACGGAGCACTTAGCGGAATGGTAACAGGGGCTGCAACTGCGTTTATTTGGGGTAAAGTAGATGCTTTATCAAGTGCGTTGTACGAAATTGTTCCTGGCTTCATTGTTTGTTTAATTGTTGCGGTTGTTGTCAGTATGCTGACATATAAACCAAATAAAGAAATTGAAGAAGAGTTCACACGCTCAGAAGCCCTACTAAAAGAAGAAAGAAAATAGTTGTGATGCGCCTCTCCATGAGGCGCATTTTTAAAAAAGTTAACGATGATCTTCAAATACGAAAAAGGGTCTATTATGGTAAGATGAAGAAAATTTGTCGTAGCGACACCAAGCTTTGGTGGGAGGTTTCTAATGGATAGAATTAAGGAAGTTGATGTATTAATTGAAAAGGCCATACTAGTTGGCGTAAATTTACGAAATGATAAGCACTTTGATTATTCTATGGAAGAGTTACAAAATTTAGCTGAGGCCTTGCATGTAGAAGTAGTGGGGACTGTCACGCAAAATTTGGAACGTGTGACACCTTCCCATTATGTGGGTACAGGTAAAATAGAAGAAATCAAAAATTTTTATGAAGAAGCACAAGCAAACCTCGTTATTTTTAATGATGAACTGTCTCCTTCGCAAATCCGTAATTTAGAGCGTGATTTAGCAACGAAGGTCATAGATCGAACAATGCTTATTTTAGATATTTTTGGAAGGCGCGCAAAAACACGTGAAGCCCAAATGCAGGTGGAATTAGCACAGCTTCAATATATGCTACCTCGTTTAGTGGGTTTGCATGCCTCTTTAAGCCGTCAGGGTGGAGGTACTGGGGGAGGCTTTAAAAACCGTGGTGCTGGTGAGACAAAGCTGGAATTGGATCGACGAAAAATTGAAGATCAAATTGCTAAAATTAAAAAGGATTTAGAGCACGTTAAGGAACAGAGAGAAACGCAGCGTAAACAGCGTCGTAAAAATGCTCTTCCGGTTGTATCGATTGTTGGCTATACAAATGCTGGGAAATCAACGATTATGAATAAACTTCTTACACAAATAGGACAAGAAGAGCATAAGCAAGTCTTTGAGAAGGATATGCTTTTTGCTACCCTTGAAACTTCTGTTCGTCAGATTGAACTACCTGATAAGAAGACTTTTTTACTGACAGACACTGTAGGCTTTGTTAGTAAATTACCTCACCATTTAGTGAAGGCATTTCGCTCCACTTTGGAAGAGGCCAGAGATGCGGATCTTTTACTCCATGTGGTGGATGTTTCTAATACTGAGCACGGATTTATGATGGATGTGACGAATGAAACACTAAAAGCAGTTGGTGTTGAGGACATTCCTACAATCTATGTATACAATAAAGCAGATATAGCGGATGTTCCATATCCTGTGGTAAGTGGAGATAATATTTGGATTTCAGCAAAGCAGGGGGATGGATTAGAAGAATTAGTACAGCTAATTCGTCAACACATCTTCTCGCACTATGTAACGTGTGACATGTTAATACCTTATGATCATGGGAACGTTGTTTCTTATTTAAATGAGAATGCCTCTGTTTTTAATACAGCCTATGAAGAGGGTGGGACATTATTGTCTCTTGAAGTAAAAGCAGCAGATTACGCAAAGTATCAGCACTATGTTATTAATTAAAAAATGTACTTCCCAAAGCATGCCAAAAGATTTTTGGCATGCTTTTTGTGATTAGAGGGAATAGTAGAATCTAGAACAAAGGTAAAACTGTACTCGGGAAATTGTATTAATTTTCAAGTAAAGTAAGGAATCTGAATTTTAGATATTTTAGAATAATTCATTATAGATTTAAAAATCTTTTAGGCACAAAGTGTGAGAAAACTTAGATATATCAAAGGATTTAATAATTTACCTAATAATCAATCAGAATTTATAGAAAAATGACAAATTTTCAACATTTTTTAAAACTCTTGCTAAAGTTTTTAAAACGCTTTAGTATGATGAAATAAAGTTTTTTTATCCTTATATTAGGGTAGTTATGTTTTTGTAGAATAATTTTTTATTGGGAGAGGGTATTGTATGTCTAGTAAAGATGAAGTTGTAAAATCTGTCCCTCAAAATGGCTTTGTTGGACACCCTAAAGGGCTCTTTACTTTGTTTTTCACAGAATTTTGGGAACGTTTCTCGTACTATGGTATGCGAGCAATTCTCATCTTCTTTATGTATTACGAATTACATGACGGGGGCTTAGGTCTAGACCGCGGAACAGCGAACTCTATTATGGCCATCTACGGCTCACTTGTTTATATGTCTGGTATTATAGGTGGCTGGATTGCCGACCGAGTTTTAGGAACACGAAAAACCATTTTTTATGGTGGCGTGTTAATTATGATTGGTCACTTACTGCTAGCATTGCCTGGTGGTGTAAGCATGTTATTTGCTTCCATGGCATTTATCGTTATGGGTACTGGTTTATTAAAACCAAACGTTTCAAGTATTGTTGGGGACATTTATGCTGAAACAGATAGCCGCCGTGATGCAGGGTTTTCTATTTTCTATATGGGTATTAATATGGGAGCATTTATTGCACCTTTTATTGTCGGAACAATTGGACAAAAATATAGCTTCCACCTTGGCTTTGGTTTAGCGGGTCTAGGTATGTTTATTGGTTTAATTGTTTATAAATTAACAGAGAAAAAATATTTAGGCTTAGCGGGCTTACAAGTAAACAACCCATTAAAGCCTGAAGAACGTAAAAAAGTCTTTACACAATTCGGAGTTGCAGCTTTACTTATTATCATCTTGGGTGCTATCGGTATTAAAACTGGTACTTTAACAATGAATGTATTTAGTTTAATCATCACAGCTCTAGGTGTATTAATTCCAACTGCATTCTTTATTTATATGTATCGCAGTAAAAAAACAACGAAGGATGAAAAGTCTCGTCTACTTGCTTATATTCCTTTATTTTTATCAGCTGTAATGTTCTGGGCTATTCAAGAACAAGGAGCAACCATTTTAGCGACTTATGCAGATGAGCGTACACAGCTAAGTTTTGGCGGTATTCAGCTTCAATCTTCTTGGTTCCAGTCATTGAACCCATTATTTGTTATTACGATGGCACCATTATTTGCGATGCTATGGCTTAAATGGGGAGACAAGCAGCCGACAACACCACGTAAGTTCTCATATGCATTGTTCTTTGCGGGTCTGTCATTCTTAGTGATGATGGTTCCAGCACATCTGTCTGGTGGAGATACATTAGTGAGTCCTTTATGGTTAGTATTGTCATTCTTCTTAGTGGTTGTTGGTGAGTTATTATTATCACCAGTTGGTCTATCAGCTACAACAAAATTGGCACCACAGGCATTCGCAGCGCAAACGATGTCTTTATGGTTTTTAACAAGTGCAGCAGCACAAGCAATTAATGCGCAATTAGTTAAGGTCTATGAAGTTGTAAGCGAATTCACATACTTTGGTTTCTTAGGTACCTTATCTATTGTAGTCGGTATTATTATATTGGTGCTTTCACCAATTATTTCCAAGGCTATGAAGGGTATTAATTAAATGAAAGATGCAAGTACAGTTATTAAAAAAACTGTACTTGCATCTTTTTTTGCTATCTAAATAAAAGTCTATCTATGAAGCTGAGAGCGAAATATATTATCGTAAGTAGTTATTTTGTTGAATGTGGGTATAAGTTTCTATGTAGAAAATTATCATTTTCGTTATAATAATTTTAATAATAAGAAAATTTAAGGGGTTGGAATCTATGAAGGAAGAGTTAGATTATTTGAGGCCAAGATTAATGGAGATTTTTACGTATTTACATGCAAATCCAGAAATCAGCTGGCATGAAGTAGAAACCACCAATTATATCGTGGAGCTATTAAAGCAGGAAGGCTTTTCCCCTATACGATTTAAAAATTCGACAGGATTATATGTTGATGTAGGCACCGGTAACCCCAAAGTAGGACTAAGAACAGATATAGATGCCTTATGGCAAGAAGTAGATGGTCATTTCCGAGCGAATCATTCATGTGGACACGACGGTCATATGACGATGGCCATTGGTACACTTTTACTTTTAAAAGAACTACAGCAAACTATTAATGGTACAATCCGCGTTATTTTCCAACCTGCTGAAGAAAAAGGAACTGGAGCGTTATCTGTATTAGAAGAAGGTGTTATTGATGACCTAGATTATTTATTTGGTGTCCATGTAAGACCTGTTCATGAGCTAGAGGACGGCACTTATTGTGCAGCCTTATATCATGGTGCCTCTCGTTTACTTGAAGGCGAAATTATCGGAGAGGATGCTCATGCTGCAAGGCCGCACCTTGGTATTAATGCCATTGAAGTAGGTGCAACAATCATCGAAGATTTGCGAACCATTCATACAGATCCTATGGTTCCTGTATCTGTTAAGATGACGAAATTCCATGCTGGGGGAGATTCGGGCAATATTATCCCAGGTAATGCCTCATTTACAATTGATATTCGTGCACAGCAAAACAAGGTGATGGACGATTTAGCACAAGGCGTAAAGCGTGTGATCGATTCATCTAAATTGTTGCATAAGGTACAAATTGAATTACGTACGGTGGCCAATATCGTAGCTGCTGAAGTTGATACAAGTGCTCAATATTTGATGGAGCAGGCAATTATACAGGCCGCTGGTTTATCAAATTTAAGAAAGCCTGTTCATACACCTGGAGGAGAGGATTTTCACCATTATGCTGTACAACGGCCGCATTTAAAAACAACCATGCTGGGCTTGGGTTGTGGATTAACACCAGGATTGCATCATCCGAAAATGAAATTTAAACAAGCAAGACTTGTCACGGGAGTGGAGATACTTACAAGAGCAGTTTTATTAGCTTTGGAGTCAGGGCATAAAAAGGAGGCGTCAGCGTAATGTTAGAGCAAGTGCGAATTCACAAAGTAACGACACCAGAAGAAATTGCAGAGATCCAAAAATTAAATGGTGAAATATGGGGCAGCCAAGCAATCCCCTCCCATCAATTACTAGCTGCTGTACAAAATGGGGGAATCGTATTAGGAGCATATTTAGATGAAAAGCTAATTGGCTTTAACTATTGCTTCGTTGGTTATCAGAGTAGAGAAATGTACTTACATTCGCACATGATTGGTGTAGAAAAAGCATATCGTGAACAAGGTGTGGGTGAATTATTGAAGCATGCCCAACAAGAATATGCAAAAGAGCATGGTTTTCAACTTGTCCGCTGGTTAATTGAACCATTAGAGGCGCGTTTAGCGAATCTAGCATTTCTAAAATTGAACGCTACTAGTTATCAATATGAAAATGATTATTATGGTCCGCTTCGAGATGACTTTAATGAAGGACTACCTTCAGATAGATTGGTCGTTGAATGGTGGATCGAGCGTGATCAAATGGCAGATAGCCTTGATGAATTAGAAGAAGTAGCACAGGAAATTGTACCTTGGACATTAACAGTTGACGGATTACCTGTTCTAGATATAGAAAATACATTTCAGTTAAAACAATCCTTTTATAAAGATGCCTATCTTTTACCGATCCCTCAATCTCTACAGAAAATGAAAGTGGAAAGTCCAAAACTTGCAGAGGACTGGCGTTATAAAATTCGTACTATCTTAACAACATTATTTAACCAAGATTATGCCATCGTACGCATGAAGAAACATCCACAATATGTTCATAGCTATCTGTTAGTCAGACGCTCCTTATTAGCTTTATAATAATGATAGGGAGTGAACAATGTGAGATTAGAAAAGATTACATTAAGGCATTTAAAAATGCCTATGAAAGCACCATTTACTACAAGTTTTGGCACAATTGATGAAAAGGAAATGTTACTAATAGAAGCAAAAGATGAATCAGGGACCACGGGGTGGGGAGAAACTGTTGCTTTTGTAGCACCATGGTATACAGAAGAAACATTAAAGACAACATGGCATATGCTACAAGATTTTTTGATACCCATCTTGTTACATAAAGAGATTGGGCATCCAGATGAGGTAACCTCATTATTTGCACCTATTCGGCGAAACTGCATGGCGAAAGCTTCAATTGAGGGTGCTGTATGGGATATCTATGCTCAGCAAACAAAGCAATCACTTGCACAGGCGTTAGGTGGTCAAAAACAACGTATTGAAGTAGGAGTCAGTGTGGGTATTCAACCCTCTATCGCTCAGTTAATAGCATTAATAAAAGGTCATATTGAAAAAGGCTACAAAAGGGTGAAGATTAAGATAAAGCCTGGAGAGGATGTAGAGGTAGTACAGGCAATTCGTGCGGAACTGCCAAATTTACCCTTGATGGTAGATGCAAACTCTGCTTATACATTAGAGGATATAGGAATACTACAGCAGCTTGATAACTTTAATTTATTAATGATTGAACAACCATTAGCTACTGATGATATTGTCGATCATGCAGCATTACAGAAAAAGTTAAAAACGCCTATTTGCTTAGATGAAAGCATCTCATCATATGAGGATGCCAGACGAGCAATTGAACTTGGAAGCTGTGGTGTCATCAACATCAAGATTGGACGAGTAGGTGGTTTAACGGAAGCGAAACGAATCCATGACTTATGTAAAGCAAACCATATTCCAGTTTGGTGTGGTGGTATGTTAGAGGCAGGGATTGGACGAGCACATAATGTTGCCTTAACATCTCTTAGTCAATTTATTTTACCTGGCGATACAGCAGGTTCTAGTCATTATTGGTACGAGGATATTATTGATCCTGAAGTAAAAGTCAAAGATGGCTATATTGAGGTACCCCAGTCGGTAGGTATTGGTTTTAAGCCTAATATGGCTGTGATTGATAAATTAACAATTAGCAAAGAAATCTATCAATAACGCAGTACTTAGTCGATCATTTAGTATATGGAAAACGAGGAGAGAACTGTTTGAAAAAAAGCTTGCAAATCGGTGGTGCCTATGTGGGGATTATCGTTGGAGCAGGATTTGCATCAGGGCAGGAAATTGTCCTTTATTTTACAAGCTATGGCTTTAAAGGAATATATGGAGCATTGTTAGCTATGGTTGGTTTCTCAATTGTTGGAATGTGTGTTGCTCAAGTGAGCTCTAGGCTTCGTACATCGTCCCATAAGGATTTGATTTATCAAATTTCAGGGAATACTATGGGCTTTGTCTTGGATTTAGTTCTATCACTCTTTTTATTTGGTGTAGCTGTCATCATGTTTGCTGGGGCTGGTGCAACATTTCAGCAAATGTTTGGACTGCCTAGTTGGTTAGGGAGTATTTGTATGATCTTACTTACAGTAGCCACAGTCATGATGGATGTGAAGAGTATCATCAATATCATAGCACTTGCCACACCGTATCTACTAACAGTTGTGTCCATCATCGCTATCTATGCTATTGCCACGATGGATTTTACCTTTGCAGAGCAAGCAGTTATTGCTCAACAGGCTCAAATAAGTAAGAAAAGTTGGTGGGTAACGGCTTTATTGTACATGTCGTTCAATGTAGGGGTTAGCTTCTCTTTATTGACTGTTATGTGTGGATCCATACGCAATCATAAGGTAGCTGGAATGGGTGGTATAATTGGTGGGATTTTGTTAGGTGCTTTAATCTTGCTTGTGAATTTCTCCCTTTTAGCAAAGATGAATATCATTGTTGGACTAGACATTCCAATGCTAGCGTTAGCGAATGAAATTCATCCGATTGTTGGAGTATTAATGACTATTTCTCTTTTGGGAATGATTTATAATACGGCAGTAGGGATGCTATATTCCTTTATGGTAAGGTTTTTCGAGCCAAGCGGAGCAAGCTTTAGGGTTGCAGTCATATTTATAGGTGGTCTCGGTTTTCTAGCAAGCCTTGTAGGATTCACAACGCTAGTAGCTAAATTATACGCGGTCATGGGCTATGTAGGGTTAGTATTAATCATATTCATTATTTCTGCATGGTTAAGAGGCACAAAAAATATTATCTAATATAAAAATGGTAATTGAGGAATAGATTTCATTCTCAATTACCTTTTTATTTGGATAAAAATATTGTAGAAATAGTGAATTATTTCTGTTGATTGATTTATGGTAATGCTGATATTTCGTTAATTTGGCATATTTTTTCGTTAATCATTAATAAAACGAGAATAATTCTCATTTGCTGGTTGACTGAGAATAAAATCATGCTTATAATGGAAATCGTGAGTAATGATAATCATTTTCACTAATAAGTGAGTTACACACAAAAATGAAATCTACCGGGGATTACTATGAAAATAAGATATCTTTTAACAGCAACTGTTGTGCTGTCTATAGTGTCGCTCTTTATCGGAGTAGTAGATATTAAGCCTAGCGACCTATTAGACTTCCAATCAGAAGAAGCTAGACTATTTTTAATTAGTCGTGTACCTAGACTTGTTGCAATCTTGCTGGCAGGTGCAGGTATGAGTATTGCTGGTTTAATTATGCAAAGCTTAAGTAGGAATAAATTCGTTTCACCAACAACAGCTGGTACATTAGATGCCACACGGTTAGGTGTATTGATTTCCATGATGTTCTTTACGAACGTTACGTATTTCCAAAAAATTTCCTTCGCTTTCATATTTGCTTTAGCCGGCACATTACTATTTATGCAAATATTAAACCGAATTAAGTTTAAAGATGCGATTTTTATACCGCTTATTGGCTTAATGTTTGGGAATATTTTGTCCTCTGTTACAACATTCTTTGCCTATAAGGCGAATATTATCCAAAACATTTCTGCATGGTTACAAGGAGATTTCTCATTAATCATGAAAGGCCGTTACGAACTGTTATACGTAAGTGTACCAATACTCATTTTAGCTTACATTTACGCAAATCGTTTTACAGTAGCTGGGATGGGAGAGGATTTTGCAAAAAATCTTGGTCTATCCTATAAATTTGTAGTCAATTTAGGCTTGGTGTTGGTAGCTCTTATCTCCACGACAGTGGTGTTAACAGTCGGTATCATTCCATTCCTTGGTTTGATTATTCCGAACATTATTTCCCTGTTTAAAGGTGATAATTTGGCAAAAACCTTGCCGCACACAGCATTACTTGGTATGTCATTCTTATTATTCTGTGATATTTTAGGACGAGTACTGATATTCCCTTATGAAATACCAATAAGTATGACTGTTGGTGTAATTGGAAGTGCCATCTTCCTATTCATGTTGTTTAGGGGGAGAGCATATGCGTAATCGTACAAAAATGTTCATTTTACTAGGTCTCGCTGTTATAGCAGTTGTCCTATATTTATTTTGGGAACTCAATGGTAATTATCACTATGCTTTTCCACGCCGTGTCATAAAGGTTGTGGCAATGGCATTAACGGGTATAGCAATTGCCTATTCAACAGTAGTTTTCCAAACAATTACACATAATCGTATTTTAACACCAAGTGTCATGGGTTTAGATGCTTTGTATATGTTAATTCAAACATGCATTTACTTCTTCTTTGGCTCTACATCCATATTAGTTATTAATATCTACTATAATTTTACGCTTGCAATAGGGGCGATGATTTTATTCGCTTTAATTTTCTACCGAGTATTATTTAAAGAAGGAAAGCGACCGATTTATTTTTTACTGCTTGTTGGAATGATTGTTGGTACGTTTTTAGGAAGTATCACTACGTTCTTCCAAGTATTAATAGATCCGAATGAGTTTTTAGGCTTACAAAGTAAAATGTTTGCAAGTTTCAATAATGTTAATTCAGATTTAGTTTGGCTAGCAGGCGTTATCATTTTAATAACGTTTATCTACGGTGCTCGTCATATGAATCAATTAGACGTCATGTCTCTAGGACGAGACACAGCTATAAATTTAGGTGTACCTTACGATAAGCTTGTACAACGCATGTTAATTTTAGCTTCAATTTTGATTGCTGTTTCGACAGCGCTTGTTGGTCCGATCACGTTCTTTGGTTTAATCGTTGCAAATTTATCATATCAGTATTTTAGAACATACAAGCATTCCATCTTAATTACTGGCTCCTGTGTAATGAGTGTTGTAGCTTTAGTCGGTGGACAGTGGATGGTTGAGCGTTTATTTAGTTTCACTACTACACTTAGTGTCATTATTAACTTTGTGGGTGGGGTATACTTCATCTACTTATTATTAAGAGAAAGTAGGTCAGCAGGATGATACAAGTCAAAGAAATTACAAAGTTTTTTGGTAAAAAACCTGTCGTTCAAGATGTAAGTGTTGATATTGTTTCAGGAAAAATCACATCGTTTATTGGACCGAATGGTGCAGGGAAGTCCACGCTACTTTCTATGGTGAGTCGTTTACTGAATGCAGATACTGGCGAAGTACTACTCGATAAGGCAGATGTACGTAGCTGGAAATCGGATGATTTTGCTAAACGTGTATCGATTTTAAAGCAATCAAACTTTATGAATGTTCGTCTTACGATTCGTGAGCTTGTATCTTTTGGCCGTTTCCCTTACTCAAAAGGACACTTAAAACCTGATGACGAAGAAAAAGTGGACGAAGCTATTCGCTATATGAATTTAGAAGATATGCAACATAATTATTTAGATGAGCTTTCAGGTGGTCAGCGTCAGCGAGCATTTATCGCAATGGTTATTGCCCAAGATACTGAATATATCTTACTGGACGAACCATTAAATAATTTAGATATGAAGCATTCTGTCCAGATTATGAAGATTTTACGTAAGTTGGTTGATGAGTTAGGCAAAACAGTGGTTATCGTTTTACACGATATTAATTTTGCTTCTGTTTACTCTGACCATATTGTTGCATTAAAAGATGGCCGTGTTGTTAAAAATGGTCCTACAAATGACATTATTAACTCACATGCATTGAAGGAAATTTATGATATGGATATTCCTGTTCAAGAGCAGGATGGCTGTCGAATTTGTGTTTATTTTAATTCGTAAAAATAGTTTCAGATGGATAAACCGTCTAACTATCAAATATATTAATTAAAGGAGAAATTTCACAATGAAAAAATGGAAATTACTTACAGTACTAATGGCAATGATGTTATTAGTATTAGCTGCTTGCGGTTCGAAAGATGAAGCAAAAGAAGATGATAAAGGTACTTCAACTGACAAACCAGCTGAAGAAAAAAATGGAGAATCATCGGTATATCCACTAACAATTCCAGGTAGCACAGTTGAAGGTCGTGACGGTAGTACAACATTTGAAGAGGTAACACTTGATAAAATGCCAGAAAAAGTTGTCGTTTTTGATAATGGTTTCCTAGATACATTAGATGCTTTAGGCGTTAATCCTACAGCAGTGGTACAAGACTCCTTACCAGCATATTTAAGCAAGTTTAAAGATAGCACTTATGTAAACGCAGGTACATTGTTCGAGCCTGATTATGAAAAATTATCTGAAATTAACCCAGATATTATTTTCATCTCTGGTCGTGCTTCAGCAGCTTATGCTGAATTATCTAAAATTGCTCCTACAGTATACATTGGTGTAGATAATACTAACTTCTTAGAGTCATTCAAAACTAATACAGAATTAGCTGGCAAAATCTTTGGTAAAGAAAAAGAAGCTGCAGATGCAATTGCTGCATATGAAGCAAAAGTAGAAGAAGTAAAAGCTAAAGCTACTGCAACAGAAGAAAAAGCGTTAATCGTTTTAGGTAGTGAAGGTTCATTATCAGTATTCGGTCCTGGTTCACGTTTCGGTGTGATTCATGATGTATATGGTGTAAAAGCTGTAGCTGAAGCTAGTGGTTTCAAAATCGAATCACATGGTGATAATGCAAGCTTTGAATTCGTACGTGAGAAAAACCCAGATATCTTATTCGTCATTGACCGTGACGCTGTTGTAAATGAAAACGGTGAATCAGGTACAAAAGCTGCAATTGAAAACGAAATCGTAAGTGCAACAAACGCTGTGAAAAACGGTAAAGTATTCTACCTAGATCCAGAAATTTGGTACCTTTCAGGTGGCGGTTTACAGTCAGAAACACAAAAAGCTGAAGATGTATTAAAGGCGTTTAACTAATATGTTTGTACAAATTAAACGTATCGTTGTGACGGAAGGGCATTCGGATAAAGTGGTGGAACGTTTTGGTGCTAATCCAAACGGACCATCATTACTTGAACAACAACCTGGTTTCATTGATAAACAGGTACTTGTTAAGAAAGTTCGCCGTGGTGATGAGGAAGTGCTAGTGATGGTTCGTTGGGAATCAGAAGAAGCATGGAAGAATTGGGAGAAGAGCCCTGAGCATATTGCTGGTCATAAGGCAAGCGCAGGTAAGCCAAAGCCTGATCATATCATTGAAAGCGGACAAGAAGTTTATTATGTAAAAGGTTAATCATCTAAAGGTGTCTCAAGGGATTGAGACACCTTTTTATTACACAAAAAGCAGGTCACAATCATTGTGACCTGCTTAGCTGATAGATGAGTTAATGTTTAATAGTTGGTTTTCGCCATTTACTAAATGTCGAATCCATATTAAAGGATATTGTGTTCTCATTAATGGATAAGCCTGAGATACTTGTATTACAAAGTTCATCCAAACTATCTGAATGATTGTTATTATTAGATGCATTGGCCGCCATTGCTAGCCCTCTTGCATTAATAATTGTGTCATGTGGCGTTACATATACTATAGGGGAATCTATATTTAAACCAAAAGTGAAAGGATTGACTAATGACATAGTAGAAATACTTTCGTTTGATATTCTAATAATGCCATATTGCTCAATATAATAATCTCGTTTTTGTTGAAATGTATCCTCAAATCCAGGAATATCACTAATATACTTTGAATAGGGTGAAATATTTTTATATGCAGCCAGTGTATCTTGATAGGCTTTTACTTCAGATTGAATTATGATTTGTTCAATTCGTCGTTGATCATTACTAGGCTGTTTAATTGTAATTTCTTCAGCTGAGACAGAGATATTACATGAAAAAGTAGCCGTAAGTATGAAAACAGTTTCATTCATTTTAAGTCACTCCCAGTACAAAAAGATTTCATGTTCATCAATCTATCCTGACTTTATAAATATATTTTATTGCTAATCTAAGCGTAACATCTGTTAGAGCGCCATTTCAATGGTAAGTTTACGCCACTTTAATGGCGGTACTTGGTTCTCTACCGCCATTTTTTTAGTAATAATTAGCAAAAATCTGGCGTGGTATGCATGAATAACGCCATTTTTTGGCGGTCTTTCTCTTTATAAAGGAATTAATGGTATTTAATGTATTATATAATTGTGTCACTAGTATTATTTCCCACTAATCTATATAATATCTAGTAATACACTAGATAGGGGAGAGGACTATTGAAGGATTTAGATGTACACATCAATGAATCATTAGACATCCTTATAGAAAATGAGCTGCTACTTGGAACTGAGCTAAAATTAATGCTAAAAAGCTTTAAAGAAGAAAAAACAACAGTAGGTTTTTCCTTTGGTAAAATGTGTTTTTGGCATTATGAAGCATTTTCAAGTAGTATAAATCAAGATATCTACAAGGTAGCTGCTGCAATTGAACTTCTAATATTGTCTTTTGATATTATTGATGATCTGCAGGATAAAGATTCAGACTATAGTTGGAACAAAACACCTGAATTATCATTAAACGTTGCTTTAGCTATGCTGATCATGGCGTCTAAAACAATAGAAGAAACCTCTTTTGAACATAAAAGAGCAGCTATAAAGATAGTTAATGAATACGCATTAAAAAGTATAAATGGACAGCAATTAGACTTACTAAATAGTTGTCGCGATGAAGATTCCTATGTAAAAATGATTACCTTGAAATCCGGATCATTAACAGCAATGGGTTGCTTGGTTGGCGAAGTACTTGCAAAAGGAGTAATATCTCAAGAAGTAGAGGAATATGGGAAATACATAGGGATCATCCAACAAATTAAAAATGATATTCAAAGCTTAAAGGTGTGGGGGCCGAAAAATGATCTACTAAATAAAAGGTATTCTCTGCCTATTATTTATCTTTTATCACAGAAAAATGATGTTTCAAAATCTGTTTCTAGCTATTATAATGATGATATAGTTACAGATTTGGATAATAATGCAACAGAAGACGCGTTGACAAATGGTGGGGCGATACGTTATGCCATTACCATAAAAAACGTCTATAAATTTAAAGCATTGAATTTCCTTGAAAATGTAGCTATAAATCAGGTAGGTAGAGAATACCTACAAAAACTATTGAAATGAGGAGAGATAAAAATGATTAATGTAATCCAATATTTAGAGCAAAATCCAAGCCTAGTTGCACTATTAAAAGAACAAAAAGCCTCATTAGTTGGAGTTTCATCTGTAGAGCAAACAGCAATTTTAGAAGCGTTTAACGGTGAAATGAATACAGAAAGTGATATTTGGAACTAAGAAAGTTGCGAAGTAAGTTGTTTTGGCCCGCTATAATTCTCTATTTAATTATTGGTTTTTATTTAAATTATGTGAATTATAGCGAGCCTTATATTCAGATTGGGGTAGAAGAAGAGAATGACAAATGGGTCATTTCTCAACTTTATTATAAAGACTGGGCAGAGGGTCAAAATATTTCTGTTGGTGATGCAATTTTAACTGTAGATCATGAACCCATCAATGAATTAAATCAACTAAGATATAAATCTAAAATTTTATCTGCTAATGAAATAACAATACTGAAGCCCGATGGAGATCTAATCAATATACATATTAAGCATTTGGATATCCCTCAACAATTCATTTATGTATTAATCATTCCAGCTTGTTATTATTTATTAACATTATTTGTTGCATTTTATTTACATTTCAAACAAAGGAATACAAAATTAGCGGACTTACTAATTCTGTTTATGTTAACGGTTTCTTTGGCTTATGTAAGTAGTGGTGTCTCTGGTAGGATGGATACGATTGGCATTATCGTAAATCGAAGTAGTATGCTGTTATGTTTAGTTATACTATTACATTTTTTGAGAAATTATTATTCATTTGTGAAGACAAATTGGGTGTTTACAAATAATATCAAGCTCTTTTATATACTTCCTTTCATAGCTTTTGTATTAGGATGTATGGGTACTATTTATCCTGCTTCAAATGATATTCTTTCCAATGTTATATTGGCTATTTTCTTTATTCTCCTAGTGATCATCCTTAGTATTTTATTAATAAGCTATTTTAAGTACAGCTCACCTCAGTTGAAAATTTTATTAAATAGTATATTAATACCGTTTCTACCATTTCTTTTTTTATATGCACTCCCTAAAATTTTTTTTCATACGTATATACTTTCATCTGAGATAAGCTCCTTATTTTTATTGCTTATACCCTTTAGCTTTATTTTTACGCAATTAGCAGAGAGATTATTTGATATTGAGTATCATATTACAAGATTACGTTATTATGTTATATTCTCTTTAATCTTTACTGTATGGTTTACAGTGGGACTATATTTTATTGCAGGGCGTTATTTAACCATGACTGTCATGTCAGGGGTATCTTTCTTTACATTTTCTTCATTAGTCATACTTTTCTACGTAAAGGAGAAGGTCGATTATCGTAAGCGAAAAATATTATTTTCCACAAAGGGTGACTATATTCATCAGCTATATACAGCCGTAGATAAAATTGGGAAAACAATTAAAATTGACGAACTTTTAGAAAAGTTTGCTTATGAGGTTTCCATGCATCTGGAGTTAGAGGATGTTTTTGTCTTAACATATAACTATGACAAAAATGAATTTATACCAATAGCTGGTGAAAGTATTACGATAGATCCTGACATAATGGAAGAAATCCGATTAGGTGAAATACGCAAAATTGACAAAGTTTATATAGCATTCCTCCATCAGGATGCACATTTTAAAAGAGCGTTAGTGCTAGGGCATAATAATACGATCCATTTAAAAGATGAGGAGCTTTTATGGCTTGAACTGCTCTTATTATATGTAAACAATTTTATTGAGAATACCAAGATGGTGGAAGAGCTGCTAGAGGAACTGAAGCATATGAAGCAAGCTGATGACGGTCAGTTACCGTGGCTGAATAAACTATTATGGCTAAGATTTGAAGAAGAAAAATACCAGTTAGCTCAAGAGTTACATGACACTAATTTACAGGAGCAACTTCATATAGCCCGCGAGGTGGATGTCCTAGTAAATGCAAAAAATACAACGGATATTCAAGATAAGCTTGCAAAAATTCATAAACAAATGGTTGCATCCTTACATGAATTACGTACTTATTGTGAAAACCTAAAACCGCCGTTACTAGATACATTAGGTTTAAATGCTGCATTAGAAAAATTGATTCGAAAAGTTCAAGAAAGAGCTAACTTCGTTCTTATTTACACCATTGATCGTCTTTATTTAGAGGATGAGCGTATGAATTTAATGATTTATCGTTTATTCCAAGAGCTACTTAATAATGCATTAAAGCATTCCTATGCAGCATCAGTTGAAATTCATTTAAAAGAAATGAACGATGGTTTCGAAATCATTTATAAAGATGATGGTGTAGGCTGTAATGTAGAGGACATTATAGTAGCAGAATCTATGGGCATTCAAGGCATGCAGGAGCGCGTAAAAGCGTTTAACGGACAATTTACTATTGACTCGAATATCAATGAAGGGATGTTTATTAGAATCATGGTGAAAGAAGGGAGTGAAACACTTGATTACGATGCTCATAGTGGATGATCACCCTATAGTGTTAGAGGGAACTAAAAATTTATTTCAAGAGAATGAAGATATTATCATCGATACGGAAAGTGATGCAACTTGTGTTATTCAAAGGATAAAGAATAAACCGTACGATATCTATCTAATAGATATCAATATGCCATTAGAAAATGGAATTAACCTAGCCCGTAATATCAAGGCTATTCAGTCAAATGCTTCAGTTATTCTTTACACAGGTGATGATATTACGGATTATTATCCACTCATTTTAGAAAGAAAAATAGAAGGCATTTTAGCTAAAACAGCTTCGAAAGAGCAAATATTAAGAACAGTAAGGGCAATTGCAAACGGTGAAATTGTTTTACCTAAAAATTTCTTAGATTTTCTGGATGATAAATTTAAACTGCAAGGTGCTAAAGATATTCACTTAAATGAAAAGGAAAAGAAAATTTTAAGACTCATTGCAGAGGGGCACACAAATAAAGCTATCGCTATTGAATTAAATATTCCTCAACGTACAACGGAGAGATATTTAACTCAACTCTTTTCTTTGTTAAATGTAGATTCACGAACAGAAGCTGTAAATCTTGCTGAGAGAATGAATTTACTCTAAACTACTTCTATGTTATACTGTTGGTATATTTTTCAATTAATAGGTAGCATTATGGGAATTAAATATCCTATATATTACCTTAGTAAAATAAAACCATATACCTATACTAAAATGCCTATAAAATATGATAGACACCGCCAAAAAAGTGGCGGTGTTTTTTTATAACCGCCAAATCACGCCAAAAATTTGTCTGAATCACGCCAGAAAATTGGCGTAAACCCGAAGTTGAAATAACGGTATAACTACTGGTACGCTTAAATTAACAGTGGTTAAGTAGATTTGCTTTAGTGAGTAATATATAAATCATTTTATTAAATAAGCAGCCTGACTATCTATGAATAAAGTAGCGTTAGTAGATTGTAGAATGTTACTAGCTAGTCAATATACTTCACCATAAAACTTTATAAAGGTAGGCGTGTATTGTGAAAGTAGAACTTGAAAATTTGTTTTCCATAGATGAAACTAGTCAAGATCAAGTTATTAACGTTTATAATCGTCATGGTATTGCTATTGGTGCGCCTGAATTGAGAAAAAGAAACTTAAAAACAAAATTTAATCCTATTTTTACATTAAATGAAGATGTAACATACGAGCAGGTAACAGCTTTATATGAGTCGTTAGAGCGTGAATTTGGAATCGTTTCAATCGGAGAACGGTTTTATTTTGAATTTTCAGATATAGAGTATGAAAGAGCACCATTATTTACTTTAAATTCAACAGGTAATTCACCAGAAATGTTCTTAGAAGATAAAGGGACACTATTTTCTTTGAGTACACATTGTAAGTGTTGTGGGCTCATGGATAAAGAACAGCTATCACCAATCGTCATCGATACTACGCAGATGAAAGATCGTCATTTAGTGCATGTAAATGGTTATTGGGTAGCTTCTGAGGAACTAGTATCATTAATGAAAAGAGAAAAACTAGAAGGCTATGAGCTTTTAGAGGTGATCCATCAAGGCCCTGAAGAAGGCAAACAGCCAGCTTATCAAATTATTCCTATACAAATGCTCCCTGAGTGTAGTAAGGACAGAGTCAAATTATACTTTGCAACTGAGCAACCTCCGTGCAGTTGTGGTTTAAATGGTGTCATTAATGGTCCTGATATTTATCATCATGAAGATTTGGAAAACTTAAAAGGTGATGTTTTCTACTCAGCTGAGTGTAGTCATGACGGAAGATATCTATATAGAAAGACATTGTTTAGTAAAAGATTTAGAGAAACTATTATAAAATATGGTATTTCACGTGAGGTTAGAGGAGAAAAGGATGCAAACTTTGGTCCAAAAGATTGGCTTTTTGATCCAGTGCTAATTAAGTAGACAAATTTGGACTAGTAAAAGAATAAGGGAGTGTTTAGGATGTTTAGAAGAATACTACCTATAGTAGCCATTTTATTCATTGTTGCATTGGCTGTTTCCAATTACTTTAACAAACCAGATGAAGAATCTATCTCTATTTATCAAGAGGTCAATGGTGTAAATCTTTCTTAAAATGTAGGCCTATATTTCATTCAGAAAAGATTTATTTGTGTTATGATGTGAAGGACATAGCATGAATGTTTTTTGAGGTGAAAAAATGAAAAAATGGGCATATCCATTAGCAGTTATAACGTTATTTGTTTTTATAGTATTAAGGGCCACTTATCAAAGTCAGCTGATGAATACATTTGATGCAAAGATGGCAGAACTTTTTTTGGGTAATCGTTTTATTGAGATCTTTCATTATATAGGTGAGCCTAAATTTGTTGTTGCTGTTGCAGTAGTTTTAATGGTGTATTTAGCTTGGAAGGTAAAAAATTATCGAGGTATGCTATTTGTTGTCTTAACTTTTGCAGCAGGCAATGTTCTGAACCAATTACTGAAAAAATGGGAGCAGCGTCCACGACCTGAAATTGAGGATCAACTGACATCCTTTAGTTTTCCATCTGGACATTCGATGACAGGTATACTTTATTTATTTACACTTGCTTATATTTTAGCGGAGAATAGTAGTAAAGGACGTAAAATCCTTCTGTGGCTTGGGGCAACAATTTTAATGGTGCTTATTGGTTTATCACGTATTGCAGGAGCTCGACATTTTGCTACAGATGTACTTGCTGGTTGGAGCATCGGCTATACTTGGTTTATCATCTGTGTCATTTGGTACGAACGGCGTAAACGTTTATTTCAATCTAATCATAAATAAAAAGACAGGCAGTATCTATTTCTTATGATAGATACTGCTTTTTACATTTTACCGAGACATTGTAAAGAATGATATTTGCCTTATAAAAAAGAATTGCGTATAGGAAACTTCTACGTTAAGATGAGTACAATAAGAAAAAGAGCAAAGGAAGAAGGGCATGGACGGAAATGTTTTACTGGCATTAGGATTAACCCTGTTTGCTGGACTTGCAACAGGTGTAGGTAGTTTAATAGCATTTTTTACTTCAAGAACAAATACAAAATTTTTATCATTAGCATTGGGTTTTTCAGCAGGGGTAATGATTTATGTATCCCTTGTAGAAATATTTGTGAAAGCTAAAGATGCTTTAACCAATGCATTAGGTACAACCAATGGCTATTGGATGACAATCCTTGGATTTTTCGGTGGGATGTTGTTTATAGCCTTAATTGATAAATTCATTCCGAAGGCAACTAATCCTCATGAAGTAAAGCTAGTAGAGGATGTTAATGCCATCAAACCTCAAGTTAATGAAGAACATTTGATGAAGATGGGCGTTTTTACAGCTCTGGCGATTGGAATTCATAATTTTCCTGAGGGGATCGCTACATTTATGTCAGCTATTAATGATCCGAATGTAGGGATTGCTATTGCCATTGCAGTTGCTATTCATAATATTCCAGAAGGCATTGCTGTATCTGTTCCTATTTTCTTTGCAACAGGTAATCGAAGGAAAGCCTTTAAATTATCCTTTTTATCAGGATTGGCAGAGCCTGTAGGTGCATTAGTAGCTTTTTTGCTCCTTATGCCCTTTTTAACAGATGTCATGTTTGGAATCGTTTTCGCTGGGGTTGCAGGGATAATGGTCTTTATTTCACTAGATGAATTGCTACCGGCTGCACAAAGATATGATGAAACACATTTATCGATGTATGGTCTAGTAGGGGGGATGGCGGTCATGGCCATTAGCTTAGTATTATTAGCATAAATAAGTAGGAAAAGGGAGACATCTTTGTAAAAGTGGCTCCTTTTTCTTTTTTCTATTAGCGTGTAACAATAGCTTTTTTGGACTCCACTAGCTCTTGTACTATTTTTAGACAATCATGAAATGTGGTAAAAGGTCTATATGGAACATGAAGCTCTTCACAGCGTTGGATAAGATGATCTCTAGCTAAAACAATATCTGCTAGTTTAGCTGCCTCAAAATCCGATAGAGAATCACCAATTACAATTTTATAATGATCCTCCTTAGCAACCTTCCGCATCACGCTTGGTTTACAGCAACCGCATCCTTGTGTGCTGTATTTAGCGCATTCCTCATCGCAGCTATTTGGGTAGATCAACGCTATTTGTTTACCAGAAAAATCCGCTTTATTACAGTAAATGCCTGAAAAGGGACCAAATTTTTCAACTAAAGGCTCGATGAAAAAATCAACTCCGCCACTTACAATATAAAATGGAATATCGTTGTTTTGAGCATAGCGGACAAAATCACCAAATCCCTCACGTATGACTGCCGACTCCATTAGATATTGAATGACTTCACCTTTTTGATGAGTAGAAAGTAGATGAAACATTGCTGATAGCCCATCTTTAAATGAAATGGTTTGTTCCATCATCGCTTGAGCGATTTTCTCAGATTCTTCTGGTACAAATTCAGTCATAAGTGAAAAGATGTTATCTGTTTCTGTTATTGTGCCATCGAAATCACAGAATATAATGGGTTTCAAGATAATTCCTCCTTAGAAAAGCGCGTATAAAAGTCTAATTCTATACTTCTATAATATTAGTTTTATCCTAACTTGCTTTCAAGAAAAAACGCCTACTATTAAAGTAGACGTTTCACACAGTCATTGACTTGTACACCATGTTCATCAGCATTTGTTAAAATAATTTGATGCTCTGGGAATTGCTTTTTCATTAATTCAACGAAGTCAGAGGCAATAGCAGAAGGAATAATAGAAATCATTGTTGGTCCAGCACCACTTAGAGCAGTACCATATGCACCGTTCGATTTTGCAGCCATACGAATTTCATCATAACCAGGAATTAGCTTTGCACGAAACGGTTCATGGAATAAATCTGCCTCCATATAACGTCCAGCACGTTCAAAATCTCGTACCATTAAAGAAGCGGCTAACATATTCGCATTTGCTGAGGCATGAACAGCATAGGAACGGTTAAATTGCTCTGGTAAAACAGAACGGGATTCGCTCGTTTTTAATTCAACATCTGGTACATATACCACAAAGGAGGCATCGATATCATTGATGTGGAATGTATCGACTACGCCATTGTCATCCATCGAAGAAATCGTTAATCCTCCTAAAACTGAAGCAGTTGCGTTATCTGGATGTCCTTCAATTTGTGAAGAGAGATTGAGTTTATCTTGAATTGTTAATTCCAGCTCGCAGACTTGGTTAGCAAGCTCAATACCTGCAACAATAACTGCTGCACTGCTACCAAGTCCACGTGCTAACGGAAGTTCACTAGCCATCTCCACACGACAGGCAGGTAGCTGTTGACCATATAGATCTGCAGTTTTTTTAGCAATGACGTATAGCAAGTGTTCTTCAAGCTCAAACTCTTTAGGACCATTATCATCAAGATGAATAATTTCCCATTGTTCTTGCAATGTAACAGAAAGCTGTAAGTAAAGAGACAAGCCAAGTCCTATTGAATCAAAGCCTGGACCTAAGTTGGCTGTGCTTCCAGGAACTGAGATTTGCCACATTTTACTCATAGTACACCCTCAATATATGCACGAATTTCTTCTTCATCGTTTTTAAGGGATACGACCTCTACAGTGGATACATTCATGGCTGTATCAGGATCTTTTAGGCCATTCCCTGTAAAGATTGTTACAACTTTGGCGCCTTGAGGGATTTTTCCATTTGCAACAGATTTCATAACACCTGCTAAAGAAGCTGCAGAGCCAGGCTCAACAAAAATGCCTTCTGTACTTGCAATTAATTTGTAGGCTGCTACAATTTCTTCATCTGTAACAGAATCAATGATACCGCCAGATTCATCTCGAGCAGCTTCTGCCAATGTCCAGCTCGCAGGATTGCCAATACGAATGGCAGTTGCCACTGTCTCAGGATTAGCAATTGGCTCACCTTTAACGATTGCTGCAGCACCTTCAGCTTCAAAGCCATACATTTTTGGTAGACCACAATTTTTTGCAGCGTGATATTCTTTAAACCCTTTCCAATATGCAGTAATATTACCTGCGTTCCCAACTGGAATACACAAATAATCAGGGGCTGAACCTAAGGCATCTACGATTTCAAACGAAGCCGTTTTTTGACCTTCGATACGGTATGGGTTTACAGAGTTAACAAGTGCAACTGGTGTCGTTTCACTTACTTGGCGAACGATATTGAGTGCATCATCAAAGTTTCCGTCAATTTCAATGATCTTTGCCCCGTACATTGTTGCCTGTGCTAGCTTTCCAAGAGCAACTTTACCTTTTGGAATAACAACGATTGATTGGATGCCTGCACGAGTTGCATAGGCAGCCGCAGCAGCGGAAGTGTTTCCTGTAGAAGCGCAAATAACGCATTGACTTCCATCCTCGATAGCTTTTGCAACAGCAAATACCATTCCTCGGTCTTTAAATGAGCCAGTAGGATTTGCACCCTCAATTTTTCCGTAAAGCTCAATGCCTAGTTTCTTAGATAAATTCACTAAATGTATAAGAGGCGTATTGCCTTCGTTTAAAGTTAAAGCAGGTGTATTTTCAGTTACGGGTAAAAATTGTTTATATTCTTCAATAAGGCCTTTCCACATAACGTAACGATCTCCTTTTGTTCTTATAGAAAGAACAGTTGTTTTTGTATAAAAGACATTTTAACGCAAATAGCACTATTATTTCAATACCATTTCACTAATTGTCGAAACAATTCGGTAATTTGAATAGTACTTGTCACTTTCTTGAAACAACTGTATAGTAATCTTATAATGTAAAGTCATGTGTAAAGACAGGTGGTTAGAATGACAATAAATACAGCAGTAACAAAGAAACCTCAGCAATCCATTTCCAGAAATAAGTTATTGGGTGTAGCGGGGGTTGGGTGGCTCTTCGATGCAATGGACGTTGGTATACTATCCTTTGTCATTGCAGCATTGGCCGCTGAGTGGGGACTATCACCAAGTCAATCGGGTTGGATTGGTAGTATAAATTCTATCGGGATGGCTGTAGGAGCTCTCTTTTTCGGTGTCTTTGCTGATAAAGTAGGTCGCAAGCAAATATTTATGTGGACACTTGTCCTTTTTTCTATTGCAAGTGGTTTGTCCGCTTTTACAACAACATTAACTGCATTTTTAATTTTACGCTTTTTAGTAGGGATGGGGCTAGGAGGAGAATTGCCTGTAGCTTCAACACTTGTATCTGAAAGTGTGGCTGCCAAAGAAAGAGGTCGTGTGGTTGTATTACTTGAAAGCTTTTGGGCAGCAGGTTGGTTAATAGCGGCACTTATTTCGTATTTTATTATTCCCACATGGGGCTGGCGAGTAGCCCTTATACTAACAGCACTTCCAGCGTTTTATGCTATTTATCTTCGTTGGCATTTGCCTGATTCACCTCAATTTACGGTGAAGGAAGAAGCGAAAAAACGGAGCATTGGTCAAAATATGAAAGAGGTTTGGTCAAAAAAGTATGCTCGTTCTACATTTATGCTGTGGCTATTATGGTTTACGGTTGTATTTTCGTATTATGGCATGTTTTTATGGTTGCCAAGTGTGATGGTAGGGAAGGGCTTTGACATGATCACAAGCTTTAAATATGTTTTGATCATGACTTTAGCTCAATTACCAGGTTACTTTACAGCTGCTTGGTTTATAGAAAAGTTCGGGCGTAAATTTGTCCTTGTTTCCTATCTAATTGGTACTGCAGCGAGTGCTTATATTTTTGGAAATGCAGATACTTTAGCCGTATTGCTAACTTCAGGGATGTTTTTATCTTTCTTTAACTTGGGGGCTTGGGGAGCATTATATGCTTATACACCCGAACAATATCCATCGGTTATTCGTGGAACAGGTGCTGGTATGGCAGCAGCGGTTGGACGAATTGGTGGTATTTTTGGGCCGTTGCTCGTTGGGTTTTTATTAACGGCAGGCTATGATATAGGTTTTATCTTTGCCATTTTCTGTGGGGCAATTATTATCGGTGTTGTAGGGGTCATCTTCCTTGGTAAGGAAACGAAGCAGCTTGAATTAGAATAATATGAAACAGAATGTCCTGGATCAGAGAATTGATCTAGGACATTTTTGTCTAATTTCGCTTAAAAAATACATAAAAATGAGCATTTATTAATTTTTATTCGATTTTACTGATTTATTTGTTAAAATGACAAATCAATATAAAATGGTTAAAGAGTAAATTAAATTGTTTTATTAGCAGGTTAATGCGATGAAGATTTTTCAGAAAAGTCATTGTATTCAAATTGTAATCGTGATACTGTATTTTTAATCGAATTTTGAGTCAGTAGGAAACAATCTCCCGTTCGTGATAAGGTCATTGAAAGAAAGGTTGTTAGGAATGAGTATTCATGAGGATATAAAGAAAAGGTTTGTAAGGCTGTCAAAGGGCCAGCGTAAAGTAGCGCAATTTGTAATGGATAATCCCACAACAGTGATTGCTAATGGAGCTGCAGAGGTTGGCAGATTGGCTAATGTAAGTGAATCAACTGTGATTCGATTTTGTTATGCTATGGATTTGTCAGGGTATGTAGAACTGCAAGAGGAAGTTAGAGGCTTTATTATGTCTCAAGATGTAGGTGCAAATCTACAGCCTACATATACTAAGAAGCTGACTAATACTAGCTTTGGTAAGGTGATGCAACGAGATAGCCAAAATATTCAAGAAACAATTCATTTGATCAACGATCAGCAGATCCAAAACTGCTCAAAATGGATGCATGAAGCAGATAATATCTATATTCTAGGTACTCGTTACAATGCATCTGTTGCAAATTGGTTATCTAATACATTGAAAACACTTCGTGCTAATATTAAGCAGCTTCGTTTAGACTCAGATGATTTAGTGAATCAAATAAACAGTATGGGCGAACATACGACTTTAATTGTACTATCTTTTGATAAACAGATTGCGGATATTAAAACGATTGTTGAAATTGCAAAGGTAAAGAAAGTAAAAATTATTGCCATTACAGGTTCTGCATTTTCGCCTATGCGAGAATATGCCAGTGCATTATTTACCCTCGGCACTAAAAATCATTCTTCTCTAGACATTGCCCCAGTCTTGATTTCATTTTTGCATGCGTTGATAGAGGAAATGATAAACCAGGATAAAGACCACTATGAAAAATATCAGCAATTGTATGAGCAAGTAGAAAGTAATGTATTATTCTTAGATGCTGTTAGAGAAAAGCAGGTTTTTTAATGTAAATACGCATAGATAGTTTGTTGAAACACACTATCTATGCGTATTTTTTTGAAATTTTCTATATAAAAAGATGTCCAAATAGTATTTAGACATCTAGGAAAAGTGAATTATAGAATTTTACTTAAGCTATATTCATTAATAAAAGTATCATTTAATTTAATGGCATTTTTTCGAATGCCCTCCTGATGAAATCCTAGCTTTGTAAAGAGGTGTAAAGCTACATTGTTATGCTCCATAACAGATAACTCTAAACGGGAAATATCATGTTGTTTAGACCAACTTTCAACAGCTTTCATCAGTGCGGAGCCGATACCTTTTTGTTGATGCTCTGCTTTCACAGCTAAACGAATAGAGGCAACATGTCTAGCTTTTGATTGTTTATATCCATGAATAACCGCATAACCTGCAAAAATTCCGTTGAGTACACAAAGTAGTATAGTACGGTTTTTTAATTGCTTCCAATAGGTTAAATTTTTACGAAGTTGTTGGACAGTGAGATCTAGCTCGTTTTGAACATTATACATGAAGTCAGTTTCTTGAAAAATCTCCTCTTGTAAATGAATAAATGATCTAGCATCAGATGCTTCAATCCCTCGTATTATGTATGCAGATGAATTCTCCTCACTATTAGAAGTGTTGTTTTCAGTAGACTTCATTTGCGTACGTGAGAAAGATACACTAGAACCTAGTTTAACATCAGTGACATAATAGCCTGCATTTGTCCATGATAAATAATGTGAGAGAGGGGGCTTAGTTTTTTTCCACCAGCTTTTATTTAAGTAGGCAGCGTTCGGTAATGCTTGTCCCATAATGTTTTCTAATTCACTAAAGGATAAAGTAATTTCTTGTTGTAAAGCTACATCAAAATAGTTAGCTAAAGGAATGTACTTTTTTTCTATCTTCTTCGTCATCGTAATCCCCATTTCCTGAATATCCAAAAATATAGACTACCTGATGATAGCATAAAATTATGATGACTTAAATATGAAAACCCAACTAAATATCTATATAAACTAATTATTTTATAAAAAAGAGGCATTTTTACTATTGAATGTTAAAAATAGGTTGGTAAAAATAGAGAATTTTATAGAAGTAATTAGACCTATTAAAAGTATACATAGCAACTGAAGCTAGTTATAATATAGATATTTTATTTGAAAAGTATGGATTTAGAGCGCTGCCATTATATTTGCATATTAAATTTGAATAATACAGTAGGGCGCCATGAGCACTGTTTGTTATACCGAGAGTGAGGGTCAGTGGCAAATAAGCTGAGGCGAAATTGTTCCAAAGTTTCACTTTATCACTTGTCAGGCTATAAGGTATGATAAAATAAAATATAAATGTAAGTGCTATTTTAGGAGGAATTAATTCAATGAGTAAAGTATTAGTTTTTGGACATAAAAACCCAGATACAGACACAATCACGTCTGCAATTGTATATGCCTATTTAAAACAGCAAATTGGTGAAGAAGCTGAGGCGGTCCGTCTTGGAGATGTTAATAATGAGACCCAATTTGCATTGGAAAAATTTGGCTTTGAAGCGCCTCGTTTAATTTCTTCTGTTGCTGGTGAAGTGGACAAGGTAATCCTTGTTGACCACAATGAATTCCAGCAATCAGCTGACGGCATTGAGGAAGTACAAATTACAGAGGTTATCGACCATCACCGTATTGCAAACTTCCAAACAGCCGATCCATTATACTATCGTGCCGAGCCAGTAGGTTGTACAGCTACAATTTTAAACAAAATATTTAATGAAAACGAAGTAGCGATACCAGCCAATATTGCCGGTTTAATGTTATCTGCAATTGTTTCAGATACATTATTATTCAAATCACCGACTTGCACAGAGCAAGATGTAAAAGCTGGTGAAGAGCTAGCAAAAATTGCTGGTGTGGAAATTGCAGAGTATGGCTTGGCAATGCTAAAAGCAGGTGCTGATTTATCTGATAAATCATTAGAAGATTTATTATCATTAGATGCAAAAGAGTTTCAATTTGGTGAGTACAAATCTGTTGTAGCTCAAGTTAATGCAGTTGATGTTAACGATGTGCTTAATCGTCAAGAGGAGTTAGAAATACTACTTAATAAAAATGTTGCAGAAAATGGCTTAGATCTATTCTTCTTCGTTGTGACTGACATTTTGAATAATGATTCTACAGCTGTTGCAATTGGGCAAGTAGCAGAAGCGGCAGCAAAAGGATTCGGTGCTGAACTTGTCAACAATCGTGTTGTATTACCAGGTGTTGTTTCTCGTAAGAAACAAATTGTACCAGTATTAACAGAAGCACTAAAATAAAGATAGGAAAGAGGTTGTCTATTAAGACAACCTCTTTTTTAATCGAGTTTTAATGGTTGTACTGCAGGGCCTTCAAGTACCTCACCCTTAGCGTTAAAACGGGAACCATGGCAAGGACAATCCCATGTTTCATCAGCTTCATTCCATTTCGTTTTGCAGCCTAAATGAGTACAGGTTGGAGCAGTGGCATTCCTCATATACCCAGCTATATATTCCTTGGCAACAAAGCCTCCTACTTTCAGCATTTGCATGAATTGGGCACCGAATTTAGTACGTGATGGTGAATAAAGAGCGATAGCACCCTCTTCGATCTTTGAGCCTGTTAAAAGAGACGATAAGATATCACCAGCGACAAAGGAATTGGAAATTCCCCATTTTCGATAGCCAGTGGCAATTAGTACGTTAGGTAAGGAGTTTGTAATTCTTCCAACATAAGGGACAATATCAGGTGTTTCTATATCCTGGGCTGACCATCGATAGAGTGGCTGTTGTTCAAAATGCTCCTTCATTTCATTAGAAATGGCCTCATAATATGGCTCAGTATGAACGGTCTCGCCAGCAATGTGATTCGCCCCTCCTAATACTAAATAATTTTCCTGATTAATCGTGGCAGTACGTATCGAACGAGAAGGAAAATCTACTGATAAATATTGACCTTGCATAGTCTCAGAGGTTTTGCTTGCAACCATATAGGAGCGACTATTGGATAATTTAAAAAGTTTAAGTCCTTTAAATGCTTCGATGGGATAATGTGAACATAAAATAAGTTTATTATATTGAACCGACATATTTTTTTCGGTATATAAGTTATTTTGTGGTATGTTTAACTGCTGAACACGAGTATTTGCATAAAGTTTGGCGCCCATCTTCTGTGCCTCTTTCGTAAGGAAATTACTTACTTCAACAGGATTTATTTGTGCTTGTTGTGTCATACATAAAGCCTTTGTAATAGGGAATGGGAGCTCTGTGTCAGAGGTAAGGTTAGACTGAATGTTTAAAACCTTATAGACATTCCATTCTTTTAATAATTGTGCATAGCCTTCTTTTGTTTGACAGTATAACAGTGAATCCACTGAACGAACGCTGTCTAGTGGAAGTATTTGTCTAGCTTTATCAATGGCTTGTTGATTCAGTTGATAATAAAGCTGTGCCTCTTCTAAAGATAATTTTTCTAAAAGATTTGCATATACAATACTATGCTGGGCTGTTAATTTTCCTGTTGAATGCCCTGTCGTACCGTGACCAAAATGGGTATTTGCTTCAAGAAGAACTACATCCACACCTGCTTTTGCTAAAGTATAGGCAGTATATAAACCAGTTAAGCCACCACCGATTATACATACATCGCATGTTGTTGAGGAAGAAAGAGAAGATAAAGAGACTGACTCAGTTGTAGCAAGCCAAAGAGATTGTGTCATATAGAAACCTCACATCGTTTTTGTGTTCAGTATGTAGAAGAACTTGAAAATTTATGCAGTGAGGCATTAAAATTGCCTTGTGATTTCAACTATCGCTACAATGTAGCAAAAGGAGTGAGTAAGAAATGAAAATTGAAATTTGGTCTGACTATGTATGCCCATTTTGTTATATTGGTAAAAAACAATTAGAGAAAGCGATTGAGGATACTGGCTATTCTGGGCAGGTGGAGCTTGTCTATAAAAGCTATCAACTAGATCCAACTACTCCAATAGATTCGCATAGTACTGTCTATGAATCATTGGCAAAGAAATATGGAATGTCCTTAGAGAAGGCAAAGGAAATGACAATGGGTGTAACGGAACGTGCGAAAGAGGTAGGGCTAAACTATGATTTTAGCAATTTGATGGAAGAGAATACGCTAAAAGCACATCGGCTTGTAAAATGGGCTGAAAAACAGGGAGATGTTACAGCTCTAGTGGAGTTACTTTTACACAGTCATTTTATTGAAGGAAAGCGTATCGGTCAAGATGATGTTTTATTAGAGATAGCTGAGAAAGTAGGGCTAGAGCGTGAAGAAGTTGCTAAGGTTCTTGCCGATGATGTTTATAAAAATGAAGTAGAAGCGGATATTCAGGAAGGTCTCCAGCTTGGTGTGCGAGGGGTACCGTTCTTTGTTCTAAACCGTAAGTATGGTATTTCAGGTGCACAACCGCAGGAGGTATTTGAGGATACATTGCGTAAAGTTGCTGAAGAAGAGGGTTTACGACCATCGCTAAAGATGGCTGGCACAGGTGATGCGGGTATTTGTACAGACGATAACTGTAAATTTTAGCTTACTAGAGAGAGGAGTAAGGCTTTCAACTCCTCTTGTTAGAATGGATGAAAGATAGAATATTTCAGTCAAAAGTCTGAGGCAAGTAGCATTGACATTTTAGATGAAATTTTTTAAGATAAACACATATCTTGAATTCGAGATATTAGATTTTGAAATTTAAGGGAGATTTTATATAATGAACGTTTTAGTAGTAAAAGCTAACAACCGTCCAGACGGTATTTCAACAAAAATGTATGATACTTTCATGGAAAATGTGCAGGGTGCCAATGTAACAACTTTTGACGTATTTGCAGAAGATATGCCTTATTTTGGACAAGACCTTTTCAATGCTTTTGGTAAAGTACAAAATGGTGGAGAGTTAACAGACATTGAATCACGCCTATTAGCTGCAAAACAAAAAGCAATGGATGCATTAACTGCCGCTGATTTAGTTGTATTTGCATTCCCACTATGGAATTTAACAATTCCAGCACCTTTACAAACATTTATTGACTATGTATACCAAGCAGGATTCACATTCAAATATGGTGAAAATGGTCAATTAATTAGCTTAATGACTGACAAAAAAGCGATTATTTTAAATGCTCGTGGTGGCTACTATTCATCACCAGAAGCTCAACCAATGGAAATGTCAGTAAACTACATTAAAAACGTAGTAGGTGGCGTATTCGGGATGGAAGTTATTGAAGAAGTGATTATTGAAGGTCACAATGCTTCACCAGATAAAGCACAAGAAATTATTGCGAATGGCCTAGAAGAAGTGAAAAAGGTAGCTCAATCACTACAAACTGTGAATGCATAAAAATTATTTTTTAATAAAAGTCCTCTCAATTTTGAGAGGACTTTTTTTATTTTGTCAACAGATGTATGGTGTGGTATGGAGGTAGGACATATTGACAGTAACTAATTATTTAGAATTTACATTTACTAACATCCTATTTAATAGAAAAATGAAGAATGGTAGAAATCTATGATTTTGAGGGGAAGTAATTAACCATTCTTTTAAATATACATATAATTAGGACTATATATTCAGTAAAAATTAGAATGGTTTTAATATAATAGTATTTGTAGGAAAATACTAGATTATTAAGGAGGTTGTTGTATGTATAAGAAATTAATAACTAATTTCTTGACGACGTTACTAGTCCTTTTCGCGTTTATACCATTTGGAATTTCTGCTGATGCTGCTTCCAATGATGTAACACGCGCAGATTATGTAAAAGAATTAGTAGAAAATTTAGATGTAGAGATAGGTGACGGCTCTTCGCTTGCCTTTAAGGATGTCTCTAAGGATTTAGCACCTTATGTAGAAAAAGCTGTTCAATTAAAACTTATTAAAGGTAAAACAGCAACGACATTTGGTCCAGATGACAAATTAACACGTCAACAAGCATTTGTTATCTCTGCTCGCGGACTAGTTAGTGAAAACGCTTCCCTCACAATTTTAGAACAATTCAAGGATGCAGATCAAATTGCAGCGGCATATAAACAAGATTTAGCGAATGCTGTTGCTGCAAACATTTTACAAGCATTTGAGGATAATACTATTCGTCCTCGTGACTATGTGACAAAGGAACAGATGGAGAGTATTGTGGAGCGCTTTGTAGCTGAATATAAAGCACCTTCAACTGACGTATCAGTTGATCTTCAGATTTTAGGGACAACAGATATTCATACCAATTTAGCTAATTACAATTACTATTTAGATGCTCCATCAGCAGAGCTTGGTTTGGCTAATACAGCCACACTAATTGAGCAAGCAAGAGCAAAAAATCCAAACACATTACTATTTGATAATGGCGATTTAATTCAAGGCACACCACTTGGCTCATATAAAGCCTTAGAAAGTGTTTTAAAGCCAGGTGAAGTTCATCCAGCAATTGCTGCACTTAATGCATTGAAATACGATGGTGGAACTTTAGGAAATCATGAATTTAACTATGGTCTAGACTTTTTAGATGAAGTGTTAAACGATGCAAAGTATCCAGTCGTAAATGCTAATACCTATGATGCAAAAACAAAAGAACGCATGTTTACACCTTATGTCATTCTTGATAAAGAAGTGGTAGATAGTTCAGGTAAAAAGCATACACTTAAAGTTGGTGTAACAGGGATTGTTCCAACGAAAATTGTTGAATGGGATGCCATTCATTTAGCAGGTAAAGTTGAAATGCAAGAGCCAGTAGAAGCTGTGAAAGAAGTAGTACCAGAAATGCAAAAGGCTGGAGCAGACGTGATTGTCGTTCTGTCACATTCAGGTATCGGTGAAGATACTTATGTGAAGGGTGCTGAAAATGTTGGTTACCAATTAGCAGAAATTGATGGTATTGATGCTTTAATTACAGGACACTCTCATTTAACATTCCCTGGTGACTATAAGGATTTGAAAGATGTTGACCAAGAAAAGGGTACAATTCACGGTGTTCCTACTGTTATGGCAGGTAGCTATGGTAGTCATCTTGGTGTAATTGATTTAAAACTAGAACAACAAGGATCTGAGTGGGTAGTGGTAGATGGTAAAGGTTCATTGCAATCGATCAAACAAGAAGGTTTACAACCATCCACAACGGTTTTAGAAGCTATTAAAGAGGCACATGATGGCACATTAACGTATATCCGTCAGCCTGTTGGAGAAACAACTGCACCAATCCATAGTTATTTTTCAATGGTGCAAGATGATCCATCCATTCAAATCGTAACACAAGCTCAAAAATGGTTTATCGAACAAGAGCTAAAGGGTACGGCTGATGAAAAGACACCAATTCTTTCGGCTGGGGCACCTTTCAAAGCAGGATCTCGTAATAATCCATTAGATTATACAAATATTCCTGTAGGACCACTTGCTATTAAAAATATGGCTGACATTTATCATTATGACAATACTGTTGCTACGATTAAAGTGACAGGCGCACAAGCAATCGAGTGGTTAGAGATGGCTGCTGGTATTTTTGCAACAATTGATCCGACTAAAACAGAAGAGCAAAATATTATCGATGCAGAAGCTCGTTCATATAACTTTGATGTGTTAGATGGCTTAACATATCAAATTGATGTCACATCGCCAGCAAAATATGACCGCCGCGGTAATCTTACTGATGAAAAGGCAAATCGAATTAAGAATGTACAATATAATGGTAAACCAATCGATTTGAAACAAGAGTTCATCATCATTACAAATAATTATCGTGTTGGTGGATCATATGGGGCGACATTTAAAAATGCTGACGGCTCTAACATAACAAACTATGCTTATGAAAATCGACAAGCTGTTGTAGATTATATTATGGCGAATAAAACAATTAACCCAGCTGCGGATAATAACTGGTCATTTGTATCGTTCCCAGCCAATACAAAGGTTATCTACCTATCTGCAAAAGATGCACAAAAGTTCATTCCAGTAGGTAGTGGTATTGAATATTTAGAAGATACAGAAGCTGGATTTGCTAAATATTTAATTAAATAAAAGAATAGGAAAAGGAGAGTAACGATAATCGCTACTCTCCTTTTTTATGTCTGTTGAATGAATGATACCGTGTACCTTGATAGGTTAAAATGCCAAGATCACCTTCTACAAGCTGACCATAATCGTAGCCATTCATCTTTAGTTCATGCCGTTCACCGTTTTGCTCTTCAAACGTAACGTAATAGGACGTAGATGCCCCAGTATTGTTAGATCCCCCACGTATATTCGTACGCTTTGTCACAACCTTAGCGGGTACTGTTAAAATTGGTGAACGGTTGTTTTTAGACCAAGTGATAATACCGTTTACAATCATAAAGGCTATGCTCCCAAAAACAATAAAGAAGATGATGGTAATAAAAGCGGAGCCAAATAAAAAACCATTATCAAACCAAAACATAAATTCCTCCCTTTCTTTAAGGTAGAAACAATACTTAAAGAGGATTTAATTCAAGATCTACTATCACGTCTATTTCATCGCTAATCAATACACCGCCTGTTTCTAAAAAGGTATTGTAGACTAGATTAAAATCACGACGATCAATTTGGGCTTTAGCTTGGAAGCCAAAAACTTCTTGTGCCCATGGATTCACACCTTTTCCTGTATATACTGTTGTAAATACGATAGGTCTTGTTATGCTTTTGATGGTTAAATCACCATGAATAGCAAAATTTTTATCATCAAGTTTATCAATATATGTAGAGGTAAATACTATTTTGGGATAGACGTCTGCATCAAAAAAGTCAGGAGACACAAGGTGGACATCGCGATCATGATTCTTGGTGGAGACACTAGCCACTGTAATCGTGATAGAAATGTTTGCATCCTGCATTTGTTCGATATTGGATGCAACTATTTCACCGCTGTACGATTCAAACGTACCATGAATCCGAGAAATCATCATATGTCTTACGGAAAACCCGATTGTTGAATGACTGAAATCGATAGTATATTTTTTCATTTGAAAACCTCCTAAAACAGCATTCTACAACGAATGATAAAGTAAACAAATCGCATATTCAATGAGTTTTTTATAAATGTGGAAGTATTTCCCTCTATAAAAGTGTAATCTGTGAACATGAAACAAAACATATTTAAAATGGAATAGGCATATTATTGGAAATATGTGCGTTTTATTAGGATAGCGTTTAGTCTAAGAAATTTTATGTACCCTTGTTAGATATGACAAACCTTGAAATTATAAGTTACTATTTGTAATTAAATATATAAAAGTTAATAGATTATTTTACGTAAATAAGTTACTTCAAATTTACATTTAGAGCATTAATCGTTACAATAGGTACATAGAGGTGAAAAATTATGAATGAGACAACTTTGTGTCCTCGTTTAGCTAAAGCAATGGATTTAATTGGAAAACGATGGACGGGGTTAATATTATATCAATTACTAGATGGACCACAGCGCTTTAATGAAATCGAATCTGCACTACCTGTCAGTGGACGTTTATTATCAGAACGTTTAAAGGAGCTTGAAAAAGAGGGACTTGTTGAACGTAAAGTATATTCAGAAGTACCGGTACGCGTTGAGTATTCATTAACAGATAAAGGTCAGGCACTTGAAGGTGCTATTCGTAATATCGAAACATGGGCAAGTAGTTGGCTCTAAGGTGAATAGATTATTTTACTAGATAATACAATGAAATAGTGTGCTAAAAACGACACTTGGAATGACTGTCAATTTTCTTTATAATATTCATCATCTCTGCACAGGTCTTACCTGTCTTTTAACTATGAGATAAAAATACCCTTCATTTTACTTGTCAAATTGGGGTTGTAAATCCATACTGGTGTAGAGTAAGAAGGACGTTAGAAAGGAATTAGCTCTCATGACAAAAGAACAATGGGCGATGGATTTAGCAAAAAGCATTAATCCTGCCAATATTAAGTTAAATGAATCATTACAGCAATACACAATGACAAAATTAGGTGGCAAAGCAGATGTTTTTGTTCTTCCTGAAACAGAAGAAGAGGCAGCATCCGTTATTCGCTATGCATATATAAATAATATTCCTTTATTAATGTTAGGTAACGGATCTAATATGGTTGTTCGAGATGGCGGTCATAGAGGAATCGTTGTAACATTTTCACGCTTAGATGAGATTCGTATTACTGGTGAGCATGTGTATGCACAAAGTGGAGCACTGATCAAAGATGTATCGAAGCTATCAGCGCAAGCATCCTTAACAGGTTTTGAATTTGCATGTGGTATTCCTGGTTCAATTGGTGGAGCAATGGCTATGAACGCAGGTGCATATGGCGGGGAGATTAAAGATATTATTGTTTCATCGAAGGTGTTAACAAAAGAAGGGGACATTTTAATATTAGGTAAAGAAGAACTTGAGCTAGGATACCGACAAAGCATTATTGCCAAAAAGGGTTATTATGTGCTGTCCTCTGAATTTCAATTAGCAGTAGGTGTACAGGAGGAAATTGATGCGAAGATTGCTGATTTAACCTTCCAACGTGAATCAAAACAGCCTTTAGAATATCCATCTGCTGGAAGTGTATTTAAACGCCCACCTGGACATTTTGCTGGAAAACTTATTCAGGATAGTGGCCTACAAGGTAAAGGTGTTGGTGATGCTGAAGTCTCTACCAAGCATGCAGGATTTATTGTCAACAAAGGAAATGCTACTGCTTCAGACTATATTGAGACAATCCAAATGGTTCAACGTGTAGTGAAAGAAAAATTTGGCGTTGAATTAGAGACGGAAGTTAAAATTGTTGGTGACGATCTATAATAGGATGCCCTTCGCATAAGCCGAAGGGCGTTTTTTTAGGAGTGTGGATAAAATGAAATTTATATCATGGAATGTTAATGGGATACGAGCATGTCTCGGTAAAGGCTTTTTAGAGTTCTTTCATCAAATAGATGCTGATTTCTTTTGTATCCAAGAAACAAAATGTCAAGCTGGACAAGTAGAGCTCTCTATCGAAGGTTATGAACAGTATTGGAATTACGCGCAGAAAAAAGGGTATTCTGGAACAGCAATCTTCACGAAGCACACGCCATTGTCTGTTAAGTATGGAGTGGGCGCCGAAGATTCACAGGATGAAGGTAGAATTATAACTTTAGAATATAAGAATTTCTATTTAGTAAATGTTTATACACCAAATGCACAACGTGATTTAGCGAGATTACCACTACGTTTACAATGGGAGGATCGTTTGGCTAGCTATTTACAAGAACTAAATAGTCAGAAGCCAGTGGTTTATTGTGGTGATCTAAATGTTGCACACACGGAAATTGATTTAAAAAATGCAAAATCTAATATTGGAAATTCGGGCTTTACATATGAAGAGAGAGCAAAATTTTCAGCGTTATTGGAAAGTGGTTTTGTAGATTCTTTTAGATACAAGCATCCTGAGGAAACTGACCACTACACATGGTGGTCCTATATGAATAAAGTGCGTGAACGTAATATTGGTTGGCGTATCGATTATTTTGTTGTATCAAATCAATTGAAGGAACAAATTGAAAGCGCAACAATTCACCCACACATTATTGGCAGTGATCATTGTCCAATTGAATTGCAATTACAATGCTAGTACTTAAATCGTATTTTCTAAATGGAAATACGATTTTTTGTATTTGTAAATTAATAAGGTGACTTTTAAAAATGTGAGGTGTGATAATTTCAGGGGAGATAGCTCGAAAGTGAGGAGTAGACGTTCCAACCATGTGGGATTCTCCGCTTCCACCACAATAGGACGGCTTCATGAGAGAGGATACATCATATCTTTATGAATGCGAATTTTTAACATTACTCAGTAGCCTCTATAATCTCTATTGTTTATACTATTCTAATAGCGAATAAATATAAAATTTTGTATTTAGAGACAATTTTATATACATAAAGTAATAAATTTCGCTAAAAAATTTACGTTTCAAAGCGGGTTTGGGAAGGTAGTACGGGAATATAGTGCAAAGAGGGGGTTATTCAGTGGGGAAGAGAAAGTTTAATTGGAAAAAGTGGCTCATTGTCATAGCTGGGATAATAGCTGCTTTGGCTCTTGTGGCTTTTATTGGATTTACATGGTTTATGAATAAATCTAAGCCGGTGATTGATGGTGAGTTAGCTGTTACTATTCTGGATCAGGATGTGACAGTCACGAGAGATGAAAAAGGGGTTCCACATATTTTTGCCAAAACAGATGCTGATTTATATCGTGCGCAAGGTTATGTCCAAGCGCAAGATAGACTATTTCAAATGGACTTAGCACGAAGGCAGGCAAGTGGTCGATTATCTGAAATTATTGGAGAAGCAACGATTAATACCGACAAACATTTCCGTACATTTAGCTTGAGAAATGCTGCAGAGACATCATTAGCTGCCTATGATGACGAAAGCAAACAAGTACTGGAATGGTATGCTGAAGGAGTAAATGCTTTTATTGCACAGGCAAAGGAAAGTAATACACTAAGCTATGAATTTGCCTTGTTAGGCTATGAACCAGAGGTGTGGACAGTTGTTGATTCCTTAACAATTGGTAAATATATGGCCTATGATTTGGGTGGAAATTGGAATACATTAGCTTTTCGTCATTGGGCATTACAGAATTTTGATGAAGAAAAGGCAAAAGAATTATTTATTAAATATCCAGAAAATGCTTCGGCGATTATCGAGGCCAATATCCAAAATCCTGTAGCAGTAGCTGGGCAATTCAGTGCGGAAATGCTACCAAACGAATTTAATGGAAGTAATAATTGGGTAGTTTCAGGTGATAAAACGAAATCAGGAACGCCTATTTTAGCAGATGACCCACATTTAGGGTTAAGCACCCCTTCTATTTGGTATCAAATGCATCTGCAATCACCACAGCAAAATGTTAGTGGCGTTATCTTTGCAGGGATTCCAGGTATTATATTAGGCCATAATGATGAAATTGCTTGGGGAGTAACCAATGTGGGTCCAGATGTACAGGATTTATATATTGAAATACCAAATCCAGATGATCCAACACAATTCAGATACGATGGAAAGTGGGAACAAGCAGAGGTACGCGACGAATCAATTAAGGTAAAAGATGGAGAAACGGTAGATTTTGAAGTCGTTGTTACACGTCACGGCCCTATAATGACAGATTTAGCTTTTAAAGATACAGAGCCAACCGCACAATTTTCGATGCAGTGGACAGCACTACAACCGACAGCTGAACTAAGAGCAGTGCTTGGTTTTAATAAGGCAAAAACTTGGGGTGATTTCGAAAAAGCTTTAGAAGACTTTAAAGCGCCAGCACAAAATTTTGTATTTGCATCAAAGGACGGTACGATTGCTTATAAAGCTAATGGTCAAATACCTATTCGTAAGCAAGGTGAAGGCCAATTACCAGTTCCAGGTGATTCGAGTGATTATGGCTGGGAGGGCTTTATACCATGGGGTGAATTACCAACTCTAGTAAATCCAAAAGAAGGTTTTATTGCAACCGCAAATAACCAAGTAATAGGAGAGGACTACCCTTATCACATCACTGATTTCTGGGCGCAACCTTATCGTTTCGAAAGAATTAAAGAAGTGTTAGAGGCAAATGATGCGATTACAGTAGACGATATGATGGCTTTGCAAATGGATCAGCACAATCTCTATGCAAGAGAATTTCTGCCTGATTTATTAACATCGATAAAAGAAAAAGATCAGGATGGGAAGTACGCTGAGATTATGGCCATGCTAGAGAAGTGGGATATGGTGGATGCAAAGGAATCAGGTGCACCACTTGTGTTCCATACATTAATGATTAAGTTACAGGAAGTTTTGTTTAAAGATCAAATGCCTGAAGATATGTATGGCATCATGTATGGGAAGTTTAATATTACAGACCAGCTCTTACGTACAGCCTATTCAGGAGAGAAAAGTATTTGGGTTGAGGAGCAGGGTGGCATTGATGAAACCGTATACAAGGCATTTGAGCTAACGGTTGCACAATTAGAAAATCAATTCGGGAAAAATTCCTCGAAATGGCAATGGGGTGATTACCATCAGCTTACTTTTGACCATACACTAGGAAGTGCATCGCCTATTCTTGCAGCCTATTTTAATGCTAAAAAGGTTCCTATTGGTGGTTCGAAAGTTACCGTACAAGCAGCAGATAATGATTTAGCTGGTAATGTAGATCACGGTGCATCTTGGCGTTTTGTGGTGGATGTAGGTGATTTAAGCTCAGCCTATCATATTGTTGGCCCTGGTCAAAGTGGTCATGTGAAATCTGATTGGTATCAAGATCAGGTATTGGATTGGGCAAATGGTGATTACCATCAAACATTTATCAAACAGGAAGAGATAAAAGGGAAAACATTACAATTAATAGCGAAGTAATAAAAGGGTTAGCGTACAGAAGGTGCGCTAACTTTTTTTATTTAAGGATATACATCCTAACATTCAAATATTGGTTTGAATATGATGGAATAATATGTTACATTGAATACAATCAAACGAATATTTGAATGAGGTGAGAAAAATGCCAAAAGAAATATGTGAGGTGACGCTTGTACATGAAGAAGCAGTCACAAAGGTGAAACAACAAATGCCTGATTTATCAGGTGTAGCAAAATTTTTAAAAGCATTATCTGATGAAACTAGACTTAAAATTGCCTATGCTTTAACGGTGGAAGATGAACTATGTGTTTGTGATGTTGCGACTATTATTGGTTCTTCAGTTGCTACAGCATCCCATCATTTACGATATTTGAAAGATAATAATTTAGCGAGATCACACCGTAAAGGCAAGCAAATGTATTACTCTTTAGCGGATGAGCATGTATATCAAATTGTAACAATTGCCTACGAACATGCGAAAGAGGGGATTGCGAATGGCAGCGACGCCAATTAAACAAGAATACAGATTACAAAATTTATCCTGCGCTAGTTGTGCAGCAAAGTTTGAGAAAAATGTAAAGGCTATTCCAGAAGTACAGGATGCACAAGTGAATTTTGGTGCTTCTAAAATTACAGTAATCGGTGCTATTAGTGTAGACCAAATTGAAGAAGCAGGTGCCTTTGATGGCATTAAGGTTACACAGTCGGCAGCAAAAGCACTTGAAAATACTACACCTTTTTATCGTAAAAAGGAAAATGTTCTAGCAGGAATTTCATTGCTTTTTGTCATTCTAGGTTATCTATTTGTGGGTATGAATGGGGAATCGAACCCGCTACCGATTGCCATGTTTATTATAGCTATCCTTGTGGGGGGAGTGGGTATTTTTAAAATAGGCTTCCGCAATTTAGTTCGCTTTGAATTTGATATGAAGACGCTTATGACAATCGCCATCATCGGAGCTGCTATTATCGGTGAATGGGAGGAAGCGGCAGTGGTCGTATTCTTATTTGCTGTGAGTGAGGCACTTGAAGCGTATTCAATGGATAAAGCACGTCAATCTATTCGTCAATTAATGGATATTGCTCCACCAACAGCGATTATCAAAAGAGCCCACGGTGAACACTACCATGAGGTTGAGTTACCTACGGAGGATATAGAAATAGGAGATATTTTGATTGTAAAGCCTGGGCAAAAGATTGCGATGGATGGCATAGTCATTAGTGGATTGTCTGCAGTCAATCAGGCAGCTATTACAGGTGAGTCGATTCCCGTAAATAAAACAGTAAATGATGAAGTATTTGCTGGGACTTTAAATGAAGAGGGTGCACTTGAAGTACGTGTGACAAAGCGTGTAGAAGATACTACTATCGCTAAAATAATTCATCTAGTGGAAGAAGCACAGGCAGAAAAGGCACCTTCTCAGCAATTTGTAGATCGCTTTGCAAAGTATTATACACCAGCGATTATGATTATTGCTTTTCTAGTAGCTGTAATTCCACCTTTATTAATAGGTGATTGGCAGCATTGGATTTACCAAGGTCTAGCTGTTTTAGTGGTAGGATGTCCTTGTGCACTGGTCGTCTCTACTCCCGTTGCCATTGTTACAGCCATTGGTAATGCAGCAAGGCAAGGTGTACTGATCAAAGGTGGTGTTCATTTAGAGCAGCTAGGACATATTGAAGCTGTTGCCTTTGACAAAACAGGAACATTAACAAAAGGGCAGCCAGCAGTAACAGATATCGTAACGACTGAAAATTGGTCAGAGGACTATGTGTTACAACTAGTGGCAGCGGTAGAAAAACAGTCACAGCACCCTTTAGCTAAAGCAATTTTAAATAGATTACACGATAAAAAATTATCTGAGCTCATACCAACAGATTTCCAATCAGTAACAGGAAAAGGTGCCTATGCTACCGTTGATAATCAGATTATTTATGTAGGTAGCATGAAATGGGCTACTTCATTAACCTCTGTAGATCAAAATATAGAAAATCAGGTTAAGAATTTGCAAGAACAGGGTAAAACAGTAGTATCAGCTGTTTCGAATAATCAACTTATTGGCCTGATTGCAATTGCTGATCAATTACGTCATGAAAGCAAGGACGTATTGAACAAATTAAATGCCTTAAAAGTAAAGCATATGGTGATGCTAACAGGCGATGCAGAGCCTACAGCGCAAGCCATTGCTACTTCATTAAAGATGACAGATGTGCGCGCTGGTTTGTTACCAGAAGAAAAATTAAAGGCGATTAAGGATTTACGTGCACAATTTGGTGCTGTAGCAATGGTTGGAGATGGTGTAAACGATGCACCAGCATTGGCCACTGCAAACGTAGGAATAGCCATGGGTGGAGCAGGAACGGATGCAGCTCTTGAGACAGCAGATATTGCCTTAATGGGTGATGATTTAACAAAGCTTCCTTACACTATTGGCTTGAGCAGAAAAACATTACGTATCATTAAAGAAAATATTATATTTGCCCTAGTTTTAAAATTAATTGCATTGCTACTTGTCATACCAGGATGGTTAACATTATGGATAGCAATTTTTGCCGATATGGGTGCAACACTATTAGTTGTGTTTAATTCATTAAGACTAATTAGAGCAAAAAAGTAGTAAGTAAGGTGTAGAACGATCTGAAAAGATAGGAAATTAATCTTGCTTTGACACAAGGGATTTTATGCGAATAGATGCTACTTGTGATTCTTGAAAAAGACTTTTTTTAAGGCTATTATAGTTTCAGGAGTAATGTAACAATTAAATATAAATGAGGCGAAAGTTTGAATATGTCAGATCCTATTTTAGTAAATGTTACAGAAGAAATTGTGCGTGGTTTAGTAAGCTTTTTACTACGAGGACCAGAATATCAAACATTTTGTAAATGCGAAATCTGTGAATTAGACACGGTGGCACTTACACTAAATGCATTGCCAAGTAAGTATGTTACATCTATGGAAGCTAGAGATGAGGCATTTAAAGAAATGAATACTCCTGGAAACATTGAGCGCATTAATAAAGAGATTATTCATGCGTTACATGTGGTAAATAAGTATCCTCGACACAAAGTAGAGCCTACTTCTTAATAGAAGAGGCTCTATTTAAGTTGTAAAGGAAGTGTTTTTCTAGGCTATGTATTTTCAGTTAACTTTTAAGCCAAGCTTGTAGTAAACTAGAGAGTAAGAAAAGGAAAGAGAGGGAAAAGGATATGCCAACACCTAGTATGGAGGACCATATCGAACAAATATATTTATTAATTGCCAACAAGGGATATGCGCGAGTGTCTGACATTGCTGAAGCATTATCTGTTCTTCCTTCTTCTGTTACAAAAATGGTTCAAAAATTAGATAAAGATGGTTATTTAGTTTATGAAAAGTACCGTGGACTGACATTGACGCCTAAAGGGGATAAGCTCGGAAAGCGTCTTGTGCAGCGTCATGAATTGCTCGAGCAGTTTTTACGAATGATTGGTGTGGATGAAGAACGTATTTATGATGATGTGGAGGGAATTGAACATCATTTAAGTTGGAATTCAATCGATCGTATTGCAGATCTTGTGCAAGTAATGGAAGAAAATCCAGACATCGTGAAAAAATTAGAGGCATCTAAGACACAGCACAATCTTTAAATGATGGTGTGAAGGAAAGGGAGACAATATGAACGCATTAAAATCAGGTGAAGTCGTTACATTAACGGTATTAGAGCAACAAGCATCAAAATGGATTTTAACAAATGGAGTTGAAGAACTACCTTTAAATGCTTCAGAGGTAACTGAGCCACTAACAGTAGGTGACCGCCTTGAAGTATTTTTATTTGCAGACCGTCGTGGAGATTTGGCTGCAACAACGTCTATTCCAGCTTTTACACAAGGTGAATACGGCTGGGCACGTGTCTTGAAAGTAGTGGAACGTGAAGGTGCTTTTGTGGATATTGGTACATCTCGTGAAGTATTAGTAAGAGCAGAGGATTTACCTGCATTAAAAGAGGTTTGGCCAGAACCAGGTGATCATTTATTTATGACACTACGTACAGATCGTAACGGTGATTTATTTGGTCGTTTAGCCACAGAGGAAAAAATTTCGGAGCTATATGAAGGTGCATTTGAAGATATGCACAATAAGAATATCCAAGCACGCCCATATCGTTTGTTACCGATTGGAACATTTTTGCTAGGTGTAGAAGTTCCTTACCGTATTTTTGTGCACGAGTCTGAGCGAAATAATGAGCCTCGATTAGGACAAGATGTAGTTGTTCGTATTATCGATGTAAAAGACGATGGTTCCATGAATGGCTCTCTTTTACCAAGAAAACATGAGCGTCTTTCAAATGATGCACAACAAATATTAAACTATATACAGGATGTGGGTGGTAAAATGCCATTTGGTGATAAATCGTCTCCTGAAGAGATTCAAGAAATGTTTAATATGAGTAAAGGGGCATTTAAACGTGCCTTAGGAACATTAATGAAAGCTGGTAAAGTGAAACAACAGGACGGTTGGACTGAAGAAATTTAAAGGATGGTTAGTTTGACTAGCTAGCAAAACATTTACAGCAGGAAAAGTGACGAGAGACATCCTTGAAACCTTCTCGTCTTTTTTTCGTACTAATTATTGTATAGTGGCATACATTATACTTGCTAATTATGAAGTTTTAGCGAAAGGGGTCACACGATTTGAAAAAAACATGGATTAAAATACTAACTGCTACAATGTTAGTATTTGGAGTGATGGCACCAGCAACAGGATTTGCATCTGATAATACGCCTCCAAAAGCAATTGATGAAAAATTAGGTGTACCAATCGTCGTGTATGGGGCAAATTTATCTGAGGCTGAAAAAGAATCTGTGAAAAAATCATTAAAAGTAAGCGAAGAACCTGAAATTGAAGAAATTACTGTGTCTGGTGAGGATCTAGTAAAATACATTAAAGATAGTAATTCAAGCTCACGTATGTACTCTTCTGCAAAGATTACACGCAGAGATGCAGGAGAGGGTCTAGTAATACAAATTGTCACACCATCGAATATAACGCAGGTAACTTCAGAGATGTACGCAAATGCGATGTTAACAGCAGGAATTCAGGATGCATCCGTACAAGTAGCTGCACCAAAAGCCGTTACAGGGCATTCAGCATTAGTAGGTATTTACAAGGCATATGAGGTCACTACAGGGGAAACGCTGGATATTGATCGTACAGATGTAGCAAACGAAGAATTATCTGTAGCAACATCCATTGCAGAATCTGCAGGGGTAGACGATGCAAAGGTTGCGGAATTACTGACAGAAATTAAAAAGCAAATTGCAGAGTTAAAGCCAGCAACACGTGAAGATGTGGAGAAAATTGTAGAAGAGCAATTAAGTAAGCTTGAAATTAATTTAAGTGAAAAGGACCGTCAATTGCTAGTAGATTTAATGGATAAAATAAGCAAGCTGGACATTGATTTTAGTAAATGGTCTGATCAATTAAATGATATCAGTAATACGATCCAAGAAAAATTCGGTTCACTTATGGAAGATAAAGGTTTCTGGGAAAGCGTAAAAAGCTTTTTTGCTAATTTAAAAGATACTATTTCTTCATGGTTTAACTAAACTTATAGTGATAGAAAGAAAATCTGTTATACCTTCTCACTTTGCTAGAGAAGGTGTACAGATTTTTTTAATTAAACAAGTGAAAAATTTTGAAGTGAGATGTTTTCGACATAGGAAAGCTAACTGATTATCTGGAAATAGCTTCGCTGATTAGATAAAAGAAGCGTACACAAATTTTGTGAAAATATAAAAAGCTTATGGTACTATGAATAAAAGGAGTGGTGAGAAATGGAATTCCAATTACAACAATTAGCAGAAAATAAATTTGCATTTTTGAATGAGCAAGCAGGGGAAAAACTAGCAGAAATTACTTGGCAGCAAAATGGCTCAGTAATGGTAATGGATCACACATATGTATCAGATAAGCTCCGTGGTCAAGGTGTGGCCAAACAATTACTCGATCAAGCAGCATCGTATGCACGCGAAAATGGTTATAAAATGAAGGCCGTTTGTTCTTATGTTGTGGCTGCATTTGAAAAATCAGATGCATACAATGACGTGAAACAATAAAAATAAGGCAATCTGCTTTTAATTAAGCGGATTGCCTTTTAATTGCTAGAGCAAATCATGTAAATAGCTCCTTATAATAGAATGACACTATAAATTAGTACTGTTAAGAAGCCAGCTCCGCCGATTAATGAAGCCATATCTATCCAATCATATGCTAAATCGAATTCTTTCATCATAACCACTCTCCTATTTTAGTATTAATTCATTAATTCCCTTTACTTGCCTTTTATAATCATAAATAGTTACAAAATTTTGACGAATGCTAAAAATAGGGGTACGATAACTGGACTTTAATAGGAAATCGAGTGAGATTGTCTGCATTAAAAACTAGACGAACTACAATGGATTGACGGATTTATTACTAGATAAAAGGGCAAGTATTTATCCATACATTAATATATATGCTAGATGGTATAAAAAAATAATGTTTATTCTTTTAAGAATAGGGAAAAACTATACTACAGAGCTAGTTTCTATATTTTTAGGAGGTTATAAACTATGGCAAAACGAAAAGGAACAGGTGTTGTCGTTGCGGGATTAGCAGGACTAGCAGCATCTTATTTCAGTAAAAAAGAGAATCGTGATAAAGCACTAACAATGTTTAATAGTATGAAAGCAAAATTAGAGTCGTATCTTACTACAGGTCCTGATATGCATGACAATATTGCAGAACGTGTAGCTACAGAGGTAGCAACAGAGGCTGGTACTTCACCAACTAAAATTGCCTCGAATGAAATGGTAGCTGAAGGTGGAGGACATACTGGTGTCCATTTCTATAATGAAGAAATTCAAGAAAAGGAAAAGTAAACAAAAAACCTTCTCATCTAAGCATGAGAAGGTCTTTTGTTTGGGATTAGGATGGCGCCTGCAAAGAGCAATAACAAGAAGCCAGTAAATGCAAAGCCACTGACAGTACCAAGTGATAGCCAACCTAATAAAGAAGAGCCTATAACTACACCTAGAGAGAAAAACGCATAGAAATAGCCGTATGCTTTTCCTCGTACTTCAGCAGTTGTAGAGTCAATTAGAAGCGAATTTACTGAAGGGAATAGGAAACCGAATCCGATTCCATAGCAAGCCATTGCTATATAGAGTAAAGAGCTAGAATTTGCTTGGCTAATTAATAGCTGGCTTATTCCCATTAAACCTATACCAAAAGACAATGTTTTGAGTGGATTAACTTTATCAAAAATACGATTAGTTGGTAATAGGAAAACAAGGACTGCAATAATTCCAAATGTACTCATTAAAGTGCCGCTTAAACGAGAGTCGAAGCCTAAGGAATGTACTTTAAGGGGGAGTAGATACGCAATAACCCCTTGGGAAAACATTAAGAAAAACGCTCCTAAAAAGGCTTTTAATGTTCCTGTGTTATTAAAAAAGACACTGATCGGAATGTAATTACTCTGTTTAGCCTTCTCTTTTTTTACTTGATTTGCTTTCAATATAAAGAACGCAAAGATACCTAGCAGAAGCATAAAGCTTGCTGTGATATTGAAAACAAAGGGTACACTTGTCCGGCTAGCTAAAATGCCACTAAATGCAGGGCCTAGAATGGCTGCAATACCTACAAAGGCGCCAGAAATAGCACTGCCCTTTCCTCTTTTATCCTGCTCTGTAGCGTTCGCTAGATATGTAAAGGCAGCGGGAACAATGAAGCCTGCAACAAGGCCATGGATAAAACGTACAATTAATAGAGCAATAGGCTCTTCTACTAGATTATAAAATGTTAATGATAGACCTGTTGTTAGAAGACCTATTATGAGTATGACGAAAGGTCCTTTGCGATCCGTTAAGAAGCCAGAAATGATATTACCGAATGTATTAGAAAGCGAATACATGCCCACTGCAAGACCAGTGAGGAATGCCGATGCACCTAAAGACTCAGCATAAGTACTCATAACAGGAAGCTGAGTAAAAAGGTCGAAAAACGAAAAGAAAATAATAGCATAGATAAATTTCTTCATGGTTCCTCCGATGAAATAGAACATTATAGTCAATGATTGATATAGTCCTATTATAGCATTTTCCAATCGATAATACTTCTCACTTGTTTTTTGCGTTCACGTAAAAAAACGTCTAATAAGTATTAACTTATTAGACGTACGAGAATTTAATAATTAAGCTTTTGCAACTTCTTTTTTCATTGTTTTGTTTTTAGCAAGATTTACATGCCAAGAAAGTGCTTCCTCTAAAAGATGAGGAGTTTGATGGTTGCCAGTTGCTTCAACTGCACGGTTATAGTAATCCCATAATTGTTCTTTGTAGTCTGGGTGTGCACAGTTTTCAATAATTAAAGGTACACGTTCTTTTGGTGCAAGACCACGTAAGTCAGCAATACCTTGTTCCGTAACGATAACATCAACGTCATGTTCAGTATGGTCAACGTGAGATACCATTGGCACGATAGAAGAAATTGCTCCACCTTTTGCGTATGATTTTGTAACAAAAATACCAAGGCGTGCGTTACGTGCGAAGTCACCTGAACCACCGATACCGTTCATCATACGAGTACCAGAAACATGCGTCGAATTAACGTTACCATAGATATCTAACTCAAGAGCTGTGTTGATTGAGATTAGACCCAAACGACGGATAAGCTCAGGGTGGTTAGAAATTTCTTGTGGACGTAAGCAAATTTTATCAGCATACTTTTCTAAATTACCATAAACTTTTTGCTGTAATTCTTCAGTAAGTGTGATTGAAGTTGCAGCAGCGAATTTAACTTTACCAGCATCGATTAAGTTAAATACAGCATCTTGAAGTACTTCAGATGCAACAATTAAATCTTCAAATTCTGAATCTGCAAAGCCATCAAGGACAGCGTTTGCTACAGAACCTACACCAGATTGCAATGGCATTAATTGGTTTGTTAAACGACCCGCTTTAATTTCATCACGGAAGAAGTCTAATAAAATGTTTGCCATCGTTTGTGTTTCTTCATCTGGAGGTACGATTAATGAAGGAGCGTCTGGCTCTTCAGAAATAACAATTGCTTTAATTTTAGCAGGATCTACTTTGATACCAATATCACCAAGGCGTTGCATAGCATCTGTCATTGGAATAGCTTCACGTTTACCTTGTTCTCCAGGTACATAAATATCATGGATACCGATTAAAGCTTCTGGATGAGAAATATTTAATTCGATAATAATATTTTCTGCATATTCTGCAAAGATAGGTGAGTTACCTACAGAGTTTGTTGGAATGATTAATCCATCTTCAGTAATAGCAACCGCTTCAAGAATTAAATACTTGATCGGTCCAATAATTCCTTGGCGCACTAGCTCAGCATTATGAGAAAGATGAGCATCTACATATAAGATATCCCCAGAATTAATTAAATTACGGATACCCGCATCACCCTGGAATGGTCCACGTTTACGAATTGCACCAGCTTCTGCTAAGTACTTGTCTACTTCTGGTCCTAATGATGCACCTGTATATACATCAATTTTGAATTCTTCATTTTTTGCGCGCTCAACTAATGCCATTGGAACAACTTTTGCATCCCCAGCACGAGTAAAACCACTCATCCCAACTACATCACCATTAGAAATAAGTGCTGCTGCTTCTTCAGCAGTTACAATTTTACTCTCAAGTTCTTTTAAACCTAGGCGTTTTTGAACATTTGCATCCATAAAAAAATCCTCCCCTAAATAATTTTGATGGAAACCGATTACAAAACTAGAAAAAACATTTAAGAATTTTCTGTTTATTCAGTTGTAGTATGACTCCAACCATTTGAATAATACTATCACCAAATTGTCACAAAAACTTTAGAATTAGCATTAAATTGAGTAAAAAAAGGAAAATCGAGCATTAAGATGATTTTTCGACAGAGAAAACGTTTTATTGTAGAGCTGTATAAATTTAGTTGTTTTCTACATTAAAAACAGTGCAAAAATAGTTAAATGGGGAGGATTTGTTCACAAAAAAGAACAGCGAACAATTATAAAAATTGCTCGCTGTTCATACAAATTAGAAACCTAAAGAACGACGGAAATAGCTTGCATAGCGTTGGCTTACCGGAATACGTGTACCATCTTTCATAATTAATAAAAACGTTGAGTGTGAATCTGGTTGAATTTCATCAATGTAGTCAATGTTAACGATATAAGAGCGGTGACAACGTATAAATGAGTCAGGTGCTAAAAATAGCTCTAGATCACTTAAGTTTAAACGGTGATAACCTTCACGAGTCATTGTTTTAACAAATGTTTTACGGAGTTGTGTTTCTAAATAAATAACTTGATCATGTTTGATTGGGTACCAGCAATCATCAATTTTGATTGTAATGTAGTTTGTTAAGAATGCTGATGGTTTTTGCGGGAAGATAGCAGTAATAGCTCCTTTTGTTTCGCCTTCCTCCATTAAAGGAATACTCATACCATAATATGCGACACCGAAGACATCAGGTTCGATATAAGAGCTGATTTTTTGACCATAGCTTAATGCTTTGTGTGCGGCTGAACCTTCTTTGATAGGGTCACCAGGTTTAATTTTTAAATCAACTTTCTTGCTTGGTTGATAATACAAATATTCATTTGTATCAGAGATAGCGATGGACGTATTTTCAGGGAAGAATTCCTTAATAATCTCCATGATCTCTTCTATTTGTTTTGGATCCACTTTAAACACCTCGTCTAAACTTTTAAAAATAGTATTATCATCTATTTTACTACATATTCATATAAATTATATAGAGAAGATTTAGGAATAAAATAGAAAAATGTCGAATGATCCATTAGAATGATGTTAGTTGTTTTGTATAATTTGTAAATAAATTTATAAAATGACTAATTTATTTTGATATGTATATGGTAAAATTTAATTGTTAGGAATAAGTTTACGAGGTTTCTACTATGCATATGTGATAAATTAGAACTAGAGTAGCAATTAAAATGTGGTTGAAAGGAAATCGCAGAATATGGTAAAATTCACTGTATAGTCTATTTTTTTTATATTTGGTGTTTTAGTAGGGTTATTTTTGATTTATTTGTTAATAAAATTTGTGAAATAGGACTCAGTTCTTATATTGAATAAGTAAATACTATTTTCTTATTTTTAATTCGTCGGGATTGGTGTCAAATATTGTCATGCAATTCGTGCACTCTGAGGAAAGATGGGGAAGATTATGCAACTACATCAACATTCTATGTCAGAAACGATATCCAAAAGATACTTCCAAGAAATCGATAATATTAATCAATATATCGGTGTCGAAGAATTTTTTAATATTGAGTCGAAATTAATTTTTGAAATTTACCATTTAGAATCTGCAAAAGCGAAAAAATCTTTGCATGAGTTAATTGATATTCTCTCAATTCGTTTTGGCAAACAGGTCATTAAAATCGTTCGAAGTTATTTTTCTGTTTTGTCATCAATTGTTGCTCGTAAATTGCTGGACAATCAAGTACCTTCGAAAAAAGCATTTGCTTTCAATATTGCGTGTAACGATATGATAGAAAATCAGATGAAAGACGCAGAGTTTTTACAATTTGCTGATGATTTAATTGATTTCTTTGTTTACTTTATTGCAGATCGCAAACAACCGACTTTCCGACATCAAACTGTTAACAAAGTGATAATGTATATAAATGACGAGCTTGAAAATGATTTAACTGTTGAAAGTATAGCGAATAACTTTCATATAAGCACTAGTCACTTATCACGTATTTTTAGAGAACATGTGGGCATTACATTGGTTGAGTATTTAAATGTAAGACGTGTAGAAGAATCACAATACTACTTACGACATACAAACAAAAGTATTACTTCTATCTCAGATCAATTCCATTTCTGTAATCAAAGTTATTTTACACGTATTTTCAAAAAATATACGGGAGTTACGCCAAAACATTTTAGAGACGAGCTTCATCACGAATTTTATCGTTTTGAAATGGCAGAGACTGAATTACAAAATGTTTAGATTTTGAGCATAGGGAATGAGAAGGTGCGAACATATTAGCGTTGCTAAAGCTCGCATCTTTTTTGATGAATCAATCTGAGGAAAAGGCTGAAGGAATGAGTAGCACTTGCTATTTGATAAAGAGAGACCCTATAAGGTATACTTCACAGTAGTTGATAAATAATAGTAGGTGGAAAAATGAAAAATTTGAAGCTATTTTCAATGCTTGGTATTGCTGTTTTTGTTCTTAGTGGCTGTCAAGCTGTGCAAAACAAAGAAGGTTTTTTCTATAGTATCTTTGTAAAACCTATGGAATTTTTATTGGAGTTTTTCGGGAATGATATCTTTTCAGGGAGCTATGGTTTAGCAATCATTGCGATTACTGTTCTAATTCGTTTAGTGTTAATGCCGATTATGTTAAAGAACTATCGTCAACAGCAATTAATGAAAACGAAGATGGATGCTTTTAAACCTGAAATGGAAGCCGTTCAGAAAAAAATGAAGGAAGCTAAGACAAAAGAGGAGCAAACGCAATATCAACAAGAAATGATGGCTCTATATCAAAAGCATGGCATTAATCCACTTAATATGGGTTGTTTACCGATGTTAATTCAAATGCCGATTATTATGGGTCTGTATTTCTCGATTTTGTATTCTGCCGATGTGAAATCCCATGAGTTTTTATGGTTTAGCTTAGGTTCACCTGATATCGTGATGACTATAGTTGCAGGGATTGTTTACCTAATCCAGGCTCGTGTATCTTTGTGGACGGTACCTGAGCAACAAAAAGCGCAGATGAAAATGTTTATTTATATTTCACCAATTATGATTGTCTTTATCTCCATGTCTTCTATGGCAGCACTGCCTTTGTATTGGTCTGTCAGTGGTGCATTGTTGATTATTCAAACATATATTGGACGTAAATATTATTCGGAACATCCTGAGAAAGCAAAAAAATAAATTGATTGATGTCGAGGCGCCTTTGTTGCCTCGATTTTTTTAGGAGGACAGCAAGATGAACAAAAAATGGCTATCATCTATTCTTGTTGCAGTTTTTAGTATTGCAGCACTTGTATTTATTATTATGGGGAAGTTTAATTTTGCCGTACTTGCAATGACGGTCATGTTTGCCCTATCAAATGGGTTTAGAGCAAAAAGCTTTAAAGAGCAAGGTTATATAAAAGAAGCAAAATGGATGCAGTATATGGCAATTTTTTTTGCAATTGCATCTATAGTAGTATTTGTCATCGTTCTAACAGATTAATTGAATATTTACGTAGTAAATTTACACCTGAAAATGTGAACAGTGCTAAAATAAGATTATAACTAGTAATACAATAAAATAGGTATTTTCAAGGTGAAATGCTTTAAAACATCCTTTTAGATACCTGATATTTTAAAAGGGGTATAAAGAGTGAAAAACAATCGTCTTCCGTTTATCGTAGGTGCTTTCATATCTATCGCGTTAATCGTAGCAATTTTTGTAGTCTATAACTATAAAAATAATCAAGTAAATAGTGCATCTGATGAGCAGCCAAAAACAACAGAAACAAACAAAACAACTGAACAAGATTCTACTGCAATAGAGAAACCAGACAATATTGAAACACCTGCAAAGCCAGAGCAACAACCAGACGAAAATGGGTATCTTCCAAATCAAACATTACCTACGGAACCAACTTATATCAATGGTATTCTGTTAGCTAATAAAATTTATCCGCTTCCATCTACCTTTGCACCTGAAGAAAATCCAGAAGCACGAGAAGCGTTAAATCAAATGTTAGCCGCTGCCAAGCAACAAGGATTTGATTTAGTTGCATTTAGTGGCTACCGATCTTTTGAATATCAGACAACACTTTATGATAATTATGTTAAACGTGATGGACAGGCAGCAGCAGATCGATATAGTGCTCGTCCTGGCTACTCAGAACATCAAACAGGCTTAGCGTTTGATATAGGAGAGCGTGGAAAAGAAGATGTGTGGCTGACAGAAGAGTTTGGGGAAACTCCAGCAGGGCAATGGCTATTTGCACATGCACAGGAGTATGGCTTTATTTTGCGTTTCCCTCAAAACAAAGAAGAAATAACAGGTTATATGTATGAGTCCTGGCACTATCGTTATGTGGGCAAAGAGGTTGCAAAAGAGATAACAAAGAAAAACATTACGTTGGAAGAATATTTAGGCGTAAAATAATAATAGGAAGAGAAGCCATTCTGTGAACAGGCTCTCTTCCTTTTTATTTTTATAAAATGGGTGTTAATAGTCGGGAAATAGATTCTTTAAATTTAATCAGTGTTGAACGGTTTTTATACATTTCCCATGTTAATTCCGTACAATCAAAAATATCCTTCTCAAACAGTTCTGCCAATTGGTGCGATATATTTGCATCATATATGAAGGCATTGACTTCAAAATTCAGACTAAAACTTCGTACATCAATATTCGCTGTTCCGACAGAGGAAGCCTCGTCATCAATAATAATAGCTTTAGCATGAATAAAGCCCTTTTCATAGATATAGACTTTGGCTCCAGCACGTAGCAATTGACCGACATAAGAATAAGTAGCCCAATATACAAACATGTGATCAGGCTTGTTAGGAATCATAATACGTACATCAATGCCCGACAAGGTGGCAATTTTAATGGCGTCTAAAAAACTAACATCTGGGATGAAATATGGTGTTTGAATATAAATATATTTTTGAGCCATATTAATAAGCTTTAAGTAACCGATCTTTATTTGCTCCCAGTCTGAGTCTGGTCCACTTGAAACAATCTGTAAACCCACATCACCTTTTTTCGGGATGGCAGGGAAGTAACGATCCGAGTACCCCATTTTTTGTTGAGCACTAGCTTGGTTCCAGTCGAGTAAAAAGCGTGTTTGCAAAGGATGTACGGCACTACCCTCAATACGTAAGTGTGTATCTCGCCAATAACCAAACTTTTTTTGTAAACCTAAATACTCATCACCGACGTTAAAACCACCAATATAGCCAATTCGACCATCAATGACAACGATTTTTCGGTGATTTCTAAAATTTAAACGAGGGTTAAGAAGTGGCAAAATGGATGGGAAGAAAACTTCTACTTCACCACCAGCATGCAGTAACTCTTTGAAATGGCGTCTTTTAACATTACGTGATCCCATTTCATCATAGAGAAGACGTACCTTAACACCTTGCTTTGCCTTTTTTATCAATGCATTGACGATACGTGTACCTAAGTCATCAAGTCTGAAAATATAATACTGGATGTGAATGTGATCTTTAGCTGCTTCAATGTCTTTAAGAAGCTGCTCGAACTTATTGGCACCATCATCAAAAATATCCAGATGGTTGTCCTGTGTTAATACTGCATTGTTTGTTCTGAGGTGCATATAAATCATCTCTTGATAATTTTCTGCATTAGCAATACGAAACTCAAACGTTTCATCACGAATCGCTTCCATCTGATAGGTAATCAGATTATCAATCCCGATATCCTTGCGTCCTTCCCAACGGAATAGATGCTTTCTTCGTAATTGTCTTCCAAGTAATAAGTACAGAATAAATCCAGCTAATGGCAGGAAAAATAAAACGAGAATCCATGCCCATGTAGAGGTAGCATCTTTACGTTCTAAGAAAATGATGGTCATGGCTAATAAAATATTAAAAAACAAAGTTAAAGGAACTAAATATTCTATATCTGTAAAAATGCTCATTCCTACACCTGCCTTTGTATTATTAATAACATACCTAGTATAGCCTACTTCAAATGCGGAAAGAAGATATGAAATGGCTAGATAGCATGGAAAAGGATTATCCCTTTGATAGATAGGGATAATCCGCATGGTTTAATTAGTAATTCTCTAATAGAATAGGATGTTTCTCCGATTACTGACTCAACGTTTGGTATCCATAAAATGCAACCTACTATATTTTATGGATGGCGCAATGATTTACGCGATGCCTTATATATGTAGATTAGGCTTATAGAAAGAATGGCTATTGCAGCGGAAATATAATAACCAAGACTTGCTTGTAAGGTAAATAACCATGTGAAAAATAGTGGTCCAAGAATACGTCCTAAGTTATCCATTGAATAGGACAGTCCAGCGGCAGTCCCATATTGTCCTCCAGATTCTTTAGAGGAGAGTGATACAACACATGTTCTTGCAAGTGCATTACCTGCTGTAAAGACACAAAGGGCAAGCCCGGCGATAAAAAGATTAGCTGTCAATGTAAATAAAAGCATGCCGATAGCAGTTACAATTTGTGCGCCAATTAACCATGTCGTTTCACTGCCATTTTTTATGCGTCGAACGACCCCTCCTTGAATAGCTGCATCGACAAAGCCACTAAACATGAACAAGTAACCAATTTGTAACGGTGTAATGTGAATTTTTTCGATTTGAAATAGCTGAAATGTAGCCTCAACGCCCGCTAACATAAAAGTTACTAAAAAAGAAAACATAAACAGATAGCGCACACGGTATTGTAGCATGGTTGCAGCACCTTTTGGCACTATAGCACGTTTATTTGAATCTTTTCGTTTTTTAGGTTCTTTTAGGACGAAACTTGCATAAATAAATAATAGTGCAATTAATGCTGCTGATGCAGTAAACGGTAGCTGCAAGCTATAATGGCCTAGCATTCCCCCGATTGCTGGACCAAAAATAAACCCAAGACCAATGGACATGCCCATAAAGCCCATATACTTATTGCGATCCTCTTCACTAGACATATCGGCGATAAATCCTGTTACTGCTGTATATAATGCACCAGAAAATAAACCACCAATAATACGTGAAACATACAGTATAGCTAGGTTATCTATAAATAGTGAAAAAATAACAAAACTAAGGCTAAAGCCAATTAGACCAGTAAGGATTAGTTGTTTTCGCCCTACCTTATCGGATAGCATACCCCAAAACGGTGCTGTGAAAAAACTTGCAAGTGAATAGACGGTCAATAAACCACCTACGTGGAGATCATGCCAATTTTGCTGCACAATTACCTCTGGTAAGACGGGGATAATAATGCCGAACCCTAGATAAACGAGGAATTGAACAGACATCAATAGTAAAATAGCCTTTTTCATACAGTTCCCTGCTTTCATACGATATTTCAATATGTATATTCTACCCTTCTTGTTCTTGCGATTACAACAATAGGGGATGCTAAGCTTGAATAAAGTGGAACAATTTAGTAAAGAAAAAATGAAGCAATTTGAGATTTTTTAAATCTATGTTCTGATTTTTGAATAAAATGTAGCCATTTTGGGTAATTTAAATATGTTTGATGGAAAAGTTTGATGATGTGAAAAATTTACAATGTAACAAAATTGAAAAATTTTAAAGGTAAGTTAAATGGTATGATAAATTTGTCAGACATCATACTCGTAGAAAAATGAAACTTTTTCGTAAATAAAACGTTATATAAAATCGAGGAAAGATTGAGGTGGAATGTATGACAAAAGAAGTAGATTTGAAAAAGATTGTTTCGAATTTATCTAAGTTGGGTGTAACAGCCACTGTAACAAAGTCTCGACTAGAACTTTTAAAAGTGCTAACACCACCAACGCAAACTCCGCAAGTTCAAGCTTAACTCGTTTCCAATAGAAAAAGGGAGGTCTCATTACGCGAGACTTCCCTTTTTCTATAGTTATTCATCTTCATCATGTGTGGTAAACATATATGTTCGATAATGGAATCGCATACTAAAGACTAGCCCAATCGCTAAAGCATTCCCCATAAGCGAACTTCCTCCATAGCTAATGAACGGAAGTGGAATACCTGTGATAGGTAATAATTGAATAGTCATACCAATATTTTCGAAAACGTGGAAGGTAATCATGGCAATAATCCCAGCACATACATAGGTCGAGAAGGGATCTTTCAATAAAAGGGTTGTCTTTGTTAAATGATAAATTAATAAGAAGAATATGCAAATAACAATACTAGCCCCAATAAAGCCCCATTCCTCACCGATAACTGTAAAAATGAAATCGGTATGGTTTTCAGCTACATATACTTCACGATTTCTAAATCCCTTACCAAAAATTTCACCTGATCCAATGGCATTTAAAGAGGTAATTAAATGATAGCCATCGCTGGATGAATAGGAATAGGGGTCTAGCCAAGAATAAATACGAGCAAATTGATAAGCCTTAAAACCAAATGTTTTTTCTAGAAAGTCCTGCATATAGAGTGCCATCCACAGTAGTGTACCGCCTGCTACCATGCCACCTAAAAATGTTGGTAGAATGATTTTCCAAGAAATACCTGCTACAATGATGAGTGCGGCAGTAATAGCAAAGAATACAAGTGCTGAGCCTAGATCAGGCTGCTTTAAAATAATAGCTAATGGTACGATTAGGGTGATAGCGATTTTACCTAGTAGCAAAAAGTCTGTTTTAATTGATCGTAATGAATAAATTTCATGGTGCTTACTAATTAATCGAGCTAGTGCTAAAATGTAAAAAGTTTTCATAAACTCAGAAGGCTGAATATTTCCAATCGGCGTATGATACCAGCTTTTAGCACCATTAACGGGTGCACCGATTTGACCTTCTCCTTCTGGCATAAAAATAAGCAGTACCAGTAAGGCAATCCCTGCTCCATACATATACCATGACATTTTTTTATATTGATCTGGCTCAAAAAACATGACTATACCAATAATTACTGCACCGATCACATACCATTGCATTTGTTTTGGTACGTAGTTAATGCCATATTGTCCTGAGGTTTGGGCAGATGCAATAGCTAACAAACTAATGACTAGAAAAGTGAAGAGTATAAATGCAAGTGTCCAGTCAAAACGATTTGCGAAATTTCGTTTATTTTCCATAAAAGCCACCTAAAATTAAAATAGTATCTCAATATGAGTAAATATGATGTGATTCTCCCTATTTCGTTTATAATTGGTCAAAGAAGAAAGCAAAATAATAACCAGCAGTGGTGTAAGAATAGCTCATATCTATTGATAAGCTTGCAATTTGCTTTGAATATTGTCAATGGAATTTTAAGCAAATACTTGAACTCATTGAGTAATCTAAACTTTATATGCAAATGCATGTTTAACATTCCTAATTATAACGCATAAATTACTTTTATGCCTGCGTATATAGTAGTGACGACAATTAACATAAAATGTTTCAAAAAAATCATGTTTAGTCTTATAATGTAGTGAAGAATGGGGTGATGGTTGTGGCTAAAAAATTAAAGTCATCTGATGATTTTATGTATCATATTTATGTTCATATGAATGATGTCGATAAATTTGTTATATTTAGCGGGTTAAAATTCTCGCAATTTGTGGCTGCACTTGAACCACTACATCACTTGCTGTTATTAAAACATTCCTATGAAGACGGTTCTTTTAATATGCATACACAATTTGAATATGTATTAGAAGAAGATGTTCCTCGTTTTGTTAAAAAATCTGCTGAATCTAAAGAATTATGTTGGATTGATTTTATGGACGAGAAGAGGCTAGATCATTTAACACCGATGGAACAAGGAGAATTGCTTTACATAAGTCACAAGAAAGAACCTATTACGTCAGCGTTTTTTAATAAATTACAAAATAGATTTGTCTATTATTCTTCAGACTTAGAGAAAATGACGAAAATTTATTTTCGTCATTTAAGTGATTCGGATTTATTGGTTGCCAATGTTTTTAATAGTTTAATTCGTGAAAAGGAACGCAGCACTGGATTTTGGCGTCGAAAAGTAAAAGCGAGTATACCCGCTATATCACCAGATTTTTTACGTTCTTACCGATCCTTTGCGAAAGATGGAGCATTACTATCTCTGTATCGAATTGAGAAACCGAAAGTAGCGTATGGAATAGAAGTTCGCAATCTGTCTGAATATTCTTTTCCTGACGAAGTTTGGGATGACTTAAGTACGATTCTAAAAACAGAACACGATGAATTAATCTATATTATTTAATTAAAATGGTGACGCAATCAAAGAACAATGACTTCTATAAACTGAAGATCTAGGATGTTGGTAGATATTATTCATATTGCATTGTTCCTGTATAATTCTATAGCAGGAACTAATGATGCCAGGGCATAATCGATGAAATATACGTAAAATCTCACCGTTAAAAATACGGTGAGATTTTTATGTCATTTGTCAAGACGTTTCATGATAAACTAATAGTACTCAAGAAGTATGTGGAGGGCACAAAAATGAAAAAAAGAATCGGTTTATTATACGGCGGAAAGTCAGCGGAGCACGAAGTGTCATTATCGACAGCACGTGCAGTCACTGGAGCTTTGAATTTCGAGGAGTATGAAGTATATCCGATTTTCATTACATCTGATGGGGAATGGCGTCGTGGAGAGCGTTTAGAAAAACCCGTAAGTGCAATAGAAGAACTACAATTTGGTGATAATACTACAATTTTAGAAAATAATATCACTGATTTTTTGATTGATAAAAGTGGCAATGAGGTAAAGTTTGATGTCATTTTCCCATTGTTACATGGTACGAATGGTGAGGATGGAACAGTGCAAGGTTTACTTGAAGTTCTAAATTTACCGTATGTAGGAAATGGTGTATTAGCATCCTCTGCTGGAATGGATAAAGTGGTAATGAAGCAATTATTTGAAATTGCTGGATTACCTCAAGTGCCCTATACGTATTTTATTCGTAGTGAGTGGAAGAATGAGCAACAGGCAATCATTGAACGCTGTGAAAATAACTTGAATTGGCCAATGTTTGTAAAGCCTGCAAACTTAGGATCAAGTGTTGGGATTAGCAAGGCAACAGATCGCGGGCAATTAGTAAAAGCAATTGAGGTTGCTTTGCAATATGATCGTAAAATCGTTGTTGAACAGGGAATTGTCGCTCGTGAGGTTGAACTGGCAGTGTTAGGAAATGACTATCCTGAAGTATCAGTGCCAGGAGAAATTAAACCCGTTACTGATTTTTATGATTATGATTCTAAATATAAGGACGGTTCTACAGCACTTATTATTCCAGCTGAGCTTCCAGTAGAAACTGTGGCAAGCTTAAAAGAACTGGCAAAGCGTGCATTTAAGGCTATAGATGGTAGCGGCTTAGTTCGTGCGGACTTTTTTGTAACGGCTGAAAATAACGTTTACATTAATGAAGTAAACACAATGCCAGGTTTCACGCCTGTAAGTATGTATCCATTATTATGGCAGCATACAGATGTGAGTTATCCAGAGCTGATCGACCGTTTAATTACCCTAGCAATTGAGCGCTATGAAGAAAAACAACAGCTTCACTATAAAAAAGACTGAGTGGGATTATCGTGAAAAAAACTTTAAAACAATTAGCTGCATGGTTAAATGAGGATATGGCGGCTTTTGGTGACACTGTTGTGTCAGGAATTTCTATTGATACAAGAACAATTCAACAAGGAGACCTATTTGTTCCGTTTCGTGGTGAGCATACAAATGGGCACAAGTTTGTAATGCAGGCATTTGAGAAAGGTGCCGGAGCTTCTCTTTGGCAAAAGGATGAGCCGAACCCACCAGAAGGTTACCCTTTGTTGTTTGTGGATGATCCAGAATTAGCTTTGCAAGAAATGGCTAGAGCATATCGTAATGAACATAAAGCAAAATTTATAGGCATTACAGGTTCAAATGGTAAGACATCAACAAAGGATATATTAGCGGGAACACTAGCGCCATTCTTTAAAGTACAAAAAACGATCGGGAACTTTAATAATCAATTGGGCCTGCCCATTACTATCTTACAGCTTGATGAAGATACAGATGTGGCTGTCCTTGAGATGGGCATGAGTGGATTTGGTGAAATTGAGTTTTTAACGAAGCTCGCTCGTCCACATATGACGGTTATTACCAACATTGGTGAGGCCCATATGCAGGATTTGGGGTCTCGTGCTGGTATTGCAAAAGCAAAGTTTGAAATTATTCAAGGAATGCAAAATGATGGTCTATTATTCTATGATGGTGATGAACCTTTGCTCCAAGAATTAGTGGCAAAGGAACAGCACTTACAGTCAGTACCGTTCGGGTTAGAACCCAATAATCTTTTATACGCAGACAATATTCATGCTAACGCTGATGGCAGCCACTTCACTACACACGGTATGATAGAGGGTGATTTCTTTATTTCAGTGCTTGGCAAGCATCAAGTGAAAAATACACTTGTGGCAATGTTAATTTCTCATAAGCTTGGTTTAAGCAATGAACAAATACGTACATCCTTAGAGCATGTCGTATTAACAGATATGAGGATGCAACAGGTACTAGGAACGAATGGCGCTCTATTTATCAATGATGCCTATAATGCAGCACCAACCTCCGTAAAAGCTGCCATTCAATTTATGGCTACATCAACTATTCGACCTGAAAAATGGCTTGTGTTAGGAGATATGCTAGAGCTTGGACCAAATGAACAAGTCTTCCATGAGAGCCTAGCTGAGCATATTAATGAGGATGAAATTGATTATGTCTGTTTGTTTGGCCCTCGAATGCTATATCTTTACAAAATATTAGAAGAGCGCTTTGAGGCGGAACGTTTATTGTATACTGAAGATGATTATACGGCTATTATTGAAAAGCTAAAACAAGCGAATGAATTATCTATTGTTTTACTTAAAGGCTCACGTGGCATGAGATTAGAGACGATCTTAAAGAAATTTATGTCATAGTAGCAATGAATCGGTGAGAGAAACGCTCACCGATTTATTTGTGTAGGTTTATCTTTGTTAAATGAGGTGAGAACGTTGTCAGTAGGTGTTCTATGTATTCATGGATTTTCAGGTGGGCCATACGAGGTGAAGCCATTCACAAGTTATTTAGGTTCACATACAGATTGGATAATTGAAGAGCCAACATTGTCTGGGCATGGTGAAGAATTACATATGAGTGGTTTTAAGGCAAAACACTGGTTGATGGATGCCGAATTAGCTTTCCGATCGTTGGCAAAAAAAGTTGACGAGGTAATCGTTGTTGGCTTTTCAATGGGAGGAATTATAGCGCTATATTTAGCTAAACGCTATAAAGTGAAAAAGCTTGTATTACTAAGTGCTGCTGCAAAGTATGTGAGCCCTAAACAGCTAGTCAAAGATTTTAAAATGATAGCTACTGAAGCCTATCACCATAATTTGACTAATAACGAACTCTATCTACGATACCGTCATAAGTTTAACAATGTGCCGCTTGCCTCAACAGTAGAATTTATGAAGCTGGTAAGAATGGTGGAGCCGTATTATCGACATATTCAAACTCCTGTATATATTGTGCAGGGGAAGTTGGATGGGATAGTGCCTTATCATACAGCTCAATTTCTTTTTGATGAATTAGCCTCTACAGACAAATTCTTGTATTTTTCTGATAATGGCAAGCATCATATATGTTTTGAGGAAGATTGCTCTGAATGGTTTCCACAGGTTTTAATGTTTTTGAAAGACAAATAAAGTAGTCAGATTATTACGACTCATGCGTTATCGTTGCATAGGATTTAAAGCCATGTTAGACTAGTATAAGCAATGGATACATTTTGTGCGAAGACTCTTCATATTTGGTTGAAGAGTACTTTTTTTTGAACACAACGGTTTTATTCTAAAGTGAAAAATTACGACAGAATCGAACCGCTCGGTAAAGACCGGGCTTTCCTTTTCATATAAGAGAGCTCTATATGGACTATCATGTAGAGAAAATTTTTAAGTAACGGAAACGTTCCACTACACAGGCTCGAATTTGCCGACAACTTCATCTGAAAATGTAACCATTTGTCAACTTAAAAGGAAAAAAAGGAGATTGAGAAGTTTGACAAATTTTTCAGAATTAAATATTAGCGAATCTACATTACGCTCTGTAAAGCGTATGGGATTTGAAGAAGCAACACCAATCCAAGAAGGTACTATTCGTTTTGCAATTGAAGGCCGCGATGTATTAGGTCAAGCACAGACAGGTACTGGTAAAACTGCCGCTTTCGGGATTCCACTAATTGAAAAAATCGATCCAAAAAACCCTAATATTCAAGCATTAGTCATTGCTCCAACTCGTGAGTTAGCGATTCAAGTTTCAGAAGAGCTTTATAAAATTGGCTATGACAAACGCGTAAAATTATTATCAGTATACGGTGGTCAAGAAATTGGCCGTCAAATACGTGCACTGAAAAATAGACCTCAAATCATTGTTGGTACGCCAGGTCGTATTATTGATCATATAAATCGTCGTACGTTAAAATTAGAAGATGTTCAAACATTAGTATTGGATGAAGCAGATGAAATGTTAAACATGGGCTTTATCGATGATATTAATTCAATCTTAGAAAACGTACCTTCTGAGCGCCAAACATTACTTTTCTCAGCAACAATGCCACCAGCAATCCGTAAAATTGCAGAAACATTTATGCGTGATCCAGAGATTGTAAAAATTAAAGCAAAAGAATTAACTGTTGATAACATTGATCAATATTTTGTTAAGTCTGCTGAGCGTGAAAAATTCGATGTCTTATCTCGTTTATTAAATGTACACCAACCGGAGCTAGCTATTATATTTGGTCGTACAAAACGTCGTGTAGATGAGCTTGCACAGGCCCTATCTATTCGTGGCTATTTAGCTGAAGGTATTCATGGTGATTTAAGCCAAGCGAAGCGTATCTCAGTATTACGTCAGTTTAAAGAAAATAAAATCGATATCCTTGTTGCGACTGATGTAGCCGCTCGTGGACTTGATATTTCTGGTGTAACACATGTTTATAACTTTGATATTCCTCAAGATCCTGAATCATATGTTCACCGTATTGGACGTACAGGTCGTGCCGGTAAATCAGGTCTTGCAGTAACATTTGTAACACCACGTGAAATGGGTTACTTACGTATTGTAGAAGAAACTACGAAAAAACGTATGACACCTCTTCGCCCACCAACAACGGATGAAGCATTAGAAGGTCAACAACGTTTAGCTGTGGAAACACTGGAAGGTCTTATTGCTAATAACAATTTAGGTGATTACCGCACATTTGCAGCAGAATTACTAGAGAATCATGATGCAGTCGATGTTGTTGCAGCTGCTCTACGTTCATTAACAAGAGAGCCAGACGATACACCAGTAACAATCACAGAAGAACGTCCATTACCAATGCGTCGTGAACGTTCTAGCAATAATCGTGGTGGCGGTGATCGTGGCCGCGGAAACCGTAGCTTTGGTGGAGGACGTCGTGACAATGCTCGCAGTGGAGAGCGTCGCAGTAGCAGTAGCCGTCGAGAGGGTGGACGCCGTGAAGGCGGTCGTCGTGAAGGTGGACAAGGTCGTTCTCGTTCTCCAAGACGTCACGAAGGATAATTTTAGACGAATTACACTTAATTTTTATAGTAAACCTTACAGTCATGATGGCTGTAAGGTTTTTTTTCGGCTATAGTTGAAACAAAAAGGTGAGTGAATTCGTATACACTTAATGAAGAAAGAGGGGGAACGACAATGAGAGCACAACCGATTCATCAAATTTCTCGTAAAGGGCTAACAGTGTGGCGTTTATATGGAGTCATACAAACATTGGTGCTGTTAGTTGTAGCAGGACTTGTAAGCTATGGTACTTATTATTTTGAATGGCCTTCATTTATTTACTTCATAGCGTGTGCAATTGTATTACTAAGTGCGATATTATCTATTTTTATTTTCCCGAAAATAAGATGGGAAAGATGGCGCTATGAAGTTCGAGAGCATGAAATCGAAGTACAACATGGTTTATTTGTTATGAAACGCACATTAATTCCAATGGTACGTGTGCAACATGTTGATACAACACAAGGGCCGATATTAAAAAAATACGACCTAGGTAATATCTCTATTTCTACAGCTGCAACTGTACATACGATTCCTGCACTTGTTATGGATGAAGCAGACGAACTGCGTGCGCGTATTTCTGATTTAGCAAGGGTGGCTGAAGATGATGTCTAAGGAAATTAATCGTTTACACCCAGTGTCTGCAATTATAACAAGTGTAAAAGCATTGAAAAGTATGATATTACCAATTGCGATTATTATCATAAGTAACGGCTTTAATTTTTCTTTGAATTTTCGTAGTGATCATTTTTTTGAAACCATTTTACTGTTCGGTGTATGGGGAGTTGCAGCACTTCTTGCGTTCGTGGGAGGAATCATAAAATGGCGGACATTTGTTTACTGGTTTGAAGATGGGGAATTGCGTGTGACATATGGATTATTTGTTAAAAAGAAACGTTATATCCCTTTTGAACGTATTCAAAGTTTAAATTACAATGAAGGTGTTTTTCATCGCATTTTTGGTTTAGTGAAAGTTCAGGTGGAGACTGCTGGTAGTAAAGGAGGAAAACCTGAGGTTGAGCTGACAGCCATTCGCAAAGCAGCGGCAGATATTATTGAATTAGAAATGCGTCATGCTAAAAACGAAGCGGTTCAACAACAGGATCAAGTGCAGGTAGTAGAGGAAGCGATACCAACTCCGATGATGTACCATATGTCCATGCGAGATTTACTGGTATTAGCAACAACATCTGGTGGAATTGGTGTTGTGTTATCAGGTCTTGCAGCAGTTGCTTCACAATTTTCCGATATTATTCCTTATGAAACTGTATTTCATGAGTTAGCTGATTTTGTGAAAATCGGCGCATTTTTAGTGGCATTGACGGTGATGGTTGTTTTAATCGTTGCTTGGATTGTATCTGTGGTCATCACACTGATAAATTATTATGATTATACGGTCCGAATTGAGGAAGAAAAGTTGATTATCACAAAAGGTCTGTTAGAAAAGAAGCGTATTACTTTGCCGTTGAATCGAATTCAGGCAATTCGTATTGTGGAAAATCCATTACGTCAGTTAACAGGCTTTACTACAGTGGTTGTTGAAAGTGCTGGTGGTAACGGTGAAAATGGAAATGATAAAAAAATTACGCTATTTCCACTTATTAAGAAGCCAGATTGTATGCAAACATTAGAACAGCTTTTTCCAGATATGAATTGGCAGCCTACATTTACTCGCTCACCAAAAAGGGCAAGACCATTTTTTTATCGCATTGATTTTTTCTGGCTAGTTCCGGTTATCGGTGCATCTATCTATTTCTTTTATCCATACGGGCTATTGTCGTTGCTGTTAATTCCATTAACAATTTTACTTGGTATTTGGCAGCATAGAACAGCAGGCTATCAAATAGATGGCAAGCAACTAGCTATGCAGTATCGGGTGTTTAGTCGAATTACGTTAATCATGGAGAAGAAGCGAATACAATCTATTGAAAGTACACAATCATACTTTCAAAAAAGAAAGAATGTTATGTCTGTAAAAGCAACCGTCATGTCAGGAGCAACTGGTACAACAGGGAGTGTTTCCAGCTTAGAGCAACAAGATGCCGAGACGATCTTAACATGGTATGAACATTAATGAACTAAAAAGCTAATCCTTTCAATTTTATGGAAGGATTAGCTTTTTTAACTATAATTAAATAGAGATGCTGTTTATAATATAATAAACAGAACAAAAGGGGTGGAGACATTGTTTAAATATGACATTAATGAAAGCGCTTATTTAAAGCTTTTGGATTTAAGTGATGTAGAAGAGTTATTCGCTTTAACTGATCGTTCAAGGGATACATTACGTGAATGGTTGCCCTTTGTAGATGATGTCAAAACAGTAAAGGATACTGAGCAATTCGTAAAAAATGCTATGCAACAATATGCTGATCATAATGGCATACAAGCAGGGATATACTATGATGGAAAGCTTGCGGGTGTTATTGGTTATCACCAAATCAACTGGCAACATAAATGGACAAGTATTGGCTACTGGCTAGGGAATGAATTTGTAGGAAAGGGGCTCGTTACGAATTCCATGAAAGCATTGATTGATTTTGCCTTTAATTATTTTAAGTTAAATCGTATAGAAGTACGTGTTGCAGTAGGTAATATTCGTAGTCGTACAATCCCAAAGGTATTGGGCTTTCATGAAGAAGGGCGTTTAAGGGATGCTGAGTGGCTATATGATCACTACGTAGATCAGGTTGTTTATGGTTTAACAGCAACTGAATGGAAAAAATAAAGATGTCAAATGAAGCTACAGTGGTTTTATAATGGATGTCATTGTAAGGAAAGAGGAGCTGCTCTATAGGTGAGCAGCTCCTCTTTTTAATGTTATGGTCTACCAGCCATCTTTTGTTTTCGCCAACTTAAAATTCTTTTTGGATGTAAATAGACAAGTCCAAGGATAAATCCGGTTACTAAACCGCCTAAATGTGCAAAGACATTCACATTTGGTTGGAGAAAAGTCATAATGACACTGATGACGATGATTGGTAAAATGAGCTTACGAAGCATTGGCATTGTACGTCGAGTATAGTAAACTAATGCCCCAAATGCCCCAAAAATTCCAAAAATAGCCCCACTTGCACCAAGACTCGCATAACTACTATCATAGAATATATAGGTTGCCATGTTGCCTACAATACCTGATACTAAATAAATTGTAATGAAACGTGCTTTCCCTGCGATTTTTTCTAGCTCTGGTCCAAAGAGATATAAGGAAAACATATTAAAAAACACATGCATAAAACCTGCATGTAAAAACATGGCAGAGAAAACACGCCACCATTCACCACTTTGAATCAGGAAATTTGCTTGGATTCCGTAATTCCACAAAAGTGTTCCTATGCTGGGTATGAGAGACAGTACATAAAGAGTAAGATTTATTGCTATTAAAGTTGAAACAACAGGGTAATACTTTGTATATTGCTTAAAATTTTCCGTTCTACTAAACATGGCTCCACCTCAATTTACAATTATTATACATGCCTTGTTGGAAATAGGTAAAGGAGAAGGTTCACATGATTAAGGGAATTGGCCTCGATATTGTAGAGATTGATCGTATTGCAAAGGCTATGAAACGAACAGATAAATTTAAAGACCGCATTTTAACGATAAATGAAAAAAAAATATTTGATGGTTATTCAGAAACTCGTAAAATAGAATTTTTAGCTGGGCGATTTGCTGCAAAAGAAGCATTTTCGAAAGCTTTGGGAACAGGGCTTGGGGAACAATGTAAGCTTCATGATATGGAAGTATTAAAAGGAGCGGCAGGCAATCCTGTTTTATATTTTAAGGATGAACTTGTCAATGGATTTGTTAGTATTACGCATTCTAAGCAATACGCAGCTGCTCAAGTAATCTTATTAGAATAGTACTTAACTTGTCTAAAAGGATTGCATGTAAATTTAAATATATTGCCCTTTCTTCAAATGACATAACTGACAAATACGGTTCATATATTGTCGTAGTGGATTTGAAAGAAGAAAGGGTGAAAGCGTGGGCAACCGTATAGTTAAATGGCTCGTCTTACTTTGTACGATATTACTTCTGTCGGCATGTGGTGCAGCCTCACAGGAAAAAGTGTTGAAGAAAGTGAATGGTAAATGGGCAGAGACGAATGGTTATGAATTAAATGCATCGATGGAAATTAAATCGGGTGGGGAACCAAGAAATTATGATGTAACAGTATGGCACACAAAACCTGATTTCTATCGAGTAGAAGTAGTTGAAAGTGGGAAAGATGTTTCTCAAATGATTGTACGTAATGCTGATGGTGTTTTTGTCGTAACACCGACATTAAACAAAATGTATAAATTCCAAAGTGATTGGCCAAAGAAAAATAGTCAGGCGTACTTAATTGGAGCGCTAGCAGAAGATTTAGCAGAAGATAAAAATCTTGTCATGAAAGAAGAAGAAAAAGCATATATATTTGAAGCGGCTACTAGAAATAGCTATAAGAACAGTATGCCACATCAGGTTATAACAGTAGATAAGAAAACTTTATTGCCAACCTCAGTAGTTATTATGAATGATGTGAAAGAAGAGCAAATCAAAATCACATTTAAGAAAATTAAGCTAGGTGTACAACATGCTGCAAAAGAGTATGCAGTTGAGCAATTCACTGATAAAGATAACACGAAAGGTGAACAAGCTACACCTGCCGAAAAAGAAGGGCAAGAAGATAATGAGGATAAGGAAGCTGTTGGAGCAGAAGTTGAATATCAAGAATTCCAAACACATTATCCTGTTGTAAATTGGGCACAATTAGCGAATGAAAAAGTTGTGCAGGAAAGTGGAATGGAACGAGTAATCTTAACATACGAAGGTGAGAAGGCATTTACTGTTATGCAGCAACCAGTAATGAAGGAAAATTCAATGTTACCTGTATCGTCACCTGGTGATCCAGTTGATTTAGGTTATACAATTGGTGCTATTACAGATACATCAATTAGTTGGGAAAAAGATGGTGTTGAATTCTTTGTAGCATCAAGTAAATTAACGCGAGAAGAAATGATTGAAGTTGCTACATCTATGACGATAAGTAGTATGAAGTAACTTTTCTGGCTACAGCCTTCTGGAATGCGGAGGCTGTAGCTTATTGATAATTAAAATGAACCTTATAAAGTATAGGCTCATGCGAAAGCTAAAACTTTGTGTGTACAAGCTAAATTGACATACTTTGCAACATGTATGTCCTACATAATGTTTTAATTAAAAATAAAGAGGGTATTCTTATGAAGACACAGCAGTTTTTTCGTCCAACCAAAGCAATAATAGACTTACAAGCAATTCAACAAAATGTAAAAAACTTAAAAGAATTTTTACGACCTAATGTTCAAATTATCGCTGTAGTAAAAGCAAATGCGTATGGTCATGGAGATGTAGCCGTTGCACGGGCAGCTCTTGAAGCTGGTGCCACAGTACTTGCAGTGGCAACGCCCGATGAGGCATTACATATTCGAGCACATTTTGAAGAACCAGACATATTAATATTAGGTGCATCTCCAGTTTCATTTGCTCCTTATGCAGCGCAACAACGTATTATACTTACGGCATTTGCCGATGATTGGATGCAGCAAGCTGCTTCTCTTTTAGTGGATGAAGCGCTTCCTTTACGACTTCATATAAAAATAGATAGCGGAATGGGTAGAATAGGTATTCGCTCAGAGCAGGAATTATTAGAGCTCTATCAAACAATACAGTCTACAGATAACATGGAGCTGGATGGAATATTTACACACTTTGCGACAGCTGATGAAGAGGATACGCTACATTTTGATCAACAGGTACAATTTTTTGAGAAATGTTTAGCTGTAATACCTAATAAGCCGCGACTTGTTCATGCATCTAATACAGCAGCCTCATTAGTAAAAGATCCGCATTTACAATATGATGCTGTTAGATTTGGTATTTCAATGTATGGATTATCACCTTCTGCATATGTGAAAAGTATTTTACCTTTTCCTTTGTTACCAGCGTTCTCGCTTGAAAGTGAACTTGTTCATGTAAAGCAAATAAAATCAGGTGATCCAGTTGGCTATGGAGCTACATATGTTGCCCCTACAGATATGTGGATAGGAACAATTCCAATAGGCTATGCAGATGGTGTGATTCGCAAGTTAGGTGGGCAAGAGGTTTTAATTGACGGAAAAAGAATGCCGATTGTTGGACGAATTTGTATGGACCAATGTATGGTTGCCCTACCAAAAGCATATGATATAGGTGAGAAGGTAACACTCATTGGTCGGCAAGGGAATACTGGCGTATCGATCGATGAATGGGCAACAAAGCTCGAAACAATTAATTATGAAATACCATGCATTATAACAACAAGAGTTCCTAGAATATATCTTTAGTTATTTTCATTAGAATTAGTCAAATCTCAATGTAATGTCATGAGCAATGTTCCAAGTTGAATTTGGTAAATAAATTAGCACTGGAGAACTTATTTCTTTTCCAAAACATAGTAATGAGTCATATTTGGAAACACATTGCAATAATAATTATTCAGCATATACCTTCGACAACCAACATATTTTTACAATTTGTACTTCAAATTGTCAGATATTTTGTCATTTCATGTCTTTTCAACAATATCTTTCAATGATAGAATGAGAAGTAATGAAAAGTGTATGGTTCCGTTGGAGGTGCTTGCTGTGTACGAGAAAAAGTTAAGAGAAGCTACAATTGCTGTTCAAGACAGACTATTTCTACAAACAAAGGAAGTAATTGAAGGTGAATCTTTTGTGCGTATTTTGGCGCGCAAAAATTTAATGCAGGAGCAACCAAATCAAATACGGGAAGCTATGATTAAAGGATATGTTGAAATGTCTCATATTAATTTAATGATTGCGAGCGAATGCTTGCATGCAGAGTATGAAGCACAACATATGGTGGAGCGTCTCGTTAGCGGGGGATGACACTTTGAATGTAAAACGTGGTGACGTTTTTTTTGCAGACTTATCACCGGTAATAGGTTCTGAACAAGGAGGCACTAGGCCGGTGCTGATTATTCAAAATGATATTGGCAATCGATTTAGTCCGACTGTCATCATCGCAGCTATCACTGCACAGATTCAAAAGGCAAAGTTACCGACACACGTTGAAATCAATGCTGAAAAGTATGGTTTTGAACGTGATTCGGTTATTTTGCTAGAACAAGTGCGAACAATTGATAAGTCAAGATTGACGGATCGTATTACGCAACTTGATCATGCTGTGATGGAAAAAGTTGATGGTGCGTTGATGATTAGTTTAGGTCTAGTTAAATTTTGATATACATATGTGTATAGAAGCATCGAGATTATGAAATCTCGATGCTTTTTTGTCTTATATGCTGAAATGTATTTACTATAATTTGGATTACTATAGATCTTGTTCAGCAAACGATTTTGCTACGAAAGATGAAGTGCCTGAAATAATTAAGCCAAGGTGTAATTGATAAATGTTACAAAAAGCTTTAAGATATACACAAGATTTTTAATAAAAATAGATTTTTGAAAAAATTCTTAAAAGGTATATGAAAATCTACATAGAATATTCCATTTATAGAGGCGATTAATTCAACTTAAATTATGGCAAGCAGGTTGAATAAAAGTGTTAGAGTATAACTCCAAAAGAAATGGAGGGACAGCAGTGACATATAGGTCTTCGGTTGAAATTATTACAGAGTGGGATATTGTTGCAGCTAGACAACTGGGGCGCAATGAAGCAAAAGCACTTGGATTTGGCACTGTTGATCAAGCCCGCATCACCACGGCAATTAGTGAATTAGCACGAAATATATATTTATATGCAAGTAAAGGCGTCATAGAAATTGAAAGGGTTGAGGCGGATACTGAAAAGAAAATAGTTGTTGTTGCAATAGATCAAGGGCCTGGTATTAAAGATGTTCGTAAAGTAATGGAGGATGGTTATTCCACCTCGGGGGGGCTAGGTGCTGGTTTGCCAGGTGTTAAACGATTGATGGATAGTTTAGATATTCAATCTGTCATTGGAGAGGGAACAACAATAAGAGCGGAAAAATGGTTGCGTTAGGACGTGAAGAAAACTGAAACAATTAGAAGCTCAGTATAAAAAAATATTAGCAGATTATATGGTCAACCAAACAGAAAGAAATTTATATATCGCTCAGAACTTCACACGTCAGTTAATTCAAAAAAATATCTCTCCCGAGGATGTTATTAGCATTCATAAAAATGCTGTAGAACAAATATTTCCGAATCAAATGAACGACTCACAGCCTGCTTATGATTTTTTGATTGAAGTAATGGTGCATTATGGAATGGCACATAGAGAGCATCAAAGTTTACTTCAAAAGCAAGCTGAATATGAAATGGAAATGAAAATAGCGACAAACATCCAAAAAACATTATTGAAAACTTATGTGCCGAATATGCAAAATATTGATATAGGTATGATTTCAGTACCTATTCGAAAAATGAACGGCGATTATGTACATTTTTTTCATGATGGAGAAGAATATTTGAGTGTGGCTGTGACAGATGTTGTCGGTAAAGGAGTTCCTGCTGCTTTATGTATGTCGATGGTGAAATATGGACTTGAAACATTGGTATATGCATATAAAGATCCCTCATATGTTTTAGAAGTTATTAATAGGGTAATAGAAAAAGGTGTGGATGACAGTATGTTTGTTTCGATGTTTTATGGTTGCTTAGATGTAGAGCAAAACATTTTTTCTTATGCTTCGGCAGGCCATGAACCAGCTTTACATTATAGTGCAAAGAACGATCAGTTCTTTACCTTAGAGGCTAAAGGTTTACTACTGGGTGTATTGTCTGAAACAAACTATACGTTTCATGAAATTGTTTTAGAAGAAAATGATTTGATTATTATGATGACCGACGGTGTGACAGAATTTAGAGTGAAAGAGGAATTAAATTCGCGAGAGGTAATCACAACTTTAATAAAGGAAAATAGACATTTATCTGCCCAGCAATTGTGTCAGCTCCTTTATAAGGAAATAGAGAGAGTGCAAAATTTTAAACTATTTGATGATTTTACTGTAGTTATTTTAAAAAAATAGGTTTAAGTTTTAATTGAACAGGGTACAGAAAATAGTCTAACAAATATGGTGGAGGTGTGCTGTATGGACGTAACGATACATTTTAAAGAAATTGATCATAAATTATTTGGCTTTGTTGAGGGTGAGATTGATACGTTTACTGCTTCAGGATTACGAGAGGAATTAGAAGCTGTAAAGATTACAGAGGGTTTAGAAATTGAACTTGATTTATCAAAGGTAAATTACATGGATAGTACAGGGCTTGGGATTTTTGTTGCCTTTTATAAGAGAGCATTACGTGAAAATGGTAAAGTAAAGCTCGTTGGTTTATCGAATAGGTTACAAAGATTATTTGAAATTACTGGTCTTAGTGATTTGATGGATATCGAAACTGATAAAAAGGTGGAATTAAGATAATGAAGGAATTTGACTATATTGAAATTAGAGTTCCTGCTAAACCGCAATTTGTCAGTGTCATTCGATTAACTGTCTCGGGCTTAGCGAGTAGGATTGGTTTTAATTATGATGATATTGAAGATTTAAAAATTGCAGCAAGTGAGGCTGTGACAAATGTTGTTCACCATGCTTATAAAGACGAAGAAGAGGGTGAAATTGTCATCGGGTGTGCGCTGTATGACAATAAAATGGAAATGATGATTGCAGATTACGGCAATAGTTTTAATTTTGAAGAGATTAAATCTAAGATTGGGCCGTATCATCCTGAAGAAAGTATTGCAGGGCTAAGAGAAGGTGGTTTGGGGCTTTATTTAATGGAAACTTTGATGGATGAGGTGATGATCAATAACGATGGTGGCGTAACTGTCTTCATGACAAAGTATGTCACTAGGGAGCAGGTGGAGAAAAATGTCGAAAGAATCACTACATAAATCTTCATCTAAAGAAGATGTACTTAAGTGGATTGAATTGTACCAGTCAACAGAGGATGATGAAGCACAAACCAATTTAGTGATTCATTATCGATATCTAGTTGAATCTATAGCTCGTAAATATTCGAATGGTAAATCTTATTATGATGATATTGTTCAAGTAGGGATGCTGGGATTGTTAGGTGCAATAAGACGTTTTGATCCGAATGTTGGTCGTAGTTTTGAAGCTTTTGCGGTGCCAACAATTGTTGGGGAAATCAAACGTTTTTTACGTGATAAAACATGGGATGTGCATGTGCCTAGACGTATAAAGGAACTTGGGCCGAGGATTAAATCAACGGTGGAGGCGCTGACAAGTGAGTTGCAGCGTTCTCCATCCATTAAAGATATTGCTGAACGATTAGAAGTAGCAGAAGAAGAGGTACTAGAAGCTATGGAAATGAGCCGTAGTTATCAAGCTCTTTCTATGGACCATTCGATAGAGTCAGACTCAGACGGTAGTACAGTCACGTTATTCGATATTTTAGGCAGGGAAGACGATGGCTATGAAATGACAAATAAACGAATGATTGTTCAAGATGCGCTGGTCGTTTTGAATGAGAGGGAAAAACAAATTATTCAGCTTACATATCTAGAGCAACTTAGTCAAAAAGAAGCTGGAGAACGATTAGGGATTTCTCAAATGCATGTATCGAGGATACAAAGGAAAGCAATAAAGAAATTACAAGAGGCTATTCTAGCAAGTGGCGGTGTTTCGCTCTAATCTTTCGTGGGTGTTTAATGAAAAATACCTTTAAAGTGAATGGAAATAGTCTACTCATATTCGTCTGAGTAGACTATTTTTTTGCATTTTTAGTAAAGTGTAATGGTAAAATGAAAAGAAAAAGGTAGTGATGATGTGGAGCAAAAGCAAATGTTACAGCTCATTGCAAAGGATGTAACAGTCAAACCAGGGCAAGTAGAGGCTGTAATTAACTTATTAGAAGAGGGAAATACGGTACCATTTATTGCGCGCTATCGAAAAGAGGTTACAGGATCACTCGATGAGGTGCAAATTAAAGCTGTAGAAGATCGTTATCACTACATACAGCAACTTGAACAACGAAAAGAAGAAGTTATACGATTAATCCAAGAGCAAGAAAAGCTTACACTAGAATTAGAGCAGGCTATTCTTTCTGCAACAATCTTACAACGTGTTGAGGATTTATATAGACCTTATAAGCAAAAACGACGTACAAAGGCGACGATTGCAAAAGAGAAAGGTTTAGAGCCTCTTGCAGATCTCTTATTAGCATTTAGTGATGATGCATTAGAGCAATTAGCAACTGACTTTGTGGACAATGAACAAGTTGCCAATACGGAAGAAGCCCTAATAGGAGCTCGAGATATATTAGCAGAACGCTTTGCGGACGATGCCTCTATTCGTGAAAAAATCCGAGCTTATTCATGGAAAGATGGAATTCTTGTGACGTCTGTGAAAAATACAGAAATCGACAAGAAAAATGTTTTTGAAATGTATTACGCATATGAAGAGCCTGTTAGTCGCATTGTACCACACCGTATTTTAGCGATAAACCGAGGAGAGAAAGAAGAAATCTTAAAGGTTTCTATTCATGTGCCGGTGGACCGAGTATTAATGATTATGTGGAAAGAATGGATACCTGCAACTGGTTCGTCTCCTGCTATTGCAGAAGTTAAACTAGCAATCGAGGATTCGTACAAGCGTTTAATTCAGCCTTCAATTGAAAGGGAATTACGAAACGAGCTTACAGAAAAAGCTGAGGCACAGGCTATTCATATTTTTTCCGAAAATTTACGTAACCTATTGCTACAGCCACCTATGAAAGGTAAATATGTTTTAGGGGTTGATCCAGCTTACCGTACAGGTTGCAAGCTAGCAGTTGTAGATGAAACTGGGAAAATGCTTGAGGTTACAGCTATTTACCCACATCCACCGAAACCAGATGTAGCAAAATCCAAAGCTATTGTAAAAGGAATTTTGGCAAAGTATCCAATAAGTATAATTGCCATTGGTAATGGTACAGCATCTCGAGAGACAGAACAATTTATCGCGGATGTATTAAACGAGCTTACTACTGAAATAGCCTATGTGATTGTCAATGAAGCGGGGGCATCTGTTTATTCAGCGTCTGAAATTGCACGTACAGAATTTCCTGATTTACAGGTTGAACAACGTAGTGCTGTCTCCATTGCACGTCGCTTACAGGATCCTTTATCAGAGTTAGTGAAAATTGAACCAAAAGCTGTGGGTGTAGGTCAGTATCAGCATGATGTTTCTCAAAAAAAATTAAATGAATCACTATCTTTTATAGTAGAAACTGCTGTTAACCAAGTTGGTGTTGATGTAAATACGGCTTCATCATCACTCTTACAATACGTTTCTGGTCTATCAAAAACTGTTGCGGAGAATATCGTAAAGACGCGAGAGGAAAATGGTCAATTTACTACACGTGCGCAATTAAAGAAGATTCCAAGGTTAGGCGCCAAAACGTATGAACAAGCTATTGGTTTCCTACGTGTCCCAGAAGCAAAAAATCCGTTTGATGCTACAGGTATTCACCCTGAGAGCTATGCTCTTGCTGAGCAAATATTAGCAGAGGCTCAAATAGATAAAAAAGAGTTAGGGACACAGAAGGCAGAGGAAGCTATTGCAGCACTAAATATCCAAAAGTTAAGTGATGTGCTTGGAGTAGGAGTCGTGACAATTCAAGATATCGTGGATACTTTAATGAAACCTAGTCGTGACCCACGTGATGCATTCCCACAACCATTGCTTAAGACTGATGTATTAAAAATGGAAGATTTAAAAGTAGGTATGGAATTGCAGGGAACGGTAAGAAATGTAGTAGATTTCGGCGCATTTGTTGACATTGGCGTGAAGCAAGATGGACTTGTGCATATTTCTAAACTCCAAAATAAACGTATTAAGCATCCATTAGAAGTTGTGGCGCTTGGGGATATTGTAACTGTCTGGGTTGAACAAATAGATGTAACGAAAGGACGTATCTCTTTAACGATGCTTCCACCTAAAAATCAAGTATTAGTTTGAGTACTAAATTTTTGCCACACTGTCTATACTACGCAGTGTGGTATTCTTGTTGTTAGAGGTGATTACTATGGACAATCAAGAATTACAAGAGCTTGTTCGTCGCTTATCTTTAGAAAACTTTCAGAGGCCATTTCTGCATCAAGCCTACTTTAATGCGAGATTACGTTCAACGGGAGGACGATATCTTTTACAATCCCATAATATTGAGATTAATCCTAAAGCCTATGAGTTATATGGTTTGGAGGAAATTCAAGGTATTGTTTTACACGAATTATGCCATTATCACCTACATATTGAAGGTAAAGGGTATCAGCATCGAGATAAAGATTTTAGAGAATTATTAAGGAAAGTAGATGCCCCCCGATTTTGTGCAGTTTTACATGTCCCTAAAGCTACAGTTAAAAAACAGCGACGACGCTATACATATACTTGTGTCAATTGCCACCAATTATATATACGGAAAATAAAAATGAATGTTGAAAAGTATTGTTGCAGTAAGTGTTTGGGGAAATTAAAATTAGTGGAGTAAAAAAAGTTTGAAAAATAGTTGACGTTTTGTTGAGTTGTCCCTATAATAGTAAAAGTCGACAAGATAACGGCGACAACATAACATGAATTATTCCGAAGTAGCTCAGTTGGTAGTAGCACCTGACTGTTAATCAGGTTGTCGCAGGTTCGAGTCCTGCCTTCGGAGCCATGGCCCCTTGGTCAAGTGGTTAAGACACCGCCCTTTCACGGCGGTAACACGGGTTCGAATCCCGTAGGGGTCATTTTTCATAATTTAATGTATATAATATTTTGGTCCCGTGGTGTAGCGGTTAACATGCCTGCCTGTCACGCAGGAGATCGCCGGTTCGATCCCGGTCGGGACCGCCACTTATTGGGGTATAGCCAAGCGGTAAGGCAACGGATTTTGATTCCGTCATGCCTAGGTTCGAATCCTAGTACCCCAGCCATTCATTTCTTAATTCGAGCCATTAGCTCAGTTGGTAGAGCATCTGACTTTTAATCAGAGGGTCGAAGGTTCGAGTCCTTCATGGCTCATCTCTTTAAGAAAAAGAGTTGACTTTTCGAATTATCATAGTATAATAAAAAAGTTACTAATCGAATGCGGTCGTGGCGGAACGGCAGACGCGCTAGGTTGAGGGCCTAGTGGGGGCAACCCCGTGGAGGTTCAAGTCCTCTCGGCCGCACCAAGTCAATTAATTTCATATGCGCCCGTAGCTCAATTGGATAGAGCGTCTGACTACGGATCAGAAGGTTGTGGGTTCGACTCCTGCCGGGCGCGCCATTTTTAAGAAAATATATGCGGGTGTAGTTTAATGGTAAAACCTCAGCCTTCCAAGCTGATGTCGTGAGTTCGATTCTCATCACCCGCTCCAAAAAAAGTATTGACAACCTCTTGGTTGTATGATAAATTTAAATAGTTGTCCAAAAGGGCAACGACATGAACCTTGAAAACTGAACAAGCAAAACGTAATCAATAAAGTTTTAAGTAGCTAGTTTAGCTAGTGAACGAAACACAATTTTGGACATCAAACATGATGCCAGCAAAACAATTTGAGCTAATCAAATTTCTTTTATGGAGAGTTTGATCCTGGCTCAGGACGAACGCTGGCGGCGTGCCTAATACATGCAAGTCGAGCGAACAGAAAAGGAGCTTGCTCCTTTGACGTTAGCGGCGGACGGGTGAGTAACACGTGGGCAACCTACCCTATAGTTTGGGATAACTCCGGGAAACCGGGGCTAATACCGAATAATCTCTTTTGCTTCATGGCAAGAGACTGAAAGACGGCATCTCGCTGTCGCTATAGGATGGGCCCGCGGCGCATTAGCTAGTTGGTGAGGTAACGGCTCACCAAGGCGACGATGCGTAGCCGACCTGAGAGGGTGATCGGCCACACTGGGACTGAGACACGGCCCAGACTCCTACGGGAGGCAGCAGTAGGGAATCTTCCACAATGGGCGAAAGCCTGATGGAGCAACGCCGCGTGAGTGAAGAAGGTTTTCGGATCGTAAAACTCTGTTGTAAGGGAAGAACAAGTACAGTAGTAACTGGCTGTACCTTGACGGTACCTTATTAGAAAGCCACGGCTAACTACGTGCCAGCAGCCGCGGTAATACGTAGGTGGCAAGCGTTGTCCGGAATTATTGGGCGTAAAGCGCGCGCAGGCGGTCCTTTAAGTCTGATGTGAAAGCCCACGGCTCAACCGTGGAGGGTCATTGGAAACTGGGGGACTTGAGTGCAGAAGAGGAAAGTGGAATTCCAAGTGTAGCGGTGAAATGCGTAGAGATTTGGAGGAACACCAGTGGCGAAGGCGACTTTCTGGTCTGTAACTGACGCTGAGGCGCGAAAGCGTGGGGAGCAAACAGGATTAGATACCCTGGTAGTCCACGCCGTAAACGATGAGTGCTAAGTGTTAGGGGGTTTCCGCCCCTTAGTGCTGCAGCTAACGCATTAAGCACTCCGCCTGGGGAGTACGGTCGCAAGACTGAAACTCAAAGGAATTGACGGGGGCCCGCACAAGCGGTGGAGCATGTGGTTTAATTCGAAGCAACGCGAAGAACCTTACCAGGTCTTGACATCCCGTTGACCACTGTAGAGATATAGTTTCCCCTTCGGGGGCAACGGTGACAGGTGGTGCATGGTTGTCGTCAGCTCGTGTCGTGAGATGTTGGGTTAAGTCCCGCAACGAGCGCAACCCTTGATCTTAGTTGCCATCATTTAGTTGGGCACTCTAAGGTGACTGCCGGTGACAAACCGGAGGAAGGTGGGGATGACGTCAAATCATCATGCCCCTTATGACCTGGGCTACACACGTGCTACAATGGACGATACAAACGGTTGCCAACTCGCGAGAGGGAGCTAATCCGATAAAGTCGTTCTCAGTTCGGATTGTAGGCTGCAACTCGCCTACATGAAGCCGGAATCGCTAGTAATCGCGGATCAGCATGCCGCGGTGAATACGTTCCCGGGCCTTGTACACACCGCCCGTCACACCACGAGAGTTTGTAACACCCGAAGTCGGTGAGGTAACCTTTTGGAGCCAGCCGCCGAAGGTGGGATAGATGATTGGGGTGAAGTCGTAACAAGGTAGCCGTATCGGAAGGTGCGGCTGGATCACCTCCTTTCTAAGGATTATTTCGGAATACAAACCTTGGGTTTGTACGATTACGTTTTGCGTTCAGTTTTGAAGGTTCATTCTATCTGAATGAAACACTTCAAAACTTGTTCTTTGAAAACTGGATAAAACGACATTGAAATTGTAACAAACACATTTATTTTTTAAGTTTTTTATAGGCTTAATAACTTGGTTAAGTTATTAAGGGCGCACGGCGAATGCCTTGGCACTAGGAGCCGAAGAAGGACGGCACTAACACCGATATGCTTCGGGGAGCTGTAAGTGAGCTTTGATCCGGAGATTTCCGAATGGGGGAACCCACTACGTTTAATCGCGTAGTATCTTGACGTGAATACATAGCGTCTTGAAGGCAGACCCAGGGAACTGAAACATCTAAGTACCTGGAGGAAGAGAAAGAAAAATCGATTCCCTGAGTAGCGGCGAGCGAAACGGGAAGAGCCCAAACCAAGAGGCTTGCCTCTTGGGGTTGTAGGACACTCAATACGGAGTTACAAAAGAGCGAGTTAGATGAAGCGACTTGGAAAGGTCCGCCAGAGCAGGTAAAAGCCCTGTAGTCGAAAGTTCGTTCTCTCCTGAGTGGATCCTGAGTACGGCGGAACACGTGAAATTCCGTCGGAATCCGGGAGGACCATCTCCCAAGGCTAAATACTACCTAGTGACCGATAGTGAACCAGTACCGTGAGGGAAAGGTGAAAAGCACCCCGGAAGGGGAGTGAAAGAGATCCTGAAACCGTGTGCCTACAAGTAGTTAGAGCCCGTTAATGGGTGATAGCGTGCCTTTTGTAGAATGAACCGGCGAGTTACGATTACGTGCGAGGTTAAGCTTTAGAAGGCGGAGCCGCAGCGAAAGCGAGTCTGAATAGGGCGAAATAGTACGTGGTCGTAGACCCGAAACCAGGTGATCTACCCATGTCCAGGGTGAAGGTGAGGTAACACTTACTGGAGGCCCGAACCCACGCACGTTGAAAAGTGCGGGGATGAGGTGTGGGTAGCGGAGAAATTCCAATCGAACTTGGAGATAGCTGGTTCTCTCCGAAATAGCTTTAGGGCTAGCCTCGTGATGAGAATACTGGAGGTAGAGCACTGTTTGGACTAGGGGGCCATCCCGGTTTACCGAATTCAGACAAACTCCGAATGCCAGATATTTATACACGGGAGTCAGACTGCGAGTGATAAGATCCGTAGTCAAAAGGGAAACAGCCCAGACCACCAGCTAAGGTCCCAAAGTAATCGTTAAGTGGAAAAGGATGTGGCGTTGCACAGACAACCAGGATGTTGGCTTAGAAGCAGCCATCATTTAAAGAGTGCGTAATAGCTCACTGGTCGAGTGACGCTGCGCCGAAAATGTATCGGGGCTAAACGATTCACCGAAGCTGTGGATTGACATCTACGATGTCAGTGGTAGGAGAGCGTTCTAAGTGCGTTGAAGTCAGACCGGAAGGACTGGTGGAGCGCTTAGAAGTGAGAATGCCGGTATGAGTAGCGAAAGACGGGTGAGAATCCCGTCCACCGTATGACTAAGGTTTCCTGAGGAAGGCTCGTCCGCTCAGGGTTAGTCGGGACCTAAGCCGAGGCCGATAGGCGTAGGCGATGGACAACAGGTTGATATTCCTGTACCACCTCCTCACCGTTTGAGAAATGGGGGGACGCAGTAGGATAGGGTAAGCGCGCCGTTGGTTGTGCGCGTCCAAGCAGTAAGGCGTGTGTGTAGGCAAATCCGCACACTGTAACGTTGAGCTGTGATGGCGAGTCCGTATGGACGAAGTTCCTGATTTCACACTGCCAAGAAAAGCCTCTATCGAGGTGAGAGGTGCCCGTACCGCAAACCGACACAGGTAGTCGAGGAGAGAATCCTAAGGTGTGCGAGAGAACTCTCGTTAAGGAACTCGGCAAAATGACCCCGTAACTTCGGGAGAAGGGGTGCTCTTGAGCGTGCAAGCGCATGAGAGCCGCAGTGAATAGGCCCAGGCGACTGTTTAGCAAAAACACAGGTCTCTGCAAAACCGTAAGGTGACGTATAGGGGCTGACGCCTGCCCGGTGCTGGAAGGTTAAGAGGAGTGGTTAGCGCAAGCGAAGCTGCGAATTGAAGCCCCAGTAAACGGCGGCCGTAACTATAACGGTCCTAAGGTAGCGAAATTCCTTGTCGGGTAAGTTCCGACCCGCACGAAAGGCGTAACGATCTGGGCACTGTCTCAACGAGAGACTCGGTGAAATTATAGTACCTGTGAAGATGCAGGTTACCCGCGACAGGACGGAAAGACCCCGTGGAGCTTTACTGTAGCCTGATATTGAATTTTGGTACAACTTGTACAGGATAGGTAGGAGCCAGAGATCTCGGAGCGCCAGCTTCGAAGGAGGCGTCGGTGGGATACTACCCTGGTTGTATTGAAATTCTAACCCATGCCCCTTAGCGGGGCAGGAGACAGTGTCAGGCGGACAGTTTGACTGGGGCGGTCGCCTCCTAAAAGGTAACGGAGGCGCCCAAAGGTTCCCTCAGAATGGTTGGAAATCATTCGTAGAGTGTAAAGGCACAAGGGAGCTTGACTGCGAGACCTACAAGTCGAGCAGGGTCGAAAGACGGGCTTAGTGATCCGGTGGTTCCGCATGGAAGGGCCATCGCTCAACGGATAAAAGCTACCCCGGGGATAACAGGCTTATCTCCCCCAAGAGTCCACATCGACGGGGAGGTTTGGCACCTCGATGTCGGCTCATCGCATCCTGGGGCTGTAGTCGGTCCCAAGGGTTGGGCTGTTCGCCCATTAAAGCGGTACGCGAGCTGGGTTCAGAACGTCGTGAGACAGTTCGGTCCCTATCCGTCGTGGGCGTAGGAAATTTGAGAGGAGCTGTCCTTAGTACGAGAGGACCGGGATGGACACACCGCTGGTGTACCAGTTGTCTTGCCAAAGGCATCGCTGGGTAGCTATGTGTGGACGGGATAAGTGCTGAAAGCATCTAAGCATGAAGCCCCCCTCAAGATGAGATTTCCCATTACGCAAGTAAGTAAGATCCCTCAAAGACGATGAGGTAGATAGGTTCGAGGTGGAAGTGTGGTGACACATGGAGCTGACGAATACTAATCGATCGAGGACTTAACCAAAACGTTTGAAACATTCAATGCACCGTTTATCCAGTTTTGAAAGAACAAATCTTTCAATAAAAAAGAGAGCTTCAAGACACAAGTAGTACAAGGAAGCAAATGAGTGATTGAAGGAGCGTACTTTTGTACGTGACTGATTGAACGAGAGCAGCTGACGCAGTAATACGCCGTGTATTGGAGGTCGAATAAGTCTAGTGATGATGGCAAAGAGGTCACACCCGTTCCCATACCGAACACGGAAGTTAAGCTCTTTAGCGCCGATGGTAGTTGGGGGCTTCCCCCTGTGAGAGTAGGACGTCGCTAGGCAACAAAAACAGTCAGCTGAGTGCTGACTGTTTTTTATTTCATACTTATTTCTTCTTTTTAAATCTATCACTGTATGCAATCCAAAAATCGGCGTTTTCAATGCCAACCTCACGTGGATCGAAAATAGGATCCAGGCCTGCCTTCTTTTGACGATCATAATCACGCAAAACTTTAATAGCAGGTTTTGATAATAAAACGATTACAATAAAGTTTAAATAGCTCATACTTCCGAATCCAATATCCCCCAATCCCCACATAAGGCTCACAGATTGAATGCTTCCGATGTAAACGACTATTAAAAAAACTATTTTTAAAACGAATTTTAATATTGGATATTGTAATTTCTTATCTAGATATACAATTGTCGTTTCTGCTATATAATAGTATGCCATTAAAGTTGTAAAGGCAAAAAGGAAAATGGCAATGGCTACAAAACTACTTCCAAGATTATGAAATACAGTAGATACAGCGGCTTGCGTATAAGCAGTACCTGCAACAAGGCCTGGAACGTTCTCTACAAGCGGTGTTGTAGCGCCAGGAGGTGTTACATTATACATACCTGTTATTAAAATCATTAAAGCCGTTGCTGTGCAAACGATTATCGTATCAATATAAATCGAGAAACCTTGGACTAAACCTTGTTTAGCTGGGTGTGTTACTTCAGCGGCAGCTGAACTGAATGTTGCTTCACCTGCACCAGCCACATTTGAAAATACTGAACGTCTTACACCCCAGGCAATAGCCGCTCCAACGATACCTCCGAATATTTCATTTGTACCAAATGCGCTTGTAACGATTAATTTAAGCATTCCAGGAATTTCACTTAAATTAGCTCCTAAAATAATGATTGTTAATAGAACATAAGCAAGCGCCATAATTGGGACAACTTTATCTGCTACTCGTGCAATCCGCTTAATGCCACCAAAAATGATTAATGCTAAAAGTACAACAATAATTATACCTGTTACAAATGGTGGAAAATGAAATGCTGTATCAAATGAAGCAGCTATTGTGTTTGCTTGAATCCCTGGCACTAAAATTCCATACGAAATACAAATTACGATTGCTACAAAGATGGCAAATCCTTTTAATTTTAACCCTTTTTCAATATAATAGGGAGATCCACCACGATATTGATTATCCGCCTTTTCTTTGTATACTTGTGCTAAAGTTGATTCGATGAATGCACTTGCTCCACCGAGGAAGGCCATAACTCCCATCCAAAATACTGCACCGGGTCCCCCAGCAGCAATAGCAGTTGCCACCCCAGCAATATTACCAACCCCGACACGTCCAGACAACGCCATACAGAAAGCTTGAAAAGAAGAGATGCCTTCGTTCGTTTCCCCTCGTTGACGCAATAACCGTATCATCTCAGGAATATAACGAAATTGAACAGCTTTTGTAATAACAGTGAAATATAAGCCTACACCTAATGCTAAGTAAACGAGTGCATTTCCCCAAATGTAATCAACTAAAGTATTTACGATTGCTTCCATTTATTCTCCCCCTTAAAGAATCATTTCACAGCCCACATCCTTGTTTCTTCCTCTATCGTTCTATAGAAACCCTCCTTTCAACTTTTATTTCTACTAATGGATAATGCATTTTTTATGCCAATAATTGAGCTTCATGTTTTTTCGACAACGAAACGAATGGGTTAAGGCTATAAAAAAATAAAAAATCTTTCTCTTAAAAAGCTAGAGAAAGATTTTTTATAGGAACAATTGATTTAAAAACTGTATACACTTTTTTACTTTTGTCTAAAAAAATGGACATAATTAACTTAGCGTATGTGACAAAGTTTGTGACCATATTTCCTTCATTTTTTGACGACCTACTAAAACTTCCGGATGGAATTGGATATGGGCATTAGCCCTTGTTGTTTCTACATCTTCAATTGCTTGTTGAATGTCTAGTTGCGTAACGCTAGCACCTAACTTGGATGCAATAGTGAGGGCAGCAACTTTTCCTTGTGCGAATGCTACTTTTGCGCCTTCAATTCCTGTAATATTGCCCGCAACATGTAAGCCTGTTAAGTTCGTCTCCATTTGTTCATTATGTAGAGGGACGAATCCGCCTAATTGTTCAATATAATGGAAGGGGCAACCTGCTAAAGAGGCCAATTCTGCTAACGGATATAATCCTCCTGCGATACAAACAAAATCTACATCAATGCGTTTCTCACTGCCTGGAACAATAGAACCATCTATATTGACTGTTGCAAGAACAACACCTTCAACTTGGTCTTTACCCACAATTTCAATAACAGCTTTTCGCAACATAATTGGAATCCCCCACATTCTAACCCCATCTTTAGGATAGAATGTAATCCCAAGTTTCTTTAGGAATTCATTTTTCATAAACTTACTACCAATTTTTATAAGTGGAGAAGGGGCCATATGAGAAACATGCAATAAAGAATTCATTACCTCTAATGGATTACTACTATTAATTGTTAATAAATTGGCTGCAGGTAATGTGATAGCTGCCACTTGCACGTCAGCGATTTGCAACTCCATAGCAATTGCAGAAGAAAGCACATTAACACCAATAATAACGCCGCGCTTGCCGGGCTTTACCCGATGCACATTTGTCATGACTTGCGCAGCCCCTACAGACATCACACCAGGCAACGTCCATCCTGGAATAGGGAACGGTGATTCAGCGGCACCTGTAGCTAAGAGCAACTGCTTTGTATGGAAAACACCTTTATTCGTATGGAGTACCCAATCTTGATCTATTTTTTCTAAATCTGAAACTGACGTTTGTAAAGAAAACTCGACATTCAATTCTTTAGCACGAGCTAATAATCGTTCGGATTCTACTATGCCATTCCACCATTTATTTGGGCTTTCTTCGTAAAGTTGTCCAAGTAAACGTCCGCCTGCATAAAGGTACTCATCTATAACAACAACGCCAATATTTTTTTCAGCCAAAGTAATAGCTGCAGAAAGACCAGCAGGACCAGCACCGATAATAATTACTTTATTTCCCATGATGTTTCCTCCAATCACGTACCGTCGTTGGAAGTACTTTGCCACTCTTTACAACCATACCTTCAGTGACTGGCGTAATACATGCACGTTCTCCATCTAAGCCGTTGATATTTACACGGCATTCAAAGCAATGACCAATATTACAATAAATACCACGTGGATGACCGGTTTCCTCATGCACGCGTAATGTGCGGATATCTTGGGAAAGTAATGCAGCTGCTAATGATTCGCCTTTATATGCTTCGTATAATTGATCATCAAAAGTAAAAGATACTTTTTCCTTGTGTGGCAGATCTCCCAAAATAGGATGACTCATAATACGTTCTGTCATGATTTAACCTCCCCTAAATCCGCAAAACGCACCGGACGAATGGGCGCTTGGTATTTTAATGATATGTCATTATTGCTTCTTGGCTGATAGATATGTGCGATTTGGTCTACCATTGTACGACAAGTACGACCACCACAGTAGCCCATTCCCGCACGCGTACGTAATTTTAGTTCTCGTGCAGAACAATTATATTCAGATGCTGTTTTGACTAGTTCATCGAAGCTAACTTCTTCACAACGACATACCATCATAGTTTTATTTTGCATAGCCTACACCCCTAATACGCAATTTTTATTTACATATATAGTTACTGCAAAAACTATGCCAGATAATTTCTTTTATTATTTTAATCAGCATCCAACGAATGTATAAAGTATCAAACAATACGTGTATAAAAAATGGACAGTTTAAAAAAATTAGACATCTATATTTAGCCTTTTTAATCGGTTGTATAAAGTGGCGCGTGTAATGCCTAATTTTTTTGCACACATCTTTTTATTGCCATTCACAGAAGTCAGTTGTTGCAAAATAATTTCTCGCTCATAATGTTCAAGCTGTTCACTTAATTGGGAGCCATTGCTATGTGGCAAGTCTTTTGGTACCTCTAGTAGTTCTGCTTTAGGAACAGCCGCCAAAATATCGGCTGGTAAATCTTCTACATGAATGGCTCCCTCATTTGAAAAAACAACGAGCCGTTCTATAACATTACTAAGTTCACGTACATTTCCTGGCCACTGATAGTGTAATAGAATATTGACAATCTCAGGAGGAATTCCTTGAATAGGGCGGTTGTATTTAATCGATTTTTCATATAAAAAATAGTTGCTAATTTCTAAAATATCTGATGCACGCTCTCGTAATGGGGGAACAGTGAAATTTACAACATTTAAACGATAATATAAATCTTCTCTAAATTTTCCTTCTGCTACTAATTGTTTTAAGTCCCTATTCGTAGCAGCAACTAAATTAAAATCAACATCCATTTCTTTTGTGCCACCGACAGCATAAAATGTTTTTTCTTGTAGCAATCGCAAAATTTTCACTTGCATGTCTAAAGGCATTTCCCCAATTTCATCTAGAAACAAGGTGCCGCCACGTGCTAACTCAACTTTCCCCTTTTTTCCTTTTTGATGGGCACCAGAAAAGGCCCCTTTTTCATAACCGAAAATCTCACTTTCAAATAAGCCACTTGGAATGGCCCCACAGTTGATTGCTACAAAGGGCGCTTCAGGTTTTTCTCGAATGGCATGGACGGCTCGAGCGAAAAGCTCTTTGCCGACCCCGCTTTCACCATATATTAAAATATTGGCTTCTGTTTCAGCGACTTTTTTTACTTTTTCAAGCACATTTTTAAGCTGTGGGCTATTGCCACGGATTAATGTAAAAGGATCATACGCTAAGCCATTCGTATTCATCTGTTTCTCTAAATTCAGTAATTTTTCCGATGTAATATGGAGCTCCTCGTTTAATTTTTTTACATGCGTAATATCTGTCTCTGCCACCACTGCGCCAATCGTTTTATCATTTAACATAACAGGATTTGAATTAATCATCACGACAAGATCTTCACGAGGAAAATGTTGTTGCTGATAAACGGATTTCCCATGCTGTAATGTATGTAATATTTCAAGTTGGTCTTCTTTAAAGAAATTCGTGATGGGTTGTCCAATAATATGATTGCCAGATACAGAAAAAATACTTTCGGCACCTTTTGTCCAATAAATGACGTTTTGATTACCATCAATGACAGTACATGATTCATTAATGGTTTCTAAAATAGTGTTTAAGTAAGCGTTAGTACACTCTAATTCATAGGCAAGATCATGCATTAAGGATTCTTTCCATAAATAACCTATATATTTTTTTTCTTCGTCACGCACAAGTAAATACTCATATTCCTCTAAATAATCAAGCGCTGTTTTGAGCGGACAATCCATACGAACAATTTGACAGGCGATATAGTTAATATCACTTTTTCGTTTGCCTCTTTTAACGGCATAAGGTTTGTCATTTTCAATAACAAAATACTGTATTTTATCATTATTCATTTTAGTAATGACTTCTTCTATAGGGATAAAAGCGAAATTTCGTTTTAGCATTTTATTCATAATTAAATGGTATGGATGCAATGTAAGTCCCCCTTCGTAACCGTGTGTCAAATTTTTTAGAATATTAAAATTTATTTTGACATATAGTGGCTTCTTAATCAAACAAATTTCAGATGTTTAGATTGGCATAGTTTTTGCACAATGTTAAGTGCTAGTTAAAAAAGGGGGGAGAACCTTGGGGACATCTCATCATGATATCGTTATTATTGGCGGAGGCATTATTGGAGCGGCAATTGCTTATTATTGTGCAAAGGCGGGACTTGAAATAACGGTACTCGAAAAAAATGAATTAGCGAGTGGTACATCTTCTCGTTGTGATGGCAATATTTTAGCCATTGATAAGGACCCGGGCTTTGATAGCCAAATGTCATTAGTAAGCCAACAATTAGTACATGACTTAGATAAAGACTTGGAAATTAAATTTGAATACCGTAACCCAGGAAGTATTCTTGTTTGTGAAAGTGAAGTAGAAATGGAAGCTGCACAGCAATGGGTGACACGGCAAAAACAAGCGGGTCTAGATTTTAAAATGTTAGACCGCGCAGATTTAAGAAATGAATCAAAGTTTTTTGCAGACGATTTATATGGTGGGCTTGAGTGTAAAACCGACTCAACAGTGAATCCGTATATGCTGACGTTTTCCATGTTCCATTCAGCAGAAAAATTAGGCGCAAACATAAGAAAACATACCGAAGTCAGAATGATTAAGAAGCAGTCAGATGGCACATTTTTAATCGATACAAATGTGGAGACGATGACGGCTAACAAAGTAATTAATGCTTGTGGTATTTGGGCTCCAAGCATTGGCCAGATGTTAGGCATCGATATTCCAATACAGCCGCGTAAAGGACACCTTATTGTGGCGTCTCGTCAAGAGCCAGTAGGTCTTCGCAAAGTGATGGAATTTGGCTATTTAATTTCTAAATTTGGTGGAGAGCGGATGGTGGATGCGGATATTGAAAAATACGGTGTGGCATTAGTTTTTGAACCAACCGAAGCACAAAATTTTTTAATCGGGAGTAGTCGTCAATTTGTTGGGTTTGATACAAAAGTCAATCATGATGTTGTCAAAATGATTGCAAGGCGTGCTATGCGCTTTTATCCGAAAATCGCCGATATGTCGATTATTCGTACATATTGTGGGTTAAGACCATGGACGGAGGATCATTTACCAATTATTTGTGAAGTAGAGCAAGTACCTGGCTTCTATATAGCGGCAGGTCATGAAGGGGACGGTATAAGCTTAGCTGCCGTTACAGGAAAACTCGTGCAAGAATTGCTGCAACATAAAAATACGTGTATTCCGACGGAGCCAGTTAATATGAATCGATTTCAGAAGGGAGTACTTCACACATGAAATTCCAAAAGCTATTTACCACAATTGATACCCATACAGGGGGCAATCCAACAAGGTCACTTATTAGTGGTATGCCGAAACTAAAAGGGGAAACGATGTCAGACAAAATGTTATATATGCAAAAACATTACGACTGGATACGCAAGTTTTTGATGAACGAACCCCGCGGCCATAGTGTTATGTCAGGTGCGATTATTACTGACCCTTGCCATCCAGATGCCGATCTTGGTGTTATTTATATCGAAACGGGTGGCTACTTACCAATGTGTGGACACGATACGATTGGTGTATGTACAGCACTTGTCGAAGCAAAATTAATAGACATTCAAACACCGTATACAAATATTACATTAGACACGCCAGCAGGTTTAATCGATGTACAAATTAAAGTAGAAGAAGGAATTGCGAAAGAAGTGACATTTAAAAATGTACCTTCATTTCTATTAAAAAAAGTGGATATTGAGGATCCAGAGCTAGGGACAGTTGAATGTGAAATAGCCTATGGGGGCAATTTTTATGGTATTGTCGATGCTCGTAAAATAGGTCTTGATTTATCAGTAGAAAATGCGACAGCAATCATTAATACAGGTATTCGTCTCCGAAATGCTGTCAATGCCAAAGAAAAGATTGTCCATCCTGAGTTTTCATTTATTGAGGGACTCACACATATGGAGTTTTATACGGATGCTACCAATGAATTAGCACATTTAAAAAATACAGTCGTTGTACCACCAGGTGGGATAGACCGGTCACCATGTGGTACAGGAACGTCAGCTAAAATTGCTACGCTTTATACGAAAAATGAGCTGGCAGTCAATGAACCATTTGTTTATGAAAGTATCGTAGGAACATTATTTACAGCACGTGTACTAGAGGAAGTAACAGTAGGTGATGGGGTGGCCGTTATCCCTGAAGTAACAGGGTCTGCGTGGGTAATGGGCATGCATAAATTCTTTTACAATGAGCAAGATCCATTAAAAGAAGGCTATTTAATGATTCCACCGATGGATCACTAAAGGAGGATATAGATGAACTATAACAAATCTTTTCAAACAATTGATACACAAGTAGTGGGGGAAGCCTTTCGTATAGTGGTGCAATCACCTATTGCCATTTATCAAGAACAAATAGCAGAAGCGGCTACTGCATTAAATACACAATTTGAAAATACGAAAAACCTTTTATTAAATGAGCCACGAGGACATCGTGGTATGCATGGCTGCGTAATATTGCCATCTGCCGTTGCTTCATTTCGGTTATTATTTTTCCAACATGCGGCATCGACAGATTATAAGTATGAGGCACTTGTAGCAACGACAACGGCATTACTAGAATGCGGCACAATTGAATTATCAGACGACAACATCTATTCGATTGAAACGGTAAAAGGTATCCACCAAGTATATGTAAAACTTTCGGAATCAAAAGACGAAGTACTGTCAGTTCATTTGACAGTGAAGCCAGCAAGGATAGCCGGTGAGCGAGTTGTAGTGGACGATGAACGACACTATATTGTGATGGAAAAACCGCATCATATAAAGGCACTCGTGCTAGATGAATTAGCTTATATTAGCACTTGGGGAATAACTGAAAGTGCCAAATATCATGATGCTGATGGTGTAATTGTGTATGAAAAATTAGACAGTATGGTACGTTCAGTAACATTTGAACGAGATGGCTATATTTTACGTTCGCCAAGTGTTGATAGTACATTAGCTTTAACTGCTATATTAGGCGATCAAGCAGTTCAAATAAATAATAGTATTTTCGGCAGCAGTATCGAGTTGACACGAAAACATGAAGTTGGCTACGAAATTGCATTAAAAGGATATATCACAGGAATCCATCAATTTGTAGTAGATAGCGAAGATCCATTACAACAAGGATTCATCATTGTGTAATAACTAAAACTGAGGAGGAAAGAATGATGAAAAAATTAGAAGGTGTATTTCCAGTATTAGTAACGCCGATGTTAAATCAAACAGACATTGATTGGGATGGTTTCCGTCAAAATATTGAACATTTTATTGAAGCAGGTGTAACAGGCATTGCAATTAACGGTAGTACAGGGGAATTTGTAAGTTTGTCAAAAGAAGAACGTATGAAAGCGGTAGAAGTAGCAGTCGATCAAATTAAAGGTCGTATTACGTTAATCGTAGGGACAGCTGCAGAGACTACAGCGGATGCTGTTGCCTATACACAACAAGCTGAACAGGCTGGAGCAGACGCTGCATTACTTATTAACTCCTATTATGCACATCCGAAAGACGAGGAAATATATTTACACTTTAAAACAGTAGCAGAATCGGTTAGCTTTCCAATTATGATTTATAACAATCCGTTCACATCAGGTGTGGATATTGGTTTGGACACGATATTAAAAGTAGGCAGAGAAGTACCAAACATCACACATATCAAAGAATCGAGTGGTAGTATCGGCAAAGCACGTGATATTGTACGCCAAGGACAAGACGATATTAAAGTATTTTGTGGATCAGAAGATTTAGCAATTGAATCATTCCTTGTCGGTGTGGTCGGTTGGATTTCTGTATCAGGGAACATCGTGCCTGAACTTGTAACTGAACTATACAACAATGTACAAGAGGGTAATCTAGAAAAGGCGTGGTCCATTTACGATCGACTTTTACCATTATGTGCGTTTTTAGAAGGCTCAGGTAAATATGTACAAATTGCTAAACGTGCAATGGAACTAAAAGGTTGGGCAGGTGGACCATGCCGTTTACCACGTTTGCCACTGACGGCAGAAGAAGATGCGCAATTAAAAGCTATTTTGGCTGACTTAGATGTGTTGGTTACTGAACTTCATTAACAAAAGGGGTGTCAAATATGGAGGCTTTATTAACGCTGAAACCAAAAGTACTAGAATTTTTACAATCACCGATTGGGTTATACATTAACGGTGAATACGTGGCATCTCAATCAGGTAAAAGCTTTGACGTTTTAAATCCAGCGAATGAAGAAGTCATTGCAACTGTAAGTGAGGCACAAGCTGAAGATATCAACGTCGCAGTGTTAGCAGCACAAAAAGCATTTGACGGTGAGTGGTCTTTCATGGAGGCAGCTGAACGTTCACGTATTATTTATAAATTTGCGGATTTAATAGAGGAACACCGTGAGGAATTAGCACAGTTAGAATCATTAGATAATGGGAAGCCTTACGAAACAGCATTAGCTGATGATGTAGATGGTACTGTGCAACATTTCCGTTATTATGCAGGTTGGGCAACAAAAATAACAGGGCAAAATGTACAAGTATCTAAAAATTATTTAAACTATACGGTTCATGAGCCGGTAGGTGTTGTTGGACAAATTATTCCGTGGAATTTCCCGCTTGCCATGGCTGCATGGAAATTAGGCGCTGCATTAGCAGTTGGTTGTACCGTTGTGATTAAACCAGCAGCGGAAACACCGTTGTCATTATTATATGTAGGGAAATTAATGAAACAAGCCGGTTTGCCTGATGGTGTTGTGAACATTGTTCCTGGAACAGGAGAGGCAGGAGAGGCCATTGTCACACATAAAGGTGTCGCAAAGGTTGCATTTACTGGCTCAACAAAAACAGGTATTCATGTTATGAAAAAAGCAGCAGATGATGTGAAAAGTGTGACGTTAGAACTCGGTGGTAAATCGCCAGCAATTGTGTTGGCAGATGCAGATATTGAAACTGCAATCGAAGGTACATTTGCAGGAACAATGTATAATCATGGTCAAAACTGTAGCGCTTGTACTCGTGTATTTGTGCACAGTAGTTTGTACAATCAATTCGTGGAAAAGCTTGCTGAGAATGCACAAGAAGTAAAACTAGGACCTGGATTAGATCCACAGACAGAAATGGGTCCACTCGTTTCGCAAAAACAATTGAATACAGTACTTGGTTTTATCGAAAAAGGAAAAGCAGAAGGTGCACGGCTTGTAGCAGGTGGTGGGCGTGCATTTAACAAAGGTTACTTTGTGCAACCTACTGTATTTGCAGATGTACAAGATCATATGACAATTGCCCGAGAAGAAATTTTTGGGCCAGTCATGTCCATCTTTTCGTTTGAAACAATAGAAGAAGTCATTGCACGTGCAAATGATAGTAAGTATGGATTAGCTGCAAGTATCTGGACGGAAAATGTGAAAAAAGCTCACTATATCTCTAGTAAACTACAAGCAGGAACCGTATGGATCAATGATTTTGGTTTAGAATGGGAAACAATGCCGTTTGGTGGCTATAAGCAATCAGGTATAGGTCGCGAAATGGGTGGCGAATACGGCCTGTCCAACTATACAGAAATAAAAGCGTCTTTGTTAATATGAAACAAAATTGAATGTGTAACCCCCCTTAAAATAGACAGGAAAGGAGCTATCGACAATGCGATAGCTCCTTTCAAATGCTTAACTAAATTGAATTTCCTTGCGTCGTGAAGATGATGGGATATTCATCTCCTCACGATATTTTGTAATCGTACGACGTGAAATTTCGATACCATGACTCATTTTGAAATAGTTAGCAATTTTTTGATCTGACAACGGTTTATTTTTATTTTCGTTCTTAATATAGTCAGTCAGCAGTGATTTCACCTTTACTTGGGACACGCTGTCACCTGTAGTTGTTTGTAATTTTGAAGTAAATAAATCCCGAAGCTCATACGTACCATATGGTGTTTGAACATATTTATTTGTTGTAACACGACTAACGGTTGATTCATGTACACCAATTTGCTCAGCAACTTCACGCAATGTGAGAGGCTGTAAAGCAGCAAAGCCATGTGTAAAAAAGGCTTTTTGCTTGTCAATAAGAGCCGTCATAATTTTGATAATGGTAAGGCGCCGTTGTTCAATACTGTTAACGAGCCATTGATAATCTGATAACTGCTTTTTAAAATAACCCTTGTCAGAAGAATTGCTCGTAATATATGGAACGTAGTCAGGGTGAAGTTTAAGTTTAGGCAAATAAAAGTCATTTAAAGAAAATGTAATAACATTATCCTTAACTTGTACAATAATGTCCGGCGTATTGTGTTGAATGGCTTCTTGATGGAACAGTGAACTTAGTTTAGGCTGTAAAGTTAGAATAAATTGATAAATGGCTTGCATATCGCAAAGCGAGATATGTAACTCATTCGCGATTTGTTGCCATTTTTTATTTGCAAATGCTTCTAAATGATTGGCAATCACTTCATCAGTATGTTTTGGACTATCATGACGATAAATTGTTTGTAACAGTAAACACTCTTGTAAACTGCGTGCCCCAACACCAAGAGGTCCAATTGTTTGTAATAAGTGAATACCTTTATGAATTTCATGCTCCTTATAAATAGGCACAATAGGTGGTTCATAGTAACCGTTGTCATCTAAATGATAAATAATATGTTTAAGTAATTTTATATCTGTGTCTTTAGAGAATGTTAACTTCACTTGTTCAAATAACTCATCGCGAATATTTTGTTCATATGTAGATAAAGTATCTACCATGTTTGTTTGACCAGTTATAGTTTTTGAAGTAGGCATACGTTCTGGGACTGTTGGCTCAGTCAATGCTATTAATGGATTCATCAATTCTTGTTCACGGATAAACTGCTCTAGTTCTTGAGTAGAATACTGTAGCAATTCAATGGCTTGGCGAAGTTGCACGGTCATCACTAAATTCAAATCTTGTGTTTGTTTCATTGATAGATGCATAATAAAACCTCGATTCTCTATTTAATTACCAGAAAACGATAGAAAATGATGTTCATAATTAAAATAGCGTGTCGGTAGTATTTCTTATCAGCCGGTGACTAGAAACTTTGACATATCTAATGTAATGTACATGTAATTACTTAAAAATTGCTGTTAGCAAAAGATGCGACGAATGTGTCTAAAATCTAAACATGCCGACACTAAGTGTATAAAATATAGAAATATTCTTCTCACAGTATGAAGCGCTTATAAAATAATAAGCTCCTTTGGTGAGTGCGTAATGATTTCAATGCCATCTTTTGTGATAATGACATCATCTTCTATTCGGACACCACCTAAATCGGCTATATAAATACCAGGTTCCACTGTAAGTACCATATTCTCTTCTAGCAGATCTTCGCAAACAGTAGACATAAAAATATTTTCGTGAATATCTAAGCCAATCCCATGCCCAGAACCGTGTCCATAATGTTCCCCATAACCTTTGCTTGTAATAAAGTCGCGGCTATAACTATCTGCTTCTTTCCCTGTTATACCAGCTTTCATATGCATGAGCGCATGCTGCAATGAGTTGTATACGATTTGATAGATTTCTTTTAATTTTTCTGGTGGCTCACCTACAGCGATTGTTCGCGTCATATCTGAACGATAACCTTGATAATAAGCACCAAAGTCGAGTGTTAGCATATCGCCTTGTTCTACGATTTTGTCAGTTGCAACACCATGTGGTAGGGCGGAGCGCTTACCAGAAGCGATAATCATATCGAATGCAGCCCCAGTAGCACCATTTTTACGCATATGCGCTTCTAATTCATTGGCAATGTCAATCTCTGAAACACCAGGTTTAATAAATGTTAAAATATGTTGGAACGCTTCGTCTGAAATCCACGCTGCTTTTTTTATTAGTTCTATTTCCTTAGGTGTTTTAATCATTCGCAAATCTTCCACAATATTTGATAGCGGTTTTAATGTAGCTGTTAGTTTACTAGCCATTAATTGATACGTATAGTAACTCACATGCTGTTGTTCAAATCCAACTGTTTGGATAGATTCGGCATCGAAAATCTCTTGAATCGTTTCATATAAATGTGCGCGTTCTATTTGACGTACCTCAAAAGCACGGCTTTGTTTCGTTGCCTGTTCGGTATAACGAAAATCCACAAGTAACATTGACTTTGTTGGTGTAATCACTACTGTACCAGCACTCCCTGTAAATCCAGTTAAATAACGACGGTTTTGATCGTTTGTGATGATAAGCGCCTCTGTTTGTTGTTTTTGTAATGCTCCTCGTACTTTTTGTAGTTGTGACATGCTGTAATTCCCCCTTTCTAGAATATATTGCAAATTCTATGCCAGTTTTATAAGTCTAGAAAAGTATCGGCATGATTATTGCATATTAGTTAATCAGTACGGTATCCATCGTGCAATAAAATCAAAGGGGTTTTGAGTATGGCTAAAAAGACGAAATGGCTCGTTGTATTGTTAGGTCTTATGCTCGTTGTATTAGTGGGCTGCTATGGTAAAGAAGACAATTCAGCCGGTAGCTCAACTGGGGGAAATAGCACGGACAAAGAAGCTACTGATGGGGGAGAGTCTGCTGTTACACAAGAACTTCATTTAGTTGCAGGCGGAGATTTAACGACGATGAGTTCTTTAGGAAGTGTAGATGCACTCGCTGTAACGGCGATGAATTCAGTATTTGAGGGGTTATATCGCATTGGACCAGAGAATACGCCTGTGCCAGGTATGGCAGCGTCATATGAAGTATCAGAAGATGGTACGGTGTATACGTTCAAGTTACGTGAAGACGCACTGTGGAGCAATGGCACTCCGGTTACGGCGCATGACTTTGTCTACGCTTGGAAAAGAGCAATTAATCCTGAAACACAAGCAATTTATTCTTATTTAATGCTCGATATTAAAAATGCTGCAAATGTGCAAACAGAAGGAGATCCACTGTTTGGTAAGGTAGATAAAATCGGCATAAAAGCGCTAAATGATTTTACGCTTGAAGTGCAACTAAATGCACCAATTCCATATTTTTTAAGCTTAACAACTTACGCGCCATTTTTCCCGTTAAATGAAGAATTTACAGAGGCGCAAGGTGATCAATACGCGTTAGAAGCAGCAAACATGATTTATAATGGTCCATTTATTATGGAGTCTTGGCAGCACGGACAAGGATGGACTTTTGCAAAAAATGAAAACTATTGGGACAAAGATGCTGTTAAGCTAACGAAAATAACGCAAAAAATTGTAAAAGATACTGCTACAGCAGTTAACTTATATGAGGCAGGGGAAATTGATACGACTGAGTTATCAAGTGAGTATGTAGCGCAATACAAAGATAGCCCAGAATATTCAACATTTTTAAAACCAAATACGTATTTTATTCGTATGAATCATGAAAACAAGTTTTTAGGGAATAAAAACATTCGTAAAGCGATTGATATGGCTTGGGATAAACAAGGATTTGCGGATGTCATTTTACAGGACGGTTCTATTCCTGCTTACTACTTAGTCCCTCAAGGGTTATCAACGGATGAGAATGGCGTTGATTTCCGCGAAGCGAATGGTGATATGAATAAAACAGATATTGAAGCGGCCAAAAAAGCGTGGGCTACTGGTTTACAAGAACTAGGAGTTGATAAAGTAACTCTAGAATTTTTAACATATGACCGAGCAGAATCAAAAAAAGCAGCTGAATTTATTAAAAACCAATTAGAAACCAATCTTGCTGGCTTAGAGCTAACGATTAATATGCAGCCGAATAAACAAAAACTAGCATTAGAAGGCGCAGTTGACTACGATTTAGACTATGGTGGCTGGGGTCCGGACTTTCAAGATCCGATGACATATATTGATTTATTTGAATCAACTGCTTACTATAACCAATCCCATTATAAAAATGCAGAAGTGGACGCGTTAATTAAGCAAGCAAAAACGACTGCTGATATTAAGGAGCGTTGGCAATTAATGCAACAAGCTGAAAAGCTGATGATGGAAGATGTGGCATTTGCTCCAACATTCCAAAAAGGTGTAAGTCGTTTAAAGAAGCCTTATGTGAAAAATTTATATGAACATCCATTCTCAGCGGATATTAGCTACAAATGGGTTGAAATCGATAAGTAAAAAAACGAATTAGGGATAAAAGGGAAAGTGGCTGGGACATAAGCTTAAAATCTTAAATAGCGGTACATTGGTATTGATAAATTTTCACTAAGGAACATGCATAAAATATGAACTGATCTTTCTTTTGCAATGAATAATAAATTAGAAGAAAAAACTAGTTGTTGGTAGCGGAGGCGGTGACTCCTGCGGGAACGCACACAGCGTAAGACGCAACAAACCTGCGCGTAAGCGAGGGTTGCGGCTTACGTGTATGCCTGCGGAAAGCACCGCCGAAGCGGACAACAACGGCGCAGCAAAAAAAGTGTTAGATTGATGGCAGTCAATCTAACACTTTTTCTATCACATGAATGTCCATTATGGAGATTTCTACACAGCATCCTAAAGCGCAATTAATGAATATGACGAGGTAAGCCCCACCACGAAAGTAGTGGTAGGACTTGTTGTAGTGAAGATCTATCCTTTATCTCTACAGTCTCATGCTTTTCCGTATAATGGGAAATCATTTTGGTTTTTCAATACAACACAACAGATAAAATCGTTGTGATAAGACAACCGAGCGTTCCAGCTAGTAGAAGAGGATAAGTAAAGGAATATGTAGGTGCTTGGATAAATTCCAGATTACCATCTAATTCATAAGCGTACGCTCCATTTTTTGAAACGCGAGCAAAAAAACGTTTAAAGCTATAACCAATGCCATTGAAAAAACCACCTTGCACAACAAATAACGAGCCTCCAACAATTGTACAAGCAAGCGATAACATAAACGTGTAGTTAATCATTGTTAGTAGTGCGACAGTGTGGCTTGATAATAACGAATAACACAAGGAACATAAAAAAATGCAAACAGTCACCAGCATCACCTTAGATAACTTCATTGCAATATACCTTTAGCATTTGTTTGGTGATATTGCATTAATTCATCCTCCGTAAGCATGACAAAATGACCTGGACGGACTTCTATAAACTTTTCATTTGCTCGATCATTGGCGTTGTATTTGGTTTCATCAAAAATAATCCTTTGTCGTTCACGCTCTAGTTTAGGATCAGGCAGAGGAATAGCCGATAATAATGATTTTGTATAAGGATGGATAGGGTGGTCATAAAGTTCCTGACTTTCCGCTAACTCAACAATTTTACCTCGATGCATGACCCCGATACGATTGCTTATATATTTTACCATCGACAAATCGTGTGCAATAAATAAATACGTTAACCCTCGTTCCTTCTGGAGCTTTTTTAGCAAATTAACGATTTGTGCTTGAATCGACACGTCCAATGCAGAAATTGGTTCATCGGCAATAATTAATTTCGGCTCTACAGCAAGCGCACGTGCAATACCAATGCGCTGACGTTGTCCACCACTTAGTTCATGTGGATAACGATTCGCATATTCCTTGGTTAAGCCTACAATGTCTAAAAGCTCATAAATGTTTGTTTTCCATTCACTTTTCGGTACGCCATGAATTGCAAGACCTTCCGCAATAATGTCTGCTATTTTCATCCGTGGATTCAGAGAAGAATAAGGGTCTTGGAAAATCATTTGTACTTTGCGATGAAAGGCAAGCTTCTCTTGTTTTGTCTGTGCATCATAAATGGATTGCCCATCAATTTGGATGGTGCCATCTGTTATCGTATTGAGTCCGATAATAGAGCGTCCCGTAGTAGATTTGCCGCAGCCGGATTCGCCAACTAAACCGAAAATTTCCCCTTTATAAATATCAAAAGTAATACCATCTATCGCTTTGTTAATTGTATTTTTCCCTAATTTAAAATATTGCTTCACTTCCTTTAAGGATAAAAACGGATGGTTTGTATCAAATAGAGGTGTCTCCTCACGTTCTTTTTGCTTTTCCTGCGCTAGCTGTTGATGAACAGGTATCATTGTAGGTGCCTGCTTGTGCAATAGCCAAGTTGCAGCATAATGCGTATCGCTTACTTTAAACATAGGTGGTTCTTCTAGAAAGTCAATTTTAAGTGCCTGCTTATTGCGAGCCGCAAAGGCATCTCCCACAGGTGGTTGCAATAGGTTAGGCGGTGTCCCTGGAATGGCATATAATGATTCCGCATCGATATCTGGATTCGGCATCGCAGCGAGTAGCCCTTGTGTATAAGGATGTTGACAGTGGTAAAAAATTTCATCGGCTAAGCCAATTTCTATAATTTTACCTGCATACATCACGGCAACACGGTCAGCCATTTTTGCGACAACCCCTAAATCATGGGTAATAAATATTATCGAGAGATTCATCTTTTTTTGGATGTTTTTAAGCAATTCTAATATTTGGGCTTGAATCGAAACATCCAATGCTGTAGTCGGTTCATCTGCAATAATAATGCGCGGCTCACAAGCAAGTGCCATTGCAATGACAATTCGTTGACGCATGCCACCTGAAAATTGATGTGGGTATTGCTTATAGCGTTTATCTGCTTCTTTAATGCCAACGAGTTGTAATAATTCAATGACCCGCTCTATTATTTGCTTGCCACGTAAAGACGTATGTTTTTTAATGCTTTCTGCAATTTGACTGCCAATCGTCATCGTAGGGTTTAATGCAGTCATAGGATCTTGGAAAATCATTGAGATTTCAGCCCCGCGAAGCCCACGCATTTGCTGTTCACTGTAATCTAAAATGTTTTTGTTATGATATAAGATTTGGCCATTTTTAATCATTGTTGTTTCACAAGGATTTAAGCGTAATAGGCTTTTCGAAGTAACGGACTTCCCTGACCCTGATTCGCCAACGATTGCTAATGTTTCGCCTTCATATAAGTCAAACGAAACATTGCGTACAGCCTGTACTTCGCCACTATACGTGTTGAAGGAAACGCTAAGATTTTTGACTTCTAAAATGGTTTTCATTGTGAACACCTCCTTATTTACGTACTTTTGGATCGAATGCATCGCGCAGTCCATCTCCAAGTAAATTGAAGCTAATCATAATTAAGCTAATAATAATAGAAGAAACAATCATGCCATGTGGGTAAATGCGCAATAGTTTATATGAGTCATTCACAATTGTTCCTAAGGAAGCGGTAGGTGGTTGTAGCCCTAATCCGATAAAACTAAGTAAGGCTTCTGTGAATATCGCGCCAGGTATAGTAAAAGTAGTAGCGACAATAATTGGGCCAAGTGTATTAGGAATTAAATGCTTCCAAATTAATCGTTGGTTACTCGCTCCGAGTGTTCGGGAGGCCAGTACATATTCATATGATTTGAGCTTTAATATTTGTGCGCGAACGATACGGGCCATGCTAATCCAGCCAACGATAACCATTGCGAGAGTAATAGAAATGATGCCGGGCTTCAAAATCAGAATAAGAAGAATATTGACTATTAACCCTGGAATACCAACTAATACTTCAATAATACGTTGCATGACATTATCAGTACGTCCCCCATAAAAGGCTGAGATAGCACCATAAGCAACACCGATAATTAAATCAATCGTGGCTGCGAGAAAGGCGATATAAAGTGAAATACGCGTGCCTTGCCAAATTCGTGTCCATAAATCTCGTCCTAATTCATCTGTACCGAACCAAAAATATTCGGTTATACCCTTTTTTTCGTATTGGTCCACGCCACGCCCATCGACACCATTCAAACCTAAGAAAGGCAAATATTCCAGAACGGGAACTTTTGGTGGTAAATTGGTGCGCGCAATGTTTTGTTCATCGTAGCCATGGCTATTCATAAATGGGCCGAAAACAGCTAATAAAATAACGAAAATAATAATACATAAGCCGACAATAGCTGCTTTATTTTTACGTAAACCACGCCATGCATCTTGCCAAAATGATTGCTCAGGTCGATGCACAATATCTGAGACCTTATCTGCTTGAGAGGCAGGTTCAAATAAATCGGCTGGATAATGCTTTGTGCCTTCAGTGATTTTGGTTGTCATAAATTATTCGCCTCCCGCTACACGAATACGAGGATCAATGAACCCGTATAAAATATCAATAATTAAAATGACACTGACAAATAAAAAAGCGTAAAAAATCGTTGTGCCCATAATTAGTTGATAATCATTTGTAATAATCGAATTAACAAATTGCTCCCCTAAACCAGGGATACTGAAAATTTTCTCAATAACAAGTGAACCAGTAATCGTATTCACAGTTAACGGTCCGATAATTGTAATGATTGGAATGAGCGCATTGCGAATCCCGTGTTTTGTAATAATATAAGCATTCGATAATCCTTTTGATTGAGCGGTTAAAATATATTCTTGGTTGAGTACCTCTAACATTTCAATGCGAGTAAAGCGGGCAATAGTTGCCACAACGCCAACTGCTAAAGCGATGGTTGGTAAAATCGAGTATTCAAAACCATTCCAAAAAGCAATTGGCAGCCAGCCGAGTTTAACACCAACCCAATATTGTAAAAAGCCTGCAAATACAAATGAAGGAATAGAAATACCGAGTACTGCTAAGACGGTTGCACCGTAATCAATCATGGTGTTATGTTTTAATGCTGCTACGATACCTAACAGTAAGCCGATAATAGTACCGACAAAAACGGCTTGGAATCCGAGAATAGCCGATGCGCCAATGCGTTCTTGAATAATTTTCGTAACCGGGCGATTATCAAAAACAAAAGAAACACCTAAATCCCCTTGAACAAGATTCGACAGGTAAATCCCAAACTGTACAGGTACTGGTTTATCTAGACCGTATTTTTTGTACAGTAATTCTTTTTGCGCTTCAGGTAACCGTTCATCGTTGAATGGAGAACCAGGTAGAGCTTTCATAAGTAAAAATGAAAGCAAGATGATGATAAATAACGTAATCATCATGAAGCCGATTCGGGTGAAAATGTAGCGAATCATGGAAATGACCTCCTACTAATTTAGTTTGTTGAATCTATTATTTTATTTGCAAGATTAGTGCCAAAAAAAGAGTAAACTCGAAAAATTCGAATTTACTTCCTTTGTGCTAGGCAGGTTATAAAATTTGTAATTCGCGTGGAAAAGTAGTCAACACTTCTGCTTTGCCAAGTTCATTGATGTAAACATTGTCCTCGATACGAACGCCTCCGTAATGGGGTATATAAATACCTGGTTCAATTGTAAATACCATACCAGTTGTAATTAAATCATTGTTTCCTGCATGGACAGAAGGTTCTTCATGAACTTCAATGCCAAGTCCGTGACCAACGCGGTTGTTGAAATAGTCGCCATAGCCCTTCTTTTCAATAACTGCTCTTGCAGCCAAATCTACTTGTTTTAATGGAATGTTAGCTTTTGCTGCTTTAATACCAGCTAGTGTCGAAGCTAGTACGGTCTCATATATTTCTCGTTGTTTTTCTGTCGCTTCGCCAATGACAAATGTTCTTGTAATATCAGAGCAGTAGCCATCTTTAATCACACCCATGTCAATCAGCACAAAATCTCCATGCTCGATTTTTCGCATACTAGGTTGACCATGCGGCAAGGCAGCATTTCCACCAGACAAAATAATCGAGGCAAAGGACTGGCCATCCGCTCCAAATTTACGCATTAAATATTCTAGCTCGGCAACAAGGTCTAATTCGGTCATGCCAATATGAATTTTTTTGATGCCCTCTGTCATCACCTGTTCAATAATATCAATGGCCACTTTCAGTTGATTGAGTTCATCTCGCGTTTTATGCAAGCGTTGCCTATTGACTAGTTGTTGAATATCTTTGACTTGTACATCTAAGGTACTTGTAAGCTCCAAATAGCGTGAAAGATTAAGTGCCTTTGCTTCCACACCAGCTGTTTGACCAAGGTTTCCTATGGTGCTTTTGACAACCTCAAATGGCATTTGCTCATCACTTATTGGTACAATGTGTTGAATATCAGTAACTTGTACTGCTGCTTCTAAATCTAAGGCAGGAACATATAATATTTCTTCATTTGTTTTGCTATTGAAAATAAGTGCCATAAAGCGCTCATGAGGATTAGATAAAAAACCAGTGTAATAAAAAATATTAGCTGGCGATGTAATGAAAGCTATATCCTCCTCAAGCTTTGATTTGAAAATTGCTCTACGAGTTTCGTAAATAGTAGACATATATTACCTCCTGATATATATTTTGTAGGTAATAATAGCATATAAACAAAAAAATAAAATATTATTGTAGAATTGTTCAAATTCTATTAAAAAAGTATTGCATTGTAGTATTTCTTATGATACATTTATAAATGTCTTAAAGAGGTCCCGTGGTGTAGCGGTTAACATGCCTGCCTGTCACGCAGGAGATCGCCGGTTCGATCCCGGTCGGGACCGCCATTTAAATTAATATTCCAGTCCTTATGATTTTACATCATAAGGACTTTTTTGTATGTGATTGGCGTATGGATCCAATTCATCTTTTAGGAGCTTATCAGTAAAATTAAATAGAAATAACATGACAAATGAATAACGTCGAAAGGATCATCACTGCCTAGTAGAAACACAGAGGCTAAAAGCATAACATTCTGTGAAGTATTTGAGACCAACTTCCCTTTATTATTCAATAAACAACATCTATTTCCCTAAAACATATCAATGCTGTCTAAAAAATGGCTTAAATCGCTTTGAAATGATCGATAGTATTGCCTTAAACATAACGAATTTCATATATTTAACATTATCTAAAAATAGTAAAAATTACCGATAAATGATAGCGTTTCTATAAGGTAAAATTAGAGGTGTTTCTGATATAAAGATTAGGGGTAAAAATGTAGAAGTAATCGGATTGGCTACGGAGGTGTTTAGATGAGCAAAGATTATTTTTTTAAAAGTATTTATTTACCTTTGCTTATTGGTTCCATGATAATGATGGTAGGCTGTGGAGATCCTATTATGGAGATTGAAGAATCAAATGCGTATCACTGGCAAAAAAATATGAGCGAAGTAGAATTTGAGAAATTAAAAAATGATATGTCATATATTGAGGTAGTAGAAGCAGCAGGCGGCGCAGGTAAAAAAATCAAAAATAATGAATATCGTTGGAATGATGAAATTTTGATGACACAGGCCTATATAGTGAAATTTAAGGATGATAAACTAATTGGCAAAGAAATCATAGCAGTGAAAGGTCATTCAAACAGATAAATAATTGTCACGTCTTTGTAAAAGAAGGCGTGTTTTTTTTATTTAAATGAGCTACCTGAATTAGGCTTTTTAACGAAGATAATCTAAGTAGGATATAATGATATGGGATGCTTTGAACATTTTCGCTAGTTTAGGTAAACTAGAGATAATGTAGTGATGAGAGGAAAAATGAGAATGTATGAAATAATCATGAATTCAGTTGATGATACAGAGCGGTTTGCCCTGGCACTTGCCAATTTACTAGAAGCTCAAGATACGATTACATTAGAAGGAGATTTGGGTGCAGGCAAGACAACGTTTACGAAGGCCTTAGCAAAAGGGCTTGGTGTGAAAAGAACGGTCAACAGTCCAACATTTACAATCATTAAACAGTATGAAGGACGTTTACCCTTCAATCATTTAGATGTTTATCGTTTGGCTGAAAGTGACGAGGACCTTGGTTGGGATGAATTATTTTATGGAGATGCCGTATCAGTGGTAGAGTGGGCGCATTTAATTGAACAGGATTTGCCACAGAATCGATTAGCGATAGAGATTTATCGAATCGGAGACAATGAACGACGATTCGTGTTCATACCTAGTGGGGAACGTTATGAGGCACTATGTGAGGAGCTAATGAAATGATTTGGTTAGGAATAGAAACAGCAAATACACCACTTTCCGTTGCTGTGGTGATGGATGGAAAAGTGGTAGCGGAGCTGGTACAAAATATAAAATTAACACATTCAGCAGGCGCAATGCCCGCTATTGAAGAGGTATTAGCAAGAGCAGGTTTGAAGGCAGGTGACTTGGATGTCATTGCAGTGTCTGAAGGGCCAGGATCGTATACAGGGGTCCGTATAGGTGTAACATTAGCGAAAACCCTAGCATGGACATTACAGATACCCTTAGTCGGTGTCTCTAGCTTAAAAGCATTAGCTGCAAATGCTGCCCTTTATAATGGATTAATTTGTCCAATTTTTGATGCAAGAAGAGACAATGTTTATACAGCAGTTTATCAAGGAGTGACACTAGAGGCTCTTGTGGAGGATCATCATACACATATCACTGATTTGTTAGAGCGTTTAAGGGCATTAGATGCACCTATTTTATTTGTAGGAACAGATGTGGGCATATTTTGGGATAACATTGTAGAGAAGCTTGGCGATAACGCTTTTCGTGCACCTTTTAGTCTTGACTTGCCACGTGCAACGGAAGTTATTCGTTTAGGAACTAAAGTGGAATTACCAAGTGTTGAAGCTACTCATCACTTTGTCCCACAATATAAACGAATTGCAGAGGCTGAAGCAAATTGGCTGAAAGAACAGAAGGAGAAAGAACATGAGTAGTGATGTAACTTATCGTAAAATGGTTTCTGATGATGTACCAGCAGTTTATGAAATTGAAGTCGCTTCATTTCCTGTACCTTGGACGTTGGATTCCTTTTACTATGAAGTGCATGAAAATCAGTATGCCCATTATGTGCTGGCTGTTGATGCAAGTGGAAGTATTATTGGTTTTTGCGGGATGTGGATGGTTATAGATGCAGCCCAAATTACGAATGTAGCTGTTATTGAGGCAGCGCGTGGACGAGGTATAGGCGAGGGATTAATGCGTGAGGCGCTGCAAATAGCTCGTTTACATGGAATGGAGGTTATGACATTGGAGGTACGAGTAACGAACACGGTTGCACAAAATCTTTATCGTAAGCTTCAATTCCAAGATGGTGGTATACGGAAAGGCTATTATACTGATAACGGGGAGGATGCCCTTGTCATGTGGGTGAATTTATAATGAATAATGGATTGATATTAGCAATAGAATCAAGCTGTGATGAAACAGCTGCAGCGATTATTCGAAATGGTCATGAAATCGTGTCGAATGTTGTTGCTTCTCAAATAGAGAGTCATAAGCGATTTGGTGGCGTTGTCCCTGAAATTGCATCACGCCATCACGTTGAACAAATTACGATGGTAATTGAAGAAGCATTAGCCCAAGCAAAATTAAAGCCGACAGATTTAGATGCGATTGCTGTTACAGAGGGTCCGGGTCTTGTAGGTGCATTGTTGATTGGCATTAATGCGGCGAAGGCTTTTGCCTTTGCAAACAACTTACCAATTGTAGGTGTACATCATATTGCAGGGCATATTTATGCCAATGCGCTTGTTCAGCCAATGGAGTTCCCTTTATTAGCACTAGTCGTTTCAGGCGGTCATACAGAGCTTGTCTATATGAAGGAACATGGCTCTTTTGAGGTCATTGGTGAAACACGAGATGATGCAGCTGGTGAGGCTTATGATAAAGTGGCGCGTGTTTTAAATTTACCTTATCCTGGTGGGCCACATATTGATCGTCTTGCTCATGAGGAAGGAGAGGCTGTTCCTTTTCCAAGAGTATGGTTGGAAGAGGATTCGTATGATTTCAGCTTTAGCGGTTTAAAATCAGCTGTCATCAATTATAAACATAATATGGACCAACGAGGTGAAGCTATTTCACCAACAGCTGTTGCCAAGGGCTTTCAAGAAAGTGTTGTTGAAGTACTGACTGCTAAAACATTACGTGCTGCTCGCGAATATCAGGTGAAGCAGGTTATTGCAGCTGGAGGTGTAGCAGCAAATAAAGGTTTGCGAATTTCTTTGGAGACTGTATTTGAAGAGGAAGGTATCCCGTTTTTTGTACCCCCGCTTAAATTGTGTACTGATAATGCGGCAATGATTGGCGCAGCAGCTATGCCGATGTTTGAGGCTGGTATTCGAGGAAACTTAATGATGAATGGACGTCCAGGAATGGAGTTAAAATCCTGGGTATAGTATAGGAAAGAGGTATCTATATTTTTAGATATCTCTTTTTTTAATTGTCGAATCATTGTTGATAAAAAAGAACCGTGCTAAGGGAATAGTCAATAGAAGCATCGCAATTGACAAATTTTTCAGAAAATTATCCACAGGTAAAGGAGGGAATTAAATGGCGAACACGCGTACTTATGCACAAATTGTTGATAACTTGTGTATAACTTGTGATTATTCAATATATAGTAGCTGGTTTTATACGATAGAATGTGGATAAAATAAATTTCTATTGTGGACAATGTGGAAAACTCTGTTGATATGTTGGTATTACTAGATTTATAGTGTGAATAAAACTGTGGGCATTTTTTGTCGAAAAATAGCACTTGACCAATATATATGAAAAATGAAGACAAGTAAAGAAAAAGCCATGTGACCTTTCACATGGCTTACATCCTTTACATACTAATATTTTCAAGTTCTTCATTTAACTCAAGCCATTCTAATTCTAATAGCTCATGCTGCTCTTTAGCAGTTGCTAATTCTGCTTGAAGCATTGAAATTTTTTCATGGTCGGTGAAAATGGCAGAGTCACAAAGAGCCTCTTCTAGTCTTGCAACAATAGCAGATGTTTCTTGCATCTTGCTTTCTAAATCTTCGATCGTACGTCTAATTTGACGTTCACGTTTTTTTGCTTCTTTATCAATTTTTGATGTAGTCGTTTTATCAGGCAGGTCTTGCTGTACTTGTGGTTGGGAGGCAGCCTTCATTTGTGCTAGCTCCAATAGTTCCTGCTTTTTCTCAACGTAATAATCGTAGTCACCTAAATATTCAAATGAACCCGTTCCAGATAACTCCACCACTTTCGTTGCGATACGATTAATGAAGTAGCGGTCATGTGAGACAAATAGAAGCGTACCAGGATAATCAATCAAGGCATTTTCTAATACCTCTTTGCTATCTAAGTCTAAATGATTGGTAGGCTCATCCAGAATTAGGAAATTAGCCTTTTGCATCATTAGCTTTGCGAGTGCAAGGCGTGCTTTTTCACCGCCCGATAAAGAGGATACAGCTTTATCCACATCTTCACCACTAAAAAGAAAACGCCCTAATACAGTACGAATATCTTTTTCGTTCATGAGTGGCCATTCATCCCATAATTCTTTCAGGACACTCTTATTGCTCGATAGCTTTGCTTGCTCTTGATCATAGTAGCCGATTTGTACATTCGTACCATAACGAATACTACCTGCAAGAGGGGATAAATCTTTTACAATTGTTTTTAATAGTGTCGATTTACCAACTCCGTTTGGTCCAACAAGGGCAATGCGATCCTCACGAAAAGTGCGAAGGTTTATCCCCCTAGAAATGGTACGATCGTTATAACCAATCGTTAATTCATCAACAGATAACACGTCATTTCCACTTTGACGTTCAATCGTGAAACCGAAACTAGCGGATTTCTCATCACCATCCGGCGATTCCATCCACTCTGTACGTTCAAGCATTTTACGTCGACTTTGTGCCATTTTTGTTGTAGAAGCACGTGCAATATTTTTTTGGATAAAATCCTCTAGCTTAGCCTTTTCATCTTGCTGACGTTCATAGAGTTTGACATCACGCTCATAATTTTTAGCTTTTTCATCTAAATATGCACTATAATTACCAGGGTATTTGGTAACGCGATGTCGGGATACTTCGTAGACAATAGAAACGACTTGGTCTAAGAAGTAGCGGTCATGGGAAACAATTAAAATAGCGCCTTCATAGCCCTTTAAATAGGATTCCAACCAAGATAGTGTTTCGATATCTAAATGGTTCGTTGGCTCATCGAGAATTAAAAGATCTGGTTTACTAAGTAAGAGCTTAGCAAGTGCTAAACGTGTGCGCTGTCCACCAGATAAGGAACTGATGGGTTTGTCATAGTCTTCAGAATAAAATTGCATACCATGAAGGACTGAGCGTATGTCTGATTCATATTGATAGCCACCTGCATCTTTAAACGTATGCTGTAATTGATCATATTCCGACATAACCTTCGCATACATAGTAGGGTTTTCATAGACAGTAGGATCAGCCATTTGTTGTTCAAGTGAGCGTAGCAGCTGTTCTTGGGCTAAAAGAGATTCAAATATAGTCATCATTTCATTCCAAATTGTTAGCGTAGAGTTTAATCCTGCATGTTGCTCTAAATAGCCTATTTGAATATCCTTTGGGATAATGATATCACCTGAATCATAAGACATTTGACCAGCAATTATTTTTAATAAAGTAGATTTACCTGCACCGTTTCGTCCTACTAAGGCAACACGGTCACGGTGTTGAACTTCTAATTTAACACCACTTAAAATTTCATCTGCAAGAAAGGATTTAGTTAGTTGATTGACCTGTAAAACAATCATTCTTGACACCTCAATTCTACCTTAGTGTAATGGATGAACGATTTGCATGCAATGTCCGTGCTTTACTTATTCCTAGCAGTCATGTAAGATTGAAACGATTTCTTTTTAGTTAGCTGCGTATAAGGCGCCATTAACTAAAGAGAAATACAGCAGGGGATTGCAAAAATGTTGTATATTGTTAAGGATGAATGTATTAAAATTAGTAGTTAAAGACAGTAAAATTGATGGAGGTACATCATAAGGAGGAAAAAGTTTGAAACAAGAATTAAAAATTCCACAAGCCACTACAAAAAGACTTCCTCTTTACTATCGATTTATTCAAAACTTTGCACAAGAAGGTATGGAACGTATTTCGTCGAAGGAATTGAGTGAAGCGATGAAAATAGATTCTGCAACTATTCGCCGTGATTTTTCTTATTTTGGTGCACTTGGGAAAAAAGGTTATGGCTACGATGTGCAGCATCTATTACAATTTTTTAGCCAGACGCTTGATCAACATGAAACGACAAAAGTAGCGTTAATTGGTGTGGGGAATTTAGGCAGTGCATTATTAAAATATAATTTTCAAAAAAACCATAATACACATATTGTGGTAGCATTCGATTCAAAAGCACCGAAGGATGGCAAAATGATCAGTAACATTCCGGTTTTTCATCCAGATTTATTGGAAGAAAAATATGCAGAATACGGTGCAGAGCTTGCTATTTTAACCGTTTCACCACGCTCCGCTCAAAAAATGGCGGATCGCTTAGCTGCCATGAATGCAAAGGGAATTTTAAACTTTACGCCAGAGCGATTAACAGTACCTGATAGAATGCAGCTTTTAACAATCGATTTATCGGTAGAGTTGCAAGCGCTTATTTATTTAATTCGTAATCAGGAAGAGTGATTCTTTACATAGCGTGTTTAGGCTGTTGTGGTGAATAGCAAGACGTAAAACTTTCACATAATATTAGTTAGCCAAATTATCGAAAGTGAGTTAAAATGTAAAATATATAAGAGGAGGTGGCTGTAATGGGTATCGGTCCTATGAGCCTTATCATTATTGGAATTGTAGCAATTTTAATATTTGGCCCTAAAAAGTTACCAGAGTTAGGGAAAGCTATGGGTTCTACACTGCGTGAATTTAAAAATGCTACTAAAGGGTTAGCAGATGATGATGATAATGATAAAAAGAAAGTCATCGAAGTAAAAAACGATGATAAGTAACTGAAGGATGTCTTTCTAATATGAATGCAAACAACCAAACTGTCATTGAGCATATAGAAGAATTAAGGAAACGACTTTACTTTGCAGTCGTTTTCTTTGTTATTGCGGTGGCTGGAGCGTTTTTTTTGGCGGAGCCGCTTATTCATTTTTTACAAAGCAGTGAAACCGCACAGAGTTTCTCTTTAAACGCGTTCAGAATAACAGACTCTATAAAAATTTATTTTCAAATGATTTTTTATATAGCCTTATTGTTGACGTCTCCTATTATTCTATATCAGCTATGGGCCTTTATTTCACCAGGACTATATGAAAAGGAACGTCGGGTAACATTAAGCTATATACCCTTTACATTTATCTTATTTGTAGCTGGAATTGTTTTTTCATACTTTATTTTATTTCCATATGTATTGAACTTTATGATTGATTTATCTGACCGTCTAGGTGTACAACTAACAATTGGAATTAATGAGTATTTCTCGTTTTTATTTCAAATCACCTTACCTTTTGGATTTGTTTTCCAATTACCAATTGTACTCCTATTCTTTGCACGTTTGGGTATTCTAAATCCACAAGTTATGACAAAGAACAGAAAATATGCTTATTTCGGACTTTTTGTCATTGCGGCTATGATTACACCACCAGATTTAATGAGTCATTTAATCGTAACAGTACCAATGTTTTTACTCTATGAGTTTAGTGTTTGGGTAGCGAAAATAGGCTATCGCAAATATTTAAAATCTGAAGAGATCCGTTTAAAAGAAGAGCAGGAAGCAGAACAAAAGCGTCAGATTGAAGAGGCACTTGAGCAGCAACGACGACAAATAGAAGAATTGAATCAACAGTAATAAATAAAGCTCGGTGCCCTAAATGGGACACCGAGCTTTTGTGTTATTTTTGCAGCTTACAATCGCTTTACAAAAATTTATTGCATTTTTTCGAGTTCTTGAAGAAACTTTTGCAATGGTTCCGCATAGAATTGTACAAGTGTCACAAATCCATTAAGCATGACGTGTGCAATAATAGACGTCCAAATGCGCTTTGTTTTGTGATATAAAAAGGCGAAGATTAAACCACAAATGGTATAAAGTAAGATATGAGAGAAGTCGAAGTGGATAATCGCAAAGAAAATGGCACTTACAATTGCTGCCACCCAGAAATTTGTTGTTTGGACAAGCGAGCCAAAGATTACTCTACGGAAGACGAATTCTTCTAAAATTGGCCCGAATACAACAATTGCTAATATGGCAATGGGAGCACCTTTAGCTATTGCGACAATATCAGCAGTATTTTGTGAGCCTCCTTCAATACCGAAAACAACCATCTCAATAGCTGCACCAATCATTTGTCCAAAGAACACTAGGAAGAAGCCGATGATTCCCCACACAATTGTTAGAGGTATCGTTTCTTTTTTTCCTTGATAAATGTTCCAAAATGCTTTATCTCGAGATGTAAGGATTAAGCTTAAAATGAGCGCTACCGCAAAACTTAGGGCAATATACCAACCTTGAGTAATAGGAGCCGCTTGTTCAGAAGCTAAACCAGTTACCTTCATGATGAGCTTATGGAACGGTAAGAGCAACCATCTGCTAGAGATTTGCATCAAGATATAAATCAGCAAAACATACAGGGCTGTTTTTTTATGTTTCGTTACTTTTTGAGAATTAGTCACAATCAAAATCCTTTCCATTCATATGCTTCCTTTCTATTGTAGAGGAATATGGAAAGAAAACAAAATTTTTTGAAGTTCTGACTTGCAAAAAAAAGAGTGATTGATTATCATAATAATTGTGTTAGCACTCATTGATATAGAGTGCTAATAAATATCAACAATTATTTAATTATTAGGAGGTTGTTTCACTTGTTAAGACCACTAGGAGATCGTATTGTAATTGAACTAATCGAGGTAGAAGAAAAATCTGCATTCGGTATTGTACTACCTGACTCTGCAAAAGAAAAACCACAAGAAGGTAAAGTAGTAGCAGTTGGGACAGGTCGTGTATTAGAGAACGGGCAACGTGTAGAGCTTGACGTTAAAGTTGACGACCGCATTATTTTCTCTAAATACGCTGGCACAGAAGTTAAATTTGAAGGTAATGAATACCTAATTTTACGCGAAAGCGATATTCTTGCAATTATTGAATAAGAACATTAAAGGCACCTTACGTAAGGTGGATGCTTATTGTTTGCATAACAAATGTGACAATAAGGTGAAATTGTTATAAATATATTGAAGAAGCTTAACGAATATTCCATTTCAGGAGGGTAAATTCTCATGGCAAAAGATATTAAATTCTCAGAAGACGCTCGTTCATTAATGTTACAAGGTGTAGATAAATTAGCAAATGCAGTAAAAGTAACATTAGGACCAAAAGGACGTAATGTTGTTTTAGAAAAAAAATTCGGTTCACCACTTATTACAAATGATGGTGTGACAATTGCTAAAGAAATCGAACTAGAAAACCCATACGAAAACATGGGTGCAAAATTAGTAGCAGAAGTTGCTTCTAAGACAAATGAAATCGCTGGTGATGGTACAACTACAGCAACAGTATTAGCCCAAGCAATTATTCGTGAAGGCTTGAAAAACGTTACAGCTGGCGCAAATCCTGTAGGTATCCGTAAAGGTATCGATAAAGCAGTTGCTGCAGCACTTACTGAATTACATGCTATTTCTCGCCCTGTAAGCAATAAGGAAGAAATTGCACAAGTTGCTGCCATTTCTGCTGCAGATGATGAAGTTGGACAACTAATCGCTGAAGCAATGGAACGCGTTGGTAACGATGGAGTTATTACAATTGAAGAATCAAAAGGCTTCACAACAGAGCTAGATGTAGTTGAGGGTATGCAGTTTGATCGTGGTTATGCTTCTCACTACATGGTAACGGACACAGATAAAATGGAAGCGGTTCTTGATAACCCGTACATTTTAATTACTGATAAAAAAATTACAAACATTCAAGAAGTATTGCCATTATTAGAGCAAGTGGTACAACAAGGTCGTCCACTTTTAATGATTGCTGAAGATGTAGAAGGTGAAGCTCTTGCAACACTTGTTGTGAACAAACTTCGTGGTACATTCAATGCTGTAGCAGTAAAAGCACCAGGTTTCGGTGATCGACGTAAAGCAATGCTTGAAGATATTGCTATCCTGACAGGTGGACAAGTGATTACAGAAGAATTAGGCTTAGATCTAAAATCAGCTGATATTTCTGCACTTGGTCGTGCAGCAAAAGTTGTTGTAACTAAAGACAACACAACAATCGTTGAAGGTGTAGGTGGAGCAGACGCAATTGAATCACGCATTGGTCAAATCCGTGCACAACTTGCAGAAACTACATCAGAGTTCGATAAAGAAAAATTACAAGAACGTCTTGCAAAATTAGCAGGTGGTGTAGCAGTTATCAAAGTTGGCGCTGCAACAGAAACAGAGCTAAAAGAGCGTAAACTTCGTATTGAGGATGCTTTAAACTCGACTCGTGCGGCTGTTGAAGAAGGTATCGTATCAGGTGGTGGTACTGCTCTTCTAAACGTCTATGCAGCAGTAGAAAAAGCGGCTGAAGCAGTAGAAGGCGACGTATCCACAGGTGTGAAAATCGTTCTACGTGCTTTAGAAGAACCAGTTCGTCAAATTGCTAATAATGCAGGTCTTGAAGGCTCAATTATCGTAGATCGTCTAAAACGTGAAGAAGTTGGCATTGGTTTCAATGCAGCAACTGGCGAATGGGTAAACATGATGGAAGCAGGCGTAGTAGACCCAGCAAAAGTAACTCGCTCAGCTTTACAAAATGCAGCATCAGTTGCAGCTCTATTCTTAACAACAGAAGCGGTTGTAGCAGATATCCCTGAAGCAGCACCAGCAATGCCAGATATGAGCGGCATGGGCGGTATGCCAGGAATGATGTAAGATTTAGCTTAGCCTATAAGCACAATTTAGCAAGTAAATAAAACCACTTTCCATAATTTTATGGAAAGTGGTTTTTTATTTGGATTTCTTATTAGAACAAAGTTTAATTGAAAATCCCTAAATTTTCTCTTTTGAAACAATAATCTTGGTGAATCAAAACCCGCCATTAGTGGAATGTTCATCTACTAAATGTATGCATAATCTATAATTAAAAATTTTCCTGTTGTTTTTCAGTGGATTATCACTTACAATACAAAATGAAAATGATAATCGTTATCATTAACAAAAGTTTAATAGATAGAGGTGAAATTTTGGATAGACAGGAAGCTAACAGAATAGGAATGGGCAATATTTATTATGTTATTATCTTGCTTTTAATAGTCTCTATTTTAATATCTGCCGTTTTTTCTGTATCAATAGGACAAGTCAGCATACCTTTTAAGCAATCGATGGATATTTTGCTACATACTATATCCAATGGAAAACTTGGAACACTTGATAGTGTGGAAAGTGAATCCTATTTGAATATTATTCTACAGGTTAGAATGCCGCGTGTGGTTTTTGCCTTATTAATTGGTGTCGGACTTGCTTTGTGTGGGGCTGTCATGCAGGCGGTTGTCCAAAACCCGCTTGCTGATCCATACATACTTGGTATTTCTTCAGGAGCGTCATTAGGTGCAACCTTTGCTATTCTAGTTGGTTTTGGGAGTAGTGCATTGTTAGCACAATTTGGAGTAGCCTTTGGTGCATTTGCAGGGGCGATGATTACCTCTATGGCAGTGCTTATCTTATCTAGCATTGGAGGTAAAGCAACCTCTGTAAAATTGGTTTTATCAGGGGTTGTTATCGGTGCATTATGTAGCTCGTTTTCAAGCCTTATCATCTTTTTCGCCAATAATGCAGAGGGTATCAAAACTGTTACGTTCTGGTCTATGGGAAGTTTAGCATCTGCCAGCTGGGACAAAACACCAATTTTAACAATCGTGATTGTACTAGGAGCTGCATTATTCCTTTTCCAACATCGTGTGCTAAATACAATGCTACTTGGGGATGAATCAGCTATCACCTTAGGGATCAACTTAAGTGCGTATCGTAAATTGTATATGATTCTTACCTCGCTTATTACAGGAACGATGGTCGCTTATGCAGGTATGATCGGCTTTGTTGGTTTAATTATTCCACATATCACGAGGGGTATTTTTGGGGCAGATCACAAACGATTAATGTTAGGAACATTGCTCTTAGGAGGCCTTTTCATGATTTGGGCGGATATTCTGTCTAGAACATTAATCCAAAATGTAGAATTACCGATTGGTATTATTACTTCTGTCATAGGATCACCATTATTTATCTATATGATTGTAAAAAAAGGTTACAACTTCGGAGGGTAGAACAATGGAATTAGTAGCAAAGGAAATAGAAGTAAAAATCGGCAAAAAGGAAATTGTAAAAAACATATCCATTCATGTGAATAAGCAACAATTTGTGGGCTTAATCGGACCAAACGGATGCGGAAAATCAACTTTACTGAAAAGCATTTATAAAAGTCTAGTACCTCAAAAAGGGATGGTCTTCTTAGATGATTTAGATGTTTTAAAAAGCCCCGAAAAAAAGATTTCTCAGCACTTAGGTGTAGTTGGACAATTCAATGAAATGCACTTTGATTTAACCGTTCAACAAATGGTGATGTTAGGAAGAACACCTCATAAAAAAATGCTAGAGTCAGATAACCAAAAGGATTTTGACATCGTAGAAGAGGCACTGACAAGAACAAACTTACAATCTTATAGAGAGCGCAGTTTTCTTTCACTATCTGGGGGCGAAAAGCAACGGGTTATTTTAGCAAGAACGATCGCCCAGCAGCCTAAATTTATGATTTTGGATGAACCAACAAATCATTTAGATATTCGTTATCAAATTGAAATACTATCCTGTGTAAGAAGTTTAAAAATCGGTGTTTTAGCAGCTCTTCATGATCTAGAAATGGCAGCACATTACTGTGATTATCTTTATGCAGTAAAAGATGGTGAAATCTATGCACATGGTACACCCCAAGAAGTTTTAACACCAGAAACAATCGAAGCTTTATATCATATAAAATGTAAAACATTTACTAATCCAGTGACGAATGGATTAGGCTTTGCATATGGACTGTAGGAGGAAAAACATGAAGAAAAAATTATTATTAGGAATTGGTTTAGCGGCTTTGTTAACATTAACAGCCTGCGGTAACACATCAAAAGATACATCTAAGGAAACACAAACAAAAGAGCATTATCCACTGACAATTGAGAACTTTACAAAGGCTGAAGGTGGATCAACATGGGAAAAGAAAGATCAAGTATTTGATAAAGCACCTGAAAGAATTATGGCAAATACACGCCCAGCTGCAGAATTATTATTACATCTAGGATTAGGCGATAAAATCGTTGGTGTTGGTGCAAACTTTGGCGCAGTTGATAAATCTGTTGAAGAAGAGTATGCTAAGCTAAATATTTTAAGTGATGAATATGTTGGGAAAGAGGTTACATTAGGTACTGATCCTGATTTAGTATTTGGTCGTGGTGGCTTATTTGATAATGCTGAATGGGGAGTAGGGACAGTAGACTCTCTTAATGAAATGGGTGTAAAAACATATGTTTTAGAGTCATCCGTAACAGGCGGCACGTATGATTCTATTTATAAAGATATAAAAAATATTGGTGAAATTTTTAATGTTCAAGACAAAGCAGATAGCTTTATTAAAGAATTAAAAGGTCGACAACAAGATATTTCCTCAAAATTAGAAAGTATAAAAGAAGAAAAAACATTTGCCTATCTGCATACAAATGATCCAAAAGAGCTTTTTGTTTATCCAGCACACGATGAAACATTCTTTAATGATGCATTCAAAATGGTTAAATTAGATAATATTTTCAAAGATGAAACAGGCGATGTAAGTGTTGAAACATTAATTGCAGCAGATCCAGATGTATTAATTCTACCAAACTGGGATGGTTCTGATTTGACAAAAGTACGTGAAGATATTTATGCGAACCCTAAACTTTCCAGCATGAAGGCTATTAAAAATAAACAAATGTATATTGTAGATTACAATTATATGTTTGGCTATGGCTATAACACGATTGATGGAATGGAAGCATTAGCAAAAGAAATGTATCCAGACTTATTTAAATAAAACAAAAAGCGCTGTCCTAGCGGGTCGAATAAATGACACGTTAGGGCAGCGTTTTCTTATTACGGATGATAATTATTGTTATGACTGTAGAAGCTGCTCTTTATTTAATATTGTGGTTATTAACTTAGAATTTTTATTGTTCCAGCAGACGCATACAGGATGTTGCGGATCGAGATAGAATAAATGAGTAAAAAGGTCTTTCCTTGTTTTTTTTATGTTGGTGGTATCAAGCAAATATGGCGATAAGTTTGGCAATAAGCCTGTTTTAAAAAGAGCCTCTTTTAAAGTCCAAAACTCATAAAAAACATGTAAAGGCTGATGAAAGACCAATTGACGCTCTGTCTCAGATAGCGCATATACCATCACATCTTCACTCACTGGCTTTATTTCTTCAACATCAATGCCCACTCGTCCGATAGTGGTGACTGCTAACACGATCCAATTCCCAGAATGAGAGAGATTAAAATCTCCCTGCCAATGAGGGTGTCCTGCAATATATGGGCGCCCAAATTCATTTTGAGCTAGATACAACAGAACTTCATCTATATAGGGAAGAAGTGCCCATCTAATAAGAATGCTACCTAGCAACGCTCTTTGCTGATCCTGCCAGTGCTTGTATTGCTGAACTTTTCTTTGCACCTCACAAGGGAGTACTTTAAGGAAAGCATCCCGTTCTGACGGTGCTAACTGTACTCCTAGAGGAAGTGCAAATAACTGTATAGTTTGTTTTATCATCTTATATTGACTTGTTTTGGTTCTGGAAAGTAGCCTGTATCAATGCCATATTGAATCATTCTGTGAATAAAGGCTTTATTTGGTGCCGCACATTCAATCTTGGTATGAGCTAAAAATTCTATCGTTTTTTTGCAATTGAAGATAAATGGGGAGTCACTTGCTCCATCACCTTCAAGCTGCGCAATGGCTAACGATAAATACTCCTGTACACCTTTTGAATGATCGCCATTTAATAGCCAATCTGTATACTCTTGTGTTGAAACAATTGTTAAGTCATAACCAACTTCCTTAAGCATATCGATTAATTCTAAATAAGTAAGCGATACAGGGTTACATAAATGGAAGACATGGCCGTTGGTTGCTGGCTGGCTTGCCAAAGAAACCAGTGCCTGACTAGCATAATTGATTGGTGTGAAGTCAACATGCCATTGTGCAGTAGGTGTTTTACCTAAATAAAGCATTGATTTAATCATACGGTAAAAGGCATTGTCATCGATATTACGTTGGAATTTACCTGTTTCAGAATGACAGCTTAAATTTCCTACACGATAAATGGAGACAGGGATTGCATCCTGTACAGCGTTTCGAACAAGGTTTTCTGCTTCTAGCTTACTTTGAGTATAAACATTATCAAGCTTTACATTGTAATTGAAGTTACCTTTTGCTTCATTTGGTCCCCATTGTATGGCGGCTAGCTCCTCTGGAATGCCAATTGTCGATACATAATGGAAATGCACACCTGGTTTCTGCTTGGCTATTTCAAGCAAGTAGCGAGTTCCATTCACATTGACATTATTAAAATGATCAGCTGCACCGAAATGACGTACGTCTGCACCACAATGAATGATGGCATTAATTTCTTTCATAATGACTTGTTCATCTTTATCAGATAAATGAAGACGTTGCTTGCCTAAGTCACCTTGGATAACAGTAATACGATCTTTCATCTGCTGAGCAGTAGTATTGCCAAAATAAAATTGCATACTCTCTCTTAGTTTATCTTCAATCGTAGTTTGGGTGCTTGGTCGAATAAGGCAATATATGTGCGCAGTTGTTGTTGCTAATAGCTCATATAATACATGACTACCTAAATAACCTGTAGCTCCTGTTAGTAATACCGATGTCATTGGCAAGGGCTTCACGTTTTGGGAGACTTGTAGAGGACTAGGCTCCATTAAGTCCTTGAATACAATGTTTTTGGCGGGTTCTTTTTGATCTTCAATCGCTTCTGGTTGATAATCGCGAATATAATGATCCAGTTCAGCAATCGTTTGATATTGGAAGAAATCCTGAATCTTTAAGAATGGTATATGTTTTTTCACTTGTACAAGAATCTCGAGCACTTTGAGCGAATGCCCACCAATATGAAAGAAGTTATCGTGAATGCCAATTGGCTCAATACCAAGTACAAATTCCCATGCAGTAGCAAGCATACGCTGTGTATCATTTTCTGGTGCAATATATGTAGTGCTGCGTGATAAAGTTAGTTCCAATGAAGCTAAGTGTTTTCGATCAATTTTTCCTGTAGGGGATAACGGCATTTCTTGCAATTCGATAAATTGCTCTGGCACCATATAATCTGGTAAAAGATTTGCTAAGTAATCCCTTAAAAGACTCTCCTCAAGCTGCATTCCACTTGCCACCGTATAGTAGGCAAATAAATGATTATTTCCATCAGCCATTTTCTTCGCAATGATCACAGCTTCCTGAATGCTCGTATGATTGCTCAATACTGTTTCGATTTCGCCAAGTTCAATACGGAAGCCCCTTACTTTAATTTGAGAGTCTTTACGTCCAACAAATTCAATGACACCTGTTGGCAATAGTCGAACTAAATCACCTGTTCGATACATTTTTTGATCTGGCTTTAAGAGATGAGGTACAAATACTTCAGCCGTTTTTTCAGGCTGATGTAAATAACCTGCTGCTAAACCAGCACCAGCAATACATAATTCTCCGATTTCATTAACGGGACATAGCTGATCGTCCGTATTAATAACATACATTTCATAATTGGCGATTGGTCTACCAATGGGGATACTAGATTGCATGTCTGTTATCTGACTTTTCACCTTAAAATAGGAGGACAAGACTGTACACTCAGTTGGTCCATACACGTTAATAATTTCGGTAGAAAGTCCAAATTTGTCTTGCCATTTTTGAACAATGGCAGGCAATAGGGCTTCACCACCTACAGATAAATAATTTAATGTCGAAAGCTTTTTTCTATAGCTTACTGGTAAATGTGTAGCTAGCTGTGTAAAGAAAGCATTTGGAACAGTAGCGGTCGTTACTTGCTCACGGTCGATCATATCAGCAAATGCCTCAATGGACACACGCTCTATACTTGTAAGCATATGAAGTCTTGCCCCTGAAAATAAAGCAGTAAAAGTTTCTGTTATAGAAGGATCAAAGCTAAAAGAAATAAACTGGGAATAAACATCTTCTTTAGTTGAATGGTAGATTCGTTGATTATCTGTTATTAAATTAATGACAGCTTCATGCTTAAGCATGACGCCTTTTGGCTTACCTGTTGAACCAGATGTATAAATAATATAGGCTAAATCGGAGGGAAGAAGTTCACATTGGATATTTTCCTGTGAATACCCTTGCTCCATTTGGTTGATTGTAAACACTGTGCGTGTTTGGGAATCATTATGTATAAAATCATTCAGTAGAGCTGTATGTTCGTTTTTCGTTATGATAAATGGAGCACCTGTATCGTTTAATAGGTACTGACAACGTTCTTTTGGATAGCTCGGATCAATGGGAACATAAACTCCACCAGCTTTCAGGATACCTAACAAACTAATGACGGTTTCTTTACTACGTTCCATAACTATCGCTACATAGTTTCCTTTTTGCAGACCGTTGGCAACTAACATATGAGCAACTTGGTTGGATTGTTCATTTAGCTGACGGTAGGTAAGTCTTCCACCTTCATAGGATAATGCAATTCGTTCCGCAAATTTTTGTGCTGCCTGATAAAATACGTCAGGTATTGTGGTGTTTTGATTATAGTCAGCTATTGTACGGTTTAACGTTTGATATGCGAGTAAGTCTTCTCCGTTTAATAATTGTGTACGATTGGATGGTAGCGTTTGTTGGTCAAAAGAATACGTATTATTCTGTGATGGGTGTACATCAAATTCTTGTTTATTATTCAATTATGACAACTCCTATTTTAGAAAAGGGCCGACACCTATGAAGGAGTGATTAGCGTCATTAGGTCCACAGTAGTGAATCGATCTGTGAGAAACTAACGGACATAACTCTCCTTTATAAGGGCAGCCCTTTCATTTTTTATTTCACTACAAAGGTATTAACAACATTCATTAATTCATCAGATAGCTCGGATAATACTTGAGCTTCTTCAGAAACTCGTTGTACTGTATTCAATTGAGAGGCAGAAGTTGCTGCTACTGCTCTTGTATTGTCCTTTGAATTGACTGAAAAATCTTCCATATCTTTTACAGCAGATGTTACTTCTTCCATACCAGCTGCCATTTCTTCAATTGTTGCAGAAAGCTCTTGAATTTGCCCTGTCACATGGTGAATGGAAGTTAAAATCTGGCTAAATGATTTTTCCGAATCATTGATCATGACAATACCATGATCTACTTCTTCTACAGCGTGAACCATGATATTTACAGATTCGTTTGTATCATGCTGGATATGAGAAATAAGTGTAGAAATTTCTCTTGCAGATGCCTCAGATTGCTCTGCAAGTTTACGTACCTCATCAGCTACCACTGCAAAGCCACTACCAGCCTCCCCAGCACGTGCAGCTTCGATAGCCGCATTCAATGCAAGTAGATTGGTTTGTGAAGCAATCCCTGTAATGATTCCTACGATTTCTTCGATTTTATTGGAATGTTCGCCAAGTAATTTAACAGAAGCTGCAGATTGATTAACTGCTTTGCTAATAGCATTCATTTGTGCAACAGATTTATTTGTCGATTCATTTCCTCTTTCAGCTTCCTCTGATGCTAAAATCGAGGATTCTGAAATTTGATTGGATGTCATGGCAATACGTTGAATACCAATATTCATTTCTTCAATGGTAATTGTACTTTCTTTTGCCTTTTGTACTTGAAGATCAGCGCCACTTGCAATCTCCTGCATAGAAGATGCTACATTATTATATGAATCGGAAGCTTCTTGCATATTTACAGATAAAACATTGGCTGTGTTTGAAACACGCTCAGAAACATTTGTTGTACTCTTAATAACTTTTTTTAAGTTATCAATCATTGAATTAAAATTTTGTGTGAGCATTCCTACTTCGTCTGTTGAAGTAACTGGTAATGGTTCAAGCTCTAAATTACCTTCTGCGACTTTTTTAGATTGTAAGGAAAGTTGTTGAATTGGTGTTAATTTTTTTCTTAAAAGAGTGTAAACAGCAATGGATGAACCAATTAAGAAAATAACTGTTACTAATAACGTCCATAGGGCTTCAGACATCGCTTTTCCTGTTACCATTGATACGTCATAGTCAATGGCATAAGCAGCCAGCATGTCCCCATTCTCATCCAAGATTGGTGTAAGGCCTGTTTTATAGCTACCATATTCATCGCTATAAATATCTGTTGCTGTTGCTTTTTTTGTATCAAAAACTTCTTTAATTCTTGCTAGGAAATCCGGAGATAAACCCATTGCAATCATATCTTGGTTATACTCTGCCCCTAGTTCAAGTATACTAGATGATAGAACAGGTGCATTAATATTTTCACCGTTAACTGTAATTAAAAATAGATTGGTAATGCTATCAGAATTATCATTGATTGCATCCATTTCACTAGTTAATCGTAGAGCATCGGGGTTACTATTTGTAGGATTCTCTAATATCGATTTTAGTGTAGTAATATCAATGGTTTTGGCTAGGATCATGCCTTTGTCAGAAAGAGATTGATTCATGTCTGTTAAATTACTATTTCTTACTATATAATAAGAAAGACCTAAAGTAACTAATCCGAATAATAATAAAATACTCACTACTATTGCAGTTAATTTCTTACTAATAGACATTTGCTGCTTCTTGCGTGTTTTCATGCTTTTCCTCCTAATATGATATAGCAAATATTTCAAGCTAAGGACTATAAATGGATAATTTAGTCAATGTACTACACATTGAAGATGGTGATGTTATTCGTAGAAGTCCAGATGCGTGTAAACTATTTATAGATGCAAAATAATCTATTTATCCCCTATCATTTAACTACTATACTGCCAAAAAAATTGATTCACAACCCAGAAAACTTACTATTTCAAGGCATGATTTCTATAAATAAACGATAATATATAGTTTTTTAGTCTATATAATTTTTAGGTTAGGTTAAATTTTTACAAAAAGCGACATAATTCCTGGTATAAAAAAGAAGTATGCTCAAATCTTACTTATTTTCGGTTGATTAAAAAATTGGCTGAAATATCAATTTCCAATTCCTTGTTAGGGCTTTTTACTTATTTTGTCATGTCTTTTGTGTAAAGGAATTTGATGATTTTTGTTATGGGAGTAAAATGAAAAAAGGTTATTTCTTTATTCTTAAATAAAGAAATAACCTTTTCTAGTTGTTGCTACGGTCGTGGATTTCCAAATATACCCGGTAGAATATTAGGGAGTCCTGGTATTAATGGTGGTGGGAAACCAGGATATTGCCCTCCAGGACGTGGCGGATAAGGTTGAGGTGGATAAGGCTGTGGTGGATATGGACGTGGCGGATAAGGTTGAGGCGGATAAGGCTGTGGTGGGTATGGACGCGGTGGATAAGGTTGAGGCGGATATGGCGGATAAGGTGGTGGGTATGGCGGCGGATAGGAACTACCAGGAGGTGTTCCTGTACCTGCAGCAGTGATTTGACTAACATCCACAGTCACTATTTGACCATTATCTAACTGAATTTCAGCAGTTCTTCCTCCAGTTCCGAATGTTCGAATTAATGTACCTGAATAAGTACCAGTAGGGAGTGTTACCCATATTTTCATACCTGGGCGAAATTGACTGTTAAAATCATCAGGGGCTAATCTAGGATAAACCAATGAAACACACCTTTCTTCATTTTTTCTAACATATGCCTATTGCGATTTTTGTCATAGGCTATAGGCTATGGATGCTTAAGTTCGAATTTGTTATAAAATAAAACGAATTTCATTATAATAAGAGAAAAAGCTAAAAGGATGTTTAGCATATGGCAATTATTAAGATAAAAAAAATAAACTTACAAAATTTACGAAATGTACGACAGGGTGAAATTGTACTCGCAGTAAATTTTGAGACATTTCTACAAGCGAATGTTGTTGGCCTATATGGACAAAATGGTTCTGGGAAGACAACCATTGTAGATGCATTTAGTTTATTGAAAACACTTCTATCAGGATGGCTTGCTGAAGTGAAGTTGCCCTCTCAAAAGAAAAGACTTATATTGGCAGGAGAGCAAACAGCTAGCTTGGATGTAGAATTTCTAGTTCAAAATCAATTCGGTACATTTTTTGTGAATTACTATGTTGAACTACAGGAGGATCAGCATCGACTATATACTACGTTGGAGCGCCTTACCTATCGAGAAAACACGAAAGGGAAGCGATCAAAGATTTTAGTGGCTGTGACGGAGAGGGATGTACAAATCCGTCAATCGAAACTGGATGATTTGAGTGAACAAGCACGAATTCAATTACTGGTTATTCAACAGTTAGCAAGAAAACAATATATGTCATTTCTATTCCATAAGGATATAAAGGCATTATTACATGAACGACTTTCTGAGCTAGAAATGCAGTTGCTACAAAATATTGCTGTTGATTTTAGTCGAGACTTACATGTTGTTAATACTCAAAATATTGCCCCACTATTTGAAGAACGGATGATGCCATTCAGTATTCATTTAGAGAAAACAAGAGGTCTTATTCCTTATGATTTAAATGGACCAGCTTTATTACCAGAGGATGGATTCTATGCTTTATGTGAGGTTATTGAACAAAGTAATCAAGTGCTCTCAGCCATTATTCCTGGTCTGACGATTAAAATTAATATCATTACAAAGCAAATGATGGACAGTGGCGAACAAGGAATCCGTTTCGAATTTTTGTCTCAGCGTGGGGAGCAGGAATTACCGCTACGAACAGAGTCAGAGGGAATTTTAAAGATCATTTCTATTCTTAGTGTATTGATTGCTGTATATAATAATCCGAATGCATGCGTTGTTATTGATGAATTAGATTCAGGTGTATTTGAATATTTGTTAGGTGAGTTGTTAACAGTGATAGATGAGGATGGAAAAGGGCAACTTATTTTTACTTCCCATAATCTACGTGTGTTAGAGGTGCTAGCTATTAAAAATTTATGGTTTACGACAACAAATGAACATCACCGTTATATGCAGCTAAAAGGTATGAAAGAAGTGAATAACGCTAGAGATGTCTATTTACGTGCTATCCAGCTTGGCGGGCAAGAGGAAGAGATATATAAGGAAACTAAAACATTTAAAATAAAGCGGGCTTTTCGTAAAGCGGGTGTTCAACATGACTAAAAAAGTACTTTTAATTATTGTGGAAGGGCAGACGGAGCAAATTATTTTAGAGGATTATTTAGATGCTCATTTTGCGAACTCCACAATACGCTTTGATGTACAACGAGAAGATATCTTAACAAAGTGGGATGCGCACAAACGCATACCGAATATTAAAAACAGTGTTGTACGAGTGATTCAAAGCTATCTTGAAAAATATAAATTTTTACCCAATGATTTAACAGCGGTTGTTCATATTACAGATGCAGATGGATGCTTTATCGCACCAGAGTGCGTCAAGGTAGATGAGCGTATCGAGCAAAACTTATTTTATACAGAGGATGCTATTTTAGTGAAGTCGGATAAACGCAAAGAACAAATAGAACAACGCAATGATATGAAGGCTAAGAATGCTAGAATTTTGATTGCCAACGACCACTTTAGCATTAACCGTATGAAAGTACCTTATCAATTATTTTATTTTTCTACGAATTTAGAGCATGTCTTATGGAATGAGCGCAATGAAATCCCTACAGAAAAAATACAAAAAGCAGATGAATTTATGGACAATCTGACATGCACGATTGAGGAATATTTAAGCACCTATCTCCCAGTCAGTTCAGAGTTGTCATATAGGGAAAAAATAAAGAAAAGTTGGTCATTTTTAATGGAAGGCTGTCATTCATTGCATCGTGGCACGAATGTACCGCTATTATTTGAAATGATTAAAACAGATGTACAGTAAAAACAGGTGACGAATGGAGTCACCTGTTTTTATCTAGAGTACGTTAGTGCATTTGCTCATAGCTTCGAATATGAGTTAATATAGCTGGATCTTTAATTTTTGTATCTTCACATAGTAATAAGAGCTTGGACATGATCTCAGCCGTCCGTGGATCATCATCCACCATCGGTAAGAAAATTCGTCCACGATGCTGAGATGGGACAGCAATAATTGGGATCATGGAACCGCCTATTTGATGCACCACACCACTTCCTAAATGTAAGGAGTAACTTGCTAGCTTACCTTCTACGAGGGCATGTTGCTTTTTCACTTCCACATTGTTTAGCTTCAATAATTTAGCCAATTCTTCTACGATAATACTGCGCATTTCAACAGTAGAATGACTTGCCTCAGGGTCTACACCACCGACATGAGCTACGCTGACAACGAGATCAATATCTCGCATAACCTCAGAGAATATCGCAGCTGGAATATCATCTAAAACGATATCTTTGCCTGTTAGTCGATCATAGAAGTAAACACCTTCGATTGCAGGTGCTTCAATTTCTGCTGGCGTAAACCAATCTGCCTGTGCATACAAGGATGCCACAATATTTTCCTTATAATATACTTTACGTGGTCCTGTTTCATAGCTGATTTGCCAGCCACGTGTTTTCAACAGGGCTACTGTTTGTGAAGGATTTACTTGATGCCCTGCATAGCGCAATGATTGTTTCTGTGCTTTTTCATCAGCATTAATGAGATATAACTCACGGAACACTTGCTTAAATGGCTGTTTAATTTTGTGCTCGAACATATAGGATTGCCATTGTCTCCATTGACCACTTTCTAGAAGGTGGTAAGGATGAGCAATTTTTATAGAGGACGTAGGAGCAAGGTCCACAATGTGAGCCGATAGAAGCTGTAAACCTTCTGGTGTAAGCATTCCGACGTCATTATCGCTAATAAATAGTAGTTTTTGTAAAAGCGGAGCTAGAATCGGATGGGCTAATAAATGAATAAGCTCCTCGACCGAAAATACTGTTTCTAATTCCATTGCTTGCTCAAGCGCTGGGCGGGCTCGTTTATATTGCTCTTGTAAGTCTTTTCGGGCTTCCTGCAAGGTTACAATATCAGCATGCTTTTTTAAGGCAGCAGGAACGTTCTTTAGACGTTTACCATCCTTTTCAACAATAATAGCTACAGAGGCATTATCTTCTATTTGTAGATGGGCTGTAATTTGCTCGATTTGTTGTGCTTTAAATAAATGCTTCATATCGTTAAAGGAAGATAATTCCATACGCCATGTGAAGCGAGTGGCTTCTCCATCGCCTGCATTGCGCGCTAAATTTTCTAGAGCGATACTTGCTGCTCGAGCCTCACTTGCGCGGCGTTGAGCACCAAATTGCTTACTTTCCTTTAAAAACTGTTGAATAAATTGGTAGCGTGTTAAGGCATCTTTATCATCTGATTTTTTTAGTGGGATAAGGCCTAATGCACGTAGTTTATCTTTATTACGCTTGTCTTGGATTTCTTGCATTAATGGTTTAGGACTAAGCTTACCAATGGCAGTATCTGCATAAAGCTGTGCCCTACGATGATTAGCTCCTTCTGAAGCATATTTTGCTGCATCATAGACAATTTTGAAATTTTTTGCACCGAGTGTTTGGTAAGCACTTTGGAACCAAGCTAAATCGAATGCCCCATCACGGAAATCCTCAGCAGTGATGCTAGAGAAAAGGGCAATTTGATCCTTGGCATAGTCGGACAAGGAATCTGTTGTGTGAGCAATAAAATACCAAGCTGATTCTTTTAGTCCATCCCAACCAATTACTTCACTGACAAGGTCTATCCAATGCTGGTTATACATCATTGCTTCAATTAAACGCTCTTTAGAAATGTCTGTTTTCTGCCATGCTTCTTTTAATTGCTGCGCTGTTTCTTCTTTTTTGGGGTAACAGTTGGTTAGCAATCGGGAGAATACATCCTTTTTCGTTTCTGCCTGCCAAATATAGCCTCGCGCAAGCTTTTCTCCGTCAAGTGCCTGTAGAATCTGTAAGAAATAATCAATACCCTCAAAATAAGAAATGCTACTAGCAAGCTTTGTTACAGCAGTAGGCGTATCACCACGTTTTAGTTCTATGGCTAAAATACGATCAATCGCTTGTTCACGAATAGTAAAGAAATCTGTTAAATCTTCAAACGACTGTTGATAGCGTTCTAGTAACTTAGTTGGCTCATTAAATATTTCTGAAGCGAGCGTGTTGGTAAATATGGCTTCAAATAAGTGATCTTGCGTAAATAAACCAACTTTCATGGCGTCTAAATATTGGAATAAAGACAAATTGTAGACGTTTGGGCTATAGCTAGCATTTTTCATACGCTTTGTTAGCTCTTCATTGATAGCTAGCATTTTGACATATTCACCATAGGTTGAGTAATCAGACCAGCATCGATCAACAAATGACTCAACGACATCTAAATCGATAATAGTAGAAGTGGAACGATAGTAATAATAGCTCTTCTCTCGAACGTCAAGTTGCCACTGATCCACAGGAATTTGTTCGAGTAGCTGTAGCATAATGCCTATTGCCTGTTCAAAGCGATTAAATTCGGGTGCATGCTTTTGTAGTAACGAAAGAGCTTCCTGATGTAGTATTTTGTCACCTGAGATTTTGTCGATATCTTGGGTTAATACTGTGAATATCTGTTGAATTGTATCGTCATATTTCAAGGAATTCAATTGAGTAACACGTTCTTTTAATTCTTTGTATTGGAAGAACGGTTTAATTAGTGTATGAGCTGCTTCGGAAAGATCATGAGCAGAAGGGTATTCTGATAGACTATGATAAAAATTAAAATAGGCTAAGTCCTCATTACTAAATAATGTTGACTTCATCCATTGAATAATTTCTTCAGGGATAGGATAAGCATCAAGACTAGCATGTCGTTGATTATCTGATTTAGTTGCCATTACACTATATTCTTGCCCTAATGTAGTGGTAATGGGTGTGTCATTCCAATGATATGTTTCATACTCTAGTTCAGCATGTTTATCTAAAACCCGAATAAGCTGTTCAAGCTTAGATAATAACTTATCAATATCGTATTGAAAGAATTTTTCAAAAGGTGTAGGTGTCTGTACATAAAGTGGAGCAAGCTGTTGCCAAGGCTCTACACCATTCATTTGAATGGCTCCATCAGAAATACAGCCATATTGAATAGGGGGATGTGGCGTATACAAGCCAAAGCCATTACTCTCGTTATACTCAGGGACATCCCTTGTAATTAATTGCTCTAACAAAACTTGCTCGTTTTTAGTTACTTTTGGTAATAAGGAGCATAAAGATGTAATTTGCTCGCTTGCTAAGTTGTGTTGCTTAGAGGCTTCTAATAGTAATTCAAGCCCTCCAAGTCTCTTTAACTGCTTACTATCTTTTAACAGCCTTTCAGCACTTTGTAACAGATTATTCTGTGGCTGAACTTTTAAGAGTGAAATAGCCTCTTTTCGAAGTGCACCTGATTTATTTGCTAAAAGATCTTCAATCTTTGCTATTTCCTCTTCTGTTGGTGTTAAAGCACGTATTTTTTTTAACGCGAGAGAACGATTGATGGAACTACGATCTCGTAAAGAATTAAATAAAAATTCGCGTTGACCTTGTGTGGTGACAGGTTCTAGACAATAAATATTCAGTAGGCCGATTCTGCTAGATGGTGAGTAAGATTCTGCATGCTCAATAATTCGTTGGAATAATGCCTCATCTTGTACATGATGGGCTAAAATAATTTGTGTTGAAATTAAATCTTCTAATGACAAATGGACATGGACGAAGGATAGCGGTTTACCTGTAATGTTAAGTCCATCTTTCGTAATTTCATTTTTTGCCCACTCAAGCTGTTCAAATAAAAGGTATTCAATCCCTTGTAACTGTGTGTTTTCTTGCATGAAGGTTTGAAGGATTTGCGCCCATTCATTGTCTCTTGCATACTCACTATTAATATGGTGATTAGCATAAAGAAAATTGCCCCATGCAAAGGCAAACAACTCGATATCTTTTGTTGATAAGATTAAATCCTTTACAAATGGCGCTGTGAAGGAAATTTTCGATAAGTTTTTCAAAAAGGCAAGCGTTGTAAGTTGGATATGTTTGTCACGTTTTAAGAGAATTGTTACAAGGTCATTTAATTTCGTATAGTCCTTTGTAGCAGTTGCCCATAATGCAACATAGATATCAATTGTACGTTCACTCGTTAACAGTTGCTCAATAAAGCTGTCTTCTTCGATTGCTTGGATGGCTAATGCAAGAACTTCCTCGGTTATTTTTTGATTTTCGAAGCTATTATAGCCAAGTCCCATCCAAGTATCGACTGCTCGAATTACAGAGGAGAAGCGTGTTAGGCGTTGTTCCTGAATAAGCTTCATCATGTAGAGTTGTGCATCAAGATTGCCATGGTCAATATTTTCTACTATTGCCTGTCGTAAACCTTCTTGTCGTGCAGCTGCTAATAAGAGTTTGCCAAGTGCATCATGCATACGATGATTATTTGATTTAAAAATACCTCGAATGAATGGATGACCGAAAAAGCTACTTTGATGTTCATCAAATAAAATACCCTCTACTGCTTCTTCAATTGACGGGTTCTCTAATGATAGTTCTTCAGCGAGCAACTGCTCAAAGACGTTAAAACCCATTACTTTTATATTTTCATTTTTTAAGACATAAGAGCTATAGTTTGGGTAGGTTCCATGCTCATATTGACGATGATTTGTTAACAACTCCTGCAAACTAATTTCCGCAAATGTCAGCATCTCTTCTATTAACTGTAAACATTGAAACAGATGGTCTTGCACTGGTTGAGATGAACGAAAAGATCGACGTAAAACACCTCTTTGGAACATTGTAGCATCAAAGCGTAATGCTAGTTTCTTGATCTTAAGTGCCCGTTCTTGTGAAGAAAACAGGGTAAGCACTTCAAATAATGGTCCACTAAATAACTCTTCAAGTGATGAATATTGCTGAACGTCTATAAGCGTTTCAATGTCATAATCTCTATTGTCCATGTATTTTAACAATGCAGCTGCTAAAGGCTGTATGACTATAGGTGCAGAATCAACTATACTTTGAAAATGTGTTTTTTGTTCATGTGAAAGTGTCATATAAATCCCTCCTTACCAAATTCGTCCTGCAAGCATAGTAAGTTTAATAAATGTAAAGACATCGTCCTCCTGTATGTTTAATGGTGTAGAAAGAAAATTTAAAGATTCTTCATTATGAAGGACTAAAAACAGCTCGTCCTGAAAGGCTTGAAGCATTGTGGAAATAGCTTGATTAACTGACTGTACAGTATCCTTTTTCTTTTCTCCAAAATGTACTTTGCCATATTGAGCTGCGTCTTCTAGTTGCTGATCCGTTAAATAAAGATGAAGTGGTGTATCTACCATTTTCTCATTAAATTGTTGAACCTGCTGTGTAACAAGCTGAACAAGTAAGTCTTGTAACGTTATGACGGGCTCTTCAATTGAAAATGGAATTTTTTCAAGTTTACGAGACTTCTTACCGATTACTTTTTGCTGGTAAAATAAACGCAATCTAACACCTCCTTACAATAATTTCATTATACAAGAGTGAGAACAGGGAAAAGAATAAGGCATATGACGCTAGTTGCGTAAAAAAATTTGGGAAAAGCGTAACAAAAAGTAGCCTGCTACACTTGATTGGTAGGGTAGAAAGTGGGTGACACTTTGCCTCAGATTATATGAAAAATAGAACATTTGTACGATTAATATTATCTAGATAAGTATCATTTTGCGCTTATTTATACTAATAACGGAGTAAAAAGCAGAATATATTACTCAGGTAACTTTATAGACATACATACGTAAAAGTAAATTCTTTCATGAAAGAGACTCGCTTTGGATTAGATTGGATTTATATGATTTTCTTTGTATTAAATAGCTGACATAATACAGTCCAATATTCATCCGCTATAAATAGTGGTCTATTTTTGTGTAGTTGTTGAAAGACATCTTTTCATCTCTGATTTCATAAGCTTTATAGGTATGATTTTATCAAGCTAAAAGGAGGCAAAATCATTCAAATACACGTTGTACGGGCTGGTGAGTCTTTATGGGGAATTGCACAGGCGTATGGGGCTACGGTTCAGAGCATTATAGATGCCAATCAAATTCCAGAGCCAAATCGTTTAGTTGTGGGGCAAGCTCTTGTAATCCCGATTGTCGGAAGCTTTTATTATGTACAGCCAGGTGATAGCTTATGGTCAATTGGCCAACGTTTCGGTATTAATTATGTAACACTTGCACAAGTAAATGGCATTAATCCCAATCAACCATTAGCAGTTGGAACGAGATTATACATCCCACAACCACCAAAAACAAGGGCAGAAACCTTAGCCTATTTAGAGCCGAGAGGAACATCAGTTAGTGAGGCACTCTTGAATCAAGCGAGGGAAGCGGGTCCTAATTTAACATATTTAGCTTTATTTAGCTATGAAGCTAGGCGTGATGGTACTTTACAGAGGCCACCAAGCCAAGGTGTAACACAAATTGCCAATGATACGGGAGCATCAATGGCAATGGTTATTTCTAATTTGGAGAATTTTAGTTTTAGTGGTGAATTAGCGAGAGATATTTTTCAAAGCATAGCTGTTCAAGATTTACTATTTGATAATATTCTTGCAGAAGCAAAGCAACTAGGGGATGTTAAGGATATCCACTTTGACTTCGAAAATTTGCCAGCAGATCAACGACAAGCCTATAACAATTTTTTAAGAAGAGCTGTTGAAAAATTCCATGCTCAAGGATATACAGTGTCTACGGCATTAGCGCCAAAAACAAGTGATAGTGAGCAAGGACCATGGACAGCTGCACATGATTATAAGGCACATGGGGAAATCGTGGACTTTGTTTTACTCATGACCTATGAATGGGGATATTCAGCTGGCCCACCAATGGCCGTTTCACCTCTCCCAGAGGTAGAGGCAGTTGTAAAATATGCGATTAGTGAAATACCTGCAGGCAAAATTATGTTGGGGCAAAATTTATATGGCTACGATTGGACGTTACCTTTTGTCCAGGGGGGACCCTTTGCAGAAGCACTTAGTCCACAGCGAGCCATTGAAATTGCTAAACGTTATAATGCAGCAATTCAGTATGATTGGAGAGCCCAAGCACCGTTTTTTGAATACTATGATGAGCAAGGTAGAGCGCATATGGTATGGTTTGAAGATGCTAGATCTATTCAAGCTAAATTCAATCTCATTAAACAATATAACCTTCGTGGTATTGGTTATTGGAAATTAGGACTACCATTCCCTCAGAATTGGGTATTAATTGGTGCTAATTTTGATGTAGTAAAGAAATAAGATAAGGAAGTATAAGGGACAGATTACCCAATGTATTTTCTTCAAAGAGGAAATTATCTGTAAATTCCATATCTAATTATGGATAAATATATTATAATAATGGTAAATAGTATTTTAGGAGGGATATTTTGGGTAAATTTAAAAAGTTAGGTATTATTTTAACAACTACTGCATTTTCTGTTGGTATTCTAGCACCCGTTTCACAAGCTTCTGCAAATGTGAAAGAACCTTCAGAGCGTATTGCAATACAGTTGGCTGCCTCAGAGACAAAAGTGACAAAAGGTATGCTAATTAACAAATTACGTGCACTATTCCCTGAAGAGTTCAAATTTGTAGCTGACAATGAGTTTAATTCTGGAGGCGGTCATTTCTTTAGAGATGATACAACGGTCCGTTATGATTTAAACTTCCATAAAACAGTAAATGGTAAAGATGTATATGGTGGTTTTACATTTAAAGGTGAAGATTTGGAGTTAGAAAATTTCTATTATCAGCCAGCTAATATCGCTGAAGCAGTATATCCCGCAAAATATTCAGAGACTGAAGCAAAAAAAATTGCAGATGACTTCCTAAGAAAATTTGCGAAAATAGAGAACTATAAACTCCGTGAAGATGGCTTCGGTTATTACAATGACATTAATCGTCCATTATCACAACCAATTACCTACTCATTTGTTTATTCACCAACATATAATGGAGTGCTTATTGGCGATCAAAGTATCACTATTGATGTTCTTGCTAATGGTCAAATAACAGGAATGTATCGTAATACAGAATCTTTAAGTAAAGCAACCTTTGATAGCTCAAGCCAGAAAAAAAATGAGGAAGAAATTGTAGCACAAGTACGGGATAACTTAGCAGTTGAACTTCGTTATTACGTTGACTATTTTAGCGATCAACGTAATGTGAAGCTTGTCTATATGCCAGCAACAGGATTTAATGGTGTACATGCTTTAACAGGTCAATGGCAAACAACGAATGGCTTCTCTACACAAGTTCCAAAGACGAAAAGCGTTGAGAAAATATCCTCACAGCAATTACCACCAAGAAAAAGCGGTATGACAGTAGCAGAGGTTGAGGAATTCGCTAAAAATTTATTAAAAGTTGATGAAGACAAGGCAAAGCTCACGATTGATATGGTTGACGAAAGAGAAAATGACAATGGTGAAACGGTTTATACAGTAAATTACATGTATATGTACAATAATGGCGGGTCTGGTACCTCTTTCGAAATTAATAAGGCAACAGGCGATATCGTGCAGTATCACGATATTATGAGAGATTTTATCAACACTGACAAAACAACTACCCTCTCTAAGGATGCGGCATTAGCAAAGGCGATTGAATACTTAAAGCAATGGGCTCCATCCTATTTACATGAGTATTCGATGCCAATTGATGATCCTGTATATGATGATTATAGTAAAGATTATTACTTCTCCTTCCCACGCATCGTAAACGGGATTGCAGTTGTTGGAGATGAAATAAACGTAGGTATTGGATCTGATGGGTCATTACGTTCATTGAATGTTAATAAGCAAAAGATTAATAACTGGCCTTCTCTTAGTCAGGTAATCTCTGCTGATAAAGCAAAAGAAGCATATAGTAAGGCCCTTACATTACAACTACAATATATAAAACAAGATACTGAAGGTAAACAACATTATGATCTAGTCTATGCTCCAATTTACAACGGTAGCTTAGTTAATCAGATTGATGCAATTACTGGTGAATGGTTGTATGAGGTAGATGACTCAAAAGAAAAACCATCTATTTCACACCCAACAGCAGCCAATGAATTAAACTATCTTTTACATCAAAATGTATTAGAGGTAAAAGATATAGCAAACTTTAATGCTGATGCTGCTGTGACAAAGGGAGAAGCATTAAAGATTCTACTAAAATCTTTAACATATGGCCATTTTGGTAGTGGCGATGGTGAAAAGCAAACCTTCAGCAATATCGATAAAAACCATCCATTATATGGAGTGGTTGAACAAGCTGTAAGAATGGGAATTTTACAACCAGCAAACCAATTCGCTTTGGATGAAGCATTAAATCGTCAAGAGCTAGCGGTATGGGCTGTTAAAGCAATGCAATTGGAGAATGTTGCAAAGTATAAGGATATTTACAAATTAAACTTTGCGGATTCAGCATCTATTGATCCAGCGTATACAGGCTATATAGCAATAGCAAATGGGATGGGTCTGATTGATACACAGCAAAATAACTTTAATGCTAGCAAGAGTGTGTCATATGCCGATTTGGCTGTGTCAACAGTTCGTTTAGCAAAAGCTATTCAAGAAAATAAAGTGGATCGTAACTTCTATTATTAAGTCGCATTCCATGAAAAGGGTATCTCCTTAATTGTAGGAGATGCCCTTTTTAGGTTAGTTTGTAGAAGAATGGGGAAATAATAAGTAAAGAAAGGAGTGAATAAATTGAAATTGAAATTTATTTTAGTGATTTCTTTAATGACTGTTATTCTTTACGGCTGTAATAAGGATGAGGTAAATGATGTGCCTGCAAACGCTCCAGCAGATCAGAATGCTACTCAACAGACTGGTGAGACGCCCACTGACCAAGTGACATTTAATTTTATAGAGTTTTCATTAGATGTTGATTACTCTGCAACGGAGTCTTATGAGGTAGAATATGAAGATAAAAAAACAGGAATAGAAGCAAAATTAGAGGATGATCGAAAAAATGAAAAACTGCAGGGCGATGAAGCTTATACTAAATTAGAGCCGTTATTTAAGCAGTTGAATTTTGATTCTACTACACCTAATGACGAAGTGATTGATCAAGTAATCAAAGTATTCAATATTGAAGATAACTATCAATCCATTGAAGTGGATGTCGAATTTGTAGACGGCAATGAAAAGGAATTTAAACGGATTAAATAATAAAAATATGCCAGCTAGCTGATTTAATCAGTTAGCTGGCTTTTCATTCATTTACATTCTCGTACCCAATGTCGATGTTTAGCAAGGGCATGAACAAAAGACTTTGGATCGTTTGCAACCCCATGTTTATTGGCTATATGCTGTAAAAATAAAACATTTTCCGTATAACCTATTGTTTTACAGTGCTGATAGGCTTGTTCAATAAACTGTTCTGCTTTAGCTTGTTCATAGGAATTTTGAAAGGCTCCTGTAACATAAACCCCATCATAAAGAACTGAGGAGGTAGTAGCAAATGTTTCGTGAATTTCATAGCCGCTTACTATGCCTTGTTTATTACTTACTAGTTCAACTACGATATCTTCACTTAAAAATGTAGCAATAAGTTCATTTAATTTTTCACTACTATTTTCTGTAACAATTACAGCTACTTTATTAGATTTGACACTTTCCTTTGCATTGATTACTTGGCTAACAGCAGGAGAAATTTGTTGAATATGTGGTACTTCCACTTCTACAGGTGGAACTATACCAATTCGTTCAGCGATAGATGAAGCAAGTGAGTAACTGACATTAGCATACATGTCTACAACTTGTTTTCGAATCGCTTTATTTTTTACTTTGCCAAGTTCAAAGCTAAAGGCATCGATAATATGCTTTTTCTCAATATCAGTCATACTAAGCCAGAATAATCTTGCCTGAGAAAAATGGTCTTTAAAGCTCTCACTACGTGCACGTACTTTATGCCCTTCAACTTTTTCTTCATAATGCTTATATCCACCATCTGCTTCAGAAACAGGATGTGGTGTATTATTGGCTAAGGAATTTTTATGGTAGCTAACTTGTCCCACATTAATGGTTTGTCGGCCATAGCCATCTCGTTGGTTATTATGAAATGGACAGATTGGTTTATTAATAGGAAGCTCATGGAAATTAGGACCTCCCAGTCGTATTAACTGTGTATCGGTGTAGGAGAATAAACGACCTTGTAATAAAGGATCATTTGAAAAATCAATGCCAGGTACAACATGACCGACATGGAATGCGGCTTGTTCTGTTTCTGCAAAAAAATTATCCACATTTTTATTCAAGGTCATTTTCCCAAGGATGCGTACTGGAATTTCTTCTTCAGGCCATATTTTCGTGGCATCAAGAATATCGAAGCTAAATTTGAATTCATCTTCAACGGGAATAAGTTGCACACCAAGCTCCCACTCTGGGAAATACCCACGTTCAATCGATTCCCATAAATCTCTGCGATGAAAATCGGGGTCTTTTCCAGCTATGATTTGTGCTTCATCCCATACTAATGATTTTACCCCAAGTACAGGTTTCCAATGAAATTTAACAAAGTGGGCTTTTCCTTCGGCATTGATAAAGCGATAAGTATTAACACCAAAGCCCTCCATCATTCGATAGCTTCGTGGAATCGATCTATCTGACATATGCCACATAACCATATGAGCAGACTCCTGATTATTTGCAATGAAATCCCAAAATGTATCATGGGCACTTTGTGCTTGTGGAATTTCGTTATTTGGTTCGGGCTTTACAGCGTGTACAAAATCGGGGAATTTAATAGCATCTTGAATAAAAAATACTGGTATGTTATTTCCAACTAAATCATAATTGCCCTCTTGTGTATAAAACTTAGTAGCAAAGCCGCGTGCATCACGAACAGTATCTGCAGAGCCTTTAGATCCAGCAACGGTAGAGAAGCGGACAAAAACAGGGGTTTTAGTTCCTTTTCCATTTAAAAATTGTGCCTTTGTAATATCACTTGCGCATTCATATGTTTCAAAAATTCCATGAGCGGCTGAGCCACGTGCGTGTACTACTCGTTCAGGAATTCGTTCATGGTCAAAGTGAGTCATTTTTTCACGGAAATGAAAATCCTCTAGTAAAGTGGGTCCTCGCTCACCTGCTTTTAGTGAATGCTCATCTTCCGATATTTTTAATCCTTGATTGGTTGTGAGAGGTTGATCTTTATCACTTACTCGGAATGCTTCTAGCTGTTGTTGTTTTTGATTGACATCTTTTTTCATTTAGAATCCTCCTTTATAAGTTACAACTACCTTCTACCCGAACGAAAAGATGGCAAACATGAAGAAACAAATTGTTTGCTGTTCAAAAATGTATATGTTATTATTATCTCGAATTAAAGATAATTAAATTCGAAGTAAAAAGAGGGAGTCGTATGAAGCAAAACAATCGTAACTTAAAAGCATTTACGGTCTTGTTCCGAGCATATCAAACGATTCAAGATGCTACTAAAAGAGATTTACTTCAATTCGATTTAAATCAAACTGAATTTTCGGTTCTTGAATTTTTATATCATCATGGAGAACAACCAGTTCAAATGATTGGTAAAAAAATATTAATTGCAAGCAGTAGTATTACCTATGTGATAGATAAGCTCGAGCAAAAGGGCTATGTGTACCGTAAGGCATGTCCAAGAGATCGCCGTGTTACGTATGTATTACTAACGCTTGAGGGGCAGGTTTTGATGGAGGAAATATTCCCTAAGCATGAACAGAAAATAAATGAGATATTTGAAGTATTGGAAGCTCAGGAGCTGGACAACATGATTTTATCACTTAAAAAAGTTGGCAAGAACGCCAATAACCAATAAAAAATTTTAAATATATATCTCGATATCGAGATATGTAGGAGGAGCATACTATGAATCATTTAAAAGGTGTACACCATGTAACGGCTATCACAAGTAGTGCTGAAGAAAATTATAAATTCTTTACCTATGTTTTAGGAATGCGCTTAATAAAGAAAACAGTGAATCAGGATGATATTCAAACATACCATTTATTCTTTGCAGATGATAAGGGTAGTGCAGGTACAGATATGACGTTCTTCGATTTCCCTAATATCCCAAAAGGTGTACATGGTACAAATGAAATTTCAAAGACTTCTTTCCGTGTACCAACGGATGCTGCTTTAGATTATTGGATAAAACGCTTTGACCGTTTAAATGTGAAGCATACAGGTATGAAAGAACAGTTTGGTAAGAAAACACTATCTTTCGTAGATTTTGATGATCAGCACTATCAGTTAATTTCCGATGAGCACAATACAGGTGTGGCAGCAGGTACGCCTTGGCAAAATGGCCCCATCCCACTTGAGTATGCCATTACAGGTTTAGGACCAGTTTTTGTCCGTGTCGCTAATTTTAAATACTTTAAGGATGTGTTAGAAAATGTATTGCTCTTTACAGAGATTGCAGAAGAAGGGGACTTCCATTTATTTGAAGTAGGTGAGGGAGGAAATGGCGCCCAGATTATTGTCCAGCACAACACAGTGTTACCTGTAGCTCGTCAAGGTTTTGGTACTGTTCACCATGCTGCCTTTCGTGTAGAGGATCGTGCGGTATTAGATGAATGGACTGCACGTTTGGAAAGTTTTGGTTTCCACACTTCTGGCTATGTAAATCGTCATTTCTTTGAATCATTGTATGCACGAGTAGCTCCGCAGATTTTATTTGAATTGGCTACAGATGGTCCAGGATTTATGGGCGATGAGCCATATGAAACATTAGGAGAAAAACTGTCATTACCACCGTTTTTAGAACCAAAACGTGAACAGATTGAAAGTCTTGTTCGTCCGATTGACACTGTAAGAAGTTCCATTATGTTCGATAAAGAATATGAGTAACACAATTTCATCCAGCTGGGAAAGATAAGCCCCACTGGATGTATACATAACTGTATTGGGGGATAAAAAATGGAATTTTCCAAGCTGATTGATAAGCGTCGCTCTGCTAATAATTTTATCAAGGACGTTAAGATGACTGAAGAAGATATACGTCCTATTTTGGAGGATGTTAAGCTTGCCCCTTCAGCATTTAACTTACAGCATGCTAATTATATTGTTGTGCTGGATGAGGATATGAAAGAAAAGGTGAGAGAGGCAGCATATGGTCAATATAAAGTGCATTCAGCTTCAGGTGTAATTCTTGTACTAGGTGACAAGGAAGCATATAAAAATACTGCTGAGCTAAGTCAAGGCATGGTGGATTTAGGTATAATTACAGCGGGCGAACTAGAGGATATTGTAGCAGAGAATACAAGATTTTATGAGGATGGCGGTGAAGGATTCATGAAAGATGAAGCCATTCGTAATGCTTCTTTGTCTGCTATGTTATTCATGCTAGCTGCGAAAAATCGTGGTTGGGACACTTGTCCAATGATTGGCTTTGATAATCAGAAAATGCGTGAGCTATTCAATGTGCCAGAAACACATGAAATAGCCTTAATGATTACTATTGGGAAAGAAAAAGAGAGCAGTCGTCGATTACGTGGATATCGTAAGCCAGTTGAAGAATTTGCCATTTATTATTGAAATGGTATAAAATACAATAGCTATACAAATACTATGAATAATGGACATTTAGGAGGAAACATCATGAAAGTAGTAGCAATCGTAGGTAGTATCCGTAAAGAATCTTATAATATGCAATTAGCTCAATTTATTCAAAAACGTTATACAGAAAAGTTAGACCTTGAAGTATTAAGCTTAAAGGACCTACCAATGTATAATCAAGATATTGAAAATGAGGCTCCACAAGCAGTTCTTGATTTTAAAGCAAAAGTAAAAGCTGCAGACGCTGTACTTTGGGTTACACCAGAATATAATGGTACAGTTCCAGGGGTTATGGTAAATGCTATTGATTGGCTATCTCGTGTAGATAAAGTAATGATTGGCAAGCCATCCATCATTATGGGTGCATCAATGGGGAACTTAGGTACTGTAAAAGCACAATTACATTTACGTGATATTTTATTCTCTCCAGGCATTAACTCACCATTACTTAGCGGCAATGACGTTTATATTGGTGCTGTTCACACTAAATTTGATGAAGAAGGCAATTTAACTGATGAAGGTACAGTGAAATTCCTTGACGTAGTCATTGATAATTTCTTAAGCTGGGCAAAAAAATACGTTTAATTAAAATCTAACCCATAAGTATACAATATACTTATGGGCATTTTTTGTTTGGAAAGATGCTACTTCTGCATGAAATCTTCACACTTTTAGGATATACTTTTAAGAAATTCTAAAATGGTGGTTACGGATGAGAAAATTATCATTAAAGCTTGGCATTATCTTTTTCATCACATTGTTTTGTATTGAAACCTTTATGATGTTTTTTTTGCATGTTTCCCTGACGAATTCTAGAGTGGAAGAGGAACTAGAGCGTTTACAAGCGAGAGGAAATTCACATCGTACTATATTAGAACAGAACTTCAATAATGAAACATTAGCACATGTCGTTCTTATGGAATCAGAAGCAAGTACAGATGTCGTGGTGACTGACCATTTCGGAACAATCCTTGCATCCTCACAACCACATCAAGAAATGAGTGATCTGATTCGTGAGATAGAGGGGGAAATACCTTATGAAGGAAGGGTTTTACAAGACAATTGGCAAGAAGTTAAAGCTATTGCGACCATAAGCCCTATTCAAAATCAGCAAGGAACGATTGGCTATGTATTTATGTTTCAAAATACCGATTCCATCCATGCATTAATGAAACGGCTCAATAAGCATTTTCTCATCGTGGGTATTGTATCTAGTCTTGTCAGTATTGCAGTCATTGTTATTCTATCTCGCAAGTTGGCTAAACCACTTATTCAAATGAAAGAGGCTACATTGAAAATGAGTAAGGGTGATTTTACAGTCGCTCTTTCAACGAATGGAAAAGACGAGCTTGGGGATTTATCAAATGCTATCCAGCTTTTATCCAATGATTTAAATCATCTAAGGCAAGAGCGTAAGGAGTTTTTATCGAGTATTGCACATGAGCTTCGTACACCGCTAACTTTTATTAAAGGCTATACAGACATTCTTGCTAAACGGGATTTAACAGGGCAAGATCGTCAAAAGTATTTAGCTATTATAATAGAAGAAACAAATAGACTTTCTAGATTAATTAAAGATTTATTTGATTTAGCGAAAATGGATGAAAACTCATTTGTAATTGAAAAACATTGCTTACATTTAGAGCCGTTTTTCACAAGCATTGAAGAAAAATTAAGTCCCGCTTTTCAAGATAAAAGTATCTATTTGGTTGTCCGTTGTGATAATGGCTTAACACTATGTGCCGATGAAGCAAGACTTGAGCAAATCCTGATTAATCTATTAAATAATGCATTAATCTATTGTGCGCCAGGAGATATGACTACAGTCACTGTAAAAAAAGACAGTGGAATTTTAAGCATCACCGTTGAAGACACAGGGAAAGGAATTCCAAAGAAGGATTTACCATATATTTTTGATCGGTTTTATCGAGTGGAAAAATCACGTAGTCGTGCTTTAGGTGGATCTGGACTTGGGCTTGCTATTGTCAAGGAGCTTGTACAAGCACATGGGGGAGAAATAAAGGTTAGAAGTGAAATCAATAAAGGGACTACTTTTGAATTATCATTTAAAGGAGTAGAAACGAATGAAAACGATTTTATGCATTGATGATGAACCAAGAATGTTAGATTTATTAACCCTTTATTTGGAACCACTATTTCTTTGTAGAGCAATGACTTCTATACAAGAGGCATTGGATTTTTTAGAAGAAGAACATGTGGATTTAGTTCTTTTGGATATTATGATGCCAGAGATGGATGGGTGGCAGGTTTGCCAGGAAATTAGGAAGTTTTGGGATGTTCCTATCATTATGCTTACTGCAAAAGGAGAACACGCTGATGTTGTAAAAGGTTTAAACCTTGGTGCTGATGACTACATTTTAAAGCCTTTTGATGAGGAAGAGTTGTTAGCACGCATACATGCTGTATTAAGAAGAACGATATCTGTAGAAAAAGTGATTAACTTTGAAGGGCTTTGTCTAGATCGAGAGTCCTTTGAAGTATATTTTCAACATAAGGCAATTCCATTAACACCAAAGGAATTTGCCATGCTCGCCCTATTTTTAGATTATCAAAATAGAGCATTTTCTAGAGAACACCTTATACATGCCGTTTGGGGATATGATGTAACGATTGAAGATCGTACCATTGATTCACATGTACGTAATTTACGAGAAAAATTAAGAAAAAGTGGTTTTCCTGCGGATGATTACTTGCAAACCGTTTGGGGCATCGGCTATAAATGGCATAAGTCTGCAAATAGAAAGCGAATGGAACATAAAAGCTAGAAATAACCTCTACCAGAATTGAAGGTAGAGGTTATTTCTATTATTTTGGACTAAGCTCTTCTTCTGTTACCCATTTATGATTTGTTACAGCTTCACCACTTGTAGTGGAAGTATAATCGACCATGTATACAGTTGTTTGCACAGCCTCGTCAATAAGGACAGTCGCATTTTCCATACCTTCCATATGTGTTGCGTCCGTTTTTACTTCTGTTCCAGGAGCCAGTGGTGCTTCTTGTGGGTCAATTAATTCTTCATGAATCACCCACTTATGCTTTTCTATTCGCTTTCCACCAGATGTAGGCTCATAGGAAATAACATAAGCAGTTGTATTATAGGCACCTACTATTGTTGCTTCTGCCCCTTTCATACCTTCCATATGTCCATCTGTAATAATGGCTGTGCTCCCTACAGGAAATTTCGGGTTTTCAGCTTTTTTTAATGTTACTGGTACATCGCCAGAACTTGAATGGTTCATTGTAGAATGATCCATTTTTTCAGAAGTTTCATTAGAAGTGGACGCTGGTTCTGTTTGATCCTCTGTACAAGCCGATAAACTAATTAGAGCGACTACTGATAATAGTCCGACTGACCATCTTTTATTGAATTTCATATGATATCCTCCTCACTATATGCTCCTAATGTAGCAAATAAATGTGCAGAAACGATGGATATGACCCTATGAAAAACATTTCTTTAGTCTGGCACAATTAGGTGGGGAGATATGCTATTGAATGGGCATGATCTTCAATGTTTTTTGTAATCTATGGGCGAAGATACCAGCAAAAATAGCTAAAATAATATCTTTTGGTAGTGGAGGAATCATCCAAAGCCAAGCGAGCTTATATGAAAAATTCTCTGGCGCACTTGCCCAAAGCTTATATGCAAAAAACATCCAATTTGTTCCTATCAAATAATTTATAGCCGTTGCTACCAAAGCAGCTACGATAAAACTTTTCTTTGTCCCGCTTCGTTCCACGATCAACCCTGCAACAAATGCCGCTAATATAAATGTAATAATAAACCCAAAGGTAGGGCTTAAAATTTGGCCAATTCCACCACCGAAACGAGCAAAGACAGGAGCTCCCGCCAATCCTACGCACATATAAATTGTACAGGCGAGCGCACCTTTTCTACTACCAAGAATAAGCCCTGCTAAAGTTGCAAAGAAGGTTTGAAGCGTAATGGGTACACCACCAACTACCATAAAGGGTGCAAAGGAAGTGATATTATCACCCACCATCATTAGCGTTGAAAACAATCCAATGTAGGTAATGTCAATAGTTCTTAACTTATGGTGACTATGTTGTGTAACAGTTGCCATGAATTTCACCTCGTTTTATAAGTTATTACTGCTAGTGTAAAAAACGAATGCTATTGTGTCAACCTTATTATTATTAATAGTTAACTCAAATATTGGGTTAAATAGAAGTAGACTATCTATCTATAAAAATGTATGATAGAACCGTCACAATTTTATAACTTCAAATACTATTGGTGTGACATTTTTGAATGTCACTTAAAAGGGAAGTCGGTGGAAGTCCGACGCTGTCCCGCAACTGTAACGAGGAATCCTATAATATGATTTGCCACTGTTTAAGAATGGGAAGGTAATTATAGGATAGTGAATCGAAGCCAGGAGACCTGCCATTTAGTAATACCTGTAATGCCCACGAGGATGCAAGCAATTACGGACAATAGCTGGATATTTTTCTGACTTTGTTTAATCTAGGGTATTTCTATGCGCATTTTCGCATGGGATACCTTTTTTTATTGCTTCATTCATCAATATTCAGTAGGAGTTTAAAACAGATGAATAAAAAATTTATGTTATTTTCCTTCGTACTTTTCATGGTATTAATTGTTTCAATGACCTTTGCTGTAATGGTTGGCTCAGTTTCAGTTACACCGTTATATGTATGGAAAGTTATTCTTTCTAAAATTCCTTTTATACAAACTTCGATCGAGCAAGATTGGAGTCGCTCTCAGGAAATCATCATCTGGCAAATAAGAGCACCTCGTGTTTTGCTAGCTGCTATAGTAGGAGCGGGGTTAGCCATTGCAGGGGCAGCCATTCAGGCACTTGTACGTAATTCTATTGCAGACCCGTATATTCTAGGGATTTCTTCAGGGGCAGCTGTAGGAGCTACTTCTGTGATTATTTTAGGAGCCTTGTCATTTTTAGGTATTTACGCTCTTTCAGTATCCGCATTTCTTGGTTCATTACTTGCCATTACACTTGTTTTTTTCTTATCACGTGTTGGGGGACGTGTCTCTATTTTCCGCTTGCTATTGGCAGGCATGGCTGTGTCCTTTATCTTAACGGCTATCTCTAACTTTATTTTAATGATGTCAAAGCAAGAAGGGGCCTTAAAGGCTGTTATGTTTTGGATGCTAGGTAGTTTAGCTGGAGCCAAATGGAATAGTATTGTGATTCCAGCCTTCGTATTCTTGGTTGTATTTGGGCTACTGTGGCTACACTATCGTAATTTAAATTTATTATTACTAGGAGAAGAGGCGGCAGTGACATTAGGCGTTAATCTTCAGCAATTCCGTATTCAGTTAATACTATTAGTATCTCTATTAACTGGTGTGCTTGTCGCAGTTAGTGGTTCTATAGGATTTGTGGGATTGATTATTCCCCATATTGTGCGTTTAATTGTGGGCTCAAACTATAAATATGTCATACCTATTAGTGCTTTAATAGGTGGAATATTCTTAGTGTGGGCAGATGCCTTTGCTCGAATCATTATTGCTCCTCAGGAAATGCCAATTGGTATTATTACAGCTTTTTGTGGGGGACCATTTTTCATTTGGCTTCTCCGTCGTAACAACTATTCTTTCGGTGAAGGAGATTAACGTCCATGACATTAGAAGCGAAACAAGTATCATTCTCCATTTACGATCAGCGTATACTACATGATGTAAGCATTCAAATAAAAGAAAAGCAATTTGTTGGATTAATTGGTCCTAATGGGAGCGGAAAATCAACATTGTTAAAAAATATGTATCGTCTCCTAAAACCTGAAAGCGGAACGGTAGTATTAAATGAGCAAGATATATTAAAGCAATCAAGTAAATCAATTGCGAAAAATTTGGCTGTTGTAAGCCAAGAGACACCCGTATTATTTGATTTCACTGTGCATGATTTAGTCAGTATGGGAAGAACACCACATAAAAAGCTGTTAGAGCTTGATCAAGAGAAAGATTTTCAAATTGTTAAAGAGGCTCTTAGGCAAACGGGCATATCGCATTTAGAGAAACGAAGCTTTAGTTCGCTTTCTGGTGGCGAGAAAAAGCGTGTCATGGTTGCAAGGGCACTCGCTCAACAAGCACAGGTATTAATATTGGATGAGCCGACGAATCATTTAGATATTCAACATCAACTTCAACTTATGGATTTAATTCAGACCTTGCATTTAACCGTAGTAGCAGCTTTACATGATTTGAATATCGCTGCTATGTATTGCGATCAAATTTACGTTTTACAGCAAGGGCGAATAGTTTGCCATGGTACACCAGAGGAAGTACTTACCCCAACAGTGCTACAAGATGTATTCGGTGTTTTTGCAGATATTCAAATACATCCACTGACAGGGAAGCCGTATCTTACATATGTTCCTGAACAGTTCACGAAGAGGTTTAGCCAAATATAGAAAGCGAGATCTTCTATTAGATACATAAAACATCCTTTAAGGAGTGACTGTATGCAAATAGCCTTTACGAAAATGCATGGTATTGGCAACAGCGATATCTATCTTGATCTTTTCCAGCATGATTACAAGGAAGATATCTTTTGTGAATTGGCTCAAAAAATGGCCAATGTCCATACTGGTATTGGCTCGGATGGATTGATTATTATCCAACCATGCCATATTAAATAAAATGAATACAGGACGCTTCCGATTTAAGAGTGGCGTCCTGTATTGTAGAGCCATTAAGATACTGCTTTTAAGCCTGCTACACCTATGATAATTGCTATGATACTGATAATACGTGATAAATTTTTAGATTCACCAAAGAAAATGATATTTACGAGTACAGCTCCAACAGTACCAATTCCTACCCAAACAACATAGGCAATACTTAACTGCAAATAGTTGAAGGATGCATATAAAAGGGCAAAGGACACACCAAAACCACCAATATATAAAATTAAGTTTCGTAATGTTTTCTGCTGACTATAGAAGCGTAAGCCAATCACACCTATAATTTCAGACAAAGCAGCTAAGATAATAAGTACCCAACCCATTATACATTCTCTCCTTCCGTTTGCACCTGCACTTTAGAGGAATTATCCGCTAATTTTAGACCAATCACACCTAATATTAAAATAATCATGAACAGTCCTTTAATGGCATTAAATTCTCCTTCGAAAATGAAAATATCCATTAATGTAGTACCGATTGCACCTGCTCCGGCGAAAATAGCGTAGACTGTACCAGTAGGTAAGCTCTCGCAAGCCTTCGATAAGAAATGAAAATCTATAGCAATGATTGTCACAATAATTATCCAATGCCACCATGAGCTTGCTACGTTAAAGCCAAATACCCAAAGCAATTCAAATAAACTTGTTAAAACGACGTACATCCATTCTTTTTTCATAAGTAAAATCCTTTCTATTAGGGAATGCAATGACTGACGTTCAGTCATTTTTGGAGTAAAAAAGAACGTCACTTTTATGGGTGACGTAGGCCAAGTGCGTGAGATAGGAAGTCTATAAGCTCAAGCTTGAGCAATTTCATTGTTTCATCCTTGCTATCGTCAAATAAATAAATTTGTTCAGCAGCAGATTCAATTAGACCAATCATCAGTTTAGCAGAACGTGTTGGGTCAATTGAATCACGTATCATTCCCTGTTGCTGGCCAGATAATAAGAAATGGCTCATCCATTCATAATAGGGTGCATATATATTTTCCCATTCTTTTAAATGCTCAGTTTGCGCAATACCTGCATAAATAAGTGCAACGATATCTCCATAATCTTTCGTGATTAAGAAAACCATTTCCACAACCTCTTCAAGTTGCTGTTCAAAGGGCTTATGACTTGAAATACCTTCATCTAAGGTAGCAATAATTCTTTCTACCATATTTTTTGCAATAGCTGGCATCACAGAAAGGCGTGATGGGAAATAAAGATAAAATGTTCCTTGAGCGATCCCAGCAGCTTTAACGATATCTGAAACCTTTGTTTTTTCTATTCCTTTTTCTCGAAAAACCTCAATGGCAGCTTGAATAATTTTTTCTTCTTTTGACATGCAATCCCTCACTTTTGCCTTACTTAATTATTATGTTATAGAATAAGAAAAATAATGTCAATAAAAATGACTGATAATCAGTCATTTTTTTATCCATGTTCGTTTGTAATTCCACAATTATGCGAAGAAGTATATTTTCTATATTTCGGGGAATTGTATAATTGAAAGGATTGATGGCCATGACAGAAATTAAGTTTGCACAATTAGACCCGCAGCAACTAGAAAAAATCAATGAGCTTGAAGAAAAGATTGGTGTAACATTAGTTGCCTATGATGCTTCCTCCACACCATCACACGGTTCTGGCGCTTTTGAGTCAAATAATAGCACTACTACAAATCATCCATCATAATGAAGAGAAATGCCTTGCAGTAATGTAAGGTATTTTCGTTTTATAGATGTACTAAAAGGAGTGTTTGAATTGAATGAATTCTATGCTGATTTACATATTCATATTGGACGTACTTCTAGTGGAAGGGCAGTGAAAATTACTGGCAGTAAAACGTTAACATTAGCACGAATTTTAGAGACGGCTAGTGCAAGAAAGGGATTAGACATCATTGGGGTCATTGACTGTCACTCACCAGAAGTAATCGAAGAAATGGTGAGGATGATTGAACACGGAGAACTGCAAGAACTTAAAGAAGGTGGTCTGAGATTTCAGGAAACAACTTTGATTCCCGGATCAGAGATCGAAATTTATGATCAACATTGTCAGGGTCCTATTCATGTGCTTGCTTACTTTCCTACACTAGAGCTCATGAAGCGGTTCTCAGAATGGATGTCACAACATATGAAGAATATCCATTTAAGTTCACAGCGTATTTATTGTGATGGCAAGACCTTGCAGCAAAAGGTGCATGAATTGGGAGGTATTTTTATTCCTGCACATGTATTTACACCATTTAAAAGCTTGTTTGGCAAAGGGGTTCGTCGAAGTTTAACTGAAGTCTTTGATCCGCAGCTTATTGATGGCATTGAATTAGGTTTAAGCTCTGATACAAATATGGTACGTCATATTAAAGAATTACAAGCATATACATTCGTTAGCAATTCCGATGCACATTCGCTTGGAAAATTAGCGCGAGAATATCAAAAGTTACGATTAGCAGAAGCGAATTTTACAGAATTAAAAATGGCTCTGCATGAGCAACAGGGACGAGCGGTAATAGCCAATTATGGCCTGAATCCTTTGCTTGGCAAATATCATCAAACAGTTTGTGCAAAATGTAGTCAACAGCTAAGTAAAGAAGCTACCATTTGTACAGAATGTGGGAGTACTCAAATTATAAAGGGAGTAGCTACCCGTATACAGGAGCTATCAGAAGACTTTCCCAATAAGCGAAATAGACCACCTTACATTCATCAGATACCACTTGATTTCATTCCAGGTATTGGTCCTAAAATGATGGAACGTTTAATCGGAGCATTTGGTACAGAAATGAATATTTTGCATCGTGTAACAATCGACCAGCTTGAACAAATTGTGCCACATAAACTAGCCCAATTAATCGATTTAGCGAGAACGGGCCAATTAGCCATTAAAGTTGGTGGTGGTGGGATTTATGGAAAGATACAGGTTGATTAGATAAGAAATGAAATGTTTTAAAAAAGATTGTTGTAATTTAACCTATTTTTATCGCTCCTCTAGTAAAATAGTGAAAACAACGACTATTTTATAAGTAGAGGAGAGAGTAAATGAGATTATCAAAGAAATTTCGTTTTTTAGCTTCAAGTATATTGGCTTTGCAATTAGCTTTACCTGTAGCAGCTAGTGCAAAAGAAGGACAGGGTGACCGTATAGCACCAAGTTGGATTGTACAAACCGATTATGTGGCACTTGGTGATTCATTAGCACATGGGATGAATGAAGTAGGTGTAATTGGATTAGGCTATACCGATTTTATTGCACAGGCATTACAGCAAGACGGCTTCCTTACTTCCTTTAATAAGGGCTTTGCTATGTCAGGCTACACAACTAAAAATGTTTTAGCTGATCTACAAAATGATGTTGCAAAAACAGTGACTGGTTTTGGCTATACAGAGGAACAGGCAAAGTTACGAGCTTCTATTAAGGAAGCTGAAATCATCACATTAACAGCTGGGGCAAATGATCTATTGCCAATATTAAAAGAATCTCAAACAACGGGAATTGACACTGTGGCTATCATAAAAGCTACTAAAGAAGCTGTATCGAACATTGCTACTATTCTTTCTGAAATCAAAAAAATTAATCCACAAGCTGAAGTATATGTAATGGGCTATTATAATTCCTTCCCATACTATAGTGCGAACTTACAAAAACAATTTAATCTGTTATTAGCTACTTTGAATTCAACAATCAAAACAACTACTGAAAAAGCGGGCGCTATTTTTGTTCCTACATATGATGTTGTTGCAAAGGATGTTGCCAACTATCTACCAAACCCTGAAAATATTCATTTAAGTGAAGCTGGTTATTTAGCGGTAGCAAATGAAGCATTTTTACCCATTATTAAAACAAGCTCTTTATGGGATGTCACGCAGGCTATCGGAGTAGAGGTAAAAGATCGTACAACTGTTAAGGTTAGCTGGCAAGCAGCGACAGATAATGTAGGCGTAGCAAATTACCTTGTCTATGTGAATGGAAAATTAACTTCAACTTTAAATGCTGACACTACTACAATTACGCTCAAAGATTTAATAGAAAATACAACCTACAATGTATCTATCAAAGCCATTGATGGTGCTGGTAATGAAAGTGTTCAAAATCCTACAGTAACTTTCACTACGAAAGGAACCGTTAGCTTTACAGATACACAGAATCACTGGGCAAAAGAGTATATTCAAAAAGCCGCAAATACAGGTATAATGAACGGCTATACAGATGGGACATTTAGACCTGAGAGTAGTGTAACACGTGCCCAAGCTGCAGCCATTCTTGTAAGAAGTCTTGGCTTAACTACTGAAGAAAAAGCACCATTTACTGATATCGCAAATTATGATGCAGCAACACAGGCAGAAATTGCGGCAGCATATGTACATGGTCTTATTAAAGGAACAGATGGGAAATTTAAGCCTGGACACCCTGTGACACGTGCTCAATTAGCTTTAATGATTCATCGCGCCTATGAACAGCAATCTAATCAGCCGTATATTGCAAAAGGCAATGTGCCATTTGTGGATGTTGCTTCTTATAATGCAGAAACCAAACGTGCAATCACAATGCTGTATGAATTAGGAATCGTGACCGGGGATGGAGGGAAATTTTCACCTGAGGTTGTCACAACAAGAGGTCAAGCAGCTAAAATATTTACCAATCTTAGTCAGCTACTCATTCAATAATAATTAGAAGGTAGGGGGATTGTCTCCTCTACCTTTTGACGTTTTCGTAAAAAACGAAGTATAGTCTAACTATGCTGCTGTATGTCCATTGATAAAGGAGAATGGGATGCTGTCATTTATATTATCTGCTAAAAGATTAGTAAAAGGTTTGTGGAGGTCCTTTAAACGTCCACAGTTCCTATCATTATTTACTACACTATTTTTAATCATTCTATCAGGAACTCTATTCTACAAGGGGACAGAAGGGTGGTACTGGTTGGATGCCATGTATTTTGCTGTAGTGAGCTTAATTCCAACTGGAGTCGAAACAGGACTATATCCAACAACGGCTTATTCTAAAGTTTTTACAATGATTTATTTAATTGTTGGTACAGGAGTAATGTTTATCATGTTATTAATGCTGGGACGCTCTATCGTAGATTTTTCTCTTAATGAAGAAGAAAAAGAAGAGGTTAAAAAACGTTTGAAAAAGTAAAATAGCAGTACAATGAATTCCTTTGGACGATTCATTGTACTGCTATTTTTTTATGATAGTTTGGCAATAATGCCTTCTTCGTCATCTAAAACAAGTTCAATCCCTGTTGAGAATGGATCACCGTGTAGAACATCCTTGATCCAAACACGTAAGGCACCAATCATGGCTGCTGTATTAAGCACCTCGATTTGACCGTTGACTTCGACCTCCGCACCAAAGCCTGCATCATCCTCGTAAGTCAATTCAACAAGAACATCCTCGGGTCGAATGTTTTGATAGTAGGCTTGAGATAAACAAATAGCATTAATAATATCTTGTTCGTTGATTATTTGTGCCATTGTGCTTCCTCTTTGCGCTTTTTATCTTTAAACATATTCACTATCTTCACAACAAGCATCACAATAACAACAATTGCTGCGACATTAATAAGTAAACCTAAAATATTCCCCAGTATACCCATACCACTAAATAGACTACCGAATAATAATCCAGCAAGTCCACCAAGCATTAATCCTTTCATCAGACCACCTGAGAAAAAGCCACCTTTTTTAGTAGTATCTGCTTTATTAGTAGATGTTGAGTTGTTTTTATTTGTTGTTGCATTGTTTTGATCTTTGGTAGTATCCGATTTTTGGATATTCGAGCTATTATTATTGTTAGAGAAGCCCTTTTTACCCGATTTATAGGATTTAGCTTCTGCCGTTGGCGTATCAGAAATAAATAATGTTGCACCAACAGTTGAAAATATCAGTGTCGCTGCAAAAAGAGCGGCAAGAATTTTTTTCATTACATACATTCCTCCAATATAATTTTTAATCTAATCATAAACTAGTTCTTATATAGTAATATTACATGAACTATATTAAAAAATAAAACAAACGCTTTCAAAAATTAAGCTATATCAAAAAATATGGACAAATAGTGGCAGATGTAATGATTGTAGGAATTATACAATAGGAAGGAGTGAAAAAATGCTACTAACTTTATCAATCTTACTTACCATTTTTATTATTTTGTACCTAACAGAAAAAAGGCGATTTCTTAACGCGGTAGCACTTGGCCTGATAGGTATGTATATTGTCAGAGCGTTCATTATTCATTATCCTTTATTGCTACCGAATGATCAGGGGATTATTTCCGAAATGGGGATATTCATTATATTAGGAAGCTTTCCAAGTATTATGTTTATTTTATCGATAGCCATGTTTTTCAATAGTAAAGTATTATTGGAAAAGGAAGGACGCAAATTTCGTAACTTAATGTTAGCCATATTGGGGCTAAGTTTTGTTATTATGATGTTATGGTATGTATTCGTCATTTTTATTGAAATTGAAAATGTATTTTGGCATATTCTTTTCTTCTATGCGTTTTTGATTTTTGGCTATACAATGTTCTTATATACTAGTGTCCTTGCTTATTCAATATTGTATCTTCTTACACCAATACGTTATGAACCAAATTACATCATTGCATTAGGTTCAGGGTTAATTGGCGATACAGTACCTCCGCTTTTAGCAAGTCGTTTAGATGAAGCAGTAAGGCAATTTATAAAATATGAGATGAAGCCTTATATCATTGTCTCTGGTGGTCAAGGAAATGATGAAAAGGTATCAGAAGCATATGCAATGAAACAATACCTATTAGAAGTACATCATATTCCGACTGACAAGATAGTAATGGAGGATCGTTCAGCCAATACAGAACAAAATATGATCTTTTCAAAGCAAATAATGGACCACCATTCTCATGGAGAGAACTATCGCTCCATTTTTGTTACGAATAATTTCCATGTGTTTCGCGCAAGTATTTATGCTAGGAAAGCAGCATTAGACGCCGAGGGAATTGGCTCAAAAACTGCTTTTTACTATGTTCCTAATGCATTCACACGAGAATTTATAGGCTTATTAGCCATGTATAAATGGACCCATGTCACAGTATTTTTAATTATTACGCTTTTCATAGGCTTACTATTGAGAGCATATGTGTAACCAAACTTCAACTGTCTTCCATATAATAGTGGTAAGGCAGTTTTTTACATAGTGTGCAAGGGAGGAAAATAATGTACGAGCAAATTTTAGCCAAGCGAAATAAAGAACGAATAATTTCCCTACAAAATCTTACACAAACTCAAGATCAGTGGTTTGCTCAAAATATAAAATTACTTACATTCGCAGAAGTTAACCTAACAGCCTTGCAGAAAATACTGTATCAAGTAGTACGAGGATTATTAAAAGAACAGCAACAACGTCATTTGCAGATTGTCCATACAGTGCAATCTCAATCGATTCAGGAGAATGTATTAACGCTGTTGGCAGAATATGATGATGTCTTGCGCGATGCCATTCCACAGCCTGTCTATATACTCATTTGGCAAATTTCTTCGCTAGAAAAGTTAAAAAACAGTATAGAAGTAGTAGATGATGTGCTTGATATTGTGGAGTGGTATTTTCGCCATCAAGATGAACAAGTTGCTGTTCTAGATGAAGAGGACTTAGATCATGAGCTCATTATTGATTTGTATAAAGAAGCGGTTGAAGAGCAGGATGGTGATGCCCAATATCAACTGGGCGAATACTATAATTCTAGAGAGGGTAAACATTTTCAACCTGAAAAATCATTGAAATGGTTTGAGCTAGCTGCTGCCCAAGGAAATGCAGATGCTCAATATATGCTTGGGAATTTTTGCTTCGGGGGCATAGGTATGGAGGAAAATTATTCCCTTGCCTTTTCATACTATGAAAAAGCAGCTTTACAGGGACATGCGGATGCTGCCAATAATTTAGCAGATATGTACTTTAATGGCGAAGGTGTATCAACGGATTATACATTAGCAAAAAAGTGGTTTGATTATGCTGCACAAAAGAATGTGGCAGAGGCAATGTTTACGTTAGGGATTATTTATGAGCAGGGGTTAGGCGTTGAGGTAGATGTGAAAGAGGCTTTTAACGCCTATAAAAAATCAGCTGAGGCAGGGTATGTGGAAGCACAATATCGACTTGGTGGAATTTATTTAGAGGGACGCTTAGGCCAAGTGAAAGATGTCAATCGTGGTCTGTTTTGGTATGAAAGAGCTGCAGAGCAATATCATGTAGATGCCTTTTATGATTTAGGTTATATATGGAGTAATGGTCTGGCTGGAATTCGCAATCTCGAAAAAGGTATACATTGGTTTAAGCAGGCCGCACTTCAAGGAGATGTAGAAGCCAAGCTACAGTTAGGGCATATTTTTAATAAAGATACAGGGTTAGAAAGAAATCTAAAAGAAGCTATTAAATGGTATGGACTCGCGGCAGATGCAGGATCCGAAGAAGCGGCTAAAATATTACAGGAACTTAAAGGATTGTAAATTTAGTGTTAAAAAAACATAGGTTTTTAGAATGATTTATATTGCTATAGTTTATGGGTATTTAAGTCTAAATTAGACAGCTATTTAAGAGTATTTAGATAGATGATGATTGAGGGTAAAAAATATTAGTATAGTGAAATTTGAAGATGATCAATAAAAAAGTAGAATAAATATAAAACAAGTAAGCATAATAAACAAAAAAATAGTTAAAAAAGCTACCCAATAATATTGTGGTAGCTTTTTCATTGTTTATTACGCTTTATTTAACAACAAGGACTTTTTATACATTTTGTGTAAAAAAATGGTATTCATAAGATTGACAGTCATTTATAAAATGATTAATGTAAATGAGTGATTTTGAAAAGAAGCATACGTAAATAATTTACTGATAGTCATGTAGTGACTATATCTGTTTGCTGAAAGCATATAATCTTAGGATAAATTGAGTAAAGGGGTACCCGACATACTTTGGGAGGAAGTCTGTCATACGGAATTGCGCTATTGAATGTAACCATTAAATCTGACTAATCTGATTTTATCGGTATTTTTTCGTGTATCCATCAATATGTTAAAAGGGATTTGATGTTTCTCAGCCTGATGAAAGTAAACGGAATGAAAGAGGGAAGATGTGTGATTTTTCAAAAACAGAGAAAGACTAAGGTATTGGATTTACAGCAATACACAGTGAAAATGGATTTGTCCTCTCGTCAATCGATGGCGAAGCAAATTGAAATGCTGAACTTAACGAAGAACGACTTACAATATTTAAAAGCTTTCCAGCCAATAGTTATGCATAATGTAGATCACATCGTAAACCGTTTTTACAACATGATTGGAACAGAGCATCATTTGGTAGATATTATCAGTCATCATAGTTCTGTAGAAAAGCTTAAAGTAACATTACGGCAACATATTATTGAAATGTTTAACGGAACCATTGATGAGATGTATTACCAAAGGCGTGTAAAAATTGCAAAGGTGCATGTCCACATTGGGCTTAGAACACAGTGGTATATCTGTGCATTCCAAGATTTATCGATATCATTTATTGATTTAGTCGAAAAAAATATAGAATTTCCACAAGATCAATTTAATACGATCAGAGCTATATCGAAAATTTGTAATTTTGAGCAACAACTCGTTTTAGAAGCTTTTGAAAACACTGTGGAACAACTGAAAGAAAAAATGGTTCATGAAAAAGAAGCGATTGAACGACAGATTGTAGATTCTTCGGAAGCACTTGCAGCTATCTCGCAGGAAACCAATAATTCATTTTCCTGCTTAAGTAAGCAATCTGACGAAATTAAACATTTGGCAAAAAAATCACTCGATTTGTCTACACTGGCTGAAAACCAAGCACTTGAGGGTCGCGAGCGTTTAAAAAATCAATCACAAAATATGCTAAATATTAGTCATTCTCTTCATGATATAGAAGAAAATATTGAACAATTATCAGGTATGTCTAAGGAAATGGAAACAATCATGAGTGTTGTGACCAATATTGCGAATCAAACAAATCTATTGGCTTTAAATGCAGCAATTGAAGCAGCACGTGCTGGGGAAGCGGGAAAGGGCTTTAGTGTAGTGGCCGATGAAGTACGGAAATTATCAATTCAGACAAAAGAATCTGTTACAGCGGTGGCTTTGTTATTGAAAAAGACAGGTGAACGAACAGAGAAACTAGAGTATTCTTTGACAAATATTCAAGAAGAAGTTGCAGCAGGTGAAGAAAATATGTTACAAACTGAAGGCCAATTTACGAGTATATTGGGAGCCATGACAGAGGCAAAAGATCAAAATGAGTGTATGGCAACAAAAATACAAGCAATTGTAGGCATATTAAGTGAATTAGGCACTTCATTTACTGAGGTAACAAATTCAGCAGAAAAATTAGCGAGCTTTGCGCAAAATTTAAAAGGATAGACTACTAACAACATCCTATTTTTTATGTTTTTAGACGTAATAAACACTATAGTACCTATTAAAATGTTTGTTGTGAAGCCATCGTTATAGAGGATCAATCTTATAGAGATTCAGAAAGTAAGAGCTATTTCACTGATGAAATAGCTCTATTTTTGCTAAATTTGTAAAGGGTTTAACGTAATTTTCAATGAAAAAAAGATTATACTGTAGAAAGAATGAATAATAGGGGCGGTTATGATGAAAACAGTTGTTGTTTTAGGCGGCGGTATTACAGGACTATGTACAATGCATTATTTGCAACGTCAAGTGAAGGAACATAATTTAAATGTTCGTCTAGTGCTTATAGAAAAAAATACATATTTAGGAGGCAAATTATATTCAGTACATGAACAAGGTTTCATCATGGAAACGGGTGCTGATTCTATTGTAGCCCGTCATCAAGGCGTTATGGAACTCGTGCAGGAGCTTGATTTTGAGGCGGAACTAGTTTACAACGAAACAGGTATTTCTTATATTTATACGAATAATGAGTTACATGCTATTCCGGCAGATTCAACTTTCGGAATACCGATGAGTTTAGCATCCTTAGAGGAAAGTACACTTATTTCCGAGCAAGGAAAAAAAGAAGCGTTGAAGGATTTAACATTGCCAAACAATGGCTTCACAAAGGAAAGTTCAATCGGTGAATTTTTAACTTACTATTTAGGAGAGGAACTGGTGAAAAATCAAATTGCACCAGTCCTTGCAGGTGTTTATTCGGGAGATTTACATCAGCTTTCTATTGGCTCTACTTTACCGTATTTGATTGATTATAAGAATGATTATGGAAGTATTATTAAAGGCTTTGATGCGAATCGTGAGCAATTTGTTAAAGCAGCGAACAAAAAATTTATATCGTTTAAAAAAGGTTTATCTTCTTTAATTGATCGACTTGAACAAACCTTATCCGATGTAGAAATTATCAAGGGTGTTACTACGTTAAATGTTCAAAAACAAGATAAGAACTACACTATTTCCTTAGCTAATGGTGAAATTATTGAGTCAGATTATGTCGTTTTAGCATTACCGAACGATACTGTCCAAAATCTGCTACAGGATGAATCTTTAAACCGCTATTTTGATCGATTTACGACAGCGTCAGCGATTACTATCTATTTAGGTTTTGATGTGCCAGATGCTAAATTGCCAGCAGATGGAACAGGCTATATTGTTTCCCATAATTCAGACGTTACTTGTAATGCAGCAACTTGGACTAGTCGTAAATGGAAGCATACATCGAAAGAAAATAAATTACTTGTGCGACTCTTTTATAAGAGCATCAATCCAGCCTATGAGCAACTACGTGCCATGACGGATGAAGAATTGGCAGCAGTTGCTTTAGAAGATGTGAGAAAGAGCCTAGGAATAGAGGAGCAACCAACCGTTGTGAATGTAACAAAATGGATTGATCAAATGCCTAAATATGATCTAGCGCATCGTGAGGCATTACAAGGATTACTACAAGAATTACATGAGAAATATCCTAATTTATCGATTGCAGGGTGCTCATATTTTGGCGTAGGTATCGGTGCTTGCATTCAAAATGGGAAAAAAATTGGCGAAGAGCTTGCAAAGAAACTTGCCAATTTCTAAGATTTTAAGTGGAAAAAAACTTTGTTATGTGAAATAGTCTTGACTCATTCGTCAGTAAACGATATGATTCTTTTAATTATTTAAAAAATTCATACTTAATTCTTATCAAGAGAAGCAGAGGGACTGGCCCATTGAAGCTTCAGCAACCAACTTTATTGTCAGGTGCTAAATCCAGAAGACCGTTGAGTCGAAGATGAGAAGGAACAACAATGATGAATCGTTAAAGCCTTCTTTTTTATGAAAGAAGGCTTTTTATTATATAGAGACATAGGAAGAGAGGCTAATTTTATGGGATTGCTTGAAAGGTTAAAAACGCATGTATTGACGGCAGACGGTGCAATAGGCACAGTGCTATATGGCTATGGATTGGAGTATTGCCATGAGGAAATGAATGTTCAGAGACCCGAGTTAATTGAAAAGATTCATAGAGAATATATTGCAGCTGGTGCTGACATCATTCAAACGAATACGTACGGTGCAAATGCCATTAAATTAGCTCGCTATGGATTAGAATCACGTGTCCAACAATTTAATGAAGCTGCTATCACCATCGCAAAACGAGCAGCGGCTGATGGCGGTCAATTTGTTTTAGGAACAATTGGTGGTATTCGGGGAATTCGTAAAAGTGATGCAACCTTGGATGAAATATTAGCGACTATTGAAGAACAAGCAAGAGTCTTACTTGCAGGGAATCCAGATGGCCTTTTACTTGAAACTTATTATGATTTTGAAGAATTAACAGCAACCTTAAAGATGCTACGAGAAAAAACAAAATTGCCGATTATTGCACAAGTTTCTATGCATGAGCCTGGTGTTTTACAAAATGGGATGACTTTAAATAATGCTCTCCATGAGCTTGAAGCCCTAGGTGCTGATATTGTTGGTGTCAATTGTCGACTAGGTCCACACCATACAATTCTGGCATTTGAGGGTGTAGAACTTCCTCATAAGGCATTTATGTCAGCCTATCCAAATGCTTCACTTCTGGACTTAGAGGATGGGCGTGTCGTTTATGAGTCAGAAGCTGATTATTTTGGTCGAGCGGCTGTTGAATTGCGTGATCAAGGTGTACGCTTAATAGGGGGCTGTTGTGGTACAACACCCAAACATATTGCAGCAGCAAAGAAGTATTTAGAAGAGTTATCACCGGTTCAGGAGAAGCATGCGAAGCCTAAAAAGATTGAGATTGTTCGAGAAGCGGAGCCAACAAAGTATGAGCCTCTTCATGAAAAAGTTAAACGTGAACGCTCTGTCATAGTAGAGTTGGATACACCTAGACATTTAGAGATCGATGGGTTCCTTGAAGGAGCAAAGCAATTATATGATGCAGGTGCAGATGTAGTTATGATGGCAGACAATTCACTGGCCTCTCCACGTATTAGTAATATTGCAATGGGCGCATTGTTGAAGAGCACACATAGTGTACGCCCACTAACTCATATTACATGTCGCGATCGTAATTTAATTGGTCTACAATCCCATTTAATGGGGTTAAATGCTTTAGGTATTCATGATGTGTTGGCCGTTACGGGTGATCCAACGAAAGTAGGAGATTTCCCAGGTGCGACAAGTGTTTATGATGTATCTTCCATGGAGCTAATCCAATTAATTAAGCAATTAAATGAAGGGGTCTCGTTCTCAGGTAAGCCACTTCGTAAAAAAGCAAATTTTTCAGTTGCTGCTGCATTTAATCCAAACGTCCGTGTGTTAGATCGTGCTGTGACACGCTTGGAGAAGAAAATTGAGCATGGGGCAGACTATTTCATTTCTCAACCAGTATATACGAAAGAGAAGATTGTAGAGATTTATGAGGCAACAAAGCATTTACAAGCTCCAATATACATCGGTATTATGCCTGTTACGAGTTATAAAAGCGCTGAATTTTTACATCATGAAGTGCCAGGTATCAAATTATCTGAAGATGCCTTAACAAGAATGAAAGCATGTGGAGAAGATAAAGAAAAGGCAACATTGGAAGGGATTGCTATTGCCAAAGAATTAGTAGAAGAGGCTACGCAATATTTCAATGGGATTTACCTTATTACACCATTTTTACGTTACGATGTGACACTAGAGTTGATGAAATATATAGAGCAATTGGATGAACAGAAAAAAGGAGTAAGTATACATGGCTAAGCACTCGATTGAAGAGCAACTAGAGAAACGTATTTTAATTCTTGATGGCGCAATGGGAACAATGCTACAAAATGAAAATTTATCAGCAGAGGATTTTGGTGGCGAGGAACTTGATGGCTGTAATGAAAATCTTGTGCTTACTAGACCAGATGTCATTGAAAAAATTCACCATAAATACTTAGAGGCAGGCGCAGATATTATTTGTACAAATACATTTGGTGGGACGCCTCTTGTGTTAAATGAATATGATCTTGGCACAAAAGCAGAAGAAATTAATAAGCGTGCAGTGGAAATTGCTCGCCAAGCAGTGGATCGTTATTCCACATCGGATTGGCCACGTTTTGTTGCAGGGGCTATGGGGCCAACAACAAAAACGTTATCAGTAACTGGTGGTATTACATTTGATGAGCTAGAGGAAAATTTTTATGTACAGGCAAAGGCATTAATTGTGGCAGGAGCCGACGTTTTGTTATTAGAAACAAGTCAGGATATGCTCAATGTCAAAGCAGGCACACTTGGCGTAAAGCGCGCTTTTGCATCAACGGGAAAAGAGCTACCCGTCATGATTTCAGGAACAATAGAACCGATGGGTACAACGCTTGCAGGGCAAACAATCGATGCCTTTTATATTTCGATCGAGCATATTAAACCATTATCAGTTGGCCTAAACTGTGCGACAGGACCTGAGTTTATGACGGATCACATTCGTTCATTAGCAGAGCTTTCAACAGGCTATATTAGCTGTTATCCAAATGCTGGCTTGCCAGATGAAGAAGGGTGTTATCATGAATCACCGGAATCGCTATCGCAAAAATTAAAAGGTTTTGCAGAAAAAGGTTGGCTTAATATTGTAGGTGGATGTTGTGGGACGACACCGGCTCATATTGCAGCCATTCGTGAGGTCTTAAAAGATGAAAAACCTCGCCAATTACCAGAAAAAACACATGGTCATGCAGTATCAGGAATTGAACCGTTATTGTATGACGATTCTATGCGTCCGTTATTTATTGGGGAGAGAACAAATGTAATTGGCTCTCGTAAATTTAAGAATTTAATCATCGATGGGAAATTTGAGGAGGCCGCAGAGATTGCACGTGCTCAAGTCAAAAATGGTGCACATGTTATTGATATTTGTTTAGCCAACCCTGATCGCGATGAATTAGCCGATATGCGTGGTTTTATGCAGGAGGTTGTAAAAAAGGTTAAGGTGCCTCTTGTGATTGACTCAACTGATGAAAAAGTAATTGAGGAAGCATTAAAGTTTTCACAAGGGAAAGCCATCATTAACTCTATTAATCTAGAGGATGGTGAAGAACGATTTGATGCAGTATTACCACTCGTGAAAAAATATGGTGCATCGTTAGTTGTCGGAACGATAGATGAAAAGGGAATGGCGGTTGACCGTCATCGAAAGCTCGAAATTGCCGAGCGCTCCTATCAACTTTTAACGGAGAAATGGGGGATTGCACCAGAGGATATCATTTTCGACCCATTAATGTTCCCTGTAGGAACTGGGGATGAGCAGTATATTGGTTCAGCGTTAGAAACGATTGAAGGCATTCGTCTCATCAAAGAAAAATTGCCGCAGACATTGACGGTACTTGGCGTAAGTAATATCTCATTTGGCTTACCACCAGTTGGTCGTGAAGTACTGAATGCTGTTTATCTCTATCATTGTACACAGGCGGGCTTAGATTATGCCATTGTTAATACAGAGAAATTGGAGCGTTATGCATCCATCCCTGAAGAGGAAATCAAACTCGCAAATGACCTGCTCTTTAATACAAATGATGAAACATTAGCAGTGTTTACAGATTTTTATCGAGATAAAAAGAAGGAGAAAACGGAAGCTGATATTCCGAAAACGGTTGAAGGTCGTTTAGCTTACTATATATTAGAAGGTACCAAAGAAGGGCTAATTGAGGATTTAGACGCTGCAAGGGAAATCTTCGAGGCGCCACTTGATATAATTAATGGTCCTTTAATGGAGGGCATGGCTGAGGTAGGTCGATTATTTAATGATAATCAACTCATTGTAGCAGAGGTCTTACAATCAGCAGGTGTGATGAAGGCCGCAGTTGCTCATTTAGAGCAATTCATGGAGAAGGATGAAGAGAGTGCTGGAAAAGGGAAAATGGTACTTGCTACGGTAAAAGGCGATGTTCACGATATTGGGAAAAACCTGGTTGATATTATATTAAGTAATAATGGCTATAAGGTAGTCGATTTGGGCATTAAAGTAACCCCTGCCCAATTGATTGATGCGATTCGTAAGGAAAAACCTGATTTTATTGGGCTGTCAGGTTTACTCGTGAAATCAGCGCAACAGATGGTCATTACTGCTCAGGATTTTAAAGAGGCAGGAATTGATGTTCCTATTTTAGTTGGTGGGGCTGCACTTTCACGTCGTTTTACTGAAACAAAAATTGCAGATGAATATGGTGGTCCTGTTATTTATTCAAAGGATGCTATGCAAGGCTTAGAGCAAGCGAATCTATTAATGGGTGAAGGGACACGTGAAAATTTCTTAGCAGAAATTGAAGAATCCCGTCAAAAACGTTTAGAGGCCGATGAAAAACGAGCTGCTCGTCCGGCAAAAGAGGTAACAATAAAGCCTGCACGAACAGTTAAAGGAGCGCCAGTATTTTTACCAGCTGATTTACGACGTCATGTGAAAAAAGTCTATTCTGTATCTCATTTATATCCTTATGTTAATATGCGTACATTACTGGGACACCATCTAGGTTTGAAAGGGCAAGTTCAGCAATTGCTTGATGCGGGTGATTCAAGAGCAACAGAGCTCAAGGATTTAGTAGATGATTATTTAAAAAGTGATCTATTAAAGCCATCTGGTTTGTATCAATTTTTCCCTGCTCAAGCAGATGGTGATGATGTCGTTGTGTATGACCCTGCTGATAGTAAGACAGAAATTGAGCGTTTTACCTTCCCTCGTCAGCAGGTTGAACCATTTTTATGTCTTGCAGATTTCTTAAAAACGGTAGAGAGCAGTGAAATGGACTATATTGCACTCATGGTTGTAACAGCAGGTCAAGGAGTTATGGCTAAAGCCCGCCAGTTAAAAGAGGATGGGAAATTCCTTGAAAGTCATGCCTTGCAATCCACTGCTTTAGAATTAGCAGAGGGCTTTGCTGAACGTATGCATCAGGAAATTCGTGATCAATGGGGCTTCCCTGATGCAACAGATTTCACTATGAGAGATCGTTTTGCTGCAAAATATCAAGGTCAACGGTTTTCATTCGGATATCCTGCATGTCCTAACTTGGAGGATCAAGAGAAACTATTCGGCCTATTAAAACCTGAGGATATTGGTGTCCATCTTACAGAAGGCTTTATGATGGAGCCAGAAGCATCTGTATCTGCCATCGTTTTTGCTCATCCTGATGCTCGCTACTTCAATGTTTAAGGCATAAAATAAGAGGAGATAGATAGTCTATTCAAGGACTGTCTATCTCTGTTTCTTTATAGAAGAAAACAATTTGGTTAAGGGAAGTGAGCAGAATGATACGATTCATGGAAGAAAAAGATATTCCTGAGGTTTTGGCTATCTATAATGATATTATTTTAACAAGCAAGGCTGTCTATCGATACGAAATACAAACTTTTGATGAAAAAGTACAGTGGTTTAAGGAACAACAAGCATTAGATAATCCTTTACTTGTATTTGAGGATAATGGGCTTGTTGCTGGCTTTGCTACCTATAGTCAATTCCGTCCTTATCCAGGTTATAAATATACAATGGAGCACTCTGTCTATGTGCATAAAGAGCATTATCAAAAAGGGATTGCGACAAAGCTCATGAACAAGCTGATAGCGATGGCTGAAGAAAATGGTGTCAAAACGCTTGTTGCTGGTATTGATGGAGAAAACATTGGTAGTATTAAAGCACATGAAAAATTAGGCTTTGAATATGCAGGAACCATTAAAAATGCAGGCTATAAATTTGAACAATGGCTAGACCTTGTGTTCTTTCAACTTCATTTGACTGGACCGAAATCATAAAAGGATATGACAAATGTCATATCCTTTTTGTGATGTTTGCGTCTGTTACTGACTTGTGTTCTTGTTTTATGATGAGATCATAAGAAAAAAAGAAACGAGGGAGTAAAAGATGGCAACTATTAAAGAAAAAACAAAAAAGTTACGCCAAGATGTAGCGCCATTTGCCAAATCAGATACGCGTAAAAGTGTTTTTCAGATTATAAATACAATTGTACCGTTAATTGCATTATGGGTGGCTGGTTACTTGTTAGTGGATGTATCACCTTGGCTAACAGTTGGCTTAAGTGCCATTTCAGCAGGTTTTGTCGTACGAACTTTTATTATTTTTCATGATTGTACACACGGGTCATTTTTCAAAAGTAAAAAGGCAAACGACTGGGTTGGATTTTTTACTGGGGTGCTAACATCATTCCCTTATGAAAAATGGAAACGTGAGCATACAATTCACCATGCAACAAGCTCAAACTTAGACAAGCGTGGTATCGGTGATATTGATATGATGACAGTTGAAGAATATATGCAAGCCTCAAAAGGGCAACGTCTATGGTACCGCTTCTATCGTAATCCATTTGTGATGTTTGGATTAGGCCCACTTTATATGGTTCTTGTCTTAAATCGTTTTAATCGTAAGGATGCGAAGAAGAAGGAACGTCTCAATACAATTTTAACGAATATTACCATTGTGGGAATTTGTGCCGCTTTAATTTTCTTCATGGGCTGGCAAGCGTTTTTATTAGTGCAAGGCGTTACTTTATTTATTGCAGGTTCTTTAGGAATTTGGTTATTTTACATCCAGCATACGTATGAAGATTCTTATTTTGAACACGATTCAGAGTGGGATTATGTGAAAGCTGCAGTTGAAGGAAGCTCGTATTATAAATTGCCAAAACTTTTACAATGGGTAACAGGGAATATTGGTTTCCATCATGTTCATCACTTAGCTCCTCGTGTACCTAATTATAATCTTGAAAAGGCACACAATGAGACACCGCCATTACACATGGCAACAACGATTACTTTACGTACGAGTTTAGAATCACTACGTTACAAGTTATATGATGAAGATCAAGGTAAATTTGTAACGTTTAAAGAAGTAAATGAAATTATAAAACGTAAAGAAAGAGGCAGTATTGCCGCTTAGTTGATAACAGCCATCTCTGCAAGAGAGATGGCTGTTTTATGTAAAGAGAGGACTATGGGTCAAAGCATCTACAGGCATAAATTTAATTTTCTTGTTATAATAAGGGAAAAGTAGGAAAGAGCGTGAGATTATGTTGAGGAAATGGCATAGTATTATTCCGAATAGTCCGATGCTCAGTGTATATTTGTGGATAATTTTTTGTTTCCTACCGTTTTTCTTCATTTTTAGGAAATCATCTTATATCGAAATATCGATAGGTATTACATTTTTAATGCTCTATTTTATCTTCTATCGATTTGCCATGAATTCGAAAAGCGGTTTAGTTTATATGTGGATTAGCTTTGAAATGGTCATAAATATTATTATGACCATCTTGTATGGCTATGTCTATTTGTCCATTTTCACAGCATTTTTTATTGGCAATATCCGAAGACCCGTCGGCTTTTATATTATGTATGGTCTACATATTGGATTTACAGTTATTTCAGCAGGTGCTGGATTCTTTGTAGAGCTCAACCTATTTTTATCACAGTTGCCTTTCGTTGTATTAACTATTTTAGCTGTTGTCCTTTTACCGCTAACGCTTTATTCCAAAAATAAACGTGAAAATTTAGAGGGACAGTTAGAAACAGCCAATGAACGTATTGCTGAATTAATTGTTTTTGAAGAACGACAAAGAATAGCTCGAGATTTGCATGATACATTAGGACAAAAATTGTCCATGATAGGTTTGAAGAGTGATCTAGCTTCTAGGTTGATTGAACGAGATCCCCAGCAAGCCTTGATTGAGATTAAGGATATACGCCAGACGGCTAGTATTGCCTTAAAAGAGGTTCGGGAATTAGTTTCAGATATGCGTACAGCAAAATTTGAAGATGAGATCATGCGTATTTCACAAATACTAAAGGCAGCTGAAATGGAGTTTGTCTTTGAGGGTGATAAAAACGCATTGCAAGTTCCACCACTTGTAGAGAATGTTTTATCTATGTGCTTAAAAGAGGCGGTTAATAATGTTGTCAAACATAGTGGAGCAACAAAATGTGAAATTGCTTTCCATCAAAATTTTAAAGAAGTTTATTTGGTAGTGCGAGATAACGGACAGGGTATTACGAAAAAACAAGCCTGGAGAACTGGTAATGGATTGAAAGGAATGCGGGAACGTTTAGAGTTTATTAATGGGTCCTTTAAAATTGAAAGTGTTGAGGGCACCACATTAACGGTAACTATCCCAGTAGCTATTACGCATCAGAATGTCAAAGACAATCTGAAGAACATATAGAAAAGAGGATTGTGACATGATACGAATTGTGATTGCTGAAGATCAGGGGATGCTATTAGGCGCGCTTCGCTCTTTACTTAGTATGGAGGAGGATATGGAGGTTGTTGGCTTAGCAAAAAATGGTGAAGAAGCATTGATGCTTGTGGAAGAGCATCAGCCTGATATTTGTGTTATGGATATTGAAATGCCGGTGAAAACGGGACTAGACGCAGCAGAAGAAATGCATAGCACTGGCTCAGGTTGTAAAGTCATTATTTTAACTACATTTGCTAGACCTGGTTATTTCGAACGTGCTAGAAAAGCGAGTGTCAGAGGCTATTTATTAAAGGATAGCCCTATAGAGGAGTTAGTGAGCGCAATCCGTACAATAATGGATGGTAAACGCATTTATGCGCCAGAGCTCGTTGATTTTGTCTATGAAGACGATAGTGAAAATCCTTTAACGGAGCGAGAGAGTCAAGTTCTGACACTTGTAGCAGAGGGCAAGACGACAAAGGAAATTGCTGCTGAGCTGTTTTTGTCTGCTGGCACAGTTCGTAACTATATTTCGACGATTTTAGAAAAACTAAACGTTGGTAATCGAATTGAGGCCATTGCACGCTTTAAAGAAAAAGGATGGAATAAATAAAATGAGAACCTTATCGCATCATAAGCGAAAAGGTTCTCATTTTTTTACTTATTGCGTTTAGTTAAACGACCAAGAACGAATGCACCTGCTGCTACTGCAAGAACAGTATTCGTTTTTTTCGTAAATACTTGTTTTGTGACAAGATTAAGGTTTTGAGGACGCTCAGCTAAACGGCGCATGAAATACCCGTACCAATCTTCGCCGAATGGAACGTATACACAGAAGTTATAGCCCTCTTTTGCAAGCTCTTTTTGCATATCTGTACGGAAACCATACAGCATTTGGAATTCAAATTTATCAAGCGGAATATTATGATCAGCTACAAAGCGTTTTACGTGCGCAATGATATTGTGATCATGAGTTGCGATTGATGTAAATTTACCGTTTAGTAGGTGATATTCAATCAACTCAATAAAGTTTAAATCAATATCTAATTTGTCTTGATAGGCTACTTCAACTGGCTCTTTATAAGCACCTTTTACGATACGTAAACGGTAGTCCTTAAATTTTTCAATATCATCTTTTGCACGGTAAAAGTATGATTGGATGACAGTACCAACATTATTAAATGTTTTCGATAATTCTTCCACCATATCGAAGGAAGTTTGTAGGCGTCCATAGTCTTCCATATCAAAGTTAACAAAGATATCATATGAAGCGGCTTTTTCTACAATCTCATACAGATTGTCATAACAAAAATCAACATCAATATCTAAGCCTAATTGAGATGGCTTTAATGAAATATGTGCAGCTACACCGTTTTCGTGAATAGCTTCGATCACAGTAAGGATTTTTTCTTTAGCAGCAGTCGCTTCTTCTTTGCTTGAAACAAATTCACCTAGGTTATCTACTGTACAAGAAATATTATGTGCATTTAGTTCTTTGATACTTGCAATTGTTTCTTCGATATTTGTACCAGCTACTACACTTTGTGCTCCTAATTTTAGGCCATATTTCTTTGCAGCACTATTTAATAGTTGGTTCTCAGATAAGTGGATGAAAAAATCGCGTAATAACATGGTCATTCTCCTAACTGCATTTTCTTTTTAGTATAACATAAATTATTTAAACTATATTACATTCAGCCTAACAATTATTTCATATCAAGTATTTGCATACGTTCATTAAATAGTGCAGGATAACTTAAAAAGCCAATCATAACGCTGGATAATGTTGCAGTTGTTAAGAGAGCAAAGATAATTAAAAGTTGAAATTGGACTGCCTGAAGAGGGTCGGCTCCCCCAATAATTTGACCACTCATCATACCTGGTAGCTGTACTAGTCCGATTGTTTTTTGACTCTCAATCGTAGGAATCATACTAGCTTTTATGGCATTAATTAATTGGCGATGAATAGCCTGTTTTGGTGTGCCACCCAGGGATAGTATTAGTTCCATTTGATCCTTATGGTTAGTAATTTCAGCTGTAAAACGATTTAAGAACAAAATGGATAGCACCATGGAATTACCAATTAGCATCCCGCTAATGGGAATGATATACTGAGCAGTTGCTGGAACAATATGAAAGCCTAGCAAAACACCTTGTGTAATTATTTCTACCATGACAAGAGTCAGTGCTATCTTCCAGGTGATTCCTTTAATACCTACTCCTTTTTTTCGTGCGTTTAACGTGGCCACGACAATCATTAGTGCTACCATCAGGAAAATATAGCTATAACTATTTGCATCAAACACAAATTTTAATATATAGCCGACAGCAAGCAATTGAATGATGGAGCGTAATGTTGCAATAAGTGTATCTTTTTCAAGATCTAACTTTAATATTTTGGATAGGAATAAAGGAATACAAACAAAAATTAATGTCAGTGATAAGGATGTAAACGTCATTTGTTTACCCCCTGTACAAACTCGGCAACACGTGGATTTGTTGGTGCATTGAGTAATGAACTTTTACCAGTTTCAACGAGCTCCCCATTCATCATAACCCATGTATAGTGACCAATCGTTAGCGCTTGTTGCAAATTATGGGTAATCCAAATCATGGTGACATTGTATTTTTTGTTAATGGTGACAATCAATTTTTCAATATCCTGTACGGATTGACGATCCAAAGCAGATGTTATTTCGTCTAATAATAAAATAGAGGATTGATTGATAAGTGTTCGAGCGATAGATACCTTTTGACGTTGTCCGCCAGATAGATCATTTGTAGATTGATGCAGGAAGCTTTCGTTTAACCCAACGTCCTCTAAATATTGAATAGCCTCCTGCTGCAAAAGTTTTTGTCCTTGCAGTGTACGGGGAAGAGCAAGATTCTCTAACACTGTACCTGCTATCATAGGAGCTGCCTGTAAAGCAATACCAACATGCCTTCTTAAAGCTGTTGGATCATATGTAGAAATAGGTTGATTATCAACGAGTATATGCCCATTTGATGGTGAGAGAAGGCCATTACATAATTTAAGTAAAGTTGTTTTACCAGCGCCAGAGGGACCAACGAGAGTGGTGATTTGCCCTTTTGGAAATGACCCAGTAATTGACTTTAATATCATTTTGTCATTTACTGAAAATTGAACTTGTTGAAAGTGAATGGCAGGTTCATATAACATATTCATCTATTGAAACTCCTTTACTTTAGTTAGTAAAATAACTGTAGCATGAAATGACTGGAAGATGGTGTTGAAAAAAGAAAGAAGGGGATTTGGGAATGGAAATATTGTATTTCGATACATTAACCTATGCACAGGGTGATATGTATGTTGTGGCTTCAGACAAAGGACTTGTTTATATAGGTACACCAAATGCATCATTCGAAGAAGTAAAGGAGTGGGCTGATAAACCATTTAAAGGATATTGCTTTGAAGAGAATTCAGAAAAGTTGCTCCCATATAAAGAGCAGTTAACAGCCTATTTTAAGAAGGAACTTATTGAATTTAATCTTCCAATCCATGTGAAAGGGACAGCATTTCAATTAGCGGTGTGGGATGCATTAAAAGAATTACCCTATGGTACAACAACAACTTATGGAAATATTGCTCAACGCATTGGTAATCCCAAAGCGGTTCGAGCGGTAGGGACTGCTATTGGAGCAAACCCAATCCTGGCGATTATTCCATGTCATCGGGTCATTGGCAAAAATGGTCAATTAACAGGCTTTAGAAGCGGCTTAGCTATGAAACAATTTTTACTTGAGTTAGAGAAGGAATCGATCGATTGAAGTGGAAAATGTTAATCTCTTGTTAAATGATGGAAAGAGCGCTTTTTCTATAGACTTGATCACATCAAACAAAGTAACCTACTTCATCTGTAAATGAACGGTTTCCAATGTAGGAGTGCACCAAAAGAAATCTGCCCCATTATCCAGAGATAAAGGAGCAGATCACTAGCTATACATGTTGTTCTTCTTGAACATTGTTCTGTGTTTTACCGAAATGTGTTAAACGATGAGCGAAGGTTTCGCCTCGTACTGCGGAGCTTTTGAAAATATCTTGGTATTCGTACGCAGGCGTTCCGTGTTCCATTACATCTAATCCAGCAATTTCTTCTTCAGCCGTTACTCGTAATGGGACAAATGCTTTGATGATCAATAAACCTGCTGCTACAGATACACTAACCCAAGCAATAGTTGCAATAACGCCAATTGCTTGAATACCTAATAGACCAAAACCCCCACCATAAAATAAGCCTTGCCCACCAATATCAAATAGGCCAACTGCCAGTGTTCCCCAAATACCACAAATACCATGAACAGCAATTGCTCCAACAGGATCATCAACTTTTAGCTTCCACTCTAGGAAGCGTACACCTTCCACAAGCAAAGGTGCAGCAATTAAACCAATGATAAGCGAGCCAAAAATGCTGACATTCGCTGCACCAGCAGTAATCCCTACAAGCCCAGCTAATGCACCATTTAATGTAAGAGAGCCATCGATATGTCCGTATCGAAATTTTGTATAGAAAGCAGTGGCAACGACACCAGCTGCAGCTGCAAAAAACGTATTAGCAATAACACTAGGAACTAGCTCTGGATCAGCAGCTAATGTAGAAGCACCATTGAAGCCGAACCAACCAAACCAAAGTAAAAATACGCCTAATGCACCTAATGGAATACTGTGTCCTGTAATAACATTTACTCGACCATTTTCATATTTGCCTAGTCGAGGTCCAACCATAACTGCTGCGACAAATGCTGCAACAGCCCCTGTTAAGTGAACAACTGTCGAGCCAGCAAAATCAACAAAACCTAAATCTGTTAACCAACCTTGCCCACTCCAAACCCAGTGGCCTACTACAGGATAAACAACTAAAGACATAAGTATAATAACTCCAACATAAGCGAAAATATTAGTACGTTCTGCAACAGCCCCCGATAAAATAGTTGCTCCAGTTGCAGCAAACATTGTTTGGAAGATAAAGAAAGAAAGATCATCTACTCCTTTTAAAGCAAAGCCACTTGTGCCGAAAATGCCACCTACTGAGTCTCCGAACATAATGGCATAGCCACATAAAAAATAGACGATCCCACCAAGAGAAATAGTGAGAAAATTCTTCATGATGATATTGACTGCATTTTTTGAGCGGGTAAATCCAGCCTCAACCATAGCAAAACCTGCATGCATAAAGAATACTAAAATAGTGCCAAGCATCACCCAAATTAAATTAACAGATAATAGTACTTCATCCATCTATATCGCCCCCTTTATTCTACTGCAATCGACCCGACTTCTTTTGTTCGGATACGAATTGCTTGTTCTACTGGATAAATGAAAATCTTCCCGTCCCCAACTTTACCAGTTGCTGCTTCACGCAATAAAATCTCTACAATGGCATCAACTTTGCCATCGTCTACAATCATTTCTAATTTTAATTTAGGTAAAAATTCAATTTCATACGTATTGCCGCGGAAGAGTCCTGTTCGACCTAGCTGACGACCACAACCAGCGATTTCTGAAACGCTTAACCCTGCAATTCCTTCCTGTGCAAGACCGTCCCGAACTGCTCCAAAAACTTCAGGACGAATGATTGCTTCAATTTTTTTCATGTGTACCAGCTCCTTGCGTGAATTTAATTTACATGTTAAAACGGTATTAAAAACAGTGCAATTGTTTTTTTAGATTCTATGTGAGGTTATTTTACATTAAGTATTTCTAGTCCCGAAGTATTTTAGAAAAAAGGTTTTTATAAAGGGAATGAAAGCGGTATTAAAATTTGTGTCTAAAATGTGTACAGTTCTAAATTTTCTGACTATTAATGTTAGAAAACCTAACATCTATAAGAGGGAATGTAATACGCAAGAATTTGGGTATATAGTGTATACTAGGACTAATTATCAAAGCGGAAGAAGGGGTTTCTTTTGAGATCAAACTATGCAGATGATAGCTTAGCGCTACACACAGACTTATATCAAATCAATATGGCAGAATCCTACTGGGCGGATGGCATACATAATAAAAAAGCAGTTTTTGAATTGTATTTTAGAAAATTACCTTTTGGTAATGGCTATGCCATATTTGCTGGGTTAGAGCGAATGCTTGATTATCTACGTGATTTTCATTTTAGTGAATCGGATATTGCGTATTTACGTGATGAAGTAGGTTATAAAGAGGACTTTATCCAGTATTTAAAGAACATCCGATTTACAGGAGATATGTATTCCATGGTAGAAGGGGAACTAGTTTTCGCTAATGAACCAATTGTCCGAATCGAAGCTCCATTAGTAGAGGCGCAGCTAATTGAAACAGCATTACTTAATATTGTTAACTATCAAACATTAATTGCTACAAAGGCTAGCCGTATCAAACAAATTATTAAAAATGAAGTGGCGATGGAATTTGGTACAAGGCGTGCACAAGAAATGGATGCTGCTATTTGGGGAACACGTGCAGCGTTTATCGGTGGTTTTGCTTCCACAAGTAATGTTCGAGCAGGTAAGCTTTTTAAAATTCCTGTCTCTGGTACACATGCCCATGCATTAGTACAAGCTTATAAAAATGATTATGATGCATTCCATGCTTATGCTAAACGTCATCGCGATTGTGTGTTTTTGGTAGATACTTATAATACATTGAAATCAGGGGTGCCAACTGCTATTAAAGTAGCTAAAGAGCTAGGAGACAAAATTAACTTCATTGGCATACGTTTAGATAGCGGCGATATTGCTTTCTTGTCGAAAGAAGCTCGCCGTATGTTGGATGCTGCAGGCTTCCATGATGCCAAAATCATTGTCTCAAACGATTTAGATGAATACACCATCTTAAATTTAAAAGCTCAAGGAGCAAAAGTGGATGTTTGGGGAATCGGTACAAAGCTTATTACAGCTTACGACCAGCCTGCATTAGGTGCAGTATATAAAATGGTGGCTATCGAGAATAGCGAAGGGCAACTTGAAGATACGATAAAAATCTCAGCTAATGCGGAAAAGGTATCAACGCCAGGCTTGAAAAATGTCTATCGTATTATCGATAAAAAGAATGGAAAGGCAGAAGGAGACTACATCACAATGCACGATGAAAATCCTCAAGCTGAGGAACGTATCAAAATGTTCCATCCGATTCATACGTTTGTCTCAAAGTTTGTTACAAATTTTGATGCCAAAAATTTACATCAGCATGTTATTAAAAATGGAGCGATCAACTATCAAAACCCTACATTAGAGGAAATGCGTGATTACGCGGCGGAGAATTTAGAACTGTTATGGGATGAATATAAGCGTGCCATGAATCCTGAAGAATATCCAGTCGATCTCAGTCAAAAATGCTGGGATAATAAGATGCGTAATATTGAAGAAGTGCATGCGATGGTTAAACGAATGTGAAAAGGAGTGACAGGTGCAATGACTTTACAGCAACAAATTATTGAGGAATTACGCGTATTGCCTAACATTGATGTACAGGGGGAAATACGTAAATCCATTGATTTTTTAAAGGAATATGCAAAACGCCATAGTTTTGTAAAAGGGTTTGTTCTTGGTATTTCTGGTGGTCAAGATTCAACATTAACAGGTAAACTAGCGCAATTGGCGATTGATGAATTAAATGCAGAAGAGGGAGAAATGAAGTATTCGTTTTTCGCTGTACGATTACCATATGGCGTACAAGCTGATGAACAAGATTGCCAAGATGCCATTGATTATATAAAGCCAACGAAGGTTTATACAGTAAATATAAAAGACGCAGTGGATGCTAGTGTGAGAGCTCTAACAAATGCAGGTGTTGAGCTGAATGACTTTGTGAAAGGGAATGAAAAGGCTCGTGAGCGTATGAAGGTCCAATATTCCATTGCTGCAATGAATGGAGCGGTTGTATTAGGAACAGATCATGCTGCGGAAGCTATTACAGGCTTCTATACAAAGTTTGGTGATGGTGGAGCAGACTTGATGCCAATCTTTCGTTTAAATAAACGACAAGGAAAGCAATTGCTAGCAGAACTTCAATGCCCTGAGCATCTATATAAAAAGGTGCCTACAGCAGATTTAGAAGAAGATCGTCCCTCCTTGCCAGACGAAGTGGCGCTAGGTGTGTCGTATGATCAAATAGATGATTATTTAGAGGGGAAAGAAATTCCAGAAGAACCTCGCCGAAGATTAGAAGGGTATTATTTGCGTTCCCAACATAAGCGTCATATGCCAATAACAATATTTGATGATTTTTGGAAGTAAGATGAGTGAAAAGGGTTATAAAGAAAGTGTTTCCACTTTTAAAAATAGCTCTTTTCACTCTTTTTTTATGCATTATGGTTCTATGTTGTTAATTGTCAGCATATAATGTCGATATAATTACCTATAAGGATAGTAAAATGTAGAGGAGGGTAACTTTTTATGAGGACTTCTAGAGTGAGTGGAACGACAAGTAGTGTTTTTCGGCAGGAACAACAATATTTACATGCTGGTGATCTCAGCCATAACTTTGGGCAAAATCCACAAAAGCAATTTCGAAATAGATTACAAAAAAATAAAGAGAAGACGTACAATTCAACAACTATTTCTGTAAATTCACAACAGCAGCAACCGATTACACCTATCCATGTAGATAATGCTAGTGATTTGGAAATTCGCCGTGAATTAAATGAAACGGCACTAAAGCTCAGTCGTTTAAACAAACAAAAGAAGCGACTCAATAGTTATCGTTCTTCCATATAAGCTAAACTCTCCACATCAGTGTGGGGAGTTTTTTATTATTGAGGAGAAGTAAGTGAAAGCACTAAATTCAAAATATTTGAAGTGAAGATGTTCATGGAATGTTCAAGGTAATTTTTCCATTTCTTCACAGCGATTTTTAACTAATTTCACAACTAATCTGTAATGTAGGATATGGCAACAAAAAACTAAACTTGGAGGATAAAGTTGTGAAAAAATTATGGTTACCTGCACTAATATTATTATTTGTACTTGCAGCTTGTGGTAGCGAAAAAAAACAGGTAGAAGAAAAGGAAATTGAGCAAGAAACTACGAAAAATGAATCAGAAACCGTGCAAGTTGCTTCACTAGTAGATACACGGTTACAAGAGCCAGAAGAAGATACAATTTGTGAAATGTGTAATATGAAAGTTTATATGAAAGACCATGAGATGGGTGTATTTTCAGCACAGGCAATAAAAGAAGATGGAACAATTGCTTTTTATGACGATATTGGCTGTTTATTAAATGCGGAGGTTGCTAATGAAGAAAAAAACGAAAAATTTGTACGTGATTTTGTAACGAAAGATTGGGCAAAGATTGAAGATGTAACAATTATAAAAACGGAACTGAAATCTCCGATGAACTGGGGCTATATTTATTTCGTGGACAAGGCTGAAGCAGATAAATATATGCAAGAAAATTCGAAAGCTTATGAGGAGGAACTACAAAAAATTAAAGATGATGCATTGGAGAGACGTAAGAAAATGATGCAAAAAAAGGCTGAGGATGAAAAAGATGCATCCGGTTCTATGCATTCGAATGAGATGAATCAAGAAGGGCACAGTCATTAAATCATAGACTAGGGGAAATCCTCTAGTCTTTTCTTGCTGAATGAGGAGGTAGAAAGTGATGAAGCAAATCGTGTTGTTCTTTTTGTTTTTTCTATTTACAAGTCAAACGGTATATGCGGAATATGGATAGCACAGTTGAAAAAACATGATGTTGGAGGAGAAAGAAAAAGGCAATACGGTTATCTTCTCTACTCATTTGCTGTCTTTTGCTGAAGAAATAGCAGGTGATGTATTAGTTTTACATGAAGGTGAAATTATCATTTCTGGGGCGATAACTGAAATTTTCTTACAAGAAAATTCTACATCTTTAGAAGAAATATGGATAAAAAGATTGAATTTGTAACATTCTAATGGATAATGACGTTATATAATAAGGATTAGACTTGTTTGGATGTTATCAAACAAGCCTTTTTTATGAATGTTCGTAGGAAGTGGAAGTTTCAGATAATTGTTTTACAGGACAGATTTCGCTATGCTTATATTAAGTTTGCTTGCAATTCACACAATTGCTTGATGGAATGGGAGGCTTTTCGATTAATGAATGCTCAAATACAGAATGTTTTAGAAAATATAGAAAAAGTAATGATTGGTAAAAGAGAAGTTGCTGAGCTCAGTATTGTCGCATTATTAGCAAGGGGACATGTTTTGTTGGAGGATGTACCTGGAGTAGGAAAGACAATGATGGTGCGAGCACTTGCAAAATCTTTTGATGCACAATTTAAGCGTATTCAATTTACGCCAGATCTATTGCCATCAGATGTAGTCGGTATTTCTATTTATAACCCCAAGACAATGGAGTTTGAATTTCGTCCAGGGCCGATCATGGGGGATGTTGTATTAGCCGATGAAATTAACCGAACGTCTCCGAAAACTCAATCAGCCTTGTTAGAGGGGATGGAAGAGGCTTCTGTTACAATCGATGGGAAAACGCTGATGATCAATCAGCCATTTTTTGTTATGGCTACACAAAATCCGATTGAACATGAAGGTACCTATCCTTTACCTGAAGCACAACTAGATCGATTTCTCTTAAAGATAAAAATGGGCTATCCATCTAGGGGGCAGGAAGTTGAAATTTTACGAAGAGCTGAGAATGGTAAAGCCATTGAAAAAATCGAAGCAGTATTAACAGTAGCTCAATTAATCGAATTACAGGAGCTTGTTCAAGGTGTGTATGTAGAAGATTCTGTTAAAAATTATATGGTGGAGCTTGCTACTCTAACAAGGGAAAATAATTATGTCTTTTTAGGTGTGAGTCCACGTGCCACAATAGCGCTAATGAAAGCTTCACAGGCTTACGCATTTTTGAAAGGACGAAGCTATGTTACCCCTGATGATGTTCAATATTTAGTGCCATTTGTTTTTAGCCATCGTTTAGTTTTAAAACCAGATGCACGCTATGATAACGTGACAGCAGACGAAATTATCCAGCGTATCATTGCTAAAACACCAGTTCCGACAAAGAGGTTTGCAGAACAATGAGGCAATGGAAAGCTTTTGTAGAAAAAAGTAAACATTTCCTATTAATCGCTTTCTTGATGATCGTAACGTTTTGTTATGCAATGTTCCAAGGTGGATTTGTTAGCTGGTTTGTATTTTTTACGGTTAGTCCGTTTTTAGTATATGCATTCATGTTCTTTGTCGTTAGAGAAGATATTTTACTAATCGAACGCAAAATTGACCCGATTCATATAGAACGAGGTCAATCAGCGAAGGTGCTTATTACGATAGAACGTAAAACACGTTTTCCATTTGCCTATATCGTAATGGAGGAACTTGTGGATAGTGAGGGATTAGTGCAAGCTAAAATCCAAAATGCGAATGCCATAAAGTTCGTTGGATTTAAAAAAAACTTTAGCTGGCAATATGAATTGGAAAATATGCCACGCGGTGAACATCGCTACCTAGGTGTTACAATTGTTTTCTACGATTTTTTTGGCTGGGCTAAAAAGGTTGTCGTAGCAGAAAAGGACCAAACTATTTTAGTTTACCCAAGAGTACAAGAGATGAAATATGCTGCGCTTCAAACAAAATTTGATGTTGGCCCGATGATGTCACCATATTCTATAGTGAAGGACACATCCATGGCTGTTGGATTAAGAGAGTACGTTCCAGGAGATCGTTTTTCTTGGATTCATTGGAAATCATTTGCCCGTACACAAAAGTTGCAGTCTAAGGAATTTGAGGATCGACAATCATCAGAACTAATGTTAGTGCTAGACGCTACGAAATCCTCCATGTTTGAAGAAAAAGTGGAATTAGTAGCTTCAATGCTACAGATGATCGTTAAGGAACGAGGAGATTTGTCATTTATTTCTGCTGGAGAAATAACGAAAGTATTCCCTGCTATACAGGGGGACAAGCATTTAGATCAGGTTATGTATCATTTAGCTGCGATAAAACCTATGGAGAATGTCAAGTTTCGATTTCATGATCAACAAGCCTTTAAGCAAGTTGCAACACTGCTTTACGTGACAAGTGATGTTTCAGATGAATTACTACATACTCTTGCAAATATAGTGAAAAGCTGTATTTGTTTTGTAGTGGCAAAGCAGCCGCCAGTGCAATCTGAGCTTGCGATGCGGTATAAACATATTCAAGTTATTTATGTAAATCCAGCAGATTTCTATCATTTATTCACGGAGGTGATGAGACCGTGAAGCAATCATTAGGCGAATTTTTAGAATTAGCCCTAGCTTATGTTATTGTATTTTTCATTTTGCGTGAATGGCTTATTCCCATTATGCAATTAACGAATACAGGTGGGATGCATCTTTTCTTAGTGTTTATCGGTATGTCTTTAGCGCTAAGTCTTTTCCGCGTACATCCATTGCTATCAGGATTAGTGAAGCTTGGTTATATTACCTGGTTTATCGTTTTTATCTATAGCCCTAGTCCTGTATTATCTGGTGATACATTGCCTTTTTTATTGGCTGAATGGAAAGGAAACATGGCCACGATTCTAACAGGTGACTTTGGACAGGTTTCAGATGTTTTCAGAACAGTATTATTCCTTGTGTTGATTTGGATGCTAGTTTATTTAATTCACCATTGGGTTTCGGTGCGAAAAAATATATTCTACTTCTTTGCCATGACCGTATTCTTTATTGCTACTTTGGATACATTTAGTGACTATGATGGTAAAGCGGCAATTGTAAAAGTTGTTGTTTTAGGATTAATCATGACAGGTGTTCTTTTTGTCAAGCGTCTATGGCTTCAAGTGGAAACTACAAGTACGGCAATGGAGAAATGGAAAATTGTTATTCCCATGCTAGTATCTGTATTGCTCATTAGTTCTGTAGCATTTTTTTTACCAAAGACTGGACCAACATGGGCAGATCCTGTGCCGTTTATCCAAGGGGTTACTGGGCAAGATGGAAATGGAAATGGTCAAAAATCAGTTGGTTATAGCCAAGATGATAGTCAGTTAGGTGGTCCGTTCCAAGGAGATAATACTTTAATTTTCACTGCCTCTTCTCGTGATCGCCATTACTGGCGCATTGAAACGAAAGATACGTATACGTCAAAGGGTTGGATTGTTTCAGAGGGGAACTTTGGGAAAAATGTTTATGAGTCAAATACACCCATTCTGACTTCCTTACAAGTCGGGCCACCCGAAAATGAACGTCAGATTCAATTAGATATTGCTGTTCCAATGCCATTTTTATTTCAAACATATGGTATGCTCTCTGTTTCGGCTCAAGATGCCACTCTATTTATTCAGGATGAGCAGACTGAAAGAATGAATATAGAACAAGAGGTAGGGGAATCGAAATCATTATCAAACTATTCATTGTCTTATAGTGAACCTGTTTATAGTATGGAGCAGCTCCAATTGTCATATCCAGCAACACTTGAAACAATGGATTCTTCCTTTGATCGATTTTTGCAGTTACCAAACCAACTTCCTCAACGTGTAAGGGACTTAGCTTCTGAAATAACGCAAAAGAAAGATACGGTTTATGAACAAATTAAGGCTGTAGAAAGTTATTTTAGAACAAATGGTTTTAAGTACGATAAAACGCAAGCCGCCATTCCTGCTGAAAATCAAGATTATGTCGATCAATTTTTGTTCGATACAAAAGTAGGGTATTGTGATAATTTCTCCACGTCAATGGTGGTACTTTTACGTTCAGTAGGGATCCCAGCTCGTTGGGTAAAAGGTTTTGCACCAGGAACTGCAGGCCCCATGTCAGATGGATTACGCGAATATCGCATCACGAATGACAATGCGCACTCATGGGTAGAAGCTTTTATACCTGGAACGGGATGGATGGAGTTTGAACCTACAATCGGTTTTTCCGGCAACGTCAACATTGATTATGATATCCCGTTAGATACGTCTGACGAGGAAGAAGTAGTGCAGCCAGAACAAAAACCTGAGGAGCCACAACCACAAGAACAGGTAACCGAGAAGGAACAACCGAACTCAACATTTAGCTTTGATGCATTGTGGTTATGGATGAAAAAGTTTGCTTATGTTTGGGTGATAATTGCTGTATTATTAATAATCACGGGTATTTCTTTATTCTTACAGCGTAAAACGTGGATTCCAAAGATGCATGTTCGAGCATACCGTAAAAAAGTAGCAGATTGGTCAAATTTCGATTCTTCTTACCATGTTTTACTGAAGCAATTATCTCGTATTGGCTTGCGCAGAAAAGATGGAGAAACATTAAGTGCGTTCGCAGAGCGTGTAGATGCAGCATTAGAAACGGATGAAATGCAAAAGCTGACGGTAGTCTACGAGCAACATATTTATGGGAAAGACAAAGAAGATGTTGATTTTGTGAAGCTGAAAGAAAGTTGGGAATATTTAATCAATCGCACTATCAGTTGATTTTAACGTAGACAAAGAGTAAAATGAAAAAAATTAAATGCAAGGATTGCTTTCATATAAGTTCGATAATAGGGTTCGGATGTTTCTACGAAATCACCTTAAATGATTTCTCTATGAAGGCGGATGTTTTCGTTAGGTGAAAAGTATAGTAAGTCACTTTACTTTGCTACGCATTCGCCTTTATCAATATTCTAGAGCTTATGAACGCGTAGAAAGTTTTTTTACTTTCTTCGCGTTTTTCTTTGAACACATGAAAATATCCTTTAAAAATAATAGAAGAGGTGGAAATTTTGACAGCTAGCCCTTTATTAAGAGAGCAAGAAAAAATCGTTGTACTAGACTTCGGTAGCCAATTTAACCAATTAATTACACGTCGTATTCGTGAATTTGGTGTTTTCAGTGAATTACATCCACATACGGTAACTGCAGAAGAAATTAAAGATATGAACGCAACAGGTATTATTTTCTCAGGTGGTCCAAACTCTGTTTATGATGAAAATGCCTTTCATGTGGATCCAGCTATTTTCGAATTAGGTTTACCGATTTTAGGTATTTGCTATGGTATGCAATTAATGGCACATACAAACGGTGGTAAAGTTGAAGGTGCTGAAACACGCGAGTATGGTAAAGCCGAAATTCAAGTAACAACACCAAACAAATTATTTGGTGAGTTACCTACAGAACAAATCGTTTGGATGAGCCATGGTGACCATGTAACAGAAGTTCCAGCTGGATTTGAAGTCATCGCAACTAGCGCATCTTGTCCGATTGCTGCAATGGCAAACGTTGAACGTAAACTATATGCTGTACAATTCCATCCAGAAGTACGTCACTCTGTATATGGTAATGATCTATTACGTCAATTCGTATTCGACATCTGTGAAGCGAAAGGCGATTGGTCAATGGCAAACTTCATTGAGCTTGAAATTGCAAAAATTCGTGAAATCGTTGGCGATAAAAAAGTATTATGTGCGCTTTCTGGTGGTGTAGACTCATCAGTTGTAGCGGTGTTAATCCATAAAGCAATCGGCGATCAATTAACTTGTATGTTCGTAGACCACAACTTAAACCGTAAAGGTGAAGTTGAACAAGTAATGAAAACATTTACAGAAGACTTTGACATGAATCTTATTAAAATTGATGCACGTAAACGATTCATGGACAAACTTGCTGGCGTTTCTGATCCAGAGAAAAAACGTAAAATTATCGGTAATGAATTCATTTATGTATTTGATGAAGAGGCATCTAAACTTGAAGGTATGGATTTCTTAGCACAAGGAACTCTTTACACAGATATTATTGAATCTGGTACTTCAACTGCACAAACAATCAAATCACACCATAACGTTGGTGGTCTTCCTGAAGATATGCAATTCCAACTAATCGAGCCACTGAAAACTTTATTTAAAGATGAAGTACGTGCGCTAGGTTTAGAGCTTGGACTTGACGAAAAAATCGTTTGGCGTCAACCATTCCCAGGTCCTGGATTAGGTATCCGTGTGCTTGGTGAAGTAACAGAAGAAAAATTAGAAATCGTTCGCGAATCTGATTTCATTCTACGTGAAGAAATCGCCAAAGCTGGCCTTGATCGTGATATTTGGCAGTACTTTACGGTATTACCTGATATCCGTTCAGTTGGTGTAATGGGCGATGCTCGTACGTATGACTATGCAATCGGTATCCGTGCCGTTACATCTATCGATGGTATGACTTCTGACTGGGCGCGTATTCCTTGGGATGTACTAGAGAAAATCTCTGTCCGCCTTGTAAACGAAGTAAAACACGTGAACCGCGTGCTGTATGATATTACATCTAAGCCACCAGCAACGATTGAGTGGGAATAATAGCAAAAGCCCTAAAAGCCCTGAGAGGTTTTTAGGGCTTTTTTTGATGTAATTCCCTCTGAATTTATTGCTAAATGAAGTATCTCAACTTCAAAAATTGCTGGTAAAGTGTTGTATGTAGTAAACTAAATGAATGCACAAGAAATTATACTATTCAGATTAGGGGGGATTTAAATGGAGAAAAATAAACCAATGATTCATACATTAACGGTTGGGATGCCAAAAGAATTGATTGATAGTAAAGGGCGTTCAATGATTACAGGGATTGAAAAGCAACGAGTGCAAGAAGTTTATTTGTCCTCTCAAGGCTTTGAAGGGGATGATGTAGCTGATAAGAAACATCATGGTGGCCCTGATCGAGCAGTTTGTTTATATCCTGCGGAGCATTACATACAATGGGAACAGGAACTTGGAAAAACGTTACCCATTGCGGCATTTGGCGAAAATTTAACCGTAACAAATATGTTAGAAGCAGATGTTTGTATTGGTGATATTTATAAAATTGGAGATGCTGTCATTCAAATTACACAGGGACGTATTCCATGTAGTACGATTGATAGATATACGGAGGCAAACACATTACTCAAACGTTTAATTGAAACGGGCTATACAGGTTTCCTTGCGCGTGTTCTTGAAGAAGGGACAATCTGTGCAGATTCAACAATTGAACTTGTAGAAAAGCATCCTGCACGTATCTCTGTTCTGTATTGCAATGAAGTGTACTTCAAAAACAATGATGCAATCGCTATGAAACAAATACAAGCAGTAGATGCATTAGCAGACGATTGGAAAGAAAAATTAGAAAAAAGAATTCAAGTCTTGCAAAGTAAAGTGATGAGTTAAAACATAAGTTCAAAAGGAGGATCCTCTAGAATTTCTAGAGGATTTTTTCATTAAACTGATTGGTGGAATGTTCAGCACAAAGCCTCTTTAGTAATGTATTTAATAGAACCTGAACATTAAATAAGAATTTTACACGAACTTTCGTATTTCTTTTTAGAAAAATGTTCGGAAATAGGGTTGAAATCTAAAAAACGAAATGATATATTACGAATGTAAATTAAATACGTCGTCGTATAATGTCGGGGATAAGGCCCGTGAGTTTCTACCAAGTTACCGTAAATAACTTGACTACGATTTAGGTTTATACATAAACGTATAAACACTAATTTGTTTCACACACTAATTGTGATGAAATATATCGTAGACATGCGACTAGTAGAGTAGTCAGCGTGTCTTTTTTGTTTTCGATATTGAAGACGACCATATGGAGGATTTTTTGATAATGAAAAAATATTTCATGTTCGATGAATTAGGAACTAATTATCGCCGCGAAATAATAGGCGGTATTACAACCTTCCTTGCAATGGCATATATTCTAGCTGTTAACCCAGGTATTCTAGAAAATGCAGGGATGGATAAAGGTGCTGTTTTCGTAGCTACAGCATTAGCAGCAGCAGTCGGTTCTTTGATTATGGGGATTTTCGCTAAATTCCCGATTTCACTTGCTCCTGGGATGGGGTTAAATGCATTCTTTGCATTTACTGTAGTCGGAGCATACGGTATTCCGTGGCAAACTGGTTTAACAGGTGTGTTCTTCTCAGGGATTATCTTTATTATTTTATCTTTAACTGGTATCCGCGAAACTGTTATTAATGCTATTCCAGTACAACTTAAATATGCAGTTTCTGCAGGTATTGGTTTATTTATCACTTTTGTTGGTTTACAAGGAGCAGGGATCATTGTTGATAGCCCAGCTACTTTAGTCACTTTAGGAAGTTTCACAGGCGCTACATTATTAGCGGTATTCGGAATTATTCTTTCGGTTATTCTTATTATTAAATTGCGCAGTATCGGTATTTTCTTAGGAATGGTGATTACTGCAGTTATTGGGATGATCACAGGTATCATTGATCCTCCAACAGCCGTTGTATCAGCTATTCCAAGTGTAGATTCTACATTCATGGTAGCACTAGAACCACTTGGTGACTTCGGTACATTATTTAACGTGAAGTTTTTAGTAGTAGTGTTAACATTCTTGTTTGTTGATTTCTTTGACACAGCAGGTACTTTAATGGCTGTAGCGACACAAGCAGGTTTAGTAAAAGATAATAAATTACCGCGTGCAGGACGTGCCTTAATGGCAGATGCACTAGCAACAACTATCGGTTCTTTATTTGGTACGTCAACAACAACAGCGTACGTAGAGTCAACTTCTGGAGTTGCTGCAGGCGCTCGTTCAGGATTTTCAGCAGTTGTAACAGCAGTACTGTTCTTAGTTGCATTATTCTTCTCACCATTACTAGCGGTAGTAACACCAGCAGTTACTGCTCCAGCTTTAGTCATCGTAGGGGTACTAATGGTATCGTCCTTACGTTTAATTGATTGGGACAAATTCGAAATAGCAGTACCTGCATTCTTTACAGTGTTAATGATGCCACTTGGTTATTCAATTGCTACTGGTATTGCAATCGGCTTTGTATTCTACCCAATTACAATGTTATTAGCAGGTCGTAAAAAAGAAATTCATCCAATGATGTATGGTCTATTCTTTGTTTTCCTTGCATACTTCATTTGGGTACGTTAGTTAAATAGACACCTTTAATTGTTAGTAAGTTGCTAACAATTAAAGGTGTTTTTTATTGAGTTGATCCAAAATAAAAGAAGTTATTATTTTTACATTTATATAGAAGAAACTCGGTTTTAAATAATGCGAATAGTTTTACTTTAATGAAACACTTGCAAACTTAAATTTGTGATGATATATTTAAACACGTTGTTACGAAATAAACGAACAACTTAAAAAATAGTAACATAAACAGTTGACAGCGAGTTAACATTATGTTAAATTATAAAAAGTTACTTAGTGTAACTAGTAAATGAACCTTGAAAACTGAACAAGCAAAACGTAATCAATAAAGTTTTAAGTAGCTAGTTTTACTAGCGAACGAAACACAATTTTGGACATCAAACATGATGCCAGCAAAACAATTTGAGCTAATCAAATTTCTTTTATGGAGAGTTTGATCCTGGCTCAGGACGAACGCTGGCGGCGTGCCTAATACATGCAAGTCGAGCGAACAGAAAAGGAGCTTGCTCCTTTGACGTTAGCGGCGGACGGGTGAGTAACACGTGGGCAACCTACCCTATAGTTTGGGATAACTCCGGGAAACCGGGGCTAATACCGAATAATCTCTCTTGCTTCATGGCGAGAGACTGAAAGACGGTTTCGGCTGTCGCTATAGGATGGGCCCGCGGCGCATTAGCTAGTTGGTGAGGTAACGGCTCACCAAGGCGACGATGCGTAGCCGACCTGAGAGGGTGATCGGCCACACTGGGACTGAGACACGGCCCAGACTCCTACGGGAGGCAGCAGTAGGGAATCTTCCACAATGGGCGAAAGCCTGATGGAGCAACGCCGCGTGAGTGAAGAAGGTTTTCGGATCGTAAAACTCTGTTGTAAGGGAAGAACAAGTACAGTAGTAACTGGCTGTACCTTGACGGTACCTTATTAGAAAGCCACGGCTAACTACGTGCCAGCAGCCGCGGTAATACGTAGGTGGCAAGCGTTGTCCGGAATTATTGGGCGTAAAGCGCGCGCAGGCGGTCCTTTAAGTCTGATGTGAAAGCCCACGGCTCAACCGTGGAGGGTCATTGGAAACTGGGGGACTTGAGTGCAGAAGAGGAAAGTGGAATTCCAAGTGTAGCGGTGAAATGCGTAGAGATTTGGAGGAACACCAGTGGCGAAGGCGACTTTCTGGTCTGTAACTGACGCTGAGGCGCGAAAGCGTGGGGAGCAAACAGGATTAGATACCCTGGTAGTCCACGCCGTAAACGATGAGTGCTAAGTGTTAGGGGGTTTCCGCCCCTTAGTGCTGCAGCTAACGCATTAAGCACTCCGCCTGGGGAGTACGGTCGCAAGACTGAAACTCAAAGGAATTGACGGGGGCCCGCACAAGCGGTGGAGCATGTGGTTTAATTCGAAGCAACGCGAAGAACCTTACCAGGTCTTGACATCCCGTTGACCACTGTAGAGATATAGTTTCCCCTTCGGGGGCAACGGTGACAGGTGGTGCATGGTTGTCGTCAGCTCGTGTCGTGAGATGTTGGGTTAAGTCCCGCAACGAGCGCAACCCTTGATCTTAGTTGCCATCATTTAGTTGGGCACTCTAAGGTGACTGCCGGTGACAAACCGGAGGAAGGTGGGGATGACGTCAAATCATCATGCCCCTTATGACCTGGGCTACACACGTGCTACAATGGACGATACAAACGGTTGCCAACTCGCGAGAGGGAGCTAATCCGATAAAGTCGTTCTCAGTTCGGATTGTAGGCTGCAACTCGCCTACATGAAGCCGGAATCGCTAGTAATCGCGGATCAGCATGCCGCGGTGAATACGTTCCCGGGCCTTGTACACACCGCCCGTCACACCACGAGAGTTTGTAACACCCGAAGTCGGTGAGGTAACCTTTTGGAGCCAGCCGCCGAAGGTGGGATAGATGATTGGGGTGAAGTCGTAACAAGGTAGCCGTATCGGAAGGTGCGGCTGGATCACCTCCTTTCTAAGGATTATTTCGGAATACAAACCTTGGGTTTGTACGATTACGTTTTGCGTTCAGTTTTGAAGGTTCATTCTATCTGAATGAAACACTTCAAAACTTGTTCTTTGAAAACTGGATAAAACGACATTGAAATTGTAACAAACACATTTATTTTTTAAGTTTTTTATAGGCTTAATAACTTGGTTAAGTTATTAAGGGCGCACGGCGAATGCCTTGGCACTAGGAGCCGAAGAAGGACGGCACTAACACCGATATGCTTCGGGGAGCTGTAAGTGAGCTTTGATCCGGAGATTTCCGAATGGGGGAACCCACTACGTTTAATCGCGTAGTATCTTGACGTGAATACATAGCGTCTTGAAGGCAGACCCAGGGAACTGAAACATCTAAGTACCTGGAGGAAGAGAAAGAAAAATCGATTCCCTGAGTAGCGGCGAGCGAAACGGGAAGAGCCCAAACCAAGAGGCTTGCCTCTTGGGGTTGTAGGACACTCAATACGGAGTTACAAAAGAGCGAGTTAGATGAAGCGACTTGGAAAGGTCCGCCAGAGCAGGTAAAAGCCCTGTAGTCGAAAGTTCGTTCTCTCCTGAGTGGATCCTGAGTACGGCGGAACACGTGAAATTCCGTCGGAATCCGGGAGGACCATCTCCCAAGGCTAAATACTACCTAGTGACCGATAGTGAACCAGTACCGTGAGGGAAAGGTGAAAAGCACCCCGGAAGGGGAGTGAAAGAGATCCTGAAACCGTGTGCCTACAAGTAGTTAGAGCCCGTTAATGGGTGATAGCGTGCCTTTTGTAGAATGAACCGGCGAGTTACGATTACGTGCGAGGTTAAGCTTTAGAAGGCGGAGCCGCAGCGAAAGCGAGTCTGAATAGGGCGAAATAGTACGTGGTCGTAGACCCGAAACCAGGTGATCTACCCATGTCCAGGGTGAAGGTGAGGTAACACTTACTGGAGGCCCGAACCCACGCACGTTGAAAAGTGCGGGGATGAGGTGTGGGTAGCGGAGAAATTCCAATCGAACTTGGAGATAGCTGGTTCTCTCCGAAATAGCTTTAGGGCTAGCCTCGTGATGAGAATACTGGAGGTAGAGCACTGTTTGGACTAGGGGGCCATCCCGGTTTACCGAATTCAGACAAACTCCGAATGCCAGATATTTATACACGGGAGTCAGACTGCGAGTGATAAGATCCGTAGTCAAAAGGGAAACAGCCCAGACCACCAGCTAAGGTCCCAAAGTAATCGTTAAGTGGAAAAGGATGTGGCGTTGCACAGACAACCAGGATGTTGGCTTAGAAGCAGCCATCATTTAAAGAGTGCGTAATAGCTCACTGGTCGAGTGACGCTGCGCCGAAAATGTATCGGGGCTAAACGATTCACCGAAGCTGTGGATTGACATCTACGATGTCAGTGGTAGGAGAGCGTTCTAAGTGCGTTGAAGTCAGACCGGAAGGACTGGTGGAGCGCTTAGAAGTGAGAATGCCGGTATGAGTAGCGAAAGACGGGTGAGAATCCCGTCCACCGTATGACTAAGGTTTCCTGAGGAAGGCTCGTCCGCTCAGGGTTAGTCGGGACCTAAGCCGAGGCCGATAGGCGTAGGCGATGGACAACAGGTTGATATTCCTGTACCACCTCCTCACCGTTTGAGAAATGGGGGGACGCAGTAGGATAGGGTAAGCGCGCCGTTGGTTGTGCGCGTCCAAGCAGTAAGGCGTGTGTGTAGGCAAATCCGCACACTGTAACGTTGAGCTGTGATGGCGAGTCCGTATGGACGAAGTTCCTGATTTCACACTGCCAAGAAAAGCCTCTATCGAGGTGAGAGGTGCCCGTACCGCAAACCGACACAGGTAGTCGAGGAGAGAATCCTAAGGTGTGCGAGAGAACTCTCGTTAAGGAACTCGGCAAAATGACCCCGTAACTTCGGGAGAAGGGGTGCTCTTGAGCGTGCAAGCGCATGAGAGCCGCAGTGAATAGGCCCAGGCGACTGTTTAGCAAAAACACAGGTCTCTGCAAAACCGTAAGGTGACGTATAGGGGCTGACGCCTGCCCGGTGCTGGAAGGTTAAGAGGAGTGGTTAGCGCAAGCGAAGCTGCGAATTGAAGCCCCAGTAAACGGCGGCCGTAACTATAACGGTCCTAAGGTAGCGAAATTCCTTGTCGGGTAAGTTCCGACCCGCACGAAAGGCGTAACGATCTGGGCACTGTCTCAACGAGAGACTCGGTGAAATTATAGTACCTGTGAAGATGCAGGTTACCCGCGACAGGACGGAAAGACCCCGTGGAGCTTTACTGTAGCCTGATATTGAATTTTGGTACAACTTGTACAGGATAGGTAGGAGCCAGAGATCTCGGAGCGCCAGCTTCGAAGGAGGCGTCGGTGGGATACTACCCTGGTTGTATTGAAATTCTAACCCATGCCCCTTAGCGGGGCAGGAGACAGTGTCAGGCGGACAGTTTGACTGGGGCGGTCGCCTCCTAAAAGGTAACGGAGGCGCCCAAAGGTTCCCTCAGAATGGTTGGAAATCATTCGTAGAGTGTAAAGGCACAAGGGAGCTTGACTGCGAGACCTACAAGTCGAGCAGGGTCGAAAGACGGGCTTAGTGATCCGGTGGTTCCGCATGGAAGGGCCATCGCTCAACGGATAAAAGCTACCCCGGGGATAACAGGCTTATCTCCCCCAAGAGTCCACATCGACGGGGAGGTTTGGCACCTCGATGTCGGCTCATCGCATCCTGGGGCTGTAGTCGGTCCCAAGGGTTGGGCTGTTCGCCCATTAAAGCGGTACGCGAGCTGGGTTCAGAACGTCGTGAGACAGTTCGGTCCCTATCCGTCGTGGGCGTAGGAAATTTGAGAGGAGCTGTCCTTAGTACGAGAGGACCGGGATGGACACACCGCTGGTGTACCAGTTGTCTTGCCAAAGGCATCGCTGGGTAGCTATGTGTGGACGGGATAAGTGCTGAAAGCATCTAAGCATGAAGCCCCCCTCAAGATGAGATTTCCCATTACGCAAGTAAGTAAGATCCCTCAAAGACGATGAGGTAGATAGGTTCGAGGTGGAAGTGTGGTGACACATGGAGCTGACGAATACTAATCGATCGAGGACTTAACCAAAACGTTTGAAACATTCAATGTGCCGTTTATCCAGTTTTGAAAGAACAAATTCTTTCAATAAAAAAAGAGAGCTTCAAGACACAAGTAGTACAAGGAAGCAAACGAGTGATTGAAGGAGCGTACGTTTGTACGTGACTGATTGAACGAGAGCAGCTGACGCAGTAATACGCCGTGTATTGAAGGTCAAATAAGTCTAGTGATGATGGCAAAGAGGTCACACCCGTTCCCATACCGAACACGGAAGTTAAGCTCTTTAGCGCCGATGGTAGTTGGGGGCTTCCCCCTGTGAGAGTAGGACGTCGCTAGGCAATTATAAAGTCATGGATCTATTCCATGGCTTTTTTTTATTTTGTCAACTATTCATAAAATGCTATAATATATTTAATATTTTCAAGTGGATTTAAAGGGAAATTCTTTCACCTAGATACATTCTGGATTTAATAATGGAGGAATCAAAATGAGGCAGAACATTTTTTCTGCGATTTCGATCTCAAGTCTACTACTTATATTCTTTATGTTTGGCTATGATTCAACCAAATGGTATGGAAACCTTTTTACATTTCTCTATCGTGTAAATATGTTTATGCCGTTTATTTTAGGTGGTTTAGGCATCACCAGTGCCCTATTTGGCATCAAAGGATATCGTATGGTTCTTGTTGTCCTTCATTTGTTCCTACTGCTATTATTTTTTTGTATCTATTTAAAGGCATTTTATGTTCCATGAGCATTCATCAAAACTGCGGAGAGGAATCTGCAGTTTTTTCTAATTATTTAAGTTCTTACATACTTCTATAAGCAACAAAAGGTATAATAAATTACAAATTGATTGTGAATGAATATGTACAATGGAAAGGAAGAACAAGTTGGGAAAAAAGCAAATTTGGTATGAGGTACAGGAAAACGAGTCAATCGAGGATTGTTTGGCAAGAATGCGGAAAGATGGCTTTATGGTCATAGGACGAAAAGAAGAGCCACTTTTTCATATCGTAGATGGTGAGCCAGCTTATCTGCGCCAAAAAATTCAGTTTAAAGGTATACCTGCTCAAGATATCGAATGATTTTGACTAAAAACCGAACAATTTTTTTAACCTAATAAAAAATGTTCGCATTTTTGGATTGACGATAAGACAATCCCTTGTTAAAATGTGAGAAGGAAAAACAAATAGATCCCACATATATGCTAGAGGATTGGCTCTAGTGTCTCTACCCGGCACCGTAAATGCTGGACTATGCGGGAAAGCACTTTTGGCGTATGGTGAGAAGGTCTTTGTACAGCTATGTACTATGTACATGGAGACGACCTTGTCCGAATAATCCTCAAGTAAACTGCTTTCACGTGTACCGGTAGAGAGTAGTTTATTTGGGGATTTTCTTTGTAAATAAGAATTGCAGTAGCTATTCAAATAGAGGCTAGCACAATAAATAATTGATCATTTTTCTATCGTTTAAAAGGAGCGACAATTTATGAATCCGAAAATCGGTGTCATTATGGGTAGTTCAAGTGACTGGGAAACAATGAAACATGCATGTGATATTTTAGATGAATTACAAGTACCGTACGAAAAGAAAGTTGTATCTGCACATCGTACACCTGATTTAATGTTTGAATATGCAGAGGCAGCTCGCGAGCGAGGAATACAAGTAATTATTGCTGGAGCAGGCGGTGCCGCACATTTACCAGGAATGGTAGCAGCTAAAACAACACTACCTGTCATCGGTGTACCTGTTCAATCACGTGCACTTAATGGACTTGATTCACTATTATCCATCGTTCAAATGCCTGGTGGCGTGCCTGTAGCAACTGTAGCGATTGGCAAAGCAGGAGCGACGAATGCAGGTTTACTTGCAGCTCAAATTTTGTCAATAACAGATGCCGAGCTTGCTAATAAATTAGATGCTAGACGTGAAGCAACAAAGCAGCAAGTTTTAGAAAGTACAGGTGACTTAGTGTGACGAAGATTATTTATCCTGGACAAACGATAGGCATTATCGGCGGAGGACAACTTGGTCGAATGATGGCACTTGCTGCAAAGGAGTCTGGTTTTAAAGTGGCTGTTCTTGAACCAGCAATGGACTCACCTTGTGGGCAGGTAGCAGATATTCGCATTGTAGCTCCATATGATGATGAAGCTGCTTTAGAAGAACTTGCAGAAGTAAGTGATATTATCACATATGAATTTGAAAATATTGATTATGAAGGCTTAAAGCGTTTATCACAAATGGCTTATGTTCCTCAAGGAGCAGAGTTGGTACGTATTACACAAAACCGTATAACAGAGAAAGAAGCTATTGTGAAAGCTGGTTGCCCAGTAGCACCATATATTGTTGCAAAAACTTATGAAGAATTAGTAGCCAATATTGATTCGATTGGTTATCCTTGTATAGTCAAAACAGCAAGAGGTGGTTATGATGGCAAGGGACAGCAGCTTTTAAAATCAACTGAAGATTTGCCTTTAGCGAAAGAATTATTCACGCATTCGCAATGTATTGCAGAAGGATTTGTTCCTTTCGTAAAGGAAGTATCGGTCATTGTTCAAAGAAATGGTCATGGTGAATCGTATTGCCAGCCAGTTGGAGAGAACATTCATGTTCATCATATTCTTCACGAGACAATAGTACCTGCTCGCATAACTGAAAGCACAGCTCAAGCTGCAGAACGAGAAGCTTTGAAAATTGCAGACTATTTACATTTAGTAGGAACGCTAGCGGTAGAAATGTTTGTATTAGAAGATGGTAGTATTGTTATCAATGAATTAGCACCAAGACCTCATAATTCTGGTCACTATTCAATTGAAGCATGTAATGTTTCACAATTCCATCAGCATATTCGTGCTGTTTGTGGATGGCCGTTACGTAAGCCACAACTATGGGCACCGTCCATTATGGTCAATGTATTAGGGCAGCATGTCGTGCCACTCAGTAACTCAATTGCTAAATATCCTGAATGGTCCATACATCTTTATGGGAAAACTGAAGCTAAGGTCAACCGTAAAATGGGCCATGTGACGATTATGACAAAAGACTTAGAAGCTACACTACAACAAATCGAGAGTTCTGGCATTTGGTCAGAATAGAAGGAGATACGCGATGATTGAACGTTACACAAGACCCGAAATGGGCGCAATTTGGACAGAACAAAATAAATACCAAGCTTGGCTAGAGGTTGAAATTTTAGCTTGTGAAGCATGGGCAGAGTTAGGGGATATCCCAAAAGAGGATGTTGCTAAAATTCGCGAAAATGCTTCATTTGATGTGAATCGTATATTGGAAATTGAACAAGAAACTCGTCATGACGTTGTAGCCTTTACTCGTGCTGTTTCTGAAACACTTGGAGAGGAACGCAAATGGGTACATTATGGTTTAACTTCTACTGACGTAGTAGATACAGCACTTTCTTATTTAATCAAACAAGCAAATGATATTTTACGTAAAGATATCATAAATTTCATTGATATTATTGCTGCTAAGGCAAAAGAACATAAACATACAGTTATGATGGGACGCACACACGGTGTTCACGCTGAACCAACAACTTTCGGTTTGAAACTTGGTTTATGGTATGAGGAAATGAAGCGTAACCTTGAACGTTTTGAAGCAGCTGCAAAAGTAATTGAAACAGGAAAAATGTCTGGAGCAGTTGGAACATATGCCAATATTGATCCTCGTGTTGAGCAATATGTTTGCGACAAATTAGGCCTTGCAGCTTCACCAATTTCAACACAAACTTTACAGCGTGACCGCCATGCTCAGTATTTAGGTGCATTAGCTTTAATCGCTACTTCAATTGAAAAATTCGCAACAGAAATTCGTGGACTACAGAAATCTGAAACACGTGAAGTGGAGGAAGCTTTTGCAAAAGGTCAAAAAGGATCATCAGCAATGCCACATAAACGTAATCCAATCGGTTCTGAAAACATGGTTGGTATGTCTCGTTTAATGCGAGGTTACATGGTGACTGCTTATGAAAATGTAGCTTTATGGCATGAGCGTGATATTTCACATTCATCTGCAGAGCGTGTTATTTTACCGGATGCAACTATTACTCTTAACTATATGCTAAATCGCTTCGGTAATATTGTGAAAAATTTAACAGTATTCCCTGAGAACATGAAACGTAATATGGATCGTACATTTGGTCTTATTTATTCTCAACGCATCTTACTAGCATTGATTGATAAAGGACTAGTACGTGAAGAAGCTTATGATACAGTACAACCTTTAGCAATGCAGGCTTGGGACGAGCAAGTTCAGTTCCGTACATTAGTCGATGCAAGTGAAAAAATCACATCTTATTTAACAAAAGAAGAGTTGGATGATTGTTTTGATTACAACTACCACTTACAGCATGTTGATATGATTTTTGAACGACTAGGACTTAACTAATATTTATTTAGCCATCTACTAATAAATGTTAGAGCCACCAGTAAAAAGTTTCAGAGTTGAATCGTAGAGATACGGTTCAATTCTGAACATTATTACAAGCGTATCTCATAATATCAGGGGGAAAACGAAATGACTAAAGGTCAACTTTTGTATGAAGGTAAAGCAAAAAAATTGTTCACAACAGAGGAGCCAAATGTGCTACTTGTTGAGTACAAGGATAGTGCAACAGCATTCAATGGTGAAAAGAAAGAGGAAATTGAAGGTAAGGGCATTTTAAATAATCGCATTACTTCATTAATTTTCGAAAAATTACAAGCTAACGGAATTGCGTCACATTTCGTAAAACAATTATCCGATACACAACAACTTGTAAAAAAAGTAGAAATTATTCCGATTGAGGTAGTTGTTCGTAATATTGCTGCTGGAAGTTTAGCAAAGCGTCTGGGTCTTGAAGAGGGGACATCTTTAAAACGACCAATCGTTGAATTTTATTATAAAGATGATAATTTAGGCGACCCACTTATTACAACAGAACATATTGATGTTCTTGAACTTGCCACACCAACTGAAGTAACAGCTATTTATGATGGTGCATTAGCCGTTAACAAAGTGCTACAGCCGATCTTTGCAGATGTCAATGTGACATTGATTGATTTTAAATTAGAGTTTGGCCGTGATATGGATGGTCATGTATTATTGGCAGATGAAATTTCACCAGATACATGCCGACTTTGGGATGCAACAACGAAGCAAAAGTTAGACAAAGATGTTTTTCGTCGTGACCTTGGTAATTTAACTGAAGTTTATACTATTATACTTTCTAGACTCGGAGGCAAATAACAATGAAAAAAGTAAAAATCTATGTAACATTACGTGAGAGTATTCTTGATCCTCAAGGCTCAGCAGTACAAGGTTCTTTAGCTAAGATGGGCTACGGTGAAGTAGAAGATTTACGTATCGGTAAATATCTTGAACTATCAATTAAAGATACAGAACGTGACATTGATACTCTAGTAAAAGAAATGTGTGAAAAGGTTTTAACGAACGTTGTAATTGAAGACTACCGTTACGAAGTCGAGGAGGCTATTTAATCATGAAATTCGCAGTACTCGTATTCCCTGGGTCAAACTGTGACATCGATATGTATCATGCGATTAAAGACGAGCTAGGTGAAGAAGTAGAATATGTATGGCATACAGCAACAGATCTAAGTGGTTTTGATGGTGTATTAGTACCTGGAGGATTCTCCTATGGGGATTATCTTCGTTGTGGTGCAATGGCTAATCAATCTAACATTATGACAGAAGTTAAGAAGGCAGCAGATGCTGGTAAACCTGTATTAGGTGTATGTAATGGCTTCCAAATCCTAACGGAAGCAGGTTTATTGCCAGGAGCTTTATTGCGCAATAAAAACTTAAAATTTATGTGCCGTACAGTGCAGCTTAAAGTTGAAAACAACAATACATTATTCACAAATCAATATGAGCAAGGTCAAATCATCAATATTCCAATCGCACATGGTGAAGGTAACTACTACTGTGACGAGGAAACTTTACAATCACTAAAAGATAATAATCAAATCGTATTCACATACTCAGGTGACAATCCAAACGGTTCTTTAGAAGATATCGCAGGGATTATAAACGAGCGCGGCAATGTATTAGGGATGATGCCACACCCAGAGCGAGCTGTTGATGCACTGGTGGGCGGCGCAGACGGTCTAGCAGTATTTAAATCAATCGTGAAGCAGTGGAGGGAAAATCATGTCAACAACTAAGTTTGAGCCAACAGCACAGCAGATTAAAGATGAGAAGCTATACGCTGGAATGGGGATGTCAGACGAAGAATTTGCAATGGTAGAAGGTATTTTAGGACGTCTACCTAACTGGACAGAGACAGGTCTTTTCTCAGTAATGTGGTCTGAACACTGCTCGTACAAAAATTCAAAGCCAGTACTACGTAAATTCCCTACTAAAGGGCCACAGGTACTACAAGGACCAGGTGAAGGTGCAGGTATTGTTGATATTGGTGACGAACAAGCAGTAGTGTTTAAAATGGAATCACATAACCATCCATCTGCAATAGAACCTTATCAAGGGGCTGCAACGGGTGTGGGTGGTATTATCCGTGACGTTTTCTCAATGGGTGCACGTCCAATCGCAATGTTAAACTCATTACGCTTTGGTGAATTAAAGTCAGCACGTGGTAAATATCTATTTGAAGAAGTAGTAGCGGGAATCGCAGGATATGGTAACTGTATCGGAATCCCAACAGTAGGTGGAGAAATTCAATTTGATCCTTGTTATGAAGGTAATCCTCTTGTGAATGCTATGTGTGTCGGTTTAATTGATCATAAGGATATTCAACGAGGCATTGCAGCTGGTGTAGGTAATACAGTGATGTATGTTGGAGCGAAAACAGGCCGTGATGGTATTCATGGTGCAACATTCGCCTCTGAGGAATTAACTGAGGAATCAGAAAACCAACGTCCAGCAGTACAAGTTGGAGATCCATTTATGGAGAAGCTTTTACTTGAAGCTTGTTTAGAGGTTGTAAAATCGGATGCTCTAGTTGGTATTCAAGATATGGGTGCAGCTGGTCTTACGTCTTCTTCAGCAGAAATGGCTTCAAAGGCTGGTTCTGGTGTAGAAATGAACTTAGACTTAGTGCCTCAGCGTGAAACAGAAATGTCAGCGTATGAAATGATGTTGTCTGAGTCTCAAGAACGTATGCTTTTAGTGGTGAAAAAAGGTCGCGAAGATGAAATTAAAGCGATTTTCGATAAATACGATTTAGATGCAGTAGCGATTGGTCGCGTTACAGATGATAAAATGCTTCGTCTGCTACACAAAGGACAAGTAGTGGCAGAGGTACCTGCAGACGCATTAGCAGAAGATGCTCCTGTTTATCATAAACCATCTGCAGAACCTGCATACTATGCTCAGTTCCAAGCAATCGAAAATACTGAACCTGCTGTGACAGATTACAAAGAAACACTTAATGCTTTATTAAAAGCACCGACAATTGCTTCTAAAGAATGGGTATACGATCAATATGATTATCAGGTACGTACATCAACAGTTGTTAAACCAGGCTCTGACGCTGCCGTTATTCGAGTACGTGGCACAAATAAAGGGTTGGCAATGACAACAGACTGTAACTCACGTTATATCTATTTAGATCCAGAAGTGGGTGGTGCTATTGCAGTAGCCGAAGCAGCTCGTAATATCGTGGCAACTGGTGGTACGCCACTTGCGATTACAGATTGCTTAAACTTCGGTAATCCAGAGAAACCAGAAATCTTCTGGCAAATTGAAAAATCTGCGGATGGTATTTCGGCAGCTTGTACGGCATTAAATGCTCCAGTAATCGGAGGTAACGTTTCTCTTTATAATGAACGTTCAGGTGAAGCGGTGTATCCAACACCGACAATTGGTATGGTTGGTCTTATTGAAGACTTAGCACATGTAACGACACAGGATGTAAAGGCAGCAGGAGATCTTGTCTTTGTCATTGGTGAGACGAAAACAGAATTTGGCGGTTCAGAGCTTCAAAAACTTTTAAATAATGGTGTTATTTCAGGGAAAGCGCCAGCTATTGATTTAGAGGTTGAAGCGACACGTCAGCAAGCTTTATTAAAGGCGATTAAAGCAGGCCTTGTTCAATCTGCGCATGATGTAGCAGAGGGTGGTCTAGCTGTGGCGATTGCTGAAACAACATTTGGCGCTAACGGTCTTGGTGTGGATGTAACATTAACAGGCTCTGCAACAACTGCGCTATTCAGTGAGAGTCAATCTCGTTTTGTTGTCACAGTTAAAGAAGAAAATGCTGCAGCATTTGTAGAAATCATGAAAGATGCTCAAAGAATTGGTGTCGTAACAAACGATGCACTTGTGAAAATCAACGGGGACAAAGGTGTGCTTGTAGAAGGTACAGTGGAGGAATTCCGTTCTAATTGGAAAGGAGCAATCCCATGCTTGCTGAACTCAGAGGCTTAAACGAAGAATGTGGGGTGTTTGGTATTTGGGGTAACCCAAATCCAGCACACCTTAGCTATTACGGGCTTCATGCTCTTCAACACCGTGGACAAGAAGGCGCTGGAATTGTCGTTTCAGACGGACAGCATCTTCGCGCGGTGAAAGGCGAAGGACTAGTTAATGATGTTTTCAACGAAGATAAATTAAAAGCAGTGAACGGCAAAGCGGCTATTGCGCATGTTCGTTATACGACTGCTGGTGGTGGCGGTATCGAAAATGTACAGCCATTATTATTCCACTCCTCAACTGGTAGCCTTTCTATTGCCCATAACGGTAACTTAGTCAATGCGACACATTTAAAGCAATATTTAGAGCGACAAGGTAGCATTTTCCACTCTAGCTCTGATACAGAAGTGTTGGCGCATCTTATTAAGAAAAGTTCGCATTCACCATTCCGTGCGAAGGTGAAAAATGCCCTATCTCTTTTAAAGGGTGCCTATTCTTTCTTAATTATGACAAAGGATGAAATGCTTGTTGCACGTGATCCACATGGTTTACGTCCACTATCTCTTGGAAAGCTAGGAGATGGCTGGGTGGTTGCTTCTGAAACTTGTGCATTCGATTTAATTGGTGCAGAATTTGTTCGTTCGGTAGAACCAGGTGAATTAATCATTATTAATGATGAGGGCGTAAAATCAGATCGTTTTGCTGATATGGATAAACGTTCGATGTGTGCGATGGAATATGTTTATTTAGCACGTCCTGATTCGGATATTGATGGTATTAACGTTCATATGGCACGAAAACGTATGGGTAAACAGCTTGCTCGTGAGTGTGCGCATATTGAGGCAGATGTTGTAACAGGTGTTCCTGATTCAAGTATTTCCGCAGCGATTGGTTTTGCAGAAGAAAGTGGAATTCCTTATGAATTAGGTCTTATTAAAAATCGTTATGTTGGTCGTACGTTTATTCAGCCGACACAAGAGTTACGTGAACGTGGTGTGAAAATGAAACTTTCACCTGTAGTTCAAGTCGTAAAAGGAAAAAAAGTAGTAATGGTAGATGATTCTATCGTTCGTGGTACAACATCTCGTCGCATTGTCAAAATGCTTAAAGATGCTGGCGCAGCGGAAGTTCATGTTGTGATTTCATCACCACCGATGACAAATCCTTGTTATTATGGCATTGATACATCAACGCATGAAGAACTGATTGCTTCTAGTCATAATGTAGATGAAATTCGTGAAGCAATTGGAGCAGATTCTCTAACATTCCTTTCTGTTGAGGGGATGGTAGAAACAATTGCACGACCATACGAAGATGAAAACCGAGGACTTTGCCTTGCATGCTTTACAGGCAAATATCCAACAGAGATTTTCCCAGATACGATTTTGCCACATGAAAAAGAATTATTACGTTAAGAACAACATCGCAACAAATTAGTGTCTTACAGTCATTTCTATCTAGGAAACTTAGGCGACTTGGATGATAAGGAGGAACTCTGCGTGTCAAAGGCATATGAACAAGCAGGTGTAAATATTGAAGCGGGCTATGAAGCCGTAAAACGAATGAAGTCTCATGTTGAACGTACGAACCGTCTAGGTGTAATGGGGACATTTGGTGGTTTTGGTGGCATGTTTGACTTGTCAGAACTGAATCTTAAAGAACCTGTTCTTATTTCAGGGACAGATGGTGTTGGAACAAAGCTAAAGCTAGCCTTCATGGTAGACAAACACGATACAATCGGTGTGGACTGTGTAGCAATGTGTGTAAATGATATTGTTGCCCAAGGAGCAGAACCACTGTACTTTTTAGATTACGTAGCTCTTGGAAAAGCAGAGCCAGCAAAAATCGAACAAATTGTCAAAGGTGTTGCAGATGGCTGTGTGCAATCAGGTGCGGCCTTAATAGGTGGCGAAACTGCGGAAATGCCTGGACTTTATGAAGAAGATGAATATGATCTAGCTGGCTTTGCGGTAGGCGCTTGTGAAAAGTCTGCTATCGTAACAGGTGAAGAAATCGTAGAAGGCGATGTACTTATTGGGATTGCATCAAGTGGTGTACATTCAAACGGTTATTCTTTAGTGCGTAAAATTGTCTTTGCAGATCATCAATATGCTGTGGATGCTATTGTAGAAGGCTATGAAGATCTAGGCCCAATCGGTGAGGCGCTTCTAGTGCCAACAAAGCTATATGCTAAACCTGTGCTAGCAGCTTTAAAGGCAGCAGATATACATGGCTGTGCACATGTTACAGGTGGCGGTTTCTATGAAAATCTACCACGCATGATGCCAGAGGGACTAGCAACGGAAATCGACTTAGGTTCTTGGCCTGTATTACGTATCTTTGAATTCCTAAAAGATAAAGGTCAGCTAGAAGATAAAGATTTATATAATGTGTTTAACATGGGTATTGGCTTTGTAATAGCTGTGCCAGAAACTGAAGCTGATAAAGTAATCGCTGCAGTTGAAGCAAATGGTGAAAAGGCTTATACAATCGGACGTGTTATTAAAGGTGACGGAGTAGTATTTAATGGCTCACATGATGGGAGTTTAGTGTAATGACTGCACCAACAAAAATAGCCGTGTTCGCGTCAGGTAGCGGTAGCAATTTTCAAGCCATTCAAGAGGCCATTGAACGTGGTGAACTCCATGCAAAGGTCGCACTTGTGGTCACAGATAAGCCTGGAGCATTTGTAGTAACGCGTGCTGAAAACTTTGGGATTCCAGTGTTAGCATTGAATCCAAAAGAGTTTGTCTCGAAGACAGCTTATGAGACAGCTATTATCGAAGCTTTGCATGAGTGCGATGTGAAATGGATTGTGCTTGCTGGGTATATGCGATTAATCAGTGACGTATTATTAGCAGCCTTTCCACAGCGAATAGTTAATATTCACCCGTCCCTATTGCCTGCCTTTCCTGGAAAGGACGCTATTGGACAAGCCATTAATCATGGTGTGAAAATAACAGGTGTAACTGTGCATTTTGTTGATGAAGGAATGGATACTGGACCAATTATCGCTCAGGCAGCGGTACCTGTCATTGAAGGAAATCGCGAGGCAACAGAAGCTGAAATTCATAAACAAGAGCATTTATTATATACAAAGGCATTAAAGCTATTATTACAGTAACTGAAGAGGGAGTTAGGTCGAGAATCCTACTCAACAAGTAAGACCTAACTCTATTAATCTATTGAAGCAAGTCAGTTCGTGGACAGCACGATAAAAATTAGGAGGATATTGTTGTGACAAAACGTGCATTAATCAGTGTTTCCAATAAAGATGGTATTTTAGAATTTGCAAAGGAATTAGTAGCATTAGGTTATGAAATTTTATCAACTGGCGGTACAAAAAAAATGTTACAGGATAATGCGGTAGCTGTAACAGCAGTAGATGAAGTAACGAAGTTTCCTGAAATTTTAGATGGTCGTGTGAAAACTTTAAATCCAATGATTCACGGTGGTCTATTAGGAAAGTTTGATGATGTCTCTCATCAAGCACAGATGAATGAGCATGGAATTGAACCAATTGAAATTGTTTGTGTTAATCTCTATCCGTTTGTTGAAACAATTTCAAAGCCTAATGTAACTTGGGATGATGCAATTGAAAACATTGATATCGGTGGTCCAACAATGTTACGTTCTGCTGCAAAAAACCATCAATATGTAACAGTAATCGTGGACAGCAATGACTATGCAACAGTATTAGAGGAACTTAAAGCGGACGGTGCTACAACAATTGAAACACGTCGTAAACTAGCTGCGAAAGTTTTCCGTCACACAGCCGCTTATGATTCTTATATTTCAAACTATCTGACTGAAGAAGAGTTCCCAGAGAGCTTAACGATGACATATGAATTAAAGCAAAATTTACGCTATGGCGAAAACCCTCACCAAAAAGCGGCCTTCTACCAAAAGCGTCTTGGCTCTGACTTTTCATTAGCTTATGCTACACAATTACATGGTAAAGAGTTATCTTACAATAATATTCAAGATGGTAATGCAGCATTGCAAATTGTAAAAGAATTTGAAATGCCAGCTGCTGTAGCCGTGAAACATATGAATCCATGTGGTGTTGGCACAGGTGTCACGTTAGAGGCAGCATTCGATAAAGCATATGAGGCAGATCCAACATCTATTTTTGGCGGTATTATCGCATTAAATATGGAAGTGGACGCAGCAACTGCTGAGAAGCTAAGTCATATTTTCCTAGAAATTATTATTGCACCTGCTTTCTCACAAGAAGCATTAGATATTTTAACGAAAAAGAAAAATATTCGCTTACTAACAATTCCTTTCGAGCAAGCGAAACAAGATTCATTCAATGTAGTATCAGTTGAGGGTGGGCTTCTTGTACAGGAGCCAGATCGTTATGGCTTTGGCAATGCGGATATTAAAGTGGTGACAGATCGCGAACCAACAGAGCAAGAATGGGAAGCATTGCAACTTGGTTGGTCTGTTGTCAAACATGTGAAATCCAATGCGATTGTTGTAACAGATTCTCAAATGACTCTTGGGGTTGGCGCAGGGCAAATGAATCGTGTAGGTGCAGCTAAAATTGCCTTTGAACAAGCTGGAGAAAAAGCGACAGGTGCTGCATTAGCATCAGATGCATTTTTCCCAATGAGCGATACTGTGGAGGCGGCAGCAGCTGCAGGAATTACAGCAATTATTCAACCAGGTGGTTCCATTAAAGATCAAGATTCCATTGATAAAGCAAATGAATACGGCATTGCGATGGTATTCACAGGTGTACGTCATTTTAAACATTAATTGTTGAATTATATAGAAATGAAAACAGACCGAGATGTTGGTTCATCTCGGTCTTACTTACAAAGAGGAGGATTCTCTAAAATGAATGTATTAGTAATCGGAAGCGGTGGTCGTGAGCATGCAATCGCTAAACAATTCAGCATTTCTCCATCAGTGAACAACGTGTTCGTAGCGCCAGGAAATGATGGGATGCGGGGCGAAGTAGAAGTTGTTGCTATTGATACAATGGATTTCGCAGGTCTCGCTCAATTTGCCAAGGAAAATGATATTGCATTAACATTTGTTGGCCCAGAACAGCCGCTTGCTGAAGGCATTGTCGATTTCTTTACAGCTAGAGGTTTACGTATATTCGGTCCTACAAAAGTTGCTGCTCAAATAGAAAGCAGTAAATCCTATGCGAAGGAAATTATGAATAAATATAATATTCCTACAGCAGCACATGAAACATTTACTGAAGCAGAAAAAGCAATAGCCTATATTAAAGAACAAGGGGCGCCTATTGTCATTAAGGCTGATGGATTAGCGGCTGGTAAGGGCGTTGTCGTGGCAATGACAGAGGAAGAAGCAATTGAAGCAGTACAGGATATGATTGGAAACCAACGTTTTGGTGAATCCTCTTCACGTGTTGTCGTTGAGGAATTTTTAGACGGTGAAGAATTCTCCTTTATGTCTTTTGTACACAAAGGACAAATTTATCCGATGGTTATTGCACAAGATCATAAACGAGCTTATGACGGTGATAAAGGACCAAATACAGGAGGTATGGGTGCTTATTCACCAGTACCACAAATTCCACAAGAGGTAGTAGATAGTGCTTTTCAAACTATTGTAGAACCAACTGTTAAAGGGATGGAGGCAGATGGTGCTTCCTTTACAGGTATTTTATACGCAGGGTTAATTTTAACGAAGAAAGGCCCTCAGGTCATAGAGTTTAATGCTCGTTTTGGTGATCCAGAAACGCAAGTTGTATTGCCACGTATGGTTTCAGATTTTGGTGCATTTATGATGGCGTTAATGGATGAACAGCCTTTTGATTTACAATGGTCAGAAGAAGCAATGCTTGGTGTAGTCATTGCAGCAGAGGGTTACCCAGGAGACGTTGAAAAAGGTAAGGTATTACCAAATTTAGAGGCACTTTCGACATCACATGCAGTTTTCCATGCAGGTACAAAATTAGTAGACGGTCAATTCGTTGGTAATGGTGGACGTGTATTGTTAGTTGGTGCAAAAGCAGCTACTTTACAAGAAGCACAGGAAAAGGTTTATGAAGGTATTGCAACGGAAACATGGGATCACTTTTTCTTCCGTAAAGATATTGGCTGGCGTACATTTAAGTAATTATTATTTTCACTAAATATTTTTTATCGTCTTTTGAAACCTCTTGTTGTTTCAAAACGTAAGAGGTAAGAGCCGTCTCAATAATAGATTGGGACGGCTCCTTTGACTAAGAAGGATTCTGAGCTTTATTCGTTGAAGAATCACTACTCTTTGAGGAATTTTGAGTTGAAGTGCTGGTGTCAGATTGTTTTGAAGCAGTAGCTTGTGAACCTGAAGAATTACCAGCTATAGCAGAGGAAAAATCCTTCATGAGCTTATCGATTTGTTCAGTAGACATAGAATTTTGCCCGCTGAACATACTTTGCATAGAGGTGTTCATGGCATTCTGCATATTGGAGCTTAAAACTGCTTTCGTTGGACAATATTTAAAAAGTCCTTCGGCCATTTTCATGGCACCTAATGCAATCATTAATCGACCTTTTGTACAATTAGGATTTCTAGAAACTTTAGCGATACCAAATGCGGTCAAACTCGTCCCCATGGCAAAACGACAAAATGCATTCTTTTCGCTTAAATTTGCTTGCTGCATCATCATACTTCCTCCTTTAGTCATTGTGGAAAAAATAAGCGAGGTGCACTTTGCTTTATGAAAGTGCTGTGTTACGATTGAAACAAGATGATTGCATAAAGCATAATTTTTTTGAAAATATGCGATTATGCAGTAGTAGTATGTGATTTCAAGTTGGATTTACACAATGAAAAATTACGTAATTTAGGAAGGAGCGAATAGCATGGATCCAGTATGGAAAATAACAAAAATACGTCAACAATTAGCAGTAATCGATGGGAAAAAGGCACCAGATATCGTGCTGAAGAATGCACGTTATTTGCATAGTATGTTAAAGCAATTCATAGTAGGAAACATTTGGATTTTGGGAGATCGCATTGTCTATGCTGGTGACAGAATGCCTCCTTTATTAGAAGGAACAGAAGTGGTGGATTGTACAGGAAAAACAATCGTACCTGGCTATATTGAGCCACATGTACACCCATTCCAGCTTTATCATCCACAGTCATTTGCAGATTTTTGTGGTCAGCTTGGGACAACAACTTTTATTTCGGATAATTTAAGCTTTGTTTTAAATTTAGAAAATAAGAAAGCGTTTTCAATTTTAGAGAGTTTGAAAAAGCTACCGTTTTCTTTTTATTGGTGGACTCGCTTTGACTCACAAACTGAATTGGAGCAAGAGGAAGAGGTTTTCTCTAACACTTCTATATTAGAGTGGTTAGAGCGAGGTGATGTCTTACTTGGTGGAGAGTTGACAGGCTGGCCTAAGCTGTTGCATGGTGACGATCAAATGCTTTATCGTATGCAAATGGCTAAGGGACTGGGAAAAAAAATTGAAGGACATTTCCCTGGAGCTTCAGAAAGAACATTGGCACGCATGAAACTGCTTGGTGCTGATGGTGATCATGAGGCAATGACAGTAGAAGAGGTAGAGCGTCGTATTATGCAGGGCTATGCTGTAACTTTACGTCATTCTTCCATTCGACCAGATTTACCACATCTACTAAAAGGAATAGTAGAAAAAGAACTTCCAATCTTTGATCATTTAATGATGACAACAGACGGTTCAACACCTTCATTCCATGAGGATGGTGTGATGGATAAATGCATTCAAGTAGCTTTAGATGCAGGGGTATCTCCTATTGATGCTTACCAAATGGCTTCCTATAATGTAGCACGTTATTACAACATGTCTAATTTACATGGTTTTATCGCAACAGGGCGTTTTGCTTCACTCAATATTTTACAAGATGAATATAATCCTGTTCCAGAAAGTGTCTTATCAAAGGGTGTCTGGTTGAAACGTGATGGGGATCGGGTGCATAGAATGGCGACAATTGATTATTCTGCCATCCCAACGTTAGATTTAGATTTCTCATTAGATTCACAGGATTTCCAGTTTTCTATGCCGTTTGGGATTCAATTAGTTAATGATGTGATTACAAAGCCTTATAATTCTTTAATTGCTAAAGAAGGGCAATTGGGAAATCATGATGAGTGCTATTTAATGCTCATTAATCGAAAAGGCAACTGGCATGTAAATACAATGATTAAAGGATTTGCAACAGATGTCCAAGGCTTTGCATCCTCTTATTCCAACACGGGTGACATATTGTTAATTGGAAAAAATAAAGACGATATGATGAAAGCATTCGAAGAAATGAAAGCAATGAATGGGGGTATTGTTCTCGTTGAAAAAGGAGAAGTTATAGCGGATATTCCATTAACAATTGGTGGACTTTTGTATGATGGAGATTTATTCACTTTAACAGACAAAGAAAAGGCATTAAAACAAGCTTTAGCAGATAGAGGCTATCAATTAGGAGATGCCATTTATACATTATTATTTTTACAATCTACTCATTTACCATATATTCGTATAACACCACAAGGAATTTTCGATGTGATGAAGAATAAGTTATTATTACCTGCTGTTATGCGCTAATTCATGAAAGTGTTTCAGTTGTTTAAACAATTACAAATATGTGTAATTGTTCAAAGGAGAGATATGCTTGTGTTCAAATCGAAAAAATTATGGATTGCTTTTGCATTTAGTGCTTTGGTAATCGGGGGATGTTCAAAGGATACACCAAAAGTCAAAGAGGATGAAGAACCAATTGTAGAGGAAGAAGCAGTAGTGGAGGAGCCTGTGCAACAACCAGCTTTTGTTGCACCACTTACTGGGGAGGCTGTACAAGAAGAAATTATACAGCGACCAATTATCGTAACCATTAATAATCATCCAGCGGCACGTCCACAATCAGGCTTAGCTGCGGCGGATATCATTTATGAAATGCTTGCAGAAGGTAATGTGACACGCTTTTTAGCAGTATACCAAAGTGAACTGCCAGAAAATATTGGGCCGGTTCGTAGTGCACGCTCTTATTTTATCGATATGGCCAAGGGATTTGATGCCTTTTATGTAGCACATGGCTATAGTCCAGAGGCGAAAACAATGCTTGATCATCGTATCGTCGACAATATCAACGGTATGGCTTATGATGGTATTCTGTTTAAACGTTCTAACGACCGCGTTGCGCCACACAATTCCTATATTACATCCGACAACATTCTAAAAGGTGCTGAAATGGTAGGCGCTTCAATGAATTACAGTGAAAAAGTACTTCAGGCTTTTTATGAACCTGATGAACGTGGTAAAATAGGTATTGAAACAAGTCAAGTTGACATTTATTACGGAAATAATGAAGATTTCCATAACGCGTATGTGTATGATCATCAAACTAATCACTATGAACGACAATCGGCTAGCGTGGACACAAAAGATATGTTAACAGGCGAAACAGTGTCATTGGCAAATGTTCTATTTTTCGAAATGGATCACCAAACAATCGATGATATTGGTCGCCAAGCAATTGATTTAACGTCTGGTGGAAATGCGTATGTATTTCAAAATGGCTATTTGAGGGAAGTCAAATGGGCTAATGTTAATGGAATACCAATGGCTGTAGAGCAAACAGGGGATCCTGTAAAGCTTGTACCAGGAAAGTCGTGGGTTCATTTCGTACCAGCTTCGCCAGGGTTACAAGCAATGGTGAAAACGCAGCCTTAAAGGGAGGAAAATTGCATGCAAATCGAAAAAATTCGGGGGCATCAAACAGATCAATTATTTAAAGCAGTGTTAGAGTTGAAGGACATCGAGGAATGCTATAAGTTTTTTGATGATTTATGTACGATTAGTGAAATACAATCGTTGGCACAACGCTTTGAGGTTGCACATTTATTACGATTAAAGAAAACCTACGAATCCATTAAAAAGGAAACAGGGGCAAGTACTGCAACTATTTCGCGCGTGCGTCGCTGCTTCGATTATGGGAATGATACATATGATGAAATGTTAGGTCGTTTGTATCCTGATGAAAAACCATTCCAAGCACCAAAAGAATAGTCAGAAAAAAGGCTGAGTAGAAGTTCTACTCGGTCTTTTTCATTTTTTTGTCGTGAATCATAAGCTATACTTGTAAACGAATAGATAGAAAATGATAGGTGGTAAACATAGATGGATTATTTGGAATGGAGACATGTGTTCAAGCTAGATCCAGCGAAGGACATTTCCGATGAAGCATTAGAAAAAATTTGCGAGTCTGGGACAGATGTTATTTTAGTGGGGGGAACTGATAATGTAACGTTGGATGGGGTATTAGATTTACTTGTTCGAGTGCGTCGTTTTGAGGTGCCGATAGCGCTTGAAATTTCTACGATCGATGCGGTAACACCAGGTTACGACTATTATTTCATCCCAACGGTATTAAATAGTGATGATCCAAAATGGATTAAAAATTTACATCATGAGGCTATTAAAGAATACGGCGATATTATGGTATGGGATGAATTAGTAGCGGAAGGATATTGTATTTTAAATCCTGATTGTAAAGTAGCCCATGTAACGGGTGCGAAAACAGATTTAATGATTGATGATGTGGTAGCTTATGCACGCATGGCAGAGAATTTCTTTAAACTACCTGTTTTTTATTTAGAGTACAGTGGAATGTATGGCAATCTAGAGGTAGTCAGTGCTGTGAAAAACGAACTGAAGCATACCAAACTCTTTTACGGTGGTGGCATAAAATCTGCAAAGCAAGCAGAGGAAATGGCACGCGTTGCTGATACGGTAGTAGTTGGAAATATTATTTATGAAGATTTAAAAGCTGCACTTGCGACTGTTAAGGCTGTTAAAAATACGTTATAATTTTAGAACAAATGTTTGTAAGGCGGTGCGAAATGGAACAGTTAACAAAAAATTTACTAGCAGGCATGAATCCTGAACAAGAAAGAGCAGTTAAAACAACTGAAGGACCATTACTCATTATGGCAGGTGCTGGGTCAGGAAAAACACGAGTTTTAACACATCGTATTGCTTACCTAGTTATCGAAAAGGAAGTATATCCTTCTAAGATTTTAGCGATTACATTTACAAATAAAGCAGCACGAGAAATGCGAGATCGTATTGATGGCATTCTTGGCAATGGTACTGGCGATAGTATGTGGGTGTCGACTTTCCACTCCATGTGTGTAAGGATTTTACGTCGTAATATCGATCAACTAGGCATTTCTCGTAATTTCTCTATTTTAGATTCTACGGATCAGCTTTCAGTCATCAAAAATGTGATGAAGGAAGAAAATATTGACCCAAAACGTTTTGAGCCACGAGCAATTTTAAATGCTATTAGTGCGGCAAAAAACGAGTGTATAGCAGCGGATGATTACGCTGGACAAATGAATGATAAAAACCCTTATGAACAAACAGTTGCACGTGTCTATAAAGGCTATGAGAAAAGATTACGCCGCAACCAATCCCTTGATTTTGATGATTTAATAATGACGACGATTACGTTGTTTAAACGTGTACCTGAAGTGCTTGAATATTATCAAAATAAATTTCAATATATTCATGTCGATGAATATCAAGATACCAATAAATCTCAGTATTTACTTGTACAGTTACTAGCAAAGAAATTTAAAAATATCTGTGTTGTAGGTGATTCCGATCAGTCTATTTATCGTTGGCGTGGTGCAGATATTGGGAATATCCTATCCTTCGAAAAGGATTATCCTACTGCAAAGGTGATTATGCTAGAGCAAAATTATCGTTCAACTAAACGCATCCTACAAGCAGCCAATGACGTCATTCAAAATAATACAACACGTTACCCAAAAGAATTACGCACAGAAAATTCAGAAGGTGAAAAGATTGCACTATATAAAGCTTATAACGAGCAGGAGGAAGCGCAATTTGTTGTACAAACGATTCAACAGTTAATTGAAAAAGAAAATCGTTCCTTTGATGACTTTGCTATTTTATATCGTACAAACGCTCAATCTCGTGTAATGGAAGAAGTACTTGTTAAGTCCAATATGGCCTATCAAATAGTAGGCGGAACAAAGTTCTATGATCGAAAAGAGATAAAGGACTTACTAGCATATCTACGACTTATTGCTAATAATGATGATGATTTATCACTAGCACGTATTATTAATGAGCCAAAGCGCAGTATTGGTGCAACTTCCTTTGAAAAAATGGCACGTTATGCAATAGATCAGGATCGTTCGATTTTTGACGCGATGAATGATCTTGTTTTCATGGGACTATCAGGGAAAGCAGCAAATTCGGCTGAGCAATTTTATGCCATGATTAAAGGCTTTACACAAATGCAGGAATATCTGTCTGTCACTGAAATTGTGGAGCAAGTTATTGATAAATCGGGTTATCGAGCAATGTTACAAAACGAAAAAACAATTGAAGCAGAAAGCCGTTTAGAAAATATTGAAGAGTTTTTATCTGTCACAAAGGCTTTTGAAGAGCGCAGTGATGATAAAAGCTTAATTGCCTTTTTAACAGATTTAGCCCTTATAGCTGATATTGATGCACTCGACAAAGAGGATGCATCCAAAGGCAATATTATTTTAATGACGATGCATGCAGCTAAAGGTTTAGAGTTCCCAGTTGTCTTTATAATCGGTATGGAGGAAAACATCTTCCCACATTCCCGCTCACTAGACGATCAAGATGAAATGGAAGAGGAACGCCGCCTTATGTACGTAGGTGTGACCCGTGCTGAGGAACGTCTATATTTAACCTGTGCCCAAAGCCGTACGATTTTTGGTCGTTCAAGCTTTAATAATGCCTCCCGATTTTTAGGTGAAATTTCTCAAGATATTACAGAGTCAATTTCTAAGGCAGGGACAACATCAACAGTACCATTTGCTACTAACAATCGTTCAACCGGTGGCCATCAAAAACGTACACTTGGTGCTATTCAGCAAACACAACCTGCCACAGCACGTTTACAAGCAACGGGCGGAGATCAATTTGGATGGAAGGCTGGAGATAAGGCGATTCATAAAAAATGGGGAACAGGTATGGTTGTTAGTGTAAAAGGTGAAGGTGATAGTACAGAGCTCGATATCGCATTCCCACAACCAATTGGTATAAAGCGATTACTTGCTCAATTTGCACCTATTGAAAAAGCGTAAGCGGAGGAACGTAAATGAACGAAATAGAACAGCGTATAGCGGAGTTAAATAAATTATTGCATGAATATGGTTATGCCTATTATGTGTTAGATAAACCTGTCGTAGCAGATAGTGTCTATGACCAGCTATTACAGGAACTGATTGTATTAGAAGAAGCAAACCCATCCCTTATTTACCCCGATTCTCCTACGCAGCGTGTTGGTGGAGCAGTGGTAGAGGGCTTTAAAAAAGTGACGCATGATTACCCGATGCTTAGTCTTTCAAATGCTTTTAATGAAGCGGATTTACGAGAATTCGATCGTAAAGTACGTCAGGCTATCGGAGATCAATTTTCTTATGTATGTGAGCTGAAAATAGATGGTTTGGCTATTTCATTAAAATATGAAAATGGCATGTTTGTACAAGGGGCTACAAGAGGAGATGGTGTGGTAGGAGAAGATATTACCGCCAATTTAAAGACAATCCGTGCGATTCCCCTTCGTTTAAAGGAACCCATTACGATTGAAGTACGTGGTGAGGCATATATGCCGAAAAAATCTTTTGAAAACTTAAATGCCCAACGTGCTGACAATGGTGAGGAGTTGTTTGCTAATCCTCGTAATGCTGCTGCTGGCTCATTACGTCAATTAGACCCTAAAATTGCGGCCAGTCGCCAATTATCAACGTTTATCTATGCCATTGGTGGAGACGGTGAAGTATATGGTATCGACGGTCATGCAGAAATGCTTGATTATTTAGAAGGCCTAGGCTTCCCTTCAAATAAAGAACGCCAACGATGCTCTACGATTGAAGAGGTAATGGCCTTTATAGAACATTGGACAGAAAACCGTCCAAAATTAGCTTACGAGATTGACGGAATTGTTATTAAAGTTGACCGTTATGCTCAGCAAGATGAACTAGGTTATACAGCAAAGAGTCCACGCTGGGCAATTGCCTACAAATTTCCGGCAGAGGAAGTTGTTACAACGTTACTTGATATTGATTTAACAGTAGGTCGTACAGGTGTTGTTACGCCTACAGCGATTTTAACCCCCGTACAAGTAGCGGGAACGACGGTTCAACGTGCTTCTTTACACAATGAAGATTTAATTCGAGATAAGGATATTCGTCTTGGAGATACAGTTATTATTCGAAAAGCTGGTGACATTATTCCCCAAGTTGTAGGTGTGCTTATAGAACAACGTCCTGAGGATTCAGTCCCTTTTGTCATGCCAAAAAATTGCCCTGTTTGTGATAGTGAATTGATTCGTATTGAAGGCGAAGTTGCCTTGCGCTGTGTAAATCCTGCCTGCTTTGCGCAAATCGCAGAAAGCATAAAATATTTTGTTTCTCGAAACGCGATGAATATTGACGGTCTTGGGGATAAAGTAGTGGAGCAATTATTGCGTGCAGATTTAATACATGATGTTTCTGACCTGTATCATTTAACGGTGGAGCAACTTGTGGAATTGGAACGTATGGGCGAAAAATCAGCAACTAATTTAGTAAATGCTATTCAAGCATCGAAGGAAAATTCGATGGAGCGTTTGTTAATTGGACTAGGAATTCGTCATGTTGGTGAAAAAGCAGCCAAAATCGTATCAGAGGAATTTGGTTCAATGGAAGCCGTGATGGCTGCAACAGAGGAGCAGCTTGTGGCAATTTATGAAATTGGAGATAAAATGGCTTCATCGTTAGTGGAGTATTTCTCAAATGAAGATGCACGAGCAGTCATTGAGCGTCTTGCTGATGCAGGCGTGAATATGACATACAAAGGTAAAAAAGTAGAAGTGGCGATAGGTGATAGTCCTTTTGCAGGTAAAACAATTGTCTTAACTGGTAAACTTGAGCAATTGACACGCAACGAAGCAAAAGCGAAAATAGAAGAGTTAGGTGGTACAGTCACGGGTAGTGTCAGCAAAAAAACAGATCTAGTGATCGCAGGTGCGGATGCAGGCTCTAAACTAACAAAGGCTGAGCAATTGGGTATCGAAGTTTGGACTGAAGATAACTTAATTGAACAACTTAACCTCATCTAATAAGTGCATGATATCCTCCCTTTTTATGAATAGGAAGCGATATCTGGTGCACAATCGTTACATCAAGGCGTCGAGTAGTTTCGTCGACCTAAAATTGACTATTAGTAAAGGAGCACTAAATAATGAAGTCTTTTCGACTCATTCCAGCAATCGTAGCTGCTGCAATGCTAGTCGGCTGTGTGCCTTCTGACAAGAAGGAGACAGAGCTTACACAGGAAACGCAACAGAAAGAAAAAGCTGAAACAACAATTATTCCAAGCATACAAATTGATGAATCTTATTATAAGACGCTTATCCCTTATAAAGAGAGTGCAAGTAGAGGTCTAGTGGTTTCTAACATTTATACGAAATATGATATGAAGGAAGTTGAATCAGGTTTAATGCGTTTATCTCAAAATGAGTTCGACACAGAAAACTACTACTTCCAAGAAGGTCAATATTTAGCTGAAAGTACAGTAAGCTCTTGGCTTGCTCGTAGTTCACAAACAGAGGATGGATTAAATCCACCGACAACAGACACAATGACACCTGAGGAGCGAGCAACAAAGGCTCCAGTTTATTTATCCCATATTGTAGAGCAAAACTACTTAACAAAAACGAAGGATAATAAAGTGAAACTAGGTGGGATTTCAATCGGTCTTGCCTTAAATTCTATCTATTATTATCAAAAAGAACAGTATGGGGAATATTACGAGGAACCAATTTCAGAGTCTACTCTTATTGAGCAAGGCAAAAAAATGGCTGCTGAAATCGTTTCTCGTTTACGTTCACGTGAAGAGTTAAAGGATGTACCGATTGTGGTCGGTTTGTTTAAGCAGCAAGCCCGTAATCAAATTATTCCAGGGACATACTTTAGCTATGGTGTAGCAAAAGCTGGGCAGAACAGCATCGCTGATTGGGAAGGTATAGATGAAAATTACGTCTTGTTCCCAACAGATGATTCACAAGATGTATACCGAGATGTCAACAATAACTTCAAGAACTTCAAACAAGATGTTGATAAATATTTTTCTAACTATACAAGTGTGATCGGTACTGGTTTCTATCGTAATAAACAAATACAAAATCTTTCGATTGAAATCCCAATCCAATTTTTCGGCAAAGCAGAGATAATAGGATTTACGCAATATTTAACAGGGATTTTAATCAATCAATTTGATAATATTCATGTGGAAGTGAGTGTTACTTCAGTGAATGGTCCTGAGGCATTAATCATCAAAAAGGCCAATGACAAGGACCCTTACGTGCATATCTATGATTAATATAGTCAGCCTTTGTGCTGACTATATTTTTTATGGTAATGGATTGAAATAGAGGAACACAACAGGATGATAGAGACAACACTTTGTTATAGTAGTGAAAGTTTCTATATTTTTAGTGAAAGTTGTGATTTTTAAAATGAAAAATGTTATGATTATTGGCATGGTTAACTTTATTCAACCCTATTGTTATCAATAAAAACAATGAATTGAACAAGTATTCGGAGGTGTGAAAAATGGCTAAATTAACAAAAGAAGAAGTAAAGCACGTGGCAAATTTAGCACGTCTTGCAATTACAGAAGAAGAAGCAGAGAAATTTGCTGAACAGCTTGGCAAAATTACAGACTTTGCGGAGCAGTTAAATGAACTGGATACAACAAATGTTGAACCAACAACGCACGTTTTACCATTAGTGAACGTAATGCGTGAAGATGTAGCAGTAAAAGGTTTAGACCGAGAAGTAATGATGTTAAACGTAAAAGAACAAGAAGATGGTCAAGTAAAAGTACCAGCTATCATGTAATACTAAAACATAGGAGGATTCCTCATGACGCTATTTGAACGTTCAGCTAAGGAGTTACAAGCAGAAATTAAAGCGGGTAACTTATCAATCGCTGACTTAACGAAAGAAGCATACGAGCGTATTGCAAAGCTTGATGGCGATGTACAAGCATTCCTTGCTTCAAACGAAGAAAAAGCAACTGCTCAAGCTGCTGAAATGGATAAAGTACCATTTGAAAAGCGTGGACCATTATTCGGTCTACCGATCGGTGTGAAAGACAACATCGTAACAGAAGGCTTAGAAACAACATGTGCCTCTAAAATTCTAGAAGGCTTTATGCCAATCTATGATGCAACTGTTGTCAACAAGCTACGTGAAGCTGGCATGATTACAGTTGGTAAATTAAACATGGATGAATTTGCAATGGGTTCTTCAAACGAAAACTCATACTATAAAACAACAAAAAATCCATGGAACTTAAACCACGTACCAGGAGGTTCTTCAGGTGCATCTGCAGCAGCTGTAGCAGCTGGTGAAGTACCATTCTCTCTTGGATCAGATACAGGTGGTTCAATCCGTCAACCTGCAGCTTACTGTGGTGTTGTAGGGATGAAACCTACATATGGTCGTGTATCTCGTTTTGGTCTCGTTGCATTCGCATCTTCTCTAGATCAAATTGGACCAATTACACGCAATGTTGAAGATAATGCGCTATTACTAGAAGCTATCGCTGGATTAGATCCAAATGATTCGACTTCTGCGAATGTTGAGGTGCCAAATTACGCTGCAGCTCTTACTGGTGATGTTAAGGGCTTACGTATTGCTGTGCCAAAAGAATTCCTTGGTGAAGGCGTTGGTGAAGCAGCTCGTCAATCAGTGCTTGCAGCATTAGAGGTATTAAAAGGCTTAGGCGCTACTGTAGAAGAGGTATCACTTCCTCACTCAAAATATGCACTAGCTGCGTACTATATCCTTTCTTCTTCTGAAGCGTCTTCTAACCTATCTCGTTTCGATGGTATCCGCTATGGTTTCCGTGCAGAAAACGTGACAAATTTAATGGACCTTTATAAAGAAACACGTGCTCAAGGCTTTGGTGATGAAGTAAAACGACGTATCATGTTAGGTACTTACTCACTAAGTGCAGGTACGTATGATGCGTACTACAAAAAAGCACAACAAGCACGTACACTGATCAAAGCAGACTATGATAAAGTATTTGAAGACTTTGATGTTATCATTGGACCAACAGCTCCAACACCAGCATTCAAGATTGGTGAAAATGTTGATGATCCAATGACAATGTATGCAAACGATATTTTAACAATCCCGATGAACTTAGCAGGTGTACCAGCAATTTCAATTCCTTGTGGCTTTGAAAACGGTCTACCACTAGGTTTACAAATAATTGGTAAATATTTCGATGAAGCAACTATTTACCGTGTGGCTCATGCTTTTGAACAAGCTACTGAGTTCCATAAAGAAGTTCCTCAAATGTGGGAGGGAAAATAACATGAACTTTGAAACAGTCATTGGTTTAGAAGTACACGTTGAGTTGAAGACAAACTCAAAAATCTTCTCACCAGCACCAGCTCACTTTGGTGCTGAACCAAATACAAATACAACAGTAATCGATTTAGGCTATCCTGGGGTCCTACCAGTCCTGAACAAAAATGTAGTAGATTTCGCTATGCGTGCAGCACTGGCACTCAATATGGAAATCGAGCAAGAAACAAAGTTTGACCGTAAAAACTACTTCTATCCAGATAATCCGAAAGCTTATCAAATTTCACAATTCGATAAACCAATCGGTAAAAACGGCTGGATCGATATTGAAGTAGACGGCTATACAAAACGTATCGGTATCACGCGTCTTCATATGGAAGAAGACGCTGGTAAACTTTCACATGCTGGTGACCATTCACTAGTTGACTTTAACCGTCAAGGAACACCGCTTGTTGAAATCGTTTCTGAGCCAGATATTCGTACACCAAACGAAGCATATGCATATCTTGAAAAATTAAAATCGATTATTCAATATACTGACGTATCTGATTGTAAGATGGAAGAAGGCTCACTACGTTGTGATGCCAATATTTCTCTTCGCCCTTATGGTCAAGAAGAATTTGGTACAAAAACAGAGCTTAAAAACCTGAACTCCTTCAACTATGTTCGTCGTGGTTTAGAGCATGAAGAATTACGTCAAGCAGATGTATTATTATCCGGTGGCGTGATTGAGCAAGAAACACGTCGTTTTGATGAAAAAACAGGTAAAACAATTTTAATGCGTGTTAAAGAGGGAACAGATGACTACCGTTACTTCCCAGAGCCAGACTTAGTTCGTCTTTCAATTGATGATGCATGGTTAGAGCGTGTGAAATCTGAAATTCCAGAGCTTCCAGATGCTCGTAAAAAACGCTATGTTGAAGAACTAGGCTTAACACCTTATGATGCTGGAGTTCTTGTTATCTCTAAAGAGATCTCAGACTTCTTTGAGGCAATGGTAGCAAAGGGGGCAGATGCTAAGCTTTCTGCTAACTGGTTAATGGGTGATGTTTCTGCTTATTTAAACGCAGAGCAAAAAGATCTAAAAGATACTGCATTAACACCAGAAAACCTTGCTGAAATGGTGAAATTAATCACGGACGGTACAATTTCTTCTAAGATCGGTAAAAAGGTATTTGCTGAATTAGTAGAAAATGGCGGCTCTGCGCAGGATATTGTGAAAGCAAAAGGCTTAGTGCAAATTTCTGATGAAGGTGCATTACTAGCAATCGTAACAGAAGTTTTAGATAACAATGCTCAATCTATCGAGGACTTCAAAAATGGTAAAGACCGTGCGATTGGCTTCTTAGTTGGTCAAATTATGAAGGCAACAAAAGGTCAAGCTAACCCACCAATGGTTAATAAATTATTACAACAAGAAATTGCCAAACGATAATACTCGTTGTAACATAATAGCCGAGAGAGCTTCATTGCTCCCTCGGCTATTAATTTTCAAAAATGTAACAAATTTGCATTTTACGAAACTTAATAGTTGTTTAAAAAGAGTATTCATAGCAAAATATAGAATAGACAATAATAAGGGGGACGAGCCAATGAAAACAGAACAACAGTATTTTAATGAAGCTATATCAATACAACAATATATGGAGAACATGACGACGTTAAAAGAAGAAAGCTTTCGTATTTATGATGGCTTTGAAGTACCAACAAACGATGGTTTTATCGGGTTATTAAAAGAAAAACAACCTAAAATTTTAACAATTACAGAGGATTGGTGCGGAGACGCAATGTTAAATAATCCAATTATTCGTCGTATTGCTGAAGCAGCAGGATTAGATATGCGTACCGTTTTCCGTGATGCTGATACAGAGCTAATTGATCGTTATTTAACAAACGGTGGCCGTGCAATTCCGATTTATCTATTGTTAGATGATGCAGGAGATGTGATTGGAAAATGGGGACCACGTGCACCAGAATTACAAGAGTTCGTCGTAACGAAACGAGCAAGCTTACCAGATAAAGAAGATCCAACCTTTGAAGAGGCACAAAAGACTCTTTATGCAGAAATTCGTGAGGAAAATATCTCCAATCAAACATATTGGACATATGTTTATGAGGACTTTAAGAAGCAAGTAACAGAAGCATTACAAAAATAACAAGAGTATTGCAACATTTCAACCTATAAATCGTTGAATGAAGTAGAATCTTATGAAGCAGGAAGGTATGTTATGAAACGAGCAAGAATCATTTATAATCCTACATCTGGACGCGAAGTGTTTAAGAAACATCTACCAGAGGTGTTGGAAAAACTAGAGGTAGCAGGCTATGAGACATCCTGTCACGCAACAACATGTGAAGGTGATGCAACGCTTGCAGCAAAAAATGCGGTAGAACGCGGTTTTGATATCATCATCGCAGTTGGTGGAGATGGCACATTAAATGAAGTTGTTTCAGGTGTAAGTCCATTTGAAAACCGTCCGAAAGTTGGTCTAATTCCAATGGGCACTACAAATGATTTTGCCCGTGCCGTGCATATCCCTCGAAATATTGAAGAGGCAGTAGACATTATTATTCAAGGCGACACATTACCAGTGGATGTTGGTCTCTTAAATGGGGAACGCTATTTCATCAATATTGCTGCTGGCGGACGTATTACAGAGCTAACTTACGAAGTACCAAGCAAAATGAAAACAATGCTTGGTCAGTTAGCCTATTATGTAAAGGCAGTTGAGATGATTCCATCCATCAAAGCCTCACATATGCGCATTGAATATGATGGCGAAGTATTTGATGGCGACGCTATGATGTTCCTATGTGGGTTAACGAATTCAGTAGGCGGCTTTGAAAAACTAGCTCCTGATGCAAGCATTAATGATGGTTACTTTACTTTAATAGTGCTAAAGAAGGTAAGTCTTCCTGAATTTATTCAACTAGCTGCTATGGCATTAAGAGGCGAACATTTAAATGATGATCGTGTCATCTACAAAAAAGCTAGCGTTGTCAAAGTTACTACAGAAAATGAGGTCCACCTTAACCTCGATGGCGAATATGGCGGAGACGCTCCCGCTACATTTGAAAACCTAAAGCGTCACATCGAAATCTTTGTTCCACTCGCAGATATTCGAGAGGAAGACCATATTTAATGAACCCGAAAAGCTCATCCGATTTTATTGAGGATGAGCTTTATTTTGTATTTCTATATGATTGGTTGCTTGAAGTTAGGTGACTTCACTCGAAAAGATGTCTAGTTAGAACACTTCAAAAGGTGAGGACTCCTCTAGAGAAGGCGATTGAAGTGCTCATAAAGGTGAGAAAGCCGCTCCAAATGAAGTGAAAAGTGATCAAAAAGATGAGGAAGCCGCTCCAAAGGAAGTAAAAAGCGCTCTAAAAGGTAAGTATACCACTCCAAATCCTCTTAACTTAAAATTCCATCACTAGAATAAAACTGGTTAAATCCCATAAACTAAGCTCTAAAAGTAAGATTGTGAATGAAATTAGAAAAATGTTTGGCAAATGTGCGTATATTACTTGAACAAAATTTGAAACCTTAATAATAGACTGAAATTTCGGTCCGTTATTAAGGTTTTTTTCGTTGGAATAGTGGAAAATGGGGGTATGGATAAGGGAAAGGAAGTGTTGCCTTTGTATAAGTCACAAGAAAAGAAGCTTATATGGCTAAGCTTTGGTGTTGCAATCATTATGCTACTTTCTATTCTTGGAAGAATATTTGGAAGTTAAGGGGGCAATGAGATGATTAATGAATCAGCGGTCTATTGGAGCCGAGCATTAACGGAGTTAACATTATCGTTCCATATTATTTATGCAACAATTGGTGTGGGTGTCCCGTTAATGATTATGATTGCTCAATGGACTGGGTATAAAAAGAATGATGAACATTATATCTTAATGGCAAGACGTTGGGCCCGTGGTTTTGTCATTACTGTAGCAGTCGGTGTGGTAACTGGAACCGCAATCGGCTTACAACTATCATTATTGTGGCCTAATTTTATGCAACTCGCTGGTCAAACAATTGCGTTACCACTTTTTATGGAAACGTTTGCATTTTTCTTTGAGGCGATATTCTTGGGCATCTATTTATATACTTGGGATCGCTTTGATAGTCAGAAAAAGCATATGCTTCTGTTAATCCCTGTTGCTGTCGGAGCATCGATGTCGGCAGTCTTTATCACAATCGTTAACGCTTTTATGAACGCACCAAGAGGATTTGATATCGTAGATGGAGAACTTGTTAATATTCAACCTTTTCTTGCAATGTTTAACCCTGCCATGCCAACAAAGGTTGCACATGTACTTGTGACAGCGTACATGACATCGGCATTTGTGCTAGCAGCTATTGCAGGATTTAGGATGTTAAAAGGTTCGAAGCATGTATACCATAAAAAATCACTACTTTTATTAATGAAAATTGGCTTGATTTTCTCCATTGCAGCCGCTGTGATTGGAGATTTTTCAGGAAAATACTTAGCCGAATATCAACCCGAAAAACTAGCCGCAGCAGAATGGCATTTTGAAACAGAAGGTAAGGCTTCACTTGTATTATTTGGTGTCTTAGATGGAGAAGAAGTTAAATATGCTCTTAAAATTCCGTATGCTTTAAGCATTCTTGCACATTTTAATCCTAATGCAGAGGTAATCGGCTTAGATCAATTTGAGGAAGAGGATCTACCGCCACTCTATATTCACTATCTCTTTGATATCATGGTTTCCATTGGTATGTTTATGGTGCTAGTTTCATTACTTTATGTTGTAGGGAAAGCACGGGGCTGGCAGTTTATTCATTCACGATGGTATAGATGGATTATCGTAGCGGGAGGACCACTATCAATTATCGCGATTGAAGCAGGTTGGTGGCTTGCCGAAGTTGGACGTCAACCATGGATACTTTATGGACTAATGCGTACACCTGAAGGAGCTACGACGAGCGACCATGTGGATTTAATGTTGCTTTTATTCGCAGGAGTCTATGCAGTATTAGCAGTGGGAAGTATTGTCGTATTGGTAAGAATGTTTAAAAATAACCCAATCGAACGCGAGATTGAAGATCGCCACTCTGAAAAAGGCGGTGACATCCTATGACGTTAGAGATTTTAGGTATTTCAGTATTATGGATATTCCTATTTGGCTATGTCATAGTCGCATCAATCGATTTTGGTGCTGGCTTCTTTAATGCATATAGCCTACTTATTGGAAAGAATCATATTTTAACAAATATTATTAAACGTTATTTATCGCCTGTTTGGGAAGTTACCAATGTCTTTTTAGTATTCTTCTTTGTAGGAATCGTAGGATTTTTCCCGCAAACCGCTTTTTATTACGGAACGATTTTACTTGTGCCCGTTAGTATTTCGCTTGTACTGTTGGCAATTCGAGGCTCCTACTATGCCTTTGAATCGTATGGTACACGAGGCCATATCGGATATACACTGACATATGGTGTAGCAGGTTTATTAATTCCCGCTTCTTTATCCGTTGTCTTTGCCATTGCTGGTGGAGGCTATGTTGATGTAATTGATGGGCAGCCTGTGCTGAACTACTGGACTTTATATACAAGTCCATTTGCTTGGAGCATTGTGGTACTAAGTATCGCTGCTGTATTGTATATTTCAGCCGTATTTTTAACATGGTACGCACATAAAGCAAATGATAGCGAAGCAACGAAACTGATGAGAAAATATGCTCTTGTGTGGGCAGCACCGCTAATGATTAGTGCGCTTGGCATTATGTATGAAATGAAATCCATCAACCCTGAGAGCTACAGTCATATGGTGAATTTATGGTGGATGTTTGCGATTTCAGCTGTCTTATTTATTGTCACAGTCGTACTCATTGCCATGCGTAAAAAGTACGGACTTGCAGTTGGGCTTCTGATTGCTCAATTTGCCGTAGCCTTCTTTGCTTATGGAATAGCTCAATATCCATACCTACTGTATCCGTATTTAACCATTTACGATAGCTTTACAAGCACGCAAATGGCGATCGCTTTAGTTATCGCATTTATTTTAGGACTGTGTCTTCTTCTTCCTTCACTTTATTTATTGATGAAACTATTCTTATTCAATAAAAAATATGTGACAGGAAAAGAAGACAATCACGCATAGGAGGAAAGCACATATGCAAAGTTTTTTAATTTTTTATGCACCTTTTATTGTCGTCATTCTTGGGATCTTGTGTGCATTTTGGTGGGCACCAAGGGATTATCATATTACAAAAGAGCAGGAAAAGAGTCGCGAATAGCGACTCTTTTTTCAAGTTAATTAGCAGAGACACGCAACAGCCAAGTCTTGTTCTTTTTTCATTCGCCAACACATGCTACAATAAGGAGATTGAAATGGAGGATGTACGAATGTCAGCACCCGTGAAAAAAAATGAACGACTTTCAGTTTATATAGAAGATCTAACGCATGATGGCAATGGTGTCGCAAAGGTTGAAGGTTATCCACTATTCATACAAGGCGCACTGCCAAACGAAACGGCCGAAATCCATGTGTTAAAAACATTAAAAAACTATGGCTTTGCAAAGGTAATAGATATTATCAAGCCATCTCCAGACCGTGTTGAAGCTCCATGTGATTACTTCAAGCAGTGTGGCGGCTGCCAATTACAGCATTTATCCTATGAGGGACAGCTAAAATGGAAAGAAAATATGGTGCGCAATGTGATGCAACGCATTGGTAAAATTCATGCACCTGTTCACCCAGTAAAAGGTATGAAAGAACCTTGGCACTACCGTAATAAAGCCCAAATTCCTTTCTCTGAAAATGAAGCAGGACAAGCGATTGCAGGATTTTATAAAACAAAAACGCATAGCATTGTGGATATGGATCGCTGTTTAATTCAAACAGGAGAAGCAGATGCAATTCTTGCAGGCTTGAAAAAGGAATTAGCAACGTTAGGCATTCGCTCTTACAATGAGCATACACATGAAGGCATGTTGCGTCATGTCGTTATCCGTAAAGCACGAGCAACAGGCGAAGTCATGGTTGTCCTTGTAACGAAAAAGCAAAAATTCCCACAAAAAGAGGCAGCTATTGCAGTCATCCAAAAGCTAGTACCAAACGTTACATCAATTATGCAAAATGTGAATAGTGAGAAAACCAATGTTATTTTTGGTGATGATACAATCAACCTTTGGGGTAAAGACGTTATTATTGATACAATTGGTGACGTACGTTTTGAAATCTCTGCTCGTTCCTTCTATCAAGTCAACCCAGAGCAAACAGAGGTCCTCTACAAGCAAGCACTAGATTATGCTGACTTGCAGGGAGATGAACGTGTCATTGATGCGTATTGTGGAATTGGTACGATTTCTTTATTCCTTGCTCAAAAAGCAAAGACCGTCATGGGCGTGGAAATTGTCCCACAAGCGATTGAAGATGCCAAACGCAACGCACTGCTTAATGGCTTTACAAATACTTATTTTGAAGCAGGCCCAGCAGAGGAAGTTATCCCAAGATGGTATAAAGAAGGCAAGGAAGCAGACGTACTAGTAGTTGATCCACCGCGCAAAGGCTGCGATGAAGCATTGCTAACTACTATTCTAGAGCAACGACCAAAACGAGTGGTCTACGTATCCTGTAACCCAGCCACACTAGCACGCGATCTTCGCATTTTAGAGGATGGCGGCTATCACACACAGGAAATCCAGCCAGTAGATATGTTCCCACATTCGACGCACGTTGAGTGTGTTGTCTTGATGTCAAGGGTGGAGAAATAGGGGCTACTCAAACGCTGATAAATAAAGGATTTCCAAGGTTGGAAGGTTTTCTGCCTGATGTCTGGCAGTGCCTTTCAATCTTGAAAATCCTTGTTTTTGTTTATTTGGGAAACATGTCGACCGTAAAAATGTGTGTAGGGTTGTGGAGACAGATTAGATGACTTCATAGGGTTGTGGAGATAGGATAGATAACAGATAGATTAAAATATCTGAATTGATTTATATAGTTTTTAGAAAAGGCTTTACATTTATTAATATGGTGCTGCGCTTATGCAGCGTAAACTATAAAGTTGCTTGACTTATTGCAGCGAGTATGTTATTCTTTCATAGAGGTGGTAGTATGTCTGAATTAGGCAATCGATTGAAAGAAAGTCGCAACAAAAGTGGTTTAAGCCTAAAAGAGGTATATGAAAAAACCGGTATAACAGATTCAAGACTTAGCAAAATTGAGAGAGGACAGATAGATTGTACTCCTGATGATTTAAAAAGACTTGCACATTTATATAACATTCAAATTATACCTCTTTATGAGTTGGCTGGTTACCTGACTAAAGAGGATATTGTAGAATATCAATTTGTGTTTCAAGGTGTTTCTTCTCTTGATGAAGAGGAAATGCAACACATTCAATCGCAAATCGATTTTCTTAACAAAAAAAGGAAGGTTGATTAGATATGATTTTTAGGCTTGGAGAATTATTTTGCGGTCCAGGAGGGATTGCGTGGGGCGCCATGAATGCTACTATTGAAGACCCAAACTTTTCGATTGTACACCAGTGGGCAAATGATTATGATGCGGATACCTGTGAAACATATAGATTAAACATATGTCCCGATGCTCCTCATACTGTTTACCATGAGGATATTCGTAAATTTGATATGTCAAAACTAGCCCCGATTGATGCGTTGGCATTTGGTTTCCCATGCAATGACTATAGTGTTGTTGGTGAGCAAAAAGGTATGGACGGGGTATTCGGTCCCTTGTATTCGTATGGTGTCAAAGCTCTAAAACTGTTTAAACCCAAGTGGTTTTTAGCGGAAAATGTTGGAGGACTTAGAAATGCAAATGATGGGAAAGCCTTCACTATGATCCTCAAGGAACTAAGGGAAGCTGGCTATACAATTAAACCTCATCTCTACAAGTTTGAGGAATACGGAGTCCCTCAAGCAAGGCACCGTTTGATTATCGTTGGCATACGGGATGACATCGATGTTGAATTTAAAGTCCCATCAACAGCGCCTTATGTCGGAATCGATAATACTTGCAAAAATGCAATAGAAAATCCCCCTATTCCAGAGGATGCATATAATAATGAATTGACAAGACAATCTGAAACTGTTGTTAGAAGGTTGCAGCATATTCTACCTGGACAGAATGCATTTACAGCAGACCTTCCAGAAGATTTACAACTTAATATTAGAGGGGCAAAAATAAGTCAAATATATAAGAGGCTCGATCCAACAAAGCCTTCCTACACGGTTACAGGAAGCGGTGGCGGAGGAACACACATTTATCATTGGGAAGAACCACGAGCATTGACTAACAGAGAGCGGGCTAGATTACAAACTTTCCCTGATACTTATAGATTTATAGGAAGTAAAGAGAGTGTACGTAAACAAATAGGAATGGCGGTACCTTGTCAGGGCGCAAAAATCATTTTTGAGGCAATTTTGAAGAGTTTTGCTGGAATTGAATATGAGAGCGTAGAACCAAGTATTAAAGAATGAGAAAGCAGTTACTTTGTAGTAAAAGCAAAGTAACTGCTTTGTTTATACATGGAAATCCATAAAGTACTGCTCATCGTCGATTTTGTAAAAGGTAACATCTGTTCTTCCGTAGTTTAGTAAATCTTGTTTTGTTACGAATGCGCCATTTCCAAGACCTAAACGGTTTCGAAAGTATTCTCCGAGCTGAGCATTGCTAAGAGGTGTTGTAATTGCCTTATCGTTTTGTTGCTCAACTCTTAGGAGCAGAGTATGCCCATCGTCTGTAATAACAGTAAAATGTTGTTTACCTAACGGGAAGAAATCACTTCTTGCAATTTTTGCAGGAAGATGTATATAAGCTTCGTTTTTATTTCTGCCCTTTCGTTGTCCCCAATTTAATCCAGACTTTTCTCCAACTTCACCCTTATTTGTGAGAAGCGATAGAGTTGTAGAAGTAATACCCTCGCCAGCCAAAGTGGTTAGAGGCTTGTTTTCAGCATCAAGAATTTGATGTGTTGGACGGAGAACGATATGGTCTTCGACCTCAGCATGGTTACAATAGATTGAATTTGCTTCAACTTCTTCATAAAACTTATAAGCTTCTTCTGGATCACAGCATACTACTATTTCTTTTCTGGATTGGATAAATGCATTCTGTACAAAATCAGCAGAACCTGTATAGGCCTGTACTGGAGATTCTCCCTTTAGCCATATATACAAATTTGCGTGAACTGGAGGGTTTTCGCAAACATAACTACATGAAAAGCTATCCACTGCATTTGGGTATGTTTTGCCATGAAGTTCTATAAAGCCCTCATGTATAGGTACACTTAACCCATCGTAAGGAACCATTCCTATAAGTAATGAAATATTTACAGGGTGCATATTTTGCTCTTGAAAACTCTTAATAAGCCATGATGCCATATTAGGGGTAGCATATCCGCTTAATATCAATAAAGTGTCCGCTCCTTGGAGTGGAGGGGCAAATAAAATTCTTTTTGCTATGTTGTTGGTTAACATCCATTCTTGCCCTCCTATGCTTCTTCTATAGTTTCTTCAGACACATCATAATACATGGTATCGTGAGGAAGTTTAATATTCGGCACCCAGAGTGCTTTTCCCCCCCATCCCTTAGTACCAGTCACTTGATACATGGTCAGAACTACTTTGTCATGGAAAGTGCCACCTAGTTTCCAGTCGTTCGGAGACAACAAGGCTCCTGTCCCTTGTGCAACATCTCTTCCTCTTCTGACAATCAAAATCCCCTGTCCAGCTGGTTGTTCTGAAAGAAGTGTATCAATGACAGAAAGGAATGCATCTAACTTGAAATCCGGGCTGGCAATAATGTGGGATAATATTTTTTTAATTAACCTCAAATTTACCTGGTAATAAGGATCATCATCGGAGAAAGGCTCCAATAGTTTTGTTATATCATCTATGGTGTTATTATCTGGATAGAACGGATAATAGTTCGTCCCACCTGAAAGGATATTGACTCGTTTGTTATCAATAACATTCCTTCGAGTTGGATTCAATCCAACTGGATAATAAATTTTTATGTTTTCAATTCCTTGCTCTACTTGTGCGATAATGGCATTATTAGTAGCGTTAATGTCCGCAAATAATTTATAGAGTTGTTCATCTATAAATATCTTCATCATGCCAGAGTCTCTGTCATAACCAAACATCCTACTATGTTGCCACATAGTATCAGCCTGGGGCTTTTTGCTGGTTCTTGTATAATAAATTGTCTGTAGCCCTGGAAAAGTTACGCCTCGGCCTAGAGTGTTTCCGCCTACGATAAAATTACAGCCTGTTGCATAATCTGGACTCTCAACATCTGTTTTTCCATTCATAACAAGAATTTTTATACCTTTGTTTTCCAACAAATCCTTAGTAGTTTTATAGATAACTTCAAAAGAAAGTTTCTCACTTTTATTGGGTTCTAAAGAATCATAGTGGGTTTGTAATTCTGTGATGAATTCGGTATTGATATGCTCCATACACCAATCTAGTTCCTTTGCGACATCGTCAGCAAAACGCTGGTGGACATTTTGTCGTACACTCGGATGTAGAAGGCAATTTGACACTTTTCCTTTTGATGCCAAAATCTGAGCAGATACAGCAAGGTGGCGTATAACAACACTTCGTGTAGGTCGTTTGATTGTTTCAAGAAAATCAATGCATTCAGGTTTACCGCTTGTTGGAAAGAAAAAGTCCCCACCTAAATAGCCATCCCCTGGATGGAAGTAGTATGTAAAATATGGATGCCAACCAGATGCAAGGGTCTGTAATAAGATTGCTTGAGGCGTACCTGTAACCTGTAGGTATAAGCTACTTGATGCTCCATTTTTTATAGAATCCAGATATCTATTAATTGATGACTGACTATTACGGTTTATTAGAGTATTTAAGGAAGCAGCATCCGCCTCATCATCAACGATGAATAGAGGATTGCCCTTCATAAAGCCTGTAGAATTAAATACATTTGCCCACAATCTTAGTACTCTTGCATTTTTCTTTAGAACGACAACGGCTGGCTTAACAAGGCTATTTTCAATAAATAAGCCTGAGTCGTTTTCGCCACAAATACAGAAACCGTCTAAGTCGTCTCTAACTCGATCTAAGGTTTGTTGTTGCAAGACAACATTGTCTGTTGTGAGTAAGATGAATGCGGGAAATCCTAAATCTGCAGCTTTGCACATAACGCCAAACATTTGACCAGTTTTTCCAGATTGCACATTACCGAACAACAAGCCAATCTCATGACTTATAAATGAAAAATTGCGAATATGTTGATTACCAATATCTTCAGCTGTTTTGGAAATGGACTCAGCTAATTTTTCGTTACCTCGCTCTTTTATTTTTTGCAGGTATGTTTTTAAATACTGCATTGATACACCTCTCATTCGTTAGTAATAGTTTCAAACGATAAAACCCACACATCAAGCTCGGTGCCATCTTCGTCCAATGCTTTCTGATCCGTTTTTGAAAGTACAAGGCTATCGCAACCGTATGCTTGTAACATTTCTTTCGTAATCATTCCCTTACGATCAGTATCAGCTTGGGTGTCATTAACTGGTGTTACTAAACCTGCAGCTGCAAGTCTACCTTTAATCCAACGACCAAGAATGAGTTCATCGCCAACAGCACTGAATTGTTTATTGCCATCGCTTGTGGTATGAGCTTTAAACCAATAGCCATCATCGGTTACAACAAAAAAAGGCTTGTTTTTTTCAGGATAACCTTCTGAACGAGTTATCGCTTTGCTAACGGTCAATTGAGTTTCGTACCAATCACGGGATTTCCTTTTACTTCGTGGTGCGGCATAGCTAACATTTATATTTGACTTTGTGAAATGCTTACCATCATCCATATGCCGCTCATCGTAAGCAGGAACTTTTAATGGCAGTACAAAAGAAACATCTGTTTTATGCTGTTCATAAAGCTGTACACCAGTTTGGGGAATCTGTGTTACCGTATCAATGCCACTAAGTGATGTGTTAATTTCCCTGATTATTGGCATTCCTGTAATGTTAGCGATATTATCAGAGCAGTTCTGAGCCTTTAACTTCTCTAAGAATTCTGCAATTTCTTTACATTCAGTAGCATCATCAGTAATCGATGAGATTTCATACTGCCTACGGTTATTAGCATCTAATTTGATTACACCTAAGTTTGCGGAACCAATTATAGAAGAAAAAGGTTGCCCATCTTTATAAAAGCAGTATACTTTTCCATGATATTTGAATGCTTTTACGATCTTAATTTCACCTATACCAGTCTCTGTCCATTTTTTGTTGATTTCTAAAGCAGTATTATATGATCCTTCTGGCATTCCTTCGATGAAGTACATTCCAATGGTAAGACATATATTTGATATATTATGCTCTTCGACCAGATTGTCGAGTTCTTCCAAGGCAGCACGAGAAATATATCCAACCGCGATTTCAACACGGTCTGATTTTGCAATCTGCTCGTTAAAACAATCTATAATTGTTTGTTGACCCTCTGATGTTCCAAGAGGTAGGATGTTTGAATATAACAGTTTCATTAGCTCACTCCTTTGTATTTGGTGGGGGTTCCGTAGTTTTTTCAATTTCCATAATATCAGAAATATCGCAGTTAAGTGCTTTACATACTTTTATTAAAATGTCAGTATTAACATTTTCATTTTTGCCAAGCTTAGCCATTGAAGCTGTACTAATTCCAGCTGCTTCTCTTAAGTCCTTTTTTTTCATGTCTTTATCAATAAGAAGTTTCCACAGTTTTTTATAACTTATGGACATATTATCACCTCGCCTTAGTACCTCGCCTAAAGTTAATAAATAAAGTTTATCACAAAATTAGTGAAGCAACAATTAAAATTTACGAACGCAAAATAAATATTGTGGTAGGCATAATATGTGCTATAATTTACCTATGAACTAATGTTTGAATAGTAAAATTACTTAAAGATATTAATTTCATATGGGGTGAGGAGGGAGTGCCTTGGCTGGTAATCGTTCTTTTAAAGATTACGTGGCTGATAGATTCTATAATGAGATATTTTCTGCCATACAAACCTATGCAACGGATAATTGTGAAGATTTAGACTTACGGCTATACAGAGTTCAAAACATCGGCGGCATTGAGTTATCAGATATAGAAGTAAAGTTCGTATCTGTTAATGACTTACCGGACATGAAAATAGAATTTGATGTTGCTGTTGAAGCTGAATTCGAAGTCCGTGAATCAAATCATCGTTATGATGAATCAGAAAATTGTCGGCAATGGTTTATGCTGGAATGCTCAGGAGATTTAGATTGCAATTTGGATGATTTTTCAATCTCTAGTATAACTGAGTATACTAGCAAAAATAAGCAGCCGAAACCTATGTCAGACTCCCTTGTCCCTATCATTCATAAGGAACAACTAGAATCTGTTGCCACAGACTTCCTTAGAAGACATTATCCTGAAGCATTAAAAAACCCAATGGCAGTTGAGCCACAAGTGTTGGCAGAAAAAATGGGTCTTACAGTAGAAATGAGAGAGATTACAAAGGATTTCACTGTTTTTGGGCAGATATACTTTCACGACTGTGATGCAGAGTTTTATGATGAAGATAGCGATGAAATGGTACAGACCCGTGTGAGTGGCCGTACAATAATCGTGGACCCTAAAGCTTACTTCCTTCGTAATCTGGGATCAGTCAATAATACTATTGTGCATGAGTGTGTTCATTGGGACCAACATAGAAAAGCATTTGAATTGGAGCGGTTATATAATAGTAGTGCCACACGAATCAAGTGTCAGGTAGTCGGAGGTATAAAAGACAATACCAGAGATGCAACTGACTGGATGGAGTGGCAAGCGAATGCCCTCGCCCCAAAGATACAAATGCCACTGGCTATGTTTAAAACCCAAGCATTCAAATTTATTAAGCAATTCCGTTCTGAACTGGGAACATCTGAACTTATAGATGTAATGGAGCCAGTTATTGATGCCTTAGCAACGTTCTTCAGCGTATCTCGGACAGCAGCTAAAATCCGAATGATTGATGCTGGATATGAGGAAGCAGTCGGAACTTTTACTTATATAGATGGTCGCTACGTCAAGCCGCATAGATTTAAGAAGGGTGCGCTTGAAAGAAATCAGACCTTTTCTATAGGCGCAGAGGATGCTGCCATCCAAAGCATTACTAATCCGGAAATGGCCGCTTTAGTTAGGGACGGAAGTTATATATATGTAGATTCTCACTTCGTGCTAAACCATCCAAAATATTTAACACAGGATATATTCGGACAAACGGTACTTACAGACTACGCACGAACCCATATGGAAGAGTGCTGCTTGGTTTTCGAGTTATCAGTCAAATCCGGGTGTAGGGAAAGATACTATACTGAATGCTTCCTCAACCGTGATAAGACATCAAATATAGATTTTGATATAAAGTATTGTAATGGTTTTGAGTATGCGGCTCCAGAAAAGAAGGCCCAATTACTAGCCGAAACAATAGCGGAAGAAATGCGAATCTATAATGAATTGCCAAATAGCTATACCAGCTCTCTCAAAATAGTACGTGAGTGGAAAAAAGTAACTTATAAAGAATTAGCAGAGAAAATATTGGTCAACGAGCGTACCATAAGACGAATCGTTAATGGTGAGGAACCGGGATCTATTAATTCCATAGTATTGATTTGCCTTGGACTTCATCTACCGCCAAATATTAGCAGTCATATAATTCGCAACTCACCATTTTCATTGAACTTCAATAACAATAGTCATATTTGGTATAACTTTGCATTGACTCACCTATATGCAAAATCGATGGATGAGATTAGAACGTTTTTACAGGAACATGGCGCAGAGCCATTATAAAATTCAATAATATTTTTGAAAAAGCGGACACAGGATGTCCGCTTTTTAGTTATTAACTAAGTAAGCCATACATGAATCCTTTTAAGGGTTTGTGTATGGCTTTTTTTATTGTTGTTTTTAGGTGTTTTTGTTGGGAAAAGCGTCATTTTGAGCCTGAAATTAACGGGCATGAGGTGTCCGCCAAGGCTGTCCAATTCTCACCTACAATAATGATAGATGAAGGAAAGGTCCTTCGTAGTTAGCAAGAATTAGACCATTCCTCGTCTACAAAAAAATATCAAATGCCTGATTTGCAATAAGGGCAAAGGATACATATTGCAACGTTTCAGTCCGTTTAGGATTGTTATGCGTTGCAATAGAAGTACCTTACCTTGTTGCGCTCATTTTCAGGACAAAGGGTCTGTGTACTTCGTGGCACAGACCTATTTTTGTATCCTTTGCCGCCAATGCAGTCCGGCGGAAAGGATGCAAAATGAAAATTAGAATTCAACACGAAAACAAATCTATCTACCTAGAGGTACCAGACGAGGACTTCACTTTAATGATTGATGCAGATTACGAGGACAGGCTATCCTGTGCCGAAGATAAGAAAACCGTGACTCGCCGTTCACCACAGGAGATTATGGACGAGCGTTTTAACAAACCCGAGTACAATAACTGGCATAAATTTGATAGACACAGAGGGATGCCAAAAAAACCATTCCGTAAGGACGACGAATCTGAGGATGCAACGGATCATATGGACTATCTCCCCGATAATACCAGTGAAGTAGCATGGGGTAAAAAGGAAGATTATGAATGTTATTGTGAGATTATTCGCTCCATTCTTAAACCGAAACATTCAGAACCTTTTATTGCTGTATATCTTGATGGCACGTCAATGACCGACTATGCAAAAAGTGTGGGTGTAAGTAAAAGTGCTATTTCACATCGCTTGGCTACCGCTAAGAAGAATTTAAAAAAAGTTTTTCCAGAATCCTCAACTTTCCCCTCTTGCCACGGCTAATAGATAGAGGGCAACACATAAACGCTCTCGGAAAGAGGTGAAGAACATGAAACACAACTTGAAAATCAGTGTTTCAAAAACTCCACAGACTGGCGGGATTGTTTCCTGTCGTAATGTCACCATAAGGGAGCGTTTCCTTCGTTTCTTGCTTGGTGATAAGCAGAAACTGACTATCCTGGTTCCGGGTGACACCGTACAGGAACTCGCCATCAGTGAGATTAAGGAGGGAGGATCAAACCATGAGCAAAATCAAACTACTTCTTGATGTGGTTTCTGATATGCGCTCTTTGGCTGATAGCATACAAGCGGTTGCTGATGCAATGGAGGGCAATGAACCTGTCGAAACAAAAGAACCGACTACAACTGTAAAAGAGCCTGAGCCAAAGAAAAAGGAAATCGCTCTAGAGGAAGTCAGAGCAAAACTCGCTGAGAAGAGTCAAGCTGGTCTTACTGCCCAAGTCAGAGAAATCATCCAGAAATATGGTGGCTCTAAATTAAGCGAAGTTGACCCAAAACATTATGCAGACATGTTGAAAGATGCGGAGGTACTAGGGAATGAGTGATCACGCAGTACTTTCCGCATCGGGGTCCAATAGGTGGCTTAATTGCCTACCATCTGCAAGATTGGAACTGGAGTTTGAAAATAGCGAATCCAATGCAGCCGCTGAAGGCACCGCCGCCCATGCTCTCTGTGAACATAAACTTAAAAAAGCACTTCACATGAGAAGTAAGCGTCCTGTTTCATCTTATAACACCGATGAGATGGAAGAACACAGCGATGCCTATGTTGAATTTGTAATGGAGCAGTTTGAACTGGCGAAACAAAGCTGTACCGACCCGTTAATACTTATTGAACAACGTCTTGATTTTTCCTGCTATGTACCCCAGGGGTTCGGAACTGGTGACTGCATCATTATTGGCGATAAAAAGCTTCATATTATCGATTTTAAGTACGGCATGGGTGTGTTAGTAGATGCAGTGGAAAACCCGCAGATGAAATTGTATGCCCTTGGTGCTTTAGAAATTTACGATAGCTTGTACGATATCGAGGAGGTTTCCATGACCATCTTCCAACCCCGCAGGGAAAATGTCAGCACATGGACAATCTCGGTAAAGGAATTAAAGGACTGGGCAGAAAATGAACTGAAACCAAAGGCGAAAAAAGCTTATGAAGGCGAAGGTGACTACCTTCCAGGTGAATGGTGTACTTTCTGTCGAGCAGCTGTCAAATGCCGTGCAAGAGCAGAAGAAAAGCTGAAATTAGCACAGATGGAATTTAAACTGCCACCCCTGCTTACGGAATCTGAAATTGAGGAAGTTCTTTCTAAATTGTCCGACCTTACAAAGTGGGCAAATGAAATCATTGCTTATGCCACGGATGCTGCCGTTAATCACGGGAAAGAGTGGCACGGTTTTAAGGTAGTTGAGGGTAGATCCGTCCGTAAATATAAGGACGAAGAGGCTGTGGCTGAAGCGGCCAAGGCAAACGGCTATAAGGATATCTATCGTCAGAGTCTCATTACCCTTACGGAAATGCAGAAGATGATGGGCAAAAAGAAATTTGAGCAAATTCTCGGTGGTCTCATACATAAGCCACCAGGCAAGCCAACGCTGGTTCCAAATTCGGATAAGAGGCCAGCTATGAATATATCAAACGTAAAAAACGAATTTAACGAAATAACGGAGGAATTGGAATATGAATAATCAAAACAGAACGAAGGTTGTTACAAGCGTCAACACACGTCTTAGCTACTTTCACGGCTGGGAGCCCGTATCTATCAATGGCGGAGCGGAAAAGTACAGCGTATCCGTATTGATTCCCAAAACAGATAAGGAAACCATCAATGCTATCAATGCAGCAGTAGATGCAGCCATTGAGGAGGGCATTGCAAAGTTTGGTGGTAAAAAGCCGAATAAGGCTGCTATCAAACTGCCACTTCGAGATGGTGACGTAGAACGTGATGATGAGGCTTACAAAGGGCATTACTTTGTAAATGCCAACAGCAAGACTCCACCTCAAATAGTAGATAAAGCAGTTAGACCTATCTTGGATCGCAACGAGGTTTACAGCGGTTGTTATGCAAGAGTATCCCTAAATTTCTATGCTTTTAACTCCAATGGCAATAAGGGGGTAGCATGTGGTCTTGGCAACATCCAGAAGATAAGAGATGGAGAGCCTTTAGGTGGAAGAACCAATGCAGCTGATGACTTCACAACTATTGATGATGATGATTTTCTAGCATAAGGAATAAATACAGACGAGGTGGTGGAGGTTGTTCTTCTGCCACCTCGTTTGCATTGGAAAGGGCGGTAATATATGAATTCTATTTCTATTGATATTGAAACATTTAGTAGTGCCAACCTTCAAAAGTCTGGAGTTTACCGTTATGCAGAGAGTGATGATTTTGAAATTCTACTATTTGGTTATTCGGTGGATGGCGGTGAAGTACATGTGGTTGACCTTGCCAGTGGGGAGGAAATCCCCGATGAAATTATAAACGCACTTATGGATGATTCTGTTACCAAGTGGGCTTTCAATGCAATGTTTGAGCGTGTGTGTCTATCAAAATGGCTTAACCTTACTGAATATCTTAACCCCGCATCCTGGAAATGTTCCATGATATGGTCGGCATATATGGGATTACCTCTTTCTTTGGAGGGAGTCGGTGCAGTTCTAGGTTTGGAGAAACAAAAGCTAACAGAGGGTAAAGACCTCATCAAATATTTCTGTACACCTTGCTCCCCTACAAAATCTAATGGTGGTCGAGTTCGTAATTTACCAGAACAGGACATGGATAAATGGGAGCGGTTTAAAGTATATAACATTCGCGATGTGGAATCCGAGATGTCAATACAACAGAAATTATTCAAGTTTCAAGTACCAGAGAACATCTGGGAGGAATATCATCTCGACCAGGTAATCAATGATCGCGGCATTGCCATTGATATGACTTTCGTAAAACAGGCTGTTGTGATGGATGAACATTCCCGTGAAAAGCTAATGGCTACAATGCAAGATATAACTAATTTGGAGAATCCAAACTCTGTACAACAAATGAAAGACTGGCTTGCCGATAATGGGCTAGAAACAGATACCCTTGGTAAAAAAGCTGTTGCTGAGATGTTAAAGACAGCACCTGAACCACTAGGCACTGTTTTGGAACTACGTCAGCAACTTGCAAAATCATCGGTGAAAAAATACACAGCAATGGAGAATGTGGTATGTAGTGACGGTCGTGCAAGAGGAATGTTTCAGTTTTACGGAGCCAACAGAACCGGCAGATTCTCTGGCAGGCTGATTCAGTTGCAAAATCTCCCCCAAAACCATATGCCCGATTTGGAACAGGCTCGTGCTTTAGTTCGAAGCGGAAACTTTGATGCTCTTACTTTACTCTATGATTCAATCCCAGAGGTACTGTCGGAACTTATCCGTACTGCTTTTATACCGCGAGAAGGTATGAAGTTCATTGTGGCAGATTTTTCAGCGATTGAGGCTCGCGTCATTGCTTGGCTTGCAAGTGAAAAATGGAGAATAGATGTATTCCAAAACGGCGGTGACATCTACTGTGCCAGTGCCTCTCAGATGTTTAATGTACCTGTTGAAAAGCATGGTGTGAACGGTCACCTTCGTCAGAAAGGGAAAATAGCCGAACTTGCCCTCGGTTATGGTGGATCTGTTGGAGCATTAAAATCAATGGGTGCTTTGGAGATGGGAATTGAAGAAGAGGAACTTCAGCCCCTTGTAACGGCTTGGAGACAATCCAATCCCAATATCACAAAACTTTGGTGGGATGTTGACCGTGCAATAAAAACTTGTGTTAAGCAAAAAACTCCCACAGCGACACATGGCATTAAATTTATATATCAAAGTGGAATGCTCTTTATTATCCTCCCTTCTGGTAGACGGCTTTCTTATGTGAAACCTCGTATGGGAGAGAATGTGTTCGGCGGTGAATCGGTTACTTACGAAGGGGTCGGTGGGACGAAAAAATGGGAAAGAATCGAAAGCTATGGACCCAAATTTGTAGAGAATATTGTTCAGGCAATTAGTCGTGACATTTTGTGTCATGCCATGCAGACATTAAAGAATTGTTCTATTGTGGCTCATGTACACGATGAGATTATCATCGAGGCGGATATGGGAATGTCACTTTCCGCTATCTGTGAACAGATGGCTAAGACACCAACCTGGGCAAATGGTCTGTTACTCAGTGCTGACGGCTATGAGTGTCAGTTTTATCAAAAAGATTAAATTCATTGGGTATTCGGATTATCGTGTGGAAAGAGGTTGAAATATCTTCAATTTTTTTACAAAGAAAACAAGATAGCACTTATTTTATGATTAGTACGTGCTATCTTGTTTGTTTCACAAATGGCCAGATTGCCAAAGAATATTAATTTATTTTGTTGAAGAAAAGCAAATTTTAGGTTCCTTATGACATTTTTCTAATATAAGTTGTAACATTGCCTAAACAGCAACTACCTTGTGGATTGTTTACTTCACAACCACATCGGTTTTCTTTTATATTTTCGCGAATATGCTCTACAGGATTAGGAGCAAGTCCATTTTCCACATATTGTTTAATTTTTTCCTTTGTCCAATCAAAACAATAACAAATTGGGGTAGTTACTGAGTCATCTTTTTGATGTACAGCTACCTTTATGTCAGATACAATGTACCTTTTATTATTCGTATCAAAATAGACTACTTCACAATCTTCGTTTGAACAAAAATAGTGATTTTCTTTAGAGTTTAATGTTTCTAATGCAGATGGTTTAAGCAATGATTTTAGTGTAATCAACTTTACATTTTTAGCTTTATTTTTACACGATGGACAATTACCATTACTTTCAATTTTTATTTCTTTAACGTTACTACAACAATCTTCCATCATTCTTCCACCTTTACAATTTATTATTTCTGTAAGTATTCTTCTGCTTTCTTTTCTTAATCCATTAAAGTTTCGATAATAGGACATTCATAAATATTTTTGTTTTCAGGACATCTTTCTTTAAGGTCTATCAACATTTGTTCAATTTTTTTAAGATCTTCAATTTTACGCTCGATGTCCTCTAATTTAAGAACAGTAAAATCATATATGTCACGGCACTTTGCTTCGTTGTGATCGACAATCCCTAGCAATTTATCAATTTCATTTAAGGTAAATCCCAATTCCTGCATTCGTTTTATGAAATTCAATCGATCAATCGTTTGTAGGGAATACATTCGGTATCCTTTTTCGGTACGATTAGGCTCTGGAATTAATCCTAAACGCTCATAATATCGAATGGTCTCTTTGTTAACGCTACACTTTTCAGCCAGTTCTCCAATACGGTATTGCATCTATCTCACCTCGTATAAATTATAAACCCTGTACCATAGTACAGGGTCAAGGGAAGTATTTTATATTCTATTATCGTTCTACTTTCTTAAAATAAACTGTCATTTTTCAATAAGCCTTACTCGATAAATCAGGTCCGTTTGTTGAAATAAAAAACTGCTGAATCAATCTTTAAATCCATTTTAGCATATACAAATTTCGCACGATAATCAGAATTCCAAATTAATTTTTCAAAATCCTCAACAATCATTACCTCCTGTGGCTATTAGGTAGAGGGGTTTCCTCTCTGACTATATTGCAGGAGGTAATTCGTATGGACGAATTAGTAAAAATCAACTATGAAAATCAACAACCAACCGTACTCGGTCGTGATTTACATGAAGCCTTGGAAGTAAAGACCGCTTATAAAGACTGGTTTCCAAGAATGTGTGAGTACGGATTTGAGGAAGGATCAGACTTTAGCTCATTTTTGAGCGAAAGTACTGGAGGCAGACCAAGCATTGACCATCAGTTAACAATTGACATGGCAAAAGAGCTGTGCATGATACAGCGTACTCCAAAAGGGAAAGAGTGCCGTCAATACTTTCTTGAAATAGAAAGAAGATGGAATTCCCCAGAAGCAATCATGGCAAGGGCACTTCAGATTGCCAATCAACAGCTAACACAAGTAAGGAAACAAAATAAAGTGCTTGAAGGTACAGTTGCTGTTCAGAATCAGCAAATTGCAGAAATGAAACCGAAAGTCTCTTATTACGATGTGGTTTTAAATTGCAAAGACCTCATTTCCACATCAGCAATCGCCAAAGATTACGGTAAGTCAGCTATTTGGATGAACCGCTATCTTAATAAAAAGGGTATCCAATTTAAACAAGGCGGCATTTGGCTTTTATATCAGAAGTATGCGGAAAAAGGTTACACCAGCACTAAGACTCATAGCTACCTTGGCAGTAACGGGCAACAGCATACAAAGGTCCATACATATTGGACACAAAAAGGCAGACTCTTCATTTACGAACTGATGAAGGCAGACGGTATTTTGCCTCAGATAGAAATGGAGGGTGTGTAATGGGAATCAACAAATTCAATCACGAAGGATACCATGACCCAACTCCCCATGAAGCACTGACCAACATAATGAAAAAGGAAAAGGCAGAGAAAAAATCTGCCTTTAAGCCGCTTGTATATATCTGTTCTCCCTATTCCGGTGATGTAGAAGGAAACATTAAAAAGGCTCGTAGTTTTTGCAGGTTTGCCTTAGACCAAAACTGTATTCCGATTGCTCCCCATCTTATGTTTCCACAGTTTATGGATGATGAAAACCCAGAGGAACGAGAGCTTGCCATATTTATGGACATCGTGCTTATGGGCAAATGCTCCGAGGTGTGGGTGCTGGGCAATACCATCTCAACCGGTATGGCGAGGGAAATTGAAGTAGCCAAGAAACGCAGACAAACGGTCAGATATTTTAGTCCGGAGCATGAGGAGGTTGAAAGCTTATGAAAATTGCAGTAGGCAATAGCCGGATGGATAGGAAATGGAAAAACAAAGATATCTCCTGGGAGGATTTTTGCTCCCGTGTAAAGACGACGCAACACACTACGGAAACAGTAGAAGAATATCGGAAACTTAAAAAAGGGCAGCAAGATGATATCAAGGATGTGGGCGGCTTTGTCGGAGGACATTTAAAAGAAGGAAGGCGAAAGAAGGGTAATGTTCTGTGTCGTTCTTTGCTTACCCTCGATATGGATTACGGTAGACCGAATATCTGGGAGCAAATCAGTATGCTTTTCGATTTCAAATGTTGCGTTTACTCCACTCATAAGCACACACCAGAAAATCCAAGACTCAGACTTATCGTTCCCCTTGCTCGTGAGATCAGCGAAGAAGCATATGCAGCTGTTGGACGTATGGTGGCAAAAGAAATTGGTATTGATCTTTTCGATGATACGACATATGAAGCTCATCGCCTTATGTATTGGCCATCCACTTCCTCTAACGGTGAATTTGTCTACGAAGAGCAGGATGGAGCATTACTTGACCCGGATATTTATCTTGCAAAATATGAAAACTGGCGAGATACGTCAACTTGGCCAGTATCAAGCAGGCAGTCTGAGGTTATTAATCGCAGTCTTAGAGAACAAGCCGATCCGCTTTTAAAGGAAGGTGTGGTAGGAACTTTCTGTCGTGCCTATTCCGTTCGTGAAGCAATTGATAAATTTTTAGGAACAATTTATGCTCCATCTGCTATGGAAGGTCGATATGACTATATTCCAGCTGACAGTAGTGCGGGTGTGATTATCTATGATGATAAATTTGCATACAGCCACCATGCTACTGACCCAGCAAGCGGCCTGCTTCTTAATGCTTTTGATCTCGTTCGTATTCATAAATTCGGCTCTTTAGATGATAGAGCTTCCACTACTACGGCTCCTGGCAGGATGCCGTCTTTTGTGGCAATGTGCGAGTTTGCTATAAAAGATGAAGCGGTAAAAGCTGAGTTCGCAAAGGAGAGACAGGCTCAGGCTGAAGAGGAGTTTAGTGCTGAGGATTGGCAGACAGGTTTGGAACTGGATAAGCAAGGTCGGATAAAAGACACATTGGATAACATTGTCTTGATTATTCGGCATGATGAGGAATTACAACATATCGCTTTCAATTGCCACTGTGATGGGATCGATGCCAAAGGTGGTCTGCCTTGGGAACAGATCAAGGCTGGTTGGAATGATTCGGATAACGCGCTTCTTAAGGTGTACTTAAGCAGTAAATACGGAGTCTATTCCCCTACCAAGACCAAAGATGCTGTGTTAGCTGTAGCGTCAGAACGAGCCTACCACCCTGTTAAGGAGTATCTCGACTCACTGCCAAAATGGGATGGTATTAGTCGAGTAGAAAATCTACTCATTGATTATTTCGGTGCAACAGATAATTCCTACACAAAGGCAATTATTCGCAAAACGATGGTTGCAGCGGTAGCCCGTATTTATAGACCAGGCACAAAGTTTGATAGTGTTCTTATCTTAAATGGTCCTCAAGGCATCGGTAAATCAACCTTCTTTGCTAAGCTTGCCGGAGATTGGTTTTCAGACAGTTTGACCATTACGGACATGAAAGATAAATCAGGTGCTGAAAAACTTCAAGGATATTGGTTGTTGGAACTCGGTGAGCTTGCAGGAATGCGTAAGACGGATGTGGAGATTGTGAAGTCCTTTATTTCGAGGGCTGATGATAAGTACCGTGCCAGTTATGGTGTCAACGTCGAAAGCCATCCCCGTCAATGCGTAATTGTAGGTTCTACCAATGCAGAAAGCGGATTTCTTCGGGATATTACAGGCAACCGCAGATTCTGGCCAGTCCGTATTAGCGGAAACAGTAAAAAGAAAGCTTGGCAGATGACCAAAGAGGAAGTACAGCAGATTTGGGCAGAGGCACTAGTATTATATGAGAAGGGCGAAAAACTCTACCTTGAAGGTGATGATGTAACCATGGCAACCAGTGAACAGGCAGATGCTATGGAAACAGATGAACGAGAAGGACTGGTTCGTACTTACTTGGATACGCTCTTGCCGGATGATTGGGACACGATGTCTTTGTACGAGCGTAGAAATTTCCTCGGCGGTAGCGAATTTGGTGGCGGCACCCGTGTTGGAACAGTAAAAAGGACTCTTGTCTGCAATATGGAGATTTGGTGTGAGTGTTTCGGTAAAGAGGCATCAATGCTAAAGCCTTCAGATTCCTATGCCATCGGTGCCATTATGAGAAAGATCAGTGAGTGGAACAAGTACACTGGGAACAAGAATGGTGTTGTGACGTTTCCTGTCTACGGAAAGCAACGAGCTTATTCCCGAGTCGAGGAACAAAACTAAGTTGTACCTTACCTTGTTCCCATACTGGTTCTTTCCCTAAAGCTAGTAACGATAAGGAAAATCAACGGTTCGGAACAAGTGGAACAAGAAGTATCTTATTTATTTATAAATAGTAAAAAGAAGTAATAGTAGCCTGTGCATACACGCATACGCGCGCGTATAGGAAAAATGGGTCAAAGTTGTTTTCTTGTTCCGAGCCTTTTATATGGGAGGTATTTATGCTTGAAAAATATATCGAAAAGAAACTGATGGCTGAGGTAAAAAAGATGGAAGGCATTGCGGCGAAGTTTGTTAGCCCAGGTTTAGATGGGATGCCAGACCGCATAGTGCTTTTACCACATGGGAAGATGGCTTTTGTAGAATTAAAGGCTTCCGGAAAGAAACCTCGTCCGTTACAGAATAGAAGAATAAAGCAATTACAGAAGTTAGGCTTTACTTGTTATGTCATTGATGATGTTAAGCAGATTGGAGTGATACTGGGTGAAATACAATCCTCATAAATATCAGACTTATGCAACGAACTTCATACTTGAGCATCCCATCGCTGCGGTGTTTTTAGAAATGGGTCTTGGCAAAAGTGTCATTACTCTAACGGCTATATTTGACCTATGTCTTGATCGTTTTGAAATTGGAAAGGTTCTGGTCATTGCTCCACTTCGGGTGGCGAGGAATACTTGGCCAGCTGAGATAAATAAGTGGGAGCATTTAAAAGGACTGGAGTTTTCGGTAGCCATCGGAACAGAACAGGAGCGGTTGGCAGCTCTTAGGAAACCTGCAAGTGTCTATCTTATAAACAGAGAAAATGTTGACTGGTTAGTAAATAAAAGTGGCATCCCTTTTGATTATGACATGGTGGTCATCGATGAACTATCATCCTTTAAGTCCTATGGTGCCAAAAGATTTAAAAGTCTACTAAAAGTCAGACCAAGGGCAAAACGGATTGTGGGTCTTACGGGTACACCATCGAGTAATGGATTAATGGATTTGTGGGCAGAGTTTCGTATTCTTGACATGGGTAAAAGACTCGGCAGGTACATAACTCACTACCGCAATTCCTTCTTTACACCAGATAAACGTAATCAGCAAATCGTATTTTCATATAAACCATTGCCAGGTGCTGAAGATGCCATATATCAGCTCATTTCGGATATTACCATTTCCATGGAGTCGGTGGATTTTCTCAAAATGCCAGAGTGCATGATCAATGAAGTGCCTGTGTATCTAAATGACAAAGAACAATCCGTATATGATCGTTTTCGTGAAGAGATGGTTCTTGAATTTGCTGATGAGGAAATAGATGCCATGAATGCAGCAGTCCTTTCAGGAAAACTTCTGCAAATGGCAAACGGTGCGATCTATGATGATGATAAAAACACTCATATTATCCACGACCGCAAGTTAGATGCTCTTGAGGATTTAATTGAAGGTGCTAACGGAAAACCTGTGCTTATTGCCTATTGGTATAATCACGATTTAGAGCGTATTAAGGCAAAATTCAATGTCAGAGAAATTAAGACTTCCAAGGATATCAAGGATTGGAACAACGGCGATATTTCTGTAGCAGTTATCCATCCTGCATCAGCGGGACACGGTCTCAACTTACAAAGTGGAGGTTCAACGCTTATCTGGTTTGGACTTACTTGGAGTCTAGAACTCTATCAGCAAACAAACGCGAGACTTTGGAGACAAGGTCAAAATGAAACCGTAGTTATCCATCACATTATTACAAAAGGCACGATTGATGAAGATGTGATGAGGGCCTTGAAACGAAAGGGAAAGACACAATCCGATCTTATCAATGCGGTCAAAGCAAATCTTGGGAAAGCGAGGGATGCTGTATGATGGATGCTTTTGAAAAACTAGCAAATGCCATTATTCTACAGGCGGTCAAGGATTATCGTTTTGCACTGAAAAGATTAGCAAAGCACCCTCGCAATGATTCTGCTTTATATACAAAACGTGAGGTGGAGTGCTTCTTTCATTCTGGATTGTTCAATGTCCTCACCTCCCTAAACCCTGACATGTTAATTCAACAGCTACAAGAGGAGGTGGTGCGATGATGACAGCTAAGGAATTCTTAAAGCAGGCTTATCGCTTGAATGAATTGATTAATTCTGACCTTGAAGAGTTACAAAACTTAAGGGAACTATCAAGAAGTGTTTCATCCCCCGTTCTTGAGGAAAAAGTCAGTAGAACCAAGAGTACTGACCCACCCTTTGAAAAATACGTGATTAGAATAGTAGATTTGGAGCAACAGATACAACAAGAGGTTGAACGGCTAGTAAAGCTTAAATCAGATATCCGTGAAGCGATTAACCAGATGGAAAACGTAGATGAGAAGCTGATTCTTCGCTACCGATACATTAACTTTCTTAACTGGGAAGAAATCTGTGTTAACCTTAATGTTTCTATGAGAACCGTGCATAGACTCCATTCATCCGCTTTGCAACATTTAAAGGTACCTAAATAAAAATTGGCACACTGTGGCACAGTTTGGCATACGTTGACACTGTTTGTCCGTAGTGAAAGTTATATAATGGTAGTATGGAATATTAGAAAAAACAGAAGCCTTCACGGGAGCATCTCTCCTGCGAGGGCTTTTTCTATGGGCAAAAGGAGGTGCAGTATGCCAAAAAAACCTAAGCGACCGTGCTCTTACCCTGGTTGCCCAGAGCTAACCGACAAGCGCTTTTGTGAAGAGCATAGTAAGAAGGAAGCCGCACGGTATGAAAAGTATGACCGTGACCCAGCAACCCGTAAGCGTTATGGTCGTGCTTGGAAAAGGATACGTGACCGCTACATTGCAGCTCATCCTCTTTGTGAGGAATGCAAACGACAAGGAAAGCTGACCCCAGCAAATGAAGTCCATCACATTCTTCCTCTTGCAAGAGGAGGGACTCACGATAGAAGTAATCTGATGGCTCTTTGTACTCCTTGCCACTCTGCAATCACAGCAAAAGATGGAGACCGTTGGGGAACCCGGTAGGGGGAGTCAAATCTCCACAGCTTTTCATTTGTGTAACGGGCGTGGGGCAACGCGTGAAAATTCGCGGTTTCAAACGGGGTAATAGGCCCATCGATGAAAAGAGGTGAGTGAATGGCCAAAGATGGAACAAATCGAGGCGGCGCCCGTATAGGCTCCGGTCAAAAGAAAAAACCACTTGCTGACAAAATTGCAGAGGGGAATCCTGGTAAAAGAAAGCTTGAAGTCGTTGAGTTCAAAAATACTGCTGACCTGAAGGGACAGGAAATGCCAAAGCCAATGGCCATGCTCTCCGCAGTGCAAAAAGATGGGAAAACCCTAGTAGCGAGTGAAATCTATGAAATTACATGGAAATGGCTTGAAGAACGTGGCTGTGCCCATTTGGTACTTCCACAGCTTCTAGAGCGATATGCCATGAGTGCGGCCAGATGGATACAGTGTGAGGAAGCAGTAACCGAGTTTGGCTTTCTAGCCAAGCACCCAACTACCGGCAATGCTATTCAAAGTCCTTATGTAGCGATGAGCCAGAACTTTATGAGTCAGACAAACAGACTGTGGATGGAGATATATCAAATCGTTAGAGAGAATTGTGCTACAGAATATTCTGGTTTAAACCCACAGGACGATGTGATGGAGCGACTGCTATCTGCCCGCAGAGGAAAATAAAGATGAGGAGATATGATGTAATGAGTAAAAGATATTTAACAGCAGAAAGTGTATGTGCTGGACATCCTGACAAACTATGCGACATCATAGCAGATAGCATTTTGGAAGCTTGCTTACGTAAAGATAGGGCATCAAGGGTAGCTTGTGAGGTAATGGCAACTAAGGGGAAAATTATCGTGGCGGGCGAGATCTCCTGCAGCGAGAAAATCGACATCCGATACATTGTTAGAAATGTCCTAAAAGAGATTGGATACAATCCTCTAAAATTTTTGATTTATGTATATGTACATAATCAAAGTGTAGATATTGCGGCTGGTGTGAATAACGCGCTGGAAGCACGAAATGGTATAAACGAACAGTACGGTTCGATAGGTGCCGGAGACCAGGGCACTATGTACGGCTATGCTACAAAGGAAACAAGAGAAATGCTTCCCCTACCCCTTGTACTATCCCACAGAATCGTAAAGAGACTGGATGATTGTCGCAAAGGAAAGCTGATCAAAGGGATTCTTCCCGATGGTAAAGCACAGGTAACAGTAGAATATGAGGATGACACTCCAGTGAGAATAAAGACGATTGTGATTTCTGTGCAGCATGATAAGAATAAAACGCAGGAAGAACTTAAGACAGATATTCTTAACAATGTCTTATGGCAATGCTTTGAGGATTTCCCTTTTGATGATGAAACAGAACTTCTCGTCAATCCATCTGGTCAGTTTGTTCTTGGTGGACCCGCTGCCGACACGGGTTTGACTGGAAGAAAAATCATGGTCGACACCTATGGTGGACTTGCATCTCACGGAGGAGGTGCCCTTTGTGGTAAAGACCCAACTAAAGTTGACCGAAGTGGTGCTTACATGGCTCGGTATATTGCCAAGCATATTGTTTGGTGTGGTTATGCAAAGAAGTGTGAAGTGAGTATTTCCTATGCCATTGGTAAGGCAAATCCAGTAGCCTTTACTGTAAATACCCTTGGTACTGGAACTGTTTCTGATGAAATATTAACTCTTGCTTCTCAGGAGACTTTCAACTTAAGACCTGCGGCCATCATTGAAAAACTACGTCTTAGAAATGTGATTTATTCTGACACAGCGGCTTATGGTCATTTTAATAGTTGTCTTTTCCCGTGGGAGGATGTAAATAAATACAGTGAATTTAGAAAGGCGGTGGAAAAGTATGTTGATAGAGAAGATTAAAACGAAACAACTCATCCCCGCTGAATATAACCCAAGGAAGGATTTAAAACCTGGTGATCCGGAATATGAGAAACTTAAACGCTCACTTGAGGAGTTTGGATATGTAGAACCCGTTATATGGAATAAGACCACAGGCAGAGTTATCGGAGGGCATCAACGCTTGAAAGTCCTGCTGAGTATGGGCATGGATGAAATAGAATGCGTAGTTGTCGAAATGGATGAGCAAAAGGAAAAGGCTCTAAACATTGCACTAAATAAAATAAGTGGCGATTGGGATAAAGATAAACTGGCACTTCTCATCACAGACCTAGATGCTTCTAATTTTGATGTTTCTCTTACAGGATTTGACCCAGGAGAGTTGGAGGATCTTTTCAAAGATTCCCTTAAGGATAATATAAAAGAAGATGATTTCGATGTAGACAGCGAGCTGAAAAAGCCCGCTGTTTCGCATTTAGGGGATGTTTGGATACTTGGACAGCATCGATTAGTCTGTGGAGACAGTACAAAGAAAGACACCTTTGATGTCTTGATGGATGGGAAAGCTGCCAATCTGGTAGTTACGGACCCTCCATATAACGTTAACTATGAAGGCACTGCTGGAAAAATCAAAAATGACAACATGGCGAATGAAGCGTTCTATGATTTTCTGCTTGCGGCATTTCAAAACACCGAAGCAGCGATGGCAAAGGACGCTTCTATTTATGTATTCCATGCTGATACGGAAGGACTCAATTTTAGAAGAGCATTCTCAGATGCAGGATTTTATCTTTCCGGCACTTGTATATGGAAAAAGCAGTCCCTTGTTCTTGGACGCTCTCCTTACCAGTGGCAGCATGAACCGGTTCTTTTCGGTTGGAAAAAGAAAGGCAAGCATCTCTGGTATTCAGACCGCAAGCAGACCACTATCTGGGAGTTTGAGAAACCAAAGAAAAATGGCGACCATCCAACCATGAAACCAGTGGCACTTGTGGCATATCCCATTATGAACTCAAGCCTTAGTAACTGTATTGTGCTCGATCCCTTCGGCGGTTCAGGAAGTACACTGATTGCCTGTGAGCAGACCGATAGAATCTGCTATACCATTGAACTGGATGAAAAGTACTGTGATGTCATTGTGAAAAGGTATATTGAGCAAGTTGGAAACTCTGATGGTGTGTTTCTTTTAAGAGATGGTTCGAAATTCAGATATTGTGACCTGCCGGAGGTGAATGAGGATGAGTAAATTGACACTCGGTTCACTCTTTGATGGCAGTGGTGGTTTTCCTTTAGGTGGTTTGCTTTGTGGCATCGAACCGTTATGGGCATCTGAAATTGAGCCGTTTCCTATACGGGTTACGACCAAACGCATCCCTCAGATGAAGCATTATGGGGATATCAACAAATTGAATGGTGCGGAGCTTCCGCCTGTAGATATTATAACCTTTGGCTCTCCCTGCACGGATATGAGTGTGGCGGGTAAAAGAGCTGGTCTGGATGGAGAGCAATCCGTCCTTTTTTATGAAGCAATCCGAATTATTAAGGAAATGAGGTGTAAGACCAATGGACAATCTCCAAGGTACGCGGTCTGGGAAAATGTCCCTGGCGCATTCTCATCGAATAAAGGAGAAGACTTCAAGGCAGTCCTCGAAACGGTCATCGGTGTCAAAGAACCGAATACCTCGGTGCCTTTACCTGAAAAAGGACGATGGCCTTACGCAGACATCTATATGGGAGCCGGATGGAGTGTGGCTTACCGAACTATCGATGCACAATATTTCGGAGTCCCCCAACGTCGTCGTAGAATCTACCTTGTCGCAGATTTTGCAGACAGATGTGCCGGAGAAATACTATTTGAGTCCGAAGGCATGCCAAGGAATTTTACGCCGAGCGGCAGCCCGTGGCAAAGAACTGCCGACAATGCTAAAAACTGCACTGGAAAAACAGGCGATAGCATAACTTGCATAAATGACCAAGGCGGAAGAGTGATGTCTGTTTCTAAAGATATTACTGCAACGCTTCGAGCAGAGGAACACGGGCATCAGCCTTGCGTAATGCAGTCAAGCGGGTTTTGTACCGAACACAGTGCCAAGAGTAGAAGTGTAGGATATGAGGAAGAACGCTCCCCTACCCTTAGAGCAGGTGTTGTTCCAGGTACAGTCATGTCCTTTGAACCGGGGGCTGCTTCTCGAGTTGGTGGTCATACAGATGAAGATTTAAGTGGATCACTTCGTGCAAGCATGGGAGATAATCAAACGGCTGTTGTAATAGAAAATCATCCAACTGATAGTCGAGTAAAACTCTCGGAGGATAATAAAGTACAGACGCTAACCTCTCGGATGGGAACTGGTGGAGGGAATGTCCCCCTTGTTATGAACACTCCTAAAACGTTAAAAATCCGCTCCGGCTCTGAAGGCGGTGGTAAGGGTGCATTGATACAAGATGATAAGTCTGCAACTCTTGGATGCAATAATGATCAAACCGTTTTTGTGCCTACCGCATATGGCATCTGCTCTGATAAAAGTAATTCCATGCAGTCTAGCAATCCACATAGCGGTATATATGAAGCGGATACTTCTCGGACCATTGATGCCAATGGGGGAAATCCGGGATGTAATCAAGGTGGTATTGCAGTGGTTGCTCTGCAAGGCTCGATGATTGGAAGAGAGGATAAAAACGGTCCCCAAGGAAGCGGTATAGATGAAGATGTTTCTTTTACGCTTAATACCGCTGATCGTCATGCTGTTGCCTATGCCATCACTACCGGAGCCTATGCACAGGTTGAAGAAGATAAAGCACCTACTCTATTGTCGAGAGATTATAAGGATGCCCCTGTTGTGACTCAGCCTTGTTACGGTATTGATAGGGCGGCTTTTAATCAAGGAAGGAATGCTCTATATAAACCTACTGTAGATGAAGAACAGCAACCTACGCTCACAGCAAAAGGTCCTGGAGCAGTGGCGCACCCAGCTTCGTTTTATCCTCAGATGAAAGCTGAAAGTCAATGCTACAGACAGGACGGTACATCAAATACGATTATCAATGGTACCAATCCAGGCTATCAAAATGGATTGGTTGAGCCGGACTATATTGTTCGAAGGCTTACGCCAACGGAATGTGCAAGATTGCAAGGTTTTCCCGATGATTGGTGCGATGATCTTGGTACGGAAAATCCTAAAGAAGATGAAATTTCATTCTGGACGCAGGTTTGGGAAACTCACCGCAAAATTATAGGTAAAAGCAAAAGGCCAAAAACAAGAAATAAGATTATAAAATGGCTTAACAATCCTCATTCCGATGCAGCTGAATATAAAATGTGGGGTAATGGCGTAGCACTTCCATGCGTTTGTTTTGTGCTGACTGGCATTGTGTTATCTACACAAAATACCGCCGATTAATGGAACCGTATTTTCAAACCGTATTTTCTACAGAAAGATGCTCTAAATGACTTGATATTAACAGCTTTTAGAGTGATATATGTACGTACCGAAAATAGAAAGGCGGTATGAAAATGAAGATTAACTATAATGTTACGGGACCAAAAAGAAAAGCACTGGTTAACGCAATCAGCCAACAACTAAACGCCCCTGTAAAATATCTCGGAGCACCTACATTTGCATATGAGGTGGCAGACTACAATGTTAACAAAAACGGAGTTCTAAGCGGACCAGATAAAAAGGAACTGGTCGATGATCTATTGGGACTTCACGACTTCAAAGCAATTTCAGAAGAATTTGACGCACCACCTCCGAAAGCAGAAGCAAATGAAACGGAAGAATCTATCAATCTGATAATTCAAATGCCACGGGCAGATTTTACCGACACGGCAATCGAGAACCTAAAAGGATTGGTAGAGAGCAAAGCAACTCTAATAAAGAAAGCAATTGATACGGATTCCATTCCCATCATTGTATATGAGGAATTTGTAGCATTCCCTTGGTTTCAAGGTGAGTGCTCCTCAGAGGAGGTTAAGGCATACACCCATTTTGTCACGGCACTTTGCGAAATGGCGAAAAAACAGACCCGTGTCAACTCCACCGAGAAATCAGTAGAGAATGGAAAATATGCTTTCCGTTGCTTCCTGCTAAGGCTTGGTTTTATCGGACCAGAATATAAGATGGAACGAAAGATTCTCCTTTCCAAGCTTTCAGGTAGCTCCGCTTTCAAAAGCGGAACGGCCAAGCAGGAGGTGAGTGAACAATGAATATCATTCACCCAGAAATGCTAAAGCAACTTAGAAGCTATTACACTCCAGGAACACGTGTGATGCTACTTAAAATGAACGACCCTTATACTAAACTTCAGCCTGGATCTAAAGGTACGGTTACTAGTGTTGATGACATAGGAACGATTCATGTCAGTTGGGATTCGGGTGGTTCCCTTGGAGTAGCCTTTGGTGAGGATTTATGCAAGAGAATCGAAGAGTAAACATGAATCGGAGGAGGTAATAAATGAATGAGATAATCAAAGAACAAATCCTTTCCATCCGAGAAAGTGGAGTCACAAATATGTTTGATGCAAACCGAGTCCAGTATGAAGCAAATGAACGAGGGTTTTATGAATTGGTAGTCTATTTAATAGACCATAAAACGGAATATGCTCATTTCATACTGACGGGGGAAGTGGATGAAAAGAAGTAAATAAAATTTAACTAGGATAAGGAGAAGGGCTTCATCTATAGGATTGAGGCTCTTTTCTTTTGTCCTTTTTCATAAAAGGGGCGGTGTTTATGCGGAAACTGAAGAAATATAAGCCGACCGCCTTTATAGCTGATAGGTCATATTACGATAAGGATGCTGCTGATTACGCTGTAGCTTTTATCGAAGCACTCTCCCATACGAAAGGTTTATGGGCAGGTAAGCCTTTTGAACTTATCGATTGGCAGGAGCAAATAATCCGTGATTTATTTGGAATTTTAAAGCCAGATGGATATCGGCAGTTTAATACTGCTTATGTAGAGATACCTAAAAAGATGGGAAAAAGCGAGCTTGCCGCAGCAATTGCACTGCTCCTCACTTGCGGTGATGGTGAAGAACGGGCGGAGGTGTATGGTTGTGCCGCCGATCGCCAGCAGGCATCAATTGTATTTGAAGTAGCAGCCGATATGGTGCGGATGTGTCCGGCACTGAATAAACGAGTAAAGTTGCTGGCTTCAACTAAGCGATTGGTGTACCTGCCGACCAACAGCTTCTATCAGGTATTGTCGGCTGAAGCCTACTCCAAACACGGCTTCAATATACATGGTGTTGTTTTCGATGAACTTCATACTCAGCCAAACCGGAAACTATTTGATGTTATGACGAAGGGATCTGGGGATGCAAGGACCCAACCGCTGTATTTTCTTATCACCACAGCGGGAACGGATACTCAAAGTATCTGCTACGAAACACACCAAAAAGCGGTTGATATTATTGAGGGCAGAAAATACGATCCTACCTTTTACCCCGTAATCTATGGTGCTAAAGAAGAGGATGATTGGACAGATCCAAAAGTGTGGAAGAAAGCAAATCCAAGCTTAGGAATTACGGTGGGAATTGACAAGGTAAGGGCAGCTTGTGAAAGTGCAAAGCAAAACCCTGCTGAAGAGAACAGCTTCAGGCAGTTAAGATTGAATCAGTGGGTTAAACAGTCTGTCCGTTGGATGCCAATGGCAAAGTGGGATGCCTGTGCATTTCCAGTTATACCAGAAAGTCTTGAAGGGCGGGTATGTTATGGGGGTCTTGACCTATCTTCTACAACAGACATTACAGCCTTTGTGTTGGTGTTCCCACCAGAGGATGAAACAGATAAATACATTGTTCTTCCGTATTTTTGGATGCCAGAGGACAACATTGACCTCCGAGTCCGAAGAGACCATGTGCAATACGATCTTTGGGAGAAGCAAGGGTATATTCTAACCACAGAAGGCAATGTAGTGCATTACGGCTACATTGAGCGGTTTATTGAAGAACTGGGCGAAAAGTATAACATTCGAGAAATTGCGTTTGACCGTTGGGGAGCTGTTCAAATGGTTCAGAACCTTGAAGGATTAGGCTTTACTGTCGTTCCTTTCGGTCAAGGCTTTAAAGATATGTCACCACCAACCAAAGAACTGATGAAATTGACATTAGAAGAAAGAATAGCACACGGTGGGCATCCAGTGCTTCGGTGGATGATGGACAACATCTTTATAAAAACTGATCCGGCGGGCAACGTGAAGCCGGATAAAGAAAAAAGTACAGAAAAAATAGATGGCGCGGTGGCAACTATCATGGCACTTGATCGTGCTATTCGTTGTGGCTCAGGTAATAGTGGAGATTCGGTGTATGACGAGAGAGGTTTGATTGTCTTTTAAACCTTAATAGTTAACACAATATTGCTAGTTTTTTATTCGGAGGTGACGCCTATGAATCTAATAAAAGGACTGTTTCGATCAAGGGACAAACCGCAAAACCGTGTGGGCAGTGCATTTTCCTTCCTATTTGGTGGTACGTCATCTGGCAAAACAGTGAATGAGCATACTGCGATGCAGGCAACAGCAGTGTATGCCTGCGTAAGGATACTAGCTGAAGCGATTGCAGGACTGCCACTTCATGTATATAGATATCGTTCTGATGGAGGTAAAGAAAAGATTCCTTTCCACCCGCTGTATTACCTTCTTCATGATGAACCAAATCCAGAGATGACTTCATTCGTGTTTCGAGAAACACTGATGAGTCATCTTTTGCTTTGGGGCAATGCCTATGCACAGGTGGTCAGAAACGGTCGTGGGCAGGCAGTGGCTCTTTATCCCCTACTCCCCAACAAGATGGAAGTTAGTCGAGCAACAAACGGAGAGCTGGTCTATATCTACTATCGTGATACTGATGAAAGTGGCCTAAACCCAAAAGGTGGATATGTAACACTCCGTAAAGATGAAGTTCTACACATACCTGGCTTAGGTTTTGATGGACTCATTGGTTATAGCCCAATCGCTATGGCGAAAAATGCAATCGGTATGTCACTTGCTACTGAAGAGTACGGTGCGGCATTCTTTGCCAATGGTGCTAATCCCGGAGGTGTGCTGGAACACCCAGGAGTAATCAAAGATATACAGAGGGTCAAGGATAGTTGGAATAGCGCCTACCAAGGCACAGGCAACGCTCACAAAATTGCTGTGTTGGAAGAAGGCATGAAGTTTCAAGCCATTGGTATCCCGCCGGAACAAGCGCAATTTCTTGAAACACGGAAATTCCAAATTAATGAGATTGCGAGGATTTTCCGAGTACCGCCCCATATGGTGGGTGATCTTGAGAAGTCTAGTTTCTCCAATATTGAGCAGCAATCGTTGGAGTTTGTAAAATACACCCTCGATCCGTGGGTGGTGCGATGGGAACAAAGTCTCCAGCAATCGCTTATTTTGCCTTCTGAAAAAACTTCACTGTTTATCAAGTTCAATTTGGACGGTCTGCTTCGTGGTGATTACCAAAGTCGTATGAATGGCTACGCAATAGGACGGCAAAATGGCTGGATGTCTGCCAACGATATCCGTGAACTGGAGGATATGAACCGCATACCAGCTGAGGAAGGCGGCGATTTATATCTGGTTAACGGAAATATGACAAAACTGGCTGACGCAGGCGCGTTTGCCAAAACCGAAGGAGGTCAGTAAATGAGGAAGTTCTGGAACTGGGTGCGAGATTCTGATGAAGAACGTACCCTCTATTTAAACGGAGTGATATCCGAAGAAACGTGGTGGGGCGATGAGGTCACACCTAAGATTTTTAAAGATGAACTGCTGGCAAGCACTGGCGACATTACGGTGTGGATTAATTCCCCTGGCGGTGATGTGTTCGCAGCAGCCCAGATTTATAACATGCTGATGGAGTATACCGGAAAAGTCACTGTAAAGATTGATGGGCTTGCGGCAAGTGCGGCTTCCGTTATTGCAATGGCGGGTGGAGATGTATATATGTCCCCAGTTTCCATGCTAATGATTCATAACCCATCAACGATTGCGATCGGTGACAGTGAGGAAATGCTTCGAGCAAAGGCTCTATTAGATGAGGTCAAGGAAAGTATTATTAATGCCTATGAGTTAAAAACGGGTCTTTCCCGAACAAAACTCTCCCATCTGATGGATGCAGAATCATGGATGAATGCAAATAAGGCTATTGAACTTGGTTTTGCAGATAAGATCATGTTCATGGAAAGTGAAACACCAGATTTGACAGATAGTCTTATTTTTAGCAGGATGGCGGTTACTAACTCGCTTATCAACAAACTTCCAAAACAACCAAAACAGAAAACAGGTACACCCATTGAGTCGCTCGATAAGCGGCTTTCTTTAATTTCGCACTAATTTAAAGGAGGAAATAACGATGAGTAAAATTCTTGAATTGCGTGAGAAACGCGCTAAAGCATGGGACGTAGCAAAGGCATTCCTTGATTCAAAACGTGGCGGTGATGGACTGTTATCCGCTGAGGACACGACAACCTATGAAAAAATGGAAGCCGATGTGGTGGCTCTTGGTAAGGAAATTGAGCGTTTAGAACGTCAAGCATCTATCGACTTGGAACTGTCGAAAGCAACCAGTAACCCAATTACGAACGAACCTACTAGAACTGGAGAGGAAAAGACTGGTCGCGCAAGTGCTGAATACAAAAAAGCTTTCTGGAATGCGATGCGTGACAATGTCAGCTATGAAGTAAGGAACGCTTTAAAGATTGGCACTGATTCCGAAGGCGGATTCCTCGTGCCAGATGAGTTTGAGCATACGCTTGTAGAAGCCCTAGAGGAAGAAAATATCTTCCGTAGGTTGGCCAATGTAATCACTACATCTTCTGGTGACCGCAAGATTCCTGTTGTTGCAAGCAAAGGCACTGCAAGTTGGATCGATGAAGAGGGAGCTATACCAGAGAGTGATGACAGCTTCGGTCAAGTATCGATTGGTGCTTATAAACTAGCAACGATGATTAAAGTTTCTGAGGAACTACTTAATGATTCTGTGTTCAATCTCGAAAGCTATATCACGAGAGAATTCGCACGTCGTATTGGGAACAAGGAGGAGGAAGCCTTCTTTGTAGGTGACGGTACAGGTAAGCCAACAGGGATTTTAAATGCCACAGGCGGCGGTCAAGTTGGTGTTACTGCGGCAAGTGCCACTGCCATTACTTTGGATGAGGTTTTAGATTTATTCTACAGCTTGAAAGCACCTTATCGTAATAAGGCAGTATTCGTAATGAATGATGCCACTATAAAAGCTATCCGTAAATTGAAAGACGGTAATGGCCAGTACCTATGGCAACCTTCCATCCAAGCGGGAACACCTGATACTATTCTTAACCGTCCGCTGTACACCTCATCCTATGTACCTACTATTGAAGCAGGTGCAAAGACTGTGGTATTCGGTGATTTTAGTTATTACTGGGTGGCAGACCGTCAAGGACGAGTATTTAAACGCTTAAATGAACTCTTTGCTGTCACAGGTCAAGTAGGATTTATTGCGACTCAACGAGTTGATGGAAAGCTTATCTTGCCGGAGGCCGTTAAGGTACTCCAACAGAAAGCGTAACGGAGGTGCTTTATGAGTTATAACACGAAGAACTATACCGAACAAGGCGGAGAAAAAACTGTCATCGGAGGTGTTTTAGAAATTAAAGAGGGGGCCTCGGTTACGGGGCTTCCTATAGCAGAAAACCAGGCAGACAGCATAGCCACCGATGTTGCTGGTTTAGTTACGGACTTCAATTCCCTGCTTGCCAAACTAAAGGCAGCGGGGCTTATGGAGACTGACTAAGGTGGAATGTAAAGGAGGTTGGTGGTATGGCAGTGGCAGATAATCTCTTGCCTAAAGTTAAAGCGAACTTAATTTTAGCACATGATCAGGATGATGCCCTCCTTATTGGATTTATCACTGCTGCAGTCTCCTATGCACAGAGCTATCAGCACGTTCCTGAAAACCATTATGAAACACATGCTATGCCTCCAACAACAGAACAAGCAGTGATCATGTTGTCGAGTCATTTCTATGAAAGTAGAGATGGCTCGACGGCAGGTTTCTTTGCTGATAGCGTACAGGCGGGACAACAAGTATGGAATACAGTGAACTTGCTTTTACGACTTGATCGAGAGTGGGGTGTTTAGTGTGAGCTTTGGGAAGATGAACACCTTTATCGATATCATTTGCACGATACCCACAAAGGATAAGGAAGGCTTCGCCACAAAAGATGACAACATACTCGCAAGTGTACTTGCTTACAAGGAAGATCGGCATGGCAGTGAGCGATGGACGAATATGGCATCATTTTCATCTGCAACTTCCCTATTCAGGTTTAGAAAAATCTTCGGACTTAAGGTGACCAATGAAATGGTTATCGTCTGCGATGATGGCAGATATCAAATTTTAAGTGTTGAGGATGTAAGAAACCGAGGGATGTATGTCGAGGTTTTAGCCGAAAAGCTAGAACCAACTGTGAGGTGATGGATATGGCAAAAGCGAATATAAAGATGCCAGAAGAATTCCTTTTAAAGGTATCCCGATTAGCTGACCAGACCGATGTGATTCTTCCTAAGGTTTTGGAAGTTGGCGGTGAAGTGGTACTGGATAAAGTTAAGGGAAATTTGAGCAAGGTGGTTGGCAAGGACACGAAATATCCATCCAAAAGCACTGGCGAGTTGCTATCTTCATTAGGACTCTCGAGTGCAAAGCAGGATAGAAATGGTAACTTCAATGTAAAAGTTGGCTTTGCTGAGCCGCGATCTGATGGTGAGAGCAATGCTAAACTTGCCAGCATCATTGAATATGGCAAACATGGTCAGCCTGCAAAACCCTTCCTAAAGCCTGCGAGGAATTCATCTAGGAAACCTTGCATCAACGCAATGGTCGCCAAGCTGGAGGAGGAGATCGAGAAGATATGAATATTTTAGAGGAATTGAATACCCTTGTTTCCACTATATTGCTCCCCGTGGAAACTGGGGTTTTTTCAGGTTTGGCACCAGATGAGTATGTCGTGATTCTCCCTCTTTCGGATATTTTTGAAGTTCATGCGGATAACCGTCCAGGCTTTGATGTGCAGGAAGCGAGGATATCACTGTTCTCAAAAAATAACTACCTAGAGCGGAAAAGACAGCTCACAACTGCTTTAATAAATGCAGATTTTACTTTGACCGAACGAAGATATATCGGTCACGAGGATGATACTGGATATCATCATTATGCCATCGATGTGGCAAAAAACTATAGATTGGAGGAATAACACATGGCAACGATCGGTCTTGATAGACTGTACTATTCAAAAATAACCGAGGACACTAACGGTGAGGAAACTTATGCCCAACCTTCTGTACTTGCAAAAGCCATCACTGCTGAACTCTCGGTAGAACTGGTGGAAGCAATTCTGTATGCTGACGACGGAGCGGCTGAGGTTGTGAAAGATTTTAACAGTGGTACTCTCACTCTCGGTGTAGACGACATTGGTCCGACAGTCGCAGCGGATTTAACTGGTGCTTCTACAGATGATAACGGAGTATTAATCTCAGCCAGTGAAAACGTGGGTACACCCGTTGCAGTTGGGTTTCGTGCGCAAAGGGCTAATGGAACATACCGCTATTTTTGGTTGTATCGCGTTAAGTTTGGACTACCAGCAACCAACTTGCAGACAAAGGCTGATTCCATTACCTTTTCTACACCCACCATTGAGGGAACCGTTATGCGTAGAAATAAGCTGGATGGATTGGGCAAGCACCCATGGAAAGCGGAAGTTACAGAAGGTGATCCTGGTGTTTCATCGACCACCATAACAGGTTGGTTCACAGAGGTCTATGAACCTGTATATACACCTGAACCATAGGAGGGGAAATCATGGATAATGATAGAAGTGCCTCAATCAACATAGGTGACAAAGAGTATGAACTGGTTTTAACTACACGTGCAACAAAGGCCATTGCGGGTCGTTACGGTGGTCTTGAAAACCTTGGAGAAAAGCTGATGAAATCAGAAAACTTCGAGATGGCACTGGACGAGATTGTTTGGCTAATTACATTGCTTGCAAACCAGTCCATTTTGATTCGTAATCTTAAGAATAAGAACGCACCAGAAGAATTGCTTACAGAGGAAGAAGTGGAGATTCTTACTTCACCGCTTGACTTAGCGGCATATAAAACTGCAATTACCGAGGCAATGTTCAAAGGTACAAAGAGAAATGTGGAAAGTGAGGAGGAAACTCCAAAAAACGTGGAAGTCGGGTAACGGACGCTGAGGTCTTTACCCGGCTTCTTTATTATGGAACAGTCCAGATGGGCATGGAGGCAGAGGAATTCTGGCTTCTGCCAATTGGACTGTTTTTTGATTTATGGGCTTGCCATAAGCAGTGGCATGGCATTGAAAAGCCAAAGAAAACTCAGACCATTGACGATATTATCCCACTAGGCATATAGGAGGAGGTGAAGGTATGGCGGATAATTTTGGATTAAAAATAGGTGTCGAGGGTGAGCGAGAATTTAAGAAGGCACTCTCCGAAATCAATCAATCATTTAAGGTACTAGGTAGTGAAATGGCCCTTGTAACCAGTCAATTTGATAAAAACGATAAATCCATTCAATCGATTACGGCTCGAAATGCCGTTTTAAATAAAGAAATTGACGCACAGAAAGAAAAGATTTCTACCCTTAAGGCTGCCCTTGATAATGCCTCCTCCTCTTTCGGTGAAAATGACCGTCGTACCCAAAACTGGCAGATACAATTAAATAGGGCTCAGGCAGAACTGAACCTTATGGAACGTGAACTTGAGGAGTCTACAATTGAAGCGGATAATCTCGGTGAAGAGTTAGAGGATTCAGGTAAAAGTGCAGAGGATGCTGGTGGCAGGTTTGAAAAGCTTGGCGGTGTACTCAAGGGAATTGGTGTGGCGATGGGTGCGGTTGCCGTTGCCGCTGGAGCCGCGGCTATTAAGTTAGGTAAAGAGGTAGTTACTCAGTTCGGAGAATTAGAACAAAACCTAGGTGGATCGGAGGCGGTTTTTGGAGCATATGCTGCATCGATTCAGAAAACTGGTGAGGAAGCCTATAAAAATCTAGGTGTTTCCCAAAGTGAGTACCTTGCAACTGCCAACAAAATGGGCGCGTTATTCCAAGGTTCTGGTATACAGCAACAGAGAAGTCTTGAGCTAACTGAAAAGGCCATGCAACGTGCGGCAGACATGGCATCTGTTATGGGTATTGATATGTCCTCGGCATTGGAGGCAGTCACTGGGGCGGCAAAGGGTAACTTTGATATGATGGATAACTTAGGTGTTGCGATGAACGCTACAAACATCGAAGCCTATGCTCTCGCAAAGGGTCTGGATTTCACTTGGAATACTGCAACACAAGCGGAAAAAGCCGAAGTAGCAATGCAAATGTTCTTTGAGAACACAGAGCAGTATGCAGGTAACTTTGCAAAAGAATCAACCGAGACAATCTCCGGTTCTATTGGGTTACTACAGGCCGCACTTGGTTCATTTACAGCTGGACTCGGTAATGCCAATGCTGATATGACGAATCTGACTGAGAATCTTGTTGATGCTTTCGAGGCGGTTGTCACTAATATTGTACCGGTTTTAGAAAATATCGTAGCCGCCTTGCCAACAGCGACAGGCGCAATATTAGCGGCGGTTGCAGATTTGCTACCAATGCTTCTTGAATTGGTTACAAATATATTCGCGCAAGTACTTGAAACAATTTTGAGCCTTTTACCCGAACTTATTCCAGCGACGGTAAGTGCTCTAATGACGATTGTCGGTGCATTAATTGATAACCTTCCACTGCTAATAAATGCAGCAATTGAATTAGTAACAGCACTTGTGGAGGGAATCGGCATAGCGTTACCACAACTCATCCCTGCGGCAGTTTCTGCAGTTATGCAGATTGTCCAAGTATTGATGGATAACCTACCACTCATTTTGGATGCCGCTTTGCAGTTGATTATAGGATTAGCAAAGGGATTGGTAGACGCAATACCTCAGCTTACTTCTGCATTGCCTGTCATCATCAAAGCAATAGTGGATTTTATCATTAAATCTATTCCGCAGATTATTGAAGCGGGTATTCAATTATTGTCCTCACTGGTTACAGCTTTGCCTACCATTATTACAGCAGTTGTGGAAGCAATTCCGCAAATTATCGACAGTATCATCAATGCTGTTATTCGCTCGATTCCTTTGATTATTGATGCAGGTATCCGGCTTCTAGTTTCACTCATTCAGGCATTGCCGCAGATTATTACTACTGTTGTAGGTGCTATTCCCAAGATTGTTAGCTCGCTGGTCAATGCCGTTATTGGTAACATCGATAAGATTATCTTAGCGGGTGTACAACTGTTTGTGGCATTGATTGCAAACCTACCAAGGATAATCGTGGAGATTGTTAAAGCAGTACCGCAGATTATCTCTGGACTGATCAAAGCCTTTACTGGCTATATCGGTCAAATGGCTCAAGTGGGTGGCAATCTGATTAAAGGTCTATGGCAAGGTATTTCAGACGCAGGGGCATGGCTATGGAGTAAAATATCTGGATTTTTCGGAAATGTTGTTTCAAGGATTAAAGACTTCTTCGGTATCCGCTCTCCTTCAACCCTATTTGCTGGAATTGGCCGCAACATGGGTGAAGGTATCGGTGTAGGTTTTGAGGATGCAATGACAGCAGTTTCAAGGGATATGCAAAATGCAGTGCCAACCAGCTTTGACTTTAATTACAGAGGTGTTTCTGGGCAAGGCAATGCCACTGGTGCAAGTATCACTCAAAACATTTCTGTAGTGACACCTAAGGCTCTATCAGAAAAAGAACTAGCACGGGAGTTTAAGAACCTATCCCGTAAACTGGCACTTGAATTGTAAAGGAGGTACGGCAATGGAACTAACATATACCAATAGAGATGGAGAGAGTATTACGCTAAAGCAAAGCCGACCGTACTTTCTTACGAAGATAGATGGTACTGGCAACATCCGTCAAACTGTTAACACTTTCAAGGCGCCAGACCAAGATGGCGCTTTTTATATTTCCTCCACACTAGATATGCGAAACATAACGATTGAAGGTACGGTTGTTGCTGATACTCCCGATGAAGCTTATAAAAGGAGACAACACTTCCTTCAAATATTCAGCCCAAAGCTACTAGGGACCCTTCAATACCGTGAGAGACAGATTTCCTGTGTGGTAGAGGAGGCAGGTTTTAGTGTTTCTAATCGGCAACGAATACCAAACTTCTTTGTCAGTCTGCTCTGCCCATCCCCTTTCTTTGAAACATTAAATGAGGTGCGAGAGGAACTGGCATCATGGATACCGCTATTTGAGTTTGAATTGGAAATTCCAATGACCGGGATGGAGTTCGGAATGCGTCAACCTAGCCAAATCATTACGGTGGAAAATATAGGGGATGTATCTTGTGGATGCGAGATAGTGTTTAGGGCCTTAGGTACTGTGTCGAACCCTGAACTATTAAACATAGACACGGGAGAATATATCCGACTTCTCACTACAATGAGCGCTGGGGATGAACTTCGTGTATATACCCATTTCGCTGGTAAGCGTGTGATCCAAGTTGATGGTTCAACGGTTACAAATGCTTTTTCACTGTTGGATACCAATTCGGTGTTCTTTCAACTGGCGGCAGGCCTTAATACACTGAGATACGATGCTTCTGTCAATATGGAATTGTTAGAGGTTAGTATTTACTTTCGTCCGCAGTTTCTGGGGGTGTGAAAATGGAACTGTATATCTACAATTCAAACCGGGAGCTTGCAGGCATTGTTGAATCCTTCGAGTACTTACGCTGGACGAGACGCTATTCCCAGTGTGGTTCATTTGAGTTAAAAGCCATAGTAACTCCAGAGAATACAGAACTATTAAAGGAAGGGAATATCATCTGGAAAAATGATGATGAGGAAGCCGGGATCATCGAGCATCTAGAACTTTCTCAAACCGAGCATGAAATTATTACTGCAAGTGGTCGCTTTGCAACCTCCTACCTCTCCCGCCGCATTGTTTGGCAAACAGAGAAACTGTCTGGTGACATATCTGTCTGTGTGGAGCAGTTGATAAATAATAATCTTATCAATCCTTCTGATACAGCAAGGAAGATTTCAAACATAACCTTTTCTGCTCCAAACTTTAATGTTCCTATCAGCACACAGGTATCGTATCGAAATTTGATGGACGCTGTGACGGAACTATGTGTTGCATCGGATGTTGGCATTAAGACTGTGTTCACTCCTGCTACAGGGGTTTTTACCGTAGCGTTATATATGGGAACGGAATCACAAGCTGTATTTTCTAAGGAATATGAAAACCTTACAGAACAGATTTATACAATAAGTGCTGGAGATTATGCCAACACCGCCCTTGTTGGTGGTGAAGGAGAAGGTCCAGACAGAACTTTTGTTGCAATTACAAGTGGCTCTGGTGAGACAAGGCACGAAATTTTTGTGGATGCTAAGGACTTACGGGCAGAAGACTTTGGTTTAGATTACATTGATACACTAATCTTTCGAGGTCAAAGTAAGCTGAGTGAGCAAGCCATACGCTATTCATTTGATACATCGGTCAATCCACACGGTAATTTGACATATAAGATAGACTTCGATCTTGGGCAGACTGTCAAAGTCATTTCCAAAGCATGGGGTGTATCCATGACGACACGTATCACCGAAGTTGAAGAAACCTATGACGCAGATGGCCAGAGTATCAGTGTAGTATTCGGAAAAGCTGAATTGACAATAGCCCAAAAATTACACTCCGACTTGAGCGAGGTGAAAACAGCAATATCGGCTCCAACTGGCATATCTGAAATTGCACAGGCTTTAGGAGCAGTGGAGGATACGCTAGTAACAGTTGAGGAAACCTTAGGCGACTTGACGGAGGTAGATTCAAAGATTCAAGGAGACAACGTAGCATCTACTATCAACAATCTGTATGGAAAACTACCTGCGCTCGAAATCAATGTTGGCGGAGGAACTATATCGATTGGACAATATGCGTTGTATTATATGAAACCTGGAGATGCCTTTTATTTCACCTCATGGAGTGGCAATAAGTTTAGTGACCAGCCAAGTGACGACGGCCATGTCTTTTTGATAAAACATAGCGGGGACAATACGGGAAATGGATATCAGCGGGCAATGGGTTTCTTTATTTCTCGCAATACGCTGACATTCTATGTGATTTCTGTTTTCGTATTTAATAACCCTTCTGGACAAGCAAACTGGCTTAATATCAATAATGAACCTGTAACTACTGCAAGAATTGCCAATGGAGCAGTTACAGGTTTAAAAATTGCAGACCGTACAATTACAGCTACTAAAATGGTTTCTTCTTTTAGCGACTATTCAACTACAGAACAAAACACTGGGCGACTATGGATAGATGGTAAGACAATTTATCGCAAGCAAGTGAATCTTGGGTCACTTACAAATACGACACCGAAAAGCGTAGCTCACGGCATATCAAACCTCAGTACTATTGTCAGTTTAACAGGTTTTGCGACAAATGGGACCGTATTCTTGCCACTGCCCCTTGCCCGGTACAACAACTTCGCATCGCAAATCGGACTCTTCGCAAATAAGACCGACATTGTAGTCGAACCAGGCAATGATAGAACTGCGTATACAGGCTATGTAGTAATAGAGTATACAAAAACGGAATAGAAGGAGGAGTGATTGATGGAAAAAAGCGGATTTTTCAATTCATCCGATGGTGATAGAGTCTATGATGCAACGGACTTCGCTGCATACTTTGGAAGCCTTGTCTCGAATGGTGTGTTTTATGCGACACCAACAAACTTACTGGTATCTCCTGGGATTGGATTAGCAGTAACCATAGCACCGGGCAGTGCATGGATTAATGGTTATAGATATGAAAATACGGATGTTTTAAATAAACCCCTTGCTACAGCAGATGGGAGCAATCCTCGCATAGACAGGGTTGTGGTTCGTTTAAGTCAAATTACGAGAAGCATTCAGCTCGCCATTGTTACTGGTACTCCAACGGCATCGCCCATAGCTCCGGAGTTGACAAGAACAAGCGATGTCTATGAACTAGGTATTGCTGATGTTCTAGTACCTTCAGCTGCTACATCGATTTCAGCAAATAACATTATTGATACACGGTTGAATACTAGTCTTTGCGGGTTGGTAAACTCGCTAGTTTCTGCGGTTTATGAATAGGAGGTGAATATAAGTGGCGGATATTAACGGCATCACTCTGCAGGCGGGTTCCAGCCCGACCGTTTATTACACGATTACTTATACTAAAAGCCGACCTAATAATAGCCAGATGACATACAACTTTACCATATCCGCTGCATTGGGTTCTTCAGGTTCCTTCATCCATAATGGTTATGCATTGCTTTGTACAATGACTGTAAATGGATCTTCTTCGCAGGTGCGAATCAAAGCGGCGGACGGGGATAACTGGGATGGAACTACACCAAGACTCAGGTATGTTTCGGTGACCTGTGCTTCTACTACAGGTAATGCAACCCAGCCAGTCACATTCAAAGTGGTATCTGATGGGCGATTGCCATTATCCTCTGGTGTAATTACCAATTCGAGTTATACGGTATTAAGCTCTCCATTGCTTACTACAGCATGTGGAGCACCGACATCTTGTACGGTTTCCCCGACACTTGCGGAAGGGGATGTGACTCTTTCTTGGAGTGGTGCTTCTGGGGGCATCAATAATACGATTTCTAGTTATGAGATTCAATATAGTGATTCTGCCGATAACATCACATGGGGAGCATGGACTGCTCTGACAACTGTGACCACCACAGCATCAAGTGGCAGTGTATCAGTAGCACCGCCCTCAACGCGAGGTAATTACCGAAGATTTCGTGTACGAACCCGTGGTACAGCAGGAGCTAGTTATTACTCTAGCTGGAAAGTATCCACAAACAGCGTCCGCAGGAATACGGTACCAAAGCCAGCAACGACTGCTGTTGCCTCCCCTGCGGCAGATAGTAATGAGACTATCACGCTTACTTGGAGCGGAGCGTCTAGCGGTACCAGTCCAATTAAGGGGTATCAAATTGCCAGTCGCACATCCACGGATAACAGCACATGGAGTGCGTGGAATGTGTTGACCATGTTGACATTGGCAGCAAGCGGTGGTAGCTATAATCCAATTGTATCGAGGACCCCAGGAACATATACACAATTTGGTATTTGGACAATTGACACATTTGATGTTTACTCAATAGAGAAAATCAGTAATAGCATTTATTGCAACATCACTGCCTGTGCAGCACCGACTGCCTGCACGGTAAGTGCAACATTATCTGAAGGAAACGTTACTCTTTCGTGGAGTGGAGCAGCTGGTGGCGCAGGTAATCCCATCACTTCCTACGAAATACAATATAGTGATTCGCCAGATAATAGCAATTGGGGTGCTTGGTTGGCATTGGCGATAGTCAATACTTCTGCAACAAGCAGTATTTTAAATGTCAGTCCACCTGCTACACGTGGTCATTATCGTCGGTTCCGAATAAGAACCCGTGGTACAGCTGGAGAGGATTTTTACTCAGGCTGGACTATTACCAGTAATACTGTTCGTAAAAACATACTACCAATACCGCCGACTTCTTTTACCGCAAACCCTCCTATCTATGAAGTAAATACAATAAACCTTTCGTGGAGTGGAACGGTACCTGGAACCAGCTCCATCAAGCAATATGTTATTCAACAGGCCACTTCGATAGATGGACTAAATTGGTCTGCTTATGAAGCACTGACGACAGTTATTTCCAATGCGACTTCAGGCACTCTTCAGGTAAATGCCTCACAGGTTGCCGGTAGATATACTCGTTATCGAATCAGCGTCACAGATGCACTTGATGCAGTGTCTGCCTATGTTGTTAGTAACGCGGTAAAGAAAAACAGCCCGCCTGTAGCACCGATAGTAGACTGTCCAATGTCTGGCAATTTTACTTATAATGCTACACCACGTTTTATGATCACAACAGGAATTGAACCGGATGGACAAACACAAATAGTGGAGGTAAGGATTGACTCTGGTTCATGGCAAAACAGCGTAGACAATCCTGAGCGGTTTTCTGTAAGCGGCTATCTTGGTAATGGGGTCAAGACAATTTACCAAGCTGAACCGCTTTCTGCAGGTAATCATACGGTTACCTTCCGTTGTCTTGACAGTGATATCGAATCAGCAAGTATAGAAGTTGTTCGTACTTTTACGATATTGGCATTACCTTTTGAAATCATTACTCCAAATGTGACGCATGTAAAGGCAGCGCATATTCAGACGATTCGAACTGCTGTAAATAGGGTGCGTAGCTATTACAATCTTTCCCCTATGACTTGGAAAGAGGAGGTCATTACAGGAAAGACCACTGTTAAGAATTGGCCATTTCATATCGTTGAGATACGCAAGGCTATTGATTCGATTATTATGAAGATTAATAGTTTTGATTCTTCTCAGGCATTCGATATACCACCAGTCACATGGCTACCTATCGGTACAGGAAGACCAAAGGCGGATGTGATGCAACAAATTCATGATCTAATTCAAATAATGTAAAGGTAACATTCAGCGCTCTTGTCATTTGCAGGGGCGCTTTTCTATATGGAAATACACGAAATGGAGGTGTCTATTAATGAAAGAGATTTGGAATTGGATACAACTGGCTATTGCCGCTGTCGGTGGATTTCTTGGATGGTTTCTCGGAGGCTATGATGGATTTCTTTATGCATTGGTAGCCTTTATTGTCATCGATTATGTGACGGGATTGCTCTGTGCCATTATAGATAAAAAGCTGTGCAGTGAAATTGGTGCTAAGGGAATTTTCAAAAAGGTGCTCATCTTTATAATGGTAGGTATCGCTCATATTATCGATACACAAATTCTGGTTAGTATTGGAGAAAATACTGGCGTTTTACGAACAGCAGTAATCTTTTTCTATCTAAGTAATGAAGGAGTATCTATTTTGGAGAATGCCGGACATATTGGACTGCCTATCCCAGAAAACCTAAAATCGGTTTTACAGCAGCTACATGGACGTGATGAGGAAGTGTCTAAGCCTGGTGATGGAATATGATTAACTTAACATGTTTGATTAGAGGTGATTTTAATGAAGTTACACAAGCTAATACTTACGAACAATGCCTGTTTTAAAGCGGATAAAACAATAAAGCCAAAGGGTATCATGGTTCACTCGACTGGTGCAAACAGTCCGTGGTTGAAGCGCTACGTTGGCCCTGACGATGGCTTGCTAGGAAAGAACCAATATAACAACCATTGGAATCAAGACAAACCTGGAGGCCGTCAAGTATGTGTCCATGCCTTTATTGGTAAATTAGCAGATGGTTCCATTGCCACCTATCAAACACTGCCTTGGAATCACCGAGGTTGGCATGCTGGAGGAACTGCAAACAATTCTCATATTGGATTTGAAATTTGCGAGGACGGTTTGACCGATGCCTCGTATTTTTCTGCTGTTTACAAGGAAGCCTTGGAGCTTTGTGTACATCTTTGCAAACTCTATGGGTTAAGTGAAAAAGATATCATCTGTCACAGCGAAGGTTATAAACGAGGCATTGCCAGTAACCATGGCGATGTGATGCACTGGTTCCCTAAACATGGGAAGAGCATGGACACCTTTCGAGCGGATGTGAAGAAACTATTAAGTGCTGAAAATAAACCAGTAGACACTGTGAAAAAGAAATATTACCGTGTGCAGATCGGTGCTTATTCTGACAATGCAAATGCTGAGGCACAGCTTGCTAAAGCTAAAAAGGCAGGCTTTACGGATGCATTTATTAAGTATGATTAATCAATTGGCAAGCTAAAAAGCAGAGTTTCTTGAATTTCATCGGGTTTCCCAAATAAAATACTAAACTATTAGATTTATGCAGCCTGTAGGGGTTCTTCCCTTGCAGGCTCTTTTTTTATGCTCTAATTCACATTAAATTTTACAAATCCTCAACTTCGACCTGTTCTCACGGCTATTAGGTAGGAGGTGATTCCTAGTGAATCAGCATGAGGATAAAAAAGTTACAAGGATTTCAGAAGAGATTATAGACAAAAGTATTGAATTAAAGAGGGTATCACAGGAACAGCTACAGCGTGAGTTTGATTATATCCAGGCAGAAAAAATGCTTAGAAAGATGCTTGGAAAAGGCTTAATAACTGAGGTGGAATTCAACAAGATAGACGCACTAAATCGCCAAACTTTCTCCCCCTTTTTAGCGGAGATAATGCCCTGAAATCGTTGATATGTAAGGGTTTCAGAGGTAATATGTGACCTACCAAGAGGGAGGTGAGAGGATGAAAAAGATAACGAAAATAGAAGGGAATCTAGCCAACTCTTTTATTAAGCCAAAAATACGAGTGGTTGCCTACTGCCGAGTTTCAACAGATAGTAATGAACAGCTAGTCAGCTTGCAAGCACAAAAGGCCCATTATGAGACCTACATAAAGGCGAATCCAGAATGGGAATATGCAGGCTTATATTATGACGAGGGAATCAGTGGCACGAAAAAGGAAAACCGCTCTGACCTGCTTAGAATGTTATCAGACTGTGAAACTGGGAGAATTGACTTAATCATTACAAAGTCCATCAGCCGATTTGCGAGAAATACTACAGACTGCTTGGAGATGGTTCGAAAACTGATAGACCTTGGGGTTCATATCTATTTTGAGAAGGAAAATATTAATACGGGTTCAATGGAAAGTGAATTGATGCTCTCTATTTTAAGTGGGCTTGCAGAAAGTGAGTCAATTTCCACTTCAGAAAATACGAAGTGGGCCATTCAAAGACGATTTCAAAACGGAACCTTTAAAATTTCCTACCCGCCATATGGTTATCAAAATATTGACGGTCAAATGATAGTAAACCCCAAGCAGGCTGAAGTTGTGAAGTATATTTTTGCAGAAGTATTATCGGGCAAAGGTACACAGAAAATTGCAGATGATTTGAATCAAAAAGGTATCCCATCAAAAAGAGGTGGCCGTTGGACGGCTACTACCATTCGAGGGATTCTGACCAATGAAAAATATACTGGCGATGTTATTTTGCAAAAGACTTATACTGACAGTCATTTTAATAGGCACACCAATTATGGTGAGAAAGATATGTACCTAGTAGAAAACCATCATGAGGCAATTATCAGCCATGAAGACTTTGAAGCTGTGGATGCTGTTCTCAATCAGAGAGCAAAGGAAAAAGGTATCGAAAAGCGCAACAGCAAATATCTAAACCGATATGCTTTCTCTAGCAAAATTATCTGCTCAGAATGTGGCGGTACCTTTAAAAGACGGATTCATTCATCCGGTCCAAGAAAGTACATTGCTTGGTGCTGCAGTAAGCATATAAGCAATATAACGGAATGTTCTATGCAGTTCATTCGAGATGAAGATATAAAGACTGCATTTGTTACGATGATGAATAAACTCATTTACGGTCAGAAATTCATACTAAGACCACTTTTGAATGGGTTACGTAACCAGAACAATGCAGCAAGTTTTCGCAGAATTGAAGAGTTGGAAACTAAGATTGAAAACAACATGGAGCAGAGCCAGATGCTGACGGGTTTAATGGCCAAAGGATATCTTGAACCTGCTCTGTTTAATAAAGAAAAGAATTCACTGGAAGCAGAAAGAGAAAGGCTTCTTGTCGAAAAGGATCAACTTACTCGTTCCGTCAATGGGAATTTTACAAAAGTTGAAGAGGTTGACCGTCTGCTTAAGTTTGCAACTAAGTCCCAAATGCTTACAGCCTATGAGGATGAGCTGTTTGAAAATTACGTAGAAAAGATTATGGTCTTTTCACGAGAGGAAGTGGGATTTGAATTAAAATGTGGAATCGCATTGAAGGAAAGGTTGGTGAATTAGATGGGTCGCACACCCTATGGATATAGAATTGAAGATGGAAAGGCTGTTGTAGATGAAATAGCAGCAGAACAAGTAAAAGAATTATTTTCAGGATATTTGGCAGGACTTTCTTTGAAGGGTGCTACTAAAAAAGCTGGGATAGACTGCTACCATGCCACAGCAAGTAAGATGTTGCAGAACAAGCATTACTTGGGCGATGAATTCTACCCTCCAATTATTGATGAAGAGACCTTTGAAAAAGCCAGAGTAGAAAAACGAAAACGAGCAGAAAAGCTCGGAAGGATATGGGAGCCTAAAGATGAACCGGTAAGGGATTACCCTGTAAAGTTCAAACTAAAACCTCTGGTGCAAAAATATGAAGATCCATACAAGCAGGCGGAATATGCTTACAGTCTGATAGAAAGTGAGGTGTAACAAGTGGCGGTAAGTAGGAATGTAACAGTGATTCCGGCAATTAAACGGGTTGGAAATAATAAAAATAGTGAAAGCAAACCCAAAATACGAGTGGCTGCTTACTGTCGTGTTTCAACGGATAGTGAAGAGCAGGCTTCAAGTTATGAAATTCAGATCGAGCATTATACAAAATATATTAAGAAGAACAAGGAATGGGAACTGGCAGGTATTTTTGCAGATGACGGCATCACAGGTACAAATACCAAGAAGCGTGAAGAGTTCAACCGCATGATTGAAGAATGTATGGCAGGAAAAATTGACATGATTATCACAAAATCCATCAGCCGATTTGCCAGAAACACGTTGGATTGCCTTAAATACATCCGTCAGTTAAAGGATAAAAACATAGCGGTATTCTTCGAGAAAGAGAATATCAACACCATGGATTCTAAGGGTGAAGTATTGCTGACCATCATGGCATCCCTTGCCCAACAGGAAAGTCAATCCTTAAGTCAGAACGTTAAGCTGGGAATTCAGTATCGATATCAGCAAGGTGAAGTCCAGGTCAATCACAAGCGTTTCCTTGGATACACCAAGGATGAAAACAAGCAATTAGTGATTGACCCAGAGGGTGCTGAGGTTGTTAAACGGATTTACAGGGAGTACCTAGAGGGAGCCAGCCTTTTACAGATAGCAAGAGGACTAGAAGCAGACGGTATTCTAACAGCGGCAGGCAAAGCCAAATGGAGACCAGAAACACTGAAAAAGATACTGCAGAATGAAAAATACATCGGTGATGCCCTTCTACAAAAAACATATACGGTTGATTTCCTTTCTAAAAAGCGGGTCAAGAATAACGGCATCGTTCCTCAGTATTATGTAGAAAACAGCCACGAGCCTATCATCCCACGTGAGCTTTTTATGCAAGTTCAAGAAGAGATGGTTCGAAGAGCAAATCTTCGTGGGGGCAAAGGCGGTAAAAAGCGAGTCTATAGCAGCAAGTATGCTTTATCAAGTATTGTTTACTGCGGAAACTGTGGAGATATTTACCGACGGGTACATTGGAATAACCGAGGATACAAGTCTATTGTTTGGAGATGCGTCAGCCGATTGGAGGAAAAAGGGTCTGAATGCACTGCCCCTACCATAAATGAGGAAACATTGCAGACAGCAGTAGTTAAGGCTATTAACGAACTTTTGGCTAACAAAGACCCATTCCTCAAGGTGCTACAGAAAAATATAGCTACTGTATTTAATGAAGAAAATGATAATGCCACTGATGACCTTGATAGCAAATTGGAAGAATTACAACAACAGCTTCTTATCCAAGCAAAGTCCAAGAATGACTATGAAGATGTGGCTGATGAAATTTACCGCCTTCGGGAGCAGAAGCAAAATGTGCTTGTTGAAAACGCAGAACGTGAAGGAAAAAGGCAAAGAATCGCTGAAATGACTGATTTCTTGAATAAACAGTCACGTGAACTGGAGGAATATGATGAGCAGTTGGTAAGGCGGCTTATTGAAAAAGTAACGATATATGAAGCTAAGCTCACCGTTGAATTCAAGTCTGGGATTGAGATTGACGAAGAGATATAGAATATTAACCGCCAATTAAGGGCTAACACCATTTGGCGGTTTTTAATGGATTTTTTAATTTAAAAGTTGCTTAAAATGACTTATTGTGTTAAAATATATGATGATCCAAATAAGAATTTAGGAGGAACCGAAACTATGACAGCCTCAATGCGTTTAAGATAAGCTGGCAATAAAAAAAGCAGAATCTATCCCCGATGATAGGCTTTTTTGTTGTGCTTATTTATACGATATTGAGCATTCATTAGTTACGGTGAGGATATAGGTTATTAAACTATACCTTTAAGGAGAGGTTATAATGAACAAAGTAAATATAAAAGATAGTCAAAATTTTATTACTTCAAAATATCACATAGAAAAAATAATGAATTGCATAAGTTTAGATGAAAAAGATAACATCTTTGAAATAGGTGCAGGGAAAGGTCATTTTACTGCTGAATTGGTAAAGAGATGTAATTTTGTTACGGCGATAGAAATTGATTCTAAATTATGTGAGGTAACTCGTAATAAGCTCTTAAATTATCCTAACTATCAAATAGTAAATGATGATATACTGAAATTTACATTTCCTAGCCACAATCCATATAAAATATTTGGCAGCATACCTTACAACATAAGCACAAATATAATTCGAAAAATTGTTTTTGAAAGTTCAGCCACAATAAGTTATTTAATAGTGGAATATGGTTTTGCTAAAAGGTTATTAGATACAAACAGATCACTAGCATTGCTGTTAATGGCAGAGGTAGATATTTCTATATTAGCAAAAATTCCTAGGTATTATTTCCATCCAAAACCTAAAGTGGATAGCGCATTAATTGTATTAAAAAGAAAGCCAGCAAAAATGGCATTTAAAGAGAGAAAAAAATATGAAACTTTTGTAATGAAATGGGTTAACAAAGAGTATGAAAAACTGTTTACAAAAAATCAATTTAATAAAGCTTTAAAACATGCGAGAATATATGATATAAACAATATTAGTTTCGAACAATTTGTATCGCTATTTAATAGTTATAAAATATTTAACGGCTAAAAACAATAGGCCACATGCAACTGTAAATGTTTAGTTATAGGTAGGGTAGCATAAGTTAAAATGCTATTCTGCCTTTTAAAAGTATGGTATACATTCCAGAGAGAGATTGGATATGTTCCCGTATACCGATAGTGCCAAAAGCGAAGTGGATATGTTTCCGAGAACGGACGTACTCAAATGACATTCATTCTGTCCTCTCAAGCCATTGTGAAGCAGTAGCATGGTTGAAGTTAAACGAGTAACCCATTAATAAACTCACCTACACAATAAAAAATTATCGTTTTAGGACGGATTTCAGTTAAAATAATCTTTTTTATTTGTTTATCAATAAAAACTCGGATTCGATCAAATACGAATCCGAGTTTTTTTCATTAATTTCAATATGCTACATATCATCTATGCGTATCTAGGGTTTTAATTGTTTTTTTCTCCAATATGACTTAAAAGAGACTCTGTCAATTCTCGTCTTATTTGCGTGATATGGTTTTCCATGAGTTGCTTAGCTTGGTTCGCATCTCCAGAAGCGATGGCTAAGTAAATTCTTTTATGTTCATCGATGGTCTCTTGCGTTCGTTCCGAATCTTCCAAGCGTTGTCTACGGGTAGCTCGGATTGTATCTTGCATATGCTCACTAAGGGTTTGAAATAATTGTAAAAATATTGAGTTATGTGAAGCAAGTACAATATTAAGATGGAAACTTAGGTCTGCTTGAATTCCTAATTCTACATCATTTTTACCTTGATCCATCATGTCTAATGCTTTGCTAATTCGTTCTAAGTCTACAGAAGTAGCTCGTCGTGAAGCTAAAAAGGCACACTCTACTTCAAGTGCTTGGCGAAGTTCCAACATTTCATAAATTAATTTTTTTTCAGTATTTATTATTGTAGAGGAAAGCTCTTCGCTTAAAGTATGGGATTCAGCAGTTTTAATAAAGCTACCACTGCCTTGTTTAATTTCAATAAATCCTTTTATTTCAAGTTTTCGAAGTGCCTCTCTCACCGATGTTCGACTGACATTAAAACGACTTGCTAATTCTCTTTCTGTCGGGAGTTTATCCCCAGGCTGTAATTCACCATTTAAAAAATATTCCTTTATTTGATCAACGATAACTTGATATGCTTTTTTCTTTGGTTGAGGCATTACCTATCTCACCACCTTAAATACATAGTACTATAAACGCTTTAATCATACAGAAATACAGCATGTTTATCAATTTAAGAAAAAAATTAATAGTTGATATTTTCTGAATATTTAGTACAATGTAAAAAGGTTGGACCAATTAAAAGAATATAGAAAATTGGTATGACATATAAATTTATCAATTAAACACTCAAAATACTATGAGAGTAAAAGGGGAAGGAAAAAATGATTACTACAAATGAAGAATTAGTGATGGCTCTACGAAGTGTTCTTCCAGAAATTGAAGTGACAATCAATCAAACGATTTTAGAACAGCATAGCAGTGATGAATCCTATCATAGCGCCAGTCTTCCTGATATTGTGGTGTTTCCGACAAAGACAGAAGAAGTGAGTAAAATAATTAACATAGCAAATCAATACAAAGTACCGATAGTGCCATTTGGAAGAGGAACAAGCTTAGAAGGACATGTCATCCCTTATAATCATGGGATAACGATTAATTTTTCACTTATGAACAGAATAGTAGAAGTTAGAGAGAAGGACTTTCTTGTGAAAGTTCAACCAGGGGTAACGCGTTCTCAGTTAAATAAAGAATTGAAGAAATATGGATTATTTTTCACTGTAGACCCAGGAGCAGATGCAACAATTGGAGGAATGGCGGCAACAAATGCTAGTGGGACAACATCTGTTAAATATGGAACTATGCGCGATCAAGTTCGAGATTTAGAAGTTGTTCTCTCAGATGGAACAGTGATTCATACAGGAAATTTAGCAGAAAAATCTTCATCAGGCTATCATTTAAATGGGCTTTTCGTTGGGTCTGAGGGAACACTTGGTTGTTTTACTGAATTGACGTTAAGAGTCTATGGTATTCCTGAATGTGTAATGGCTGCTAGAGCGTCCTTCAAAACAGTGAATGATGCTGTGGAAGGAGTGGTGAGTATTCTACAAGCGGCAATTCCCATTGCAAGAGTCGAACTTGTAGATGAACCCTCAATGAAGCAAGTGAACTTGTATAGTCAAACAGCTTATGAGGAACAACCAACCTTATTTTTAGAGTTTGAGGGGAATGAGGCTGGCTTAAGGCAAGATGTAGAATTTATGAAAGAGATTGTAGAGGCTCATAATTGTGAAAATATTGAATTTGAGATGGATAATGCAGCCCGAAATCAGCTATGGGAAGCTCGCCATAATTTAGCTTACGCCTATGTCCATGGACACCCAGGAAAAAAACTAATGGTAACAGATGTTTGCTTACCGATATCCGAATTAGCAGGTGCTATAGAACATGCAAGAGAAGCACTTGATATGTTAGCGCTTACAGGTGGGGTTGTTGGACATGTTGGTGATGGCAATTTCCATGTATTATTAATGATTGATATGAATGATCCAAAAGAAATAAAGAAAGCTGATGAATTGAATGAATTGATTGTGATGTATGCACTTGAACGAGGAGGAACTTGTACAGGAGAACATGGTGTGGGCATTGGTAAGCAGAAATATCAAGAGAAAGAACACGGTAAAGCACTTCTAGTGATGGAAAAGATTAAACAAGCACTTGACCCTCACACACTTTTCAATCCGAATAAAATATTGAAAATAAAAATATAGGAAGTGGAATTATGAAAATTTTAGAAGCGATTAGTACGATAGCTGGAAAATATTTCGCCATCTGGGTTATTTGTATTGCTGTTATTGCTTTTATAGCTTCGGAGCCCTTTTTAATATTTGGAGGGTATATCACGATTTTGCTAGGCATTGTTATGTTTGGCATGGGTCTAACGTTAAAAGCAGTTGATTTTAAATTGGTTATAACGAATCCAGTACCAGTCATTATTGGTGTATGTGCTCAATATGTTATCATGCCACTTGCCGCTTTTTTAATTGCTTATATAATGAACTTGCCAGCAGAATTAGCTGCAGGGCTAGTCCTTCTTGGATCTGTACCTGGTGGAACTGCTTCAAACGTCATGGTGTATTTAGCTAAAGGAAATGTACCTTTGTCCATCACAATGACATCCTTTTCGACATTATTAGCTCCAATTGCCACACCACTCATCCTATTATTACTTGCAGGTAAATGGATGCCAGTTGATCCAATAGCAATGTTTACTTCAATTATTCAAGTAATTATTTTCCCTATTATCCTAGGGATTGTTATAAGAAGAGTTGTTCCTCAAATCGTAGAAAAAAGTATTAATGTGATTCCTCTTATTTCAGTAGTTGCTATTATGATTATTGTATCCGCTGTTGTTGCTGGTAATGTTGATACCATCGCTTCGGCAGGCTCCATTATTTTTGCAGCTGTAGTGCTTCATAATGCATTCGGATTGTTATTTGGTTATATAACAGCTCGTCTATTAGGCCTCGATGAAAGTAATCGAAGAGCTATTTCAATAGAAGTTGGAATGCAGAACTCTGGTCTAGGTGTAGCGCTAGCCACTGCCCACTTCGGTCCCTTAGCGGCCTTACCTAGTGTACTTGGGGCTGTTTGGCATAATATTTCTGGTCCAATTCTCGCTACCTATTGGTCGAAAAAACCAGAGATACTAAAGGTACAACATAATAAACAGATACAAGAAGATAACGGCAGAACTCAAATGTAGGAGAGTAAATATTCGATGTCTACGGCTAGTATTGCAGTCATATTATCTATTTTGTGTAAATCCACCTCACAAATGGATCCATTCGAAAAAGTATAGAAATGAAAATTAGGTATAATAAAGGTAGATGAGATAGAAACAAGCTATCCCATCTGCTTTTTTATTTTTTAAAATATCATTTAGGACGGATTTTCGTTAAAATAAACATTATTGATTTTTACATTGGTTCTTGATAAAGAATACTTCTACCTCTATTAGGTAATGAGGTAAATGTATCAATATGTCCATAGTGAGAGGAATTGGAAATGACATGAACGATAATTTTTGGCGTGATTTACCACGGCCATTTTTTGTATTGGCACCGATGGAAGATGTGACAGATGTTGTGTTTCGTCACGTTGTAAGTGAAGCAGGTCGACCAGATGTGTTTTTTACTGAGTTTACAAATTCGGATAGCTACTGTCATCCAGAGGGAAAGAAAAGTGTGCGTGGCCGTTTGCTCTTTACAGAAGATGAGCAGCCAATGGTGGCACATATTTGGGGAGATAACCCTGAGTATTTCCGTGAAATGAGTATTGGCATGGCAGAGCTAGGATTTAAAGGCATTGATATTAACATGGGCTGCCCTGTACCAAATGTAGCATCAAGAGGGAAGGGGAGTGGCCTAATTCTCCGACCAGATGTTGCGGCAGAATTGATTCAAGCAGCAAAAGTGGGCGGACTGCCTGTTAGCGTGAAAACGCGACTTGGCTACAAGGATGTAAATGAGTGGGAAGATTGGCTAACGCATATTTTAAAGCAGGATATAGCGAACCTTTCGATTCATTTACGAACAAGAAAGGAAATGAGCCTAGTAGATGCGCATTGGGAGCTTATTCCGGAAATCAAAAAACTACGTGACCGTATTGCACCTAATACACTGCTAACAATCAATGGAGATATTCCTGACCGTCAAACGGGACTGCAGCTAGCTGAACAATACGGTATTGATGGCGTAATGATTGGACGAGGTATTTTTAAAAACCCTTTTGCTTTTGAAAAAGAGCCAAAAGAACATAGCAGTAAAGAGTACCTTAATCTTTTAAGACTGCAGCTCGATCTTCAAGATCAATATGCGGAAGAACTGCCACGTTCCATCACAGGACTTCATCGCTTCTTTAAAATTTATGTCAAAGGATTCAGAGGAGCTGGTGAATTAAGAAGTCAATTGATGAACACAAAATCAACGGATGAAGTGCGTGTATTGCTAGACAACTTTGAATCAAACAATATTGAATGACAATGAAATAATGGAACTACTAATAAAGTCAAGTAAATAACAGTAGAAGTAGGAGCAAAGATTTGAGGATGAGATTTCCTTTTCTTTGCTCCTTTCAATTATCGCTATTGAGGTTTTGGCTTCTAATGCTAGGGGGGAGGACGCTTGTTTTTATGCTCTTCTGTTTAAATGTAGTTTTTATCTCGTAATATGAACCCTCACAATTGATTTATCCTTATTTTTACAAATTTCTTTAAGTGGTATTAATATATATTGAAACTAAATGGTTAAAATAGTCGTATAAGGTATTATAGATTAGAGGAGGTCGGAAAAATGGATTATACTAAAGTCTATAATGAGGAACTGATTGCCTTAGTAAAAGAGAAAATAAAGTCCGTCGGTGAAATTAAAGCGGTAAAGTTTGTGAGAGAACAAACAGATATGTCCTTAATACAGGCAAAAAAATTTGTCGATTTTTGTAAAGAATAGACATAAAAATTACTGTGGTGCTAATTTTTTATGAAATTATCTTCAATAGTCATTGAACTACTAAATAAGAAATATTTGAGAAAACGCTATTATTAATAAAAATTAGTTATTCAACAATCGGGCGCTTTTCCGTAATAAGGAAAAGCGTCATTCTTTATGAATAGGGCCATATTGTTGAAGAACTCTTTCATGAAGAAAATGAAAATTTCCTCGAGCAGATCATTGACAGTTTTTATACTGACTTGGTTGAAAGGCTTTGTGGAATACAGAGTCGATGAAATACGAGGAGGACTTGTAAAATGAAAAACAAACCCGGGATTGGTTTCCCGGGTTTGTTTTTACTTATTGGCAACTATGACCAATTTACCTGTATCCAGTTCCTTTTCGAATTGAGCAGCTTCCAATTCACTTAATCCGACAGAAGCTAATTCATTGCGGAGTTCATCACCACGGGAATTCACCAGGTTCTTTAACGAAGTCAGGAACCCTTGCTCGCTAATACCAGCTTCTTCTGTCCCGAGTGCTTCGTTAATATCATCTTCACGTTCTTCATAGTGAGCAAAGATGTAAATGTTATCTCGAAGATATCCTTGCGCTTCTAATTTCTCCACTTCTTGTTTCGCCTGTACTACGTTTTCTACTGTCAATTTGACTGTCATTATTGATCCCTCCTATATATGTTCACATTCAATCTATTCCACTAAATTGAATGAATAAAACATCTTTTTAGTTTTTAATTATGTTAGAGTGGCATGAACAACTAATGGAATACTAGTGAACCACTCGAAAACAATGGAAGTTGTTATTCTAAATCTTTATTCCAAAGCTACGTCTAATTCTTTATAGAGTTGGGCTTTTTTGTTTGCATCAATAGAGGATTTAGAGAAACATCAGAGAATTGTATAGTGAGTACCATTATATGTAATGACGAGCTTATAGGAGTTGTATGAAGATGATTGTGACAACTAGACCGTTAAAAATTAAATATAATAAATCAGTAAATACTTTTCAGGAGTTTATGCAAAATCATCACAACAATCATTCCCAAACGAAGGAAGTAGTTTTTCTACGCTATATCGGTATACCTGATTCGGTAGATTTTTATAAAGATGAGGTTCTAAAAATGGAGGAGTATTTCTCCAAGCAAAGCTTATTTTATTTACGACTGCATAAGCTTGAGGTCATTCGTAATAAGGAAGATGTAGATAGATTGTCAGAAAGTTGGAGAATGTGGCAGACTGTTGCTGAAAACCCGCAATTACTGGATAAGCTATCTTTGTGCAGTACATTAGCGAGTGATCAACTTGAATGGACAAAAAAGCTAAGCTTTAAACAGATGATTCAACTATTTAAAGAAAATCAGCCTTATCCTAATGAAACGTTGTTAAAAAATTTTGCAGTTAAATTTTTGTATTGGATGGATTATTATTTACCACAAATTTTTTCTGAGGAAAATCCAATGTCCCCAAAAATTGTTTTTATAGGTGACATTACGCAGCATGAATTACTATTTCTATATTTCTTATCGTCACTGGGGTGCGATATTTGTTACATGAATCCTAAAGGAGATATTGCCAATTTATACCCTATAATAGAAGCGTCATCTACCTTACATATGTGTCGTCATTTCTATGAAAAGGAAATAACATTGCCTATTAAAAGTACTTCAAGACAATTGAACATCCCTGTTCAAAAAACGAATGTAACAGAAGAGTGGAGCTATGAGCAATTAGCCTCCTTAGCCACATCTGTTGTGATGATTAAGACCTTCGGGGAGGATGATAAGGTTTTATGCTATGGCTCTGGTGTTATTCTCCACCAAGATGGATATATTTTAACAAACTTGCATGTTGTGGGTGGTGGAAAATATTATTCTGTGCTCTATGAAAATGATACCAACGAGTATATAACCCATCAATTTGTGAAATATCATGATATGCATGATTTGGCTATTTTGAAGGTAGACAGAAGAAGCCACCCTTTACCTGTTAAAATGGATGGACAATTAGTTCGAGGGCAAAAAATTGTGGCGATTGGCAGTCCTTTAGGATTGTTTAACTCGGTTTCTGATGGGATTGTTTCTGGTTTTCGTGATATACGGCAAATGTCTATGATTCAATTTACAGCTGCTATATCAAATGGCAGTTCGGGTGGGGCCTTATTGGATATGTATGGTCAATTGGTTGGTCTGATTACTGCAGGCTTCGATGATGGTCAAAACCTTAATTTGGCTGTACCTGCCAATCTAATTTATCAGTTTGCTCAAAACTTTATAGAAATACCGAGTTGAATTTCCACTATTCCACCATTGCTTTTTATTTGGTAATCTTATAGAATGTAGAACGGTATAAATGAACGATATATAAATCCTTTAATACGGTCCAGAGAGGCTGAAAAGGGCTATGTGATATTTTTAAGCTAATATCTTTGCTTTGTCATGCCCTTTTGTCCTCTGTGACGGAAGGGCTTTTATTATTGTTCCATACTCCTCTTTTAAAGGGAGTCCTGTGAGGCTTCAAAAGAGAATGGACAAGACAGCTATAATCCATTCACTAAAAGAGATCGACAACTAGAAAATTGGAGGCTAAAAAGAATGGATTATCGTAAAAAAACCGTGGTCGCTTCAGTGGCAGGGCTAACGTTAGAAGGAATGGATATTATGTTCATTTCCTTTGCTATGACAATGATTATTGCAGAATTTAATATTGATCTTGCAACAGGTGGATTGATTTCATCCATCACGAATATTGGGATGCTACTGGGTGGTATTGTTTTCGGTGTGTTAGCAGATAAATATGGTCGAGTAAAAGTCTTTACGTATACGATTATTCTGTTTGCCATAGGAACGGCCTTAACAGGAGTAGCAACAAGTATTGAACAAGTTTATGTTTATAGATTTATCGCTGGTTTAGGTGCTGGCGGAGAATATGGTATTGGGATGGCGCTTGTGGCGGAGGCTTGGCCAAAGAATAAACAAGGCAGAGCATCCTCTTATGTCAGTGTAGGTGCACAATATGGGGTAATTTTAGCTGCTTTATTAAGTGCTATTATTTTACCAACTTTAGGGTGGCGTGCATTATTTTTTGTAGGATTACTACCAGTTATTTTCGCCTTTATCGTACGTAAAAATATTGATGAGTCACCAGAATGGTTAGCTGCGCAGAAACAACAAAATAATAAGTTAGCACAATTATTTGCTTCACCTCGTATCACCATGACAACACTTTCCCTAATTCTAATGGCTACTGTTCAAATTGCAGGCTATAATGGTCTGATGATTTGGCTACCTTCGATGTTACAGAAATCGCAAGGTTTATCGGTTTCAAGTTCAGCATTGTGGACAATTAGTACCGCAGTTGGCATGATTATTGGAATGCTGACGTTTGGTAGATTTATGGATCGTTTTGGAGCAAAGCGAACTTTCGGTATCTTCTTAGTAGCCTCTGCAGGTGCTGTATTCCTTTACTCGTTTGCAACAGGTGCAGTAGCGATATTAGTAGGCGGTGCGGTTGTAGGATTCTTTTCTAATGGAATGTTTGCAGGGTATGGTGCATTAATTAGTAGCTTTTATCCAGTACAAATTCGCAGTACAGCAACAAACACCATTTTTAATTTTGGACGAGCTATAGGTGGATTCTCACCAATCTTTGTCGGCTTTATTTTACAAAGCTACGATATGACTGTCGTTATGATTTACTTAGCAGCGCTGTATTGTATTTCCTTTATCGTCATGCTAACGCTTAAGAGCTCAGGTAAGGGATTGCAAACAGCATAATTTTATCGAGCACGAAAGAACGAATTCCACTTCTGCAAATGGGATTCGTTCTTTTCTTATTAGTATTTAATTATAATAAACCTTTTGAACGTTTTTCAGCGATTTCAACAAGGCGCTTTGTAATCTCTCCTCCAACGGAACCATTTGCGCGAGAAGATGCTTCTGGCCCAAGCTGAACGCCAAACTCTTGTGCAATTTCATATTTCATTTGATTGACTGCCTCATGTACACCAGGTACTAGAAGTTTATTTGAACTGCGGTTATTGTTAGCCATTGTTCTCACCTCCTTGACCTTAGAATGGTTGCGATTAAATTTTTCATACATTTAAAAAGTAGGAAATGCACACGCTATTTGCTAACAACAACAACTTGTGGAAAGCTAGCAATAATCAGCAAACTCTCTGTTATAATTAAGCCTGGCTCTTTACTATATAAGGTTAATTAAAGGAGGAACATAATGACAAATAATGATATCTTAATTCGTTTACGCTATGCGTTCGATATAAAAAATGTAGATATGGTAGAAATTTTCAAACTTGGTGGCATGGATTATACAAAGGAAGAAGTATTAAATATGCTAATTAAGATTAATGATGAGGAAGAAGCACCAGAAGAATACATCAAATGTAATAATAAAATGTTAGAGGCATTTTTAAATGGATTAATTACTTTTAAACGCGGGCCTCAGAAACCAAGGGAAGGACAGGCTGTTGGACCGTTACCTGTGTCAGGTAAAGAAAGCCCAAATAATATGTTACTAAAGAAAGTAAAAATTGCTTTAGCTTTAACAACTGAGGAGATGCTTGAAATTTTATATGACGGAGGCATTAAAGTAACAAAAGGTGAATTAGGTGCTATTTTAAGAAATCCAAGTCATCGTAATTATAAAGAGTGTGGCGATTCATTCGTACGAAATTTTTTAAGGGGCTTAACATATAAATATAGAGCATAATGCACAATCATAAAGTGCCATTTTTTTCTTTGAAACTCGTTGACAATTTGTGACGAAATTGTGTACAATAAATTTATCACAAAATGTTCACAAAAAAGATGAAAATTGTTCACAGACAAAGGGGTGCTTGTATGATTTATATTGACATCTTATTAGTAGCTATTGCATGTATTACAATGCCTTTTATTGTTGCAGTTATGTTAGATATTTTTTATGCGGAACGGAAAAAAGTGCGCTTTTCATTACGTCGTACTTCCGTATGGTATATCGCTATGTTTGCATTATCCTTTATACCATCCGTATTACTTGTCACACAAAACGTATAATTTATTCAAACACTTAGGGGTAAGTGAAATGAAAGTTGACAGCTACAACGCTAATTGAGGTTGTAGCTGTTTTTAGTTTGTTCAATAGATGAATAAAATTTCTATAATTAATAATGAAGGAACAGCTAGTATAAAATATGTATGTTTTAACTAGAGAGCATTGACTACTTTTACCTACTGTGTTAATTTTGGTAGGGAAATATAGGCAAATTTACTGAAAAGTAGAGACGCAAAGCTACAGGTCTAAGGCAATAAATGCTATGATGGCTGGGTTGCAAAAGAGTGCTAGTTGTATCATTCTCATTCTAGTTTTTGTTCTTTTATGCCTATTTCTTTTGAAATAGGCATTTTTTTGCAAGTAAAGTTCAAAGGAGGAAAAGGGGAAATGACGTTGTTAAAAAACACATCATTAAAAAATAAGCTTTTACTAACAGTCTCTATCGTTGTATTACTGCTTATCGCCATTATTACGACGCAAAGTATTAGTGAATTGAATAATCGGATGAATGTAGATTTGGAGCAAGAATTAAAAAGTGTTGGTTTATTAACAGCTATGAACTTAGACAGTGATGAAGTAAAAGATTTGCTGTCCGAAAAAGGGGAAACAAACGCAAAGTTTACAAAGATCCAAAAGCAACTTGATATGATTCAGGACCAGCAAGGTATTATGAGCTGGAGTTATATTTGGGATGTCAAGGATGAGGGTGGCGTCAATCCAATTGGCTATACCTCTAATCTAAATGAAGTATATGAAGCCGGTGAAATTTTTACTGATTTAGCGGATGAACATGTAGAAACAGCAAAATTAGCTATTGAAAATAATAGTACAGAGGTAACTGCTATTTTCGAGGATCCTTTTGGTTCTTGGAGAACGGTTTTTAGTCCTATTAAAGATGATAATGGCCAACTGATTGCCCTATTAGGGATTGATTACTCTGCTGATTATATCAATACGATTATTAAAACAAGTGTGATTAAGCAAATTGTCATTGCCATTATCGGCATTTTAATTTTATTAGTTTTAGTTTACATAATTATAGATCGACTATTAAAGCCACTGAAAAAAGTAGTGAACGTTGCCAATCAAGTGGCAAATGGTGAATTAATAGATGTTGATTTAGAGACATCGAAGGATGAAATTGGTAAATTATCTGAATCCATTCGTACAATGGTGGCTAATTTGCAACATATTATTTTAAACATACGCAATACATCCAATCACGTTTCTTCAGCAGCCAATCAATTAACGGTGCATGCTGGTGAAACTTATAACAGCTCAACAAATATTGCACTAGACATGAATCAAATTACTCAAAATGCTGAGGCCTCGATGACCATGACAGAGGAAACAGCCGCTGCTATGGAAGAAACTGCAACAGGTATTCAGCAAATTGCTGATTCTGCAAATGTAGCTGCGGAATCCTCTATTTCAGCATCACAGGCTTCTGAACGAGGCAATGAAGTTGTCCAACAAGTTATTGCTCAAATGGAGTTAATTAATGATTCTGTTGAACAAATAGGGACAACCATTAATGGACTACATGTTAATACGAAAAAAATAAGTGAAATTGTTAGCTTAATTACTGCTATTGCCGATCAAACAAATCTATTAGCATTAAATGCTGCCATCGAAGCGGCACGAGCAGGCGAACATGGTAAAGGCTTTGCCGTTGTTGCGGATGAGGTGAGACGCTTAGCTGAACAATCCTCTCAATCAGCAACAGAAATTTACAATTTAATTAGTTCTATTCAATCTGATTCAAACGCTTCTATCACGGTTATGGAAAAAGGCAAAGAGGATGTTAAGGTAGGGATGGCATTTACTAATGAAGTAGGCGAAATCTTTAAAGAAATTCTTACTTCATCAGAAGAAGTCGCTAGCCAAATACGTGAAATTTCCGCTGCTTCACAACAAATTTCTGCATCCTCAGAAGAAGTGGCGGCATCTGTAAATAATATTAAACAATCTGCAGAGCAGTCAGCAGAGTTCTCTTCAAATGTCTCGAAATCTACACAAGAGCAATTATCTACCATGCAGGAAGTAAAGGATGCCTCTTCATCACTGGGCAAAACAGCAGAAGAGTTGCAAGGTCTTGTGGCAAAATTCAAATTGGAGAATGATCATAATGGACATTAATTTTACAGGGAAAAATGTTTTAATTACAGGCTCTAGTAAAGGAATCGGTAAAGCCATTGCATTAGGCTTTGCACAACATGGAGCCAATATTTTAATTAATTATATTGGGGATGAGCAAGAGGCAGAAGCTGTACGTGCAGAAGCAGAAAAGTTTGGTGGGAAAGCTTTAATATTCCATGCTGATGTTTCTAATTCACAAGAAGTACAGGCGATGCATCAATTTATGGACGAGCATCTCGGGGAACTTGATATTCTTGTAAATAACGCTGGATTTGCACAGGGTTCCAGCATTACAGAATTAACGGATGAGCAGTGGGATCGTATGATTAAAGTTCATTTATATGGCTGTTTCTATAATTGCCGTGAAGCAGCTAAAAGAATGAAGGAACGTAATACAGGAAAAATCATCAATATTTCATCTGATATTGGTAGCTTGGGTTGTGAAGAATTCACGCATTATTCAGCTGCGAAGGGTGCTATCAATGCTTTTACAAAGGCTTTAGCAAGAGAATTAGCACCTTCTATACTTGTCAATGCAGTTGCTCCTAGTGGAACATTTACGGACATTCTACAAGAGTTTGGCGATAACTATGTGGAGGAAGAATCCGCAAAATATCCATTAAAACGTTTAGCTCAACCAGAAGAGATTGCGAAAAGTGTATTATTTTTAGCCTCTAATCATGCTGACTTCTATACAGGTCAAATATTAACGCCAAATGGTGGGGTCGTAATGAACGGATAATGGAAAACGAGGAGTAAATAATGTTAAATATTTTTATCTTTTGCTTATACTTATTATTTATCTATTATATTGGCTATAAAGGCTATAAGCGTGTCAACACAGCCGAGGATTTAATTGTTGCTGGCTGGAGCATGCCTTTATCCGTTGTAACGGGTAGTTTAGTCGCTGCATTATTAGCAGCTCCCTTCTTTTTTGCAGCGGTAGGCTCTGGCTATACAAGTGGTGGCTTTGAAGGTTCGGCAACAATGGGTGGTCTAGGGACTTGTATGATTCTTGGAGCACTCATTTGGACAAAGCCATTACGACGTCTAAAGGGCTGGACATTAGCAGATTACTACGGTTTACGCTATGGCAGTAAAAAGCTAGGAGCCTATACAGGGGTTGTTATGGCAATTGCTTTTGGTGTTTTTAATGCAGCGGCGTTAACAGTTGGTGGAACTTATATTATTCAGCAATTGTTGCAAATTGATTTTATACCTGCGGCGCTTCTATTTGTATCACTAACGGCTATTTATTCAGTTATTGGTGGTTTATGGGCAGTTGCCTATACTGAAATCGTACAAGGTGCGCTTGCAGTGGCAGGTATTTTGGGTATTACCATTTTTATTTTGTTTTACTATCCAGACGTTACATTTAATCCTGAGTGGTGGAATATCAGTACATTATTTGAGAAGGCAGGAGCAGAATTCTGGACTTTGTATCTTGTACTAGCACTTGGAGATATCCCTGCAGTTGACCTTGGGCAGCGGGTAGCTGCTGCGAAAAGTCCGCGAGTGGCACAACGAAGTATGATTATTGCTGGTATTATTGTCATTGCAATTAGCTGGATTCCAGGGATGCTAGGGGAAGCCTTTAAGTCTATTTATCCTGAGAGCACAAACCCGGAAACATTGATGCTTACCTTTGCACAAGGTTATTTTCCGCCTTTATTAGCAGCTATTTTCTTAACAGCCATGGCAGCCATGGGGATGTCTACAGTAGCTGCATGTTATGTAGCGACTTCAGGAATTGTGACAAAGAATATTTATTTAGATTTTATTAATCGTAATCCTGATCCTAAGAAGCTATTAAGATTTTCACGATCTATTATTCTAGCCAGTGCTTTATTAGGTTTAGTGCTAGCTGTAAGCTTCCAAAAAGTAATTGATTTAGCTTATTTAGCTTGGGATATTATATTCGTAACAATATTCTGGCCAATCGTTTTAGGACCATTTTGGAAACGTGTCAGTACACCAGCAGTTTGGGCAAGTATTTCCGTTGGCTTAGTTTATTACATTGTGACATCACTAACATTCGTACCTAGTCTGACAATCCAATCAGAAGGCTTCATAGGTCTATTAAATGAATTATGGCAGGCTCCTGTATTTTCGGGTGTTGTTATAACTGGTATCACAATTGTCGTGGTGAGTTTACTCGTTCCGCCATCTGAGCATGTTCTTGAGATGCACAAAATAGAAAAAGATAAAACATTAGACGACGTAAGTAGTAAAGAAGAGCTAATTGGTCGTTAAAAGCAAAAGCACGGATTCATTGTAAAGTTCAATGAATTCGTGTTTTTTATTAGAATGAAAAGATAGAATCAAGAATACTATTGCTAGTACATCATCTGAATTTTTCTAGTGATTATCTTGATAAAGGCGGGAATTGAATGAAAAATATTTTCTTCATTTTATTAGGGATTGTCTATCATTATCTAGCAAATGCCATTGAATTAGTCATTATTAAGCAACTATTTTTTTTAATTGGGCTGGCTTTAGTCGGTCTAGGGTGTATCCGTTATTTAAAAGAGCGTTATATTGCCATACAAACTTTGACAGCCATGACGGAAGCTAGTGAGGAGGAGATAATGGCTATTCCTCATACACATTGTACAGTTTCCAATGATGCTTTAAATGCTTTATTGTTAAATGAACAGACAAACACGCTTATTTTCGCACGAAGAGAAGCTTTAGACGAAGAACTAAAAATAATAGAGGTTCCATTTAACAGAATATATGAGGTTGCCATCATGGAAGATGAAGTATTTACGGTTAGAACAAAGAATCATCTAATGAGTGGTTCCTTACTTGCTGAAGCAGAGGAAGTAGAAGAAGAGGAGGTAGAAGAAGATACAATCTCACAGCTATCGTTAAAGCTAGTAGTAGATCATTTATCAGAACCTATTCAAGAATATATGTTCATGGATAATAGTGAAGATCCAATATCAAAAGAGGAAGATGACTATAAAGAAGCCATGGAGCTTTGTGAGAAATGGTTTCAAAAGATAAGTGTTATTATTAAACGTCATGAATTGGAACGCGTGCCCATAAGTCATTGGCAATAAGAGAGAAGGCTATCTCAAAATAGAAAAATTTGAGATAGCCTTTGTTGTTTAGATGATTAAATTTTAAATTGCTGTAGCTGCGTATTTAACTCCTCGGCCATTCCAGCAAGCTGATTTGCACTTCTAGCGATTTCATCCATTGTAGCGGCGGTTTCCTCAACAGTTGCTGTTGTTTGCTCAACGCCAGCAGCGGATTCCTGTGAAATGGAGGCCATATCATCAATAGAAGCATGAATGGTTTCCGAATTTTGAGCAAGCTGATTTAAATTCGTTGAAATGGTTGAAATATTATCAATCATATCTCCAACAGCATCAGAAATTTTTTCAAATGTTTCATTTGTTTCATCGAGCTGTGTTGTTCCTCTTTTTACTTCCTCATAGCCAGTCTGAAGGGCAGATGTTACATTGCCAGTCTCACCTTGAATACGATGGACAATTGTTGCAATATCCGTGACAGAGAACTGTACTTGCTCAGCAAGCTTTCGGACTTCATCTGCCACAACAGCAAAGCCCTTGCCATGCTCACCAGCTCGAGCTGCTTCGATTGCTGCATTTAATGCAAGTAAATTTGTTTGGTTTGAAATATCATCGATAACTGACACAAGTTTGGATATTTCAGCAGACTGTTCATTTAAATTTTCCACCTTTTTCACAGAGTCTAATACAATTTCATTTATTGTAGCCATTTGTTTGGTAGATTGAACCATTAAACTTTTCCCTGAAACCGTTAATGTTTGAACATGACTAGAATGTTTGCTTAATTCAATGCCCTCTTGTGTAGTTTCATGAATGCTACGCTTAAATGCTGTCATTGTTTCTGCCAAATCACCTGTGGTAGATGCTTGTGTTTCTGTACCCGATGCAAGCTCTTGCATCGTTACAGTAATTTGCTCAGTACCTGCTTGTACCTCATTCGATGATTGAGCAAGTTCTTCACTACTAGCTGCTACTGTTTCAGAAACCGTGTAGATAGAATGGATCGTTTGTTTTAATTTTTTGTTCATGTCATTGGCAGCTACCATTAACGTTCCAATTTCATCTCGTGTTTTTACAGGTAGAGGCTCTAGTTGCAAATTTCCATCTGCTAATTCTTTCATTCGGTCGGCTACGACTGTAACAGGTTTAGAAATGGTATTGGCTGTGATAATGGCAATTAGAATACCAGCTATAGTTAGAATCAAGCTAAAGGCGATACCAATTGTTCGATTCTCCGAGCTAGTTGATACAACATCGTTACCAACATCTGTAATGGCTTTAGCACGTTCATCTGCCAGTTTTTCGTAACCATATCGCACTTTCGTTACGAGTTCATGTGTATCCATTAAATTTTCTAAAGCTAATTCTTTATTGCCCTTTTGATAGATATCAAATACCTCTGTATTAACAAGGGTACTCCAATCACGGGCGATTGCTACAAGTTGATCGCGTTCATCTGATTTTTCATATTTGTCTAGAATAGCGTTATTTTCCTCAGCCTTTTTGCGATACTCATCAAATGATTCTTTGTATTTTTCGTCACCTGTCAACACATAATTTAACGCTACAGATAGGCGGACACTCATAGAGAGTGCTAAATTTTTACTTGCATTTAAAACAACTAAATCTTCTTTTACTAAATCTTTTGCCTGTTTTTCCATATTTGTATTGGAATTGTAAGTGTAGGTTGTAAAGCTAACTACTAAAACTAACAAAAGAATAAATGCACTTAAAATTCGAGTTTTAAGTGTTTTAAACTTGATAATGCCTTTCATTTTCCCATCCCTTTACTATCTCATTGAGAAATTTTTTCAACACAAGTATTATTTTATAACTAATTATGCGTATTAATAAGCCTTTCGATAGAAATATTTAAAAATAGTTTTTTAGTACAATGATATAATTATTTTCCTTTTATTGATGGTTAAATATATATAGATGTCTAACAACTAATTTATATATTTGTGTATAATTTCCTATGTAGAAAGAAAATACACCTGAAGCAAATTGCTTCAAGTGCCATAAGTAAAGGATTCTCTATTCTTTTTGTTTTTTCGCCGTGCGCTCCCACTGTAGAAGGGAAGGATAAGGGTCAAAAGCCCATTCGGTTCTTCCATTAAATTTATAAATACCATAATGAAGATGTGGAGGGAATTTACCAGATGTACCTTCTTTTCCATAGCCAGAGCTTCCAACATAGCCAAGAACAGTACCAGGTTTTACAATTGTACCTACTTCAATTTCCTTATGATAGCTACCGAGGTGGGCATAATAGTGGTAGGAATTATGATTGTCGCGAATACCAATACGCCAGCCACCAAATTGATTCCATCCTTTTACCTCAACAACTCCAAAAGAGGTAGATAATACAGGTGTTCCATAGCTGGCAAAAATATCAGTTCCCTCATGAATACGGCGTCCACCCCAACCGCGATTGGCGCCCCAAGTGCCCCGGTAACTGTAATCAGAGCGGATATTTAGCGGGAAGGTATGTGCATCAAGTTCAATGGTTTTAAAATGTCTGTACAATGTGGAGATGGTAAATATTTGATTGACTGCTTCTTCGCTTCCGTAATATTCCCATAAAGCTAATTTAAAATCCTCATCAGTCGTTCCAAATTTCCCTAAATAACTAGCCATCGAAAAGATGACATCCTCATCATCCTTTGGACTAGCGATTCCATCATGATTACCGTCAAGGCCCATTCCTCCGAAATAGCTAATTGTCTCAGGAGAAGTGTCTTCCTTTACAGGATTTAATGCACCTGACCAGTATTCATCAGAAAATTGGATAGCCAAATAGCCTTCTCGTTTAGGGATGTCTTTACGAACTGATTGTAGGTTTCTCTCATACTGATCGATAGCAGCTAAAAAATGCCATGGAATGAGTAATTCATCGAATTGTACATAATAGGACATACGCTGCTGTAAAATTTCTTCTTCTGTAAGATCCTCCTTTGCAAAAGAGGCAGAAGGGTACAGCATAATCCCTAAAAATAAAAATGTGAAAAGAAATATAAAATGGCGATGCAATGATGGACCTCCTTTCTAACGTTAGAATAACCGAAATTTTTATCTTCATTCAGTAAGGTTCTATGTATGAAAACAGTTGATATATCCGCAATTTTTTTGCCCCAAAAAATAGAAATAATAAGAAGAAACTTCATCAAAGAAAAAGTAATGGTATCATCATGCCATTAACTTCATACTATGTTATAAATCAAGCCCTGAATGGAGGGAAGGCTATTAACATTTTAGATAAAGTGAAAAACTATCGCGAAGAAGAAAACAGGCTGAAGTGGGAAGGGACATTTGCAGATTATTTAAACATCATTAGGGAAAGACCTGAAGTTGCTCAAACAGCCCATTCACGCGTCTACAATATGATAAAAAGTTCTGGTGTAGAGGAACGCGATGGGCAAAAAATGTACAAATTTTTCGGACAAGAAATTTTTGGGCTTGAAACAGCAATTGAAAGACTGGTGGAGGAATATTTCCATCCAGCAGCACGCAGGTTAGATGTTAGAAAACGTATTTTATTATTAATGGGACCAGTTAGTGGTGGTAAATCAACTATCGTTACTTTACTAAAACGCGGATTAGAGCAATATTCGCGAACAGATGAAGGTGCAGTTTACGCAATTAAGGGATGTCCAATGCATGAAGATCCGCTCCATTTAATTCCACATCATTTGCGTAATGAGTTCTTTGAGGAATATGGGATTAGAATTGAAGGAAGTTTATCGCCTTTAAATACAATGCGTCTTGAAAAGGAATACGATGGACGCATTGAAAATGTAATGATTGAACGTATTACTTTTTCAGAAGATAAACGTGTGGGCATTGGGACATTTACACCATCAGACCCTAAATCACAGGATATTGCAGATTTAACAGGAAGTATTGATTTTTCTACAATAGGTGAATTTGGTTCAGAGTCGGATCCTCGTGCTTACCGCTTTGATGGGGAGTTGAATAAGGCCAATAGAGGAATGATGGAATTCCAAGAGATGCTAAAATTAGATGAAAAATTCTTATGGAATTTATTATCGCTAACACAGGAAGGAAATTTCAAAGCAGGAAGATTTGCTTTAATTAGTGCAGATGAGTTAATCGTTGCTCATACAAATGAAACAGAGTATCGTTCATTTATTTCCAACAAAAAGAATGAGGCATTACATTCTCGAATTATCGTTATGCCAATTCCCTACAACCTCAAAGTTAGTCAGGAAGAGCATATTTATGAAAAGATGATAAAAGAGAGCGATATGTCCCATGTCCATATTGCACCGCATGCTTTAAAGGCCGCAGCAATCTTTTCGGTTCTCACTCGTTTGGAAGTTCCGAAAAAACAAGGTGTGGATCTAATTAAAAAAATGCGCTTGTACGACGGAGAAAATGTGGAGGGATTTAATTCCGTTGACTTAGAGGAGCTGAAGAAAGAGTTCCCGAATGAAGGCATGAACGGTATTGATCCACGCTATATTATTAACCGTATTTCTTCTGCTATTATCCGCAAAGAGATACCATCGATAAATGCATTAGATGTTTTACGAGCATTGAAGGATGGGCTAGATCAGCATGCATCTATTTCTCAAGAGGATCGTGAAAAATACATGAATTACATTGCGGTTGCTCGTAGAGAATATGATGAAATTGCTAAAAACGAAGTACAAAAGGCTTTTGTGTATTCCTATGAGGAATCGGCAAAAACATTAATGAACAACTACCTCGATAATGTAGAGGCATTTTGTAATAAAAATAAAATTTATGATCCACTTACTGGGGAAGAAATGAACCCAGATGAAAAATTAATGCGCTCGATTGAGGAGCAAATTGGCATTTCAGAAAATGCTAAAAAGGCATTCCGTGAAGAAATTCTCATTCGAATTTCTGCCTATGCACGAAAAGGTAAACGTTTTGATTATAATTCTCATGAAAGATTGCGAGAAGCCATTCAGAAGAAATTATTTGCAGATTTGAAAGATATCGTGAAAATTACTACTTCTTCTAAAATGCCAGATGAATCGCAACTGAAGAAGATTAATGAGGTTGTGGCAAGGCTTGTTGATGAACATGGCTATAATACAACATCAGCAAATGAGTTGCTACAGTATGTAGGAAGTTTGCTAAATCGATAACGATAACTTGATGTTCATTGTTCCAAGTCAGATAGGAGTGTCCCAATTTTAGGGCACTCCTTTTATTATCAGGAGGAGAGATTTATGATTTGACGGAATAAACAAAAAGCCCCAGAGGATGTCCGAGACTTTGAAGAGAAACTTTCGAGCATGGACAATAAAAGCTGGACGCATTGAGGTGTGATTAATAGATATACAATTGATTTTATGAAAAAAGTTCAAAAATTTGGCTCACAAGCATAGTATAGAAAAAGCGAATTTGATAGATGGGTGAGGATAAAAATGACTGAACACGAAAATAAACGCTTTGTCATTTCTCAGGAAAATTGGTCCCTCCATCGTAAAGGGCACCAGGACCAACAACGCCATATGGAAAAAGTGAAAGATGCGATTAAAAATAATTTACCTGATTTAGTTAGCGAAGAAAGTATTGTGATGTCCAATGGTCGCGAGGTTATTAAGATACCAATTCGGTCACTTGATGAATATAAAATACGATATAACTATGATAACTCTAAGCATGTAGGGCAGGGACAAGGGGATAGTAGTGTTGGAGATGTAGTGGCGCGCGATGGCAGTAAGGCCAATCAGGCTCCCGGTAAAGGAAAAGAAGCGGGTGACAAGCCTGGCCAAGATTATTATGAAGCAGAAGTCAGTATGGAGGAAATTCAAAATGTTTTATTTCATGAACTAGAATTACCAAATTTACAGCAGAAAGAAAAGGCAGATATTAAAACAGAAAAAATAGAGTTTAATGATATTCGAAAAAAAGGTCTCATGGGTAATGTCGATAAAAAGCGTACCATTTTAAATGCATTAAAGCGCAATGCGATGCATGGGAAAGCAGAGATAACGCCAATCCACAATGACGATTTACGTTTTAAAACATGGGATGAAGTGGAGAAACCAGAATCCAAAGCAGTAGTGCTCGCCATGATGGATACAAGTGGCTCAATGGGAGCATTTGAAAAATATTGTGCGAGAAGCTTCTTCTTTTGGATGACGAAGTTTTTACGGTCAAAATATGAAACAGTAGAAATTGAATTTATTGCCCATCATACTGAGGCAAAGGTTGTCACAGAAGAGGAGTTTTTTACAAAGGGCGAAAGTGGTGGCACTATTTGTTCTTCAGCTTATAAAAAGGCATTGGAATTAATTCAGGATAAATATCATCCGTCTCGCTACAATATTTATCCTGTCCATTTTTCAGACGGTGAAAATATATCGATGGACAATGAAAAGTGCCTGAAGCTAGTAGGGGAGTTAATGGACGTATCCAGCATGTTTGGCTATGGTGAGGTCAATCAGCATAACCGATTCTCTACGCTTATGTATACGTATAAAAAAATTGATGATCCTAAATTCAGATACCATATTTTGAGAAAAAAAGGCGATGTGTATGACGCCTTAAAGAGCTTTTTCAAGAAAAGTGAAGAGTAACATGGAAGTATCCTCAGCACCACGTTCAAAGGAGGGGGCGTAAAATGAACACAAAAGAGCTTCATCGAGCAATAGATGAAATTACCGAAATTGCCTCAAGCTTTGGCTTAGATTTTTATCCAATGCGTTATGAAATTTGTCCAGCGGATATTATTTATACATTTGGCGCCTACGGTATGCCCACGCGCTTTTCCCATTGGAGCTTTGGAAAACAATTTCATAAAATGAAGCTTCAATATGATTTAGGACTTAGTCAGATTTATGAGCTTGTCATTAATTCAAATCCTTGCTATGCATTTTTACTCGATACTAATACTTTAACCCAAAATAAATTGATTATTGCCCATGTTCTAGCACACTGCGATTTCTTCAAAAATAATATACGTTTTTCTAATACAAGAAGAGATATGGTAGAAAGTATGACCGCAACTGCTGAGCGAATAGCTGGCTATGAGAGAGAATATGGCAAAGATGAGGTGGAGAAGTTTTTAGATGCTGTTTTAGCTATTCAAGAACATATTGATCCATCCATTTTAAGACCGAAGCTATCCTGGAGTGAGGAGGATGAGCTTGAGGAGGAAAAACCACCAACAAAATCACCGTATGATGATTTATGGAGTATAGAAGAAAAAGAAAAAGTTTATAAACCCATCCGACGCAGATTAAAGCAATTTCCTCCTCAGCCAGAAAAGGACCTGTTGTTATTCTTAGAGGAGCATAGCCGTGAATTGGAAGACTGGCAACGAGATATATTAACAATGATGCGAGAGGAAATGCTTTATTTTTGGCCTCAATTAGAAACTAAAATAATGAATGAGGGGTGGGCCTCTTTCTGGCATCAACGAATCATGCGGGAGCTAAAGTTAACTACTGCTGAAACTATCGAATATGCCAAATTAAATGCGGGGGTTGTGCAGCCCTCCAAAACATCGATTAATCCATATTATCTTGGGATTAAAATTTTCGAGGATATTGAAAATCGCTATAATAACCCTACTGAGGAAATGAAACGGTTAGGTGTTTTGCCAAATACGGGACGTGAAAAGATTTTTGAGGTAAGAGAAGTAGAATCAGATATTTCCTTTATTCGAAACTATTTAACAAAGAATTTAGCGAAGCGTGAAGATTTGTACTTATTCCAAAAGAAAGGGAATGAATATCGTATAACGGATAAGGATCACGAGATGGTTCGCGATCAACTTGTATCCATGCGTGTAAACGGTGGCTTCCCATACATTGTAGTAAAAAATGGTGATTATTTGAGGAATGGCGAGCTATATTTAGTTCATGGCTATGAAGGGATGGAGTTAGATCCACACTATTTAGAAAATGTATTGCCTTATATTTACCAGCTGTGGGGACGTCCTGTTCATTTAGAAACCTATGTGGATAAAAAGCCGATGCTTTATTCATATGACGGCACAAAAAACTATAAACGCAATGTATAATAAAAAAAACTTCTATCTGTTGAAGGTACCATCAAGCAGATAGAAGTTTTTTCATCGTGTTGAAAAACAAAACCATCAATAGTATTTTTGTGAAAGTTCAACAATCGGTTGCAGGCTAATTGCTTTCCAGTGGCAGAGCACAGAGCCTCTTCGTGTCAAATGGCCTTTTTTGCTACTGACATGATCTTTTTGAAACCAATCTACTCAACTTCTTCAGTTAATACATCAGTTTCTTCATTACTTTCACTATGGTTAGAGGATGAATGAATATCACTTTCAATGACAAGACTATCCCGTACTTTAATGCCTTGTTGCCCACCAGCCTCGTCATTATCATTACCAGCAATACCACTTCTTCCATTACCGTCAGCAAATTGCGAATTGACGTTGCGTGTATGACTACCGTTACTAGCATTTTGTCCACCTTGGTTGGCATTTGTGCCTACATCATGATTGATTTGGCCTCCGCCTTCTGCACGTTGCTCAAAGTGAAAATCAGTATTTCCTATATTGAATGTAAAATTTATTGTTATATGATTTTTCCCTTGCTTGTTAGAGGATTCCTGCTCAGGTTCGTCAGGTCCATAAAATTTTTTAGAATTAAAACCAGACATCGTTTCTCCTCCCTTCCTTTCCTATTACTATTAAGATATTAGCGCTTCTTGAACCCACCTGTACGTGTAGCCATGTTACCTAGAGAAAAGGTAGGAGAGTCCAGAGGGAAGCTCAACGATTTTTGCTATCTATCCAATAAATTTGTTAAAATGAATGAGATTTGATTATTTAGTGAATGGGAACGGAGAAGCAACATTGAGAACATTTAAAAAGGTTTATATAGAAATTACGAGTGTTTGTAATTTAGCATGCAGTTTTTGTCCACCTACAGCGCGTGCAAAGGGGCTTATAAAAGTCGAACAATTTAATAAAATATTAGATGAAATTCGTCCACATACAAAATATATTTATTTGCATGTGAAAGGAGAGCCATTACTACATCCAAGAATTGATCAGCTATTAGATGCTGCCCATGCAAAAGGATTCAAAGTCAATATTACAACGAATGGTACGCTAATCAAAAAAAATCGCGAGAAAATATTAGGAAAGCCAGCGTTACGTCAAATTAATTTCTCGTTGCATAGCTTTGATGGGCATGAAGGCTCCGAAAATCGTGAAAAATATTTAGGGGATATTTTGGATTTTGTGCGAGATTCTAGGGAATTCAATACGATTATTTCCTATCGTTTATGGAATCTACAACAGGATCATGTTTCGGATGTTGCAGCTCGTCGCAACCGCGAGACTTTAGAAATATTAGAAAATGAGTATCATCTTGATTATCGTATAGAAGAAAAAGTAGAACCTGGTAAAGGGGTAAAAATTGCCCCTCATGTGTATTTAAATCAGGATCATGAGTTTAGATGGCCAAGTCTTCTAGAGCCAGAGGATGAAGGCAAGGGTTTTTGTCATGCACTGCGTAGTCAAGCGGCTATATTGGTGGATGGTACCGTTGTACCTTGCTGTTTGGATGGGGAAGGTGTCATTAATTTAGGAAATGTACATGAAAAATCCTTCTCCGACATTGTAGAAGGGGAGCGTGCCAACAAGATTGTTGAAGGCTTCTCAAGAAGAGAAGCTGTGGAAGAATTATGTAGAAAATGCGGCTATCGTCAAAAATTTGGTATGTAGCTACTAAAAGTTACTTTGAAATAAAAAAGCAGCTCCAATGGTCATTGACCGTTAGAGCTGTTTTTCTTTGATTGAGAATCAATCGTATCTAAAAAATCCTTCGTTATACGAACTACATATTTTACCTCGTCTAAATTTCGTTCTCTTAATAATGAGCGATGAATGTCTAGCATGAGGTTTTTCTCCTCAATATCAGTAACGCCAGATAATTTTTGAAAATTAAATAGCTCCTCAGGGGTAATGTCTAATGCCTTCATGATTGTTTCCAAAGTACTTAAGGTAATATTAGATTGTCCATGCTCAATATTGGAAACTCTTCCTTTACTGAAACCTAACTTCCCTGTTCTTTCAGCCACTTCTTCTTGGCTAAGTCCTTTAGATAATCGAATAATCCGAAGTTGTTCACCTACTAGCTTTAAAAAATCTGACATATGATTCACCTCTATGTTAAAAGCTAGTGAAAAACAATGAAAATGACTATACTATTATAGTGGTATAATAGAGAAAAAGTTACATTAAAATGGTACAATCTTTAGAGTAATACTTTTATCCAGACAAATGACCTAAATAAATAACTAGGTATGCGTTAATGAAGATTGTATTCAGGGTATTAATTGGGACAGAGGATTGGAGGGTTCATACATGGTGAAGCAGTTTTTTTTAGAAGAAATAGCAAAAGTCCAAATTGGTCATTTAATTGCGAACGATCAATGGTTTAAAAGGGAAGGTACTCCTTTTATCACCAAAGCAACACTATTGAAATTATTGGTAGATGATGATGCTAGTCAAGTGCCAAAGATTGATCACACGGTTGATTCATTAAATTTGTCACTAGTGCCTGCAAAAAGCATTCTTCTCAATAAATTAAATTTAAAGGAAACCATTATTTATCAATGTAAAAAAGCTGTGTGCATCGGTCATGATATCATTGCTATTATTCCAAATGAATCCATTGTTGTTAGTGACTATTTATTTCACTTTTTTAAATGGTATCAAATAAATAAAGAGAGGCGTCATATCCTTCGTTTAATAATTGAATTACCTCCTCTTGATATACAGCATAGAGCAGCTCAACTATTAAACGCTATTCAGCATTTATTAATGAATAAAGATTCTTTAGTCACCGCGGTAGAAAAACTTCCACAGTATTTCGATAATGTGTCAAAACAAGTAAATCAGCATTCAAAAAACTTACATCATAGCTTTGAACAGCTCCAATATCTATATGCTGATATGTTACATAAGGTTTATAATGGAGATTTCCTAAATGATTCCTTTCAAAGATTGAGCAATTAACATAAGTCGGTGCAAATGGATTGGGCAATCCTTGCACCGACTTGTTAAATTTCAATAATAATTGGTAAAATCATGGGCTTACGTTTTGTTTGGGTAAATAAATATTGTCCAACAGCTCTTTTAATTTCTCGGCGAAGAACATGTATTTGCTGTCTGCTCTCTTCTTGAAGCTCATTGACGATTTCTTTGGTAAGCACATTGACTTTAGTTAACAGTGCCTCGAAATCTTTAGCATAAACAAAACCACGTGAAATGGTATCGGGTTCCGAAATAAAAGCACCATCAGCTTTATTGAGTGTCAATACAATAACAAGCATTCCATCTTCTGAAAGTTGCTTGCGATCACGCAGGACAATTCCTTCGACCTCCCCAATGCCAATCCCATCTACATAGGTATCCCCAGCAGGAATTTTCCGTGTTTGCCTTGCCTTTGAATTTTCAATATCAACAACATCCCCATTTTTCATAATAAATGTATGTCCCTTTTGAACGCCAATAGATTCTGCTAATAAACGATGTTGATGTAACATACGATACTCACCATGAATAGGTATGAAAAATTTAGGCTTCATAAACGTCAGCATAAGTTTCAAGTCCTCTTGATGACCATGTCCTGATACATGCATACCTGTATGACTGGAAGAACCATAAATAACTTTAGCACCAAGCTGAAACAAATTGTCCACAATACGAGAAACACCCTTTTCATTACCGGGGATTGGTGAAGCGGCAAGAATGACTGTATCGTCTGGTAAAACTTTAATTTCACGATGATTACCATTTGCTATTCTTGCAAGTGCAGCTAGAGGCTCGCCTTGGCTACCTGTGCAGAGGACCACCACCTCTTCTGGAGGGAGGTATTTGACCTCTCGTGCATCAATTAACAGATCTTCTGGTACAAATAAATAACCTCGTTCAATTGCGACATCAACGACATTGACCATGCTACGCCCTACTAAAGCTAGCTTCCTATTGGTGGCAATTGCTGAATGTACGATTTGTTGAATACGATTAACATTTGAAGCAAAGGTAGAGATAATTACTTTTCGTTCAGCATGTAAAAAGGCTTCCTCAATATGATGCCCTACAAGTTGCTCTGAAGGTGTCAAACCTGGTCTTTCCGCATTTGTACTTTCCGAGATAAGAACTAGCACGCCATTTGAACCGATTTCAGCCATTTTATGAATATCAGCAAATTGGTTGTTAACAGGCGTTAGGTCAAATTTAAAGTCTCCAGTATGGACAACGTTTCCTTCGGGAGTGGCTAAAACAATTCCTAAACAATCGGGTATACTATGATTGGTTCTAAAGAAACTAACATCGAATTGTCCTAAATGTAGAGCTGAGTCTGCATGAATTTCAATTAAATCGGTTCCTCGTAAAAGTTTATGTTCCTTAAGCTTTAATTCAATAAGTCCGAGTGTGAATCGGGTAGCATACACAGGGACATTTAATTTTTTTAGTAAGTAAGGAATACCACCAATATGATCTTCATGTCCATGCGTGACAATTAATGCCTTAATTTTCTCCTTATTATCAAGTAAATACGTAATATCTGGAATGATTAAATCAATTCCGAGCAGGGTTTCATCAGGAAATTTTGCTCCGCAATCAATAATAATTATGTCATCTGCATATTGTACTACATACATATTTTTACCAATTTCATTTATCCCACCTAGGGCGAATATGGATAATAGCTGTTTACTTGTTGACAACGTATTCCCTCCTATAGTCTTAAATAAAGCCATCTAAATGCTTTTGCCATAAGTAGTATAGCTTTTAGCATTTCATCCTATACGAAATTTGCTATACGACTAATTGTAAAATGTAAAGAATAGAATGGAGAAATAACAAGAATATTTCTCTAAAATCAAATTAAAAGGTGGTAAAGCTTTGTCTAGTTTTGTGCAACATGCTATTTTTGAGCATAGATTTTGGCTAGAAATCATGCAAAATCACGCTCAATTTATTCATGACGCCCTCTATCCCTCAGAAAAGGATGATATTCAAAGAGCCTATACGTATATTTATCAATTCTCGGAGCTACTTGCATATGTACCTTTGATCGATGATTCAAATGCTGTATCTTTTTCAGTGTCCGTGGACGACAAGGTTGAGCAATTTAAGCAGTTCAAGCTTCATCTACTCAGACATCAACTATTGGGAGATATTGGGATTCATTTAACGCCTACGTTTGTCAACCATATGGTCAATGAATTAGAAGAATACCAAAATGTGCTGAATTACTTGAAAAAAGGAGAAGCACCACCGATTTTTCATGAGCTTCATCATCATTTAGTTTGACTTTTAGATGCCTCTGGACACGCAGGCATTATTAATGATGATTTAGATGGTGTTGAGAAGCGTTTGAAGCAAAAGAGTCATGAGTTTGCTCAACACTTTGAACAATTTTACTTAAAGGCCGTAGAATTAACAGGCTATTTACGTACGAATATGGATTCCTTTCCTGCTTTAAAACGCTTTAATAAAGATGTTGAGCTTGAAATGACATTATTTAAAACACTCTTAAGAGAATTAGAAGAAATGGAGCTAAGTGCAGAGGTGCTAGGTACATTTACAGCTCCGATGGCGGATCATATGTGGCGTGAAGAGCAATACTATTTAACAAAGCTTGCACAGGCTAGAGAACAAGATCATTAAAACAAAAGGCTATCTAAGCTGACTAGATAGCCTTTTTGGTTAGGGATGAATCACTACCTCTGTACCTATTGGCACAATACTGGCTAGCTCTTCAACATCTCGATTTTGCATGCGGATACACCCATGTGAAACAGCATGCCCAATAGAGCTAGGATCATTTGTGCCATGAATTCCGTAGTGTTCTTTAGAAAGACTCATCCACATCGTACCAAAAGGACCGCCAGGGTTTGGCGCTTTATTGATGATAATAAAACTACCTACTGGTGTTTCGTGAAGCATGCGTCCAACTGCAATTGGGTATTGTTTTTGAAGGATATTGTTTTTATATAAACGGAGCCAGCGATTATTGGTGGATATCTCGATATGGTAAGGAATTGCTTCGGGGTCGGGCAAGCCGGGGATGATAATTTGTTGACCATTGAAAAGATGGTCAGGCTGAATTCCTAGATTAGCAGCGAGAATAGATGACAAAGGTATACGGTAATCTTGAGAAATTTGAACAAGGGTTTCACCAGCTTTGACTGTATGAATCAATTTTTAGTCCCTCCATTGCAAAGGTTTATTGCTCTACTATATGCTTCAGAATGTTTTATGTAATTTTAGGAATGCAAGGTTTTTCAGTTTCTGGACAGAATAAGCGGTGACATTGCAGGATTAAGGGGCATAAAGATGAAGGAATTTAAAATTACGTATTTCTTTGATGAGGTACATTATGTTCGAAGGTTCATTTTTATTGAATCACAACAAGAGGCAGAAAAATTAGTGAAAAATGAACGTGATCAATATATCTCCTTTACGGATAGTAGGGGGATATACCATGAATTGCACACAAAACATGTACGAGTTATTCAAATAGCTGAGTATCATCGAATTGATAAAAGTGCGATTGAGAAAGACACATAATCTGTTCAGCATTACACACATTATAGGAAAAGGAGTGTGACAGAATGGATATCGAAAAAATACCACATGAAAAGAAAATGTTCATGAATTTAAATAGTAAGGACAAGCCTGACATGGTTGAATCAGATACGATTAGTCTTTTCGATTTGCATGAGGATATGCAAACTGTAGATGCCATTCCAATAGAGGAACTCAATAAGCGAGTCAAAAGAGAAGGCGACGAATTAATTGAAATGCAGCCAGATGAATTATAGGAGGTAAAAAATCAATGAATCATGAAAAAGACGTCCAATTTACAGTTGCAGGAACAAATATTAATGAAGTGAAGCAAAAAAATGCACAGGCAGGATTATCCTATAATGAAGTAAAGGCGTTGTTAGCTAAAAGTGGTGGACATGGTACGTCTATTTATAGCGACACAGACATTGATGAAGTCAAACAAGACATACACAAACATCAACAATAAACGTTTTGGAGGAGCAAGGTATTGAGCGCTCTTCCCTTTTTATTTTACAATGGTGAAAAATAAAGGAGTTGTAAATCATGTCAACTGGAGAAATGAGATGTCCATTATGCGGAGGCGAAAACCATTGTGGCGTGGCAAAAGGCAAAAAAGAGTGCTGGTGTATGACAGTTAGCATTCCAGAAACCCTGTTAACTACAGTGCAAAGAGAGCCAAATCTATGCATTTGTTCAACATGCATAGATACATATAAGAAAGAACAAGTATAGTTTTTTGCGATGATAAAGGTTGGTAAAAATTGAGCAATTGGTACAATTGTCTATCGCACAACAACCTAGCAGGCATACATTACTCTGAAAGGAGTGTGTCTAATGGCTAAACCAATTGAACTCAGTAATGTGACAAAGGCATATTTAGAGGAATATCAGCGAATCCTCAAAAAAATGATGCAGGGTATGACCTATGTTACCATTACTTGTAGTATCTCAGAAAATTTTATTAAGCAAATCATCCCTCATCAAGTTGCAGCAATCCAAATGTCTGAAAATGTTTTACGTTATACAACGAATATACCTGTGCAAAATCTCGCCTTAGAAATCATTCGCACACATACAGAAATGCTTGAGAGTCTTGAAGCGATACAAAATCGTTGTTGTGTCGTACAGAACTCAGAGTATGAATTATACGAGTATATGTGTGCTTACAAAGAAATTACAGAAGCTATGTTCAATGCAATGTGTGCTCCACCAGTCTCTAATAGCATTAATATCAATTATCTTCGGGAAATGATCGTCCATCATCAGGGTGGTATACGACTGGCACAAAATGTGCTTAGATTCTGCATTTGTCAAGAGTTAATTCCAATCCTACGTTGCATGATTCAAACGCTGTGTGAGCAACTAGAAGCCATGGAAAAGCTACTGGATAGCTTACAAAATTGCGATTGCGAGTGCTAGCACTAACGAGAAGTTTATATGGGAAGAAGGCGCTAAATCAATTGGGATTTTAGCGCTTTTTCTGCGTAAAGACAGTGTTTAACTAAGAAAATAAGAAATTGTCAATAAAGTGGACGAAAAAATAGTAAAGTGTAAAGAATTAAATGAGAATCTATTTTTGTCATTCTATTGTTGGTAAAATATATATGTTTTATTAGTTGAAGGTAATGAAGAGAAAACTATAATTGGCTTTAAAATATTGGTAATTTTATTTTACTTGAATACAACTAGGAGTGGGAGCTATGTTCAAAAGGAAGAAGATTAATCAAAGTTATGATTATTTTTCGGCTACGAAAAATTCAGACATCGAAACAAATGAACGCTTTAAAGAAAAATTGGATTTCCTTGCTTTATCTAGAATTAGAAGAGAATCTGTTGGGTTTTTACGTAAAATTTACGAGAATAATCGACAGCATATACTCGATAATTTTTATGCTCGTCTACTGGAAATCCCAGAGTTTAATCAGGTCATCAATACACATTCCACAGTAGAGCGCTTAAAAGGATTGTTTGATACCCATTTCATTAGCTTATTTGATGATGAATTAGATTTAGATTATGTCTTTAAGCGTCGTAAAATTGCATATGTTCATGCAAGAATTGGTGTACTACCGAATTGGATGATTTCTGCCTATACACTGATTAATCAATTAATCATTCCACTTATTGTCAAAGAACTATCTCGTGATGAAGAAAAAATGCTGGATGTTTTATTGTCTTACGATAGCTTAGTAACAATTGATCAACAAATAATTTTAGAGACCTATATTGAAATTCAAGCAGGATCTGTAGTAAATGGATTAGGTGAAATAATTACTTATAATACACAGTTAGATACCATTAAGGAACTGATTGAATTTCAGGAGATTCAGCAACAGGAGATTGTTGCAGCAGATCAATTAATGCATGAGTTAGACGAAAGTATTGAAGAAATTGCCACATCAGTTGGTGATATTTCAGAGCAAACAAAGCATGCCTTTAAAAAATTAAATCAGGATTTGGAATCATTACAACAAGTATCATCTATTTTACAGACGACCGATGAAGGCCATAAATCAATGCAGGAAGACATTAGGCGTTTAGTTGAACGTGTAAATAGTGTAGCGAAATTAATGGAATTAATTAAAAAAATTGCAGATCAAACAAATTTGTTGGCTTTAAATGCATCAATAGAGGCCGCTCGTGCGGGAGAAGCAGGAAAAGGTTTTGCGGTTGTTGCAGAGGAAGTTCGGAAACTTGCTGATGATACAAGTACATCTGTCAAATCTATACATACAGATATACAGGAGCTACTTCATATTACCCATAATATTAGTTCATTGACGACTCAATTTTCCCAAGATTTACATCAAGGTGTTACAGATACCTTATATATATCACAGACGCTAGCTGAGCTAAATAAAAACTTACAGCAGCAGGGGGCGCGCTTTGAGGAAATAGCTACAACGGCAAAGGTTCAGGCACAATCTGCTACTACTATTTCTGAACGTAACCATACAATTACAGAGAGCATGCAAAAAAGTAAGGTAATCGTGTTTGATATGGGCTCTGCCATTTATAAGTTAAGTACAATGATTGATGGATACCGATCCACAACAATTTCTAAAAACTTTATTATTAGCCAAGAGGATATTATTGAATTAGCTATTACCGACCATCTATTGTGGAGATGGAAAATCTACAATTTGCTACTAGGCTTTGAAACGATGACGGAGCAGGATGTAGGGTCTCCAAAAGAATCACGCCTTGGCGAATGGTATTACGGCACAGGAAAGAAATTGTTGGGTGATGAGCGTGTCTATACAGAGTTAGAACAACCATTTATCCACGTCCATGATATAGCAAAAAAAGCAGTGCGTGAATACAATGTAGGCAATAAAACGGGCGCTGAAAAATACCTGAAAGAAATTACGGATGAATCGTATGTTGTAATTGAAAAATTAAAAGAGTTAAAGGAAATTTTATTGAGCGAGAAAAAGCAATATATTCATTAAAAAATGGAAAGCAAGCTAGTCTACATACTAGCTTGCTCTTTTATAGATTAATAGGTGGAACACACATAAATGTCACTGTACGTTTTTGGCTATCATAAAGACACCATTCACGGTGATTGATAACAGAGCCTACATTCACACCATATTGTTTGTCTTGTAACGCAATTGGTTGCCCGTACCGAATACGAATCGGCAGCTTTTTTTGTTGATGATAAAGGCCTGATTCGTGACTATGCCCAAAGAAAAATAATGGTTTTTGAAAGGGTGGGAAAGTCGGTTGCCAGCTTACATTCCACTTAAATTGATGTCCGTGCATAAGCGTGGCTCCATCAATCTCTATTGTCTCAGGTAAAGCTCTAAAACGTTCAATGCCAGTGACCTGAGTAATACGTTCTTCTTGATTGCCTCGAATAGAGGGGAAGGTTAGTAGTCTTTCAAACTCACTTTCTACTATGGCCGCCTTTTGCAAAGGTAAGCCAGATATGTTTTGTGCCTTTTTCTTACTTACAGTGCATTCATATAAATCCCCTAATCCAATGATTTTTGCTTCCTCTGCTGTTTGTTGAATGTGAGCTAGAACAGCTTTAGTGTCTTCTATATTAGAATGTAAATCTCCTAAAAGTGCATAAAGCATTTAAACCCGGCCTTTCCTAATAATAATCGTACAAGTATCATACACCCAATAGAAATTGCTAGAAAAGTAAAATGTCTAAGAATATTTTGTTACTTCAGCTACATATTTTGAATGTGTGGAAAAATTGCCAAGAAATACATTGCTTGATAAAATATAATCATAATTTTCTGAATTTTAAGAAGTTTAATAGTTTCCCATTCTTGTTTATTCAGTAATAATAAAATGAATGTATGGAGGGCTTATAATGACGAAGTTTATGACAGATATTCTTGAAGACTATGCAGGGCAGCAACCAAATGCAATTGCAACATTGTATGATGGAAAGGCATTAAGTTATCATGATTTTTATCAACGTGTAGAAAGATTTGCGGCTTACTTGCAGGAACAAGATTTTGAAAAAGATGATGTGATTGCCCTATATACGCTCAATTCAGATTTATTTTTAATCGCTTATTTAGGTGTCCAATTAGCTGGATTTATTGTGATGCCTATTAACACTAAATTAGCTGCTCCTGAGGTTGATTTTATTTTTAATCATTCACAAGCAAGGGGCTTAATTTTTGATGAAAGATTAACAGAGGTATTAGAGGACGTTTCCTATTCATTCCAACATACCATCGGATTTCAAGAAATGAAAAACATAATTGAGCATGATAATCATGCTAGAAAAATTGTGCAATTAGAGGCTGACGATACGGCAGTGGTCATGTATACGTCAGGAACAACAGGTAAACCCAAAGGCGTCATGCTAACGCATCAGAATATCGTGGCTACAGCAGATATTTGGTCGTCTTCTATGAATATGTCGAGCAAGGACAAAATGTTTATTTGTACGCCTTTGTTCCATTGTGCAGGTCTTCATGTATTTGCTATGCCTATGTTTTATCAAGGAGGAACGGTGGTCATTGAAGAAGCATTTTCACCAACTAAAACGTTAGCTCAAATTGTAGCTACTAAAACGACAATTTTCTTTGGTGTTCCATCTATGTATACGATCATATTAAATACTCCAGGCTTCAAGGAACATAGCTTTAAGCATTTACGTTTATTATGTTACGGGGCTGCCCCAATGCCTTATGAGCTTGTAAAGCAAGTGAAAGAAGCATTTCCAAATGTAAAGGTTCAAAATCTTTATGGTCAAACTGAAAATTCACCTGCAGCTACCTCTCTATTAGATACAGATGCATTGACGAAAATTGGCTCAGTGGGAAAACCATTAGCACAGACAGAGGTTTGTGTAGTTGATAGTGAAGGAAAGACCGTTCCAGCTGGAGAGGTGGGCGAAATTTGCGTAAGAGGTCCACAAGTAATGAAGGGCTATTTGCGCAATCCAGAGGAAACAGCAAGAGCGATTAGGGATGGCTGGCTGTACTCAGGCGATTTAGGACGCTTTGATAAGGAAGGCTATTTATATATTGTAGATCGAAAAAAAGATATGATTATTCGCGGTGGAGAAAATATTTACCCAATCGAAATAGAAGAAGTTCTATATCAAATGCCAGAAATTTTAGAAGCAGCAGTGGTTGGATTGCCACATGAAGTATATGGAGAAGTACCAAAAGCATTTGTGGTGTTAAAGGAGGGGAAGTCTCTTGATGAAAATTCGATACTATCCTATTGTCAAACACGACTTGCCAAATATAAAGTACCTTATGAAATTGAATTTTTAATAGAATTACCACGTAATGCCTCTGGGAAGGTACTAAAACATACGTTACGACCGAAAGTAACAACGATTTAAGACAGTTCAATTAACCTTTGGCATAATTGCTATCCAGATTTTTGGAGTTTACTCGCAAAAGAGTCTTGTGAAACTCGCTATTAGTACAAAATATAGTTATTAAATCAAGATAAAATAGGAACGGCTATGAAAGTATCGTATAATAGAGTCTACGACAAATGGAATAATGAGTATGGCGAAGGGGGCTGCTCTTCGCCTTAGAATAGGAGCGGAATTTGTCTTGTGGACGGGGTATAAACGCCTTTTACTTATTGGCATTTTGATTATTATGTTACTTTCAGGCTGTCAGCCATTTTCTCAGCAAGATGCTGAACAAAAAAATCAATTAACGGTTTTAACAGTAGAATTTAATAGCGGGGCACCTATTCCAAATCTCTTCCTTACGGTTACAGATGTACAAACAGGTGATGTAGTGGAAGAAGCGATTGGTTCAGAAGAGGGAGAAGCTATCTTTTCGAAGCTAAAGGCAGGGAGAGAATATGCAATTGCGGCAACGACACTTGAAAATAGTACGACAAATAATGGGTATACAACAATCGAGAATTTCACTTACGATACAACTAAGCCCTATTATCGATTGCAAACACACTTTTTAAGAGACGATCAGGAGTTAGATGTCCCTGTTGTCATGCAAAATCCTGAGCTGCCACATGGCTGTGAAATTACTTCACTTACAGCCGTATTAAATTATTTTGGAATGAATGTGTCAAAACTCGAAATGACTGACAAGTATTTACCAAAGCAAGAAATACGAACTGTAGGCAATCAACGTTTTGGACCAAATCCCAATGAAGCTTTTGCAGGTAACCCTCGTGATAAAGCTCGAGGCATGTATGTTTTTGCTGCTCCAATTGTCAAAGCGGCTGAGGCAGTTATTACAGATAAACAAGCTGACCTACATGTCAAAAATATGAGTAACGCCTCACAGGATGATATTTTACAGCTTGTGCGTGAAGGTATTCCTGTCGTGACATGGGTAACACTAGATCTATCGAAGCCTAAACGAAAAGCAGAAAGAGGCTGGATTTATACAGGGGAAACGACTCCACAGGATGCTTTTATGAACTTACATGCAGTCGTCTTAACGGGACATTTAGGTGATAAGGTAGTCGTAATGGATCCTTTAAAAGGGTATGTGACTTACAATGTCGATCAATTTTTCAAAAGTTATCAGGAATTAGGCAAACAAGCTGTAGCTGTTCATAAATAAGCTATAAATCATTAGTATGTTACACTAATAAAAAAGTAAAAGTGAGTTGAGTAGAATGGCCATTGAGCACGTTTTTTTACCTGTTTTACTTGGAGATGAAATGAATGCTTATGGCATGGCCAGAGCATTTTACGAAGCCTATGGTGTGAAGCCACTTGCACTAAACCATACGAATATGGAAAAAATTCAACAAAGTGATTTATGGACTTTTCGTGAGATACCGCGACTTCATATCGAAGAAAGGTTTGTGACCGCTTTAAAAGCTATTGCGGAGGAGTTCCAAGACAAAAAATTACTGTTATTAGCCTGTGATGAATTTTATGTCAAAAAAATCGTTGAACATAAAGAGGAGTTAGCAGAGAATTTTCTAGTTCCTTATGTAGACGCCCCACTTGCGCATCAACTTTTAACTCGTGAAAGTATGTATGAACTATGCGCACAATTTGGTTTTCAATACCCTGCCACACATGTATGCACGGTGAATGATTATGAAGACTACGACATGCCATTTGATTATCCAATTGTCATTAAGCCGATGAATATGACAAAATATGCTACATGCATTTTTCCTGGTAAGAAAAAAGTATATATTGCATATGATAAGGATGAAAAGGACAGTATATTACGTGCTATCTATAAAGAATCAGCATATCGTGATGATTTGATGATTCAACAATATATTCCTGGAGAAGATGCTAACATGCGGGTTGTTAATGCATATATAGGACAAGATGGGAAGGCAAAACTTCTTGCCGTAGGAAACCCTATTTTAGAAGAGCATTCTCCAAAAGGGATAGGACGTTATGTAGCGATTATGACAACCTATCATCAGGAATTAATGGATAATGTTAAGTCCTTTCTCGAAGCGATACAATTCCATGGCTTTGCCACATTTGATATGAAATATGATGATCGTGACGGTCAATATAAATTGTTGAGTATTGAATTACATAATGAACTTTCCAATTATTATGTGACGGCCAGTGGCTTTAATTTAATGCAGTATGTAGCGGACGATTATGTTCGAGGAAGTAAACAACAACTAACATATTTGAAGAACAAGCATCTTTGGACAATCGTACCGAATGGTGTGCTGTTCAAATATGTTCAAAATGAACAACTAGTAATGGAGGCGAAAAGTTTAATTCGACAAGGGATGGCTACAGATTCTATTTTTAACTATAAGGATATGAATGCAAAACGTTGGTTGAATGTCACGCTTGATAATTTAAGCTTCTATCGCAGCTATAAGAAATATTTTAATAACAAAGGTCTGTCTAACACATGAAAAAACAAACTTTAGGTATTATTGGTGGCGTTGGTCCACTTGCAACAATGTTTATAGGAGAAATGATTGTAAGGCGTACAAAGGCACAAAAAGATCAGGACCATTTACATACCATTATTGATAATGATACAAATATTCCTGACCGTACGGCTTATATTTTAGATAATACAAAGGAGAATCCGGTACCAGTCATTATTGAGGATGCAAAAAAACTAGCTTCGGTAGGAGCACACATAATTGCGATCCCTTGTAATACGGCGCATACGTTTTATCAAGAAATTGAAGAGGGTTCTCCTATACCTGTCTTGCATATGATTCGCGAAACAGCGAAGCGTGCTGCTGATTTAGGAGCAAAGCGAGTAGGTATTTTAGCAACAACAGGCACGTTAACATCACGGATGTATCAGGAAGCACTTGAGCAGTTTGGTATTACACCAGTTGTTCCAGATAATGAAATGAGATCCTATGTGATGTCAATCATTTATGATTATGTCAAGGCTGGGAAGGATGTTACGCTAGAAGACTGGCAACCGATAGAAGAGGCGATGCTAGCATTAAATTGTGATCGAATTGTATTAGGTTGTACAGAGCTTTCTATTGTTAATAGAGATTTGAAGCTAAGTGACATTTATATTGATTCATTAATCGTTTTAGCGGAATGTGCCATTTTAGCTTGTGGTTATGAATTAATCGATTAGTTGAATTGAAAAGAATCTGCTTGCTTTTCACGGGTAAGCTACAATTCTTGAAAGAGTTGTGGACAGGCTTACTTTTCCGTGTTGAGTGAAGCAGATTTTTTATGAAAGGAAGCAATGTTTTCTTGAAATGATTAGATAATTGCTTACGTACATATAAAGTAGGAACCTACGGAGTGTGTTAAACTAGTGTCAAGTAGATAGAAGGTGGGAAATAACATGTCAGTCATTAATTTATTAAAAGAAGAACTACAAGCAAAATGGAACTTTGAAACACCCATGAAAATTCAAGATGAAATGATACCAGCTATGCTTGAAGGCAAAGATATTGTCGCGGAATCACCTACAGGATCAGGTAAAACGTTAGCATATGTCTTACCATTATTAAATAAAGTGAATGGGGCAAAAAAGCAAACGCAAGGACTGATCGTAGCTCCCTCGCAAGAGCTTGCTATGCAAATCGTAGAAGTTATACGTGAGTGGACGGCTGGAACAGACATTACTGTTCAACAGCTGATTGGTGGTGCCAATTCTGCTCGTCAAATTGAAAAGTTGAAGAAAAAGCCAACGATTGTTGTTGGCACACCTGGTCGTTTAAACGAATTAGCACGAGCAGGAAAATTAAAACTCAAAGAAGTCGAAACAGTTATTTTAGATGAATGTGATCAATTACTAAGTCGTGAATACCGTGTTGTTATCAAATCCTTTATCGAAGGTTCTGCCTATGGCCGACAAGTTGTTGTTGTGTCGGCTACGATTACAGAGGAAATTGAATTAGTGGCGAGTCGTATGATGTTTGAGCCACTGCGTTTTAAAATTAAGCCTGAGGACATGTTAAAGGTTGGTAAAGTTGTCCATTCTTTTGTGAAGGTAGAAGAACGTGATAAAACGGATTTCCTCCGCCGACTTTCCCATACAGAGGGTTTAAGAGCGTTGGCTTTTGTTAATAATATCGATCAATTATTAATGAAGGAAACAAAACTACAATACCGTTCAGCACCGATTGTCACGCTCCACTCTGATATGAAGAAAGAAGAACGGAAAAAAGCGTTAGATGCATTCCGTAAAGGAGACGCACGTATTTTAATTGCAACAGATATTGCAGCTCGTGGTTTAGATATTGCTGGTTTAACACATGTTATTCATGTTGATGTCCCACGAACAATTGAACAGTATTTGCATCGTTCTGGTCGTACTGGGCGTGCTGGAGCAGATGGTGAAGTATTAACCTTATTATCTTATCGTGATGAAAAAACCTATAAAAAATGGACAAGGGAAATTCCAGGCAAGCCTGTGCAAAAAATATGGCATGATGGCGAGCTGATTGAGGGTAATTCTAAAACAATTGGACAGAAGCGAGGGAAATAGTATGACATTTGAAGAGAAATTACAGGCATATGCAGAGCTTGCAGTAAAAGTTGGTGTGAACATCCAACCAGGTCAGTACTTATTAGTCAATACATCTGTGGATGCTTTAGATTTTGCCCGTTTAGTTGTAAAAGAGGCTTATAAGGCTGGAGCAGGCCGTGTTCATGTAAATTTTTCCGATGATGAATTGGATCGTGCTTATTTTGAGCATGCTTCCGATGAGGAATTTAATCGCTTCCCTGAATGGGTTGTGAAAATGCGTGATGAACTGATTGAACGTAAAGGAGCTCTTTTATGGATTGATGCAGCAGATCCTGATAAGCTAACAGGAATTCCAGCAGACAGACTAGCAACACATCAAAAAGTATCAGGGGCAGCATTGAAAAACTATCGCAATGCAGTCATGAAGGATTTAATTGCTTGGTCCATTGTAGCAGTTCCTTCAGCTAAATGGGCAGCAAAGGTTTTCCCTCAATTAACAGAGGAGCAGCAAGTACCTGCATTATGGGAAGCTATCTTTAAAACGGTTCATATTGGAGAAGGCAATGCAGTTGATAATTGGCGTCAGCATGTAGCTAATTTAGAATCTCGTGCACAGCTTTTAAATAATAAAAAGTATGCAAAGCTTCACTATACAGCACCTGGTACAGATTTAACAATCGCTTTAGCACCACAACATAAATGGCTAACTGGTGGTAGTAAAACACCAGAAGATAATGTCTTTGTGGCCAATATGCCAACAGAAGAAGTTTATACACTGCCAATGAAACAAGGTGTAAACGGTTATGTTAGTAATACGAAGCCATTAGTCTATCAGGGCAATATCATCGATGGCTTTAAATTAACATTTGAAGAGGGCAAAATTATTCAGGCAGAGGCTGAAGTAGGACATGATTTATTGCAAGAGCTTATTCAAGTGGATGAAGGCTCGAGCTACTTAGGTGAAGTAGCACTTGTCCCACACGAGTCACCAATTTCAGCTTCGGAGATTTTATATTTCAATACGCTGTTTGATGAAAATGCTTCAAACCATTTAGCTATTGGTGAGGCATATCCGACTTGCTTAGAGGGTGGTAGAGACCTAGAAAACGGTCAACTTGAAGCATTGGGTGCCAATATTTCTGTGACACACGAAGACTTCATGATTGGCAGTGGTGAAATGGACATCGATGGTATTTTACCAGATGGTACGGTTGAGCCAATTTTCCGCAAGGGTAGCTGGGCTTTTTAATTTTTAGTCAATAAGAAAAGAGGGAAGCAGATGAAACGATTATGTAGCTTGCTAGGTATGACAGTATTATTCATGACAATTTGGGTTTCATCTGCTTTTGCTCAAAAAGAAACCTATGTGGCTATTGGCGATTCCTTAGCAGCAGGTCAAACACCCTACAAAGAAATTGATGTAGGGTATAGTGATTTGATTGCCATGAAATTAAGTTCCATTGGTCAATTATCATTTTATACAAAAGAACTTGCTTTTCCTGGCTTTACTACGGCAGATGTATTAGAACGAATACGATCTGAGGAAGCGCAAAATTTATTAGCAAATGCGACACTTATTACAATTTCGGCAGGGGCTAATGATTTATTACGTCTTGTCCAGGTAAACCCACATGCAGGGACCTTAGCTTTTTCACAGCTTCAGGCAGATTACGCTTTAAATTTGGCTAGAAAAAATATGATATCGATTTTGGATGAATTAGAAGAACGTGCGCCTAAAGCAAAAATCTATGTCATAGGGTATTATTTTGCGTATCCAACAGTTCATCCGACGCAAAAAGAAGGAACAAACACCCAGTTAGTTAGATTAAATACGATTTTACAACAACAAGCAGAGCAAGCTGGCGCAGCTTATATAAATGTCTATGATGCCTTTGGATTGAATGCAACCAACTACTTACCAAATAGTGCCGATGTTCATCCAAATATTGAAGGCTATCGACAAATGGCTAACTCATTTTTACAGATTTATAGTGGGAGAGATGCTTTAAACATCTCTTCAGCAGAATTGCCAGAGCCAAATCCCAAATCATTTGAGGAAATCCTAAAGCAACAATCATCAGCGAAGCCTCGGAAGCAAAATGTGGCACAACATCAATCTCCTCGTATGACTTACGTAATTCAGGGATTCCCAGGATATAAGGCATTTATCAAATACATCTAAATAATCGATATCTAAGGCATCTTACCTATTAAGATGCTTTTTTCTATGAAAACCAATTTTGGCTAGAACTACTAAACCTTTAGTGTGCACTAGATGGGGAATAGTCATGCTAAAATATAGAGAAGACTAGGAGGTACTAGAATGAAAATATTTCATACAGCAGATTGGCATTTAGGAAAGCTTGTTCAAGGTGTCTATATGACAGAAGATCAACATTATATTCTTCAACAATTTATACAAGCGATAGATGAGGAAAAACCAGATGTAATTATCATCGCAGGTGATTTATATGACCGTTCGATGCCTCCTATTGAGGCAGTTAATTTACTAAATGATGTATTAGCGAAAATAGTATTAGAAAAGAAGATTCCTGTTCTAGCAGTGGCGGGAAATCATGATAGTGCAGGTCGTTTAAATTTTGGTAGTCGTTTAATGCGTGATAGTGGTTTATATATTAAGGGCCAATTTACAAAAAATCATGCACCTATTGTTTTGAATGATCAACATGGAGAAGTACATTTTCATTTAGTGCCCTATACGGAGCCAGCTGCTATTCGCAACATCTTTGAAGATGAGTCAATCCGTTCTCATCAAGACGCCATGCGGAAAATTATTGAGCATATCACAGAAGACATGGACACAAGTAAGCGTCATGTTTTTGTTGGACATGCTTTTGTGACGAAGTATGGTGAGGAGGAAGCAAATACTAGTGATTCCGAGCGACCACTTTCCATTGGAGGCTCAGATTGTGTGAATGCAGCTTTATTCAAACCTTTTCACTATACGGCTCTTGGGCACTTACATAAGGCACATTTTGTTTTAAACGAAACTATACGTTATGCCGGCTCTATCTTAAAATACTCGTTATCTGAGCATTTACATGAGAAAGGTTTTTTAATCATCGAATTAGACGAGCAAGGTAACACCACAGTAAGTAAAAGAAAGCTTGTGCCAAGAAGAGATCTACGAGTAGTAGAAGGTCAATTAGAGGAGTTATTAACGCTCACACCAAGTGAGGATTATGTATTTGTTAGATTGACGGATAAACTATCTGTGACTTCACCAATGGAACGTATTCGTAGTGTATTTCCGCACGCTATGCATGTGGAGCGGAAGGTACTAAGACAAGATATGCCACGTGAACTACAAGTAGTAGAAGCTGAAAAACTAGAGGATATTGATTTATTCCGTTCATTCTTCACTGATATTATTGGCATTCAGCCTGATGAAGATACGGAACGCCTATTCACAGAGATGTTACAGGAGTTATTAGATGAGGAGCGAGAGACTGTAAAATGAAGCCATTAAAGTTAACAATTACTGCGTTTGGTCCATATAAAGACACGGAAGTAATTGATTTTCAAGAGCTAGGGGAGCATCGATTGTTTGCCATTTCTGGAAAAACTGGTGCAGGTAAAACAACCATTTTCGATGCTATTTGCTATGCTCTTTACGGATCAGGTAGTGGGGAGGATCGACAGGATACAGCTTTACTAAGAAGCGGTTTTGCACATGATGAAGTTTATACAGCTGTAGAACTCGTCTTTGAAATGCATGGAAAAGTCTATCAAATAGTACGACAGCCAGGTCATATTAAAGAAAAAAATAAAACGGTTACTGGAAAGAAAGTAGAGTTAGCAGAAGTAAAAGAGGGAAAGCTGGATTATAGCATTGTAGAGAAACAGCAAACGCTTGAAGTCGATAAGAAATTGCAGGAAATTATAGGTCTCACAAAAGATCAATTTAGCCAAATTGTCATGTTACCTCAAGGTGAATTTAGAAAACTATTAACCTCTGATTCAACAAATAAAGAAGTAATTTTACGGAAAATCTTTAAAACAGATCGTTTCGGTGTCATGGCAAAAAAGCTTGATGCCAAGCGTAAAGAAGCAGAAAGGGATCTTGAACGTGCCAAACAATTAAAAGAACATTTACTTGGTCAAATTGTGGGCGCCTTACCACAGCGTTCTTCCGCTTTATTCACATTGATTGCTGATAATACGGAAAATTTACATCAACTAACAGAGGCACTTGATGAGGAGCTTAGCTACTATAAGAAATGTGGAGAAGATGAACAGTCATACTATGAAGAAGCATATAGCCTTCATCAAAAAGAGCAGGAATATTATCGCTTAGCAAAAACGCTAAATGAGCAATTTGATGAACAAGCTACTCGACAGCAACGGCTGCAAATGCTTTTACAACAGCAGGATTTATACCAAGCAAAGGAGAAGGAGATTGCTTTAGCAGAACAAGCAGAGCGACTTGTGCTACTAGAACAACAATGCAAGGATTTACGTGCTGAACTGAATGTAAAAGAACTAGCTTTTCAACAAGCAAAGGTTAAGCAACAGCAGTCACAAGAAAAGTTGCAAGACGCACAAGAAAAATATGAGATAGAGCAGGCTAAAGAATCTGAACGACAGCAAGTCTTACAGCAGGAAATGCAGATGCTAGCGCTATTGCCGAAATTTGAAGCCTATGAAAACAATATACAGCAGCTGCAAATAGCGGAGCAATATGCTGAAAATGCAAAACGAGCAGTAAATGATAACCTCAAACTTTTGGAAAATGAACAAGAGCAATTCCAGCATTTTTCTCGATCGTTAGAAGGCTATGAAAAACAGGTTGAACCCTATGAAAGCTATTTAGAGCAATTACCGAAACTACGGGAACAAGTTGCTTTAATCAAGCAAGCGGAGAAATATAAATATGCCGTAGAGTTAGCTAAGCAGGATGTAGTTGCTTCAGACAGTCTCTATCAAGATAGTAAAGAGGCTCTTCAACTTTTGCAGCAACGGTGGCTGACGAGTCAAGCTAGTATTTTAGCAGAACAGCTGAAGGAAGGAGAAGCCTGTCCTGTTTGTGGTAGTATGACACATCAGAAAGCGCACAATGAACAACTGGAAGTTATTGAGCTTGCTCAAGTGGAAGCATTAAGAGCGAAGGCATCATCAGACGAGCGTAAGTATTTAGAGAAAGAGGCATTTTTAGCATCAGCGCAGCAACTTCTTCAAGATACATGGCAACAACTTGAGGCACAGCATATTAAACAAGAAGACCAATCACAGATCACCGCTACTTTACATGAAGTGGAACAAGAGATTGCTGCATTAAAAATTATTCAACATCAATTAGCTGATGTGCGATTGAAAATAAAGCATCAGCATGAGCGAATAGAACAGCTACGAAATAAACATATGAAGCTAGAGCAATATTTAGCAGAGCAGATAAAAGAATGGACAAAATTACAAGCGGTTGTAGACGAACAACTTAAGCAGATGCCCCCTAATTTACCAACTTTACAGCAATTAAAGCAACAACTGAATGAAGTTAGAAAACAGAAAGAAGAGCTTCAAAAAAGTTGGCAAGTGAGTCAGGAAAATTTGCATGCAGCAAAGGAAACAGCTAGCAATACAACACTAACTGTAGAAATTGCCGAACAGTCCTTTGAGGAATTACAGCTTAAAATGAATGAAAAGCTTCAGCAATTTACAGCAAATATGCAAGAATTAGGTTTCGAAAGCTATGAGGCTTATGCTACTGCTAAACGGAGTGCCATACAATTAGATGCACTTCGAAAAGCATGCAGTGACTATGCTTTACAAGTACACACGTTGCAAATCCAGATTACCGAAGGGGCTACCTATCTTCAAGGGAAAGAGAAGCAAGATTTAGAGGCGCTTGAAGCAAGAGTAGAACAGCATCGAATTTCCTATGAGGAAGCATTTAAACGTTTGCAACAGATGAATGGCTTTATACAAGCATGCCAAGGCTTTAGTGAAAGGGTGGAAGAAATAGCGAAAGAGCTTCATTTACTTGAACAAGAAGCAGGGCGAGTAAAGGAGCTCTATGGATTATTAAATGGACAAAACTCGAAAAAGCTATCCTTTGAGCGGTATATACAAATTAACTACTTAGATCAAATTACAGAAGCTGCCAATATACGTCTGTATCATTTATCAAACGGTCAATTCGAGCTTAGACGTTCAGATAGATTAGAAAAGCATGCGAAGCAAAGTGGCCTTGGTCTTGATGTTTATGATGCTTATACGGATCAATTACGAGATGTCAAAACTTTATCAGGTGGCGAAAAATTTAATGCTTCATTGAGCCTTGCATTGGGGATGGCAGATGTGATTCAAAGCTTCCAAGGTAATATTCATATTGAAACGATGTTTATTGATGAGGGCTTTGGCTCACTCGATGAGGAATCACTAAATAAAGCAATTGATACATTAATTGATTTACAGGATTCTGGTCGTATGATTGGCGTTATTTCTCATGTGCCTGAATTGAAATCTGCGATGCCAGCAGTTTTACACGTGGAAAAAACATTGAATGGCCATAGTCAAACCCATTTTGAAGTGAAATAAAACGAAGGCGTATAGGAATACGCCTTCGTTTTATTTTTTTCGAGTGGTGGTATTAGGTGTTGTGCCCTTTTTTGCAGCCATTACTTTTTTTACGATAGGAATAACAATAGGTGCTAACTTGACGGCAGTTTTTACAACGTTTGATACTTTCATCCTAAAACAGCTCCTTTTACAATTACTACTACCTGTTTCACGTAAAAATAAAACATTAACGGATAACACGAACAGCCTGAATTATATTCCAAATCACAATACCTAGTGAGACGAGAGCATAGATGGCGAATGAAGCAAACCAAATAATCATCACCGTCTTGTTATTGGAGGTTGGATCTAAACTAAATGTAGAAAAAACAAAGACAATAAAGAATAGAATGCCAAAAACAAAAGGTATTAAATGAGAGACAAGTGCACGAATCGAATGGCTTTTTACATCACTGTCTTTTGTCACAAAATATACAATTAATGGAACGATAAAAGGGGCGAAGAAAATACTAAGATAACTAAAGGCAGCTAAAATTTTTTGATTCTCCATAGTTGTACCTCCTTTTTAAATATTTACGCATGAAAAACAGCAAAGTTTCAAAAAAATGATGTATGGAAGGTTGTAATCCTTCAATCCTTTGCGTACAATGAGATTGTTCAAATAAATTCAGATGTAACGACCACAAGGGGAGCTGATGATGTCAGCTGAGACTGGGCACGTAATGCCTTGACTCTTCGAACCTGTAAGTTAACGCTTGCGTAGGGATGTGGATAGAAACCGACACTTGTACGATGTGAGGCTCTGTCCTGACATCGTTTTTTCGTCCTTAAAGGAAAAAAGGTGTCAGAAAGAGACATATCAGCGCTTTTCTATTCCTGCTCTTGTATCCTACATCGGAACAAAGGAGAGAATATGTATGGACAAAAAAAGACTATTAATGCTAGTGGAGATTGCGATTTTTGCAGCGATTGGTCTCGTACTGGATCAGGTTTCCTTTAAAGTATGGGCACAAGGCGGCTCAGTTAGTCTTGTTATGGTACCAATTATGTTAATAGCATTTCGCTGGGGCTTAGTAGCTGGGCTAACAACTGGATTACTCGTAGGTGTAATGCAAACCATGTTTGGTGCTACGATTGTGCACTGGCTACAAGGATTCTTGGATTATGGAGTTGCTTTTACAGTTGTAGGATTAGCGGCGGTTGTTCGTGGACCAGTGTTAGACGCTGCTAAACATATGAACAAAATAAAAATGGCACTTTATATAATCATAGGTACCGTTTTCGCAGGCTTCTTACGATACACAGCACATACAATTGCTGGTGCTGTATTTTTTGCCGAATATGCCGGTGACCAAAATGCATGGATCTATTCCATCATCTACAATGGTACATATATGCTACCAGCAACCATTTTAACGGCAATCGTTGGTGTTCTTTTATTCACAGCCGCTCCACAATTAATGCAAAGAAAAGCTTAATGCAAGTCCCTTCACATGAGTGGAGGGGCTTTTTTATCGTGAATAGCTCTTTTAGCACTTTGCAAAGTAGGAAAGCATACAATATTTAAAGCGTTTATCGTTATACGCATAAAAAGTTATGTTATATTAAAGAATAGATATTAGATGAAAGGGACGTTATACATGATTGTAAAAACGCAAGAAGAGATTGAAGCTTTTAAAAAAATAGGACGCATTTGTGCTGAAATTCGCGAAGCGATGAAAGCTGCAACAAAGCCAGGAGTTACAACACTTGAGCTTGATGAAATTGCTGGTCGCATGTTTGCAGAGGCTGGCGCTATTTCAGGACCAAAGGGAGAATATGATTTTCCAGGGTATACATGTATTAGTGTCAATGAAGAAGTAGCACATGGTATTCCAGGAAAGCGTGTTATTCAAGAAGGAGATATCGTAAATATTGATGTTTCTGGTTCTTTAAATGGCTATTTTGCTGACACAGGTATTTCATTTGTTGTGGGTGATGGCTATGAGGACAAAGAAAAGCTTTGCCGTGTTGCTAAAAGTGCCTTTGATCGAGCAATGACAAAAGTAAAGGCTGGATCTAAATTAAATCAAATTGGTAAAGCTGTTGAACGCGAGGCAAATGCTAATGGGTTAACTGTTATTATGAATTTAACAGGTCATGGCTTAGGTCAATCTTTACATGATGAACCAAACCATATTTTAAATTATTACGATGCATGGGATTCTACTATTATGAAAGAAGGTATGGTCCTTGCGGTTGAGCCATTTATCTCAGCAAATGCAGAGCATATCGTAGAAGCAGGTGATGGCTGGACATTCGTGACACCTGATAAATCACTTGTAGCTCAAATCGAACATTCAGTCATTGTAACAAAAGATAAACCAATTATCTTAACGTCATTAGACGAAGAATAGGATGCAATGAAAAAATCCTGCTAACCAAATTATTTTTGGTAGGCAGGATTTTTTTTAATAAATAAAATGCCAACAAAGAGAACACCGCATAAAAATAAAGCGGCTGTAGTGACAAGTAGCTCATCAAAACCATTATGTATGGCGATTCCAATATAAGCCCAAATAAAAACACTTGGATACATAACATCAAAGTGATGGAAACGGATATGTAGCGCAATGGCTCCTCCTAAAGTAAGTAAAATCACTGCCCAAAGAGGCGTACTAAGACCAAAGCCGTTCCAACCATAAGCCGTTAACGTAAAGCTTGTATTTGTGATAAAAATAAATGTCATCCATGCTAAATAAATAGAGAAAGGAATACGACCAAACAAGGATTTGTTCTGAAGAGGGTACGTATTATACAACATAAACAAATACAAGACTAAGAGTAATGTAATGCCAAGAGAAACAATAAATAACTCATGGTGCCAGACATATATCATTAATGCTTGTAATATATTTATGCAACTAAAAAGCGCAGACTGTTTCAAAGTTGTCTTTTTCATGTTCATAACTAACCAATAACCGAGTAAAAAATAAATGACAATCCAAATTACATGACTTACACTAACTGGTGCAAATACTACAGAAAAACGATTAGCGATTTCTAGCGAAGATTGACCGTTGATGTTCACGAAAAAGGATGAAAAGGTTAGGATGATTGAGACAAGATAAGAGATTGTCATCATGATAAACCGAGGCATGTTTTCCTCTCCCTTCGTGTTAGATTGTATAGGGAAAAGACAAATAAGTATAGTACTGTCACTTTTTTTATTATAACGGAAATTTCCAACAATGTATCGTGTTGTTTTACTATTAATACCTACAATTTACCATGTCTGATAGGCATCCATATATTTCTTTAGTACAATAAGAATAGCCAAATAAAAGGAGTGAAGTTTCATGACACAAAATTTGAAGAATCTAGATCTAACTGTTGAACTAGACAAAAAGATGTATAAAAAGAAATTAAAAGTACTCCAATATGAAATGTTGAATGCACAACAATTTTTATTAAAAAACAAGATTGGCTTGATCTTGGTATTCGAAGGAATGGATGCGGCTGGTAAAGGTGGCGCTATTAAACGATTAATCGAACGTGTCGATCCCCGCGGTTATGTTGTACATCCTATTTCTGCCCCTCAAGCTCATGAATTACGCTACAATTATTTACAACGATTTTGGAGAAAATTGCCTCAACATGGGCAAATCGCTATTTTTGATCGCTCGTGGTATGGTCGCGTATTAGTAGAACGCATCGAAGGATTCGCAACAAAGGATGAATGGTCTCGTGCTTATGAAGAAATTAATAATTTCGAGAAGATTTTAACTGCAGGAGATTACATAATTATTAAGTTCTGGCTTCATGTTTCAGATGAGGAGCAATTAAAACGCTTTAAAGAACGTGAACAAAACCCTTACAAATCTTGGAAGTTAACAGCCGAGGATTGGCGCAATCGAGATAAAACACCTCAGTATATTGATGCAGCAAATGCGATGTTTGAAAAGACAGATAAAAAAGATGCACCATGGATCTTAGTCGCTGGAGATGACAAAAAGTATGCACGTGTTCAGGTGCTACAGGAAACTATTGCACACATTGAACGAGAGGCTCAAAGACGTGGTCTTCATTTAACAAATGTATTAGACAATACACAACTAGAAGATGCTGATTCCTCCAGCTTAGAAATAGTAAACGAGAAAAAGAAAGAACAAAAAACTAAATAATTAAATTGTGCTGCTATGACAATAAGACATAAGCTGTTTTGGTTGTAGCAGCCTGTTTTTTTACATACAATGAAATATAAATAGAGTTTATAGCCAATGTAACAAAGAGAAATGTATTGATTTTTATTGGAAGGCTAGTGTGGAGAAATGTTGCTTAAAATTTGGAATCTATTAAGAAAAAAGGGTGGGAATGTGGTAACAATAAAGGGGGAAAAATGCTACATCCGCACATTCCAAGAAAAAGATGCACGAAGTTTAACGGGCCTCGTAAGCCGTAATAAATACTTTTGGTCTATTTATGAGCCACTTCAAAGACCTGAATACTATACAGTCGATGCTCAATACAAAAAAATTCAAGAAAGCCTCTATTTAATGGAGTCAAAGCGTGAATTTACTTTTGGTATTTTTGAGCATGGTACAAATAATCTAATAGGGCATATTGCACTTTATGCTGTCAAACGCTTACCATACTCGAGTGCATTTGTTGGCTATGCGATGGATGAGATTTATGTTGGAAAGGGCATTGTCACAGAAGCTGTGAATATGGTGGTCCGATTTGCATTTGAACAAATTGGTCTGCATCGTGTAGAGGCCTATGTATCGACACAAAATACTGCCTCCATGCGTGTATTAGAGAAGGCTGGATTCCAGCAGGAGGGTCTGCTAAGAAAGCTACTGTATATCAATGGTCATTGGATAGATCACTATATGTATGCACGTTTAGAGGATGAATAGAATAATAAGTGCCTATCTTCCACATAGTGAGGATAGGCACTTGTTCTTTTATTAATGTATCAAGAAATAATTTTATTGTTTATTTCCATCTTCAATTAAATCTAGATGACCTGTATTTGGATCAATTATTAAACCATGGACAGGTACGTCTTTTACCATTAATGGGTGATTACGAATTGTATCGACACTTTTCTTAACACTTGTTGCTACATCACCGAAACCTCGTAAAAATTCCTTTAAATCAAAACCAGAATATTCCAACATTTTAATTGTTTCTGGATCTATGCCTCGTTGTACCATTTCGCTAAGCATGGCATCAGGATCAACCGCACTCATACCACAGTCATAATGACCAACAACATACACTTCATCAGCTTGTAGGCCATAGACAGCGACTAATAAACTACGCATAACTGCACCGAAAGGATGGCTCACTAACGCACCAGCACTTTTCACTATTTTTACATCGCCATTACGCAAATTCATCGCTTTTGGTAAAAGCTCTACAAGACGAGTATCCATACAAGATAAAACAACAATACGTTTATCAGGATATTTCGTAGTGATGAATGGCTCATATTTTTTTTCTTGTACAAACTCTTTGTTAAATTCTAGAATATCTTGTAACATTGTCATGAATATTGCTCCCTTCCTTACAAAAAATATTGTAGAGCAAAATTTTCAATATGCAAACAATAAAGACTTTATTCAGATAATTTTTACAATAAAGGAGCAGTTTCTTACGCTTTAGTAGATGAAATAACTTGTAAGCTATAAAAAAACAGCTACTTATAATAGTAGCTGTTTTTTACACATTAAAATTTTTCGTTTGGCTTTGGATCTACAGTTACTGAAGACTTGCTATCTAAACCAACTTGTAGGTAGTGGATGAAGAATCCCGTTGAAATTAATAAAACTGCTGAAAAGCCAAGAACAGTTGTAATGAACATTATTAGAGCTCCTCTCTACTTAAATGATCTACTAAAATTCCCTAAAACAATTATACAATAGGTTACTAGGAAAATCTAAGGATAATTTATGACAACCTTAACATACTTAGCCTAGAATACTATTAGTAGGAATGGATTATTTAGAAAGCCCAATTTCCATCACGGAATATTGGGTCTATTTGATCATCATGTGTTATTCCATCTATATTCATTTTGGTAGAGCCAATCATAAAGTCTACATGTGTCAAGCTTTGATTGAGACCATGCGCACTTAGTTCCTCAGAAGTCATTTCTTTGCCGCCCTCAATGCAAAAAGCATAGGCACTACCAATGGCAAAATGATTGGATGCATTTTCATCAAACAATGTATTGTAAAATAATAGGTCAGATTGTGAAATAGGTGATTGATGTGGTACTAATGCTATTTCACCAAGGTAATGAGCACCTTCATCTGTTTCAATAAGAGAAGCTAAAATTTCTTGGCCTTGCTCCGCCTTGACGTCAATGATTCGACCATCTTTAAATGTTAATGTGAAATTATCTATAATATTGCCGCCATAGCTTAAAGGCTTAGTGCTTGATACATAACCATTAACACCTGTTTTTAGCGGTGCTGTAAAAATTTCTTCCGTTGGCATATTGGCCATAAATGTTTGACCTTGTGTACTTATGCTACTACCCCCTGTCCACACATGGTGTGGAGGCAGCTCAATTGTTAAATCTGTGCCTGGCGCAGTATAGTGTAGTGACTTAAATTGCTTTGCATTTAAATAATCAGCTTTGCTATGTAATTCCTGATCATGGGCATGCCAAGCTTCAACAGGATTTTCAAGGTCTATACGTGTGGCTGCAAAGATAGCTTCCCATAATGCATCCATTTGCTGTTCTTCTGGAAGGTGAGGAAAGACCTTTGCTGCCCAAGCTTTAGATGGAGCAGCAATGACAGACCAGCTAAACTTATCTGCTTGTAACCATTGATAATAGTTGGCAAGTGCTTGGCCAGATGCTTTTTGGAATGCCATGATTCTATCACGCTCAATACCTTTTAATAGATCTGGATTTTGTGAGCTAATGCTTAAGAAAGCTGCACCATGTTCAGCTAACCATTCACGTTCCTGCACTTTCCAAGGTGGGAAGAAATCAAATGAGTCTTTTGGTGCCCCTTCATAGCGAGCGCGTACAAGTTCATCATCGGATATATCGACAAAAACTTGTTTTGCACCATTTTTATAGGCGATTTTAGTAATTATTTGTGCGAGTTTTAGGTTATCAGTCGAACAGCTTATATAAAGATACTGATCTTTTTGGATATTTACTCCTACTTTCACCGCTAACTCGGCATATTTTAGTAATTTTGTGTCAAACGATAATAACAAAATCATATCCCCTTTCAATTTAAGACAGTTAAGTGTAATATTCTTAATTCAATATAATCAAAAATGGTCGAAATGTGAATAAAAAGCATTAATTACATCGAAAAATATATGAAATACATTTATACTAGGAATATATATATTTAAAATATGGAAAAAAAGACGAAATAACATTAGATAGTAGATTTGGAGGTTCTAGAATGGATAAGTCGTCGATTATAGGGTTAATACTTGCTTTAGTAGCACTATTAACAGGGATGGTAATGAAGGGTGTAAGTTTATCAGCATTTTATAACCCTGCAGCTATCCTAATTATCATTTTTGGTACTATTTCCGCAGTAACAATTGCCTTTCCTATGCAGGAGTTAAAGCGTGTGCCGAAGCTATTTAAAATTCTTTTTAAAGAAACAAAATTAGCAAATGATATAGAGATTATTAAAATGTTTTCACAATGGGCTGACTTAGCTCGTCGTGAAGGGCTATTAGCACTTGAAAGTAAGGCCTCAGAGATTGAAGATCCATTTTTAAAAAATGGCCTTACATTAGCAATTGATGGTCAAAATGCTGACTACATACGTGATGTCCTAACAGAAGAAGTAGAAGCAATGGAAGAACGTCATACTAGTGGAGCAGCTATTTTTACACAAGCAGGTACATATGCACCTACTTTAGGGGTTCTTGGTGCAGTAGTTGGGTTAATCGCCGCATTGGCTGATATGAATGATATCGAAAAGCTAGGACATGCTATTTCAGCTGCATTCATGGCTACATTACTCGGTATCTTTACAGGGTATGTTTTATGGCATCCATTTGCGAACAAGCTAAAACGTAAATCTGCTTTAGAGGTAAAACAAAAGAGAATGATGATTGAGGGTATCCTTTCAGTATTAGAAGGGGAGGCTCCACGTGTAATTGAACAGAAACTATCATCATACTTAACGATGGAAGAACGTCGTCAAATTTCTGGTGAAAGCGGGGCGGGTGGCCTTGGCAAAGAAAGCTAAGAAAAAAAAGCATGATGAACATATTGATGAATCTTGGTTAGTGCCATACGCAGATATTTTAACTTTGCTGCTAGCCGTATTCATTATTTTGTTTGCCTCAAGTTCAGTCGATCAAGAAAAGCTAGAAAGAATGTCGGCAGTTTTTAATCAAGTCTTTGATGGTGGAACTAGTTTTCTAGAGCAACCTGCTCCAGTGCCTACTCCGAATGCAGATAGCGACCAAACGCCACAGCAAAACTCTGCCTATTTAAAGGATCAACAGGAGTTAGCTGAAATAAAAGATAGTGTCGATAATTTTATTGCAGTCAATGAAATGGAAGATCAGTTTGCCACAGAAATGACGGATGAAGGGTTGCTTGTAACAATCCGTGATAGTATTTTATTCGATCCAGGGCAGGCAACAGTTAAACCTGAGTACGTCCCTATTGCCAAAGAGCTATCAACTATGCTGGAATCTGATCCAGCTCGAAATATTGTCATCACAGGTCATACAGATAATGTGCCAGCAGGTCCGAATTTTACATCGAATTTTCAGTTATCTGTAATGCGTGCAACTAAATTTTTAGAACTGCTTATTGAAAGTAATGACAAATTAGATCCTACGCGCTTTAGTGCAAAAGGAAACGGTGAGTATCGTGCAATTGCACCAAATGACACAGCCGAAGGACGCGCAAAGAATCGTCGTGTAGAAGTATTAATTCAACCATTAGTTACTGAGGATGGTTCAGAAACTTAGAGTACACAGTAATAAAAAGCTATTAGCAACAGACAAATGTCTTAGGCTAATAGCTTTTCGTTTTACCTATTTTCGTAAAGATCCTAATTCAGCAACAATCGCTTGCATTTCGCTTGGACTAAAAGTTTCTCTTTTCATAACCATTTCATATAGATACACTAAATCTTCATAATTTGCTTCATCGAAGTTTTCTGATTTCATTGCATCGACATTCACCATACGAAGCTTGTCCTTCATTTGATCAACCATATACATAACGTTTTCTTTAGATGGAACTGATAAATCCATTTTTTACCCTACCTTTCGTAATCCTCGCACATATCATTTCATTGAATAAAAAAAATGTCAACTCCGTATTTAAACTGTACCCTATAAGATAGACACTTGAAAAAGGTCATCTTATAGGGCATTTTTGTTTATAATTGAAAAAAACAAGATTCGGAGCCACTACTATGACTAAGAACTTTTTAACACCCCACCAACAAAATGAATTAAAAAAGAATCCGTATGTAAAAGCTGTGAGCAATAAAGCGATTACGTATACGGATGAGTTTAAACGCTTATTTATTGCACAATCTGAAACAGGAAAATTACCAAGAGAAATTTTTGAAGAAGCGGGATTTGACGTGGAAGCGATTGGTATAACACGTATTCACAGAGCAGGTACTAGGTGGAGAACAGCTTATAAAAAACGTGGAATCACCGGTTTAGAAGATTCTCGAAAACACAGTACAGGACGTCCTATCGAGCGAGAATTAAGTATAGAGGAAAAGTATGCACGACTTGAAGCAAAAATGCGTTTACTAGAAGCTGAAAACGAACTATTAAAAAAGATCGATTTACTCGAAAGGCAGATGTTGAAAAAGAAATAAAACTCGCACCAGAACTGAAATTTGAACTGATTGGTCAAACGATTGAAACGTATGGATTGAAGCGAATGGTACGCTATCTTTGTGAAGTGTTGGAGGTATCACGCTCAGGCTATTATAACTATTTTAAGGAAGAATCTCTTCAAAAAAGAGCGATGAAACACCAAGCAGATGAAGTCGTAAAGGAAGTGATTTTAAAAGCGTATCGATTCCGACGACGTCACAAAGGCGCACGTCAAATCAAAATGACGCTTCACCATCAATATGGTATTACCTATAATCTGAAGCGAATTCGCCGCATTATGAAGAAGTTCGGGGTTATCTGTCCAATTCGTAAAGCGAATCCTTACCGTCGTCTAGCCAAAGCCACACAAGAACATCGTACGTGTCCACATATGCTCGAACGCCAATTTAAACAAGGCGTGGCTGGTAAAGTCCTCTTAACAGATATCACGTATTTGACATATAAAAATGGTAAACGTGCTTATTTATCAACGATTAAAGACGCTGAGACGAATGAGATTTTGGCGTATGAAGTAGCAGATAGCATCACAATGGAAATTGTGCTCGACACTTTGAAAAAACTGAAAAAGCTAAAGCATCTAGCTCAGGACGCCTTCATCCACTCAGACCAAGGTTTTCATTATACCAATCCAGCGTTCCAAAAACTCGTGAAACAAATGGGCTTAGGTCAATCGATGTCACGCCGAGGAAACTGTTGGGACAACGCACCTCAAGAATCATTCTTTGGGCATTTTAAAGATGAGACGAATATAAAAGATTGTGAGACATTGGAAGACGTAAAACAAGAAGTGAAAAGCTATATGATCTATTATAACCATTATCGAGGTCAGTGGGATTTAAAAAAGCTGCCGCCTGTAAAATACAGACTGCAGCTTCAAGAAGTTGCCTAACCTTTTTCAAAATGTCCTTTACAAAGGGTACACTTTAATTTGGGCATTGCTTTAAAAATAGACTGTTATTGGGTAGAATAAGTGCAGAAGACTGTTTATTTATGAAATAATAGGGAATATGCAACTATACAAGCAGGGGGTTTTAATATGGGTCAAAGTAAATTATTAGCATCTATTGTAGCAGGAGCAGCAGTAGGAGCAGCATTAAGTATGTTAGATCGCGCTACACGAGAAAAAACAATTGCCTCAACTAAAAAGATGAAGGAAGCCGTCTCATATTATGCAGCAAATCGAGAAGAATTGCAGGTGTTGGTAGAGGAAAAGGTACTCGCGGCAAAGGTGCTTTGTGAAAGTGTGTCAGATAATGTCAACACTATTGCTGAAAAGGTGGATGAATTTAAGGATTTACCTTCCACGATACAGGGAATGATTGAAGATACGAAATCAGCCTTTACTTTACCTCATAAGGAGTAAAGGTCGTTTTAGGAGGAATTGTATGGAAAAGAATAAAGCAACATTGCATAACGCTTTTGGGTTTGTAAAATCGTTTGTCTCTCCAGAGGAGGGAGCGATTGATATTATGACATCCAAAGGCTTTATCCAAGATTTAATAGGTCGGCTCAAGCGTGTTGAAATATCTGCGCTTGCTGCACAATTGGCTTATTTCTTTTTACTATCGTTCTTCCCCTTACTTATTTTCTTGGTGACACTATTACCATATCTTAACTTAGAAACCACTCAGGTCTATTCATTTTTAGTGAATATCTTACCTGATGAAGTGTATAAGCTTATTGAAAATACACTGAATGAAATTTTAACTAATCGCAACAGTAGTTTACTGTCCATTGGGGTTTTAGGTACTATTTGGTCTGCATCTAAAGGCATTAATGCATTACTTCGTGCTTTAAATAAAGCCTATGATACAGAAGGGAGAGCAGGCATATTAGATAGGGGTTTATCACTTGTTTTTACAATCGCTCTCGTTATTGTTATTGCCGTTGCGCTCTTATTACCGGTCTTTGGTCAGCAAATTGGGCATTTCCTATTCTCGATCGTCGGAATAGAGGAGCAATTTGAATCTGTTTGGCATAGATTAAGATGGTCAATCCCGCCATTATTGATTTTCATCGTATTAATGGGCATTTACTGGTTTGTGCCAAATACAAGTCCTCGTTTGAAAATAATGGGCGTATGGCCAGGAGCGTTATTTGCCACGCTTGCTTGGTTAGCAGTCACATATGGTTTCTCTTTTTATATTAATAATTTTGCAAATTATTCTGCTACATACGGTAGTATTGGTGGCGTCATTATTTTAATGCTCTGGTTATATTTTACGGGAATCATTTTAATCTTTGGTGGCGTATTAAATGCTACAATGCAGAAAAGAGCACTTCAAAAGGAAATTCGTCGATAATGAAATGATCATTCATTAATAAGAGCCTCGCTAAACTCCTAAAGAGTAGCGAGGCTCATTTTACTTGATTTTACCTGATTAAATGCATCAAATATTCAATAAAAGCCTCAGCGCATGTCGCAGGAAGAGTAGCTTCAAGCAAGCTGACGCAATTATGCTGAGGTTTAATTGATGTTAAACATTTTTATTGAGCATACGTAAACCATTTAGAATAACTAGAATTGTACTACCTTCATGACCGATTACGCCTAAAGGCAAGTCGACAACTTGTAAAAAGTTAGAGGCGATTAATAAGACAATAACCCCGATAGAAAAGAAAATATTTTGTTTCACAATACGTTGCATTTTGCGTGATAAACGAACAGCATAGGCGATTTTTGATAAGTCATTTTTCATTAGCACGACATCCGCTGTTTCAAGCGCCACGTCTGTGCCTTCACCCATCGCTATGCCAGTAGTTGCTGTAGCCAATGCAGGGGCATCATTAATACCGTCGCCGACCATGCCAACAAATTGATGCTGTGTAAGTAGGCGTTTCATTTCAGTTACCTTCGTTTCTGGCAAACATTCTGCGACGAATTCAGTAACGCCAGCCTCCTTCGCGATAACTTTGGCTGTTTTTTCGTTGTCGCCTGTAAGCATCACCACTTGAATACCAAGCTCTTTTAATAATGTAACAGCTTTCTTAGCTTCGGAGCGTACAGTATCTTTTAATGCTGTTAATGCAACAATACCGTGTTGATCACGAATGAAAATAACTGTTTTTCCCTCTGCTGCAAGTTTAGTTACAGCATTATTTGCAAAATTGTTAGCAAGTTGCACATCAACAAATTCTGGTTTGCCTACTTGATACTCCTTGTTTTGAATCGTTCCTTTAATACCCCAGCCAGGAATATCTTCAATAGTTGCTTGTGGTAGTATGTCGATTCCTTCAGCCTTAGCATAGGAGGTAATCGCTTGGGCAAGGGGATGATTGGATTGAGATTCAATTCCTGCAAGAATTGCTAAAGCCGTATCACGTTCTACTCCATCACGGACAATAAAATCTGTAACAACTGGTTTTCCTTGCGTTAAAGTACCTGTTTTATCGACAGCCAATGCACGTAACACACTAAGATGCTCTAAATGTAAACCACCTTTAAATAGCACACCATTTTTTGCACCATTTGATATAGTAGCGAGTGTTGCAGGCATAATGGAAGCAACGAGTGCACAAGGTGAAGCAACCACTAATAACACCATTGCTCGGTAAAAGGTTGTTGTCCAGTCCCAGCCGAGTAAGAAGTGAGGAAGAACCATCATAATGGCAACACCAAGTAAAACAAATTTTACATAAGTCCCTTCAAACTTTTCGATGAATTGTTGAGAGGGGGATTTTTCACTTTGGGCACTTTGAACGAGCTGTATAATTTTTTGGAAAAGGGTCTCTGAATTCGCCTTTGTCATTTCCATAGTAATAGCACCATTTAAGTTGACTGTGCCTGCAAAAACTTCGTCCCCTTCGCTTTTTGAGATTGGCAGTGGCTCTCCGCTAATAGCTGACTCATCAATAGAAGATTGGCCTTTAAAAATAATGCCGTCTGCTGGAATTCGTTCACCCGGTTTAATCAATAAATGATCCCCGATTTGTAATGTGGAAACTGATACTTTCAAAGGCTCAAATCCGCCACGCACTAACCAGGCTTCTTCGGGCTGTAAATTCATAAGGGCAGATATTTCGCGATGACTTTTATTCATCGCATACGTTTCAAGTGCACCACTTACTGCAAAAATAAATATTAGAATGGCTCCCTCTGTCCAATAGCCAATTGCAGCTGAGCCAATTGCAGCTAATACCATCAACAGCTCAACATTTAGCTTTCGCTCTACTATGGTCTCTTCAATGCCTTCTTTTGCTTTCGCGAAACCACCTACACAAAAGGCAATTAAATATAGTAGAACAGAAGCCGTTGTTTGTCCATTGGTGTCTAAACGCCATGCTAGTAAGATGAAAATTCCAGCCATTAATGCGGCAATTAGTTCTGCATGTTCTTTTATTTTCTCAATTACTCTTATATTTTCTCGATTAGAGTATTCCATCTCTATCCCTCCTGATAATGAAAATCAATATCAAAACCTTTATAAAATAGCATTGTTTTGAGCTGTTTAATTGAAAATGGATTTCAATTACCATCTCTTTTATTTAGAATTATTATAACAAAGGAATTTATAAAAATAAAGTAGGAAGTTTGATGGAGATTTTTAAACAATTTGCAAAAGGATTGAAAAAAGCACAGTCTATTCACTAGGAATATTCTGTGCCTTACAAAATTGTGCAATAAAACGAGTTACTACTGCTATCTATTATTTAATTAGAAGACTCTTTCTGCATGCAAAGCAAGTTTTTCTAATGATGATTTATCCACATCTGCATGTAGTGAGTTACCATGTGAATCCATTGTCACAACTGCTGTAAATTTTTCAACATTTAAGTGCCACATAGCTTCAGGAATACCGAATTCCATCAAATCAACACCATCAACGCCTTTAATACAGTCCGCATAGTATTGTGCTGCTCCACCGATTGCATTCAAGTAAACGCCACCATGCTCATTAAGCGCTTTTAATGTTTTTGGTCCCATCCCACCTTTACCAATAACAGCACGGATACCGAATTTTTTCATGATATCGCCTTGATAAGGCTCCTCACGAATTGAAGTAGTTGGACCAGCTGCTTTCACTGTCCAATTGCCATCTTCATCCTTAGCCATTACAGGTCCACAGTGATAAATAACTTGTCCATTTAAATCAACTGGTGCATCGTGGCTCATTAAATGGTGGTGGATGGCGTCACGGCCAGTATACATACGACCAGTAATAGAAACGACATCACCAACTTTTAATGAACGAATTTGTTCTTCAGTAATTGGCGCAGTAAGTTCTACTACATCTGTAGTTGTATCTTCTGTTGTAGCAGCTACTTCATTCTCTTTGAAGGTAATTTTTTCACCTTCTTGATAGTGCCAATTCAAAATTTCGCCAGTTTGAGGATCGATGTCCACAGCCATACGACGGTAAGCCCAACAATTATATGCTACTGATACATAGAAAGAGGCAGGAATACGGTGCATTACGCCAATTTTACAGCCTAATAATGTTGCTTCACCACCGAAGCCCATTGTACCGATACCAAATGTGTTAGCCGTTTTAACCACATACTCTTCTAATTTAGCAAGATCTGCATTTGGATTTGTATCTTCAACATGGCGGAATAATTGCTCTTTTGCTAAATCATAGCCAGAAGAACGGTCTCCACCAATACCTACACCAATGAAACCAGCAGAACAGCCTTGACCTTGTGCTTGGTATACAGAGTGTAAAATACATTTACGAATACCATCTAAGTCACGCCCTGCACGACCAAGACCTTCTAATTCACATGGTAGACTGTATTGAATGTTTTTATTTTCACAGCCTCCACCTTTGAGAATTAACTTAATTGTAATGTAATCTTTTTCCCATTGTTCAAATTTCATTACTGGCAAACCATCACCAAGATTATTACCACTGTTTGCACCAGATAGTGAATCCACCGCATTAGGACGTAATTTTGCATCTGCAGTTGTATCATTGATTGCTTTTTTGATTGCAGCTTTAATTTCTAATTGATTTACGCCAACAGGAGTATAAATTTTGAAAGTTGGTAGCCCTGTATCCTGACAAATTGGTGACACGTTATCTTCTGCCATAATAATATTATTTGCGATTGTGTCTAAGCTCATTGCTGCACGAGTACCAGAATTTTCAGCTTCTTTTGCTTTTTTAATAGCACGACGTACATCCTTAGGTAAATTCGTAGATGTTTCAGTAATTAAATCGTAAAGACTCTTCTCCAAATTTTGTAGATTCATTGGTATTGCCCCCCATAGAAAAATTGATTATTTCCACGTTACATTATACTCTTTTCAACTAATGAAAAAAAGAGTCCATATCTGAGACTGCTAAATTAAAGCATATTTTAATAATATAGAAGGAGAGTATTGATTTTGTAGAACGTTTGTTCTAAAATAGAATAAATCCAATATTAGGAGGAACTTGCATGGCTGCTAAAACTTTACTTGAATTACCAGAAGCATTCGAGCAATATAGACCATTAATAGAAGGGACAATGAAGCCTGTTGTAATGGTTAATACGGAGATAAGTAAAACAACTTTATTTCAAAGTAAGTTTGCAGGAGATCCTTATTTCCCATTGGGTATGGAATATCCAAAAAATATGAAGGGACAACCGTTGAAGTTATTAGCTCAAATTAACTTTGCAGAGGTTCCTATGCATTTACCCAATTTCCCAGAAGAGGGAATATTGCAGTTTTATATTGATGGTTATGACGATGTTTTAGGAATGGATTTTGATAATGGACAAAATCAAGAAGGCTTTCGTGTAATATTTCATGAACAAGTTATGCAAGATGAAGCACAGCTTATTCAAGATTTTTCTTTTATCGAAATAGATGATGAGGAATTATATTTTCCTGTCGAGCGTGAAATGGCATTATCCTTTACTACAGGCGTTGAGCCGATGTCGATTGATGATTTTAGAAGCAATGACAAGTATGCTAGCATCTTAACAGCTTTGGAGGATGACGAAGCATTAGAAGACAGCTTCTATGATGCTATGACGGGTGATGGTCATAAAATTGGAGGGTATCCATTCTTTACGCAAGAGGATCCTCGAGCATATGGAGATTATAAAGATTCAATCATTATGCTGTTACAGATTGATAGTGTTGGCGACAATATTCTTTGGGGCGATTGTGGCGTTGGCAATTTCTTTATCACAGAGGAAGAGTTAATGAATAAAGATTTTAGCAAGGTTCTTTATAATTGGGATTGCCATTAAAAAACAAGCGAGCACACGATGCTCGCTTGTTTTTTATTCATTATTGTTCACGAGCTTGAAATTGCTCCATTTTGTCCTCTAATTCATCCATCATTTGGATTAAGCGATCAATATCTTCTAACTCAGCTGTTTCAGGATCAAGGGCATCTAATACTTCTAGAAACATCTCAAGACGCTCTTTTAAATAGGTTACTTGTTGCTCTTTATCAGTGATTGGCTTTGACATTCGTACACCTCATTTCATCCCTTTCATCGTAGCCGATTTGAGCTTAAATTTCAATGTTTAGGGAAACACCTAGGACTAAGAGATTAATTTTAAAAAAACAATAGACAGAATATTTACAATATTGAGGATGTATGTTAAAGTTGTTTTAAGATAAAGTAAAGGAGCTGATTGAAAAAAGTCATCTGTAACACTAACTCGAAAAGGAGGGAGTTTAAACAAGTAATCGGTAATATTCAAAAGCCGAAAATCGTGTTTATACAATTAAATGAGGATAAGTATTAGTTAAGCCTTAGCGTAGAATCACATGTGGTGAGCGCTAAGGCTTTTTGGTATGCTGTTCTTTGGAAGAATGACTAGATTGTGGAGGGAAAAATGACGTACTTCTCAGATTACAGCAAAAAAAGATTTACCATTTTAGTAATAATTGTATCCATATCAGGCTTTTCACAAGGGATGCTATTACCGCTTATTTCGATAATATTTGAACGTGATGGGGTATCCTCTGCATTGAATGGCTTGAATGCAACAGGCTTATACATAGGAACATTACTGATTTCACCATTTATCGAGCAGCCCTTACGCAGGTGGGGCTATAAACCGATTATTTTAATTGGTGGAGCACTAGTTTTTGCGTCTTTACTTGCATTTCCTCTATGGAAAAGTGTGACCTTCTGGTTTGTCCTTCGTTTATTAATTGGTGTAGGCGATCATGCCTTACATTATGCGACACAAACATGGATTACTAGTACAGCAGATCATAAAAGCTTAGGGAAGGGAATGGCCATCTATGGCTTATCATTTAGCATAGGTTTTGCTGTTGGACCACTTATGGTGAAGCTCATTGAAATTGCTGAAGCGCTACCGTTTATCGTATCTTCAATCATGTGCCTATTTGCATGGTCCTTTGTATTTCTCTTACAAAATGAAAAGCCTGAGCGTTTAACAGGTGACTTAAATGCCAGAGGATGGCAACGGTATAAACTGGCTATTTTATTTGGGTGGATTGCCTTTTTAGGCCCATTTGTTTATGGTTTTCTGGAGTCTTCACTAAATGCCTTGTTTCCTGTCTATGCATTACGCAAGGGCTTTGAAGTCGGCATGATTCCTATCATTTTATCTGTGTTTACATTTGGTGGTATTTTAACGCAAGTGCCGCTTGGTGCACTAGGAGATAAAGTAGGGAGAAGGAATATTTTGATGATTGGGTCATTTGGTGGCGCAATTATTTTCGCTATTGCAAGCTTTTTAGAGCATTCACAATTCGCTGTGGCTGTCGCATTTTTCTTAACGGGTACGCTGGTTGGCTCGATGTTTTCTTTAGGAATTACATTTATGGCTGATTTGACACCAAAGGAGCTACTGCCTACGGGGAATTTACTTTGCGGAATTGCTTTAAGTATTGGAAGCTTAACAGGGCCATTTTTAGGTGGAGTTTATTTAGAATATGTAAAAAATTATAGCTTCCTTTTACTTGTGGCAATGCTTTTGTTAGCCGTTGCAATCGTTTTACTTATATTTGGACGCCACAAGCATCAACACCCAATGATGGCTAAATAAAAAGAGCGGGGCTCATCTCCCGCTCAAAAAACAAAAAAACGCCCAGCAAATCCGTGCTGTTATGGCGTTTTTTGCGTAACAAGGATGTTCCGTCCAAGTTACATAGGTTTGGCACCTAGAAAATTATTATACAGACATGTTCTAATGAAAGCAATAAAAATTAAAATGGATATTTTTGGACATTATCCATCTTTCTATTTATAATAAAAGAACACTGGCTTAAAAAGGAGGTTTTTGTCATGACAGAAATGAAAAAACTATCTATCCACCGTGCTTTAACAGAATTAAAAATGCTGACTCTACGAATTGAAGCAGCAACAAATGAGGTTAGCGCAGTCGTAGCTAATCGAAAAAGCAATCGTAAAATTAATGGTGTAGACATTCCTGAATATGAAAAACAAATGCAAGCATCCTATGATAAAGTGGTAGGTTTAATTTCCTATCGAAATAAAATAAAGGCGCTAGTTGTGCAGTCCAATGCAAACACAAAGGTGATGGTAGGCAAAGAGGAAATGACTGTAGCGGAGGCAATTGAACGGAAACAATCTATTCAATACGAAAAAAATTTGCTAGAAGTTATACAACATCAGCATCGTTCAGCTATCAATTCGGTTGCCAAAGAAAATGATGCATTACCTGCAAAGCTGGAAACCTATTTAGTTAACATATTGGGCAATAAAGATAAACAATCACCAGAGGAAGTCAAATTACATACCGAAACATTTATGAAAAGAAATGAGTTTGAAATCATTGATCCCCTAAATGTTAAACAACAAATTGAGAAATTGAGCAATCGGATTGAAGAATTTGAATCAGAGGTTGACGCTGTCTTATCAGAGTCGAATGCCACAACCTTTATTGAAGTACAAGTTTAACAAGATTTGCATGTCCTAGCGAAAATGGAAAACGAAAAGTCGCTCGCGCTTCAAGGCATGTGTGCGAGTTAAAACGTAAAACATGCCTTACTCCAATGGTAACTTTCAATTAAACTGATTTGAAAGCTCAAAGGTAAAAGGTGAAAGTACAAAGCTTACGTTTTAAAGTTCTTTGAATAAAAGCTGAAAATTTAACATTTAATAATCATTTAAATCCTGGGTTATTGGTTAAGGTATCGACTTTTCTGGACCATCCATCATCCACCAGGCAGCTTGTGCTGTGCATTAGAAAAAGGACGTTTCTATAAGAAACGTCCTTTTTCATACTGATGTGTTTCTTACAACATAGGTTTTAAGCTTTGATTAATAATATATTGTAAAATCACAGTTGGTAACGATTATTTTAATGTTTAATTTGACGATTATCAATCGATTCCTTGTTATCCCAAACGAATGTGGTAACAGAGAGACTGTCTTTCATTATATTTTTATAATTCTAAGATGCTATTAAAGTGACTGGAGAATTTGCATCACCTTACTAGGTTCTATACGTTTTTTATAGTCTGCCTCCACGCTAGCTAAACGGATGATTCCTTCTTTATCAATTACATAAGTAGCGGGTACGGGAAGTTCCCAAGAATGATCGCCATTAAATGTTTCGAGTGAAATATCGAGCGATCTGTAAATAGGATAGACATACTCAGGTAATTTAAATTTAAGCTTATATTTTTCAGCTGTTTTATTTTGCAAGTCACTTAAAACATGAAAATTTAATTCGTTCTTGTCTTGCACAGATGCAGAATAGTTTGAGGTTTGCGGGCTAACCGCAATCAATTGGCCTCCAATTGCCTTAATGTCCTCATTCATTCGCTGGTATGCTTTTAACTCAAGGTTACAAAATGGACACCATATACCGCGGTAAAATATAAGAACAACTGGACCTTTCAAAATTTCTTCAGACAATGTTATCTTTTGACCTGTAGAATTCACTAAAGTGAAGTCAGGCGCTTTGACGCCAGCTATTAAACCCCTACCCGAATCAGATATTCGTAAATCATGTATCGTTTTTTCGAATATATCTAGCACTTCCTTTGACAGCATCTCTTCCATATGTGTAGCTGCTATATCTAATTCTCGTTGCAATTTTTGAAATGGTGTGTTTTCCATTATCTCATCTCCATATCGTATATATTTTGTATATAGTTATACGATACATTTTTTTCTTGGAGGAAGATGTAATATTGTTTACAACTCATTTTAAAAATGTCTATGTTACTTGATACTATCCTGCATTTTTTCAGCCTATGAAATGTTTCTCTCCAAAAGCTTTTTTCGATGGATATAGATTGTTTTAAATCCTGTCTTAATGACTTCTTCTTTAACAAGCTCTTGTAAGACCCCAGTTACAGCTTCTCTGGTTGCACCAACTAAATTGGCGATTTCTTGATGTGAGAGAGGCAAATCTATTTTGTAATATTCATTATCGCCAGTAAGTCCAAACTGATCCGAGAGCTTAATAAGTGCATATAAAACTTTGTCATGTAGTTTCCCAAGAGCTAGATTTTGCGTTAATTGACTCATATCGATAATTCGATTACTTAGTACTTTTAATAATGTCATCATAAATTGAGGCCGCTGAATTAAAAAACCTTCAAATCTTTCCCTATTCATCAAACAAATGTGGCTTTCCTCTATCGTTTCAATATAATTTTCTCGAGTACCAAATGAAATGATATCCATTTCCCCAAATACATTACCTTCGTTAAGTATATCCGAAGTAAATTGCTTACCTTGAGCATTTACTTTATACAGGCGCAACTTTCCCTTTTTAACAAAGTAAAGTCCCTCCGAAAAAGTTTCCGGTGTTTGAATAAAAGTGTTTTTCGGAAAGGTTGTTATTAAAGTTAATTGTTCCATTTCTATTAAATCTTCCATCGAGAGCGAATTAAGCAGATTAAATTGTGATAAGTATTGAATGTTATCCATTTTTCCTCCTTAAAATTGCATGGGCCCAACAAGACTATAACATAATGTAAACACATTGAAATCAATCGTGAATCGGTGACATCACTCAATATTTTTTATTTTGTTCTTCAGATGTTTAGCTATTTTTTCTTAGACAATAAAACTTTAGAAAAGACTATCAAAAAAGAAAAAAGCGCAGTCTACAATATGCAGACTGCGCCTAATCAAGGTCACCAAAATTTACAAAGTAAATATCATTTTCGATGTTCAGTTTTAAGAACCATAGAGCAAACGCATTCCACCTGCGCAGTCTGTGCGAACATATCAACGGGTTGAATATATTCAACATCATAAAGCTTCGTTAACTGTTGTAAGTCCTTTGCCAAAGTGGATGGGTTACAGGAGGTATAAACAAAACGTTTAGGTTTTAGTTTAAGGACTGTTCGAATAAATTCTGGTGCTAGTCCTGTACGTGGTGGATCTACCGTAATCACATCAGGAGTAAATCCTTCCTTGCGCCATTTCGCTAGGACACTTTCCGCTGTACCGACTGCATATTTCGTATGTTTGAAGCCATGGTTTCGAGCATTTTTACGAGCATCCTGAATACTTTCAGGAATGACATCCATTCCACGAACTTCCTTCGCTTTATCTGCTAACCATAATCCAATTGTGCCAACGCCACAGTATGCATCAACCACTGTTTCTTTTCCCGTTAAAGCAGCAGCCTTTTTAATTTCATTATATAGATGAACTGTTTGTGTTGGATTTAGTTGGAAGAAGGCGCGGGCAGATAAATCAAAAGCCAATTCGCCAAGCTCTTCATGAATGGTTTCTTTGCCATCAAGTACAACAGTTTCATCACCGAAGATTAAGGATGTTTTTTCACGGTTAATATTTTGTGCAATGGATACAATACTCGGATCAATTTTTTTAATACGTGTAATCAATTCAGCTAAATGAGGGATTTCTTTCCTTGTTGTGACAAGGACGACCTGTGTTTCCCCAGTACGAATACCTGTACGTACAACAATCGTACGCACTAAACCATCTAGCGTACGACCATCGTAAATAGTGATATTTAGCTTTTGCAAAATTTTTCGAGTAGCAACTGTGATTTTAGAAGTACTTGGGTGCTGAACAAGGCAATCATTAATGTTTAACAGTTTATTACTTCCTTCAGCAAATAAACCTGCGTAAACACGCTTGCCTTCTTTACGTACTTGGAATTGGCTTTTATTACGATAATGCCAAGGATCATCCATACCAAGGGTTTTTCGCACTTCAATTGTTTCGAGTAAAGGTTTGGCATAGCGCTCTAATGCTTGTATAACAATGTCTCGTTTTTCTATTAGCTGTTTTTCATAGGTCATATGCTGAAGCTGGCAGCCGCCGCACTCATTGTACACTGGGCAAGGTGCTTCCTGACGATGTTTTGAAGCTTTACGAATGGCTAAAATTTCTGCTTCAGCAAAATTACGTTGTGTTTTTGTTACTTGAGCTGTGATCTCTTCACCAGGAATGGCTCCTTTTACAAATATCACATTACGTTTATAAAAACCTACACCTTCACCATTAATGCCTAGCCTTTTTATTGTCAGTGGGAATTTTTGTCCCACGGTCATTGTTGTTTGCTGCGTCAAACGTTCCACGTCCCTGCTCTATATTGTCATCTCCCCATTATAGCGAAGGAGCAGGCGATTGCAAAGCAACAGGAAAATCTTCATATTCTAATATTAAATCGTCAAGCGATAAGAAAGTATAACCTTGCTTTTTAGCTTCTGCAATAAACATTGGTAATGCTTCGGCATTATCCTGTGCTACTGTATGCATTAAAATAACAGCACCAGGATGCAGTTGTTCCATAAGTGCATTATAAGCATAATCTGCACCACGACGCTCATCCTTCATCCAATCCTTAAAGGCCACAGACCAGAAAATATGGCGATAACCTTCTGCATTGCCCACCTCCAGCACTTTTGCATTAAAAATTCCTTCAGGTGGACGAGCATATGTTGTACGATCGATGCCTGTCAATTCACGTAACTTGCCATCGAACTTTTGCCATTCTGCACGCATGCCATCTGGCGAAAGTCGAGCCATATTAGGGTGACCATAGGAGTGATTCCCGATAGTATGACCATCCTTCACCATGCGTTTCACTAAATCGCTAGCACTGTCTAAGTAATGGCCTGTTAAAAAGAAAGTAGCAGGTACATTTTCTTTTTTCAATGTATCCAAAATACTTTCAGTAAAGCCGTTTTCATAGCCATTATCAAATGTTAAATAGGCAATTTTTTTATCTGCCTTCCCTTTATAAATCGCACCATATTTGTCGAGTAACTGATCGAGCTGTGCTCCTGCCTCTGCCTGCTCACCGTTTTTAGCGCGTTTAAAGCCCCAATGGTGTTCATCAGAACCAGCAGCAAAAAATGGATTAAAGCTAATTCCTGCGGCAATAATAAAAGTAGCAATTACCGCACCAACAATATGTTGTTTCCACATAAAAAACGCATCCTTTCTTTTTCATTAGAATGCGTAATTATTAAAAAATTATCCAACTTAATTTTTTCTAATTTTGAGCCTTTAACAAATTTTCAAGTGCTTGCTTTAGATAAGGGTATTTAAATATAAAATGTTGTTGTTCTAATAGGGTTGGTAGCACTTGTTGTCCTTCTAAAACAAGTGTGCTTTGTTCGCCGAGAGCTAAACGCATCGCAAAGCTAGGAACAGGCAGCCAATGACGTCTGCCCATGACTTCTGCAATCGTTTGACCAAATTCCTTCATTCTCATCGGATGCGGTGCTGTTATATTAAATGGTCCATGAATATTTTCATTTGTAATAGCGAAATAAATAGCACGTGCTACATCCTCAATATGTACCCATGAAAGCCATTGCTCTCCAGAGCCAATCGTGCCACCTATATGCATTTGATAAGGCAATAGCATTGGTGGAAGTGCGCCACTATTTCTACCTAAAATGACACCAAAACGTGCAAGAGCCACACGAATACCTAATGCTTCTGCTCGTTTCGCATGTCGCTCCCAATCGTGGACTGTAGTGCCTAAAAAATCAGTTGCGTAATCCGTAAAATCTTCATCATAGATGGCTTGTGTGGAAGTTGGGTATATACCAACCGCACTAGCATTGACAAGGACTTTTGGTTTTATCGTGAGCATGTCCATTATTCGTACAATCTCTGATGTGGCATTCATTCTGCTCCAATAGATAGCTTTCTTTTGTTTTTTTGTCCAACGACCATTATTTAATGAAACACCTGCTAAATTCACAAAGGCATCTACACCTTCAAAGATTGTCAAAGCTTGCTCATGCTGATGTAGCCATTGAACATAGTGAACGCCATTTTCGAGCCTTGACTCATGACGCGTTAGGACAAAAATGTCATGTCCGTTGTCCTGCAAAAGCTGTATAAGGGCTTTTCCAACAAAGCCAGTGCCACCTGCAATCACTATTTTCATAACATGCACCTCTTTTCTCGAATAAAACGCTTCCTAATAATTTTATCATGTAACCAAAAAAGTAAACATCTTTAGGCATTTATTGCAGAGCAGGAAGTTTACCCGTGGAAGGGAAAAGAATGCCCGTGACATAGGAAAATTAACCGTGCTGTTTGTCAGTTCCCCCATAAAGAAATGCTATAATGATAATAGTGAGGTGTTTACTATGCGTATGATTACAAAAATTGCACGTCAAAAAAACAATCCTGAACGCTATAATATCTATTTAAATGAAGAATATGCTTTTCCTGTTGATGAAGCCATTCTCATTCAATTTGGTTTAACAAAGGGGAAGGTGCTCGATGAATTCGAAATTCAAGAGATTGCCTATGAAGATGAGATACGTAAGGCATTTAATAAGGGATTAAACTTCCTTTCATATCAAATGCGAAGTGAGCATGAGGTTAAGAAAAAACTGCTCACCTTAGAATTTGGAGAAGCTGTAGTGTTAGAGGCAATCCAAAAGTTAAAATCCTATGGCTTTATTAATGATGAAAACTATTCAAAGGCTCTGCTTGATACAAAGAAAGCTACTATGAAAAAAGGACCAAGAGCCATTAGACAAGACATGATCAAAAAAGGCATTGAGAAAAACTTGCAGGATGAGGTGCTTGCTACATATAGTTTTGAGGAACAAGTAAAACTGGCGAAGCAACTGGCAGAGAAAATTGTTCGAGCGGAGAGCAAGAAGACCCCAACACAAATTAAGACCAAAATTCAGGATTACTTATTAAGAAAAGGGTATGCTTTCTCGATTGTAGAAGAGGTGCTTAGCCAAGTTGAGATAGGGCAGGATGATGACAACTGGCAGCAGCTACTTGATGCTCAAGGCGAAAAAGTTTGGAAAAAGTACGTATCGAAGTATACTGGTTATGAGCTAAAAATGAAGGTTAAACAGGCGCTCTATCAAAAGGGTTTTCCTATAGAAGTAATAGATCGTTTTATAGAAGAGAAGGAGAATGAAGAATGAGTGAAAAAAATTATGCTGCTATGTCTGAACATGAATTGCGAGAGGAAATTGCCTTTCTAAAAGAGAAAGCTCGAAAGGCAGAACAGCTAGGAATCATCAATGAGTTTGCTGTTTATGAACGCAAAGCTTTAATGGCTGCGGCTTATTTAGTGGATCTTGATACGATCGTTCCAGGAGAAATGTATCGTATTGATGGTTCAGATAATGAATTTTTCCAAGTAGATTATTTGAAGGGACGCTTTGCTTGGGGTCATCGTTTAGGCGGAGACAAATACCAAGAGGCACTACCAGTATCTATCCTTTCCCCAGTAAAGGTGGGCAAATAAAATGGATGAAAAAATTGAGAAATTAACAGCAGAGTTACTTGCAAAGAATCCTCAGATGTCTGTTGGACGGGCACAGGTTTGGGTGGAGTTGTTATGGAGTGACTTTGAATCAACTGCCGCGAAAGCAGGATATGATTATCGTGGGGCAGAGTATACAGAAAATCTTGTTCGTCAATTAATTGCTAGCTATGGTGATAAACTACATGCCTTTGCAGGTCGCAATCCGAAGTATATACATTTACTAGATGCTAGTGATGATATGGTACAATAATAAAACCCTGACCAATATTGGTCAGGGTTTACTGCTTAATTACTTGCACCAATTTGTAATTTTTTCTGAAGCTTATCTTCTGTAAAGATCCAGCCTGTGTAAGACGTCATAATGTCATTAGCATCATTTAAATGTGCTACAGCAACGAAAGGATAACGATTGTCACTACGGTAACGCAAATCGATTAACCTTACTTCTATTAGGCCGTTTTCAAGCTCGGAAATCTCCCATCGATACATAGGAGAGAAAGACACAAATGCAGCTAAGTTAGGATCTTTCATTGCAGCATCTACAAGCGCAGTTTTAGGCAAAGGCTTAATTTCAAATTTATCATAAATATTAACAGTCCTTCCATAAGCACGGCCAACATAATAATGAGTTTTGGATTTGGCTGCGATTCGCCAGTGGAAGAAGCGCATAGTAGGTGCTACAATGACATATTCTTCATCTTGAATAGTATGATGCACCGCGTTTTTTACCGCTTTTTGCACAGCGAATCGTAAAATATAGTAAATCACGATAACCACGTACATGATACTGAATGTCCATACTGGATTTGTGCCAAATGCCCATAACACAATACCGACACAATGTAAGGAAAAAATAATGGGATCGAAGGTATTAATGACACCTAACGCAACCCATTTTCGAGAGAAAGGTCGAATTGCTTGTGTTCCATACGCGTTAAAAATATCGACAAAAACATGAAGTGCGACAGCTAAAAATGTCCAAAGCCATAAATGTAACACATTCACATCTTGCAAAATCAGTGATAAAACAAATGTAATTAAAATAGGCCAAATAGCTACAGCTGGTAGTGAGTGTGTAATTCCTCGGTGATGTCGGATATAGATGGCGTTATTACGTAGTTTTAACACAGTGTCGACATCTGGAGCTTGTGAGCCAATAATTGTACCTGCCATTACTGCTGTAAAAGTCATTGAATGATTGGCAACTACAGGGTCAGCTAATGCAAGACCGCCAAGGGCAATACCCATAACGAAATGTGTACCTGAATCCAAAAATATCCACTCCTAGTATGCATTAAAATCGAGTACAATGTGCATACAACTTTATTTCAAACATAATAAAAGGTATATTGAAATATTCTAACATTCGTGCGAAAGCGACGATTGTTGTCGATCTTCCGCGAATATTCTTTTCTTCATTGTATACCCTTTTCATCATAAATTAAATCGTAAAAACAACGGAGGTCACTGTGAATTACCCATATGTAACAGAATTTCGACAATCATTAGTTGACTGGTTTAACACAGAGAAGCGTGATTTACCGTGGAGACACACAACAGACCCTTATAAAATTTGGGTATCTGAAGTGATGCTACAACAGACACGTGTCGACACAGTTATTCCTTATTACAATCGCTTTATGGAAAGCTTTCCAACATTAGATTTGCTTGCGGAAGCACCCCAAGAATACTTATTAAAGCATTGGGAAGGCCTTGGCTATTATTCTCGTGCTCGCAATTTACAAGCAGGTGCTCGTGAGGTTTTAGCAAATTACGGTGGTATAGTACCTGACAATCGCCATGAAATATCTAAATTAAAAGGTGTTGGTCCCTATACTGCAGGTGCTATTTTAAGTATTGCCTATAATAAGCCTGAACATGCAGTTGACGGTAATGTTATGCGTGTTCTAAGTAGAGTGCTTGATATACATGAAGATATAGCTCTTCCCAAAACGAAGAAAATTTTCGAAAGTGCGGTTGAGGAACTAATTGATCCTGATCATGCTTCATCGTTTAACCAGGGCTTAATGGAGCTGGGTGCACTTATTTGTACACCTACCTCTCCAAAATGTTTATTATGCCCAGTAAGAGAGTATTGCATAGCTTTTAATGAGGGAGAACCAGAAAAATTACCTGTCAAATCAAAAAAGACAAAAATGAAGCATCTCACATATGATGTGCTCGTATATGAAAATGACAAAGGACAATTTTTAATGCAACAACGTCCTGAGGAAGGCTTGCTCGCTAATCTATGGCAATTTCCAATGATTGATACAAGCCAATCTTCAGCAGAAAATTTTACAAAGGAATATACAGTAAATATCCAGGCCAAATATGAACTGCTTACATTTAAACATGTTTTTTCACATTTAACTTGGCATTTAAATAGCTATTATATAAAATGCGAATCGACTGAGCTAGGTGATTGGCTAAACTATGAGCAAATAGAACTTTTACCGATGCCTGTGCCTATGCTAAAAATTTGGGATGAAGTAAAAAAGCAAACGGCAGGAAAATAAATCCTTCTTAAAAATCACTGATTCATGAGCATAAAAGTCACCACCTCCGTACACAATAACTAGCGTGGAGGTGAATGAATGATGAAAAAACAAAACAACCAAAATTTCCAACCGAATAAAAACATGCAACGTCAAAGTGAAGAGTTTGGTTATGAAACGGACGTAAATGAAGTGCAAAAGCAAAATGCGAAAGCAGAGCAAAAGAAAGCTCCAGCTTCTGGCCGTTTCTCAAAAACTAACCAAGATTTAGGTGAGTAACACTTTGTAACTGCATAATTGCATTTACCTCTAAGGGGCTGTCTTAAATCCGAAAAGATGAAAAAGACAGCCCCTTTCAAATTGTTTAGGTAAGTAAATGGTCAGCATAAAAGGAAATCCTCTATAGCATTAACTAAAAAATCCCATCAAAGCTGACATTATATTAAAATTCGCTTATAATTGACTAAATTTTATACAAATTCAAAATAGCGTAGTGAAATTTGTGGTTTTCTAACTACACCTTTCGCGTACACATTGCTATAATATACTAGAGACTGCTAGATTTAGGTAGCATAGACGAAAAGGTGGGCTAACAAAATGGCATTACCGGTAGAAGGAGAAACGATACAAATACATAGTTATAAGCACAATGGCCGTATCCACCGTGTTTGGCAAGAAACGATGGTTTTAAAAGGAACGAAAAATATCGTAATCGGTGCGAATGAACGGACACTTGTAACAGAATCCGATGGTCGTACATGGCTAACGAGAGAGCCCTCTATTTGCTACTTCCATGCGGAACACTGGTTTAACATCATCTGTATGCTACGTGAAGACGGTGTGTATTATTATTGCAATCTAAGCTCACCATTTGTTTTCGATAATAATGCCATTAAATATATCGACTATGATTTAGATATTAAAGTTTTTCCTGACATGTCTTATACACTTTTAGACGAGGATGAATATGAGCTCCATCGGAAGGAAATGTCTTATCCTGATGTCATAGATAAGATTTTAAAGCGCAATGTCGATAAATTAATAAGCTGGATTCAACAAAAAAGAGGACCATTTGCACCCGATTTCATCGATGTCTGGACAAATCGTTACAAGTTCCAGCTTGATATGCAGTCAGATGATCAATCATGACACCTATTAGTTTAACTAATAGGTGTTTTTTATTGGAGGGGAGCAGAGTGTTGGTAAGGCAAAGGTAAAATAGTTCGCTATAAAGTCATCATAACTGTATTTTAGTCAAAATATTGCTATAATACTTAGGGCATTCATCTTCGAATGTCTGTTTCTTTTTGTAAGGATGTGATGATAAATTGGGAAGCATTAAGCGATATATGCGCTTTGTTAAACCATATACATGGGAAATTATTTTAACGATTATCATTGGTATAGTAAAATTTGCTATTCCACTATTTATTCCACTGCTCATTAAGATTGTGCTAGACGATATTATTGCAGCAGATGACTTAACAGATGTAGAAAAAACAAAAGAACTATTTTATTGGCTAGGTGGCACTATTATTGTGTTCTTTATTATCCGTCCACCTATTGAGTATTATCGACAATATTTTGCACAACACGTAAGCAACAAGGTGCTATTTGATATTCGTAAGGAAATTTATGCACATTTACAGCGTTTAAGCTTAAGGTACTATGCCAATACACGAGCAGGGGATGTTATTTCAAGGGTAATTAATGATGTTGAACAAACAAAGACCTTTGTCATGACGGGGTTAATGAATGTTTGGTTAGATCTGGCGACGATTGTAATTGCGATTGCCATTATGCTAACCATGGATGTGAAGCTAACACTAGTAGCGTTAATCGCATTTCCATTTTATGCTTTCAGTGTGAAGTACTTTTTTGGCAAATTGAGAGATTTAACACGGAAACGTTCTCAAGCTCTTGCAGGTGTACAAAGCTATTTACATGAACGTGTAGCTGGTATGAGCATTATTAAAAGCTTTACTTTAGAAAAGCATGAACAAAAATTGTTCGATTCAGCAAACGGTGAGTTTTTAGAAAAAGCGCTTGATCAAACAAAGTGGAATGCAAAATCATTTGCTGTCGTCAATACCATTACAGATGTAGCGCCATTACTAGTTATAGCCTACGCGGGCTATCAAGTAATAAATGGGTCACTTTCAGTTGGAACAATGGTTGCTTTTATTGCTTATATTGAACGTCTGTATGGCCCACTTCGTCGACTTGTTAGCTCTTCCACAACTTTAACACAGTCAATTGCTTCAATGGATCGAATGTTCGATTTAATAGATGAGCCTTATGAAGTGAAGGATAAGGACTATGCTCTTGAACTCCCACGTGCAAATGGGCAGGTTCGCTTTCAAAATGTATCCTTCCAATATGAAGAAACTGGCTCACCTATTATAGATGCTATAGATTTAACGATAAATCCTGGAGAGACTGTTGCCTTTGTAGGGATGAGTGGTGGTGGTAAGTCAACGATTATCAGTTTAATTCCTCGCTTTTATGATACAACAAGCGGGCAAGTGACCATTGATGGAAAAGATGTACGGGATGTCACTTTACATTCCTTACGATCTCAAATTGGTATTGTCCTGCAAGATAATATACTTTTTAGTGACTCTGTCAAAGAGAATATTTTAATGGGGAAACCAGATGCAACAGATGCACAGGTTATCGAAGCAGCGAAAGCGGCAAATGCCCATGACTTTATTATGAGTCTGCCTAATGGCTATGACACAAAGGTTGGAGAAAGAGGAGTAAAGCTCTCTGGCGGACAAAAACAACGAGTTGCCATTGCGCGTGTGTTTTTAAAAAATCCACCAATTCTAATCCTTGATGAGGCTACTTCTGCATTAGATTTGGAAAGTGAAGCACTGATTCAAGAATCGTTAGACAAGCTTGCTCATGAACGAACAACTATTATTATTGCGCACCGTCTTTCTACAATTACCCATGCTGACAAGATTTTCGTCATCGATCATGGTCAATTAATCGAAAGTGGAACACATGAACAGTTAATGAACAGTCAAGGGACATATTATAATTTATTCCAAGTGCAGCATTTAGATTAAAATTTTCCGTAAATTACACGGTTTAAGAATTTTTTTCAAAAAAGTCTTTCATTTATTCGAAAATGGAAGGCTATTTTTTTTTGAAAAATGTTAAAAATTATCTCTTTATAAGATTTTATTATTATCGAAGGCGATTATTGTAGGAATTCTATGTAATTTGCAGAATATTAATGATTGAAAGAGTAAGGATTTTTAGTTAGAATTATCTGAAAATAAGGAATTTAACGAAAGTTATAGTATTCTATTAATATTATTATACATTTAAGTAAAATATAGGTAGGGTGGGGCGTTACACATGAGGAAAAAACTACTAGAAATAAAAGGTTTGAAAACAACCTTTTTCACAGATAATGGGCAAATTCCTGCTGTAGACGATATCGATTTTTCTGTCCATGAAGGAGAAATTTTAGGGATTGTAGGAGAATCGGGAAGTGGTAAAAGTGTTACGTCGCTGTCCATCATGGGATTAATTCCATCACCACCAGGTAAAATAACGGGTGGAGAAATTTTGCTAGATGGCAAAAATATTGCTAAATGTACGGATAAACAAATGCAAAAAATACGTGGAAAAGACATTGCAATGATTTTCCAAGAGCCCATGACTTCGCTAAACCCTTTGTTCACGATTGGTGATCAGTTAAAGGAGGCTATATTAATCCATAATCCAAAATGGACAAAAAAGGAAGCGTTTGCAAGAGCGGTCGAAATCATGAAATTGGTAGGTCTACCACGTGCTGAGGAATTGCTAAAGGACTACCCACATCAGCTGTCTGGCGGTATGCGTCAACGTGTGATGATTGCTATGGCACTTGTCTGTGATCCTCAAGTATTGATTGCGGATGAGCCTACAACTGCATTGGATGTTACGATACAAGCCCAAATTTTACAGCTTATGAAAGACTTAAATAAACGATTGAATACAGCTGTGTTGTTAATTACACATGATCTGGGGGTTGTCGCGGAAACTTGTGAGCGAGTGATTGTTATGTATGCAGGACAAATAGTGGAAGAGGCGCCGATTCATGAAATTTTTACTAATCCTAAACATCCCTATACACAAGGGCTCATTCAATCAGTACCTGACATGCGTTATAAAAAGGAAAATTTATACTCCATTCCTGGAAGTGTACCGAAACCAGGAAGTATTCAGGTAGGCTGTCGTTTTGCGGCACGCTGTGAATATGCAATGGAACGTTGTTTACAGGAAACACCACCTTTATTTGAAGCAGCAGAGAATCATAAATCGAGATGTTTTTTACTAGAGAAGCAGGAGGTGGAGCAACGTGTCGAAAGCGTTATTAAAGGTTGAGGGGTTAAAAAAGTATTTTCCGATTCGAAAAGGAGTCCTTCATTCACATGCCGGGGATGTAAAGGCCGTAGATGATGTTTCCTTTGAAGTGTTTGAAGGAGAAACATTAGGAATTGTTGGCGAATCAGGCTGTGGCAAATCCACAACGGGTCGCTTATTAATGCGTTTACTGGAGCCAACTGGAGGTAAGATAGAATTCGCAGGTAAAATGATTTCAGAATTATCCAATAACGAAATGAGGAAGGCACGTAGAGATATTCAAATGATTTTTCAGGATCCCTATGCCTCACTAAATCCTCGCCATAACATCGGCAAAATTTTAGAGGAGCCTCTTATTGTTCATGGGATAGGTAATGCCAAAGAGCGAAAACAGAAAGTGTTGGAGCTACTTGAGATTGTTGGATTGAATGAATATCATATCAAGCGCTATCCGCATCAATTTAGTGGAGGGCAAAGGCAACGTATCGGCATTGCTAGAGCCTTGATGACTAATCCACGCTTAATTATTGCGGACGAGCCAGTATCTGCACTTGATGTATCCATCCAGGCACAGGTTTTGAATTTATTGCAAAAGCTGCAAAAGGATTTGAGGCTAACTTATATTTTTATTTCCCATGATTTAGGGGTTGTGCGTCATATTAGTAATCGAGTTGGCGTTATGTATTTAGGTAAATTAGTTGAGCTGACAGCGAGTGAGGACTTATATGCTGAACCGCTTCATCCATATACACAGGCACTTTTATCTTCGGTCCCTGTTCCAGATCCTACGTTTGAACGGGAGCAGATCATCATTTCAGGAGATATTCCAAGTGCATCAAACCCGCCAAGCGGTTGTACGTTCCATACGAGATGTCCGTTTAAAAAGGATCAGTGCTCACAGGTAATACCTAAAATGCAAGAAGTGAAACCAGGTCATTATGTTGCTTGCCATCTTTACGAGGCACTCCAACATTAAATGATATAAAAACTCATAGGGGGAAATTCGATGAAGAAAAAGAAGTTTTGGACTTTAGGTGTAATGCTACTCCTTATTCTCTCGACAATCTTAGCAGCATGTGGCGGCTCAGATACCAAGGATACGGGTAGTAAAGATACTTCAACTGGTGGCGATACAGCTAGCAGTGGAGAACCAAAAATTTTAGTGTATGGTCGGGGTGGAGATTCTGTAGCACTTGACCCTGCTGTTGTTACAGACGGTGAATCCTTCACAGTGACAGCTAATATTTATGAAACACTTGTAAACTTTGGAGAACGAGATGTAACAATTCAACCAGGCTTAGCCAAATCATGGGAGGCATCAGAGGATGGTTTAACGTATACTTTCCAGCTACAAGAAGGTGTGAAATTCCATGATGGCACAGATTTCAATGCTGAGGCTGTTGTTAAGAATATTGAACGTTGGAAAACAGGTGCAGATAAACACCCTTACTTTAGTTCACAATTTGTCGTTGGTGACAAGCAAGTAATTGAATCAGTAACTGCAGAGGGAGACTACACAGTTGTCTTTAAGTTAAGTCAACCTCAAGCACCATTTTTAAAAAATTTAGCAATGTCTCCTTTTGCAATTGCTTCTCCAACAGCATTTGAAGCAGATGAAGAAGGTTTATCTGCAAATCCTGTAGGAACAGGTCCATTCAAGTTTGTTAGCTGGGTACGTAATGACTCAATCACAATTGAGAAAAACCCAGATTACTATATTGATGGGTATCCTAAATTAGATAAAGTAATTTATCGTTCTATTCCAGAAAACTCAGCACGTTTAAATGATTTATTAGCAGGCAATATTGATGTAGCTGATGGCTTAAGTCCTTCTGATAAAGGAACAATTGAAGGCGATGCAAATTTACAGTTAATCGAACGTCCATCTATGAACGTTGGCTACCTTGGTTTAACTGTTACACGTCCACCTTTTGATAATGTAAAAGTACGTCAAGCAGTCAACTATGCAATTGATAAACAAGCATTAGTGGATGCGTTTTATGAAGGGCTAGCTGAACCAGCGAAAAACCCAATGCCACCAGTAATTTCTGGTTATAACGATGAAGTGACAGGCTATACGTATGATCCTGAAAAAGCGAAAGCATTACTTGCTGAAGCAGGCTATGATGGCAAGGAAATTGAGCTATGGGCAATGCCAGTACCACGTCCATACATGCCAGATGGACAAAAAGTGGCTGAAGCGATTCAAAAGAACTTAGAAGACGTAGGTATTAAATCTAAAATTGTGTCATTTGAATGGGCTACGTATTTAGAAAAAGCTCAAAATGGTGAAGCGGATGCATTCCTACTTGGCTGGACAGGCGATAATGGGGATGCGGATAACTTCCTATACACGTTATTAGACGCCGATAATATTGGTTCTAATAACTATACGTTCTATGATAATCCAGAATTACACAAGATATTAACAGCTGCTCAAACTGAGATCGATGAAGACAAGCGTAATGAACTTTATAAGCAAGCTCAAGTAATTATTTCTGAGGATGCTCCATGGGTTCCACTTGCTCACTCTATTCCAATTTTAGCTGCTAACAAGAAAGTTACAAATTACATTGCGCATCCTACTGGCTCTGACCGTTTAGATGCAGTAGATATTCAATAGTAAATTTCATCATTTTTAATTGAACAAAGGAATGTGAAGAATCTGCTTGCTTTTCTGCGGGTAAGCCGTGGAAATCTCGCAGATTCTTTTCAAGTAAAGATCATGATTATTTCCTGTATGAAAGAATTCAACTAAACATTCAAAACCGTTTAGTGAAGGCTCAACCTTTCAACAGTATATAAAGACTTCACAGTAGATTATGAAAATCATAGAGAGGTGATGAAAATGCTTCACTACATGGGGAGACGTTTACTTCAACTAATCCCAGTTTTGCTTGGAATGACTTTTATCGTCTTTATGTTGATACGGGCAATCCCTGGAAATCCAGCACAGGTTATTTTAGGACAACAGGCAACAAAAGAGGCGGTCGAGGCGTTAAACGCAAGTTTAGGATTAGATAAGCCGTGGTATACACAATATTTTAGTTACTTAGCAGGTATTTTTCAGGGGGATTTAGGGGTTTCCCTACGTACGAAACTACCTGTATCAGAAGAAATTTTCCCATACTTAGCAGCAACGGCCGAACTTGCACTATTTGCGATGATCATTGCGATCGTTATTGGTGTGAATGCTGGCATTATTTCTGCATGGTTCCAAAATTCTTGGTTTGATTATACAGCGATGATTATAGCGTTAATCGGTGTATCTGTACCTGTGTTCTGGCTTGGATTGATGGAGCAGTGGACATTTAGTAGTAAGCTTGGTTGGTTACCTACATCTGGTCGAGAAGATGTACGAAATCCAATTACCGCCATAACCCATTTTTATTTACTAGATACGCTCATTCAAGGACGCTTTGATCAATTCATCGAAGTCATAAAGCGATTAATATTACCAGGAGTAGCACTTGCCACGATTCCAATGGCTATCATTGCCAGAATCACAAGGTCCTCCATGCTGGAAGTTATGCGTTCAGATTACGTAAGGACTGCAAGAGCAAAAGGACAAAAAATGTTTATCGTTGTTTATAAGCATGCATTAAAGAATGCGGTTATTCCTGTGTTAACGGTAATTGGTCTACAAACAGGATTACTGTTAGGTGGGGCCATTTTAACAGAAACGATTTTTAGTTGGCCAGGAATTGGTCGTTATATTTATGATGCGATTGGCTTCAGGGATTATCCTGTTATTCAATCAGGTATTCTCATCGTTGCATTTATTTTCATCATGATTAACTTAATCGTGGATTTACTGTATACAGTAGTCGACCCACGGATTAAATACAAATAGAAGGGAGTTGCAATGATGACTGGAGCAATCGATATAAAAAAAGAAGTAGCACCAGTTCGAGAAAAGGCAGTAGGTCCATGGCTCGAAGGCTGGCGTAGTTTTAAAAAGAGCAAAGTATCCCTTGTTGGAGCAGGAATTGTTATATTTTTTATCTTACTAGCTGTCATTGGTCCGTTCATTGCACCACAAGGCATCAATGAACAAGATTTAACGAAACGTTTACTGGCACCATCCGCTGATCATTGGTTTGGAACGGATGATTTTGGGCGGGATATTTTTTCGAGGATCATTCACGGTGCAAGGATTTCACTATGGGTAGGCTTTTTCTCTGTTATTTTGTCCGTGATAATTGGTAGTTTACTTGGCATCATTGCAGGTTATTATGGAAAATGGGTCGATACGATAATTTCTCGTATTTTTGATATTATGCTAGCTTTCCCTAGTATGCTACTAGCGATTGCAGTAGTATCAGTGCTGGGTCCATCTTTACAAAATGCATTAATCGCCATTGCTATTATTAACGTACCGAATTTTGGGCGCTTAATCCGCTCTAAAGTTTTAAGTGTCAAGGAAGAGGAGTATATAGTAGCGGCAAAAGCAATTGGTATGCGTGATGCACGAATACTATTTTCGCATATTTTGCCGAATTCCATAACGCCAATAATTGTACAGGGGACATTAGCAATTGCGACAGCTATTATTGAAGCGGCAGCATTAGGCTTCCTTGGGCTAGGGGCTCAAGCTCCAGCACCAGAATGGGGAAAAATGCTAGCGGATGCACGGAAGTTTTTATTAAATGCTCCGTGGACGATGATTTTCCCTGGTTTAGCTATTATGTTAACCGTATTAGGCTTTAATCTAATGGGGGATGGACTACGAGATGCATTAGATCCAAAAATGAAAAGTTAGTAAATAGAAACATAGCCTTCTACAAGTTAGAAGGTTTTTTAGCTGCTTGGACCAATGGATATAAAAGGAACATTTTTACTACAAAAACGTTCTATGTTATAGAAAAAGGCGTGAGGGGCTTTCTAAAATAAGTGAAAACACCTTTTCGGAGCCATTAATTGAATTTTTTGTCACGTTATTTTAGACTTAATTTTAAGTAGAAATCTTATAGCTTAGTAGATTATTGCTTACCATAAAATCTTTCGACTGAAATACATATTTTAGGAGGGTGTTAGAATTGGGGATTAATTTACAAAAAGGACAAAGAGTGGATTTAACAAAGGGTAACGCAGGATTAAATAAAATTAAAGTTGGTTTAGGGTGGGACCCTGTAGGCCAAGAGAAAAGTGGCGGCTTTTTAGGTGGTTTATTTTCTAGCAGAAATAGTGGCAGTGGCAGAAGTATCGACTGTGATGCTTCGGTATTAATGTTACAAGATGATAAGGTTGTAGCGGGTGACGATGTTGTTTATTTCGGGAAATTAACAAGTAGCTGCGGTTCTGTTCGACATTCAGGTGATAATTTAACAGGTGACGGCGATGGTGATGATGAGGTAATTACAATTGAACTATCGTCCGTACCTTCGCAATATAACAAGCTTGTGTTTGTTGTAAACATCTATGATGCGGCAGGTCGCAATCAACACTTCGGTATGATTCATAATGCATATATTCGTGTGTATGATGATAGGACAGGAAGCGAACTAATTCGCTATAATTTAACTGATAATTATTCAAATTTAACGACGTTAGTATGTGGAGAAATTTACCGACATAATAACGAATGGAAATTTGCTGCGGTTGGTACGGGAACAAATGACATAAAGCTTGGCGACGTTGTTCGAAGATATCAATAAATAATTGACTAAATAGGAGGAATAAAAATTATGGGCATTTCATTACAAAAAGGTCAAAAGGTAGATTTAACTAAAACAAATCCAGGGTTAACGAATGTTGTTGTAGGTTTAGGTTGGGATACAAATAAATATGATGGTGGTCATGATTTTGACTTAGACTCCTCTGTATTTTTACTTGCTGATACAGGTAAAGTTTCAGATCAAAATGATTTTATTTTTTATAACAACACTAAAGGTGGCAATGGTTCAGTAGAGCATTCAGGCGATAATTTAACAGGTGTAGGCGAAGGTGACGATGAAGTGGTGAAAGTGGCATTAACTCAAGTACCTGCTCATGTTCAGCGATTAGCCTTCACTGTAACAATTCATGATGCAGAGTCTCGCAGTCAAAACTTCGGTATGGTGTCTAATGCCTATATTCGTATTATGAATGCTGCTTCCAACGAAGAAATTATTCGCTATGATTTAGGCGAGGATTTCAGTATCGAAACAGCTATTGTTGTAGGGGAATTATATCGTCATAACGGAGAATGGAAATTTAATGCGATTGGTGCAGGCTATCAAGGTGGCTTAGCTGCTTTATGTAATGATTATGGCTTAAGTGTAAACTAAAATTTCATCTTTGGACAGAAAGGGAGATTTTTGAATGGCTATACAATTAAGTAAAGGGCAACGTATTGATTTAACAAAGCAAGATCCAGGCTTAAATAGCATTGGCATTGGTTTAGGCTGGGATGTAAAGCAATTTGATGGTGGACAAGACTTTGACCTGGATGCATCTGTATTTTTACTAGATGCTTCAGGTAAATGTCGTAATGAACAGGACTTTATTTTCTATAATAATCTATCGAGCCCAGACCAGTCAGTTGTCCATACAGGAGATAATCGTACAGGTGCAGGGGATGGGGATGATGAAAAAATTCTTGTCAACTTAAAGCAAGTATCACCTCAAATTGAAAAAATTGTAGTGACGGTTACTATTTACGATGCCGAGGGACGTCATCAAAACTTCGGGCAAGTCTTAAATGCCTATGTACGATTGACGAACGAAGAGTCGGGATCAGAGGTATTGCGTTACGATCTAGGCGAAGATTTCAGCATTGAAACGGCTGTAGTATTTTGTGAGCTGTACCGACATAATGGTGAGTGGAAATTTGCTGCAGTAGGTTCAGGTTACCAGGGTGGACTAGCTGCTTTAATCAATGCATATGGCCTACAGTAACTATGGGACATAGGTGCATGGTGGAGGATCTGATGTAGATGTATTAAATGAGATAGTAAATACATATGCACAGTTTTTAAACTAGCAGATGTAACAGGGGCTTATCGTAATGCACCGAAAATGTGTGTTAGTATTTGGGGGCTACCATCCTTCGCATGAAATTTTTGTTATTATTTTAATAGCTGCATTCTTATTGATATTTGTTGTTTACAAGTTGAAAAAGAAAACAGCAGTGTAAACAAGGCACTGTATTAGTCTGTATGGAACAGGCTGATACAGTGCTTTTTTCACAAAAGGCATAGTTACTGGGGAGAGGATTAGATGCAACACTTTGCAACAGAAGCAGAAACGATTTTTTATAAGAAGCCACAGCCGTTTACAAAATGGGAAACGTCGGAAATTTTGTCATATGCCCTAGGTGCGACTTTGTATATGCCAGCTTCCATGCCTACGATTGTGAGCTTAATCCGATCACAAAAATATAAGGAACTCACATCACTTGTCATTGATTTGGAGGATGCAGTTGGAGATGCAGAGTTAGTAGATTGTGAAGCTAAGTTGATAGAGGATATTAGTGAACTATATGCACTCTATCAGCAAAAACAGCTATTACTTCAGGAGCTCCCATTACTTTTTATTCGAGTACGTCATGTTGAGCAGTTTCAAAAGCTAACAACTGTTTTAGGGAAAAAGCAAGAAATATTAACTGGCTATGTCTTTCCAAAGTTTACAGCCGAAGAGGGTGCCCGTTATTTTGAGTTGCTTGAACAAACCATTTTAGAAAATGATTTAATTTTATATGGTATGCCGATTTTAGAAAGTCGTGAGGTACTATATAAGGAATCTCGCATGGAAGCATTATTAGACATTAAAGCAGTTCTACATCAATACAAAGCCCGTGTATTAAATGTACGAATTGGAGCTACCGATTTTTGTGGTATTTACGGAATTCGCCGCCGTATGGATTCTACCATTTATGATATTAGTGTCATTCGAGATTGTATTGCAGATATTGTCAATATCTTAGGGCGTGAGGAAGATGGTTTTATTATTTCTGGGCCTGTGTGGGAGTATTTTAATAATCAGCGTGTATTAAAGCCCGCACTTAGAGTGACACCATTTAGTGAGAAAGGTGCGCTTGATACAAGGAAAGCGTTATTAGACGATTGTTTAGATGGATTAATGAAAGAAGTTTTAATGGATAAACAAAATGGCATAGTGGGAAAAACAATTATTCATCCGAGCCATATCCGTGTTGTGCATGCCCTCTATGCGATTTCGTATGAGGAATACTTAGATGCGCTAAGTATTATAGAAAATAATGATGGACAAAAAGGTGTTATGAAAAGTCACTATGCTAATAAAATGAATGAAATTAAGCCACATATGAGATGGGCACAACGGATTTTAAAACAGGCTCATGTCTATGGTGTTTATCATGAATCTGTCGATTTTGCCTCACTTTTATTACAGTCTGAAATAGGTGGTAGTGTATATGCAACAACAAATGAGTAAATTAAGCATTTTACCGAATTATTCAATTGATATTGAAATTACCAACAATCCGCATAATTTTGCGCTAACCGACTTGTTTAGAATGGCGGCTCGAATTAATAAGAAGAGACAATTTTTGTTTGTAAGCACGGTACTAGGCAAACATTTGGCTGTCCGTCCGCAAATCCCTTTACTGACAGGAACTCTTTTAGCTATGCTGTATCATCAGCATCTTACTGGGCAAAAGGCAATGGCTTCGTCTGTCGTTAAAGCTTTAAAGGACGGAGCTAATTTGGATGAAGTACAAAAATCCATAGAGGGAACCCTAGAATTAACGGATGAAACATTGTTTATTGGCTTTGCTGAGACGGCAACAGCACTTGGTCACGCAGTATTTAATGCCTTTCACTCGAATGCTATGTATATCCACACAACACGTGAAGTGTTGCCAGATTTTGAGCCATTTGTTACGTTTGAGGAAGAACATTCACATGCGACAAGCCATAGAATTTATACGGAGGAACCAGAATTTTTACTGCAAGCTAAGCGCATTGTGTTAATTGATGATGAAATTACTACTGGAAATACGGTCATTAATATTATTGAGACATTAAGACAGAAATTTCCTTTAGTGAGACAATATGCGGTACTATCTATTTTAGATTGGCGTTCCCAACAGCAGCAAACAATCTTTCAACAATTAGAAGTACAATGGGATATCTCTATACAATTCATCTCCATTATGTGTGGGAATTTTAGCTGTTCAGGCACGCCAAGCTTAACCAGTACACAACCAAACTTACTAACACAAGTTGCACGAGATATGGACATTTGTCCAATTCAAGTATCTGTTGATCGCAAATTCTATCGATCTGTTGCGGAGAATGGATTAATAAATAAGCACCCCTATTTACTAGCAACAGGGAGATTTATGCTCACGTCAAAACAGCATGTTGACCAAAAGCAAACGATTCAAGCTATTGCTATGCAATTACAAGAACTAAGAACAAATGGGCCAGCGCTTGTTATTGGCACGGGTGAATTCATGTATGTTCCTATGCAAATTGCCTCTTATTTGGGAAATGATGTTTACTTTCAGTCGACTACTCGTAGTCCAATCTATTGTACGGATGATTTAGGATATACGATTAACGAAAAAATAGCCTTCGAAAGTCCAGAAAATAACGGGGTGACTAATTTTTTATATAATCTTCAAAGCCAGTCTTACACGGAACTTTTTTTCATAGTGGAACGTATAGCAAGTGAAGAGGTAGTTGCTCGTGTGGTAAAGGCATTGCAAGAAGCCACTAACGCCAAAGTATACGTAATTAGTATGCATGAATTGGAGGTAGAACGATGATATCGACTTTGCAGCCAGATAAAATGGGGAGTTATGCATCGGAGGACGTTATTTTTTTATTGCGTGATATTGGAAGTGCATTCCTTGAAATGGATAATGAGAAACGTGAACAGCTCATTCAATCGGGCATACATTATTCTGAAATGCTGCCAGTGGAGAAGCAACCATCTGATACCTATATGAATCTTTTTTATAAAGCGCTAGATGCTCATGAAGAAAGAATAGCAATCGCCGTTGGAGTAGTGGCAGAGCAAATCATTGAAAATAGAGGGTTAGAAAATTTAATTCTTGTGAGTTTAGCTCGTGCAGGTACACCCATCGGTATTTTAATCAAACGGTATATAGCTATGCATTATCATGTGAATGTTCCACATTACTCCATTTCTATACTGCGAGGTCGTGGGTTTGATGAAACGGCAATTCGTTATATTTTGACACAGCATCCTCTAGGAAGTATTCAATTTATTGATGGTTGGACAGGAAAAGGGGCAATTACCAATGAATTAATTCAATCCTGCCAAAAATTTAATTTACAATATCAAAAACAGTTAAGTGCTGATTTAGCTGTTTTGGCTGATCCAGGGCATTGTGCCGCTATTTATGGAACTCGTGAGGATTTTTTAATACCATCTGCTTGTTTAAATTCGACTGTATCTGGATTAGTGAGTAGAACGGTATTAAATTTGCAGTTTATGGATGCAAACGATTTTCATGGTGCAAAATACTACAAAGAATTAGAGGCCGTAGATGTCTCCAAGCTGTACATAGAACGTATCGTCACATGTTTTGAACAAGTACAGAATAAAATTGTGCAACAAATTCAAGAGCAAGAAATCTCTCCAATTACTTGGGAGGGTATGAAGTCCGTGCAAACAATTCAACGAGATTTTGGTATTGATAATATTCATTTCATTAAACCAGGTGTTGGCGAAACGACAAGAGTTTTGCTGCGAAGGATACCTTGGAAGATTTTAATTAATCCACAGTACATGCATGAATTGAAACATATTTTATTATTAGCACAGGAAAAAAATGTAATGGTTGAAGAGTATTCGAATATGTCCTATGCATGTTGTGGTTTGATCAAAGAATTATAGAGGAGAATATGATGATATTATTTACATCTGATTTAGATAGAACCCTTATTTATTCTAAACGCATGATGGAGATGTTTCCGCCAGCTACAGAGACAATTGTCGTTGAACACAAGGTCGAAACAGCAATGAGTATGATGACACAGGCAACAGCACCTCTATTGCAACAGGTACACCAACAAACTTTATTTGTACCTGTTACGACAAGAGCTTTACATCAATATAAAAGAATCCATTTTATTTATGATTTATGCCCTGCTTTTGCAATTACAAGCAATGGGGGTACAATAGTAGAAAAGGGTCAGCCATATGAAAAGTGGACACAAACATTATCTAGACGTATTGAAGATTCCTCGATCCCTCGTATGGATATGCTAAAGCTTTTTCAGACGATTAAATCTGATACATGGCTACAACGATCTCTGTATATAGATGAGCTTTTTTATGTACATCATGTAGATATTGATGCTTTACCATCCGATGAATTACAAGCGATGATTCAAGAGTTTGATATGCATGGTTGGCATGTTCTGCTACAAGGGAAAAAATTGTATTTTATGCCTAAGGTGCTGACAAAGGAAGCGGCTATAGAATATATAAAAGAGTTCTGTACATACGATGTGCATATAGCAGCAGGTGATTCTATTATGGATTATGGCATGCTTGCAATGGCTGATTTAGCTTTTACACCAAATCATGGAGATTTAAAGGATAAACAGCCAAAGTTTTTACAAAATACAACTTACTCGCCTCACAATGGTGAAGCATTTACAAAGAATTTATTGGAAACAGTTTTACAGATGGCATCACAACAAACGATCGTATAGATGTTCAAATATTTTTGTTGTCATTAGGTGAGACATCCTATGACAAATGAATGCTTTAGCATAGGCTGAGGATGATTTTTAGGAGGTGCGTTTGTATGCAAACAATCACAATTAAATCAGTGTTGGAGCGTCATCCTGATGATTGGCTACAGGCGTTTCAAGATTCACCAAAGGATCGTGCATTTTATGAAACAACAGAGCAGCAAGTGAGCTTTAGTAGAATTGCTGTTCGTGTATTGGGCATACCAATCGAAGAAGATGATTATTTCAATTCATTATTTACATTGTCACAGAACACTAACATCCATATTTTAAGTGAAGAATTAAATAAACATATTGAACCAAAAGACTTTCAGGCAATACAAACAATCCTTTCGCAGCATCAACAAACTCCGCAAGGACTATCTATAAATCGTTTAGTGGCAATGATGTATGGTTATCAATTAATTCCTAAGCATGATGACAGTGTAATGAATCGCCATTTACAGTTAGCAACCATTAAAGTAGTAGAGCTCTTTCAAAAACAGCAATCGTTAGGTTTGCTAGCAAATGACTTTCGCCGGTTTTTAATTGATATGGTGAAATGGTTAAAAAACCATTGGATTCTATGGACAAAATCCATGAAACCAACAGATGATTTTCCTAAAGTAGTTTGGTATGGGGAAGCAACTCTAAGTCAGCGCTATTTCTTATTGTTATTAATGGAGCTCGGTTGTGATGTGTTAATTTTTCATCCAGCTAAAATAGATGAATTTGCTGAGATTGATCCTAATGATACTTTCTCTATCACATATGCATATGCCAATCAAACAACTTTACAGCCATTTCCTGATAAGTTGCGTGACCGGCAGGCAACGGTTGGATATCGATCTAGTCAGCATTTTGAGCAATTAATGCATGATCAGCAATCAGGTGTCTATAAGCCTTGGCAGTTTAAAGATTTTATGCCACGCTCCTTAACATTACGGATGACATATGATGATATATTTATTTATGCAAAAGAGAAAGCTTTGGTTCGACCACAGTTTGAAGTAGTTGGGGATGAGATTGTCATTCCAGTCATATTTGCCAAAATTAGTGGGGTTTCGAGCAGACGGGAAGAATACTGGTATTATATGCATCAGTTATTAGCAAGTCCGCAAACGGTTTTTGTCCAGAAATTCCCCTATTCACCAACGAGTAAAGCCAATTTTCACTTTCACTATAAGCATTGCCTAGTAAATGGAGAACTGTCAGTAGATCGTATTATGCAAAGTGATTGGTGGCAATACGGTGAGTTAACATTGGAGCTACAGCGTGCGATTGCACACACGATAAAAACTTCCTGTGAGCAGCCTATGTTGAAACAGCAGCCAAATGAGACCTTATATGATTTACAGTTATTTTTATTTAAACAGATGACGATGATTCCACAGGAGATCCTTCGTTTACTACAAAGCTTTGATTATTCACAAGAGGTACCGAAGGTGGTATTATATCAAGCACCTCAACAACCAGCTTTATCACGTGAGGATATGGCATTATTAGGGTTTTTAAATCGATTTGGTGTGGATATTGTGTTTTATAATCCGACAGGTCAACTAGATTTAGAAAAACATTTACAAGAAGATAGTTACGATGTGCATCGTTTAGAGCATATGCTGTTTGACTTGTACTATGAACAACCAAAGCCACAGAAAACTGCACCCGACAAAATCATAAAAAAACTCTTTAATCGTTTTTTTTGATGATAGAAAGGAGGCGGCATGAATGTCAAATAACTCGTTGACGCTGAAGCAGCTGACACTGGAAACAGCAGAAGCCTTCAAAGAACAGTTACGGGATCATGCAGAGGTACGGCAAATTGCCAATCAAATCAATATAAAAAATCAGATAGAGCTATTAGCTTTGGGAAAAGAGCCGTCTACAAAATTAGCTACATTTGCAGATCAAATTTTAGCCATCATCACTCAGTCAACATCTTTCGAATCAAATGAATTATTTAAGCAGCTTGAAGCCCTTATGCAGACATTCGACAAACAAGATTTTACAGAACAAAAGGGCTTTTTTAAAAAGCTATTTGCACGTAAGTCCAAAAATGATGGCGATTTATTTACGAAATACAATGGACTGGGGAGAGATATTGAGAAAATCCATTATCAATTTGTACTGATGGAAGAGGAATTAGCAAAGGATAATCAAGTACTTGCACGCTTATATCAAGAAGACCTCATGTACTATCTTGAGCTAGAAAAGTATATCGTAGCAACTGACATGAAACTTCATGAAGTCCAAACAACATTGATTCCGATGTATGAAAAACAGAGTGAAGCAGGTAATCAGCTGGCGAAAATGGAGCTAAATCGTTTGCAAGCTATTGCAGAGATGCTCCAGCAAAAAATAGATGATTTAGAAAAATCACGTATGGTGGCTATTATCACAGCCCCTCAAATCGATATGCTACGTAATGGTAACCGTGAATTGATTGAACAAATTAATGGGGCTTTTGTTAAAACCATTCCTGTTTTTAAAATGGGTTTGATGAATGCAGTTAATGAAAGACGTCAACAATTACAAAGTCAATCAGCCTCTGCCTTTGAAGATCGTATGAAGCAATTTGGGGGAGCTAGTAAGGAAGCGGTGCAATTAAGTACTGCCATGGCTCAACAATCCAGCACTACCCAGACTCTTGAAGAAATGTGGGATACTATTATATCAGGCATTGCCAATTATCAGCAATTACGTGATGAACAAATGGTCAAACGCCAACAAGCAGAGCAACAATTGCTAACATTGCGTTCTTAGCTTCTTTCCTCTAAGTAGATGACTACTTGGAGGTTTTTTGTATAAAAAAAGCGACAGACTTATCTTCATTCAATGGGTGATCAAAAGCCCCCTGAATCAAGATAATCTGTCGCCAAAATGTTAGCTATATGAATTCCTCTTCAAATTCTACATTGATTTCATGTCCATGATAGCTTTGGTAAGAAACAATAAGTGTATCAAGATGTTCTAAGTTTTCCTCATAATCTAAAATACGCGATAAAATATAGAGTAGGTGATAGCTAGAAAACTCCGTATCGCCTTCTTCACGAGCGAAGTTGATTTGCTTGATGAAAATTTCCATCAGCTCATTACGTTGGACATAGTCAATGCTTTTACTCCACTCCGAATGCTCAGGCTTTAGCTTTCCTGTATATTTTAAGAGCAATTGCTCATGGTACGTTAACAAGGAATCAAGTCTCTCCTGAATCATTAAATGAAATTGTGTAGGGAGCTGAGCTAATTCATTTTCGTGATTATGCAAACGCTGTAGCAATTCCAAGCTTTTCTTGGAAGTTAAAATCATTTGACGATAGACTACTAGTTTGCGTGCTTTCACATATTTTTTATTTTTAAAATAATTACGCTCTTCCTTATATAAATCATATAGCGTATCCACTCGTAGCATACGGCTTTTAAACTTACTTAATGCTGTTTTTGTGGATGTGTGCTCAGAAGCTTGACGTACAGCCAGTCGTGTCCAACGAATAATATCATCTTGTAAAATATAAATTTTGCGAAATAGTTTTACCTCGTATTTAGGTGGTAAGAACACAAGGTTTACGACAAACGCTGCTAATACCCCGACTAATATCGTAACAAAGCGTATTAAACCAAACGTTAAAAAGTCATCCCCTTGAAATTCCATAATAGCTACGACTGATACCAACGCTAGCGAAAGTGATTTTTCCAGTTTAAATTTCAACATGAGACCAATAGCTATTATGACAGCTATACCAATGGCAACGACATGGTGGCCAAAAAGTAAGCCGAAAATGACAGCAATTGTCGCACCTATAATATTCGCTTGTACTTGCTCCACAATGGTTTGGTAAGAACGATAAATAGAAGGCTGAATAGCAAAAATAGCTGCAATTCCAGCAAAAACAGGTGAAGGTAATTTTAACAACTCTGCAATAAATAATGCAAATACGATAGCTACACCAGTTTTAAATACACGGGCACCTAATTTCATAAAGATGTCCTTTCTGTCTAATATTTTTTAGCTTCTTTACATTATAGAAGGAAGTGCTCATAAAATACATAGATTTGCATGGATGAATAAGAAAAAGGCGACTTCTACCTGCAAGTCGCCTTTTTCTTGTCAAGATTACAATTGAGAAAACGCAATATCTACTGCTTCAATTGTTTCCTGAATATCCGCTTCTGTATGCTCAGTTGTTAAGAACCATGCTTCATATTTAGAAGGAGCTAGATTAATACCTTGCGCAAGCATGAGTTTAAAGAAGCGTCCAAATATTTCACCATCAGAGCTTTCAGCTTGCTCATAGTTTTCTACTTTCACATCTGTAAAGTAAATAGTAAGCGCTCCTTTAAGACGATTTAACGTGATGGTTACGCCATGTTTTTTAGCAGCAGCTAAAATACCTTCTTCTAAAATTGAGCCTAATCTATCCATTTCCTCGTATATACCTGGTGTTTGTAGCACTTCTAGGCAAGCGATGCCAGCTTGCATAGATGCAGGATTTCCAGCCATCGTACCCGCTTGGTATGCTGGGCCGAGTGGTGCAACAGTATCCATAATCTCTTTACGTCCGCCATAAGCACCGATTGGTAAACCACCACCAATAACTTTACCAAGTGCAGTTAGATCAGGTGTTAGGCCAAGTAAATTTTGAGCGCCACCATAGTGGAAGCGGAAGGCCGTGATGACTTCATCATAAATCGTTAGGGCCCCTTTTTCCTTTGCTGTAGCATGTACTAATTCAAGGAAGCCTGACTTAGGTTCAACAATACCGAAGTTTCCTACTATTGGCTCGATTAAGATAGCTGCAATCTCCTCGCCCCATTTATTCATGGCTTCTGTAAAGGCTTCTGGGTTATTAAAAGGTACAGTAATAACTTCTTCAGCTGTTGAAGTTGTTACGCCTGCTGAGTCCGGTGTTCCTAATGTTGCTGGACCTGATCCTGCAGCCACTAATACTAAATCGAAATGCCCGTGGTAGCAACCAGCAAATTTCATGATTTTTGTACGTCCTGTATAGGCACGTGCCACACGAATCGTTGTCATAACAGCTTCTGTACCAGAGTTGTTAAAACGTACTTTATCCATCGACGGAATGGCTTCCTTTAACATTTTTGCGAAAGTAACTTCATATTCAGTCGGCGTCCCAAACAATGTGCCATTTTCCGCTGCGTGCGTTATAGCCTTTGCAATATGAGGATGACCATGACCAGTAACGATTGGACCATATGCTGCTAGATAGTCGATATAACGATTGCCATCTACATCCCAAAAATATGCGCCTTTTCCTCGCGCCATGGCTACAGGAGAACCGCCACCTACTGCTTTATATGAACGAGATGGGCTGTTTACACCACCAACAATATGCTGTAATGCCTCTGCATGTATTGCTTCAGATTTTGCATGATTCATAGAATTGCCTCCTAACTTTTTATACGTAATCTATTGTAGACCTATCGGTGTAAGAAATCCAAAGAAATTAAGGGATATGACTTGATTTGTTACTTAGAGTAAAATAGGACCTACAGAGGAGGAGATTGTATGACATTACTAGAAGGACAAAAGGCGCCGGATTTTTCTCTCTTGAACGAAAAGGGCGAGATGGTGCATTTAGCTGATTTTAAAGGAACAAATGTTATTTTATACTTTTACCCAAAGGATATGACACCAGGCTGCACGACGGAGGCTTGTGATTTTCGCGATAAGTTTGAGGACTTCAGTCATTTAAACGCTGTTGTTCTGGGTGTTAGCCCAGATAACGCAAGCAAGCATACAAAATTTATTGATAAGCATGGTTTGCCATTTTCACTATTAGTGGATGAGGACCATGCTATTGCTGAAGCATATGGTGTATGGGTTTTAAAGAAAATGTATGGACGTGAATATATGGGCATAGAGCGTTCAACGTTTTTAATTGATGCTGAGGGTATGCTTGTAAAAGCTTGGCGCAAAGTTCGAGTGAAAAATCATATTGAAGAAGTATATGCTTATTTAGCAGAACAGGAGGCAAAATAATGAGAATCTATTTTACATTTGAACCTAGACCAGATTTACGAGAACCATTAGTAGCAGAATTTCCACAGCTTGAATTTATCTTTGAAAAGAGTTTATCAAATGAAGAGCTTCAACAAGCGGATGTATTAGTTACATATGGTGAAGATTTAACAGAAGAGAGTATTCAATCTGCGACAAAGCTAAAATGGATTTTTGTTGCATCGGCAGGTGTAGAAAAAATGCCAGCTCAGGCTATTATTGAACGAGGGATTCTAGTTTCAAATGTTCGTGGCATTCATAAAACGCCTATGGCTGAATCCATGCTTGCTCATATTTTAGCCATTAAACGAGCTTTGCCTTGGATGTATGAGCAGCAAAAGAAAAGTGAATGGTCGAAAAAAACACAACAAACGGAATTACGTGATAGTACGGCACTTATTTTGGGGCCAGGTGCCATTGGGTCAGAAGTTGGACGTTTATTGCAAGCTTTTGGTGTTACGACGATTGGCTGTAACCGCTCCGGTAAAGAAGCGGCCTATATGAATACGGTGATTAGTTTTACACAATTGAAAGAAGCCCTACCTCATGCAGATATCGTTATTTCTGTATTACCAAAAACAACAGAAACGACCCATTTATTGAAAGAAGAGCATTTTGTTGTGATGAAAAACAATGCGATCTTCATGAATTTTGGTCGAGGTAATTTAGTTGATGAAAAGGTACTCATTCAAGCGATTGAAACAAAGCAAATTGGACATGCAGTTTTAGATGTATTTGAAGAGGAGCCTCTGACATCTGACAATCCATTATGGACATTACCAAATGTCATAGTATCACCTCATGTATCCAGTCATTCTTCTCGTTATGTTGAGCGTAGCTTAGAAATTTTCAAGCCAAGCCTAACAAAATGGCTAAAGGGTGACACGGATTTAGAAAATGTTATGGATTTATCAAGAGGCTATTAAGGAAAATACCATTGATTTATTGAGGATAAGCAATGTGTGATTGTTGACGAAGTAGTACGAATTGGATACACTATTTATAACAATTATAAATTAATAATACTTATGGAAGAGGTGCATGACGATGTCTGCAACGCATTTACAAGATGCACTGGACACGTTGAAAACAACTGGTGTACGTATTACTCCTCAGCGTCATGCTATTTTGGAATATCTAATTCAATCAATGGCACATCCTACTGCCGATGAAATTTATAAAGCTCTTGAGGGTAAGTTCCCTAATATGAGTGTAGCGACTGTTTATAACAACCTGCGTGTATTTCGTGAAGTAGGTCTTGTGAAAGAGCTAACTTACGGGGATGCTTCAAGTCGCTTTGATTTCGTGACAAACGATCATTACCATATGATTTGTGAATGCTGTGGTAAGATCGTCGATTTCCATTATCCTGGACTCGACGAAATAGAGCATTTTGCATCACAGGTAACAGGCTTTGATGTGCATTCGCATCGCTTAGAGATATACGGCACTTGTCCATCATGTAAAGTTGCTACTGCAAAAGTACAATAAAAATCCTAGCTCTTAAAAAGGGCTAGGATTTTTTTGTTTTATTATTATAGGATTGATCAAACTCTTTACCTTCTAGAGCAGGATCAAGCGTTAATGGCTCATTGCAGTACATGCACATATCTACTCGGCCTAAAACCTTTGTATGTTTATGGCAATTAGGACACTCTACTTGAATAGCTCTTGTTGACAGTAGACCGATCCACGCATATACAACTGTGCTACCGATAATACAAAGAACACCTAGTGACATGAAAATTAAAACTAATATCGGGCTGTTTTTAAAGAAAATGCCTCCGTACATGACAATAAAACCAAAAAAGATTAGTGCTAATGCGAATGAACGAATTTTATTAATTTTACTTTTATAAGGTTTCATATTTCATCTTGCCTCCCAATCTAAAATCTACTATAACATATAAGGGCAAAGTATTTTAGCTTTGAACTGAATGAAAGAAGGAATACTTTTAGAGTATGTCGAATTTTTAACGGAACAAAAGAACCTATATGAATAAAGGAGGGCTGAACATGGAGCAAGTACTGCGTCCAATATATCAAGAACGTGCGAGTCAGTCGAATACATTAGGCGTAATTTTAGTAGAAAAGCGTGAAGAACAAAGTAACGTTACAGATACATTTGATACGGTTTTACTCATTATCGTAAAAGAAGCAGAGCAACCAGTCTTTTCAAAACATTACTTATATGAAGGAAATAAAATCGCTCTACATACTGTTACGGAGAAATTAATTCGAAAATGGTTACTAATCGGTTCAAATAGAAAGGTTGTTGATTGGATATTCTTCGGTAGAGTATTATTTGATCGGAATGAATTTCTGCATAAACTAAAAATAGAATTGCAGGAATTTCCGTATAGTGGTCGTAAAATTAAAACAGGTATTCAATTTTCAAAGTTAATTCGTCGCTATTTGGAAGGGAAAGAATACTTCGATAAAGGAAGTTACTTGGATGCTTATAATCACGTTGTGGACTCCCTGCATCATCTAGGTCGTTTATCTATTATCGATAGTGGCCTGTATCCTGAAGTAACTGTTTGGGCACAGGTAAAAAAAATTGAGCCAGCCATCTATAAGCTGTATGAAGAGCTAGTGACAAGTAATGAGCCAATAGAAAAGCGCTTAGAATTGTTGTTTTTAGCAAGTGAGTTTTTAATTCATTCTCGTACACGAGATGGAGCACAACATATATTAGAAGTCATGCAAACAAAAGAAATGTGGACCATTCAGGAATTACACGATCATCATGAGCTTGTGAACTACTCAGTGGATTTAGAAGTGTTTGTGGAGTACTTAGTGGATAAAGGCTATATTCAAATTGAACCAATTGCAGCGAAAAATGATAGGATATTTCACCGTCATTACAAGGTAAATAAAGATGCTCTAGAAATGGGGCAATGACTGTAGTATGCTTGTAATCGAGGTATCTAAAAATACCTCGATATTTTTTTAGAAAAGTAGTTGACGAATAATATCTTAGTATTGTATTATATTAATTGTCGCTAAGACATAAACGAATAACTCAGAAAAACACAAAAAACTTTTTAAAAAAATTGTTGACATGTTTTGAATGAGATGTTAATATAAAGAAGTCGCTGAAAAACGACTTAAATAATGAACCTTGAAAACTGAACAAGCAAAACGTAATCAATAAAGTTTTAAGTAGCTAGTTTAACTAGTGAACGAAACATAATTTTGGACATCAAACATGATGCCAGCAAAACAATTTGAGCTAATCAAATTTCTTTTATGGAGAGTTTGATCCTGGCTCAGGACGAACGCTGGCGGCGTGCCTAATACATGCAAGTCGAGCGAACAGAAAAGGAGCTTGCTCCTTTGACGTTAGCGGCGGACGGGTGAGTAACACGTGGGCAACCTACCCTATAGTTTGGGATAACTCCGGGAAACCGGGGCTAATACCGAATAACCTCTTTTACTTCATGGTGAAAGACTGAAAGACGGTTTCGGCTGTCGCTATAGGATGGGCCCGCGGCGCATTAGCTAGTTGGTGAGGTAACGGCTCACCAAGGCGACGATGCGTAGCCGACCTGAGAGGGTGATCGGCCACACTGGGACTGAGACACGGCCCAGACTCCTACGGGAGGCAGCAGTAGGGAATCTTCCACAATGGGCGAAAGCCTGATGGAGCAACGCCGCGTGAGTGAAGAAGGTTTTCGGATCGTAAAACTCTGTTGTAAGGGAAGAACAAGTACAGTAGTAACTGGCTGTACCTTGACGGTACCTTATTAGAAAGCCACGGCTAACTACGTGCCAGCAGCCGCGGTAATACGTAGGTGGCAAGCGTTGTCCGGAATTATTGGGCGTAAAGCGCGCGCAGGCGGTCCTTTAAGTCTGATGTGAAAGCCCACGGCTCAACCGTGGAGGGTCATTGGAAACTGGGGGACTTGAGTGCAGAAGAGGAAAGTGGAATTCCAAGTGTAGCGGTGAAATGCGTAGAGATTTGGAGGAACACCAGTGGCGAAGGCGACTTTCTGGTCTGTAACTGACGCTGAGGCGCGAAAGCGTGGGGAGCAAACAGGATTAGATACCCTGGTAGTCCACGCCGTAAACGATGAGTGCTAAGTGTTAGGGGGTTTCCGCCCCTTAGTGCTGCAGCTAACGCATTAAGCACTCCGCCTGGGGAGTACGGTCGCAAGACTGAAACTCAAAGGAATTGACGGGGGCCCGCACAAGCGGTGGAGCATGTGGTTTAATTCGAAGCAACGCGAAGAACCTTACCAGGTCTTGACATCCCGTTGACCACTGTAGAGATATAGTTTCCCCTTCGGGGGCAACGGTGACAGGTGGTGCATGGTTGTCGTCAGCTCGTGTCGTGAGATGTTGGGTTAAGTCCCGCAACGAGCGCAACCCTTGATCTTAGTTGCCATCATTTAGTTGGGCACTCTAAGGTGACTGCCGGTGACAAACCGGAGGAAGGTGGGGATGACGTCAAATCATCATGCCCCTTATGACCTGGGCTACACACGTGCTACAATGGACGATACAAACGGTTGCCAACTCGCGAGAGGGAGCTAATCCGATAAAGTCGTTCTCAGTTCGGATTGTAGGCTGCAACTCGCCTACATGAAGCCGGAATCGCTAGTAATCGCGGATCAGCATGCCGCGGTGAATACGTTCCCGGGCCTTGTACACACCGCCCGTCACACCACGAGAGTTTGTAACACCCGAAGTCGGTGAGGTAACCTTTTGGAGCCAGCCGCCGAAGGTGGGATAGATGATTGGGGTGAAGTCGTAACAAGGTAGCCGTATCGGAAGGTGCGGCTGGATCACCTCCTTTCTAAGGATTATTTCGGAATACAAACCTTGGGTTTGTACGATTACGTTTTGCGTTCAGTTTTGAAGGTTCATTCTATCTGAATGAAACACTTCAAAACTTGTTCTTTGAAAACTGGATAAAACGACATTGAAATTGTAACAAACACATTTATTTTTTAAGTTTTTTATAGGCTTAATAACTTGGTTAAGTTATTAAGGGCGCACGGCGAATGCCTTGGCACTAGGAGCCGAAGAAGGACGGCACTAACACCGATATGCTTCGGGGAGCTGTAAGTGAGCTTTGATCCGGAGATTTCCGAATGGGGGAACCCACTACGTTTAATCGCGTAGTATCTTGACGTGAATACATAGCGTCTTGAAGGCAGACCCAGGGAACTGAAACATCTAAGTACCTGGAGGAAGAGAAAGAAAAATCGATTCCCTGAGTAGCGGCGAGCGAAACGGGAAGAGCCCAAACCAAGAGGCTTGCCTCTTGGGGTTGTAGGACACTCAATACGGAGTTACAAAAGAGCGAGTTAGATGAAGCGACTTGGAAAGGTCCGCCAGAGCAGGTAAAAGCCCTGTAGTCGAAAGTTCGTTCTCTCCTGAGTGGATCCTGAGTACGGCGGAACACGTGAAATTCCGTCGGAATCCGGGAGGACCATCTCCCAAGGCTAAATACTACCTAGTGACCGATAGTGAACCAGTACCGTGAGGGAAAGGTGAAAAGCACCCCGGAAGGGGAGTGAAAGAGATCCTGAAACCGTGTGCCTACAAGTAGTTAGAGCCCGTTAATGGGTGATAGCGTGCCTTTTGTAGAATGAACCGGCGAGTTACGATTACGTGCGAGGTTAAGCTTTAGAAGGCGGAGCCGCAGCGAAAGCGAGTCTGAATAGGGCGAAATAGTACGTGGTCGTAGACCCGAAACCAGGTGATCTACCCATGTCCAGGGTGAAGGTGAGGTAACACTTACTGGAGGCCCGAACCCACGCACGTTGAAAAGTGCGGGGATGAGGTGTGGGTAGCGGAGAAATTCCAATCGAACTTGGAGATAGCTGGTTCTCTCCGAAATAGCTTTAGGGCTAGCCTCGTGATGAGAATACTGGAGGTAGAGCACTGTTTGGACTAGGGGGCCATCCCGGTTTACCGAATTCAGACAAACTCCGAATGCCAGATATTTATACACGGGAGTCAGACTGCGAGTGATAAGATCCGTAGTCAAAAGGGAAACAGCCCAGACCACCAGCTAAGGTCCCAAAGTAATCGTTAAGTGGAAAAGGATGTGGCGTTGCACAGACAACCAGGATGTTGGCTTAGAAGCAGCCATCATTTAAAGAGTGCGTAATAGCTCACTGGTCGAGTGACGCTGCGCCGAAAATGTATCGGGGCTAAACGATTCACCGAAGCTGTGGATTGACATCTACGATGTCAGTGGTAGGAGAGCGTTCTAAGTGCGTTGAAGTCAGACCGGAAGGACTGGTGGAGCGCTTAGAAGTGAGAATGCCGGTATGAGTAGCGAAAGACGGGTGAGAATCCCGTCCACCGTATGACTAAGGTTTCCTGAGGAAGGCTCGTCCGCTCAGGGTTAGTCGGGACCTAAGCCGAGGCCGATAGGCGTAGGCGATGGACAACAGGTTGATATTCCTGTACCACCTCCTCACCGTTTGAGAAATGGGGGGACGCAGTAGGATAGGGTAAGCGCGCCGTTGGTTGTGCGCGTCCAAGCAGTAAGGCGTGTGTGTAGGCAAATCCGCACACTGTAACGTTGAGCTGTGATGGCGAGTCCGTATGGACGAAGTTCCTGATTTCACACTGCCAAGAAAAGCCTCTATCGAGGTGAGAGGTGCCCGTACCGCAAACCGACACAGGTAGTCGAGGAGAGAATCCTAAGGTGTGCGAGAGAACTCTCGTTAAGGAACTCGGCAAAATGACCCCGTAACTTCGGGAGAAGGGGTGCTCTTGAGCGTGCAAGCGCATGAGAGCCGCAGTGAATAGGCCCAGGCGACTGTTTAGCAAAAACACAGGTCTCTGCAAAACCGTAAGGTGACGTATAGGGGCTGACGCCTGCCCGGTGCTGGAAGGTTAAGAGGAGTGGTTAGCGCAAGCGAAGCTGCGAATTGAAGCCCCAGTAAACGGCGGCCGTAACTATAACGGTCCTAAGGTAGCGAAATTCCTTGTCGGGTAAGTTCCGACCCGCACGAAAGGCGTAACGATCTGGGCACTGTCTCAACGAGAGACTCGGTGAAATTATAGTACCTGTGAAGATGCAGGTTACCCGCGACAGGACGGAAAGACCCCGTGGAGCTTTACTGTAGCCTGATATTGAATTTTGGTACAACTTGTACAGGATAGGTAGGAGCCAGAGATCTCGGAGCGCCAGCTTCGAAGGAGGCGTCGGTGGGATACTACCCTGGTTGTATTGAAATTCTAACCCATGCCCCTTAGCGGGGCAGGAGACAGTGTCAGGCGGACAGTTTGACTGGGGCGGTCGCCTCCTAAAAGGTAACGGAGGCGCCCAAAGGTTCCCTCAGAATGGTTGGAAATCATTCGTAGAGTGTAAAGGCACAAGGGAGCTTGACTGCGAGACCTACAAGTCGAGCAGGGTCGAAAGACGGGCTTAGTGATCCGGTGGTTCCGCATGGAAGGGCCATCGCTCAACGGATAAAAGCTACCCCGGGGATAACAGGCTTATCTCCCCCAAGAGTCCACATCGACGGGGAGGTTTGGCACCTCGATGTCGGCTCATCGCATCCTGGGGCTGTAGTCGGTCCCAAGGGTTGGGCTGTTCGCCCATTAAAGCGGTACGCGAGCTGGGTTCAGAACGTCGTGAGACAGTTCGGTCCCTATCCGTCGTGGGCGTAGGAAATTTGAGAGGAGCTGTCCTTAGTACGAGAGGACCGGGATGGACACACCGCTGGTGTACCAGTTGTCTTGCCAAAGGCATCGCTGGGTAGCTATGTGTGGACGGGATAAGTGCTGAAAGCATCTAAGCATGAAGCCCCCCTCAAGATGAGATTTCCCATTACGCAAGTAAGTAAGATCCCTCAAAGACGATGAGGTAGATAGGTTCGAGGTGGAAGTGTGGTGACACATGGAGCTGACGAATACTAATCGATCGAGGACTTAACCAAAACGTTTGAAACATTCAATGCACCGTTTATCCAGTTTTGAAAGAATAAAATATTAGAATATACTTGTAATTTTTATAAGATATGTTATAATAAGTATTGTCTTTCAAATAGTCTAGTGATGATGGCAAAGAGGTCACACCCGTTCCCATACCGAACACGGAAGTTAAGCTCTTTAGCGCCGATGGTAGTTGGGGGCTTCCCCCTGTGAGAGTAGGACGTCGCTAGGCTATATACCAAAATTATTCCGAAGTAGCTCAGTTGGTAGTAGCACCTGACTGTTAATCAGGTTGTCGCAGGTTCGAGTCCTGCCTTCGGAGCCATTCTTGGAGAGTTGTCCGAGTGGCCGAAGGAGCACGATTGGAAATCGTGTAGGCGGTTAACACTGTCTCAAGGGTTCAAATCCCTTACTCTCCGCCAGCACTTTGATTTGTTCCAAACGATGGCCCCTTGGTCAAGTGGTTAAGACACCGCCCTTTCACGGCGGTAACACGGGTTCGAATCCCGTAGGGGTCACCATTATTTCAATACCCAGATGGAGGATTAGCTCAGCTGGGAGAGCATCTGCCTTACAAGCAGAGGGTCGGCGGTTCGAGCCCGTCATCCTCCACCATTATTTTAACAACACTATAGTATTATCGCGGGGTGGAGCAGTGGTAGCTCGTCGGGCTCATAACCCGAAGGTCGTTGGTTCAAATCCAGCCCCCGCAACCAAATGGTCCCGTGGTGTAGCGGTTAACATGCCTGCCTGTCACGCAGGAGATCGCCGGTTCGATCCCGGTCGGGACCGCCATTTTTTAATATGGGTCAGTAGCTCAGTTGGTAGAGCATTAGATTGAAGCTCTAAGTGTCGGCGGTTCGATTCCGTCCTGACCCATCTTGTTTTTTTGCCGGTTTAGCTCAGCAGGTAGAGCAACTGACTTGTAATCAGTAGGTCGTGGGTTCGATTCCTATAGCCGGCACCAGATTTTCCCGGAGGGGTAGCGAAGTGGCTAAACGCGGCGGACTGTAAATCCGCTCCTTAGGGTTCGGCGGTTCGAATCCGTCCCCCTCCACCAGTTTTATTATTTTAGGGGCATAGTTCAACGGTAGAATAGAGGTCTCCAAAACCTTTGGTGTGGGTTCGATTCCTACTGCCCCTGCCAATTAATTTTATGGCGATTGTGGCGAAGTGGTTAACGCACCGGATTGTGGTTCCGGCATTCGTGGGTTCGATTCCCATCAGTCGCCCCATCTAATATAAAATTAATAAACATCATAATACAATGGCGATTGTGGCGAAGTGGTTAACGCACCGGATTGTGGTTCCGGCATTCGTGGGTTCGATTCCCATCAGTCGCCCCATTGTTGGGGTATAGCCAAGCGGTAAGGCAACGGATTTTGATTCCGTCATGCCTAGGTTCGAATCCTAGTACCCCAGCCATTTTTGCGGAAGTAGTTCAGTGGTAGAACACCACCTTGCCAAGGTGGGGGTCGCGAGTTCGAACCTCGTCTTCCGCTCCATGTATGACTGGCGGCATAGCCAAGTGGTAAGGCACGGGTCTGCAACACCCTTATCACCGGTTCAAATCCGGTTGCCGCCTCCATATTTTAACTGTTAATCGGTTTATCCGATTTTTTTTATCTCCATTATGCCGGTGTGGCGGAATTGGCAGACGCGCACGACTCAAAATCGTGTTCCTTTGGAGTGTCGGTTCGACCCCGACCACCGGTATCATCAGATTAATTTACGTTACGATTAAAAAGTTTCGAAAGCTCATAAACCTTGATATAACAGGGTTTGTGAGCTTTTTGCATTTTTTGGGTTACGATAGGAAACGATAAGAATTGAAATCATTTTACACACATTTTACACATAGGCAGGTTCATTTTACACAAGTTTTTACACAAGCTGCGATCCGAGAAAATGTGATTGATTAAGGTGAGCAAACAAAAAAAACACATGTTTGAAAAATAAACATGTGCTTTTTTTGTTTGTACATTGTGAGGCGTTAATTTTTCTTCTCCTGATGCTGTTCATATCAAGTTACCGAATGGGTTATTAACATTCTTGGCAGATTACCGAAAAATTATACATTGATATAAGTTTCAGTAGTGCAAGAGTTTGAAGCTAATAAAAATTACTTATGAATTTTCTTGTACTATGATTACGGAATAGCAGAGTAGAGTTGTAAGTAATAATATTAAAGAAATCGCTGGTGATGCAGCTCCAAAAAATCATAGCTATCATAAGTGAAATAAATATTCTATTTTTAACGCTTATTTAATAAGAATGTTCTTCTGGTTTGGCTATCTTATTCATCTAAAAGATCCCGTTATTTCAATAACCCTTTCTCTTTCCATTGGTCGAGATACTTTTGATAATCCATTTCTTTAGCAGTCATCGTGTATTGAGTACCCTCTAATTGAGGTAGCACCAGAAAAATGCAGATTGACAACGCTAAGAAATATACACGATTTTATGCATACTAAACGGTAAACCTTAAACGCTTAAATATTGATAGATTAAGTGTTTGAGTTGCTTGCATAAAAAGCTGCATAAACCTTTTCCATACAAAAATCCACGAAACGTAGATATACCAGCGTTCGTGGATTTTTAATGTGCGCCCAAACTTTCATTTGGGAACATTATTTGTATGAATTATTAATTAATCCTTAAATATATATTTTTCCCAACCTTTATTTATAATTTCTTGATAAGTTGGCTTTATTATATTGAAACGAAAATCATCATCATCTGATTCATAATCTTTTTCAAACTCTACTTCTTCATATTGACGAAAATAAGACGGAATATCATCCTTCTTAAATTCATCATAATTATTCCAATTTGTATCACATTCATTACAACAGAGCAAAAGTTCCTCTGTCATTTGATTTTTTACGATTTCAACCCACCCCTGGTCACAAAAAGGGCACCAACCAACTTTAAATTCGTACATCATAATTATTACTCCAATTAAAATTATTTTAAATAAATAATATCAGAAAAGTCCCCAAACCGTCGTTTGGTAATGTTATTTGCTTAACGTTGTAAATTCGCGTAAACCTGACGAGACCCCTAATTTAAAAGTATGAGTACCTGACCTGCTACATCTGAGAAAAGTGTTTCGAATGTATTCACATCCACTGATGCCGTCGTTCCAATCTCGTAGGTTTCACAAAGAATAAAATCAATTTCCCCCTGTTCTGTATGCCCCTTAAACATTAAACCTGCTTCTTTTAATGACAAAAATAATTGTTTCATAATCCCCCTGCTTTCACTGGAAATAATTTATACTAAAATGAACCGTTAGCCCAATAGCAATAATCAATGGGTAAACAACTTTAATTAGAAAAAAAGTCTATCGCTTTTAGTTCCATTTTCATGGATAATATAATATATACGGTATTTTCAATAGGAGGATTCACATGATTACAGGCGAGATTAAAAATAAAATAGATGCCATTTGGACGACGTTATGGACAGAGGGGAATACAAACCCTTTAACAAACATAGAACAGTTAACATATTTACTATTCATCAAAGGTTTAGATGAAGGAGAACTAAAAAAAGAAGAAGAAGCGGAATTTTTAGGTCTTGAATATAAAGGCATCTTTTCAGAAATGCCAGCTGAATTTAATGAAGTGCAAAAGCAGCACTGGTCGATGATGCGCTGGACACAATTTAAAAACTTACCTGCACAAGAAATGTATGAAGTAATGGTTAATACTATCTTCCCGTTCATTAAAACATTAGGCGGCAAAGAGGAATCTGCATTTTCAAAGTATATGAAAGATGCGATGTTCCAAATTAACAAGCCAGCGACATTACAAAAAGTAGTAACAGCACTTGATAGCATACCAATGGAAGATCGTGATACACAAGGGGACATTTACGAGTATTTATTATCGAAGCTACAAACGGCAGGTACAAACGGCCAATTCCGTACACCACGTCACATCATTAATATGATGGTGGAGTTAATGAAGCCATCACCAGAAGATATCATTATCGATCCAGCAATGGGGTCAGCGGGTTTCCTTGTGTCAGCAAGTGAATACTTACGAAAAAACCATCAAGACCTATTTTTAGTACAAGGGTTAAATGAACATTTCCATCATACGATGTTCTACGGAAATGATATGGATACAACGATGTTACGTATTGGTGCCATGAACATGATGCTGCATGGGGTAGACGCACCCAATATTGATTACCGAGATTCATTATCTGAGGAAAATAAAGATGCAGATAAATATACGTTAGTATTAGCAAATCCACCGTTTAAAGGTTCATTAGATTATGAAGCAGTATCAAACGACTTATTAAAAGTAGCGAAAACGAAGAAAACAGAGTTACTATTCTTATCACTTATTTTACGTACATTAAAAGCCGGTGGACGCGCGGCAGTAATCGTGCCAGACGGTGTATTATTCGGTAGCTCAAATGCCCATAAAGCCATTCGTAAAGAAATTATTGATAACAACAAATTAGAAGCAATCATCTCAATGCCGAGTGGTATATTCAAGCCGTACGCTGGGGTTTCAACAGGAATTATGATATTCACGAAAACAGGTACAGGCGGAACAGATAACGTTTGGTTCTACGGTATGAAGGCAGACGGTTACTCATTAGACGATAAACGCACACCAATTGAAGCAAATGATATTGAAGACATACTTGCACGTTTCAGTAACTTACAAGATGAAGCTGAACGTAAACGTACAGAACAATCATTCTTTGTACCAGTCGATGAAATCCGTGAGCAGGGGTATGACTTGTCGATTAATAAGTATAAAGAGGTTGTGTATGAGAAGGTTGAATATAAATCGCCAACCGAAATAATGGAAGAAATTAATTCTTTAGAGTTAGAAATTTTAAAGGGAATTGAGGATTTAAAGGAGCTATTAAAGTGAAGCTGAAAGAATTAGTGGACATCGTAGGTGGTGGTACACCATCACGCGATAATGATATTTATTGGAACGGAAGTATCCCTTGGGTAACTGTTAAAGATATGAATAGGGAATATATCGATTCTTCAATTGAATTTATTACGGAAGAAGGACTAATTAATTCTAGTACAAATCTAATTAAGAAAAATAGTATTTTAATACCTACTCGAATGGGTTTAGGAAGAGTAGCTATAAATACCGTAGATGTAGCGATCAATCAAGATTTAAAGGCATTAGTACCTAAAAATTCTGATGTACTTGATTTGGAATATTTATTTTACTTTTTAAAAAGTAAATCAGATTATTTAAAATCCCAAGGTAAAGGGGCAACTGTTAAAGGAATAACTTTAGATATTTTAAGGGAATTAGATGTTCCATTACTGAGCATTGAAATACAGAAGCAAATCGTAAAAGTTTTGAATATAGTTTATAGCTTAATTCACAAGCGCCAATCCCAAATCACAGCATTAGATGAATTAACACAAAGTTTGTTTTTAGAGATGTTTGGAAATCCAATAAATAATCCAAAGGAATGGGAAGTAAAAAAATTAAAGGATGTGACTGATAAAATATTAAGCGGATCAACTCCAAAAGGAGGAAGTAAAGTTTATATTGAAAATGGTATTACTTTTTTACGGAGCCAAAATGTTTGGAAAAATAGATTAAATCTCGATGATGTTGTCTATATCGATAAAGAAACTCATAATAAAATGATAAAGAGTAGTTTGAAGTACGGTGATATCCTAATGACAAAAACAGGGAGGATAAATACTGAGAATAGCAGTTTAGGAAGAGCAGCTATTTTTAGAGGAAAGAATGATAGTGCAAATATTAACGGACACGTTTATTTAATAAGATTACAAAAGGATATTATTAATGAATTCATTCTATTTATACTTACAACTGATGAATATAAGGAATATATCCGAAGTGTATGCGTTGGTGGTATTGATAAACGACAAATAAATAAAGAACACTTGGAAGAATTTCCTATTATTTCGCCGCCGATTGAATTACAAGTCCAGTTTTCTAAACTGTTAACACATCTAGAAAAATTAAAAAGTGAAATGAGAATCAGTTTAAAGGAGTTAGAAGATATCTTCAACTCAATTTTACAGCGCGCCTTCAAAGGCGAATTATTCCAAGATTAATCCTCTCAAAAGGAGATGAAACCGTTTGAACTTTGATTTTCTAAAAGATAAACAAACCTTCAACAGCTTCTCGAGAGCCTGCATCGAGGCGGAACGTGCGATGCAAATTAGTCCTTCCACGGTGGCGATACTTTCGCGCCGTGCGTTGGAACTAGCTGTTAAATGGGTTTATCAGTTTGATAATGATGTGAAAATTCCGTACCAAGATAATCTTTCAAGTTTAATTCATGATCGTCACTTTTTAGGTATTATCGATGAAGAGCTTTTACCGATGATGAAATATGTTGTGAAGCTTGGGAATGCAGCGGTACATACGAATGTTGCTATTACGCGTGATGAGGCGGTGTTGTCGTTACATAATTTACATCAATTTGTGTCGTGGATTGATTATTGTTATGCAGAGGAATATACAGCAACAGAGTTTGATGAAACATTATTGTATGATGCAGATTATAAGCGCGAGCGTCCAGAGGAACTAAGCGATTTATATGACAAGCTAAGTGAGAAAGATCAATCACTAGAAGAACTTCGGAAACAAAATGAAGAGCTACGTGCGCAACTAACGGCTAATCGTATTGAGTCCCAGCAACAATATGATTTTGACGTTGATACGATTTCTGAATTTGAAACGCGTAAACGATATATCGATTTAGACTTAAAATTAGCAGGTTGGGAAATCGGTAAAAATGTTGAAGTCGAGTATCCGGTAACAGGTATGCCGAATGCCAAAGGTGAAGGGTATGTTGATTACGTACTACGCGGCACGAACGGGAAAATTTTAGCGGTTGTTGAAGCAAAACGTACTTCTAGGGACCCGAAAGAAGGGCGTAACCAAGCGAAATTATATGCGGATTGCATTGAGCAAATGCAAGGTTTACGACCAGTTATTTTTTATACAAACGGCTTTGAAACACATATTTGGCATGATGACTATGCCGCACGAAAAGTATCTGGCTTTTATACACAAGATGAACTGCAATTATTAATTGACCGACGCAAAATAAAGCAACCGTTATTAAATGTTGAAATTAATGACGACATAACAAACCGATACTATCAAAAAGAAGCGATTTTAGCAATTTGTGATACGTTCAGTAATAATCAACGAAAAGGACTGCTCGTCATGGCAACAGGTAGTGGCAAAACACGTACAGCCATTTCATTAGTTGATGTGTTGACGAAACAGTATTGGGTTAAAAATGTGTTGTTTTTAGCTGACCGTACATCGTTAGTAAAACAGGCATTCCGTAACTTTAATACGCTATTACCGAATTTATCACTAAGTAATATGCTAGAAAAAAATTCGAATCCAGAAGCGGCTCGTATGGTGTTTTCAACGTATCCAACGATGATGAACGCGATCGATGAAGTGAAGCGGAAAGATGGTAATCGTTTATTTACTATCGGTCATTTTGATTTAATCATTATCGATGAATCACACCGTTCAATCTATCAAAAATATAAAAGTATTTTCGATTACTTTGATGGAATGTTAGTCGGTTTAACGGCAACACCAAAAGACGAGTTAGATAAAAATACGTACACAATTTTCGACTTAGAAAACGGTGTGCCAACCTTTGCATATGAATTAGCAAAGGCTGTAGAAGATGGCTATTTAGTTGATTACCGAACACGGGAAACGACGTTAAAAATTTTAGATGACGGTATTCATTATGACGACTTGTCAGAAGCAGAAAAACAAGAGTTTGATGAAATTTTTGAAGATGAACCACAAGTAAAAGACATCGATAGTGCAGCCATTAACAACTTTGTATTCAACAAAAACACGATTGATCATGTGTTAAATGATTTAATGGGGCATGGCTTAAAAGTAGAAGGTGGCGACAAATTAGGAAAGACAATCATTTTCGCTAAAAACCATAAACATGCGATGGCGATTAAAGAGCGTTTCGATTTAAAATTCCCTGAGTACGGTGGCAATTTCGCAGAAGTCATTGATTACAGTGTAGAATATTATCAAACATTAATTGACGACTTCTCTGACCCAGCAAAAATGCCGCAAATAGCGATTTCGGTAGATATGTTAGATACGGGAATCGATGTTCCGGATGTGTTGAATTTAGTGTTCTTTAAAAAGGTACGTTCGAAAACAAAGTTCTGGCAAATGATCGGTCGAGGTACACGTTTACGAAAAGATTTATTCGGTCCGGGAATGGACAAAGAGTACTTTTTAATCTTTGATTATTTAAGAAACTTCGAGTATTTCCGTGAAAACGAAAAGGGTGAAGAAACGAAGATTTCACAAACATTAACGGAGAGGTTGTTTAATTCTAAAGTAGATATCGTCCGTGAATTGCAGTCACTTCAATATCAGAAAGAACCCTTTATTGGCTATCGAGAGCAGCTTCTAAAAGAAATAGTAACAGACGTTCGAGCATTAAATGATGAAAACTTCCATGTGCGTCAGTACTTACAATATGTGCATAAATATCAAAATGGGAATAACTGGCAAATGTTATCGGTTGTGCAAACAAACGAAGTGAAAGAAAATGTTTCACCATTAATTATGCCGATTGAAGACGATGAGTTAGCAAAACGCTTCGATTTATTGATGCTGACGATTGAATTAGCAAGCTTGCAATCCAATAATGCAACAAAGCCAATTCGACGTGTTATAGATACGGCAGAGGCACTTTCGAAGCTCGGAACAATCCCACAAGTACTTGCCCAAAAAGACGTAATCGATGATGTGCGCACAACAGAATTTTGGGAAGAAGCGTCGCTTGCTGATTTAGAGAGAGTTCGCTTGGCATTACGTGACTTAATACGTTATATCGAGCGTTCAAATCAAAAAATTTATTACACAGATTTCCAAGACGAAGTAATGACTGTCGCAGAAAATAAATCGATTTTAAATGTAAATGATCTAAAAAGTTATCGTAAAAAGGTCGAGCATTATTTGAAAGAACATCAACACGAGGACACATTAGCGATTTATAAGCTACGTAACAACAAGCCATTAACAAAGCAAGATGTGGAGTACTTAGAGCTAATATTGTGGAATGAACTTGGCTCAAAAGAACAGTACGAAAAAGACTACGGGGATACACCTGTGACTAAACTTGTACGTAAAATAGTCGGCCTAGACAGACAGGCCGCTGTCGAAGCATTTTCAGCATTTATTAGCGAACAACAATTAACATTACAACAAACACAATTCGTGGAGTTGATTATCGATTTTATCGTAAAGAACGGCACATTAGAGCGCCAAGCATTACAACAAGATCCATTTAGCTCAACAGGCGGGATCATGGTCGTATTCAAAGACCAACTGCCAAAAGCACGCGGGATTTTGGATATTATTGATCGGATAAATCGGAATGCGGAGGATATATCGTAGTCTCGGGGAAATCGATTCTATAACTAGTATTATTGTAAGGGGATTAAAATGGAGAATATAAAAAATACAATTGAAAGTAGAATACCTAATATATCTCAGGGGGAACTATTTTTTTTAGAAGTATGGATTGAACTAACAAATGATGAAACTCATGCTAGCTATAGACCTAAAGTAATGAATTTGAAATTAATATTAGATGAACTAATTACTTATTTAGATGAATCTATTCAAGGACAAACAAATTTTAAACATTATGTAGACCAAATAGCAAAAGAAACTAAAGGCTTTTTAGAGAAAGAAAAGAAGATATTTAATCAAAATAAACTGATATTATCGCAGTTTATGGCTTCTTTGGAAAACGTTTTGGAGTTTTCAAAACGAAAAGAAAAAGAGATTGAAAATGCTTACGCTGATTTAGTGATTTTTAAAAAGTTACAATTATTTTTAAAAAATAATTATAAAGATTTAATAATTTATTCTTTAAAAGAAAGTATTAAAAATGACGAAAAGAAACAAATTCTTATATTTACTTCAGCAATAATTTCATATTTCATTTCAGAAGGAATAACTTTGAAGAAATTATACTTCTGTCAGAATCAACTTTTTATTTGGGAGAATAATAAGACTTTTGAAGAAAGGTTAGATGAGGCACTAAGGTCTTTAAATTATGAAAAAAAATTCACTGTTTTTTTAAAAATGACATCATCACACCAATTTTCTTATGATTATCCAAAAGTTAATGATGTATATTTTTATAATAGTATCGATAAAAATATATTTTCTAATGTTCCCTCTATTTTTAGCGAAATTAGTGATTTTATAAGATATGCGAAAGTAATCGTCAAAACATCAGATCCACATAGAGCTTCTTTAATTGCTAGAGCTTCTGTAGAAAAAGCTTTAGACTTTATAATGTTTACGTCAGTTCCACAAAATGTAGAATTTGCTTATCAGTCATATGTAGTAGAAAGTTCGTTAGATTCAACATTAAATCATTTGTATAAACATGACTATGATTCAAGTTTTACTCCATTGACATTATCAGAGTTACTATCAAAAAATAATAAACTTGAAAAGCGTTCTAAGAAAAGATTGGAATCATCCTTGAAGTTTTTCCGTATGGGTTTATCAACTTCTACTGAACACATAGCATTTACAAATACCTGGACTGCAATTGAGTATCTTTTAACAGGGAATAAGGCTAATATCGATATAAAGAAAAAAATGAGTGATGAAGCTATAAAAATACTTTCTATTGATTATATTTCTAGTTTATTGGTTGATTTGAAAAAAAATCTTGATAAATTTGAAGTACCATGCGATGTAGATGATGATTGGGTAAATGTTTCAAATAAAGACTTTTTAGATTTAATACGAGAAACAAATAAATTACAAACATTAACAAACAATGTAAACGATTCGTATTTATTAAAATATCGCCTTGAAGAGTTAAGTGATAAGTTTAAAACAAATGAAAAAGTATTAGATTATATAACAGAACATAATTTAAGAGTTGAATGGCAATTAAGTAGGATTTATAGAATTAGGAATATAATTGCTCATGAAGCACATAAATCTGATGTTACACTTTTACTTCCTCATTTAAGAATGTATTGTTTTACAATATTAGAAACTTATTTCCGTTTAATAAAATTGAATGAGAATGATTTGGAAGACATTGATGATTTATTAATTAGAATTAAAAATTGGTATAATTATATTGAAAGTACAATTAAAGATAAGAATGATTCTAACCCTTTATATGATGAGTATTTGAAATATATTTAGAGCTATAGATGACTCTACTACATCCATTTTTTAATTTGCACCACTATTAGCATTCACCACATTGCGAAGCTGTCCGTGACTTGAACTTGCTGACTGAGCCTAATTTAAGCGTGTTTTTTAACATAGCTTTTAGGAGGGTGTGTCTTTGGAATATTTAATTTAATATTTGTTGAAACATAAAAAGCAGACGGTCTCTCATAGTTTAGAAACTTTTAAAAGCCGTCTGCCTATTTTTTATTCTTTTGTAATAGTTTCATATCCATTGTCATATAGAAACTCTTCCGTTGAGAGTAAAGTTTCTCCTTTCGTTAGGGCAGCAAATATTACTAGGTCCCGTTCGTTTCTTAAATAAAACTCGTTATGTCCCATCTTTTTTAAGAATAGACTTGCCTCTTCGCCACTTAATCCTAATCCAAAGCATAGCTGAATTGTTTTGTTTCGACTAGGTTTTCTTTTACCTTGATATACAGCGTAAAAGTAATCTTTTGATAAATTTGAATTGTTTATAACATCTACATTGCTTTTATCTTTTAAATCTAACATTTTTTTAAATTCTTCATCATAGAAAGAATCAATGAATTCAGTATGTGAATTTTTCATTTCACCAGTTAAATCTTTAAGCGACGGAATTTTTAAAGCTAGTTCTAAAAGATTTTGATATCCTACTGTAGAAGTAGAGTAGTGTATCTTCCTCTTTTTTCTTTTCATTCTTCGTTCATCTCCTTGTGTACATTTTGTCCACCGTTATTTAATAATTTTAAATTATTATAGGGTTAATTACAAAATAAGGAGTTGGAAAAATGAAAAGAGAAAAATTAATATTAATAATAAAGATTGTGGCAGAGGTGATTCAGTTAATTTTAAAAGGAATGGATCAAAAGCAAGCTGCTTTGAATACTGCAGTTAAATTTAATATACCTTTCGAAGATGTTATGCAATTAATTAAAAAGTATAATTCCAAAAGATAAGTAATGTTTTTTTATTAAGATTTTGATTGTATTTTGCAACAGAAAGTACAGAGAATTGAACGACTTTTGCAAAATACATTTTGATGATAGTAACTAGAATTAGGAGGATTAGAGGATATATCTAATGTTATTGAGTATGAAATATAAAAGCAGACGGTTTAGAAGTGCTGGTATCGCGCCTCTAATTGCCCGTCTGCTTTTATCATTATTTTGTGAATGAAGCATGCTAAGGGAGTTTGTATTAGCTCGGTGGTTGGTAACTAGCGCTTCACTTCGATTCCCCATTTGAAGAGTAAGTATACCAATACCTTGGACTCATTTTAATAATTAACTGTATTTTCTGATTCAAATTCACATACAGATTTCTTCAATTACTTTTAAATGCCTTTCCCTTTTCCGCAGTTAGAGATAACCATATAGCTCATTAGATATAAATATACTTAAAATTATAATTTATGGTCATTATTGGGATATAATTGGATGTATAAAATCTAAAAAGGAAAAGGAAAATATCAATGAATAAAAATTACTTTGTTTTCAAATTAAATGTTCAACCTAATACTATAGTTAGTTTTAAAAAAGAAAATCAATTTGAATATTTAATTAATACGCTAATTCCTACTGTACTAGATCATGTAATAGGCATAAAACAAAAAGAAGGATTTAAAGAAACTGTCTATGAATTAATTCCTGAATTAAATAATGAAGTAGAATTTAATAAAAAGTTTTTAAAACTAGAGGAAGAAAGTAACAAACTATATAAGCTGTATAAAGAAATATTATTAAAGTACAAAGAAGAAGGAGAAATTTTTTATTCAAAAAAATTTTTAACATTAAATGACAAATGCAAACGATTGCGAATTGATTTAGAAAAAAGATATCCCGCTATATTAAAATCATATAATTTAATTACTGATGACAAAATTGATGAGGAAGAAAATTTTGAATTCGAAAATAAGATTGGTACTGGTATTACTCATTTAAGAAAATTTAATAAAATTAAATTATATGCAGACAAAAATAAAAAGCAACTGGTAAACCCTTTGAATCTAAAGGCTTATTACAAGCCTACAAAAGAGCATATATTAGTAGAAAGTAAATCTGAAGAAGATGCAATATATTATATAACGGCTTTAGAAAGAATTATTAATAATGACTCATTTACTTTAGGGGAAATAGGAAAAATTAATATTAACCCCGTTTACGAATCAATATCATTTGAACAAAAAGAGTATACAGAAATTAGCTTTGTTATTGTATATCCAAACGGTAATCCACCATTAGATAGGCATAATATATTAAAAAATTCAGAAGCCAAAGAATTACATACTACTCTTATTGGTGCAGATGGGCAACCTTTAAAATTAGAAAGAGTAAAAGACGAGCTAAATGAACAAGCTAAAAATGGTTATTTAAAATCATTGGTTGGTAAAGGCGTGCATAAGGGGAAAAATATAGTTAAAAGGATTAAAAAAGTAGCTAATTTAGATATTACCTTATAGGGAGGGGGGTTATCCATATGGAAGGGAATTTTTATAAGAATCCAATAAGTGTAATTTGGAAAGCAAAAAGTAATTTAATGCCTTCATATTTGTTTATTATATGGATGATTTTCTTATTTGGGTCAATTATCGGTGTTTTTTGGCTAGATTTTTTAGATTTCTCATCATTTAAAATGGCAGAATATTTTTCTATATCATCGACTGGATTGACACTTACTTTAGCGTTATTTGTTGCTGGTAAAGATGCATTTAGCGATGAAGATTTAAAAAAGCTAGCAAGTTATGAAAGCGATGAGATTAAAAAAGGACAAGCTTTAATTGATTTTATAGGGCCTTATGTATTCACTGCCTTATTATTTTTAATAACAGGATTAATATCCTTATTTGGGCCTTTTATAAAAACTCCATTAGATCCTTTATATATAAAAATATTCAAAATATGTTATATCAATATGCTTAGTTTAGGTATACTTAGCTTATTTAACTTAGTTATTACAATGTTGAATGATGTTTTTTCAGCAGCCTTCAGGAAATGATTTTATTTTTATAAATTTTGGTAAAATAAAGTTGATATTCAAGTTAATAAGGAGGGAATTGAATGCGCGATTATAATTTAGATTTAGATGATTTTTGTTATGAAGCTCATCATATCAATAAAGTTTTTGAAGAAATAGAAAAGAATTTTATGGGGTATTTTGATAGATATATTGCGTCAAGAGGTGGAATAGTAGCCACTAATGAGGCGATTGATTCTCTTAAAGTAAAAATGAATACTAATAGTAATATTAAGGTTTTGATAGACAGTTCTAAATTACAAAAAAATCTTGAAGTTATCAAGAATAATGCTATTAAAGAATTTAATAAAGATGTGGAAGAATATGAAGAATTATTTGACTTAGATACTTTGGAAGAATATGCAGAAGATTCAGCGGGCTTTAAGAATGATTTAAAAAGAGATTGCTCCATGATTAGAAAAACATTGAATAGTAAAGATAAAAGTTTAGATCAGTTTAAAATTAAATTTAATGTTTGTAATGCAAATTATTTATTAGAAGTAATGACTAATATTGCAACTTATCTTAATGAATATCCTGAAAAGTGGGATGGATATGATTACAATGGTGATTATAAAATAGAGAATTTAATAGATGATGATCTATTGGAACAATCTACTTTAGATACAACAGGCTATGGAGTGGATGGTGTAATAGGTGGGGGTATTAAAAGTTATATAGCACATAAATTATTGCCTCAATATTTTCCTCATCGTTCAAGAGAAGCTATTTGGGCATTATGGTATTTAACTGATAAAAAGGATTTCGGTTGCGAGCAAGATTCAGAATTTTTAATGATTTTAACTGATAAAGTTGTCACTCAACAAAACTTTTATTATCCATACCAATTATTTGGAATATACAGTTATCTAATTTACTGTTTATTGTTGGAGAAATATAATGAATTAGGTGTTCATTTTTCGGAAAAATATCGTTATGTTTTTGTTAATGACTTTTTAAAATTTGTAGCCAAATGTCATGAAGGAGAAATTGCTGAATTAACTAGAAACATTCGAGAGGAATGGGTTTAATGCAAGCAGAAGAAGTGTTTAAAGAATATTTCCCTCAAATGGCTGAAGAAATTACATTGAAAGAAATACAAAAGAAAGTAATTAATAATATATTAGGTGATAATAATTCGTTAGCTATTTTACCAACTGGTGGAGGTAAGTCGTTAATTTATTGGGTTTCAGGTATGGCACTTAACGGAATAACGATAGTTGTTTCACCTCTTATTGCTTTAATAGACGAACAAGTAGAGAAATTGCGTGAACAAAATATATCTGTTCTGAAATTACACGCAGATGTTAAACAAAAAGAACAAATCGAATTATTATCCAGATTATATAGTGGAGACTATACACCTGGCTTCATCTTTGTGAGTCCAGAACGTTTAGCAATGGATGGATTATTAGAAAAGGTGTTAAAGAAGCGTAGGGATGATATTAAATTGATAGTAATTGATGAAATACATTGTATTTCACAGTGGGGCGAGAGTTTTAGACCTTTATACACTCATATACCTACTTTTTTAAATACGGTGTTTGATCAATGGCCGGTTGTTCTAGGGCTTTCTGCAACTTTAAATGTGTTAGAAATTGAAGATATAAAAAAGAATTTTTATATTAATGACCAAAATGTCATAAAAGATGTTCAACTAATGCGAACTGAGATTAATTTAATCTGTAAGCATTTTGATAATGAGGATGAAAAAGAAGAAGCTTTTTGGAACTTATTACAACAGCATAAGAATGAAAAAACACTAGTTTATGTATATCGAAAATATAGTAAACGTGGAGTAGAAGATTTTGCAGAAAGGGCAAAAGAAAAAGGTTTTAAATCAGTCTATTTTCATGCAGATTTATCAAGTAATGAAAAACAAGATATTATAAAAAAATATAAAAATAATGAAATTGATTTAATCTTTGCAACGAATGCTTTTGGAATGGGTATTGATATTCCAGATATAAAATTAGTTATTCATTTTATGATTCCTGAATCAATTGCACAGTATTACCAAGAGGTGGGGCGCGCTTCCCGTAATAAAGAAGCATCGAATGCTTATCTTCTATATACAGACAAAAATATTCAAGTTAAAAAAACGCATTTTATAAATAAAAGTTTCCCATCATATGAGAAAATTGAAGAAAAGTTTGAAGAAATTAGAGATGGGAAAATAGGTTATAGAAACATAGAGTATTACGATGATGATACATTACAATTATGTCTACCGTATTTACTAGACGTTGGAGTAGTCAAGATATGTGCAAAGGCTATTCATTCACTGAAAATTTTAGAAAATATAAAAAATCTAGATTTACAAAAAGCAATAGAGGCTTCAAAGCCAAAAACATTTATAACTACATTAAAGAAAACCAATTACACTCCGGAAGAGCTATCTGATTTAGTTTTTGAATCATTGCTAAAAGGGGAATGTAGTGTTAAAAGAAGTTTGGCAAAATGTTTGATAGTTGAAGTGTTGATTGAAAATTTAAAACCTTTTGAACAAAAAATAAATGAAATGATTGAGCAAAAGAAGAAGTTTAAATATGATCAACTTGATTATTTCGTATATACAATTGATCGTACAAAAAATTCTATTGAGTTGCATCAAGAAATAGCTCAATATCTTGGCGTGAATAAGTGGGACTTACAAAGAATCTATACAACAGAAAAAGGAGATAAAGTTCGATCGAAATCCGAAGTAATTATTGCAAATGCTTTATTCAATAAAAATGTACCATATGAATATGAAAAGGCACTTTTAACACCAAATGGAAAACAAATGTCACCAGACTTTACAATTAAACTAAATGAGAAAACATATTTCTTAGAACATATCGGAATGTTAAATAATGAACAGTACTCGGAACGATGGTTAGAAAAAAGAAAGTTATACGATGAATATTATAAAGAGAACTTGTTAATTACTTATGAATCTCCTAACTTAGCAACTGATATTCTAACTTTAATAAATAAACTATCCGGAAGATGATGGAATATAAATTAAGATGTTCCGTTAATGTACACCGCAAGAGATTGGATGCTTACAGGGCATTTTAGAGCGTTAGCAGAGAGACAATATAGAGTTATAAGTAGAAAGGATGTTTAAAATGGCTTATGTATCATCAAAGAGTGAATTACAAGAAGCTATACGTAAGAAGGAAAAGAATATTACAGTAACGGGTTCTTTAGCAAAAAAATTAAAACCCTTGGCCAAAACAAATAAGTTAAATAAAAGCAATAATCCTACAACACAAGCAGCTCTAGTAGGTTCATTAAGTTTAGCGGGTATTGGCACAGCTGTAGCAATAACATTAATTGTTACGGTAGGGCTTGTAGTTATAATAGCAATTCTTAAAGATTATAATGTTACGTTAAAAAATGGCGATCAAGAAGTGGTTTTAGAAAGAAATTAAAAAATGTGAGAGCTATCCAAAAGGTCAATTTAACTAATAATATAAGTTATATTTACTTCAAAAGGACTTATTGGACAGCCCTGAAATCATTTATTATTTCGTGCGTCTTGTTTATCAATATCCGTTCCAAACACTTCAATTTCAAATGGGATTTAACAAATTGAGTAATTCTACTTCATCAAATTGATAAAATCACCACACTATGCATTCATAGCATGTTGAGTATTGAATCGAAAGAAAAAGATTAAACTTTTCAACTGGATATACCATCAAATTATTTTACACAAATTTTACACACGCACTTCATAACCCCTTGTAGAATCAGCATTTGTGGAGTGTTTGTGACCCCGACCACCGGTATCCATTACAACGAAGAATCCTTGATATATCAAGGATTCTTTTTTTGTTGTAAAAAATTATAAAAAGTATATAAGCATAGATAAAAGAAAGGTGGACTTAATGGGTCTTATTGTTGCGTTTACGTCAGTTATATTTTGTGCTGTATTAGCAATCTAAAGCTATTTAAAGGATATCTTGCGTATACAAACTATATCCATATTAATATGGTAACTTTTTAACATGGGTAGTACTCATCAGCTCTGATATTTCTTTGCTTATCCATACGTTGTTACGCAAGTCTCTGTCAAACAACTATAAATCTTCTGCAGTAGAAATGATATCTCCAGCTGCAAACGCTGCAGAATGATGGATGACAGATCCTACTTTGCCCTCAATTTGTTAAATGTTGATCGATTTTTCAGCCATACTTCCAGATAGATTACTATGATTATTACGTCCTAAATAATAGTAAAACTACTATAGACACTATGACAATAACAAGGGTAGAACTAAAGAAATTCTTAAAAATTTTTTCATGTATATACCTCTCGAATTATGTAATCTGTTAAACAAACCTTACTATAAGTTTTATAAAATATATAATTGTTATAAAAAATACCAATTCATTTATAGTAGGAGAAATTTTGTTAGCAAAAAAGATTTTAGCAAGTAAAGATAAATAAGATTCAAAAAAGAAGCCACTCTATGGGATAAAAATGCCTTTATAGAGCGGCTTTTTATAGGATCTCTACATTTTAACGATTAGTTCATGCTCTGTTCATTTAACAATTCTAAGCTAGGAGTAATTAAAGAAATGGAGGGGTTAGTGATGAATCTTGCCTGGAAAGAAATGAAGAAGAATAAAGTACGGTTTTTAATCTTGGGCTCCATTATCTTCCTAGTTAGTTTTTTAACGTTTATTATTTCGGGTTTAGCAAATGGTCTGTCACAGGATAATGCAGCTTTAATTAAGGATTTACCGAAGGGACAATTTTATATGGCTGAGGATGCAGATGGCACGTTTAATCTTTCAAGAATCGATAGCCACCTGCAGCAGAAAGTCATAAGTAAAGAAAAAGAGGCAGTAGCTTTTTCGATCCAGATGGGCTTTTTAAATGATCAGGATGATAAACAACAAAGTGTAGCCTTTGTGACATCAACGGAATCTTCACTTTTTAGCAATGTGCATCAAGACGAGGTGCTTTTGGATAGCTCACTACAAGATAAAGGAATACAAGTTGGAGATATATTAACGAATAATCAATACAGTGGAAAGTTCATTGTAAAAGGTTTTGTAGAGCAAAAAAAATATAGCCATGCTCCCGTTGCTTATATTAGTGAAGAGGCCTACCAGGAGATGTATCGAGTAGCGGATAAACAGTTGATTTTTGTACCAAATAGTGAGCCAAATGATATTAAGGGATTGCAAGCATATAGCAATAAAGAGTTTCTCAAAACTATCCCCAGTTATAATGCGGAACAATTATCTTTAAATATGATTATATGGTTCTTAGTTGTGATTAGTGGGATGTTGTTTGCTATTTTCTTCTACATGATGAATGTACAAAAAATTGGCTTGTATGGCATTTTAAAAGCGATCGGATTAAAAACAAGTAAGCTATTTAAAATGATCTGGACACAGATGGCTATTATTACAATCTTTTCACTTGTGGTATCTGTCAGTCTTAGCCAGCTATTTAATATAGTTGCTCCTAAAGGGATGCCATTTACTTTAACAATAGGCACTACAACACAGTTATCCGTTGTATTCCTCCTCATAGGCTTTATTGGTGCGACCTTGTCAGGAATGCAAATTAAAAAAATTGAACCTTTACAAGCAATACAGCAGGGGGAGGCTTAATCATGACGTTATTTACAATTGATGAAGTACGAAAAACGTTTAAGAATGGTGAAGTGGAGGAAGAGATCTTAAAGGGCATCAATTTTTCTTTAAAAGAAGGAGAGATTACAGCATTGGTAGGTGCTTCGGGCTCTGGGAAAAGTACATTATTAACGATTGCTGCTGGACTACAACCAGCAACAGATGGGCAAGTGCTATTTGAAGAGCAGAATCTTACGACGATGAAAACTGAACAGGTACGAAAATTACGTGCAAGTAAATTCGGCTTTGTTTTTCAATTTGCTCATCTTGTTCCATTTTTGACAGTAGAGGAACAATTGCTATTAATGCTAGATGTGGCTGAATCTCCATTAAAAAAGAATGAACAGAAATATGAAGTCAATCGGCTATTGAAGTTAGTCGGAATGGAACATCGTAAAACTGCCTACCCTTCCTCCTTGTCAGGGGGAGAGAAGCAGCGTGTAGCAATTGCACGTGCTATTATTCATCAACCGAAAGTATTATTTGCTGATGAACCAACGGCTAGTTTAGATTCCCAGCGCTCCAAGGAAATCATGTTGCTACTAAAAGAATTAACTAAAACATTAAATATTACAACATTAATGGTGACGCACGATGAGGAAATGCTTACTTACACAGACCGTATTATTAGAATAAGCGACGGTGTCGTGTTAACAAATACTATGTACTAATAGGAATGACCACAATCATATAATTTATGGTTGTGGTATTTTTGTTTGAAGAGTAAGAAATGGTTTGGAGGGGTAAAGGATCGAGGAAGGAGGGAAAACATGAAAAAACTATTGAAACTAGTGTGTTTGATCCTAATTACGGTTGCCATATTACCTAAGGAAGCACAAGCGGCAAGCTTTATAGATTTAGCAGATGAAACATTATCAACAGAAATTAATTATTTAGTGGATCAGGAAATTGTAAAAGGCTATTCAAATAACCTGTTCAAACCAAATGAAAATGTAACGAAGGCACAGGTAGCTGTTATATTAACTCGTGCTTTAGCGTTAAATAAAATCAATATAGAGAATCCAAACTATCAGGATGTAACGACCGCACATAAGTATTATAAAGAAATCGCAGCGGTACAAAATGCGGGTATATTTGATGATGTCCATACATTTCATCCAAATGCAACAATGACAAGAGGTCAAATGGCTATTGTGCTACAAAGGGCTTTCCAGCTTAAGGGTTCTGGGAATGCTTATTTTACAGACGTAACAGAACAAACACCAGGATATAAAGAAATTTTAACCCTAGCTCATAATCATTTAGTAAGGGGCTATGATGACGGTACATTTAAACCAGATGAACCTGTTACACGTGCTCACTTTTCAGCGTTTTTAGCACGTGCTATGACGTTATCTAAACCAGATTTGCTAAAAGATCGTGCTTTTATTTACACGTATGCCTATTATTCTTTAAATGATCATCAACGTTATACATTAGACTATCAATTCGATCACCATGACGGTAAAAATGATGTATGGGTAGTCGAAAATCTAAGTTCAGAACAAGCCTTTCCTAATGAACTGATATATGGCGATGATCGTATATATGGTCAAGCCATTGCCCGTGATGGTAACACTCATTATGATTTATATTTGGAGCTACCACTTAGGATAGGTGTTATTTTACATGAGGATGATACTGGCGTTACGTCAGGTAAACGAGTAACGGTTAAAACGACCAATGGTATTGTTCAAGCTGGAGAGGTACAATATTCAGGTGTGGTCATACTAGAAGAAAAATCCATAATTAATGGTACAGTGAAAACCTATTATTTTGTGGATGGAATAGGTTTAGTGAAAGAGTTACACAATGATATTGTCGTGCTTGAACTGCTTAATCGCACCATGAAAAAATAGGAAGCAAGCCTACATTTCATAGTAGGCTTGCTTTATTTTTAATCTTGTAATGTAATATTGAAAAATCGCTGAAGGGCTTGTAACCATTCTTTTTCATTTTGTGTTGTATAGGTTGTTAAAGAAGAACCCTCATAAATTCTAAATTCGTTGTTCATCATGGTATGACGACCACCAATGGTTCGAATCATAGCAATTTTATTTTTTTGCTTGGAAAGTCGTGGTGCAAATTTTGCATCATTGGCATCATCGTGAAAACTATAAAGCAAACGCCAACTATGTTTAGTTTGTTCCAACAGCATCCAACCATTCGCTTCATCATAATCTATTTTATATAACTCTTTACCTTCACGGTGTTGATAGCCAGCAATCAGTGGGACTGGTTTACAGGGTGCTAATGCACCGACGCCTACATCTGAGATATAGTATTGTCCACTCACATTCACTAGCAATAATTGATGCATGGGAATTTCCTGTGGAGGGGTATTTTCCGCTACGTTGCGCCAAAACTGGGCATAACGATTGGTGACAGAAAAGCCAAGCTCTCGTAAGAGCCAACTGAATAAGATATTTAATTCAAAACAATTGCCACCACGTTTATCAATAATTATTTTTTGAAATAAATCAGGAATAGCGAAGGAGATACCACGGTTCAAGGCAACATCTAAATTTTCATAGGGAATGGTTAATAGATGTTTAGTTTGTAGTTGTCCAAGTAGCTGAATAGATGGCTCTAACGTTCCTTGAAATTGAATATACTGTAAATAGTGCCGAATCTGTTCATTCATAAAATCGCCTCACTTCCTTATTAATAACATAACCGAAATAGTCATAGATTACACGCATAAACTGAAGCAGGAAATGATAGAAAAATAGCTAAATAACTAGTAAGATTAATATGTTAGCTACTATAAAGTGAAATATTTTACATATTAGTTAATAATATTAATGGTAAGGTAGGTATCGTATAGAGAATGAAATGGATAGAAGTGAATACATATGAGGAAATGAGCGAAGTGGCAGCTACTATTTTCTCAAAACAAATACAAGAGAAACCTGACAGTGTTTTAGGTTTAGCAACTGGTGGATCACCTGTAGGCATGTATAAAGAATTAGTGGCACGACATCAAGCTGGCCATTTATCTTTTAAGGAAATACAAACTTTTAACTTGGATGAGTATGTAGGCATTGAGCAATCAAGTCCGGCAAGCTACTTTACATTTATGCATGAGAATTTATTTAATTTTGTGGATATACAGCCGAAAAATGTCCATTTGCCAAATGGACAGGCAGCCAATTTAGCTGAAGAATGTGCTGCATATGATAAGCGCATTGAAGAAGCCGGAGGCATTGATTTACAGCTTCTAGGTATCGGTGTAAATGGACATATTGCTTTTAATGAACCAGGCACATCGTTTGATGCCAAGACGAATATTGTGGAGTTAACAGAGTCAACAAGAACAGAAAATGCTATTTATTTTGATGATCCGTCTGAAGTACCAACACATGCCATTACAATGGGCATTCACTCCATAATGAAGGCAAAGGAAATCGTTCTCATTGCCTTTGGTGAAAAAAAGCTCGCGGCGATTGAAAAATTGAAAAGTGGTCATATTACAGAAGAATTCCCAGCAAGCCAATTATTAAACCATCCTAATGTTACAATAATTTATGGTGGTACGAATTAGCAAAAATAAGCAAAGACTTCTTAGGATTGAAGTCTTTGCTTGTTTATTTTTCCTGATAAAATAACCCCTGCTACAACGGCTAGTCCACCTATAAGCTGAAAAGAATGTAAATTTTCACTTAGAAAAAGAATAGCAAAAATGGAGGCGAAAACAGGAATGAAATTTAAATAAATACTTGCTTTGTTCGCTCCCAGCTGTATAACACCACTGTTCCAGCAGAGAAAAGCAATGATAGAGGCAAAAATACCAACATATAAAATAGCAGCAATGGTTGACCATTCCCAATGAATTGCTGTTGTACTAGACATTGTTTCATAGAGAGAAAAAGGGAATAACACAGTAGCCCCAAGTCCAATCGTCACTAGAAAGGTAGACTGCCCTGGTAAGCGAGTTGCATATTGTTTAATGAGCAATGAATATATGCTCCAACAAAATACTGCTGCGATTACAATTAAATCCCCTTTGTTGAAAGTAAAATCGACAATCCTTTTAAAAGAGCCACCCATTATAATAAAGGCAACTCCACTCAGTGATAAAACGGTCCCTATTAACTGAAATTTTGATAGTTTTTCCTTCAAAAAAATAAAGGAAAGTATGTAAATCATTATGGGCGTAGAAGAGTTCATTAAAGATGCATTAATAGACGTAGTGTAATGTAATCCAATGTAAACAAGTGTGTTAAATGCTGTAACCCCTGTTAATGAAAGAATGATGACAATAAACCAATGTCTTTTCAGTATCCGCCATTCACGTTTTAATTGGTGATATGCAATGGGAAAAAAGATAATAAATGCGACGCACCAGCGTAAAAAGGCAAATGTTAGGGGAGGGATATCTTCACTAACGGCACGTCCAATAACAAAATTACCACCCCATAAAAGAGTTGCGAGTACTAATAATAGATATGGTGGAATTTTCAAGATGCTGTAACCCCTTTATTAATTGAATAGTAAAGTTAATTATAGGCAGTCAGTATAGCAATAATCAATGCCTCTGTAGTTTTGCTATGCTAAAATAAGGAAAACAAGAGGAGGAATAACTGTGAAAAGTACCGTACCATGTTTACAAGAGGGAGATTTAGTCGGTGTTGTTGCACTTTCAAGTCTTGTAGAGCCTGAAAAACTAGGAGAAGCAGTAGCTTTTTTGGACGAATTGGGTCTTCGCTATATTGTAGGTGATACGATTCATGCAAAACATGAATATTTGGCAGGAAGTGATGAAATAAGACTAGCTGATTTTCATGAGATGGTAAAAAACCCAGAAGTGAAAGCAATCTTCTGTGTAAAGGGAGGCTATGGCTCTGCCAGAATTGCTGATAAAATTGATTATGCTTTAATAGAAGAAAATCCTAAAATTTTCTGGGGCTTTTCTGATGTTACATATTTACATTGTGCGATTAATGAGTATGCCAATATGGTGACATTTCATGGGCCAATGCTTATGTCCGCTAATAAGATGGATGATTTATCAAAGAAAATGTTTTTACAGCTATTTTCCCCTATGGAAATTCAGTATACAGAGGCAATTTCTCCGTTAACAACGATTGCGGGGGGCGTCGCACGTGGTGAAATGATTGGAGGAAATCTTTATCGTCTTGTCAGCACACTAGGTACCAAATTTGAAGTGAGGACTGAAGGTAGGATTTTATTAATAGAGGATGTAAATGAAACCATTCCAGTTATTGACTCAATGCTTCAGCATTTAAAACAAGCAAGGAAGTTTGAGCAATTAGCAGGAGTCGTCATTGGTTTATTTACACAAACAGGATCTGATGAAGAAGCACTTCATTCGTTAATGAAGGAGTATTTTGCAGGTTTAGGAATACCAGTCGTGGCAGGGTTTAAGTTCGGACATGAAACAACGAATATAGCGATCCCACTAGGAACAGAGGCAATTTTAGATGCACAGGAAAAGGTGTTAAAAATATTACCAGGTGTGCATGTATGATAGGAAGAGGAAATATGGATATTGAAAAATACTGTAAGAAGCTGCGGTTGCACTAGCAGAAAAAAGATATCCCTCTGGATGGGGTGGAGATGCAGCATTATCTACTGCGGATGGACAAATTTTAATAAGTGTCGCACCCGAGGTTATGAATGCAGCTACTGAATTATGTATGGAAACAGGTTCTATTTTAGAGGCACATAAATTGAATATCAAAGTTACTCATTCGATTTGTGTTGCTAGGGAAGATGAAACATCTAAATTTGTATTGCTGACACTCTGTGGAGTCTGTCAGGAAAGACTTTTCTATTGGGGAGAAAATGTAAAAGCAGCGATTACGAATGTAGATGAAGAATTAGTATTTAAATCATTAAAGGAAATTCAACCTTAACATTGGTATAAGACATATAAACAATAAAGTAAAGACATTACAAAAAATGTAATGTCTTTTTTAGCTTTGTTAATAAGGCTCAGCATCGTGTCCTTTATTCATAGCATCTTGAGGTGCTTGATCACCATTGATATTGCCAAGTGGTTTTGAGGCAGAGGAATCTTTTTTAGCGTTGTGCAAACCTTCCTTGAGTAAGCGACCATATTCTTCGTCGGCTTCTTGTGCCAAAGCAATCATGGCATTTTGAATATCTTCATGACAGACCGATAGATCACGTATTAAATTTTCAAGAAGTTCATCGCGTTCCCACTGTTCAAAGTTACGATAAGTTTCACCAGCCTGTTTCGTATTACTTTGACGATCAATCGATTCACGAACAAGATTTCCTTCAATGTAAGGTGTATATTCTTTACCAGCTTGTGCTGCTTCCTTTAACCCATTCAGCATGGATGGCTCATAATTAATATGTGGATTTTGTCCAGGTGCCAAATCACGCTTATACATCATTTGCCCACCATGTTGATTGGTCGCTACACGTTTTTTTGGTGCATTAATTGGAAGCTGTAAGTAGTTGGCTCCTACACGATGGCGTTGTGTATCAGAATAAGAGAAAGTACGACCTTGCAACATTTTATCATCAGAGAAGTCTAAGCCATCAACAAGTACCCCTGTTCCGAAAGCAGCCTGTTCCACCTCAGCAAAATAATCTTCAGGGTTTTTGTTTAAAACCATTTTCCCAACTGGATACCATGGAAATTGATCGTTTGGCCAAAGCTTTGTATCATCCAATGGATCAAAATCAAGCTCAGGGTGTGGACCATCCTCCATAATTTGAACATGTAGCTCCCATTCAGGGAAGTCTCCACGTTCGATAGCATCATATAAATCTTGTGTAGCATGATTGAAATTTTTCTGTTGGATTTCTTCTGCTTCTTTTTGTGTTAAATTTTTAATACCTTGTAGCGGTTCCCAATGATATTTGACAAGGACTGCCTTGCCATCATTATTCACCCACTTGTACGTATTAACCCCAGAGCCCTGCATCATACGATAATTTGCTGGAATCCCCCAAGGAGAGTAAACGAATGTTACCATATGGAAGGTTTCTGGTGAGCTAGCACAAAAATCAAAAAAACGTTTAACGTTTTGAATATTAGTAATGGGATCAGGCTTAAAAGCATGAATCATGTCTGGAAATTTGAGCGCATCACGAATAAAGAAGATCTTTAGATTATTGCCCACTAAATCCCAATTGCCATCCTCTGTATAAAACTTTACTGCAAAACCGCGGGGATCACGCAATGTTTCTGGGGAGTGACCACCATGTATAACAGTTGAAAAACGCACAAAGACAGGTGTTTTTTTCCCTTTATCCTGAAAGACTTTTGCACGTGTATACTTAGCAATAGGTTCATTGCCAACAACACCATAGGTCTCAAAATACCCATGTGCTCCAGCTCCACGAGCATGCACAACCCGTTCTGGAACTCGCTCTCTGTCAAAATGACTCATCTTCTCTAGGAAATCATAATTTTCCAATGTTGCAGGACCTCGATTACCGACTGTTCGCAAATTTTGATTGTTGGTAATTGGATGTCCCTGTCTGTTGGTCAATGTCATATCTTGCTCATGTGTTGCATCATTTTGCTGTGTCATAGTATGACCCCTTTCCTATAGATACTTCCATTTTGTCCTTGAAAGGGGCCAACTAGTCATCCAAATTATCCCTTTGAACTACTAAAAAAGCTCTCCATACATAAATGTAGGAGAGCCTTGGATGGCGTTTTCAAATGGAATCAAGTTGTTTTGAGTATGGCCATTGCTTATAGTTGGTCATTAGTCATCGGTCATACAGTAACAGGTAACTTGTTATTGGTTTTTAACTAATTAGCTGAAAAGCTAGATTTGAAAACAGCACATCCAACTCGGGTTGGAGTCTCACCGTCCCGAGTCTAGAAATAACGGGAATCGTCAAAGTTAATTTGAATACTGTAATTTTTTGAATTGATAAGATTAGATAGTTTATGTGCATCTTTTTCAAGCTTTGTAGCTCGTTCTCGATATTCATCTGGCTCATACAAAGCGATTTCATATAACATTGTATTTTCGCCATAGCCAAATCTTACACTCTCTTTTTCTCGCATACTGAAATCTTTACACAAATCAGCCTCGGCACGAAGTTGTGTTGCTAGTTCGATGGCTTCTACTAGTGCTAGCTTTTGCCCTTTAAAGTCTACTGTGTTTTGGATGTTTGCTTCGTAAACTAGGCGGTCTAATGTACGAGTATCTAGGCGAACTTGGGCTAAGTCAGCTTCAATAAGGGGGAGTGCTCGATTACTTGTTTTAGGAGCTTGCCCCTTTTCAACTGTTACAAAGGCACTGCGATGTAGTTCGTTTACTAGCTCTTGAGTTTTCTTTCCTAAAATACTTTTTAGTTTAACAGCTTCTGCAAGATTAATCACGAAAACACGTCCTTTTTATAGTGTTATAGATGGTACATCATTTGATATAATTGCGATTTGAAACTGTCCACCATGAATTTGATTGAACATTTTCCCAGCTGACGCAAGCAGTTCGTTCGCTGCGTCATTTGTTAAGGAAGGGCGGAAATAAAAAATATGTAAAGCATCAGTTGTTTCCTCTGTGACAGCCGTGCGTTTAGAATCAACAAAAGGTGAGCCAAATGCTCCTACCTCATCACGACTGTACAGAATATTTTCTAATGTGTTAAAGCGCCCATTCAAACCTTCATAACCAATCTCGTCATGACCAAGATCAATTGCTACAAACCCTTTGATTTGAGCAACATCATATAGACCAATTGGCATTTCATATTGGAGTGAAAAGAAATTATTTAAATCAACACCTGAATGAATTGGCGTTAAATAGTTTTGCTTACTAATTCGACGCATAAGGCTTTCTGCTGAGTGACGATAACGGTTTGGATCAGCACCAAGCTTTTTCCAAACTTGTCTCCATTCTGCAATACCCTCACGCTGTGCTACAGGAAGTTCCTGCATTTCAAGAAAGAGATTTTCCTGATACAATTGCATACGCCCTTTAATCATTTGAGGGGATTCCGCTACAACAATTTTGGTATAATGAATAATGCCGAATTTTAGCTCGGGATGTTGTGTTAATAGAGTTGGGTTAATGGAAATTTCCAATGAACATCACCTACTTTATCTATTTCTAATATTGTACCATGTAAGGAGTTGGAAATAAAATGAACATACACGACCTACAACGTGATTTTGTGGCATATGCGATGTCCATTGGTGTTGATAAAATAGGTTTTACAACAGCAGCTCCCTTTACAGAATTAAAAAACAGATTGCGTCGCCAGCAGGAGCTTGGCTATCAGTCTGGATTTGAAGAAAGTGATATTCAAAAACGTACAGAACCCCTTCGATTATTAGATGAAGCAGAGAGTATTGTAGCAATAGCTGTCGCTTACCCTTCACGTATGCAAAATGCACCAATTGGTAAAAGGGGTGCGCGACGTGGAATTTTCTGCCGTGCTTCATGGGGTGTCGATTATCATACAGCATTACGTGAGCGTTTAAAGCTATTATCCGCTTGGCTTGAGGAACATGTCAAAGGTGTACGTATTGAATCAATGGTTGATACAGGAGCCCTTGTAGATCGGGCTGTAGCTGAGCGTGCAGGCATTGGGTGGAGCGGGAAAAATTGCTCGATTATAACGCCTGAATTTGGTTCCTATGTGTATTTAGGAGAGCTCATTACAAATATTCCATTTGCGCCAGATAAGCCAATGGAGGATGAATGCGGAGATTGTCGACTGTGCTTGGATGTTTGTCCAACGGGAGCCTTAATTCAAGGTGGACAATTGGATGCACAGCGCTGTATTGCTTTTCTGACTCAAACGAAGGGAACATTACCAGATGAGTTTCGTAGTCATATCGGTAATCGACTCTATGGATGTGATACATGCCAGACAGTATGTCCTAAAAATAAAGGGAAAATTAACTGGATACATGAAGAATTTATACCAGATCCAGAGCTAGCCAAACCATTATTGACACCGCTTTTAACGATTTCCAATCGAGAATTTAAGGCGAAGTATGGTCACGTCTCCGGCTCATGGCGTGGAAAAAAACCTATCCAACGTAATGCCATCTTGGCACTTGCTCATTTTAAAGAGGAAGCAGCCATACCAGATTTGATTGCTCTACTTCATAAAGATGACCGTCCTGTCATTCGAGGCACAGCCGCATGGGCTTTGGGTAAGATTGGCGGGGATACAGCTCAAACTGCCTTACATGAAGCAGAAGCTACCGAGCAGGATGAAGAAGTGCTAAGTGAAATTTATAAAGGGTTGCAGTTTTTTAAGTAAGATTGGATCTTGGGACAATTGGTTAACTACAGTTCAATGTAGGAATGAAATCAATTGATTGGAGTCCCTACGATTGGGAGAAGAGTCGCTCCAAAAGAAGAGGAATCCGCTCAAACCGAGAGAAGAACTGCTCTAAAAGAAGAGAGAGCCGCTCAAACTGGGGGAAGAGCCGCTCCAAAATAAGGGAAGCCCGCTCAAACCGTGAGAGAAGCCGCTCTAAAAGAAGATGAAGCCGCTCAATCTGAGAGAAGAGTCGCTCCAATAGAAGAGAAATCCGCTCTAAAAGAAGAGAGATCCGCTCACCCCGAGAGAAGAGCCGCTCTAAAAGAAGAGGGATCCGCTCAACATGAGAGAAGAGCCGCTTCTAAAAAAAGAAGCATCGCTCCAAAATAAGAGAAACTCGATCAAACCGGGAGAACAACGGCTCCAAAAGAGTCAGACTTCGTTAAACTCTAAAAAGAGCTAACTTAAAGAAATATTTAATAAGGAAGTGTGTCGTTATGCCATTGCATATCGTTTTATATCAACCAGAAATACCAGCCAATACGGGGAATATTGCACGTACCTGTGCGGGTACTAATACATCGCTCCATTTAATTCGTCCGCTAGGTTTTTCTACGGATGATAAAATGCTGAAACGAGCGGGCTTAGATTATTGGCATAGTGTAAATATTGTCTATCATGATTCACTTGAGGATTTTATAGAGTACTCTAAAAACGGAGATGTTTATTTAATCGAAACATACAGTGATGAGCCGTTTACGAAAAATGATTTTAGTAATCAAGACCGAGATATTTATTTTATGTTCGGAAAAGAAACTACAGGTTTGCCGAAGGACTTTGCTTATGAACGCCGAGATATGTGCTTACGTATTCCACAAAGTGATCATGTGCGATCACTTAATTTGTCCAATACGGCTGCGATTGTTATCTATGAGGCATTACGTCAACAAGGATATCCAGGTTTACATTAAAAAGCAGTTCTCCGCTTGTGAGAACTGCTTTTTTCATTCTATAACTTTAATAATATAACATTTCCCGCAGGATCCTCTGTTTGGAACCCTCCGACGATTTCTGTAACAGGTGCACCTATACCACGAAGATTATCTATCATAGTTGCCGCTTGTTCTTCGTTATCTAAACGTAATGAGAACGTTTTTAAGCCAACTTGATTTTCTCCAAGCTTTGGTGCATTCTCTGAGTGCCAAGTATTTAAACCGATATGATGATGGTAACGGCCTGTAGAAATAAATAATGCTTGGGACCCATAGCGTGTGACAATATCATAACCTAATCCCTTTGTATAAAATTGCTCAGCTTCAGCCAAGTTGGAGACCGATAAATGAATATGACCCATTACTGTGCCAGCAGGCAGACCAAGCCAGTTTCCATCGCCCTCTTCTAAAATAGAACGAATATTGAGTGGTTCTGTCACCATATGCACCTGATTGTTATGCCATGCCCATTCACTTTCAGGACGATCTGAATAAATCTCGATTCCATTATGATCAGGATCATTTAAATAGAGTGCTTCACTTACAGCATGATCAGAAGCCCCAAGATAAACACTTTTTTCGCGAAAATGAGAAATGACATTAGCTAAGTCACGTCGACTGGGTAATAATAGGGCGAAGTGATAAAGTCCTGTCGTCATGCTAAGCTTATCTTCCACGGTTTTAGGCTGAACTATAGTTAATAGAGCTGTTTCACCATCGGCAGTTAACGTAGCTTTATGTGAATCTTGTTGTAACACTTTAAAGCCAATAATTTCTTGATAAAAGGTTAAAGAGCGGTGTAAATCACTCACTTTTATTTCAACATTCGTTACATATGTGTTAGGTTTTTCATGAAAATGCATATAGAATACCTCCAAATAGTTATCTTTCTTCATTAAGTTACTTTATGTAAGTTAGTTTATTTTAAAAATAAAGGAAAGTCAAGTATTTCTATTGTTCCACAAAAAAAGAAAATCACTAAGCTTTTCTAAAAGCTTAGTGATTTTCTTGAACTATTATTTGTCAGCTTTGTAGTCGCCTTCGTATCCAGCAGTGAAAATAGCTGTTAAGAAAGCAACTGTTACACCAATGATTAATAATAATTTCATGGAAGTAACCCTCCTCATGTTATAAAGAAATCTCTTTTTAGTATAGCCTATCTACTTTAAAAATGAAACGACATAGCAGAATAAAATATGTCAGAAATGGTTCAAACAGCTTGATATCGGGAAAACTAAAAGTGAGGTGATCAGTATGGAAAAAAAGGTGCCAAATATTGAAAACGGGACAATGGTGAGAGATATGAAAGAATTAAAAGATTTGGGCAAGCAGATGGAGCATTTACGTGATGGTCTAGAGCTTGCGGAGGATGAGCGAATCGCTGATCCAATTCAATTGGAAGATGTTGAACAGAAGAAAAAGTAGTTTATAAACCAGCCGCTTTATTTTTCTTAAATCCAATTTTTTGTATAATGGAACTAGGATAAGAAAGGGGTTGTGCTTTTTGAATTTACAATCAACGAAAACATTATCAAATGGTGTAGAAATGCCTCGTTTTGGCTTAGGTGTTTACAAAATGACAGAACGTGAGGAAACATTACAGGCTATTGATAAAGCACTTCAATACGGTTATCGAGCTATTGACACAGCATCCTTATATGGGAATGAGGTAGAGGTAGGAGAAGCTATTCGTCATTCAGGCATTCGTCGTGAAGATATTTTTGTTACAACAAAAGTATGGAATAATGACCAAGGATATGATGCAACATTACGTGCTTTTGAGGTTTCGCTAAAGAATTTAAATATGGATTACCTAGATTTATATTTAACACATTGGGCTGTCCCTGAAACATTTGAAGAAACATATCGAGCTATTGAGCGCCTTTACGATGAAAAATTAATTCGCGCAACAGGTGTATCGAATCATCATGAGCATCATTTAGAAAGAATATTGGCTAAGGCAAATACTGCACCAATGGTTAATCAAGTGGAGGTACACCCATATTTACAACAGAAGCCATTAAGCGCATTTTGTAGTGAGCATCAAATTGCTGTTACTGCATGGTCTCCACTAGGACGTGGTGGTGTACTTGCTGATCCTACCATTATTGAGATTGGGAAAGAAATCGATAAAACCCCTGCTCAGGTGGTACTGCGTTGGCATTTACAAAATGATACACTCGTTATTCCCAAATCCGTAACACTGAGCCGAATTGAGGAAAACGCACAGATTTTTGATTTTGAATTAACCCAAGATCAAATGGAGAAAATGGCAACATTAAATCGTAACCAACGATTTGGACAAGATCCTGATCATTTTAAATTTGATTTTTAAAAAAGAGTAAATCCCGCACTCCAATAGAGGCGGGATTTTTCTTATTGCTCGTCCTTGACAATAATACGTTGATTTAAAAAAGGATGGTCAAATTCTAATTGAATGGCATGCAGTTCGTAGTCATCATTTGCTGTTTCTCGTGCACCATACATTGTATCTCCAATAATTGGATGGCCGATATAGGCTAAATGCACACGAATCTGATGTGTTCGCCCAGTCTCAAGTATGAGATGAACGACACAGGAATTTTTGTAACGTGCCACCACTTCATAGTGTGTTACAGCATGCTGTCCAGTTTTGGACACAACACGTCTTGTGGCATGGTGTCGGTCTTTGCCAATTGGTTCAGCAATCGTTCCCGAAGACGTTCGTAAATTACCTTGCACCTCTGCTGCATACGTACGAATAATGGTTTTTTCTTCAATCATTCGATCGAAAATGGACTTTGCTAAAGGGTGCTTTGCTACCAGTAATAGGCCCTGTGTCCCTTTATCAAGACGATGAACATGTTCAGCATAAATGCCACCTTGTTCTTTGATATGTGCCATAACATGGTTCATACATGTATGTGTATCACGAGCATCATTAGGATGTGTTGCCATACCTTTTGGCTTTGATACGATTAAACAATGGTCATCCTCATAGACTACATCAATAGCACATACAGGTGTTGGTTTGTAGCTAGAAGTTGGAACAGGAAACGTAAATTTGATTATTGTTCCAGTTTGTAAAGGTGTATTCCATTGAATCAGCTCATCATTTGCCAATGTGATGGCTTTGGCCATACGCAATTCATGAACGAGTTTTTTACCAAGTCGCCACTGATTACGTAGCAATTCTTCCACACTTAAGTTATCTTCAGCAATTTCATAATGAAACATAGATCTTCCTCCGTAGAAAAAACCGTATTCCAAAGGTAGAACACGGTCTTCCGATTATTTTGCAGCTTTAGAAGCTTTTATTAAATAAAAGCTTGCCCCTGCGATTAAAATAAATGCAGTTAATGCTAAAAACGGAATAGTAATAAAGCCTAACCAATTAATATATTGTCCTGTACAAGAAACTGCGCCACAGGAGGGAGCATTTTCAGCTAAAAAGCTAAGCTTTTGAATTCCGTAATGATAAAGTGAAATACAGCCGCCAATCACAGAAAATACAGCTGTTGTGACAGCAATACGCGCATTTTTTTGTATAAATGCTACTGTCGTCATAATAACAATTGGGTACATAAAAATACGTTGAATCCAACATAATTTACAAGGTTCATAATGACGAATCTCAGAAAAATATAATGAACCTAACGTTGCTATAGCAGAAACAATCCAAATAAATAATAAGCCATTTTCTTCTTTTTTAGACATATTCAATCTTCCCTTCATAAACCATGTCCTTGTTCGATTATAGTGGTTCTAGTTTTATATGTAAATCAACTTACACAAAATAAGGTATATGATGAATTTCAGTCTAAAGTATGAACGGTGGAAGCAGACGCTTTCAATAGCTTAATGGTATCATTAACAATAGTAATGCTAAAGAAGAGGTGTGTTTTCGTGAGGGAGAATGAGCATTCCAATATCAGTATTTTAAAAGAAATTGCTGAACTATTAAATGAAGAAACTGAAATTGTCACAATGCTAAAAGGTGCGCTCATCAAGTTTTTAAATGGCACCAATTTTGAAACAGGTTGGATTTTTTTTATTGATGCAAAGGGGCGTTCAGAACTTGTTGTCCATGAAAATCTACCAGAGGCATTGGAATATAACAATTGCCATTATTTAAAAAAGGGCGGTTGTTGGTGTGTATCGCGTTATCGTAATGAAGAGCTAAAAAAAGCCTCTAATATTATCGAGTGTCAGCGTATTGAAAGTGCCATAGCCGCAAATGTTGGGGATCATGAAGGCATCACGCATCATGCGACAGTACCCCTTCAATCTGGACAAGAACGTTTTGGCGTATTAAATGTCGCATCTAAGGATACAGTGCGCTTTTCAGAGGAGGAGCTTGCTTTATTAGAATCAGTTGCCTTTCAGATGGGTTCAGCTATTAAGCGAATTTTACTGACAAAGCAGGAGCAGGAAATGGCACTTGTGAAGGAACGTAATCGCCTAGCCCGTGATTTACACGATTCAGTCAATCAACTACTCTTCTCGGTTACGTTAACAGCTAGGGCTGGCATTGAAATGACGGATGATTACGAAGTGAAAGAAACATTTAAAGAAATTCAGCATTTAACACAAGACGCACTTACAGAGATGCGTGCGTTAATTTGGCAATTGCGACCTAAAGGATTAGAAAATGGTTTACTTGAGGCCATGAAAGTATACGCTGAAATGCTTGGCTTAAAACTACATGTTACAGTTTCAGGCGTATTGCAATTTCCCTCACGTATTGAAGAAACATTATTTCGCGTAGCCCAAGAGGCGTTAAATAATGTACGTCGCCATGCAGGTGTATTAGAGGCAGCATTGTATATTACTGTTACATCAACAGATATTTTGTTGGTTATTCGTGATGAGGGGCGAGGCTTTGTCATTGACAATAATACAAAGTTGCTTTCGATGGGCTTACAATCTATCAAGGATCGTGCAAAATCAGTGGGTGGAACTGCCGACTGGGTAAGTGAAATTGGCAAAGGTACGGAGCTGCTAATCCGCTTGCCATATTAAGGGGGAGAGGACATGATACGTGTATTAATTGCAGACGATCATCACGTAGTACGTAGAGGACTACTGTTTTTTTTAAAGACACAAAAGGATATTGAGGTTGTTGGAGAGGCAAAAAACGGGCACGAAGCTGTTGCATTGGCAGAAAGCATTCAACCAGATATTATCTTAATGGATTTAGTCATGCCTGAAATGGATGGCATTCAGGCGACTAAACGCATCAAAGCGAAGTTTCCACAAATAGAAATTTTAATGCTTACTAGCTTTTCTGATCGGGATCATGTGGTTCCAGCAATGGAGGCAGGAGCGGCAGGCTATCAGTTAAAAGATATTGAGCCAGATGAATTGGTTTTATCCATTCGTCGTATTATGCGTGGTGAAAACACTCTACATCCTGAAGCAACGACAACGCTTGAAATGGATCGTCAGGAGTCTCAGAATGCACCCCATTTATTAAATCCGCTGACACCTCGTGAGCAGGATGTGCTAGCAGAGCTTACAAAAGGAAAGAGTAATCGGGAAATTGCATCCTCACTCTTTGTCACAGAAAAAACAGTGAAAACCCATATTTCGAATATTTTTACAAAACTTCAAGTACAAGACCGTACACAGGCAGCGCTGTATGCTGTTAAGCACGGGCTAACTGAAGGTAGTGGGATGTAAATAAACGGCGAGCTTCTACTCACATAGAAGCACTCGCCGTTTTTTACATTATTTATGTTGAACAAATAATTTTTTAGATATCTCTAATAATGTAGAACTTGGCGTTAGTGCTAAATCTTCCTCTAGTTTTTGTGTATATGTTTGAAAAATTTTGAGTGCCTGTTCATGAAGCCCTGCCTGTATTAACGTATATAAATAGTGCTCAAGTTTTTGTTCATTATAGGGATCATACTCTATTAATGCATGTAAAAATTCCATAGCTCTTTCAGTATCTGAAAAGACCGTTGTTTGAAACCCTTTTTCTAATAGCTCTATGTATGATTTCATTAATTTATCTTTATAGGCAGTTGACCATTCATAATCATCAAAAACAAATAAGCCATTCTTATAAATAGAAAGACATTGATTGATCAAAGAAATAGAGGGAAATTCAAGTCTTGAAAAATCTTCATGAAGTTTTTGAAAATCGTATAAATCACATACGATATTTGGCTTTTCAAAGATATAGTATTTATTTGAAAAGACAATACAGTTTTCGTAGCCAATTGTATTTAGCGTTTTCCTTAAATAAGATAGAGCTGTATGAAGATTTGATTTGGCCCGTACATAATCTAAATCTGGCCATAGAATTTCAATTAAATAATCTCGATGAATCGGTATATTTGGATGCAAAATAAAATAAGCAAACAATTCTTTTGTCTTTTCTGTTTTAAATGCCACTAAACTATTGTTACTATAGACGGCAAATTGATCGAAGCATTGTACATTTAATACAGTTTGTGTAGCTTGTTGAAGCATTTGCTGAATTGAAAATTCATGCTCAATACGGGCTACAGTTTTTTCTAAACGTGCATGACTGATAGGCTTTAATACATAGTCGAGACTGCCAATTTCATAGGCTTGTAATGCAAATTCATGATAGGAGGTAATGAAAATTACACTGACTTGTGGACGTTCCGTTTTGATAATATCAGCAACTTCAAGTCCTGATAATTCTTGAAGTTTTACTTCTAAAAAGATAGCCTCAAATTCCATAGTTGGTAGTTCATTCAGAAATACTTCTACGCTTGTAAAGGTTTGAATCACCTGAATTTGTTGAAAGGCATGTAGTTTATTTTGAAAATAATGTAAAGCTAACGGTTCATTGTCTATTAAAACGGCTCGAATCACATCAAACTCTCCTTTATACAATTAAATTAAAAACATTAAACTCTAGTTCATTTTGGGTGAAAAGGCTTCCTATATATAGTGAAGGGCAAGAAAAGTGAAAATCACTCAATATTAAAAATTTGATGCCAGAAAAAAGCAATTTATGTTGTAGTTCTTTCACGGGTGAGAGTCAATGAATCCCGATGTGTTTGTCATATCGCGTCAAATCCATTCAAAGAAAATTTCGCCGTTCATTATATAGAAGATAAAAGTTTTTTATGTTGTGTTAAGAGAATTGAAATAATTGCTTAGGCGTTAAAATCAAACTATTCTTATACAAAAATGAAACAACATAGTATTGTTAATGAAAGTTGTATATGGGCATAATCCTTGTTTTTTCTTTTATTGTTAAAATAGTATAATTGTTGTAACAATAATTAGGCGTTATTATAGTACATTTGTCTTAAAAAATACTCAAAAAGTACTTAAAAAATACTTAAAAAGATAGGTTATTAATTAAAATAGCAGTATATATAGGAATAATGGGATGGCAAGAAAGGAGATTTTACCATGAAATTAGAGAGACTTCTAACCATGACGATGATATTAATCAACCGTAAAAAGGTTAAGGCACAGGAATTAGCAGAGTTATTTAATGTTTCGATTCGTACCATTTATCGAGATATTGAAACATTGAGCTGTGCTGGTGTACCTGTTATTAGTCAGCAAGGCGTAAACGGTGGCATTAGTTTAATCGATGGTTATCGCGTTGATAAGCAAGTTTTGACGAAGGATGAGCTCACGTCGCTTTCTATTGCGATTAAAAGTGCTTTGACTACCTATGAAGATTCCCACGCTGAAGCAGTGCTCGAGAAAATAACGAGTATTGCTGATGATCATGTAAAACAATCAATGGACCATCTATTTGTTGATCTTAGTCCATGGGGACCAAATGCTCTCTTTAAAGAGCATATTACGATGCTTAAGACAGCTATAGAGAATAATCGTTGTATAAGCTTTCATTATTCTACTACTTATGGTGAGCAGACAAGACGAATAGTCGAACCACATACAATTGTTCAAAAAGGGAAGATGTGGTATTTGTATGGCTATTGTACATTAAGAAAGGACTTTCGTTTATTTAAGCTTGCGAGAATGAAACATTTGTTTCAAGCTGATTCTACCTTCGAGCGTAAGGAAGTGAATTTAAGTGAACTCCCTTGGGGTAAAGAATGGCATCGACCGCAAAACGTAGTCGATTTGGTCATTTCTTTTGATAAAGACATTACAACATTGGTGGAGGAATCCTTTGGTGCAGAACATATAGACCATGAACAATCTATGATTCATATATCTATACCCGAAGATGAATGGCTTTATGGATTCTTGTTAAGCTTTGGGCACCGCATTAAAATTATGGCACCACTTTATATAAGAGATATCATTCAAAAACAAGCTTTAGAAATTGTTCAATTATATAAAAATCTAGATAATTGATGACAGACAGTTGTCAGGTTTCCTTTGCTATAGTAAGTACAAATAAAGCGAAAGGTGGAATGACGATGCAAAGATATTGTCAAAGCTGTGGTATGCCTTTAGTAGAAGAGGCATTATTGGGTACTGAAAAAGAAGGGGAAAAAAGTCAGGATTATTGTACATATTGTTACGAGGGAGGCGAGTTTAAACAACCCCAGTTAACAGTAGACGAAATGATTGAAATTTGTGTACCGCATCTTATGCAAGATGGTATGCCAGAAAATGAGGCACGTAATATGCTGACTTCCTTTTTGCCAAATTTAAAACGATGGAGAAAAAGTGAGTGGCGGGAACCAAAAATAGTTGAATTAAACGCATTTAAAATCGTAGGTATTTCAACTCAAACAAGTAATGCCAATGAAATAACAGAGCAAGCTAAAATTCCGCAATTATGGGATCACTTTTATCAGCAAAATATTACGGACCAAATAGCCGAGCAAAAAAATGGTCATGTCTATGGTTTGTATTCAGACTATGAGACGGATGTGAATGGTAATTATACTCTTACACTCGGAGTAGAAGTAAATAATGATGACATTCAAACCGATTTAGTAGTAAAAATGATTCCAGCAGCTAAGTATCTAGTTTTTACATCTGATAAAGGCGTGATGCCTGAAGTTGTCATTCAAACTTGGCAAGAGATTTGGGCATGGTTTGCAAATTCTAAAGTTGAACGAACATATACAGGCGACTTTGAACTGTATGATGAACGATGCGCTAATCCACATGATTCACAAGTGGATATTTATATAGCTATTAAATAAAAAAAGTCTCCTACCCAATCAATTGGTAGGAGACTTATCTTTGTTTTGTGGAGGAATGATATGTGGCTCAATATGCACAAGAACTTGACAAAAGCGATTTTCACGCATAATGGTATGTTCGATTTCTTCGGTTATGCGATGACTTTCAAAGACATTTAAATAAGGATCTACTGTGACAGTTACGTCGATGAAGTACATATTGCCATGGGCACGTCCTTTAAAGTCTAAAAGTTCCATTACCCCGTCCACGTTACGGATTAAGACCGATAACGTTTCAACTTCATCAATATCAAATGCATCTGTAAGACTTTGAACAGCTTCCCAAAAAATTTCTACTGCTGTTTTAATAATTAAAAAGGCAACAATGAGAGCTGTCAGTGAATCAATGATTGGAAAGCCGAAAATGGCTCCAAAAATACCAATGGCTGTCCCGATGCTGACAAGTGCATCAGAACGATTGTCAAAGGCAGCTGCTTTAACAGCGGCGCTTTTAATTTTTTTAGATAGTGCCAAATTATAGCGGTAAACCACATACATGACAACTGCACTACCCATTGCTACATAGGCAGTTAACAGTGAGGGTGTCGTACCAGTGGGCTCCCATAAGCTTTTTAAGGAACTAACTAATACTTGGAGACCCACAACAAGCATAATGAACGATGCGACTAAAGAGGCAACAGTCTCAGCTCGTAAATGCCCGTATTGATGGTTGGAATCAGGTGGTCTTTGGGCAATGCGTAAACCAATCAGTACTGCGATGGAAGCAATGATATCAGTTGTGTTATTTAAACCATCTGCTTTTAAGGCCTCAGATGTACCAATGTAGCCTATTGTAAGCTTAGCAGAGCTTAGGATTAGATATGTACCAATGGATAGCCATGCACCTTTTTCCCCTTGACGTAAATTTGTATAGAGCTCCATTTTGTTTCCTCCTCGCAAAACTTTCGGACATTAGAAAACGACCCCCTTTTAAAAAGGGAGTCGTTTTCATCTATTTATTACGGTCGTTGCTCCCACCTATATAAGGTGTGAAGAAAAGACCATATTTATAGCCTGGATTATACAAGCGTGCTTCTAATAGTACCACGACAAGTATGGCAATTCAAATCAATTTTAGTCAATGACCGCGTCATATTCATTTGATAAATCACTGTTAGGTAATTTCAGAACTTCTAAGTATAAAATATGGTGACCATCTAATTCTTTTGCGATAAATTCAAAACCTTGCTCTTGAATACTGTCACCTTCGACCGCATCAAAACGCTTCGTCATGAACCAACCACCGATAGTATCAATATCATCATCTTCTATGTCAGTACCAAGCATATCATTTACATTTTCAAGAAGCATCTTAGCATCTAAAATAAAATGATTTTCTGCAATTTCTTGTACTTCCGGGATTTCGTCTTCATCAAATTCATCTTGAATATCGCCGACAATTTCCTCAATAATATCTTCAATCGTCACTAAACCAGATGTTCCGCCATATTCATCCATTAAAATGGCCATATGAATACGTTCACGTTGAATTTTTAGTAATAGATCGTTAATTTGCGTTGTTTCCATCACTCGAATAATAGGCTGCATATAATCAATGACAGGCTTATCACCATTTTTAGGATCTTTAATGTAAGCGGTTAATAAATGCTTCATGTTAACTAAGCCAATAATATGATCTTTATCTCCATCCAGAATTGGATAACGAGTATATTGCTCAACACCCATTAAATCAAACACTTCTTTAATTGTTAGCTCTTTTTCTATGCCGACAATTTCAGTTCGAGGAACCATAATTTCTTTTGCAAGACGATCAGAGAACTCGAAAATACTGTTAACATATTCATATTCTGAGTTATTAATTTCTCCACCTTTTAAACTATCCGATAAAATCATACGCAGCTCTTCCTCTGTATGAGCCACTTCTGATTCTGACATCATCTTTAAGCCAAAAAGACCTGTTAAACCACGGGCAGAGCCATTTAATAGCTTAATGATGGGATACGTAATATTGTGGAAGATAATTAATGGGCCAGAAAAGTTTAATGTGACAAATTCTGCTTTTTGGATGGCTAATGTTTTTGGCGCCAATTCCCCAATAACAACATGCATAAACGTAACGATTGAGAATGCAAGTATGAATGAAAGGATAGATGTAATACTACCATTCAAATTTAGAAATTCAAACACTGGGTGCAAAATGATTTCAAATGTAGGTTCACCTAACCAACCTAAACCAAGTGCAGTGATGGTAATACCTAGCTGGCATGCAGATAAGTACTCATCTAAATCTGAAACAACACGTTTTGCATTTTTCGCTTTTTTATGCCCTTCCGCGAGCAATTGATCAATGCGGGTAGATCTCACTTTTACGATTGCAAATTCAGTTGCAACGAAAAATCCAGTCATTATAATTAGTAGGGCGAATGCCGCCAACCTAATGGTTATCTCCAATATGTCTCCGTCCAAATAATTCCTTTGTTCCCGCCCGAATGAGGGAAGTAAACAAAGTGTACACCTCCTATGATTTAAAAAATTGTTGGATGTTTCAATCATAAATTATTTAAAAGAAAAACACAAATATTGACAACAACTTTTTCACTTGTTTTTCATGGATCTTTTGAAAAAATGTAACTAGATTCAAATACCAAAAGATTGTAATTACCATGGCTATATGCTAACTTTAGAAAGATCAAAGATAGTTTGTTTAGGGAAAGAAGCATTTTGCATCTCATATAATACGACACGTCAAAAATCTCAAGAGTGCTTTAGCTTGCGGATTTTTTTAAATGAATTATTTTTTATAGTAAAGGGGGAGTCTCAATCATCATTTGAGACTCCCCCTTTCTAAATTGTTTGCCCTATTTATTCTTGCTGGAAGCGTAATTTTAAACACGCTTTTTCAACATCATGAACCGTTTCCTTTAAAGGTATTTCACCTGTAAACGGTGCGATAGATACAGGTGCTTTTTCCGTTATGCCTTGTTGTGTTAAAACATAGTTCTTATTATTATACGTTAAATAGAACGTTTTAATCGATTTCTTGCCGAAAGAGCTAGTAGAAGAATCAAAAAAGCCCTTTAGTTGACTGCAATACTCATTGTAAAAGTCGCTTTTATAGCCAGAAAGTTCCTCGAACTTCTTACTATTAACAGCACCCGCCTCATCCGCTAATTCGAATATTTTGGCGGAAAATTCTGAAAAAAATTCTTTTACTTTTACACGAATTAATGCTTTTGAATTATAGCTATTTAAGTCATCCGAAAGTGTGACTTTACTCATTGAAATGGCCCCCTGCATAAAAAACATTTACTATTAAGCTGATATCATAAATGTATAAGAAAAATATACAAATTTCAACAGGATTCAACATAATTAGCTTAAATGACGTGTTATTAATAGTAAATATAGGTATTTTTATACGGGATCACAACGAAAAATTGACTATCCAACTTAATCATATACATGAAACAGCATAAGCTCATGTATCATTTTTTTAACAACCTCCTCGTCTGATGGAATGGCTCCTATCCACTCAATCGTACCGTCCTTTAAATACTCCGCTTGGTATCGTTCTCGTTGATAAAAAAATGAAATAGCCCACCCAGGTAGTTGCGTGTTTTCAAATAGTGGTTTAAAACTGAAATGTTGAATCATCATCAAACCTCACTTCTCATAGTATGTAGTCATATTATTCAAGTATAACGGTATTTTTGCAACTATTCACTTTTCATAGAAGTAAGTAGGATGAAATTGAAATTCTAAAGGGGTATTTCTTTCGTTGAAAATCATTGCTCTGCTATAATGAATGCAGAAGGCGACAAAATACGCCAATCTTGAATACAATTGAAATGAGAGGATACTAATGGATAATTTTATAGTGGCATTACTTTTTATGGCTATCATTGGGGCTGCAATTGGGGGCGTTACAAATCACTTAGCCATTAAAATGCTTTTTCGTCCATATAAAGCGATATATATTAAAAATTGGCGTGTACCGTTTACACCAGGCCTTATACCCAAACGCCGTGATGAATTAGCGAAACAGCTGGGCCTTACTGTAGTAAATTATTTACTAACGCCTGAAACATTTAGAAAAAAGTTTTTCTCTAAGGATATTCAAGACAAAGTAGAACACTTTGTGCAAACAAAAGTTGAAGAAACAATCTTTACAAACGACAAAACAATTCAGGATTGGCTAAACTTAGCTGGGTTTTCGCATTTACCTACTACCATTGAACAGAAGGTTGAAGCAATTGTTGAGGGACAATTTTCGTCGGTAAAGAATACACTATCAACAAAATCAATTCGTACGCTGCTATCAGACGATATCCAAAATACAATTGATGCTAAAATTCCAGTAGCAGTTCAGCATATTTTAGAAAAAGGCGAGGATTATTTTTTATCACCAGAAGGTGAAATGACGATTAAGGCAATGATTGATGACTTTTTATCATCAAAAGGGTCTCTAGGCGGCATGATCAATATGTTCTTAGGTGATTCCTCTTCATTAGTTGGGAAAGTTCAACGTGAACTTGTGAAGTTTTTACAAGCACCAGGAACAACAACATTACTAACAAAAATATTTTCACAGGAATGGGAAAAACTCAAAGATCGACCAGCTATGGACTTTTTGCAAGATGTTCAATTTGACCCCATTTTATCGAAATTACAAGTGTACGTGAAAGAACAATTAGCAATCTCTGAACGTTTAAATCAACCGATTTCTTATTATTGGCCAGAAGGAAATGACTGGGCGAAGTATACCGTGATTCCACAAGTTATAGAAAAGGCTTTTGTGAAGGCAGAGGAAAAACTTGAGGATGTACTAAAACGTTTAAACTTACAAGAGGTTGTGCGAGAGCAGGTTGACTCATTCCCAGTAGAGAAGTTAGAGGAGCTTGTATTAGGTATTTCAAAACGTGAGTTTAAAATGATTACTGTATTAGGTGCAGTGCTTGGTGGATTGATTGGGATTGTGCAAGGCTTGATTGTTTACTTTATTTAAAAGGAGATTGTATGAATGATTAATATTTATAATGACATTAATGCGCTAGAAGCAACTTTCCGTAAGATTCCAGAATTTGAAGCGTTAAAAGCTGCTGTTGAAGTTGTTAAAAATGATGAAGAGGCATTAAATGTCTTTAAAAACTTCCGTAAAATCCAAATCGAATTACAGAAAAAGCAATTAGCTGGTGAGGATATTTTGGAAGATGAGCTTGTCTATGCACAAAAAGCGGCACAGCTAGCACAGCAAAATGAAAAAATTTCAACGATGCTTGAGGCAGAAATGAAGGTAAGTAAAGTAATCGAAGAAGTAAATCGCATTTTAATAAAACCTATCCAAGGTTTATATGAAGGAATTCAATAAAAGGTGATAATCGCAATTTAAAAAGGAATAATTTTTCTAGGAATTGCACATATAACAAGTAAGAGGAAAACGTGTATCCGCTATTGGTCGGTACACGTTTTTGCTTTATGGACCAGTTAAAGAGTATTGGAGGTTATGAATATGCATGTCATCATTGAATGGACCTATAAAACACCAAAAGGAGCAACAACAGTTTTACGTTCAGCTGAAATGCCTGCAGCTCAAGCACTTTTACTTGCAGAGGATATGGAAAGAACGGGAAGGGTAAAATCCCTACATTATATTGATCGGCAAGATACAAATTGGTCACTTAAAGAGCTAAAAGCATATTTAAAGGAAATTGATACAGAGCCTCATAATATTACGGTCTATTTTGATGGAGGTTTTGATTGTGGGACAAGACAAGCAGGACTAGGCTGCGTTATTTATTATGAACAAAATGGTAAACCTTTACGATTGAGAAGAAATGCCTTTTCATCTGAATTGAAATCAAATAACGAGGCAGAGTATGCAGCGCTTTATTTAGCCTTAGTAGAGCTTGAACTTTTAAATGTCCACCATTTGCCTGTGCGTATTATAGGAGATTCACAAGTGGTCATCAATCAGCTGAATGGGGAATGGCCAGCATTGGAAAAAGAACTTGCAAGCTGGGCAGATAAAATTGATGCTAAGCTTGAGCAACTTCACATTCAAGCTGAATACCAGCTTGTTTCACGTAAGGATAATTCGGAAGCGGACCGCCTTGCTACTCAAGCTTTAAATGGCATCGATATTACTGGTTTGAGTGAGATTGTTAAAGACTAGGAATAAGAGGTGGCAGTATCTACTGCCACCTCTTTCTCATAAAATCCTCTGTTTGCACTGAAACTTTTCCCATTTTAAAACTACTACTACTATGAATCCAAACAATAAGGAGAGATTTTATGAACATGAAAAAAATAGCACCTGCAGCTATGTCTGCATTATTATTTGGAAGTGCCCTTGTACCGGTAGCTTCAGCAAATGAGCAGCAATCTACAGAAGCAGAGGTACCACAAATACAAATTGATCCCGTACACATTTTTAATGATACTCGTGGTACTGTGGAAGATGTTCGTGTTGGGGAAAATATTACATATTACACAGTAAAAGAAGGCGAGCAAACAAATGTATTAGAAATTACTAAAGATACGCTCGTGTTCGACAATACTGGGAAGAAAGTGGAGCTTCAAAAGGGAGATAGAGTATTAGCTTATACATTTGCTAACAAACCGCAAAAATATATTTATCCACCACAATTCGATCCAGAGGTTGTCATCGTTGAAACAGAAGAGGTTGGTTTTGTAGAAGTGGATTATTTCTTGGAAGATTTAACTAATACGTATGATATTTTAAAATTAAATATTGCGAAAGAAACAGTGCTACTCAATGAAAAAGGTGTAAAGGTAGACGCTAAAGATTTAGCAGAGAAGCATCTAGTTGTTTTCTATACAGCCTCTACTAAAAGTATTCCAGCTCAAACAACACCATCTAAAGTAATTGTACTGGACGATGATTCCTCCACTACTAAGAATCCAATACTTGAAGAAATTGATAATATTATTGCATCCGATTCTTACGAAGTAGCTGGTACAAAAATGGTGCCATTACGTGTGATCGCTGAAAAGCTTGGCTTCAAAGTGGATTCTACAGGCAAGGGGGCAATCCTTTCAAAAGGGAATATGTCTTACACAATTACTCGCGGTGAAAAGACATTTGGCTATAATAAGGCATTACGTACACTAACAGTCGCACCGACCTTAAAAGAAACAAAGACATATGTACCTGTTGAATTTGTGGATGAATATTTAAAATGATTAAGATAATAGTATGCCAACAATGCTTGGCATACTATTTTTATTTGTGGTTACTCAGCCATTGCTAGAGTGTAATGGTTCTTTGAGGAAATAAAGGCTGGATATTTTTTCGCAAATTGTTGGAGACATTGTTTAAAGGGTTTTGTACTCATAAAGTTTTTAGCTAATACCATTTCATCTGAATACAATAAAAATTGCTGAAAATGGTGTTGAATAAATACCCTTGTCTTTTCATAATGCTTGTTAATTGAAATAGCGCCATAGATTTCTTGTTGGTCAATAATATAAATAAGATCACAAAGTACTTTATGTGTGCCGTATTTAAGTTTTACCGTGACATATAATGTTTTTTCATCACAGCGCTCTAAATCAAAATGGTGGAATGCTACTTCTACTTGAGGAATAAAGCTCGAAACAGGTTTATAATTGTCATTTTTTAAAATAAACATTCTCGACACCACCTTTTCTGAAAATTATAATGACAAAAAAATAGTTTGTCTATATTTAAACTGAATATTCTGTTATTTTATAGATTCTAATTGTTATTTTGCTTATAGTCATAGAAATTTGTTAAACTTAAATTTGCAATATATAAAAGAAGAGAGCGAAACGAAATGAAAATTATTCATATAGATCAAAAATATCCTGAAGATTGGATTCGCGTATTAAATCATATTGCGAATTTATTTTTTGAGGATTCCAAGCTGAAAGTTGAACCAATGGGAGCAGACATGTCTGCTTCATTTGACTATCAGACTGGAGATGATTTTTCCGTTTCTACAAAAGCAAATTTGATTGTAGATGGTAAGCAATACACGAATGAGTATCGTATTCAATATGAATCCCCAGCAACAGATCGTGAGCTAAATATTCGTATAAAACGTGCATTGTCACATGTATTTTTAGATGTTCTTGAACAGCATACTGGGGTGCATCAACAATGGGGGATTTTAACGGGTGTACGCCCGACAAAGCTGTATCATAAATTTAGAAAAGAAGGTAAGAGTGAGCAAGAAATTGCTGATCTATTAATTCGAGATTTCCGCTTATCAAAGGAGAAAGTTGGACTATTAAAGGAAATTGTGGACCGACAACTAGTGACCATTCCTGATCTTGATGCGATTGGACAAGAAATCAGTGTTTATATTGGTATTCCATTCTGCCCTACCAAATGTGCATATTGCACTTTCCCAGCCTATGCGATTGGTAGCAATCGTAAGCAGGGACGTGTTACGACTTTTTTAGATGGCTTGCATATTGAATTGCGTGAAATGGGCAAATGGCTGAAGGACAATAATATGAAAATCACCTCCATTTATTGGGGTGGTGGTACACCGACTTCAATTGAGGCCGATGAAATGGATGCCTTATATCAAACGATGTATGAATCATTTCCTAACCCTGAAACAATTCGAGAGGTGACAGTTGAAGCAGGAAGACCTGATACCATCACACCAGAAAAATTAGAAGTACTAAAAAAATGGGGTATTGATCGTATTAGTGTAAATCCACAATCTTATACTGATGAAACATTAAAAGCAATTGGTCGTCATCACACAGTCCAGGAAACAATTGATAAGTTTTGGCTTGCAAGAGAATCAGGTATGAACAATATCAATATGGATCTTATCATTGGGCTACCCAATGAAGGGATTGAGGAATTCCAACATTCATTAGAGGAATCGGCAAAGATGCAGCCAGAGTCTTTAACTGTTCATACGCTATCCTTTAAACGTGCGTCAGAGATGACACGTAATAAGGATAAATACAAAGTAGCCGACCGTGATACGGTAGCTGAAATGATGGAAATGGCACAAATTTGGACAAAAGAAAATGATTATGTTCCATACTATTTATATCGTCAGAAAAATATTTTAGGTAATTTAGAAAATGTCGGCTATAGTAAAGCGGGAGAAGAAAGTATTTATAATATCGTGATTATGGAAGAAGTGCAGACAATCTTAGGAATTGGCTGTGGGGCATCCTCAAAATTTGTTCATCCCGAAACAGGGAGAATTACACAATTCCATAATCCGAAAGATCCTGCTGCCTATATCATGACCTTTGAAGAGGCTATTGGGAAGAAAATTGAATTTTTAAATGAATTATATAAGGCTTAATGATAAAGGCAATCTGCTATGTTCAGATTGCCTTCATTGTTTGTAGTGTTCGCAATGTACAGGCCATTTTTAGCAGAACAGCATCCTCAAAGTATTGCGGATCATAGCCTGTTAATTCCCTTATTTTATTTAAACGATAAGTAAGTGTATGTCGATGAATATTCAATTGCTGAGCACAATGCTTTAGCTGTAAATTACAGTCAAAAAACGATTGTAATGTTTCCAATTGTTTAGTGTCTAAATTTTTTAGTATACGACAGTGAAATGCTTGTACCTCCTCTGATTCACGAGGTTTAAAAAGGGAAAATAACTCGACATCTTCAAAAAAAGTCAATTCATTATGGATGGCAGCAAATTTTAGAGCTGTTCTGGCACCTTGGTAGCTATAGGGAAGCTGAGATAAATGCTGTACCACAGGCCCTACACCAATTTGAAGGGAGGGAAGTTTCTGCTTCTGCTTACGCAGTGCTTTTATAATAGGACGGCAATTTTTCTCCCCATAATTTGTTAGTAGGATATAGTATTCCTGTAATTGGCTATGACCAGCAAGAATAGGCTGTTTGTAAAATAGATCCTCAAAAAAGAAGGGTATTGTATTTTCTGCGTAGGATGCTTCATTTAAGCTCACTAAAATCACCTGAAAAGGGCCCAATAGAGCAAATGGTAATTTCTGAATCCGTTCATTTAAGGCACCGTCTAGCTTACTTCCATGAACGAGTGCTTCAAATATGTAATCGTTATTCTTTCGTTGCCATTCACTTTTAGATTCAACAATCGCTTGATGGGCCATAATCTCTGTTGTGAGTTGAACGAGATTAGCAATTTCAAGCATATCCTCTGAATCTCCTGTAATACCTATAATACCTACAACCTCATCTTGATACATAATCGGCATATTGATGCCTGGTTTTGTGTTTGGATAAAGTGCTATATTTTCCTCATTTATAATTAAAGTCTCTTTTGTCTGTGCTACATATAATGCACCTTCATGAATATTTTCCACCCTCATTTTATCTCCGGAAGCTAAAATGACTCCACTTGGACTGATAACATTAATATTGTGACGCAAGCGCAACATCGTTTGATGGACGATGTCTTCTGCTAACTTTTTTGTCAACATGTTTATACACCTCGCATAAAAAACAGCCTGTTATATGACAGATAAATTGTACACCTATTATAATGTTTTCTGAATTTATTGTCATTATAATAATTGTAAGCGCTTAACTTAGGGATATGAAAATTTACGTAAATGTCAATGGAGGACATAAGTGGAGGTATAACATGAAAGTTATAATTAGTCCAGATTCCTACAAGGGTACTCTGTCAGCAGTCGAAGTAGCAAAGGCAATGCAAAAAGGAATCTTAGATGTGGATCATTCAATTGAAACAATTATACTACCAGTGGCAGATGGTGGTGAAGGTACACTGCAATCACTTATTACCTCTACAGATGGTCGATATTGCTCAGCAACTGTGCTTGATCCATTGGGAAGAGCTATCCAGGCTCAATATGGTGTACTGGGCGATCAAGTAACCTGTGTAATAGAGATGGCTCAAGCATCTGGTATTATGCTGTTACAAGAAAATGAGAAAAATCCTGAACTAGCTACATCTTATGGCACAGGACAATTAATTAAAGCCGCACTTGATCAAGGTTTTAGAAAATTTATTATTGGCATTGGTGGAAGTGCTACAAATGATGCGGGTACTGGTATGTTACAAGCATTAGGTGTGCGATTATTAACAGCGGAAGGGTTGGAACTTGAGGCTGGTGTTTCTAACCTTATGGAATTAGATGTCATAGATATGAGTCTACTAGATACTAGATTAGCAGAAGCAACATTTACGATTGCCTGTGATGTGGATAATCCGCTTATTGGTGAACGAGGAGCCACTGCCATCTTTGGTCCACAAAAGGGTGTTCAAAAACACCAGGTCGCTGAATTTGATCGTTGTTTAAAGCATTTTGCAGATATTGTTGAAGCTCAATTTACTATACGATTACATGATTATAAAGGTGCGGGAGCCGCTGGGGGAATGGGGGGCGCATTAATCGCTTTTTTAAAAGGAACCTTCCATGCAGGAATTGATCTTGTGCTGGACGCTGTACAGCTTCAGGCTCATTTAGCAGAAGCGCAGTTAGTGATAACGGGTGAAGGAAAATCGGATCTCCAAACATTACATGGTAAGGCACCATTAGGTGTAGCAAGGGCTGCAAAGCAAGCGAATGTAGAGGCGATGCTGCTGTCTGGAGGAATTGATACAAAGGCAAATGCAGCATTACAAGCGTATTTTACAGTTGTTGAGTCATTGGTAGATGAGGAGATTGGTGTGCAGCAGGCAATGCAAGAACCTGCTCACTTTATTCGGTTAAAAACAAGAAGAATAATAGAGCGTTACTTACAAAAGGGGGATGACTAGATGTTGTTCATTATTATATTAATAGGGGTATTATTTGTTGTCTTAGGGACGGCTAAGTTAAAGCTTCATCCGTTTTTAGCTTTACTAATCAGCGCTTTCTTCGTTGGAATTGCTTCAGGTATGCCATTATTGACAGTAGTGGAAAGCATTAATACTGGATTTGGAGGCTTAATGACAAGTATTGGTTTAGTTATTATTGCTGGTACTATTATAGGCTTAATATTAGAAAAATCAGGTGCTGCTTATCGAATGGCAGAAGTAGTGTTAAGAATTGTAGGACCTAAACGTCCGCAATTAGCGATGTCTTTAATTGGCTATATCGTATCCATACCAGTATTCTGTGATTCAGGCTTTATTATTTTATCTAGCTTGCAAAAATCATTGGCAAAGCGAGCGAATGTCACGATTGCATCTATGGCAGTAGCTTTAGCAACTGGGTTATTTGCGACGCATGTATTAGTACCACCAACTCCAGGGCCTATTGCAGCGGCAGGAAATATTGGCGCAGCAGATTATATAGGAACAGTCATTGTCATTGGTTTACTAGTTGCAATACCAGCGACATTCGTAGGCTATCTATGGTCAGTAAAAGTGGCGACAAAAATTCGCGTTCCTGAAGATCAAGTAGAGGCATTAGATTATGAGGAAGTCATTAAATCCTTTGGTAAAATGCCCTCAACATTTAAAGCATTTTTACCAATCGTTCTGCCGATTGTGTTAATTGGTTTGGGTTCTATAGCAGCATTAGTTGGTGATACGGAATCGACTGTCAATACCATCTTTAAATTCTTAGGTTCTCCAACAGTGGCACTATTTTTAGGTGTAGCAGCAGCCTTTTTATTATTACCTGAAATCAATGAAACGACATTAACAGGTTGGATTGGCGAAAGTCTAAAAGAAGCAGCACCAATTTTACTTATAACAGGGGCAGGTGGTTCGTTCGGAACTGTTATAAAAAATGCTGGTGTTGGAGAAATGCTTCAGGAGATGGATTTAGGTATGTTTGCCTCAGGTACATTATTCCTTCTTGTGCCGTTTATAGTAGCAGCCGCGTTGAAAACAGCTCAAGGTTCTTCCACAACAGCTCTTGTGATTACCTCAACTTTAGTAGCCCCAATGCTTGTGACGTTGGGAATTGATGGAGCGGTACCATTAGCATTAGTGGTGATGGCAATAGGTGCAGGAGCAATGACAGTTAGCCATGTGAATGATAGCTTCTTTTGGGTGATTACGCAGTATAGTGGTATGGAAGTAACACAAGCCTATAAAGCCCAAACGGTGGCCACATTACTCCAAGGGCTTGTGACCATTATTATTACGATGATTTTATGGTGGATATTTGTTTAAAGTAAAAGGAGAGCAGCCCATGGCTAGCTCTCTTTTTGTATAATAGGAAAATAGAAAGGAAGTTAGTAGATGAAAAAAATAATGGTATTACTCCTTTGTATTTTTTTATTAGCTGGCTGTACCGAGGCAGTCAAGACAGAGAAAATTCCTGTAACAGCTGGTCATGAAATGCATGTTCATTTTATTGATGTAGGGCAGGGTGATTCTATACTGATTGAATCACCAAGTGGTAAAACGATGCTTATAGATGGGGGAGTGAAGGGCGCAGGGCAACAGATTGTCTCTTATTTAAATGAACTTGGGATAAATAAGCTTGATATTGTAGTAGCAACACACCCAGATGCTGATCATATTGGAGGACTTATTCCTGTATTAGATAACATGACGACTGAGCAATTTTATGATTCGGGAAAAGTACATACATCGCAAACCTTTGAGGAGATGCTGACACAAATCGATGAAAAAAATATTCCTTATCATGTGCCGAAAATCGGTGATGATATCGAATTTGATAAGGATGTAAATGTGAAAGTTTTAAATGCCAATGATCAGGCTACAGATAATAACGATGCCTCCATTGTCTTAAAAATGACTTATGGGAATGTCTCTTTTTTATTGACAGGAGATGCCGGAGTGGCATTAGAAAAGGAAATGTTGCAGTATGATGTGAAAGCAACAGTTTTAAAAGCAGGACATCATGGCTCTAACACAAGTAGCTCAGATGAGTTCGTTCAGGCTGTAAAACCAGAGGTCGCGATATTAAGTTATGGAGAGGATAATAAGTATGGACATCCACATGCAGAAGTAATGGATCGTTTGCAGGCTATTGGTAGTAAAATCTATGCCACCGCGGATTTAGGAACGATTACGGTGTCAACAGATGGGGTAAACTATACGGTGAACGGTAAGGAAACTTCTAGTGTAGGAACTGGTAATATACGATCTAAAGGTGAAGAACCGACAACAGCTATTGAAATCGTTAGCAAGGATCTAGTTACTGAAACTGTAGGAATTAAAAATAGTGGACAACACGCAGTATCTTTAAAAGATTGGCAGCTTATTTCAATTGAAGGGCATCAAGTTTATAATTTCCCTAATCTTTCTTTACAGCCAGGGAAAACGATTTATATTACTAGTGGAACCAATGCGCGGGAAGGGCAAAATTATTTGAAATGGACAACTAAACAAATTTGGTTAAATGATGGAGATGCTGCGCAATTACGCAATGAGAAAGGGGAACTTGTAAGTGAGCTTGAGTAAATACACATTGGATCGTATTGAAGATGGCTATGCGGTTTTTTTAAAGTTTCCAGCAGAAGAGGAACAACTCATTATTTCACAGTCAGCCATGAACAAGCCTGTGCAAGTAGGTGATCGTGTTCAGATAGAAGAAAAAGATGGTATTTACCATATAGAAATTTTACAAGAAGAAACACTACAAAAAAGATCAGACCTTCATAGTTTAATGAATCGTTTACGAAATAAAAATAATTAATAGATGACAAGCTGTGATAAAGTGACACACAGCTTGTTTTTAGATAGAGGAATTGTACGTAATTAGTTATCCTAAATATTTTGAAAATATGCTAAAATAGTAGTACTATTCAGGAGCTAGGAGCGGACAAAAATGTCGATAAATACAATTATTTTTGATTTAGATGATACACTACTATGGGATAAAAAATCAGTCAAAACTGCATTTGAAAAAACATGTGACTATGCAGCAACAGTACATAATGTGAATCCTGCTGAGCTAGAGGAAGCTGTTCGCCGAGAGGCACGTGCTTTATATGAGAGTTATGAAACATATGATTATACGGTATTAATTGGTATCAATCCATTTGAAGGTCTATGGGGAACGTTTGACGACTCGACGGATTCCTTCCAAAAAATGAAAGAAATTGTGCCTAGCTATCGTGCAGCGGCTTGGACAAAAGGGTTAGCTGCTCTAGGTATTGAAGATACAGCGTTTGGAGAGGAACTGGGAGAGCGCTTTGTAGCCGAGCGTAAAGTAGCGCCATTTTTATACGAAGATACTTTTGCAGTGTTAGACGAATTAAAAGGAAAATATCAGCTTGTATTGCTTACAAATGGCGCACCAAGTTTGCAAAATTTAAAGCTAGAAATCACACCAGAAATTGCCCCATATTTTGATCATATTATTATTTCAGGTGACTTTGGTAAAGGTAAGCCGGACGCATCTATTTTTGAGTATGTGATGGAAAAAGCAGGTATTACAGCGGACGAGGCAATTATGGTTGGCGACAATCTTAATACTGATATTTTGGGTTCATCTCGTGTGGGAATGCGCAATGTATGGATTAATCGTGAAAGCAATATCGCCAACGGGGCTGTGACACCTACCTATGAGGTGGACTCTTTGACAGCGTTGTTGGAGCTTGTAAATAAGCTATAGTATAAAAAATGTACTGATCCTTCATGGAGACAGTACATTTTTTTATTAAAAATAGACATTCAGTCCAAGGTATAAACATGTAAAAGCTACCGCTATACAAAGCTGAACAAGAGCGCTAGCAATTAAGTAACCCTGAGGTTCGCCAGCCTTTTTACGATAATAGATTTGCATAAAGGAGTAGAGTGAAAAAAGGCCATAAATAATTGTTGCATGAATAGTATGCTGTACAAGATAGATACCAAATGAAATACCTCCAAACAATACGAGCATGATGGCATTGGCAATGGCATGCTCAACTGTCGCAGCGAAAAAGCGACGTTCTGTATAAGGCATTCTTTTTTTAGCAATCCATAGGATGAAATGCATAAGTAGGATGAAAATGTTCCCTAAAATCAGTTTCGTCGACCGCTTCTCATCATAAAAATAGCGTAAAGAGTCAATTGATTCTTCAATCAGAAAGGCTTGCTGGGTTTCAACATTGAAGAAAATCTTGTTATTGAGTACCTTCCATTTCTCTTGTGTATGGTCATTATAGAGAATTAAAATATCATAGCTAGTACCACTTTTCCATTGACTAGCGGATATTGTTATAGGAGAAGCGTTGTCCCAATTTTGTTGTAGCTGTGTAATAGCCTTTGAATGAGCATAGCATTGCTGAGGAACATAAAGGCAAGAATCCTTTGCTATAAAGGTTTCCTTGTTCAGATTCTCCTTTAAGTAGACTCGTTGGATGGCTTTGGAGGAATCCATTGTCGTAGGAGAATCACTAGGACGTTGAACAAAAGATAAAACTAAAAAAGAAAGAACTACTATAAAAAGCAATGTTACAGAAGGGATTTTCCATTTATTTTTTGATAGTTGTTTATTAATTACTGAAGGCTCTGTCATATTGCGTAATATTACTTTTTCCTGCTGATCAGATAACGTTAAATCATCTAAGTGTTGCCATGTCTTCTTATCATTCTTCATCCATCTCACCTCCTAGCTGTTTTTTTAATGCGACGAGTGCTCGTTTTAATGTGTTTTTTACTTTCCCCTCATTCCAGCCAAGAATATTGGAGGTTTCCTCGATGGATAGTCCCTCTATTTTGCGCAGAATAATCACATCACGATAGGTAATTTTTAGTTTTCTAATTGCAAGATACAGTATTTTGGCATCTTCTCGTTGCATCAGCCATTGATGAGGAGAAGGTGATACTTGTTCTTCATGTTGTTGTAAAAAAGGAACAAACTGAATGATCCTTTTTCGACGATAATGATCATAGGCAAGGTTACGCGCAGTGCACCGTAACCAAGCAAGATCAGCCCCTTCTTTTATTGTTTGATGATGTTTCAAATAACGGACAAAGGTTTCCTGTGTATAATCCTCCGCTAATTTTTCGTCATTTAGTAAGTAATATAAGTATTTAAAAATGGTGTGATTATGTAAGTAAAATATTTCTTCTATGTTCAAGCTGTGCACCTCCTTTTCTTTAAAGACGAAGAACCCACAGAAAAGTATCATTTTCCCAAAATAAAAAGCAGAGAGTAGAGACCCCCTGCTTCTTGCTGTTATTAATTATAGGTTAATGGCTTTTACCTCATCAATGTTTTCAAGCTGTGCCACAAAAACTAAATCTTCTTCTGTTACAACATTATCAACCGTTAACATCATAACCGCTGTACCACCAACCTGTGCACGACCTACCTGCATTGTTGCGATATTAATTTCTTTTTCTGCAAGCTTTGTTGCTACACGACCAATTGCACCTGGTTTGTCAGTATTTTTAATGTAAAGAAGGTGGCCTTGTGGAATGACGTCTACAACATAGTCCTCTACTTTTACAATGCGTGCACCTAAACCGTTTAATAGTGTACCCGCTACCGTATGTGTTTCGTTAGCAGTAGTAATTTCAATAGTAATTAAGCTTGTAAAGCCTTTTGCTGTTGTTGTTTTGTGCTCATTAATTTTCATACCAATACGTTCAGATAAGTAACGAGCATTCACATCATTGACATGATTACCGTGATTTTTAGACAGTAAACCTTTTAACGCATTTGAAGTTAATGGACGAACATCATAGTTTGCTACTTCACCTGCATAAGATAGGTTGATTTCTTTGACTGGCTCAGTTGTCACTTGTGATAGGAATGAACCAAGTTTTTCAGCTAATTCAAAGAAAGGCTCAACTTGTGCAAGAAGCTCTTTAGGTATTGATGGCATGTTTACTGGATTTGTTACAGTACCTGTTTTGTAAAATTTAATGATGTCATTTGATACGTCAACAGCTACAGATTCTTGTGCCTCGATTGTAGATGCTCCTAAGTGAGGCGTTGCGATAACTTGTGGTAAAGTTAGTAGCTTATGATCTGTTGCTGGTTCAGAAACAAATACGTCAAGAGCAGCTCCAGCCACTTTTCCTGCTACGATTGCATCGTATAAATCGTCTTCATTGATGATACCGCCACGTGCACAGTTAATAATACGTACGCCATCTTTCATCATCGCAAATTTATCTTTATTAATAAGGTTGCGAGTTTCAGGTAGAAGTGGTGTATGAACTGTAATGAAATCAGCAGCTACACAAATTTCTTCAACTGTTGCTTTTGTTACACCTAATTCTTTAGCACGTTCATCTGTTAGGAATGGGTCGTATGCCATAACATTCATACGTTGACCTTTTGCACGATAAGCTACTTCAACACCGATTCGACCAAAACCTACAACACCTAAAGTTTTATTTTTTAGCTCCACGCCAACATAAGATTTGCGATCCCATTTGCCATTTTTTAATGTATTAAAAGCTTGTGGAATATGACGGGCAAGTGAAGTCATCATCGCAATTGTATGTTCAGCAGCTGAGTTTGTATTACCATCTGGTGCGTTTACCACGATAATGCCATGTTCTGTAGCAGCAGCAAGGTCAATATTATCGACACCAACACCCGCACGACCAATTAATTTTAAGCTTTTAGCTGCTTCAATTACTTCACGTGTTACCGTTGTTTGAGAACGAACAAGTAATACATCTACATCTGCAATTTTAGCGATTAATTCTTCTGGTGCTAGTCCTGTGTCTACAATAATGTTTAAATCTAAATCTTGTTCCTGACGTAATGGGAAAATACCATCCTCACTTAGTGGATCAGCGATAAATACGTTAATAGTTCTTGTTTTTGTTGCAGTAGTCATTATAATTAGCTCCTTTTTTATCATAATTGGTTATGGCTTTATCTACGACAGTCTGAAATTTGTAAAATTCGAACATCTTACAGCATACAAACAATCTCCTTTCTAAATCGAAAACAATATAAAAAGCCTTCCACGCCTTACAAACACAATTAGTGTGTTGTAAGGGGCGAAAGGCTGTATAAACTTTGGTTCGCGGTACCACCCTTAATCACTGCTGGAAAATTTATTCTGGCAGTCTTAGCTATATGCGTAACGTGCATGAGACGGATAAGCTTACTTTTAAGTTGTTCAGCCTATCTATTCAGGAGTGGAACTATTATCGTAGAAATCACTGATTTGCACCAACCATCAGCTCTCTTTGGATTTTCTTGCGACTAGTGTGTCTCCGTCGTTATATTTTTTGTGATTAAATTTGTTAACATCATAATCCCTATTGTTCACCTTTGTCAACGATATTTCTTAAAAACTTTAAAAATACTGACTTCAAAAGTCTGAAAAATAACTAAAAACGAACATTCTTTATATTATTTTTATTTATTGTTCGTCTTTTTGGAAAGTACAATGAAAGCGCTAACGATATTTGCAAAGTCCGACAGTATCAAGTTTCTGTGTAGGTTTAGCATGGAAAATTATATGGGAATTAAATGGAATAAAATAGATGCTTTATGCTAATTATCCATGGATTTGTTCTAAGAAAGCGAACGTTTTTGTTTGTCACAATTTAGACAAAAATATAAAAAGTAGAAGGTAAACAGACCGTGAGAGAAGAATGTTAGTTAAGGATGATTGATTTGGGGGTGTAAGAATGAAGTACGATGTTGCAATAGTCGGTGCTGGTCTTGCAGGATTAGTCGCAGCTTGTGAATTAATCGATGCAAAGAAAAAAGTTCTTTTAGTAGATCAAGAGCCTGAAAATTCAATCGGAGGACAGGCATATTGGTCTTTTGGTGGAATATTTTTAGTAAATTCTCCAGAGCAACGAAGGCTTGGAATTAAAGATAGTAAGGAGCTTGCATGGCAGGATTGGCAAGGAACTGCAGGCTTTGATCGTTTAGAAGACGAGGATTCTTGGGCATATAAATGGGCAAGAGCATATGTCGATTTTGCTGCAGGTGAAAAATACGACTGGTTAAAGTCAAAAGGTATAAAGTTTTTCCCAGTTGTTGGATGGGCAGAGCGGGGAGGCTCGTTGGCAGGAGGGCATGGCAATTCAGTACCTAGATTTCACATTGTCTGGGGAACAGGCCCTGGCATTGTAAAGCCATTTGTAGATAAAGTAAAACAGGCTATGAAAGAAGGCTTCATAGACTTCAAGCCAAGACATCGTGTGGATGAATTTGTGCAGCAAGAAGGTGAGATTACAGGAATTAGCGGAACGGTGCTAGCTGAAACCTTTATTAATCGAGGTGAAAAAAGTTCGAGATTAGGAATCGGTGAATTTTCCTACGAAGCGAAAGCTGTGATTGTAGCAAGTGGTGGTATTGGGGCAAATTTTGATTTAGTGAGAAAAAATTGGCCTACTCGATTAGGGACACCTCCAAAAAATATGGTATGTGGTGTACCAGCTTACGTTGACGGAAGAATGCTAGAGATCACGGAACATGCTGGGGGACGCATTGTAAACCGTGATCGCATGTGGCATTACACAGAGGGTTTAAGAAATTGGGATCCGATATGGCCCAACCATGGAATTCGGATATTGCCTGGTCCCTCCTCCCTGTGGTTTGACGCAGAGGGGAATCGTTTTCATGCACCCAACTTTCCAGGGTTTGATACACTCAGTACGTTAGAGGCGATTCAAAAAACAGGTTATGACTATTCCTGGTTTATTTTAACGGAGAAAATTATTGAGAAAGAATTTGCTTTATCTGGCTCAGAGCAAAACCCAGATTTAACAAACAAAAGCATTGGTGACGTTTTAAAACGCATTTTACCAGGCCCACCTGCTCCTATCCAAGCTTTTAAAAATTACGGAGAGGATTTTGTGATTGCACATGATCTAAAGGAACTTGTAGATGGAATGAATAAACTTGCTGGGAATGAGCTACTTGATTTCATGAAGATTAAAGAGCAAATCTTGGCCAGAGATCGGGAAATGGACAATAAGTTTACGAAGGATTTGCAAGTAAACGCTATTCATGGAGCAAGAAATTATATTGGCGATAAATGGGTGCGTGTTGCCAAGCCACATAAAATTTTAGATACCAAAAATTGGCCTTTAATTGCTGTTCGCTTAAACATTCTAACAAGGAAAACTTTAGGTGGCTTGCAAACAAATTTAAATGGCGCTGTTTTGGGCATGGACGGTCAGCCAATTCCTGGGTTATATGCAGCTGGTGAAGTAAGTGGTTTCGGTGGCGGTGGTGTCCATGGCTACCGTGCTTTAGAAGGGACATTTGTTGGTGGCTGTTTATTTAGTGGACGTCAGGTAGGACGTTATTTAGGACAAGGATAAAGTGCATAATGAAGAGCATCGTCTTGATGAACGATGCTCTTTTTAAATGGATTGATAATGCTGAAGTAGATCACTATGCTGAAGTTTTGAGCGGAAATCTCACAGTGATGCTTACCTTGATTAAATTATGAAAGGGATTAACAATTTGATTTTTGAACCTCTGCAATCTTAGCAATTTGTTCTTCAACTTGTTCCTTTGTCCAACCGTTTTCCTCCACGAAAAAGTTGCGTTCTGCGCGGCGACAATCATCTGAACAGCTTCGCATGTAAAATGCCTCATGTTTTTCTTCACAAAGCATTAGCTTATGACACGCTGGGTTTGCACAGTTTGTGTATCGTTCAGAAGGCTCCCCAGTGAAATAATCCTTCCCAACAATGACATGTTCCACCTGATTAATCGGTACACTTCGACGGCGGTCAAAAACAAACATTTGACCATCCCATAATTGACCTTTTACTTCAGGATCTTTCGCATATGTAGCAATACCGCCGTGTAATTGACCTACGCTCTGACCATAGCCCTCGCGTTTTAGCCAACCAGAGAATTTTTCGCAGCGGATACCACCTGTACAATAAGTTAAGATTTTTTTATCGGCAAACTCTTCTTTATGTGCCTCCATCCAAGCAGGTAGGTCACGGAAGTTTTCGATATCTGGTCGAACAGCACCTCGGAAATGACCCAGATCATATTCATAGTCATTACGGGCATCGATGATTACTGTGTTGTCATCTTGCATCTGTTCCATAAATTCTTTAGGTGTTAAATAATCACCTGTGATTTCTAACGGATTGATATCCTGTTCTAAACCTAGGTGAACAATTTCTCTACGAGGACGTACATGCATTTTTCTAAAGGTATGCCCTTCAACCTCATCAATTTTCCACATAATATCACTAAAACGAGCATCTGCCTTCATATGGTTCATGTAAGCATCTGTTTGCTCAATGGTACCTGATACAGTTCCATTAATACCTTCGTAACCTACTAAAATACGACCAAGAAGCCCTATCTCTTTACACAATGCTAAATGTTCTTCTGCGAACGCTTCAGGATCTTCAATCGTAATATATTTATAATAAAGTAATACACGATAGTCTTTTTGTGTCAAAATACGTTACCTCCTTTATCTCAATATTCGTCCTTTAATATAGCATAACAAGGAGCATTTTTGCTTAGAGAGAAGGAGTTTTCTAAAAAAACACGAATTATATAGTGAATGACTATTCATATTTGGGGGTTATAGAGATGGAATTTTCAACAATTACTTTAGAAAAATTAGAACGTCGCGCAACGTTAACGTTGAATCGTCCGCAGGCGATGAATGCTATGGATGATGTCATGATGCGTGAACTAGCAGAATGCTTTGAAGCTCTACAACAGGAAAAAGATATTCAGGTGCTTGTTATTCGCGGAGAAGGAAAGGTCTTTTCTGCGGGTGGTGATATAAAAGCAATGCTAGATGAAAGCAAACCACTGAATATTGATGAGGCAATGGTTTATCTGACACGTATCGTGAAGGCATATTATCAGCTACCAATGATTGTGATTGCAGCGGTTCATGGTGCATCAGCAGGTTTAGGATTTAGTCTAACCCTAGGGGCAGATATTATTGTAGCCTGTGAAAATAGTAAACTTGCTATGAATTTTATTGGAATTGGACTGATTCCAGATGGTGGCGGTCATTTCTTCATGAAGGAGCGTGTAGGTACTGTTAGAGCGAAACAAATGATATGGGAGGGTAAGGTATTAACAGCAAAAGAAGCATTAGATGCAGGGTTAATTGATTATATTGCACCAGAGGGCACTGTATTTGCAATGGCAGATCAGCTGGTGGGGAAAATGCTTGCATCCCCGATTTCTTCCATGATTACAACGAAAAAAATTCTACATGCACAAAATATGCCACAGCTAGAAAATATCTTAGCATTAGAGGCTGAGGGCCAGTCTGCAATGCGTAAAACAACAGATCATGTCGAGGGCATTCATGCATTTGTAGAGAAAAGAACGCCTGTCTTTGTAGGCAAATAAAAATAATAAAAGGCGCGTAGCAAACCATTGACTACGTGCCTTTTATTAGCCACTAAACATGGAATAAAATTAATTTACCAGAAGCGTTTACAAGACGATGAGTTTTATCGGCAACACCTTTTTCCTCAACTTGTTGTTGTCCATTTAGTTTAGCAGCCTCATCATTTTCAAAAGTCCAAGTTTCATCAAACAATGTTTCTCCTGTTTTTTCAAAAGCTGTAAAACGATAATTCTCCATACAGACCCCACCCTTTTACTTGAATATATTTCTATTATACATAGAAGATTTATAAACTTCACGGTAAAACTAGTGAATTTTTTGATAAATTACGAAAATTGTGGAAAAAGTAAGGCAATGTTGTTTTTTTCCGTAATAGCATTTTTCATCAAACATGAATTATGATAAAATAGAACAAATATTCGGTTTTGATTAATCAACATATTATTACTTTTTATTACTTTGGTTTGCACTAAAGAGAGAATTATCTACTATTTGAGGTGATTGGATGTCAGCAATTCGTTTTTTCCATATGGCAGATTTACATTTAGATAGTCCATTTAAGGGCTTATTTGGTCTACCCGAACCCATTTTAAAGAAAATACGGTCAAGCACTTTTGAAGCGTTTGATAAAATTATCCTTAAAGCGATTCAGGAAAAACCTGATTTTTTACTAATTGTTGGAGATATTTATGATGGTGAAAATCGTAGCTTGCAAGCACAACGAAGATTTCAAGATGCAATGGAGAAGCTTTTTCAACACAATATCCCTGTCATTGTAGGCTACGGAAATCATGATCATTTAAATGGCACATGGACACGTTTTGCTTTACCAAGTAATGTCTATGAATTACCAGCTGAAACGAGTGTAGTTCAATTAAAAATACGGGGTCAACAAGTGAATATATATGGTTTTAGTTATCCTGAACGTCATTTAAAAGCATCCGTTATTGAAAGCTATCCAACTGCACATGATCAGCATGCCATTCATATTGGTATGCTTCATGGCAGTGAGGCAGGCAATACGACACATGATGTGTATGCCCCTTTTACAAAGCAACAGTTACTTGAAAAGAACTATCATTATTGGGCGCTTGGCCATATTCATAAACGACAGCTTTTACATCAAAACCCTCCAATTGTTTATCCAGGCAATATTCAAAGTCGACATCGTAAAGAACAAGGAATGAAAGGCTTTTATGATGTGACGTTATCCAAAACATCGACTAAGCTTGATTTTATCTCTACCTCTGCTGTCGTTTATAGCACCATAGAGGTGGATTGTACGAATGTGGTACACGCCAATGAATTATTGAAGAGATGTGCAGAAGCGATTACAGCCAATAGGAAGAAGTATGGCGCGGCGGTAGTAGAGCTTCATTTGCAACATATTGACGAACAAACGGAAGCTTTATTTGAGCATGCAACAGTAGATGCATGGTTAGAGACTATTCGAGAGGCTGAGGAAGGTATGGAACCAATGTGTTGGGTACAAAAAATGGTGTTGCAAAAGGCAGCGAGATTTTATGAGCATACAGCAACAACTCAATCCGTTGTGAGCTTAATGGAGCAATGGGACAGTAATGAATGGAAGGATATTCTAAAAGATTTGTACCAATATGCTGGTGGTGCGAGGCTAATAGAGCCACTTAGTGAAAAGGATATTGAGAACTTAACCCATCGTGCACAGACTTTATTAGCAGAAGAAATTCAAAGGGCGTGATTACATGCTGACAATACAAAAAATCCAAATATATGGCTTTGGTAAGCATGAAAATATCTCCATTTCGTTAAATGATGGTGTCACTATTTTTTATGGATTAAATGAAGCAGGAAAAACGACAATTCAGCAGTTTATACTACAAATGCTTTTTGGTTTCCCAACAAGGCAGCAGATACAGCGCAAATATGAGCCGAAAATTTCAACGAAATATGGAGGTCAGCTGACACTTTTACACCCAATTTATGGTCAATGTACAGTTGAACGTGTGAAAGGAAAGGCTGCTGGAGATGTTACTGTCTACCTAGAGGATGGAACAACGGGGCATGAGGAGTTGTTAGTAAAGCTTTTATATGGTTATTCTAGGGCATCCTTTGAAGCCATTTTTTCTTTTTCACTGCATGAACTACAAGGTATTGAAAAAATGTCTGAAGAGGAGCTAACCCATTTGCTACTTGCCTCAGGTACAACAGGTATTCAGTATTTATCCACCCTTGAAAAGAAAATGGATAAAGAGGCTAGTGAGCTGTTTAAAAAGACAGGTAAAGTGCCATTGATTAATCAAAAGATTGAACAACTAAAGCAGCTTGAGCGGACAATTAAACTGGAGCAGGGGAAGATTCGAACCTTTGAGGGTAAATTACAGCAATTACAATTATTTGAGCAAAAGCTAGAACAGCTATTTGGTACGCAGAAACGGCAACAGCAACAATGGCAGCAATTAACTATTCAAAAACAAGCACTTCCTCTTCTCAAGCAGCAACAGACATTGCAACAGACAATGACCAATTTTCAACATGTTCAGTTTCCTTCAGAGGGTATCAGACGGTATGAACAAGCAAAGGATCGTCTGTTACATGAAAGTCAACAATTGATGCAATTAAAGGAGCAGCATCAAACATTACAGGAGAAAATACTTGCAACAGTGGATAATCAAAAGGTCAATGAAATGGCTTACCTTATGCAAAAAGAGGCAACGTGGCATCAGCTAATGGTGAAAGAGCAAAATTTACAGGATGATCTATTTTTGCTCGAACAAGAAATTGAAGCACAGTTTCGTTTACTAGGTGTAACAGAGAAAGAAGCACAAGAAAATCTTTTGAACGAAACAGTATCACTCCAACAGGAGCAACAATTTCAGCTTCAATTAAGTAAATTAGAGGAGGCGGAGGAAGAGCTAAAATTTCATCTACGTTCACTCGAGCAAGTACACCTAGAATTAGATGCCATAGCCAAACAGAAGCAACAGCTAATGCATGAGTCATTAACAAGTGAGGAAGAACATATTTTAGCACAATGGCCTCAACAAAAGCGGAGGCTTGAGCAATTACGTGTTGCCAAATCGCAACGAAGTAAGCAGAAGAAACCTCATGACTTTATCTGGCTTGTACTACTGATTGGCTTCATGTCGTTTGCTTATGGTGTATTTGAAAAAAACATAATTGTAATCCTAATTGGAGCGGTTTTATCATTGCTATCCTTTTTGTTTATTCGATATGTTAAGCAAGCAGATGAACCTACTAATAAAGAGCACAGCATCCTCCTACGGGAGTTAGAGCAAGAGGAATTAACAGTACAAGCAGTTCTTATTAAAAAGCAAAGATATGAAGATCGCTTGTTACACATCAATGAACAGCAGAAAGAAAAGGAGCAGAAATATACTTCTCTTGAATATAAAATTCAACTAACGGAGGTGGAGAGTGAAGAAGCCACTCAAACACTCCAACATTTTTTAAAGCGTTATCGCTTACAAGGAACGATAGCCAGATCGCTAATGCCCGAATTATTTATGCGTATTCGTGGTGTACAAGAATTAGCAGCTAAAAGAAACAGTACCTCAAGTCTGTTGCAAGAAACGCAGGTAGAAAAAAACAGCATTTATGAGCAGCTTCAGCGGGTTTTAGATGGAGCCTATGATGAACATGAAATTTATATGCATTTACGAACAGCCTACCTTGAAGCACAACAGCAACAGCAGCAAGCTCAGCATGCAATAGATCAGCTAGCCAGCGTCCAAATAAAAATAGAAGGTGGACAATCAAGAATGGATCGTTATACTGCTGAAATGTCCGAGCTATTCAAAGAAGCAAAGATCCAAAATGAACAGGCCTATTATGAAATGCATGAGCAATTTGAACAGAGAAAAAAAATTGAGGCAGAATTGCAAACCGTTCAGGCTCAATTATCTTCACTCGCTCTTCAACAGAAGGAAAATCTGATTGAGGACGCTGTTAACGAGCGCATATTTGCTTTAGAACAAGAGCAGCAATCATTGCAACTAGAAATTGATCAATGTCTGGAACAACGTGCTGCTTTGCTAATGGAAAAAGAGCAGCTATTAAATGATGAAAAGTATGGTCAATTACTTCAACAGTTTGAGCAGGAGAAAACAGAATTGCAGCAGTTAATTGAGCAGTGGGCAACTAAAAAAGCGGTGGCAACAGCTATTCACGAAACCTTATTCCGTCTTCGTGAAGAAAAATTACCTCATGTTCTTGAAGAGGTAAATGCTATATTCCGTTTACTAACAGGAGGGAACTATGACAAACTTTCGATTCATGAGGATGGTTATTTTGTAGCACAGGATGCTGCAGGAATACGTTATCAAATGGTGGAGTTGTCACAGGCTACCAAAGAGCAAACTTATATTGCATTGCGAATGGCTCTAGCAAAAACCCTAGTGAGCGCTGCTCCATTTCCAATGATTATGGACGATCCTTTTGTCCATTTTGATCGAAACCGCACAAACAAAATGGTACAATTAATGAAAGAAGTAGGATATGAGCGTCAAATTTTATATTTTACTTGTCATGACACAATGCTCAATTATTGGCAGAAAGAGCAGATTGTCGATATAGGAGCATTAGCAAACGAAAGGGGAGTGGCGTCAACATGAAAGGGATTACGACGCTCCAAGTTGGAGAAGTAGTTGATCAATTTTTATTAATAAAACAAGCGACAAAAGGGGTTACAACCGTTGGAAAGCCATTTATGTCGCTAATATTACAAGATAAGAGTGGGGATATAGAGGCAAAGCTATGGGACACGAATGAGGATCATGAAAAGACGTACCATGCGGAAGCCATTGTACGTGTTGGCGGAGAGATTCATGACTATAGAGGAAAGAATCAATTGCGTATTAAATCTATCCGTGTTGCTAAGCCAGAGGAAGGAATTGCTATTCATGATTTAGTGCCTTCCTCTGCAACACCAAAAGAACAACTATACGAAGAATTAACGCAATTTTTCTTTGACATTAAAAACCCTAACATCTCAAGAATTACAAGAGCAGCAATTAAAAAACATCAAGAGGCTATTTTAGTTTTTCCAGCCGCGACTAAAAATCATCATGACTATGCGTCAGGTTTATTAGATCATATGGTCTCCATGCTCAAACTAGGTAAAGCCATTGCTGATCTATATCCAACATTAAATCGTGACTTATTATATGCTGGAATTATCTTACACGATGTAGGAAAGGTTGTAGAGTTATCAGGCCCAGTTGCCACAATGTATACAGTGGAGGGTAATTTATTAGGCCATATTACAATTATGGTAAATGAAATTGCTAAGATTGCTAGTGAGCTTGAAATTGAAGGTGAGGAAGTCATGCTGTTACAGCATATGGTATTGTCTCACCATGGGAAAGAAGAGTGGGGTAGCCCGAAAAAACCTATGATTCAGGAAGCAGAAATTTTGCATTATATCGATAACATTGATGCAAAGATGAATATGTTAACAAGGGCATTAGGTAAAACGACACCTGGCGAATTTACAGAGAGACTCTTCCCTCTTGATAATCGTTCATTCTATAAGCCTACTATATAAAAAGCAGTATCAATCAGCTCATAAACTGACATTGCTGTATAACTATTCGTTATTAATTTCTCTGAGTCTAAGTATTCATATATTTACTAATAGTGCCTAACTATTGTACCAATGTGAATATTTAATTTAGAATAGAGAGAGAAATTATAGGAATGGGGAAAAGTAATGGATACAGAGGGACTTTTTTCACGGAAAATTAAGTTTTGGAAAAGTTTAATTTTCAAAATGATACTAGCTATCGGCATAAGCTTATTTATTAGCTCCCATATTTCAGAATTTGTTAGTCGTCAATTCGAGAAGGTAGTGCATTTGAATGGAAGTGCTGGGGTTGCCATTAATACATTTATTTCGTTATTTATTGGCACAGTAATTATTTCGTTATGTACAAGGTATATTGTCTTAAGGCGTGTCAAGCGTGTGTTAAATGCTATGACCCAGGCTGCTGATGGCGATTTAACTGTTCGCATTGATGATCGATTAAAAGATGAAATTGGTCAATTATCGACTGAATTTAATCATATGCTAGAGCAAATTGGGACGGTCATTGAAAAGACGAATAAGGCATCGACAGATGTATCAACCTTTACAAAGGAATTTACAACGATTACCGAGCAAAGCAGTCAAACAGTTGAAACTATTTCTAGTGCCATTGGGGAAATTGCCTCCAGTGCAGAAGGACAATTAAGGCAAATGGATTTATTATCTGAATCAGCACATTTAATTACTAAAGATATGGATCATGCATCTTCTGCTGTACAGGAAGTGGCCTCAATAGCAATTGAAACGAACCAAAAGGCTGATTTAGGATTACAACTAATTGAGCAAACGATTGAAAAAATGAATACCATTAATGAATCTGTTCATCAGTCAACCGCAGTTGTAAATGCTTTAGGCGAAAAATCGAAGGAAATCAGTACGATTGTAGCGCTGATTACAAGTATTACAGATCAAACAAACTTGCTTGCATTGAATGCATCTATTGAAGCAGCTCGTGCAGGGGAGGCTGGAAAAGGCTTTGCAGTAGTGGCAGATGAAGTAAGAAAGCTAGCAGAGGAATCTGGAAAGGCTGCAGATAATATTCGAACATTGGTGGATGATATCTTAAGCCAAACCTCCAGTGCTGTTTATGCTATTAATAGTGGGACACAGTTTGTGGAGGAAGGCCGTGAATCTGTTGAACAGACAGGCGATACCTTTAAAAATATAGTCTTATATTTGCAACAGATAAGTCATCGTACAACGGAAGTAAAGGATATTGTCTTACGTGTCAATGAGAAAGCAAGTCAAACAGATGATGCTGTAAAAGAAGTCGTTGGCATAGCGAATGGCACATCTTCGGGCATACAGCATATTGCTTTATCTATCGAGCAACAAAGTGCTTCTAATGAGGAAATAGCAAGTGCTGCAAATATTCTTCAAACAATGTCAAATGACCTGCAAACTGAAATTAGCCAATTTAAAGTAAAATAGAGAAAAAAGAGAAGCATCTGATGTATCAGGTGCTTCTCTTTTTGTTATATACTAGACTCTAATTATTTAGATTCCTTGTCAGTATCTTCTGCTTTATCTTCGGAATCCTCTTTTGGCGCATTTTCTTCAGCTTTTTTAGCTGCTTCTTCAGCTGCTTTTGCTTGTTCTTCACTTGTTGTTGTAAAGAATTTAAGTGGTTCTTTTAAATCTTTATCAGATGTTTTCACATCGGCATCTTTAGCCATTTTTGCAACGATATCTTTAAGAATCGTCTGAGCTTCACCAGTTTGGTTCAGTTTATTTAACATAGTTGAACGAATGTTTTCTTCTTCGTCTTTAAATGAACCAACACCTTTTACATCACGCTTGTCCGTAATTTCAATTACATGGTAACCAAAGCTAGATTTTACCGGTTCACTTAATGTATTTAATTCAAGAGCATAAGCGGCATCGTTAAATTCATCTACCATTGAACCTACAGAGAACCATCCAAGCTCTCCACCTTTTTGAGCAGAGCCAGTATCTGTTGAGTACTCTTTTGCAACGTCCTCAAACTTAGCGCCACCCTTAATTTTTTCAATTACTTCTTTAGCTGTTTTTTCATCTGCTACTAAAATATGACGACCATTTAATTCTGTTTTCATTTGCTCGTAGTATTTTTTCACATCTTCTTCTTTAATTGCTTGATCTTTCAAAGCTTTCTCTTGAAGAAGTTGAACACGTAAAGAATCTTTAAAGCCCTGTTCTGTTAAGCCACTTTCAGCAAGCGCTTGTGTAAAGCCATCACCAAATTGTGATGCAGTTGTATCATACGCTTCTTTGATTTCTTTATCTGTTACTTCATATTTATCAGCTAATACTTTTTCAGTTAGCATTTGCTGCATTACATATGAGCCTGTTAAAGCTTTTGCCTTTTCATTAAAATCAGCTACTGAAATATCGCCCACTTTAGAAGTAACGATTGCTTTGCTGTCTCCGCCGCTACAAGCACCAAGCGCTAATACAGACGCAGCTAAAGTTAAAGATAAAACTGTCTTTTTCATAGTGGATATTCTCTCCTAACATGGTTTCGTCCATTTTTTACTATAACATAAACGTTTTAAAAACAAAATGGTTCCCCCTTGAGTATTGCCTATATTTCAAATTTTGAAGCGCATAGGATATAGAAAGAAAGGGGGTGAAGTTATGGGCAACGGAGGATACGGTGGCGGTGGCTACGGCTCAGGCTTTGCTTTATTAGTTGTGTTATTTATTTTATTAATTATCGTTGGTGCAGCGTTCCTATACTAATTAATAAAACAGCGAAAAGCTAAGAGCATTAACTCTTAGCTTTTCTTAACAATGTTAGACATTCGCGCCGCATGCCTTAGGTTCTAAACAATTTATTTGGTTAGTAAAAGTTGTTGCATGGGGGGCTCGACTTAACTTTGAGCGTGCGGACGGGCGCGGATGGTGCACATGTTTTTGAAGGGGGCTTTTCAAAAAAGCCCGAAAAAATTTAGATTCCATTACGCCTCGGCGTAATGGATTTTTCTGTTAAACTGCATATAAAATTTCAATGTAGAATGAGACAAGTAGGATAGTAATAAGTATATTTATAGTTCGGAATATTTTTGGTTGGTTTTCTTCGGGAATTTCACGTCGCATGCATAGAGCATATGTCATGCGGTTAATTTGAAATAAATAGAATACCGAGAATAGAACTACAATCATTAATAGCAAGTCTATTCCTCCCCTCTTTCAATAGTAATAGCATAACAAAGAACGTCAATAAAAAACAAGTACAAGCAATTTAGTGAACGGTCGGTGGAACTAAAATTTCATAGCCTTTAGGTGTTTCTTCTATTTGTGAATTTTTAGGTGAATTCAAGAGATACTTTACGTAAAGGATATCAATTAGGGATAGACTACAGTGATAGGCTAACAGCAATGTCCCATAATGGGTATAGGCTGGTAAGAGCCATGTTCCAACTATAATACTAGTATTTAGAACGATAAAAGGCGTAAGTAATGCTAAAATGTATCGATTTTTAGATAATGGCTCTCGAATTCGCATGTGTAAAACAGGAATTATATAAAACTGACTACGTACACGTAATTTTAAATGTTGGCGTAAATCAATTAGGGCCACAAAGTGCAAAAATTTGTGAATGGGATAAAGTGTTAGCACAGCTATCATAAAGAGCCAGAATAGTCGATCTGTATAACGCTCTTCATTAAATAAATTAAACGTTACATACGAAACAGAAAAGACCAATAAAAAGGTAATGACTCCCATTATAATAATACGCGTAGTGCCGTAATGATGTTCTAAATTTAAAATTTTCCAGCAATGCATGGTTTTTATCAACTCCGAAATAGGAAGTGTCCTATTTAATGTAAATTGAATTATGTTAGAATGCAAGAAAAAGGAGGTACTTCAGAAATATTTCTGAAATACCTCCTTTCACATGACTCATTCCTGAATGAACAGTAGTATAACATTTTTGTTCAACTTATAAATAAGTGCAGGAAAAATTATGTGCAGTTTGAAGCTTCGTCTTATCCTTTTACAGGTGTGCGTTCTTCTAGTGTGTCAAAGGAATCACGGAAATGTTGGAAAGAGCGTTCGAAAATATCGATGAAATCTTCACCATAGATATTACGAATAACAGCCATTACATCTAAAAAATCAGGGAAACGGCCATATAAATCTTTTAATGCTAGTGATCCTTCCAGGACGGAATGATACGTATTATGGTAGTTTTTATTCATCTCTATAATGAGCTCTGTGCCAGCTTCTGTAAGCTCAACATACGTATTACGTTTATCGTCATCACGCTTGGAAAACTTAAGAAAGCCCCGCTCTTCTAATTTTTTGGAGAAATTAAATGCTGTAGAAACATGCATCACGCCAAATTTCGCAACATCAGAAATGGAAGCACCTTTTAAATGATATGAAATCCATAAAATATGGTGTTCATTAATATTTAAATCATAAGGTTTAATCCATTGTTGCCAATCCTTTTCAACCGCTTTCCACAGCGCTTTTGATAACTGTGCGATTCTTTGACTATAAAGCATCGCTTCTTTTTGTGTATATAATTCCTCTGACAAAGCCATCACCTACTGCTTTCTTTCACATTTTTAAAAATATTATAGCAGTAAAGGAAAAAAGTTTAAAGTTAGAAAAATTAAAAAATTGAAAAGTGGCTAAAAAATAATATTATAGCAATAGTTTTTGATGAAAATACAGATTATTTAACTATTGATAAGGACTTTAGTCGCTAACTTTTTCTTGAGTTTTTTTCTTATTTTCTGTAATTTGTGCAATGTTTTTCTCGATTTCGCTTATCGAATTCTGTAAAGCATCTAATTCTTGTTGTAAATTATTTTTCGTTGGTTCGATTTCTTCAGTAAAAGTCGTAATTGTTTGCTTTAAATCATTTATTATTTGTGGGATATTATTTTTTACTTCATTTGTTAATGTATTAACAGATTGTTTAACAGTTCCTACTTGTTGTTTTACATCAAGGAGCATACCCTTTGTTTGGTCAACATTTTGTTTAACAGAAGCACGTAGCTGTTGCCCAGATTGTGGCGTTGAGAAAAGCACAGCGATTGTCCCACCAATAATTCCTGTTGTTAGTCCAAGTAAAAATGGTTTTGCTTTCATATTAGATACCTCATTTCTAGTCATGTTTATTTACTATTAAACCATGAAATGCACCAATACAAAAAGAAAAAAGAAACTAAACGAGTGATTTGACCGCCACAGTTTAGTTTCTTTTGATTATTTAAAGTGTTTATTTATGAAATTTGAGAAATAGCTGTATTGAATTTAGAGCGCTTCACTAATTTTGAAACAATTGGATAAATAACGGCAAACGCAACAACGTTAAATACGACAGCTGGAAGGACAACGCCAATAAATAGCATCGCAAACGTCGCGCCAACATTTGCATTAAACACAAAAAGCGCTACTGCTAAGAAGACAGTTCCTGAAAGAATTGTTCCCAAGCCAACTAAGACAGCAGATACGGCAAAATGATCTGCTAGTTTTTTGAGAATGATTAAAGCAGCTAAAAATACAAAACCAGTAACAGCTTTATCAATAATATTTGGAACTAGACCTGCTGGGAATGTTGTAAATAAACCTGAAAGCACCCCTGTTGAAAGAGAAAGTAGGAACGTTTCTTTCACTGTTGGGAATAATAGAATACCAATAAACATCATGGTTAACATAAAATCAGGCTTCATCCCATTCACCATTCCTGGTGTAACCACATAAAGTGCAGCACCGACACCTACTAACAGTGCCATTAATACTAAATTCTTTGTATTCATTTGTATCTCTCCTCGACTATGCTAATCTATTTGTCTCCTAACGTGTCCTCTTGACCGCTAGCGAAACTTATTTGTGATTGTACGCTAAATTTTAAAAATTTGCAATACAGCATTCTGAACATCCAGATGTTAATATATTACAAATGGCTTATAGATTGGCTTTAATACTTTCTGCTACTTCTGCCAACTGCTCTGGTGAGTACGTTTGTGTTTGCCAAATTAAGCCTAGCCCTTCTTTTTCATCGTAACGCGGAATAAAATGTAAGTGGTAGTGGAAAACAGTTTGTCCAGCAGCAGCACCGTTGTTATTAATGGTATTCAAACCAATAGGCTGAAATGCTGCTTTAATAGCATTTGCAATTTTGGGAGCTACAGCATATAGATTACGAGCCACTTCCTCTGGCATTTCAAATAGATCTTGGCAGTGATGCTTTGGAATTAAAAGTGTATGGCCCTTTGCCACAGGTGAAATGTCTGTGAATGCATAGACATGATCGTCTTCGTAAATTTTTGTACTTGGAATGGATCCATCAATAATTTTGCAAAATAGGCAATCGCTCATAAGAATTTCCCCCTTAACGTATATGTAAGTACATTCTATCATACTCAAACCTGTATCATTTGCTAATTTTTGATAAAATATAATACAAGAAGAGGAGTGAGAATATGTCAGTATTAGAGGTACAGAACGTGACAGGTGGTTATACAAGAAAACCTGTTATAAAAGATCTATCTTTTACGATTGGAAAAGGTGAACTAGTTGGCTTAATCGGCTTAAATGGAGCTGGTAAAAGTACAACAATTAAACATATTATAGGAACAATGTTGCCAAAGGAAGGGGACATTCGTCTAAATGGTGTAACATTAAAGGAAGATACAGACAAGTATCGTACAGCTTTTTCTTATATTCCTGAAACCCCTGTATTATATGATGAGTTAACATTAAGAGAGCATTTAGAATTAACAGCAATGGCTTACGGTATTGACAAAGCAACACTCGATGCTCGTTCTGAAGTACTGTTAAAAGAGTTTCGAATGGAAAAAAGATTAAATTGGTTCCCTTCACATTTTTCAAAGGGTATGCGTCAAAAAGTTATGATTATGTGTGCCTTTTTAGTGAATCCAAGTCTATATATTATTGATGAACCATTTGTGGGATTGGATCCACTAGGTATTCAATCGTTATTAGACCAAATGGATGAAAAGAAAAAAGAAGGCGCTTCTATATTAATGTCTACACATATTCTATCGACTGCTGAAAAGCATTGTGATCGCATTATCTTATTGCATGAAGGAAGAGTTCGAGCACAAGGAACAATGGCTGATTTACGTCAATCATTTGCTATGCCGTATGCGACATTAGATGACCTTTATATTGCTATGACAAAGGAGCGGGACCATGAAGAACTTGCGTGATGTATGGTCCTCTCGCTTCATGCATTATATAGGAGAAGTACAAAAATATATGCAATTTATTTTTACAGGGCATATTGCCATCGTACTTGTATTTCTAATAGGAGCAGGGGGCTATCAATATAGCGAATGGCTGAAAGTTGTTCAAACAGACTTTCCAGCAGAAATCCTGATAGCTGTTATCATAGGGATTTTATTGGCCTTTAGCCGTCCGACTACATTGTTGAGAGAGCCAGATCAAGTATACTTATTACCTTTAGAATCAAAAATGTCTTTGTACTTCAGCAAGGCGTTGGCTTGGACGTTTTGGTCTCAAGTGTGGATAGTAGCGATCGTCTATATTGTTAGTATCCCATTATTAAAGGCAGTAACAGAATTAACAACGATCGACATATGGACTATATTTTTACTTGTCATTGTATTGAAATATATAAGTGTTCAAGGAGAATTTAACTATCGTTATAGTGAACGAGGCCATATGGTTTGGGTGGACAGGCTTATCCGGGCTATCGTGTTTGCGGCTGTAATCTATTTGGGACTCCATGCTCAGTTTATATTAGCAGTAGTCGCTACAGTTATTAGCGTTATTTATATTATCGTCTTTAGAAAAAAATCAATCGGTGAGCCTGTGCCTTATGAGCATTTTGTCAAGCTTGAACAGAATCGCATGATGAGCTTTTACCGTTTTGCAAATTATTTTACAGACGTACCTCATTTACACGGAAGCATCCGTCGTCGCAGCTGGATGGACTGGCTCTATAAATTTGTACCATACGGTAAGGGCAATGCTCAAAAGTACCTGGTATTTCGTACCTTTATTCGGACAGATGACCATTTCTATTTATGGGTACGCCTTACTGCTATTTCAGCAATCATTGCGGCTTTTGTAGATATTCCTGTCGTTACATGGATTGTAGCGGGTGCACTCAGCTTTGCGACAACTATTCAGTTAAAACAAGCTCTGTTATCCAGTGGCGAATTTCGAATGGACATGCTCTATCCGTTACCAGATCATGCTCGTCAACTAGCTGTGAAGCAAATTGTGCGTTTAGCCATGATTACACAAGCTATTGTTGTGGGCTTATGTGCTATGACACAACCAATGTTTTATATTGCTTTCATTATTGTTTTGGTGATTAGTGAATTAACGTCGAAGGTTTCAAAGTAGAATACTAAAAAGCTCATTTACCAATAATATTGTTGGATAAATGAGCTTTTAATTATCTAAACTTATTGTGAATTTTCTTCTTTCGGTAGAGCACTATAGGTTGTTACATAAGAAGCTGCTGAGAAGATGTTTTGCTGACGTATCCCAGTTGAATCATCTCTTCTAGCATGGGCAGTTTCATAGGCTTTAGAACTCTTCCATGCCTCAAATGAATGGGGTCCATGCCATTGAGTCATGACAATGTAAGTATCACTCTTGATAGGCCTTAATAAACGGAAGGCAACAAAGCCAGGCTCGTTTTCAATAGCGCGTGAACGTTCTAAAAAGCGATGCTCGAAAACGGGTCTTCCTTCATCCGTTACAGGAATATTATTGAAAACAAAGAAACCATGTTCCTCTAAATCATTTACTGAATCTAGCACTTCAAATTTACGAGGTGTCGCAAATACTGTTTTTCCTTCTGTTTCATGTATTAGTACAGAGTTACCTTCTCCATGAATTAAAATCATATGTTCATTAGGATACTTATTTTTTACCTGTTCCAAAAAATCGCCAGTACCAGAAGTTAAATAAATATACATGAATTTATCCTCCTTATGAATCTTACTAATATAGCGTGATTATACCCTTTCTGGCGTAAGTCTAACGCTTCGTTCAAAAAGAATATGCCGAGAAAGAACAATTTTATGACATTTCACTAGGAAAACTATACAATAACAGAGGAAGCGTTTACTATTGGAAACGGATATCAATAATAAAGGAATAAACATGCGATTTTTTATAGTAAGAATTTAACGAGGGGAAGGAATTATTCATGACAACTTTTAATGATACACTTCTACGTGCTGCACGTGGAGAAAGGACCGCACATACACCAGTTTGGTATATGCGTCAGGCAGGACGTTCTCAGCCAGAATACCGTGCCATTAAAGAAAAGTATTCCTTAGAGGAAATTACACACCAACCTGAGCTATGTGCGTATGTCACTCGTCTACCTGTAGAGAATTACAATGTAGATGCTGCTATTTTATATAAAGATATTGTCACACCTCTCCCTGGAATTGGGATAGATGTGAAAATCAAGGCAGGTGTTGGTCCTGTTATTTCTAACCCTATTCGTTCAGTAGCGGATGTAGAAAAATTAGGTGAATTCAATGCTAAAGAGCATACACCATTTGTATTAGAGACAATCAAGTTACTTGCAGAAGAGCAATTAAATGTACCTCTAATCGGTTTTGCTGGAGCCCCATTCACACTTGCAAGCTACATGATTGAAGGTGGTCCTTCAAGAAACTATAATAAAACAAAATCATTTATGGTATCAGAACCTCAAGCTTGGTTTGCTTTAATGGATAAACTCGCTGACATGATTATTGCAGATGTAACGGCTCAAATTAAAGCTGGTGCAAAAGCTATCCAAGTGTTCGACTCATGGGTTGGAGCCTTAAATGTAGAGGATTACCGTGTATTTATTAAACCGATTATGACTCGTATTTTTGCAGAGTTGCAAAAAGAAAATGTACCATTAATTCAATTTGGAGTGGGTGCTAGCCATTTAGCAAAAGAATGGAATGATTTACCGATTGATGTTGTGGGCTTAGATTGGCGTTTACCGATTAAAGACGCACGTGCCAATGGTATTACCAAGCCTGTACAAGGAAACTTAGATCCATCTCTATTACTTGCAGATTGGTCAGTTATTGAAAAACGAACGAAAGATATTATTGATCAAGGACTAGAAATGCCAGGTCATATCTTTAATCTTGGTCATGGTGTTTTCCCAGAGGTTGACCCAGATGTCTTAAAACGTCTTACAACGCTTATTCATGAATATAGTGCTCAACAAATTCAAGCTCGTTCTTAATGGAAGTCAATCAAGCGTGAATAATATGTCCTTTTCTATATAGGAAATTTTAATTCCAATGTAGAAAAGGAGCTGTCCAACAATCAAGATTGGGCAGCTTCTTTTTATCACATAATGTATGAAAAACATAAAACAATTTTAGAGGTGAAAAGGGTAATGAAAGAAGTTAAAGGCTTACTAGTAATGGCATATGGAACACCTTATAAAGAAGAAGATATTGAACCTTACTATACGCATATTCGTCATGGACGTAAACCTTCTGCAGAGCATTTAGAAGATTTACGTAGCCGCTATGAAGCAATCGGTGGTTTATCCCCATTAGCTGCGGCAACACAAGCGCAAGCTGAAGCATTATGTACACGTTTGAACGAAGTACAGGATGCTGTAGAATATAAATTGTTTATTGGTTTAAAACATATTCATCCATTTATAGAAGATGCAGTAGAGCAAATGGTGGCGGAGGGCATAAAAGAAGCGGTTTCTATTGTTTTAGCCCCTCACTTCTCTACTTTCTCAATTAAGTCTTATAATGGTCGTGCTGAAGAGGCTGCAGGAGGTCGCTTAAAGATTACTTCTGTGGAATCTTGGTATGACGAGCCAAAATTCATAGAGTATTGGAAACAACAAGTGAATGAGACATTTAATGCAATGACAGAAGAAGAACGGGAGACAGCTTGTCTAATTGTATCAGCACATTCATTGCCTGAAAAAATTAAAAACTTAGGTGATCCATATGAAGATCAACTAATTGAAACAGCTCGTCTTATTCAAACTGCGACAGGTTTAAAAAATGTAGAGGTTGGCTGGCAATCAGCAGGCCAAACACCAGAGCCTTGGATTGGTCCAGATGTTCAAGACTTAACACGTGAGCTATTCGAAGAAAAAGGCTTCCGTTCATTTGTTTATACACCAGTAGGTTTCGTAACAGAGCATTTAGAAGTGTTGTATGACAATGATTTTGAATGTAAAGTTGTTTGTGATGAACTTGGTGCAAAATACTATCGTCCAGCGATGCCAAATACACATCCTTTATTTATTGATGCGATGGTAGGGGCGATTCATAAAAAATTAAGCTAAGCGAAAAGAAAGTGATGATGTTGGTGACTCAGAAAAGACGAAAGGTAGTTGTCGTAGGCGGTGGCATTACAGGCCTTACAGCTGCGTTCTATATGCAAAAAGAAGCAAGCGCAAAAGAATTGCCATTAGATATCGTACTTGTCGAGTCGTCATTACGTCTTGGCGGAAAAATTCAAACTCTAAGAAAAGATGGCTTTATTATTGAGCGTGGGCCAGAATCTTTTTTTGATCGTGAAAACTATGTCCATGCTTTAGCAAAGGATCTCGGGATCGAACAGAAACTATTAACAAGTAATGCGGGTCCAAACTATGTAGCTGTTGGTAGTCAGTTATATACAATACCTAGTCATCTCCTATCTGGAGAGACACCACATATCTCTTCATTCATAACTTCAGGCTTGTTCTCACTTAGTGGTAAAGTTCGTGCGGTGGGGGACTTTTTTATTCCCCGTTCTACACAGAATGACGATCAACCGTTAGGCGCTTTTTTTAGAAGAAGATTTGGTGCGGAGATTGTGGAAAATCTAGTAGAGCCCCTACTAGCGGGTACATTTGCAGGGGATATTGAGCAGTTAAGTATGAGTTCAACCTTCCCGCAGCTTTATAGTTTAGAACAACAATATCGTAGTTTGCTGATTGGTATGAAGAAGTCAGGCACGAATTTCTTAAGCAATCATCACATAGCTGAAAATAAAGGTATCTTTCAAACCTTTAGCAATGGCCTTGAAACACTCATTGAAAGTATTGAAGAATCCTTACTTCCGGGGACAGTGATGAAGGGTGTCAAAGTAGAGGAAATAGAGCATGGCAAGGATGGTTCAGTTCAGGTGATACTCAACAATTTTTCGCATATCAAAGCAGATGCTGTTATTATTGCCACCCCCTTTAATATGGCTGAAAAAATGTTTAGTAAGTTAAGTCTATTACATGAATTGGGCACAATGAAGGCTGCGACTATTGCAACCGTTACAATGGCTTTTAAAAAGGAACAACTCGGTGATTTAGACGCACTTTCTTTTTATGTCTCTCGAAATAGTGATTTTTCAATTACTTCCTGCACTTGGATGAATCGAAAATGGCCAGGTACTTCACCAGAGGATTATGTATTATTACGTAGTTATATTGGTCGAGTGGGCGATGAAGCGATTGTAGCGTTATCGGATACGGAGATCGAAAAAACCGTGCTACAGGATTTAGAGAAAACGATTGGTATCGATGGTGTACCTATCACAACTGTTGTAACACGTTGGAAAAATGCGATGCCACAATATACAGTTGGCCACGAGGCGAAAGTCCTTCGTATCAAGCAAGAATTACAAGAGCATTTTCCAACTGTAAAGCTTGCAGGAAGCTCGTTTGAAGGAATATCGATTCCAGAATGCGTACAGCAAGGTAAAAAGGTCGCCAATGAAGTATTAATGGAAATGTTCAAGTAATGCAAATCAGATAGTACAAACATTTATTATCAATGTTTGTACTATTTTTTATATTGTTACATGAAAAAGAAATAGCAAACCACAAAATAGTGGTTTGCTATTTCTACTAAAAACTGTATTGCTTAATAATGTCCTAACTCTAAGAAATTCGATGACATGACCAAACAATACCACCAGAGTTAGCGCCGCCTAGTGTAAGAGAAATAGTCAATCCATTGGCCTCATAGAACAAATCGATTGTATCTCCAGCATTTAAATTCACTTCTCCTGCTAAAGTAATTGTGCCATTTCCCAGAACTGCGCGTAAAGTTAATACAAGTGCCACATTGACATTTAGTACAGGGAACAAGCCACTAATTAAATTAGTAGTAGCATTTTGTCTAATTGCAAATGAAGGGTTTATTCCTGCTCCTAAAGTAACGCTAATAGCCGCAGCAGTGGAGTAGTTAATGGTTGCTTCAAAGGAATACCTACCTGTAGTTGGTACAGTGAAAATACCAGTTGTTGGATTGAAAGCAGGTGTTGTAAAGTATGGTGAAGTAACACTCCAGTTAGTGATTGGAGTAGATCCACTAACAGCCAACGTGTTTTTAAAGGCAGAGAATCCTTCAGTAAACGCAGGCCCCGTAGCGCCAGTAGCCCCAGTAACGCCGGTTACCCCAGTAGAGCCAGTAACGCCGGTAGCCCCAGTAGCCCCAGTAACGCCGGTTACCCCAGTAGAGCCAATAGAGCCAGTAACGCCGGTTACCCCAGTAGAGCCAGTAACGCCGGTTACCCCAGTAGAGCCAGTAACGCCGGTAGCCCCAGTAGAGCCAGTAGCGCCGGTTACCCCAGTAGAGCCAGTAACGCCAGTAGCCCCAGTAGAGCCAGTAGCGCCGGTTACCCCAGTAGAGCCAGTAACGCCGGTAGCCCCAGCAACGCCAGTAACGCCAGTAGCCCCGGTTACACCCGTAGAGCCGATAGCGCCAGTAGCGCCGGTCTCACCCGTAGCGCCAGTAACGCCGGTAGCCCCAGCAACGCCAGCAACGCCAGTAGCGCCAGTAGCCCCGGTTACACCCGTAGAGCCGATAGCGCCAGTAGCGCCGGTTACACCCGTAGAGCCGATAGCGCCAGTAGCGCCGGTCTCACCCGTAGCGCCAGTAACGCCGGTAGAGCCAGTAGCGCCGGTTACCCCAGCAACGCCAGTAGCGCCGGTTACCCCAGTAACGCCAGTAATGCCGGTTACCCCAGTAGCGCCAGTAGAGCCAGTAGCGCCAGTAACGCCGGTAGCGCCGGTAGCGCCGGTCTCACCCGTAGAACCAGTAGAGCCAGTAACGCCAGTAGCGCCAGTAGCGCCAGTAGCGCCAGTAGAGCCAGTAGCGCCAGTAGCGCCAGTAACGCCGGTAGCGCCAGTAGCGCCAGTAGCCCCAGCAACACCAGCAACACCAGTAGCGCCGGTCTCACCCGTAGAACCAGTAGCGCCAGTAACGCCGGTAGCGCCGGTAGCGCCGGTCTCACCCGTAGAACCAGTAGCGCCAGTAGCGCCAGTAACGCCGGTAGCGCCAGTAGCGCCAGTAGCGCCAGTAGCCCCAGCAACGCCAGTAACACCAGTAAAGCCAGTAGCCCCAGTAGCCCCGGTTACACCAATAGGACCAGTAGCGCCAGTAACACCAGTAGCACCAGTAACACCAGTAGAGCCGATAGCGCCAGTAGCCCCGGTCACACCAGTAGCGCCAGTAGCCCCAGTAACACCAGTAGCGCCGGTAGCCCCAGTAGCCCCAGTTACACCCGTAGAACCAGCAACGCCAGTAGCGCCGGTAACCCCAGTAGTGCCAGTAACGCCGGTAGCGCCAGTAGAACCAGCAACACCGGTAGCCCCAGTTACTCCAGTAGCGCCAGTAACACCAGTAGCGCCCGTAGAACCAGCAACACCAGTAGCGCCAGTAACACCAGTAGCCCCAGTAACACCAGTAGCGCCAGTAACACCAGTAGCGCCAGTAACACCAGTAGCGCCAGTAACACCAGTAGCGCCCGTAGAACCAGCAACACCGGTAGCCCCAGTAACACCAGTAGCCCCAGTAACACCAGTAGCGCCAGTAACACCAGTAGCGCCAGTAACACCAGTAGCGCCAGTAACACCAGTAGCGCCAGTAACACCAGTAGCGCCCGTAGAACCAGCAACACCGGTAGCCCCAGTTACTCCAGTAGCCCCAGTTACTCCAGTAGCGCCAGTAGGCCCAGTCTCACCCGTAGAACCAGTAACGCCGATAGCCCCCGTAGAGCCAGTAGGTCCGATTGCGCCAGTCACGCCAGTAGCCCCAGCAACGCCGGTAGCGCCAGTAGCGCCAGTAGAACCAGTAGCGCCGGTAACGCCAGTAGCGCCAGTCACACCTGTACTACCAGTAGGTCCAGTTATCCCCCCAGTCGGTCCTGTAGGTTTCACTGGCCAAATTGGACAACTTGGAATTGGACCAGTTTTACAACAACAAGGAAATGAATGACACTTACTGCAAACTCTATCAATAAAATTTCCAAAATGCATAATCTCACCTCCTCTCTCAAATATCGTATTCTGATAAATGATAAGGGAGGTAGACACATAACTATTATTTACTTGTAAATAGAGAGTTATTTATAGATTCGTTGCAACTGTATTTAAGATAAATGGATGTTTATCCTGCGAATAGAAGATGAATCTTTTTAGATGGTAATTGATATTTTTTAAGAGTCATTTTGATTGATTGTTAAAATACGCTTGAAATATTCTTTATTGTGTAGAATTTTGGGGTCATTCGGCATAAACGAGCCTGCTAATTCATTATGGGCATTGGCTAGTTCATATTGTTGTAAGCGATCGTAAAGAACACAGAGCTGCAAGTGGGGTAGCCATGTAGAAAAGCTTTTGTTTTGAAAGGGGGCATTTGGCTTCTGTTTAATAACCAGAGCTTGCTCATACCAAAATATAGCTTCGTAATTTCTGGATTGTTCCATAAAGTGATAACCTAGGCGACAACAGGCTTCTGGGCGGGGGATATCGTATTCAAAGCTTCGTATAATAGCACTGAAATTGTTTTCTTTATCGTTTAAATGAGAATAGCAATCTGCTAATTTTAAGCAGGCACGAATGTTATCTTCAATCCATCCTAATTTGGACGTTAAAAATAATTCATAATAATAAATAGCTTCCTCAAACAGGCCATGATCTACTAATTCATTAGCAAAATAAAATGTATCACGTGGTGATAGTGTTTCTCCCGTTTCAATCAGTTGTCTATAAATCGTAATATTGCGGGAGTGATCATGGGTTAACGGTAAATGGCTAACAGCAACATCACTATCAAACAACATACCACTCACTTCTAAATATTCATGAACTGCACCAATCCATTGAAACTGCTTTTCCCTTCTGACAAGGCGATATCTTCTTATTAATGCATCTGCGTTTCCCTCATGATCGAAACTTAAATGATAATTCATAGAAACAGCATCAATGTCGGAAGTAAGAGATGCTTTGAGTGCCTTTAATTTTTGGCGGTCTTCCTCTAAAAAAACATCGTCAGCATCAAGCCAGAGGATATATTCTTTTGTTGCTTGTTGAAAGGAAAAGTTTCGTGCTGCTGCAAAGTGATGTATCCATGTAAAATCAAAAATTCGGTCTGTATATTGTGCAACCACTTGCTTTGTACTATCTGTTGATCCCGTATCAACAATATTAATTTCATCTACTATATCTTTGACAGACTCAAGACATCGACCAATAACATCTTCTTCATTTTTTACAATCATACATAAGCTAATGGATATCATACTCTATTCCTCCTTACCATTATCTTTGTAATATATGTAAGGACGGAATTATTGGTTGGATGATTGAACTGTTAGAAGAATTGCGAGTCGGATATGTGAAATGTATTTTCATGGTTTGTCATAAATTTACCTTCCAAGTTTCACCCGAATTTCACAATTGTGAAGTATAGTAAAGGGGCAGAGGTGATAAAGTTGAAAAAATGGGCATTCTTCATTTTTTCGTTACTACAAATTATATGGTTAGCGGGTTGCGCTGAAAAGTCATATGAACCCATTGAAAGGGAACGAAGTTTTATAGCTTCATTAAACATACAAGAGCCATCATTAGATTTTATTGATGAGGATGGGAATTTGCTTGCGACATGGTTATTTGATAAGGCTTATTCAGGGGCCATACTATTAGGAGATGACCAAGTTTTATTATATGGACACCAATTAAATAACATCGATGTCTATACAATATCCACCGGAGAAAAGCTCTATTCAAAAAAAGTAGAGATTGGTACGACCAATGTATACTACGATGACAACATCAAGCAATTTTTTATCACGAATAGTAAAACCAATACAGTGACAAGCTTTGATCAAGAAGGCAATCAGCTAGCTTCACAACAACTTGGCAATTATCCAATGTCAATGACATCGTATAGGGATAAACTATATGTGATTAATTTTAAAGATACAAAGTTATCTGTGTTAAATATGAAGGATTTAACGATTGAGCAAGAGTGGCCAATTCAAAAATCTGCTCATGGAATAGCTGTTATAGAAGAAACACATGAGCTATGGGTAGGCGGTCATGGGGAAGGAAGTAAGCCAAATAGTTCTGTTAAAAAATATGATTTGACTACAGGTCAACTGCATGGCGAGATTGACATGCCTTTGATGCCAGTAGGATTAAAAAAGACCAAAGATGCCGTTCTTGTGGTAAGTCATGGTCACAACGAGTTATATGTGGCTGACTTTGATGGCCATATCAAGTGGCAGCAAGAGGTTGGGGCAAATCCCTTTGTAGTGGATCAATTTAAAGATTATATTGTTGTCGCTGGCTATGATGATCACACATTGTATTTTATAAAAGATGGCCAGAAGGAAAAAACAGTTGATGTAGGGAAAGGTGCTTTTCAGCTGTTAGTAAGGGAGGAACAATGATGACAACTGTATTAATAGTTGATGATGAGCAGGATATGCGTAATTTAATTGAAATGATGCTCAATAACTCTGATATAGAGACATTTACTGCCGCTAGTGGAACTGAGGCTTACGACGTAATAGTGCGTGAAAATATAGATTTAGTATTACTTGATGTAATGATGCCACATGAGGATGGTTTTGTTGTTTGTCAAAGTATTCGGGCTATGTCCAATGTGCCGATTATTTTTTTAACTGCACGTGATGCGAATGAGGATAAAGTGAAAGGTCTTACACTTGGTGGAGATGATTATATTGTTAAGCCATTTACACATGATGAACTCGTAGCCAGAATTTATGCTGTATTAAGACGAAGTGGTGCAAATATTACAGAACTACAGCAAAAGTACGTAATTTTTGGCTCTATTAAAATAGATGAAATAGCACGAAAAGTATCCGTTGATGGAAAGAGTATTCCACTTACTTTAAAGGAATTTGAACTCTTACACTTATTTATGAAAAATCCAGGAAACGCCTATTCGAGAGAGCAATTATTAGAACGCATTTGGGATATTGATTATGTTGGTGGAACACGCACGGTAGATACACATATTAAAACTTTACGAATAAAGCTTGGAAAGGATGCGGCTTCGCATATTCAAACCGTTTGGGGTGTGGGCTACCGCTTTGATCCTGGCGAATGAAAAAAATTGCCACGCGCATTTGGTTGTTAATTTTTGCTTTTTTAATTATTACTGTCGTCTTTATGTATGTTCTCACAAATTTTTTATATCAACGTTTATATGTACAAGATACAGAAGATACAATGGTCGAAGTTGGTTTGAAGCTACAAACAATGTATGACAATGGCAAGGTAACGGATGAATTTATTGCAGATATTGAAGAATTTAATGATTATTCCAATTTGAATATATTTGCGGTAAGGAATCCTCGTGAATTAAGCGCCTGTGTTCCATTTGATATCGATTATGAGACATTGATTGGTCCTGAGGAAAGACAAAAGTTATTAGCAGGAAAATATGTGCAAAAAATTGGGTACGAGCCTCGTTTTGATCGACAACTTATTTCGGTGGTTGTACCACTTGTTGATCAAAATCGATTAGAAGGTATTATTTATATTTATTTCCCATTGGCCAAAATTAGTGAGTTGGCAAATAGTGGCGTTATTTTATTGTTTATTAGTGCCTTCATATTTTTAGTAGTTGTTAGCTATTTAATTTATAAAGGTATTCGACATATTATGCGACCATTAAACGATTTACAGCTTGCAGTAGAGCAGATGTCCTATGGGAATTATGAGACTCGTGTACCTGTCAATTCACGAGATGAAATCGGTAAATTATCTAGTACCTTTAATAAGATGGCAGAGGCAATTCAGCAAGAGGATGAAGCACAAAAAACATTCTTGGCAACAGTCTCGCATGAATTACGAACACCGATTAGCTATGTAAAGGGCTATAGCGAAGCCATGCAAAATGGTATCATCACAGAAGGTCAAAAAGAAGAAACCATTCAGCTAATCGTCCGTGAGGCCAATCGCATGGAACGCTTAACAAACGAATTACTTCAACTGGCAAGAACAGAAAATGAACAAACTGAAATTGATTTATATCCAATTCCGTTAGGTGAAACATTACGAGAGGTTCAAAAAATCTTAACGCATCAAGCAAATAAAAAGAACATAACTTTATATTTAGATGTAGATGATGCTCTAATTATTGAAGCGGATGAGGTAAAATTAAAACAAATTTTTATTAACATTATTGAAAATGCGATTAATTACTCGCATGAAAATTCTAAGGTGGAAATTGTTGCTGCTGAAAAGGCTGGTAGTGCAAAAATTACCATTAGGGATTATGGAATTGGTATTCCTGCGGAGGATTTAACCCATGTCACTGAACGATTTTATCGTGTTAACAAAGCTCGAAGTCGTGCGGACGGTGGTAGCGGACTAGGTTTATCGATTGTTGAACAGTTATTAAAACAGTTACAGGGAACGTTGGAAATTGAAAGTGTTGTTGAAAAAGGCACATCCGTGAAGATACGGTTGCCATTAATGGAGGATTAAAAGATGAAAAAGTGGTTATTTGCGCTAATAGCAGTCCCTACATTATTAGTAGGATGTGGAGAAAAAAAAGAGGCATTGCCAGAACCAGAAGTACCACAGATCCCAGAAGTTGAAATTTTAACACCAAAAGAAGTAGCACTCAATGAAACGATTGAGCTGGCAGCACATGTTGAACAAGGTGGAAAAAATGTCGATGATGCTGTAGTAGAATTTGAAGTTTGGGAATCAGGAAAACGTGATGAAGGACAAATGATTGATGGGAAATTAGAGCAAGACGGCGTTTATAAAGCAACGACTACTTTTGATCATGATGGTGTGTATTATATGTATGCACATACAACAGCTAACGGTGTTCATAATATGCCAAAGCAACAAATTATTGCTGGAAGCCCTGATATGACAAAGGTTGTCCCAGAAGATGAAAAAGCCAATAACAGCATGGATAATAACATGATGGATCATAATAATGACTCTTCAAATGATATGGATCATGAGGAAGAGAAAAAAGATGAAAAAAATCATCATTAAAGGCTTGCAATTTTTTTGAAATAGGAATATGATAATGACCAGATGACCGAAATGGTTTTCTGGTCATTTTTATTAAAGTGTACGAGAGATGTACATAACCTAACTAGAAAGGATGTTACTAATGGATCGTAGGCAGGAAATTCTTGAAGCAGCTGCAAAATCTTTTACATTGTTTGGCTACAAGGCAACAACAATGGAGCAAGTGGCGAAAATTGCCAATGTCGGTAAAGGTACGATTTATACATTCTTTGCAAATAAAGAAATTTTATTTCAAGAGATCGCAATGTCACTTGTACGAGAGATGAAAGCGGAAGCAGATGCAGTGTTGGATGCATCGGCAAGCTTTATGGATAATGCGCATAATGCTTTAATGAAAATGCTACAGTTCCGAGAAAAACATCTTTTATTTGCAAAGCTAATCGAGGAAGAAAAAGAATTACGAACACCAGCAGTTAAACAGGTGCTACTACGTATCGAGACTGAAATCTTATCGTATGTCGCAGAATTAATACAACGACGTATTAACAAAGGTGAAATTAGAGAGTGTGATGCGGAGCTAGTTAGTTACTTATTGCTGAAGGCATATCTTGCTTTTGTTGTCGATTGGCATGAGTTACACGGTGATGTAATCCCTGAAGAAAAGATACTTAATCTTTTTAAGGAAACAATCTTTCGAGGTTTGATTCTCACTTGATTCGACAAAATACAGCTGTATAAGTATTGAATTGAATCAAGTGCTCTTTTTGCAATATTATTGAGGTTGCTTATTTTTTTGAATGAAAATGACCAAATGACGTTTTCGGTCAAATAGTTTAGGAGTGAGGAAATTATATGATTAAAGCTGAGTGGCTGAAGATCTTTAAAACAAGAAAAATGCTTGTTTCAATCATTGCTGTATTATTTATTCCAGTAATGTATGCGGGTATGTTTTTATGGGCGTTTTGGGATCCTTATGCAGGGCTTCCTAATCTTCCAGTAGCTGTTGTTAATGAGGATACTGGTGCTGAGATGGATGGCGTTAAATTAGACTTGGGGGATACCTTGGTCGATAAATTGATAGATAGCGAGCAATTTAACTTTATAGAAGTTTCAAAAGATGAAGCTGAAAAAGGCTTAAATAGTCGTGACTATTATATGATTTTAGAAATTCCAACAAATTTCTCTGAACATGCAACAACACTATTAGATGACAAACCATCTAAATTAGTAATGAACTACATTCCAAACGAGGGATTGAACTTCCTTGGTGCTCAAATAGGTGAGACAGCAATGGATCGTGTACGCGCTGAAGTAAATTCTCAAGTATCAGCGACTTATGCTGAAAAATTATTTGATTCAATTGCAACACTTGGTGATGGCTTTACAGAAGCAGCAGATGGCTCAAATAAGCTAGATGAGGGTGCACAAAAAGTAGCGGATGGTGCAAAAGATTTAAAAGGATATTTGGAGCAACTAGCATCGAGCACAGTTGAACTATCAAATGGTACTGATAAATTAACAAAAGGTGCGGGAGATGCCGCAAAAGGCGCGAATGACTTATCTAGTGGTTTAGTCAAACTACAAGATGGTACTGTTCAATTACAACAAGGTGCACAGCAAGCTGCAAATGGAGCAACGAGCCTTGAACAGGGGATATCACAATATACACAAGGTGTTGCAAAAGTTGGTGCTGGTTTAAACACTTTAAACGACAAACAACAGCAAATTAGTGCAGGTGCAGCATCTATTGCTGAGAACGCTGGTGCATTGAATGGTGCAGCAACCCAATTAACAGCGGGATCTGCAAAAGTAGAGGCAGGCATTACAGCCCTATCAAATCAATTACAAACGATGATGGCTTCAATGCCTGAAGAACAAGCAGCAGCATTAAAACAAACATTAGCGGAACTACAGGCAGGTAGTGCTAGTGTGCATAACGGTTTAACATCTTTATCAGCTGGTACAGAAAAATTACAAGCTGGTGCCAATCAAGTAAGCTCTGGTGCAACTCAAATTGCAGCAGGTCAAGCAGAAGTGCTAGCTGGTGCGAATGCATTAACAGCTAAAAGTAATGCTTTATTGGAGGGTGCAAAAGGTCTACAAGCAGGTAATGCTACATTAGCTGCAAAATTAGGTGAACTACATGCAGGTGTGAATACAGCTGTAACAGGTTCAAAAACATTAGCATCTGGATTAAATGAATTAGCGAATGGTACAACAACATTAAATCAAGGTACTTCGACACTTGCTTCAAAATCTGGTGAGCTAGCACAAGGATCTGCAACACTTGCAGATGGTTCTACAGAGCTTGCAGATGGTACAGCTACTTTATCTGGTAAATTAGGTGAGGCTAGTGAAAAAGCAAATGAAGTCAAAGCAAATCAAGACACGTATGATATGGTAGGTAGTCCAGTTGAAGTTGAAAAAGAGTCTGTAAACCATGTTCCTAACTATGGTACAGGTTTTGCACCGTACTTTATTTCTCTAGGTTTATTCGTAGGTGCATTATTAATTTCAATTGTGTTCCCACTTGTTGAGCCTGCTATTCGTCCTAAAAACGGGGCATCTTGGTTTACAAGTAAAGTGACTGTACTAGCAGTCGTAGGTTTAGTGCAAACATTACTAACAGTAGTTATTGTCAAATGGGGTCTAGGACTCGAAGTGAATAACATGGGCTACTTTATTTTAACAGCCTTATTAACAAGCTATGTATTTTTAGCCTTAATTCAAATGCTTGTTTCGATCTTTGGTGACCCTGGTCGTTTCATGGCAATAGTTGTACTAATTTTACAATTAACAACAAGTGCAGGTACATTCCCATTAGAATTAATACCTTCACCATTACAAGTATTTAACAAGCTATTACCGATGACATATACAGTTCAAGCATTTAAATCCAGTATTTCTACTGGTGATACATCATTCTTAATGCAAAACTATGGTGTTCTAGCTGGTTTCTTAGTAGCATTCTTAGCAATCACATTTGGTTACTTCATGCTACTGCACAATAAACGTTACTCTAAAGTAGCTGAAGAAAACTAATCATGAAGCACTCACCCAATGTAGGTGAGTGCTTTGTTGTTCATAGGGGTTATGTAATAATTCTTCCGCCTCAAAAGACATAAATAAAAACAAAGCGATCTATAGAAATTTTATGAAAAAAGAGTTTGAATTTGCATTGAAGGCTATTTACTTTTCAGTGGGCGAGTAGCGAGCTGCTCCCTCTGGACGCTGGCAGAACAGAAATCCCCTTTCCTTGTCAAACGGTCTTTCTCTGCTAGTGATTGTCTTTTTTCAACAATAAAAAACAACAGCTGATATGAGCGTATCAGCTGTTGTTTTTTGTAAGTGTAAGAGATTTAATTAAGGGTTCATCAAAATATGATGAAGGGTGTCATGATTGCTACGTGTGGGGCACGTATATGACTATATCAGAATAGGCAAATGCTTATAGGTGGTTACATTTTTCACAAGTGTTGCTGTAGCATTCGCTTTGTTCTTCCATTTTTTCACCGCACTCAGTACATTGCTTAGCAGGTAAATTCTTGAAAAATTCAACTACGTTTTCTAACATTGTGGACTCCTCCTTTAAGTTCATCTGTACTATTACTGTTTTGATATTTTCTAGTGTATTATAACAGATGCTTTTCGTCAACACAAAATGCCTAATTTACGGTAAAATAAATATGGATATTTTGTGAAGGAGGAAACGTGAACTATGATTTTCGTTGATAATAAAGGGATCCATGATCCACGTATTAATCTTGCTATTGAGGAGTATTTGTTAAAAACAATGGACGTTGAGAAAGAGCCAGTGCTCCTTTTCTACATTAATCAACCGTCTATCATCATCGGTAAAAACCAAAATACGATTGAAGAAATCAATACAGACTATGTAGAGGACAATGGCATTATTGTTGTGCGCCGTCTTTCAGGTGGTGGTGCTGTTTATCATGATTTAGGCAATCTTAACTTCAGCTTTATTACCAATGATGATGGCGATAGCTTTATGAACTATAAAAAATTCACACAACCAGTTGTTGACGCTCTAGCAAAAATGGGTGTGAATGCAGAGCTCTCAGGACGCAATGATATACTAGCAGAGGGACGTAAAGTTTCAGGAAATGCTCAGTTCTCTACAAAAGGACGTATGTTCAGCCATGGTACATTGATGTTTGATACAGAAATTGATGCGGTTGTCTCTGCTTTAAAGGTCAAAAAAGATAAAATCGAATCAAAAGGTATTAAATCGATTCGCTCACGAGTAGCAAACATTTCAGAGTTTTTAAAAGAGCAAATGACAGTTGAGGAATTCCGTCTTGAAATTTTGAAATCCATTTTTGGCGGGGAAGAAAACATTCGTTATTATGAGCTAACTGAAGATGATTGGGCGAATATCCACAAGCTATCAGAGGAACGCTATCAAACATGGGAGTGGAATTTTGGAAAATCACCACGCTTTAATATTCAAAAAACACATCGATTCCCAACAGGAGGCATTGATATTCGTCTAGAAGTAAATCATGGTGTGATGGAAGAAGTGCATATTTTTGGAGATTTCTTTGGTGTCGGTGATATGGCTGATATAGAACAGCGCTTAGTTGGGACAAACTATGACAGAGCGGCTATTGCTAAGGCATTAGCAGACATTGATATCCCTACATATTTTGGTGGAATTTCAAATGAGGACTTTTTACAATTAATTTATTAAGGAAAATACGGTTTCATGTAATGTTTTAGCCTAAAGGTTCGCTGACAATTATGTCGTCGAACCTTTTTTTGATACAATATAGAAAGAAAGGAGTGTTGATATGGAAAAGCATCGAATATTCATAGTTGAAGATGATGTTAAGATTGCATCATTACTAGCGGAAACGCTTAGAAAATATCAATACGAAGTTGCAACAATTCAAGAATTTGATCATCTTATAGAAGAATTTACAGCATTTAATCCACATATGGTGCTGCTTGATATAAATTTACCCGCTTACGATGGCTATTATTGGTGTCGCCAGCTACGTCAGCATACAACATGTCCGATAATTTTCATTTCTGCACGCTCAGGAGAAATGGACCAAATCTTTGCACTTGAAAATGGGGGCGACGATTTTATTACAAAGCCTTTTAACTACGAAATTGTGTTGGCTAAAATCCGTAGTCATCTACGCCGTACATATGGTGAATATGCAGCAAGGCAAGAAGAACGGACAATCAAGCAAGGACAGCTTGTACTTCATTTAGAAAGAATGGAGCTACATAAAAATGATTTAGAAATTCCACTTCAGAAAAAAGAATGTATCATCTTAGAGCTACTGATGGGCAATGCACCGAAAGTCGTTTCACGTGAGCAATTGTTAGAGGAGCTTTGGGACGATCAAGCATTTGTCGATGAAAACACTTTGAACGTGAATATGACCAGAGTTCGAAAAAAGTTAGCGGATTATCATATATCGTCAACAATCGAAACGGTACGTGGTGCAGGCTATCGATTCATATTAAGTGCAGGTGAGCTATAGTGGGCTGGAAGCTTTTTTTACGTGATTATGCATCATTTATTGTGTTCCAGCTCTTATTAGTTGGGTTCATCATGGTTATCTATGCATTAGACGGTTTCCGAAATATTGATACGGCTATTTATTCCTTTTGTATTAGCCTTGTGCTATTAGCATCCTTTTTACTTGTCCGCTATTTAATGCGGCAACGCTACTTATTGAAGATAACTCAGCTTCCAACAGGAATGGAGGATGTGCTACAAAAAAACGCAAAAACGCCAGAAGCTATGCAAACCGAGAAGTATATGCATGAATTGTATCGACTTTATCAACATGAGTTGCATGCTTTATATGCAAGTCAAAAAAGGCATGATCAATTTATGAACCAGTGGGTCCATCAAATGAAAACACCTATTTCAGTGATTGAATTATTATTACAGGATGACCGACCTCTTGATAAAAAGAATGTTCAGGAGGAAATCGATCGCTTGCGTAGAGGATTGGACATGGTACTTGTTAATGCACGCCTAGAAAATTTTGAGGATGATATGCAAGTAGAGCGAGTTGCGCTAAAAGGTATTGTAACTGCAACTGTTAATGAAAATAAACGTTTATTTATTACGAAAAGAGTTTTCCCGGAAATTCATATTGAGGACGATCTCATTGTTGCCAGTGATTCAAAATGGCTTCGTTTCATTCTTGGACAATTTATCACCAATGCAGTGAAATACACGTTTGAAGCCAATAAAAAAATTGTTATTTCTGCCATTGAAAAGGATGACTATGTACAACTTGCCATTTGTGATGAGGGTATTGGGATTCCAGCTTCCGATCTTTCTCGTGTTACAAAAGCCTTTTTTACTGGCGAAAATGGGCGAAAAACAGGTGAATCAACTGGAATGGGCCTTTATTTAGCCAAAGAAATCTGTGAAAAGCTAGGGCATGAGCTGGCTATTACATCAGAGGTAGGAAAAGGGACGATTGTGACAGTAACATTTACAAATTAGGGGGCACTAGGATGGTAGAGGTACGTATAGAAGATTGGAAACTAACGATTGATAAGGAGAAAACAAATGCGCTTTATATGACACATCTGCAAGCGGGAGATCCATTAGCCTATCAAAATTTTATCCTGGCAAATGAAAAGTTAGATGAAGAACTACTGCATTTTTCAAAGAGCCTTGGGTTAAACTTACAGCAACCAACATTATTGAATGCTTTTCCTGTAGACGGTCAACAGATTATGTATAGTGGGTATTATACTGTATGTGGGGAAATCGTAGAGGGAGAAACGGATGCTTGGGATGTGATTATTGGGGAGCATTGCTTTAGTTTAGTAGAGGAAGAGTCATTACTGGCTTTAACAGAGCCTCATTTTCACATTGGTTTTGAGGTCGTTTTACAGTGGCTTTTACCTCAATCCTTAGAATTAATGAAGAAATAAGGTGAATGAAGTATGCCTATTTTACAAATTAAAGATGTGACAAAAGTGTACGAAGGTAAAGTAACGCATCGTGCATTAAATCAATTGAGCTTTGACGTGGAAGAAGGCGAGTTTTTAGCTGTTATGGGGCCCTCAGGAAGCGGTAAAACGACATTACTGAATATTATTTCGACCATCGATGAACCAACTAGTGGAGAAATCATTTTAGATGGAATGAATCCACATAAATTGAATGCAACAGAGCTTGCCTATTTTAGAAGAAGACAGCTTGGCTTTGTGTTTCAGGATTTCAATCTTTTGCATATGCTGACGGTCGAGGAAAATATCGTGTTGCCCTTAACATTAGATCAACAGCCGCTAGAGGTAATGGAGGAGCGTCTGGCAAGTATTGTAGAAAAGCTAGATTTAACTTCCTTCCTTCATAAACGTCCAAATGAAATATCTGGAGGACAGGCACAAAGAACGGCAATTGGTCGTGCGCTTATTCATAATCCTAGTCTCATTTTAGCGGACGAGCCAACAGGTAATTTAGATTCAAATTCTTCACGTGATGTGCTTGAACTATTAACAAAAGTGAATCAGGATAAACAAACGACAATCGTAATGGTCACGCATGATCCAATTGCAGCAAGTTATTGTGATCGAGTGTTATTCATTAAAGATGGTGAATTTTTTAATGAAATTTATCGAGATGACCGCCGTCAGATGTTTTTCCAACGTATTTTAAATGTTTTGAGCTTACTAGGAGGAGGGCAAGTAGGTGACCTTTCGACAATTCGCTTACCGTAATGTCGTGCGGAACAGCCGGATATATGGCGCCTTTTTCATGGCAAGCTTTTTTTCTGTGGCTGTATTTTTTATCTATTCCATGTTGATGTTTCACCCTGATATTGAACGTGGGATATTAGGGGAGATGTCTCTCATTGGGATGGTGGGGGCTGAAATTGTTCTCGTCCTGTTTACATTATTCTTTTTATATTATTCCATGAGTGCCTTTTTAGAAGCCAGATCACATGAATTTGCTATTTTATTGCACTTGGGAATGGAAAAACGTCAGATGAATAGACTTGTCTTTTTAGAGACAATGATTATTGGAACAGGCTCCATTATTGTAGGGATTGTCTTTGGCTTCTCCTTTTCAAAATTCTTTTTTATGATTGTGCGGGAAATTTTACATTTAGAAGATTTACCACTCTATATTTCATGGGAGCCATTTTTATTAACGATTGGTGTTTTCACAAGTGCATTTTTCGTTATTTCTTTTATTAGTGTGTATTTTACACGAGAGAGAAAATTACGAGATCTTATAAAAGGCAGTGATTATTTAAATAGCTTAACAACGTATTCCAAAATACGAGCTTTCTATGGTATTGCTTTAATTGTAACAACGTATATTCTCGCGTTTGTTGTCGGACATACATCACTAATCGGGCTAACGCTATTAATACCATTTTCCGCAACATTTGGCACCTATTATTTTTTCAGTGATTCTGTGCCTTGTTTTTTAGATTTAGCACGTGGGAAACGCAAATATCATTGGCAACGCTACCGTCTACTATCGCTAGCAGAACAAACGCATATAATGATGGATAACGTGAAAATGTTTTTCGTTGTGACGATGGTATCGACGCTTGCATTTTTATCTGTTGGTGTTTTAGCAACGATGTCCTCCTATACAACGCAATATGATCGATTAAATCCACTCGGGCTGGTTTATAAAGGGGATGTCGATAATCCATATGAACGGGAACATATCAATTCTTTAAGGCTGCAATTAGAAGAGAAAGGTTTATCTTATCAGCTATCCCGTTTTATTGTTGTGAAGCAAACCTCCTCTTTCACTCGAAATGAAGTGGAGGTTTTTCGAGAGTCCGATATGAATGTTCTGCTTTCTTCCTACAGTTATCCATTATTAAATCTGGAAGCAGGAGAGGCAGTATTTATTCCTTATTCGGAGGATTCCCTAAAAAAGTTAAAAGATCGAGTTGTGCATACTGTTTTAGAAGAAAACAATATACCGCTCACTATTGATAGTGTCTATCCAAAAATAGTGTTTCCAGGCTCGATTGTCAGTGTCAATTCGATTGTCATTAGTGATGAAGACTTTGCGAAGCTTATTCATCCGATTTCTGATCAAGACATTATTCAACCAAGCTATCATCTATTTACATTTGTTATTCCTCAATGGATGGAAACGAAGGATATCGGTAAGGATATCGATCATCTAGAATCCAATTTATATTTTATTAAAAAGGATAAGTTTAGCCCTTTTTACTTTGAAAATGCAGGATTAAATTATTCTTATATACTAGCTACCTACTCATTATTTACATTAGTGGGTGTCTTGGTAGCCACTGTATTTTTACTTGCGGCTGGAAGCTTTATCTATTTTAAATTGCATACATCCCTCGAACGTGAAAAGCGTAAATTTGATGTATTAAAACGTATGGGTTTAACAGATACGGAGTTAAAAAAGCTGGTTAATCGGCATTTGTTTCCCCAATTCTTCTTACCTTGGGGTGTTGCGATGATGCATAGTGCCTTTGCTTTTCTAATGGTTCAGGGTATTTTAAGGGACATTGCGAATATATCGATTGTAAAAGAAGTATTCTTTGCTTTTGGCTTTTTTGTATTAATACAAGTGGTTTATTTTTATTTAATTCGATGGCGCTATATCTCCCATATTCGCTCATGAAGTAATGGTTTAAAAGAGAAAAAAATGAATTATTTAACGTAATTTATGACATGAGATAAAAAGACTCATTGTTTTTTAGATATATTTCTTATATAATATTACTGAATAACGATTCATTTTATACGATAAGGGGATGGTGTAATTGAATTTAGTTTCACGTGTTCGTCAACAGGCAACAGAACAACCTGAAAAAGTGGCGTATCATTTTATGGGGAAAGATACGACTTACGGGGAATTTGAGCATACAGTTGGCCGCTTTGCAAAGGGATTACAAGATTTAGGCGTTGAAAAAGGGGATCATGTGGCGTTTTTACTCGGCAACACGCCACACTACTTAATTGCCCTCTATGCAACAATGCGCTTAGGGGCAACAGCAATACCTGTTAATCCAATCTATACACCGGATGAAATTTCTTACATTTTGCATAATGGAGATGTAAAAGCAGTCATTGCTCTGGATATGTTGCTACCATTGGTTGAAAAAGGTGTACAAGCATTTCCACAAGTAAAAACATTTATAGTTTGTGAAACCACACCAGATATAGCGGAAAAAGTGGCAGCTTTATCACCACAAGCACAAGAAAAAACACATTTATTTACACATGTAATCGCCAAAACCACTGAATCTTTACAACCTGTTGAAGTTGCAGAGGATGACAATGCTATTATTTTATATACTTCAGGAACTACAGGTAGTCCAAAGGGAGCCATGCTGACACATGGCAATGTTTACTCAAATGCACGCGATGTGGCGCATTATTTAGGCATTAATGCAGAGGACCGTGTTATTGCGACACTACCTGTCTTCCATGTATTTGCCTTAACGGTAGTGGTGAATGCGCCTTTATTAAGTGGGGCAACAGTTTTACTTGCACCACGCTTTAGCCCTAGCGAAATTTTCGCTTTAGCTCGAGAGCAAAAAGCAACGGTATTTGCTGGTGTTCCTACTATGTATAATTTCTTGTACCAATTACCTGAAGGCAATCCTGAAGATTTCTCGACAATTCGTTTAGCTATTTCAGGTGGTGCCTCCTTGCCTGTTGCGCTATTACATAATTTCGAACAGAAATTTAATGTGCGAGTGTCAGAGGGCTATGGCTTATCTGAAGCTTCACCCGTTACATGTTTTAACCCATTAGATCGTGATCGTAAAGCTGGCTCTATTGGAACATCCATTAGCAATGTCGAGAATAGAGTGGTCGATGTTAATGGTCAGGAAGTACCTGTGGGCGAAGTTGGAGAGCTAATTGTACGTGGTCCAAACGTGATGAAGGGATACTATAAAATGCCTGAAGAAACGGCGATGGCGATTCGTGACGGCTGGCTCTATACAGGAGATTTGGCAAAGGTAGATGAAGAAGGGTATTTTTACATTGTCGATCGTAAAAAGGATATGATTATTGTAGGGGGCTTTAATGTTTATCCTCGTGAGGTGGAGGAAGTGCTGTTTGCCCATAATAATATTGTAGAGGCAGCGGTGGTAGGCTTCCCAGACCCTAACTTAGGGGAAGCGGTACATGCCTATGTTGTGTTGAAAGAAGTAGCTGCTACTACAACAGATGATCTACTATCCTATTGTGCTAAACATATGGTGAAGTATAAGGTTCCGAAAGTAATTGAAATACTGGATGAACTACCAAAAAACACAACAGGAAAAATATTAAGACGCTCATTAAAAGAAAAAGTTTAAACGAGAAAAGCTACTATTGAAAAATGGTAGCTCTTTTTTTGTACATTATTCGTATAATAGTAAAATCAGTTGAGAGTAGATGTCTGTAAGTGATAAAATCAAACTTGTGAAATCTTCTACATACTTTTCAAGAGCTTGTCATATAGTGAGGAAGTAATGTAAAAAGACGTACAAAACTGGAACCCTTTGAGGTGAAGCCACGTCAAAACTTTTAAGTAAAAATACTATTGAAAGAGAGCATACAAAAACATGTTAGAACTCATTAAGGAGTTAATAAGTTTTATTGTGCATATCGATGTGCATTTAGAAGAAATTATTCGTGATTTTGGCAATTGGAGCTATCTTATTTTATTTGCGATAGTTTTTGTAGAAACAGGGGTTGTTATTTTCCCATTCTTACCTGGTGATTCCTTGTTATTTGCAAGTGGAACATTAGCTGCGGCAATGGGCGCATTCGATATGTGGATTTTAATCCCTGTATTTTTAGCAGCAGCTATTTTGGGCGATACGATGAACTATCATATTGGTCATAAGGTAGGGACATCTATTCCGCCAAAGAGCCTCCTCGGTAGAGTTGTTAAAAAAGAGCGTATGGAAGCAGCTGAAAAATTCTTTAATACACATGGTGGGAAAACGATCGTAATCGCACGTTTCATGCCATTTATTCGTACATTTATCCCGTTTGTGGCGGGTGCAAGTAAAATGAAATATAGTTATTTCTTATTTTATAATATTTTTGGTGCAATTTTATGGGTATTCAGTTGTACATTATTAGGTTACTTCTTTGGGAACATTCCAATTATTAAAGATAACTTCTCAGTTGTCCTAATTTTGATTATCATTATATCCGTTGTGCCAGCAGTGATCGGTGCAATAAAATCCAAAGTAGGTAAATAATATGGACAGTCCTTAAGTGATTCATCATCACGGGGACTGTCCTTTCTTTTTTATTGGCTGAAAAAGCCAAGTTGGCATGTTAAGTTTAGCTTGAAGTATAAGCATCAGGTCGTAAAAAATGTTATACTATAAATTACTAGAAAATGGAGAAATGGGGGGCAATGGAATGGAAGTATTCATTGGCAGACAGCCTATATTTAATCTTCATGAGCAAGTCGTTGCATATGAATTGTTATACCGTAGCAAAAACGTAAATGCCTTTCCAATGGTCGATTCAGATGCAGCAACGATTGATGTACTTGTGAACTCATTTCTTTCAATTGGTTTTGAAGAGGTAACGAAAGGGAAACCTGGATTTGTTAATTTTACTGAAAACTTATTGATGAGCTCTATACATGAATTTTTAAATCCCTCACAGGTAGTGATTGAGATATTAGAGGATGTTCCACTTACCTCTCAATTAGTGGAGCGTGTAATTGAGCTAAAAAAACAAGGGTTTCAAATTGCCTTGGATGATTTTATGATGGATGATCAAGTGAAAGTTTATGATGAATTATTTGAACAAATTGATTATATAAAGGTGGATTTTTTAGCTTCTTCCATCGTAAAAAGAATGGAAATCGAAAATAAAGTTAAGGAGAAATTTCCACATATTCAATTGCTCGCTGAAAAGGTAGAGACGCGTCATCAATTTGAAGTCGCTAAGTCCTCAGGCTATGTGTTATTTCAAGGTTATTTTTTTGAACAACCGCAAATAATACGAGCAACAGACATTCCAGCAAATGCGATTCAATATATTCACATTATCTCCCTACTAAAAGAGGAAGAACCAAATATTCATTTGCTAGCAGAAAATATTGAACGAGATATTTCATTGACATACAAATTATTGCAAATGATTAATAACTCATCTAAACGTTCTAAATCTAAAGTGCGCTCCATCAAGCAGGCGATTGTGTTATTGGGCGTATCGAATTTACGAAAATGGATTTATTTATTGGCCATGCGTGAAATTGATATTGATGCTGATTCCGATCTTTTTAAAGAAGTGATGTGTACGTCTTTATTCCGAGCTAAAGTTTGTGAAAAACTAGCTAAGCTTGCTTATAAAAAGAATTTCTCAGAATATTTTTTAGTTGGCATGTTTTCTCTAATTGACACATTACTTCAAAGACCGATGAATGTTATTTTACAGCAACTACCATTCTCAGAAGATATTACGAATACCATTTTAGGCTTTGAAACGGAAATGACTCCTTATTTGGAGTTTAGTATTGCGTTAAGTAAACTTGATTGGCCGCGATTAGAAGAGCTAGCTGTACAGTTGAATATACAGTTAGTTGACATTGATCTTTTATATTATGAAGCCATCGAATGGGCAGAAAAATCATTTTAAACCAATCAACAAAAGCTATCTTATTGATTCATGTAAGATAGCTTCTTTTATATTTCCTCACCATAGTATCCCTTCATCATGATGAAGTTCTCAATGCTAAAAGTATTTGCTATAATCATCTCGTCTTAAAAAAATTCTGATAGTTGAAGTGGGCGTGGGGAAATGAAACATGATGTGAGAGATAGCATTGTGGAGTATGTGTATGTCATTGTAGGAGCGGCAATAATTGCTATTGGTTTTAATGTCTTTTTATTACCAAATCAAGTCGCTTCAGGTGGGGTAAGTGGAATAAGTACGATTTTGCATGGTTTATTTGGTTGGAATCCGGGAATTGTTCAATATGCATTTAACATTCCGCTTTTTATTGCTGGTGTTTTATTACTGGGCAAAAAATTTGGAATAAAATCCTTTATTGGGACAATCACATTACCTTTTATCGTCTTATTGACAAATAGCTGGGAGCCCTGGACTGATAATCCTTTATTGGGTGCTCTTTTTGGTGGAATTATTGTTGGTCTAGGAATAGGACTGGTCTTTAAGGGGAATGCTTCAACTGGTGGCACTGATTTACTGGCGCAAATCATTACGAAGTTTACAGGATTGTCGCTTGGAACAAGTGTGCTGTTAATAGATGGCGTTATCGCAATTAGTGCAGCAATTGTTTTTGACTTAGAAAAAGGTTTGTATGCTCTGATTGGACTTTATGTTACCACAAAAACGATTGATATTATTCAGCTAGGTTTTAGTCAGTCTAAAATGGTCTATATCATTACATTGAAACAAGATGAGGTAAGGGAAGCCATTTATGCTGAAATTAATCGTGGTGTAACGAAGTTACCAGCAATTGGAGGATATACAGGAGAAGCACGACCAGTTCTAATGGTTGTTGTTTATCAAACAGAATTCACAAAGCTGAAACAACTCATTAAAAGCGTTGACCCATCAGCGTTTGTTATCGTTTCTGATGCATATGAGGTATTAGGAGAAGGTTTCAAACGTGCATAATTTTGGTATAATGGCGGCGTAAGGTATTTATTACGAGGAGGGGTACTAATGAAAAAAGCAATGTTAACATTAGTGTTCGGATCAGCAATCTTCTTAGCTGCATGTGGCGGCGGAGATAAAACTGCATCTAATAATGGTAATGAAAGTGCTACAGAGCCAGATGGCGAAGCAATAGCGATGAAATCTTGTGTTACTTGTCATGGTGGCGAGCTACAAGGTGCAAATGGTCCAGCATTAAATGATGTAGGTTCACGTTTGTCTGAATCAGAAATTTTAGATATTATAAATAATGGTAAAAACGGCATGCCTGCAGGACTAGTAAAAGGTGCAGATGCTGAAGCTGTTGCTAAATGGTTAGCAACGCAAAAATAATTGCTTTTTAAAAACTAGCGGGCTGGAGAGCCGCTAGTTTTTTTAGTGCAAGTAAACGCTGTATTGAGAGTAAATACATTTCTTTTACACATAGACATGCTAAAATAAGATGAACCTTATCCATTGATTGGAGGCTTTTTCATTGGTCGTAGTATTAACAAGAGATGTTATGGAGAAATTTAAATTAGAGTTATTAGCTGGTGAAGAAGGAATAGGCAGGACAATTGTGACAAGTGATATCTCAAGACCAGGGCTTGAAATGGCAGGATACTTTACTCATTATCCAGCAAATCGAGTACAATTGCTTGGCAAGACTGAACTTTCCTTTTTTGAAATGCTCCCAGCAGATGTTAAGCTTGAGCGTATGCGTTTACTTTGTTCACAGGATACACCTGCTATTATTATTTCTAGAGATTTAGAAGTACCAGAGGAGCTTATTCAGGCCTCAAACGAAAAGCATGTACCTGTGTTTAAAACACATATGACAACAACCAAATTTTCGAGTAGATTGACGAACTACTTAGAGGGGCGCTTAGCTCCAATGACAGCAGCACACGGAGTACTTGTCGATGTGTATGGCATTGGAGTGCTTATAATCGGTAAAAGCGGCGTAGGTAAAAGTGAAACAGCACTTGAGCTTGTAAAAAAGGGTCATCGTTTAGTTGCTGATGATTGTGTTGAAATTCGTCAAGAATCAGAAAACCTATTAATCGGAAGCCCTCCACCTTTGTTAGAGCACTTATTGGAAATACGAGGCATTGGCATTATTGACATTATGACACTCTTTGGTGCAAGTGCAGTACGCCCCTATAAACGTATTACCCTCATCATTGAGCTCGAAATATGGGATCCACAAAAAGTTTATGATCGATTGGGCTTAGAAGAAGAAAAAATGAAAATAATTGACACGGAACTAACAAAACTAACAATTCCAGTAAGACCTGGACGCAATGTCTCCGTTATTATTGAAGTGGCAGCGATGAACTATCGTTTAAAGAAAATGGGCGTCAATGCGGCAGAGGAATTTTCAAGACGTTTAGATGAAGTAATTTCATCAAATGATGTGTTAGACGATTAAAAAGCGAACAACATTGTTCATGACATATTGAGAGGAGTAGAAGATGGATTTATTACTATTGCAAATTGACCCGATTGCCTTTCATTTAGGACCAATTCCAGTTCGTTGGTATGGATTGCTGATTGTGTCGGGAATCATTTTAGCCTATGTTGTAGGGCAAAGAGAGGCAGTTAAGAGAGGTTTGCCTGAAGACTTTCTTGCAGATTTATTATTATGGGCAGTTCCTATATCTATTATCTGTGCACGTATTTACTATGTGTCAATGCGATGGGATTACTATAGCGAAAATCCAGGCAAAATCATAGAGATATGGAATGGTGGTATTGCCATCCATGGTGCACTCATCGGGGCATTTGTCACAGCTTACATATATACTCGTATAAAAAATGTAAGCTTTTTACGAGTAGCAGATATTGCAGCACCTAGTATTTTAATCGGGCAAATTATTGGTCGATGGGGCAACTTTATGAACCAAGAGGCTTATGGTGGCGAGGTATCGAAAGCATTTTTAGAAAACCTAATGCTCCCAGACTGGATTATTAATCAAATGTATATTGAAGAATTAGGTTCATATGTTCATCCCACTTTTTTATATGAATCGATTTGGAACCTAGTTGGGCTTATTATTTTATTAGCTTTGCGTAAAGTGAACTTACATCGAGGAGAAATATTCTTTAGCTATTTAATTTGGTATTCAATTGGTCGTTTCTATATCGAAGGAATGCGCACAGATAGCCTTTACTTAGTGGGAGATTTACGTTCAGCACAGGTTGTATCCATTATTGGTATTGTAGTTGGTCTAGGTGCAATTATTTATCGTAGAATAAAGGTAAAACCAGCCGTAAAATACTTGGATAATAAATAAGGGGTTGTAAAAGATGGCTGTTAAGGCACTACTATTTGATTTTGATGGGACTTTACTAAATACAAATGATTTAATCATTCAAACATTTATGCATGTATTAAATGAGCGATTTCCCGGGCAATATTCGCCAAAAGATTGCCTGAAATTCATTGGTCCATCATTGAAACAGACATTTAATGACATTGCACCAGGTGAAGAAGACGATTTGATAGAGAGGTATCGCGCTTGGAATATTGCACACCATGATGACCTAGTCAGCCAATATCCTGATGTTGTGTCGACTCTAGAGCAGTTAAAAGCTCAAGGTATAAAATTGGCTATTGTTTCGACGAAACGTAATGAGACAATCGATCGTGGACTTGCTATTCTTGGTGCAACGCATCTATTTGATGTGCGTATTGGTACAGATGATGTGAACAATGTGAAGCCTGATCCAGAGCCAGTATTGCTTGCGTTGGAACGATTAGGGATAGAAAAAAACTATGCGATTATGATTGGTGATAATTCGCACGATATTGAAGCTGGACATCGTGCTGGTGTTAGAGCAGCAGGTGTTGCTTGGGCAATTAAGGGAGAGGCTTACTTACAGCAGTATCAACCAGAATATATGTTGCAGCATATGTCAGATTTATTTGATATTGTGAAAGAGGGGTAAGGTAGATGGCGCGTAAAACAGAACGTTATCGTGTCGAAGGAGCCAATTCACTTTGGAATATATATGACACGGTGTCCTTTTGGAAGGTGATGAAGTGTTTCATTGTCATTCAAATCGGACGCTTCACACCATTTTTACGTGTGAAAAACTGGCTATATCGTACTTTTTTAAACATGACTATTGGTAAGCAAACGTCATTAGCCTTAATGGTCATGCCAGATACCATGTTTCCTGAACGTATTTTCATTGGAGACAATACGGTGATTGGTTTTAATACAACCATTTTAGCGCATGAATATTTAATAGAGGAATATCGCTTAGGTGATGTTCATATCGGAAATGAAGTAATGATAGGGGCAAATACAACCATTTTACCAGGTGTAACAATCGGTGATGGTGCCATTGTTTCAGCAGCTACTCTTGTCCATAAGGATGTGCCAGCAGGCTGTTTAGCAGGGGGTAATCCAATGCGAATAATTTATACTGCTGCACAAATGACAGAGCGCAAACGTAATGAGGCTGTAGAGTGGTGTCCACCAAAGAAATAAAAAAACTCCCGTAGTATAGAGATATACTTCGTGAGTTTTTTGCATATAAAGCTACTCCAAAAAACACTAGTTTTGGAGTAGCTTTTACTGTTTAAGCAAGAACTGCGTCATAATCTGATTTGAATTCACATGTGTCATGATCACCTAGGCAAGTTGTTTCAACAAAAGTTGATTTAATTGCAGTCCCATCAATGTCTTCAGTTGTATGAAGTGTTACCTTGTCACCAGGATAAAACTAGCCTTTACAAATACTAACGATCATTTGCTCACTAAGTTGTACGAATGGACATGCCATAATAAATCCCTCCAATGTGTAATGTATATGGTTCTTTTTGTTATTAATGCTATTCTATATTAGTTTTTTTGGAGTGTGAAAAGAAAAATAGAATGAGAGTAATAATCAATAAAAAAATTGATATAAAAGCATTCTTGATGATAATGAGATTGAGATTCATTTTAAGTGGTTGGTTAAAAATGATTGTATAAATATAATTATTGGTATTGAGAATACTCTAGTGAAAACTCTTTATTTTTAACAATGATTTGTTAGGAGAGAATCATTATCAATTTTTAGCGAATACTTTAAGTTATTAAAAATTGATTTGTCACAATTTAGACATACTCTCGTTCTCACTAAAGTATTTTGTCAAATTTTAAGTAAAATGAGTCATGCTTTTTTTGCAAATCTTTTCAATTCAATGTGTATAATTAACAGAATAATAAGTTTTTAAAGATTTCGATAATTAATGAGGATATCGTTGACTGTATTATTGAAATAAGTTAAAATTCTTTCATAATCTAATTCTCTAATACTCTAGTGAATTAAAGTAAAATGTGAGGAAGTGTCCATATGTCGTCGATAAAAATGTTTGAAAAACCACTTGGAATGCGCGATACATTCCCGCAAATCTATGAGAAAGTTGAAGCAGTTAGACATGCTGGCAGAGACTTTTTATATAAAAGGGGTTATGAGTTTATTAAAACGCCTGCGGTGGAGTATTTCGATACAGTGGGAAAGGCTTCAGCGATTGCTGATGCTCATTTATTTAAGTTAGTGGATAGCCAAGGAAATACATTAGTGCTGCGACCAGACATGACTACACCAATTGCTCGAGTAGCTACATCGAAACTATTAAAGGAAATGATCCCACTACGTCTTGCTTATTTTGCAAGCGTTTTTCGGGCCCAGGAAGCAGAGGGAGGCAGGCCTGCTGAGTTTGATCAAATGGGAATTGAGTTAATAGGTGATCAATCAGTTTTTGCCGATGCAGAAGTTATTGTAACGGCAATGGAGCTATTAAAGCATTTTAAATTGGAAGAGTTTAAAATCACAATTGGACATGCTGGTATATTAAATTGCATTTTACAAGATTACACAGAGAGTATCGAACAGCAAATAACGCTTAGAACATTGCTTGTCCAACGAAATTACGTAGGGTTTGAAGAAGCCGTAGCGTCATTTGATCTACCAAAAGCTAAATCCGATGCCCTCTTACAATTTATTGAAGAAGCCATGAATGTCAGAGATATACGAGATATTGAAAAATATGTCCGTAAAAATGATGCATTAGAATATATGCAACAACTAGCTCAACTACTTGAAATGGCTGACTTAGCTGATTATGTAGCTTTTGATTTCACACTTTCGAGTCATATGAGTTATTACACAGGTATGCTATTTGAAGTATTTGCTGTAGGAAGTGGCTTTCTATTAGGAAATGGTGGTCGTTATGATGGCTTGTTAGAAGTTTTTGGTTCCAAGGTTGGTGCTACAGGATTTAGTATTCGTGTGGATCGTTTATTAGAAACATTAAATGGACAGTCAGTGAAACGACAGGAAGCAACAGTTGTTCTTTTTGAAGAAGAACAATTTGAGGCAGCTTTACTAAAGGTTAAAAATTTACGAGCATCAGGAAAATTAGCTACTTTGCAGTTACGTAGTAGTCTAGTCGATGAGGCGGCCTTTTTAGCATACTTTACAGAAGTGGTGGTAGTTGGACAGGAGGAAGTTGGCGGTGAATGAATTAACGATTGCAATGCCCAAAGGAAGAATCTTTGAAGAGGCATATCAAATGTTGTTAGAGGCAGGTTTTAATTTACCAGAAGAAGTAGAAATGTCACGTAAATTAATGATTGAAATACCAGAGGAAAAAATTCGCTTTATTTTATCAAAGCCAATGGATGTTCCTGTCTATGTTGAACATGGTGTTGCTGATATTGGTATTGCTGGTAAGGATGTTTTGTTAGAGCAACAGCGAGAGGTGCACGAATTACTTGATTTGAAAATTAGTAATTGCTATATCGCTTCTGCAGGCCTACCAAACACCTCCATGAATGAGATTGCGCCTAGAATTGCTACGAAATATCCGAATATTGCCATGAAGTACTACAAAGGCATTGGAGAGCAAGTAGAAATCATCGAGCTCAACGGTTCTATTGAATTAGCACCAATGATTGGCTTAGCTGATCGAATTGTCGATATTGTTTCTACAGGTCGGACATTAAAAGAGAACGGCTTAGTAGAATATGAATTTATTACTGCTGTCTCTTCTCGATTAATTGCAAACCCTGTAAGTTATCGTATGAAAGGTGAGCGTATTATTGATCTCGTGAAGCGATTAAAGAAATGTGTGAATGAGCAAAAAAGTAATCATTTGTAGCTACATATGAAGGACTAAAGGGGATTCATCCTATGAAAATAACAAAGCTTGAAAAAGGCATTTCCTTAAAAAGACCACTTGAAGGAGGAAATGAGGAACAAATAAAAGTTGTACGACAAGTGCTTTCGGATGTTAAGGCACAGGGAGATGCGGCGTTACGCACCTATACTGAGCGATGGGATGGCTATGTCCCTAAAAGTTTACGTGTCTCTGAAGCAGAAATACAAGAAGCAGTAAGTGAACTCAATCCTCAACTATATAAGGACTTAGCGGAAGCAGCAGAAAATATTCGTTTTTATCATGAACAACAGATGCGTTCAGGGTATCGCCTAGAACTGGGAGATGGTTCTTGGTTAGGCCAACGGGTAACTGCTTTAGATGCAGTAGGACTATATGTTCCAGGGGGGACAGCAGCCTACCCTTCATCGGTATTGATGAATGTGATACCAGCGCAGGTTGCAGGGGTGAAACGTATTGTTATTACTTCACCAGCAGGGCCGAATGGGAAACTACCAGCAGGTGTACTGGTGGCGGCTCACCTTTTAGGGATTGATGAGATTTATAAAGTTGGTGGGGCACAAGCAATAGCTGCACTTGCCTATGGCACGGAAACAATTTCCCCAGTTGATAAAATAACAGGCCCAGGAAATATTTATGTGGCACTTGCCAAACGTGAGGTATTTGGAGAAGTGGCCATTGATATGATTGCAGGACCGAGTGAAATTGCTGTGCTGGCTGATGACACAGCCTATCCTGATGAAATTGCTGCAGACCTTTTATCACAAGCAGAGCATGATCCACTAGCTTGCGCCATTCTTGTCACAACCTCCGAGCAATTAGCCAAAAAAGTAGCTGAGGAAGTAGAGAAGCAGCTGCTGAACTTGCCGCGTCAAGAAGTAGCTCGTGCTTCCATAGAGAAATTTGGGGTAATTTATGTAGCTGAAACGTTGGCAGATGCAGTGGAAGCCATTAATTCATTAGCACCGGAGCATTTGGAAATTGTGACGGCAAATGCAGAGGCGCTAGCTGAGCAAATTAGACATGCTGGTGGTATTTTTATAGGTCGGTATAGTTCTGAGCCAGTTGGTGATTATTTTGCAGGGACCAATCATGTACTACCAACCAATAGTACGGCTCGTTTTGCAAGTGGCTTAAATGTTGATGATTTTGTGAAAAAATCAAGTATTGTTTACTATAGTGAAAAAACCTGGAGAGACAATGCACCAAAAATTGCACGTTTAGCGCGTATGGAAGGCTTAGAGGGCCATGCTCGTGCAGTGGAATCACGTGGATGGGAGAAGGAATAGGACGATGACAGAAAAGAAACGATATGCAAAGATAGAGCGTACAACGAATGAAACGCAAATTTCAGTAGCAATTGATTTAGATGGTGAAGGCAAGGCAGATATCCAAACAGGCGTTGGATTTATGGACCATATGCTTGATTTATTTATTAAGCACGGACTATTTAATGGCACAATACATGCAAATGGCGATACTTATATTGATGATCACCATACAACAGAAGACCTTGGTATTGTATTAGGACAGGCTGTTCGAGAAGCACTTGGTGATAAGAAAGGCATAAAACGCTATGGTAACGCCTTTGTACCGATGGATGATGCACTAGCTCAGGTAGTTGTCGATTGCTCGAATCGACCTCATCTAGAGTATCGTGTGCCAGCATTAAAAGAAAAAGTAGGAACGTTCGATACAGAATTAGTTCATGAATTTTTATGGAAGTTTGCCCTTGAGGCAAGGATGAATGTTCATGTAATTGTTCCTTATGGACAGAATACACATCACATTATTGAGGCAATTTTCAAAGCATTAGCACGTGCGATTGATGCCGCAGTGGAAATTGACCCGCGTGTTAAAGGCGTACCATCGACTAAGGGGCTGTTGACGTGAAAATAGGTGTCATTGATTATGGAATGGGTAATTTATTTAGTGTGGAGCAGGCTTTAAAAAGGCTAGGCTGTGAAGTTATTATAACGGCTGATGAGAAGGCGTTAGATGCAACTGACGCACTTTTATTACCTGGGGTGGGTGCATTCCCTGATGCCAGAAAACGTTTAGCTGAAACAAACTTAGACCAATATTTACAGAAGGCACAAAGAGAAAACCGTCCTCTTTTAGGAATTTGTCTAGGTATGCAATTATTATTCGAGCAAAGTGATGAGGTAACCCCAACAAAGGGGCTAGGGTTTTTCAAGGGGTGTATTAAACGCTTTAGCGGCATCCAAGACAGCCAAGCATACAGAGTACCACATATGGGTTGGAATGAACTGATTGTAACAAATCGTCCTGCATGGTTACACAATGAAGTATCAGCGAAGCATGTCTATTTTGTTCACTCCTTTTATGCAACAGATATAGGAGAATCAGAGCTTGTTGCCTATGCTGATTACTATGGCATTAAAGTACCTGGTATTGTGATGAATGGTTCTGTGACTGGCATGCAATTTCATCCTGAAAAATCAGGGGAATTAGGTGTTTATTTATTAGAGCAATGGTTGAAAGGTGTGAAGGCATGCTAACAAAACGTATTATCCCATGTCTTGATGTGAAAGAAGGTCGTGTTGTAAAAGGTATACAATTTGTTTCTATCCGAGATGCAGGAGATCCAGTGGAGCTTGCGAAGTTCTATGATGAACAAGGAGCAGATGAACTTGTATTTTTAGATATTTCTGCTTCACATGAAGGTCGAGAAACGATGGTAGATGTCGTTCGTCAAACAGCGGCTACGCTTGCCATACCCTTTACTGTTGGCGGAGGCATTCGTACGTTGGAGGACATGAAGCGTATTTTACGAGCAGGTGCTGATAAAGTTTCAGTGAATACATCCGCGTTGGAAAGACCTGCCCTTATTCAGGAAGGCTCTGATTACTTTGGCGCACAATGCATTGTTGTAGCAATCGATGCTCGCTATAGTGAGGAAGATAGCACATGGATGGTTTATACACATGGTGGACGCAACAAAACCTCTTGGTCAGCCATTGAGTGGGCCAAAGAGGCTGTACGCTTAGGAGCTGGTGAAATTTTATTAACAAGTATGAATCAAGATGGAGAAAAATCAGGCTTTGATTTAGCCTTAACCAAAGCAGTGCGTGAAGCTGTGACAGTCCCTGTGATAGCTAGTGGTGGGGCGGGACATGCCGAACATTTTTACGAAGTATTAGCACATGAGGTGGATGCAGATGCTGCACTAGCAGCCTCCATCTTCCATTATAAAGAAACAAGTGTAGCGCAAGTAAAGGAATACTTACGTGAAAAAGGAGTGGCAGTAAGATGATAGAGAACATTCAATTTGATGAGAGAGGTCTTGTTACAGCTGTAGTACAAGATGCCAATACAAAAGAGGTATTAACAGTAGCTTATATGAATAAGGAGTCATTAGCTAAAACAATTGAATCAGGGGAAACTTGGTTTTATTCTCGTTCCCGTCAAGAGCTTTGGCATAAGGGAGCAACAAGTGGCCATACACAACAAGTGATTTCAATCAAAGCGGATTGTGATCAAGATGCGTTAATAGTAGAGGTTCTACCAACAGGTCCAGCATGTCATAATGGGACAATTTCTTGCTTCACTGAGGTTATTCAGCAAAAAGAGAAGGTAGGCTCTGTGGACATCATTTCTAAACTTGCCCGTGTCATCGAAAAGCGAGAGCAGGAAATGCCAGAAGGAGCGTACACTACATATTTATTTGATAAGGGCATTGATAAAATCTGTAAAAAGGTTGGGGAAGAAGCAACAGAGGTGGTCATTGGAGCCAAAAACCGAGATGCTGAGGAAGTAAAATGGGAGGCAGCTGATTTAATATATCACCTACTCGTATTATTACAAGAACAAAAAGTAAGCATTTATGATGTTCTACATGTGTTGGAAAAACGTCACGAGGAGAAATAACAGCATATTTTTGATTGTGTGGTATAATAGGAGTTACTGTGTAAAGGAACGTAGAATACGTTCCTTATTTCTTGTTTCGGAGGAAATATATTGGAAAAGAAACGTCAAAATGAGACTCAATCGAATATAGTGTCGTTCATTCCAACAGGCGACTATTATTATAAGAAATCAATACAAGCAATGAACAGTGGACAAATGAATAAAGCCTATAAATATTTACAGCGTGCGGTAGATTTAAGTCCCGACGATCCAATGATTATCTTGCAGTTAGCCATAGTAGAGTTAGAAGGTCAACGTTTTGAGGAAGCGTATGATCTACTTCGACGCGCCTATCAAATTGATCCAGATAATCCAGAAATCATATTTTACATGGCAGAAGTATCAGGGTGTGTGGGCATCATGCATGATGCTAAACGCTTTGCAGAAGAATATTTAAAGCTAGAACCTGAGGGTGCTTATGCGGATGAAGCAGCAGAAATATTAGAGTTTGTCGCTTTTGAGCAAGATGATTTTGAAGAGCTTGAAGGCTCTGGTGAGGATTTATATCGTCAGGAGCAAGCTCGTCGTTGTATGGAAAAGGGAGATTTTCCTGAAGCTATTACTATTTTAGAAGATTTAATTGAAGATCGACCAGCATTTTGGTCAGCCTATAATAATCTAGCACTCGCTTATTTTTATGTTGGAGAAGAAGAGCAAGCAAAGGCTCTCTTGCATACAGTGCTACGTGAAAATAAGGGCAATCTACATGCATTATGCAATTTAACGGTGATTGCGTATTATGAAAAAAACGAAGAGGATTTACAAGAACTGTTAAATGTTCTTATTAAAATTCAACCCTATACTTGGGAGCATCGTTATAAACTTGGTGCTACCTTAGCCTTAATCGGCCAATATGAATTAGCCTATAAATGGTTGCGCAGTATGCAAAAGAGAGGCTATGTAGGAGATGCAGGATTTTACTTTTGGCTGTCACATGCTGCTTATTTCTCAGGACATGAGGAGATTTCGAAAAGTGCATGGGATCAGCTACTAGAGTTAGACCCAGACAAAGAGGGCTTCGAACCTTGGCGCCAACAAGAAAATGAATATGGACTTGATGCATTGGAGCATGATCGTGATTTTATTGTTGAAAAATTAGAGAGTACTTATACAAGTGAGCGCATTTTTGGTTTATTTTTACTGAAAGGTACAGCGCATAAGCAAGAAATTATCGCCCATCCGAAATGGATTAATATTGAACAATTTGGCTCTTTTGAAAAATTGTTTTTGGCTTATGCACTTGGACATGAATTTGATAAGAAAAATAAAGTAGAAGCAAGCTTTTTACGATCAGTACAGGTTTCAGAAATTTTATTAGAACAGTATGGAAAGCTATCATCATTAATTGTACCGATGTTTCAAATGTGGTTTGTGCTATGTGAACAAGCGTTAATAGAAAATTATCGTTTTACAAATCCAACAGCAATTGCAGGAGCAAATGATTATTTATTCAGATCTTCGCAAATGCTTAAAGTGACAAAAAAGGAAATTGCGCAGCAATATGGAGTATCTGTATCTACTTTATCGAAGTATATTGACGAAATCTTAACGTTTTTGCCAAACAGTCATGATTAATGTGAGCAACATAGTTGAATAACTTTATACTTTCACATACGATGAACATACTAACGCTATCACCAATTTTTCCTTAATGTCATTGATCTTCTTCTATAGATGACGTTGCGTGAATTGGTTGAATGAAGATAAAAAGTATTCTGTTTAGGGGGAAGTATTTATGTCGGAAGAAAAAATTTATGATGTAGTAATTATTGGTGCAGGACCTGCTGGGATGACTGCCGCTGTCTATACATCTCGTGCAAATTTGTCAACTTTAATGATTGAACGTGGCATTCCTGGTGGACAAATGGCAAACACAGAAGAAGTAGAAAACTACCCAGGTTTTGAGACAATCTTAGGACCAGAGCTTTCTACAAAAATGTTTGAGCATGCGAAAAAATTTGGTGCTGAATATGCCTATGGTGATGTCACAGAAATCATCGATGGAGAAGAATATAAAACAATTAAATCAGGTGCAAAAGAATATAAAACACGTGCCATTATTATTACCACTGGTGCAGAGTATAAAAAAATGGGTGTGCCTGGTGAAAAAGAACTTGGTGGCCGTGGTGTCAGCTATTGTGCAGTATGTGATGGTGCATTCTTTAAACAAAAAAATCTAGTTGTCGTAGGTGGCGGAGATTCAGCTGTTGAAGAGGGTGTTTATTTAACTCGCTTTGCTGATAAAGTGACAATTGTCCACCGTCGCGATAAATTACGTGCACAAAAAATTCTACAAGATCGTGCCTTTGCCAATGAAAAAATTGATTTCATTTGGAATGCAACTGTAAAAGAAATCAATGAAGCGAATGGTAAAGTTGGCAGTGTAACACTACAATCAACTGTTGATGGTACAGAATCTGAATTTGCTACAGATGGTGTCTTCGTCTATATAGGTATGCTACCTTTAACTAAACCATTCGAGTCATTAGGTATTTTAAATGAGGCTGGCTATGTTTTGACAAATGAAACGATGGAAACAAAAATCCCAGGTATCTTTGCAGCTGGAGATGTTCGTGAAAAATCACTTCGTCAAATTGTAACAGCAACTGGTGACGGTAGTATTGCCGCACAAGCTGTTCAACATTATGTAGAAGAGCTATTAGAGAAAATTAATGCCTAATATGGCTATTTTAAGGAAAAAAATACAATTTTAATGTGGTTTTAATATTGCTGTAACTTGAATGACATATAAAAGGTGTATGATTAAAAATGTAATTAGCAATCCCCCTTTTATTTTGTTTAGTAGGTTGTTTCCGCCTCCAATAGGTGGGAGCAACCTACTTTTTTTGTGTAAAAAATCAAATAATAATATCACGAAATACGTAAATTTTGCGCAAGATGAAGTGGTTATCTTTAAATAGAACTAAATTGTTAATTGTCTGCGTACAAGAGTTGTAAATGAGGACAAAACTTACAAGGTCTTGTTATAATGAAGAGTAGAATGCAAAAGTGATTAGAGGTGTGCCTATGCAAAGAATTGCAAATTTAATTGCCGTAAAAGACGGTAAAGTATTATTACTTCAGAAACCAAGACGAGGCTGGTATGTAGCTCCAGGAGGGAAAATGGAGAGTGGCGAGTCAATCTTTGAGGCTGCTATTCGAGAGTTTCAAGAAGAGACAAACGTCATACCTTTACATGTTCATTTAAAGGGTGTTTATACGATGATCATTAAAGAAAACAATGACGTAGTGGATGAATGGATGCTCTATACATTTGTTGCCAAGGATATAGATGGAGTACCATTTGAAGAAACAAGAGAAGGCAAACTTGCATGGCACCCAGTAGAGGATTTAGCACACTTGCCAATGGCTGAAGGAGATCGAACTAATTTACAATTTGCTGTTTCGCAATCTGGCATTCAGTATGGCACGTTTGACTATACAACGAATTTTGAACTACTTCATCAGAAAATACAAATTTCAAAAGAACAATAAAGGAGTTGCATGACAGTGGTGGTTGAAGGCCAACAAAGTACACATGAATTGGTTATTATTACAGGAATGTCTGGGGCTGGGAAAACAGTAGCTATTCAAAGCTTTGAGGATTTAGGGTATTACTGTATTGATAATTTACCACCTGCGTTACTTACAACTTTTTTAACCTTATTAAGAGATTCTGGTAAAAACAGTACCCGAATTGCAGCAGTAATGGATATGCGCGGAGGCGACTTTTTTGATGCTCTAATTGGCGCATTAGACCATATACTAAAAGAAGGCGATATTGTTGCTCGTATTTTATTTTTAGATGCAGATGATGCCACATTAGTCAGACGTTATAAAGAAACAAGACGTGCACATCCATTAGCAGTGAATGGTTTACCTCTAGATGGAATTAAACAGGAACGAGTACTTTTATCTGAAGTAAAGGGTCGTGCCAATTTTGTTTATAACACATCTAACATGAAACCAAAGCAATTACGTGAAAAAATCGTCAAAGAATTTGCAAGTGAGGCAGATACTATTTTTACCGTTAACATTATGTCCTTTGGCTTTAAACATGGTATGCCGATTGATGCGGACTTAGTGTTTGATGTTCGTTTTCTTAAAAACCCGTATTATGTGGAGGAGCTACGTCCAAAAACGGGTCTTCAAACAGAGGTATCTTCTTATGTGTTAGCGTTGGAAGATACGCAAATCCTTATACAAAAACTGACGGATTTATTAGACTTTATGATTCCTCTCTATCGACAAGAAGGCAAATCACAGCTTGTTATTGCTTTTGGTTGTACTGGGGGCCAGCATCGCTCCGTGACATTAGCAGAATTTTTTGGTGCATATTTTGCGGGCAAGGAAAATACGGTTATTACGCATCGTGATATTACTCGTAGAAAGGAATGAGTGAATGGGGAAAAAGCAAACAAAGCTTGTAGTAATTGGTGGTGGCACAGGGCTCTCCACGTTACTTCGCGGGCTGAAGCATCACCCATTTGATATTACTGCTATCGTAACAGTAGCAGATGATGGTGGATCTTCAGGTCGTTTACGTGATGATTACGATATCCCACCGCCTGGTGATGTACGCAATGTGATTGCAGCATTATCAGATATTGAGCCCCTTGTAGAGCAAATGTTTCAATACCGTTTTTCGGCATCTGAAGATTTACGAGGTCACTCCTTAGGGAATTTAATGCTTACAGCCCTTACTGATATTACAGGTGATTTCAATCATGCTATCAGTGAGATGGGAAAGGTTTTAAAAGTTCATGGTCGAGTTATTCCAGCTGCAAATAAAAAAATCACCTTACATGCTGTGCTTGAGGACGGTTCAATTATCGAGGGAGAATCAAAAATCCCGACAGCGACAAAACGCATTAATCGCGTTTTTTTAGTACCTGAAAATGTGCAACCGTTACCAGAAGCTATTCGTGCAATACTTCGTGCAGACTATATTTTAATAGGACCAGGAAGCTTATATACCAGTATTATTCCGAATTTGCTTGTTAAGGAAATAGGTGAAGCAGTTGTTAAGGCTAAAGGAAGAAAAATATATGTTTGTAATTTAATGACACAAAAGGGTGAAACCATTTCTTATACAGCAGGCGATCATGTAACAGCCATACATAGGCATGTTGGCCATGATTTTATCGATTCCATTTTAGTAAATGATGAAGAACTCCCTAACCCTGTAAAAGAACTGTATAAAGAAGAAAGAGCGGAACCAGTAACATTTGATGTGGCAAAGCTTGAAAGTATGGGATTAGAAGTTATCAAACGAGACATTGCTACAATTCGACCAGATGGAACGGTTCGACATAATGCTACAAATGTTGCAGAATGGCTGGTAGATTATGCTGATATTTACCATCAAAAAGTAAGAGGACCAATAATAGAAACATAATGGCTTTATTGTATATGGTAAGATGAACATATACATAGAAATCATGATTGAAAGGGGGGCGTGATATGTCTTTTGCTTCTGAAACAAAAAAAGAATTGACACAAATAGAAGCGGACAATCATTGTATGAAAGCAGAAGTTTCTGCCCTAATTCGTATGAATGGTTCATTATCCTTTGCAAATAAACAACTAAGCTTAGACGTGCAAACCGAAAACGCTGCAATTGCCAGAAGACTATATACGATTATGAAAAAATTGTATCCGTACAATGTGGAATTACTTGTTCGTAAGAAGATGCGATTGAAAAAAAATAACGTGTATATATGCCGTGTAAGAGAAGGGGCACGTGAGCTATTAATTGATTTAGAAATCATCTCAGACGACTTTCAATTTAACCATACTATCTCAAGAAAGCTCATTCAAAAGAGTGGCCAAAAAAGAGCTTATTTAAGAGGAGCCTTTTTAGCAGGAGGTTCCGTCAATAATCCAGAAACATCGGCTTATCATTTAGAGGTTTATTCTTTATATAAAGAACATGGTGAGGCATTAATGGATTTAATGAATGAATTTGAACTCAATGCCAAAACAATTGAACGTAAAAAGGGCTTTGTGACTTACTTAAAGGAAGCGGAAAAAATTTCAGATTTCCTTAATATTGTTGGCGCGCATCAGGCTATGATGAAATTTGAAGATGTTCGGATTTTGCGAGATATGCGTAATAGTGTCAACCGTATTGTGAACTGTGAAACTGCCAATTTAAATAAAACCATTGGAGCAGCATTACGGCAGGTTGAGAATATTCGATTTATTGAAAATTCAATTGGTCTTGATCAACTACCAGAGAAGCTTCGTGAAATAGCACGTCTCCGTGTTGAATACCAAGATGTGACATTAAAAGAGCTTGGTGAAATGGTATCTAGTGGAACGGTTAGTAAATCAGGTGTTAACCATCGATTGAGAAAAATTGATGAGATTGCGGATGCATTAAGGCGTGGTGAAAAAATAGGTGGTTAAGTTATCATACTTTTCAGGTATGAATGTCATGCTAATCGCTTATTGTTCTTTTGCCAGTAAGTAAGGTAAGATAAAACTAACAGACGAACGGTAGTGAAGGGGAGTTTTGAGAATGATTGAGAGAAGAGTCCAGGTTAAATTAAAATTAGGACTACAAGCTAGACAAGCAGCACTATTTGTGCAGGAAGCAAATCGTTTTAGTGCTGATATCTTTCTAGAAAAAGATGAGAAAAAAGTAAATGCCAAATCCATTATGGGTGTTATGAGCTTAGCAGTTGCTAAAGGTACCGAAGTGACTTTAAGCAGTGAAGGTAACGATGCTGAGCAAGCGGTTACAGCATTAGCAACAATTATTGAAAATGAAGATTAACACTCATTAAATACAAAAGGCATCACAGAGCAATTCTGTGATGCCTTTTATTTTTTATTTATTATCGCTACGGTGCATGATATGATCGATTAAACCGTATTCTTTTGCACGTTCAGCAGTCATGAAGTTATCGCGATCTGTGTCTCTTGCAATGACTTCAAGTGGTTGACCAGTGCGTTCAGATAAAATGCCATTTAATTTCTCGCGTAAGAATAGAATACGTTTAGCAGCAATTTCAATTTCTGTCGCTTGACCTTGTGCACCACCTAATGGTTGGTGAATCATGACTTCAGCATTTGGTAAGGCAAAACGTTTACCAGGTTCTCCAGCTGCAAGTAGGAAAGCACCCATTGATGCAGCCATACCAATACAAATTGTTTGGACCTGTGGTTTAATGATTTGCATTGTGTCATAGATAGCCATACCAGCCGTAATGGATCCACCAGGTGAGTTAATATAAAGAGAGATATCTTTATCTGGATCTTCTGCCTGTAGGAAAAGAAGCTGAGCGACAATGGAGTTAGCAACATTGTCATCAATAGCACTTCCTAAAAGGATAATACGGTCTTTAAGTAGACGTGAATAAATGTCATATGCACGCTCACCACGACTAGTTTGTTCAATAACTGTAGGAATTAAATTCATGTTAAATCCTCCTTAAAAAGCTAAATTCGAATACCTTTGCTGAAAATTTTCCTTTGTATTTCAGCTGTATCCTTATCATACACATTATAGTCAGGGAAGGTCAAATATTAACCCTGCTAAAGTGAAATTAAAAAAATAAAATGTTTTTGCATTCTATGGTTGAATTATATAGGATAGGCTTGTATAATGATTAAGGTTATAAGGTTTAAAGTACAGGTCACTATTTTGCAGGTATGCTTCAAAAATGAGGGTTATCTACATCATGCTTTTCGTAAGCCTAGAGTGAGTACTTTTTTTTTGTGTCTTTTGCCCTCGTGGTGTAATGGATAACACGTAAGATTCCGGTTCTTGCACTGGGGGTTCGATTCCCTCCGAGGGCGCCATTTTACTGATTAATTGATATACTGTTATAGCTCATCTCCTAATAAGTAGTTTAGCAGCCTGCTTACTGGAGATCGAGAGGAAGAATAAAGGGAATACTGTCCTAGTTGGCATTATTCCCCTATTTATTCCTTTCAAACCTTCAAAAAAGCAACAACTCCAAATTATTTTTTAGTGAACATACTGTACGTGAGACTAGAAATAGTCGAAAAAAAGAATCCTATCTGAGGGGATTCTTTTTTTTTGCCTAAATTTATCGAAATTTGGCATGGTTCTCATTGTATATATATTAGTTTTAGGTTAATTTTCTTGTTATTTATACATATTTTTTCAAATTATATGAATTTAATATAAATTTATATGAAAAAATATTTAATTTTATGCGAAAAGTTGTTGTCTAAATACTATAATGTTAATATAATTGACCTAATAGTCTAACATTTCCGAATTGCGAAAAATAATACGTAATTCGGAAAATTATCGAACTAGGGGGAAATACAATGAAAAAAACAGGTTGGATGTTACTGATGATAATTGCAGCATTAACATTAGCACTTGCAGGATGTGGTACAAAAGATGATGCATCTTCAGGTAGCTCATCTTCAGAAGATGGTGGAGATGGCAAAAAAGTTTATAAAGTAGGTACTGAGGCTACTTTTGCACCATTTGAATCTGTTGACGATTCAGGGAAAATTGTAGGGATTGATGTCGATATTTTACAAGCTATTGCAGATGAGATGGACTTTGAGGTTGAGTGGAATAATATTGGATGGGAGCCAGTGTTCCAAACAATTAAAAACGGTGAAACAGATATCGGTGCTTCTGGAATCACAATTACGGAAGAGCGTAAAGAATCATTTGATTTTACAGAACCGTATTATGAGTCTCAGTTATTAATTGTTGTGAAAGAAGATTCAAAAATTAAATCTCTTGATGAATTAAAAGATAAAAAAGTATCTGTACAAATTAATGCTACTGGTCATATGGCGGCGAAAAAGCTACAAGGGGAAGCAAGTACAAATATTATGGCTTTTGAAAGTCAGCCAATCGCTATTCAAGAAATGTTAAATGGGAATGTTGACGCAGCTATCGGAGATAACGCAGTAGTTTATGAATATATCAAAGCTCACCCAGATCAAAAACTAAAAGTAATTGAAGATGATGCATTCGAAAAAGAATACTATGGCTTCATGGTTCAAAAAGGAAATAAAGAATTGCTAGATAAATTAAACGAAGGTCTTAAAAAAGTTAAAGAAAACGGTAAATTAAAAGAAATTACAGGCATTGATTTTCAATAAAAATGAATGAAATGATGCTATTAACATAGTAACTGTGCTAACGGCTCATTTATTAATCGTAATTTAAAGGGGAATGGGGTTTTCGGATGGACATCTTTGACTTACGCTGGGACATTGTCTGGAACTACCGAGATATGTTTATACGAGGTATTGGCGTAACACTTATTTTGACACTTAGTGGTTATTTTGGCGGTATTCTATTAGGGCTATTTTTAGGCCTTGGAAAATTATCGAGTAAGAAATGGATTTATTGGCCATCTAAACTATATATCGATTTATTCCGTGGAACACCGATGCTTGTACAAATCTTGTTAATTCACTTAGCAGTTATTCCAACAATTTTTGGTCATTCTTTAGGTTATATGGTATCAGGGATTACAGCGCTTATTTTAAACTGTGCTGCTTATAATGCGGAAATTTTCCGTGCAGGGATTCAAAGTATTGCAAAAGGGCAAATGGAGGCTGCTCGTTCTCTTGGATTAACGCATAACCAAGCAATGCGTAAGGTCATTTTGCCTCAAGCTTTTAGACGTATGATTCCGCCATTGGGGAATGAATTTATTGCATTATTAAAAGATTCTTCACTCGTAACTGTAATTGCAGCACCAGATATTTTATATGCTAGTAAGGTCGTAGCTGGTGCAAGCTTCCGCTTCTGGGAACCGTATATCGTTGCAGCATTATTATATTTAGTGTTGACATATGGTGTAACGAAGATTGTAGCATTTATCGAGAAACGATTTAGCAATAGTTACGTCCCTCGTAAAGCTAAGGTAGAAGGGCGGGAAGCAAGATGATAAGAATTGAAAACCTACACAAATACTTTGGCAAGCTTGAAGTATTAAAAGGAATCGATTATGAAATTCAAGAAAAACAAGTTGTCTGTGTTATTGGGCCATCTGGTTCAGGAAAAAGTACATTTCTCCGTTGTATCAATATGTTAGAAGAAGTAACGGATGGTGCTATTTATATTGAAAATGTAAAAATTAATGATCCTAAAACGAATATCAATGAAATACGCGCTGAAGTGGGTATGGTGTTCCAACAATTTAACTTATTCCCGCATATGACTGTTATCGATAATGTCACGATGGCACCTATGCAAATTCGTAAAATGAGTCGTACAGACGCAGAAGCTCTAGGACATGAACTATTAAACAAGGTTGGGCTCGACAGCAAGGCCTATAATTATCCTGAGCAGCTTTCTGGTGGTCAGCAACAGCGTGTGGCGATTGCTCGTGCCTTAGCAATGAAGCCAAAAGCTATTTTATTTGACGAACCAACTTCAGCCCTTGACCCTGAAATGGTAAAAGAGGTGCTCGATGTTATGAAAAATCTAGCAGCTGAAGGGATGACAATGGTTGTTGTGACACATGAAATGGGCTTTGCTCGTGAAGTAGGCGATCGAGTAGTCTTCATGGATGGGGGCTATATTGTAGAAGAAGGGTCTCCAGAGGAACTATTCGGTAATCCACAAAGCGACCGTACGAAAGCGTTTTTAGGAAAAGTATTATAAAGCAGAAAAAGCGAACGAGCATGTCGTTCGCTTTTTTTGTGCTAAAAACAACAGAGCATGGTGAATATTCACCATGCTCTGTTGTTATTTAATGAAGGGGATTAGATGTTGTGTCGAATGCATTCAGCATCGTTTGCATATCCTGTTGGGAATACTGAGGCACCTGATAATAGCCGTGTTTGTTTTGATAAATGGATAATTCGTATCCCATTTCAATGCAGTTAGGAATACTATCCGCAACAACGCGACGAACTACAGGGTTTGTTGTCTCCAACGCAGCAGTTGTCATACATTTTGCTGCTCCTTTTTGAGCACCGAGTAAAAATCCAGAAATAGCTTCATCATTAATTTCATTAGCGTTTTGCATTGGCTTTTTTGGTTGACCAGGGTTTAGGCCATATTTGAAATCATTTCCTGTTTCCATCTGGTAGCGTCCTGTTGGAACAGATGGATCGTGTCCTGTTTTAAAGGACTCAACGATCGTATTGTACATACCAAGAGTGAAATTATATTGGCGATCCAAGATGTTGAGTAATTCAGGATCTTTTACATGGGGACGCAAAATAATCGCTTGGTTCATACCTGCAATAATTTCGCCAATTGTTTCATGCATGTCCATCATTTCATGTCCACCATGATTTAGGCTATGTTGTTGATTTAAATTTGTTTGGTTTGATGATTCATTGTAAAACGATTGTGACAAAAAAAACGCCTCCTCAATAATTTTTTGTTGCAGTATTTAGTATGGCGTGTCAATTCGATTTCATACGGTATAAATGTAAAGGTAAAAATGTAGACTAAAGATAGAAGGAAAAGCAAGTCAAGGAGGCTTAAAATTGAAAAAGTTACTTGGACCAATTGGAATAATTGTCATCATTCTTGTTGTCATCGCCTTATTATTTATACCTAAATATAATAGCCTGGTGACAGCTGAGGAAAATCTTGATTCTAAATGGGCACAAGTTGAAAATCAGCTCCAACGTCGCTATGATTTGATTCCCAATCTAGTGGAATCTGTGAAAGGCTATGCGAATCATGAGCAAGAGGTGATAGCAAATATAACGGAGGCACGTGCACAAATGGGAAATGCAAGCTCACCAGAGGAGCAAGCTGTTGCCAATGATGCTTTAACTGGCGCTCTTAGTCGTTTACTAGTAGTTGTAGAAAATTACCCAAACTTAAAGGCAGATGCAAACTTCCGCCAGTTAATGGATGAGCTAGCAGGTACCGAAAATCGGTTGGCTGTAGCACGTGAGGATTACAATAATGAGGTACAGCAATTTAATAAACATGTTAAACGTTTCCCGGGGAATTTAATAGCAGGGATGTTTGGTTTTGAACAAAAAGAATACTTTAAAGCCGCAGCAGGAGCTGACAAAGCACCATCTATCGACTTTAGTCAATCGGGTACACATTAATGAAACGTTGCATTGTACAGATGATCATCGTTTGTTCGGTGCTTCTTTTTTTCTCGAATCTAGCAGAAGCAACGATGCCATCACCGATGAAAAGTACGTATATACATGACTTTGCCAATGTAATTTCTGTCAATGTCAAAGAAGAGCTAAATCATTATTCCGAGCAGTTGGATCAAGGCACTGGTGCTGAAATCATGGTAGTCACAGTTGATAGTCTTTATGGACAAGAGCCGAAAATGTATGCGACAAAATTGATTCGTTCATGGGGCATTGGTGACAAGGAAAAAAATAACGGTGTCTTGATTTTAGCTACCTTAGGTCAAGGGGAAGGAAATAACGACGTTGTAATTGCCGTGGGTCAGGGATTAGAGGGAGCATTACCAGATGGTAAATTAGGACGCATTTTAGATAATGCATTTTATCCCTCAGCAAGTACTGGTAATTTAGATCAAGCTTTTCAAGCAACTTATTCTGAAGTTTTTCGCGCTGTTGCCCAAGAGTATAATTGGAACGGTGATTTGCCGGCGCAAACAAAAGAAGAGGATGACATACCCACTTGGTTAATTATCCTAATCATTATCATTGTTATTATTATCTATTCATTCTTTTCGAAAGGTGGCGGAGGTCCTCGCTCTGGAGGCTATGGCGGTTATCCAGGTAGTTTTGGTGGAGGACATTCGAGTAGAGGGAGCTTTGGCGGATTTGGTGGGGGATCTTCTGCTGGTGGGGGAGCAAGCAGGAAATTTTAATAGAGGTAATGGCGAACTATTCTATTTAGTTCGCTTTCATTTTGGCTAAATCAAAAACCTCTCAATTAATAATGCTAGAATTGTTATAATTTAAATATATCGACAATCGATATAACGTAAACTGATATAGGGAGGAATCATTTTGAAAAAAAGATTTTTATCTGCATCGTTAGCAATTATTTTAACAACCTCTGTAGTTATTCCTGCAACAATGCAAGATGTTCGTGCTACCAATGAAACAAATAGCAGCGTAATAGCACAAGAAGAACGTGTGTCAGCGCAGGAATTTTTGAATTTAGCTGTAACAACTTTAACATTCCAGCACGGCTCAGATTCAATGCGTCAACAAATTATTGATAAATGGGTAAAGGCTGGAGAATTCACAGATTTAAGTTTGACTATTAAACGTGATGAAGTGGCTCGTATTTTAGTTAGAGCGTTAAATAAAGAAGAAAAAGAGACTTCACTTGCTGAGTATTTAGAGAAGGCCAATAAGATTGGTTTATTTAATGGCTTATCATCAAATACAGAAGCAATTTCAAAACAAGATGCAGTAAAAATTTTAAACAATGCAAAACAAATAAAAAATGGTTCTAATCATGAAGGTGTAAAGGAAATTTCAGTTGAAGACTTTATGAAAAACCCTGGAAATTTCGGTTATGAACTTTCGCCAGATGGCAATTACATTACTTTTTCCTCTGCTTGGGAGAACAGATCCAATGTTTTCGTGAAAAAGATGAATGATGATAGTGAGCCTGTTCGTGTTTCGAATTCAAAAGATCGGGACGTTGCAGGATTTTTCTGGAAGGATAATAATTTACTATACGTAAAGGATAAAGGTGGAGATGAAAACTTCCATATTTATTCTACAACATTTAATGGCTCTGAGGAAAAAGATCTAACACCATATCCAAACGTCACAGTTGGGATATTAAGTGGCCTACAAGGTGTTAAAGATGAAATTCTTATCATGATGAATAAGGAAGATGCAACAGTTTTTGATGTCTACAAGCTGAATGTAAAGACTGGGGAAACAACTCACGTTGCAAAAAATCCAGGTAATATTGCTAGCTGGCTAGCAGATCGCAATGGAAATGTGCGTATTGCCGTAGCCTCAGATGGTGTGGAAGGAACGATTCTTTATCGAGATTCTGAAAAGGATGAATTCAAGCCATTTGTTGAAATGGAAGCTGGAGATGAAGTAATGCCACTAGCTTTCTCAAAAGACAATCAATACATTTATGCTACATCAAACAAAGGTAGAGACAAAGTAGAAGTTGTAAAATACGACTTAAAAGGTAATGAAGAAGTAATTATGTCTAATGATCAGGTAGATGTTTCTGGTGTCTTATATAGTGCCGAACACGATAAATTGCTATATGGTGCATATATAACAGATAAAACACATTACCAATTCTTTGACGAGAACTTTGAAAAGCTTTTCCGTAAAATCCAAAGCAAGCTGAATGTGCATGAAAGTGAGCTTGGTATCAATGATTACAATAAAGAAATGACCAAATTTATTGTGAGTGTTTCAAGTGATACTGTCTATGGAAAATATTATTATTACGATTCTACGACAGATGAATTAACCGAGTTGGCTACTTTAAGCCCTTGGTTAAATCCGAATGAACTTGCAGAAATGCATCCAATTTCATATAAGAGCCGAGATGGTTTAACGATTAATGGTTATTTAACTTTACCGAAAAATAAAGAAGCGAAAGATCTCCCTCTTATTGTCAATCCTCATGGTGGTCCTTGGGCACGTGATATGTGGGGCTTCAATCCAGAAGTACAATTATTAGCTAATCGTGGCTATGCAGTGCTACAGGTGAATTTCCGTTCGTCAACTGGATATGGTAAAGAGTTCCTTCAAGCTGGTAATAAGCAATGGGGTCTGAAGATTCAAGATGACATCACTGATGGTGTCCAATGGGCAATTGACCAAGGCATTGCAGACCCTGATCGCATCGGTATTTATGGGGCATCCTTTGGTGGTTATGCAACATTAGCGGGTATTACGTATACACCTGATTTATATGCTGCTGCAGTTGATTATGTAGGTGTATCTAACATATTTACATTATTAAATACCATCCCTCCTTACTGGGAAACTATGCGTAACATGTTTTATGAGCGCGTAGGTCATCCAGAGAAAGACAAAGAATTGTTAACTGCTGTTTCACCTGTTTTCCATGCAGATAAAATCAAAACACCATTATTTGTCGCCCAAGGAGCAAATGACCCGCGTGTGAACAAAGCAGAATCTGATCAAATTGTGGAAGCCTTACGCGCTAGAGGTGTGGATGTAGAGTACATGCTAAAAGATAATGAAGGACATGGTTTCGCAAATGAAGAAAATAGAATTGAATTCTATAATGCCATGGTAAAATTCTTCGATAGTCATTTAAAATAACTTAAAACGAAAGGCATTGATGTGTAGCTTGCTCACAATCAATGCCTTTTTTAATTACAATAGGTGAATTGGATTTGGATAGCGCATTTTACGTTCAAATGATGAAATGCACAGTGCTAGTTCCTCAATACCAGTATAAATTAATGGTTCATCTACCTGAGAAATACTTAAACGAATAAGATTATCCTTTTTAAATTCTGGTAGATACATTCTAGCAGCGTCATCCATCAACATTATGTCATTAATGATATAGTGGCCATTTCTTCAATACTACATCGTTTATAATAAAGGAGGAGGTGCTATCTATGAAAATTAAATTTTTTAGTAGGGCGAATTGTCCTTTATGTGTAGAAGGGCTACAGACATTAAAGCTTGTTCAGGAAGATGTTCTATTTGATATTGAAATAATTGATATAGAGCAGGATGATCGTATACATGAAAAATATATGCTAATGATTCCGGTAGTTGAAAAAGAGGGTGTCGTCATTCAGTATGGTCATTTAGATTATGCCACGTTAATGGAGCGATTAGGCAGTTAATCTACTGAAAGTATAAAGAATTATTAACGGTATAAATGACTTTATTATTAGCTGTCATTCTCACAATTCACAAATTGTTCAATGAAAGCGGTTTGAATTTGAACAGTTTGTGAAGACCTTCACATTAGACTTTCTTTTCCTAAAAATCGGAGTAGAATAGGTATCAAGTAAGAAGTTGTTATAAAACAGTTTAGCAAATGTATCACAAATTTTAGTGGTTGTTATATTACAAAAATAGATGATGTGAAGGGAGATTTTACAATGTGGGTTATTACAGTATTTGAGAAAAAGGACGTTCGAATTTTTGAGTTTACTAATAAAACTGAAGCAACAAAAGCTTTAGAAGGTTTTAAAAAGAATGCGATTTTATCTTTTACTAAATAAGTACAACAAAGTCTTGTAGCTGTTTTTATAGCTATGAGGCTTTTTTTATTCAGAACAATACAACTACTTGCACTTTCAAACAATGCATATTATAATAAAAGTATAAGTGGGACACAAAATAATTAAGTGGGTTAAAAATAAGCCCACCACTATTAATTAGGGGAGTAGATAGATATGTTAACTGTTCCAGAGGCACAGCAAAGGCTACTTCCTGAAATGTATCCGCTTCTGCAAGCAAGATATCGAATATTGCAAGCCGTTCAACTCATGCAACCAATCGGACGACGTACACTAGCTGATTCACTGAAAATGACAGAAAGAGAAATACGTAAAGAAACTGATATTTTACGTGAACAAGGGTTATTAGATGCGCAAAAGTCGGGTATGGTATGTACAGATGATGGTGTAATAGTCATTGAAAAATTAAGAGCCATCGTTTATGAATGGTCTGGTTTAACCCAGCTTGCAAAAGTGCTTGAAAGCCACTTTGGCATCCAACGTGTAGTCGTAGTTCCTGGTGATTACAATGAGGATCATACAATCCTAAGCATGCTAGGCAAAGAAGCAGCATTGCAATTTATGTCGACTGCTTTTGATGGGCAAGTTGTAGCTGTCACTGGTGGAAAATCTGTTGCCTCACTTGCGCAGTTTTTACATCCTTTAGACGGACAAAAGGATATCACTTTTGTCGCTGCACGCGGGGGGATTGGACATGAAATGCAAATGCAGGCCAATACACTTGTTGCAACATTTGCCATGCAAATGGAAACACAATATCGTACTTTATTTTTACCCGAGCATTTAAGTGAGCAAGCTTATCAAGCGATGCTAACAGAGCCGATGGTTACAGAAATGATGGCCTTCTATAATCAAGCAGATTGCGTCATTCATGGGATTGGCTCCGCAGAGGAAATGGCTATTCGTCGTAACTCATCTCCTGAGGATTTGCGAATTCTTGAGGAAAAAGGTGCTGTGAGTGAGGCTTTCGGCTATTATTTCAATGCCGATGGAGAAATAGTACATCGTATACGCACAATTGGTATCCAGCTTGAGCAGGTACAAAACAGTGAACAGGTCATTGCAGTTGCAGCAGGAAAACAGAAGGTCAATGCAATGTTTTCTTATTTTAAAGTAGCACCTAAGCAAACCATATTTGTAACAGATGAAGCAGCGGCCAAAGCAATTGCTGCTAAAATATCTTCTATAGAAAATAACCATCTTGAATGATGGCAAAGTTGTAAACATGTCACTCGATCTCAGAAAGTGCTAAAGCATTTTTTGAATGAGCATAAAGTAAATTTTGATGTCTCTATTCATAGAGACAGATATCACACATTATTGGAGGAATTAACAATGGCATTAAAATTAGCGATTAATGGATTTGGACGTATTGGACGTTTAGTATTTCGTGAGGCAATGAAGCATGATGAATTTGAAGTAGTAGCCGTAAACGACTTAACAGATGCTGGTCAGCTTGCGCACTTATTGAAATATGATTCAGTACACGGTATCTATGATGCTGAAGTCAATGCAGATGAAGATTCTTTCGTAGTAAATGGTCAACGTGTAAAAGTATATGCTGAAAAAGATCCTGCACAATTACCATGGGGCGAATTAGGCGTAGATGTAGTGCTTGAATGTACGGGTCGATTCCGTTCAATGGAAGAAGTAGGCAAGCATATTGAAGCAGGGGCGAAAAAAGCGATTCTATCAGCACCAGCAAAAGGGGCAATGCCTACATTTGTAATGGGTGTAAACCATGAGGATTATAACCCAGCAACTGATGATGTGATCTCCAATGCTTCTTGTACAACAAACTGTCTAGCACCAGTAGCTAAAGTGCTTGATGAGAAATTTGGCATTGAACGTGGTATGATGACAACAATTCACTCTTATACAAATGACCAACGAATTCTAGACTTCCCACACTCTGACCCTCGTCGTGCACGTGCTGGAGCAGTGTCTATGATTCCAACAACAACAGGTGCAGCAGTAGCTGTATCAAAAGTATTGCCACAGTTAAAAGGTAAGCTAGATGGTTTCTCTATGCGTGTGCCAACACCTAACGTATCATGTGTTGACTTAGTTGTAGAACTAAAAGCAGATGTATCGAAAGAAACAATTAATGCAGCATTAAAAGAAGCTTCTGAAAATGAATTAAAAGGCATTTTAGATTACAATGAGCTACCATTAGTATCAATTGATTATAACGGTAACCATTATTCTTCTACGGTAGACGGCCTTTCAACAATGGTGTTAGAAAACAAAATGGTGAAGGTTTTAGCTTGGTATGATAACGAAATTGGTTACTCTACTCGCTTAATGGACCTAGCTTTATACATTGCTGAACAAGGCTTAAACCATAAATAAGTATCATATTTCGACATTTTGAGTAAAAAGTGTGACATATTACTGCTTTTTATGCACAAAAAGTATAGCCTTTATAATATCGAATAGATATAATATACAAGGGTATTGGGAGTAAGGGATAACCCTTACTCCTTTTTTCTAGATTCAGCAGAAACGCCCACCTCTATAGGTGGTGAGATGAATACACAAATTACTCTCTTGATTCATTGATGTAAAATCACCGACTGAATTAAGGTAAAAGTCTCAGTGAATGTAACAGATTTTGAAGAGGAACAAGTTCGGAAAAAATCGGGAGTTAAATACACTGAGGCGTAATTGATACATGTTGATTGCAAGACATCGCAGTTAACTTTTGCTACTATAAAAACAAGTATTAGGGTTCATTATCAAAAGTTGGAGAATCATCCTTACACGAGATAGTGACGCTGAAAAAGTACCAAAATGACTATTCAATTTAGTAAGCATGGTGTAGAGCCAAGATGGGTAAAACACAAGAGTGTAAGACTAAAACAAACTTTGAAGGGAGTTTCTTCATGTTAAATAAGAAAACAATGAAAGATATTGAAGTAAAGGGTCAACGCGTTTTTGTACGTGTAGATTTCAATGTACCAATGGCAGACGGTGCTATTACCGATGAGACGCGTATTCGTGCAGCGATTCCTACAATTGAGTATTTAGTAGAGCAGGGTGCTAAAGTTATTCTAGCTTCTCACTTAGGTCGTCCAAAAGGTGAAGTAAAAGAGGATATGCGTTTAACAGCTGTTGGCATTCGCTTAGCAGAACTAATGGGCAAGCCTGTTACGAAGCTTGATGAATCCATCGGGCAAGCAGTGGAAGAAGCCGTTGCAAATATGCAAGATGGAGACATTCTACTGCTTGAAAATGTACGCTTCCATGCTGGTGAAGAAAAAAATGACCCAACATTAGCACAGCAATTTGCTCAGCTAGCAGATATTTATGTTAATGATGCTTTTGGTGCAGCCCACCGAGCTCATGCTTCTACAGAAGGAATTGCTAAGCATATTCCAGCTGTATCTGGATTCTTAATGCAAAAGGAATTAGATGTACTAGGTAAGGCATTGTCTAACCCTGAGCATCCGTTTACAGCCATTATTGGTGGTGCCAAAGTAAAAGATAAAATTGGTGTTATTGAAAGCCTATTAGAAAAAGTAGATCACTTAATTATCGGTGGTGGTTTATCCTTTACATTTATTAAGGCACAAGGCCACGATATCGGTAAATCATTGCTAGAGGAAGATAAAATTGAGCTAGCAAAGTCCTTTATTGAGAAGGCAAAAGCAAAAGGTGTGCAATTACATATGCCAGTCGATGCTGTTGTGGCAAATGAATTTTCACAGGATGCTGAAACAAAAATCGTTGATGTAGATGCTATTCCAGCTGATTGGATGGGTCTAGATATTGGACCTAAAACGGCTGCAAACTATGCAGAAGTTATCAAAAACTCTAAATTAATCATTTGGAATGGACCAATGGGTGTCTTTGAAATGGACAAATTTTCAAACGGCACAAAAACAGTTGCTGATGCAATGGCAACAACAGCTGGCTACACAGTAATCGGTGGCGGTGATTCAGCTGCGGCAGTTGAAAAATTTGAAGTAGCAGATAAGATGGATCACATTTCTACAGGTGGTGGTGCTTCCTTAGAATTAATGGAAGGCAAAGAGCTTCCAGGGATTGTAGCACTAAACGATAAATAAGCTAATCGGAGGCAAAATGATGCGTAAACCAATTATTGCAGGTAACTGGAAAATGTTTAAAACATTTGAAGAGGCTATTCAGTTTGTAGATGCTGTACAAGAAAAACTTCCTTCCAATGACAAAGTAGATGCTGTTATTTGCGCACCAGCTCTGTACCTACCTACACTTGTGCAAGTTGCTAGTGAGTCAGAGCTGGCAATTGGTGCACAAACTATGCACTATGAAGATGAAGGTGCTTTTACGGGTGAAATTAGTCCAGCACAGCTAGCAAGTGTGGATGTTGACTATGTCATTTTAGGACACTCTGAACGTCGCGAATACTACAATGAAACAGATGAAGCGATTAATAAGAAGGTAGCAGCAGCACTTGCCCATACTATCGTACCTATTATTTGCTGTGGCGAAACACTAGAAGAACGTGAAGCAGGCACAACAGAGCAAAAAGTGGCAGGCCAAATTAAAGCGGCACTTGCTGGGTTTGAAGCACAGCAAGTAGAGCATATGGTCATTGCGTATGAACCGATTTGGGCGATTGGTACTGGTAAAACGGCTACGGCAGACGATGCAAATCAAGTATGTGGAGCGATTCGAGCAGTAGTAGAAGAGCTATATAATGCTGAAACTGCGAATGCTGTGCGCATTCAATATGGTGGCAGTGTTAAGCCTGATAACATTCAGGAGCTTTTATCGAAAGAACATATTGATGGTGCTTTAGTTGGTGGAGCAAGCTTACAACCAGAATCTTATTTAACATTATTGGAGGCGGCAGCAAATGCCTAAAAAGCCAGTAGCATTAATTATTTTAGATGGCTTTGCATTTCGAGATGAAACATTCGGGAATGCAGTAGCACAGGCGAATAAGCCAAATTTCGATCGATATTGGCATCAATTTCCTCATGCGACATTAACAGCAGCAGGAGAAGCCGTTGGATTACCTGAAGGACAGATGGGGAATTCCGAGGTGGGGCACCTAAATATCGGTGCAGGACGTATCGTATATCAAAGCTTAACACGCTTAAATAAATCTATTCGTGATGGAGATTTCTTTACGAATCAAGCCTTTTTAGATGCAGTAGCACATGTTAAAGCTCATCAGTCAAAGCTACATGTTATGGGCTTATTATCAGACGGTGGTGTTCATAGTCACTATGAGCATATGTTTGCACTATTAAAGCTAGCTAAACAGCAGGGGTTAGAGGAAGTTTATGTACATGGCTTCTTAGATGGTCGTGATGTTGGTCCAACAACAGCATTAGACTATATAGAAGAAACTGAAAAGCAAATGGCTGAAATAGGTATAGGGCAATTTGCTTCGATTCATGGACGTTACTATGCAATGGATCGTGATAAACGTTGGGATCGTGTTGCACTGACTTATAATGTACTGGTGGATGGCGTCGGTCAAACAGCAGAAAGTGCTAAAAGTGGTGTAGCAGCATCCTATGAGCGTGAGGTAACAGATGAATTTGTCATCCCATTTAGCATTCAAGAGCATGGCGAGCCAGTAGCAACAATTGGCGATCAGGATGCAGTGATTTTCTTTAACTTCCGTCCTGATCGTGCAATTCAGCTGTCAACAGTTTTTACAAATGAAGCATTCGACGGCTTTGCTATATCTGCAAATCATCCAAAGAATTTAAAATTTGTGTCCTTCACACACTATAGTGATGAAGTCAACGCACAGGTTGCTTATGAAAATGACAACTTGAAAAATACAATTGGTGAAGTATTAGCGACGAATGGGAAAACACAGTTGCGGATTGCGGAAACTGAAAAATATCCACATGTTACATTCTTTATGAGTGGTGGACGTGAGGAAAAATTCCCTGGTGAAGAACGTACTTTAATTGCTTCTCCAAAGGTGGCGACATACGATTTAAAACCTGAAATGTCTGCCTATGAGGTGACAGAAGCCTTACTTGCAGAAATTGCGGCTGAAAAATTTGATGGCATTATTCTTAACTTTGCCAACCCTGATATGGTTGGTCATAGTGGAATGCTGGAGCCAACAATTAAAGCCATTGAAGTAGTAGATGAATGCTTAGGGAAAGTAGTAGACGCACTCCTTGCAAAAGGTGGCGCAGCTATTATTACAGCTGACCATGGCAACTCTGATGAAGTGTTAACTTTAGCAGGTGAGCCAATGACAGCTCATACAACAAATCCTGTTCCAGTAATTGTGACAAAATCAAATATAATGTTAAGAAATGGTGGTATTTTAGCCGATTTAGCGCCAACCATGTTAGAATTATTAGAGGTGTCACAGCCTACTGAAATGACAGGACAATCATTAATTGAAAAAGAGGAGAATTAATTATGCCATTTATTACACAAGTTTATGCGCGCGAAGTTTTAGACTCACGTGGGAACCCAACAGTAGAGGTTGAAGTATTTACAGAATCAGGCGCATTTGGCCGCGCAATCGTACCATCAGGTGCATCAACAGGTGAATACGAAGCGGTAGAATTACGCGATGGTGACAAATCTCGTTACCTAGGCAAAGGTGTATTAAAAGCAGTTGAAAATGTAAACACAATTATTGCGGAAGAATTAGAAGGTAACTATTCTGTTCTTGATCAAGTAGTCATCGACAAAGCTTTAATCGAGCTAGATGGCACGGAAAACAAAGGCAAGCTTGGTGCCAACGCAATTCTAGGTGTATCCATGGCAGTTGCACATGCTGCGGCAGATTATTTAGATGTACCTCTTTATCAATATCTTGGTGGGTTCAATTCTAAGCAATTACCAGTACCAATGATGAACATCCTAAACGGTGGTGCTCACGCAGATAACAATGTAGACATTCAGGAATTCATGGTTATGCCTGTTGGTGCAGAATCATTCCGTCATGCATTACGTATTGGCGCTGAGATTTTCCATAGCCTAAAAGCTGTTCTAAAAGCAAAAGGCTACAACACAGCAGTAGGTGATGAAGGTGGTTTCGCACCAAACTTAGGCTCTAACGAAGAAGCAATTACAGTGATCTTAGAAGCGATTGAAAAAGCAGGCTACAAACCAGGTGACGAAGTGAAACTTGCAATGGACGTAGCATCCTCTGAACTATTCAATAAAGAAGATGGCAAATACCACTTAGATGGTGAAGGTGTTGTCAAAACTTCTGAAGAAATGGTTGATTGGTACGAAGAGTTAACAAATAAATACCCAATCATTTCAATTGAAGATGGCTTAGACGAAAACGACTGGGCTGGACACAAGCTATTAACAGACCGTATCGGCAAACGCGTACAATTAGTAGGTGATGACCTATTTGTAACAAATACGAAAAAATTATCAGCAGGTATTGAGCAAGGTGTAGGAAATGCAATCCTGATCAAAGTAAACCAAATCGGTACGTTAACTGAAACATTTGAAGCAATCGAAATGGCCAAACGTGCAGGCTACACAGCGGTTATTTCTCACCGTTCTGGTGAATCAGAAGATGCGACAATTGCTGATATCGCTGTTGCAACAAATGCTGGTCAAATTAAAACAGGTGCTCCATCACGTACAGACCGTGTAGCTAAATACAACCAACTTCTTCGCATCGAAGATCAACTTGGTTCAACAGCAGAGTATCTTGGTTTAAATTCATTCTATAACTTAAAATAAGTATTTGATTGAAGCGAAAATGCTTTGAACTTAGTAAAACACAGCTTTTATATTTGAACCTCTGATTTATAAGTGTGATAAACACTTGTAGATTGGGGGTTTTTTCGTGCTTATTAAAGATTTGTTGAAAGAATTTACATTCGCATTACAGATTAAAAATTATTCAATTAGAACAACAGAAACTTATAACTACAATACAGCTCACTTCATTCAATATCTTAAAAAATATATTCAACATCAATTAATTCTTGGTAAAAAGGCGACTTACCTTAATTAAGTCGTTGGGGTGTTTTACACGTATTTGGTTGCGGAAGAATATGTCACTTAAACATCATGGCACACTCAGAATCGTTGTGTGATGAACCTTGGTGAAAAGGATACGAATTGTAATCGCACCCTTAGAGAGCAAATATGACGGACTTACCTATATTAACGCATACAAAATTGTATTAGTTGTATTTAATCAACGAACGCAATTTTGCGTTGGTACCTACTGTATACAATGTACATACCATTATCTACGAACAGGGTTTTTCATTGAACCTTATTTCAATATTCTGTTATTATTATCCTAATTACATAATATAAACCAATACATAATGATATAATGATATAAATGACAATGAGGAGTTAATGACATGAAGAGAAAAACAAAATCTGCAATTGTTATCATTGTAATATTGGTCATTTTTGGAGGGATTTTTGGTTACATTAAATCCACCGAACAAATGGAAAAACCTGTTGCCAAAAAAGAAAGAGCCACTATTGTTGTTGACGGAGCACCGCTTGAAGATAAAAAAGTTACAAAAGAAGAATTACTTTATCCTGACAATTTAGTGGAAAGCAAAGTAAATGAAACCATCCATAGCATGTCCCACCAAAAAGTGAAAGCTGCTTCTCAATGGGGTCGTGAGCGAATAACACAAGAAAAAGTTGACCGATTGTTAACTGTAGTTAAAATGAACGATTATAAATATAAAGAACTTTATATTTCAATATTGGAAAGATGGTCGAAAGGTGATTATTCAAACGCCGTTGACGACCATAACAAAATTTGGGAAATGCAAGGTGGCGATGACACGACAAATTCAGGAAGAGCAACACGTTTATTATCGCCCGAGGAAGAAGAGCAGTATATTGAACAATTTTACACAGATGAAAAATAGGTGAAGCTTTGAATTGTATGCAAATCTTTCTGTTTGTAATCATTAATATTTATTACACAAAATCCACCAATTCCTAAGATACAAAAAAATTATTGATGGAGGGTTTTATTTATGAACGAAGAAAGAAGCGGCACAAGCAAGCCAATACGGTGCAGGTTTCTATATCGTAGCGCAAGAGGTAAGGAAGCTTTCTAGTGAGACAGCTACAGCAACAGAACAAATTGAAACCTCTCTTAAAACGATTGAGAGTAATATTCAAGCACTTATGGAAAGCATGGAGCAAATTGAAACAGCCTCCAATGATCAGGCAGAGCAGGTTCAACATTTTAGTGAAGCCATTGAAAAACTAAATGAGATAACCGAGCAAATGGCGCTTTACATAAAAGGTCTCTTACGATAATAAGAAAGGACAGTCTACTATATTAGACTGTCCTGACTTTTGTTATGGCTGTGACCAATGCTGATCTAGTTCTTGATCGAGATAAACCCAGCCCTTCCAGGCAATATGAATTGTATCCATTATAAAATAAGGATCATATTCATGATCTGAAAAATCAACATAGGCAACATTCGCATCCTTTAATACTTGCTCCATTTTATCGTAATACTTTTGACGGCGCTCCTCAGGATAGCCATTATAATCATACCAATAGCCATTAACCGGAATGGAGACGAATAGTGGCTTGGCACCTGCATCCTTTAAAACATCGATCACTAGTTGGAAATCCTCGTATTCAGGAGAGTTTGAATAATCCTCTTTTTTTCGTATATCCTTAAACTTTGAAAATTTAGCATTTACAAGTCGCTGATAGGCGCGATCTTCAATCATATAGTCATTGGATACACGCTTCTCCCCATATGCCTCTGCATGCTCCAATTGTTGCTCAAAGCTTTGATTGGCAATGAGCTTGTCATTACTTTTTAATGCATGACCTTTACGTGGGAAAAGGGAATAATATAAATCCTTCTTTTCTAGTAACGCCTTGTGGAAACGCCCTGCAACCATGGCCATACGTCCAGTAATTGGCTTTTCCTTGCCGTTAGACATTTGATATTGATACATGGTCTTTAAGAGGCGATCCCGTTTGACAGTATCAAATTCTAGTAGGCGCTCCATTGCTCTTTTATGAAGATTGGCATCCATCTCCTGATTAAAGGCTAAATCATAAGCATGTAGCATGGAATAATTCGGTGAAAAGTGAAATTCACCCATGCCCTTCTCTGTAAACCACTGTGGAGAGATGATAAAGACCACTTTTTTATCCTTTAAATTCTTTTCTTGTGCTGCAAAATTCAAGAAATGGGTAATGGACTGCATGCCTCCACGTCCAATCATAAAGGTCGAATACGGAGCATCAGTTGCTCGCGTATAATTGTAAGGATGGAACGGATCAAAACGGTTTAATTCTGAGGAGCCGTAAAGTGGCATGGAACTAGGCTCCTGTAACATTCGCTCCTGTAAATATGTGCCCTGAAATACAAGTGGAGACATGTTCGTTTTGGCTTGTTCCACATCCTCATTGGATATCCATGCTTTAATCCAAGCATTAGGAAAAAAGACAAAGCCCGTAAAAAGAGCAAATGCAATAAATAAAGAAAGAAAGCCTTTTTTGATCATTGTCTTTCAGCTAATTTCCCTGCTATTCGATTAGGCGTATTCCATTCTTCACGATTGAAATCAGTAATAGGGACAGAAATATTAAAACGATTTTCAATTTCAACTAATAAATTAATTGTCCCAAACGAATCCAGTAAACCTTCTTCAAATAAATCTATATCTGGGTTTTCTACAATAATTTCATCTTCACATAACTCGACTAGCATTTCTAAAACTTGTTGTTGATCCATTAATAATTCTCCTTTAGTGAACAGGCTCTTACAGCCCTTTGTTTAAAATAATGTGCCAGAAAAAATATAGAAGCCGAAGCATACAGCATGAAATGTAATGATTACGCCAATAGCATGCGTCCATTTATTTTTTGGCCAACGCTTATGCTTTTTATTCCAGCGTTCAAATTTATCAAAGCTGATAATCAATAGGGCATGATAGAGTCCATAGACCACAAAGTGCCATTCCAGACCATGCCAAATACCCATTAAAAAGAATAGTAAAAAGAAGCCTATATACGAAATAGCAAATTTATTTTTTAACCATTTTTTCTTTGTCATCCAAAGGACAAAGCGCATATAGACATAATCCCTAAACCAGAAGGAAAGGCTCATATGCCAACGATTCCAAAAATCTTTAATATTGCGGCTGGCGAAAGGGCGATTAAAGTTAATCGGTGTTTGGATACCCATTATCCGGCTCACACCAACAGCAAATGCACTGTAGCCAGCGAAATCAAAGAATAAGTAAAAGCTATACATATACATATACGCTAGCTGCCCCTGAAAAGGTGTCAAATAGTTATAAGTATGGTTAGGCAAATAAATAAGCGTGTAGTTGTAAATTAAATAAGCCAAAATAAACTTATATAAAAAGCCGACAAAAATATAGTTAATACCACTCAATAGCAGCTTTTGGTACTCCTCCGAGGAAGGCACGGCATGAAAATCCTTTGTAAAACGACGCCAACGATCAATCGGCCCCGATGATACGGTAGGAAAGAATAATAAGAAATAGACTAGCTCTACTACCGAAATTTTCTCTTTCATCAAGCCATCACGGGTTTCTAAAATCATTTGCACCGCTTTAAACGTAATGTAGGATACACCAAGGAAGCCAAATAAATGATGTAACCCGAGAATCGGCAAAACCTTTACAAGAATCAAGGGTAATATGGATAAAAGCACCGCTATTATAAAAATGGTTCCGCTATTTTGCTGAAGTCGATAGCGCTGATAAGCCACAATAAGTACTACCTGAAAGACAGTAAATAATACGAGCGAGATGGACCCATTCAATGAATGTCCGAAGATTAATGCTAAGACAATGACCGAAACAAAAAGATTATAGCGTTTCGAAGATTTGCCTCGTAATCCTAAGAGGATGGTAGGTAGTAATAAAAGTCCGATGATCACAAAAAATGCTATATTTCCATAAGGCGTCATACTGTCTCCATAACCGCCAATCCTTTACGATCTACCTTACCATTTGGATTTAGTGGTAAAGCGTCCATATATTTAAATGTTTTCGGTATCATATAGGCAGGTAAGTACGCCGATAAAAGTGCCTTCAATTGCTTTGTTGTTTTAAAAGCAGCGTCTGTTAATGGCTCACGTAAAACAATATGGGCACTAAGAGAAATGATTTCCTTCTCCTTATAAACAGGTACAACAACACAGCTTGAAACAGGTGGCAGGTTACTGATTTGTTTTTCAATCTCTTCAATCTCTAAACGATAGCCATGTAATTTCACTTGGAAATCCTTACGACCTGAAAAGAACAAATAACCATCCTGCACAAAGCCTATATCACCTGTTTGATAGATGCGATCGCCATCCACGATCGGGAAAGCTTTAGCTGTTAATTTAGGCGCTCCCAAATACCCTGCGCTAACGGTTGGCCCTGAAATAATAATTTCCCCATCTTCTGCTACAGAAACGTTTGGCTCCGTTATAGGGGCAATCGGTAATTGTTCGAAGCGTCCTACTAGCTCTTTCGCCACCTTTACATAGGATACAGCGACGGTTGTTTCCGTAGGACCATATAAATTATAAATTGTTGCCTGTGGAAAACGGAGCATCAACTCGTTACATACCGCTATCGGTAAAACCTCTCCGCAAAATAAAAAAGTATCCAATGCAGGCATGAGTTTTTGATCCCATTCTTTGTTCATCAAACACATCCTGGCAAAAGAAGGTGTAGAAGTCCATACACGAGTATTTGACGTCGCTAATGAATCAAACAATGCTTTTGGATTAGCAATTTCTTGCTGTGTAATCGCATAAAGTGTGTGTCCACCAACAAGAGCTGGGTAGAGATCCATAACAGATAAATCAAAGGAATAAGGTGCTTGGTTTAAAAATACGCCGTCTTCCTGTAAAGGGAAGTGATCCTGCATCCACATTACAAAGTGTGTTAGATTACTAGCTGTTATTTGTACCCCTTTTGGTTGACCCGTTGAACCAGAAGTGTAAATAATATAATGGATATCCTCATCATGAACCCATGTTGCGGATGATAGGATCACGTCCTTTGAGGAGGCATCCAGAATATCATGCACTGCCATAACTGGAAGGTTCATCTGCATCTGTAATAGCTCTGTTGTCAATACTAAACCTGCTCCAGAAGCTTCTGTAATGAGTTGTAATCTTTCCGATGGTGTTGATGAATCAACAGGTACATATGGATGGCCAGCCTTTACAGATCCGATAAACGCAACAATTTGTAGGGGGGACATATGTCCATAAATGACAATAGGTTGTTGTCTCCGCAACTTAAGCTTCATTAAATAATCGGCAAGACGATCCGATAAATGCCAAAGCTCACTATAAGTTAAGGAGGCATTGTGTGTCTGATAAGCAGTTTTTTGTGGCTGCTGGATGGCCACACGTTCAATAGCTGCCAAAATACTTAACATTTTTTAATCTCCTTTATTTAAAATTCCGTATATATAAATGGTCCAGCGTTCATATCATGGAAGCCATGTATAAGAAACAACAGTACCAAAACAATCAAATAAAACATCGTGAAGCCAATGAAGCGTAAATACTCATTATTTTTGATGGATTGCATTTGTCCACCTCCAATGAAAAAAAGTATAGGATTAAACTTTCAAAAAAATAGTAATTTACTAGTTAAAAATCCTTACCTTATGTTTTTAACACTGATTTGACGGAATGTGGAGAAAAATGTTGCTGAATTAAGATGAATTCAGTAAATCATAAGATTAATTTAAGGTAAATTTAAGGTTTTGGGGGGATATGTAGAGTTTACAAATTATTGGCTGGTTTACTTATGTAAAAAAAGCACGAACATAAGGGAATAATCTCAACTTATGTTCGCGCTATTATTTTTATTTCACTTGATTAATAACTTTTTTAGATACATAAAATTCAGAGCCATTGTAGACATTGATTGTATCAAATGTATGAGTCTTTGCCGTGTTTGAGGAAGTTTGTTCATACGTCATCGTGTTTTTGTTGACTGGAATTTTCACTGTGACATCTGCTTTTTGCGCAATAAATGTTGGATTTTCTTTATCCGATAAGTCGATTTTTGTTGTAAATCCTTTTTCCGTAAATGCCTTCGTTGCAGGCACATATAAATCATTTGTTAATGTGTTTAAGTCAAAGCCCATAAAGCGTGCCATTGTATGAGCTAAATCAGTGTTTTCTACTAATCCTGTCAATTTATAAGGACCAAATGAATATAAGAATACATCTTCACCCGTATGGCCACCTGTTGTATAACCGATGTTTGCACGATTGGCTAGCATTTTTACCATTTCACTACCTAAGTCTTTAGCAGACTGTAATGTTTTAAGCTCGTCCTCCGTTAATGAATCTAAGCCATAAAGAGCAGCGACCTCAACTAAATTAGAGCGATCTTCTTTTAGCTGGCTTAAAGCTCCTTCAATGGTCATCGTAGCTTTTTTTAACGGGTCGATGTAAGCAGAGACTGGAATGCTAGAATAGGTACTAGTAGTGTTAGCGTTCCCCATCGTAATGCCGCTATTTCCATGATCAGTTACTGCAATGACTAGAGTATTACCGTCTTCCTTCGCAAAATCGACTGCTTCTTTCACCGCATCATCGAATGATAATATATCGCTAATGATACCAATTGTATCGTTGGCATGTGCAGCCCAGTCAACCTTGCTACCTTCTACAAAGAGGAAGAAGCCATCCTCATCCTTTTTCAGCGTATTGATTGCTTTATTCGTCATTTCAGCAAGTGTAGGCTCAGATGCTCTTGTTTTTGCACGATCTAAATCATAAGCAAGTGAACTTGGTGCAAAGCTTCCCCAAATTTTTGAGGATTGACTATTAAATAGCTCATCGCGCGTTTTAACGAGATCATAATTTTTTTCATTCAAAACCTTGATTAAATCCTCGCCATCTTGACGGGCATTTTTCGATGTGCCTGGTGATAGTGATTCCAGACCACCGCCTAAGACAACATCAATATTTTGATAAACCTGCTGCTCTGCAATATCCCCATATTGACTTCTATTGTTGACATGGGCAGAAAAACCAGCTGGTGTAGCATGTTGAATTTCGGAAGTAGAAATTAATCCAGTGGCCTTACCTTGCTGCTTAGCTCCTTCTAGCACATTGGCTACAGGGCGGAAGGCTTCATCCTTAGCGATTTGCGCTAATCCAGGGGAGTTGATCACAGATGGGAGAACACCTATATATTTATCGTTCGATTTATGGCCAGTTGCTAATGCTGTCGCAGCAGGCGCGGAATCGGTAATGGCAGATTCAGCAGAATATGTGCGCATAGCACCTGATAAAATTTCATCCATTGCTAGGCTTTCACCTTTATACCAGCGGGAAAGGGTGACAGCATTATTACTACTACCATCCATCACAAGCATAATGACATTTGTCGGTTTCTTTACTTCGGCTGCATGTACCTCTTGCTGTGAGATACTAACTGCGGATAAAGTCACTGCACTTGCTAAAAACAATGAAGTCCATTTTTTTGCGTATTTCATGATTTTCCTCCTTTAGATGAATTCAACTGTAAGTGTAAAGGAAGGGTGTAAAGCTAGCGTTAAAGGTTTGTTAATGAAATATGGTAATTATGTAAATGAAAGGGGAGAAAAGAATCTGTGTAAGGGTCACACAGATTCTTTTGGGGCATTACAAATTTTCCTGATGTTGTGCACCATCGATCGTTTCATAATATAAAATGTCTTCTTCAATGTACAAGTTGAGGACTTCATCTTCAAGTAAGACTTCTTCAGAGCCGTCCTGGACATTAATTTTTGTTAAATAACCGGCATTGTCATAGTCACTGCAATAAATGGAATCATCATAAGTAGCTAAATAATAGCATGCTGTTTCTGTAATTTGATTGTTTTCATTTGTGTCTAAATTATAGGAATAGACCATATTATCTTTGATATTATTATAATAAATCACATCATCGACAGTATGGGCATACCACATATCATGCATAAAATCATAATTGTTATTTGTAGCAGTAAAATAATTTTCATTAACCCATAAATGATCTTGGCTTAATTTTTCATCACTGACTAAAAAGTATTCATAGGAAATCGCATAAGGCTCCGCTGAATCCACGTCATTCCACGTTGTATCAAGATGATACCAATTGCCATCGATACTGACTAAATTCCAAGCATGCAGCTGATCCTCACTATAGCCATATACGTATTTCGCTTCTACATCCGAAGCTAATAGTAGGCGATAAGCTAGTAGAGCATAAGCTTGACATACCGCAGTTTCTTCGTTTATCAGCTCAAAAACCGTTTGTCCCTCAGTAGAGCCTTGTTCAGTATAAGTGGCTAACTGTACAACCGTATCATTAATGATTTTAGCACGTTCAAAATCTGTCATATCTGTCGAAATATACTGATCAGCAAAAGCCTCTACATATTGATCGACCTTTTGCTCCTTTTTGGCATCTGTTAAGTAATCAATCGACAACTCTACCAAATAGCCATTATCTATTTCCCAAGCCGTCCATTCATAAGTAAGAAAATAACCAGCTGTATAGGGATCGACGAAGGAAAGCAGGCTATTTAAGTCATTCAGCTGCACCTCAAAATCTTCGAAGTTTAGCTTCCCAGTATAAGGGACTTCAAAGTGCTGTTCAAACTTTGCTACTTGTTTTTCAACTTTTTTAGTGAATTGTAGTAAGGCAGGATCATCCTTAAATAATGAGGTTGAGAAAAGATCATTAGGTGAAAAAGAGGCAGATAGCGCTTTACTTTCTGGTTTCTTCATATCATTCTCTGTATCTTCTGCTAAGGTTGTGGTTGTTACATCCTCTTCCTCAAGAAGTAGGTCAATGGCCTTTGAGCATGCCGTAAGAAAGGGAATCATGCAGCATAGTACTAGCAGCGCTGTTATTTTTTTATTCATTTTCCCACCCTCCAAAAAAGTTCATTTTTGCCATTATAATTTAATTTGTAGGGAGTGACATCCACAAATAGTAGCACAAGTCGACAAGGATGGAAGCATGAGGCGGAAAATTTCCAGCAAAACATAAAGCGAAGTTTGTCATCACAACCTTTTTTTGTTATAATGTAGTCTGTTGTGATGTTTCAAAGTTCGGGAGGTGCAGTGAATGCATACAGTAGTATTAGTTTCATTAGTTATCGTATCATTAGCGTTAATCGTTGTGGTATTACTTCAATCTAGTAAAAGTGCAGGCTTATCAGGTGCCATCTCGGGTGGAGCTGAGCAACTATTTGGAAAGCAAAAAGCACGTGGTATGGATTTAATCCTTCACCGTGCAACAATTGTGTTAGCTATAGTGTTCTTTTTATTAGCAATCGCTATTACAAAAATCTAATAGTTGAAGATATATCGCCTAACCGAATTGGTTGGGCGTTTTCTTTTATCATTGTTAAATGGTAAATTCTCTCTCTGTAGTAAAAAATGAATGGTAACGCAATAACCAATGATCCGCTGGGCATCATCGAGATGACGAGATTGGGTATAGTATGTATATATGTATAAGTGTTGTAGAATGAAGGAGTGCTTACAGTGAACAAATCATTATCACAGCCATTTTTCTTTCAGGCAGGACCACGTGCTGTTTTATTATTACACGGCTTCACAGGAAGCTCTGCAGACGTACGAATGCTTGGTAGATTTTTAGAGAAAAAAGGGTATACTACATTAGCACCTCACTATAAAGGTCACGGTGTGGAACCAGAAGAACTAATCACAACAGGTCCAGCAGACTGGTGGCAGGATGTTATTGCCGCCTACAAACAGTTACAGGATGCTGGCTATCAGGAAATAGCCGTTGCTGGACTTTCATTAGGCGGTGTTATGGCATTAAACGTTGCATTAAATAATCCTGTTAAAGGCATTGTGACAATGTGTGCCCCTATGACAATGCGTACAACCGACGTTATGTTTGAGGGTGTCTTGAAATATGCAAGGGACTATAAAAAGTTCCAAGGGAAACAGGAAGAACAAATTGAAGCTGAAGTTGCAAGTATTGCTGACAAAGGCATGCCATCTCTACAGCAGCTTCGAGAATTTATAGCCCGCACTCGTCAAGAAATTGACATGATTTATGCGCCTATTTTCGTCGTACAAGCTACAAATGATGAAGTAATAGAGACAGAATCTGCCAACATTATATATAATCAAACTGAGTCACTTGAAAAGCACATCAAGTGGTATGAAAACTCAAAACATGTTATTACATTAGATCAAGAAAAAGATCAATTACATGAGGACATTTATCGCTTTTTAGAAAGCCTAAATTGGGCACAATAATATAAATAGGATTTTCTCATGAAGGAGGGAATATGTATGAAAGACCAAAAAGATACACTACAAAGTCGTTTACTCGATTTTTTCAGCACAGATGATTATAAACCACTAACAGTCGGTGAAATCGAGGATGAATTTGGCTTTGAGGATGCGGAGGAGTTCAAGGAGCTTGTGAAAACACTTGTCCGCATGGAAGGGCAAGGCTTAGTTGTGCGTTCCCGCTCCAATCGCTATGGCCTACCAGAGCGTATGAATTTGCTAAGAGGTAAATTTATCGGACATGCGAAGGGCTTTGGCTTCGTGACACCTGACGTCGAGGGCATGGATGATGTGTTCATTCCACCGCATGAAATTAACGGTGCCATTAACGGAGACATCGTTCTGATACGTGTTTTAAAGGAATCATTCGGTGATCGACGTGAAGGTACGGTTACAAAGGTCGTCGAGCGTGGTCAAACAAGCTTTGTCGGTACATTCCAGGCTAACCGTGGCTTCGGCTTTGTTGTTCTAGACGATAAAAAGCTACCAATGGATATCTTTATTGCCAAAGGAGATACATTAGGGGCTGTCGATGGACATAAGGTTGTTGTTGAGGTAGCAACATGGCCAGAGGATTTAAAATCTGCTACAGGCTATATTACAAAAATTTTAGGGCATAAAAATGATCCAGGTGTGGATATTTTATCCATTTTGTATAAGCATGACATTCCACCTGAATTCCCAGATGAAGTCATTGCTGCTGCACAGCGCGTGCCAGATGAAATTACAGAGGCCGATTTAGTAGGTCGTCGTGATTTACGTCATGAAACGATTGTGACAATTGATGGGGCAGATGCAAAGGATTTAGATGATGCCGTAACTGTAACGAAAAATGTAGATGGAACGTATAAGCTTGGCGTACATATTGCAGACGTAAGTTATTATGTAACGCAAGGCTCGGTCATTGACATTGAAGCTTACGATCGTGCGACAAGTGTTTATTTAACAGACCGTGTCATTCCAATGATTCCACATCGTTTATCAAATGGCATTTGTTCATTAAATCCACAGGTTGACCGTTTAACACTATCCTGTGAAATGATTATTGATGCGAATGGTAATGTGGTTGCACATGAAATTTTCCAAAGTGTCATTAAAACGACTGAGCGTATGACGTATAAGGACGTTTACAAGATTTTAGAGGAGCAGGATGAGGCACTAATTGAACGCTATGAGCCACTTGTTCCAATGTTTAAAAACATGGCTGAGCTGTCGGGCATTTTGCGCCGTAAACGCGAAATGCGAGGAGCCATTGACTTTGACTTCAAAGAATCCAAGGTGATCGTGAACGAAGAAGGATGGCCAGTTGATATTGAATTACGTGAACGAACAGTAGCGGAGAAATTAATTGAAGATTTCATGCTAGCTGCCAATGAAACAGTGGCAGAGCACTTCCACTGGATGAATGTACCGTTTATATACCGTATTCACGAAGATCCAAAGCCTGAGAAGCTTCAACGCTTCTTTGAATTTGTCACGAACTTCGGTATTTTAATTAAAGGTACTGGTAATACCGTTCATCCTAAGGCATTACAGGATGTATTGAAGGCCATTGAAGGTATGCCAGAGGAGCCTGTTATCTCAACGATGCTCTTACGTTCAATGCAGCAGGCGAAGTACTACCCTGAAAGTCTTGGACATTTTGGCTTATCAACGGATTTCTATACACACTTCACATCACCAATTCGTCGTTATCCTGACTTAGTTGTACACCGTTTAATTCGTACGTATTTAATTAACAAGGATACATCCAGAGAAACCATTGCACAGTGGAGTATGGCAATGGATGAAATTGCTGACCACACGTCTGAGCGTGAACGTCGTGCTGTTGATGCAGAACGTGATACAGACGCACTTAAAAAAGCACAATATATGTCCGACAAAATTGGCGAAGAATTCGAAGGGATTGTTTCATCCATTACAAACTTCGGTATTTTCGTGGAGCTACCAAACACCATCGAAGGACTTGTCCATATTAGCAATATGACTGATGATTACTACCGCTTCGATGATCGTCAAATGATTATGATCGGGGAACGAACGAATCGCCAATTCCGTATTGGGGATGAAGTGACAGTTCGTGTGGCAAATGTCATTATTGAGGAGTCATCCATTGACTTTGAAATCGTTGGAATGGTAACTTCATATGGACGAACACGCAAAGCAGCACCAACTGTTATTCATGCACGTAAAAATTACAGCGATAACAAAGGTGAACGAAGTCGCCGAAGCACACGCAGTGATGAGGAAAAAGGCGGACGTGGTGGCAATCGTAGAGGCGGTCGTCAAGAGGATGATCGTGGAACTCGTAGCACCAAGCAAGGTGAACGACGCGAAAGTGACCGGGATCCGCGTGGTCGCCGCAAAGATGACTCAAGCCCAGGTCCTAAAAAACGCGTGAAACAAAAGCAAAAGTTCTATGAGGGCATTGCCAAAAAAGGCAAAAAGAAAAAAACAAAACGTAAATAAGCCTAATCGAAAGTATTCATTGAAAGGGTGCTTTCGCTTAAGCTCAACCTTTTAAGTAGAGGGTGAAAGATATGGCAAAAGGTTCTGGTAAAGTATTAGCACAAAACAAAAAAGCAGGCCACGACTACTTCATCGAAGAAACAATTGAAGCAGGCATGGTCCTAACTGGCACAGAAATCAAATCCATCCGTGCAGGCAAAGTCCAACTGAAAGACTCCTTTGTCCGCGTCCGCAATGGTGAAGCATGGATCAACAATATGCACGTTAGCGCCTTCGAACAAGGCAACCGTTTCAACCACGATCCACTACGCACCCGCAAGTTGCTGCTCCACAAAAAGCAAATCGGCGAGCTAGTCGGTGCCGTAAAACGTGACGGCTACACAATCGTCCCATTGAAAATGTACATCAAGGATGGCTACGCCAAGCTCCTAATTGGCATCGGTAAAGGGAAAAAAGACTACGATAAGCGCAGCGACATGCGCAAAAAAGAAGCTAAACGCGAGATGGAACGTGCCTTCAAGGAACGCCAGCGTTAAAAAGGCTGATGAGAAAGCAGGCAAGTGCCACTTTCTCATCAGCTTTTTATATTTTATGGAAGAATAGTGTAAATTTTAGAAGTTGATTGGAATTTGTCCGATAACTTCTATTTTTTTGGTCTTATAACACAAAAAAATTAAAATTTATTACACTTTTTTATCTTACAAGACATATGTTTAGAAAATTCTAACAATTAAAATTGTAGTAATAAATATCTCAATTCGAGGTGAGCATTATGAATAAAACAGTAATCGAAAAAATTACGCATATTGTTGGTGAAAAATACGTAAAAAGCTCAACTGCACAGCTCTTAGCTTATTCCTATGATGCAACAGCAAACTTCCAGCGCTTACCTGATCTTGTTATTTCACCAGGGAATGCAGAGGAAATTGCGGAGGTTTTAAAAGTATGTAATGAATATAAGATTTCAATTATTCCTCGAGGCTCTGGGACAAACCTTGCAGCAGGAACGGTGCCTTACGATGGGGGCGTAGTGATTTTATTTAATAGAATGGATCAAATTTTAAATTTCGATAAGGAAAATTTAACGATTACAGTCCAGCCTGGCATTATATCTGAGAATCTTTGTACATTCGTCGAAGCACATGGTCTATTTTACCCTCCTGATCCAAGCTCAATGAGAATTTCTACAATTGGTGGCAATGTCAGTGAAAACTCAGGTGGCCTGCGGGGGTTAAAATACGGTGTAACAAAGGATTATGTGAAAGGGTTACAAATTGTTTTACCGAACGGAGATATTCTAGAAACAGGTGGCAAACTAGCAAAGGACGTAGCAGGCTATGACCTCACCTCATTATTTGTTGGAGCAGAGGGAACATTAGGTGTAGTAACAGCCATTACCTTAAAGCTTATCCCTTTACCACAATATAAAATGACGAGCATCGCATACTTTGAATCTTTAGAGGATGCAGCGAGAACAGTATCTAGTATTATTGCACATAAAATCATTCCAGTAACGCTAGAATTTCTTGATAAAAAAACAATTAGCGCCGTCGAGCAATACATGAAAATAGGTCTCTCAACAGATGTAGAAGCAATGCTCCTACTCGAGCAGGATGGTGAAATGTATCAAGTAGAACAAGATGTCAAAGAAATGGTACGAATTGCGGAAGAAAATGGTGCTCTTTTTACGCAAATTGCAAAAGATGCACAGGAAGCGGAGCAAATTAAAACAGCAAGACGTGTCGCCTTATCAGCATTAGCAAAATTAAAACCGACAGTTATTTTAGAGGATGCCACAGTACCACGATCAGAGCTGGCCAAAATGGTGAAGAGAATTAATGACATTTCCGAAAAGTACAAGGTTAATATTGCCACATTTGGTCATGCAGGGGATGGGAATTTGCATCCTACATGCTTAACAGACCTGCGAGATGAAGATGAGATGCACCGTGTGGAAGCGGCGTTTGCGGAAATTTTTGAGGCAGCACTTTCGCTAGGTGGCACGATTACAGGGGAGCACGGTATAGGTGAAATGAAAGCACCTTATTTAGAATGGAAGATTGGTCCTGTTGGTATTACTGTAATGAAAAACATTAAACAAGCCTTTGATCCAAACAATATTATGAATCCTGGCAAAGTTTTTGCAAAAGAGACGAAGAAAAGAGTGGTGGTAGATGGTGGCAACTAATGTTCAGCAGCAAATGCAACAATCCTTCGAGACGCATATCGATGAAAATTTATTACTGGACTGTATGAGATGCGGTTTCTGTTTGCCAAGCTGTCCGACATATCTTCATACAGAGCAAGATGAGGCCCAATCACCTCGTGGGCGTATTGCCTTAATGAAGGCGGTGCGTGATGGAATAGTCCCCTTTGATGCGTCCATTGAGAAGTCATTTGATTTATGTTTAGGATGTCGTGCTTGTGAGCCAGCATGTCCGGCTGGGGTACAGTATGGTGCTTTGATTGAGCAAACGCGTGAGGCGGTACAAGAAGTGAAGCACGCATCCCTCGTAGAAAAAACAACACGTACAATTGTTTTTAATAATCTTTTCGTCAAACAAAAAAATATGCAACATGCCGTCAGCCTACTGCATCTTTATCAAAAAACAGGCCTACAAAAGGCTGTGCGAAAAATTGGCTTTTTAAATTTATTCCCCAAGCATGTAAAAACAATGGAGGCATCTCTACCACCCATAGCAAGAAAAATACAGCCATTCAAACAGGTGAAACCAGCTACGATGAAGGTGGCCTTTTTTACAGGCTGTTTAATGGATACGCTTTATAAGGAAACAAACGATAAAACAGTATTCTTGCTACAAATGCTTGGTGTGGATGTTATTATTCCAGATAATCAAAGTTGCTGTGGGGCTCTGCATGGACATAGTGGGGAGCTAAAGCGTGGTAAGCAAAACTTAATTCGTAATGTAGAGCTATTTGATTCAGATGATTACACTTATATTGTTAATAATGCTGGTGGCTGTGGAGCTTTCTTGAAGGAGTATGAAAAGCATTTACAGAGTGATGATCAGTATCGTGAAAAGGCAATTCGATTTTCTGAGAAGACAATTGATATTTCAAGCCTGCTTGTCAAAGCTGGTCTGCTTGATTATTTAGCCACCTTGCCTCAGCAAGCAAAGCAAACACTTGTAACGTATCAGGATTCCTGTCATTTACGCAATGTCAATAAAGTCTTCAATGAGCCAAGAATGATTTTACAGGCACTACCAAATGTCCTTTTCACAGAACTGCCAAATGCCAACACTTGTTGTGGTTCAGCAGGAATATATAATTTATTGCAACCTGCATCAGCTAATGACATTTTAGCTACAAAAATGGCAACGATTAAGGCGCTACAGCCCACAGTTATCGTTACGGCCAATCCTGGTTGCTTGTTACAAATTCAATCTGGTATCCATAAGGAAAAGCTAGAATCAAGCATGTATGCCTCACATATTGTTGATTTTATCTACAAGAGCATAGAAAACTGTAGTAAAATAGCTAAAATATACTAAATTTTCGGCATAATCAGTATATTAATCTTTATGGGGGGTGGCACAATGTTTGATTTGCAAATAATTGGCACAAAAATTGTAAGAGAGCTTGGTGAGTTGATTGATCAAAATGTTGTTGTAATCGATCATAATGGATTTATTATTGCCAGCACAGACATGTCGAGGATGAATCAATTTCATGAAGGTGCTTTAATAGCCATGAAAAACAAAGAAGTCATGCATATGACGAAGGAGCTGTCGATTCAATTGAAGGGTGTGCGTGAGGGTCTTGTCATGCCATTAGTTATTGAAGATACATCAATTGGAGTAATTGGTGTTACTGGCCAACCTGCGGAAATAGAAAAATATGGGAAACTTGTTCAGAAAATTACACAGTTTTTTGTGGAAGATTTTTTAATGCACCGTAAAAAAGAACGAGAGACTAAAATGTTTGAGCTCTTCCTGCTAGATTTATTAAATGGTCAGGTAAATCAATTGTTGCTAGAGCAACGAGCAGAAATGTTAAATATTGATACAGAGCTCTACAATCGAATTATTATAATTCAATTGAATAAGAGAATCGATGAGAAGGGGGTGGATTATTTGCGTGCAATTCAAATAATCCATCCTCAATTACATATTTTTCAATGGAGCTTTGATAAGCTAGTGTTGCTTGTCCCAAAAATAACGCGTATTCATTTAGAGCAAACACTTCATTCATTTAACCGCAAACTTATAAAGCTATATGATGACGATATATTTATAGGTGTCGGCAACTCACATTCCTTCTTTGAGCTAAATGCATCCTACAATGAAGCAAATATAGCGTTAACGGTTGCTATAGAAAATAGACAAATAGTATTTGAAGAGGATTTGAAATTAGAGTTACTATTGTCCGACCTTGATGAACAAAAGGTTGGCCATTTCATCGGCAGAACAATTGGCTCTTTATTAGAGGAAGAAGAACTAATATACAATCTAGAAATGTGGCTAAAAAGTAAAGGGGGCTTACAGGAAATTGCTGATGCCCTTCATATTCATAAAAATACATTAAAATATCGCTTAAAAAAAATAGAAAAGCTTTTAAAGATTGATATAAATAATAATGAAAATAAATTGGAATTAATGATTGCTATTTTGCTGTTTCGAAAAAGAAAAAGCGTTTAATGAAATACTTAAAATGCTGTTATTTGTATGATTTTTATTTATTAGAGACAAAAATCACTCAATTATCATGTAACTTTTTATCCCCTAGGAATATATATTTAGATTTTTCGGAATTATAAAATAATTATAGAATCTAATATAAAAAGAGTAGGGGGATATATTTTATGAGGAAATTTTTAAAAGGGAGAAATCTTCTCTTGGCTATGCTCTTGATCGTATCAGCAATACTAGCTGCCTGTGGTGGTAGCAGTAGCGGGGATGCTGATGATAAAGAAAAGTCATATAAATTAAAAATGTCTGTCACAGTATCAGATTCATCAACATGGTATGAGGCAGCAAAAAAACTGGCAGATGATATGGATAAAGAAACAGATGGTCGCATTAAAATTGAAGTATTTACAAATGAACAATTATCTGGGGGAGATTCGGGTAAGGCTGTTGAAGGCTTAGCAAAGGGTTCAATCGATTTAACATTTAACTCTACGATTATTTATTCGATTTTAGATCAACGTTTTGGTGTGACAAGTGCACCTTTTTTACTTAAGGATCATTCAGAGGTAGATAAAGTGTTTAATGGAGAAGGGGGAGAAAAGCTTAAAGAACTTTTAGCTGAAAAGGGTGTACAAGCTTTAGGCTATGGAGAGAATGGTTTCCGTCAAATAACGAATAGTAAGCGTGAAATTAAGCTACCAGAAGATTTAAAGGGATTAAAGATTCGTATACCTGGTATTACCATGTACACAGATTTATACCGTTCATTAGGAACAGATCCTGCAACAATGACATTCTCAGAAGTGTTTACAGCATTGCAGCAAGGAACGATTGATGGGCAAGAAAATCCTATTGATGTTATTGCTTCGTCAAAGCTTGACGAAGTTCAGGATTACTTAACATTGTGGAACTATTCATATGATCCATTAGTGTTAGGTATGAATAAAAAGCTCTATGATTCTTTAAGTGATGCAGACCGTGAATTATTTGATCGACTAGGTAAAGAGGCAGCTGCATATCAAGTGAAAATTGCACGTGAAAAAGAAACATCACAAATTGAAGATTTAAAAGCTAAAGGAATGAATGTTTATACGCCAACAGATGCAGAATTGGAAGCGTTTAAAAAAGCTGTTCAGCCTATTTATGATAAATATACGGATATTTGGGGAGAAGATTTATTGAAAGCGTTTACGCCATAAGGGGGAAACATATGAAATTCTTAGACTATTTTGAAGAGATTATATTAAGCGTTACATTTGCAGCGATTACATTTATAACATTTGTAAACATTGTTTCTCGTAATTTAGTCAACTTATCCCTTTCTTTTACAGAAGAAATCACAGTTAATTTGTTAGTATTGCTTACATTTGTTGGTACAGCATTGGGTGTGCGTAGATACGCACACCTTGGTTTTACCTTATTGTTCGATAAAGGGAATAAGCTGACAAAAAAGGCGATTGTCATTATTTCATCAGTAGCAAGTGGCGTATTGTTTGCAGTATTACTTTATTACGGCATTGATATGGTATTGTTCCAAATGGAGATTAATCAAACAACACCGGCATTAGGAATGCCGCAGTGGATTTTATCTTCTGCCTTACCTTTAGGTGCATTACTATGTTTAATTCGTACAGTTCAAGCGATGGTTGAAGAATATAAAGCGGTAAGTAATGAAGGGAATGGAGCGGAAGGAGATGAGCTAGCATGATAGCATTATTACTTTTTGGCTCCTTTATCGTGCTCGTATTTTTAAGGGTACCCATTGCTGCGTCCTTAGCAGTAGCTTCAATGGTAGTGCTATTTACATCACAAGGGCTATCTGGATTTGAGGCATTAACAGATATTATGTATACGAGCGTGGCAAAGTTTACGCTATTAGCGATTCCATTCTTTATTTTAGCGGGTGTCATTATGGACCATATCGGAATTTCTAAGCGTTTAATCGATTTTGCACAAACATTAGTTGGACATCGTAAAGGTGGCATTGTACTTGTAACGGTATTAGTAGCGATTTTCTTCGCTGCTATTTCAGGGTCTGGTCCAGCCACAGTTGCTGCCATTGGAGGTATTCTCATTCCGGCAATGGTGAAAAACGGCTACCGTAAAGAAACTGCTGGGGGATTAGTGGCGAGTGCGGGTGCGATAGGTATTATTATTCCCCCATCGATTGCCTTCATTATTTTTGCAGTAGTAGCAGGAGATCAAATCCCTATTACAATTAACCGTCTTTTTATGGCAGGGGTTATACCAGGTATTTTAGTAGGGATCGGTTTATTTATTGCTGGAATGTACGTTCGTAAACGGGACATTAAAAAAGGTATTTTTAATGACTCTGTGGAAGCAGTTAAGCGAAAAAGTACAGGAAAAGAACGCTGGGATGCATTTATTAAGGCACTTCCTGGATTAATGATTCCTGTCATTATTTTAGGTGGAATCTATGGAGGGTTTTTCACACCAACAGAAGCGGCAGTTATTGCGGTTGTATATGGACTAATTGTAGGACTGTTTATCCATCGAAAAGGCTACATAAAAATGATGTATCGTATTTTTATTGAATCGGCGTTACAAACAGCAGTTGTAATGATTATCGTAAGTGCCGCCTCTGTCTTTGCCTATATTGTCACAACAGAGCAAATTGCCTCAACTATTTCAGATACCGTTTTAGGTTTAACAGATAATAAAATCATTATTTTACTACTAGTAAATATTATTCTATTAATTGCTGGTGCATTTATCGATGCCATTTCTGCGTTTTATATATTTGTCCCGATATTACTTCCAATTATGTTAATGCTCGATGTAGACCCGGCTGTATTTGGCGTGTTTATGACGATTAACTTAGCAATCGGCTTATTTACACCACCTGTTGGCTTGAATTTATATGTTGCTGCCAGTATTTCAAAGGCCAATATCGTTCAAATTTCAAAAGGGGTGGTCCCGTTTATTGTTGCTTCGGTTATCGTTTTATTACTTGTAACCTATATACCTTCTCTATCAACATTTTTACCAGATTTATTAAATATTAAATAGCAAAGGGGAAAACTATGATGACATTAAAAGATGATGTAGCGATTGTTACAGGAGCAGCAAGTGGTATTGGACAAGCAGTTGCGGTCCAGCTTTCAAAGCAAGGGGTACATGTTGTTTTAGTTGACTTAAATTCATGTGAGAAAACAATTGAAAAACTAGCACATGATAGCTATTTAGAATGCTTAGGAGATATTCGTGATGCAGAGTTTGTGAAAGCAACAGTCAATCGCACAGTTGAAAAGTATGGAGAGATTCATATCTTGGTGAACAATGCTGGGACATGTAGCCGAAAAAATATTGAAACAATGACTTTTGAGGAATGGTCGCGTGATCTTGATACGAACTTAAAAGCAACGTTTATGTTTACCCAGGCATGTGTGTACCCACATATGAAGGATGCACAATATGGTCGGATTATTAATATTAGCTCAGTTTCAGGTTTAAACGGCGGTGTTACCTCTGGCGAAGATGGTACAGGTCGCTCAGGTCCAGCTTATGCTGCATCAAAAGGAGGGGTTATTGCCCTTACAAAATGGGTAGCAAAAGAGCTTGGCCCACTTAATATTACTTGTAACTCCGTGGCACCAGGCGCAACCTTAACAGGTATTACAACAGGGGTTCCATACAATTTAGATCAGCAGGTTATTAAGCGTATCGGCACACCTGATGATATTGCAAGTGCTGTCTTATACTTTGCATCGAGGGAGGCTAGCTATGCAACTGCTCAGGTGTTAAAGGTAGATGGAGGGATTAGTATTGGATAATTCTCGTTGGCAAGCTTTGTATGACCGACCTACGGATAGAATTATCGGAAGATTGAAAGCAGGAACGGATTTATTTACTGGGATGAAAGAGGTTTGCAATCACTTTGGGGTAAAGGGAGGGCAATTTCAATGCATGGGATCCCTAAAGCAGGCTACCTATGTCCAAGTTCAAAGAGGTGAAAAGCAAGGGACCATTGTTTATTCACCAAAACGGCAAACTACCTCTCCGGTCGAACTTATTTCTGGTTTAGGGTTTATTGGGATAGATATGGAGACGAATGATTTAGATATTCATTTCCATGGATCTTTTGTCGATTGTGATCAACATTTTACTGGTGGTCATTTTCTTGAAGGAGAAAATGAAATCGCTATCACAGTCGAATTCATCCTCTATCCATTAAGAGAGGCGATACCGAAAAGACGGAAGGATCAACAATTTGGGGTTCTAATTTTTCATTTTGATGAATAGGGGGGAAGATAAATGAGTACAATTGGCCAATTAGCACTGAAATCGGCTCGAGCGTATCCAGATAAAATAGCAGTTAAATTCAAAGATCGTGCGATTTCCTATGCAGAATTAATGGAACGTGCCCATGCACTAACAGCTTATTTTAAAAGCCTTAACTTACAAAAAGGAGAGCGCGTAGGTATTTTAATGTCAAATAGATTAGAGCATATAGAGCTTGATGTAGCTGTTTCGTTATATGGTCTTATTAAAGTACCGCTTAATTACCGTTTGCATCCGAAAGAGCATGAGTATCAGGTAAAGGATTCAGGTATGAGTCTGATGATTGGTGAAAAGTCATTAATTGATCCGCTACAAATTGACTTTCCAATTCTTTATTGTGGAGAACCGTATGAGCTAGTAGTGAAACAGTTTAAAGGGCAGTCCCATGAAAATGAAGTGGAAGAAAATGATACGATGGCCATTATGTATACTTCAGGGACGACAGGTAATCCGAAAGGCGTTATGCTGTCACATCGCAATATGGTTAGTGGAGCCCTATCCTTAGCAATAGCGTGTGAAGTTGACTATACGGATATGCTCGGTCACGTCGCACCACTGACACACGGGGCAAACTTTTTAAGTCATGTGGCATGGCTCTATGGCCTAACACAAGTTATTTACGATAAATTTGAGCCAGAGCAATTTGTTCATTTATTAGAGCAGGACCGTATTTCAATCATTTTCCTAGTCCCAACGATGGTCAACCTTATGATTCAGCACGATCAGTTCGACCCACAGAAGCTTCGTACCATTAAATCGATTAATATGGCAGGCTCACCGATCGCTGCTGCTAAGTTGCAAGAGGCACTAGATAAAGTAGGAACAAAATTTGTAGAAACCTATGGTCAAGTAGAGGGACCGATGTGCATTTCGATGATGCCACGCGAAGATTTACTATCCCGCCTTGATTCATGTGGTAGAGTTGGACCATTTGTTGATGTGAAAATCGTGGATGCTGAGGGCAATGAATGTCCAGTAGGAGAAATAGGCGAAATTACGGCAAAGGGCCCGCTTATTATGCAAGGCTATTGGAATAACGAAAAGGCGACTGCTGAAACATTACGTGATGGCTGGCTTCATACAGGCGATTTAGGCAAGCTAGATGCGCATGGCTACCTATCGATCGTGGACCGTAAAAAGGAGGTCATTATTTCAGGTGGTGTAAATATCTATCCGCGAGAAGTAGAGGAAGTGTTGAACAGGCATGAATTCGTCAAGGAAACATGTGTAATTGGTATTCCAGATGACAAATGGGGCGAATCCATTATCGCCTATGTCGTGCCAAACGGCCGTGGGGAAATTGAGAATGATGCCTTAATCGAGCTTTGTCAGCAACATTTAGCGAGCTTTAAAAAGCCAAAAGAAATTTTCGTAGTAGAAGCCCTACCAAAAAGCTCCTACGGGAAGATTTTAAAACGGGAGCTAGTAAAACAACATATGGAGGTGACACAGTGACGGTATATGTTCATAGTGTAAGCATGACGAAGTTCGGTAACAATGAAAATGCTTCATTAAAGGATTTAATGCTCACTGCTAGTAAAGAGGCGCTAGATGAGGCAAGAGACTTAAAAATCGATGCGGTTTTTGTTGGTAACTATATGGGAGGTAGCTTAGCCAATCAAGAAATTCTAGGTGCGATCGTAGCAAATGACCTAGGGCTCGGATCCATTCCTACAGCCAAATTAGAAGGTGCCTGTGCATCAGGTGGTATTGCATTACGGCAAGGTATTTTAGGTATATTAAGTGGCGAATATGAAAGCGTTTTAGTTGTCGGTGTAGAAAAAATGAAGCATGCCCCAACCGCCACTGTCACGCAATTTATTAACTCTGCAATGGATCAGACGACAAACGAACGTTATGCGGGTCTAACTTTCCCAGGATTTTTTGGTGTAGTCGCAAACCGCTACTTCCATGAGACAGGTGCAAATAAATCCCATTTAGCAAAATTAGCGTTGAAAAACCGTGAAAATGCATTACAAAATCCATTAGCCCAATTCCAAAAACCAGCAACACTCGAAGAAATAATGAATGCACGCATGATTACAGATCCACTTGGTTTATTCGATTGTTCACCCATTACAGATGGAGCAGCAGCAGTTGTGTTATCTCGTAAACCATCAGATATTAAAATAGTAGCATCTGCACAGGCTTCAGGACCGACAATGATGCAGGATGCCATTGATTTACTATCATTACCAGCGATTCGCATTTCAGGTCAGCAAGCCTATGAAAAAGCAGGGGTTGGTCCTGAGGATATTGATGTTGTGGAAATTCACGATTGCTTCTCCATGACTGAAATGCTGGCCATTGAAGAGCTTGGTTTTTTCCCGAAATTAGAAGGCTGGCTAGCTATTGAGCAAGGAAAAACGCGCGTGAACGGAGAAAAGCCTGTCAATACAAGCGGAGGTCTATTATCGAGAGGACATCCTATTGGCGCAACAGGTGTGGCGCAGTTTTACCAATTAGTACTACAATTACGTGGATACGCGCCAAACCAGCTAGAAAAACGACCGCGGTTAGCACTTGCACAAAATTTAGGTGGTACTGGTTCTTATTCGGTTGTCCACATATTAGAAAGGGTGTAGCAGATGAAGGTTTATGAATGCTGTGGTGTAGAGTCAGTAACGAAAAAAGTGTATTGCAGCACCTGCCGCCAAGAAATTAAAAACGAACGAGAAGTCCCAGATGAGGGAACCGTGTACAGCTTTACGATCATTCAGATTGCACCAGCAGAATATGCCCATTTGGCACCGTATTCTGTGGCACTAGTCCAGCTAAAGGATTCAACAGCCAAGCTAACAGTGCGCATTCAAGAAAATGTCCAAATCGGTGACCTCGTACAGCTTGATGAAATGAAAGATGGAACATACATTTATCAAAAGGTGAGAAATGCTTAAGGATGAGTATGAAGTATGGTAGGCTGTTTGGAAGGCGATGTCTTTCCTGGCGGCCTACTTTCTTATGAATAGTCTACTAGACTTATTATAAAAGCCCCTTTATTGTGGCAAATTTCAATTTGGATCCTGCTGCAGGTGTTAGCCTGTTGTCTCATAGAACATAGAGAGGCTTCTTATCTTGCGATCGAATAAAACAGGAGGTGATGACATGGCAAATGCAAAGGTTTATTCCATTTTAATTTTCGTTATGTTTCTTTGGGGCATGAACGTTACATGGCTAAAAGTGATTGTTTCCAATGGCGATCCATTAACGATACAAACGGCGCGTATTTTTCTTGCAGCTATTACGATTTTTATTATTTTAAAGCTAACGAAGCAGCCGCTTTATAGAAAGGGGATGCCATTTAAGTACATATTCATTGGTTGTTTTTTCGGCGTCATTTGTCACCATGTCTTTTTAGCATATGGCATCGTTCAAACAACAGCCATGAAAACAGCCATTATTAGTGGCCTCAGCCCACTTTTTACGGCACTTATTGCCGTACTATTTAAAGACACGGTTATGACAAAATCAAAATTAATTGGCTTTGCACTGGGTGGAGTTGGCGTGCTATTCGCAGTGGTAGACGACATTACCGAGCTAACGAATTTACAGCTAGGTGATTTTCTCGTCTTTATGTCATTCTTTTTGCAGGCCTTTAGCTTTATTGCCATTCGCCGTGCCACGGAAGTCATCTCTCCCATGCTGATGACAGGCTGGATGCTTCTCATAGGCTCATCACTCTTATTAATTTTCACATTCGCTACAAGCTTTCGAAGCTATGGGGCATTCTTATCCTTCAGTCCGATCATATGGCTCGTATTTTTCATGTCCGCCATTTTAGCCACTTCGATCGGACATACACTATATAACTTATGTATAAAACACATTGGTGCAGCGGAATCCGCTATTTTTGTGAATTTCAATACCATATTCGCACTAATTGGAGCGGCCTTATTTTTACATGAAATCATTACACTGCAACAATTTATCGGCAGTTTAATTATTATTTCAGGCGTTATAATAGGCACAAGCAATTTAGAGGAAAGACTTCTTCAAAGGAAAAAAAATCGCGATAAACAAGAATGTTAGAAAAGTAGAGATGTTCAACTTTTCCTAAGCTTCTATAAGAACGCTGATCTAACTTATAAAGTGTCTCTACTTGATGTTTTAAGCTATTTATTTTATAATAGTAACACATGCCAGTGAGCATCTACTCATACGATGTTCATTTACAACCTGCCTTGTGCAGCGTTGTCCGAACGGATTATATCCGGGGACGTTACGGATTCGACAGGGATGGTTCAAGCTTTGGTCGCGCGTCGGAGGGCTCGGCTCCGTCATCAACGACAGTTATATAATAACTGGCAAACAACAAAACTTAGCTTTCGCAGCGTAAGCTCGTAAGCGCTCTGCCTCTCTATCGCCCATGTAGAGAACGTGGGGCCCAACTTTAGTGGGATACGGTCGATGGTGCCACCTGAGTCATCGGCAAGAGATTTCCAGGTTAGCGTACAGGACGCCTGTTTGTCGGCATAATGTTACGTGAATCGTAAATAGGCAAACTACACGCGTAGAAGCTGAAGTATTGGAGTTTCTGGACGCGGGTTCGACTCCCGCCGTCTCCATTTTACAATTTCATTGAGTTTCAATGAACGTCAAAACCCTTGTATATCAAGGGTTTTTTATTTTGTCCATGTCATATAGTTTCATTGAGTATCAAACGAACGTAGTCAAAGCGTAGTCGCTCAACTACATTTCAATGTAGCTGGCGAACTTCTGTATAGCTTCTTCTTTCGCTTTCTTAGTAACGTGTGCATAGATGTTCATTGTCGTTTGTACATCACTATGACCTAAACGATCCTGTACTTCCTTCAAACTAGCCCCCGCAGAGGGAGTTTTTCATAAAGGAAATACCCACCAGAACTACAAATTATTTTGATTATCTGGTTTATCCTGATAAGAAGGAACATATTTTCTCACAAAATATAATGCTTCAATCCATAATATACTACTGGTTTATACTTAAATCGCTCTTCATTGATGATTTTATTTTTATGTAAATCTAATAATTCCTTATCTACCTTTGTTCATTTTTTTAGACATAGCAAGTCTTTTCTACCTCAATGGTTAATTTCACATTTACATAAAATTAATTTGATTCGCCAAAACGTTCACAGTTAAATAAATCCTTCATCATCATAATCTTCCACTAAATCTTGATGACCATTCTCAATTATTACATCTTTCCTAGATTTATATGGGATACTTAATGCTAATTCCCAACGGAAAAAAACAATTTCGTCTTCTGGGTATCCGACACCATTTATTAAATTTGCAATCTCAGGATTTATAATAAATCTATAGTGAGTATAAATTCCATCTCTTTTATAATACAATCTAAAATATTCATTATGTATACGTCCACTTATTTGTATTAAAACTATAGTTGGGTAAAATACACTAGCAAAAACAAAATAATCCGTCATAGATTTGTGTAAAAACTCGGAATATTGTTCGTGTAATATTTTATTTGGAATATCATTTTGATGACTTGGAAAGATTAAATGCATGCTATTCAAACTAGATAAAACATGTAAATTATTATCTCTAGCAATAACAGTTACTAGATGATAGTCCATTAAATCTATGTTATATAAATAATATGTCGTATCTTTACACCAATGAATACCTTCATTATCGAGCCTTAATCCGAATATAAGTCCTCCAACTCCTAGATTCATCATGTTTTCTTTTAAAGAATAGATTTGCAAAATAACTACAGTAGAAGCTAATGATTGATTTGGTGATGCACCTTTTTCTAAGTTTTTGTTACGAATAAATTCATTTCTATATGACCAAGATTCACTGGATGTACCTGAACCAATTTGACAATATTCTTTATCTATAAGATTTTCTCCATCAAAGTGTAGTAGTACTGGAATATTACTTTCAATATACCCAATTAAAAAATCTGCATCGAAATTACTTAAAGAGTTCTTAATGGTTTCAAATGCCTCACTAACATTAATACCGCACTCCAGTTGGGTTGATAAAAGTTCTAACATTCCGTTAATTGTAATTAAATTTCCAGCATAACAGATTATATACGAGTTATTAATCGTTTGAAGTTTCAATGTGCCCTCATATACATAATTTTTTCCACGTTTTTCGTGAATGTCACCAAAGCTTGAGGACTCTAATTCAGTATCTAAAACACTTGATGATACAGCAGAATCCGCTACCATATATACATTTTTTTTATCTTTCCACGCTAAACAATAAGTCATATTATCCCTCCTAATTAAATATACCTTATATCATTTATGATTATCATGTCTATGTCCTGAATTGACGATTATCAATCTAATTTTATGTGGGGTATGAAAAGATACATATCAAAAAGAATTTAATTTAACTTTAAGTATTTAAATTAGATTTTAGTTATTCAATATTTATCGCCTATTAAATACTAATTGGTTATTTTAAGGGATGAAAGCAATAATACGTTTTCAGAAGTATTAGAAAAGAAGTAAGGAGGAAAGTACCGCTGCATAAAATAGCCTATGAAATAATATGGTTTATAAATGATGAAATAGATGAAGAGATAGTGCCACTGAATATTATTTCAAATTTAGCAGAGCCAGTTAATTGTGACAGTGCATATTATATGTTGATTGTCATTGGAACATCTGTCTATTTGCGTTATCCTAACTAGGAAGATTACTTTAATTCTCTCAAAGAACGAATCAATATAATATACCTCCCTGTATTTTTCTTTTGGACACATCATACACACGTACTAAGGGTAACAATGAAAAAGAAAATTTATCGATTTGAGTTTATCTCACTTACTTAATTGCTCCCCGCAACTCATTTTTTATTAAGCGTAGTCAAAAGCGTAGTCAAACACTTTTAACAGTAGCTTTAAACCCTTATAAAAGCTGGTATTACAGTGCTTTTATAAGAAGTGGCTTCGACTCCCGCCGTCTCCATACATAAAGTGGCTACAAACGTAGTCATATCAACGGTTTTAGAATCTAGGGATATTGAACGGGAGTTGAACTCTTGTTGAATATCCCTTTTTTCATCCCTAGAGATAATTAACATATTTATAGCGGATTTTTGTTCATAGACCTTCTAATTCAAACAATGAATTGGGAGGTTTTTTTGTATGTCTAGAGGTAGAAAGCATGGTGTATTTGCAGTAAGTGGTGATGTAGTCGCTATATCGAACAAGCGAAAAGAATTAAGAAAAGATGATAAAGAAATTCAGAAAGCACTTGAAACGATTTTTCATCAAATGTGTATTGCTTGCTGGCAATAGACAACGCACAATTGAAAGCTACGAGTATATTTGTATTTGATATAGAAAAATTTTATATGCATGGGCATAATGAGTTGCATTTTTGATTAACTAAAACTAAATAATTAATAAATTTACTATAATTGTATTTTATATATTGGGTACATGGTATATTAGTTATGATTAAAAAGATTTAAGAGGTGTTACGAATGTCATTTTTAGAGCTTCAAATACCAGTACAAGTAGCGATTATAACGGCTTCTATAGGAGCAATTACGCTGTTTTTAAATACTCTACTTGGGAAGTTAAATCTAACTAGCCTAAAACAGAGGAGATATATTGATACTGTCAGTAAAGAAAGAATAGAGTGGTTGAATAAAATCCGAGAAAGTTTTGTTGAATACACAACACTTACTTCAGAATTGACATTGCTTGTAACCTTTTATGATTTAGGCGAAATGACAGTTGAGGATAGGAAAGGACAAAAATATTTCGATAATTTACTTCAATTAGAAGGAGTGAAGCAAAAAATCTATTTGTTACTAAATCCAAAAGAAGTTTATGCTGCAAAGCTCTATTCACTTTCTAACGAAGTAATAAAATTACTATTAAAACACGTTAATACACCAATAGCTGATAACAGTGATGAATTAAATAATTTAAATGCTAACATAAAATTTATCCAACAAGTAATTCTAAAAGCTGAATGGAAACGAATCGTAATAGAAATAGAGAAAGGTAAAAAATTAGAATCAGAAGAAGTGAGTGAAATTTTCCAAGATATTGCTAAGCATATTGATAAAGAACGAAATGAAAAACTCTTTCCTAAAAATTCGTAATAGCAACAAGGAGTAAACAAATTTTTAGGAAAACTTTCTATTGGTATCCAATATGCAACGACATCAACTGCGATTGCAACGCATTCTGAATACGGTGTTTATCCAAATGTTGAATATTCAGCGTTAATTCATTATAAAAAGTAAGTCCCATTATGCGTAGTAACTGCTAGTCTAGTCGATTAGCAGTTTTTTATTGACTAATAAAGAAGGATAACCTTTCTTTTTTGTCGAATCATGCTAAAAATTGAAGGGAGTTTGAATATGTTTTTTAATTTATTTAGAAGAAAAAATAACGAAGAAGATACGATAAATATGCAAGAGGATGTGAAACAATTACGCGAAACTACTAAAACGAAAGTTAGTTCTGAAATACCATTCGAGGACAAGATAATTTATTTACTAAAAGGAAAAGAAGCAGCATTTCCTAGAGGTTTTGAGAAAGAAAAATATTTCACAGTAGCTAAAGAAGTTTATGAATCAAGTAACGCAAAAGATGTTATCAATAAAGTTGAAATTACCAATTTAAATGGAGATGCAGGACATTGTTTATCTAAAATAAAAAACAATAGATTGCATATAACGATAAGAATTGATTCTTTTAAACTAGGTATTGTAAGTCATAGTGGATTTATTGACGAATATAGTGATGAAAAATGTAATGTATTCACAAATATCTTAGCACATGAATTAGTACATGCAGAAGATGATAAGCGTATAGTGGATACATTCGGCATAGAAGAATATGAAAAAATCCGCATTAACACTGTGGCGTGCTTTGGAAAAGTGATTTTGAGTGAATATTCTGCATGTAGAAAGACAGCACTACAATATGGAGATTTTGAATCACCTGAGAATATTGAAGGAGTTATTGTAGCTTATTATTGGACATTACCTAATGTCTCTGAAAAGAATTTAGAAAATCGAGAAACTAAGGATTTTGTATATGCCTTGAGATTGAACTATGCTATAGCGACACGCTGTGCCTTTGCAGATGTTTCTCAAGAAAAAGAAGAAGGTTTATATATATCTTCAAATCTCAAATATCATAAAGAATATACAAAATATATTTTATCAGTAAGGAATCTACTAAGAACTAATTATGAAAAACAACCATTAGATGAAGAAGAATATCAAAAATTAGGACAACAGATTATGAGCGAGTTAGCTACAATTTACTCTATGAATAATTAAGAAGAATTGTTCCATATTACTCAATAAACGTTACTCATATCGAGTAGCGTATTTTTATTGGAAATTTTATATGTAATTGTATGAAACGCTATGAATTAAAGGCACATTTAGGCATACCAAGTTACATTTTTGAAGGTGCTGGTTACATATTTGCCTATGCTGGTTACATCCATTTTTCACGAAATATTAATTGTGACATACATACTTAATTTAAGATAGGGCTTATAAACGTTGATATATCAAGGTTTATAGCATTAACTTTATAAAATACTATATAATATTACTTACAATGGATAATAAATAGATATGGGTTACACCATTTTGATAGTTATGATATACATATATTTTTTCTTTAAAAAAATAAGGAACTGATTGCAAAAGGCATCAAGGTACATATTTTGAATATTTACTGGACAATACACCAGCTTCTAAGCTGATTCGAAACATCTTCTTTGCCTTTGCAGAGTTTGAAAGAGATATGATTATTGAGCGTACACAAGAAGGGAAAGCAATCGCTAGACAGAATCCAGATTATAGAGAAGGTAGAAAGCCTAGTTATACAAAGAAGCAACTGGAACACGCCCTGGAGATGCTAGAGAGACTCATACAATCAAGTAGTTGAAAAGACTGGTATTAGTAAAAGTACGCTTATTCGTGCTATGAAGAAGAATAGAGCAGCAAGGGAAGTAAAATACATCAATCGACGGTATGACTTCTGACTGGGCACGTATTCCTTTAGATGTATTAGAGAAAATCTCTGTACGCCTAGTATACGAAGTAAAACATGTAAACCGCGTGCTGTACGATGTTACACCTAAGCCACCTGCAACGATTGAGTAGGAATGGTTATTATTGAAAGAATATATAATAGTAGGTTCTCTTTCATTTTGTAATAAATCTATATATATATTAATTATTGGAAGGTGTTCGAACATTCATAAGTTGCTGTGGATATTTTAAACGCAGAACGACTTAATCATCCTCGATATCTTCAGCTTATATTTCTTTATAATAATTCGCTCCAAAAAGCCAAATATCTTTGACCTTCGCTATTGCATAAAGCTTACGACGTTCCGGCCATTTCTCTGCTGTCTGTTCACCATTATATTTCAAATGCGAACGTATGGCCTTATCCAAAATCCGCATACACATCCGCAATTTGATTGGTCTTAGCAATGCGTTCTTCTAATGCAACACAAGCATTAGGATATTTCTCCTTTAACCAATAATAAATCGCTAATTTACCACCAAGATGTTCCTGTGTTTCAGGTTCTCCAACAAAACTACATTCGACATGACGTTCATGATAGAAGTGATGAATACGCTTAGCCCCTCCACGAAAGAAAACATGTTTTTGACAGTGTGGACAATACAGTTCTTTAGCTTGGGCTAATGAATATAAACGTGCTTTATCTTAATGAAATGCAAATTGTTTTTCACCGTTTTGATCGACTGATACGAACATTTTTTCACCTCACCTAAACAGAGTAATTAATTTAGGATTCATAAGTACTTAATTTTTAGGAACTTTAGCTTAAGACACTAGGATTTATATTATGCTTTTTCTATACATTGAGTAAAATATGGTAAAATGTAATTATTTAAATATGTAATTTATTCGCAAAGTTATATAATTCCATTCTACCAATTTGGAGTGATCTAATTGAAAGCAAATGAAACAAACTTACAAGAAATAATTGAAGGTTCGAAACAATATATAATACCGATGTTTCAACGTACATATAGTTGGGATCAAAAACAATGGTTAACGTTGTGGGAAGATTTAATGGAGCTAGTTGAAGATGGGCAGCAGTATGAAAATCACTTCATAGGATCAATTGTATCTATCCCTGTGAATGCAAATCCTACTGGAGTGCAGCAGTTTTTAGTAATTGATGGCCAACAAAGATTAACAACATTACTTATATTATTGAGTGTTATTCGTGATAAAGCAGAGGAAGAGGATTTACCTGAATTATTTGCTGAGATTAATGAAACGATGCTTGTAAATCGATTTAAAAAGGGTGAAGAGTACTTTAAGTTACTGCCAACACAAGTTGATAAAGAAATATTTAAAAGAATTATTAAGAAGGAAAATACAGCTGCTAATGCAGATAGTTGTCTTGTAAAATGCTATCACTATTTTAAAAATAAATTAGACGATGATTTAACGCTTAACATTGAGCATTTAAAAAACGGTATTTTGCAAAATTTATCAATAGTCAGCATTGTTCTTTCACCTGATGAAAACCCTTATTTAGTTTTTGAAAGTTTAAATGCAAAAGGCCAGCCTTTAACAGAAGCAGACCTAATAAGAAACTATTTATTCATGCGCATTGATCCTTCAGAGCAAGAGGAAATGTATACAGGCTATTGGTTACCAATGCAAACGAATCTTGGTGATTCATTAACCGAGTTTATCAGACATTTCTTAATAGGTATAAATTTAAATGTAAAAAAGAAAGATGTCTATGTAAAACTGAAACAGCAAGCGGACAAGGTAAATGTAATTGACTACCTTAAAGAGTTGGCTATATTTGCGAATTATTATGATAAATTGTTACATCCAGATAAAGAATCTAACGGGAAAATTAGATATTATTTAAAGAGGATTCAGCAGTTTGAGGCGCGTACCGCATTTCCGTTTTTACTATATATTTATCGTGATTTTGATGTTAAGAAGTATACATTGGAGCAATTTATTGAAATTTTATCTATTATTGATAATTTCATCGTAAGAAGATACGTATGTAATATTGACTCAAAACCATTAAACAAAATGTTTGGTTCGTTATATAATCAACTAAAGCCATATAGTGAAACCGATTCTATTCAAGAATTAAAAGAATTTTTACAAGTGAGAGGCTACCCTAAGGATGCAGAGGTCCTTCAAGAATTAAAAAATTCACCGTTATATGGGGCCGGTGATAAGAGAGAAAAATGTAAGTTTATTCTAGGTGTTCTTGAAGAAAGTTATGGTCATAAAGAGAAAGTTGATTTAACAAAGGCGACAATTGAACATATTATGCCTCAAACTTTAACAGAATCTTGGGAGACAGAATTAGGTAGCGATTTTGGAGAAGTACACGAAAAATATCTTCATATTATCGGGAATTTAACTCTAAGTGGGTACAATTCAGAGTTATCGAATGAATCTTTTTCAACAAAGAAAAAGTACTATAGTAAAAGTAATTATGAATTAAATAAGGATATTGTTAAATATAGCACTTGGAATAAGCAAGCAATAATTGATCGGACGGAAAAATTATGTGAAAAATTCATTTCAGCTTGGCCATATTTTGGGTTAGCAACGGTTAAAGAAAATGATGTGACAGGTAGTTCACCACGCATATTATTCATTGGCGATGAGTCTATCAAGGTAAAAGTTTGGAGAGAAGTTTTAGAACATACTATTATGTTTATTTACAAAAATAACACTGTTTTTTACCAAGAGTTATTGAATACGCGAAAATTGTTAATTTCGGTGGAAAAAAATTCAGATATGCGTAGAGCTAAGCAACTCCCAAATGGCCATTATATAGAAGTGAATTTTAGTGCGAAAAGTATTTATACAACTTGTAAGAAACTATACATTGATGCGGGGTTTGTTGCTGATACATGGGATGTAGAAGTGGAAGTGAAATAAGATATTAAGTTTGAATTGATATCACATAATTATCGTTTTTAATACAAAAGAAAAGTTGGATTTTTATAGGAACTTTAAAAAGAAAGCTTAATAAAGAAAGTAAGAAAATGTTGCAAGATGTGCCTGTTGAAAAAATTAAAAGTATGGATTCTTTTAAAATTGATGGTCGGCTAACCTTCAAAATTACCTATGTTATAATAAATTTCAAATAAATATTTGTATCTTATTATTAATGTCAGTAGTGGGATGAAAGGAAGATGAACATGAATTACTATAGTCCTGAACAAACGGGCAATGATAATAAGGCATTGTTTGCAGATAAACAACTAATTATTATTAATAAATCTGGTGATATTTCAGAGAATAGTATTCGCGAGCATATGCCTGAAATATTAAATATTTTGTTGATAGATAGAACTACATCGACTTTAAAAACTAATAAAAATATTATATGGGCGAATGAAAATTATATTAGCAAAGGTTTCAAAGCTTATGCACCGACGGCAGAAATTCAACCGGAGTTGGTTACGGGTGAAAATGGACATTTAATTATGCCACGAGCTTTGAAAACTAAAGCGCTTCAAAAAGAACGAACGAAATATAACGCGGAAGTATTTACACCGATACATGTTGTGAAACAACAGAATGATGTAGTCGAACGTGCGTATTTGGACGATGATTTGCAGACTTATGTGAAAAGGACATGGCTTGAAATTACTTGTGGTGAGGCACCGTATATGGCATCTCGCTATGATATGGAAACAGGTGAAATCATTCCAATAGCTGAGCGTGTTGGCTTTCTTGATCGAAAACTTGCGCGCATTAATGAGGAAGTTTTCGATAAGGCTGAATGGCAGCGTTTAGTTGAGTTGGCATACCAGGCTAGTTACGGCTTTGAGTGGAATGGGGATTCTTTATTAATAGCGCGAGAAAATCTACTTTACACTTATCGTGATTATTACTTCGAAAAATGGCAGGAAGAGCCGATTTACGGTCTTTTTAAAAAAATAGCTGAAATTATTAGCTATAATGTCTTTCAAATGGATGGCATAGCTAAAAAGCTAGGCTCTCCGAAGAAAAGTAGTGGACCTTATTATATAGTGCCATTATCAGAGAAAAAGGAAAAGAAGCTAGAGGTGCAAATGAGTTTTGATTTGATGTTTGAGAATGAAGAAAGCAAAACAGATGAATTTCGAATTATCCCAGGGAAACGAGTGAAAATCATGAATTGGGAAATAAACAAAATGGAGTATTTTGATAAAGGGGCTAAGTGAGGATGAGCGGAGTACTTGATAAATTAAATATTCAACTGAAAAGTTCAAACTTTGAATTCATGAAATTAGACAATGATATAGCGCCATTTTATAAATTAGCAACGCAGGCGGAATTAGATTTCGCGTTACAAGCATATGACAATACTTTAGTTAATGTAAGAAAATTAGCGGAAACATTAACGGATTTAATTATTGATCTAAATTATGAAACAGTTCCTTATAGAGCCACCTTCAATGAAAAGTTAGCAATGATAAAATCGTCGAATTATGAAATTCCCCGTCCAATTATTGATGCCTTTTATGAAATTAAAAGTAGCGGAAATAAAGGGGCGCATACGATTGAAGATAATAAGGAGTTATCATATAAGTCTTTAGGACAGCTGAGAGTCATTTTATATTGGTATATGGTCACTTATACGGATGTAAAATTAAAGAGAACGCCATTTATAGAGCCGACTGTGATATCACGCTTTAAAAGCAATCAAGAACGAAAAATTGTTTATATCCAAACGGCGGATAATAGTAGTGGGAATTGGTCGGTCTATGAAGGGGCAGAAAAAATAGGTGAAACAACGGCACCAGAAGAAGACCAAGAAGAAGACTGGTCACCAAATAGTGAATTTTTACGCTCTGTCACACGTAAGCGGCTGAATAGCTATATGCGTACTGCTGGCGTTCCTGCGAAAATTGATTGGGCAGAGCTAGCGTGGATTAAGGAAACGAAAACGTGGTTTGGAGACAATGCTGTCCATGAAGTTTTACTTCGCTCTGGCTATAAAAGAAAAGAAGGGCTAGAGGGGACAGAGTGGTTCAAAATCAATTTAGAGACAGCTAAGGCAGCTATAAAAGCGGTAAAGGAAGGTCGAAAATCGCTTAAGTTAGAGGATAAGGAAGAGACGAAAAAAATTAAGTTGCGACCAGAACAAACTGCTGCTGTTGAGCAGGCAACGAAAGCGTTCAAAAAATATCAAAAGGTACTTTGGAATGCAAAAATGCGTTTTGGAAAAACGCTTTCTACATATGAGTTAATTAAACAAAATAATTATCAAAAAGTTTTAGTAATGACACATCGTCCGGTCGTATCGGATTCATGGTTTGATGATTTTAAAAAAATTGGCATGGAAAAGCTAGGTTACGACTATGCTTCTAAAACAATGGGTGAAAAAGACTTAAATAAATTAGCAACGGGTAGCTCGCCGTTTATTTATTTCATGTCGATACAAGACCTTCGTGGAGCGACAGAGGTCGGTGGGAAGTTCGAAAAAAATAGTGAGTTTTTTCAAATTGATTGGGATTTAATCGTAGTCGATGAAGCACATGAAGGTACGCAAACAGAGCGCGGTGACATGCTATATGAAAGGCTGACGAAGGAACAAACGAAAATACTAGAATTATCGGGTACACCATTTAACATTCTGAACGAATTTAGCGAAGAGCAAGTATTTACTTGGGATTATATTATGGAGCAGCAAGCGAAAATTAAATACTCCGTAGAGTATCCTGATGAAGTGAATCCATATGAATCGCTACCGGAAGTGGAGATGTACACTTTTGAAATGGCAACCGATAAAAAGTATCAAAATAGCGATAAGTATTTCGACTTCGCAGAGTTTTTTAAAGTGGATGAGAGCGGCTGGTTTGTACACGAATCTTCCATTAATACATGGCTAGATGAAATTTCTTCTTATGGCAAAACAGGCTATCCGTTTTCGACAGCCGAATATCGAGAAAGTATTCGTCATACATTGTGGCTCCTTCCGAGCAGAGCGGCAGCGAAATCGTTAAAAGTATTGCTTGAAAATCATCCTGTTTTTAAGGAATATAGCGTTTTAAATATTGTGAGTGACAACGATAATATCGGTGAAAATGATGCTGATATTGCTCGTGTTCGCGCCGCTATTACTGACAAGCCTTCAAAAACGAAAACGATTATTCTAACTGTGAGAAAATTAACAACAGGTGTAAATATTCCTGCATTAAATGCCGTCGTGTTCTTAAATAATACGACGAGCGCACAAAACTATTTACAGGCTGCCTTTAGAGCGCAGACGCCTTTCTCAGATGAAGTTTTAGGCATGAAGAAAAAAGCGTATGTATTTGACTTTGCGCCAGATAGAGCGTTAAATATATTGGCAAAATCGGTTTCAATGTCGCCGAAAGCGGGTGCATTAAATACAGATGAGCAAAAAGAAAAGCTAGGCGCACTCCTTAATTTCTTACCAGTACTTGGTCAATCAGGTCATGAAATGAAGCCATATACAATCGATAATATGATGCGTCAGTTGAAAAAGGCCTATGCTGAAAGAGCGGTATTATCTGGATTTGATGATACATCCATTTATAACGATGAGTTATGGAAAGTGACGCAAGAAGATGTCGCAATGTTTAATGAGCTTAATGGTAAATTGGGGAAAACGCAGCAAACGAAAACGACAAAAAAAATAGATGTTAATGTAAACGGTTTAGATGAACAAGAGCGTGAAAAAGCTAAACGAGGAAAACGTAAAAAGCTTAAGGAACGTACTGAAGAAGAAAAGGCGGCTATAGAGGCAGAACAAAAGTTACGTAAAGAGCGTAATAATATGATTGCGATTTTACGCGGCATTTCAATCCGTATCCCGTTAATGATTTATGGCATGGATATAGATTTAGATCAAGATATCACATTGGACGATTTTGTGAATCTTGTGGACCCTGTGTCGTGGGAAGAGTTTATGCCAAAGGGGATTACGAAAAAGGACTTCATGAACTTTAAAAAGTTTTATGATCCAGAAATATTCATCGAGGCAGGGCATCGAATTCGTCAAGCTGCCTTATCTGCCAATAATTTGAGCTATCAGCAGCGTATCGAAAAAATTACGTCGATTTTTGCTGGCTTTAAAAATCCTGATAAAGAAACAGTTTTAACCCCTTGGCGTGTTGTGAACTTGCAATTAGGAAAAGTTTTAGGCGGTTATAATTTCTTTGATGAATCGTTTAAAGAGCCACTTGAGGATTTAAATTATAGAGAAATTGATTACGGGAATATTACAGAGCAAGCATTTTCGCAAGATGTAAAAATACTCGAAATTAACAGTAAGACAGGCTTATATCCACTTTATATGGCGTTTTCAATTTATCAACGCCGCTATTTACGAGAAAGCGTGAATTGGTCTAAATCGGAGTATATTCAAAAAGATAAAGAACTTTGGCAGGAAGTGCTTCAAAACAATATTTTTGCAATAAACAAAACTCCAATGGCAAGAACAATAACGTATCGAACGCTGAACGGTTACGAAAAAAATGAAAAGTTTGAGCAAAATTTAGTATATATTGAGGATTTACCGAGAAAGCTGAAAGAAAGTGTATCTGACACGAAAAACGAAATATTAACTAAATTTGGAGGTAGCAGTGTGAAATTTGATGTTGTGGTAGGTAATCCACCTTATCAAGAAATGGATGGAGGAGCTGCAGCGAGTGCAAAACCAATTTATCATCACTTTGTAAGGTTAGCTAAAGAACTTAACCCAGAATTAATTTCTTTCATTATGCCGACACGTTGGTATGCTGGTGGAAAAGGACTGGATGAATTTCGAGATGAGATGCTAAATGATTCACATTTACGTGAATTACACGATTGGTTAACGCCGGAAGATATTTTTCCAAATACGAATATTCGTGGCGGGGTATGCTACTTTTTATGGGATAAGAATTATGATAATTCCAAAAGACTTACAAGAGTTGTTACTCACGAAAGAAATCAAGTTACAGCTGATGTATTAAGATCGATGAAAATTGAAGGTATTGATATATTTGTACGTGATGGGTTGGCGAGTAGTATTATAGACAAAGTTTTTGTTCAAAAAGATATTGAAATCATGATGAATCATGTTTCATCACTTAGACCTTTTGGATTTAGGGGTTACTTTATTAAAGACGAAAAATTCCGTTCAACAAATTTAAACTTAAATAATCCTATTATTTGTTATGGAAAAGGAAAATTAGTTGGATATTTAGAAAGAGAAGAAGTCAAAGTTCGACCAGAATGGATTGATGTATGGAAATTATATACTCCTAGAGCAAATAATATTGGAACTGAATTAAATGATGATAATTTAAATTCATTTGTCGGTTCTCCAGGTACAATTTGTACAGAGTCATATCTTGTTATCGGTGCTGAATTAGGTTTAGATGAGATATCTTGTAAAAATCTTTCAAAGTACCTAGAATCAAAATTTGTTAGATATCTTCATAGTTTAGCTAAAGGAAGCCAAGATGCTACAGCAAAAACATTTAGATTCGTTCCTATACAAGATTTCACAAATCATTCGGACATAGATTGGTCAGTCTCAATTAAAGAATTAAATAGGCAGCTATTTAATAAATATAGATTAACAAGCGAGGAAATAACTCATATTGAGAATAAGATTAAAGAGATGGATAATTAATATAACAAATGAGCATGTCACAAGTAAGTGGCTTGCTTATTTGCTTTGGAAAAAATTTTATGGTATTTAGTGGCTTTAATGGCTTAATAGAATGATTGAAGAAGATAAAGAAAAATTCGAAGCAATTATAGATAGTTTGAATATAGTTTTTGAAGAAAAGATTCCAAGGGTGATAGGTATTCATTATCATATATTATTTGAACCAACAGAAACAGTTGATGCAGAAGAGTTCGGAGAAAATTGATTAGTTGATTCTGTATTTGTAATGAATTACAATGGAGATAAGGAAGAACATGGTAATAGACAATATAATACCTTACGGGGTTCTCATAAATGATGAAAATGAAGGTACTTTTGAAGGGGTATTGTTAATTATCGGTAATAGTCAAAGTATCTCTAAGTTAGAAGTTACCAAGACTATGAAACAAATTCTAAAATACAGGAATTGATTTCTATGGTAAAAATAATATTTAAAAAGAAGAAAAAGGAATTACTCCAAGAGAACTTCGTGCCTGAAGTTAGATCTTTAACTACTAAAATTGCTGCTGAAAGACAATGGAAAAGATTCAATGATTCGGATTTTCAACATGAGGAATTTGAACATAGATTTGAAAAGGTTTTGCTAATAGATAATTATTAAATTATAAATTCTATTTTACACTCAAGTATTAATTTTTCTTGAGTGTTTTCTTATAGAGTAACATCTTTTTTTAAAATTATATTTTTTTATACTGAATTTGTTTTAAGTATTTTTCCTCAAATCCATGATATATATTATGGAGGGGGAGTTTTGTAATTGAGAAGGAAATTGTTTTCTAAAAGGAACATAAGTCCTGGATTATTAAGAAAAAAATATGGTGCGCTTACAAAATCAGATGAGTCAACACAAGCTTTAGTGCGTGGTGCGAATAGACAATAGAAAAGGTACAATGATCCTCAATTTCAAAAAAATGATTTTGAAAAAAGGTTTAATCGGATTTTCAATCAAGATAAGAATGGTAAATAAAATTTTGTTGTATCCTCGTTGTATGTTATCGAATAGATGTTAATTAAAATATTAGTCTCCGTAAGCATATTTTAACAAACCTTATTAATTCCTTTGTAAGAGCTGTTTTTGACCCTCGAAAAGTTCTTTCAAACGTCGATATAATAAGGTTTGTTTGTTTTTTAGACTGAACACCTGCCGTCCATACATAAAGGTGAGCAATATTGTAGCGGTAAATAATGATAAAGGTATCATCTTCTGATATATGGGTGGATACAGATATTTTAAATACATTTGGTTATGGATTATTTACTAAGTATTTACTGAAATTAAGGTTAAGCGGTACACCAATATAGGAAAAAGGTTTACATCAGCAAAATAAGGTATACTATATTTGTTGATTAGATTTCTTTAAAGGCAGGAAAAGTAGGTGAACCAAAGTGGGGAAATATCAATTGGATACTAAAGGTAAGGTGGCTGTGGCAAAGTATCATGAAAAAAACAAGCCGGCCAAATTTGATAAAAAGCAGCAACTTGAGAAAATACGTGCGGAGTATTTGAAAAAGAAGCAAGAACAAACAGATCAATAATTTGAATGAAAACATAGGAAGACTAAAATTTCCCTATGTTTTTCTTTTCAAATTGATGAATATAGACATTGGAACGACATAGACATATAAATGGGAGTCACCATCTACAAATGAGGACAAAAAATTACATGATTTGAATGCATTTATCTGTTTTTGATAATCATCTTAAAACCTACCGTATGATATTACATCCTAGCCCCAACGACGATTGAGTAGGAGTAGTCATAAAGCTAGATAACCATCCGTTTATCTCTTTAAACTGATATCCAACGTTTTTGGTTAAATGTGAAAGAATTCATGTGAATATATGCATATCAAACTCTTCAAAGGCTCTATTTTGGGTATTATTTTTATAATTGTTTTTACATCTGAATGTCTCAGTCTCTTAGTATTTTTTTATTTGCATCTGCTTCCAATAATAGAGACTAATGTCTTTAGAGGTAACTAAGGTTTTTCTAATAAAAAATTATCTTTATTTGTAGCATTCCTAAAATCAGAGCGCAATTAAGTAGGTTACACATAAATGAATTAAATAGTTAATTCGAAGTATGGTAGCTTCGTTATTTCATTAGGCTGTTTGGGTAAATGGGTTCGGTATTGCACCGGACTCGTTTTTAATTTTGCCTAGTAGTTTATATATTTTTCTAATTCTATTTTTAATGCTCTATACTTTCAAATTCCCTCATGTAAAGGAATTTAGATTTCATAATGTCAAAGAAATTCACCATGACAGAGTTGTCGTAACAATTTCCTTTACGAGACATACTTTGAGCAACCCCTCTTGATTCTAAGGCGCGACGATATTTATTCATTTGATAATGCCAGCCTTGATCGGTATACATGAGTAACTGGTGGTGCTCAGGTAAACGTTCGAGTGCTTTGTCCAACATGTCTGAAACAAGTGAATAGGTTGGTCTAGAGTAAACTCTAGTGTTTAATTTGTATACGGCTGAATAATAGCTTCAACTGCATTGTATTTCATATTGCTTAATCCATTTAAGGATTGCTTTATTATTAGTCCCCATAGATTTAGCTATATCATAGGAGCTTTTCATTCCATTCCTCTCAAGTAGAGCTTAACAGCTTGTAATTTATCTTCGGCAGTTCAATACAATTTTTTATTTTACAAATTCTATCCAATTGTATTGAAAACTTCAAAATATTTTCTGTATTCCTTCTTTAGGAAGTATTACAAGTAAAGTATTGTTTGGTATTGTAGAATAGAGGTGAGCACAGTATTTGGTATATTATGTACATTTAAAATGCTAAATTGTATTCAACATGAAAACTATTAAATGTATAAGGTGGTGGTTTGAATGAAGAATAGAATCCCCAAACCTATTATCAACACGGTTTTAGTGTTACTTTTTCTTGTTGCTTTATGGTTCTTAGGTAATGTTAGCCAACTATTTGCTAGTAAAGAAAATACCGAAAGTGAAATTGGTTATATAGTAGTGCATGAAGGAATAGTTTATTTTATTCAAGGGAAGGACGTTCAACAATCAGATATAGGGAGTTTCTCTAGCGAAAATCTCATGTACTTAAATAAATTTGAATCAGTTTCAATTTTAATCAATGAATCGAAACTTTCTATGAAAGGAATTAAAAGTGGAGATGAAGTGAGGATTTGGTATTCTGAAATTTTGGAGTCAAATCCAGCAAAAATCAAAGTTATTCGTATAGAAAAACTGTGACCAACATTTCGCTTTTACTAAATGTAATTTAATATCATTTATAAATAAAACTTCCGTTTATTTCTTCTATTTAAGTTGATTATTGCTTCTCAAAATTAATTTTTGTGGAGCATGATGCAACAATCCCAAAAAGTACGATTCGCGGGATTCAGACTAAGAAGATGTGAATGTCATCACTATAATGGTATAAGGGTGTGCTAAAAGTCGAGAAACTTTCAGCACACCCTTTTGTATTTAATTGAACAGATGAAAAATGAAGAAGTATTATACGCTCCGTATTTTTCTATCCATCATTTAAAAATATAGTATAGTTATTGTAAAAACCGAAATGATCGAGGGGACTGGAATAGATGAACTTACTAGAAGTTGGAGTAAAAATAAAGCAGATGCGTAAGAAAAATAAAATGTCTCAGGATGATTTAGCTTCGCAGATTAATTTAACGAAAAGCCATATTTCCAAAATTGAAAATGGCAAAGCGACACCGAGTCTGGTGACCTTGTCCAAGATTGCGGAAATATTTGATGTGCCCATGGCCTGGTTTGTTATTCAGGATCAATTTGATGGCATTTCGATTGTTTCGAAAAAAGAACGCAATGAGACGGTTGAGACGAATGAACTTGGCTATCAATATGAGCTGTTAGCGAATAAGAGCTATATGAGCAATATTAATCCTTCTATTGTTACTGTACATAATGGAGCGGAAAATTTAGCTCCTTATACTCACGATAATGATGAATTTATTTATGTCATTTCGGGTAGTATCGTCTTGAAATACGATCATAAATTTTACCATTTAGAAGAGGGGGACTCTGCGTATTTTTCTGGGAAAAAGGAGCATATCTTTATTAACAATTCTATAGAGAACTCAAAGGTATTAACGATTTATGTTGAGGATTAAATCTTTCTTTTAAACGTAAATATTATCGAAAATACAAATTTCTTGTTTACAATACTATTCAGACAATTTACAATTGGTGTAATGTTATTCAACTAAGTTGAATTATATTACACTTTTTTTAATTTTGGGGGTATGGGGATGACTTCACGTATTAAAGGATTTTATTTACTTTCAGTAGAAGAGCGAATTAAGTTAATTGCTGAAAAATCAAATTTAACCAACGAGGAAGTTGAAGCTTTAAAAAGTGGAATTTCATTAGAGCTTGCTGATGCAATGGTTGAAAATGTTATTGGACATATTTCAGTGCCTCTAGGGGTAGCGGCCAACTTTAAGGTGAATGGCAAAGAGGTATTTATTCCGATGGCTACCGAAGAGCCGTCAGTAATTGCTGCGGCTAGTAATGCGGCACGAGCAGCATATGAGTTAGGTGGTATTTTTACTTCCAGCTCGGGCACAGTTATGCGAGGACAGATTCAGGTATTAAATATTGATGACCCTCATGCAGCAAGGGCGAAAATTTTTGAACATAAAAATGAGATCATCGAGCATTGTAATGGAAAGGATCCAACGTTAGTCAAGTTAGGCGGTGGAGTGAAGGATATAGAAGTACACTTAATCGACACAGCAAAAGAAACAATGGTTGTCGTCCATTTAATCGTAGATACGAAGGATGCAATGGGGGCAAACGCTGTCAATACGATGGCAGAATCTGTGTCACCATTAATCGAACGTATTACAAATGGACGAGTGGTGCTACGGATTATTTCAAATTTAGCAGATAAGCGTATTGTTCGTGCACGTGGTGAATTCTCGACAGAAATGCTCGGGGGGATAGAGATTGCAAAAAATATTGTAAGTGCTTACGAATTTGCAGATGCTGACCCGTATCGGGCTGCCACACATAATAAAGGGGTTATGAATGGTATTACAGCTGCAGTATTAGCATCGGGTAACGATACACGCGCTGTTGAGGCTGGTGCTCATGCCTATGCTGCTCGTTCTGGTAGATATCGTTCTTTAACTACGTGGGAGCTGAATAAAGCAGGCAATCTTGTTGGGACGTTGGAATTGCCATTAGCTGTTGGTATTGTTGGTGGGGCTACGAAGACTCATCCTGTTGCAAAAGCAGCGCTAAAAATTATGGATGTGCAATCTGCAGAGGAGCTAGCCAGCTACATTGCCGCAGTAGGATTAGTAGAAAATCTAGCAAGCTTACGCGCACTTTCAGCAGAGGGGATTCAATCTGGTCATATGCGTCTGCATGCGAAAAATTTGGCTGTAATGGCTGGGGCTACAGGCGATATTATTGATCGTGTTGTGCAGCAGGCGGTAGAAGAGAAGGATTTCCGTTATGATCGTGTTTTAGAGATTACAAACTCTCTGCGAGGTGAATAATACATGGCGAATACTCCATACAATGAGCAAAAAAAGGTAGAGGAAAAGAAGTTTATTGAAATTTTAGGAGACACGGTTTCTGGTAATCAGTTAATTATTTCAATTATTTTAAGCGTTGCCGCAAGCTTTTTAGGCTATCAGTTTGGCCAGTGGTTTTTTCCAAAGTTTGCAGACCCTCAAATGATTAACTCTTATTCACTGTTAACAGGAATCACGGGTATTCTGATTGTTGTCGCTATTAATACGATTCTTTTTAAACCAAAGCGTATTTTAGTAGAAGATGAGGCATCTAGTCATTCTTTAAAGGAAGCATTTGAGGATTTACAAATTGATATAGACGAGGAAATACGCTTAATCGAGGAAGATCTGGTGACAAAAAAGGAGCTTGAGGATTTTGGCATTCTTTCTAGCTTACAAGGCTTGAAGGGAGCGGATAAAAAATGAGTATTTATTTAATAGCTCTTTTATTTGCACTTCTTGGTGCAGCTATCTTTACTATAATTGGACTTATTTCAGGTACAGATGAAACAGCAATTATGGTACCCATTACATTGCTAGTTATTTTGCTGGGAGCGCCTCCTGAAGGGGTATTCGCCTTTTTCATGGCAGGCGTGTTAGCTAAGCATTTAACACATGCTGTCCCAACTGCGTTATTAGGCATTCCAGGGGATACAACGGCTGTACCGTTAATCGATCACGCCAATACATTACGCCGTTTAGGCATGCCGCACGTTGCACTACGTAAAATGATTTCTGGCGGTGTTATCGGTGCATTTATTGCCCTACCAACCGCTGTATTGTTAGGTCAGTTTTTAGGTCAATTTGCCGACTTTTTTAAATCTTCATCAGGTATCATTTTTACACTTGCCGCTATTTTAATCGCATTCTTTTCAAAAGGAAAATGGGCAAGTATTTTAATCATTATTCCATTTGCATTTTTCATAAAAGCTTTAGATAGCGTTAGCTTCGCGATGCTGGATAAACATTTAAGTATTACATTCTTTTTAGGAATTGCCATTGGACCGATGTTTTGTAATATTTTAATGGCGGCTTCCTCTGTTGCTAAAAATGATCTAGCACGCAGTAAGCCAAATCAATATAATCTTGCTCCCGAAACGAAATCATGGAAGGGCTATTTCCCGAATCCATTTAAAATTTTATCGAAAAGGCAGACCATTTTTACGAGCATTACAACGTTTCTTTCCTCCCTTACATTTGTTTTCAGTCCTGTTGGGATGACGTCATTGATGGGAGAAATTGTAGGCTCTCGTACAAAAGGTGCCTATAAAAAATCAACAACGAGTCTTACTGTCATGAATGGTGTAACGGAATCGACTTATATAGCTGAAGCGATTATTCCATTAATTGCATTCGGTATTCCGTTAAGTCCAGTAGCACTTGGACCAGCATCACCTTTATTTAATGCACCACCGATTTTTACAGTAGATCCAGTTAACAACTTACACACGCTAATGTCTTCATGGGACTTTTTCATTTTTGGGTTAATCGGTATTAGTGTAGCCGCTTTAATTGCTTATCCATTTGCGATGAATTATGCACGTAAAGCATCTGTATTAGTATTGAAATATATTAGCCAGGAAGCAATCGTAGCAATGTTTATCGGATTAGCATTTTTGCTTGCCTATAACGAGGCACAATTACTAGGAGTAGTGTTAACATTTACAGTCGCAACTGTTGGTGGTTTATTAAATCGTATTTTAGGTGTAGGGGCCGGTGTGCAATTCATGGTATTCTACGCATCAAGCTGGATTATGCTACAGCTGTTCGGCATTTAATTAAAGGAAGTGTATCTTGATGAACTTACCAAAAGCAGTGGAAATAAGAGAAGTTGGTCCTCGTGACGGCTTACAAAATGAGAAAATTTTTATTCCAACTGATTTGAAAGTGCAATGGATTAACTTAATAAGTGAAACAGGTGTCCGCCATATCGAAGTATCCTCTTTTGTTAGTCCCAAGTGGATACCAGCTTTAGCCGATCATCATGAAGTGTTTGAGCAAATCACACGTCATGAAAAAATAACGTATGCAGCGCTTGTGCCTAATTTGAAAGGGGTAGAAGGAGCCATTCAACAAAAGGTTGATGAAATTGCGTTATTTATCTCGGCCTCTGAGGAGCATAATCAAAGTAATGTAAACGCTTCAATTAACCAATCTTTACAGAACTTAAAAGCTGTAGCTGAAGTAGCAAATCGTGAAGGTATATCGTTAAGAGGCTATATTTCAACTGTATTTGGCAGTCCGTTTGGTGATGAAGTAAAGCTTCAAACAGTGATGGATATCATTGATGCCTATCTAGCAATGGGCGTTTCTGAAATTTCACTCGGCGATACAATTGGGGTAGCGGATCCTGTACAAGTGAAGGCTATTTTATCAGAGCTGCTCACTCAATACGATCGTGATTTATTTGCCCTTCATTTTCATGATACGTATGGTCGTGCTTTAGCCAATATATTTGCAGCATTAGAGCTGGGGATTACAAAATATGACAGTGCTATTGGAGGTTTAGGGGGGTGCCCCTATGCCCCTGGTGCAAGCGGCAATGTGTCAACAAATGATTTAGTAAATTTCCTGCATCGTTTAGGCGTGCAAACGAATATTGATGAAGAAAAACTATTTACCGCCACACGATTTTTACAGCAGGCAATAAATAGACAGCTTGATAGTAAAGTGTATAAAGTGCAAAGTAATTAAGTAAAAGAGCTCCTCTATAGTTAGAATTAAAATTAGAATTGCATCACCACTTGTTAGACACACTCTACCAATTGGTGGTGCAATTTTTTCTATGGGGAAATTTCCTAATGAGAAAAAATAGAGGCTGTTTTAAGCTATTTGAAATCATAAATAAATTACACATAACGGTTTAACAAGCTACGCTTAATTGGAATCCTTCATCTAGCCAGAAATGATTTGACTGTCCTTGACATATCTTGAAACAAAAATCAAAATGAGAATGATTATCATAAATAATTCTAATTGTAATATGCATGGGAAGGAGCAATCTAATGGACAGGATAGATAACGTTCGTTTCGTGGCAATATTATGAATATAAGCGAACAAATTCAACTGTGGAATCAAGTCGTCATTCGCGTACTGGACATTCGGGTAAAACGAGTTGGAGGTGGTGACGAAATTTGTGATTATGTAACACCAGCAAGCATGTTTATGTTTGTGGCAAATGGACGTGGTGAACTGTGGACAAACGATGAAGTATGGCTATCCGAAAGGTTTCATTTAATACATATCGGCAAGGGGCAGCGGATAACGGTTCAATCCACTGACTTTCTTGACACCTACATGATTTTATACAATGCTTCTTTACCCGCTTCAGCATTGCGGGAGTTTCATATGATGATGCAAACAGACAATCCATTTATGAAAAGCTGGGCAGTGTCACCATCCGAACCGCTCGTTATGTTGGAGATGCTAGAAACAATGCTTACCGACTGGCAACAAATAGACAATGGGCAGTTAGACAAAGAGAAAAACATGAAGGATGTCCATGAATTGAGAAGACTGAAGGCCAAGGGGGAATTCATCCGTTTCGTACATGCAACGTTACAGGAGCGGATGGAGCATGCTCACGCCCCATCTCTAACAGAACAAGTTGTCCGCTATATCGCAAAAAATTATCGTGGTATGATTTCTATGGAGCAGTTGGCCCAGCAAATGAATTACACTCCACAGTACGTTTCGAGGAAATTCAAAGAGCAGATGGGATGTAGTCCAATTGATTATACGATTCGATTACGCATAGACTTGGCGCGAAAATTACTGTGCGATACCGAAGCGACGCTACAAGAAATAGCTGCTTATGTTGGTTATCCAGACACGGTCTATTTTAACCGTATGTTTAAGAAACAAACAGGCATAACTCCAGGAGAATACCGCAAGCAATATCAGTATATAGGTTCGAAAGATACAATGAATAAGCCAAATTTGTCCATTGTTGCACCACATCCAGCAATGTATCATTTAAATGGTAATGATATTCATTATCAATTGATGTTGGGTGGAGGAAATGATATGGAAATTAGAAAGAAAAATCTATTAGCAATGGCACTATTGTGTCTGACTATGGTCGCATCAGGATGTGGAACAACACCAGAAGGGGCAAACGGAAAGAGTGGCGCAACAAAATCAAATCAAGTAAAGTCAGAGGCACCTGCCAATATCCAAATGCGAACAATTAAGACGGCACTCGGAGATGTAGAAGTGCCTATACAACCACAACGTATAGCAGCACCTGCCTATTTAGGAACCGTGTTGGCACTTGACGTCCAACCAGTTGCATCTGATTTTTTATTGATGGAAAGCCCGTATTTAGAAGGGATGCTTGACGGTGTAACTGATGTAGGAGATTCGCTAGAAGCACTGGTTGAATTGAAACCAGATTTAATCATCACAAATATTAATAAAGAAGAAGCAGTGGACAAATATTCACTCATCGCGCCAACAGTGGCTATGCCTTATAATAGCTTTGAAACCATTCAGGAGGAAATGCGTTATTTCGGTGATTTATTAGACAAAAAGGATGTAGCTGAACAATGGATTACCGATTTTGAGAGTCGCACTGGTAAATTACGTGATGAAGTTCAAGCTGCACTTGGTGAGGGAGAGACAGTTTCTATCATGCAGGAGTATGATGGAAAGGTATTCTTATTCGGATCAAAGTCTGGACGCGGCGGTCGAATTATGTATGAAATATTAGGTGCGAATCCACCTTCAACTGTTCCAGAACATATGCTAGCTGAATCATTTTACGAGTTTTCTCTAGAAATGCTTCCTGAATATACTGGAGAATATTTGGTATTAACAACAAAATCAACGTTGGAGGAACTGCAGGCTGATCCGATTTGGGGTAACTTGCCTGCGATTCGAGATGGAAAAGTATACTTGTGGACTGAAAGTGAGTCATGGTTTAGAGATCCGATTGCTGTAGAAGGGCAAATAGACAATTTAGCTAAATGGATTATTCAAACTGCTAAAACAAAATAAAAGTATAGCAAAAGAACGACTGTAATAAATAATTATCAAACATGATAGAAAAGAGACATTTCGATCTTCGAAATGTCTCTTTTCTAATGTCATCTCAGAATATAGTGTAGATACCCCTATAGTCCAAATGACAAATCATATCTTTTTAATAAGAGAAGGGTCCAGTTTGTATAAGAGTTCATTGTCACAATATGTGGGTATCGAACAGGAAATTATTCTTTGGATGACCCTACTAAACATGATCAATATACTTCAAACACTTTGCCAGCAGTTGGGTACGATTGGTTACTTGAAATTTTCTATATAGATTTTGAAGATGTTTTTTGATTGTATTTTCACTGACGAATAATTGCTTAGCGATTTCTATGTTTTTCAAGCCTTTGAATACAAACTTTAAAACTTCTCGTTCTCGATCTGTCATTTCCAACACGATGGAGGGCTGTGAATAGCGATGTAGGGAATACATGTTTTCGATATTTCTTTTCAAATACACTAACTTTAAAATATCTTTTTCATTAAATAGCTTCTCTCCCGCTTTTCTTAAAAAGCCAATAACGGCTACGAGCCTATTGTCTATCCTCAAATACATAGCCATTTCATCTTCATAGCGATTTTCCTTCAAAAATACTTCTTTATAGTGGGTTTGTTTTTGCAGGCACATCACTTCATTCCTACTCATTAGCTGAATGGAAGGCTGTGTATTTATATTTTGAGGGTGTAATGGATCAAAGTTTTTATATCTTTGTAAATAGTCATTAATCGTATGACTCTCTATATTAAAAAGCACAGGGGAGGTTAACTCATTATTTGCTATTTCCCAAAATAACATATGGTGATAGCCGAGATGCTGACTAATTGTTTGCAATAGTTCATGTTTAAACCCCTCATTGCTTTGTTTCACATTCATATTCGAAATATGATAGCTCGCTTTAAGAATGTTTTCTAAATCATTTTCTAAAAACATGAAAACACCTCGTTTCTCTATTATGCATTTATATTCTACTTAAAACAGAATTATCCTTTCGGGTAATATCTTAAATTTAGAATATTCAGTACATTATAGTTGCAAGATTACTACTATACGAGGTGATGATATGAATTTACAAGAGTATGCATCCTATGACGGTATTGGGTTGGCAGAGCTAGTAAAATCAAAGGAAGTAACACCACAGGAGTTAAAGGAGCTAGCGTTAGAAGGAATAAAAAAAGTCAATCCATCCATTAATGCAGTTGTTAGTGTGTTAGAAGAGCAGGCTGATAAAGCCATTGAGAAGGTTGATGAAAATGCGCCGTTTGCAGGTGTTCCGTTTTTAATTAAAGAGCTTGTGCTACATGCAGAGGGTGTTTCGCATAGTATGGGGAGTCGTATTGGAGAAAATACGGTTATACCCGTCGATAGTGAATTAATGGCGCGCTTTAGAAAGGCTGGCTTGATTTTAGCAGGTACTACGACAACACCAGAGTTTGGCTATAATGCAGCTACTGAAGCGGTTATTTATGGTGCAACGCGCAATCCGTGGAATTTAACTCATAGTCCAGGCGGTTCGAGTGGTGGGTCAGCAGCCGCTGTGGCAAGTGGTATTGTGCCAATCGCTCATGCCAATGATGGCGGAGGTTCTATTCGTATCCCCGCTTCCTGTAGCGGGTTAGTGGGATTAAAACCTACACGTGGAAGAGTTCCAGCTGGTCCATTCAATAGCGAGCCTTTAAATGGTATTGCCATTGAGTTCGCTGTGACGCGTACAATTCGTGATACAGCTGTTCTATTGGATCAAGTAGCAGGCCCTGACTTAGGGAGCTATTCCAAATTAGAAGTAACACATGCACCATATGGACAACTTATCCAGGAAACAGTGCGCCCGCTAAAAATTGCTTGGACAACTGAAACAAATTCTGGGGCATTTGTCGATCCGGAATGTATAGAAGCGGTTCATAAAACAGTTCAAGTTTTAAAGGAGCTAGGACACGAGGTAGTAGAAGCGCGTCCGAAATATGAACAAGCATCATTTACAAAGGCGACGGTTGCTATTTGGACAGCGAATATTTATCACATGATTCAGGGGGCTGCAGCGGGAACTGGTAAAGCAGTTTCTCCAGACTATATTGAAGCAGCCATTTGGAAATGCTATGAATATGGTGGTCAATTAAAGGCGGCTGATTTATTGGAAGCTATTCATACAAATGCAGTCGTTTCACGTCAAGTAGCAGGCTTCTTTGAAGACTATGATATTTTATTGAGTCCAACCATTGGCACACTTCCTGCTAAAATTGGTGAATTAAATGCCAACAATCCTAACATTTCGGCTGTTGAATGGACAGAGCAAATTTTCACTTATGCACCGTTTACAAATTTATTCAATGCTACAGGCCAGCCTTCCATATCATTGCCTTTAGCCGAAAGTAAATCAGGCCTACCAATTGGTCTACAAATGACGGGTAAATTTGCAGATGAATTGACATTATTACAGCTAGGTAGACAATTAGAGGAAGCCATGCCTTGGAAAGATCGTCAACCAGCAGTACATGTTAGTGAACAGCCTCAGCCAGCAGTATAATCTAGCATGAACGCACTTAGTAGAGACTAGGTGCGTTTTTTTGCGGTCGTAATTTTCAAGCTTCCTCAAAAGCAGGTTTTATCCTGATCTCGAACTCATATACATAAAATAAAAGCTAATAGGAGTAGTGATTATTGGACAAACAACAACATAAGTACAGATGGATTGTGTTTGTTGCTGTATTGTTTACCTATTTGTTAATGGCAAGTCAGCGAACTGCTCCAGGGTTAATTACAGATCAATTGATGGAGGATTTTGGGGTAACGGCATCGACAATCGGCTTATTGACGAGTATTCAATTTTTTGTGTACACGAGTTTACAAATTCCAATGGGGATTTTAGCTGACCGATTTGGGCCAAACGTTTTCCTCATCATTGGTGCCATCCTTACAGGTATAGGAACCATTCTTTACAGTTTAGGTACACATGAATTCATTCTATTCTTTTCTAGAATACTTACTGGTATAGGAGATGCCACCATATGGGTGAATATGGTGCTTATTTTGGCACAATGGTTTCATAAAAAGGAGTTTGTCCGATTGATCGGCTTTGCAGGTATGACAGGGAGCTTAGGTTTCTTATTGGCAACAGTTCCTTTTGCTACATTGATTCTTTTATTAGGTTGGCGAATCACCTTTTTCTCTACAGGACTTTTACTATGCTTATGTGGTGTACTTCTTTATTTTGTGCTCGTACAAAACACAAAACGCATCTTTTCAAAGGAACCAGTGTTCATAACTGAAGAAATACAACGTGAAAAAAGCTCCATATTATTACGAAGAATATTTTCAAGCAGGCAAGCATGGGCCTTATTTTTTTGTCATTTTGGCGTTGTTGGCGGGTATGTTGGCTTTATTAGCTCGTGGGCAGTACCATATGGGATCAATATGTATGAGATGTCACGATCAGAGGCTAGTCAGCTAATTATGATTGGTCTAGTCGGAGCGCTTTTAGGAGCACCATTAATGAGTTGGATTGCTGGCTGGTTAGGTACAATTAAGAGACCCTATATTGTTGTGCATATTGCGGTTTTAGTGAGTTGGTTTGCCTTTCTTTTATTGAAAGGGCATCCGTCCATTTTCATGCTTATTGTCCTATTCTTTCTCATTGGCTTTGGCTATGGTGCAAGTGCCTTAACTTTTGCAGCTGTTCGCCAAACTTTCCCTTTAAATGAATCAGGTATTGTTTCTGGATTTGCCAATACTGGGGGCTTTCTAAGTGCCGCATTGCTGCCGATTATTTTTGGTTATATTTTAGATTACTTTCAAGCTGCCACAGGCAATGTAAGTGATGGGTACTACTATGGTTTCATTTCGCCAGTCATATTTTCTATAATTGGCTTGATTGGAGTAATAATGTTTAAGGAAAAGCTTTTAAAGATGAATTAAGCCATGCTATATAATATGAGTATAAAGGGATACCTGCAATAGAGGTATTCCCTTTTTAACGTTGAACGAATTATCCCATATATACACTAGCACAAGTATCTGGAGCAGGTTCATAAAAGCAATGATTCTTAAATTGTCCTGTAAACGGCTGACCATACCATGTTGGGGGACATGGTGCATATGGATTGAAGTACCAGAGTGCGTATTTTGCTGGATGTTCTCGCCAGAAATCTAAGTTTTGTTTCGCTAATCTTTTTTCCGTTTCTCTTGCTCGTTGGTAAAACATATTGCCTTTTTGAACAGCTTCGAAAGAATAGTTTCCGCCTTGTACCTGGTAAATAACCTGCTCAATCGTTCTTACATCATTGAAATCTAAACAGGATGCCACTGCACGATTCACAATGACATTGCCCACGTAAAGCATACCTTGTTGACCTTCACCCTCAGCTTCTGCTCTCATCATCCTTGCCATTAAAGCAACGTCTGCATCACGGTATTTTACTCTTGGCATTTTTCCACCTCCACCTTATAGTATGAAAAAGAACAAGGCTAGTTTCACTTTATCTTGAAATTCGTTGCTTTTGCAGATCACTCCATAAAAAACACCATCTTTCCTGTTCAACAGCAAGATGGTGTATTTTCATTAAAAATTGTTTTTGAAGTATGGCGTTTTTTTCAATACAACACATACTGGGATGGCAATAACTAAGCCTACGATGTTTTGAATGACGTCCCCAGGAATGGATGCCAGCGGGGCAATCCAGCTGTTGAACATAATGGCTTGCCCAACATAGTAAACAGCAATCATCACGGGCATTGATACTACTGCTCCTAAAATATTCAGCCCAAGATTATCACCTTTATGTCCTTTTGCCCAAGCAATTTTACCAACAATGAAGCCTTGTAATGCGCGTGAAATAATGGTTGTGGGTGCCCAAATTAACCAGCCACCTACGATATCGAATAAACCCATTCCAATAGCTCCAGCAAGTGCTCCTTTTTTAGGCCCAAATAAAATAGCGGAGATAAACAGCATAGATGTTCCTAAGTGGATAAGACCACCTTGCCCGAACGGTAGCTTAAGATTGATAAACATTGTAGCAACGAAAACAAGTGCTGCTAAAATGGCTGTAATGACTAAATCAAATGTTTTTGTGCGTGATTTTGTATAGGATGTTGGCCTTTGTATATTTTGCATTTGTCTCTTCCTCACTATGATGAATATTTTGATGATTTTTACTTTAGCAAAGGACTGACTATTGTAAAAGTGTCAATTTCATAAAAAAGTTAAGGGTCAGTTTGAGGTTATTTTCGCATCTTTCGAATTGTGATACGATGGGGAAAGTAAAAGCAGGATCAGTTAGGTGGAATGTATGATGAAAAAAGTTGCTGTAATTCAAGATATGTCGTCCTTTGGTAAGTGCTCATTGACGGCTGCGATGCCTGTACTCTCTGTGATGGGTGTGCAAGCAGTCCCACTACCAACAGCTATATTAACGGCACAAACAGGATATTCAAGCTTTTATTGTGAAGATTTAACGTCAAAGATGGACTCTTTTATTGAGGAGTGGAGTAAGCTTGGAGCTACCTTTGATGGAATTCATACAGGCTTTGTTACAGGTAAGGAGCAAATCGATAATATATTTCGCTTTTTAGATGTGTTTCACTCAAATAAGACAACGTTGCTTGTCGATCCAGTAATGGGCGATCATGGTGAGGTCTATAAAATGTTTACGGGTGAATTGCTTGATCGTATGAAAGCATTAGTAAAGCATGCCGATATTATTACGCCAAATGTCACGGAATGTTGCTTGCTTACAGGTTTATCCTATGAAAGGCTACTGAGCTATCAAAATGATACAGATTATATTCTTGCCCTTAAAGAGGCAGGTCAGCAGCTACAGCAAGCAACTGGAGCAAACGTCATTATTACGGGTTTGAATCCACCAGTAGGTGATACGGACAAGCGTTATGTTGGGAATATGTTTGTCGATTCTGAGCGGTCTTTTCATAGTATCCGCAACTATAATGGTGAGAGCTATTCAGGCACAGGCGACCTCTTCGCATCCATCATGATGGGCGGCATGATGCGCGGACAAGATTTAATGGAATCAATGACACTAGCAGAAACATTTTTAGCTGCAGCGATCGAAGCTACTTCGAAGGAGCAAGTACCCCGTGAGGCAGGCGTGCATTTTGAAAAGTTTTTACGTATGCTGCTGTAAACGTTAATAAGCCCATAATAAGTAATTGTGATAAAAAATTCGTAAATGTCAGATTCATAGTGACCTTTACGGATTTTTTTGTTGAAGGAAAATTAAATAATATAGGATGATTTTATTAGATAAATAGGGTGACATTATAAAAAAATAGTAAAATTAGAATGATTTTATGGTATTATGATGGGAATAAATTCCTTGAAAGAAGGCACCTCAGTAATATAAGTTTGCCAATCAAGGTTGCTAAAAATATGAAGTTTAGAGGAGGATTCCCCAAAAATGAGTCAATGCAATATCAATACCATCCTGTACGGTCCACCAGGAACAGGGAAAACTTATAATACGGTGAACTACGCGGTTAGTATTATTGAGAATAAAGAATTTATGGCGATTTGCGCAGAAGCGTATCAAGATGTTTTTGAACGTTATCTTACGTATAAAAAGCAAGGTCTGATTCGATTCGTTACTTTTCATCAATCATATGGATATGAAGAGTTTATCGAGGGAATTAAGCCTGTTTTAAACGATGAAGCAGAAGAGAGCATTCAATATAAAATTGAATCAGGCGTGTTTAAAGAATTTTGTGAGCAAGCGCAGCAATTAAAATTAACTGCTCATGATCAGGTGATGGAAGGAAATAAAAAAGTTTGGAAGATTTCTTTAGGAGGCAGTGGCAAGAATTGGCTGAAAGAAGAATGCTTTAAGGACAATCAAATTCGTATAGGCTGGGATGAGGAAGGTACTGATTTTATTGAGGATGGGGAATATCCTTCAGATACCTTGTACTATTTCTATGAGGGAATGAGTGTAGGCGATATTGTCTTTTCTTTAGGAGATCAAAAGCATATTGATGCAATTGGCATTATCACAGGAGAGCCTGAATGGTTAGAGGCAGAGGAAGATTTTAAAAGAAGTCGTGAAGTAGAGTGGATTGCCACGGATATCTATGAAAATATTTATGAGCTAAATGGCAAAACGAACTTAGTGCAGCAAACCATTTATGAGCTTTGGCGACTATCCATCAATGATGTGAATAATTTAATTTTAAAATACTCGCAAAATGATCAAATCGATGTGGAAGAAAACACTAATAATTATGTCTTTATTATCGATGAAATTAATCGAGGCAATATATCGAAGATTTTTGGTGAACTTATTACATTAATTGAGCCGACAAAACGAATTGGAGCACTAGAAGAAATGCATGTGAAGCTTCCATATTCTAAAAAGGATTTTGGTGTCCCTCAAAACGTCTATTTGCTGGGAACGATGAATACAGCCGATCGTTCGATTGCGCTGATGGATACAGCACTTAGGAGACGCTTTGATTTTATTGAAATGCTGCCAAATTTGAATGCAGTAGCTAATATAAAAGTTGGGAACATCCATATTCAACATCTAATGGAAGTCATGAACGCTCGTATTGAAGCACTGTATGATCGCGAACATACTATTGGCCATGGCTATTTTATGAGCTTAAAAGAAGACAGTTCATTAGAAAATCTAGCTAATATTTTTAAGAATGCGATTATTCCACTTCTCCAAGAATATTTTTATGAAGATTATAGCAAGATTCAGTTAGTGTTAGGAGATCATTTAAAACCCCAGCAATATCGATTTATTTTGGATGAGAAATTAAGTATAAAAGGATTATTTGGTCGAGACATTGATATAGACCTCCCAGAAACGAAATACTATCTTCAAGCAAGTGCATTCGAGGAACCATCAAGCTATATATGGATCTATGGAAGGGTCGAGAATGAAGAGGCTAATTGAAATGAAGGAATACGATATTCTGACATGCAATCAAGCTTTTAAAGATGAGTATGTATACATAGACAATGATTCTTTCGAGCAGCTTGAAAATATGATTTTGGACTGTAATGAAATGGAAGATGTTGATGCATACAATTTTTTCTCTGTCTCCACAAAGCGGCATGTTGGAAAGGTCATTCGTGCAAAAAATTATGTTGGTATTGTGCAATTAAAGAATGGTACACAAATTCAAATTTTGCCAAAAATATATGGGAAAACAGCCATTGACCCTAAAAAAACATTTTTGAAAATGCTTAAGTCACTACAAGAATTTCCTAGCAAAACCTTTAATGAGACTAGTCTTCGTACAGATCAGATGACGTTATTGGAAATTTTCATTCGATTGTACATTGAAGAAGTACAAAAATTGATTAAAAAAGGACTTAAATCATCCTATTATGCGATGGAGGATAACTTAAATGTATACAAAGGAAAAATGGTATTCTCACAGCAATTAAAATATAACCTTATTCATCGACAACGTTTCTATACACGCTATGATGAGTTTGGATTAAATCGAGCAGAAAATCGGCTAATCAAGGCTACATTGCTTTATTTGTTAAAACAATCTACTAGCAATGACAATATAAATGAAATTCGTAAGCAACTCATACACTTTGAACTCATTGAGCAATCAAAAAACTACAGTAAGGATTTTTCTCAGGTAAAGATTGATCGTAACTCAAAAGATTATGAAACGATTATGCAATGGTCTAAAATTTTTTTAAATAATCAAAGCTTTACAACTTTTTCAGGACATTCATTTGCTAAAGCCTTATTATTTCCAATGGAAAAAGTTTTCGAGTCTTATATTGGCTTTCATCTGAAAAAGCTACTAAGTGATTCAGCATGGCATGCACAATTACAGGATAAAGGCTATCATTTATTTCAAGGGAAATTTGCATTACGACCAGATATTGTGTTAACTAATGACGCTCGTAAAATTATTTTAGATACAAAGTGGAAAATGCTAAGTAACACGCCACACAATAACTATGGCATTTCACAGGCAGATATGTATCAAATGTATGCTTATGCTAAAAAATATCACGCTAAAGAAATATGGCTCCTTTATCCATTGAATACGGAAGTTGAACAAATGAAAGAAATACATTTTAACACAAATGAAGGGGATCAAAGTGCAGAAGTGAGGGTGTTTTTCGTCGACTGTCATCATGTAGAGAAAAGTTTGGAGAAACTAGTAAAGAAGTTTACTCTAGCAAATCAATAATATGAATAGACATCCTATCAGGAGGAATCTATGGGAGTTATAGTTGAAAATAAACGTAATCTATATGCAATAGGGGTAATAAGTTTACTATTGTCAGCCATTTTAACATCTATTAGTCAAGTGTATTACTCGAACCGTGTACAAGCCGTGCATCCATTTCTTTTCACCGGTATTAGTTTTTTTCTCACGACTGTCTTCTTTCAATTAATCACAAGTAAGCAAAAGGTAGAGCCCTGCTGGAAAGAGGCACGTTCATCATTATGGAAGTTAAACGGTGCTTCCATATTAGCCTTTATGGGGTTTTACTTTGCATTAAAATATATTGAACCAGCGATAGTGAGCTCTCTTGAAATGGGACTAGGCCCCTTGTTTGCATTGCTACTTGCAATACAGCAGAAAAAACGAGTGATACATGCACAGTGGGGTATTGCAATTGGCATATTTGCAGCTAGTTTATTACTGATTAGTGCTATTTTTACAGGGAAATCGGCTATACAAACATGGGACCAATCAAGTATTTTAGGAGTCGGTGCGAGCATATTGTGTGGACTTGGTGCGGTATTATGTACAGTCTATTCTAAGCAACTCAGTCAATTAGGATGGACAAGCTCGATGATATTATCAAAAAGATTTTATGGTATCATTTTGCTTTCATTTATCGCTACATATGATGTCATGTTTACTTATTTGCTTGAAAACATTGGTTGGATTTTATTGATGACCGTCATCGGTGTTTTGATACCAATGTATTTATTACAGAAGGGTATTCAATATTGTGAAGTATTTTTAGTCATGATGTCATTGTGCTTTATTCCTGTATTCACCTTCTTTTTTCAGCTATTCGATACAAGGCTACAATGGTCAAATATTACGTTAATGGGTGTCTTATTACTGTTATTGTTTGGAATTTTAAGTGTAATTCTAGAACAAAAAGCTCGTAGCGTTTCCTAATGAAATTTTTCCATGACAAAGTTGCTATACTGAAAAATCCGGAGCCAGTTTTGATGGGCATAAAATCAAATTGGCTCTATGTGATTTCTTTAATTGTACCTTTCAAATTCTTTCCTCCTAAAAGCCCTTCCATCCTATTAAAGTGATGCCTCTCATGAATAGCCAGCAACTGAATAGCTTGAATGAGATTAGGATAATGCGCAATGGGATCAGGAAAAACAATATGCCCTGCAACATCCTCGTCTATATTTTGTACTAACTTTTGCAAAGCAAGTGTCTCGTTGATAAGTAATTGCTCGATATCATAACTGTTTAATACAAAGCGTATTTTCTTAGGTGGAACTAAAATACCTGGTGCTCGCATTCCTTGTCCTTTTTTGGATTGATATTCTTCATAAATATCATGTATTTCAGTAGAGTATGGCTTGTTTCTTCGCCTTTTAGCGATAGGCATGAGGAATAAAGAATATTTGGTTGCTGTGTGGAGCATTTTGAGAATCAAATAAAGGTGATAAAAATGTTCACCAATGGACCATTTTCCCTCACGTGTTACTTGCCATAGTTCTTCCTGTGAAAGTGAATGAATAGCTGGTAGATAGTGTGCTCGTTGTGCCTGTAACGTAAGAAAATGTTTTGCCATGCTAGTAGATTCCATAGATTTTCAGCTCCTTTATTTCCATTTTAAGGATTACTGTTGTAAAAGTACATCAAATGCCAATCGTTATGGCCGATAAATAGGAAAAGTATGATAGGAGGAAAAGGCATGGAAATTAGACAATTAACAGCTGCAGATGCTGAGGTATATAGAGATTTAAGATTAGAGGGATTACAAACAAATCCAGAAGCTTTTGGCGCTAGCTTCGAGGAAGAAAAGGATTTGTCACTTGAGTCGTTTGCAAGTAGGCTCGAAGGACAGGGAACATTTACATTTGGGGCATTTGACCAGGAGGATTTACTCGGTGTGGCGACATTGGTGCAAGCAAATAAAATGAAGCTAAAGCATAAAGCGAGTATTTTTGCCGTTTATGTTTCTTCAAAAAAGCGGGGATTGGGCATAGGAAAACAACTAATGGTAGGGATCATCAATCAAGCAAAGTCAATAGTAGACGTCGAGCAAATTAATTTAACAGTTGTTTCTTCCAATGAATCAGCAAAAGGATTATACACATCGTTAGGTTTTCACGTTTTTGGAACAGAACGAAACGCCTTAAAAATAGGACAGCAATATTTTGATGAGGATTATATGGTGCTGTATTTCTAAAAATGCTAAAAAGCCTTTGAAGTATTCATCTTCAAAGGCTTCAATTTATTATGGTGAGTAGCAATGGAACAATGAAAAGAAAGCAAGGTATAAAAGAATCCCCGTGATAAAAAGAATAAGTAAAGCACTAACAATGCCTGCTTTCTTTATAAGAAACCATATACTTAGCATGATAATAATGACCGAAAATGTGGATGCGAGCCAAAATCCAAGAATCCCCAAGTATTCAAGCATAATGGGGAATGAATCGTGAAAGTAATTATACGGAATATCTAGCCTAAGAAAAGTGGTCAACAGAAGATCCATAAAATCCCCCCATCTACATATTTGTTCTTACATATATGGTATGCAGAAGCATCTTTAAGTCACACGGCAGCATCCTTTAAAAAGGATGCTGTCGTAAATTTTTTTATAGGTTTATTAATTTTCCCTTTTATCTAACAACTTCAGGATGATCGCTTCCAAATTTTCTATTTTCTTCTCAAAACGCATAAAGAGATAGATGGTAATGGCAATAGGGAAACCTGAATTACCTATTAGGTGAACCCACATTTGTATAGTTTCAACTGGTATCATAACATCTTCCTCCCTCATTATTGTGATGCTTACAGTTCTTAAAAGTGAACGTACGATTAATAAAATCAATATGAATGAATAAAATATAGAACATTTGTTCTGTTTTTGGTTTATAATAGATATATGATATTCACTTTAATGAACAAGAAGGCGAATATATAGGAGTGATGCGAATGTGTAATGAGTACAAAATTATAGAAGAGTTTTTTTACAGAAATAGAGAACAGGTTAAAAATCCAATTATCAGAAGTTTTTTGGCAGATGCACAAAATCTTTATTTGGTACAACATGCAATCTTATATCCCAATGATTATAATTTGAAAATGGTTGATGAAACATTTCAAGCTCATTATCAAAGGGTACAGAAAATAAAATATATCAGCAATTTAATTTATTTCTTTAGCCTGGATTTCGATAAAAAAAAGAGAAGATTGCAAAATCGCTTTTTATTAGTCGCAGATAGTGGTCTAATGGACAACGGTATAAGAGAAGAAGAGAGCGGAGAAGAAGGGTTATTAGAAAAAATTGAAAATGAACAGCTCTTTAAAGGTTTGCAAAAATTAACAGACAAGCAACTTCAAATTTTAGAAATGATTTATGTCAAAGACTATTCTATAAAAGTAATAGCTGAAACATTACAAACAACATCACAGAATATATCCAATGTTCATCAAAAGGCTTTAAAGAAGCTTCATCATATTATTAGAAAGGAGGAGATTTAGTAAATGCAGAACAATATGAATGAGGAGATGCTAATAATTATCCAAAATTTTACTCCAAAAATTAAGCAATGTCTCCACCAAACAAGTTACCAGGATAGAGAAGACTTAGAACAGGAGATTAAATTGAAAATTATTGAAAAGCTGACAACGAAGGAATTTCAAAACACACCTAATTTTTGGGATTTTTTTGTATGAATAAAAAAGAGCAATGCCCTTTTAAGAAGGACCATTGCTCTTTCTAATCATTAACCCTTTAAGAAATCTGATTTTGCAAAGCTTGGGTTTGGATATGTGTAGAAGCCCTCGCCTGTTGCGCGACCTAATTTACCTTTTTCGATGTACTCTGTTTTTAAGAGGTTAGCTAATTTTTTCATGTTTTCATCACCAGTGGCATTTGCTTTCGCTTCCACAATGTTATAAGCAGTGTTAATGCCAACGATGTCTAGAATAGCAAATGGTCCAAGTGGAGCGCCTGTACCAATCATCCATGTTTTATCGATTGTTTCTGGATCAGCCACTTCTTTTACAAGTAAAGATTCAGCTGCATCTAAAAACGGAACTAGTAATGAGTTTAAAATATAGCCAGGTTGCTCTTTATGCAATGGTAGTGGTACCATGCCGATGGCGCGTGCAAATTCAATCACTTCATCAAATACTTTCATATCTGTACCTGGGTGTTTCATAATTTCTGCAGTATTGTTTTTCCAGATCGTATTAGCGAAGTGAAGTGCTAAAAACTTCTCTGGACGGCCAGTTGCTTCAGCAAATTGGCTTGGTAGTAAAGTAGACGAGTTTGTTGCAAAAATTGTATTTGCTGGTGCTACTTTTCCAAGATTCGTGTAAAATTCTGTTTTGATGCTCACAACTTCAGGGATTGCTTCTATAACAAGATCAGCATTGGCAACGGCTTGAGCCAAGTCACTATTAAATGTAAGACGTGCATAGGCTGCATCCACTTCTTCTTGTGTAGCACTTAAATCTTGTTGATAAAGTGGTTTTAATTTGGTAATACGATCCTGTGCATTTTTTAACGCCTCATCATTAATGTCATACACTGTTACATTAAAACCTTTGAAAGCAGATTGATAAGCAATTTGGCTTCCTAATACACCACTACCTGCAACCGTAATGTTTTGATAATTCATCGAAATTCCTCCTTTGGAATTGTTACATTAATATAATAGTGTGGATATGTAGAAAATCCTTCGTTACAATTCCATACTACTTCTACCATTGAATAAAAATCAAATGAAAGCCTCTAATGTTATATGAGTATAAAAATGTGATAGCAAGTTAAAACTCTCTTATTGAAGTATGTGCGAATTTACATTAAAAATAAGTCCATAAAAAATTGTCACCCAATTGAGTGACAAGCTTAGTCTATAAAAATTTTTACTTTTTTCGTTAATTATTCATATTTAATGAATTCGAAATTATAATGTAACCTTAAAACTAATAGCTTTTCCGATAATTTTTGCAGGATTATTCTCATCCACTATATAAGGTTCGTGTTTGGGGTTATCTGGCATAAGTAAAATCATGTCACCTTGTTTTTTTACGCGTTTAAGAGTCGCTTCAGTATCACCATTTACAAGTACAGCAGCTATTTCACCGTATTCAACTTCATTCTGCTCTCTTATAAGAACTTTAGAGCCGTTTGGTATAGTTGGTTCCATTGAATCACCTTTAGCCACAAGAGCGAAAATATTACCTGTTGGCAGTAATTCTGAAAACTCATACATATACCCTTCTACATTTTGTTGTGCAATGATTGGCTCTCCACAAGCGATCACACCTAAAATTGGAATTTTTACAAAGTTAGGTTGTACTTCTATTAAGTTTGTTGGTTGCTCCTCTGTTAAATCGGAACGTCTTATATTAAAATAGTCTGCCATTAATTGTATTTTATCATGTCTAGGGTATGTACTAGCTTTCATCCAATTAGATACGGTTGTTTCAGGTATATTTAGTTCCCTTGCCATGTCTGTTTGATTTAAACCCTTCTTCTCTAATTGAAGTTTTAAGTTTTTTGAGAAAACCCTCTTTAATTTATCCGAGTTATCCATATTTCATCACCTCCTTATTATGATAATACCGATAAAAAGTATTTTTGTAAATATTTTAATACCTTTTAAAAGTATTTCCTCTTGACTGTACCGTTTAAAGGTACTATATTGGAAATAACTTGTTAAATGGGTAATAGATTATTAAAAGTAATAGGGGGAGTTAGATGTGCAATTTTAATAAATATCATTGTAAAAAAAGAAATGGGAAGACATAAGTTGTTACTGTGTAATACCGTTTAAAAGTGTTTTAGGAGATGTGAAAATTAGAGGTAAAAATTCAGAAAGCTAAAAGGGTGGTTGTTAAATATGTACGAATGGTTACTAGATTATCAGCAAATTGAGGATGAAATTGCTTATTTGGAATATAACCTTGAGCGATCACAGAAAGAATTAAAACGATGGGTTACTGGAGATTTGGCTAGGGTAAAACTCACTGCTGAATCGGATGGAGCAAAACTAGAAGAGCGAATTGAAAGAATTGAACGAGAGTTGCAAGTTAAACTTGTGGAACAAAAAAAAATCTTGGATCTTATTGGAAAATTTAGTGGGTTGAATCATAAAATATTAAAATTAAAATATGTGGATGGAATGACATTAGAAGAAATAGCTGAGGTATTAAATTATAGTGCTAGTTATATTTACAAAAAGCATGCAGAAATTGCAAAGATGATTAAATTTGCACATGAAATTAAACTAACAAATTGATTTAGTTTTTCTTATTAATATATAAACAATGTGGTGACCACTTTTTATTAAAGGTGGTCTTTTCTATTGCTTCAATTTAAGCTTTCACTTAATTGACACCAACTAGATTGTATAGAAATGATTGATAATCCATAATATGATGGTAATATAAAAATTCGGTTAATTGAAGTGCTATATTAGCAGAGGATTTTTTTAGTATCTTTCCTTTTACTGACACTCAGATGATTGAATAGAAGGTATAGAAATTCCGTTATATGATGTTAATGTAGAAGTTTGTTATATGAAATTTTAACTTTACATGAATTGTGTTAGGTGAAGGCCACTCAAAATTGAGTGGTCTTTTCAAATACTCATAATAAGGGGATGATTGGATGGAAGTAATTTATGCAAAATGCAATAAATCATGTGGTTATAAATTCTATGTTCAGTCTTTTAAGAACGTGAGGCTGAGCCATACGATTGAAAAAAACTATTTTACTTGCCCTAACTGTGGTCGGGAGTATGTTTGTTTTTACACTGATGATAATGTACGAAAACTTCAAGCAGAATTAAGGAAACTATATCTTGAAATGAGAAGGGTTAATGGTTTTCAGTATAGGAAGTTAAAGAAAATAGAGTCTGCTTTGAAACAAAGTATTTTTAACAGTATGACGGATATTAAAAATATGGTTGAAAGATAGCTAGTAAAAATAAATATTTTGAAAGGAGGTGAAAAATAGTGATTAAGAGAGAACGAATGAAAACGTCTACTGAGTTATTGTCAGTAGGCGTTTTTAGCTTGAAAAAAATCCACAATTGCAGAATGACTGTAGTTGAAATGATTCTTTATTTTAGGAGTTCAATATTTCATTCACTTAAGGGGAATATGTTCAAAATCTAGCATGGACTGAGTTTTATCATATTTCAAAGAGTTAGGAGAAATAAATATGAGGGATTTAATGAATCATATTCCTATTATTTTAGAGCCATTAGGTTTGCCTATCATCTTTAATGGATTTCCTAAAGAATCCGAAAAACCAAATCAATTCATCACTTTTTTAGAAATAAGTGCAAAGCCTATCTTTGTAGCTGGTGGAAACGAAATTGAAACTGAACGGATTGTCCAAGTTAATGTATGGTCCAACCTGAACTATCACCAGCTAGCAGAGAGTATCAAACATTTGATGGGAAATGCAGGATTTGAACGGATTCTAGAATATGATGAGCCTTATATTGTAGGCGAATCTCATAATAACAGGGTACTTCAATTCGTCTTGTGTGAAGAATAATAATAAAAATATGGAGGTCATGTAAATGACAATTTTAAATGAAAAACCACAAAAACTGAGCTTAAAACGAATTCATTATGCACTAATGACAAATGAACAAACAGAAACATGGGGTGAAGTTAAAACATTAACAATGCCTATTTCCATGACACTTACACCTAACTTTTCAGAAGCACATTTAGATGCAGGAGACCGTGTAGTAGATCAGGAAGCACAATTGGATTCTATTACAATTGCAGGGGAAACAGCTGATTTACCAACTGACGTCCTAGTAGATTGGTATGGGCATAAGAAGTCAGCAGAAGGTGGTATCATTACAAATGCAAATGATACACCTAATCCAATTGCAATTGGTTTTGAATCGGGTACTAAGCTTGTTTGGCTATTAAAAGCGAAATTGAAATTAGGTGAAGAAACAAATTCGACTCGTAAGAAAGGTGAAACAGGTTACAAAGTATATCCATTCGGTGGTGAAGCATTACCATTAATCGATGGCGTAATTAAACATACAGTAGATACACGAGATGCAGGGGTAACGGTGACAGCTGAATCATTCTTTGACTCTGTCGCAAAACCAAGTGAAACTGTTGTAACTCCTTAAATGAATAGGCTAGGACATAACTAATTGAGACCTTCATAAAGCTGAATAATCTCTAGATTAACAAAAAATAGTAATTAAAAACCGAACTATTCGAAACACTTCGTGAGCGTTTCAAAGGATAGTTCGGTAATTTTGTAGGTTAAAACACTTTAGTCCCAAGCCTCTCTTCCCTAATATAGAAAGTTACTAGAAAGGATGAATAATAAAATGCAAATTACTTTAAAAATTGATGGTCAAGAAAAACAATTTTCAAATGACTTTGTGAAAGCCCGAGTGTTTCGCAATGCGCTAAAAATGAATGAGAAAATGAGACAAGAAGGGAATGAAATTTCTGTTGAAACTTTTGATGAAATGATTGCCTTTGTTGTCAATGTTTTTGAGAACCAATTCACAATGGATGATGTTTGGGATGGGTTAGAGGCAGGAAGATTGCAAGATGAAATTATGCGAGTTTTTAATAGTGTTCTAAACATTGGAGGACTAGAAACAAAAACCATCGTAAATGATGAAGAGGGAAAGTAAGTGAAATAACTCCTTATCAACATATTAAATTATTTTATAGAAAATTGATAAAAGAGGGTTATAAACTACATGAGATTGACGAAATGGATATTCATTTTTGGTTTGAATTGTTAGTTGATGATGATGAAATAGAGGAAGTCACAGCTGATGAAATTTCCTGGTTGTGATGAAACAAAGGCGGTGATGAAATATGGCAGAAATCAGTGCTGTTGAGCTTAATTTAAATACATCGAATTTTAATGGCTCTATAGAACAATTAACTCGTAATTTGACAGCAATGGGAGCTGAATTAAGGGCATTACAAGCACTAGGTAATGAATATGAAAGTTCGGTGGAAGGTTTAGCAAATAAACAAAATATTCTTAGGCGATCAGTTGAAGCTGCAAATCTAAATTTTACGGAGCAACGTAGAAAGTATGATGAATTAATAGCCTCAGGTTCAGCAAATACCGAGGAAATAGAAAAACAGGCAATTGCTGTGAATGAAGCTCTTGTTGAATACAATCGTTTAAATACTCAGCTAACAGAAGTCGATCAGCAATTAAGTGAGCAATCATCAAAATGGAATAAATTTCAGGAGCTTGGTGGAAAGTTAAAGACTGTTGGGGAAAGTATGTCTACTATTACAGCTCCTATCAAAGCTTTTGGTGTGTATGCCCTTAATGCTGCTGTAGATTTTGAAAGTGCTTTTGCCGGTGTACGTCAAACTGTGAACACTAGTGAGGAAAATTTTAAGAAGCTTGAAAGTGGAATCCGTAGTATGGCTAAGGAGCTTCCAGTAAGTGCTACTGAAATTGCTGGAGTTGTTGAATCTGCTGGGCAGCTAGGAATCGCAGAAGAGCATCTTATTTCATTCTCCCGTGCTGTTATTGATATGGGCAATTCAACGGGGATGACACGTGAACAGGCAGCAAAAGAGTTCGCTGAGTTTGCAAATATTGTAGGAATGGGGCAAGGAGACTTTGATCGATTAGGTTCCTCTATTGTTGATTTGAGTACTACTATGGGTGTTGCTGCATCTGACATTATGAAGATGGGAATGGGATTTGCTGAGCAAGCTTCTAAAATTGGTTTAACCGAATCTCAAATAATGGGACTAGCTGCTACTATGTCGAGCCTAGGGATTAACGCTGAAACTGGTGGAGCGGCTATGACTTCAGTTTTGCAAAAGATTCAAAAAGCTGTAGGAGATGGCGGTGAAAGCTTATCTGGTTTTGCTCAGGTAGCTAACATGACTAGTGCCGATTTTAAAAAGGCATTTGAAACAGACGCGGCCTCTGCTTTAGATGCATTGGTTAAAGGGTTAGCAGAATCATCTGAAGGTGGAGCTAACTTAAAAGATGTGCTTGCTGATTTAGGGGTTAATGGTGATGAAACTGATGTACTTTTGAGTATGGCTGGTGCTTCGGATTTACTTACATCAGCTGTTAATTCTTCTACTGATGCCTGGAAGGAAAATACGGCATTATCTGATAAAGCAGCCGAGCGTTATCAAACGACAGAGTCTCAAATGGCTATAATGAAAAATCAGCTTGTAGATGTAGGTATAAGCATCGGAAATGTATTAATTCCCCTTGTACAAAAAGTTCTTGATATTTTTGTGCCCTGGATCGAGAAGTTCAGCAGTTTATCTTCTGAAACACAAAATACAATTGTTATTATTGGTGGTTTAGCAGCCGCTATTGGCCCTTTATTAGTAGTTGGGGGAACATTAATTTCAAGTATTGGATCAATCGTGACTGCAATCGGTGGGTTTTCAATGGCAATTGGAGCAGCAGGTGGGGCTACAACGGCGTTAGGTGCTACATTAGCATTAATAATGAATCCTGTAGGCATAGCTGTTGCTGCGTTTGCAGGTTTAGGAATCGCAGCATATGCAGTAACTAAGAATCTTAATGAATCATCTATCCAAGTAGAAGATTGGAAAGATAAAGTATCTGAAGCCACTGCCGAGTCAGTAGGAAGCTTTTTGGAGTTATCAGATCAAGCGACAGTGGCACTTAATCAACTAGCGTGGTCTGGTCAAGCAGTCACACAAGAAATGGCAACAAATATGATAACCATTTATAGTGAGATGGGTGATCAAGTGTTAGCCGAAATGCAAGCTGATCATGCTCAAGAACTAGAGACCATGCAGAACCATTTTGCTTCAAGTAATGCTCTAACTGAAGAACAGGAAGCAAATATTTTAGCTCGAGTAGCACAAAGTCAAACAGAGCAACAACAAGCTATTACAGATGGAAAGGCTCGAATTACAGAAATTTATCAAAATGCTGCTGCTAATAATAGAACCATAACTGAAGCAGAACAACAGGAAATTAATCTGATTCAACAAACGATGAAGGAGAATGCAATAAAGCATCTTTCAGATAGTGAAGTAGAGCAAAAGATTATTTTAGAAAGCTTGAAAAATGAAGCCTCAAAAATTTCAGCAGAACAAGCTGCTGAAGTTGTCCAAAACTCCTTGAAACAAAAAGAAGATGTTATTCGAGATGCTGAGGATCAATACAACGAAACATACAAGTGGGCAGTTAGACAACGAGATGAAACAGGTGCGATGTCTGCAGAAGAGGCCCAAGCTGTAATTGATGAAGCTGGTCGTAAACGAGATGAAACCATTAAAAATGCCGAGTCTATGCATCAGAAGGTTGTTAATGAAGCAAAACTCCAAGCTGAAGAACATGTGAATAAAGTAAATTGGGAAACTGGAGAAGTACTTTCTAAGTGGGAAGTTTTTAAAAATAATGCTTCAAAAAAATGGGATGATATTAAAGTAGGTGCTTCAAATAAATGGGAAGAAATGAAAGCAGACACTATTCGGATATGGGAAGAGATAAAGGCTTGGCCTGGTAGGAAAATAGAAGAGATGAAATCCACAGTCGAAGACAAAATGAACGACGTCAAAAATAAAATCGAAACAAAGTGGAATGAGGCACAGTCATTTTTGAAAAATATTGAGCTCTCAAGTATAGGTAAAAACATTGTCTTAGGTTTGATTTCTGGAATAGGTGATATGTTCGGTAATGTCCGTAGGAAAATTGAAGAATTAGCAGGACTTATTCCAAACTGGGCAATGGAAATCCTAGGTATTAAATCTCCTTCGCGAGTATTTATGGCTATTGGAAGAAATACAATTGAAGGCTGGGAAATTGGTATGGCCGAGAGAAAAAATAATCTAAAAGGAGTAATGAATGACTTAACAGATAGTGTTGAAAATACAGTTCGAAAAAACCTTGATATTCATAGTCCTTCACCCATTATGAGTAATTTTGGTAGTCATATAGGCCAAGGGTTAATTTTAGGAATTGATGACATGGCAGGTAGGGTTGCAAATGCAGCACAGCGTTTAGCATTCAATATGGATGGTCAGCAAGGGATAAGTTCTTCCCACGCAACGTCGATTGATAGATCTCGCTCTTATACGAGTGGAGATACAAATATTTATATATACGATAGTCACCCTTCTCCTTCGGAAATTGCTCGAAAAAATAAACAAGTACAACGTCAATTAGCAATGGAATGGGGGATGATTTGATGATTGAAGAAGTTATTTTTACAAATGCTCGGGGGCAATCTATTAAATTCTCCAACCAGAAGCCCTTCTTGTTACAGTCCATAGAGGGGAAAGCTGATGTTAGTGCTGATATTCAAACACAATCAGCACCTTTTCAAGACGGTAGTACTTATATAGACAGCTACCTACAACAGCGTTCAGTAGCTTTAAATGTGTCAATATTAGCAGAAAATAATTTATCTATGATAAAACAACGGCAGTTACTTGTTTCTGTATGCAACCCTAAATTTGGTCTTGGAAAGCTCACTTACATTAAAGGAAATACAAAACGCGAAATTCAAGCTGTAGTTGAAAATGTACCCGTTTTTGGTGTTGGGAGAGAGAATAATGGAATAAGATTCCAACGTACTATTATTAATTTTCTGTGCCCGTCACCTTTTTGGCAGGAATTTTCTACTGAAAGTTATAAATTGGAAGACTTTGTTAGCAACTTTAGATTTCCTTTTTATTTCCCAGTACGTTTTGCAACAAGAGGTGACTCGAAAGTGCTAATTAATAATGGTGATGTGCCGACACCAATCGTAGTTGAGTTCAGAGGACCTGTTGAAAATCCCCAAATCACCAATATAACAACAGGTGAATTTATTCGTGTAAATCGAGAAATACCTACAGGTTACAAACTTTTTCTTGATACATCATTTGGGAATAAACAAGTTGAAATAGAGAGTCCCAATGGAGTTAAAGAAAATGCATTTCACTATATTGATTTACAATCTACCTTCTTTCATTTAAATGTTGGTGAAAATAGGGTTGCTTTTATAACGGATAGTGGAAATCCAGAGGTTTACGTAAAGTTTAAACAAAGATATTTAAGTGTATAAGGATGTGATGAAATGGCTGAAAAATATAAATTTTTTGATCCAGTACAAAGAGAAGATGGTACTTACGATAGGGAATACAGCGCACAAGAATTTACCGATTATTTTAAAACATTAATAAATACAGGCATTCTAAAGGCAGCTGGTAATCAATTACATGTTGCAGCAAATGGATCTAATATGATGACAACCATTGACACAGGGGTGGCATTTATATTAGGACGCTATTATGAAAATGATAGTTTAAAAGAATTACTTCATGATACAGAATCACTCGGTAATAGTCGTATCGACAGAATAGTTATTAGAATGGATTTAAGTACAGAGGCAAGATATGTAAAAGCGTTTATTAAAAAGGGAGTAGCTTCCGCAAAACCAGTTGCACCAGCATTAACCCAAACGGCCAATTTTTACGAGATTTCATTAGCACAAGTTAAAGTGATAGGTGGGCAAACTTATATAAATGCTAGTGATGTGACGGATGAGCGTGGTAGAGATACACTTTGTCCATGGGCAGGGTCTAACATTTTACCAAGCTTTAATGACAATGCTTTGAATATGCATATTAATGATGGTACGTTGCATATACCTTATGCCATTACAAGTGGCTTAACAAATACCTATACAGTACTAATTCCTAACGTTAATCAATACACAGAAGGTATGGCGATGTCTGTAAAGATTAACATTCAAAATACAGGGGCATCAACTATAAATGTTAACGGATTAGGTGCCAAAAATATAATAAAAGCAAATGGGAGCCTTCTTTCAGGTGGTAATCTAAGAACAAATAGTGTTTACACATTAAGATATAATGGGACGGCTTTTATATTACAGGGTGAAGGGGGGGGAGGAACTGCAACCTCAACAGATGTACTAGCAGGAAAAACATTTACCAATGATAATGGTGAAGTTACAGGGTCTATGATTAATCATGGTTCAAAAGGAACTATTATACCTGGTACTTTCAATCAAAGCATGGCTGCAGGTTACTATAACGCTTTTAACGTTTTAGGAGATGCGAACTTGATTGCGAGCAACATAAAAAAAGGTGTTAATCTTTTTGGTATAGCGGGAACTTCTGAAACTAAAATTGCGTATACTTCAGCAAATAGAACTGTGTCATCTGGCAACCCCACTATGCAAACATTTACTATAACACTAAACGCAGGCTTTACAATAAAGGCATATATAATCGTTATTAATTCCATATATTTCGGACCTTATACTCTTAGTGGAATCGGAGTTTTGGTAGACGGAGTAAAAAGTGGGACACTACAATTAGGTGGGATGGGATATAACAATCAAAATTGGCTATACGTTAGCAATGGAAGTTCGATTTCTGGAACCACATTAAACGGTTCTATTACTGTTAATGCAAACTACTCTGGGATAACAAGTGGACAAACAATTTCATTAGAAGCTATAGCTTGGGGGTTTTAATAATGAGTTTTAAACAGTTAGGTTGAAGAATATAGTATTCAGTATCAAATGGTACGCTTATATTGGATACAGGAGAATATGCTGGATATGATCATATGTTTTTAATGAAATAGAACATATAGATTTATCTTTTGGTGAGTTTAGAGTAAATCCCCCAAACCCCAAAAATTGAATTTGCCTATCAAAACCAGATTTATTTGAAAAGCCAATCGAACATTTAAAAGATTAAAAGATGAGAGAGAACAAGATCAACAACGTATATTAGATTTAGAATTAATGCTTGCAAAAGCAAAAAAATTTTAGCAAAATAATTTTTAGAGTAACACTATTGTATATTTTTGTATAAGAAGTAGAGGTGAGTAACTATAAAAAAGAGCATTCGAATATTATCCCTAAACATGGACATCCTAGCTGAAATTGATAACTACGAATCCATGTTTTTCAATCGTTCATGGTATGATGTAGGAACAATAGAATTGCGAATAAATCGCCATATAAAATACGCTAACACTTTATTAAAAGATAACCTTATTCTCATCGGAACAGATTTGAATAAGGTTTTTATTATTAAACATCGTGAAATTGAGTTAGATGCAAGTGGTAAAATTACAGAGAACTGGTTAATTAAAGGTTACTCTCTAAAATCGATTGTTGCTCAGCGTATTACCATTCCACCTACAAATAATGCATATGATAGTAAGACAGGTACAGCTGAAACTGTAATGAAACATTATGTGTCTCAAAACCTTGTGAATCCATCTAATAGTAAAAGAAAAATACCCCATTTGTTCATAAAAACGGATCAGCAACGGGGTGTGTATTTAAGTTATTCAACTAGATTTAAAAATTTAGCAGAAGAGATAAGCATTCTTTCTCTATCGAGTAAGTTAGGTTGGGATATAATACTAGATTTAAAAGATAAAAAATGGATATTCGATGTGATGGAAGGTAGGAATTTAACAGTAGGGCAATCAATAAATCCACCGGTCATTTTTTCACCTCAATTTGAAAGTTTAAAATCATTGCATTACACAGAAAGTGAATTAAATTACAAAAATCTAGCAATAGTTGCTGGACAAGGTGAAGGTGTGGATAGGCGAATTATCGAGGTAGGTGACTATTCATCAACAAAACGTCATGAAGTTTTTATTGATGCCAGAGATATTGCAGAAGTTGATGATAATCAGCAATTAATATCACATGAGAAAATTTCTGAAGCTTTAGTTGCTCGTGGAAAGCAACAGTTAAAAGAATTCATGCAAGAAGAGTATTTGGAGGGACAAATACTAACTAATAGTCCATTTAAATATCAAAAGGATTATGACTTAGGGGATGTTATAACAATTCAAAATTCTGAATGGAATATTTCAATGGATGCACAAATAACAGATATAAAAGAGATTTATGAGACCTCAGGATTTAGCATTGAAGCAACTTTTGGAAACAACAGACCTACACTTATACAAAAAATTAAGCAAGAGTTTACTCAAATAAGTGGAGAGATAAGAAAATAACTGATATGAATAACTATTTTAGTACTTATCTTAAGGCCTTCCATACTTTTGTGTATGGAAGGCTTTTTCTACAAAAAGGAAGTGGTGTAGTGGAAAAATGGATAGCAACATGGGGTGGCTTTATTGGAACTCTTATCTCATATTCAGTAAATGGTTTAGGAATCGCAGTAACTGTTTTGATCGGATTTATGGCTATAGATTATATTACTGGGATACTATCAGGGATAGTCAATCATAATTTAAATAGTCGGATTGGTGTTAATGGTATCATTCGAAAAATCTATTATTTGATGTTGGTAGGCTCTATTTACTTATTAGCTTTTGTGATTCCAGGGATTGAGTATGCAGGTGACGGAGCAGCTATTGCCTTTTGCGTCCTTGAATTTATTTCAATTACGGAAAATGGAACAAAGATGGGGTTGCCAACACCAAATTTCATCAAAAATATTTTAGCAATTGTAAAAGATCATGCTGGAGAGGAGGACAGCAAATGAGCATAAATATTACAAAGGCTTGTAGAGATTTAGATCAGTTGCTATCAGTAGCACAAATAGCATGTCGATTATTATTTCAAGAATGCTATAAAGAAGGGATTAAAAATATTTTTATTACTGAAACATATCGTTCTCAGGAAAGACAAAATTACCTATATGCACAAGGTCGAACTAGACCAGGACAAATTGTAACTTGGACATTAAATAGTAATCATACATCACGACTTGCTTGGGATATTGCAATTGGTCCACCACAATCTTTGTATGATGAAGCTACTTTAAAACGAGTAGGAGTTATTGCTCGTAAGCTAAGTATTATATGGGGTGGAGATTGGACAGGTAGTATAGATCGACCTCATTTCGAGGTACCAATATCTTGGAAAATGCCAGCTAATTATAAATTTGAGGGACAAGTCATTATACCTAGTAGCAGTACAAAGAAAGTCCAATTAATTATTGAAGAAAGGAAGGAGGAGACAAAATTGCCTCAAGCATGGAACCCACATTCAACAGCAATACGTACAGCAACGGAGAGCTTTATAGCACAAGCAATCAAAGAAGGGGTTATTCAAGAATCACATTTAAAAGATTTAAGGAACGGTGTGATGACAACTGATCACTTACTAGGTCTTTTTATTACCATTCAACAACGACGTGCCAAGTAGTTAAAATACCGCCAAATAAATGGCGGTGTTTTAACAGTAAATCCACATAGTAACAACCATTACCATTAGGAAATCTCATTGCATGTAATATTATGAGGTTAGGCCATGACATGGAATAGCCAGCTACTAGCTTATGAAGGACAATATATCAATAGGTAAGCATTCGGAATCAATTCAGATAAAGTGTTCACTTTTTTCAGTGAACCGATTAATGCATGAATACATATAATCACCAATAGGGTAGAACCTAATAGCCAGCTGATTAATTTGATACCCAACTGCATACACGATCATTAAATTGAATTAGATGGGTAGATCTTATTTAAGGAACGGTAAGCATTCTAAGCACCTATTAATATAAAGACAAAAAAATATTTTAGAACTAATCATACAATGTGAGAACATTTGTATGATGTATATTTACATATTTTGTTATAAATGAGGGAATTACTCTATAAAAATTTAATCTGTTTCTTTATTGGATTCTTCACCATTCAAAAATAGAAATAGGGAAATTATAACATATTAAAATAGGACTTTTATATAATTATTGTACAATTCCCATATTTTTATAGATTTACAAACCGTTGTTTTAGTACACTGAATCTATGAATCGAAGGGGGAAAAACAGTGAAGAAAATAATGTTAGCTGGTGCACTGAGTATTGCATGTTTTACAGGAGGGTTTGGTGGACAGGCGTATGCACAGGATGTAGTAAATGTGGCAAATATAATTCATCCAAAGCAGAATGTTGCAGCCACTAATCAGTTACAAGCCATGTCCTATCAAGATATTTATAAAATGCTTTTGTTATCTAAAATTGGCTTTGAAAATAATGAAGTCACGATTGTTACAACAAAAAATAGTATTACAGTAAAAATTTCATTAGAGGCGATTCTTCAATCGTACAAAGATGGTACAAACCTCTATCCAGAGGGAGAAAAAGAGTTTAAGGAAAACTATGAAGAACTGAAGAAGTTATTTGGGCAGGCAATTCAAATAAAAATTACACAAACTAGTAATGGCTATAAGAGTGAAGTATATACAGCTGGCAAATGGGAAGCAGTTAGTGCAGAAGATTTAAATGATATGGTACAGGTATTTGCCCGTGCCGACGTTGAGTTAAAAGCAGGTGGATATTTCAAGGATGGTATTGGTCATTGGGCTGAAAGCTATATTCAGTTACTATATCAAACAGATATCATTAATGGGACAACAGCTACTACGTTTAATCCAAATGGACAAGTGACGCGTGGAGAACTTGCGGCTATTATTTTCCGTGCATCTGGCTTAAATGTGAATGAAGATTATGAGGGTCCTGCATCTTATACTGATCTTAATGGTTTCTGGGGTGCTAAGGAAGTAGCGATTCTTGAAGAGTATGGCTTAATCGATATTTTCAATGGTGAAAAATTTGAGCCGAAAAAGCCCGTTACGCGAGAGGAAATGGCCTATATTACTGCTAGGTATTTAGAAGGTATGGAAGTGGATGTTGCGCAAGTGAGCAAAAACAATTCATTCACAGATAAAAATCAAATGCGTCAAGAAACAGTAGAGGCTATTGGTCTATTGCAACATCTAGGTATTTTAAATGGTACGAATGGTAAATTTAATCCAAAAGGTAATCTTACTCGGGCAGAGGTTTCTAAAATTTTAACGCTTACTTTAATGCTAGTTAGTGAAGAAGAATAAAAAAGGAAAGGGATGTCTCTTGTGCGGAGACATCCCTTTGTTATTCAACAAGTATATGGAACATATAGCTTAGGAAATAACCTAGAAATAGATACATAAAAAATGCTTTAATTGAGACTTTCTGTAGCTGATGCAAAATGAATTCAGAAATACTAGCTGTAGCAATCAATCCTATCGAAATGCCCATTAAGATCCCTTGTACTTTGTCTGGTAAAGCCCAATACTGACCAAACCAGATGAAAATACTAAAGAAAATGGAGAAGATAAAGAAATAAATGAAAAGTCTCCAAAGCCTTTCCCCTTGAGAGATGAGCGCAGTAGATAGTGCAAATCCCTCTGGAACATGGTGAAGAATAATGGAGGCTGTGAGAGAAATACTTAATGCAGCATTTCCAAGTAAATTTCCAACAGTGAGACTAATAGGGATTGTATGGATAATCATAGCTAGTGTTAATAGAGAGACAGAGGGATTTTGTGTATGAGAAGCATGAAATAAGGTATCTAGTAGTTGAAAGATAAAATAACCAATAAAAATACCTAATATAATCCCAAATGATTGATAGATTTGAAAGGAAGAGGGGATGATATCTAGCACAAGCAGGCCTACTAAAAAACCTCCGCACAATAATGATAATCCCTGTGTTGTATGCTGAAATAGCTTAGAGAAAATCCAGGCAATCGCGCCCCCAATGCTCACACTGAAAAATAGAAAACCGCCAAGTATCATTGCACTCACCTGTAAAATTCCTCCGCCCTATCATCAACTTAATGTCTTTATCAAACTATATGCTAAGTAGAAATGAATATGCTTGACATTGATTTGCCTGCATAAAAACGATAATGATAAAGATGTGCATACTGCAGGTTAGCGAAGGAAAGAATAGAGTCGAAAATCTATGCTTTTTGTGATGATACATGCAAAGGGAGTTTTGTCGTGAAAGCTGTAACATATCAGGGAATTAAAGATATAGAGGCCCCAACTATTAAAAAGAAGGACGATATTATTGTGAAAATTACTTCTACTGCTATTTGTAAGTCCGATTTGCACATTTACCAAGGATATTCCCCCACATAAGGATTATGTAATAGGTAGGAGTAGCTGTGACAAAAGTGAAAAAGGGAGACAGTGCCATCTTGCCATTTAATGTATCGTGTAGAGATTGTAATAATGGGATCGACAGAAATCATTACACATCAATTGCCATTAGAAGAAGCAAATAAGGCCTATGAAATATTTGGTGGACGGGAAGATAACTGTATAAAGGTGATTCTAAAACCTTAAATGGAGAGTAAGTATGCGCCTTTTTTTGTGGAAAAATAGGGAATGGTTTAAATTGACTGAATATTGGTTTAATTCTATACTTTTTAATAGAAAGGACAGATTCATCGATTATGCTCATATAGGGAGGAATGGTTGAATGAAATGGGATGCAAGTTATGATGTAGTAGTAGTAGGCTCTGGTGCAGCGGGATTGACAGCAGGTTTAACAGCAAAGTTACAAGGAATGAAATCATTAGTGATAGAAAAAACAGATCGCTATGGTGGTGCTTCTGCTATTTCAGGCGGTGCCTTATGGGTTCCTAATAATCATATCATTAAAGGTGCAGGTGTCCCAGATACACATGAACTTGCACGCCAATATCTTGATTCAACAATCGGTGATCGTGTGCCAGAAGAGCTAAAGGAAGCTTATATTACGAGAGGGCCTGAAATGTTACGTTTTTTATACAATAAAACAAAGCATATGCGCTTCCAATATGCAAAAGGCTACTCGGATTATTATCCAGAAAAACCAGGTGGCTTGTCACAGGGACGCTCCATTGAACCACTTATTTTCGATTTAACAAAAATGGGCTCTTTAGCAAATTCTATGCGTCGTGCATCTCTATCAACAAAAGGCTTCACGATGAATAGCTACGAGTTTCATAAAGTGAATATGATGACACGGACGCTAAAAGGTAAAACTACTGCACTGAAATTAGGGGCGCGTTTAGTCAAGTCAAAAGTGACTAAGAGCGATCCAGTAGCATTAGGAGAAGCTTTAATTGCACGTTTACGCCTCTCCCTTGCAGAAGCAAATGGTGAGCTTTGGCTATCTACGGCCTTTAAAGATTTCATTATGGGCAAAGGAAGAGTAATTGGAATTATTGTGGAACGAGATGGACAAGAACTTAAAATTGAGGCAAAGAAAGGTGTTGTTCTGTCATCAGGTGGCTTCTCACATAATCAGACACTTCGGGAAAAGTATTTACCAAGTCCTACGAATGCTGCATGGACTTCTTCTCCAGAAGGTCAAACAGGTGACATCCTTGAACCTAGCGTAAAAATTGGTGCAACGTTGGATTTAATGGACAAAGTATGGGGAGCACCTTCTGTTATTGATCCACAAGGACATCCATTCTTTCTTGTGGCAGATCGTGGCGTGCCCAATATGATTGTAGTGGATAGTGCAGGGCACCGATTTGTCAATGAAGCAGCTCCATACCATGAATTCGTGGATACGATGTATAAGCATCAAGAGGTCACAAAGCAGGCTATTCCTTCTTGGATATTAATTGATGCCTCAGCCAAAAGTCGCTATATTTTTACAGGATTGTTCCCAGGACAGGCATTCCCGAAAAGTTGGTTTGAGCATGGAGTTGCCAAAAGTGCGGATACGATTGAAGAGCTTGCCAAACAAATGGATGTGCCAGCGGAGAGCCTAGTAGCAACGGTGAATCGTTTTAATGACTTTGCGCGGCACGGACACGATGATGATTTTTATCGAGGAGATAGTGCCTATGATAATTACTACGGGGACCCGACACTACCAAACCCAAATTTAGCAGAAATCAAGAAAGCACCATTCTATGCATTGCGTCTTTATCCTGGAGACATCGGCACAAAAGGTGGCCTCGTAGTGGACAAATATGCTCGTGTAATAAAGGAGAATGGCGAACCCATTGAAGGGTTGTACGCTTCTGGCAATTGTTCAGCATCTATCATGGGGGAAACGTATCCTGGCCCAGGCGCAACCATTGGGCCTGGGATGACACTAAGCTTTGTGGCGACAGCACATATGGCCAATGCAGTGACAAAAGATGAGGCATCACTTGTAAACGTGTAAATGAAACGAAGCCCTTCCTTTCTAATAAGGAGGGGTTTTTACGTTGGTGTAATGTTCTAATACTTTCTTGCTAGGAATATAGTGGCTACTAAATGTATGGCGATGATCATGTGAAAAGGAGCGATTTAGTTCATTGCTAGCTTATAAACTCATCACGACTATCGAAGAGTTAGAGCCCTATCGGAGCACTTGGTCAGAGATTCTGGAAAGAGAGTATAATAATAACCCTTTTATTGAGTACGAATGGATTTCAACTTGGTGGACAACGCTCGGGATTCATGACAATGTCAAGATTTACATAGTGGAACATCAAGGTAGAGCAGTTGCCTTTTTTCCGTTAGTGCATTCTGTACGTTTTGGTACAATCCATTATTTCAGCTTTTTAGGACAAGGTTTTGCGACCTATATGGAAGTGATCGCTGACAAGGAGTGGTTAGAACCTTCCATTACGTTTCTTTTGAAGGAGTTTTCACGAAAATATAAGCGTTATTTAATCGTGTTACATGGATTATTAGAAAGTAAAAATACCTCTCAAGAATTAGAAAAATATGCGATTGAATATCAGATGCCTCATTCGATTTTTCGAACTGTCACATCTTATATTGATTTTCAAACCATTCCTATGGAAACATTTCTAAAGAGGCATCGCAAGAAATTCAAAAGCCTTAAACGGCGTGAAAACAAATTAAATTCACTTGGTCATGTCGTCTTTCAGGAAGTAAATCACAAGCATCTACAAGACATGTTTACGTTATTCCAGAGAAGATGGCAAAAGAAAATTGATAAAAGTGGCTTTACCGAAAAGCAAACTCGTCTATTTTATGAGCAACTAGCTAAAACCAACAGCAAGGAGCTTCGCGTAGAAGTTGATAGCTTACAATTTGAAGGTCAGTGGATTGCTTTTACAATTGACCTATGCTGTAGAGAGCGCAATTTTTGTCAGGCAATGGGCCATGAGCCAGATTTTAATCTATTTGGTCCAGGACGCCTCATTGAAAAAGAAAATATGCTAAAAGCACATCAAGCTGGCTATCGTTATTATGACTTAGGAAGTGGCTATGAGCCATATAAGTTTGAATGGTATACACATATTGATTTTACTAGGAAATTTGTGATGAGTACAAAAGGAGTTAAAGAGCGTAGTATTCGATTATGGATGGTCATACGTGATCGCCTAAAAGGGCTATTAACGAATAATCATCAGCTAGTAAAATTGAAGCGAGACCGATTAGGAGAACTACGTTATTTTCTGAAGCATGCAAGCATGAAAGATTGGCTAAGAGCGGTTACAAAAATGTTCCAACGAATGCTAGCCATTCATATTTTAGACGTTTATATTGCAGAGCAACAACAGAATAACGGAAATGTGAGATTTCAAGAATTATCAATGAAGGACATCATGACAATGAAGGATCGAGCGACAAATGTTACAGATTTCTATAAGGGCTATCGACTCTTTGCAGATAGCGATCATGTCATCTATAAGCGACACGATAAAACGGTAGCGGAAGAAACGGTTAACTATACCTATGAGCTGTCAGACAATATGTCGTTTATAAAAGAATATGATAGCCTGCGACTAGAGGAGATTGTTGCAGATGTGCAGCGGGACGGGAGAGCAGTCTGTACAATAGCCCCGTGGTATAAGAGATACAGACGAAGAAAGCTCATGCAGGCAGGCTTCCATAAAGTAGCTAAAATCAATATAATAAAGATTTTCAAGTGGCAAAAAATATACCATATCTAAATAACAACACCCTCAGCAAAATATGCTGAGGGTGTTTCATTAAAAATGAATACCAGGTTTATCAATTAGCTTGCAGCCTGTACCATACTTGGCTTTTAAGGCACCTTTGAAAAGAGTGTGTTCCAGCTCTGGGAATGTCTGTTTCCAAAGTTCAAAGACATTATGGCTCGATGCTTTGCCGTCCTTTGTTAGTCGCGCAATATGGAAGCCATATTCATCATTACAGCGAGCCAATGGGCGGTTTTCTCTTACTGTAATAATTCGACCGCTTGTCGTCATTTCATATAAGCCCTCATAGCCAGCAATCGCACGGCTTTCTTCCTGTCCTTCAACTAAAGGCTTTTCTTCATATGGTGCTATTTTTTCCTCTGTTGTTGCTTCCTGTTCAGAAGATTGAGTTTCTTTAGCACTGTTTCCTGCTGGTAGTTGTTCAACAATCACAAAATCTTTCTTAGAAGCTTTATCGCTCATTGTCGCCATCACGTTCATGATAGAGCCTACATAGCGTAATGGTTTTTCTCTTCCTTCTTCAAAAACAAAAATATTATACTCGGTTTTATTAATCTTTTTCATAATAATATTACCCGTTGTAATAGTAAAACCGATGAATTTGTTCTTTTTAAGTGCCTGTATTGCTTCTTGCTTTGTTAAAATCATTTTGAAAATCTCCTAAAGAATTATTTATTCTATTCTACCATAAAAATTATCACATTGTTTTTCGTAAAATAATGGTTGATTTTGTACAATGCAGGGAAATATCCCTATTTTCTCAAATTTAATAATGGTACTATTAAGAATGTTTGGGGAATAAAGCTCCTTTAAAAAGGAGTCTTTCATAATAGAGATACAATTTTAGTAGGGAGTGTTGATAGGTTGATCAATGTGCTTGGGGGCATCGGTTTATTTTTACTTGGAATGACGATGCTAACAAACGGTTTAAAGGAATTGGCAGGAGATGCCTTGAAAAAATGGCTCAATCGTTTTACAGGTGGGACCATTAGCTCGGTATTATCTGGTACATTTATGACAATGCTTGTACAATCCTCCACGGCCACGACCTTGATTACGATAGGTTTTGTCAGTGCTGGACTTCTCACATTTGTCCAATCGATTGGCGTTATTATTGGCGCCAATATCGGGAGTACGAGTACTGGTTGGATTATTTCATTAATCGGCTTTAAGATCAATATGCAGACAATGTCCTTGCCTTTTATTGCGCTTGGTGTATTTGTTCAATTGCTCGCACCACGTGATTACAAAGCAATTGGAGGGCTAGTGACTGGTTTTGGCTTATTATTTTTAGGCATTGATGTTCTTCAGGGAGGAATGGCTGCGGTACAAGATAAAATTCCATTCGATGCATTTAGTGCAAATTCTATTAGTGGCAAGCTAATTTTAATTGTTTTGGGTCTTATCATGACGGTTATTATGCAGGCTTCTAGTGCTGCAATAGCAGCCACTTTAACAGCTTTATATGCAGGTGCCATTGATTTTGAACAGGCTGCTTATTTAGTCATTGGTCAAAATATCGGGACGACAGCTACAGCGTTATTTGCTGCGATTGGTGCATCAACAGCTGCAAAACGAACAGCTGTGACACATGTAATGTTCAATGTAGTCACTGCTATACTAGTGACATTCGGTGCAAGGTTTATGTTTGCACTTACAGAGTTCGTCACGAAATCCATCAATGGTAGCTTTGATGAAACACTGGGCATTGCTGTTTTCCATACATTATTTAGTGTGATTGGCGCGATACTCTTTGTGCCATTTGTTCGTCCTTTTGCAAAGGCCATTGAAAAAATGATACCTGAAAAAGGAAGTTATTTAACTCGTAATTTAGATAGTAGTGTTGCCAAACTACCTGGGGTTGCTGTAGAGGTATCCTTTAATACATTACAAGATATTACTAAGGAAATGACTAAAGTACTCGTTTCTCTTATTCAAGGAAAAAAACGCACAGCTGAAACAGACAGTAGATTGGCTCAAATAGATGAGGCAATCGAAAAAACACGTTTATTTATGGATGCTATCCAATCTTCCTCTCAAAAAGAACGGTATAAGCATATTGCCCTTTTACATGCTTTAGACCACTTATATCGTTTGTCAAAGGCATTACGTGAGCAACATCCAAATGCCTTTCAATTACAGGAGACATTAACCCAAAAGTGGTTAGAGGTATTGGAAAAAGTACTACTAATCATTGATGAGGATGAACGTCTACCTGAGATTGCTAACTTGCTTGAGGTTACTTCCTCTGAAATGGCTGCGGTGCGTCGTGATAAACGAAACGCATATTTTGAGCATACTGTTGAAAATGTGGTAGAGTTAGAGACAGCCGTATCGAAAGTGGAGACTTTGCTGTGGATTGATCGACTTGTCTATCACTATTGGCGTACGACCGCTCGTCTTGCAGAGTACCAAACCGTGACTAAGAAAGGTCGTCATATTGACACAGAAAAAAATACAGTAACAGTTGAATAAAAGGAATGCTCGTCTTACGTTTGTAAGCGGGCATTTTTCTTCGCTTCACAAATAAAGGAGGATCTAGAATGGTTCAGCATAAATTTACAATGGACTTAACTTGGTCAGAAGGAAGAAACGGTACAGGAAATATCAAAGCTAGTAATTTGCAAACACAAATTTCTATTCCTCGGGAAATGAATGGACCTGGCATTGGTACAAATCCAGATGAAATGCTGTTAGGGGCAGCTGCAACCTGTTATTTAATTACACTAGCTGCTTTATTCGAAAGGTCAGAAATAGCTGTGCTGGAATTATCCATGCAGGCACACGGATTTGTTAGTGTAGAAAATGGCATTTTTACGTATGAAAAAATTGTGCATAAACCGACTATTATTGTGCAAGAGCTAACAGAACATCTTGAAAAAAGACTTCTACGCTTAACACATAAGGCAGAACAAACATGTATGATCAGTAAAGCATTAAAAGGTAATGTTGTGATTGAATGTGATGTTCAAATTTTTGAAGCAAGCATATAATAAGACAGCAAGAGTTATTCAGCAAGTAACGCTGATATAACTCTTTTTTTCATAAAATAAGCACTTTTTCTAAAAGAGTTCTAGAAATGTTCAAAATGAATATATAGAGTTAAGTGCTAAAAAAATGCAAAGGATGATGTATTGCACGTTCAGACAGCTCAGAATCTCACATTCTATGGTCAGTACGGCAAAAGAATATTTGATATTATTGGGGCATTATTTTTGCTTTTTATAACGATACCTCTAATGCTAGCTATATTCCTCATTTTACTCATAACGACAGGTCGCCCCATTTTTTTTAAACAAATCCGAACTGGCCTCGATCATCACCGCTTTGTGATTTGGAAGCTACGAACAATGTGTATTCAGGCAGTTCCAGTCAATATGCCGACTATTTGTGCTGATGGAATCCCTGATGATTATTATTTTAAAACAGAGCAAGATACACGCATCACAAAAGTGGGCGCTATTCTTCGAAAACTCAGTATTGATGAAATTCCACAACTTTTAAATGTGTTAAAGGGTGATATGAGCATTGTAGGTCCACGTCCTGAGGTACCAACGATCACGAATGCATATAATTCCTTACAGGCTCGGCGTTTGGAGGTAAAGCCAGGATTAACAGGCCTCGCTCAAATTAATGGTAGGTCGAATATTTCACATGGACAAAAAATATCATATGACATTGAATACGTTGATCATTATTCCTTTTGGTTGGATGTCCAAATTTTGTTGAAGACAATTTATGTTGTAGTTACACGCACAGGTGCTTATTAAAAAATAAGGAGTGGCCATACTGAAGATCGTTCAGCTTATTACACGAATGGATAAAGTTGGAGGTGCGCAAAAACATGTGGAGGCACTTGCTATCCACTTAAAACAGGATGGGCATGATGTCACAGTAGTGACGGGCTCCTATCAACCATCACTGTGGCGCTTACAAGAGCATAAAATTCCTGTTATCAGTATATCTGCTCTTCAACGGGCTATTCATCTAGCGAAAGATTTTCAAGCATTTTGGCAATTAAGAGCCGTTTTCAAACATCTACAACCAGACGTTATAGCCACCCACTCCTCTAAGGCTGGTGTGATCGGTCGCGTAGTTGGTAGGTTGTTAAAAATTCCAACTATTTTTACAGCGCATAGCTGGAGCTTTACAGAAGGTGTTCCTTACAAGAAAAAGCTATTCTATCAACGGATGGAAAGATCTATTCAGCCATTTACGACAAAAATTATTACGGTGTCTGAATATGATCGGGAACTAGCACTAATGAAAAAGGTCGCTCCTGCTCATAAATTGCTGACTATTCACAACGGCATTGACCCTATAGAGAGAAATGAGACAACTGAAAAGATATGCATGGAGCAGCCAGTCATTGTCATGGTTGCTCGTTTTGAAGTGCCTAAAAGACAAGATGTCTTGTTAAAGACTTTAGCGGAACTGACGGATATCCCTTGGCACCTTCAATTGATTGGGGATGGTTCTCTGCGTCCAGCTTTAGAACATTTCGTTGAACAAAATGGTTTATCAAATCGTGTAACATTTTTAGGTAATCAATTAGACGTTCATTCTTATCTGGAGAAATGCCACCTATTTGTTCTGTTATCAGATTGGGAAGGCTTGCCGATTTCGATTATTGAAGCGATGCGCGTAGGTCTTCCTATTATTGCAACAAATGTAGGTGGTGTGAAAGAGCTTATTAATGATCATGACAATGGGTTTTTAGTGGAGCGAGAGAATAATGAATTATTGAAGAAGAGGCTGCATCAATTATTAATGGATGCTCCTTTAAGAGGGGAAATGGGGACGGCCAGTGAGCAGCGTTATTTACAGTACTTCACCTTCACCCCCATGTATCAAAAAACATTACTGGTTTATCAACAGGCTGTTTCAGAACTAGTGAAGAAAGGGGATTAAATTGCAATTAATTCGCATTAGAACTGATGATGAGCTTATGTGGTACAAGGAAATTTGGGATGCCATTTTAGAAGAAGAGAACAATGATAATCCATTTATAGAATTTGCGTGGTTTTATAATTGGTGGCAAATTGTAGGACGGAAAGAGCGTGTAGAGCTTTACGCCATTGAACATGACGGGACGATTAGGGCCTTTTTTCCTTTTACAGTGTCTATTCGTTGGGGGATAAGGGTGTATGCTTTTGCGGGAGAAAACATCGCCAATTATACAGGGGTTGTGGCTAAAAAGGAATGGTTACAGCAAGTTACAACCTTTGTATTTGATGAGCTGATTAAAAAGCATCGGCATATTCTTTTTTCCTTGCATGGGTTATTAGAAAGCAAGGTGTCTACTAAGATCTTAGAGCAATACTTTGTAGAAAGACAATTACGTACAAGCCTGTTCCGAGTTGTGACACCCTATCTTGCTTTTTCAGAAATTGATTTTCAGCGGCATTTCAATCAACGTCGAAAAATGCATGGCGTTAATCGACGAGAACGAAAACTTAGAAATTTAGGCTCCTTAGAACGACGTGAGCCTTCACAGGACGAGCTTTGGCAAATGTTTCGGTTATTTGATCGACGATGGGCAAAAAAACTAGATACAAGTGGCTTTACAAAAGGCAAGAAAAGAGATTTTTTTGAGCGTTTAACGATGCTTAAAGGTGAGGCGTTACAGGTAGAGGTCGATGCACTTGTCTTTGAAAACCAGTGGATTGCTTTTACCTATGGATTATGCTGTCGTGGCCGCTATGTAACATATGCTCTTGCGCATGAGCCAACTTTTAATTTATTTGGTGCTGGTCGTATAGTCACTCAGGAAACCATCCAGCGAACGTTTACTGCTAACTATCGCTTATATGATATGAGCATAGGCTATGAGTCTTATAAATTTGACTGGCGCTCCGACATTGATTTTACCAGACAGATGCTTGCTAGCAGCGGTACGAAACGTACAAATCTACTGGCAGGTTTTTTATCGTTAAAGCAAAGGCTCAAAGAATTTATGAAAGGGAACCAACGAGTCGTAGATTGGAAGCGTAACACACTGGGCCATTTACGATACTTAGTAAAGTATGGAAAGGTAAAAGATTGGCTAGAATATGGACAACAATTCGTAGAAAAATTTATTCGTTTGAAACAAGTGGAGCTGTATGAATTATCCCCATCAGAGGACGTATCACCACAGCAACCTGTCGGAAACTTATTTGAAGAAATGTCGATTCAGGAAGCGATGCAGCTTGATCAGGAAAAAGTCATGGCCCTCCTTTATAAGGGCTATACGATTTATAAAGACTCCTTTGCGGAAACGAATAAGCTGGCGTTTGCATTACATGCCACAAACTGGCGAGTGGATTCAATGCAAATTGTAGAAGCCTTACCGAAACAAACCTATTTTTTAGCCTATGATGTTTTCAAACAAATCGATATTATTACAGCTTTTTTACGGAAAATAAAACCAGCACAAACATTGTGGATAACGGTAAGTTTTTGGCAATGGCGCAAGCGCAAGCGCTTAGTACAGCTAGGCTATAAACCTATTTCTCGAATGAAACATTATAAAATTGCTCGTTTTGAGCGACACCGTGTAGAAAAATATACAGAGAGTGGGGGCGATGTACATTCTGTCCATTAAAAGTAAGCGATGGAATATCGCAATGCAGCATTTTTATTTTCTAGAAAAGCCAGCCAATTTTCGAAAGTCTATGAAAGTTGTAGGCTATACGCATTCATTAGTACCAAGTCGGAAGCTTGTAAAAAGCGAAACGATTCACATTTCTTTGCAAGAGCATGAGCTTTCATTGTATTTAGCACTGTCTGAAGGGAATCGTAAAATCTTACGACGTGCCCAAAAAGAATCCTATCAAGTCATTTTGTATAAAGAGCCATCCATAGAAAATTTGAAAGCCTTTCAGCAATTTTACAATCAATTTGCCAAAAGAAAAAAAATTGAAGCAATCAGCAAGTCGCAAATGGAAACGATTCTGCTCCTCAATGAACAGGGTGCATTATTATTATCAGAGATCCAGAGTTTTTGTGGACAGACATTATGTTATCGATTAGATATTGTGCATGAGAAAAAAGCGATGTCTTATTTCGAGGCAACATGTCATGGAACGGCATTGCCTGCACAACTAAAACGTCCTTTCCGTTATGCAAATCGGTTTTTAATTTGGCATAATCTGCTACACCTAAAGGAGCAAGGTTTTGTCTTATATGATATGGGAGAATTAACGGACAATCGAAATGTACGAGCCTTTAAATTAAGCTTTGGTGGCCAGGTTGTTCATGTTTACTCAGGCTACATTATCCAATCAAAAATACGTGCACTACTACTAGGTGTGCAAAAATGGAGGAAGTAGCAACATGAATGGTGGGGGTCTCGTTATTTCATTAGATTTTGAGCTGAATTGGGGTGTCCATGACGTATTTCGTTATGGCCAATACAATAAAAACCTATATGGTGTACGTAAAGCCTTGCCCAGGATACTAGCGTTATTTGAGCAATATGACATCCATGCAACTTGGGCTACAGTTGGATTATTGTTTGCTGAATCAAAGGCAGAAATGGCTCATTATTTGCGAGGTATCCCTGTGAAATATGAAAATATGCGCTTTGCAGCACATACACAGCTAGCAAAAGTTGGCGAAAATGAACAAGAAGATCTACTGCATTTTGGTAAATCCTTACTAGAGGAAATTAAACGTACACCACATCAGGAAATAGGAAGTCATACCTTTTCTCATTTTTATTGCTTGGAGAAGGGCCAAACAGAAGCTGCCTTTTGTGCAGATTTACATGCAACCAAAACAATTAGTGACGGTTATACTGCGCCCATGAAATCCATTGTCTTTCCTCGTAATCAAGTAAACAAAGACTATTTTACAGCATGTTTAGAAGCGGGGTATGTTTGTTATAGAGGCACTGAAAATCATATGCTATATGACGCGCAAACGTTTACGAAAAAGGGAAGACTTTTAGGTGCTAAGAAGTGGTTAGATAGCTATTGGAATATAACTGGTCATCATATAGCCACCCTGGAAGAAATGCAAGAGGAGCAACTGATTAATATTCGATCAAGTGCTTTTTTAAGACCATACTGTAGTCCATTGCGTATATTCGAAAATTTAAAAGTAAAGCGAATAAAGGAAGGCATGCTCAAGGCTGCACAGGCACAAGCCTTTTATCATTTATGGTGGCATCCTCATAATTTTGGCAAGCATATTGATAAGAATTTGGCGATGCTAGAAGAACTATTAAGTTATCATCAAGAACTGCGTAGTCAATATAATTTTCAAAGCTATTCCATGTATGAGGTAGCGGAACTTTGCGATAGCCTTTCGAAACAGCAGAAGTAGACGAAATGGAAGAGTTCTCTGCTTGAGTAAGAGAGATTTCTGGACGAAGAGTTGGTAAAAAAGAGGTTCGCTCTCTGAAGAGTATTGACAGTGCTCGCACAAGAGAGAAAGCCACTCATAAAGAGTCTCAAAGGAATCACAAAAGAGTGGTACCCGCTCATTAAAAGTGTCAAAGCGCTCAAGGTCGGTGAACAACACTCAAAAAGTTGAGAAAAGCCACAATCTCCTAACAAAAGAAACATGCAATTTCTGAGCAAACTGATTTCAAGTTTGCTTTTTTTATTTGCTCAAAAGAATATTTTCAATAAAAGAGAAAAAAAGAAAAACTTTGACGAAAATCATTGGACGAATGGTACTATTACTATAAAGAAAATATGTTAGGACATTTACAGAGGAGCACCAATTGATTTAGGTCAATTGAACTTGAAAGGAAAAGAGAAGAAGGTGGTAGATGAATATGTTTACACAGTCAGAATGCCAATGGAGGCAGGAAAATGGATCAGCTATGCATCAGTGGATAAAGCAACAAACAAATCCGAATCCGAATGAGGTGGATATTGTCGTATATGGCGCTCTTTTATCATATGCCAATGGTGCGTCATCAAAAGCGCAATACCCAACAGCCTTTCGTAAGGCTTGGCCAGGGTTTCAATCGTATAATTTAGATGAGCAGGTGAATTTACGTGCCCTTTCAGTTGTGGATATCGGGGATGTCGCGATTCTAGAAAATGATAGAATGCTTTCGGAATCTGCCATCGAGGCTGCTGCGGAAAATTTAAGTATAGCCTTTCAAAGAAGTTTTACTTGTTTGATAGGGGGAGATCATACTATTACCGCACACTCCATAAAAGGTATAAAAAATGCCTTTCCACAAGATCGCATTGGCATCATTCAGATTGATACGCATTTAGATGCAAGAAACCAAGAGGAAATTGGTTTAGCGCAAGATTCTCCAATTCATCAGTTAATTGCAGCAGGGATTGTGGAGGGGAGACATGTCTATAATGTCGGTTTGCATGGCTTTTTCAATTCACCCGAAATGATTCATTATGCTAAAGAACAAGGCATTCATATGATTACGTTAAAACAAATGCGACGTGATGGTATTCAACTCACAATACGTGAAATGCTGCGTCAGCTTATGTATGAAGTAGATCGCATTTATGTGTCAGTGGATTTAGATGCACTTGATATTGTATTTGCCTGTGATGTTCCTGCAGCCTCACCTGGTGGTTTAACGGCTTATGAGTTATTTGATATCCTCAAGCTTATTGGTGAAAATGAGGGTGTTCGTCATATTGATTTTGTTTATGCTGATCCTAAAGAAGGTATACTACGTCCAGAAACTGTTAAAATCGGTGTAACTGCATTTTTACAATGGTTAACAGGCATTCAGCTAGATCATCGTAATCGTATCTCGAAAAAAGGAAAGGTTATGTTGTAAAGCAAGAGTATTTCCGAGTATTAACAATGCTGATTTTTAAAAGTTTGCTATAATGTTTAAGTAGAAAACAATAAATAAATACAAACTTTGTATTGTAATAGAGAGGAAATTATTATGACAACAAAACCAAAATTATTGATTGTCGACGGTATGGCTCTGTTATTCCGTTCTTTTTTCGCTTCGGCTGCTATGGGGCATTTTATTCGCTTGGCAGATGGAACACCAACGAATGGAGCCCAAGGGTTTGTGCGACATGTTCTAACAGCACAAACTATTATGAAGCCAACACATATGGCTGTTTGCTGGGATATGGGCGCACACACATTCCGCAATGATTTATTTGATGGCTATAAAGCGAATCGCCCAGCACCTCCAGAGGAAATGCTACCACAATTTGATATGGCGAAAAATTTATCGCAGCAAATGGGCTGGCAAAATTTCGGCGTGAAGGGCATGGAGGCAGATGATTTAATTGGCTCCATGATAACGAAATGGCAGGACGAGGCAGACATTACGGTCATTAGTGGTGATAAGGATTTACTTCAGCTTTTAAGACCATCTACAGAAATTGCGTTTATGAAAAAGGGCTATACAGAATATGATATTTATACACACGCTCGCTTTAAAGAAGAATATTGTATTGAACCATCACAGTTTGCACAGGTGAAAGCTTTTATGGGTGATTCAAGTGATGGCTACCCAGGTGTGAAAGGGATTGGTCCTAAACAAGCATTAACGCTTATTCAAACATATGGCTCAATAGACAAAATCCTGGTATCTCTCGGTGAATTGAAGCCAGGTCAAAGAACAAAAATTCAAGATAATTTAGATATGTTGCAGCTATCACATGAGCTTGCAACGATTCAAACCAATGTACCAATTGACGCTGATTTTACAAGCCTTGTGTTACCAACTTACGAACCACATATTTTTAAAGCAATAGAAGAGCGTGGCTACACGCTAATTGCCAAGCATGCCCGTTCTTTGTATTCGCTTATTTAATCAATCATCGCAGAGTATAGTCATATGCTCTGCTTTTTTTATTGTAAGGAAAAGAATAGAGAGCAAATAGAAGGTTAATCGATATTTGCTCTAGTAAGGAACCATTTTCACGAAGGATAATACCTTTTCGTTGTCTTTATAGAGAGCCTGTCGTATTTGGCTATCACGATGTGGACCACCATTATCATGGAATATTAGCCATAGCTTATCATTTTTTATCTCATAGCCAATAAGCGGTACCCAATGATAAGCAAAGGTTGATTTTTTATCTCGCCACTGAAGGCTAAAATAGCGATCAAAACGCATAGCAACTGGTCGACCTGCATCAATTTCCTGTAGAGCTTCCTTTAATGAACAAGTTCGAATATCCCACGTTGGAAGCAGTTGACGAAGATGGTGTATCAGTCTCCATTTGAATAAGCCTATTTTTGTACCACCAAGCAGTTTATATAGCTCATTAATGGAAGGAGTTGACTCATTTAAAAAATTTAAGATGACATGAATGGTAGTAGGTCCACAGGCAGAATTGCGATAGCTTGGTGCAATGGAAATCTCATATTGTGAAGCCCCTCGTAGTGCCAATTGGTGACGCATAATAAACTCCTTTCAAAAAGAGCTGCATTTCAAGAAGAAATGCAGCTCTCTCGCCATTATTGTTGAGCAGATAAAAATTCTGTTACTTGCTGAGGTGTTTTTGCATTTGCACTATGTAAGTGTGCAAGTTTTTCACCATTTTGGAAAATCAATAGGCTTGGAATTCCCATAACATCGTACTTATCAGCGATTTCTGGAAGTTCGTCACGGTTTAGCTCATACCAGTCATATTGGTTGTACTCTTCAATGATTGGATCGATGAACATATTCATACGTGTGCAATCAGGGCACCAGCCAGCATAAAATTTCACTAAAACTTTTTGGTCGCCAGCGATTAATTCGTTAAATTGTTCTGCAGTAGTAATAGTTTTCATTAAGTATTCACTCTCCTTGCTTTCCATTCTACACATTTTTCTCGCAATCTGAAAGTTTTCTGTTTGGCCGTTTCAATCGCTACTTCTTGTCCTCTTTTAGCTCGTTAAAAACAAAAAAAGATGTATACTGCAAAAATAATTGTTGAAAAAAGATTGCTAAATTAGACAAAATAATCTACACTAAAAACAGAAAAGTAGTTTTATCTTCATTCATTGAGAAGTGTCGTTTTGGAACGAAGATAAACCTTAGTCGTGCTTGGTTGAATGGAGGGAATCTCATTCAACAAAAGGACAAAAAATTTACTAAGGTACACTTGATATTTTTTTGGCCAAAAAATGAATGGCTATTCATTCAATGGGAGAATAAGGGGGAATTGCTTGTGACTTACAACATTAAAAAAGCAGCTGTTCTAGGTTCTGGGGTGATGGGCTCTGGAATTGCAGCACATTTAGCAAATATCGGTATACCAACATTACTATTGGATATTGCACCAAAGGAACTAACGCAAGAGGAAGAAGTAAAGGGCCTTTCTTTAGAGCATCCAGCTGTTAGAAATCGTATTGTAAACGGAGCTTTGCAAAAGTTATTAAAGCAAAAGCCAGCACCACTTACTTCTAAGAAAAATTTATCACTACTATCAGTTGGCAACTTCGAGGATGATTTAGGGAAACTAAAAGATGTAGATTGGATTATTGAAGTTGTTGTAGAAAACTTATCAATTAAACAAAGTCTGTACGAAAAAATTGATGCAGTTCGTTCACCAGGAACAATCATTAGTTCAAACACATCTGGTATTAGCATTAATGCGATGGCAGAGGGACGTTCAGATGATTTTCAAAAGCATTTTCTTGGCACACACTTTTTCAACCCACCTCGCTATTTAAAATTATTAGAAGTGATTCCTGCCAATACAACTGCTCCTGAAGTAGTTAGCTTCATGAAAACGTTTGGGGAAGATGTGCTTGGTAAAGGTGTTGTACTTGCAAAAGATACACCAAACTTTATTGCCAACCGCATTGGAACATATGGTTTACTTATCACTTTACAGGAAATGTTAAAAGGTGGTTACTCTGTTGGTGAGGTAGACTCTGTAACAGGTCCGCTTATCGGCCGTCCAAAGTCTGCAACTTTCCGTACGCTAGATGTAGTTGGTTTAGATACATTCATTCATGTAGCGAAAAATGTTTACGATCAAACAACAGGTGAGGAGCAGCAAGTATTTGCAGTACCTGAATTTTTACAAAAAATGGTCACGAACGGTTGGTTAGGTGCAAAATCGGGTCAAGGTTTCTTCTTAAAACAAGGAAAAGAGATACATGAGATTGATCCAGCAACCTTAACGTATAGTCCAGCCAAAAAATTAAAAACACCTTCTATTGAAATGGCAAAACAAACTCGTGGATTGGCCAATAAAGTGAAGGCGTTAACCTATGCAAAGGATCGTACAGGCGAGCTATTATGGGGGATTTTTGCACCAACGCTCCTTTATTCTGCACAGCTACATGGGGAGATTGCAGATGATATCGTAGCCATTGATAACGCGATGAAATGGGGCTTCGGTTGGCAACAAGGGCCATTTGAGATTTGGGATGCTATAGGCGTAAAAGATTCTGTGGCGAAAATGGAGGCTGAGGGCCGAGAGGTACCTGTATTTGTCAAAGAGATGTTAGCAAATGGCGTGGAGACATTCTATACAGAATTAGACGGAGATTTAGCTTACTATAATGGTTCACAATATGTGAAAGTGCCAGTCAATGAAAAAGAGATTAATTTAAAACGTTATAAGAAAAAGCATGGTGTGATTAAATCAAACACAGGTGCTAGTTTAATAGATTTAGGGGATGGAATTGCATTACTTGAGTTCCATTCGCAATCCAATGCAATCGGTTTGGATATTATCCAAATGATTAACTTTGCGGTAGATGAAGTAGAGGCTAACTATAAAGGCTTAGTCATTGGTAATCAGGGGAAAAACTTCTGTGTTGGGGCTAATCTAGGAATGATTTTAGTAGAAGCACAGGATGATAATATATTTGAGCTAGATTTCGTCATTAAGGCATTCCAAGATGCTATGCAGAAAATTAAATATTCACGTAAGCCTGTTGTAGCAGCACCGTTTGCCATGACATTAGGCGGGGGAGCAGAGGTTTGCTTACCAGCTGCACATATTCAAGCAACAATGGAAACATATATGGGCTTAGTGGAAGTAGGGGTTGGATTAATCCCAGGTGGTGGCGGAAATAAAGCGCTCTATCAAAAATTCCTCAAGGGCTTACCAAACGGCGTAGAGGTAGACTATCAACATATTGCTAATAAAGTATTTGAAACAATTGCGATGGCGAAGGTTTCAACATCTGGTGAGGAAGCACGTGAAAATAATTTCCTAAACTTTGCGGATGGTATTTCAGTTAATCCAGATCATCAATTGTATGATGCGAAGCAGGCGGCATTAGCACTTTACGAAGCGGGCTATCAACCACCTGTACCAACTAAAGTGCCAGTGGTCGGTGCATCAGGCTATGGTACATTACTCATCGGTGCGCAAGGGATGTTTGAGTCAGGCTTTATTAGCGAACATGATTTAAAAATTGCTAAAAAATTAGCTTATGTTATTGCAGGTGGAAAGGTTCCGTACGGCACATTAGTCGATGAGCAATATTTATTGAACTTAGAGCGTGAGGCATTCCTTAGTCTTGTTGCTGATCCGCTATCACAGCAAAGAATGCAACACATGCTGTTAAAAGGTAAACCACTTCGTAACTAATTGACGAAATAGATCAATCTTGCACATGAAACAAAGGGGGATTAATACGATGCGTGAAGCCGTTATTGTAGCAGGAGCACGAACTCCAATTGGAAAAGCAAAAAAAGGTTCTTTAGCAACAGTAAGACCAGATGATTTTGGTGCTGTTGTAGTCAAGGAAACATTGAAAAGAGCAGGCTATGAAGGGCCAATTGATGATTTAATTTTAGGCTGTGCAATGCCTGAAGCAGAGCAAGGAATGAATGTAGCACGTAGTATTGGGGCACTTGCTGGATTACCAGATACAACGCCTGCTCTGACAATTAACAGATTTTGCTCATCAGGTTTACAGGCAATTGCCTATGCAGCAGAGCGAATTATGTTAGGACACTCAAAGGCAATTCTTGCTGGTGGTGTAGAATCCATGAGTATGGTGCCGATGGTAGGGAATACACCACGTTTAAATCCGACTTTAGCAGAAACGGCTCCACAATATTATATGGGCATGGGGCATACAGCTGAGGAAGTAGCTCGTCAATATAATGTTAGTCGTGAAGACCAAGATGCTTTTGCTGTTCGCTCGCACGAGCTTGCTGAAAAGGCAATTAAAGAAGGTAAATTCAATGATGAAATTGTACCAATCGAAGTGGAACAGCATTACGTAGACGATAACAATAAACCACAGGTGAAAAAATTCACATTTAGTATGGATGAAGGTGTACGTCCAGGTACATCAGTTGAAGGTTTGGCAAAATTGCGTCCAGCTTTCCACGTAAAAGGCAGTGTAACGGCGGGGAATGCCTCTCAAACTTCTGATGGTGCAGCAGCTGTACTAGTAATGGATCGTGAAGAAGCTGACAAGCAAGGACTGACACCAATGGCAAAATTCCTAGGCTTTGCAGTTGGCGGTGTACCTCCTGAAGTAATGGGGATCGGGCCTATCGTGGCAGTGCCAAAAGCGTTGGAAATTGCAGGTTTATCCATCGAGGATATTGATTTATGGGAAATCAATGAAGCGTTTGCTTCACAGTCATTACAAGTGGTACGTCATTTAGGCATCGACCAAGAGAAAGTCAATGTCAATGGTGGAGCGATTGCATTAGGTCACCCACTAGGCGCAACGGGAGCTATTTTAACATTAAAGCTAATTCATGAATTGAAGCGTCAAGGGAAGAAATATGGCGTAGTGACAATGTGTATTGGTGGCGGCATGGGTGCTGCTGGCGTATTTGAAGTTCTATAATTTTTGCTAGATCAGCTTGAGGTGTACAGTTTACGGTTGCCTCCGAACATTGTATACGTCAAGCTTTTCTATATATGATCATTAGGGGAATCAACTAACAAAAAGATATATTGGGAGGAATTAATCATGACTGAAAAAACAACTGATTTCATTAAAGGCGGCGGATTTCTTATTGAAGATGTGGAATTAGATCGTGTATTTACACCGGAAGATTTCACTGACGAACATAAAATGATTGCTAAAACAACAGAGGAATACGTTACAAATGAAGTTTTACCAGTAATGGAAAATTTAGAGCACCATGAATTTGAACATTCAGTGCGTCTCCTAAAAAGTGCAGGCGAATTAGGCTTACTTGGAGCAGATGTGCCTGAAGAATACGAAGGGCTTGGATTAGACAAAGTTTCTTCCGCTTTAATCGCTGAAAAAATGTCTGTTGCAGGTGGTTTCTCTATCACACATGGTGCTCATGTTGGAATTGGGTCATTACCAATTGTTCTATTCGGTAATGAAGATCAAAAGAAAAAATATTTACCTAAGCTTGCTTCAGGTGAATTAATCGCTGCCTATGCATTAACAGAGCCAGGTTCAGGTTCAGATGCTCTAGGTGCAAAAACGACTGCAAAATTAAATGAAGCTGGCACACATTATATTTTAAATGGTGAAAAACAATGGATTACGAATGCAGGCTTTGCTGATGTATTTGTGGTCTACGCAAAAATTGATGGCGATAAATTCTCTGCCTTTATCGTAGAACGTGCCTACAATGGTGTTTCAGTTGGTCCTGAAGAAAAGAAAATGGGGATTAAATCATCATCAACTCGTACATTAGTATTGGAAGATGCGGAAGTACCTGTAGAAAATCTATTAGGCGAAATTGGGCGTGGGCATATCATTGCGTTCAATATTTTAAACATTGGTCGTTATAAACTAGGCGTGGGCACAATTGGCGGATCGAAACGTGCATTGGAGTTAGCTATTCAGTATACAAACCAACGTCAGCAGTTTAAGACAAAGCTTTCTGATTTCAATCTGACAAAAGAAAAATTATCAACAATGGCTTCTCAATTGTATGCTTCTGAATCATTAAACTATCGTACTGTTGGACTATTTGAGGATCGCTTAAGCCAGTTAAGCCTGGAAGAGCAAAAGCAAGGAAAAGTAATTGCAGGTGCGATCGCCGAATATGCGATTGAATGTTCTATTGCCAAAGTATTCGGTTCAGAAACATTAGACTATATTGCTGACGAAGCTGTCCAACTTCATGGCGGTTATGGCTTTATGGCTGAGTATGAGGTAGAGCGTATTTACCGTGATTCTCGTATTAATCGAATTTTTGAAGGAACAAACGAAATTAACCGCATGATTGTACCTGGTACATTTATGAAAAAGGCGCTAAAAGGTGAGCTGCCATTATTACAAGTGGCTCAAAATTTACAGCAAGAGCTGCTTATGCTAATGCCAGAGGAAATCGGTACAGAGCCGTTAGCACAAGAAAAATATTTAGTGAAAAATGCCAAGAAAATTGCTGTCTTAGCTGCAGGCTTAGCAGCCCAACGCTTTGGTGCAAAGCTTGATCAAGAGCAAGAAGTATTGGTAAACATTGCGAATATAGCTAACCAATTATTTGCAATGGAATCAGCTGTCTTACGTACAGAAAAGGCAATTGCTTGTGACGGTGTTGAAAAAGCACATCAAAAATTGCTATACACACAAATTTTCTGCCAGGAAGCATTCGCAGAAATCGAAAAGGAAGCAAAAGACACAATTCTTGCTTCAGCAGATGGCGATGCAGCCCGTATGACATTATCTGCACTGCGTAAGCTAACGCGTAATAATCCATACAATCTAATTGTGAAGAAGCGTGAGGCTTCAGTTAAATTAATTGATGCTGAAAAATATATTGTTTAAAGCGCACACCTAACCTAGCTATCTGCAAAAGATAGCTAGGTTTTTTTATATAAGAAAAATGACTAATATCGTAAGAGGACGGATAAAAATGCAAAACTAGTGGATAAACTTACAAAAAAGAGTGAAGTTCACCATTGAAAACAACTATGATGGTATACTACAGAAAAAGACAGAAGAGGAGCATTGTAATGACGATTCAATTTTTCCATTATCCGAAATGTACAACATGTAAAAAGGCACAGAAGTGGTTAAATGAGCATGAGGTTTCCTATGAAGAGGTACATATCGCAGAGCAACCTCCCACTAAAGAAGAATTAACAGCTATTTGGCAGGCTAGCGGACAGCCTTTGAAGAAATTTTTTAATACCTCAGGTATGAAATATCGTGAGCTTGGCTTAAAGGACAAGTTAGCCGAAATGACGGAGGATGAGCAGCTTGAGTTATTAGCTTCAGATGGTATGTTAATTAAACGTCCCATCGTCACAGATGGAAAAAAAGTTACTTTAGGTTTTAAAGAAGTAGATTTTGAGCAAGCTTGGAAATAACCGTATTAAACCTTGTATTTAGAGGAGAAGTATGGCACACTGAAAGTGAATATATTACATATTTATGGAGGGGTTTTTTGCATGAGCACACCTAAAGACTTACGATACTCTGAAGAACATGAATGGGTAAAAGTAGAAGATGGAAAAGTACGTATTGGTATTACTCACTTCGCACAATCTGAATTAGGAGATATCGTATTCGTTGAGCTTCCACAAGTTGGCGACGAAATCAAAACAGATGATCCATTCGGTAGCGTAGAATCAGTAAAAACTGTTTCTGAATTATATGCACCAATCTCAGGTACTGTAGTGGAAGTAAATGCAGATTTAGAAGATAGCCCAGAATTCGTTAATGAATCACCATATGAAAAAGCATGGATGATCGTTGTTGAGCCTGCTGATGCATCAGAAGTTGAGAAACTAATGACAGCAGAGCAATACGAAGAAATGATCGCTGAATAAGACAAGCCATAATCGAAAAACGTCGGCAACTACCGGCGTTTTTTGTTATATAATGACTTATAAGTGGGGATCTCTAAATGGAGGTGGCGTAATGTTCGAGGGAAAATGCTTGATAGTAGAAGGGCGTTCAGATAAGCTACAAATTGAGCCTATTTTGAATGAGAATGTTACAATACTATGTACGAATGGTACAATTGGTGTGCATCAACTAGAAGAACTACTGGATCCCTATGAGGGCTGTGAGCTATTTACTTTTTTTGATGCAGATACTTCTGGGGATAAGCTACGTGCATTAATGGACAGACATTATCCAGAAGCTGAGCATCTGCGCACAATGCCAACATACAAGGAAGTAGAAACGACACCAAGAAAAGTCCTAGCGATGATTTTACTGCGTGCACATTTTTCAATCCATAATGAATATATTTTGTAAGGTTGCGTGAGTAAATGGAAGAATGGTCAACAGAGCAGTGGGAAACGGCTAAACAGTCGGGAGAGAAAACTGCATTTTATTTATATACTCCGATGTGTGGAACATGTGCAGTGGCATCTAAAATGATGTCCGTTATTGAACAATTACTGCCACAGCTACAAATTGGTAAAGCAAATATCAACTTTTTGGAACACATTGCCTATGAGCATCAAATTGAAAGTGTTCCCTGTCTACTCATCAGTGATGGCGGAAAAGTGACAGAAAAAATTTATGCCTTTCAATCCGTACCATTTTTATATGAATTGTTAAAAAAATCAATTGACTGAACTTTACTAGCGTGGTAAAGTATCAAATATATTACTAAAACATTAAATATATCGAACTCTTATGAAGAGTGGCGGAGGGAAGTGCCCTATGAAGCCCGGCAACCATCACAATGTGAAAAGGTGCCAAATCACTCAAAGATTTTTCTTTGAAAGATGAGAGAACGGTTTAACGTATCATACGTGACCCCTTCTACTTGTCTGTGAGTGAAGGGGTTTTCTATATGAGAAAAGGAGTATTCGCTATGATCCAGCTTCAAAATATTACAAAGAAATACAAAACAGCAAATGGCGAATTAACGGCAGTCAAAGACGTCAACCTTACTATTAATAAAGGTGAAATTTTTGGCATTATCGGCTATAGTGGTGCTGGTAAAAGTACCATGATTCGTTTATTAAACGGTTTAGAGAAACCGACAGCAGGAACAGTAACGGTGAACAATCAAGAATTTTCATCGATAAAAGGGCAAAAGCTTAGAGCGGCTAGACAAAAGGTAAGTATGATTTTCCAGCATTTCAATTTACTTTGGTCGAGAACAGTTGCCGAAAATATTGCATTCCCTTTAGAAATCGCAGGCTTCCCAAAGGCTCAACGTGAAGCACGTGTGAAGGAATTGATTGCCCTTGTAGGCTTAGAAGGGCGCGATAAGGCCTATCCATCCCAGCTTTCTGGTGGACAAAAGCAGCGTGTAGGAATTGCACGTGCATTAGCGAATAATCCAGAGGTTTTACTATGTGATGAGGCGACTTCCGCACTCGATCCTGAAACAACGGATGCTATTCTTGATTTACTCGTAGATATAAATGAACGCTTAGGCTTAACAATCGTCCTGATTACCCACGAAATGCATGTCATTCGCAAAATTTGTCATCGTGTAGCGGTGATGGAGGCAGGCGAAATTGTGGAACGTGGTGAGGTATTGCAAGTCTTCCAAGCCCCACAGGCAGCTATTACTAAGAAGTTTGTATCTCAAATTACAGACACTAAGGAAACACAAGATACGGTAGCACAAATTAAAACAAACTATCCAACTGGACAACTTGTCAAACTTATTTTTGTTGGTGAAAAAACAGAACAGCCTGTCATCTCACATCTTGTGAAACAATTTGATGTAGAAGTAAGTATTGTTCACGGAAATATTTCGCAAACAAAAAATGGTGCATATGGTACATTGATTGTGCAAATTGATGGCTCTCAGACAAACGTCACTGAAGCCCTTCGTTATTTAAATACAGTGGAAGTACAGACGGAGGTGATTGAAAATGCTAACTAATCTCTTTCCGAATGTAGACTGGGAAAATATGTGGCAAGCTACGTATGAAACATTATACATGACAGCTATATCAACGGTTGTGACATTTATTCTTGGGTTAGTCATTGGTATTGTTCTATTTTTAACTAGTCCCAATCAGTTATGGGCAAATAAAATCGTTAACTTTTTAACAGGATCACTCGTAAATATTTTCCGTTCCATTCCATTTATCGTATTAATTATTTTATTAATTCCATTTACGAAGTTTTTACTAGGTACAATTCGAGGAGCTAATGCGGCGTTACCTGCATTAATTATCGGTGCAGCACCGTTTTATGCTCGTATGGTATTAATTGCGTTACGTGAAATTGATAAAGGTGTGATTGAAGCAGCTCGTTCAATGGGGGCGAAAACTTCTACAATTATTTGGAAAGTATTGGTTCCTGAATCATTGCCAGCCTTGATTTCTGGTATCACTGTAACGGCTGTTGCTCTTGTAGGTTATACTGCGATGGCAGGAATTATTGGTGCAGGGGGTCTTGGTAACTTAGCTTTCTTAGACGGCTTCCAGCGAAATCGCCAAGATGTGACATTAATGGCAACTATTTTGATCTTAGTAGTCGTATTTATTATTCAATGGATTGGTGATTTAATTACCGAGAAAATTGATAAACGCTAGCAAGTAAAAGAGGTTATTTCGGTTCTTACCGCTAACATATTTTAAACAAATAAAAGGGAGTGTCATAAATGAAAAAGTTATTAGCAGGATTATTTTTATCAATACTTGTACTAGCATTAGCAGCTTGCGGTACAGATAAAAAAGAAGATGAAAAATCAGCATCAGGTGATCAAACAGATAGCAAAGAAAACGTAACATTAAAAGTAGGTGCTTCTAATACACCACACGCAGTCATTTTAGACAAAGCAAAACCGATCTTAGCTAAAGAAGGCATAGACCTTGAAATTGAAACGTATACAGATTATGTTCTACCAAACCAAAATTTAGAGTCAAAAGATATTGATGCCAACTATTTCCAGCACATTCCTTATTTAGAGCTACAAATTAAAGACAATGGCTATGATTTCGTCAATGCAGGTGGCGTTCACATTGAACCAATTGGTATTTACTCAAAAAAATATAAAACGTTAGAAGACCTGCCTGAAGGCGCAACAATCTTACTTTCTAACTCAGTATCTGACCATGGTCGTATGCTGTCATTATTAGAGGCTAAAGGCTTAATCAAATTAAAAGAAGGCATTGATAAAACAGCAGCAGAATTAAAGGATATTGAAGAAAATCCTAAAAACTTTAAATTCGATGCAAATACTGCACCAGAGATGCTTGTACAAATGTACGAAAATGATGAAGGCGATGCAGTACTTATCAATTCTAACTTTGCCATCGATAACGGTTTAAACCCAATTGAAGATGCTATTTCTCTTGAAGATAAAGAATCTCCATATATTAACATCATCGCTGTACGTGCAGGTGATGAAACAAAACCTGAAATTAAAAAATTATTAGAAGTATTAACATCTAAAGAAATCCAAGACTTCATTTTAGAAGAGTGGAAAGGAGCAGTAGTACCAGTTAAATAATATTCGAAAGGTATGTGAGTCATATAACTCACATACCTTTTTTATAAATCCCTTAAGTATTAGTCATACTTAAGGGATTTTTTGCATTTATTAATTATTTAGCCTAAAATAGAAGTTTTGAAATTATTGATAAATATAATGTGATTTATTGCACTATTATTGTCTAAATTTGATGAAAATAGGTATTTTATAACGTTTTTCAAAATGTTTAGAAATTGTTTAGTTTCAATTAGTACTATATAAACGTTAACAAATTGTTGAATGTTTTTGATTAATCGTTTTTCACTGAAAAATCATGCAGTGGTAATTAGCAGTGAAAGGAGTTTGTTTAAAGCTAAATTCTTTAACGTTAAATCTGTTAGAAGTTGAATATTGTTTAGATAGAGGAGTAAATTTTTATGAAAATAAAAACGCAATCATTAAGCTCAGTGCTATCAAAGAAAATTAAATCTAAAACTGCGACTATTGGGGTTATTGGACTTGGTTATGTGGGGTTACCATTTGCTGTTGAGATTGCGCAAAGTGGTTTTCGTGTTATAGGTTTTGATAAAAATCAAGATAAAATCAGACTGTTACAGGCAGGTGATAGTTATATAGCTGATTTATCTAAAGAAAATATACGGCAAATCATTAAAAATAAACAATTTGAAGTCACTAATGATTTTGCTAAACTTTCGCATGTTGACGTAGTAGTAATTTGTGTACCAACACCTACAACAATAGATGGAACGCCTAATATTTCATTTATAGAAGAGGCAACGTATAGCATTGGAAGAAATATTAAGTCTGGTGCACTCGTTATTCTTGAAAGTACAACTTACCCTGGGACAACAGAAGATATTGTTCAGCCCATTTTTCAAAAAAATGGTTTTGTTATAGGTCATGATTTGTTTTTAGCTTATTCACCAGAACGTATAGATCCAGGCAATAATAGGTTTTCCGTTTCGAATACGCCGAAAGTGGTTGGGGGTATAACAGCAGCATGTCTAGAAGTATCAAAGGTTTTTTATGAAACAGTCATTCATACCACTATATATACTGTGACGAGTCCGAGAGTAGCTGAAATGGAGAAATTACTGGAAAATACATTTCGGCAAATCAATATTGCCCTTGTCAATGAGTTAAGTCAAATTTGTTATAAAATGGATATTGATGTTTGGGAGGTTATTGAAGCAGCTACTACAAAGCCATATGGTTTTATGCCGTTTAAACCCGGACCTGGAGTTGGGGGACATTGTATCCCCGTAGATCCTAAATATTTATTATGGGCTGGGCAACAGCATGGCATCTCTGCAACATTGATTGAGGCTGCAGATAAAGTCAATGAATCAATGCCGAACTTTGTTGTGAATAGATTAGAAATTTACTTACGTAAACTAAATAAAGAACTATGTAAGGCCAGTATCGTTGTCATTGGTGTTACCTATAAGCCTAATATAAATGATCCACGTGAATCTCCAGCACTTCGTGTTATCCAACAGCTATTAGATAGTCAGTGTGAACTAAAGATTATCGATCCGTTTATTCAAACATTCTCTGTACAACAATCCCTTTTAAACACAGTTCCATTAACGGCAGAAATAATCCGACAGGCAGATGCCGTATTAATTTTAACGAATCATGCAAATATTGATTACTCTTTAATTGATCAACAGGCTTCCTTAATTTTTGATACACGTAATACCAATTTTGCTTTCGAAAATAAAAATTATCACAAGTTATAAGGGGAATTCATTGGAAATGAAACTACTTAAAATCTGTAGTCTGCTTATTTTATTGATTCTAACGGGATGTCACTCCGCTACCGAAGAAACGATTCATCCTGTTGATTCATCTATTAAAATCAAAAAATCTGATGGGTCAATGAGTGATTTAATTAGTCATGCCAATATTGTCGTATCGAAAGTTGCCTTAACATTTAATGGCTTTGCAGATAACGAAACAATGGAGCAATTACTAAGAAAATTAGATGAATCGAATATGAAAGCGACTTTTTTCTTGGAGGGCATGCGTGTTGCTCAGGAGCCAGAGCTTGTGAAGGATATCTTAAAGAGGGGTCATGAGGTACAAAACGGTACATTGACGTTTCCAAATGTAGCGACGTTAGATTATGACCAGACGTATGAAGAAATTTTTTTAACTAATCAAATTTTTGAAGAGCATTTAGGCTATACACCGAAATATGTGCGAAGTCGCTCAGGTGATGTAACTGACAATATGCGTTTAGTAGCAGCCACACTAGATATGAAGGCTGTTATTGGATTATCTATTAATCCACTTGATAGAAAAATGCAAAGTGCTCAAGAGCTGATTGACTATATCAGCCAATATATTGATAGGGGCTCTATCATCCATCTCAACACATACATTAATCCTGCCATTATTGATACCATTCCCTTATTAGCGCAATTAGCTAAAGAACGTGAGTACACGATTACTACGTTAAGCGATGTGTTAGACGAACGATATTTAACAAAGTCTGTAGAAGAAATAAAAGGGTATGACGCTGTTAGCCCCAATTTAAACTATGAGCATGCCAAGCCAAATATATATTATCGAAAAGAGACCTCCAAAAAAGAAATAGCTATTACTTTTGATGATTGGGCTCATGAAAAGCGCGTAAAAGAAGTACTGGACGTTTTACGAAAATATAATATCAAAAGTACATTTTTCTTAATTGGTAGTGGAGTCGAGAAAAATCCACAGTTAGCAAAAATGATTGTAGAGGAAGGTCATGAGGTAGCAAGTCACTCCTATTATCATTTAGATGTTACGAAAATGACACCTGAAGAATTGCAGGATGATTTAGTGAAGGCTCATCGAGCGCTGACCTATGCTTTACAAGAGCCACCGCTTTTATATTTCAGACCAGCGCAAGGCATAATGGATGAGCGAACAGCCAAAATTATTACTGCTGCGGGGATAAAAACCATTGCAATGTACGATATTGCTTCTTTTGATTGGAATTTAGATTTTAAAGCACAGGACATTTATGAACGAGTAATCGAAAGGGCTGCACCAGGGAAAGTCATTGTCATGCATATTTTAGATGGAACGAATACAGTAGAAGCATTACCACTAATTATTGAAAAACTACAACAAGATGGCTATAGCTTTAGTAAAATGTCGACTTGGATTGAGGAAGATATAAGTAGGGATGTGAATGAGTGATGACAACGAAAAAAGAGATTTTAACGACACCACGCTCTGACCGCCGAATTCTATCAAATATTCCCGATCCTGAAAATGTACGAAACCTAGTGGATCGACGTGGAGCATCCTACCAGAAAGAGGAGATTGATCCTACAGATGTGAACGAAGTTTATCGTCTCCAACGAATGAGTTTACGCTATGAAACAAATTTTGAAGTTCAGCTTAAAAGACCTAGACGTCCAGTGAGTTCAAATAAATATTATGCAGAGGATATTTCAGTAACGGGTATCCTTGTTTACTCCCATCAGCCCCAACAGTTATTAATCGATGAAATACTAACAATGGGATTCACAATACCAGGAGGGGCAATGCCAGAGGGCTATGAGTCCAAAGTCAAGTTAAAGGCTCGGGTTGTACGTTATTTTACGAAAGAAGTAGATGAACAAATCCGTTATTACATTGCTTGTGAATTTTTGCATCCATTAAATGAATATATGATAAAAAACCGTTGGGGCGTTTCTATTTTTGTAGCTAGTTTGTTTTTCTTGATTGTGTCCCTTTGTGTCATATTAATGAGAGCAGAAAGTTTGATTTATTTCAGATTTAATAAATTTTTATATCTTTATAGTATTATTGCCGCAACGTTTCTGTTAAGTAGATATATGTTTGGTATTCTCTATAAAAATGTACCAATTAATCCGAAGTTTGAACCAGGTGTATCCATTATTATCCCTGTGTTTAACGAAGAGGAATGGATTCATCGCACGGTATCAAGTTGTATCAATCAGTATTATCCAGTGGATAAGTTAGAAGTAATCGTTGTTGATGATTGTTCAACAGATCGCACAGAAGAAAAGGCAAAGGATATGATTAACCTTATACATGGTGAGGGTGAACGTTTTAGGACGAATGATCGCTTAAAGTTTTTTAAGCTCCCACAGAACGGAGGAAAACGTGAAGCCTTAGTTGCAGGGGTTCATCAAGCAAAACATGAATTAGTTGTGTTTGTGGATTCAGATAGTTTTTTAGAGCCACATGCCATCCGCAATTTAGTTCAGCCTTTCCAAGATCCTAAAATGGGCGGTGTGGCTGGTCGAACGGAGGTTGAAAATAAATTTACCAACTCGCTTACAAAATTACAAGCAGTCCGTTATTATATAGCTTTTCGAATTATGAAAGCAGCTGAATCATGGTTTGATACGGTTACTTGTTTATCGGGGCCATTAGCCTGCTATCGGAAAGAGCTTATTTTAAAAAATGAAACAGCCTGGCTCAATCAAAAGTTTCTTGGTCAGCCAGCTACATTTGGAGATGACCGCAGTATGACCAATTATATCTTAAAAACACATCGAACAGGCTATCAGGATAATGCAATTTGTTCTACGATTGTTCCTTCTGATACGAAAGTTTTTTTATCACAACAAATGAGATGGAAACGTTCTTGGCTTCGAGAATCATTACGTGCATTTTTATTTATGTGGAAAAAAGAACCTTTTATGTTTCTTTTCTTTATCATTGGTTTAATTGTGCCAATCGCTGCCCCGATTATTGTTGTATATAACTTAATTTATGTACCATTGATCTATGGCATTTTTCCAACAACGTTTCTACTAGGCTTACTATTAATGGCTATGTTAATGAGTTTGGCACATTTATTCTTTAGAAAGAGCACACTGTGGGGGTTTGGTTTTATCTTTGTTCTATACTATGAATTTATTTTGCTCTGGCAGATGCCAGTAGCATGGGTTACTTTTTGGAAATCTACATGGGGAACAAGAGAAACACCTCAAGACGTTTTAGAGAAAGAAAAGAAAATGGAGAAACAGAAATTACGAAGATCCCTATTTCAGTTATTTAAAAAAAGAAAAATGGGTGAGAAGGAATGAAAGGAAAAAGCATAGAACTTCAGCCAGCTAAAAAAAATCGTTGGAAAATCATTCGTTCGATCGTACAATTCATCATTGTGTTTTTCTTAGCTGTGATATTAATAAAAGCTATATTTTTGACAGAGAAGCGAACTGCTGAAGCAGTGCCATTAAACAATAAAGACGGGTTTATAGCCCTTTCTTATTTCGGGGTAAGTAGAAATGATTCTCCTAAATATGTATCAAAAAAGAATTTGGAAGAACAATTAACATTATTGAAAAAGCAAGGTTTTCAAACAATTACACAAAAGGATATATTAGATTTCTATAAAAAAGACAAACCATTGCCTAAAAAAGCATTGTATTTATCATTTGAGGATGGTCGCACAGATTCTAGTATTTTTGCTCAAAATATTATAGAAAAATTAAATTATAAGGCGACAATGTTTACGTATGCCAATAAAATGGCTACGAGGGATAGTAAATTCTTAAAGCCTAAAGATTTAAAGTTGATGAAAAGAAGCGGATATTGGGAATTAGGATCTAATGGGTATAGATTAACCTATATTAATGTTTTTAACGATAAAGGACAATCACTTGGTGTTATCGATGAAAATGATGTACCTAATAAAACAACGATAGAATACTACAACCATTATTTAATGGACTTTATTCGGAATCCATATATGATTCCAAGTGAAACACGACAAGAGATGGAAGAACGCATTAAGAAGGATTACACGTTGATGGAGGATATTTATCAACAAGAGTTTGGCGAAGTGCCAAAAGCTTATGCGATTATGCATGCTAATTCCCTTTATAACAATATGGACCTGTTAGTCCAAAAAATGAATGACAAGGAAATTAAAGACAAGTTTCGCCTGCATTTTAATTTAGAGAGGAGTGCCTATAATGATCGAGAGGCAGATCTTTATAACTTAAATCGCTTACAAGTATCACCGTATTGGTCAACCAATCATGTCATGATGAAAATTTTTCAAACTAGTAAACAAAACATTGAATTTAAGATAGGCGATCCTCAAATAGCACAAAATTGGCATGTGGTAAATGGAGCAGCTGAATTTGAAAATAATGAAATTACCTTAACCTCTCCTCCATCTAGTGAAGGCAGAATTCTCTTAAAGGATGCTTTAGCCGAAAGCTTTCAAGCACACTTTACTTTTAAAGGAAATGTTGTAGGTCAGCAAGCTTTCTACACCAATTACGATGAAAAAACAAACAGCTATTTACGAATTGCATTAGTAGATAATGAGATTGTAGTAAGTGAAAAATTACCAGAGGCAGGTATTGTTGAGAAGGAGCGCTTTCAGTTAAATAAAATAAAATGGAATGAAGAGGAATATGCATTTAACAAAGCGACCGTTTACACCTATCGTGATACTCAAAAGGGTTCTCGCATTGACGACAAAGAGTACCCAAGAAACCTAGCGAAAAAAAGAGTATTTCACATTAACGTCAATCAGGATAAAATAGAAATAAATGTAGATAATGTATTATCCGAGACCGTTCAAATAAATCCAGCATTACAAGGGTCACAGATTGGGTTTGGTGCGTTATACAGTAAAAAGGATACTTCACATGAACAGTATGCAGATGATATTTACGATACATTCGTAGAGGATATTTTGATTACAGATAGTAAAAAGCAAATCATTTATACAAACCAATATACGAATTTTGAGAAGGTAAAGAAAAAAACTATAGCTATGATAAACGATGTAGTGGATTTCTTTATTGAAACCTTCTAAACTGAGGTGAAATTTAATTCAAGTGAAGAATTTTGTATTGTTTATCTGTATAGCGCTCCTATTTATTACGGCTTGTAGTCCTAGTAAAGAACCATCAGCTGTAGCAAAAATTGATGAAAAAAATAAAGAGAAGCTTCGTTTGTCTATCTGGTTACCTGAATGGCAAAATTATTTTGCTATGGAGGATTTGAAAAATTCTCAAAAAGGACTACACGATATAAGGGTTTTCGGTGCTTATTTTAATAGTAATGATGAATTGCTTTTAACAGAAAATGCAATTGATATGTTGCAACAAACACAGCAGCAATTTACTAAATCACATCATGTAATCCTAACGCTTATTAATGATTATGTTACAGATAACGCTCCATCAGTTCAAAAGGATAGTAAGCTTTTGCACAGACTGGTCTATGATTCTGCTGCTAGAAAAAGGCATATCAGCAATATTTTAGAGGTAGTAGAACAGTACCAATTGGCTGGGATTGAAATTGATTATGAAAAGGTAGCACAAGAAGACCTAAAAAAATATACCATCTTTTTAAAAGAGCTGTACCAAGCGCTTTCCAAAAAGAATAAGACATTACATGTCGTCCTAGAGCCAAGCTTTCCATTTGATGTGAAATTACCTGATGGACCTATCTATACTGTAATGGCCTATAATGTTCATGGCTATCATAGTGGACCAGGTGCAAAAGCCACTTTTTCTTTTCTTAATGATTTAGTGAAAAAAATCAAGAAGTCAAATCAAGATTTAGCCATTGCCTTTGCTACAGGTGGTTTTGAATGGGTAGCAGAAGATAAAACGTTTGCTTTAACGGAACTGGAGGCTGAGCAAATATTAGCTGATACGAAAGCAGAAAAGAGACGTGATAAGGCAAGTGGTGCGGTTTATTTTACGTATATAGATGATAGCGGAATCAGCCATGAAGTTTGGTATGCTGATCAAGTAACGCTTGAAAAATGGGTGAACTATGTACAGAGGAGAAACTATCATGACGTGGTGTTATGGCGTGCAGGAGGCTTAGGCGCAAAAACATTACAATGGATTGGTGAGCATTCAACTAAATAATGTGAAGTCAAAAAAAATCGCCAAAAAGGCGATTTTTTATTGGAATTGAGAAAGACGAGAAAAGAAGTTTTTCACAAAGTCTAAAAATATAGCTTCTGAAGGTGCGATTTCTCGATTAACTGGTGAAATAATACCAACTGTTCTAGGTATTGTTGGAGATTCGATAGGGACCTTAATGGTAAAGCGAGCTGCTGAATCATAAAGAGAGCTCTCTGGTAATAGACTAACACCTATGCCAGCTGCGACTAAGCCCTTTAGTGCATCCAAATCTTCTCCCTCTGAAATGACATTTGGTAAAAAGCCTGCAGCTCGACAAGCATCCATTGCTACCTTATGCAAAATGTAACCATCTGGAAATAATACAAATAGATCATTTCTCAACTCTGCAAGCTGTATGCTTTCTCTTTTAGCTAATGGATGATTGGCTGGTAAAAGAGCAGCAATATTTTCAGTAAACAGAATGGTTGATTGGATGGATTCGTCCTTCGGGGGCAGGGGTCCCAAAAAGGCGAGGTTCAACTCCCGATTTTTGACTGCATCAATCAAAAATCGATAAGACCCTTGACGTAGTTGAAATTGTAAATCAGGATATTCGCGTTTAAAGGCAGAAATAACGGTTGGCAGAACATAGCTAGCTAAACTTGTTGGAAAGCCGATTTTAATTGAGCCCTTTGCAGGATCAAGATATTCTTCTATTTGCTTTGCTGCAAAATCGATGGCCTTTAATGCCGTAATGGTATGTTCAAGAAATGTCTTCCCTATTGGTGTTAATTTGACATTTCGTCCCACTCGTTCAAATAACGGGGTGCCTAACTCATCTTCAAGATTTGCGATTTGCCGACTAATGGCAGATTGGGCTACATGAAGATGCTCAGCTGCCTCTGAAATATGCTCACGTTCAGCAACCTCTACAAAATAGCGTAATTGACGTAACTCCACTAACATTTCACCTCTATTAATCTAAAAATAAGATTGATTATACCTTAATTATATATTATTTAAGATGAAAAATGACTGTTCATGTCAAAATAAAAATTATAAGCTGTTAGATATTTGAGAGTTTGCTATTGTAAGATGAGGAGGAGGTGGGATTCATGATAAAAAAAAGTTTAAGTTGGTTATTTATTTTAGTAGCCATCACGATGCTAACTTATTTAATTTTTAACGATCAAGATACAAGCAATACTAAGTTACAGGCAGTGGATGGTCAATTAGATTTATCGGAAATAACAAAAGAGGAAGAGATTGTAGCATTGTCTGGAGAATGGCGTTTTATAGGCAATAAATTTCTTGAACCTGCTAATTTTCCTGATCATGCTCCCATTGAAAAGGTTCCTGGACCATGGCAGGCCGATGCAGAGTATGGTACTTATCAACTTAAAATTAAGCTACCACCTCATTTCAAAAAAATAGGTATTCGGGTACGAAATATTTGGTCATCTCATCGACTTTTTATAAATAATGAGATCGCTGCCTCCTATGGTAAACTTGCTACTGCTCGAGAAGCATCAGAACCAAGTAATCCTGTTTATGAAGTGTATTTTTCACCTTCTTCTGATTCGGTGATCCTAACAATACAAGTTGCAGATTTTTATAATGCAAGGCATGGCATTATATTTCCTATAGATATTGGAGATGCGGATGCTCTAGCAAAAGATGTCATTCAAGATGTGTACTTAGAAAAAACAACGATTATCATGTTATTAATATTTTCAATCTTTCATTTTAGTTTGTATTTATTAAGAATAAGAGACAAAGCGTTTTTTTATAGTGCAATGTATTTTTTTACGTTGGCAATTTTGGTATGTACAAGAGGCGAACGAACTCTTTATAGAGAGTTTCCTACTATAGAATTTGAATTTTATTTTCGTTTGCAAGATTTTATAACATATATAAATGCAGTGATGCTATTCCTGTTCTTTGCCTATACGGTAACAGCTATGATGAAGCGTAGGACAGCTTTATTATTTGTGTCACCACTACTATTATATGGTGTTGGAACACTGCTTTTACCAGCAAGATCCTTATCAGAGCTACAATATATATTTTTTACCTATATAAATTTCCTAGCATTTTTTATAATAGGACGATTATTGTATTTGATCATGACGAAAAGTGCTCATGTTCCGAAAAATGAACTGATAATATTAAGTGCCACAATTATATCTCTATTAATTTTTAGCATAAGTGGAACCTTTGATCAGCTTTTTTTCTCTGGACGAAATGTTTTTAATCGTATTGGTCTGCTATTCTTTGTAGTATGTATGAATATTTATTTGGCAATGCGACTAATTAATCGAACAAGAGACGCTGAATTATATAGTCAACGTCTAGAAAAGGCGACAATCGGTAAGGATTCCTTTTTAGAAGTGACAACAAATGAATTAGAACAACCTCTTTATCATGCATTAAATATAATAAAATCCTTATCAAATCAATCTATGACGGATAAGCAACAACTACTAGAACAACAATTAGAACGCTTATTATATCTAGTAAATGACTTAAAAGATTTTACTAGAATAAGATTTCAGGATTTCAAAATAGATGTACATCCTGTTAATATACAAATGATTATTCAGCATGTTCTAACTATGCACGAAAAGAAAATAAAAAAAACGCATATTCGTTTATACAAGCACATGAATCCGAAATTATTAGTTCAAGCTGATGAGCAGCGTGTAGGACAAATCTTATACAGGGTACTTGAAACAGCTATTGCTCACGCTGGGAATGGGGATGTGATCCTAACTGTTTTACATCTTGATGCAGACGTTAGGCTCTTGGTAGAAGGAGCTGGCCCTGAGCCTATACAGCAAAAAGCAGCAGATGAGACAGGACAGTCGATAGGGAAAGCCATCATTGAGCAGATGGGTGGTACATATTCGAAAGATTTATTACAAAATGGCATTCGATTTATCATCACCTTGCCATTTGGGGGCTACGAGCAAGTGCTAAAAGACAATGAGAAGTTTATCATTACGAATGATCAGCCACTGTTCAATGAAAATTTGCCAAGATTACTCATAGTTGAGGATGATGTCATTCATGCAGAGGTTTTACAAACATTACTACAAGGCCAATATGCGATAGAGGTAGTGCATTGTCCAGAGGAGGCACTCAGCATTATTCAGCAAAAAAGACCTGATTTTTTATTAATAGATGAAGTGATGCCTGGAATGGGGGGCATTGCCCTAACCAAATATATACGTCAGTATTATAGCTATATAGATTTACCGATTATTATGTTAGTAGCCAATGAATATCCAACGAATATTTCACTTATCCTGGAATCAGGGGCCAATGATTATATCCGTAAGCCAGCTACAAAAGAAATGTTACTTTCACGTTTATCGGCTATAGCATTAACGAAAGAGGCTATGGGCAAAGCGATACAGCATGAAATGGCTTTTCTACAGGCACAAATCAATCCTCATTTTTTATACAATGCACTCAGCAGTATTATTTCGTTTTGTTATACAGACGGGGAGCGAGCAGGGCATTTATTAACGATGCTTTCTACCTATTTACGTTATATATTAGAATCAGGCAAGGATGGACAACGCGCAACGTTAGAGAAAGAGCTTGAAATTATACGTGCCTATGTAGAGATTGAACAAGCACGCTTTGGTGATAAGTTAACGGTTATTTTGACAGTAGAAGAGACATTAGATGCTGCCAAGATAGAAATTCCAAGTTTACTGATACAGCCTTTAGTCGAAAATGCAATTCGTCATGGGATTTTTGAAAAGGATGGAAATGGGACAGTCTTTATTGAAATTAAAAGGCAGCAAAATAATCTTAGCATTCAAGTGAGAGATGATGGCGTTGGTATGACTGAGGAACAGGTAAAAGCTTTAAACAATGGAGAAAATATATTTTCAAATGGCATCGGATTTACTAATGTTCTACGTCGAGTAAAAGAAATGCCGAGTGCTACTCTTTCTATTACTTCTAAAAAAGATGAAGGTACAACAATGATATTTATACAACCTTTAAAGGAGCTTCAACATGTGGAAAATTATTATGGTAGAGGATGAACAGCCAATTTTAGATTTGCACAAGCTATTACTTGAAAAAGAGGGACTTTTTCAAGTTATTGCCACCTTTACATCACCTTTAGAAGCAATAACTCAAATTTTGTCCATTAAGGGTGAATATGATGCGCTAATTTTAGATATAGAAATGCCTAAGATGAATGGATTAGAGCTTGCGGCTATTTTAGTAGAAGAAGGCATTGATGTCCCTATTATTTTTTCAACAGCCTATGCAAAATATGCTGTTGATGCTTTTCGAGTACAAGCATTAGATTATGTATTAAAGCCCATGACACCAAGTATTGTACTACAAGTAAATGAAAGACTTACAAAATATTATGGGCGTCAAACACAGCGAAACACTACGAAGTTGGTAGTTAGTTTAAAAGGTGAGGTTGGAACAAGGATACATGACAAAGCTATTAAATGGCGAACAAAGGTTATGGAGGAGCTATTTTATTATTTATTAGTCCATGAAGGAATCGTAGTATCGAAGTATCGTATTTTAGATGATATTTGGCCTAATATAGATGAGAAAAAAGCGTTAGCTAATCTTTATAATACGATTTACCGTCTACGTCAGCTTTTTATAGAGCTAGGTTTACCTATTCAAATAGAACGCGTGAATGAGGGCTATGAGCTGAAGACAAATGATGCAATTGTTATCACTTCTACCTCAGAGTCAGATGCTTTTTTACTGGAATCAAAAGGATATTTATGGGCATATCATCTAAATTAATGGAGAAATGGCAGAAATGTTGGATACAATCTACGTTTCTGTCTTTTCATTTACCTAAATTTACTTTTTTGAGGATACAATCCATTAATTTTTATAGCAAAATTTCTTTCTTCCAATATGAACTTAAATTGATTCCATCTTAATGAAATAGGTTATAGTATAGATATGTTGTTTATGCTAATTTGTCACAAAACCGCTACAATTAGCACTTTTCTCGAGGTTTTCACTATGTAGCTAGATGAAATCAATTCTCAATTAGGGATATTTTATTGAAAATGAAGAAAGTCTATTCTCATTGTTTAGGTGAAGTAGTAATAATCTGAAAATGCTTACAAAGTCTTTATTTTTAAAGATTTTATTTAAGGAATGGGAAAGTAATTGAAATGGTTTGCATAGAGAACGATTTTCAGTTAAGATTAGAATGATGATAATTAAGGAATGGTTGACCCATTCACTGAACACTATGGAGGTATTTTCATGTCAACTTTAGTTATTAAAGATCTTCACGTTGCTATCGACGGAAAAGAGATTTTAAAAGGCGTAAATCTTACAATTAATACAAACGAAATTCACGCAATTATGGGACCAAACGGAACTGGTAAATCAACACTAGCTTCTGCTATTATGGGTCATCCAAAATATGAAGTAACTTCAGGTACTGTTGAGCTTGATGGCGAAGATGTGCTTGAGATGGAAGTAGACGAGCGTGCTCAAGCTGGTTTATTCCTAGCTATGCAATATCCTTCTGAAATTGCTGGTGTTACAAATGCTGATTTCCTACGTTCAGCAATTAACGCGCGTCGTGAAGAAGGCGATGAAATTTCATTAATGAAATTTATCCGCGAATTAGATAAAAACATGGAATTCCTTGAAATGAACGAAGATATGGCACAACGTTATTTAAATGAAGGTTTCTCTGGCGGTGAGAAAAAACGTAATGAAATTCTTCAATTAATGATGATTAAACCAACGATCGCTATTTTAGACGAAATTGACTCTGGTCTTGATATTGATGCTCTTAAAGTAGTATCTAAAGGAATCAACGCAATGCGCGGTGAAGGCTTTGGCTGCTTAATGATTACACACTATCAACGTCTTCTTAACTACATTACACCAGACCATGTACACGTAATGATGCAAGGACGTGTTGTGAAATCAGGTGGTGCAGAGCTTGCACAACGCTTAGAAGCAGAAGGTTATGACTGGATTAAAAAAGAATTAGGAATCGAAGAAGAAACAGAAGAACAAGAAGCATAAGAAGGAGGACGAACTAGCATGACAGTGGAACTTAACTTGCCTGTAACAGTACAGGACGTGCGCTCGTTCTCAGAAGCAAATGGTGAACCTACTTGGTTTACAGAACTTCGCGCGGCAGCACTAGACAAAGTAACTGGTTTAGATTTGCCAAAACCAGATAGAACGAATATTACAAAATGGGATTTCATGAACTTCCCGGCGTTGGCAGTTCATAGTGAGGCATTCCCTTCATTGGATGCTCTACCTGAAGAAGCAAAAGGTTTAATTGACCTTGAAGCACAAGAAAACCTATATATTCAACGTAATAATACACCAGCATATATTAAGGCATCACAAGAACTTGCTGATAAAGGTGTTATTTTTACTGATATTTTCACCGCAGTTCGTGAACATGGCGAACTTGTACAAAAATACTTTATGACAGAAGCTGTTAAAGTAGATGAGCATAAGTTAACAGCACTTCATACAGCACTTGTTAATGGTGGAGTGTTTGTATACGTACCAAAAAACGTGATCATTGAGCAACCACTTCAAGTTGTTTTCCTTAATGACAATGCGGAAGCTTCGTTATATAACCATGTTTTAGTAGTAGCAGAAGCGAATTCAGCAGTAACATATGTGGAAACTTATGTTTCAACAGTTGAAGAGGCAAAAGGGCAAGCAAATATTATTGCGGAAGTCGTTGTTCAAGATAATGCACAGGTGACATATGGTGCAGTAGATGTCCTTGCAAAAGGCTTTACGACTTATGTAAATCGTCGTGCACGTTTAGCACGTGACGCAAAAGTAGATTGGGCTCTTGGTTTAATGAATGACTCAGATACAATCTCAGAAAATATTACTCATCTAATTGGTGACGGTTCTCATGCAGATACAAAAACAGTAGTTGTTGGTCGTGGAGAACAAAAACTTAACTTCACTACAGAGGTTCGTCACTGGGGTAAAAACTCAAACGGGCATATCTTAAAACATGGTGTCATGAAAGATGCAGCTCAATCTATCTTTAATGGTATTGGCTATATCGAGCATGGTGCAACAAAAGCAGATGCACAGCAAGAATCACGTGTATTAATGCTGTCAGAAAAAGCTCGTGGGGATGCAAACCCAATTTTATTAATTGACGAAGATGATGTAACAGCAGGACACGCAGCATCTGTTGGTCGAGTAGATCCATTACAGCTTTACTATTTAATGAGCCGTGGTATCTCGAAAACAGAAGCAGAGCGCCTTGTTATCCATGGATTCCTTGCGCCAGTTGTTACGCAATTACCAATTGAAGGCGTTCAAAAGCAACTGACGGAGGTTATTGAAAGGAAAGTTCGCTAATGATGAATAAAGACATTAAAAGCTATTTCCCAATTTTAAATCAGGATGTAAATGGTCATAGACTTGTATATCTTGATAGTGCAGCGACGTCTCAGAAGCCTGTTCAAGTGATTGAAGCCATTAAAGCTTATTATGAATTTGATAATTCCAATGTTCACCGTGGGGTGCATACACTAGGAAACCGTGCAACAGATAAATATGAAGGTGCTCGTGAAAAGGTTCGTAAGTTTATTAATGCACAATCAACACAGGAAATTATTTTTACGCGTGGTACAACAACCGCTTTAAATACAGTTGCGACAAGTTATGGACGTGCAAATGTTGTCGAGGGTGATGAAATTGTCATTACTCATATGGAGCATCATTCCAATATTATTCCTTGGCAACAATTAGCCAAAGAAAAAAATGCAACTTTAAAATACATTGAGCTTGAAGCAGACGGCACTCTTAGCCTAGAGAAAGTACGTGCGACAGTCACACCTAAAACAAAAATTGTTTCGGTGTCTATGGCATCAAACGTACTTGGAACAATAAATCCAATTAAAGAAATTGCTCAAATTGCACATGCTAATGGTGCTGTCATGGTAGCCGATGGTGCACAAGCTGCGCCACATATGAAAATTGATGTGCAAGATTTGGATGTAGATTTCTTAGGTTTCTCAGGGCATAAAATGTGCGGACCAACTGGAATAGGTGTACTATATGGTAAAAAGGAACACCTTGAAAAGATGGAGCCAATTGAGTTTGGTGGCGAAATGATTGATTTTGTTGGGCTTTATGAGTCAACGTGGAAGGAATTACCGTGGAAATTTGAAGGTGGAACGCCTATTATTGCAGGTGCAATAGGTTTAGGAGCCGCTATAGATTTCTTAACTGATATCGGGTTAGATAACATTCTAGAGCATGAGCATAAGCTTGCAGGCTACGCAATGGATCAACTTGAAACAATTGACGGTTTGAAAATTTTCGGCCCACGTGACCCTATGAAGCGTTGTGGATTAGTAACATTTAATCTAGATGATGTACATCCACATGATGTGGCAACGGTGCTTGACATGAACGGTATTGCTGTTCGTGCAGGACATCATTGTGCACAGCCACTAATGAAATGTCTTCAGCAAGTAGCGACAGCGCGTGCAAGCTTCTATCTGTACAATACAGAGGAGGATATTGACCGTTTAGTTGCAGGGTTACGTTCTGCGAAGGAGTATTTTGGCGATGTCTTTTAATAATTTAGATCAACTATATCGTTCAGTCATTATGGATCACTATAAGAATCCTCGTAATAAAGGATCTTTAGAAGAGAATGCTGTAACGATCGATATGAACAATCCGACTTGTGGCGACCGTATTCACTTAACATTGAAAGTGACAGACGGTGTTGTAGAGGATGCAAAATTTGATGGTGAAGGCTGTTCTATTTCTATGTCCTCTGCATCAATGATGACACAGCTCATCAAAGGAAAGAAAGTAGAAGAAGCTATTGAGCTTTCTGATATTTTTTCTAAAATGATGATGGGTGAAGAGTACAGTGATAAATATGACCTTGAGGATGTTGAGGCACTGCAAGGTGTTTCACAATTCCCAGCACGAATTAAATGTGCAACATTGGCTTGGAAAGCAATGGAAAAAGGTGTGAAATAAATCTTACTTCCTTGTTCTTGAGTGAAAGCTACTATGGCTTCACTCAAAGCAAGGGATGATTACCTAGAAAAATACATCTCAATGAACGGAGGAGAAACGATGGCTAAAAAAATGCCTGATATCGGCGATTACAAATACGGTTTCCATGACAAGGACGTATCAATTTTCCGTTCAAAACGCGGTTTAACTGAAGAAATCGTCCGTGAAATTTCAAATATGAAACAAGAGCCAGAATGGATGCTAGAATACCGTTTAAAAGCTCTTGAAACATTTTATACAAAACCGATGCCACAATGGGGTGGCGATCTTGGAGATTTAGATTTTGATGAAATTACGTACTATGTAAAACCATCAGAAGCTACTCAAAAATCATGGGATGAAGTACCTGATGAAATCAAAGCAACTTTTGATAAATTAGGTATCCCAGAAGCAGAACAAAAATATCTTGCAGGTGTATCTGCACAATATGAGTCTGAGGTAGTTTATCACAACATGAAAAAAGACCTTGAAGATCTTGGTATTGTGTTCAAAGATACTGACTCTGCTCTACGTGAAAACGAAGATATTTTTAAACAATATTGGGGCAAAGTGATTCCTTACACAGACAATAAATTTGCTGCTTTAAACTCAGCAGTATGGTCAGGTGGATCATTTATTTATGTGCCACCAGGTGTTAAAGTAGAAACACCGTTACAAGCTTACTTCCGTATTAACTCAGAAAATATGGGTCAATTCGAACGTACACTTATTATTGTAGATGAAGGTGCTCACGTACACTATGTTGAAGGTTGTACAGCTCCTGTTTACACAACAAACTCTTTACACTCAGCAGTTGTAGAAATCGTTGTACGTAAAGATGCATATTGCCGTTATACAACAATTCAAAACTGGGCGAACAATGTTTACAATCTTGTAACGAAACGTACAGTTGTAGAAGAAAACGGTACAATGGAATGGATTGATGGTAACATCGGTTCTAAATTAACAATGAAATATCCAGCATGTATCCTAAAAGGTGAAGGTGCTCGTGGTATGACATTATCGATTGCATTAGCAGGTAAAGGACAACACCAACATGCTGGCGCAAAAATGATCCATATGGCACCGAACACATCTTCAACAATCGTTTCTAAATCGATTGCTAAACAAGGTGGTAAGGTAACGTATATGGGACAAGTTCGTTTCGGTCCTAAAGCAAGTGGTGCACGTGCTAACATCGAATGTGATACGTTGATTATGGATAATCAATCGACTTCTGATACAATTCCTTATAACGAGATCTTTAATGATAATGTATCTTTAGAGCACGAAGCAAAAGTTTCAAAAGTATCTGAAGAACAATTATTCTATTTAATGTCTCGCGGAATTTCCGAAGAAGAAGCAACAGAAATGATCGTAATGGGCTTCATCGAGCCATTCACAAAAGAACTACCAATGGAATACGCAGTAGAAATGAACCGTCTGATTAAATTTGAGATGGAAGGTTCTATCGGTTAATTTATTAGCCACCCCTAGTCACAACATACATTGTGACTAGGGATTTTTTGTTTTGTGTTTTTACTTGAGAATGAAAGTGGATATTTATAATATATCGAAATAGTACTGGATTTTTTTAAGATTACATACTAAAATGATAATGAGAATCAATATCAATTAAAAAAGGGGTTGATAAATCTAGAAGATGTCCGGTACTTCAATAAAACCAGATGAGATAGTTAATGATCATAACAATCATAATTCAAAGGAGAATATGTAAATGAAAAAAAAGTTTTTATTTATTAGCTACATAGCATTATTTATCCTCATTCTCGCCGCATGTGGAGAGAAGAAGGCAGTAATAGAGGAATCTTCCACTGATACACCAAAAGAAGAAGTGACACAAACAAAAGAAGAATCAACAAATGAAAATGGCACGAGAACGATTGAATATCTTGGTGAAAGCTATGAAGTGCCAGAAAAAGTGGAAAAAATTGTTGTAACAGGAGCTATGGAAGCGATGGAGGATATGGTTGTGCTGGATGTTCACCCAGTTGGAGCTATTGCTATTGGTGGCAAGTTCCCTGAGTTATATGCTTCTGTAACAGACAAAGCAGAATCTATTGGTGAGAAGATTAAACCAAACTTTGAAAAAATAGTAGAATTAAATCCAGATGTCATTTTAGGGTCGACAAAGTTCCCAGAAGAGGTGCAAAGTAAATTAGAGAAAATTGCACCTACAATTTTGGTTTCACATATTTCGACGAACTGGGAATCTAATTTGAATTTACTAGCTGAACTAACTGGTAAGCAAGCAGCTGCTGAGAAGATATTATCTACATATAAGGCTGATATTGAAGCTGCTAAATCCACGTTAACTGAAAAACTACAAGACCAAAAAGTGGCGGCTATTCGTATTCGTGGCGGACAAGCGTATGTTTATCCAAAAGAAGTATTTTTAAATGCTATTCTTTATGGAGAGCTTGGTTTAGCAGTACCTGATGAAGTTGCTAAAGCTAAATCTCAAGAGGCCATTTCTGTTGAGCAACTTGCAGATATGAATCCTGATTATTTATTTGTGCAGTTTTCAACAGAAGAAAATGCGGATGCGCCGAATGCTTTAGAAGACTTTAAAAAGAATCCAATCATCCAAAATATTAATGCATTTAAAAATGACCAAGTATTTGTTAATGTATTAGATCCATTAATGGAAGGCGGCCCTGCATACAGCCGGATTAAGTTTTTAGAGGCGATTCAGCAAAATCTTGTGAAATAAATGTAGCCTGTTAAAGTAGCATGAGTTCAATGGAATATGGACGCATGCTTTTTCTTTTGCAAAATTAAGTAGATGCTCAATCTGCTATTAGTTTAGACAAAAGAAGGTATATTTTTTACATGATGTTTATTTGTAGTGACATACTGTGTGCTATGATTATGTACATAGAGGAGGATGTCACATGATTGTAGTAGGATTAACTGGTTGGGGCGATCACCCTTCACTTTATAGTGGAGTGACTACTTCAAAGGATAAATTATTTGATTACACAGGTCATTTTTTAACGGTTGAAGTAGATACTTCTTTTTATGCTATACCAGCCAAAGAGCATGTTCGCAAATGGTGTGAGGATACACCTGAAAACTTCCGTTTTGTTGTGAAAGCTTACCAAGGCATGACGGGGCATTTACGTGGAGAGATTCCCTTTGAATCCAAAAATGATATGTTCAATGCATTTATTGAATGTGCCAATGAATTTAAACGTTATGGAAAGCTAGCCATGGTATTAGCACAATTTCCACCATGGTTTGATTGCCAAGGAAAAAATGTGCAATATTTATTGTATATCCGACAACAGTTAAAGGATTTTGAAGTAGCGATTGAGTTTCGAAATCAAACATGGTATGCGGAAAATGTTGTCAAGCAAACGATAGATTTCTTACGAGAACAACAATTTATCCATACGATTTGTGATGAACCACAGGCTGGTGTAGGATCTGTTCCTTTCTATCCTGTAGTGACTGCAAATAAAGCGTTGATTCGTCTCCATGGTCGCAATATACATGGATGGCGGAACACAGGAAATGCAGAAAATTGGCGTAAAGTTCGCTTCTTATATGATTATAATAAAGAAGAATTACATCAGCTTGGGGATAGCATGAAAAAGCTTGAAACAGAGGTCAATGAACTCTTCGTTTTATTTAATAATAATTCAGGTAATCATGCAGCGAAAAACGCAAAGGAGCTACAAGGTATGTTGAATATTAACGATGTCGGGTTGGCACCTAAACAATTAAACATGTTTGAAGGGGAACTATAATGGAGTTTATTTTATTAGTCATCATTGCATTGCTAGCTGGTCTAATTGGCTCATTAGTTGGGCTAGGTGGTGGTGTAGTATTAGTACCAGCAACATTATACATCGGCTTAAATTTAGGAATGATCCCAGATATTACACCACAAAAAGTAGTCGGTTTATCAGTTGTGATGATGATTTTCACGGGACTTGCCTCCACACTAAGCTATATGAAATCGAAAACGGTGGATTATAAAAGTGGTTTTATATTCTTTATTGGAAGTATCCCTGGAACGATTCTTGGCGCATGGGTCAATAAAGGGTTAGATTTACCATCCTTCAATTTATATTTTGGTATTTTACTTATTATATTATCGATTATTTTGCTTGTGCGTGACAAACTGAAGCCTGTAAAATGGTTTGTAAAAAATGGTATGCAGCAAGAATTTACTGACTCTGAGGGAAAAACCTATGTATATGGCTATCCCATTTGGTTTGCCATTACATTAACATTTGGTATTGGCTTTGCTTCCGGGTTATTTGGAATAGGTGGCGGCTCCATGATTGTGCCAGCAATGATTATTTTATTCTTATTCCCACCACATGTCGCGGTGGCAACATCGATGTTTATGGTATTTTTAACGTCCATCGTTAATTCCGCAAGCCATATTGCGTTAGGACATGTCCCTTGGCTCTATACAATCCCAGTGATCCCAGGTGCTTACTTGGGTGCAAAGCTAGGTGCTGCGTTAAATAAAAAAATTAAATCCGATACACTTGTACTAGCTTTAAGGATTATTCTATTATTATTAGGAATTCGATCTATTATAGAAGGCATATTAGCTTAATTTGAAGTGAGGTGGCTTTAATGCTTGAAAAGATCCATATTTTTCACACAAATGATTTGCATAGTCATTTTAAGTATTGGCCACGAATGCAAAGCTATGTGAAAGAGAAAAGAAATAATCTGGCGAATATCGGGGAAACAAGCTATTTGTTTGATGTTGGAGATCATTTAGATCGTTCCAACATTTATACAGAAGCAACAGTTGGGAAAGGCAATGTGCGATTGCTCAATGAAGCAGGTTACGATGTGGTGACAATCGGCAACAATGAAGGCATTACATTATCTCATGAAGAACTCTTTCACTTGTATGACAATGCTAATTTTGATGTTGTTGTGGCAAATGTATATGCCTCCCATGGGAAGAAGCCAGCATGGATGAAACCCTATGTAATATTAACAACAGCAACGGGTACGAAGCTGGGTGTCATTGCAGCCACGGCCATGTTTGAAGTATATTATGAAGAATTAAATTGGCATATGGACGACGCTCGTAGTACATTGCTACGTTTAGCGCATCAACTACGTGAAGAAGTAGACATTGTTGTATGCTTATCCCATTTAGGCATTACAGAGGATGAACTCTTAGCGGACGAGTGTCCAGAAATTGATGTTATATTCGGCTCTCATACGCATCATGTCCTACCAGAGGGCAAAGTGGTTAATGGGGTTTTACTGACAGGTGGAGGTAAGTTTGGCCAATATACTGGACATCTTATCATAGAATATGATAAAAAATTGAGGAAAATTGTTGAAAAAAAGGATACTTTAATTCATAATAAGGATTTGCCAATTGTTAAGAATGAACAAAACATGGTGCAGTTTTTGGAGGATGAGGGTAACAGAATTTTGGATACTCCAGTTTTTACAACAAAGAAAGCCTACAACAAGGAATGGTTCCATTATTCACAGCTATCTGATTTATTTGCACATGCAATTTTGGAGAAAAGTGGTGCCGACTGTGCATTATTCAATGCAGGGATATTTTTAGATGGTCTTCCTAAGGGAATAGTGACTGCCTTAGATTTGCACCGAATTTTCCCACATCCCATTAATTTATGTACAATTGAATTATCCGTTGCTGAAATGAAAGAAATTTATATGCAATCCAAAAATGAAGAATGGCCCTATATCGAACTAAAAGGATTAGGGTTTAGAGGCGTCATTTTTGGAAAAATATTGACATATGGATTTTCCATGAATGAAAATCGGCAATTATTAATTAATGGTAAGCTAGCCAATCAAAATCACATTTATAAACTGGTCACATTGGATCTGTTTACATTTGGTTATTTTTATCCAAGTTTTAAATATGCAAAAAAACAATATATTTTACCTGAATTTTTACGAAACATTATGATAGATTATGGTCAAAGATTCTTTAAACAATAGAGAGAGTTTAAAGAATGGAATGGGGAAGAAGTCATGCGATTAATTTCAATCGATGTATTAAAAGAAGGAATGGTATTAGGAAGAACCATTTGGAATGAGGCAGGTCATCCGCTTTTAAAGAAAGATGTTGTCATTAATGACCGTATTATTCAAAGACTTCAACAGTTAAATACACATTATTTATATATTGACGATGAGATTTCTGAGGGTATAGAAGTAGAAGAGACCGTTCCACCTGCTATGCGAAATAAAGTCATCAAAACTATAAAGGATTCGTTCCAATCCATTGATGGTTTGAATCCAGTAAATGCTTCTTATATATTAGATCAGCAATCAAAGACAATTGTTTCGATTGTAGATGAATTACTTTCTGCAGTTACTGGAAATAATGAAATTCTAACCATTTTAACAGATGCTTATTTATTTGATGAATATTTATATCAACACTCTTTCCAAGTGACATTGTATTCTATTGCCATTGCCAAAGAACTTGGTTACTCTGCTGAGGATTTACGTTTGATCGGGATCGGTGCATTATTACACGATGTCGGTAAACTAATGGTACCGAAAGATATTTTAACAAAGCCAGGACGTTTAACGAATGATGAGTTTGAAATGATGAAGATGCATGCTCGTTACGGTTTTGATTTATTGCGGAATTTACATTCAATCTCTCTGCTTGTGGCGCACTGTGCTTTCCAACACCATGAACGTATTGATGGAAGTGGCTATCCAAGAGGACTTGTTGACTTTGAAATTCATCCATTTGCCAAGATAATTGGCGTTGCAGATGTTTTTGATGCGGTGACGACGAATCGTGTATACCGGGAAAAGATGCTTCCTTCACAAGGACTAGCTATTGTTGAAGCTGGCTCGGGTACTCTTTATGATGCTCGAATTGTAAAAGCTTTAAAAAGAGCTGTCGTTCATTATCCAAATGGTGTTATTTTAAAATTATCAGATGGACGCCGTGGGATTGTATCTAGACAAAACACGTTGGATGCGGCATTACCATGGATTCGTATTTTTGAAGAACAAGATCAATTGCTTGCAGCTACATATGAAATTAATTTAGTGGATTATCCTGAGGTAACAGTTGAAAATGTTGAGACGGATTATGTGGTTCCCGCAAAAGTAGAATAAATTACTCCTCCTGTTCATACGTTATGGAACAGGAGGAGATTTTTTTGTTTTTCCCTCGAAAAAGAATGAAATTACGCTCATATGGTAGAAGGGGAATGCGTCTTAATAAATTAACGATTTTAATTGTTAGTATGGTTGTTTGCCTTATATTATTTATTTATTATTTAAATGAACGGCTCATGCCAACCTATTTGCAATATGCAGAAGTACAAACTACGAAGATTGCCTCATATGTTGTGAGTAAAGCCATTAATTCACGTACCTCTAATGTATTAGATGTAAATGATATCATTGAAGATATTCCTCCAGGTACGTCTGAAATGATGACCACTAAGTTTAATACAGAAATCATTAATCGTGTTCGAGCAGAGACATTAGAGCTTGTTAAAATGTATTTGGAGCAAGCTGAACAAGGAGAGCTATCCCATTTACCTGAATTAGATAATGTTGAATATGATATTAACAGGATCCAAGATGGTGATGGCATTGTCTTTTTTGTACCGCTTGGTCAAGCAGCCAATATTCCTTTGCTTGGAAATTTGGGGCCCAAGATCCCGATCCGCTTCCATGTGATTGGGAATGTTCATAGTAATGTGACATCCTCTATTCAAGAATTTGGAATCAATAGTGCTTATGTGGAGGTAGGTATTCATTTAGAGGTAAATGTTCAGATTATTGTTCCATTCGCTAGTAAGTCTTCTACCGTTGCGCAGGATATACCTGTAGCGATGGGTCTAACAAGGGGACCAGTTCCAAACATTTATACCAATAGTAGTGACGCGCCCCAACCGTCCATAGAAATACCTGTCCCTTATAAATAGAAATGTTTGTTGTGATAGTTGTTGGAGTGCCTTTAATATGTTACATTGACAACAGTGAAGATAGTTAATATTAAAAAATGTATATTTTTGATAGGGGCGATATTCGTATGACATCTTGTAAACCTACAAGTAAAGAAGAACATGTAAGAAAACCAGACTGGCTAAAAATAAAACTAAACACGAATGATGAATATAAAGGGCTTAAAAAGCTGATGCGTGAGAAAAATCTGCATACAGTATGTGAAGAAGCTCGTTGTCCAAACATCCATGAATGCTGGGGAGAGAGACGTACTGCTACCATGATGATTCTTGGTTCCGTTTGTACACGTGCTTGTCGTTTCTGTGCAGTGAAAACAGGTTTACCAAATGAACTAGATTTGGCAGAACCAGAGCGCGTTGCAGATTCAGTAGCCATTATGAATTTAAAGCACGTAGTTATTACAATGGTAGCACGTGACGATTTAAAGGATGGTGGAGCGCAAGTTTTAGCAGAAACAGTACGTGCAATTCGTCGTAAAAGTCCTTTCACATCTGTAGAGGTATTGCCATCAGATTTAGGTGGGATGAAGGAGAACCTTCAAATGTTAATGGATGCAAAACCAGACATTTTAAATCATAATATTGAAACAGTACGCCGTTTAACACCAAGAGTGCGCGCTCGTGCAAAATACGAACGCTCTTTAGAGTTCCTGCGTTTAGCTAAAGAGATGCAGCCTGAAATACCAACGAAATCATCACTAATGATCGGATTAGGCGAGACACATGAAGAAATTTTAGAAGTCATGGACGATTTACGTGCAAATAATGTTGATATTATGACGATCGGTCAATATTTACAGCCAACGAAAAAGCATTTACCAGTTAAAAAATACTATTCACCAATAGAATTTGGTAAACTGCGTAAGATAGCCATGGAGAAAGGCTTTAAGCATTGTGAGGCTGGCCCACTTGTACGTAGTAGTTATCATGCAGACGAACAAGTAAATGCTGCAACGAAAGAACGTCAATTACAAGCGGAAGTGTAAACGTCAAGGCTGAACGAAAAGGGTGGTGTCACTTTGATCATAGTTGAAGGATTAGAATATGAACTAATAGAGGATTATCGCGAGGCCTTTCAGGAGGAAGTTTTTCAGGAAAGATACTCAGATATCTTAGCCAGATACGATTATATTGTAGGTGATTGGGGCTATAACCAGTTACGTTTAAAGGGCTTTTTTGATGACAAAAATCAAAAATCCACTTTTGATACAAAAATAAGTACGCTTCAAGATTATCTATACGAATACTGTAATTTTGGTTGTGCTTATTTCGTATTACGTAAACTGGGGAAAGTTATGAAACAGCCAGAAGTAGTGGATATGAGTGAAGTAACAAAGCCAACAGACCATGAACCTTTAGCAGAATAAATTCTTATACAAAAACCTGATGTGATAGGCATCAGGTTTTTTTTCATCATTGTTAGCTTTTGTGTAATTAGGGAAAACTAAAGCACAAAACAGCTTATCGAAGGTGTGTTGTAAATGAAAAGAGCCGTATTTTTAGATCGTGATGGTGTTATCAATGAAGTACTAACAAATCGTGTGAAGTTTGTGAATAAGCCTAAGGATTTATACTTTTTACCGCAAGTGCCTGAGGCAATCAGAAAGCTAAATAAGCATTTTGATTATGTGTTTGTCGTGACAAATCAAGGTGGGGTTGGATTAGGCTTTATGAAGGAAAGTGGCTTACAGAAAATACATGAACATATGGTGAAGGAGCTAAAGAAAAAAGGGGCAACGATCCATGAAGTCGTTTATTGTCCGCACAAACCTAAGTCAGGTTGTGCCTGCCGAAAGCCCAATAGCAAATTAATTGTGGATTTAGGAAAGAAATATAACATTGATTTATCAAAATCCTATATGGTAGGCGATACAGATACGGATATTATTGCAGGAAAACGGGCAGGAACAAAGGGTGTTTTCTTAGGAGAACAAGATTCATTAGCAGATGCTGTCTTTCCAGATTTAATAAGTGCTGCCCAGTGGATTATTAAGGATGCAACAGCTTAAACGTATTGAGAAAAAGGAAGTATAAATCATTAAAAAAGGGATAATTTATGAATGGAGGTGATGATGTTGGCAAAAGAAAAACGCAATAAAAAGCCATTAGATCGAGAGGAATATGGGTATGGTTTTGATATTAGTGTAGACGATTTAGCTGTGATTGGTCAAAATCAGCAAGCGAAAAAACAAAATGATAATGAAAATAAAGACAAGCCCCATAATAAAGATAATCCATCCACTTTAAATAAATAACAATACGTAAAAAGATTTCGCAATCGCCCATGGCTAGCGAAATTTTTTTATATAATATAAAAAAACACCCAATAAATTGGGTGTTAGTTCAATAATTCACGCAAGTATTCCCGTAATTCGATTGTTTCTTCCTCTGTGCGATTGTACACATGTTCTAAGTAACCAGGCTCTTCTACATCATCAGGACCAATAATAGCAAAGCGACCGAACTGGATATCCATGACAAGCACTTTTCCAAAGAAACGGCCAGATTGTAATATAGCTAAATCATAACGTAGCTTTTGTCCAGCAAAACTAACAAATCTTGTTTTCGTATCTTCTACATCATCATATAAAAAAAAACGTTCCATCTTTTAATCTCCTTCCAATCCTATAGTTATGGTACTATAGAAGAGAAAAGACTATCAACTTTTAAAGATTTGAATGGAGGCTTTCCTTGTGTATTTTGTAGATCGTAATAAAATCACAAAAAATTTACAGTACTTAGATGGGCTATTAACTATTTTGGAAACAGAGGATAACTGGCTTCAGAATGATATAAAGAAATTAGCTATCGAGCGAATTGGACACAACATTATGGAGTCAATGATGGATGTAGGAAATTTAATGATTGACGGTTTCATTATGCGCGATCCAGGAAGCTACGAGGATATTATTGATATTTTAGTCGATGAAAAAGTTGTAGCTGCTGATTTGGAAGCACCATACAAAGCAGTTGTTGGCTTACGTAAAATGCTTGTGCGTGAGTTTATAGAGGTAGATATCCAAGAGGTTATCCATGTACTAACAGCTAATCTAACAGCTTTAAAGCAGTTCTCGCCAGCAGTTCATAATTATTTAACAAATGAATTAGGACCTGTTTCAGCATTTTTGCCAGAGGATCATCAATGAAACAATATAAGGCCTATTGCTTTGATTTAGATGGAACTGTCTACCGTGGGAAGGAAGGTATTCCTTCTGCGGTAGCTTTTATTCATCGTTTACAGCAAGCAGGAATTGAGCCATTCTATGTAACGAATAATTCTTCGAAGACGCGAGAACAACTGCAAGAAGCTTTACTGTCTATTGGTGTGAACGCGCCATTAGAGCATATTTATTCAAGTGCATTGGTCACAGCAAAGTATGTGGCCTTACATTTTCCAAGCAAGAAAGTAGCCATGATGGGTACAGATGGTATTCGTCAGGCACTACTCAATGAAAATATTGTGCCTGTTGAGGATGAGCCCGATGTATTTGTTATGGGGATTGATCGTACGCTTGATTATATGGCACTAGCTAGGGCAACGGTTTTTGTTCAGCAAGGAGCAACCTTTATTGCCACGAATCAGGATATTAAATTCCCAACAGAATATGGGTTCTTACCAGGCAATGGTTCTTTTGCACGCTTGGTAGGAGAAGTTGCAGATGTTGAACCAATCTATATTGGTAAGCCATCGCCAGCCATGCTGGAAGTAATTGCTACCGAGCATGGGATTGCGAAAGAAGACATGGTAATGATCGGTGATAATTATGATACGGACATTATGTGTGGTATTCGTTTTGGCTGTGACACCATTCATGTGAATACTGGGGTGACGCCTACAAAGACTGTCCTCGAAAAAGAATGCCAACCTACATATGTAGTGGACGTACTAAAGTAATAAAAGGATGTTTATGCTAATTTTCAGCATAACATCCTTTTTATTTGTTCAAATTTATTCATATAGGCATTTTAGAAAACTACCATAAAGGATTTTCTTCGATAAATTGATAAATGGCTTTCGTTAATTCATCAGGAGAATCAGCTTCTACTAATTCACCGTTTACAATTGCATAAAAGGATTCTGAGCACTTTGTACAATAACTGAGGCAGCCATATTCCAAAACGTCGATGTTTGGATCGCGTTCGAGTACTTCATAAGTTGCTTGAGAGCCATTTGCTAAATTACTTATACAAAATTCAACCATTGGATTCATCCATGTCACCTCACCAAAGTAATGCTACTCGGTTTTGCGATTTTCGTCAATTATTTATGTTTAAGAGAAAAGAAACGTTTTTTAATAAAAGATAAAGGGAATTTGTTATTAATGGCTTAAAAATCAATAGAAATGAACAGGTTTTCGTTTATTTTGTGAAATCTTTCACAAAATTTCATTCTGATATTGTGAAACTTCTCACAATCGGTTATACTCGTTTGTGGATACTTTGTGAACAATTATTAAAAGAGATATAAAAGGAGACTATTATGGGAAAATTAGTACTTTTAGGTGGCGGCTACGGCAATATGCGTGTCATGCTTCGTCTATTAAACAGCCTACCATTAGACAGAGAGGTAGTTATAGTAGATAGAGCCCCTTTCCATAGTTTAAAAACAGAGTTTTATGCATTGGCGGCAGGGACAGCAACAGATAAAGAAATTCGTGTAAGCTTCCCAGAGCATGAACGTTTAACAGCCGTATATGGAGAAGTCGTTGAAATTAATCGTGCGGAAAAAGTAGTCATTCTTGAAGACGGACAACGTATAGAATATGATGATTTAGTCATCGGGCTTGGCTGTGAAGATAAATATCATGGTGTACCAGGTGCGGAAGAGTATACGTACAGCATTCAAACAATGGGCAAATCACGTGCAACATTCCAAGCACTTTGTGGGTTACCAGCTGGATCTACAGTTGGAATTATAGGGGCTGGCTTAAGTGGAATCGAGCTTGCAAGTGAGCTACGTGAAAGTCGCTCAGATTTAAAAATCAAGCTATTTGACCGTGGTCAACGTATATTGAAAGATTTTCCAGAAAAATTAAGTAAATATGTAAAGGATTGGTTTGTTAAGCATAATGTTGATGTTGTTGCCAATTCAAATATTACAAGAGTAGAGCCAGGTAAAATTTTTAATCATGATGATGAAATTTTACTCGATGCAGTGGTTTGGACTGCAGGTGTTCAACCAGTCAAAATTGTTCGTGATATGGATGTTGAAAAAGATAAACATGACCGTCCACTTGTCACACAGTATTTTAATTTACTGGATGATGAACATGTCTATGTTGTAGGAGATTGTGCTTCATCAGATTTAGCCCCAACAGCACAATTAGCAGAGGAACAAGCGGAGCAAATTGTGAAAGTACTTCGTATGCGTTGGAAAGGTGAACATTTACCAGAGAAGATGCCAGATATTAAATTAAAAGGCTTCATGGGGGCTCTTGGTAAAAAACAAGGCTTTGTATACTTAGCTGATACAACAGTAACTGGGCGCATCGCTCGCTTAATGAAATCAGGATTATTATGGTATTACAAACGTCAAAATGATTAATTAGCTGAAAGGGACTGTTTCAAAAATCATTTTGAAACAATCCCTTTATTTTTGTTAAACCGTTTCGTCTGGAACAAACCCTAAATTTTCAAGCGCTGTAAAAACAGGCTTTAATTGGACATAGCCCTCTCCAACTACCTCATTGTTAATGAGGACAAGAGGGTAGAAAAATTCATCATCTTGAATCCGTGACGCGTACTCTTGATCGCGTTCATTCTCAATTGGACCTTCAATATCGATATAGCGAATATCATATGCTTGATCTGGATATTTGCGATTGATGGCTGCTTGTAGCCACTCATATGTATCCTTGGAAGATGGGGCATTGACACAGCTAGCACAGATGACAGCTGTTCCATAAATTTCAATCATAGGTTTTGTTGATGGCATAGTATTTTCTCTCCTTGTGATTCAATATTGGATTTTTTCTGTTGCTAACATTATAATCATTATAAGGAAAGGAGTCGAGATAAATGGCAGAAGCAACAATTAACGACCAAGTTCAAGAGGTATTAGATAAATTACGTCCATTCTTACTACGTGACGGTGGAGACTGTGAATTAGTAGATGTTGAGGATGGCGTTGTGAAATTACGTTTATTAGGTGCTTGTGGCAGTTGCCCAAGTTCTACGATTACATTAAAAGCTGGTATTGAACGAGCATTATTAGAAGAAGTACCAGGTATTGTAGAAGTAGAGCAAGTATTCTAAGCCTTTCTAAAAAGTTCTAGCTGTTAAGCTAGAACTTTTTTATCTCCCTATATATGACGCGCATGTTCTTTTTCTTCACGAATAATAACCCACTGTTCTTTCGCCATATCTATAATTTTTGCCTCACCACCGACACTTTGTTTTTCAATGACTCTAGAAAAGAAGCGTGTCGCATTTTCAATATCTCCAATACGTCTAGATAATTCAGCAATCATATACATAATTCGGACGGCTGACATTTGTGTGGAGCTGTAGTCCTCGGTTGAATAAGATTCCATATAATAATCACGTGCTAATTTCATAAAGCGCTCTTCTTGTCCACTATTGTTTAAGGAACGATAAAGCCATGCAAGACGTAAAGTTAGTCCAGCAATCGCTACATTTTTTTCTTTTTTAATCGTGCCACAAAGAAACGCTAACTTATAGGCTTGAATGGCTTGAAATACAGTACGTTCACCCTTGAAATCATGATGCACCCATTTTTCTGTAATTTGTGTACGTATATGATCTTGGATACCTGGTGCAAAATATTTTGTAAAATCTTCTGTAAAGGAAAAGCCACAATGCTCACATACAAAAACATTGTAATAAAGAGCATTCACTTCATCTGCATAAATAGGTTGAAAATCTGTTTCTGTATGATCTACTTTAATAAATTTTGAACGCACTTTTAATGTGGGAAATTCTTTTTTGCAATTTAAACATTGAATCTTTTTCTCGTAATATGGTGAAATCTCCATATATATTACCCCCTGCCAAGAATTAGTTGTAACTATTATACCAATGATGTTTTTATTAACATGAATAAAAAATACTATTAATGTGAAAAATATGAGAATTATAACTTAAAATCGACATGAAGCTGAATGTTTGTCATACAATGGTCAAAATTGTTATGATAATACGTAAGAAGGAAGGTGATTGGGATGACAAGTACAAAGCAAATTATAGAAGTGACACAGGCTGCTGGCTTTCATATTAATGAAATGATGGAGCATAATGAAGAACAAGGTTCTTTTTTACGTGTAGTGGTGAATGGTGGCGGCTGTAGCGGGCTATCCTATGGCATGCATTTTGATAAAGAGAAAAAAGAGGATGATTTTGAAGATGTACAGCATGGTTTAACAATTCTTGTTTCCCGTGAAGATGCGCCGATTTTGATGGGAACAAAAATTGACTATAAACAATCGCTAATGGGCGGTGGCTTCACAATCGATAATCCAAATGCCATTGCATCATGTGGCTGCGGCACGTCTTTCAAAACGGCGAAACGTGAAGGTACACCTGAGGTTTGTGAGTAATTCAACGTAATATAAATGTAGAACAAGGATTGTAAATTGCAGTGAAAATCTGAGTGTCACAATCCCGATTATATGTAAACACAACTCTAAATTAGCGTATTTAGGGTTGTGAATACCAAGCCTTTTTGATTTGTATGTTGCAAAACATTACGAATTAAGGAGGCTTTTTTAATAGTCCAAAGCAAATTAATCTCTATTATCAAGAGAATTTTTACATTCCTTTTCACTATATTTTGTCTCACCCTCAAATATTTCAGTAACACCATCTAATGAAAGTCTGTCTTTTTCGCAAAATTGCTGAACTTGTTTTCCCTTTTTAGTTATTCCGTAATAATAGGTTGTATTAGGTTCATCTTTAAAAATAACCATATAATGTCCGTGATAAAAATCTTTATTTATTAAGTGCTTGGGTTCAACAAAATGTGATTCTTCAATTTCTTCGTCTATATATCCCTTCTCTTCTAAATATTCTGGAACATACTTATTAGCAATGTATTTTGTATATGGATTACCGTTGTTTAGAACATAAATAAAACCTGTTGGCAGTGCAAAGACAATAACAGCGATTAGGGTACTAGTTATAATTAATATCTTTTTTTTATTCATCTTACATCCCCCTAAAAATTGTTTTTTTCCTTCTCTTTAATAACGGAATAATCATTATTTACGCACAAGTCCTTGATTGATATGTGATAGACTTTGTTTCGCTTATTGAAAAATGAAAATACCCCCTATTATTCCGAGTGAAATTGAAGCTACAAACCATTTGCTCAATTTACCAACTAAAGTATCTCTTTTTGTGTAATTTTACACCATTTCAGTGTTTAGTCAATTGGTAATTATAATTCTATCTACATTTAACAGCCTATAGGGGTTGATAGTAGAGTAGAAGAGTGTTAGTTTATTGGTGCTACAATGCCATTTGTGAAGCATTACAGGAGTAAGCCTAGGGGCATAACAAAAGGACTTGCATATATGTAAATCAATCATAAACACCAGTCCTAATCTTATTGAACTAAAGCCCCTCGTTAGCGTAATAAAAAGTCTATTTAAATGTAATAAAAAATGGATGATTATTTTTATCTAAACATATTAAAAGTTCCTCTTTAAAGTCATCATTTCTTATCAGTTTTAGTGCCTCTTCAATGCTAAAAAAACCAACCTCTAAACTTTCTTTGCTTGTTTTTAAACGTCCATTTATAGGTGTTCCTAACCACCACATATTACATATATTTCTTTCTAACTCTTGTGAGGCTCCACAAAATCCAATAATATCAATGTTTATTCCTGTTTCTTCTTTAACCTCTCTAATCACTGCACTCTTTATATTCTCATTTTCTTCTACAATCCCACCTGGTAACTCCCAACCCCGATTAGGATCCTTTTTTAATAAAATCCTCTTATGTTCATCAAGAACTATCGCACCTGATGTAATAATAAATCGATTCATAGAAACACCACCTACCATATCATTATCTATCTTGAACTAAACTGCCACGTTAGCTCAATAAGAAAAAAAGAGCTGCTTATGCAACTCAATAATCTTTAAGTAAAGCCCCCGTTTGAACAAGAAATGCTCCCAAACCAAAGTTTTGTTATCTAACTTTGGTTTGGGAACGTAATTCAATTGTGGTCGTATAGAAAGTACAAGATACTATTTCTTAAAACATTATTTACTATACCATTTGCTATCAAGTTGAAATATTTCTCCATCTTTTGTTACACGATAAGTCACTCCTATTTTTGGTGTAGACTTATTACTTACATCATAATCACCTAATTGAATGGCATCGTCGTAGTTTCTTGAATAAATAATAAACTCTTCATTTGGATATGTGTTCTGTAAATATTCCTCTAATTCATCATATCGATTTGCATGAAGGTTTGAAAGTATAGTAGGATAGATTGCGACAAAAACAATATAACTACTGACAATTATACTAACGATAGTTCGTGCAATCTTTTTTCTTTTTCGAAAAACTATAAATAATAAAGCGACAGGTATTGAAATAATCACTGCAATCAAAATTAAAAAAAGAGAATCTTGTGGTTTCAAAAAAATCACCTCATTAAATTAAATGACACCAAAATTCTTCACCAATTGTAGGTTTACTCTATGCTTTGGTAGAAAATTCTCTCAAGAAAAATATAAAATTTGTTTAAATTCCAGGGTGGTTAGTTTACATTCGAGCTATTTTTTATGGGATAAATAGAAGAAAAAAACGTTTGTATAATACTTGAAAAGAACAACATAACTATCGAGCCTCTTTGTTCATGACGACAGAATATTTAAAATTTATAATACCAAAAAATCGCTATTTCATTAGCTGAAGGGAAGTTTGAATAGAGCATCGTATCAACTGTGCCTATAACAAAATTTTTTTTGCATAAAAATTACAAGCTGATACATTAATATCTTGTGTTTCAAGCATCAGGCCACACATGTTATTCACCTTTGCCCATTCCATCGGTCGATTAATGCTGTTCCAACACCATTTTTCCTATAAGCTGTTCCAACAGCAATGTCTTCAATAAGTCCATATCCATTCCAATTCGAGCGGAGCTTAATTTTTCCAAAACAGTTGTGATCAACGTTATAAAAAATACAGCTTTCCCCTTATCTTCAACATAACTAATGTTATTTCATCATCTTCATATTTTTTTTAGTATGGTGTAGAAAATATTTCTTCTGTATAGGTCCAAACATTATTTTCATAGGTCGGTATAATTCTTCCAAAGACCTTGAAACCCTCGTTGCATTTATTAAAGTCTTTCATATTTTAATGATCATTTTAGTCTCCTTCCTATAGAAAGTGAGAATAAGATTTTAAGAACAGAATATTAAATCTATTCTGAATTGTAACAGGTTATAATGAATAAGGGGAGCAATATGGTAATTATTTATCAGAGGAAATGACTTTTCTAAACAATTGAGAAGATGAGAATCATACAACTGTGTGCAGTATAATAGATCATCAAAATAAAGTACTTTTAAAGAAAGATTCTACTAGAGGTTGGGAGTTGCCAGGGGGGTGTGTAGAAAAGGAAGAAACGTTTAAAGAAGCGGCTATTCGAGAGATGAAAGAGGATAAATGTGTATTAGGTTCTAAGAAAAGGCGTTTTTCCATTAAGCTAAATAGACTTTTCACGCTCAGTAAATTTTGCCCCATTTAGCATTGCTAGCTGATAAATTGCTCTTTTTTCGTCGAGGCCAAATTGTCCGTTTTCCATGATTACAAATTTTTCATTGTTTGTTGTTTGAAAGTAATATGTTCCCACTGTACCTATTTCATATTCATAGATAACCTCATGTATATCTTGCCATTTGTAAATAGTTTGATGGTGATACTGTTGAAAAACGATTTGATCCTTTTGTATCGCGCTATAGCTTGAAAAAGAATAATAACCTAATACGAAGCTGCTTAAGGTGATTGCAGACGAAATGACGTAAATATATGGATTTCTTTTTAATCCGAGGACAATCAAAGCTAATACTATCAATCCGAAGGCTATTAAAAGCATAATAAAGTTGCTAGGAGGAGTAATCAGTACGACATTATCTTTATTAAAATAAAATGTATGGGATATAGTTAAGGGCATAAAAAAGCCTAGAAAAGGAGTTAATATCGCTAACATAAGTGCTGCTATAAAGTACTTTGCTCGTGGTGAGAATGCATTTAACATAAAATTCACCTCCTAAATAAGAATTTATAGTTATTTTAAGTGTAACATATTTACAAAATACATATTATAAAATCGGTCGTAAAATTCAGAATAAATGCTTCATTCCATAGAAAGTGAGTAGGTATAATAGGTAGATAGAGGTGAGGGTTATGAGAAAAGATCGAGGGAAAATATGGTTAGGTGTATCAGGTGTTACAGTTAATGAGCTTGGGCAATGGTTGGTTGTAAAGAAGGCTTATAGTGGTTTGAAGGGGCGTTGGTCATTGCCAGCAGGTTTTGTTAATGCAGGAGAAACGGTGGATGAGGCGGTCATTCGTGAAATCAAAGAAGAAACAGGCATCGATTGTAGAGTCTCAGGCTTAATTGGATTTAGAACAGGTGTTATCCGTGATGACATCAGTGATAATATGGCCATTTTTTATTGTCGAATGCTAGATGAGCAGCAGCAGGTATGTATTCAGGAAAATGAAATTTTAGAAGCTAAATGGTTGTACCCTAATGAGCTAGCCCAAGATGAATCAACATCTGTTATGTTAAAGGAAATGGCTTCCAATCAATTTGAAAGACATCAACTAGAGGCGATAGAAGGGATTAATCCAGGTGATATTTTTGGTTATACCTCTTATCGTTTATTCTTTAAAAAATAATATGACCTTTAGGAGGTGACCTTTGATGGAGCTGTTTTTATTTATGTTAGAGCGAGTTGGGCTGATCATTGTGTTTGCCTTTTTAATGTCAAGATGGCGACTCTTTCGAGAAAAGCTGTTTCAGGAGCAAGGAACGAAAGAGAAAATATGGCTCATCATTATCTTTAGTAGCCTATGTATTATCAGCAGTTATACAGGGATTAAAATTGAAAGTGGGACAATCCATCCTTTAAATCAGATGATACATAGTACGATCAATGCGGAGGAGGCCATTGCTAATACGAGATTAATTGGTGTCGCCATTGCAGGAATTTTTGGTGGACCACTTGTTGGTGTATGTGTAGGAATTATTGCAGGTATTCACCGAATTACACTTGGTGGTTTTACAGCAATAGCCTGCGGTATTTCAACGATTCTAGCTGGCTTTATTACAGGTGGTTTAAGTAAACGCTTTAAAATACGTCAAACTTTTTCCTATAAGAAAGCAGTCATCATCGGCATCTGTGCGGAAACAATTCAAATGCTGGTGATTTTAGTAGTTGCGAAGCCATTTGAGCAGGCTTTGCAGTTAGTCTCATTAATTGCAATGCCGATGATTTTAATGAATGCCTTTGGGATATTTTTATTTTTCATGATTATTAAAACGTTTATTGATGAAGAGGAGCGAACAAAGGCGTTACAAACCCATCAAGCTTTTTCAATTGCCCAACAAACAATTGAGCATTTTCGTAAGGGCTTGAATGAAGAATCATGCCAAACGGTTGCAGAAATTATTAAAAGAGAAATAAAAGTAGATGCGGTCGCTATTACCGATAAAAATGGGGTGCTTGCACATGTTGGCGTTGGTGAGGATCATCATTTAATTCATCGAGAAATTATGACAGCTTTGACAAAACGAGTATTAGAGGAAGGCAAAATTTTAATGGCTACATCTGAAAAAGAAATTCAATGTCCACACGCTAGCTGCCCATTAAGTGCTGCCATTGTCTTGCCCCTGAAGGTACAGCATCGAACAGTTGGAAGCTTAAAGCTTTATTTCACTAAAGCAGATTCTTTGACAGGGGTGAAGAAGGAGCTAGCAGAGGGTTTGAGTAGACTATTTTCCTCACAGCTTGAATATGCTGAAATTGAGCAACAGCGAAAATTATTAAAGGATGCTGAAATCAAGGCATTACAAGCACAAGTTCATCCACATTTCTTCTTTAATAGTCTAAATACTATTTCAAGCTTGATTCGGACAGATGCAGATGAGGCAAGAGCGTTATTAATCAAGCTTAGTACATTTTTTAGAAGCAATTTGCAGGGCGCACGACAAATGCTTATTCCATTAAAAAATGAAATTGATCATGTTGAAGCTTATTTATCTATTGAGCAAACACGGTTTCCAAATCGTTACGAAGTTGAATTTATCATGGATGAAACACTCTTTGATGTGCAAATTCCTCCATTTACCTTACAGCCTCTTGTCGAGAATGCTATTTATCATGCCTTTAAAAATCGTAAAGAAGGCAAAATTTATGTCAAAGTACAACGCGTGAATGATAAGCTACTGCTGTTGACCGAGGATAATGGGTGTGGCATGAGGAAAGAACAGGTGAAACAACTAGGTAAACGTATTATGGAATCGGAACAAGGGACAGGCACGGCTTTATGGAATATTTATCAGCGAATTCATGAAATTTACGGTTCGGAGGCTGATTTTTATATAACAAGTACGTTAGATGTGGGCACAAAAATTATGATTCAACTGCCGTTGAAGGCTACTAGATGGGAGTAGAAGAATTTGAATGTATATATTGTGGATGATGAACCCTTAGCACGCGCGGAACTGCGTTATTTATTAGAGCAAACAGCATTAGTGAATGTTTGTGGTGAATCTGAAAATCTTGAGGAATTGTGCAAAGCGTCACAGCTTGAAGAAGTCGATTGTATATTTTTAGATATTGAATTAGGCATGAACAATGGACTTGACTTAGCTAAACAATTATTACTGAATGCGCAGAGACCTGAAATTATTTTTGCTACAGCTTACGATGACTATGCTTTGCAGGCATTTGAAGTCAATGCATTCGATTATATATTGAAACCCTTTGAGGCACAAAGGGTACAAACGGCCGTGGAAAAACTGTTAGCTAAAAAAAGAGCTGCTCAGGCAAAAACATTGGAGGAGTTAAAGGTGTCGCAGCTGGACAAGCTCGATAAATTAACCGTTTATGCAAACGATCGAATTTTGTTACTGAAAATACAGGATATTTTGTATTGCACCTCTGAGGATAGTAAAACGGTTGTTGTGACAGAGCAGGGGCGCTTTATTGCTTCCGAATCATTGGCTGCGTTAGAAAAAAGACTTACCTTAAAAGGCTTTGTACGTGTCCATCGTGCATATATTGTCAATTTAGAGCATATTGTGGAACTTGAGCCTTGGAGTAGTTCGAAATTTAATTTAATCGTGCACAACAGACATGCCATTCCTGTCAGTAGGCTGTATATGAAGGATGTACGGAAAATTTTTGACCTATCGAGGTAGTTGCATTTCAACGGACAAATACTACCTTTCAACTTTAATTTCTGACATTTCAGTTATTTTGAGAATAATAGGGACATTCCTTTGCTATGATGTGGAAAAAGTAAAAGGGGTGTTTGCATGAATGCGATTACAATAGTGATAGGGTCTATTTGTATTTTGATGATCAGCTATCGTTTGTATGGCATTTTCTTTACAAAGAAGGTACTCAAAATAAAAGATGATACGCCCACCCCAGCCCACGCTTTGGAAGATGGTAAAGACTATGTTCCGACGAATAAATGGGTAACCTTTGGGCATCATTTTGCAGCGATTGCAGCAGCAGGACCTTTAGTTGGACCAATCCTAGCCGCACAGTTTGGATATTTACCTGGACTTCTATGGCTATTAATCGGGGCAGTAATTGGTGGGGCAGTTCATGATGCTGTTGTTTTATTTGCATCCATGCGTCATGGTGGTAAATCCCTATCTGAAGTGATGAAGGAGGAGTTAGGCCCTATCGCAGGTTTCTGTACAGGCCTTGCGATGCTATTCATTATTACGATTACAATGGCAGGTCTTTCGATGGTGGTGTTAGGTGCTTTAGAGCGCAATCCATGGGGAACGTTTGCGGTAGGTATAACGATACCAATCGCCATGCTTGTGGGTATTGCCTATCGTAAAACAGGCAATTTAATTGTTACATCTACTATAGGCTTTATTTTATTAATGATTGGGGTATTTATCGGACCGCTTATTCAAGGCACAGCATTCGGTGACTTTTTAACATTTGATCGGGAGACATTAGCTATCATCTTACCGATCTATGCCTTTTTCGCCGCTGCGTTACCTGTGTGGCTATTATTAGCACCTCGTGATTATTTAAGTAGTTTCATGAAGATTGGGGTATTTATTGCACTAATTATTGGCGTTTTCTTTGTTAATCCTGCTATTCAATTCCCTCCATTGACAGAGTTTATTCATGGTGGTGGACCAGTAATTGCCGGTCCTGTGTGGCCGTTTGTCTCTATTACAATTGCCTGTGGTGCCATTTCTGGCTTCCATGCTTTTGTAGGCTCAGGAACAACGCCTAAGATGATTGATCGTTGGGAGGATATTCGTATTGTAGGCTTTGGCGCTATGTTAGTAGAGTCACTAGTAGGTGTGATGGCTTTAATCGCAGCTACTGCTCTTCATCCAGCCGACTATTTTGCGATTAACTCAGCACCAGCTGTGTTTGCTACATTAGGGATGGAGCCCGTTCATCTACAAGCATTGTCTCAAAGTATCGGCATGGACTTGGAAGGACGAACAGGAGGTGCTGTAACGCTAGCAGTGGGCATGACAGATATCTTTACAGGTATTCCTTGGTTCGCAGAGTTATCTTCGTACTTCTATCAATTTGTCATTATGTTTGAGGCAGTTTTCATTCTTACAGCCATTGATGCTGGAACAAGGGTAGCTCGTTATTTAATACAGGACTTTGGTGGCAATGTATATAAACCACTGAAGCGTACCAATTGGGTACCAGGTACAATTTTTGCTAGTGCACTTGCCTGCTTTATGTGGGGCTATTTATTGTATTCAGGGGATATTAGCTCTATCTGGGTATTATTCGGTGTATCCAATCAGCTCATGGCAGCCATTGGTCTAGTATGTGGAGTAACGATGGTATTGAAGGTCGCAGATAAACGCATCTATGCATTGACATGCTTTATCCCATTGGCTTATTTATACATTACGGTCAACGTTGCAGGCTATTGGATGATTAAAAATGTATACTGGAATCCAGCCGCTGCAGGTTTTAATATGTTAAATGGGATTTTATCAGTTATCATGCTAATGCTTGGCTTCTTAATTGTGCTGACAGCATTTAAAAAATGGGCACAGCTTTGGAAATCACCAAAGTTTTTAGTAGCTCAATCAACTTCATAAAATCATTGAAACTATTGAAGATAAGCATTTGTCTTCAATAGTTTTTTGATGAAAAAGCATCTACGGTGAAGGAGAAGCAAATACCCGAGGAAGAAGCAAATACCCCTAAATTTAAAGATCAACCATAGATGATCGATTAATGATTTTCCCAAATATGACGAACAAGCGAAAACAAGGATATGTTCATTGAAAGCGGTGTCGTAATCATGTAAACTAATGAGAGGAAAACGGAGGTTATACATACATGGATGGTCCAGTTTCATTAGTACAGTTAATCATTTCTATTTTGTTATTTTTCGTCATGTTTTTTGGTATCGGATTCTTGTTAAATATGCTGTTACGGATGACATGGTTAATGGCAATTGTGTATCCAATTGTTGTCATCTTTATTGTAGATGAAGTAAGCTTCTTAGATTATATTTTTAAGCCAGGCTCTGCATTCCCAGCATTAATTGATAAATTACAGGCACTTCAGTTTGTGGATATTGCTATTTTATCAGGTGGCTTTGCGGGTTCTATTGTGGCGGGTATCGTGATGATTTATTTACGTAAAAGTGGCTATCGAATGTTCTAACGTGCTTAGTATTCTTTCTTCAACTGAAGGGGGAATACTTTTTTTATACAAAAAAACACAGCCTCCCTCTAGAGGATGTGTTTATGTCTGTTAGATAAAAAACTCGTAGGTTATGATGGCGATAAAAATACCCGTGAGAGCCCCAAAAAATACTTCACTTCGTTTATGGCCTAATAGTGTTTTTAATTCCTCCAATTTTTCTTGTCCGTCCATCTGTGGCCATTTTTTTAAATCATGAAGCAATGTTTGGAAATCCTTACGTAGTTGATTTAAAATGGCTGCATGCTGCCCTGCTTGGTAACGAACACCACTAGCATCATACATCACAATAATGGAAAACATGGCGGCTACCGCAAAAATGGGGGATTCCAAACCCGTCTCATAGGCAATTGAGGTTGCCAATCCAGTGACAGAAGCAGAGTGAGAACTAGGCATTCCACCTGTTGACGTAAAAAGTCCCCATTTTACTTGTCTGGTCATTAAAAAATGAATGGGGATTTTAACAAACTGTGCAAAGAGAACCGCAAAGAGGGCAATTAGTAATGGGGTATTTTGGAGTAAACTCAATTTCATCACAACCTTCGCAAATAATTGCTTTTATTATAACATTCATTATTTTCTAAAAGAAGATATAGGCAAATATTACGCGCTTTTCAGAAACTTCGTTATAATAGTATATGGAATGGAGGAATTTACATGCATATTGTAAAAGAAGCAAAAACATTTGAAACGATTTCTACAGAACTATTAGTGGTAGGAGTCACAAAACATCGTGAACAAATGCAGGACTGGGCAAGCTTTTCATCTTTTTACGGTGAAACCCTTGATACATGGATTAGTGCAGGAGACGTCTCAACTGAATTAAAGAAACTAACGAAATTACCATTTGTGAAAAACCATAACAACCTGAAACGTATTGTATTTGTAGGTTTAGATGAGCGTAAAAACCTAACAGAAGGTGATATTCGCGCAGCATTTGGTTTAGTAGGAAAAGAATTAAGAGCTTTAAAAGTAAAAGAGTATTCCATCTGGCTTGAATCATTTACAACAGAGTCAATTTCAACAGCAGATGTAGCATTTTTAGCGGGTGAAGGAATTGGCCTTGGCTATTATGCTGTTCCACATTATAAAACAACTTCAAACGAAGTAGATAAACGTATTGATGCTGTTCACCTTGTGACTACAGCAGAGGATTTAGATGAAGTGGTGGCAAGCTTTGAGGTAGGTGTGATTTATGCAGATGCTGTCAATGAAGCTCGTAGCTTAATTAATTTACCTCCAAATCTACTTACAGCTACGGATTTAGCTAACTATGCACAATCTCTAGCTGTGGAATACGATTTTGAAGTAGAGATATTAGATAAAGCACAATTAGAGGAATTAGGTATGGGTGGTATATTATGTGTTAACCAAGGCTCTTATGAAGAACCACGATTAATTACCTTAAAATATAAAGCGACTGAAGATTTTGAAGATCCGATTGGTCTTGTTGGTAAGGGTGTAACGTATGATACAGGCGGCTATTCTTTAAAACCAAAGGATTCTATGGTTGGTATGAAAGGTGATATGGGCGGTGCTGCTGCTGTACTTGGTGCGATGAAAATTATCGGTGAATTACGTCCAAATAAAAATGTTGTAGCCGTTATCGGTTCTACAGATAATATGGTGTCTGATACAGCGTTTAAACCAGATGATGTGATTACGACGTACAGTGGAAAAACGGTAGAAGTATTAAATACGGATGCAGAAGGGCGTTTAGTTCTGGCAGATGCAACTACATATGCTAAACAGCAAGGGGCTACATCACTGATCGATGTTGCTACTTTAACTGGAGGCGTTATTACTGCACTAGGTATGGATAAAACAGGTGCTCTTGCAAATGATGATGCATTTTTTGAAGCATTTATGGAAGCTGCAAATGAGACAGATGAATTTGTTTGGCGCATGCCATTAACAGAGAATGATAAAAAACGAATTCGAAAGTCAGATGTAGCTGATTTAAATAACTCACCTGGTCGTGATGGTCATATGATTTTCGGCGGCGGTTTTGTGGGTGAATTTGTTGGTGATACACCATGGATTCACCTGGATATAGCAGGCACATCTGATGCCGTAGCTGTACATGATTTAGGACCTAAGGGTGGTACTGGTGTTATGGTTCGTACACTCGCGAATTTTGTCCAACGTTTAGGGGAAGAAAAATAATAAAGCGTGTCAATCAGCGGGAGTTTATTCTCGCTGATTTTTTGTAATTTATGCACTAATCCCGATAGAATAGGCATTCTACATATGATAGAGGTATCTTCCTTCATACGATAGAGTAAAAAGGGGAGGTAGCATATGCGCAATTTCGGAGGTTATCCAGGCGGAGGATTTGGAGGCTTTATTTGGCCATTTGGCGCACCGTTTTTTGGTGGTTTTTTAGGCAGTTTCCTTGGCTCTCAATTTAATCAATATCCTTACAATCCATATTATCCAAACTATCGACCATATCCACCAGGTCCATATTTTCGACCAGGTCCGCGATATCGTAGACCATGGTAAGCACATAATTAGATCAGCCAGTTGTCGATCTTGATATCGACAACTGGTTTTTATTGTGCCTAACGAAGTATCAAATTTAGTGTTGACAGAATATACTAAATTATTTATTATTCTTATTATATTACTAAGAATTAAATATGTGGCTGACTAGCAAACTAGAGGCTTTTATTATTCATAGGCATTTTTGTGCCTAAGGGTAATATTAGCCTTTTTTCTTTATCTTAATTTAGTAAAGGTTTTTGTACTGAAAGCAAAGTGTCAGGTTTAGAAAATCGAGGACCATTATTAGTAAGTTTAATCAATCTGAAATGCCATGACAACAAGGCTAATTAACAGAAGGAGTGAGATGAAATGGGGAAAGTGTATATTGTCGGTGCAGGTCCTGGAGATGTTGACCTCCTTACGATTAAAGGATTACGTTGCATTGAATGTGCAGATGTCATTTTATATGACAGACTCATTAATAAAGAGCTATTAGCCTATGCCAAGAAAGACGCTAAATTAATCTTTTGCGGGAAGTTGCCTCAGCAACATGCCATGATTCAGGAGCAAATCAACCAAACGCTTGTTGATTATGCCCAACAAGGATATGTTGTCACAAGATTAAAAGGAGGAGACCCATTTGTTTTTGGTAGAGGGGCAGAGGAGGCAGGTGTGCTAGCGAAGCATCAAATTCCCTTTGAAATTGTGCCTGGTATTACGTCAGGTATAGCAGCTCCAGCATATGCAGGTATTCCTGTCACACATCGTGATTTAGGCTCAAGCTTTGCTATGGTTACTGGGCATATGCAGGATGGAAAAGAAGATGCTATCCGTTGGGAAAGTCTTGCAAAAGGGATTGATACGATTGCCATTTATATGGGTGTTGGTAATCTGCCGTATATCCGTCAACAATTACTCAAATATGGCCGTGATGAAAAAACGCCTGTGGCTGTTATTCACTGGGGAACAGTTTCTACTAAGCAAAGAACTGTTACGGGTACTTTAGCTACAATTGAGGAAATCGTGTGTGTGGAAAAGATTCAAAACCCTAGCATCATATTAGTAGGGAAGGTTGTGACCTTAAGAGAAACCATTCATTGGTTTGAGCAAAACCCAGCACAGCCAATCCAAATAACGGGATAAGGTTGTGGGATTATGCAGGCTATTTTATATATTGCACATGGCAGTCGTGTAAAGGAGGGTGTAGAGCAGGCCGTAAACTTTCTTCAAGGCGTTCAACAAGAAGTGACAGTACCTATTCAGGAAATATGCTTTTTAGAGCTGGCAACACCAACCATTGCAGAAGGCATTGCTAGCTGTATTCGTAAAGGAGCAACAGCGATTGCCGTAATGCCTATTCTCCTACTAGCTGCTCAACACGCAAAGCATGATATTCCGAAAGAAATGGCAAAAGCTCAAAAACTATATCCATATGTAAAGTTTACATATGGTGAGCCTCTTGGCATTCATGAACGATTAATTGACACGTTACAGGCTAGGATAATAGAAAAACTGAAACCTAACAGCAATGCGAGTGTTTTACTCATAGGACGCGGGAGTAGTGATCCAGCCGTCAAGAGGGATTTAGCCAAAATTGCCAAAAGGCTACGTACTAAATATCACTATAAAGCCGTTGATACATGCTTCTTATACGGAATGGGACCAACCTTTGAAGACTGGTTACTGCAAGTTAAAGGGAAGCAACAGCAAATTTTTATTGTCCCTTATTTATTATTTACAGGCATTTTAAGACAAAGTATTGCCAAGCGATTAAAAGGCTTTGACAGCCAAAACATTTTGTTATGTGAAAGCTTAGGCTATGACGACAATGTGAAAAGAGTATTAGTGGAACGTATTGATGAATTACTACATTTTAAAGAGGAAGGTGTTTCGTAATGGTAGATAAAAGAACTGAAAATGTAAATCTAGCATTAGATAATGTCCGCCAAATGTTAAATACTGTGAACCACGGATCCATTACATTGATTGTTCAAAATTCCTATGTGGTTCAGATTGAGAAAAAGGAAAAAATAAGGCTTCGATAAATTTAAAAATATGAAATGATGATGATTCGTGAGGTGGCAAAGATTGAAATTACAAGTAATAAACAGTCCATTTAATGAAGAGCAGGTGAAGTTATTAAACGAGCTTCTCCCTAAATTAACAATTGAACAAAAATTTTGGCTAAACGGTTACTTAAGTGCTCCCCAAGCAACTCTTGATGCAATTGCTGAACAGGCACCACCAGCAGCCCAACCGATTACAAAAACAATAGCAATTTTATATGGTTCCCAAACAGGCAATAGTCAAGGATTAGCTGAGAAGTATGCAGCAGCTTTAAAAGAACAGCAGGTAGATGTAACTGTCTCATCATTAGGGAAATTTAAAGCTAGTAATTTAAAAAAGATCACCAATCTATTACTTATTGTGAGTACACATGGAGAGGGAGATCCCCCAGATCAAGCAATACAATTCTATGAATTTTTGCATAGCAAACGGGCGCCTAAACTAGAACACCTACAGTATTCGGTCCTTGCTTTAGGGGATAGCTCCTATGAATTTTTCTGTAAGACAGGTAAGGACTTCGATGAGCGATTTGCGCAATTAGGTGCAACAAGAATTGTTCCTCGTATAGATTGCGATGTAGATTATGATGACGCAGCTGCACAGTGGTTCTCTGCGGTTCAACAGGAATTTCTTCAGCACACAACTTCAGCAGCGTCTACTTCAGCACACAACGAAGGGGCGCAAGTACTTGAAGAATCTACATATTCAAGAAAAAATCCATTTTACGCTGAAGTACTTGAAAATATAAATTTAAATGGTCGTGGCTCCAATAAAGAGACACGTCATCTTGAATTATCGATTGAGGGAGCTAATTTTCATTTTGAACCTGGCGATAGCATTGGCATTCTGCCAGAGAACGATGAACAATTAGTCAATGCATTGCTGACAGCACTTCAATTTGATTCGGAGACAGAAGTGACTGTTTTTGATGAAACAATAACAATAAAAGATGCACTACAGAAAAAATTAGAAATTACGGTGTTATCTAAGCCGTTACTCGAAAAAATTGCTGCTCATACAGAGCATAAAGAATTTTCTAAGCTATTTGAAGAACCAAAAGCATGGAAAGACTATGCAAAAGGAAGAGACTTGCTCGACCTAGTAGAGGAATTTACACCATTTACTTGGAATGCACAGCAGTTTGTAGAGTTACTGCGTAAAATTCCAGCTCGACTTTATTCTATTGCTAGTAGCCAAAAGGCCAATAGCGAAGAGGTTCATTTAACGATTGGCAAGGTAAGCTATGAAACAGCAGGTAGACAACGCCTTGGTGTTTGCTCTGGAAGTGTGGCAGAACGAATACAAATAGGTGATACATTACCAATCTATGTTCATAAAAATCCGAATTTCAGATTGCCAGAGAATAATGAAACGCCAATTATTATGATTGGTGCAGGCACAGGTGTTGCACCATATCGAGCTTTTCTAGAGGAGCGAGAAGAGTTAGGGATTGAGGGGAAAGCTTGGCTCATCTTTGGTGATCAGCATTTTGTTACGGATTTCCTCTATCAAACGGATTGGCAACGTTGGCTAGCTACTGGCACATTAAGTCACATGCATGTAGCCTTTTCACGTGATACAGACAAAAAAATCTATGTTCAACATAAATTGCAAGAAAATGCCGCAAGTTTTTATGAGTGGCTGGAGCAGGGGGCTGTCATTTATGTATGTGGTGACGAAAAATCAATGGCATCTGATGTGGATGCAACCATTCATCAAATCATTGAGCAGCAAGGACAGAAAACACCAGAGGAAGCAAAAGCCTATGTGAATGAATTAAAACAGCAAAAACGCTACCAACGTGACGTTTATTAATGCAGTTCAACACAAATTTCTAAAAATCCTTCCCTTATTAATGAGTTGATCTCTTTGTTAGCAAGTAAACCCTCAGGTATGCCCAATACGCTGAGGTGTAATGGATTAAAGGAGCGATAAAGAATGACTGAAAAAATAGTGTTACCTCCACAGCCTGGGAAACCAAGCGATGTAGAGCGTATTAAAACCGAAAGTAATTACCTACGTGGAACACTGGAACGTACCATGAACAATCCATTAAGCTCTGGTATTCCAGAGGACGATAATCGCCTTATGAAATTTCATGGCAGTTACTTACAGGATGATCGAGATCTTCGGAATGAACGTCAGAAACAAAAGCTGGAACCTGCCTATCAATTTATGGTACGTGTACGAACACCGGGTGGAGCAGCCACCCCAGCACAATGGCTTGTGATGGATGAAATGGCTAGAAAGTATGGCAATGGCTCTTTAAAATTAACAACACGTCAAGCATTTCAAGTACATGGCATTTTAAAATGGAATGTTAAAAAATATATGAAGGAAATCAATGAGGTGTTATTGGATTCTCTTGCGGCTTGTGGAGATGTGAACCGTAATGTGATGTGTAATGTCAATCCAAACCAATCTGCATTACATGAAGAGGTCTATAATTGGTCTGCGAAACTAAGTGAGCATTTACTGCCGCGAACACGCGCTTATCATGAATTATGGTTAGATGGAGAAAAGGTAGTAGATAGTCAGGATGTAGAAATTGAACCGATTTACGGAGCTCAATATTTGCCCCGTAAATTTAAAATTGGTATTGCAATTCCACCAAGTAATGATGTAGATGTTTTTTCACAAGATATCGGACTGATTGCCATCGTTGAAGACAATCAGCTTGTTGGTTTTAACGTAGCGGTCGGTGGAGGCATGGGCATGACACATGGTGATCATGAAACCTATCCACAGCTTGCTCGTGAAATTGGCTTTATAACGCCAGATAAATTACTAGAAACAGCAGAAAAAATAATCACGATACAGCGTGATTATGGGAATCGCTCTGTCCGTAAAAATGCACGATTTAAATACACAATTGATGCGAGAGGACTTGAATGGTTCCAAGAAGAATTAACGCGTCGTCTAGGCTGGGAAATTCGGCAGGCTCGTCCTTATACATTTGAGCGTACAGGTGATGAATTTGGCTGGATTAAAGGGGCAGATGGTCATTGGCATTATACGTTATTTATTCAAAATGGCCGTATAAAAGACTTTGAGGATTATCAGTTGTTAACTGGCTTACGTGAAATAGCTAAGGTGCACACGGGTGATTTTCGTTTAACACCGAACCAAAACTTAATGATTAGCAATGTAACCCCCCAGAAAAAGAAACAAATAAATATCCTTATTGAACAATACAAGCTAACAGATGGTGCGCATTATTCTGCCTTACGCCGCAATTCTATTGCCTGTGTCTCGTTACCGACATGTGGCTTAGCCATGGCAGAAGCAGAACGCTATTTACCTTCTCTTATAACAAAAATTGATGCCATTATTGATGAGGCTGGCTTAAATGAAACAGAAATTGTTATTCGCATGTCTGGTTGTCCAAATGGCTGTTCACGTGCAGCAATGGGTGAAATCGGCTTTATTGGCAAAGGGCCAGGTAAATACAATATGTACCTTGGTGCAAGTTTTACAGGCAACCGCTTAAATAAAATCTATCGTGAAAATATTGGTGAAGAGGAAATTTTAGCAGAGCTACGCCCAATTCTTCTGCATTTTTCAAAGGAACGTTTAGAGGGCGAGCATTTTGGAGACTTTGTCATTCGTGCAGGGTATGTCACAGCTGTTTATGATGGAAGAGAATTTCATTAAAAATTAAAACCATGTAGCAAATTTTTCTTTGCTACATGGTTTTTTTATATAGAATAATCTTCAGGAATAAACACCTTTAATTGTTTCGGCTTTACAAATACCTGATCGCCCACCTTCAGTTGAAGAAGATGAAATTGTTCTTTTGATAACTCCGCTTCTAAAAATTCATCAAGATCCTCACGACGTAGCTCAATTTGGACAATAGGGCCTAGTAAATGAATATGGCTGATTTTAACAGGAACTGTACCTGGAATACTTGTTTTCTCAATCTGAATATCATGTGGATGTACATAGCCTATCGCATTGTCCTCTGAATGTGTTAGGGCATCAGGTACATCAAGTACAACTTCGCCCTGCATGAGCTTACCATTATGTAAGCGACCTTTAAATAAATTGACATTGCCCAAGAAGTCATAGACAAATGGACTTTTGGGATTTGTATAGACCTCGTCTGGACTACCAATTTGCTCGATTTTGCCATTGTTCATGACCACAATGCGATCTGCAACATCGAGAGCTTCCTCCTGGTCATGTGTCACAAAAATACTTGTAATATGAAATTCATCATGTAACTTTCGAAGCCAACGACGTAACTCCTTGCGTACTTTTGCATCGAGAGCTCCAAATGGTTCATCTAGTAACAGTACCTTTGGCTCTACGGCAAGCGCTCTTGCCAGTGCGACACGTTGTCGTTGCCCACCCGAAAGCTGTGTTGGAAACCGATCTGAGAAATTTTCAAGCTTCACAAGTTGCAATAATTCCATCACTTTATCTTTGATTTGTTGTTTTGAAGGTCTGCTTTTTCGAGGACGTACCTTCAAGCCATAAGCTACATTGTCAAAGACCGTCATGTGGCGAAAAAGCGCATAATGTTGAAAGACAAAGCCCACATTACGTTCCTTTGGATGGCGATCTGTGATGGATTGACCATCAAATAAAATGTTGCCAACATCCGTTGTTTCAAGCCCAGCAATCACACGTAATAACGAGGTTTTTCCTGATCCAGAAGGGCCGAGCAGTGCTACTAGTTCCCCAGACTGAATATGTACGGATATATCCTCTAGTGCCTGAAAGGACCCATATTTTTTGGATACGTTTTGAATTTGTATACTCATTGAGACCATCTCCTTTTAACTAGATCTTGATTTCCAAGCAATAATGTCTTTCACAATTAATGTAAAGATGGCCATTACGCTCATTAAGGAAGCAACTGCAAAGGCTGCTGCAAATTGATATTCATTATAGAGAATTTCAATATGAAGTGGCATCGTATTTGTCATGCCACGAATATGACCAGATACAACAGACACAGCCCCGAATTCTCCGATGGCTCGTGCATTACATAAAATCAAACCATAGAATAGTCCCCATTTAATATTGGGTAATGTGACATACCAAAAGGTTTTAAAGCCACTTGCCCCCAATGAAATGGACGCTTCTTCCTCAGATGTACCTTGGGTTTGCATCAGCGGTATTAATTCACGTGCAACAAAGGGCAATGTGACGAAAATTGTGGCAAGGACAATGCCTGGTAGTGCAAACACAATTTTAATATCATGTGCAAACAACCAATCACCAAATAGTCCCTGTGAGCCAAACAATAAAATAAACACTAAACCTGCGATAACAGGTGAAACTGCAAAAGGTAAATCTACCATAGTAAGTAATAGATTTTTCCCCTTAAAATTAAACTTTGTGAGTGCCCAGGCAGCCATTACGCCAAAGATTGCATTGAGGGGTACAGTAATGGCTACGACGATTAAAGTAAGCTTAATAGCAGCTAATGCATCTGGATGTGTAATCGCAGCAAAGTAAACGTCGGCTCCTTTTTGAAAGGCTGTAATAAAAATAGATACTAAAGGTAGTATGATAAAGAAAGCTAAAAAAGCTAAGGCAATAAATATTAACGTATAGCGAATAATACGAGGTTCCTGTAAGGCAGCAGACTGAGTAGCTGCTTTACTTTTTTCTGTACTAGCCTGCTGAATAAAAGTTGATTGTTCCATATAGTACCTCCTAATGTACAAACCGACGATTGGCTAGCCATTGTATCAAGTTAATGGTGAACAACAAAATAAAGGATGTCACAAGCATGACAACAGCTATGGCAGTTGCCCCTGCATAATCATATTGCTCAAGCTTTGTCATAATAATTAACGGCGTAATTTCCGTTTTCATCGGCATATTTCCTGCAATAAAAACAACCGAGCCATATTCACCTAAAGCGCGCGCAAAGGCCAAGGAAAAGCCAGTTAAAATAGCTGGTACTAGCTCTGGTAAGATGACTTTACGGAAGGTTTGTAAACGATTGGCTCCAAGGCTTGCCGAAGCTTCCTCAACCTCAGCACTGATATTTTGTAAGACGGGCTGGACCGTTCGTACAACAAAGGGTAGCCCGATAAAGGTTAAAGCAATAATGATGCCAAGAGGTGTAAAAGCAATTTTAAAATCAAAAAATTGACCAATCCAACCATTTGGCGCATAAAGAGATGTTAAAGCAATTCCAGCAACAGCAGTAGGTAATGCAAAAGGTAAGTCTACAAGCCCATCAATGATTCGTTTAAAGGGGAATTGATAGCGAACGAGAACCCATGCTATAGTCGTACCGAAAAAAACATTTAGTAAGCCTGCAATCAGTGCAGTGCTAAAGCTTACTTTGTAGGAAGCAACAGCACGGGGATCTGTAATGATATCGATAAACGCTGACCAGCTTAAGGACATGGTATGAATGAAAATCATTGAAAGTGGTAGTAACACTAGTAAACTTACGTAAAGCATTGTATAACCAAGAGATAAATGAAAGCCTGGAATAATTCGACGCGATTTTTTAGGAATGATTAAACTGCTCATCAAAACGCTCCTTATTGTGGTACGTATATTTCATCAAAGGTACCACCGTCTTTAAAATGGTTTGCTTGTGCTTGTGACCAACCACCAAAATCATCAATGGAAACAAGTTCAAGCTGAGGGAATTGATCTTTATATTTTGCTAGAATCGTTTCACTACGTGGGCGATAATAATTTTTCGCCGCAATTTCTTGCCCTGTATCACTATATAAATGCTGTAAGTAAGCTTCAGCGACTTCACGTGTCCCTTTTTTATCTACGATTTTGTCTACAACTGCAACTGGTGGCTCTGCTAAAATACTTAATGAAGGCGTGATGATTTCAAATTCATCCTTACCTAATTCATTGAGAGAGAGATATGCTTCATTTTCCCACGCAATTAAGACATCTCCAATTTTACGTTCTACGAATGTTGTTGTAGCTCCACGAGCGCCAGAATCAAGTACTTCTACATTGCTGTAAAGTGATGTCATAAATTCTTTTATTTTTGTCTCATCATTGTTATATAACTTTCCGGCATAAGCCCAAGCAGCTAAGTAGTTCCAACGTGCACCTCCAGATGTTTTGGGATTAGGTGTAATGACAGATACATCATCTTGAATCAAATCATCCCAATCTTGTATGTTTTTTGGATTGCCCTGGCGAACTAAAAAAACAATTGTAGATGTATAGGGCGTCGAATTATGATCAAATTCGGTTTGCCAATCTTTATTCAGTAGCTCACGTGTTTGAGCAATTTCATCAATATCGTAAGCCAGTGCGAGTGTCACAACGTCGGCTTCAAGACCATCTATAACTGCACGTCCCTGTTTGCCAGATCCACCATGTGATTGATTGATTGTGACGTCTTGGCCAGTATCATCCTTCCATTTTTTTATAAAATCTTTGTTGAACTCATCGTAAAGCTCCCGTGTTGGATCATAGGATACATTTAGTAGCTCTACAGACTTCTTGTCTTCCTGGCCGCTTGCTTTTTCATCTGAGTTAGCACTTCCACAGCCAGTTAAACTAAGTGTTAGAATAGTTAAAAATGCTAATGATTGGAGAACATAGCTCTTTTTTCTCATAGTTAATCCGCCCCTTTTCTGTCTTAAGAATGCAAAAAGCCATCACCCACAATGACATGACAACATTGGGTAGATGGCCTTCAGATCCTCTGATCAGCGTTTTTTTATTTAGGTCAAAGCTTTAGTAATACATTAAACATATATTTCCTATTAGTCAACAAGGAATTATAAAAAAGATTATTTATTTTGAAAATTAATGGAAGTGTCCCTAGAACCATTCATCATATGCGGCAAGGAACAAAAAAAATGGGTGTAAGGAAAAGATATTAAAAAAACCTAGTTGACTGCTTGGTGTACTTTAGTATATATTTGGTAATAAGTAGAATGATTGTGATACGAGGTAGCAACTACTAGTGAACAATCATTAAATATAGAGCTGGCTAGTCAAACTAGAGGCGTTTTAACAAAGACCTGTTTTTTCCTATGTCTTTTGTTAGAACGCCTTTTTTGCTATGAGGGGGATTCGATGTTAACTTACGAAAATTGGCAAGAACCGATCATTGATTTTCAGGTTGATGATTTGTATAAGGCTGCACTAGAGGTTTTACAGTGGAGCTATCAAGAATATGGAGATGAAATCGTCTATGCATGTAGCTTTGGTATTGAGGGCATTGTCTTAATTGATCTCATTTCAAAGGTAAAGCCTAACGCTACGATTGTTTTTTTGGATACAGATGTACACTTTAAAGAAACATATGAAACCATTCATAAAGTCAAAGAAAAATATCCACAACTCAACATTGTCATGAAAAAGCCAGCCCTTACACTAGAGCAACAAGCTACACAACATGGTGACGAGCTATGGAAGTCCAACCCAAATAAGTGCTGTGATATTCGTAAGATAAAACCTTTACACGAAGCCTTATCAGGTAAAAAGGCTTGGATATCAGGCTTACGTCGTGAGCAATCACCAACACGTCAACAAACAAACTTTCTAAATCGTGACGATAAATTTAAATCGATTAAAGTTTGTCCATTGATTCATTGGACTTGGAAGGATGTCTGGCGCTATGTTTCAAAGCACAGTTTGCCATATAATCCGTTACACGATCAAGGCTATCCAAGCATCGGCTGCGAGCATTGTACGAAACCAGCATTTACAATGGAGGATTTACGTTCAGGTAGATGGCAAGGTTCTGGTAAAACCGAGTGCGGGTTACATGAATAAAGGAGTTCTGCCATGCTTGAATATTTTGCAATAGCTATTAGCTTATTTTTTGCGATGAACATAGGGGCAAGCGGAGCAGCAGCCTCAATGGGTGTTGCTTATGGGGCAGGTGCCATCAAAAAAGCGTGGCAAGCATTGCTTTTATGCGCGATAGGCGTATACAGTGGAGCTGTATTAGGCGGAGGAGAGGTAGTCAAAACGATAAGCTCAGGCATTATGCCCCAGGAATATATTACGGTAAAGGTTGTCATCATTATCTTGATTTCTGCGACAAGCTCGTTATTTTTCGCCAATCTTTTAGGCATTCCCTTATCAACGAGTGAAGTAACAGTGGGTGCTGTCGTGGGTGTAGGAATTGCCTATAAAGTTTTATTCGTCAATTCGCTGCTTGTCATTATATCATTTTGGGTTATTGTACCGCTTGTTGCCTTTGTCATTGCTCTTGTATGTGGAAAGTTATTATATAAGTTACAAAACAGAGGGCTGCTGAAAGATCGGCCAATTTTAACTGTTCTTCTCATATTAGCAGGATTTTTTGAAGCATTTTCAGCGGGTATGAATAATGTTGCCAATGCAGTTGGACCGTTGGTGGGAGCAGGAATGATGGATGTGACAACAGGCATTGTGCTTGGCGGTGCATTTGTCGCAATAGGTGCTATGCTACTTGGTAAACGAGTGCTTGAAACAAACGGTAAAAAAATAGTGCGCTTTCAAAAGGTTGAGGGCATTCTCATTTCAAGTACAGGTGCATTGCTTGTTGGCGTAAGCTCAATTTTTGGGCTTCCAGTACCCTTAACACAAGTCACTTCTTCATCCATCATTGGGATGGGGATGGCGAAAAACGGAAAGCAAATCTTCCATAAGCATATTGTGAAAAAAATTATACGTATTTGGGTTGTATCACCCATCTTTTCATTAGTCATTTCTTATTTTTTAGTGCAGTTATTTTTAGAAAAAGACCTTTATGCCATTATTTTAAATGGCAGCATTATTGTTGGGACGCTAGGGGTTATTAGTCTGATGCGTACGATGCGTGAAGAAGAGCAGTCTATCTATGATGCAGGGGAAGGCATTTAAATTGAATCATGCCATCACTAGCTCTTGACTATAAAACTTAGTATTTAACTAGAATTAGGAGGAGATTTTAATGAGTCTACAACCACATGGTGGGCTACTTGTGCAAGCATTTAATCCAGAAAAAGAAATCACATCTATTCATAAGGAAATTGAGTTGGATGCGATTTCGTTGAGTGATTTAGAGCTAATTGCTATAGGGGGTTATAGCCCAATTGAAGGTTTTTTAACACAAATAGATTATGAGTCAGTCGTGGCACAAAGTCGTTTAGCATCAGGTGTAGTATGGAGTATTCCGATTACATTACCTGTTTCAAAAGAGAAAGCGTCCATTTTACAGCCTGGTGACGAGGTAAAGCTGGTTTATTGTGATGAAGTATATGGCGTTATTGAAGTAGCAGATATTTATGAGCCGAATAAACGAAAAGAGGCTTTACTTGTCTATGGAACAGAGGATTTAGCACATCCGGGCGTTCAAAGGCTTTTTGATCGTCCTGCCATTTATGTTGGAGGAAAAATTACGTTAATTAAACGTCTTACACAAAAGTTCCCTGCTTATTCATTTGACCCAATAGAAACACGACAATTATTTGCTGACAAGGGATGGAAAACCATTGTTGGCTTCCAAACACGTAATCCAGTCCATAGGGCGCATGAATATATTCAAAAGGCAGCACTTGAAACGATTGATGGGTTATTTCTAAATCCACTTGTTGGTGAAACAAAGTCAGATGATGTATCAGCTGCTATACGTATGGAGAGCTATGAGGTTTTATTAAAAAACTATTATCCTGAAAGTCGTGTACAATTAGGTATTTTTCCAGCCGCTATGCGGTATGCAGGACCAAAGGAAGCTATTTTCCATGCACTTGTTAGAAAAAATTATGGCTGTACTCATTTTATTGTTGGTCGTGATCATGCAGGTGTTGGTGATTATTATGGCACATATGATGCACAAAAGATTTTTGAACAGTTTACTGAAGATGAATTAGGAATTGTCCCACTAAAATTTGAGCATAGCTTTTATTGTCAGCAATGTGAAGGCATGGCTACGACAAAGACATGTCCACATGATAGCTCTGCCCATGTCATTCTATCAGGAACGAAGGTACGTGAGATGCTACGAAATGGAGAAGTACCACCAAGTACATTCAGTCGTAAAGAAGTCGTAGACATTTTAATTAAAGGCATGAGTAAGGAGGTAGTGAAATGAGTTCAAACATTGTTTGGCATGAAGCCTCCATTACAAAAGAGGAACGCCGTTCAAAAAATAAACATCAAAGCTTTATTTTATGGTTTACGGGTTTATCTGCTTCAGGGAAATCATCAGTGGCCAATGCTTTTGCCCGTCGATTATTTGAAAGGAGCAATCAAGCCTTCGTATTAGATGGTGATAATGTGCGTCATGGCTTAAATAGTGACTTAGGATTCGATGAAGCAGGGCGCAAAGAAAATATTCGTCGAATAGGTGAAGTCTCAAAGCTATTTATAGAGAGCGGTCAAATTGTACTAACAGCTTTTATTTCACCTTATCGAGAAGATCGTCAGGTAGTTCGTGAACTTGTAGAGGATGGTGAATTTTTAGAGGTCTATGTAAAGTGTTCAGTAGAAACATGTGAAAAAAGAGATCCTAAAGGTTTGTATAAAAAAGCAAGGAATGCTGAAATTGCTAATTTTACAGGGATTAGCGCTCCATATGAAGAACCAATTAACCCAGAAGTTATTTTGGATACAGAACAGCATTCTATAGAAGAATGTGTGGAGCAACTGACAAATATTTTAACTGCCAAGGGATATATTTAACTAAAAAAATCTGCTCGATTTTGTAATCGGGCAGATTTTTATATTTATTTTACACCTTGTTCCTTTTTCATTCTGTCAATTTCAGGACCTAGTTCATCACGTACAGTACCTTTCCATGGCTTAACACCAGCAATATAGGAAGAACGCGTCATAATGTGTCCGCCAACAGGACCAGTGATAAAGAGGAAGAGTATCCCCAGTAAAATACGAGGGTTGAAATGATCTTCAATCAGCCAAAAGTGAAAGAATACACCAATCAATACACACATGACGCCAAGTGTTGCACTTTTTGAAGCGGCATGTGCACGTGTATACAAATCAGGTAATCGGACAAGTCCGATACCTGTCACGACAATAAAGAGTACTCCAACAGTAATGAAAAAGATAACTAAACTATTAGCGAGAATTGTCACGTTTGATGATATCTCCTTTCTCTATGAATTTAGAGAAGGCCATCGTACCGATAAACGATAAAATTGCTAGCAATAAAATGATTTCAAGAAAGAAGCTTGTTTCCACTAAAATCGAAAATAGTCCGATTAGGGAAATGAGTGAAACCCCAAGTGAATCCAAAGCTACAACTCGATCGGATGCGGAAGGACCTTTTACCATTCGATAAATGACCGCTATCATCGATAAGCAAATCACTACGATTACAGCAATAATAAATGTTGTCATGATTTACTCACCTCCAAAATCGCTTTCTCAAATGAATCTCGAATGGAAGCAATGGCTTCATCTGCATCATTAATATCAATTGCATGTACATACAATGTTTTCGCATCGTCTGATACATGCACTACGACTGTTCCTGGTGTTAGAGTAATAAGGCTTGATAATAAAGTGATTTCCCAGTCTTGTGTTAGAACAGTTGGATAAGCAAAAAAGGCAGGTTGCATGTCCAACTTTGGCTTTAATACTACTTTCAATACTTGAACATTTGCTAAAATTAACTCTTTTAAGAACAACAAAGTTAATTTTAGAATGGCCCATAATCGATAGACATAAAGACGCGACTTGAAAAACCTCCGCATGAGAAAGAGTAAGATTATTCCCATAATGAATCCTATGATAAAACCAGTTGCTGTGTAATTAGAGGAAAGGAACATCCAGACAAAGGCAAGTACAAAATTTAAAATCATTTGAAATGCCATAGTGCTAATCCTCCTTCATCACAGCATCTATATAGATAGATGGATCATTTAATAGTTTTGCAGCATCATCCATAAATGGCGTAATCCATTCAGAACCCACACCATATGCGACAGTAATAAGTACTAGCAACGCAGTAGGCATAAATAGCATTTTATAGGTAGATTTGTCGACGGTACCTTGTGTTTCTTTTTCCTCACCCCAAAAGGCATAGAGGAAAATACGAATCACGGATAGTAAAACAAGCAGTGAAGATGCTAAAATGAAAATACTGCTCCACATACTTCCAGCCTCAAAGCCTCCCTGAACAATTAACAGCTTTCCAACAAACCCACTAAGTGGTGGAATTCCAGCTAAGCCAAAAGCTGCTATTAAATAACACCAACCCAGTGCAGGGTATTTTTTCATAAGCCCACCCATTTTACGCAAGTCAGATGTACCAGTAATATAGATGATAATGCCGATTAACATAAAGAGTGCTGCCTTAATCAGCATATCGTGTATTAAATAAAACATAGCTCCTTTTAAAGAAGCCTCATTCATTTGAGAGACACCAAATAAAATGACACCTACTGCAATGACAATGTTATAGATAATAATGAGCTTTACATCGAAATAAGCGAGTGCTCCAATACAACCAGCCACAATTGTTGCAATAGCTAATGCCATTAGTAAATCATGTGTATAGGATAAATCATGTACAAAAAATAGTGTATAGGTACGTGTAATGGCATATACCCCAACCTTTGTGAGCAGAGCGCCAAATAGAGTTAAGACAGGGATCGGGGCTGCTGCATACGAAGTAGGAAGCCAAAAGTATAATGGGAAAATAGCTGCTTTTAGTCCAAATACCATTAAAAATAGTACGGCAATAACAGTAATAATTCCTGGTTGATTAATTTCAGCAATTTTTACCGCAATATCAGCCATATTTAATGTCCCTACTACAGAATATAAATAGGCAACGGTTATAACAAATAAGGCCGAAGAAATAACATTAATTAAAATATATTTAATAGACCCTTTCAGTTGCCCCTTCTCACCACCTAAAACGATAAGCAAATAGGAAGCCATTAACAATACTTCAAAGAACACAAATAAGTTAAAAATATCGCCTGTTGTAAAGGCACCATTGACCCCAGTTAAAATAAACATAATACCAGGGTAATAAAAGAAGCGTTCGCGTTCCTTAGTAATAGAACCGAAGCCATACCAAACAACAAATAGCGCAATAAGCAATGTCGTTGTAACGAGCAATGCAGACACCATATCAGATACCATTGTAATACCGTAAGGAACAGGCCAATTTCCAAATGTGACCTTTTGAATACCATCTTCCTTCACTTTTAAAAGCAGTGAAAGGGCAGAGAGGAGGGCTAGTCCAATCCCAAGTAATGAAAATGATCGCTGATAAGTTAGATTTTTTTGTCCAAACATTAAAATCATACCGAAGAAAAACGGGATGATTATGGGTAATAGTAGGAAGTTATTCATCCTCATCACTTCCTCTCATTAAGCTAATATCATCCGTATTAAGCTCTTGATAGGAACGGTAGGCAAGTACAAGGAAGAATGCTGTCACCCCAAAGCTTATAACAATCGCAGTTAAAATAAGTGCTTGGGGTAAAGGATCAGCAAATGTTTTGGCTCCTTCGTTTAAGACAGGTGGAGCTTCACCCCCAAGACCACCCATTGTTAAGATGAGTAGATGAGCACCATGACTTAACAGACCTGTTCCAATAATAATGCGCAATAAACTTTTTGATAAGATTAAATAGACCGCTGCCATAAAGAGAAAGCCGATCACAAATGCCATAATTATTTCCATTATTCATCCTCTCCAATCGTTTGAATAATGGTCATCGTAACGCCGACAACAACCAAATAGACACCGCTATCAAAAAGCATAGCCGTGTGTAATGACTGTTTGCCTAGAAGCGGTAAATCGAAATAATCAAAGAAATGTGTGAAAAACGGTTTGCCCACAAACATTGGGTATGCCGCAGTAGCAAGGGCTAATAGTAAGCCAATGGCTGTTAAATATGTGTAATTAATCGGTAGAATATGGCGGACTGTGTTGATATCATAGGCTAACACTAAAAGAACAAGTGCACTTGATGTTAACAGACCACCAACAAAGCCTCCACCAGGCGTATAGTGACCAGCTAAAAAAATATGAATGGAGAAGAAGAAAATAATGAAAAATACAATTTTAGCTGTAAATTGTATTATCACATCATTTGTTTTCATGAGTGTTCTCCTTTCTATTCATACGTAACTTAATCATAGCTAAGATGCCCATGCCAGCTATGCCGAGTACTGTAATTTCAAACAATGTATCGAAACCACGATAGTCTACTAAAATTACGTTTACAATATTTCCGCCACCAGCTAATGAATAGACGGTTTCCTCGTAGTACTTAGCAATAGAGGGAATTAGTTTTTGGGAATGAGCTGATAACGCAACAAGTGTTACCATCACACCAACTGCAATGGAAACAATGGCACGATTTAACTGGAACCTCATTCGCTCCTCGCGTTTACCAAGCTTAGGTAGATGGTAAAATGCTAATAAAAATAGTGCTACTGAAATCGTTTCTATAACGAGCTGTGTCAACGCTAAATCAGGTGCGTTAAAAATGACAAAGAATAAGGCTACTGTATAGCCAACAGTACCAAGCCCAATAATGGCCGTTAATCGTGATTTTGCCAAAATGGTGATGCCAGTACCAATTAATAAGACAATGATCAAGATAATTTCGTATAGATTAATTGGTGAGGCTCCTTGGAATGAAATATTAAATGCATCTTTCACAAATAGAGAGCCGATAACAATAATAGTTATTCCGCTAAACATATAGAGTAAATAGTGGCGCATAGAACCTGTCATATAGCGTCTAGATAAACGATTTAAGCCAACATCTAATCCCTGCATGATTTTGTCATAGGCATTGTTTAATGTTAACGCTTGTGGGAATCGTTGATACATCCCTTGCCATTTTGGTAAGGCAACAAATAACAATACGCCAACTATTATAATTCCAATAGTCATCAGTAGCTCAGGAGTGATCTTACCATGCCAAGCAGATACATGAATATCAACAGCTTGAGGCGAATCATACAAAAATGGCTGTATCGCTTGAACGGCTGGTTTTACAAAGGTATTACCTATAAAGTTTGGAATAAAGAAGATTGTCACAACTAAAGCCGCTAAAAGCATAGGAGAAATTAGCATACCAATCGGCGCCTCATGTGGTTTATGAGGTAACTGCTCCGGTTTGTAATTTCCATTAAATGTTCGGAAAACAAAATAGAAGCTATAGATAAATGTAAAAATACTAGCAATCCACGCAACAATAGGGAAAAGTGCTCCCCATGTTTCAAAGCCGAAAAATTCAAACTTTTGAAGTGCAAGCATGGCTGTTAAAAACATTTCTTTACTTAAGAAGCCATTAAATGGTGGAAGACCAGCCATTGATAAACTTCCTATTGCAGCCACAGTAAAACTAATTGGCATAATACTCATTAAACCACCGAGTTTACGAATATCTCGAGTTCCTGTTTCATGATCAACAATACCCGCAATCATGAAGAGACTGCCTTTAAATGTTGCATGATTAATAAGGTGGAAAATGGCAGCAAATGCAGCAAACTTAATGGTATCGACTGAGCCATTTGCATGAAAAGCAACAGCACTTGCCCCAAGTAGTGACATAATAAGCCCAAGCTGACTGACTGTAGAGAATGCTAGAATACCTTTTAAATCAGTTTGCTTGACTGCAAAGAAGGAACCCCAGAATAAAGTTAAGATACCGACACCTGTTACAAGCCAGACCCAAAGCTCAGAGGCTGCAAATATCGGCGTAAATCGTGCAACTAAATAGATACCTGCTTTAACCATTGTAGCTGAGTGAAGGTATGCACTTACTGGTGTTGGCGCCTCCATGGCATCTGGTAACCAAATGTAGAATGGGAATTGCGCGGATTTTGTAAATGCTCCCAAGAGTAATAGGACAAGTGACCAAGTAAATAAAGGCTGATCTACTAAATTTGGTGCCATGACAATCAATTCTCGAATGGAATAGGTTCCTCCCATTAAATAAAGAAGAACGAAGCCACCTAGCATCATTAAGCCGCCGCCAACTGTAATCATCATAGACTTTAATGCACCGAAGCGTGAGGCATCTCGATTATACCAATAGCCGATGAGTAAAAATGATGATATGGATGTTAGCTCCCAGAAGAAATAGAGTGTAATTAAATGATCTGATTGTACTACTCCCAGCATGGCTGACATAAATAACAGTAAGTAAACATAAAAGTTATGTAATTTTTCTTTATGTTTATCTAAGTAAAAAATGGAGTAAAGCACTACTAACGAGCCAATTCCAGTAATGAGTAATGAGAATAATAAGCTAAGTCCATCTAAATATGAGATGATGGAAATATTAAGCGATGGAATCCAAGGTAGCTCTGCAGTAAATACCTCACCTTTAGCAACTTGAGCAATATATGTTGCATAAATAACAGCAAGCGTAACAGGTACAGCAAGAACAAACCAACCTGTGTGAATATTATTCATGCGTTTATATAATAATGGCACTAATATTGCAACAAGCATTGGAATAAAAATATAAAGTACTTGTAACAAAAAAACCCTCCTTTATGCAGGTAAGTAAATCAATTATAACGTACTTTAATTGAGAATGCATATGTACTATAGGGATTTAGCTTGCGGTCATTGGAGAATTTTCGTTATATTATAAATAGGAAGTTATCAATAAAAATAGAGGAAAAAAATTTTTTATGAAGAACCCATATATCTATGGTTATCTACCATTAATTACAATTTTATTGTTTAGTTTGACATTTGGGATGTATGCTGTTGGTAAATCTTTGCAGATTTTTCAAGCCATCGGTGTGTATTCAGGAATGCGAGAGTTTTTATCAGATTTTGAATTACGTGTATTTCTTCTTATCGTCTTTGCCATTGTTTTTTTTATGTTATTTTCTGCTCTTAAACTTGTAGGCGAAACTATTCATGAAGTAGGAATGCTGTTCTTTTCAAAGGACAACGAAGGAGCCACAGTTAGTCAGGCTCGAGGTGGCTATATTATTTTATTTGTAGGTGCTATGTGTTCTGCATTTGCCATCCAATTTATTTATGTTTTAATAGGTATTTTTGTCATAACGATATTTACCTACTTTATTTATCTGATTTATAAAATGAGCCATTTTATATCAATGGGTGGCACAATCGGACTATTAATCTTTGAGCTTTTTATGTGGACGATTCTTTTAACATTAATTGTTTATGTCGTATTAAAGCTATATAATGGCATTTTGGCAAGTTTGCCATTTGCAAATTAAGACATACTATTAAAATAGTGATGTTAATAGCAGAAAAAGCGAGTTTGCAAGGCGAGGAGTTGATTTCCGTTACGCCAGCTAAGTCCCCTAGGAGTGACGCTGGCTCCACCCCAATTAGTAATGTGTAAAAGTGTCTTTTCTTTATTTTCATACTAGCTGTAGTAAACAAAATAACTCATTATCTGTATGATTAGAGAGGGATAACCTTTCCCAAAAATTTTATTGATCGTTTTGTTTTTTAACACTATGAAAAGGTAATAGTCTCAGTGACTACTACCTTTTATTTGTTTTACTATTCAAGCAACACATTAAATAATTGATGATGAATTTTGTACTCTTCTAATTGCTGCATCGATTGAGGTTTATCATACCCTAGCCATACAGCAGCAGTATATTCATTATTGAGTCCAGCAAGCCAGTAGTCACGATAGTCATTCGTTGTCCCTGTTTTTGCACCAACGTAGCTGCTGTTACTATAGACACCTTGACCCGTACCGTTTGCTACAACATCCGCAAGGAGTTCACGCATGTATTTTACTGTTTTAGGAGACCAAATTTGTTCACGCTGTGAATCCCAACTATAAAGCTCTGTTCCATCTATTGCTGTGACTTTGCGAATACTATGAGCAAGTACATAAGAGCCATCAATAAAACTAGTATAAGCATCTGCTAGTTCTAATGCTGTTACACCATAAGTTAGTCCTCCTAATGATGCGGCATAATTATAATCTTTCTCTACAATCGAGCGGAAGTGAAAGCGATTAAGGTAATGAAAGGCTGTCTCGACGCCAACGGTTTGAAAGAGACGAAGTGCTGATGTATTATAGCTATGTCGAAAAGCAGTACGAATTGACACATCACCATACGTATAGCCCCCATAGTTTTGTGGACAAAACGAGCCCACACAATAACGCCCACCATTGACAATCGAATCAGGTGTATGAGATGTTGTTTCGAAGAATGGTGCATAGACTGCCAGAGGCTTAAAAGCTGAGCCTGGCTGACGTGTTCCTTGGAATGCACGATGGAAATCAAATTTTTCATAGTTTTTTCCTGCATACAGACTGACTATTTCTCTTGATTGGTTTTCAATGGCTGCACCTGCTGCTTGCAATGTGTTAGTACCTAAAATAGCTGACATTTTTTCCTCATCATGCTGCTGTTTAGTAGGATCAAGTGCTGTGTGAATGATGAGTCCATTTTGAAATAAAGTATTGAGTCGATTGTCTAATTGTGCTTTAATTTTTTTCTTTTCTTCCTCATTATCTGTAGAGCTTAGTCGATCCGCATAACCTTCTTTTTCTGCAATAAGCCATTTTAGCTCTTGAAGAACATAAGTGCTATACATTGGATAACTTTGAATTTTATCTTTCACATTTAATGTAATAGGATCAGCTTTATAGTCTTTTGCCTCTTCCTCTGTAATAGCCCCATTTGCTGCAAGGGTATCTAACAAACGCTCTTGCCTTGCTTTAGTTTGATCATAATTCTTTAAAGGATTATAAAGGGAAGGGTTATTTGGGATAGCAGCAATGAAGGCTATTTCAGCTATGGATAATTCTTGGAGTGGCTTTTGAAAATAATAGGTGGCTGCTCCGCCAATGCCATAGACTTGATTACTGAAATAGGACTCATTTAGGTACATCGTTAAAATGGCTTCTTTATCAAATTCTTTTTCTAATTCATATGCATAAAAAAGCTCTGTTAATTTTCGTTCATATGTTTTTTCTTCAGATAAATAACGCATTCGAACAAGTTGCTGTGTGATTGTACTACCACCTTGAGAGGTTGTGTTGCTATTTGAATTGGCTACAACTGCACGAATAATCGCACTTAAATCAAAGCCAATATGCGTATAAAAATCAGCATCCTCACTGGTAATGAATATTTCCTGGGCAATTTGTGGAATTTCCTGTAAACTTAGTGGCTGCCGCCATTCGACATATTCCTCACTAAATGTTTGCCCATTTCGATCAATAAGGGTAACAGGTAGCTGGGCCACTACCTCAGGTAAATGTATAGCATTAGTCATTTGTTCCTCATGTGCTTGTGCAATATTGATTTCTGTTTTAATGTTTGTGCTAATCCACCATAAAGCAGGAAGGGATAGTACTATAATAAAAAAACCAAAAGCCTTTTTCATGTGTGCCTCCACTCTTTCAATAAATCCTTCATCAGAATAACATATTTTGGATTGATTCCAAATACTCGCTCAGACCTATTTACATAGTTTTAAAAATGAATAGTAAAAGTGCAAAAATCGTCAATACTTAGATGGAGAAAACCAGTAGGAAGTATGTTAGACTAAAATGAGGTCAGAAAAGGTGCAAGGGCATCTTTTTCATTGAAACTGAAATTTATCATTAAAGGAGAGACTTCCATGTTTCCACAGTTAACAACAGACGTACAAGCAGGCGAAGTGCTTGTAGAAATGAACACAACATTAGGTGCTATCAAAATTAAATTATTCCCAGAGCACGCACCGAAAACGGTTGAGAATTTTTTAGGTCATGCTAAATCAGGCTACTATAACGGCATTATTTTCCACCGTGTTATTCAAGACTTTATGATCCAAGGTGGCGACCCAACTGGTACTGGTATGGGCGGAGAATCAATTTGGGGTAATTCCTTTGAAGATGAGTTCTCAGAGCAATTGTTTAACCTACGTGGAGCGCTTTCAATGGCAAATGCAGGTCCAAACACAAATGGTTCTCAATTCTTTATTGTACAAATGAAGCACCTTCCAAGTGATATGCTTCGTCAATTACAAGGGGCGGGCTTCCCTGAAGAGATCATCGAAGCTTATGCTCAAAATGGTGGTACACCTTGGTTAGACCATAAACACACAGTATTCGGTCATGTAGTAGAAGGTATGGACATTGTGGATAAAATTGCAGATGTGGAAAAAGATTTCCGTGACAAGCCATTAGAAGATGTGAAAATTGAGTCAATTACAGTCTTTGAATAATACGTATAAGGACGTGTAGAACATGCAGAACTTTATGTATCAATTTTTATATTTCCCAGAAGATAAATCAGGTTATATTCCAGCAGCATTTGAATTTTTAATTATGCTTATTTTATGTATTATCGTTTTTACGCTTTTCAGAAAAATTTCTAAGAAACAAGAATTAAAATCAAAAGAAATTGAAGCACGTATTTTAGCAGAAAAGAAAAACACAAACAATCAACAGAATATATAAGAAAAAGAATCCGCTTGCCACAGAGGGCGAGCAGATTCTTTTTTATTGTATCAATTTTTTTTAAAGCGTCGGATAGTATTTTGCAGGGCCTTGACGGCAGTGAAACAAACCAGTACAAGTGACAAGCCAATCCCACTCAATGCAGTAATAAAGGCTACCCACTCAAAGAGTGTATAACTACCGATGCTATCGAAATCACTGCTATCTTTCCAACCTTCAATGACTAAGTTCATCCCATAAATGCCGGATACCACTGTAAAGACTGTTAAAATAAATAGTAAATTATTACTTCGATTATCGGATTGATCTTCCTGTGTTCGATACAAACTATTCAATGTTTCTTTCGTTTCTACATAATGTTCATTTATACGGAAGAACTTTCGTAACAATTGAGCAATTTCTCTACCTTCTGTTCGTACGATGACTTCTTCAAAATAATAGCGTGCAGAAAATTTTGTAATCAGCTCGATTAGTTCATTGACAACCTGTTTATCTTTGCCCCACTTTATTTCACTATACTCATAGGAAAGCTTTAAGAGCATCATTTTATAAAAATAATGAATGAACAAATTGTAATAGTGTGTACCCATAAATTCTTGAATACTATGTGTACATTTGGCAAACGGCCTATTTGTAATCGTTATTTGTGCTTGTGACGAGGTGATAATATAACTGTTAGGAGCCCAGCGTGTATGGGCATGCTCTTGTACATAATTAGAGATATATGGAGGATTAGTGCTAGAAATAAAAGGTTTGCCAGCAGGAGTCCTACCGTCTACTTGCCCTAATCGAAATAAATGCTCGGGTATAATTTTAGCTTCTTCCTCTGCAATTAAATAAGCTGAGGCAAACATTCTCTCATCTTCAAAGAAAGGTAAGCCTTCATAGCTATGGTCTTGTTGATGTAATAGAAAGGGTTTTAAATAAGGTATAAAATACTTAAATAATAATTCACTCGTAGAAGAACAATGACCAAATGAAAAATGATGACTTGCACCTTTCTCCTCTCTTAGTTTAGCCTCTAATACTCTAAAATAGTGAATAAAATTTAATATATCACTTAGATCATGTGATTGATCTATAATATTTGTTCTTACTGTTATAATCCCATTCCCAAAAGGACATAATGTCACATCAATACTCATCACTTCGTAATCATAATTGATTTGACTTTCTTGAAGATGTAAGGCGCCTTGTGTATAAAAAGCTTTCGAAAAACGAATAAAGTCAGGGTTATTCATATCGTTCGGAAATAATTTATCCTCCAAAAAAGGATAGAAAAATTGGGCAAGTTCCTCATGTATAATCGTCATATCACCATAAAAAGCGTCTTCAAGAGATGTATTTTTTAAGGTGAAAAAGGAAAAGCCCTCGTTTAGTAGTACATCACTGATTTTTTGACGATTTTTTTCGGAATAGGCGAAGGGAAATAGGAATGTCATATAAGCACGTTTAATCGTTAATGGGACAATGTCCATGTAAAATCACCTCTTTATAAATCCGATTGATAAGAACCTTTTCCACAAAATTTTGATTTTAAACATAGAAAAAGGATATCTCCAAGGGAGAGATATCCTTTCAACCATTTTATTGCGCAAAGACCTTTTTAAAACGCTCGACTCCATCCTTCACAGTATCAAATGAACAAGCAACATTCATACGTAGGAAGCCACGACCTTCTTCTCCGTATTTTGTACCTGGTTCTAGAGCAAGCTTTCCGATTTCAAGTAAGCGGTTCATGATCTCCTTCTCTTCAAGCGCTAGCTCTCGGTAATCAATCCAGATTAAATAAGTGGATTGAGGAATCGTAACACGAATACCTGGAATCTGCTCTAACTCAGCTTTCACATATTCCATATTGGCAGAAATATAAGGGAGTAATTCATCTAACCAAGGAGCCCCTTCTGTGTATGCTGCATGAAGGGCAACGGAGGCAAATGTATTTAATGAGCCTTGACCACTTGCCATATTGATGGCCTCTAGCTTCAAGCGTTTTTTCTTATCTGTTACGATCATATATGAAACTTGAATTCCTGCTAAGTTAAATGTTTTTGTAGGAGCCATACACGTAACAATGCGATTGATTTCATCACCTGCAACTTTAGCTAAAGGAATATGTTTATCCCCATTGATCATTAAATCAGCATGGATTTCATCAGAGATAATAATGACATCATATTTAGCACAAAGTCGTACAATTTCCTTTAAAGTAGCTTCATCCCATACATAGCCTCCTGGATTATGCGGGTTACATAGTATGTAAGCTTTCACATCTTGAGCTAATGCCTGCTCGAAGGCTTCAAAATCATAGACAAACAACCCGTCTTTTTCTGTTAATGGACAGCTCACAACTTCACGACCATTACTTTTTGGTATGTTAAAGAATGGCGGATAAACTGGAGGTGAAATGAGTACTTTGTCACCAGGGTTAGTTAGGGCAACAACGCTGTTAGCTAATGCAGCCACCACACCATTACAGAATAGGATGGCTTCTTTCTCAATGTGCCAGTTATGGCGAGTATTTTGCCAGTCTATAATGGATTGAATCGCTTCTTCACTCATATAACTATAGCCAAAAATAGTATGTTCAGCATGTTGTTGTAAAGCCTTTGAAACGGCTATTGGAGCAGCAAAATCCATATCGGCTACCCACATTGGCAAGATATCTGAGGCATCGTTTAGGCCATAAACCTTTTCCATTGCGTCCCATTTGACAGAGTTTGTACATCGACGTTTGATAGTTTGATCAAAAATAGACAAGTAAAATCACTCTTTTCTTTTTTTTTTACTATGGTATCATACGAGTATGATCAAAGGATAATAGGTGAGTATTTTGGAAAATATAAAAATGAATCAAGCAGCTGTCCATCTGCTAGAGGAGTGGGATCCATTCCACTTAGGTCCAGACCATTATGATACAGAAACAGCAGATGTAGTTGCAGCACTGCAAGGGATTGATGATCCATCAACACTTGCAAAAGTTATTCAAGAAACATATGAGCATTCGTTTGAGCAATGGATACCATTTGAAGATTGTGTAGCCATTTCTTACAAACTAATTGCCATTAAATTTGAAGCGAAATGTATTATTTAAAATATTTTGCATATTCCTTATAAAAAAGGGGTTGTCAATGGACAACCTCTTTTTTAATGTATCATGAGGCTAATACTTATTTAAATAAAGGCAAAATCCCCTGGATGAAAATAATAAAAATGGCGAGTGGGGAGACGTAGCGAATTAAAATGTACCAAATATTAAACAAGAAGCTAGACGCAGCTAATTCTTTACGTGAAATATCCCTTGTATAATAATAACCTGCAAAAATTGAAATCAACATAGCTCCAATCGGCATACCGATGCTATTAGTCATAAAATCAACAAAGTCAAAAATAGAGCGATCTACTATTTTTATATCTGCTAATATACCAAATGAAAGGGCACTTGGAATACCAAAGATGAAAATAATGATTCCACCAATCCAAGCAATTTTTCTGCGTTTTTCTGTTTTATCACCAATTGCGATTGCCACGACTATTTCTAACATGGAAATGGAAGAAGTGACTGTAGCAAAAAGCAATAGAATGAAGAAGATTATTAAGAATAAGCCACCAAGAGGTAACTGCTCGAATACAGCTGGCAAAATAATGAATACTAAGCCTGGCCCTTGATCAGGCGTATAACCAAGCGCAAACACTGCTGGGAAAATAACAAGTCCTGCAAGTAAAGAGATAATAATATTCATAGATGCTACATTAATCGCAGAGTTACCAATCTTCTCTGTTTTAGATAAATAGGAAGCATATGTAATCATAACCGCAATACCTACACTTAATGAGAAGAAAGCTTGTCCTAAGGCCATTAAAAATGTTTCAGCATTCAAATAGGACCAATCAGGTACAAACATAAATTTAACGCCTTCCATAGCCCCGTCTAAAGTTAGAGAGCGAATAACTAGGACAATAAAGAAAATAAAGAGGAGAGGCATCATCCATGTGCTGGCTTTTTCAATTCCACCCTTAATACCTGCTGACACAATGACCACTGTTAATAACATAAATAGTCCCTGTACAAGTACTGCTTCAAAAGGGCTTGAAATAATATTGCCAAATAAATCAGCGTAGTTGATATCAGAGCCAGCATTCGTTAGCTTAAATGTAAAGGCACGACCCAAGTAGCTTAAAATCCATCCACCAACAACGCTGTAGAATGATAAGATAAGACCTGCGATTACCATACCGCCCCAGCCAATCAAATACCATGGCTTTCCTGGCGCTTGTTCCTTAAAGGAAGTGACAGCATCCTTTTGACCTCGACGACCAATCATGAACTCAGCAATGAGGACGGGTAAGCCAATAAAGAAAGTACATAAAATAAATAATAAAATAAAGACACTACCGCCATTCGTACCCGCCATATAGGGGAATTTCCAAATGGCTCCTAACCCTATAGCACTTCCTGCGGCAGCTAAAATAAACCCAATTTTTGTTGTAAATTGATCCCTCGAAGACACGAAAATAAATCCTCCTTATACTAAAGTATTATTTTACCTCAATATTCTCATAACACAAGCAAATATCAGAAAATTGATGATAGCAAGAAAGACATTTGAAGGAGTAAAAATATAGAGAGATGACATATGAGGAAGGACATTTAAATTATGTAACAATTAGGTAGAATGCTTCGTTTCATTATTAAAAGGGGGGGTAGCTATGACGGAGGTTGAACTAATAGCAAGGGCTCAGCAAGGAGATAAAGATGCCTATATTGAGCTTATCCGTATACATCAGCAAACCGTTGAAAAGTTTGCCTTTCAATGTGGCGTACATACAAATGATTTAGCTGATGTTTCACAGGAGGTATTTGTTAAACTGTATCGCTTTTTACACCAATTTAAACAGGATCGATTTACCACGTGGCTCTATAAAATCACATTAAATGCTACGCGTGATTATTATCGTAAGGAACAACGGCAGCAGGCTAAAGAGGACAAGCTACAAGCCCAACAGCAAAAGACTCATTCATCTGCTGAAGAGGATGTTCTTTTGTTTGAAGAGGACAGGCATCTACATCGTGCTATTCAGGTCCTTGACGAAAAATACCGTTATCCTCTCGTGTTGTATTACTTCCACGAATTAAAATACGAAGAAATCGCTGAGGTCTTAAATATTTCGTTATCGACGGTGAAAGTGCGATTATTACGAGCAAAGGAAAAGCTAAAGGCAGCATTAACGCAAGATGGGAGTGTTGAAAATGGATGATAAGCAATTTGACCAACGTATGGCACTACTGAAAAAATCCTATGAACGAATGGAACCGAAGCTTGACCCACAACGAGTTCTTCAGCAAATTGAAGCTGAGGATAATGTAAGGGAGTCTCTAGAAAGTATGAATACGGTTCGAAAGTCTTCTGCTAGATGGCAAAAATCGGCTGTATGGATCGCAAGTATTGCCAGTGTGCTTTTGGTAGGTATTCTAATTTCGTCTTATATGTTCCATCCTTCAGCACTCGTTCATTCAGATGAAGAAAAAATAGAAAGCAACTATGAAGATTGGTTTTCTAGATTTCAAAAGAAGTATCTTGAAAAACGTGAAAAAACACGCCTTGAGCTCAATATACCTGAGGGAAATTTTAAGAAACTAACATTTGTTGTATCTGCTGATAATATATACAATGATAAAGCTAAAAATAAAAAAATAGTTTTAAATAGAATGGCTGATGATCCAAAATATTTAACACAATTAGAGCAAGAAATATTAGACTGTTTGCAAACACCTCGAGAACTAATAGAGCAAATTGAAACGTATGAAAAACCGATGTCATTTATCGAATCTAGATATTTCTTTAGCAAATATTACTACGCAACGAAAGATGTTTTGGAATATTATACAAAGGAACTTTCCCAATATAATAAAGTACTGTCACAAAAAAAGAAAGATTATCCTAAAGAACTAAATCAATTAATTGCAACGGCAAAAAAACAATATTTCGAGTTGTCTTATGATGGGCAAAACTATAGTTTTAGAACGAATCCGATTTTTATGAAAGATGCACCAGTATCCATTGACCGTCTTCATCCTGATATATTAGGTTATTTTAAATATTTGGCTACAGGCTCTTTATTCAATGGTGAGGATTTACGTTTTTCTGCAGAAGAATCTGCTCGTATTTTAAAATTATACGAAAGAACATTAGTTAACGATTTATCAAATTCATACCTCGATTTCCAATTGCGAAATTTAAACAAAGAGTTTGAAAATACGTGGCTTGTACTTTTGAAAGGTGATCACAAAACTAGATACTCACCAGAACATATAGAGCTATTAAATGATACGGCTAATGGGAAGTATGGGGAATCGATGCGTTTGACCGCACAATTCATCCTCGAAGAATTTAAGAGAGAAGGAACATCCAAAACCATAGACAAACTAACAAGACAGGATATTAGGATGGAGCTTTCATATTTGAGTAATGAAGTCTATATAGAAATATATGATGGTTCAACAGGTTTACAAATTGATAACCGTTGGATTATCCAAACGGAAGGTTTATACAACGCGTATGTATCAAGTAAAGATGATACCATCCTAGATTCATTAAACCCAATGAATGTTGTGAGCCTATTCTTATATGCACAAGGAAAAGGCGATCAAGAAACAGTAAAACAGTTAGTGTCTCAAGCTGTAGATGTGGATAAATTGGTTCAATTTGATGGTATGCAACATTTTACAGTTCTATATGCAACAGATACATCCCAAACAACCATTAAAGTAGGTGTTAAACCAGAATCCATTCAAATGATTGGCCAGCGCTTAACCTTCCAATTAGGTACAGTGACTACAGGAAAAGGTGAAAAACGTTACATCATTACAGCCATTGCCGAATAAGGAGATTTTTTGCCCCGTTTTTACACGTATGTTATAATTTAAGCGATATATACGTAGCAAACAAGAGAAAGTGGGCAAAGGTTATGGTAAAAAAATATGAATTAGGAGACGTGTTGACCGGAAAAGTTACAGGTATTCAACCATACGGTGCATTTGTTGCACTAGATGACAATACGCAAGGCCTTGTGCATATTTCGGAAATCACATACGGCTTTGTGAAGGACGTTAGTGAATTTTTAGCTGTTGGGCAAGAAGTTGAAGTCAAGATTCTTGAGATCGATGAAGAGGCCGAAAAAATTAGTTTATCGATGAGAGCGCTACAGGATCGCCCAGCAACAGTAAGAAAAAAAGATGCACCACCACGTAAATCATTGCAGGACCGTGTAGATGAATCGGATGCCAATGGTTTTAATTCCTTAAAAGATAAATTGCAGGACTGGATTGAACAATCTGGTCAATAAAGAAACGAGGATGCTTTCGAATGAAAGGATCCTCGTTTTTTCTATTGTTTTTTTATTTTACGGATTCGATATTGTAGGTTTTGTCTGCTCATACCAAGTGCATTTGCTGCCTTTGTTATATTGCCCTCATATAAATTTAAGACATTTTGCACATAATATGATTCGGCTTCACGCAAATAGGCATCGAGTGGCATGACATTGTGATTTTGATGGAACATAAAAAATTCTGGTTCACGATTATTTGTATCTTGCTGTTGCACTTTGAAGCGGAAATGTAAAGGTAATAAATCTGAGGTAACAGTGGATTCCGTTGTCATAAATGAAACAATTTCATCCAATAGTAGCTCAAGCTCTTTTAGATTTCCTGGCCAATCATATTGTAAAAATAATTCCTGTACATCTGGTGCAAGTTCAGTGACTTGTGAGGCAAATCGTTCTCGATGTCGACTAAAATAATCTTCTACAAATGGAAGAATGTCTTCTTTTCGATCCGTTAAATTGGGAATAGTAATAGCCATTGTTGCAAAGAAATAATATAGAGATTTTGACAGCTTCTTTTCGGCAATCAATGTAATGGGATCACTGCCCACACTGCCAATTAGCATATATTTGGACTGTGGAAGTGAATGTAGTATATCTAAAAGTTGCTCTTGAATGTCTAAGCTTAAAAAGTCTATACGTTCGAAGAAGAAGGTGTAATCTTTATCTTCTTCTAATAATTGCTGTAATTTATCAAGCACCGATTGAGCTGAACGGCGACTGACGAGTGTCACAAAGGCATCAGGATCAGGTGAAGCTGCGTGGTGAATTCCCTCTGCTACTAAATCTTTCCCTGTGCCAGATTCACCAATTAATAATACTGGTAATTTTACAGCAGCTGCTTTTTTAGCGTTGTCGATAACCTGCTTCATGGATTCAGAATCAGCTTTAATCATATCAAATGTTAATGGTTCATCGTACCGACGAAGGGGCTGATAAACAAGTTTTTCCAGTGAAGTAATATCACGTGCAAATTCGATTGCTCCAATCAGTTTGCCTTCAACAAAAAGTGGAAAAGTATCATTAATTGTTGTAATTTCATGACCATTTTTATTCCAGTAGGATTGTTTAACATTCATTTCTTTTTTTCCTGTTTGTAAAACACGCATTAACGTACTTTCATGTTGACGGAAGGAAAACATTTCAATAATGGAACGATCCGCAAGTTCATCAAAATGAAATCCTTCAATTTCTTTCATTTTCGTATTGTAAATAATCGTTTTGCCAGATAGGTCTACTGCATGAATACCAACGGATACATTTGTTGCAATAAACTCATAAAAAGGTAGTAAAGGTTCAGAATTTTTCATAAAAAAGTGCACCTCAAAAATTTTTTACTTGAAATATGCAACGAAATTTTGCATTATAATAAGTGTAAGAATATTTTATACGCAAAGATATTTTGCGTCAATGTTTTTTGCATACCCAAACACATCTCACAAGGGAGGATTAAGTATGATTCCATACAAACACGAACCATTCACAGATTTTTCACAAGAGGCAAACTACAATGCTTATGTAGAGGCTTTAAATAAAGTTGAAGGTTACTTAGGTCAAGACTACCCACTAATTATCGGTGGCGAACGTATTACAACAGAAGACAAAATCGTTTCGTACAATCCTGCAAAGAAAACAGAAGTCATTGGTCGCGTTTCGAAAGCAAGCAAAGATTTAGCTGAAAAAGCGATGCAAGCGGCAGATGAAACATTCAAAACGTGGAAAAAAGTTGATCCAGCCATTCGTGCAGACGTTCTTTTCAAAGCGGCAGCGATTATCCGCCGTCGTAAACATGAATTCTCAGCTTTATTAACAAAAGAAGCTGGGAAACCATGGGCAGAGGCTGATGCAGATACTGCAGAAGCAATCGACTTCATGGAATACTATGGTCGCCAAATGCTACGCATTAAAAACGGTCAGCCAGTCGAAAGCCGTCCAGGTGAATACAATCGTTATGACTACATTCCATTAGGAATCGGTATTGTCATTTCTCCTTGGAACTTCCCATTTGCAATCATGGCTGGTACAACAGTAGCTGCTTTAGTAACAGGGAACACAGTGTTATTAAAACCAGCTTCCACGACGCCAGTTATAGCCTATAAATTTATCGAAGTATTAGAAGAAGCTGGTCTTCCAGCAGGTGCGGTAAACTTCGTACCAGGTTCTGGTGCTGAAGTAGGTGACTACTTAGTCGATCATCCAAAAACACGCTTCATCAGCTTCACAGGTTCACGTGATGTCGGCTTACGTATCAACCAACGTGCATCTGTGCTAAATGAAGGCCAAATTTGGATTAAACGTGTCATCGCTGAAATGGGCGGTAAAGATACAATCGTAGTGGATAAAGAAGCAGATTTAGAATTAGCTGCACAATCGATCGTGAAATCAGCATTTGGTTTTTCAGGTCAAAAATGTTCAGCATGTTCTCGTGCTGTCATCGTAGAAGATGTATATGAGCAAGTGGTAAATCGCGTAGAAGAGTTAACAAACGCTTTAACAGTGGGTGACCCAACTGATTACAGCAACTTCATGGCAACAGTTATTGACCAAGCAGCTTTCAACAAAATTACTGAGTACATTGAAATTGGTAAAGGCGAAGGCCGTCTAGTAGCTGGTGGTACAGCGGACGATTCAGTCGGTTACTTCGTACAACCAACTGTATTTGCTGACGTAGATCCTTCTGCACGTATTATGAAAGAAGAAATCTTCGGACCAGTTGTAGCCATTGCAAAAGCAAAAGATTTCGACCATGCGATTGAAATTGCAAACGATACAGAATACGGTTTAACAGGCGCTGTTATCACAACTAACCGCATGAACCTAGAAAAAGCGCGTGAAGAATTCCATGTAGGAAACCTTTACTTCAACCGTGGCTGTACAGGTGCAATCGTTGGTTACCAACCATTTGGTGGCTTCAACATGTCAGGTACAGATTCAAAAGCAGGTGGCCCAGACTACCTACAACTGCATATGCAAGCAAAAACAACTTCAGAAATGCTTTAATTTTCACACTGACGTGAGGGCTATTCAAAGTAAGTAGAAATTGAGGCATTTTGAATAAATTTGTGACACTTCTCCAGGTAACGCTACCCTGGCTAAAACCGTAAACTTTCATGACGTAGTTTATCTTGGAGAAGTTAGCAAATTTCTCGTTTGAATTGTTGCTATATTCTTAATCATTCTACTTATAGTGATACATAGTCCCTTTCTTTTATAATGATGATTAGTAAGGAGAGAATAGGATATGACAAAAACTCAACAAGTTATTGAACAAACACAAAATTTTGGTGCGGCAAACTATCATCCACTGCCAATCGTTATTTCAGAGGCTGAGGGTGCTTGGGTTAAAGATCCAGAAGGTAACAAATATTTAGATATGTTATCTGCTTATTCAGCAGTAAACCAAGGACATCGTCACCCAAAAATTATCGCTGCTTTAAAAGAGCAAGCTGATAAAGTAACGTTAACTTCACGTGCTTTCTATAGCGAAAATCTTGGTGAATGGTATGAGCTAGTAGGGAAATTAACAAATAAAGAAATGGTATTACCGATGAATACGGGTGCTGAAGCAGTAGAAACTGCGTTTAAAGCAGCTCGTCGTTGGGCATATGATGTAAAAGGCGTAGAAGAGGGTAAAGCTGAGGTTATTGCATGTAATGGTAACTTCCATGGTCGTACAATGCTAGCTGTATCTTTATCTTCTGATGAAGAATACCGTCGTGGTTTTGGTCCAATGCTACCAAATGTTAAATTAGTAGATTATGGTAATCTGGAAGCTTTAAAAGCTGCTATTACACCAAACACTGCTGCATTTTTAATTGAGCCAATTCAAGGTGAAGCGGGTATCGTAATTCCAACAGAAGGCTTCTTAAAAGCAGCTCGTGAACTTTGCCGTGAAAACAATGTACTATTCATTGCTGACGAAATTCAAGCTGGTTTAGCACGTACAGGTAAAATGTTTGCTTGTGATTGGGAAGAAGTAGAACCAGATATGTATATCTTGGGTAAAGCTCTAGGTGGCGGCGTGTTCCCAATTTCTTGTGTGGCTGCAAACCGTAGTATTTTAGGTGTATTCAACCCAGGTTCACATGGTTCAACTTTTGGAGGTAATCCTTTAGCTTGTGCAGTTTCAATTGCATCTATTAAAGTATTATTAGATGAAAAATTAGCAGAGCGTTCACACGAACTTGGTGAATACTTCAAAGGTAAATTAAAAGAAATTAACAACCCAGTTATTAAGGAAGTACGTGGTCGTGGTTTATTTATCGGTATGGAGCTAACAGAAGCAGCTCGTCCATACTGTGAAAAACTTAAAGAATTAGGTCTATTATGTAAAGAAACACATGATACAGTGATTCGTTTTGCACCACCACTTGTTATTTCTCAAGAGGATTTAGATTGGTCAATTGAACAAATTGAAAAAGTATTTAAACTTTAACAAAATGTTCACATTTTAATTCGGAAGTATGTTACAATGATGCCGATAACTATCATTAAAAAAAACAAAGAGGCGATTTAATAATGTCTGAAAACTTAAATCTTTTCACATCAACACAAGATGTCATTCAAGATGCTCTAAATAAACTTGGCTATGATGAAGCAATGTATGAATTACTAAAAGAACCGCTTCGCATGCTACAAGTACGTATTCCAGTGAAAATGGATGATGGTACAACAAAAGTATTTACTGGTTACCGTGCACAACATAATGATGCTGTAGGACCAACTAAAGGTGGGGTTCGTTTCCACCCACAAGTGTCTGAGGAGGAAGTTAAAGCGCTTTCAATGTGGATGACATTGAAATGTGGTATTGTCGATCTACCATACGGCGGTGGTAAAGGCGGTGTCATTTGTGATCCACGTCAAATGTCAATGGGCGAAATCGAACGTTTAAGCCGTGGCTATGTTCGTGCGGTAAGTCAAATCGTAGGACCAACAAAAGATATTCCTGCGCCAGACGTATTTACAAATGCACAAATTATGGCATGGATGATGGATGAATATAGCCGCATGGATGAATTCAACTCTCCAGGCTTCATCACTGGTAAGCCACTAGTACTTGGTGGTTCTCAAGGTCGTGACCGTGCGACTGCACAAGGTGTTACAATCGTAATAGAAGAAGCAGCAAAAAAACGTGGTATTGATATTAAAGGTGCTCGTGTTGTTATTCAAGGATTTGGTAACGCAGGAAGCTTCCTTGCGAAATTCATGCATGATTTAGGTGCGAAAGTAATCGGTATTTCAGATGCTTATGGTGCACTTCATGATCCTGAAGGTTTAGATATCGACTATTTATTAGATCGTCGCGATAGCTTCGGAACAGTAACTACTTTATTTGAAAACACAATTTCTAACAAAGAATTATTAGAGCTTGATTGTGATATTTTAGTACCAGCTGCTATTGAAAACCAAATTACTGCTGACAATGCACATAATGTAAAAGCAAGTATCGTAGTAGAAGCAGCAAATGGTCCAACAACAGCTGAAGCAACTAAAATCTTAACAGAGCGTGGCATTTTACTTGTACCAGACGTATTAGCCTCTGCAGGTGGGGTTACAGTTTCTTACTTTGAATGGGTGCAAAATAACCAAGGTTATTATTGGACAGAAGAAGAAGTGGAAGAGCGTCTATACAAAAAAATGGTCGAAGCATTTGATAATGTATATACAACAGCAACAACACGTAACATCAACATGCGCTTAGCAGCTTACATGGTAGGTGTTCGCCGTACTGCAGAAGCTTCTCGCTTCCGTGGTTGGGTTTAAGTAAAATTAAGATAATGAGTCATTCCTATATTAATGGGATGACTCATTTTTTTCATTTTTATTCGATTGAAGAAGGTGGTCTAGGCGCTGTTCTAGTAGCATCTTTTTTTCGTTCCTTATTTTTTGGATTTTAAAAAATCTTAGCAGAAAAAAGCCCGAAATTATAGTTATGACAACAATTATAATAATAAGCATGTGCAAAAATTCCTTTTATTTTATGTAATGTCTAGTACTATACAACTATTGCCTGAACAAAATCTAAACAACTTGAAAAAACGCCTTCGAAATAGCAAAGTGTTGACAGCGTTTAATCTTTGCTTTCTCTAGCGTAATTATGAGAAAATCCAACTAGAAAGGGGCGAATTAGATGGATTCATTTACTTTTTTTAACCCAGTGAAACTACATTTTGGTGAGGATGCACTTGAAAAATTACCGAAAGAATTAGAGCAATTTGGAAACAAGGTATTAGTTGTATATGGTGGCGGAAGTATTAAATTGAATGGTGTATATGATGCTGTTATCGAGAAATTACAACAGGCGGATAAGACTGTATTTGAATTAGGTGGTGTAGAGCCAAATCCACGAGTGGAAACAGCTAGACGAGGTATTGAGATATGCAAAACAGAAGGAATTGACTTGGTTCTTGCTGTGGGTGGTGGTTCAGTAATCGATTGTTCTAAATTAATTGTTGCTGGCGCTAAGTATGATGGCGATGCTTGGGATATCGTGAAACGTAAAGTGTTTGTAGAACAAGCTATACCACTAGGAACGGTATTAACACTTGCTGCTACAGGCTCAGAAATGAATGCTGGATCAGTGATAACGAATGCTGCTACTGAAGAAAAACTAAGTTGGGGTAGTCCAGCAGCCTTCCCGAAATTTTCAATACTAAATCCAGCATATACAGTGACTGTACCTAAAAATCACACTGTATATGGAATAGTGGATATGATGTCACATGTATTTGAGCAATATTTCCACAATACAACGAATACTCCTATCACAGATGAAATGTGTGAAGGGGTATTGCGAACGGTTATTACGACAGCTCCAAAATTATTAGAGGACCTAGAAAATACGAAGTTACGTGAAACCATTCTATTAGCAGGGACAATTGGTTTAAATGGATTCCTATCAATTGGTTCACGAGGGGATTGGGCATCTCATAATATTGAACATGCCGTATCTGCTGTTTATGACATTCCACATGCAGGTGGTTTAGCCATTCTTCAACCGCATTGGATGCGTTTAAATGTACCAGTAAATCCTGAGCGTTTTGCAGGTATAGCAACACGTGTGTTTGGAGTCGAGGCAACAGGCAAAACAGTAGAAGAGGTTGCTTATGAGGGGATTGATCGTTTATCTGCATTTTGGACATCATTAGGGGCACCTAGTCGTTTGGCAGATTACGATATTGATGATTCGAAATTCCAGCAAATTGTAGATCATGCTATGCAAAATGGCCCTTTTGGCAACTTTAATCGATTGCAAGAGGAAGATGTAAGAACTATTTTACAAAATTCTCTTTAATACATTAAGTATGAGACTATGCTTATAGCCTCATACTTTTTTTATTGCAAGGTTAAGAAAAATTAACGATAAATGTAGAATTTTGTCGTAGAAGTTTCTTTAGTCCTGCAATATAATAAAATAGATAGATAATAAAGGGATTGCAAATACATTTTTCTTTATTTTAAGTGAGTAAAGTCATGTTTTTATTGAGTCATTCAACCTATATTGTAGATTGTTTTACTATAAGGTGATTTATTGAATGACAGAAAAGAATGGTTTTTTGTCGTAATCAGTCAATTCGTGTGTCAATGTTCAGAAGTTGTTCAGCCACCTTTACTAAAATAATTACAATATTAAACAAAGAGGAGAGGGATCAAATGTTGAAACAATTGCTACAGGACCGTATTGTTACATTAAGTTGTATAGAAATGCCATTTCAGCAACATGTTTATAAAATGCAAAATTGTGTAGAAGTATTAGGAATTGAAGCGAAATCATTGCAAATTGAAAATGATAAAATTATCACTGGATACATTGTAGATCAAAGTATATTTTTTAAAAGCGTGCGTTTTGGGCAAACGAATGTTATTTTTTCGGATGGTGTAAATAAAGCAATTGTACAATTATTTGTTCGTCCTTCTGGAGAAATTGTTGTAGAAGTTAAGCCGTATTTGGGGGATGCTGAGATTGTTCCTGTTTATTATCGAACAATTTTAGCAGATACAGCTATTGCAATTGATTTAAAAGGTGCTTTAAAACATTATTTGGTAGCCCATCAATTCATGAATTTAGAAGATTCAATTGCTGAAGTACATTATCAATCCATGCATCCGAATGTATTAAAGGATTCTTTTGCAGGAAATTTTGTGTTGGGTTGTCATGTGGATGGCAGAAATATTCTCAATGCAGAAGAGTATGCATTAGCTAATCGTCAAGCCTCCTTACAATTTTCAAAAATTGTTATTCATCAGAATGGTAAAAGACAAATGATTGCTTGTAATAAATTACTTACTTTTATGGTTACAAACCATGTTTATGTAGGTTATGAGGATATTCCTAATTTAAAATTAGTCTAACAAATAGCCAACTGCCTGAAATACGGCAATTGGCTATTTGTTTTTATAAAGTATTAAATGGAGTTATTTGGTTTCTCACCAACGTGTATCCAGCTAGCTTTCCCGTCATCCTCGTCGAATAAAATAGCTACTTTAGATACTCCTTTTTGGCTTAGGATTACCTCTGTTAAATGATCACGTACATCATCTAAAAAGGCTAACGATAAAAGCGGATCTGCTTCAGCTACTAATTCTACATGTAAAAACTCTCCTTCTTTAATCACTTCAAGACGCACAATATCTTTTATATTCGGATCATCCATTACGAGGTGAGCGATATGGTTTAACATCTCTTCATCAGTCTCGCCAATGACGCCACGTGCATTATCGAGGAATACCTTACCAACTACATAAAACATCATGACCCCAATTATCATCGAAACTAGCCCTTCTATTCGACCCCAACCTGTAAAATAAGCAATTAAAATAGCAGCAAAGGCTAAGAAGTTGCCCCCAGTAGCAACTAAATCTTCCATAAAAACTAATTTTGTTGCCGGTTTTGCCCTATTCAAGTATGAGAAAGCTTTGGGAATAGCTGCGATACCTGCCTTTTCTTGACCTGCTTCATGTAACACTTCTGCAGCCGCTTTAGCTAGAACCGTCCCTTCTAAAACAATCCCGATGAATAATACTCCTAGGGCGATCAGTATCCCGCTCGACTCTCCTGCGGGATGAATAAAATGATGCCAACCTTCTTTTATTGTTTCATAAGAAAGGATAGCTACAATTATTACGGCAAAAAGGCAAACTAAATTGACAATACGACCGAAGCCACCAGGAAATTGTTTTGTAGGTGCCTTTTTAGAGAGTGCTGAGCCTATATACACAAATAACTGGTTTGCTGCATCGCCTAGAGAGTGCATCATTTCTGCAAACATCGCCACGTTACCTGTAAAGAAAAAGGCGATTCCTTTAATAATTCCTAAAAAGGCATTTACACATGCAGCCATTAGAGAGGGTTTGTTGCCGTCTTTTAGTAGTTTTAATAGTTCTGCCATAAAAAATCCTCCAACTAGTTTAAAATTTCCATTTCGATTTTTTCTATATAAGATAGTGCTCGTAATGAACGATAAAAGGACAACAAATTATCCGAGACGATTAAGGAAAGGCGTAAATCTAACTCATGTAAAACACTATCATTTTTTAAGTGCACATCTTTAATGCGTATATTTTCAATGATAATGTTGTTGTCCTTTAAAAATAATAGAAATGCTTCTGTATGGTTGTCATCATCAATTTGAACTTTTAATAAAATTTCCCGCATACGAATTCGCTTGGGTCCGATTTTCATAAGAAAAGGTGATAGTACTTCAATTCCAAAAACAATGATCACAACAGCTAGTGTTGCATCCATGTAAAAACCTGCACCAACCGCAATACCGATACCAGCGGCTCCCCAGATCATAGCAGCGGTTGTTAAACCCGTAATGCTGTCATTCCCGCGTCTTAGAATGACTCCTGCACCAAGAAAGCCAATTCCACTAACAATTTGTGCTGCTAAACGAAGAGGGTCCATCGTAATATTAATATCTTCTCTAGCGGGGGTTGAGTAGGCTGTTTCAATGGAGATAATCGTTAATAAGCAGCTGAAAGTAGCAATAACTAAACTTGTTTTTAATCCAACTGGTTTTTTCTTTAATTCCCTTTCGATACCGATTACTAAACTTAATGTGGCTGCAATAACTAATTTTATGCCAACTTCATATGTAATCATATTTTCGAATAATGTTTCCATACACAACCCTCCATTGTTATTTCGTATTGCTAAGAGATATGCAAACTGTCATTATTATATGTGCATCACTTTTTTGTATTGTACAACATGAAGTAAGGACATATAAGTATTTTTTTAGGAAGGTGGGGTTTTTTGGAGCAGCCAAAAATTCATCCATACATCCCAATTGTGATCGGTGTAATTTCAGTATCGATGTCAGCAATTTTTGTGAAATTAGCATCGGCGGAAGCGGGGATTATAGCATTTTATCGCATGCTATTTTCCGTTTTAATCATGGCGCCATGGTTTTTAAGAGGATATACAAAGGAGTTAGCAACTTTAAAAAGACGTGATTGGCTATTTTCTTCAGTTGCTGGGATTTTTTTAGCTTTTCATTTTATATTATGGTTTGAATCACTCAACTATACTTCAGTAGCAAGTTCAACAGTTTTAGTAACGCTACAACCTTTGTTTGCGTTTGTGGGCACTTATTTTTTCTTTAAAGAAAAAATTACGATGAAAACAATCGTAGCAGGATCCATTGCAATAATAGGAAGTGTTTTAATTAGTTGGGGCGATTTTAAAGTAAATGGAACAGCCTTTTATGGAGATGTACTGGCGCTCGTTGCATGTGCACTTGCAACAGCTTATTTTCTATTAGGACAGGATGTACGTAAAAGATTATCACTTGTGACCTATACAATGGTTGTATATGTTGTAAGTACCATCACTTTATTTATATATGTAATGATTAAAGGGGAATCATTTGGTCCATATTCTTCGATGGATTGGTTATGGTTTTTCTTATTAGCATTAATCCCAAATTTACTTGGTCATACTTTGTTTAATTGGTCAATTAAATATGTTAGTACGAATGTTGTTTCAATTGCTATATTATTTGAGCCTGTAGGAGCTGCTCTTTTAGCTTTGGTGATATTTAAAGAGTATTTAATCATGACACAAATCATCGGTGGATTGATTGTATTAGCAGGAATTCTATTGTTTGTAATAGATATTAAAAAGATTTTTAATTTTTTTATGAAAAATGCTTGATTTTTAAAATGCTATATTATATATTATTACTTGTCCTTAACAAGAAGAAACGCTTGAAAATAAAGTTTTAAAAAGTTGTTGACTTATAGTTAAGAATGAGGTAAGATAATAAAGTCGCTGAAAACGACTTGAATAAAATGAACCTTGAAAACTGAACAGGCAAAACGTAATCAATAAAGTTTTAAGTAGCTAGTTTTACTAGTGAACGAAACACAATTTTGGACATCAAACATGATGCCAGCAAAACAATTTGAGCTAATCAAATTTCTTTTATGGAGAGTTTGATCCTGGCTCAGGACGAACGCTGGCGGCGTGCCTAATACATGCAAGTCGAGCGAACAGAAAAGGAGCTTGCTCCTTTGACGTTAGCGGCGGACGGGTGAGTAACACGTGGGCAACCTACCCTATAGTTTGGGATAACTCCGGGAAACCGGGGCTAATACCGAATAATCTCTCTTGCTTCATGGCGAGAGACTGAAAGACGGTTTCGGCTGTCGCTATAGGATGGGCCCGCGGCGCATTAGCTAGTTGGTGAGGTAACGGCTCACCAAGGCGACGATGCGTAGCCGACCTGAGAGGGTGATCGGCCACACTGGGACTGAGACACGGCCCAGACTCCTACGGGAGGCAGCAGTAGGGAATCTTCCACAATGGGCGAAAGCCTGATGGAGCAACGCCGCGTGAGTGAAGAAGGTTTTCGGATCGTAAAACTCTGTTGTAAGGGAAGAACAAGTACAGTAGTAACTGGCTGTACCTTGACGGTACCTTATTAGAAAGCCACGGCTAACTACGTGCCAGCAGCCGCGGTAATACGTAGGTGGCAAGCGTTGTCCGGAATTATTGGGCGTAAAGCGCGCGCAGGCGGTCCTTTAAGTCTGATGTGAAAGCCCACGGCTCAACCGTGGAGGGTCATTGGAAACTGGGGGACTTGAGTGCAGAAGAGGAAAGTGGAATTCCAAGTGTAGCGGTGAAATGCGTAGAGATTTGGAGGAACACCAGTGGCGAAGGCGACTTTCTGGTCTGTAACTGACGCTGAGGCGCGAAAGCGTGGGGAGCAAACAGGATTAGATACCCTGGTAGTCCACGCCGTAAACGATGAGTGCTAAGTGTTAGGGGGTTTCCGCCCCTTAGTGCTGCAGCTAACGCATTAAGCACTCCGCCTGGGGAGTACGGTCGCAAGACTGAAACTCAAAGGAATTGACGGGGGCCCGCACAAGCGGTGGAGCATGTGGTTTAATTCGAAGCAACGCGAAGAACCTTACCAGGTCTTGACATCCCGTTGACCACTGTAGAGATATAGTTTCCCCTTCGGGGGCAACGGTGACAGGTGGTGCATGGTTGTCGTCAGCTCGTGTCGTGAGATGTTGGGTTAAGTCCCGCAACGAGCGCAACCCTTGATCTTAGTTGCCATCATTTAGTTGGGCACTCTAAGGTGACTGCCGGTGACAAACCGGAGGAAGGTGGGGATGACGTCAAATCATCATGCCCCTTATGACCTGGGCTACACACGTGCTACAATGGACGATACAAACGGTTGCCAACTCGCGAGAGGGAGCTAATCCGATAAAGTCGTTCTCAGTTCGGATTGTAGGCTGCAACTCGCCTACATGAAGCCGGAATCGCTAGTAATCGCGGATCAGCATGCCGCGGTGAATACGTTCCCGGGCCTTGTACACACCGCCCGTCACACCACGAGAGTTTGTAACACCCGAAGTCGGTGAGGTAACCTTTTGGAGCCAGCCGCCGAAGGTGGGATAGATGATTGGGGTGAAGTCGTAACAAGGTAGCCGTATCGGAAGGTGCGGCTGGATCACCTCCTTTCTAAGGATTATTTCGGAATACAAACCTTGGGTTTGTACGATTACGTTTTGCGTTCAGTTTTGAAGGTTCATTCTATCTGAATGAAACACTTCAAAACTTGTTCTTTGAAAACTGGATAAAACGACATTGAAATTGTAACAAACACATTTATTTTTTAAGTTTTTTATAGGCTTAATAACTTGGTTAAGTTATTAAGGGCGCACGGCGAATGCCTTGGCACTAGGAGCCGAAGAAGGACGGCACTAACACCGATATGCTTCGGGGAGCTGTAAGTGAGCTTTGATCCGGAGATTTCCGAATGGGGGAACCCACTACGTTTAATCGCGTAGTATCTTGACGTGAATACATAGCGTCTTGAAGGCAGACCCAGGGAACTGAAACATCTAAGTACCTGGAGGAAGAGAAAGAAAAATCGATTCCCTGAGTAGCGGCGAGCGAAACGGGAAGAGCCCAAACCAAGAGGCTTGCCTCTTGGGGTTGTAGGACACTCAATACGGAGTTACAAAAGAGCGAGTTAGATGAAGCGACTTGGAAAGGTCCGCCAGAGCAGGTAAAAGCCCTGTAGTCGAAAGTTCGTTCTCTCCTGAGTGGATCCTGAGTACGGCGGAACACGTGAAATTCCGTCGGAATCCGGGAGGACCATCTCCCAAGGCTAAATACTACCTAGTGACCGATAGTGAACCAGTACCGTGAGGGAAAGGTGAAAAGCACCCCGGAAGGGGAGTGAAAGAGATCCTGAAACCGTGTGCCTACAAGTAGTTAGAGCCCGTTAATGGGTGATAGCGTGCCTTTTGTAGAATGAACCGGCGAGTTACGATTACGTGCGAGGTTAAGCTTTAGAAGGCGGAGCCGCAGCGAAAGCGAGTCTGAATAGGGCGAAATAGTACGTGGTCGTAGACCCGAAACCAGGTGATCTACCCATGTCCAGGGTGAAGGTGAGGTAACACTTACTGGAGGCCCGAACCCACGCACGTTGAAAAGTGCGGGGATGAGGTGTGGGTAGCGGAGAAATTCCAATCGAACTTGGAGATAGCTGGTTCTCTCCGAAATAGCTTTAGGGCTAGCCTCGTGATGAGAATACTGGAGGTAGAGCACTGTTTGGACTAGGGGGCCATCCCGGTTTACCGAATTCAGACAAACTCCGAATGCCAGATATTTATACACGGGAGTCAGACTGCGAGTGATAAGATCCGTAGTCAAAAGGGAAACAGCCCAGACCACCAGCTAAGGTCCCAAAGTAATCGTTAAGTGGAAAAGGATGTGGCGTTGCACAGACAACCAGGATGTTGGCTTAGAAGCAGCCATCATTTAAAGAGTGCGTAATAGCTCACTGGTCGAGTGACGCTGCGCCGAAAATGTATCGGGGCTAAACGATTCACCGAAGCTGTGGATTGACATCTACGATGTCAGTGGTAGGAGAGCGTTCTAAGTGCGTTGAAGTCAGACCGGAAGGACTGGTGGAGCGCTTAGAAGTGAGAATGCCGGTATGAGTAGCGAAAGACGGGTGAGAATCCCGTCCACCGTATGACTAAGGTTTCCTGAGGAAGGCTCGTCCGCTCAGGGTTAGTCGGGACCTAAGCCGAGGCCGATAGGCGTAGGCGATGGACAACAGGTTGATATTCCTGTACCACCTCCTCACCGTTTGAGAAATGGGGGGACGCAGTAGGATAGGGTAAGCGCGCCGTTGGTTGTGCGCGTCCAAGCAGTAAGGCGTGTGTGTAGGCAAATCCGCACACTGTAACGTTGAGCTGTGATGGCGAGTCCGTATGGACGAAGTTCCTGATTTCACACTGCCAAGAAAAGCCTCTATCGAGGTGAGAGGTGCCCGTACCGCAAACCGACACAGGTAGTCGAGGAGAGAATCCTAAGGTGTGCGAGAGAACTCTCGTTAAGGAACTCGGCAAAATGACCCCGTAACTTCGGGAGAAGGGGTGCTCTTGAGCGTGCAAGCGCATGAGAGCCGCAGTGAATAGGCCCAGGCGACTGTTTAGCAAAAACACAGGTCTCTGCAAAACCGTAAGGTGACGTATAGGGGCTGACGCCTGCCCGGTGCTGGAAGGTTAAGAGGAGTGGTTAGCGCAAGCGAAGCTGCGAATTGAAGCCCCAGTAAACGGCGGCCGTAACTATAACGGTCCTAAGGTAGCGAAATTCCTTGTCGGGTAAGTTCCGACCCGCACGAAAGGCGTAACGATCTGGGCACTGTCTCAACGAGAGACTCGGTGAAATTATAGTACCTGTGAAGATGCAGGTTACCCGCGACAGGACGGAAAGACCCCGTGGAGCTTTACTGTAGCCTGATATTGAATTTTGGTACAACTTGTACAGGATAGGTAGGAGCCAGAGATCTCGGAGCGCCAGCTTCGAAGGAGGCGTCGGTGGGATACTACCCTGGTTGTATTGAAATTCTAACCCATGCCCCTTAGCGGGGCAGGAGACAGTGTCAGGCGGACAGTTTGACTGGGGCGGTCGCCTCCTAAAAGGTAACGGAGGCGCCCAAAGGTTCCCTCAGAATGGTTGGAAATCATTCGTAGAGTGTAAAGGCACAAGGGAGCTTGACTGCGAGACCTACAAGTCGAGCAGGGTCGAAAGACGGGCTTAGTGATCCGGTGGTTCCGCATGGAAGGGCCATCGCTCAACGGATAAAAGCTACCCCGGGGATAACAGGCTTATCTCCCCCAAGAGTCCACATCGACGGGGAGGTTTGGCACCTCGATGTCGGCTCATCGCATCCTGGGGCTGTAGTCGGTCCCAAGGGTTGGGCTGTTCGCCCATTAAAGCGGTACGCGAGCTGGGTTCAGAACGTCGTGAGACAGTTCGGTCCCTATCCGTCGTGGGCGTAGGAAATTTGAGAGGAGCTGTCCTTAGTACGAGAGGACCGGGATGGACACACCGCTGGTGTACCAGTTGTCTTGCCAAAGGCATCGCTGGGTAGCTATGTGTGGACGGGATAAGTGCTGAAAGCATCTAAGCATGAAGCCCCCCTCAAGATGAGATTTCCCATTACGCAAGTAAGTAAGATCCCTCAAAGACGATGAGGTAGATAGGTTCGAGGTGGAAGTGTGGTGACACATGGAGCTGACGAATACTAATCGATCGAGGACTTAACCAAAAAAAGTTTGAAACATTCAATGCACCGTTTATCCAGTTTTGAAAGAACAAATCTTTCAATAAAAAAGAGAGCTTCAAGACACAAGTTGTACAAGGAAGCAAACGAGTGATTGAAGGAGCGTACTTTTGTACGTGACTGATTGAACGAGAGCAGCTGACGCAGTAATACGCCGTGTATTGGAGGTCGAATAAGTCTAGTGATGATGGCAAAGAGGTCATACCCGTTCCCATACCGAACACGGAAGTTAAGCTCTTTAGCGCCGATGGTAGTTGGGGGCTTCCCCCTGTGAGAGTAGGACGTCGCTAGGCATAATACCCAGGAGGATTAGCTCAGCTGGGAGAGCATCTGCCTTACAAGCAGAGGGTCGGCGGTTCGAGCCCGTCATCCTCCACCATATGCCGGTTTAGCTCAGCAGGTAGAGCAACTGACTTGTAATCAGTAGGTCGTGGGTTCGATTCCTATAGCCGGCACCATTTTTTCGAGCCATTAGCTCAGTTGGTAGAGCATCTGACTTTTAATCAGAGGGTCGAAGGTTCGAGTCCTTCATGGCTCACCATTTTTAAATAATAATAAGCGGGTGTGGCGGAATTGGCAGACGCACTAGACTTAGGATCTAGCGCCGCAAGGCGTGGGGGTTCGACTCCCTTCACCCGCACCATTATTTTCATTGCCAGATAAAAAAACTTATGCACATGCGGAAGTAGTTCAGTGGTAGAACACCACCTTGCCAAGGTGGGGGTCGCGAGTTCGAACCTCGTCTTCCGCTCCAAATGTGCCGGGGTGGCGGAACTGGCAGACGCACAGGACTTAAAATCCTGCGGTAGGTGACTACCGTACCGGTTCGATTCCGGTCCTCGGCACCATTTTAAATGCGCCCGTAGCTCAATTGGATAGAGCGTCTGACTACGGATCAGAAGGTTATGGGTTCGACTCCTGTCGGGCGCGCCAAAAGAACAACGGGAAGTAGCTCAGCTTGGTAGAGCACTTGGTTTGGGACCAAGGGGTCGCAGGTTCGAATCCTGTCTTCCCGACCATTTCCAAAAAAATTATGGGGCCTTAGCTCAGCTGGGAGAGCGCCTGCCTTGCACGCAGGAGGTCAGCGGTTCGATCCCGCTAGGCTCCACCATAAGTAAATTAACCAGTATAAAGATCCTGGCGGCGTAGCTCAGCTGGCTAGAGCGTACGGTTCATACCCGTAAGGTCGGGGGTTCGATCCCCTCTGCCGCCATCTTAAAGGACCTTTAGCTCAGTTGGTTAGAGCAGACGGCTCATAACCGTCCGGTCGCAGGTTCGAGTCCTGCAAGGTCCACCATTTATATATTGTAACGGAGGTATACCCAAGTCTGGCTGAAGGGATCGGTCTTGAAAACCGACAGGCGGGTAACACCGCGCGGGGGTTCGAATCCCTCTACCTCCTCCAGTTTTAAATTTTTATAAATGGTGCTTTAAAAACTCGAAACAGCATAAAATTATCGCGGGGTGGAGCAGTGGTAGCTCGTCGGGCTCATAACCCGAAGGTCGTTGGTTCAAATCCAGCCCCCGCAACCAAAAGGTCCCGTGGTGTAGCGGTTAACATGCCTGCCTGTCACGCAGGAGATCGCCGGTTCGATCCCGGTCGGGACCGCCATTTTTAAAATAAAAGTCATGAGAAGCAAAAGAGTGAGTAAGCTTAGCATGGACGAAATGGGTCAGTAGCTCAGTTGGTAGAGCATTAGATTGAAGCTCTAAGTGTCGGCGGTTCGATTCCGTCCTGACCCACCATTTATGCGGGTGTAGTTTAATGGTAAAACCTCAGCCTTCCAAGCTGATGTCGTGGGTTCGATTCCCATCACCCGCTCCAAGGGCCTATAGCTCAGCTGGTTAGAGCGCACGCCTGATAAGCGTGAGGTCGATGGTTCGAGTCCATTTAGGCCCACCATTATTCCGAAGTAGCTCAGTTGGTAGTAGCACCTGACTGTTAATCAGGTTGTCGCAGGTTCGAGTCCTGCCTTCGGAGCCATTTTTATTTTGGGGAAGTACTCAAGAGGCTGAAGAGGCGCCCCTGCTAAGGGTGTAGGTCGGGTAACCGGCGCGAGGGTTCAAATCCCTCCTTCTCCGCCATGGGCCCGTTGGTCAAGTGGTTAAGACACCGCCCTTTCACGGCGGTAACACGGGTTCGAATCCCGTACGGGTCATACTAAAAACAGTAGATGCATTTGCATCTACTGTTTTTTGATATTCATAGATACAAAATTTACTCTTGATTCAATGCATTTTCATCCATATAAACCACTTCCCAGATATGCCCATCTACATCTTGAAAACCCCAACCATACATAAATCCGTGATCTTGTGGTTCACTATATGGTTTACCACCAGAGGCAAGTGCCTTATTCACTAATTGATCTACTTGTTCTCGGCTTTCAGCAGAAAGACATAAGATTGCTTCTGCAGAAGTAGTAGTATCTGTAACTTCTTTCTTACTAAATCCTTTAAATCGTTCTTCAACCATTATTAATGCGAAGATATTTTCACTAATAATCATTGAGGCTGTTGTTTCATCACTGAATTGTTGATTGAACTCAAAACCTAATTCCTTAAAAAAACTGATAGATTTGTTTAGATCTTTTACTGGTAAATTGATAAAGATATTTTTCGATTGAAAAGCCATTTAATATCACCTCCAAATTGACAGTATCATGGAGCATAAAGTCGTGTCAATTTTAGCAATGTAGGCGAAAATGGAAGCCATTAGCACTATTGAAAGCAGGTGTTTGTAAACAAAAACAGAAAGGTTATATCTTCAACCTTTCTGTTTAAAAAGTTTAACTATTTATCCTCTGGCTAGCATTCTATCAAGTGAACTAAGTGCTTCAGCGGTAGTATGTTCATCTACTTGTATACGGTTATGAGGTTGACCTTGCTCAATACTTTCTAAGCTCCATAACAAATGTGGAAGGTCAATTCGATTCATTGTTAAACAAGGACAAAAGTTTTCATTTAAGGAGACAATATGTTTATCAGGATGCTGCTTAATAATGCGATTGACAAGATTCATTTCTGTTCCAATTGCCCATGCAGATCCGCTTGGAGCTCGATTGATTGTATCAATAATGTATTTTGTGGAGCCTGCATCATCAGCCGCTGCTACCACTTCACGGCTGCACTCTGGGTGAACGATAATCCTCATAGTCGGGTGTTCTTTGCGAATAACCTCTGTATGTTGAACCGTAAACCCTTCGTGCACAGAGCAGTGACCCTTCCAAAGAATAACCTGGATATTTTCAAGAGGCTCTTTTGTTTCGAGCAAGTTCTTATGTGGATTCCAAACAGCCATATTTTCAAGAGGTATACCTAAATCATAGGCAGTATTCCTTCCTAAATGTTGGTCAGGTAAAAAGAAGATACGCTGTTTTTGGGTAAAAGCCCATTGAACAAGTTCCTTTGCATTCGATGAAGTGACACAAGCACCACCATGCCTTCCAGTAAAGGCTTTAATAGCCGCAGTTGAATTAACATAGGTTAGAGGAATAATCGTATCACCAAAGAGTTCTTGAAGAATGGGCCATGCTTGTTCTGTTTGATAAATATCTGCCATATCAGCCATTGAACAACCAGCGCGCATATCTGGTAAATAGACACGTTGCTGTTTCGTTGTCAGCATATCAGCAGTCTCTGCCATAAAATGTACACCGCAAAATACGATGTGTTCAGCTTCCTTATTTGCTGCGGATAATTGAGCTAACTGTAAAGAATCCCCAGTTGCATCTGCAAATTGAATGACTTCATCTTTTTGATAATGGTGGGCAGGAATAAATAATTTAGGACCTAATTTTTTCTTTATTGATAAAATACGAGATTCCATTTCCTTTACAGATAGTTCCCGATAATGCTCTGGGAGTAATGTCGTCTGTTGTAATAAACTAGTGATGGACAAGGGAATGATCTCCTTTCATTTGAACGAGTGCACTAATATCAAAAGCTTTAACTGAATGTGTTAAGGAGCCAAGTGAAATCCATTGAATACCCGATTGGGCATATGCCTTTAAATTTTCAAGTGTGATGCCCCCAGATGCTTCAGTCGCAATAGTGGGAGGAACAATGGGAAGCCATGCACGAATTTCTTCTGGGCTACGGTTATCAAACATAATAATATCTGCTCCTGCGTTGATAGCTTCTTCTAATTGTTCTTTTGTTTCAATTTCAACTTCAATTTTTACGGTATGACCGACTTTTACTTTAGCGGCCTGAACTGCCTTTGTAATGCTACCAGCAAAGGCAATATGATTATCCTTTAGCATAATTGCGTCATACAGGCCATTACGATGATTAAAAGCACCACCAATTCGAACAGCATATTTATCTAACATACGCAGTCCTGGTAGTGTTTTACGCGTATCACATATTTTTGCGTGAGTACCTACTGTTTCTTGAACGGCAAGATGGGCTGCCGTTGCAATAGCAGACATACGTTGAATAAGATTTAAAATGACACGCTCACCGATTAATAACTTTTGTAAGGGACCTTTAATCACAGCGAGTACATCACCTGACTTAACCATCTCTCCATCTTTTTTATGAAGGTTGACTTCGATTGATCGATCGAGTAAGAGAAAGCCATGCTCAATAATGTTAGCCCCGCAAAAAATTCCGCTTTCTTTCGCGTAAAAAGAAAAAGCTCCCTGCTGTTCGGGTGAAAAGATAAATTCACTCGATAAATCTCCATCTCCTAAATCCTCATTAAAAAATTGCTTGAGCATTTCCTCGAGTTTGATGATATTCATACAATGAGTTCCTCACTTTCATTTGTCCTTGCGAAAAAATAATCCATCGGCTTGCCCATTGTGATTTCATTTCGGGTTTATCCGTTCGAATATGAGCTCCTCTTGTTTCCGTTCGGGTAATTGCTGCATGTGCCATTAATGTGGCGACTACATGCATCATAAATAATTCCAACTCAGCTAGTTCAAGACCCTTTAAATTAACTTGAGTAAGTGATTGCAAGGAGGGGAGTTGCTTTGCAAAATGCTGCAAGTCATCAATATTTCTAACAATACCTAGGAACCGCATCATGTGTTGCTGTAATTGGGGTTTGCTAAATAAAGGTGGCATTTTATCAGCACATTGATGCTTTTCCAGTAAAAAGTTTTTTTGATGACACCCTTTTTGAATAATGTACTGCGCCATTTTTTGACCAAATGTAATACCTTCCAATAGGGAGTTACTTGCTAAACGATTCGCGCCATGTACGCCTGTACAGGCAACCTCACCGACTGCATATAAGTTTGGTATAGTAGTTCTTCCTTTGTCATCAGCAATAACACCACCCATCAAGAAATGACTTCCTGGAGCCACGGGGATTAGGCCATCTTGTAAATGAACGTGATGAACATGGCATAGCTGAGCAATTGTTGGAAATTTTTCTTCAAAGTCGTGAATGTTAGTGATATCAATATACGTTTCTTCACCAGCTGCACGTTTTGTAAATAGGGCAAGTGCAGTAATATGTCTTGGTGCTAGGTCAAGTTGAGCATGTAAACCTTTCATAATGGGCTGATGCTGTGCATTAACAAAAATACCACCAGCCCCTCTGACAGCTTCAGAAACTAATCCCTTTGCTTCATTTTTACACCAAAGAAGACTCGGGTGAAATTGCATAAATTCCATATCACTAATGGCAGCGCCTGCTCGAAATGCTAATGCGATCCCATCCCCTGTATTAGTTGGAAAATTAGATGTACTTGAATAAAGGGCACCTGCGCCACCTGTCGCTAAAATAACATGATGTGCCAAATAACGTTTTGTACCTTTTTCTCCTTTGGTTAATACTCCTACACAGTCACCATCTGTATTCCGTAAAAGCTCATAAGCCATTTCATAGCAATTGATCTTTGTTTTGGGTGAGAGTTTATGAAGCAAATAATCTATGAAAATCTGACCAGTACGATCACCACCTGCATGTAGAATACGATGATGACTATGTGCTCCTTCAAGTCCTAGAGCAGGTTTTCCATCGACCTGCCGATCAACAGGGAGGCCATCCTTTAGATAGTTTTGCATAATCTCAGTGCCATCTTTTATAAGTGTTTTAACATGCCTTTTCTCATGATGATACTCGCCAGCTTTCAATGTATCAGCAATATGGTGTTGAATATGATCTTCCTCACTAGTAACAGCAGCAATCCCACCTTGTGCACGGTAAGAACTACTCATATATAAAGATGATTTTGTAACAATTTGTATTTGAAAATGTTTTTCAAGCACTAAAGCAGCCTGAAGTGCAGCAATTCCACTACCAATTATAAGGACGTCTGTCTTTACATCCATAGTTATACCTTCTTTACAGTTGTCTTGACACTTATCTTTACATAAAATAAAAAAGAAAACAAGACCTGATGAACAAGAGAGGAAGAAGACGATGATTTATATGGATTATGCTGCAACATCACCTATGATGAGGGAATCTCTTGAGGCCTATGTTGAGGTGGCACAACGGTATTATGGAAATAGTGCGAGTCTGCATGATTTAGGGGGACAAGCCCTTTATTTTGTCCAGCAATCAAGAGAGGTTGTAGCCCAAGCCCTAGGTGTAACTAGTGATGGTGTAATTTTTACGGGTAGTGGAACAGAGGGAAATCTCATAGCCATCTTGTCGTTAGCACTAGCCTCAAAAAAAGGAAAACACATTATTTCTTCTCAAGCTGAGCATACGTCAGTGCATGCAGCTTTGAATACACTTGAGAAAAAGGGCTTTACTGTAACAAAATTACCTTTGCAGAAGGATGGTTGTGTTGATCTGGGACAATTGCAACAAGCAATCCGAGAAGAGACTGCTTTGATTACCATTCAACATGTCAATTCTGAAATTGGTTCAATCCAGCCTGTAGAGAAAATCGTAAAGATGGCAAGAAAATCAAATATTTTCTGTCACGTTGATTGTGTACAATCATTTGGTAAACTAGCTATACCAAAGGGGGCCGATGCTATTACCATCTCGGCTCATAAAATAGGTGGGCCAAAGGGCTGCGGTGCTATATATATGAACCCTGCAATCAGAGTACCTGCATTAACACCAGGTGTGACACACGAGAGGGGTCTTAGAGGGGGAACATTAGATACTCCTGCAATCGTGGCCTTTGCCGCGGCAATTGAAAACTATCAATATGAGTTGCAACATTATGAAACGTTAAGAGATTATTTTGAAAATAATTTACCTGAAACATGTCAGCTCGTTGAATGTAAACAGCAACTACCTAATATTTGTGGGGTAATGATGGAGAAAGTAGAGGGGCAATATGTTCTTTTAAAGTTAAATGAGGCGGGAATCTGTATCTCTACTGGTAGTGCATGTGATATTCATAGTGAATCGGGAACAAAGGCTATTCTATCTATGGGGTTCTCTTTGGAAGCGGCACGCCAATTTTTTAGAATATCTTTTGGTCCTTCTACTACACTTGAGGATATTGTAAAATTAAAAATAGAGCTTTCAAATATTTAATGAAAAGAAGAGTGAAGGATTATCTATATTCTTCACTTGTATTGAAATAGATTATAAGCTAAGAATATCGGCAAATAAAATAATTGTTTTCTTTTGAACCAACAATTGCTATAATATTTTGCAGGGCAATATTTTCTCTTACTTAACAAAAATAACTTTAAAAAGTAATAATTTCTTTTTTTTATAAAAAAGTATTGCACAATGTTAGAAAACGTTATACAATAATTCTTGTCTTGAAGGACAGGTAAACAACTTCAAAACAAGATACATAACAAAGTCTAGTGATGATGGCAAAGAGGTCACACCCGTTCCCATACCGAACACGGAAGTTAAGCTCTTTAGCGCCGATGGTAGTTGGGGGCTTCCCCCTGTGAGAGTAGGACGTCGCTAGGCATAATACCCAGGAGGATTAGCTCAGCTGGGAGAGCATCTGCCTTACAAGCAGAGGGTCGGCGGTTCGAGCCCGTCATCCTCCACCATATGCCGGTTTAGCTCAGCAGGTAGAGCAACTGACTTGTAATCAGTAGGTCGTGGGTTCGATTCCTATAGCCGGCACCATTTTTTCGAGCCATTAGCTCAGTTGGTAGAGCATCTGACTTTTAATCAGAGGGTCGAAGGTTCGAGTCCTTCATGGCTCACCATTTTTAAATAATAATAAGCGGGTGTGGCGGAATTGGCAGACGCACTAGACTTAGGATCTAGCGCCGCAAGGCGTGGGGGTTCGACTCCCTTCACCCGCACCATTATTTTCATTGCCAGATAAAAAAACTTATGCACATGCGGAAGTAGTTCAGTGGTAGAACACCACCTTGCCAAGGTGGGGGTCGCGAGTTCGAACCTCGTCTTCCGCTCCAAATGTGCCGGGGTGGCGGAACTGGCAGACGCACAGGACTTAAAATCCTGCGGTAGGTGACTACCGTACCGGTTCGATTCCGGTCCTCGGCACCATTTTAAATGCGCCCGTAGCTCAATTGGATAGAGCGTCTGACTACGGATCAGAAGGTTATGGGTTCGACTCCTGTCGGGCGCGCCAAAAGAACAACGGGAAGTAGCTCAGCTTGGTAGAGCACTTGGTTTGGGACCAAGGGGTCGCAGGTTCGAATCCTGTCTTCCCGACCATTTCCAAAAAAATTATGGGGCCTTAGCTCAGCTGGGAGAGCGCCTGCCTTGCACGCAGGAGGTCAGCGGTTCGATCCCGCTAGGCTCCACCATAAGTAAATTAACCAGTATAAAGATCCTGGCGGCGTAGCTCAGCTGGCTAGAGCGTACGGTTCATACCCGTAAGGTCGGGGGTTCGATCCCCTCTGCCGCCATCTTAAAGGACCTTTAGCTCAGTTGGTTAGAGCAGACGGCTCATAACCGTCCGGTCGCAGGTTCGAGTCCTGCAAGGTCCACCATTTATATATTGTAACGGAGGTATACCCAAGTCTGGCTGAAGGGATCGGTCTTGAAAACCGACAGGCGGGTAACACCGCGCGGGGGTTCGAATCCCTCTACCTCCTCCAGTTTTAAATTTTTATAAATGGTGCTTTAAAAACTCGAAACAGCATAAAATTATCGCGGGGTGGAGCAGTGGTAGCTCGTCGGGCTCATAACCCGAAGGTCGTTGGTTCAAATCCAGCCCCCGCAACCAAAAGGTCCCGTGGTGTAGCGGTTAACATGCCTGCCTGTCACGCAGGAGATCGCCGGTTCGATCCCGGTCGGGACCGCCATTTTTAAAATAAAAGTCATGAGAAGCAAAAGAGTGAGTAAGCTTAGCATGGACGAAATGGGTCAGTAGCTCAGTTGGTAGAGCATTAGATTGAAGCTCTAAGTGTCGGCGGTTCGATTCCGTCCTGACCCACCATTTATGCGGGTGTAGTTTAATGGTAAAACCTCAGCCTTCCAAGCTGATGTCGTGGGTTCGATTCCCATCACCCGCTCCAAGGGCCTATAGCTCAGCTGGTTAGAGCGCACGCCTGATAAGCGTGAGGTCGATGGTTCGAGTCCATTTAGGCCCACCATTATTCCGAAGTAGCTCAGTTGGTAGTAGCACCTGACTGTTAATCAGGTTGTCGCAGGTTCGAGTCCTGCCTTCGGAGCCATTTTTATTTTGGGGAAGTACTCAAGAGGCTGAAGAGGCGCCCCTGCTAAGGGTGTAGGTCGGGTAACCGGCGCGAGGGTTCAAATCCCTCCTTCTCCGCCATGGGCCCGTTGGTCAAGTGGTTAAGACACCGCCCTTTCACGGCGGTAACACGGGTTCGAATCCCGTACGGGTCATACTAAGTGCAGTAGATGAATTTACATCTACTGCACTTTTTAATTTATTAGATACTTAGATTAATAACATAGCTATATTAAATGAAAGCCTACACAGATTAATCATTCTGTGTAGGCTTATTTTTTCAAATTAACGATTAAATTTTTCGTCCTTTTCCATATGGGATGCAAAGAGGTGTACCAAAGATTGGATCTGTCGTCATTTGGCAATCAAGGTCAAACACATGACTAACTAAATCAGTTGTCATAATTTCTTCTGGTTTCCCTTGACGATAGACACCACGGTCACGCACTGTAATAATATGATCGGCATAGCGACAAGCAAGATTAATATCATGTAATACCATAATGATAGTTCGCTTTTGCTGTTGGTTCAATTCGTACAGTAAATCTAAAACGTCTATTTGATGAGTTAAATCTAAGTATGTCGTAGGCTCGTCTAAAAGAATGATATCTGTATCTTGAGCAAGCGTCATAGCTATCCACGCACGTTGACGTTGTCCTCCTGATAGCTCATCTACTGGTCTATCTTGTAAATGCTCAGTACCTGTAGCTTTTAAAGCATTTAAAACGATTTCTTCATCCTTTTCAGTCCACTGTTGTCGCCAACTTTGGTAAGGATAGCGACCTTGTTTCACAAGTTGTAGGACAGTTAATCCTTCTGGTGCAACAGGAGATTGGGGAAGAATAGAGAGGTTTTTAGCCACTTGTTTTGTTGATAATTTAAAAATATCCTCACCATCTAATAAAACGGAGCCTTTTTTAGGTTTTAATAATCGAGCAATGGAGCGTAAGAGTGTGGATTTAATTTAATTATTGGCAATAAATTACGACAAGAAAAAGATTATGCGAAACTTAGCAAAATTGCTCCAACAGTGTTTTCTGAAACATTACGTGGCGACTGGAAAGAGAATTTTAAATTATTCGCTAAAGCAGTAAATCAAGAAACAAAAGGTGAAGAAGTACTAAAAGCTTACGAAGATAAGTTACAAGCACTGAAAGAAGAGCTTGGAGAACAAACCAACCAAGAAGTTTCATTTGTACGCTTTATGGCCGATAAATCTCGTATCTATTACACAGATTCATTCTCAGGTGTGATTTTTGATGCTTTAGGATTTAAACGTGTTGCAGCGCAAGCAGATTTATTTAAAGATAATGCAAAACTAGGAAACTTAGCGATTGAAGTTGGGAAAGAAGCAATCCCTCAAATGGATGGGGATGTTATTTTCTACTTCACGTACATGCCAACAGGTGATGATTCAGCACTAGCAACTGAACAAGAGTGGACACAAGACCCACTTTGGAAAAACTTAACAGCTGTCCAAAAAGGCAATGCACATAAGGTGGATGATGTCATTTGGAATACGGCTGGAGGCATTTTAGCTGCGAATATTATGCTAGATCAAGTGAAAGAAATCTTTGTTAAATAATTTTCTCATAAACTATACATTTATCGGTGTTTGATAAATGTATAGTTTTTTTATTTCCTAATATATACTCTCCTGGTACTATTAAGTTAGATAGACTATGATGTAGATATTGACCGTAAATTGAGGGGGATGGCGATGAAGGAAAAATTAAGGTGGGTTTATAATCAGCATTATTTAGAGCAAGACCATATAAAACAAGCAACTGCAATACTTCCATATTTTTCACTAGACCAAGTGAGAAAGATTGGTCAATTTCAGCGTACATATGAGCATTTTGAGAAGACACCACTCCATCATCTTGAGGCACTATCTTCATATATGGGTGTAGAAAAAATCATGATTAAAGATGAATCTTATCGATTTGGTTTAAATGCCTTTAAAGTTTTAGGCGGAATTTATGCAATTGCACAATATGTTGCCAATAAGCTTGGAAGGAATATAGAGGAGCTATCGTTTGAACAGTTAAAAACCCCAGAAGTAAGAGCGCAAGTAGGCAATCCAACATTTATTTCAACGACAGATGGTAATCATGGTCGTGGTGTGGCCTGGGCGGCAAGAGAACTGGGTTTTCAAGCAAGAATATATATGCCAACTGGTAGCTCCGCTGAGCGGTTACTGCATATTAAAAGTGAAGGGGCTTTTGCTGAAATTACGACAATGAATTATGACGATACTGTTCGTTATACCTCACGGCTTGCACAAGAAAATGGCTGGGTCTTGATTCAGGATACGATGTGGGAAGGCTATGAAGAAATTCCATTATGGATTATGCAGGGGTACACAACCCTTGTACAGGAGATTGTTGAACAGATTCAGCAAGCCCCAACACATGTATTTTTGCAAGCTGGTGTGGGGTCCTTTGCCGGAGCAGTAGTAGCATTTTTACAGCAATACTATGAGCAGGAAATTACATTTGTCTTGGTTGAGCCTCATGTCGCTAATTGCTATTATGAAAGCTTTAAGAAAAATACAGATCAATTTGTCACTGTTGGTGGAGAGATGCAAACAATAATGGCAGGTCTTGCTTGTGGTGAACCTAATCCACAGGCTTGGCAAATCTTAAAAACCTTTATAAAAATAAGTATCTCGTGTGAGGAAGAAATAGCAGCAACGGGTATGCGCGTTCTAGGAAATCCTTTAGCTACAGACACCCGCATTATAGCTGGTGAATCAGGAGCGGCGCCATTTGGTTGCTTTTATGAAATAATGACTAATAAACAATATAAGGAATTAAAACATGCCTTGCACCTAAATGAACATGCAAGGGTGCTGTTTATTAATACAGAGGGTGATACAGATAAAGAGAGTTATCAAGAAATAGTATGGCATGGGAAATATGCGAATCAATAGCAAACTAGTGATTTACTAGTTTGCTATTTTTACTTTTTTTAAAAGGATATGAAGGTATGATTAAGTTTAATTAAAATTTTTTTATTTTACTCTTGACCTTAACGTTGCGTCAAAGCTTACAGTAGCATTAAGTGGAGGTGATGATATGGAATATACCATTCAGGAGCTTGCTCAACTATCGGGTGTTAGTACAAGAACATTGCGTTATTATGATGAAATTGGATTGCTAAAACCAGCAAGAACCAATGAGGCAGGTTATCGATTTTATGGCCAATGGGAGGTCGATATGTTGCAGCAGATTTTATTTTATCGTGCATTAGATATGAAATTAGCGACAATTCAGACTATTGTTCAAGCACCAAATTTTCAGCATGCTGAGGCGCTCAAAACACATAGAGCTGCTTTGCTTCAACGCAAAGAACAGTTGGAAACGATCTTACAGACAGTAGAAAAAACAATACAATCCATTGAGGAGGAACAACCAATGTCAAATGAAGAAAAATTTAAAGGCTTTAAAGAAAAGTTAATGGAGGATAACGAAAAGCAGTACGGCAAAGAAATCCGTGAGAAATATGGGAATGAAACAGTGGATGCATCCAATGCTAAGCTTATGAACATGACGGAGCAACAATATCAAGCGATGCAACAGCTAGAACAGCAAATGTTTGAACGCTTAGCAGAGGCAATGAAACTTGGAGATGCTGCAAGTGACATTGCGATGGAAGTTGCAGAGTTGCATAAACGCTGGCTCAACTTTACGTGGAAAGAGTATTCCAAAGAGGCACATGCAGGGCTGGCACAAATGTATATTGCTGATGAACGTTTTACAGCTTATTATGATGAGCGTGGTGAAACAGGAGCAGCGCAATTTTTGCATGACGCCATTATAGCTTATACAAGTAAGTAAATAGGTCTTCCTTATGCTGACATGTTTTAGAAATCGTAAAATAGGAAAAAATGAAAGCATGAGGAGGAGATTATTGAGGATCAACAAGTAATACAACAATTAAAAAGACAACTAGAGCAAGAATTACAAGAAATAGAACAACGAATAGAAGAATCAGAGCGACCTCAAGCGACAGAACTATCGAATTATGATAATCATCCAGCTGATAATGCAAGTGATTTAACGGATCAGCTTACAGAAATGGCTATTGATGAGCATCGTGGTGATAATGCTGAAGAAATAAAAGAAGCTCTTCAAGCAATGGCAGACGGTACATATGGCAAGTGTGCAGTCTGTGGTAAAGAAATTCCGATTGGTCGCTTAAAGGCAATGCCGCAAGCTCTGACATGTGTGGAGCATGCTGAAAAGAAAGAAGACAGTTTACGACCAGTGGAAGAAGATGTTCTTGCTTCAACACCAAAATCAGATGATTTTATCGAGCTGGAGGAATTCGGCTCTTCTGATACACCACAGGATAAAATGTAGTCAGCTTTTCCTTACAGAAGCAGTATAATAACTGTAGAGGTGAGGATATGAAGATTATTGATTTACATTGTGATGCGCTTTTAAAGTTAACTACTCTTGAAACGGCAAATTTTGCAGAGGATGTGCGACTACATGCTAATCAAAAAAGATTGCAATTAGGGCAAGTAGAGGCTCAAGTGTTCGCTATCTTTATTGACCCAAAAATCGCACAAAATTTGCAATTTCTTGAGGTCATGCGCCAAATCGAAGCATTCCATACTCACGTAATACAAACAGAGGGCATGGTGCATATTACAGATTGGGCACAGTTAGATCAATTAGCTCCACACGAAATAGGAGCCATTTTAAGCTTAGAGGGCTGTAGTGCCATTGGCGAAGATTTAACAAAACTGACAGCTGTACTGGATGCAGGAGTGAAATTAGTAGGTTTAACGTGGAATGAAGAAAATGCTGTGGCTCATGGTGCTGAACAGGATGCAACTCTTGGTTTAAAGCCATTTGGTAAAGAAGTTATACAATTATTAAATGAACGCGATATTATTATTGATGTATCTCATCTAAATGAGCAAAGCTTTTGGGATGTTTTGCCGCTTGCAAAGCATATTATTGCAAGCCATAGTAATGCACGTGCACTATGTGATCACCCGCGTAACTTAACAGATGACCAGGCAAAGGCACTTGTAGAGGCGGGAGGACATATCCATGTAGTTTATTTCCCACTCTTTATAGGCAAAGGTGCAACACTAGACCATTTAGTGGGACATGTGGAGCATTTAGCAAAACTGGTAGGTGTGGAGCATATTGGATTAGGCTCCGATTTTGATGGGATTGATCGGACTGTCAGTGGCTTAGCACATGCAGGAGAGGCGCAAAATTTACTAGAGGCATTACGTACACGCTTTTCAGATGAAGAAGTGTACGATATTGCAAGCAAAAATTTCCGACGCTATGTAAAAAAAGCAGCAACCCGTTAAGGCTGCTGCATCTTAATAAAAGAAATAATGAATTAATAAACCGATTCCTAATAGGAAGCCGAAGAATGTATTTGTTTGCGCTGTATATTTCATCGCAGGCATTACCTCTTTGGCTTCTTTTTTGTCTCGGAAAATTTGAATGGCACGTAATGGTTTTGGAATACTTAGGAAGATGATTAATGCCCAAAAAGTAATACCATCAACTGCTACAAGAGCAATCACCCATAAATAAGAGACGATAAAAAAGCCTGATAACACGGAAATCGCATTATCACGTCCTACCAAAATAGCTAAAGTTTTTCGTCCGCCTTCTGTATCGCCAACAATATCACGTATATTGTTCGATAGCATAATGGCACCGACTAAAATCATGCTTGGTACAGAGAGCAAGACAGCATCCAGTGTTACTGTAAGCGCTTGAATATAGAAGGCAATTAATACAATGCCCATCCCCATTACTGCGCCAGAAACAATTTCACCAAATGGCGAATAGGCGATTGGGTACGGTCCACCTGTATATAAAAAGCCAATAAGCATACAAACAAGTCCGACAGCAGCTAACCACCAAGATGTTGAGGCACATATGTAAATGCCAAGAAGCATGGCAATAGCATAAAAGCTTAATGCAATCATCATAATTGTCTTTGGCTGTACACCATGACGGACAATCGTTCCGCCAATCCCGACGGAATGCTCGTTATCTAATCCTAATTTGTAATCATAATATTCATTGAACATATTCGTTGCTGCTTGTATAAGCATACTTGCAATGAGCATAGCAAAAAATAGTCCAAAATCAATTGTTTCTTTTTCAATTGCTAAGGCAATTGCTGTTCCTAGGAATACAGGAACAAATGAAGCGGTTAAAGTATGTGGACGTGTTAAATGCCACCAAACTTTAAAACCCCTATCAGCTTCAATGACTTTGGTCATAAGGTCTTTCTCTCCTTCAAATGTTGTCGACTCTTCTTATTTTAAACGAAGATTGAGAAAATGGGTAGGTTCACAGCTTATTACATACTGTTTAATGAAAAAAAGTGATACAATAGAACATGCATTTATGAACTGAAAATAAAAAAGAACGATTAGCAACAGGACGAATCACGTGTTGCCAACCAAAATATGATGTGTTATTTAATCATCATTAAAATTATGTACATTGCAACAACGGAGGTAATTTTCATGCAACAGAAGTGGTACCAAGCCACAGAAGTAGAAGTGGACTCTTTGGGCCAAAGCCTTCATTTTTATATGGAAACAATGGAAGTAAGTCGCCTATCTGCACTGGCGTTTTATGCAGCTGGCGAGGAATGTTATAAAGGTGAACGATTTTATTGGCAAAATAGAGAGAAAACAATGACATTAGTTGGGCTAGGACATGCTCATATTATTCAAAACAACGCTAAAGAAAACCGCTTTGATGCAGTTGAAGCGGAATGGAAAAACATAACGAAAAACTGTCCAAAAGGTCAACAAGAGTTACAACCAATTTTGTTTGGCGGTTTTACATTTGATCCTCAAAATAATGTAGATGGGGAATGGACGGATTTCCCAGAGGCTTATTTTGCATTAGCAACGTTTCAACTGGTGATACGCGATGATAAAGCATATGTGAGTATTCATCTTTTGACACAAGACCAACAGGCTGAGGATCAGTTCGAAGCTTTAAGAAAAGAGCGAGATCATTTAATCCATGCAGCTCAGGTTAAAGAAGTGAAAACGTATACAAAACCTGAAATCACAAGTTATTTTGAACCATATAAAGAACCTTATTTAGCCTCAATCGATCAAGTGACAGCATTAATTAAACAGAAAAAGGCAGATAAGGTGGTCATTGCACGATCACTTGCTTTGCAATTTAAAGAGTATGTATCCGCACCACAAGTACTTTCTCAAATTATTCATGAACAGCCAGAAAGCTATTTATTTGGTTTAGAGCATAGACATTTATTGTTTTTCGGAGCATCACCCGAACGACTTGTGAAGGTAGAAGATGGTCGAGCATTTTCTTCTTGTATTGCTGGCTCAATTAAACGAGGTAAGACTGCAGAGGAAGATGAGGCTTTTGGACAAAGTTTATTAAATGACCCTAAAAATGGCGGAGAACATCAGTATGTTGTGGATATGATTGCGGAAACATTCCGTAAAAATTGTGTGGACATGACGGTGCCAGATAGACCACGCTTGTTAAAAATACGAGATATTCAACATTTGTATACACCTGTTGAAGGTCAGTTAAATCAGGATGCAACAATCTTACAATTGACTAAATCATTACACCCAACACCCGCTTTAGGTGGTGTACCACGCACGGAAGCATTGGCAGCCATCCGTAAATATGAGCCGATGAATCGAGGACTGTATGCTGCGCCAATAGGCTGGCTAGATGCAGAGGGGAACGGTGAATTCGCAGTTGCCATTCGTTCAGCAGCCTTATTAAATGATAAAGCTTATTTATATGCAGGCGGTGGAATCGTCGCAGATTCCGAACCACAATCTGAATATGAAGAAACATTAGTAAAATTCCGTCCAATGCTTCGTGCGCTAGGGGGACAATTACATGAGTGAACGAAAAATACTAACAGATTATGTTTATAAAATGGTCGCATCACTAGTGCAGGCTGGTGTAGAAAACGTTGTCGTTAGCCCAGGCTCACGTTCAACGCCGCTTGCTTATGCGGTTGCATCTACTAAACAAGTAAAAATGTATCGGCAGGTAGACGAGCGCTCAGCAGCATTCTTTGCGCTAGGGCTTGCTAAGGCAACTACTAAGCCTGTGGTTCTTTTATGCACATCTGGTACAGCAGCAGCTAACTATTTTCCTGCGATTGTGGAGGCAAGCTATGCACGTGTACCATTAATTATTATAACAGCTGATCGCCCACATGAATTACGTGAGGTAGGCGCTCCACAGGCTATCAACCAACCCAATTTATATGGTTCACATGTGAAGTGGAGTGTTGATTTTCCGTTAGCAGATGGTGCTGAACCAACATTGCCTTTTATTGAGCGCCATCTTGCTCGTGCGGTAGCCATTGCCACGAGCGCACCTTTTGGACCCGTCCATATTAATGTACCTTTCCGTGAACCACTATTAATTGATTTACAGCAGGAGCTACCAGCAGTGACGTTTAAGTACAGCAGTATGGGACAATTAACCCCAACACGTGTGGATCAACAGGAACTATCCTCTATTATACAATCGACTAAAAGAGGTTTTATGATCATTGGTGAGTTAGCTCTTGGTACAGAATTATCCATTGTTTGGGAATTTGTACGTCAGCTGAAGTGGCCTGTCATTGTTGAAAGTTTATCGAATATGCGTACATCCGTACCAGAGGATTGTTTATCATATATCGTGACAACCTATGATGCCATTATGAAGAGTGATGACTTCAAAGCACTGGTGCAACCAGATACAGTAATCCGAATAGGGGCACAACCAGTCTCGAAGTTTATGATGCAATTTATTACAAAGTCACGACCAAATGCATATGTGATTATCGATGAAGATCCTATGTTCAGAGATGCTACAGGCGTATCTACGCATTTTATTCATGCGAATGTCGATCAATGGCTAACAGAATTAGCTATCACTGAAACAGCTATCGAGGAAACATACTTAGCTGAATGGCAAAAAGCGAATCAGCTTGCTTCTATGTATATTGAGCAATATTCAGAGGTAGAAAAAGATGAAGGGGCTATAGTCAGTCGTTTACTCAAAATGATTCCTGACGGTAGTGATATTTTCGTTAGCAGTAGTATGCCAGTACGAGATATTGATACATTTTTATTGGCTACACCGAAAGATTTACGTGTTTTTGCCAATCGAGGAACGAACGGGATTGATGGTGTTGTATCAACAGCAATCGGTTTCAGTCAAGGAAATAATCGAGAAAGTTATTTACTGATTGGTGATTTAGCTTTTTTACATGATGTGAATGGACTCATTGCTTCCAGATATCAGGAATGTAACTTAACGATTATTGTGATGAATAATGATGGTGGTGGTATTTTTTCTTATTTACCACAGTCAACTGTTGAAGATCACTATGAGGATTTATTTGGCACACCGACAGCCCTCGAATTCCGTGATATTGCACATATGTATAATATGGACTATGTACGTGTCGAAACAATCTCTGAGCTTTCTGAAAAATTTTCAACTTGTAAAAACCATTCTTTACGATTAGTTGAAATATTTACAGATAGAACTGAGAATGTGAATGCACATCGAGGTCTATGGAATCGAATTAATGCGGAGTTAAAAGCATGACAAAGTGGATGATTCGTGGTCTTGAAACCCATGTCGACATATGGAATGAAAACGGTGAATACACAGTCGTTGCCTTACATGGATTTACCGGTAGCTCAGCAACATGGCATAATCTAGCACAAGCTCTACCTCATGTGCGTGTTATTGCGGTTGATTTAATCGGACATGGTCAAACAGCTATTCCACAGCACGTACAGCGTTTTTCTATGGAAGAGCAATTACAGGATTTAGAAGAACTATTTTGCCAGCTTCATTTAGAGAAATTTACACTGCTAGGCTATTCAATGGGTGGAAGAATCGCTTTATCCTATGCCATTTCGTATCCAGCTCGCATACATCAGCTCATTTTAGAAAGTGCTTCTCCTGGCTTGCGAACAATGGAAGAGCAACATGAACGTTGTAAGCGAGATGAAGAACTGGCGCAAAAAATAATGACAAATGGTTTACTGTCCTTTGTCAATGCATGGGAAAGCATCCCGCTTTTTGCTTCACAGCAACGTCTACCTAAAAGGGTAAGAGAAACCATTCGAGAAGAGCGACTTTCACAGAAGGAAGAGGGACTTGCTGGTAGCTTGAGAGGTATCGGGACAGGCGTTCAACCTTCAAATTGGGATAGACTGATGCAACTAGAAATACCTGTCCTGCTAATTACCGGTTCATTGGATGAGAAATTTTGTAAAATTGCACTAGAAATGAAAGCGCTATTAAATACTGTTAAGCATTTAACAGTAAATGACGCTGGACATGCAATTCATGTGGAAAATCCCGCTGAGTTTGCTACAATAGTAGAGGAGTATTTAACGTAATATACGATTACGTTAGCGCCTCGCTAGAAACGAGACGAATTTAATGATATAGGAGGCAATTCAATGACACGTCAATGGACAACATTACATACTTATGAAGACATTAAGTATGAGTTCTATAACGGTATCGCAAAAATTACGATTAACCGTCCAGAAGTGCGTAATGCATTCCGCCCAAAAACGGTAATGGAAATGATTGACGCATTCTCACGTGCACGCGATGATAAAAATATCGGTGTTATTATTCTAACTGGTGAAGGTGAACATGCTTTCTGCTCAGGCGGAGACCAAAAAGTTCGCGGTCACGGTGGCTACGTAGGAGAAGATGAAATTCCACGTCTAAACGTTCTTGATTTACAACGTTTAATCCGTGTAATTCCAAAACCTGTAGTAGCAATGGTAGCTGGCTACGCAATTGGTGGAGGACACGTTTTACATGTTGTCTGTGACTTAACAATTGCAGCTGACAATGCTCGCTTTGGACAAACTGGACCAAAAGTAGGTTCATTCGATGCTGGTTATGGCTCAGGCTATCTTGCTCGTATTATTGGTCATAAAAAGGCACGTGAAATTTGGTACCTATGCCGTCAATACGATGCACAACAAGCACTTGATATGGGCTTAGTCAATACAGTTGTGCCTTATGCGCAATTGGAAGATGAGACAGTTCAATGGTGTGAAGAAATGCTTCAAATGTCACCAACTGCACTACGCTTCTTAAAAGCAGCGATGAATGCAGATACAGATGGTTTAGCAGGTCTTCAACAAATGGCTGGAGATGCTACACTTCTTTACTACACAACTGATGAAGCAAAAGAAGGCCGCGATGCATTCAAAGAAAAACGTCAACCAGATTTCGGTCAATTCCCAAGATTCCCTTGATTAATATAGGGTTGAAAGCTCGTATCTTTTGGAGATACGAGCTTTTTATATGTCTTGAGCAGATTGAGGATAAAAATCTAAAAGTAGGGGATAGAAGCGGCTAAGAGGTGGATAAAATTATTAAAGTAGCGGATAGAACTCAATAGGTGAAGGATAGAGGTTTTCACTAAAAAGCTAGATACTACATGGAGTAATAGACAAACTAGATGGGAAAGCGTTAAGATGTAGGGTGATTGGAGTGACAAAGATGTATCCTAACTGGATTTTACAAAGAGCTTATTTAACACCATTGCGCAAGGCACTTACTTTTAAAAAGCAAAGCTGGACTTTTCAAGAATTAAATAATGAATCGATAAAACGTGCTCGACAATTAGTGACACTCGGTATTCAACAGGGTGATCGAATTGCTATTATGGGGCCAAGTAAGCCTGAGCTTGTGATCATGATGTATGCCTGCATGCATCTGCAATGTGAAATGGTGATGCTTAATCGTAGACTTTCACAGGATGAGTTGGCTTATCAGTTAGAGGATTCAGAGGCTGTAGCCGTATTGGTTGCCGATGAGGATATAGCAAAGCTGCCATCTGAAACAACCTATCATTTATTTTCAGCAACTGAAAAGGGTGCAGAGAGTGCAGTAGATATTGTAAAGGAATGGCCTCTTCATCAAACAACTACGATTATGTATACGTCGGGTACAACAGGCTTTCCAAAAGGGGTTCGCCAAACAGTTGGAAATCATCAGGCTAGTGCCACTGCCTCCGTTTTAAATATTGGGCTGCAGGCGCATGACATTTGGCTATGTGCGGTCCCTTTATTCCATATTAGTGGATTCTCCATTTTAGTGCGTTCTCTGCTATATGGAAATCAAATCTTTTTATATGAGCAATTTGATGTAGAAGCTATCGCACAAAATATTATGGATGGGGATGTCACCCATATGTCTGTTGTAGCGGTGACCTTGGAACGAATTCTACATACGCTAGAGCAACGCAATGCGAAAGCTTCCTCTTATTTTAAGTTAATGCTAGCTGGAGGTGGACCTGTTCCCGTTGATTATTTAGCGAGAGCACATGCTTTAAATTTAGCTGTCGCACAAACGTATGGAATGACTGAAACCTCCTCACAAACTGCCACATTGGCAAGTGAAGATGCTATGCGGAAAATTGGTTCTGCTGGAAAGCCTCTATTTTTTAATCAAATAATGATTGCTGAGCCAAATGCTAAAGGTGAAGGGGAAATTTGCATTCGAGGTCCCCATGTTACACCTGGCTATATTGGACGTTTTGCACAAAAAAATGCAACGAAGGCTGGCTGGCTTCATACAGGTGATATTGGTTATGTGGATGAAGAGGGTTATTTATTCGTCATTGATCGAAGGGCAGATTTAATCATTTCAGGGGGAGAAAATATTTATCCTGCAGAAATAGAAAATGTACTACTTACACACCCAGCTGTCAAAGAGGCGGGTGTATGCGGTATGCCTGATGAACAATGGGGACAGGTACCCATCGCATTTATCGTGTTAAATGAGCAGGTATCTGTTGAGCAACTAAAGGCCTTTTGTTTACAGAAACTTGCTAAATATAAAGTACCTAAAGAAATGATTATTACAGACAGTCTTCCGCGCAATGGTGCGGATAAATTGTTGAGACGGAAATTATTACAGTAAAAACTTTGTGAGAGAAGTCTTCTTAAAAGGAAGGCTTCTTTTTTATTTGAACTTTTAGCATGAAATTAATCATTTATTAACATAATAAAAAAAGAGAGGCATAAACTATTTAGTAAAGGAGAATGACTCATATGAGGAAATATATATATAATGTTGTCATTATATTATTTGTTCTACAAATGAGTCATGTGCAAGTATTTGCAAACTATGAAAAAGAAGATGTAGCAACAGCTCATTCAATTGAAACACTACAATCTCTCATTAATAAAGAAGTTATGCATCTATCATCCGAATTCTCGATTCGTTATACTGGTGACTTAGCCAAGATAAAGGATGAACTAACGGAAATTACTAAAAATGCAATTGAAAACTCTTATATTTATACTAATATTTCTAGTTTCCAATGGAAGTACGAAGGTTATAGCAATAATATCGTCATTGCCTTTGCATTTACGTACCATCTCTCACAAACAGAGGCGTTATTTGTAGAGCAAACTTTGGAAAATATTATTGCACCTATGCATGGATTAAGTGACATAGAAAAACTACAGGCTGCACATGATTTTATTGTATTGTCCGCGGAATACTCTAAGGAAACAGAAGGAAGTCAATATTCTCCTTATACATTATTAACGGAGAATAAGGGCGTCTGTCAGGCATATGCTTTAGTGCTATATAGAATGTTAGAAATGTTGGGCTTTGAGGTACAATATGTACCTGGAAAAGTAGGAGAACAGCTACATGCCTGGGTATTAGTGAAACTTGATCATGCTTGGTATCATATTGATGTGACATGGGATGACCCTTTGCCTGATCGTAAAGGAGAAGTGCGTTATCAATATTTTTTAGTGTCTGATCGCCAATTAGCACAAGATCATACATGGGATTATGCAAATTTCCCTGCTGCAACAAGCGAGAAATATATAGATTTGCAGGAAGAAACAAAAAGACTAAGTTTAGCAACACCTATACAACATCAATTGAATCAAATTATGGGGTTATCAATCATCGAAGAAAATCGGTTAGCCGTACAACCATTAGTGGAACAGCCGATGAAGCTTATTACTCAAAAAACAAATAAACAAGACAATTCAATTCAGTTTAACTTTACGGAGTGGCCACCGATGCTAGTAGAAAGTAGTATAACGGCTTTTGTTGTCCTTCAGCCAAAATTTAAGCATGTAACTAAGCAAAAAGCAATGAAGTGGCTAGGGTCTTTTTATCGAACGGGAAAACGAATGCCACAAGAAAAATACGTCATAATAAAGGAGGTGTCCCAATAGCGGGCACCTCCTTACTCATATTATTGAACGCTTAAAGCTTTTTCTAATGTTTGAATATTTTTTTGCATCAATGTGAAATAGGTTTCTTTATTTTTTTCATCATCAGCTGTTAATACGCTTAAATTATGCAAGACAAGAGATTCTGCACCAACTTCTTTTTGAATAATCTCTGCTAATTTGGAAGAGACGTTTTGTTCAAATAAAATATAGTGAATGTGCAATTCATTTGCTTTGTCTACAATCTTTGTTAATTCCTTTTGAGATGGCTCATTTTGTGAATTCAAGCCAGCAATCGGCACTTGAGTTAAGCCGTATTGACCTGCAATATAGCCAAATGCAGCATGGGATACAAAGAATGTTTTATTTTGTGCTTTGTCAGTCATTGCTTTGAAATCTTGATCTAAATCCTGCAATTCTTTTACTAACGCATCATAATTTGTGTTAAAAGTTGCCTCCTGTGCTGGCATTTTTTCAACTAGTGTGTTTTTAATAGCCAGTGCTAAGTCTTGACTAATTGTAGGAGATAACCAAACATGCGGATCGATATCCCCATGCTCATGCTCATCATGTCCATGTTCTTCAGCTTCATGTTCATGATTGTCCTCTGCTGTACCGTGCTCATGCTCATCATGTGCGTCTACTTCATGTTCTTCATCTTCTGCATGAACATGTCCTGTGCTTACAGCTAATTTTTCATCTGAAACTTCATCAGCAGTTGCCACCATTGTGACATCTTCGTTCGCTAAAGTTTTTTTAGCGTTTTCTACAAAGCCTTCAAGTCCTAAGCCAATATAGAAAAAGATATCAGCATCTGCTAATTTCATCATATCTTTTTGAGTTGGCTCGAAGGTATGTTCATTCGCACCAGCTGGGTATATAGAAGCTACTTCAACATAATCTCCACCAATGCGCTGTGCAAAATAGCTTAACGGATAAACCGTTGTATAAATACTTAATTTATCTTTTTTCTCAGTCTTTTGGGATGTGGACGATTTGTCTCCACAAGCGGCAGTAAATAAAGCAAGAACTGCGACTAACAGTAATACATATAGTTTTTTCATATAAGTAAGATACCTCTCTTAAATAGTAATCATTACGATTTATTTTTTAGAACAGTTATTATGATAACGCACAACTTAAAAAAGTACAAGAAAAAAATGCCCTCCGAAATTAATTCTTTTTCGAAGGCCATTTTTCAGGCACAGGATCAAAGCCACCAGGATGAAATGGATGGCATTTGGATATACGTGTAATGGTTAAGAGGAAGCCTTTGAATGCACCGTGCTTTTGAAAAGCTTCGAGCCCATAAGAAGAACAGGTAGGATGAAAACGACACGTAGGTGGCGTCATAGGTGAAATAAATTTTCTATAAAACTGGATGAGCCAAATAAAGGGGTATTTCATCGTTGCTCTTCCTTTTGCTGAGACGTAAGTTGTTCAGGCTTTGGATCAATTGTTTGTGTAAAAATATTATTTTTTTTCTTCATAATGATAATGACAGAAACACCAAACATTAGCATCATCATCGCAATCATAATGATAATTGGTAAAGGTACGCCCATTTCTTTCACTCCAAATTCAGTAATGGTATTTAATTTTCCTCTTGATGATAGCTTTGCTTCGGTTTTTCATCAACAGTATGTTTAAAGGCATAGGCACGGTTGACACTGATAATTGTCGCAATGGTGATTAAAATAACGATGATAACTGCGACTATTAAGAGCGTAGTTAAACTCATAGTATTCACTCCGTTCTTTATTCATCATACCTATTATAAATTATCTGGTCCTATTAATTGTGAAGGAAGTTTGACATAAAAGCGAATAAAACAACACCTATCACTCCATACTATGGAAAAAGGAGTGAATCGTAAAGATGGATCGTCAGCGCGTATATTTTTCACTTGCCAATAGAACGTATTATACCAACCCATATGCAGGCCCATGGAATTTCGAACTCAATGTAGATCGACAAGCATTAGATGTGTTTGAGAGAATCTTTCAGCAAATGCAACTGTTGGAAATTTCGAATGCATGGCGTGCACAGTTACCGTATTTACAGTATCACCTAGATAGAGAAAATGATGAAATAGATAAAAGATTAATGAAAATCTATGCACTTGTTCATGAATATGGAGATGATGATACGAAGGCATTCGTTGAGCAGCTTCCTTATTTCAATAAGCGTGTCTAGCGAATAGGGGAAAAGGTCACTGAATCAGAAGTGACCTTTTCTTCTATTAACAAATGGCTTTTAAAATTGTAAAAACCGCTTCTCGAGGGACGATGATGGGGATAGTGAGTTGATCTTTAATCATGTTTTTCATTGTTGTGGAATAGCCCATACAATCAAGAATAAGCAAATCAGCTCCTTGCTCTTCTAATTGTTGTGCTTTTGACAATAAATGTTGGTTATCAAAGTGATATGGGGAGCTTGCTGAAAAAGTTACATCGAACTGTGCTTTTTGCCATTTCTCTGCAACCGATTGTTGTTGTTCGGGTTCGGGACCTATTAAACCAATGGCTAATTCTGTATGTAAGCCCTTCACTAAATTAGTCATCATACGATCAGGTAATAAAAGATTTTTATAGGATAATTTATTCGCAAAATCTCCTGTACACATAAGTAGTATCCAAGTGAATTCATGTAGATCATCAATGCAGCTTTGAATATAAGGCATGAGCTTTTGTTTACTGAGCTTTACTTGTCGACCATTGGTAAGAAGTGTTACTAAAACATCTGAGTCCTCACAAGAAGGCGAAAGTGTAGCAATTTCCTCAGAGGAAAGTGAATCCAGTACACCGAATTCATGAACATGTAAACCTGCTTCTCTTAATTGCTGTATATCCTCTGCCATATCTTTACGTGGTGCCTGACCAATTGTTACAACGGCAATTTTCGAATGTTGCATTGCGCTCACTCCGCTTCGTAATATTTTTGTCCATTTACATAAGTTTGTAAAACCTTTGCTTCTGTTTCAAAAATAGGGTGCGACCAAACAACAAAATCAGCATCTTTGCCTTCCTCAAGGCTACCAATGCGGTGATCTAGCTGTACAAGCTTAGCTGCATTGATCGTAATGCTTTTGAGGGCTGTGTCTTCATCTAAACCATAACGAATCGCTTCTGTGGCACAATACTTTAAGTATTGAATTGGTACAAATGGATGATCTGTCATGATAGCAAACGGAATATTATGTTCTTTAAAAATGCCAGCAATTGCTGGTGTAGAATGACGCGTTTCGTATTTAGATGGCGTTAACATATAAGGACCAAGCGTTGCATGGAATCCACTTTCTTTAACGGCATCCACAATGAGATAGCCTTCTGTGCAGTGTTCTAAATGAAGCTTCACATTAAATTCTTTGGCAATTCTAATTGCTGTCATAATGTCATCTGCTCTATGGCAGTGAAGGCGAAGTGGCATGTCGCCTCGAAGAACCTCAATAAACGGGCGTAACTCAGCATTTTGTTTAATTTGCTCAGTTTGTTGTTGTTCATTGAGTTGACTTGCACGTTGGAAACCATCTCGTAAAAGCTGTGCAATGGCCATGCGAGTCATCGGCTTGCGCTTATACTGATTGCCAAAGACGTTTTTCGGATTTTCCCCTAGGGCCCCCTTTAAACCGCTCCGCTCTACTAAAACACGAGAGGAAAGGGTAGGCCCTGCTGTTTTAAGAATGCTCCAAATGCCACCAATGACATTGGCACTACCTGGCCCAGTTTGTACAGTGGTTACGCCACCTTCTAACGCATGTTGAAAAGAAAAGTGTCGGATATCTACACTGTCTAAAGCGTGCATAAGAGGTGTAAAGGGTTCGCTATATTCATTGGCATCATTAATGTCTTCAGTGACTTCAGCCCATGTTCCAACATGGGCATGAATATCAATTAACCCTGGTGTAACATAAGCTCCCTGTAGATCAACTAGCTCTGCTTGTGAGGGGAATTCTTTGGCTGGTCCAATATAGACAATACGCCCATCTTCGATCCATAACTGTTCACAAGTATCGTTCTGCTCATTGACTGTAAGAAACTTCGCATGATGATAAATAATCATTGTGTAAACCCTTCTTCCCGTGCATAAACTTTTGTTCCTTTAATATAGGTTGCGATAACCTGGGCATCTAAATTTAATGGATGCTTATCCCAAATAACAAAATCAGCAAGAAGACCATCACGAATAGCACCTGTTTTATGGGCGATCCCTAGAAAACTTGCAGCCCCTGTTGTGAGAGCATATAGCACGTCCTGGCGTGCCATACCTTCTCTTACAGCTAAGCAACCTTCTAATGTTAGATGAGAGGTGCTACTAACAGGATGATCCGTACAAAAAACGAATGGAATATTGTTCTTAAACAGTTGATGATACAGTTTGGGTGATAGTGCCATCATCTCATTGTGTTCAATATATCGAAATGTGGGACCAGCTATAACCGTATTAAAGGATGTTTCATGAAGGAATGTAACTTCAGTGCCATGGATAATATGAAAATCAAAAATTGACCCAAATTCTTGTTGAAGGCGGCTAACGAATTCAAGATCAACGGCTTTGTGAGCTCGAATAACGATTTTCGTAATGGACGGCTCTTGTTGCTGAATTTGTTGTAATGTTTCTCTTAAAATTTTAGCAATGCCCATACGTGTGAGTGGTTTTTTCTTTTCAGCGAAAAATGTACTTTTTGCCTGATGTCCAATAGAGAAGGAATAAGCCACATCTTTTGAAATAACCATTTCATCAACCGTTGTATGTGTATGATGTATAATAGCCGTTTTTGCACCTATCAAGCTTTTAGGTGAGGGAACAATATGAGATGCCGTCACCCCATGAGAAACAGCTTTTTGAAAAGCAGTATCAAATGGGTATATGCCATCAACTACAGAATATTGCAGATGTGAGTCAAATTCATAGCTATCATCTCCTTCCCAACGAATCCCTATTTCAGCTAGACCGATTTGTGAGCAGCTATCGATAAAACCTGGTGTAATATAGTAGCCATCTAAATCCAACTCTGTTTCAGGTGAATTAGTAGCGGGTTCAAAGTATTGCCCTTGTACTTGAAAAGATTGCTTATTAAAGCTACGAGTCTCAGAATTAAAAACAAGTCCATTTATATAGCGTGTCATCGGATCAAATCTCTCCTTATGAAGAGAAAAGCGGAGACTGGTATCTCCACTTTTCAAGTTTAATTATTTTGTAATGGATACGTTTGTGCCATTTGGATGGACAATTTGTACGGAGTTATCAGCAGAAACCTCAAAGCCCTGTACTTTTTTGTTTACACCTGCAACCGTTTGTGTTGCCTCTAATTCAATACGTGGAACATCAGCTAAAATCAACTTTAATGCTTCTTGGTATAATTTTGCACGTTCTTCTTGCACCACTGTTTCTGATACGGCACGTTCTAATAATTTATCCACTTCTGGATTGCTGTAGCCTTTACCATTTCCTAACGCACCAATTTGATTTGTGTGGAATAATTGATAAAGGAAGAAATAAGGATCTGGGTACCAAGTCCAGCCACCAATATTCATTGGCGCATTACCCTTTGCCACAGTATCACTGTAAGTACCCCATTCAAGCACTTTTATTTCCACATCAATATTTAAGTTCTTCTTTAACTGACTTTGGAAAATCGTTGCGTAAGGAACACGTGCTTCTGATACAAAAATCTCTGTCTTGAACCCATCAGCATAACCAGCCTCTGCTAGTAATTTTTTTGCTTCTTCTGGATTATACTTTGGTACCATATCAACTAACGATTGATCATATCCCCATGAACCTGGTGGTAATGGTAAATAAGAAACATCGCCGCCACCCCATTGGTTAACGCCAGAAATAATTTCCTCTACATTTGTTGCCATATAAATTGCTTCACGAACGCGCTTGTCAGCAGTTGGACCTACTTTGTTATTAAGATCAAGATAAACAATAGATAGACCTGGATTTGTTAAAAGCTCAAGGTTACTATCTTGATTGATGATTTCTCGGTTTTGACCTTTAACATCCATGGCAATATCAATATCACCAGAACGTAATGCGTTTGTCATCATATTTTGATCGGAGATAAATTTCATTGTTAAGTTATCGATATTCGGCTTATCGCCCCAGTAATTACCGTGACGAACTAATTTTACCTCTTGGTCTTTTTTCCATTCAGTTAGTTGGAATGGACCTGTACCAACAAAGTGTTCAGAAAAATTATCGCCCCATCCTTCAACCTCTTCTTTTGGAATAATAATATTCCCTGCATCCGTTAGCATAGCAAGTAGGGCAGCATTCGGTGTAGCTAAGTGAATCTCTACCTCATAATCCGATAACACTTTCACTTCTGTCACACCACTTAAACGATTCATAGCAGATTCTTTAGCAGAGCGTTCTAAAGAGTATTTCACATCTTCAGCTGTCATTTCACGGCCATCCTGATACTGACCTTTTTGGAATTTAACACCTTCGCGTAATTTGAATGTGTAGACTAACATATCCTCTGATACATTCCATTCTGTTGCTAACGATGGGATGATATCAGATAGATCTTTGTTATAAACAACTAACGTATCACCCATTTGACGCATTACCTGTGATTCATAAACCCCTGTATATTTGATCGGATCAAACGTTTTTGCATTGGCTGACAGACCGACATTTAATGTGCCTCCAGAAGTAGCTTCTCCCTCTTTTTCATCCGTTGAAGTACTTTTCTCATTGTTTCCACCACAAGCTGCTAAAACACCAATTAGTAAAGTTAAAAAGAGTAGTAGTAAAGACTTTCTTACGTTTAATTTCTTCATATGCACTAGCCTCCTTAGTTTTTGTTTCACAATATGAACCGTTGATTCAAAAATGGTAGGTTCGAGATTAAAATTAGCACATTTGTAAACAGAAAGTAAATATAAAATTACAAAGATTCAGAAAAAAATATATTTACAAACAATTATTATGTGGTGTACTATGTGGTTATTCACAATATGAACCACTGATTCTAATAATGAAAAGGAGGTCTTGCTAAGATGGGCTCATTTATTTTAAAAAGATTAGTTAACCTCATCCCGACACTGCTAGTAGTAGGAATTATCGTCTTTATTATTACGCGAATGATTCCTGGTGACCCGGCTTCAGTCATGCTTGGACCACAAGCGAGTGTAGAAGATGTAGAGAATTTAAGAGAAGAGCTAGGATTAAATAAATCCATGCCTTCGCAATTTATTTCATATGTAGGAGATCTAGCACAGTTAAATTTAGGATATTCCTATTCTTATAGTGAGTCTGTCATCGGACTTATTCTCGAAAGGTTCCCTAATACAGTGATATTGGCATTGGCAGCGCTGTTAATAGCAGTCGTGATTGGCATCCCAGCAGGAATATTTGCAGCGAGAAAGCAAAATACCATCATTGATTATGTTGTTATGCTTGTGTCGTTAGTTGGTGTATCCATGCCAATTTTCTGGTTGGGCATCATGCTTGTTTTATTCTTTAGTGTTAATCTTGGTTGGTTCCCGGCGACTGGGATGGGGAATATCAGCGATGGACTCTGGACCTATTTGAAGCATTTAATTTTGCCAGCATTTGCTTTAGCAACGATTCCAATGGCGACATTTGCACGGATTACCCGTTCAAGTATGTTAGAGGTTATTTCGCAAGATTATATTAAAACAGCTCGTTCTAAAGGTATTAAAGAATATTTAGTAATTGGTAAACATGCATTTAAGAATGCACTAACACCGATTTTAACCGTGTTAGGAATGCAAATTTCTAATTTACTGGGCGGAGCGGTTTTAACAGAAACAATTTTTAGTTGGCCTGGTATGGGTCGATTAATTGTAGATGCCATTGATAAACGTGACTTTGTAGTCGTCCAAGGTACTGTTATTTTCATTGCGTTTATCTTTGTGCTTGTTAACTTAGTAGTCGATGTACTTTATAAAGTGGTGAATCCTAAGGTCAATTTAGAATCGGATGGGGGGAAAAAATAACAATGACTCAAGCAATCGTCCAAGAAACGAAAAAAAGAAATACCTTATTGCGCAAGTTGCTAAAAAATAAATTAGCGACAATTGGGTTAATCATTGTCACTTTAATGGGTATTGTTGCTATTTTTGCCCCATTGATTGCTACCCATCCACCGAATGAAATGATTGTCGGTAAATCGTTTTTACCGATGAATACAGAAGGACATTTGTTAGGAACAGATAACTATGGTCGTGATTTGTTTAGTCGCTTAGTTTACGGTACAAGAATCTCAATGATTGTTGGGATTGCAGCAGTGCTATTTGGTGCTGTGTTTGGCACACTGCTAGGCTTAGTGGCAGGGTATTTTGGTGGACGCATTGATTCCATTATCATGCGCACAATGGATGGTCTTTTCGCATTCCCGTTTATATTATTAGCTATTACATTAATGACGGTATTAGGGCAAGGACTTGTCAATGTCATTGTTGCGATTGGTATTGCTAATATTCCAGGTTTCGCACGTCTTGTTCGAGGACAGGTGTTAAGTGTAAAAGAGGAAGAATTCGTTGAAGTAACGCATTCTTTAGGTGCTACACATACGAGGATCATTTTTAGCCATATATTACCGAACTGTTTGGCACCTTTAATTGTCTATGGAACGATGAGCACAGCTGGCGCTATCATTTCAGAAGCTGCCCTTAGCTTTTTAGGATTAGGCGTTCAACCACCGACAGCTTCATGGGGCAGTATATTAAAAGATGGCAAAGACTTTTTAGTATTAAATCCCCAAATGGCGACATTTTCAGGCATTTGTATTTTATTAACAGTTCTTGGAATTAACCTATTAGGGGATGGATTGCGCGATGCATTAGATCCGAAAATGAAAGTTTAATGGAAGGGGGTGGAGTCATGACTGAACGTTTACTAGATGTAGAAAACTTAACAGTAGAATTTAAAAGTGGCGGCTCTACAATGAAAGCTGTTAATGGAGTAAATTTACAATTAAATAAGAAGGAAACACTAGGTATTGTGGGAGAGTCAGGATCAGGAAAAAGTGTTACAGCCACTGCTCTCATGCGTTTAATTCCATCTCCGCCAGGAAAAATAACGAATGGAAAAATTCTATTTAATGGCCGCGATTTAATAGGAATTTCTGAAAAGGAAATGCGCAATGTACGAGGCAATGACATCTCAATGATTTTCCAAGACCCTATTACAAGTTTGAATCCTGTATTAACAGTAGGCAATCAAATTATTGAAGTGATTCAAGCACATGAAACAATATCGAAGAAAGATGCTGCTATCAAAGCCGTTGATATGTTAAAAATGGTTGGGATTCCTGAGCCAGAGAAACGATTAAAAATGTATCCTCACGAATTTTCAGGTGGAATGCGTCAGCGTGTCATGATTGCTATTGCCCTAGCTTGTAACCCGAAACTACTCATTGCTGATGAGCCAACAACTGCCCTAGATGTAACTGTACAAGCTCAAATTCTTGATTTAATGAAAAAATTACAACAAGAACACGATACAGCCATTATTATGATTACGCACGATTTAGGTGTGGTTTGGGAGCTATGTGACAAAGTAAATGTTATGTATGCAGGTCGTACAGTAGAGTCTACTACAACAAGACAGCTCTATGAAAAACCTTTACATCCCTATACGTGGGGATTATTAGAGTCTCAAATTACAATGGGGACACAAGAGCAACAAAGGCTGCCAGCTATTCCAGGTAGTCCGCCAGATTTAACAATGCCACATAGTGGCTGTCACTTCTCAGCACGATGTCCTTTAGCAACAGATATTTGTCGTAGTACGGTGCCTGACTTAGTGGAAGTACAGGACAACCATTTTGTAGCCTGCCATTTACAAGCAAAAGATCAAATTGTCCCAAGGAAGGAGGGAATTTTTAATGCAACAGTACAATGAACTTGTCTTAAAGGTAAGTAATTTAAAAAAGCATTTTCCCATTAAAAGTTCAATTCCTTTTAAAAAACCAACACAATTTGTGAAGGCGGTAGATGGTGTAAGTTTTGAGTTATATAAAGGCGAGACACTGGGGATTGTGGGAGAGTCGGGGTGTGGTAAATCGACAGTCGCCCGTTTAATCAACCAGCTAATTTCACCAACAGAGGGGATAGTTGAATTTAAGGGAACGGATTTAGCAAGCTTAAATTCAAAAGATATCCGCTCTGCTCGAAAATCCATCCAAATGGTTTTCCAAAATCCTTATGCATCACTCGATCCTCGTAAAACGATTGAATATCTTATTGCTGAGCCATTAGTGATTCATGGGATTGGTGATGAGGCATCCCGTAAAAAGCGAGTAGTTGAATTACTTGAAACGGTCGGATTAAGTGCCTACCATGCAAAGCGCCATCCACATGAATTTTCTGGTGGACAGAGACAACGCATTAATATTGCTCGGGCTCTTGCACTGAATCCAGATATTGTGGTGTGTGATGAACCTGTTTCTGCATTAGATGTCTCTGTACAGGCTCAGGTTATCAATCTATTAAAAGATTTACAGAAAGAATTCGGTTTAACCTATATTTTTATTTCACATGATTTGAATGTGGTGAACTACATGTGTGATCGTATTGCTGTCATGTATTTAGGGAAAATAGTGGAAATTGGTTCATACAAGGAAATTTATGAGAAACCTCAGCATCCTTATACACAAGCCTTGTTATCGGCCATACCTAAGGAAAATCCTTTTGATAAAAAGGACCGTATTATTTTATCTGGAGATGTTCCAAGCCCTGTTAATCCTCCGAGTGGCTGTGCATTCCATAAGCGTTGTCGTTTTGCTACAGAAAAATGTGCAGAGGTCCAACCGACACTTGATACAGTATCAGCTACACATCAAGTATCGTGTCATTTATTTAAGTCGATACAGCAAGAAGTATCATCCATTTAACGAAAGATAAAATTTATTGAAGCAGAAAAAGGAGCGGACTGATTATGTCATTGAAGCATGTTATTGAATTATACGAGGTAATGGATAGTATTTATGTAAACGGAGACACGATTAAAGAGTATTTACACAATATTGATTCCACAGCAGATGTCAAGGTAAAAACTATTCAAGGCGAAAGCGGCTCAACTGATTTTGTTCGCGTCCTCGTGAAAGGAAAGAACGGTAAATCCTCTGGCGGGAATGCACCTACATTAGGAATTATAGGACGATTAGGTGGTATTGGAGCACGCCCTGAAATGACAGGCTTTGTATCAGATGGAGACGGTGCACTAGCATGTCTGGCAGGAGCAGCCAAAGCTATTGATATGGCCTTAAAGGGTGATCAACTAGAGGGTGACGTTATTTTCTCCACACATATTTGTCCAACAGCTCCAACCTTACCACATGAGCCAGTGCCATTTATGAACTCTCCAGTGGATATTAGTGTCATGAACGAAAATGAAGTAGAAGATACAATGGATGCTATTCTATCCATCGATACAACAAAAGGCAATCTAGTATGTAACCATAAAGGATTTGCTATAACTCCAACTGTCAAAGAAGGTTACATATTAAAAATTAGTGATGATTTATTGCACGTTTATACACAATCTGCTGGCATTTCTCCAGTTGTTCTGCCGATCACGATGCAAGACATTACACCATATGGGAATGGTTTATTCCATATCAATAGTATTTTACAACCAGCAGTTGCAACATCTAGCCCTGTTGTAGGTGTAGCGATTACAACTGAATCTGTTGTGGCAGGCTGTGCAACAGGTGCAACCCATGTCACAGATGTAGAAAATGTTGTGCGATTTGTGTTAGAGGTAGCAAAAACTTATGGTGCTAATAAATGCTCTTTCTTTGATGAAACACAATTTACACATATGAAAGGCTTATATGGTAGCATGAGTCATTTACAAACGAAAGGAAAAGAGGTACACACACATGAATGATTTACAAGCACTTAAAGCTCAATTAGTAGATGCAGTTGAAAATCATCAAGATGAATTGATAGCGTTTTGTTCAAAGCTCATTCAAATTCCAAGTGTCAATCCTCCGGGGGATACGACTGAAATAACAGCTTTTATCGAAAATTATTTAAATGAAGTAGGCATTACTTATCAAAAATATGAAGCTGCAGATAAAATGTTTAATTTAGTAGCTTCTATTGGAAATGGGGAAGGAAAAGAACTCGTTTATTGTGGCCATACCGATGTTGTTCCTGTCGGTGATCTATCAAAATGGGATTTTGATCCGTTTTCAGGAGAAGTGAAGGATGGCTGGATGCTTGGCCGTGGGGCGAGTGATATGAAAGCCGGTTTAGCAGGTATTATTTTTGCAACAAAGCTATTAAAGAAACTGAACATTGAACTACCAGGGAAATTAACTTTGGCGATCGTACCAGATGAAGAAACTGGCGGTGAATTCGGTGTTCCTTGGCTGTTAGAGCGAGGCTATGTGCAGGGAGATGGTTGTTTAATCGCTGAGCCCTCTTCACCTTTAAACCCAACCATTGGACAAAAGGGCTCTTACTGGTTTGAATTAGAGGTGCGTGGGGAACCTGGTCATGGAAGTCTATCACCATTGGCTGGACGAAATGCCATTGTCGATGCAATTCGAGCTATAGAAGAGATTCGCAAACTATGGGATGTAGAAATAACAATTCCTGAAGAGGTACAGCCACTTATTAAGGTATCAAAAAAATACATGCGTGAAGTGGAGAAAGATCGCTTGAAATATCAAGAAGTTTTAGAGAAAATTACTGTAAATATTGGTACAATTGAGGGAGGTACGAAGTCAAACGTAATCCCAGATTACTGTAAGGTCCAGGTCGATTGTCGTTTACCATTTGGTATTACACAAGAAGAAGTAACTGAAATCTTGACAACTAAACTAGATGGCTTGGCTATCGATTATTCAATCCAACGTTTTGGCTTCAAAAGCGTCGCCAATTATACGCCTGCTGAAAATCCTGTATGCCAATCGATAGTGGAAAGTATATCGTATGTGACAGGGCAAGAGGCATATGGTGTCATGCAATGGGCAAGCAGTGACGCTCGTCATTTCAGACAATATGATATTCCTGTATTGCAATACGGCCCAGCTTATTTACCAAGTATTCATGGTTATAATGAAAAAGTGCGTGTTGAGGATATCGTACGCTGTGCAAAAGTTTATATAACTGCTGCTGTTGATTTCCTATATCAAAAGTAAGAGATTAGCTACTCTCTTACTTTTGATAAAGTGATATCAGGTGCTGACGGCTGCTAAATCTGTCAATTATTTCCCCCTTAAGAGAGAGATTTGCAGCCGTTTGTACAGATAAATAGTTCAGAAGGATGAGAGATATGCTAAAGACATTAAATTTATCAATTGCGGTTTTAAAAATGTTTACAAAGGAAAAGCCCACATGGGGTGGTCGAGAGTTAGCACTGGCGATGAACATGAATCATACAAATTTATATCGCATTCTTGAAACCTTCGAAAATAATGGGTTTATTACAAAAGATCCTATAACAAAAAAATATTCTCTGGGAATTGCACTATGGGAAATAGGTATGAATATGTATGATTCATTAAACATAGATCAGCTATGTATGCCAGTTCTTGAAAAATTAAAGGATGTCACTGGTGAAACAGCCATTTTTACCGTACTGAATGGACTGGAAGCGTTAACATTATTGAAAGCAGAGCCTGTAAATAAGGTGAAGTTTACAGTTTCAAGAGGAAGTAGATCGCCACTGTATGTAGGAGCATCTTATCGTTCGATGCTTGCTTTTTTAAATGAAGAACAAATTGCAAAGGTTATAGATGAACCATTAACAGCTTATACAAATAATACAATGACAGATGCCACAGAAATAAGGGCAGAGCTAGAAAAAATTAGAACATGTGGCTATGCACTTAGTAACAGTGAGTATTCGGTCGATGTATTGGCGCTAGCTATGCCTATATTTAATAGTGAGGAACAGGTCGTAGCGTCTATTACCGTTTCTGGACCAATTTATCGTTTTACAGAGCAACGTGTTCCTGAGTTTTTGGGACCTTTAACGGAAGCTAGAAATGAAATAGAAGGAATTATTCGTAGATATCATTTGAATTTTAATTAAGGAGTCCTATTATGCATCATTTACATGACATTGCACTAAATGTTTTAAAAGGCAATTTAAATGTTCAATCTTCAGAGTCACTATTAATTTTGACGGATAGCCACAAACAAGACATCGCGAAAAATTTTTATGAAGCTGGACTGTCAATTACTGCAAATACAATGTTCATGGTGATGCCCCTGTTAGAGAAATCAGGGCAGGAGCCAATCCATGCAGTTTCTGAGCTTATGGCAAATGCCGATGTTACACTGTGTATTACCTCCCACTCCCTAACACATACATTGGCTCGTAAACATGCCTGTGAAAAGGGTGGACGTGTAGCAACAATGCCAGGGGTAACATTGGAGATGCTGGAGCAAGGTGCCCTTCATGCAGATGCACAGGAGATCGAAGCTACAGTAGAAAAATATGTCCTTTTACTTGATACGGCAAAAGATATTCGTATTATCAAGGATGGCCATGAGCTGACGTTCAGTGTAGAAGGTCGTTTCGGCATTCGTTCCACAGGGGTGATTCGTCAACCTGGTGAGTATGGGAATATTCCTTCAGGAGAATCCTATATTGCACCAATAGAAACATCAGCGAATGGAGAGATTTTAGTAGATGGTTCTATTGCTAATATTGGTGTCTTAAAAGAGCCATTATTATTAAAAATAAAGAATGGTCGCTTAGAAGAAGCAATCGGTCCTGATGGTCCACGACTACTGGCATTACTTGGTGAAGGCAATGGTAGAGTTATTGCTGAGTTTGGCATTGGAGCCAATAAAAGTGCTATCCTATGTGGCAATGTATTAGAGGATGAGAAAGTGTATGGGACCATCCATATCGCTTTTGGCAGTAATGCGCCATTTGGTGGAGCCAATGCGTCAGATGTTCATATTGATTGTGTTGTGAAAAGTCCTATCGTCTATTTTGACGGTCAGCAAGTAATTTAAAGAAAAGCGTGTCTTCCTATGAAGCACGCTTTTTTCATGCTTTATAAGACTGTAGCTTAGGGTTGCTTGTCATTGTAGGTTTACAATATAGTTAATAGAGATAGGAATAGGAATAGGAATAGGAATTGGAATGATGATTAAATTCTGTCCATAAAATAGAAGTAATGATGAAGAAAGTAACTTTTGTTTTGCAACAAGAAAGAACGTGAGGGTGAAGAGATGTTAACATTTACAGATTTACATGGCCTACAAGTAGATTTGAGTTTTACAAGAGGCGAATTTAAAGTAAAACCTAAACACGTCCTTGTCCTTTTAAAGTATGAAAATAAATGGTTATGTACTGTCCATAAACGACGTGGTGTAGAAGTGCCAGGGGGGAAATTAGAAGAAGGCGAAACATTAGAGGAGGCGGCGATTCGAGAAGTTTTTGAAGAGACGGGTGTTCATGTGAAAAATCTTCAATGGTTTGCAGAGTATGCAGTGTATGATGAAATCGTTTTTTGTAAAACTGTTTTCACTGCACAATTTTTAGCGCAAGAGGATATAGAATTTGATTTAGAAACGTCAGGCATGCTTTGGTTAACCGATGAAGAATTTGTTCAGCATCCTAACTTGAGTTTTCACATGAAGGATGAGGGGATGAAGAAAATGCTGGAGGAGCTGAAACATCGTGACATACAATGGTGATATTATCGAAAAACGCCCCTATCCTTCACCAAATCCAGCTATACGTTTAACGGAAATAACCTATCTTTCACAGGGCTTACGTATAAAAGGACTATTAGCAGAGCCAAAGGCAGAAGGTACATATGATGGCTTTTTATATTTAAGAGGCGGCATGCAAAGCATTGGGATGGTCAGACCCTCTCGTATTGCACAATTTGCGGCGCAGGGCTTTATCGTATTTGCCCCATATTATCGTGGGAATCGTGGGGGAGAGGGTCGTGACGAGTTTGCAGGGGCAGACCGTTACGATGCGGTCTATGCCGTAGATGTACTCAAACAATTCTGCAATGACAATATCCATGTTTTTGGTTTTTCACGAGGTGGTATTATGGCTCTGTGGACAGCCATTTTAAGAAGGGATATTACTTCTGTTGTAACATGGGCAGGTGTTTCTGATGCAACGGCCACCTATTGGGAACGTACAGATATGCGCAGGATGATGAAGCGCGTTATTGGAGGAACACCTAATCGTGTACCAGAAGCGTATGATGCAAGAACACCTCTTTTTGAGATAGAGCGAATAACAGCTCCCGTTCTTATCATTCATGGCTATCGTGATGAAAATGTGGATATTGAACATGCCAGACAATTGGCATTTTTTTTAGAAGAAGCAAATAAATCATTCGAAACTTGGTATGATCTTCACTATGCACATCAATATCCACCAGCAAAAAATCGTGAAACTGTCCGTGCTCTTTGCAAGTGGATGAAACAACAATAAAGCGTAGAGAAAACAAAAAGACAAAGGGAACGAATAATTTGTTCCCTTTGTCTTTTATATAGACGTTACTTTAATGGGCCACCAAGTGTAGTGATGGCTTCAGAAACGTTTGAGAATTTCTTGAAGTTTTCGTTGAATAAGCCTGCAAGCTCAGCAGCTTTTGCATCGTATGCAGCTTTATCTGCCCAAGCTTCACGAGGATTTAACACTTCTGAAGGTACTCCTTCAACTGCTGTTGGAATGTGTAAACCAAACACAGCATCTTGTGTTGTTTCAACATCTGCTAATTTACCATCGATTGCTGCACGGACCATTGTACGTGTGTATGAAAGTTTCATACGGCTACCTGTGCCATATTCGCCACCAGTCCAACCAGTGTTTACTAAGTATACCTGTGCACCGTGCTCGTCAATTTTTTGACCTAACATTTCTGCGTATACTGTTGCGGGAAGCGGAAGGAAAGGAGAACCGAAGCAAGTAGAGAATACTGGTTCTGGCTCAGTCACACCACGTTCAGTTCCAGCAAGTTTAGAAGTGAACCCGCTTAGGAAGTGATACATTGCTTGTTCTTTTGTTAATTTACTGATTGGAGGTAACACGCCAAATGCATCAGCTGTTAGGAAGATGATTGTTTTTGGATGACCTGCAACAGAAGGATCAACGATATTTTCGATATATTGGATTGGATAAGCTACACGTGTATTTTCTGTTAGTGAACCATCGTCATAGTCACAAATACGAGTTTCTGGATCAACAGCTACGTTTTCTAATACAGAGCCGAAGCGGATTGCATTGTAGATTTCTGGTTCTTTTTCAGCAGAAAGGTTGATTGTTTTTGCATAGCAACCACCCTCAATGTTGAACACACCATTATCAGACCAACCGTGTTCATCGTCACCGATTAGCTTACGATCAGGATCAGCTGATAACGTCGTTTTACCAGTACCAGATAGACCGAAGAATAACGCCACATCGCCAGCTTCACCAACGTTTGCTGAGCAGTGCATTGAAAGAATACCTTGTTGTGGTAATAAGTAGTTCATGATACCAAAGATAGATTTTTTCATTTCACCAGCATATTCTGTACCACCAATTAAAATAATTTTCTTTTCAAGTGATACGATGATGAATGTTTCAGAAGCAGTACCATCAACCGCAGGATCTGCTTTAAAGTTAGGAGCTGAGATGACAGTGAAGTCAGCAACATGAGAAGCTAATTCATCTGCTGTTGGACGGATAAATAATTGATGAGCAAAAAGATTGTGCCATGCGTATTCATTAATAACTTGAATGCTTAATTGTGAATCTTTGTCAGCACCTGCAAAGCCTTTGAATACGAATAACTCGTCACGTTCTTTTAAATATTTTATTACTTTTACATATAGGTTATCGAACACTTCAGAAGAAATTGGTTGGTTTACTTTACCCCAGTCAATTTGATCTTTTGTGCTTTCTTCTTCTACCGTATATTTATCTTTAGGTGAACGACCAGTGTATTTGCCAGTTTCTGCACGAACTGCGCCATCTACTGTTAACATTGCTTCACCACGAGATGTAGCTTTTTCTGCTAATTGTGGTACTGAAAGTTGAACATTAATGTTACCGCCGTTTAATAATTCCTTCAGTTCGTTTGCAATTTCTACTGAATTCATCGATTAAATACCATCCTTTTTTATAGTATTCCCTTGATTTAGAGGGATTTTTTCTTAATTTCAAAAATAGTATAACACAATTGCTTAAATAATCTATACTAATTAAGAAATTATTTTAGAGTTTTTACCACTTTTCAATAAACTGACAAAAAATAATGTTTTTCGAGGAGAATACCATCAATCCTACTGTAATTAGGCATGAAGATTGAGCCACACATATGTTACCACAAGTAGCTAGGTATGTTGTAGGGATTAATTTGCTTCTATTTACATCATCATCCAAGTATGAAAAGTTTTTGTGTAATAAGTTCTTTCCTTTCTATACAGTAATACATAAGAAAATATTTGACAACGTTCGACCTTTTCAGTAACATGAGATTGAACGGATACTCTTATCCCGAGCTGGTGGAGGGTCAGGCCCTGTGAAACCCGGCAACCTGCATGAACTATTTCACGACATGCGTTGGTGCCAACCTGATGCAAGGGAACATCCCTTGAACGATAAGAGTGAAAGGTTACGCAGTCATTATTCCTTTCCTCATGTAAAGTAACGTGAGAAAAGGATTTTTTTATTGTTAAAAATCAATGTAAAGGTAAGTATATGTAGTTCTTTCCTTATTATAATGACGGATCTTTCGAAATCCTCGTGTTAAAAGCAGCAGTAACGGCTTGAGAGTTCAATCCTTAGGAGCGGACTTGACATGGGTAATGAGTACCGTATTCATACACAACTACTTATTGTAAGAGTATTTAGGAGGAAAACCAAATGACAAACCGTCGACTGTTTACATCAGAGAGTGTAACAGAAGGACATCCAGATAAGATTTGTGACCAAATCTCGGATGCCATTTTAGATGCTATTTTAGCAGAAGATCCAAATGCACGTGTAGCGTGTGAAACAACTGTAACAACAGGATTAGTATTAGTAGCAGGAGAAATTACAACTTCTACTTATGTAGATATTAAAGGTATTGTTCGTGACACTGTAGCTGAAATTGGCTATACACGAGGTAAATATGGCTTTGATGCTGAGAACTTAGCGGTGCTTGTGGCAATTGGTGAACAATCACCTGATATTGCTCAAGGTGTTGATCAGGCATTAGAGGCACGTGAAGGCTCTATGACAGATGCAGATATTGAAGCAATTGGTGCTGGTGACCAAGGCTTAATGTTTGGCTATGCATGTAATGAAACACCAGAGCTAATGCCATTACCAATTAGCTTGGCACACAAATTAGCACGCCGTTTAACAGAAGTACGTAAATCAGGTGAACTTGCCTATTTACGTCCTGATGGTAAAACGCAAGTAACGATAGAATATGATGACAATAATGTACCGGTTCGCGTGGATACAATTGTTATTTCAACACAGCATGATGAAGAAGCAACACTTGAACAAATTCAAGCAGATTTAAAAGAATTTGTTATTGCACCAGTTGTACCAAGTGAATTATTAGATGCTAATACGAAATACTTTATCAATCCAACTGGCCGTTTTGTAATTGGTGGACCAAAAGGTGATGCTGGATTAACAGGACGTAAAATCATTGTTGATACATACGGTGGTTATGCACGTCACGGTGGTGGTGCCTTCTCAGGTAAGGATGCAACCAAGGTAGACCGTTCAGCGGCATATGCAGCACGTTATGTAGCGAAAAATATCGTAGCAGCTGGCTTAGCAGAGCGTGCTGAAGTGCAACTCGCTTATGCGATTGGCGTTGCGCAGCCTGTTTCCATTGCTGTCGATACATTTGGCACAGGTAGAGTGAAAGAAAGCGAGATCGTTGAATGGGTACGCGAGCTATTCGATTTACGCCCAGCAGGTATCATTAAAATGCTTGATCTTCGTCGTCCCATTTATAAACAAACTGCTGCATATGGACATTTTGGTCGTACAGATTTAAATGTACCATGGGAGCAAATTGATAAAGCAGACGCGTTACGAGAAAAAGCATGTTTATAAACTATTGAACTAAAGTAATGAAGTCATTAGAAAATTATTCTAATGTATTAATAAGCAAAGGAGCAATATTGCTCCTTTTGTTTTTTTATAAAAAATACCTCGCTAGGATTCGTGAACATATTCGGTACACGAAAACGCGAGGGATTTTTTCGTTGGTATTAATTTTTTTGTGTAGATTATTTATTTTTGAAGTGATTTATAATATTGACCTTTTTCTGCGTATTCTCGTACGATGCGTTCCATATCCTCTTTATCCTCAGCATTTAATTCTCGGACAACTTTTGCTGGACGACCTAAAGCTAGACTATTTGGAGGAATGACTTTACCAGGAGGTACTAGGCTTCCTGCTCCAATAAATGCACCTTCTCCAATCTCAGCTCCGTCTAAAATAATGGATCCCATACCAATTAAGGCATTTTTGCGAATTGTACAACTATGTAAAGTGACTTGGTGTCCAACTGTTACCTCATCTTCAATAATGAGCGGATATTTTGGGCTTTGGTGTAAACAGCAAAGATCTTGAATACTGACACGTTTACCGATAATCGTTGGGGAAACATCACCACGAATAACCGTATTAAACCAAATGGTTGTTTCGGCGCCAATTGTTACGTCGCCCGTAACAGTTGCATAATCAGCAATGAAAACAGATGGATCGATCTTTGGCGTTTTATCTTTAAATGGATAAATCATGAAAATCGCCTCTTTTCTTTCTATAATGTAGTATTATCGTATCAAATACGCAACATTATGGAAATATAAAATTAAAATGTGCTATTTATTTCGATATAATCAAAGTGTAATTATTTTTTAGGAGGACTATGTAAATGTGGAAATGGGAAGCTGATGGACAAGCAAAAGCTGTGATTGCTATTCTTCATGGTGCTTATGAAAATCACCGTTGGTATGCATGGCTGATAGAGAAATTAAGATTAGAAGGCTTCCACATAGTCATGGGGGATTTACCGAATCATGGGGGTAATGCAAGGTTTGCTCGAGTCCATGATGAAGACTTCAAATTGTACAATAAGTATACAAGAAACCTGATTGAGAATGCTTTTTCATATAATTTACCAACCTTTGTAATAGGACATGGACTAGGTGCAACATTAATCCTCCATACAATGCAAAAGAGACAATATGAATGTGCGGGCATTATTTTAACATCACCTTGGTTGCAACTAAAGCTATTACCAGGTAAATTAACAAATGCTTTAACAAGTCTAAGTGCGTTAACAGCGAATGTTAAATTGACACATGACATTACATTAGAGAAATTAACGCGTAGTGTTGAAGGCAGAGAAGAAATGAAAGATGAGGTACCGCTCATGTCTGTTGTTTCTGTGAAATGGTATCGAGAGCTTCAGCAGATGATGAAAAATTTAGTGATGCTGCCTAAAGGTGAAATGCCAAATATGCCTATGCTCATTATGACAGCTGAGAAGGATAAAATTACGGACACTCGCCAAACTCGAAATTGGCTTCATCAACAGGAATTCACGGAATTTCAGTTTAAAGAATGGGCAAATTGTTATCATAATTTATTCCATGAGGGAGAGCGCGAAGAAATTTTTATGTATATACGAGATTTTATTAATAATGCTCTTCGAAGAATTGGTTATATAATTAAATAGGTTTATACCCTTCCATTTACTAGGTTACTTACTTAAATATTGTTACTCAAAAATAATATTGTAATTTTCTGAAAAGTGTAATACTATAATGATCTAAAGTAAGGTATTTTAAATTGGAGGGGTAAAATGGATGTAATTGTGGAGAAGTTGAATGGTATTTTATGGGGACCATGGTTTATTTATGGTATCTTATTGATTGGGTTATTTTTCTCAATTATCACAAGGTTCCTACAGGTAAGGCACATTAAAGATATGTTTGTTTTAATGTTTAAAGGGGAGAAATCGGAAAAGGGAATATCTTCTTTCCAAGCAATGTCTATCGCATTATCAGGACGTGTAGGTACAGGTAATATTGCTGGTACTGCGACAGCAATTGGAATGGGAGGACCTGGTGCTGTCTTTTGGATGTGGGCAATCGCTTTCATTGGTGCGGCTACCGCGTATGTAGAGTCAACATTAGCTCAAATCTATAAAGAAGAGAAAGATACAGAATATCGTGGTGGACCGGCCTTTTACATAGAAAAAGGAATGGGTCAAAAATGGTTTGCAGTTATTTTTGCTGTAGCTGCTTTAATTGCAATGTTAATTTTGATGCCTGGTGTGCAGTCAAATGCCATCGCAGGTGCTGTTGAAAACGCTTTCGGTTTGGATACATGGATCACAGGACTTATAATTGTTGTGTTACTAGGTGCTATTATCATTGGTGGTATTAAATCGATTGCAAACGCTGCTCAAATAATTGTACCATTTATGGCATTAGCTTATATCATTATGGCCATTATCATTATCTTTATGAATATTTCACAAGTACCAACAGTTATCGGATTAATTTTTTCTAGTGCCTTTGGGGCTCAAGAAATTTTTGGCGGCGTTATTGGTTCAGCGATTGCTTGGGGTGTTAAACGTGGAATTTACTCCAATGAAGCTGGTCAAGGAACTGGAGCTCACCCTGCGGCAGCTGCGGAAGTATCGCATCCTGCTAAGCAAGGAATTGTTCAAGCAGCGTCTGTGTATATTGATACATTATTAATTTGTTCTGCTACGGCCTTTATGATTTTATTTACAGGTATGTATAATGTGCAAGATGAAAAGGCAGCTGAAGGCGCAGATCCATTTATTCATGTTGGAGAATTCAATAGTGGTGGATTAGCAGGCGATGAGCAAATGACTTTTGCGAAAAGTATTGAAGCAGGAGCTGCGTATACACAATATGCAGTTGACTCATCATTACCTGGCTTTGGAGCTCCGTTTGTAGCCATAGCGTTATTCTTCTTTGCCTTTACAACAATTATGGCTTACTACTATATTGCAGAAACAAATGTTGCTTACTTATTTAGAGGTAGCACAGAAAAGGTATTCATCTGGATTGCCAAAATTGCCATTTTAGTTGCGGCCTTCTATGGTACAATCCGTACGTCTGGTCTAGCATGGGCAATGGGTGATGTAGGCCTTGGTCTGATGGTTTGGATTAATGTTATAGCTATTTTAATTATTATGAAACCAGCTATTGTTGCATTAAAAGATTACGAGAAACAGAAAAAAGAAGGAAAAGACCCAGTCTTTGATCCTCGTAAATTAGGAATTAAAGGTGCAGATTTCTGGGTTGACTATAATGAAAAACGTAATAACAAGTAGATAAAGCAAGGCGATCAGCTAGTTTGATAGAAACTAGCTGATCGCCTTTTAGCTTGTCCTCAACAATAGTATTAAATAGGATATTCTTTCATTTTTTCTAACGCAATGACGAATGGTGGATCATTTTGTTGATTAAGAAATGCGTATTTTAAGACATGGATATATTTTTGTGGAAGTTGACTTACATAATCAATGACCTTATCACGTTCTTCTTTTCCACCTGGATGACCATGATAAATAACAAGAACAATCAAACCGCCCACTTTCAAGAGCTTTAATATATCTTCAAGAGCTTGAATTGTTGTATTAGGCCTTGTAATAATATCATGGTTGCTACCAGGTAAATAGCCGAGATTAAAGATTGCCGCAGCTACTGGCTTGTGTACAAACTGTTTGACTTCTTCATGCCCTTTATTTAAAACGAGTGCTCGATGTTCTAAACCATGATCTAAAAGTCGAAGGAGTGTCGTGTCAACCGCCTTTTTTTGGACATCAAAGGCATAAACTTGTCCTTCATCCCCAACAAGCTGTGCCAGAAACAATGTGTCATGACCGTTTCCAGCAGTTGCATCAACAACTGTATCTCCCTCTTCTATATTATCTTTTAATAACTGCTGGGCATATTGTAAAACGCGTTGTAGTTTCATTTCGTAACCTCTGTCTTATACAACTTCCCTTGCCAACTACCACGACGTTCAAGCTCAGCGTCAATGCCATTCAGTACTTCCCATTTATTGACACTCCACATTGGTCCAATCATTAAATCAATCGGTCCATCACCTGTAATACGATGAATGACCATCTCTGGTGGTAAAATTTCCAATTGGTCTGCTACTAGTTTTGTATAGACATCTTGATCTAAAAACTCTAGCATACCTTTTTCATATTGCTTCACCATAGGCGTTCCTTTTAATAGATGAAGTAAGTGGATTTTAATGCCTTGGACATCTAATTGAGCAACTGCTCGTGCCGTTTCCATCATCATGTCATAGTCTTCGAGAGGCAACCCATTAATGATATGTGAGCAAACACGAATGCCATGCTTACGCAATTTTTCAACGCCTTCCACATACGTTGCATAATCATGGGCGCGATTAATAAGATTAGCCGTTTTCTCATGCACCGTTTGTAGACCGAGCTCAATCCATAAATACGTCCGTTCATTTAACTCTGCTAAATATTCGACAACATCATCGGGTAAACAATCAGGGCGAGTAGCAATAGAAAGACCTACTACACCTTCTTGCGCTAAAGCTGCTTCAAATTTTTCTTTTAAAACTGGCAAAGGGGCATGTGTATTTGTGTAGGCTTGGAAATAAGCCATGTATTTGCCATCCTTCCATTTCTGATGCATTTTGTCTCGGATTTCAGCAAATTGAACATCAATTGGATCTACCTTATTGCCAGCAAAATCACCAGAACCTGCAGCACTGCAAAATGTACAGCCACCGAAAGCGACTGTGCCGTCGCGGTTAGGGCAATCAAATCCTGCATCTAAGGCCACTTTAAATACTTTATGACCAAATTGGTCACGTAAATAGCGATTCCATGTATAGTATCTTTTCCCCTCTGAAGGAAAAGGAAAATTCGTCTCTGTCATTTATTTCACTCCTCTAACGCTCTATTCTATCATGTGCATTTCGTTCCGTCATGGGGTAAGGGTATTATCAAGATTTGGATAAAGAAAAATGGAAAGGAACATAACTAAATATGATGGAAAATAGGATAGAAGTCTTGTAAAAAAGGTAAAATTATTTTCCTTGTACTTTTAAGTATTTCAGCATACACTAGCTATTTAGAGAAGCGAAATAATGGAGGTCATTCTATGCCAAAACGTGTTTGGTTTTTAATTATCGGAATGCTTGTGAACACAACAGGCAACTCTTTTTTATGGCCTTTGAATGCCATTTATATGCATGATTATTTAGGCAAATCTTTAGCTATGGCTGGTTTTGTCTTAATGTTGAATTCTGCTGCTGGAGTAATAGGCAATCTATTAGGTGGTTACTTATTTGATAGAATTGGTGGCTATAAAGCTATTATGCTTGGTATTCTGTTAACGATTGCTTCATTAATTGGCTTAACAATTTGGCATGGTTGGCCACATTATGTGTGGTTTTTAACGATACTAGGCTTTAGTGGGGGCATTGTTTTTCCGGGTATGTTTGCCTTAGCTGGAGCTGCCTGGCCCGAAGGTGGACGTAAGGCTTTTAATACTATCTATTTAGCACAAAATGTCGGTGTTGCCGTAGGTCCTGCCCTTGCAGGTATAGTGGCAGATTATCAATTTGACTATGTGTTTAAAGTAAATTTAGGTATGTATATTTTATTCTTTTTCATTGCCTTATTTACATTTAAGCGTTTGGAGGCGGGCAGTATTGCACCTAAAAATGTCTTGAGTGAAAGTAAACGAATCGTAAACAAGGCCCCTTTCTATGCTTTGTTAATAATTAGTGCATCCTCTGTTTTATGCTGGCTAGCATATTCTCAATGGAGTGCAACCATTTCATCTTATACACAAGATTTAGGATTGGGATTAAAGCAATACAGCCTACTTTGGACAATCAACGGTCTTCTAATTGTCATTGGGCAACCACTCATTGCACCGCTCGTAAAGCGGTGGGAACACAATTTAAAGCGTCAGTTAGTATTTGGTGTAACGCTGATCGCACTTTCCTTTGGTATTATTGCCTTTGCAAATGATTTTAAAATGTTTGGAGCAGCGATGCTTGTCTTAACATTTGGCGAAATGTTTTATACGCCAGCATTACCAACGATTGCTAATCAACTGGCACCAAAAGGTCGTCAAGGATTCTATCAAGGGATTATCAATAGTGCTGCTACTGGAGGACGGATGATTGGTCCACTATTTGGTGGTATTATGGTAGATCAATTTGGCATGATTCCTCTCGTTTTAACATTGGTGGTCATCGTACTATTGGCGATTATTCCATGTTTAACATACGATTATCCTTTAAAGAAGAACAAAATAGTAGCAGATTAATACACTGAAAAGAGCAAAAACGAGTGTTAAGCACTTGTTTTTGTTCTTTTTTTTTTATAGTAGATATTGAAAAAATGTTGTGACAGGATTACAATCATACATATTCAAATATTTGAATATGTAGTTATATGGAGGGGTTTTTTATGGAAGAGGGCTTACAACAGTTTAAAGCAGATTTTTTCAAAGCATTAGCACATCCGTTACGCATTAGAATACTTGAACTCCTTGTAGATGGACAGAAAAGTGTCAATGAGATTCAAGATTGCTTAGAGAAAGAGGGTTCTGCTGTTTCTCAGCAATTAAGTGTATTGCGTGCTAAAAATATTGTTTATGGCGTCAAGGAAGGCAAAAAAGTTTATTATTCTTTAAGTGACCCAATGATTGGTGCATTACTTGGGGTGGCAAAGGATATTTTTAATAACCATTTGGTTCATACCATTTCGAGATTAGAGGAAATGACAAGTAATGAAGGTGACGAAGAGAATAAGTAAATCAATGATGATGACAAATTGGGCTTTGCTTATTATTTCGAAGGGAAGATTTATCTATGAAGTCACTGTTTACAGGACGCTTTGAAGGATATTCAGTTCAACATGTAAAGAAGGATTTATTGTCAGGGATTATTGTGGGAATCGTTGCTATTCCGCTTGCCATGTCCTTTGCCATAGCATCGGGTGTGAAACCAGAATATGGGATTTATACGGCTTGCATTGCAGGTATTCTTATTTCTCTCTTTGGCGGTTCTAAATATCAAATAGGAGGGCCTACGGGGGCGTTTGTGCCAATTCTATTGGGGATTGTACTTACCTATGGTTATGAAGATTTATTACTTGCGGGTTTAATGGCAGGGGTATTGCTTTGTGTCATGGGCTTTTTTAAGTTAGGGACTTTAATTAAGTTTATTCCACGTCCTGTAACAGTTGGTTTTACAGCAGGGATAGCTGTGATTATTTTTACAGGTCAAATCGCTAACTTTCTAGGCCTAACAAATGTTAAAAGACATGAATATTTTATCGCCAACATACAGGAAATCATTAAGCAGCTTGGTACGACAAATACGTATAGTATTCTTACTGCCGCCGTATGCTTGGCGACAATAATGATAACACCAAAGTTTTTTCCAAAGGTTCCTGGAGCATTAGCGGGTATCATTGTCTCTACACTGATGGCAACTTTCTTCTTTTCAGGACAAGTTGCTACTATTGCAACCGCTTATGGTCAGATTCCTAATACATTACCTCATTTCGCCTTACCGAACATCACGCTCGAACGATTACAACAACTTATTGGTCCCGCGTTTGTCATTGCAATGCTAGGTGGTATTGAGTCTCTATTATCGGCAGTTGTGGCGGATGGAATGACAAATAGTAAGCATAACAGTAATCGTGAGTTAATTGGTCAGGGGATTGCTAATATTGTGACGCCTTTATTCGGTGGTATTCCAGCAACAGGCGCCATTGCACGCACAGCGACCAATATCAAAACAGGCGCAGTATCTCCCATGTCGGGTATCATTCATGGTGTGTTTGTTTTAATCACATTATTGTTATTAGCTCCATATGCATCTCATATTCCGTTAGCAAGCATGGCTCCGGTACTGATGGTCGTAGCCTGGAATATGAGTGAACGACATCATTTTTCACATATCGCAAAATTAAAATCAGGCGACACACTAGTATTATTGATTACCTTTTTATTAACGGTATTCACTAGTCTTACATTAGCAGTTGAGGTAGGGCTTGTGCTGGCTGTGCTATTATTTGCGAAACGCATGAGTGAAAAGCTTGTTGTTACAAAAGTACTTCCAGATCATTCAAATAAAAGTGAAAAGGTACAGCCACATGTAGTGCATCAGCAGCATGATTGCCCGCAAATTAGTATGTACACAATTGAAGGGCCGTTGTTTTTTGGTGCTGCACAAATGTTTGAACAAACGATTGAAAGTACTTTGCATCAGCAACCAAGAGTTTTGATATTACGGATGGGGAAAGTGCCCTTTATGGATTCTACTGGAGAAGCATATTTTAGCAATATCATTGAAAATTATACAGCACAGGGCGGTACTATTTTGGTAACGGGTGTGCAAGGAGATGTAAAGGATGCTCTGCAGCACAATGGACTTTACGATAAAATAGGCGCGCAGCATTTTTTTCAGCATACTGGAGAAGCGATTACAAAAGCTTTCCATTATTTAAACGTCAATCAATGTATTGGTTGTCAGCACTTTGCTTTTCATGAATGTCAGGATTTATCAAAGTCTAAGGAAGAAAAGGATTTAATTGTTCAGTAATGGGTAAGCTGTAAACAAAGGCTTGTGCTTTTCAATACTTTCCATTAGAATAAATGCAATATCATGTAAAGACTGTGATGAGGAATAGTAGATTTGTGGTTCTTTTTAGAGAGCTAGCGGTTGGTGGGAGCTAGTAAGAATGCAAGTTGAACTCGCCTTCTGAGTCTGCCCGCGTGAAACAACGTGTGTCGTTTCTTCCGCGTTAAGGAAGCTTGAGCCGAGTGTAATCACTAATTTGGGTGGTACCGCGGGAGTACAAATTCTCTCGTCCCTTCTATAAGAAAGGGGCGAGTTTTTTTATTTTTTAAATATTTTGTCAATTATGATGGAGAGCAGCACGATCAATCGAAGGAGGAAAAAAAATGAGTTTTAATCATGAACAAATTGAAAAAAAGTGGCAGCAATATTGGGCTGATAACAAAACATTTAAAACTGAAAATGAAACAGCGAAGCCTAAATTTTATGCATTAGATATGTTCCCTTATCCATCTGGCGCAGGACTTCATGTAGGCCATCCAGAGGGGTATACGGCAACTGATATTCTATCACGCTTTAAACGTATGCAAGGCTATAATGTACTTCATCCAATGGGCTGGGATGCTTTTGGTTTACCGGCTGAGCAATATGCACTTGATACAGGGAATGATCCAGCTGAATTTACAGCTAAAAATATTGCGACATTTAAACGACAAATTCAAGAGCTAGGCTTCAGCTATGATTGGGATCGCGAAATTAACACAACTGATCCAGAGTATTATAAATGGACACAATGGATTTTTATCCAGCTTTATAAGAAAGGTTTAGCTTATGTGGATGAAGTAGCTGTTAACTGGTGTCCAGCACTTGGTACGGTATTAGCTAACGAAGAAGTAATTGATGGGAAATCAGAGCGTGGTGGTCATCCAGTAGAACGCCGACCAATGAAGCAGTGGATGCTTAAAATTACAGCCTATGCTGACCGTTTAATCGATGACTTAGAAGAAGTTGATTGGCCTGAATCTATTAAAGATATGCAACGCAATTGGATTGGCCGTTCAGAAGGGGCAGAAGTGACATTTGCCATTGACGGTTCAGATCAAAACTTCACAGTTTTCACAACACGTCCTGATACATTGTTTGGTGCTACATACTGTGTGCTTGCACCAGAGCATAAATTAGTGGAACAAATTACAACAGCTGACCAACGCCAAGCTGTTGAGGCTTATTTAGAGAAAGTTAAAATGAAATCTGACCTAGAGCGTACAGATTTAGCGAAAGAAAAAACAGGCGTATTTACAGGTGCTTATGCAGTGAATCCGATTAACGGTAAAAAAGTGCCAATTTGGATTGCTGACTATGTGTTAGTGTCTTATGGTACAGGTGCTATTATGGCGGTGCCAGCACATGATGAGCGTGACTATGAATTTGCAACTGAATTTGGCTTAGACATCGTTCCTGTCCTTGAAGGTGGAGACATTAGCAAAGAAGCATTTACAGGTGATGGTCAACATATTAACTCTGAATTCCTGAATGGCTTAAATAAAGCAGATGGCATTGCGAAAGCCATTGAATGGTTAGCGGAAAAAGGTGTAGGGGAGAAGAAAATTTCTTATCGTCTACGTGACTGGTTATTCTCCCGTCAGCGTTATTGGGGTGAACCAATTCCAATGATTCATTGGGAAGATGGCACGATAACGCCAGTTCCAGAATCAGAATTACCATTAATGCTACCAAAAACAGATAATATCCGTCCATCAGGTACTGGTGAATCACCATTAGCAAATATTGATGAATGGGTAAATGTTGTCGACCCAGAGACAGGTAAAAAAGGGCGTCGTGAAACAAATACAATGCCGCAGTGGGCAGGTTCGAGCTGGTACTTCCTACGCTATATCGACCCTACAAATACAGAGGCGATTGCAGACCCAGAGTTACTAAAACGTTGGTTACCAGTGGATATTTATATTGGTGGTGCGGAGCATGCTGTATTGCATTTACTATACGCTCGCTTCTGGCATAAAGTTCTCTATGATTTAGGCGTTGTTCATACAAAAGAGCCATTCCAAAAATTATTTAACCAGGGAATGATTCTAGGTGAAGGTAACGAGAAAATGTCTAAATCTAAGGGTAATGTTGTCAACCCAGATGAAATCATTACGTCACATGGTGCCGATACATTACGTTTATATGAAATGTTCATGGGCCCACTTGAGGCTTCTGTTGCATGGTCTACAAATGGTTTAGATGGAGCACGCCGCTTCTTAGACCGTATCTGGCGTCTATTTGTCAATGAAGAAGATGGCACAATTTCAGCAAAAATCCAAGTGTCTAACGATCAATCACTTGAAAAATCATACCACCAAACAGTGAAAAAAGTGACAGAGGATTATGAAGGCATCCGCTTTAACACAGCTATTTCACAAATGATGGTCTTTATTAATGATTGCTATAAAGCTGATGTGATTCCAACGGCTTATGCTGAAGGCTTTGTGAAAATGCTAGCACCAATCGCTCCGCATATTGCAGAAGAACTATGGCAACTATTAGGTCACAATTCAACACTTTCTTACGAGCAATGGCCAACCTATGATGAAGCAAAGCTTGTGGATGATGAAGTAGAAATTGCTGTACAGGTTGCTGGTAAAGTACGTGCGAAGATTGTTGTAGCAAAAGATGCGTCAAAAGAGGACATCGAAAAAGTAGCACTTGCTGATGAAAAGGTTCAAGAATATATGGCAGGAAAGAGCTTAGTGAAAATCATCGTTATTCCAGGCAAACTTGTCAATATTGTCGTCAAATAAAGAGCTATAAAGTAAAAATGTACATTACTAAATTCAATTTTAGTAATGTACATTTTTTAATTTGGCGTTATATAAGCGATAAAATAAGGACTGCACCCATCTAACTGAGTGCAGTTCAATACAATTTAAATAATCAATCCCACAATAATAGCTGTTAGGATACTTACGAGTGTAGCACCGTACAACAACTTTAAGCCAAAGCGGGCAACGACATTACCTTGTCTTTCATTCAAACCTTTTACAGCTCCCGAAATAATACCGATGGATGAAAAGTTGGCAAAGGATACAAGGAATACAGAAATAATGCCTAGTGTACGTTCACTCATGGACGCTGAGACGTCGCCAAGGTTAATCATGGCAACGAATTCATTCGTTACTAATTTAGTTGCCATAATACCGCCAGCAGCCACAGCATCTGCCCATGGAATACCCATTAGGAAAGCGATTGGCGCAAAGATATAGCCTAATATTTCTTGGAAGGATATACCAATAATCATATCGAATAATGAATTGATTAAATCCATTAATGCAACGAAACCAATAAGCATTGCTCCAACAATGATGGCTACTTTAAAGCCATCCATAATATATTCGCCAATCATTTGAAAGAACGCTTGCTTCTGTTCATCTTCAATCGTTAAGATATCTTCTTTTTCATCCACAGTATATGGATTAATGATAGAAACAATAATAAATCCGCCAAACAGGTTTAATACAATGGCCGTTACGACATACTTTGGCTCAATCATCGTCATATAAGCACCAACTACTGACATCGAAACAGTCGACATAGCAGAAGCGCATAACGTATACATACGTTGTGGTGCAATCTTATCTAATTGCTTTTTAACAGTGATGAATACTTCAGATTGGCCAACCATAGCAGAAGCAACAGCATTATAGGATTCCAATTTCCCCATGCCACTTACTTTACTTAAAAATAAACCTACCCATTTCATTAAAAAAGGAAGTATTTTAAAATGCTGCAAGATCCCAATCAGAACAGATATAAAGACGATCGGTAATAAAACAGCTAAAAAGAAGGGTGATTCTCCTTCATTTGCTAAGCCTCCAAAAACAAATGATATACCCGCATTTGCATAGGACAATAAGTGATCAAATACTTTGGTGATTCCTTTAATTAGCACATAGCCAACCGTTGTATTGAGTAGTAAAGCTGCCAATAAAAATTGGATGATCAACATAATCACTATATATTTATATTTTATTTCTTTTTTGTTTTTACTCATTAATAAAGCTAAGGCAAAAACAAGTAACAATCCACAAAAGGATATTAAGTATCTCATAAGTTCCTCCATAAGTATCTGTGATATTTTGTCCTGATGTTCCAATTTCAGAAGAACAGCTAAAGATCTTAATTAGTCAGACGTCAGACAAACAATCTCACTATAACAGTTTTTTCGCTAGGTATTCAATAGATAATAGAAAAAAAGTATGCAACACAGCATACAAATAAATTCAGTCTAAAAAATGTAGGATATTTCATAAAAAATACCCTCTTATTGTGTGAGGATTTTTTCTTTTTATGACTCTCATGTTAACGAAACTTTTTCGATTTTTTTGAAACCAACTAAGTTCGGATTACGACTATAGGGTGAATGTTTATAGGAGGTGTTTGGATGAGTGAGCATTTAGTGGCCATTATGAAAGAACACGGAGAATATTGCTTACGTGTGGCTTATCTTTATGTAAAGGATTGGGCGATGGCAGAAGAAATAGTCCAGGATGTCTTTTTTTCTTATTATCGGCAGCGGGATCGCTTTGAACATAGAGCATCTCTAAAGACCTATTTAGTTAAAATAACTGTACATAAAAGTCATGATTATTTACGAAGCTGGAAAAATAAACGCCATCAACTTTTTGAAAAATTGCATATTGGTGCAAGTAAACGAACACCAGAAACGCTGCTATTAGCACAGCATGAACGGTCAACCTTAACAAATGCTTTATTTGAGTTGCCTATTACTTATAGAGAAGTCGTCATTCTTTATTATTATCAGGAATTAAAGGTTAGAGAAATTGCAGATATTCTTACATGTGCAGAAAATACAGTTAAAACCAGATTGCATCGAGCAAGGAAAATGTTACAGGAAAAATTAGTGAATAGTGAGTGGAAGGTGTTAATGGATGACTACTTTTAAAGAGAAATTGGATCAAGAACTTGGTGAAGCACCACGATTTACACAATCCTTACAGGAGGATATTTTACGGCAAGTGCGGAAAACAAAAAAAACAAGACGCTGGACATATCCCTTGATCATCATAGGCACGATTGTCATGTTTCTATTGATAATAGAAATCGGTCCATTAGGGCAGATAGAGCAAAAGCAACATGCTTCAATTGTTCAGTTAGCACAGCAGCAATCAATAAAAAAATATACAATGATTTATAATTCAGATGAGGAGATCTTTAAGGCTGGAAGACCTGGGTGGGTCATTGGACAACGAGTAATGGAGCAAAGTTCAGAAAAAGAGTTATTACATCAACTATTACAGCAAGCTACAATGAAACAAATGAATGAGCGTACCTTTTTTAGATTACAACGTGATGTCTGGGTAGAGTTTGAAAAAGGGCAGGTTATGAAGCTGAAAATGTTCATAAACGAGGAGGATATCGGAATTGTTGATTATGACAACAATTCATTTTATAAAGTAGATAATAAAGAGCTGGCAAAGGCTTATTTAGATCTTGCTCTCAAAGAAGATGCTAAATTGGGAATGTCAGGTTTAATCGTTATGCTAGTTTTTCTCATAGCTATCCAAATGCTTGTCGATAAACTAATGAGGAAAAAATTTAACATACCAAAGGAATATGTCAATAGTCGGCATAGACGTGCTGTTTGGGCTATTAAAATTTTGAATACCATGATGCTCATGGTGATCATAATAAAAGGATGGATTTTATTTACTGTTATCATTGGAGGATATTTAGCTGTCAGCCTTTTCAGCTCTATTTTTATTGACTATTACTATGGTCGAGAGGAAAAAAGACATTATGTTTCCATTAGTTCGGCCATTGTTGGCTTGCTATCACTAATTCTATTCTTATTTTATATCAGTTAAATAAAGTATAAACCTGAACCCGAATAATCTCGAGTTCAGGTATTTTTTTCTATCGTTTCAGTCTGAAGCATTAATTGATAAATACTTGAGATCATAAAGCTTGCAGCTAATCCGTAAAGCGTATTAAAGCTTAAACCAACACCAATTCCAATAATGATGGAAAGCAGGATGACAAGCCAACTATGCTTATGAACATGACGATTCGTAAATAAAAGGATTAACACAAACGGTAGCATGGTAATGTGCAGGAAGGCAAAAGAATAAATAACACCTAAAATCGTTAAATCGATAGATAAGAAACAGGTGAATAAGATAATCATTAGGCCAATCAAATAGAAATAATAGGGTCTTTTGGTCACAAAAAAACGTTTCGTTGCCCGCATGTCCACAAGCAAGGTTGTGACAATGGCTAATAGGACAATGACGAGAAAAGCAAATGTAAGAAAGCCTGGTTGCACTTCATATAAAAACGTAAAAATCAGTACTTGGAATTGGCCAAATGATCCGCTGTATAGGGCAATCATTAAAATCGCAGTAAATGATAGCGTTAATAACGCTAAAATTACACCTGAGGAAAACAGACTGCGACGTACTTTTTTAGGTTTTATAAAGGCAATTAAATACCATGTTGATTTATCAAAAAATACTTGTCCTAAAACAGCTAGTTGAATAATGACATAGAACAGCAGAATTTCGCTATTTTTAAAATAAAATAAATAAGGGTGATATAAGCGAATACCCTCATATACGGTGCTTGCCCCATTTAATACAAAGTAATAAATAGGGATAAAAATAAGTAATGAAAAAAGAGCAATAATAAATAAAATTTCCAACCATAGTATACTTTTCACTGACATGATGCGGTCAAGAAGTAAGATGCCGATTAAAAAGAAAAAAAGTGTAATAGGTACTGGAATATTTAACATAATTTCAGACAATACACTAATGCTTATTAATTGAATAAGCCAAAGTTCAATACCTGTTAGCAGGTAAAATAGACGTATAACCTTTAAATTCATACCAGACAATTTACGCTGTATGGTAAAGAGCAAAAAACTTTGTGTATGCTGATTTTTTGTGTAATCGCTCTTATTCAACAATGAGCCAAGTATGATAAACGAAATAGCTGTTGCTAATGTATAACAAATGCCCGCCATAAAACCAAAAGAAATAAGGGCTGAAGGAGAGGACAATAATAAATTACCATTAATCCATCTCGCTAAAAGAATAATGACTCCTGCTGCTGTGCTTAAACTTCCAAATGGAACAAGCAATGAAAACTTCCTTAACATACTATCTAAAGACCTTTACTCATTTTAGAGGATTTATATTGACGTGGTGATTGATTATATTTTTTCTTAAACGCAACACTAAAATAGTGCTGACTATTAAAACCACAGCTCTCAGCAATCGCAGACATACTTGTGTCTAGATTTTCATTGATTTTCTTTACAGCCATTTCTAGGCGATAATTATTAATATATTCATTAATGCCAATAGACTGCTCCTCCAAAAATTTCCTACTTAAATAGCTAGGATTCAAATGAATTTTTTCAGCAATAATATTGAGACTCAGTTTTTCATAATAGTTTTCATGAATATAGGAAAGTGCGCTTTGGATCGCATCATGGTTAGAACTCCACACCTTATATTTCTCCACAATCGCATCTAATTCACTTGCAATGACTGGTTTTGTAAGATAATCCTTTACTCCGATCCGCAATGCTTGTTGGGCATATTCAAACGTTTGATAAGCTGTTACCATGATGATGTCTACCTCATAAAGCGCTTTTAATTCCTTGCTCAACGTGATTCCATCTTTCCCAGGCATTTGAATATCCAAAAAGGCGATAGTCATACGGTGCTTTTTAGCTAATTGCAGAGCTTGTGAGGCATCTTGGGCAGTATGGAAGGTCCAATTTGGAAAATGTGGCTTTAATAAATAAATCATTTGCTCAAGCTCTAATGGCTCATCATCTGCGATTAAAATATTCATGGTGAGATTCTCCTTTCTCCTTCCAGTTGATAGAATGCCTAAGCAGGAACATGGATTGTAACGGTGTAATGCTGTTCATTGTTTTGTATCGAGAATAAAATATTTTCTAGCCCATAGATAAGCTCAAGCCGTTTTCTAATATTTTCGAGACCATAACCTTGCTGCAGTTCGTCTACTACCTGTTCAGTAGTCATTTCTATTTTTTCTAATGGCTGTGTATTTTTAATTTCAATTAATAAGCTATTATCCATTTTTTTGATTATAATGGATAGCTCTGCAGGTCCTATATGTTTTTCAAAGCTATGTTTATATGCATTTTCAATAATGGTCTGCAGAATAAAAGGTGGTATTTGGACGGATAGTGCTTTATCATCAACATATTTATTTACAGTCAAACGATGGCCAAATCGCAATTGTTGAATATTTAAATAACTATCGACAAATTGTATCTCGTTCTTTAACGCAATTAACACCTCATGATTATTGTATTTAAATTTAAAAAATGTTGCCAAAGCCTCCATGCCCGCAACTAAATCTTCCTTCCGATTGATGCGAGCTAGGCTTAATAATGAATTTAATGCATTAAAAAAGAAATGTGGCTGTATTTGCTGATTCAACTGAAGAATATTTGCTCTTTGTAAATCCTGCTCAAGCTCTAAATTTCTTTTTTCCTCCTCAAGGCTATCGATTTGCTTTTCGAAAATAAATATAAAAGTAAGCAGAAAAGCTCCAATAATTGGAGCAATTACACATAGGAGAATATATATGTTGAAGGTTTCTGGTTGTAACATAATGACCTCTCCGTTTAATTTATAAGTGTAAGATACATTAAACTAAATTTTCTGCGAAATGGCAAGCTACCTTATGTGTTGCAGTGATGGCTCGTAGTGCTGGTACTTCTGCTTTACATTTATCTGTTGCGAATGGGCAACGTGTGTGAAAGCTACAGCCAGTAGGGGGGCTAAGAGGTGATGGTAAGTCACCTTTTAAAATAATACGCTCCTTTCGATGCTGCTTATCAATGACAGGTATAGAAGAAAACAGTGCTTTTGTATAAGGATGATGTGGCTGAGTAAAAAGGGAATGCTTATCAGCAATTTCTACGACCTTTCCAAGATACATCACCATAATACGGTCTGAAATATGTCGAACAACACTTAAATCGTGTGAGATAAATAAAAAGGTTAAATCTAAATCTCTTTGTAGTTGTTTTAGTAAATTTAGTATTTGAGCTTGAATGGAAACGTCTAGGGCAGAAACAGACTCATCACAAATAATAATTTTAGGATTAACAGCAAGGGCTCTGGCAATACCAATACGCTGACGCTGACCACCAGAAAATTCATGTGGATAACGCTCTAAGTATTCAGGACGTAACCCTACAAGGGACATTAATTCAATCATGCGTGCTTCTTGTTGCTCAGGTGGTACAATTTTTTGAATAGACATGGCCTCTGTTAACATTTTACGAATCGTTCTTCGTGGGTTAAGGGAAGCATAGGGATCTTGGAAAATAATTTGAATGTCCTTGCGTGCCGCACGAAGCTCTTTTTTGTTCATATTCACTAAATTTTTACCGAATAACAATACCTCTCCAGCAGTAGGCTCATCTAATCTTAAAATAGAACGACCAGTTGTTGATTTTCCGCAGCCAGATTCTCCAACAATACTGAGGGTCTCACCAGGCATGATGTCGAAAGATACCCCATCCACAGCTTTTACAACCTGCTGTGGACCGAAGAGCTTTTCTTTTTTTAAGAAAAAATGCTGCTTTAAATCATTTACTTGTAATAGTGGTTGTGTGTGTTGCGCTGTTGTCATACTGTCAGCTCCTTCATAAGTGTGTCTCCTTGCCATTCATTACTGTACATCCAGCATCTTACCTTTTTACCTTGCTCAACAGTCAAAAGCTCAGGCTGTTGTTCACGACATAAATCCGTAGCAAAAGGGCAACGTTCTGCATAACGGCAGCCAATTGGATAATTATAGGGACTTGGGACAGTTCCGTGAATAGTAGATAATTCTTCTTGGTCTTCATATAGCTTCGGTAATGATTGAATTAATCCATTTGTATAAGGGTGTAGCGGTTTTTCAAAAAGACTTTCTGTTGTGCCTTCTTCTACAACCTGCCCCGCATACATAACAGCAATCTTATCGCAGATTTCTGCTACAACACCAAGGTCATGGGTAATGAAGATAATGCTCATGCCTAGTTGTTTTTGCAGGTTTTGAATAATATCAATAATTTGAGCTTGAATGGTTACATCTAGAGCAGTCGTCGGTTCGTCAGCAATTAACACATCTGGTGTACACGCTAGTGCCATGGCAATCATAATGCGCTGTCGCATCCCACCACTTAACTGATAAGGCTCCTGCTTCGCTCTTTTTTCGGGTGCAGGAATTCCAACTAGGCGAATCATATCGACAGCCTTTTGCCATGCTTCTTTACGTGATAAGCCTTGGTGCAATCGAATGGATTCAGCTATTTGCTCTCCAACGGATAACACAGGATTTAAGCTTGTCATAGGCTCTTGGAAAATCATCGAGATTTTATTGCCTCGAATTTTACGTAGCTCTTCATCTGAGAGCTTCAAAATGTCTGTATTATTTAATAAAATTTCGCCATTAATGATTTTACCAGGAGGCGATGGTACTAAACGAAGTAATGACAGGGAAGTCATGGATTTCCCACAACCAGATTCACCAACAATGCCCAGTGTTTCCCCTTTTTGAAGCGTAAAGGATACCCCATCTACAGCTTTGGCAACCCCTTCACTCGAATAAAAATAGGTTTGTAAATTTTTTACTTCCAACACGGTTTCTTGTTTCATCCGTTTTTCCCCTCCTTAGTTTAAATCCATCCGTTTATTAAAGAATCGGTACAATATGTCTACAAAAAGATTAATGAAAACAAATATTAATGAGGCAACAAGAACGCCACCTTGTACGACTGGTATATCACGTGTTCGAATGGCATCTACAATCATTCGTCCTAATCCGTTTACAGCGAAAACAGATTCAACTAAAACTGTTCCGCCAAGTAAACTACCAAACTGTAAGCCTACTACTGTAATAACTGGAATCAAGGCATTGCGTAATGCGTGCTTTAAAATGATGATGTATCCTTTTAAGCCTTTTGCTTTCGCTGTTCGTATATAGTCTTGGTTTACAACCTCTAACATACTAGAGCGAGTCATACGAGCGACGATGGCAGCTCCACCAGCACCAAGTGTGACAGCTGGTAGAATAATATGTTTGGCACTATCCCAGCCTGCTACAGGAAGCCAGTGTAACTGTACAGAGAATACATACATTAATAAAATTCCTAACCAGAAGCTTGGAAGGGAAATCCCTAATAAAGCGACAACCATTAATCCTACATCCATCAATGAATAAGGACGGATAGCGGAGATAATACCCGCAATAAGCCCTAGAACAATTGTGATTAAAATACTATAAAAGGCTAGCTCTATTGTAATTGGTAATCGGGAGATAATTTCCTCGAATACTGGTTGATTATTTTTTAAAGAGTTACCCATATCTCCTTGTAGAAGATTTTTAATATAGTCTGTATATTGAACTGCTAATGGTTTATTGAGTCCTAAATTTTCACGTAATTCTGCCACTGTTTCTTGAGAAGCTCCTTCTCCTGCTAAAATAATCGCTGGGTCTCCAGGAATCATCTGCATAATTAGAAAAACAACAAGCGTTACACCAAGTGTCACAGGAATAATTTGAGCTAGTCGTTTTAAGATAAATAATGTCATGTGTCTTCTCTCCTTTAATTTTTCATTCTTGGATCGAGTGCATCGCGTAAACCGTCACCAAATAAGTTAAAGCCTAATACCAGTATAGAAATCATAATACCTGGGAATAGCGCCATATAAGGAGCAGTAAATAGGAAATCTCGTCCGTTAGAAAGCATGGCACCCCATTCAGGAGATGGTGGCTGAGCACCTAAACCTAAGAATGATAGACCTGCTGCAGATAGAATAGCGGTTGCTAAGCGCATTGATGCTTGTACAATAATAGGTGATAAAATATTTGGAAAAATATGCTTAATTAAAATCGTCATATCTTTCGCTCCAAGTGTTTTGACAGCATCGATATATTCTAATTTTTTAACTTCCATTGTTGAACCACGTACTATACGAGCAAACATGGGAATAGAGAAAAACCCAACAGCAATTGTGACATTGATAAGGCTTGGTCCCAATGCACTGACAATCGCTAAAGCTAGCAAAATACCAGGGAAGGCAAGCATGATATCTAAAATTCGACTAATAATAGAATCAACCCATCTGCCATAATAGCCAGCAACAAGACCTAAGAAAGTGCCGATTGTACCACCGAATAAAACAGCTGAAATACCAACACCAATTGATAAACGGGATCCATATAAAATTCGACTTAAAATATCTCGCCCTTTGTCATCCGTTCCCATTAGATGTTCAACGCTTGGTCCTTGTAATTTTTGATCTAATTGTACGTCGTAGGGATCGTAAGGGGCTAAAATGGGCCCGATAAGAAACATCAATATATATAGAAGAATGATGATGCCTCCTACGACAGCTGCTTTATTCTTTTTGATTTTGTTTAGGAAAGAAACAAGATTCTTTTTTCTAGATGCCTTGCGTGCATTCACTAAAACAGAATGATCAATAGTAGTTGTTACTTTATTCATATCGAATACTCCTTTTCTATTTGAGTTGATTTCAATTTAGTGAAAAGCGTAAAGAATGTAAATATTTTATGGCTTATTAGTCAGAAAATTTAAAAAACACGTAAAAATTTTAAAAAACAAGTGAATTTTATTTCTTTATAATTCGAAATGTAAGGAACAAATCACACAAGGAGGAAATGTTGATGAAGAAAATGAAGTTGTTTTTATTCATGGCACTAATAACTGTACTTATTCTGCAAGCCTGCTCTACTGCTAGCAATAATAGTACAGAAGGTTCCAAAGAGGGATCAAAAAGCGTAGGAGGAGAATTAGTTGTTCTAAGAGCAGCAGATGCGACAAGTCTTGATCCTCACTTTATTACAGATATTCCATCAGCAAATATTATTCATGGCAAGGTATATGAAACACTTGTCGCTTTTGATAGAGATCGTAAAATTGTTCCATTACTTGCAAAAGAGTGGGAGCAAAAAGATGAAGTCACTTGGACATTTACATTAAATGAAGGCATTAAATTCCATGATGGAGCAGATTTTAATGCAGAGGCTGTAAAAGCGACATTTGACCGAATTCTAGATCCTGCAACTGGATCACCACAACGTGATAAATTATCTATGATTAGTGAAGTAGTGGTAGATGATGAATATGTTGTAACGTTGAAATTAAAAGAACCATATGCTCCGCTTCTATCTATTTTAGCCAGTCAAGAGGGTAGCATGATGAGCCCGAAAGCGATTGCTGAAGCAGCGGACGAATTAGCAACTCATCCAGTAGGGACAGGTCCATTTGTATTTGAAACTTGGAAATCTGGTCAAGAAATCACTTTAATTTCGAATAAAGATTATTGGGGGACTGTACCGAAAGTAGATAAAGTAACATTTAAAGTTGTACCAGAGGATTCTACTCGTCTAGCAATGATTGAAAGTGGAGAAGCACATATTGCTGAACAAGTACCTGTAACAGAGATTGATCGTATTGAAAATTCTTCAACGATGAATTTATTCCGTGCAGAAGGACTAGCAGTAGAATTTATCGGATTCAACGTGAAAGATACGTTATTATCTGATGTAAAAGTACGTCAAGCTATTAGCTATGCTGTTGACCGTGAAGCAATTATTAGCGGTATTTATGATAATGTAGGAACACTTGCCAATTCTGCAATGAGTCCAAAAATTATTGGATATTCTAGTGAAACGAAACCGTATGACTATGATGTAGTGAAGGCTAAAGAATTGTTAAAAGAAGCTGGCGTTCAAGAGGGAACAAAAGTTAAATTACTGACAAGTGACCGTAAAGAGCGTATCAACATGGCGGAGGTTATTCAATCTCAATTAAAAGGAATCGGATTAGATGTTGATATTCAAGTAATGGAGTATGGTGCATTTATTTCTGAAATTACGAAAGAGCAGCATCAAATCTTTATTAGTGGTTGGGGTAATGCAACGGGTGATGCTGATTATAACCAATACAATCTATTCCACACTGCATCTATGGGGCCTCCAGGAAACCATTTCTACTATTCAAATCCAGAAGTAGACAAGCTAATTGAGCAAGGGCGTTCTGAAGCAAACCAAGAGGCACGTAATGAAATCTACAAAAAAGCAATGCAAATCGAGTTAGACGAAGCTGTGTATATTCCAGTGCGTAACTATGAGCATTTAGCAGTTTACAGCAATGCTGTAAAAGGTTTCTGGTTAGATGCATCTAACTACACGATGATCAGTGGCGTTGAAATTGTAGAGTAGTCAAAATTTGGTGATAGACGAAAAAATACCAATTGGGAGGAAACTATGAGTAAACTATTGCTGAAAAATGTGAGATTAGAAGAAGCATATGAGCGCGAAAATGAACACATTGTTGCTACTCGTACAGGTATTTATGATGTTCTAATTGAGGATGGGTATGTTCAACAAGTAGATAAGGATATAGTGGCTGATGGAGATGTAGAAGTAATAGATGCACAACAGCAACTATTAGTCCCTTCATTCCGAGAGATGCATATTCATATCGATAAAACTTATTTCGGCGGAGAATGGCAGGCACCAAGGCCCATTACTAAAGGGATTTTAACACGCATTGAAGAAGAAAGAACACTACTACCTAAACAATTGCCGACAGCTGCTTATCGAGCTGAGGAAATGGTGAAGTGGCTCATTTCACAAGGGCATACACATATTCGTTCCCATTGTAATGTCGACCCACAAATTGGGACAAAGCATATTGAAATGACAAAAGAGGTTTTAGCAAACTATCGAGATCAAATTACCTATGATATTGTGGCCTTCCCACAGCATGGCTTATTACGCTCCAATGTAGAGGGACTGCTCCGTGAGGCAATGGTAATGGGAGCAACGCTTGTTGGTGGCGTTGACCCATCCATTGTAGATCGCAATATCGAAAAGTCATTGCAAACAACGATAGGTATTGCCCAAGACTATAATGCAGGGATAGATATTCATATTCACACGGCGAACACACTAGGCGAATTTGAATTTTATAAGCTGATTGAGTTAACGAAACAAGCGAAAAAAGAAGGACAAGTCACAATTAGCCATGCGATGGCACTTGCTGATTTAGAACAGTCACGCTTAGAAAATTTAGTTCAAGCGATGGCTGAGGTACAAATGGATGTTACGACAACTGTCCCAATCGATTTGAATCGTTCGACGATACCAATTCCTTATCTTTATAACAATGGTGTCAAGGTATCTGTAGGACATGATAGCTTAACAGATCATTGGTCACCATATGGTACTGGTAATACGATTATGAAATTAAATGTCATGGCGGAGAGATTCCGCTTTATTGATGAATATTCATTAAGTCGAGCTTGGAAATACGCTTCTGGTGGTATCACACCATTGAATGATGCTGGAGAACGGGTTTGGCCTCAAGTTGGTGATAAAGCTAATATGCTGTTAGTGGATGGTGTGAGCACTGCCCATGTGATAGCAAGAAGATGTCCAATTACTACCGTCATTTCACGAGGTAAAATGATACACCAACAGGATGTAGGAGAGTTGAAAGGAGAATTCAGATGAAGCACTGGCTGACAAATGTTCTACTTGAAACAGGAGAATATCTAAAGGAAAATGATACAGTTGGAACGAAAGTGGAGCTTTTTCACCTTGAAATTACAGATGGCTTCATTTCGCAAATTGTACCCGCAACAGACGCAATCGAGTCTCCAAGCGAAGTCACAGATATGAAAGGGAAGCTGCTATTACCTGCCTTTAAGGAAATGCATAATCATTTAGATAAAACTTACTTATCTTTACCTTGGAAGGCTTGTGTGCCCGTAAAGAATTTAAAGGAACGACTTGATCGTGAAGCACAAGAGCTATCCGTTCTTGCTACAACAGGTAAACAACGTGCGACTGCAATGATTGAAAAAATCCTTAAGAATGGTGCGAATCATATTCGTACACATGTCAATATTGATCCATACATTGGATTAAAAAATTTAGAAGGTGTACTAGCGGCATTGGACGATTATAAAGATGTCGTGACATCCGAAGTCATTGCCTTTCCACAGCATGGTCTATTAAGAGATGATGTCCCTAAATTATTGCGTGAAGCTTTACGCAATGGAGCGACGATGATTGGCGGCCTAGATCCAGCTGGCATCGATAACTCGATTGAGCCTTCTCTTTATGAAGTGATGGATATTGCACAGGAATTTAATGTTGATGTCGATATTCATTTACATGATGGTGGCCATGTTGGGTATTACACAATCGATAAATGGATAGATATCGTGGAGGATGCCAAATATCAGGGGAGAACGGCGATAAGTCATGCCTTTTCACTTGGTGATGTATCAGTCATGGAGCAGCATAAAATTGCAGATCGTTTAGCACAACAACAAGTAAAAATAATGTCAACGGTGCCATTTGATTTGCGACGATTAATTCCACCAATTGAATTACTAGCAGAGCGCGGCGTGGATGTCCACTTTGGTTGTGACGGCTTTTATGATTCTTGGAGTCCTAATGGCTCAGGAGATATTTTAGAAAAAGCGACTACTTTTGCAGACATTTCTCGTAAACTTGACGAACGTTCGATTCGACAAACATTAAAATATATTACAAATGGTATCACACCATTGGATGCAAATGGTCAAAAGGCTTGGCCTAATGTGAAAGATGAAGCAAGTTTTGTATTCTTTGACGCAGTTTCAAGCGCTGAAGTTATTGCACGTAAACCATCCAACCGAGTGGTTATGTCAAAAGGTAAGTTTATCAACAAAGTATAAATCTAAATCCCCCTTATTTAGATAACATAGCAAACTAGAAATCTTCTAGTTTGCTATACTTATGTTTTAATAGAAAAGATGAATAAAGGAAAGTAGATTTGCCATTACTTATGTAGAAATCTCTTTATTTGCGGGTGTGATAAAATATGAAACAACTAACAATCTATATGATTTTATTTAGCTGTGTATTTTTTTGGGCTAGTAACTTCATTATTGGCTCTATTTTAATTGACCATTGGGATCCTTTAACAGTCTCCATTTTTAGATTGATTGTCATTGTTCTGTTTTTAGGAAGTATTAGTTGGAAAATAATTTTCCGAACAACATTTACAAGAAATGATTTATTGTTATTGATCCTTGCAGGAATACTAGGCGTTTCCATTAATCACTATAGCTTTTATGCTAGTCTCCAGCACACTTCTCCTATCACTGCCGCTTTAATATTAGCCTGTGCACCGATTGTTACATCTCTACTGAATAAAATGATCTATCATGAATCACGGAACGGCATATTTTGGCTAGGTGCGATACTTTCATTTGTTGGTGTTGGCCTCATCATTACCAAAGGGGCACTTATCATCATTTCAATCGGTGTGGGTGAAGTGTTGAGCTTAATTACAATGCTAAGCTTTGCTTTGTTCCTCATTATTGTCAATCATCTTAGTCAGAAAATGTCAGCCCAGTCGATTACGTTCTATACAAATTTAATAGGTTTACTGGTGCTCGTGCCGTTTTCATTTACTATTTTGCCACAGACGAATTGGCAAGTTGCAATGCCCTACTGGTTTTTGCTCATTTTATCAGCGATTATTATCCACGGGGTAAGCAATTTAATATGGAATCAAAAAATGAAGGAGGTCGGCTCAACAAATGCGTCACTGTTGTTAAACTTTGAGCCAGCTATAGCCATGCTATTGAGTGCGGTATTTTTAAAACAATTCCCTACAAGTGTTCAATTATATGGCTTTTTATTAATTTTAGTAGGAATTTTGCTGTGCATATATTATAAAGAAATGAAAGCAATTGTCCTTGTAAAAAAACAATGAATTAGCAAAAAAAGAGATGCTCATTTTTTGAGTACATCTCTTTTTTGCTGTTTCTGTAGCGAATTTAAAATAAATAGGTATGTTATTGGCAGAAAAGCAGTAATGATTACGATACCATGCCATTGAAATAATGACCAAACAGGGCTTAATATTGTGCTTCCAGAGGCCACCCCAAGGTAATAAGCGACCAGATATAGACTAGAGGCACTTCCTTTTTGAGAAAGAGCTAGCCGACTTACCAATGAAGAAGTTAATGCATGAGCAGTAAAAAAACCTAAACATGCTAGACAAAGTCCAATTACAATAATGAAAAGTGACTTGCTTAATGTAAAAAGTATTCCCACAGTTAATAAACAAACACCAAATGTTCGAATGGTATTTAATCCAACTTTTCCTGCAAGTGCATTAGCAATAGGCGAACCAATAATACCTAAACCATAGGCTAAAAAAATAAAAGAAATGCTTTGTAAAGATAATAGAAAAGGAGGCGCTGTTAAGTAATAGGGAATAAATGACCAAACCCCAGTAAAGGATAATTGTAAAATAACTCCTAATCCAAAAAGTATTAATAATTGAGGATTTTTCAAATGGAAACAAAAGCCTTGTAAATCTTGTTGAATCGTACGCTGTTGTACCGAAAAATTTTTGGATTTAGGTAGCATCCACCAGACAATTACCATAACGATGCACCCCATAATGGCTAATGAAACAAAAGCCATTTTCCATGAAAAATATTCAGTGATATACCCCATCATGAGTCTACCAATTGTTCCGCCTAGTGCATTACAAGAAATATACAATGCAGTGGCAAAGCCCATTGATTGTTGATCAATTTCTTCGCTAAGATAGGCAAGTGCTGCTGCAGGTACACCTGCAATAGCAAAGCCCTGAATAAAGCGTAATAAAATAATAGTAGAAAAAGAATCAGTTAGTGGCATGAAGAAAAATGGTATGATGGTAAAGACTATGGATAAATGAATGAATAATACTCTTCCATATCGATCTGATAAAAAACCTAGCACGATTAATCCAACAATTACTGATAGAGTAGTCATAGATACGGATAGACTTGCAACGGATACAGAAATATGAAATTGCTCTGTAAAGAAGGGGAGCAGGGGCTGAACAGAATACATTGCAGCAAAGACAAAAACCGAAGCCCCGCCCAAACTAATGACAATTGTCCAAAAAGAGCGATCTCTTATTGAATAACCCTTTGTATTTATACACATCTTAATGCCTTATTTCATTTGCTCTGGTAACCAGAGAGAAAGTTGTGGGATTAAGACAACAAGTGCTAAGAAGATAATCATTAAAATGATAAACGGTATAACGCCTTTTACCACTTCCCCAAGTTTTTCTTTTGCTATCCCACTTACCACAAAGAGATTCAATCCAACTGGTGGTGTGATCATACCTAATTCCATATTAATCGTCATAATAATGGCAAAGTGTAATAGATTGATATCGAAGTGTGCAAGAATTGGCAATAATATTGGTAAAGTGATTAAAATAATAGAGACAGCTTCTAAGAACATACCCATAATAAAGAACAAAATATTGACAATGATCATAAAAATCCACTTATTTAAATCGCTTTCAGCAATCCATGCGCCCACTTGTTGTGGTACTTGTGCATTTGTTAAATAAAGCCCAAATAACGAAGCGGCACCTATTATTAAGAAAATCATAGCGGTAATATTAATAGATTCTACTAATACTTCGCGGAAATCCTTTAGCTTCATTTCACGATAGATAAACAAGGATACAATAAGGCCATAGAAAACTGCAATCACCGCTGATTCAGTTGGTGTCACAACTCCTGAATAGATTGTTCCTAAAATTAAAAAAGGTAAAAATGCTCCCCAAATGGCTTTTAAAGATTTACGCCCACGTTCTTCCCAAGAAGCTGGTTGATCTCCATTAAATCCATTGCGTTTCGCATAAAAGATGGCAGCAATAATTAAAATTCCTGTTAAAGCTAATCCAGGAAGAACCCCAGCCATAAATAATTCACCAATTGATTGCTCCGAGGTGATACCATAAATAATTAATGGAACACTCGGTGGAATTAAAATTCCTAATGTACCACCTGCTGCAACAAGTCCCATCGAATAACGTTTTTTATAGCCTGCTGAAATCATTGCAGGGATCATAATAGAGCCAATTGCTGCTGCTGTGGCAGGTGAAGAGCCTGAAATAGCGGCAAAAATAGCACAGGCAACAATTGTAACAACTGCAAGACCACCTGGCAGGTGACCAATCCATGCACGTAAAGCTTCAATTAAATATTTTGATATCCCACCGCGCGCCATTAATACGCCAGCTAGCACGAATCCTGGGATGGCCATCATAGGGAAGGAATCTAATGCAGTAAAAATGCGCTGTGGAATCATATTCATATTAAAATCTATTTGGAAGAACACTAGAATTGTTGATAGTGCTAAGCTAATAGCAACAGGTACTCGTAGAAATAATAGCAAAAAGAAACTAAGTAAGAGGATTAGCATATTCTTCATCCTTTCCTCGTAGAATATTAACTAATCGTTCTACGAATCTTAGTAAAAATAAAATACCTGAAAGAGGTAGGACTAAATATACAATCCACATTGGAATCCCGATATCAAGTGAAACCATACCAGATGTATAGCGATTTTCCACTAAAACAAAACCATAGTACGTGTAAATTAAGCAAAAGGCGATGCTCAAGCCTGTTGCTACTAAATCTAATAGACGTTTTTTCGATGGCTTTAACTTGTCATATAGAATATCCACCTGTATATGCTGATTGTGGCGAAGAGCTAAGCCAAACCCCAAAAATGTACCCCAAATTATAGAATAGCGTGCTAATTCCTCTACCCATGCTTGTGGTTCATTGAATATGTAGCGCATAATAACCCCATAAAAAATGAGTACAACACCTGCTACGAAAAAAATTCCTGCAAGAATTTCTTCTAAGTAGCCCCATATTTTATAAACGGCCTTCATGTTTTTGCCTCCTTTATTTAAAGTTAAAAACGGATGCTTTTATTCCCACTGTAAATGTTGCAGTTTGAAGTGAGCTTCTTAGCACCCGTTTTTAAGTAAGCGATATACTAATAAAATTATTGATATTGACGATAAATCATCTACTACAGTGCAACTTCCTAACAAAGAATACCCTAGAAGTTGTTACGATTTTCTATTCCTTACATCAACTAATTGTTGGAATAGTAAGTTTTTTAAGAACTCTGTTTATTTTAAATCACGAATACCATTAATGAGTTCTTCTGTGATAACATCAGTAAACTCTTCATAAACTGGTTCCAGTTGTTTTTTGATGGCTTCTTTTTCAGCATCTGATAGCTCAATGACTTCGATGCCAGAATTTTTAATGTTTTCGAATGATTTTTCGTTTTCTTCCGCAGCTAAATCCCAAGCTAACGTTGTTGCCTCATTTAATGATTCTTCAACTGCTGTCAATAGCTCTGAAGGTATTTTTTCCCAAAATGTTTTGTTTACAAAGATGGCATAGTCTAGACGACCATGTTCAGATACGGAGAAGTACTTTTGAACTTCTTGATATTTTTGAGTATCAAAGTTATTAAATGTGTTTTCTTGTCCATCTACTGTTCCTTGTTGTAAGGCAGCATACGTTTCACCAAATGCAATTGTCGCAGAACCTGCATTTAAAGCCTTAAACTGCGATTCTAAAACTTTACCTGCTTGTGCTCTGAATTTTAGTCCTTTAAAATCGTCCACTGTCACAAGTGGGTGTTTGTTATTGGAAAAGTGTTTAAAGCCATTTTCCCAGAACACGAGACCTTTAATGTCGTTAGCTGCTAGTTGTTCAGATTCTAAAATTAATTTTGCAACATCTGAATTAAAGAACTTACGAGCATGCTCTTGATTTTCAAAAAGATATGGCATATCAACGTATTGCCAGCGAGGGTCGATTTTTACCATTTTCGTTACAGAAGGAGCAATCATATGCACATTTCCTGATACTAAGGCATCTAATTCATCGTTATCTCCATAAAGTTGCGAGGATGGATAAACCTCAACTTTCACTTTACCCTCTGTTTTTTCCTCTACTAATTTTGCAAATGCCTCGGCTGCTTTACCTTTAACACTATCAATTGAAGTTACATGCGAGAATTTAATAACAAGAGGTTTTTCTTTGGTGTAGCCACCATCTCCCTCAGCTGCTGGTGCAGAAGCTTGTTCTTTTTTGTCGCCACCACAAGCTGCAAGTACTAGTAAAAGCAAAGCCATGAATGACATGAAAAGCCATTTTTTCATTCTATATCCCCCTAAAATATATATTTATAGTTAAAAGGGCAACCTTTTAAACCCTAGTTAATGAAATTGATTTTTAGGAAGTGCCTCAATATATTTAAAACCATAATTTTCTGTATAATAGTCGTATACTGGTTTAAAGGCGTTTTCCCAATCCTCTATTTCTTCCTCCGTTAAATAATGAATTTGTATGCATTGACATGCTTCCATTTCCTGAAGTCTTTCTGCACTTAAATTCTCTGCTTGTTGCCACTCCCATTTTTGTACTTCCTCAAGAGTATCAATCAAAAGCTCCTGTACATTTTTAGGGAGGGAATTCCAAAATTCATTGTTCATTAATAACAAATAGCCTAGATAGCCATGATTACTAATAGTTAAGTAATCTTGAAGTGAATGTAGATTTTTGCTTGTAATATTAGTGAGCGTATTTTCTTGCCCATCAACATTGCCTTTTTGTAGTTGATGGAAGACCGTATTAAAATCGATTCGTCTAGGATAGGCACCGGCAATGGAAAATTGCTCGGCTAAAATATCACTTGGCATTATTCTCATGCGTAAGCCTTGTAAATCAGTTAAGTTTTGGATGGGACGAATACTATTACTTAACTGTTTAAAACCACTATCCCATATGCCCATCGAGATTAGATTGTGTTTATTTAATCTCTTCATTAATGATTGCCCAACTTCGCTTTCAACATATGTATGAACTTCTTTTGCATTTTTAAATGCATAAGGTAAATCCATGACAGACCATTCGGGTACAAACGTAGTAATTTTTGAAATGGCAGGGGCAATCATCTGAATATCTCCTCTTAAAAGAGCATTCATCTCCTCACCATCCTTGTACAGTACACCATTTGGAAAAACTTGAATCTCTACATGACCATTACTTCGTTCCTTAATAAGCTCCGCAAATTTAATTGCTGCCATTCCTTTTGGTGTGTTTTCACCAACAACATGTGAAAAACGAATGACAATTTGTTCTTCATGACTTAATTGCTCATTGTCAGTTGGATAGGTTTGCTGTTGACAGCCTATAAGGATGGTTAAAAAACATAAGTTTAAGAATAGTACTTTTATAGGGTTACGCCACATGTCAATTCACTCCTAACTGTATAAGATGTGAACGCTTTCTATTGTATTTTATACGAATAAATATTCAATATTATGGTTTTAATGAACATTTTGGTATTTATGGTATATAACAATTAGTTATATTGATAAATTGTTATAATACAAGATGATTGCTAGAGAAAAAAGAATCTGCTTACTTTTCTTTTATTAATGTGCATAGTAAAGCATCATAAAGCTATGCATAATAAGAAAAATAGCAGATTCTATATGAGTTTTTATTTTAATAACTATTTGTGCTCAACTATTTTATAGAATAATATTTCGTTGGTCGTCCAACTGTTCCATATTGTAGTTCAATGCTAACGGTTCCTTTAGTTGCTAAAAAATCTAGGTATTTTCGAACTGTGACCCTTGCCATTCCAACATTTTGGGCCAGCTGCTCGGAGGTTATAGCTACTCGATATGTTGTTAAATAATCTAATATTTGTTTCATCGTTAAATTGTTTAAGCCTTTAGGTAATTCATTTGACCCTTGTTGTATACCTAGCCAATTATCAATATCCTCTTGATTTAAGGCCGTGCAATTAGAAAACAACTTGGAGCTATTTTTATATTGCTGTAAAGCTTTTTCAAAACGTTCGAAACGAAAGGGCTTAATGAGATAATCGCTTGCACCAAATCGTAAAGCCTCTTGAACAGTCGGAGCATCCCGCGCAGCAGTTATCAGAATAATATCTGAGGGAATCCTTTCTGAACGGAGTTTTAAAAATAAATCCATACCAGTCATATCTGGTAAAAACATGTCTAGTAAAATTAAATCTGGTTTTTTCACTTTAATTTTTTCGTAAGCATCACGACCAGTGATCGATTCGCCTACAAGCTGAAAACCAACCATTTTATTTAAAAAACCTTTATTTATCTCAAGCACCATTGGATCGTCTTCTACAATAAAAACTGAAAGTATGCTCATTGTTCCTCTATCATCCCTACCTCAATAGTAATATTTGTACCGATATTGACCGTTGATTCAACTTGTATATTTCCGTTATTAGATTCTACAATTTGTTTAACAAGTGCAAGGCCAATACCATGTCCTTCCTTTTGTTTGGTAGTAAAACCATATTCGAAAATTCGATGCGGTAAACCTATTATCCCCAAGCCACTATCCTGTACTTCTATATATAGATAGTGCTTATCGCCAATTAACGTTAATCGTACATCTTTATACGTACACTCAAAGCATGCTTCCATCGCGTTATCAAGCAAATTCCCAATTATAGTTACCAAATCACCACTAGAAAAACCGCTCATAATATCGGCTAGCTTTGAATCATCATCAATGGTCAGTTCCACGCCGAGTTCTTTTGCTCGCGAGTACTTCCCAAGTAGTAAACCTTGAATCGAGTAATCAAGTATTTTATCATGTAAAATTTGTATAATTTCCTCTTCATCCGTAATTTCATCAATAATAAGACTCAGAGCTTCCTCATTACGATCTAGTTGAATTAATCCTGCAATACTATGTAAACGGTTCATATATTCGTGCTGTTGAGCTCGTAAGGAATCCACAAGCATTTTAATCCCTGTTAATTCTTCAGCTAACATATTTGCCTCTTTACGATCCGTTAACATTATAAGGTATCCAGCATTTTGATCTAAAATTCGAATAGGGAAGGTGCGTACTAAATACATCTGGTCATGTATAAGTAAAGGTCTATATATTTCATGCTGCTGTAAAATGTCTTCCGCAAGCCATGTCCCATTAAATAATTCTTTGCGGGAAATTCTTTGTTCAAAGAAATGAGTATACTGCCTTGCGAGACGGTTAATAAATGATACATTACCGCTTTCGTCAGTTGCTAATATACCGATATCCATTGCCTGTATAATGCCAGATCGTTCTTCGACTAAGCGAGCGATTTCGTATGGTTCTAAGTTAAATGTTTGACGCTTTAAGTGATTAGCCACCCAGACTGAACCACCTAATCCAATAGCTAGTCCCCAAAAAAGAGAAATCAATATATCAAATTGATATTCATCTAATAGGTTGTACCATTTTGGTGTGAGTAACCCAACTGTAATAACACCAACTTGTTGTGTACCTTCTTCATTCATTATAGGAACGAATGCACGGATGGAATAGCCAAGCACTCCCTGAGCTTTTGATATGTATTCATGCTGTGAAAAAGCTTCTATTTCGTCTCCACCCTCAAAAACTGTGCCAAGTTTGCTCTCGGAAGGGTGAGAATAGCGGATTTTCTTCATATCAATAATCACGATATAATCAACATCAGTTGTTAAACGAATTCTCTCCGCAATGGGTTGAATAACTTCAAATCCATTCGGCTTCCCAACATTATTTTGTACATCTGTCAGTTGTGAAACGGTTCTCGCGATAGCAATGGCTCGTGCTCCAAATTCTTTCTCAAATGCACCCGAAAGGTTATGGAGCATGATAGCACCACTTGTTGCTATAGAAAAAAGGACAATAATAAATGAAAAAATAAACATTTTTAGACGTAAAGATATATTTTTCATAGACATATAAAAGAGCGATAGCTATTAGCTTTCTTTTATACATTCATCACCTCAATTCTACAAAATAAGCATGTTTACCTTAAAACATACTAAAAATTCTTAGTTTATACTAAATTACCATAAATAACAAAGCTGTTGTAATACAAGATTTGTTGAAGAGTATTTTTTTTATTGTGTAGTATAACAAAACGATTGATAAATATGATTTATATTGTTGTAATGGCATACATATGCCAGAAAATTGGACTCTAATATATATATTTGAATAATAAAAAATTTTTCACTTTCAATAAATAATTTGAAATATACATTGATTGCATTGTAATTTTTTTAAATTATAATAAAAATATGGAAATAAAAGACGGAAACCAGCTTTTTGTTCATACATATAAAAGTAAAAATCTTGTAGAAAATAGTTTCAAATTTCTCTTCTGTTCTTAAAAATTCTAGCGTAATAAACTAAATAAATAGTTCTTTCTTTAGATAGATAATAGAAATTAATTTTCTAATTAAGATTTTATTCATAAACAGCATGTGAAAATATACACAAAAATAATTATTTAAGAATAATTAATATATAACGATAAAATAGAGTAGAAAAATAATAAAATCTAGTATATGTAGATTTTTTAGTTTGTAAAACTTCATTTTTCTTAGAGGCTGTAAGGTTTGTTTGATTTTAATTTTTAAGAAAAGAATGAAAAACTTTTTGGAGAAATAATATTTTTTAGAAAAACATCTTGCATTTGAATAATTCTAAGTGGTAAATTGTTTTACATGGACGTTCATAGAATTTTCACAGGTAGCAAAAGAGGGGAGAAATGAGAATTTATGAATAAAAATAGATGGTTAATTGCATTATCTGCAATCGCTATTCACCTTTCAATCGGTGGAGCCTATGCATACAGTGTATACAAGCTACCGATTGTCACAGAAATGGGATGGAGTGAAACAAAGGTAACGATTGCCTTTACCATTATGATGGGATTAGCTGGTTTCTCAGCTGCATTATTTGGTAGTTTAGTAGAAAAAATGGGACCACGTAAATCGGCGATGGTAGCAGCTGTCTTATTTGGAGCAGGACAAGCTGGTGCAGGCGTAGCCATTTCAATGGATTCTGTTGTTATGTATTGGTTAACATATGGTGTTCTTAGTGGATTAGGAATGGGGATTGGCTATATTGCACCTGTATCAACACTTGTAAAATGGTTCCCAGACCGTCGTGGTCTAGCAACAGGTATGGCCGTACTTGGTTTTGGATCGGGTGCACTGATTACAGCACCAGTCGCAGCCAACTTAATGGAGGCAGTTGGCATTTCTACAACATACTTTATTCTAGGGGCAAGTTACTTCACGTTAATGATTTTAGGGGCTTCATATATAGCACCACCTAAGCCAGGTTATATGCCTGCTAATATGAAAGCAGCTGCCAATAATGGTAAGGACGTAGTGAAGAAAGATTTAGCTGTTATGTCAGCACGAGAAGCTGTTAAAACAAAGCACTTCTGGATGCTTTGGTCAATGCATTTAGTTAATGTAACAGCAGGGATTATGATGATTTCTGTTGCTTCACCAATGGCACAGGAAATTGTTGGTCTATCAGTTGCAGGTGCTGCCGCAATGGTAGGAATTATGGGGTTATTTAATGGTGGTGGCCGTTTAATCTGGGCCGCTGTGTCTGATTATATCGGTCGTTCTAACGTTTTCGTTATTTTCTTTACAGCACAGCTAATCACATTTATCGTTTTACCACATACAACTAACGTAATTATTTTCCAAGCACTTATCTTCTTAGTTGTTAGTTGCTATGGTGGTGGGTTCTCAAATCTACCTGCATTTGCAAGTGATTTATTTGGCACAAAGCAGCTTGGTGTGATTCATGGTTATTTATTAACAACGTGGTCATTGGGTGGAGTATTTGGACCGTTGTTAGTAAGTGCAATCAAAAATGCGTATGGAAGCTATATTCCTGTATTCTATGTATTCGCAGGTTTAATCGCAGCTTCGTTGATTATTTCCTTAACGTTACGTGCAGATGTACGTAAGCAAACAGCTTTAAAAGCAGCGCAAAATGTTGGAGATGTATCTGCTACACAATAATATGAACTTTCAAATTACTATATAGGTGTCATTTCGTGGATGGCACTTATATAGTTATTTTTTTGAAGCGATTGTTATATAACAATTGTAATTTCTTTGTTTAATGTATAACAGCACATGTCTGATGTCAATAACATTACTGGAAATAAAGTGATTTCGTTATTAAAAGAGAAATTTTGTAACGAAATGCACAATGAGGAACAAACCGTTAAAAATTGAATCTTTTCTCAAAGATCAACGTATATAAAGTAATTAGGGAGGGATCAATCATGGGGAAATTTTCTTTAGATGAATTTGTTCATAAAACACAGCAGGACGATAATGAGAATGATTATTTTGAATTGGAAACTGAACGCGTATTAGAGGTTAATCTAAACGGTGAAGTGTGGTCAAAAATGGGCGCTATGATTTCCTATACAGGTGATATTAAATTTGAACGTGAGCGCGTCTTGGAGCATGGTCTTGGCAAAATGTTTAAAAAGGCTTTAACGGGTGAAGGTACGCAATTGATGAAAGCTAGCGGAAAGGGCAGACTCTACTTAGCGGATCAAGGAAAGAAAGTAACTGTTTTTGATTTGAAAAACGACAGTATTTGTGTCAATGGCAATGATTTACTTGCCTTTGAGCCTAGCATCGAATGGGATATACGTTTGATGCGTAAAATGGCTGGCATCATGTCAGGTGGTTTATTTAATGTAACCCTTCAAGGAACAGGGAAGGTTGCGATTACAACTCATTTTGAACCACTGACATTATTAGTGAAGCCAGGTGAAACAGTATATACTGATCCGCATGCTACTGTCGCATGGTCAGGCAACTTAACACCTGAATTTAAAACAGATATTAGCTTCCGTACATTTATCGGCCGAGGCAGTGGAGAATCCATCCAGATGGCGTTTTCTGGTGAGGGCTTTGTTATTATCCAACCATTTGAAGAAGTTTATATGTCTAGTGAAAGCTAAAAAAGCGCGTCCGTTTTCTACGGACACGCTTTTTCTTCTATTATAATGCCGCATGCATTCCTGCAATACGTCCCGTTACGAGGGCTGAAGTGATGTTATAGCCGCCTGTATAGCCATGAATATCAAGAATTTCTCCACAAAAGAACAGTCCTTCTTTTTTCTTTGAGGCCATTGTTTTTGGCTCGATTTCTTTTACAGAGACACCGCCACCTGTTACAAACGCCTTATCGAGTGACTGTGTGCCACTCACTGTTAAGGTGAAGTTTACTAGTAAACGTGCTAGCTGACGAATTTTCTCTTGGGATAATTCAGCGCCCGTCAATTGAACATCAATATGTGCTCGCTCACATAAGAACAAGAGCCATCGTTCAGGTGCTATGCCTTTCCAAACATTTTTCACAGCCTTTTTCGGATCTTCTTTTATTAATTTATTTAAATATTGTAGACATGTTTCTTCATTATAATGTACCAGTGTTTGAATACGCATTGTCACGGGCTCATAGCCTGTTTTCATTAATTCTTTCACAACGAATTGACTACAACGCAAAATAGCAGGACCACTTAAACCAAAATGGGTAAAGAGCATATCCATTTGATGGGTGACGAGTGTCTTGCCTTTTTTATTTAGCACGGAGACAGCAACATCACGCAATGCTAGTCCTTGTAGCTCACGTGCTTGAATAAAATCTTCTTTTGAAATAACAGGGACTTCTGTTGGGAATAAGGTAGTGATTGTATGACCCGCACGTTCAGCCCAAGGATAGCCATCACCTGTTGAGCCTGTTTGTGGAACCGCCTTGCCCCCAACGGCTACAACGACTGCTTGACTACGGACTTCTGTGCCATCAGCAAGACGTACACCCAAAATTTTATCTTCATCCATTAGAAGCTTACTGACAGCTGTGTGTAAACGAACTTCAATATGAAGACGTTGTAGCTGTCTAATCAGCGCATCAACGACATCTTGTGCACGATTGGATACAGGGAACATTCTACCGTGGTCCTCTTCCTTTAGGGCGACACCAAGTCCTTCAAAAAATGCAATTATATCTTCATTATTATAAACGGTAAATGGACTATAGAGAAAACGGCCATTACCGGGTATATGTTTCACAATTTCTTCAACAGGCAAACGATTTGTAACATTACAGCGTCCTCCGCCAGAAATGGCCAATTTCTTGCCTAGTTTTGTGCCTTTTTCTAACAATAACACCTTCTTTTTGCGCTCTCCAGCAGCAATCGCCGCCATTAATCCAGATGGGCCACCACCAATCACGATTACATCATACATAGTTAGAAACTCACTTTCTGTTCAAATTAGGAATCTTTCCTATTATACATGAAGTCTATATAGAGAGGGGCTTTCTTTGACATTGAAAATAATAGAAAAGTGTTTTATAATTCTTTATCTCTTCTTTTGGGATGAAGAGCTTATACAGTAGAATGAAACACAATATTCTTTGTTATACAATTGGATGAATGAAAGTTTTCCTTTATTAGCATTGTCAGCATGAAATGAATGTCTTTTCGTGCTATTATGGTAAAGGTTATGCACTAAATTATGAGGTGAAAAATAGAATGTGCGGATTTATAGGTTATATTAATGGAACAAATGTGATTGATCATCATCAGACGATAGAAAATATGATGAATACAATTATTCACCGTGGACCAGATAGCGGTGGTATTCATAGTGACGATAAAGTGACGTTGGGTTTCCGTCGATTAAGTATTATTGACTTATCAGACGTAGCAAATCAACCATTATATAGTGCAGATGGCAATATTGTGCTTGTATTTAATGGAGAAATATTTAACTTCCAAGAGCTGCGTGCAGATCTTATTGAAAAAGGTCATACGTTTAAAACGCAGTCAGATAGTGAAGTCATTATTTATGGCTATGTAGAATATGGCGTAGATTTTGTGAAGAAACTGCGTGGGATGTTTGCCTTCTGTATTTGGGATAAAAAGAATGATTTACAATTCATTGCGCGCGATGGCTTTGGAATCAAACCATTGTATTACTCTGAGCATACAACTGACGGTACGTTTATCTTTGGTTCTGAGATTAAATCGTTTTTACCACACCCATCATTTATTAAAGAGTTAAATAAACAGGCACTTCGCCCTTATTTAACATTCCAGTATTCATCTATGGATGAAACATTCTTTAAAGGTGTCTTTAAATTACCACCAGCACACTATATGCTAATTCAAAATGGACAAAAGCAAATCGTGCAATATTGGGATAAAAAATTCCATGCAAAAGAAGCACCAATCGAAAAATATATTGAAGAAATTCGTTCAACTGTTAAAGAATCTGTAGAGGCTCATCAAATCAGTGATGTAAAAGTTGGTTCATTCTTATCGGGTGGTATTGACTCTAGTTATATTACGTCCTTATTACGCCCAGATAAATCCTTCTCAGTCGGGTTTGCGGACTATGAAGATATGTTCAATGAGACAAATCTTGCAAAAGATTTATCGGATACGTTGAATATTCAAAATGAACGTAGATACATTACAGCAGATGAGTGCTTTGAAGCGCTACCTAAAATTCAATGGCATATGGATGAACCACAATCCAATCCATCTTCAGTGCCACTTTACTTCCTTTCGGAGCTTGCTTCAAAGGATGTAACGGTTGTCCTATCAGGTGAAGGTGCTGATGAAATTTTTGGTGGGTATGCTTGGTATCAAAACTCAGGAAGAATGCAAAAATACGAAAAATTACCATTAGGTCTTCGTAAAACATTACGTGGGATGGCAGAAGCTCTACCGAAAAATCAATACACGAATTTCCTTATTAAAGGTGCTCAAACAGTAGAAGAGCGCTTTATTGGAGAAGCGGTAGTGTGGGATGAAGTAGATGCTATTAATGTTTTAAAGCCAGCTTATAAAAATGCCCCATCTGTAAAATCGATTACAAAACGTATTTATGATGAAGTGCCTGGCGATGATGATGTGACAAAAATGCAGTATCTAGATCTAAATCTTTGGATGCCTGGTGATATTTTATTGAAGGCAGATAAAATGAGTATGGCACACTCGATTGAATTACGTGTACCATTTTTAGATAAGGAAGTAATGGAGTTAGCGAAAAATATTCCTTCAAGATACCGTGTGAATGATATCGATACAAAATATGTTTTACGTCAAGCTGCACATCAGGAATTGCCAGAAGAATGGGCAAAGCGTCCGAAACTTGGATTCCCAGTGCCAATTCGTCACTGGTTACGTGAAGAAAAGTATTACAGTATGGTAAAAGAAATGTTTACAACTGACTTTGCAAATGAATTTTTTGATACAAAACAATTAGTTGGCTATCTAGATGAGCACTACGAAGGGAAAGCAAATCGTGGTCGTTATATTTGGACAGTTTATGTATTCCTAGTATGGTATAAAAAGTTCTTTGTGGACATGGTATAAGAAATACCTTAATCGGTGGGGATGTTCAATTCCTCACCGATTATTTTAAGGCCTTTTTTCTTCAAGTTTCTTTATGAATGAACTTTTTGGTGTTTTTATGCGTCTCATTTCCTATAAATGTGGTAAGATTACAATTGGTTTACTTAAATCATTTACAAGGTGACAGCGTTTGCATGTCGTGTATGAGTAAGGAAAATGTTTTATAAGAGCCATTAAAGTGTTACGATAATAATATTGATTTTACAATGAATGGATGGGTATGATGTCCAATTTAATGAAAGGTACTGCGATATTAACAATGGGGATGTTTTTATCGAAGGTACTCGGATTAATTTATATTTTTCCGTTTTATGCAATTGTTGGCGAGAAGAACATTGCGCTTTACCAATATGCATATATTCCCTATTCAATTATGCTGGCAATCGCCATTTCAGGTGCACCAATAGCCGTCTCTAAATTTGTATCCAAATATAATGCCATGGGGGATTATCAATCGGGTCGCAAGCTGATGAAATCTGGCATTCTTATTATGATGATGACTGGCTTTGCAGCATTTATTGCCCTCTTTCTACTTGCTACGCCAATAGCAGGGCTAGTTATTAAGAGTGAGGAACAAGTCTTTACAGTCGAACAAATTGCTTCAGTAATACGATGGGTTAGTTTTGCCTTAATCGTAGTACCATTTATGAGTCTATGGCGTGGCTTCTTCCAAGGCTACGACAAAATGGAGCCTACTGCCGTTTCACAATTGGTGGAACAAATTGTGCGAATTGTTGTGTTACTTGGTGGATCGTTCCTAGTGGTTATTGTGTTTAAAGGAAAACCAGAGACAGCCATCTCCTTTGCTGTGTTTGCTGCATTTATCGGGGCAATCGGAGGATTAGGTGTTCTTTATTATTACTGGAAAAAGTATCAGCCTGAATTTAACTTATTACGTAGCCAAAGTGTGACTTCCACACAGTTACCAATGTCCAATATTTATAAAGAAGTGATTACCTATTCCATCCCAATGGTGTTTGTAGGGGTGGCCAATCCGTTATTCCAATTAGTCGACATGCTTACGTTTAATGGAGCAATGACGTCCATTGGTTTAGCAGAAGTAACAGATACTTATTTATCGATGATTAACTTTATGACACATAAAGTTGTTATCATCCCTGTTATGCTAGCGACTGGATTTTCGATGGCGCTTGTACCAACAATTACAAAGTATTTTACACAGGGGGAGTATTTAGCGCTCCGCCATGCAATGGATAAGACCTATCAAATTTTAATCTTTATTACATTGCCAGCTGTGGTTGGTATTTCTCTATTAGCCAATGAAATTTATTTTATGCTTTATTCAGAAAGCGAAATGGGAGCAACGATTTTAGCGCATTATGCACCTGTTGCTATTTTATTTGCGTTATTTCAAGTCACAGCAGCACTACTTCAAGGAATTGATTTTCAAAAGTGGATTGTTTTCAGCTTATTATCTGGAATTTTCGTAAAGCTAGCATTAAATATTCCTTTAATTCGCTGGTTAGAGGCAGATGGTGCAATAGTAGCTACAGCTATTGGCTATAGTGTTTCGATTATCATTAATATGCTTGTGTTACGAAAAACGTTGAATTATCGATCAGAAATGGTTGTGCGTCGTGTCATGCTAATTGCTTTATTGACAATGGCGATGGCCATTAGCGTGCTGATGGTGCATAAATTATTGGAATTACTAATGGGACCAGTTGATAGTAAATTCTCAGCATTACTATTCTCAATTATTTGTGCGGGTGTTGGTGCGGCTGTTTATGGCTTTTTATCATTACGCCTAGGTTTAGCCCAAAAGCTATTAGGTGAACGATTAACCCGTATTATGAGTAAACTGGGATTGAAATAGGAGTGGAACGATGCGTTTAGATAAATTACTAGCAAATATGGGGTACGGTTCTCGTAAGGAAGTGAAGCAGTTATTAAAGCAAAAAGCTGTCACAGTAGATGGTGCTTATGTCAAGGATGCAGCTTTACATGTAGACCCAGAACAGCAAATTGTTTCAGTGTTTGGAGAGCGCGTTGTTTATACAGAATTTGTTTATTTTATAATGAATAAACCGCCTGGTGTTATTTCTGCCACTGAGGATTTAAGAGATGAAACAGTAATTGATTTATTAGAGCCATTACACCAGCATTTTCAACCGTTTCCTGTTGGTCGATTAGATAAAGATACAGAAGGGTTGCTCTTATTAACAAACGATGGTCAATTAGCTCATAATTTATTGTCTCCAAAAAAGCATGTGCCAAAAGTTTATTACGCACAGATTGAAGGCGTTGTGACAGAAGAAGATGCCGAGAAATTTGCAAATGGTGTTGAACTAGATGATGGCTATGTTACAAAGCCTGGAAAGCTTGTGATTCTAAAGTCTGCACAGCAATCGGAAATAGAGCTAACGATTCAAGAAGGCAAGTTTCATCAGGTAAAGCGAATGTTTGAGGCTGTAGGAAAACGTGTAACATATTTAAAGCGTATTTCTATGGGAAGCCTGATATTAGATGAAAATCTAGCGTTAGGTGAATATCGTGAGCTCACTACAGAAGAGCTAAACGGTTTACAAAACAATCATTAAACATATTATTCCTCGATGCCTCACATAGCATCGGGGATTTTTATATACAGTAATATGACTGTAACTGTATAATATGAAATGAGTTATTGTGATATAGTCATAGAATGTATCATATTTTGAAATGTTTCCCAAAAGACGATGGTATAAATAAGTAGAGGACAATTAAATGAAGAACCTGCGTATTAAATTATTACTATCTTTAATAGCATTTGCACTCATACTTGTTGCTGTTATTTCATATGTGAACCGACAAATACTGGTAACAGAGATAGAAAAACAAGTGAGCATGAATAAAATATTAATTGAAAATCATATTTTGACAGATATGCAAACTGTTGATAATGCCCATTTTTATTTTGATAATACTATTTCAGACAAAATGGAACAGGAGCTTAGACAGTTAAAAAACTATTACCATGAAAACCCTAATGTAGCTACTTGGGATTTGCAGCAAATGAAAAAGAAACATGGTATGGATATTTACATAGTAGATCAATCCAATACAGTGGTTTACACGACTTTTGCCAAAGATATTGGCTTGGATTTCTCGCTTTGTTGTCAACGTTTTTCTGCTTTATTGGATGAACGGCGCGCTAGTGGCGAATTTTTTACAGATGGCATTGATATTTCAACATCAACAGGAGAATATCGAAAATTTGGCTATCTGGCAACACATGATAAGAAATATTTGCTTGAGTTAGGTATAGACCTACTAAATGATCCTGTCTTCCAAACCTTTAATTTTGAGAAAACTGCACAGTACTTAATTGGTAAATATATTGATTTAGTGGATGTGCAAGCTATTAATGCAGGTGGCGTTTTCTTTAATGATTCGAGATCGAAGAAAATCACTGTACAGGAGCAATCTAAGAAATTTCAAGAATACTTCGAGCTAGCAAAGAAAACAATGGAGCCAGTTGAGTATGAAAAGGCTTTAGACAATGGTTATATAGAAACACATCGTTTTCTGCCCTATGAAGCAGAGACAGTGAGAGGGGAGTCATCCAAAAGAATTGTCTATGTGAAATTTATTAATTTCACTAAAATGGAAGCTCTTAAAAAAAATACGAAACAATTTTGGTTTTTACTGTCTATCGCCCTACTAACATCCTTTATTATGCTGTTAGTTATTAATAAAATTTTATCTAAAACAATACACCTAGCTACCTTCGATCCGTTAACAGGTGTTTATAACCGTGCTACATATATTAGAAAAATTGATAATTTATTAAGAAAAAGAAAAATGAATGTGCCAGGTTTATTGTTAATTGATTTAGATAACTTTAAACAAGTAAACGATCAATTTGGTCATGTAGAAGGAGATCATATCCTCATTGAAACAGCGAAAATTTTAAAGCATGTTGTGAAACAAAGTGGCTTTGTCGTACGCTTCGGTGGGGATGAATTTGCCATTGTTTTATACGATACAACAGAGGAACAGATGCAGCACATGGCAGAGGACATCTTGACTCAAATAAGATCAGTTAGATATGATGGCCAAGTGAGCGAGAAATGGTCTGTGTTGTCTGTGAGCATGGGCGGAGCCATTTATAATCATGCTGAGGATACAGAAATGAGCTTATTTGAACGGGCCGATAAAGCGCTTTATCAATCCAAAAATGCTGGTAAGGATCAATATTCTAGTTATGCAGAGGTCGCTGCTGACGAGGGTTATAATAGTTAAAAAAACGCCCCATTCTATCGATAGCATAATTAGCTATTTTGATAGCAATGGGGCGTTTATTAATGAGCTGCTATTTTTGTTCTATAAAAGATACAACTACATAAAACAAGAACAGCGATGACTGGAAACATAGCGTTCATATAATGAGTCAAGAGCCATCCGCCTATTATTGGGCCAATAAAGCCACCTAAATTTTTAAATTGTGCAGCACCTAAATAGGTTGCCTTTTGAGTATCTGGTGCAATTTCATCAATCATGACATTCATTGTAGGGAAGGCAAAGATTTCACCTATGGTAAAAATAATCATGGCAATGATATAGAGCGTATAATTATTGGAGAATCCAAACATACATAATCCAATAGCAAAGAACAGTACACCTACTAATAATGTTGCTGTAGATGAAAAGCGCTCTGATACTATACTAATAGGTAATTGTAGTAATAACACAACTGCTGCATTGAGAGAGATTAATAACGAATAAAGTTTCGCACCTTCATCAATCTTTAATTCGATAATTTGAGGTAGCGTTGAGTCAAATTGCGAGTACCCAATATTGATTAAAATGGCTCCCAATATGAAGCTAAGCAGCACACGATTTGTCAAAAGAATCGTGAATGTACTGAGTATTTTTGTTTGTGTAACAGCTTTGGGTTGCTGCATTTGATAGCGATTTAACACAAAAAATAAAAACACTGCGTAAATAATATACATCATCCCTGTCAGCATAAAAGGGATACTTGGACTGGATAGCTGTGAGATATACACGCCAATAATAGGACCAATAACCGCTGCAATATTTATGGCCGTATAACGTAAGGAAAATAGTCTTTTTCGTTTATCGGCAGGTGTAAAATCAATCATCAATGCCTGTGTGGAAGGTTCAAAAAATGATCGACAAAGTCCATTTAAAGCATTGAATAGGATAAAAAGCCAAACAGCATGAACCGTTGCGAAGCCAAAGAACACAAGACTCCAAACGATAATTGTTAATAGAATAACGCTTTTTCTACCAAAGCGATCTGTTAAATAACCCCCGAAAAATCCACCTACTGTGGAAATGAGCGGCGCGATACCGATTGTCAATCCAATTTGTAAGGGAGAGGCTTGAATTTCATTATGTAAATAAATAGCTAAAAAAGGCATTGCCATAAAGCTTGCAATACGTGTAAAAATTGTCCCACCTAAAATAATCCAAACTAATGGATGAAACAACTTTGACAAAGTCATATAAAATCCTCCTCTCAACATTTAGAATGTTTCGAGTTTAACGGATTGTTAAGCAACTGTAAATAGTTAAAATAATCTTGAAAGAGAACAGAGCAGCTAATGGCGCGCAGATTTATGCTACTATGCTAAAATGTGTAGCTCAGATTGAAGGGTAAAGGAGCGATGTAAATAATCACTTTATAAATCATCAATTTACGGAGAAGTCAGTAAGCAAAGTGGGCAAAAAATCTAATAATCTTCTTACGACAAAAAAGAATGACCCCGACGAAAGGTCATTCTTTTTCCATACATAATGCTTTACGTACAAAACGTAAAACTAAGACGTTAATTTTACTTTTTTCTTCGTCGTTGTCCATCTGCCTCGACTTGGACTCGTCACCAAATCGTTAAAGGCTAACACGTTCAAATCTCTTTGAACGGTGCGAGGAGTGATACTAAACTCTTCGACTAAATCCTGTGTAGACACGGTTCCTTTGTCTAAAATAAACATGTACACGTCTTTAATACGATTAAGCATTCGATCAGTAGTTGGTTTCATTAAATGAACCACTCCTTCATCTTAATTCTCTTGGCAAAGACTAGCGGACGACAATATGTGCGGAGTGCACTTAGGCTAATAAGTAGCTGCCTTAGACATCCCCTTTTCTAATTTTATAGTCAGAACAATTATTCTGATAACTTTATTATATAGAAAAACTACTTAATTTTCTAGTGAATGCAAGAGAAATTTACAATTAATATATAAAATTTATACTGTATTTTGTGGGAATACGTGAAAAACGTGCTATATATGGTAGTGACAGTAGAAGTTACTAAAAATAGTTGTCAGAAAGCTGATTGTCATATATGTTGTAAGGTGTAGAATAATGTTAATACTTTGAAGGAGGTACATGGTATGGATTGGTTACAAGCTGCAAAAGAAAGGCAAGACGAATTAATACAAGAGTTACAGGAGCTTGTGCAAATAAATAGTGTGCTCGATGAGGATACAATAACTACTGAAGTACCTTTTGGAGATGGTCCACTTCAAGCGCTTGAATGGTTACTAGCAAAAGGTCAAAAAGAAGGCCTGCTCACGAAAAATGTTAATAATTATGCTGGACATATTGAAATGGGAACTGGTGAAGATTTACTTGGTATTTTATGTCATGTTGATGTTGTCCCAATTGGAGAAGAAGCAGATTGGACTTACCCTCCTTTCAGCGGCACAGTAGCTGATGGTAAATTATTTGCACGTGGTGCGATTGACGATAAAGGGCCTACGATTGCGGCATGGATGGCCATGAAACTTGTGAAAGATGCAGGTATTCCGTTAGAAAAAAGAGTACGAATGATTATTGGTACAGACGAAGAAACAGGATTCCGCTGTGTCGACCACTATTTTAAACAGGAGGAAATGCCGACAATTGGTTTTGCACCAGATGCAGATTTCCCGCTCATCAATGCAGAAAAAGGCATTGCAGAGCTTGTGTTCTCTCAAAATAAAGTGGGTGATGCAACGAAAGAACAACTACTACTATTTAATGCAGGAAAGCGCTCAAATATGGTACCTGATTTTGCAAAAGCAATGATTCAGCATGTAACAGCATCATTCGAACAGAATTTTCAAACATTTTTAAGCAAAAATCAGCTAGAAGGCTCTTTATTAATGGAGGAGTCTCGCTATATAATAACTATCAAAGGTAAAGCAGCCCATGCAATGGAACCAGATAAAGGTATCAATGCAGCTGTTTATCTTGCAGCATTTTTACAACAAGAGTTGACGACAGAAGCAAGTAAACAATTTGTCGACTTTATTGCAGATGTTTTTTATCAGGATCATTATGGTAGTCAGCTCGATCTGCAGTTTGAGGATACAATGTCAGGACCAACAACATTAAATCCAGGGATCGTAAGCTATGATGTCCATAAAGGTGGCAGTTTAGTAATTAGTATGCGCTATTCAGTTTCCTATCCGTTCGATGAAAAAATAACAGCAGCACAACGCTTAACGGTAGAAAAAGGGTTTTCTCTAGACATACAAGACGACTCCAAGCCACATTATGTCAGCGAAGATGATCCATTCATCCAGACATTAGCAGCTATATATAGACGTCAAACGGGAGATACAGAAACACCTTTATTATCAACTGGTGGTGGGACGTATGCACGTGTGATGAAAAAAGGCGTGGCATTTGGCATGTTGTTCCCAGGGGAGCCAGATGTAGCGCATCGAGCGGATGAGTTTGTTGTCGTTGAAAACCTCGTAAAAGCAGCGGCAATTTATGCTGAAGCAATTGTTGAACTTGCAGGAAAAAAATAACTCAAAGACGAAAAGGATGAACAAAACATGGCATATTCATTATGGAATGATCAAATTGTTGAAGAAGGATCCATTGCAGTATCACCAGAAGATCGAGGCTATCAATTTGGTGACGGCATTTATGAAGTAATCAAAGTGTATAACGGAAATATGTTTACAGCACAAGAGCATATTGATCGTTTCTATGCAAGCGCCGAAAAAATTCGTCTTGTTATTCCTTATACAAAAGACGTTTTACACAAATTATTACATGAGCTGATTGAAAAAAATAATCTTGGTACAGGGCATGTTTATTTCCAAATTACACGTGGTGCCAATTCACGTAATCACGTTTTCCCAGATGCGAGTGTCCCAGCTGTATTAACAGGTAATGTGAAAGCTGGTGAACGTGCATATGAAAACTTTGAAAAAGGGGTTAAGGCTACGTTTGTAGAGGATATTCGTTGGTTGCGCTGTGATATCAAATCTTTAAACTTACTTGGTGCAGTATTAGCAAAACAAGAGGCAGCTGAAAAGGGCTGTTACGAAGCAATTTTACATCGAGGGGATATCGTAACAGAATGTTCATCAGCAAATGTTTATGGGATTAAAGATGGTAAGCTTTATACACACCCAGCTAATAACTTCATTTTAAACGGTATTACTCGTCAGGTCATTTTAAAATGTGCAGAGGAAATTAGTTTACCTGTCGTTGAAGAACCAATGACAAAAGCTGATTTATTAACAATGGATGAAATCATTGTATCCTCTGTATCTTCAGAAGTTACTCCTGTTATTGATGTGGATGGCAACCAAATCGGTACTGGAGTGCCAGGTGAATGGACGCGTAAATTGCAACAAGCTTTTGAGGCGAAATTACCACTTTCTTTGAATACAAAATAAAAGAACCGTTTAAGAGAACTATCGATAAGGGTAGTTCTCTTTTTTATGGATGTAATGTTTGGTATCGTCATGTAAAATAAAAAGGATAGTAATGAATAATTTTACAGATTGAAATTTGTAGAATAATTGTCGATGTATTGAATACAATGCCTCTTTTTTCTACCAAAGCAATCTAGATAAAAGAGAACTATAGATATGGTGAGTAAGAATGGAGTGACCTTTACATGGCACAATTGGTGAAATTACAAGATTACATTTCACGCTATCAAATTGATTTAGCGAGATACCCAACACAATTTGTGCGCTTGAAGAAAAACCAATGGGAGCGCATTAAGCGACAGTGGGAATTGGGAGAAGATATTAGCGAGTGGCAACATGTCGACAATGAGGCTGAAGCGGAGGCTTACGAGGAAAAAGAACGTTTTTCCTTCATAAAAAAATTATTTGCTGGACGTCAAAAGGAAACAACGGAGGATGTGGAAGAAGTAGAAATATCAAATGAGCTTGTTAGCGATGAGGATATCATTCCTGAAGAAGAAACGACGCTCACATTTGAACCTAAAATTGTGTATGCACCACAATCCATCCATGAGTTGAAACGAATGTTTATTGATCAGTTCTTTCATTTTCAAATGAAATGGGCCAGTTCAACATTACGGGAAAAATCATATGTAGATCCTCGCTTCATGCGTGACTCATTGCTCCGTATGCTATTGCAAACATTGCCAGATAATTATCTGTTGTTTTATTATCCAATACTACAAATTAGAAAAGCACCTATAGAGCTAGATGTAGTGTTAATGTCGCCGACAGAGTGTATTTGTATTACGGTCTTAGAGGCTGAAAATCAAGCTGTATATGTAGGTGGCAGTGATCGCTTCTGGATTAAAAAAGTAGGGACGAAGGATTCTAAAGTTCTGAATCCAACAATTAACTTAGGGCGGATGGAATCGGTACTGTCGCAATTATTTAAACAAGAGGATATTGATATGCCCATCCGTAAGGTTGTGCTATCTCGTAATGGTTATTTTGATTATCCTGGTTCACCATTTGGGGTTCGCTTTGTTGATCGTCGAAATTATCATGAATGGATAGAGCATTTAAGAAAAGTTTCCTCTCCTATGAAGCATATGCAAATCCGAGCTGCGCAGACAATTTTAAATACGGTCCAAACCACCTCCTTTAACCGAGATATTTGGCAGCAAGCATCTCAGCCAACAGAGGAATGATCTATGAACATTCTATTTATTGTCAATGAGGCTGCTGGGAATGGAAAAGGAAAAAAAGTTTGGCTCCAACTTCAAGAGCAACTAACGATTTCCTACCAAGTGGCTTTTACTGAATATGCAGGACATGGACAGAAAATCGCTCAACAATGGGCACACCAGCAACAAGAGAAAAAATTGCTTGTCGTTGTTGGCGGTGATGGCACTATTCATGAAGTGGTTAGTGGTGTTATACATAATAAATACATCATAATTGGTGTAGTTCGTGCTGGCTCTGGTAATGACTTTGCACGTTATTTTCATACCTTTTCCAATGCCCAGCAAATCGAGGATTATGTAAAGACTACCTTGGCTAATGTAAGAATGGATGCAGGGATCGTTCATATTGGTAATCAACAAAAGGAAATATTTGTTAATAATGCTGGCATAGGCTTTGATGCCTTTGTGACAAAATCAATTAACACTTCTCGTCTTAAGTTTTATCTCAATAAGATTAGACTAGGCAAACTTTCGTATGCTGTCGCTGTAATTAGAGGGTTATTTCGCTTTGAACGCTTTGACATAACGATACGTTCAGGGGAACAGGAATGGCAATTTCAGCAGACGTGGTTTGTGGCGATGAGTAATCAACCTTATTTTGGAGGCGGCATGAAAATATCACCTGCCGCAAAAGCAGATGATGGGCAAGTGGATATCACGATTGTACATGATATTTCTCGTATCAAATTATTACTTGTATTTGTCACTGTGTTTTTTGAAAAGCATACAAAATTTAAGGAAGTTACTTTTTTACAGGGGCAGGTCTTTGAACTTATCGTAGCAGATAAGGTTGACTGCCATACGGATGGTAATTATATTGGCATTGTCAATCAAGAGACCAATATCCATTGTACAATACAGAAAAATGCTTGGCAGGTTATTGTTAAGGATTTATAAAAATATCATGGTGCAATAATTTCATGCGAATTATAAGGGAATACGTTATACTATAAAAAAATCAATAATTTCATAAGAAAGAAATGAGGAACAACATTGAGATTAAGAAATAAGCCTTGGGCAGAGGAAATGATTACAGATCACCCAGAGGTGATTATTCCAAATCCTGAAGACTTTAAAGGAAATTGGCAGGCTGTTTTCGGCAATGACAACCCTATCCATATTGAAGTAGGGTCTGGAAAAGGACAATTTGTGACCGGTATGGCTTTGCAAAATCCAACAATCAATTATATTGGCATTGAACTTTACGATAGTGTGATTGTTTGTGCACTAGAAAAAGTGCTAGAGGCAAAATCTCCAGCGAATTTACGGTTACTAAAAGTAAATGGCGCAGATTTATATAAATTCTTTGACAAAAACGATGTATCACGTGTATACCTGAATTTCTCAGATCCTTGGCCAAAAACAAGACATGCAAAAAGACGTTTAACGCACGGGGATTTTTTGAAATTATATGAGTCGATTTTAGTGGATAATGGGGAAGTCCATTTTAAAACAGATAACCGAGGTCTTTTCGAGTATTCTTTAATCAGTATGTCTGAATATGGGATGTTATTAAAGTATGTATCTCTCGACCTGCATGCAAATATGCCAGAGGATAATGTGATGACGGAATATGAAGAGAAGTTTTCTGCGAAGGGGCAGCCGATTTATCGCTTAGAATCGCAATTTATCACTAAATTGTAGGGGGAATATGGATGGATCAGTTACAGTTTCACAATATGTCATTATCATGGCTAAACGGGGGTGTTACGTGCCTAGATGGTGGTGCGATGTTTGGTGTTGTACCAAAGCCTCTTTGGTCCCGCAAATATCCAGTCAATGAAAAAAACCAAATTGAATTGCCAACAGAACCTATCCTTATTCAATTTGGGGGCAAAAACTACCTTATTGATACGGGTGTTGGCTTTAACAAATTAAATGAAAAGCAACTACGAAACTTTGGTGTAACAGAAGAATCTTCGTTAGCAGATAGCTTACAAGAGTTAGGATTAACGACAGCGGATATTGATGCAGTGTTAATGACGCATTTACATTTTGATCATGCTGGTGGATTAACGCAGTGGGAAGGGGATGTACTTGTACCGACTTTCCCAAATGCCAAGATTTTTGTAACGAAAATTGAATGGGATGAAATGCGTAACCCCAATATCCGTTCTAAAAATACTTATTGGAAAGAAAATTGGGAGCCAGTTCAGCATTTAGTTGAAACCTACGAAGAGTCATTGGAAGTAGTACCTGGAATCGAAATGATTCATACTGGTGGTCATAGTGAGGGACATGCTGTCATTAAGCTAACGCAAAATGATGAAGTGTTATTGCATATGGCAGATATTATGCCGACTCATGCTCATCAAAATCCATTATGGGTATTAGCCTATGACGATTATCCAATGACAAGTGTATTTGCAAAGGAGCGACTGATGAAGGAAGCCCTTGCAAATAACTATGGCTTTATTTTCTATCACGATGCTTATTACCGTATGATTAGATGGGATGAGTCAGGTAAAGAGATTGTGGATAAATTAGAGCGTAGTAGACAAGCTGTTATTACATTTTAATAGAGCAAGCAAAGGCGAGGTATTTTGGCATATAAAATGTCAATACCTCGCGTTTTTGTTCGTGAACAGGATAGAAAATATGATACACTTAACACGATACTAAAATACAAAAGAGAGTTGAAATAAACATGGCAACTGAACAACCATTTTTACCCGTTTTACTTGGATCAGATATGAATGCATATGGAATGGCACGTGCGTTTTATGAAGCATATGGTATAAAACCACTTGTCTTAGGACGTTCTCATTTAACAGCAACACAAGATAGCCATATCCTACAATTTCAAGAAATAGACCGTTTAAATGAACAAGATGTTTTTGCACCTGCCCTTGCAGAAGTTGCAAAAAAATATGCTGATAAAAAACTGTTACTTTTAGCATGTGGGGACGATTATGCCAAGCTGATCATCAAAAATAAACCAGCGTTACAAGAGCATTTTACCGTACCTTATATCGATGAATCGTTGATGGACGAAATTTTATTGAAAGAAAATTTCTATAAAATGTGTGATCAATATAATTTTAAATATCCAGGTACAACAACGGTGACAGCGGACAACTATGAAAACTTTACACCACCATTTGCTTACCCTATTATTTTAAAGGCTTCAAACTCTGTAGAGTATTGGGCTTGTAAATTCCCTGGGAAGAAAAAAGTATTTGTTGCACATGATGAAGCGGAAAAAACGGCTATATTAAAAGCTATTTATAGCTCTACTTATCAGGATACAATGATTATTCAAGAATTTATTCCTGGGGATGATTCCTATATGCGTGTGTTAAATGCCTATGTAGGGAAGGATGGAAAAGTGAAGCTGATGTGTCTAGGTAACCCTATTCTAGAAGAACATTCTCCTGAAGGAATCGGAAGTTATGCAGCCATCGTGACAACCTATGATAAAGAATTAATGGATCAAGTACGTTTCTTCCTAGAAGACATTGGCTATACAGGTTTTGCGAATTTTGATATGAAATATGATATTCGAGACAAGCAATATAAACTTTTTGAAATCAATTTACGTAATGGTCGTTCTAGCTATTATGTAACAGCAAGTGGGCATAATTTAATGAAGTATGTTGCGGATGACCATATGTTAAATATCGAGCAAGAAGTCACATATGTGCAGGACAAGCATTTATGGATGATTATTCCTAAAGGTGTATTATTCAAATATGCATCCAATGAAAAGCTCAAACTAGAAGCAAAAAAATTAATTAGTGAGGGTAAATACACAAATTCTCTTTACTTTAATGAGGATATGAATGCGAAGCGTTGGGTGAAACTAACACTCAATAATTTAAATTATTATCGTAAGTATAAAAAGTACTTTAATAATAAAGGATTATCCGAATAACATAGAGAAGCCATCTCCATTTTATGAGATGGCTTCTATTGTATATACATAATTAAACTTCTGTTAGTTCCACGACAACACCAGAGCGTGCATCGGCAGCAAATTCGAATGTCTGCATCTCACCTTCATGCATACGCGAGATCCCCCCACGATATACTGGGATGGTAATAATACCGTTTGTGAAATCTTCAGTTTTCATAAAAATCCAAGAACCATCAATCGGCGAATCCTTTTTAAATTCTCTTTTTATGTTTTCAAGTACTTGTCCTGCAGGTACGAACGGAGAAACTTTTTCACTAGCTTCTTTAATAATGACTGCGGCAGCTAAGCCAGTTGCGACACCAATTAAAAAATCACGTAATTTCATACTTTTTTCCTCCTTTTTCTATACCTTTATTTTAGCATAGCCTATAGAGTGAATGCACGTTCACAATTAGCGGATTTAGGAAATGTATCAATATTTCGAATTCGGAAATAATTGTGTTACAATAGGCAAGGAAGAATATTCTACTTCGTGGGGAGAGAGTCATCATGAATGAGGACACATTACAATTATTTAAAACATTAACAGAATTACCAGGCGCTCCGGGTAATGAACACGCAGTACGTGCGTTCATGCGTTCTGAGTTAGAAAAGTACTCGGATGAAATCGTTCAAGATAATTTAGGGGGTATTTTTGGTGTTAAGCACAGCGATGTTACGGATGCACCGAAAATATTAGTTGCTGGTCATATGGATGAGGTTGCATTTATGGTTACTTCTATCACAGATAATGGAATGATCCGCTTTCAAACATTGGGCGGCTGGTGGAACCAGGTTATGCTTGCACAGCGTGTAGAAGTATATACGAAAAATGGGGCAATTCCTGGTGTAGTTTCATCCATCCCACCACATTTATTAACAGATGCAGAACGAGCGAAGCCAATGGATATAAAAAATATGCTTATCGATGTTGGTGCTGATAATAAAGAAGATGCTATGTCTATGGGTGTTCGTCCTGGACAATCCATCATACCAATTTGTCCATTCACACCAATGGCAAATCCGAAGAAAATTATGGCTAAAGCTTGGGATAACCGCTATGGCTGTGGTCTAGCGATTGAATTAATGAAAGAAGTACAGCACGAAAAATTAGGCTCACATTTATACTCAGGTGCAAATGTAATGGAGGAAGTTGGCTTGCGCGGTGCACAAGTATCAGCAAACATGATTAAACCAGATTTATTCTTTGCACTAGATGCTTCTCCTGCCAATGATATGTCAGGTGAAAAAAGTCAATTTGGACAGCTCGGCAAAGGTACTTTACTTCGTATTTTAGATCGTACAATGGTAACACATCGAGGTATGCGTGAATTTATTTTAGATACAGCCGAATCCAATCATATCCCTTATCAGTACTTTGTCTCCCAAGGTGGAACAGATGCTGGTCGAGTGCATACGGCAAACGATGGCGTTCCAAGTGCAGTTATTGGTGTATGCTCACGTTATATTCATACATCAGCGTCAATTATTCACATTGATGATTATGCAGCTGCCAAAGCATTAATTGTTGAATTAGTAAAAAAAGCAGATCGTTCGACATTGGAGACAATTCACGCTAATGTATAAGAAGTTAGGAAGATGCCTTTTAGAGGCATCTTTTTCTATGGAAAGAAAGTAGGGATTAAATGAAGATAGCAATTGGCACAACCAATAAAGCCAAAACAGACGCAGTTGAAGTAATTGTTCGCAAATACTTTGAGGATTCTCTCTTTACTCATGTCAAAGCTGCTTCTGAAGTATCAGATCAACCGATAAGTAATGAAGAAACTAGATTAGGAGCAATGAATCGTGCTAAAAACGCATTGATTTTAACGGATGCAGAATTATCATTTGGCTTAGAAGGTGGCGTAACTGAAATCGATGATGAAATGTACGTTTGTAACTGGGGTGCATTAACTGTATCAGACGGAACAATGTTTACAGCTGCCGGCGCACAAATTATTCTGCCAAAAGAAATTGCCCAGGAAATAAGAACTGGTGGAGAACTTGGACCGATTATGGAGCAATATACAAAGCGTCGAGATATTCGACAGGGTGCAGGTGCTGTAGGTATTTTTACGCAAGGTTTAGTGAGTAGACAGATGATGTTTGAGCATATTGTCTCGCTTTTGGTTGGTCAATATTTGTTCACATTTTCACAAAAATAGTTAAAAAGAATTAGTGGCGAGAGGGTAGTTAGGTTGCATCTTATGAATAATTTTTTTAAAATAGAAAAAAGTTAGTAGTGAAAGGAAGAGAGACATGTTATTTTCATGGCTAAGAGCAATTGGCCTAATGCTTTTACTTCTTGTCCTTTCTGGCTGCAATCAATCTATTGATGATCAAATTGCTAATGGGCTCCAATTAACGGAGAAGGTTTTTGCTGAAGAGCCAGAAGAACATACAGTAGAAATTGGGGATATCAAATTATACTTACCTTCAAACTTTAAAATTGAAGACAGTTCAGATGCTTATAATATTGTGATTTCAAAAGGAAAAGAAAGCTACATTCTTTTTATCAATGATCGTGAAGCACAAGACAGTAAACTTTATTATAGTCTTTTAAAAGAAAATGATGCGGACAAAATTATCGAGGAATCGACTTTTGATAAGGATGGTCGTTTTGGCTTTACAGCGGTTCTAAAAACGGACGAAGAAAATGAAATGGAACTCATTGTAAGTAGTGGTGGTGTGAAGATGACAACCATTTCAAAGGCTAAACAAATTGAAAATAATTTGCGTGAGATGACGAAAATCGTTCATTCGGTTAAGATAAAGTAAATAGAAGGAATGAACAGAACGGTTCACAAACATGTGAGCCGTTTCATTTTGAAGTTAGGATGTGAAAAAGATGAAGCAAATGAAGTCTGAACAACTAGTCGAGCTATTAAAAAAGCATTTAACTGAAGAGAAATATGAATTTCATTTTGATAAAAAGTACGATAAATTACGCTTGAATCATAAGATGATTGAAAAAGGGATGGAGCTCTCCTTACCTGGGATTTTAGCAAAATATAATGAGAAGCAAGAGTCGGCGATTGAAGAAGTTATATATACAATTGAGCAAACCTTTAATGCGATGGTACAAGAAAAAGAACAGGGTTTCCAAACGACTACACAGATTTATCCCGTAATTCGTGCCACTTCTTATCCACAGAAATCGAAAGAAGGGCATGCTTTTATTACAACTGAGCATACAGCTGAAACGCGCGTTTTTTATGCACTCGATTTAGGTAAAACCTATCGCTTTATTGATGAATCCATGCTAGAAGCCTTACAATTAACTGTAGAACAAATTCGAGAAATGGCACGCTTTTCGGTGAAACAACTACCAACCGCCTATAAAAAAGATGAGGTAGCAGGTAATATTTTTTATTTTGTCAATGTGAATGATGGCTATGATGCTAGCCGTATTTTAAATGAGAGCTTTTTAAAAGAAATGCAGGCACAAGTGGAGGGCGATATGACATTATCTGTGCCTCATCAAGATGTATTAATTATAGGTGATATTCGTAATGAAACAGGGTATGATGTATTAGCACAGATGACAATGCATTTCTTTGCAGTCGGTACTGTACCGATTACGTCATTATCTTTTATTTATGAAGATGGGGAACTAGAACCAATCTTTATCTTAGCAAAAAACAGAGTGAAAAAGGAGCAAGAATAACAATGAACGTATTTTACAACAAAGAGCATGTAGGAGATGTCTTACTAGTTCAACTAGCAACGGAGGCCATTGTGAAAACAGAAGTAGAACGTGCTGGTGATATTGCTATTTTAAGAGAAGCTCAAACGGGAGAAATTAAAGCCTTCAATTTATTTAATGCGAGCAGTTACATCCAAACAGATGCTAAAGGCTTAGTAGAAGTGACACCAGAATTAGTAGCACAGCTAGCAGTGGCAATCGAAAAAAATGGAGCTAATATTAATCTTGATGTTGATTTTTCACCAAAATTTGTTGTTGGTTATGTAGAAACAAAGGACAAGCATCCTAATGCTGACAAATTGAGTATCTGTTCAGTCAATGTAGGAGATGAGATACTACAAATTGTATGTGGTGCCCCTAATGTAGAAGCAGGTCAGAAGGTAGTTGTTGCGAAAATTGGTGCCGTAATGCCTTCAGGAATGCTTATTAAAGAAGGGAATTTACGCGGTGTTGAGTCTTACGGCATGCTTTGTTCAGCGCGTGAATTAGCGATTCCTAATGCACCATCTGAAAAAGGAATTTTAGTATTACCAGAGGATGCTATAGTAGGTAGTGCTTTTGAAGCACCAACTAAATAAAAATTTCCCTATTTAAAAAAGAAATTATTAAAATTTAAAGGTTTTATCATGATATTATTCCTTGTGTCAAGGTGAAATGCCCTAAATCGTTATGTTACTAATATGCTAGTAGCATAACGATTTTTTTGTTTAGAATGAGCCTCTAAATGCAAGTTTCAAGACCGTTTTTATGGTATGCTTTTTGATGTAGACATTGAGCTATTGATAAATTTAAAACTAGACAATGCTATAAATGAAGTGTAAGAGAAATGAGTGAAACGAAGTGAACTGGTTTAAAAAACAAATTAGTAAATTTATTAATAAAGAAGATGAAAACTATGAGTATGAAGAATATTATGAGGATTATGGAGAAGTTCAGTCGGAGCAATTACATACACAAAAAGAACCACCAATCTCTAAGCAAAAGACTTTCCGTTTTCCTTTGATTGACGATGATGAAGGTGAGGCTTCCTATACGTCCTCAAAAGAAATGTTTGATCAAATGGAAGATGATGAATATGGACAAATAGGGGAATTATCGTTACCAAAACATTTAAATCATCATATTGTCGATTCTAGTGTTTATGATGTAGAGGTTTCAGGAATTCGAGATTTACTAGCAAATCGCTCTAAACGTACAGGTAGAAAAACAACGATGAAAAGTCAGCCTTCAGAACAAGAATTTCGTTCAAGAGCAAGCTTAGTGTTTCGTGATGCACAAAATGAAACAGCTAATATAAGTCCTATGACTGCACCTGCACCAAAAGAAAAGAGTCAGCGAAAAGAACAAAAAGTTGAAAATATTATGCCTGAGAATCGCAAACGATTTGTTCCAACAGATGTGCCTTCACCTGTCTATGGTTTTGCAAAACCAAGTCCCATCAAAGAATTATTAGATAAAAGAAAAGAGGAATACGAGAAGCAAGAAACCGATGTACAGTTAGTTGAAAAGGTAACTGTTGCAAAGCCTTTAAAAGAAGCGACAACAAATGAGGTCAATGAAAATATACTAGAAGAAAAAGAGCCGGCTAGCACAAACCAAACGGTTGTATCCGAACACCATGAGATTATTCAATCGAAAGAAATTTTGACAGTAAGTGAACCAATTATTTTTGAGGAAGAACTGTTGGTTGAAGAGAACGATGATAAGGAAAATTTGTCATCAAATGTAGCTGTGCCTCAAACGACTTCTTTTGCTATGGATTTTGAAGGGCAAGAGAAGGAAGCTGTTGTTCAAGATCAAACAGTTCAACAACTTTCAGCAGATCAATCCGAAATCCATGTCAAAGAAATGATTGTGGAACAAGTACAAATTGAAAATTCTACGATCCATATTGGAGAAGTTACTGTCGTTCAACCGTCAATGGATGACCAATCTCCTGATACTGCATCGAGGGAAGACAAAAGTCGAATTCCATTTAATGTACTCATGTTAAAAACAGATAAAGAAAAATGGAGAATCCAACAGCAATTAAAGATGGCTCATCAGCCTATACGTGTAGAGAGCAAGCCGGAAACAGAGAAAAACAAACTAGTGGGTGTGATGCCAGAAAAATCATCGTCCTTAGACAGCATGACAACAAATGAAATGTCCGTTTCACCATCAAAAGATGACAACGATTTCCATATGACAGAGAATGTTCAATTGCAAGTAGATGGTCCAGTGCAACTTGATATAAAAGATGAAGTAGAAAGTGTCACTACAAAAAGCAATGCTGAAGAGCCTATTGCTGTAATTACAATGGCTCCTGTTACATCAATGTCAAGTATCTCAACAAATGAAAGAATAGAAATTGAAAAAACCACTGCAGATGAAATTTCTGCAACTATTGAGCCAAAGCTTGAGTTAGAACCAGAACTTGAACTAGCTTCAGAACGGGAACAAGTGTCAGAACCAGAACTAGCTATCGAACCTGAAGTCGTTTCAGAAATTGTAGAGTATGCTCCAGTAGAATCTGTTGAGAATCAAGTAGTAGAAGTAGAAGTAGAAGTTGAGTTACCAGCAAAGCTTGCTCACGTCTATCAAAAGCCTACGGATGAATACCTAGAGCCACCAGAGGAAAAAACACAAGATACGGATTGGATGGAGCAACAGGGCGACACATTAGTCGAAGCACTATCTTATTTCCAAGTTTCTGCACAAATTGAATCGATTATGCAAGGTCCTGCCGTTACTCAATTTGAAATAACGGTGAGCCATGGTACAAAGGTTAGTAAAATTCGAAACTTAGCAGATGATTTAAAACTTGCCTTAGCAGCAAAAGATATTCGTATTCAAGCACCAATTCCTGGGAAGAGTTCGATCGGTATTGAGATCCCAAATCGGGTATCACGAGCTGTTCGCTTATCTGAGGTAACAAATAGTCCCTCCTTTGTTGAGTCAGATTCACCATTAGAGGCAGCATTAGGACTTGATTTGACTGGAAAGCCTGTTACGTTAGATCTACGTAAAATGCCACATGGCTTAATCGCTGGTGCTACAGGTTCGGGTAAATCCGTTTGTATTAATTCTATTTTGGTTAGTTTATTATATAAAGCTGCACCACACGAGCTAAAACTCATGCTGATCGACCCTAAAATGGTAGAACTGGCGCCTTTTAACCATATTCCGCATTTAGTTAGTCCTGTCATTACAGATGTAAAGGCGGCAACGGCTGCACTTAAATGGGCAGTTGAGGAAATGGAGCGTCGCTATCAACTATTTGCTCATGCAGGTGCACGTGATATTACACGTTTTAACGCCATAGCAGATAAAAATAATGAACATAGCCTGAAGTTGCCTTACATTTTAATTGTCATTGATGAGCTAGCTGATTTAATGATGATGTCTCCAGCAGATGTAGAGGAGGCCATTTGCCGTATTGCTCAAAAGGCACGTGCATGTGGTATCCATTTAATTGTTGCAACACAAAGACCTTCAGTGGATGTTATTACAGGGTTAATCAAATCAAATATCCCTACACGTATTGCCTTTGCCGTTTCCTCTCAAATTGATTCTCGTACCATTTTAGATGGGCAGGGAGCAGAAAGGTTACTTGGTCGAGGGGATATGCTATATTTAGGTAATGGTATGTCAGCGCCAGTGCGTTTACAGGGAACTTTTGTAACAGATGATGAAATTGAATCGATTATTGAGCATGTTCGTGAACAGGGTGAGCCTGATTATATTTTCGATCAAGAGGAATTATTAAAGAAAACAGAGGTGTCGGCAGAACAGGACGATTTATTTGAAGATGTTTGCCGATTTGTCTATGAGCAAGGTGGCGCTTCTACCTCATTGATTCAACGAAAGTATCATATAGGCTATAATCGTGCTGCTCGTTTAATTGACATGTTAGAATCACATGGTTTTGTTTCGGAAGCAAGAGGAAGTAAGCCACGTGAAAGTTACATTACCGAAGAAGATTTAATTACTATGTTTGAATAAGAATTGCATTGTTTTCGTCTAGATTATCTAATTTACGTCGAATTTAGTTTTTTTAGAAAAGTTACACATCTATCCTTATGCATAAAAAGTGCTATAATAGACAAGATGTGTTGAATAGTACGTATTTTTTAACACTTGTGAAGGTATTAATACCTAACCATTCGTGAAATAATACGATACACCTAATAGATGATAGATGGGATATTGAAATTCCCGGGGGGTTTAATTAATGACAGTTTTTCATTTCACAGGCATTAAAGGTTCTGGCATGAGTTCGCTTGCTCAAATCTTATTTGATGCTGGTGAACAAGTACAGGGCTCAGATGTCGATAAATATTTCTTCACGGAGCAGCCGTTACGTGAACGTAATATTCCAATTTTTACATTTAATGCAGATAATATTAAAGAAGGTATGACAGTGATCGCAGGTAATGCATTTTCTGATGATCACCCTGAATTAGTACGTGCTCGAGAAATAGGTGTAGAAGTCATTCGTTACCATAAATTTTTAGGTGAATATATTGGCAACTATACATCCATTGCCATCACAGGTGCACATGGTAAAACGTCTACGACTGGTTTAATGGCACATGTAGTAGGTGGCTATAAACCGACATCTTATTTAATTGGTGATGGTACTGGGGCAGGTCATGAAAATGCTGATTTCTTTGTGATGGAGGCGTGTGAATACCGCCGTCACTTTTTAGCCTATAATCCTGATTATGCTGTGATGACGAACATCGATTTTGATCATCCAGACTACTTCGCTAATATAGAGGACGTATATTCTGCATTTCAATCATTAGCATTACAAGTGAAAAAAGCAATTATCGCATGTGGTGATGATGAACAGCTTCAACGTATTCAAGCAAAAGTACCAGTTGTGTATTATGGATTTGGTGCCGAAAATGATTTTGAAGCACGTAATGTTGAAAAAACAACTGAGGGTACAAAATTTGATGTTTTTGTACGTAATGAATTTTATAGCACTTTCTTTATCCCATTATTTGGAGATCATGCTGTTTTAAATACATTGGCGGTTATTACGCTATGTGAATATGAAGGCATTTCTCCAGATATTATTCAGGAGCGTTTACACACGTATAAAGGTGTAAAAAGACGTTTTACTGAGACCAATATAGGGGATAATGTTTTAATAGATGACTATGCACACCATCCAACGGAAATTCGTGCGACAATTCAATCAGCACGACAAAAATATCCTGAGCGTGAGCTAGTTGCGATTTTCCAACCACATACATTTACACGTACACAAGCTTTTTTACAAGATTTTGCGGATAGTTTGAGCCTTGCTGATACAGCCTATTTATGTGATATATTTGGCTCTGCGAGAGAAACGCAAGGCGCACTTTCTATTCATGATTTAGCGTCACTTATTGAAGGCAGTGCAGTGATTACCACTGAAGGAATTGATATATTAACAAAACATAATGGCGCAGTATTCTTATTTATGGGCGCTGGTGATGTTCACAAGTTCCAAGATGCTTTTGAAGACGTGCTTAAAAACAATGAAACAGCTTAGTCCGTAGGGGTTAAGCTGTTTTTTCTCAAATTTAAGCAGGAATTCCGTTTTTTTTGTCGAAGATAGGGAAAGTAATAGTAAAGACAATTTACTAGCAGGAGGTCAACTTATGGAAGTGATTTTGTATATTGCAGCCATTATTGCTGCAATCGGTTTTTTAATCTTATGTGTGAGCGTGGGCATGACACTATTCTCGCTTAAATCCATCCTAAACAGCTTAGCTGGGACATTATCTGGGATTGAAGGCCAAATGGAAGGCATTACACGCGAAACAACGTCTTTATTATCAAAAACAAATAGCTTAGCAGAGGATATTCAACATAAATCTGAACAATTAAATTCAGTTGTTCAAGCTGTTAAAGGTATTGGTGACTCCGTTAATGGTTTAAATAATTCTGTTCAGCAGATCACTTCTTCTGTTTCTAAAAGCGTAGAACAAAATGAAGAAAAAATTGCACAAGTTGTACAATGGAGTAACGTTGCGATGGGGATTGCGGATAAATGGAAAAAACGCAAAATCATCGAGCAGGAATCGGTATCACCAGATGCCTATGCATTTGAAACTGTGCAAGTAGAAGAAACACCAAAAAGAAAATGGGGTCGTAAAAAATGATAATTATTCAGTGAGTATTCTATGCTGGCTGAATAAAAATAAAGTCTTAGACATATAAGTTGAAGATGCATCTGTGAAAGTAGATGGACAACCAGTCTAGACAAATTTGATAATTAGATGGGGAGGAATTGTTGCATGACAACTCAAAAGCCAAATTTTAACGAAGTAAAGGAACAGCAGCTTGAAAGTTCTTTGCCTCAGCTTTATCATCCACAAGACTCGATTTATGAAGAGGAGCGTGTTAACATGAAGGATTTTGTGATTGGCGCATTAGTTGGTGGAATCGTAGGGGCTGCTGCAGGTCTACTGTTAGCTCCAAAATCAGGAAAAGATTTACGCAGTGATGTGGCTGTACAAGCTGTTCAGCTAAAAGATAAGAGTGCAGACTTCTCGACAACTGCAAAAGATAAAACAGTTCAACTTTCTAAACAAATTCAAGAGCAATCTACACAATTAGTAGAGAAAGTAAAAACACTAAAAACCGCAAAAGCACCAACTGTTTTTGATGATGGTACGGTTTCCTTTGAAGGGGAAGAACCATTAGAGGATTACATTCCAAGTGAGGAACCAAAAGCCGAAGAAACGACAGAAAACGCAGATCAAAAAGAAGAAACAAATGAAGAAGTTCGTGCATAATGCATAATATAAAGGGATACGTTACAAGATAAAGTTGTAACGTATCCCTTTTTTTAAATGATAGGTGTAGATTCTAATATTATTTCTAATTGATCACCACCAAATATCTCTGTATCAAAGCTCGCTGTCTGGCCATTTCTTAAAATTGTAAAATTCCCCTTAAAGTTGCTTGGTAGCTGCCAATTAGAGAATCGGAAAACATCTTGATAAATCCAACGACTGCGATCCTTTTCTTTAAATATTAAAGTCGCTCCATTGTGTACAGTGGACTGTGGTGATACAACCATTTTATTAACAATTGCTTCATTTGCAGTCTTCTTTAGTTCCAAAACTTCCTGTTGGAAATGAATAATGATTTTATCCTCTAGCAAAAGATTCATTTGGTCTGCGATGTGTTGTACTGTTGGTAGAGATGGTTGTTGGAAGCTTATCACATCTCCATTTTGTACAGCATAGCTCAATTTTGCTACTTTTCCATTAATCATTAGCTGAGGGGAAAATTCTGGTAAATATAAAGGTTGTCCATCCACTTGAATCGTATAGGACTCAAATTGTTTTAACAAATGCCAATTATTAGTGATTTTAAAGACATCCTCAATTGTTTCGGCAATATCAAAAACGACGATATCACGATCATTTAAAACGGTATCGAGTGATGCAGAAGAGTTATTGACAGTAATTTTCGGCTCAATCACATATTGGGTGTTTTGAATTGTCACTGTCTTTATTGCTGCATCATCTATAAGATCTCTTACTGTAGCCGTCGCCTGTTGCCCATCTTGGCCTTCTATTAACTGAATGGCATCTCCAGTTTTAATCAGGCTTTTTGTAGATGCCTGTTGCCCGTTTACCAATATTTCAGCAGGCTGACCATGTCCGCCTGGTATAAAAATGTCCTGTCCGTTGACACTGATAGATAGCCCATGTCCTGGTTTTCCATATAATTGCTTTGCGCGAATATTTGCAGCTAGAAAGGCATCAGCCACAGTCATTTCTTTTAGTTCAAAAAGACGTACCACTTGATTATTGACTGTTAAACTCATATATTGAATCGGCATCTTTTTAGCAGCAATGGCAATACCAATAGGTGTGACTAATTCAGGTGAGGCTTTTATATGTTCTTCTTTTGTTAAGTTTTGAATAGCATCAATGCCTCGAACAGCAATACGATTAGCTGGTAAATTTAGAACTTGACCTAGTTCTGTAGTAAGGTTGGGTGTTAAACTACCTCCACCAACCAGCATAACGGCTTTGGGTGCTATTCGGTTATTGAGTCGTAAAATTTCTTCTCCGATAGACTTCGCCAACTGTTTCACTGCAGGCTCAATAGCTAAAAAAACCTCTTCTTTGGGATAGAACTGATCAAAGCCTAAAATATCTTGAATCAATATCTCTTCAGAGGTTTGTAGCTGACGTTTAGCCTCTTCAGCTACAGGGAAGTCTAGCAAATAGTGGTCGCTTAAAGCTTCTGTTATTTCATCGCCAGCTGTAGGGACCATGCCATAAGCTACAACTGTACTTTTATCCGTAATGGCAATATCTGATGTCCCTGCCCCTATATCAACAAGTGCCACATTTAAGCGACGCATCGTTGGAGGAATCAGCACATTAATGGCAGCAATCGGTTCTAACGTCAATGCTTCCATCTCTAAATCAGCTCGTTTAAGAGCAGCAATCAATGATTCCACCACCACCCGAGGTAGAAATGTTGCTATCACTTCGATTTGGGCTTCATCCCCTTGTTGATCCAACAGGCTTCCAATCTCCTCGCCATCCAAGCGATAATACAGGACTGAGTAACCTACACAATAATAGTGGCTAATTTTTGCATCCTCTTTTTGTTGCAAGAGTTGCTGCTGTGCTTGTTGAACAGCCTGAAGTTCCAAGCGACTAATATCTTCTTCAGTAAAAATGGGTCGATTACGTATATTGATGGTCACACTAGCTTGTTCAGTTTTCAAAGATCGACCTGCTGCAGCGACACTTACCTTTGTGAGAGGTCCATGTTTCTCTTCAAGTTCACGTTTTATTTCATTAATTAATTCTGCCACATACATGACATTATGTATTTGTCCATCTACCATGGCACGTTCTTTATGCTCTTTTACTAAAATATCTTCCACATGAAAATGGTCATTTTCTTCTTGGAGAATAATCCCGACCACAGAGCGAGTGCCAATATCAAGTGCGAATAGTTTAGAACTCAATGTAATCGCTTCCTTTCGCGTCATACTTGAAAATAATTTAGCGAGTTGAAGCGCTAAATTAAAAATGCGTGACATTCTGAACAACATTGATTATAATAATGCTATTATCTAAAAATGTAACATACATTTCAGAGTTCTGAAAGTGTCTGTCATGAGGAGAGGAGCAAGAAAGCATGAGCCAAAAAGATTTAGAAAGCTTACGTAGTCAAATAGACGGTTTAAACTTAGAAATTCTTCGTCTAATTAATGAGCGTGCAGCTGTAGTTGATGAAATCGGTAAAATTAAAGAAAAACAAGGTGTGAATCGCTATGATCCGCTGCGTGAAAGACACATGCTTGATCTTATTAAAGAACACAATCAAGGTCCATTAAACCAAATGACGGTTGATTATATATTTAAGCAAATCTTTAAAACAGCTTTAAAACAACTTGAAGCTGATAAAAAGAAAGAGTTGCTTGTATCTCGTAAGAAGAAGTCAGAAGATACAATTATTAATATCAATGGTGAATTAATTGGACAAGGAAAACCATCTTTCGTATTCGGTCCTTGTGCGGTTGAGTCTTATGAGCAAGTAGCAGCAGTTGCCGCTTCTATTAAAGCAAAAGGCGAAAAGTTAATTCGTGGTGGTGCTTATAAGCCACGTACTTCTCCTTATGACTTCCAAGGTCTTGGATTAGAAGGTCTGAAAATCTTAAAACGTGTGTCCGAGGAATATGGTTTAGGTGTTATTACAGAAATCGTGACACCAGGTCATTTAGAGGAAGCATTGGATTATATTGATGTCATCCAAATTGGTGCACGTAATATGCAAAACTTTGAATTATTAAAAGCAGCAGGTGCAACAAATAAACCTGTATTATTAAAACGAGGCTTAGCTGCAACAATTGATGAATTCATTCATGCTGCCGAATACATTATGTCTAAAGGAAATGAAAACATTATCCTTTGTGAACGTGGTATCCGTACTTATGAAAAAGCAACTCGTAATACATTAGATATTTCAGCTGTACCAGTTTTAAAACAAGAAACGCATTTGCCAGTATTCGTAGATGTTACGCATTCAACAGGGCGTCGTGATTTATTATTACCATGTGCAAAAGCAGCGATTGCCATCGGTGCTGATGGCGTCATGGCAGAAGTGCATCCAGATCCATCTGTTGCATTGTCTGACTCACAACAACAAATGGACATCCCAACATTTGACGCATTCTATGAAACACTACAAAAATTCATGAAAAATCATGAAATTCATGCTTAATTGTTAACAGCGAACACCGCTTGCTTACTTCGGCAGGCGGTGTTTGTTATATCGTGACAAAATAATGTCTAGAATAGGACTATTAGTACTTGGTTTTTACGTAGTTCTTCTTGAAAATAATATGAAAATTATCGTATGATAAGGCTATAATAGGAAAAAAGGGAGGCACGTACGATGACTGTTACAATTTATGATGTTGCAAGAGAAGCAAATGTTTCTATGGCAACGGTCTCTCGTGTAGTCAATGGTAATCAAAACGTAAAACCAGCAACACGAAAAAAAGTACTAGAAGTAATTGAACGATTAGAATACCGTCCAAACGCTGTAGCGCGTGGATTAGCAAGTAAGAAAACAACAACAGTTGGCGTGATTATCCCAGATATTGCAAACAATGTTTATGCAGAGCTGGCTCGTGGTGTAGAGGATATTGCCACAATGTATCGTTACAATATTATTTTAGCCAACTCAGATCAACATGAAGATAAAGAGTTACAGCTACTGGATACAATGCTTGGAAAACAAGTAGATGGTATTGTGATGATGAGTGATGAAGTAACAGAAAAGATGCAACAAACAATGGATCATTCTCCGGTCCCAATTGTATTAGCAGGTTCTGTAGATGAATCGCAAACAATAGCTACTGTTAATATTGACTATTTCCAGGCGGCTTATGAAGCGATATCTTTACTAATTCAAAATGGACATACACGCATTGGTTTCGTAACGGGTCCACTTTCGTATACAATTAACGGAAAATTCAAGCTAGCAGCCTATAAGAAAGCATTGCAGGATGCTGGTTTACCAATAGATGAAGCATTAATTGCTGCAGAAGAGTCCAGCTATGATATGGGCTTAGAGGCATGGGAAATTTTATCTGCTCTTGAACAGCCACCAACAGCTTATTTTGCAGGAAGTGACGAACTGGCCATCGGTTTAATTCATGGCGCACAAGATGCGGGCAAAAATGTTCCAGAAGATATTGAAGTTATCAGCTTTGAGAACTCAAAGTTAGCACGAATGGTTCGCCCACAGTTAACAAGTGTCGCGCTACCGCTTTACGATATTGGAGCTGTTGCAATGCGTCTGCTGACAAAATTAATGAGCAAGGAAACTGTTGAGGACGAATCGGTTATTTTACCACACCGTATTGAGCATCGACAATCTGTCAAAAGTAAATAATGATACCTAACACGTAAATCGCTTATGAAGGATTTGCGTGTTTTTTTACTGGAAGGAACGTCAAAAATAGAGGATAGCGTTTCAAAAATGAGGGATAGACCAAAAGAATTGATGGATATACGACCAAAAGACCAAAAGCATTAATCTAATTTAAAAAGCCCCACGAATATCGTGAGGCCAAGAAATTAATCCCGTCTTTCATTCCGAATAATATGTAGCGATTTGGCTAACATTTGAGCATTCTTTTCCTCTATTTCTGCTTTACGCGGAATTGGCTCATATAAAGGCATCGGGTCCTCCCATGTTGGAATAAAAGGAACAGGGGCTTCTGGTTGCCAGCGATCCAACCATGCTTGAGGGAGTGGCCCCATTGGTAACACTTGGTCAGTCATTTCCAACCATAACATGGACCAGGCACGGGGCACCACTCGCCAAATATCGTAGCCACCGCCACCCACTGCAATCCATCGACCATCACAATATTCATGTGCTAATTGATGAGCTAGCTTAGGAATTTCGCGATAAATATTCATTGTTCCATGTAAATGTGTTAATGGATCAAAATAATGTGCATCTGCCCCATTTTGCGTTAATACAACATCTGGCTTGAAAAATTCAAAAATCTCTCGCATTGACTGTTCATAGATCTCTAGAAAACTTTCATCCTCAGTAAATGCATCCATTGGAAAATTAAAGGAGGTTCCATAGCCTTGACCATTGCCACGCTCAGTAATATTTCCGGTTCCAGGGAATAGATAACGACCAGTTTCATGTATGGACAGTGTACAAACATTAGGATCCTCATAAAAGCTCCATTGGACACCATCCCCATGATGGGCATCTGTATCTACATAAAGTACACGAGCGTTGTACTTTTCCTGTAAGTAACGAATAGCCACTGTGCTATCATTGTAAATACAAAAACCTGATGCACGACCACGGAAACCATGATGGAGTCCTCCACCAAGGTTAAGGGCGTGTTCGGCTTTTCCTTCCATTACATAATCAACAGCGGTTAAAGTTCCACCAACTAGCTGTGCACTTGCTTCATGCATATTTTCAAAAATGGGGGTATCTTCAGTGCCAATCCCGTAGCTTTCACATTGTGCTTCTGATAATTCACCATGCCCTGCTTTTTTTACGATATCTATATATTTTGAATCATGTGCAAGCAATAGTTCTTCTTCCGTAGCACCACGTGCTGGTACAATATCTACATCATCGAGAGCATTAATATTTTTTAGTAAATCCATAGTTAGCGTCAAGCGTTTATGATTGAAAGGATGTGTATCTGAAAATTTATATCCGAGTTGTTCTGGCGAGTAAACGAATACAGCCTTTTTCATTATAGTGAAACACCTGGTAAATTTGGCCATAGGACATCAAAGCCCTCTTTGCGTAGATCTTCAATCATTGCTAAAGGATTTAGTGTTTTTACTCGGACGCTTAAAATTTTGTTTTGTGTATTTTCAGAGTCAGGATAAACTAAGACGCTTTGAACATTGGCATGATGTTGATGAAATATTTTTGTAATTTCAAATAAAACTCCCGGTGTATCGGATACCCGAATCTCGATTTTTGACCCAGGCTCTGTAGCACCAGTCAGCTCTATATATGTATAGAGTAAATCTGTTGTGGTAACAATGCCTACCAATTTTCCACCAGAGACGATAGGTAAACAGCCTATTTTTGATTCGTAAAACGTCAGTGCTACCTCTTCAACAAAATCTAGTGGATGACCTATAAGGGGGTCTTTCACCATAATATCCTCTACTTTTGCATTAAAAATAGGAGAGTTTGGTTCATCCTGCAAAGATGAGGGCAAGACCTCTTTAATATCTCGTTCAGTAATTACTCCTAAAACGTGTTGTTCATCATCTACAACTGGTAAATGACGAACTTTCTTTTCACGCATTAACTTTAGTGCCTCCTGCACTGTATTGGTAGGAGCTAATGTATAAGGCTTATCATTCATAATTTCTTCTACAATCATATAAGCATCCCCTTTGTATTAGTTTTAATACATGAAACGATTTCTAAAACGAAGTCTATCAAATCTTTCCATTGTCTCAGGAGGCACCCGTTTTCCTTCGCGTGCCATCAGGCAATTGGCTGGATGTGATGTAATTTCAGGATCATCTGTTGCAAAATATTCGAAACCAGCAGAGCTCATCATTTTCTCCATCATTTTGCGGTAATCCCAAACATTTAAACCAGTTCCTTTTAAATCCCAATGCCAATAGTACTCGGTAGTAATCACAAGATAATCTTCCATTTCATCCCCCATAAATGAAACGGCTAGTAGTGCCTTCCCAGCACCAGTACCACGGTAGTCTGGAATGACTTCAATGGCACCTAATTCAATCATGTCATCGATACGATCTTCTGCCCATCGTTCAAGTGGATCGGGGTAAAGATAGGTAACATAGCCTACAATAATATCTTGGTTTCGAATAATAATAATTCGGCCTTCGGGTAGTCCAGCAATTTCTATAAGGGCCTGCTGTTGCTGTTTTGGAGGTCTGAAGGCAACCAAGCCTTCATGGAATGAATATGTAGCTAATTTTTCTGGAGGCACAGGTCCTTCCACATACACAGTACCATGCTTTGTTTCCTTTGTGACAGAAAAAAAAGTTTTTTTATGTTCCATAATTACACCACCTGAGTTTAATAATTCCATTATAGCTGATTTCTTGCGTAAAAACGCTTATTTTTGCAAAATATACCTGTATTTTTGGAAAAATAAAAATATTGAGACAATCCATCCTAATTCGTGTAAAATAAGATTATATTGCTTCTGTTATTTAACAGATAAAAGTAGTGCCATTAGGGATTCGACTATTAATACTACGGATAACTGTTATATAACAAATGCTACATATCAATTTTGCTTTTGAAAAATTCTCTGATTTTCAACAGGGGGGATTGTTGAAATTTAGTCAAAAACAAAAGCAAAGAAAGGGGTATTTTCATGGGGATGAAAATGAAGGAGAAGTTAATGGCTTTACCTGGTCAACACCATTTAACGAATTATGAAGAAGTGGCAGAATCTCATAATTGGGCAGATACGGAAAAGGCATTTAGTTGGAGCGAAACAGGTTTAGTGAATATGGCATATGAGGCCATTGATCGCCATACCGAAACACACCGCAAAAATAAGGTGGCATTGTATTTTAATGATGGTAAACGGAAAGAGGCATATTCATTTAATGAAATGAAAAGGTTAACAAACAAAGCAGCAAACGTTTTTAAAACGACTACTAATCTGCAGAAAGGTGATCGTTTATTTATTTTTATGCCTCGTTCACCTGAGCTTTATTTTTCATTATTAGGTGCGTTGAAAATGGGGGTTATTGTTGGACCATTGTTTGAAGCTTTTATGGAAGGTGCCGTGTATGATCGACTTGCTGATAGTGAGGCGAAAGTATTAGTCACGACACCCGCTTTACTTGAACGTGTACCTTTAGCTAAATTACCTAAATTGGAGCATATCTTTTTAGTAGGGGAGGGCATTGAGGAAACAGCTCAAATCCTAGACTTTACTAAACATTTAAAAGAAGCTTCAGCTCATTTTGATATAGAGTGGGTAGACAGAGAAGATGGGATGATTCTTCACTATACCTCTGGATCAACAGGTGCTCCAAAGGGCGTATTGCATGTCCATAATGCTATGATTCAGCAATATCAATCGACGCAATGGGTACTTGATTTACGTGAAGATGATATTTATTGGTGTACAGCCGATCCTGGATGGGTTACAGGAACAGCCTATGGCATTTTTGGTCCGTGGTTAAACGGTGTAACAATGCTAATCGTCGGAGGAAGATTTTCACCACAAGCATGGTATCAGGCTATTGAAGATTATAGTGTGACAGTGTGGTATAGTGCACCAACAGCGTTCCGTATGCTGATGGGGGCAGGTAGTGGCTTGCTTGAAAGCTATGATCTAACATCTTTACGCCATGTGCTGTCTGTTGGTGAGCCGTTAAATCCAGAAGTTATTCGCTGGGGAGTAGAGGAACTAGGTCATCGTATACATGATACATGGTGGATGACAGAGACGGGAGCACATATGATTTGTAATTATCCTTCGATGGATATTAAGCCAGGTTCAATGGGGAAACCTCTTCCTGGTATTCATGCAACGATTGTAGATGATGCAGGCAATGAGGTACCACCATTTACAATGGGGAATCTAGCTATTCGTCGTGGTTGGCCTGCCATGATGCGCCAAATTTGGGGAAACCCAGAGCGTTATGAGTCTTATTTCCTGAAAGGAGAATGGTACGTTTCTGGAGATTCTGCCTATATGGATGATGAAGGTTACTTCTGGTTCCAGGGGCGTGTGGATGATGTCATTATGACGGCTGGTGAACGTGTAGGACCGTTTGAAGTAGAAAGTAAGCTACTTGAGCATCCGGATGTAATTGAAGCAGGTGTTATCGGGAAACCAGATCCGGTGCGAGGCGAAATCATTAAAGCCTTTGTATCCTTACGAGAAGGGGTTGAACCTTCTGATGCATTAATTGAAGATATACGTGATTTTGTTAAAAAAGGTTTATCTGCACATGCAGCACCACGTGAAATAGAATTTAAAGATAAATTGCCAAAAACACGTAGTGGTAAGATTATGCGTCGTGTTTTGAAAGCTTGGGAATTAAATTTACCAACTGGTGATTTATCAACAATGGAAGATTAATTAATTATCTAAAACATCAATTGATATTTATACAACATGTGCATAAAAAGAAGGCAGGGATTCATTCGATGGGCGAAAGGATTCTTGCCTTCTTTTTTCTGTTTTTACAATAGTATAGAAGTGAGAGTAGGTGAAATATTATCTGTTTAAAAAAAACAATGAATTAAATAAAAATTCAGTTGACTTAATAAATATGCAGACGTATACTATTTTTAACTTATTTCAGAGGTGAGTGCAGTGAAAGTAGGTATTGTTGGAGCAACTGGATATGGTGGTCTAGAACTTATTCGATTTTTACATAATCATCCAGCTGTGGAACGAATTGATTTATTTACTTCTTCAGAAGAGGGTGTCCAATTTTCTTCGAAATTTGGTCATCTTGTTAGGATAGCTGATACACCGTTACAAAAGATAGCGTATGACACTTTAGAAAAATTCGATGTTGTTTTTACGAGTACACCATCTGGAGTGACAAGTGAGCTATTACCGCCTTTGGTTGGGAAAGGACCAAAGCTAATCGATTTATCTGGTGATTTTCGGTTAAAAGATCTAGCAAGCTATGAAACCTGGTATGGCAAAAAAGCTGCACCGTTCCATAGTGTTCAACAAAGTGTATATGGTTTAACAGAATGGAATGCAGAGCTTATACGTCAAGCAACACTCGTTGCTAATCCGGGTTGCTACCCAACAGCAGTTTTATTATCCTTACTACCACTTGTAAAAGAACGTTTGATTGATCCTAGTTTTCTAGTTATTGATGCAAAGAGTGGCATTTCAGGAGCAGGCAATAAGCCCTCACAAACTACCCATTTTAGTGAGACAAATGAGAATTTTTCGATCTATAAAGTAAATACACATCAACATATTCCCGAAATTGAACAGGCACTTTCCATGTTTGCTCAAGCAGATACAAAGGTTACTTTTAATACGCATCTGGTTCCAATGACTAGGGGAATTTTGGCGACCTCCTATGCACCAGTAATGCAGGGAATTACAGAGTCGCAATTGATCACTTGCTTACAGGCAACCTATGAGAATCACCCATTTGTTCGAATCGTTACGGATGCATCTAGTTTAGGGACAAATCGTGTCAAGGGATCAAATTATTGTGACATTCTAGCGAAAGTAGATCCCCGTACAAATCGCGCTACAATTGTTAGTGTAATTGATAACCTTGTCAAAGGAGCAGCAGGGCAAGCTATCCAAAATATGAATGTGCAATTTGACTTACCCCAAACGACAGGGCTAGATGTCGTACCGTTCTTTATTTAACAGCATGCAGGAAACTGTATGCTTCTCTTATTTATTAATCTAAGGAGGAATTTCGGATGACAGTTACCACTTCAACGACTCTAATGAAAAAATTATCAAGTAAAAATATTGTTTCACCAAAAGGCTTTAAGGCAGCTGGATTACACTGTGGTTTAAAGCATAAGAAAAAGGATTTAGCCCTTTTGGTAAGTGAAGTCCCAGCAAGTGTTGCGGGTGTTTTTACTACAAACGCTGTGCAAGCAGCACCATTAAAAGTTACGAAGGAAGTTGTTTATGCAACTAAGAAAATGCAAGCGATGATCGTCAATTCAGGCAATGCGAATGCTTGTACAGGTAAACAAGGTGTAAAAGATGCCCAAACAATGCAAGCGCTAGCTGCGGAAAAATTAGGGATTGCACCAAATTTGGTGGGAGTTTGCTCGACGGGTGTTATTGGAGAAATGATGAAATTAGAGCCAGTAGCAAACGGTATTCTACAGTTAGAGCCAAAGGACAATTTAGAAAGTGCGATTGACTTTGCACAGGCTATTTTGACAACAGATACCGTCATGAAAAACACAAGCTATAGTACAACTGTGGATGGCAAGGAAGTTATTGTTGCAGGTGTAGCAAAAGGTTCAGGTATGATCGAACCTAATATGGCCACAATGCTAGGCTTTATTACAACAGATGCCAATATTGAATCTGAGGTGTTGCAAGCAGCTTTATCGACTATTACTAATTTAACATTTAACGCTATTACAGTTGATGGGGATACGTCCACTAATGACACAGTGGTAATATTGGCTAATGGCTTGGCAGGGAATAATTCTTTAACACCAGAGCATCCAGATTGGCAAAATTTCTTTTACACTTTGCAAACAGTAGCGGAAGATTTAGCAAAAATGATTGCCAAAGATGGTGAAGGAGCAACGAAGCTTATCGAAGTGGAAGTTGTTGGTGCAATTTCAGACGAGGAGGCACGTAAAATTGCAAAAACAGTCGTTGGTTCACCACTTGTAAAGACTGCTGTTTTCGGCTGTGATGCTAACTGGGGGCGTATTATTGCAGCAGTAGGGTATAGTGGCGCAACAGTTGATCCAGATAAAATTACCATCCAAATCGGTGGTGCTACTATGGTAGAAAACGGTGAACCAATTCCTTTTTCTGAGGATGAGTTAATTCAAATATTAAAAATGCATGAAGTAAAAATCTATGTGTCCCTTGGTGTGGGTGATGGTAAGGGGCATGCTTGGGGATGTGACTTAACATATGACTATGTTCAAATCAATGCATCATACCGCTCATAAACGTATGGTCATTAAGCTTGGGGGCAGTACACTGGAAGGTTTAAATGAGGCTTTCTTTGATAATTTTAAAAGATTACAAGAGAGTGGAGTAGAGCTGATTATTACCCACGGAGGTGGGCCAGCCATAAATCGAGAATTAGCTGTCCAAGGCATACAATCACATACATTAAATGGAATACGTGTCACGAACGAGGCTGCAATTAAAGTTGTCCAATCGACCCTAATAGGGCAAGTAAACACTGCATTAGTTCATGAGTTAACAACAGCTGGTATAGCAGCCATCGGATTAAATGGCTTTGATGGTCAGTTGATGGTCGTAGATTTTTTAGATCAAGAGACTTATGGCTATGTCGGAGCTATTAAAAATATCAATACATCCTTATTGGAAGCTTTAATGGGTGTAGGGATTGTACCTGTTATTGCCTGCGTAGGTGCCACCGAAGCAGGTCAGGCTCTTAATATTAATGGCGATACGGTAGCCAGTGAAATTGCTTTAGCCGTCGGAGCAGATAGCTTACTACTCGTGACGGATGTGAGTGGTATCCGTATTGAAGATGAATATCAAGCAATAGCTACACCTAGTCTTATAGATCAATGGACAGAGCAGGGCCATATTTACGGTGGAATGATTCCGAAAGTGCAAGGAGCGATTGACTGTTTACGGGCAGGGATTCCTTCTGTACAAATCGTAGGTGCAACTTTAATTGGTACAACAATTGTAGCCACAAGTGAACTTCTTTCTTCCTAGTGTTCTAAATAGGATAGCTTGAGAAGTATAGTTGTTGAAAGAAACTATTTTAAATGATAGTGGAGATGATAACATGAGTGTTTTATTTGAGAATTACGGCAAGCGTCGTGCACAAATTGTCAAAGGTCAGGGGACAATTGTTGAGGATTCAACAGGGAAGCAATACTTGGATTTTACTAGTGGCATTGCTGTGGTGAGTCTTGGACATGCTCATCCAGCCGTTGTACAGGCACTTCAAGAGCAAAGCGAAAAGCTATGGCATATTTCAAATCTTTTTGAAATACCAGGTCAAGAAAAGTTGGCAGAAAAATTAATTGCTAATACACACTTTTCACATGCCTTTTTTTGTAATAGCGGGGCTGAGGCTAATGAAGCGGCCATTAAATTAGCTCGTAAGCATACAGGCAAACATCATATTATTACATTTGAAAAATCATTCCATGGTCGTACCTTTGGAGCAATGTCTGCAACAGGTCAAGGCAAAGTACATAATGGCTTTGGACCACTCGTAGAAAAATTTTCGATTTTGCCCTTTAATGATGCTGCTACACTTGAAGCAACCGTTGATGATTCTGTGGCAGCTATAATGTTAGAAATGATTCAGGGAGAGGGTGGCGTTAATAGTGTATCGGCAGAATTTGCAGCAGCTATTGCAAAAGTCTGTGAGGAGCAAGGTATACTACTAATTGTTGATGAAGTGCAAACGGGCATTGGGCGAACAGGAACACGCTATGCATTTGAACAAACGGTATTAAAGCCACATATCATAACTTTGGCAAAAGGCTTAGGTGGTGGTTTCCCTGTTGGTGCAATGCTCGGAACTGCTGAGCTTCATGCTACATTTAGTCCAGGAACACATGGTACAACATTTGGTGGAAACCCTCTTGCGATGAATGTGGCACAAGCTGTTTTGAATCATGTGTTTGAGCCGGATTTTTTACAGCATGTACGAGAAATATCTGCCTATTTTGTGGCACAACTAAGGTCTCATTTACCTTCTAGCTATACTGTTCAAGGTCAGGGTCTCTTGTTAGGGATTGGCTGTGGGGACACGGAAATAGCGCCTTATATCGCGGCAGCGGAAGAAAGTGGTCTTTTATTAGTAGGGGCAGGACCAACAGTTATTCGTCTCTTGCCTCCATTAACGGTCACAAAGGAAGAGATTGATAAAGCAGTAGCTATTTTAAAGAACATATTACCGTGATACACTTCAGCAATGAAAGTGAGACACCAGCGGCAAAAATGCCTAGAAATTAGGAATGAACAAAGAATCTGCTAGATACTAGCAGATTCTTTGCGCTATAAATGCTACTGTAGCTGTTTTACTAATGTTGTCACTAATTTTGGTAGCCAATCTTCAAGCTGACTAAACGTAAATCCTGCCTTCTCGGCCTTTGCATTGGACATATACCAATCAGCAGGCACCCCATAAGGAGACTGTGATTCCTCATCACCACCAATGAGGGAAATTTTTGCGCGCTGACCACTCGCTTCTTCGATTAGAGCAATTAGATCTTTGAGAGACATTGCCCCTGATGCGGTAGCATTGTATGGTCCCTCAATAGGAGTAACACCCGCAAAGTATAAAAATTCAGCTGCTTCTTCATCTGTAATATAACTCATCTTTGCATCAATGTTCGGTAAAGTAATCGGCTGATTCTGTAAAATATGTTCAACGTGGAAATGTAAACGTCGAGTATAATCATCTTCACCCATCACAATTGGGAAACGTACAGCTACGACTGGGAATGAAGCTTCTTTGAATAAGACTGCCTCCGCTTGTCGTTTTCCTTCTCCATAAGAAAATTGCTCTTGATGTCCCATGCGAATTTGATACTGGTATGGATCAAAGTCTTCTTCCTTTTTCATTTTACCATCTACCTCATAGGTTGAAAGAGTAGAAGTAAAGACCAGCTTTTTCGTTTTCCCTTTTAATATCTCGCAAATCGCTTGTGCCTCGTTGGGCGCATAGCAAATATTATCATAGACAATGTCCCATGTTGTATTGGCTAGTGCCTGTTCTAAAGCATCACGATCATTACGATTTACTACTAATTGCTTAACATGTGTACCAAAGGGATTGCCACTTTGACCACGTGTTAAAATCGTTACATTATGTCCATTTTGAATACAAAGATCAACTAGCTTTTTTCCAAAAAAACGCGTGCCTCCTAAAATCAATATGTTCATATATTTTCACCCCTTCAAAATAGTAGTCCTCTTAATAATGACAAAAAAACAGACTAACTACAATTCATAAGTAAAATGCAGGAAGTCTGTTTAATTGATTATCTACTACAAATGCTTGCTAAGGCATAATGGATTAGCGCCTTGACGTTTCAGTTGGAGTAGTGGTATTACCATTGTCTCCTCCGTTTGTGCCATCTCCAGGGTTATCAGATCCATCACCATTGCTTCCGGATCCATTTCCATTATTGGAGCCATTGCCGTTGCTACCAGAACCATCACCGTTATTGGAGCCATTGCCGTTATTACCAGACCCGTTCCCGTTATTGGAGCCATTGCCGTTACTACCCGAACCATTGCCATTGCCATTAGTAGGTGGCGTTGTAGGTGGTATTGGTTCTTGGTCGTTTTCCTCTGGATCAGGTTCGTTTTCACTACCGCCAGTAGACACAACATTGGAGTGTGGTGATGTTAAACCTGTAATATCTACAGCGACCACTACATAAGCTTGTCCACTAGCAACCGTAATGCTTTGTGTTGACTCTAGTACGGACGTTACAAGTGTATTACCGCCATTCGTAACGTTGTAGATACGATAACCAACAACATCATTCGATGACTCTGACCATGATAATGTAGAGCCATTTACTGAAGCTGAGACAGCTGCTGGAGGGCTACCATCTGCTGGGAAATCAACAGCTGATACAGATGAATTCGACAATGTAGAATTCTTTGGTAACAGACTAGCAGGGTTCCCGCCAAGTCTACCTAACATTCGTTTAATAAAGTCTTGATTAATGCCTGCGCCACCTGCTTTTACAAACTCGGCTGGTGTATTTGGCAACGCATTATAAGTTTTTCCTTTAATCGTCACAACACTTGAAGAGGCTAAGCTATCATCAGGTTGTGAGGGTAAAAATACTTTCGCATTAAATAAATCTGAGCGTACAAGACCTGCGCTAGCACAAGCTGCAGAAGGGGCCATGCCGGAAATGCCACAGAATGACGCAGTCACAACATTTTTAGGCGCCTTAAAGCTTGTTGGTGGGTCAATTAGCTGAGGGTCCGCATCGTAAACGGCATTCATTAAAGTACCCCATAGCTTATTCACCCGAACGCTTGGCTGTAAATAGGTATTGTTAAATGCATAAAGTGTACGAGGTTGATCGTAACCCATCCAAACACCAAGAGATACATTAGGGTTATAACCAACTAACCAAACATCTTTATATTCTTGAGAAGTCCCTGTTTTTGCAGCAAAATCAGAAGAGAACTTTAATGTATTTCGTGCCATTGTCCCTGTTCCTTTAGTGAGAACATCACGTAACATATCTGTCACGATATAAGATGTTTCTGGGCTAAATACTTGAACAGGTTCTACTTCATGTTGGTAAACAATATTTCCTTCTTGGTCTTCAATTCGATCAATCATATAAGCGTCAATGAATTGGCCACCATTTGCAAAGGTAGCAAAGGCATTTGTATTTTCTTCAACAGTAGTTCCTTCTCTTAAAGCGCCGATCCCAGTTGCTAGGTTAGTAAAATCATCGGGATGTAATTTTGAGAATCCCATTTTTACTAACAAATCTGCAGGGCGTCTACTAATAATATCATTATATAAACGTAGTGCTGAAATGTTTTGAGAATCTGCTAAAGCTTCACGTGCTGGGATAAGACCTCGCTCATCACTCGTAATATAGTTACTTGGACTCCAAGAACCGACTGAGAATTTCACGTCAACTAATGGGCTACCCGCACCGATTACGCCATACTCAATGGCAGGTCCATAAACAAGTAATGGTTTCATTGTAGAACCGTTAGAACGATAAGCTTGTGTTGCATGGTTTACTTGAGTGGTTTTAAAGTCTCGACCACCAACAAAGCTTAAAATGCGACCTGTCGTATTTTCTATTAAAATACTACCTACCTGTACTGGCATCTCAATATCAATTTCTTCACCAGTAACAGGGTCTTTCCCTTTACCAGTATACGTATGACCATAATACTGGAAGTCTTTTGCTGCTTTTTGCATTGCATCATACATATCTTTATTAATGGTTGAATAAATACGATAGCCTTTTGAACGAACATCACGATCTGCTAAAATCGTATATTTATCCTTTAATTTCTTTTCTGACTTTAAGCGCTCTGGGTCAATCCCATCATCTTTTGCTAGTTTTTCAGCAATAATATCTTTTGCACGAGCTTCAAGCTCATAAGTCAACCAAGGATAACGATCCTCCGCGCGCATTTCTGGTCCACGGAAATCAGCAGCAATATCATAGTTTAACGCTTCATTATACTGTGCATCATCAATATAACCAGCTTCTTTCATACGATAAAGTACTGTTTTCATACGATCAATACCTGGTTTCAAAGCTTCTTCACTTTTCAGTTCACCTGTATTTGTAAATGGTGTATAAGCAAATGGTGCCTGTGGAATACCAGCTATGTACGCAGCTTGAGGAAGAGACAATTCTTTTGCTTTTACGCCAAAAATTCCTTCCGCAGCTGTTTCAACACCTGCAATATTTCGTCCTGAAGAGTTACGACCATAGGGAATGATATTTAAATAAGCCTCTAATATTTCTTCCTTCGTCATAAAATGTTCTAAACGCATCGCCAGTAAAATTTCCTTAGCTTTACGCTCGTATGATACTTCATTAGTTAGTACTTGGTTTTTAATAAGCTGCTGGGTAAGTGTAGAACCACCTGTCTGCGTTGCAGAGTTAGTGACATCTTGTAATAACCCACGAACAACCGCTTTAGGAACAATTCCGTTATGCTCTCGAAAATATTCATCTTCTGTTGCCAGAACAGCATTCACGACCTCTGGTGCAACATTGCTAAGCGAAGTTTCACGTCGATCTAAATCTGTCCTTAATTTCCCAATATAAATATCGTTGGCAAAATAAATCTCACTGGTTTCTTCATAGCTAAAAATTTGATCCCTTAACTCTTGTTTTGAGCGTAATGGTTCTTCTTTGACAAGAGAAGCAAAATAACCAGCTCCAACTGAACCGACAAATACAGTGCCAACCAATGCAAAGACTAAAAATAGTAAAAATAAGTTCCAGGTAACACTACCTGAAATACGTAATTTCTTCATCCATTTTTGTTCAAGTAATTCATCGATCTTTGCATTGATTTTTTCAATCCAATCTTTCAATGTATCGACCTCCTAAAATCTTGTCTATTATAGCACATATTGTTTTAGCACGAACATAGTTATTGACTTTGAAAAAGAATCGTATAAAATTATGTTTATAGTTTTCTGGTGATGAAGAGTTTGCAGTAGTGTCTATATTCCCTGTTTAGAGAGCCAGTGGTTGGTGAAAACTGGTCATAATGTAGAGACGAATTACGTACTTGGAGCTTAGACGTGCGCGCCTGCGATAAAGGCGGCTGAATGAAGTGGAAGGTGGATGACATCTTCAAGCTGGGTGGTACCGCGTTAGTTTGCAACTTAACGTCCCTGCATGCAATTGTTTGCGTGTAGGGACTTTTTTTATTTAAACATGTCCATGCACGTAACGAATTTAACCATTTTAGGAGGAATGAACATGACAAACGAATTATTACAAGATTTAGAATGGCGTGGTTTGCTATACCAACAAACAGATGCGGAAGGCATGGCAAAATTATTAAATGAACAATCCGTATCTTTATACTGTGGGGTAGATCCAACAGCTGACTCCATGCATATTGGACATATTGTTCCATTGTTAACACTTCGTCGATTCCAAAAAGCAGGCCACCGTCCAATTTTACTTGTTGGTGGTGCAACAGGGATGATCGGTGACCCGTCTGGCCGTTCAGAAGAGCGCCAATTACAGACAGTAGAGCAAATCGATAAAAACGTTCAAGGAATCCGTAGTCAATTAGAACGTATTTTCGAATTTGCAGAAGATGGCAATGGTGCTCAGCTTGTGAACAATCGTGACTGGATTGGTAATATAAACACAATTGAATTTTTACGTGATTATGGGAAATTAATTAACGTAAACTACATGTTAGCAAAAGATACGATTGCTTCTCGTCTTGATACAGGAATCTCATTTACAGAGTTTGCCTATACGTTAATTCAAGGTATTGATTACAATCATTTATACAATCACTACAATTGCCGTATTCAAGTAGGTGGCTCTGACCAATGGGGTAATATTACAACAGGGTTAGAGGTTATTCGTAAAACACACGAGGAAGAAACGAAAGCCTTTGGAATTACGATTCCATTAGTAACCAAGGCAGATGGCACAAAGTTTGGTAAAACAGCAGGTGGTGCTGTTTGGCTAGATAGTAAGAAAACATCTCCATATGAGTTCTACCAATTCTGGATCAATGCAGCTGATGCAGATGTCATAAAATACTTAAAAATCTTCACGTTCCTATCTCGTGAAGAAATTGAAGCTTTAGCTGTATCTGTAGAGGAGGAGCCACATTTACGTAAGGCACAAAAGGCGCTAGCTGAAGAAATGACTCGTTTAATACATGGTCAAGAGGCATTAGAGCAAGCCATCCGTATTACAGCTGCTTTATTCTCAGGAGATCTAAAAGCACTTTCAGCCGAAGAAATGAAGGACGTTTTTAAAGATGTTCCTTCTATTGAAATGGCTAAAGAGGACAAAAACATTGTGGACCTACTTGTGGAGGCCGGCATTTCCTCTTCAAAACGTCAAGCACGTGAGGACGTATCAAATGGTGCTATTAGTGTAAACGGTGAAAAGGTAACGGATTTAGAATATGTAGTCGATGCGAAGGATCGTTTAGAGGATGCATTTAGCATTGTCCGTCGAGGTAAGAAAAAATATCATATGGTGAAATTTATCTAATTTCTATTTGCAAAACCACATCCACAAAACGCTGGATGTGGTTTTTTAATCATAAGAAACTTGGAGGTTTTATTTGTTCATATTCTTTAGGATGCAGTATTTTTGCAAGCTTTATAGCACCTTCAATAAGTCGTGGAGAAGGGCGACAATACAGCCATTCTTCCATTACATGAAGCTGTTCCGATTGAACGGCATGTAGCTCTTTGGCAGATGGACGTTTTAATAAATTAGCAGGTTGGATACGCTCAAATGCTACACCAACCCAAGCCATCATGATATAGTCAGGCTTGCGTTTAACAACATCTGTCCAATCTGTTTGAACACTAGCAAGCTCAACATCTTGAAATAGATTAATGCCACCAGCAAGAGCGCTAATTTCCGTTAGCCAATTTATTTTCCCAGGAGTGAAAATAGGGTTTGGCCACCATTCCCAATAGAGGGTAGGTTTCTTCGGAATTGTTTGTGCAATGGAGTACATTTTTTCGATGGAATGCATGTACTCTTCAGCGATTGTCTTTGCTTGTTCCTCCACTTGACAAGCTTGCCCGAGTGTCAGAAGATCTTGCGCAATTTCTTCTAATGAGTTTGCATTGAAAATAATATGAGGAATATTTCTTTCTTTTAGTGCCTCAATGTTTTTTTCCATACCAGGTACACTCAAGGAAGCCAGAACAAGATCAGGCTGTAATGCCTCTAATGCATCCATGTTAATTGATAAATCAGGTCCAAGCTGTGGTAGATCTTTAACCGATGATGGCCAATCGGAAAAATCATCTACTCCAACGAGCTGGTCTGTCAGCCCTAAATAGGCGACTAATTCTGTATTGCTAGGACAAATTGAAATTAAACGCATATTGTTTTCTCCTATCCTTTTTAAGAAAAGTATAGCGAGTGTTCCCGTGATAGACAACGTGTGTGTATCGAGCCCATAAAAAAGTGGAGAAAACATTTGTTTTCTCCACCCTTTGTATAGGCTTATAGGAAACCGTCGATTAAGAAAGGGCAACTGCCTCGAGTGACTCTTCTTTTTTCACAATAGGACCCATTGCATTTGTGATGATTTGTTTGATATCCTCTAGTGTTGCTTTACGAGGGTTCGTCTCAGCACACACATCTAACAATGCATTTTTTGCTAAGATCTCAATATCCTCATCTTTTGCACCTAATTCACGGAAGCCACTAGGAATATTTAAATCTTGTGATAACTTCTCAATAGCTGTAATAGCCTTTTCAGCGGCATCGCGCTTACTTAAACCTTCTACATTTTCTCCTAATAATTCAGCGATACGAGCAAAGCGCTCTGTACGTGCTGTGACATTAAATCGACAAACATGTGGTAATAAAATAGCGTTGCACACGCCATGCGGTAGGTTATAGAAACCACCCAATTGATGAGCAATTGCATGAACATAGCCAAGTGATGCATTATTAAAGGCCATTCCCGCTAAAAATTGTGCATATACCATTTGTTCACGAGCTTCTATATCAGCTCCATTTGCATAGGCACGAGGTAGATATTCAGGGATTAGTTGAAGTACCTTTTCTGCACATGCGTCCGTGATTGGTGTAGCATTCGTAGAAACGAATGATTCAATAGCATGTGTTAGTGCATCAACCCCAGTAGCTGCCGTAAGAGCAGGAGGTAAACCAATCATTAATTCAGGATCGTTTATAGAAAGTAAGGGTGTTACATGCTTATCAACAATGGCCATTTTTACTTTGCGTGCTGTATCCGTAATAATAGTGAAACGAGTCATTTCACTGGCAGTACCAGCAGTTGTATTAATTGCAATTAATGGCACAAGTGGATTTTGTGATTTATCAACGCCTTCATAATCATGAATACGTCCACCATTCGAAGCAATAAGTCCGATACCTTTTGCTGCATCGTGTGCGCTGCCTCCTCCAAGAGAAACAATAGAATCGCAGTTTTCCGCATGATACACGGAAATACCATCTTCAATGTTTTGATCTGTTGGATTTGGTTCTGCTTTAGGGAAAATTGCTACATCAATTCCAGCAGCTGTAATGATGTTTGCAATTTGTTCTGAGAGACCTAATTTGTGTAGGCCCTCATCTGTTACGATTAATGTCTTTTTCACTTCTAAATCATTTAAGCGTTTACCAACTTCTTGAATTGCTCCAGGTCCAAATAAGTTTGTTTTCGGCATAACAAATTGCTTTAGAACGTCTGACATATTTCCAACCCCTTTTAAAAAATTATTATTGCTTGAATGATGGTGAACCACCTTTCGCAATTCATCGTATTCTATTTTTTGTAAAAGTTCAACTCGTATTTTTATTAAAATTGTTAATTTTTTTCGTGTTATTATTTTACAAAAAAGTTAAGGTGGTGAAAGAAGGGGGGAATGTTGTTTTGTAGTAGAATATTGAATTTAAAAAGGTTTTAAAAATATTTTACTATGAAAGTAAATTATATTTTTTGGAAAACAGTTCTATTTTGATGACCTAATGAATAGTAAATAACTGATATTTTGTTTTTAATATAAAGGTAGTGATTATGTTATATTGAAACTATGTAATTGCTATTTTAAAGTACATAAAAATGTCACAATATAAGATGGGAAAATTATTGTTAATTATAATAATTGGGGCAATGCGTCTGCGCTAAAAAAGTAGTGCATCATTTTGGAGAAATTAGTGGAAATATAAATTCTTGCTTTCGCTTAAATTTATAGTCAGGCTGGTTTAACAATCATGAGTATTTTATTTGTTGGTGGGATTGCACTTGCTGTCCCTTTATTAGTGGCGCTTGTTAAACAGTTAGGTTGGAATATGGGAGGGATTGCAATCTAGTAATATTATTTGCCGGAACAAGTGTTGCACCGTTCATATCTGTACGGAATTAGTTTCTGCATTAATGATTAAAAGCGGAAAAAACGTAGGTTCTAATTGATTGTTCATAGGAAGTAGGATCAGGACGATCAAACGTTGAAAAATAAAAAGCCCTGAAGCCTTGGGATGCAAGGGATTTCAGGGCTTTTATTAGCATTATTTGCAGTGCAAACTGATTAACGAGAGTAGTACTCTACGATGAATGCTTCGTTGATTTCAGCTGATAATTCAGAACGTTCTGGAAGGCGAGTGAATGTACCTTCTTTTTTGTCAGCATCAAATGTTAAGTAGTCAGGTACGAAGTTGTTTACTTCGATTGCTTCTACTACTACAGCAAGGTTTTGAGATTTTTCACGAAGAGAAATCGTTTGACCTGGTTTTACGCTGTATGATGGGATATCAACGCGTTTGCCATCTACTAAGATGTGACCGTGGTTAACTAATTGACGAGCTCCACGACGAGTACGAGCTAAACCTAAACGGTAAACTAAGTTGTCAAGGCGAGTTTCAAGAAGGATCATGAAGTTTTCACCGTGAACACCTTTCATTTTACCAGCGCGGTTAAATAGAGTACGGAATTGACGTTCGTTCATACCATACATATGACGAAGTTTTTGTTTTTCTTGAAGTTGTAAACCGTATTCTGATAATTTTTTACGTTGGTTTGGACCGTGTTGTCCTGGTGCGTAAGGACGTTTTTCGATTTCTTTACCTGTACCGCTTAGTGAGATACCAAGACGACGTGATAATTTCCAAGATGGACCTGTATAACGAGACATATTGTTGTCTCCTCCTTTAAATTTGGTTTTTTTGTTGTAAAACAAAAACCAGTAGTATCCGTTCTTACACGCATTTTATTTTCATGTACTTTCGCCTATGCAGCCGTTAGGTTACACAATACACCATCTAATTTTCATTGCTGATCATCTAAGTAGTTGTACATCAGAAAATAGAGGAATAAAATACAATCATAAGCTTATACCACTGCTGCGTTTATTTTACACAACCTCCATTGTAACTGCTTAGGACAAGGACGTCAATTATTAGCTAGTAAAAAAATATAAAAGAACATAGTAGGAAATTCCTCATTACCTATTTTGAATAATATGGGAATAGTTAATGATACGCTGTGTTATGTAAATTGTAAAAGTAAGGGATAATTACATAGTCAAAATGACACAAATTATGTATAATATATTATAAGTTAATAGTAATTGATTTGGACGTTATATAGAAAAGGTGATTTCATGACAGACCATTTACAAACGCTAAAATATATAAAATCTGATGTTTTGAGCTTTTGGGTGAGTTCTTATGAAGAACAAACTAGTTTTAATGGGTATTTTTGTTCATTGAAACAGTTTCTAAAGAAGCGCTTGAAAATTGATAATGCTGCTTTTCTTAGTTTTGAAGGTAATTCCTTAATCCCAATCGAAGAGATGGCTTCATTAACAATTGAAACAAAGCTAAATGCTGTGTCATGGCTGATGATCGAAGCTAGTTTTTATCAACAAAAAGTAGTGAAAATTCCTTATGTATTGAAAGCAAGACAGGCCTATTCAATGATGACAGATATGGTGCTTTTCCAAGCAGAGGGCAAAAATCCCATTGGTATATTACTTGTGGAGGCAACAGAGTCTTGGACAGACTTTATGACCTCGGAGTATGGTGAAGAGTGTATAGAAATACTTTCAAAGGTTCTTCAAATGATTAGAGACAATTTAGATGTCAAAATAAATGAAGACCAATATAGAAAACTATATAACATGACTGACTTATTTCATTCAACAATGGATATTGATTTAATTTTAGAAAACGTATTAAAAAATATACGGGATAATTTTCCTGAGTTTAATGTGGAGCTTATTTTATCGAATGATCAAGATCGACACACGACCATCGATATTAAGCTTTTTGATTATTTATCAGAAAGACCTGCTACAATTGAAGCCTTTGTATCAGGAGAGTTAACGACAGAGTTAGCGAGCGATTTAAATTGTCGGTTGTTAAATGCACCGATTAAGGGCAGGCAAGCTATTTATGGCATCTTGCAAGTAAGTGCTCCCACCACTTATCTTTTTTCAACAACCGAAAAAGATTTTGTACGGATGTTGGCACAAGCTTCAGGAAATGCTCTTGAAAATGCAAAGTTATATCATCAATCGCATCGCCTCGTAAGTGACTTACAACTCATCAATGAAACTTCGCATCGTTTAAATATGCGAATTGACATTCATGAAATGTTACTTTTCCTACAAAAGCAGTTACTGAAATCCTTTCAGCCAATGGAAGTATGTTTCGCATTTAAAAAACACGATACATTTGAAATAACAGGTGCAAGTACCTCCCTGTTCCATTCAGAAAACGGTCAATGTTATATAAAACATGTTGAACAGCACTTTGCTCAAACGAATGATCCACTATTTGTTGCCGATTTCAGCCGTCTAACTCCTAATCAAATTGAGTATCGCTCTATTATGGCGATTCCTATACTTATGGAGGAAAAGATTAATGGTTTTAGTATTGTCTTACATAAAGAGCCATATTTCTTTTCATTCGATAGTTTCAAATTAATGCAATCTTTAATTCACCATTCATCATTAGCCATTGCAAACTCAATTTTACGAACACAGCTTCAGGAAATGGTCGATTTGGATCATTTAACGAAATTGTATGCTCGCAGTTACCTCGATCAGTTTGTAGAAAAATCACTTGAATATGATCAATCGGGTATGTTTTTGTTAATTGATATCGATAATTTTAAACGCATTAATGATACGTATGGTCACCAAGTTGGAGATAAAATTCTTGTTCAGATTGCGGTTCAATTAAAAGAGACTATTGGAAGTCGTGGGATTTGTGCAAGATGGGGTGGAGAAGAAATGTCTGTCTATGTCCCTAATATCGATGAAAAAGAAGCTTTAGAATTAGCATCAACCATTGTGGAAGTCATCCCAAGTGCCACAGATCCACAAGTAACCATTTCTGCGGGTCTTATAACATGGGATGAGCGAGATCGACCAGCATTCCAATCTGTGTTTTTACATGCAGATACAGCCTTGTATGAAGCGAAAAACAGCGGGAAAAATCGCTTTTGTACTCACAATGGATCGTTCCAAACGAATTCATAGAATTGATAATGCAAAATGTAAATGGTTGTTTAAATAAATCGCCCTGAAATGACAATATAAAACATTTCAGGGCAATTTTTAATATTGTATTATAAATGGTTAAGGAGTGTTCTAACAAATTCCTCTAGGCCACTACGATCTTCCTCTGTAAATCGATTCACGATAGGACTATCGATATCTAACACACCAATAATTTCACCTTGCTTCATTAGCGGTATAACTATTTCAGACTGCGATGCAGCATCACAGGCAATATGTCCTGGAAAATCATGTACATCTTTTACAACAACTGTTTCTCTTGTTGCCACAGCTGTACCACAAACACCACGCCCAATAGGAATTCTAACACAGGCAGGAAGACCCTGGAATGGTCCTAACACAAGCTCATTATCCTGCAAGAGATAAAACCCAACCCAGTTAATGTTCGTTAAAAATTGATTTAACAGAGCGGAGGCATTACTTAAATTGGCGATTTGATTGGTTTCGCCAGTTAATAGTGCATCTAATTGTTTTGATAATGTCAGATACTGGTCAGCAATTGATCCTTCGTAATTAATTTGTGTAAACATACTAAGCACCTCGTTTAAAAGTTATTCATATTGGTAATATAACATTATAGTGTTGATGTAAATCTTCTGCGCTATGTGCATCTGAACCAAATACATATGGTAGTTTAATAGTTTGACTATAATTGATAAGAGCAAATGGTGGATAAGGCTCCTGACAATATTGTTTACTTAAACCAGCACTATTTAAATCTAATTCATAGCCCGCCAATTTCATGCTGTCTAATACTTCTTTGATACGTGGGATGTCATTGATTTTTTCGTTGTGCGCTAGTTGGAATTTATGAATAAGTGATGGGTGACCAATCCGTTTCGGTTTGTATGGACCAAGATCTGCTCTAATCGATTGTAGGACAGTATCATAATATAAATCATAAACCTGTTCAACAGAGCCAACTTTTTTTGAAAAATCAATAAAGCATTCAGAAGAAAAGTCGATACATACAAAGGTATCTTGCCATTTTAAAAAATGGACTGATAAAATAGCGTCATCTAAAAGATGTCCATAGGTATCAAGGAATTGACGAGTTTCTTGTTCGTAGCCTTGGATGTAGTCTACTTCTAGTCCGATGCGGATACGAATAGCTTGTGCATACTGTTGTTGCAGATGTTGCAATTCTTCAATGTAAGACATGAGATCATCAGGATTCATGCCACTATCTTGTTGCGGGGTTGGATCGACAAAACTTTTGGGCAATGGGGCGTGTTCTGTAAATGTTATATCTGTGAAATCTTTAGAAATTGCTTTTTCAATATATTGCTTGAATGAGTCCGTAGTGCCATGTGGACAAAAAGGACTATGTATATGCCCATCACGTTTCATAATTTACCACTCCTTTAGCTCTATAGATACGCTATTTAAATATTTCTCAATAGCGAAAATACAGTTTTCTGAAAAACACTTAAATTTTAGTACAAAAGGCGAAAACATAGTATATAATAAATACAACTAGCCAATTCGTTTATTGTAGAATAGGAGGCTTACGATGGAGTATATCATCATTCCGATTATCCTACTATTAATTTTAGCCATAGTAGGATTTATGATGCGAAGAAAACATGTTGCAATTATTGCAAAACTAGAAAATGAAAAATTACAAATACAACATAATCCTATAAATGAAGAAATTTCAAAAGTAAAATCTTTAAACATGAACGGTGAAACGGAAGAAATGTTTGAACGATGGCGTAATACTTGGGATGAAGTCATCGACGTACATATGACTAAAATCGATTCTCTTCTATTTGATGCTGAGGATCAAATTAATCGACTTCGTTTTAAAAGGGCAACTTTTATAGAACGTGAAATTGAAGATTACATTGAGAAATGCGACCAAGATAAAAATAAAATTTTAGAAGAACTGAATGAATTAATTGGCAGCGAAGAAAAAAATCGAATTGAAATCGAACAATTAAAAGAATACTATCGCTCTGCAAGAAAGACATTGCTGGCTCATCAACATTCATTCGGTGTAGCATTACCTGCATTAGAGAAGAAGCTAGAGACATTTGTTCAAAAATTTGAAGAGTTCGATGTCCTAACAAATGAAGGTAATTATTTGCAAGCGCGAGAAATTGTCATTAGCTTAAATCAAGAATCACAGCAGACATTCGAATATATTAATGATGTTCCAACCATCTTAACGGAAATTCAAGTAAAGCTACCAGGTGCGGTTCAGGAATTGCGTAATGGTCAGCGTGAAATGGAAGACCAATCTTACTATTTACAGCATTTAGAATTGACAGATGCACTTAATAAATATGAAAAAGAATTTGAGGCATTAAAACTCGAACTTGCAGAGCTGAATTTAAAAGTTGTTAAACCGCGTGTGACAGAAATAAATGAAGAAATCGACCATTTTTATGATTTACTTGAAAAAGAGGTTATTGCTAAAAATTATGTAGATCAAAATTGTGATCGTTTATTAAGTTCTATTACCAATGTCATTTCTTCAACAAAATTAGTGAATGACGAGGCAACGTATGTACAGCAAAGTTATCATTTAAATGAAAAAGATGCCGAAATTCCAAAAGTCGCTTTAAAACAATTGGAAGCACTGCAACGTCGCTATGATCTATTAGCTATGCGAGTTAGTGAAGAAAAATCAGCTTATTCTAGCTTACAGGAAGAGTTAATCGAAATTAGTGAAGAGCTTGAACGAATTCATGAAGAACAAGGTCATCTATCGAATACAATGAAGAAACTTCGAATAGATGAAAATAAGGCACGCGCTCAAGTCGAAAACTTAAAGAAAATATTACAGGATACTGATCGTTTATTGAACAAGGCAAATATTCCAGGAATTCCTGAGGAGATGGATGCAAGACTTGATGAGGCAGCAGAGCACATCTATGTTGTCATGCAAAGCTTGCAAGAAGTACCACTTAATATGGGTACTGTTCATAATAATCTAAATGCAGCAACACTCTGTGTAGAGGATGTTAAAGTAAAGGCACATGAGTTAATAGAAAATGTGATGCTCATTGAACGTATTATTCAGTACGGTAATCGCCATCGCGCATCGAACCCAAAATTGAACGGACGTTTACGAGAAGCAGAAGAGGCTTTCCACCAATTCCGTTATGCAAAGGCTTTAGAAGAAGCAGGTACTGCAGTGGAAGAAATGGAGCCAGGTGCCTTAAAGCGTATTCAAGAAATGGTTGCCGAAGAATTCATAGCAAAATAATTCAAATAACATTTTGAGCTGTCTAAAAAGTATAGCGATTACTTTTTAGACAGCTTTCTATTTATGCTTAGATTAGGATGTGATTTAGTATGAAACTGTCGATCAAAGAAATGAATGAACATTTCGCAAGTGAAATTTTACAATGGCAATATGTAGCACCTTACAATTTTTACAATAATGAATTATCGGGTGAAAATGTAAAAGAAATGCTTGATAATCCTTACTTTGTGATCTTTAATAATCATAGTGAATTAATTGGCTATTATTGTACAGGTACGGCAGCACAAGTGCCAAAAGGGCAAGATATCGGAGCGTATGAAGAATACTGTATAGATATTGGAATTGGTATGAAGCCAAATCTAACAGGTCAAGGATTAGGAACGACATTTTTTTCGTTTATTGTTCAAACAGTTCAAGAAGAACATCATCTACCATTACGTTTAACAGTTGCCCTATTTAATAAGAGAGCAATTCATCTTTATGAAAAATTTGGTTTTGTGAAAGCAATTGAATTTAGTACACCAACAGAGTTTGTCACGATGGTGAAAAAAATGTAGGATATCAATTAAAATTTAAAGAATCGTTAAAGTTAGTGGTCAATCGCCAAAGATTGCGTTATGATAAATACCGTTAAATCAACGTTTTGAAAGTGTGTGAAAAGTTATGGTTAATACAATTTATTTAGATAATAGTGCAACAACTAAGCCATTAAAAGAGGTTATGCAGGCATTTATGGTTGTGAATGAGCAGTATTATGCCAACCCAGCTTCCATTCATGCTATGGGTGTTGAAGCAAATGATTTATTAATACGTGCGCGTGAGCAAGTAGCAGATATTTTGCAGACAGAGGCAAAAAATGTGCTATTTACTTCAGGTGGTACAGAATCAAATAATGCTGCTATTTTTGGCATAGCACGTAGTAATACGCATATAGGAAAGCATATTTTAACGACTGAAATCGAACATCCATCAGTGCTAGAAACAATGAAACAGCTTGAAAAAGAGGGCTATGATGTTGAATATCTTCGTGTAGATCGAAATGGTGTGATTTCTCTAGATGAGCTTCGTACTAAAATACAAAAAGAAACAATTTTAGTTAGCATCATGCATGTGAATAATGAAATGGGTGCAATTCAGCCTATAAAGGAAGCTGCAAAAATGATTCATGAAATGAGTCGTGCTACCTTTCATGTTGATGCTGTGCAAAGCTTTGGGAAATTAGCAATATCCTTTAAAGAAGAAGGACCTGACTGTATTTCTATCTCTGGCCATAAAATACATGCCTTTAAAGGCTCAGGAGTGTTAGCATTCCGTAAACCCATAAGATGGCAGCCATTGGCTCTTGGTGGAGGTCAGGAATTTGGTATGCGTAGTGGTACTGTAGCAGTTCCGCAAGCTGTTGCTTTAGCGAAAGCGGCTCGACTTGCTGTTGAAACAATGAACGAACGCACAAATAAATACCGTCAATGGCAAGATGAAATCCGCACTCAGCTAGAAAGTTTCGGCGAAGCAGTCCATGTTTTATCAACCCCACAGGGAGCTGCGCATATTGTGTCATTTAGTGTTCGAGATTTAAAAGGGGAAGTCATTATTAATGCTATGCAAAAACGTGGTGTCATTGTGTCGACATCAAGTGCATGTTCTTCCAAGCAAACGAAAACAAGTCATGTAGTCGAGGCGCTTCACCTTGATGAGCATTATAAAAAAGGTGTGATTCGCCTTAGCTTTGGCGCACATAACACAATAGAAGATATAGAAAACTTTAAACAAGTACTAGCAGAAGTAATGTTGGAACTCAAAGGAGAAAATAAGTAAATGATTTGGAAAGAAATTTTAATTAGATATGGTGAGCTTTCTACAAAAGGTCGCAATAAAATGGATTTTATCCGCCGCTTACGTGAAAATATTCGTCATGCCTTTGCAGATTTAGGTCAACTGCATATTCGCACAGAACGCGACCGTATGTTTATTGCCATAGAAGACGAAGCACAAATGCAAATGCTAATTACAGGTTTACCTAAAATTTTTGGTATTCAATCATTTAGCCCTGTTGCTGCATGCGAAAAAGATATGGACAGTATGAAAAAGCTTGCTATCACGATTATGGAGACATTTAAAGACGAGCCACATACATTTAAAGTAGAGGTAAAACGTACTGATAAAACATTTCCTTTAGAATCTCATGCCATCCAACGTGAGATCGGGGGCTATGTTTTACCACAATTTCAAAATTTATCCGTTAAAGTGAAGCAGCCTGATATTGAGCTACGTGTAGAAGTTCGCCATGATGCAACTTATATGATGGCACAAGTCATTCCTGGTGCAGGTGGAATGCCTGTAGGATCAAATGGCAAGTCTTTATTAATGCTATCTGGCGGTATTGATAGCCCTGTTGCAGGTTATTTAATAATGAAGCGTGGTGTGCGATTAGAGGCAATTCACTTCTTTAGTCCACCTTATACAAGCCAAAATTCATTGGAAAAAGTTAAAGTGCTTGCCAATGAATTAACAAAATTTGGTGCTAGTATTCGTTTACATGTCATTCCTTTTACTGAAATACAAGTTCTTATTAAAGAAAAAGTACCTTCTAACGTATCGATGACTACAACACGCCGAATGATGTTGAAGGTTGCTGATCAGGTGCGTGAGGAAATTGGTGCACTTGCTATTGTAACGGGTGAAAGTCTGGGGCAAGTAGCGAGTCAAACGCTTGAAAGTTTAACAGCAATAAACGCAGTAACAAATACACCTATTCTTCGTCCGCTGATTTCAACAGATAAATTAGAAATTATTGATATTGCAGAAAAAATCGGCACATACGAAACATCTATTCAGCCATTTGAAGATTGCTGCACGATTTTTACACCAGCAAGTCCAAAAACAAAACCGAAGCTTGAAAAGGTTGAGCATTATGAAAGCTTCTCTGACTTTGATGAATTGATCGAGCGAGCAGTGAAGAATCGCGAGGTCTATATTTTCCCTAAGAAAGAAGAACAACAAGATAAATTTGCAGATCTACTATAAGGATTTAAAAGCCGTCTCAAAGCCCATTTTGAGACGGCCTTTTTGTATGGATATCGATATTCCAATAGAGGTACAATTTACCTCTAATTTTTTTGTATTAAAAATCTAATATCGCACATTCTATATTCACAAGGAGGTGAGAAACATGGCTTCAAACAACAACCGCAGTTCAAACCAGCTTGCAGTACCTGGTGTACAACAAGCACTAGATCAAATGAAATACGAAATTGCACAAGAATTTGGTGTTCAATTAGGAGCTGAAGCTTCAGCTCGTGCCAACGGTTCCGTTGGTGGTGAAATCACTAAACGTCTTGTACAAATGGCAGAATCTCAATTAAAAGGTATGCCAAACAACAACCAATAAATGCTGATTAAGCATTTATAAACTTAAAACCAGTGACCGTAAAAGGCACTGGTTTTAGTTTGTTTATTTGATCATTTATTTATACGAGTTAGAGATCTAAATGTAGCTACTGTATGATCAACATCTTTGCTTTGACAGATAGCTGAAATAACAGCAACACCATCAACCCCCGTTTGAAATACAGAATGTGCATTTGTGAAATTTATTCCACCGATTGCTACAATTGGTAATTCAGGATGCAGTGAATGAGCCTCCTGTAAAAAAGTTGTGCCACATGGTGGTTGTGCATCGCTTTTAGAGGATGTTGGAAAGATTGGACCGATACCAACATAATCAGCTTGATGGTTAATAGCTATTTGCAATTCTTCCTCGCAATGGACAGATACACCAAGAATCATTTTCCCAACTCTTTTACGTGCTACACTTACAGGTAAATCATCTTGTCCGATATGAACACCATCAGCGCCGAGTCGTATCGCTAGATCAACATCGTCATTAATGATGAAGGGCACATTATAGTGATGACATAGTTTTTGACATTGGCGTGCAAATTGTTCATAGGCAAGTCCAGTTAACGCATGAGGACCTTTTTCGCGAAATTGAAACATTGTAATGCCTGCTTGCAAGGCTTTTTCTAGGATATAGAGTGGTTGTTCTTGAGGAGGAACATTGCTCGTACCCATAATAAAATAAAGCTGCAAATCCTCACGTTTCATGAATAATCACCTCACAGGCTTCCTTATGCTGTTGATAAGCAAAATGATTAGTGGGTCCATGACCATTTCCAATCGATAAATTATACATAATAGCTAATTGGATAAATTTTTTAGCTTCTATAATGGCATTTTCCAGAGTGAATCCTTGTCCAAGAAAAGCAGTAAGTGCTGCGGAAAATGTACATCCAGTACCATGCGTATTTTTTGTTTGGATTCGAGGAGACTGCATCGAAAAAGAACGTCCATTTTTAAAAAATACATAATCAATGGCATAGAGTGGATCTGCTAAATGACCACCTTTAATGATGACACATTGTACACCTAGCTGTAACAAGCTTTGAGCTACTTCTTTCATATCTTCAAAATGATGTATAGCTTTCCCAGTAAGTGTCTCTGCCTCAGGTATATTGGGCGTAACAACCGTAGCAAGTGGTAGTAAAGTTGAGCATAAGGCATCGATAGCTTCTTGCTGTAATAGGCTTTCCCCACCTTTTGCAATCATCACCGGATCAACAATCAGTGGAATGTTTAGCTCACTGATCGTGTGTGCAATTGCTTTGATAATATCTGAGGAATAAAGCATTCCTGTTTTAATCGCAGCGATTGGAAAATCTTCTACCAAGGCCACGAATTGTTTTTTTATAAAGGAAACGTCAATCGGGCAAACACCTGTTACACCCAAAGTATTTTGAGCAGTTAAAGCAGTAATCACAGAAGTACCAAACACTTCTAATTCCTGAAATGTTTTTAAATCAGCCTGTATACCCGCGCCACCACCACTATCTGAGCCAGCGATTGTTGTTACAATATGCATGAAGCTACACCATCCTTTGATAAGCGATGTATAGCATTGAGTAAGGCTATTTGAAAATCACCAATGTCTGCAGTAAATGCTGATGCCAGTACACCTGCTTTTTTATAGTAAGTAAGTGTTTCTATTAATTGTTGGTAAGGGTTATGGCTTACACTATAGGCTGCGCCACAAATTGCGCTAAGTAAACAACCTGTACCCGTTACTTCCGTCATTTGTGGATGACCACCAGCGATCCATTGACTATGCTTGCCATCAGTTATAAAATCGCGTTCTCCTGTGACAATAACAATGCATTGATAGCGTTGAGCCAATGATACGGCTTCTGCTTCCATAGCGATAGTGCCATGACCACTATCGACACCTTTTTGTTGCCAATTTACACCAGCTATTGCTGCTAGCTCGCCGAGATTACAGCGAATCACGGCAAATTGTATGTTTTCAAGTAAATATTTTACGGTTTCCTTACGGTAAGTTGTGGCTCCAACTCCGACAGGATCTAAAACAACAGGAATACCAAGTATATTGGCTTTTTCACCTGCTAATAACATGGCACTTTTTGTGCGATTATTAAGTGTTCCAATATTAATTAATAATGCTTGAGCAATGGCTACCATCTCCTCTACCTCTTGGCAGTCATCGGCCATTACTGGTGAAGCACCTATCGCTAATAAACCATTTGCTTGAAAATTTGCCACTACATAATTGGTAATACAATGGATAAGTGGTTGTTGTTGACGAATTGTTTGAAAAATCATTGTAGTCCTCCTTTAGGGATGGACGTAAGCATGCAAAAAAGGCTCTTTTTGTGTAAAAATGCACGAAAAGAGCCTCTCATCTGAAAAACGATGTTTATTGCTCCCTACGTCAGTATTAACTAACAGGTTCAAAGGGTCAGGTTTTACCTTCTCAACTCTTGCGAGTCCCCCTGCAATCTTGCTTTTAGTTGACCAAAATGTACCATACTTTTCATTTGTATTCAATAGCAAGTTTTCCTATAGATAAAATGTGACCGATGCCATATAGGAGAGTATGATAGTTGTCATGACTTTACCGAAATTAAACACAAACCATTGAAAATGCTGAAAAAAGAGTTTTATAATGTGTCATAACAAAAGGGGGCAATTGCCATGAAAAGACAAGATTTAGTTGCACCAGAATGGTATAACATAGTAGAGGAAATTGAAAAATATGCTCAGGATGCAACCAAAAATGCTTTAATCATTTATGAAGAAAACCAAGACATCCAATGTATTACATATGCACATTTATTGGAAAAAGCGAATCAAGCAGCACATGTATTCACCAAGCAAGGTTTAAAGAAAGGTGATGTCATTTTAGTGATGGTACCCCGTTCAGTGGAAGCATATATTGTGTATATTGCTGCATTAAAAGCAGGTTTAACTATTATTCCAAGTTCTGAAATGTTAAGAACAAAGGATATTGAGTATCGAATTCGTCATGCAAATGCTAAAGCGGTTATTGCTTTTGAACCCTATATTGAACAGTTCGATAAAGTGGGGAATTTACAAGACATCCAACAATTTGTCATAGGGAATGCACATAAACCTTGGCAGAACATACTTGAAAAAATGTATAATCAATCTACAACCTACATAAATCCTATCCCAACAAAAAGCACAGACAATGCATTTTTAGCCTATACAAGTGGAACGACAGGAAATCCAAAAGCAGCAGTGCATACTCATAGTTGGGGCTATGCTCATTTACGAACAACAGCACCACATTGGTTGGGTGTACAAGAAAATGATATTGTTTGGGCGACTGCAGCACCAGGCTGGCAAAAATGGATATGGAGTCCGTTTCTGGCTACTTTAGGCAGTGGTGCTACTGCATTTGTCTACAAAGGTAAATTTGAAGCATCTTCTTATTTAGCATTGCTTCAGAGATTCAAAATCAATGTACTATGCTGTACACCAACTGAATATCGTTTTATGGCAGCGCTTGATAATTTACATGAGTATGATTTAAGTGCAATTCGCCAAGCTGTATCAGCTGGTGAGCCATTAAATAGTGAGGTCATTAGAGTATTCTTGGAAACATTTAAATTACAAGTGCGAGATGGCTATGGACAAACGGAAAATACATTATTAGTAGGCACAATGGTAGGGATGGAAGCAAGAGTTGGCTCTATGGGAAAACCTACTCCTGGCAACACTGTTGAAATTATTAATGATGTGGGCAAACCCGTTACAATCGGAGAAGTTGGTGATATTGCTGTTCATCGTGAAACACCAGCCCTCTTTAAAAAATATTTAAATGATCCTGAACGTACAAATTTACAATTTCGAGGGGATTGGTATATTACAGGAGATCGTGCCTATAAAGATGAAGATGGCTACTTTTGGTTTGATGGGAGAGGAGACGATGTTATTATATCCTCAGGCTATACAATTGGCCCTTTTGAAGTAGAGGATGCTTTAATGAAACATCCAACCGTAAAAGAGGCTGCTGTTATTGCGAGCCCTGATAAAGTAAGGGGAAATATTGTCAAGGCATTTATTGTTCTGCGCAATGGTGAAAAAGGTGATGAAGCGCTTATTCAAACACTCCAAAGTCATGTGAAATCATTAACCGCTCCTTATAAATATCCACGTGCTATTGAATTTGTAGAGGAGCTACCGAAAACATCTTCTGGGAAAATTAGACGTGTCGAATTACGACAACATGAAGTCAAACACCTCCAATTATAATCATTTCCTAGGAAATAATGTCGAAAATCAAAGTTCATCAAAGGTATGGACTTTGATTTTTTTATTTTTTTTAGGTAAGGTAATATGAGGAAATACATAGCTTAAAGCTTTTTGTGTTTAATTATTGCAAAAAAATGAAACAAATTGGCAAGTCATACGTATTACGTGTTGAGGAGGCGGAAAGACATGAATGTAAAAAGGTGGGTTGCTTTAGTAGTGGCAGGTGTTCTCTTATTATTTTCGTTGGGAATTAATACCATTTTTGCGCTATTTAAAGCAGATTTCCTAGGTAATTTTGATAGCTTAATGGCAGGTAATAGCTTAGATGTATATGAAAATGTCATTGAAGGGGAAAATTTTGATAAGCGAATTGCTTATTTAAAGGTAGATGGAACGATTCAAGATATCGGCTCAAGTACATTGTGGCAACCAGTTGCCTATGATCATCAATTTTTCTTAGAACAATTGGATAATATTTTATATGATGAGTCCATACAGGGTGTTGTTTTAAGCGTTAATTCACCAGGTGGTGGTGTAAAGGAATCTGCAGATATCTATAAAAAGCTACTAAAAATTAAAGAAGAACGACAAATTCCAATTTATGTATCGATGGATTCTATGGCAGCTTCAGGTGGTTATTATATTTCGGCACCAGCAGATAAAATATTTGCCCATCGTGATACAATAACAGGCTCTATAGGTGTTATCATGCAATCTATTAACTATCAAGAGCTTGCTGAAAAAGTAGGGGTCAAATTTGAGACGTTTAAATCTGGAGAGCATAAAGATATGCTAAGTCCAATGCGTGAAGTGACAGCTGAGGAACGTGCAATGATGCAAGATATGATTAATGAAACGTACGAAGAATTTGTAGATATTGTAGAGCAAGGACGTAATATGTCTGAAGCAGAAGTGAAGAAGGTTGCAGATGGTCGTATTCTTGGTGGTACAAAAGCGCTTGAAGCAGGGTTAATTGATGAAATTGGTGATGAAGAAGCGGCCATTGCAGCTCTTCGTGAAGATTATGGACTTGAAGATGCGGCTTTATTTGAGTATTCATACGATATGGGTGGCTGGCAATCATACGTAGGTATGAAAATTGGCTCCATGTTCGGTCCCTCTGCCGAAGAAAAAATGCTAATGAAAATCATGACGGACTATAGCGCACCGAAAATGATGTATCTATATGGGGAATACTAAGGGGGGAGCACAATGACAAACAATGAAATTGTTATGCAAGGTTCACCCTCTATGGAAAATGGGTTCTATATAAATACCTCAGGAGAATCAGTAAATGAAAAAAACTATGCTTTAAAAACTGCTGGTTTTTGGGTACGATTTTGGGCATTTTTATTAGATGGATTCATCATTTCTGCTGTAGGTGGAATACTCGTCAATCCTATCTTCTATTTAATGGATTGGTCTTTATCTGATTCTGTTTGGTATGCGCCAATTTCTATTATTACAGCAATTTTCTACTATAGCTATTTTGTGCTGATGACCAAGTTCTTTGGGCAAACACTAGGGAAAATGGTGTTTGGATTACGTGTAATTTCATTAAAGCACGATCAGCTAACTTGGTCAGATGTGTTATTCCGTGATTGGATTGGTCGTATCATCAATAATATTTTTATGCCACTGTATATTTTGGTAGTGATTTTACCAGAAAATCAAGGCTTACATGATTATTTTGCCGATACAACAGTGGTGCACGAAAAAATCTTTATTGAAAAGGCTTCAACACCGACTACTTTACCAAAACAAGAAGAACATGTAGAAATTACTGTACAAGAAGAAAAAATAGACTTAGCCAAGCTAGAGGAAAAAAATGAACAATAAACATAAGACTGTCTCAAATTAGGAGACAGTCTTATCTATTTCTAAGTATGTAAGCTATCATAGTTGCAATTAATTCCCTTCATTTAGTAATATTATGTACATATGATGATTAGGAGGCGTTTAGATGGCACAAGTAACATTTAAAAATGGTCCAGTGACACTAGTAGGAAATGAAGTAAAGGTGGGCGATCAAGCTCCAGATTTTACGGTATTAGCGAATGACCTATCACCTGTAACATTAGATGATTCAGAAGGGAAAATTCGTTTATTTAGTGTTGTACCATCATTAGATACTGGTGTATGTGATGCGCAAACACGTCGATTCAATGAGGAAGCAGCTAACTTAGGTGGTAATGTAGTCATTTATACAGTATCTGTGGATCTTCCATTCGCTCAAAAGCGTTGGTGTGGTGCAGCAGGTATAGATGCAGTCCAAACTGTATCAGATCACCGCGACCTTTCATTTGGTGAGGCATATGGCGTATACATTCAAGAATTACGTCTTCTGACACGTGCAGTATTCGTTGTGGATGCAAACAATAAAGTAACATATGTTGAATATGTACCTGAAGCTACAGATCATCCAAACTATGAAGCGGCCATTGCAGCTGTCAAAGCACTAGCATAATAAGCTGCTTTTAGGCTAAGATAATACTAGACAAAGGGGCTGTGACAAGTGTTTGTCACGGCTCTTTTCTGCGTGAAAGGAAGTTAGATATGGAAAATATCGAAAAGTTATTTGGTTTGCTAAATGAGCATGCCGAAAAAATCGAAAAAGAACACAATATAACGTTACTAGAGGGATTATTAAATGGGTTAGAGGCATGGCTTGATGGCGAAGTTGATTTTTCTCAAAAAGATGCAACAAAAGAGGATATTCGTAAAGCGATTCAAATTGCTATTTTAAAAGGGATGCGCAAAGGCTCACAGCCGAATCATCAAATGACTCCTGACACGTTAGGGCTATTAGTGGGCTACTTTGTGGAGCAGATTTTTGCAGAGCGTCTTGAAAATGAAAAGATCTCGATCATGGACCCAGCAGTAGGCACGGGCAATTTATTACTGACGGTTATGAATTTATTAGATGGAAAAGTGGAAGCAACAGGTGTAGAGGTGGATGAGCTGCTTATTCGTCTTGCTGCGGCAACTGCTGACTTAACAGAACAACCTATTTCTTTATACCGTCAAGATGCCTTAGAAGATTTATTGGTCAATCCAGTGGATGCCGTTGTTTGTGATCTACCTGTAGGTTATTATCCAAATGAAGAAGTGGCGCTAGATTATGAATTATGTCCAGCGGAGGGGATGAGTTATGCCCATCATTTATTCATCGAGCAATCAATGAATTATACAAAGGATGGCGGCTATTTATTTTTCCTTGCACCATCTCATCTGTTTGAGTCAGAGCAGTCTAAGCAATTACACAAATACATTCAAAAGCATGCGTGGATTCAAGCGATTATTCAATTACCTGACTCGATGTTTGCAAATAAATCATTAGAGAAGAGCATTGTGATTTTACAAAAACAATCGAAGGAATTGAAAGCTCCTAAAGAAGTCCTATTAGCTAAAGTACCAAATATGCAGAATAAGCAGGCACTTGCGCTATTCTTTGAAAAAGTGAAGATATGGAAAGAGGGCAAGTAATTGCTCCTAAGTGCTAGTAAAAAGGTATCCTATACAAGGATACCTTTTTATGTATTACAAATTAGTTTTCTGGCGTACGGATAACTAGTACGTCACATTTAGCTGAACGTACGATAGCCTCAGATACAGAACCGATTAGGAAGCGTTCTACTGCATTTAGACCAGTTGCACCACAAATGATTAAATCTGCGTCTACGATGTTAGAAAGCTCTTTTGTTATGATATTTTTTGGAGAGCCATACTCGATGATAAGATTAACATTCGTTAAACCTTCATCTTCAGCTTGCTTTTTGTAACCATTTAATAGTTCTTCAGAAAATGCTTGAGCACGCTCTGCAATGGAACGGTCATAAGCTTCGATAGCAGCAAATGAACGAGTATCGATTACATTTACTAGATTTAATACTGCACCTTCGTTTCGTTTTGCAACATCAATTGATTTACGAAACGCGTATTCAGCTTCTTTTGAACCGTCTACTGCAACAACAATGCTTTTATAATGATTAGCCATTTGAAAAACCTCCCTGATTTGTATATGTTGATTATACCAAATGATTTTCTAAAGGAAATACTTTCCGCAAGAAAAATTATGAAAATGTGAAGGCATTTCATGTAGAAATGTTAATTAATTATAAATATCTAATTCCCACTATTTGCAGTGTGTAAACGTGCTTTGATTGGTTTCAACTACACTCGAATCAACTCCAATAACTTCTACTAAGACTCCTTTTTAGTTTTTAAATATAATAATTTATAATGTTATACAACGTTTGAATATTTGTTATTTTGGAAATCTTATAAATTTTATCTGTATTTGCATTAGTTAAAGCTTTTTTTGCAATTGTTTGGTAATATGGAAGTGCAAGGGGTGCATCAAGTTTAGTTACATAAATGATGCTTATTTCTTATGTTATGGAAGGGGATAGGAAACAATGAAGATTGGTATTCCAAAGGAAATTAAAAACAATGAAAACCGTGTAGCAATGACACCAGCAGGAGTTGTCACTTTAACACATGCAGGGCATGAAGTGTACATTGAAACAGGAGCGGGGCTAGGTTCAAGCTTTACGGATGCTGATTACATTGCAGCAGGTGCTCATATTGTTCAAACAGCTAAAGAAGCTTGGTCCCAAGAAATGATTATGAAGGTAAAAGAACCCGTAGCTTCTGAGTATGATTACTTCTACGAGGGTCAAATTTTATTCACTTATTTACACTTAGCGCCAGAGGTTGAATTAACTCAGGCACTTTTAAATAAAAAAGTAGTAGGAATCGCCTACGAAACAGTACAATTAGCAAATGGTTCATTACCATTGTTAACACCAATGAGTGAAGTCGCTGGTAAAATGGCTACACAAATTGGTGCACAGTTCTTAGAGAGAAACCATGCTGGTAAAGGTATTTTACTAGGTGGTGTATCGGGTGTACAACGTGGAAAAGTGACAGTAATTGGCGGTGGTATTGCAGGTACAAATGCTGCAAAAATTGCTGTTGGCATGGGTGCTGATGTGACAGTTATCGATTTAAGTCCAGAACGTTTACGTCAATTAGAAGATATGTTTGGACGTGATGTTCAAACATTAATGTCTAATCCATATAATATTGCAGAATCAGTGAAAGATTCAGATTTAGTTATTGGTGCGGTACTAATCCCAGGCGCAAAAGCACCGAAACTTGTATCGGAAGAAATGATTCAGTCAATGCAAGCCGGCTCTGTTGTAGTCGATATCGCAATTGACCAAGGTGGTATTTTTGCAACATCTGACCGTGTGACAACACATGATGATCCAACATATGTGAAGCATGGCGTTGTACACTATGCAGTTGCTAATATGCCTGGTGCGGTACCACGTACTTCTACAATTGCTTTAACAAATAATACAATTCCATATGCACTTCAAATTGCTAACAAAGGCTACAAACAAGCTTGCCTTGATAATGCAGCACTGAAAAAAGGTGTGAATACATTATATGGACAACTAGTTTATAAAGCAGTGGCAGATTCACAAGGGCTACCATTTGTCGATGTGGATGAGTTAATTCAATAAACTTTGTTAGAAAGAGGAAAAGGAAGCACACTAATTGCTTCCTTTTTTGCATTATAGAATGATTAAATCTTTCGGGAATTTTGTTAATACTTCAACGCCATCTTTTGTAACGACAACATCATCCTCAATACGTACGCCTGTTACATCTGATTTATAAATGCCAGGCTCAATCGTAAAGACCATACCTTCTTCCATCGTCATCTCATTTGCACCTGTAACAGATGGGAATTCATGTACAGAAATACCAAGACCATGTCCAAGGCGGTGCGTGAAATATTCACCATAACCAGCCTCTGTTATTGTATCACGCGCAATTTTGTCTAAGTCCATCGCACGAACACCTGGTTTTACTGCTGCGACCGCATTTGTGTTGGCAGCTAAAACAGTTTGATAAATTTCTTTCTGCGCTTCACTAGGCTCACCAAAAGCTACAGTACGTGTAATATCTGAGCAATAGCCATCGTAAATAACGCCAAGATCAAATAATACCATATCGCCTTTTTCAATTTTACGTGCACCTGGCTTCCCATGAGGAGAGGCAGTTTTTGGACCACTCAATACCATTGTTTCAAAAGACATTTTACAGCCTTTATCTTGAATGGCACTTTCGATTGCTGTTAGGATTTCCATTTCTGTTTTACCTTCAGCAATTTCCTTGCAACCGATTTCAATTGCATAATCGGCCAATTCAGCAGCTTTACGTAATTTTTCTAATTCACTTTCATCTTTGATTACGCGCATCGCATTAATCTTTTCGTCAAGACGCACAAAGCTAGCTTGAGGGAAAGATTGTTGTAAAGCTTCCAAGCGCTCAACAATGAGTTGTGCTTTTTCAATAGCAAATGTAGCTGGGGTGATTTGGCGTGCTACGATCGCTTGAGCAAGAACTTCCATCGAATTTTCTGTATCTTGATGACCAATTACCTCATAAGACCAACCAGCAGCCTTTGCATCTGGAATCTCCATTTGTGGACAAATTAGAAAAGGCTCCACATCTTTAAAAATCATGACTCCTAGTAATCTTTCATGTGGATTACTTTTAAAGCCTGAAACGTAAAAAACATTGTCAGGTGTTGTTACGAACGCTGCATCGATATGATTTTGCTGCAAGTAACGTTGGATTTCTTCAACCTTCGACATCAATATGTCCTCCTTTTATTGCATGGAAAATTTTACGTAAGAAAGCTTCGACTGCCGAAAAAAGTAGCGAGGATTCTTATCGAGTACTGAATAATTATGCTCTAACAGGGTATAAGGCTGTTAGAGAAAACTACCATTATTCTCTGTACAAGCATATCAAAAAAAGGGAAAAAGCGCATGGGTAGCGAATTAAAATGTTGAACTGTATTTGTTAACCGAGGAGGATGTTAAGATGAAAATAAGTTATCATGGGCATTCAGTTGTAAAAATTGAATCAAATGGAAAAACGATATTAATTGACCCTTTTATTAATGGCAATGGGCAAACAGACTTAAAAGTGGCTGATGAAGCGCCAGATATTATTTTACTTACACATGGCCATAATGATCATGTTGGAGATACAGTAGAATTAGCGAAGAAAAAAGATGCGCTAGTGATTGCGCCAAATGAGCTGGCTAATTGGATTTCTTGGCAAGGTGTAAAAACACACCCGATGCATATAGGTGGTGCGAAGGAATTTGACTTCGGTAAAGTAAAGTTTACACAAGCCTTTCATGGATCTTCTTATGTAACAGAAAATAACGAAATTATTTATATGGGCATGCCTGCCGGAATTTTATTATTTATTGAAGGATTAACGATTTATCATGCGGGCGATACAGCTCTTTTTGGTGATATGAAACTAATTGGTGAACGACATCCAATTGATATAGCATTCTTACCGATTGGTGATAATTTTACAATGGGGCCAGAGGATGCAGCCTGTGCAGTTTCGTTTTTAAAACCGAAAATTGTCGTACCGATTCATTACAATACTTTTCCACCAATCGAGCAAGATCCGCAAATTTTTGCAGATTTAGTACAAAATACAGAAGTTCAAATTTTGAAAGCTGGCGAAAAAGTAAACTGTTTCTAATCGTTGGTAATGCTGTACTATATGAATTGACACCACGCTGGTAGTTGAAATGATGGGGAAAGTTAAACTATTTCATCACTTTATATTAAATATTTTCTTAAAAAATATGGTACACTAAGAGCAGAATTGAAGCTTAGGAAATAGGTGATATTTTGTCTACAAAACATGAGAAAATTTTACAATACATCGAATCACTACCCGTGGGCGATAAAATTTCAGTACGGCAAATAGCAAAGGAAATGCAAGTGAGTGAAGGAACGGCTTACCGTGCAATAAAGGAAGCTGAAAATCGTCGCTTAGTAAGTTCTATTGAACGTGTTGGAACAATTCGTATTGAGAAAAAAAAGAAAGAAAATATTGAGCGCTTAACTTTTGCAGAAATTGTTAATATTGTAGATGGCCAAGTTTTAGGTGGTAAATCAGGTCTACATAAAACACTAACAAAATTTGTTATTGGTGCCATGCAATTAGAGGACATGATGCGTTACACGGATGCAGGTAGCTTATTAATTGTTGGTAACCGTATTAAAGCACATGAAAATGCCCTTCGAGCGGGTGCAGCTGTTTTAATCACGGGCGGTTTTGATACTACGGAAGATAATAAGTTGCTTGCAGATTCTTTGGATTTACCAATTATTTCAACGAGCTACGATACGTTTACAGTAGCAACAATGATTAATCGGGCAATCTATGACCAATTGATTAAAAAAGATATTCTTTTTATCGAAGACATTTATGTACCAATGACTGACACTGCAGCATTAAAAAGTGATGAAACAATTCATCATTTCCAGAAGCTGAATGAACGAACTACCCATGGTGCATTTCCTGTAGTTACCCACCAAAATAAACTGGTCGGTATGATTACCGTAAAAGACGTCATTGGTCGTGAAGAAAACGAGCTTATTGAAAAAGTAATGACGAAAAACCCGATTGCTGGCTCCATGAAAATGAGTGTCGCCTCTGCAGGGCATCGAATGATTTGGGAGGGGATTGATCTCTTACCAATTGTAGATGACGACAATATTTTACAGGGTGTTATTAGCCGTCAAGATGTACTGAAGGCGTTGCAATTAGCACAAAGACAGCCACAGCACGGTGAAACGATTGATGATTTAGTGAAAAATGAAATGAAGGTATTAGGTGATGAAGAACTCATAGTTGAATTTAAAGTCACACCACAAATGACCAATCAATATGGAGCAATTTCATACGGTGCTTTTACAACTTTACTGGCTGAGGTCGGTTCATTCGCATTAAAACGACGTAAACGTGGAGATGCAGTGGCAGAGAATATGACTATTTATTTTATTAAACCAGTCCAAATGGAAAGTACGCTAACTGTTAAGCCTCGGATTTTAGATATGAGTCGTAAGTTTGTGAAAATGGATTTTGAAGTGTATAATCAACAAATGCTTGTTGGTAAGGCAATGATGATGTTCCAACTATTAGAACGTTAAGTATTGAAAAGGGATGGCCTAGCGCAATTGCTTGGTCATCCCTTTGTTACATATATTATTGATTAATGCGGAATTCTTCCTCAACAAATTGTCCATAATGACGTGCTTTTTTTATATTTTCTATAATAACTAAGATGCCGAGCGCGGCAAGAATTGCTACAATAATAAATGTAAATAAGCTCGGGAATAAATAAGCTTGATTTAAAGCAAATGACAAAATTAAGGAACCTAAGCCGATGTTCGCTTTGCTTTTATACCAGTTTTTAGCAATAGGTAATGGAGAACGGAATTGTTTTGTTTTAAAATAAAAATAAAAAACAAAAGATATGATAATCGCAAACACAAATATTAAATTGAGCATAGTAAACCTCCTAGCATAACTAGACATTATTGTAACGATAATTATGCGAAAATGCTAACGGTTCTTACTATCATTTTGGGGGAAATTATTGTGAAAAGACAAATCATCGACACAATTGAGGCCAATGAAACCATTATTATCCATCGTCATGTACGTCCTGATCCTGATGCTTATGGCTCGCAGCAAGGCTTAAAAGAGATTATTTTAGCCAATTATCCTGAGAAAAAGGTTTTTGCTGTAGGGGAACATGATGCTTCTTTATCTTTTATGGCACAGCCTGATGAAATAGCGGATGAAGTGTATGAGAATGCTTTAGTAATTGTCACTGACACTGCTAATACAGAACGTGTTGACGACCAACGCTACACAAAAGGAAAAATGGTGATAAAAATTGATCATCATCCAAATGATGATGCTTATGGTGATCTTTTATGGGTGGACACGACAGCAAGCTCTTGTAGTGAAATGATCTATGAATTATATGTAGAAGGCAAGGAAGCAGCAAACTGGAAGCTTTCAGATGCTGCTGCACGCTTATTATTTGCAGGAATAGTGGGCGATACAGGTAGATTCCAATTCCCAAGTACAACAGCTAAAACATTTAAAGTTGCTGCGGATCTGATTACATATGATTTTGATCGAAATCAACTATTCGATGGCATGTATGAAATGGAGCAAAAGTTACTTAATTTACAGGGATATATTTATCAAAACTTTACAATGGATGAGCATGGAGCAGCCTATGTGAAGCTAACAAAAGAATTACTGGCAGAGCATGATACCGTGCCATCTGAGGCTTCTTTATTAGTAGGCTGCCTTGGCAGTGTTAAAGATATATGCTCATGGGTTGTTTTCATTGAAGAAGGGGATCAGATCCGTGTACGATTACGTTCGAAGGGTCCCGTTATCAATACATTAGCGAAAGAATTTAACGGTGGCGGACATCCGCTTGCATCTGGTGCTACTGCCTATTCATGGGAAGAAGCAGACCTTGTTATTGCAAGATTAAAAGAGATTTGTAAAGCATATCATTAACAGAGAAAAGGAAGGGATTCATTTGACACATGTATATACAAAGATGCATACGAGCGCGGATTTATTGAAAAGCACAATTCGGCTTGAGCAATTGATTCCTTTTTTACAAGAACAAAAGACACAAGCCTGTGCAATCGTTAATACGAAATTGTACGGGCTTTTGCCTTTTTGTAAAGCATTGCAGCAAGCAAATATCCATGCGGTTATAGGGCTTTCGGTTAACGTTCAGTGGCATGATAAAACGCTTCCCCTCGTCCTGTATGCGCGGACACAGGAGGGCTATCAACATTTATTAAAGATTAGTAGTGCGATTTCAATTAGACAAGATGATGTGCTACCTTGGAAATGGCTTGAGGGATATTCAGCAGGCTGTATAGCTCTACTTTCTTCAGACGATTTAACAGATGTAGATGACTGGCAGGCAATGGTTTCTGCATTGGTCCAACTTTTTAACCATCATTTCTATATGGGGATTGCTAGACCTGGAGGGATAAAGGCTGAACAAGAAGATGAATTCGTTTCTTGGTGTGAAGAACATGCTATTGCTCTTGTAGCCTCTCAAAGCTGTTATTTCTTGCGTCCAGAAGATCATTTTGCTTATGAAGTAGCAAGAGCAATTGATACAGGAGAAAAGCTTAGTAATACTATGCAAACAGCTGATGTACAGGGCTATTTTGCCCCAACAGCATTCGAATGGCAAAATTGGTTTGCTGATCATCCAGATTGGCTTGATTCCAGTACGAAAATGCTTGCTTGCTGTAGAGCTGATTTACCAAAAATGACTGTGCAAATGCCTAAATTTCCTGTACCTGAAGGTGAAACAGCTGAAAGCTTGCTTGCTAAAGAAGCATTTACTGGATTAGAAGAGCGATTCAAGCAACTGGCAATACCCGTTGCTTACCATGAGCGATTACAGTATGAACTTGAAATTATTTGCTCTATGGGCTTTGCTGACTATTTTTTGGTTGTGGCGGATTTCATGCGTTATGCAAAAGAAAATCGAATTTTGACGGGACCTGGACGTGGTTCCTCAGCAGGTTCGCTTGTGGCATATAGTCTTTCGATTACACAAGTAGATCCACTTGCCTATGGTTTATTATTCGAACGCTTTTTAAATCCTGAAAGAATTACCTTACCTGATATTGATATCGATTTTGTTGATAGTAAAAGACATCAAGTCATTCAGTATGTTGCCCAAAAGTATGGCAAAGCAAATGTCGCACAAATTATTACATTTGGTACATTGTCTGCAAAAGCAGTTGCTAGGGATGTTGCAAGGGTATTTGGCTTTGATGCGGAAATGCTAGAAAAAATTTCGAAGATGATTCCAAATAAGCCGGGTATTACATTACAAAGAGCTGTTGCAGAGTCACAGAACTTTCAAGGCTGGTTAGCGGAGAATGATATGCATTTGCGTTGGTACGAGGTGGCATTAAAATTGGAGGGACTACCAAGAAATTCGTCTATACATGCAGCTGGTATTGTCATCGCTCCATCGCCTTTAGTGAATACTGTACCGATTGAAGAAGGACATGATGGTATTTATAGTACGCAATGGCCAATGGGAGATATTGAAGCATGTGGTCTCGTCAAAATGGATTTTTTAGGCTTGCGAAATCTCACTATTTTAGAGCAAATACGTTGGTCAATTTATAAAGCTGGTGGTCCTTGGATAGAATTCGAGCGAATCCCAATGCATGATGACAAGACGTTTCAACTATTACAAAGAGGGGATACGCTGGGGATTTTTCAATTAGAATCAGACGGTATGAAGCAAGCCTTGCGTGATATCTGTCCTACAACCTTTTTAGATATTGTGGCTGTAAATGCACTTTATCGCCCAGGTCCAATGGATTTTATTCCTGTCTATGCAAAACGGAAGGCTGGCAGAGAAATGGTAACGATGCCACATCCAGTGCTAGAGCCTATTTTACAAGAGACCTTTGGTGTGATCGTTTATCAAGAACAAATTATTAAAATTGCATCAGTACTGGCAGGCTTTACAATGGGACAGGCAGATTTGCTTCGCCGAGCAGTGAGTAAAAAAAATCGACAAGTTTTAGAGGAGCAACGCACAGCATTTGTTCAGGGGGCGCTACGCCAAGGCTTTGATCAGCGTTTAGCTGAAGAAGTATACGAACTGATTGTACGCTTTGCGGATTATGGTTTCCCTAAAAGTCATGCTGTGGCCTATAGTGTTATTTCCTATCAAATGGCTTATTTAAAGGCGCATTTCCCTCAAAACTTTTATGCAGCGTTATTATCAAATGCCACGGGAAATGTAGAAAAGATTCAACAATTTGTCCATGAGGCAAAAGATAAGGGCATCCCATTTTATCCACCTTCATTAAAAAGTAGTACGAAATATTTTACGGTGGAAAAGGAAGGCATTCGCTACAGCTTATCAGGAATTAAAGGTGTGCCTCATACATTTATAGAAAAAATACATGGACTCCGTCAAACAAATCCAGAGGTATTAAATAACCTATTTGATCTAGCTGTTGCCTTAAGTGCGCAGCATTTTAAGCCAAAAGTGTTGGAATCATTGATATATGCTGGGGCGCTTGATTATCTAGAAAAAGATAGAGCCGTCCTCATCATGACAGTCGAGGCAGCTTTGAAACACGCAGAACTTTTAAGGCCAACTGAAGATATTGATTTAGCATCAGCAATGGCATTTAGTTTTGGTAAACCAAAATATATGCAGGCAGAAGCAATGTCCCAGAAGGAAAAATTGATGCATGAAAAAGAGAGCTTGGGCTTTTATATTTCTACCCATCCAGTTGCACAGGAAAGACTCTTCTGGGCGGATATCAATAGTACCTGTCGAGAGTTGAAGCAGAAGCGTGATGGTACCTCCATAAAAATGATTGGTCTGATTGAAGAAGTGAAGAAAATCCGTACGAAAAAAGGTGAGCAAATGGCTTTTGTTCAGCTACAGGATGAGTTTGGAACAGTTTCCACTACATTTTTTCCACAAACCTTTCAGTTGGTCCAAGACCTGCTGGTAGAGGAGGAAATGTTATGGATTGAAGGTGTTTTAGAAAGACGTTTTGGCAAGCCGCAAATCAAAGTAAAACATGCGCAAACGACGAAAAAGATATAAAATGAAACAAGAAATTAGAAACTGCATTAAATTTTATGCAGTTTTTTCTTTACTTTTGCACAGTTATTTTGTAAGCTAGAGTCAACGTTAAAAAGTGGTCAGACCACTTTTTTGATAAGGGGAGTTAGTCGTATGGATAAAAAAACCGAACAAAAAAAAGTGTTTTTAGAAATCGTCCAACAACTACGTCAACTCATTAAAATGGAAAAAATTCAAGCAGGTGAGAAGCTACCTTCCGAACGAGTTCTATCAGAGCGTCTAGGTGTCGGGCGATCCTCTGTGAGAGAGGCTTTGCGAAGCTTAGAGTTGCTAGGGCTTATTGAAACGAGACATGGTGGTGGTACTTTTCTTGCGTCCACACATAAGCATCAGCTCGTAGAAATACTGTCGATGTTTATATTAGAAGATGAAAAATCAAAAAAAGATGTCGAATTAACGCGACAAATTCATGAAATGGAAGCAATCCGCGTAATAAGTTGTACAGAGATTCTTCGCACACTACCTGTGTGGGATAGTTTTTTTGTGAAACTAGAAATAGAAGGTACAATTAATTGTCGAGATATTTTAAGAGAACTATTAATTACGACAGGTAATCGTCTTTCATTAAAAATCTGGTTTCAATTAGCAGCTTATGATGGCGACCGTTTAAATCGAAACTCAACAGAAGATGAAAAATTAATCATTCAAACGATGTTGAAATCGATGCAGCTGGGTTACGAAAAAGAAGCATTAAAAGCTTATGAGCAGTGGATGAGTACTGTACAGAGCATTTAGACAACAACAAAGGGGGAGTCGAACATGGCAATACGTAGCTTATTTAGTGGTAATCGAAAAAAGAAAGAGGACGGGCAAGAAAAGGCATTTCCAGAAGGGTTAATGACAAAATGTCCTGAATGTCGTCACATTCAATTAACAAAAGAATTAGAAAAAAATCATAAAGTATGTACAAAATGTAGTCATCATTTCAAAATGACTGCTCAAGAACGTGTGGACTATTTCTTAGATGAAGGCTCATTCGAATCCATGGATGATCATTTACAAACAAGTAATCCCCTTAATTTCCCAGCGTATGTTGAAAAAATTGCAGCAGACCAAGAGAAAACAGGCTTGAATGAGGCTGTCCTAACAGGCGTTGGTACAATAGATGGGGAAGAAATTGTCGTAGCGATTATGGATTCGCACTTCCGTATGGGGTCAATGGGCTCTGTAGTCGGTGAAAAAATTACGCGAGCAGTAGAGAAGGCAACTGAACTAGGTGTACCATTTATTATCTTTACCGCTAGTGGTGGTGCTCGTATGCAAGAGGGCGTATTATCATTAATGCAAATGGCGAAAACTAGTGTCGCATTAAAACGCCACAGTGATCAAGGCTTATTGTTCATCTCCATCTTAACGCATCCAACAACAGGCGGAGTTTCAGCAAGCTTTGCTTCTGTTGGTGATATAAATATTGCAGAGCCACAGGCATTGATTGGCTTTGCAGGGCGACGTGTAATTGAAGAAACTGTACGAGAAAAACTACCAAGTGATTTCCAAACAGCAGAATTTTTATTAGAGCATGGTCAGCTTGATGCCATTTTCCATCGCAAAGATTTACGTAAACAAGTTTCTTTACTTGTAAAAATGCATACGAAAGGCGGCGTACAACATGTCTAAAAATTTAGCATTTGAAGAACCAGTCGTACAATTACGTGAGAAAATTGATGAATTAAAAACAATTGCTGCTGAAGCAGAAGTTGATATGTCTGGTGAAATCGAAAAGCTTGAAACACGTTTATCACAATTAGAGCAATCGATTTATGCCAATATGAAGCCGTGGGATCGTGTGCAAGTAGCAAGGCATCCAGAAAGACCTACAACGCTTCAATATATTGAAGCAATGTGTGAAAATTTTATTGAATTACATGGTGATCGTACATTTGGTGATGATGCAGCCATTCTTGGTGGGATTGCCATTTTCGAAGGGCAACCAGTAACAATAATTGGACATCAACGTGGTAAGTCTACTAAGGAAAATATCCGTCGTAATTTTGGTATGCCTCATCCAGAGGGGTATCGAAAAGCACTACGCTTGATGAAGCAAGCTGAAAAATTCAAACGACCAATTATTTGTTTTATTGATACTAAAGGTGCTTACCCAGGGAAAGCTGCTGAGGAACGTGGTCAAAGTGAAGCAATCGCTAGAAACCTTGTAGAAATGGCTGGCTTAACTGTGCCTGTAATTAGTATCGTTATTGGTGAAGGAGGAAGTGGTGGTGCATTAGCATTAGGTGTAGCAAACCGTGTCTTTATGCTTGAGAACTCGACTTACTCTGTTATTTCGCCAGAGGGAGCGGCATCTATTTTATGGCGTGATGGTAGTCTGGCTAAGCAGGCAGCAGAAGCCATGCGTATCACAGCACCTGATTTGAAAGAACTTGGTGTAATTGATGGCATTATTCCTGAAATTATTGGTGGAGCACATCGCAATGTAGCAAAACAGGCCCTTTCTATTAAAGAATGCATTAGTGACACACTTCATGCATTAAATTCTTTAAATGGAGAACAATTAGTTGAAGATCGCTATGAAAAATTTAAAAAAATTGGACAGTATACAGAAGTGTAAATCTGTTTGTAAAAAGACGAATGTTGTTTACTTTAATCGGATATAAAATTTAAAAGCTATATATTTGCTCGTTAAGAGACAAAATTTGTTTCTTAACATATTAAAAAGCTATAAAAATTAAAGAAGATAATAGCGCATAATAAACGCCAGACTTCTTGAAAAAATGTTAGATTTAGGATGTTTTTAGGTGGAAAGAGTGTGTGAAAGCGCATTCTTTTCATTTTTTATGTAAAAGTTATGTTTTTGTATCCCCAGAACCCTTACATAGTTTGTTTTTTCATGTTAATGTGAATAATAATAGTAACTGCAGGAGGTTCGACAATGAAAAAAATTGCTGTATTAACTAGTGGTGGAGATGCGCCTGGAATGAACGCTGCTATTCGAGCGGTCGTTCGTAAGGCAGCATTTCATGGAATTGATGTTGTCGGAATTAAGCATGGTTATGAAGGCTTAGTAAAAGGATTTATGGAAGAACTTGATTTAGGTGCAGTTGGTGGTATTATTCAACGTGGTGGAACGCATTTGAATTCGGCAAGATGCCCAGAATTTAAAGAAGATGCTGTTCAGCAACGAGGTATTGAGAATTTACGAGCCGCTGGTATTGAAGGACTTGTTGTCATTGGTGGTGATGGATCTTATCGAGGTGCCATGGATTTGGTGAAAAAAGGGTTCCCAGTTGTAGGGGTACCTGGAACAATTGACAATGATATTCCTGGAACTGAATATACGATTGGCTTTGATACAGCCCTAAATACAGTAGTAGAATCCATTGATAAAATCCGAGATACTGCTACATCTCATGAAAATTCTTTCATTGTAGAGGTAATGGGACGTGATGCAGGAGATATCGCTTTATGGGCAGGTCTTGCTGCTGGTGCTGAAACAGTTTTAATTCCAGAAGAAGATTATAATTTAGATGATATTGTCGCACGCTTAGATCGTGGTGCAGCACGTGGTAAAAAGCATAGTATTATTATTGTGGCAGAGGGTGTTATGTCAGGAAGTGAGCTGGCAAAACTGTTAAAAGAAAAAACAGGAAAAGAAACACGTGTTTCAGTATTAGGTCATATCCAACGTGGTGGATCACCTACAGCAAGAGATCGCGTATTAGCGAGTCAGTTTGGCGCACATGCAGTTGAATTACTTATGGAAGGCAAGGCTGGTCGAGCAGTAGGTATTCGCAATCATCAAGTCATTGATTATGATATGCCAGAGGCTTTTGAAAAGAATCATGAGGCTGATGTAAGCCTATATACACTAATGAAAGAACTATCAATATAATTTGTTATAAAACGGAGTGGGCAAAAATGAGAAAAACAAAAATCGTATGTACAATTGGACCTGCAAGTGAGTCACCAGAAATTTTAGAAAAATTAATCGAAGCAGGTATGAATGTAGCCCGCTTGAATTTTTCACACGGATCACATGAGGAACATGCAGGGCGTATTCATTTAATTCGTGAAGTGGCACAAAAATTAAATAAACCAGTGGGAATTTTACTTGATACAAAGGGACCAGAAATTCGTACACATAACATGAAAAATGGCGAGCTTCATTTGTCAGCAGGTCAAGTAATTGATATTTCAATGACAGAAGTAGAAGGTACTGAGACGAGCTTTTCTGTCACATATGAGCGCTTAATTGAAGACGTTGAGCAAAATTCAATTATTTTACTTGATGATGGACTAATTCAACTACGTGTATTAGCAACGGATATGGAAAAAGGATTAATTCATACAATTGTTGAAAATGCTGGCGTACTAAAAAATAAAAAGGGTGTTAACGTACCAGGTGTTTCTGTACAATTACCAGGTATCACAGAAAAAGACGCACAAGATATTTTATTTGGTATCGAACAAGGTGTTGATTTTATTGCTGCTTCATTCGTTCGTCGTGCAAAAGATGTTCTTGAAATTCGAGAATTGCTGGAACAAAATGGTGGTAGTCATATTCAAATCATCCCAAAAATTGAAAACCAAGAAGGTGTCGATAACATCGATGAAATCATCCTAGTATCTGACGGTTTAATGGTTGCTCGTGGAGATCTTGGTGTTGAAATTCCAGCAGAAGAAGTGCCACTTGTACAAAAGAAATTAATTCTAAAATGTAACCAAGTTGGTAAACCGGTCATTACGGCAACTCAAATGTTAGATTCCATGCAGCGTAACCCACGACCAACACGTGCAGAAGCAAGTGATGTAGCCAACGCAATTATTGATGGAACAGATGCTATCATGTTATCTGGTGAAACTGCCGCAGGTCTTTATCCAGTTGAATCGGTACAAACGATGAATAAAATTGCACAACGCACTGAAAATTCATTAGATTATCGATCAATTGTTTCTACACGTAGTCGTGAGAAAGAAGCAAATATGACGGAGGCAATTTCACAAGCTGTAGCTTATACTTCTATCAATTTAGGGGTGAAAGCCGTATTAGCACCAACTGAAAGTGGTAATACAGCGAGAATGATTGCAAAATATCGACCAGGAGTGCCAATTGTTGCCGTAACAGGCTCTACAAATACAGCTCATACATTAACACTAGTATGGGGCGTATACCCAATTGTGTGTCAACGTGTGACAACAACAGATGAAATTTTAGAACTAGCTGTGGATGAAAGCTTGAAGCATGGTTTTGTTACACATGGAGACGCAGTTGTCATTACAGCAGGTGTACCTGTAGGTGAAGCGGGTACAACAAACTTAATGAAAGTTCACATTATTGGAGATTTACTTGCACGTGGACAAGGGATCGGAAAAGCATCAGTTGTTGGTAAAACAGTGGTTGCTAAAAATGCTGCTGAGGCACTTGCCTACGATACAGACGGATGCATCCTTGTTACAGTCGGTTCAGATCGTGATATGATGCCTGCTTTAGAAAATTGTATTGGCCTAATTACTGAAGAAGGTGGACTTACTAGCCATGCAGCAGTTGTAGGGTTAAGCCTAGGTATTCCAGTAATCGTTGGTGTAAAAGAAGCAACTACATTAATCCGTCATGGTCAAGAAATTACAATGGACGCTGAAACAGGTGTGATTTACAAAGGACATGCAAGCGTTCTTTAATAATTAACAAAAAGCTCTAGTGCGGTTTGTTGTACTAGAGCTTTTTCATAAAGGTTGTACACACACTTTATGGAAACTATTCATTTCTTCCTTTAACAGAAGTTACTTTCTCTTAGAATAGGTAAATTCATTTTTTTATGAAACTAAACGGGCTATAATAACGTATAAAAGGTATAGCTTTTTAAGTAGAAAGGAGAAAAATATGCGAAAAATTTTTCTTGGTTTTATTATCTACACATTAGCCGAATTGACGTTATTAATAGTCATTGGACAAAATATTGGTGTTTTAAGTACATTATTGCTCATTATTGCTACGAGTGTGATTGGGATTTATGTCATGAAGAATAAAGGTATGAACTCTGTTCAAAATGTGAAAAATACATTGGCACGCGGAGAAGCGCCAGGAACTGCATTAGTGGATACTTTCTTAACTTTTGGTGGTGGTTTGTTTTTAGCGTTACCTGGATTTTTAACAGATGTCCTAGGTTTATTACTACTCATGCCATTTTCTCGAAAAATGTTCCAACCCATTGTCTATTACTGGATGCGTAAAAAAATGAAAAAAGGTCAATTTATCATCGTTCAAAGATAGAGTTTTCTTTCAGTTTTACAGCTAGAAATAAAAAGATAGGGCTTAGTAATATACCATAAAAGCCAAATAATAGAATAGAGGCAGCGCTGATAAAGAATGTATGGAATGTGCGTAGCTGAAGTGTGTTGGACCAAAGCATCGAATCGGCTAGCTGCCTTGTTAATTGTACAAATAAATAGAGTAATAAAATGGCCACACATAAAAAGGTATTGCCGTTGAAATAAAAATAAATGCTCATTGGCACAAGAAAAACCCCGATACCGAAAAACGGTAGTACATCTGCAAATGCTACAATAAATGCTTTAATAATGGCTTGTTCAAATTGAAGGATCATAAAGCCAGCACAAAGAATGAGTAGGGTAATCGTAAATAATTGAAACTCCACAAATAAGAAATAATGAAAAAGTTGCATCATTTTTGCAAAATGAGATTGCCACTCTTGACGATATTTTTTAGGCACATATTGAAAGAACCAATAGCGTGATTTACGTGTTTCTAGAAGCGCAAAGTAATAAGCAACCAAAAAGATGAAAACCTCAATGACATGCTTCATTAATAATTGGAAAAGATCTGCTGTATATACGATGATGGAATCGAAAATGGACAGTGATTTTTCTTTTAAAACTTGTACAAACATGGATTCATATTCACTGAAAAGCGGGAAATTTTGTAATGTCTCTCGAATTTCTGGGAAAATGACGATAATACTGTTAATAGATATGACAACTAGTAGAAAAATACAGGTTAATATTAATACTTCCACAATAATTGCTGCAATCCAATACGCAATCCTACAATATTTGTGTAAAAAATTTATGATAGGATACGTTGAAAATGATAAAAAAATTGCGAGTGACACAGGTAATACAAACCAAAGTATGACTAAATAAAAAATAAATAGCAAAACACTCGTAGTTCTTTCGTATGAAAAATACTTTAAATTCCTCATTTTTACAAATTCACCCCAAACCAATTGATAAATTAATGTCAAAATATACAAAAAAATCTCTTTAGGACAATTATATAGTCGTTCGGACGTCTTTTTCTTTATTTGGAGGATTTTCATTCACAAAGCTGTCAAAAATGATTATAATAGCAATGTAAGCGATTTACTTAATGGTTCATATGAGCAAAATTCGTAAATGCAACATAAAAAACGCATTTGCAACAAAAAAATAAGTATGAGGGAGCGATAATTTATGTCAGCAACTAAAGGTTTAGAAGGTATCGTAGCAGCGGAATCTAAAATCAGTTCAATTATCGATGACACACTTACATATGTTGGTTACAACATTGATGATTTAGCAGAAAATGCGTCATTCGAAGAGGTAATTTACCTGTTATGGCATACTCGTTTACCAAAAGAGGACGAGCTAGCTGAATTAAAACAACAATTGGCAGACAACATGTCAATTCCGCAAGCGATTGTCGACCAATTTAAAACATACCCACTTTCAACTGTACATCCAATGGCTGCATTGCGTACTGCAGTATCTTTACTTGGTGTATTCGATGAAGAAGCGGATGTTATGGATCCAGAAGCAAACTACCGTAAAGCAATTCGTCTACAAGCTAAAATTGCAACAGTAGTAACTGCATTTGCACGTGTTCGTAAAGGTTTAGAGCCAGTTGCGCCAAAACCAGAATTAGGATATGCGGCAAACTTCTTATACATGCTAAAAGGTGAAGAGCCAGAAGCTATTGAAATTGAAGCATTTGACAAAGCATTAGTGTTACACGCTGACCATGAATTAAATGCATCTACATTTACAGCACGTGTATGTGTAGCTACATTATCTGACGTTTATTCAGGTGTAACTGCAGCGATCGGTGCATTAAAAGGACCACTTCACGGTGGAGCAAATGAGCAAGTTATGAAAATGTTAACTGAAATTGGCTCACTTGAAAATGTTGAATCTTATATTCAAAATAAATTAGACAACAAAGAAAAAATCATGGGCTTCGGTCACCGTGTATATCGTAAAGGCGACCCTCGTGCTCCGCATTTACGCGTAATGTCTAAAAAATTAACTGAGCTAACTGGTAAACCAGAGCTTTACGAAATGTCAGTTAAAATTCATGACATGATCGTAGAACAAAAGAAATTACCTGCAAACGTAGATTTCTTCTCTGCGTCAGTGTATGATTCTTTAGGTATTGATCATGACCTGTTCACACCAATTTTCGCAGTATCACGTACTTCAGGTTGGGTGGCACATATCCTTGAGCAATATGCTAATAACCGCCTAATCCGTCCACGTGCTGAGTATGTTGGACCAGGCATGCAAAAATATGTTCCAATCAGCGAGCGCTAATTTGGAAAATATGCTAGAATGTTTGGGACTGTGTTATCACTAACACAGTCCTATGATTATGAATTTAGGAGGCAACAGAATGTCAAACAAAATTGTAGTTGAAAATGGCGTACTTAATGTACCAAACAATCCAGTAATTCCTTTCATCGAAGGTGATGGAATTGGTCCAGATATCTGGGCTGCAGCATCACGCGTAATCGACGCAGCTGTAGAAAAAGCTTACAACGGTGAAAAGAAAATTGAATGGTTAGAAGTTTTAGCTGGTGAAAAAGCATTTAACCAAACTGGTGAATGGTTACCACAAGAAACTTTAGACAAAATTAATGAATACTTAATTGCAATCAAAGGTCCTCTTACTACACCAATCGGTGGTGGTATCCGCTCTCTTAACGTAGCATTACGTCAACAACTTGACTTATATGTATGCTTACGCCCAGTACGTCACTTTGATGGAGTGCCTTCTCCAGTTAAACGCCCAGAAGACGTTGATATGGTAATCTTCCGTGAGAATACAGAAGACATCTACGCTGGTATTGAATTCGAATCTGGTTCAGAACAAGCTCAAAAAATCATCAACTTCCTACAATCTGAATTTGGTGTAAATCAAATCCGTTTCCCAGAAACTTCTGGTATCGGTGTTAAACCTGTATCTAAAGAAGGGACTGAGCGTTTAGTACGTTCTGCTATCGAATACGCAATTAAACATAAACGCCCATCTGTTACTTTAGTTCATAAAGGTAACATCATGAAATTCACTGAAGGTGGATTCAAAAAATGGGGTTATGAATTAGCAGAAAAAGAATTTGCTGATCAAACTTTCACTTGGAACCAATACGATGCAATCAAAGCTGAACAAGGTGAAGAAGCGGCAAACAAAGCTCAATCTGATGCTTTAGCAGCTGGTAAAATCTTAGTAAAAGATTCTATCGCTGATATCTTCTTACAACAAATCTTAACTCGTCCAACTGAGTTCGATGTAGTAGCTACAATGAACTTAAATGGTGACTATATTTCTGATGCACTTGCTGCACAAGTTGGTGGTATTGGTATCGCTCCAGGAGCTAACATTAACTATGTTACTGGACATGCGATCTTCGAAGCTACTCATGGTACAGCTCCAAAATATGCTGGTTTAGATAAAGTAAACCCATCTTCAGTATTACTTTCAGGTGTATTAATGCTTGAACACTTAGGATGGCAAGAAGCTGCTGACATGATCACTAAATCTGTTGAGAATACAATTTCTTCAAAAGTTGTAACTTATGACTTCGCTCGTTTAATGGACGGCGCTACAGAAGTGAAATGTTCAGAATTCGCTAATGAGTTAATCAAAAACCTATAATTTTCTATTCTACAATAGAATTTATCGCTAAAGCGGATGCTTTTTTCTGCCGATATAATTAGGGTGATAGTAAATTTTAATTGAATATTTACGATAAACTTGTTTAATTGAGGGAGTGAGATGGATGTCTCCTCCCTCTTTTAAAATATATAACCTAATTTTAAAGGAGCGTATTCAAATGTCTCTGAAACGAAAAAAAATCTCAGTTATCGGTGGCGGTTTTACAGGCGCTACTGCAGCATTTTTAGCAGCTCAGAAAGAACTTGGTGACGTCGTATTAGTGGATATTCCACAGGCAGAAAACCCAACAAAGGGTAAGGCGCTAGATATGTGGGAAGCAGCACCAATACAAGGGTTTGACTCTTATGTGCAAGGTACTTCCAATTATGCAGATACGGCGAATTCTGACGTAGTGATTATTACTGCTGGTGTTGCACGTAAACCTGGTATGAGTCGTGATGACCTTGTACAAATCAATCAGAGTGTTATGAAAACTGTTTCAAAAGAGATTGCTACGCATTCACCAAATGCTACAATCCTTGTACTGACAAACCCAGTTGATGCCATGACATACACAGTATACAAAGAAACTGGCTTCCCTAAAAACCGTGTTATTGGTCAATCGGGTGTTCTTGATACGGCTCGTTTCTGTGCATTTGTGGCAGAAGAACTTAAGATTTCAGTAAAAGATATCACTGGTTTTGTATTAGGTGGTCACGGTGATACAATGGTACCGTTAACACGTTATTCATTTGCTGGTGGTATTCCGTTAGAAACACTTATTTCTGCTGAACGTTTAGAAGAAATTGTTGACCGAACGCGTAATGGTGGAGCAGAAATTGTCAACTTACTTGGTAACGGCTCTGCCTATTATGCACCTGCTGCGGCACTAATAGAGATGGCTGAAGCTATTGTAAAAGATCAAAAACGTATTTTACCATCTATTGCTTATTTAGAAGGCGAGTACGGCTATCATGATCTATACTTAGGTGTTCCAACATTACTTGGCGAAAACGGTATTGAAAAAATCTTTGAGCTAGAATTAACGGACAAAGAAAAAGCAGCTTTAGATCAATCGGCAGAAGCAGTTCGTAATGTGATGAAAATTTTAGTGTAAAATATCAGTCTAAATCTTAAAATGAGTAGGGAATGTTCCTGCTCATTTTTTTATGTTTCCAGGGTCGAGAAAGGTAAGGATCTTCTGCTTTTCATTGTACTTTTAGCATAAAATTGATACTATGAAGGTAGTATGATAGAAAAGGGGTTGGCGTATCTTTGCTTCAAAAAAATAGTAAACTTGGTCTCACAATCGATGAAATTACAGTTGGCGAAAAAATCCATATCACTGAAAAAATTGAAGATAGGGATCTATTGCTTTATTTAGGGCTTACAAACGATAGTAATCCACTTTATATTCAACATGATTATGCTGCTATGACACCTTTTCAAAAACCAATTGTGCCGACAATTATGTTAAATGGTATTATTACATCAGCTGTGTCAAAGTATATTCCGGGACCAGGTGCACGAATTATTGAGCAACATTTAAAATATTTAGGACCTCTCTATCATTATGAATTGTTCGATACGCTATTAGAGGTTACAGCAATCAATAAATATGACAATACCATCACTGTATCTGTCCACTCATATAATGAGCAGAAGCAGCTTGTAATTGAAGGTTTATTGCTTGTGACTCCACCACTTGCGCTATAGACGTCTTGAGATTTGAAATGGGGGTTTCAAATCACTAACGGAGGCATTAGACATGACAAAAACGATTTTAGTAATTGAAGATGAATTTTCGATTGCAACATTATTGAAATATAATTTAGAACAGGCAGGCTATGTAGTGGAAACTGCTGCTGATGGTCAGGAAGGGCTTGAAAAAGCAATCGACTTACAGCCAAATTTAATTCTTTTAGATTTGATGCTTCCAAAACTAGATGGCATGGAGGTCTGTAAACAAATACGACAGCAACGTATGAATACGCCAATTATTATGCTAACTGCTAAGGATGACGAATTTGATAAAGTTCTTGGTCTTGAGTTGGGAGCAGATGACTACATGACAAAGCCTTTTAGTCCTCGTGAAGTTTTAGCGCGTGTCAAGGCTGTATTAAGACGTTTCACGCAAAACGTTGTGGCAGATGATAAGGATGTTGCGCAGGAAAAAATGTATGAATTTGGACAACTGCGCGTGTACCCAGAGCGATTTGAAGTATTTTTACAGGATGAGGCACTGGAATTTACACCAAAAGAGTTTGAGCTACTCATCTATTTACTTGAAAATAAAAATCGTGTATTAACACGTGATCAGCTATTAAGTGCTGTATGGAAATATGATTTTGCTGGCGATACTCGAATTGTGGATGTACACATTAGCCACCTTCGCGATAAAATTGAAGAAAATAGCCGTAAGCCGATGTTTATTAAAACAATTAGAGGCCTTGGTTATAAATTTGAGGAGCCGAAAACGACATGAAATCGATGAGCAACCGCTTATTCTTGACATTCATGCTTTTACTTGGAACGATACTAGCTGTCCTAATGATTGTTATAGGTCAGCTTTTTCCTGTTTATATCAAGCAATATAACGAGCAAGCAACAACTGAGATAAGGACATCAATGGACCAAGTAATCAATGAACGCAAAATGGATTTAACGAAGGAAGATCAGGAAGCCTTGTACGCAGCTCAGGCTATGGAACGAGACGAATCCTTATTGAACTATGTGCGTGCTCGCCTTTATGGAGTACTGGCTATTCTCTTTACCATCACGTTGATATTAATAGCAATTATAAGTCGTTATATGATACGTAACTTTACTGCACCGATTGACAATGTGACAGACACTGCCCTTGAGCTTGCAAAGGGTAACTATCGTGCGCGTGCTCAAGAAAATGAACATGAACGGATGATACCACTGAGTCATTCTATAAACATATTGGCACGGAATTTGCAAGATATTACAACGATACGAGAAGTAGAGGAAGAAAGACTGAAAACCTTAATTGAAAATATGGGGAGCTCCCTTATGATGATTGGTCGTGAAGGAAATATTTCCATTGTAAATCGAGTATTTCTAGAGCGCTTTGGAATGCAGCTTGATGATGTCCAAGGAAAGGTTTTTCGTACAATAGGCTTACCTAAATCATTAGAACAATTTATCGATCATGTCTTTCTGACAGAAATGCCTTATCGACAACAAATTAAAATGGAAGTACAGCAAGAGCTTTATAACAAAGAAGTTTATGGGGCACCGGTCATCGGAGATCATGGACGATGGCTAGGCGTTGTTATCGTTATGCATGATATCACGGAACTAGTTCGATTAGAACAAATTCGGAAAGACTTTGTTGCGAATGTATCACATGAATTACGCACACCTATTACATCTATTAAAGGCTTTTCAGAAACTTTATTGGATGGGGCCTATAAAGACGAAAAAATGCTGATTTCCTTTTTGGAGATTATATATAAAGAAAGTAATCGACTTCAAATGCTGATTCAAGATTTACTAGAGCTCTCAAAGATCGAGCAGCATGGTTTTACTGTCAACATTATGCCGATGGGCTTACAGGATGTTCTAATTCGTGGAGCAGAATTGACAGCTCCGCGATTGGATGAAAAAAATATGAGCTTCCAGGTGGATATCGAACGAGATGTTCAGGTTATGGGGGATGCCAATCGTATCATTCAGATCGTGACGAATTTAATAACCAATGCGATTACATATTCTCCTGAAAATACGACTGTTTCTATTCGATTAAAGGAAAATGAAACACATGGCATTATTGAAATAGAGGATCAAGGGATTGGCATTGAAAAACATGAAATAGCGCGCGTTTTTGAAAGATTTTATCGGGTGGATCGAGCGAGAAGTCGTAATTCTGGTGGAACAGGCTTAGGGTTAGCGATTGTTAAGCATTTAGTAGAGGCTCATCATGGCCGAATTCAAGTAGAGAGCGAAGTCGGCATAGGAACTAAAATGATTGTCATGATTCCGAAAAATTAACAAATCCTTTACATGAACAACATGTTACATTCATATTAGGGCACTATACTTATTACTAGAAACCCCCAATATGATTGTTAAGACGATGACCATAAAAATCTAATAGAAGATTTTTAACTGCTTTATATTCGCCACAGAAAGAATTTAGTGTTTTTTAGACACTAGGTTCTTTTTCTGTTTTACAGGGAACGTAAATAGGTGTAAAGTATAGTAGCATAAAGTTTAACAACCATCTTATCCGCGATTGTCTGTTAGACGAACGCTTTGACAGTCAGTGAATCAACCTTCTTATCATTCGAATCGTGTTTTCCTGACTGTTGAGGCAGAGAAAAAAATGAGAGAAGGATGACCATGAAAATCGTCAAAAGTATCGTGCAAATCGGCTATCTTTATATCCTATTATTAATCGGAAATACTATTGCACGCCTACTTCACTTGCCGATTCCAGGGAGTATAATAGGACTTGTCCTATTATTTTTGCTGTTACAGTTTCATATAATCAAGCTTGAATGGATTGAATTAGGAGCAGCCGTACTATTAAGTGAACTCTTACTATTCTTTATTCCATCTGCCATCGGTGTTATTGATTATCATGCCTTATTCGGTGTGCAAGGAATGAAGGTTGTGCTTGTCATTGTTGCGAGTGCCATTGTGGTAATGTTTGTAACGGGGTATACAGCACAATGGCTAGAGCAGCGAAAGAAGGGTGATGCGATATGACTTTATTAATCGCCATTGTTAGTTTACTTGGGACCGTTGCTATTTTTTATATTTGTAAAATGTTTTATAAGAAATATAAAAAAGAATGGCTGACACCTATGCTGATTACACCTTTAGTAATTATAGGTATTTTACTATTGACAGGAATTTCTTATAAATCCTACAATTCTGGAGCGAGTGTCTTAACAAATTTGCTAGGACCAGCAACCGTTGCGTTTGCCGTTCCTATATATAAAAATGTCAACCTATTAAAAAAACACGCATTTGAAATTTTCATCAGCATTGCTGTTGGTTCTGCGGTTGCTATTGTGTCATCCTTTATGATGGCTCTATTGGTGGGCTTAAATGATGAGTTGGTGCATAGTTTAGTGCCACGTTCTGTAACAACTCCTATTGCGATGGATATTTCTAATATGATTGGTGGTTCTCCTACCCTTACAGCTGTTTTCGTTATGACGACTGGTATTTTAGGGAGCTTGTTAGCACCAATCGTTATCAAAGTATGTCGTTTTCACAGACCTTCATCTAGAGGATTAATGCTTGGTATGGGTGCTCATGGAACGGGTACATCAAAAGCATTTGAATTTGGAGAGCTAGAAGGCACATTTGCTAGTCTAGCGATGATCGTTGCTGCATTAATTAGTATTGTATTATCCACAACCATTTTCCCAGTATTTGAACATCTGGTTATCAATATCCTGTTGCCATAAAAGGTAACAGGATTTTTTGCTTTAAAAAGCTTTTGTTAAGCATGAGATACAGAGGATTCTCTCCTTTACAAGCATTATATGAAAATATTTTGAAACTTTTTATAAAGGTTCACCGTAAACAATAGTACTAAGCAAAAGGAGGAACAGACATGAGTGTGAAAAGGACACTAATGATTGTTGGACTTGGAATATTTGGAATTATTGCACTTATTACAGTTTTTACTTCATGGTACACGGTAGATGAATCAGAGCAAGCTGTGGTTATTACATTTGGTCGTGCCGATGATACAGTAACAAATCCAGGTCTTCATTTTAAATTACCTTGGCCCGTCCAATCCGTAGAAATTTTGTCAAAAGAAACATTTAGTCTGCAATTTGGTTATAAGCAAAATAAAGCAGGTGAGCTAGAGGCATACGACGCTGAAACAAAAATGATTACAGGGGATGAAAATATTGTCTTAACAGACCTTGTTGTTCAATGGAAAATTACAGAGCCTAATAAGTTTTTATTTAATTCGCAAGATCCCGAAAGAATATTACATAGCGCGACATCGAGTGCCATTCGTTCTATAATCGGAAGTTCTTCTATCGATGCAGCGTTAACGGAAGGTAAAGCTGACATCGAAGCAAATACTCGCCAATTATTAGTTTCTCTTATTGAAAAATACGATATTGGAATAAGCGTTTTAGGTGTGAAATTGCAAGATGTAGAATTGCCAAATAAAGATGTGCGTGCAGCATTCACTGCTGTAACAGATGCACGTGAAATGAAAAATACAAAAATAAATGAAGCTGAAAAATATGAAAACCAACGCATTAATGAGGCTCAGGGTGAACGCGATGCTATTATGTCAAAGGCTAAAGGTACTAAAACAGCCCGTATCGAGCAAGCTCAAGGAGATGTAGCCGTCTTTAATAAAATGTATGAGCAATACAAGGGAAATCAGCAAATTACAAGAGAGCGATTAATATTAGAGACGCTTGAAAATGTCTTACCAAAAGCCCAAATTTACATTATGAATGATGATGGTAGTACGATGAAGTATTTACCACTTCAGCAACTACAGCCTCAACAGTCGCAACAGACACAAACAGAGAAAAAAGAGGGGAGCGGTAACTAATGGACCAAAAAAATAAGGATCTAGAAAAATTCCTCAATTTCTTATCTGGCAAAAGTAAAAAAGCTGCTCCTTCAGAAGGTGATTCGGGAGACAATGTAGTGAAAATGTCGAAGAAAGGACCGAAGAATCCTAAAAAATATATCTCTCTAGCTGTAACCTTAACGGTCATATTCGCTCTAGTGATTACTTTATTAACGAATATTTATATCGTTAAAGAATCAGAGTATGCAGTTGTTCGGCAGTTTGGAGAGGTTGTTAAGTTTGAGCGTGAACCAGGTTTAAATATAAAAATTCCTTTTATTCAAAGTGTCACGAAGTTACCAAAAAACCAAATGACATATGAGATTTCGGAAGAAGAGATTAATACAAAGGATAAAAAACGAATTATTATTGATAATTATGCTGTATGGCGTATTACAGACCCTAAGTTATTAATTTCGAATGCTGGTACGATAGAAAAAGTTGAATCACGTATGGAAGAGTTCATTTATTCTGTTATTCGCTCTGAACTTGGCCGAATTAACTATACTGAGATTATAAATGATGAGGATTCTTCGCGAGGCAGCATCAACGATCAAGTAACTGAACGTGTTAATGAACTTCTTTCCAACGATAACTATGGTATTGAAGTAGTAGATGTACGTATACGTCGCATTGATTTACCAACTGAAAATGAACAATCCGTTTTTACGAATATGATTTCAGATCGTGAATCAATTGCACAAAAGTATCTTTCAGAGGGAGATGCACAGAAACGTCGTATTGAGGCACAAACGGATCAACAAGTACAAGAAATGCTTGCTAAAGCAAGTAAAGAAGCTGCTTTAATTCAAGCTGAAGGAGAAGCAGAGGCTGCAAAGATTTACAATAAATCTTTCTCACAAGATCCTGAATTTTATTCTTTATACCGCACACTAGAATCCTATAAGAAAACGGTTGGGGAAGATACGGTTATTATCTTGCCAGCTACTTCACCATATGCCAACATCTTGTCTGGTTATATAAAATAAACGCAGTTTAAAGGTCGTCTCTGTCTTTTAGGAGACGACTTTCTTGTTGCACTAGAATTATAACTATCCGTGAAATCGAATTATTATAGTATAAAAATAATAGAAATTTATAAGTTTGTATTCCCCAATCAACTATAATTTGATAGAATGATAATGTTTAAAAAAGAATAGTTGGGGGTAAGGGCTTTGAAATTACAAATTAGCAAATGGCTCCAAAATTTAGGAATTGCTTGTAGTATAGCTTCGATATTAACACTTTTCTACCGTCTATCCGATTTTTCGTGGGTGACGAAGAGTGTTTATCATATACCAGTGTTTTTTGTTTGTATCTTTTTAGTCAGTATCATTATTGCAGATGATGTAAGAAACCTTTTTAAGAAGTTATTTTGGTATGAAAAAAGAAAGGTCAAGCGTCCTATTTGGCAGGTTGGAATTGGCTTAATCTTCTTTTTAGCACAAATTAGTACAGTAATGGTCTTTAATCAAGAGCTAACACATCTACAATTAGGTGGCATGCCGTTATTCCTTGTGTTTGCTTTTATGAATGCATTTATACTAACTGTCATCTATGAAGAAGTTTTTTATCGTACTTCAAATCAATAACAACTATTAGGAACTTTCATTCACAGGAGACTTGTCCTTGAATGAAAGTTTTTGCTTTTTATGCCTTGTTAACACGTAAATTATTAACATTTGTCAGTATTGCCCTTATTTAATCTGTAGTACAGTCAAGATATTGAGAATAGTCAATGACTAAACTTGATAGGCGGATACATACATACCATAATGAAAATTAGATTTTTTTAACCGAGTTTTAACCTTTAGTATGTATGAAGTGGGGCAGAGCGGTCCTCTACTAATAGCCAAATTCAACCAATCGATATTCAAGGCATGGATCTAGAATCGGCATTACAGGCAGTTCAATCACAGCGAGCACAGCTGTTAGAAAATCAACTTAAGGATCAACTAGAAGGTGTTCAACAACGAAATCAGCAGCTAACTGATTTGAATGCACAGCAAGGTCAAATGGATGCTTTAAGTAATTCTCAGCAAATGGATATGCTCCGTTTACAAAGCATGAATAGTAAACGGAATGAGGCTTTTGATGTAATGACTAATTTTGTAAAAAAAATGCAGGATAGTCGTTCGTCTATTATAGGTAATATGCGTTAAGGATGTTAAAATATTTTAAGCAAGTCAACCGCTGTGCGAGCGGTTGGCTTTTTTGAATGAATAGGAATGCTAAAGTAACGGATAGAGCCTTAAAAGTGGTGGATAAACCATTAAAAATAATGGATAACCTTGAGGATGGACGCCTGCTTTTTTTACTTGAAATGTATTGTTATGATAAAGTAGAAGTAGAAGACAACGCAGGAGGATAAAATCATGACCAAGGAAAAATTACTATTATTGGACGGTAATAGTTTAGCGTATCGCGCGTTTTTTGCGTTGCCATTGCTAACGAATGATAGTGGCATTCATACTAATGCTGTATACGGCTTTACAACAATGCTACAAAGAATATTAGAGGAAGAACAGCCAACAAAAATATTGGTTGCTTTTGATGCGGGGAAAACAACATTCCGGCATGAAACCTTTACAGAATATAAAGGAGGACGTCAAAAGACACCACCAGAATTATCAGAGCAATTTCCATATTTACGAAAGCTCATTGATGCGTATGGCATTAAGCAATATGAGCAGGAATTATATGAAGCAGATGATATTATCGGAACGCTTGCAAAAGAGGCTTCATCGCAGGATATGGATGTTATCATCGTTTCTGGAGACCGTGATTTAACACAGCTGGCGACAGAGCAAGTAACTGTTTATATAACGAAAAAGGGTATTACGGAAATAGAGAAAAATACACCAGCTTTTATTGCGGAAAAGTACGGGTTAACGCCGCTCCAAATTATTGATATGAAAGGCTTGATGGGGGATTCCTCCGATAATATTCCTGGTGTACCAGGCGTCGGGGAAAAAACGGCTGTAAAATTATTAAAAGAGCATGGCTCCGTTGAAGCACTTTATGAAGCAATGGATACGTTGAAAGCTTCTAAAATGAAGGAAAAGCTTGTAGCTAATGAAGAGCAGGCCATCATGAGTAAGAAGCTGGCAACGATTTATACGGATGCTCCAATCACTATTTCACTGGCTGATCTTGCCTATAATGGGCCAAAAGAAGATGAATTAATCAATGTGTGGCGTGAGCTTGGCTTTAAATCGCTGCTTGATAAAAGTGACTTTACAGTGCAGGAAAAAGAGCAAGCTCCTTTCGATTATGACCTTGTTCAGGAAGTTCGACCTGAGGATTTACAAGATGTGATGGCTGTGCATGTAGAGCTTGAAAACGAGCACTATCATACTTGTCAGCAGCTAGGAATTGCATTATCAGATGGCATAAAGACGCAATATATTCCATTTGAGAATGCAGCAAAATCAGATACTCTCCGTCGTTGGCTAGAAGATGCCACAAAAATAAAATATATGTCCGATTCTAAGGCAGCTCAAGCATCATTAAAGCGAGCTGGGATTCAATTAGCTGGCGTTGACTTTGATTTGCTACTTGCCTCTTATATTAATAATCCAGCATTAAGTGGCGATGATATCGCAACACTTGCAAGGGAATTAGGCTACTATGATGTCCAAGCAGATGAAGCGGTTTATGGAAAAGGTGCTAAGCGTGCAATTCCTGATTTGGATCAACTTGCACAGCATGTTAGCCGTAAAGCTTTTGCAGTATGGTCATTACAGCCGAAACTGGAAGCCTTATTAAAAGAAAATGAACAATTCGATCTTTATAAAAACCTAGAGCTACCATTAGCAGGGATTTTAGGTGAAATGGAAAGCGAAGGGATTACGGTTAACCGTGCTACGTTAGAGAAAATGGGGCAAGAGCTTAATGATAAACTTGTGGTAATTGAGCAAGAAATTTATGCAGAAGCTGGAGAAACCTTTAATATTAATTCACCAAAACAATTAGGTGTGATTCTATTCGATAAGCTAGGGCTACCTGTGATTAAAAAGACGAAGACAGGCTATTCAACTGCTGCGGATGTCCTAGAAAAATTACAGTCAGAGCATGCTATCATCGAACATATTCTGTTGTATCGCCAACTTGGAAAATTACAATCCACATATATTGAAGGCTTACTAAAGGAGATTCATGAATCAGATAGTAAAGTGCATACACGCTTCCAGCAAGCTTTAACTGCAACAGGGCGTTTAAGCTCAACAGACCCGAATTTACAAAACATCCCAATTCGTTTAGAGGAGGGCCGCAAAATTCGTCAAGCCTTTGTACCTTCAAAAGAGGATTGGATATTATTTTCTGCTGACTATTCGCAAATTGAATTACGCGTTCTTGCGCATATGTCAGAAGATCAAAACCTTGTTGAGGCTTTCCGTGAAGGAATGGACGTTCATACACGTACAGCTATGGATGTATTTCATGTGTCAGAAGATGAGGTTGATAGTAATATGCGTCGCGCAGCGAAAGCTGTTAACTTTGGAATAGTCTACGGTATTAGTGATTATGGTCTATCACAAAACTTAGATATTACGCGTAAGGAAGCGGCTAATTTTATTGAAAAGTATTTCGCGAGTTTCCCTGGTGTAAAACAGTACATGGATGACATTGTACAAAATGCGAAATTTAATGGTTATGTGACAACGATATTAAATAGACGCCGTTATTTACCGGATATTACAAGCTCAAATTTTAATTTAAGAAGCTTTGCTGAGCGTACGGCGATGAATACGCCAATTCAAGGTAGTGCAGCTGATATCATTAAAAAGGCAATGATTGATATGGATGCTCGATTGAAAAAAGAAAAGATGCAGGCAAAACTGCTGCTTCAAGTGCATGATGAGCTGATCTTTGAGGCACCAAAGGAAGAGATTGCCTTACTAGAAAAAATTGTACCAGAAGTTATGGAAAACGCTATTGAGCTTGCTGTACCGCTTAAAGTAGATTTTAATCATGGCTCAACATGGTACGAGGCAAAATAAGGAGGGATTCAAATGCCTGAATTACCAGAGGTAGAGGGTGTCGTCCAGGCATTGAAGCCAACAGTTGAAGGACGTACCATTCAACAGGTTAAGCTTTCTGAACGAGTACATTTCTCTTTTAGTGAGGGTAAACAATGTATTGTCAAACAAGCAGAGCCTGATGCTTTTGAAAGTACTTTGTCCCAGATGACCATTACCAGAATTGAACGAAGAGCCAAATATATTTTCTTTCATTTGCTGAAGGATGATGTTCCATACGTACTTGTTAGTCACTTAGGTATGACAGGTGCTTGGTTTGTTGTGAATTCACCCGAAGAAATCAATGAGGCGAAATTTCAAAAGCATATCCATGCGACATTTGAAATGGCAGATGGGGGATACTTGATTTATTCAGATATTCGTCGCTTCGGTGAACTACGTTTTCTGACAAAAATTGAAGATCATGCGCCATTGACAAAAATGGCACCAGAGCCATTTGATGAGCATGCATGTGATTTTTTTATAACAAAATCTAAGCTACCGAAATATGAAAATAAAGCCGTAAAAGAAGTAATTATGGATGGGCAAGTCATTTCGGGTTGTGGCAATATTTATGCAACAGAGGCATTGTTTGCTCAGAAAATTCACCCTGCACGCAAAATGAGCCGCATTAGTGAAAAGCGGAAGCGAGCATTATTTGAGGAGATTGTTGCTGTCCTACGTCAAAGCATTGAAGCGGGTGGTTCAACTATTTCTGATTATCGGAATATTAATGGGGAAGCCGGGAGTATGCAGAATCGATTAAAAATGTATGGGAAAAAGGTATGTCCAGCATGTGAAACGGCTACAAGTCAAATGACAATTGGAGGGCGTACCTCTGTCTATTGCCCAAATTGTCAACATTAAAGGGGATTTAGCAATGATTATCGGACTTACAGGAAGTATTGCAAGTGGAAAAAGTACAGTAGCTAAAATGATGAGCGAACTGGGTTTACCGATTGTTGATGCAGATGTTGTAGCACGAGATGTCGTAGAACCTGGAACAGAGACATTAGCATTGATTGCTGAAAGCTTCGGACAAGCTATCTTGCTTGAGGACGGCAATTTAAATCGAACTATGCTGGGAGATATCATATTCCATGAGCCTGCAAAACGTAAAACGTTAAATGATATCATGCATCCAGCAATCAGAAAAGAAATGTTACGTCAGCGTGATGCCTATTTAGAAGCAGGACATGAACATGTGGTGATGGACATTCCTTTGTTATTTGAGAGTAAGCTTCAACATTTTGTGGAACGTATCATTGTGGTATCGGTCAGTGAAGAAGTTCAGCTTCGACGTTTAATGGAACGAAATAATTTATCTAAAGAAGATGCCTTGGCACGTATGCACTCTCAACTGCCGATGTCTGTCAAAGAAAAGGGTGCACATGCGGTCATTTATAATAATGAAAATATAGAAAGTACTGAAGAACAATTAAAAAAAATCCTGCATTATTGGGATGTTATTTAATGAGTTCTTTTATGATGCGTAGCAAGGCACCTTGCTACGCATTTTTTTATGGGGAAACGCCATAATAAAGAATAATTTTTCAGAAAATAAGAACTTTTATATTCTCAATATATAATGTTCATCTTTTTTAAAATTGTGTTATACTAATCACCATAAAGTATATAATTAATTAATCTGAGTATGTACTCACAGGAGGATATTATAAATGACAGTATCAATTGCTATTAATGGTTTCGGGCGTATCGGACGTATGGTTTTCCGCCAGGCTATCGTACAACAAGATTTAAACATCGTTGCGATTAACGCAAGCTATCCTGCAGAAACGTTAGCACATTTGATTAAGTATGACACAAATCACGGAACTTTTGAAGGTACGGTAGAACCAGCAGGCGATGCTTTAGTTGTAAATGGTAAACGTGTTCAAATAATTAGTGAACGTGATCCATTAAAATTACCTTGGTCTACAATGGGTGTAGATATCGTGATTGAAGCTACGGGAAAATTTAATGAACGTGATAAAGCAGCCATGCACTTAGCAGCTGGCGCGAAAAAAGTAATCTTAACAGCACCAGGTAAAAACGAGGATGTAACAATTGTTTTAGGTGTGAATGATGACAAATTGGATATTGCTAAACATGATGTTATTTCAAATGCTTCTTGTACAACAAACTGCTTAGCGCCAGTAGCAAAAGTATTGAATGACACATTTGGTATTGAGAATGGCTTAATGACAACAGTTCATGCTTATACTAATGACCAAAAGAACTTAGACAATCCGCATAAAGATTTACGTCGTGCACGTGGATGCGCCCAATCCATTATCCCGACATCTACAGGTGCAGCGAAAGCATTAAAATTAGTTTTACCTGAATTAGAAGGTAAAATTCATGGTATGGCACTTCGTGTTCCTACACCAAACGTATCTTTAGTTGACCTTGTAGTAGATTTAAATACAGATGTAACAGTTGATGCAGTCAATGCAGCATTTGTCAAAGCGGCAACAGAAGGTCCAATGAAGGGGATCCTTAATTTCTCTGTTGAGCCATTAGTATCTTCTGATTACAATACAACAACTTATTCTTCAACAGTTGATGGGCTTTCTACAATGGTGTTAGGCAACCGCAAAGTAAAAGTACTTGCTTGGTATGATAACGAGTGGGGCTACTCTGCACGCGTTGTGGACCTTGTGAAAAAAGTGGCAAATGCTTTAGAAACGGTAAACGCGTAATAATTTCTATAGAGAGCACATTGAAATCGAAAAGGTTTCAATGTGCTCTTTTTTTACAGAAACTTATCTTGTACTTCAGGTGCTTTAGATTTATCATGAGACCACAAACGTGAATGCACTTTTCTTACATGTAGGAAATTTGTTATAATAGATATATTAAATTGTTGTAAACCAGGAGAGTAATTATATGAGATGTCCATCTTGCCAATTTAACGGAACGCGTGTTGTGGATTCGAGGCCAGTAGATGATAATAAAGAAATACGTAGACGTCGTGAATGTGAGTCATGTGGCTTCCGTTTTACAACGTTTGAAAAAATTGAAGAGACGCCATTAGTCGTTGTCAAAAAGGAAGGTTCACGAGAAGAGTTTAGCCGTGAGAAGGTACTTCGTGGGCTTATTCGTGCTTGTGAAAAACGTCCAGTGGCACTTGATGTGCTGGAGGAACTTGTTCTGTCCATTGAAAAAGATCTTCGTCGTATTGGGAATTCGGAAGTACGCTCAGAAGATGTTGGCGAAATGGTCATGGACCGCTTAGCCAAAATTGATGAGGTTGCCTATGTGCGTTTTGCGTCGGTCTACCGTCAGTTTAAAGATATCAATGTCTTTATTGAGGAAATAAAGGACATTATTCAACGTCAAACGGAGAAGAAATCATAGCAAACAGAGAGGATGAATGACGTTGATTCATTTATATAAGGAATTGCAACCTGGCGATCCTTTCGACATTCGTCTACCTCATGCATTTTCTACACAAGAGCGTCAATTAGTTACATTATTTTATCAACCATTAACGGGATCAGAGCCAGTTAGCCTCTATTTAACATTGTGGGCAGAAGCAGAGCAAATGCCAAAGCAGCAAATGACACATTATTATTTAATGAATGTGCTAGGGCTACCAATTGGTAAAGTGTTTGAGGCTCGAATTGCATTAGAAGCTATTGGTTTGCTGCGTACATGGAAAAAAGAAAATGCTGGTGAGCGTAGTTTTTTATATGAGCTACAGCGCCCATTAGATGCTGATAGCTTTATGAAAGACCCGCTGCTGTCGATGTTTTTGTTTAGTAAAATTGGAGAGCAGGCTTATCGCAACTTACGTCAGCGCTTTATGTCACCTGTAAAGGACTCGGCGTTTAAGGATGTATCTCGTGCTTTTATTGATGTCTATAAGCCTGTGCATGCCAATATTCCATCAGATTTACAAGTGGATACAAGTCATAAGGATAAACAGCAAAAAGTATATCCTTTTTATTTGGAGCAATTCGATTTTGATTTATTGCAAGCGGGTTTGTCTGAGCAATTGGTACCTTCTAATTTATTGACATTTGAGGTGCGTGAAGCTATAGCCAAGTTGGCATTTTTATATCATTTAACAGCCCTTGATATGCAAAAAGTAGTAATACTTGCTTTAGATGATGATTTAGGAATTTCTCAGGAACGTTTACGAAAGGCTGCTGCTGATTTTTATAAATTAACCGTATCCAAGGAGCCGCCAAAACTTGCGCGTGTCACCGAGCCTTTACCAGTAGCAGATGCGGGACAAAAAACCAAGGATCAGGAGCTTCAACACTATTTAGAAACAACGGCGCCTGTCCAAGTTTTAAGAGATATAAATAATGGTAAAGAACCATTACAAACCTCTGTCCAGCTTGCAGAAAATTTAATCGTTCAACATGGTATGCCAATTGGAGTGGTCAATGCATTGTTAGAATACGTTATGCTAACAACAGATATGAAGCTCCCTAAAAAATATGTGGAAACGATTGCCGATCATTGGGTAAGAAAAAATGTCCAAACAGCTAAGGAAGCAATGGAACTTGCACGCCAAGAGCATGATAAATATACAGCCTGGAAAAACAAGCCGCAAACTTCCAATAAAACGAGTCAACAGACTAAGGGACGTTCAAGATATCAACGTGAAGAAAAAGTGCCTGAATGGTTCTATAAACGAAATGAAAATCAAGAGGAATCTACCTCTAGTACTATAGATTTTGAAAAAGAGCGACAAAAAATATTAGAGATGCTAGGAAAAAGCGAATAGTAAAGAAGGTGAGCAGTAATCGAACCTATAAATGGACCACTAAAGCGAGCAATTAATGTACCCTCGTTCCAAGAACGCTATGAAGCCATGCGACGTGAAATTTTAGAGCATCCGCATGTGCAGGAATTTTTAGCGCAGCATGCAGATGAATTAAGCTATGACAATGTTGAGCGAAATTTACCTAAACTGCATGAGTTTATTAGTCAATCTACTGAGTGCTGTGGGTGTGATAATACAGAACATTGTACAAACTATTTAAAAGGATTCCTCCCTACATTAAGGGTTGTTCGGAATTCTATTGAAATGGACTATGTGCGCTGTGAGCAAAAGATTAGGGAAGAAGAGCGTCGAGATGTTGCGAATATGATTGCAAGTATGCATATGCCAAAAGATGTGCTACAAGCAACAATTCATGATTTAAGTATTGATGATGAATCACGTGTGGCGATTGCACAAAAAGCAGCTCAATTTGTTAAAATAACAAAAGAAACTGGTCAATTACCTGCAAAAGGATTTTACTTATATGGTAAGTTTGGTGTTGGGAAATCCTTTGTACTTGGTGCATTGGCCAATGAATTAGCATCTATTAAAATCCGCTCTGTGGTAGTTTTCGTTCCAGAGTTTTTACGAGAAATGAAAAATGCCATTGGTGATAATACATTGAATGAGAAAATTGATTATATTAAAAAGGCTCCTGTTTTAATGCTAGATGATTTAGGTGCGGAGACGATGACTGCCTGGACACGTGATGAAATTTTGGGGACTATTTTCCATTATCGGATGGCAGAGCAATTGCCAACTTTTATTACGTCTAATTTTAACTATGAAGAATTAGAGCATCACTTAGCACAGTCACAAAAAGGTGATATTGAGGTTGTCAAAGCGGGACGAATTATGGAACGAATTAAAGCCCTAACAGTGCCGATCGAAATGCGAGGCAAAAATCGTCGGATGTAACATTGATAGTTGCATTTTTCGACAATCGAGCGTATACTGACTCATATACTTAATATCAATATGCATTGATGAGGACATGAATTTTGTGTATCAGCTTTTAGAGAGGGAAGTCATTGGCTGAAAACTTCCTAGTATGGGCACATTATTTACTACCTACTGAGCAGCGAAAGGGATAATCTTTCGCCGGTCCCTAGCCCGTTAGCTAGCCTTGAGCTTCGTCTGACTTTATATAAGTCGGAAGGAAGAAGGGTGGAACCACGAGCATACGCTTCGTCCCTTTTGTGAGGGACGGAGCTTTTTTTATTTTTCTCCGATTTCATTGAAATCGATGTGAGAAGTGATGGCCCCACTCCTATAGGAAGGGAAGTCGCTTGCGAAAGTGGTTAACTTGCTCTTAGAGAGTAAGAAACCGCTCAGAAACATGAAGATGCCGCTCTGATTGCACAGAGAAATGCTCAAAAAAGCAACGACTCCGCTCAAACCAAGCGGTAGAGTCACACAAACATTGCTCCAGCCAATCATCAAGCATTATGTATTTATCAAAAACAAAGGAGTGCAAAGAAGATGTCAGAAATGATTAAATTAACTTTCCCAGATGGCGCTATAAAGGAATTTGCAAAAGGCACATCAACTGATGACGTAGCATTATCTATTAGCCCTGGCTTACGTAAAAAAGCGTATGCAGGTAAAATTAATGGTGTGTTAGTGGATTTAAAAACACCAATTGAAGAGGATGCAACAATTGCAATCATTACACAAGATGATGAGGAAGCACTTGAAATTTTACGTCATTCAACTGCCCATTTAACAGCGCAAGCTATTAAACGTCTATTCCCAGATGCAAAGCTTGGTATTGGTCCGGTAATTGAAGGTGGTTTCTACTATGATATCGACTCACCAACACCAATCACAGCTGAAGATCTACCAGCCATTGAAAAAGAAATGAAGAAAATTATTGCTGAAAACCTTGAGGTAGAACGCAAAAATGTAAGCCGTGCAGAAGCACAAGCCCTTTATGAAGAAATTGGTGATGAGTATAAATTAGAGTTACTTGAAGCCATTCCTGCAGATGAGCAAGTATCTATTTATTATCAAGGCGAGTTTTTTGATCTTTGCCGTGGTATCCACGTACCATCTACTGGTAAACTTCGTGAATTCAAGCTTTTATCATTAGCGGGGGCTTACTGGAGAGGGAACTCTGATAACAAAATGTTACAACGTATTTATGGTACAGCGTTCTTCAAAAAAGAGGAATTAAAACACCACCTCCAAATGCTAGAAGAAGCAAAAGAACGTGATCACCGTAAAATCGGAAAAGAATTAGAACTGTTCACAACTTCTCAAAAAGTTGGCCAAGGTTTACCACTTTGGTTACCAAATGGTGCAACAATTCGTCGTGTTATTGAACGTTATATTGTCGATAAAGAATTATCACTTGGCTATAAGCACGTTTATACACCAGTATTAGGTTCTAAAGAGCTTTATCAAACTTCTGGTCACTGGGATCATTATCAAGATTCAATTTTTCCACCAATGGAAATGGATAATGAAACATTAATTATGCGTCCAATGAACTGTCCTCACCATATGATGGTGTACAAAAACAGCATGCATTCTTATCGTAACCTACCATTGCGTATTGCAGAACTTGGCACCATGCACCGTTACGAAATGTCAGGGGCTGTTTCAGGCTTACAACGTGTTCGTGGGATGACATTAAATGATGCCCATATTTTTGTTCGCCCAGATCAAATTAAAGCGGAATTCCAAAAAGTAGTACAGTTAATTTTAGAGGTTTATAAAGATTTCGATCTTAATGATTACTCATTCCGTTTATCTTATCGCGACCCAGCAGATACTGAGAAATACTTCGATGATGATGCAATGTGGGAAAAAGCACAAAGCATGCTAAAAGAAGCAATGGATGAACTTGGCTTAGACTACTTTGAAGCGGAAGGTGAGGCTGCATTCTATGGTCCTAAACTTGACGTTCAAGTAAAAACAGCAATTGGTAAAGAAGAGACTTTATCTACAGTTCAATTAGACTTCTTATTACCAGAACGCTTCGACCTAACTTATGTTGGGGAAGATGGTAAACCCCATCGTCCAGTTGTTATCCACCGTGGTGTTGTATCAACAATGGAACGTTTTGTTGCCTTCTTAATTGAAGAATACAAAGGTGCATTCCCAACTTGGTTAGCACCGGTACAAGTTGAAGTTATTCCAGTATCGAATGAAGCTCACTTCGACTATGCAAAGCAAATTGAAGAGCAACTTACAGCGGCTGGTCTACGTGTGGAAATGGATGATCGTGAAGAGAAATTAGGCTATAAAATCCGTGAGGCACAAATGAAAAAGGTTCCTTATATGCTTGTTATCGGGGATAAAGAGGTTGAGGCAAATGGCGTAAATGTTCGACGTTATGGCTCGAAAGATTCCGAAACAATTAGCTTTGAGGATTTCCTATCAGCTATTAAAACAGAAATTACAAAATAATCTTTAACTAGAAACTCTTGCTTGCCAAAGTGAGGGTTTCTGTATAAAATAAATCTTGCATTTGTATAGAATAGTTTCATTTTGGTTAAGTTAGCACTGATAAGAAAATAAATATTTGACAGCTTATCATATACATGCTAATATAGTTAAGGTTAATGAATACAAAGTTTGTGGTTGAAGTAGAGGCTGCCCGCTTCTCACCTGATACAACGCTTTAAAGGCTGTGAACAGGTATGACACGTTGAATTGTTTTGCGTAGACTTGCGCATGCACATATAGCGGGCGGACATCTTCAAAAATGTCCGTCCTTTTTTTATGGACATGACGAGAGGATGTACCGTTCAACCGGGCAAGGCTTTGCCCAAACCATGTATTCGCGACAACTACTTGGAGGTGGATTACTATTAGCAAAGACATGTATGTAAACGAAGGCATTCGCGCACGTGAACTTCGATTAATCGATCACAATGGTGACCAGCTTGGTGTAAAGACACGTAATGAAGCGCTAGAAATCGCCGCTCGTGTAAACTTGGATCTTGTCCTTGTGGCCCCTCAAGCCAAGCCGCCAGTCGCTCGTATCATGGACTATGGTAAATTTAAGTTTGAACAGCAAAAGAAAGACCGTGAAATTCGTAAAAATCAAAAGGTCATCGTAATGAAAGAGGTTCGTTTGAGCCCAACAATCGATGAGCATGATTTCCAAACGAAGTTACGTAATGCGATTAAATTCCTTGAAAAAGGCGATAAAGTAAAATGTAGCCTACGTTTCAAAGGTCGTGCGATCACACACAAAGAGATTGGTCAACGTGTGTTAGATCGTTTTGCTGAAGCTTGTGCTGAAGTATCAACGGTAGAACAAAAACCGAAGATGGAAGGCCGAAGCATGTTCTTAGTTCTTCAACCAAAGAACGAGAAATAATATTAGACGAACAGTTTAGGAGGAATTCGACATGCCAAAAATGAAAACTCACCGTGGAGCTGCGAAACGTTTCAAAAAAACGGGTTCAGGTAAATTAAAATACGACCGTGCTTATGGAAGCCACTTATTCGCAAACAAATCTACGAAACAAAAACGTCACCTACGTAAAGCGAACATCGTATCATCTGGTGACTTCAAACGCATCAAATCTTTACTTGTATACATGAAATAATTGACTACAAAAAAATACTAACATTCATTTTTAAATGAAAAGCAGGAGGTAATTCATATGCCACGCGTAAAAGGCGGAACAGTGACGCGCAAACGTCGTAAAAAAGTATTGAAATTAGCTAAAGGTTACTATGGTTCAAAACATACATTATACAAAGTTGCTAACCAAGCAGTAATGAAATCAGGTCAATATGCATACCGTGACCGTCGTCAGAAAAAACGTGATTTCCGTAAATTATGGATCACTCGTATCAACGCAGCTGCTCGTATGAACGGTCTTTCTTATAGCCGTTTAATGCACGGTTTAAAAGTTGCAGGTATCGAAGTTAACCGTAAAATGTTAGCTGACCTTGCAGTAACTGATGCTGCAGCATTCACTCAATTAGCAGACGCTGCTAAAAAAGCAGTAGCTAAATAATAGCTGACAACATTAACTGTTATTTCTGCACCGAAAGCGTAGCGACAGGTGCAAAATGACACAAGTGCGATAAAAAGACTGATGGGTTTTTCCATCAGTCTTTTTTGTGTTAGATTAATAGTATCACGGTTTTAAAGGAGTAAGAAATGGGACAAGCATTATTAGCTTATATGAGCATTGTATCAATTGTATTGCTCATTTTAATGGGGATGGATAAATCGCGCGCAAAGAATCATGAATGGCGTATAGCAGAGCGTACATTATTTACACTAGCCATAGCAGGAGGGGCAGTTGGGGGTGTATTGGGTATGTATTTATTCCGCCACAAAACACGTCATAACCACTTTGCATTTGGTTTTCCCCTACTTGCAGCCATACAAATTTTTATCATTGTGCAGCTGTGGACATAAATGAGAATAATTAAAACACATCCTCATTATGGGGATGTGTTTCGCATAAGCTGTTCAATGGGCTGCTTCCAATTGATTTTGGCGCTTGGATAGTTCAATAATATTTCTTGCTGCAAATATTCAAAGTCGCTTTTGCTGAAGCCTTGTAATGTTGCAGCATCACGCGCACCGACGAAAATGGTTACAACCTCAAATGCATCCTCTGTTGTGCCTAGGTATTTTTCACCTTCAAAAAGAGCACCCTTATAAGAAATAAAGAAATTTTTTCGGACATTTTTAACGTCATCATAGAAATAATACTGGCCTTTTTCATAGGCTTCATCAAGTTTGCGTTTAGGATCGGTTATATAACGAATCGCTTTGTAAAATACATAGATAATAAGCGCTATTACAGCAAGTCGAATTAGTAACGGCAACATGTTTAAATTTCCCCCTTGAAGAAAGGTTATTCTTTCCTATACGATTAGAAGGGTCAAATAGTTTCACTTTTTATAAAAAATTTTTTAGAAATTTAGGAGAAAAAAATGAATTTACAACAATTGTTTACCATGCAAAAAGAGCTTGATGATTTTATCGAGCAAACACAAAATATTCAGCAAGATGTGTTTCAGGAAAAGGGCTTAGCCTTACTAGTGGAGCTAGCTGAGCTTGCTAATGAAACACGTTGCTTTAAATTTTGGAGCACAAAGGGACCATCAGCACGTGAAGTCATTTTAGAAGAATATGTAGATTCGATTCATTTTATCTTATCTCTTGGCTTATTAAAGGGCTATACATCGATTGAAATGTGGCCTTTCGTAGAAGAGAACAAAGATTTAACGGCTACTTTTTTAGAAACACAAAGTGTTATTTTAGCATTTATTCATCAACCTACAGAGGAGCGTTATTTAGCTATTTGGCAATACTATGGGTTGCTAGCGTATAATCTCGGTTTTACATTTGAGGATGTGGTAAGTGCTTATCTTGAAAAAAATCAAGAAAATTATCATCGGCAGCGTTCAGGTTATTAAATTAAGAAATACACCAATTTTCAGACGATTAAGCTAGGAATATTTCGGTAAACGAAGTATAATAAAATAGATACAAGAAGTAGGAGGCAAAAGGATGATACAACTAGATCCAACATTACAAATGTTTAAAGATTTAACAGATGCGAATGGTATCGCAGGTAATGAACGTGCACCGCGTGAGGTCATGAAAAAATACATTGCACCATATGCAGATACTGTAGAAACAGATAACTTAGGTAGTGTCATTGCTAAAAAAATTGGCGATGAAAACGGTCCTAAAATTGTTGTAGCAGGACATTTAGATGAAGTAGGCTTCATGGTTACACAAATTGATGACAAAGGTTTTATCAAATTCCAAACAGTAGGTGGCTGGTGGAGCCAAGTTATGCTTGCACAGCGTGTAACGATTACTACACGTAAGGGCGATGAAGTGATTGGGGTTATTGGTTCAAAGCCACCTCATATTTTACCTGCTGATGTACGTAATAAAGTAGTAGACATTAAAGATATGTTTATCGACATTGGTGCAGCTTCTAAAGATGAAGTTCTTGAGTGGGGCGTTCGTCCTGGCGATATGGTAACACCGTACTTTGAGTTTAATGTAATGAAAAATGATAAGTATCTATTAGCTAAAGCTTGGGATAACCGTATCGGCTGTGCAATTGCGATTGATGTTATGAAAGCGTTACAAAATGAAAAGCACCCTAATATTCTCTATTCTGTAGGGAATGTACAAGAAGAAGTTGGACTTCGCGGTGCTAAAACTACTACACATAAAATCCAACCAGATATTGGATTTGCAGTAGACGTAGGTGTAGCAGGAGATACTCCTGGAGTTACAGCAAAAGAATCAACGAGTAAGATGGGTGCAGGCCCTCAAATCGTTGTGTATGATGCATCTATGGTTTCACATCGTGGCTTACGTGAATTCGTATTAGATGTAGCAGATGAGCACAATATTCCATATCAATTTGAAGCGATGGCTGGCGGTGGTACAGATGCTGGCTCCATCCACGTAACAGCAAATGGTGTACCAGCACTATCAATTGGTATTGCGACACGCTATATCCATTCACATGCAGGTATCCTACATCGTGATGATTATGATAATGCCGTTAAATTAATGGTAGAAGTCATTAAAAAATTAGATCGTGATGCAGTCAATAAAATTACTTTTGAATAATTAGAAGAAATGGACTTGCCCTCTAACAAATGTTGTTAGGGGGCTTTTCATTATTTTTAGTATTAAATTTTCTCCCTCTGCTACCAATAGTGACAAAGCTCCCAAACTATTTTTACACATTGTACCTTTGATACATTTTAGTACCTTATCCATAAATAAGTTATATATGCATAAATATTCGTTTTGACGAATTTTTGTCACATTTAATAACAAATAAATAATAATAAAAATTAATTATAAAAATTCAGTTGATTTTATATTTATGCATGTTATACTAATTTCAACAGCAACGATATAAGGAGCGAAGGCTATGAAATTACTCGAAGAAGTACAGTTAAAGTTAGTGTCTAGTTTAAAAGGAAAAGATCTACTAACTTTGCTAGACTATACAAGTCAAGAGGTTCAAGATCTTATTGAATTAGCGACACAGCTTAAAATGATTACAAAAGAGGGGAAATGCCCAAGATTATTAGAAGGTAAAACGCTTGGAATGATTTTCGAAAAGCATTCAACTCGTACACGTATTTCATTTGAAGTTGGTATGAATCAATTAGGTGGAAAAAGTATGTTTATGCATGCACGTGATTTGCAAATTGGTCGTGGCGAATCGATTTATGATACAGCCCATGTATTATCGGGCTATTTAGATGGTATTATGATTCGTGCAAACTCTCACGCAATGGTCAAAGAGCTGGCGGAGCATGCAGTAATCCCAGTTATTAATGGATTAACGGATATTTATCATCCTTGTCAGGCATTAGCTGATTTAGAGACGATTGCAGAAAATAAAGGCATGTTAAAAGGACTTAAAATTGCCTATGTAGGAGATGGCAACAATGTAGCACACTCACTCGTAGTAGCTTCAGCACACGTTGGCATGAATGTAGCTGTTGCGACTCCTGTAGGGTATGAATGTGATGGGGAAGTCATCGCTAAAGCACAGGCGATTGCGGCAGCAAATGGCAGTACGATTATGATCACGAATGATCCTGTTGAAGCAGTATTAAATGCAGATGTCGTCTATGCAGATGTTTGGACATCTATGGGTCAAGAGGAAGAAGCAGCAAAACGTTTACAAGACTTTGCTGGCTATCAAATTAATGATGAGCTAGTAGCCTATGCAAAACCAAATTATATGTTCTTGCATTGCTTACCAGCACATCGTGAGGAAGAGGTTGCAACTTCAGTTATTGATGGACCTAATTCTTACATCTTTGAGCAAGCTGAAAATAGATTGCATGCACAAAAAGCTGTATTAGCATCGATTTTAGCTTAAATTTAGACATATGCTTTCTCGAGTTGAGAAGTACGATAGATAGAGTTTACATGGACAACAGAGGGTGTTCATGTAAATAACATAAAAGTGGTAGGCAGACAGAGGGATGTTCACCACGTGCGATGTTTGTTGTCAAGATGGATGGCTACATCGCTACATAGTAAAGTAACCTGGGAGACGCTGGGTTACTTTTTTTCTTTGTCAAAATATAACACATAGTTTTCTTATAAGTTATAGAGAATATAAGGAATTATTTATATAATAGGTTAAATAATTAATGAAGGGGTGAACTCCTCGTGAATATAGACCATATCGAGGCATTTTTATATGTTGTCCATTACAAAAGTATCCATAAAGCAGCCAATGCATTATTTCTTTCACAGCCGACTGTAACTGCACGTATTAAGTCATTAGAACGAGAGCTAGGTGTTGAGTTATTTTACCGAGATGGAAGAAGTGTGAGCGTATCAGAGAAAGGGAAAGATTTTTTACCATTTGCCACGCAAATTGTGCAAACATTTCAGCAAGGAAAGAAGCAATTAGAAGAAACGCAGGAGATCGATGAGGTATGTATTGGTGCAAACGGTGTAACAGCTCAGTATTTTTTAGCCTATGCATTGCCTAAATGGAAAGAGCAATTCCCTTATTTGCGTTTTCAATTATTTACAGGTTCCACAGCAAACATTTTAGAAAAGCTACAAAGCCACCAAATTCATCTAGGCTTTATTCAATATGTACATGGGAATGACATTGAGAACGAGCTTTTATTGAACAATACAGTGAAACTTGTCAAACACCGTGATCACCCATTACAACTAGATGAACTCATTCAAGCAAAAGAATTAGCTCAACAGAAAATGGTATTTTTTGAATGTGGCGCGTTTGATTGGAATTATGTGCATAAAATGTTTGAGGTAGAGGGAGTAGCAGCCAATATTGAGGTACGAACAGATCATTTAGAAGTTGCCAAAGAATTTATTCGGACAAAAGACTATTTAAGCTTTTTACCACATCTTTGTATCAAAAAGGAGCTGGAAAGCGGTGAATTTGTGGAGATAGACGTTAAGCATTTGCTGGATATGAATCAACATATATTTTTAACCTATAAAGAGAAGGAGACATTGCCATCAGCCTTTTGGCAGACAATTTGTGAAACAGCTAAGCATTTTGAAAGCATAGGAGACACGTATTGATAAAAAATTTTATCACCACATAAAATTTTTTCTATTACTGTACCTATTGCATATCGTCTAAAGGAACGGTAATATCATTCTCAATCCAATAAAACATACTTAACCACTATGTTTAGTAAAATAAAGATTGAGGAGGAATTGACATGGCTAGACAGGATAAAATTCGATTTGGAGCAATTATTCATGGGGTAGGAGGAAATATTTCTGGTTGGCGTCATCCAAAGGTGGCGAGCAATCAAAGTGTAAGCTTACCTTTCTATATTCAGCAGGCTCAGAAAGCAGAGCAGGGAAAATTTGATGTAGCATTTATTGCGGATGGTTTATTTATTAACGAAAAATCCATCCCTCATTTTTTAAATCGATTTGAACCTATTACAATCTTATCGGCTTTAGCAGTAGCGACGAAAAACATTGGGTTAGTTGGAACAGTCTCAACTTCCTATAGCGAACCATTTACAGTAGCACGCCAATTCGCTTCATTAGATCATATTAGTGCTGGGCGTGCTGGATGGAATGTTGTAACGACACCATTAGAAAGTACTGCTTTGAACTATAACAAAACAATCGACCAACATCCTAGCCATGCAGAACGCTATCAAATTGCGGAAGAATACTTAGAGGTTGTCCAAGGCTTATGGGACTCGTGGGATGATGATGCGTTTATTGCAGATGTCAACAAAGATCAATTTTTTGATCCAGAAAAATTACACACATTACATCATAAAGGGCGATATTTTTCAGTCCAAGGACCACTCAATATTGGTCGAACAAAGCAAGGCCAGCCCGTTATTTTCCAGGCTGGGTCGTCTGATGCAGGCATTCGATTAGCTGCAAAAGATGCAGATGCCATTTTCACACATGGGGCATCTATTGAAGAGGCACGGAAATTTTACTTGAGAGTAAAAAAAGAGGTGGCAACATTTGGACGAAATCCTGAAGAAGTGAAGATTTTTCCAGGTATATCACCAATTATTGGCGATACGGTGGAGGAAGCAGAGGCGAAATATCAAGAAATCGTCGAGTTAGTTTCCCTAGACCGCGCTCTTGCTTATCTTGGACGTTACTTCGACCATCATGATTTTACCCAATACGATGTGGATGCACCGTTTCCTGATTTAGGTGATATTGGTGCCAACAGCTTTAGAAGTACAACAGATTATATTAAACGCTATGCTAGGCAAGAGGGACTTACATTACGTCAAGTCGCTTTACGCGAGGCGACACCAAAAACAGCCTTTTTTGGGACAGCTGAGCAAGTAGCAGATCTTGTACAAGAATGGTTTGAAAAGGAAGCAGCAGATGGTTTTATTATTGGCGTGACAGTACCTGGTGCTCTTGAAGATTTTGTTGATAAAGTAGTGCCAATTTTACAAGCAAGAGGGCTATATCGTAAAGACTATGAGGCAGATACTTTGCGTGGGAATTTAGGTTTACCCTTCAAGGAAAGTCGCTATGTTAAACAGTCTGTCTAAAAACCTAGTAAATTCATTTGAATAAAAGAGATTAGGAGGTATTGTATGAGTTATACATTAGGCATATTAGATCAAAGCCCTATTATTGAAGGAGCAAGCAATGAACAAACATTACAAAAAACGGTAGCCTTAGCACAGAGAGCTGAGCAGTTAGGCTATTCACGTTTTTGGGTATCGGAGCATCATCATACAGAGTCATTAGCAGGCTCTTCTCCAGAAATATTAGTTTCTTATTTACTTGCCAAAACCAAATCCATTCAAATTGGGTCAGGAGGGGTTATGCTACAGCATTATAGCCCCTATAAAGTAGCGGAAAATTTCCATGTTCTAGCATCATTGGAGCCAGGACGTGTAGATTTAGGCATCGGTAAAGCCCCTGGTGGCTTGCCACTTTCCACGAAGGCTTTACAATATGGCACACTCAATCAAGGGGAAGATTTTGAAGAGAGACTAATATTTTTACAGCAATTAATTGAGCAAACCATACCAAAAGAGCACGAATTATATGGCATACAAGCAACGCCAATTCCAAAGACAAAGCCAACATTATTTTTACTTGGCGCTAGCCCTGAAAGTGCTGCTCTTGCAGGAAAACTCGGCATTGCATTTGTCTTTGCTCGATTTATTAATAGTGATAATGATGTATTGGTGCAAGCGGCTTCAACCTATCGCAGTCATCATCCAAACGGTACTTTTGCGCTTTCTATTGCTGCACTTGCTGCTCCAAGTAAAGAGGAAGCGAAAAAACTAATAGGAGATCAAAAAATTACAAAGGTGCATTTAGCAAGTGGCAGAAGCCTGACGCTACAATCAGTAGAGCTAGCAGAGAAATTTGGTCAGGAATCTGGAGAGGAATATACAGTGGAACAGTATGAGGCTGATATTTTATACGGTACGGCAGAAGAAATTAAAGCCATTTTAGATAACTACCATGTACGATTCCAAATCGATGAATTTATTTTGCATACGCCCATCTTGAAGGAATTTGAACGTCAACGTTCGTTTGAGCTTTTAAGTCCTGTCCATTTGCAGTTACAACAAAAGGTGAAGGTAATCTAAGGAGGTCATGATTATGACAAAAAATTTAGATATAATCATTTGGTCGAAGCAAGGTTGTAGTTATGGCGAGGAAATAAAAACATATCTACAAGAACGACATATTTCCTACAAAACAGTTGATGTCATGTCTAATGATATATTCAGAGACATCCTCGATATAAAGTATGGTGTTCGACATGTGCCTGTTGTAGAAATCGGGTCAAGTGAAACAGGTATCTATAGAGCTGTAACGGCAATTGGTTTAGAGCATCTACAGAAGGCACTTGCTGTGAATCTACCCTCATATGCATAACAGAAGGAGAGGAATTTTATGAAAAAAATATCATTTTATTTGCTACTTGTGCTAGCAGCGCTATTAACAGCATGTGCAAACTCAGAAAAAACAGTTGGTGACGCAAGTGCTCAAAAAACAGCACAGAGCGGCAAGGATGTTCAAAAAATTATAGTTGGTACGGGAACTCAGTTTCCAAACATCTGTTTTTTAGATGACAAGGGAAATTTAACTGGTTATGATGTAGAGCTTGTTCGTGCAATTGATGAGAAGCTACCAGAGTATGAGTTTGAATTTAAAACAATGGAATTCTCCAATTTATTACTAAGTTTAGAAACAAGAAAAATAGATTTTATTGCCCATCAAATGGAAGTTAATAGTGAGCGCGAGGAGAAATTTTTATTTAATAAAGAGCCGTATAATGTATTCCCATTAAAGGTGACAGTCAACGAGAAAAATAATGCCATTCAATCCATTGAGGATTTAAAAGGGAGAAATGTGAGTGTCTCACCAACAAGTAACTCAGCTGTTTTTATTGAAAAATATAATAAAGAGCATAATTTAGGAGCAAATATCGTTTATTCTTCTGGCTCCGTTGATGTTAACAATCAACTAGCCACGGGACGAATTGATGCTATTATTACCACACCGTTTGCTGTTCGATACTATAACGAAAGCAATGAGGCACAGCAAAAGGTTGTAGGTGATGCATTATTAAATTCAAAGGTCTACTTTTTACTCAATAAAGATGAAGTGAAGTTACAGGAGCGCTTAGATGAAGCGATCGTTGAATTAAAGAATGAGGGGGTAGTGAGTGAGCTTAGTAAAAAGTGGTTGGGTGATGATTATACAGTAGACTTCTAATGAACAGGAAAGGAAGATGGCAGTATGGAAAATAACTTTGATGTCGTGCTAATTGCGCAAGTCATTCCAACATTGCTTCAGTATTTACCCATAACTTTCGAGATTCTAGTATTCTCCATACTTTTTGGTATGATGCTTGGGATTGTGCTAGCCATACCAAAGCTACTTCACATACCGATATTGAAGCAAATTATTACATTCTATATATCCTTTATTCGTGGCACACCCATTTTAGTGCAGTTGTTCTTAGTATTTTACGGCATTCCTGCATTGTTAAAGCTCATTCATATTGATGTGACAAGAATGGATTCGATGTATTTTGTTATTATTACGTACACATTCAGCAATGCGGCAGCCTTTGCCGAAATATTTCGTGCAGCAATTTTAACCGTTGATCGGGGTCAAATGGAGGCGGCCTATTCAGTAGGCTTAAGTGGATCACAGGCTTTTATGCGAATTGTTTTTCCACAGGCAATACGTGTTGCTTTTCCAAATATAGCAAATACAATGATTAGTTCATTAAAAGATACATCGTTAGCATTCTCCATCGGTGTAATGGATATGGTGGGGAGGGGAGAAACCTTGATTGCTTCTACGACACGAGCGTTTGAAATCTATGTAGCTTTGTCAATTGTTTACTATGTCATCGTGATAATCCTTGAAAAAGTATTTAAATTTAATGAACGCTATTTTAATCGCTATATGCCAAAGGAGCTTGCTTCACAATAGGGGGAATATGCTATGACCATTGATATCGCATTTATAGTAGAAGCATTACGAGAAATTAGTAAAGTAATACCGTTAACCTTATTCATGACTATTACACCTGTTTTATTAGGAATCGTTATTGGCATAATTGTAGCTTTCGTGCGCATTCAACAGATAAAAATAGTCTCATGTGTACTAAATTTTTATGTTTCATTTTTCAGAGGAACACCTATCATTATGCATATCATGCTCGTTTATTTTGGCTTGCCAATGCTAGTTGATAGTGTAGCTAATTTACTTCATTTAAAGATACAATCAAATTCTATTCCTATTTTATTTTTTGTCATACTAGCCTTAACACTTAGTGCAGGGGCTTATGCCTCAGAAATTATTCGTTCAGGGATATTAGCTGTACCTAAAGGACAACTAGAAGCAGCATATGCGATTGGATTAACATTTCCTCAAGCTATGCGACGTTATATTTTACCACAAGCATTTGGGCAATCTATTCCTAACTTGACGAATGTTTTTATCGGTTTTTTACATGCTACATCATTAGCATTTTTCCTATCCATTAAAGAATTGACCGGTGTGGCAAATATTATTGCTTCCATGAACTTAAAGTTTTTAGAGTCATTTATTGCTGTTGGACTTATTTATTGGGGAATTTCAATCATCGTAGAATGGGTTTCACACCGTATTGAAAAAAGAGTAACAGTCTATAGTAAGGGCGGTTTTTCATCATAGAAAGGGGAAATTAGAATGACAGTAGCAGACATTTTGATTGAACATTTACAAGAGGAAGATTATGCAAGCTATCTTGAAGTTTTAGTTGAGAGCTATGCGCAATATGAAAACGACTATGAAGACCCAGAGCACTGGCAATCATATTTAAGTGATATCCATGCTTCGGTTGGTAATCCGAATGCAGAGACAATTCTTATTGCAAAACGCGGAGATGATATATTAGGTGGATTACAACTATTTACGGATGCAGGGAAAGCGTATGGCCTGCCAGAGCTAAATATTCAATCGACGATTGTGCGCTTATTAGGTGTGCATCCAAAAGGAAGAGGGCAAGGGGTTGCTAAGAAATTATTAAATGAAAGTTTTGCCTTTGCAAGAAAGAGACAGGATCAGGCACTTTATTTACACTCAGGTGATATGATGCAGGCTGCCATTAATCTTTACTTATCATTAGGTTTTGTGCGAGATGAGTCGAAAGAATTTTACAAGGGAGATATATTAGTTAAGAGCTTCCGTTATGATTTATAATGATAAACCCGCTGATATTCTAGTCAATCAGCGGGTTTTAATGTTAATTATAGAGTGAAAATCTTTCCTGGATTCATAATGTTAAGTGGATCAAGTGCTGCTTTTATGCTTTTCATGACGACTAAAGAGGTACCGTGCTCAGTGGCTTGGTATTTCATTTTGCCAATGCCAACACCATGCTCGCCTGTACATGTGCCACCTCGAAGTAATGCATATTGCACGATTTGTTCATTGAAGCGATCCGCTTTTGCCTGCTCCTCGGCGTCATTTGGATTTAACATTAAAAGTGCATGGAAATTTCCATCGCCCACATGGCCCACAAGCCCACCTGCGAGTCCAACATGATCAAGCTGTTCTCGTGCATATAAAATGGTTTCGGCAAGCACAGAGATTGGTACACAGACATCCGTTGACATGAGCTTCTTACCAGGATAAGCATGAATATATGCATAGGCTAAAGAATGTCGTGCTTCCCAAAGCTTGTTACGAGCAGCATTATCTTGTTCGAATTCGACGGATAGACAGCTGTAGTCCTCAAAAATTTCTGTAGCGAATGCGATGTCCGCATGCATACCCGCTTCGTTTCCGTGGAATTCTAAAAACAATGTTGGTTTTTCGCTAAAGGATGTATCGTTATAGACATTGGCCTGCTTCATAGAGGATTCATCGACCAATTCCACTCGACCAATTGAACTACCAGCCTGTAATAAGGCGGTAACAGCACTCACAGCATCTCCGACTGTGTCAAAAACAGCTCGCCCCGCTGTCACAAATTCAGGTATACCATACACTTTTAACGTTAACTCCGTAAAGCAGCCAAGTGTTCCTTCAGAGCCGACAAATAGACCATTTAAATGATAACCAGAAGAGGATTTCGCGGCTAAATTACCTGTATGGATGACAGAGCCATCTGCAAGGACAACCTCTAAATCACGAACCTGATCACGCATAACACCGTAACGCACAGCAGTTGTACCACTAGCATTCGTTGCAGCCATGCCACCTAGTGTTGCATCTGCACCTGGATCCACTGTGAATTGTAGACCGTGTTTTTTTAACTCCTTATTCAGCTGAGAGCGTGTGACGCCAGGCTGAACTTTTACTAGAAGGTCATCAGGTCGAACTTCTAATATCGTATTCATTTCAGAGAAATCAATAGAAATACCATGTGCAATAGGAATCGCGTTTCCTTCTAAGCTGGAGCCAACACCGAATGGTACAACTGGTACACGTTGTGCATGTGCAATTTTTAAGATGGCACTGACATCAGCTGTGGAACGGGGAAAGACAACGATATCAGGTAATCTCATCATATGATGAGATTCATCCTTTCCATGTAGCTGTCGTACCGTTTCGTTTGTTGACACTTGTTCTTCTAATAAAACCTGTTTGAGTTGATTGACAAGTAATTCTACTGCAACAGTCATTCCAATCCCTCCAAATTTTCTGATAAGTAAAACTTTATCACGCATTTATTGGAAATGGAATGCACAGTTCATTAAAAATCAGTTAGCAAATACTTTTTCTAATTTTTGAACAAATTCATCTTGTTCTGATGGACTGGATTGCTTCCACCATTTTTCAAAAAACACCCCAAGCCCTGGTAGTAAATGCTCTTCTCCACGATTAATAGCATCTTCCACAATGTCTTTAAATTCTGCGGCAGATTGACCATGTACATTCGCTGTAATTGCATCTCTTATTTGAAAATTCATCTATATCGCCTCCTTAGTAGTAATTTGTCCAACTAACGTTTAAATATGTATGAAATACCAAAGAAAATAGATAATTTTTGTAATAACTTTGGGGGAATTATGACTAAATATGCCAGGCATTTTATTCTTTCTGCGCGCTGAAATGCTGAAAATGGGCATTAGCTCTCAAGCAACATGACAGTCTAAGATTGTGTTACCTAGGAATATTGAACTGTGCACAGTTGACAGGAAGAGTGGTATGTCTATTCGCAACGATCACAAGCTTTCATTAACACAATCTTTTGAAGAAATTTTAGAGGCAGTGCAACCAATGATTACAGCCATTTTCACGCAGCTCCATATTTACAAGGATTTTGATTACTATCGTCATATCGCTTCTATTGCTGTATGGAGGGCATGGCTAAAAGCAGATCCAGCAAAGGGACAATTTTCTGCTTATCTTTATTCTTCGATAAAAGGTGAGATTCTAAATGAATTATCAAGGGAAAAAAACTATACAGAGCGAATAACGGTTGTTGATGGTGAAACACTCAATTTTATTCTTAATGACTTGGAGGGTTGGGACAATCAAAAAAATCCTAGCTTACTTGAGATTAAGTTGTCTCAGCTTAAGCAGATAGAAAGAGAAATATTACTACTTTATTATGCAGAAGGTTACAGTGATCAAGAAATAGCTAATGCATTAGGCTTATCCGCTGTTGCTATTAAAAAAAGAAGAGGTAGAATCATCCAGAGATTGAAACAGCAACTTTTCAGGGTGGAATAAAGAACTAAAAATATCAAAAGTATGCTAATATTGAAATAAAATGAATATTAGCATACTTCATATAGGTGCATACAAATTCCGATAAAAGTGTTATGATTTGTAAGAAGTCAAAGAAATATACAATTCAAATTTAAATAATCGATATAGATAGATAAAATTTCCTAGTGAATGTTTATATAGTAGTATGGAGGGTTTGGAGTGGAGAGATGGTTTAATCAGATAGAGAAAAAAGAGATTTGGTACATGGTATTACCCTTATTACTTGTCATACCATTACTGAGCTTTAGCAATCAAATATATGGTGTTTTCCAAGGTAACATGTATCAAGATATAAAACTGGTGATACAAGTATTAATCATCGTTTTTACAATGGCAATTGCGATCCAATCCTATTTAGTATTTTCACACTTATTATCCAATCAAACTTTATACATAGGAAACATGTTTTTCATTATTGCCTTATTAGAATTAATTAGCTTGTTTTTTAGCCAATCTAGAGAATGGAACTTTATGAACGAGCCTCTACATATATTAATGCGTTTGTACTTAGCCATTGGATTTATACTTATTATTTTAAACCCTAAAAAGCGATTAACCATGAATCATCGGATACTGACATATGGTTGTTCGATGCTTTTCGTTCTAGGAAGCGTTTTTCTGGCTTATAATTCGCCCAAAATATTGCCTGAAAATTGGTTAGATACGATTGATAATATGGTACATCTAATTGCTATTATTCTTCAAATTTTAACCATTGCTATTGTTAGTACATATGTAAAAAAATTACCGAAGCGTTCCATGTGGCTCATTAGCGCAGCTATTTCTCTCATTGTGAGTGATATCTTCTTTATTGTTAGTCAAGATCAAAATGCAATATGGGATTTCTCAGCACTGATCTATCAGTTTTTAGCATTCTATTTTTTCCTAAAGGCGATTTATTATACGTCTGTGGAAAAACCATTTCAGCAGCTGTTGAAAATTAAAAAGGATCTTGAACAATCTCAACAGGAACTTCGATTTCAAGCTTATCATGATGATATTACATTGTTGCCAAATGAACATTTACTACTAAAGACGTTAAAAGAAAATTTACATGAACATAAAGCGCAAAAGGCTATCATTGCCATAGAAATTGATCGCTTTGCGGCAATTCGTTCGTCCATTGGTATAAGTAACTCTAATACAATGATGAAACTTGTTGCAGAACGAATTCAATCGATTGTACCTCCACATTATTTTGCAACTAAACTGCGTGAGGGACAATTTGTTATTTATATTGACCATGTAAAGACGATTGAGGAACTACTGCAATTTTGCTTAAATCTTAAAAGTGCCATGACAGATCCTTTACAGGTCCAATTATTTTCATTAAATGGCAGTCTAAATATTGGGATTGCTCTCTATGAGGAGCAATGGACTGGTGAAGAGCTATTAATGCATGCACAGTTAGCGATGCGAGAGGCTAGACAAATACCTCAAAGATTTCTTTTTTATAAACCGTATATGTCTAAAGGTATTGCAGATCGAATATTGTTAGAGCAAGACTTACATAATGCGTTAGCCAATAATGAATTTTATTTAGACTATCAACCACAGGTCAACTTAAAGACAGGTACCATCGAATCGGTCGAAGCTTTGGTACGCTGGCGTCATCCAACGCGGGGCTTTGTTCCACCTGATGTCTTTATTCCTATTGCTGAAGAATGTGGCCTTATTATCCCGCTAGGTAAATGGATTTTAGAAACCGCATGCACACAAGCGAAAGCATGGGAGAAACAAGGCTTACCTCCAATGAAAGTGGCAGTAAATTTATCACTTGGCCAGTTATTTCAACAGGATTTAGTAGAAATGGTACAAGATATTTTACAACGTACCAATTTAGATCCGTCATTTTTACAATTAGAAATTACAGAAAGTATGACCATGAATATTGATCAAATGACACAGCTATTACATGAGTTAAAGGCATTAGGTATCCAAATTGCTGTAGATGATTTTGGAACAGGCTATTCCTCTCTCTCTTATTTAAAGGAATTCCCAATTGATTGTTTAAAAATTGACCGAACATTTGTGAGAAACGTGCCACATAATCCAAATGATGAAGCACTTGTTTCCATGATTATTTCGATGGCTAAACATTTACGTTTGAAGGTTGTGGCAGAGGGCATTGAAGAAGTGGAGCAATTATCTTTTCTAATAGATGGTGGCTGTGATTATATTCAGGGCTATCTATTCAGTAAGCCAATATCCCCTCAGCAAATTACCGAAACCTATAAAGATTTACATCATCGTGTGGAGGAAGTATTAACACAACTTCAATATATTGAAGATTATATTATTTAAAAAAGAACCTGCTTATTACTATTGAGTAAGCAGGTTCTTGCTGTTTAGTGAACGAGATATTCTTCTTTTAATTCGGATATAGCTACTTCAGATCGCTCTTCTAAAGAACGGCGTAGGTGAACTGTCGCTGTTTTTTCATCATCGTGGAGCTGATCGATCCAGATGGAAACGCCATTATAGCTCACTTCAAATTCTAAAGGTGAGGCGACAATTTCTTGAGCACGCTGAAAATCCAAGTGAAGCCCCCCTTATTTTTTCTGCTTATTCTTATTTTGCGTGACTGTATTAATTAGCTCCATAAACTCTTGAGAAAATTCCTCACTCACCTTATTTGGTGCAATCTTTTGGTTTTTCGGCGTTTGAGGTAATGAGCCTTTATTATTGCTTTGACCTTGTTTATTGTCTCTTCCCATGTGAGTTGCTCCTTTCCTGTTGATATAAATTAATATGGCTTTGAAATGAACTTTTTATCCCGTCAGCACAGATCGCACTTCACAAGGAATAATTCGCATAGCTCTTTGTTTATTGCGAACAATAATTAGTATTAAGATTTTTTAACAGAAAAATTATCGTTTAATAAAACCCAATTTTGATGAAACGGGAATCCTAATGCCCAATAGCTAATGCCACGTAAATTGTAATGTTTAGTCATGTCGAATTTGGCTTGTGCACTTCTCGCATCTTCAAACCATACCTCGTGCTGCCTTCCTTGCTCATCAACATATCGATAAAAAGGAGATTGTGCCGTTGGATCATACTGAATTGTTGCCCTGTACTTGATGGCCCTATTGAGCGCTTCCTGCGGGCTAAATGTTTCGGCTTCTTGGCCTTTGACATGAGGTAAGAGCCAATCACGCGCATACAACTCAAAACCCAATAAGATTTTATCAGCTGGTATTTCGGTTAAAGCATATTCCACGACTCTTCGCATTTCATTAATGGGGGAAATGGCTTGTGGAGGGCCAAGACGATAGCCCCATTCATATGTCATTAATACAACAAAATCTGCTATTCTCCCATGTGCTTCGTAATCATGGGCTTCATATAATGTCCCAGTTTGTGAAGCACTTGTTTTAGGTGCGAGCGCTGTTGAAACTAAATAGCCTTTTGGATGAAGGGTATCCACAGCCAATTGAATAAAGGCATTGAAATTTTCGCGATCAGCAGGTAAAACATTTTCAAAATCAATATTTAATACTTGATAACCTTTATCTTGCATCACCTGTAACACATTATTCATGACCTTTTTACATAACTCTGCATTGGACAAGACGACATGAGCTAAATTAGAGCCTTCTTCTGTAGAAGTAAAATTAGTGAGCGTTAACATCGGGATAATATGTTTAGCCTTTGCTGCCGCTATCATATTTTCATCATTAATGGGCTGTAATGTCCCATCTTCCTTCATCTTATAAGCAAAAGGACTAAAATAAGTTAGTAGATGACCAATAGCATTAATGGAGTCTACAGCTTCTTCTGAAGGTTGGTAGGAATAAGCATTGACTTCAATCATCGGTAATTTTCTTGGGATCATCAATTGTGAACCGACATAAAGCATATTGGGATTGTTTAGATTATTTTTTACTGCAACGGCTTGAACGGTCGTACCATAGCGCTGTGCTATTTGCCATAAAGTTTCTCCTGGCTGCACCTTATGAACAATGGGTGGAATAATTAATTTCGTTCCAGGTGTTAATAGATCGGGATTCGTTAGATGGTTTTCTATTATGATAGATTGCAAGGGAACGCTAAATTTCTGTGCGATGGACCATAACGTATCTCCTTTTTGAACCGTATAAATTGTATAAGGAGAAGGGATAACCAGTGATTGTCCGATGGCTAATTGATCAGGAGTAGCTAATGCATTTAATTGGCTAATAGATTGAACGGGTACAGCATAACGATTAGCGATTTGCCACAGTGTTTCGCCAGCACTTACCACATGGATAAGCATAGAACACCTCCAACACGTTGTTATTAGTGCATCATATGTTTCTAGTGTGAAAAAGAGTATTTTAGTGTGAGTCCAGTAAAATAGTTGAAAAGTCAAATTCTTTCTCAATGAGTTGCATAGGATAAGTATCATTGTGAGAAAGGGGCTTGATGTTGAAAAAGGCGAAGCTCACAGGAAGAATCGTCACGCCGGAAGATTCGGATTATGAACAAGCGAGAACGAATAATAATCTAAATAATCCAAAATATCCGAGTGTCATTGTGTTTTGTCAAGAAACGAAAGATGTGGTTAATGCCTTAAAATGGGCTAGAGAAAACAACGAGCCTTTCAGAATTCGAAGTGGTCGTCATAGCTATGAAAATTTTTCTTTAGTAAATAAAGGGCTTGTCATTGATGTAAGTGATATGAATGATATTTCAGTAAATCTCTCAGAAATGACGGCTAGAATTGATGCTGGAGCTAATATGGGAATCGTATACCGTACATTATGGGAGCAAGGTGTTACCATTCCTGCTGGTACAGAAAGTAGTGTTGGGGTGGTCGGTTTGACCCTTGGAGGGGGGATAGGGATGCTATCACGACCGTTTGGATTAACTTGTGACAATCTAATTGAAATCGAAACGGTGGTTGCTAGTGAACATGAGGGTGCTCAGGTAATCAGAGCGAATAAGCAACAACATCATGATCTGTTTTGGGCAAGTCGTGGTGGAGGAGGAGGCAATTTTGGTATAGTCACTTCTTTGACATTCAAGCTTCATGCGATTAATAAAGTATCACTCTTTTCTATTACATGGGGATGGGATGACTTTGAAGTGGCCTTTGATGCATGGCAAAAATGGGCCCCCTATACAGATAAGCGTCTAACTTCACAGATTGAGCTAAAAACAAAGGAAGTAGGTGAACTAGTCGCACAAGGTGAGTTTATAGGAACAGCAGCTGAATTAAAGAAATTGCTTCGCCCTCTTAGAAAAACAGGCATGCCAACAAGTATTTGGATAAAGGAAGTGCCATATAGCAAGGCAATAGAATTTTTTGATTTACCAAGCGGCAATCAGCCTGCCTTTCGAAAAAGATCCGGGTCATTTTTGGAGAGACCGTTTCCATATAAGGCGATTCAAAGAATGAAAGAATTTTTAGCCCATGCACCTAATTCAACTACAACAATATGGCAACAGTCTTTAAGAGGAGCAGTAGGTGAAATTGCTCCCCAGCATACAGCCTATTACTATCGCAATGCGATAATAGCTCAAGAATATAATACTTCCTGGGAAAACCCGAAAGAGGAAGAACAAAATATTAAGTGGGTAGAAAATTTACGTCGAGCTTTATCACCTTATACGGCTGGTGATTATGTGAATTTTCCAGATCGATATATTCAGGACTGGCATACAGCCTATTACGGACGCAATTTTAGAAGGCTTCGTGAAGTGAAAACAAAATATGATCCGTATAATATATTTCAATTTCAGCAGAGTATCCCACCTATTAGGAAGTGGTTGTAGCTGGAGAATGGGGCAGGTGAAGCGGCACTCCTGCTCCTTTTTGATTTTCACGTTTTAGCTTGATAAATACTGTATAAGGGGTCACAATAAAACTATTACATATATTTCTAAAAGGATTGATCGGAATGGAAAATGTTGTTGTTCGTAATAATGTAACAATACTCGGACAAGGAGACCAAACGCTTATTTTTGCACATGGATTTGGCTGTGATCAAAATATGTGGCGTTTCATTACGCCTGCATTTATGGACAAATATCAGATTATATTATTCGATTATGTAGGCTCAGGTAACTCAGATACAAATGCCTATTCATCAGAAAAATATCAATCGTTACAGGGCTATGTCCAAGATGTATTGGACATTATTGAAACGCTATCATTACAAAATAGTATTTTTGTCGGGCATTCCATTAGTGCCATGATAGGACTGCTCGCATCTATCCAGCACCCTGACTATTTTAAGAAATTGATTATGATTGGTCCTTCTCCGTGTTATTTAAATGATGATGGTTATCGAGGGGGTTTTGAGCGAAGTGATATAGCGGAGTTATTAGACATGATGGAAATGAACTTTACAGGTTGGGCCAGCTATATGGCACCAATTGCAATGAGTAATCCTGAACAGCCAGCATTAACACAGGAACTGAAGCAAACCTTTATAGCAGCAGACCCTATCATTGCAAAAGAATTTGCTGAGGTCACATTTTTATCTGATCATCGTAGTGAATTATCAAAGGTCTCCGTTCCTTCGTTAATTATCCAATGCTCGGAAGATAGTATTGTGCCAATTGGTGTTGGAGATTATTTGCATCATCATCTCAAAAATAGTACGTTACAATTAATGGAAGCAAAAGGTCATTATCCACATATTAGTCACCCAAATGAAACGATACAATGTATTGCAGATTTTTTGTAGGGAAAAATGAAAGGATTATCAACAATGGAAAAACGACTCAACAATGCTCCATGTGGATTTCTTTCCATCACACATGAAGGGCTTATTTCAGAAATCAATCAAACCCTGCTAGATTGGATCGGCTATGAGCAAGAGGAATTATTACATATGCATCTAGAAATTCTTCTATCTACGCCCAATAAGATGATTTTTCACTCTTATTTTTATCCTATGATTAATCTAGAGGGACAAGTAGAGGAATTATTCATTCATTTCAAACAGAAGGACGGGATGTCGGTTCCGTTTTTAATGAATGCTAAATTGTACGAAGAGGATATGGTAGAGCGAATTGATTGCATTTTAGTAAAGATGAAAAAGCGTATAGATTATGAACAAGAATTACGATCAGCCAAAAAACTACTTGAGGCTGCCTATCAAGAAAAGGATCGTGCATTAGCTAATTTGGAGCAAATTCATGTAGAAATAGAACATCAGCAGGCGAAATTATTGGAAATGAATACTGCTTTAGTAGAATTATCAATGACTGATAAACTGACTGGCTTGAAAAACAGGAGATTTTTCCAGGAACAACTCGAACAACATTTTAATCGTTTTCATGAGACAGCAAAATCTTTTTCGTTATGCATTTTAGATATCGATCATTTCAAAAAGGTCAATGATACATATGGTCATCAAGTTGGAGACGATGTCCTCGTTCAATTGGCACAACTATTACAAATACAAGTACGTCTAGAAGATATCGTCGCTCGTTATGGTGGGGAGGAGTTTATTATCATCTTACCAGAGATCGAGATACCTGAGGCAAAAGAAATCGGCGAAAAAATTAGACACACCGTGGAGCAGGATCGTTGGCCAACAGGCAGTCTTACGATCAGTATGGGAATTGCCACAGTAACTTCAGAAGATACAGAGACGACATTGATAAAAAAAGCAGATGAAGCATTGTATGAATCGAAAGAGCATGGACGAAACAAAGTGACTCATTTTCATGAGATAAAGTGAATAGCTTTTACAATTCGGCTATTAATTTTTGAATAGAAGGAAGATCTGCTGGAGCAAATGGGAGATCAAGCAATTGGTTGCGGGGAACCCATCTTGCTTCAGCATGTTCTAAAATTTGGGGTGTGCCTTTTATAATTGAAGCTTTGTATGTTTCTAAATGAACGAAAAATTGTTCGTATTCATGAAGCGTTACAGCCACTTGTTTACCTACTTGAATCTTACAGTTAAATTCCTCAAGAATTTCTCGATAAAGGGCCTGTTTTGGTGTTTCGCCCCGCTCTATTTTACCACCAGGGAATTCCCAATAATTTGCTAAAACCATTTGGGGATTTCTTAAAGCACAGAAAATTTCTTGTTGCTCATTTTCAATAATAGCCCCTACTACATGTATTGTTTTTTTCATTTATATACCCCACTTTGTGTCTTCATTATTATGTGTATGATTATAGCATGTTTAAGTTGTACGCCACTTGCCACCACAGGAAAATAACAGTTTTCTTACTTAGCTATGAAATTTGCCATTTCGTAGGGTATAATAGTGGTCAATATATAGGAAAAAGGCGGTAAGAGGTAGCGATGAAGAGAATTGAATCTACGCAAAATGCGTTAGTGAAATATTGGAAAAAGTTAGCGACTACAAGAAAAGAGCGTGAACGTTCGGGTGAATTCCTAGTAGAGGGCTTTCATCTTGTTGAAGAAGCATTAAAAAATAAAAAGCAAGTATTACAAATTATAGTGCGTGAAGGTATAGATTTGCCAATGTTATGGCCAATCGATGATGTAGCTATTGTAGAGGTATCGACTGCGGTAGCGAAGGAATTCGCGGAGACAGAAACTTCCCAAGGTGTTTTTGCTGTATGTAAACAGCCCGTCTTAGAGGATAATGTGATGACTACTTGGCGAAAAGTGTTATTAATTGATGCTGTCCAAGATCCTGGTAACATTGGAACAATGATTCGTACAGCAGATGCTGCAGGTTTAGATGCTGTAATTTTAGGAAAAGGCTGTGCCGACCTTTATAATCCTAAAACACTACGTGCGGCTCAAGGCTCCCACTTCCATATTCCGGTAGTGCGTGGAGATTTAGCAGAATGGATAGATATATTACAGGATCAAGGTGTACCAGTATTTGGTACTGCATTAGATGAGGAAGCGGTGCCGTATAGTGATATTCAGCATACGGGTGCATTTGCGATTATCATGGGGAACGAAGGAAGTGGCATTCAGCCTCAGTTATTAGCGAAGACAGATCAAAATATGATTATTCCTCTTTTTGGACAGGCTGAATCATTAAACGTAGCAGTAGCCACAGGCATTGTTTTATATGGCTTTGCCAAGTAATAAATTGATCATTGTGGGATTGAGGCAGTTGTCTCTTGATTTGCTACAGCCCCATATTGTATAATTTATTCTAAAATGTAAGTTTAAATAATAAATGCTTTGACCGGGAAGTAGTAAAGATTGCGAATGGACGACAGGGAGCGTAGGCCAGAGATTGAGAGCCAACGCCGTTTCAATGCAGTTTTGAATTCAGCCCGCGAGCAGCTACCGGGACCAGTGTCATGCTGTAAAGGTAAGCCGGCTTTCTCAAGTCGTTATGTCAATGAAGTGATTGTAAGGCTTTGCTTTGCAATAACTAGGGTGGTACCGCGAAAATGTCCTCGTCCCTTTTTAGGGGCGAGTTTTTTTATGTCTAAAAAGCAGGCATTTATTTTCTGAGGAGGTTTTAACATGGAAGAGCAATTAAAACAATTAGAGCAAGAAGCACTTGCTAAAATTGAAGCAGCTGCAAATTTAAAAGAATTGAATGAAGTACGTGTTGCGTATTTAGGAAAAAAAGGACCTATTACTGATTTACTAAAAGGGATGGGGAAATTATCAGCTGAAGAACGTCCGAAAATGGGTGCTTTAGTGAATAATGTCCGTGAAAATGTAACGGCAGTATTAGAAACAAAGATTACCGTGTTGGAAGAGGCAGCCATTGCTGAAAAATTAGCGAGTGAGTCGATTGATGTCACTTTACCAGGTCGTGAAATTAAAGTGGGGAACCGTCACCCTTTAACACGTGTCATTGAAGAAATTGAAGATTTATTTATTGGAATGGGCTATGAAATTGCTGAAGGTCCAGAAGTGGAGAAGGATTACTATAACTTTGAAGCACTAAATTTACCAAAAGGACATCCAGCTCGTGATATGCAAGATTCGTTCTATATTTCCGAGGAAATATTATTACGTACCCATACTTCACCAGTACAGGCTCGTACGATGGAAGCCAAAAAAGGTGAATCGATTCGCATAATTTGTCCTGGTAAAGTATTCCGACGTGATAATGATGATGCAACACATTCACATCAGTTTATGCAAATTGAAGGTTTAGTCATTGGCGAAAATATTCGCATGAGTGACCTTAAAGGAACATTAGATACTTTAGCGAAAAAAATGTTTGGTGCAGACCGCGAAATTCGACTACGTCCGAGCTTCTTCCCATTTACTGAGCCATCAGTAGAGATGGATATCTCTTGTTTCAAATGTGGTGGAGCTGGCTGTAACGTATGTAAGGGCACTGGCTGGATTGAGATTCTAGGAGCTGGTATGGTGCATCCAAACGTATTAGAAATGGCTGGCTATGATCCAAAGAAAGTTTCAGGATTTGCATTTGGTATTGGTGCAGAACGTATTGCGATGTTGAAATATGGTGTTGACGATATTCGTCATTTCTATACAAGTGACACTCGCTTCTTATCACAATTCGAGCGAACAGAAGCGTAAGGGGGATAAAACATGTTAGTATCATTAGAATGGTTAAAAGATTATATCAATACGCAGGACTTAGCACCTGAGCTATTAGCAGAAAAAATTACACGCTCTGGGATCGAAGTAGATGCAGTAATTGATCGTGCTAATGCTATGGATAAAGTTGTAGTTGGTTACGTAGTTTCTAAGGAGAAACATCCAGAGGCTGATAAGTTAAATATTTGTCAAGTTGATGTTGGAGAAGTAGAACCACAACAAATAATTTGTGGTGCACCGAATGTTGATGCTGGTCAAAAAGTCATAGTTGCTCGTCCAGGTGCACATTTACCAGGTGGCATTAAAATCAAAAAAGCAAAACTTCGCGGTCATGAATCGAACGGAATGATTTGTTCCTTACAAGAGCTTGGAATTGAAGGGAAACTTGTTCCTAAGGCTTATTCAGAGGGTATCTACGTACTGCCAGCGGAGGCAGAAGTAGGTTCAGATGCACTTGCGATTTTAGGCTTACGCGATACAGTGCTAGAGTTAGGCCTAACACCTAATCGCTCTGACGCTCTTTCAATGCTAGGTGTAGCTTATGAAGTAGGTGCCATTCTTTCAGAGGAAATTCAATATCCAAAAATTTCCTACCAAACTGCTGGTGAAAAAGCACAGGATTACCTAAAGCTTCATGTGGAAGATTTACAAGCAAATCCTATGTATGTGGCAAAAGTTGTGAAAAACGTAAAAGTCGGTGAATCACCAATATGGCTTCAAAATCGTTTAATGGCTGCGGGAGTACGTCCACACAATAATGTTGTAGATGTAACGAACTATGTATTAATGGAATATGGTCAACCTCTACATGCTTTTGACTATGATAGCCTAGCAACAGGTGAAATCGTTGTTCGTAAAGCAACAGAAGGTGAAAAAATTACAACATTAGATGACCAAGAACGTACATTAAAAGCTTCAGATTTAGTCATTACAAATGGCAAAGAGCCAGTAGCTATTGCTGGTGTAATGGGTGGTGCTAATTCAGAGGTAACAGATTCAACTACGACTGTTGTCATTGAGTCAGCCTATTTTGATGGTTTAACAGTGCGTCAAACGTCTCGTCATCTTGGCCTACGTTCAGATGCATCGGCTCGTTTCGAAAAAGGGGTAGACCCAAATCGTGTCTTACCAGCTGCTGAACGTGCTGCTGCTCTACTTGCTGAATTAGCTGGAGGCGAAGTATTAGAAGGTACATGTTTAGTAGATGAGTTAGATAAAACACCAGCGCGAGTAGTCGTTTCCCCAGATTTTATTAATGAACGTTTAGGTATGAAGATTGCATTAGAAGATATGCTTTCTATTTTAGAGCGTTTAAAATTTGGTGTAGAGGCAGCAAATGGTTTATTAATTATTGATGCACCCACACGTCGCCAAGATATTAAAATTGAAGAGGATATCGTGGAGGAAATTGCTCGTCTTTATGGTTATGATGAAATCCCAATGACATTACCAGAGGGTGCAACACAAGTAGGTAATTTATCACCTTATCAAGCAAATCGCCGTGTTGTTCGTCATTACATGGAAGGGGCTGGCCTGTATCAAGCGGTAACTTATTCGTTAACGTCGGATGCATTGTCGCAACGTTTTGCTTTGAAAGCAGAGCCGGTAACTCGCTTGCTTATGCCAATGAGTGAGGAACGTTCTACATTACGTCAAAGCCTTATTCCACATTTAATCGAAGCAGCTGCGTATAATGTTGCACGTCAAGCTGAAGGCGTGGCTTTATATGAAATTGGTTCCGTGTTCCTTGGTCAATCAGATGAGGGGCAACCTTATGAGGAAGAGCATGTGGCAGCAGTATTAACTGGCAAATGGCTAGACCATGCTTGGCAAGGTGAGAAAAAAGCTGTAGATTTCTTTGTGCTAAAAGGTATCGTCGAAGGTGTCATTGGCAAACTTGGCTTAGAAAATCGCATGACATTTGTGAAATCACAAGTGGATGGCTTACATCCAGGTCGTACGGCTAGCATTTTATTAGATGGCAAGCAAGTCGGCATCATCGGTGGACTTCACCCAGCAGAGCAAAAAGCATGGGGAGTAAAAGACACGTATGTAATGGAGATGAATTTAGTGGCGCTACTAAATGCAACAGCACAAGAAGCACCACTTGCCTACACACCAGTGCCTCGTTTCCCAGCTATGTCTCGTGATATCGCTCTTATTATGGACCGTACAACAACAGCGGGCGAAGTAATGGAAGCAATTGACGCAGCGGGTGTGAAACTATTAAAAGATATCCGTGTATTCGATGTTTACGAAGGGGAGAAAATGGAACCAGGTAAAAAATCGGTTGCCTTCTCACTCACATACTTTGATCCAGAACGTACTTTAACAGACGAAGAGGTAGTGGCCGCACATAACAAAGTGTTAAAAGCCATTGCTACGATTGCAGGCACAGAAGTACGCTAATATATGAAAAAAGACTGTCTTACGAGGCAGTCTTTTTTTGTTTGAGAATGGTGAAAATGATGATCTAAAAGGTGAAGAATCTGCTCAAATGAGAGATGATCTGAAAAGTGGTGAAGTTGCTCAAAAGAGAATGTGAGGAAATATAAAAGGAATAATACACTCACTAGAGATTAGACAGTTCCATCAGAATCGAATCTACTAAAAATATAGACTGAAAGATATTCACAAAAATTATTAAAAAACTAAATATAGAGCAGCAAAGTTGATCAAATAAATAGTTTCGTAAATAGTCTAGGAATGGATAATTTTCCTTGCTATAGTCATTAAAAAAGGAGTGATGAAATGTTTATTAAACCATATGAGGAAGCGAAAATGACATTAGGTTTGCGAGCTTTAGTTAGAAGACTCATACCAAATCATCCATCTCTTGATCAAATGAAGAGGGAGTTATTACAGGCTGAAGCAGGCGAATACGGTGAAAAATTTATTATGAAACAACTGGAGAAATTAACTTTTACGAAAAACTTTCAAGTTTTACATAATATCACTTTTCAGCATTCATACTCATTACAGTTAGATGTTGTGGTGATAACACAATATGAAGTAATAATTATTGAAAGTAAGAATATTCGAGGAGAAGTTGAATTAAAAAATCGACCACGTCAAATGATTCGGACTCTTGAAACAGGTGAACAGCGTGTATTTCATCATCCTGAAGTACAGCTCGAGGAATATGTATATAATTTAAAGGGATTTTTCAAGCAACATCACACTGAAGTACCTGTCAACGGTATCATTGTTTTTCCTTTTAATAATGCACGAATCAATTATGAGGATGGATTATTTCCAGTATTGATGGGAAGAGAGTTAACGAGCTTTTTGCAACAACGTCCAATGAAGCCAAAAACTATAGATTATCAATATATTAGTGCACTACTTGTGCAACACAACAAACCATATGAGGGGTTTCCACTAAGTCGTTACTTTGGGATAGAGGTGGATGCGATTCAAACAGGCGTGATCTGTCCAAAATGCGAATGTGGACAGATGCATTGGGTTAAGATGAAATGGACCTGTTCCAGCTGTCATTATTCGAGTAAAAAGGCACATTTATCTGCTCTGCAAGATTATGGGATGCTCATCAATAAAAAAATTACGAATGCACAAGCCCAGCATTTTTTACAGTTAAACAATCGCCATACAATAAAAAGAATGTTAATGGCAAGTTGTTATCGGGATTCGGGATTAAAAAGATCAAGAGATTATCAAATTTTTTTATGACCTTTATAAAAATACTAGAAGCGGTTATCTAATTGGAGACCCGCTCCAAAAGGTGCCTGAAGCGCTCATCCCAAGTAGAAAAGCGCTCTAAAAGATGACTGAAGCACTCCCCCAAGTAGAAAAGCGCTCCAAAAAGGTTCCTAATGCGCCTCACGCTCCTCAGGAACCCCAAAAAAGCTTTTTTAAGCAACCAATAGTACGATTTACTTCATCTTCCGTGCTTTATCAGTGTTGGCGAAATGCCATTTTGTGATGGAGCGTAGAAATTCTTCGCCTTGATTACGCCAGATTCGGGCTGCTTGCACATCTACTTTGTTAGAGGCACCCTTCATTAATGTAAGCCCTGTAATGTCACTCAAACGGTCCATCTCCTTTAAAAAGGCAGCACGAGCTAAAATAGATGCTGTAGCCACAGCTACATGTAATTGTTCTGCTTTAGTAGAAAAGTAGACATTTTCTTGTACAAGTTCACGTTCATTTTTTAAATAATTGTAATAGACACCACGTTCAGCAAATTGGTCGATTAAAATAAATTCAGGTTTTTCAGGTGCCATTTTTGATAGCGTGTTTTGTAGTGCCTTGTTATGCATCATGGCTTTCATTTTACCTTGGGAATAGCCTTTTCCTTGTAAGTTGTTATATTTCTCGTTACGTAAGACGAGAACACTATGGACACAGGCTGCACGCAAATCAGGTGCAATTTTCCTCATATAGTCATCTGTTAGCATTTTTGAATCTTTTACACCAAGCTCATTCATGAGGTCGATTTTGGAAGTAGGCACATACACTGCTGCTACTGTGATTGGACCAAAATAATCACCTGTGCCTGTTTCGTCTGAGCCTAAGACAGACATGGTTGCGAAATTGTTAGGCAGTACATCCCCTTTTGCCCCAATAGTGGAGAGTGGAGTAGCGGTTTTTTCAACAGTTCCCCAACGTGCTGCCTCGCGTTCAGCACCGCCCCCCTGGAACATTAATTTGCCTGATTTATACATAGTTATGGCTGTATCTGGTAGTTTTGCAGCAAATATGACACCAGGAGCCTTTCGTTCTATAAAGTGCGTTGCATAGTAAGCCATCACCTCTTTTTGAATATTTGTTGAAATGGAAAGCACAATATTTGCCATTTAATCGTTCCTTTCTGTCCTCGTTGTTCACAATTTTATACCTTTCATGGTATGATAATAAATAGCTTTTTTGTGTGATGGTGCTCACAAGCCTCTAAAATCGTGTGTGCATCGAATTTATAGGAGGGTGCGACTATGGAAAAACAAGAAAAGAATAAAATTTCTGTTGAAATATATGGTCATACATATAAAATGGTCGGCTCTGAATCCATTGGCCATATGCGACTTGTTGCTTCGATTGTTGATGACCGTATGCGCGAGATGAACGTACATAATCCCTCACTTGATAGCACAAAACTTGCTGTTCTGACAGCAGTAAATACAGTTCATGATTATTTACTATTAAAAGAACGAATGGAGCAGTTAGAAGAAGAATTGAAAAAGTTAAAGGGTTGAAGAAAATGTTAGATTTAATCATATTAGTGGTACTGTTAGCTGGTATAGGCGTCGGTGCAAAACGAGGTTTTATTGTACAGATGATGCATATTGTCAGCTTTGTAGTAGCCCTAATTGTTGCGTATATTTATTATAAGCCATTAGCACAAAAATTTGTATTTTGGGTTCCATATCCAGGCGTAACTGACACAGGTAGCCTTGGCGTTGTCATTGATAGTCTAGATTTAGACCGTACCTTTTATCGGGTAATTGCCTTTGCTGTTATTTTCTTTGCAGTAAAAATAACGTTGCAAATCGTGGCATCGATATTTGATTTTATCGCGTATTTGCCTGTGCTAAATACAGTGAATCGTTGGCTTGGGGCGTTACTTGGCATGATTGAAAACTATTTAATTATGTTTATTTTGCTATATGTGTGCGCCTTATTACCAGTAGATGCCATACAAAATTTAATGTCGAAGTCATTGTTAAGTGGTCTCATGTTGGAGCATACACCAATTATTACAAAGATGTTCCAAAACTGGTGGTATATTTATATGCAATAGTAACTGTGCACTTCTCTCTGTCTTGAGGGAAGTGTTTTTACGATAGGAGGAATTACCAATGAATAAAAAAACAATTATTCGCACACTCGAAAAAATTGCTTTATATATGGAACTACAGGGAGAAAATCCATTCAAGGTATCAGCCTTTCGAAAGGCAGCGGCAGCACTAGAGGGGGACGAGCGTTCATTAAGCGAAATGGATGATGTAACAAAACTCAAAGGAATTGGCAAGGGTACTGCGGCTGTAATAGAGGACTTAATGGCAACAGGTGAATCGAGTTTGCTAAAGGAGTTAGAAGAGATTGTACCTAAAGGGTTACTGCCATTGCTAAAATTACCTGGCTTGGGAGGAAAAAAAATAGCGAAACTTCACCAAGAGCTTGGTATTGACTCTGCGGAAAGCTTAAAGGCAGCTTGTGAAGCTGGGAAAGTACGTGAATTAGCTGGATTTGCTGTAAAATCTGAGGAGAAAATTTTAAAGGAGCTAGCCAATTTAGCAAATCGTTCAGAACGACTACCAATTTGGCAGCTTGAGCCTGTGGTTTTACAAATAGAGGCGCTTCTAGGTAGTATGAAGGAAGTAGAACGTTTTTCAGTTGCTGGCAGCTTCCGTCGCGCGTTAGAAACTAGCAAAGATATTGATTTTATTGTTGTGACAGAAGCAGTTGAGGAAGTACGCGAAAAGTTGTTAAATAGCTTAGCCATTCAAGAAGTAGTGGCAGCAGGGGATACTAAAATTTCAGTGATTTTAGACTTAGATGAGCCCGTTAGCGTTGATTTCCGTTTAGTGAAGGACAATGAGTATGCGACTGCGCTGCACCATTTCACAGGTTCAAAAGATCATAATGTTCGTATGCGGCAAATTGCCAAAGCCCGTGGTGAAAAAATAAGTGAATATGGTGTGGAACAGGAAGATGGTACCGTTTTTACGTTTCAAGACGAGGCAGCATTTTTCGCTCATTTTGATCTACCTTGGATTCCGCCAAGCTTACGGACAGGAACAGCAGAATTTAACAAAACAAACATAATTCATAACTTAGTTCGACTAGAGGATATTAAAGCTGATTTGCATATGCATACAACATGGTCGGATGGTGCATACTCTGTTGCAGAAATGGGCGAGGCGTTACTAGCACGGGGCTATCAATATAGCGTTATTACAGACCATTCGCAATTCCTAAAAGTAGCAAATGGATTAACGCCAGAGCGTTTAGAAAAGCAACGTGGAGAAATTGAGGCGTTTAATGCAGCACATCCAGATTTTCATTTGTTTAAAGGGACGGAGATGGATATTTTACCAGACGGCTCCCTTGATTTCGAAGATCAGGTGTTAAAAGAGCTCGATTTTGTTATTGCTTCCATTCATTCTAGTTTTACACAATCACAAGATAAAATTATGGCACGTTTACTAACTGCTATGCAAAATCCCTATGTTCATATGATTGCCCATCCGACTGGTCGAATTATTGAAGATCGCGATGGTTATAATCCTGATATGAAACAGTTAATTGCCTGGGCAAAGGAATATGGTAAAATTTTAGAGTTAAATGCAAATCCGTATCGTCTCGATTTATGTGTAGAACATTTAGAAATGGCATGCGCTGCAGGTGTGCCAGTAGCCATCAATACAGATGCACATGATATTGCGCATTTACGTTTTATGGATATTGGGGTTCGCTATGCAAATAGAGCATGGTTACCGAAAGATATGATTGTGAATACATGGACGCGTGAACAGTTTGAAGCGTTCATACGAAGAAATAAATAGGCTGAGGAGGTGTTCTCAGTGATAGCTGACCGCGCATTGAAAACACTAGAATACGATAAAGTTAGGCAACAAGTGGCTTCCTATTGTACTTCCTCCATTGGTAAATCTGCCATTGAGGAACTTGTGCCACAAACTGATTTTGATAAAGTAGTACAATTATTAGAGGAAATGGATGAGGGACTATCCATTTTGCGTGTGAAGGGCAATGTACCAATGGGAGGAATTTTCGATGTCCGTCCCTCTGCCAGACGTGCTCAAATAGGAGGCATGTTAGCAGCAGTAGAACTAATGGAAATTTCGAGCACGATTCGAGCAAGCCGAATTTTACGCAATTTTATTGAAGATTTAGAAGCCGATGAAGTGATTGATATTCCCCATTTCATCTCCAAAAAGGAAGCAATGCCTGTCTTAACAGGATTGCAGCATGAAATCAATAACTGTATTGACGACAATGGTGCTGTCTTAGATTCTGCTAGTCAAACATTGCGCTCTATTCGCCAATCTTTGCGTGCTGAAGAAGGGAAAGTCCGCTCTAAGCTGGAAAGTTTAATTCGTGGAAGTAATGCAGCGAAAATGCTTTCTGATACACTTGTGACAATTCGTAATGATCGCTTTGTTATTCCCGTAAAGCAAGAATATCGTCACCATTATGGTGGGATTGTTCATGACCAATCTTCTTCTGGTCAAACCTTATTTATTGAGCCAGATTCTGTTGTCCAAGCAAACAATGAAATTCATCGCTTGAAAATGAAAGAGCAGGCAGAAATTGAACGTATTTTACTAGCATTAAGTGCAATGGTGGAAGAAGTAGCATCAGATTTATTTAACTTAGTGAAGGTATTAGGCGATATCGATGTCATTTTAGCAAAGGGCAAATATGGCCAAGCCAATAAATGTACAATGCCGAAAATGAATCAGGATGGCTATATCCGACTAATACGTGCGCGTCATCCACTGCTACCAATAGAATCAGCTATTCCTAATGATATTGAATTTGGTAAAGACATTACAGCTATTGTCATTACAGGTCCTAATACAGGTGGTAAAACGGTGACATTAAAAACGGTTGGTCTGTGTACATTAATGGCGCAAGCGGGATTACCAGTGCCAGCATTAGATGGCTCAGAACTTGCTGTATTTGAGCAATTATTTGCCGATATTGGTGATGAGCAATCAATTGAGCAATCACTTTCTACGTTCTCGTCCCATATGGTCAATATTGTAGACATCCTACAAAAATTTGATCACGAATCACTTGTACTTTTTGATGAGTTAGGGGCAGGTACTGACCCACAGGAAGGGGCAGCCTTAGCCATCTCAATCTTAGACGAAGTACATGGGCGCGGTGCTCGTGTAATGGCTACAACTCACTATCCTGAATTAAAAGCTTATGGCTATAATCGACCAGGTGTAGCCAATGCCAGTGTAGAGTTTGATATTGAAACTTTGAGCCCGACCTACCGTCTACTTATCGGTGTACCTGGGCGATCAAATGCATTTGAAATTTCCAGTCGTCTTGGTTTACCTGAATCCATTATTGATCGTGCTAAAGGCTTTACTGGAACCGATCGACATGAGGTTGAATCGATGATTGCCTCATTGGAAGAAACACGTCGCCAATCCGAAGATGATGCAGAGCGTTCGCATGCATTACTATTAGAATCAGAGACATTACGTAAAGAGCTTCAAGATAAATTGCAAGCCTATGAGGAGCGCAAAGAGGCGCTTGATAAGAAGGCAAAGGAAAAGGCGCGCAAAATTGTTGATGAAGCGAAACGTGAAGCAGAAGCGATTATTGCAGAGCTGCGAGAAATGCGTAAAAATGCTGATCAAGTTGTCAAGGAGCATGAATTTATTGAAGCACGTAAACGCTTGGAAGAAGCAACACCACTTGAAGACAATAAAGTACTAAAAAAGGCGGCACAAGTAAAAGCTCGTGCACAAAACTTAGTTGTCGGAGACGAGGTAAAGGTGTTAAGCTATGGTCAACGAGGTACTTTGTTAGAAAAGGTGTCGAATACCGAATGGGTTGTCCAAATGGGGATTTTAAAAATGAAAATCTCAGATAGTGATTTGGAGTATATTAAACCTGAAAAAGAGCCTGTATTACGAACAGCTGGTGTGAAAAATCGAAATAGTCATGTGAAATTAGAATTAGATTTACGTGGTGAACGTTATGAGGATGCAATCTTAAGAACAGAGAAATATATTGATGATGCATTACTCTCTAATTATGGTCGTGTGTCCATTATTCATGGAGTTGGTACAGGGGCTTTACGTCAAGGTATTCAAAGCTATTTGAAAAAGCATAAGCGCGTAAAATCCTTCCGTTTTGGTGAAGCCGGTGAGGGGGGCTTAGGCGTCACAGTTGTTGAATTGAAATAAGCTATAAAGGGGACGGAGAAAAATGCTGAATTCTGGCTTTTGGCGATATCCAATTATCGAAACGGCAGGATATTTTAGTGTTGTAGTATTATGTTTAGTCGTCTCGATGGCATTGTTCGAAGTCGTTACGAAATATAAAAATTGGGAAGAAATTAAAAAAGGTAATGTCGCTGTGTCTCTTGCAACAGGTGGGAAAATACTAGGGATTTGTAATATCTTCCGCTTTTCCATTGCACGTCATAGCACATTAAGTGAAATGATCGGTTGGGGTCTTTTTGGCTTTACATTATTGATTGTAGCGTATTTCTTATTTGAATTTATGACACCTCGTTTTAACGTTGATCAAGAGATTGCCAATGATAATCGCTCAGTTGGTTTCATTTCCTTTACCATTTCAGTCGGTCTTTCGTTTGTAATTGGGGCAAGTATTGCATAGGAGTGTCATGACATGGAAAAATTAGCAAAAGTACTAATCGTTGTCTGTATTGCATTTTTGGCAGTAGGTGTCTACTATATGTTAACGATTTAAATAAAAAACGCATTCTCTTTGTGAGGATGCGTTTTTTGTTAATTGTACATAGCATAAATTTCTACTACAACCTATTAATTTTCTTTCATAATAACTCTATTAAAGGGTAGAAAAATTATTTTTATAATATAGTAATATGCTGATTATTTATTTATGGAGTAACTCAAGAATGAACGAGCATTCATAAGGTGTATTAAAATAAATCCCGATAAATACCAATCATATTAATGTTGTTAATTGCATAATAATTAATCGAAAATGCATTTATTTTCTATTTTCTGTTTGAAACTGTATTTCTTTTTCATTATAATAAATATAAGAATTGACAAAGTTTGGGACAAAGGGGAGAGGACGTATGACAGCAAAACCATGGCTAGCAAATTATCCTGAAGAAGTACCACCGTCTTTAACGTTTGAGGAAATTCCAGTGCAAGAGTTTTTGACACGTGCCTATAAAAAGAATCCATCCAAAGTAGCGATTCATTTTATGGGAAAGGATTTGACGTACACCGAGCTATATGAGTCAGCTTTAAGGTTCGCAAACTATTTACAAACACTAGGTGTGGAAAAGGGAGATCGAGTAGCAATTATGCTGCCTAACACGCCACAAAGTGTAATCGCTTACTATGGTGCCATGTATGCAGGTGCTGTTGTAGTACAAACAAATCCACTTTATACTGAACGTGAGCTTCAATATCAAATGGCTGATTCAGGAGCAAAGGTTATTCTCGTAATGGATATTTTATATCCGAGAGTCATGAAAATTATGAAAGAGACAGCTCTTGAAAATGTCATTGTGACAGCTATTAAGGATTATCTACCATTCCCAAAAAATTTAGTCTATCCATTTATTCAAAAAAAGCAGTATGGCTTTAGTGTCAAGGTTGAACATAGCGGTCAAAATCATCTGTTTTCAGAAATAATGCGTTCAGCACCGATTAAGCTAATTGACAATATGCCATTTGATTTTGAAGAAGACCTAGCGCTCCTTCAATATACGGGTGGGACAACAGGTTTCCCAAAAGGCGTAATGCTGACCCATAAAAATTTAATTGCCAATACGACAATGTGTGATGCTTGGATGTATAAATGTGTTCATGGTGAAGAAACCATTATGGGCATTCTACCATTCTTCCACGTCTATGGCATGACAACTGTTATGCTCTTATCTGTATTTACTCAAAATAGAATGGTGCTTTTACCGAAGTTTGATGCAGAAACGGCATTAAAAACGATTGATAAACAAAAACCAACCCTGTTCCCCGGCGCACCAACCTTATACATTGGCCTTTTAAATCACCCAGACATTTCGAATTATGATTTATCATCTATTAAGGCATGCCTAAGTGGCTCAGCTTCATTGCCGATTGAAGTGCAAGAGAAGTTTGAGGCCGTTACTGGTGGAAAGCTTGTAGAAGGATATGGGTTAACTGAAACCTCACCTGTAACACATGCTACGCCAATTTGGGGTAAGCGAGTGATTGGCTCAATTGGTTTACCTTGGCCAAATACAGAAGCGGTTATTTTACGTACAGGTGATACAGAAGAGCTACCTATCGGTGAAGTTGGTGAAATTGCTGTTAAAGGACCACAAGTAATGAAGGGCTACTGGAACCGTCCCGAGGATACAGCTGCGACATTTGCTGACGGTTGGTTTTTAACAGGTGATCTTGGTTATATGGATGAGCAAGGCTTCTTCTATGTGGTAGATCGTAAAAAAGATTTAATAATAGCAGGCGGCTTTAATATTTATCCACGTGAAGTAGAAGAAGTGTTATATGAACGCGAAGAGATCCAAGAGTGCGTAGTGGCAGGAATACCTGATCCGTATCGTGGTGAAACAGTTAAAGCTTATATTGTGTTAAAAGAAGGATATTCGATTACTGAGGACGAATTAAATAAATATTGCCGTCAGCATCTAGCGGCTTTTAAAGTTCCGCGTTATTATGAATTTAGAGAAGAGCTGCCAAAAACAGCTGTAGGAAAAATTTTACGCCGTACGTTAGTTGAAGAAGAAAAAACAAAATTAGCGAATAAAGAAGCGAAATAAATACGTGTGAAAGTATTGACAAGCAATGCTGTAAAATATAATATGAAAATATGAATGAATGACCATTCATATTTTCATATTTTTTTTAGGTTTACACGTCATATCGACGTGCGCATGTTTTTTAGGTGGTGATATAAAAGTGAAACGAGATAAGCCAAAATATAAACAAATTATTGATGCAGCTGTCATCGTTATTGCGGAAAATGGGTATCACCAAGCGCAAGTATCGAAAATCGCCAAACAGGCAGGGGTGGCCGATGGAACAATCTATTTATATTTTAAAAATAAAGAAGATATATTAATTTCTGTCTTTAATGAAAAAATGGCTGTTTTTGTAGAGTCATTACAAGATATAATAGAAAATGGGAGTACGTCTAAAGACAAACTTTCACGAATGATTGAAAATCATTTTAATGTTCTAACGACAGATCGATACCTAGCAACTGTCACACAATTAGAACTTCGCCAGTCAAACAAAGACTTACGATTAAAAATTAATTCAGTATTGCGCGAGTATTTACAGCTACTTGATCAAATTTTAATCGAGGGTATGCTTACAGGTGAGTTCAATCAGACGATGGATGTACGCTTGGCTCGACAAATGGTTTTTGGAACAATTGATGAAACTATTACGTCGTGGGTTATGAATGACTATCGATATGATTTGATGGAACAGGTTCCAAAGGTTCAGGCGTTAATCCTGAACGGCATTAAAGCTTAAAAGGATGTGGAGAAATGGAATTTCTAAGTTGGAAAGTAGAAGATGGAGTAGCGATTATTACAATTGCACGTCCACCAGCAAATGCATTATCTCGCGGTATTATTGCAGAAGTTAACGCTGTGCTAGATGCTGTAGAACACGATGATGCTGTAAGAGTCCTTGTACTTCATGGTGAAGGCCGTTTCTTCTCTGCAGGGGCAGATATTAAAGAATTTATTGGGGTAGAATCTGGTGAGGAATTTACAAAGCTAGCTAGCAACGGGCAGCAGGTTTTTGAGCGTGTTGAGTCGTTTTCTAAGCCTGTAATTGCAGCCATCCATGGTGCGGCATTAGGCGGAGGGCTTGAGTTAGCAATGAGCTGTCATATGCGATTTGTCACTGAATCAGCAAAATTAGGTTTACCTGAATTACAATTAGGGCTAATTCCAGGTTTTGGTGGTACACAGCGCTTACCACGCTATGTTGGAGTAGCAAAGGCTGCTGAAATGATGTTTACAAGTGAACCAATCTCTGGTAACGAAGCTGTTCAGTGGGGCTTAGCTAACCGTTCATTCTCAGACGAAGTATTGCTAGAAGAGACGTTAAAGATTGCTAAGAGCATTGCTAAGAAAAGCCCAATTGCTTTAAAAGCAGCTATTCAAACATTGCAATATGCAAAGCATGCATCATTCTATGAAGGCATTGAAGCAGAGGCTAAATCCTTTGGGACAGTGTTTGTCACAGAAGATGCCAAAGAAGGAATTCAAGCATTCATTGAAAAGCGTGAGCCTGTGTTTACTGGCAAATAATTTTCCAAATGTCGATAGCAACGTTCAGTATGTTATCGGCGTTATCGAAACTGAAAATATATAATATTTATAAGTTTACTTAGAATTATAAAACGTTCCAGGAGGTATGGATATATGAACATTTTTGCATTAATTAAACGTACGTTTGATACAGAAGAAAAAATCGTTGTGTCGGGTGGTAAAATCCAAGAGGACGGCGCAGAATTCATTATCAACCCTTATGATGAATATGCCATTGAAGAGGCAATCCAAGTTCGCGATGCTGCTGGTGGTAAAGTAACAGTGGTGACAATTGGTGGCGAGGATGCAGAGAAGCAATTACGTACAGCACTTGCTATGGGAGCAGACGAAGCAGTGCTTATTAATACAGAAGATGATCTAGATGAGCTGGACCAACATGCAGCAGCTTATCTACTAGCAGAATACTTAAAAGATAAAGATGCAGATTTAATTTTAACAGGAAATGTTGCGATTGATGGTGGTTCAGGGCAAGTTGGTCCACGTGTTGCTGATTTATTGGATATGAATTATGTAACTACGATTACAAAACTTGAAATTGACGGAACATCTGCGAAAATTGTTCGCGATATCGAAGGGGATTCAGAGGTAATTGAAACTTCTTTACCGTTATTAGTAACTGCTCAGCAAGGTTTAAATGAGCCTCGTTACCCATCTCTACCAGGTATTATGAAAGCGAAAAAGAAACCGCTTGCAGAGCTTGAGTTAGATGATTTAGATATCGATGAAGATGATGTAGAAGTGAAGATTGAAACAGTAGACATCTTCTTACCAGCTCAAAAAGCAGCAGGCCGTATTTTAGAAGGCGACCTTTCTGCACAAGCAAAAGAACTGGTAAATCTACTTCACACGGAAGCAAAAGTTGTTTAATTATTTGATGTCAATCGAATCTTAAAGGGTAACGGAGGGAATATGCTATGTCAAAAAAAGTATTAGTATTAAGTGAAGTTCGTGAAGGAAGCTTACGTAATGTTTCTTTCGAAGCAATTGCAGCTGCAAAACAAATCGCTGATGGTGGCGAAGTTGTTGGGGTACTTTTAGGGGATGCTGTAGCAGGTTTAACAGGTCCATTATTTGAATATGGTGCTGATCGAGTAGTAACAGTGGAACACCCACATTTAAAACAATATACATCTGATGGCTATAGTCAAGCGCTATTAGCTGTTATCGAGCAAGAACAACCAGCAGGTATTGTCTTTGGTCATACAGCAAATGGGAAAGATTTATCGCCAAAAATTGCAAGCAAATTACAAGCAGGTCTAGTATCTGATGTCACTGCTATTGAAGGTGCAGGCGATGATGTAGTATTCATCCGACCAATTTACTCTGGTAAAGCCTTTGAAAAAGTAAAAGTTAAAGAAGGCGTTGTCTTAGCTTCTATTCGTCCAAATAACATTACACCTTTAGAAAAAACAGAAGGTAAAACAGGTGATGTGTCTGCAATCTCTGTAGAAATTACAAATCTGCGCACAATTATTAAAGAAGTTGTTCGTAAATCTTCAGAAGGTGTAGATCTTTCAGAAGCGAAAGTAGTTGTTGCTGGTGGTCGTGGCGTGAAGTCAGAAGAAGGCTTCGAGCCATTAAAAGAGCTAGCTGATTTACTAGGCGGTGCAGTAGGTGCTTCACGTGGTGCATGTGACGCTGAATACTGTGATTACTCGCTTCAAATCGGACAAACAGGTAAGGTTGTCACACCAGATCTTTATATTGCAGCAGGTATTTCAGGCGCAATTCAGCATTTAGCTGGAATGTCCAATTCAAAAGTCATTGTTGCTATCAATAAAGATCCTGAAGCAAATATTTTCAAAGTAGCGGATTATGGGATCGTAGGAGATTTATTTGAAGTTATTCCGCTTCTAATTGAAGAATTTAAAGCATTAAAAGTGAACGCGTAATACAGAAGCAGGAAGGGTTATCCCTTCCTGCTTTTTTATATTGCTTTCCATTTCAAAAAATACTATTTGAAAATTATTGCAAAATAAAATATTGACATAATTAACGATAGACATTATAGTGATGGATACATTAATGATTTGAAACGCAAAGATTAGGAGTAGTAAAAGCTCGTTATTCGGTGAAGAGAGCTGCGGGTTGGTGCAACGCAGACCAATAAGACTTTGAACTTGCCTAGGAGTGGTAACACAAATAGAATTATTGGATTATTCTATTTGTTTGACGGTTAACCTTCGTTACAAGGTTTTTTAAGCTGGGTTCTCAAGAGCCAATTAGAGTGGTACCGCGGTTTGCTGATAGCATGTCGTCTCTTCTTTCATTTGATGATGAAGGAATAGACGATATGCTTTTTGATTTTTTAGGAGGTAAGAAAGTGGAAAAAAACAAGCAACAATTAACAAGAACAATGACCTCGCGTCATATCACGATGATGGCATTAGGTGGAGCCATTGGAGCGGGATTATTTAAAGGAAGTAGTGCAGCCATTGATATGGCAGGACCATCAGTGCTGATTGCGTATTTAATCGGCGGCATTATTTTATTATTTGTTATGCAAGGCTTAGCAGAAATGGCCGTGCGTAATAAAGAAGCAAGAACCTTTAGAGATTTAGTGCAATCCGTGTTAGGCAAATACCCTGCTTATTTCCTAGATTGGATCTACTGGAAAATGTGGGTTTTAAATATTGCAGCAGAGTCTGTCGTGGCTGCTATCTTTATTCAATATTGGCTACCAAAATATCCAATTTGGATACTGGCACTATCTGTTTCTGTGTTAGTAACAGCGATTAATTTATTATCCGTAAAAATCTTTGCAGAAACAGAATATTGGCTAGCATTAATCAAAATTACTGTTATTATTGTCTTTATCATTGCAGGACTTATTTTATTGCTTGTGACGTTTGGAAATCATAGTGCTGTTGGTTTTGCTAACTTAACGGAGCATGGTGGGTTCTTCCCAAATGGTTCAACCGGATTAATTGCTGCCATGCTTGTAGTGATCTACTCTTATGGTGGGACAGAAATCATTGGGATTACATTAGCTGAAACGAAAAATCCTGAAAAAGTAGTACCAAAAGCTGTTCGCAGTACATTAGTGCGTATTGTTACTTTTTATTTACTACCGTTCTTTATTATCGTAAGCTTAATTCCTTGGAATGAAGTAAATGGGGTTCCTGAAAGCCCATTTGTCATGGTTTTTAAAATGGTTGGTATTCCAGGGGCAGACCATATTATGAACGCTGTTGTGTTACTTGCCATTATTTCATCAATGAATTCAGGACTGTATGGTTCATCACGCGTACTATATACACAGGCTGTAGATGGACGTGTGCCTAAAATCTTTGCTTATTTATCGAAACGAAAAGTACCAGTATATGCTATTTTAATGTGTACTTTAGCGATGTATTTAGGGGTCATTTTATCTTTATATGCGGGAAGCAAAACCTTTGATTTTCTAATGGGATCACTTGGTTATACTGTGTTATTTATTTGGTTAATTATTGCGATTGCACATTTAAAATCACGTAAAAAACAAGCAGAACACACAAGTGCCTATGAAGTTAAATGGTTCCCTTATACTACTTGGGTAGCTATACTGGCATTAAGTGCGATTCTCATCGGGATTATTTTTACCACATCGATAATCGTGACAGGCATTACGTTAGCTATTTACCTTTTTATTACGTTAACCTATGTATTGAAAGGTCGTTATCAAGCCAATTAATGACTGTGTATTGATTTTTCGACACAGATTTGCATAAAAAATACATTGTAGGCAGATTGTTCGCTCAAGTGAATTTATCCATGCTATACTACAATCATAGTAAGCTTAAGGAGGATTTCAAATGGCAATTGTACATGCAACAGATGCTACGTTCCAAGATGATATTAAAGAAGGGTTAGTACTAGTAGACTTTTGGGCTGCTTGGTGCGGACCATGTAAAATGATTGGGCCAGTTCTTGAAGAAATGGACGCAGCAGGTAGTGCGGCTAAAATTGTAAAAGTTGACGTTGACAATAACCAAGGTACTGCAGCTCAGTATCAAATTATGTCAATCCCATCTTTACTATTATTTAAAGATGGAGAATTAGTTGACAAAACAGTAGGCTTCCAACCAAAAGAAGCTTTAGAAGCATTTATCGCAAAACATGCGTAATGAATGAAGTTCACAAAGCCGAGCCATCAATTGATGTGTTCGGCTTTTTTTCGTTATATAATAAAGAAAATAACTAACATTATTCTAATGAGGGGAATTTTTACTTAGGGGGGGCAGGTAGGTAATGAACGATTTAATAAAGCGGAAACTGGATATTTTACCAGATCAACCTGGCTGCTATTTGATGAAGGATCGACAAGGGACTATCATTTATGTCGGTAAAGCAAAAGTTCTGAAAAACCGTGTACGATCTTATTTTACTGGAACACATGAAGGGAAAACGCAAAGGCTTGTAGGTGAAATAGAAGATTTTGAGTATATTGTGACGTCTTCAAATATTGAAGCACTTATTTTAGAGCTGAATCTCATCAAATTACATGATCCAAAATATAATGTCATGTTAACGGATGATAAGACCTATCCATATTTAAAAATTACGAATGAAAAACATCCTCGTCTGATTACGACAAGGAAGGTAAAAAAGGATAAGGCTAAATATTTTGGCCCTTATCCGAATGCCTATGCAGCAAGTGAAACGAAAAAGCTATTGGATCGATTGTATCCGCTGCGCAAATGTGTTCAATTACCTTCCAAGGTCTGCTTGTACTATCACATGGGTCAATGCTTAGCACCTTGTGTGAAGGAAATTGATGGTCAGGTTTATCAAGAAATGATTGAGGATATGACGAAGTTTTTAAATGGTGGTGTGGAGGCAGTCAAAAAAGAGCTTGAAGTTAAAATGCTAGCAGCTGCAGAAAACCTGGAATTTGAACGAGCGAAGGAATTCCGAGACCAAATTGCCCATATTGATACGGTTATGCAGAAACAAAAAATAGTTTCAAGTGATACAACAAATCGAGATGTATTTGGCTATGCTGTTGAAAAAGGATGGATGTGTGTTCAGGTTTTCTTTGTGCGCCAAGGAAAGCTGATTGAGCGTGATGTCTCAATTTTCCCCATCTATCAAGATGCAGAGGAAGAATTTTTAACATTTGTTGGGCGCTTTTATGAAAAGCCAGAGCATATTAAGCCAAAAGAAATTTTTATTCCACAAGCCATTGATGCAGCTATCTTAACAGAATTATTAGAAATTAAAGTGCTCACACCGAAAAGAGGTCAAAAGAAGGAATTGGTTGAATTAGCTACCAAAAATGCTGAAATTGCTGTGGCAGCTAAATTCCAGCTAATAGAGCGTCAGGAAGAACGTACGATTGGTGCTTGTGAGGCACTTGGTGAAGCAATGGGTATTAGTGTACCTTTACGAATTGAAGCTTTTGATAATAGTCATATGCATGGAACGGATGCAGTGTCTGCTATGGTTGTTTTCATTGATGGGAAGCCTGCAAAAAAGGAGTACCGAAAATATAAAACGCGTACAGCAGCCAAACATGATGATTACGGTGCAATGCAGGAGGTTATACGTCGTCGCTATATACGTGTTTTAAAGGAAGGTCTACCATTACCAGATTTAGTCTTAATTGATGGTGGTAAGGGACAAATGGAAGTAGCCCGTGAAGTACTAGAAGATGAGCTTGGTCTTGTTATACCGATTGCTGGTTTAGCCAAGGATGATAAGCATAATACATCTCAGCTCTTGTTTGGTGATCCACCGGAAGTGATTAGCTTAAAACGTACAAGTGATGGCTTTTATTTATTACAACGAATTCAAGACGAAGTCCATCGCTTTGCTATTACCTTCTTGCGTCAACAGCATGAGAAAAATGCCATTCAATCTGTATTAGATCATATTGAAGGGGTAGGACCAAAACGAAAGCAACAGCTGCTTAAACATTTCGGTTCAGTCAAAAAAATTCGAGAGGCGAGCGAGCTAGCATTACAGGAGGCTGGGATGCCCGCTAATTTAGCAAGCCAAATTTTTAGCTATTTTCAGCAACAATCATTGTCAAAGGAATAGGTATGTGCTATGGTTATCCATAACATTGTTTTCAATGTTATGGAGAGTCAACTGCGTGACTAATTCGTTTACGCTAAGGCTTAATGAATTGAATACATTCACTTTAAAGTGATGATAGAGGTGCAAGATTCAAGAGTAACACAATGGAGGATGGACAAGTCCAGAGATATTGTGTGAAAGGGGAGCTTGCCGAAGTACAGTTTTGTTGTTCCATTGCTGTACTGGTTTTGCATTTAAGAAATGTAAGACTGTCGATTCTAAACGTTTCGGAGAGCTATCACACATGCGCAAGTTACGATTATTGTACATGTTATAGGCAGCTTTCACGTTATGTGGAGGCTGCCTTTTGGTTTTCCAGAAACTGTTTTACACCCCATGATTTTGTAAAATATATGAACTGGAAGGGAGAACGAAAGAAATGGCTAAAATCGTGATGAAGTTTGGAGGAGCTGCATTAGCTTCTACTGAACAAATCCAAGTGGCTGCTAGGAAAGCGATTGCTCAAAAGGACAAAGGATTTGATGTAGTAGTGGTCGTTGCAGCAATGGGACACACTGCGAAAGAGATGAAATTGATGGTACACCAACTAACTGACGATGTGTCGAAAAGAGAATTAGATGCAGTGTTGTCAACTGGCTCTCAATTATCAAGTGCTTTATTTGCCATCGCCTTGCAGGAAGCAGGCTATGAGGCTGTGTCTCTAACGGGATGGCAAGCTGGTATACATACGGATGGTATGTATCGGCATGCTCGTATCGACTATATAGATATTAATCGAATGGAAGAACACTTTGCACAGGGACAAATTGTGGTTATTGCTGGAGAACAAGGGATTGACGAAGAGCACAATATCACCATGCTTGGGAAAGGTGGAGCTGAAACAGCTGCTGTTGCACTTGCCATAGCATTGGAAGCGGAGAGAGTAGATATGTATACAAATGTGGATGGTGTTTATACAGCAGATCCACGATATGTTACAAATGCCCAAAAGCTACAGGAAATTTCCTATGATGAAATGTTGGAGTTATCTAATTTAGGGTCTCATATCATACATCCTCGTGCGGTGGAGTTAGCGAAAAAATTTCAAATGCCTGTTATTATACGCTCCAGTTTAATAGAATCAGTAGGCACTTTATTGAAGGAGGAAGTGGAAATGGAAAAAAATTCAGTCGTTCGTGGTGTTGCATTTGAATCAGATATTATTCGTTTAACAGTAGGGTATGATGCTTTTTCCAATGCTTCATTAGCAGATATATTTATGGTGCTTGCAGAGAACCGTATTAATGTTGATATTATTGTCCAAGCCATTATTGATGGATTGAAGCCAACTGTATCGTTTTCCATTTTAAAAGAGGAATTTGCGGAAGCATTACGTGTTTTAGAGGATAGTAAATTATCACTTGGATTTAGTTTTGCTGACTTCGAAATTGGACTAGCAAAAGTTTCCATTATTGGTTCAGGCATGGCTTCCAATCCAGGCGTTGCCGCTCGTATGTTTGATCGGTTACGTCGCGAAAATATCCCTGTAAAAATGGTTAGTACTTCTGAAATAAAAGTGTCTGTTGTTGTACCACAGGATGATATGATCCAAGCAGCTAATGCTCTCCATGATGAGTTTAATTTAGAGCAAGCACTTTACATATAATAATAGAAGAAACAGCATTTTATGTAATTGACCGAAATAAAAGGAAGAAAAAAGAAGGATTGTCATCCCATTCTTTAATGGGAGACAATCCTTTTTAATTATTCTGAGGGAATGGTATTCATAATACGTTCTTTAACGTCCCATTTGACTGTAAACATGACGTATTGTTGCTTTTCCCGTTTTTCACTATAGCATTCTGTCAGGTAGCCTTTAGCTAGTTGAATTTGCTCTGCTATAAATCCTGCTTCAAGTTTAAAGCTACGCTGCTTTATTTGCAGAATTTCAGGGTCATTTGTCAACTGGAAAATACGTCCATCTTTTGATTCCTTTATGAGTTCTAATGTACCCCAGCAGGCATCTGCGAAAAATGCGATAAGTTCATCTTGACTTTTACATGGGAACTTGCGAGCAAGCTCTTTACCTGCCCAATAAAGGACGTCATCTTCATGTTTACCGAGTATAGAAGATAGAATATGATCACGAATGATCTCATAGCCAAATGATGAGATTGTAGGAGATGGAGTGTTTAACATTGTTATCCTTCTTTCTTAGAATTTTCTTAAAATTTAACGGTAATAAAGTAATGATAGATTTTTCGAGAAAAAACGACGCATCATGTACTAGATTAGTTCTTTAATAAGCTCTATGAAAAACTCCGAGTTGCCTTGACGCTCGTAGCTCTTGAGAGTACAATAAACATGTCATAATATTGTACCATGATGAAATACACAGTCAATGAAGTATCATTTACAAAATGATGACTTCTTTTGTTGTGCTATTTTAAGTACTAAGGGGGGTAACAGTCTTGTCGAAAGATCGAGAGTTTTTATGGCGTCGCTTACATTCTCTACTTGGGATCATTCCAGTAGGTCTGTTTTTAACGATGCACCTGTTCATTAACTTTACAGCAACAGGCGGGGCAGAAAGTTACAACGATGCTACCGCAGTAATGGAAAAGATTCCATTCCTTATCCTAGTTGAATGGATTGTCATCTATATTCCATTAATGTTCCACGCATTCTATGGTGTCTACATTGCATTCACTGCTACACCAAACACAGGACGTTTCAGCACGTACCGTAACTGGATGTTCTCTTTACAACGTTTTACTGGTGTATTCTTAGTGATATTCATTGCATGGCATATTTTCCAAACTCGTATTCAAAAAGCACTTGGCACACACGTTGATTACGACATGATGGCGAATATTGTTGCTAATCCATTCATGCTTGGATTCTACATTGTTGGTATTTTATCAGCAACTTTCCACTTATCTAACGGTTTATGGGCATTCCTAGTAAGCTGGGGTATTACACAATCTCCTCAGTCTCAAAAGATCGCTACTTACGTAACAAACATTCTTTTCGTAATTCTAAGTGTAGTTGGTGTGGCTGCTATTTTAGCTTTCGTATAATTCCATAGAAGCTACGATAGAGCACATGCAATCATTGCAATTTTTTAAGAGGAGTGAGAAATAATCATGGCGAAAAGCAAAATAATTGTTGTCGGCGGTGGTCTTGCCGGTCTGATGGCAACGATTAAAGCAGCTGAAGTTGGTACTGAAGTTGATTTATTCTCATTAGTTCCTGTAAAACGCTCACACTCTGTTTGTGCGCAAGGCGGAATTAATGGTGCGGTAAATACTAAAGGTGAAGGGGATTCTCCATGGATCCACTTTGATGATACAGTATATGGTGGGGACTTCCTAGCGAACCAACCACCTGTTAAAGGTATGTGTGATGCAGCACCTGGCATTATTCACTTAATGGACCGTATGGGTGTTATGTTCAACCGTACACCAGAAGGACTTTTAGATTTCCGTCGTTTTGGTGGTACTTTAATGCACCGTACAGCTTTCTCTGGTGCAACAACTGGTCAACAATTACTATATGCGCTAGATGAGCAAGTTCGTTCTCATGAAGTAGCTGGTTTAGTAAATAAATATGAACACTGGGAATTCCTTGGTGTTATTATCGATGAAGACGGCGTTTGTCGTGGTATCGTAGCGCAAGATATGCGTACAGAAGAAATTAAATCATTCCGTGCAGACGCTGTTATTATGGCGACTGGTGGCCCTGGTATTATCTTCGGTAAAACAACAAACTCTGTTATTAACACAGGTTCTGCTGCTTCTATCGTTTATCAACAAGGTGCTTCATATGCGAATGGTGAATTCATTCAAATTCACCCAACAGCGATTCCTGGAGATGACAAAAACCGTCTAATGTCAGAATCAGCTCGTGGTGAAGGTGGTCGTATTTGGACTTATAAAGACGGTAAACCTTGGTACTTCTTAGAAGAAAAATACCCAGCTTATGGTAACTTAGTACCACGTGATATTGCAACACGTGAAATTTTCGACGTTTGTGTAAACCAAAAACTTGGTATCAATGGCGAAAACATGGTATACCTAGATCTTTCACATAAAGATCCACATGAATTGGACGTTAAACTTGGTGGTATCATCGAAATCTACGAAAAATTCGTAGGGGATGACCCACGTAAATTACCAATGAAAATTTTCCCAGCAGTTCACTATTCAATGGGTGGATTATGGGTTGACTACAATCAAATGACTGAAATTCCTGGTCTATTTGCAGCAGGTGAATGTGATTACTCTCAACATGGTGCAAACCGTCTTGGTGCAAACTCATTATTATCTGCTATCTACGGTGGTATGGTTGCAGGACCAAACGCAGTAGACTATGTAAAACACCTTAAAAAGCATGCTGAAGATCTTCCACAAGAGATTTACGATGCTCGTGTAAAAGAGGAACAAGCGAAATGGGATGCTATCATGAAAATGGAAGGCACAGAAAACGCTTACTTACTGCATAAAGAGCTTGGTGAAATGATGACTGCTACAATGACTGTAGTACGTTACAATGATCAGCTTGAAGATACATTGAAAAAACTTGATGAGCTTACTGAGCGCTGGAATAACATCAACATCAATGATACGCAAAAATGGAGCAATCAAGGCGCTCACTTTACGCGTCAGCTTAAAAATATGTTAGTGCTTGCAAAAGTAATGACAAAAGGTGCACTATTACGTAATGAATCTCGTGGTGCACACTATAAACCAGATTTCCCTAACCGTGATGACGAGAACTTCTTAAAAACAACAATGGCGAAGTTTGACCCAGCTACTGGTAATCCAATCATCACGTACCAAGAAGTCGACGTTTCATTAATCCCACCACGTAAACGCGACTACTCTGCGAAAGGAGACTAAAAGTTATGCAAATCGCAGCTAATACTGGAAGAATGGTCAAAGTGGAAATCTTACGTCAAGATACACAGGGCGGCAATAGCTACTGGCAAAAATTCCAAGTGCCTTACCGTCATGGTATGAACGTAATTTCAATTTTAATGGAAATTCAAAAAAATCCTGTTACTGAAGATGGTGTAAACACATCACCAGTATCATGGGATATGAACTGTTTAGAAGAAGTTTGTGGTGCATGTTCAATGGTGATCAATGGTCGTCCACGCCAATCATGTTCTACACTAGTAGACCAATTGACAGAGCCGATTAAATTGGAGCCAATGAAAACATTCCCTGTTATTCGTGACTTACAAGTTGACCGTGAACGTATGTTCAACGCTCTTAAAAAAGTTAAAGCATGGGTACCAATCGATGGTACGTATGATTTAGGTGAAGGTCCACGTATGCCAGAAGGTAAACGTCAGTGGGCTTATGAACTATCTAAATGTATGACTTGTGGTGTATGTATGGAAGCATGTCCAAACGTGTCTGAAAAGGCTTCATTCATTGGACCAGCTCCATTATCACAAGTACGTCTTTTCAACACTCACCCAACTGGTGCTATGATTAAAGATGAACGTTTAAATGCGATTATGGGTGACGGTGGCCTTGCGAACTGTGGTAACTCTCAAAACTGTGTTGCTGCATGTCCAAAAGGTATTCCTTTAACAACATCCATCGCTTCATTAAACCGTGCAACTACAGTGCAAATGTTCCGTAACTTCTTCGGTTCTGACCACTACGTAGACTAATATCGGACAAGCGAACTCCCTTACACTTCGTGTGAGGGAGTTTTTTATAGTTATAGAAATGAAATTTATCAAGTTGTTTATTCGCGTTTTTTCTATGATAATATAGCATTTTCTTTTATAATGAATAAGTATTCATTTTGTTTGCCGTCGATTGATAAAAGACGGGCAATTACATGACAGGGGATGGTATATCATGAAGGCAAATTATATCGATAATTTTCAAGAGTGGGAAAAGGCTTTTTCATTTTTTAGTGAGGTACGAGTTCGATTTTCAGAAACAGACATGTATGGTCATATGAACAATACGATTAGCTTTACATATTTTGAGCAAGCAAGAATTGATTACTTCCGACATTTAGGAATTTCAATGCCCTCAGTTGGAGAAGAGAATGTGAAATCTATACCAATTGTAGCCGATTTACAATGTGATTATGTAAAGCAGGTTTTCTTTGATGACGTACTACGAATCTATACAAAAATTGCGCAAGTTGGGAATTCTTCGATGGACATTCACTATCTAGCAAAAAATCAAAAGGACGAAATCTGTTTCACTGGTCGTGGAACAATTGTGCAAATGGATCCTCGTACAGGTAAAAGTGTGCCGATTTCAGAGGAAGAAAAAACGAAATTCATTCAGTTGGCCATTCTGCCTCACTAGTTCAACATTAAGTATATGTAAATTCATTGAAAAAGTAGGTTTTACTTTTTACGTAAAATTTATGAATGTAACAATGTAATTTTCGAAATTTTTAAGGAAACATGGAATAATCATGCAAATAGCCGTCACCGCTTCCTGCCCCTTAACATAAGTTACAATACGTGCGGGGGAGGAGGGTGTAACTGAATGAATGGCTCTCATCATCGTTCTCTTTTAACAAACCGAGAACGTGAAATATTTGCGCTTTTATTAGCTGAAAAAACAACGAGAGATATTGCAGAGCAGCTTGGTATTAGTGAAAAAACAGTGCGAAATCACATTTCCAATACAATTCAAAAGCTAGGTGTAACGAATCGATCTCAGGCGTTAATTGAGCTGTTACGCTTGGAAGAATTTAAATTAGACTAATGGACACTTGCTATTTCGTGAAAAAAACGACAAAATAGAACTATTCAACGTATTTTTAGGAGTGAAATAGTTATATGTCGGATGAAGTAACAAAGCACTCACCTGAAACCGTTGCAACGGTTGAAAAGGAATTACGCTATATAGCGGCCATCGTGAAGCAAAAGGGAAGAGAAATTGTTTCCGATTATGCGATTACGCCGCCACAATTTGTTGCATTACAGTGGTTAGAAGAGCTTGGTGATATTACAATTGGCGAATTATCAAACCGTTTATATTTAGCTTTTAGCACGACAACAGATTTAGTGGACCGAATGGAGAAAAATGAATTAGTCAAGCGTGTGCGTGATGAAAATGATCGCCGTGTTGTTGTCGTTCATCTTCTCGAAAAGGGCGAACGTATCATTCAAGAAGTTATTGAAAAAAGACAGCAATATTTGCAAGAGATGCTTGTTGGTTTTAATGAACAAGAAGTCGCGCAATTATCAAGCTACTTAGAAAAACTACATGTACACATGAAACAGGATTGAGGCGGAAAGTATGAATGCCCCGATAGGCGTTATTGACTCAGGAGTAGGCGGTTTAACCGTAGCAAAAGAAATCATGAAGCGATTGCCAAACGAAACGATTTATTATATTGGCGATACAGCAAGGTGTCCGTATGGTCCAAGAAGTCGTCAGGAAGTACGGAATTTTACTTGGCAAATGGCAAAAGCACTCGAAAAAATGAATGTTAAGATGCTCGTTATAGCTTGTAATACAGCGACTGCAGTAGCACTCGAAAGTTTACAAAGAAATATGCCTTTTCCAGTACTAGGTGTTATCAATGCTGGCGCACGTGCAGCTGTAAAAAAAACGAAGCGACATGAAGTCGTTGTGCTTGCAACAGAAGGAACAATTAAAAGTGGGGCGTATGAAGAAGCCTTATTGTCACTCAATACGTCAACACATATTATTCCACTAGCTTGTCCCACATTCGTACCACTTGTAGAAAGTGGCGAATATAAAGGTGACTTTGCAAATAATTTAATAGCAGAAGGCTTAAAGCCGTTGAAAAATCGACAATTTGATACGGTTATTTTAGGGTGTACACATTATCCTATTTTACAAAAACAAATTGAAGCTGTTGTCGGAGAAGATGTGAATGTTTTATCTTCTGCGGAGGAAACAGCAAAGGATGTACAGGAAATGTTAGCGTATAATGGCACTTTAGCAAATGCAAATGCGGTGCCTGCTCATAGATTTTTTGCAACTGGTTCTGTTCCAATTTTCCGTTCGATTGCTGAGAATTGGTTAGAGCAAGGTACTCTCGACATAAAACGTATCACATTAAAGTAAAAAATCAGCTTAGCAACAGGCTAGGCTGATTTTTGCCGTTTTCGGCATTGTACATAAGCCACCGAGGACTTTTTTGATGGCATAAATTATGATAAGATGAGGGCGCGAAAGTTTTTAGGAGGAACGAAATATATGACAAGATTTGATGGTAGAAATGCAGATGGGCTACGACCTGTGAAATTAGATAGTGAGTATCTATTACACCCTGAAGGCTCCGTATTAATTCAAGTAGGTAATACAAAAGTAATTTGCACCGCAACGATTGAAGACAAGGTACCTGGTTTTTTACGTGGGCAAGGGAAAGGGTGGATCACTGCCGAGTATTCCATGTTGCCCCGTGCAACCGCTCAACGTACACCACGTGAATCCTCTCGTGGGAAAGTCAATGGTCGTACAATGGAGATTCAGCGTTTGATTGGGCGTGCATTGCGTGCTGTAGTCGATTTAGAGGCGCTAGGCGAACGTACTGTATGGATTGACTGTGATGTCATTCAAGCAGATGGCGGTACTCGTACAGCATCCATTACGGGAGCATTTGTTGCCATGACACAGGCCATTGCTAAATTTGCTGAAGAAAAGCCATTTGAAAAATTCCCAGTAACAGACTTTTTGGCAGCAACAAGTGTTGGGATCGTTGAAGAACAAGGTGCTATTCTTGATTTAAATTATGTAGAAGATGTGGCTGCAGCTGTTGATATGAATATTGTGATGACAGGCGCAGGACGATTTGTTGAATTACAGGGTACTGGTGAGGAAGCTACCTTTTCTCGTGAAGAACTAAATGAATTGTTAGCATTAGGTGAAAAAGGCATACAACAATTAGTTGAGCTTCAAAAAATAACGCTTGGTGAACTGGCACACAGGGTTGGAGGGAATCAATAATATGAAACAAGTAGTCATCGCCACAAAAAATAAAGGAAAAGCAAAAGATTTTGAAGCATTGTTTGGACCACTTGGTTATGAGGTCGTAACAATGTTTGAAGTAGCACCAGATATGGAAATAGAAGAAACAGGAACAACATTCGAAGAAAATGCCATCTTAAAAGCAGAAGCATTGGCGAAGGAGCTTGGTACCATTGTTATTGCAGATGACAGTGGCTTAGCAGTAGATGCATTAAATGGTGAGCCAGGTGTGTACTCCGCTCGCTATGCTGGTGACCATGACGATGAAGCAAACATGATTAAACTGTTAGAAAATTTACAAGGTGTGGAAGATGACAAACGTACAGCACGTTTTTGCTGCTGTATTGCAATTGCAGGACCTGAATTCGCAACAACAACGGTATTTGGTACATGTGAAGGCGTCATTGCCCATGAAAAGCGTGGAACGAACGGCTTTGGCTATGATCCAATCTTTTTCGTGCCAAGCTTAGATCGAATGATGGCTGAGCTTTCACCAGAGGAAAAGGGTTCTATTTCTCACCGAGGCAATGCAATTCGCAAGTTAAAGGAGCAATTACCGAATCTTATCAAATAAGAGGTGATATCCATGAAAATGCTTGTTATGAGCGATACACATGGCGATAGCCATGTCATCGAAAAGGTTAAAGGTTTTTATCCTGAAATAGATATTGTGGTTCATTGTGGAGATAGTGAACTCCCCTATTCACATGAGGCATTAGAAGGATTGAAAAAAGTACGTGGAAACTGTGATCGTGAGAAAGCTTTCCCTGAAGAAGAAATTTTCACTGTCCATGATGTAAAGATTTTTGTGACACACGGTCATTTATTCAATGTGAAAAATTCCATCTTATCATTATCCTATCGGGCTAAAGAAGTAGGTGCACAGATCGTTTGCTTTGGTCATTCACATATTCTTGGTGCCGAAATGATGGATGATATCCTATTTTTAAATCCAGGAAGCTTATTAAAACCACGTGGTCGTAAAGAGAAAAGCTTTGCTGTTGTGGAAATCAATGCGACATCTTTTAAAGTTGATTGCATGACAGATGATAATCAATGTATGGCTACATATACATTTGACCGACAATAATAGAGAAAATCCGCATAACTAGTAAAGTATGCGGATTTTTATTTGGGCTACTGATAATGGTAAAATTGCCTATGAATGATTCATGCTGAAATAGCAAAAATAAATCGTAAAGGCAATAAAGGAGAAAACATGAAAAAAACAATTGGCTGGCATTTTAATAATAGTTACGTTCAACTACCAAGTATTTTTTATTCCGACATATCGTTAAATCCTGTTCGTTCACCAAAATTGATCTTATTAAATGAATCAGTTGCAGCCTCACTTGGGTTAGACATTCAGGCTTTAAAGAGCGAGGAAGCATTAGCCGTTTTAGCTGGTAATACAATTCCAGAAGGTGGTGAACCGATTGCACAGGCTTACGCAGGGCATCAATTTGGTCATTTTAATATGCTAGGTGATGGTAGGGCTCTATTATATGGGGAGCAAATCACACCTCAAAAGGAACGGTATGATATTGCTTTAAAAGGATCAGGTAGAACACCTTATTCTCGCGGTGGGGACGGGCGAGCCGCATTAGGTCCAATGCTAAGAGAATATATTATTAGTGAAGCGATGTTTGCACTAGGGATCCCAACTTCACGTAGTCTAGCAGTAGTCACTACAGGTGAAATGATTATTCGAGAAACGGAACTACCAGGCGCTATTGTCACAAGAGTTGCAAGTAGTCATTTGCGGGTAGGGACATTTCAATATGCTGCGCAATGGGGGACAGATGAGGAGCTACAGCTTTTAGCTGATTATGCAATAGAACGACATTACTCAGCTAATATTGGCAATCAAAATCGTTATCTTTATTTGTTAAATGAAGTCATAAAGAAACAAGCCTCCCTTATAGCAAAGTGGCAGTTAGTGGGCTTTATCCATGGCGTCATGAACACCGATAATATGACCATTAGCGGTGAAACCATTGATTATGGTCCTTGTGCATTCATGGACATCTATGATCCTGCGACTGTGTTTAGCTCGATTGATCACCAAGGACGCTATGCTTATGGAAATCAGCCCAATATCGCTGGCTGGAATCTAACGCGCTTAGCAGAGTCCTTACTACCTTTAATTGATGATGATCAAGAAAAAGCCATTCTACTGGCACAAGAAACGCTACAACAGTATCCGAAATTATATGTAGAAAATTGGTTGGAAGGAATGCGTGCAAAGCTAGGCATTTTTAATGAGGAGCAAGAAGACATCAAGCTTGTTGAAGAGCTTCTTCAGCTTATGCAGCAATATCAAGCTGATTATACGAATACATTTATCGCCTTAACGTTTGAGCAATTGGAGTATTCCCCATTGTTTAACGCTTCAGCTTTTAAAGACTGGCATCACAAATGGCAAGCTCGATTAGCGAGACAGCAGCAAACAAAAGACATGTCACAACAATTAATGCGTCAACATAATCCAGCTGTTATTCCGCGTAACTACAGGGTAGAAGAAGCTTTGGAAGCGGCTGTAGAAAGAGGCGATTATAGTGTGATGAACAACTTACTAAAAGTCCTTGCCCAGCCTTATGCTCATACGAAAGAGCAACAAGAATACGCTTCATTACCAGAACCGACGAATCAACCATATCGTACGTTTTGTGGCACATAAGTAAAAACGAGAGCTATTTATTCTCTCGTTTTTTATTTGTATAAAGGCACTTTACCGTATTCAAACGCATATTCTATGTATGAATAAAAATAAAGGAGAATAGGGTCGGTGCATAAGTATTCAAAGGGTTGGTTTGTCAAAGTATTACGTGCTCATGGAATAATGGTTCATCCTCAATTTAAAAGTCATTTAGGCTTATATAAAGAATCTGAATTACGAAACTTATATTATCGTTATGTCGAAATAGAGTCTGCTGAGCAAGATCAATAGACGTTTGTTTGAAGAACTCCTTTCTAGGAAAAACTAGTGATTAGAAAGGAGTTTTACGATGTGGATGATGACTCAAACATGGCAAGATGTTCTATTTTTACATTGGCCAATAGCCCCTCAAGAACTCGAAAAACATGTACCTAAAGAACTGAAGCTCGATCTCTTTGAACAAAATGCTTGGCTTAGTGCTGTCCTTTTTAAAGTTTATCGACATCGGCTACGCTTTCTACCACCTCTTCCTGGGATGAATACCTATTTACAATTGAATGTCCGAACATATGTGGAGTATAACGGCATGAAAGGCATCTATTTTTTTCATTTAGATGTGACGAATTATTTCCTATCAAAAATCACGGCAATAGGTAGCTTGCCATATCGCCATTCCAACATCCTAGTAAAACAAAGAGGGAATCACTATTCATACACAAGCCATTACAAAGCATGTGACGAAAGATTGAGGGTTATTTATACAATAGGAGACAAGACCAATACTAATTTTGACCGTTGGATTGTAGAGCGCTACCATTCATGGGCGAAATGGAAGGATACACTTTTTCGCATTGATATTCACCACTCCCCATGGGAATTAAAGCGAGCCAACGTAACGATTCAAAGCAATACATTAGCCTCTTTTATGAAGGGGAAACTTCAGGACATGCAGCCTCGTGCTCATTATGCCAAAAACAAAACGGCGAGAGTTTTTCCTCCAGCAGTAGAGCATAAAATGATCATAAATCCATCAAGATCTTTGCATTAAAAGAGGTAGCAAAATTGCATAACGATGGCGCTGGCAATCATATCTGACATCGCAAGTGCCTCTGCTTCAATTTCATCAAATACCTCTACATCTGCCTGATAATCTTTTTGTATCATCGTGACAGCTTCATTTTTCGTTAAAGCTAAATGCGTATAAAACATTTTTTGTACTGCCTCTCTACTTAGGTATGGATTGATTGTATGCAAAAAGAAAGCAATATCATCTGCATTACGATACCATTCCCTCTCTTTTGCTTCCGCTGTGGTAGCGTCACCTTTCGCAGCAGCTGTCACTAATTGAGCCGCAATTACCAGATGCTCTTTAATTAAAGCTGCATAACGATCCGCCACGGAGTCACCGTAAAAGGGGCGTAAACAATTCCCTAAATCGGTTGCATTGCGTAGCAAACGCTGCTGCACAAAGGGTAAATCAGGTAAATTAAACACAATGCTTATAATAGTCATCCGTGTCCAATTCACATGCTCCATCCAAAGTAAACGGTTCATAGCCATAAAGTCTGCTTCGGCTTTACTAATACAGCGTCGGTAATCATTTGACTGTAAAAAGTGACGAATCGGAGCCGTATACTGCGTATAGGGGGCATGATACAGCTGGCTTAATGAAAAACCATTTGAATAGGGGTACAAGGCTTCACTCCTTCTTGTTCTTTCTCCTACAGTAGCATACTCCAAGGAATCTCGGAGTATGAAGAACAAGAAAGAAAAGAAGAGACCACAAAATTACGCCTCATACATCATTTTCTTCGTCATGCCACCATCAACTGTAAGATTAATACCTGTCACAAAGTTATTCATAGGGTTTGTTAAATAGAGACAAGCCTGTGCAATATCTTCAGGCAGACCAACCCTTCCTGACAAATGCTGCGCATGATCGATTGGCCGTAGTGCCTCGTAATCACCTGTTTCAATCCACCCAGGTGAAATACAATTCACCGTAATTTGATCTGGCCCTAAAGATCGCGCTAAAGCATGTGTTAATGCTATGATACCACCCTTTGTAGCCGCATAAGCTTCTGTTTGAGGCTCTGACATTTCAGCTCGCGTTGAGGCCAGCGAAACAATGGAACCACCCTTTGCATTATGCCGCATCACTTTTGCAGCCTCTCTGGCACAGAAAAAGGTACCCGTTAAATTCGTCTGCAACAAATCCTGCCACTCATCAAACGTCACCTCGTAAGGAGATTGATGCTGGAACTTCCCAGCATTATTAATTAAAATATGAATGGTTCCATAATGCTCCACAGCCTGCTGCATCAAATGAATGATATCCTGTTCCTTTGTCACATCCGTTGGAACAAATAATGCAGAGTAGCCTTGAGCAAGCATATCCTGTTCTAACTGTTGACCTAAGCCTGCATTCAAATCAGCAATCACCACTTTTGCACCTTGTTGTGCATATGCAAGCGTAATACCCTTACCAATCCCTTGTGCACCACCTGTGACAATAACGACTAAATCTTTAAACATCCACAAACCTCCTACTTTTGTATCGCCAATAGTGTAGCAAATATTTTGCTATCCGTCCTGTTAAGAGGGTGAAGAAATGGTATAATGGATGCTGTAGCAACATATGATAAAAAATATGAGGCAAACCTTGCCTGCATAGTAAAATTAATGTTGACATTATGCTATAAAGTACATATAATAAATATTGTCCTTCCTATGATATACATAAGAAATGACATCATGTCTCAGTAGCTCAGCAGGATAGAGCAACGGCCTTCTAAGCCGTCGGTCGGGGGTTCGAATCCCTCCTGGGACGTCTTAAGGTTCAGATAGATTAAGTTTGAACCAAATGAAAAGCGCTTCAAATCCTTTAATATAAAGGGTTTGAGGCGCTTTTCCTTTTTTTGAGAATATGTTAGAAAAGGATAGAAAATGAAAAGTTTCTACACAAGAAAAAGTATTACTAAGTCGTTTTGTAACTGTTATTGCACTAAGGGCAAAAAGTTAGATGGGCAGACTTAGAATTCTGAGTGAGAGCCTTCACAATTTTTGTGATGGCTCTTTTTATTGAGACTATTTATTCAACCAGATGTACATGATATATACAACGCCTGCGTCAATTGTTTTGAGATATGCTTTTCAATATAGGTAGCGATGTACTGCTTCTTTACGGTTTCAATTTGCGAATAACCAAAAAGTTTTCCGAAGTATCGCCTCTTTTTATTATAATTCACTAAAATCCTTTAATGATTTGATACAACCTCTCCACAGCATCAACAATATCTTTTTCATCGATAGTTGCGAATCCGACAATGAGCTCAATTTTATTTTTAATGTGGTATTTATTTTTCAGCATAAACCGTCTCATTGAATAAATCTCCAGCTTCCTTTGGATTGCCATTGCTTTAATTTCTTCGTAGGTTTTAATTGTTTTAAATCTTGCTAGAAAATGTAATCCAGCTGAAACATCCTTTATTTGAATGTCATCACCAAATCGAAGATATAATTCTTTAATAATCAGATCTCTTTTCATTTCATAAAGTAGATTCATTCTTTTAACATGTCGATCGTAATAACCTTGTTCGATGAAATAGTGTAAGGCGAATAGACCCAGAGAATTACTACCTTGTATTAAGTTTGAAAATTGCTGCCGATATTCTTTCAATAATTTAGGTGGTAGTACCATATAACTAATTCGAACTCCTGGAAACATCGTTTTAGAAAATGTACCGATATAGATGACACGTTGATTAGTGTCCAAGCTTTGTAATGAAGGTATATTATCAGTTTTGTACTTAAATTCACTATCATAATCATCTTCAACTATATAGCGATTCTGTGTTTGTATAGACCAATTTAGAAGCTCTATGCGCCTGGAGATGGGCATAATAATACCAGTTGGAAACTGATGTGATGGGGTAACAAAAAGGAACTTTGCCCCTGAAGACTCAACCTTCTCGATATCGATTCCTTTATCATCTAATTCAATAGTTAATACATTGCTCGTAATAATTTTTAACATCGTATATAACCGGGAATAACCCGGATCTTCTACAGCAACTATTGGATTGCCTTCCTGCATGCTAATAAGATTCCTGATTAAGGTTTGGGTACTATCACCAAAGACAATTTGCTCGGGTTCACAAATCACACCGCGAGATAATGCAATCAATCTAGAGAGGGTTTTTCGCACTAAATAAGGCCCCTGTGGATGGACGATTTCTGCAAGATCATTTTGGTGATTATGGATAGCTATACGTTGGCATTTCATCCATTCATTAAAAGGGAAAACCGAGATATCCGACGTCATATGTGAGAGGGATAGCCAACCATCTTCTTTTCTAAAGTCTTCTTTTAAATCCTTCGGGAATATGTTTATATTTTTATTTTTTTTAACTAATTTAGTTATATTTTCTACATAATACCCTTTTCTTTCTAAAGAATAGATATACCCTTCTGCTAAAAGCTGCTCGTATGCATTTGTTACCGAATTAACGCTAACTTTCAACATGTCAGCTAACTTTCTTTTTGATGGTAATTTTTCATTAGGTAGAAGTGCACCTGATAATATTTGTTCTTTTATTCCAATGCAAATTTGTTGATAAATATGTATATCATTACCAGTTATATCTGATTTTAGAAAAAACATTTAATTCCTCCTTTCTGTATCTGGTACCTTGTAATATTGATTTCTGATACTTTTCATTGTATCAGATAATTTGCATAATTACAGTATCTTGTAATGAAGGAGAGAATAATTGTGTATTTAAGAAATAATTTAACTGAAGAATTACAGAATAAAAGAAAAAAGTTTGTACCTAAAGGTGTTAGTAATGGAAATCTAAACATAGCACACCATGCGTTTGGGGCTACAATCACGGATGTCAATCAGAATAAATGGATAGACTTTGCGAGTGCAATTGGCACGTTGAATGTGGGGCATAGTCATCCGAAAGTGACTGCTGCAGTGAATTCACAAGTTGAAAAATTCTTGCATCCTGGTTTTAATGTAATGATGTACGAAGGGTATATTAATCTAGCGGAAAAACTATGTGAGCTCGTACCAGGGGATTTTGAAAAACAGGCAATTTTATTCAATTCTGGTGCAGAAGCTGTTGAGAATGCTGTTAAGATTTCTAGAAAGTATACAGGAAGACAAGCAGTTGTATCATTTGTACGTGGATTCCACGGACGTACGAATATGACAATGGGAATGACAAGTAAGGTTAAGCCTTATAAATTTGGATTTGGCCCTTTCCCATCTGAAATTTATCAAGCTCCTTATCCATATCTGTATCACAAACCAAGTGAAATGTCGGATGAAGCATATGTTGATAGAGTAATTCAAGAGTTCAAAGACTTCTTTATTGCGACAGTAGCTCCAGAAACAGTTGCGTGTGTTGTAATGGAACCCGTACAAGGAGAAGGTGGCTTTGTAATTCCACCAAAGAAATTTGTGGAAGCTGTAAGTGCTTTCTGCAAAGAGCATGGGATTGTTTTTATAGCAGACGAAATTCAAACTGGGTTTGGTAGAACCGGAAAAATGTTTGCAATGGAACACTTTGGAATTGCTGCAGATATTACAACAGTTTCGAAATCTTTAGCGGCAGGACTACCTTTAAGTGGTGTTGTCGGTAGAACGGAGATATTAAATGCCGCAGCCCCTGGTGAATTAGGAGGTACATATGCAGGAAGTCCAGTTGCGTGTGCTGCTGCACTAGCTGTCATCGATATTATTGAAGAAGAGAATCTTCTTATTAAATCTGAAGATATGGGGAAAAAAATCGAGTCCAAATTGCATGAACTGGCTGAACGACATTCGTTCGTAGGAGAAATCCGTCGTTTGGGATCTATGGTTGCAGTAGAAATCGTAAATAATTGTAACGAAAAAGTACCCGATAAAGAGAAAACAGCTGAAATTGTTAAGTATGCAAATGCAAATGGGCTGTTGTTATTGTCTGCAGGTTTAAACGGAAATGTCATTCGTTTCTTAGCTCCACTTGTCATTACGGATGAAGAGCTTGATAAAGGATTGGCTATCTTGGAAGTTGCTTTCAATTAAATCGAACAAAGGAAGTGCCGCGATATGGAAACATTGAAAATAATGAATCCAGCTACAGGTGAGATATTAAAGGAAATAAGTTGTCATACAGAACAAGAAATTAAGTTAATATTGGAAAATGGTCAAACCGGTTTTAAGAAATGGGCGAAAGTAAATGCACATGAACGTTCTAGATTATTAAAGGATTGGGCAAGAAAAATCCAAGAACATAAGGCAGAGCTTGCTGAAATCATTACGAAAGAGAATGGAAAACCTCTTAGTGAAGCTGTTGGTGAAATTAATTATGCAACTAGCTATATTGATTGGTATGCGGAAGAAGCTGTACGTATTTACGGACGAACAATCCCAGCATCTTCTGAAACAAAACGAATCGTAGTTAGCCGTCAACCAATAGGTATGGTTGCTGCTATTACGCCTTGGAATTTCCCTGCGGCTATGATGACGAGAAAGGCAGCGCCTGCTTTAGCTGCTGGTTGTTCATTTGTTGTGAAACCGGCAGAAGAAACACCATTAACAACGATGCGACTGATAGAACTTGCACATGAAGTTGGTATTCCAACTGATGTTATCCAATATGTAAACGGTCAAGGTCCAGTTGTTGGGAAGTTATTTACGGATAGTGAATTTATACGCAAAATTACGTTTACTGGTTCAACCCCTGTTGGAAAAGTGTTAATGAAGAATAGTGCAGAAACAGTTAAGCATCTCACTATGGAACTTGGTGGACATGCACCACTAATTATTGTTGAGGATGCTGATTTAGACTATGCAGTCAGTCAAACGATTATTTCTAAATTTAGGAACGCTGGACAAACATGTGTCTGTGCAAACCGTATTCTTGTAGATGAGAACGTTATCGAGGCCTTCTCTGAAAAGTTAACTGCAGCAGTAAATAAATTGACAGTAGGAAATGGGATGGATACTAACGTGGATATTGGCCCGATTATCAATGAAAAAGGCTTTAATAAAATTGTTGCTCAAGTCGAAGATGCGGTAGCAAAAGGTGCGGAAGTGCTAACAGGAAACAAATACGATGTGAATAAAGAACAAAGTTCCTTTTTTGTATATCCTACAGTATTGAAAAATATCGATGCAAGTATGGCTATTATGCAAGAAGAAACATTTGGTCCCATTGCACCAATTATCAGTTTCAAAACTATCGAAGAAGCTGTTGAAATTGCTAATAGCACACCGTATGGTTTAGCAGCGTATTTCTTTACCAATGATTATCGAGTTGGTATGTACCTACATGATCACTTGGATTTCGGAATTATTGGATGGAATGACGGAGCTCCGTCTGCTGCTCACAGTCCTTTTGGGGGAATGAAGGAAAGTGGTCTTGGACGAGAAGGTGGTATTGAAGGTATTGAACCTTACTTGGAAACAAAGTATCTATCCATTGGTAACTTAGTGTAATGGTAGATTCACAGATTAATTGATTACCTCAACTATCTGAGTACAAATGTTTGGAAGTATAAAGTGGATTTCCGTTAACGTACGTTTAAATTAGTTAAGTGATTAGTCTAGAGGAGGATACTTGTGAAAACAATTTTGAAACATGCTAATGTCATTGACGGAGTATCGAAAGAAGTCATTTCATCTTTAAATATTATTATTGAAGACGAGATAATTATAGAAATGACAAATGAACCTGTAGAAACTACTAAAAATGATATCGTCATAGATTGCTCAACTCAGTATGTAATGCCAGGATTGATAGATGCACATGTTCATTTAATTTGGAATGGAAGTGCAGAAGATGAATTTATTATGCATGACCAAGATGATAGTTTTATTGCTTTAAAAGCTTATCGCAATGCGTTAAGAACATTATCATTAGGAATTACATCAGTTCGTGATGTTGGCTCGATCCACAGAACAATAATTGAATTACGTAATACGATTAATCAAGGATTGCTTTTGGGACCAACGATTATTTGTTGTGGTGAAGCTTTATCAATGACTGGTGGACATGTGTATCATATTTGTAAAGAAATTGACGGTCCACATGAAGCAAGAAAAGCAACAAGACAATTGTTTAAAGATGGCGCTGATTTTATAAAGGTAATGGCAACCGGTGGAATGACAACTTTTGGAGAAGAACCAGGTTCATCTCAGTTAACGAAATCTGAGTTGCAAGCTGTTGTCGAAGAAGCAAAAAAACGTAATAGAAAAGTTGCTGCCCATACAGGGGGACTAGAAGGAATTCTAACTTGCTTAGAAGTTAAAATAGATACGATTGAACATGGTATTTACGCAAATGAAGTAGCTTTACGTCAAATGAAAGAACAAGGAACTTATTTAATCCCGACTTTGGAAGTATACAAACGTCTAGCATATGATGAACGTGTCCCGGAATGGGTTCGAATTAAATCAGAAAAAGTGTTAGATCCACATCGCAGTATGATGAAAATTGCAATTGACCTCGGTGTGAAAATAGTTACTGGTACGGATGCGGGATCTTCAGTAACTGGACCTGACGCTTACTTTGATGAATTGCTTTTTATGGAGGATGTCGGAATGACACCAATGCAAGTGATTCAAGCTTCTACAAGGGTAGCTGCAGAGTGTCTTGATCTTAAAGACCGAGGTGTAATAGCAGTAGGAAGGAAAGCAGACCTTCTTATATTACCAAGTAATCCACTAGATGATTTAAGTGTATTGTCAAAAAAGAAAAAAGTTCTAAAAAACGGTAAAACAGTGAACGATTGCTTAATGGATTATTAATTCCATTAAGCAATCTTTAAAATGATAACGTATTCATTTTATCAATTAATCAATCTCTTCAAAAAATTTCAATGTCTCTTCACAATAAACCTAAAGAAATGGGGTTTTTCTTATTATCACTACAACTATGAAAAATAATAGGGAAATTCGTAAATCAGTTTTCGCTGGAAGTATTGGGAATATCGTTGAATGGTTTGACTATAGTATTTATGCTTATTTTGCAACTTTTATTGCAGCTAATGTTTTTATAACAGATGATTCATTATCCAGTCTTTTGCAAACGTTCGCAACATTTGCTGTTGGATTTTTAATGCGACCAGTTGGTGCACTTGTGATTGGACGTTACGGTGATAAAGTGGGAAGGAAAAAAGCTCTTTCTTTAACGATATTTATAATGACTTTCGCGACATTTTTAATGGGTGTGATTCCAAGTCATGAAGTAATCGGTATTTGGGCTCCAATTTTACTCTTATTCGCAAGACTATCTCAAGGCTTTTCTGCTGGTGGAGAATATGGTGCAGCAGCCTCTTATATAGTTGAATCAGCAAATAAACAATCTCGCGGATTTTGGGGTAGTTTCCAAGAAGTAAGTGTTTCAATCGGTTCATTAAGTGGGGTTATTTTATTTGTCATATTAACGACAACAATGCCTGCTCCAATGTTAGAAGCATGGGGATGGAGAATTCCCTTCATTCTTTCGGGAGTGCTTGGAATAGCTGGACTTTATATTCGTCGTAATGCGAGCGAATCTACACAGTTTGAGCAAGCGAAACAAAACGAAGTTAAATCTATAGAAAATATTTTTGTACTATTCAGAAAGTACAAAAAACATATGCTAACAGGGATTGGCTTTACGATCTTTTGGACGGTATCATATTATGGGTTACTAACTTTTATTCCCTCTTATTTAACTGGAGTTCTCGGATTACCAAATAATGTGTCTTTAATTGCGAAAATTATCGCACCTTTAATCATTTTATTTTTTGTACCGATTTTCGGATATATTTCTGACCGAGTGGGTCGCAAGCCACTGCTCTTAACGTCATCGATATCACTAGGGATTTTAATTTATCCTCTTTTCCAAATGATTGCTTCAGGAAACTCAGTTTTGATTGTTATTGCTATGATTATCTATGCTCTTTTAATTGCCATTTATTCAGGACCTGGTGTTGCTACTGTTGTAGAGATTTTTCCAGTGAAAGTTCGACATAGTACACTTTCTTTTAGTTATAACGTAGCTGTTGCTTGTTTTGGAGGAACTGCACCATTTATTTCGACTTATCTAATTCAAAAAACAAATATGAGTATAGCACCTTCTTTTTATATTATTTTTAGTGCGATTATCACAACGATCGTTCTTTATAATATGAAAATTGACCATTCTTCAAAAGAGGATTAATATTCTTTCCTTTCATGAGCAAAGAATCGTTGTTTTGAAAGTGTTTAATCCCCTTCTAGCCTCCATTTAGCTATGTTATAAATTTTTTACATAATATTTGGAGGTATATATTACAAGAAATGAACATTGAACAATTTGCGAAGTGCATATAAACACTTTTTACTGAAAAGTTTTCTATCCAGTTTGGATGTTCTTTTATTTACACATTAATACAGTCTTTTACTATTTATGAACAATTATATAGAAAAGTTTTAATTATTGGGGGAAAAGTATGGAGAAAAGTGAAGTAAGTTTATCGGGGGTTAAGTCTCAGAAATCAAATAAGAAAAAATTCAAAATCTCGATGCCTCATAGTTATGTCATTATGGGTATCATTCTTATCGTAGTTTCTTTATTAACATACATTATACCAGCTGGTGAATTTAAGCGAGTGGATGATCCAGTTACACAAAGACAAGTTGTGGTTCCAGGATCATATCAGCATGTTGAGCAATCTCCAGTCGGTATTTTTGATATAACTACTAGTATGTACGAAGGGATGTTACGGGGATCAGAAATTATTTTCTATGTCTTTTTTTCGTATGGCTTTATATTTATGCTTACGAAAACTGGTGCTTTCAATAGTGGAGTTGGAGCACTTGTTCGAAAGACGAAGGGAAAAGAGATACTAATTATACCTGTATTCATGGTTATGTTTGGCCTCATGGGAGCTACTTTTGGTATGTATGAAGAAAGCTATGGGTATATACCTCTAATGATGGGAATTATGATAGCACTTGGCTATGATGCAATTGTTGGTCTGGCGGTTGTCTATATAGGTGTAGCTACCGGATTCGCAGCAGCTTTGACCAATCCATTTACTATTGGAATTGCCCAAAGTATTGCTGATGTTCCCATGTTCTCTGGTATCGGTTTTCGTATGATTATTTTTATATGTTTCATGACATTATCTATTACCTATGTAATGCGTTATGCTAGAAAGATAAAGGCAAACCCTGAGAAGAGTGTTGTGAAAGATGTTAATTTTTCTTTTCTATCAAATGTAAGTTCAAACAACCTTGTAAATTTGGAATTTACAACTCGACATAAGATTAGCATCATTTTATTTGCACTTACAATTTGTACGCTTGTATTTGGAACAGCTAAATATCAATGGTATCTTAAGGAACTGGCAGGGGTTTTAATCATCGCGATGATAGTCATTGGATTAGTAAACAAAATGAATTTTAGTCAAATATCCGAAGTTTTTATTGAAGCTTGTAAAAATGCAACTTTTGGTGTCTTAATTATCGGTATGGCTAATGCTGTTTTAGTCGTTTTAGAAAATGGCCGTATAATTGATTCAATTGTTCATTATACTGCATCAACAATAGATGGAGTATCCCCTCATATTGCAGCATCGGCTATGTTGGTTTTACAAACAATATTGAATTTCTTTTTGTATTCGGCAAGTGCTCAGGCAGTGACATCTATGCCTATTATGGTCCCACTGGCGGATGTGCTTGAAGTAAATAGACAGATTGCAGTTTTAGCTTTTCAGTTGGGAGATGGATTCGCCAATATGATATGGCCAAATTCGGTTGCTGTAATATGTGGAATTGCATGTATTCCTATGGATCGTTGGTATAAATTTTTATGGCCACTTTTCCTATTTATATTTACTTTAGAAATATTATTTGTGATTATCGCAGTAGTAATTAACTTTGGACCATAAAAAACGAAAAGGGTGTGAGTAAAATGTATAATAGCTTGAAAGAATTAACGAAACATCCTGTGTTTCATTATTTTGCGGAGATATCTAATATCCCCCGTGGTTCGTCAAATGAAAAAGAGATCAGCGACTACCTAGTTCGTTTTGCAAGAGAACGTAATCTTGAAGTTATACAAGATGCAGCATTAAATGTAATTATTAAAAAACCTGCTACACCCGGATATGAAAACGTACCGACTGTAATTATTCAAGGGCACATGGATATGGTTTGTGAAAAAAACAAAGGCAACAATCATGATTTTAATAAAGATCCTTTACAATTAAGAATTGTGGGGGAAATGCTATATGCTACAGATACTACTTTAGGTGCGGATAATGGGGTTGCCGTCGCTTATTCCCTGGCTTTGTTGGATTCTTCTAACATTCCTCATCCTTCTCTTGAAGTACTTATTACGACGGAAGAAGAAACAACTATGAGAGGAGCCCATGCAGTCGACCCAGTTCATCTTGAAGGTAAATTGCTAATTAATGTTGATTCTGAGGAAGATAGAAAGTTGTTAGTTAGTAGTGCAGGTGGAGTTATTGTTACTCAAAAAATCCCTATTGTTTGGGACAATTCTCCGGAAAATGCTGTAACGTACAATTTGAGTATTTGTGGGCTACAGGGAGGACATTCTGGTATATCTATTGATAAAGGAAGAGGCAATGCCGTTAAATTATTAGGGAGAGTCCTATATGATCTATCAAATGAATTTTCTTACTTTATACAAGAAATTAATGGGGGCGTAAAAGTAAACTCCATTCCCCGTGAAGCACAAGTCATGATACAACTTCATCCAGATATAGTTGAAAAATTCTTTGTAAAAATAGAAATGTGGAATAGAATACTAAAAAATGAATTACGTATTTCCGATCCAGAAATAAATATCATACTTGAACCGATTGAAACTAATGTGGGAAAAGTTTTTTCAAAAACAACAAAGGAGAAAGCTATTGCTGCTCTCATGTTAATACCAAATGGTGTTCAAAGTAGAAGTATGGAAGTTGAAGGTCTAGTTGAGAGTTCAACAAATTTAGGAGTCGTTAATACATACGACACAGTGATAAAGTATGAAAGTGAAACAAGAAGTTCTATTAAAAGCCTAAAGGACTCAATAATTAATCAGGCACAGATAATCACTGGTATGCTTGGCGGTGATTTGTCTACGGATTCAGATTATCCAGAATGGCCATATCGTGCTGAATCAAAACTTAGAAACTTATTTGAAGAAGCTTATAAAGAAAAATATGGTACAGATATTGAAATCATTGCGGTACATGCCGGGATAGAATGTGGTATTTTAGTAGATAAAATTCCAGACTTAGATGCTATTTCTATTGGTCCTGATATATTTTATGTGCATACGCCGAATGAACATTTAAGTATCCCTTCAACATTAGAAAATTGGGAATACTTTCTTTACACTTTAAAAAAAATGAAAAATTATCATTGGTAAAACAAAGCTTTCTAATGGGCTTATCAAATGGATATAGAGGTGAAGAAGGGGATTATATGGCTAAGTAATAAGGGGAGAGTACAACTATAAACACTATATATAATTTCTTTTATGTAAAATTTTTACTTTATAGCAAACGGATAAATAGACAATAGTGTTATTTTTCAGTTTATCTACTAATGCCATATACCACAAAATATATTCATGGGAACAAAAGTTGGTGGAAATATATAGGGGTGGTCTTTATCACCAGGTGCAACATAGTGGATTTTAAAGTTTTCAGAGCCCTTTAAAGAAACTAATAAAGACCACTCCATGATGGGTGGTCTCAATCTTTATATAGGGTTACATGGTGTGGAGAAAATTAAAAAAGACCACCTTTGATAGAGTGGTCAAAATAAATAAAATACTAATTTGTCTTATATTATAAAGAAGTTGACTTACCTTTTTTCTCATCCATAATAAGGTCTTCTTCTCGTTGTGGGCGTGGGGCTTCAGTAGATTCTTTGCGCCCATTAGGTTTTTTTGGGTCTGCTCCACTAGCAAATGATTGTTTTGTTGGCTCGTCTGTTGCAAACTCTGTATTTTTTTTATCGCGTTTCATGTCAACACCTCCTCAAGATATTATTTAACTTATCCTATAAAATATCCCTTGTTTATTTCTATTTCATCCTTAAAATTTCAGATCACCCCTAGATTATGTAAGGGAAATCTGTTAGGGAAATTCTGATGTTGGGATGTTATATTAATTAATTGATTATTTAGAAAAAAATGAATTCGATAAGGTTAATTATGGAGCATTTACATATATTATGGTAAAATAAACCAAGGGAAACATTTTAGAAAAGTACTGGCGCTTTCATTGGAGGTTGAACAGATGGATGAGAAGAAGAAGGGGAAATTACAAATCCTTGTAATAATTTTAATGATATTACTTTTGGTTGCAACGTTTGTTTTATTTTTCATAGGTAAATATATGGTGGCATTTATTTTATTTGGAATTTTTATGCTAATACTAAATTTTATTAGTAGCTGGAAAAACTTAGATAACGCAGATTACGTTTATAGAAAAATTCATAATAGTAACCAGAAGTGGTGATTACTAGACTTTGACCTTAGAAATGTTGCTATACTTATGTTACTTTTAGTGCTTATTTAGATATGTGAAAAGAGCAAAGAAGGAATCCTCACTTTATATGAAGAAATTGTGAGTTATAATATTCAACAACTACGGAGGTGCTTTTTTGCAAACATTTTTTAAATATAATTGGCTAGTTAGGGAAGACTGGTTTCGTTGGTGTGAAGAGTTGACTGATGAAGAACTTTTGCAAAACCGAACTGGTGGAATGGGCAGTATACTACACACACTTTTCCATATCATTGATGTTGAATGGAGTTGGATTCGTCTAATGCAAGGGAAAACTGATTTTCAGGAGAGCTTTGATGAATATAGTAGCTTGGAAAAGGTTCGTAAATTGGAAGCTGCATTTTATTTAGAAGTAGAAAGCTTTGTAAACCAATGGGATGACAGTATGGAAGAGCGTATACTTCATATTCCATTAGACGATGGTAGTATGGAGACACATACATGGGGTGAAATAATTCGTCATACCATTGCACATGAAATTCATCATATAGGACAATTATCAATTTGGGCAAGGGAGATGGGGAGAGCGCCTGTTTCTGCAAATTTAATCAGACGAGGTCTTTCTTCATCATTGAAAGATTCAGTAAGTGCTCAAATAAATATTGAAGCGTCTAAATAGAAAGATTCTATAGAAATGTATAAATGCTAGAAAACGATGTCATAGAATCTTGTTTATTAGTCTAAATAGTGTTCCAGAAAATCTTCCAATTCATTTGAATGGAAGATTTTTTGATGCCAAATGAGAAAAATTGCGGGGCAGATTTCATAAAGGTTAATTATGGCTTATAATACCCAGTAAATTTTAGTTAAAAACTCATGTTTACTGGGTATTTTTTGAACAATATTTAGGTTAATTAGAAATATTTATATGAAGAATAGCTAACAACTTGACAGAATTTTAAATGGGGAGTACTATACATTGGTCGCAAAAAAAGCTATTGTAACGTAACATTTTATAAAGTGCAATACAGTACTTATCAGTATATATATCTAGATTTTAATTTAATCAGTAAAAGGTAGGTGCAAAAATGAAAAATCTAGTAAATAAAAAAGATAACCTATTACAAAACTTTTTAGGAATTTATATAGTAGCAGTATTAATGTTATGGATTAAAACATACATCTCTCAACTATCACAATTTGACTTAGGTGTAGAAGGAATCATTCAACAATTCCTTTTACTAATAAATCCACTAGGCTCAGCAATGCTATTTCTAGGATTTTCATTTATATTTAAAGGAAAAAGAAAATACACATCACTCGTTGTAGTTTACACATTGATGTCTATTGTCTTATATGCCAACATTGTTTATTACCGATTCTTTAGTGATTTCATTACATTACCTACACTTTCCCAAACGCAGAACTTTGGGGATTTAGGCGGCAGTGTTCTTTCTTTGCTAAAACCTTATGATATCTTATTCTTTGTGGATGTATTTGTTATGCTTTTTCTACTATTCTCTAAAAAAATCCTAAAAGATACGAAGCGTTTTGGCTATAAAAAAGGAATGGCAATCATTGCCTTTGCATTAGCGGTATCAGTCCTTAATTTAGGACTAGCTGAATCTAATCGTCCTCAACTTTTAACACGTGGGTTTGATAGAAACTATATTGTGAAATATCTAGGAATGTATAACTATACGATTTATGACTCAGTTGAAACGATGAAAGCATCTTCTCAGAGAGCTTTGGCTGATAGTAGTGATATTACAGAAGTAATTAACTATACAAAATCAAACTATGCCAAGCCGAATGCCCAATATTTTGGTGCAGCTAAGGGAATGAATGTTATCTATTTACATTTAGAATCATTCCAAAACTTTTTAATCGACTATAAATTAAACGGTGAAGAAGTAACACCATTTTTAAATTCATTAGCAAAAGATAAGAATACATTGTATTTTGATAATTTCTTCCATCAAACAGGTCAAGGGAAAACGTCTGATGCAGAATTTATGCTTGAAAACTCTTTATTTGGGTTACCTCAAGGATCAGCTTATATTACTAAAGCACAAAATACGTATCAGGCAGCTCCAAGTATTTTAAAAGATTATGGTTATACATCAGCTGTATTCCATGGTAATAACGGAAGCTTTTGGAATAGAAATGTGATTTATAAATCATTTGGATTCGACAAATTCTTTGATGCTAGTTACTATAACACAGGTACTTCCGAGGACATGGCTGAATATGGTTTGTTAGATAAACCATTCTTTGAACAATCTCAAAGTCTTTTAAGCTCCTTACCACAACCTTTTTATACAAAATTAATTACGGTAGGAAATCACTATCCATACAAAATGAATCAAGATTTAGTGACAATTGATAAAGCCAATACGGGAGATGCAAGCGTTGATAATTATTTCCAAACAGCGCGTTATGCAGACGAAGCAATTCAACAGGTCTTCCAGCAATTAAAAGAATCAGGTTTATATGATCATTCAATGATTGTGCTTTATGGTGACCATTACGGTATTTCCGATAATCATAATAAAGCGATGGAACAAGTCATTGGAAAAGAGATTACACCATATGAAAGTGCTAATTTACAACGTGTACCATTATTTATACATGTTCCAGGCATACAAGGTGGTACCAACCATAGCTATGGTGGCCAAACAGACCTACTGCCAACGTTATTGCATTTACTAGGAATTGATTCACAACAATTTGTTCAATTTGGTTCAGACTTATTATCAGAAGAGCATGATGAAATTGTTCCATTTAGAAATGGCGATTTTGTCAGTCCTACTATTTATTCAATTAATGAAAAATATTATGATAATAAAACAGGCTTACCATTAGACGAGAGTCAATTAGAGGAAGCAAAGACGATTAAAAATGAAGTAGATCATAAATTGGCGTTATCTGATAGAGTCGTAAATGGTGACTTATTGAGGTTCTATACGCCAACAGGTTATACGCCAGTTGATCCTTCTCAATATAATTACTCTCCTGATGAGAATGTAGAGTCTAAATAATTTAAGGCAGTTCAAGGAATTGTGTACGATATCAAAGTCTATAGGATATCATACCATTACCTTGAATTGCTTTTTTATTGGTCATTTTGAATAAGTATGGCAATACCAAGATTTTATATTCTCCTTAAGGTTCAAATAGAAAATTGGACTAACTGAAAAAGCGATTCAAATCCTAATAGTCAGGGTTTGAATCGCTTTTATTAGTAAGGAGAGGAACAAACATGATGGTACTCATCATCCTTACTTATTTCTTTATAAAGAATAATATAGATGAAAAAAGGAAAGAAATAGGTGTAAATTTGAGGAGTTGATCGGGATGGAATTTTATAAAGACATAGTCATTTACTGTTATAGTTGTCGTAAAAAGACTGTGTTTACATGTAAAGATACACATGAAAAAAAGGGTGTCGATAGTCACTGTAGTGAATGTACAGGTATTTGGTTTGAATGGCAAAATCGAGCTGTCGAGAGAGAAATGGAGAAGTGGATTGCCTATAATAAAGACTTAGTAAATAATATAAACCACTGATCTATATTTTTACACAAGAGTTAAGTTGAATACACCTAAAAAGCGTATTATCAAGTAAGTACGATGAGGCGTTGAAAGTGCCATTTTCTTTTAAGGGAGTGGTTCTTTTTCTTTTGTATAGACAAAAGCTCTAGCTAGAATGAACAAAATTACTATTCCTTTATCTCATTTGATTAAGAGACGTGAATAATTGAATCTAAACCATGATTTTCCCGTATACATATTATTAGGATAATCAGGAGGGCATCATGGACGTTTATAAAAAGATTGCAATTATTGGGGGAACAGGTAAAGCGGGGCGTTACATTGCTTTTAAAGCATTAGAGAAAGGATATCACGTACGTATGCTTGTTAGAAACCCAGAAAAGTTAGTTTTCAGAGACAGTAGGATTGAGGTAATAGAAGGAAATGTACAAAAGATCGAGGATCTTCAAAAGCTATTAAAAGATTGTCAAATCGTTATCAATACTTTTGGTCAACCAATGAAAGAAAAACCAATTTATAGTAAAGTAACGGAAAATATATTGGGAGTCATGTCTGATTTACATATGGATCGTTATATTGGGGTAACGGGTGGATCTCTAACCATTGCTGGAGATACAAAGAGTATTATAAATAGAATAGGTGCAAAGATATTTGAAATTATTTATTCGAAAATGATGATGGATAAGAAAAAAGAATGGCATCTACTTAGCCATAATCAAGTAATCAAATGGACACTAATTAGACTTCCATTTATAGTAGAGGGAAATGAAGTAGGGTTCATAAAGGAAAATCTTAGAGATATGCCAGGTACAAAGATAACAAATCGGGATATAGCTACATTCATCATTAACCAAATAGAAAATCAAAAGTATGTACAAAAAGCACCATTTATCTCTAATTAATCTACTTTAAAGGAGAATGCCACTTATAGAGGGATAGGGTCAGCGCCTCAACTAAATGACTTTATCCCTTTTGAATGCTCCACAAAATTTTCCCTTGCCTCAATCGTATTGGTTCAAAAACTCAAATGATTTCCTTTTGAGTAGCTTTTAATTAAAACCTTCTCCAATAAACCTTCCAACCCCTCTCAACAACCAATAAATGATTCTAAATGGGAGGAAAAGCAGTTCTGGTATCCAACCAAGTACGTCAAGAAATAAGTCAATTAAAGAATATTGATCATTACGTCTCTTCTCTCTTCTTCTTGTGTTTTTCCTTTCTTGCAACCACTTCTTCACATTACTCGACCCCTTTTACAAAAAAAGTGCTGGCTTTCTTAAATAAGTTTACGATTCATGGCTTTAGTTGGTTTCATTTTTTAAAAATTTTATGATGTAAAAGCAGATATGGGGCGTAACTGGGAGTAAAAATGTTGGCTTATTATATTTCTTTAGTGATGTGTATTACCAAAAATGGGGAAATGGAAAATATAAAATTGAATAAGGCAAAGGGTATACAGATTTAAAAAGGGCCACTAGACTGGGAGTGACCCTTTTTGCTATGATGTATCGACATTATTATTCGCTCCCAATAATGAAGATCATCCCTTTTTCATGTTTTTCAATAAATATTAATATTCTTTTTGGACGAAAGCTGCTCCGACAATAATGAGAAGAATGAATAGCACAACGATTAAAACGAATGTTGAACTATTATTTTTACCGCCATAGTCCATACCACAACTCATGTTATAACCCCCGCTATAGTCGTTACCATAGCCTCCATAACAACAATTGAAATTACCCATATTTCCAAAGTATCCCATCAAGATCTCTCCTTTCTTTCAGTTTATTGTATGAATGCCGTTGAAAGAGAAAAGGGTATTCGTCTAATGAATCGTATTTACGTAATTTTAAAAGGGATCTTGGGTGAAGGATGCGTATCACTAAACACTTGATATGAATGAAACTAAAGGTTAGTTGTCAATCCACTCCATCATTATTGTCAATTTTTTGATGAATGATGGTGGAACAGGTTTGAAACAGTAAGTCTATGTTAATCCGTTTCTATTTTTAACTACAATCTGTTGTGGAAAGGAATCATTTATTTTTTTATTAAATAATGTGAGAGTTTTTTTTCATTCGCTCGTTATTACTTGTAGAGAAGAAAGGAGGTTTTCTAACTTCGTGTATTCATTAATTAATCAGCTACAAAAAAAGGAAGAACAAGCTTTAAGAGAAGTGATTAACAAATATGGAGGTTATGTTAAAGCCATAGTAGTGAAAGTGTTACAGCCCAATCAAACAGCTATTGAAGAATGTATCAACGATGTATTTCTAACCATTTGGCAAAAGAGTATTCAATTTACTGGCGATGAGATTGATTTTAAAAAATGGATTGGTGTTATCGCAAAATATAAAGCGATTGATACATATAGAAGTCTTCAAAATAAGCCTAAAACAGTCGAGTTACTTTCATCAATTTCAAATAGCAAGGATCTTCCAGAGAGAATTGTAGAACAAAGAGTACAAAAAGAGCAACTGTTTATCAGTATTTTAAATTTAAGTAAAAACGATCAGGAAATTTTTCTATTGAAATACTACTTAGGATATTCCAACGGAGAAATCGCAGAGATATTTGGTCTATCTAAATCAGCTGTTGAAAATCGTTTATATCGAGGTAAGTTAAAGTTAACAGAAGAGCTGGGAGGTATCTAAATGAACGAAAAGGATTTTATCGGAATAGATGTTGAAGAGATTGAACCAGTTGAATTATCTGATTGGGAAAAGTTTAATATTGAAAAAAGTGTTTTACGGTCATCTTCAAACAAGAAGTATGTATTTAAAAAATGGAAATGGGTTAGTATAGTCGCCATGCTCACATTCATTTTTACTAGTAGTAGCATTTGGCTACCTGTAGTGGCTAATCGAGTACCAATTGTACAGCAACTATTAAATAGCAATGATAATCCCCAATTACAAGTATTTAGTGATCATGCATCAATCATCAATCAAAAAGACGAAAGTAACGGAACCTCCATTGAAGTAGCTGAGGCTTTTTTCGATGGAACTGTTGTATCGGTTAGTTATGAAATGAAACATGAAGAATCGATAGATGATCCCCCTCTATTTTGGAAGGGTGATTTAGAAGTCAACGGAAACAAGTTAGACGTACTTAGTCATCAAATCATTAAAAAGAATGATGCTACTTGGATTGGTATGTTTACGGCGAGAATTTCAGACAAAGTAATTGATGAAACGATAAATGTACATTGGCGTCCCAAAGATTTTATAGGTATGAAAAATACGACTCTAGTAGAAGGAGATTGGGACTTTCAATTAGAACTTACACCAACCCAAGCCTATTCAAGAAAAGTAAATATACCATTTGGTAATGATCAATACCAGCTATTATATAATCAAATAACAGAGGGAAAATATATAACCACTCTTTATTTTGAGGGAAATCTTGACTGGGAGACAGAATTTTTAATGGTAGACATAGAAGATAATCTTGGAAATGTATATGAAAAAGTAGGAGCAACAACTATTAAAAGCGGTTCTGGGCGAGTAAATGGTTATGTTGAGGTTTTTATACCTGATTCTGATATTCGAACGCTAATCATTACACCAACTATAAGAATTGTTGACGAAAAAACATTAGAGCGGAAAGAGCTTGTTCCGCTCCCAAGTATTAATATTTCTCTAAAATGATATGGTCTGTTCCTACAACTTCTTTCCAAAGGCTGAAGGAATCAATTCATTGATGTAGTTTCAATGAATTATACAGGTTAGCATCTTTACCATTAGCTCATCTCACGCAGTATTCAATCAAGATAAGGCTATTAATTGTATATCTTTTAAGCTATTAAATTTTAATTCTTCCTTTTAGTACCAATAATCATAAAGCCTAATAATAAATATAGAAGACTGGCCGAAATGGAGCTATACAACAGGAATGTAATAGAAGTTGGTGCCCATACGTTAATAAATGTCCAATTTAAGCCGCCAAGTACTGTGTTAGGTGTGATAAATATTGCTGTCAGCATTGTCGCCACAAGTATAGTATGGGCAGATAATAACAATATTTTTTTGTAATTTAGCTTTGCCATACTACGTTGTTTTTTATAGAGGTTGCGTATATTCTGAACGAATAGATAACAGAAAATAATGCTGATTGCGATGATGATAGCACAGATGATTGTCACAATTTTATCTAGCTTTTGATAGCTGCTGATATGTTGCATGTCAATCGTTTTGCCCTCCCATAAATCCATGACACCTTGTCCAATCGCTGTTGTAGAGCTTGTATTCATATTGGCTAAAATAGCCACGCCAATTTGTTCGTCAGGTTGCATAATGAAATATGAGGAAAAGGTTGGATTCTCACCAGCATGGTAGATATATGACTTTGTGTCCTTTTTCACAACGGCCCAACCGTTTGCATAGTAAGTATTCGTATCAAAAGGCTCCACTGTTAGATCTGGAGTATGGGATTCTTGAATTAAATTGTTACTGATTGAGTAGATATCACTGTTTCCTACCTGTAATTTTAACCATCTGGCTATATCATTAGCGTTACTGATCAGATAACCAGCAGGGATATTGCCACGATAGATAGGTGGTATGTATCGCTGCTCTCTCATTAGACCTATTTTATAGCCAGAAGCCATATGTTTGGAATGTACTTGGTGAATCCCTACAAAAGATTGATTCATACCAACAGGTTGTAAAATTTTCTGTTGAATATACTGATCGAATGGCTGTTTTGCCACTTGTTCAATGACGAGTCCTAAGACATCATAGTTGATGGTTGCATATTCAAAAGAACTACCTGGTTGACGATTTAGAGATTGATCCAGCAGTGTTTTAACTGTTAATTCAAGGGCATTATCAGCTGTGCTTTCTGGGATTCGAGTAATGGAATTTGAGGGAATTCCGCTAGTATGAGACAATAGCTGCTGTATTGTCACAGCCTGATTTTCGCCTTTATAGGTTAATGATAACCAAGGGATATACTTTCGGACATCATCTGATCGTTTTAACAAACCTTGCTTTTCTAATTGTAAAATAGCGAGGCCTGTAAATGCTTTAGACGTCGAGCCTAGCTCAAAAAGGGTACTAGATGTAACAGGCGTTTTTGTTTTTGTATCTGCAAAGCCAAAGCCCCTTTGATAGACGGTTTTCCCTTTATCAACAATAATTACTGAAATTCCTGGGATTTTACTAATGGTTTGCTGCTCCTCAATAAACTGATCAATTTTACTAATTGTATCATTTGATGCTGCGTGTCCAAATTCGGGTGTGAAAGTAAAAAATACTAACATTACCATCAACATCACCGTTTTCTTCGTTAATAATGTCATGTTGTTTTTCTCCTTAGATCGTAATGTGCTCGTGACCATGATTTACTGTAACAAGAAAAATAAGGGTAAACCATCGATTAACATGACTATTTCAGGGATAACATGACAAAATTGTCACTTCAAAAAGGGCCACTCCTAAAACCAATAGGAGGGCCCTTGAAATTTTATTTAGTTTGTTCTGGCTCTGGAATAAAATCTTGGCCGTTAAATGTTAATTTAGATGCTGAGATGAGAATTTCTCTATTCGCTTCGTAGTAAGGATCTAAAATTTTGTAGAAGGCTTCCCATTGCTCGCCTGCTTTATCATCTTCACCCTTTTGTTCAAGGGCAACTGCTTCTTCATAGTGTTGTTTTAATTTTGCGTAATCCGCATTACTAATGCTGAATTCGATATCTGTCATATATTCCTCGAAGGGAACAGGTTTAAAGTGTGGGCGAAGTATTTCATAGAATTGATCCCATTTCTTCATGGCCAACTCTTCATCTTTATCTTTTTCAGCTTTTTGTGCCTCTTCATAGAGCGTTTTAAGTTTTGCAAGTTCCTCTTTTGTTACATCTACGTTCATATCTGCCATGTACTCTTCAAAAGTTAATGGTGGATATAATTCTTGGTAATAAGGTTCAAGAATTGTAAAAATTTTATCAATGTTTTCTGATGCCTCATCCGTTTTATTTTCTTTTACATACTTAATCCAGTTACTATAAAGTGTTTTCAGCTGTTCTTTATCTTGCGCTTTGATAACGATATTTTTCTCAGCGAATGCAGCTTCATTGATAAACTCTTCAAATGGCTCAGGCTGCCAATTTGCTAATTCATAAGGTCTTGTGATGTTATCCATCGCCTCATAGATTCTTTCCATTTCTTCGTAATTCTCTTCTTTTTCAGCCTTTTTCATGTCAGAAAAAAGTTTTTCTAGTTGGACTAATTCTTCTTTTGTTACTTCTTTAGGTAAGCTTTTTTTATACACGTCAAAGGTATAGAAATCTGAGTAATCTTTCACAAGACTACCCTCAACTAAAATTTCCTGCCCCTCCGCTAGCTTTAATTGCTCGATTTGCTTATCAGAGAACTTGTGCAAACCAATGTAATAGTTCTTTCCATCTGTTCCTTTAAGGGTAATGCTGCCGCCATCAAAATATTTAATGGTACCTGTTATTTTTTGTTCTATTTGAATTGTTACACTATTTGTTGTTTCAACAGCTGTTGCACCAGCTTGAAGCGGTGTTAAAACAGCCATCCCAAGTGTTAATGCTGAAGCTAATAGCCATGTTTTTTTAGCAGGTTTTTTCATATTTATCAATTCTCCTTTGGGTTAACTTCTGTTACCAATTATTAGACGCTTTACCAATTGAAAAAGTTTTAACTTTTTGAAAAAAATTTCAAGAAATTAAAGAGTGGAGGATTCATGATAAGGACTCACTGTTTTAGTATCTGAAGTCTTTGGAAAATAGCCATTATTGCAGCTTATACTATTTTAAGCTCTTTTCTCCTAATTGAAGATTTTAGGAGAGACGCTGTCATTCTAATGTTTAATCTCGTAAGATAGCTTGCAGACGCATCCGTTTAATCCAAGCTCTTCTACTGCTCATCCTGAAAATAGATTTTATAGAATTTGCGATTTGTTGCCTCATCATAGCCAACTTCAATTAATTCATCTATTTGGTCGATATGTTGAATATTTACTTGGATTTCAATATTGGAATCCAGTTTGATTTTACGTTTGTATTTCTTTTCAGCCTTTTCTAGCGCACTATCAGAAATGACAGTCTCATAGGGTTTGACCGAATTAATGATGATATCTTTTTGAGTAGTGTCCGCTTGCTCAAAAACAGTTTCAATATAATGATTTACCTGAAATTCCTCTTCATTTCTAAAGTAATCCAGTGTTTTATTCAAGAGCCCAAGTTTTTCTGTGCTTGTATAATTTTCTTCCTTTAAAATGAATTTTTTGCATTCTGTTAATGCTAAATTGGTTTTATAATAATGCTCATCCGCTGCCTTAATTTTTAAAAATCGTTCTTGCCAATAAACAATATCTTCCTTACGTTTTGTTTTAATATAAACAGCAGGAGATTGATCCTGTCCCATATCAACAATAATAGCCATATTATTAATTTTCTTAACGTTAATGCCATCCACGCCGTTCACGATCATTTGATTGTGTTCATTTTTCACATCTAAAAACATTTCTTTTTCATCAATTTTGACAATAGCGATAATCTTTTTTGCCTCATTTAATAGTAAACAATTTTCAAAGAGGCCAATAAACAGTTCTCCGCTTTTAATGTTAGGATGCTGTGACACACTATGTAAGTGCTTGGCAATATTTTGTGAATGTTCTAGGAAGTTACTTCCCTGTTCGAAAATAGCTCTCGAATACGTAAAAACTTCATTGAGTGTAATAGTGCTTTCATGGAAAAATTCATATTGCTGTTCCAAATCAATTTTACTAAAAGCGAGCTGTGTAAAGGCTGCTTCTAACATGACCTCAGGTTGTGTAAAAACTTCTTCTCCTAAAATAAGCGTCTCACTCAAAAAATGCAGACTATATTGTGCTAATTTACTTTCACTGACTTCTAGCATAAATTTCACCTTCTAATTTTTCATAGTAGCTAGTATACCATAAGCTAAAGATTGCTTTTATAAGTACCAGTACTCATTTGAGGCTGGTTTTTTATGATCACCGAATGTTAGTGTCTTGTTATGAAAGAATGTTGAGGATTGGAAGTTTAAAATACTGCTGCTTAGATAAAGATAAAAACATGTAGAGATACTCTGTACAAGTGTACTAAAGAGGGTGATCAATATGTGGGAAAAGGTGATTTCCTACATGCCACATTGGCAAGTTTTTTTACAAGGCTTTTTAGCATTTTTAATTCCATATTTAATTTATAAATTGTTTCATGTTTTTTTATTTGTTAATAAGAGCAATGGCAAAATTGAGATGAAAGAAAAAAGTGAAGAAGGTGAGAGGGTACACATCCCTGTTCAAAAAACGTTAGAGCAATTTACAGGGGATTATAATAAAGATCTTTTACAAATGAGGAAAGAACTTGGCCATAATTGGGATATTCATTTTAGAGAATTTCAAATAGGAAATACGGATAATCGTGCAGCAATCGTTTTTCTTAAGGGATTATGCGATAAAGAATTAATTGACAAACATATTTTGAAATCATTAATGAATGGACATACAGGAAAGTCGTCTGTTTTAAGAGGTCATGAACTACAACAATCAATTAGAAATGAAATCCTACCAGTGAGCGATCTGCTAGAGGAATCGAAAGTCATGAAAGCTGTTGGCAAAGTATTAACTGGTTCCACTGTATTAATTGTGGATGGCATACAGAATGTATTTATCATTGGCACGGCACATGGCAAAACTCGAAATCTTGAGGAGCCTGTTTCTGAAGCAATGGTACGTGGACCAAGGGTGGGCTTCACAGAAAAATTAAGTGTGAATACCTCTTTATTAAGGCAGCATGGTGAGAATCGAAATTTATCGATTATTGAGATGGAAGTAGGCGAACGTACGAAAAAAGAGTTGGTTTTAGCCTATATAGATGAAATTGTGCAGCCTAATCTCGTCAAAGAGGTGAAGGAACGAATTGAAACAATCCATTTGGATGATGTTGCTGAATCGGGATATATTGAGCAATTGATGGAGGATAATTACCTCAGTCCATTTTCGCAAGTGCAGAGTACCGAACGTCCTGATCGGGTTATTGCTGCGTTACTAGAGGGACGAGTCGCAATTCTTTTAGATGGAACGCCCTTTGTATTAATTGTGCCAGTCACGTTTAATATGCTACTGCAATCACCAGAAGATTACTATGAACGTTGGTTGTCGAGCTCTCTTATTCGCTTGCTTCGCTATTTTGCTGCAGGCATCTCTTTATTTGGCCCATCCCTGTACATTGCTTTTGTATCTTTTCATCAAGGTTTAATTCCCACTAAACTAGCGCTGTCCATGATGGCAACAAGGCAGGGAGTACCGTTCCCAGCTTTGATTGAAGCCCTCATTATGGAAGTCGCTATTGAGATATTACGAGAAGCAGGACTTCGTCTACCGAAGCCGATTGGTCCGACAATGGGGATCGTTGGGGGGCTTGTTATTGGAGAAGCCGCCGTACAGGCAGGAATTGTTAGTCCAATCATGGTCATTGTGGTTGCATTAACAGCAATTTCCTCTTTTGCTATCCCTCAATATAATGCTGGTATCACGCTAAGAATGTTACGTTTTGTCGCGATGTTTTCCGCAGCTTTATTTGGACTATATGGCATCATTCTATTTTTCTTATTCCTTTGCAGTCATTTAGTAAAGCTAAAGAGCTTCGGTGTATCATATTTGAGCCCAACTATTCCGTATCGAGCAGGTGATTGGAAAGATTTTATGGTACGAATGCCGTTAAAGATGATGAAGCATCGTCCTAAATTGTTAAAGCCAAAAGATTCGGTCCGCAAAGGGGAATAAGAGAAAGGGAGCAAAACAGCCATGAACAGCAGTATGAAAGATAAAATAACGACGTCACAAGCAGTTGTTATTATTATTAACTATATTCTTGCCACTGGGATTCTTACTTTACCTCGTGCATCTGTTGAAAAAGTAAAAACGCCAGATGTTTGGATTAGTGTATTTTTAGGTGGTGTCGTTGCAATGATTGCAGGTGTAATCATTGTGAAGCTAAGCCAACAATACCCTGACAAAACATTTTATCAATATAATCAAGATATCATAGGGAAGTGGTTAGGCTGGTTTATAAGTGCGTGTGTAATTGCCTACTTTTTTACCATTTCTGCCTTTGAAGTTCGCATCATGGCTGAAGTAACCTCTCTCTTCTTATTAGAAGGGACCCCCACTTGGGCGATTATTTTGCCCTTTTTATGGGTTGGGCTTTACTTAATAAGCGGTGGCATCAATACAATCGCACGCTTATTTGAAATCATTTTTCCTATTACCTTTGTTATTTTTTTACTTGTGGCTTTTTTAAGCTTAGGGATTTTTGAAATTGATAATTTGAGACCAGTACTCGGTCTGGGCGTTGTTCCGATGTTAAAGGGAATAAAAACAGCGACCCTGGCATTTTTAGGGCCTGAAATTATGCTACTACTTGTGGCATTTATGTACCCATCTGATAAATCAAAAGCCGTAAAGGTTGTACTGGCGGGTATAGCCATACCTTTGCTCTTTTATGTCATCACAGTTGTGATGGTCATTGGTGCTCTATCTATTGAAGGTGTTATGACAAGGACTTGGCCAACGATTGAATTAATGCGAAGTTTTGAAATCCCTGGTTTAATTTTTGAACGCTTTGAGTCATTTCTTCTTGTAATTTGGATTATGCAAATCTTTGCTACCTTTACGATTACTTATTATGCCGCCACTTTAGGCTTAGCCCATCTGTTTAAGAAAAATATGCATCCTTTCTTATATGGATTACTGCCAATTATCTACATTATTGCGATGACACCTAAAAATATTAATGATCTTTTTACATTTGGCGATAAGATTGGTCATGCTGCATTAATTTTATTTGGTTTAGTACCGATAACCTTACTCCTTATTTCGAAATTGAAAGGAAAGAAAGCATGAAGCGAATACATTGTTGTGTACATTTACTTCTAGTTGCGACGGTAACCTTACTTCTTACTGGATGTTGGAGTAGTAAAGAGATTGAGGATTTAGGCCTTATTGTAGGTACATCATTGGATTTAGAAACGGGTGATGTTTCCTCTGAAGAGCAACAAGATGCTAGGTATGCAAACAGACTGCTGCTAACAATTACTAATCAATTTGTTACGTCAGAGACAACGGTTTCTGGAGCAAAAGAGGGAGCATTGCCAGAAAAAGCGTATAAAAATGTTTCTGAGACAGGTGATGCGGTGTTACCAACTTTACGAAATATGCTATTAAAGGTTGATAAACGTTCCTTTGCTGAACATTCCAAAGTAATTATTATTGGTGAGGAATTAGCTAGTACTATGAATCTCCAGCAAACGTTGGATTTTTTTCTAAGAGAATTAGAAATACGGCCGAGTGGACTGCTCTTTATTGCTCAGGATCAGGCAAGTCAGGCACTGGAAACAAATGAACCAACTAAAATTCCTGCCTTTCAATTAGTAGAAATGATGGAGGGACATGAAAGGACGACTAAAATTTTGCCTCCGATGACCGTAGCCAAACTAGAGGGGAAGCTTTATTCAGACTCTAGCTTTTTATTGCAAAATGTGAGTACGGAAAATGGAGAAGTAAAATTTGCAGGCGCTGCTATCATTGAAGGAAAAACCAAAAAGCTACGAGGATTTTTAAATGAGAGTGACTTAGAAGGAATTGCATGGATGTCTGGCGATGCGAAAGGTGGACTTGTCAAAGGCTTTGATGAGGAGTCAGGAGCACCCATTGTGTATGAAATTATTTCAGCTAAAAGTAAAATTATTCCACATGTAAAAGGCGATCAAATCTCCTTTACGATAAAAATTCAATCAGAGGGAAGAATTGCTGAACATTGGGTTCTCTCCGATAAAGCATTTGACAATCAATTTTTGAAAAAAGCAGAGAAAGTATTTGAAAAAGAGATAGAACGATTAGTGAGGAAAGCACTAGATAAAACGCAACATGAATTTCAAACAGATGTTTCTGGGTTTGGTAATAAACTAAGAATCGATTACCCGAAAGTATGGCAAAAAAGAAAAAAAGAATGGGATCAAACGTTTAGTGAGGTTCCTATTACATGTGAAGTGAATGTTTCCATTAAGGATTATGGCACGTCAGGTGATTAACATCGTTAATCATCTTTTTTTCTGTCCATTTAGTCTATACTGGAATGAAAGGACATATAGTAGATATTCGAAAAGATGGGGGATAAAAGACATGCAATATACTATTCAATCAATCGCTACCGTTCGTAACAATCGGCAAATGATAAAAGATGATCATTGGGGAGAGATTATTTCAACTATTGAACTTGCTGATCATATCCAAGAGGCGTCCTTAAAAGGAATAGAAGATTTTTCTCATCTAGAAATTATTTTTTATTTTGATAAGGTTACAGACGATCAAATTCAATATGAGGCAAGACATCCGAGAAATAATCATGATTATCCTGAGGTCGGCATTTTTGCACAAAGAGGTAAGAATAGACCTAATAAATTAGGAAGTACAATTGTTGCATTGTTAGAGGTCAAATCGAGAGGATTAATCGTTAAAGGGCTAGACGCCATAGATGGCACACCTATACTAGATATAAAGCCTGTAATGAAAGAATTTTTACCTAAAGAGGATGTTAAACAGCCAGTGTGGTCAATAGATTTAATGAAGGCCTACTGGGGGTAAGAAAGTTGTTAAAGCGAAGAAAATTGTGGATTTCTAAAAAAGGGGAGTAGCGTGCTCCCCTAAGACAGGTTTTAGATAGCGATTATTTTGAAACCTATAATAGGGAGAATGTTTTATTGGTTGATGTTAAAGAATCACCTATTCAAAAAATAACAGGAGAAGGTATTCAAACGGCGGATAACCATTTTGATTTAGAAATCATCATTTTTGCGACAGGCTATGATGGCATGACAGGGCCATTGTTTAAGATTGATATCCGAGGAAGGAAGGGCGTGTCATTAAAAGAGAAATGGAAGGATGGGGCAGCTGTTTAAATCTATCTTGGACTCACAGCAGCAGGTTTTCCTAATTTATTTATGATTACGGGACCAGAAAGCCCTTCTGTCCTTGTCAACATGCCGATTGCTATTGAGCAGCATGTCGAATGGATTGCCGAGTGCATCCATTACTTGCATGAGCATGACATTAACCTTGTGGAACCAACTATAGAAGCAGAGGAAGCCTGGAGCATACATTGTCGAGAGGTTGCTAATGCAACACTCTACGTCAAAGGTGATTCCTGGTATACGGGGGCCAATATTGAGGGCAAACCTCGAAGTTTTTTAATCTATCTAGGAGGATTTGATTATTACACAAAACATTGTAATGAGGTGGCTCAAAACAATTATGAAGGCTTTAAGTTAATGAAATTAACATACTATCATAGTTTGAGAGAGGGGAGCATATAATATGGGGCAACAAGTAGTCATTATTACAGGTGCTGGAAGTGGTATTGGAAGAGAGACTGCAAAATTGCTTGCCACTAAGGGAAATGCATTAGTTTTAGTGGATTTTGATGAAAAAAGAGGACAAGACACACTACATGCTGTTAAGGAGCATCACCAACAAGCAATTTTTGTCCAAGCAGATGTTTCACAAAGCCATGATGTCAAAAAATATGTGGACGCTGCAAAAGAAACATTTGGCAGGATTGATGCTTTTGTCAATAATGCAGGTGTATTAAGCCCACCAACACTACTGGGGGATTTAGAAGAGGAGACGTTTGATAGAGTAGTCTCAGTCAATCTTAAAGGGGCATTTCTCGGCTTAAATTATTAAAAGAAATGGAGCAACAGCAATCAGGTGTCATTGTGAATACATCCTCAGCAGCCGGTATACAGGGACAGCCCTATCTAGGTGGCTATGCGGCAAGTAAGCAAGGTGTAATTGGATTAACTAAAACGGCAGCCATGGAATATGGACCTAAAGGGTATCGAGTGAATGCAATTTGTCCTGGTGGCGTGAGGGCAAACATGACAAAAGGATTGGCATCGAGTCCAGAAGAAAATGGACCATTACGTAGATTGGCAGACCCAACTGAAATCGCAAATGTAATCGCTTTCTTAATTTCGCAGGAAGCTTCTTATGTGAATGGCGCTGTCGTCACAATTGATGGCGGTTTAACATCGTAAAACATTTAAATAAGAGAGGAAGGATTTTAATGGAACATCGTATTGATTCAGAACTAAAAGAAACGTTAGCAATTTTTCCCTCATTAGATTTGGATAATGTACAAGCTACAAGAGAAGGAATGGCAGCCGTTGCTGTACCAGCTCCAATAGAAGAGCACATTATAGTAGAAAATAAAGTCATTCAAGGGCCTGATGATAATCATTCTCTTCGTCTTCGTATTTATAAGTCAAAAGAGCAAAAGGAAATATACCCAGGCCTGCTATGGATTCATGGTGGTGGCTATGTCTTGGGAGCACCAGAGGGAGATGATGTGCTTTGTCAGCGCTTTGTCAATGAAGCGAATTGTATTGTGGTATCTGTAGACTATCGGCTTGCACCTGAACATCCTTATCCTGCTCCTCTTGAAGATTGCTATGCAGCGTTAAAATGGGTAGCAGATCATGCGAGTGAATTAGGGATAGATCCTACCCGTTTAGGGATTGCTGGAGCAAGCGCTGGTGGTGGACTCACAGCTGCACTTGCATTACTTACGCGTGATCGAAATTATCCGAAGCTTAGTTTCCAAATGCCGCTCTATCCAATGATTGATGATCACAATAATACCCCATCTTCATTAGAAATTACGGGACATATGATCTGGAACCACTCACTCAATCAAAAGGGATGGGAAATGTATTTGAATGGCGAAAATGGTAGCGACAATGTATCACCATATGCCGCAGCAGCTAGAGCGGATGATTTATCAGGTTTACCATTTACTTATACATGTGTTGGTCAACTTGATCCGTTTCGTGATGAGACTTTGCAATATGTAACCAAGCTATGTCAGGCTGGAGTAGATGTTGAATTCCACTTATACCCAGGCTGCTATCATGGTTTTGAGAGTATTGTTCCTACAGCTGCAGTCAGTCAAAGAGCTGTCAAAGAGTATGTAGAAGCTGCTAAATATGTGTTACATCGAAATATTTCAGTGCCTTTATAAAAAATTTACGAAAATCTCGAAACCATAATTTACTCAGGTTTCGGGATTTTTTTGTTAAACAAAATGATCTTTTAGCTAGTTTGTAATAGCGTCTTTTAGGTTAAACTTTTATCGAGTGAAAGGAGGAGAATGTAAAATGTTACAATTTGAATCAAAAATTGTTGGAAAAGAGATAGGGTTTGGCTATTTACGAGATAAAATTGCGGATCAGGGTTTCACGATCGGCGGGAATTGGGAGTACTATAAAGGTAGCTTTGACTCGGTATTATGGAAAGAGGCAGGAGAAACTATTTATTTACGTGTCCCTTTTATCGTCACATCAGGAGAGCTTGATAATGAAGATGCTCAAATTCGTTTTCAAAAGCCATTTGTCATTAAGCATGTTGAGAATATTGGTCTAGATTATGATGAGGGCTCCTTACTAGATGCAACTGGTGTTAGCCAATTTCAAACTCCGCTTGATAAAGATGGATACATTCATGATAAAAGTAGATGGATTCAAGCAGGTGAACAAGCTGTGGAAGAAAAAGTACTTCCATTTTTCATTCATTAGCTAGATAAATTTAAATGGCTGCTGCAAGAAATTATATGTCTTTTCTCCTTGTTATTTTGGGAACATGTAATCAAAAATACAAATAGAATTGTCGTAAGAATTTTCCAACATTATAATGGTATTAGCATGTACTACTATATGAGGTGAGTTTATGGATAAAATAGCTATAGATGATTTTCAGCATTCCTATCAGAAATTGCACCAAGAACGACTCATCCATCGTAAAGAAGCCTTTCTAGAGGTGTTAGAAAAAACAAGAACATTTGGTGAAATAATCCTGCTTGAAAGTATAAAAAGTAAGAGAGGCGTCTAGGTGGCGTCTCTTTCTATTTTTCACAAAAGAGAGGATGATTAATCATGGGACGTTACATGCCTTTATTACTGCTAACAATGATTCTATGTGTTGCTTGTACGTCAACGAAGAATAATACCAATAAAAGGTTAGAGAGTGAGGGAAATCACGCGATAGATGCTATGAATTCCTCTGTTGAAATACTAGCAGATCAATTGCAGACACCTTGGTCGATTCAAAAAATTGGAGATGTCTTTTATATAGCAGAAAGGCCAGGCAGTATTGTAAAAATTGCGGAAGGGAGCGTTGATAGGCAGCAGATTATCCTGAAAAAGGAGCTATCAACTGCGCCAGAAGCGGGTATGTTAGGATTTGTATTAGCACCTAATTTTCCTACCAGTCAAGTTGCCTATGCGTATTATACGTATGTCGAGGAAGAGGAACAATTTAATCGTATTGTTACGTTAACGTTTAGCGATAATAAATGGATCGAACAGGATCTTATTATGGATCGAATAAAGAGTGGTACATATCATCATAGTGGACGATTGAAAATAGGTCCTGACGGAAAGCTGTATGCAACGGTAGGAGATGCAACACAACCTTCTTTAGCACAGGACGTGAAAGCTTTAGAAGGAAAAATTTTGCGCATCAATTTGGATGGCTCCATACCGAATGATAATCCTTTTCCTCAATCCTATATATACAGCTATGGACACCGAAATCCACAAGGCTTAACATGGTCTACTGATGGTACGATGTATGCCAGTGAACATGGCAATGCAGCAAATGACGAAATTAATATCATTGAGAAGGGGAAGAATTATGGCTGGCCTCTTATTGAAGGAATGGAGAAAGAGCAGGGGATGATAACACCTCTTTTTACATCCGGTGCTTCTACCACATGGGCTCCATCAGGCATTGCTATTGTAAATGATCAATTATATGTCGCTGCCCTAAGAGGTACAGCGGTCCTAGCTTTTGATATAAATAAGAACAAACACAATGAATTACTATCAGAATTTGGTAGAATTCGTGATGTCTTTGTGGATGAAAAGTTTCTTTATTTTATTAGCAATAATACAGATGGTCGTGGAAATCCACAACCTCAGGATGATAAACTATATCGAACGCCATTGTGATATAATATTTGAGAAAACATGGAATGGTAGGAAGAATGGGGAGGACAAACATGGCAAACTATCTTAAGATCGCAGTAGCAATTGATTTCTCAGAACAATCATTAAAAGCATTGGATAGAGCGAGTCAATTAGCAAAGGAACACAATGCTATTTTGCAATTGGTGAATGTCATTGATACAAAATCGTTTGGAGCAGTTTCAGCATATGACTTAAAATATGCCGAGCAATTGAAGAAGGAAAACATTCTTAAAATGGAAAAGCTAGAAAAAGAGGCGTTACAGACAGGAGTCAAAGAGGTCGAATCCATTGTAGAAACAGGTTCACCAAAAGGTATTTTAACACAATTACCTCAGGTTGATTTAATTGTTTGTGGTGCAACTGGGTTAAATCGTATGGAAAAAATGATGTTAGGCTCTGTGGCAGAGAAAGTCGTACGTCATGCGCTTTGTGATGTGTTGATTGTTCGTTAGTGGTTAAATAGTTTAGAGTAAAAGAACCTGCTTGTGCTAGTCGACAAGCAGGTTCTTTTATTATTGGATTGTTTGAGCGTTATCAATAATGCTTTGAGGTATATCAATTGTTTTTAGATGATTAAATTCCGTATACGTAACGACTGATTTTGTATTCATTAACAATTCGTCACCTTCTACGGCCATTTTTAAGTCAAAATTCATATCCATTTTGTTCGTATCGAAAGTCTCTTTATCGATGTGTAGCACGTAGTTAATTTTTTCAATTGATAGTTGATCCATTGGGTTTTCTTCTAGACCCATTTCTTGGATAGACTTATTAATCTCAGAATCGATTAGCTCTTTGAATTTATCGCCTTTTGCATCTAATGTAAGGACATATTCATCATCCGTTTGTTCAAATGTAAAGTCCTTAATGAATTTTTTCAATTGTTCTAGCTGTTCCTTCGCATCAGCAGAAGCCGCCGTTTGATCTAATATGGCATCAAAGTTCTCATCAGGGAGCTTTAACCAGCTGTCTGTTGTCGAATCCTTCATAAATAAGCCTGCATCTTTTTTCATATACATTTCAATTGGCATGTCCATTGTTTCTTCACTTTCATTCATCATATCAGGCATTGTCATAGATCCTGATAAATGCATTGCAAGTGGATCAACGATGATATCCATCTCCATTTTGGAGTCGATTGAAAACTCCATTGCTTCTTCACCAGACCCAACCTTTGTCACCTGTGTCATATCCATTTTAGCACTTGCACTTTGAATATCAGCCTGGCGATTTACTGCCTTGTCATACACTTGTTCTAAAGTGAGTTTGCTTTTATTAGTTGTGTCTTTCGTAGGCGTAGCGCTTGAATTACAAGCGGCTAGTGTCAACGCTAGTGTTCCAACTGCTAATACTTTAAAAATTTTCTTCATTACTTTCATCTCCTATTCTTGGTAAAAAACACTATCTACTACTATACGCACTAGAAAAGGAAAAGTTTCATAAATTGTTAGAAAAGAACTATTTTTTTATTAAAAAAATAACATTATTCCTACTTTTGTAAGTGGTAAACGTGATAATTACCAAATGAATAGGGATAAAACAAAAAAGCTGTCACGAACTTATCATACAAGGACGATAAGTTCAGACAGCCTTTTGCTTACACCGTAGTGTAATGGATCAATTATAACCCCAGATCATAGCAAATAATGTACCAATGATTGTCACAACACCTACGAATACTGAGTATAAAATGGTTGTATATAACGTTTTTTTATCTTCAGATTCACCGATGTGCATGAATAATACTAATTGTACAGTTGCCTGTGCAAGAGCCGTTACTAGTAAAATTCCAAATGCCATATTAAGAGACATATCAAATTTAACAACGGCTAAAGCTACGATTGTTAGTAATAGTGAGAAGCCGAAGCCCATCACATGTTGTTTTGGGAATAATTCCTTCATCAGCTAATCAGTCCTTTCAAGTAGACGAAGCTGAAGATGAAAATCCAAACAACGTCTAGGAAATGCCAGTACAGTGAGAAGATAAACGCTTTATTAGCCGTTTGTGGGTTTAAGCCACGTTTTGCTACTTGGATTAAAATAGCTACGCCCCAGAAGAAACCGAATGTTACGTGGGCACCGTGCGTTCCAAGTAAAGTCATTAAGGACGATAAGAATGCGCTTGTTTGGATCGTCGCACCTTCGTGTACATATGTGACAAATTCATCAATTTCAATGGCTAAGAAGCCAAGGCCTAGTAGTAGAGTGATGATAAAGAATGTCATCATCGCTTTTTTACGACCGATACGCATTGCATGAACACCAAGACCAATTGTGAAACTACTTGTTAATAATAAGAATGTTTCCCATAGAACAGGAGTTAACTCAAAGATTTCAGCACCATTCGGGCCACTACCTGTCCGTGTGTGAAGTGTGAAATACACAGTAAACAATGTGGCAAATAACACGATCTCGGCGCCAAGGAAAATCCAGAAACCAAAGATTTTTAGGCGATTTTCCTCTGTACTATATTCTAATGGAAGTGAAGAATCGATTTTCATATTATTTATCACCTCTCAAGCTTTTCTCAGTTGCCATAACTTCCTCAACTGAAATATAACGACCATGGTCTTTTTCAAAAGAACGATGGATCATGAAGCCAAATACACCAAGCATACTAATGATGGCTGGCACCCACATATTGAATACAGCGAAGAATGCTGCAAGGAAGAAGAATCCACTCATCCAGAATGGTGTGCCTGTATTATTTGGCATGTGAATTTTTTCGATTGTACCTGCAGTAATATCGCGACCTTCTTTTTTTGCGAACCAATACTCATCTAAGCGAGTAACGGTAGGCACTACGGCAAAGTTATATTCTGGTACTGGAGAATGAGTAGCCCACTCAAGTGTACGACCATCCCAAACATCTGCCTTTTCATTGCGAGGCATATGCTTCCAGCTGTAGTAAATATTGTAGACGATTAAAGCAAAGCCGACTGCAAGTCCTAGAGCACCGACGAACGATAACATGTTCAATGGACCATAACCAGTAGACTCAGAATAAGTGTACATACGACGAGCATATCCATCTAAACCTAAAATGAATAATGGGAAGAATGTTACGTTGAAGCTGATGGCAATGAACCAGAAACCAGCTTTCCCTAATTTTTCATTTAGACGGAAACCGAACATTTTTGGCCACCAGTAGTGGTAACCTGCAAGGACACCAAATACTGTACCTGGAATTAATACATAGTGGAAGTGGGCAACTAAGAACATCGTATTATGATATTGGTAGTCAGCACTTGCCATCGCTAGCATTACCCCTGTAACCCCACCAATTGTGAAGATAGGAATGAAGCCAAGTGCATAAAGCATCGGTGTTGTAAATTGAATTTTCCCGTGCCTCATTGTGAGTAGCCAGTTAAATATTTTAACCCCAGTAGGAACTGCGATTGCCATTGTTGTAATAGAGAAAACACTGTTTACCATTACACCATGACCCATTGTATAGAAGTGATGGGCCCAAACTACGAATGATAGTAGGGAAATGACCACCATACTCATCACCATTGATTTGTAACCGTATAAGTTTTTACGTGCGAATGTTGCAATGATTTCTGAGAAAATACCGAAAGCAGGTAGTATAACGATATAAACCTCAGGATGTCCCCAAACCCAGAAAAGGTTGGCCCAAAGCATATCCATACCACCGTCTTGCATCGCAAAGAATTTTGTGCCGAATTGACGGTCAAACATCATCAGAGCAAGCGCTACAGTTAATACTGGGAACGCGAATACGATAATAATGTTTGTAATTAAAATAGACCAAGAAAACATTGGCATTTTCATTAATGTCATACCAGGGGCACGCATTTTAATGATCGTCGTGATAAAGTTAACACCTGTCATTAATGTACCAATACCTGATAATTGAAGGGCTAAAGAATAATAGTTATTCCCTACAGTCGGACTAAATTCCGTACTTGCAAGAGGGAAGTAGGCTGTCCAACCAGCGTCTGGTGAACCACCGATAATGAATGATAAGTTTAATAAACCAGCACCTGCTGCAAATAACCAGAAGCTGACAGCATTTAGACGTGGGAAAGCAACGTCACGTGCACCGATTTGAAGTGGAATGACAATGTTCATTAAGCCGATAACAAATGGCATCGCCATAAATAGAATCATTAATAAACCGTGTGTTGTGAAAATTTCATTATAGTGTTGTGCATCAAGAAGTCCGTTATCTGGAACGGCTGTTTGTGCACGCATTAATAGTGCATCGATACCACCGCGGAATAGCATTAATAAAGCTACTGCGATATACATAATCCCGATTTTTTTATGGTCAACAGTTGATAGCCAGTTTTTGTAGAAATAGCCCCATTTTTTGAAATAAGTAAGGCCTGCTACGATAACCACTGCACCAACTACGATACTAATAGCTGCCGCTAAAATCATCGGTTCTTGCATTGGATGGAATAATTCTTCCATACTCATTGGATGCGCTCCTTTCAGAATTAAAAATTAATGTCTCGATTCGTTCAACGATAAAATCAAATTAATGACCAGAATGTTCATTATTCATGTCTTCTTCAGACATATCCCCATGATCCATTTCATCCATATTCATGTGTTTACCATGTTCCATTGGAGCTGGTCTAAAGTCTAAGTGTGTAGATGAGAAGCTTTGGCGACCAACATGTTCTGCCTCTAAAAGCTCATCAAATTTTTCTTCTGTTAATGGTGCCTCTTTCGCTTTAACATCAGCAACCCATTTATCGAAGTCTTCTTGTGTCATAGATTGTGCTTCAAATTCCATTTCTGCAAAGCCACGTCCATTAAAGTTAGAGTTACGTCCCATAAATGAACCAACTTCATCTGCTGCAAGGTGAATTGTTGTTAACATATCACTCATAGCATATTTTTGACCTGCTAATTGAGGAATCCAGAAACTTGTAATTGGACCAAATGAGTAAAGCTTAAATTCGATTGGACGATCCACCGGAATGTTTACATAGTTAACTGTTTCAACACCTTCTTCTGGATAACTAAAATGCCATTTCCAGTTTGATGATGATGCATAAATCACTAAAGGCTCCTTATCGTCATAACCTGCTGGTTGAGCTTCTACTGTAGATGTTGTTCTTACTGTCACAACAGCTAAAAATGCTACGATAATAATTGGAATTACTGTCCATGTAATTTCAAGCAGATGGCTTCCTTCTTCATGAGGAGGCTCATAATCTGCAGCAGCTTTTGATGCACGATATTTTGTAAGCATAAAAGCCAAAAGCACATACACGACTAGCAATATAAAGGCCATTGTAATAATGGATAAGATAATTGTGTTTGATAATGTTTCAGCATTAGGTCCTTTTGGATTGAACACTGTTAATGGTTCACATCCAGCAAGAAGAGCAATCGCACTCAATGCTACTAACATTAAACTTAATTTTTTCTTCATGTTTGACTCCTTTCTATAGAACGGCTATTCATAAAATTCATGTGTTTTTTGTCAGTGTCACATTTACAAATAGTTGATACTGAGGTCACCTCTTTTATCTTGGCGTATCAATCAACAACATAAGAAATTACAATGGCATGGTTCAATATGAAACATAATATCTAGTGTTGATTGATCTGATGCAAGCGTTAGCAAAATCAATGATGTGCACAATCGTTTAAATACGTACTTGGTTAACTACGATTGCCACATTCTCTCGTTGTTTGCACATTGGATTATACGCCCTGTTTTTAAGAAAAAACATAATTTTGTTATGAAAATGATAGTATAGCGGTATTGAATTTGAACATTTTTTGAACAAAAATCGTTATTTTAGTATTGGTATTTATAGGTTTTATTTATTAAACACTGTGGAAACGTTGAAAATACTGCATTCCTGATGTTTACCTAAGTAAATAATTTAAAATGTGAAAAATGGTATTTCACATTTTAGACGCTGTTTTGTAATAAAATCATTGTCATACCAGTCCTATTGGGATTTTTTATTTGCCTTTTATCCAAAAAAGGAGTAGATGCAATGACGTTTTATGGAAACAATAGGTTGAATTTTCAATGAAAGGAATGAGTAAGGAGGGAATAAATGGAGTGAAATATTAATTATGTTAATATAATAACTGTTTTTCTTTAATATCCATATTTTTACTTCATTTGTTTTATCTGAAAAGTAAAAAGCAAACTAAGACCGTTCTTAGTTTGCTAGTATTTTAGAAAAAAATTATGTTATCAAGAATTAAGCGGTGTAATTCAGCATTTTTAAAATTACCTGTCAATCACCAAGCTTCAGCCATTTGGCTACTTGTCCATAAATCGTATTTTGAAGCTGTGGAGCTTTATTATTCATTTTCAAAGAAAAATACAGTGTTTTCATAAAGTTTAAGGTACAAGTTCTGCCACTAAAGAAGAGCTCATTATAACCTTGTGTCATTAAATGCATTTCGAATTTATCAAAAGCCTGCTCAACAAATTCGATCAGTGCTTCCTCTGAGTAATTCCGAAGTAATAACGCATCCACTATATTAATTAAACGTTCCTCTTCATCGTTAACAAAGACTGTTTCTTTCCAAGTGACAAGTTTTAATGCATGTAAAATGGATGGTGCATACTGTAAATCGAATTTTGGATGTTTTATTGTTGTTGTAGCTAAATCTGCACCATGTGCAATACTGTGTGCCCAACCTTTTTCCTGAACATATCCTCTCGTATCCTGTTCTAATAACAAATAACGGCCAATTTTTTTGAAGAACACTTCTAGGTCTTCCTCTCTTAAAATGAGTAATTCAGCGTCCTTTGCAAGAAGACCTGCAACTAGTAAAGCGGAAAACGAACGAGTAAAGACACTATCCTCTGTTTTATCTCCGATATGTAAATATAAAAAATCCTCACCTGTAACTGTATCAAACAAATATTGAAGTTGTTGAGAACTCAATAAATTATCACTTAGTAAATCAACAAAGGTGCGATAAATGAGGTGGTCTCGTAATTCGGCATCAACTGAGCCAATATGGGTTAACATCTCCTGTAATAGCCAATCACTATGCTGGAACATAAATGTCTGACGCTCAGACAGTGTCATTGTTGAAAAAGACTGTAATGTTTCTTTAATATCCATGTTAAAAAAGCCCCCAACTTATTTTTGTACTATATATTATAGCGCCATTTCATTTCGAAGGGATAAATTTGAAACCTTCATTTTAAATAAGCACAGTTAGAATGTCCTCTTTAAAACATAATTTTTACAATATTATTTCCAGAAACTATAGAAAGTTGTTATGATAGAAACGCAATTAAATGGTAAAACTAAAATGTGAACAATAAAAAAGACATACCTATTTAAGTATGTCTTTGTCTAGCTAAATAATGACTGCTGATTTAATGCCAATTGGCCATTCAGTGAGCGTGTGTTGATTTGTCTTTAACTCGACAAGAATATTGGCATTTTTGATTGCATCAATGAGCCATTCACTATAGTGACGATTTGGTTCAGGATGCTGTAAAATCTGCTGCATATCTTTTTTATCAACATGTAACAGCTTGTAGTTACATTCAATGTTTACTTTTTGAGGAATAATGGAAAGAGACTCATTTTGATGACCAAGTGCAATAGATCCAGGAATACACCCTTGGATTTTTAAAATATAGGTGCTGGCTTCTTGTGTGAAGACATCAATTTTGGTGCGTGTTAAAAGTTCAAATTCTATCGGCTTATCTTGAAAAGGGCCGTCCGTTGTAGAAATTGAAATGACTTTAATCGATAATGCCTCGAATGTAGATGAGATACAATGATCAAACTCTGTAATTGTATCAAGTAATTGCATGGATTCCACTCCTTGTGTAAGAACTTGATTTTCTTGATGCAGACAACAAAGGGGGAGTGTCTGCGAATTGTGATAAATTTTAGACTATTCTAATTATAATACAATTTATTACAAAATATGAATGCAAAAGCAATAATTTTTTGTTAAAAACAAGAAACTTGTGGATTTTTTAGTAAATAGCAGAAATGAAAAATTAGAACAAAGAGGTGAGAAAAATGACAAAAAGAAAGCGTCATGTCATTAAACATGACAATGTTGTTGTTTTTCCGGGCGCTGTCCAAACTTTAATACGTGAAGGACATATGTTTGCTGAAAATTTTCAGTATGAAAAAGCGGTGGCGAGTTTTGAAAAGGCATTTGTGTACGAAGCTGGAGATGAACTTGCTCTTAGTGCCTATGCTTTTGCCTTGTATGAATTAAAGGACTATAGCAAGACTAAGAATGTTTGTGAGCAATTATTTTCAATGGGTACGTCATTTTATGTAGAAATCATGGAATTGTACATTACCGTATGCATGCAGTTAAAAGAATACCATCAAGTAGAGTCATTAATTACAACCCTACTTGAAGAAAATGTTTTGCCTCAGGATCAAATTGAAAAATTTGAACGTTTAAAAAATTTGAATAGTGAAGTGTCTAAGAATCTAGAAAAAAAAGAAAATGCACAACGGTTAATAGAAGAACAGGAATATGGCCTTGAGAAATTTGGGGCACTTAGTCCAAATGAGCAATCCATTCGCTTACATCGACTGATGGATACAAATGTAAGACAACTAAAAGAGCCATTGAAAGAGATTATTGAATGTTCCACGATCCATCCGTTTGTCCAAAGTCTAGCACTCATATTATTAGTAGAACAAGAAGTAGCTATCAATGTTACAGTGGCCAAATTTAATCAAACCAAAATTGTTAATCCTACTGAATTAGTATTGCCTAACCAGCTACCGCAGTATGGAGAAATAAAAAATATACTAGAATTGAAGCTAGAACAAGACCCATCAACGTTAGAAATGGTACAATATTTAATGGCAAAGCATGCGATTGTAACGTATCCATTTGAATGGCACCCGTTCGAAGCAGATGATGTTGCCTATAGTTATATTGATTTTGTCTTAGCGATGCTTGGAAATGTACAAGAAATGGACTATGAAATCATTGACTTTTTACAAATGTTAGAAAAGTTAACAGAACTACATTAGGTATGAAATAAGTTGAAACTATACACATCTATGTTATACTAAAATGGTTGTCAAAATCGTAGTTACGAATGAATTGTCTAACATCTAAACTTGATTATTTATTTGGAGGTATTTATACATGTCAGCAAAATGGGAAAAACAAGAAGGTAATATCGGTACTCTTACAATCGAAGTACCTGCTGCAGAAATCGACGCAGCAATGGACCAAGCGTTCAAAAAAGTTGTAAAACAAATTAACGTACCAGGTTTCCGTAAAGGTAAAATGCCTCGTAAAATGTTTGAACAACGTTTTGGTATTGAATCTCTATACCAAGATGCATTAGAAATCATCGTTCCTGAATCTTATGCAAAAGCAATTGATGAAGCTGGAATTATGCCAGTTGATTACCCAGAAATCGCTGGTACAGAAAACTTTGTACACGGCCAAGATTTCACATTCACTGCACAAGTAACAGTGAAACCGGAACCAAAGCTAGGAGACTATAAAGGTCTAGAAGTATCTAAACTTCCAGTAGAAGTAACGGATGAAGAAGTAGATGCACAAATTCAAGATCAATTAGCTCGTAAAGCAGAGCTTGAAATCAAAGAAGACGAAGCAATCGTAGAAGGTGATACAGCTGTGATCGACTTCGAAGGTTTCGTTGGTGAAGAAGCTTTTGAAGGTGGTAAAGGTGAAGACTATCCACTAGAAATCGGTTCAGGTTCATTCATTCCAGGTTTTGAAGAGCAACTAGTTGGTGTTAAAGCTGGCGAATCTAAAGATGTTGTTGTTACATTCCCAGAAGAATATCATGCAGCTGAATTAGCTGGTAAAGAAGCTACTTTCAAAGTAACAGTGAAAGAAGTTAAAACAAAAGTTCTTCCTGAGTTAAATGATGAATTTGCAAAAGAATTAGATCCAGAAGTTGAAAGCGTTGAAGCTTTACGCGCTAAAATTAAAGAACAAACTGCAGCTCAAAAGGAAACAGAATCAGATGCAGCTCTTCGTGATGAGCTTGTAGAAAAAGCAGCTGAAAATGCTGATTTTGAAGTACCAGCAGGTATGATCAACTCTGAAACTGATCGTATGTTACAAGAATTTGGTCAACGTTTACAAATGCAAGGTATGAACCTAGACCTTTACTACCAATTCTCTGGTCAATCAGAAGAAGACTTACGTGGCCAAATGAAAGAAGAAGCTGAAAGCCGTGTGCGTGTATCATTAACACTTGAAGCAATTGCTGAAGCAGAAAAAATTGAAGCATCTGAAGCTGATATTGAAGCAGAATTAGAAAAAATGGCTGCTCAATTTAACATGACTAAAGATCAAATCACAAGTGCTTTAGGTGGAACAGCAGTACTTGAAAACGACATCAAAATCCAAAAAACAGTTGAATTTTTAGTAGAAAACGCTAAAATTACTGAATAAGATTTTGTGTAATTAGATAGCCCAAAAAAACAAGGTACGGCATTCATCCGTGCCTTGTTTTATCACATAAACTCTTAGAAATCAGTCCCCTTAACATTAATTCACTTTATACTTCACTTATACATAGTATTGTTTTAGTTTTTATCTTCATTCAGCAGATGTTTTTGTATCCAAAGTATAATGTCAGGTACAAAAAACTCCCATCTCACATAGATGGCGAGCTGTAAACCTTTTAACCTTTTAGTGTGTGTTTAAACCACGACTGGATGAAGATAGTGCCTGCTGGCAGGCGTCAAGGATTTTGATTGAAGTCCTAGCGCTATTAGAGTCAAGGCGAAATTGATACGATGCTAAACTTAACTTCATTCAGAAAGGTTCTAACTAAATAAAATTTATTTTTTGAGTGATATACCCTTGGTTGATGAATGTAGTAGATTTATAAATAGAGATTCAGTAGTTTGTAGTGTGTCGGAAGTGAATAAATGTAACTTTATAGCAGTATAAGGTGGCGAAGTAAGTAGGTTCCTATAGCATGCTTCGAAAGACAATTGAAGTAAAGTACATGTCGATGCGTTATAATCTACACATGCATAATTACTGAGGCGTAAATGATGCAGACAATTTATTTGATAAAGGTTCAATAATCTTGTAAGATTGTTGCTTGAATAGGGGTGAAACATATTGTTCAAATTTAATGATGAAAAAGGCAATTTAAAATGCTCATTTTGTGGAAAACCACAAGAACAAGTGCGTAAATTAGTTGCAGGTCCAGGTGTTTATATTTGTGATGAATGTATCGAGCTTTGTTCAGAGATCGTTGTAGAGGAACTAGGTGTAGAAGAGGAAATTGAATTCCAAGATATTCCAAAACCAAAAGAAATCTTAACGATTTTAGATGAGTATGTAATTGGACAAGAGCGTGCTAAAAAAGCATTGGCAGTCGCAGTTTACAATCACTATAAACGTATCAATACGAATAGTAAAATTGATGATATTGAATTAGCAAAATCGAACATTGTGTTAATCGGCCCAACTGGTAGCGGTAAAACTTTATTAGCTCAAACGTTAGCACGTATTTTAAATGTTCCATTCGCAATTGCGGATGCTACCTCTTTAACTGAAGCAGGTTATGTTGGTGAGGACGTTGAAAATATTTTATTAAAGTTAATCCAATCAGCTGATTATGATATCGAACGCGCTGAAAAAGGGATTATCTATATTGATGAAATTGACAAGGTTGCACGTAAGTCGGAAAATCCATCTATTACACGAGATGTTTCCGGCGAAGGTGTTCAGCAGGCACTCCTGAAAATTCTTGAAGGAACAGTTGCAAGTGTTCCACCACAAGGAGGACGAAAACATCCTCATCAAGAATTTTTACAGATCGATACAACCAATATTCTTTTCATTGTTGGCGGTGCATTTGATGGTATTGAAACCATTATTAAACGACGTCAGGGTGAAAAAGTAATAGGATTCGGTTCAGATCCTAATAAAGTAGATGTAGATGAAGGTTCTATCATGTCCAAGCTGATTCCGGAGGATTTATTGAAATTTGGTTTAATACCAGAGTTCATTGGTCGATTACCTGTACTTGCGAGTCTGGAGCAATTAAATGAAGCAGCACTAGTACAAATTTTAACAGAGCCGAAAAATGCACTAGCCAAGCAATATCAAAAAATGCTTGAATTAGATGGCGTTGAGCTTGAATTTGATGAAGATGCTCTTGTGGCAATTGCTAAGGAAGCAATTGAACGTAAAACAGGTGCGCGTGGTCTTCGTTCAATTATTGAGTCAACAATGCTTGATGTAATGTACGAATTACCTTCACGTGAAGACGTAAAAAAATGTATCATTACAGCAAAAACAATTACGGATAAAGAAAAACCGAAATTGCTTCTTGAAGATGGCACTGAACTCGATGAAGGTAGCGACACTAAAACTTCAGCATAATGAATAGACGTGGCTGTCTACCGTTGTGAGATAGAGAGTAATTAGCTGACTTCGATTGTGCAATATTCGCACATATCGACAGTCAGCTTTTTATTCATTCCTACATAAAGCAGCTGTAACTTGAAGAAATTTTTGGCTCGCTTCAATATCTAGTGTGAATCAACTTTTTAAACACATACTAGTAGCGCGGGATGTTAACATGAAAATTTTGACGGAGGTGAATGCCCGCATGGTGACAATACAAAAAACAACAAATGTACCATTATTGCCTTTGCGTGGACTTTTAGTATTCCCATCGATGGTGTTACATATTGATGTGGGTAGAAATCGTTCTGTAGCGGCACTTGAGCAGGCAATGTTAGAGGACCAAATGATTTTATTGGTAACACAAAAAGAAATGCACGATGAACAACCTGAAGAGCAAGATTTGTATTCAGTTGGTACAATTGCCTATGTCAAACAAATGCTTAAATTACCAAATGGCACATTACGTATCCTTGTAGAAGGAGTTGCTCGTGCAACGTGGAAAAACTATCGTGCGTTGGAGAAGTATACGGTTGTCGATATTGAGATTAAAGAGGAGTCAACAGAAAAAGATGTAGAAACACAAGCGTTGATGCGGACATTGTTGACGTATTTTGAAAAATATGCAAAATCTTCCAATAAAATCACGACAGAGACGATCAATACTGTAACGGATATTGAAGAACCTGGTCGTTTAGCAGATATTATTGCTTCTCATTTGCCCTTTAAAATTGCCGACAAGCAAGAAGTATTAGAAATGCTAAGCGTTAAAAAACGACTAGATCATTTAATTATTCGCTTGCATGATGAACAGGAAGTATTGGATCTAGAAAAGAAGATTAATTCCAAAGTAAAGCAGTCAATGGAGCGTACGCAAAAGGAATATTATTTACGTGAGCAAATGAAAGCTATCCAAACGGAGCTGGGAGATCGCGAAGGGAAAACTGGAGAAGTTGCAGAATTACGGAAGCGTATCGACGAAGCTGGTATGCCAGAAGCAACAAAGGAAGCAGCACTGAAAGAATTGGATCGCTATGAAAAAATACCTGGAGCTAGTGCAGAGAGCGGTGTTATTCGCAATTATATTGATTGGCTTATTTCATTACCGTGGACAAATGCTACAGAGGATCGCATGAATATTACCCATGCTGAAAATATTTTAAACCGTGATCATGATGGATTAGAAAAAGTCAAAGAACGTGTTCTAGAATATTTAGCAGTACGTCAGCTGAAAAATTCACTTCGAGGGCCTATTTTATGTTTATCAGGGCCTCCAGGTGTTGGTAAAACATCATTAGCTCGCTCCATTGCCGAAAGTTTAGATCGTAAGTTTATTCGTATTTCTTTAGGTGGTGTTCGAGATGAATCGGAAATTCGCGGACATCGACGTACGTATGTTGGTGCAATGCCAGGACGTATTATTCAAGGAATGAAAAAAGCAGGTACCATTAATCCGGTATTTTTATTAGATGAAATCGATAAAATGTCGAATGATTTTAGAGGTGACCCAGCAGCAGCCATGCTTGAAGTTTTAGATCCTGCACAAAATAATACATTTAGTGATCATTATATTGAGGAACCATATGACCTATCTAATGTGTTATTTATTGCAACTGCCAATGATTTAAGTAGCATCCCAGGACCATTATTGGATCGTATGGAAGTAATTTCTATTGCAGGCTATACTGAAATAGAAAAAGCTCAAATTACAAAAAATCATCTCATACCAAAGCAGCTTAAAGAACATGGTTTGAAAAAAACACAAGTGGTAATCAAAGATGAAGCAGTTACTGATATTATACGTTATTATACTCGGGAAGCAGGAGTGCGCGGTTTAGAACGACAAATCGCTACGCTTTGCCGTAAAATTGCCAAAGTAATTGTATCTGGTGAGAAAAAACGCGTAACGGTAAGCTCAAAATCATTACAAGATTTGCTCGGTAAACATCGTTTCCGCTATGGACAGGCTGAAAAGGAAAATCAAGTGGGTGTCGCAACTGGACTTGCATATACAACAGTTGGAGGAGATACATTACAAATTGAAGTTTCTTTAACACCAGGTAAAGGGAAGTTACAACTTACTGGTAAGCTTGGTGAAGTAATGAAGGAATCTGCTCAAACAGCATTATCCTATGTGCGCACGAAGATGGAATACCTTAATGTGGATGCAGAATTTTTTGATACACATGATATTCATATCCATGTGCCAGAGGGTGCTGTACCTAAAGATGGACCTTCAGCTGGTATTACAATGGCAACTGCTATCGTTTCGGCTATTCTACATCGCCCGATTCGCCGCGAGGTAGGTATGACAGGTGAGATTACCCTGCGTGGCCGTGTATTGCCAATCGGCGGCTTAAAAGAAAAAACATTAAGCGCTCACCGTGCAGGATTAACGACAATCATTTGTCCTAAGGATAATGAACGTGATATAGAGGATATTCCAGATAGTGTACGTGAGCAACTAACATTTAAACTAGTGTCATCGGCTGATGAAGTATTAGCCTATGCGCTGGACGGAGGTTTTTAAAAAAATGAAAGTCCATAATGTCGAAATGGTCATTAGTGCGGTACGACCAGACCAATATCCAGAAGATGGACTGCCAGAATTTGCATTAGCAGGTCGTTCGAATGTAGGAAAGTCTTCCTTCATTAATCGAATGATCGGACGTAAAGCTTTAGCACGTATTTCATCTAAGCCTGGTAAAACACAAACCCTTAACTTTTATAAGATTGAAGAGCAACTGTTTTTTGTAGATGTTCCAGGGTATGGTTATGCAAAGGTTTCTAAAACAGAGCGTGAGGCATGGGGAAAAATGATCGAGCGCTATTTTACAGGACGCCAGGAGTTAAAAGCAGTCGTACAAATTATAGATTTGCGACATCCTCCAACAGCTGATGATCGTATGATGTATGATTTTTTAAAGCATTACAATATTCCTTGCATTGTCATTGCAACGAAGGCAGATAAAATTCCAAAAGGTAAATGGGATAAACATAAGAAAATTGTCAAAGAGACATTGGAGTTGGAAAAAAGTGATCCTCTTATTGTCTTCTCTTCAGAAACGGGACTTGGCTTTGAGGAAGCATGGAAAACAATCGAAAATAAAATGTAGTAAAAAGCATCTATTGTATCTAAAGCGTTAGGACAATAGATGTTTTTGTATTTTCAATCGAGTGGTGTAGAAAATTAGGGAAAATACTTGATGATGTAACTATTTGTCCGATAAATTAGATAGGAGGTGGACTAGATGGATATCGCAGCTTTATCGATGGCAATGAACCAAACAACACTTATGCAAAATGTATCTTTAGCTGTTACGAAACAGGCAATGGAAATGCAACAGCAAAATACAGAACAGTTAGTTGAAATGTTAGATGCTCCACATCCAACAGCCGGACATACAATTGATATTCAGGTATGAAGTAGGCAAGGTAGCTTGAAGTTAAAAGCTACCTCAACTTTTGTTTTTAGAAATAAATTCAAGAAGGCCTAAAATGTAACTTTTCTAATAAGAAAAACTACCAATAATACGATATACTAATAATTAGTAAGGAGGCAGGTTTTTTGAAAAAATATTTATACATACTGATGATTACGTTACTGATGATAGTTGGTTTTTCCTTTAATCAATCTGCTAAAGCAGCCCAACTAGTGACAGGGACATTTGTTGATGTAACGTTTTCAGAATATACGAAGCCAGATGGTACGATAGAAAAGCAACTTAGTAAAATTACATTGGAAAATGATCGTGGACGAACAGTAACGTTTAATATTAATAAAAATACTAGATTATATATTAATAATACGTCTACAACGATTGAGGGTTTTAAGATGGGGATGGAAGTCGAGGCTGAAATTTCTCTCAGAAGTGTTATTGAACTTCGCGGTACCTCTCATACACCAACAGAAACAAATGTACCATCAACAGGAAGCAGTAACGGTAAAACAACTGCTGGTGTCGTAACGAGTATTGATCCAAATGGTTTATTTATCATGGTAAAACCAGATGTTGGCGCAGAAACGACATATTATTTAAACAAAGAAACCAATTATCAAAAAGGTTCTTCTGCAACAGATATTAGTGCATTATACGTTGGGGATCGAGTTAAATTAAGTTTCAAAAATAAAACTTCCTCAGTCATATCAAAGGTAGCTATCAGTGAAACAGGTACGCTCGTTGAAAACTTATATAAAGGCGAGATACAAGCGGTCAATCCTAATGCTAACAAGCTTACCGTGAAAAATCAGCATGCCTTTGTTAACTGGCAATTTGGCTCTCAAACAACAAATGATCTTTCAACTATGCCTTTTACATCCAAAGTACCAATCCATGTTGGGAATACGAAAATCGAGAAAGGTCAGCTGAAAAATTATATAGGTAGCGAAGCATACTATGCGACCGTTAAACAATTTGGTAAGGAAGTAATCGAGAAAATTGTTGTATTGAAAAATAATGAAAGAACATATTACGAACCAATGCTGTCTGTTGATACAGATTACCAACTACTGAAATTGAAAACAGCAGGAACAATGTATTTCCATAATGGGACTATTTTAATTCGAAATGGACGATTAATTGAACCTACTGGTCTTATGGCATATGGTACTGCTTTTGTCGTGGCTGATGGGGCTACTCGTGATCACTATGCCCAAGTAGTACAAGTTACAAGTGATAGCTTCATGTCACCTAATCTGGCAGGTCATGAATTATATTATGGACGCTTATCTCAAGCTGATGGATATGTAATTGAAATTGACGATGCGATGAAGATTGAATCGAATGTTTTCAAGAAAGCAGATCGTACTGTACTGTCGGTTAGTAATTCAACGAAAGCTATGGTAGATGACGGCAATAAAACGTTTAGTGTCATGCCAGATATCGAACTTTACTTATCTGAGGGAGATTATGGTTATTTCTATGTGAAGGAAGGCCATGTACAAGCTCTTCATATTTTAGACAAGGCTAAACCTGTTGCCCCTCTAATGCTCGCAGGTAAACTACAGTCTGTGAAATCTACGTATCCTGCAGTCATTAATGTCAAGAGTGTTAGTCAATGGCAAAATGGTCGTTGGTATGAAGCGGGTGAAATGGTTAATATGAATATTGACCAAGCGACACTGATTAAAGCAGGTAAGGTGATTCAAGCTTCTGACTTACAGCCATCTGATCGTTTAGTTGTATTATCAGATCGATTTGTTAAAGCTCATTTTATTTTGGTAGATTAGCAATATTAAACTAAAAAAATCTGCGAGTCTTATGCGAATATGTTTCATAAGCTAAAGGTGAGGAAGATACTTCAAATAGGCTAAATTGTGTATACATTCGCAAGACAAGCAGATTTTTTTAGTGGTATTAGAAACAAGCTTCATTATGCACGCAAATGCACAGTGAAAGAGAGGAAAAGCGAATGCAAAAAAAATTATCTAAAATCATGTTTCTAGTCCTTGCTGTTTTTTTGATTGGAACAACTATTCCATTCAATGCATCAGCCGCTTCATTAGAAACAACAGGTGCAGTAAAAAATGAATATACATATGAAGAAGCTGTGTTCCTTTCAGGGACACCTGTTATTTTTAAAGGGACAAGCAAAGATATTAAAATTGCACAAAAAGAATCCAAAGGTAAATTAACTGAAACGTATAGCATGAAGTTAACAGCAAGCAATGGCGCTACATTGACAAGAAATATTGCCTATGAATCTGATGTAGTGGATTATGCAGTTCTTGGTCAAAAAACATCCAATGGTGAAGTGAAGAAATACACGGAAAAAATTACAATTGGCGCCATTACTTATTCCTTAGTCGATTATCAATTTTCACAAGGAACAGTTACTGATAATCGTGCAGCCTCTGATTATTACTCAGGAAATATTATTTCTAGAAAAACCTATGCTTTTGAAACAGGAAAAGGAAAAAATGCTGTTCAAAACACAGTAACAATTGAAACAGATAGTCGACATGCAGGCTATGAGAACTTCTGGGGTGCGACAGAAACTCAAATTACGGAGTCTGTTTATTCCTATAGTGATGGTAAAACAAGTCATGTGAAAAATCGTTTATCTACAAGTAAATCACGTGTTTTAAATTATGAGGAAAATCTCGGTAGCTTAGGGAGTTTTGAAGGTGGATATGCAGTCGTAAGTGAAAAGGATGTTATTTCTGAATATACATACGACCTATCTTCAGGACAAAAGGGTACACTTGATTTAGATACAGAGTACATGCCAACAATTGAACGTCTGATCATTCCTAAATTCAGAGATTTAACAACCCATTACGCGAAAGAAGCAATTGAAAAACTTTATTCTTTAGGTATTTACTCAGATTCAAGTAACTTCTTTTCTCCTAATACACCAATGAAACGTATTGATTTTACGACGGCTATTGGTAAAGCGGTTGATTTACGTGTGTTTGAAGAAAAGAAATCAAAAAAGACACCTACTACAAGTGTTTTTAAAGACTTGAAGCGTTCTATCAAAGATTACGGCTATATTGAATCAGCGTTAAATAAAGGGATAATTAAAGGTGTATCAGCTGACTACTTTAAGCCAGATAATGCGATTAATCGAGCGCAGGCTGCAACTATCTTTGTCCGTGCCTTAGGACTAGAAAATAGAGCACCTGATCCTGGTTACTTAACTAAATTTACAGATGACAAACAGATTCCAAATTATGCGAGAGATGGCATCTATATAGCGAATGAACTTGGCTTAATGATTGGTGATTCTGCTGGTCGTTTTAATCCAAATAAACCGCTAACGCGTGCAGAGGCGTCAGTTGTTCTAGAACGATTCTTGAAATATTTAGAGGATGACTTAAAACAAAACTATCGTGATGACATATTGTTCTTTAACTAAAGAAAGGATGGAACAAAAATGACCTATGTAAAAAAAGCATTGCTTGCTATGCTTTGCTTCATGCTTCTACTGATGACAGCTACACCTACTGTTACGCAAGCAGCTCCAACAATTAGAGATGTTCCAACAAATAGCAATAATTATAAAGCTATTTCATGGGCGGTCGATAATGACCTGATGTCCTTAAATAGTGCAAGTAACTTTTTACCAAATGATCAAGTGACAGATCGCGATCTTGTTCTGATGTTTGCCAAACTAGATCGGAACTATGCTTTATCTTATATAGATAGTGTTGCTTATAATTTCTATAGTGATTTTTATTTACCATTTAACGGTACACATGTTAATACGAATCGAACAAAAGCTGTAACTCGTGGCCAATTTGCCCAAATCTACGCGGCTTTTAAAGGCTTAGATTTAGATGAGCCACAGGCAGTTCAATATTTATATTCAAATGATTTATCTACAAGTTCTACAGGCAAAAACACATTTGCTAGCTTTAATCCTTCCACAAAATTAACACGGGGTGATGTTGCTGTATTTTTCTATCGTGCTGTTCAAAATAGCACTTTCGCAGTACAAGGATTAAAACGTAGTCCAGCTGGTCGTGATAATGATAGTATTACGTTGCCTCCTGGTTTTATGGGATCTAGTAGTGCTGATTTTGAAGAGCCAAAGGATAATTCAAATGATTTTACTGGACCAAATAATGTTAATAATGCATTGCAGAGTATCGTGGTGGAAAAGCCTGATTTAATTGCAAATAATGTGGATACAACACTAGTTACGGTGTCTTTAAAGGCTTGTAATGGTGATCCTATCGCTGATGATAAATCCTATTCATTCCGCGTGAAGGCATCCTACGGAAATATTGTTGATACTTCAGGTGAAGCAGTTGACATTGTCCAATCAGATGGTTCAACTGTATCTGCTATAGTGGTAGCACCAAAACTAACTAAATCAGTACGTGATACAATAACTTTTGAACTGATTAATAATACGGACCCAGCAATGAAGTGTCTTGTTGGAGAGAAACTAAACGCAGAAGTGCGTTATGCACCACAGCCTGAATTACGTATTGATTACCAAGTATACGACCCAGCAAATACAGATGATAATGGTAGCGTGATTCCTGAATTTCCTAAAAGTGAAGATATTCCAGAGTTCTTTACGCAAAACTTAATTGATGTTTATAGCCCAGTTCCTCTCAATGCTAATTCAGATAAAAAATTATTTAGTATTGGGCAGCAAACAAATGTGACAGACGTTTTAGGAAATGTGCAAAACATCTATTTGCGTTACGGTGGATCTGATCCTAAATATCCGGCATTAGGTTATGAAAATGCTATTCTTCAATTTGAAAACTATAATATTTCTGTATACTTATTTGAGGAACTTTTAAAGACACGTTTTGAAAACTCTGTTACGACGCCAGCTAAAACGGAAATAATGTATTTAATTGCTGACGATGGTCGTCCTATTTATCGCGTTCAGGGCATTGACGATGATATTGCCTCACAGGTAGAGAACATTAATCCAGTCGGCGCCATTATTCAGCTTATGAAAGAAATGCCAGACGAAAAAGATTTAACATTAGAACATTATGATAGTGTTATGAAGATTTATTCGATCTTCACAAACTTAAGTAACTATGACCGTACGGTATTATTAAAATACCAAGGCGGTAAATTACTTGGACAAGTAGAGGCCTTTAAAAAACGAGTTGAGGCACTAAAGGAAAGTGCGGATGCGGCATCAAGACCATCAGGAAAAGATCGTTATACAAAAGTAATGGTGACTTTAGTGCGTCCTGGTGGAGAGCCTATTACAGATTATCAAGGGACAGTTAAAATTAAGTATGACGGAGTAGAAAAAACAGCTTCATTCATTACGAACACTTCTGATCCATTAAATAATACAGGAAATCCAGGTACTGCTGTAGCCTACTTTGATTCAGTTATATATGGGAAATCTAAAGTGGAAGCAAGACTTGTCAATCCAATAGACCCTCGCTATGCAACGTCCTTGAAGGGTTTAAAAGATAAAACAGTGACGAAAGATATTTTCACGAATCCATACTTCAGTAAAAATTCATGTTCTTTAGCAACTGAAATTGCCTATGTAGTGGATTATTCTTCTTCCATGAAAGCTGTTGATCCAACAAATTATCGTGGGAAGAAAATGATTGAACTAATCAATCAATTAAAGGCTAAAAATAACATAGTCATTGAAACCAATACAAAAGCAACAGTACTTGGAGAAGGCACAACAGAAAATGTGTTGAAAAAAGATCTTTATAAAGCATCGAAAGAAAAGGGTGCAACCGATATTTTTGCAGGCATCGATATTGCTTTAACAAAATTCTCGAATGATTCGAAAACATCCAAAGCGATTGTTGTTGTCTCTGATGGTAAAACAAGTAAATCAAAAATGACAAAAGTTATAAATGAAGCGAAAAAGCAAGGTGTCAAAGTATATACAGTAAGTATGGGCAAAAAATCACAAGTAAATGACGCCACTTTAATGCAATTATCTTCAGAAACGGGCGGAACGTACTTCCATGCAATTGATAATATGCAATTGCATCAAGTCTTCCAGAAGTTAATTGATACAATTTTATGTAAAACGCAAGCTTCGAGCTGTATCAATCCAGAAGATTTATTTGAAGAGACAAGTGTTTCGCTACGAAAAGGTTATATTACAATGAGTGCTCGAGTTGATGGTAACTGTCAAAACGTTGCGAAGATGAATGTACGTTTTAATTCAATCAGTGGAGATGTCCAGTTTGATTTGCAAAAGCGTAGTGATCAAGTGTATATGTTAACAAAAACTGTTCAAACGATGCAGGACTTTAAAGTCAATGATGAGATTGAGTTTATAGCATACGATAAAGATGGAAATATGATTGCAATAAAGACTGTTACAATAACAAATTAATGAGAAAACTGCCTCCGATGATGGGGGCAGTTTTTTAATTTGAAACAACACGTATAATTTGTTACACTTAGTTTATAATAATTCTAATGTAGATGACGAATTGCAGTTCTTCATGACATGTTCACAAATTATTGATGAACTCTTGTCGAACTGTGCTATAATGAGATTTGTGAATTAGAACGTGTGAGGTGTTATTCATGCATACCATCGTAGTAGGCTTGAATTATAAAACAGCGCCTGTTGAAATACGTGAGAAGTTATCATTCATTGAGAGTGAACTGCCACAAGCAATGGAAGCGCTGCAAAAGCAAAAAAGTATATTAGAGAACGTAATTGTTTCGACATGTAATCGTACAGAAATATATGCTGTTGTGGATCAATTGCATACTGGACGTCATTTTGTGAAACAATTTTTAGCAAACTGGTTTGATTTACCTGTGGAGACATTTTCTTCGTATTTAACGATTCGTGAAGAAGATGAGGCAATCGAACATTTATTTAAAGTGACAGCTGGAATTGATTCAATGGTTCTAGGTGAAACACAAATTTTAGGGCAAGTAAAAAAAAGCTTTTTAAGTGGACAAGAGATTGGCACAACAGGAACGGTATACAATCAGCTATTTAAACAAGCAGTAACATTTGCAAAGCGTGCTCATAATGAAACAGCGATTGGTGAGAATGCGGTATCCGTTTCCTATGCTGCTGTAGAATTAGCAAAGAAAATTTTTGGCTCATTACAACGCAAGCATGTAGCTATTTTAGGTGCAGGTAAAATGGGGGAACTTGCAATTGAGAACCTTTACGGTAGTGGTGTAGGGAAAGTTACTGTCATTAACCGTACATTTGAAAAAGCAGAAAGCTTAGCAGCTAAATTCCATGGTGAAGCTAAATCAATGAAGGAATTACAATGTTCTTTGTTAGAAGCGGATATTTTAATTACTTCAACAGGTGCTACTGATTATGTTATTGATTACGAGCTAATGCAATTCGTGGAACGTTTACGTAAAGGAAAACCATTATTCATGGTAGATATAGCGGTTCCTCGTGATATTGACCCACGAGTTGGCGACCTACCAAATGTATTCCTATATGATATTGATGATTTACAAGGTATTGTCGAAGCGAACTTAGCAGAGCGTGAACGTGCTGCTGCTGATATTACTAATATGATTGGCGACGAAGTTGTGCAATTTAAAGACTGGGTAGCAACGCTTGGGGTAGTGCCAGTCATCTCCGCATTACGTAAAAAGGCAAATCGTATTCAACAAGAGACTATGACAAGTATCGAAAATAAAATGCCAGATTTAACGGAACGTGAACGTAAAATTTTAAGCAAACATACAAAATCTATTATCAATCAATTGTTAAAAGAGCCAATCTTGCAAGCTAAAGAAATGGCTAATTCTCCAAAAGCAAATGAACAGTTACGTTTATTCCAACAAATTTTTGGTATAGAGGATGCTGTGGAAGCTGAAGTTCATGAGATGACAAAGCAAGAGCTTGAGCGCAAAGAACGCGCACAGGTATCTCAGACTTCTACTGAACCAAAGTACTCTTTCTAAATTATCTATTGCGCTCACGTAGAAAGCTGTGATTGTATATGGGTGTTACGCGCAATTGGATTTTCTACTGATATTACATGAGGCGTTTTCGTATCTGTATGGTAAACTAAGGATACGAAAACGTTTTTTTGTTTTCTATGCTAGAATAGTTTATTAATTTCACGACAAAGAAGGGATGTCTATTGGCTGATTTGACCATGACGAGGCTGTATGAAGTGATGATCGTCTTGTATGCGATCAGTCTAGTTTTTTACTTTACTGATTACTTTTATAAGCAAGTACGTGCAAGACGCATTGCTTTTTGGCTTGTTTCATTTGTATGGATGATTCAAAGTGCCATTATCATTTTAACGTTTGTGGAAACGAAGCGTTTTCCGATTTTATCCTTGTCTGAGGGAATACTTTTTTATTCCTGGTTACTCGTGACGTTATCCATTATCCTTCATTGCATAGCAAGGGTGGATTTACCTGTGTTTATTATTAATATACTAGGATTCTTATTCGCTAGTATATTTACTTTTATGCCGAAACGTCCTACAGGAGCTGTCGGGGATACTTTAATTTCGGAGATGCTTTTTATTCATATATCATTTGCAATATTGTCTTATGCAGCGTTTACATTAACATTTGTGTTTGCCATTTTGTATCTCGTTCTATATCGATTGCTGAAAAAGAAAAAGTGGTCGCATTTATGGACTAGATTGCCTTCCTTGCAGCAGACAAGCAGCTGGATGAATATTTCATTTTTTATTGGAATTCCGATGTTATTTATAAGTTTAATATTAGGGTTTGAATGGGCACTATTAACATTAGAGAGTCTTTCGATTTTCGATGCGAAAATCATAGGGTCCTTCATTATTTTAATTTTGTATTGTTTTATCCTATATGTGAATCGCAAAAGCAAGCTGACAGGTACAACTTATGCATGGGTACATATTTATGCCTATCTATTAGTTGTTGTAAACTTCTTCTTAGGGAGTAGTTTATCGAGATTCCATTTATGGTATTAGAAGAAAGGTTGGAGAGAGTTGAGAAAAATTATTGTAGGTTCTAGGAGAAGTAAACTAGCGCTAACGCAAACAAATTGGTTCATTAATGAATTAAAAGCGGCTGGTGCACCATTCGAATTTGAAGTAAAAGAGATTGTAACAAAAGGTGACCAAATTTTAGATGTACAGCTTTCAAAAGTAGGCGGGAAAGGGTTGTTTGTAAAAGAAATTGAACAAGCCCTTTACGATAAAGAAATTGACTTTGCTGTTCATTCTATGAAAGATATGCCTGCTGTATTGCCAGAAGGGCTAGTGATTGGTTGTATTCCACCACGTGAAGATGCTCGTGATGCATTTATTTCGAAAGGGCATGTTAAATTTGCTGACCTTCCTGCGGGAGCAGTCGTTGGGACAAGTTCTTTACGTCGTAGTGCACAGCTTTTAACAGTACGTCCTGATATCGAAATTAAATGGATTCGTGGAAATGTTGATACACGTTTAGCTAAGCTTGAAACAGAAGAATATGATGCCATTATTTTAGCAGCGGCTGGTTTGAAACGCCTTGGGTGGAGTGATGATGTAGTCACTGAGTTTTTACCTGTAGAACAATGTCTACCGGCTGTAGCGCAAGGCTCTCTAGGCATTGAATGTCGTGCCGATGATGCGGAGCTTTTAGCCGAATTAGGTAAACTGACTGATTCATTTACATGGCAAGAAGCACATGCAGAACGTGCATTTTTGGCTGCAATGGATGGTGGTTGTCAAGTACCGATTGCTGGGTATGCCACTTCAAATGGGGAAGAAATTACATTAACAGGCCTTGTTGCTGCTCCAGACGCATCTGTTGTCTATAAAGAAACAGTAGTCGGTACAGATGCACAAAAAATTGGAGAAGAGCTAGCTGCTATTTTAACAGAACAAGGTGCTTTCGATTTAATTCAGCGTGTAAAGGCAGAGCAAGATGCCGAGTAATTTACCTCTCAAGGGTAAAACCATACTTTTAACAGGCACATCTAAGACAACAACCATTGTCGAAAATATAATAGCTTTAGGTGGACAGGCCATCGTAGCCCCATTAATTGAAACTTGTGAACGATTAGATAGCGAGGATTCTGAACTATTGAATCGCGTTAAGCAATATGATTGGTTGATTTTTACTAGTCAAAATGCTGTAGAAGCTTTTGCTAGTAAAATGCTTCGACATCAATTTAATGCGAGTCACTTCCAAGGAAAAATAGCTTCTATTGGAACTAAAACAACAACAGCGCTGGAAAATTTAGGATTTCAAGTGAGCTTTATGCCTTCCATATTTAGTGCTGATATCTTCGTTAAAGAATTTCCGAGTGTAGCGGGTAATCATCCGAGATGTCTGTTTATTCGAGGAGAAAAGGCGAAAAGTACGTTGAAGGATGGATTGCCTTTTGAATTAAAAGAATGGACAGTCTATGAAACGATAGAACGACATGATCAAACATCTGTTATTGTCAATTGCATCCAGCAACATCAAGATGTTACAGTGATTTTTGCTAGTCCTTCAGCAGTTGACGTTTATGCAATGGAGGTTGTGCCACATATTGGCTGGGAAGCAGCTCACATTGCAGCCATTGGCCATATTACGGAAGCAGCTCTTGAACAATACGGCGCTACTGTGGATATTATGCCAAGTGTTTATACAATGCAAGCAGTCATCGAAGAAATTATGAAAGTAGGGGACAAATCATGACAAAACAACAATTTCAAAGACACCGTCGTTTGCGTACCAATGCAACGATGCGATCAATGGTAAAAGAAACATACTTACATAAAGAGGACCTGATCTATCCTATTTTTGTAATAGAAGGCGAAAATATTAAAAATGAAGTACATTCAATGCCTGGCGTTTTTCAATTTTCATTGGATAAATTAGAGGCAGAGGTGGATGAGGTTGTAGCATTAGGTATTCCTGCGGTTATTTTATTTGGCTTGCCAGCTGAAAAGGATGCGGTTGGAACGGGTGCATTTCATGATCATGGCATTGTGCAGGAAGCGACTCGACTCATTAAAACACGTCATCCTGAGTTATTAGTCATCGCGGATACATGCTTATGTGAATTTACAGATCATGGACATTGTGGCTTAATTGAGGGTGATCAAATTTTGAATGATCCTTCATTAGATGTTTTAGCCCGCACGGCGATATCCCAAGCAAAAGCTGGCGCTGATATCATTGCTCCATCTAATATGATGGATGGCTTTGTAACGGCAATTCGCGCTGGTCTGGACGAAGCTGGTTTTGAACATATTCCGATTATGTCCTATGCAGTTAAATATGCATCCAGTTACTATGGACCTTTCCGTGATGCTGCAGATGGTGCTCCGCAATTTGGTGATCGTAAATCCTACCAAATGGATCCATCAAATCGTCTAGAGGCATTCCGTGAGGCAGAGTCAGATATCGAAGAGGGCGCAGATTTCCTAATTGTCAAGCCTGCCCTTAGCTATTTAGATATTATTCGAGACATGAAAAATAACTATCCATTACCGCTTGTTGCATATAATGTTTCAGGTGAATATGCAATGATTAAAGCGGCTGCTATAAATGGTTGGATTGAAGAGAAAAAAGTTGTGCTTGAAACATTATTAGGCATGAAACGTGCAGGCTCTGATTTAATCATTACGTATCATGCAAAAGATGTTGCACGTTGGTTGGAGGAGAAATAAATGACACGTTCTTACGAAAAATCAAAACAAGCCTATGCTGAAGCTGTTCAATTAATGCCGGGTGGTGTAAGTAGCCCAGTACGTGCATTCAAATCAGTAAATATGGACCCGATTTTCATGGAATCTGGCCATGGGGCAATCATTAAAGACATTGATGGCAATGAATATATTGATTATGTATTGTCTTGGGGTCCGCTAATTTTAGGACATACACATCCCGAGGTAGTGAAAGCAATTGCAGATACAGCTGCGAAGGGTTCTTCCTTCGGTGCTCCAAGCTATACTGAAAATCGCTTAGCTCAATTAGTATTAGACCGTCTACCAGGAATGGAAATGATTCGCTTTGTTTCTTCAGGAACAGAGGCTACTATGTCTGCATTACGTGTAGCGCGTGGTGTTACAGGTCGTGATAAGATCTTAAAGTTTGAAGGGTCTTATCATGGTCACGGTGACTCCTTATTGATTAAAGCTGGTTCTGGTGTTGCCACATTAGGCCTACCTGATAGCCCTGGCGTACCTGCAGATATCGCCCGCAATACGTTGACAGTTGCCTATAATGATTTAGAAGGGGCAAAAGTAATTTTCGAAAAATTTGGCGCAGAGTTAGCTGCAGTAATTGTGGAGCCAGTCGCAGGAAATATGGGTGTTGTACCTCCACAACCAGGTTTCCTAGAAGGTTTGCGTGCGCTTACTTCAGAGCACGGTGCATTATTAATCTTTGACGAAGTCATGACAGGTTTCCGCGTAGATTATGGCTGTGCACAAGGGTATTTTGGGGTAACGCCTGATATGACTACTTTAGGTAAAGTAATCGGAGGTGGCCTCCCTGTAGGTGCATTCGCTGGGAAAAAAGAAATTATGGAGCAAGTAGCACCAGCTGGACCAATTTATCAAGCAGGAACATTATCGGGGAATCCGTTAGCGATGACAGCCGGTTATGAAACGTTATCACGTTTAGATCATGGTACGTATGATTACTTTAAAAAATTAGGAGATCAGCTTGAGGCTGGTTTCCGTGAAGCAGCAACTAAATATAATATCCCGCACACTGTTAATCGTGCAGGCTCTATGATTGGCTTCTTCTTCACGAATGAAGATGTCATTGATTTTGCTTCTGCTAAAACATCAGATTTACAATTATTCGCTGAATATTTCCGTCTAATGGCAGAGGAAGGTATTTTCTTACCTCCTTCTCAATTCGAGGGACTATTCATCTCAACAGCTCATACGGAAGAGCACATTGCGACAACGGTGGCAGCATTCCATAAAGTATTCGCACAATTAGCGCAATAAAATTAATTTGATAGAGCATGCTAGAATTATTTCTAGCATGCTCTTCTGCTGTTAAAAAACAAAACCATTACTAGAATTTTTGCGGGAAGTGAAAATGTTTTCCTCTGTAGGCTACTTGCTCTCCTGTGGCCTCACCTCTTTAGCTATCCCATGGGAGTCAAGCATCCTCCACTCCAACCCATAAAAATGTTTCTTTATAGCAAAGGTTTTCATAAAGTGAATGTGTTCACTATTCATTTTATGGAGAGGTGCAAGAACGCAGTGAGTGAAGCAGCTCCGCTGGTGGAACGAAAAACAACCCTCGCCTTGCAAAATTGCTTTTTCTACGTTGATATTACATTTTTTAATGGATTAAGCAGAAAGCATTATAGTGCTTGAGGAATACATGAGCAAAAAGGAATAATAGCATATATTTACTAGTAAGTAAGCTCAACTATACTGGATGAAGGACCTGCTTTTGTCAAAATTACATCTTTCAGCATAGCCAAATTGTGGGCGATATCGTTTATAATATAGCTATTCATAAAAGAAAGTAGTGAATTGATATGGCAACAGGCACACACACGGTCGAAGTACCCGTAGGGATTGAACATGTATGGGATTTCGTTAGTGATATGGAAAAATGGGCAAAGCTTGTCCCTGGTTATAATGCACATGAAATGATTGATGAGAAACACTCCACTTGGACTTTTAAAGGCAATGTTGGCGTTTTGAAAAAAACAGTTGAAGTAGAAATTACAATCTTAGAATGGTTAGCACCATCAAAAGTTACATTTGAATTAAAGGGGCTTTCTGATAACTTCACAGGAAATGGCTATTTCCTCGCAGAAAGTATCGACGCTGAAAATACTAAAATGACAGGATTCTTAGAAGTCGTTGCGGGCGGGTTAGCTGGCCCTGTTCTAAATCCAATTTTTAAACCGATCGTACCAAAGGCAACACAAATGCTAACAGATCGTGTGGCTAATAAAATTAAATTAGTAAATGTTTAATGATACCAACATCCATGGGAATGGCATGCTAGACTATTACTTCTAGCATGTCATTTTTTTAGTAGTATCTATTTTAGACTATGTTCAAATGGCAACATCCTCGCATACTATCCTTCAAATCGTCATATGATGCAAAGGGAGGGATTATTATCGAACACAAAACTTGGAATATGCGCGAAACATTTTGTTTTCCTGGATATGGCTGCCCAACTGAAATAGCAGCTGTTCAAATTAAGCCACAGTGGCAGGCGATGCAGTTAGAGGATTCTTTGCGACTTATGGGCATCTATCATATCACCGCACACGTTCGCTTTGATTTTCAAGATATGCAAGCATTTGCAGAAAATGAAGATTTAATTACAATTGATGCTCTTGATATTCAAGGAGATACTGGTTATTTTGAGTATGCCGTTCCTTTACATGTGGATTTACCAAAAGAATCCGATGTCAAAGATTTAATGGTCAAGGATATTCGCCCTAGTCTGACAAATCAGGTGTGTCAGCTTGAGTGGACAGTCACAAGTGCTTTCAATGAATATGAACCTGTTGTTGAAAAAGATGTGTTAGACAATCCGCACCTATCAACACATGCTTTCGAACAAGAGGAGACATTGGCTGTAATTGAAGAAAGTATTCAAGTGAAACAACCTGCCGCAGTAGCAGCAGCTTCACGCCAAGAGAATTCTACAACAGTTAACCAAAAAGCTATATTAAGAGAATCCTCAAGCCATATTGTTGTACGTGAATCCAGTACTTGGCATGAAGTGCCTTCTATGATTTGGGATCTAACAGAAGAATATACACCGCTTAAAGTTCGTGTTTCAAATGATGTCTTTCAAAAGTAAATAGCAGAGAAGTAGCAGGAGTAATAAGAAGACTAAATCACCTGATGTTGGCACAATAATGACACGGATAAACTGAAAAGCACAAATCGGCACGATAATGGTTCTGCAATAAAAACGAACTTGTCGTAGCCAGGGTGGTAAAAGCCAAGGGTTATACTTGCGTCGTCGCATTTGAATTGTCACTTCCTTTTCTCTTTACTTTTCTCTTACTAAAAGATGACTAAATCACTTGAAAAATGACACGATCCTGCGGTACAATAAGGAAAATCAAATACAGATGCTATGATAGGGAAGAGTAAATTTTGACTACATTTTCAGAGAGGAAACGGTAGCTGAGAAGTTTCTATTTGTACGGAATTGAAGGTAGCCCTTGAGCAGCTTTAGTGAACTAATAGTAGTTAAAGCCGGTTAAACACCGTTACCGAATTGAGAGCCAGTAGAATAGGCTGAGAAAATATGTCATTTAACATTTATCTTAACCCTGCTGGAATTAAAGGTGGTACCGCGAACTAAAACTCCTTCGTCCTTTTAGACGAGAGGAGTTTTTTTATTGGGTAAAAAAATAAATAGTATTTCTTTACCAACAGTTTTCAAACAATAGGAGGAGTCAATATGACAGAAAACATTTCAATGCCAACTAAATATGACCCACAGTCCATTGAAGCTGGTCGCTATGAATGGTGGTTACAAGGGAAGTTTTTCGAGGCACAGCCTGAAAGTGGGAAAAAACCCTATTCAATCGTTATTCCACCACCGAACGTAACAGGTAAATTACACCTAGGTCATGCTTGGGATACAACATTACAAGATATCCTCATTCGTATGAAACGCATGCAAGGCTATGATGCCCTATGGTTGCCAGGTATGGACCATGCGGGTATTGCAACACAGGCAAAAGTAGAAGCCAAGCTACGTGAGGATAATATTACACGTTATGATTTAGGACGTGAAAAATTCCTTGAAAAAACATGGGAATGGAAAGAAGAGTATGCTGGACATATTCGTGATCAATGGGCAAAGCTTGGTCTTGGATTAGATTATACACGTGAACGTTTCACATTAGACAAAGGTCTTTCAGACGCGGTAAAAACAGTTTTTGTTCAGTTATATAAAAAAGGCTTAATTTATCGTGGTGAACGTATTATCAACTGGGACCCAGCAGCAAAAACAGCATTGTCTGATATTGAAGTAATTTATCAGGATGTGCAAGGTGCCTTCTATCATATGAAATATCCATTAGCTGATGGCTCAGGCTATGTAGAAGTTGCTACAACACGTCCCGAAACAATGCTTGGTGACTCTGGGGTAGCTGTTCACCCGAACGATGAGCGTTACCAGCACTTAATTGGTAAAAACGTTATTTTACCGATTGTAGGTCGCGAAATTCCAATTGTTGCTGACGAGTACGTTGATATGGAATTTGGTACTGGGGTTGTAAAAATGACACCAGCCCATGATCCGAACGACTTTGAAGTGGGTAATCGTCACAATCTGGAGCGCATTCTAGTAATGAATGAAGACGGTACTATGAATGATCTTGCGGGCAAATATAAAGGAATGGATCGCTTCGAATGCCGTAAGCAAATTGTTGCTGATTTACAAGAAGCAGGTGTGTTAATTCGCATTGAAGAGCATATGCATTCAGTAGGACACTCTGAGCGTTCTGGTGCTGTTGTTGAGCCATATCTTTCAGCACAATGGTTCGTTAAAATGCAACCACTTGCTGATGCTTCCCTAGAGCTACAAAAGGACGAAGAAGGGAAAGTAAACTTTGTTCCTGCTCGTTTTGAAAACACATATTCTCGCTGGATGGAGAATATTCGCGATTGGTGTATTTCTCGTCAATTATGGTGGGGCCATCAAATTCCAGCCTGGTACCATAATGAAACAGGTGAAATATACGTAGGTAAAGAAGCCCCAGCAGATGCAGAAAACTGGACGCAAGATGAAGATGTACTAGATACATGGTTCTCTTCAGCACTATGGCCGTTTTCTACTATGGGTTGGCCAGATGAAGCAAATGAAGAATATAAACGTTACTATCCAACAAATACATTAGTAACAGGCTATGATATTATTTTCTTCTGGGTTTCTCGAATGATTTTCCAGGGTCTTGAGTTTACAGATCAACGTCCATTTAAAGATGTGCTAATTCATGGTTTAGTACGTGACGGTGAAGGGCGTAAAATGAGTAAATCACTTGGCAATGGTGTTGATCCAATGGATGTCATTGAACAATACGGTGCAGATTCATTACGCTACTTCTTAGCTACTGGTTCATCACCTGGTCAAGATTTACGCTATACAACTGAAAAAGTAGAAGCAGTATGGAACTTTGCCAATAAGATTTGGAATGCATCACGTTTTGCGCTTATGAATATGGATGGAATGACATATGATGAGATCGATTTAACTGGTGAAAAATCAGTCGCTGATAAATGGATTTTAACGCGCTTAAATGAAACGATTGAACGCGTTACCTCTCTTGCAGAGCGTTATGAATTCGGTGAAGTTGGCCGTGAACTATACAATTTCATTTGGGATGATTTCTGTTCTTGGTATATTGAAATGGCAAAATTACCTCTTTACGGTGAGGATGAAGCAGCTAAAAAGACAACTCGCTCTATTTTAGCTTACGTACTAGATCAAACAATGCGTCTATTACATCCATTTATGCCTTTCATTACAGAAGAAATCTGGCAGCACTTACCACATGAAGGTGAATCTATTACAGTGGCAGCATGGCCAACAGTACGCACAGATCTTCATTTTGCTGATGAAGCAGATAATATGAAGCTCCTAATGGATATTATACGTTCAGTACGTAATATTCGTGCGGAAGTAAATACACCAATGAGCAAAAAAGTACCGTTGTTTATTTCAGCGAAAGATGCAGCAACAGCAGCTGTACTTGAAGAGAATCAAGCATATCTAGAAAAATTCTGTAATCCTGACACTTTAACAATTGGTGAAGGTTTAGAGGCTCCAGGACAATCAATGACGGCTGTTGTGACAGGAGCACAAGTTTTCCTACCTCTTGTTGGACTAATCAATCTAGAGGAAGAAATTGCCCGTCTTGAAAAAGAATTAGAGAAATGGGCGAAAGAAGTAAAGCTTGTTACAGGTAAATTATCGAATGAGAAGTTTGTATCGAAAGCACCGGAAGCGTTAGTCAACGCAGAACGTGAGAAATTAGCAGATTACGAAAGCAAGCATGCAGTTGTTTTAAAACGTTTAGAAGAATTAAAAAATATGTAAAGATGAAGCAATGGATGACGAAAAAGTCATCCATTGTTTTTTTATATAGAGCTAAAGATATGCATTGAATTAGGTAAAAATATATAGTATTATTTTAAATAAATTGGTCTAATAGATGATGTTCAGCACTGAACTTATAGGAAACAAAACCTAATTTCATTGTTATTTAGCCGTGAAAAACCAAATCTGAAATTGAGAATGGATGGTATTTTAGATAGACAGTCTTTGTTAGTAAAGAAAATAAGAGCCTATGGAGGTGTTGAGAATGTCAGGAAATATTGCAACCATTATTACAAAAGTCAACAAAGCATGTGATGAATTAGACTTTGTAAGTGCGAGAGTATTGATCGAAACAAATCTCTTAAAATTATCCGAAGCAAAGTATTATCGTTTATTGAATACAAGTGGCCGTGTCCTGATTAAGCACATATTAGCAAATAGTAATCCTCAGCAGGATAGCATTAAATTATCAAGGACTGATTTATTAACAATCCAAAAAATTAATGAGTATTGCTCAGATTTTGATATATCGATGCTAAAAAGAACGTTAAAAAACGCTTTTGAATTAGTGCAACGCCCAGATGTTCATCCTTTATTAAATAGTGATGCAAAAACTATTTTAAATAATATGGGTGCTTTATTAGGTGCTCATAAAGTACACTAAAATAATATTAATACGAACACGCAGTTGCTAGCTGCGTGTTTTTTGTATTTTGTCATTTTGCTATGTTATTAAACGTTACTTGTACTAAAATAAAGATATTGCAGTAAGAAGGAGTGTTTCTTTTGTTTAACACAATGAACGAATGTACAAAATTTATTTTTACATTAAAAGCAGTTGATCATAAACGTGCGCCACTTGTCCTTATGCGAGAAGTACTAGGGCATTTAGATGAACCTCACAACAAGCTAAGAGTAATCCATGTAGCTGGTTCAAATGGTAAAGGTTCTACGGTGAACGCATTAAGAGAAATGCTTCAACATGCAGGCTACACTGTAGGGGCATTTACGTCTCCGCATTTAGAGCGAGTCAATGAACGTATGACCATTAACGGCCGCCAAATTTCGGATGAGCAATTTCTCTACTATTTCAATAAACTTGCGAAAATTATAGAAGAACACTACAATGGCGATTTTCCAAGCTTTTTTGAGGTAGTTACACTGATTATGTTTCAATATTTTGCACATGAAGGAGTAGATATTGCACTTATTGAGACAGGGCTTGGAGGACGTTTGGATGCGACAAACGTAGTAAGACCGCTTATATCTATTATTACAACGATTTCGCTAGAGCATACAGCCTTTTTAGGTGACACCTTCGCAAAGGTTGCCGCTGAAAAAGCTGGCATCATCAAAGAAGGCATACCAGCTGTTGTAGGTGTTCAAAATGAGGAGGCATTGGCTGTCATTAAAGCTACTGCAGAGGAACGACATGCATCATGCTTAGTTTTAGGGCAAGACTTCACGGTGACAAATAGTTGGCAAAGTGCTGACTATCAGCACTTTACATATGAAAAGGCCCCTGTCTTGATGAAGGATATACCATTAAAAATGGCTGGTCAACATCAAATAAATAATGCAAGTTTGGCAATCACAGCCATGCTAACATTACGTGAGCAGGGGGCAATTGGCATTGCTGATGATTCTATTTGTCAGGGTCTACAATGCGCGCAATGGGCAGGCCGCTTTGAGCAATGGCCAAATCAAATTGTGCTAGATGGTGCTCATAATTCCGAGGGGACAGCTGCTCTTATCCAAACACTAAAAAATGTCTATCCAAGAAACCATTATCACTTTATTTATGCGGCATTAGCAGACAAGGATCATGCCAACAGTATAGAACTAATGGATACTGTTGCCACCTCGATCACTTTTACACAAATAGACCTACCGAATGCAATGCCTGCTGAAAGCTTAGCGATGTTGTCGACACATGCAAATAAAACGGTTCATACAGAATGGCTAAAAAGCCTTCAAACAGTATTACAAGAACGCCAAAAAGAGGATATTGTTGTCATTACAGGCTCATTATACTTTATAGCACAAGCTCGACAGTGGCTACAGGAGGAAGGACAATGATCCCAAACTTTGATCATTATAAAGAGAAATGGCAGGTTAAAAGTGATGATGTAATTAAACCAGGTCTTACAGCGATTGAAGAGGCTTTATCATTAGTAGGTAATCCTGAACAAACTTTACGTGTCGTCCACTTAGCAGGCACAAATGGCAAAGGCTCTACGTTAACATTTCTAGAGGCAATTGCACAAGAACATGGCTTACGCGTGGGCAAATTTATGTCACCGTGTATCATTGATGTTCATGACCAAATTCAAATAGCTGGTCAACCTATTAAAGAAGCTGAAATGGATCGAGTTTTTCAACAGATGCATGAGGCTGGGCTGAGTGGCAAACTAACCGATTTTGAATTGCTGACGGTGGCGGCATTTTTACATTTTGTCAATGGGCAGGTGGATATTGCGCTGATTGAAGCGGGAATGGGTGGTTTATTGGATAGCACAAATGTGGTAATACCCATTGTCTCTATTATCCCAAGTATTGCTTTAGAACACACAAAGTTTTTAGGGGGTACACTTGAAAGCATTGCACACCATAAAGCAGGTATTATTAAACAACAACGTCCAGTTATTATTGGTGATTTGCCGGGTGAGGCGAAGCGAGTTGTGGAGGCAGTAGCCAATCAAAAAAAAGCCACTCTATTTGCATTAGGTCAGCATTTTTCCATTAAGCCGACAACTGATGGAGAAAGCTATATAAATGACGTACAGCAGTTCCAAATAGCGAACCTGAAACGTACTATGAAGGGGGCACATCAGGGGAACAATATGGCTCTCGCCATTACAGCATTTTTTGAAGTGGCGTCAGTATTAGGCGTGTCTATTGATCAAACAGCTATTCGTCAAGCTGTGCAAAAGGCCTCTATTTTGGGACGCTTTGAAGAAATAATGCCTTTCGTTATATTGGATGGTGCACATAATCCTGCAAGTGCTCAAAAATTAGTAGAAACGATTCAGTGTGAATATCCAAATGAGCAGATAACCTTTGTCGTTGGCATACTAGCAGATAAAGATGTTCAGCAGATTCTCGGGCTTCTAGAGCAGGTGAGTGATGACTTTTACTTCGTTGATTTTGCTAATTCACGAGCAATGCCAGCCCATCAAATGGTCAAACTTTCTCATGCAACATCGAAAACAACCTTGCTTGACTATGCATCCTTTATACAGGCACAATCACATAGACAGCAGAGAACCATTGTAGCAGGATCGTTATATTTATTAACAGAGGTTCGCCATAGATTAAAACAATGCAATAACTAGGGCTCTTGATAGGGAGTCCTAGTTTTTTTATGGCTGCAAATTTAGGATTGCAATGAGTTCCGTATCAAAAAATAATAAATTCGCATTTACCCTTTGGAATGTACATATAATATCATATGATGTTGGCATAGATAGGTGGAAGGATGAGGTGATAGTTAAATGAAAATTGTAAGTCATGTGATGAAAAAACAAATATTTCGAGCAATGATTATAGGTGGATTTGTTGGTCTATTAGGTGTAGCAATTTTTCTGGGCGTTTTACAAGCCAGCACGCAATTACCTTTAAAGAAAAATGGTAGTGAAGTGGCAAATAATCAATCACAAACAGAAACAATTCCAACTGCCGGGGAGACAACCAATACATCTAATGCATCTATGTTTTATGCAAGCCAAGCTGGCGTGTATTCAAACTATGAGAGTGCAAGTTCATTTGTTGCTGAGTATCCTGCCTTAAAAGAGAGCGCGATTGTTCAAGTTGATGACAAGTTTTATGTGTGGACAAGCATGGTGACGGAGGAAAGTCAGCTAAAATTTTTACAGGACCCCGCTACCTTTAAAAAGGCATTTAGCGTCAGTGGTGAAAGCTGTAAAGAACCGACCTTGGCAGAACTACCAACTGCTTTAGCAGATAAAAATGCCGCAAAATTAAATTTTAAGGAAAATGGCAAGGACTCAACGCTACCTGAGGATTGGCAGTCCATTGGTGCAGCGGCCTCTACTATTTCCAACGATATCGACATCATTCGTCTGCATGTTTTTGCACATTACCAATCTAAAAATACGTGTCTTCAAGTGAAGTTTTAACAATAAATTATAATGAAATCTTCATTATCTTGTTTTTTTGAAAATTTTCAAATTGTGCATTCTTCTGTATCATAAGGATAAGGAGGAATGATCAGATAATGTTAAAAACAAATCATAAGCTTGTCCTTGCTTCTGCTTCCCCTAGGCGTAAGGAATTACTTAACATGCTAGCACTCCCATTTGAAGTCTTGACAAGTGAAGTGGAAGAAACAAGTGTACAGGCTCATACAATGCAGGATTATGTAAAAGGAGTAGCTTTATTGAAGACGCGTGATGTAGCCAAAAAAGCAGCTAATGCCACGATTATTGGTGCAGATACGATCGTTGTTTACAATCAAGAGCTACTACATAAACCCAAAACGCGTGAGGAAGCTATTTCTCACTTATTACGTTTGTCAAATAACAAACATAGTGTGATGACTGCGGTCGCTATAATCGAACCGGATGGAAAGGAAACGACCTTTGTGGAAGAGACGACAGTTGTTTTCCACCGTCTATCGCAGGAATTAATTGAAGCTTATGTAGATACAGGAGATCCTTTCGATAAAGCGGGTGGTTATGGCATTCAAACGATTGGTACACTATTAGTTAAACGAATTGAAGGAGATTATAACAATGTTGTAGGTCTACCACTTGCAGCTTTGTTTTCGCAATTGGTGGATCTACAGATAGTCCAGTTTGCGAAGGAGTGAATATTTTTGCTAGAAGACGCTTTACCAACTTTGATGATACGTGATGTCAATATAGAGGATCGCCCTCGTGAACGGCTATTACGACAAGGGGCTGAAAGTTTATCGAATCAAGAGCTACTCGCTATTTTATTGAGGACAGGCACAAAGGAAGAATCTGTGCTTGTTCTTGCAAATAGGGTGTTAAATGTTTTTGAACGACTCCATCATTTGAAGCACGCAACCATCGAAGAAATGATGGCTATTAAAGGAATAGGTGAGGTGAAAGCCATTCAATTAATGGCTGCCATTGAACTGGGTAGAAGACTGGCTCAAAAACATAATGATGAGAAATTCACGATACGTTCTCCGCAAGATGCAGCAACTTACTTAATGCCTGATATGACGTCGCTTAATCAGGAGCATTTTGTAGTGCTTTTTTTAAATATAAAAAATCAAATTATTCATAAGCAGACGATTTTCATTGGCAGTTTAAATGCCTCTATCGTTCATCCTAGAGAAATATTTCGAGAAGCTGTCAAAAGGTCTGCCGCCTCTATTATATGTGCCCACAACCATCCAAGTGGGGTGCCAACACCGAGCTCGGAGGACATTGAAGTAACAAAGCGAATTGTTGAAGCAGGCTATATTATAGGGATAGAGTTAATAGATCACGTCATCATCGGCGACCATCAATATATTAGTTTAAAGGAAAAAGGATATTTTTAACTCTGCATACAATATGCAGAGTTTTTTATGATTACACCATTTCGTTGTATAGAAAACTCTATTACAAATGGCCTTAATTATAACCAGGCCTAAAAATTTTTTGTATTTTTTTGTGGTATATTAGCGAACCTTTTTTCTTACATAACGTTAATGTATTCATAGAAAAGCAATTATCTTCACAAAAATTGGTAGCCTGATACACATTGTCTTATGGGAATAAAAATTATATGCTAATCTATACGTACTATTTTTAGTTTAAGAGGGAATTAAAATAGTATCTTTTCTGTGAGATGAAGTATGTGATACTACAAATTCTTGCGTTTTTCCGTTATAATGAACGGTATGAATTTTATCTTTATTCAGGGAGGACTCCCATCAAAATTGGTGGTGAGGTGAATGAGTGTGTAGTTTTTTCATAGGTGTAAACTACCAACTGATGGAGATAAAAAACTTTGACAGGTGTTATGGACTTTGAAAGGAGTCAATTGTGTATTTACACAATTCAATTTCCTATACATTGTCGTCAAATATATTGGATGTCAACGAAAGTATGGCTTATATAGAAAGGGAGTACACAATTTGTTTGGACTAGGAAGCAAAGATGTCGGGATTGACCTCGGCACAGCGAATACATTAGTGTTTATTAAAGGAAAGGGAATCGTATTACGTGAACCTTCAGTTGTAGCAAAAAATACAAAAACAGGGGATATTGTTGCCGTTGGTAATGATGCGAAAAATATGATTGGTCGAACACCTGGCTCAATCGTAGCGATTCGTCCAATGAAAGATGGCGTTATTGCTGACTTCGATATTACAACAGCAATGATCGAGTATTATTTAAAAGAAGCATGTAAAAACTCTGGAGGCAACTGGAAAAAACCAAATGTTATGATTTGTGTACCTTATGGTATTACTTCAGTGGAGCAGCGTGCTGTTATTGATGCTGCACGCCAAGCAGGTGCAAAAGAGGCGTTCACAATCGAAGAGCCATTTGCAGCAGCAATCGGTTCAAATCTTCCTGTATGGGATCCTACAGGGTCAATGGTTGTTGATATCGGTGGAGGTACAACAGAAGTTGCCGTTATTTCTTTAGGTGGTATTGTAACGAGTGAATCTGTCCGTGTTGGTGGTGATGCAATGGATCAATCCATCATTTCGTATATCCGTAAAACGTATAATTTAACAATAGGTGAACGTACAGCGGAAGCCGTAAAAATGGAAATTGGTACTGCATTGGCAGAAGGACCAGAAGCACGAATGGATATTAGAGGACGTGACCTGTTAACAGGATTACCGAAAACAATCGAAATTTCTTCACAGGAAATTTCTGAATCCTTACGTGAAGCGGTTGCCTCTATTATTGACGGTGTTCGTAAAACATTAGAACAAACACCTCCAGAATTATCTGCTGATGTAATGGAGCGCGGTATTGTATTAACTGGTGGTGGGGCACTGCTAACAAACTTAGACAAAGTAATCAGCCAAGAGACAAATATGCCAGTATTCATTGCAGAAGATCCTTTAGACTGTGTAGCAATTGGTACAGGTAAGGCATTAGATCATATCGACTTAATTCGTCAACAACAAGTTAAAGGGTAAGGAGGTTTAGGCAATGCCACACTTTTTTTTCAATAAGAAAGTAATTTTGCTGCTCATAGGCATGGTTTTTCTTGTGGCATTGATTAGCTTCTCATTACGTGATCGGACGAATGCAACTTTACCAGAGCAAATTATTAAAGATACTGTCGGTTTCGCACAATCGCTCGTTGCGAAGCCGGCGAATTATATTAATGGTGTTTTTAATAGTATTGACTCCCTCTTAAACACGTACGAAGAAAATAAACGTTTGAAAGCACGCTTAGAAGATTTTGCAGTTGTACAAGCTGAGGCTACGGATTTAAAATCAGAGAATAACAAGCTTCGAGAGCTTTTGGATAAAACTGAGAGCTTAAAGGCATTTAATCCAATTCAAGCAACAGTGATTGCTAGAAATCCTGACCAGTGGGAAGAGAAAATTATTTTAGATAAAGGGTCTTCTCATGGAGTCAAAAAAAACATGGCAGTTATGACGGCGAAAGGGTTAGTGGGGAAAATTACCCTAGTTACACCTTTCACATCTGAGGTAGAGCTTTTAAATACAAATAATCCAAACTATCGTGTTTCCGCGATGGTGCTAGGAGAAAAAGAAGCATACGGTTTAATCGAGGGCTTTGATGAAGAACGTAATGAACTCATTATGAAGCGAATCGATTCTAGCATGAAGGTGAAAGAAGGCGAGCAAGTAGTTTCTTCAGGTCTTGGTGGTATTTTCCCTAAGGGAGTGCCGATAGGAGAAATTATGGAAGTTAGTACAGATGATCATGGTTTAACAAAAATGGCGTATGTCAAACCATCTGCTGATTTTTCAATTTTAGAGCATGTTGTGATTGCAAAGCGAACATCCACAAGTATTGATGGTTCAGATGGCAATGCAACGAATGAGGATTTATCGAATCCGCAAGAGGCGAGTGAAGAGGAGGCGGAGTGATGGTTCGATTTCTCATTCCCTCTGTAGCGGTTTTACTATTCCTTTTAGAACCAGAATTTGCTATGCTTTCCCCTATTGAAATTAAAGGGGAAGTCTATTTTCTGGTACCGCGTTTTTTAATCTTATACCTTATTTTTATATCCATCTATTACAGCCGTCAACGAGCGGTAATGTATGGACTTTTTTTTGGTGTCTTGTATGATGTGTTTTACATTGATATTATTGGATTATATTCAGTACTTTATCCACTTATATGTTTTTTGGCAGGGTCTATCGTGAAAGTTATACATCAGCACTTAGTTGTAACAACTACAATTTCAGTTGTACTAGTAGCGATTTTAGAATTTATTCTCTATCAATTCTTTTTCCTAATCGATTTTACAGCAATTCCTTTAGCGGATTTCTTACGTTCACGACTACTACCAACAATCATTGCGAATGCTTTATTTTTAATGATTCTTGGGTGGGCCTTCAAGTATCTAATTAATGCGCGTGTCTTACAGAGAGCACGTGAGGTTTCTTAACAAAGAACAACGTGAGGTGAGGCATTCATGAAAAAACAGTTAGTTAATATGAAGGGAACGAAGGACGGTTTTGTACTACGCCTAGACGACCAATGTGCGTATGGTGAACTAGTGGAAGAATTAAAGAATAAGGTTTTAGAGGGCGGTATCGATGGTAAAGTTGATGTACAATTATACTTAGGCTATCGATACTGTACTGAAGAACAATTAAATGAACTTATAAAAATTATAGAAGAAACGGAGCAGCTTATTGTATCAAAGGTGCAAAGTGAAGTACTGACTGTCCACGAAAGCAACCAGAAGATGTTTGAAAGCCAACAAGATACATATATAGGAGTGGTCAGATCAGGACAAATTCTGCGTTCATCTGGGGATATTACCATCATAGGAAATGTCAATCCAAACGGTCGTGTTGAGGCTGGAGGTAATGTATATGTCCTAGGTAGACTTAAAGGGATTGCACATGCTGGTATGCAAGGTAATAAAGAAGCAATCATTGCAGCATCTCGATTTGAAGCCACGCATATCATGATTGCCGATCAAGTTCAGGTAATGTCAGATGAACATGTAAAAGCGATAAATCAAGTAGAAATGACTTGTGCATTTATTGGCTACGATGGACGCATTACGTACGATCAAATTCATGCCTTAAAAAATATTCGACCATTGTTAAATGTGTCTAAGGGAGGAAGCTAGTGTGGGAGAAGCGATCGTCATAACTTCAGGTAAAGGCGGTGTCGGTAAAACAACGACAACGGCTAACCTTGGGACTGCATTGGCTCTACAAGGTAAAAAAGTATGTTTAGTGGATACAGATATTGGCCTACGTAATTTAGATGTGATTTTAGGCCTTGAAAATCGTATTATTTATGACCTAGTTGATGTGGTGGAGGGACGCTGTAAAATTCATCAAGCATTAATTAAGGATAAACGCGTAGATGAGAAACTATTTTTATTACCTGCTGCTCAAACAACAGATAAAAACGCTGTTACCCCTGAGCAAATGAAGAGCTTAGTAGAGGAATTGAAAAGAGACTATGATTATGTATTAATCGATTGCCCAGCGGGAATTGAGCAAGGCTACCGTAACGCTGTTGCTGGTGCAGATCATGCGATTGTTGTCACAACACCTGAAATTTCTGCTGTTCGTGATGCAGATCGTATTATTGGTTTACTGGAGCAGGAAGAGATCACAGCACCTAAACTCATCATTAATCGTATTCGACAACATATGATGAAGAGCGGTGACACACTGGATGTCAATGAAATTACAACTCATTTATCTATTGATTTATTAGGCATTATTATAGACAGTGAAGGCGTCATCTCATCTTCTAATAAAGGTGAACCAATTGTAATGGATCCCTCAAATAAAGCGTCATTAGGCTATCGAAATATTGCCCGTCGTATTCTTGGTGAATCAGTGCCTTTAATGGCTATTCAAGATGAGCAAAGAGGGATGTTTTCAAAACTTAAAGCCCTTTTCTCAAAATAAATTAAAACCTTTTCGTGCAATAGTACGGGAAGGTTTTTTCTTGTGCATGTTTGGACATGCAATCACATATAGTGAGGAAAAAAGGATGAGGGCTTGTTTAAAAAATGGAAATGGTTCGTCACGATACTTCTTGTGGCGGCAATCATGCTTGTTATTCGTTTAGAGGATCAGGGTGTAGTGGATACACCTGTTCGGAAGCTTGTTACTACCTCTGCTGATTTAACGTATTTAAGTGAGCTCGGACAAAGCTGGTTCGAAAAAGAAAAAGAGACCATCATGGTTTCTAGTGATGTAGGGCAAGCAGATCTTTTAACATTTGCGAATGCCCAAGTATTTAAAGAAGGCTATCTATTGCAGTATGATGTTGGCTTACCTATCTATGCTGGTCAGAATGGATTAGTCGTTTTTACTGGCCATACAAAATACACAGGTAAGACCATGACCATCAGCTATGAAGATGGTACAACCGTTTCCTATGGTATGTTAGATAGTTTAGCTCAACTACCATACACATCTATTCAAGCAAATGATTTAATTGGCATGAAAGAAGCGGGTCAACTTTATGTGTCCATCGAAAAGGGAGATGCCCATTATGATTTAGAGCAAATTGTACAATGGCTTGAAACGACGGAGACAAATGAAGATTAAATTACATCTTTTGTGTATCCCTCTCGTATTTGTCATGATTTTTAGTGGCCAGTTAGCCTATTACGCGATCATTCTATTTTCATTACTGTGGCATGAGGCTGGTCACTTAGTTGCGGCAGTAATGTGCGGAGTGAAGGTGAAATCCTGCGTAATTACACCATACGGGGGAGAAATTCAATTTGAAAATCCAGCGGTTGTGCAAGCTTCGTCACTCCTATGGATTGCATTAGGAGGGCCAATCGCTACGATTATTGGGATTGGCCTCGCTTTTTTTATGCCTGATTTACTCGCTACTAAGCTTATAAATGTACAACTCGTGTTATTGGCTGTAAATATTGTACCCATCATACCGTTAGATGGTGGAAGGATATTGTTAGCCTGCCTATTTTTAAAATATCCAAGAGCTCACCTGATAGAGCTATATTATTGGTTATCATTCATCGTAGCTACTATACTATTACTTGTCACTTTCAAGTTCTTGCCACAATCTATTTTTTTAGCCATCATAAATTTATTCATTTGGTTGCAAGTGTTGAAAGAATGGCGTTATCGAAAATATCGAGTTGCTTTTGAAAAATATGTTATGAATAGATTGACTTGAAAAAAATCGTGTGGTAATATTTTAATGTTATTGTTTGTAGCACCCGTGCTACTACAACCGCTCTGTAAAGGTTTAAGTGTCTAGTAAGATCACCTTATGAAACAGGCGAGTCTGAGTCTAAGAGGAGGTGCAGTAAAATGTACGCAATTATTGAAACTGGTGGTAAACAAGTCAAAGTAGAAGCTGGTCAAGAAATCTATGTTGAAAAATTAGGCGTAGAAGCTGATGAGGTTGTAACTTTTGATAAAGTTTTATTCGTAGGTGGCGAAAACGTTAAAGTTGGCGCTCCATTCGTAGAAGGCGCTACTGTAACAGCTAAAGTTGTTAAAGAAGGCCGTGCGAAAAAAATCGTTGTTTTCAAATTGAAAGCTAAAAAGAACTACCGTCGTAAACAAGGTCACCGTCAACCTTACACAAAATTAGTTGTTGAAGCAATCAACGCTTAATTGTGAGGTATAGAGAATGATACAAGTTACGATTCATCACGATGAAAATAGACATGTGTCAGCATTCGAATTTTCAGGACATGCTGGTTATGATGAATCTGGTAAGGATTTAGTATGTGCAGGAGCATCAACTATAGCGATTGGTACAGTTAATGCTATTTATGCATTATTACAAATTCAGCCAGAAATCGAACAAGCTGCTGAAGGTGGAGGCTATCTCAAGGTAGATTTACCATCAGACTTAGAGCCTGAAGTAGATGCAAAACTACAGTTAATTGTTCAAGTAATGACTGCCCAAGTGTATTCTATGGTGCAAAATTACGGACAATACATCCAAATCAACTACAACCAAGTAGGAGGTGGAACTCGATGAAATTATTATTAGCATTAGACCTTCAACTTTTTGCATCGAAAAAAGGGGTAGGTTCTACTAAAAACGGACGTGACTCTGAGTCTAAACGACTTGGTGCAAAACGTGCTGATGGCCAATTCGTAACTGGTGGTTCAATTCTTTACCGTCAACGCGGTACAAAAATTTACCCAGGTACAAACGTAGGTCGTGGTGGTGACGATACACTATTTGCTAAAGTTGATGGCGTTGTTAAATTCGAACGTTTAGGTCGCGATCGCAAACAAGTATCTGTTTATCCAACAACACAAGAAGCTTAATCTTTTATAAGATAACATAAAGCGGAGGACTGCATTTATTGCAGTCCTTTTTTTGGCTAAATTTCAAAAAAGCCAATTTTGGACGCAATGACACCAAGGTATAATTGATTAAAGAATTAAGGGAAAAATACAGCAAAACTTGTTATACTAGTAAGGATAACTTTATTGGAGTGAATGGGATGAACAATCAATCACTAACCATTAGTGAAGTATTACGTTTTGCAAATCATGATTATGTGAATCAACTGCAACTGATTCGCATGAATTTAGATTTAGGTAGAATCGAGGAATCGAAAAAACTTATTCAACATTATTCAGAACAATTACGAGTGTTTTCTATCCTCAATCGACTACAATTACCACAAACAATTGAATGGCTTCAAACAGCAGGATGGCGTTACCCATCATTAGCATGGAAGCTAAGCGGTGAAATAAAAAAGCCTGTGACCATTGATATTGATCAGGGAGTTGTAGATTATTTAAACAAAACAGTTATGCATGTTTATGATACATTAGATCCATTTACAGAGCAGATCCTAACGCTTGATGTACGTGTTGACGATCATACATTTGCCGTGACATTCACGCTAAATGGGTTATGGAGTGCTGATGCATTCACCGAAAAAGGTTTGAAACAATTCGACATTCAAACAATTGAGCAGACAAATACGCGCTGGCAATATGTCTTGAGTGCAAATAGGGAGTGAACTAAATGTTTGTCGATCACGTAAAGATTTATGTTAAAGGTGGCGACGGCGGAGATGGTATGGTTGCCTTTCGTCGAGAAAAATATGTACCGAACGGTGGTCCAGCTGGTGGAGATGGTGGACATGGCGGTAATGTCGTATTTGAAGTAGAGGAAGGCTTACGTACATTAATGGATTTCCGCTATAAACGTCATTTTAAAGCACCGCGTGGCGAGCATGGTATGAGTAAAGGCATGCACGGTAAAAATGCGGAAGATTTAATTGTTAAAGTACCACCAGGTACAGTGGTTATGAATGAAGAAACAAATGCCGTTATTGCTGACTTAGTCGAGCATGGGCAACGAGCAGTTATTGCAAAAGCAGGACGAGGTGGACGTGGTAATTCTCGATTTGCTACTCCTGCCAACCCAGCGCCAGAACTTTCTGAAAAAGGTGAGCCAGGACAAGAATTAAATGTTATATTAGAGTTAAAAGTTTTAGCAGATGTAGGATTAGTTGGTTTCCCAAGTGTTGGTAAATCAACACTTTTATCTGTTGTTTCCGCGGCTAAGCCAAAAATCGGTGCTTATCATTTCACGACAATTGTACCGAATTTAGGCATGATTGAAACGGATGATCATCGAAGCTTTGCAATGGCAGATTTACCAGGGCTAATTGAAGGGGCTCATGAAGGGGTAGGATTAGGCCACCAATTTTTACGACATATTGAACGTACACGCGTTATTGTCCATGTGATTGATATGTCAGGAATGGAAGGTCGCGATCCATATGAAGATTATTTAACAATTAATGAAGAGCTAAAACAATATAATCTTCGTTTAACAGAGCGTCCACAGATTATCGTAGCCAATAAAATGGATATGCCTGATGCAGAGGAAAACTTAACAGCATTCCGCCAAAAGGTAGGGGAAGACGTTCAAATTTTCCCGATTTCTGCTGTCTCACGTCAAGGGTTAAAAGAACTGTTGTTTGCTATTGCGGATCTCTTAGAAGTTACGCCTGAATTCCCACTGTATGATGAAGTTGAGGAACAATCAGACGCAACTGTCATGTACAAGCATGAGGCGAAAGGTGAAGATTTCGAAATCACTCGTGACGATGACGGTACATTTATTATTAGTGGCTATGCAATTGAGCGTTTATTTAAAATGACGGACTTTAGCCGTGAAGATGGTATACGTCGTTTTGCTCGTCAATTGCGTGCAATGGGTGTGGACGAGGCTCTGCGTGAACGTGGAGCACAGGATGGCGATACAGTACGCCTACAAGAGTTTGAATTTGAATTTGTCGATTAAGACATGAGTTTTAGGGGGAAGCGTATGAAGAATGTTGCGAATCAGCGATATTATTTAGTTCGTGAGGATGTTTTAACGGATGCAATGCAAAAAACTTTGGAGGCGAAACACTTACTGTCAAGTGGTTCAGTATCTTCCATTTGGGATGCGGTAAAGCAGGTGGATTTATCGCGAAGTGCGTTTTACAAATATCGTGATGCGGTTTTTCCTTTTCATTCAATTGTGCAGGAACGCATTTTAACAGTCTTTTTACAGCTTCAAGATAGAAAAGGAACACTTGCCAAGCTTTTAGAAACGGTGACAATTACACATTGTAATGTCTTAACGATTCATCAAACAATCCCTATTCAGGGACGTGCGAATGTTACATTGTCATTAGATGTAACAAGCATGACCTGTGATCTTGATGATCTTATCCAGCAATTAAAACGCTTAGATTTTGTGGAATCAGCGGAAGTGATTAGCTCTGGAGCATTATAAACACAGAGAGTGTTCAATCCTTTAATTTTTGACAAAATGACAAACATCGTGTTGAATAACCCCAATGGGTAAAGATACGATAACAAAGCTCAAATAAGGAGCTGTCCCAAGCGTTATTCATCACGAGGGACTGCTCCTTATTGTGCCATAAAGGAGGTAAATGCAATGACAAAGCAACAATGGGAAAATCGAATCGCCTATCTAGGACCAGAAGCATCATTTACATACTTAGCAACAAAAGCTACTTTTCCAAATGAGTGGCTTGTACCGTGTGCCACGATTCCAGAATGTATAGAGGCTGTTGCAGAGGGAAAGGTAGATTTAGCTGTCGTGCCGCTAGAAAATGCGCTAGAGGGCTCTGTATCATTAACATTAGATTACTTATTCCATGAGGCAACACTTTATGTAACTGGAGAGTTATTACTGAAAATTCAGCAGCATTTAATGGTCAATAAAGCGCAGAAGGATGATTGGCAGTCAATCGAAGGTGTTTTTTCTCATCCGCATGCACTAGCTCAATGTCATAAATATTTATTTTATCGTTTTAGTCATGTACCATTACATCAAACAACTTCAACTGCAGCAGCAGCGAAATATGTATCAGAGAATCCACAAGAGTGTATAGCGGCAGTTGGTAATGCAGCCGCAGCGGAAAAGTATGGTCTTGAAATAGTGGAGCAGAATATCCATGATTTTCATTTTAATCATACACGATTCTATGTACTATCTAAGCAAAATAAACGATTGCCACAAGAGCTATCAGATGGGCAAGCAAAAACAACATTTATGATTACCTTACCAACAGATCGTTCAGGTGCATTACATCAGGTGCTTTCTGTTTTTGCATGGCGTCAGCTAAATTTAAGTAAAATTGAATCACGTCCATTAAAAACAGGATTAGGTGATTATTTCTTTATGATTGATGTATTAGCAGATGAAAAGGAACCGATGATGCGTGGGGCAATGGAAGAATTAGCTGCGCTAGGTTGCAAAGTAAAATCTCTAGGTACCTATTTTACTTATGTAACATCAGACGAAGCATAGTAATGTGAAGGAGGAGGAAAGAAGATGGGGGGGATTATTTTATTCGATGGTGTCTGTAATTTTTGTGATAGCACTGTTCAATTTATCATCAAACATGATCAAGCGGGCTATTTTCAATTTGCATCGCTGCAAAGCGAGGTTGGTCAATCGCTCCTCACTCAATATCATATTCCAAAGAATATAGATAGTGTAATTCTTATTGAACAAGGGAAAGTGTCTGTTGAATCTACCGCTGCGTTAAACATTTGCCGTAAATTTGATGGATTGTGGCCTTGTTTCTATGCCTTCATCCTTGTACCACCATTTATTCGCAATGCATTATATCGATTATTTGCAAAGCAACGCTATCGTTTGTTTGGGAAAAAAAGTGAATGCTTATTGCCTACGCCCGAGCAACGACAAAGATTTCTATCCTGATAGGGAAATTGCCGCCTTTAAGGGAGCAATAGTTGCGGAGAGAAGAGAAATACCCGTGCTTACGACACAATACCTGCCTTAAAAACAGAAAGCACCGTTTGAAATTAATTTTCAGACGGTGCTTTTGCTATTCATTGATCTGTCACTAAGTAACCCTTTTTTTGTAAAGCTCGCTCAATTAATGTTAAAACTTCAACAGAGGGTGCTGTGATGACATGTAAATGAATGCCACCAGTGAGAGCAGATAAATAATTGGCCTGTGTTGCATTCACACGTTCGATAAATTGTTTCACTTCATGGCGGTTGGATACCATGATTGAGGCTGTCAGTTCACCATATATCGGATGTTCAACAATGACATTTTTGACGGTTCCGCCACAGTCTACAATCGTCATTAATTCATCTTCTGTCTGCTCTGATGTATGCAAGCAAGGGAATGTTCGTTCAACGGTTTGCTGTATTTGTTCTTGATGCATATAAAGATAGCCCTGGCTTGTAGCAATAATAGGCTCATTTCTTGCCTTTAATAAAGTCATATCATTGACGATTACTTGTCTAGAAACATTGGCGAACTTAGCTAAGTCTGTCCCAGTTATAGGTCCTTTATTTTTTTTTAATTGCGCTAATAGTTGCAGTCGGCGTTCTTCGCCTAACATTTTTTTCATAAGAGATCACCCCTGCTCGTAATAAAGGAATCCGTATTCCTTATGAATTAGTGTACCATGAAGCTTTTCTAACTTGCTGAAATTTTTGTATCCAAATGAAACATTGAACATATGATACGTAGAGAGGAAGGGAGGAAAAAATTGCGTATTCATATTGTTCAAAAGGGAGATACATTGTGGAAGATTGCGAAAGAGTACGGCATTTCGTTTGAAGATTTGAAGCGGCTCAATGTCCATCTTGCCAACCCAGATTATATTGTTCCAGGCATGGAAATTATATTGCCTGAAAAAATAAACAAAGAGCCGCATAGAGATTCACATAAAGAAATGCCGAAAAAGGAAACACAAGTGCATAAGGAGACACCAAAGGAAAGTCCTAAAAAAGAGGTACAGCGACCAATGCCACCACCACCGCCAATTGTACCGCCACCACCTATGCCAATGCCAGAACCACAAATGATACCGATACCAATACCGATGCCAATGCCAATGCAGATGCCACAACAGCCGATGTGGGTACCGCAGCCTGTGGAAATGAATTGGCACCAGCAATTGGTGATGCCACAAATGGAGCAAAATGTTACAATACCACCTGTACAAATACAGCCACCACCGCCGCCAGCACCTACACCGCCACCACCACCTGTAGCTAAACCGAAGCCAATGCCAATGCCACAACCAGCACCACATCCACCAATGCATATCATGCCACAAATGCCTGCCGTACCACATTGTTCAAGTTGCCATCAGCCGATCTATCATCAGATGTGGTGGCCGATGCCAATGCAGCCGCAGGTCGAGCATTATACGATGCCACAGCAGCCAATGTCCTATGACATGCCAGATCATAAAGTTGGTGGAATGGAAGACTTTTTAGAGTCCACATCACCATTCTTCCATACGCAAGATCACCAAATGAAGCCACAAATGGATATGATGCCAGATATGAATATGGGGCAATCCTGTGGTTGTGGCACACAACCAATGATGATGCCAGATATGAACATGGGGCAATCCTGTGGTTGTGGCACACAACCAATGATGATGCCTGATATGAACATGGGTCAATCTTGTGGCTGTGGCACACAACCAATGATGATGCCAAATTGGCAAATGGACCCTTGTCATTGCCCGCCACCACCATGCCCATCAGCAACAGGTCCTTGGATGTCACCGCATTATTTCCCAGGCGGGATGACGCCTTATCGATGGTGAAAAAGCATATATTGTAGAAGAAGTAAAGCCAAATATTTGGAAATATAAGTATCGATCGAAAAATTATTTTGTCAAACGTGCAAAGCAAGTGGAAATTGCAGAGAAGGTAAGAACCATTCATCGCCAATTAGGACGTATGGAACCTTCTTTGATCCTACCATTAGTTCAGAGCGATGATGAGCAGTTAATTGTGCAAATGTGGCAAGAAGGAAGCCACGGTGCTAACTTTGCGCATAAAAAAGATCGTAAGGAATCTCTTAGACTATTAATCGCTTTACATGATACACATAAAAAGATTGCTTGGCAGCGCATGCCAGGCTTGCATACCTACTCACAGCTTTTAAAATGGCAAATGCGTCATATGCGCTTTAAAAGTAGAAGAAATGAGTTTCGAACATTTTTAACGAAAGAAGAAATTGATCAAATACTGCATTATAGTGATAAGTCATTACAATTGATTGCATTGGAAGATGCACCTGAAAAAGAGATTACGCTATTGCATGGGGATGTAGTTCATCATAATTTTTTATGGTGCTCCGATGGACAATTACGTTTAATTGATTTTGATTTAGCACACCTTGGTGAAGCGGATGACGAGTATATTTTATGGTTACATCGTGTGTTACCTGCTGTAGATTATGATCTTGGAAAGATTTTTGCAGAGTTACCTGAGCTGAAACGACTGGATAAAAGAAAGCTTCATCGCTTGAAATATCCGAATGAGTTATTACGAGAATGGCTGTTTGCTATAGATTTACCACTAGAGCAACAGCTAGTATTTTTAGATTATTTAGTACCGTTTACAAAACGAGCCCTCACCTATTGGCCAAAACTGTGGTACGATATTGATAGATTTGTCAAGAAATGACCGTCAACTGGCGGTCATTTTTGTCTGCGAACGGCGTTTCGACGCTACTTTTTGTCGAGCATTCGTTCGCTATATGCTATAATCGAAGACGATGATTGTGAGGGATTATAGATGTATGATTATTTAAAAGGACAAATTACTCGTATTACACCTGAATTTATTGTGCTGGAACAACAGGGGATTGGGTGGCAACTTAATACGCCCAATCCATTTGCTTTTCGAACATCTGCCCTTGAACAACAGATATATGTTCATTTGCATGTACGAGAGGATGCACAAGTTTTATATGGCTTCCCTAATCTAGATCAGCGTGAGTTATTCCGTAAGCTTATTTTAGTTTCAGGAATAGGACCAAAGGGCGCTTTAGCGATTTTAGCTACAGGTAATCCACAACAGGTTATTAGCGCAATTGAACGAGAGGATGAAGCGTTTTTAGTGAAATTCCCTGGAGTTGGTAAGAAAACAGCACGTCAAATGATCCTCGACTTGAAGGGCAAACTTGGTTCATTATTAGATACACTGGAGTTACCTAGTGCAGAAGATGAGTTACCTTTGTTTGGTGTGAATGCATATAAACACGAATTAGAAGAGGCCTTACTTGCCTTAATGGCACTTGGCTATTCTGAAAAAGAGCTAGAAAAAATTAAACCACAGCTAGAGGATAACGATAAACTTGAAACGACAGATGCCTTTATGAAACAAGCATTGCAACTACTGCTAAAATTAAAATAAGGAAAGGAGGAAAGGTGCATGTCTGAACGTATGATGGCAAGTGAAGCAGGCAGCTATGATGAGCAGTTTGAGTTATCTTTACGTCCTCAAAAATTAGCCCAGTATATTGGGCAACATAAAGTTAAGGAAAACTTACAAATATTCATTGAAGCGGCAAAGCTTCGCCAAGAAAGTTTAGATCATGTGTTGTTATATGGACCTCCAGGACTTGGTAAAACGACCCTAGCTGCTGTCATCGCAAATGAGATGAATGTTAACGTACGCATGACAAGTGGCCCTGCGATTGAGCGTCCAGGAGATTTGGCAGCTATTCTAAGTTCACTAGAGCCTGGAGACGTTTTATTTATTGATGAAATTCATCGCCTGCCCCGTGCTATTGAAGAAGTACTATATCCAGCAATGGAAGACTTCTGCTTAGATATTGTGGTAGGAAAAGGTCCTGAAGCACGTTCTGTACGACTTGATTTACCTCCCTTTACCCTTGTAGGTGCAACAACAAGAGCGGGTGCCCTATCTGCTCCTCTAAGAGATCGCTTTGGTGTGTTGCTGCGCCTAGAATATTATGATGACCAATCACTTGCTGAAATTGTTGTGAGAAGTGCACATTTATTTGAGGTAGAAATAGAGCAAGTAGCAGCAATGGAAATGGCGAGACGCTCACGTGGAACACCTCGAATTGCCAATCGTTTATTGAAACGAGTGCGAGATTATGCACAAGTGCTTGGAGATGGTATGATTACGGAGGGTCTTGCACAGCAAGCACTAGAGCTGTTACAAGTAGATCCTAGAGGGCTTGATCATATTGACCATAAACTTGTAACCAATATGATTGAGCGATTCCGAGGAGGCCCAGTAGGCTTAGATACTCTTGCTGCATCAATTGGTGAGGAACGGGTTACGATAGAAGATGTTTACGAGCCTTATTTGATGCAAATTGGCCTTATTCAACGTACCCCGAGAGGAAGAGTAGCCACACATTTAGCCTACGAACATTTTGGATATGAGTATCCCCAACAAACATAAAGAAGGAAGTTATTTTCATGCGTGTAGAAGATTTTGATTTTGAATTACCAGAGGAGCTTATTGCCCAAACACCATTAGTCGATCGTACAGCGAGTCGATTAATGGTCGTGACACCGGGCTCAAATAAAGTGGAGCACCACCATTTTGCTCATGTATTAGACGAGCTACATGCTGGAGACTGTCTTGTACTAAATGATACAAGAGTTTTACCTGCTCGTTTAATGGGTGTAAAAGAAGAAACAGGTGCACATATAGAAGTATTGCTACTGAAGCAAATGGCTGGTACAGATGAGTGGGAAACACTTGTAAAACCAGCAAAGCGTGTAAAGGTAGGAACAGTCATCACATTTGGTGACGGTTTATTAACAGCTACATGTACAGGTGAGCTTGAACATGGCGGACGTACATTTGAATTTCAGTATGATGGTATTTTTTATGAAATTTTAGAGCAACTTGGTGAAATGCCGTTACCTCCCTATATTCGTGAAAAACTAGAGGATAAGGATCGTTATCAAACCGTTTATGCCAAAGAGCGTGGTTCTGCTGCAGCGCCTACAGCTGGGCTGCATTTTACAGAGGAGCTATTAGCTCAAGTGAAGGCTAAAGGCGTAGAGGTTGTCTTTATTACGCTACATGTAGGCCTTGGCACTTTCCGTCCCGTTAGTGTAGACTCGATTGAGAACCATGAAATGCATGCGGAATTCTATAGTGTTACAGAACAAGCAGCAGATACAATTAATCGTGTAAAGCGTAACGGTGGCAAGGTAATAGCTGTTGGGACAACCTCTACTCGTACATTAGAGACAATTGGTTCTAAATATGAGGGAGAAGTGCGAGCAGAACAAGGTTGGACGTCTATTTTCATCTATCCAGGCTACAATTTTACGGTGGTGGATGGGTTAATCACAAACTTCCATTTACCAAAATCAACACTAGTTATGCTTGTTAGTACGCTAGCCACTCGTGAGACCATTTTAAGTGCTTATCAGCAAGCTGTAGAAGAAAGATATCGCTTCTTTAGTTTTGGTGATGCAATGTTTATACGTCCCAAAAAATAATAGTGGATAAAATCGGAGTACTGTTTTTACTTCAGATAAGAAAGGATTATTTATTTTATGACACAACCAGCAATTCGATATGAACTACTTCATACATGTAAACAAACAGGAGCACGTCTTGGCATCGTTCATACACCACACGGCTCCTTTGAAACACCAGCATTTATGCCGGTGGGCACACAAGCAACGGTGAAGACCATGTCACCAGAAGAATTAAAAGAGATGAATGCCGGTATTATTCTGTCTAATACGTACCATTTATGGCTTCGTCCAGGTAATGATATTGTCAAAGAAGCAGGCGGACTTCATAAATTTATGAACTGGGATCGACCAATTTTAACGGATTCAGGTGGTTTCCAAGTATTTTCACTTAGTCAATTCCGAAAAATCGAAGAGGAAGGCGTTCATTTCCGTAATCACCTCAATGGAGATAAATTATTTTTGAGCCCAGAAAAGGCAATGGAAATTCAAAATGATTTAGGCTCTGATATTATGATGGCCTTTGACGAATGTCCACCATATCCTGCGACACATGACTATATGCTGAAATCAGTTGATCGTACAACGCGTTGGGCAAAACGCTGTAAGGAAGCACATCAGCGTCCAGAGGAGCAAGGCTTATTTGGCATTATTCAAGGTGGAGAGTACGAAGATTTACGCCGCCGCTCAGCAGAAGCGTTAGTAGAACTAGATTTCCCAGGCTATGCAATTGGTGGATTATCCGTTGGAGAACCGAAAGATGTGATGAACCGCGTTTTAGAATTTACTACGCCAATGATGCCTGAAAATAAACCTCGTTATTTAATGGGTGTTGGCTCACCAGATTCTTTAATTGATGGGGCAATTCGCGGTATTGATATGTTTGACTGTGTACTGCCAACACGTATTGCACGTAATGGAACACTGATGACATCAGAAGGACGTCTAGTAGTGAAAAATGCAAAATATGCACGTGACTTTGGGCCGATTGATCCGAACTGTGACTGCTATACATGTAAAAATTATTCTCGTGCCTATGTTCGTCACCTTATTCGCACGGAAGAAACGTTTGGTATTCGTTTAACATCCTATCATAATCTACACTTCCTATTAAAATTGATGGAGCAAGTGCGTGAGGCAATTCGTCAAGATCGTCTTGGTGATTTCCGTGAAGAGTTCTTTGAAAAATACGGCTTTAATGGGCCAGATGCAAAAAACTTTTAAACTAGACAAATAGGATCATTACATGCGCTAAATTAAAAAAGGACATTAGGCATTCCCTAATGTCCATCATCAATAGCAATAGTTTTGCAAATCATTCAAAACTTTGTAAAAAGTGAATATTTCTAGCAAAATATTGTCAATCATAGAAAAAATATTAGTAATTGAGAAAATTTTTGGGCTTGTCCATCGCTTTTTAATGGTGGAATAGTCTATACTAAAAAAGTGAGATTTGGAAAGGGGGCAAGATGCTATTATGGATCAATTATTAGGATTAGCACCAATATTATTAATGTTCGTTGCAATGTGGTTTATCTTAATCCGTCCAGCTAAAAAAAGACAGCAGGAAACACAAAATATGCAAAGTAGTTTGCAACGTGGAGATAAAGTCATTACAATTGGTGGTTTACACGGTGTTATTGATGCAATTGAAGACACAGCAGTGACATTAAAAATTGCTGACAATGTACGAGTGAAATTTGACCGTCAAGCAATTGGACGAATTGTCAATGACAATCAGTAACAAAGAAGAAAAGGCTTACAATAGGCGATATTGTAAGTCTTTTTTATACAATATTGGATGGCTGTGTTTAGATGTTTTTTGCAGTTGCAGTTTTTAATTTATGAATGAATGCCTCACCAGTATCATTGCCATTAATCGTTATTCTGCTTAATGTAAATAGGGAATCGCCTTTTTTCACATGTTTATTTTGTATGACAAAGGCCATTTTAAAGCCAGCTTCCTTGGCTAATTTGATGGTGGAGGGTGAATAAATCCCATAAGGATAGCTTATTGCTATTGGTTCATATTCTAACTTTTCTTTGATTATTTTTCTTGAATGAATAAAGTCATTTCTTACCCTTTCTTCATATTCAACCTGACTCTCTAGTTGCCCATTCACAATACCAGGACCAAATACTGCGCCATTTAGTTTACCATTTTTTGAAGGTAATTTATAATGTAAGTCCCAAGTATGACTCTGGATTGTAATATAATCCTTCATTTCCTTTAATTGATCCCAATTCATCTTTGCAGTTTCATTTGGATAGTGATTGTTTCCATTCATCTCTAGGATTCGGCTTGCAATCACAAAGATTTCTGCATGCATATCATATTTTTTCAATATCGGGTAAGCTTTTTCATAATTACTAAAATACCCATCGTCAAAAGTAATTAACACTGGCTTTTGAGGTAACGGTGCTTGGTCGTTTAAGTAATCATATAATTGCTGAGCAGAAATGGCCTGATAGCCTTCCATTTTAAGTAATTTCATTTGATTTTCGAAGTTTTTGGGTGAAATAACTGTAGTGTTGTTTATATTGTCCTCTAAATGATGGTACATAAGAATAGGTATTTCCTGTTCTTGATACCCGTAAATAGGATAAGGTCTAATAAGAAAAAGGATATAAACAAAAACGAAAACAATTATTTTTTTTATCATGTCCTCACCTTGTTTGCATGTTTATTGTGATAAGCATCTAAGTTCTATGTTAGTGTGTACGAACAAGTAGGGACTATTCCTTGAAAACTGTATAAAAAACAATAAGTAAGGTCACCTTGATAGTATGGGGGTGTTTATATGGAAGAATATTACCATATTATTTTTAGAACTTGCTTTTTGTATGTGTTTATCATCATCGTTTTCCGTTTAATGGGTAAACGAGAAGTAGGTGAATTATCAGTCATCGATTTGGTCGTATTTGTATTAATTGCAGAAGTAGCAGCCTTTGCGCTAGACGATTATAAAAATCCTCTCTTTAATGCGATACTACCTATCATTATTTTGCTCTTTATTCAAATATTAAGTGCCTTTTTGTCATTAAAGTTCAAAAAAATACGTGACCTAGTGGATGGTGACCCTGCTTTATTAGTAAAAGACGGTGTTATTTTAGAGAGCGAGATGAGAAAACACCGCTATAATTTAGATGATTTATGTCAGCAATTACGAGAAAACGGAATTGCATCTGTGACAGATGTAGCGTTTGCGTATTTAGAGCCTTCAGGCAATCTTTCTGTCTATAAAAAAGATGAAAAAGCCTTTGTGTATCCATTGATTATCGACGGTGATATCCAAGAAAGACATTTATTTACTATGCATAAAGATGTGGACTGGCTAATGGGTGAGCTAGCAAAAAATAATATTACTGACAGTGAAACGGTATTTTTTTGTATTTGGGAAGACAATAAGCTGCATATCCAATTAAAGGAATCCTAGACTTTCTTCGCTAATTTTTTAATGTAACGGAAATCGGTAATACGCAACTGATTGGTAAATAATAAAAAGGTAAATAGCAAAAATAATGTCACACCACTACTTAAAATAAATGGTAGGGATAGTATTGGAATAAGGAAATACTGGGCGACGCAAACAGCAATAAAACAACTATAAGGCACAACAAACATTCTGAAGCCAGCGCGCAGGTTTTTACGTTGTCTAACTGTTGCAATATGCAAGAACGACGTTAGTAAAACCCCAAAGCCAATAGCTACAACGGCTCCTTTTTCCTGGATACCTGGTTGAGAGGCAAGTACAAACATCACGAAAAGTTTACCTAGCCCACCATAGATGGAGTTCATCATGGCAGCTCTTGCCTCACCAATTGCCTGTAAGATGGAGTGTAGAGGACTTTGAATATAATAAAAATAAAAAATAGGTGCTAAAATTTTAACGTACCCACGATTTTCTTCTAAATGGAAAAGCTTCATAGCTAATTCATCTCCATGAACAAAGAAATACGTAGCAGCAAAGCACCCCACTAGCGAAGACAATCTTAGGGACACCGAAATTCGTTCCTGTAATAGCGGGGTGTGCTGACGAGCGACGGCATCACTAACAGCTGGAATGAGCACAATCGATAAGGCTGTTGATACAAACGCTGGAAATAACAGTAATGGCACCAAAACACCGGAGATGACACCATATAAAATAGTGGCAGCAGAAGCGGTTAAACCGGCCACAGTCAAAGCTTTTAAAAAGATAATCGGCTCTAAAAACCAAGTGAAAGAACCAAAAAGCTTACTGCCTGCAGAGGGAAGGGCAATACGCAACATTGGTGATGCAGGATACCCTTCAATTTTAGTTTTTCGTGTCAGTAATTTCTTTTTGGAAACGATATAGTGTAGCCATAAATACAAGAATGCTACAACTTCGGCTAGCAGTGTAATGCCCATTGCCGCCGCAGCCGTGACAGCAGCATTATTGTAATTAGCCACATAGGGTAGCATCAAAGTAATGAAGCTAATACGTACAATTTGTTCGATCATTTGTGCCCATGCTGTCGGTGTTATCTTAGCAACACCTTGTAAATAGGCACGTAATAAGCCAGATCCAACTGATACTGGTACAGCAAAGAGTGCAATCCATAATGTAAATGTTGTCTGTTCATTATGTAATAGAGTTGTTGAAATATATGGTATTGTTAGTGCAACGAGTGGCATAAAAATGATCATGCCAATGAATGACCAAAGAATGGCTGTACGCATGACACCAAAGATGTTCTCACGTTTATTTTTTGCTAGTAGTTCAGCCACTATTTTAGCCACAGCGATAGGTAGTCCTAGTTGAATGAGTGAGATGAAGAAAATAAACGCTGGATAGACGGTCATATAAATACCGACAGCCTCTTCACCAGCAATCCGCATAAATTGCATTCTATAAAAGAAGCCAAAAAGTTTAGATAAAAAAATCACAAACATTAAAAATAATGTACCTCGTACAAAAGAACTCATGCCATCCGTCCCTTCTCAAGCCGCAAAAATTCATTTACACTATTTGTATGCAAGCATGTCTTACGTTACGACTTTGATTGGAGATGATTCAAAATGAGTATGCAATATGAGCAACTATTTGAACAGATTCGTCCGGCAATTGATAGTAAGATAGCAGAGTTCCAGCATTATCAATATAATGCTATTACAGCCGAAGAACTATGGCGCTACTGTATTGAAAAAAAATGGCGTAAAAAGAAAATTGAGCAACTACGTTTACATGAAGTCATTTCTACCATTTTTTCAGTATCACCATCTGATATCGTCTCATTTAATCAAGTAGAGTTTTTACAAAGTAATAATTGGTTTGAAGAAGTCAATACAGACGAGTTACAATTACTGCTTGGTCCAGTCAGAACGTAATCAATGATGTGTCAAATCTTACAAGATTTCAAAGAATCCTATACGTGTTGAATTGACACAAAGCGCAACCTGTTTCATAATAAGTGTGTTGCGCTTTTTTTATTTTGAATAAGTTCTTACTTACATAAGTCACTTATGATTTTATTGACATTTGGAAGACTAGTATCTAATAATACTAAGATAAACTTGCGCGTTATGAACGATTGAATTAAGTAAAGCAACCTTTTTGAAGCACAGGTAACACGATTCTAGATGAAAAGGAGGATTAAACGTTTCAAAAGGTATTGCTAGTTACTTGTTTGGCGTGTAAGGACAGCCCTTACACCAATTCGAGGAGGATTTATTAATGAAACTAAAAAGTCGTATAGTTGCATTCCTACTGATTATCGTGCTATTGGCAGCAGGTATTAGTACGACTGTAAACGGCGTCTTAAAGGACATCAAGCTTGGTCTTGACTTACAGGGCGGGTTTGAAGTGCTTTACGAGGTAAAAAAATTAAAAGAAGGACAAAAAATTACACCAGAAATTGTCACTGCAACATCCACTGCACTTGGTGAACGTGTAAATACGATGGGGGTTAGTGAACCGAGTATTCAGGTTGAGGACAAAAATCGTATTCGCGTGCAATTAGCTGGTGTTGAGGATCAGGAATCGGCACGAAAGTTACTGTCTACTTCTGCGAATTTAACATTCCGTGATGTTGATGATAATTTATTATTAGATGGAGACGATTTGAAAGCAAACGGTGCTAAAGGCTCTTTTGACCAACAAAATCGTCCGATTGTATCCTTAACTTTAAAAGATGCCAAAAAATTTGCTGATATAACAAGTAAAATAGCAGCAAAACCCGCAGGTCAAAATTTATTGGTTGTATGGTTAGACTTTGAAGAGGGAGTCGATTCCTATAAAGCGGAATCACAAAAGGCAAAGCCTCGCTATGCATCGGCAGCAACTGTTAGTCAAACATTAAATACAACAGATGTTATGATTAGCGGTAACTTCTCTGTTGAAGAAACAAAAAATTTAGCAGATATTTTAAATGCAGGGGCATTGCCTGTAAAACTAGATGAAATTTATTCAACTTCTGTTGGTGCTCAATTTGGTGATGCAGCACTGAAAAGTACGATTTTTGCTGGTATTGTCGGCGTAGTAGTTATTTTCTTATTTATGCTATTCTACTATCGTTTACCAGGCTTTATTTCCATTATTACATTGGCTGTGTTCACCTTCCTAGTATTAGTGGTCTTTGACTGGATTAATGCGGTATTAACGCTCCCAGGTATTGCAGCCATTGTTCTGGGTATAGGAATGGCAGTAGATGCCAATATTTTAGCGGCTGAACGTATTCGTGAAGAGCTGCGAGTAGGCTATTCCGTTAAACAAGCCTTCCAAATTGGGTCTAAACAATCTTTATCAGCCATTATTGATGCGCAGTTGACAACTTTATTAGCTGCAGCAGTATTGTTCCAATGGGGAACAAGCTCTGTTAAAGGATTTGCTACAACATTAATTATTAGTATTTTATTGAGCTTTTTAACAGCAGTTTGGGGCTCACGTGTCCTATTAGGACTACTTGTTAACAGTGGCTATTTCAACAGTCCAGCATGGTTTGGTATTGCAAAATCCAAACAGCATAGTCTAGATGAAAATATTGGTACATTAGATTTATCAACGAAATTCGATCGATTTGACTTTGTTCATAACCGTAAGAAATTCTATACATTCTCATTAGCCATTTTAGTGGCTGGTTTAGTGGTTCTTGGCATTTTCCGCCTCAACCTAGGTATTGATTTCTCAAGCGGTACTCGTGTCCAAATTGAATCTGATCAAACATTAACAAAAGAAGAAGTATCCAAATATCTAGATAGTATTGATTTTTCATCAGAGGATATCATACTCTCTGGTGATAAAAGTAATACAGCAGTCATTCGCTATAAAGATGACCTTACACAAGCAGAAATTATAGAATTTAAAAAAGAAGCTGGCGAAAAATATGGTCATGAACCAGCGGTAAGTACCGTATCGCCTACAGTTGGTAAGGAGCTTGTAAAAAATGCGATTAAGGCTTTATCTCTTGCAGCAATAGGGATCATCATTTATGTGGCAATTCGTTTTGAATGGCGCATGGGAATTGGTGCAATTGTTTCATTATTACATGATGTATTCTTAATCGTTGCGGTCTTTAGCTTCATGCGTTTAGAAGTAGATATTACGTTCATTGCAGCTGTATTAACAATTGTTGGGTATTCCATCAATGATACGATCGTTACCTTTGACCGTATGCGGGAAAACTTAAATCGCTATGATACCATTAATGACCGTGAAGTATTGGCGAATATCGTGAATAAATCGCTACGTCAAACAATGGGTCGTTCGGTTAATACAGTATTAACTGTAATTATCGTTGTTGTAGCCCTATTAATTTTTGGTGCACCATCTATTCAAAACTTCTCTATCGCTTTATTGATTGGTTTGATTACAGGTATGTATTCTTCAATCTGTATCGCAGCTCAAATCTGGTATTCATTAAAAATTCGTGAAATGAAAAAAACAGATGGAAAGCTACACAAAAAAGAGAAAAAACAATGGGGTACAGACGAACCTACTGTATAAGATAGTGAGCAGGGAATGGAAAACGAATGGTTTTCTATTCTCTGCTTTTTTCATGCAAAAAAATGCTGCCTTTTAAAAAAGCAGCAGATTTTTCATATAGTATTTACAGTTTAAATTGCTGGATTAAGCCTTGTAGCTGTTGCGCATTTTCACTTAATTCTTCTGCGACAGTATTTACCTGCTGCATGGTCGCAACTTGTTCGTCAACAGATTCTGCAATCATATGAGAATTCGTTGCTGATTCGTTAGAAACATTGGCAATTTCCGTAACAGAAGCTGCAACCTGCTCTGCACTAGCAGAGATTTCTTCAGATGTGGCAGAAATTTCTTCAATTTGCTCTGTGAATGCAGCAACAGCAGAGGTGATGGAATAGAAAGCATCTCCAGCCTCATGAATTTTGGCTACGCCGTCCTTTACAGAAGCTAAACCATTGTCTACTGATGCTGCTACATTTTGCGTATCTGTTAGAATTTCTTTTGTAATAGCAACGATTTGATTGGCAGATTGATTCGATTCCTCAGCAAGTTTTCGTACCTCATCCGCTACGACTGCAAAGCCTTTCCCGTGTTCTCCTGCTCTTGCTGCTTCAATGGCAGCATTTAGTGCCAGTAAATTTGTTTGTGCTGAGATAGCTGTAATCACTGTTGTAATTTGTCCAATTTCTTCTGATTGCTTACTTAGTTTTTGCGTTAATGTTGCAATATCAGAAGTTGCTAGTGCGATCATATTCATCTGTTCTTTTGCTGTTGCAATCGTTGTACCACCTGTATGGGCAAGCTGAGTCAGATTTTCTGCATTATGATGAAGACTTTGAGTCGCCTCCGCAATGCGTTGGACCCCTGATGCAGTTTCATCCATTGCCACAGCACTTTGCTGAGAGGCACTAGCAGAAGAAGTGATATGTGTTACATTATTTTGAATTCGTTGAGCAATATTATCAGAAGTTGCGGTTACTTCTTCAGTACTAGCAGAAAGCTCTTCTGAAACGGCCGATAAATGGGATGCACTATCTTGTATGTTAGTCATTAAACCAGCTAGATTTTGTTTTAATGTATTGACTGCATTTGCAAGTATACCGATCTCATCTTTTGATTGATGGTCAAGCTCAGCAATTGTTAAATCACCTTGTGCTAATGTATCTGCTGCTCCAATAACCTTGCGTAGGGGCAGGATAATGGAGGCTTTAACCATATGCATAAAATATAAACCAATAATAATACTTGCAAGGAGAAGGCTAATAGCAATGATAATAGCGCGTGAAACGGTTTGATTAACAGATTGGTCAACATTTTGAAGCTGTTCATCGTGATAAGCTAATAATTCAGTTGTTAACTTAAAAATGTCCTTATTGTATTTTGTAACATCATTATTGATGATAGAGAGTGCTAGATCGGTGTTGCCACTATTAAACGCTTGTAAAGCTTTCTGTGAATTTGATAGTAACTCTTTTTGCAATTCCGTGATTTGCTGCATAATATTTTTTGTATAATCTGATCGAACAATAGTAGAAAGTTCATGAACTGTTTCAGGTAACAACTTTTCATAGCGCTCTAAATTGGCCTTAGCTGTTTCGTCCTTCTTATTTAAAATATAGGAGCGTAAAAATAAACCTTGAGACGCAAGTTGTTGTTGGATTTTATCTGTTAATTGGATTTGCACCATCCGATGCTTCAATACTTCTTCTAAATCATTCTGTGTTGTTTTAAATTGAATAAATGATACGATGCTTGAGATAAAAAGTAAACATGTTAAGGAAATGAATCCTATATTTAATTTTTTGCGAACGGACATAAACTTCCTACTTTCTTTTATTATATGGAAAAAATTGATGTTCTGAAATTACTATAACTTGATATATTTACATGGTCAATAGTCAAGGAATTTTCAATCGTAGGAAATCTTATTCTCCAATAAGTTTTTATAGAAGGATAATATACCTACTTTTTGACTCTGCTGATAAAATAGGAATTTTAACTTTTTTCGTCAGAATTGATTGACAATAGTATTGGATTGGCATAGAATTAAGGCTAACTTTTTGTTCGGTCAAGGTAGAAGGTCTCGGGAGCGAGGTCAGCCGCAGAACAGATGAGCTGAGTTTAGATGAGAATAGCTGAGAAATTGTTGAATAAGAGTAGTAGCCTAAGTGTGTAATAAAGAGAGTCAGTGGCTGGTGTAAACTGATTTACAGCTTATGTGAATGGACTTATGAGAGTCGCTTATAAAAAAGCGAACGTGATTCCCCACGTTATAGGGGTGCTTTCAAGGTATGGTTTACCATACCCATAAAGCACAAAAGTGAGAGCATATGCTCTAATATGAGGTGGCAACGCGGTCATAATCGTCCTCTGCAATTAGGAATAATCCTTTTTGCAGAGGGCTTTTTTATTTTCATGCAGCATTCGTCTAGACATTAGCTAAAGGAATCTTTGAAAAAGGAGCAAAGTAGCTATGCAAATAACGAGTTCAAGAACAAAAATGAAAACGATCAATGGCGATTCTTTAACACCTATTTTGATTTTTAGGCGTTTACAGGGAAAACATAAATTTTTATTGGAAAGTTCTGCTCAACATGAAGGAGCTGGAAGGTTTTCCTTTATTGGGGCTAATCCACGAAAAACATATACAGGTGTGGGTCAAGAAATCCAAGAGGTTTCCTATAAAACAGGAAAAACATACGTGCATCAAGGGGAGCTTTTTGTTCTTCTTAAACGCCTCATGCCACGTATTTCCAATACGACACAATTTCCATTTTCAGGTGGTGCCGTTGGATATATAGGCTTTGGCGGTACAACGATGTTCGTAGATAAAAAAATAGAACTGCCTGATGCTCATTTTCATGTCTATGAAACGATTATTGTATTCGATCATCAAACAGATGAAGTGACATTGATTCATACAACTATAGATGCAGAAAAGCAAGAACCTGATTTGGAAGATTTGGCTCAACAAATAGTAAACGGGCATATCAGTGACGAAGCATCTTATCGTTATCAACCGCTTGATGCTACAACAAATGAATCATTTGCAACGGTTTTACAGACAATGCAAGCCAACTTACATGATGACATAACAAGGGTGGTTTTGCCGAATCGCAATGTAGCAAATTTTCAAGGCGATACGTTGGCTCTGTATCGACAGCTACGCAAAAAAAAGCCTGCAGCCTATATGTATTATATAGAATTTGAGGATCATGTTGTATTAGGTACTTCTCCTGAAAGTCTAATACGAGTAAAAGGTGAAAGCGTTATTGCGACTCCTACAGAGGGAGCATATCCGCGAGGGGAAACAAAAAATGAAGACCTAGAAAATGAACGCAAATTATATAACCATGAAGGCATTAGACAATCACATGCAGTTCTTGTTAGGGCTATTCAGCAAGAATTACAGTCGATTTGTTTTCGAGATTCTGTTCAGGTCATGGAGGCTATGCGTATCCAGCGGTCCAAAAAGGCACTGCACATGACGACTAGGGTGGAAGGAAAGCTTTTACCAATGCTTCATGCCCTTGATGTTTTAGCAGCAACTATATCACCACTTTCAGCTCCAAAGCTTCCGCATACAGCTGGTAATTTTGGTGCTCTCGGCTTTATTGGATTTAATGGTCATTTGGATTTTGCCTTAACAGGTCAATCTATTGTAGTTAAGCAGGATACAATGCATTTGCAAGCAACAATAACTGTTACCAAATATACAAATGTGCAAAACGTATTACATCAAGTGCAAGAGGAAGAACAGGCATTTTTACAGTTACTAGTGAACAATGGGGGGTAAAACTAATGGAACGATTACAAAGGAAAGTACTGCAGGGAACACATCTCATGTACGAAGAAATGCTACAGGCAGCGCAATGGTTATTTCAAGATGATACTCCTAAGGAAGAAATAGCAAGCTTTTTAACAGCTTTAGCTGCGAAGGGAGAAACTGCACATGAAGTAGCCGCATTAGCAACTATTATGCGATCTTTTGCTCTTGATATAGCTGTAAAAGAAGGTAGCTATATGGATAATTGCGGTACAGGTGGAGATGGTCTTCATACTTTTAATATCAGTACAGCTTCTGCTTTCGTGTTAGCTGGGGCAGGTGTCAAAATTGCCAAGCATGGGAACCGTAAAATCTCTTCCTCCTCTGGTAGCTCAGATGTGTTAGAGGCACTAGGTATTCATACAGCTATTTCTATCCCACAAACAGCCCATTTGCTAGAGAGAGAGGGAATCGCTTTTATTTATGCACCGAATGTTCATCCGAAATTAAAGAGAATTGGTGAAGTTCGCCGTTCATTAGGAAAACCGACGATCTTTAATCTTGTTGGCCCTTTAACAAATCCGGTCCCATTATCCACACAATTTACAGGCATTAATCGACCGAATTTTGTCATGGAATATGCCTCAGTCTTACAAATGCTTGGACGTGAGCGAGCCATTGTCGTCTCAGGACCACAAGGCTTAGACGAGGCTTCATTAGCAGGTCAAAATACATTGGTTTTAGTAGATAAAGGAGATCTGATTCCCTTTTCCCTAACCGCAGAAGATGTCGGTCTTCAAATGGCCCCTTTAGAGGCCATTCGTGGTGGCAATGCAGATGAAAATGCGGTGATAATGCAAAAAATATTGGCTGGGGAACAGAGTCCTTATTTAGATACAGTTCTATTAAATGCTGGCATCGGCTTATTTGGCTATGGTCTAGTGGAAACCATCAAAGAGGGTGTAGCCATGGCAAAGGAAAGTATTTTTAGCGGGAGAGCACAACAAAAATTAGAGGCGGTTGTAACGTTTAGCATGCAAATCAAAGAAGTGGAGGTTGGATAATGAATATACTCAATAAAATTTTACAGCAAAAAAAGATTGAGGTAGGTGCTTTATTAGAGCAGCCAGATCCTTTAGCAAACTTTACAGAAACGCCACGTCGCTCGCTCATTGAATCATTGCGTCAAGCCCATACATTGCAAGTCATTGCTGAAATGAAGCGTGCTTCGCCTTCGAAAGGATTAATAGCTGGCGGAGCAGACCCAGTTGCTCAAGCACAAGTCTATGAACTAGCAGGAGCAGCAGCTATTTCGGTCTTAACAGACAAGGAATTTTTTAAAGGCTCCTTTGAAGATTTAGCAGCAGTTGCTGGTGCAGTAGATACGCCACTTCTTTGTAAGGATTTTATGATTGATCGAGTGCAAATCCGATTTGCCAAAGCAGCAGGTGCATCCATTATCTTATTAATTGTGGCAGCCTTAACAGATGATGCCTTACGTGATTTATATAGCTATGCAACAGGCTTAGGCCTAGAAGTTTTAGTGGAAGTACACGATTGTAAGGAGCTTGAACGCGCTCTTGCAGTAGATGCAAAGTTAATTGGCGTTAATAACCGAGATTTACGTACCTTTGAAGTAAGCCTAGAGCGCACCAGAGAAATTGCTAATGTGTTTCCATTTGATGAGAATCGAGTATTAATTAGTGAGAGCGGCATATGGTCGAGAGACAATGCGAAGCTAGTAGCCTCGATGGGGGCTAGTGGTGTCCTGGTAGGTGAAGCTTTAATGCGGAGTGGAGATGCTGGGCAAGCACTACGGGATTTGCAAGTAAGTAAAGAGGGGGCATCGGTATGACAAAGGTCAAAATTTGTGGTCTACAGGAGCAAGAACATGTCAAAATAGCTATTCATGCTGGTGCAGATGCTATAGGGTTTGTTTTTGCACCGAGTAAACGCCGTGTATCCATTGAGCAAGCCCAACTGTTAGCGAAGCATGTACCACAAGGCGTTTTAAAAATAGGTGTCTTTGTGAATCCAACGCCAGCCGAATTAAAGGAAGCAGTAGAGCGGGTGCCCTTAGATTATGTGCAATATCATGGGGAGGAAACGCCAGCATTTATTCAGGAGCAAGGTTATCCCGCCATAAAGGCATTATCGATACGAGAAAAAGAGGATGTTCAAGCGGCTACCAATTATCAGGTAGATTATTATTTATTTGACGCGCCTGGTACAGAGTTTAAAGGCGGAAGTGGTCACACATTTGATTGGACACTCCTTGAGCAAGTAAGGATTCCCAAAGAAAAATTACTATTAGCGGGTGGTCTCAATGTAGACAATATTGAAGCGGCCATTACAGATGTTGGGCCTTTTATGGTGGATGTTTCGAGTGGTGTGGAAACAGATGGAAGCAAGGATTCTACCAAAATACAAGGTTTTTTACAGGCAGTAAAGAGGGGGAGCAGATGATGGGAATATCAATCGCAAATAGTGTACCGACAAATGAAGGGCGTTTTGGGCAATTTGGCGGTCGGTTTGTGCCAGAAACATTAATGACAGCCTTGCTTGAATTAGAAGCTGCTTATGAGCAAGCATTACTAGACCCTGCATTTACAGAGGAGCTGTCCTATTATTTAGAAGACTATGTTGGCCGCGAAACACCGCTCTATTACGCAGAAAATTTAACGAAGGCGCTAGATGGAGCAAAGATTTATTTAAAGCGTGAAGATTTAAACCATACAGGTGCACATAAAATTAATAATGCGATTGGGCAAGCTCTTCTAGCCAAACGCATGGGTAAAAAGAAAATCGTTGCTGAAACAGGTGCTGGTCAGCATGGTGTGGCAACGGCTACTGCATGTGCATTATTGAATTTAGAATGTGTTGTTTTTATGGGAGCAGAAGATATAAAACGTCAGCAGTTAAATGTCTTTCGTATGGAGTTGCTTGGCACAAAGGTTCAATCGGTGGAAAGTGGTTCTAAAACATTAAAGGATGCTGTGAACGCTGCACTACGTTACTGGGTGACAAATGTTGAAGATACCCACTATATTTTAGGCTCTGCCTTAGGTCCTCATCCATTTCCAAAAATTGTTCGGGACTTTCAGCGTGTTATTGGGTTAGAAACAAGAAAGCAAATCGTGCAAAAAGAGGGGCGTTTACCAGATGCAGTTGTTGCCTGTATTGGAGGTGGCAGTAATGCAATCGGTATGTTTCACCCATTCGTTGATGATGAATCAGTTGCCTTATACGGTATTGAGGCAGCAGGAAGTGGTCTTGAAACTGGGAAACATGCTGCGGCCATCGCAGGTGGACAATTAGGTGTATTACATGGCGCCTACATGTATTTATTACAGGACGAAAACGGCTTTGTCCAAGAAGCACATTCTATTTCAGCTGGGTTAGATTATCCAGGGAAAGGACCAGAGCATTGTTATTTACATGATATTGGTCGAGCGCAATTTGACTCCATCACAGATGCTGAAGCACTGGAGGCACTACAATTATTAAGCCGAACGGAAGGGATACTGCCTGCACTTGAAAGTTCTCATGCCATTGCTTATACGGCTAAACTTGCAAAGACCATGGCAAAAGATCAAATCATTGTTGTGTGCTTATCTGGTCGAGGAGATAAAGATGTTCACACAGTTCGAGCAGCACTAGGAGGGGATGTTAAATGACAACTATACAGCAAGCGATCGAACAGGCAAAAGCTGCAGGTCATAAGGCTTTTATACCTTATATCATGGCAGGTGACGGAGGGCTAGAGACCATTAAGCCGACTATCTTAAAACTGCAGCAATTAGAGGTAACAGCTATTGAAGTAGGGATTCCTTTTACAGATCCTGTCGCTGATGGTCCAACGATCGAACGAGCAGGAGAACGTGCACTCGCAGCTGGTGTGACATTAAGAAGCGTGTTGCAAACACTCGCGTCATTTAGAGATGAAATAACAGTGCCTCTCGTAGTCATGACTTATTTCAATCCAGTATTAGCATATGGCTTAAAGCCTTTTGCGCAAGCCTGTATAGCTGGGGGAGTTAAGGGATTAATTGTACCAGATGTTCCATTGGAAGAGAGCGGGTTGTTACGTGAGGCACTAAATCCATATGGCATTGATATGGTACAACTCGTCTCATTAACAAGCCCTCCAGAGCGTATAGCACGTATCGCAGCAGTTAGTCAGGGCTTTGTTTATGCAGTGACCGTGAATGGGATCACAGGAGCAAGATCGCGTTTTGCCAATAATTTAGAACAGCATTTTGCAAGCTTACGTCAAGCAAGTCCAATCCCTGTGCTTGCAGGCTTTGGTATTTCGACACCTGAGCAAGTGAAAAAGATGGGAGCTTTGGGAGATGGTGTAATTGTCGGTAGTGCCATTGTTACAGCAATACACGAAGGAGATTTGGCAACGGTGGAAGCCTTAGTAGCCGCCTCGAAAGGTATGTTAGAAAAGTCTACTCTTTAGAAGAGTAGGCTTTTTAAATGATGAAAGAAAGGAGAAAGTGACAGATAGAAATTAAAAAGTGATGGATAAAACTATCAATCTAACGGATAGTGCGCAACCTATAGAAATTCGGTATAATAGCTTTCGTAAGGAAGTGAGAAGATGATTCTATCGAAAAAAAGATGGCAGGTGGAGCGTCCTGACGCAACACTTGTACAAGCATTACAAAATGACTTACAACTTTCTGCGATTGCAGCAAAAATTTTAGCAGCACGAGGCTGCGAAACAACGGCTGAGGCAGAAAGCTTATTAAATATGACTGAGGCAAATATCCATGACCCATTTCTTATGCATGGTATGGCTGAAGCGGTAGCACGAATTGAACAAGCACTAGAAAATGGTGAGAAAATTTTAGTGTATGGTGATTATGATGCCGATGGTGTGACAAGCACAACCGTTATGTTACATGTTTTACTAGATCTTGGAGCAGACGTCTCCTTTAAAATTCCGAATCGTTTTATCCATGGCTATGGTCCGCATGAAGCCCTATTTCGGGAGGCCTATGAAGAGGGTGTACAGTTAATCATTACAGTGGATAATGGTATATCTGGTATTGAGCCTATTCGAGTAGCGAAGGAGCTTGGTATGGATGTCATTGTGACAGATCACCATGAGCCAGGTGAGGAGCTACCACCAGCAGATATTATCCTTCATCCCCGAATACCAGAAGGGCAATATCCATTTGGCGAGCTAGCAGGAGTAGGGGTTGCCTTTAAGCTGGCACATGCTCTTTATGGTGAACTACCAAGCCATCTAATAGAATTTGTGGCGATTGGCACTGTTGCAGATTTGGTTCCGTTGGTGGACGAAAATCGCTATCTCGTGAAGCGGGGCATACAAGAAATGCGTCGTTCTCTTAGCCCATGGGTACAAGCGTTGTGTGACATAGCCAGTACAGAGCAGACGAAAATTACAGAAGAAACGATTGGCTTTTATTTTGGTCCACGATTGAATGCTGTTGGTCGACTAGGTGAAGCAGCTCCTGGTGTCGAATTATTAATGGCGGAGGATAATGCTAAAGCAACTGCATTGGCAAAAAAACTAAATGCCTGCAATACCGAGCGCAAAGATATTGTGAAAAGTATAACAGATGAAGCCATCGCACTGATTGAAGCAGATGAAAAAATCGGCAATTCCTTAGTTCTTGTTGTTGCTGGCGAGGGCTGGAACGCAGGTGTTGTAGGAATTGTAGCATCACGTCTCGTTGAACTGTATTACCGTCCAACGATTGTGCTGTCACTTGATCCCGAAAAGGGCATAGCAAAAGGATCTGCTCGAAGTATTGAAGGTTTTCATCTATATAATGAACTAGCTAAAAATCGAGATATTTTACCGCATTTTGGTGGACATCCTATGGCTGCAGGTATGACCTTATCATTAGAGCATGTGGATGAACTACGTACTCGCCTAGATGCTCAAGCAAGAGCCTGTTTAACAGAGGAGCAATTAACACCTGTAGTGCATATTGATATACCGCTCAGCATAGACGAAATTTCAGCGGATGCTATTGAGGAAATTTCAACACTAGGACCATTTGGCACAGATTTTCCTAAGCCTGTGTATGTACTGGAGGATGTAGAAATCGCCTCCATGCGTAAAATTGGAGCGGGCGAGAATCATATTAAAATGGAAATAACAAACGGCTATGACAAATTGGATAGTGTTGGTTTTAACAAAGGGCATTTACATGATGAATTAACGTATGGCATCAAAGTTTCCTTTATAGGCGATTTGCAAATTAACGAATGGCAGGGACGTAAAAAAGCCCAATTTATGATTGAGGATGTCCAAACTACAGAATGGCAGTTATTTGATATTCGTGGTATCCGTCAAACAGCTCGATGGCTGAATACGGTACCGAAGGACGTGGCTCGGTTTATCGCCTTTCGTCCAGAAACGATGACCTATTATCAATCATTAATCGGTGCACCTATTACACTGGTTGACCCAGTCCTTTCAAATATTGAACAAAGTGATTACATCGTGCTCTTAGACTTGCCACACAATGTTCAAAAGCTAGAGGACGTTTTACAGAAGACAGCACCGTCACGTATTTATGCTCATTTTTATATGCCTGACTCGCAATACTTCAGCGGTCTACCTACTCGTGAGCAATTTGCTTGGTATTATAAGTTCTTGAAAAATCGACCAGCCTTTCCGCTTGATATGCATATCGCAGATTTAGCGAAGCATACGGGGTGGCCATTAGATACATTAAAATTTATGACACAGGTGTTTTTTGAGCTTGATTTTGTTAAAATGGAGGGTGGACTGACGACTGTCAACGTGAATGCTCCAAAACAAGCACTAACAGAGGCACCGTCTTACAAACAACGTTCAGAACAGATTGAAATGGAGCAAAAGCTTGTTTATGCTCCTTATATAGAATTAAAACAATGGTTTGATGAACGATTAACATAAACGGACGTATAACGTTTCGTAGGAGGAGCAAGAACATGGATTTAAAGCAATACGTTACAACGGTTGAAAACTGGCCAAAAGAAGGCATTACTTTCAGAGATATTACGACAATTATGGATAATGGGCCTGCCTACAAATATGCAACAGATCAAATTGTAGAATATGCTAAAGAAGTAGGTGCAGAAATTGTAGTTGGACCTGAAGCTCGTGGGTTTATTATCGGTTGCCCAGTAGCTTATGCGCTTGAAATTGGATTTGCACCTGTTCGTAAACCAGGTAAATTACCGCGAGAGGTTATTAGTGCCGACTATGGTTTAGAGTATGGAAAAGATACATTAACAATGCATCACGATGCGATTAAGCCTGGTCAAAAGGTGTTAATCTGTGATGATTTACTAGCAACTGGGGGAACAGTTGAAGCAACAGTGCGTTTAGTAGAACAATTAGGTGGTCAGGTAGTAGGCTGCGCATTCCTAATCGAACTTCAAGAATTAAATGGTCGCGAAAAGCTTGGCGATTTAAATATTAAAACACTTATTCAATATTAAGAGCATTGCAAAAAGCGCCCTACACTGTAGGCGCTTTTTTTTATACTTCGTCATAGGCTTGAATAATTTTTTGCATTGTACGCAATGTATCGTAGAAATCTGCGTATTTTTCGGTTCCAATATCCTCGATAATTCTATCTTGAATGCCTTGCCAAATAGGTGCGGCTTCATGCAACTTTTCTAATCCTTTTTCAGTGAGCGTAATTTTTTTTGTGCGAGCATCATTTGTATCTCGTTTTAATTCAACATAGCCATGTTGCTTTAATAGATTAATATTACGTGTTACAGTGGTTTGATCGAGTTGCAAAATTTCACCTAAACGGCTGATTGAGACAGCTTGTTGAAGGTCGATATGAGCAAGCATCGAATATTGTGTAACCTTTAAACCAGTAGGCTGTAGCAATTTATCATATAATTGCGTGACAACCCTTGTTTTTTTTCTAAGGTTTGCACAAACACAAATTTGTGTATAATCAATATCTTTAAGTTGTTTCTTCATCGACAGTACTCCTTTAAGGGGATTCTACTAACTATAAGTATACACCCAATAACTAGAAATTCCTTCTTGACAGCTTTATGAACGATTACTATGATTATACATGTATATACATATAAATGAAATAAGCAGACTTAAACATGTATATACATGTTTTGTAGTCTATCAAAGAAAAGAAGGTGTTGAGGTGAAGCGTGTTCATTATAGTTGGTTTATTTTAATCGTCACATTTTTCTCGATAATTGTCGCAGGGATTACGATGTCATCATCTGGCGTGTTTATCGAACCTCTTGAAAAAGAATTTCACTGGGATCGTTCAACCATTGCATTAGCTTTTGCTGTAAGTTTGTTTTTATATGGCATATCTGGACCATTTATGGCTGCGTTGCTTGAAGTTATAGGCTTAAAGAAAATGATGCTAGGTGCCATGGCAACTTTAGTATTAGGAATGACTTTAACATTTTTGATGAGTGAATCCTGGCAGCTAATCGTTATTTGGGGTGGCATTATTGGTCTTGGGGCAAGTCTTTTTTTAACTGTCCTTAGCCCATATGTGGCGAATCATTGGTTTGTAAAACGTAGAGGGTTAGCGGTTGGTATTTTAACGGCAAGTACAGCCACAGGCCAGTTAATTTTATTACCAGTTCTAGCTATCATTATTGAACACTATTCTTGGCGATGGGCCATCACATTAATGCTACTCCTTAGTATCATAATGCTTTTCATGATTGCAATTTTTATAAGAAATAGACCTCAGGATATAGGATTAACTCCTTATGGACAAGAGGAGGCTATAGAGGAACAACCAATACAGCAAAAGAAGAATCCAATAGCTATGGCTTTTAAAGGTTTATTTGAGGCGATTAAGGTTAAAGCATTTTGGCTCTTAGCAGGTAGCTTTTTTATTTGTGGGCTATCGACAAGCGGATTAATTGGTACTCATTTTGTTTCTTATTGTATTAGCTTTGGCGTTCCTTTAGTCACTGCCGCATCATTCCTTTCTTTTATGGGCATTTTTAATTTATTAGGTACAACTGCGTCTGGCTGGTTATCTGATCGCTTCGATAATCGGTGGTTATTGTTTTGGTATTACCTGTTAAGAGGCGCATCTCTATTATTGCTTCCTTACGCACTCGCACAAGGATCATATGTTTTATTAACGATTTTCACGATCTTTTACGGACTAGATTGGATTGCTACAGTGCCACCAACCATCAGTATGACACGACAAATTTTTGGTATGCAAAAAAGCAGTATTATCTACGGCTGGATATTTGCTTCACATCAAGCAGGAGCGGCGGTTGCTGCGTATGGTGGAGGGTTAATTTATAAATTTTTTAACGCTTATACATGGGCTTTTTTCCTTGCAGGAATGTTTTGTGCAATGGCCAGCTTATTCGTTATCATTGTTAAAAAACAAACACCTCAGCAAGCATAAACAAATATAAGTTGAACCTCGGTAAGATGAGGTTCAACTTTTTTAATAAAGAATCTTTTGACATAGCACAAACAAAAGTTTATAATATAAACAAATATAATAAAAGGTGATGCTATGAATGAAAGAGAACAGGCGGTGCTTGCTTTAATTCGCCAGAATCCGTTTATGTCTCAGCAAGAAATGGCAGATGCAATGAATCTGTCGCGTCCTGTGCTTGCTAATTTAGTGTCTAGTTTAACGAAGCAAGGAAAAATTGTAGGTCGTGCTTATATATTACCCGAAGAAAATGAAATTATTTGCATCGGTGGAGCTAATTTAGACCGCAAATTCCATGTCAAGGGCAATGTTCAATTTGGAACATCTAACCCAGCCAGTTCTTCCTTTAGTGTAGGTGGTGTTGGTCGAAATATTGCTGAAAACTTAGGCAGATTAAACCACCAAGTGACGTTACTGACAACGGCAGGTAAGGATGCTGATTGGCAAGTGATCCAAGAGGCTTCGGAATCCTTTATGAATCTACGTTATGTAGAGCAGCTTGCAGAGGCTACTACAGGCTCTTATACTGCCATCATGGATGAACAAGGTGAGCTAGCACTAGCTGTAGCAAATATGGAGGTTTACGACCTTCTGTTACCTAGCTTGTTGAAAAAACATGAAACAATGCTTGTAAACGCGGGCTGTTTTATTTTGGATTTAAACTGCCCAAAAGAAACAGTAGCGTATATCCAGCAAGTAGCCATTGCTCGTGATATTCCACTTGTCATTGTGCCAGTATCTTCGCCCAAAATGAATCGACTACCTGAAACATTACAAGGCGTAACTTGGTTTATTTGTAACACAGATGAAGCGGAAACGATTGTTGGACATAAAATTGAAAACGCTACCCATTATGAAAAAGCTTTACAACAGCTCCTACAATTAGGTGCGGAGCATGTCATTATCACGGCTGGCAGCAAGGGCGTTTATGCAGCGTCTACAACGATTGCCCCTCGTCATTTTGCCGCTAAAGTAATTGACAAAATTGAAGATGTCACAGGAGCAGGAGATGCCTTTGTCAGCGCTGTCATACACAGTTGGCTGACTGGACAATCTTTTGAGACATGTATTGATGCTGGATTAACCAATGCAAAAAATACATTGGCATCTCCTTATACAGTAAGACCTGAATTATCAGTAGATTTGTTGAAAAATGAAATGGAGGAATAACAACATGAAAGATTTCATCGTATTATCAGAAGAAGTAAAAGCAGGACAAGCAAAAGGTCTACCAATCGTTGCATTAGAATCAACAATTATTTCACACGGTATGCCATACCCACAAAACGTGCAAACTGCGCGTGAAGTTGAGCAAATTATTCGCGATAATGGTGCAGTCCCAGCAACAATTGCATTAATTGATGGAAAAATTAAAATTGGTCTATCAGATGAAGAGCTTGAAATGTTCGGTAATGCTCAAGGTGTTGCAAAAGCTTCACGTCGTGACTTAGGCTACTTACTAGCAACGAAAAAATTAGGTGCTACAACAGTTGCAGCGACAATGATCTGTGCAGAGCTTGCCGGTATTGAAATCTTTGTTACAGGTGGTATTGGTGGTGTACACCGTGGTGCGGAAACAACAATGGATGTCTCTGCTGATTTAGAAGAATTAGCACAAACAAATGTTGCCGTTATCTGTGCGGGTGCAAAATCTATTTTAGACATCGGTCTTACATTAGAATATCTTGAAACAAAAGGTGTGCCAGTGGTTGGTTATGGTACGAATGAATTGCCAGCATTCTACACACGTCAAAGTGGATTTGATGTAAACTTCCAATTAGATACGCCAGAAGAAATTGCAGCAATGCTATCTGCGAAATGGAAATTAGGCTTAAAAGGTGGCGCTGTCATCGCAAATCCAATTCCTGAGGCGGAAGCATTAGAGCATGCATTTATTACAAACATTATTGAAAAAGCTTTAGTTGAAGCAGAAGAGAATGGCATTCAAGGTAAAAACGTTACACCATTCTTACTTGGCAAAGTTAAAGAATTAACAGAAGGTAAAAGTCTTGATGCCAACATTGCATTAGTGAAAAACAATGCAGTAGTCGGCGCGAAAATTGCTGTAGCTTACAATCAATTACATTAATCAATTTGTCGAAACAAGGACTCTTTGTGACGTGAAGTCGCAGAGGGTCTTTTTTATTAAAAAGAAGAATATTTTTTCCATTTTTCGAACTGTTCACGAGATTAACTAAACTAAATGATACAGTCTCTTTACAATAGACCACTATATTTTATACAATAAAGTTTATATCTAATCTGAAAAATTTGACGAGCAAGGTGGACATGTTATGGCGAAAGAGCAAATTTTGACTCCTGAGGACGTTTTTGAGTTAGTCAAATCCTACATGAATGATGAAAATGTCGCATTCGTGAAAAAAGCATATGAATTAGCAAGGGATGCCCATATTGAGCAATTCCGTAGCTCAGGTGAACCGTATATTATTCACCCAGTACAAGTAGCAGGTATTCTAGCTGAATTACAAATGGACCCAGAAACTGTAGCGGCAGGTTTTTTACATGATGTTGTCGAAGATACGGATTTTACACGGGATGATTTGGTACGTGAATTTGGCGAAGAGGTAGCCGTGCTTGTTGATGGTGTTACCAAGCTAGGGAAAATTAAATATTTATCAAAAGAGGCGCAGCAGGCAGAAAATCATCGGAAAATGTTTGTGGCTATGGCGCAAGATATTCGTGTCATCCTCATTAAGCTAGCAGACCGTCTTCATAATATGCGTACGTTAAAGCATTTACCTGCTGAAAAGCAACGACGCATTTCAAAAGAGACGCTCGAGATTTTTGCACCACTTGCTCATCGTCTTGGAATTTCGACTGTAAAATGGGAGCTTGAAGATACAGCACTGCGCTATTTAAACCCACAACAATATTATCGTATTGTCAGTCTAATGAAGAAAAAACGTGATGAACGTGAAGCTTATTTAGAAAATGTGATGGCTGAGATGAAATCACAACTGAATGAGGTTGAAATTGACGCAGATGTCTATGGTCGACCAAAACATATTTACAGTATCTATCGAAAAATGGTGTTACAAAAGAAACAGTTTAATGAAATTTATGATTTATTAGCCATTCGTGTTCTTGTCGATAGTATTAAAGATTGCTATGCCGTATTAGGAATTGTGCATACACTTTGGAAACCAATGCCAGGACGCTTTAAAGACTATATTGCTATGCCAAAACAAAACCTGTACCAGTCTCTACACACGACTGTTATTGGACCTTATGGTGATCCGTTGGAGGTACAGATTCGTACAAAGGAAATGCACAAAATTGCAGAGTACGGGATTGCGGCGCACTGGGCATATAAAGAAGGCAAAAACGTTGATCATCAAAAGCAAAATGTCGACCAAAAATTAACGTGGTTCCGTGAAATTTTAGAGTTCCAAAATGAATCTTCCAACGCAGAAGAATTTATGGAATCCTTAAAATTTGATTTATTTTCTGATATGGTTTATGTCTTTACACCTGAAGGCGATGTCATTGAATTGCCAGCAGGTTCTGTTCCTATTGATTTTGCCTACCGTGTTCATTCCGAAGTGGGAAATCGTACGATTGGAGCGAAAATCAATGGGAAGATGGTACCGCTTGATACGCCATTAAAAACGGGTGATATCATTGAAATTTTAACTTCGAAACAATCCTTTGGTCCGAGTCGCGATTGGCTAAAAATAGCTCAATCCTCACAGGCGAAGAATAAGATAAAGCAATTCTTTAAACGACACCTGCGTGAAGAAAATATTGTCAAAGGTAAAGAAATGATTGAAAAAGAAATCCGTGCTCAGGATTTCGATTTAAAGGAAACGATGTCCTCTGAAAACCTAAAACGGGTATGCGACAAATTTAACTATACGAATGAAGAAGATCTGTATGCCGCGGTTGGTGTGAATGGTATTACTGCGCAACAGGTCGTAAATCGTTTAGCTGAAAAACGTCGCAAAGAACGCGAGCAGGAAGAAGCACTAGAGAAAATTGAACAAAAAATGAAAAATCCAATTCCACAAAAACGTACGGAATCGGGTGTTATTGTAAAGGGTATTGATAATATGCTCATTCGACTTTCTCGCTGCTGTACGCCTGTTCCTGGGGATGATATTGTAGGTTTTATTACGAAGGGTAGAGGTGTTTCTGTCCATCGTGAGGACTGTCCAAATATTCAAATTGAGGATGAGCAAGAGCGCTTAATTGAAGTGGAATGGGAGCATGGTGTCATTCCTGAGAAAAAGGAATACCCTGTTGATATTGAAGTGTCAGCCTTTGATAGACCTGGCATTTTAAATGAAATCATGCAAATTGTTAGTGAAACGAAAACGAATATTTTAGCAGTAAGTGGTCGTGCTGACCGTGATAAAATGGCAACAATTCATTTAACAATTTCTATTTCAAATATTTCACATTTGCATAAAGTAGTTGAGCGAATTAAACAAACACCTGATATTTATTCGGTGCAACGTGTCATTAACTAATGGATAGGCAATATAGAATTGGGGTTTAGTACATGAAAGTAGTATTACAGCGCAGTAAAGCTGCCTCTGTAACAGTGGACGGAACTGTTACAGGAGCAATTGATCATGGCTATGTTCTTTTAGTGGGAATCACACATGAAGACACACAAGAGGATGTTGCCTATTTAGCAAAAAAAGTAGCCAATTTACGTCTCTGGGAAGATGAAGATGGAAAAATGAATCATTCGATCTTAGAGCATGGGGGCGCTATTTTATCCGTCTCACAATTTACATTGTATGGGGATGCAAAAAAAGGGAATCGTCCAAGTTTTATCAATGCAGCTAGACCAGAAGCAGCTGAGCCACTGTGGGAGGCTTTTAATCAAGCTTTACGCGAGTATGGCTTACATGTGGAAACAGGTATTTTTGGTGCCATGATGGATGTAGCACTAATTAATGATGGTCCAGTCACAATTCTTCTAGAGTCAAAATAATGGAACATTTCCTATAATTCCTTCATATACTAAAGAGTATGGTTAGTTTTATAGGAAGGAGTGTCTTAAACATGACGCAGACGAGAAGTATAACAAATCCATATTTATACGAAACTCTTAACATGATGATTGGTCAGGCAGTAGTTGTGCAAACAGAAAAAAATATTCAACAAGGTATTTTATTATCCATACTACCTGACCATATGGTTCTTGAGATAAATCGTACGCCTTTCTTCATTCGGATGGAGGAAATTGTATGGGTTACATTGGAAACTACAAAAAAATGAGAAAGTATGAACCTTCAAATCATAATAAATGATAGAAGGTTCTTTTTTATTAAGTGCAATAAAAAATACCTGAATAGCAAATTTATTTCGAGGAGATAAAAACTATTAAAACAGTTGCTACTTTTTGAATATTATTTTTTTAAAAAAATATAAACGATATGTAAGAAAGTCCATTTGATTCCTTATGGATAGTTAACCTCGATTTTCAATTCTACTTACTAACTTTGATGTCTTTCATCTTAGATTTATCCCACTAATAATGGGGGAGCTATATGAAGTTCATGAATAAAAAGCACCTAAGGACAATCCATACAACTTTATCATTTAACACCGCCGCATATTGCTCCTGCCTTAATAAGAAACTATAAGATGAAATTATTATTTTGGAAAACAAAAAATAACGTTGGAAATGCCCATTATAATTTGAGTATGTGTCCGTGTTTATAGGAGAGGAATAAGAGGTTTAATAAAGAAAGGCAGCGTGTACTTTCTGAAATAATAGAAAATTAATACTTTACAATAAATTTAAACTCATGTATATTTATTTTCAATTAGCGACAAATAGCGACAATGTACTGCTAATGTCTAAATCAGAAAAAGGAGCGTGATTTAATGGAAAATGAACAGGGGGTAAAGAAGAAAAGCTGGTTGAAAGTACCTCATACATATACGATTATTTTTGCTATTATTTTTTTAGCAGGTATTGCAAGCTATATCATACCAGCGGGTGAGTTTGAACGTGTAGAGGATGAAGAAGGGCGAATGCTCGTTGTAGATGGAAGCTATCATCATATTGAGAGTGAACCAGTTTCCTTTTTTGAAATGTTCACAGCGGTTCCAATGGGCCTCGAAAAAGGGGCTCAAATTATTTTCTACATTTTTTTAGTCAGTGGTGTATTTGGTATTATTCGTTCTACAGGTGCTATTGAGGCTGGTGTTTATAAAGGAGTAAAAGCTTTAGAGGGCAGAGAGAAATTACTGATTCCTTTATCGATGATTTTATTCTCTGTTGGTGGTTTTACAATGGGGATGGCGGAAGAAACTATTATTTTCGTACCAATTGGTGTGGCCATTGCACGTGCGATGGGCTTTGATGCTGTAACAGGAACAGCCATGATTACACTTGGTGCCGCCAGTGGATTTTTTGGAGGAATGCTTAATCCCTTTACGGTAGGTGTTGCGCAATCATTAGCTGATGTGCCATTATTCTCAGGTATTGGCTTCCGTGCTGTTGTCTATGTTTTTGTATTAGGTTTTGCTATTTTCTATGTCTCTCGCTATGCTTTTAAGGTGAAAAAGAACCCACAGGCAAGTGTTATTTACGATATTGAGCAAAAAGCTAAATCCAATGTTTCTGCGATTGACATTCCTGCATTAACGGGAAAGCATAAATTTGTATTTATTGTCATGGCTTGTGGAATAGGCTTTAATATTTATGGTGTCTTTAATTGGGGCTGGTTCTTAACGCAGCTAACTGCATCCTTTTTAATTATGGGGTTAGTTGCAGGATTAATTGGTGGTTTAAAACCTGCTACTATTTTTGATTCCTTTATTGAGGGAGCCAAGGCTGTAACATTTGGTGCTTTAATTGTAGGTTTTGCCCGTGCTATTACGGTTGTTTTAGAGCAGGGGAAAATTATTGATACAATCGTTTATGCAGCATCAGAAACAATTGGACATTTGCCACATGCTATCAGTGCAATCGGCATGTTAGTTATCCAAGCTCTTTTGAATTTATTTATTTCATCTGGTAGTGGACAGGCAGCTGCCACAATGCCGATTATGATTCCAATCACTGATTTATTAGGATTAGAGCGACAAGTGGCTGTTTTAGCCTTCCAATATGGGGATTCCTTAACGAACTCTATTATTCCTACTTCCTCTGCATTAATGGCGTATTTAGCTGTTGCAGGTATCCCATATGAAAAGTGGATTAAGTTTATCTGGAAGATGATTCTTGGGTGGGCATTGATCGCCTGTCTGGCGCTAATTGCTGCGGTAGCATTAGGAATATCTTAAATATGAAAAAAGCTGTGGATGTTATCATCCGCAGCTTTTTTGCTTAGTCATCTTGTTCATTAAAGTAGTTGAGAATTCCCTGATAAATACCAAGAGTCGCTTGTTCACGGAATTTAGCTGTTGTAATGACGCGCTCCTCACTGGAATTACTTAAAAAGCCTAACTCAATAAGGACAGCCTTTTGACGATTCTCTCGTAATACTAAATAATTCCCTTGTTGTGTACCACGGTCTCTTAAATCTAGTTTACTGGAAAGACCATCATGAATTGCTTCAGCAAGCCCTTTTTGATTGTTATTCATATAGTAAGATGTGAAGCCGTTAATGGAGCTATCATCTGTCGCATCGTAATGAAGGCTAATAAAGGCATCTGCCTCATATTGATGGGCAATCGATACACGCTTACGCAATGCCACATATTCATCCGATTCTCTCGTCATGACAACGTTTGCGCCAGCAGCACTTAACTTGGAAGCAAGCAGAGTGGCCGTTTTTAAAGTAATGCCCTTTTCCTCTGTACCTCGTTGACCAGTTGTGCCATGGTCATTTCCACCGTGACCAGCATCAACAACTATCTTTAATCCAGTTAAAGTACCTTTTTTACGAGGCTCTTCCTTTTCTTTCTGTGGACTTGTCGCTTTATTGGAACTTGTTGTGACTACCCAGTTCGCGACAAAAGCTGTTTTTTCGTCGTCTAGTTGTATTTCATAAAAATCATTTTTAACGCCTACAATTGGGTAATTTACACCAGCATCTACACGTTCAACTACTTCTGCAGCTGTTGAGGCATCCGTTCGTAGGTTTGTCCCATTATAGATAATCGTAACAGACTCTAACTCTTTGGAAGTTGATGTTTTTGAGGTACTTTTTACTTTATTAGAGAATGTACCGTAAAAACTATAGACCCAACCTACTTTTTTATCATTGTACTGAATTTGTACCCAATTATGCTCATGTGCGAGTACTTTAAAGGCTTGTCCTTTTGTTACTGTGCCGATTTTTTTAGCGTTCAAATCTGGCTTCTTACGAACATTAAGGGTGTCCACTAAAATGGTGAAGGTTGTATCTTTGTTAGCGGGTGCCGTGGTTGTAGTAGTTACTTCTACAGCATTTTCTTTGGGTTCCGTTTCTTTTTTAGGGTTATCGTTGATCGTGACATAATCCTTCGACACCCATCCTGTTAGTCCATTCCAATCGATTTTTGCCCATTCTCCATTTTCTTCAACGAGGTTTGCTTGGTTACCAGTAGAAAGTTGACCAAGAACAGCTGAAGAGATATCTGGTTCTGTTCGAATATTTAAACGGTCCACTTGTGAAATGACGGTTTTGTCGATCGCTTGTTTAGCATTCGTAGGTGCTGTCAGCCAAGAGGCAACCCATCCCTCGTAATTACCTGCTTTGACTTGATACCAATCACCTTCTCGACCGATTGAGGTTAAAGGGTCACCTTCTTCTAAAGTCGTAATAATGGGATAAGACAATCCAGGACCCTCTCGCAAATGAAGAATCGTTCCAGCGACTTTTAGATCACTGGTGTCAGCGGAAGCTCTTTGAACAAAGTTCTTATTTGGCATCGCCATCGTTACCATTAGTACAAAGATGATTATACTATGTAAAATTTTTGTCCTCATCAGATTCCTCCTATTCCTTGTGCTATTTTACCATGCTTTTATCATAAAATTCGTGGTAAAATGGTAACAGAATTAGTTATTTTCAACATAGACTGATGAAAAATACAAAAATAGTTGACATTGCTTTGGCTAGTGACTAACATAAAGGGTAATCGAAAAATGATTAATCGCTTATGACCAAGCAAGTAGCGTATACCACTATTGGAAAAGAGAGGGAAAGACTTAGGCTGCAATCTTTCCTACAAAAATGTATCACGTGAATAACACTTGAGAGGCTTTTTTCTGAAAAGCAGTGCCTAGTAGGAAAAAACGGAATCGGCCGTTATCCGATTAAGAGGAGGACACATGTAATTATTTGTGTCAACTAGGGTGGAACCGCGGAAGCTTATACAGCTCTCGTCCCTTGCTATTGCAAGGGATGAGGGCTTTTTTGTTGTTCAAAACAGTAATGAGTTTTTTAGAGGGATTGTTGTTTTTGCTCATAAAAGAGGGGAAGGCGCTCCAATTAGTATGAAAAGCGCTCGTCAAAGGCTATAACCCACTCCAACAGGACAAAAATTTGCTCAACCAAAGCATGCATTCGCTCAAAGTGGGACTACAGCTGCTCTATCATAAGCAATCAATATAGGAGGGAATTACATGAGTTTTAAAGTGCCAAGAGGGACACAAGATATTTTGCCAGGTCAATCTGAAAAATGGCAAAAAGTTGAAGCGATTATTCGTGATATTTGTCGTGTTTATCGCTATAACGAAATTCGTACACCAATTTTCGAGCAAACGGACCTATTTGCACGTGGTGTTGGGGAAACAACTGATGTTGTACAAAAGGAAATGTATACATTTGAAGATCGTGGAGGGCGTTCATTAACACTACGTCCAGAGAATACGGCTGGTGTCGTACGTGCCTATGTGGAGCATAAAATGTTTGGTGCTCCTGATCAGCCAGTTAAGCTTTCTTACTTAGGACCAATGTTCCGCTATGAGCGTCAACAGGCTGGTCGTTATCGTCAATTTGTACAATTTGGAGTAGAAGCAATTGGTTCAGCAGATCCTGCGATTGATGCAGAAGTTATTGCTCTTGCTATGGACGTATACGAATCAGCGGGCTTAAAGGATTTAAAATTAGTGATTAATTCACTTGGCGACAAAGAAACACGTGATACACATCGTACTGCTTTATTACAGCATTTTGAGCCACATATTCATGAATTTTGCTCAGACTGTCAAAATCGTTTACAAAAGAATCCATTGCGAATTTTAGATTGTAAGGTAGATCGTGAACATCCATTAATGCAAACGGCTCCAGCGTTAACTGATTTCTTAACAGAAGAATCGGCTGCTTATTTCGCTCAGGTGAAATCGTACTTAGATACATTGGGTATTTCATATGAGGTCGATCCAAATCTTGTACGAGGACTTGATTATTATAATCACACAACTTTTGAAATCATGTCCACAGCATCAGGCTTTGGGGCTATTACAACATTATGTGGTGGTGGCCGCTACAATGGACTAGTACAAGAAATTGGCGGTCCAGATGTACCAGGTATAGGTTTTGCATTAAGTATTGAGCGTTTGTTGCTGGCACTTGAAGCGGAGGGTGTTGAATTAGACACAGCTTCAGGGCTAGATGTTTACATTATTGCAATGGGCGATGAAGCGAAGCAAAAGGCTGTTGAGCTGACAAGCACTTTCCGAGCGAAGGGACTTGCGACAGAGATGGATTATTTAGACCGTAAAATGAAAGCTCAAATGAAATCTGCGGATCGATTAGGTGCAAAATATACGCTTGTTCTTGGTGAAACGGAACTTGAAGAGCAAGCAGCGGCTGTAAAACATATGGAATCTGGGGAGCAGCACAAAGTGGCGTTCTCAGAGCTGGTGAACTATTTAACACAAAAAGCTTAAAAACAGATAGAGGGCATTCCTAGTGAAATGCTACATAAATTGAAGATATTTTGGAGGAATTTAACAATGGCTACAAGAACACATGCTAGTAACGAGCTTTCAGAAGCGTTACAAGGCGAAAAAGTCGTATTAAAAGGTTGGGTACAGCGTCGTCGAGACCTTGGTGGTTTAATTTTTATTGATTTGCGTGACCGTACAGGTATTACGCAAGTTGTGTTTAGTCCAGATGTTGCAGAAGCACACGCATTAGCGGATAAAGTGCGTAGTGAGTATGTGATCGAAGTGGAAGGCACAGTCATCCTTCGTACAGAGGATCAAATCAACCCGAATGTACCAAACGGTAAAATTGAAGTGGAAGCAACAAAATTAGTCGTGATTAATACGGCAAAAACAACGCCATTCCAAATCGAAGATCGTACAGATGTATCAGAAGATTTACGTTTAAAATATCGTTATCTAGACTTACGTCGTCCTGTAATGTTCGATACTTTCAAAATGCGTTCTGATGTGACACGTACAATTCGTAACTTCCTACAAAATGAAGGATTCTTAGAAGTTGAAACGCCAATTTTAACAAAATCTACGCCAGAGGGCGCTCGAGACTATTTAGTCCCTTCACGTGTACATGAAGGTGAATTTTATGCATTACCACAATCACCTCAATTATTTAAGCAATTATTAATGGTTGCTGGTTTTGAAAAGTACTTCCAAATTGCGCGTTGCTTCCGTGACGAAGATTTACGTGCTGACCGTCAACCAGAGTTTACACAGGTGGACATTGAAACGAGCTTCTTAACACAAGAAGAAGTATTAGAAATGAACGAGCGCTTAATTCAAGAGGTTATGAAAGAAGTAAAAGGCATCGACATTCCTGCACCTTTCCAGCGCATGAAATACCAAGAAGCAATGGATCGTTATGGTTCAGATAAGCCAGATGTACGTTTTGGATTAGAGCTAGTGGCGTTAAATGATATTTTTGAAGGCTGTAATTTCAAAGTATTTGCTGATACGGTTGCACAAGGAAAACAAGTGAAAAGTATCAATATTAAAGGTGCAGCTGACAAATATTCTCGTAAAGACATGGACGAGTTAACAAAATTCGTTGGGATATACGGAGCAAAAGGTCTTGCCTGGTTAAAGGTAACAGAAGAAGGCTTAAATGGACCAATTGCGAAATTCTTTGATGAGGCATTAGCAGCAGCCTTAATCGAGCGTATGGGAGCAGAAGTTGGCGATATTCTAGTATTTGTAGCAGATAAAGCCGCTGTTGTAGCAGCTTCTTTAGGCGCTCTTCGTACAAAATTAGGACAAGATTTAAATCTGATCGATGAATCACAATTTGCTTTCCTTTGGATTACTGATTGGCCATTATTCGAATACTCTGAGGAAGATGGACGCTACTATGCAGCACACCATCCATTCACACGCCCGTTTGATGAAGATATAGCGTTAATGGACACAGACCCTGCAGCAGTACGTGCACAAGCATATGATATCGTTTTAAACGGCTATGAACTTGGTGGTGGTTCATTACGTATTTACGAACGTGACCTACAAGAGAAAATGTTTGAATTACTTGGCTTCTCAGAGGAAGAAGCACAAGCACAATTTGGCTTCCTATTAGAAGCATTTGAATACGGCGTACCACCACATGCAGGTCTTGCCTTTGGTCTTGATCGCTTCGTTATGCTATTAGCAGGTCGTACTAATTTACGTGATACAATCGCATTCCCTAAAACAGCTAGTGCAAGCTGCTTGATGACAGAAGCACCAAGCGAAGTATCTCCTGAGCAACTAAGTGAACTAAGCCTGGCTATCAAACCATTTAGAAAATAATGTATAATTCGAAATACCTGGATTACCTAGCAAATACTGTTGGGAATCTAGGTATTTTTTGCGTTTTCTTAAGAAATTATAGATTATTAGAGAAAATCGTTTGAATTATCAGAAAAGTGGTGTTATGATAACTGTAATACGAATCCTGATGTGTTTGTCTAACTGCTAACTCTACTTCACAGTTTTGACCGAACATTATAGAATCGGGAGCCTTCATTTTGTAGTCGCAAACATGCCCCTAACAAAGCGGGACGTTTAAAGTTGCAAAGCGGGCACCCACCTGCAAATTGCGGGTTCAAAACGAATGTTTCTTGGCATTACGGCACAATTGGGATTCGTCCTATACATAGGATTGAGAGGAGCTTATCAATAGCTCCTTTTTTTTACATCAACAGGTACATGGTAGCCAAGAACTCGTAGAGTGTTTGGAGCGAATGTTTAGAAAATAGGAAAGATTACTTTTTATTTCTGATGAAGCAGCATATAATTGGTATAGACAACTATACCTTTTTGAGAAGCTATATCCGCATTCTTCCTTTAGGCAGATAATACGAGGCACTTATGGAAATGATTTTTAAAGCGTTTTAATTGTAGCTGATACTAAACACAGTAAAGGAGAAGCCTACTTAAAAGAAGGCAATTTATATCAAAATTACGAGAAGGTGATTAGTCATTTGACAATATAATGGTACAACGATTGAGCTCAGATGCTACAATGATAGTGAGAAAGGCACCACTTCAAGCGACTGTGTCAATATGTCCTTTTCACACTGTCGTTAGTGGATATCATTTAGCTTTGTTTAATTATGCGAAATACAAAAACCGATCTGACGAGGTAAAGTTGTATTGAGAAATCATAAAGGCGATAAGGAAGGTGCAAGAATTGTTAGAGAAAAATTCTCATATACCTATTTATATACAAATAGAAGAGATTATTAAACAACGGATTTATTTAGAAGAATACAGAATTGGTGAGACCATCCCATCAGAACGAGAGCTTTCTGCACAATTCGATGTAAGTAGAATGACTGTTCGTCAATCCATTACCAATCTAGTTAATAGTGGTCTATTATATCGAGAAAAAGGGAGAGGAACGTATGTTGCAAATCCAAAATTAGAGCAACCGTTAAAAGGTTTAACGAGTTTCACGGAAGATATGCGAGCAAGAGGAATGGAACCAAGCAGTAAGGTATTACGATTTGAGAAAATCATACCACCAGTGGATATTGCAAGAGATTTAATGATAGAGTCTGGCGAAGAAGTGTTTTTTGTAGTGCGCATAAGAAATGCAGATGCGCAACCAATGGCAATCGAAAGAACATATATCCCAGTTAAAATTTATCCGGAGTTGGATGAGAAGCAAATAATGGGCTCGCTTTATGCCTTAATCGAAGCAAAGTTCCATCAAAAAATTGGGAATGCGGTACAACAGATGGAGGCAGCCATCGTATCGAAAGAGGATAGTAAGTTTCTACAAATTAATCATACAGCACCAGTTTTAATTATCAAACGTACAAGTTATTTATCAGATGGTAAGCCCTTTGAGCTTGTACGCAGTACGTATCGAGCTGATCGTTATAAATTCATAAGTGAAATTAAAAGGTGATTTTATGCATGCATATTTTTCTGAAATCGAAAAGCTTATCCAGGTTGTGAAGGAACAGGAGGCATCACATATAAGTGATATGGCTCAAATCATTGTCCAACGTCTCCAAAAAGGTGGGATAATTCAATTATTTGGTTGTGGTCATTCACAGCTATTGGCACAAGAGGCATTTTATCGAGCAGGTGGTTTAGTACCCGTCCGTCCTATATTTATTGAACCATTAGCTTTACATGCTGGGGCATTCGCTTCTTCAATCAATGAGAAAGATTCAACTATTATTGAACAGCATAAGGAACAGTTTGACTTTCGTGAAAATGATGTTTGCATCGTCATTTCAACCTCGGGGAGAAATGCAGCACCTATTGACGCCGCTTTATTAGCAAAGGATTCAGGGATATTTGTGCTATCCCTCCAATCGCTCCACTATAAGGAACAGACTACACGTCATCACAGTGGGCTGCGGCTAGAAGAGGTGGTAGATTTTGTGATTAATACCCATATACCGATTGGCGATGGTGTACTAACTATACATGACCTACAGTATGCGCCAGCATCTACTGTTATTGGTTCATTACTATTAAATGCTTTGTTCAGTGAAATCATAGAAACACTAGCAAAGTCCTCAATAGAGTTACCTATTTTTGTCAGCAATAATGTTGATTCGGATGGATCACATAATGAGAAAATGATTGCCAAATATCAACATCGGATTAATTTTACGTGAAAGAGTGGGGTATGTAAATGAAGAAAATGTATAAAATTACATCTACTGAAGGTATTCATGCCAGACCGGCTGCATTACTCGTAACTGCAGTGACACCATTCCAAAGTGATATTAAATTAATATACGAAGAAAGATCCGTTAATTTAAAGTCTATTATGGGCGTAATGTCACTAGGTGTAAAATCAGGAAGTATAGTGGAAATTTCAGCAGATGGGCCAGATGTAGCAACATTATTTCAAACTATTACTGAAGTCATGTTGTCTAAAGCAATAGGAGAAGTATGGCAAGAGGAATAAAAGATTCGTGCAGTGGTTGTGATCACGCCACTGTAAAAGAATCTCGTAATTAATTATCTGAATATTTAGAATTTAAGAGGTGATTAAATGGACATTCACATCGTCTTGCCTAATGATTATGGGCAGATTCATCGATTGAGAGACTATTGCTTTCCAAATAAGTACTCTGGGGCTCGTCGAGAGGACTTTCATTATTGGATTGAGCAAAGCACGACCTTAGGTGCTTATGATGACAAAAAAATTGTTGGGCAGCTATTAATATTACCGCTAAATATTACAGTGCATGGAGTTTCATTTAAAATGGGAGGCATCGGCTTTGTTGCAACGTATCCTGAGTATCGACAACAGGGTATTATCAAAAGGCTTATGACAGAAGCGCTGCAAAAAATGCGAGACAATGGACAAACGATTTCAGTATTAGCACCATTCTCTGTGTCCTTCTATCGTTATTTTGGTTGGGAATTATTTTTTGAGAAGCTTCATTATACAATTCCTCAAACTATGTTTCCCTCTCTAGGGAAACAAGTGGACGTCATGAAAAGGATGAGCTTTGAGTGGTTAGATTCGGCGCTCTTTCAGATGATTAAGGATTTTCATAATGCACAGGCAATCGTTCAACATGGTGGCATGGCAAGGGATGATGCATGGTGGAAAAGACTTGAAAGAAGGAGCCCAGATAGTCACTTTGCTGTCTATTTTCAAGGCAATAATATAGAAGGCTATATTCGTTATACGATTCGAGATGGGACATTTACTATCCAGGATTTTATTGTAGCAAATCTCTTAGCTGAACAAGCTATGTGGCGTTATATGACATCTCATGCAGCAAGTGTCAGTAGCATAACTGGTGTTACTAGTAATCATTATCCTTTTGGCTTTTATTTCAAGGAACCGCAATTCAAAAGGGAAGTCATACAGGATGTGATGATTAGAGTAGTAGATGTTTATGCATTTATGCAGCAGTATCCGTGGAAGGATATTCAAGAAACATTAACTATTCGTATTAAAGATCCATTTTGTCTCTGGAATGAGCATGTGTATCAAATAAATAAAAATGGTCAGGTCTCAATAATTGAGACAAGTTCAGTCTCTGATAAGCATATGCTAACACTACCAATTAATCTTTTTTCTGCGATGATGGTAGGTTATCTTTCTGTCAAAGAAACGGTTGTCTATGCTAATCAACCTACGGTAGAAAAGGTTATTGAACAGTGGCAATGGGCAATCCCTACTGAAAAGCCAGCATTTTATGAGTATTTCTAGGTATTGAATAATAAGAAAATTTAAAAAATTTTTGGCTTTTTTTCTGGACTATACCAGTTGATTATAATCATTAATTTCACGACAAAATTGAGATAGCCCAATTTTGTAAATAACTTGATGTAAATAAAATTAATGTAAAATTTGTATTGTGGTATATACCAATAGGTGCTATTCTCAAAATAAGTAAGCGATTACACAATCGAAGAAAATAAAAGGAGTGTATCGAATGAAAAACATCATGTTAGTGTGTGTAGCAGGTATGAGTACTAGTTTATTAGTGTCGAAGATGCAAAAAGCAGCGCAAGAGCAAAATATTGAAGCAGATATTTACGCCATTGCGGAAGGAGAGGTGGAAAAGATATTAGCGTCAAAGAAGGCTGATGTTCTTTTATTAGGCCCACAGGTTCGTTATTTGAAAGGATCATTTGAAACAAAATATAAGGATAAAGGTTTTCCAATCGATGTGATCAATATGGCGGATTACGGCATGATGAACGGTGAAAATGTCCTGAAACAGGCTCTACAACTAATTGGATGAAAGAAGGGGCAAAGGGGAATGGAAGATACAGAATTAATGGAGTCCATTATGGGACTGATTGTGCATAGTGGAAATACGAAAAGTGAGTGTATGGAAGCTATTCAGCTAGCAAAAAAGGGGCAAATTGAGGCAGCAAAAGAAAAAATCAAATTAGCGAATGAGTCATTAATTGAAGCACATCATTCTCAAACGGGCTTACTGTCTCAAGAAGCAAGGGGAGAAAAGGTAGAGGTTTCAATGTTATTAATTCATGCCCAGGATCATCTAATGAATGCCATTACTTTTCGCGATTTAGCACAGGAAATGATTGAGCTATATGAACGAATCAAAGGGGAGTAACATCAAATTTTGATGTTATAAATAAAAAGCAAAGGGAGTGTATGTGAGTGTTCCGTTTTTTAGAAGAAAAGTTTGTACCGGTTGCTGCTAGGGTAGGGAATCAGCGTCATTTAGTTGCCATTCGTGACGGATTTATTACGATTATGCCTTTAACGATTGTGGGAACTTTGGCTGTACTTTTTAACAATTTGCCTATCAAATTTTATCAAAATACACTCGATGCCATTTGGAAACATGAGACATGGACTCAATTTGGCGGTAATATTTGGAGTGCTACATTTAATATCATTTCACTGCTACTTGCCTTTACTGTTGCTTATCATCTTGCTAAAAGTTATCAAAAAGATAGTCTATCTGCTGGAGTAATTAGTCTATCAAGCTACTTAACGTTTGGGACTTTTGGGGAAGGCGGAATAACCGGCTTAACAACAGGCACGGGTGGTATATTTATTGCTCTGATTGTTGCACTACTTTCTACAGAATTGTTTTGTAGATTGTCTGGCAATCCTAAGCTACTAATTAAAATGCCAACGGGTGTACCACCAGCTGTTGCCAAATCATTTGCTGCGTTACTTCCTGCCATTATTACGATTGGAATATTTGCTTTAGTACGTACCATTATTTCAGCAGGTTTTGATATACCAGATATTGTCGGGTCCTTCTACTCTGCGATTCAAGAGCCATTTATGGGTCTAACAAATACATGGCTTGCTGCTTTAATTTTGGCATTTATACCTACATTTTTATGGACACTTGGCGTACATGGAGCAAATATCATCGAACCCTTCATGCAAACAATTAATTTACCAGCTATTAACGAAAATGTTGCAGCAATCTCTGCTGGTAAAGTTGCGCCTTACATTGTCAATAAACCATTCTTTGATGCTTTTATTAATATGGGAGGCTCTGGCACGACAATAGCACTCATTATTGCGATTTTCATATTTGCTAGAAAGAATAAGCAATATAATACAGTTGGGAAATTATCTGCAGCACCTGGAATTTTCAATATTAATGAGCCATTACTTTTTGGGTTACCAATTGTATTAAATCCGGTTTTATTTGTACCGTTCATTTTGACACCAATGATCAACGTAACCATTGCATTCTTTGCAACGAAATGGGGCTGGGTACCAGCTGCTACCTTTTCACCGCCGTGGACAACACCGCCAATTATTAATGGTTTTTTAGCAACTCAATCTTGGCGTGGTGCTGTTTTGAGTATGGTTTTAATTGTCATCGCTGTTTGTATTTATCTGCCATTTATCTCAATGGCGAACCGTATGGCAAGGCAGAATGAGCAAAAAGCTGCTTTAGCGGCACAGAGTGAGGAATCTGTAGTGGAATCCAGAGGACAAAAAGTGGAAGTATAAGCGTCAATTAACGGAGGGTTTGAAGTGAAAAGATTAGGAATCTCGCTATATCCACAGCATAGTACGCTAGATGAGATGAAGCGCTATGTTCAGCTGGCTTATGACAATGGCTTTGATCGTATATTCACATGCCTAATGTCACTAAAACAGGATGAGGAGCGTCAAAAATTACAACAAATCAACGAATTTGCGCAACGCCTCGGCTTTGACATATCCGCTGATATTGCACCAGGTGTTTTTGATGATTTAGGCTTAACCTATAGGGATATTGGCTATTTAAAAGAACATTATTATTTGGCAGCTATACGTTTAGATATGGGATTTTCAGGTCAAGAAGAAGCGTTGATGTCACTTGATGGAAGTCATCTAAAAATAGAATTAAACATTAGTAATGGTACGAAGTATGTAGATAATATTATCTCTTATCAGCCTAATAAAGAGAACATTATCGGCTGTCATAATTTTTATCCAAAACGCTTTACGGGGCTATCTCGTCAGCATTTTTTACAAACGTCACAGCACTTTAAAGCGCACAATGTGAGAACGGCAGCGATGATCTCCTCACAACATGGTCAATATGGACCTTGGGAGCAAACAGAGCACGGGTTACCTACATTAGAGGAGCACCGTCATCTCCCAATCACTGTACAGGCGAAAGATTTATGGCATACGGGGTTAATTGACGATTGTATTATTGGCAATATGTTTGCTTCTGAGGACGAACTACGTGCATTAGGACAATTAAATCGTAATAAGCTTGAATTAAGGGTTGTTCAGTCTGAAGACACGAGCATTTTAGAGGAGACGATTCTTTATAAAGAGCCTCATTTTAATCGAGGTGATGTGTCTGAATACGTGATTCGGAGCACCCAATCCCGTGTGAAATATAAAAATGGAGATTTTCCTGTGCATGATATACGGCCATTAAAAAGAGGGGATGTCACGATTGATAATAATTTAGATGTTCGGTATAAGGGAGAGCTACAGATTGTGCTAAAGGACATTCCTAATACGGGATCGAGTAATGTCGTAGCTAGCATTGTAGAGGAAGAACTATTTTTATTAACATGCATTCAACCATGGGCATCATTTGGTTTTACAAAGTAAAGAAGAGTGAGAAAGAGATTGAGTCATCAATCTCTTTTTCTTTATGTGGTCGAGCATAATGTTATATAAGATTTACCTGATTAATGAACTAATTTTTAAAGCGCTATTTTACCATATATAGAACTAAAAGGGATGAAATCTTTTTATGGATTATTATCTCAAAGGATTTAAGTAGACAATTTTGATTTTTTCTTTATATTTTTATCTTGAACAATAACATGATAAAATGTAAGATAGGTTTTGATTTTATCTTAGTATATAACTAGGTTTACTAATAAAATTTCATAGATGGAGAGTGTCAGGATGTTACATCAATTTTCACGTAACGAGCTCGCAATAGGAACAGAGGGTCTCGAGAAATTAAAAAATACAACGGTTGCCATTCTTGGTGTGGGCGGTGTCGGTTCATTTGCTGCTGAGGCTTGTGCACGAAGCGGAATCGGCCGTATTATTCTAGTCGATAAGGACAATGTAGATATCACAAATGTCAACAGACAACTTGTGGCATACCTATCAACAGTTGGTCAATCAAAATCAGCTGTCATGAAAGAGCGTATTGCAGATATTAACCCAGCATGTGAAGTGATTGACATGCACATGTTTTATACGGAAGAAACCTATGAAGAATTTTTTGCACAAGGCATTGATTATGTGATCGATGCAAGTGATACAGTGATGTATAAAATTCATATAATGAAGGAATGTTTAAAGCGTAATATTCCTATTATTTCAAGCATGGGTGCAGCAAATAAAATGGACCCTACTCGCTTCCAAATTGCAGATATTTCAAAAACACATACAGACCCATTGGCTAAAATCATTCGTACTAAGCTACGTAAAGAAGGAATTCATAAGGGTGTTACGGTTGTATTTTCAGATGAAAGTCCAATTGTCGTACGTCCAGATGTTGTCGAACATGTAGGAAAGCCTGATGCAGCAATTCGTAAAGCAAAGATGCCACCTTCATCTAACGCTTTTGTACCGTCTGTAGCAGGTTTAATTGCAGCAAGCTGGGTAGTCAATACCATCCTAAAAGATGTGAAAATTACGCGCGTACAAGGTTAATACCAAATACGATGCTTTGGTAATAGTCAAAAAACAGCATAAATGTTCATTTTCGTAGAAGTAGCTGCCTTAATTGTATTTAGAGGTAGCTATTTTTTCTGTGTTACAATTAGACCGTTGTAAAAAAGGAGGCGTATACAAATGGAAAAAATTTATCAAATGGAGTATAGAGGTTTAAATCTTTTCGACGAGATTAGCACAGTAGAGTTAGCTATAGATGAAGAAAACCAAACTATACATATTTTTGATGTTGGACAGGTTGTCAGCCCCATTTTTAATTTTGATGTATCAGCCTACGAATTGTCAGATGGTTTTTATAAAATGGCTGATGTTCTGAGACATAAAAAAATCTTAACGAATCAACAAGCAGGTAGTGATTTAACATTAAGTGAATGGTTAATTATGAACAATGCTTATTTTTATATACCTCAAAAGCGCATTAAAAAATATGTGCATGGAAGTATTATTGAAATTATTGATCGAGCAAACGAACAATGCTTATTTGATGATTATGTACAAAGGGTATAATTTTACCAAAATAGTTCCTCTTATGTACATAAAATGCTATTAATTCACGAAATTGTCTTATTTTTTTCATGTCCACACTACTTCAGATGGTTTATTGCTATAATTTGAATCATCCATTAGATAATCGATCTGTTTGTTTGGGATGCTTGGTGCTACTCAGTGAATAGCCAGGAAGCTAAACAGCAAATGACATATGGGAGAGTGGGAAAATGGAAATTCAAGTAATTCGTGATCATTTAGATATTGTGAAACTTCAAGAGAAAATGAATGCCATTGTATTTGACTATTTGGATACATCCAACAACTATCCGAAAGCCATGAGAGAATTGAATCCTTTATATATACAAGTCACTACCTATTATAAGGAATATATTAATCAGCGGGCAGGGGAATTACCGAAAGCAAATACGTATTGGCATTTATTTATCGATTGTTGTGCAAAATTATGCTACTTTTTAGCTGCATCGACCTATTATTCTTCGAATGCTTTGCAAGAAACACCTGAAAAAGTAGAGCATTTATTAACCATAGCAGCCTATTCCTTACCAAGTATTGAGCAGGAAGAGAATGAGCAATTATTAGAAGATATCATGGCTCTTTTAACTGAAGTGCTAGAGGATGAAGAAAAAGCAACAAACATACGCAACGAAGTGCTGTCACAAAAAGGTGAAGTGAAGCAATGTCTTCAACAGTTTAAATTATTTGTGGATCAAGAACTTCCGGCATAGACCTTAGACAATAATAGACTATCTATTTTCTGAAAATAGCCTATACGTCAAGAATCTACGTAACTAATAGGAATTAAATCAGTTTTTCTACAATGTTCGATGTGGAAAGAGAGTGATTTACTTGCCTTTTTTAGTAGCGTGGATTCTTTTTTATTGTGGAGAAAGTAAAAAGGCATATTATCTTGAAAGGTATTTATGTTTTTTTGTCGAATTATAGTTAGAAAATTGGTAATATATGTGCTCACTCTGCTTAACGCTGTAAGAACTTATTGGAAGGGGGCTAAGCAATGATTGTAAATGGAATAGAAATAGATTTGGCGAATTTGGAAAAGCCGCTTTTATTAGTTAGTGAGGAAGATGAACTTTTATTTCTACAGCTTATCCGACCGACAATTGAACAGGAGCTTATTCAATGTCAATTAGCGCTCTCAACAAGGAAATCTATTTCATTGGTCAAAGATATTTGGTTGGCTATGTATAGAGACCGAGAAAAGCTGTACATTAATAGCGGTCATGCCATGCTTTATCCAATACGTTTAATTCTTTTTGAACTAGTCACACAAGCAGAATATTTCCAGCGCTTAGCAAAAAAATCACGAGGCGATGAATGTCTTTCTCTTATCTATGCAGTCATTCTTTTGCAATTTGTCTTGAAATGGTTAAAAGATCGATTTAGTGGAAATAAAGAGGTATATAGCGCATTAAAACGGTTATACAGAGTGTCGGATGATGCATTAAGTAAGGAGCCTTCCTGTGAAACAAGAGAACAAAAAATTGCACAAGCAATTGCTGTAAAAGCAATTCGCTTTGAGGTAAGAGAAAACAATCAAGAGTTCGCGAGCTTATTGTATCAGTCGTATAATTTGATTGTTTTTTTGCATAGTAAGGCAAATGAAGGAGATGTGAAAGAATCCATTTTGCCATTACTTCGACATTTAGCTGAACCATTAAATTTGTTTTACCAAGAACGATATACGACAAATAACCCGAGCTTTACAGGATGATTGCTAGAGCAGCCTATCCTGTTGGTATATAAAAAGCAAAGTCATTGCAATTACTTAAGATAGTGACTTTGCTTTTGTTTTATTATTTCTTATCTTGAAATGATTTTAGTTTGTCGTAGATGCCAGCCATGCGCTTTTCCTCACCAGCAATAACAGGTTTGTAGAATTCAGTTCCTACAAGTTCGTCTGGCAAATATTGCTGGTCTACCCAACCACCAAAAGTACCAATCGGTGTGTTATGAGGATATTGATAGCCGACGTGTCCTAAATCTTTTGCACCCTCGTAATGAGCATCTCGCAAATGATGAGGGATATCACCTGTTTTGCCTTCATGAATAGCCTTAATAGCAGCATCAATTGCCACAATGGCTGAGTTGGACTTTGAGGCAAGGCACATTTCAATGACAGCACTGGCAAGTGGGATACGTGCCTCTGGTAGCCCTAGTCGTTCTGCTGCTTGAATAGCAGCTAATATATGAGGTCCGACGTCGGGATTAGCTAGACCAATATCTTCATAGGCCATAACAAGTAGGCGTCTGCTGACAGCCACTAAATCGCCTGTTTCCAATAAATGTGCTAGATAATACAGAGCAGCATTAGTATCACTGCCACGCACAGACTTTTGCAGGGCTGATAGTAAATTATAAAAATGTGATCCTTTTTTATCGCCATACACCCCAATTCGACTAATGAGATGTTCAATAACATGGTCGGCAGCAACCGTTTGTCCATCCACCTCGTCACTGGCATAGTAAATAGATTCTAGCAAAGTTAATGCCTTTCGTGCATCTCCGTTTGCTGCGGCTGCAATTTGTTCAATTTGTGATGGTGTTAAGGCAAAATGATACTTACCTAATCCCCGTCTTTCATCAGCAAGTGCTTTTTCAACTAGTTCGATTAAATTTTCCTTCGTTAAGCGTTTTAGCTGGTAAATTTCTCCACAACGTGAACGAATCGCTGGATTAACATCATGATAAGGATTTTCTGTCGTGGCACCAATTAATACAATTGATCCATTTTCTACATGTGGTAACAGCGTATCCTGCTGTAATTTATTGAAACGGTGAATTTCATCTAAGAAAAGTATTACTTTCCCTGAAATTCTGGCTTCTTGTACAATATCTTCCACATCTTTTTTGCCAGCTCGTGTGGCATTAAGTGCGAAGAAAGGGAGCTTGGAACTTCCTGCAATGGCATTGGCAATGGATGTTTTACCGATTCCAGGTTCTCCATATAGCAACATGGAAGGGACATGTTCATTTTGAATCATTTTATAAAGGGCTGTGTTGGGACCTATGAAATCCTGATGACCAACAATTTCATCAAGGGTTAAAGGTCGCATTCGAAAAGCGAGTGGTTCATTGTGCAAAATAACTTCCCCTTTCTGTCATTGTCATTTTTTGCTTCATACATTTTTTTACGCTAAAATAAAGCACTCGTATGGATTTTAAACGATTTTTAATCGCTTTAATTAGTATATCATATCCTTCTAGGTGTATTTCCGAGTTCATCAAGAGGAGATTATGATATACTGTTGGTAGTATTTTGACTAGACTAATTGAGGGTGATAAAATGAAAATTTCAACAAAGGGCCGTTACGGGCTTACAATTATGATTGAATTAGCAAAGCATTATGGGGAAGGGCCAATTCCTTTGCGTAAAATTGCGGCGGAAAAGGAACTTTCAGAGGCATATTTAGAGCAATTAGTATCTCCGCTTCGTAATTCAGGCTTAGTAAAAAGTGTACGTGGTGCTTATGGTGGTTATATGCTAGCAAATCCACCTAGCGAAATTTCAGCAGCCCATGTTATTAGTGTGCTAGAAGGGCCAATTCAACCAGTAGAGGGTATTGAAAATGAAGAAGCACCGCAACGTGAATTATGGCTACGTATTCGTGATGCAGTAAAAAATGTGTTAGATACAACAACAATTGAAGATTTAGCACAATATACAGAAGAAAATGTAGTGGAAGGCTACATGTTCTATATTTAAAATAGTTTAAGCTAAAGCGCTACTCCTGCATTCACTTCATCTTATTGGGAGATTGTGAACTATTCACATCCCAATGACTATTTTTATGATGAGTGATGTGGGTTTTGTGCTTTTATCTCGATTCAGCAAATGTTTTTGTACTAAAATGAACCACCAAGTACGGAAGACTCCCTGTCATAGTGGGGTGAAGAATACTTGTATTGATTTTACAAGCATTAACTGAATCAAGCGAAAGCCTCTGGCGGATGTCACAGAGTTTAAAAAGGAGTTTTCAACATGAATTCATATATCTATCTCGATCATGCGGCCACATCTCCAATGAATGGCCAAGTAATAGAAGCGATGACGACTGCTATGCAGCAGGTATTTGGCAATGCATCGAGTATTCATAAAGCTGGTCGAGAAGCAAGGAAATATCTAGATGATGCGCGTGAGCTATTGGCGAAATCAATTGGTGCGCAAGCAGGGGAAATTATTTTCACAAGTGGTGGCACAGAAGCTGACAATATGGCAATTTTAGGAACGGTCTATGCCCGTGCAAATGAAGGAAAACACATCATTACAACGCAAGTAGAGCATCATGCAGTATTACATACTTGTGAAAAACTTGAACGTGATGGGTTTGAGGTGACCTATTTACCTGTCGATCAAAAAGGGCGTGTCGCGATTGAGGATGTCAAAAGAGCCCTTCGTGATGATACTATTTTAGTAACAATTATGTATGGAAATAATGAAGTAGGAACGATTCAGCCAATTGCTGAAATTGGCACGTTATTGCGTGAGCATAGTGCTATATTCCATACAGATGCGGTTCAGGCTTATGGCTTAGAGCGCATTAATGTAAATGAGTTACAGGTGGATTTATTAAGTGTATCTGCTCATAAAATCAACGGTCCAAAAGGTGTTGGATTCCTTTATCAAAAAGCAGGAACACCCTTAGCAAGTTACGCTCTTGGGGGCGCACAAGAGAAAAAACGTCGTGCAGGTACTGAAAATATACCTGCCATTATAGCTTTTGCGACTGCCGTGCAAGTTGCAAATGAGTTGCGTGAAGAAAAGCGTTCACTATACAATCACTTTAAGCAAATTATGCTTGCTGTTTTTTCACAGGAAAAGCTAGCATTCCATGTTAATGGTGATGAAGAGCAGTCATTGCCACATGTTTTAAATATTAGCTTTGAGGGCATGGAAGTAGAATCATTTTTAGTGAATCTTGATATGGCAGGAATCTGTGTATCTAGTGGTTCTGCATGTACCGCTGGGTCGATTGATCCATCACATGTGTTAGTAGCAATGTTTGGACAAAGTGCAGAGGAGCTACGAAATTCCATCCGATTCAGCTTTGGGCAGGGTTTAACGGAAAAGGATATTCAAGATGCAGCAGAAAAAACGGCTCAAATCGTGAAAAAACTAGCTAAAAAATAATTTGCAAAATACCTATGTTATGTTTCGTTAAAATATTGAAACATAAACTGTAATTAGATAAAAGAAAAGGTGACCACAATGAAAGAAACACGTGACCCATCTAAAATTCGAGTTGTTGTCGGCATGTCAGGTGGGGTAGATTCATCGGTGGCGGCATACTTGTTAAAACAACAAGGGTATGAAGTAATCGGAATCTTTATGAAAAACTGGGATGATACGGACGAAAACGGTGTTTGTACAGCAACGGAAGATTATGACGATGTGATAAAAGTATGTAATCAAATTGGTATCCCATACTATGCTGTCAATTTCGAGAAACAATATTGGGATAAAGTGTTCACATACTTTTTAGAAGAATATAAAGCAGGGCGTACACCAAATCCTGATGTTATGTGCAATAAAGAAATTAAATTTAAAGCATTTTTAGAGCATGCCATGAACCTTGGCGCTGATTATTTAGCAACAGGTCACTATGCACGAATTGATCGTAGTGGTGATGGTGAAGTAAGAATGTTACGTGGCGTTGATGATAACAAAGATCAAACATACTTTTTAAATCAGTTATCGCAAGAGCAATTAGCGCATGTAATGTTCCCAATTGGTGATATAGAGAAAAAAGAAGTACGAAAAATTGCAGAAGAAGCAGGCCTTGCTACGGCCAAGAAAAAAGATTCAACAGGCATTTGCTTTATCGGTGAACGTAATTTCAAGGAGTTCTTAAGTCAATATTTACCAGCGCAACCTGGCAAAATGGAAACAATGGATGGCGTTGTAATGGGCCAACACGATGGTTTAATGTACTATACACTTGGTCAACGACACGGGCTTGGTATTGGTGGAGACGGTGAACCTTGGTTTGTGCTAGGAAAAGATTTAGCACGTAATGTTCTACTTGTCGGACAAGGCTTTGACAATGAATATTCGTATTCAACATCATTAACAGCTGTGAAAATGAACTATACTTCGACAAAAAAATTGCCTGGGAAATTTTCTTGCACAGCAAAATTCCGTTATCGTCAAACCGATACACCAGTAGAAGTTGAAATTTTACCAGATGGGCGTGCACACATTACATTTGCAGAACCTGTACGTGCAATTACACCTGGCCAAGCTGTAGTGCTATACAACGGAGAAGAATGTATGGGTGGCGGAACGATTGATGAAGTCTTTAAAAGTAATGAAAAACTAACATATGTTGGATAAATTGCGTTAAGACTGCTTTTATGGCCTCTTGGCTTCCTAAAAGCAGTCTTTCGCTACATAGAGGTGAAGAACAAATGAATTATAATGAACAGGGCATCCAAGCATTTCAAGAAAAACGTTATGAGGATGCTGCTCAACTATTTACAAAAGCAATTGAGGCAGAGCCTGAAAATGCTATTGGGTATGTAAATTTCGGCAATTTATTAGCCGTATTAGAGGATACTGAACGTGCAGAACGTTTCTTCCAAAAGGCAATCACTGTGGATGAATCAGCAGCTACAGCCTATTACGGTCTAGCCAATTTATATTACAATGCTGAACGCTATGCCGAGGCTGTGAAGCTATATGAGCAAGCGCTAAACCATCATATTGAAGGTGCCGATGTCTATTATATGATGGGGAAATGCTTTGAACGTATGGATAACTCTAAATTGGCATTACCTTATTTACAACGTGCAGTAGAGATTGCTCCAGAAGATACACAGATTCGTTTAGCTTATGCGATAGTACTATGTGCATTAGAAATGTTTGATGAAGGGAAGAAGGAACTGGATCTCTTGATTGAACAGGATTGGAATAATGCCGATGCACATTATAATTTAGGCGTACTATATGCCGTGTCCACTGAACAAACAGAAGATGCCATGTATCATTTGAAACAAGCCTTTACCTTACAACCTGAATATGACCAAGCACGTTATATTTACGATATGATTGCTCAACGATTTAACTGATAGATAATAAGCAGCGAGTGAATGTTGAATTACATTCTTGCTGCTTTTTTATTGATTTTATCTAGTAAAACAGAAAAACATTGTTTATTTTTTCATAAATTGAATCTCTTTCTCTTTTAATTCTAGTTCAAACTTGGTAATGTATGTCATGCAGGAAAGGAAAAGGTGACAGAATGAATAAAGTATTTATGGCACTATTACTTGTAACAGCACTCGCTGCAATTGAGGGAACTATTGTTAGTACTGCTATTCCGAGTATTACGGCTGATTTATTAGGTGTAGACTTAATAAGCTGGATTTATTCTGCTTATTTACTAGCTTCAGCCATAGCGGCGATTATTTTTGGTAAATTAGCCGATTTATTTGGTCGTAAACGGATGATTATTACAGGTATCATTATTTTTTTAGTAGGTTCTATGTTATGTGGTTTAGCTCAATCCATGGAGCAATTAATTGTTTTTCGAGCAATTCAAGGTATTGGCGCAGGTTCAATTTTACCGATTACATTAACAATGGTTGGTGAATTGTTTAAGACTGAAAAAGAGCGTGCCAAAGGACAAAGCTATTTAAGTATGGTATGGGGCGTTTCTGGTGTAGTAGGTCCGTTATTTGGAGGCTTTATAGTTGACCAAGTATCTTGGCATTTTATTTTCTTCATTAATGTACCGTTTGGTTTAGCCTCTATTTATTTAATTGCTAAACATTATAAAGAACAACTAGAGGCAGTGAAGCGTAAAATTGACTACCTAGGTGCAGTGTTTTTTACAATTGGCATGGTTGCGTTACTGTTTGTTATTATCGAAAACAGTAAAACACAAACCTGGTTATCAGGTCAATCGCTGCTAATGTACGGTGTTGCTCTTGTATTCTTAAGTATTTTTATCTGGGTGGAGTTACGAGCAGAGGAGCCAATTATTCCGTTAACACTATTTAAAAATGGACGACTAATGGTCATTAATGCATTAACTTTAAGCGGTATGTCTATTGTCATTGGTGTAACCGTTTATATTCCTATATTTGCTCAAAGTGTTTTAGGCAAAAATGCAACGCAGGCTGGTTTATTATTAACACCAATGTCTATTTTTTGGACGGTGAACTCGATTATGGCAGGTTATTTAATCGGTCGTTTAACAAATAAACGCATTATCCAAATGGGTACGATTTTACTTGTTACGGGTACACTATTGTTGGCAAGACTATCTTCAGATTCTAGTGATTTCAGCGTTTATTTCGCATCATCATTAATTGGACTAGGGATGGGCTTTATTATGCCGATGTTGATGATTTCCATACAAAAGGTGGCAGATCCAAAGCAACTTGGTATTTCAATTGGTTTGAACTCTTTTACAAATACATTTAGCCAAGCGATTGGTGCAGCACTATTTGGTATGATTTTCAACCTAGCAACGAGTGAAAAAATGGCTTCATTAGGAAAAGGTGAAATTCAATTAAATGGTGAATTTGCAAAAGGTGGGTTTAAATTAGAAGAAGTAAGCTTTTTAAAGGATACTATTGCGAATGGCGTCAGTTATGTATATATAGCTACCTTTATTTTTGCTATTGGTGCTCTTATTTTCTCCTTTTTTGTAGCAACGAAATCTACAAGGAAAGCGCAATAGTGAATAAAAAGTAAAATCCACCTCACATTCTGTGATCAAGCAGCGTGTGAGGTGGGTTTTTCATTTGACGACTAAACCATAGAATAAATTTACTTTTTGAATAGAGTGTCATCAATTATTTGATTGCCAGGTAGTTCCGTTAAGTATTTCGCTAAATGTGCGATGGGGGTACTGTCTAGCAATGAAGGCTCGGCTTCATTTTCTTTTAAAATATTGATTTCCTTATTCAGTCGCTCCATTTTTCGATCTAATTCAGCTGCTTGTAGTGCGGCATCCTTTAATTCATGTCGAATATGCTCAGGTACTTCTTTGTTATACTTATAATAAATTTTGTGTTCTAAGCTTGCCCAGAAATCCATTGCAATTGTACGAATTTGGATCTCTGTATAGACCTTTTCCATATGGTCTGACATAAAGATAGGAATTTTAATAATAAGATGTAAGCTTTGGTAGCCATTTTCTTTTGGATTGGCTATATAATCCTTCACCTCAACAACTTCCATGTCATGCTGTGCTTGTAACATGGCACTTACCTTGTAAATATCCTCCACAAAGGAACAGGTGATGCGAGCACCAGCTATATCGCGGATATTTTCACGCACAGCCTCTATTGATGGAGGAAGCTCTTTTTTCATCATCTTCGTTAAAATACTTTTAGGTGATTTTACACGTGTAGATACATGCTCAATTGGATTATATTCATGAATTAACTTAAATTCTTCTTGTAATATATTAATTTTCGTTTCCACTTCCTGTAGAGCAAATTTGTAAGCTAAAAAGAAGCGTGTTAATTCAGTTTGAAATGATTTTAAAGTGTTTACTTCTAGTTCAGTTTTCATCGTTTGTAAATCCTTTCTTTTTTGGTTTGTTCGATTTTTAATTTTTGTATAGCTGTGATGGCAATGAGATAGCCGATAATTGGTGAAATGCCATAGCCCATAATAGGCATAGGAAAATGACCCACGAACGTGACAAGGATTGTCATTAGAAAATATAAGCCTAAAGCTAATGACAAGGTATCTTTTTTCCATGGGACAAAGAATGGATAAATTAACAATAGGAGTGCTAAAACACCTAAAAAAAGCAAAATACTGCCCATGTCAGCCACTAAAAAATAATTTGCTCCACATATGGGACTGGAGCTAAATGATCAAGAAAAATCCATGATGCGATGACAAAAAAAGCGAATAAGAGCAGTGAAATGTACTTCCAAATCGAATTTTCTATAGCTCTCCATAAAATAATAGTGGATGCACAAGCAAACGCAGTGATTTGTCCTGCATCAGGTTGCATTAATATATACCTTCTATGAGGAACATGAATCCTATCGTAAATGATAAATGGTTATTGATTGAAAAACTCAATAAATAAACAATTGAGGCAAACTAATACTAGCTATATAAAAATTAAACGGGCCAAAAGTTATCCATCGATGGACACCCTCTATTCCATTAAACCAAAAGGGCATAATGAGTAGAACGATTAAAACAGTTGTAATAGAAAGAGGGCTAATATCTAAAAATTTTAGGGTAGTTTTTGTTGACATTCCATAGCAAAAACTAATGCCAACAACCCAGATGAGCAAGTTCTGTATCCAAATATGAAAGCCTACGCCATAGGAGATCATGGTGATCATCCCTATTAGAAGAGCAGGGAGCATAAAAAAATAAGGAAGGACATATTGAGTATGTAGTTTTGTCAGGTAAACCCCTTATGGTTATGCTATACAATATATAACTCACATGACAATGAAAAGGTTTCAGAAATAGGGGCAAGGAAGAATGCAGAAGAGGATTTGAGGTTAAAACAAAGGGAACCATCTGTCCCCATGTTTTAACTAATAATTTCAGCATTTAAGTTATAACGCTTATTAAACTCATCAACGAAAACTTGTAAATCAATATAGGTTCCGATATAAGGCTCAGTTTCTTGATCGCGTAAGAACCCACATGTTGCCTTTAGTGATTTTGAAAATTCCAATAACATTTGTTCGTTGTCAAGTTGCACTTGAATTGCAAGAGAATTATCTTTTTTATTCACTTTGAAATATTTACCATCTATAATTCTCTCTAAATTAGTTTCTTGAAATGGAAAAATATAATCTTTATAAATAAGCTTCACAAAATCCCGCCTTTTTTACAATATTCTACTACATCTGTATAAGGTAAATCGCCACCAAAAATAGAAAGCGCACTCCCAATGGTTACATGAAGTTTTCCATTGGCTAATTGGTTAAATCTTTCTAAGTCTTCAATAGATCGGACGCCGCCTGCATAAGTAGTTGGGATAGATGTCCAAGCAGCTAAGTCCTGTACCAAGCTTTCCTGCATGCCACCCTTTTTTCCTTCAACATCGACAGCATGTATTAACAGCTCATCACAAAAATCTTCAATATAGGCAATCGACGCAGCATTGACTTCGAAGTGACTAAATGTTGTCCATTTATCTGTCATGACAAACCACTTCCCGTCACGCATCTTACAACTGAGATCGATGACAAGGTGTTCTTTACCAATTAATTGATTTAAACGCTTTAAACGTGCTAAATCGAGCTGACCATCATGAAAAATATAGGATGTGACAATGACATGCGAAGCACCTGCATCAATATACTTTTGAGCATTGTCAGCCGTAATGCCACCACCTATTTGCAAGCCTTGAGGATAGGCTGTTAGAGCGGATAGGGCAGCTTCTTCATTACCAGAGCCTAGCATAATAACGTGTCCACCTGTTAAACGATCTTGGGCAAACATTTGTGCATAGTAGCTAGCGTCATGTTGAGAAATAAAGTTTTCAACAACTGCTTGATTTGTATATCCCAAAGTGCTGCCTACAATTTGCTTTACTTTGCCATCGTGTAAATCGATGCAAGGTCTAAATTCCAATAATTTCACAATCCTTCCGTGCAACTAATTCATATTAATCATAGCATGGAACGGAGGATAAAGGCAGAGAATTGTCATTTGTCAAAATAATGTAAAAATAACGAAGCGAATCTATTTTTGTCTGCGATATTTTCATGTGGCTATGGTAAAATAAAAAGATTGAAAACTATAAGAAAGGACGGACCGAACATGACAGATCATTTAGATTTATTTGAACTCAATAAATTTTTTATACTCGGACGTCCGATCGTCTCTATATTTCATAATGCGCAAAATATGTATTCGATTGTACGTGTGAAAATTCAAGAGACGAATTTGCAATATGAAGATAAAGAAATTATTGTTGTTGGTTATTTTCCCCCACTACAAATGGACGAACAATATCGATTTACTGGTATTTTAAAACAACATCCTAAATACGGTGCTCAATTTCAAATTGAGACATTTACGAAAGAAGTGCCTGCAACTGAGCAAGGAATTATTCATTATTTATCTAGTGACCTCTTCGTAGGAGTCGGGAAAAAAACAGCTGAAACGATTGTTGAAAAACTAGGTGCGAATGCACTCCGTGTTATTTTAGAAGATCCTAATGCCCTCGATGCTGTTCCGCGTCTATCTGCTGAAAAAAAAGAAGTTATTCACCGCACCATTGAGCAAAACTTAGGTTTAGAGCGGATCATGATTCAATTGAATGAGTGGGGATTTGGTCCACAGCTCGGCATGAAAATTTATCAAACCTATCGAACAGAAGCCATTGAATTATTGACAGAGAATCCATACCGCTTAATTGAAGATGTGGAAGGGGTGGGTTTCTTTCGAGCTGATGAGCTAGGTGCAAAATTAGGTATAACTGGTAAACATCCTGATCGTGTCAAAGCAGCGATTTTACATATTTTAAATACAGCAGCTTTATCAGATGGACATGTCTATCTAGATGCAGAACATGTTTTACCGCTCGTTAAGGAAATGCTTGAACAAAGCCAACGACAGGAGATACCATTCGAAGATATTTCTCAAGCCTGCATCGGACTCCGTGAAGAAGGCAAAATTTGTGGTGAAGAGACAAGGTTATATTTACCGTCACTGTATTTTTCAGAGGTAGGGATTGCATCGAAAATCTTATCGCTTATCGAACGGAATAATAAGGCTGAGCATTTTAGTAAAGATGAAATTCGAAAAGCCATTGGAGAAACAGAGGAGCTACTCAATGTTACCTATGCAGAAACACAAGCGAATGCCATTGAGCAGGCTTTAAATTCAGCTGTTATGATATTAACGGGTGGTCCTGGTACGGGGAAAACCACTGTTGTACGGGGAGTCGTAGAAGTGTATGCAAAGCTTCATGGCCTATCCTTAAATCCAAAAGAGTATGCTCAAAAAGAGGAGCCTTTTCCGATTATTCTTTGTGCGCCGACTGGACGTGCTGCTAAACGATTAGCCGAATCAACAGAGCTACCTGCGATGACCATTCATCGACTGCTCGGTTTTACAGGGCAAGAAAAAGAGGAAGAAACAGAGCGTGAAGTGACAGGTAAGTTGATTATCGTGGATGAAATGTCCATGGTTGATACATGGCTTGCCCATCAATTATTAAAAGCTTTACATGAAGATGTTCAAGTTGTCTTTGTAGGAGATCAGGATCAGCTTCCACCAGTAGGTCCAGGACAGGTATTAAAGGATTTATTAGCATCCAAGCAGCTACCAACCGTCGAGTTAACAGATGTTTACCGACAAGCAGAAGGCTCAACGATTATTGAACTTGCCCATCAAATAAAAAAAGGAACGATTCCAAAAGAGTTAACAGCTAAAACCTCTGATCGTTCGTTTATTAAGGCTTCAGCCGATCAAGTTGCCAACGTTGTAACACAGGTTGTCAAAAGTGCTGTCGCAAAGGGTCAGGAAATCCGTAATATCCAAGTGTTGGCACCCATGTATAAAGGACCAGCTGGGATAGATAATTTAAATAAAATGATTCAAGAGCTTATTAATCCAAATGATACTGGAACACGAAAAGAGCTAGTCTTTGGGGATGTAACCTATCGAATAAAGGATAAAGTTCTTCAGCTTGTCAATCAACCAGAAAGCAATGTCTTTAATGGAGATATGGGTGAGGTCATTAGTATTATTAAGGCGAAAGAGACGGTCGAAAAACAAGATTTATTGATCGTATCCTTTGATGGCATTGAAGTGACCTATCAACGAAGCGATCTCAATCAATTGACACTAGCTTATTGTTGCTCCATCCATAAATCACAGGGCTCTGAGTTTCAAACGGTCATTATGCCAGTGGTTAGAGGGTATTCCAAAATGTTACGGCGTAATCTTTTATACACAGGTATTACACGTGCTAAAAACTTTTTGATTTTATGTGGTGAACCAGATGTACTTGCAGATGGTTTACAACGTACAGATGACCTACAGCGTTTCACCTCTTTACGTGCAAGACTTAACCCAATGGAAATTGAGGAAGAACTTGTGGAAGTCGAGGCAGTGTCAGTTGAAAATGAAGTGACGCAGGAGCCTGTTTCCATTGAACAAAAGCTAACAGTAGAAACAGCCCCTTTTATTCATCCAATGATTGGTATGAATGATGTCTCTCCCTATGATTTTTTGGATGACTAAAATAAATATACCCGATTAGACTGTCTAATCGGGTTTTTCTAATTGATGTATCGTCACCTAATATTTGGACATTTCATATACTAGATAAGTACAAAAACATAGGGAATGTATAGGGGTGACAGCATGCCAATAATGACAGGGCAGCAGTATATTGAACGAATTGATGCTTTAAAAACGTATATTTCGATAGATGGGAAAATCGTGACAGGGAAGGTGTCAGAACATCCTGCCTTTAAAGGAATTATTCAGAGTCAAGCGAAACTTTTTGATTTACAACATCAAGAGGCACTTCTTGAAAAAATGACCTATGAATCGCCAACTAGCAAACAGAAAGTTGGCATGTCCTTTCTTCAAGTATTGACGCAAGAAGATCTTGTGAAAAGGCGCCATGCGGCAAGAGAATGGGCATTATCTTCACAAGGCTTTATGGGGAGAAGCCCTGATTATATGAATACAACATTAATGGCCCTTGCATCAGCGTCAGACTTTTTAAAAGAGCAGCCAAATTGTTTCCCAGAGCATTTGCTAAAGTTCTATGAGTATGCTCGCGAGAATGATATTACGATGACACATACCTTTATTGAACCACAGGTAAATCGCAAACGCTATTACTATGAGGATGAAGAAGTAACCATTGCTGCTAAAATCATTGGGAAGACAAGTGAGGGCTTAGTCATTAAAGGGGCAAGATTACTAGCAACACAGGGTGGCATAACAGATGAGCTTCTTGTTTTATCGACAAATGGCTATGATGAAGGAAAAGGTTTCGGTTTTTCTATTCCAAGTAATACTAAAGGCTTAAAGTTTTTATGTCGGCAATCGTTTGTAGGGGGAGATTCTACCTTTGATTATCCGTTAAGTGCTCGTTTTGAAGAAATGGATGCAATCGTTGTATTTGATGATGTAGTTGTCCCATGGGAACGTGTTTTTTACTATGAAAATATAGAAGTGGCCAATCAATTTATGAATGTCAGTGGCTTCCAAGCTTACACATTACATCAAGTGTTATCTCGCCAAATTGCCAAGACCGAATTTGTACTTGGGGTTGTGCAATCGATAGTGGACACTATTAACATCGGAGACTATCAACATGTACAACAAAAAGTGGTGGATGTGATTGTGCCATTAGAAACGATGAAAGCACTGTTAATCAAATCAGAAGTGGATGCACAAAGAGATAATTTTGGCTTTATTCGACCTGACCTTGCAACCCTCCAAGTAGCTATTCAAATTTTCCCGAAAGTTTATCCAACTTTTACGGAAATTATCCAGCAACTAGGAGCAAGTGGCTTGATGTCTATACCGACTGAACATGCATTTGCAGTAGATGACGGTGATCTTGAACATTATTTGCAATCATTCAAAGACAAAGGAGAAGAGCGAGTAAAGAAATTCCGTTTAGCTTGGGATTTAACGATGAGTAGTTTTGGCACAAGACAGACATTGTACGAACGCTTTTTCTTTGGTGATCCTGTACGTTTATCTAGCTTGCTCTATCAATCTTATCAACGAGAGCATTTAGTGCAAAGAGTAGAAGACTTTCTGAAAAATGATTGATAGAAAGTTTGACAGTTGTGAAACTATCCGTTATCATTTACAGGAATAAAAAAATAAGACTCCCTTCGTTAGGTGAGGCTCCTATGCTGGAGATACGCTACTACCCAAAAATGTCGAGAGACGCCAATGGGTCAACAGAAATCATCGAAATAAGGTGTTTTTTAACGTAGCTGGACATATTCCTATGCCGCATAGTGCTAAAACTCAACGTTTGAAGGTAACAAGCATGCAATGTATTTTATTGCTATTTTTTGATATGTGTATTCAACACGCCTTCATTCGTAGAAGGCGTGTTTTTGTTATGGAAGGAAGGTGATGAGAAATGGATAGTAGTCCTGAACCGAATAAGTATCATTTAGGCAAACGGAAACATATAAAAAGTCATCGATTTCTGATCACCGATGCAGACAAAAGGTGATAAGGATGACCTTTTGTTTCCCTCAATAACAAACATGAGGTGAAATGCAATGATTAAAATCCACTATTATAATAGCAGCAGCAAGACAGTCCAACATGATTTCAATATGATTGATTTAAAACTCCCTATTCATAACGAAGATTTATTATGGGTAGATTTATATGCCTATAGTTATAATGAATTGAACAATATAGCAGATGTATTTGGCTTTCATCCACTAGCAGTTGAAGATTGCTTACATGAAGGCTCACGTCCAAAAATGGATAGTTATGGTGATTATAAATTTTTTGTGCTCCATGCACCAATCTATAATGAGAAAAGTAACAATGAAATTACAACAGTTGAGTTAAATATTTTTATGGGACCAAACTATATTGTGACTGTGCATAAACAAAAGTTGCAATGGCTAGGGAAAATGGAGAATGTTTGTGTCAATAGCCCAAGATATTTAGAAAAGGGTACTGATTTTTTATTGCATACTATTATTGACGGTATTACAGACGAATACTTCCCAGTATTAGAACGAATTCGCGCACGTATAGATGAACTAGAAGAAGAAATTTATGATTATCAACCAAAAGTGGTGACAGAGGAATTTCTTGCATTGAAGCGGACAATTATTTTAATTCGTCAGGCCATTATGCCACAAAGAAGAATTTTTTCTACAATCAATGGTCAGTGGAAATTTGACATTCAAGAAGAAAATATTCCATTCTATAAAGATTTGAATGACCATCTAGAACGTATTGTCGACTCCACAGAGACATATCGCGATTTAGTGAACAGCACGCTTGATACGTATTTTTCAATTATCAGTGGGAAATCCATTGAAAAGCTGAATTTATTAACGGTCATTTCGACAATTATGTTACCACTATCAGTAATTACTAGTTTTTTTGGAATGAATGTACCTTTACCTTATCAAGATACCCCTTATACAACGATTGCAATTAGCGCCTTCTTAGTTATTTTTACATGGGGTATGTGGATATATTTCAAAAAAATGATTGCTTAGTTAGTGTTAGTCATACTAGTACTAATTGACAGCGCAATAGATTTTTTTTATAATTTTCGATAGAAAAAGTAAAAACGATGATGGAAAAAGTACGTATTTGTGTGTGCACAAGAAAGGGATTTCTAGGCTGAAAAAATCCTCACAACAGCAAATGCCGAAAGCTACTCCAGAGTGCAGCTAATCCCTGCCGTTCACTGACGTTACAAGTGCTAAAGAGGTAAGTAAGATTTTTACTTACAACTAGGGTGGTACCGCGAGACTAATGACAAGTCCTCGTCCCTTTTTGGGGATGAGGGCTTTTTTTATTTTCTTCGGTAGATCGCAGGACTCGTATCGTGATTTTACAATATAAAATAGGAGGAATTTATCCGATGAAAGCAGTAGATATTCGCCGTATGTATTTGGAATTTTTTAAAGAAAAGGGGCATCATCATGAGCCCTCAGCACCACTTGTGCCAATAAATGATCCATCACTTCTTTGGATCAACTCAGGTGTTGCAACTTTGAAACCATATTTTGATGGCCGTATTATCCCTGATAATCCACGTATTACAAATGCACAAAAATCGATTCGTACCAACGATATTGAAAACGTTGGGAAAACAGCTCGACACCATACATTCTTTGAAATGTTAGGAAACTTCTCTATTGGTGACTACTTTAAAAAAGAAGCAATTCATTACGCTTGGGAGTTTTTAACAGATAAAAAATGGATGGGCTTTGATCCAGCATTATTATCTATCACGATTCACCCTGAAGACCAGGAAGCTTATGATGTTTGGCATCAGGAAATCGGTATTCCAGAAGAACGTTTAATTCGTTTAGAAGGGAACTTCTGGGATATCGGAGAAGGTCCATCTGGTCCGAACTCAGAGATTTTTTATGATCGCGGCGTAGAATACGGCTCAGATGAAAATGATCCTGAAATGTATCCAGGAGGAGAAAATGAGCGTTACCTTGAAATTTGGAACCTTGTGTTCTCTCAATTTAACCATAATCCTGATGGCACTTACACGCCACTACCAAAGCAAAATATTGATACAGGTATGGGCTTAGAACGTATTGTGTCCGTCGTGCAAAATGTACCAACAAACTTTGATACTGATTTATTTATGCCAATCATTGAAAAAATCGAGGAATTTGCCAACCGTAAATATAAACGACCTGGCGAAGTAGACTTAAATGAAATCTTTGGCTCAGAAGAAGATATTAATACACCATTTAAAGTGATTGCAGACCATATCCGTACAGTAGCATTTGCTATAGGTGATGGTGCCCTGCCATCAAACGAAGGCCGTGGCTATGTATTACGTCGTTTACTACGTCGTGCGGTTCGCTATGCTAAACAAATTGGCATTGAAAAACCATTTATGTTTGAACTTGTACCAACTGTGGGTAAAATTATGGAAGACTTCTATCCAGAAGTGACAGAGAAAAGCGAATTTATTCAACGTGTCATTAAAAATGAAGAAATTCGTTTCCATGAAACATTAGATGGTGGTTTAGCTATCTTTAATGAAGTAGTGGAATCTCAAAAAGCAGTCGGTCATGATTACATCCCAGGAGCAGATGCTTTCCGTTTATATGATACTTATGGTTTCCCAATCGAGCTAACGGAAGAATATGCAGAGGAAGTAGGCATGAAAGTAGATCATGAAGGTTTTGAGGCAGCGATGGAAGAGCAACGTGAACGCGCGCGTGCTGCACGACAAGATGTTGATTCGATGCAAGTGCAGAATGAAGTATTAGCAAACTTAACGGTTGCTAGTGAATTTGTTGGCTATGATACGTTAACTGTTAATACTGAAATCGCTGCAATGATCGTCAATGGTCAAGTTGCGAAAGTCGCTTCAGAAGGTCAGGAAGCATTGGTTATTTTAGCAAAGACACCATTCTACGCTGAAATGGGAGGCCAAATTGCCGATAGTGGTACTATTTCAAATGATAGCTTTACGGCTGTCGTAAAAGATGTTCAAAAAGCACCGAATGGTCAACCGCTTCATACAGTAGTAGTTGAATCTGGGGAAATGCATGTGGAAGATGCAGTGCAAGCAGTGGTCAATCGTGATGACCGCAATTTAATCATTAAAAACCATACGGCAACACATATTATGCAACGTGCATTAAAAGATGTGCTAGGTGATCATGTAAACCAAGCTGGATCATATGTAGGACCTGACCGTTTACGTTTTGATTTCTCTCACTTTGGTCAAGTTACAAAAGAAGAATTACAACAAATTGAACGTATTGTAAATGAAAAAGTGTGGGATGATATAGAGGTCATTATTGAAGAAAAAGGCATTGATGAAGCAAAAGCAATGGGTGCTATGGCATTATTCGGTGAAAAATATGGAGATGTTGTACGTGTAGTATCCATCGGAGATTATTCGATTGAGCTATGTGGTGGTATCCATGTTAAACGCTCTTCTGAAATTGGCTTCTTTAAAATTGTTTCAGAAGGTGGTATCGGTGCAGGTACTCGTCGTATAGAAGCTGTTACAGGAAAAGTTGCTTATGAAGCAGTAAAAGAAGAAGAAGCATTATTAAATGATGCAGCAGCATTATTAAAAGCAAATGCTAAAGATATTGTCACAAAAATACAGGCATTACAAGCAGACTACAAAGAATTACAACGTGAAAACGAAGCATTATCTCAAAAAATTGCCAATGCTCAGGCTGGGGCAATTGTTGATGCAGCACAAACAATTGGAGATGTCACAGTTCTTTCTACAAAGGTAGAAGCAAAAGACAATAACCAACTGCGTCAGATGATGGATGATTTGAAGGCGAAAATGCCAAAGGCTGTTATCGTTCTTGGAGCAGTGGATGGCGATAAGGTTATGCTATGTGCTGGAGTATCAAAAGAATTAGTTGGTGGCAATTACCATGCTGGAAATATCGTGAAAATGGTTGCGGAAGCATGTGGTGGTAAAGGTGGCGGTCGTCCGGATATGGCGATGGCAGGTGCAAAAGATGCATCAAAACTTGATGAAGCACTACTTTCTGTGTATGATTATGTTAAATCCATTTAATTAATTCACCAAAACATGTTATAATAAAGAGAAATTGGAGATGAGCTTGTTTGCACATCTCCTTATTTCTGAAAGCGAGGTGCTGGTCATGAGTTCATTTGATCAAACGATGAAATTTAATTTTCCAGAAGAATCAATGGAACAGGAAGTCAAGCAGGTAATGTTGAAAGTTCATTCTTCATTAGAGGAAAAGGGATATAACCCTATCAATCAGATTGTTGGTTACTTACTTTCTGGTGATCCGGCGTATATTCCTCGCCATCAGGATGCTCGTAATTTAATTCGCAAGCTTGAGCGTGACGAAATTCTAGAGGAGCTTGTTAAATTTTATATCAAAAAGAATAACGAGGACTAGAAATGAGAATTATGGGATTAGACGTTGGGTCAAAAACTGTGGGTGTTGCTGTAAGTGATGCACTTGGTTGGACCGCCCAAGGTATTGAAACCGTAAAAATTGATGAGGCTAATGGTGAGTTCGGTATTGACCGTATCGCTGAGCTAGTAAAGGAATATACTATAACAGAATTTGTTGTAGGTTTTCCAAAAAACATGAATAATACGGTTGGACCGCGTGGAGAGGCTTCTGAGAACTATAAAAAGCTATTAGAAGAGCATTTCTCACTACCGGTCAAATTATGGGATGAACGTTTAACGACGATGGCTGCTGAACGTATGCTGATCGAAGCGGACGTGAGTCGCAAAAAGCGCAAGCAGGTCATTGATAAAATGGCAGCTGTGATGATTTTACAAGGCTACTTAGATAGCAAAAATTAATTGATGAGGTGACTATGCATGGCACACGAGCATAACCATGAAGAAGAACTACATGTTCAACACATTACAGTGATTGACGAAAACGGAAACGAGCAGCTTTGTGAAGTGATTCACGTTCATGAATCTCCAGAGTTTGGCAAATCATATGTGTTTTACTCAATGGTAGGCGCAGAGGAAGATGAAGATGGCTCAGTTGAAATCTTTGTATCTTCATTTGTACCATCTGAAAATGGTGAAGATGGTGAATTAACACCAATCGAAACTGAAGCAGAGTGGGATATGGTAGAGGACGTTTTAAACGCTTTAGAGGATGAAAACGAAGACTAATCTTCTAACTCAAAGCTTGGAACAAGGATCGCAGCTTGCAGTCCTTGTTCCTTTTTTATTGAAGCTTTTCTATTGTAGAAGGATTGTTAAATGGAGGAATGAATGCATTGTAGATGTGTGAATTTGATCCACAATTGTTGGGAAACGTTCATAAAGTTAGAGGATTCGCTTAGAATTAGAGTGGCACCGCTCCATGAATGGAGGCTCCGCTCAAAGCCACGCTCGAAAATTTCGAGAGCCTGCTCAAATGTAGAGAAGAAAAGCTCCTAAACAGGGAAAACTTGCTCAAAAATAGGAGAAGCTATTCTAAAGTGTATAGCCTCAAAAACGATTTAATAAATGACATCAAATTGTCATAAAGGAGGAAACAGGATGAATGAAGAAACGCAAGAATTTATGATCATTGGGAAAGATGGTAAGGAACAGCAGTGTCGTGTGGTCATTACCTTTGATGCGGAGGACAAGTCCTATGTGTTATTTTCCCTTCTAGATGAAACCGGTCAAGAAATTCCAGGAGACCTTTCGGCGATGACTTTTGATTATGATGACAATACAGGTGAGATGACAAATTTACAGCCTGTTGAAACAGATGCAGAATGGGAAATGATTAATGAAGTGGTGTTAACATTACTTGATGAATTTGAAGAAGAACCACAGCTAATTACTGTGACAGACGAAGAAGGAAAAGATCAAGTGTGCGAAGTCATTCATACGTTTTCGTCTGAGCAATTCGGTAAATCGTATGTATTATATGTGCCAGCAACAGATGAACCGATTGATGAGCGTGATATTTTTGCTGCCCAATATATAGCTGGAAATGAAGGCCAGATTGAAGAATTATACCCGATTGAGTCAGATGAAGAATGGGAATTTGTAGAAGAAGTATTAAACACTTTATAGGATAAACTATTTCTAGAATGCTCAAAAATCTGCTAACGAAAGTTGTTGGCAGATTTTTTACATATGTAATTTCTCCTGAATTGTCGATTTCTGTTTGTCGTGAAAGTTGATTTCTAGTATGATATTGAATAGTGATAGGGGGGAAACCCGTGGATAACGGTTCTAAAAAACAAGAAATGTTTTCAAAAATGCAAGAAAGAAAATCTGAGGTAAAAATCGTGAGAAAAATCGTCGCAATTATTGCCATTGTTTTCGTACTAATAATTGGCGTTGTTGGTTTATTTGGGTACAATTATGTAAAAGGTGCTTTAAAACCACTAGACCCTAATGCAACGAAAACGATTGCGGTAGAAGTACCAATTGGCTCTAGTTTGTCCTCCATTTCAACACTACTAGAGAAAAAAGGTGTCATAAAAGATGCACGTGTTTTTAAGTACTATGCAAAATTTAAAAATGAATCACAATTTCAAGCGGGAAATTATGATTTAACACAGGCAATGACTTTTGATGAACTTATTGAAAGCTTGAAAACAGGGAAGGTATATCGTAAGCCTGTCTTTACGATGACGGTCCCAGAAGGCTTAACACTTGAACAAATTGGGAAAGTGATTGAAAAGAAAACACCGTACACACAAAAAGAATTTATGGATCTTGTGACGAGTGACACATTTGTTCAACAAATGATGGCTAATTATCCTGAGCTAGTTACAGAGGCGGTTTTAGCTGACAATATTCGCTATGACTTAGAGGGCTATTTATATCCAGCTACGTATTCTTATTATGAGGAAAAACCATCCTTACAAGCGATTGTAGAAGAGATGATAGCAGCCATGAACAATGTGGTGAAGAACTATAGTGATGTATTAGCTGAAAAACAAATGTCCGTACATCAGCTGTTAACATTTGCTTCATTATTGGAAGAAGAAGCGACTGCTCAAACGGATCGAGAGACTATTGCAAGTGTCTTCTATAATCGAATCAATGAAGGGATGCCACTACAAACAGACCCAACCGTGCTCTATGCACTGGGTGATCACAAGGATCGTGTTTTATATGAGGATTTAGAAGTGGATAATGCCTATAACACATACAAAAATAAAGGTCTACCACCTGGTCCAATAGCGGGTGCAGGTAAAACTTCTATTGAGGCATCATTAAATCCAAGTCAAACAGATTATTTCTACTTCCTAGCAGATAAAGAGGGTGTCAACCACTTCTCGAAAACCTATGATGAGCATTTGCAGAAGGTAGAAAAATATTTACGAAAAGAAGAGTAAACGTATAGGAAGAACAAAAATCGTATAGCAAACAGATGGATAGAAGGAAAGAAAAATAGCTTTCCTTCTATTTTCATGCTATTATAAAGTGTGATTTTTGATCAATCCGTTCATTTATGCGGGACAAATATGCGTGGTGGCAATTGTTTGAGCATATCGAAGCAATTGCTCATTTTTGTATGGCAAAGTACCAAGACATCACGTTTGGTCTTTTTCTTTTTGTTGATAAATGATGAAGTACAGACAACGGCAAACGCTCGTTGCCTTTTAAATGAGGGTGGAAACAATGGAATTATCAGATGCATATATACAATCATTTATACAGCCACGTAATGAATTGCTTTTAGAAATGGAAGCATATGCGGAGGAGCATCACGTACCGATCATGCAGCTAGCAGGTATTGATGCATTAAATCAACTGTTGCGTATTCAAAATCCGTCAAAAATTTTAGAGATAGGTACAGCAATTGGTTACTCTGCTATTCGTATGGCAGAGGCATTGCCTCATGTCCAAATTGTTACAATTGAACGTGATCAAGATCGTGTAGCAAGGGCAAAAGCCTATATTAAACGTTCGACTGTATCAGATCGAATTACGGTCATTGAGGGTGACGCTTTAGAAGTGGATGACGAGGCCATTAACACAACATTCGATGCGGTCTTTATTGATGCTGCGAAGGGACAATACCAACGCTTTTTTGAAAAGTATGCACCTTTAGTAAAATCAGGTGGGGTATTGTATATCGATAATATGTACATGCATGGTTTGTCTGATTTAGAGTTGAAGGATGTTCCACGTCGTAAGCGAACAATGATTCGCAATTTAAAAAGCTTCACGGATTGGATTATGCAGCACCCAGATTATACAAGTGCTTTTTTACCAGTCGGTGATGGTTTATTACTATGTTTGAAGAGGTGACTACTATGAAAAAACCAGAATTGCTTGTGACACCACAATCATTAGAACATATAAAAGCACTTTTAGCCGCTGGAGCAGATGCTTTTGTTATTGGTGAACAACAATTTGGTCTACGTCTAGCAGGAGAGTTCTCAGTTGAAGAAGTAGAAGAAGCGACAAAGCTTATTCATGAAGCGGGTAAAAAGGTATATGTTGCAGTCAATGCACTTTTCCATAATGAGAAACTAGAGGCACTTGCTGATTATTTAAAAGAAATGCAACGTATCGGTGTGGACCGTTTAATTTACGGTGATCCAGCGGTACTCATTATTCGCAGAGAGCAAGGTGTTACGATTCCGTTACATTGGAATCCAGAAACGACAGCTACAAACTGGTTTACAGCTAATTACTGGGGGAAACGTGGTGCAACGCGTGCCGTATTAGCGCGTGAGCTTTCTCTTGATGAAGTATTAGAGATTAAAGAAAATACTGAAATGGAAATTGAAGTACAAGTACATGGCATGACATGTATGTTCCAATCAAAACGCCCATTACTCGGCCATTATTTCTTATATCAAGATAAAGTAATGGCTATTGAAAATCGCCAAGAAAATCGTAATATGTTCCTACATGATGATGAACGAAATAATAAATATCCAATATATGAAGATGTGAATGGTACACATATTTTCAGTCCAAATGATATGTGTATGATTGATGAACTAGGCGAATTATTTGAAGGTGGCATCGATGCGCTGAAAATTGAAGGTGTACTTCAAACACCAGACTATGTAGTCGCGGTAACAGAAGCTTATCGAAAAGCGATCGATACGTATTTTGACGAATCAGAAGACGCATATGAAGAAATAAAAGACGATTTATTAGCAAAAATTGAAGATATTCAACCAGCTATTAGACCATTAGATACAGGCTTTATCTTCAAGGAAACAGTTTACTAGGAGGGGACAATAACATGGCATTAGCGTTAGAGCAAAATGACAAAATCCGTGAGATTGTCAACGGTAAACGTGTCATTACTAAAAAACCAGAACTACTTGCTCCAGCTGGTAGCTTAGAGAAATTAAAAATAGCTGTCCATTACGGAGCAGATGCTGTATTTATCGGTGGGCGAGAGTTTGGCCTACGTTCGAATGCGGATAACTTTTCAATTGAAGAGATGCGTGAAGGTGTAGAATTTGCCAATCAATATGGTGCGAAAATATATGTAACAACAAATATTTTTGCCCACAATGAAAATATGGATGGCTTAGAGCGTTATTTAAAGGATATTGAATCAGTGGGCGTAACTGGTATTATTGTAGCAGACCCGCTCATTATTGAAACATGTCGTACAGCAGCACCTAAGCTTGAAATTCACCTTTCTACTCAGCAATCATTGTCCAATTGGAAGGCCGTCCAGTACTGGAAAGAGGAAGGTTTACATCGTGTTGTATTAGCACGTGAAGTCGGCGGAGAAGAAATGAAGCTGATGAAAGAAAAGGTCGACATTGAAATTGAGGCCTTTGTCCATGGAGCAATGTGTATTGCCTACTCTGGTCGTTGCGTTCTTTCTAATCATATGACGGCTCGTGACTCAAACCGAGGGGGATGCTGCCAATCATGCCGTTGGGACTATGATCTATATGAATTAGAAGATGGTGAAGAAAAAGCACTTTTCGATGAGAGCCATGCACCATTTGCGATGAGTCCAAAAGATTTAAAATTAATTGAAGCGATTCCTCATATGATTGAGCTAGGTATTGACTCGTTAAAAGTTGAAGGTCGTATGAAATCCATTCACTATGTAGCGACAGTAGTTTCTGTGTACCGTAAAGTGATTGATGCTTATTGTGCAGATCCAGATAACTTTAACATTAAACGTGAATGGCTAGAGGAATTAGACAAATGTGCTAACCGTGATACGGCTGAAGCATTCTTCCATGATGCACCTGGCTTTGAGGAGCAGATGTTTGGTGTGCATGGTCGTAAAACAACCTATGAATTTGCTGGACTTATTTTAGAGCATGATCCAGAGACAAAAATAGTGACAATGCAACAGCGTAATTATTTTAAACCTGGTGACGAAGTAGAATTCTTTGGTCCTGAAATTGAGAATTTCCGTTTAACAATGGGTGAAATTTGGGACGAGGATGGCAATAGCCTAGATGCAGCACGTCATCCATTACAAATTGTTAAATTTAAATGTGATACACCATTGAAGCCGCATAACATGATGCGAAAGGAGAATAACTAATGGCAGTGAAGCGCCCTGTTGTCATCGGAATCGCAGGTGGCTCATGCTCCGGAAAAACGAGCGTGACGCGCGCCATTTATGATGTTTTCCGTGAGCATTCTGTTGTGGTAATTGAACAAGATTTTTATTATAAGGATCAAAGTCATTTAACATTTGAAGAACGCTTAGGAACTAACTATGATCATCCGTTAGCTTTCGATAATGATTTATTAATTGAGCACATAAAAAAGTTGTTAGTTCGTCAACCAATTCAAAAACCTGTGTATGATTACGTCCAGCATACAAGGGCAGAAGAAGTTATACATGTTGAACCAGTAGATGTTATTATACTAGAAGGTATTCTAGTTCTAGAGGATGCTGATTTACGTGATTTAATGGATATTAAATTATTTGTGGATACAGATTCAGATTTACGTATTATTCGCCGCATTATGCGTGATATTAAAGAGCGTGGACGTACAACAGATTCGGTGATTGAGCAGTATTTATCAGCGGTTCGACCAATGCATAATTTATTTATTGAACCAACGAAACGTTATGCTGATATCATTATTCCAGAAGGTGGGGATAATGAGGTCGCGATTGATTTAATGGTAACGAAAATTAAAACTATTCTTGAAACCGACAACGTATTGTAATAAGATAGAGTGGTATTGACAATATTTACATGCATATTTTGAAAAAGCATGCATACTATTAGGTCAAAGCGTAATTTGAAAACGTTTAAAAATAATAAAATTCGATTAAGTGCATCTCACATGCATTTAGTCGAGTTTTATGTTTTTATATTGAAGAAACAAGGAGTGAAGGACTTTGGCAAATGAAAAACAGTACCCTATGACAGCTGAGGGAAAACGTAAATTAGAAGAAGAATTAGTAAAATTAGAAACTGAAACACGTAAAGAAATCGTTGAACGTATTAAAATAGCACGTGATTTTGGAGATCTTTCTGAAAACGCTGAGTACGATTCTGCAAAAGAAGAACAAGCCTTTTTAGAAGGTCGTATTTCAACATTAAAATCAATGATTCGTAATGCAGTGATTATTTCTGAAGACGAGACAGATAACAGTGTAGTATCACTAGGGAAAACGGTTACATTTGTAGAAATCATCAATGGTAAGCCATCAACAGATGAAGAATCTTATACAATTGTTGGTTCTGCTGAGGCAGATCCTATGGAATTCCGTATTTCGAATGAATCACCAATTGCAAAAGGTTTACTTGGTCGTGCTGAAGGTGAAGAGGTTGTTGTTCAAACACCTGGCGGCGAAATGAAAGTGAAAATTCTCTCAATTAAATAATATGTATATGTACAAGCAGTTAGCCTTTGGCTGACTGCTTGTACCATTTTTAGCGTGAAAACTATGTAGTAAAATAATGAGTAGAATTATTTTGCAAGTGCTGTCGAACTTGATAGAATATTGCCTAGAGAGGGGGAGACATTATGAGTGAACGACAAACTCGAAGTGGTCGTCATTTGCAGCCATCTCGTAATAAAAAGCTAGATAAACTATTGAATGTTTTAATTGGTGTTGTGGTTGTACTCATTATTATCACAGCAACCTATGTGTTTAAATGGCAAGATGATGCAGATCAAGCAGTGAAAGAGGATCCAGCTCAAGAAGAACAGAGCGGTGATGATGAAAAAGAAGTAGAGAAAGAACCGACGGATGAAGAAAAAGAAGATCTCGCTGTAGAAGAAGATAAACCTTCAGAGGAAGAGTCGGAACCTGAGACATCCCAGCAAGAACAAGGCACAGCAGAAGAATCAGCATCAGATAATCCTATTGTTGAAAAGGTTATCACGAATAAAAATTGGCAGCCAACACCTACAACTCAAACAGGTCAGCATGTGTCTTCATATGACGACAAGTCTGTAGACTGGGCTGAGAAAGTAGCAACAGTATCTACTGTGACAGGTATTGACCAAAGCAATATGATTATCTGGCGTATGCAAAATAATGGTGGTCCTAATTCATCCATTGCTACTGTTTCTACAAATGATAAATCTCAAATGTATCGTGTAAGCATGGAATGGGTTGATAATGAAGGTTGGAAGCCTGTGAAGCTAGAGCAACTAAATACATTAGAAGGCGCCTATTGACGAAAATTACTCTTTTGATTATTTTTAATAGAGTTGATAAAAGAAGGGAAGTAACAGTACATGAAAATTGCAGTAATTGGCGCAATGGAAGAGGAAGTGGAGCTTCTAAGAGCAGCATTAGACAATGCACACAGCACAACGATTGCGGGTAGTGAGTATACAACAGGAACTTTTGAAGGGAAGGAAGTCGTATTATTAAAAAGCGGTATTGGTAAAGTAAATGCTGCTATGTCTACGACAATTCTTTTACATGAGTTTAAACCAGATGTTGTCATTAATACAGGCTCTGCAGGTGGATATGATGAAGCTCTTGAGGTAGGCGCTATCGTTATTTCTGATGAAGTTCGTCACCACGATGTAGATGTCACAATCTTTGGCTATGAAATTGGACAAATGGCTGGTATGCCAGCAGCCTATAAATCAGATGAGAAATTGATGAAGGTAGCTGAGGAGGCTGTGAAGGCAGTTGGAGAGCACCAGTATGGCGTTGGTTTAATTTGCTCTGGAGATGCTTTTATGAATGATCCTGAACGTGTAGAGGCTGTTCGTCGTCATTTCCCTCAAATGAAAGCTGTAGAGATGGAAGCAGCCGCAGTTGCACAAGTTTGTTATCAATTTGCTACACCTTTTGTAGTCATTCGTGCATTATCAGATATTGCAGGTAAAGAATCGAATATTAGCTTCGATGAATTTTTACCAGTTGCTGCAAAACATTCGACACAAGTCGTATTAAAAGCAATTTCCTCACTATAAACTACACAGAATGGTCAAAATGTGTGGTTTATTCTGTGAGAAAAATCACAGTTAATACAAAAAACAAATGCTACACTGACATTAATAAATCTCTTCATAATAGAATGGGAGGCTTTCATGATGTTATTTTTAACAGCAGGTGTAGTCATTATTACAACTTTAATAGGTACGTTGATTTCAGCAGAACTCTCTGAATCAGCACATTAGTATGACGGGAAAGCTCCCTTGCGACATAGTCATGTTGCAGGGGAGCTTTTTATATGCCATAAAATAGGCATATTCTTCCGCCATTGAAGGATTGAATTTTTTTCATAACCATTTTACAATATATTATTCAATAGTTTTTTGGTCTCGTTTATATAGTTGATAGAGTTTAATAAGTGCCCGTTTTTCAATGCGAGATACATAGCTACGTGAAATATTTAAGCGTGCTGCAATTTCCTTTTGCGTAAGTGCATCCTGTTGATTTAATCCATAACGGAGTGTCACAATTTCGAGCTCACGTTCATCGAGCATATGCAAATAGTGGTATAGTTGTGCTACATGCTCTTTATGCTCTAGCTTCTCTGTGGCACTTTCTTCATCACACTGAAGTAAATCACGAATTTGCAGTGCGTTCCCATCTTTATCAGTTCCAATCGGCTCAAATAGCGAAACGTCTTTTTGCACTTTCTTTTGGGTGCGTAGATGCATTAAAATCTCATTTTCAATGCAACGAGCTGCATATGTGGCAAGTCGAGTTTTTTTATCAGGGGTATAGCTCTCAACGGCTTTCATTAGTCCAATTGTTCCAATGGAAATATAATCATCGAGTTGCTCATGTTTTGGATGGAATTTTTTAACGACATGCGCGACAAGCCTCATATTACGTTCTATTAGATCAAGACGTGCTTGCTCATCGCCACCTAAAAATCGTTCAATACAAGCAGCTTCCTCTTCTTTTGAAAAGGGTTTATGGAATGTTTGCCCCTTTAAATAGCCAAGCAATGCAGGGATTTCAAGCCATAACTGCAACATCGATGTAAAAATTCCGCTCATTGAATGATTTCATCCTTTCCCCATTTTTCGACAGTATATGTTTAAAAGCAGTGGGAAATGAAAAAAGTGCAACAGCAAATGTGCTGTTACACTTTTTTTAACGTAAATGTACTAATCATGAGTAAAGCTAAAATGGGGAAAAGGAAAAGATAAAATGCCGGATGGAACGTATAAGCTGCGAAATACGTTAAAGTTAAGAACGTACCTGCGGCTGTAATTGGTAAACCTGTGAAATAACCGTTCGCTTCGCTAATATTGAAGCGAGCTAAACGCATAGCGCCACAGACGATAAATAATACGGCCATCATCATGCCGACAAAACCAAAATCAACTAGAACAACTTCATACATTAATAATGCAGGCGCCACACCAAATGATATAATATCACTCATAGAATCTAATTGTTTACCTAATTCTGACACTTGTCCGAGCGCTCTCGCTACCTTACCATCGTAGCGATCAAGAAGAGCTGCTATAAAGATAAACAAGACACTATAGCTATAGTATTCATGTAGAGTGGCCATAATAGCCGCGCCTCCAAAGGACATATTACTAATTGTTATGAAGTTAGCTGCGTGCGATTTCATTTTCTTAACCGTGGTATCCACCAACTTGTGATAAAAAAACAAGGGGGATCACTCCTTTGCACTTAAGATATTGTACCATTATACTTCGAATGCGAAAAAATTGACAGTCTAAATTAATGGATAGGGGTTTTACTGTATGAAAGAAAAACTATATCAACGCTTGATAGAACTAACGAATGGTAAGCAATCTTCCCATCTTTTGCAAACAATTGCAAAAGCGAAGTGGAGTAAACGTATAATTCCAAGCTACATGAAGTTATACGATATTAACCTTGAAGAAGTTTCAAAAAAACAACAACAATTTTCGTGTTTACATGATTTTTTTACAAGAGAACTTATTGAAGAAGCTCGCCCTATTGAAAAAAATCCAACTGTATATGCCAGCCCAGTAGATGCAAAAGTGGAGTCCTTTGGACGTATTGAATGGGATATGACATTTCTTGTGAAGGGTAAGCCTTATGCATTACAAGATTTACTTGGCAATACAGAACGAGCTGCACAATATGCAGACGGACATTATATCGTTTTTTATTTAAGTCCGGCTGATTACCATCGTATCCATAGCCCGATAGATGGAGAAGTCTTACGACAATATACACTTGGTCAGAAATCTTATCCTGTGAATCAGTTAGGTCTTACATACGGTAAAAAACCAATTTCTCATAATTATCGTTTAGTGACTGAGCTGAAAACAGCAAATAATCAGCATGTTGCATTGATCAAAGTAGGTGCGACCTTTGTGAATTCCATTGTGCTTACCAATACAACAACGAAATGGCAGAAAGGGCAAGAAGTTGGTTATTTCTCATTTGGTTCTACTGTTGTGATGCTGTTTGAAAAGGATACAATTAAATTTACGGATAATGTTGTAAAAGGAAGCCCAATTCGAATGGGTGAAGCCTTTGCAAATATGCTATAATGGTCGAATAATACGTTAAGATTAGGGGTCGCTATTTTGTATAATTTTTTATTACCGAACGAATTTGTGACGAATATTTTTGAAATTACGCCGGAAAAGTTACAGGAATTAGGGATTAGAGGAATCATTACGGATTTAGATAATACGCTTGTTGAATGGGATCGTCCAGATGCAACAGAAGAGCTAATCATATGGTTACGCATTATGAAAGAATCAGGTATTCGTGTTATTATTGCGTCAAACAACAATGAAGCTCGTGTAAAGCATTTTGCTGAGCCGTTAGGTATCCCTTATATTCACAAGGCGAAAAAGCCACTTCGTAATGCTTTTTATAATGCACTGATTCAACTAGGCTTGCGTCCAAATGAAGTAGTAATGGTAGGAGATCAACTCCTTACGGATGTTATGGGAGCAAATCGCTTAGGCTTACACACAGTGCTCGTGAAGCCTGTTGCACAATCAGATGGGCTTGTAACAAAATTGAATCGTTTTATTGAACGTCGCGTATTTAATGATTTGAAACGAAAAGGAATTATAACTTGGGAGGAACAAGAATGATTGAAATGCCAAATTGTATTGGCTGTGGTACAACAATTCAAACAGAAGATAAAACAGCAGTTGGGTATGCACCCCCATCATCATTAGAAAAGGATGTGGTCATTTGCCAGCGTTGCTTCCGTTTGAAAAATTACAATGAAATTCAACCAGTATCGTTAACAGATGACGATTTTTTACGTATTTTAAATGGTCTTGGTACACAGCAAGGCTTAATCGTAAAAATTGTTGATATATTTGATTTTAATGGAAGCTGGCTACCAGGGCTTCATCGTTTTGTAGGGAAGAATCCTGTCCTATTGATTGCCAACAAAGCTGATTTATTACCAAAGTCAGTGAAGCCCAAAAAAGTTATCAACTGGCTGAAACGTGAAGCAAAGGCTCTTGGACTACAGCCTGTCGATGTCCTATTAGTCAGTGCCCATAAAGGCAAAGGGATGGCAGAAGCAATGGAAGCCATCGATGAATATCGTAAAGGACAAAATGTATATGTTGTTGGCTGTACAAATGTTGGGAAATCTACGTTCATTAACCGAATTATTAAGCAGGCAACAGGTGAGGGTGAAGTGATTACAACCTCACACTTCCCAGGTACTACTTTAGACATGATTGATATTCCATTGGATGATGGTAGTGCATTATATGATACGCCAGGTATTATTAATCATCATCAAATGGCTCATCATATTGATTCCAGTGAATTAAAATATATTATGCCGAAAAAAGAAATTAAGCCGAAAGTCTATCAACAAAATGCAGGGCAAACTCTATTTATTGGTGCATTGGCAAGATTTGATTTTATTCAGGGTGACCGTTCTGCCTTTACAATCCATGTGGCAAATGATTTACCAATTCATCGTACAAAGCTTGAGAAGGCAGATGCGTTATATGAAGAGCATAAAGGAGAATTATTGGCACCCCCAACTGCGGACTTTATCGACCAGTTACCGCCATTGGTTCGTCACGAATTTTCCATCAAAGAAGCGAAAACAGATGTTGTATTTTCTGGGCTTGGCTGGATTACCGTTCAACATGCGAATGTAGTAGTAGCAGCTTACGCACCAAAAGGTGTACAAGTTTCAATTCGTCCTTCGCTGATCTAAATGGAGGACATAGTAGAGAGAGGGACTAAAAATGAAGAAATGGTTTGCAGTTATGGGTGATCCAATTGAACATTCAAAATCACCTGCCATGCACAATGCTTGGTTTGAGGACATGTCAATTGATGCGACATATATTCCTTTACATGTTACGCCTGATCAATTAGAATCTGCTGTTGCTGGTTTGAAGACATTAGGGGCAAGTGGCTGGAACGTGACCATTCCTCATAAAACAGCAATCATTCCGTATCTAGACGAGCTAGATGAGCTGGCACAAAAAATGGGCGCAGTGAATACAGTCGTACGAACAACAGAAGGAAAGCTAAAAGGCTATAATACAGATGGTATTGGATTTGTTCGATCACTTGAAGAAGCCGTTGGGGTTTCTCATAAAGACAAGCCTGTATTACTTGTTGGTGCTGGAGGTGCTGCTCGAGGCATTGCCTTTGCTATGCAGCAACAAGGCTATCGTCATGTAACCATCGCCAATCGTACGGTGACGAATGCACAAATGATTATTGATGAAATGGGTATGGGACGTGCCATTTCATTACAACAAGCGGAAGAAACGCTAGCTGATTTCAGTATTATTGTGCAAATGACATCAGCTGGCCTTTCCACGGGTAATTTTTCAATGCCATTTTCATTAGATCGGCTGATGAAAGAAGCAATTGTTGCGGATATTGTGTATAATCCATTAATGACGCCTTTTTTACAAGCGGCTGAAGAAAAAGGAGCAACGATTGTCACTGGCTTAGGAATGTTTGTCCATCAAGGAGCCATCGCTTTTGAACACTGGTTAGGAGACTATCCAAATACAAATTCAATGATTGCGCAACTGAAGGCGCAATTAGGAGGAAACTAATTTTTATGTTAACAGGTAAACAGAAACGTTTTTTACGTGCAGAAGCACACCATTTAACACCGATTTTCCAAGTGGGAAAAGGTGGCGTTAATGATGAAATGACAAAGCAAATTCGCGAGGCATTAGAAGTACGTGAATTGATTAAAGTACGTATTTTAGATAACTGTGAAGATGATAAACATGAAGTCGCTGAAGCATTAGCCAAAGGCGCTCATGCGGAGCTTGTCCAATTAATCGGTCTGACAGTTGTTTTATATAAAGAGTCCCGCAATCATAAAAAGATTGTATTACCAAAAGTAACGAAATAAGGTGAGACGATGAAAAGGGTCGGTTTACTTGGAGGTACATTTAACCCACCACATATGGGTCATCTTTTAATGGCAAATGAAGTTTTTCATGCGCTAGAACTTGATGAAATCCGCTTTATGCCTAATGCCATCCCACCACATAAGCATGCACGTTTTGATGCTAGTAATGTTGAGCGACTTGAAATGGTAAAACGTGCGATTCGTCCATTTCCTTATTTTTCAGTAGAGTCGTATGAGCTTGAGAAGGGTGGCGTATCCTATTCCTATGAGACACTTTCTGCATTGTGTAGAAGAGAGCCGAATGTGAAATTTTACTTTATCATCGGTGGCGATATGATTGATTCGCTACATACATGGCATTGTATAGATGATTTAGTGAAACTTGTTCAGTTTGTCGGAGTAAAGCGTCCAGGGACAGCCGCGGCAACAGAGTACCCTATACGTATGGTGGAAATACCTCAAATCGATTTATCGTCCACACTGATTCGTGAACGCCTGGCTACAGGAGGAACGGTGACATTTCTACTACCAGAAGCTGTAGAGACGTTCATACGAGAGGAAGGTCTTTATGGAACGCGAACAGTATTTAGCGGCGATTAAGCCAAGACTGCCTGAAAAACGTTATATTCATACAGTCGGAGTGATGGAAACTGCCATCAACCTAGCTCATAAATATGGCGAGGACGTAAAAAAAGCTGAAACAGCAGCTATCCTCCATGATATTGCTAAATATGCTGATATTAAGTGGATGGAAAATATCGTTCGTGATGAAAAATTAGATGAAAGACTAATTGGATGGGGTAGTGAATTACTACATGGTCCAGTAGGTGCATATATAGCACAAAGTGAGTTTGGTATCACAGACGAAGAGCTGTTGAATGCTATTCGTTTCCATACAACTGGGCGGGCTAATATGAGCCGTTTAGAAAAAATTATTTTTGTCGCAGATATGATTGAACCGAACCGTCGATTTGATGGAGTTGATCGTCTGCGCAAAAAAGCACAAAAAAATTTGGATAAGGCGATGAGTGCATGTGTACGCCATACTTTGGCATTTTTAATTGACACAAAGCAGCCGATTTATCCTTTATCTATAGAATGTTATAACGATATGATGAACAGAGAGGATAGTGAAGGATGACTTCAACTTTATTACAAGCAGCGTACAAAGCAATTGACGACAAACATGGTGAGGATATTGTCGTTTTAAATATGCAAGGAATTTCCCTTTTAGCAGATTATTTTATCATTGCTCATGGTAACTCAGATCGCCAAGTGCAAGCCATTGCACGCGAATTACAGGATGTAGCTGAACAACAAGGCTATGAAATTCGCCGTGTCGAAGGATTTGATGGAGCTCGTTGGGTACTAGTTGACCTAGGCGATGTTGTGGCACATGTATTCCATAAGGATGAGCGTGCTTATTATAATTTAGAGCGTCTTTGGGGCGATGCACCGCAACTAGACATGCCAGAGGCCTAAGTGAGTTACGAACGCTTTGCTCATGTCTATGATGAGCTGCAAACGGATATTCCTTACAATCTTTATGTAGATTGGGTTGTACAGCATGCACCAAGCAGCCAGTACCCAAAACTGTTGGATATTGGTTGTGGCACTGGTGTACTTAGCTTGTTATTTGCAAAGTCTGGTTATCAAGTCAGTGGAATCGATTTATCAGAAGAGATGCTGTCCATTGCCGCAGAACGCTTTGCTGGTGCAGGCTACCATGCACCATTATACTGTATGTCTATGGTCGAACTAGATGGCTTTGAGGAAATCGATGTTGTCACAATCACAATTGATTCCTTGAATTATGTGGTAGAGGAGCACTCTATTTATACGACATTAGAACGTATCTATACGGCGTTGCGTGATGGAGGTCAGCTGTTTTTTGATGTTCATTCGTTATTTAAAATGAATGAGATTTTTTTAGATGGTCCGTTCACATATGATGATGGTGACATTAGTTATATATGGCATACGGAGCCTGCCGACTTTGAACATTCGGTTATTCATCAAATGACCTTTTATGTACGAGATGACGCAAGTGAATTATATGAACGCTTTGATGAGGAGCACGTGCAACGTACTTACACTATCGAGCAGTATATGGCTTGGTTGCGTGCCATCGGTTTTAGTCATGTGGAAATTACAGCAGACTTTACAGATGAGGCACCTGATGAGGAAAGTGAACGCATTTTTATTCGTGCAGTGAAATAAAGAAAAGGGAGCTACACTGTGTAATTGGCAGTGTGGCTTTTTTGATGGATAGAAAGGTTAAAGTAGCGGATAGAAAACTTGAATAGGCGGATAAAGAGGCTAAATTGTCGGATAAAACCTGTATAGAAGGATAAAAAATCTAAACTCCTGACGATTTTTTATCATTTTCAACCACCCATCCATAGTGTAAGATATATATAACTCCATATGATGACCTTTCGCAAGGAAAGGATGATACTGTGCTACAATCTTTATGGCAAAAGTACAAAAAAAGTATGTTATTCCCCAGCATACTAGTCGTCAGTGGACTTTGTTACTTCTATTTTTCGAGTTCTGACTCTTCATCTCCCCAAGAAGAGCTCATCGAAACAATCCAACCTATTGAAGAAAAAAATTTGAGTGAATCTGCTGAGGAAGCGGTTATGCAGCAGCTATTTGTGGAAATAAAGGGTGCGGTAATGTATCCAGGCGTTTATGAACTTGAGCAAGACCAACGTATAAAAGATGTTGTACAGCTTGCTGGAGGCTATACAGAGAACGCTGACACACAATTTATCAATCATGCCCAAAAGGTACAGGATGAAATGGTAATCTATATTCCTATCAAGGGCGAACAGCTAGAGGAAGGAGCCTCTTCTCTGTTAACGCTACCTACTGAGACGAATAAGGAGCAAAAGATTAATATTAATAAAGCTGATGTAGCAACGTTAGCAACATTGCCAGGAATCGGTCCTTCTAAAGCACAAAGTATCCTAACGTATCGAGAGGAAAATGGGCAGTTTCAAACCATAGATGACTTAAAAAATGTTAGTGGTATTGGTGATAAAACATTTGAGAAGCTAAAGGATGCAATTACCGTAAAGTAATGCTTTTACATGATGGTATATTGACGTCCCTTTTCTAAAAGGGCTACACTATAGTAGAAAAGCAAGAGAAAGTTAATTTGTTAGACAATTTTTGGAGGTAGTCATATGGAGCGAATTACTTGGGATCAATTTTTTATGGCACAAAGCCATTTACTCGCATTACGCAGTACATGTACAAGACTAGCTGTAGGAGCAACTGTTGTACGGGACAAACGCATCATTGCAGGTGGTTATAACGGTTCCATTACAGGGGACGAGCATTGTATCGAAAAAGGATGCTATGTGGTTGATAATCATTGCGTCCGTACCGTGCATGCTGAAATGAATGCCTTACTGCAATGTGCTAAATATGGAACACCGACAAAAGGTGCTGATTTGTATGTAACACATTTCCCATGTTTACCATGTACAAAATCTATCATTCAAGCTGGCATAGAACGTGTGTATTATGCAACGGATTATAAAAATAATCCCTATGCACAGGAGTTATTTGCAAAAGCTGGAGTGGAAGTAGTTCATGTACCCTTTGATGAACGTAAAATTGATTTTTTACGAGATGACAAGCTAGCTTTGTATACAGAAATGCTGCACGAGCTTCGCGAGAGTGGGGTTTCTGCTGAAAAATTGCTCCCATATGAACAGAAGGTGAGTGCATTATTTGGCATCAAGCTTTAAAGCATAGATGGATTATGGTAGCTCTTGCTGTACTGATAGCTGCTATGGCGATATACAAATCAGTATGGCTACTCATTTTTTTATTGCTACTAGCCCTGTGGCTCACCATAAAAGGTGAGTCACGTTTTCTTGCAATTTTTGTACTAACAAGTGGTCTACTAACTTATTTTTTCCTATCTATCAATCATCTGACGGAACCTTCTCCTTTACCGTCAACCTTCCCTATAACTTGGTCAAATGACTATAAAATAAATGGGCAAAAACTCCGTGGGTTTGCTACAACAACAAATGGTGAAAAACTTTACGTGGTTTATACCTTTTCTTCGGAACAAGAGAAAAATTTTTATGAAAACACCTCATTAACTGGAATGACGTATTCTGCAAAAGGTGAACTTGTGACTCCCTCTCCAGCTGCACATGCTTATGCTTTTTCCATGTCAACCTATTTAACGAGCAAAGGAGCAACAGGCGTCGTTGAAATCGCAAATTGGAACTATATAGGAAAACGAACCTCCATCTTCACTATTCTTGCCGAAGTAAGACACAATATGAAAAAGCATATAGAGAGAACTTTTCCTAAATCACTTGTAGCAGAGGCTCAAGCACTTTTAATAGGGGTGCAAGATCAGATGGAGGATGAACTGCAGCGTGCCTATCAAAAGCTCGGTATTACCCATTTATTTGCGATTTCTGGGCTACATGTCGCGCTGATGTCTTGGCTCTTTTTTGAAGGATTACTGAGAATCAGAGTTCGCAAGGAAATGGCTACTGTCGTGCTATTGATCCTCTTACCGATTTATGGAGTTATTGCAGGTGGAGCACCTTCCGTATGGCGTGCTGTTTCTGTAGTAGAGTTGATGATGTTACTGCGCTTTTTTAAGTGGGTTCTTTCGATCGATGATGCATTAGCTATTAGCTTTATAGGCTTTGTTTTGCTTGAGCCAGGTGTTATTTTCCAGATTGGTTTCCAGCTATCCTATTTAGCAACCGTTAGTCTTCTTTATTCTGGTATTATTTTTAAGCAGACAAGAACTTGGCTAGGTCGTTCTTTTTTTATCACATTCGTGTGCCAACTGCTCGTTTACCCACTATTACTCCATCATTTTTATGAATTATCTTTATCCTCGTTTTTTGTCAATATTGTTTTTGTTCCACTGTTTTCCTTTGTTATATTACCCTTTAACTTGATAGCCTTTGTACTATCTTATCTTTCTTTACCACTTGCTAATGTCCTATTTGCTGGCTATGAACCACTGCGTAAATGGCTGACCGAAATAATCTTTTCTATGCAAGAGCTTCCTTGGCAATTATGGACACCAGGCAAACCATCAATTTGGCTGAGCTGCGTTGCGATGTTAAGTGTTTTAGTGAGCCTCTATTATTTGGAAATAAAACGATTCAGGAAAGCTATTTTGATCCTTGTCATCCCTGCTATTTGGATTCATTTGGCACCCATGTTGTATAACGAAACAAAGATTACCTTTTTAAATGTAGGACAAGGAGACAGTATTATCATTGAATTGCCTTTTAGACGGGCTGTCTATGTTATAGATACAGGTGGAGTATTGCGCTTTGAGCAGGAATTGTGGAAGAAAGCAGATAGTCCTTATAAGGTAGGGAAGCAAGTTGTCGTCCCATTTTTAAAAGGCAAGGGTATACGTACTATCGATATTTTTATTGCTTCTCATGCGGACGCAGATCATATTGAGGGAGCAGAGGAAGTATTACAAGAGATTAACATGAAGGAAATACACGTTACACCTGGTTCATTGTATGAGCCTTTAATGCATGATTTATTACGAGAAGCCAATAAGCGACATATTCCTATTAAAGAAAAAATGAAGGGGACTTCGTGGCATGTAGGGGAAACATATTTTTATTACTTATGGCCTGCTGACGCCATTTATGAGGGAAATGATGATTCTCTTGTCCTGTACATGCAGCAAAAGGCGTTTACAGCGTTATTTACAGGGGATTTGGAGCAATATGGCGAACAACAGCTGATCAATCGTTATGGACCTTTATTGGCCAATCTCACATTACTAAAGGCAGGGCATCATGGGAGTAAGACATCGAGCACAGAAGCCTTTGTCGAGCTGCTACAGCCCCAATTAACGGTTTTTAGTGCAGGTCTCCATAATCGTTATGGTCATCCACATGAAGAAGTAGTACAACGATTTGTCAGTAGACATTTAGTGACATGGATAACAGGGGTGAATGGATCAATCGAAATAAGTATTCGTGATAATCGCTGGTCCGTTAACGGAAAGGAAAAGGGCCTTGTCCAATGACCAAGGCCCTTTTCCTGCATAAGTCCAATTACTGTGATACAAATTCTACTATAGTTGCAATAATAAACATAAGCGTGAAAACGCCAAATGATACACCGAAGCCAACACCAGAATCGATGGCATCGTTACGTCGACATTGTATGTTTTTTCCTTCAAATGGATTCATTGTTATCCCTCCAATTCTGTTATTTATTATAAGACAACATGGTCATAAAAGCTATATCGAAAAGGTGATTTCCCCGTCTGGAAAGGAATCGACACAATTCGGTCAAAGACACAAAGGACTATGAAATCATGTATACTAATAGTATTGCTAGATGGAGGGGAAATTATGATTTCAACGGTTTGGAATACAATAAAAAAAGGTGAGCTTGCACCAGTATATTTGCTTGTTGGTGAAGAAAGCTATTTTATAGATGAAACCATTAAACGTTTAAAAGAGGCAATGGGTCCAGAAGAAGAGCTGGAGATGACCACATTTGATTTAGAAGAAGTACCAGTAGATGTGGTCATGGATGAAGCAGATACCATTCCTTTTTTCTCAGAACGTAAGCTTATTATTGCTAAAAATGCTTCGTTTTTAAAGGCAACCGAGAAAGGGAAGGAAAAAATCGATCATGATGTGAAACGATTGGAAACATGGTTGTCGAATCCTTCTGATTTTTCCGTAACGGTTTTTATTGCCCCTTATGAAAAATTGGATGAACGCAAAAAAGTGACTAAAATGATGAAAGAGCATGCATTATTTGTACAAGCAGAAACACCAAAAGAGCAGGATTTAGCCGTATGGATTCAAGGCATTGTCAAAACACAAGGTAATAGCATTACACAAGATGCTATTGAATTGCTTGTTACGATGGTCGGAGCCAACATGCTACAATTACAGATGGAAATTGACAAGCTAACCCTTTATTTAGGTGATGGGGGCGAAATTACAACTTCTTTAGTGGAGGATTTGGTGGCAAAGACATTAGAGCAAGATGCCTTTAAAATGCTTAACGCATACTTGGCAAATGACTCTGTCGGAGCCTTGTCCATCTATCATGATTTATTGCGACAAAAACAAGAACCTATTATGTTAGTGGGCTTGCTAGCATCCAATGTTCGTACCATGTCAAATGTTTTTTATTTATTGAAAAAAGGTTATCACCCTCAACAAATTGCTAAAAATCTAAAAATTCATCCGTATCGCGTCAAACTTATGATTGAGCAACGGCATCGGCCTTCAGAAGAAAATTTGCTCCGGGCATTATATCAATTAGCAGAGGTTGATTTACAGCTTAAATCGTCTGGTGGAAATCGAGAGCGCTATCTAGAGCTATTTTTATTGCGCCAACTATAGGAAAAGAAAGCTGTCCAATAAGGGCAGCTTTCTATGTTCTCTATAAAATTAAAAAGATCAGCTACTCCTAATAGAGTATCTGATCCTTTAAACAATTACGCTTTTTTAGCAAGGCGAGACTTTTTACGAGCCGCCGCGTTTTTGTGGATAAGTCCTTTTGAAGCTGCTTTATCTAAAGATTTGAAAGCTGCTTGTAAAAGTTCTTGTTTGTTTTCAGCGTTAGCAGCAACAGCGTTTTCAGCTTTTTTCACTGTAGTACGCATTGCAGATTTAGCTTGAGAATTAGCAATGTTAGCTTTTTCGTTAACTTTTACGCGTTTAATCGCAGATTTAATGTTTGGCATATATTTCACCTCCTAAATTAGGTACGAGATGATATCTTCTCATTGATTTCTTGTGTCAATACAACAAAAATCATTTTAACAAACGCTTGGCCAAATTGCAATAGATAAATGCAAAGAATATTTACTTGACAGTTTGAACAAACTACAGCTTGAGGTGAACTGTATGCAAAATTTTAATTGGCAACGAACAGATTTAATTGATGAATCAGAAGAGGTAGTTGTCCATCAGACCAAAGAGCAAAAAGAAAAGCTTGAACAATCAAGTGGCATTCAAATTGAAGATCGGAATGCTGGTAGAGTAAAAATTACAGATGTTCTTGTAGACGCTGAAGGGGAAAAGCAAATTGGTAAAAAGGAAGGGCAGTATATTACCCTTTCTGTCCCGACACTAACATTAGAAGATCAAGAAGGCTTTGCACAACTCGAACAAGAATTGCTTGTAAATTTCAAAAAAATGCATGACGCAATTTCTTGGCAAGAAGACGATAAAATTTTAATAGTCGGTTTAGGAAATCGCACTATTACACCCGATGCAATAGGTCCCTATTTAATTGACCATTTGCATAGTTTAGATGTCATTGATGAAAAATTCGTTATGTATGCTCCTGGTGTAACAGGACAAACAGGCTACGAAACAGGTGAGTTTGTGGCTGCTATTGCTGAACGTCTGCAACCGAAATTAATCATTGTAGTAGATGCACTTGCTACAAGAGCGAGTAATCGACTCTGTAAAACGATTCAATTAACAGATACAGGCATACATCCAGGTTCAGGAGTAGGTAATCAACGGCAAGAGATTTCCTATGAGATGCTTGGCATTCCCGTAACAGCAATAGGGATCCCTACCGTAGTAGATGCACCTGTCCTAATTGCAGATGCGGTAGAAACTATGCTCCGTTCGATAGCTGCTCGTGTGGCTGAACGCAGTAAACCGTCATCGAAGCTTTCATTATCCTCATGGCAACCAGATATCAACAAGGAACTGGATATGACATTAGTACAACCTATATTTGGAGAATGGGCGACATGGACGAAGGAGGAGCGGCAGCAGCTGTTTGAGGAAACCTTCGCTGGCTCCCACACACAATTGATGGTTACACCAAAAGAAGCAGACTATTGGATTGATCGCTATGCAAAATTAGTGGCTTCTATGCTAATGAATTGGGCAAGTGATTTATAAAATAATGAAGAAACAACGCTTAGAGTAGTCCTTCTAAAACACGCTTATTTATGCGTAAAACAAGAAATTTATTTTCGTTCTAATTAACATCCCCCCTCCATACGATATGGGGAGGAGGGTGTGACTTTGCTAAAAAAACTACAATGGTCATTTGGTATATTATTGTTCTTTTTCGTATTACCTGTCATTGCTGGGCAACTTCCGTTCAACAAGCAAGCATCGACTCCGATCAAACAATCAGAAGATAAGCAAGTCGTGTTTGCTGCTACCAATTTAGCTGAACAAAGTGTACTGGAACAAACGAAAGAACCTGAACCAGATCAAGCCCTAGACCCGGACCCATTTAAAGTGTTAGTGTTATTTACCCATACGCATGAAGCATATGAACCTATGGTGAAAGCAGTGAGTGGTAAGGTAGCGACTTCTCATGAAACGGTCAATATTATGAGCCTGAAGGATAAGATTGTGAATCATTTTAATGTAAATGGTTTAAAGACGGATGTTCTTGATGTAGATATTATGAAGAAATTACAAGAAGAAGGTAAAGGCTATCATGAATCTTATAATGTGATGAGGCCATATTTAAGTAAGCATTTAGAAACAAATAATTATGATTTAATAGTTGATTTACATCGTGACTCATTAAAACATGATCTTACAACGATCTCATATAATGGGGAAAATTATGCGAAAATCGCTATTGTTGTTGGGGCAGAACATGCTAATTACCGCTGGAATACAGCCTATGCTGAAAGTTTATCATCCACACTAAACGCCATCGTTCCAAAAATTTCCAAAGGGGTTATTTCTAAAAGTGGTGATGGGGTTGATGGGCGATACAATCAGGATTTAGCAAAGCAAATGATGATTATTGAGATTGGTGGAATTGGTAATACTGAGGAAGAGGTTAATCGTACGATTGCTGTAATTGGTAAGGCAATATCAAAAGCGTTTGTCAATGATTCAACAAAATAGACCAATCATATTAAAAAGTGGGACTCTTGTGGGCTCACTTTTTTAATATTGTATGATAATAAAATTTCCAGAAATAATTCTCATTAATTGTCTTTCCATTGCTTCATTCTTGTCTTATAATTTTCAAGTTGGCTCGCGAATTTCATGATAAAACGTTAAATGAAGGCATATGCAAATAAAGCAAACATACTTTTGAAGTATATCCCACTTTTGGGAATGCCTTTTTAAGTCTATAGCAAATATACATATGAATTTTTAGAAGACAAAAAGTGATAACGTTTCATTTTTCTCTCAAACTTTTATCGTATTTCAATCGTCAAACATATAAGTGAATAAGCAAAAATAATAGAGAGGGGATGGTTATCAATCAAAAGGTTCTATTACGTGACAACAGGTTTTATATTGATGCAGAAGGGAATACCTTCAAAAAGCGTTACTCCTTGTAGCATTTGGATGTAACTATCATTTATCAGCCGTGGGCGGTTATTAGAGGTTGTGACAGCGACTTCTCATTGTACAGCTAGAAAATACCAAAACATTATACCGAAACGAAATTGAGAGATTATTGAAGGAAGGAATAGTATGTCAGGCAAGTCATTAAATCATCGTTATATTCCTGGACTAGACGGGATTCGAGCATTGGCTGTGTTAGCAGTTATTGCTTATCATTTTAACTTTAGTTGGGCTAGAGGTGGCTTTTTAGGAGTAGATATCTTCTTTGTGTTATCGGGCTATTTAATCACCTCTACCATCTTACCTTTAAAGGGCAATCAATTAACAGTCAGCCTAAAGAAATTTTGGGTGGGACGATTTAGAAGGCTACTACCAGCGGCCTACGTTATGATTGTTACATCATTTGTTTGGGCAATGCTCTTTCATAAAGAGCTTCTCCCTACTTTGCGCGGGGATGCACTGTCCTCCATTTTTTATTCAAGTAATTGGTGGTTCATTTTTCATAAACTCTCTTATTTTGATAGTTTCGGTTCTCCATCACCTTTAAAAAACCTATGGTCATTAGCCATTGAAGAACAATTTTACTTGATTTGGCCATTGCTCTTAATGATTGGACTTTTTGTTGTTAAAAAACAAAATAAACTAGCAAATATCGTCTTTTGTGGTGCCCTTTGTTCAGCATTCGTAATGGCCTTACTCTATCAGCCTGGCGCTGATCCTAGTCGTGTCTATTATGGAACGGACACACGTTGTTTTGAATTATTAATAGGCTGTTGGCTAGCCCTTGTTTGGCCAATGAAAAGACTTTCTTCTCAAAAATTATCAGCGAACCATGTGAAGAAACTAAATACTATGAGTTTCATTGCACTTACTATTTTTTTAGTAAGCATAGTGTATGTGGATGAATATCAATCCTTTCTTTATAGAGGAGGTATGTTTTTATTTTGCTTGAATGCTGCCGTTTTGATTGCATGTATTTCTCATCCAGTCAGCATACTAGGAAAAATATTAGCATGGAAGCCATTATGTTGGATAGGCTCTCGTTCCTACGGAATTTATCTATGGCATTATCCTGTCATGGTTTTAGGGACACCCATTCATGAAATTGGTAATCCCTCCTATTGGCGAATCTTCCTGCAGCTTTTACTAATCCTGATGATTGCAGAGCTCTCCTATCGCTTCATTGAAATGCCCATCCGGAAAGAAGGGTTCCGAGTCTATTGTCAAAAATATTTGATTTGTAATAAAAATAAATGGGGAAGCCTTACTTTTCCACGAAAAATATCAACGGTTATGGTTCCACTTTTCCTGCTTGTATTTTTTACTGGCATGACAGGTGTAGTGGGTGAAAGTCAGCAAAACCCATCTAAAACGTTGCCAACAACGATAAAAATTAATGGCGATGACAAGCAGGACAAACAAGCTGAAGCCTCAAACGGCAAGCCTTCTCAAAGCAAGGATGAGGGAGTAGAGGATGTGCAGGAGATAGAAACGCCTAAGCAAGAAGAAAATAACACCATTATTGAGCCTGAAAAGGATGAGTTTTATCGTGGTATACTAGCCATTGGCGATTCCCTAATGATTGATATTGCACCGAGCTTACATAATATGTATCCGACTATTACAATCGATGGAAAAATAGGTCGTCAAGTTTCACAAGCTGTAAGACTTGCACCAAATTATGCAAGTTTTAATCAACCTCATCATGCAGTCATTCTACAATTGGGGACAAATGGTTATTTTACGACTGACCAAATGGATGCACTCCTTGAAGCTTTTTCAAATGCCGATATTTATTTAGTGAATACACGTGTGCCGCGTTCATGGGAAGCAAAGGTGAATGAAGCTTTACTGCAAAAAGCACAGGAACATGAGCGAATAACACTAATTGACTGGCATGCAGCAGCAATCAATCATCCTGAATACTTTGCCCCAGACGGTGTACATTTAGAGAAAAAAGGGGTAGAAGTTTTAACAAAGCTCATTCAACAATCCTTAAACAAATAAAATAATAAAGTCAGTATACACAGTTTTTTCTGCGTAGCTGACTTTTTCTATATCTTAGAAAGGGAACTATTTGATCTACCTATATGTTTTCTATTAGTTGTTGCTCCTGTATGGTAAGCTTGACATTTGACTTGTTCTATTGTGTGGAAGATGGTGCGTTGTTCATTCTTTCTTTTACGATCATAGTTTAGGTTGATAAAAATGGGGTTTTGTCCACGCTTTTTAGTAATATGGATGTTGATATCTTTAGTAGATAGCGGGCTTTTCTCGTTTGATCAAGGGAAGATTTATCCATCGAATCTCTCCTCATGTCGAGTAGACGCATTTTTATTTCAACTGCTACACATCGAGCACTACTATAGCTGATTTGTCTGCATTTATATACTTAATATTGTAAAATTTAAAAACGATGTGAAACACTGAAAGTATTGATATTATAGGCTTTCAAGTCTAGTTGCTGTTGTACTTTGCGTAACGTTCATAGTATAATTCATTATAGTTTAATTAGGAGTGGAAAAGATGAACCGAGAAGCACGTTTAAAACGACAAGAGAATATACGAAATTTCTCTATTATTGCACATATTGACCATGGGAAATCAACGCTTGCTGACCGTATTTTAGAGCAAACAAAATCTTTAACTTCCCGTGAGATGAAGGCACAGCTCCTCGACTCAATGGATTTAGAGCGTGAGCGAGGCATTACAATTAAGTTAAATGCAGTTCAATTAAAGTACGAAGCAAAAGACGGCGAAGTGTATACATTCCATTTAATCGACACACCAGGACACGTCGATTTCACATATGAAGTATCACGTAGTTTAGCTGCTTGTGAGGGTGCCATATTAGTTGTGGACGCAGCACAAGGGATTGAAGCACAAACACTAGCAAATGTTTACTTAGCACTTGACAATGACTTAGAAATTTTACCTGTAATCAATAAAATTGATTTACCTGCAGCTGACCCTGAACGTGTACGTCAAGAAGTAGAAGACGTTATTGGATTAGATGCCTCTGAAGCAGTATTAGCTTCTGCAAAAGCAGGAATTGGTATCGAGGATATTTTAGAGCAAATCGTAGAGAAGGTACCAGCGCCAACTGGTGATCCAGATGCACCACTACAAGCTTTAATTTTTGACTCTGTTTACGATGCTTATAAAGGTGTTATCATTTCGATTCGTGTCATCAATGGTACTGTCAAGCCTGGCGATAAAATTCGCATGATGGCAACAGGTGCGGAATTCGAAGTTATTGAAGTTGGGGTACATACACCAAAAGTTGTGCCACAGGCTGAATTAACAGTGGGTGATGTAGGTTATTTAACCGCATCTATCAAAAATGTAGGAGACACACGTGTAGGGGATACTGTAACCTATGCGAATCGTCCTGCAGCTGAGCCATTAGCTGGTTATCGCCGTTTGAACCCAATGGTCTACTGTGGTTTGTATCCAATTGATACAGCCAAATACAACGATTTACGTGAAGCGTTAGAAAAGCTAGAGCTAAATGATTCTGCTCTACAATATGAGCCAGAGACATCGCAAGCACTTGGTTTTGGTTTCCGCTGTGGATTCTTAGGATTACTACATATGGAAATTATTCAGGAGCGTATTGAACGTGAATTTAATATCGACTTAATTACAACAGCACCTTCCGTAATTTACAATGTTCATATGACAGATGGTACCGAGCTTAAAGTCGATAATCCATCCTTTATGCCAGACCCACAAAAAATCGATCGTGTCGAGGAACCATATGTGAAAGCAACAATCATGGTACCAAATGATTATGTGGGTGCGGTTATGGAACTTTGTCAAATGAAGCGTGGTAATTTCATGACGATGGATTATATTGATACATCCCGTGTAAGTATTATTTATGAAATGCCATTATCAGAAATTGTCTATGATTTCTTTGACTATTTAAAATCAAATACAAAGGGCTATGCATCATTCGACTATGAACTTATTGGTTACCAGCCATCGAAATTAGTGAAAATGGATATTTTATTAAATGGTGAGCAAGTCGATGCACTAAGCTTTATCGTACACCGTGACTTTGCCTACGATCGAGGTAAAATCATCGTAGAAAAATTAAAAGAATTAATCCCACGCCAACAATTTGAAGTACCAATTCAAGCAGCAGTTGGACAAAAAATCGTGGCGCGTTCAACAATTAAAGCCATCCGTAAAAACGTATTAGCGAAATGTTACGGGGGAGATATTTCTCGTAAACGAAAACTTCTTGATAAACAAAAAGAAGGTAAAAAACGTATGAAACAAGTAGGCTCAGTCGAAGTCCCTCAAGAGGCATTCATGGCTGTGCTGAAGATGGATGATTCGAAGTAACATTGATATAACAGCGTTTATAGGGGTTTTTAATAATTGATTTTATATCAATTTGGTGGGGTTCCCCACCAATTCCCCACCATAAAAAAATAAGTTAGAAATTCTTTTCTTATATATCTTGAGCAAATGAGTCAAAGATGTTAGCGGCATCTCTAGCCATTTTCTCAGTGAGGTGGACATAGCGATCTTCTGTTACGGCAGCTCGACTATGTCCTAATCTTTTTTGTACTGTTTTAACAGGTGTACCATTTTCGATTAAAGTTGTTGCATGTGTGTGGCGTAAGGAATGATAGTTAAAACTAAGATTTAACTTTTCGCTTATTTTTCTAGTATTATATTTAATTACACTTGGCGTACAATGTTCGCCATTTTCTTTTTTACATACATAATCATGTTCAGGATCCTTTTGATAAAACTCACCGTATTTTAAACGATTTTCTATTTGTGCTTTTTTAATACGTTTGAGCATTTCTGCGAGCGTATTACCAAATGGAATTGTTCTATAACCAGCCTTTGATTTTGGAGGTCTAGGTTGCCATTGTGCTTTCCCATTTTCATCTTTAATACCAACTAATTGTTGTTCAACCTCCAATGTCATTTCTTCAAAATTTATGTGCTTCCATTCAAGTCCACAAACTTCTCCTACACGTAACCCACAATGTAACCCAATATGAAATGGTAAATAAAAAGGGTGTTCTTCATCTAAAATGCTATTAATAAGTCTTAGATTTTCCTTCGTTTGTATCTTTAATTCCTCGCGAGTTGGTTTTCGTTTCTTATCCTTCATTAATTCTACATAATGCATTGGATTTTCTTTAATGTATTTGTAGGTGTATACTGCATGATTCAAAGCTTTGCTTAATACCTATGATTATACTTAATGTTTGCCGAGCATAACCTTCACGTGTTTTCAAATTAATGAATTGCTGCAACACGTGAGGAGTTAGTGATTTAACTTTATACTTTCCTAAGTGTGGTGCAATATGGTTTCTAATAGTTGATTCATAGTTATAGTACGTATTTGGTTCTAATTTGAGATCTACATATTCCTTCATCCAAAAATCTAAATAATCATGTAAAGTAATTTCTTGGGGTTTAAAAACAGTTCCTGCATTTTCATATTCTAAAATCTTTCTTCTTAAAATTGCCTCTGCTTCTGCTTTTGTATGGGCTCCTTCAGCTGTTGCTGAATCAAATATTAAAGAAATTCGCGAGGATATAGGTGGAATTAAAGACAACACAACTTGGATTTTAAGATTAGTTATTGGTGGACTAGTGGGAGCATTGTTGACCTTTATTATAAAAGGAGGAATGATTTAATATGAAAATCAACTGGAAAGTACGTCTACAACATAAACAATTTTGGGTGTCATTAATCGCATTACTACTAGTGCTTGCTAATCAAATAGCAGGCATTTTTAATGTCGATATTATGATTTACAATGCTCAAATTACAGCCATTTCAGAGACTGTTTTAAGCATTTTAGGTTTGCTTGGTATTATCATCGACCCAACTACAAAAGGTGCTTCAGACAGCGAGCAGGCGCTTAAATATGATGAGCCAAAGGGTGATTTAAAATGACGAGCATTACTACAACATGTCGTGATATATCTGAACTATTGCCAGCTGCACAAACTGCCTGTCGTTTGTTATTCCAAGAGTGTTTTAAAGCAGGGATTAAGAACATCTTTATCACTGAAACATATCGCTCACAGGAACGACAGAATTACTTATATGCACAAGGCAGAACTCGACCAGGGCAGATAGTTACTTGGACATTAGATAGCAATCACAAGTCACGATTAGCATGGGATATTGCTGTTTGCCCTCCACAGTCTTTATATGATCTAACAACACTAAGTCGAGTCGGTGCTATCGCACGAAAGCTTGGTATTACATGGGGCGGAGATTGGACAGCGAATATTGATCGGCCTCATTTTGAAGTTAAACCAACTTGGATTATGCCGAAGGGATACAAAATTGAAGGACAAGTAATTGTTCCAACCAATAGCAAATACCAAGTGCAATTAATTGTGGAAGGCAATACAACGAAACCAATTGCAAAGGATGATGATAAAATGCAATTTACTAACGAAACACTTAAAGCTGCAGTACGTGACTACCTAAAGCAAGCAGTAGACAAAAAGCTTATTGATAAATCACACCTTGAAAAGTTTGACGCTGGTACATTAACAAATTGCGATTTAAAAGGATTAGAAATTATCATTGCACAACGTAGTGTGTAATCAAATGCCTTTTACCTAAATTGGTAATGGGCTTTTTATATTTGGAATATCTGAAAGTCAATTTACTGTCAACAGATATTTAAGTACAAATTGTTAATTTATGATTACAAAATGAATAGTAACTACAATGTAATTAAGGTCAAATAATATGTTTACAAAACGTTGGAAATGTAACTTTAGTATAGCAAAATTAATCGAGAACCGCCAAAAAATGGCGTTATTGATGGGGGGATGTGGCGGTTATTGTAAATTTAATGTAAATTCCGCGCCAAAAAATGGCGTTCTTCAATAATAGATTTGGGAAGTTTCCAATGATAGGATATTAATAACTCGAGGGAACTTAATTTACTATAGTAGGTTTAAACAAAGATTTGGAGGTAAATTAATTATGAAAAATAACCTATTTAAAGGTTTTATCTTTATGTTAAGCTTTATGTTAGTATTTAGTGTAATGTCACCAGCACTTGCAAATGCTAGTGAAATTCAGGAATTACCAACTAATGATTCTTTAAATCACGAAGAAACTGATTTTGATGAATTAACTAATAATTTCTTACTTGGAATAGGAGATTTTGAAGACCCTCTTTCAGATGAAGAGTCTTTAGCAATATTTAATAATAAAATTCTGGAAAACCAATATTCAAATGATCATCCTTCTGTAGAGCAATTCAATCTTTTTAGACTTGCGTTTTCAGTAGTGAGAAGTGGCGTTAATTACGTAGTTAAAGTAACTAGTAAAGGTAATAAAATAAAGGATGTAAGAAACGGGAAATTAGAAGTAGATGTTAGTAAACATATAAATGCTGGTAATCGGTTCAAAGATTATGGTGATATGGACAAACTTGTAAAATATATTGTAGAAGATATACGTAGATCAGATCAAGATAATGTAGTAAAAGATGGTTGGAACTCGATCAAAACGTATTACGGAAAAGGAGATAAAAAATTAGAAATCCGTTTCTATATAGAGGATGGAAAATTATTAAGTTTCAATGCTTTTCCTGATCATTCAAATAAAGATGCAGGTAATGTGATTTGGTTAATTCCACAATAATAATCTAAATAAGAGGAGTTATTATGGAAGAAATTAAGATAAATGATTATGTTGTAAAAGTAGATAAAGAGAAAACTTTAGAATTATACAAAACACTTCCGAAGGTTTCTGAAAAAGCTCATTGTGGTTGTGAAGATTGTCAACTTTTCGCGAAACAAATTCAGCTCACTAGTCCAGAAATTTTAAATTTCTTTAAACAATTTGGAGTAGATCCTACAAAAGAAGCCGAAGTTTGGAGAGCAATCCCCAATAAGGATGGATATGATACTTATAGTGCAGATTATCATTTTATAGGTTTTATAGAGGGTACGGATGATATAGATTGGATTCATATAGGAGAAGCATCTTTTGGACTTGCCAATCATGATGGAGATTTACCAAGTCCCATGATTCCAAGTACATTCTCAAAACCAATAGTAGAATTAGCTGTAAGGATAACAATGCCTAATTTGGAGATTTAATGTGAAAAAATTTTGTTTATAAATTAAACCATGAAAGCCCAGGCGCTCATTCAAACGTGAGTACCTGGGCTTTTTTTATTCATCATACGGTCTGTATTTAGCATGTAATTCTTTCGCTGCTTCTTTTCTTGCTTCCACATCTTCACGTAAAAACATTCGATCCCGTGGTAACTCTTTGATAGGAGTTAGCTTTCCTCGCTTTACAAGTGAATTTAATGACTGCCTAGAAATTTGCAATTCCTCCAATACTTCTGATGATGTTAGGATTTCTGATTGAACTAATTTGATAAATTCTTCTTTGCTGGTGAAAGAGTAGTTTTTTGACATTGGATGAGACCACCTATTTTTTATTTTTTTCTCATTGTAATAACTGTGGCGCCAATTATTATTAATGCTGCAACTGTAAGAATTAAAGTAATAGTCGTCATGAAAATCACCTCTTCTTTTCATTTTGATTGTATAACATTTAGAAATCATTTATATTTAGTGTGAAGGCTAAGGGGGTCAGCCTTAACCTTCATTTTTATACTTTGTTGGACGCTACTTCTTTGAAGTGGTGTCTTTTTCTTTTTCATTAAGTGCTTTTGCTTTTTGGTTGTTTAACTTTGCTGTTTGAAAGTTAATGATTGCAATTGCTAAGTTGACGAATGCTGTTATTGCTACTACTCTTTCAAGTTCCATTTTTATTACCTCCTTTCTATATTTATCATAGTATATCTACATACTTAAGTAAATAGATATTGTTGATTTATTTTCCTGTTATGATAAAAATTTTCATAGAAAAAGCCACTCGTTTGAGTGACTATTTCTTATTTAAGGCTGGATGTTCCTCATAATTACTAACTACATCTGGAAAATTTTCTGTTAAGAAATTATCCCAATTTATTTTATCTAAAGTTGCTTTATCAATACTAAACTTCATTACTGCAGCATCTTTCTCGTTACCAAATTTATCTACAAGAGGTAGCTGCCAATCAACATTAATTAATTTAATATTATTAACTTTTGAAAGTGGTTCTAAAACTTTAATAGAATCCATCCACATACCACGTTTCATCATATCTAATGTAAAATTATCTGATGCATTTAAAGTTAGATTTAAACTGTTGTCTGTTGCATCTATTTTTTCAATTACTTTTTTCTTTGAGTTATTATTTTCACCTAGATTATCAGTGATTATTTTTTCTACTTCATCTGTTGAAACTTTACTTTTTATTTGAGCTATATTTTCCTCGATTTTTTCTTTCTCTTCTTTAGATAACTCTTGTTTGGGTTCTAATAAACCACTTTCAACAAGAGTATTTAATTTTCCGTCTTTAAAAATAAGTGATACTGAAGAGTTCTCACTTACTCCATTTTCGCCATCATAGTCTAAAAATAATAATAAATCATCATTTTCTTTTGCATCTGGATTTTTCGGTTTGCCGCCTACAACTTTTTGTACTTCATCTAAACTCATACCTTTTTCCAGTTTATTAAATTCATCTGGCGTAATTGTAGTTACCTTATTTATATTCTTTTCAGCTTCACGTTTTGCTTTGGATTCATCAGATTCAAAAATATTACCTAGAATACCAATCACAAAAACTACTACTATTACGATAAACCACCATTTTTTGTAGAATGGTTTTTTTACTTTCCTTAAGTTTTATATTCGACATCCATAATTCCTCCTCTGTATTTCCATTTTAGGAAATTCGGTGGTGAAAGTACATATAAAAAAACAGACAACCTTATTTAGTTATCTGCTACATAAAAAGTGATCTATATTTTAGTTCCATCATCTAAAAGGAAATTACTTTCAAACTTAGCTCCACATACTCTTGCTATTTCTTCTAACTCACTTACTTTAAAATCGTCACGACGCATTTTGTTGGATAAGTTTTGTGATGATGTCCCCAATGCTTCAGCAACCTCAGTTACTGACTTTCCTGTTTTGATTAAAAGTATTTTTATTTCTTCAGTTTTACCCACTTTAACACCATCTTTCGTTTCGTATTAGTACTTTAATTATACACTTAAAAATTACAGTGTAAACTTATAAATTAAAAAATAAATCATAAAGTGTTTACAAGGTAATTAGATTATGTATAATGTAACTATAAAGTTTCAAAAGTTATTCATGTGTTAATTGAAAATGGAGAAGAGGTGAAACACAAATGTCATTCGAATACCTAGCACAATACATAACATTCGATTCAGTAACAGATATGGATAAGAGTGTGGAGGACCACATGGCGGTTCATTATTACGACTTAACAGAATCAGAGCGAGCAATCGTATTTAAACTTGCATCGCACAGCTTAGAACATACAGGAGTATGCCATCTTAAAGCGAGTACCATAGCTGCTTCATTGGAAATCAGTACAAAGACGGTTTATCGATCAATGAAGAAATTAGCAGAGTTAGGCATCATCGAAAAAGTACCAAGCACTAAATTAAATGGCATTAAAGGGGCTAGCATTTATCGTATTTTACCTTATGTCCCATCGAGCGTGTCCCAACGAGAGACAGCCGATGAAGCCAATAATGACGCGGTTTGCCTTCCACAATCTGAAAACCAACCATCTAGTTCTTTTAATCTTTTAAGTTCTAAACAAGCAAATAATATTATGAGTCTTGGCAATGAATTGGCTTTGCAAGCTGAAAAGAAAAAGGAGTACATGAACGAGTACCAAAAGATGCTGTTCGATTTCATGAATAGCTTGCCATTGGCTGATAACTTGAAGGATGAATTACACAAGGTTGTATTAGCTTCGCAAGTAAATTCTGTGGATGAATTTATAAAAGCTAAGAACGTGCTATTTAAAATAGCTATGGATATTAAAGAAGGTGTTCTGACGGTTACAAGTACATTGAGAGCTGTATTTGTAGGGGCATTTAACAAGGCTGTAGCGCGTTCAAAAGTTAAGCCTAATAAATCATCATCTATAGAAGAAACAGCAGATAGAAAGCGTCCAGTGCCTTTCTATAACTGGTTAGAGGAAAGAGATAGTCGTCAACAAATAAAAAATATTAGACAAGTTAATATAGAAAATTGGTTGGGGTGGTATGGGGGAATATATCCTTATGAATAACTTAGGTTAAATTAATGAACAGGTTAAGGTTAGCGTACTTCTAAATTCCTATGATAAAATAATCTATAGATAGAAAAGGTATTCCAAAAAAATAAAAGTGGGGGTTTTATTTTAATGTCTATTAGAAAAAAATTATACTTAGGATTTGGTAGTATTATTTTATTTTTGCTCATTAGTTCCACCATTGCATTTACTCAACTAAACAAGGTTAATGACAAGTATTCATTTATCATAGAGGACAGAGTCTATAAGCTTTTACAAGTCGATGCCATAGTAAATGCATCTTCTTTACAAGGTCTTTATATTCGTTCCTATATACTTGAGCCAAGCGATGAAACCTTTAGTAATCTAGTTACACAGGGAAAACTTATAAAAGAAAAATCTGCAGAACTCGAAAAAATATTAACCAGTCCTGAAATGCAAATACAACTTCAAAATTTAAAAGAAAGTCAAATGAAATTTGAACAAGCTGCAAAAGAAATTATCAATTCATATAATCCTGAGGATATCCAAGCTTCTATTGAAATACTACCAGCAAAGGTGCACCCTGCAAACCAAGGCATTCAACTGGCAGTCAACGCTATTGCTGATTATCAAAAGGCTCAGATGGAAAAAACTAACGCTGAAGCAACTAAGATTGCACATACAAGTTCACTAATCATTTTGGTTATTGCTATACTGTCCACAATTCTGGCCCTTCTCATTGCACTATTTATCACTCGTTTAATTACAGTACCTGTCAATAAATTAGCTGCTGCTGCTAAAGTAATTGCTGAAGGTGATTTAAGTCGAGAAGACATAAATGTGAGAACAAAAGATGAGATTGGGACATTAGCCAATTCATTTAATGAAATGAAAAGGAATTTACATTCACTTATTAATAATGTTATTGCAAATGTAGAGCAGACAACAGCCGCTGCTAAACAATTAGCCGCCAGTACAGATCAAGTAGCTATCTCTTTCAATGAAGTGGCAAATCGAATAGAGGTAACATCCGAGGGTGTTAATCAATCGGCTACCATGGGACGAGAAAGTGCGACTGCTATGGATGAAACTGCCCATGGGATACAACGAATCGCAGAAGCCACACAGCTACTTAATTCAAAAGCTTTAGATACACAAGTGATTGCAAATGAAGGTGAAAAAACATTACAGACCGCAGAAAACCAGATGGCTGTTATTCAACAATCTTCTCATGAGACAACTGAGCGTATTAAACAACTAAGTGCACAATCTATGGAAATAGAAAATATTACAAAAGTCATTACAGATATTACTGAGCAAACCAACCTCATTGCCCTTAATGCAGCCATTGAAGCCGCACGTGCAGGTGAGCACGGGAAAGGTTTTGCTGTAGTTGCCGATGAGGTTCGCAAGCTTGCAGAAGAATCAAAAGCTTCTGCCAATCAGATTGTTAACCTAACAACGTATATTCAACAAGAAACAAAAGAAGTTGAAAAGGCAGTGAGTGTCACTGTGCAAAATGTCGAAGAAGGTGTTACCTTTATCCAAAACGCACAAGTCTCATTTGATACTATTATGAAGGCGGTTCAAGAAGTTACTTTTCAAATTGAAGATGTATCTGCTTCTACCGAAGAAATTTCGGCAAGTACTGAAGAGGTTGCCGCTTCAGTGAGTGAAATGGCTTCCACTGCAACTACTGTAGCAGAACAATCCGAAATGATTACTGCAGTCGTAGAAAAACAAACAGCAACTATTCAAGAAATTAATGCTGTAGCTAAATCATTAAGCGATGGTGCAACGACAGTGCAAGAGGAAATCAATAAATTTAAAATCTAAGATTAATTACCCTTTAGCAACCTTAAGAGGACTTCGTGATTAGTTGCTTTATGTAAAAATCACCTTTCTTATCTTTTAACACGAAATTCTCATCGCCTATTTGTTATTTGCACGAAGGTTCATCTTCATAACATAGGAATGATTTCTGTTTCGGCGTATAGCTAAATAGAAACACTTCATGGATGTCAAACAGTGATTTAGTTTAATAACCGATAAAAAGACCACTCCGTGATGGGTGGTCTTAAATTTTCCCCCATCATATCCCCACCAGTGGTAGAAAATAAATAGAGATAAAATGAATATACAACTAGATAAAATTAAATAAAAAAAACCGACAACCCCTTATATATCATAGGATTGTCGGTTATATAGAAATCTAAAAAGATACGTCTGAATACAGCATTTCTATAGGAGGCATTCATGGCTGTGCTGAAGATGGATGATTCGAAGTAACAAAGATTTAAAAATGATTTAAGATAGTGGGTTATATTAGTTAAAGTGGTTGATTGGTGAGGTTCCCACTATTTAGCCACCTTAAAAATGCGTTAGCAATTAACTAATAAATCTTGAGCCAACTGGTCAACGATGTTTTGTAGCATCTTTGGCCATTTTTTCTTTCAGTAAGATGTTTATAGTGATCTTTTGTGATGGCAGTTTGGCGTACATTGTTCTCCAATTTATATATTACATAAATAATCATGTTCTAAGACCTGCTATAGCTTACTCGTATTCCAAACGAATTTCTAATTGACTGCGGTGGTCTAGATTGTCATTTGGTTCTTTCTATCAGGTATACAATCGTCATACATAGTCCAAGCTGAAAAGCCAGACTTAATTTTTATGGAAGTTTAAAAAACTATTATTAAACAGGTAAAAAGGTAATAGTTTTTTAAAAGATAATGATATACTTTGGTTTAATATCTTCTGAATCAACTAAAGGTAGTAAAGAAACTATTAGTTTTCGTATTGAATACTGAGTATAAAAAATAATCTGTAGGAGTTTATGACATGACTATTAAATGGAACAGAGAAGAAATACTTTTCGATACTCTATATGAAGCTGACACCTGGGCAGATTCAATTGCAAATGAAATATATGGAAGAATTTATAACGGCTATGATACTCCAGATTACAAAATAGCCTATTCGCTTGCTTTTAGATTAGCTTCTATAAAAGAGTGTAGGGTTTATACAGAAAGTAGTATTGAAGGTAGATATAAAGTTTGGGTCATTTTTGAAATTGAATAATAAAGACCAGGTGCTCATTTAAAATGGAGTAGCTGGTTTTTGGTAATTCGAGTTTCTTCCTTTTCAATTATATAAATGTAAAGGTGTAGAAACTAACGAAGCAACAGTATGTCCTGAGTTTCTCTCACTCTCTTTCTTTTCATGAGCTTTAAAGTAAATAGGCACCCACTACTTCAAACGTTAATTTGTACAATAATATATTTTATATCTATTTCTTTATCTGATTGGAACAACAGAATTTGTACTATTTGGATAACTGTTTCTACCTGAGCTTGCAGCGTATTGCAGTTATTATAGTCACAGTTAAGTAGAGTTATTACTTTGGGATTGTTGGTTTAAATAGTTCACATTTGTTTCATGAATAGATTGGGTGATTGTTTAAATGAAACCAATCATAGGAATTAGCTTGATGGTCATGTTGAAGAATTTTATAATATCGTTATAGAACAGTATTTGGTATTTGAGTTTAGATTAGTAAGTCAAGAAAGGTGAGAGGTCGTTGGGACAAATTAAAATTTATGGTGTTAAGGGAAGGTTAAATCCCATTAAGAAAACATTATCGAATATTATCCATTCTTGTATGGTGGACGCACTTGAATATCCACTAGATAAGAAATTTCATCGCTTTTTTCCTATGGACAAAGAAGATTTTTATTTTGCAAGTGAAAGAACTGAATCCTATACAATAATAGAAATTAGTATGTTTGAAGGTAGAACGATTCAAGCTAAAAAACAATTAGTAAAGCTACTATTTGAACGCATAAATAACCAATTAAATATTTCACCTCAAGATGTTGAAATTACAATTTTTGAAACGCCTAAACATAATTGGGGAATAAGAGGGTTACCTGGGGATGAATTAGCACTTAATTACAAAGTAAATATATGACATAAAGTCGCTAATTTTTTAGCTAATTCGACTAATGAACACTCTGTGAAAAGTGCTCCCTGTTTATTATTTAACAATTATCTGACCACTAAATAAAGAACCTATAAGGACTAGAATAATCTACATAACTATTATTTTAATGAATGATTCTAAATAATGCTTGAAGCAATGGGTTCGCTTCTATCCGCAATTTATTTACTATTTTTTAGGGAGGGGACAATTGAATGAGTTCTATCATAGACATTTCACATCATCAAGGAGATATTGATTGGTCTGAAGCTTATAAAGATGTTGATTTGGCTATAATCCGCACTCAATATGGTACAAGCACAATTGACCGTAAATACATTCAAAATATAGAAGCTTGTATTAAGTACAAGGTACCTTTTGGCGTTTATATTTATGTTACCTTTAAAAATGGTACTGAGGCATTGGAACAAGCAAAAGATTTCTATAACAGAGCAAAAAACTATAATCCACTATTTTATGTTGTAGATATCGAAGAAAGCTTTGGTGCTAGTGTCCAAAATATCGTACAAGGCACACAGGTGTTTATTAATTATTTAAAAAGTAAGGCTGTAAAAGTCGGACTATATACAGGCCATCATTTTTTCAAACCTTATCTGATGGATACCGTTAAAAATTATGATTTCTTGTGGATTCCTCGCTATAGTGGCTCTAGTTCACCTGGACTAAAGCCAAACTTTGCTTGTGACTTATGGCAGTACACAGATAAAGGGATTGTAGCAGGGATTAAAGGAACTGTAGATTTAAACCAATTAAATGGATCTAAGTCTTTATCCTGGTTCACAGATACGAATAAGAAGGAAATATCATTGTCTCAGTATGAAGAATTAAAGAAAGAAAATAAGCAACTAAAACAGGAACTTACTGAAATGAAAGAGTTGTTAGTTGGGAAAGCAGAATTAAAATCAAATGCTGTGGTATCACCAACACATAAAGAAGATTGGGAATGGGCCATTGAAGAGGGAGTTATACGAGGAGATGGCAAGTGTATGAACCCTACAGATACACTCACAAGACAGCAGATGGCAACGATGCTCAAACGTTTCTATGATAAATTTATTAAATAATAGCATTGTCTCGCCCATAAGTACCAGAGAACAAGCAAAAAATATTTTGCCTATTATGGAGCGATTCGTTAATCGTAAAAGGAATCACTGTTATAGTGATTCCTTTCAAAGTGGGACCAACCTGTTTGAAATTTAATGAAACAATAGGAAAAACTTAGCTAGTAAAAAAATGGGGACTCCTACAATTATTACGCCTGCAAAGAAATAACAAAACAACATAAAAACATCGAAAACCGCACCAGCTAAATCATCAATGAATTTTAACATTTCATTCCCCTCCAAACATAATAAGTATTAGCATTTATAATCTCTTTATTGCTTACCAATCATCATACTGACCCAAAGTCTTTTTTAGAGTTTTATCCCACTTAATCAAGAGTCCCATAAATTTTTATTAGGATGATTTTCATCAGATGGTAACGCATGAAAGCTGGAAGTCACACTGAGTATTCATTGTAATTTGTCATACCCTAAACCACGAAGCTTGAGTATATTTCCTAATAACGACCCTGTAAATCTTTTGGAAAGTGTTTTATATTGTATGCATAAAGCATGTTATTGACTAATGATTTGTTATTTACATAGAGATTTTGTGTTATCTGATAGAGCATTTTTTCCTTCTATAATCGGAATGGTAGTGTTCGCTTCCATATCATATGGTGATTATTTGTTCCCCAATAGTTTTCAAGGACAATATCAGGCTGTCCAAATTTCTTCTGCCAGACCATTTGCGCTTGTTTATATCCACTATCTAAACAAAAACTAGGAACCCTTCGATTTTCTAACGTCAGGAGCATTTTTTGCAGTAGCACGGTGCCAATCCCACGATTTTGATAGTCAGGATGAACAAAAACGGTACCGATTTCTAGACAATTGAATAGATTCTCTTTGATCGTTTGTTGGATGATTTCGTTGGCTTGACCACATTCGATAGTGCCTATTATTTCATTGGTTTCTTCATTCAAAGCTAACCAGAAAAATCTTTTTTCGCCCTGGCTCTCTAAGTCCATTGCTACGTACTGTTTTTTCGTTTCCCATTCATGCTGTTGATCGTCCACTAGCTCTGCAATTCCTTCTTTTTTATAAGTATCCCGAATGACAAGATCAAAGAATTCGTGTAACGTCTGGATTTCCGATTGTTCTGGACGTCTAATAAGTAATTTCAAGATTGCTTGCTCCTTATAATGGATGTCGTCGGTGGTTTAGTAGGGATCGAGCTCGTTGCACATCCACATCTAGTAAGTCATTTATATCCTGCTGTACTACAGTCCATCGATCAAGTGCCAGCTGTAACCAATGATCGGAGGCATCATATTTTTCAGCGTGCCATAGCAACTCTCCATAACAAATGGCAGCACGAATAAATGTGATATGGTCATTCAGCAGATTTGCTAAATGAGTGGCTTGTTTGAGACATGCTTCCCCTTGTGTTACCTTACCATAATCTAAATAGCGAAGTGCTTTCAAAAATTCCGTGTTGGCTTGCTGTATTGTCTGTTCATTCATATGTTGCATGACAGATCGCTCCCATCCGTTATTTTTGTTCACGTTATGCCTACTATCAGTCTATTTTAATGATTATAACATGTTCCCCTTATTTGGTTAATAATGGGGTATGTTAAAATGCAAGAAAGACACTTGGTCATTAAAAGGAGAGAATTCCATTGAAAGATATAGAAAAGAAACTCGATGCAGTATTAGAGCAAATGCGTGATTTTATCGATGAGATTCAGGAGCGGGAGTCAGCCTATCCCATGGTTTTTTCTCATCAATCAGAAGAGGATATTAGCCAATTTGTGGATGGTGGGTGGTCATTGCCAGCAGAGTATGTTTATTTTTTGAGACATTATGTTGTTGAAAGGGTCACATGGGCTACAGGTGATTATATTAATCTAATGATCTATAGCGCAAGAGATTTAAAACGAGGGCAGGAGGGCTATAATTATAATCCGGTGACAGAAGAGGTGATTGTGGATTGGCCACATGATTATTTAGTCATCGCAACAGATGAAGGCGATCCCTATTGTCTGGATCTATCAAGAGGGGATACAGCTGTTTTTACCGCTCCTCATGGGACAGGCAGTTGGCATTTTTCAATGGCTTATGACAATTTAATTTTGTTCCTTGAAAGTGTACTGATTCCACCTGGTTTAGAAGAAATGTTGCCTGAAGAAAGTTCTATAGCGTACATTGAATTAACTATTACTGGGGAAGGAGAAGATAAACTAAAGACATTATTGTTGCTAAAAAAATTATTATCTTATGATTATTCACAAGCGAGAAAGGCTTTAGAACAGCCCCCGCTAGTAATTTATAGGGGAGTTGAAGCAGGTGCCTTAAAGTTAGAAGCCGAGTTACAGGATATCCGTGCAGATTTTCAAAAAAGGAAAATTAGCTTAGCTGAATTTATTGAATGAGGGAAATTAACAAGAATGATGGATATCCCTCCTCTAAAGCAGGAAAGGAAGTGTAATAATGAAAATTAACAAAGCATTAGCACAACACTATCAATGGGGAGCACAGTGTGATGGCTGGCATCTTGTACAAAATAGGGAGCTTAGTGTGATACATGAGAGGATGCCTGCTCAAACAGCTGAGGTAAATCATTATCACCATCATGCACAGCAGTTTTTCTTTGTTCTTTCAGGCACCGCTACAATCGAAATGAATGACCAAAGAATTGAGTTAAAGCAACATGAGGGAATTGAAGTACCTCCAAATGTACCACATCAAATGCGAAACGATTCACAAGAAGATGTAGAATTACTCGTGATATCGCAGCCAAATAGCAGGGGAGACCGAGAGCTGCTTTAACTGCACGAAAGTAAACTTCATTCTTTTGCATGAAGCCATTCTTATCAGCTGCTTGTATAGTAGGGGGTGTAAAGGGGTGTTTAAAGATGAAGATTACGAAGGTAAAATTATATGTCCATGATATGCAAAAAATGGAGCAGTTTTATGTTGAACTGTTAGGCTTTACTTTGTTAGAAAGAACAGCTGATTATTTTACAATAGTCGTGGGGGAAAGCAGGATGACGTTTGAGAAGATTCCTTCTAAAATGCCAAAGCAGTATCATTTTGCATTAAATATTCCTAGTAACTTATTTCAACAGGCAAAGATTTGGGCAAATGAGCATGTAGGCTTGCTGGATTCAGAGGGGCAGGATGAAGTCTATTTTGAATTTTTAAAAGCATATGCATGCTATTTCTACGATCCTGAAGGCAATATAGTGGAGCTTATTGCAAGACAGGAAATAAATCCAAAACATGCTGAGGTTAATTTTTCTGTAGAGCAAGTGTTACATATTGGAGAAATCAATTTAACGTCAGATGACATTCAAACAATTGCTGAAAAGTTAAAGGAGTATGCTATTAATCCTATAGCTAACAAGGAAATTCAACTAGATAGCCTTAATTTTCTAGGGAACTATGAAGACGGAGCCAATATCCTTTTAGGACCGAGTGGACGTCTTTGGTATTTTTCTGATAAGAAAGCAGTAATCAGCCCGATTAGTATTGAAATAGATGAAGCTTTACAATTAAATATGGATGAAGAAGGTCAATTAACGCTTCTGCAACTTTGACATCATAAACTTATCGTTGATTAAATATATGTTATTTTGTATATTTATTCAAAATAAGGAGGGTGTTATATGTATATAATCAAAGAAACAAATCCGACGATAGACTCGTATAAAGCATTGCACCAAACAACTGGTTGGAATGCAAAAGGGCTGTATACGTATGAACAATTATACAAGGCTATTTGTAATAGCTGGTTCAGTACATCTATATATGATGAAGAAAATCTAATTGGTTATGGACGTATTATCTCTGATGGTATCTATCAAACATTTATCTGTGATGTGATGGTGCACCCTGATTATCAACGAAAAGGTGTTGGCACAATGGTGATGGATGCTCTTTTAGAGCAATGTCAGAAAGAAAATATAAAATGGGTTCAATTATTTTGTGCTAAAGGTAAACAACCTTTCTATCAGAAGCTTGGATTTAAAGAACGTGAAATAGATGCTCCTGGTATGATGTTGTTTTATACGGAATGAATAAAGGAGCTAGAATCGTTGAAAGCAAAATGCCTAAAAATTTATGAATTTGGAAATCCGCAAGAGGTAATAAGGTTAGAGAATAAAACAATCGAGCCTCCTCAAGGTAAAGAAATTCTAGTTCGCATGCTAGCCAGACCGATTAATCCCTCAGATTTAATCCCAATATGGGGGAAATATGCTCATAGAATCACTTTACCAACTATACCTGGCTATGAGGGAGTAGGAATAATAGAAGATGTAGGACCGCTTGTTTCACCGAAGATTATTGGTCAGCGCGTATTACCGTTACGGGGAGAGGGAACTTGGCAGGAAGTAGTGAAAACGCAAGTAGATTTTGCAGTGACTATTCCTGACACTATGGATGATTTTACAGCAGCACAAATGTATATTAATCCAATTACAGCCTTCGTAACATGCTCAGAGGTACTTAATTTACAATCAAACGATGTCTTATTAGTAAATGCTTGTGGTTCTGCCATTGGACATCTCTATGCTCAACTTGCGAAATTGCTAGGCTATCAACTTATTGCTGTGACACGAAGTAATCAGCATACTGAAGAATTACTGCAACTTGGGGCAGCTTTTGTCATTGATACCTCTCAAATGCCACTTTACGAAACGGTTATGGCATTAACAAATGGTAAGGGAGCAGATGCAGCAATTGATTCGATTGGTGGAGAGGCAGGCAATCAGCTTGCCTTCTGCGTAAAGCCTGAGGGTATATTTTTAGCTATTGGTCTTTTATCGGGTATTCAGGTAAATTGGACATACATTGTGAAGGAAGCAAAGGTACAGGCAAGGATGTTTCATTTACGCCATTGGCAACATCAGACGTCAATTGAAAAATGGCAACAAACGATGCAACAACTTATACACCTTGTACAGGATGGCTCCTTAAAAATGATGAATGTACATGCTCATTTTCCATTATTGGATATCCATAAGGCAATTTATGCTGTTGAGGGAAATAAAAAAGGAAAGATATTTTTAACGAATGTTGATTAAGTAACATACTACCATCGTAGTTGGGCTACTACGGGTAGTATGTTTTTTTATAGGAAAATGAGTGTTTTTAGCTCTGAAGAAAATAGTTCATACATTGGCCTGCTCCAAATAGTGAGAAAGCCGCTCAAAAGAAGTTAGCCCCCGCTCCAAAGAGTAAGAAAAGTGAACCTCCCACTAGATTAAAGAATTCACTAGCAATAGTAATAACCTATCATTTTATAAAACTAACTAAATTAGCAATTTGAGGTAATAAAAAGGTATGATAAGGTTAGGTGTTTTTAAATAAAGGAGTACAGATGATGGAGAAGATCAACCAACTAAAACAGTCAATACAACGATTGAGTGAAGCTGATGCGAAGTCGATGCTTCTTTTAACTTTAATAAATGAACAGTCAAGAGACAGCATGTTACAGTTTTTATTACAGCAGGCTGAGGAGCGGGATCCTTCAAAGGTACAAACGGTGCATATTGTATTCGGTCATTCACCTGGGGGGAACTTGAAAGCAGCCTTTCGTAATCCTGACTATGCTAAGTCCGAGGAAATCATTGTTGTGCCAGGTAATTTTTCTGTTGGTCCTTTGAAAAATGTACATACATGGGACGGGATTGAAGCACGTTATCAATGGTTGGAACAGCGCTATACAATAGAAGACGATGGATTGATTATATGTGAGCGGGAGATGAAGGAAGCAATAGAGAAAATTAAAAATATCCCCCCCTCATCAGGCTATAATGATTTGGACTTGTCAAAATGCTCATGAGCAAATAGGACTTCGACTCGTTTTGGCGATGCTCGAACAGAAAACAAATGCTATCTATGTATTGGATACTTTTCAGTTATTTCATGAGTTATATACTTTACCACAGTTAGCAGAGGATCATTATCCAAGATCGACTGGAGAGGTCAGAACAGAGGATTTACTTTTATGAACACTTCCAAGGAAGGCCATTAAAAGAAGCATTGAGGCACTCCCTATGCAAAGAAGGGCTAAATCTGTTAATGGATGATTACGATTGCATACATACATGGAAATATCATGAACTCTGGGGCAATCATAATGAAGATAGAGAGGATGACTTGATCATTGCCTGTGCTAAACGTTTACAGGAAGAACAAGAGGAAACTCATTACCAAGTGGCCGCTAGGTTAATTGGAGAGGTGCTGGGGCATATGGAAGAATTGAGAGAGGTTGAATGGATTGACTATCGTCTACGCCAATTAATTCAGCAAGGCATTTTTACTTATGAAGGCGAGTTAAAGGGAATATTACACTATAAAGTAAAGTTAGCAGACGCAACGAACTATAAACCTTGGTGATTTTTATGATATAATTTTTTTGATATAGACGGTTAGAAGGAGTGAGATCATTGTTAAAAACAGAAGTATTTGAACAATTAAAAACGGCAATGAGAGAAAAAGATACATTAGCGAAGGGTGTATTATCTCTTTTAAAATCAGCATTAGATTCAGCTGAAAAAGAAAAGGGAGAGGCTTTAACAGCTGAGGAAGAAATGGCTATTATTAATCGAGAGGTCAAACAAACAAATCAGGCTTTAGAAGGAGCACAAACGGCTGGGCGAGAAGACCTAATTGAAAAAGAGGAAGCCAAATTGACACTTTTGAAATCCTTTTTACCAAAGCAATTATCAGAAGAAGAAATTGCAGACAAATTAGTGGCAGCGGGTGTTGGAAAAGGAATGAACATGGGAGAGGCCATGAAAATTGCAAAACCATTGCTGACAGGTCAGGCTGAAGGTGCCGTTATTTCAAAAGTTGTGAAAAGTATTATTGCCTAAACCTTTACCATTTTGGTAGGAGAGTTTAGAAAGAAGAATCCGCTATGCCGAAAATGGGCATAGCGGATTTGTTATATTTTATAACTGGAATTTTTGAATGATATTGCGGAGCTGTTGAGCCATTTCAGCTAAGTTATTAGAGGAAGCTGTTATTTCTTCGATACTTGCAGATTGCTCCTCAGAGGCAGCTGCTACGTTTTGAATATTGCCTGAAGCTTGTACAGCTACAACTCCCACTTGTTCAACGGAACTAGCGATACTGCTAACACCTTCATTGATATTGGACATCACGTTATTGACATGGTCCATTTCCTTTGTAAGTGCTGTGACGTGGGCATAGATATCAGCAAATGCCTCGCCAGATGCATTGAATGTTGTTGAGCTTTCGGCAAGATTACTGCTACTGATAGCCATTGATTTGACAGCTTGTGCAGATTCCTCTTTAATCGTTTCAATACGTGTACGGATACTGTTAGTAGCCTCTAAAGATTGATCGGCTAATTTACGGACTTCCTCCGCCACAACAGCAAAGCCTTTACCGTGTTCACCTGCACGAGCTGCCTCAATCGAAGCATTTAATGCAAGCAAATTCGTTTGATCCGTAATTTGGGTAATCAATGTCACAATATCCCCAATTTCATTTGTATATGTGCTTAAACGTTCTACTACAGCTGCTGACTCTTGAATAGCCTGAGATGTTACGGCCATTTTTTCAGTAGCATCTTGTATGGTAGTGTTGCCCTTTTCTGATATAGCAGATGCTTGGAATGCCTTATCTGTAACATCGGTTACACTTGTCACTACCTCTGACATTTTGTTAGAGATGGTTGTAATATGACTATCCACTTCTTCTATCGAAGAGGTTTGCTTTTCTGAACCCGCTGCCACCTCTTGCATAGAAGAGGTAATTTGCTGAATGGATGCACTTGTCTGTTCGGAGCTTGCTGTTAATTCCTCCGACATTGCGGCCACTTGTTCAGCATTTTGAGCGATTTGTGTAATTAACGAACGCAAATCTTCCGTCATGTTTTCAATGCCTGATGAAAGCTGGGCGATTTCATTGGAACCTTTTATTTGAAGTGGTTCGACAGCTAAATCACCCTGTGCAACTTGACCAACATAGCGCGTCATTTTTTTAATTGGCTTCGTAATGCCCACACTAATAAAGTAAGCAACGATTATACCAAAAATTACAAAGACAATCGTTAAAATAATACAAATCCAAAGTGTTTCCGTTTGTAGCTTAGAAATGAAGGAAGCATCCATATCTAAGCCGAAAATAATATCTGTATCTTTAAATGGGATAAAAATGGATTTATGGATACCATACTCATCCTTGTAAATATCGCTTGTTTGTGTGTTGCCAGATGCTACGGCTTCATGCATTTTTTCACTAAATACATAATCTTGCTGATGATTGTCGGTATTACTTAGTGCGACGATATGCTCCTTACCGTTTGCTTTAGAAAGGACATAGGCGTTTTCTACATCATATTTTTTAACCGTTGCATTCAATTGATCCAAAAGCTTTTTGTATTTATCAGGGCTACCATTATCCGCTGCTTTTACATCATTTTTCTCAATATCTTCAAAAATCGTGGTCGATGTAATCTCTAAAGTAGATTCAAATTGTTTAATAACAAAATTGTCAATAATGCGGTAAGAAACGGCAAATAACACAATACTAAAGAGCAAGGAAATAATCGCTATTGGAATGGTGAAACTGGCAATATATTTGTAGAGTAAAGAACTCTTAAATTTACTGACGATACGCAATGTGTGACGCCTCCAGTACTTTAAGCTTTTGCTGTAAGAAATGAATCATATTAGAGATATGTTCTAACTCTGTATAAGGTGAGATAGAGAAAAACTTTGCCGCTGCAACTGGTACTTGCTGTGTGGTATCACTAGTACTAACCGTGCAAACGCGCGTTGTGTCACCAAAGAATACTTCGTCTCGACCTTCTCCAATAATTTCAAAGAATGAAGCATTGATACCGTTTATGTGTTCTATTTGGTCTTGTGTATAGTGACCAGCTTGTTCAGCTTGCCAATTCATGCCGTCTGGATATAAACGGAACGCTGTGACTGGCCCAATATTGGATTCATTAACCACCTGTAGCATTGGTGTTTTCTCAGCTAATTGAGCACGGAATGCTAAGTTCACACGTACATAATTAGCTAATAGCTGTTGATAGCCTTCCTTACCGAATGCCTGCAATGCAGCAAAAATTGCAATGGAGCTACCCATACGAGAGCATTCTAATGTATAGCCAGTATGATAAGAGCCATAACCACGATTGCCTACATATGGCGTATCAAAGTCCTCAATATCTAGTAGCTGTAAACTTTTACCTTCCTTAATTAAGAACAGACTAGTTAAATAAGGAGTTTGACCAAGCTTTTGGAAGTCAAAGCAAAGGCTATCCGCAATGGCTAAATGCTGCATAAGTTCATGGATTTGTGCTAATCCTTGTAAAACCTCTGCCTCGAATTGGAGTGGATTTTTATTATAATCATAATCATTGAAGAAGGCATAAAAACCACCTAAAGCCGAATCAGCATGAATATGTACTGGTTGTAAGTTGTATTTCTTCTCAAGGGTTGTTGTGACTTCTTTGATGGCTTGGATATCATCAATACCAAATTGATCAGTAGCACCTGTTGTCGCTACTACATAAACAGGAATACCGCCATTTTCGATGACTTCTGTCATACGTACACGTAAGTCTTCCACATCCATCGAATGATCTTTACCCGCTTTTACCCGCACTAAATGTTTACTGCCGATACCCACTGCTTCTACTGATTTTAAAAGACTGTAATGGGCATTCTCTGAAGCAAAGCAATATAAATTAGTAGGAACACCATCTTCTTTTGCTTGAGGGAATTGTTTTGCAATGGCAAGACGAAGTCCACTGAAAACAGCACCTTGTCCACCCCACGTTGTATAGCCAAAACTTTTTGTATAGTCATAGCCCACTAATTTAGACATCATTGCTACTACTTTAACCTCACACTCAGCAGCAGCAGGGCCATAAACATCCCATAAATTATTGCCATTTAATAGTGCATTTGTAAACTGTCCTAACACTCCAGGAATACTTGCCATTGGTAAAACATTTGTTACAAAGTTACGTGTATGATAAGGGTGTCCTTGCATTAAATGTGTCAATTCTTGTACAACTTGATCTAGTCCAATCCCAGTTGTTGGCACTTGATGCTCTTGCATAAGCTCTTGATAAAAATTAGCCGATCGCTCTTTCATTGGACCAAGAGTTGTCTTATTTGGGTTCTTTAATTCATCTAATGAGGAAACAATTTTCTCTAATAGGGACAAAAAATTCTCTCTTTGTTGGATATTTCCATCTTCGCTCTGGAATAATTGTTGGATATTTTGCATATTCATCATCCTTTTTATAGTTCATATTTCCTCTATTTTTACTTTAATAAAAATAGGACATTATACTAAAAGTATAATAGCATATTTTAGCAGAGATGGTGATTATATTTTACTGAAAAAATATTTATAGACATTTCTGAAAAATCTAAGTTTTATTTACAAATTCTAACTATGTTAATGCGGCTTAATTCTTAAAGAAATATCTTGAGATGAAAAAGGACGATAATATTATTATAAGAAAAACTTTAAGCACTATTACTTTTTATCTATTTGCCTAGTTAAAAGAAAAAATCTGCACAAAGAAAATGCAGATTTTAAGCGTTTTGTTATAGTTGGTTTATTTTGTGGTTTCAAAATTATAGACATGATGTGCTTGTTTTTGAATCATTACTGGAGGTGTTAATTTTAATAACTTATTTCTTAGGCTAATTAAAAAACGATTATTCATCTGAGCCATTTTGCCAATATTCCATGATTGCTTAGAGATTGTATTTACTTTTTCTTTTCGATGGGCATTGTAGTTGGCAAATGCTTGAGTGATATTTTCATACTTATTAAGATATTCTGCTAATATTCGGGCATCTTCGATTGCTTGACATGCCCCTTGCCCCATGTCGGGTGTAACAGCATGCGCAGCATCCCCAATAAAAACGGTACGATGATGGAGAAGCGCACTTTATGAGTTAAGTAAGGAAAACAAAGATGCTTATGGTAAAGCACTTGATAAATTAATGAAAGAACATGCGGAATAATATAGTACCATATGGGGTGACTTCCAGTAAGTCCTCTATATAAAAATCCCCTCTAAGTACGTTTTAAACGTCTATAGAAGGGGATTTTTAATTAACTATTAATGGATTAGACATACCATAACATGAGAACCTAAACAACTAGCACAAGCGACAGCACCTACAACATTTCCACCAAATATTACTGACGCACACGCAGCACTACATATTTGTTTTGTCAGTTCAGGTGCATCATACCAATAGTTTTTTAAGCATTCCCATGAATCACTCCAATAACCTGCTTTAGCACTGTTAGTTGATAAAAGGGAAACTTCTGAGTTTTCATCGAAATATACTTGTTTATCAATTACTTTATTTGTACTTGCTTCAATAGTCATACCAAGCATGTCTTCATTATTCAATGTTGCATAAGTAACATTGATTTCATTATTCTCTACATCTAGAGTTGATTTCATTATGATAAATTCACCAACTTCACCAGTTGTTTTATCATAAGTAGTCAGTAATCGTATATCAAAACTTTCATTGTTCTTTTTATAAGGAATCATTAATCCATCTTTATTTTTAACGTAATCCATATACTCAGTATTTTGCCAATCAAAGTCTTCTCTACTGTATTCACTATGTGTGAAATTCTCTGCAATATCTAAATCCTGTTTCACTTCATTTACAACTACTGAGTCATTAAGGAAACCATTCTTTTCAATTTGCAAAGGTGCTTGTTGTGAGCAACTATTACAATCAGTAGTGTCAGTAGTTTCATTTTTTTCTTTAGCTAAAGCACCTAAATTTACAGATAGGGGTTGAAATGCTAAAAACATAACCATTACAAAGAAGATTAATTTTTTCTTCATTTACTAACCTTCCTAAATTTAAATTTACTTTTTGAAAAATTTGTACCACGGAACACCTATAAAGAAAACAGCAAACAATAGGATAAGAAAATCATAGGTTTGTATCCCATCTGAAAAAAGGATAAGCAATACGGCTATAAATGCCAATACTCTAAGTAGGACTGATTTTTTCATTTAAGACCCCCTTTCTTTTCTGATATTTCGGGAACGGTTGATATATTAAAACCATTCATAGAAAATTCTAACAATAAAAATATATAATTACCATAAAAATACCGATTATTTTATTTTCTTTTATACTACGAAGTATATTCTGTTCTACTAAATAGGTGTAACATTAGATATTAACGAAGGTGAAGCGGTACAACAAGCACTGTCGATATTAGAAAAAGAATTTGTAACATTTGATGATAAGGATTTCGATAAGTTAGTAAAGCTTTTGTATAACTTTTAAATGTGTTCCAAGCAACTAAATTTTTTCTAATAGTAGATGTAATATTATTGAATAAAATGAAGTGTTTGGTGAGTTTGTGAGGTCTTATCAAGTGGTTATCCAAGAAGAAAAAGATGGAAAAGAAGAAGTGTTCGAAAATATTAGTCATAGTCAAATGCTTGATTATTTTTCTAAACATCATGATACGGCTTACCGCTTCAAATCATAAGTAGTTAAAAACCATTAAGGGTAAAGGGAGGGCTTTATGTGAAAACACCTTCTAATGATGAAGAATATGTAATTACCTATATTGATTTGGACACAGATAGAGAGCCTCTATTATCTTTTAATTCTAAAAAAGAAGCGGAAGATAAGTTTAAAGAAATAAAAAAGAATAAAAATTATATATCTGAGTTCCTTATGACAAGAAGCCAATATGACCAATTCCAATTGGATGTAATCATAATGGGTGAATCAGATGAAGGAGAATTTTAAAAGGGGGAGTGGAGGTACATTGGGAGAAAAATTCGTTGTAACAACGGAACAGGTAGATGAATTAATCCTTAACTCACATTACATTAGACTTATTAAATAAGCTGAAAATGCTAATGCAAAGATCAGATAAATCCGATTCCACTATAAACTAGTTTCCTTTTCACTCACTGTGTCCTCTCTTTCACCCTTAAGATGTATGATTTTAATGTATGTTATCTGGAAAACAATATCAATGTTGTTACGTATTGAACGTCATTATCTGTTTGAATACTGAAAAAATAACCATACTACAGTGGAGGTGAGAACATGTATAAATTATTATCACATAATGATCTAGACGGAGTAGGGTGTGGGATTTTAGCCAAGCTTGCTTTTAACGATAAGGTGAAAATACGCTACAATTCCATTACAGCACTTGATCGCGAAATCGAATTCTTTTTGGAGAATGATCAACAGAAAACATTTTTGTTTATTACTGACCTTTCTCCAAATGAAGAGAATGAAAAAAGGATTCATGATTATTATCAGACGACTGGTAATGTGCAATTGTTGGATCATCATAAGACAGCACTTCATTTCAATCAATATGAGTGGGGAAAGGTATTAATTGAGGATGAGCAAGGCTTTTTAACGTCAGCTACTTCTTTATATTATCAATACCTGGTTATCCATGGTCTATTAGAAAAAACAGAAGCCGTTTCTGAATTTGTAGAGTTAGTAAGACAATACGATACATGGGAATGGGAAAAGAACGGCAATTTACAAGCGCAAAGATTAAATGCACTCTTTTTTCTAGTGTCGATTGAAGAATTTGAAGAGAAAATGGTCGAGCGTTTAAAAACAAGTGATCACTTTGACTTCGATGATTTTGAAAAGAAAATTTTAAGCATGGAAGAAGAAAAAACAGAACGTTACATTCGGCGTAAGAAACGGGAGCTTATTCAAACCACTTTGGGTGAATACTGTGCTGGGGTTGTCTATGCAGAATCCTATCTTTCTGAGCTTGGTAATGAATTGGGAAAGGAAAATCCGCATCTTGATTATATTGCGATGATCAATATGGGCAGTAAAAAGATATCCTTTCGAACAATCCATGATCATATTGATGTGTCAGCTATTGCCGCCAAATATGGTGGAGGTGGACATCAAAAGGCTGCTGGCTGCTCATTAACAGAGGAAGCTTACAAGCAGTATGTAGTGGCAACATTCCATATAGAGCCTATTCCAGAGGATGCAAAAAGAAATCGTTATAACATAAAAGGGTCTACGTTTGGGACTTTCTATAAAAATCAGCAAGATGAAATGTTTATGCTCTATTCAAACGATGAGGTTGATTGGATAATTGAAAAAAATAACATGCCAATGACACAATCCTTTGCGGGCTTTAATGAAGCAGAGTGGTTTTTAAAGCGAAATAATCAAGCATGGCTAGTAAGAGATGATCTCTTTGTGGACTATTTAATGCGTGAAATCAATAAAGTTCGTCATCTACATAAAGGGATGTAATATCCTTTTATACATAATGAATCTTCAACATAGAAGGTTATATAATGCATGATTGAGCACTACAATGAACCATAATGATTTTTATAAAAAATGAGGTGTACGGTTGTCCAATGATATGATTCGAGTTGTGGATTTGGATAAGGAAAATCGGAGAAGTAAGAAATGGCTTATTATTGTGATCCTTTTATTAATGATTGCTAGTGGATCGACGCTGTATTTGTGGTGGGATCAGGATGTGAATTTTGAAGCCTATAAAACGGATGTAGGGAAAACAGCTAGCAATAGCTTAGGACGGCTAACATTAAATGAAGTGATTATAGATGACAATCAAATTTTACTGAATGCAACTTTCGAACCTGGAAAAGAGTTTAAACCAGACCATCAAGTATTTTTCTTTCCGCAAATTCTCGTCAATGGTCAAGATTATATGGTTCGTAATGGAGGACAGTCCATAGCAAAGTCTGCCAACGTCTATACAATATACAATAGTATTAAAATGGATGATTTTCCGACTGATGAACAATTAGAATTAGTTATTCGTTATAAAGATTGGAATGTTGAAACACCAATTGAGAAGCCATGGGAATTTCAGGTAGATGCTTCACAAGAGCAATTACAACAAGATCGTGAAATCTTTTCTATTGATAAAAAAGTAAAGCATGTTGATCAGCAGGAAATAACCATTGACAAAGTTGTCTCCACACCTATTTCCACAACCATTTATTTTCATGCTGAGGAAAGTGTTGTCAATGATGCGTTACACTTTAAAATCCAATCAAAATCTGGACAATCATGGGCTTTTGCCACACCCTATCCATTAAATAAAGAGGGTACAAGGTGGGGAAGTCGTGTAGATGCACTCTATCTAACAGAAAAAAATTACACTTTAATTCCAATCAATAAAGAGGGTAGTAAAGTAGGTTCTGCAATTAAAATAAAGAAAAATGAATAATGAAGTAAATTTTACAAACTCTTAATCTAAAAAAAAACTGCTTTCCGTGTAAAATGAAATAAAAGATATGGAAAGTAGTTGAGAGTTTGCGAAGGCTTTGGGAGATTTTTTTTGTTGCTTTAAAATTAGGCTGTACCTCATTCGGAGGCCCAACAGCTCATCTAGGTTATTTTCAACAGGAATATGTACAGAAGCGTAAATGGCTTTCTGCACATGATTATGGTCAACTCGTTATGTTAAGTCAATTTTTGCCTGGTCCTGCATCTAGTCAGGTGGGGATGGGGGTTGGCTTACTTAGAGGAGGAGTATTAGGAAGCTTTCTATCATTTCTTGGTTTTACCTTACCATCTGTTCTGATACTTATAATTTTTGCCTATTTCTCCAAGTATACAGAGTTTAAGATGGATTGGATTCATGGTTTGAAGTTAGTAGCAGTGGCGATTATCGCTCATGCTATTTTTGATATGAGCAAAAAATTACTCTCGACAAAATGGCACTGGTTGATTGCTATATTGACATTGATAACAGTATTGACCTGGCTAAATCCATTTGCTCAAATCGTAGCAATATTGATTGCTGCTTGTTTAGGCTTTCAACTTCTGAAAAAAAGTGACGCGAGTAATACCTCAAAATTAGTTCATATACCTATTTCAAAAACCACGGGTATTGTTTTACTAGTACTTTTTTTCATGCTGCTCCTAGGATTACCTATATTAGCCGCCTTATGGCAGCATGAGTGGATTTCCATGATGGAGAAGTTTTATCTTGCAGGTGCCTTAGTATTCGGTGGCGGTCACGTTGTTTTACCTTTACTGGAAACACAATTTGTTCAAAGTGGTCAAATAAGTACTTCAGATTTTTTAGCTGGCTACGGTATGACACAGGCAGTTCCGGGACCTTTATTTACATTTGCTGCATATATTGGTATGGTCATTGCTGGCGTTCCAGGAGCGATTATTGCTACTTTCGCAATATTTTTACCAGCGTTTTTGCTAGTGGTTGGAGCGCTACCATTTTGGATTAGCCTAAGCCGTATTGCACGTCTTAGAGGTGCGATGGCAGGCGCAAATGCGGCGGTCGTTGGCATTCTAGCCGCTGCTTTTGTACATCCCGTTGTAACACAAACCATCCTCAGCACGTTAGATATTTTCATAGTGGCTGTCTTTTTATGGTGTTTAATTCGATGGAAAATACAGCCTTATTTATTGGTGCTTTTAGGCATAGTCGTCGGAATCGTTTGTTATACATGAAGTATATTATTTCAAGTGCTCGATTTTTCCCTTAACTATTGGGGGGAATCGGGCTTTTTTGTCTTTCTCTTCTCAACTCTATTCACAGTTTGTTCATAAAAATGGCATTTTATCCTTTTCATATTACATAAAATGTTGAATGCATTGAATGATTGATATATTATTTTATCAATTGATAGTAAAATCTATCAATTTAATAAATGAGAAAGAAGGGGTTTATGATGGTAAACACAGGATATGTTCCACGCCCTAAAATGTTTGGTCCACTTGGAAATTTACCTTTAATTGATAAAGAGCAGCCCACACTCTCACTTTGTAAGCTAGCTGAAGCGTATGGACCTATTTACCGTTTAGAGATACCAGGTTATTCAGGTTTGGTGATTTCAGGACATGAATTAGTAGCTGAAGTTTGTGATGTTAGGCGTTTTGATAAACAAATTTATAATGAGCTTGAAAATGTTCGTGCTTTTAGTGGTGACGGCTTATTTACTAGTAGAACGACTGAACCTAACTGGCAGAAGGCGCACAATATTTTACTTCCGACTTTTAGTAAGCAAGCGATGAAGGGCTATCATGATATGATGACCGATATTGCTACACAACTTATCCAAAAATGGGCCAGATTAAATCCTCAAGAAGAAATCGATGTTTCAGACGACATGACACGCCTTACGTTAGACACCATAGGACTCAGCGGATTTAATTATCGTTTTAATAGCTTTTATAAAGAAACACTTAGTCCTTTTATTATGAGTATGGTTCGTGCATTAAATGAAGCGATGATGAAAAGCTCACGCTTAAAAATCCAAGAGTTTTTAATGATTGGAAAAAGACGACAGTTTCAAGAAGATATTCAAACAATGTTTTCATTAGTAGATGCCATTATTAAAGAACGTAAAGCAAGAGGAAAGCAAGATGAGGTGGATTTACTTGCCCGCATGCTGCATGAACGAGATCCTGAAACAGGGGAGACGCTAGATGATGAAAATATTCGTTATCAGATCATTACCTTCCTCATAGCTGGCCACGAAACGACAAGTGGCCTACTGTCCTTTGCGCTTTATTTTTTGTTGAAGCATCCAGACGTATTAAAAAGGGCCTATGAAGAAGTGGATCAGGTTATTACTGGTGATGCGCCGAAATATGAGGAAGTACTAAAGTTAACCTATATTCGTATGATTTTAAATGAGTCATTGCGTTTATGGCCAACTGCTCCAGGCTTTACACTCTATGCTAAAGAAGACACAGTAATTGGGGGACAGTATCCAATCAGAAAAGGGGAAAATATAGACATTCTTTTACCCCAACTACATCGAGATAAAGATGCTTGGGGAGAAGATGCAAATTTATTTCGACCTGAACGTTTTGAAGATTAAGGCAAAGTACCGTTACATGCCTTTAAACCATTTGGTAATGGTCAGCGTGCTTGCATTGGAATGCAATTTGCTTTACACGAAGCCACATTAGTTTTAGGCATGATCCTTCAACATTTCGACCTAATTGATTTTACTAATTATCAATTAAAAATTCAGCAAACATTAACGATAAAACCAGATGATTTTAAAATACAAGTGAAGCCACGTCACTGCAAAATAAAGCAATCTAGTGGCCAACAGAAAAATCACGATAGCACTGTTTCTCATAAAGAAAAGAAGTCGAATTATCGAGGGACCAATCCAGCCTTAGAATCTAACTATCCATTATTAGTGTTGTATGGCTCCGATTTAGGAACAGCAAAGGGTGCTGCACAACAATTAGCTAATGAAGCTAGTTTGTATGGTATTCAAGGAGAAGTAGCTGCCCTTGATGATTATTGTGGGAATTTACCAAAAGAAGGAGCGGTATTAATTATTAGTTCTTCTTATAATGGGCAGCCTCCAAGAAATGCACGTAAGTTTCTCACATGGGTAGATCAACTTGATTCAACGGCTCTTCAAGGCATTAACTTTGCAGTTTTTGGTTATGGGGATCGAAATTGGAATACGACGTATCAAAAAATTCCAAGACTCCTTGATGAACAGCTCTCTTTAAAAGGAGCTACAAAAATTTCTAAACGTGGTGAGGCTGATGCGAGTGGAGATTTTGAGAAAACGTGGGAAGATTGGCGGGCTCAATTATGGTTGGATCTAAAAACGATTTACCCCTTAATGATTCATGAAAATGTGCTTCCAAAACATGAGAATATTTCGATTCAATTAATTCGCGATGAAGTGACAACTTCTTTAGCTTTCATGCATAGCGCTTCATTGGCGACTGTAGTAAAAAATGAAGAACTGCAAGGTATGGAAAGTAAACGTAGTACACGTCATATCGAGATATCCTTGCCTAATGGTATAACATATCAAGAGGGGGATCATTTGGGCGTATTACCGAGGAATAATAGAACCACAGTGCAGCGAGTGCTACGGCGTTTTGGACTTAATGATAATGATCAAGTGATCATTACTGCTATTAATGTACACGCTCATCTCCCATTAGGTCACCCAGTTAGTTTGTATGAGGTTCTTTCACACAGCGTTGACATTCAAAACCCTGCAACTCGACTGCAAATCCGCCAACTTGCAGCATTTACAGAATGTCCTCCACATAAACGTGAACTAGAGGCTTTATTAGAGGAGGAAGCATATAAGAAGGAGATAGTAAAGAAACGAATTTCCATGCTAGATTTACTTGAAAAGTATCAAGCTTGTGCTTTTCCATTCGAAAGATTTTTAGCATTACTTCCAGCCTTAAAACCTAGATATTATTCTATATCCAGTTCACCTCAAGTGAATTCTGAACAGCTGAGTATCACTGTTGGCGTTTTACATGAACCCGCTTGGAGTGGGCAAGGAGAGTATCGTGGGGTGGCCTCAAATTATTTAGCTCAATGTCATATTGGCGATGAAATCGTCATGTTTATCCGTGCCAATGATTCTGGCTTTCATCTTCCAAAAGATCCTACAACCCCGTTAATAATGGTGGGACCAGGGACTGGGATTGCTCCGTTTAGAGGCTTTTTACAAGCACGCTCCACACTGAAACAGCAAGGAATTGAACTGGGTGAAGCACATCTATATTTTGGTTGTAGAGATAATACTGATTTTATCTATCGCAAAGAGCTTGAACAATATGAAAAAGAAGGGGTTGTAACGCTCCATACTGCTTTTTCACGTACAGAAGGGACACCCAAAACGTATGTCCAGCATTTAATGACCCAACATGCCGCTACTATTATTCAAATGATGGAAGGTGAAGGACAAATTTTTATATGTGGAGATGGTAGTAAAATGGCGCCAGAGGTTGAGAGTGCATTACTGCTTGCCTACAGGAGAGTAAAAGGGGTAGGGGAAGAAGATGCTAATGTATGGATCAATCAACTTCAACAAGAAGGAAGGTATGTGAAGGATGTATGGGTCCAAAATGATCAATAAAATAATTTAATACATCAAAAGCTACTCTTTCAACAGGCAAGAGTAGCTTATTTCTATCTCTCATAGAAATTTGTGGAAGGTTGAAATCGTGCCTTCTGTGGTCTACAATTGTAGCAAATGATAGTAAAAACTATCTAGTTTATTTTAGATTAGAAAGAAGTGATAGTTGATGAAGAATTCTAGATCAGCAACCAAAGAAGCAAGACGTAACGCTATTTTAGATGCAGCGACAGAACTCCTTGTGGAAAATCCAACTGCTTCTTTAAATGATATTGCTAGTTATGCTGGTGTAGGTATTGCCACACTACACCGTTACATTGACAACAGAGAGCAATTGATGCTTCAACTCAGTTTTAGGGCTGTCCAAGTTGTAGATGAAACAATGAGTCAAATAGTTGTGGCAGAAGAGGATGAAGCATATATTCCGGAACTTGTTGAGGCTTTGATTCCTTTAGGAGATAAAATCTATTTTTTGGCGCATGAATGCTCTTTAAATTACAATGCAGAATTATTGGCGGCTGAGGATCAGTTAAAAGAGCCTGTTCGACGCACAATAAAATCATTGCAGTCTAAAGGCTATTTGCGACTGGATATGGATAGTGAATGGATGCTAAATGTACTTTATTCTTTACTGTTTACAACGTGGCAGCAGGTTCAAGAAGGAACTATTGCAAAAAAATCGGCAGCAACGCTCATTATAGAGACGTTATTCAATGGGATAAAAGCATAAGATATATTTCGATAATACCTTTGTAAGAAACACTTGTTAACTAGTAGGCTAGAGGAATTTCTTTGGCATACTAGTTTGTTGTTTGTAGAAAAACATTTGAGAAAAATATATGTAAGCTCACTTGAATGGTTTCATAGCGTTCCTTCTATCGATTCGTTATAATGTAGAAATGGAAAAGACTTAACGCGAAAGAAGGGATTGCTATGGCACGAGGTGTTTACATTCATATTCCTTTCTGTCATCAAAGCTGAGGATCAGTTAAAAGAGCCTGTTCGACGCACAATAAAATCATTGCAGTCTAAAGGCTATTTGCGACTGGATATGGATAGTGAATGGATGCTAAATGTACTTTATTCTTTACTGTTTACAACGTGGCAGCAGGTTCAAGAAGGAACTATTGCAAAAAAATCGGCAGCAACGCTCATTATAGAGACGTTATTCAATGGGATAAAAGCATAAGATATATTTCGATAATACCTTTGTAAGAAACACTTGTTAACTAGTAGGCTAGAGGAATTTCTTTGGCATACTAGTTTGTTGTTTGTAGAAAAACATTTGAGAAAAATATATGTAAGCTCACTTGAATGGTTTCATAGCGTTCCTTCTATCGATTCGTTATAATGTAGAAATGGAAAAGACTTAACGCGAAAGAAGGGATTGCTATGGCACGAGGTGTTTACATTCATATTCCTTTCTGTCATCAAATCTGTAATTATTGTGATTTCAATAAATTTTATTTTAAAAATCAACCAGTGGATGAATATATAGAAGCGCTTGGAAAGGAAATGGCCCTGACAACAGAAAAACATCCTGAAAAATTCCGTAACATCGAGACGATTTTTCTTGGTGGCGGAACACCGACAGCTTTATCGCCTGAGCAATTGGACAAACTACTAACGTCTATTCATACGTATATTCCAATGAATAGTGTGACAGAATTTACATCAGAGGCAAATCCAGATGAATTGTCTGCAGCCAAATTGCAGGTGTTGTTCGACGGTGGTGTCAATCGTTTAAGCATGGGGGTACAATCTTTTGACCAGGGATTGCTACAGAAGATTGGACGCACTCATAGTAATGATCATGTCTATGAAACAATCGCCTTGGCTAGGAAAATTGGCTTCCGTAATATCAGCATTGATTTAATGTATGGCTTACCTGGGCAAACAATGGCGCAATGGAAGGATTCATTAGCCAAAGCTTTTACTCTTGATTTGCCACATTTCTCTGCCTATTCTCTTATTGTAGAACCCAAAACGATTTTTTATAATCAGTACGCTAAAGGGAAACTGTATTTACCGACAGAAGATTTAGAAGCGGATATGTATGATGTGCTGATGCAACAAATGGCCTTACATGGGCTTCAACAATACGAAATTAGTAATTTTGCAAAGCCTGGGTATCGTTCAGAGCATAACAAGATTTATTGGGATAATGATGAATATGCGGGGTTTGGCGCAGGGGCTCATGGGTATTTAGCAGGTATACGCTATTCCAATCACGGTCCATTAAAAAAGTATATGGAAGCTGTGGAAGCAAATGAGCTACCAATTGTCCACGCACATGAAGTATCACAAGTGGAAAAAAGAGAAGAACAAATGTTTTTAGGGCTAAGAAAAACAGAGGGTGTTATGCACTCTATATATGAAGAGAAATTTAAAACACCTATGTCTGCCCATTATGATGTGGTAATAAAAGATCTAGTGTCAAAGGGGCTTTTAGAACAGGATGAGCTTGGGGTACGCTTGACGAGAAAAGGACGTTTTGTGGGCAATGAAGTATTTCAACAATTTTTGCTAGAAGATTGAGCGATATCGTTGACATAAAATGTGGGATTTGATAACTTAATAATAGTATTAGCACTCCTCTTAGTTGAGTGCTAACAGAGGTGATAATCATGCTAACAAATCGGCAGTTACAGATATTGCAAGTCATTGTAGACGACTTTATTGTGTCTGCGCAGCCGGTGGGTTCTCGCCAAATCTCCAAAAAACAAGGGATTACATTTAGTCCAGCCACTATTCGAAACGAAATGGCGGATTTAGAGGAATTAGGCTTTTTAGAAAAAACGCATACCTCCTCTGGTCGAGTGCCTTCGGAAAAGGGTTACAGATTTTATGTAGATCATTTGTTGAGTCCTCAAGGTATTAATTCTAAGGACATTCAACAAATTCAATCAATTTTTAATGATCGACTAGTAGAAGTAGAGCATATTATCCGAAAGTCAGCCAATATTTTATCAGAGTTGACATCGTATACTTCCATACTTTTAGGACCTGATGTCCAAAGGCATCGTGTTAAACGGTTTTCAATTGTCCCTCTTTCCAGCGACACAGCAGTAGCGATTATCGTGACGAATAATGGGCATGTAGAAAACCGCATGTTCAATCTACCACCTGACTTTACCGCTTCTGATTTAGAGAAAATGGTGAATATCTTAAATGATCGCCTTATTGGAGTTTCATTAGAAGATCTCCATAAAAGCCTTGAAGCTGAAGTGCTAGCCGTGTTACAGCAACATGTTCGGTCAGCGGATGATTTTATTCGCGCACTTATCACAGCAACAATGCATAATTCAGAAAGTAAAATTTTCTATGGTGGGAAAACGAATATGTTCAACCAACCAGAATTCCATGACTTAAATAAAGTCCGGATGATTTTGGACTTGATGGAGACGACTAGCCAAGTGCAGTCACTTTTCCATCCGAATGAATCAGGTATTCATATTCGGATAGGCTCAGAAAATAAACAACTAGAAATGGAAAATTGCAGTGTCATTACCACTACCTATTCTATTGGTGATGATCAACAGGGAGCCATTGCTATTATTGGCCCTACACGTATGGATTATAAGCGTGTTGTGGCTTTATTAGACGTAATGCGCTTGGATTTAACACAAGCCTTTATGAAGAATCGTAGTGAATGATAATGAGGAGGATTCAAGTGACGGAAACAACGGAAAACAAAGATTTAGTACAAGAAGATGTACAAGCTGAAACGACAACTGAGGAAGTAGAGCAAACAGAAGTTCAGGAAGAAGTAGAGTTATCAATTGAAGAACAGTATGAGGCTAAGCTGGCTGAACTGCAAGCAAAGCTGGCTGACGAAGAAAATCGTCACCTACGTTTACGTGCTGACTTCGATAATATGCGCCGTCGTAATCAGTTAGACCGTGAGGCAGCTGAAAAGTATCGCGCCCAAAGCTTACTATCTGATCTATTACCAGTCCTTGATAATTTTGAACGTGCTTTACAAGTAGAGACAACTTCTGAAGAGACTGCATCGATCATTAAAGGAATTGAAATGGTGTATCGCTCTTTAATTGAAGCAACAGAAAAAGAAGGTCTGCAAGTGATTAAAGCTGAAGGTGAGCAATTTGATCCAACAATTCACCAAGCTGTTATGCAAGAACAAGATAGTGAAAAAGAAACGGGTATCGTCTTACGCGAACTACAAAAAGGATATATCTTAAAGGATCGTGTATTACGCCCAACAATGGTATCTGTGAACGAATAGTCTTTGCACTATTTAGTCAATTAAAATTAGTTAGAAAACGCATCCCTTGCGTTGACATAATAGGAGGAAATTTTAATGAGCAAAATTATTGGTATTGACTTAGGAACAACAAACTCTTGCGTTTCTGTACTTGAAGGTGGAGAACCAAAAGTAATTCCAAACCCAGAAGGAAACCGTACAACGCCATCTGTTGTTGCCTTTAAAAATGGTGAACGTCAAGTTGGTGAAGTGGCGAAACGTCAATCAGTAACAAATCCTAACACAATCATTTCTATTAAATCAAAAATGGGTACGGCTGAAAAAGTAACAGTAGAAGATAAAGACTACACGCCACAAGAAGTATCAGCAATGATTCTTCAATACTTAAAAGGCTATGCTGAAGACTACTTAGGGGAAAAAGTGACAAAAGCAGTTATTACAGTTCCTGCTTACTTTAACGATGCACAGCGTCAAGCAACTAAAGATGCTGGTAAAATCGCAGGTCTAGAAGTAGAGCGTATCATCAACGAACCAACTGCTGCAGCTCTTGCTTATGGATTAGATAAACAAGATCAAGATCAAAAAGTATTAGTATTTGACCTTGGAGGCGGTACGTTTGACGTGTCTATCCTTGAGTTAGGTGACGGTGTCTTTGAAGTACTAGCTACAGCTGGTGATAACAAACTAGGTGGAGATGACTTCGATGACGCAATTATCGAATATCTAGTAGCTGAATTCAAAAAAGAAAATGGCATTGACTTATCAAAAGATAAAATGGCGATGCAACGTTTAAAAGATGCAGCTGAAAAAGCGAAAAAAGATTTATCTGGTGTAACATCAACTCAAATCTCTTTACCATTCATTACAGCTGGTGAAGCAGGTCCATTACACTTAGAAATCTCTTTAACTCGTGCAAAATTTGATGAAATTACTTTACCTTTAGTAAATCGTACAGTAGGACCAGTACGTCAAGCATTATCTGATGCAGGTCTGTCAACTTCTGAAATTGACCAAGTTATTTTAGTTGGTGGTTCTACACGTATTCCAGCAGTACAAGAAGCAGTACGTAAAGAAACAGGGAAAGAGCCACACCGTGGTGTTAACCCTGACGAAGTTGTTGCAATGGGTGCTGCAGTACAAGGTGGCGTATTAACAGGTGATGTGAAAGACGTTGTATTACTTGACGTAACACCTCTTTCACTTGGTATTGAAACAATGGGTGGCGTGTTCACAAAATTAATCGACCGTAACACAACTATTCCTACTTCAAAATCTCAAGTTTTCTCTACAGCAGCTGATAACCAACCAGCAGTAGATATTCATGTTTTACAAGGTGAACGCTCAATGGCAGCTGACAATAAAACATTAGGTCGCTTCCAATTAGCAGATATTCCACCAGCACCACGTGGTGTGCCTCAAATCGAAGTAACATTCGACATTGATAAAAACGGTATCGTATCTGTAAAAGCAAAAGATCTTGGTACGAACAAAGAGCAAACAATTGTGATTCAATCTGATTCTGGTTTATCAGAGGACGAAATTGAACGCATGGTAAAAGACGCTGAAGCTAATGCCGAAGCAGATGCTAAACGTAAAGAAGAAGCAGATCTTCGTAACGAAGCAGACCAATTAGTATTCCAAGTAGACAAAACAATTGCTGACCTTGGTGAGCAAATTACGGAAGACGAGAAAAAATCTGTTGAAGATGCTCGTGATGAATTGAAAAAAGCGCTTGAAGCTGGTGAATTAGAAGGTATTAAAGCAGCGAAAGAAAAACTAGAAGGCGTATTACAGCCACTAGTGATGAAAGTTTACGAACAAGCGGCAGCAGCTGCTCAAGCAGCTCAAGGTGGCGATGCAGGTGCAGACACTGGCGCTGGTAAAAAAGATGACGGTGTTGTAGACGCTGAATTCGAAGAAGTAAAAGACGATAAATAAGAAGTAACACAGTTAAGTGAAAAAGCCAAAGACCGCTTGCGGCTTTGGCTTTTGTCATGATGTGAGGTCACTTCACGTAAATGCACCATTTATAGGCTAGTTGCATACGTTAGCTGCTAGGAAGTGAGTATCTTCATTTTTGGAACTTATAGAACCTTTAATCGAAAAAATGAGGCAGTTTTTTCAACTGCATGTTACAATAGATTTTATGCAAACAGAGCGGAGTGTGAATCATGGAGAAACGCGATTATTACGAGGTGCTTGGTTTAACAAAATCGGCTACAAAAGATGAGATTAAAAAAGCATATCGTAAATTATCAAAACAATATCACCCTGACCTTAATAAAGAGGCAGGCGCAGATGAAAAATTCAAAGAAATCGCTGAAGCATATGAAGTATTAAGTGACGACCAGAAAAAAGCACGCTACGACCAATTTGGTCATGAGGATCCGAATGCTGGTTTTGGTGGTGGCTTTGGAGGGGGCGGCTTTGGCGGCTTCGAGGATATTTTCAGTTCATTCTTTGGCGGAAGTGGTCGCCGTCAGGATCCAAATGCTCCACGTAAAGGGGATGATCTGCAATATCGTATGAACATCCAATTTGAGGAAGCTATTTTTGGAAAAGAAACAGAAATAGAAATCCCAAAAGATGAAACGTGTGAAACATGTCACGGTTCAGGAGCAAAACCAGGCACGCAACCAGAAACATGTTCGACATGTAAAGGTGCAGGACAAATCAATCAAGCAGTGGATACACCATTTGGTCGTATGATGAACCGTCGTACATGCTCAACATGTCATGGGACAGGTAAAATTATTAAAGAAAAATGTACGACTTGTCGTGGAGAAGGAAAAGTTCAAAAACGTAAGAAAATTAAAGTGACAATCCCAGCAGGTGTAGATGATGGACAGCAAATTCGTGTATCTGGTCAAGGTGAACCAGGTATAAACGGTGGACCTGCAGGGGATTTATATATTATGTTCCGCGTTCAAGGTCACAAGGATTTCGAACGAGATGGAGACGATATTTACTTCGAGTTGAAATTAACATTCCCTCAAGCAGCACTTGGGGATGAAATTGAAGTACCAACAGTCCATGGGAAAGTAAAATTACGTATTCCGGCTGGAACACAGTCAGGTGCTCAATTCCGTCTAAAAGATAAAGGTGTTAAAAATGTTCATGGTTATGGTATGGGTAATCAGTATGTGACAGTAAAAGTGATGACACCAGAAAAATTAACGGAAAGACAAAAGCAATTATTACGAGAATTTGCAGAAATCAGTGGCGATATCCCTGAAGAACAAGGTAGTTCACTATTCGACAAAATTAAGAAAAAATTCCAAGGTGAATAATTAGAGGAGCTGAAGAGCTACGTGAAGTGGTCAGAATTATCCATTCATACAAAAAATGATGCGGTAGAAGCAATTTCGAATATTTTGCATGAAGCAGGTGCGAGTGGTGTTGTCATCGAAGATTCTGCAGAGTTTGCGAAGCCACGTGAAGATCAATATGGTGAAATTTATGCGCTAAATGAAGATGATTTTCCGAAAGATGGCGTGATTGTTAAAGCTTATTTATCGGAGTCTAGTTTTTTAAATGAAACAGTCGAAGAAATAAAAGCAGCTATCACAAATTTAACGAACTTTAACATTGATATCGGTGAAAATGTGGTATCCATTGTCGAAGTCAATGAAGAAGATTGGGCAACTGCCTGGAAGCAATACTACCATCCTGTTAAGATTTCTGAACGCTTTACTATCGTACCGACATGGGAGGAATATACACCTGTTTCAACAGATGAACTAATTATTGAATTAGACCCTGGTATGGCATTTGGTACAGGTACCCACCCAACAACGGTAATGTGTTTACAAGGACTTGAAAAGGTCATTAAAGAAGGGGATACAGTTGTTGATATCGGTACAGGATCGGGCGTATTGTCTATTGGTGCAGCATTACTTGGTGCAAAAAGTGTGCATGCGCTTGATTTAGATGAGGTTGCTGTACGTTCAGCGCGAGAAAATGTAGCATTAAATAAAGTGGAAGATAAGGTAGCAGTGTTCCATGGTAACTTATTAGATACTGTAAAAGAACCAGCAGATGTAGTAGTCGCTAATATTTTGGCTGAAATCATCATGTCCTTCACAGATGACGCGTATACAATTGTAAAACCAGGTGGATTATATGTCACTTCGGGCATCATCGGTGCAAAACGAGATGATGTGAAAGTAGCACTAGAAGCTTCAGGCTTTGTGATTGAAGAAGTATTATTAATGGAAGATTGGGTAGCCATTATTGCCCGTCGTCCACTATAACATGACTGAGGAAGCGCCAAATCGTGAGCCGTGTGCTTGTGATTTGGCGTTTTCCTTTCTTGCTAGAAAGGACTGTGTGGCATGCAACGTTATTTTATTGAAACAGCTATCGAAAATGCACGTATTAGTGGAGAAGATGCACGGCATATTGAACGAGTGATGCGTATGAAGCAAGGCGACAACATTGTAGTTGTTGCACAAAACACTGCGCATATATGCACAATTGAAGGATTTGAAGGGGATGAGGTCGTCATTGAAGCGACTGGACAAACAATCCCTTCCCCAGAGTTACCCATTCAAGTAACTGTAGCATGTGGTTTACCGAAGGGTGATAAGCTAGAGCTTATTACCCAAAAAGCCACAGAGCTAGGAATGTTTGCTTTATTACCCTTTGAAGCTGAGCGCTCCATTGTAAAATGGGACAAGAAAAAAGGAGCAAAAAAGCAAGAAAGATTACAGAAAATTGCTAAGGAAGCTGCGGAACAAGCTCACCGTACGCATATTCCAACAGTTTTTGAACCCATATCATTTAAACAGCTAGTACAACAAACAGATCATTTCGATGCCGTTTTTATTGCTGATGAAGAGGATGCAAAGGCTGAAAAGCGCACAAGGTTTGCGGAGAAGCTAAAAAACGTGTATGATAAGAAGTCGAAATCAATGCTTATTATCTTTGGTCCTGAGGGGGGCATTTCTCGTCAAGAGTCGGAAGCGCTATTACAAGCAGGCGCTCAAACGATGTCATTAGGACCGAGAATTTTACGAGCAGAAACAGCGCCATTATACGCACTGTCTGCCATATCCTATGAATTTGAATGAAAGAGGTGTTCAGCCTTGTCAAAAGTGGCTTTTCACACACTTGGCTGTAAAGTAAATCATTATGAAACAGAAGCAATCTGGCAACTGTTCAAGGAAGAGGGCTATGATCGTACAGAATTTGATCATCAAGCAGACGTCTATGTCATTAATACTTGTACAGTTACCAATACTGGAGATAAGAAATCTCGTCAGGTGATTCGTCGTGCAGTGCGTCAAAATCCTGATGCGGTTATTTGTGTAACGGGATGCTATGCGCAGACATCCCCGGCAGAAATTATGGCGATTCCTGGCGTTGATATTGTTGTAGGAACGCAGGATCGTACAAAATTGTTGGGCTATATCGAGCAATATCGTGCAGAACGCCAACCGATTAATGCCGTACGTAATATTATGAAAAATCGTGTATATGAGGAATTAGATGTACCAGCATTTACAGACCGTACACGTGCTTCATTAAAAATACAGGAAGGCTGTAACAACTTCTGTACTTTTTGCATTATCCCATGGGCACGCGGCTTAATGCGTTCTCGTGATCCACAGGAAGTATTACATCAAGCACAGCAACTAGTTGACGCTGGCTACCTAGAAATCGTCTTAACGGGTATTCATACGGGTGGCTATGGACAAGACTTAAAAGATTATAATCTTGCACAGCTACTACGTGATTTAGAAGCCAATGTAAAAGGCTTAAAGCGCCTTCGTATTTCATCTATTGAGGCTAGTCAATTGACAGATGAAGTCATTGAAGTTCTTCGAGAATCTAAAATTGTTGTTAATCATTTACACATACCTATCCAATCTGGATCTGATACGGTTTTAAAACGTATGCGTCGTAAATATACAATGGAGTTTTTCGGTGAACGTTTAACGAAACTACATGAGGCATTGCCTGATTTAGCCGTCACATCAGATGTCATTGTTGGTTTCCCAGGTGAGACAGATGAAGAGTTTATGGAAACGTATAACTTTATTCGTGATCATAAGTTCTCTGAACTACACGTATTCCCATTCTCTCCACGTACAGGAACACCAGCTGCACGTATGGAAGATCAAATTGATGAAGATATTAAAAATGAGCGTGTGCATCGCCTTATTTCTTTAAATGATCAATTGGCAAAAGAATATGCCTCTCGTTTTGAAGACCAAGTATTAGAAGTGATTCCTGAAGAATTTGTCCATGATGGCAGTGAAGAAGAAGGGCTTCTAACTGGTTATACAGACAATTACTTAAAAATAGTGTTTGAAGGGCCTGAAAGTCTCATTGGTCAGCTTGTCAAAGTAAAAATTACACAAGCAGGCTATCCACACTCACAAGGTCAATTTGTTCGTGTTTTAGAAACAGTTAATTAATATGAAAAGGATTGCTAACGGTTGGAGGCAATCCTTTTTTGTTGCTTCAGGAGGAGGGAAATACTCGAATAAATTGGCATATCTATGTCATAGTAGGAATTGAATTGAGCCAAACTAATAAAATAGAAAGATATTAGACGCCAACATGAAAAAGTGGTATGATTCGAAGAGGTACGTACATCTTGTTTAATGAAGGAGCGTTCAACAATGGAAAAAAATTTTGCACGTATGATTGATCATACATTATTAAAGGCTGAGGCAACAAAAGAACAAATTGAAAAATTATGTGCAGAAGCTAAACAATTTAACTTTGCTTCTGTTTGTGTAAATCCTACTTGGGTAAAACGTAGCAGTGAATTACTACAGGGTACAGACGTTTTAGTTTGTACGGTTATCGGCTTCCCACTTGGTGCCAATACGCCAGCAGTCAAAGCATTTGAAGCAAAAGATGCCATTGCTAACGGTGCAAAAGAAGTAGATATGGTTATTAATATCGGTGCATTAAAAGATAAAAACTATGAGCTTGTACAAGCAGATATCGCAGCAGTAGTAGAAGCAGCTAAAGATAGCGCACTTGTAAAAGTCATTATTGAATCATGCTTACTAACAGATGAGGAAAAAGTGAAAGCATGTGAATTAGCTGTAGCGGCGGGTGCTGACTATGTGAAAACATCTACAGGTTTTTCTACTGGTGGAGCAACAGCAGAGGATATCGCGCTTATGCGTAAAACTGTAGGTCCAGATCTTGGCGTAAAAGCATCAGGTGGTGTTCGTAGCTTAGAGGACATGAAAAAAATGGTAGAAGCTGGTGCGACTCGTATTGGGGCTAGCTCTGGTGTAGCTATTATGAATGGTTTAATTGCCGACTCCAACTATTAATTTTATCTTTTTATAGAGCCATAAGCTCATGTGTACATTGACGTGAGCTTATGGCTTCTTTGTGTTTAATCAGCATAATAATTTTCTATGCACATATACTCCACTGATGAATGTAAATACAGAAAGGAGGATGTCATGTTTACACAGTATAAGTCTTGGAGGCCCTATATTAGCCCCTTTGATCCTTGTAAGCCTATAGAAGTTAAGTATTATGCAACACCCCCACAGCTATATATGGGTTTTCAACCACCTGGACTTCCACAATTTCCAACCGCAAGAGAAGCGCTAATAGCAGGAACACTATGGCCACAGTTGTTTAGCCCATACCCATTTCCCCTAAAAGGAGGGAGGAAGCATGACTAAAAAGATGCCGCCCGAATTTTATAAGCAATTAGAAGAAATACAAGCAATTGATTTCGTCATTGTTGAATTAAACCTCTATTTAGACACTCATCCACACGATTATGACGCCATTCAGCAATTTAATGAAAATACAGAGAAAAGTATGAAACTTAAAATTGATTTTGAGCAAAAATATGGACCGCTCATGAATTTTGGGAGAAGCTATTCAAATTATCCTTTTAACTGGATTGATACACCATGGCCATGGCAAGTCTAAACAAAAGACTAGGAGGAAAAATCTTTGTGGTATTATGAAAAGAAACTCCAGTATCCGGTAAAAGTTAGTACATGTAACCCAATGCTTGCAAAGTTTTTAATTGAACAATATGGAGGAGCGGATGGGGAACTGGCAGCAGCTCTACGCTACATGAATCAGCGTTATACGATTCCTGACAAAGTAGTAGGGTTATTGACCGATATAGCAACAGAGGAATTTTCACATTTAGAAATGATTGCCACGATGATTTATAAGCTAACAAAAGATGCCACACCAGAAATGCTGAAAGAAGCTGGTTTGGGTGATCATTATGTAAATCACGATCGGGCTCTATTCTATCAAAACGCCTCAGGTGTACCATTCACAGCAACCTATATTCAAGCAAAGGGTGACCCTATCGCGGATCTGTATGAGGATATAGCAGCTGAAGAAAAGGCACGTGCCACATATCAATGGATTATTGACTTATCAGATGACACGGACTTAAATGATAGCTTGAAGTTTTTACGTGAACGGGAAATTGTTCATTCCCAGCGCTTTAGAGAGGCTGTTGAAATTTTAAAAGATGATAGAGATCAAAAGAAAGTTTTCTAAGACAACTATGGCTGGCTGTATCAAGGTGAACTTGACACAGCCTTTTTGTGGTTATTGAATATTTGAGAATAAAGTAAGATCTTTTCGATGACCAATCATTACTAATAAATCTTCCTTTTCAATAATTTGCTCAGGAGAAGGGGAAATTATTATTTCCCCTTCGCGCACAATCGCAATCACACTGACGTTATATTTAGCTCGAATATCTAGATCCCGAAGATTATATCCTGCCATTTTAGAAGGGATCATGATTTCTTCTAAACTGTACTCTTTTGATAATTCTATATAATTTAACATATTAGGTGATAGTAACTGATTTGCTACTCTTTCGCCCATATCTCTTTCAGGATAGATAATCCAATCAGCACCTACCTTATCCAACACTTGTCCATGCCTTTTTCCAAGTGCCTTTGCAATCACTTTTTTGATCCCTAATTCTTTTAATAACGATACAGTTAATATACTGGATTGCATATCGTTACCGATCGCCACGATAACACAATCGAAATTTCCAATGCCAATGGATGTTAAAGCTTTCTCTTCAGTTGTATCTGCTACTACCGCATGGGTTACATAAGGTTCTGCATCTTCAACTCTTTCCTCACTAATATCGATGCCTAAAACATCCTGTCCAGCTTCATGTAATCTGCGGGCGACACTTGTGCCAAATCTACCTAAGCCGATTACGGCGTATTGTTTAATAGCCATTTAATTAACAACTCCTTCTTCTAATCTAACCTATCATTATATTCCCCTTTGGGTGGCGGAAAGCTTCTGATTTTCGACGTTTTGTAATGGCAAAGGCAATAGTTAAGGGACCTAATCTACCCGCAAACATAGTTAAAATAATTAAAACCCGGCCACCTGGTGTAAGTTCAGGTGTTAATCCCATTGAAAGTCCGACCGTTCCAAAAGCTGATGTTGCCTCAAATAAATACATCATGAAGCTATGTTTTTGTTCTATTATGCTGAGGATGATGGTAACAAATACAACAATGAACATACCACACATGACCACAGTCATAGCTTTTAAAATTGTTTCATTTAAAATCCTGCGTCTAAAGAGAACGACATCTTCTTTCCCTCGAATTTGTGACCACATAGTAGCCACTAAAACAGCAAAGGTTGTGATTTTAATACCTCCAGCAGTCGACCCAGAGCCTGCCCCAATAAACATGAAAATGATCATTAAAAATAATGTAGAATGCGTTAAGTCTCCAATAGCCAGTGTATTGGAGCCAGCAGTTCGTGGTGTAACCGCTTGGTAAAGGGAACCTAACACTTTACCCCATTCGGATAATGATCCAAGTGTTTTTTGGTTGCCATACTCAAACAAAAATATCAAAATGGTTCCACTAGCAGTTAGCAAAAGTGTGGTTACTAAGACTATTTTTGAATGGACAGAAAGCCTTTTAGTCACACGATATTCATACAATTCATTCATAACAATAAAGCCTAATCCACCGATTGTAATAAGAGCACAGATGGTGAAAACAACAAAGGGGTCATCAACATAGGCAGTCATTCCGTTAAAGCCACCCATTAAATCGAAGCCAGCGTTGTTGAAGTTGGATATGGCATGAAAAAATCCAAAATACAGGGCCTTTCCAATAGGCATATCAAAAGAAAAACGAATGGATAGAATAAGACCACCGATTATTTCAATACATGCTGTAAAAAGCAATATTCTTTTTACTAATCGAACAAGACCAGCTATGGAGATATTATTAAATGCTTCTTTAAGCAGCAGTCTTTCTTTTAATGAAATTTTCTTCCCAAGTAGTAAAAATAATAATGTGGCAAATGTCATAAATCCTAAACCGCCAATTTGGATTAAGAATAAAAGAACCACTTCTCCAAAAGTAGAGAAGGTATCACCTGTATCAACTACAATTAATCCAGTGACACAAGTAGCTGATGTAGCAGTGAATAAAGCATCTAAAAAGGGCAAACCCTTCCCATCCTCAGTAGAAAATGGCATTGTTAAAAGAAACGTCCCTATGGCAATAATGAGAGCAAAGCCCAATACGAGAACTTTTGGAGGGTTTAATGCTTTTTTAAAATTGTTCATTTTATTTTCCTCAATTCTGAATAGTAAACAACTGTTTGTTAAATGGCATAATAAAAAGACCTACGATAAGAGCATGAAAATGACAGAAAGCATGCTAATAATGGTGGTCAATAACGACCTCCTTCGCTTTAGCCGACGAAGTTAGCTGACGGGTAGGATGGCGAAAGAGCTTTCTCATCCCTTCTGCTAAAGCAGAATTAACCCCAAAAAATTGGTTCCTCCGTTCTCAAATAGTTGAGATTTGGCCGATATGAAATTGAATGTGATTATTCTACGCCCTTATTCTATTTTTTGTAAACCCCTTAATTGTTAGGAAAATGTAATTATTTTTATTGTGGGCGATTTCTGTATGAATAATTCGAGCAAAAATAAAACCAAAAATTCACTTGATAATTTCGCATACTTTCTATTGACCATTATTAGACAATACGATATAATTTTTTAGTACACAACAGAAGGTAATTTGCCTAATTGTGTATTGACGTGTGTTCGGAGGGAGGGAAAGAGAGATGTCAAAAACTGTCGTTCGCAAAAACGAATCGCTTGAAGATGCTCTTCGCCGCTTCAAACGTACTGTATCAAAAAGTGGTACAATTCAAGAAGTTAGAAAGCGCGAGTTCTACGAAAAACCTAGCGTAAAACGTAAAAAGAAATCAGAAGCTGCACGTAAACGTAAGTGGTAATTTAATTTCCCATTAAAAATCCCTACGTTCATAACACGCAATTGTATGATTCACTGAGCAGACAAAGTTATACCTGAAATTAATCACATTTTTGATTAATTTCAGGTATTTTACATTGCTCAACTTTACGTACATATGAAAAAGCCGAATGAAATCACTTTGATTCATTCGGCTTTTTTGCACATACTGTTGTTAATTGCATTAGATCGAGTGATAAATAAGTGAATAAATTTTTAAGATTTGTGAAACTTTTCGCATGATTGACCGTATATACAGAGGAGAGGCATGTTAGAAGGGAGGGGAAAAGATGCGAAAACGGAAAATCCTCAGCTATTTACTAGTGATATGGATGACTTTTTTGTTAGCGTTTCCATTAACTTCGGCTTTTGCCAGTAATAAGGTTTATCATGTTCTGATTCATAATGAAGTAGAACGAGGACTTCATGCATTTTTAGAACGAGCTTTTAAAGAGGCTGAAGAAAACAATGCAGAGGCGATTATCTTAGAAATACATACGCCTGGCGGTTTTGTGAATGCGGCAAATGATATCGCCATGCTTATGGATGCAACGCAAATAAGGACGATTGCTTATATTAATAAGGATGCGCACTCAGCAGGAGCTTTTTTAGCCTTACATGCGGATGAGATCTACATGGTTCCAAATGGAACAATCGGTGCAGCGGCAGTTATCGATTCAGCAGGTAATGCGGCCGACCTAAAGGCTAATAGCGCTTGGCTTGCTCAAATGAAAGCAGCAGCAGAAACGTCAGGGCGCAACCCTAAGTATGCATTAGCAATGGCAGATACCAACTATGAACTACCAGAATACCGTGCTGGCGGAAAGAATTTGTTAACCCTATCTGCCTCAGAAGCATTAAAGGTTAAATATTCTGAAGGGACGGTTAAGGATTTTCAGGAGCTTTTAGACGTAACCAACTTAAATGGTAGTGATGTTGTTCCCATTGAACCGACCTTTTCTGAAAAATTAGCTCGTTTTATTACAAATCCCATCATTGTACCTATTCTATTGTCTATCGCTAGTTTAGGACTTGTGATGGAGCTTTATTCGCCAGGATTTGGTGTTCCAGGTATAATGGGCTTATCAGCACTTGGTTTATTTTTCTTTGGACATATGGTGGCCGGCTTTGCGGGATATGAAACATTATTGTTATTTATTGTTGGGTTAGCCCTTTTAATTGCAGAGTTTTTTGTCCCTGGTGGAATTGTTGGTATTTTAGGTGGTGTCTTAATAGTACTAAGTCTGATACTGGCAGGTGCAAATATGATGCAAATGATAGTAGCAATTCTCATTGCGCTTGTGATAGCGATGATAGGAATGGTGATTCTGATGAAATTTTTCGGAAAAAAACTGCATGTCTTAAACAGGCTTGTGTTAATGGATGCAACCACGACAGAAGAAGGGTATGTATCCAATGTGAATCGCACAGAACTGTTAGGGAAAATTGGGAAAACGCTTACGCCACTTCGTCCATCTGGAACAATGGTACTTGGTAGTGAACGCATTGATATTGTCTCAGAAGGTGGCTATATCGATGTCAATCAACATGTAGAAATTATTAAAGTTGAAGGCTCACGCATTGTTGTGAGACAAACAGATAAAGAGATGGAGGAATAGAAAATGGGTTTTGATTTAGCTTTGATTGGTCCTATTGCTGGACTAGTTATTTTATTCATTGTGCTTGCGGTATTCTTTACCTTTGTACCCGTAGCATTGTGGATTTCTGCATTAGCAGCAGGTGTACGTGTGAGTATTTTCACATTAATTGGGATGCGCTTACGTCGTGTAATCCCGTCTCGAATTGTTAATCCGTTGATTAAAGCACATAAAGCTGGTTTACCTGTAACGATTAATCAGTTAGAGAGTCACTATTTAGCAGGTGGTAATGTTGACCGTGTAGTGAATGCCTTAATTGCGGCTCATCGTGCCAATATTGAACTGTCATTTGAACGTTGTGCAGCAATTGATTTAGCTGGGCGTGATGTATTAGAAGCTGTTCAAATGTCCGTTAATCCAAAAGTTATTGAAACACCTTTCATTTCAGGTGTAGCAATGAACGGGATTGAAGTAAAAGCAAAGGCTCGTATTACCGTGCGTGCCAATATCGAACGTTTAGTCGGTGGTGCTGGTGAAGAAACAGTTATTGCTCGTGTGGGTGAGGGGATCGTTTCAACTATCGGTTCAGCGACACATCATACAGAAGTTTTAGAAAATCCAGATATGATTTCGCAAACAGTATTATCTAAAGGTTTAGATTCAGGAACAGCCTTTGAAATCTTGTCCATTGATATTGCCGATGTAGATATCGGTAAAAATATCGGTGCTGAATTACAGATTGAACAAGCACAAGCAGATAAAAACATTGCGCAAGCAAAAGCCGAGGAACGTCGTGCTATGGCTGTTGCAAATGAGCAAGAAATGATTGCACGTGTTCAAGAGATGAAGGCGAAAGTAGTAGAAGCAGAGGCAGAAGTACCTCAAGCGATGGCTGAAGCCTTACGTTCCGGTAATCTTGGTATTATGGATTATATGAACTATCGTAATATCCAAGCGGATACAGCGATGCGCGATTCGATTTCAAAAGTGAGCACAGATAAACCTGAAACAAATGAACCTAATGCTTAATAACGGAAAGGAGCAGAACTAATAATATGGAACAATTAATACTCTTTGCCATAATTGCCATAGTCAGCTCTATTTTCGGAAAATCAAAAAATAAAAAGCCTCAGAAGCAGATGCCTCCTTTTAATAAAGATACTGTGGTGGAGCCTCCAGTTACGGAGAAAGCGCCACATCGTACTGGGAAAGCACAGAGTTTTGAAGATTTTGCACGAGAATTTATAGGAGATTGGATTCCAGAAAATGAGAAAGTCGAGGAGCCTAAAAAACTTGTTGAAGAACAAGTGAAAAGAGAAATACCAAGCTATGTTGCCCCAACTGTCATTCCAGCAGATATCCCTAGCCGTTCTACTAATCGAGAAAGTCGAGGACGATTAGCTGCTGAAAAAAAGGAAGTGCAGTCAGTTGGCTCACATTCGACTTTACAACTACCTCAATCTAAAAATGATCTTATGCAAGCAATCGTGATGGCTGAAATATTAGGGCCACCAAAATCAAAAAGAAAATAACTAGCATGTCCTCCTTTTTCGATGCATATATTGCCGAAGAAGGAGGCATTTTTTATGAAAAAATTATTTCAATTAACGCCACTACTTGAGTTGTTAGAATACGAATCATTAAAAATTATTGGACCCTACCGTTTTATTCATGCAGATGCGACGACCTGTTCGTTTGTCTATGCAGATTATCATATTACTGTCAATGCGGATTCAGTGACAATCAATGCGCTCAAAGAAGAAATGCTACATCTCACTGTTGACAATCTACAGGAGCTTCATATGAAAATGACAAAGAATATGGGTGTGAGCTAAAATGTGGAATAATCGGCCAATTATTATACGTATAAAGCGCCATGAAAATGTTCATCCTTTTATTCAAGCATTGCACGCTCAACATGTACCATTAAAGCGTGTTGTCTTTCGTGAGCAGGAAGTTTCCTTTGAAACGACGATGCATTATCTACCAAAAATTCGCCGTGTACGAAGACGTTTTCGCTTAAAAATGGCTGTATTTTATGCAGATGAGCTTCAAGTTTTTCGAGCGCAAATTTGGACTTTATTGGGCTTAGCCTTTATGATTGCTATTCCAATTCTTTGTGCACAAGTTATATGGCGAGTGGACATAGAAGCCGCGACACCAGAACTAGAGCAGCGTTTAGGTAAGACCTTTCATGAAACCTTTCAACTAGAAACCCCTCTATCTCAAAAAAAGTTACCTTCCAATACGGTTATACGACAAAAGCTGTTAGAGCAACACAGAGAGCTATCATGGGTTCATATTGATAAACATGGCGGACGAGTAATTTTGAGACCACAAGAATCACCTAAACAAACAGAGCAAACAACTGATAAATTAGCTTCCCATATAGTAGCAACGAAAAGTGGTGTCATTACACATTTTAATATACAGCATGGTGAGCGGAAAATTTCAGTAAATGATACAGCCTACGAAGGTGACGTCCTCGTAAGTGGTGTATTAGAAAGTGGCACAGATCAAGTTTTTGTAGGGGCGAAGGGAGAGGTTTATGCAGATTATTGGCTTGAATGTTCATTTAAAATTCCAACAAAAATTACCGTGGAAACCTTACAGCAAAAGCAATGGCGAGTGTTGATAAAGGGTATACATCAGGAAAAGGTGGATTATGTACAAAGGAAGGATTTACCGAATTGGCTATCCCCTTATGTTTCGATTGTAGAGGAGCAACAGACGAAAACCATGCAAGTAGATTTGGATGAATCGAAAATTGAGTCATTGCTTATTCCTTTATTGCATGAAAAAGTATTACGCTCGTTACCTGCAAAAACAATCATCAAGAAAGAAAACCTTTTACAGGCAAAGTGGGGGAATGGTACAGTTGAAGGGAAAGTTCTATTTTTAGTCAATGAAAACATTGCAAGTCCAATACAAGGCCTACAAGGAGAATGATTATGTCAGAACAGTTAACTGTATTACAGGTGGATAATCCAAACGAAGCGGTTATGCTACTAGGTATTTCCGATGCAAATATGAAATTAGTTGAAGAAGCACTTAATGTTCATATCATTACGCGTGGTGAACAAATTCAACTTGCGGGTGAAGAAAATGCTAAGGAACAGGCAACATTTCTTCTGCAAGCTTTATTGAAGGTCATTCGCAAAGGAATTAATATTGATCAACGTGATGTTACAACAGCTATTGAAATGACACAAAAAGGAACAATCGAGTATTTTGCAGAACTATATGATGAAGAAATAGCACGCACGACGAAAGGTAAGTCAATTCGTGCAAAAACAATTGGTCAACGAGAATACATACAAGCAATCCGTCATAAAGACGTTGTTTTCGGTATTGGTCCAGCCGGTACTGGGAAAACGTATTTAGCGGTAGTCATGGCAACACAGGCACTTAAAAACGGCCATGTAAAGAGAATTATTTTAACTCGCCCTGCTGTTGAAGCTGGAGAGTCTCTAGGCTTTCTTCCAGGGGATTTAAAGGAAAAGGTCGATCCATATTTACGACCTCTCTACGACGCTTTAAACGACATCTACGGCTCAGAACAAACACAGCGACTAATTGAACGTGGAACAATTGAAATCGCCCCTTTAGCCTATATGCGTGGCCGTACATTAGATGATGCCTTTGTTATTTTAGATGAAGCACAAAATACAACACATCAACAAATGAAAATGTTCCTAACTCGTCTAGGCTTCGGCTCTAAAATGGTCATCACAGGTGATAAAACACAAATCGACCTACCCAAAAATACAGAATCTGGCTTGATTGTAGCAGAACGTACATTAAAGTATGTTAAATCTATCCATTTCCAAGTACTAGAACAAGGTGATGTCGTACGTCACCCAATCGTAGCCAAAATCATTCAAGCCTACGAAGAACAGCAACTTTAGAATTGCATAGCAATTCTAAAGTCTGCCCCGCAAGCGAAGCGACAGGGGTAACGAGGTTTAAAACATCTATATAGTTAAAACCTAAACCTCGAATTTAATCAAAATATGGAAAAAAATGTGACAGCTATGCGAAGATGCATAGCTGTTTTTTGCTTTCTTATACATTTTTCGAGAAAAATGTATGTTGAATTGGTATGATAGTAGGTAGATAGAGGAGGTGCCAGATGGAGAAACAACTTCGAAAATTTACAGAGCTTATCGGTTTTCGCTACTTTCTTATCATCATTCTCATTTTAACAGGTGGCCTACAATTTGGGTTCATGTATGGCAATGTTAAAGGAGTTACATATGATTTCAAACCATTACAGCTTGCGCCTGAAACCGTACGATCTACTAAAACCATTGAAGACACTTATAAAACTCAGCTAGAGCGAGAAAAAGCTGCCAATGCAGTGGATTCAGTCTATCAATTTTCGGAGGATGTCGCCAAGCAAAGAGCAGCGATTGTAACATCATTATTTGATTATGTTTTGGAAGTGAAAAAAGATGTTGCAAATAGTAAGGAACCTATTCCTATTGCAGACCAAGTTACACAGCTTCGAAAGAAATTTGAATCCATTGACGAAGACCAGATGCCGTTAATTTTTACAGATTCTCAGCTGGAAGGTCTGTTAGTGCAAAGTGAAGATGATTTAACTAGAACAAGTACGCAATTATCTAAATTTGTAGAGGAATATTTACAAAAATCCATCCGACCAGAGAACGTCTTTGTTGCACAAAATGATTTTGAAACAAAGATTCGTGGACAACGAGGATATCCTGATAAAATATTCAATACAGTCGTGTTAATAGGACGTACAAGCATTATTGAAAATGAAACAATTAACGAAGAACAAACAAAGATTCGAAAACAGCAGGCCAAAGAAAGTGTAGAGCCAACAAGAATTTTACAAGGTCAGATTATTGTTCAAGAAGGCCAAGTTATTGACAATGAGGCTTTTAGACAATTAGAGCTATTAGGGATGGTTAGTAATAAAGCCTCCTTGAAGCCGATAGCAGGGCTTATTATTTTAACGCTACTGCAAATGATGTTTATGTATATTTTATTTGAGCGTTGGGAGACTAACGAACAAAAAAAACGTAATGCACTGTTAGTGACAGTGATTGTTTATAGCTTGTCTATTTTGCTCATGAAATTTATTAGCTTAGTTTCTAGTGGCTTTGATGTGACGATTGCCTTTTTATTCCCGACAGCACTAGCTACGATGCTTGTACGATTGCTAGCAGATGAGCGAGCAGCCGTATTAATTACAGTTATGACGGCTGCTTCAGCAGGAGTAATTTTTCAAGAAGGCTATTCTTCAGTTATGCAAATGGAAATTACGCTGTATATCATATTCGGAGGGTTTGCAAGCCTATTCTTTTTGCGTAGTGTGGAAAAACGCTCACATATTTTACATGCGGTTGGTGTGATTTCCCTTGTAAACATGGCATTTATAGCGTTTTATTTGTTAATGACACAATCATCCTATGGTTTACCAGAGTTAGCCTTTTACTTAATAGCAGCGATGTTATCTGCCTTGCTTTCAGGGGCATTAACGATGGGACTTTTACCATTCTTTGAATCGGCGTTTAGCTTGCTTTCGTCTTTACGCTTAATTGAGCTATCCAATCCCAACCATCCATTATTAAAAAAATTATTAATGGAAACTCCAGGGACATATCATCATAGTGTGATGGTAGCGAACTTAGCGGAAGCTGCGTGTGAAGAGATTGGTGCTGACGGTTTATTAGCACGTGTAGGTTGTTATTATCATGACATTGGTAAAACCAAGCGACCTTCCTTTTTCATCGAAAATCAGATGTCGGGCATCAATCCGCATGATTCGTTACCACCTGAAACAAGTGCAGAGATTATTATCGCCCATACGACAGATGGTGCCAATATGTTAAAACGTTATAAAATGCCTCAAGAGATTATTGATATCGCTTTACAACATCATGGCACAAGTTTGTTAAAATTCTTCTTGTTTAAAGCAAAGGAAGAAGGAAAAAATATTGATGAAGCAAAGTTCCGATACCCAGGGCCCAAACCACAAACAAAAGAAGCAGCTGTTATCAGTGTTGCGGATAGTGTCGAGGCAGCAGTACGTTCTATGAAAGAACCAAATGCAGAGAAAATTCAGAAGCTAGTACGAGCGATTATCGATGATCGCGTCCAAGATAATCAGTTTGATGAATGCGATATTTCAATAAAAGAGTTAAAATGTATAGAGAGAGTACTTTGTGAAACGTTGAATGGGATATTCCATTCACGTATTGAATATCCAAAGGCAGATAAGTAGGAGGATCTATGATTTTAACAATTGATTTTACGGATGAAACAAATGAAGTGGGAGCACAACATATCGAACTAGTTGAAAAGCTATTACAGCATGCTGCAAGTGTAGAAAATATTGAGCCAGAAACAGAGGTTTCGGTGACGTTTGTAACGAACAAGGCAATTCAAGATATTAATCGTGAATATCGTGGCAAGGACCAGCCAACAGATGTCATTTCCTTTGCGCTAGAGGAGCTAGGGGAAGGGGAAATGGAAGTAACTTTTGAAGGGATGCCACGTGTATTAGGTGATATTATTATTTCAACAGACCGTGCCAAAGAGCAGGCTGAGGAATATAATCATTCCTTTGAGCGAGAATTAGGCTTTTTAGCTGTACATGGTTTTTTACATTTACTTGGTTATGACCATATGGAGCCAGAAGAAGAGAAAGTGATGTTTGCAAAGCAAGATGAGATTCTACAAACTTTTGGCTTAGGTCGAGACTAGATGGATTTGCGAAAATACTTGCGATCTTTTGGCTATGCTTTCGAAGGCATCATAACTGCAAGTAAAGAACAAAATTTGAAATCACATATAGTAAGTGCAATCATTGTTATACTGGCTAGTTATTTGACAGGTTTATCTCGTATGGAGTGGTATATTGTGCTACTATTAATAGCACTGATGTTTGCGCTGGAAATGATGAATACAGCTATCGAACGGGTAGTCGATTTAGCTTCCCCAGAGATTCATCCGCTTGCTAAGCAAGCAAAAGATATTGCAGCAGGTGCAGTGCTTGTATTTGCACTATTCAGTGCTATAATCGGATTACTCATCTTTCTGCCAAAATGGTTTTAATGGAAATGAGTGTCTTCTAATTGAAAATAAACCATAAATGTGAGGGAGAATTAGTATAGATGACAATGGATATGCATGCATTATTAGAAGAATCAAAAAAGGCACGTGAAAAAGCCTATGTTCCTTATTCAAAATTTAAAGTAGGGGCAGCTCTACTAACAAAAGATGGAGAGGTTATTCACGGCTGTAATATTGAAAATGCAGGCTATAGTATGACAAATTGTGCTGAGCGTACAGCGTTTTTTAAGGCAGTATCGGAGGGGATTTACGAATTCGAAGCCATTGCCATTGTAGCTGATACGGAAGGACCATGCGCCCCATGTGGAGCATGTCGCCAGGTCATGATGGAGTTTTGTGCTCCAACTATGCCTGTCTATTTAACGAACTTAAAAGGTGATGTGACGGTAACGTCAGTGGGCGAATTACTACCGTTTGCATTTACGACGGAGGATTTAGAGAATGCAGGAAACTAAAAATGGCTATAAATCAGGCTTTATCTCCATCATTGGTCGTCCAAACGTTGGCAAATCGACATTTTTAAATCGTGTCATTGGCCAAAAAATTGCGATCATGAGTGATAAGCCGCAAACAACACGAAATAAAGTACAAGGCGTACTGACAACAGATGATAGCCAAATGATTTTTATTGATACACCAGGTATTCACAAGCCAAAACATAAACTAGGCGATTTCATGCTGAAGGTTTCTAAAAACACATTGCGTGAAGTGGACGTTATTATGTTTATGGTTAATGCTGAGCAAAAACTCGGTAAAGGTGATGAATTTATTTTAGAAATGCTAGCAGGAAATCCAACACCTGTCTTTTTGGTCATCAATAAAATTGATGCCATTCATCCAGATGAACTAATGGGAATTATTGAGAGCTATAAAGAGCGCTATGACTTTGCGGAGATTGTACCGATTTCTGCGCTACAAGGCAATAATGTTGAAAATTTATTAGTGACCTTGGCGAAGTATTTACCAGAAGGACCTCAGTATTACCCGGCTGATCAAGTGACAGATCATCCTGAACGATTTATTATATCTGAACTTATTCGTGAAAAAGTTCTACATTTAACGCGTGAAGAAATTCCCCATTCTATCGCAGTGGTAATTGATAAAATTCGTCGTGATGAAGAAAATGAGGATAAAATTCATGTAGCGGCTACGATTATTGTGGAGCGTGATTCTCAAAAAGGGATTGTTATCGGAAAACGTGGAGCCTTGCTAAAAGAAGTGGGGACACGTGCGCGAAAGGATATCGAAATGCTCCTAGGGTCTAAAGTTTATTTAGAGCTATGGGTAAAGGTGCAAAAAGATTGGCGTAATAAAGCTACACATTTACGCGATTTTGGATTCCGTGATGATGAATATTAAGTTTTTTCCTGACTTAGCAAATGAGTTGCCCCGATCGTGAACATTGCCCGTTGAATCAGGAATAGACGCCAAATTTTGACGTGACGGTTTTAGAGGTTAACTTCTTCTTATAGGGGCAAAAGGATCTAGGAGTATTGATCATTTTATTTTTGAGCTGTCCAAAATTATTTTGGGCAGCTCTCTTTTCATGGATAGTTCTTTTAAGAAAGGAGGGGGATTATGCTTCATAAATGGGAGGGGATTGTATTAAAGGTTCGCGCTTATGGAGAATCTAATAAGATTGTTATTTTGCTAACTCGTGAAGCTGGCAAAGTGGCTACGATGGCTAGAGGGGCAAAAAAACCTTCTAGTAGATTGGCTTCCATCACGCAACCCTTTACCTATGGGATGTTTATGGTACAACATCATACGGGCATGGGAACTTTGCAACAGGGAGAACATTTAAATTCAATGCGCCATATTCGTGAAGATATTATGGCTACTGCTTATGCTAGCTATATTATGGAATTAGTGGAGCGAGTTGTTGAAGAAGGAAAGCCAGAGCCTTTTGCATTCGATGTTTTACTACATGCACTACAAGCAATTGAGGATGGCTACGATCCTGAAGCCATTACGCTATTTGTTGAATGGAAAATGTTGCCCTATACAGGTGTACAACCTATTTTACATGCCTGTGCTGCGTGTGGCGCTGTAGATGGGGAATTTGCTTTTTCCTTTGCTCAAGGAGGATTCTTATGCCATCGCTGTTATCAGCATGACCCCTATATCATTCGCTTAACGCCAACACAGCTAAAACTTATAAGGATGTTCTACACTGTTCCTATCGACCAAATTGGAAAAATAGAGCTAAAAAAAGAAACAAAATATTTCATTAAAAAAATTATAACAACCATCTATGAAGAACAAACCGGTATTCGGTTTAAGACGAGAAAATTTATTGAGCAACTAGAACGTACCCCTGAACTGCAAATTCGCTCGAAAGACGAAATGCCAGATGAATCATAATGTTCATCTGGCATTTCACGTTATTTAAAATTCATCCTCATCCTCCGACACTAAAAAGGCCCAGTGTCCAGCAATTTTTTTACTTTCAATATAAATGTATGCTGTTTGGTCATTTTTACCTGTTAAATGGAGAATCGCTAGACCTTCAGCTTTTGGCGTAACATGTAGTTGTCCGTTAAGAATCGTCGCTTTTACAGGCACTGGCTCAAAACCAAAGCTTTCGAGTGCTACATGTGTTGGTTCAAAAGGTAATTCTTGCGTTGTTAGTATTAATTCATCTGTCAAATGATATAAATCAATGCTGCGAACAAAATCATAGGAATACACATCTGCAGCCATCTTTTGCTGTTGTGTCCCATTTGAAAATGTAACAATGAATTGTCCATTTTGCAAGATGGATAGTGTTTGATCTTGTTGATTAAAGTTATATAAATTTGAAGCGAGTGGCTGTCCATTCGTGTTTTGAACCGTCACCTCTGCTGGCATGAATGGTAATTGACTCTCAGACAAATCGAGTGGTAAATTTTCGATATAATCATTTTCATTTACTTCTTCAAGCGTTACCTTCAGCTTACCATTTACGTTTTTGACATGTACTAAATAAAAAATGTCAGTAAAATCCTCTGAATCATCAGTAAATCCAGTAATCACTAATTTGCCCGTACCTTCTTTTATAGGGGTTATCGTGATAGACTCTGTCATATCTTCCTCTTCATGCCATGTGAAAATATCCTCTGCTGGCTCAAGACCACCATAAGAGGCAAAAATATAGTCCTGCTTAAATTGATTTGCATAGACGGTTGCATTGCCTTGCAACTTTTCAGCTCGTACAACAAAAGCAGCCAATTGAGAGCGCTTTACATTGCTTTTGGGGCCGAAAGTCGTTGCAGATGTTCCTTTGGTAATCCCATTTGCAAACAATGCTTTAATATGAGGCTCAAATTCATTCCCCTTTTTAACATCTGTAAACGGTAATTGCGTGTTACTCGTATTTGTTAATCCAAAGCCTTTCGCAATCATTTTGGACATTTGCTCGCGAGTTATATGTTGAGTAGGGTAGTAGTAACCATTTGCACCATTAATAATCCCAGCATTTGCTAATGCTGCAATGGCTCCGTAGTTTTCATCGCCAGGTTTGATGTCTTTGAATATAATGCCACGCTCTGCTAATTGAATAATAGCCTTACCTTCCTCATTGGTTGGGTTGACATCAGGGAAAAATGATGCTGCATGTGCGGGTGGTGCGATAATAATCGCACTTGTTACTAAAGCAGAAGCCATAGCTAGTTGAAATAAACGTTGTGACTGCAATTAAATTCCTCCAAAAAGTACAATAGAAAATTTTATAGTATATATGTTTCTGGTTAGACCCTCCTATGTATCAGTTCAAACTTCCGGACGAATGAATGTTAAAAGGTGATGTGTCTTTAGACTGTTAATTTTTCATTATTTAACAGCTAATACTAACTATAATAACTTATTTATACCAAAAAGATGGAACAACGCATAGAGGGAATTTCATCCATACCATGACGTGTTTGGTAATCAATGCTACCTTAAGTAAAAGGATGAGTTAAAACTAATTAACTTGCGTAGCGCAAAACTCGCTTCATTTTATCTTTTTAAATAAAAAGTAATACCTTTGATTTTATAGGAGGATGCAACTATATTATCTTTCTTTTTAATGAATAAATTTCAATTTTTACAAAATAAAATTATTGCAGAAATTTAATTTTATTCGTTATTTTTTTGTCTTTAAATGAAGAATATAAAGTCTTATTTATCTATATTTATACTTATATCTATATTTATAAGTATTTTAATAGGTAAAAAGATTTGTATTTTTGTTTAGTTTTCATTATATAAGTGGTAGAAACTGTTCATTCGAGACCCATATACTAGTTGAAAAGGCATTTTAACCTATGATATTGTAAATGGTATAGATAATGGTAATTATATTTTTTAAATATAATTAAGTCGTTTAATCTCCATCGAAACTGATGTACGCTAGATCACTTTAGACATGCCTATGAAATATAAAAGCCTCTATCAGCAAAACGTATTGTTATACGTTTATCAGAATAGCGCAGTCCTATGGAAGAAGGAGGGAGTCACATAGTGCTTAGTACATTGCGTATGTGGCAAAATATATGCTACGAAAAGTAACCTTAAGTATTCATGAAGTTGAAGCAAATGATATATTAGCAGAAGATATTTTTTCAGAGTATCGTTTATTGGCTAAAAAGGATTTAGTTTTAACGGAGCGAATTATTGCCTTACTTAAACTTCGTAAAGTAGATGAATTAGCTGTCTATTTGCCATCTGATTCAGTTCGAGTTGTCCATGATTTAAGTGCTCAACGAACAAGAGAATATGAAGATCTATTTGCCCCATTAATTGAAAAAAGAGATCCTGTGGATGATTATAGAGAGACAGTCAGTCAGCTTTTTATGACAACGTTGGAAAATGTCGTGCACGAATTACGCTATGGACAAATTCTTAAAAGCATACAAGATACGGCTTATGTAAGAGGTGTTTTTGAAAAGATTTTGGAAAAAAAACATCGCTATGAGCTACTTATGCGTTTAAAGGAATGGGACGAGTATTCATTTGTCCATTCATTTGATGTGTTTGTATTAGGTACAATTTTCGCTAGATACCTAGGTTTAACAGATATTGAAACATTAGCTAGGGGCTACCTGTTCCATGATATCGGGAAGGTTTTTATACCACAAGAAATATTAAATCTGAAACGTAAACTCTCTGAAGATGAGTTTGATATTGTAAAGACGCACACAACAAAAGGCTACGAGCTACTCATGGAACATAACGAGGAAGACATTGCCTATTTGGCACGAGATCATCATGAACGTTTTGCGGGAAAGGGCTATCCAAATCAACTTTGTGCGGATGATATGAGTGATGGTGTACAATTATTACAAATTGTTGATGTATATTCAGCGATGACATCCAAGAGAGTCTATCATGTTGGCTATGGTGCTACAGATGCTTTAGCCGTCTTATACAGAGATCGACATTTATATAATGAGAGCTTTATGCATAAATTTGTAGAATGTTTAGGGATTTACCCAGTCAACTCTGTTGTTATGTTATCAGATAATCGCAGTGCACAAGTAGAACTTGTTTATGATTTATTTCCTACATTACCAAAAGTAAGATTGTTAGATGAGCAAAAATCAATGAATCTACCTTTGAACTATAGTGTGAGAATTACGAAAATGATCGACTATCGAGCGAATAGCTTTGAAGAGATTTTCAACTTATTTGTGGAGCAATTAATCCGCTGTGACGAAAATAATCTGAGAATTCATTTTAATAAATTAATTGACCATTTACATCCTAAAGAAATTGTCTTAAAAATTTTTCTGCCAGCCTTTCGTATTTTACGTTTACTAACAAGAGAAATCCAAACGGATATGACAAAGTACCGCAATTCTATTGGTATTTTAAAAACGCTACTAGAAGAGCAATTAAACGTTTTATATATGGATTATCAACATGAGCAAACGACCATATTAGTTGTGGAGACATCGTTGCGTGAAAATTTCTTCATTAAGCTTGTTCAAAGTATTTTGTATATTGATAAAATTGTGCCATTCTTTATAAACCCAGGTGATGATCAACGTATTACACAATTGATGGAACATTGTGATGTCAATGTCGCTTACTTTATTGAAGATGAACAAACTTTTGACAAACGGGTTCGTCCAATGCGAGAAGGTACATTCCTTTATTACTCACTAGCGGATATTGAGGAGCTATTAGTGAGCTTAATAGGTTTGAGCATGAAAAAGTTTTCATTCGAGGAAAAAATGCAAGAGCGCTTATTTTCAACATATAAAGCATAAGAAAGAGGGAGTTGCCTGCTGGCTACCCCCTCTTTTTTGAGCATTAAAGTGATTAGAATTGTAGGTGTTTTTCAATATAGGCTTTTACTTCAGCAATAGGCATACGAACTTGTGTCATAGAGTCACGATGACGTACTGTTACTTGGCCGTCCTCTTTTGAATCAAAATCATATGTGATACAGAATGGTGTACCAATTTCATCTTGACGACGGTAACGTTTACCAATTGATTGTGATTCATCAAAATCAACAGGGAAGGCTTTACGTAGTTCAGCCCAAACATCTGTAGCTTCATCAGATAATTTTTTAGAAAGTGGTAGCACGGCAGCCTTAAATGGAGCCAGAGCAGGGTGGAAACGTAAAACCGTACGTTTATCATCACCTTCTAGTTCCTCTTCATCATAGGCATCACACAGGAAAGCTAATGTTACACGATCAGCTCCTAATGATGGTTCAATACAATATGGAACATAACGTTCGTTTGATACAGGATCAATGTAAGTGAAATCTTCACCAGAGTGCTCCATATGTTGTTTTAAGTCGTAATCTGTACGATCCGCTACACCCCAAAGCTCTCCCCAGCCAAATGGGAATTTGAATTCGATATCTGTTGTAGCGTTAGAGTAGTGAGATAGCTCATCATCCTCATGGTCACGAAGGCGCATCGAATCTTCTTTCATGCCTAGGTTTAGTAACCAATTTTTACAGAATTCTTTCCAATATGCATGCCATTCAAGGTCTTCACCAGGTTTACAGAAGAATTCAAGCTCCATTTGTTCGAATTCACGTGTACGGAATGTAAAGTTACCTGGTGTAATTTCGTTACGGAAAGATTTACCGATTTGTGCGATACCAAATGGTGTACGTTTACGCATAGAACGTTGAACGTTTTTAAAGTTCACGAAAATACCTTGTGCCGTTTCTGGGCGTAAATAAATTTCATTTGTAGAGGATTCCGTTACACCTTGGAATGTTTTAAACATGAGGTTGAATTGGCGAATATCTGTGAAATCAGCCTTTCCGCAATCAGGGCATACTACGTCATATTTAATCATTGTTTCTTTCATTTGGTCGAATGTCATACCATCAACAATGATTTCATCGCCCTTCGCTAATGCAGCGTCTTCGATAATTTTATCTGCACGGTGGCGGGCCTTACATGATTTACAGTCGATCATTGGGTCATTGAAGTTTCCTACGTGACCAGAAGCAACCCAAGCTTTTGGATTCATCAAAATAGCAGCATCGATACCTACATTGTATTCAGATTCCTGAACAAACTTTTGCCACCATGCTTTTTTAATATTATTTTTTAATTCCACACCTAGTGGACCATAATCCCAAGTGTTTGCTAAACCTCCGTAGATTTCAGAACCAGGGAAGACAAAGCCTCGATGCTTCGCTAAAGATACGATGGTTTCCATTGATTTGTTAGCCATAAAATAGCCTCCTTTAATTTTTTAATACGTTGTTTTAGCGGTAAAAACGCCAAAGTTTTTTTCATTCAGTTGCAACTAAATGAAAATAGCACCCGTCTCCGGGCACAATGTATGCCCAGGGACGAGTGCTAATACCCGCGGTTCCACCCTGATTGTTTTAAACAAGTAGTTTAAAACCTCTTTTCAAAAAGTTAGCTCAGGGAGTGCCTTTTCTCTGTTGCTGTGTAGACTTTCACCATCTTCTACTCGCTATAGAATGGAACAGATACTTTTTTCCCATCATCGCCTGTATAACGCAATTTGCTCGAAAATACAGATAGAGCAAGCGTATGTGTCAATATTGTAGCATGTAGTTCTTTAATTCGCAATAATTATTAAAATAGTATATAATAATTGAGCATAAGTATAACACTATTAGATTTGAGGCGGTGAGTCCAATCGAACTCAATAAACGTCAGGAAGACATATTACAAATTGTGAAAGAAAATGGCCCTATTACGGGGGAACATATTGCCGAACGTCTCAATCTGACAAGAGCAACTCTAAGACCGGATTTAGCAATCCTAACAATGGCAGGATTTCTGGATGCGAGACCAAGGGTTGGTTATTTTTATTCAGGTAAGAAGGCATCTGTTACATTAATAGATAGTATTCACAATTTAAAAGTGAAGGATTTTCATTCAGGGCCAGTAGTTGTCCCTGAAACAATGACGGTTTATGATGCAATTTGCTTTATGTTTTCAGAAGATGTTGGTACACTCTTTGTCGTAGATAAGAATGAGTTTTTGACAGGCGTACTATCTCGCAAAGATTTACTGCGTACAAGTATTGGTACGCAGGATTTAAATAAAATTCCAGTACATATTATTATGACGCGTATGCCAAATATTTCGTACTGTGAAAGATCAGATTCTTTAATTGTTGCAGCGAACAAACTTATTGAACGTGAGGTTGATTCACTACCAGTAGTTGAACCGCAAGAGGGTGGTTTAACGATTGTTGGTCGTCTTACAAAAACAACGATTACACGGGCTTTCTTATCTCTTGCACAAAATGTCTAAATGAAGGAGAGCTGCATGAAAAGATTACGCGTATTTGTTGTATCTGATTCTGTCGGTGAAACTGGTGATCAAGTTGCAAAAGCGGTTATTAGCCAGTTCCGACCGGGTCTTGAAAATACTGTAATTCGTCGATTTCCACATATTCAATCAGAGGAGCTTATCCGTAAAATTGTTTTTCTTGCTTCGCAACAGCGAGCATTTATTGTTTATACACTGGTTCGCCAAGAAATGCGTAAATTATTACATGATTTATGTGAACAAGAAAAAATTCAGGCTGTGGATATTTTAGGTCCGGCCTTACAATCAATGGCAGCTTTTATGGAAGAAAATCCTTTGGAAACGCCTGGCATTGTTCATCTGCTGGATGATGATTATTTCAAAAAAATTGAAGCGATTGAATTTGCGGTAAAATATGATGATGGTAGAGACCCACGAGGACTATTACAAGCTGATATCGTACTAGTTGGTGTATCAAGAACTTCTAAAACACCACTATCACAATATTTAGCCCATAAAAAATATAAAGTTGCGAATGTACCTTTAGTGCCAGAGGTAGAACCACCAGAAGAGCTATTACAGATAGACCCTAAAAAATGCTTTGGTTTAATTATTTCCCCTGAGAAGTTAAACTCAATCCGGAAAGAAAGGTTAATGTCTCTCGGCTTGAATGATGATGCTATCTATGCACAGCATGAAAGAATTCTTGATGAGATTCAGCATTTTGAAAAAATTGTCGGTAGAATAGGTTGTCAAGTTATCGATGTGACAAATAAAGCTGTTGAAGAGACAGCAAATACGATTATCGAACATATTTTGACCTGTAAATAAGGATAGAATTTTAAACCACCTCGGTTAGCAGAGGCGGTTTTTTTGAGTGGATTTTAAAAACGGTATAGATAAAAACTAATTTTTGTTTTATAATAATAAAATTGTGGTAAAAATATTTATAAGAGAAAAATCCTAATTTTTTGTCGAGAAATAAAGGAATTTTAAAACGAATAGCGAATTGTGTTTCTAGAACGCAAATATTAAAGATGGTGATGGATTTGGCAGGGAAGATTCCAGAAGAAGTAATTGAGCAGATTCGCACACAATCAGATATCGTTGATGTTATTAGTGAATACATGCAGCTTACTAAGCGTGGGCGAAATTGGTTTGGTCTCTGTCCATTTCATGGAGAGCAAACACCGTCTTTTTCTGTATCTACAGATAAGCAAATTTTTCATTGCTTTGGTTGTGGTGCAGGCGGCAATGCCATTACTTTTGTAATGGATATTGAAGGCATTTCTTTTCCAGATGCTGTTGTGAAACTTGGGGAACGTGTTGGCATACACTTAGATGTTGAGCCAAGTTTCCCTGGAGGAACGAAAAAGATATCTAAAGCGGAAGAAAGGATGAAAGAAGCACACGCTTTTGCAGCAGATTTTTTTCATCATTTACTGTTGAATACAGAGGATGGTGAAGAACCTTTAAATTATTTGCTAGAAAGAGGATTTACAAGGGAACTTATCGAATCTAATAACATTGGTTGGTCTCTCCCAAGCTTTGATGCATTAACAATATTGCTTGAAAGAAAAGGTTATAACTTACAAGAAATTGCCGAAAGTGGCTTAATCATCAAAAGAGAGGGAGAAGAACGTTATTTTGATCGTTTTAGAGGACGTATCATGTTTCCTATTCGAGATGAGAATGGTAAAATTATTGCCTTCTCAGGACGTATCCTTTCATCCAATGGTGAGGAAGCAAAATATTTAAATAGTCCAGAATCACCAATTTTCCAAAAAAGTGAAGTGCTGTATAACCTAGATAAAGCACGAACTTCTATCAGAAAAAATCGTCAAGTAGTATTGATGGAAGGATTTATGGACGTTTTAGCAGCCAACTCTGTAGGTGTAATGAATGTTGTTGCGACAATGGGTACTTCGTTAACAAATCAGCATATCACAAAGCTAAAGCGCTTAGTAGAGCAAATTACGATTTGCTATGATGGTGATAATGCTGGATTTGATGCAGCGAAACGAGCGGCGCAGCTACTGCATACAGAGCGAATGAAAGTCGATATTGCCGTGTTGCCAGAAAAATTAGATCCTGATGAATACATTCACACTTTAGGTGGACAAGCATTTAAGGAACAAATTTTGGAAAAACCTCATGCGTATATTGCTTTTATGATGATGCATGCTAGACGCAATAAGAACTTTCAATTTGAAAATGATACGCTTCAATATATTCAAGAAGTTCTTGAGCAGCTAGTGGGAAGATCTTCACCAGTTGAACGAGATTTGTATATACGACAGCTATCAAATGAAACAAACATCTCGGAAGAAGCCATTTATGCCCAATTCCGAAAACTGGAGGCTAATCAGGTACGTTCTGCTAAAGTAGAAATGCCTACACAGATACCTTCAATGCCAGTCACGCAACAACAAAAGCCTATGGACGCAGCTGAACGTGCCGAACGTTTATTACTGGCTCATATGCTTCATAATATAGATGTAGTGGACAGGGTATTACGTAGTGAGCAAAAAGAGCCATTTGTACGAGATGCCTATATGGCAGTTTTTGTTCGCTTAGTTGGATTTTATGAGGAGTATGGTCATCCTGATTATCAACGTTTTGTGGAAATTTTGGATGACGCTGAATTGCGAAAAATTGTCATGGAAGCGGCTTTAGTTGAGCGAGATCCTGATCAAGCAGAGGCAGAGGTTATGGACTCTATCCGTCAGCTTCAAAAATATAGAATTGAGCAAGAAATTTATCAAAAGATGCATGAGTCAAAGGAAGCGGAGAAGATGCATGAGTATGCACGTGCACTTGAAATCGCCCAACAGATTATTCATTTAAGAAAATCGTTATCGGCGATTTAACCCGATTCGGTTGTTTAGAAGGAGGAAGGTTTATGGCGGACAAGTCAGAACGTTCAAAAGAGATAGAAGTAGAAATTACATTAGATGATGCAAAAAAATTCCTACAAGAAAAAGCAAAAACAGAGGGTGAAATTTCAATGAAAGAAATTTCAGAGAAACTAACACCTTATGAATTGGAAAACGAAGAAATTTTCCATTTTGCTGAGGATCTTGAAAAGCATAAAGATATTCAAATCATTGGAAAAGAAGAATTTGAAGAAGAAAGTCTAATGAAAGAAGAAGCGAACGAAGAAACTTTCGACTTAAATGATTTGAGTGTGCCACCAGGTGTTAAAATCAATGACCCTGTACGTATGTATTTAAAAGAAATCGGCCGAGTGGATTTATTATCTGCTGAGCAAGAAATTGCACTTGCTGAACGCATTGAGCAAGGGGACGAGGAAGCACGTAAACGCCTTGCAGAAGCGAATTTACGTCTAGTTGTATCGATTGCAAAACGCTATGTTGGTCGTGGAATGCTATTCCTTGATTTAATTCAAGAAGGAAATATGGGTCTTATTAAGGCTGTTGAAAAATTCGATTACCGTAAAGGATTTAAGTTCTCGACTTACGCTACATGGTGGATTCGTCAGGCGATTACACGCGCAATCGCTGACCAAGCCCGTACGATTCGTATTCCTGTTCATATGGTCGAAACCATTAATAAATTAATACGTGTACAACGTCAACTTTTACAAGATTTAGGTCGTGAGCCTTCTCCAGAGGAAATTGGAGAAGAAATGGATTTAACACCTGAAAAAGTACGTGAAATTTTAAAAATTGCACAAGAACCAGTATCTCTTGAAACACCAATTGGAGAAGAAGATGATTCCCATTTAGGAGACTTTATCGAGGACTCAGAAGCACAATCTCCTTCCGACCATGCAGCCTATGAACTGTTAAAAGAACAATTAGAAGATGTACTAGATACATTAACAGACCGTGAAGAAAACGTACTTCGTTTACGTTTTGGGTTAGACGATGGTCGCACACGTACATTAGAAGAGGTTGGAAAAGTCTTTGGCGTAACGCGTGAACGTATTCGTCAAATCGAGGCGAAAGCACTAAGAAAATTACGCCATCCTTCTCGTAGTAAACGTTTAAAAGACTTCTTAGAATAAAATTTAAAATAGCTGGAGCTATCCAAGTAGTGAGATAATGACTAATTGGTATAGCTCTTTTTTTATAGGCTTGAAAAGTGAACAAAAAGAAATTAGCCTTGCTATTCACCTATCGATGTTATGCAATCATAGATAATTAGAATGAGGGAAATGCTAGATTTGCGACTTTATACAGATGTGTTTTCAAATAGTGTGAGATAAAATTGTAATACAACCATTATTAAGCAATGTTTGGAGCTAACACTATGACAAATCCTCGCAAAAAAATAATCCTTAATGAAATTTTGTTTTGGAAGCAAAATAAACTTTTACCTGAGCACTATTGTGACTTTTTAGCAGCTCTTTATACGGAGGGGGCTGATATAGAGGAGTTAGAACCAGTGCAACATCCTAAACAAGCGGTCTTGCCATCAGAAAAAAGAAAAATGATCCTATTGGTAGTGGGTCTATGTATCGCCATAATGGCTGTTTTGGCACTTTATTTTACAATGCAATCATTAACATTGATTTTTACAGTAATTGTGGGAGTAGGCGCATGCATCTTATTTATTGCTGCGTGGCAAATGGCGCGAAAAAAACATCTACTAGCTCCCATTTTTCATGTACTAGCGGCCATCCTGTTATTTAGTATGTCGATCCGCATTTGTACTACATATTTTAGTGGAAATAATACGGTTTTATTTTGCTTGATTGCAGCAAATTGTGTCATTTGGCTTTTGTCAGGTATTAAAATGAAACTTCTATATTTCACAGTCTCAGGTGCTTTAGGATTAATAGCACTAGTGGGGTACTATATCATAAATTTATCTTGATTTAGCAAATGTTATTTGTATCGATGTACAAAGGACTCCATCTACTATATCAGGTAAGAAACTTAATTGAACTTTAGTGTTTATATAAAACCATAATTTGTGACAATTTATCTATAATAGGGTCAGTATCATGTTAAAGTTTTTACCTCAGGAGATTCAAAATCTGTACGCTAATTAAAAACGTACAGATTTTTTAATTTTGGGTATATGAATGAGTGAAAAGGGTATGATAACAGCATAAATATAATGAAAAAGAAATTGTATAAAAGGATAAATTTGACCAAATTTGGATGTTGGCAAGACATATTTTATCCAATAGATACAGAAATGTCGAATTTGTTACAAACAAAGGAAAACTTAGCGAATAGGGCTTTTCGTTTCTTTGTTAATGAAGTACAATATTAGATGTTGACTGATTCTATATTATAATAGAAGTAGACTTAAAATGAGGAGGGGAAACTTATGAAAAACAATCCAGTCGTTCCTTACATCTTAATTCTGGCATTTGGTATTGGTCTTATTTTCTTCATGTCTTTACAAGGTGCAGATAACAAGAAAGAAATTGCTGCTGAACATGAGGGCGGTGGCGAAACTACAGAAACTACAGACGCAAATGCTGGTGGTGATGGAGCAGCATTAGTACAATCTTGTATCGGTTGTCACGGTGGTGATTTAACTGGTGGTATGGGTCCAAACCTACATGGCTTAGATGAAGCTCGTATCGTAGAAGTTTTAACAAAGGGTATCGAAGGTACTCCAATGCAACCAAACATGAAAACTGAAGAGGAAGCAAAAGCAATCGCTGAATACATTTCTACTTTAGAATAGTAAAACTGACAAGTAGCTGTACTGAAATAGTACAGCTACTTTTTAGATTTAAGCATCATGAAGATGGGGTTGTCCACATAGAAATGTGAGACAACTCCATTTGTTTTTTTTCACGACATCATCCATACTATTAATGGACTCTATTGAAGATAGGCGGTATAAAAATGAACGCACAAAAACTTTCAAAGCGATTAGAAGCAGTAGCAAAATTTGTTCCTACAGGAGCAGTCATGGCGGATATTGGTAGTGACCATGCCTATCTACCATGTTATTTAATTCACAAAGGGACTGCCTCATATGCCATAGCAGGAGAAGTTGTAAGAGGACCTTATGAATCAGCGGTAGGACAAGTACAAAAGGAAAACTTAACAGAAAAAATTACAGTACGCCTTGCAGACGGTTTAGCAGCGATCAAAGAAGCTGACCATGTGGATACGGTGACAATTGCTGGCATGGGTGGACCATTAATTGTTTCCATTCTAGAGAAGCATCCAGAAAAGCTTCAAGGTGTCACACGTCTAATCCTACAACCAAATATTCACGCCAAGGTTATCCGTGAGTGGGCTTTAGCACATCAATGGGCGATTCTTGATGAAGAGATTTTAGAGGAAGATGATAAAATCTATGAAATCCTTGTGTTACAAAGAGGCCAAATGGAGCTCTCTACAGCAGAGATTTTGTTTGGACCTAAGCTAAGCCTGCGTAAATCACCAGCATTTACGAAAAAATGGTTGCGTGAAAAAGACAATTGGCAACGTGTACTACAATCCATTGAGGGAGCAGAACAAACACCTGAAATTGAAGAAAAACGTGCAGAGTTAACGGCTCTGATACATTTAGTAGAAGGAGTTTTGTAAGATGAAAACGGTAAATGGCCAAGAAGTTATTCAAGTGTTCGAAGCATGGTCACCGAAAAAACTAGCTTGTATGGACAATGATCCAATTGGACTAGCGATAGGGACCCTAAACAAACCTGTCAGTAAAGTGTTGGTGACGTTAGATGTCAATGAAGCCGTGGCAAATGAGGCAATAGAAAAAGGCTGTGAGCTGATTATCGCACATCATCCACCAATCTTTAGACGCCTAGCGAATATCCGCACAGATCATCCAGCAGGGCGCTTATATGAAAAGCTGATTAAACACGATATTGCTGTATATGCCGCTCATACAAATTTAGATGTAGCCGAAGGTGGGGTAAATGATTTATTAGCAGATGCCCTACAGCTAAAAAACCGTTCAATATTAGAAGAAACGTATGCTGAGAATTTGTTGAAGCTGGCAGTCTTTATACCAACTGCTAATGCACAAGCATTACGTGAGGCGCTTGCAACAGCTGGGGCGGGTCGTATTGGCGACTATGAAGCATGTAGTTACACAACGACTGGAGAAGGTCGGTTCCGTGCACTAGCAGGAGCTAATCCGTTCGTTGGCTCTGTTGGCGAATTACATGTGGAGGAAGAAGTAAAGGTAGAAGTTGTTTTTCCTGAATCCATGAAAGGCCGCGTGTTAAAGGCCATGCTTACTAGTCATCCTTATGAGGAGCCTGCCTATGATGTGATACGTCTTGAGCAGCAAACAAATGTGATGGGATTAGGGCGTGTAGGTTACTTAACAAAGGAAATGACGTTACAACAATTTGCTGAATTCGTTAAACAGCAACTAGATGTGCCAGCTGTTCGTGTAGTGGGTGATTTACAATCGAAGGTCAGCAAGGTTGCGCTTGTTGGTGGAGATGGTAATAAATATATCTATGCGGCAAAACGTGCAGGAGCTGATGTTTTCTTAACAGGCGATATGTACTTCCATACAGCTCAGGACGCACAAGCCATTGATTTACAAATAGTAGATCCTGGGCATCATGTAGAAAAGGTAATGATTGCAGGAGTAGCAAAAAAAATGGCTGAACTATGTGAGGATAAAAAATACTTGGTTGAATTCATCCAATCAACGATCCATACAGAACCATTTTTATTTGTATAAGTGAGGGAACAAATATGGCTAATGAAAGACCAGCTGGTAATAAAGCCGGCAAGCTATGGATCATGATTGGTTTATTCATCGTTGTTTTTGGTATTGGTATGACGGTGATGACAAATATGGTCAATGATAAGAAAATCGATGCAATGACACAGCAATGTGAAGATGATGGTGGACAAGCGATTGTAGCAAAGGAGAAAAACTTTTTATCCACTAGCTATTCATTTGAATGTAAACAATGAGATGGAGGCTGAACGCTAGCAGTACTAGTGTTTCAGCCTTTTTGAATGCAAGGAATCTATGAACAGTGATAAGATGAAAAAAAATTGATTAACAGAAGTGGAGAGAGTGTCTTGTTTATTCGTTTATCTAAAGATCAGCAGGAAATGATTCTTGCTGATATCCAACGGTTTTTTTATAATGAGCGTGATGAAGACATTAGTGAATTTGAAGCTGAACGTATGTTAGATTTTATCAAGGAGCATATTGCCCCCTATATTTATAATGCCGCCTTGTCAGATGCCAAGTATATTGTGGAAAGACAATACGCCTCTATTGAAGAGGAATTAGAGGCATTGGAGCAGCCCATTAAAATAAAATAATCCTCCTTATCCCTCTAGTTTAAATATTTGACAGGTAAGAAAGCTTGATGGTACCTTAATCTTGAATTAGAGATAATTCAATTCTAACTATTCAAAGCTAATTTTCGGGTGATGAATAAAGGGATATTTCCCTGACCAAAATGGTTACGAGTGGCGAACACGTACGAAGAATCGTGATGGAGTCACAAGAATGGATGATAAGAGGAGGCGTCATATGTTAAAAATCGGTATTATTTTAGGAAGTACGCGAGAAGGTCGTGTAAGCCCACAAGTTGGAACTTGGGTAAAGGAAGTTGCGGAAAAACGTCGTGATGCGGAATATGAAATAATTGATATCGCTGAATTTAAATTACCATTTTTAGGGGAACCAGGTGGAGATACTTCTGGGGTAGCTACATGGTCAGAAAAAGTAGCAGCTTGTGACGGCTTTGTCTTTATTGTTGCGGAGTACAATCACTCCATTACAGGTGCATTAAAAAATGCATTAGATTATTTACGAGTGGAATGGAACAATAAAGCTGCTGGTATCGTCTCTTATGGTTCTGTTGGAGGAGCGCGTGCAGCAGAGCATCTACGAGGAATTCTCGGAGAATTGCTAGTTGCTGATGTTCGAGTGCATCCAGCATTATCATTATTTACTGATTTTGAAAACGGCTCTGTCTTTAAACCAAAAGAGGTGCAAGCCGATTCTGTTCATCAAATGTTAGATCAGCTTGTGCCATGGTCAACTGCTTTGAAAACAATTCGATCCTAAACTTAAAGCTTTGATTCAGACGGCCGCTTTCAGAAAGCGGTCGTTTTTTGATGAGGTAATCATTAATGTTTGATTTCTTCAAGGACTTTTTCCTTTAAATCATTCTCCATCGAAGATAGTTTTACTGTATTGGTGAGGCGCTCTTTTAGTTCTTTATCTGTCATAATGCCACGTTCCTCTAAGATTTGTACAAGTAGATTTAATGTCAGTATATTTTTAATATCAGCTGCTTTTGATGCCATATAAAACCCTCCATAATGATAGAATTACTACCTCTTAAGTGTACTCCTTTTTTAGAAGCATGGCACAGAAAGAACAAAACAAAGCAAATTTATTTCGTGTCCCGGAATATGTAGGGAAAAATAAGCGATATAATTTCCCTTATGAAGAGGGGAGATACTGTATTCGACACTTCGCATTTTAGTATGATAAGTGTGAGCTGTTTCAAGCTAGAAAAGCGAATATTGTAGTAAAAGGGGACATACCTTCCTATCAGGAGGGATTCAATGGGTAAACGGTTTGGGCTTGTCATCGGACTGTTGGTAGTCATTATATCTATGCTGGTCCTATTTGATAAATTTGCAGGAGAGAAAAGATCAGAAGCAAATAAAGAGGCTCAATCGCTTATAACAAATGAAGAGTTGAGTCTAGCTCGATTGAAGGATAAGCTACTTGAAAAGTATGTCGGCATTGACGTTAAAACGACGGCAGAAAAGGAATTAGTAATCCAAGTTGTAGGCGAAGAAGACTATTTCCAGTCAATCAAAAAAGATATGGAATCCACAGCAAAAAATGCTTTAAAAACGTCTCCCCTAAAGGACTATCCCATAGTTTTTGAAAGATGGGAGTTTACCTCCTTGCTTGATAACAACAAGATAATGGGAGATGATATGAACCTTTTGATGGAAGATTTAATTGCGGGCTTAGAAGTTTTTGACGTATATGAATATTTAGTCATTGAAAATCGAACAACTATTACCATACAAACAAGTATAAAGGGCGTTACGCATGAGGCACTTGAGTTAGCGTTAAGGATGGAAGAAGCCATCAAGAAGATTGTACAAGCAAAAGCATCACAAAATGATTCCTATGTTATTAACATATTAAATGCCCAACGAGAAAAAATAAATTAGCTGTATAGAAAAATAACATAGGATTAAGGCATCGAGAGGTTAACGCTCGATGCCTTTGACATATTTAAGCAACTATGTAGTTGTTGCAAAGAGAGCTTGATAAAGAGTTGCTAGGAGTGCAAAAAAGCGCATATCATCCGTTTGGAAAAGCTTAAACTGTATGCCTATCTGTACTAGCTCAGTTTCAATAGAGCTTGCACTCGCAATCTTTTCGTCATTGCAATATAAATAAGCCGTAGAGGTAAAATCCTTTTCAAAACGAAATTCTAAATCGTCCATTTTGAATGAATAAGAGGATTCTAATAATTGCACTGTTTTCCGTTGAATGGGTATCAAGCTACCATCAGGCATAACAATTTGATGGCTGACTCCTTTTGTTAGCAGGGTAGATTGTACTTGAAAAAGTGGTACACCTAATGTAGTGCGTGTCTCATAACGGAATGGTAATGTTTGCTGTGCAGCTACCAGCAAGACAGCATTCAATACTTTACCAGCAGAGGTACGTTCCATTTTTTGAAGTACACATACTGTTTCGTTGTGTTCATTCACGATTGGAATATCAGTAAAGCTTTTAAAGCCCTTCGGATAGGTAAGTGTAAATGTTGTCATAAAGAGACCTCCAGTCATTATTTATACGAGTATGCAGTCGAGGAGGTTTCAAGAAACTAGCTCTATGGTGTTTTTTATTTACATGCCTCTCTATAAATAAATGAATAGGCTGCTGAAGAGCAAATTATTTCGCTTTCAGCAGCCCTTTTCTTTTTATGATATTTGGGTATGACCAGACAGAGCTCGCTTTTCCTGCTCTGTATCAAATTCTTTTTCCATTTTTGACACGACCACTGTTGCGACACCATTACCAATTAGATTTGTAACAGCACGTGCTTCTGACATGAAGCGATCTACGCCGATTAAAAGGGCAATCCCCTCTACTGGGATCATCGGGAATGCTGCTAATGTTGCTGCAAGTGTAATAAAGCCAGAGCCTGTTACACCAGCTGCCCCTTTAGAAGTAAGCATTAAGATGGCTAATAACGTAATTTGATGCCAAACATCTAAATCCACACCATAGGCTTGCGCAATAAAGATCGCAGCCATTGATAAGTAAATGGATGTTCCATCTAAGTTAAATGAATAGCCTGTAGGAATCACTAGCCCTACCACTTGCTTTGAACAACCATAGTTTTCAAGCTTACGCATCATGGAAGGTAATGCAGATTCAGATGAAGATGTTCCGATAACGATAAAGATTTCATCTTTAATGTACTTGATAAATTTAAAAATACTAAAGCCAAAATAATGGGTAATCAATCCAATAATCACAACAATAAAAATGAACATTGTAATGTAAACAGATAGCATTAAAAATCCTAAGTTTCCTAATGATTTAAGTCCAAAATTTCCGATTGTATAACTCATGGCACCAAACGCACCAATGGGTGAAATTTTCATCACCATGTTAACGATTTTAAAGAAAATATCTGCTACTTGCTCGAAAAATTTAATAACAGGTTTAGCTGGTTCTCCAATCGCCGCAGCAGCTAGTCCAAATAAAACAGCTGAGAACAAGACTGGTAATAATTCACCATTTGCTAAAGCACCAACTACATTTTCAGGAATAATTTGCATAATAAATGCACCTAAACCATGTTCTGCAGATGCCGCTTCGGTATATTGTGAAACATCAGCGCCGCTTGCTGCATCTGTATTAAAACCTTTACCTGGTTGAACAATATTGACAACGATTAAGCCAATTGCAAGGGCAAAAGTTGATACAATTTCAAAATAAATTAAAGCTTTTCCACCAATTTTACCAACCTTTTTGACATCCCCCATGCTACCAATGCCGATTACGACTGTTAAGAAGATAATTGGTGCTATTAACATTTTAATAAGTTTAATAAATATATCCGCCAATATTTTGAGCTTTGCCCCGAATTCTGGGAATGTTGCTCCGACGATAATCCCTAGGACAATGGCGATCAATACTTGTACTGTTAAGTTTTTAAAATTTATCCGCATATAGTTCTCCCCCTACAACATCTATGAATATTGTGTGAACGCTTTCATGTGGTTATCATAGCTGAAATTTTCCGACAATAGTGTTTATGACCGTAATGGTTGTATTGTTCATTTTGTTCATTCTGAGAGAAGGGGGGATTAAAGCTAGTAATGTCAAGGGTTTTAAGCTGTTTTATAGTAGTTATGATATTTTGGAATCTATTATAATACAAAAGAAAAAATCCTTACGTTTTGTAAGGATGTTTTCATTAATGAACAAAAGTATTAGGGAGCAACGATTTTTTCAATCTCTGCTAAGACATGATCGTTTTGAATATGACCTCTATAAAAATCATAAACAGGTACAAGTTGTTCCTTAAAGCGCTGTCTTTCTTGAGGACTCATTGTATATACATCAAAATCATCTAGCTGTTTCAGCTTGTCCATATCTTGTTCATTCATAAGTTCAGCCTGCTCAAATTGCCAATCGGTTGTTTCTTTCATAGCATCCAACAGCTGATGCTGAATTTTGATAGGTAGTGAATTCCAAAAGGTTTCATTCATTAATACAGCATAGCCTAAAATCCCATGCTGGGTGATAGTCATATGCTTTTGTACTTTATAAAAACCCTTTGAATAGATATTAGAAGCGGTATTTTCTTGTGCATCAATAGCATGCTTTTCTAAATCCGAAAAGACCTCACTAAAAGAAATAGGTATAGGTGTTGCATTGACTAGTTCAAATTGCTTTTCTAATGTTTTACTTGGCATCGTACGTACTCGTAAGCCCTGTAAATCTTCAAATGTATAAATAGGCTGCTCAACAGAGGTTAGATGCTTAAACCCATTGTACCAAAAGCCAAGCCCTTTAATATGGAACGGCTCTAGCTCATTGACCAATTGTTCGCCAATAGAACCCGTTAGGACTTCCTTTACTTGCTCATTTGTATTAAATAGAAAGGGTAAATCAAGCACCTGCCAATTAGGAACATAAGCTGTCATTTTAGAAAAAGTAGGGATGATCATTTCCACTTCTCCCTTTTGCAATGCCTCAAATTCATTTTCATCATTAAATAAAGAGGAGTTGGAGTAGACATGTACTTTGACCTTCCCGTTTGTTTTTTCTTCTACTAGCTCAGCAAATTTGTTGGCAGCTTGACCTTTAGGGGTATTTTCAGCGACGACATGACTTAAATGAATGGTTATCTGTGTGTCTAAACCCTTTTGCTCATCATCATAGGGAAGTGGCTTGGCGAATAGTAATCCTTGTTGAACACTGATAGTGAGGATTAACACAAGCACAGTTATAATCGTTCCAATAATAAATTTTTTCATTGTATACACCCAATTAATTCGTATTTTCTGATGTTTTTGTTATTCTAACATATGGAGTAAGCTAAAATATAGTAGAAGGGAGGCGGTCAGTTGAAATTTCAGAAGTTATCCATGCAAAGAAAAATTATGTCTCTGACTTTTTTTATTCTCATGCTTTCCTTTAGCATTGGCGGTACTTTTTTGTTAGGTTTTGTCATGAATGAGCAAAAGACTAAACTAAGTGATCAAGCACTCCTTGTAGCAAAAACCGTCTCACAGCTTCCTGAAATAAAAACATATATTGCTAGTGAAAATTACTATGATGCCGTACAGCATATTAATCCTGTTGTAGAAGAAATCCGTGATATCAATGGGGCAAAATATATTGTTGTTCTTGATATGCAACGACGAAAATATTCTCATCCTAATAGCCAGGAACTTGGTCGAATATCACAATCTGGCGATTTAAACGCTGCTTTTTCAGAGCACTACTATACGTCGATTGCACGTGGGGAACATGGTAATATGGTTCGTGCGTTTGTTCCGATTATGAATCATGAAGGACAACAAATAGGTGTTACGGTAGTAGGGTACAGTGTTCTTACGGTAGTGGAGTTACTGCAAACAATGCAAACCGAACTAATGATTACTGTTCTATTATCGTTACTATTTAGTGCATGGGGAGCACGAACATTGGGGCTTCATATGAAAAAACAAATGTTTGGGTTAGAGCCGCATGAAATTGCCAAAATGTATGTAGAACGTACAGAAACGTTTAATGCCATGCACGAAGGTATCATTGCTATCGATAATGATTTGACCATTACGATTTTTAATGAAAAAGCCTGTGATATCTTAGGCGTTTATGAAAAACCCTCTAAATTGATAGGACAGAAAATCTTTCATGTCTTGCCAGACACACGACTTCCTGAAATTTTAGAGCTGGATCAGCCGTTATTTAATCGTGAGCTGTATATTAATAATCATAGTATTATGAGTAATCGAATTCCGATACAGGTTAATGGCGAAACTGTTGGGGCAGTAGCCATGTTTAAAGACCGTACGGAAGTGAAAAAGCTTGCAGAAGAATTAACAGGCGTTAGAGCATTTGTCCAAGCCCTTCGTGTACAAACACATGAACATAAAAATAAACTGCATACGATAGCCGGTCTTTTACAGCTAGGTCATCATGAACAGGCACTTTCTTACTTAACACAAGTGAAGGAAGAGCATGATGAAATCACTAATTTTTTAAACGAACGAATAAAAAATGAAAATATTTCTGGGCTATTGCTCAGTAAAATTTCCTACGCGAAGGAACAAGGAATTCGATTGGAAATTGACCGTGAAAGCCGATTAACATCATTTCCAGCTAATTTGGATCATCATGATTTTGTCATTCTCTTTGGTAATTTGATAGAAAATGCATTTGATGCATTAAAGGATGTACAGGTCGAGGAGAAGGTGATTCATGTTTCTGTGGATGAAGATGATGACGTATTAGCCATATTAGTAACTGATAATGGTGTTGGCATGACGGAAGAGGTCAAGCAGCACATTTTTGATAATGGTTATTCTACAAAAGAGAAAAACTACCGTGGAATAGGGTTATTTTTAATAAAGGAAATCGTCGAAAAAGGACAGGGTGACATCGAAGTCATCACTGAGCCTAACAAAGGAACAAGTTTTTTAATCACCTTTTATTATTCTTAATGGGATGGAGGGCTAGCAGTGGCACAGATCAGAGTATTATTAATTGAGGATGATCCAATGGTACGAGAGGTAAATCGTCAATTTATTGAAAAGGTAGAGCATTTTCAAGTGGTTGGACAGGCACCTAATGGATTAGAAGGTATTACGCAAATTTGTCTTCTGAAGCCTGATTTAGTTTTTATGGATATTTTTATGCCAGAGCAAGATGGTATTACAAGCTTACGCAAAATACGTGAGCTCGATCTCCCAGTAGATGTTATTACCGTGACGGCTGCAAATGATATGGAGACAGTGAAACAGATACTACATCTAGGTGTTTTTGATTATATTATGAAGCCCTTTTCTTTTGAACGTGTTAAAGGGACACTTGACAATTATTTACGCTTTAACAAGCAAACTCAAACAGAACGTGAGCTCACACAGGGAGAATTAGATCAGTTATTTCATTATCGTGATGGACAAACCCTATTGGATCAATCTGTTACATTGAAATCCGAGAAAAATCTCCCAAAAGGTTTTAATCGTACAACACTTGAAAAGGTTGTGCACTTTTTACAATCGGTGGATGGTGCTTCAGCAGAAGAAGTAGCCAGTGGAATTGGCATTGCCCGCGTAACAGCTAGAAGATATTTAGATTATCTTGAAAAACAAGAGGAAATTACAATGGATGTCCATTATGGTGGCATTGGGCGTCCTATAAACTATTACTTTAGTAAATAAAGAAAATCCTGATTGTCATTATGCAATCAGGATTTTTTGCGAGTAATTAATAAGGCATGATTTTATCAACAGGTGTTGCTGTCTTAATCTTTGGCAGAATTTTATCTAGTGTCACTGTACGCTTAATCTCGTGTGTAGATGGATCATTTTCATCAAATTGATCAAGGAAGTTAATAACCTCTTTTACAATTGGCGTTGGCGTAGAAGCACCTGCTGTTACAGCAACGATGTTGATACCTTTTAACCATTCTACTTTTAGCTCTGAAACATCTGCAATGCGATAGGATGGTGTTCCTGCAATTTCTACAGAAACTTGTGTTAAGCGGTTCGAGTTATTGGATTTAGGATCACCAACAACAATAAGTAAATCCGCTTCACCTGCTTGCTGAGCAACAGCCTCTTGACGGACTTGTGTAGCTAAACAGATCTCTTTGTGTACCTCAATATGTGGGAATTTTTCTTTTAAACTATCCATTAAATGGGCGACATCCCATTGGCTCATTGTCGTTTGATTTGTGACAAGTAATTTATCATTCGTTAATTGTAAAGCATCAATATCGTTAGAAGACTGAACTAAGTGGACATGATCCGGGGCAACGCCAATAGCACCCTCTGGTTCGGGATGTCCTTTTTTACCAATATAAATAATGTCATAGCCTTCTGCTGATTTTTCACGAATTAAATCGTGGGTAACTGTTACATCAGGACATGTAGCATCAATGGACACTAAGCCTTTTCGCTTCGCAATCTCACGAATTTCCGGTGAAACACCATGTGCTGTAAAAATGACAGTACCTGTTTCAACTTGTTCAATAATTTCTAGGCGGTTATCACCATCTAACGTGATGATACCATCCTCTTCAAACGCATCTGTGACGTGTTTATTATGCACAATCATCCCTAAGATGTAGATAGGTCTTGGTAATGTTTTATCAAGTGCGGCGTTACGAGCGATCACCATCGCATCCACAACACCGTAGCAATAGCCACGTGGATTAATTTTTAATACTTGCATGGTGGTTGTGACTCCTTTCAAGCTTACCTATCTACATTATAACGGACAGTGACAGTGAATACAAAGAAACGTTCATTTACATTGGTGGTTGGAAAATACGTGGTTTAGATGGAAGTGGCTCGGGCGGCGTAAATGATGCACTTTGCCTAGATGACCGTCTACTTCCAGCAGCCTTACTATCGCTTCCTGCTGCTTCAGTTGCTCCACCGCCAGCGGAAGGGAGTCCTTGGAATCCTTTATACAATTTTAAGAGTGATGGAATATTTTTCACCATCGGCATAGCTTGTTGGATATAAGGGGTATAGTTTTTGGCTGTATTAAATAAACTATTGGCTTGCTGTAAAAATGAACCGACTTTCGAAGCTTCTTGCACAGGTGGCATCGGCATTTGCCCTCCAAATGAACCTATTCCATTAGCCATTGGAAAGCCGCCTGGAATTCGTGGTTGAACAGGGAAGCCTCCAGGCGGGAAAAAGGACTGTGGCGACATCTGTGGAGGTGTTTGCATGGGCATGGGCATTCTCATGCCACCCGGATACATTGGGTATGGATAAGGTGGTCGAAATACCATAATGATCTCCTTTCTACTTGTTTTTCATTGATGACATACCTGACTATAGCTATGATATGCAAAGGCTAATAGGAGGGTTCGATAAAGCTAAATAAAATCAAATGTAATATGGAATTTGTAAAGTAAAGTAGAAGGCCAAATACAACTAGACCTTAGGTTCCAAATTCATTCATCCTCTTCATGATAGCGAAGCATTCGATAGCCTATCCGTACATGTGTCTGAATAAGTTTGGGCTGTGCTGGATTAACTTCTATTTTTTTTCGAAGTGTAGCCATAAATACTCGTAAACTTGGAACATCTGATTGAAGAGCATTTTGCCAGATTTCCTTTAAAATATAATTATGTGTTAGAACTTTTCCAACATTTTTGGATAAAACAATTAAAAGTTTATATTCAATCGGCGTTACATGTATTTCTTTTCCATTTACAAATACTGTTTGATCAACATAATTAATTTGAAGATAACCATTTGTGAAAATGGGATTCTCTTTTTCAAGTGGTTGTTCATAGGCCATTCTTCTTAAGGCAACCCGAATTCTTGCTAATAATTCTTCCACACTAAATGGTTTAGTTACATAATCATCTGCACCTGCATCCAAAGCATTAATTTTATCATGTTCTTCTCCACGAGCACTTACGACGATAATTGGTGTTTGATTCCAACTTCTAATTTTTGTGATTAGTTCTACGCCATCTATGTCTGGTAGACCTAAATCTAAAATAAAAACGTCAGGTTTTATGGTAAGAGCCTTTTGAAGTGCACTACTACCATCACGTGCAATGTCGTATTCATAATGGTTTGTCGCTAATGTCATTTTAATTAAATTGGCAATTGCTACATCGTCCTCTACTACAAGAATTCGTTTACTCATCAAATTTCATTACTCCTTTTTTCAGTGAAAAGTTAAAAATCGTTCCTTGAGGTTTATTATCTGAAACGTTTATGCTGCTACCATGTAATTTTAAAATTGTTTGACAGAGTGCCAAGCCTAAACCAAGACCTCGTCTACTATCGCTGCGCTGTACTTTTCCAGTTGTAAATGGCTCAAACAAGCTACTTTTTAAAGCGTCATCGATTCCAGGCCCATTATCAGAAATACTAAAACTTACGAACCCATCAGATTCTTTCACTATAATAGTAATGGCACTGCCTGGTGGGGTGTAAGTCAATGCATTATCGATGATATTAATGAAAACTTGTATGATTAATCGAGCATCCATTACAGCAAATAAAAACTCAGGTTTAATTTCATAAGATATTTTATGTGTATTGTTGTGACGAACAACATGGGAAAGTGCCTCTTGAATAATATCTTCTACTAGTTCAATTTGCATTTCTAACGCAAATTGCCCATCCTCTAACTTAGATACAGCTAGTAAATTTTCAACCATTTGTACAAGCCATTTTGAATTTTTATAAATATCTTCATATAATTTATTTTTTTCAATCTCTGGTATTAGTGATGCATTGTTGAGTAATATATCTGCATTTCCAGAGATAGCAGTGAGTGGTGTCCTAAGGTCATGAGAGATTGCACGTAAAAGGTTAGCTCGCATCTGTTCCATTTCAGCTTCTCGCGCTACTTCCTCATTAAGTTTCTGTAAATACCATTTATCCAAGGCGAATGAAAAATCATTAATAATGGCGTGCAAAATATTGCGCTCAAATGCAGGCAATGGGGAGACTTTAGATAGGGCAATACCTATAACACCCTTCACATCTCCATTAGAGATTACAGGTATATAATAAGCGTTCACTTCAGGAAATATGTCTGTGGATACACCTGCTACATGCCTATTATTTGTCACCCAACTAACAACACCACATTCATTTGGATTATCGAAAAGTACAGCTATTTTTTGATTTTCACTACTAGACATTGTTTCAGTACGAAAGAAAGAGGATTTCTCAATTACCTGGTTATTTATTTCGAAAAATTGTACAGGCTTTTCTACTAATTTAACAATTTGAGACATGCCTTCAACTATTATTTCTTCCATAGACTTAGCATGTTGAAGCCTACGATTTGTTTCAAGGAGTACCTCCATTCGATAAGATTTACGAATGGCTATAATGGTTTGCTCCTTTATCTTCTTTGTTAAGCTACTCGTAATTACTCCGGAAATAAACATGATAAAAAATGTCATTGGATAGTCACGATGATAAGCATCAAATGAAAATCGAGGCTCTGTAAAAAAGTAATTAAAAAGTAAGACAGCAATAATGGAGTTAATAATACTCATCATCGACCCTGTTGACCAAATAGCAAGGATGAGGACCCCTAAAATGTAAATTGTAATGATGTTTGACTCGCTTATACCAATTGTATATAGATATAAGCCGACAACTGATATGAAGCAAAATACGATAAACATTTTGAACAAATCAAGCCATTCAAATGATAATTTATTACTGATACTTGGAAAATAAAATGGTTCATTTTCTTGATCTGGTACGATGTGTAGAGCTAAGTTCGGAACAAATTCATTCAGGCGGTCACTTATTTTTGTGCTAGGTCGCCACCATTTTTTCCTCATACTTGTTCGTCCGATAACAAGTTTTGTGACCCCGCTAATTTGAGCATAATTAGCAAGGGCTGCTGCTACGTCGTCTTCTTGAACAATGACGACATGGCCGCCAAGCTGTTCAACAAGTTTAATGTGTTGTTGTAATCGTTCAGAATTTGCACTATTTCCTTCATTCTCCTGCAGGTTTTGCACATAAAGAGCAGTAAATTTACCGTGTAATGCTTGTGCAAGTCTTGCAGTGGTTCTAATAACTTTTGCATTTGTAGGAGAACTACTGATACCAACTAGTAGGTGTTCTTCTATTTGTACAGGGTGTTTGACAGATTCTTGGTTGTTTAGTTGTTTATAGTTAATTGTATCCGCTGCTCTACGTAATGCGATTTCTCGTAATGACACTAAATTTTGTTTGCGGAAAAAAGAATGCAGTGCTTTTTCCGCTTGTTGCTTTGCATAAACTTTCCCTTCTTGTAGGCGTTGTATTAGCTCATCTGGTTCAATGTCTACGACTTTTATTTGAGATGCTTGATCAATTAAGTAATCAGGGATACGCTCTCGTACTTTAATATCAGTAATTTCTTCTACTAAGTCATGAAGGCTTTCAATATGTTGAATATTTACAGTTGTATAAACATGAATCCCCTTTGAAAGTAGTTCTTCAACATCTCCAAAACGCTTCTTGTGCCGCATTGTTGGAACATTGGAATGTGCCAATTCATCGATAAGAACAATTTCTGGCTTGCGCTGCAATACGGCATCAATATCTAATTCATAAAAAGCTTTGCCTCTATAGGTTATTTTTTTCGTAGGAATTTGCTCAAGCCCTTCTAGTAAAGCTAACGTATCTGGACGAGGATGTGGTTCTACATAGCCAACCACCACATCTTTACCTAATTTTTGAGCTTGATGTGCGGCATCTAACATTGCGTACGTTTTACCTACTCCAGCAGCATAACCGAGAAAGATTTTTAAATTCCCTACAAATTGTTGCTCCTGTTGAAGTCTTGCTAAAAACATCTCAGGAGTTGGACGTGTATTTTCCATCCTCGTTCACCTCATTTGTATTATAGCGTTAACTTCCATTAAGAAAGTATAAAGATTTTGCCTCTTTATGCTTTCTTAATAGAAAAGTAGATTTCCTAACACTACATTAATTTGAAAGTGAGTATGATGAAAACAACCTGAATGAAGGAGGGGTATTATATTGATGGACTTTTATATGGTTGTATTGCTACTGATAAGCTTTGGAAGTCTTTTGTCATTAACCACATGGTGCTTCAAACTAGTAGATGAGCAATAAGGAGGAAATAGAAATGTGGATTTTTATTGGAATTGTACTTGTGTTCTTGTTTGGTTATCTAGGGCATGCATTACTTTGTCCTGAAAATTATTAAAGGCTGTTAGGAGGTAATGCACTATGTGGCAAATAGCCATCGTATTAATTATTTATTTACCGCTCGTTATCTTAACTGGGCATTATCTATATCGGGTAACATTACACCAAAAAACTTGGCTTGATCCTATTCTAGACAAAGTTGACGCAGTCATTTATAAATTGTGTGGCATTAAACAAGTAGATATGAATGGTAAAGAATATGTACTTTCATTAATACTTTCAAATGCATTTATGGTTTTTATTGGATATATTTTGTTGCGCATTCAAGCTTTACTGTTTTTAAATCCAAATAATATTAGCAGTATGGAAGCTACACTTTCATTTAACACGATCATTTCTTTTATGACGAATACAAACCTTCAACATTATAGTGGTGAATCTGGACTCAGCTATTTATCACAGATGCTAGTCATTATCTTCATGATGTTTACATCTGCAGCTACGGGTTATGCAGCTTGTATGGCATTCTGTCGTCGTCTTGTTGCAAAAACAGATACTATTGAGAATTTCTTTATTGATTTTGTTCGTGTTATTACGCGTATTTTAATGCCTATCTCCATCGTTGTTGCCATTATCTTAGTATCTCAAGGGACACCACAAACCTTAAGTGCAAATAAAACAGTACAAACGATCGAAGGAAAATTACAAGATATTGCACTTGGACCTGTCGCTTCTCTAGAATCAATTAAGCATGTAGGTACGAATGGTGGGGGCTTTAACGGAGCCAATTCAACAACACCTTTTGAAAATCCAACCGTTCTCTCAAATGTAGTGGAGATGTTATCGATGATGCTATTGCCGGGCGCTTGTGTAGTTGCCTTTAGTTTGATGATCGCTTATAGAAAAAAGAAAACTATTTTTGGAAAACAAGGTTTAGCTATTTTTGCGGCAATGAGTATATTGTTTCTACTCGGATTAGTGACTGTGTACATAGCAGAGAAGGCTGGTAATCCAATGATAAGTGAACTCGGTATAACACAGGAGCTAGGGAGCATGGAAGGGAAAGAAATGCGTTTTGGAGTAGTACAATCAGCATTATTTACCACTGTCACTACCGCGTTCACAACAGGATCTGTTAACAATATGCACGATACATTGACGCCTCTTGGTGGTCTAGTGCCGATGTTTAATATGATGCTAAATGTTGTGTTTGGTGGTAAAGGGGTCGGCCTGATGAACATGATGATGTATGTTCTACTAACAATTTTTATTGCCTGTTTAATGATTGGGCGATCTCCTCAGTTTTTAGGTAAAAAGATTGAAGAGAAAGAAATGAAGTTAATTGCACTATGCATTTTGATTCATCCGGCTATTATTTTGCTATTTTCAGCACTAGCAGTTGTAACACCAACAGGATTAGCAGGAATAACGAATCCAGGTGCACACGGATTATCACAGGTTTTATATGAGTTTGCTTCGGCCTCTGCCAACAACGGCTCAGGGTTTGAAGGGTTAGCAGATAATTCCACATTTTGGAACGTAACAACAGGACTTGCCATGTTCTTTGGACGATATTTAACCATAATCATTCAACTGGCGATTGCGTCTCTACTTGCCAAAAAGTTTTGGCACAGTGATTCAATAGGAACATTAAAAACGGATAATACTACTTTCACTTTTTTACTTGTGGCTATCGTTTTAATGATTGGTGCGCTAACATTTTTACCAGCTTTAGCACTTGGTCCAATTACAGAGCATTTACAACTTTATTCTTAATGGAGGAGAGAGCATATGGAAACAGTAAAAAAGAGTTTTTTGACAAGTAAGATGCTGAAAAATGCCATGATAGATGCTTTAAAGAAGTTTAGTCCCACTTATATGCTAAAAAACCCTGTTATGTTTGTTGTAGAAGTAGGATTTTTGTTTGTGCTGCTATTAGTTCTTTTTCCAAATATGTTTGGGAGTGTAGTAGAAGAACACGCTCGATTATACAATGGAATAGTTGCTATCCTACTTTTTATTACAATTCTATTTGCTAATTTTGCAGAGTCAATTGCAGAAGGAAGAGGTAAAGCACAAGTTCAAACTTTAAAAAAAACAAAGACAGTGACACAGGCTCGTGTTTTGCTTCATGATGGTACGGAAATCTTTAAACAGGCCAATGACCTAAAAAAAGGAGATATCGTATTAGTTCAAGCTGGAGAGGTAATTCCAAATGATGGAGAAGTCATTGATGGCATTGCAACTGTGGATGAATCAGCAATAACAGGTGAATCTGCCCCTGTTGTAAAAGAACGAGGTGGAGATTTTTCATCCGTTACGGGTGGTACAACGGTTACGAGTGATTGGTTGATGATTGAAATTACTTCATTGCCTGGTGAATCATTTCTGGATAAAATGATTACGCTAATTGAAGGGGCTAGCCGTAAGAAAACACCAAATGAAATAGCCCTTAATACACTTCTAGTAAGTTTAACAATTATCTTTCTGTTAGTGGTAGTGTCCCTCTATCCAATGACTATTTATTTGAATGTGCCAATTTCTATCGCAACATTAATAGCACTTACAGTTTGTTTAATTCCTACGACGATTGGTGGATTATTATCCGCAATTGGTATTGCTGGTATGGATAGGGTAACACAATTTAACGTCATCGCAATGTCTGGAAGAGCGGTGGAAGCCTGCGGAGATGTGGATACATTAATCTTAGATAAGACTGGCACGATAACATATGGCAATCGAATGGCAGCTGAGTTTCTACCAGTAAAAGGAGTTGTCAGGGAAGAGTTAATGCAAGCTGCATGGCTTAGTTCTCTAACAGATGATACACCTGAGGGAAAATCTATCTTAACGCTTGCTTGCGAATTAGGGGTGAATACGGACGGTGAAAAAAACATTATCCAAACAAGTAAACATATTCCCTTTACTGCACAAACACGAATGAGTGGCTTGGATAGGGTGGATGGCACAAAAATTCGAAAAGGTGCCTACGATACAATAAAAAGAGAGAGTTTGAAGGCAGGGTACAGTATTCCTTCAAATTTAGAGTTGCTGGTTCAACAAGTATCTACAGTAGGGGGGACGCCTCTGGTCGTAGCACTGAATGATAAGATTTTAGGCGTTATTTATCTTAAGGATATTGTCAAGGCTGGACTAAAGGAACGTTTTGAACAGCTTCGTGAAATGGGAATTAAAACCATTATGTGTACAGGAGATAATCCACTTACTGCAGCAGCCATTGCAAAGGAAGCTGGGGTAGATAGCTTTATCGCAGAAAGCAAACCTGAGGATAAGATTCAAGTCATTAAGGATGAACAGGCACAAGGGAAGGTAGTAGCAATGACTGGTGATGGTACAAATGATGCACCAGCATTAGCGCAGGCCAATGTCGGGCTAGCGATGAATTCAGGTACAAATGCAGCAAAAGAAGCAGCTAACATGGTTGATTTAGATTCAAACCCAACTAAAATTATTGAAATTGTAGAGATAGGGAAGCAGCTTCTGATGACTCGTGGCGCTTTAACAACATTTAGTATCGCTAACGATATAGCAAAATATTTTGCCATCATACCTGCTATGTTGATGGTGGCTGTGCCTGAGATGAGCGCATTAAACATAATGAAACTTAATTCTTCAACAAGTGCGATTATTTCTGCCTTAATTTTTAATGCAGTCATTATTCCCTTGTTAATTCCAATTGCAATAAAGGGTGTAACGTATAAACCTATGAGTGCTTCAAAACTTTTGAATAAAAATTTATTAGTCTATGGTTTAGGTGGTATTATAGCCCCTTTTATTGGGATTAAGTTAATTGACATACTAGTTGGTCCACTTTGCCGTAGTTTTGGGCTATAGGAGGAAGGTACATGCGGAAACTATTTGTGAACTTAAAGCAAGCAATTCTTATTACAATAACAATGTTTATACTGTGTGGGCTAATCTACCCGTTTGCGGTGACTGCTTTAGCTCAAGGATTACTTCATCATCAAGCAAATGGTAGTTTACTAGAAATCAATGGTAAAGCTGTTGGTTCAGAACTGATCGGTCAATCCTTTTCAGCACCATCATATTTCTGGGGACGTGTTTCAGCCATTCATTATAATGTTTATACTGAGGATGATACGGTACCAGACAAAAATGGTCAGTTAAATTATAGTGGAGTGACCTCTGGAACTTTTAACTATGCACCATCTAATCCAGAATTGAAGAAGCGAATTGAAGCAGATATCAAGAAGTTTCTACTAGCAAACCCAACAGTAAAACGCCAAGATATACCTGCAGATTTAATGACCGCTTCTGGCTCAGGGCTGGATCCACATATTAGTGTGAAGGCTGCAAACATTCAAGTGAAGCGCATTGCCCTAGCAAGCGGTCTTTCAGAAGATGAGATTGAAAAAATCATTGAAGAAAATACGGAGAAACGAACACTAGGGATCTTTGGAGAAAATAAAGTGAACGTTCTAATGGCAAATTTAACAATCATGAAAAAAATGGATAATAAACAACAATAATAACCATAAAATCAGGTAGAGAAATGCTTGGTTCTCTACCTGATCGTATTTTATGCTTGAGAATTTACAAGAATTTTAATATGATTACGTTCCTTCATTAATGCCTCAAAGCCTTCTGTTACCACTTCATCAAGAGCAATTCGTTTCGTTACAAGCTTGTCTGCAGGGAAGTAACCTTGTGTCATCAGCTCCATTACGGCTGGGAAGATATCGCGGTAGGCAATAATTCCTTTGACTGTTCGCTCTGATAGAACGATATTGTTCGGTTGGATAGCAGCTGTAGACTCCCAAATCGATACGATGATTGTTTCACCTTCAAAAGTTGTGGAGTCAATAGCTTGTTGTAATACCACAGGAACGCCCGTTACTTCAAAGGCAACATCTACACCACCATTTGTTAATTCATGTAGACGCACAACGGCATCTTCATCTTTAGGGTTAATGACGGCTGTTGCACCAAGTTCTAAAGCTTTCGCGGCACGCTCTGCTGAAAGCTCTACAGCATAAATTTCTGCTGCGCCCGCTGCACGTAATGCTTCAATGACAAGAAGCCCAATTGGTCCTGTTCCAAAGACGGCAGCTTTGTCACCGGCTTTTAATTTACTTTGACGCACGGCATGTAAAGCGACTGCTGCTGGTTCTACAAGTGCTCCTTGCTCATAAGAAAGCCCTTCTGGCATTTTGTGAACCATTTTTTCATCTACCATTGTATATTCGGAGAATCCTCCGCCACCGCCTGAAAGACCATGGAAACCTAAATGTTTACAAATATTATATTTACCTTTTTTACAGGCAGCACATTCGCCACATGCAAGGATTGGTTCTACTACTACAGGATCACCAATTTTAACAGATGTAACACCATCGCCAATTTCAACTACTTCACCTGAAAATTCATGTCCCATTACAATAGGTGCTATGTCTTTACTTACATAGTGAGGTTGCTCCACTGGAATAAAGATTGGCCCAGCTGCGTATTCATGTAAATCACTGCCACAAATCCCTGTCCAATGTACTTTGATTTTTACTTTTCCAGGTGCGATGACTGGTTCTTCAATGTTTTCTACACGGATGTCTTTTGCTTTATACCATCTTGCTGCTTTCATAATCTACCAACCTCCCATAATATCTTACAGCTCTATTATAACATGTGGGGAATCTGCTAATCATTAGTTCCCTATAAATTGACATAAAATTTACATATTACAAGCGTTTTCGAACATTGTTACAGCGCTTTTTTGATTGCATATTCTGCGTATTTCAAGTACCTTTGATAAGGGCTTTGTTACGGTGATAATAAAACATTAAAAATATGTTTATGCTAGTAAGAAATAGAACGTAAATATACCTTAAAGTTCGAATCATGGTACAATGAAAAAGATGTTAGGAGGAACGAATGATGTCAAAATATACTGATTATAATTTTCAGCCATTTTTGCAGGACGCCATTGCAAATCTTGGCTTTACAGAACCGACACCAATTCAAAAAGAAATTATTCCGCTTTTATTAAAAGGGAAAAGTGCTATTGGACAGGCACATACAGGAACAGGGAAAACACATAGTTTTTTAATTCCAATTGTTCAACGTATTGATGTAGAAAAACAGGAAGTACAGGCCGTTATTACTTCTCCTACACGAGAGTTAGCACAGCAAATTTTTGATGCATTAAATCAATTAATAGAAGGAACTGCTATTCAAGCAAAACTATTTATTGGGGGTACGGACAAACAACGCTCTATTGATAAATTAAAAACACAGCCACAAATTGTTGTTGGAACACCAGGACGTATTCGTGACCTTGTTTCAGCACAAGCGTTATTTGTGCATACAGCACCAATTTTAGTTGTCGATGAAGCGGATCTAGCTTTTGATATGGGCTTCATTGAAGAGATTGATGGATTTGCTTCACAGATGCCAGAAAAGCTTGAAATGTATGTTTTTTCTGCAACAATTCCAGAAAAACTTCAACCATTTTTAAAGAAATATATGGAAGCGCCAGTGCATGTCCATATGAATGATAAACGACCAGTGGCAGAAGGCATCGATTTTGTCCTTGTACCAGTGCGTTCAAAATCGCGTAATAAACGTTTATTAGAAGTCATTGAGGGCATTAATCCCTTTTTAGCTGTTATCTTTACCAACACACGTAAGACAGCAGAACACGTTGCTGGCTACTTAAATGAGCATGGTATCCGTTGTGGCCAAATTCACGGTGATTTAAGTCCACGTGATCGTAAAAAAATGATGAAGCAAATCCGTGATCTTGACTACCAATACATTGTAGCAACTGACTTAGCTGCTCGTGGTATTGATATCCAAGGCATTTCTCATGTTATTAACTACGAGATTCCAGAGGACTTAGAATTCTTTATTCACCGTGTTGGTCGAACAGCGCGTGCAGGCAATAAAGGGACAGCCATTACTTTATTTGAGCCATCAGACGAGGATGCAGTAGTTCGCGTAGAAAAAATGGGCATTCCTTTTGTGCAAAAAGATGTAAAAGATGGCGAATGGTCAGAGTTAAAAGAGCGTCATGCACGTAAAAACCGTGTGAAGCAAGAGAATGAAATTGATGTGAAAGCAAAATCGTTGGTACGTAAGCCCAAAAAGGTAAAACCTGGCTATAAACGTAATATGAAGTGGGAAATGGAAAAAATTAAAAAACGTGAACGTCGCTTAAAGGCACGCGGTAAAAAATAAGGGGGGCTTTTACATGTTACTTGGCTCACATGTTTCGATGAGCGGTAAAGAAATGCTACTCGGCTCTAGTAAAGAGGCACTGTCATACGGAGCCAATACATTTATGATTTATACTGGAGCACCGCAAAATACACGTCGCAAAGCCATTGCTGACTTGAACATTATGAATGGACTCCTGCATATGAAAGAGCATGGGATGACCAATATTGTTGTACATGCACCTTACATTATTAATATTGGCAATACGGAAAAACCAGAAACATTCCGTCTCGGTGTAGATTTTCTACAATCGGAAATTGAACGTACTGCGGCACTGGAGGCAACGCAAATTGTTTTACACCCTGGTGCCCATGTAGGTGCTGGTGCTGATGCTGGTATTGCTAAAATCATTGAAGGTTTAAATGAGGTACTATCTCAGGACTATCCCGTTCAAATTGCATTAGAAACCATGGCAGGGAAGGGGACAGAATGTGGGCGTTCCTTTGAAGAACTTGCTAAAATTATTGATGGTGTAACGAATAACGAGCGACTTTCAGTATGCTTTGATACTTGTCATACACATGATGCTGGCTATAATATCGTGGAAGATTTTGATGGTGTATTAAACGAATTTGATAAAATTATAGGCGTGGAACGCATTAAAGTATTGCATATCAATGACTCCAAAAATGTGCGCGGTGCAGGTAAGGATCGTCACGAAAATATTGGCTTTGGTCATATTGGCTTTGATGCCCTCAATTATGTAGTACACCATCCACAATTAATGGATGTTCCTAAAATTTTAGAAACACCCTTTGTCCCTCTCAAGAGTGACGCTAAATCTAAGGTAGCTCCGTATAAAGTGGAAATTGATATGTTACGAAACGGTACTTTTAAGCCTGAACATATTGAAGCTTTAAAAGGCTAAAAGCAATAACCCGAAATCAGGCTAGTTCTGATTTCGGGCTTTTTTTATTTTGTAAACAAGGCGATGAGTTGACGAGAGCGCTTTCTTCCTAAAACGGCCTCCACTTCAACAAGAATATCTTTAGGAATACCTAAAAATAGCCAAGAAAATGAGAATTGCTCCAAATAAGGTCGAAGTTTTTTTACTTCAGAAGTCGTAATGCTAAAGCCTTCTTCACGAGCAATCGCGACAATTTCCTTATCCGTGCTTTGTGCTAATTGCTGTAAAAATTGAATACTCAAAGTCAATCCTCCTTTATCTTATTTATTTTCACGAAATCATTTACACGCCTGCAATCAGCTGTTCGAAAAAGCATCCATCCTCTTTTCTTTACAAAAACTGCACTTTCCTTTATACTTACAATTTGTAAATCGTAATGATTTTGAATTAGAAAGAAGCGATCATGCATGAAAACAACACTAATTGACATTGAAAATGTGTCATTTCAATATGACTATACGCAAGTTTTAAAAAACATTTCTTTTCGTGTAGAAGAGGGAGATTTTTTAGCACTACTCGGCCCAAATGGTTCGGGAAAATCAACACTACTAAAAATAATTTTAGGTTTGCTGAAACCTTTATCCGGAGAAATAAAATTATTTGGTGAACCAAGTGCAAATTTTAAGCACCGTGAATGGATTGGCTATGTCTCGCAAAAATCCAATGCCTTTAATTCTGGGTTCCCGGCAACCGTGCAAGAGGTCGTGAAAAGTGGATTAACGAAAAAATTAGGGCTTTTTAAAAGACCTGGCCGAGATGCCAAAGACAAAGTACAAGAAGCTTTAAAGGCAGTTGGCATGGATGCTTATATGAATCGCAACATTGGAGAGCTATCTGGTGGACAACAACAACGTGTTTTTATTGCAAGAGCTTTAGTCAGTGATCCCAAACTGCTCATTTTAGATGAGCCAACTGTCGGCATTGATCACGAGAATGTGCAGTCATTTTATGATATGCTGGCGAAATTAAATCGGGAACAAGGAATTACGATGATTCTTGTCACACACGATGTCGATACGGTATCGAATCGTATCAGCCATGTAGCATGTTTGAATCAAACTATTCACTTCCACGGCTATAAAAATGAATTTGATAATATTTCTCAGGATGCGCTAGACGCTTGGTATGGCCATTCCGTGAGAAAGATTCACTAGAAGGAGCAGGCACATGATTGAAGCAATTTTACATTATGAATTTTTACAAAATGCCTTTTTCTCTGGATTATTAATTGGCATACTAGCGCCACTTCTGGGTATGTTTATTGTTGTACGTAGGCTATCCTTGATTGCGGATGCTTTGTCGCATGTAACACTCGCAGGAATTGCTGGGAGCTTATACATTAGTCAATCGGTAACAGCCTTTGCAATGCTCAATCCTATTTATCTAGGAATACTAGCCTCTGTGAGTGGCTCTGTCTTGATTGAGCGTTTAAGACGTTTGTATAAGCACTATGAGGAGCTTGCCATTCCAATCATCATGTCAGGTGGTATTGGAATTAGCGCCATCTTTATTTCACTTGCCAGTGGTTTTAGCACAGATTTAATGAGTTATTTATTCGGCTCGGTTTCTGCTGTATCTCGTCAAGACTTATGGGTAGTGATTGGCATTGCTGCCATTGTGATTGTCTTTTTGTTTTTATTTTTTAAAGAATTATTTGTTTTGTCTTTTGATGAGGAATATGCAAAAGCTAGCGGACTTCCGGCTCGTTGGGTTCATCTTTTATTTATGATTGTGACAGCACTTGTCATTGCGGCAAGTATGCGAATAGTTGGAATTTTACTTGTATCATCTCTAATGACATTGCCTGTTGCAGCCGCAATGCGCTTAGCAAAGGGCTTTAAGCAAACCATCATTTTTGCAATTGTTTTTGGAGAAACAGCTGTACTAATTGGCCTAATTAGCGCATTTTATATGGATTTAGCGCCAGGAGGCACGATTGTTGTCACTTCTATTCTGATTTTGTTACTTGTAATCCTAGGGAAGAAAGTAGCATTTAAAATGGCTGCAAAGCAGGGGGAGGTAGCGCAATGAATATTTCAAGAGCGTGGGAAATATTAAAGGAAAATGGCTATAAAAAAACAGATAAACGGGAGTTAATATTAGATATGTTTGCAGCAACAGATAAATATCTAACAGCCCGTGATTTATTGGATGTTTTAAAAAAAGATTTTCCGGGAATGAGTTTTGATACCATTTATCGTAACCTTGCTACTTTTGTGAAACTTGGAATATTAGAAGAAACAGAGCTATCAGGGGAACGTAATTTCCGTATGCACTGTGAATCTGCGCATCATCACCATCATTTTATCTGTATGGACTGTGGCAACGTCAAAGAGCTTAATCTTTGTCCAATGGAAATGTTAGGTGAAAAATTGCCTGATTATGAAATTGAAAATCATAAGTTTGAAATATATGGTAAATGTCCTGATTGTAAGCATGAAACTCTGTCACATTAAATGTGACAGAGTTTCTTAGTGTTGAAAAACAAAACAGTCAATTGAAAGGTAGAAATGGATTTCCGTTGCAGGCTATTTGATTTTCTGTGGGCGAGCGCCGAGCCGCTTCCTCCGCTACCGCTCCGTTTAGAGGCTATCCTACGGGAGTCAAGCCTTCCACGCAAACCTACAAAAGTGTTATCTTTTTAGCAAAGGTTTTCAAATAAAGTGAAGGTGTTCACTTCTTGTCACTCATCACTTCTCCACATTGAAAATAAGAGCTTATCCCCTCTATGAATACAGATAATGGGCAATTTTAATACTATGCTACTATGAAAAAAGTAAAGACACTTTGCAGAATGGTTGATTGGAGAGGAGCCAGTGTCACTCCTAGGGGATTTAGCGTCACAGAGGAGACCCTGGAGCGAACGGAAGTGAGTGAAGCGGCTCATCGGACGCCCCTGGAAAGGACGCTGGCGGAACGGAAATCAACCCCTCGCCTTGCAAAGTTGCTTTTTCTGCCGTTGACATCTTCTTTTTTCTATGTAAGAAGAGGGTGCCTATAGAAGGCTACCCTCTAAAAGGATTAAGCTACTGCCACTCGACGAATCGCAACAATTTTATTGCAATCTACAATTAAAGGAGAAGCAGCTGCTGCACCTGGCTCAAGGAAGTATGCACAGCAATTTCTTGGATCGAAGGAAATGAAAGTCACACCTAAGAAGCTAATACCTCCAGATAAGAAGATATCTAGTGTAGTAGCTAGCTCTAATTTTCTTAATTGGTGACAAATACAGCCTCTACAGTTGCTGCTCATTCTTGGTGTACATTTTTCCTCTTTTTGACAAGGACATTTTTCAACTTTACGTTGACAGCATTTTTCCTCTTTTTTAGGACATTTACAGCCTTGCCAGTTCATATGTGACATGTATCTTTTATCTTCCATTGTCTAGACCTCCCTTCCTCTATTTTCGTAAAGGTAACCCTTACAGTAATAATCTATGTTTGGTGCATAGCTAGAGGCTGGCGATATGTCCGATAGGCAGCTTAAAAATCTATATTTTTCTCAAAAACTTTTGCAATGTGTAAAGCCCTAAGCTGAAATATTGCTATAAACATCTAATCAAGCTAATTGTATGGGGATAGATTTCTTATTTCCTTCTACAAGCGCGAAAAAAGATGAGTCTTTACATTTCTGTAAAGATTCATCTTTTAAATAGAAGTTTATTGATGTTTTTGTTGGAAATCTACCATGAAATCTCGTAAAGCTTCACATGCCTCAAGGGGCACTGCATTATAAGTGGAAGCACGACAACCACCTACTGAACGATGTCCATTTAGCCCAACAAAACCTGCTGCCTTTGCCTCGGCAAGGAATTGTTTTTCCAGCTCCTCATCTGCAACACGGAATGTAATGTTCATTAAAGAACGGCTTTCAGGTGTGGCATGGCCTTTATAGAAACCATTACTATTGTCAATGGCATCATAAATGACTTTTGCCTTTAATTCATTATGTTTTTCAACTTCTGCTACGCCGCCTTTAGCTTCAACCCATTTTAACACCTCGCCTAGCATATAGATCCCAAATGTTGGAGGTGTATTATAAAGTGAATTACTATCGGCATGTGTTGTATACTTTAGCATCGTTGGAATATTTTTATTGGCTTTTTCAAGTAAATCTTTGCGAATAATTACGACCGTTACACCTGAAGGACCAAGGTTTTTTTGAGCACCAGCATAGATGATTCCGAACTTTTCAATATCAACTGGTTTAGATAGGATGTCACTTGACATATCTGCCACTAATGGAACATTTCCTGTATCAGGGTAGTTTTTCCATTGCGTACCATATATCGTATTATTAGATGTGATGTGAACATATGCATCATCTTCATTGAATTGAATATCTTCTAAAGCAGGAATATTGCGGTATTGGTTTTCTTTTGTGCTTGCAGCTTCAACAGGTATCCCAAATAATTTAGCTTCCTTAAAAGCTTTCTCAGACCATGAGCCTGATAATACATAGCTAGCTTTTTGCTCAGTTGTTAAGAAGTTCATGGGCACCATTGTAAACTGAAGGCTTGCTCCACCCTGTAAGAATAGTACCTCATAGTTTTCTGGAATAGCATAAAGTTTTTTTAATAAAGTAATGGCTTCGTTATGTACTTCATCAAAAATGGCACTTCGGTGACTCATTTCCATAATGGACATACCTGAATCACGGAAGTTTACTAATTGCTGTTGAGCATTTTCTAATACTTCTTGTGGTAGAGCAGATGGACCTGCGTTGAAATTGTATGCACGTTGTGTCAAAGTGGTACACTCCTTGTTTGGTTAATAACAGAACTTTACTGGATTATAACCTAATTTTCAAGAGAAAAAATAAAATTCTTAATATTTGAGCAGAATGGCGACAGGCTCGCAACAAAATGTACACATTTAAGCAGGTATTTTTCATTAAAAACGAACAAAAAGAAGGTTATTTTTGAAATTAAGTTATATTTTCCGTATATTAAATATTTTTTATGGCAATAAAAATGATAATGTTCGTGTTTTTATTTACGAATACTCCTTTATTAGAAGTGTGAAATCTACAGGCTAAAGCAAAAACATTAAAATCGCTTGTTAGAGAAATTTCCTTATTACTTTACGAGAGATAAGCAGGTTTTTGTATAATATTATAAAGAAAAGAAAAAGAGGTGTTTAGGATGTTTACCGTAGAGAAAGCTTGTTTAGTAGTTGTAGATGTACAAGGAAAGTTAGCAACAATTGTTGATGACAATGAAATGGTAATTGAAAATGTGGCAAAGCTCGTACAAGCAATGCAGGCACTGGAAGTACCTATTTTATGGCTAGAACAAAATCCAAGTCGTTTAGGCGGAACGGCTCTTGAGATTGCTCAGCATTTACAAGGGCAACCGATTCCTAAAATGGCCTTTAGTGCGTGCCAAGAAGAGACATTTGTAGAAGCGATGAAGGAAAATGGACGCACTCAATTCATTGTGACAGGTATCGAAACACATATTTGTGTGTACCAATCGGCTAGACAGCTGAAAGAACAAGGATTTGAAGTAGAGGTTGTTGTAGATGCCGTATCCTCTCGAACAAAGGCAAATAAAGAAATTGGGCTTACAAAGATGCATGCGCTTGGTATTTACCCAACTAGCACCGAAATGATCTTGTATGAGCTACTACAACGGGCAGATCATGAACATTTTAAAACCATTTTGAAGCTTGTTAAATAACGCCAACTAAAATTGAAACAATTGGTATATGTATTCCATTCATTGTGATAACAATTTTGTTTTCAAGAGAAATATATACAAAGAAATTGGGTTAGATTGAAAAAGTATAGATGTCTGATGGGTCTATAGACCTTTATTGGGCATCTTTTTTATTTAAGGGCTAGATTATACGTGACATTACTCACATAAAAACTTAGCCATTCCATTTGTTGTATACTATAATTAAAAATCGGGAATTCGTAATGGGTAAATAACATTTAATTAGGATGATGACTATGAAATAACAGTCATTTTTATGGGAGAAATGGAACAGCTAACATGGCTTTCCAAGAAAGCCTCAAAAATTCCTCACACATCTGAGCAGCTTATCTCGCAAGGGTTTTTACCAGAGGCAATTGGCCAATATGTGTTCATAACGAAAAATTTCTGGCAGCAAAAAGAGCCTTTATTATGGATTCATTCATTAGAAAATGCTTCTGTAAAAGGTGACTTTTATGCTCACTTGAAAGAGACGAATTCTCAGGCAGACGCTGCGATTGAAACAAAAGAAGGACAATTTGTCGTAGCCGTAAATCAAAATGCTGATAAGGAAGACGTGAAAGTAGCTAAAAAAGATGAAATATCCTATGTTTTAATTGCAGAATTTGTTGGGCTCATTCTTGTCATTGCTGTTATACTGTATATCATCCTTCGTAAACGAAAGAAAAATCAACTAAAACAATAAAAGCAAAGTCGCGAATGTGCGACTTTGCTTTTTTATGCAGGCATGTCCGTTGGTGTTGGTTTTGCATAGCCCTCTTTATACGTGTCATCAATGAACTGACGAATTTCTTTTAAGCTCTTGCCTTCTTTGTGCAGTTGTGCTGATTGGACAGCAATCTCTAAGCACACTAAACAACGTGTCCCGTGATCATCCCAAACAATCGAACCATCCTCACGTTTTTCCTGAATAAAGCAATTTAAATTACTTTTATGGCCAGCAGATTCCCCACAGCCGCAATAGCATGGCATCCATTCGAGAATCTCTGTTGATTGTCCAGCGATTTGATAGACTAAGCGTATATTTTCTTGCTTGCCCTCTAAAAAGGTTGGTAGGACGTCAGCAGAAGCCGTTTCTTCTTGGATATCAACAGATGCCTCTGCATGGTCATGACCTTCATGTGAAGCGTCATTTGCTTTAGGAGAGGTTTCAGCACTGTTTTTATTTTCTCCACAAGCACTTAATAACAGTAACGCCAATACAACAAAAATAGTAATTGATTTCTTCAAAAATAGCGCCTCCTACATGTTTACAATACTTCCATTATAACATCGTTTTCATAAACATTTACAGACGCCTCGTTGAAAATCAGTGAAATATATCTAATCCACGTGTTTTGTTCATGAAATGTTCCATTTTCTCGCTCAATAATTTTTTTAAGAAGAATCCGAACAGGATAAAAATGAACCAGAAACCTAATAGGAAAATGAGGTCCATCCAGACTGTTGACCAAATAATTCCGCCGACAGCTTCACGCATCATTTCAATCGCATACGTAAAAGGTAAGAAAGGGTTGATTATTTGGAAGAACCTCGGCAATAACTCGACTGGATAGGTTCCCCCAGAGCCTGCAATTTGTAACACAAGCATCACAATGGCTAATGCTTTTCCTACATTACCGAAGACGGAAACGAGTGTGTAGACAACCGTTACAAATACGAGACTAATGAAAAGTCCAAATAAGATAAAGTAGGCAGGTGCTTGAATGGAGCCGTCTACTAAGAAAATATCTCCAATGGTAATAATTAGAGTTTGAATAAACGAGAAAGTTGCAAATGTTAAGAGTCGACCAAAGTAAATTTCTCGAATACTATAAGGTGAATCTCCATGGAGATTCACAGACAATAATGAAATTAACAGTAAACAGCCTACCCAAATAGAGAGTACTGTGTAAAACGGTGTCATGGCTGTTCCATAGTTCGCAATAGGGAATACACGATGTTCCTTTAATTTAATAGGCTCCTCAAAGAAATCACGTTCGGCGTTGACATCATTTTTAAGTAATTGTACAATCTCTGCTAGATCCGCTTCTTCTTCTAGAGTTCGTAGTTTATTCGCTAATTCTTTGATTTTAGCACTTAAAGTTGGAAATTCAGTTTGTATTTTTTGAATAGCTTGATTTGCTGTACCTAGCGTGTTTTTGGTCTGAGTCAATTTATCTGTTGCCTGAGGTATGAATTGTTTTACATTTGTCAGCATGGTAGAAGCGTTAGTTAAAGTTTGTTTCGCACTGGTAAGGGTCGATCGAATTTGTGGCTCTAGACTTTCGTTATAGTAGGATAAGAATTTTTGTAAATTAGCTGTAGCATTTTGTGCGATTTGCTGAATAGCTGTAATGTCTTGCTTGATAACATCTTTATCAATTGGCTTTAATTGATCTATTTTATTTAGTAAATCGTCATGTAGAGTCTGTAATTGTTGTAATGAGCTAAGCGCATTTGACGTAGAATCAATGAAGTTTGGAGGATGTTCCAAGGCTTCGCGAATGGCTGTAAGCTGTTCGATGATTGGTTGATTCGCTTCTGCATTACTTTCCTGTAAAGAACCAATAATGGTTGTTAAAGAGTCTTCTAATTGCTTACGAGTCGAAGCATCTGCCTGAATTAATTTTTGCATTGCCTCAAGCGTTTGAATACTCTTGGTTATGCTATCTTTAGAAGTTGACAATTGATTTTTAAGTGCCTCTTTTGTTTGTGTAATAGAGGCAGGGTCAACATTTATACGATTGAGCTTATTGATGATATCTGTAAAATGTTGGGCAATATTTTGAACAGTTGTGACATCCTTTTTGATGATAGGAGATAGTTCATTAAATAAAGCATCTGCTTCATTCACTAAACGTAAACCCTTTTGAATGGTAGTTAAACCATCTGTTGTTAGTTGTTCCACCTGTGGAACTTGTGTCAGTGCCTGATTAAGTAATTGATTTGCCTCTTTTCCTTGGGTAGAGGCTTGAGTTAAAAATGAATTAATATCAGGTAAATGCTGTTCTATAGTAAAAACATAATTTTCAAATTTGCGGAAATCAGGAATGTCACGTTCCATTTCAATTCCAATTGTATTAAAAATAGAAAAAAGTGTCCCATTGACGGTGGATACAAATTCATTCGAAACCTGCTGTGTAAGTACGCTCGCGCCTTTACTTGTAATTTTAGGAGCAATAGGATTCTTTTTTTCATTTACATAATAATCAATATGGGCCTTCGTTGGTTTGTCGGTTAGAATAGAGGTTAGTTTTTGCGAAAAATCATTTGGAATGATAATGACTGCAAAGAAATCACCATTTTTTAATTGTTCCTTAGCTTTTTTCTCTGTCTCGAGCTTCCAAGTAAAGCTTTTATTCGTACGTAAAGTCTCAATTACTTCATTCCCGACATTTATTGCTTCATCTCTTACAGTGGTTCCCGTATCTTCATTGACAATCGCGATTTTCATATTAGATGTGTGGGCGTAAGGGTCCATGGAGGCATAAATATTTAGCCAGGCATAAAGAGAAGGAAGAAAAATTAGTCCACCTATAATGACAGCTACGACCCAGTTTGTGACAATGTTACGGATATCTTTTGTATAAATTTGAAAAACATGCTGGAACGAGTTTTTCATCATAATCACCCCACATTCAAATTTGCATGAACTCTCACTATGTATGTTCCCAAATATACTTTAAATTATGTTATAAATGTGAAATATCTTCATTTAAAGGCGAATTAGTTTACTAGGTTTTCAAAACAATTTATAATCAATCGCGAATGCACTAAAACTAGGGCTTTTAGTGTAAAAAAGGAGGTCACTACTTTAGTGAAAAAATTATTAATTATTGGTTCAGTGATTGTTGTTTTATTTGCAGCAATTATTGTGCTTACCAACGTCTCAAACAAAAGTAAATTAGAAAGCGCAAATAACCCTTATGGCGATAAAAAGCTAAAACAAGAAACAATTGATCAATTGGATGATGAAAACTATCAAAACATTATGTTACCAGACGAACTAGAAGCTAAAATTAAAGCGGGCGAACCGGTTAATGCTTACTTCTTCAGTCCAATCTGTGTACACTGTCAAGCATTTACACCAGTATTAATGCCAATTGCCGATGAGCTTGGTGTTGATATTGCTCAATTGAATGTCTATGAATACGATGATTTATGGGGAAAATATAATATTGAAGCAACACCAACATTCATTCGTTTCGAAGATGGTAAAGAAGTAAATCGCTTTGTAGGAGCTCTTAAAGAAGAAGATTTACGAACGTTCTTAAATACGGTTGTGTTAAATAAATAGAAAAGGAAGAGACTGTATCATAATTATTTAGATACGGTCTCTTTTGTTTTTGTAGTGTATACTAAAAATACTGAATAGTTGTACACTGGAGGAATGATGAATGTCAATGGATGATTATTTTTATAATGGTGAACTGATGAAATGCTATGAATTAGCGAAGCAGGTGACAAATGAAGCAGACAAAGCACTAGCACAAAAGTATATTCGATTATTAGAAGAATATGAATATGATCGTTATCCAAAGCCAACTGGTCATATCGAAGTACAGCATTTGGAACGCGCTGATGAAAGCTATCCAGAATCAGATCTAGTTGTAGAAATACGGGCAATAAAAGATGAAGAGTCATTTGCGAAGCGTATTCAGCAATTGGAGGAAGTCGCAAAAACTGGAACACCTGCAGACAAGGCACAATCCTTTTTTACACAGGGAGAGCTGTTCCTATTCGCACATCAATACAATGAGAGTGTTCACTGCTTTCAACAAGCAGTAAAGGAAAATCCGAATAAGGCTGTCTATTGGGGAATCACAGGGCAGACGATGCATCGTTTTGGTTGGATGCCATTTGATGCGCTCGGTTATTTAGAACAAGCGATACAGCTAGATCCAACAAATCCTCGTTGGAAATGGAATAAAGCGCTTGTACTTATTCAATTAGCTAAGGATTTGCAAATGGCTCCATTTATGGCGAATGCAGCAATCACTTTAGAGGATGCACTAACTTCTTGTGGCGAACAGCAGCGGTCATTGAAAGATGCCATTCAAAATACAGTAGATAATATGGATAGCTATGTTTTTTCCTAACATTCAGGAGTCTTCTACAGAAAACTAATTTCAATAGTTTTATAATATTATGCGGATGTCCCCAATGTATATGGAGACATCCTTATTTTGTTGAAATAAGATTATGCCAAGAGCGAAAAAAGACCTTTTGGCAAGGCGTGGGGTTGATTTCCGTTCCGCCAGCGTGTCCGATGAGCCACTTCACTCACTTGCGTTCGCTCCATGGGCGCACCTGTGACGAAGTAATCTGTAACGAAAATCTCTTTTCACCTTTCAAAAAATGCTTTAGATGATTTTGTTTTCCAACACAGCGAGGATGTCTCCAATGCATATGGAGACGTCCTTTTTACTGAGAAATCAAGTGAGCGGGGTTCGTTGCCATATTTCACAATCATGGTATGATAAGAAAGAAAATGATTTATAGATATAAAGGACGGATTTTTTATGGCACAAGAAGCGGCAAATAAGTTTATAGAAAACGTATGTAATCATTTAGTTCGCAATATGAATATTACAAAAGTGGAAGAGCATTTTAAAGAAACAATTACTATGCAGCGACAATCTGCCGCAACATCTATGGACTTTTGGGACATGTTGATGATGAATATGCTTTATTTTACGGAGAATGAACAGGCTTGGGAGCAGGAATTTCTAAAAATGCTTCAAGCTAAGGAATGGCTAAAGCCATCAGCTCTTGAAGAGGAATTATTAATGCATCAGATGCGCATTCGTCAACAAGTAGCAGAGCAATTGGATGCTGCAAAGGATTTATTCCATCAGCAATATGAGTCGGAAGATATGACAGAGGAAGCGATTATTTATGATTATGCCTATAGCTCTGCTGGGCATTCCATGCGCATGGATTTATTAACCGTGCTTGTATCCACGCCAGAGCAATCAAAAATACTCTTTGACGCAGACCCACAGGAAACGATACGAATTGTCAATGGCTACATTGCCTACCATACAGATGGATTAATTAATAAAACAAAATTACACTAATTTTGTTACAAAGCTTCACGCGAAAGGAATTTGATTAAATGAATACACCATTTACTTTTAACCATACACAACCAACAAATATGGACCCTACGAAGAAATATCCCGCTATTTTTTTGCTTCATGGCATGGGCAGCCATGAAGATGATTTACCACAATTAGTGCAGGATTTTCAAGAGCAATGTCATATATTTAGCTTACGAGGACCAATTACGCAACATCCCGGCTATGCTTTTTTTACCATTCAAGAGGTGGGGCAACCAGATCGTGCAATCTTCGATAAAGTGTTGGTTGCACTGCAACGATTTATATTAGAGGCCATCGAAGAATATCAAATCGATCCACATAAAGTCTTTGTTTTAGGCTTTAGCCAAGGTGCGGTTTTAGCACAATCACTTGCCTTTGTTATGGGGAATTTAGTGACGGGTATTGTTGCATTAAGTGGCTATACGCCAAAGTTTGTGACGGAGGAATATGCCATTCGTTCTGTAGAACATTTACATGCTTTTATTTCGCACGGTGATTATGATTATGTAATACCTTCTCAATGGGGAATGGAAAGCAAGGAGATCTTTGAACAATTTGGTGCCACGGTGACATTTAAACAATACCCAGATGGACATGGTGTAACACCTGATAATCTTCGTGATCTAGTGGCATTTTTAGCACAGCAACTACAGGAAGAAATTCAATAAAAGGAAATCCGAGGCAAAAATTTGTCTCGGTTTTTTTGCCTACTGTAATAAGACCTATTATCAAATTATTTTTCTCCAATAGTGTTTGGAAGAATCGAGGCAAGAAGGTTCAAATTCACGTCAGTCGGTGGTATCATAGTAGATGTTGTGAATGAACGTTCTTTGTTAGATGAAAAACATGTACTTTATGTGAAAAGAGAGACAGAACAGATCTAAAAGGGGTAAAATAATAATTTGATGTGCTAGATGCAAATTTTGTCGCTTTCTATCGATGAAAGCGTGTAGAAATTATGGAGAAAAGGAATTAAGCTGAATGGAACAAAATCTGAAAACGGAGCATAAACCACTATCCTCCGAAAAAACAAGAGGGAAGTCATCACGTTCTTCTATTTTAGCGCAAACCGTCAAGACAGGGATTATCAAATCTAATTTAATACCTATGTGGGCTGGTTTAACGCTAGGCATGTATAAAAATAAAATGACGTTTGTAGACAATATACCAGAAATCATTTTTTCAACAATCGGTTCCGCCCTTGTCATTGGAGCTGCAGGGGCCTTTAATAATGTCTATGATCGTGATATTGATGCAATTATGCCTCGTACACAAAGCAGACCAACTGTAACAGGTGAAATGTCAGCAAAATCGACGTTATCATTAGCTGTTGTAATGTTAATTATTGGAGTAGCAGTGTTGGCACTTGCGTCACCTTTAGCAGCGGCATTTGGATTATTAGGTGTATTCCTATATGTAGTCCCTTATACAATGTGGACAAAGCGTCGTACGATATATAATACAGAAATCGGTAGTATTAGTGGTGCGGTGCCACCATTAATTGGTTGGTCTGCTGTATCTACAGATATTACACACCCAGCGATACTTGGTTTATTTTTTGTTATGGTCATTTGGCAAATGCCACATTTCTATGCTATTGCCATTCGCAAACGTGTAGACTATGAAGCAGCCAGTGTGCCCATGCTACCAGTTATCAAAGGGATGCGTCGAACGTATTATCAAACCAATTTCTATTTAATATTATTGATTCTATCAAGCTTTTTATTTGGCTCGCTAAGTGTAGGCATCATGCTTGTGGCATTGATCTTAAGTGTTGCTTGGCTAGTGATGAGTATTTACGGTTATCATAGTAATACAGATCAAGTGAAATGGGCTACCAAAATGTTTGTTTTTTCCCTATTCCATATGACTATACTATTCTCAACAGTCATTGTGTACTCGCTAGTAGGAGTTATTTTTAAGTTATATTAATTTTTTCAAAAATTGCCCTGAAAAAAATAAGTAGTGCGAAAACAATTACGAAAATAAAAACCAACAAGTTTACTCGTTACTTGTTGGTTTTTTATTATCGACAGAAATGATTTGGCGACTAGGCCATTCGAATGCATGTAACCGTCCGCCAAACACAGCTCCACCGTCAATGCCAATAATATTATTTTCTCCGAAATAAACACGATAATCAGTTGGATCATGATGCAGGTTATAAGTAGGGGTATGGCCGAAGATTATTGTTTTTTCCCCTTGATAGCCTGCGTGGAATTCCTCACGAATCCAAAGTAAGCGCATGGGGTCAGTTTCGGCTATTGCAGCACCTGGCACAACGCCACCGTGGACGAAAATAGCATCCTCTAACTCAATATATATTTCAAATGTCTCGATTAACTGTAAATGTTCTTCGAGCTTAGGGAGCGTTTTAATAAAGCTAGGTAGTGTATTACTTTGGATGGCTTCCTCAAAGTCTGCCAACTGATAACCGTAGCTTGCTAATGTAGCCTCACCACCACAAAGTCCTACCCAATGGTTCCATGGCTTAGCAAGGCCTGAACGACATGCATTGAGCATGATCGCCTCATGATTGCCTAGTAAAACGCGTGCACCTTTTGTCTGTAGTTCACTCACTAAATTTAACACACCACTAGAAGAGGGCCCTCTATCAATATAATCACCAAGAAGAAAAAGCTGGTCGTTGATTGGGTCATAGTTTGCTTTTAATAATAGTTCTTCCAGTAGCCCTAATTCTCCATGTATGTCACTAATTGCTAGTATACGGTTCATGTACGAGCATCCTTTCTAATAGTACAGCTTTACCCTTAAGTATAGAGAATTATTCTACAAGTTTCGACTTTTCTAGCTTCTCCTAGCTTTTTTCATAGAATTTTTAAAGAAACAATTCTCCTACTACTATGTTTATCATATGAAGGATGATTTTATAGCTTTATTCATTTGTCTAGAGAAGATGAGTTATGAGAGGAGGGGAAATGCTTGAAACGTAACAGCAGAAGCAAATTGCAATGCTCCTACTGTTTGACTTAAAAATTATATCTGTAGTTTTTCCCATGCTTGCTTCGCTATTTGTTCATCAAAGGTTGAAATGAGGCGAAAATTATTGCTGTCTAAAATGCGATAATGCTGACTGATGACGTTTTGCTGTAGTCGAAAACCACCATACTCCTGAATGTTTTTCCACCATATGTATCCACCCATTGTTTTCTCCTTTGGCTGCAATGTTCCATTATTTGCGATTAAATCTACAACCTCTAATGGATCACCACCAAGTTCATGCTGTAAAATCGTACTGTCTCGACACAATGTGCAAACTGTAACAGTGGTTGTCCAGCCAGCTAGTATACGGCCCTTTTCAATTTGGACAAGTGTTTTTTTTGATAATCCTAGTAAATCACTCATTTGATCCTGTGTGAAAGCTTTTTCTGTACGGATTAATTTCAGTTTTTCTGAAACGAGTGTGATTAATTGTTCACGATTCATCCTAACACCCCTTATTTTCAGATTGTTAAGTTCTATTATACATGAAAGTAAAGAAGCGTGTTTTTCTTTCACCTTAGGAAGTGGCTGAGATCGCGTAAAATTGAAACAGACTGCCCCTAATGGACAGTCTGTTGGATGTTAGATTTCATATTTTTTCGTATCCGAGATCACTCTGAAGTGGATGCCTTTAATCTGAGCGCTGACTTTATGGCGGAGTGTATCAATATCCACAAGCTCCTCTTTATTTTTGACACACACAGCAATCTCTTGTAATAGCTTTGTAAAAGATTCTTTAAATAGTGAGCGCATATTATCGAAATCTAAACTACGAAAACTCCCATCAATATCGAAAGCTTCAACTGAATTTAATTGCTTGGAAGCTCCTGCAAAACGATCATCGTAGACTGTGTAATTTTCATCTGTTACCACGATAATAAATAGAACTTCTCCCGTGATTGTTTTTAACTCAATATTTGTTTTGTGTTTCTTTACATCAGTAATAATGTGAATACCATCTGAATGATATAGCTTAAATAATGTCATGTGTATGGCCCCCTACAACTAAAATCATTTTTCTCTATTCATTATATAGTGAAATGGCTAATAATGGAATAAGGAATACTGTTTCCTACAGTTACGATTGAACCTCTGTTTTAAGAAGTAGATTTTTTCGAAGAGGACGAACCTCAATATAATGAATTTGATGACCTTGTTGCTCATAGATGCTAAAAATATAGGAGCCTAGTTCAATGTTTTTTGATGCTTTAATGCCGTTATTTACAGTTAAGAACCAACCACCTAATGTTTCCACTTCTTCAGCTTCCAGCGTAATGTTTAATAGATTTTCTACATCTTCCACAAGCATTTTTGCATTTAATAAATAGTGATGATCTGTAATTTTTCGAATATCCGCAATTTCATCACCATCAAACTCATCTCGAATTTCACCAACAATTTCTTCTAAAATATCTTCAACTGTTACAAGACCAGATGTACCACCATATTCATCCATTAGGATGGCCATATGGATTCGTTCCTTTTGCATACGTACAAGTAATTCTTGAACGGGCATTGTTTCAATTACGCGAATGACAGGATTTATGAAATCTTCTAGAACTAATGAGTCGTCTGTAAGTTGTTCAAGTAGACCATGGGTTAATAGTTCTTTCGCATTGATGAAACCTAATATATTATCTCGGTCCCCATCATAGATTGGGTAACGGGTATATTTTTCAGCAGCGATGTAATGAATAATGTTTGTAAAAGATTCATTTTGTTCAATTCCAACAATTTCTGTTCGGGGAACCATGATTTCACGAGCAATACGTTCATCAAATTCAAAGACGTTATTAACATATTTGAGCTCAGATTTATTGATTTCACCACTTTTAAAGCTTTCGGACAGTAATAATCGCAATTCTTCCTCTGTATGAGATAGCTCATGTTCGCTAGCAGGTTTCATACCGAATAAGCCAACTAACACACGTGCAGAACCGTTCAAGAACCAAATAAATGGATACATGATCTTATAGAAAAACATAATGGGTTTTGCAAAAAGAAGTGTAATGGATTCAGCTTTTTGGATGGCAGCTGTTTTTGGGGCTAATTCGCCGACTACTACATGTAAAAACGTAGCGATGGCAAAGGCTGTTCCAATTGTAAAGATTGTCATATATTTATCAGAAATGCCGATCATTTCGAATAGTGGGTGAAGCATAAATTCAAAAGTTTTTTCACCAACCATCCCGATACCAAGAGCGGTTACAGTAATCCCTAATTGACAGGCTGATAAGTATTCGTCTAAGTGTTGAACAACATGTTTCGCAGCAACTGCTTTTTTATTGCCTTCTGCAACCAGCTGGTCAAGTCTTGAGGAACGTACTTTTACAATGGCAAATTCTGTTGCTACGAAAAAGCCTGTTAAAGCTAATAAAATGGTAAAAATCGATAGGTTTATTATGGTCTCCAAATAGTCGTTCTGTAAAAACAGAACGTCACCTCCTAATTATGAATGAGTAATAATAAAGATTGCATTAATGCAATACTTTCGGGTGAAACATTTTTCTTAATCGTTTCAATTCTTTTATCATCTTGCTTGTTCATTTGTGCTAGCAGAGATGTAACATCATGCTCTAAATCTTGCATTTTTAAACGAAGCACCTGTACATCGATTTCTTCATAGGGTGTGATGTTTAGTTCATGTTGGATTTGTACAAGTGAAAGCCCCTGTTGTTTGCGCTGTTCAATAAATTGAAGCCGTTTAATCATGGCTGGGTCATAGTAGCGATAATTTGCTGCAGAACGTTCTGCATCTAGCAAACCAATATTTGTATAGTAATCGATTGTTCGTTTAGTAATGCCTGTTTTTTCTGCAAGCTCGCCAATCTTTAATTTTTCTGTCCCAATGCAAACACCTCCAAACCATCACGTGATACTTTGATTATAACGTGATGGTTTTAGTTTATTCAAATGATAGCCTTTGATATTTCGAAATTATAAGATTTTTTTCAAAAAAAGAACGTTTCTGCCATGATTAAATGGTAGAGACGTTCCTAAGTTTACGGAAGTAAATAAGTATCATATAGGTGATGGAGAGCTTCCTCACCATTTTTTTGTAAGAGAATTTCTTCATTATATGTAAGTGTTATGCTCGTTTGCTCGCTATCAATTTTGTCGTCAATTATTTTACAGGTAACAGTCACAAAGCCTGATTCAGCAAGCTTTTCTTTCATGTCGTCACTCCACGCCTGATCAGAAAATAGCGGAGGCTGCCAAGTACCTCTCACATGTAGCTCATTTTTTTCGAGGTCATAATCCCAGCGTATGTCACGTAAAATAGTTTTAAATAGGTCATTAACCGTAAACGATGTATCTTTATAGTTAATGTCTAGTGCACGTATTGCATGGACATCTCGGCTAACTGCACTAGCTGCGGAATTAGCAGCTGAATTGATGCCTGAAGCAGCATCTTTAATTTCTGAAAATCGACCACCACAGCCAGAAAGTAGTGCGCAGATGCATGTGATACAAGCAACTTTTGTCATCCATTTCACAAGTAGTCCCTCCAGTCTAGTAAGTTGTTATAACTATCTTAACGAAAAGAAAAATATGAAGAAAGGGCATGAAGGCGGTAGTTTGTGACGGTTTTGCAACGATGCGACCTCCACTTGATTGTTCGGCATTTGAGAAATATATAATTCTGAATATTTAGTAAAAAATCAAAAGAATAGGAGCGGTTTGTGATGAAAATTAATGATGAAATGCTTGATCGATTAGGAACATACTTTGTTTATCATGCTGTTTATGATAATTATGGAATTACGTTTGAAAACTTTGTGGAGCGTTGGCTACGAGGCATACTTGACATATAGCGAGCTGAACTTTGAAAAACTCCTGGAAACAGGAGTTTTTATCTATAAAAAAGACATATTTCCTCTTGATTTAGATACTTTACTCATGGTTACTGATGCTATAATTAGCTTAATTGGTTAGGTATCTATTACTTTCTATCTAAAGGGGATGATGCATATGAATTTATTGGGGAAAATTCTCGCAACTGTCATTGGGACAGTATTTGTCGTATTCGCAGTTATAACAGTTGTGAATATTTATCAAACAAAAAATTTAACAATAGAAACAGCTCAAAAAATGGCACAAGCAGAAACATCGGATCACGCCAACCAGATTCAAATTCAGCTTGATTATGCTATGGATACAGCACGTACGCTTGCAGCTAATTTAACTACAATGGTGGAAGAACAAAAGGCTGATCGTGCTTTAACAGATGCTATGTTCCAACGTATTTTGAAAAATAATGAGCAATTTATGGGTGTTTGGTCTGTATGGGAACCTAATGCCTTCGACGCGCAAGATGAAAAATACATAAACACAGAAAGACATGATGCATCAGGACGCTATGTTCCATTTTGGACGCGCGATGGTGATCGTATCGTTCCTTCTCCTATTGTTGATTATGATACGTCTGATTTTTATCTATTACCGAAACAAAAAGGACAGGAAATGATTTTGGAACCATTTGTTTATCCTATTGCGGGTAAGGATGTGTTATTAACGTCCATCATTGTGCCTGTTACGATTGACAATGAATTTAAAGGCATCGTGGCCGTGGATATGAGTTTAGAAACATTCGCTCAACTAAGCCAACAAGTAAAATTATTTGAGAGTGGCTTTGGTTCGATTATCTCGAATAATGGCATGTTTGTGACACATCCAAATAATGATTATGTGACAAAGCCATTTGCTGAGCAAGAACAGTATACATATAGAAACGAGATTCTATCAGCCATTCAGCAGGGCAAGGCTTCCGTTATTCAAGATTTTTCAAGCTATTTACAAGAGGATAGCTATATTGTCACTGCTCCCATTCATATTGGAAAAACGGAAACTCCGTGGTCATTGCTTGTCACAGTACCGACTAAAGAAGTGTTAGCACAAACAACAAAACTCACATGGACGATGGTCATCATAGGCGTTGCTGGCCTTATTTATCTTATAATCGTGCTAACATGGCTTATTCGTCGAATTGTTCGACCTATCGTAATGACAGTGGAGCAGGTGCAAGCGATTGCAGATGGAAATTTAGCAGTGGAGCCATTAGCGGAGGATAGCAAGGACGAGCTTGGTCATTTAGCAAAGGCTGTCAATATCATGACAAGTAATACACGAACATTGATTCAGGAAGCAACGCAAATTTCAAATCAGGCAAGTACCTTTAGTGATCGTCTCATGTCTTCCACAAAAAATATGAGTGTGAGTATCGATCAAGTGCTAACGACAACAAGTGAGTTAGCGACAGGAGCAACCCTACAAGCTGAGCACGCAGCCCTAACGCTAGGTGTAACGCAAGAGGTAGAGCAGAAATTGCAAGCTATTCAAGCGGCAATCAAGGAAATGACTCATCGCTCTCAGGAGACTACGCAGGCATCTAAGCAAGGTTTGGTTCATGCGGAACAATCGATTCAAGGCATGGAGGCGATGTCGGAGCAAGTCACATTAACAGCATCTGTTGTCCAGCAGCTGAGTGACCAATCGACTGAAATTAATCGTATTTTACAAGTCATAAATGCTATTGCAGGTCAAACGGATTTACTTGCACTTAATGCTGCGATAGAGGCTGCTCGTGCAGGAGAGCATGGAAAAGGCTTCTCAGTCGTAGCAGAGGAAGTACGCAAACTTGCAGAGGAGTCCGCCAAATCGACGAGTCAAATAGCAGCTATTATTGATACGGTTGTGAAGGAGACTGTCAAAGCAGGCGATGCCATGCAAAATGTTGTGGCTGCTGTGCAAACCAACACACAGTATCTTGATGCCAATAAACAAGCACTTGATGCCATCTTACAGCATATCGTTGATACTGTAGCGCAAATCGACGAAGTGACAACTGCCTCTCATTTAATTCAAACGGAAACAGTAGAGGTAGTCCGGGCAGTGGAAAATATGACAGCTGTCAGCCAGCAGTCCTCAGCAGGAACAGAGGAGCTATTAGCAACGATGGAGCAGCAAAATACCGCGGTTCATGAGCTGAAAAATATGGCAGAAAGCTTATCTGGTATGACGAACTCCTTACAACAAACACTAGCAAAATTCCATTTTTAGTAGAGAACTAAGGCTGCGTGTCATCTTATGTACAACGGGATGACATGCAGCTATATTGTAAGTTAAATTCTATAAGAATTATTTTTCTGAATATTTAGTTATTTATTGACGTATAAATGCTATTATTTATTTAGTTGCTATAGGCGGGAGCTGGTACATATGAAATTACTACATAAAATATTACTGACAACGTTATCTACAATGATGATTGTGTTCATCATTATTTTAAGTGTCAATATTGTAAAAACTAATTCATTAGCAGTGGAGGATGCACGACAGCTCGCTCAATCGCGGGCGTCCGAAAGTGCATATCAAATGCAAATGGAACTTGATTATGCGATGGATACAGCAAGGACAGTAGCCTCTAATCTTCAAACAATGGTAGCCAATCATAAGGGAGATCGTGATTTAGCAAACGAGATGCTCAAACAATTACTCGAACAAAATGATACCTTCCTAGGGGTTTGGACGATTTGGGAGCCAAATGCCTTTGATGGACAAGATGCTCATTTTGCCAATTCGAAAGGGCATGATGCATCAGGTCGTTTCCTTCCCTATTGGGCACGCAGCAACAATGGTGTGACGCTTGCTCCTCTAGAAGACTATGAAACTAGTGATTATTATGTATTACCTAAAACGTTGAAACAAGAGGTTATTTTAGAGCCGCTAATTTACCCAATTGATGGTCAAGATGTATTGATGACTTCCACAGCTATACCTATTCAAATAGATGGAAAAGTCGTTGGTCTTGTTGGAATTGATATAAGCTTAGAAACATTGGTAGCCATTAATAATGAAAATGTACTCTATGATACAGGGTATAGTGCCATAGTATCTCATAAGGGGACATTTGTTGCCCATCCATCTCCTGATTATGTCAATAGACCAGTGACTGAAATGGAAAAATATAAAAGTGCGGATAAAGTTTTGTCTGCTGTTGAACAGGGCAAATCCTATCTAGTAGAGGATTATTCATCCTATTTACAAGAAGCTTCCTTTATTGCTGTCTCACCTATCCAAATTGGTCAAACGTCGACACCGTGGGCATTGCAGGTAATTATTCCATCTGATGAGGTAATGGCAGCCGCAAGTGAGGCAATGTGGTTATCAATATTACTAGCTATTATTGGTATTATTGTATTAGTTGGTGCCATTACTTGGATAGCTCAGCGGATCGTCAAACCAGTGGTTCAGACAGTGGAACAGGTCAAAACCATTGCTGGTGGAAATTTAGCAGTGGAGCCGTTACAGGTTCGTTCGAAGGATGAAATTGGCGAGCTTGCACATGCAATGAATCATATGACAGACAATATGCGCGAGCTGTTACAAGCGGCTACACATATTTCCAATCAGGTGAATCTATACAGCGGAGAATTACGTGCTTCTACCAATGATATGAGCATCAGTATCGAACAGGTGTTAACAACAACAAGTGAGTTGGCGACAGGTGCTACCGTACAAGCCGAACAGGCGTCTACCACATTAGGCGTTACACATGAGGTTGAGCAGAAATTGCAAGCAATTCAAATGGCAATTGAAGAAATGCTTCAGGATTCTCAGCTTACAACAGCGTCTTCTAAACAAGGTTTAATTCATGCAGAGCAGTCTATTCAAGGGATGGAAGTGATGTCGGAAAAAGTGTCACTGACAGCTATGGTCGTCCAACAGCTCAGCGACCAATCAACAGAAATTAATCGTATTTTACAAGTCATTAATGCAATTGCAGGTCAAACAAATTTATTAGCATTAAATGCGGCGATAGAAGCTGCTCGTGCAGGTGAGCATGGCAAGGGCTTTTCAATTGTGGCAGAGGAAGTACGGAAGCTTGCTGAAGAATCAGCCAAATCAACAAGCCAAATCGCCTCCATTATTGATATGGTTGTTAGAGAAGCAGCAAAGGCTAGTGATGCTATGCAAAGTGTTGTCTTAGCTGTGGAAAACAATACGCAATATATTGATGCCAATAAGCAGGCACTTGATGCGATTTTACGCCATATTGTCGATACAGTAGCGCAAATCGATAATGTGACAGCTGCCTCCAGTGTCATTCAAAGGGAGACGCAGGAGGTTGTACGTGCAGTGGAAAATATGACGGCTGTTAGCCAACAATCCTCAGCAGGAACAGAGGAACTATTGGCAACGATGGAACAGCAAAATTTAGCGGTTCATGACATCAATAGCAAAGCCCAACAATTAACAGCTATGACGGACTCCTTACAGGCAGCACTAGCTAAATTTCAATATTAAATTAAAAGAGCTGTAGGCAAGGTGAAATTTTCATCCAACTTTGCGTACAGCTCTTATACTTATTTGAAGAAGTGTGTAATAAATTGATTCGCTTCCTGCCAGTTATAAACCCTTACAACATTATTAGGAACGGCAAGACGATTATAAGGTGTATCAAATAACACAACAGGTATTTTTAACTCCTCTGCCAGCATCACCGCATTATCATGCTTATCCTCAAAGAAAGCTTCTACATTATGTTTTTTTGCAGCGGCTAGTTTATCATGGCTGCCGAGAAGCTCGATATGGTCGTAAGGTATAGCTTGCGATTTAAACCAATCGACCGTGATGTCTGCTACATTTTCACCTCGTGCAGAAATATAATACAGCTCAAAATTATTTTTCCAAGCGCTTAGAATATTTTTTGCATCTTTTGCCACCTCAGAGACTTCATACATGTAAGGTTCATTTTCCTTAAACCAAGTATTAAAGGCACTTCGGTCAATAGGGTGTGGGAAGGCAGATAAAAAATCATATTCACAAACATCATCCAGCGTAATATTTACATTGTACTGTTTATTAATATGTGGAATGAGTGTACTTGGACATGTCACAGTCCCATCAATATCAATACCAAAGCGGGGCTTCTTCATGCTAGCACCTCCTTAGGCATTCGCTTTTTGAGCTTCTTCCGCTGCGCGTTTTTCTTCCATTTCTGCTGCTAATTTATCAATTTCTTTCTTCAGTTCTTCCACCATTGTTTCTTCTGGCACTTTACGGACTGTTTTCCCCTTCATGAATAATAAGCCTTCACCACGGGCACCAGCAATACCGATATCTGCCTCACGCGCTTCTCCAGGACCGTTTACCGCACAGCCTAATACTGCTACTTTTAAAGGTACCTTCAATTTAGAAATATATTCTTCTACTTCATTCGCAATGGAAATTAAATCAATCTCAATGCGTCCACATGTTGGACAAGAGATCAATGTTGCCATATTAGAAGCTAGACCAAAGGATTTTAATAGTTCACGTGCTACTTTTATTTCCTCAACAGGGTCTGCTGAAAGTGAAATACGTAATGTGTTACCAATTCCTTTTGATAGGATGGCTCCAAGTCCAGCCGCTGATTTTACAGTACCAGCAAACAGTGTACCTGATTCTGTAATTCCTAAATGTAGCGGATAATTAAAAGCCTTAGACGCCTTTTCATAGGCTTCAATGGCAAGATTAACGTCAGATGCCTTCATCGATACAATAATGTCGTGGAAGTCCAAGTCTTCTAAAATTTTAATATGGTGAAGAGCAGACTCAACCATACCATCAGCCGTTGGATAGCCGTATTTTTCTAAAATATGACGCTCTAATGAACCGGCATTTACACCAATACGAATTGGAATACCCTTTGCTTTAGCCGCATTCACGACAGCCTCCACTTTTTCTTTACGACCAATATTACCTGGGTTAATACGTACTTTATCGATACCATTTTCAATGGCTTTTAATGCTAATCTATAGTCAAAATGAATATCAGCTACTAAAGGAATATGGATACGTTTTTTGATTTCGGCAATTGCATCTGCAGCACGCTCATCTGGAACTGCAACTCGAACTATTTGACAGCCTGCTTCTTCAAGTCGAAGAATCTCTGCCACTGTTGCATCTACATCATGTGTTTTGGTTGTACACATACTTTGAATGAATAATTCATTACTACCACCAATTGTTAAGTTACCGACACGTACAGGACGTGTATTTGTACGGTGACAAATTTCACTCATTAACTTTCTCTCCTTTTCGGGCCACTATTTTCAGCCGTCACTGTCATTTATTTTAGCAGTGTAAGAAAATAAGGACAAGGAAGAAACGCTAACTTTTCATTTTCCGCATTTGTTTTCAAGCTCAAATGAGAGAGGAAGCTTGATATTTTCACCTGGAACTAGTGCTTGTAATTGTAAGTGTGGGTTTAAGTTGTAAAAAAGTTGTAAGCGTTCTGGAAAGGTCATGGGAACTTTAGCAGGGTGTAGAGCAAATAAACTATGGATGGTATCTCCTTCAATCGTTTGTACAGTAATATAATTTGGCTCACGCTGTTGTTCACAAAGTCCATTTTCTGAGGTCTTTGTGGATAAAGCCGCAAGTGGGATGGACCCTTCTGTTAAATCTACTTTGACGACAAAGGCAATTACGATAATGATAGTTGTTAAGATGAATGCTCGCAAAAAATCCCCTCCTTTTCTACACTATATTGAGAAGAGAGGGGATTCATGCACATTATTTTAAATTTGGTTGTTTTGGATATTTTGTAAAGGCCACAATTAATAGAGAAATGGTTAAAAATAAAGATAGTACAGTGATAACAGTACTACTAACGGGCAGATAGTCTGCTAACATCGAAAGTAACGTAGCCCAAGTGATCGCAAAGGTAGTTGTTCTCCAGATATGGCGATACTCACCCCGACGCTTCATCGCTTTCAAGATAAATAAACCTGCTAAAGCATAAAGGGCAATTTGTGCAAAAATAAGCATTGTTGTCACGACGAAAAGCATTAGGAAGGTGAATGGATATAAGAGCCATTTAATGCCCTCTATGTAATCTGTTAAACCAGTTAAACTGTCCATATCGAATGTATCAACGGACATACCTGCTGCAAAACGACCTAAAGAGAATACGGAAACAATGGTAATCAGTAGAAAAGTATATTGAATAACCTTTCCAATAGGTAATAAACGATAGGCTGCTAGTTTTTTAGGATGTATAAGACTATCAATAAAAAGCTGTGAGTGTTTCATGCTATATCTCCTCCAATCGATATTTTAACATGTTCAAAGAGGACAAGATATGAAAGAAGTATAAATGAGGAGGGTCTTGATGTTAAAATGTTAACATTATGTAAAGAAGTTAAAGGATTTCTTTACTTTTTGTTTGGAATCATTTAATGATTAGAACGAGGGTAGTAGAGATGTAGGAATTGGAGCGAAAACAATTGACAATAGATTGGCAAAGCATTCTCTTTCAGTTTTTAGGTGGGCTAGGGGTCTTTTTATTTTCCATTAAATTCATGGGGGATGGGCTACAAAAATCAGCGGATGATCGGTTACGTGAATGGTTAAATCGCTTTACCACAAACCCTATTATGGGTGTCCTAGTTGGTATATTTGTAACGATTTGCATACAATCAAGTTCTGCCACAACAGTCATCACTGTAGGGTTAGTGAGTGCTGGTTTTTTAACATTGCGTCAAGCAATCGGCGTCATTATGGGGGCAAATATTGGTACAACGATTACAGCATTTATTATTGGTATTAATATTGGACTCTATTTTTACCCTTTATTGGCAATTGGGGCTGCCTGTTTATTTTTCTTAAAGAAAGCAACGTATCAACATATTGGTCAGATTCTATTTGGCTTTGGCGGTTTATTTTTAGGGCTAGAGTTGATGAGTGCTAGTATGCAGGCGTTACACCAGCTTGCAGATTTTGCATCGTTAACGCTTCATTTAAGTAACCAACCGATATTAGGCATATTTTTAGGAACCATTTTCACCTTACTGGTGCAAAGCTCTACCGCAACGGTGGGGGTATTGCAAGGTTTATATGCAGAACAATTAATTGGTTTAAATAGTGCTTTACCGATTTTGTTTGGAGAAAATATTGGCACGACCATTACAGCAGTTTTAGCTTCTCTTGGTGCTTCTATTTATGCTAAGCGTGCAGCAGCGGCTCATGTGTTATTTAATGTGATTGGGACGATTATTTTTATGTTATTGTTCACACCGTTTATGCAATATGTACAGTGGATTAGTGGCGTATTTCATTTAGAGCCTCGCATGCAAATTGCCATTGCTCATGGCTCATTCAATGTATTTAATATGATGATCCAACTACCATTTATCGCTGGACTCGCAGCATTAGTTACAAAGCTACTGCCGGGACATGATGGCAATATCAATGTAACAACTAAGCATTTAGATCCATCATTCATTGATTCCTCACCCGCTATTGCGCTGGGTCAAGCTAAAGAAGAGGTATTGCGAATGGGTGAACATGCATTGCGTGGGTTGGAAGAAACGTTTCTATACATGAAATCTGGAGAGGTAGAGCATATTCCAACGGTGCTACAGCTAGAAGTCGGGCTTAATCATCTAGACAATGAAATTACTGATTATTTAGTAATGGTGTCTAAGCAGCCTCTTTCCCGTGCAGACTCAGTAAGACATCATACTTTATTGACAAATGTAAGGGATTTTGAACGAATTGGGGATCACTTTGAAAATATTTTAGAGCTTTTACAGTACAAGGATCACCACGAGGTAAGCTTAAGTAAATCAGCGCGACAGGACTTAATAGGTATGTTTAGTTTAGCCATAGAGGCAGTACGCAAAAGTATAGAAGCATTAGATACCGCTAGCCTGAGCTTAGCTCAAGAAGTAACAGAGCTAGAAAGCCTGATTGATGATATGGAAGATAAACTACGTCAAAAGCATATTGCCCGATTAAACACGAATGAGTGTAGCGGGGCTGCAGGAATTGTTTATATGGATATCGTTAGCAACTTAGAGCGTATAGGAGACCATGCAGTAAATATTGCAGATTCTATTTTAGGCATTCGTCATTAATGAAACTTTTCACTTTGTTATTTCGTATGAAAGGCAATGCACGTTAAAAGGAGAGAATCTTTATGGAAGTTGTTGGCTGGATCTTAGTGATTGCCTGCTTTATTATTTCATTTATTGGTTTAGTGTATCCAATTATTCCCGGAGTACTGTTTTTAGTCGGTGGATTTTTGCTCTATGGCTTATTTTTCTCATTCGCAGAGCTAAGCTGGTGGTTTTGGGTCATTGAAATACTATTTGTCGTGTTGTTATTTGGGGCGGATACTGTGGCAAATGCGTTTGGTATCAAAAAGTTTGGTGGTTCCAATGCTGGCATGTGGGGGAGCACCATCGGGTTATTAATTGGTCCATTTGTGATCCCTGTGGCAGGGATTTTAATTGGACCATTTTTAGGGGCTGTGATTGCGGAACTAATCGTTGAGAAACGTACATTTAGTGAGGCAGTGAAAAGTGGTGTCGGTTCTTTAATTGGCTTTTTAACATCTACTGTTGTCAAGGCTGTTATTCAAATTGTTATGATTATTGTATTTTTTATCGCCATTTAATGCCTCACTTTTAAGGTTTAGTGAGTGTGAGTAAAGGGTAAGATAGTAAACATATCGGTATTTCGGTCAAAAGGCTGAAATCTTCAAATTGAAGTATTTTTCGTTGAATGGTTTGACCAATTTTGATAATCTAAGGATGTACTAATTATTTCTTATTTTAGGGAGGAACTTAACAATGGCTTACGAATTACCACAATTAACTTACGCTTATGACGCATTAGAACCACATATCGATGCAAAAACAATGGAAATTCACCATTCTAAACACCACAATACTTATGTAACAAACTTAAACGCAGCAGTAGAAGGTACTGAATTTGCAGAAAAAGACATTAACGACTTAATCGCAAACCTAGATGCTCTTCCAGCTGACAAACAAACTGCTGTACGCAACAACGGTGGCGGACATGCTAACCATACATTATTCTGGGAAGTAATCGCTCCAGGCGGTTCAAATACACCAGTTGGTGAAGTAGCAAAAGCAATCGATGCTAAATTCGGTTCTTTTGATGCTTTCAAAGAAGAATTTGCTAAAGCTGCTACAACTCGCTTTGGTTCAGGTTGGGCTTGGTTAATCGTTGATGGTGACTCAGTTGCTGTTACGTCTACTCCAAACCAAGACTCTCCAGTAATGGAAGGGAAAACTCCAGTTTTAGGCTTAGATGTATGGGAACATGCATACTACCTAAACTACCAAAACCGTCGTCCAGATTACATCGGTGCTTTCTGGAACGTAGTAAACTGGGATGTAGTAGAAGCTAAATTCCAAGCTGCAAAATAATAACGAATAATTGGCTGTGCCTAAAGTGAGCATTCACGGGGCATAGCCTTTTTTTGTTGGATAAAACAGCAAATTAAGAGTTAGAATTTAAAAATATCAGGATAATGAAGCTGAAATAAAAGGATAGCATGGAATAGGGCAACCTTTCTCCATAAAGTACCGTCAAATAAATGATGTTTTACATAAGAAATCGAAAGTGCGTGCTTTTCTGTCATACCTTCGAATGGTATACTAGGTATCGTGTATTGAAATGATCAGAAGATGAGGAGGGGAATACATATGCGCAAAGCACCAGGAAAAAATCGCGCGGCGAGTGTTAAAGCAAAACATCATTCTAACTTAACATTTCGTATGAATATCCTTTTCTTTGCAATATTTATCGTATTTTCAATGTTAATTTTTAGACTTGGCTATATGCAAATCGTCAAAGGGGAAGATTATGTACGTATTTTAGAGCGTACAGAAGAGGTTCCTGTCAACACAAGTGTACCAAGGGGACGCATGTATGATCGTTATGGTCGTATTTTAGTAGATAATCACCCAGAAAATGCCATAACGTATACGAAAATGCAAACGACCACAACAGAGGAGATGCTTGATATCGCGAAAAAGCTGGCACAATTGATTGAACAGCCAACAAAGCGTGTCACATTGCGTGATAAACAGGATTTCTGGATACTACAAAATCATGATGCTGCCTATGAAAAAGTTACAGAGGCAGAAAAAGCAAAGATTAATGCACAAGAAAATATTACAACAAGTCAAATTAATGCAGAGATTGATAAACTGGTACGGGAACGTATCACAAACGAAGAACTTTTACAATTAACAGAGGCAGATTTAGAGGTATTAGCGATTTATCGTGAAATGGTATCTGGCTATAATCTATCTCCTCAAATTATTAAAAGTGAAAATGTATCAGCAGATGAATTTGCTCGTGTATCTGAGCGTTTAACTGAACTACCAGGTGTTAATACAACAACAGACTGGAAACGTGTCAAATTATCATCTTTATCTATTCTTGGACGTACAACGGTCCCAACAAAAGGGATACCGAAAGAGAAGCTCAATTACTATTTAGCACGTGACTACTCACGTAATGACCGTGTGGGAGAAAGTTACATTGAAGCACAATATGAAGAATTACTACAAGGTCAAAAAACAGTTGTGAAAAATATTACCAATAAAAAAGGTCAGGTAGTCGATACAGTTACAACCTATGAAGGGGAGCCAGGTAAAGACTTAATCCTTTCATTGGATAGTGAGCTGCAGGCTGAAACGGATAAGATTGTAGAAGAAGAACTGCTTAACTTAAAAGCACTTCCAGGCTCCTATCTATTAGATCGCGCCTTCCTAATTATGATGGATCCAAATACAGGCGACATTTTATCGATGGTAGGTAAGAAAATAGAAAAAAATCCCGAGACAGGGCAAAATGAAGTCGTTGACTATGCATATGGATCGTTTACCACGGCTTATGAGGCAGGTTCATCTGTTAAAGCAGCAACAGTTCTCACTGGCTACAATCAGGGCGTTATTTCGATGGGTACTTCAATGGGAGACGAGCCGATTAAATTAGCTAGCACGGATCCGAAAACATCTATTTTTAACAGGGCTGGATATATTCCGATGAATGACTTGTTGGCATTAGAACGTTCTTCCAACTCCTATATGTTTAAAATTGCGTTGCTGCTTAATGGAACACCTTATAGTTATGGTATGCCATTACGCTTAAAGGACGATACGTTCTCAAAAATGCGTAATAATTATGCGCAATTTGGTTTAGGTGTGAAAACAGGCATTGATTTACCAAATGAATTTAGCGGAGTGAGTGGTCCATCAGGTCCTACAATGGGTGGTAAAACACTCGACTTGGCTATTGGTCAGTATGATACGTATACACCGCTTCAACTTGCGCAATATATTTCGACAGTTGCCAATGGTGGCTATCGTATTCAGCCACATGTTGTGAAAGAGGTTCGTGACCCATCTCAGGATGGAAAGCAATTAGGACAATTAGTAACCGAAGTAGGTCCAACTATTTTGAATCAAATTGATAATCCTAAAGAAGAGATCGATTATGTAAAGCAAGGGCTACGTCGTGTATATACTGGTTCACATGGTACAGCACGAGCACAATTTGCCGATGCTCCATATACAGCAGCAGGGAAAACAGGGACTGCAGAGGTAGTGTATTATGGTCCATTACGTGAGCATTACGGCACAAATACGATTAATTTAACGCATGTTGGCTTTGCCCCATATGAAAATCCTGAAATTGCCTATGCAGTTGTGATCCCATGGGTTAATACAAATTTAGCTCCACACTACTATCAAAATAATGTCATTGCTAGACGTTCTTTAGATAAGTATTTTGAATTAAAAGCTAAATATCAAGCTGAAAAAGTAACAGATAGTAATGTGAAACAGCCAATTTTACCAGCGATTACGGAAGAAAAAATTGGAGAGAATGAGCAGGAATAAAGGGTATTGGATACGCGCTAATACAAAACGGATTTGGAAAAATTATTTCCCAAATCCGTTTTATTTTTACTTTTTTTAAGACTAGTCATGAGTAATGGAAAGGGGCGTTTGCATAGCAAAACGCCCCTTTCAGATATTTAGTGCCTTTATGCGGATAATTGCTGAATGGCTAATTCAAATTGCTCTCTTGGTTTTACCCCATAAAGCTCTATATTGTTATAGAAATAAGAAGCTAGCATAAAATCAACCGCCTCTTGAAGTGTGTAGTCCCGATGTTCCATTACTAATGATAAATATGTTTTAAAATAATCGACATTTTGTACTTTTGCATGTTTCATGACAAAGGTCAAACGCTCCTTATCATTAAAATAAATATTTCCTAACACAATTGCTTATTATAACACCTTTCCTATAGGAAGCAAGTTTCCCCTATTGTAAATTCATCTTTACAAACGTTTACAAAGCATTACATTCCTTTACATCTCTTTTACGAACCGTTTATACGACTTCAACAATCAGTCATTATAGTAAAGATTGTAAGACAAATAACTATAAAACAGTTCATGACGGAGGCAAATGAGATGAAAAAGTGGAAGTACTTAACGATGACAGCGGTAATGGGTTCTGCATTAATGCTAGGTGCATGTGGTAGCGATTCTGCACAAAACGGAAACAATACAGAAACGAACGCACCAGCAAGCTCAGGACAAGAAGCTGCTGATGAAAAGCTACAAGGGTCTGTAGCTGGAGATGGCTCATCAACAGTAGCACCAATCATTGAGGCAGTTGTTGAAGAGTATGCAGGTACACAACCAGATGTCAAAGTATCAGTGGGGGTTTCTGGTACTGGTGGTGGTTTTGAAAAATTCATCGCAGGTGAAACAGACTTTTCAAATGCATCTCGTAATATAAAAGATGAAGAGAAAGCGAAATTAGAAGAAGCGGGCATTGATTTTACAGAGCTAGCTTTAGCATATGACGGTTTATCAGTAGTCGTGAACCCAGAAAATGATTGGGTGAAGGACTTAACGGTCGAACAACTACAAAAAATTTGGATTGAAGATGGGACTGAGAAAAAATGGTCTGATATTGATCCATCTTGGCCAGATGAAAAAATCGTTTACTATTCACCAGGTACTGATTCAGGCACATACGACTACTTTGATGAAGTGATTTTAGATGGTGCAGATCTAGTAAGCTCAGCAACATTATCAGAGGATGATAATATGCTAGTGCAAGGTGTTTCTGGTGATAAAAATGCGATCGGCTTCTTCGGTTATGCTTACTACCTTGAAAATAAAGATAAATTAAACATTGTCAAAGTAAATGGCGTAGAGCCAACAAATGAAACAATTGAAGGTGGCGAATATACACCACTTTCACGTCCATTATTCACATACGTAAAAAATAGTGCGATGAAGGACAATGAAGCAGCTTACGACTTCATTAAATTTACACTTGAAAACGCAGGCGATATGGCTGAAGCAGTGGGCTATGTTCGTTTACCTGAAGAAAAATATACTGAAGGCTTAAAAACTTTAGAAGGCTTAAAATAAGAAGACATGCATAGAGGGAAAGAGATGTATGCTCTTTCCCTCACTTATTTGAAAGGAGCTCCCAATGGTTTCTCAAAAGGAAGATAAGACATCATCTGTGCAGCAATTAATTGCAAATTCGCGCAACCAAAAAACAAAGAAAATAGTGGAAAAAGCCATGCCAGCTCTATTATTTTCTGCAGCTATTATTTCGATATTAACAACATTTGGCATTGTTTTCACCCTTATTTTTGAAACGTTTGAATTCTTTAAACGCGTGTCGATTACGGATTTCCTTTTCGGTACTAAATGGTTACCGTTTTCAGGTAACGAACCGTTATTTGGGATACTGCCATTAATCGCTGGTACATTAAAAGTGACACTTATTGCAGTTGTAGTAGCTGTACCATTTGGAATTGCTTCAGCTATCTATTTAAGTGAATATGCAAGTGAGAAAACACGACGTACAGTGAAACCTATTTTAGAGGTATTAGCAGGTGTGCCAACAATTGTTTATGGCTTCTTCGCTTTAACATTTGTCACACCAGTTTTACAAGAAATTGTACCTGGACTCAAACTATTTAATGCATTAAGTCCTGGTATTGTTGTAGGGATTATGATTTTACCAATGATTACGTCTCTTTCAGAAGATGCCATGTCATCTGTACCAAATAGTATGCGTGAGGGAGCCTTAGCTCTAGGTGCGACGAAATTTGAAGTAGCAATCAAAGTGGTATTACCCGCTGCGCTTTCAGGGATTATCGCTTCAGTTGTGTTAGCTATTTCCCGGGCAATTGGAGAAACAATGATTGTATCACTTGCAGGTGGTTCAACACCGAAATTTGACCTCAATGTGACAGACTCTATTCAAACAATGACTGCATACATTGTACAGGTTTCAACTGGTGATGCGGGTTACGGTACAACCATTTATTACTCAATTTATTCAGTAGGATTCACACTATTTATCTTTACGCTAGTAATGAATTTACTTGCTCACTATATTTCGAAACGCTTCAGGGAGGTTTACTAGCATGCGCTATATGGATGACACAGTCGTCATGAAACGAATGACAAAGCGTATTACAGCAAATAAAGTTTGGAAAACTCTATTTTTCTTAGCTACAACGTTTGCACTTGTTACTTTAGCTGTTTTACTGTACCGCATTGTGACACAGGGGATTGATTACTTAAACATCGATTTCTTGACGAATTTTGCATCACGATTTGCGGATAAGGCAGGTATCAAAGCTGCTTTAATCGGTTCGCTTTGGTTAATGGCAGTTGTAGCACCAGTATCGATTATTTTAGGAGTTGGTACTGCGATTTATTTAGAGGAGTATGCCAAGAAAAATAAAATCAATGACTTTATTCGCATGAATATATCGAATCTAGCAGGTGTTCCTTCCATTGTTTTTGGATTACTTGGATTAACTATTTTTGTACGTATGATGGATCTAGGAAAAAGTATTTTAGCTGCTGGCTTTACAATGAGTTTGTTAATTTTACCGGTTATCATTGTAGCGGCTCAAGAGGCTATTCGTGCAGTGCCAAACGAACAACGTGAAGCTTCATATGGCATGGGTGCAACGAAATGGCAAACGATTTTGCGTGTTGTATTGCCAGCTGCCATTCCAGGTATTTTAACAGGAAGTATTTTAGCCTTGTCTCGTGCCATTGGAGAAACAGCTCCACTAGTTGTAATTGGAATTCCAGTTATCCTGCAGTTTTTACCGAATGGTTTACTGAGTCAATTTACAGCATTACCAATGCAAATCTATGATTGGGCAAAACGACCACAAGAAGCCTTTCAGTATGTAGCGGCAGCAGGTATTTTAGTGCTTATGACAGTGCTGTTATTAATGAATTCGATCGCCATCTATATCCGAAATAAATTCCAAAAACGTTATTAATGAGGTGACCTTATGGTATTAGATTTTAAAGAGGAAAAAACAATTGTCAAACGGAATCAGGCAACGACTAAGTCTGTAGCAGATGTGGCGAAAAATATTGTCTATGATACACGCAATTTAAACTTATGGTATGGTGACCATCATGGTTTAAAAGATGTTAATTTAAGCATCTATGAAAATGAAGTAACGGCTATTATTGGACCATCTGGCTGTGGGAAATCTACGTATCTAAAAACATTAAACCGCATGGTTGAACTTGTACCAATCGTACGTACATCAGGAGAGATTTTATATCGTGAGCGAAATATTTTAGATAAAAACTATACGGTAGAAGAATTAAGAACACGTGTAGGGATGGTATTCCAAAAGCCAAACCCGTTTCCAAAATCTATTTATGATAACATTGCCTATGGACCAAGAATTCATGGCATTAAAAATAAAAAAATTCTGGATGAAATTGTGGAGAAGTCATTAAGAGGGGCAGCCATTTGGGACGAGGTAAAAGACCGTTTGAATCAAAATGCCTACGGATTATCAGGTGGTCAGCAACAACGTATTTGTATTGCACGTTGCTTAGCGATTGAGCCTGATGTCATCTTAATGGATGAGCCAACATCTGCCTTAGACCCGATTTCTACATTGAAAGTGGAAGAGTTGGTCCAAGAACTGAAAAAGGACTATTCCATTGTCATCGTGACACATAATATGCAGCAAGCGGCACGTATTTCTGATCGTACAGCATTTTTCCTAAGTGGAGAGGTTGTCGAATACGATAAAACGGATGTTATTTTCCAAACACCAGCAGATCAACGTACAGAAGACTATATTTCGGGACGTTTCGGCTAAGGAGGAGCAATGAATGATCGTACGTGAACGTTTTGAACAAGAGTTAAAAGAGGTACAGGGGCAATTTCTTGCAATTGCCAATAGCAGTATCCTTGCATTAAAAACAGCTTTTGAAGCATTGGTAGAGCAGGATTTAGAAAAGGCTTTAAAAATTTTGGAAGACGATTTAATCATTAATCGCCTTGAAGAAGAAATTAATGACCATGTGATCCTAATGATTGCCAAGCAGCAGCCAGTAGCAACAGATTTACGCCGTCTCATGGTTCTTGTAAAGGCAGCTTCAGATATGGAAAGAGTAGGGGACTATGCGGTTAATATAGCTAAAGAAGCAATTCGAATCGGTAAGGAGCCAATGATTTTCCCAATAACAAATCTCCAAACCATGTGTAATAAAACAGTAGAAATGCTAGAGAGCATCATGAAGGCCTTTACTGAGGAAGATACGGTACGCGCTAAAGAGATTGCAGAGTTAGATGATTACGTGGACGATTTATACGGAGCGACGATCACCCTTTTACTTCGTGCTGGGGTAGAAAATCCCTCCCATATTTCACAGATTACACACCTAACATTTATTTGCCGCTATTTAGAACGTTCTGCTGATCATGCTACAAATATTGCTGAACATCTATTTTACTTAGTAAAGGGCAAACATTATGAATTAAATAATTAAGAGAGAAGAGCTGCGTTTTAGCTCTTTTTTTCATTTGCAGAAAAAAATCTCCTGAAGCAGCAACATTGTCTTTGGCTGTAGCGTCTTTATAGCGAGCGTTTTTGTATTGTCAAAAAAATTTTTTGGTTATACTATAGACATTATCCAAAAAATGTGGTGCTTAGGAGGTGCTGCTATATGAAAGATGCTATTGAATCCCTCATCAAGCAATTTGACAAGCAGTTGACAATAGAACAACTTGACTATTTACGTTTTCTCTATGAAAACCTACATATAGAGGAGTTAAGTGAAGGGGAACAACATTATTTTATCGATTATTTTTTCAAGAGTGAACCATTACGAAATATGGCAGCATTTGCTCTGGAATTGACGGATATTATGCATGAAATCCAAGAGAATATTCCTGCTATTGAGAAGGCAGAACGCTTAGCAAACGGCAAAGAGCAACGCCAGTATTATGAACGAAAATGGTCAGAGCTTAGACGTCAAAAGCTTAAGCAACAGACAACGAAAAGCGGAAATATTTACTATGTACCTTTTCATGATTATCAACAAGACCCTGGCCCGATGATTATTTGTTTAGAACAAACGACAGGAATGGCCGCTTATTCTGAGATTTGTAAAAGTATGATTTTAGCGTTATTTATGAGTGCGCATCGGGAAGGCCGTGATTTATACATTGTACCGTATGATCGGCAAATTCATGTCCACTATCGCTTTGAAAATGGGCATTTAAATTTAGCTGATTTTAAGAGTTTTATCGAATATAAGGCAAAGGGAGAGGCAGCCATTTTACCTGTTTTACAATTTGTGAAAGCATTGCTACAGGAAAATCAATTAGGTACAGAAGCAGATGTCATTATTTTTACAGAAGGAGCACCTATTGATGGGCAGCATCTCGTTGGCAAGCAAGCCAAAACGATGCTAAAGGAAATGAAGCAAAAATATCATGCTGAATTTTCAGTGATTGCCATGCATGAACATAATTTTAATAAACAGCAATTTTGGTTTGCTAGTAAGGCTTTTTTTGCAGATGATGCCATACAATAACAAGAAGGGGCTAACCATTTCTGAAGGTCGGCTCCTTTTTGCTGGCGATACATAGGTAGTTATAAAGGAGATATACATGGATTCATTACATTGGTTATTACCTAAATTTACAGTCCCAACTTGGCTAGATGGCTTAATTGCCGTCATTATTTGTTTAGTCGGTTGGCTTATTCAACGATTCATCATCAAAAAAATTATTCATCGTGTCGTGCTATTTTTAAAAGATCGTCAGCGCAATTTCCAAGCAAATGTACTGGCTCAATTTAGTAAAGCAATTGGCTATGCCTTTATGACGACGGTCATAGTGCTCAGCTTATCTTATTTAATAAAGGTTCCTTTATTTACGCATCCATCAACAAAGAATTTTGTATTGTCTATTATGGTGTTTCTTGCTTTTAAAGGGATTTATGATGTTTTGAATTTCTATACGAAACAACCATTTGAATTAACGAGCGAAGAGGATCAGAATGTTTTATTACCGTTTTTCCTACGAATAGGTAAAGTGCTTATCATGATTTTTGCTATGTTTACGATTGCTTCCTTTTGGGATTTTAATCTGAATGGCTTTTTAACTGGAATTGGCTTAACGGGTGTGGCGATTGCCTTTGGGATTCGCGATACACTAGCGCATGTATTTGGTGGCATGTCCGTAGCTTTAGATAATCCATTCCAAATAGGAGATTGGATAGCGACAGAGGATCAAAAAATTGAAGGAACGATTGAGGATATCAATTTAAGAAGTACGTTAATTCAAACAGGAGACAAAGGACTTGTATATGTGCCGAACTCCTATTTAGTGAACCGTCCACTTTATAATTTATCTAAGCGAGAAAAACGGAAATGTGAGCAGTTTTTATATATCGCTGCTGATAATGATGAGGAAGACATACGTAGCGCTTTAACGGCCATTCATAAGGAAATTTATTTACATGCTAAAACAGAGAAAGACATGATTCATGTATTTATAGATGAGTTTCATTATGATTCGTATCGCGTGCTTGTTCGATTCTTTGTTGCCACAAATGATACTGCTGTTATGCTGGAAGTACGACAGGATATTTTATTTGCCATTCGTCAAATAATGGAGGAGCTATCGATTACATTAGCTAGCCATCCTGAAGATGAAAGTCTACGAAATAAAAAATAAATTGAATTGTAAGATAGTTTGCTTTACAATATTACCAAGAAATCAGCTTTGATGAAGAGTAGTAGCTAGTACAATTTGTTATAGAGAGCTAGTGGTTGGTGAAAACTAGTACAAATGTTTAGTGAATGGACTTCGGAGCTCTAATCCTGAAAACAGTATGGATTAGCGGATGCCTACGTTATAAGGCTTAAAGAGGGTTTTCTTATCAGGAGACCAATGAAGGTGGCACCACGGCTTTTCCGTCCTTTTGTGATGGAAAGGCCTTTTTATATTTTTTTCTTTAGACAGCATATATTTTAGCTGAATGAAGAGAAAGCCTTTAGCAGATTTCTGCTGCTAAAGATAGATGAGGTGTAGATGAGCAGAGCTTAGAGAAGGAGAGAAGAGAGTATGGCAGTTGAGCTTAGAAAGTATGCTATGAAAGTATTACAGGGGGATATGATGACCCCGATCTCTGTGTATCAATCACTGAAAGGGCAGCATAAAATGTTGTTCGAATCCTCAGCGAAACATGAGGAAAGTGGGCGATATTCCTTTATCGCTATCAATCCAGTGGCTGAACTAAAAGGAAACAATGAAGAATTCGTGTTTTCAAAAGGATCAAAAAATGACAAGGCTAGGGGCAATGTGCTTGATCGATTAAAAGAACTAATACCCTTTCATGAAGAAAGCTATCCTTTTGCTTTCTTTGGAGGAGCTATAGGTTTCTTTGGCTATGAAACAGCATTTTACACAGAACAAATAGGTGACTATTTACAGGATGATTTAGCTATGCCTGATGTTCATGTTTTTTTCTATGATACATTTATTGTTTTTGATCATCTAACACAGGAAATTACACTAGCTTCGATTGATCTATTTCAGGATGGACGTTCATTACAGGAGATGGAAGCTGCTATTACAACGATGGAGCAACAGCTTTGTGCAGGCACAACCTTTGAGGCATTAAAGGTGGATGAGTTACAGTTTAAGCCAATGATTTCAAAGGAACGATTTATTGCTTTGGTGGAACGTGCTAAACAGCATATTTTGAGAGGTGATATTTTCCAAATTGTGTTATCGCAACGTTTTTCTGCACCATTTACAGGTTCGCCATTCTCGCTCTATCGTCAATTGCGCACGTCTAACCCGTCACCCTATATGTTTTATATGGATTATGGGGACTATGTTATTTTAGGAACATCTCCTGAAAGTCTTGTAAAGGTAAAAAATCGAAAAGTGACAACCAACCCAATAGCGGGTACAAAGCCGCGTGGCACGACAATAGAACAGGATGAAGCAATCGCAAATGCGCTATTAGAGGATAGCAAGGAAATAGCTGAACACCGTATGTTAGTGGATTTAGGTCGCAATGATCTTGGTCGTATTGCAAAAGTCGGTTCCGTCAAGCTAACCAAATACATGAAAATAGAGCGCTATAAATATGTGATGCATATGGTATCTGAGGTGATTGCTGAATTGCGAGATGACCTTCATGTTCTGGATGTACTTCGTGCTTGTTTACCTGCTGGTACAGTGTCAGGGGCACCAAAAATTCGTGCCATGCAATTGATTAATGAATTAGAACCAGTAAAGCGTGGGGTATATGCGGGAGCGGTAGGCTATATTTCGACAACTGGTGATATGGACTTGGCCCTCGCAATTCGTACGATGCTCATTAAGGACCAAAAGGCACATGTACAGGCAGGAGCAGGTATTGTTTATGATTCGATTCCATTGTCAGAATATGAAGAAACACTGAATAAGGCACGTGCCCTATTGGAGGTAAAAAAATGATTTTAATAATAGATAACTATGATTCTTTTACCTATAATTTATTTCAACAAATCAGTATGCTTGGAAAAAGCGTCAAGGTCATACGAAATGATGCCATTACTATAGAAGAAATTCAAAAACTATCGCCAGAAGCCATCATTTTATCACCAGGGCCAGGAACGCCAAATGAAGCAGGTATAACAATAGAGGTCATCAAGGTGCTCTATCAAAAAATCCCTATTTTAGGTATCTGTCTTGGGCACCAATCTATAGGGCAGGCTTTTGGCGCAAATATTGTGCAGGCCAAAAACATTATGCATGGAAAGCTGTCCCCATTACAATACGAGCAAACAGGTTTATTTGCCCAATTAGATGGAGATATCGAGGTTATGCGATATCATTCACTTATTATTGAAGAACAAACTTTACACAAGGATTTTAAGATACTCGCCACAGCGGGAGATGACGGAGAGATTATGGCCATTCAACATAAAGAATATCCTCTTTATGGGCTGCAGTTTCATCCTGAATCAATCGGCACAAAAGAAGGCAGTATGATGATGCAAGCCTTTCTGGAAAGTATAGCTTAATAAAAAAGCTGTCGCCTCATCTGAATGGGCGACAGCTTTTTAAGTTATTGTTTCTTGCCTGTAATTAAATTAGCTATTTCTTCTAAGGTCATGGAAGAATTGACCTCATAGGAGCCGATTTGTAAGCTTCTAGCATATTTAGGGTTAGCGAGTAGTAACTCCATTTCAACACTATTGGTAATAATGCCACCGTCTTCAAGTTTTTGTGCCACACTATACGGTGTGATGCCACTATAGATTTGCAGAGACATCGTTGTTACATCCGTAGCCGTTTCTTCATCAGCTTGTTCAGATGCATCTGTTGTAGAAGTTTTTTCAGTCGTATGTACTTGCTTTAATTGATCCTTTAACGAGGCAATTTCTTGATTGGCCTTACTTAATTTGTTTTGTAGTTCTTCTACCTGTTGTTGATTGGAAAATTCCTTGGTAGGAAGACCAATAGTTACATCGAAGCGGTTTGCGAGTGCGAGCAATGCCCCAACAAGAAAAACGGCTATACCAAATGCACGAATGGCAGACTTATTCATTAATTAACGCCCCCCGTTTGCAATCACTTGCCGAACTTGCTCTTCTGTTAAATTTGAGCGAATACTAATATCTGCTACAGAAAGTCCCTGTTTATTTAATTCAAGTACCTGACTAATAATAATTTGATGAATCGGTTTTGCTGCTGCTGTGGTTTGTCCAACTTTTGAAGCCTGTGCAGCCTGTTGAACGGCCTGCATGACTTGGTGCACTTTAGGATCTTGACCTTTTGGAGGGATACTTGATTTTGATTTCACTTGGAACTCAGGCTCTAGTAAAAGTTCTTCCTCCACAATCTTAAGGCGACGCTTTAAATTATTCGTTTCTTGGAAGATGGAGATAGATAATTCTTCGACATCTTGTTCGATTTTTTTCGTGCTATTTTTGAAAAAGAACGAAACAATGATCAGAAAAATTCCGATACTCATTAATACGATGGATAAATCCAATAGTTTCACCTCAATGTAGTATGTAATTATAAGATATTTTACCATATGCAAACTTAATATGAAATGAAGGTAGATTTTTTTTCAGTTTATGTTATAATAGGTTAGTCGTATAAATCATGCTCAAATTTAAATTCTTGATATAGAGTGGGAGGGTTAATGATGCGCGTAAATATTACTTTAGCTTGCACAGATTGCGGCGAACGTAACTACATTTCTAAAAAGAACAAGCGTAACAATCCAGAGCGTCTTGAACTTAAAAAATATTGCTCTCGCGAGAAGAAATACACTCTTCACCGTGAAACTAAGTAATCGCTCATTAAGCCAAAACCACAAGTGGTTTTGGCTTTCTACATTTTATCAAATCATTCAATGTAACACTTCCAGGAGGATATGACGTTTTACGATATAGGAGGTAGCCTAGATGGATAAAACAACTTTACGAAACACGGTACGCAAAGACCTTGCAACCTTGACGGATGAAGATTATTATCGTCAATCATTAGCTGTGTTAAAAAAGGTGCTACAGGAACCATATATAATAGAAGCAAATACAATTGGTATGACCATTTCAAATAAGCCAGAAGTCGACACAATTCTTCTAATTGAGGAATTATGGAAACTAGGGAAAAAGGTCGCAGTTCCTAAATGTCACCCGAAAACAAGAGAAATGTCATTTTATGCAATTGATTCATTTGCACAGCTTGAAACTGTATATATGCATTTGCGTGAGCCCATTCCAGCAAAAAGTGAGTTTGTTGACGCAAATGAGATGGATATCATTATTGTACCAGGCGTTGTTTTTGATCCATACGGTTATCGAATCGGCTATGGCGGTGGTTATTATGACCGCTATGTATTAAACTATAACAAGGGTAAGCTGATGTCGTTGCTCTTTGATGAGCAAATCATTGATTGTGTTCCTACTGAAGCACATGATTGCCCAGTAGATATCATTGTGACGCCTACAAAACGTATTGACTGTGTTGCACAACGAGGAGCGAACGAAAATGGATAAAATGCTAGATATTTATGAACTCTTGAAAACATATGGTACCTATATTTATACACGTGATCCTATTGGCGATTTGATGCTGATGGAGGATGAAATACGTGAGCTCTATAAAGCGAATGTACTAGATATAAAAGATTATCAAATGGCCCTCCTGCTTATTCGACAAGAAACAACAAGACTTCGTATGGAAGAGCATAAAAAGTAATGTTTGAAATATAATGTAATTGGGTATTGTAAAATTAATGTAACATGTATGTAATATTCTTAAAAACAGTGGGTTTCCGCTGTTTTTATGTTTTTACGAAACTTTTTACAATGCAAAACGTATATATAGATATCTGGTGCATAGAAAGAGCAAAGAGAAAAAATTTTCCATGAGATATGTGTTGATTATCTGTTAAAAAAGGATTAAGATATATTTTGTTTCCGTAACAAAATGTAAAAAATTATTATTTTTTTGTAAGGAAGTAGGGAGGATGTTAGGAATGAAATCAATAAAGTGGCCTAAACATTCATTTATGATACTAGCAATTATAGCAACTTGGATCAAAACGGTCATTGTTTACCACACAAGCTTTGAAATGAAAATTGAAAATGCAATGCAACAGTTTATTTTATTTATTAATCCATTAAGCTTCTTGCTATTTACGTATGGTTTATCACTATTCTTTAAATCAGCAAAAGCTAGAAATCGTTATTTGATTACGGTCAGCGTTATTTTGTCCATTGTTTTATACGGAAATGTAGCGTTCTATCGATTCTACAATGATTTTATTACGCTACCAGTATTATTCCAAACAAGTAACTTTGGTGACTTAGGAACATCAGTAGCAGCCATTGTTGAGCCTTGGGATGTATTATATTTCGTTGATGTCGTTATCTTAATCTTAGCGAATAAATTTTTACCAAAAATGAAAGATGCATTTAAAGTGAATATTGAATTCCGTCGTGCATTTTTTGTGCTTGCAATAGCAATGACATTCTTAAATTTAGGATTAGCAGAAACGGAGCGTCCACAATTACTAACACGTAGTTTTGACCGCGAATTATTAGTAAAAAACATTGGTACGTACAATTACCACTTGTATGACATTTATATTCAATCTAAATCATCTGCACAACGTGCGTTAGCCGATGGTAGTGAACTAGTAGAAGTGAACAACTATATACGCTCTAATCAGGCTGCTGTAAATCCAGAGATGTTTGGGAAATATAAAGGTCGTAACCTGATTGTGGTGTCGATGGAGTCATTACAAAACTTTGTCATTAATAATGACATGAATGGTCATGAAATTACGCCATTTTTAAACTCTTTAACAAAAGATAAAGATACGTATTATTTCAGTAACTTCTATCACCAAACAGGTTTAGGAAAAACATCTGACTCCGAGTTTATTGTTGAAAACTCATTGTTTGGTTTAGGTCGAGGTGCTGTATTCTTCACGCATGGTGGAAATACGTATAATTCAATGGCTGAACGCCTTGGAGAAAATGGATACTTTACAAATGTCATGCACCCTAATAATAAATCATTCTGGAATCGTGACATGATGTATCAATCGTTAAAAATTAATAAATTCTACGATATAGATTCATATACTGTGGAAGAGGGGCAAGCTGTAAACTGGGGAATGAAAGATGTTCCATTCTTAGAGCAATCAGCTGCTTTAATGAAAGATATGCCTCAGCCATTCTACTCTAGACTTATTACTTTAACGAACCATTATCCATTTACATTGGATCCAGAAGATATTATGATTCCTGAATATGATTCAAATTCAGGTACATTAAATCGTTACTTCCAAACAGTACGTTACATGGATGAGGCATTAAAAGACTTCTTCCAACAGTTAAAAGATCAAGGTGTCTATGATAATTCTATTATTGTGATGTATGGGGATCACTATGGTATTTCTGAGAACCATAATAAAGCAATGGCACAATATTTAGGAAAAGATCAAATTACACCAATGGATAATGCAATGCTTCAAGAAGTACCTTTATTCATTCACATCCCAGGAGCGGGCGATGGAAAAGAAATGACTGAGATTTCAGGACAAATGGATTTACGTCCAACGATCTTACACCTTCTTGGCGTTGAAACGTCAAAAGATATGCAAATGGGTGCGGATTTATTCTCTCCAGAGCATGAGGACTTTGTAGTCTTCCGTGATGGACGCTTTATTACAGATAAATACGTCTATGCTGGTGAAGCTTGCTATGACAAAGCAACTGGCGAAGAAATAGATGGTGAGCCATGTCAGTCTTATGCTGATCGTGCCACAATGGAGCTAGAAAATTCCGATGCCATCATTAATGGCGACTTACTTCGCTTCTATGACGAAAAAACAGGTAATTTAAAGCAGGATTCAGTTAAGTAATCAAAGAGAGATCTCGTATAGGGATCTCTCTTTTTATATTGCTGATATAAAGGAATTGGTCACAATCAACCATTCATAATATTTTTTTGTGAATCTTATGCTAAAGAAAACACCTTTCGCAATGTTTTACAACATGATGCAACGTGAATACACTTTATTGGGCATTTCTTTTTATTGACAAATAGAAAGATACGATTATAATAAGTGTAAATATCTGCATAACGAAGATTTGTTTTTCGCATTTCGGAGTATAAGAGTGAAAGGCATCGAAAAGAACGAGTAACTTTAATGGAACTAACAGAGAGTAGCCGGTTGTTGAGAGGCGCAAGGGGATATTAAAGTGAATACATCTTGGAGCTGCGTACCGAAACTTTAGTAGGCTACGACGGGGTTGCATCCGTAATCATTGCAAAAGTATCGCTATGGCTGTACTTGTTAAGGAGGGCTATGTGAATAGCTCTCGAAAAAAGGTGGTAACACGTTTATCTACGTCCTTTAGGAATTTCCTAAAGGCGTTTTTTTTATGCCTTCTAAGCAAAAGCGGTACCCCACATTTACTCTTATAGAACTTGCAATATTAATATTTAATATTACAAGGAGATGTTTCGTATGTTTTTAACACCAAAGGAGCAAATGGCGATTATCAAGAAAGGTGCTAACAAGATCGTTGACGAACAGGATTTACTTGAAAAATTAGAGCGATCATATAAAGAACAGCGACCTTTAACGATTAAGCTAGGACTAGATCCGTCCGCACCAGATATTCATTTAGGCCATGCGGTTGTTCTACGAAAAATCAAGCAAATGCAAGATTTAGGCCATCATGCAGTTATTGTTATCGGTGATTTTACAGGACGAATTGGCGATCCTACAGGTAAAGCCAAGGGGCGAACAGCCTTAAATGACGATACAGTGAAGAAAAACGCCCAAACATATTGTGAGCAAATTTTTAAAGTACTAGATCCTAACAAGACAACGGTTCGTTTTAATAGTGAATGGTTAGCGAAGCTGTCCTTTGAAGAGGTCATCAAGCTAGCAGCCACAACATCTGTTGCTCGACTTTTAGAGCGTGAGGATTTTCAGAAACGCTACCAGCAGCACATCCCAATTGGTATACATGAGTTTTTCTACCCACTCATGCAAGCATATGATTCAGTAGAGCTTGTGGCAGATATAGAGTTAGGTGGAACGGATCAGACTTTCAATATTTTAATGGGACGCACCTTACAAAAGCATCGGGGATTAGAAAAACAAATTGCTATTTTTATGCCCTTGCTAGAGGGATTAGATGGCATAGAAAAAATGAGTAAGAGTTTAGGTAATTATATTGGCATCAACGAAGCACCTGAGATTATGTTTAAAAAGGTGATGGAAGTCCCAGATACTTTAATTATCAAATATTTCGAATTAGCAACAGATGAGCATCCACTACATGTGCAGGCTATTCAAGATAGACTACAAAAGGGAGAGAATCCCCGCGATTTGAAATTCCTATTAGCAGAAATTATAACGGCTTTATACCATGGATCTACAGCAATGGAGGAAGCAAGAGCTTATTTTGAAGCAGCATTTCAAAAAAGGGAAATACCAAAAAACATTCCTATACTGCTCTTGGAAATTGATAAGGAAAGAATCGTGGATATCATTCCACAACTAGTGGTAATGGGTTTTATTCAAAGTAAGAGTGAGTTTTTGCGGTTAATCAAGCAAAAAGGAGTATCCTTGAATGGAGAAAAAATGGCGATGGATGACTTATCACAAGTATTAATGAATAATGATGTCCTACAAATTGGCAAGAAGCGATTTCTTCAATTCAATAAGTAATAACAGACAAAAAAAGAGCAATCTCCGAGGAGACTGCTCTTTTTTTGTCTAAATTTTAGTGTAATTTTGGTGGGTAACCGCTGTGAACAATCGTCATGATGACGAACCATCCGAATACAGCAGCACTTAATAAGTTGAAAACAACGCTTAAAAGGTTCTTTTCTTTAATTGCTTGGAATGTACCAAATACAGCTAAAATCGCTACTAGACCAAAAATAACCATTAATAAGTTCATTAAAAATAGACACTCCTTTCGACATCAGAAAATGAATGTCGCAAACAATATTCCTCCTTAATTGTAAACGTTCTACTTGTTTTTGTCGAGGACTAAAATACTGTAAACTATGAACATTTATCGTCAAATTGTGGCAAAGCCTGTATAATAGGAAATTGAGGTGATAACTATGATGAACGTACGAAGTTATTCTCTTGGTCCCGTCCAAACGAATTGCTATATCGTATCGAATAAAGAAAAAGAATGTATCGTATTTGATCCAGGTGAAGAAGCGGAGCGTCTAATTAAAACAATCCGTAGCAACGGCTTAAAACCTCTTGCTATCTTTTTAACACATGCCCATTTTGATCATATAGGGGCAGTAGATGCAGTGCGTGAGGTATTTGACGTTCCTGTATGGATTCATGAAAAGGAAGTTAGTTGGCTAGCGGATCCAACGAAAAATGGCTCTAGTAAATATCCTGCATTACCAGATTATAGGGTAGCTGCACCAGCGCAAGATACAATTATCAAAAAAGAACAGCAAATTGAAATGAGTAATTTTGTGTTTCAAGCAGTTTTTACACCTGGGCATTCACCGGGGAGTATTTCCTATATCTTTGAAAATGACGGTTTTGCCATCGTGGGAGATACGTTATTTGAACAAGGTGTAGGACGTACAGATCTATTAGGTGGATCAACCAAAATTTTATTGGAATCGATCCATCATAAACTGTTGACATTACCTGAGGATACTATTATCTATCCTGGACACGGTAATTATACAACGGTAGGCGCAGAAATGGAGACAAATCCTTTTTTAAATGGATTTTAAAATATGGCTAATAAACTGTTTTAGCACATAAAAAAGCGTATCTCACCGAAAGTGAGATACGCGATTTTGTTTGTATTAATGACCGCCACCAGGTACGTGAATGAATGTTGTATAGTACGTGAAGCCAGCGAAGAATACAGTTAAATATGCTCCGAAAATGTACATGTACATACGTTCTGAAAGGTTTAAGAAGCCTAATAATAAGAATAAACCTGTATTACCTAAGAATAATAGCGATACCTCGTTCATACCTCCAAGGTAGAACATAACGGCAAAAATACCTGTCCAGAATGCCATAACTTTATACATATTATCCATGAAATTTCCCCTCCTTTTGCCCACGACACAATAATCTCTTACTCATTATAAATGATATGAAAGGTGTCTGTAAACTGGAACTTCTCCATGTTTGTGACAAACAAATGGATTTTTAATCTAGCTATCGATTTCTGTCACGTTTATTTCATATTTACATAAATCGCAATTATGTATCATACTTTCCATTTGCACAAATTCATTGTTCGTAAACAATGCATCTAATTGCCCTTTTAAATAGGATTCATGTAATGAACAAACAATTTCAGAATAGGCTGTCAGTTGCTCCTGGAAGGGACAATTGAAGATGGAGAAGATAACTTTTTTTCCATGCTCAGTTTGTTGAATTTGTGGAATATAGCCAATTAAAGCGGCATTGTCCGTTAATAGCTGAAGTTTTTCATCGAAGGAAAGAGAATTACTTAATGTCAATTCAGCACTCATATAATTTTTCATTTGCTGGTAGCCGTCTTGGTAGCTAATTTCCTGGCACTTTGTTAATGCAGATGGACCAAAGTCTTCAATTAATTGTATCGTCCATTTTAATAAACGATCTTCCTCACGTCTTGGAAAAGTAAGAGATACGCCTTTTTCTGAAGCTTTATAAACACGTCCAGGTCTGCCACCTTTACCTGTTTTTACATAGTCAGCTGTAATAATATTTATTTCTGAAAGCTTCGTTAAATGAAGTCGAGCAACGTTAGGATGGATACCGAATTTATCAGCAATATGTTGTACAGTAACTGTTTTTTTCTCTTGCAATATGTACTCATAAATAGAGTATCTTGTTTCATCCGCTAGTGTACTAGTAATTTTTAATGGATGGATCATGAGCTTCACCTCTTTAATTTTTATAAAAATTTTGTTCGTCTACCAAGTGTTAGGAAAATAATCATGTTGATACTATTATATTGTATTATTGAAAAAGATACAGTTCATTTCGGCATAAATATTAATTTTTTCATGCATTTATATTCTTTTTTAGTGGAAAATTGCACTTTATCCACATTTTTATAGCAAAAAACATTATTGGCAGAAAATTAACTTGCAAATTTTTATTTTCTGAAAAGGGCTTTTCTCGTGGCGAGTTCCTCCTTATACTAGGAAATAACGAATAGAGCGGTCATATTCGAATGAACTAAAAGAGAGGTGCATATATGCAGAGTTTTGAAACAGTTGTCGAACAAAAATGTGAGCAACTTTTACTAAAGGCCTATCATTTTGGAGCATCCGATTTATTGTTAGTTCCAGGAAACATAAAGTATCGGATCTATTTTCGGAAATATGATAAACTTCTCCACGCTGGTGAGCTACCTCATGAACTTGCAGAAAGAATGATCTCTTACTATAAATTTCTTGCCGAATTAGATATTAGTGAGCGTCGTAAACCTCAAAGCGGTGCCTTTCAAAAAGCAATGGAGCAAAATTCTTATTCGTTTCGAGTATCCACACTGCCTTCTGTATTTTTAAAAGAAAGCTTAATTATTCGTTTACTTCTCCAAAATCATGCATTTCCACTAACTTCCCTAAGCTTTTCCAAAAGCGCAGCTCACCAACTCATGGAGCTGGTACAAAACCGACAAGGTCTTCTATTTTTTACGGGAGCAACAGGCTCTGGCAAGTCTACTTCACTTTATTCCCTAATCCATTACTGTTCCACAGAATTGAATCGACATGTGATTTCTTTAGAAGATCCTGTAGAAAACAGCCAAGCCAATTTACTTCAAATTCAAGTCAACGAGCGAGCAGGCGTTACATATGCTGCAGGATTAAAAGCCATTTTGCGCCATTCACCTGATGTCATTATGATTGGTGAAATTCGCGATAGAGAAACAGCAAATATTGCCATCCAAGCCTCTCTAACAGGGCACTTAGTTGTCTCCACTATTCATGCAAAAGACTCCATTAATTGTCTCTATCGTTTAATGGATTTAGGTGTGTCGATAGAGGAGCTTCGTCAAACGGTTATCGGTATAGTTGCCCAAATGCTTGTTCAGACCTCAGCTCTACATGGAGAACGTCGAGCTGTCTATGAAATATTACATGACGATCATCTATCAAGAGCCATCACCGCCATCAAGGATAAGGGAAATTACAAACTTCCTTATGAATTAACATTAATGGGGCAAAAGGAATTAGTGGAGAGCCTATATGCAGTTACAAACATACATCGATAAAATTGTTCTTTTTTATAATCGGGCTACGAAATGGCGGGTAAAGGAACAAGCTCAGCTTTTCAATCGTTTATGTGTACTAATGCAGGAAGGATATTTATTTCCCCAAGCTATTTCCATGCTACTACCTCATCATATCGAAGCCCATGAGGACATACAGCAGCAAATTGATGAAAAGCTCAGACAAGGAGTAGGGGTTGCAGGGATATTTGAAACATTACAGCTAGGGAATCATTATTTAATGGCAATTAAGGTGGCGGAAAACAATGGCCACATGATAGAAGCATTTAAAGGTGTGGCTAAACAGATAACAGTAAGTGAAAAGACTAAGAAAAAGCTAATCAAGCTGCTGATCTACCCTGTCACACTGATTATCTTTTTATTGTTGTTATTTTTTGTGTTTCGTACATTTTTTTTACCGAACATTGAAAGAATGGTCGTCAGTCGTACCTCTGAAACAGAAGAGACAAGTATTGCGTTGTCCAATCTGTTATTACATGTACCAGATGTAGTTATCTCGACCATGTTCATAGTAATAGGTAGCTTAATCATTTTTCGTTTCTATCTCAAACGACAAGCTGTTGCTCATCAACTAACAATTTTATTAAAAATCCCCTTTATACAGCGCTATTTTAGGCTGGCATTGACAAGGCAGTTTGCTGCTTATTTAGGCAGCTTACTACAAAGTGGATTTTCATTACAAGCAAGCCTTCAGCTATTAGAGGAACAGCAGCTACAACCATTTCTCCAAGTTCTTTCACAGCGTATAAAAGAAAGAGTCATCTTTGGAGAATCACTGACACAGGCGGTAACGATGATGGCCGTTTTTCAAAAAGATTTTCCAATGTTCGTAGAGCATGGCGAGCACAGCGGCTATTTAGGAAAAGAATTAGTATTGTATAGCGATTTATTAATGGAAAAGCAGGAACAGCTTTTACAAAAAATATTAGCTTTTGTGCAGCCTAGTTTCTTTATCCTTATAGCTGCTTGTATAATAGCGGCTTATATCAGTTTATTATTACCCATCTATCACATGATTGAATTAGTTTAGGAGGAAGATGATGAAACGACTCAAACAACAAGCTGGTTTTACTTTAATCGAGATGCTTATAGTTCTGTTAATTATATCCATTCTTATTTTAATTACAATCCCAAATGTTACAAAGCATTTCGCCACAATAGATAAGAAAGGCTGTACAGCTTATATAAGCATGGTACAAGGCCAAGTAGAGGCGTATCGTGTAGATTATATGGCTTATCCTACCTTAGATGATTTAGTGGCAAAAGGCTATTTAAAGGAAAATGAAACAACCTGCCCAAATAAAGAAGAAATAGTGATTACTAATGAGGGAGAGGTACGCCCAGCCAATGTCAACTTGGAAACAGGTACTGATAGCTAATGAATGTTCATAAAAACGGTGGTTTTACGATTCTTGAAATGCTGGTTGTCTTATTTCTTGTTATGAGTTTAACAGCGATTGTTAGTAAATTCTCATTGAAAATAGCAGAAACCAAGGAATTAGAACGATTTTTTACGCAATTACAACTGGATATTCAATATATTCAAACCTCTAGTATGAGCCAACGACAATATATAGCCCTGAAAATGGAAGGTTCAACAAATCGTTATACTATTCAAAAAGATATTTATACTCATTTATATGAACGCTCTTTTCCAAAGGGGGTTGAATTTTTGCCAGCTGAGAGTTCAATTCAAACACTTGTCTATAACTATAGCGGCAATGTGATGACAGCAGGCACCATGGCATTTAAAACACCACAGGGCAAGAGAAAAGTAATCATAACATTAGGACGAGGGAGAGCTAGGATTGAATGAGTCAGGCTATTCTTTTGTAGAAACTATTTTAGGTGTGGGTATTTTGATGTTACTTTGTACTTCGTTAATCCCCATTACTTATACGATGAAAACAAATCTTGCTAATAAAAAAATGGAGCTAATTGCAGCTGAAACAGCATACGAAGGTTTAAAACAGTACCATGCGATTCAAGTAACAGAGGGCTCTCGAATCATTGAACAGGTTGCTTATCATTGGAAAGTTGACGAACAACAAGTTTGTGTCCAATTTCAAAATTTACAGGGATCACGCCAAAAATGTATTCAAGTGACAGGTGAAGTTCATGAATGAGAAAGGCTATACATTAATAGAAGCTATGTTTCAATTAGTCGTTTTTGTGCTTATTTCTCATTTTTTTGTCCTTATAATACTTTGGTTTGCTGAAATGAAGTCCACTATGCTAACAGATGAACAAACAAAGTGGGAACTATTTGTTTCTGATTTGAACCTCTCTCTAAAAGATATTTCCACCTTTTCCATTCGTGAAGATCAAAAAAGAATAACTTTCCAAACAGCTAATACGCTCCATCATATTGATTGCTACTCGAATATTATCCGTGAGCAGGTAAAGGGTGGACATGTTCCTATACTAATAGGAATCAATAAATGTCAATTTAGCTATTCCGAAAATAAGCTGACGATAGCTGTTGAAATGGCTAGTGGTATTCTAAAGGAGCGAACCTTTTATGTGCCAATTATTGAAAAATGATAGAGGGGCTATTTTTTTGATCGCAATTGCATTATTATTTTTTGTAACTACTTTTGTTCTTGCGTATTATATGTCTTATGAAATGCAGTATCGAACATATGATGGGCTAGAAAAATTGAATGTTCGAGCTACGATAAATTTATTGGGACAAATTTTGTCAGACAGTGTAGAATCGTAGTTATAAGAAGGTGAATCGAATTGCGAAAAATATATTTAGTTGGTTTTATGGGTAGTGGAAAAAGTGCATTAGGAAGACGTTTAAGCTATTTATTGAAGATGCCATATTATGATATGGATCATGAGATTGTGCGTCAGCAGGGGATGACAATTCCACAGATTTTTGAAAAATACGGTGAGGCCCACTTTCGAGAAATAGAAACAGAATTTTTGAAAAATTTCAGGGACGAGGCTTGTATTATTTCGACTGGTGGTGGCGTTGCCATCAATGCTGAAAATCGAAAAATTATGAGACGCAGTGGACTGGTGTTTTTTTTAGATGCGTCGTTTGAGGATATTTATAAACGAGTTCAGCATGATCCAAATAGACCCATTGTACAGAGCTCTACAAAGGAGGAGCTAGAAAGTCTGTATCACTACAGAAGGAAGTTTTACCGTGATGCAGGTCATATTCAGGTACTGACAGAAGGTAGGACGATTCGCCAAATTCTAGAGTATTTAGTATTTCAAGTGAAAAGGTTGAAAAACGAACGATGAATTACTTTCTTTTATTTAATGTTCGCGTTTTATTATCTTTTAAAAAATGATTGCCTTTCCAATGCATTTAATGTTAGGATATAGACAAATAAGTAACTAAATGTTCATTGAATACTAAATAGTACCAAGATTTATCTTGGGCGGATGATTGTGCGGGGAGAGAGCGTGTAGACGCCACCGAAGGAGCAAGTAGCAATGGGCTATGAATCTCTCAGGTAAAAGGACTCGTACAAGACGCAACTCTGGAGAGAGCTGTAGTATAACAATAACAGCCACCAAAGGGGAAAGCCGACTGATTGGCAACGTAGAGCTTGCTAGCCAGTCTGGTGTAACTTTCAGGTGCAAGGACAGAGAATCCCGAAAAGGGGTTCGTCTGTCTTTTTTTATGTCTATAGCCTGATTTACGTAATTGACTGTAGGAATACAAAGAGCAGACGAACTACTACCAGTAAAAATGTAACTAACAATAAGGGGGCAAAAAAAGAATGGCGAATGAATTAAAACGTACACCTCTATTTGAAGAATACGCGAAATATGGTGCAAAAACAGTTGACTTCGGTGGATGGGAATTGCCTGTTCAATTCTCTTCTATTAAAGAAGAACATGATGCAGTGCGTAATCGTGCAGGCTTATTTGATGTATCACATATGGGAGAGATTTTAGTAACTGGTCCCGATGCATTAGGTTTTTTACAAAATCTTTTATCAAATGATGTATCAAAAATTGTTGACGGTCAAGCACAGTACACGGCAATGTGCTACGAAGATGGTGGCGTTGTTGATGATTTATTAACATATAAATTAGCTGACAATCACTATTTATTATGTGTCAATGCAGCTAACATTGAAAAAGACTATGATTGGATGATGGAAAATCAACATCAATATGATGTGACGATTGATAACCAATCGGATGCCTATGCACAAATAGCTCTTCAAGGTCCACTAGCAGAAGAGGTTCTTCAATCCCTTACTTCGACGGATGTAAGTGCCATTAAATTTTTCCGCTTCCAAGAGAATGTGGAGGTTGCAGGACATAAAGTTTTAGTTTCTCGCAGTGGCTACACTGGTGAAGACGGCTTTGAATTATATGGCGCTCCAGAAGACATCAAAGCGCTTTGGGGTAAAATTTTAGAGGCAGGTCAAGAAAAAGGGGTTGTTCCAGCTGGACTAGGATGTCGTGATACACTTCGTTTTGAAGCTGGGCTACCACTATATGGTCAAGAGCTATCAGCAACAATTTCTCCTCTAGAGGCTGGTATTGGCTTCGCTGTGAAATTAAATAAAGAAGGCTTCATTGGTCATGAAGCATTAGTAGCTCAAAAGGAAAATGGTCTACCACGCAAACTTGTAGGCATTGAAATGATTGATAAAGGCATTCCACGCCATGGCTACAAAGTGTTTAAGGATGGTCAAGAAATCGGTGAAGTGACAACTGGTACACAGCTTCCTTCATCTAAACGTAATGTTGGTCACGCATTAATTGACAGTCAATTCGCAACAATCGGAACTGAGCTAGAAATTGAAATTCGCGGTAAACACTTAAAGGTAATAACAGTAGAAACACCGTTTTACAAGCGTTCAAAATAATAGTTGAAAAGAGGGACCTACATTTATGAAACATCGTTATTTACCTATGACGGAGCAAGATCAAAAAGAAATGTTAGACGTAATCGGTGTATCCTCAGTCGATGAGTTATTTGAGGATATTCCTGAGAAAGTCCGTTTTAAAGGCCTTTATGATATTAAAGAAGCAAAATCAGAATCTGCTTTATTAAAAGAGTTAACGGCACTTGCTGCTAAAAATAAGGACACAAATGCCAACGTATCATTTTTAGGTGCAGGTGTTTATAACCACTATAAACCAGTGATTGTAGACCATGTTATTTCTCGTTCAGAATTCTATACAGCTTATACACCATATCAGCCAGAGATTTCACAAGGTGAGCTACAAGCCATCTTTGAATTCCAAACGATGATTGCTGAGCTAACGGGAATGGATCTTGCTAATTCTTCTATGTATGACGGTGGTACAGCATTGGCAGAAGCGGGTATGTTGGCAGCTGGTCATACGCGTCGCAAGAAGATTTTAGTGTCAGAAGCAGTGCACCCAGAATATCGCGATGTTGTTGCTACATATGCCTATGGTCAATCCATTGACATCGTGACTATTCCGCAAAAAGATGGTGTGACAGATGTGGATGCATTAAAAGAGTTAATCGATGACAACACAGCAGCTGTTATTGCACAATATCCAAATTTCTTTGGCCAAGTGGAAGATATTCAAGTGATTGGGGATATTGCACATGCTGCAAAAAGCTTACTCGTTGTATCTTCTAACCCATTGGCATTAGGAATTTTGACGCCTCCTGGCAAGCTTGGTGCTGATATTTGTGTAGGTGATGCGCAAGTATTTGGTATTTCTGAAGCTTTCGGCGGCCCACACTGTGGTTTCTTTGCAGTGACAACAAAATTGATGCGTAAGGTACCAGGACGTCTTGTTGGTGAAACAGTGGATGGTGAAGGCCGTCGGGGATATGTTTTAACACTACAAGCACGTGAACAACATATCCGTCGTGATAAAGCAACTTCGAATATTTGCTCGAACCAAGCACTACTTGCACTTGCAGCTTCTGTAGCGATGACAGCTCTAGGAAAACAAGGAATTCGTGAAATGGCTACTCAAAACATCGCGAAAACACGTTATGCAAAAAATGCCTTTGAAGCAGCAGGCTTTACAGTAGCATTCCAAGGTGCACACTTCAATGAAATCGTTGTGAAAACGAATAAATGTGTGAAGGAAATCAATAAAGGTTTAATCGAAAAGGGTATTATCGGTGGCTATCCTTTAGGTCAAAATTATGACTCTCTTAAAAATCATGTGCTAATCGCAGTAACTGAATTACGCACGAAAGAAGAAATTGATGCACTTGTTGCAGAAATGGGGGCTCTTAATGCATAACGAAAATCAATCACTCATTTTTGAAATTTCAAAAGAAGGTCGCGTTGGCTATAGTTTAGAAGCACTAGATGTGCCTGAGGTAGACCTAGCAGATTTATTACCTGCAAACTTAGTACGTTCAGAGGCAGCAGAACTACCTGAAGTGTCTGAGCTTGATATTATGCGTCATTATACAGCACTTTCTCGTAGAAACCATGGAGTAGACTCTGGCTTCTATCCGCTTGGCTCTTGTACGATGAAATATAATCCGAAAATTAATGAAACAGTTGCACGTCTATCAGGCTTTGCAAATGTTCACCCATTACAGGATGAATCAACAGCACAAGGGGCAATGGAGCTTCTTTATGATCTTCAAACTTCTTTAGTAGAAATTACAGGGATGGATGAAGTTACATTACAACCAGCAGCAGGTGCTCATGGTGAATGGACAGCGTTAATGATGATTCGTGCATTCCATGAAGCAAATGGTGAAGGTCACCGTAACAAAGTAATCGTTCCTGATTCAGCTCACGGTACAAACCCAGCATCAGCGACAGTAGCAGGCTTTGAAACAATCACTGTTAAATCAGATGAAAATGGCTTAGTTGATATCGAAGACCTTCGTAAAGTAGTGGGTTCTGATACAGCAGCTCTAATGTTAACTAACCCGAATACACTAGGGTTATTTGAAGAAAACATTATCGAAATGGCAGAGCTAATTCACTCTGTAGGCGGTAAAGTGTACTATGATGGTGCGAACCTCAATGCTGTAATGAGTAAAGCACGTCCTGGTGATATGGGCTTTGACTGTGTGCATTTAAATCTACACAAAACATTTACAGGCCCACATGGTGGCGGTGGTCCAGGTTCTGGTCCAGTAGGTGTAAAAGCAGATTTAATTCCATTCCTACCAAAACCAGTATTAGTAAGAACTGAAGAAGGCACATACCACTTTGACTACGATCGTCCACAATCAATCGGTCGCGTAAAACCTTACTATGGTAACTTTGGTATCAATGTTCGTGCTTATACGTACATTCGCACAATGGGTCCAGATGGCTTAAAAGCTGTTACAGAATATGCTGTATTAAACGCCAACTACATGATGCGTCGCTTAGAGCCATTCTACGATCTACCATATAACCGTCACTGTAAACATGAATTTGTCTTATCAGGTCGTCGTCAGAAGAAACTAGGCGTTCGTACATTAGATATCGCAAAACGTCTGTTAGACTTTGGCTACCATCCACCAACAACATACTTCCCATTAAATGTGGAAGAGGCGTTGATGATCGAACCAACTGAAACAGAATCTAAAGAAACATTAGATGCATTCTGTGATGTAATGATTCAAATTGCGAAAGAAGCAGAAGAAAATCCATCAATCGTTCAAGAAGCACCTCATACAACAGTCGTATCTCGTCTAGACGAAACACGCGCTGCTCGTACACCAGTGCTTCGTTATCAAAAAGCATAGTCTACAAAACCGTTCACGTTTATGTGAGCGGTTTTTTTGCACCTTAAATTACAAGCTAAATAAATCTTCAATAGTGAAATGTATTACAGGATTATGTGATAGCTAATTTGCGTGTTGTGAGTACAAAAGGTAAACCAAAAGTAAAAAATTCATTTTGCTTTATTATAATGAATGAAAAGACATGTATTAGTTGATTATGATAAATCTGAGTATCTTACAAGAGAAGTGCCAAGTAATGCAAAATTAAAAGTTGATGGAAGTTTCGTTGGTAAGTATATAAGATGGGTGTTACAAGACATTGATCTTGAGTTATTTCCATCTTAAAGGATCCGATTTATGGACTTAGAGTTAGTGCCTAACTATCTACAATCGATAGTATAATTAATCAAAATCTTTTCACCTTGTTATGCACAAAAATATGATAGGGTTAGGATGGATCTATTAAGGGGGTTAAAGTGGTGGAAGAAGATATCAAGTTTGGTGATAGTCTATTATACTATAAATGTGATAATATTGAATTTTTAAAAGGTTATGGTCAATTATATACAGAATTTGATGATGGCGTTGCAACTAGGCAAATCAACATAATTAGCAACGATATGTATAGTTCTTCATCATTGCATGATTGGAACGAAGATATTGGATTTTTATTGTATGACGGACATATCGATAATTTAGATTTAAGCGATAGTATACCTATTACTCGATTCGACTTTGAGAATAAATGGCAGGAAGGAATTGTAGCTAACAAATCTCAAATCAACTACTTAAAGGGCGATGCTTCTCTTCCTTTAGAAGAACATACACTCATCATCCATGTTGTTAATATTTTAGGAATTTGGGGAGAAGGCTTTGTTTTATCTTTATCAAAGCAATTCCCTTTAGCCAAAAGGGAATATGTTAAATGGTCTAAGGATAAAGAAACTTTTGAGTTAGGAGAAGTTCAGTTTGTATGTGTAGACCAGCTGAAAGCTACTTTTGTTGCCAATATGCTTGCACAACATGGTGTGAGGAAAAATGACAAAGATCGTACAACCTATATGGATTATGATGTGCTTCGTTTATGTTTAAGAAAAGTTGCGAGATTTGCATTAAAAAATAGATTATCGATACAGATGCCTAAAATTGGTTCAGGTTTAGCTGGAGGAGATTGGAGAGAGATTGAAAAAATAATAAATGAGGAATTGATTTATTATAAAATTAAATGTACTGTTTTTGAATTGTGATAAATTTTAAAAAAGTTAGGGGTGGTATCTATGGTAGATACAAAATTGAGGGAGAGGGTGTTTGACACTTTATACGGTGGGATTATTGGTGATCTAATGGGCGTACCTGTTGAGTTTAAACAAAGAGGGACTTTCCATGTGCAAGATGTGATGGGATACGGTACTTACAATCAGCCACCTGGCACTTGGTCTGACGATACTTCTCTAACACTCTGCCTAGTCGAGAACATTATTGAAAATGGGGATACCAAAACATTAATGAACAAATTTGTACAATACATGGAGCAGGGCTATCTCACACCATTTGGCGAAATGTTTGATATTGGAATTACTACAGCGGATGCCGTTTCGAACTATAAAAAAGGTGTTCCACCAGCACAATGTGGTAAAACGGGCGAGTTTGATAATGGCAATGGTACGTTAATGAGGATAGCTCCTTTAGTATTCATGGTCATACATGAGTTAGATTTTACTAAAAGAAAAGAATTAGTTCATCAGTATACAGAGATTACTCATGGTCACCCGCGTTCCATAGTAGGGTCCATCATTTACATTGAACTATTATTAAGCTTATACCGAAATAATTCACTAGAAGTGGCCTTAAAAGAGGTCTTTGACTTACTGCAAAATAATTTACAGAATGAAATGAAAGCAGAGCTAAATGCTTACGTAAGGATTTTTCATGAAAACTTTTTAAATACGCCTGAAGATGAGATTCAATCAAGCGGCTATATTGTTCATTCACTAGAAGCAGCCATTTGGTGTGTAGGTAATTCTACAACGTTTAAAGACGCGATTCTAAAAGCAGTTAATTTAGGAGAAGATACGGACACCGTTGGGGCGATTACAGGATCAATCGCGGGTATGTATAAACAGTTGGACAAAATTCCAGAAGAATGGTTAGGTAAAATTGTCAGTAAAGAAAAGGTAGATGACTTAATCTTGGCGTTTTATGAATTTTGTGTAGCACAGACCTAAAAAAAGTTTGTTGGAAAGGACGGTGACGACATGTTACCTATACATAATAGATATACTGCAAATCCACCAGCAACAGATCACCAAATTGTACACATAGAAAATAGGCTGAATTGCCAACTTCCTCGTGCGTATACACTTGTATTAAAGGAAAGTAACGGTTCATCGTTTACAAACGGCGTGTTCATTTATGGTACAGAAGAAGTTTTAGAAAGAAACGAGACTTGGGAAGTGGAGGAATATGCAAAAGGCTATATTGCAATTGGTGATGATAGCGGAGGAATTGTCTTTTTAATGGACATAAAGGCAGAGGATTCTCGTGTTTTAGCAGTAGATAGTGGTGATATGAATCCAAAGCATGCAACATTGATTACTTATGATTTATGCAAATGGCTACAAGCAGGGTGTCAGTATTAGCAAGAGAGACAAATGAAAAGCTTCTTCCTACTAGAAGGAAGGAGCTTTTTCATTTGTTTTCTATGTCTATTTTTGGAGAAAAATAATTGAAAATAAAGCAAAATTATTACGTAATCTATTATTTTTTGAATTTTTTAGAAAATTATGTTGAATTATTGGAGAGAGGTAGTATAATAAAAATATAGTTACATAAATGGTTAATAATTCCTTATAAAGAGGGATTATTGGCAAAAAATAGTGACTATAAACTTAAAAAATGAAGAAATGAGGCGATTTTAATGATTAACATGATTCAATATTTAGAGCAAAATCCGACGTTAGTGACATTGTTAAAAGAAAAAAAAGCTTCTCTCATTGGTGTAACAGCATTAGAACAAAAGGCAATTTTGGATTCGTTTGATGAAGAACTGAACCTTGAAAATCGTTTGTGGAATTAAAAACAAATAACAATAAAAGGTTTTGGTTTACTATAAGTGTATATTTAATAATAGGTCTCTATTTATTATTTATCATTTATAGTAAACCTTTTATTAATATAGAGGTTAAAGAGGAAAATGGTGTTTGGAAAATAACGAATCCTTATTATAAAGATTGGGCTTTAAAGCAGCAAATAGAGATTGGAGATAATATTTTAAGCGTAAATGGGAATAATATAGATAAAATAACTAATCTTAAATATGATTTAGTAATTAGATCGGCAAATGAAATAACAATAATGAAACCGAACGGGGAACTAAAAGAGATAAAAATAAAGCCGTTTGACATCACTCAACAATTCTATTCTGTTCTCCTTGTGCCAACTAGTTACTATTTATTATCTCTATTAATTTCAATTTATTTGTATCTGAAACCTAAAAATACAATCTTAATAAACTTATTAATTTTGTTTATTTTATCTGTTTCTTTAGCTTATCTAAGCATAGGTGCTTCAGGTATATTAAACCCTTTCGGAATTATAGTAAACCGTGGTAGCATGCTTCTCTGTCTAGTTCTTTTATTAAAGTTTTTGAAAGAGTATTTTGGCTTCCTAAATATAAGATGGCCGTTTATAAAAAATATTAATTCGTTATATATACTTCCCATAGCTGTAATTATTTTAAGTATCTTCGGAATAGTTTATGACGGAATTCATTCTATAGTTTCAAGTATTATTTTAGGTCTATTTTTTTTATTACTAGTAGCTATTCTTAGTATAATGATTTTTAGTTACGTTAAATATAGAATTCCAGAACTTAAAATCCTATTAAGTAGTATAATAATTCCTTTTATACCATTCCTTTTTCTATATGCGTTACCAGAAATTTTTTTCCACAATCAAATTCTTTCGGCAGATATAAGTTCAATATTTCTTTTACTAATTCCATTCAGCTTCATTTTTACACAACTCACTGAACGTATTTTTGATATGGAGTATTTCATTTCTAGATTACGTTATTATTTTAATTTCTCATTTGGCTTTACGATATGGCTGTTAATCGGTTTATATTTATTTGCAGATTTATCAGTTTCGCACATGACGGAGATTTTCTTTTTTGCCTTTCTATCGTTAATGGCGTTGTTCTACATTAAAGAGCGGATTGATTATCGTAAGCGGAAAATTTTATTTTCTACAAAAGGCGACTACATCCACCGCTTGTATACGACCGTTGAGAGTATTGGTAGAGTGGTGAAGATTGAGGACTTATTAGAGAAATTTGTACAAGAGGTTGTGGTTCAGCTTGAAATGGAAAGTGTGTATGTGCTCACATATGATTTTCAAACGCATCAAGTTACCTTAACAAATAAATCCAAAGAATACACGCAGCATCAAATAGATGAGGTACTAGTTGAACGATTAGGCTTGGGAGATATTAAAAAGACAGATCATTTCTATATTGCCTTTATTCATCAAGATGTGAACTATAAACGAATCCTTGTTGTGGATCATAATAAAACGATTTATCTCAAGGACGAGGAACTGCTATGGCTAGAATTATTGCTGCTCTATTTAAATAATTTTATCGAAAACACAAAAATGGTTGAGGAGCTTTTAAATCAGTTAAAGCATATGAAAGAAGCCGATAATCGACAGCTACCATGGCTCAATAAATTACTCTGGCTAAGGTTCGAGGAAGAAAAATATCAGTTGGCACAGGAACTTCATGATACGATTTTACAAGAACAATTGCACATTGCAAGGGAAATGGATGTCCTCATGCATACAAAAGAAAAAGAGGAGATCCCATCTAAACTTATAAAGCTTCATGAACATATGATTATCTCTCTGAATGATTTGAGGGGCTACTGCGAAAACTTAAAGCCACCTCTATTAGATACATTAGGCTTAAATGCAGCCCTTGAAAAATTAATACAAAAAATTCATAAACGGGCTAATTTTGTTTTGATATATACGATTGACCGCCTCTATTTAGAGGATGAGCGTTTAAATTTAATGATTTATCGACTGTTCCAAGAACTATTAAACAATGCGTTAAAACATTCCTATGCTAATACAGTTGAAATACATTTATTGGGCACCGAAGAAGGGTTCCAAATTTTGTATAGTGATGATGGTGTTGGTTGTAATATAGATGATATTCTACTTGCCGATTCTATGGGCATACAAGGAATGCAGGAGCGAGTTCAAGCTTTTAATGGGAAATTCGCATTAGATAGCAAAGTAGGAGAAGGGATGACGATTCGTATTCAAGTAAGTGAAACCCAACATACGAATCCCTATACCTATAAGACCCTGACCCGACCAACTTATATGATACGAGGATAACCAGATGAAGCGGAAGCATACGTGCATATATTTTTTTAACACCTTTTAATCTCTTCGTAGAGGCTACGAATGTGGGTTAGAAGGCTTTTGTTTGAAAATATATTTATTTATTTAAGTTAATAAATCAAAAATGATAAAATGTTATCAAAAAAATATCATTTGGTGAATAGTAAATCAGGAAAAAATGCACTTTTTGGAGTATTTACCTAATATTCAAGGAAATTATGGCCAGATGACCGATATAATCAGGAGAAGGATTGAGGAGGTCAATAGATTTGAATAAAAAATTATTTTTAACAGCAGCAGCAATTCCTGTAGCACTTATTGTTCCAACTGTAGCAGGTGCAGCTGAAACAGTTTCAGTCACTGGAGATAATATTGTCAACGCAACATTAAAAGTAGAAAAATTACCAAATGATAGTATCGTCAATGCCTATCAATGGTATTATCTAGAGGAAATTACTGGGGAAGAGGGTTCAACAAATAAGCCCATTTCTGGAGCAACATCTATTTCCTTAAAAGTGCCTGTTGAAGCAGCTGGAAAAAGCATTTTTGTGGAAGCAACTACGACAGACGGTAAAAAATTTAAAAGTGCACCGCGCACTATTCAGCCATTAGAGCTCGATATCACCATTCCGACCTTAGAAGGTCAATCCGCTGGTTTTGTAGCACCTGGAGAAACAGTGAAAGTAGCTGGTATTACTGTAACTGATAAGAATGGTGCAAAATTGCAAAGTGATCAAATTACATATAGTTATCAATGGTTTTATAAATTAGGTGATAACTCCTTTACTATCATAGAGGGTGCTTCAGGTAGTACATATACGATTCCGAAGGATGCCATTGAAAAGGATATTAAAAATATTGCTGTCACTGTCAAAGCAAACGTGGGTCTTTCCTTTGCGGAATCTAAACTATCTGATACCATCACTGTCTCTAAACAACCCACTGATACTTTAACGAAAGAGATTAAAGCTTTACTGGTCAATGATAATAAATACAATGTATCCAGCTTAGCAGAATTTGGTGCTAAAGTTACGGAACTAGAAAAAAACTATCAATCCTTATCAGCAGCAGCTAAAGGTAATGTGTCTAATTATGATGTCTTAAAGCGAGCACTTACTGATGTTGAATTAATAACTAAGTTAAATGAAAAATGGAGCAAAATAGAGACTAGTAATGAAAAAGAAATAAAGGAACTAGAAGATGCTTATAATAAGCTAGATCTGTTACAGCGTAGCTTAGATGTAGATGAGACCCTATATACGGGCATTAAAAATCTATTAAACGAGCCAAATGATCTTGAAGAGATAAAAGAAGTGAGAAAACTCAATCAAGCTATTATTAATTTATTATCTTATGAGAATTCACTTGTGAAGTATGTAGCTTCTGATGTTGATTCCTTACAAGCAAGCGTGAAGACAATCGAAGCAGATATTGAGAAATTATCACAAAGCTACCGAGCTGCTGTCCAAAACCAAGCAATTTTGTCTGAGGCTAAAACGGATATTAAAAAGGTCGAGCAATTCATTAAATCATTTGATAAATTAGCTACAAATAGTACGCCTAATAAACAAGTGACGACTGCTAAATCAATCCGTACAGCCTATGAAAAATTAACATATAAACAATTAAAATTAGTGCCAGATGTGTATGTCCAGCGTTTGACTACAGCAGAACGTGCAGAAGAAAGCCAAATTATAAATTTAAATAATGTTATAGATAGCTATATTAGCGATGATGTTTATCCGTTCAATCCGTCTGCTGGTTCATGGCAAAGTCATGTCAATAATGTTAATCAAATGATCAAGGAGTATAAGAGCTTAACGAAAGCCTCGGCAGCACAAATTATTGGCTACGATAGTCTTGTTAGCTTACAGAAAGATTTAAAAGCAGCTGAAAAAGTAATTAAAGATATGGATGCCTATCAAAAGTTATCTGCAACAACTGGTGTAACGGAAAGTAAACTTAATTCAAGCTATACAAGTACTTTAAAAGCTTATAATAATCTTACAAATTTACAGCAATCACTTGTATATAATGCTGAAGAATTTTTACTAAACACGCCAAAGATTTCAGTTGATGGCAATGGTAAAGTGCCTACTGATAAAGCAGCAGCAGAGGCGTTAAAGACGGATATTGCCAAATTTGCGGATGTTACGAAATATTCATTCAATCAATTAGAAACCGCTGTTAATACAGCTTCTGAATCCTATAAAAAATTGTCTTCTGCTGCAAGAAAATACGTGACAAATTATTATTTATTAACAGCAGCAAATAAGGATATTACAGGTGTAAAATCCTTCTATAAAAAAATACAGACTGCTAGAGAAGAAACAGATGCTGCGAAAAAGGCTAAAAAAATTGAAACAGTGCAAAAAGCTTATGCGAAATTACCTGCGAATCAGCAGCATTTAGCAAAAGAACAATATGAAGCTTTATTAAAAAATCAAAATATAGATGAAAATGCATCGAAAATTACACAGCTAAATAATGATATTGCCACAATTGTTTCCAATAATCTCTATGTCGTAACGATTGAACGTATTAAAAATCTTTCTACACAATATAGTAGCCTTAGTTCAAGTGAGAAAAAACTGATTACAAACTATGATATCTTAAAAACTGCGCTTGCAGACGTGAAAAAAGTGGAAAGCTTTATGAAGACCTATGAGAAATCCTTTGCTTCAAATCCAAGCACTGTGATCAAGGCATATGAAAAGCTTACATCTAAACAAGTGAGCCTGATTGATGCAGGAACTAGACAATTGATTATTGATAAGCAAAAAGGACAACAGCAAACGAATGAAAATGCATTGTCATTAATTGAATCCATCAATTCACTTCTTGTAAAAGGTGAATATATCAATGGTTTACAGGAGAAAGTAAGTGAAATCCGTAAAGCCTATGATGCTCTGAGTGATGCTGATAAGAAGGTTGTTAAAAATTATTCGAAGCTCACACAAGCAGAGGGTGATTTGAAGAAGGTTGAAGAGGTGCATGCTATATACGAACCAGCAGGGAGCAGTAATGATGCTGCACGTAAAGCGTGGCAAACAGCCTATGGAAAGCTCTCTAAAAGATTAGAGTTACTCTATACAAACATGTATCCAACGGAGCAATAATTGTTACTTTCAGATGGCCTCGAACAGTTTTCGAGGCTTTTCTTTATACATAAGATTTGTCTAGTAATTTGATTGTCCGCTATACTATGTACAACAAGGGAAGAAATTTTTTACATAAAGATTGTAGTTTCACAAAGAAGGTAGGAACAAAAGATGTATAAAATAGGTGTTGTTGGTCCCATTCAATCCGTTGAAAGAATTATTGCCTTAGCACGAGAAATCGAACAGGATATGGAATTTATTCCGTATATATATGAAGTGGCGACGGAAACAAAGCATCTTGTGGAGACACACAATCAGGCTGTCGATTTCTGGTTGTTTTCAGGTTACATCCCTTATAAGCTTGCCAGTCAAACGAATGTATCCAAAGATAAATTGACCCATATTATTTTTTCCGAAGCGGCTATTTATCGGGGTTTTTTAGAGCAATCCTATCAGCAAAAAAAGTTTATAGAAAATGTTAGTATCGATATTATTCCTTCGCCTTCTCAAATGGCTTCAGAAAGTCTTGCAGAGATTCAGCATAATGTCCATCATATGTATCTAAAGGAATTTGATGTCGCTATTGATCCACAAGAGCTATTTGATTTCCACTATAGTCTTTGGCAGGCGGGCAAAATTGATTTTGCGATTACTTGTTATCCCTCTGTAGATGAAGAGCTAAAGGAACGAGGAGTTCCATCTTATTGGGTTTCCCCGACAAAAACAGAAATTTATCATACAGTTCAACTTTTTACAGAGAAGATCAAAACGTCCTATTACAAAGAGACACAAATTGGAGCAGTCATGCTTGAAATTAAGGACTTCGATTCATTAAAAGAGCGCATGAAGCAAGGCTATCGTATTCAATATTTAGAATTGCGTACGAAGGAAAATCTACTACAGCTCTGTGAACAGATTGATGGTTCTCTTATTGAAGAGGGGAATGGCAAATATACGATCTTTAGTACAAGGGGTGCGATTGAAGGGCAAATACGATTCTTACAGGAAAAAATGTATCAGTTGTCGATTGAAATGGAGACAAAGGTGACAGCAGGCATTGGCTTTGCTCAAACAGTGTTCAATGCTGAGTTACATGCTCACCGAGGACTAAGACAGACGAAGAAAAATGAGGCTATTGACATCGTGATGATACAGGATGATGGCACCATTATTGAATCAGTAGGGAATGTAGAAGAGCTATCATATTCCTACCGAGCAGAAGACCCTTATATTTTAGAAAAACTAAAAAAAGGGAATATTAGTATTAAAACCTATATGAAAATCCATGCACTTGTACAAAAAATGCATTGGAAGCATTTTACGACAAAGGATTTAGCGACACAACTGCAAATGAGCGAGAGAAATGCCCAACGAATCGTAGCAGATTTATGTAATGTAGATTTGGCGAGAATTTGTGGGGAAGAATTGCAGCATACTCGAGGCAGACCTATTAAAATGTATCAACTTGTCTGAAAAATTACAGAAATGTTCCAAACCAATAAATGGTGTGGGACATTTTTTTATGCTTTTTGCAGCCTCAAATACTGATAAATCACTAAATTCAGCGGTTATTTAGGTAAATAATATGGATTTACGAAGACGATTATCTATTAGAAATTTTCAAAAAAATCTTGTCTTTTTATTGAACTTTGATTATTATACGAATATATAACGAAAATGTCGGTATATAAAAGGGGATTTACTTACAAGGGGGCAAGCATATTCAAGAGTAGTCGTGGCAATAAAGAGAGGATTTCTATATATGGGAGGGATATAAATGACAACAAATGAAATAACGAAGAAATCTAGAAATGTCATCCTTGCACTTTTATTTTTAGGCTGGTCTTTAGGGAATTTAGATCGCTATATTATGAACTATGCAGTGGTTTCGATTACAGGGGATTTGCAACTGGATGCATCTTCTACGGGTATTATTTTAAGCGCTTTCTTTTTAGGCTATGCCATTATGCAAATACCGGGTGGCTGGCTGGCCGATAAATTTGGCGCAAAACGAGTTTTATTGATGGCTGTTATTATGTGGTCTATTTTTACGGGTCTAACAGCTATTGCGTGGTCCTTAACAGCGATGATTGTGATTCGTTTTTTATTTGGCATTGGTGAGGGTGGTTTTCAGCCATCAAGCTCTAAAATTATTGCTACGATTTTTCCAAAAGAGGAAAGAGGTAGAGCGATGTCCATTATGCTTACTTCTGGTGGCATTGTTTCACTCATCGTCCCTTTACTAGCTGCTTATTTATTAGGAACAATTGGCTGGCGCATGATGTTTATCATTATTGGGGCAATTGGAGCAATAATTGCCTTTTTATATTGGAAATACATTAAACTCCCACAAGATGAGGCAGCTATAGCTGGAACAGAAAATACTACGAACAAAGTGAATTTTAAAGAATTATTGAAAACACCCCTAATGTGGAATTTAATCATTGCTTATTTTTGTATTTATGCAGTGAACTGGGGATTAGTTTCTTGGATTCCAACATATCTTCAAAAAAATCGAGGCTTGGATTTAATGTCTATTGGTTGGGCACAAACAATACCTGCCATTACAACGATAATTGGTGTATATGGTAGTGGCTATATCATTGATAAGTTACCAAAAGGTATGGAGAAAGTGTTAGGCTCCATCTCCTGCGCAGTCATTGGTCTTTTATTGTATTTAATGTTTACTGCCAAAACAGTGACGTTATTTATTGGTTACCAAACAGTCGTGTCGATATTTATTGCGTTTGTCATTACATTACTACCTGTTATTGTACTCAAGAAATTACCTTCTTCTATCACAGGTTCTGCAATGGGGATTGCCAATACAGGTGGACAATTAGCAGGATTTGTTACACCAATGGCAATTGGATTTATGGTTGATGCCTTTAATGGCTCCTTTGATGCAGCCTTTTGGATGTTAATTGGCTTTGCACTTATCTGTATTGTGTCGCTTGTCACACTAAACGACCAAAAAGGAACATTGTTAAAAGCATAATGAAATTGGAGGGACAAATATGAGTTATCATGAAAAAATTTCAACGTTAATTGAAGCAAAACAGCAAGCTACAGTAGCATTAAGCGATGCGATTTGGGCTGTGCCCGAGCTTCATTTTCAAGAAAAGAAATCGATGGAATATATGAAACAGGCACTAGAAAAAGAGGGTTTTAAAACAAAAGTCGGTGTTGCTGGTCTTGAAACAGCGCTTGTTGGAACTTATGGTTCTGGCAAGCCAGTTATTGCCTTTTTAGGTGAATATGATGCGCTTCCAGGCTTGAGTCAAAAAGGTGGGGCAACACAACATGAGCCTCTTGTGGATGGTGGAAGCGGACATGGCTGTGGTCATAACTTATTAGGTACTGGCGCATTCGCAGCTGCTGTTGCTGTAAAAGATTATTTAGAGCAAAATCATCAGTCAGCAACAATCCGCTTTTACGGTTGTCCTGCAGAGGAGAATGGATCTGGTAAAGCTTATATGGCAAAGGCTGGCCTTTTTGATGATGTTGATATCGCGATCTCTTGGCATCCAGGTACGTTTTCGACTGTGATGACATGTAGTTCTCTAGCAAACTATGCAGCAACGTTTAAGTTTACGGGCAAAAGTGCTCATGCCGCAGCTGCACCACATCTTGGACGAAGTGCTTTAGATGCTGTTGAGCTTATGAATGTTGGGGTAAACTACTTACGAGAACACATCATTCCAGAAGCTCGTGTGCATTATGCCATTACTAATTCAGGCGGGACTTCGCCAAATGTAGTTCAACCGTATGCAGAGGTAACGTATCTAGTTAGGGCACCTAAAAAGCAGCAAGTGCAGGAAATTTATCAGCGCGTTGAGAACATTGCAAAGGGTGCCACAATGATGACAGGGACGTCAGTGGACATTGAGTTTGAAGGTGCTGCTTCGAATCTTATTACAAATAAAACACTTTATGATGTGATGTATCAACAAATACTTGAAATCGGTATGCCAGACTATACAATAGAGGATGAACAGTATGCGCAGGCTATTTTCAATACGTTTACACCAGAAGTACAAGCAGCTTCATTAGTGGGCTTGCGTAAAGAAGATGCCAAGCTATTACAAGGAAAAGTGATTGCTAATCATGTTCCAGGCATGCTACCTGAATTTATTATGGGTGGCTCTACAGATGTTGGAGATGTTAGCTGGAACGTACCAACCGTGCAGTGTACAACTGTATGCATGGCATTAGGGACACCATTACATACATGGCAGGTAGTGTCTCAAGGAGTTACCCCAATAGCGCATAAAGGAATGCTACAGGCTGCTAAAATTATGGCTTGTACAGCCTTAGCGTTGCTGGATAATCCTCTATATATTGAAAAAGCGAAAAAGGAATGGCAAGAACGTCTTGATGGTGAAACATATCAATCTTTAATTCCAGATGGAACACAGCCACCTAAGCGCTAACAGGATAGAGTCTTCATAGGAGAACTATGGAGGCTCTGTTTTTGCCTCATTTTGAAAGGAGAACGCAACATGTCAACACAACCGAATCATCAGCATCAACTTTTAGCACAGTGGGTATCACAGTATCGTGCTACTGCCAAAGAAGGGCAATGCGCTAGTTATATCCCTGCTTTAGCCCAAAAAGATCCCAACCAATTAGCTGTGGCGATTGTTGGGACTGAAGGCCATGAAATCAAAGCGGGAGATACCGAAGAACTATTTACCCTTCAAAGCGTTTCCAAGGTCATTACCTTTATTTTAGCCTGTATGGATCGAGGCTTACCATATGTTTTAGAAAGAGTAGATGTTGAACCAACAGGAGATACCTTTAACTCAATTATTCGCTTAGAAAGTCATCAGCCAGGTAAACCCTTTAACCCGATGATTAATGCTGGAGCTATTACGGTATCCTCCATGTTGGCTGGTCATTCTCCACAAGAGAAGGTCACTAAGATTCTACAATTTTTAGAACAAATCATTGGAAAGCAATTAAGTATCAATGAAGAAGTATTCCAGTCAGAGTGGCAAACGGCTAATCGTAATCGAGCATTAGCCTACTACTTAATGGATTCTGGGTTCTTAGATTGTCCAGTAGAAGCGGCGCTTGAGGTTTATTTGAAGCAATGTGCAATTGAAGTCAATGTATCAGATTTAGCCATGATTGGCCTAGTTATTGCGAATGATGGCTATCACCCACTGTTAAAGAAACAGCTATTCCCTAAACAAGTGGCAAAATTAGCAAAGGCTTTGATGGTGACATGTGGTATGTACAATGCCTCAGGGAAGTTTGCGGCATTCATCGGCCTTCCTGCCAAAAGTGGTGTATCAGGCGCGATTCTTGCGGCTGTTCCAGGGCATGCAGGCCTGCACTCGCCGTTTCCTACTGGCTGTGGTATTGGAATTTACGGACCAGCGATTGATCCAATAGGAAACAGTGTGGCAGGTGTAAAGTTGCTAAAACAGCTAGCAACAGAATGGGATATGACGATTTTTTAATGAGTAAAGATGATTTCAGCGCTTAGTCTGAAGTCATCTTTTTTTCATTTTATAAATAATAAATAAAGCGATAAACCAAATTGGTGTTAACAGCAGTGCTGTACGCGTAGCCTCAGAAATAAACATCACAATTAATAAAAAGGCAAAAAATGCAAGCACAACGTAGTTGATAAAAGGTGTCAGTGGTGCTTTGAAGATGGAAGCTTCATGTAAATCACGTTTTTTTCGTTTGTAGATGATGTGCGAAATGATGATAATGCTCCACACCCATATAAAACAAATTGCACTGATTGTCGTCACAACACTAAAGGCGTTCTCTGGCATCAACTTACTTAACAGAGCACCAATTGATACAACAATAGCGGAAATAACGAGTGCATTACTTGGCACACTGTTTCTGTTGAGTTTTGCGAATGCTGGAGATGCCTGTTTATTGTTACCAAGATTATAGAGCATCCGACTTGTGGAGAATAACCCACTGTTACCTGCTGAAGCCGCTGAAGTAAGCACAACAAAATTGATAATACCAGCAGCAATCGGGATACCTGCTAATGTAAAGACTTGGACAAAGGGGCTGCTTGAAGCAGACATCTCATACCATGGGTTAATGCATAAAATGACAAATAATGCCCCTACATAGAAAAGTAAAATGCGAAATGGAATTTTATTAATGGCAGAAGGAATATTTTTTTGAGGATCTGCTGTTTCAGCTGCTGAAACCCCCACTAATTCCACCCCAACAAATGCAAAGACAACCATTTGGAAGGCCATTAAAAAGCCGTATATACCATTTGGGAACATGCCTCCATGTGCCCACAGATTTTCAACTGATACTGTTCCTGAACTAGTTTGAAAGCCAGTTACTAACATAAAAAGACCAATAATAATAAGCGCTACAATCGTAATAACTTTAATAATAGCGAACCAAAATTCTAGCTCACCAAAAAGCTTAACAGTTAATAGATTTAGTAGTAGTAACAATACGAGGCAACCAATGGCTGGCACCCATTGTGGGATATCAAACCAATATTGTGTATAAACCCCCACCGCAATAATGTCTGCCATCGCCGTCATAATCCAACAGAACCAGTATGTCCAACCTGTTACATAACCTGCCCAAGGCCCTATGTATTCGGATGCAAAATCCGTAAATGAAGTGTAGCCTGCATTGGATAGTAATAATTCACCTAAGGCACGCATCACAAAAAATAGCGCTGTCCCTACAATTAAGTAAGCTAGGATGATCGAAGGCCCTGCTAAGGCAATGGCTTTCCCAGAGCCTAAAAATAAACCAGTTCCAATTGTTCCACCAATGGCAATAAGCTGCACATGGCGATTTTTTAAATCTCGTTTTAATTGTTGCTGTTCCACGTTAATCCCCCTCAAAGATGCATAAAAAACTATGGCTGGAAAAATAAAAAGAGACTAGTTGTGACACTAGTCTCGGAAAAACGTCAGAATAACAAATACCATTTACTCGCAGATGTCTACATGAAATAGGTTAAATATTTTATGTAGCATCGCTTATAAAAGCTGTATTACTCCTCTGTCCTTTTGCCTGAGATAGTGAACCCTTCGGCGACGCAATGTGCGCTCTCTCCAGAACTGCTCCTGCTATAGTTTGATCCATAGCATTCATAGCTTATTAACTTTATAATCAATTATTATTGTAAGATATTATACATCCTAACAGTGCTTCTAAAATTATTCAACAATAAATTTTAGCTATTTTCAGAAAAATAGAAGAATAGGGTTCATAACTGGCATATCTCTAACGAAAAATAGTATTTTTGGTTATACAAAGTGTTTCGTGAAGGGTTTTTAAATATGAGGTGGATTATTGGAAGCTTGCTCGGTTATAGCTATCGAAGCGTTCAAACATATGAGAAACTCGCTCCAAAAAGGTGTCAAAGCGCTCAGACGGAAGTGAAAGCCGTTCCAAAAGAGTATTAAAGCGCTCATTTTTATGAGGACCCGACTCAAGTAGTGAAAACTCGTTTAAAGAAGACTTGGTATCAAAAAGGGGACTATATTGCGTTTTGTAGCATTACTTTTTTTATTTTAATGCATGATCAAGGACTTCGTATACAAGAAGCTCGTACAGCATCATTCGAAATAGATATAATATAGTAGAAACTCTGAATTTTTTAAAAAAGAAGTCGTCTCATAGTACTTTGAGACGACTTTTTTTGATGAGAGCATTAATATTTTTTTGCTTTTATTTTACCTGTCCAAGTTTTGAAACCACCTTGAAGTTGGTAAATTTGGTTGTACCCACGTTTTTTAAGAAATAGTGCAGCACGTGAGCTACGGCCTGTATTTTGACAGTATAGATATACTGGTAAATCTGGGCGGATTTCTTTATAACGTTGACGAAGTGTTGTCGAAGGAACATTTCGTGCACCAAGAATGTGACCAGCATCAAATTCTTTTTGCTCACGAACATCGATCAGCTGCGCTTTACGATAGCCTTCAATAAATTGCTCTTGTGTTAGGTTGGTTACGGCTTTTTTGAGTCGTAGTGCATTAATTCCGATATATGCAATTGTGACTACTAAAACGACACCGATTGTGATAAGTATGTCCAAGATTTTCTTACCCCTTTCTATCTTCTCTATTATTATAAAAGATGCGCTAGCGATAGTCCAATGAGTTTGATAAAATTAACTAGGTTGTAGCGAATTCGCCTTTTTCGTTACACAAGCAATTGTTCGCAATTTGAATTGTAGCATAATATTCGTTCAAGTTGACCCACAGGTGGGGCCTGATGGATCATTATATTTGTAGGAGATGAACATATGACAACTTGGTATTTTTTAAATTCAGGGAAATGTAGTCCTTCTTTTAATATGGCACTAGATGAAGCATTACTTGATTGGCATAGTGAGGGGTTAATTCCACCAGTAATTCGTTTCTACGAGTGGGAGCCTGCGACATTATCTATTGGGTATTTTCAACAAGCAAAGAGAGATATTAATTTAGATGCTGTGCGTGAACAAGGCTTAGGTTTTGTACGTCGTCCAACCGGTGGACGAGCTGTCCTACATGAACATGAGCTAACTTATAGTGTCATTGTGACAGAAAGCTATCCGAATATGCCAGAATCTGTAACAGAGGCATATCGTGTGTTAAGTGAGGGAATCTTGCAAGGTTTCCATAACCTGGGTATGGATGCCTATTTTAGTGTACCTGATACAGAGGAGAAAAGAGCGGACCTGAAGAGTCCCAAAAGTGCTGTTTGCTTTGACGCACCAAGTTGGTATGAACTTGTCGTAGAAGGGAAAAAAATAGCTGGAAGTGCTCAAACACGTCAAAAGGGTGTCATTTTACAGCATGGCGCCATTTTATTAGATTTAGATCAAGAGAAATTATTATCCGTATTTAATTTCTCCAGTGAAGAAGCGAAAAATCGTATGCGTAGAAAGCTACCAGAAAAGGCTGTTGCCATCAACAGTCTTGTAAAAGAGCCAGTGACAGTTGAGCAATGTGTGACAGCATTTAGAGATGGCTTTGCAAAATCGTTGCAAATTGAATTAAAACCATTTACACTTTCTGAGGAGCAATTAGAATATGTCCGAGCTTTAGAAGAAAAAAAATATGCTTCAGATGAGTGGAACTTTAAAAAGTAAAAAATGGTATGAAAAAAATATTTTTTAACGTTCAATCCTAGTCATAACAAGTAGTTCTGAATCTATTAAAAAAAGCAAGAGTTGAATTAAAAAACTATATATAGTATCTTTTTTAAAGACATATACACAATATGTAGTGTTTAACAACACGAGATATTGTGTATTTATTTTGTAATGAAGAAAACAAGGGAGGCTAAACGATGGTACTCACAAATCATCAACCCGAAGTAAACAATCAATTTGAACAGTTAAACAAAGATATTGAACAATTCCCGCAGGTACACCCCGTAACATCTGATATGCATATTACACACAAAGGTGTATCGAGACTTGTCATGATCGATCGCTATTCGTTTAAAGACACAGAAAAGAAAACATTGAAAGCCGGCGACTTTGTTGTATTAACGGTAAAAGCTGATCCGAAATTTCCTGCACGTGGTTTAGGGACAATTCAAAAATTGGATATGTCTACAAAAACAGCAGAGATTTTGATTGAAGAAGATTATCGTAGCGCATTAGACGATCCGCAAGAGCAAGAAACGGGTGTGATTACGCGTTCAATTGACGTGTTAGAAAAGCCTCTTGAGATATTTTATGAACAAATTGCAAAACGAAATGCAACAGGCCTTGCTGCTGTTGAAAAAACACCAGAAAAACGCCAAGAGTGGTTTGAGAAATTTTATAAGCAATTAGTCTCTTTAAAATTCATCCCTGCAGGGCGAGTGATTTATGGAGCTGGTTCTGAAACAGATGTAACTTTCTTTAACTGTTATGTGATGCCATTTGTCGCTGACTCTCGTGAAGGGATTAGTGATCATCGTAAGCAAGTAATGGAAATTATGAGCCGTGGTGGCGGTGTAGGAACAAATGGTTCAACTTTACGTCCACGCAACACGCTAGCTCGTGGTGTAAACGGTAAATCATCTGGTTCTGTCTCATGGTTAGATGATATTGCGAAGCTGACTCATCTTGTCGAACAAGGTGGTAGCCGCAGAGGTAAGCATAATCTAGGTGCTTCTGCGTAAACAAACCTCGTGAATTGCTGGGAACTCTTTAACGGAAATATTGTCACTTTAATCGAGGTGGGAAATATGGATGTTTATGATGCGATACAACCACATGAAAATGTTAAAAAATGCATTATAAATGCACTGCTAGCTACAACGTAATCGGAAACGGTAAACGTGAATGCTTGAAAATAGCAGTGGGATAAAGACAATCAGCAGCCAAGCTCCTTTTAAAGGGGAAGGTTCAACGACCATCGAAAACACGCTAAGTTAGCGGAAGTGAGTAGAGTAGGAGTGAAGCCACTCCGAAGTGCGAGGGCATCTAATGAGATGTAAGATATGGTCTCAACTTCTATGGTGACATAGAGAGTGGGTGTAGCGAGCCCGCGTAAGAAATCGGCACAAATGATTATGCTAGCAGATTGGCATCCAGATATTGTGGAGTTTATTATTTCCAAAATGCAAAATCCACGTATTCTACGTTACCTGATCGAAAATACAACGGATGAAACAATCATCCGTCTAGCCAAAGAAAAATTAAACTTCAGGCCACTTTCTATGCAAGAAGAAGCGATGTATCAAGGCATCGTGAACTATAAAAACATTGAAGGCTTAGGTGGATTTGATACAGCTATCATTCGTGAGGCTGAAAATAAATTACGTGATGGTGGCACGTACACTGTTCATAACCCAGAGTTTTTAACAGGTGCCAACATTTCTGTGACATTAACAAAAGAATTTATGGAAGCAGTTGAAAAAGACGCTGACTTCGAGCTTCGTTTCCCAGCCGTTGAAGAATATACAAAGGAAGAAATGAGCGTTTACAACACGAAATGGCATGAAGTTGGTGATGTTCGTGAATGGGAGAAAATGGGCTATAAAGTCCGCACATACCGTACAATTAAAGCAAAAGAGTTATGGAATTTAATTAATGTATGTGCAACATACTCGGCAGAGCCAGGTATTTTCTTCATCGACAACGCCAATGACATGACAAATGCAAAGGCATATGGTCAAAGTGTTGTAGCGACGAACCCATGTGGCGAGCAACCACTTGCACCATATTCTGTGTGTAACTTAGCTGCTGTGAATTTAGCACAGTTTGCGAATAAAGAAAATCAATCAGTTGATTACGAAGCACTACGTGAAACAGTTCGTGTTGGTGTTCGTATGCAGGATAATGTGATTGATGCGACACCTTACTTCTTAGAAGAAAATCGTGTACAAGCTCTTGGTGAACGTCGTGTTGGTTTAGGCGTTATGGGCTTAGCCGATTTACTGATTTACTGTGAAAAAGAATATGGTTCAGAAGCAGGTAATGCGTTAGTCGATGAAATCTTTAAAACAATCGCTGAAACTGCGTATGAGGCGTCTACAGAGCTTGCGAAAGAGCGTGGTAGCTTCCCATTCTTAGTAGGTGCTACAGACAAAGAAACAGCTCGTTTACGTAAAGCCTTTACAGAGACAGGCTTTATGCAAAAAATGCCTGCTCATATCAAAGAGCAAATTTTAGCGACTGGTATCCGAAACTCACATCTATTAACTGTTGCACCAACAGGGTCAACAGGAACAATGGTAGGGGTAGCAACAGGTCTTGAGCCATACTTCTCCTTCACGTACTATCGTTCTGGTCGTCTAGGTAAATTCATTGAAGTAAAAGCTGAAATTGTCCAAGAATATTTGAACCGTCATCCAGAAGTAAATGAGCAAGAGCTTCCAGAATGGTTCGTTACAGCAATGGAGCTAAAACCAGAAGCGCATGCTGATGTGCAATGTATTATTCAAAAATGGATCGATTCCTCTATTTCTAAAACTGTAAACGCACCAAAAGGCTATACAGTACAGCAAGTTGAAAAAGTGTACGAGCGACTATATAAAGGTGGCGCTAAAGGTGGTACGGTCTATGTTGACGGTAGCCGTGATTCACAAGTTCTTACACTAAAAGCAGAAGAAAATGATATGGATCAACTTTCATTTGAAGAGGAATTGGTTGAAGAACATACAAAACGTCCAGTCGTATTAGTAGATACGATTCAAGCGTTAGAGTCAACAACTGTTATTGGCTCAGACGTTGGGAATACATGCCCAGTATGCCGTAAAGGCACAGTCGAAGAAATGGGCGGCTGTAATACATGTACAAACTGTGGCGCACAGTTGAAATGTGGCCTGTAAATAATATTTTAAATTAATTTGTTGTGGCTTTGAAATAAAGTTGCGATCTATATAATGGCAAAGAAATACCTCTTTAGATATTTTATCTAAAGGGGTGTTTTTCATGTCTAACACAAACAGAACATCTAAAATTGGCTATATAACAAGAAGAATTTTTTTAGATGCAAATTACTTCAATTAAGAGACTTTTATTGAGCTACGGGGAAGCTTAGTCCAACCAAAAGAAGTGTTGTTAGATATATTAAATAAACTAAATGAAAATGATTTTGTGCAGCAATTCATTCAAGTTAGGGGTGGCACAATCAACATCATTTTATGGGTGATAACATTAAAGCAAAATAAGATTTTCCCAAGCATGTCTCGTAAAGCAACGTGTGCAGACAATGCGGCCATGGAGAATTCTTTGGCTAAATGTATTACGGAGAAGAATTAATATCCTACAAAACATTAAAGAAGAAAATAGAAAAGTATATCGATTACTATAATAATGATCGAATTAAACAAAAATTGGCCGGCATGAGTTCAGTATTTTACTGAACTTATGCCAGCCAATTAGCTGCATAAATAAAACTCTAACTTTAAGGAGTCACTACCAATACAAGCGGTCTAACATTTTTTCTTTTTGTTTTTAGCCTCTTGTATTTGGCTTTTTCTATTCTGAAAGCTGTTCTTTTCCAACTGTATCTTTTATATAAGAGTGAGAGTTTGCGGCTTCTTCAATTTCCTTGAATGCCCAATGTGTTGCTTTGACATCTGGGAAGCTTGGTTTTGTGACGCCGTTTAATGGACCACGTTCAAACATGCGATTCATCATTACGACTACTTGTGCACGTGTTAAAGCAGCATTTGGTGCAAAGCTTCCATTCTCAAGACCATTGATGATGCCTGCAGTACGGTTTGCTTCAATAATCCATTGTGCCCAGTGGTCTTTTGTATCCTTGAATGTAATCGCTGCCCCTTCTTCTACAGAAAGCTGTTTATAGTTGGCTACGACTGCCGCCATTTCAGCACGTGTGATGTTGGCATTTGTATGGAAGTTACCATTGTTATCACCATTCATAATGCCCTGTTCTTTTACAAAGGCAATTGCTCCTGCAGCACTATGGTTTTTGGCTACATCCTTAAACGGTGCTTTCTTCAATGCTTGTCCTTCTGTATAGCCTAAAATACGAGCCATCATGATCGCTACTTGTGCACGTGTAACATTCTTATCAGGACCAAATGTGCCGTTTGGGAATCCTTTAATATAAGCATCATGCTCGCTTACCTCTGGCTTTTCAAATTGAATAATGGTAAACGTACTGAACTTATCTACAGTGAAGCGTAGACCAAGCTCACCCTTTGCCATTGTGACGACTTCAGGAAAGACCATTTTTTTCTCACCATCTGAGTGTTCAATAAAGACGGCTAGTTGCTCTAAGAATCTTTGACGTGCTGCTGCTTCTGTTGGTACATTTACATCTCTTAGTGGTAGTGTTACTTGTACTGGACGACTTGGCATATTTGTTTCTATTGTCATTGGACGAGCTACCACACCCCAATCGTTACTTTGTAGTGTCTCTCGGACAACTTTTTCTACTTTAGCGCGTTCTTCAATCGCTTGACGCTCGCTTTCTTTCTTCACTGGTACTAAACGGAAGTAGAAGTTATCGTCAAGGCCTTCCATTGAGCTATGTGAAATTGCAATATGACCATTTACTGTTGAAATTTCTAGTGATAAACCATTGTCACGTAATGTTTGTAGAGATTGCTTTGGAATTTCTACTGTTACTTTATCCACCTCATCATTCACATCAGGAATGACGATACGTGCAATGTTATTGCCAATTTGTTTTGCTTTTTCTACAGTTTCTAATGCTTGCGATGGTGTGAAGTTGACGAAGTCTGTCATTTCACCATTGGCATGTTTAGTGCGTTCAATTTCCACTGTTGTTTTTTCAAGTGGATGGTTACCATCAATTTCTAATGCTACTTGGATTTTCGTTGTTGTCGAGCTTGGATTAGTTGTTGCAGGGATAGAATTTGGCGTCCATGTATCACCATTGCTACTTGATTTTTGAACCGTAAAATTAATTTTATATGTTTTTGTTGTAAATCCATCTTCAGCTGTGACAACAATTGTTGTTGTACCTGGTAAACTTGTTGCATTCGTCACAACAGCACTCGCTTTATCCTTATCTGCGACAGTCGCCATTACCTTAGGAACCATAGTAGTGTATGACGGTAATTCAACATTGTATATTTCTTTTTGAGATTCGAACTCTGCTACAGATGAGGCGTTAATAGTTAGATTACTTAATGTTGCATTATTGCTTAAAGTTGGTGTTAAATTTTTAACCGTAAAATTAATTTTGTATGTTTTTGTTGTAATCCCATCTTCTGCTGTGACAACAATTGTTGTTGTACCTGGTAAACTTGTTGCATTTGTCACAACAGCATTCGCTTTATCCTTATCTGCGACAGTTGCCATTACACCTGGAACCGTAGTAGTACCTGCTGGTAATTCTACGTTGTATATTTCCCTTTGAGATTCAAACTCTGCTACAGTTGAAGCATTAACTGTTAAGTCTCTTAATGTTGCATTATTGCTTACAGTTGGCGTTGAATTATTTTCAACATCCTCTAAAGTCTGTTCAATATTGCTATCTAAACTATAAAAATACTCAACTGTTTTAGCTTCACCAGGTTTCATGTTACCAACAGCAAAAGTTAAACTAATCTGTGAATCATTTGTTGTTTCGGCTACTTTACCGTCATCATTAAATGCAGTTGGATCAAATGGGTTGGAACTATCAATGGATGCGCGTGATTTAGAATCTGTAGACATCAAAATCAATGCATTCCCAGTAATAGGACCCTTCGATAATACAACAGATTTAGCATCATTCGGATAGTTAAATGGAACCGAATTGATAGTATCAAAATTATCATTTTTATCCGCGTCAATATCAGGATCTACAGAACGCATATAACGTACATCTAAAAGTACTCTATCTGTCATATTCGTCATTTTAACTGTAGCTTTAAAGAATTTATCATTTGCTTTAAATGAAACAGTTTGTTCTATTTTTAATGCACCATCAGATGTTACCCCACTCGTTTTTGCTACTAAATTATCTTCTGTCGATAAATCTTCATTAGTGCTCATTAGAATCTCCATAGATCCTAAAGCATTTGCATTTAAAAATAATTTTGTGCTATCATCATTTTCTTTATAACCAACATAAAATCCTTCGTAGGGACTTCCAGGTAAGAAATAATCGCCACTACTCATTGCTTCCCCACTATCAAACCCATCAGAATCTACTGTAAATCCTAAATTTTCACGTCCAGTAGGATGGAAACCTATTGGGGCTGCACTTTCCGTTCCAAACGAACCACCTTTTGAAATCCCCATCTCAATATATTTTCCTCCAAGGAAGATATCATCACCAACTTTTTCATGTCTCGCATAGGAAACATTTTCCGGAACTATCATCTCTTCTGGTTGAGATTCTTCCGGCGCTATCGGCTCTTCAATTTGTGATTCTTCTGCTCCTACAGAATTTACAGGAAACAAGCTAAGTAATAACATACAAATTGTCATTATCAATAATTCTTTGCTTTTTTTCATAACTTTTTCTCCTTTCCGAATAGGATAATGCCTCGTTTTATATTTTTTTATAATGAGGATTCATTAACAAAGTTATTATAAATAAACAAACTCTCAAATAACTCTCAAAAAAATAATGAATTTTCCTATTTAGATAGAAGAGTTTTACAAGTCTTTAATAAATACATTTAATCCATACTTATATTTGAATATGTAATCTTTTCGTGTTATTCAATAATTTATCAGATTTTTTAATTATTAAAACAATCATGAAAAATAAAAAAAGAAATCATTTCGATTGCTACTCCTTGTTTTTTTTGAGGGAATAGAGAGAGCCTATCATCTAGCTAGATTTGTAGAACGAGATGATTTTTTTTGGATATTTATGTTAAATTCACTATAATGTATGTGGAGCAGGTTAGTTTATTGATTTGCTTAGAATATTTTGAGTTTCATTTATTAAAGCTTAAGGAGACAAGCATATGACGTTATATTCTGTCCTAGTGGCGAACAGTTCTTTACAAACAGTTGATTGTACAGGAATTGCTGAAATAACAGTAAGAGAATTAAAAAAATTATATCCAATTACAGAGAGTACACCAACACAGCCGTGGCATCTGATGGATGATGATGCACGAGTTTTACATGCAGCAGATGAATCGGCTTTTGGAAATTTGAATATATTCCAATGGAATAATCCACCTTATGACTTAGGGCTTTATAATGAAAAATCCTTTGTATACGGCATCGAGGGAAATTGGGGTCCTCAATTTTTAGAAGATTTTTTAAGTTATTTGAAGGAACATATACAACCAGAGCAAGGAGCTGAATTAATTAGGTTTTGGGCAGGGGATTATGATAAAAAACTAAAAAGCCGTCGTATTACGATGGAAGACCTTGAATTGCATCACCTTGAAAGCTTAAAGAACGAGGAATACATACGTGTCGCTTTTGTATAGCTAACTCTGAATGATGGAACTCCACATAATAGATGCAGAGGAAAATCAAGCGTTATCAGAAGATGAGGTAGAAATTTATCAAAAAAAGTAGATAAATTATTTCAGGATGATTAATCTTAACTATCTACATGTTATCAAGACAAAATTGATTAGCCTTATTCACAGGGTGGAAGAGGTTAGAAAAGGGTATAGGTATAGTTACTCGTCTCAAATTAAAATCCAATAATATAGCGGTAGTTGGATGGAATAGATACCTAATCGAAAGCTGTCATTTTGTTTCAAAATGGCAGCTTTTTGACAACAGGAAGGTCTTTTTATTTGATGATAGATTTTGGAAGGAGTATTCTTCAAAATGTGGAATTAAAATAAAGTTCGATAAAAAAATGCATTTTACCATCATCGATACTCAGTTTTAGTGGTTTGGCACATCACTTTATTAATCATTACATGTTTGGAAACAGAATGAACAATAAAAGGAGAGAAAAACATGAGTATAGAAATTTTTAATGGAGAACGATCTGTAGAGAGTGTGCAATTTGAAAAATTATTGTTTTCACAAAGTAATAAAAAGAGCTTTTCTAGTATTGAAAATGCTCAACATTTTATTAAGCAAAGAGGAACAGAAAATATTCACCCCTATGTGATTGGGGAGGATGTCAATCTTTTAAGCGAGGTGAAGGAGCAAACATTTGAGGATATGCAGGTTTTTATTTTAAATGACCAAAAGTCTTCATCACAAATGGTGATTCTTTATATACATGGTGGAGCTTGGACAAATCAACCTTTAAATTTACACTGGTTGTTCATGGATAAAATGGCACAAGCCTTAAATGCAAAAGTTATTGCGCCTATCTATCCAAAAGTACCTCATTTTAACTATCAAGATACGTACCCAAAAATGCTCAGTTTCTATAAAGAGATTCTAGCATCTATTGAAAGCTCCAATCAATTAACCATTATAGGAGATTCAGCAGGTGGAAATATAGCACTCGGTCTAATACAACAGTTGAAGCGGGACAATCTTCCTCAGCCGCAAGATATTATTTTATTGTCGGCATGTGTTGATATGAGTTTAGAAAATCCACTTATTCAGGAATATGAAGAAAACGATCCCATGTTAGCTAGTGAAGGAATGGAAGTCATAACAAAGATATGGGCAGCTAATAAAGCTCTGAAGGACCCATTGATTAGTCCTATTTACGGTGATTTTCAAGGGATTAGCAAGATTACTCATTTTATTGGGACTCACGAAAGCTTATATCCAGATGCAATACAATTTGATGAAAAGCTAACAGACCAAGGTGTTGCGATCACTACCTTTGTTTATCCTAAGATGAATCATGTGTTTGTTGTGATGCCAATCCCTGAGGCAGTGGATGCTCAACAGAAAATTATAAATATCCTAAGTAAATAATTCACAGAAAAACGTGTTTTGACCCATTCAAAATACGTTTTTTCTATGTACATTTTTAGCAAGGTTTATTTATCTGTAGATGTTTGCAGAAATCGCAGAAGGATTTGTCAAAATTAGTTGGTGTCTCAAAACAATCAATCATTGCAATTGATTTGGGAAAATATTAGAGTTTACCTCCAATATTTTAAAAGCTCCCGAATATGATGGGTGTTTTTACTGCCTTGCTAGTAAGTAAAAAAACATTCTAAGTAAGCTAACTTGTACGTTTAACCCCTTGGATAGGCCTATCTAGAGGGGAGTTTTTTTATTGTTCAAAAAAATCTTTTAAATTGACCACTTATTCCTTGATAACGACCAGTTGTCGATAATCCATTTACAACATGTATGGAAAAATTTATAGTGAGGCGTAGAAAGGACAGTGATCATATGAAGGTGGAAGTATCGATTGACCCTACATATAAAGAACCCAAAGTAATCATTCTCACAGATAAAATGACTGATGACATTGAGCATCTTATACAAATTATTACTACGACAGCGGAAAGCACTTTATTAGCTTTCTCCCATAAAGGTGTTGAATTGATCGATAGTAAGGAGATCGTGCGTATTTATACAGAGCAAAAAAAGGTTTGTGTCCAGAGTATTCACGGTGTTTATACGGTACGTTTGCGTCTTTATGAGCTGGAGGAAAAGCTCAATCCTCAAATGTTTCTCCGTATTTCAAATGCTGAAATAGTTAATCGCTACATGATCAAGCATATGGACATTAGTAGAACAGGTACAATCGGAGTTGAATTAAAGAATGGCACGAAAACATACGCTTCTAGGCGTTATGTAAGCAAAATAAAGAAGCAATTAGGAATCTGAGGTGATAAATATGCGAAAAGACATTTTAACACGTATTATTGGTGGATTTTTGATCGGTATAGTAATGGGACAAATTGTGCAATTCTTTGTCTCGATGGGCATAGGGCAAGGAAACTATGTTTGGGTGGTGCCAGAATTTCGTACTTACTTTACAGATGAAATAAGTGCAATTATTACTCAAATTCTATTAACGGGTGTCATAGGCATTGCCTTTGCTCTTGCAGCACTTATTTTTGAAATGGCTAGCTGGGGAATGTTGAAGCAATATTTCGTCCACTTTTTCATAACGGCAATGATTTGGATACCGATTGTAACGCTACTATGGATGCCAAAAACAATAGCGAATGTTTTTTCTCTCGTAGCCAGCTTTCTCGGAACTTATATTGTGACATGGGTTTTACAATATCGATTTTCACAGCGTGACATAGAAAAAATTAATGCGATTCTGACTAATCGAGGTGAAGAGCATGATGATTAACATAATAGATTTAACAAAGCTTTATAAAGAGCGTGTAGTCGTTAATCAATTAAATTTACAAATCCATCAAGGTGAACTTTTTGCTCTTTTAGGACAAAATGGCGCTGGCAAAACAACCATAATCAAAATGTTGTGTGGGCTCCTTTCACCTACAGAGGGGGATGCCACAATAGATGGAAAAAGCATTGTGCAAAATACACAGGCTGTAAAACAAGTGATTAATATTTCGCCCCAGGAAACGGCGGTTGCACCTAATTTAACGGTATATGAAAATTTATTATTATTCAGTCAGATTTATGGCTTTGAAAAAGAAAAAGCACAACAACAAGTATATGACAAAATGGCCTTATTCGGACTGACACCACATCAGCATGACAAGGCTAAGACACTATCAGGCGGCTACCAGCGTCGTTTAAGTGTAGCAATGGCCCTAATGTCAAACCCAAAGGTATTGTTCCTCGATGAACCGACTTTAGGGATGGACATACGGGCAAGGAATGATGTATGGAACACATTGAAGCGCTTAAAAGGACATGTCACGATTATTTTGACCTCCCATTATTTAGAAGAGATAGAGGCTTTGGCTGATCGTGTAGGAATTATGCATCATGGACAAATATGTGCACTAGGAACGATACAACAATTGATCACTGAAACAGGCAAGCATTCTTTAGAAGAAGTATTCTTGGAAAAAACAGAGGAGGTGTTATTGTGAGGATAGCTGCGTTTGCAACAAGGAATCATAAAGAGATTGTCCGCGATCCAATCACTTTATTATTTGGTATAGGCTTACCAATTCTTTTATTAGGCTTATTTTCTGTTATGCAAAAAAATATGCCACTTGCTTTATATGAAATGAATAATCTAGCACCAGGCGTCATTGTATTTAGTTTTTCTTTTCTCACACTGTTTTCAGGAATGTTACTAGGAAAAGATAAAAGCTCATCCTTTTTAATGAGGATTTTTGTTTCTCCTTTGTCTGCTGCTGATTACATTTTAGGGTATATGATACCTTTACTACCAATAGCCCTGCTACAAATTTTTGTTTGTTTAGCTACCGCCATGTTATTAGGGTTGCCATTTAATAAGTCGATCCTCTTTTTAATCCTTGTACTTCTAATGATCTCACCACTCTATATTAGTTTTGGTTTATTATTTGGGACATTATTTACAGATAAGCAGGTAGGAGGGATATTTGCCATCTTTGTTAATGTGACAACTTGGTTAAGTGGAACATGGTTCGAATTAGATATGATTGGTGGAACATTTCAAAAGATTGCGCAGCTTTTACCTTTCATGCACGCAGTCGATGCAGCTAGGGCTATCCTACATGCAGAGTATGCTCATGTGTTTTATTCACTTATTGTCATCATTGGTTATACGGTAATTATGACAATTCTCGCCATCTTTATGTTTAAACGGAAAATGCAAGGCCGTTCAAAATGAAAAAAGGCAGCTCCGACGTTGGGCTGCCTTTTTGATTAATCATGATTTAATGTCGCAGCGATTTCAGGTTGCTGCTCTACTTGGCGTAGCATATTAAAGGAAGCAATCGCTACTTCTACTTGATCGTCCTTTGGTTCACGAGTTGTAAGTAATTGGAGCCATAAGCCAGGGTAGCCAAGGAAGCGTAGCACTGGAATATTACGGCAGGCATTTGTCGCTTGTAAGACTTCAAATGAGATCCCCAGAACAACAGGAATTAATAGGATACGATCTAAAATACGAAGCCACAGTGGATCTGTAGGCACAAAGAAATATAAAAACATACCGACGAACACTGTGAATAATATGAAGCTACTACCGCAACGATAGTGTAGGCGTGATTGAGCTTGAACATTTTTTACGGTAATGTCTAATCCAGCTTCATAGCAATTTATCACCTTGTGCTCTGCACCATGGTACTGAAATACTCGTTTAATGAGGGGCGTTAACGAGATAAAATATAAATAGGCTAGCAGTAATAATAGTTTAATACCGCTTTCTAGTAAAATTTGTCCCGTTTTTCCTTCAATCCATTTTGAGAAAAAATCAGCTATAAAAACAGGAATTAATGTAAAGGCAAATTTTCCAAATAAAAAGGAAAGAATACCTACTACAGCAACGCCTAGTATCATTTGAAGTTTAGAGCCTTCTTCTTTATGATCTTCCTCTTCACCAGGTGCCACATCATAACGATCCCCAGCAAATTGCATGTGACGAGAGCCTAAGCCAGCGGATTCAATCAGTGCGACCACGCCTCGTACAAATGGGATTTTTTTAAGCTTTTGTAAAAAAGGTTTTTGTACTTTTTTGAAATGATAATAATCAATGGAATCATCGTTACGACGAATGGCTGTAACAGTATGTTCCTTTCCTCCGAACATCACACCCTCTAATTGTGCTTGTCCCCCGTATACAGGTGAATTGCTCAAGGCTAACACCACTCTCTTTATATATTTCAACTGTACCATTGTACTAAATTTAGTGAAAAACCTCTACCGTTACGCATAGTAAATTTTCTATATGGCTACACTAAACGTACATTTTAGGAAATAATTAGTGTGCATAAAGGAGAGGTATATGATGAAAGTAGCGACAATTACAGCACTTGTCAATGCGCTTGTTTTAGCGCTGTGCTTAAAGGGTTTACATTATTTCCATCTCATTAAATGGCATCCGATAGGGTTTTATAAAAAATGGAATTGGTTTGAAGAAAGCTCTAAATTATTTCAATGGACCTTTTTTATTTTTCTACTATTTATTATCGGCTTATTTTTATACATGACTATGCGCTATGTATATATCATTCCAGCTGTCTTTTCTTCCCTTTTATTAGGTCTGTTGGTGACCATCACATTGGAATGGATTGCTTTAGATTTACCATTACAGCTTACGTCTTTTAAAAAACTGTCAATTCCCTTTATGGTGACCGTTATTTGTTTATTACGTTTCTTGCTTGAAACTGCCAATTTCCATCAAAAGGAACATACAGCACAAAAACAAAGTTGAAGGTACAAAATATCCCCTTCGTTTAAGGGGGTATTTATGGCACTACTAGTTGAAATTAGTTGCTGAATGCATGGTGTATGATAAAATAAATGGCAAGTACATAGAAAGAGGCGAATAGAAGCGTGAAGTTATTATGTTTGAATGGACCTAACTTAAATCGACTTGGTAAACGAGAGCCACATATTTATGGACATGAAACATTGGATGATGTTCGAGAAAATGTTCAAAATCTTGCGGCATCTTTAGGTGCTACAGTTGAATTTCGTCAATCCAATCATGAAGGGGTACTAGTAGATTGGGTGCATGAAGCAGAGGACGAAAAATATGATGGTATTATCTTTAATCCTGGTGCATATACCCATACAAGCATCGCATTGCATGATGCGATAGCAGGTATTTCCGTGCCAGTTATCGAAGTACATATTTCCAATATCCACAAACGTGAGGCTTTCCGACATCATTCCTATCTTGCTCCGGCCTGCCTTGGTCAAATTTGTGGACTAGGTACGAAAGGCTATGAACTGGCACTACGTACATTTATCGAGAGGGAGAATTGATTATGTTGAAATTACAAAAGCTACGTAAAGCACTTCAAGAACAAAGCATCGATGGTATTTTAATTACGAATGGGTACAACCGTCGCTATATGACAGGTTTTACAGGGACAGCAGGCGTAGCAATTGTGTCTCAAAATGATGCTGTATTTATTACAGATTTCCGTTATACAGAGCAGGCTGCTGCACAAATTCAGGACTTCCGTATTGTCAAGCATGATGCCACAATTATTGAAGAAATTGCTACTCAAGTAAATAATATGGGTATCAAATTATTGGGCTTTGAGAAAGATACTGTAAGCTATGGCACCTATGAACTGTATAAATCGAAGATTCAAGCAGATTTAGTGCCGATTTCTGGGCTAATTGAAAAAATTCGCTTGATTAAGACGGAACAAGAGATTAATATTATTAAGGCTGCGTGTGAAATTGCAGATCACGCATTTACACATATTTTAGGCTTCATCAAGCCTGGTAAAACCGAGCTTGAAGTTTCGAATGAATTAGAATTTTTCATGCGTAAACAAGGAGCAACTCAGTCTTCGTTTGACACGATTGTTGCGTCTGGTCTTCGTTCAGCATTACCACACGGCGTTGCAACGAATAAAGTGATTGAAAAAGGCGACTTTGTTACATTAGACTTTGGTGCGCTTTATAATGGCTATATTTCGGATATCACACGTACTGTGGCTGTGGGAGAACCATCTGAAAAATTGGTAGATATGTACAATACAGTCCTTGCTTCTCAACTGTTAGCACTTGAAAAAGTGGGTCCTGGATTAACAGGCATTCAAGCGGACGCGATTGCACGTGACTACTTAAAAGAAAAAGGATATGGCGAAGCATTTGGTCATTCTTTAGGACACGGTATTGGTCTTGAAGTACATGAAGGCCCTGGCTTATCGATGCGTTCTGATACAGTGCTAGAGCCAGGTATGGCCGTGACGATTGAACCAGGTGTTTACTTACCTGGAATCGGTGGTGTCCGTATCGAGGATGATATTTTAATCACAGAAACGGGTAATGAACTACTAACACATTCGTCAAAAGAACTCATTATTTTATAAACTTTGGAGGAACACAAATGATCTCAGTAAACGATTTCCGTACAGGTCTAACAATTATTGTTGATGGCCAATTATACCGCGTGTTAGATTTCCAACACGTAAAACCAGGTAAAGGTGCTGCATTCGTACGTTCTAAATTACGTAACCTACGTAACGGCTCAGTGAATGAAAAAACATTCCGCGCTGGTGAAAAAGTTGAAAAGGCACAAATCGATAATCGTAAAATGCAATATTTATATGCACAAGGTGACGAGCATGTATTTATGGACTTGGAATCATATGAGCAAACTGAACTAGCTTCATCTGCTATTGAGTATGAATTAAAATTCCTAAAAGAAAACATGGAAGTGCATATTCAATCTTACCAAGGTGAAATGTTAGGTGTTGAATTACCAAACACTGTTCAATTAGAAGTAACAGAAACAGAACCAGGAATCAAAGGTGATACAGCTTCAGGCGGTACAAAACCTGCTACTCTTGAAACAGGTCTAATCGTACAAGTACCATTCTTCGTTAACCAAGGTGACGTTTTAATCATTAACACGGATGAAGGTTCTTACGTTTCACGTGCATAATGATCAGCCTACTCTTTTCATTAAAGAGTAGGTTTTTATTTTTTTCTTATACATATACTGTCAAATCGTTCATTTAATGTGATAATAGATAGAAGCACTAGTTAATTTTTATTGAGGTACTATCAAATTTCTATCATCAGATAGATGGTTATTACTGGTAGAATTGTTTACAATCAGAGTAAGGAGTGAAAGGTATGTTACAAAAAACATTTGATATGCGATATCCAATTATACAAGCACCAATGGCAGGTGTGACATCGCCTAAATTTGTGGCGGCTTGTGCTGAGGCAGGGCTATTAGGTTCAATTGGTGCAGGTTACTTAGATGGCGAACAAACCAAGCAGTTTATTCAAGAAGTGAAGAAGTTAACGACAAAGCCCTTTGCGGTCAATTTATTTGTGCAAGAAGAACCCAAAATTGATGTCGAGGTTTTACAACAAGCCAGAATGGCACTGCAACCTTTTTACGATGAATTAGGATTATCCCCTGTACAGAGCGTAACATCAAAGGAAGTTTTTGCAGGACAGGTTCAAGCTGTGATTGAAGAAAATGTAGCAATTTGTTCATTTACATTTGGGCTGCCATCTCCAGCAGTTCTTAAACAATTAAAAGATCATGGCGTCTATACGATTGGTACTGCAACTACATTAGAGGAAGCCATACTAGTGGAGCAAGCAGGAATGGATGCGGTTGTATTACAAGGGGGAGAGGCTGGTGGTCATCGAGGCTCTTTTACTGACCCTTTGCAATTAATTCCATTACATGACTTACTACAACAAGTAGTGGGAAAAGTTGCGATTCCGATTATAGCTGCGGGAGGCCTTGTGACCAAAGAGGATATTCAAAAGGCACTTGAAAGTGGGGCACAGGCAGTTCAAATTGGGACGGCTTTACTAGTGGCAGATGAATGCGAAATTTCGCCACTCTATAAAAATGCTGTATTGGCATCAAAGGAACAACAAACGACGATTACGCTTGCATTTACTGGTAAACCAGCAAGAGGTTTAGCAAATGATTTTACGAAACGTATGGAGGATGCGACAGTAGCACCCTATCCGCTACAAAATTATCTAACGACTACCATTCGTAAGGAAAGTGCTGAGCAAGGTAATGCGGAATACTTATCCATGTGGATGGGTGAAAATAGTCATCTCATACAGCAAAAGGATACGGTCAAAAACATTGTAAGCAAACTAATATAATTTTTAATTGTAGAAGATCTCTATACATCTGTATAGAGGTCTTTTTTTTTGAAGAGCGACATATATTGCTGTACACGAGGGGGCGTAGGAATGGAATTACAAGACGTATTAAGAGTTGCTGGAGTGGGACTAGTCGTTGCGCTTCTTCATGTTTTCTTTGATCAAACAGGGAAGAAGGAGTTTTCATTTTTCCTCTTTTTCATTGCTTACTTATATATGACAGCAGAATTACTTCGATTTTTACGTCTATTCTTTAATGAGATTTTAACCTTCTTCCAATGGCTTACCTCATCCGGGTAATGTGAATGGAAATTGTCATCGTTGCTGTTGTCATGCTGCTTTTATTATTGCTGATAAAAGAAGTTATACAGCCACTCCATGCGCTAATCAGTGTGATGTTTTCTTTTTTGCTTTTTGGCATGTTGTTCTCGACACTTTTATTGCCGTTCACCAAACAATTGTTAGAAGCACTTGCGTTTTTACCTTATGCGAAGGCTATTTTAATCAGTGCAAGTATGTTCTATGTCGGGCAGTGGGTGGCATTGCTTTTGGCAGAACATAATTATAAAGTGCTCGGGAACATCGTTTTTGCTGCTGTAAAAATTGTGATTTTGCTGTATTGGTTCAAAGAATTTCTGGCTGTTCTACAGGAGGTGTCGGCCATTTTAAAAAGGCTAAACTAAGGAGCGAAGCCATTGCAGGAGCAAATATTATCGTTTTTAATCGACCCATTCTTTCTCTTGCTCAAGATGACGCTCATGCTTTGCAGCTACGTCATCATCATTTTGATTGTGAACATGCTATTACCAGAGTTTGAAAAAGGGACAAGGATACTTTTTTTTCTTATCGTTTTAGCAACAATCGGTCCTGTTGTTGTCAACTCCTTTACATTAATCGATGAAATTGCACAAGGACTAGCCCATCTATTTACAGCATTTTATCCAATTCTTACATCGAGCTTTTTATTATCCAGTAGTATTACAGCGATTGCTTCCTGGCAGCCTTTTTTACTGTTTTTTGTACAAGTCCTCACCATTATCAGTAGTAAGTGGCTTATTCCTGGCGTGCTTTTGGCCATTGTCTTTGATGTATGCAGTGTGATTGTTAAGGAAATATCCTTTACTCGAATAGCTGAATTGATTCGATTTACGATTATGAGCATCGTGTCGGCCTCAGTTATTTGCTATGTCTTACTGATGACCGCAAGCGGTGTAGCAGCATTTAGTGTCAATGCGGCTGTAGCGGAGCCCGTCAAAAAATTAATTGAAGAAAATATTCCAGTTGTAGGTTCTTTTATTGTGGATAGTTTTTCGATGTTTCAGCATATGACTCAATTTACATCTTCTCTTACAAGTATTAGCGCCTTTATTGCGGTCATTACGGTGTCTTTTATCCCAACCGTGCAGCTTGTAGTTAGTGCCTATTCTTTGAAAATGCTTGCTGCTATTTTAGAACCGATTGCCTTTGATGATATTTGTAGACTACTAGATCAAGTTAGCAAATCGCTATTTACTTTATGTGCTGTATCATTTTTAATTGCTTTTTCATTTATGTTTTCTTGTTTTTTCCTCATTGTGTTCGTACAAGTCATGGCAGGGGGGAGATAGATTGATTCTTTTATTGGCATTGCTGTTTGTCTGTCAGATTTTTGTGTTTCTAACGGATGATAAGGAAATAATTTCACTGACAAAGTTGGTCATCACGTTAGTATTTTTGCAATTGCTATTAAAGATTCCATTTATCAATTCATAGGAAGAAACAAGCGTACATACACTTGAAAAAGAGAAGATGAAAGGAGGCAATGTACAAGTGATGTGGAAAAGACACGAAAAAAAACAACGTCATTAATGGTATTAATTTTGATAGCTGCCTCCGTGGGAATTTTCATCATTTTACCTATGTATCAAACGAATTCAACAAGCGACAAAGGTTCACCACTCACAAATGAAGAAAAACTTGAGCAAACCCTGAAGGCAATGGAAGGTGTTGGGGAGGTTAAAGTCTACTTTTATTATGGAGAGATGACAGATGATCAGGATGCCAATAAACTATTCAGCCAATATTTTCGAGGGACTGAACAAGGCACGAAAAACGTGACAGGAATGCTCGTTGTTTCAGAGGGTGCTTCCGATATCTTTGTAAAAAATGAAATTCGTGCTGTCGTCAGTCAAGTGATGCAATTACCGATTCATCGAATTATTATCGTTCCAATGGAAAATAAGGAGGAAAAGTAAATGCGCGTACGTAGAAGAACAGTTTGGTTTATGACATTATTAAGTTTAGTAGCAGTCATTTCAGTGTATTATTTGGTAGATCCAGCAAAGCAATTCAATGGTCTTACTATTTTTACAGATGATACACTGCAACAAACAGCTGTCACAGGTGTTACAGATCAGGAAGCAACAAATGATATAACACAAGAAGTATCTTCACCAAGTCACTTATTTGAAGAAATGCGTATGCAGGTTAGTGATGAGAGAAGCCAACTTCGTGAACAGTTAACACAAAAGATTGCTTCAGAAGAATATTCTGCCGAAGAAAAAAATGAGGCATACAATGAGATGGATGGCCTGATTAAACGTGAATCAGCGGAAGCTATGCTTGAGATGCTTGTAAAATCATTAGGCTACTCTGATGCGTTTGTACGTGCTGAGGGAGAAAAAGTGTCGGTGACAGTGATGGCAGAGGAATTGTCAAAAGCACAAGCAAACGAAATTATTTATCTCGTAAAAACAGAGATGGAAGGCGCAAATGATGTGCAAGTCAAGTTCAGTGCAAATAATTATTAAAAAATAAAGAAAAAAATAAATTTTTAGTTAATTTATAAAAGGTTGTTATATATCAGCTTCATGAAAAGGCTTTCGCTTAGTAAAGGAAAGCCTTTTATTTTGTTCATATTTACTTAATTTTCATTTAACTATTTCAAATTGATACGAAAAAATATAGAATAGTTATTGTAGTAGATTTTAATTCATAAGGAGAGTTAGAAATGTTCAAAATTCAAGAAATTCGTGAAATTATCAAATTAGTGGATTCTTCTTCAATTGACGAGTTTGTGTATGAAGTAGATGGCGCAAAAGTAAAACTTAAAAAGAATAATGTTGTTGTTACAGAAACTGTAGCACCTAAAAAAGAAGTAGTAGCCCCTGTTGTACAACAATCTGCACCAGCAGAAGCTCCAGCAGTAACACCTGCACCAGCGAAAGAAGAAGCGCCAGCACCAGCTGCACCATCAGTTAACGACCCATCGTTACATAAAATTGTATCTCCAATGGTCGGTACTTTCTATCAAGCACCAAACCCAGATTCTCCTGCATACGTAAAAGTGGGTGACAAAGTAGGGGACGAAACAATTGTATGTATCGTAGAAGCAATGAAATTATTCAACGAAATCGAAGCAGAAGTTCAAGGGGAAATCGTTGAAATTCTAGTTAAAGATGGCGACTTAGTAGAGTACGGCCAACCATTATTCCTTGTAAAAGCTGAGTAAGGAGTGCAAAACAAATGAAAAAAGTTTTAATTGCAAACCGCGGCGAAATCGCTGTGCGTATCATTCGTGCTTGTAAAGAGTTAGGCATTCAATCGGTTGCTGTGTACTCTGAAGCAGATGCTGACGCATTACATGTGAAGTTAGCAGACGAAGCTTATTGCATCGGACCGAAGCTATCAAAAGATTCTTATCTTAGCTTCCCAGCGCTACTTAGTGTAGCTGAAAAGACAGGTGCTGATGGCATCCACCCAGGATATGGCTTCGTATCAGAAAACGCTGATTTTGCTGAAGCTTGTGAAAACGCTGGCATTAAATTTATCGGTCCATCCTCTGATTCTATTAAAATTATGGGCATCAAGGACGTTGCACGTACAACAATGGAGGCAGCAGGTGTCCCACTTGTTCCAGGTACTGGTATTGTACCAGATATCGAAACGGGTAAAGAATGGGCTGCTAAAATTGGTTACCCTGTCATCATCAAAGCAACTGCTGGTGGTGGTGGTAAAGGGATCCGTGTAGCACGTACAGAAGAAGATCTTGTAAAAGGTATTGAAATTACGCAAAAAGAGGCTGCTGCAGCATTCGGTAACCCTGGCGTATATTTAGAGAAATTTATCGAGTACTTCCGTCACTGTGAAATCCAAGTTTTAGCAGATGGCTACGGGAACGTGGTACATTTAGGCGAACGTGACTGTACGGTTCAACGTCGTATGCAGAAGTTAGTAGAGGAAGCTCCATCTCCAGCCTTATCTTCTGAGCGTCGTGCTGAAATGGGTGCGGCAGCAGTAAAAGCGGCACAGGCATGTAACTATGAAGGTGCCGGCACGATCGAGTTTATCTATGACTATCAAGAGGACAAGTTCTACTTCATGGAAATGAACACTCGTATTCAGGTTGAGCACCCAGTAACAGAAATGATTTCTGGTGTAGATCTTGTACAACAACAATTAAAAATTGCATCTGGTGAGAAGCTTCCCTTCACACAAGATGATATAAAATTAAATGGTTGGGCGATTGAATGCCGTATTAATGCAGAAAATGCCTATAAAAACTTCATGCCTTCAGCAGGAACTGTTGATACGTATATAACACCAGGTGGCTATGGTGTACGTATTGATTCTGCTGTCTATGCGGGCTATACAATCCCACCATATTACGATTCAATGGTAGCAAAACTAATTGTTCATGCGGATACACGTGAAGAAGCGATTGCAAAAATGAACCGCGCTTTAAGTGAATTCGAAGTATCTGGTCCTGGAATTAATACAACCATTCCATTCCACCAAGCTTTGATGAACAATGATGTCTTCAAATCAGCGCAATTCAATACGAAGTTCCTAGAAGAGAACGATGTATTGGGCGTAGCAGAAAAAGTGAAGTAAGCGTTCGCAAGTTTAAACCTCCTAGCTTTTATTAGTTAGGAGGTTTTTTTATGTCTAAGCATAAATAGATAGAGGACTTACTTGCAGGTAGAAAGATCAATCATAGAAGAAAATTGATCGTTATAGAAGCTTAAACCGTTACCAATTGAAGTAATCAATAGTAAAAGAATAGTGGTGAAAAGTACTAATTTATAGATAGAAGATCGTTATCGGGTGTTAGCATACCATTCTTTGTTGTATAATCTCCTATGTTTCTATAAAGCACTGCTGTTTTTATCACATGGCCATCTTTTGCAAATACAAGAAGGAATATATCTTCCCGTACATCTAAACCACTGGTACTACCTCTAAACTGTATGTCCATTGTTTCTTCAATCGTATCTTTCGTTGTATAAGGTCCAAAAATTTGCGCTTTTTCCCAATCAAAATCCGTTAATTTATTCAGTGAAACTACTGTTGTACCACTATTTGCTTCTTCCATTATATTTTTCGCAAGCATTGTATCTTCACTAGCTCTATCCCCCAAAAATAAAAAAAGCATTGTAAACATGAGGACAACTCCACCGATACCAAACAACCATTTTTGTAACATACTCTACCCCTACTTTATCTCAAATCAATTCTATATTATAGAAAGAATACTATATAATAGAAGATAGTGATAGTAATCCCCCTGATAAGGAGTTAAACAATGGATGCCTATATATAATAAGCTAGTGAGGGATAAAGTTTTAGAAGTAATGGAAGCGAAGGGTTTATCCTATCATGCACGCATTTTAGAACCTTGTGAGCTGATAAAGGCAATAAAAGCTAAAATGATAGAAGAAGCTACAGAATTTTACGAAGCCGAGGATAAAAAAGAAAGTGTTGAAGAGCTCGCAGATATACTGGAGCTCCTTCATATGGCTATCGGTGTGATAGGAGTAAGCATTGAGGAGCTAGAAGCGATCCGTGAACACAAGAGAAAAGCTCGTGGAGGATTTGAAAAGGGAATTTATTTAATCGATGTAGCGGATCAGTAAAGTCGGTTTTAAATTAAAACGGCTTTCGACAGCCAAACCTTCCTTTTTATAGTATAATAAATGTAAGTACAGCACTTGTTTGAGATGTGTAAGGGAAAGGATGATATTTGTATGGCAGAGAAAGTAGGACAATCTTTCGTACAACCAACACCTTCTGGTAAAGAAGAGCTTGGAAAAATTGAGGTAGCGGCAGAGGTGATCGAAGTTGTGGCTGGGATTGCTGTTAATGAAGTAGAAGGCATTGCTGCAACTCGTGGAAATATTGCGACGGGTGTCGTGGAACGTTTCGGTAAAAAAGTACACAATAAAGGCATTAAATCAGGTGTAACGGAAACTGGTGAAATTGCGATTGATGTATTTTGCTCTGTGAAATATGGATATGCCATTCCTAAGGTAGCAAAAGAAGTTCAAACGCAAATCCGTCAGGCTATTTTTAATATGACGGCACTAGAAACAGCAGAAGTAAATGTGCATATTACAGGTATTCACTTTGAAAAAGAAGAAACAGTAGTGCATGAATAAAAAAGAAAAGGATTGCCCGATGATGATTCGTTCATCAAAGGGCAGTCCTTTTTATATGGATTTCTCTAGGGTGTGGATGTGTATCGCTATTATTATAATTCTATATGCTTTGGCTTTCTCCAGAATAACGCAAGTATGACGCCAAGCACCAGTACGATTGTAGCAAAGTAGTATGGATAGTTCAGATTGATATCGAACAATACACCACCTAGGATCGGGCCAAAAATATTACCAAGACTTGTAAACATAGAGTTCATTCCACCAACAAATCCTTGTTCATTTCCGGCAATTTTCGATAAATACGAAGTAACAGCAGGTCGAATTAAATCGAAGCCTACGAAAATAAAGAATGTAACGAATAAGATGGCAAAATAATGACTCACGATCGTCATGGCGAATGTTAATACTGCTGAAAGGATTAGTGAGTAACGAATAACATTAATCTCACCCATTTTCTTTGTCAGCCAATCAAATAGTATTAATTGAGCTAGTGCACCTACAATACCACTTCCTGTAATAATTATGGCAATATCCGATGGTGTAAACGCAAATTTGTGATCAACGAACAAGCTAAACAATGATTCGAATGCAGCGAGGCCAAATGATAACACGAAAATAAGAATGAATGGTATGAAGTAGAGCGGACTAAACACACGCTTGACACTACCTAACATGGATGGTGCTGCTTCTTCATTGTCTGTAGCACGTGCTGGCTCTTTTAAAAACAGGAATGATAGGATAGCTGCGAACAGACCAAGTACCCCAGCTGCATAAAATGGGACACGTGTACCAATTTCAGCCAAAAATCCACCAATCCCAGGACCGATAATAAAACCTGTGCTAATGGCTGCACTCATATAGCCAAGTGCCTTAGGGCGCTGTGCCAATGTCGTAATATCAGCTATATAGGCGGTTACGGCTGGCATAATGAAAGCTGCACTCACGCCACCTAACATACGAGAGACAAAAAGAATTTCAACAGAACGACCAAATCCAAATAAAAACTCAGAAAGTCCAAAAATAAAAAGACCTGCAACAATCATAACTTTGCGGCCAATAGTATCAACAAGCTTACCTGCAATTGGTGATGCAATTAGTTGTGTAATGGCAAAGGCTGCCACCATATAACCAACAACAGAACCAGAAATATGCAGTTCATTCATGATGGTTGGTAAAACAGGGATGACTAAACCGATCCCTAAAAAGGCAATGAAAAGATTAGATAATAAAATAGCTAAGGTTATATTTTGCTTCTTGCTCATAAACTTCTCCTTCTAATTGTTCGCGATACATGTTTTCAATCTACTAGAATAGAATATTTCCATGTAATACGATAAACCCTATAGTAACTATAGGGTCAAAAGATTTGTTTTTATTTTTTAAAATTTTTATCAGTTTGGGAGTTCTAGTAGAGAGTTATACGAATGCGCCACTAATTTTTCGGAGCATTTTTGTGTCTCTTGTTTTTGCCTAATCTTTAATTCTACTATAAATTTCTTTTCTTGTTCCATCGTGAGCGTTGCGGGCATGTATAGCTCATACACTTGCGACTCAAATAGTTCCTGCTGAGCCAATACATGATTTCTCAATTTTTCATAAAATGAAAAATAAGTATCAGGGTCGTAAATAAAGGCAATGCATACATATTTACCGCCAGGAATAATGGTTTGTTGTATGTTTGGTGAAAGCTGCGAAAATGTGCGCTCCGTTAATAGGGGAGTGAAAATAGCATCATAAATGATGTCATTGACATCTTTATAAGGCTCTAGTGGATAAATACAACCATAACGACTGTTTAAGACACTGCCTTCCTTTTCGATGATTTTAATTAAAGTGGCATAGTATGTACTGGTGCTCGATGTGGGTGTTAATTCAGTAGTGGTTACTTGAAGAACGGGCATTGCTTCCTCTATCTGCACATAAATCTCACCGAAGACTGGGATATCAATTTGCTCTTGTAATTGCTTTTTTGTTTTCAGTAAAGTATTTTTTGCTTCGTTTAAACGTGAAATTTTTTCATTGATGCGTAGCTCCTGCTGTGCTAAAAAATCAAGCAATTCCTCAGAGGTTAATCTAAGTGCTTTTTTTATATCATCGAGCGTCACGCCGATATATTTAAGGGACTTTATAATGTCTAAATAGAATAGCTGATTGCCTTTATAATATCGATAATTGGTGAAGGTATCGATATAAGCAGGCTTAAATAAATCAATTTGATCATAATACCGTAATGTCTGAACCGATAAGTTTGAAAGTTTGGCAACCTCACCTATCGTATAATAATGTTCCTTCATAAATGGCCTCCACTAATAAAAGCTAAAAAAGTTTCGAATAGCATCAAAACGAATTTTATGCTTGCAATCCACCTAGTAAAATAGGAGAGATTTACGTTCCTTCATTTGTTGATATTGTTCTTCTCTGTCAACCATTTTAAATGTTTTTTGCAGCTAGGACATATAGCTTCATGTTGCATTGTGACACCTCTTAAGTTTTTTCTTTATTATACCATTACGAACAGGAAACATTCATTTTTGAATACCACTATTCGTTGAGAAGTGGGCTTAAACAAAAAGTTCCTTGAAAAAGGTTCAGATTATTGAAAACTTGCTTGAAATCGTGTTTCTCATGTGATTTTATGCTATTATAAACCTTAATGCCACTTAAGAAGGAGAGCTTTACATGAAACGACATGAAGCACGCGAAAAAGCGTTGCAAGTTTTGTTTCAGCTAGACAATACGGATCTAACAGTTGAAGAAGCAATGGGCCATATTAAAGGTCAACCTACCAATGCTTTCTACGAAAAGATCGTGAATGGAACAGCTGAACATTTGGAGGAAATCGATGCTACATTAGAACAGCATCTTGAAAAGTGGTCACTTGCCCGTCTACCCAAAATTGAAAGAACGGTTTTACGTTTAGCTGTATATGAATTGTTATACATGCCAGAAACACCAAAAAGAGTAGTACTAAACGAAGCAATCGAGTTATGTAAAACATTTGGCGATGATAGTTCATCTAAATTCGTCAATGGTGTACTTTCTAAATTTACAGAACAAGAATAATGTGTTGAATTGGAAGGAGTAACGAAGGTTTATGTCAAGTGCAATTATTAATGGTAAAGAGATTGGTCAAGAAATTCGTAATGCTGTAGCAGAGCGTGTCATTCGTTTGAAAGAACGAGGATTGACACCTGGTTTAGCGGTTGTGTTAGTTGGAGACAACCAGGCATCAGCTACATATGTGAGAAATAAACAAAAATCTTGTGAAGCGATTGGTATGTTTTCAGAACTCATTAAATTACCAGAAGAGACAACGCAAGAGGAATTACTAGCACAAATTGAGCTTTTAAATCAACGTGAGGATATTCATGGTATCTTAGTTCAATTACCACTCCCAAAACATATTAATGAGGATACAGTCATTGCAACGATTGCTGTCGAGAAGGATGTCGATGGATTCTCACCTGTAAGCGTTGGAAAAATGATGCTTGGCCAAGAAACATTTTTACCTTGTACACCGTTTGGCGTGATGAAGCTTCTTGAGTATTCAGGAATTGAAATCGCAGGAAAGCATGCTGTAATCGTAGGTCGTAGTCATATCGTTGGTAAACCAATGGGACAACTACTTCTACAAAAGGATGCAACGGTAACCTATACACACTCTAAAACGCCAGATTTACCTTCATTTACAAAACAAGCAGATATTTTAATTGCTGCAGTTGGACGTGCAAACTTTATTACGAAAGAGCACGTGAAAGAAGGGGCTGTTGTTATTGATGTAGGCATTAATCGCGATGACAACAATAAATTATGCGGTGACGTAAACTTTGCAGAAGTAGATGGAATTGCGTCTCATATTACGCCTGTACCAGGTGGTGTAGGACCAATGACCATCACGATGTTACTATTCAACACAGTGCAAGCAGCTGAAAATACGCTTGCAAAATAAAAAACCTTTTGAAAACAGTCATCTCAACATTGTGTGAGGTGACTTTTTTGTTGTGTAAATCAGAACTTTTCTTCGATTTGGTCGTCTAATGTAACGTTTGGGACATACATACTGAGGAGGAGGTTTTTATGGAAAATATCGATATGATGTTAATTGTCAAGCATATCATTATTGGACTTGTCCAAGGCTTTACAGAGCCAATTCCTGTATCGTCGAGTGGACATGTAATGATTGCTAGCGAAATGCTGGGACTAGGTGAACAGGGTTTTACTTTTGCCATCTTAACAAATACAGCTTCGTTACTCGCTATTATGTATATTTATCGTAAGGATATTGTTCGTCTGATCAGTCATTTTTTCCTTTACTTGAAAACTAGAGAAAAGCGGTATAACGCGGATTTTCGCTTTGCTCTCTACATTGTCATTGGTTCAATTCCTGCTGGCGTTTTAGGGGTGTTATTAAGTGATGTGATTGCAGATAACGTAAGTATGACGACGATTGCGCTTATGCTATTTGTGACAGGGACTGCATTATGGCTAATTCGTAATATGCGTGGCAAGAAGAACGATGCAGATTTACGTGCTAAAGATGCCATCATTGTAGGGTTGGGGCAAGCAGTTGCTTTAACACCAGGCATTAGCCGTTCAGGAGCTACGATTATTTCCGCCATAGCAGTAGGGATGAAGCAGGATACAGCCTTACGTTTTTCCTTTATGCTTTATATTCCTGTAAGTTTGGGTGGGGTAATCCTTGGCATTACAGATTTTTTAGACGAGCCGAATAAAGATGCCTTAGCTCTTCCATATGCTGCCACTTTCTTGGCAACACTCATTATGACTTATTTTGCGATGCGTTGGTTTATGGGCATTATGAAAAGTGGCAAACTTAGCTACTTTACGTATTATTGTTTTATCGTAGGAACTCTTTTATTACTATTCTATTAAAATATAAAGTCTCATAACGTATGAAGTTATGAGGCTTTGTTTGTTATTTGTCATAATATACGGTTTCTAATAGTGAGAACGTGTAGGAATGTGTTATAGTTGTTTTTCGATAGAAGAAAGACAGTCATTTTTTCTACCGAAACTGCATTTTGGCACGTCAACGACTGCAAAAAATGTTATGATAGGTGTAGTTTTGTGAAAAACTTGATTTTAGTAAAGGAGCCGAAAACATGTCCTCTGCTTCTTATTTAACAGTAAAGGCGTTAACAAAATATATTAAACGAAAATTCGATGCAGATCCACATTTGCGTGAAGTGTATGTAAAAGGTGAATTATCGAATGTGAAAATTCATCAATCCGGCCATATTTACTTTACATTAAAGGATGATGGTGCCCGAATAGCTGCGACGATGTTTAAAACAGCGGCTACGAAATTAGCGTTTGAACCAAAGGAAGGTATGCAAGTATTTATCCGAGGGGATGTAAACGTTTACGAAGGCTATGGAACCTATCAGCTATATGTACAGGAAATGCAACCGGACGGCATTGGTAGCTTATTTGTTGCCTTCAATCAATTAAAAGAGCAATTACAAAAAGAAGGTCTTTTTAAACCTGAGTGGAAACAACCGATACCAAAATTTCCTGAAAAAATTGGTGTGCTCACATCAACAACTGGTGCAGCTATACGGGATATTTGTACAACCTTAAAGAGGCGTTACCCACTTGCTGAAATTTTGATTTATCCAACCCTAGTACAAGGAGCTCAGGCTGCACCGAATATTGTGCAAAATATTCAACGGGCTAATCAAGAGGCAAGCTGTGATGTGTTGATTGTCGGGCGAGGAGGAGGCTCCATCGAGGATTTATGGGCTTTTAATGAAGAAATTGTGGCAAGAGCTATTTTTGAAAGCAGAATCCCTATTATAAGTGCGGTTGGCCATGAAACAGATACAACGATCGCCGATTATGTCGCCGATTTACGTGCACCTACTCCAACAGCTGCTGCTGAGATGGCTGTGCCAGATCAGGCGGATCTCTACCAACGAGTGCTTACGCAGAAATCACAGCTTCATCAAATGGTTAGGTCGCAACTTATGGCAGAGCGACAACGTCTAAATAAGCTCCAACAGTCTTATCCATTGTCAATGCCAGAAAGACTTTATCGACCTTTTACAGAAAGATTGGCACAGCTTGAGTCAGGATTACAGGCAGCAATGCAAATGAGCTTGATGAAAAAAGCTACCCAACTTCAACAATTACATAGTACGGTGGAGCAACATTCACCCAAAAAGGCACTTGCTTTTCATCAGAGAGAGCTTGAAGCGCGGATCCAACAATTATCACGTGCTACAACGTATTATGTGGCAAAACAGCAACAACAATTTGAGTCAACCGTTAGAACATTAGAAGCTTTAAATCCACTGTCTATTCTAACAAGAGGATTTACAGTAGCATATAAAGATCAGCAAATGATCAAATCATCCACTGAGGTGCAAAAGCAAGATCAACTGACATTGACCTTCCATGATGGAAAGGTTGTGGCTAAAGTGACGAATATCTTGCCAAAGAATGAGGGGGAATTGTTGTGACTGAAAAACAACAAACATTTGCAGAAGCCATGACGGCACTAGAAGAAATCGTTCGCCAGTTAGAACAGGGTGATGTGCCATTGGAAAATGCGATTGATTTATACAAGCAAGGAATGGAGCTATCAAAGTTTTGCCATAGTAAGTTGCAACATGCTGAGGAGCAGCTTGTATCAATTGTCCAAGAGACTGGTGAAACAACAGCATTTGATCCACTAAAGGGAGAGAATTAGGAAATGAATGAGCCATTAAAGTACTTTATTGAAAGCAATACACCACAAATTGAAGAGACGATGTTTTCGCTTGTTGAACAAATTGATGCACCAGCAGATTTAAAGGAATCTATGCTTTATTCATTAAAGGCAGGGGGTAAACGAATTCGTCCGCTTTTTGTGTTAGCGGTACTAGAGCTTTACCGTGAAAATCTTCAGGACGGTTTGATTGTCGGTTCGGTCATTGAAATCATTCATACGTATTCTTTAATCCATGATGATCTACCAAGCATGGATAATGATGATTTCAGAAGAGGCAAGCCAACAAATCATAAAGTTTATGGAGAAGCGCTGGCTACGCTTGCTGGTGATGCATTAAACACACTGGCATTTGGCATTTTAGCTCGCATGGATATCTCTGCTGAAAAGCGTATTGAACTTGTCCAATTGCTAAGCATTGCAGCAGGTGCAGAAGGCATGGTTGGTGGTCAAGTACTAGATATGGAAGGGGAGCAACGTCAGCTTAATTTAGCTGAATTGGAACAAGTCCATGTCAATAAAACAGGTGCTTTATTGCGTTTTAGTATTGAAGCGGGAGCCGTACTTGCAGATGTATCAGCACAAGACCGTGCTACATTGAAAGAATATGCGCATCATATTGGTTTAGCTTTCCAAATTCAAGACGATATTTTAGATATTGAGGGAACGACTGAAGAACTAGGAAAAACAGCTGGAAAAGATGTCGCTAGTGATAAAAGCACTTATCCAGCCCTCTTAACCCTAGAGGGAGCGAAAGAAAAGCTTGCTGAGCATTATCAACATGCCATTAACGCACTCGATCAATTACCAATAGATGTCAGCCTATTACGTGACTTTGCTGCTTATATCGTTCATCGTAAAAACTAAGAGAAAATCAAGGCGTTGAAGGAAAAGAATATGCTAGAATAGGTGGGAACGTTTGCAATATGTAAACAATGAAGTGTTCGTACTTTTAGCATATTGATAACACTGCTATAATGGTGGAAACACAATTGCGGTGAATATTTTATTGAAAAGGTGTGTGAGAAAGGTGGATTTAAATAAAATAACTAGTCCATCCTTTTTAAAAAACTTAAATAAGAAGGAGCTTGAGCAGCTTGCCCAAGAAATTCGTACCTTCTTAATCGAAAAATGTTCTGTCACAGGTGGGCATATCGGGCCGAATTTAGGCGTAGTTGAGTTAACGATGATGCTGCATAAAATGTTTGACAGTCCTAAAGATAAGTTTTTGTGGGATGTTGGCCACCAAGCTTACGTGCATAAAATTTTAACAGGTCGTGCGAGTCAATTTGACACACTACGTCAGTTCAAAGGGCTTTGTGGATTCCCGAAGCGCGTGGAGAGTGAACATGATGAGTGGGAAACAGGTCATAGCTCGACATCTTTATCAGCAGCCATGGGTATGGCAGCAGCACGTGATATAAAAAAAGAAAACAACTTTGTTATCCCTATTATTGGAGATGGGGCTTTAACAGGGGGTATGGCACTTGAGGCATTAAATCATATTGGCCATGCAAAAACAAATATGATTGTCATCCTCAATGATAATGAAATGTCGATTGCACCAAATGTTGGCGCATTACACAATGTTTTAGGTCGTCTACGTACAGCCAAGGAATACTCAAAAGCCAAGGAAGAGCTGGAGTCACTTATTAATAAGATTCCAGTATTAGGTGGAAAGCTTGCCTCTACTGTTGAACGCGTAAAGGATAGCTTAAAATATTTAGTAGTATCTGGTGTGTTTTTTGAGGAGCTAGGTTTTAAATATCTTGGTCCAATTGATGGACATGATTTTGAAGCGCTTGAAATGACATTATCACACGCGAAAAAAGTAAAAGGGCCAGTCCTTGTTCATGTGATTACGAAAAAAGGAAAGGGCTATAAGCCAGCCGAGGATGATACAATTGGGAATTGGCATGGAACAGGTCCTTATAAAATTGAAAATGGTGCCTTTGTGAAGTCTGAGACTACTGGACCCGCTTGGAGTAGTTTAATTGCTGAGACGGTTCGTAAAATTGCTCATGAAAATGAGCGAGTGGTAACGATTACACCTGCCATGCCTGTAGGTTCAAAGCTACAAGGTATTCAACAGGACTTCCCAAATCGTTTCTTTGATGTAGGGATTGCGGAGCAACATGCGGCAACGATGGCTGCAGGATTAGCTACGCAAAAGATGAAACCATTTTTAGCGATTTATTCTACGTTCCTGCAACGTGCATATGACCAAGTTTTGCATGATATTGCTCGCCCGAATTTAAATGTCTTTATTGGTATTGATCGGGCTGGTTTAGTGGGAGCAGATGGGGAAACACATCAAGGTGTATTTGATATTGCTTTCCTTCGTCATATTCCAAACATGACAATCATGATGCCAAAGGATGAGAATGAAGGGCAACATATGGTAAAAACAGCGATTGATTATGATGGTGGTCCAATTGCACTTCGTTATCCACGTGGTAATGGAATGGGTGTGCCATTAGATGATGAGCTGATAGCTTTACCAATTGGTAGCTGGGAAGTTTTACGTGAGGGCAAAGACGCATCTATTTTGACATTTGGAACAACGATTCCAATGGCAATGGCTGCTGCTGAAATGCTAGCGCAACAAGGAATCGATATTGAAGTGGTCAATGCTCGCTTTATCAAACCGATGGATGAGGATATGCTACATCGTATATTATCTAGTCAAAAACCGATTTTAACAATTGAAGAAGCTGTTCTACAGGGTGGGTTTGGTAGTGGTGTATTAGAGTTTGCTCATGACCACGGCTATTTAAATGCGTTAGTTGATCGAATGGGCATCCCAGATCAATATATTGAGCATGGCAACGTAGATCAGCTACTCGCAGAAATTCATATGACAGCAGAAGATACGGTTGCACGTATGCACGTATTACTTCAACAAAAACAGCAAGTGGGTTTGAATAAATAATGACAAAACAACCAAAAGAACGAGTAGATATTTTACTTGTAGAGCGTGGACTATGTGAAACAAGAGAAAAAGCAAAACGGTCCATTATGGCAGGCCTTGTCTTTTCAAATGAAATACGAATTGATAAGGCAGGCGAGAAAATTGCCGTCGATGCACCGCTACAAGTAAAGGGCTCAGATTTAAAATATGTGAGTCGTGGAGGCCTTAAATTAGAAAAGGCGCTACAAATTTTTGATATGTCTGTAGAAGGGAAGCTAATGCTTGACATTGGCTCCTCTACAGGTGGCTTTACAGATTGTGCCTTACAACATGGAGCAAGACATTGCTATGCACTAGATGTTGGTTCAAACCAATTAGCATGGAAAATTCGCTCAGATGAACGAGTGACAGTAATGGAGAAAACGAATTTTCGCTATACAACGGCAGCCGATTTATCAGAAGGTTTACCTGATTTTGCAACAATCGATGTTAGCTTTATTTCGTTATCACTGATTTTACCGGTATTAAAAACATTATTGCTGCCAGGCGGGGATGTTATGGCTTTGGTGAAGCCTCAGTTTGAAGCTGGGAAAGATAAAGTAGGTAAAAAAGGAATTGTGCGTGATAAAAAAGTACATTTAGAAGTTTTGGAAAAAACAGCTGCAATGGCAACTGATATTGGTTTTGTAGTAAAAGATGCTTCGTTCTCTCCAATCACAGGTGGAGAAGGGAATATTGAATTTTTATTCCATTTAGTGAATCCTATTGGACAAGAAGTGCTACCTGCATATACAGCTTTTAATGCACTCGTTGAAGAAGCGCATAATACTTTAAAATAACACGTGCTCGCTTATAGAGCCGTGTTTTTTCTTGTGCTTTTTTGTGGAAAATGGTAGTGTGATTATACACATATACAATTATTTATAAGAGGTGATTTCGTTGAATAAAGGACAACGACATATACGGATTCGGGATATTATCGCCAATCATGAAATTGAAACACAAGATGATTTAGTCGATTTTTTAAAAGAAGCAGGCTATAATGTGACACAAGCTACAGTATCACGAGATATAAAAGAGCTTCATTTAGTAAAAGTACCATTACAGGATGGGCGCTATAAATATAGCCTACCCGCAGATCAACGTTTCAATCCAGTCCAAAAATTACATCGTGCATTAGCGGATGCTTTTGTAAGTATTGATGGGGCATCACATTTTTTAGTCATGAAAGCTCTTCCAGGGAATGCGAATGCCATTGCTTCCTTACTTGACCATTTAGATTGGCCGGAAATTTTAGGTACAATTTCTGGAGATGATACCATTTTAATTATTTGTCGAAATGAAAATGAGCGTGAAAATACAAAAAATCGTTTATTAGACATGCTATAAAAAATGGTTAATTTGATTTAGAGGTGACAATTTGTGTTAAGAGAGCTTAGTATTCGAAACTTTGCCATCATTGAGGATTTGACTGTCAGCTTTTTAGAAGGCTTAACAGTTCTCACTGGGGAAACAGGTGCCGGAAAATCCATTATCATTGATGCGGTGCATTTACTTGCAGGTGGACGAGGTAACACTGAATTTATTCGTCATGGCGCAAGAAAAGCAGAATTGGGTGGCTTATTTCAAATTTCGAGTTCAGTTCATCCTGTTCTGAAAAAGTTAGAAGAAGCAGGCATTGAAATAGAAGAAGATACAATTATTTTACGTCGAGATTTGAATGATACTGGTAAAAGTATTTGCCGAGTGAATGGTAAGCTTGTGCCTTTATCGGTACTAAGAGACATTGGGGCAAGTCTCATTGATATTCATGGCCAACATGAAAATCAAGAGCTAATGGATGAAAAGCAGCACATCAATTTGCTTGATCAATTTGCAGAAGAAGAGTTGTCGCCGATTCAAAAAACCTATCGAGCGCAATACGATGAATACCGTTTGCTCAAAAAAGACTTAGCTTCGATATCCATTGATGAGCAGTTGATGGCACAACGTATCGATTTGTATCAATTTCAAATTAAAGAGTTGGACGAAGCTAATTTAAAGTTAGGTGAGGAAGACGAGCTTCTAGACGAACGCCGTCGTCTGATGAATTTTAATAAAATTTTTGAACGCTCTAGTGCAGCCTATGAAGCCATTCAAGGTGAAACAAAAGGGCTTGATTGGATCGGAACGGCAATGGGTGCTTTAGAAGATGCTGCAACGGTTGATGAGCAATTCAAAGAATCATCTGAGGCAGTTACAACTGCGTTTTATGCATTACAGGATGCAGCCTATCAGGTCAAAAATGTGTTAGATGAATTAGAATTTGACCCTGCGCGTTTAAACGAGGTTGAGCAGCGATTAGCGTTGTTGCAAACTTTAAAACGCAAATATGGTTCGACAGTGGAAGAGATCTTGGCTTATTATGAAAAAATTAAAAACGAGTTAAATGAGCTGTTGAATCGTGATGAGATTTTGCAGGTGAAAGAACGACGTGTGTTAGAGATGGAAGCTGTACTCAATGAGCTGGCTAGTGAACTTTCAACTGTACGTAAAGCTGCAGCCCAACAATTGAGTGAAGCAATTATGGCAGAGCTACGTGAATTACATATGGAAAAAGCAAAATTTATTGTCAATTTCGATGAATTACCCTATTTCGACGCAAATGGGAAAGATCAAATTATCTTCTACATTTCCACAAACGTTGGGGAGCCACCAAAGTCTTTACCGAAAATTGCATCAGGCGGAGAGTTATCACGAATGATGCTAGCATTGAAAACCATTTTCTCTTCTTCCAATGGAATTACTTCCATTATATTTGATGAGGTGGATACAGGTGTCAGTGGTCGTGTTGCGCAAGCGATTGCAGAGAAAATTGCCGCAATTTCTGTTAATTCTCAAGTTTTATGTATTTCACATTTACCTCAAGTTGCAGCGATGGCTGATCATCATTACTTCATCAAAAAAGAAGTCGAACATGATCGAACGTTTACTTCCTTATCAGAAATTGATCAAGATGCTCGTATAGAGGAAGTTAGCCGTATGATGTCTGGAACTGAAATTACAGCTTTGACACTACAGCATGCCACGGAGCTTTTAAAAATGGCAGATGAACGAAAAAAACAAATGCGTTAACCATTATTCCAGAAACAGTTTCAGCTGTTTCTGGCTTTTTTCATTTTGCGCAAATATTTACCGCTTATAAGAACGTCACAACAACACATAGTAAAAAGACAAAAATGAAAAGGAGGTGTCGTATGAATCGTCATTGGCGTCAATTAGTCATTTTGCCTATGCTCATCTTTTTATTAGTGATGCCTATACAAGCTTTAGCCGCCAAAAAGCTTATACCGATGGGCGAAGCAATTGGAATTCAACTTCAATTGTCACATGTATTTGTCGCACACGATGTACTGTTAGCTTCCAATCAGTGGATGAAAGGAGGCGCAGTTATTGAAAAAATAAACGATATACCAGTAAAATCCCTTGCTGATGCCAAGCAGGCTGTGGCAAAAGATGGCCAACAGAAATGGACGATCAATAGTGAAGGCCAACAAATTACATTGGAATTACAAAACCAAGAAGCAGAGCATGTCATTTCCTTTTTAAAAGATGAAACAGATGGAGTAGGAACACTGACTTATATTGATCCAGAGACAAAAAATTACGGTGCACTAGGTCATCAAATTGTCGATTCAACCCTACAAGAAGCCCCTGTTTTTAGAGCTGGCTCCATTTTTTTAGCTTCTATTCAGCAAATCCGAAAAAGCACACCAGGCCAACCAGGCTATAAAATTTCCTCCATTGAAAAACATCAAGAACGTCTAGGTAGTATAGATAAAAATACTATTTATGGTATTTTTGGCCGCTGGGAAGACGGTTATCAACAAAGATTACCCAAAGCGATAGAAATTATGCATGAAAAAGATATAAAAACGGGGAAAGCTGAAATCTATACAGCCATTGAAGGCAGTAAGGTGGAAACCTTTTCAATAGAAATTACCAAAGTGGAAAATGAACGCCTTGAATTTATAGTATCTGACGAGAAGCTCATTGAAAAAACAGGTGGCATTTTGCAGGGAATGAGTGGCAGTCCTATTATCCAAGACGGTCGTTTTGTCGGAGCTGTGACACATATGTTTGTGGAGGAGCCGAAAAAAGGTGCAGCGCTAACAGTAGCGGAAATGTTAAGAAGGTCTTCATAAAAAGGTATGAAAGGTAAAAATCCGTTTAAATTTCCCCAGGCAGGACAAAAGCCGCGGGAAACTACACGGATTTTTTACCCTTATTTCATCGAAACCAACATGTATTTCCGATAATTTCCTGAAGAAGGCATGATATTTAAAAAAACTGTAGTTTTATCTACTAAATTTATCTAAAATAAGTTATAAGAGCATTCGACAAGTCGCGTCATTTAGCGTAACTTGTCGATATTAAAAGAAAGTATCGGACTACATACTCATTTTTGGAAATAGAAAAGGTTTTTAAAACAAAAATGTCGAAAATTCCACAGTGTGCCAAAAACGGCATTTAGGGGTTTAGGTTATCGCTTTGAGGTGTTCAAAGCAAGTCCAGAAGGAGGAATTGAAAATGACAAAGGTAAAAGTAGCGATTGCAGATGATAATCGTGAGTTATTAAAAACAATGGAGCAGTATTTTCAAGGACATGCCGAAATAGAAATTATTGCAACTGCTTCAAATGGAAAAGTATGTCTACAAATGCTTGAGGAATTTACACCAGATATTTTACTTCTAGATATAATAATGCCTCATCTTGACGGTTTAGCTGTATTAGAGTCCATGTATCAAAATGAAAAAATGTCATCAATTCAAGTCATTATGCTAACGGCTTTTGGCCAAGAGGATGTCATGAAACAGGCGGTGGATCTAGGAGCTTCTTATTTCATGCTAAAGCCCTTTGAATTCGACCAATTGGTACAAAAGATTTTACATTGTGCTGGACAGAAGGCGACACTTCCGAAAAAGACAAGCGTATTACAACCGACAGTACCTCAAAAATTAAATCAGCATCAATTAGACAGCACGATTACAGCCATCATTAAAGAAATCGGTGTACCTGCACATATTAAAGGCTACTCCTATTTGCGTGAAGCCATTCAAATGGTCTTTGAGGATATTGAATTATTAGGATCTGTGACAAAAATTTTATATCCAGAAATCGCCAAAAAATTTAATACGACACCATCCCGTGTAGAACGTGCGATTCGTCACGCCATCGAGGTAGCCTGGAATCGTGGCAATTATGAATCCATTTCGTCAATGTTTGGCTATACAGTCCATCACTTGAAATCCAAACCAACAAATAGCGAATTCATCGCTATGATCGCAGATAAAATTCGTATCGATATGATGGCTAGCTAGTACCGATATATATCATTAACATATACAGCAATTATACTTCGCATAGTATAGCGCCTTTTTAAATCTTATTGTTTAAAGGGGCGCTTTTTTTGTTACTTGAACAAATACTGTGGAAATTTCTGTGGCTGATCTTTAATATTGAAAGCGTTAAAAGAACGTCTAAATCAGCTAAAAATACACGATATATACATGAATAGTGAATTTAAAGTCATATTCTAAAGTTGAATAATTTGAGACCTTTTCACAAACTTATAAGTGGGTGATCACAATAAAAAGTATAAATTTCCAATTAGAGGGAATGAATTCACTGGAAATCACACAGATAACAGATGAGCTATTTGAGGTGCGTTTAGTATTCGATGGTAAAATAAGTATGCAATATATGAATCGACAGCAATTGATACAACTAGGATCTACTTTCCAAATTGAAAGTAATATCAATACGACATTAGTTAAAAAGACCTATAAAGACCTATAGTTTAGTGGGAAGCGCCACTTGATACCTGTACTTGGAAGATGATTTATTCAAAATAGCATGATGGAATTACTTTGAATTTATCGGTAATTTTAATAAAAAAGCTCAAAAACAAACAATTTACTAGTATTAAATATATACATTCTTTTAGAAAAAATAAAATATTGTCTTATATTTTAATGATTAAGTGGTACTATTTTCTTTCTCGGTAGTGACAATGGTCTCTAAACAAATGTAAGTGGATTGTATATACTTACATATAGAGGGAAGGAGGAGGTAGCTTGATTCTAGTTCGAAATGAAAACTTCGAAATTTCTGAGGAAAATGGCAAGGTATTTATGCTTACTTTTAGCGCAGGTTTCCCATTAAAAGAATTTGATAGCATCCTACGTAGTCATCCACGACTGAAATTATCTAATTTTTCAATTTTAAAAAATGTGTTATCAACCCAGAATACCAATCCTGTTGAAATTGGACGCTGGCTTCCGAACATTGAAGCAGAAGTGGCACGTGATAAGATGTCAGCCTCTGTTTTTATATATGAAACGCATGATTATATTCAAAATAATAAAGAAAAATTAACACAACAAATCCGAGAAACACTCAATGATAATGGAATTATACACGGCATATTAGATTTTGATATATTGAAGGCTGAGCCAGGAAAAGCATTCTTAATTGCTCAAGGCGAGCAACCTATAGCAGGAATAGATGCACAAATTACATATTTACCTAAACCCGAGAGAAAGCCAGTCATTCGTGAAGACGGTAAAGCGGATTACTATGATATGAATTTTATTTCGGAAATTTCAGAAGGCTCTTGGCTAGGTGAAAAGATCCCTGCTACATTAGGTAAACCGGGGAAAAATGTGCTAGGTCAAGAAGTTGCTGCTGTACCTGGTCGAGATTATCCTATCAAATATGATACAAAATCTGCCTATGAAGTGGAAGAAGACGGAAAAATCGTCATTCGCTCGAAAATTGCTGGTGTTTTAGATGATGTCAAAGGCATGATTGGTGTAAACAGGCACCTTCCTATAAATGGTGATGTTGGAGTAGAAACAGGAAACCTTGAATTTAATGGTTCACTTAGTATTAAAGGTACAGTAACAAATGGCTATACAGTTATTGCGACTGGCGATATTTCCATTGAAGGGGCTGAGGGTGTAAGCGGTGCTAAGCTTATTAAATCCATTGAGGGTGATGTATATATTCGTGGTGGCATCTTTGGGCTTGGTTCAACAGTGGTAGAAGCAGGTGGCAATATATTTGTTAAACATGTGAATGAAGCAAATTTATTTGCAGCTAATAGTATTCATATTGGTTTTTATGCACTAGGGTCCCAGCTTTCTGCTCATTCGATATATGTGGATGAACGAAAAGGGAAAATTATTGGGGGACGTGCAGTAGCTAAAAATACGATTGTGACGGCCATTTCAGGAAACCGATTAGAGCGTCGAACAGATTTAATAATAGAAAGTATTAATAAGCAGGAAAATAACACCGTGATGCAGGAAAAAGCAGCACAGCTAAAACAATTGCAAACAGAGATTTCAGCACACGAGAATAGCATGAAAAATTTATTGCCTTTTCTCAATAAAATGTCCAAAGAACAATCAGCGTCATTTGAAGTAACAAAGCAAGCCTTAACAAAATTAAAGGCAGAAGCGATTACGTTAGATCGTGAAATAAAACTATTAATGGATGAAATGCGTCATGTAGGGAAAGAAGAGATTATTGTGACAAAAGAGGCCCACCCTGGAACTTATATTCAAATTGGCAGAAAATCATCTTTATTAAGCAAAATGACAAATGGTAAATTCCTGCTAGAATTTGGTGAGTTAAATGTCTAAGGCAGCTTTTATCCCCGTTTTTGCACATCGAGGTGCTTCTGCTTATGCATTAGAGAATACCTTTCAAGCTTTTGAAAAGGCATTAGAACTAGGTGCTGATGGGATTGAACTAGATATTCATTTCTCTAAAGATGGATTACCTGTAGTGTATCATGATCCACAATTATCGAGGTTAGTAGGCACCAATAAATTGGTGAGTGATTGTACGATGGAGGAGCTTCTGCGCTTTAAACTTGGCAAGCCTTGGAGACGTCTATTTTCGTCCTATAAAATGCCAGCGTTTGAGGCAGTTTTAGCATGGGCAAATATACATCAGATGCCGTTAAATATTGAATTAAAATCAACGATCTTGGACAATACGAGTGGGCTAATTCATTTTCTTCGAGGCTTGGCTCTGCCAAAAGGTAGTCATTTTTCATCCTTTCACTATGAGCTTTTAGAGATCGTAAAAAAGCATAGACCTGAATTTGAAACGGCCCTTATTGCAACGAAAAAAATAAAATGGGATCTTCTAACTGATTATAAGGCGGCTGATAGTGTGCATATGCATAAAAGGTACTACAAACCAAGATACTTGGAGGCCTGCATTACAAGTGAAAAAGCATGTCGTTTTTATGCTATTGATGGCACAGAACCATTTTTAACCAATCCGCACCCTTCTGTTATTGGTTGGATTACGGATTATCCTGATAAAGTCATCACATCTCAGCAACGGGTATAAAAAGAGCTATCCAGTAAGTCTTGCATGACTTATTTGGATAGCTTTTTTTATTTTTTTTGGAAGCGTGGTGCTACTTTTCCGTTTTTTCGATCGCGATGCAGTAAAAATCCAGCGAAAAACCCAAAGCCTATGACGAAGAAAATAACACCAACTACAAATTGCAGCCATAAAAATGGGAATGGTGAAATGAGCTTACCAAATAATGTATCACGCATAAATTTAATGCCACCTGCAGCCATAAGACCTGGAATAAGCATTACAATAAATGCAGCTAAACGGGCCATGTATACCCCTCCTTATTCCTATGATTAATTTTACCTGTGGATGGGGGAATGTCAAGGAAGGGTATAAACCAATATAATATTTTTAGCTAATAACATGGCAGGACAGAAAGTAGCAATTGTAACAGAATGTTTAGAAAATTCTTACTTAAATAAGAATATGTAATAATAGTTGCGAAATTGTGAATTTGTCAGTATTGTAAAAATAAGTGGAGCAATATTATCCATTACTAAACAATTTCTTCTTTAAGTATTAGGGTCTAAACACCTACTACCGAATAGGAGCTCAGAATTTGCTGAGTGAGGACGCTATGGAGATTAGATTGTTAGATAAAACTTGATTGGATGGGCATTTGGGGATGCACTTTCCAAAGCAAAGGGGCGAGTTTCATGGAAATCTTCAAGTATATGGAAAAGTATGATTACGAACAATTGGTATTTTGCCAAGATGAAGCATCAGGGTTAAAAGCGGTTATCGCTATCCATGATACAACACTTGGACCAGCACTAGGTGGAGCACGTATGTGGACGTATGCGTCGGAAGAAAATGCAATTGAAGATGCATTACGTTTAGCACGAGGAATGACTTACAAAAATGCTGCAGCTGGTTTAAACCTTGGCGGTGGAAAAACGGTCATTATTGGTGACCCATTTAAAGATAAAAACGAAGAGATGTTCCGTGCGTTAGGTCGTTTCATCCAAGGATTAAATGGCCGCTATATTACAGCTGAAGATGTAGGTACAACAGTATCGGATATGGATTTAATCCATGAAGAAACAAATTATGTAACAGGAATTTCTCCTGCATTCGGTTCTTCAGGTAACCCATCTCCAGTAACAGCTTATGGTGTTTACCGTGGTATGAAGGCAGCTGCAAAAGAAGCATTCGGTTCAGACTCACTAGAAGGATTAAAAGTTTCTGTACAGGGTCTAGGAAATGTAGCTTACAAGCTTTGCGAGTATTTACATAATGAAGGGGCAAAACTTGTTGTAACAGATATCAATCAGGCAGCTATTGATCGTGTTGTTAATGACTTCGACGCGATTGCAGTGGCACCAGATGAAATCTATGCTCAAGAAGTAGATATCTTCTCACCTTGTGCATTAGGGGCAATTTTAAATGATGAAACAATTCCGCAATTAAAAGCGAAAGTGATCGCTGGATCTGCAAATAACCAATTAAAAGATTCACGTCATGGTGACTACCTACATGAATTAGGTATTGTCTATGCACCAGATTATGTAATCAATGCTGGTGGTGTTATTAACGTTGCGGATGAATTATATGGCTATAATCGTGAACGTGCAATGAAACGCGTTGATGGCATTTATGATAGTATTGAAAAAATCTTTGCTATTTCAAAACGAGATGGCATTCCAACATATGTGGCAGCGAACCGCTTAGCGGAGGAACGTATCGCTCGCGTAGCAAAATCTCGCAGCCAATTTTTAAAAAATGAAAAAAATATTTTACACGGTCGCTAATTTACACGGTTGATACAAGAAGAGAAGTCGCATTGTCGACTTCTTCTATTTTCAACAAGAAATTGGGGTTTTAATGAAGTGAAGCTAAAGTTTTTCTAAAACAAGCACTGACTGTTAAAAAAATCACTTGGTTATTGTTTAATAGAATCCTTTAGCACTTTTCTCAATAGGGGGAATAAACATGGCTCAAAATTATGATGTTGTCATTTTAGGTGGAGGTACAGGTGGATATGTTGCAGCCATCCGAGCTGCTCAGCTAGGCTTAAAAACAGCCATTGTAGAGCGTGAACGTTTAGGAGGTACATGCTTGCATAAAGGCTGTATTCCAAGTAAAGCCTTACTCCGAAGTGCCGAAGTATATCGTATGGCTAATAAAACAGCTAGCGAATATGGTGTCGATATTGAAGGTGTGACATTACAATTTGACAAAGTTCAAGCTAGGAAACAAGCAATCGTTGAGCAATTAAGCCAGGGTGTGAATACACTGATGAAAAAAGGCAAAATAGATGTTTATCATGGTACAGGGCGAATTTTGGGTCCATCTATTTTCTCACCTATGCCTGGTACAATATCTGTAGAAATGTCCAATGGCGATGAAAATGAAATGCTTGTGCCTACGAATGTTGTCATTGCAACGGGCTCAAAGCCTCGTGGTATGGCAGGGTTAACGATAGATGGGCAATATGTGCTGAATTCAGACCACGCATTACAGTTAGAAAGTTTACCAAAGTCACTGCTAATCGTTGGTGGTGGTGTTATTGGAATTGAGTGGGCATCTATGCTATGCGATTTTGGTGTATATGTAACAGTGGTAGAATATGGTCCATCCATTTTACCAGCTGAAGATGCGGACATCGTTAAAGAAGTGACGAAACAACTTGAGAAACGAGGAGTTCGTATTGTTACGAATGCTCGCTTAGATACAAATACATTCAAAATTGAAAATGATAACGTTTTCATTTCTGCGCAAGTCAATGACAAAGAAGAAGTTTTTGAGGCTGATAAACTATTACTTTGTGTAGGACGTGAGGCGAATACGCAAGGTATTGGTCTAGAAAATACAGAGATTGAAGTGGAAAATGGCTTTATTAAGGTGAATGGTTCCTATCAAACGAAAGAGTCTCATATGTATGCCATAGGAGATGTGATTGGTGGCTTACAATTAGCGCATGTTGCTTCTCATGAGGGGCTTTCAGCTATTGAGCATATAGCAACAGGGAAAACAGAGGCATTGGATGCACTAAAAGTACCGAAATGTGTTTATTCCTATCCAGAGGTTGCTAGCATTGGATTAACAGAAAGTGCTGCTAAAGAACAAGGATTTTCATTAAAGATTGGTAAATTCCCGTTTAAGGCCATTGGTAAAGCATTAGTAAATGGAGAGACAGAAGGCTTTGTCAAAATTATTGCTGATGAAGAAACAGATGATATTTTGGGTATTCATATGGTAGGGCCTCATGTAACCGATTTAATTGGTGAAGCATCCTTAGCAAAAGTGTTAGATGCAACACCATGGGAAATTAGTCAGGCAATTCATCCACATCCATCCTTAAATGAGGTGTTAGTGGAATCTGCTCTAGCTGTGGATGATCGCGCTATCCATTTTTAATTTTCTGAATTTCATAACTAACATATCCAAATGTGGGGATATAGGATAAGATAGTTATTTCTCTATAATACGAAAGGGGTGTTCGTATGCAAGATGTTCAAATCAAACATGAAGATTTAGGTTTGTCAAATGAAGATGTACTTGCTATGTTCGAAACAATGTTAATGGCTAGAAGACTAGATGAGCGTATGTGGTTATTAAACCGTTCTGGTAAAATTCCGTTTGTAATTTCCTGTCAAGGTCAGGAGGCGGCACAGGTTGGAGCAGCCTTTGCACTTGATAAAAGTAAGGATTATATTGCACCTTATTATCGTGATATGGGTGTTGTTTTACATTTTGGTATGACACCAAGAGAACTGATGCTATCTGCGTTTGCTAAAGCAGAAGATCCAAACTCTGGGGGTCGTCAAATGCCAGGCCACTTTGGTCAAAAGAAAAATCGTATTTTAACAGGTTCATCACCTGTTACGACTCAAGTTCCACACGCAGTGGGCGTTGCACTTGCAGGACGTCTACAAAAAGAAGATTTTGTTTCTTTCGTTACGCTTGGTGAAGGTTCATCCAACCAAGGAGACTTCCATGAAGGAGCGAACTTTGCAGGTGTGCATAAGCTACCAGTCATTATTATGGTAGAAAACAATCAATATGCGATTTCTGTGCCAGTAGAGCGTCAACTTGGCTGTGCAAAAGTATCTGATCGTGGGATTGGCTACGGAATGCCAGGAGTGACCGTGGATGGGAAAAATCCGTTACAAGTATATAAAGTGGTAAAAGAGGCTGCAGATCGTGCACGTAATGGGGAAGGTCCAAGCTTAATCGAAACGGTAACATATCGTTTAACAGCCCATTCTTCAGATGATGATGACCGTCAATACCGTACGGCTGAAGATATTGCAGAAGGCAAAGCAAAGGATCCGATTGTATTATTTGAAAAGTATTTAATGGATGCTGGCGTGATGACTGACGCGATACGTACTGAAATCGAAGAGCGTGTTATGGCAGAAGTAAATGAAGCAACTGATTATGCTGAAGCGGCTCCATATGCACAACCAGAGCATGCACTTAAATATGTTTATGCACCAGTGGACGGAGGTGACATGTAATGGCAGTAATGTCTTATATTGATGCGATTACATTAGCAATGAAAGAAGAGATGGAACGTGACGAACGAGTTTTCATTTTAGGTGAGGACGTAGGTCGTAAAGGCGGTGTATTCAAAGCCACTACGGGACTATACGATCAATTTGGTGAATACCGCGTGCTTGATACACCTCTTGCAGAAAGTGCAATAGCCGGTGTAGGTATCGGTGCTGCAATGTACGGTATGCGTCCGATTGCTGAAATGCAATTTGCTGATTTTATTATGCCAGCTGTCAATCAAATCGTCTCAGAGGCAGCCAAAATACGTTACCGTTCTAATAATGACTGGACTTGTCCAATGGTCATCCGCGCACCTTTTGGCGGAGGTATTCACGGGGCACTTTATCATTCACAATCTGTTGAAGCACTTTTTGCTGGTACACCTGGTTTGAAAATTGTCATTCCATCAACACCGTATGATGCAAAAGGTTTACTGAAAGCTGCTATTCGTGATGAAGATCCGGTATTATTTTTCGAACATAAACGTGCCTATCGTTTAATTAAAGGGGAAGTACCACTAGATGATTACACATTGCCAATTGGTAAAGCAGATGTAAAACGTGAAGGAGATGACGTGACAGTCATTACCTATGGTTTAGCAGTCCACTTTGCTCTACAAGCGGCAGAACGCCTAGCTGCGGATGGTATTTCTGCTCATATCCTTGATTTGCGTACAGTTTACCCTCTGGATAAAGAAGCGATTATTGAGGCTGCAAGTAAGACAGGTAAAGTATTGCTTGTCACAGAGGATAATAAAGAAGGTAGTATCATGAGTGAGGTTGCTGCAATTATTGCGGAACATTGTTTATTTGAGCTTGATGCACCAATTCAACGTCTAGCGGGACCTGATGTGCCAGCCATGCCGTATGCACCAACGATGGAAAAATATTTTATGATTAATCCTGATAAAGTGGAACGTGCTATGCGAGAACTTGCTGCGTTCTAATAGATCACAACAAGGCTGAATGAAAATATAAAAGCCTCAGACGGAACAACAGATTTTGACTTTGCACATATGAAAGTCAAAATCTGTCTATATGCCTATCTACGTTTAATGTTTTTAGCGCTACATCAGGTACAATGACGCCTAGGCTTATTTGATGGGAGGAATAAAGGATGTCGGTTCAAAATATTACAATGCCACAGCTCGGCGAAAGTGTAACAGAAGGTACAATTGAAAAATGGCTTGTAAAGCCTGGAGATACAGTTAAAAAATATGATCCATTAGCAGAGGTTGTTACAGATAAAGTAAATGCTGAAATCCCGTCATCATTTGAAGGGGTTATCACGGAGCTTCTTGCGCAAGAAGGTCAGACATTACCAGTTGGAGCAGTCGTTTGCTCGATTGAAATAGCGGGAGAAGGTGAATTACCAGCACCGCCACCTGAAAAAAAATCAGCGGTAAGTACGGCTATTTTAAATGCAGGTGTTCAAAAGAAACAGGAGGCACCACAGCAGGTAGCGGCTCCAGTATCTGCACCAAAAGAGGCACGTACGGGTAAAGTACGTTATTCACCAGCTGTTCTTCGACTTGCGCAGGAGCATGATATAGCTTTAGACCTTGTAACAGGTACTGGCGAGGGTGGTCGTATTACACGAAAAGACCTGTTAAAGCTAATTGAAACAGGTAATATCCCAACGGCAAATGATGTAGCACAAGCAGCTCCAACCGTTCAAACGACATCAGCAGCTCCAGCACCACAGCAACAAGTGGAAAAAGCAGCTGCACCTGTACAACCTATTCATCCAGGAGATATCGAAATTCCAGTGACGAAGATCCGTCGTGCCATTGCGAATAATATGGTGAAAAGTGTACATGAAGCGCCGCATGCTTGGATGATGATGGAAGTGGATGTAACAGATTTAGTGACTTATCGTGATAGCTTAAAGAATGAATTTAAGCAAAAAGAAGGCTTTAATCTTACATATTTCGCCTTCTTTGTAAAAGCGGTTGCTCAAGCTTTAAAGGAATTCCCAATGCTGAATTCGATGTGGGCGGAAGATAAAATCATTCAAAAGCATGACATCAATATTTCGATTGCAGTAGCAACGGATGATGCCTTATTTGTACCTGTTATAAAACATGCAGATGAAAAATCCATTAAAGGAATTGCGAAAGAAATCAATGAACTGGCTATCAAAGTTCGTACAGGAAAATTAGCAATGGATGACATTACTGGTGGTACATTTACAGTGAATAATACAGGTGCATTTGGCTCTGTTCAATCAATGGGCATCATCAATTACCCACAAGCAGCGATCCTGCAAGTGGAAAGTATTGTAAAAAAACCTGTTGTTTTACCAGGTGGAATGTTTGCTGCACGTGATATTGTGAATTTATGTTTATCATTAGATCATCGTGTGCTTGATGGACTTGTCTGTGGTAAATTCCTAAATAGAGTAAAAGAAATACTCGAAAATACAAATAAATCTTCAACGTCAGTCTACTGATGACTTGTCGGAAACCTGCTGTATAAGGGTTTCCGATTTTTTTTATGCTTTTCGAGTCGCAATTTGTCATGTAGAATAACAAATAGAAACTACTAAGGGGGGAAGCTGATTAAGCGTCCGCATGTCAAACAACATGAAAAATATTGAATTTGAAATACCAGCCTATTCAGACTGGCAAGATGCAGCAATCAAAGCTTTAAAAGGGAAACCATTTGAGTCACTATTCACAAAAACAAATGAAGGTGTTACACTACAGCCACTTTACACGCAAGAAAGTTTAGTAGCTAAGCTTGGAGAAGAGCTTGATTTACAAGTTGCCACAATCCGTTCCCTACAAAATGATCAAGTATTTCAGGTGGCACAACAAATTCACGCTGATTCAAGCGAAGCTTTTTTTGCACAGCTTGAGGATAGTCTAGCTCGAGGCAATGAAGTTATTACGATTGATAGCCGAGTGAGCTTTGCTTGGACAGAAGAAGTATTGGTCAAATTAGCATCATATTTCTCAGAATATTCGTTTAAAATTACTGTTGAAAATTCAAAAGACCCATTATTAGCAGTATTCGACAACATTCCAGTAGATCAACAAGAAGCCATTAAAGGTTACATTATTTCAAAAGACCCTATCACTTTGACTGCATTTCCGAACGTGCGCTCAGTCAGTGCAGACACAACAGTTTATCATAATGAAGGTGCTAACGCTGTACAAGAATTAGCCTATGCACTTGCATTAGCAGCCAAATCTGCAGAACAAGAAGAAAGCTTTGAAGCGTTCTCGAAGAAATTCTTTGTATCATTTGCCATTGATACACAATTCTTTACGGAGATTGCAAAGCTACGTGCTTTTAAAGTACTTTGGAAAGCGTTCTCATCCGCTTATGGCGTAACAGATCATATCAAAATCCCTACTGTTGCTGAAACATCATTAAGAAGCTTTTCTAAATTAGATGTGTATGTAAATTTATTACGCTCTTCAAATGAAGCGCTTTCTGGTTTAATCGGTGGGGCTGATCTCTTTACGGTTCATCCACATGATGTGTTAACAAAGCCTACGGATCAATCCATTCGTATCGCTCGTAATGTATCATTAATTTTAAGAGAAGAAACAAATGTCTTAAAAGTAAAAGATCCAGCAGGGGGCTCTTACTTTATCGAGTCGTTAACAGCAGATTTTGTGAAAGAAGCATGGGTACTATTTTTAGACATTCAGGCAGCTGGCGGTATCGATGAATATACAGCCTCTGGCAAGCTTGCAGAAGAAGTGGAAGCATCCTATCAAAAACGCATCAAAGCTGCCCAAACACGTAAGCAATCATTAATTGGAACGAATATTTATGCTAATCCAGCTGATATCCTTGAACAGGATACAAATCCATTATTTGCTGATATTAAGCGTATTGCTGCTCCATTTGAGGATTTACGTGCAGACATGACAGCAGCAAATGTGAAAACAGGTATTTTAGCATTAGGATCACTAAAAAGCTCTAAACCACGCGCAGATTTTGTAGCGGGCTTCTTAAACACAGTTGGGCTTGTACCAGAAAAAAGTGAGCCAGTGACAACTGTAGAAGAGGCAGTAGCTTGGCTGAAGGCAACAGAGGCTAAGTATATAGTGATTGCAGGCAGTGATGATGATACAAAAGCATTGGTATCGGCCATTTTAGCTGAGAAACCAGCGAATGTGCTTGTAGATGTAGCAGGCAAATTTAAAGACGAAGAAGAAGCATGGTTAGCCAATGGCTTAAACGGCTTTATTTTCGCAGGACAAAACATCATTGAAAAATTACAGTCCGTGTTTGCGAGCATGAAGGAGGTCCAACGATGAGCAAGCCAAATTTTAATGCAGTAGAAATAGAAAAGGTTTTAACAGCTGAAGCACCTCAAGCGTCTGAAGACAAGTTCATGACAAATGAGGGAATTGAAATTAAAGATATTTACACAAAAGAAGATATTAAAGAGGCTAAACATCTAAATGATGTGGCGGGGATTGCACCCAACACACGTGGGCCATACCCTACTATGTATGTAGCACGTCCATGGACGGTTCGCCAATACGCTGGTTTCTCAACTGCTGAAGAATCCAATGCCTTTTACAAACGAAATTTGGCTATGGGACAAAAAGGTCTTTCTGTAGCGTTTGATTTAGCAACACATCGAGGCTATGACTCTGATCATCCACGTGTAACAGGGGATGTAGGAAAAGCTGGGGTTGCGATTGACTCAGTAGAGGATATGAAAATCCTTTTCGATCAAATCCCGTTAGACCAAATGTCTGTTTCAATGACAATGAATGGTGCGGTATTACCTGTCCTTGCGTTCTATATTGTAGCAGCAGAAGAACAAGGGGTAACGCCAGATCAATTAGCAGGTACCATTCAAAATGATATTTTAAAAGAATACATGGTGCGTAATACATACATTTACCCACCAGCTATGTCAATGAAAATCATCGCAGATATTTTTGAATATACAGCGAAGTATATGCCGAAATTTAACTCTATTTCAATTTCTGGTTACCATATTCAAGAAGCAGGCGCAACAAATGACATTGAGCTTGCCTATACATTAGCAGATGGCTTGGAGTATGTACGAACAGGATTAAAAGCAGGTATTGATATTGATGCTTTTGCACCTCGCCTATCGTTCTTCTGGGCAATTGGTATGAACTATTACATGGAAGTTGCTAAAATGCGTGCAGCACGTCGTATTTGGGCACAAATGATGTCTACATTTAACCCGAAAAATCCAAAGACATTAGCATTACGTACGCATTCCCAAACATCTGGCTGGTCATTAACTGAGCAAGATCCATTTAACAATGTTGCACGTACATTAATCGAAGCAAATGCCTCTTCGATGGGACATACGCAATCCCTTCATACGAATGCACTGGATGAAGCGATTGCACTTCCAACTGATTTCTCTGCACGAATCGCGCGTAATACACAGTTATTTTTACAAGAGGAAACAGCGATGACAAAAGTCATTGATCCATGGGGTGGTTCGTACTACGTGGAGAAATTAACAGAAGAAATTACGAAATCTGCTTGGGCGTTAATCGAAGAGATTGAAGCGCTTGGTGGTATGGCTAAAGCGATTGAAACGGGACTTCCAAAAATGAAGGTTGAGGAAGCTGCAGCAAAACGTCAAGCGAAAATTGATTCTAAAACAGAAACGATTGTTGGCGTGAATAAGTATCGCTTAGCAAAAGAAGAGCCAATCGATATTTTAGATATTGATAATACAATTGTTCGTCAAAAACAAATTGAACGTTTAGAAGCGATGAAGGCAGCTCGTGATGAAGCGGAGGTTCAAAAACATTTAGCTCGCTTAACAAAGGCGGCTCAAGATGGAGAAGAAAACCTGCTAGCGGTAGCAGTGGATGCAGCGCGCGCTCGTGCTTCTTTAGGTGAAATATCTGATGCAATTGAAGCAGTTTCTGGTCGTCATAAAGCGGTCATTCGTTCGATCTCTGGTGTTTACTCTGCAAACTTCTCTGATGAGGAGCAAATTGCGGAAGTGAAACAAATGACAGAAGAATTCCTTGAAAATGAAGGTCGTCGTCCGCGTATTTTAGTTGCTAAAATGGGACAAGATGGACATGACCGTGGTGCAAAGGTTGTCGCAACTGGTTATGCAGATTTAGGCTTTGACGTAGATATTTCTCCATTATTTATGACGCCTGCTGAGGCTGCTCAAATGGCTGTTGAAAATGATGTTCATGTTATTGGTGTGTCTTCACTAGCAGCAGGACATAAAACATTGGTGCCTGAATTGATAGCTGAGCTTGAAAAACTAGGTCGTGAAGATATTATCATTATTGTGGGTGGTGTTATACCAGCACAAGATTATGATTTCCTTTATAATGCTGGTGCAGTAGCTATTTTCGGACCAGGTACAGTGATTCCTGTATCCGCACAAAAAATTATTGAAGAAATCTACAAACGTTTAGGCTATGAGGAAGTGTCTGAATAATGGACAAAAATAAAGGAATGGAAGAAAGTGCGCTATTTGTCATGGACGGAGTAGAGGCGACTCACGACGGGATGCAATATGGTACACCCAAAAAGTTCCGAAAGAAAAAGGCAGACACTCTAAATGTAGGAGAGCTTGCACAACAAGTACGTGCGGGCTCTCGCACACATTTATCAAAAGCCATTACCCTCATTGAAAGTTCAAACGCTACCCATAAAGTACAGGCACAGGAACTATTGCAGGAGCTTCTTCCACATACAGGCAATAGTATCCGAATTGGCATAACAGGTGTGCCTGGGGCAGGAAAAAGCTCATTCATAGAGGCTTTCGGCACTATGCTTTGTGATATGGGAAAACGAGTTGCTGTTCTTGCCATTGATCCAAGTTCTTCTCTATCGGGAGGAAGTATACTTGGCGATAAAACGCGTATGGAAGAGCTCGTGAAGAAGCCTAGTGCATTTGTGCGTCCATCGCCATCAGCAGGTACCCTAGGGGGTGTTCACAAAAAGACACGGGAAACCATGTTAGTTTGTGAGGCAGCAGGCTATGATGTGATTTTAATTGAAACAGTTGGTGTTGGACAAAGTGAAACCTATGTCCGTGGCATGGTTGACTTCTTCCTGCTTCTTGTTTTAACAGGAGCGGGGGATGAATTGCAGGGCATGAAAAAAGGCATCATGGAATTAGCAGATGCAATTGTTGTGCATAAGGCGGATGGTGATAATGTTCGTCTAGCTAAAAAAACGGTTGCAGAGTACAAACAAATTTTGCACTTTTTACAGCCAGCTACACCTGGTTGGATGTCTACTGCCATGCCTGTTAGTTCATTAGAAAAACGAGGACTTGATAAGGTTTGGGAAACAATTGGGGAATTCAAGCAAATCGTAGAAGCAAATCACTATTGGGCTACCCGACGCCAACAACAAACAAAAGAGTGGTTCCAATCGATGATTACCGATCATTTAATTGATCTATTTTATGGAAACCCGCAACGTAAAGCACAAGTACAACAGCTTGAACGTCAAATTTTAAGTGGACAGTTGACAGTTACACAAGGTGTGGATCGTTTATTTAGCGAGGAGCAGGAAGACAAGTAAACGAGTCTTATTGAAATCGTAGTAATTTCAACTGAAATGGGTTGAGCAAGTAGGTGCACAAATTGCTTGCAAACTGCTATGATAAGAGATGGATAAGCGTCAAAAACCTACTATCTGAAATATAACTAAATTGGCGCGAACTTGAAAGGAGCTATCGCTATATGAATATGGATTACGATTTATTTATGCAAGAAATTTTAAAAACAGCACGTGCTGAAATTGAGGCAGCTGGTTATGAACAATTAACAACACCAGAAGCTGTAGAAGAGGCGTTTGCTCGTCCAGGTACTACATTAGTAATGGTGAACTCAGTATGTGGTTGTGCGGGTGGTATCGCTCGTCCAGCAGCAGCACAATGCGTTCATTATGATAAACGTCCAGACCATTTAGTAACAGTGTTTGCAGGGCAAGATAAAGAAGCAACTGCAGCAGCGCGTTACCATTTTGGAGAAGATCATTTACCTTCATCACCATCATTCGTTCTATTAAAAGACGGACAAGTTGTCGCAGAAGTAGGACGCTATGAAATTGAAGGGCATGACCCAATGTCAGTTGTGACAAATTTACAAGCAAACTTTGAAGAATATTGTGACGAGCTTTAAGTCCATTCTTGCATAAGAAAAATAATTTTCAATCAAGTAGAAAAGCCTCATAGATCATGCTATCTATGTAGGCTTCCTACTGATCCTCATGTATAGATAGTTTCATTATTGTTAAAATTTTTGTAATATTGGCTAAATAATTAGCTGAATGAGTGAAGAGTACTAAAGGATGGGAGGCAGTCGGCCTGAAGAAGTTTTCAATCGGCTATCGAACTTTAAAAACAGCAATTGGTGCGGCCATCGCTATTGCCATTGCACAGTATTTTGATTTAGCCTCATATGCATCTGCTGGTATTCTAACCATATTATGTGTGCAGCCAACAAAAAAGAAATCCATTTATGCAGCCTATACACGATTGGTTGCAAGTATTGTAGCAATGCTTTTTGCCTTTGTAAGCTTTGAGTTATTTGCTTACCATCCACTTACACTAGCAGGCATGCTTATATTCTTTATACCTACCATTGTATCTTTAAAGGTTGCGGATGGATTTATCTCCAGTGTCGTAATTATTATGCATATTTACGCTGCTGAAGGTTACTCATTGACACTTGTTTATAATGAATTAGCGTTGATGGCTATCGGTTATGGAACAGGGATTGCCATTAATATGTATATGCCAGACATTCAAAAGGAATTAAATTACTACAGAGTCAAAATAGAGGAGCTATACAGTAAGATTTTTTTAGAAATTGCCAGCTATTTACGGCAAGGAGATACGTTGTGGAACGGCCAAGAAATTATCGATGCAATCAAAGCACTAGAAGAGGCTAAATCATTGGCGTTTAAAGATGTTCAAAACCATTTTACAAGACGTAAAAATGATTACTATGTATATTTCGATATGCGAGAGCAGCAGCTAGAAATTATCGAAAGAGTGCTACCCAAAGTGACGACATTACCTGTTATAGTACAAGAGGCTGAAATTGTGGCAGATTTTTTACAAGACCTAGGTGAGCATGTTCATTCGGGGAATACGGCTAGTCATTACCGTGAAAAGCTCGAACATGTTAAGCGCGATTTTTCTCAGCTTCCTTTACCACAAAGCCATGAGCAATTTATCGCTCAGGCAGCCCTCTATCAGTTTATAGAGGAAATGGACAGGTATTTAGAAATAAAGCAGTCATTTAAAGGGTTAAAGGCTAAAAAAGAGCGCCCACAGTAGTGTGGACGCCTCATGCTTTGCCTTAAATTATCATAGATAATCCGAATGCTAGAGATGAGATTAGCATAATTGCGATCATACTATAAATAACGACTTTTTGAAATTTTTTATTACTCATATGCTCGTTCGCTCCTTCTTTTCTTATAAATAGTTTAGCAAATCTGAAAAATTTCTCAAGTAGTAGAGTTTTGACAAAAAAATCTGTAAAATAGAGTATGTACCATAACAGAAGGAGATGTCACCATGGAGAAAGTAGACCATATTGGGATTGCAGTGCGCGATCTTGATGAACGCATTACATATTATACAGAAACTTTAGGCTTAAAGTTGATGAAAGTGGAAGAAGTAGAATCTCAACAGGTTCGTGTGGCATTTATCGATGCAGGGAACGTGAAAATCGAGCTATTAGAACCAATGAGTGATAAAAGTGCCATCCATGGTTTTATTGAAAAACGTGGAGAAGGAATTCATCATGTTGCGTTTGGTGTGACGGGAATTCGTGAACGAATGGCAGAGCTTCGTGAAAAAGGTGTACGTCTCTTATCCGAAGAGCCAGGGCCAGGTGCTGGAGGGGCAGAGGTTGCGTTTATGCATCCTAAATCCTCATTTGGGGTGTTATATGAATTATGTGATAAAAGTGGAAAAGGGGATAAGTGATTAGTATGGATATGTTCGACAAAATTAATGACTTGTATGACCGTAAAACGGTAATTGAACTTGGTGGGGGCTATGATCGCATCGATAAGCAGCATGAGAAGGGGAAACTTACTGCTCGTGAGCGTATAGACTTGTTGCTAGACGAAGGTACATTTTTCGAAATTAACCCATTTATTACACACCGTACAGTAGACTTCGGCATGGAAAAAATGGAGGGACCTGGTGATGGTGTCGTAACTGGCTTCGGTAAAATTAACGGACGTCCAGTATACTTATTCTCTCAAGATTTCACAGTGTTTGGTGGGGCGCTTGGTGAAATGCATGCGAAAAAAATGGCAACAGTGATGGATTTAGCTGCTAAAAATGGTACACCATTTATCGGCATCAATGACTCAGGCGGTGCACGTATTCAAGAGGGTGTTCTTTCATTAGATGGCTATGGTCATATCTTCTACCGAAATGCCATTTATTCTGGTGTGATTCCGCAAATCTCTGTGATTATGGGACCTTGTGCTGGTGGAGCTGTTTATTCTCCAGCTATTACTGACTTCATTCTAATGGTGGATAAAACATCTCAAATGTTCATTACGGGACCTAAAGTAATCGAAACGGTAACAGGAGAGAAAATTTCTGCTGAAGATTTAGGTGGTTCAAAAGTAAATAATGCGGTCAGTGGGAATGCTCATTTCCGTGCTCCTTCTGAAGAGGCAGCGATTGATGAAATTAAAAAACTATTAAGCTACTTACCACAAAACAATAAAGAAAAGGCACCTCGTCAAGCTAGACCTGAAGGGGATGACTACCGTCCAGAAATCGTGGATACAGTGCCAATTGAAACAACACGTCCATATGATGTTCGTAAAGTTGTTGAGCAAGTAGTGGATGAAGGTTCGTTCATGGAAGTACATGCAGAGTTTGCTAAAAACGTAGTAGTCGGTTTTGCACGTATTGCTGGCGAATCAGTTGGACTTGTTTGTAACCAACCAAAAGTTCTTGCTGGTGGCTTAGATATCGATTCTTCTGATAAAGCAGCTCGTTTCATTCGTACTTGTGATGCATACAATATCCCAATCATCACATTTGAAGACGTTTCTGGCTTCTTCCCAGGCGTTAAACAAGAACATGGTGGTATTATTCGTCATGGTGCGAAAATTCTGTATGCTTATTCAGAAGCGACAGTTCCAAAAATTACAGTGATTTTACGTAAAGCTTATGGAGGCGCTTACGTTGCCTTAAACTCTAAATCTATCGGTGCTGACCTTGTATTTGCATGGCCAAATGCTGAAATTGCTGTTATGGGTGCTGCTGGCGCAGCAAACATCATTTTTGCCCGTGAAATTGCAAAATCAGATGACCCAGAAGCAACTCGTGCAGCAAAAATCGAAGAATATAAAGAGAAATTTGCTAACCCATATGTTGCAGCATCTCGCGGTATGGTAGACGACGTAATCGATCCACGAGATACACGTATCAAGCTGATTCAAGGACTTGATATGCTGTCAAACAAACATGAAACACGTCCAGAGAAAAAGCACGGTAATATTCCTCTATAATAGTAATACAAGCCTAGCAGCTCAAAAGTTGCTAGGTTTTTCATTGCCAAAAAGTGAAACATTTTTGTTTGTCATCCGTACTGATAGATAGGAGGAGTTGAGATGAATGGAATGGCAGCAATTACAAACAGAGCAAGAAAAGATTCATGCACAACTTAGAAAAGCATCTAGATTAAACGAACAAAATCAGTTAATTGATGGGCAAATTAAACATACACAACAGGAAATAGACAATCATACGGCAGCACTCCATCAAATTCGATCCAAACTTGATAAATTGGATGGTTTCTCGTTCATGAATATGATTCGTACGTGGACAGGGCAACAAGATGAACTGAGGGCAGAAAAAATTGATAAGGCGGCAGTACTTGAATTAAAGCTAAATGAAGCAAAGAAAATGCAAAAAGATTTAGCAGAGGACAACGTGCAAGTGATGAATCAGCTAGCCCAGATTGATGAAAGTGCGCTTCAGCAATCACTTCAACAGGTCTATCTTAAAAAGAAGAAGTACTTACAGATTCATGATGCTGCCCAAGCAGAAAGGCTAGAGCATTTAGCACATGAGGAAATGCTAACAAAGCAGCTCATTAGAGAAATTAAAGAGGCTGAGGAAGCGGGAGAAGTAGCTCTTACAAGGCTAGGGCAAGCAGCAGCTTCATTACATTCGGCCAATGGGTATTCCACATGGGATACATTTTTTGGTGGTGGGCTGATTGCTACGCATTTAAAGCATGATGCGCTCGATCAGTCTGAAAACTATTTACACAGTGCTCAAATTGCCTTACAACGGTTTCATAATGAATTATTAGATGTTCATGAAATGTCTACGAAATCGTTGCATATTGAAACAGATGGGTTTGTGAAGTTTGCGGATTACTTTTTTGATGATATTTTTTCAGCATGGTCTGTTCATTCTAAAATCTCAACAGCAAGGGAACAGGTCTCACGTGTTCAAGATGATGTACATAATACGATTTGGCGCTTACAGGATAAACATAATAAAGCTGTCAATTACCTACAATCATTAGAAAAAGAAAAAGAGCGTATTGTCAATGACTAAGGAAAGTCTGAGATTTTTCTCAGCTTTTTCATGTTGTTGAAAAAAGATCGTGTCACTAGCAGAAAAAGACCTTTTGGCAAGGTGAGGGTGTGATTTCCGTTCCGCCAGTGTCCTTTTCAGGGGGCGTCCGATGAGCCGCTTCACTCACTTACGTTCGCTCCATGGTCTCATCTGTGACGCTAAATCCCCTAGAAGTGACACTGGCGGAACGGAAATCAACGATGTGGCAAAGTGTCTTTTCATTATCTTTCATACTAGCTAGCCGTAGCAATCAAATTAACCCATTATTTGTATAATTAGAGAAAGAATAGACTCTTAATTTCATTGCGAAGAAGTGATTAGTTACAACCCCCCTCCATAAAATGGGTAGTGAAAACCTTCACTTTATTTGAAAACCTTTGCTAAAAAGTTAACATTTTGTAGGTTGGAGTGGAAGGCTACTTGACTTCCGTGGGATAGCGAGACAGGCGAGCCCCTGCACGGAGCGGTAGCGGAGGAAGCGGCTCGGCGCTCGCCCACAGGAAAGCAAGTAGCCTGCAACGGAAACCATTTTCACCTTTCAAAAAATTCTATTGATGGTTTTGTTCTTTAACACTATGGGAAAGTCTGAGATTTTTCTCAGACTTTTTATTTTGGTAGTATTGTTCAATGATTTCAACTCTTCTGACGTTGTGCTAAAATAATACATATACTATAACGTGGAAATACACGTAAACTAAGGGAGTTTTACAACATGACAAGTCGTTTAGTAGAAGAGTTTTTTGAGCTCGTACAAATTGATTCAGAAACAAAACATGAACAACTAATAGCACCAATTCTTGTAGATAAGTTAACTGCACTTGGATTTTCAGTGATTCAAGACGATGCACATACGCGTAATGGACATGGGGCAGGTAATATTATTGCCACATTAAAGGGCACATTGGATGTAGAGCCAATCTATTTCACTTCTCATATGGATACTGTTGTTCCAGGGAAAGGCATCAAACCGTCTTTACGTGAAGATGGCTATATCGTATCAGATGGTACAACGATTTTAGGTGCCGATGATAAAGCAGGACTAGCTGCTCTATTTGAGATGGTCAAACGTTTGAAAGAGCAAAATATTGCACATGGCGATATTGAATTTATTATTACGGCTGGTGAAGAAAGTGGCCTTGTTGGCGCTAAAGAGTTAGATCCAGCGAACATTAAAGCAAAATATGGATTTGCGGTTGATAGCGATGGCAAAGTGGGTGGTATCGTGACAGCAGCACCATTCCAAGCGAAAATTTTCACAAAGATTATTGGAAAAACGGCACATGCAGGGGTTGCTCCTGAAAAGGGTATTTCTGCCATAACAGTCGCATCAAAATGCATTGCTCAAATGAAACTAGGTCGTTTAGATGAAGAAACGACAGCGAATATTGGGCGTTTTGAAGGTGGACAAGCGACAAATATTGTTTGTGACGAAGTGACAATCCTTGCAGAAGCACGCTCTATAGACAAAGCTAAATTGGATGCGCAAACAAAGCATATGCAAGATACGTTTGAACAAGTAGCTGCTTCGTTAGGCGCACGTGCAGAGGTAGAAGTGAAGCTAATGTATCCAGGCTTCCGTGTAACGGAATCTGATAAAGTAGTTCAGGTAGCTATGGCTGCTGCACGCAATATTGATCGTACACCGACACTAGGCATTTCTGGTGGAGGCTCAGATGCAAACGTCATCGCAGGCTTTGGCATTCCTACAGTTAATTTATCTGTTGGATACGAGGATATCCATACAACAAATGAAAAAATACCAGTAGAAGAACTTGAAAAATTAGCAGATTTACTAGTAGAAATCGTCAAAGAATCGGCGAAAAACTAACAGTCGAATAAGGATGTGACCCTATGGAAAGTGTCAAAGCAGTCGTTTTTGCTTGTGGGACAGAGGAGTATGCTGTGCCTGTGGAGCAAGCGATTTCAATTGAAAAATTAGAGCAAGTAACACCTATTCCTCATTTACCTAACTATCTTCTAGGCTTTACAAGAATTCGCGGTGAGCTTGTACCTGTTCTTGATTTTGAACGCATACTGTACAATCGTTCATCGAATACAGCAACCGCACGTATCATTGTGTTGAATACTGATGTGGTTAATTATGGATTACTTGTTACAGAAGCACGAGAAATTCTTGATTTCGATGAATCAGTACTTCAGCAATTGGGTCTAGTCAATTATAGTAAAACACGCTATTTTACTGCGGTAGCTAATCTTGAAAATCGTATGATAACATATGTTGATCCTAAAATACTGGTTAATTCATTAGAGGGCATTAGGGAAATTATCAATTATTTACACAAAATGATTGAAAATGAAAAGGAAAACGTAGAGGCTTAAGTACTCTACGTTTTTTTTATGTTTGAATAGTAAATTTAACCTGTATTTTGTCGTTTTTACCTGATCATACATGTGACAATTATGCATTCTACCTACAGACAAACCATTGCTAACCGCGTATGATAATGATTAAGAAAAAACTGAAAAAGGCAAACTTCATCGAAAGGGAGGGGCGCCAAGCCATGAGTCTAAACACTATAATTTAGTGCATGATTGTCAGGTTGCCAGGTTCTGTTCTAGGAGCCGTGGCGAGTAGAATGGAGTTAGTTCGTATGAAGAGACAATTAAAAGTATGGACCGTACTAATCGTCCTCATGATTAGTTCATTAGCTTTATCAAGTGGAAAGGTTGATGCAATGGCTATACAGGAAAAGGCTACGTGGCTGTGGGATACATCCCTTATCATGGATGATCAAGAAAAAATATTATTATTTTTAGAACATAACGATGTTAATAAAGTTTATCTGCAAATCGATCAAGGCATAGGGAGCGATGACTATAAGCGTTTTATTAGTAACGCTTCTCACAAAGGTATTCGTATTTATGCATTGGATGGTGCTGCAAGCTGGGTTTCAGCTGAGGGTAGTCGAAGCCAAGACGAATTGTTTAATTGGTTACATACATATAATGATAATTCAACTGAATCTGAGCAATTTTCTGGGGTTCACCTTGATGTAGAGCCTTATTTAAATAGTGGATGGAGCTTACATCAAGCACAAACGATAAAAACCTATCAAACACTAATAATGAAAGCAAGTGAGAAGGCAAGTCAGTTACAACTTACTTTAGAAGTAGATATGCCATTTTGGTTTGATGAAGTTCAGTATAATAACGAATTTGGAAAAGGGTTATTAGCTGATTGGGTCATTGACCATGTGGATAGTGTGACGATCATGGCCTATCGTGATGCTGCAAAAGATATTATCTCTATTGTAGAACATGAAATCGCTTATGCTTCCACTGTGAATAAATCAATTGTAATTGGTGTAGAAACAGGCGCTTCAGAAGAAGGGGAAAATATTACTTTTTATGATAATGGAGAAGCCTTTATGAATGAACAGCTTATACTTGTTCAGCAACATTTTTCAAATAACGATGCTTTTCATGGAGTAGCCATTCATTATGTGGAAAATTGGATGACCATGCGTCCATAAAAAAAGTCCTTCCAGTGTTAAACTGGAAGGGCTTTTCTATTGGTATTAGGACAGTCGACCGCTGTAGTCCTCGAATTTAAATTCGCGAATGACTTTAATACCTTCTTCATCATTATAAGAAACGATAGATGGTAAGTTGACACCGTTAAACATATGGTTTTTCACCATAGAATAATGAGCCATATCTGTGAATACAAGACGATCACCTGGTTTTAATGGCTGTTCAAACGAATAATCGCCAATCACATCACCAGCTAGACATGTTAGTCCGCCTAAGCGATATGTGTGTGCTAATTCACCTGCTTGTCCAGAACCAATAATCATTGGACGGTAAGGCATTTCAAGTACATCAGGCATGTGACATGTTGCAGATGTATCTAAAATAGCAAGATCCATCCCGTTTTCTTGAATATCAAGCACCGTTGCTACTAAATAGCCTGTATTAAGGGCTACTGCTTCACCTGGCTCAAGATAAACAAGCAGGTTATACTTTTCTTGAATATAATTAATGATGTTCACAAGTTTTTCTACATCATAATCATCACGTGTAATATGGTGACCGCCACCGAAGTTTAACCATTTCATTTGGTGTAAAACATCACCAAATTTTTCCTCAACTACTTCAATAATACGCTCTAATGTATCCGAATTTTGTTCACACATCGCATGGAAGTGTAAGCCATCGATACCGTCAAGCTGTGATTTATCAAAGTTAGCCAATGTTGTACCAAGGCGAGAGTTTGTGTAGCAAGGATCGTAAAGCGCTGTTTCAATTTCAGAGTATTCAGGATTCACGCGAATACCACATTCAATTGTTTTACCAGTAGATTTCACTTTATCCTTGAACTGAGCCCATTGGTTAAATGAGTTAAATACGATGTGATCCACATAGCCTAGAAGCTCGTCCATTTCATGCTCAATATAAGCAGGTGCATAAACGTGAACTTCTTTGCCCATTTTTTCGTAGCCAAGACGTGCCTCATGCAGTGAGCTAGCTGTAATGCCTGCTAAATATTCCCCTACTAGTGGGAATGTTGAATGCATAGAGAAGCCTTTAAGGGCTAATAAAATGCGGCAGCCTGTTCGATCTTGAATTGATTTTAAAAGCTCAAGATTCTTTGTTAATAATCGCTCATCCACTACATAAGAAGGGGATGGAACTTTTGAAAAATCAATTGGTTTCATCGGCTTAATTCCTTTGCATCTAAATCAAGGTCTAATAGTTCTGGGTTATGGCTTTCTTGCCATGGTAGACCCCATTTATTTAGTGCATCCATGAATGGATCTGGATTGAAATCTTCCACATTCCATACACCTGGTTTACGCCATTCACCGTTCATCACAAGCATTGCACCGATCATAGCTGGTACGCCAGTTGTGTAAGAAATCGCTTGTGAACCAACCTCGTTGTAGCACTCTTCGTGGTCACATACGTTGTACACATAGTACGTTTTTTCTTTGCCATCTTTTAGGCCGCGAATGATACAACCAATGTTTGTTTTACCTTTTGTACGTGGTCCAAGTGAAGCTGGATCTGGTAATACCGCTTTAAGGAAGTGGATTGGTTGAATCATTTGCCCTTCAAATTCGATTGGTTCAATTGATGTCATACCTACGTTTTCTAATACTTTTAAGTGTGTTAAGTATTTTTCAGAGAACGTCATCCAGAAGCGGATTTGTTTTAAACCTTTGATATTTTTTGCAAGTGATTCAAGCTCTTCATGGTATAGAAGGTAAATATCTTTTGGTCCGATTTCAGGTAGGTTATACACTTCTTTTTTCTCAAGTGGTGCAGTTTCAATCCACTCGCCTTCTTTCCAGTAACGACCATTCGCTGTAATTTCACGAATGTTAATTTCTGGGTTGAAGTTTGTTGCGAAATGATATCCATGATCTCCCGCATTGGCATCCACGATATCGATATAGTGGATTTCATCAAATTCATGTTTTTGTGCATGAGCTGTGAAAACGCCTGTTACACCTGGGTCAAAACCGCTTCCAAGTAATGCAGTTAAGCCAGCTTTTTCAAACTTCTCTTTATAAGCCCATTGCCATTTATATTCAAATTTTGCCGTTTCAGGTGGCTCGTAGTTTGCAGTATCCACATAGTGCACACCTGTCGCTAAGCAAGCATCCATAATCGTTAAGTCCTGATAAGGTAAAGCCACGTTAATCACTACATCTGGTCCGAAAGCTTTAATAAGCTCAATAACCTCTTCTGTATTGTCTGCGTCTACCTGTGCAGTATGAATTTTTGTTTTTCCGCCGTCTAGTTTTTCTTTTAGAGCGTCACATTTTGAAACAGTTCTACTTGCGATACAAATTTCCTCAAATACGTCCGAATTTTGAACACACTTGTGTACCACAACACTGGCAACTCCGCCAGCTCCGATAATCAATGCTTTACCCAATTGTCTACCCCCAAGTTCATATAAAGTATTGTCAAACAAGCTGATTATACAGAAAATTGATATACTACTCAATCATTGTTTTAAAATTTTCTACAAAAAATTTTATTTTTCTACAACAATTAGACGTATATGGAGGGGAATACCTCGGAAAAGAAGGGAATCATGAATAAATCTACAACGTCATTTTAGTAAAAATAGAGGGAAATAGCTGTTGTATATATCCAAATATATGGTGAAGTTTCATCACAATTCATCCTAGATTTTACGACATCAAGTAAATAATTGTCTAAATGAATGTTATGACATATTATCTCTCCCGATTGACTATTTGATTCCTGCTACTAAATCATTCCTACTGACCTTACATAAAAAAATCCCTCTACCTATAGGAAGGGAAGGAACAGGAACCACATTAAACGTGCTACAGGTATCTGTGTAATGGAGAATGATGCATATTATTTCAGAAAACGATTGGATACTTGTTGTTTTTCTTCCCCCCATATATAGAAGAAAACCACAAGCAAAGTACTAAAAAAACCCATCACAAGAGCATACGTACTGAGGGCTACTCCCACTTGACTTTGCATGGCATAAATAAAAATGGCCCCTATTGTTAACAAGTTTCCTGTAACAATCGATATAAGATGAAAGCGTTTATTCATAGCAAGCCCTCCTATTAGATGAATTGGTAATGCTCAGGATTTAAGATAATTAACTTCAATTATCGCACAATTCAGAACTTTTTCCAATGTTTTTATCTTACTAGAATAATTAAAGATGCTTTTTTAATACATCTTTTTGTAGTATGATGAAACACAAAAGGAATATTCATAGATTATTACAAGAAAGGGGAGAGGATGGATCGTGAAATTACGCAATTCATTAACTTTTCAACTTGGGACGATTATCGCTGGTATTTTAGTGGTGATGCTAGGGATTACTTCGTTCGCTACATACATAACTGCTTACAATAAACTTTATGATGCTGCTGGTATTGAGGCCTATGGCTGTGCCAATATTACGACAGGTTTGATCAATCCGCAACAATTGGACAAGGCCATTCAAGGCGACAAGGCTGTACAGGAAAGCATTGGGAACGATTTGAACTGGACAACAGGTCATAAAGATATTTTCCAAACACAATATATTTTATCGTTGGATGGCACATTATTAGCGCTTGATGATCATTTGGCTGAAAAAGGTTATGCCCCTGGTGATCAATTTTATTTAGATAAAGAAGCTATTGATATGTTGCTTACACATAAGCATCCAACATACTCACAGCCTTATACTTATGCAGGGATGGACCGTTTATCTGGCTATGCCCCTATTTATAAAGACCATGATTCCAGTAAAGAGATTATTGCCATTAGTGTCATCGACTTTGATGCCAATATCGTGAAGGAACGAACATGGGATGTTGTACGAAATGGGATTTTAATTAGTATTTTCCCTATGCTAATTGCTTCTATCATCACAGGCTTTTTAATCCGTCGTAAAGTAAGACCGATTAGTGTGCTGATTCAGCAGGCGAAAGAAATTGCCAATGGTAATTTAGCTGTACCTGAAACAAAAATTAACAGTAAAGATGAAGTAGCGGATTTAGCCAATACATTAAATCGAATGACAGCTAATTTACAAAATATGATTATGACGATGCGATCCACTTCTAATACTTTAACGAATAACGCAGATGAAACCGCTTCCACCTTGAACGATATGAGCAATACCATTCAAGGTGTCGCCAATAATATCGAAGAGGTAACAAGTGCGGTGACGGCAGGGATGCACCATGCTGAAAATGCGACAGATGTTCTTACTTCTTTAGCGCAGGACCTTCAAAAGATTCAAAGCAATGCCAATAACAGTGCCGATAATGCTCGACAAACGATGGAATTAGCAACAGAGGGTGAGCGACTAGCAAAAGATATAAGCAATGATATGGCATTAATTCACAGCGGATCAGGTGAGGTACGACAAACAGTAGAAAACCTGGTTACATCTGCAACCAAAATTCAAACCATTACAACGTCTATTGCGAACATCGCATCACAAACAAATTTGCTAGCATTGAATGCTTCCATTGAAGCGGCTAGAGCAGGGGAGCATGGTAAAGGCTTTGCTATTGTTGCTGAGGAAGTACGGAAGCTTGCTGAGCAATCTAATCAAGAGGTATTGCAAGTTGAACAGCTTATTCAGGATATAATGAAGCATGTGCAGCAGGTCATGTCATCTACGAATGATAATACGCAATATATTGAAAAAGGAACAGAGACAGTGCGTCTAACAGCACAATCTTTAGGAAATATTTCGACAGCAGTGGCTGCAACAGTAGAAGAAATGATTACCATTTCTAATGCTATGACCGCTGAAAACCAAAAATCTACACGTATTGTGCAAATGATTCAACAATTAACAGAATCTATTCGTGATATAGAAGAAACGATGAATATGATTACTGTCGCAGCGCAGCAAACAACTGCAAGCATTGATGAGGTGGCACAAGGCTCTAATGAAACAAATCACATGGCACACACACTCGAACAGCATGTAAAGGCGTTTAAATTAAAAGAATAATAGAAAGATTAGGACATGTTGGCTTTTGCTTATACTACTTAAATGGTAAACTAGCAATAAGATTTTTCTTTTGCGAAGGTGAGGATTTTAATGGTGGTAAAACAAATGAACGAGCAAGTTCAACAAGTCAATGACTTATTTTTGAGTGGTCAAGTTAAGGAAAGTTATCAACTAGCTAAAGAAATATTGGGCAATGTTACAGCGGTCGAAGAAGAGGCCTATCAAGTCATTCAGCACCATGTGGCAATGCTAGAGGCAAATGGGTATGCAAATATTCCTCAGCCTACTGACGACAAAGTAAAGCAAAATGGGGAACGAACAGATGGCTCGTATCCAGAACGAGATGTTCTCGCAGCTTATATAGGTAGTCAGGATGATGAGCAATTTGGTAAAGTGGTCGATGAATTATTAGCAGGACCTTTAGAAGCGCAGGCTAACGCCTATTATACAATGGCGGAATATTATGTCCTTGCAAAAGAACAGGATAAGGCATCCGTACAATATGCGGAGGCAATCAAATTGCAGCCCAATAAGGCATTGTATTGGGGAGCATTTGCACAGTTTTTAAATCGTCACGAAGGTAGCCCTTATTTGGCATTAAGACTGATTGAAGAAGCAATACTCCTAGATGGAATGAATCCTCGTTGGCACTATATTCAAGGTAATATATTTTTTCAGCTAGTAGCAGCGACAAAAAATTTAAGCTATTTACCTGCCTTGGAAGAAGCATGGGAGAAAGCTAAAAAACGTTGTACAGCTAAGCAGGTCACCTTGAAATTGGATTTGGAGAAGTCAAAAGATTTGTTAGCGCAATGGAAAAAGCAAATGCTCTAACAGGTAAAAAGACATGTAACTTTTAATAATTATTTCCTTTCAAGTATAATTATGCTATAGTGAAACCATAAACGGACGTATGAAGCTTATCGATGACATGAAAGAAGTGTTTTTTTGAGTTTATATGTAGCGTATGTATTGGTAGGACTTGCCATTGCCATGCCTGTAGGAGCTATTACAGTAGAAATGACAAAGCAAGGACTCAAAAATGGTTTTATGCACGGCTGGGCTGTTGGGCTTGGTGGTATGACCATTGATATTGTATTGGTTTTTGCTTTGTATATGGGACTAGCCTCCATCTTGGCTATGCCTATGATTCAACTCCCTATGTGGATTATTGGAGCGGGCTTTTTATTTTTGTTAGGCTATGATTCTATCAAGAACGCTGACCATGATATTACATTGGCAGGAGAAACAGTAACCAAATCGTTTTTTGCCTCTTATTTTAACGGCTTACTAGTGGCCATTTCACCTGGTAATCTCGTTTTTTGGGTCAACGTATTTGGCGTGGTGCTAGCAAAATCTTATGGACAAGGGGAGTCAACGAGCTTTTTAATTATTGCTGCTGGTGTTTTAAGTGGAATTTTACTCCACGATATCGGTTTGCTGACCATTATCTCGGTTACTCGTAAAGCTATGAATCGGAAGATGATTAGGACATTTACAATTGTCGCAGGATTCTTATTGATTGGTTTTGCTTGTTATTTTATATATGAATTTATACAAGGAATTAAGATTTATATATGAAAAGTGCGATCCCTAAAGATCGCACTTTTTTTATTGCGCAATAGCCTCAGTTTGCTCTTTTATACAAGCTAAAATTTCTTCTGCTACTTCATGCGCTAATGCTAGTTCTGAAGTAAAGCCAACACAAGAACAATTCATCTCACCTAAAATATAGCAATCCTCTCCGTCTTCATTGGTATCTAGCATAAAGTCAGCCGTCCAGATAAGCGGTAAATCATAATTACCTAGTAGGTTTGTTATTTGAGGGAGCTGCTTTAAAAAGTTTTGTACCAGCTCTTGCCAGTCTTCAGGCTTGTCATAGCGGTATTGAGCGCCAGAGAATAGAGTTGCGCTAAAGGCATCCTCGGTAGCAGCTGGTTTTTTATGTACGACATGTACGGGATGATCGCGCAACATGAATAAGCGAATTTCGCCTTCTGTAATCCTTGGAAGAAAGCGCATATCGATTAACATACCATTCGTCCCTGTAATATACTGCTCACAAAATGTCATAAAGTCGCCAAGCTGCCAATATTCTACATGATTATCTTTTGCTTCAGTACATTTGATTTGGGCATCAAGTGGTACTTCAGTGATACCCTCTGCTAGCGGTTCCACTAATTTTACACGCCAAATACCTTCTCCAGTTGAACCACGATTTTGCTTCAAAACACGCTCTGTTAAGGCTAAGGAAGTAGGGAATTGTTTTTTGAATGCTTCGATTGTGTAGTAGGCAAATGTATCATCAGGTACTAAATTTGTTGTCGTCAGTTTTGATAATACGTCTTTTGAACCATAGCTAATCATGGCGTCTGGATGTGGCATCCCTATAACGCCAGCTTGGCATAGCTCTCGTAGCATAGCAAAGTACTCTTCCTCATGCTGCAAGTTACCTGGGTTAATGCGAGATACATAAGCAACACCATATTCCTTCACGTAGTGAAAGATTTCCTGCTTTTTTGTGATATCAAAGAAGAGTACCTCTGCATCCTGTCCACGTTGCTGTAGTGCTTCTACCATTGGCATTGTATCTGGGCGATAGCCATCTGGTCCTTTATCTGTGCCGCCTTCCACCTCGAAAAAAATAACTTTTTTATCCATAAAATACCTCCTTCTATCTGTTATTATGTTCAGTATAGTAGACAAATAAGGAGAAAAGATAGATGAAATATGTAAATTTTATGTATAAATTCATATATTGCTATCTCGATAATAGGAGGTATTAACTATTAAAGTTCACAACTCTCTTAATTTTCTGTTCTTAAGGCTGCTTTTTCTGAAATACTGTGAGATATAAAATCATAAGAAGAATTAGCAATGTACCAATAAACTGATAGCCGCCAAAAGCAATTTTTAACCACCAAACACTTGTGATGACAGCCATTAATGGTTCAAGACTACCTAGTAGGCTTGACTCCTTTGGTGAAAGATAGTGCAAGCTAGCAATATAAAACCAAAAAGCGAGCATTGTCCCAAAAATAACAATAAATAAAAAATAGGCAATGGTTGAAAACGTCCAATCTGATAGATCGATAGCCCATGGTGGGTGAGCTATACTCATTACTATACCACCGATGATCATCGACCAGCCGACAACTAGTAATGAATGGAATTGCTGTAAAAGTGGGACGGCATAAATGGTATAAAATGCAACAGAAAGACCCGATAAGATACCCCACAACACAGCCATAAAAGGAACGGACAATGTTGAAAAAGAACCGTTTGTTAATAATAAAAAGGTCCCCACAAGTGTAAGTGACACAGCTATACCGTCCTGCTTTGTTAATGGACTTTGCCTCGTTAGAAAATAATAAGCCATGATAAACAGTGGTGCTAAATATTGCAATAATGTGGCTACAGCTGAATTACCAATAGCGATTGACATCATATAGGTATATTGGACAGCAAGCATACCGAGTAAGCTAAATAAAATTTGTCTAAAAGCATTTTGCTTTGTGCGCCATATGACGAAAATGGATTCATGCCGATGGGTCATTTTATAAATAGCAATTAGTAACAGACCTGCTAAAAGTAAACGACTAGAAACAAGCCAGCCGACCTCTAAATTGTCCTGCTGAAATAGTCGTTGGGCAACGGTCCCTCCGATTCCCCAGAAACTTGCTCCAAAAATAACTAGTAGAAAGCCCAGTGTACGTTTATTTTGAATAATTTGATTCATCTGTTTACATCTCCTAAACTATCAATATATGATGATTATAAAGGGATGAAATGGAAATAAATATCGATTTAATCCAAAAAAATATCAATATATTGAGGTGTTGTAGATGCCGTTAACACATATCAAAATTGCCAAGGATTTACAAGAATTAACCTTGCACGGAACGAAGGAATTTCCAGTTGCCTTGTATGAAACAATTATGCGATTAGAAAGTATGGATTTTCTACCTCTCCATTGGCATAAAGAAATACAATTTGTTTTTATAAAAAATGGATGTGCACAGTATCGAGTGGGGACGGAAGTTTTTGTATTGAAGCAAGGCGAGGGGCTCTTTATTAATGCCTCCGGCTTACATGAAGCGAAACCTTATCAAATTGAACAAGCGATCGTTTATAGTGTGAATGTAGATCCAAAGTTATTGGGAGGGCATGAGGGCAGTATTTTTTTCTCAAAATATGTAGAACCGTATATTACAAGTAATCGAATACCTTATGTCAAACTAGCAGGAGAGTTAGCACAGAAAATAGCAACGATTGCGGAATTAATGCGAGAGCAAACCGCTTTTTTTGAGTTAAAAGTACGGAGAGAGCTTCTATTTATTTGGGAATCCATGCTAACCCAATCCTTATTGACAGAACAAATAATGGATTCTGCCACTATTGTGCAGCATGAACGAGCAAAAGCTATGCTAGATTTTTTACACGCACATTATCAGGAGAAAATAGCATTAGAAGATTTAGCTAGTCATGTGTATATAAGTCGCGCTGAATGTAGTCGTTTTTTTAAGAAAATAGTGGGCATGACACCGTTTACCTATTTATGCCAATATCGATTGCGCAAAAGTATAGAATTATTGAAAGGTAATGAGCGATCTATAACAGAAATAGCTGTTGATACAGGCTTTAGTACTGTCAGTTATTATATTGAAAAGTTTAAAGAATACACTGGCTATCCGCCACATGTTTATCGTAAGAAGTTTTTAAGTGTGAAAAATAATTGAACGTGAATGGAATTAGGAACATCTTTTATTCTCAAATTCTATACAAGATTAACCATTTGGCATAAAGTAAAATTATTAGTAGAGAGGGGGCATTATGAATGATGGTCTTAAAAAGTAAGCAAAATATTTGGCTAGCCTTATTATTAGTGGTATTAGCGAGTAACTATACACTCTATAATACAGGATTTGGCACATCCCTTTTACCTATCGAAACAAATGGTGTTGTCATGGGCTCATTGATTGATTGTATTGTGGTGGTGCCTGTGCTATTTATGCTTTATAAAGGAAAATTTTCATTAAAGCAAGCCATACTATTAGCTGCAGCTGGCTGTATTGCTGCACGTTTCATCATTCCTCTGGAACACCTTCAGCCTTATGTGGCAGTGACATGGGCTGGCTTTGCGATTGAAGGGTCTATTATTCTAGTAGAAATTATACTAGTGGCAACTCTTTTACGATACCTGCCAAAAATCCTAGGGGAAGTGCGGAGAAGCTCTTTACCAGATCTCTTTTCATTTTCAAAGGCTGTAGAAAAACATGCTCCCAAGCATCCAGTTATTCAGATGATCTGTGCTGATTTATTAGTGCTTTATTATGGTTTCGCGAGTTGGAAAAGACAAGAACGACAAGGTTTAACGTTGCATAAAAATTCTAGCTATATCGCTTTTCAGCTCATGATTATTCATGGGATTGCTATTGAAACGATTGGTATTCACTGGTGGCTACATGAAAAGTCAATGATACTTTCCGTTGTGTTGCTTGTTTTTAATATTTATTCAGTAATTTTCTTTCTTGCGGATATGCAGGCTATTCGCCTAAATCCTGTTTATGTCACAAATGATACATTGTACTTATCTCTGGGATTAATGAAACGTACTGAAATTCGTTTTGCTCATATTGTTGAAATCATAGAAGACAAGGAGCGATTAGAGGGGAAATTATCAAAAGATACGATAGACTTTATAGCACGTGATTTTGGTGAGGCCTATCCGCACTTTATTTTGAAAATGAAAGAGCCTGTGGAAGTAACGTTTATGCTAGGGATCAAGAAGCACTATAGTCACATAGCCATTAAAGCAGACCAGGTTCAAGAATTTAGACAGATGCTTGCGCAAGGGATGGCAATGAGCCAACATCATTGAAATTATTGAATAGTGTCCTATATATAAATAGCTAATGTTTTGTGATAGAAACATTGGCTATTTTTTTATTGATTGACTTGAAGCAACACTCTCTGTATAAAAAGTCTTTACCTCCATAATATCTAGATCATCTTCCACTATTAAAATTTTCTCGTTCGCATATCCATCACCTTCCTATTTCAAATATACCAACTTTTGTTTGAGTTGGGAATTAGAAGATTTAGGACTCGCATAATTTTAGAATCCCTCATAACCTTTAGTTCAAAATAATCAAGAGAGTTTACTAAAAATAAATAAAGACTTCAATTTCCCATTAGAAAATGAAGTCTCTAAAAAATTAATCTAGGTGTGCGATAGCATTGAGTAGATCATCACGGATGGCCTCCCAAAATTGCTGTTGAACACTATCACTGTACGTATAAAGCTCTTTATGTTGAACATGGTCATAGATGGCAGCAATCGTTTCTTGATGAAAAGAGAGACGATGGTTTAATAGCTCTCGTTCTTCTTCAATACAAAATAGTTTATAAATATCGGATAAGCGTTCAAACTTTGCTAATTTCTGTGTCATCACTTCATATTGTGTTTGATGAAAACGCCCTACGGCAGAAGTCATGGAAATTTTTGCCCGATGCTCTGCTTGTAATGTCCGATACTCCTCTTGACGGATGGCCACACGATACCAAAATTCATAACGATTTGGTAATTCTTTTAGTTCATAGGTAAGTAATGATTTTAAAATTGAATGCACTTGTTCATATGTATCGATGATCTTCGCTGGTTCTTTAAAAATGCCAAACATACTACCACCCCCATGTAGTTTAATACTACGAGTGAAGATTAAAATCCTTTAAAATAATCATAATATTCAAAAGCGAGAACCTACTAATTATTGAAACCTTGACTCCGTAGTTACGTAAAGATTTACAGGGGGTGAGTCAATGTATGAGTATAAATTTGTACAAACACATTTAGGTAGCTTTTTTCAGGAAGCTACCTATCGGAAAACAATCGAAGAATACGCGAAGCAAGGTTGGCGTTTAGTGCAAGTATTGCCGATTGCTTATAATGGACATGGGAAACCAACAGACTATGAAATCATTTTTGAGAGATTACTATCATGACGATCAATGAACGCTAGATTCTTGCCATAAAGGGTGGGAGTTTAGCGTTTTCTTATTTTAATACAAAATTTGCTGTTTTTATTAACAAAAATAGTGTATTCAGAAAAATATAGAAATAGCATTTACAAAACAAAAATATATGTGTTAACTTAAATAGTGTTAATGGTTAACTTAAAAGAGGGGGAGGTTAACAATGCAACATTTTTGGGTTGTCGGTACAGATACGGATGTTGGAAAAACGATTGTCACCACCATGTTGATGTATCATTTACAAAAACAAGGCTTGAAAGTTTCACCATACAAGCCTGTGCAAACAGGAGAGGTCTACGAAAACGGTCGTGGCTATTATCATGATACAGCCATGTATGAAAAGTATTCCTTACAAAAGCTTCAACAAGAGCACCTCAATAGCTATTCATTTAGAGAAGCTGCATCGCCACATTTTGCTGCGCAACTGGAGGGGCAGCAAATTGATGTCAATGAGCTAATATTGCGGATTCAATTATTACAAGCGTCCTATGATGTTGTGATATGTGAGGGAGCGGGTGGGCTTTTTGTTCCTTTTACTGCTCCCCATGGGAAGACGCTGCTTGATGTCATCGTCAGTAGCAAGCTGCCAGTAGTGCTTGTTACAAGGACATCCCTAGGGACGATCAATCACACATTATTAACAATAGAGGCATTGCGCGCTCGTCAAGTTGATGTTCTTGGCATAGTGTTTAACGGGGACACGGGCAGCAGTATGGAGCAAGATAATATACAAACGATTTTACAGTACCATTCCTTACCCTATGCGATTATTCCAAAGCTACAAAATTTGTCACAGTTAATGGATTTTGCTATGACGCACACCACACTGTTTGAAAGGCTTTTTAACTATGAAACAAGCATTAACTGATTTACAGCTAAGAGATTTACGTCATGTTTGGCATCCATGCTCACAAATGAAGGACTATGAAGCATTTCCACCCATCGTCATAAAAAAGGGACAAGGCGTGTGGCTTTATGACGAACATAATCAGCGTTATTTGGATGCTGTATCTTCTTGGTGGGTTAATTTATTTGGACATGCCAATCCGCGTATTAGCCAAGCTTTAAGTGAGCAAGCATTTACATTAGAGCATACGATCTTTGCTAATTTTACACATGAACCAGCCATACAGTTGGCTGAAAAATTAACAACACTCGCACCACAGGGATTACATAAAGTCTTTTTTGCCGATAATGGCTCATCTGCTATTGAAGTTGCATTGAAAATGAGCTTTCAATACCATATGCAGACAGGGAAACCAGCTAAAAAGCGCTTTCTCGCCTTGACGGATGCCTATCATGGAGAAACCATTGGTGCTTTATCCGTGGGAGGGGTAGGGCTTTACAATGAAGTTTACCAGCCTCTGTTATTAGATACTGTTCGTGCCAAAGGACCAGATTGCTTCCGCTGCCCATTTCAGGAAGATCCAGCAAGTTGTAATGCACCATGTAGTCAATTTGTCGAGGAACAACTTCAAGCTCATCATGAGGAAATTACGGCAGTTATTATTGAACCATTAATTCAGGCTGCAGCAGGTATGAAAATGTACCCGCCTGTCTATTTACAGCGCTTACGGGCATTGTGCTCACACTATGATGTGCACCTCATTGCAGATGAAATTGCAGTTGGTTTTGGTCGGACCGGTACATTGTTTGCCTGTGAACAGGCAGACATCATGCCAGATTTTATGTGTTTATCAAAGGGGCTAACAGGTGGTTATTTACCATTATCTGTTGTCTTAACGACGGAGCAAATCTATGACGCTTTTTATGATGATTACGGAACAATGAAGGCTTTTTTACATTCGCATAGCTATTCAGGCAATACATTGGCCTGTCGTGTGGCATTGGAAGTGTTAACGATGTTTCAAGAGGAACAAGTGATGGAGTTGATTCAGCACAAGGGACAATACATGCGAGCGTTAGCCATGGAAGCTTTTCGTGATATGCCCTATGTGGGTGAATACCGACAAGTTGGTTTAGTGGGAGCGATTGAACTAGTGAAGAACCGGTGGACAAAAGAAGCGTTCACCAATGAGGAGCGAATCGGCTATCAAATATATCAACGGGCTTTAACGAAAGGCTTACTCATCAGACCGCTCGGCAATGTTCTGTATTTTATGCCACCTTATATTATTTCTGAAGAGGAAATGTCCTTTATGATTCATACAACGAAAGAGACAATCGAACAATTTTTCAAGGAAAGGGGGGCTAAGATTGGGTAAGAGACATCAGACATTAGCGCTTGTCATGATTGCCATGTTCGCTGCTCTAACAGCAATCGGAACTTTTGTTAAAATTCCATTGCCTGTCGTACCGTTTACATTACAAATTGTTTTTGTATTTTTAGCAGGCTGTTTATTGGGTAGTCGGAATGGTTTTTATAGTCAACTTGTCTATATCGGCGTGGGCTTAGTAGGCTTACCTGTTTTTACACAGGGTGGTGGTATCACATATGTTTTACAGCCAACTTTTGGTTATCTGATTGGCTTTGCCCTAGCCGCCTATGTGATTGGGCTCATTATCGAAAGGATTGAGACGCCGACGAAAAAGCATTTTATTGCAGCAACAATTATTGGGCTAGTTATCATTTATGCTGTGGCTGTTCCGTATTTGTATGTAGCATTGAATTTTTGGTTAGACATGAAATCAAGCTGGTCACATGTGTTTGTTGTCGGCTTTTTAAGTAGTATTGTCGCTGATTTTTGCTTAGCTATTACATCAGCGCTATTAGCTGAGCGCTTGTATAAAGTATTTCAGTCTGCAAGAAATGTGAAATTTTCACACGTAGAGGGGGAGAATGTAATATGAATTATTACCAATTAGCACAAGAAGTAATTGCTGGGAAGATCATTAGCAATGAAGAGGCACTTGCCATATTAAATAGTGAGGATGATGAGCTATTACAGCTTATGGATGGTGCTTTTACGATTCGCCGTCATTATTATGGTAAAAAAGTTAAATTGAATATGATTATGAACGCCAAAAGCGGTTATTGCCCGGAGGATTGTGGCTATTGCTCCCAGTCCTCTAAATCAACGGCTCCTATTGAGAAATATCCATTTATTACAAAAGAGGAAATTTTAGCAGGTGCAAAACGAGCGTTTGACAATAAGATTGGGACGTATTGTATTGTAGCCAGTGGTCGTGGGCCAACACGTAAGGATGTCAATGTTGTGAGTGAGGCGGTTGCTGAAATAAAAGAAAAGTATGGCTTGAAGGTTTGTGCCTGTCTTGGCTTACTAAAAGAAGAACAGGCACAGCAACTAAAGGAAGCGGGGGTGGATCGTTACAATCATAATTTAAATACATCGGAACGTCATCATTCCTTCATCACGACCTCACATACATATGAGGATCGTGTCAATACGGTAGAGATCGTGAAAAAGCATGGAATTTCACCTTGCTCGGGTGCCATTATTGGGATGAAGGAAACAAAAGAGGATGTCGTCAATATTGCACGCGCCCTCCATCAATTGGACGCTGATTCTATTCCTGTAAACTTTTTAAATGCAATCGATGGCACAAAGCTAGAAGGGACAAAGGATTTAAATCCCCGCTATTGTTTAAAGGTTTTAGCTTTATTCCGCTATATCAATCCGACAAAGGAAATCCGTATTTCGGGTGGTCGTGAAATCAATTTAGGCTCACTTCAGCCACTCGGTCTCTATGCAGCTAATAGTATTTTTGTTGGGGATTATTTAACAACAGCTGGACAGGAAGCGAATAGCGATTATCGTATGCTGGAGGATTTGGGCTTCGAAATTGAATTAACACATAAGCAAGAAGAAGTATTTTGTTAAACTTATGACATGTAAATCTACTACTACAGCAAAAACCGTACAAAAGTACGGTTTTTTTGCTGTAGATGAAAAGAGACGGATAGCCGTGTAATGTAGTGGATAAAAATTGAAAAGAGAAGGAAAGACCTGACATCACTGGCTGTTTATATACCTATAAAATCAAGGTTTTCACAAATTGTTCAATGAAAGCGTTTTGAAATTGAACAGTTTGTGAAGACCTTCACATAAAGCTTTCTTTTTGAGAAAATCAGCGTAAAATAAGAATCAAGTAAGGAATTGTTATAAAACAGTTGATAAGTCGTATCACAAATTTTGGTGGTTGTTATATTACAAAAATATTGAGTGAAGGGAGCTTTTCACATGTGGGTTATTACAGTTTTTGATAAAAAGGACGTTCGAATTTTTGAGTATGCGAGCAAAAATGAGGCAACAGAAGCTTTAGCAAAATTCAAGAAAAATGCCGTTTTAACGTATACAAAATAAGTTGCTGATGAAGCAGCCCTCTATCGACAGAGGGCTGTTTTTTTAATGTACAACAATGGAAACAGCACTGTACATTAATAATAGTGCCATGATCATGTTAAACGGTTTTCGGTATTACTGTAGAATCTTTTGAAAAACGGAGCCACATAACGCCCAACTAAATGTACTGATTACACCTACTAGAGCTAAAAAGAAAGAGAAAAATAGATAGCTTATGTAGGATGAGTAGTAGGGTAGGATGTAAGTTGCGACAACAGTAAGACCAAATAAAATACCTTTTGGGTTAATAAATTGAACGAACGCTCCTAAAAAAAATAGGTTTCGTTTTTCTTCTTCGTTGTCGGGATCCTCTAATTCTTTGCTTGTTAAAATTTTATAAGCCAGGTACAACATATAGCCTACACCAAATATGGTTAAGGGTAATTCAATGGCAGGTAAAATGTTTAACATGACCGTGTTAAAAAAGCTACTTAAACCAATAATGATGAAAAAGCCAATCCCTACACCTAAACAGAATGGAATCGTTTTCGCTAAACCATATTGTTTAGCAAAAACCATCGCCATAAAATTATTAGGGCCAGGTGTAAAACTTGTAATGATGATAAATAATAAAAAGGAAAATACAGGCAAAATAATCACCTCTTTCAAGTTGTATGATATAATGCACGAAACAGACTGTATAACGTCGGTCTTTTTATTATACAAAACGTACGTTATATTGTACATACAAGGAGGGCTTTTGGATGGAAGAAATTCATCTAGTCTTTGCGAGGAATTTAAAGGCAATTCGAGAAAGGGAGAAATTCAGCTTAGAGAAGGTTTCTCAGCTTAGTGGCGTGAGTAAAACGATGATTGGTCAAATTGAGAGGGGAGAATCCAGTCCAACTTTGACAACGATTTGGAAAATTGCAAATGGATTAAAGGTTTCGTTTACAGAGCTTATTCATCCTCCCCAACCTGAGACGGAGGTTATTCGCGGTAAAGAGCTTCAAGTATTGAAGGAAGACCATGGCCGATATATGGTATATCCTCACTTTCCCTATCAAAAGGATAGTCGCTTTGAAATTTATACAATTGAAATCAAACAAAATGGAAGGTTAGATGCTGAGGCTCATCGAGAAGGAACGGAGGAATATATAACCGTTTTCGATGGGGAATTAATCATCCATATTCAGGGTCAGGATTATCGATTAACAAATGGTGATGCTATACGATTTAAGGCTGACCGTCCACACACATACAGCAATCCAGGTAGTACAGTAACACGACTTAGTATGACTATTTACTATCCACATTAAAAAACGTATAAACGCTTTTCACAGCGTTTATACGTTTTCGTTTTATAAAATACTAGCTAAACGTTTAATTCCCTCACGGATGACTTCAGGTGTTGCATTTGTATAGTTAAGGCGCATTGTATTCACATTCGTTTTTGATGTATAGAATGGATCGCCAGGCACGAAGGCTACCTTTTGTTCCATCGCTTTATTGAATACATCAAGGGCCGGTGTACCGTCCTTCATTGTTGCCCAAATGAACATGCCACCCTCAGGTCGTGTATATTCAACATGGGCAGGGAAAAACTCCTGCATCGCATCAAGCATCGCATCCGACTGATTTTTATATAAAGCAATAATTTTCTTTACATGTTCTGTATAATCATTACTTGCTAAGTAATCGTAGATAACATATTGTGAAAAAATATTAGTATGAAGATCAGACGCTTGCTTTGCTGTTTCAATATGCTGCAAAAGCTCTTTGTTTTTTGTGATAATAAAGCCGAGACGCATACCTGGTGTGACCGTTTTAGAGAAAGAACCTAGTAAAATACTATTTTCTAATTTACCAGCACCGATATATGGAAGTGGCTCCCCTTGGAAACGTAGCTCCCCGTATGGATCATCCTCAATTAAAGCAACATCGTATTTTGCTACTATTTCACAAATTTGCTCACGCTTTTCTTTCGAATATGTGAGTCCTGTTGGGTTTTGGAAGTTCGGCACCGTATAAATGAATTTTACATTTGGTTGTTGTAGGGCACGCTCTAGCTCTTCTAAGTTTAGGCCATCATTTTCTAGCGTAACACCATGGAAAGTTGGCTCTGTTAAAGTAAAGGCTTGGATAGCCCCTAGGTAACCTGGCTCTTCGATGATAATGCCATCGCCTTTATTGATAAGTACTTTACCAATAAGTTCAAGCGCTTGCTGTGAACCTGTAGTAATAAAAACATCGTCAGCATGTACATCAAGTCCATGGAGACGTTGATATTTCGCGGCAATATATTCGCGCAATGGTGCATAACCCTGTGTAGATGAATATTGGAATAATCGACTGCCATTTACTGTAATAGCATGATCTACGGATGCTCTCAATGCATCAATCGGGAAAGAAATAGGGTTTGGAAGCCCACCTGCAAAGGAAATAACGTCCTCTGCATCTGTCACTTTTAAAATATTTCGAATAAATGAGGATGGTGTTTTTAAGATTCTTTCAGAATATTGCATAATTATCGGTCCTTTTTTTCTGATTTTTTAAAAATTATATCATTGTCATCGTGTGCATACAATATTATCATTGTATGCAAGACAATTAAACTATTGTATGCAAATTAAGAGAAAGAAGGGCTAGTGAATGCCTATTAATTCATTTGACGAGTATCCAATGAGTTGGAAGCCGGATATTAGCAATATTTCTGCTCCGTTATATATAGCCATCGCACATCAGCTAGAACAAGATATCAAGGATGGAAAGCTAGTACCCGGTACAAAATTGCCACCCCAGCGTGAATTAGCTGATTTTTTAGATGTGAATTTGAGTACAATTACAAGAGCCTTTAAGCTTTGTGGCCAAAAAGGATTAATCTATGCCTCGATTGGCAGCGGTACATTCGTTTCAACAGATGCGGCTAGCAATAAAATGTTACTCCCAACCAACCATGCCACACCTATCATTGAAATGGGCTCTGTTTTACCAGATAATTTTGTTAATGATGATATTACACGCTTTATGAAGAAAATGATAAACGAACCTAGTTTTAGCATGCTATTTCAATATGGACGACCTGAGGGCAATGCATGGCAAAACGAAGCCGTGATGAAGCTACTCGAACTAGTAAATTTTCAAACAGATCAGCCAATTCTTCTAGGAGCAGGCGGACAAAATGCCATTGTAGGAACCCTTGCAGCTTTATTTCAGCCAGGCGACCGCATTGGTACAGATCCAATTACTTATGCAGGCATTAAAACAGCTGCAAATATGCTCGGTATCCAGCTTGTGGCTATCCAACAATGTCAGGGTGAAATGACAAAAGAAGGATTACTATATGCTTGTAAAAATGAGCATATCAAAGGAGTCTATGTGATCCCTGATTTTCATAACCCAACGACTCATACGATGTCAGTAGAAACAAGAAAAATGATTGCAGATGTGGCAAGACAGAAGGATTTGCTTGTGATCGAGGATGCTATCTATAGCTTTCTCAAGGAGCAACCACTTGCTCCGATTGCTTCTTATGCACCCGATAAGGTTATTTACATTGCTAGCCTATCTAAAACACTATCACCTGGTTTACGATTATCCTTCCTTGTGACACCGCCTGCGCTACGAAAAAAAATAGTGGAAACGCTCTATAATATCAACATTTCCGTTTCTCCTATCATGCTGGAGCTTGCAGCACGATTAATCCATGAAGGTGTTGCCCAAACGATATTAGAAAAACACCGAGCATATGCCAAGCAGCAAAATGCGCTTGTCGATCAGTATTTAGGGGATTATCACATATTAGGGGATGAGGAATGTATTTTTAGGTGGCTCCAATTGCCTGACAAATTTACGGGTGTTCAATTTGAATTGTTAGCTTCGAAAGCTGGTGTACAAGTCTATGCAGCGGAACGCTTTGCCGTAGGGAACACAAAGCCTGTCAATGCCGTTCGTTTAGCCATTGCAGCGCCAGAATCTCAACTTGAGCAAGCGTTAATTATTTTAAAGGACCTCCTTGAAAGTAATGGTGATTATGCATTTGTTGATTAGAGGTTATGGGGCGTATAATAAGGCTAAGAAAGAAACGAGGTGATGAACATGGCACATAAAGGGCGTGTTATTTTGCATGTGGATATGAACAGTTTCTATGCTTCTGTGGAGCAAGCACATGACCCAAGTTTAAGGGGGAAGCCTATCGCAATTGCAGGAAACCCAAAGGAGCGGCGTGGCATTTTAGTAACTTGTTCATATGAAGCAAGAGCGCTAGGCATTTATACAACGATGACTGTTCATGAAGCGAAGCGTAAATGTCCTGAGCTATTGTTATTACCTCCAGATTTTCAAAAGTATCGTCATGCATCTAAAGAAATGTTCACCATTCTTCGAAGCTATACACCATTAGTAGAGCCTGTTTCGATTGATGAGGGCTACTTGGATGTGACTGAGCTAAGCAAGGAACGGCATGCCTTAAGTATTGCCCAGGAAATACAAGCGCGCATTTTAGCTGAGCTGGATTTACCTTGTTCCATCGGTATTGCACCGAATAAATTTTTAGCGAAAACAGCCTCTGATATGAAGAAACCAATGGGGATTACCGTACTACGAATACGGGATATTGAACAGCAATTATGGCATCGTGAGGTTGTCAACATGCATGGGATTGGAGCAAGTACTGCTAAAAAATTAAATGCACAAGGCATCTTTACAATAGGTGATTTAGCTAAGACAGAAGAATTTAAAATGAAGCGAATTTTAGGGAAGAATGGGGTACGGCTTCGAGCAAGGGCCAATGGAGTGGATCAGCGCATGGTCGATCCTGAGGCAATCTTTGATACGAAAAGCGTTGGGAATTCAACAACATTACCAGAAGATGTAACAGATGTTCGTACACTTCATAAAACAATCGAAGGTCTATGTAAGAAAGTGGTGGAGCGTCTTGATGCCAAGCGCTTAGCAGGTTCCACTGTAAGCATTCAAATTCGTGACGCTGATTGGCATAATCATACGCGTTCGAAAACAATGTCCAATGTCCTGTATCGTTATGAAGAAATTTACGACATTGCTTGTACTTTATTTGATAAGCATTGGGATGAATCTCCTGTAAGATTACTTGGTGTAACGGTTTCCAATGTGGTGGATCGTAAAGATTATTCACAGCAATTATCGATATTTGATTTTCAAGAGCATGCGAAAGATGAACCGATTCTCAAGCTTGTCGATGAAATTGAGGGACGGTTTGGCAAGGGGATTATAAAACGTGGTGTAGATTTAGGAAAACGTTCCTCCTATCAATCACAAACGAGCTTTAGTAAAGATTTTTTAGATGACCATGAATGAGATAGAATGAAAGTAGGTGTATCTATGCAATACAAGGAGTATGGGGATGCTAACAATCCTTTCATGATGTTTATTCATGGAGGAGGCGTTGGAGGGTGGATGTGGGATCAGCAAGTTCACCATTTTTCCCATTATCACTGTGTTATACCTGAGCTAATGACACACAATCCATTTTCCATTGAACAAAGTGCGAAAGAGCTTCTTCTCCTTATTGAGAAAAACGCCAATGGGAAGCCTGTTATAGTAATTGGTTTCTCTTTAGGAGCGCAAATCGCTATTCAAATGCTAAGTCTACAGCCTAGTTTAATCGATTTTACGATCATCAATAGTGCGCTCGTGATACCCTCTCCTACAGTAGAAAGGATGCTTCAACCGTTTATTCGGCTGTCATTTCCGCTTATAAAAAATAAAACATTTGCGAAACTTCAAGCAAAAGCCCTGTACATTCAAGAAGATTATTTTGAGCGTTACTATCAAGAGAGTGCCACGATGAAAGTAGATACATTGATTCAAATTTTGCGAGAAAATATGTCGTTTTCCATCCCAGCTGACTTTAACAAAGCTCAGGGAAAGATCCTAATAACTGTGGGAGAAAAAGAGAAAAGCAACATGAGAAAATCCGCTAAAGCACTTGTGCGAAGTCATCCAAATAGCAAGGGTGTGTTATTGAAGAACATCGGTCACGGCGTCTCATTAGCCCAGCCTGCATTTTTTAATCGCTTTGTAGAGAATTGGATTAAGGATGGTCAATTACCTGAGGGGACAGTTATTCGGTAGGGAAACCCCATTACGAATCGTCATCCATAATGGAGTTGATGTATGGATCATTGAAAATAGTGAGGATATAAATCTTTATGCTGCAATATCCATTCCTTCATCTCTATCATCATTTCCTCGTAGCTAGGGACAATAAATGAAAAGTCATTTCTTGTATTTATTAATGTTTTATTGACATGGACAAGGTGATGAGGAAGAATTTTTATACTGTTGTTAAGAAAGTGCTTATTAAATAGATGCAGTAGATCGTGTTTAGAAATATTTGTCGTATTGACGAGATGATAGAGTCCTGTTAAATCTTGTTGTGCAGCACGTTCAATGGCTTTAGCCAAAGTAAGTGTTGTCACTCCCGTCCAAATAGCACCCGAATAGCCATAGACGGGACTTTTTTGTTGCATAAACCAATTGAAGAGTCCGATGCCATCCTTTTTCAAATCAGGACCAATTATAGAATTACGAAATGTTAGGTGCTTGTCGTTATTCACTTCCCCTATACCTTTGGTGCGGTCATAAATGGTTTCCCCGTCTAGTACACTATTTTCATAGTAGGGAGCACTTTTGCCTGAAAATACGCAGTCGGTACTTAGATGAATAAGCTTTGTGTGACGATTTTCAAGAAGAGATACAATGGCATGCGGTAAATAGCTATTCAGTAAAACACTTTGGGCAGGATGAGCCTCACAAGCATTGTTTAAAACACCAATACAATTAATGACGACATCTACCTCATTGTCTAGTAGTAGCGACCTTAAGAAATGGGAGTCTGTCACATCACCTGTTCGATTATTGCCATAGGGAAAAGGGGTGCGAGAGTATGTTGTTACATCATGCCCTTGTTCGCATAAATAGATCGCAATGGTATGACCAGCCATGCCTGTAGCACCGAGCACTAAAAATTTCATGGTTTTCCTCCTGTCCAATGAAGGAGCTCTTCTTGTATAAGAGGCAATGTTAATAGCTTTACTTTAATGTCAGCCACACTTAATTGTGGGGTATTGTTCGAGTTATATTCATCCGTTAATGTAATTTTTGGAGAGCCCTCATCGAGATATTTTCCATAATTTAAATCCCGATTATCCGCTGGGATTCGATAGAAATGGCCCATATCAATAGCTTTTGCCGCTTCTTCCTTCGTACATAATACTTCATACATTTTTTCTCCGTGCCGTGTTCCGATAATTTGCATGGCGTTGTTCGCTTGAAAGATCTCAAGTAAAGCCTGTGCTAAATTTTCTATTGTGGCAGCAGGTGATTTTTGCACCATAATATCCCCGTTTTGAGCATGTTTGAATGCGTACAGTACCAATTCTACCGCCTCCTCAAGGCTCATCATAAAACGTGTCATATGAGGGTCCGTAATCGTTAAAGGTTTCCCAGCCTTTATTTGTTCAATAAATAATGGGATAACAGAGCCTCGTGAAGCCATGACATTGCCGTATCTAGTGCCACAAATTAGGGTATGGTGAGGATCAACCATTCGTGACTTCGCAATAAACGTTTTTTCCATCATTGCCTTGGATATACCCATCGCATTGACGGGGTACGCGGCCTTATCTGTTGAAAGGCAAATGACTTTCTTAACACCAGCTTGAATGGCAGCTGTTAGTACGTGATCCGTTCCTAAAATATTGGTTTTCACAGCTTCTAAGGGAAAAAATTCGCAGGAGGGAACTTGCTTGAGAGCGGCGGCATGAAATACATAGTCAACATTATACATCGCATTGTGAATGCTTTGGATATCGCGGACATCTCCGATATAAAATTTGATTTTAGTATGCTGATAGTGTTTCCGCATATCATCTTGCTTTTTTTCATCCCTTGAAAAAATCCGAATTTCCTTGATATCCGTATTTAAGAATCGCTTCAATACAGCGTTCCCGAAAGAGCCCGTGCCTCCAGTAATCAATAATATTTTATCTGTAAACATTGTATAGTTCGTTACACCTCCTGCATGCTATTATTTTAATCCTCTTTGATGTAGGTCACATTCAGAGTTCTCTCTAGGGTAGTTGTACCAATAAGCAAATTCGTTAGTATATTTACTTGTCGGATTTTTATCCATCAGGGCGCAATTAAAATCCCAATCTCCTGCAATATCTTTGCGTATCGTAAATTTCGCATCTCCAATTAAACTTCTCCTGATGATCTTAAATTGCCCAGGTAAGGAATAGCGGTTGGATTCATCTTTAATAAAAGCAAAGCCATTCTTAATAATCATGTTGTAATAGTAAATATCAAATGTGCCATCCACTTGTGCAAGTACATTGCGAATAGCAGGTAAATAGTGGTCATCACTATCGATGATGGCTATATAATCTCCTGTCGCTTCTGCAATGCATCGATTGTAGGCAACACTTGCACCTAAATTCGTTGGGTGCACGATGATTTTTAAAGCCGCACAGTTTTTCTGATAATCCTGTAAAATAGCTAGCGTATTGTCTGTAGAGCCATCATCCACCACGATAATTTCATAGGCATATTCTTTAGGAATACTATCAAGCATCGTTACGATCCATTCTTCGCTATTAAATGCAGGTGATAAAAAACTAATCTTCATCTGATCCCTCCATTTCTATGTTCATTAGTAGAGTTGTTCTATGTGACTGAGTAGATCCTTTAATACAATATGCGTAGACGTAGTGCTACTGTAGGCAATTGCTTATTTTAGGGTGTTTTTAAGAGAGTCGTTTTTAGATAGAATTTTTATGTTTACTAGAGATATGGCATAAGAAAGGCGAAAATTTACTAACATAAGCACGTTTAGCAAGAGAGTTCATAAACTAGCAAGAGCGCTTTTTTTAGAAAGAGGGATACGATGACAAAAAGGATAGCATTTATTTGTAGCGTGGAATCTTACAAACTTTCGGATGCCCATATTTTCAAAGATTTGTGTCTAGTGCCTATTTTACTGGGGGAACATTTAGGCTATGAGGTCACTATTGTCACGACAGAAATGAATGAAGCTCTTCTTCAACAAGTCTTTCCCACTGTGAAATTTGAGTCTGTAGCATTTGAAGATGATTATGTGGCGAATATGAATGCCTATTTAGCCCAGCATGCAAGGGACATCGACATTGCCTTTGCTATTGGACCCTATCCATCCTATTTAGCTATTTTGAAAACCTATAAGCACTTTAATCCACATGGCAAAATTTATATGAAATTAGATGTTAATCGATTCTGGCTAAATCGTTTAAAAACCTATCCCTATTTTTTAGAGTTGTTACAGCTTTGTGATCTCCTTACCTCTGAATGTATATCTATTCAAACAGTAATCAAAGACTTTTCACAATTAGATGTTAAACATATACCCAATGGTTTTTATGAACATTTTCCCACAGAGCCAGTGCCGTTTCACGAGAAAGAAAATAGAATTCTAACAGTTGGGAGATTGGATGCACCAGAGAAGCAAACAATTTTGACAGTCAAGGCATTTCTCGCAGCACAACTGCCAGATTGGGAGCTTCGTTTAGTAGGGTCGATGTCAGTCTCATTTCAAGAAGAGCTGAGACTATTACTAGATAATCATCCGCTTGCCGCTCAAGTGACGATAGTAGGACCTATTTTTGATAAGGTAAAGCTAGAGGAGGAGTATCGCAAGGCTAAAATTTTTTGCTTAACGTCTTTAGTCGAATGCTATGCCCATGTGTTTGCGGAGGCAGCTAAAAATGGTTGCTATATCGTGACAACAGATGTGGATGGTGCTGCTGATATTACACAACAACAGCGTTTTGGTACAATCCATCCTACACATGATTGGGAGGCAATAGGTCGGACATTGCAACAAGTTGCAGCACAGGAACCATTGTTGGCAGATACTTGTGTCCAGCTTCAAGCATTTGCCAGCAAGGAATTAAATTGGAGGCAGATCGTCAAGAAGGTTGCCAATTATTTAGGTGAATAAAAGTGAATCTTTTCTGGATTGAGAGGAGTATTCTTTTCTTTATACCAGTATTTCCTATATAATAAAAGCTAGTTTTATAAAGCTAGACAATCATGGGTAGACACAAGGGGAGACTAGAATGGAAATACTACAAGCAACAATGAATGAACTAGAGGACTTATCAAAACTGTTTGATGAATATCGTCAATTTTATGGAATTGAGTCAGATATAAGCAGTGCCAAGGCATTTTTACAATTACGATTAGCCTTGAAAGAATCTGTCATTTTTATCGCGCTGGTGGATGACAAGATGATTGGATTTACACAATTATATCCAACATTTTCGTCCATTGCTTTACAGCGTGCCTATATTTTAAATGATATTTATGTAACAGAAGATGCTAGAGGCCTAGGGGTGGGCAAGGCATTGATGGAAAAGGTATTTCATTATTGTGAGCAACAATCTGCTCGCTATGTCACGTTACAAACGGCGGCTGATAATGTAAATGCCCGCAAGCTTTATGAAAAGCTACAAATGAAACAAGATGAATATTGTAATTATGTTAAATATTTTATGTAAGCTGAACTGGCGAGCGTTTCACCGTTGGATGAAAATGCTTCTTTCATATCCTAAAAATCCCTTAGATCGTTAGGATCTAAGGGATTTTGTTTGATTTCTTCTATTTTATTTCAAGTGTATAAGGTTGTGTGCTAGCTTTGCCATCAAACTCACTTACTTCAATATAATATTTACCCGCATCCAGCTCCACAGTACCAACCTCGGCGTCTCCAACTCCGTAAAGATCGAATGTTTTGACGGTTTTTCCATTTGCATCTAATACTCGAATAACACCATCCAACGCCTTTTCTGTTTGAAGCGAGAAGAAGACTTCGCGTTTCTGGTCGTTATTCCATTCAAAATAGTCTTTATCGCCAAATGGTATACCTGCATTTAAATATTGCGTTGCAACCCATTTCTCATCCTTTTTCACAAGAACAGATGGCTTGCTAGGTACTCCATTTACTAATTTTGAATCCTTATCTTCATCTACAAGCTTATGATCAAACAATGTTAATGAATAGGGCTGAATCGATACTTGGCCAAGTCCCATGCTGTTGACTAGAATAAAATAACCTCGATCCTTCTTCGCCTTAAACGATGTATTTACATCGTTTGTACCCATCATTCCAAGTAACATTTCAAGAATATTATCACCTAGTCCAAATGGAATTTCTGTTTCCATTTCTTTGGCATCAATCTTCATATTGCCGTTCGTATCTTCGATGATAGCTCCTGCAAATTTTAAGTCTTTTTGTAGTTCCTTAGGTAGCTGAGCTAATTGTTCATTTGTAAAGGGAACCGAAGAAAGAAGCAGACTCATGACCTCGTCATTTCCTTGTTGCTTATAGTAGTAATAATCTACATCATCTTGATAAATCAGGTGGTCTTTATAAGTAGTACCTGGTTGAATTTTTAGCGCTTTTGCTTCCTCATGATTGTTTGGATTGTACTCTGCTGGAATATCGCCTATTTTCTTTGTTTTCAATGTATAAGGCTCAGCAGATCGTTCTCCAGCATTGACAACTGCTACCACGTAGGTTTTGTCCTTTTTCAATGGAATAACCTTTGCATCGTCCTCGTTGCCAACTGAACCAAGTAGTAGCGCCAGTATGCCAAGATCGTTTGTTAAGGAAGAAACGGGAATTAATTCCTTTGTTTTTTCATCATATTCAAATACTGTACCTGCAGGCATTTGATTCATGCCTTTCATAAAGCTGAAGCTATAAAGAGCGTCTTCCTTCGCTTTGAATAAGAAATAATCCTCGTCATAATCTGTTTGGAAATAAGCTTTTTGATCCTCGCCTATTTCAAAGCGGATTGCCTGTTTAATGATAGGGTCAACATTTTCTAGATTGCCTGAAGCTGTAGGATTCATTAACATGCTCATCAAGCTGTCAATTTCATTACGTTTTTTTATGTTGTTTTCTGTAAGTGGTAATTGGCCCTCAGGGATATTTTCTTCGATCATGGCTTCATCTACAGGTAGACCATCCTCATCAGGTGGGAGGGAAACTACTTCACCTTTTAATGTGTAAGGGATCATTGATTCACTGATCGTTTCTTCTTTTTCGATGCCGCCACTAAAGAACATCTCCATAGAAAACTCGCTATTACTTTCATTAGATACACTTAAAACGTACTCTTGATCTGGAACAGCATCGATAATCATACGAACCGGTTCACCTTTTGCAGTACCATAAGCGGTCTGCATTGGATAGGCTTCTTCTTCTTCACCTTCCTCATTTTCAGCTTGATCGATTTCTTCTGGTGGCACAGGATTAAAGTCATCTTTCAGATAAAGCTCCATAGAGGCAGTGACACCTGGAATTCCCGATAGATCAAATTGTAACGTCGTCGGTTTTTTGACTGAGAACGTGAAGTAATCTTGATCTTGTTGTTGATCTTTTGACAGTAATGTATAGTTTTTACCTGCTGTACTATATGGGAACTTTTTAATAGGCTCCATCGTAGACTTGTCTACTGTATCAATTGGTAAGTCCTTCGTCGTTTGTGCTGTGAAAATGTAAGTAGATTTGCCTTTTAAACTATAGCTTCCATTATGATCTTTGACACCAATGACAAGCGTTCCCTTTTGATCTGCTTTAAATAGATAACCTTCTTTTTTTCCTACGCGAACATCGTTGACATGGATAGGCTCTACATCACCAATCCCGCTATTTGGGTAGAAATATAAATCAAAGGCATAGTCGTATTTGTCAGCGCCTTTTAATGTCAATTGAGCATATTCATTTTCTTCAAGATCGACTTTATACCATTTCTTTTCGTCTTGCTGTTCAAAAGTACCTTGTTCTGTATTTAGCTTATTTTTAGTAAGGACCTTGGCGTTTTGAATGCGATCTTCCTTTGTCTCTGAATAATGCTTTGGTAATTTATTTAAATCAAATTGTAATGCTTCTACAGGGTCAACTAATCCGTGACCATAAGTAAGATCATAACCTTTCTCGCCCAAATCTTGTGCTGTCATTTCTAAAATCGCTTCTATTTGATGCGGTTTTAAAGATGGGTTTTTTGATTTAAGAAGAGAGGCGATACCTGCCACGACAGGAGAGGCCATGGATGTTCCACTAAACTTGACAAAAGAAGATCCTTTCTTCGCATCATGAACGGTACTATAAATGTCTTCACCTGGTGCAACAATATCAACAGACGGGCCGTAATTGGAGTAGCTTGATAGTTTGTTGCGTTCATTTGTTGAACCAACACTAATGACACCTTCGAAAGAAGCGGGGAAGGAATATTCATCTGTCGATTCATTTCCTGCGGCTGCCACAATTGTAATACCACTATCAATCGCTTTCTGAACGGCTTCCTTCATCAGGGGAGATTCACCATAGCCTCCTAAACTCATATTAATAACGTCAACGCCCTGCTCAATTGCATAAAGAATACCCTGTGCAATAATGAAATCATTAGCACCTTCTTTGCCGTTAAATACATCAATTGGCAGTAACTTTGCTTTCGGATTAACCCCGTGCCCACCTACGCCATTATCTTTTGCTGCGGCGATAATACCTGCCACATGTGTTCCGTGATCGCCTGAATAAGTAGTATCGGCAGGTGCTGCTGCATTATAGGGTGGGAGTACTTGTGACTTTAGATCGGGGTGTTTAAAATCTACACCAGAATCAATGACAGCAACTGTGACATCATGGTTGCCTGCTAATTCTAGTGCCTTATCCATTTGCAGTAGGTTTAAATGATACATCTCTTGTTTCTTAGGATCAGCTTCATTATTGAAAGAATGATAGACGTAGCTAGGAGACACACTAGATATCCCGTTTTGCTTTAAATAGTAAGAGACGGCTTTTTCGATTGATACGCCTTTATTTAGTTGTACAACATCATAACCTAATGAAGGAATGGAGCGGATGACCTTGGAGCCAATTTTTTTATGTACGTTTTTATCAAGACCTGAATGCTTGATAACAATTGTATCCTTACTCATCCATTTTTCTTCATTCTTCTCTGTTTGTTTTGCACTGTTTGCCAGCATGTTTTTCGCTTTATGCTGTGGTGCCTCAGCAAAGGCAGAAGCAGCAGGAACCATGAGTGCAGCGGATGCTACAACAGCGACTGATTTTTTATACCAACTTTTCAATTGTTATCTCTCCTTGGTGTTATAAATTAAGTCTCGACTATATTAATACGGACAAAGATTAGAAAAGTTTCGTAATGGAGGAAAATTTTTCTTTGCTATTTTAATTTTTGGTAGGTATAACGAAAAAACGGACAGCTAAACACGGCTTGTTTTTCGTATACCTAGCATTGTTAAAAGCTTTAAATCTGTTCTATTAATTGTTGTAACTCCTGCTTGGAACGAGGGATTTTGATATTTTCCTGCAATAGCTTCTTTTTTTGCAAAGCTATGACCATTTCAAAAATCCATGGACGTTCAAGATGCGCGCGATGTAACAATTCGTCTTCATAAAACAAGGTGATTGGATCACCGTTGTAAATGATTTTTCCAGCCTCCATAACAATGATTAGATCGGCCCATTCATAAGCGAGAGGTATGTCATGGGTTGCTAGTAAAATGGTTCTCTCACCATCCTCTAATTTGGCTAAGTATTGTAATACTTGTGTAGCATAATAATTATCAAGACCTGCTGTTGGTTCGTCTAACAAAAGGACAGAGGGCTCCATCGCTAAAACACCTGCCATTGCTACACGTTTTTTCTGACCTACGCTTAAAAAATGAATGGGTTTATCAAGCAAATCTTCCACTTCGGTTTGCGCAACGGCCCAAGCTATTTTTTCTTCCGTTTTTTCAGTAGACCAGCCGAGATTTAATGGGCCAAATGCTATATCTTGCTTGACGGTCCCTGAAAAAAGCTGATGATCTGCATTCTGAAAAACAATGCCGACTTTTTGGCGTAGGGTCTTTAAAGCTTTTCGATTATATTCCAGACCGTGGCCTTCGAATAAAATCGACCCAGCTGTAGGTTTTAAAATACCATTAAGATGCTGAAATAAGGTTGATTTTCCCGCGCCATTATGCCCGAGTATGGCGATTTTTTTACCTTTTGGAATGTTTAATGTAATATCTGATAACGCCTTCGTACCATCCGCATAGGCATAAGATAATTGGTTGAGTTTAAAATAAAACGTTGTCATGTGAAATACCCTCCGTATACGATGAGGACTAGTAAAATTGCTGCCATGCCTAGCCAATTTTTCTTGCTATAAGAGCCCATATCTTGCCAGTAGACAGCCTCGCCTCCACGTGATTGCATGGCGTTGTTGAGCTCCCGGCTACGTTGAAACATTTCCACAAATAATGCCATAATAAGCATGGAGACAGAGCGTAGCCATTGCATCGGTGAATGATAGCCGAGACGTGCTTGCTGGGCGAGATGTATATTTTGCATACTTTCTAAAAACATAAAAATAAAACGATAGGTTAGTTCGACGAGCTCCACTAATAAAGAGGGGAGTCGCCATTGTCGTAGCACATAACATATTCCTTGTACGGAAGTAGTTAGAATTAAAAAGTATAAACAACTAATGCTGCCAAGGACAATAAAGAACAGCTGTTGCGCTGATAACACACTTGCGTTCCCAATAAAAACAGTCCAATTCCTCCATGTAAACGACCAAATATGGGCAGGGAGTGTATTCGTTGATGATGTAAAAGAAAGTAAAATAGATACAAGACTTGTTAATAAGAAAAAGCCAGGTAGCAATAATAGTTTGCCATAGTATGTAAGCGGAATTTTGGCACCTAAAATGATAAAAGCACTCATTACAAAAAATGTAATGAGTGAAAGTCGTTCATCTCTCATGATGAGCGTTATGAGAAGTAATCCAAGTGAAAATATCATTTTTTCTAGCGGATGAACGGCCGCTAGCTTATTCAGATAGGCATACTTATCAATGAGTAACATAATGGTTAACCTTCTTTGTGTTTGCCACGCATATAGCCGATGAAGTAGCCAATAAAGCCAGCACCTATAGCTGCCTGTAGCACGAATAATAAGCTTTCGATTTCACCACTTGGTGGCTCCCATAGACTTTCAAACCATGGCTCATATTCCGCATTGATTTCACCAATAGCTGCTTCTGCTTCTCCATCAGCACCACCAAATTCAGCACCTTTTTGTATGAACAAGGGAATGATGGCTAATAACACAACAATTGCTAATAACAATAAATTTTTTTTCATCTGTTAATGTGCCTCCTTTGTTGAGAAAACACGTAAAGTTTTTAGTTCGCTAATATTGTATTTTTTTAAGAAATTCATCACTATGACCGTTAAAATTCCTTCACTCACTGCTAAAGGAATTTGAGTTAAGGCAAAAATACCTGCAAACTTTGTAAAGGATGCCATAAAGCCTCCAACCTCTGAAGGAAAGGCTAGTGCTAGTTGTACAGAAGTCACAATGTATGTACCTAAATCACCAAGCATAGCTGCAAAGAATACGGCTAGTGAAAATGACAAGCCTACTTTTTGAGCACCTTTAAAGACAAAGTAAGCAATAAAAGGACCAACAATAGCCATAGAAAAGGCATTAGCCCCTAAAGTTGTAATTCCTCCATGAGCTAATAATAAAGATTGAAATAATAAAACGATTGTTCCAATTACACTCATTGCTAGAGGGCCAAAGAGTACTGTCCCAAGTCCTACACCAGTTGGGTGAGAGCAGCTACCTGTAACAGAAGGGATTTTTAAGGCGGATAGCACAAAGGCAAAGGCTCCTGAAAGCCCCAAAAGCATTTTTGTTTCAGGATTTTCATCAACGGTTTTTCGAATAGAACGCAATCCTAGAATGATAAATGGAATAGAGATGACCCACCAAAAAATAGCCCATTCGATTGGTAAAAAACCTTCCATGATATGCATGGCAAAGGCACGTTTTGGCACGATTAAAAAGGCCAGTAAAAAATAACTAAGTTTCCACCATGAAAATTTCAAAAAGCTTTCCTCCTAACTAATTAGTAGATTTTTAGAAGATTGCGTGCGTAATTAAAAAAAGCACTTCTCCACTGGTGGAAAAGTGCATAGCTAAAAAAGCAAATAACATTCTCATCTGCTAAGCCGCACACCTATCCTCGTAGGCTGAAACGATCACTTATTTTTCGGCAGGTCTCCTGGCTCTAGTTCAATGCTTTATAGGTCTTCCCATCCGTTGGACAGTGACATATTCTATAAAGCTCCCTATTACAGTGGCGGGACCGCGCCGGACTCAAACCGGCTTCCCTTTTAAGCAAAATGACAAGCACTTTGCACCGAAAAACATTCAAATTGTGAGATTTCACGACAAAGTGTAACATGAATTTCCATAAATATGCTATACCTTTTATAAATTTTTATAATTAAAGGTCAATGGCGAATATTCTGATAACGATTTATGGGCAAATTATATAGATTGTATAAATTTCATACCTAGTTCCATTCAAAATTGATAAATTTGTCATAAATTTTTAAAGAAATATTGAAATTTTAAAAAAATAAGATATGATAAAGACAGTTTTCTATTTAAAATTCTAATAAAAATTTCATATAAAACGTCAATAAGTGCTCGAATAGCTCGAGATAATAGGGAAATTGGTGAAAATCCAATACAGCCCCCGCTACTGTAATAGCTGATGAAATCGCAAAGCCACTGGTGCAAACTTGGGAAGGTGCGATAGTAAAATGAAGCTTAAGTCAGGAAACCTGCTTATTTGATTGTGCATGCAAACTTTTCGGAGGGAGAAGTTGAAGCGAAAGCGAGTACCTGTATTTCATGCTATTCGTTTTTATTTGGCTTCTACAAAACCTTTACTCTTCGTTATAGAGTAAAGGTTTTTCTTTTTCCAAAAAGCAAATGAGGGGAGACAGAAGATGACAACTTGGAATTTAGAGGGGATGAAAACACATCTCTTTATTTGCAATGGCAGTAGCTGCATGAAAAAGGATGGGGAGGAAATTACCTTAGCCATTCGAGATGAGATACAGCGGCAAGCACTCGATCAAGAAATACATACGACAAGAACGCGCTGTAATGGACGATGCAAGGATGCTTGTGTGGTAATTGCCTACCCCCAAGGAAACTGGTATCGTGTGCCATCAACAGAGCATGCTAGAACACTAGTACAAGATTTATATCATGAATCCTTATACAACGAACATGTCTTTACACTTCATGAAGGTACATTACAGCGTACTGCTCAAACAACTGCCATTAAAGGGATCGAAAAGGTGAAAGAGGGGTAACAACATGGCGCAAAAAGGAAAAATTTTCGTAGTAGGCTTTGGACCTGGAGATTTTAAGCATATTACGACACGTGCAGTAGAGGCATTACAACAAAGTGATATGATTATAGGCTACAAAACCTATGTAGAGCTGATTCAAGATTTAGTAAGTGCAAAATCGATTGTTAGTACAGGCATGACAGAAGAAGTGTCGCGTGCACAGGAAGCCGTTCGTCAAGCAGAAGCAGGGAGCATCGTCTCGGTGATTTCGAGTGGTGATGCAGGCGTCTATGGTATGGCGGGATTAGTATATGAGGTGTTAATTGAGCTAGGCTGGACAGAAGCAACAGGAATTGAAGTAGAAATTGTTCCTGGGATTTCTGCGATTAATTCATGCGCTAGCATACTTGGTGCACCCATTATGCACGATGCTTGTACAATCAGCTTGAGTGACCATCTAACACCTTGGAATTTAATTGCAAAGCGTGTCGAGGCAGCTGCAATGGCAGACTTTGTCATTGCTTTATACAATCCTAAAAGTGGTCGTCGAACAAGACAAATTGTCGAGGCTCAGCGAATTCTCTTAGAATATCGTTCGCCAGACACACCAGTAGGGCTGGTGAAAAGTGCCTATCGAGAACGTCAAGAAGTGACCATGACAACACTAGCAGAAATGCTAGAACATGATATTGGTATGCTGACAACAGTTATTATCGGGAATTCATCAACATTTTTCTATGACAATAAGATGATCACGCCACGCGGTTACCAACGTAAATATACCCTAGGTGAAGAAAAACAGCCATTACGTCCTCATCAACGTTTACGCGAAGAAAATGAACCTTGGGCAATGAACCAAGAGACAGGAACAGCGCGAAATGACTTTACGGCTGACCCTAATGCGGGACGATTTAACAAACCCAGTATAGCCGCTACGTCAAAGCCGAAAAAAACAGCTCTTGAAATGGCTACAGCGGCACTCGCAATGGTAAAAGGGACAAGCGCAGTCAAAGTAACACCGAAGCTTGTACAGCAAAAAATAGAATCTATATTTGAACTAGCAGTAAGCCCTGGAGTAGCCAATAAATTTTTTACTCCCCAGCAAATGATGACGTTAGCAGAGGTTGTTGGGGAGGAGGGGACGATGGAATACACACCAGATCATCAAATTCATTTGAAAATACCAACGACTGCCCCTGAACAGATCACAGAGAAATTACAGGAAGTAGGATTTTTATTAACCCCGATTGGTGATGTGCTATCACTGAAGGCTTGTGATTTTTGCTACGGTGAAAAGGCTGATTCGATACCATATGCAGAGGAATTACAAGAAAAACTAGGCGGTATGTCCTTACCGAAGACATTAAATATCGGCTTTAATGGCTGTGGTATGGCATGTTATCGGGCTGTATTTGATGATATTGGCATCGTCTACCGCAAAAGTAAATTTGATGTCTTTATTGGAGCAAAACCAGTCGGTCGTACGGCTCACGCAGCACAGCCTGTTGTAGAAGGGCTGGAGCCCGAGCAGCTGATTCCACTCATTACAGATATTATTGAAGAATATAAAGCAAATGCTCATCCAAATGAACGCTTATTTAAATATTTTAAACGTGTGAAAAAGATACTGCATTTTACGTATCAAGATATGTCTTCCAAAATAAAAGTAGAGCCGGCTCCGTGCGGCGACTAGTAAGGAGTAGAGAGATGAAAGCTATTTTATTTGTCGGCCATGGGAGCCGTTTAGCAGCAGGAAATGATGAGGTTCGTACATTTATCGAACAAATGACACCGCGTATTGATGAACAATTTTTAGTGGAAACTTGTTTCCTTGAATTTGCTTCACCGAACATCGAAGAAGGTATTACAAACTGTGTGAAAAAGGGAGCTACAGAGGTGCATGTAATACCAATCATTTTACTACATGCAGGCCATTCAAAACTGCATATTCCAGCGGAAATCGAGCATGCGCGTGAGCATTATCCAACGATTACCTTCACATATGGTCAAACAATTGGTATCCATGATGAAATCTTTGCCATTTTACAAGATCGCCTAGCTGAAATTGGCTTTAATTCAGAACAAGAGCAGGAAGAAACAGCGATTTTATTGATTGCACGAGGTGGCAGTGATCCATCTGCTAATGGTGATTTTTATAAGATCACACGACTTCTATGGGAAAAACTACCTGTAAAATACGTAGAAAGTGCTTTTATGGGTGTCACAGATCCACGAGTTGAAGAAGGAATTGAACGTTGTGTCAAACTAGGTGCAAAAAAAATCATCATGTTACCATACTTTTTATTCACAGGCATTTTGATGGAACGCATGCATTGTATGTGTGAGAAGTTTACTGAACTTTATCCAGATTGTGATATACAAATTGCTAACTATTTTGGCTACCATGAGCGTTTACAAAATGTTTTATTAGAGCGTATTGAACAGGCAATCAACGGTACATCAACAGGTATGCAAGATCTAGAAGATTATCGTGCCTATGCGGCAGTACATGGACATGCACATCATCATCACCATCATGATCACGATCATGGACATGCGCATCACGATCATGCGCATCATCACGATCACCATCATGACCATCACGATCATGACCATGACCATCATCATGAAGAGGAGCCGGTAAAATGATTTTCATGTTAGCAGGGACAAGTGATGCAAGGGATCTAGCCCTAGCATTACAACGTGCAGGTTATGCAGTAACCGCTACGGTCGTCACTGAATCGGCAGCCTCTAGTCTTGCTGACGTTGGCCTGCCACATTTAATCGGTAGACTGACCGCTGAGGAAATGGCGACCATCATGACCGAGCAGGGCTATCGATTGGTGGTAGATGCTTCTCATCCATTTGCGGAGGAAGCCTCTAAAAATGCGATGGCAGCGGCAGAGCAGGCAAAGATTCCTTATATTCGCTATGAAAGAGCTCATGAACATTATGCCCATCCTTTGATTACTGTTGTAAAGGATTATGAGGAGGCAGCTCAGCTAGCTGCAGAAAAACGCGGTGTCATTATGCTAACGACAGGAAGTAAAACACTCGCTACATTTACGAAGGTTTTACAGGGCTTAGAAAACACAAGAGTAATCGCTCGTATGCTTCCACGACTGGATAATATGGAAAAGTGTGAGGCACTTGGCGTGGCGCAGCGAGATATTGTGGCTATTCAAGGTCCGTTTTCAAAGGAATTAAATGAAGCTCTATTTCGTCAATACGGAGTGACGTTGATGATTACCAAAGAAAGCGGTAAAGTGGGCTCAGTTGATGAGAAGCTAGAGGCAGCTCTCGCATGCCAGATTGAAACGATTCTTATTGCACGACCAAATATACAATACGGCCAACAATATTCAACATTTGAAGAAGTATTACAGGCTGTTGAACATACAATTTAGGAGGCATTTTCCATGGATTTTAAAACAGATTTTAAACCATTAACGGTAGACCCAGATAAAATTTACGATTACAGTTTCTCTATTATTGCAGAGGAAATGGGCGAGCATGACTTCTCAGAAGATGAATGGAAAGTTGTACGTCGCATTATCCATGCGTCAGCTGATTTCGAGCTAGGCCGTAGTGTCATCATTACACCAGGTGCGATTGAAGCGGGTATCAAGTCTATTCTTGCAGGACGTCATGTCATAGCAGATGTGCAAATGATTGAAAGTGGCTCTGGTAAAAAGCGTTTCCAAAAACATGGTGGCGATTTGCATTGCTATATTGCGGATGAAGATGTGTCAATAGAAGCGAAAAAACAAAATACAACACGTGCCATTATTTCGATGCAAAAGGCATCAAAATTACATGAAGGTGGTATTTATGCCATTGGTAATGCACCAACTGCATTGCTGGAATTGATTCGATTAATTAAAGAAGGGCTAGCAAAACCAGATTTAATTATCGGTATGCCTGTTGGTTTTGTGTCAGCAGCTGAGTCAAAAGAAGAGCTGCTTAAACTAGAAGGGATTCCGTACATTACAAATGTTGGTCGTAAAGGCGGTAGTACAGTGACGGTTGCTGCTTTAAATGCCATCTCACTTTTAGCGGACGAACAGGCGAAAAAATAATGGAGCGGAAGCCAAAAAAGGACCCCAAGGACATGCGTCACGGTTATACGACGGGAGCCTGTGCAACTGCTGTATCAAAGGCTGCACTGCTTGCCCTTATTACTAAGGAGGAGCAAGAGACAAGCACGATTCATTTACCTATTGGTCGAGATGTAACCTTTACAATTGAAAAATGCATATTTGAAGAAAATGCTGTCAGCTGTGAAACGATTAAAGATGCTGGTGATGATCCTGATGCGACCCATCAGGCACTCATCGTTGGCACAGTGAGCTGGGCAGATACACCTGGGATTCATTTAGATGGAGGTATTGGCGTCGGGCGTGTCACAAAGCCTGGCCTGCCAGTGCCTGTCGGAGAGGCAGCCATTAATCCTGTACCCCGTAAAATGATTTATAGCACGATCCAAGGTGTGTTGGACGAATTTCACATTACTCGAGGCGTGAATGTGGTGATTTCTGTACCTAAGGGAGAGGAGATTGCTAAAAAAACGTTAAATGGACGACTCGGTATACTTGGGGGCATCTCAATCTTAGGCACAAGGGGAACCGTCGTGCCTTTTTCGAGTTCTGCTTATATGGCCAGTATTGTCCAAGCCATCAGTGTAGCGAAAGAGGCTGGCTGTGAGCATTTAGTCGTGACAACAGGTGGACGAAGTGAGAAGTTTGCGATGAAACAATATCCACATCTAGCAGAAGAAGCATTTATTGAAATGGGTGACTTTGTAGGTTTTACATTAAAGCATTGTAAGCGTTTAGGCATCAAACAAGTTTCTCTCGTTGGGATGATGGGGAAATTTTCTAAAGTCGCACAAGGTGTCATGATGGTGCATTCCAAAAGTGCAGCAATCGATTTTAATTTTTTAGCACAACTGGCAGAGGATATAGGGGCAGATAGAGAAACGATAGCACAAGTTCTAGAGGCAAATACAGCTTCACAAGTAGGTGAGATGATGATGGAAAAGGGCTATGATGCGTTCTTCCATCATTTATGTGAGGCTTGCTGCTATTCCTCTATCCATCATATTAAGGGCGGTTTAACGCTTTCCACATCGATCTATTCGATGCAGGGACAATTATTAGGAAGGGCTGATGACATTGCATCGATCGATGAAGTTGATTGGGATCGGGGATAACGGATTAGCAAGCTTATTACCGCAATACCTTCAGTGGATTGAAGACTGTGAGGTACTTGTTGGTGGTGAGCGAGTACTTGATTTTTTCCCAGACTTTAGAGGTGAAAAAATCCTGATAAAAGGAGGTCTTTCAACACTTGTTGAAAGATTGGCTGAAGAAACAAGAAATACCGTGATTCTTGCATCTGGAGATCCATTATTTTATGGCATCGGAGGCTATTTAGCAAAAAAGCTACAAATAGAGGTTTATCCATATATGAGTTCGGTCCAGCTGGCCTTTGCGAAAATGGGAGAGAGCTGGCAGGATGCTTACGTAACGAGTATTCATGGACGACCAATGAAGGGCTTGGCACAGCGAATTGATGGCAAAAAGAAAGTAGCACTTTTAACAGATGCAGAGAATAGTCCGAATGCTCTCGCTCAATATTTAAAGCATTTTGGTATGACGGAATATCGTGCGTTTGTAGCCGAAAATTTACAGGGCGAAAACGAAAAAAGTGGCTGGTACTCGCTCGATGAAATGGAAGTTACTCATTTTTCTCCTTTAAATGTCGTGATTTTAAAACAAACAATAGCACCGAAACGCTACACACTTGGGATTGATGATGAAGAATTTTCACAACGAAAGCCAGATAAAGGACTTATTACGAAGAAAGAAATTCGAGTTTTAAGTTTGCAAGCCATGCAGCTTCAACAGGATAGCGTTATTTGGGATATTGGCACATGTACGGGATCCATGGCCATTGAGGCAGGTAAGCTTGCTCCGGAGGGACAGGTTTTTGCCGTAGAAAAAAATGCCCCTGATTTAGACAATTGTCTTCAAAATCAACAAAGGTTTCGAGTTGATATAACGGCTATCCATAGTAAAGCACCAGAGGGTTTAGACAACTTTCCAGACCCTGATGCCATTTTCATCGGTGGCACTGGTGGTGAAATGGTTGAGTTACTGCAATTATGCTGTCAGCGTTTAAAGCAAAATGGGCGCATTGTCTTAAATGCGGCGACTATTGAAAATTTATATAAAGCCGTTGAGGCATTTAAAGCTTGTGGTTTTGCTGTTGACATTTTACAGGCTCAGCTTGCACGCAGTAAACCAATTTTAGATATGACACGCTTTGTGCCATTAAATCCAATATACATTATTTCCGCTTATCGAAAGGAAGAAAATCATGAGTAATCTAGGAATTTTATATGGCTTGGGCGTTGGTCCTGGCGATCCAGAATTAATTACAGTAAAGGCATTTCGAGTGATTCAGGAATCACCTGTTATTGCTTACCCAAAAAAGCTAAAAGGCAGTAAAAGCTATGCCCATCGTATTGTAGATGTATATATTAATCCAGACGAAAAAGACATGCTTGGTCTTGTATTCCCAATGACGAAAGATGAGGCTGTTCTAGAACGTGAATGGACAAAGTCAGTAGAACTTGTCTACGAAAAATTACAAGCAGGCAAAGATGTAGCCTTTGTTACAGAGGGCGATCCATTATTGTATAGTACGTTTATTCATATGATGAAGCTAATGCAAGATAAGCATCCAGATGTCGAAATTCGCACGGTACCAGGGATTTCTTCATTTAATGGATCTGCATCGCGCTTAGGTATTGCGTTAGCGGATGGTGATGATCGTGTTGCGATTATACCTGCGTATGACAATTACGAAGCGATGCGTGAAGCGATTGAAACGCATGATGCTGTTGTCTTTATTAAAGTGGCGAAAGTAATTGATTTAATGCTTGAAGTACTACGCGATTTAGATTTATTAGATAAAGCATCCGTGGTGACAAAGGTAACATCTGATGAAGAAATCATTTGGGATGTGCGTGAGTTGGATGGTGTCGATTTAGAATATTTAACATTAATGGTGGTGCGTAAATAATGAAGAAAATCTATATTGTCGGCGCTGGTCCTGGTGATCCAGATTTAATTACAGTCAAAGGTTTACATATGTTACAAACAGCGGACGTTGTCATGTATACAGATTCTTTAGTGAGTGAGGACCTTATTGCGAAAGCTAGGCCAGATGCGGAGGTCATTCGTACAGCTGGTATGCATTTGGAGGAAATGGTTGCTGTGATGGTGGACCGGGTCAATACTGGTAAAACAGTGGCACGTATGCATACAGGGGACCCAGCGATGTATGGTGCCATTATGGAGCAAGTTGCATTATTAAAAAAGGAAGGCATTGGGTATGAAGTCATTCCAGGAGTTAGCTCTGTATTTGCATCGGCCGCTGCTATCGGAGCTGAGCTAACAATTCCTGATCTAACCCAAACCCTTATTCTAACACGTGCAGAGGGGCGCACACCTGTACCAGAATTTGAAAAGCTGCGTGATTTAGCGAGCCACCATTGTACAATTGCCTTATTCCTTAGTGCAACGCTGACGAAGAAAATTGTTAAAGAGCTACAAAGTGCTGGTTGGGCTGATGACACGCCTGTAGCAGTTATTCAACGTGCTTCATGGCCCGATCAAAAAATCGTACGAACGACTTTAATCGAATTAGATGAAGCGATGCGTGTGAATGGTATTCGTAAGCATGCGATGATTTTAGCAGGCTGGGCATTAGACCCGAACATTCATGATAAAGATCAATATCGTTCGAAGTTATATGATGCAAGCTTTACACATGGCTTTAGAAAAGGTGTGAAGACAAGTGATTGAGTTACAAGAGGGTGTGTTACCAGAGGTTGATCAACGTAATCCTTATGCAGTGGTAGCCATTACGAAGCATGGTGTCCAAATAGGACGTCGTCTGCAGCAGACCTTTGCAGCAAGTGATTTATATTATATGAGTAAATTTGAACAAGGCGATGAAGAAGAAAAGCATATTCAACTATTTACAGGAACAGTGCGCCTGCTATTGCCAACACTATTTAAGCAATATAAAGGGTTGATCTTAATTATTTCACTAGGGGCAGTTGTACGAATGATTGCGCCGATTTTAAAGGATAAAAAGACAGACCCTGGTGTTGTGGTGATTGATGATCGAGGGGAAAATGTTATTAGCGTATTATCAGGGCATTTAGGTGGTGCCAATGAGCTAACACACGAGGTGGCAGCTGCACTTGGTGCAAATCCGATTATTACAACGGCTTCTGATGTGCAAAAGACGATTCCAGTTGATTTATTTGGAGCCCGCTTTGGCTGGGTATGGGATAGTGCGGATAAATTGACACCAGTTAGTGCATCTGTTGTAAATGAGGAACATGTAGCCATTGTACAGGAAACAGGCGAACGGGATTGGTGGATGCGTGATACACCGATGCCAGAGCAAATTAAGATCTATCCGTCCACACAGGCAGCTATCCAAGCAACTCCTCATGCCACATTATTAATAACAGATCGTATCATTGAACCTGAAGAAGAGGTTCTTCTAGAAAACGGTGTTATTTATCGACCGAAATCCATTGTATTAGGAATGGGCTGTAACCGTGGTACATCGTTAGAGGAAATTGAACAAGTAATCGATGAAACCTTGGCAGAGCTAAAGCTTTCAAAAAAAAGTGTGAAAGCCTTATGCACGATTGATTTGAAGAAAGATGAGCAATGTTTCTTAGAAATTACGAAGAAATATGATTGGGAGTTCGTTACGTATACACCGGATGAATTAAATGAAATCGAATTTCCATCACCCTCTGAAACAGTCTTTCAATATACAGGCGCATACGGCGTGAGCGAACCAGCAGCTATGCGCTATGCACAGGTTCCATCACTTCTATTAGAGAAGAAAAAATCGGGTAATGCTACGATTTCAGTTGCTAGATACCTATTTTAAGGAGGAAGTCCATGCAAACAAATCGCTTTGTACTAGCTGGTACGGGTAGTGGGGTAGGCAAAACTACTTTTACCATTGGACTGATGAAGGCACTACAAAACAAAGGAAACGTGGTGCAGGGCTTTAAATGTGGTCCTGATTATATCGATCCAACCTATCATACAGCTGTAACGGGCAGAGTATCACGTAATATTGATAGCTGGATGTTTTCACACGAAGCAGTACGTGATATTGTGGCACGTGCAAGTATAGATGCAGATGTGTCCATTATTGAAGGTGTGATGGGCTTTTATGACGGTAAAAGCCCTTTATCTGATGCTGGGTCTGCTGCTGATATTAGCGTAGTGACAGAGAGCCCTGTTATTTTAATCGTCAATTGCGCTAGCATGGCACGTAGCGTAGCAGCAGTTGTGAAAGGCTTCCAATTACTATCAGATAAGCCGAATATCGTTGGTGTTATTGCGAACCAGGTTGGTAGTGTTGGTCATTACGAAATTGCGAAGGCAGCTATTGAACAAGAATGCGGCATTCCTGTTATTGGCTACTTAAAGCGTGAGGAAGGGATTGGTATCCCGAGTCGTCATTTAGGGTTAGTACCTGCTATTGAAAGAGGAGAGCTAGATTCATTTTTTGATAAACTAGGGAACCTGATGGCAGAAACAATTGATTTGGACCAATTAATACATTTAACAAAGGCTCCTATCTTGCAAGAATCAGGCCATTTATTTAGGGAGGAGCCTTCACGAAATATTTGTATAGCGGTTGCAAGAGATGCAGCTTTTAATTTTTATTATGAAGAAAACTTGGCTTTGTTACGTGCGAAAGGTGCGACACTACAGTTTTTCTCACCGCTTGCGAATGAGCCTGTACCAGCTGAAGCTGATGGCTTGTATATTGGTGGTGGCTTTCCTGAGGAATTTGCAGAGTCACTTGCTACCAATACAGTCGTTAAAGACTCTATTCGTCAAGTCATAGCGAAAGGTCTTCCAACATTAGCTGAATGTGGAGGCTTTATGTATTTAACAGAGGCCATTACAAATAGCCATGGCGACCGCTATGACATGGTAGGGGTAATTCCTGGAGAAGTGGCGATGCAAACAAAACTAGCAGCACTTGGTTATCGTGAAATTTTTGGCACAGCCGATAATTTCTTAATTGGCGCTGAGGAACAAGCGAAGGGCCATGAGTTCCATTATTCCAAATATAGTGGTTCTCACAATACAGCAGCCTATGAAACGATTGGTCGTTTTGGCAAAAAGAAAGAAGGCTATCAAGAAGGAAATTTAGTGGCTGGCTATACTCATTTCCATTTTGTATCAAACCCAAAGCTAGTTGACAATTGGTTAACAGCTTGTAAGAAGGTGAAAAGTAATGACTAATTATTTTCCTATTCATATCAATCTAGAATATAAAACAGTAGTGATTGTAGGCGGCGGTCACGTGGCAACGCAGAAGGTAGCAACCCTGTTACCAGCAAAGGCAAACATCGTCATTGTTAGTCCAACCTTACATGACACATTACAGTCATTTGCTGAGTCAGGGCAAATTACTTGGAAGCAAAAGGAATTTGAACCTCGTGATTTAGATGACGCCATTCTCATTATCGCTGCAACGAATGTGACAGCAGTTAACGAAGCCGTTCAAGAAGCAGCACAGCATTGGCAATTAATCAACCGAACAGATAAACAAAGTGAAAGTGATTTTATTACGCCTGCTACTGTTCGCCGTGGTCCATTGGTGGTCACTGTTTCGACATCGGGAGCAAGCCCAAGTCTAGCCCGCAAGATTAAAGCAGATTTAGAAGAGCAATTCGATGATGCTTATGATGACTATGTATGCTTTTTACAGCAAGCTCGATTAATGATTGCTGCTAAGTATGATAAAGGTCCACAAAGACGTGCGGCATTACAAGCATTGCTAGAGCCAAACATCCTTGAATGGACACGTCAGGGTGAGATCGATCGACGAGAAGCATATTTACAACAACTATTGATGGGAGCAACGCAATGAAGGATGGAATCGTATATATCGTGGGAGCAGGTCCTGGCGATCCGAAGCTCATTACTGTGTATGGACTGGAATGTATTCAAAAGGCTGATGTAATTGCTTATGACCGTCTTGTAAATCCTAAATTGCTTGATTTTGCAAAAAAGGATGCTGAGCTCGTTTATTGTGGCAAATTACCTGGGAAGCATCATCTCATTCAAGAGGAAATAAATGCATTACTCGTTGAAAAAGCACAAGAAGGTAAAATTGTTACACGCCTAAAAGGTGGCGATCCCTTTGTTTTTGGACGTGGCGCTGAGGAAGCTGAAATAGTAAAAAATCATGGCATTGCCTATGAAATCGTACCGGGGATTACAGCAGGAATTGCAGCTCCTGCATACGCAGGAATTCCAGTTACACATAGAGACTTCGCGACAAGCTTTGCCCTTGTAACTGGACATGGTCGTGAAGAAAAAGGACAAGATTTTTTAAATTGGCCCGCATTGGCTACGGGTATAGATACCGTTGCCTTTTATATGAGCGTTGGTAATATTGCCTACATTGCTCGAAAATTAATCGAAAATGGACGGAAGGCAACAACGCCAGTAGCGGTCATTGAGTGGGGAACAACTGCTCAGCAACGCACGATTACAGGGCCGTTAGATGAGATAGCCAGCATCATTGAGCGTGAAGGGTACCATAACCCTTCTATGATTGTTGTTGGCGAGGTTGTCAAGGTACGGGAAAAAATTCAATGGTTTGAAGAGCAAGGTCTTACCTTTTCATAATCATTTCTTATAAGCGCACAAGGAGGAAGCACTATGACTGTCATTGAAGCATTAAAAAAACGTCGAGCAATTCGTAATTACACGACACAACCAGTAGAGAAAGAAAAAATTGAGCAAATTTTACAGGCAGCAACCTATGCACCGAATGACCGGATGCGTGAGCCCTGGCATTTTTATGTCATTCAAGATGAAGCCATGAAGCGTTATGAAGAAATGGCAAGTGCTTATTTACAAGAACGCTTTCCCACGAAGCCAAATTTAGTGGAAAGTTCATTAAAGGTTGTACAAACAACCCCTGTAGCCATTGTTGTGACAGCTGACATAGTAGAGGGGGACACAGATGCGACAGAAGATAATGTCTTTGCTGTATGTAGTGCCATTATGTCTATGTGGTTGACAGCAGAGGAGCTAGGTCTTGGCTTTGTTTGGCGTACACGTGGTGTTGGCCTCGTACATGATCCTCGTATGCATACGTTTATTGGTGCAAGCGACGCTCAAAAAGTAGTCGGTACAATATTTATTGGCTACCCACAGGAGCAAGAACAAACCGACAAGAAACGAACGCCGTTTGCAGAAAAGACAACATGGCTGTAAGGAGGCTATCAGCATGGCAAGAAAAGGCTTGTTTTTAGTATATACAGGTGAAGGTAAGGGCAAAACGACAGCATCTCTTGGTGTTACATTGCGTGCAGTTGGTCGAGGCTTAAATGTGCGTTATCTGCAGTTTATCAAATCCCCAGAACGTACTTATGGAGAGCAAATTGCCCTTCGTAAGCTAGGCGTAGAAATGGAACAGATGGGCATAGGTTTTACATGGACAAAAACACCTGAGGAGCATCGTGCTGCATTAGCCAAGGCTTGGAAAAAAACGAAGGCAGCTCTACAGGATGACAGCATTGATTTATTGGTCTTAGATGAACTGAACAATGCTCTAGCGATCACCAAGTTTCCAATCGATGATGTCCTTCCTCTAGCAGAAGTCATCGAGGCAATCCAACAGCGCCCTTCAACAATGCATTTGGTTGTCACAGGACGAAGTGCGAATCCGGCCTTACTAGCAATGGCTGATTTAGTGTCAACCATTGAGGCGACAAAGCATTATTATGATGAAGGGATTCCAGCGGTGAAAGGGCTCGAATTTTAAAGCCCTTTACAATTGCTGGATGAAAAATACCCGCGGAGCGAAGGCAAATACCCGCGCTTCGCCATAGAATACCCGCGGAACGCAGGGAATTACTTGCGCTTCGCCTTAGAATACTTACAGAGGAGAGTGACTATGCCAGCAAAATCAATCATGATTCAAGGAACAGCTTCCGATGTTGGAAAAAGTATGATTTGTACTGCACTATGTCGTATATTTTCAGATGATGGACTGAAGGTAGTCCCATTTAAATCACAAAATATGGCTCTTAATTCATTTGTTACAAAGGATGGCGGTGAAATCGGCCGCGCACAAGGGGTACAGGCAGAGGCAGCTCGTGTTGTTGCAACGACGGATATGAACCCTATCTTGCTGAAACCGAAGCAAGATATGATGTCAGAGGTTATCGTTCATGGTAAGCATTTTTTAAATATGGATGCCAAAAGCTACCGCAATAATTTTGTGCAAGAAGCGATGCCAATTGTAGAAAAATCAGTACGCACGCTACAACATACATATGATGTCATTGTCCTAGAGGGCGCTGGTAGCCCAGCAGAAATTAACTTAAAGGATCGCGATATTGCTAATATGCGAATGGCTCACTTAGCAGATGCAGCGGTAGTCCTTGTTGCTGATATTGATCGTGGCGGGGTTTTTGCCTCGATTGTTGGTACACTGGCATTATTAGATGAGGAAGAACGAGCACGTGTGAAGGGATTAATTATCAATAAGTTTAGAGGCATGCGTGAATTACTGGATGATGGTTTGGCATGGGTGGAGCGCGAAACGGGTATTCCGGTACTTGGTGTGATTCCTTATGTCGATGTCAATATTGAAGCAGAGGATTCACTTGCATTATCGTCACTACGTTTTAAAAAACCAAAGCAAGGCGAATTTGCTGTAGATGTAGCCATGATTCGTTTACCACGTATTTCAAACTTCACCGATATTGATCCATTTTTCGATGAGCCAGAGGTGGGTGTCCGTTTAATTGGTCATGTCAATGAACTAGGTACACCAGATTTACTCATTCTGCCAGGAACGAAAAGTACAATGGATGATTTAGCTTGGCTAAAAGCACAGGGTTTCGATCAAGCCATCACACATTTACGTGCGTGCGGTACTAAAATTATTGGCATTTGTGGCGGTTTCCAAATGCTTGGTGAAACATTACTTGATCCAGAAGCAGTGGAGGGGAATGGTGAATCTGCAGATGGTCTTGGGCTATTACCGATGGAAACCACTTTTGTAGGCAATAAAAAAACGGTGCAAACGACAGGCGTAAGAGGGCAGGACACATTGACAGGCTATGAAATCCATCTAGGGCGTACGAAAATTTTACGTGATGCGGTATCACCGTTTTTACTGTTAGAGGATGGAAGAGAAGATGGTGCGGTTAGTCAAGATGAGCAAGTGATTGGCACGTATTTCCACGGCTTGTTCCATAATCGTACCTTTACCCGTCAACTTGTCAATGAAATACGAGTGAAAAAAGGGCTAGCAGCTTTACCAAGTGATGTGAAAAGTGACGCAGAACGAAGAGAAGATGCCTATAATATGTTAGCCGACCATGTTCGAGCAAATCTTGATATGAAAAAAATATATGAAATATTATCTTTAGAGGTATCTATATGACGAGAAAAGGACCGTTAGCCATTAACTATGAGGCATTATGGCAGGAAGGCATGAAGGACTGGCATGGCAATATGCCTGAACGAATGGTGAATGATCAGCTAGAGGAGCAATTTTGGGCGCAATCCGTGGCACGTAAAAAAGTGGGACAAACAGACCCTTATGCTGCATTGATTTTTCAGGAGCTTCAAAAAAAGATTGAACCTCAGCATTCTGTATTAGAAATTGGTCCGGGGTGGGGCAATTATACATTTCCATTAGCTGATAAAGTAAGCAAGCTCACATGTGTGGATAGCTCTGAAAGCATTTTGCATTACTTACAGCAGTGTATGCCGCAGGAGAAGCACGTTTCCTATATTCATGCAAAGTGGGAAAGTTTAGAGCAAGATGAGATTGAACCACATGATATCGTCTTGGGCGTGAATTGTTTTTACCGAATGTATGAAATTAAAGCAGCTTTATATCACATGAATCGGCTGGCGAGGAAACGTGCCATCATTGGGATGACGACAGGGCCCATTCAGCCACACTATGAACAGTTATATGAAAAGTATGGTTATGACATTAAATTTCCCCGCAGAGATTATATCGAGTTTTTGAATCTCCTCTATGAAATGGATATCTATGCGGATTGTCAGATTATCCCGCTCGAACGTGTCTATGAATATGAAAGCTATGAGCAGCTTGTGACAACGCAGAGTAAAAAAATATTAACGACGAATTTCCAGCGAGCCCATGTAGAGGAATCACTGCTACCTTTTATCGAAGAAAAGGATGGACGTTATTATTATCGTCATGATTTCCATGCGGCGCTTGTTTCATGGCAACCAAAATAATCAAGAAACCTTTGGAGAAACTGTACACCAAAGGTTTTTCTTATGGGAATGGATAAGGTACAATAAAACGATATAAAGAAGAAGTGAGGTGGCATATGTTGCAGCTACATTTTCTAGGGACAGGCGCAGGCATGCCTTCAAAAGAACGAAATACAAGTGCTCTGATGGTAAAGCTATTAGATGAAGTGAGTGAAATGTGGCTATTTGACTGTGGGGAGGCGACACAGCATCAAATCCTTCATACGTCGTTAAAGCCACGGAAAGTAACGAAAATTTTTATTACACATTTACATGGAGATCATATTTTTGGACTTCCAGGCTTTTTAAGCTCGCGTTCCTTTCAAGGTGGGGATGAGCCGCTAACGATCTTCGGGCCATCTGGCTTACAGCAGTGGATTGAACAAACATTGGCCCTATCAAAAACCCATTTAACATATCCTTTACGCTTTGTAGAGGTACAAGAAGGCATTATTTTTGAGGATGCTCATTTTACAATTCATGCTAAGGAATTACGCCATGTTGTACCTTGCTATGGGTATCGTATCGAACAAAAGGATTTACCAGGCGAATTATTAATCGACAAAGCACAGGCACTTGGTGTTCCAAAGGGACCTTTATTAGGGCAATTAAAAGATGGCCACGATATTGTACTTGAAAATGGTGATGTGGTACATGCGAAAGACGTGATGGCACCAGCCAAAAAGGGCTTTACATTGTCAGTCTTAGGCGATACAAAATATTGTGAAGAAGCAATCCAATTATCAATGGGTGCTGATATCATTGTGCATGAAGCAACTTTTGATGGTACAACAACAGATTTAGCAGCAAGCTACGGTCATGCAACAAATGTGGAGGCTGCAAAAGTCGCACAGCAAGCTGGTGCACACTATTTATTATTAAATCATTTAAGCGCACGTTTTCTTCCATACGACTTACCTCAATTTTTAGCTGAAGCACAGGGGATTTTTCCGAATACATTCCTAACAGCTGATCAAGCCGTTTATACATGGCAACACAATAAATTATTCTGATATAATTATTAAATAGAAAACATCTATTAGGGGAGATTCCTTTAATAGATGTTTTTAGTTTATAGTCCTAAAGATGTGTAGATAATTTTGTTTAAATATTACTGTTTAATCATGAGAATTATGCTTTTTTGCATGCTTCTACTAGTACAAAATAGTTAGTTTTATCCTCCATGCTTATCTATTTCGAAATTTTTACAAATTAATGACAATTTGAACTTCTTCAAAACTTATTATTTTATATTTAATAAATTGTTAATGAAATATATGGAAGTGATATTGTATGATGAAGTGGAAATAATCGTAATTTTTAGGGGGATCTCATCATGAGAAAGTCAATGAAATGGAAAATGCTTCTGGAGATTATGGGCATTGTGGTGTTCATTATAGCGGCATTTTCTATTTATGTTTATCAAGCTACATATAAAAGTGAAAAAAGCAATGGAGAAGCAATCGCCAACTCCATTGTCATGGGATTGGAAGGAGCGATTCAATCTAGAGAAAAAGCAGAAGAAATTATGGAAAAAGAAATGATTGCTGAATCTGTAATGGCTTCTTACATCATTGACAAAGGTGCTACATATGAGGATTTAAAGGCCATTGCTGAGCGTGGTGGCATCGATGAGATTTGGAGTACAGATGATAAAGGGAATACAACAGTGACATCAGTAGCTCCAACTGTTGATTTTAACTTTGGCGCTGATCCAAACGGACAAGCTGCCGAATATATGCAACTCTTAGATGGAAGAGCGAAAGAAATTGTCCAAAAAGCACAAATTCGCGATGTCGATGATCAATTTTTCAAATTTGTCGGGGTAGGTAGCTGGAATCCAGCAACTCCACAAATTGTACAGGTGGCTCGCCATGGACAGCAGCTACTAGATTTAGAAGCAAGTATCGGCAGTGAATCCTATATCGATCATCTGGACAACTATTTATCCTCAACCGTATTATTCGCCGCTATTGTAGATGAAAAAGGTCAAACCATTGCCGCTACAGCAAAACAAAATTTAGCGGATATTGGTTTTGAGCCAGCCCAATTTTCAGCACAAAAGTCAACTGAATTTTCAGGGCGCTACGATGGCACTCGTGTCACGCAATATGTAAAGCCATTATCAAACGGTACATACTTAGCTATTATTGTATCCAATGCTATTCTCTCGCAAATTTTGGTAGGCACAATTGTAGCTTCATTGATTGTTGTCTGTGTGATTTTCTTCACTACGGGCCTGTCTATTTCGAAGCAAGTTTCGCGTATTTTAAGTGTGCGCAATTCCTTAGAGGAAATTAGTAAAGGTGAAGCAGATTTAACCAAGCGTATTCCAATCCATGCAAAAGATGAGATTGGCCAATTAGTGACATCATTTAATGGGATGATGGATAATTTCCAACAAATTATGTGTGAAATCAAGCAAGGGGCCAATCAAATAAAAGAAGCTACCTATACCATTCAAGAAAATGCTCATGAAACACTTGAATCAGCCGCAATTATCCAAGGCGAATCTAGTCAGGTAGCGCAGGCCTCCTTTGCACAACAGAATAATACGGCAGACAGTGCGCATTCAATGGAGGAATTGGCACGCAGCATTCAATATATTTCGGAATCCATAGCAGAAATTTCTAGTATTTCGCGTAATACTGAGGAAAACGCAGATAATGGATTACAAATTATGCAGTCCTTACAAAAGCAACTGGTGACTATTCATGAGAAAACGAATTTTGCGGTGATTGGAACACAGGAGCTTGAAAAACTATCTACAATGATTGGGGAATTTACCAATGTGATTACAGGAATTTCTGATCAAACGAATTTACTGGCATTAAATGCATCTATTGAAGCGGCGCGTGCTGGTGAAGCGGGTAAAGGCTTTGCCGTTGTAGCTGAAGAAGTTCGTAAATTAGCTGAAGATTCTAAGAGTGCGGCGGATAGAATCACCCAGGTGGTAATGAATGTCCAAAAGGAAACAGCCAATATTGTAGCAACCATCCAAGCGACAGCAGATGTTTTACATGCAGGACGTGCAATCGTACAAGAAGCACAGCAATCGTTTGAAGGAATTCATAATGATGTACAGGTCTTAGCAACACAAGTGGATTTAGTATCAAGCTCCACTGAGGAAATTGCTGCTAGTACAGAGGAAGTAACAGCTACCATGGAAGATGTTTCGCTCTTGGCTAAGCAGACATCGCAAAGTGTTGATGCCGTTGCTCAAAAGGCTAAACATCAAGCGGAAAATATGGAGAGCATGACCGCATTTATCGACCAATTGAATACAACAGCGGAAAACCTCCAACTATCAGCAGGCAAATATAAAGTATAAAAGGAAAAATATAGTACGATAAATCACTAGATTCCCGTATAATTGAAAAAAGGGGTGTGGTTTAAATGAATCAACAAAAGATGCCGCCAGCATTATTGCGATTAATCGTCATTTTTCCAAATGTGCTGAGCTATTTACTATTATTTGGTCTAATTATTTTTGTCATGACAAATTATGAAACATTAAAAGCAACAAATAATTTAACTGTGTGGATTATTTTTATTGTCGTGTTAGCACCCGCTGCTGCCTACACGACTTTCAGCATCGTAAAGAAAATCCGTGCAGGACATATGTAAGGATATTAACGACTTCCTATTCAACATAGTAGGAGGTCGTTTTACTTAAAAGAGAATAAAAAACATATAGAGAGAAAAACTATCGTAAACAGTGATGAAATGAAGAGGTGTGTATATCATATGGATCCAACAAATTGTGATTTTTCACCAATGAAAGAAACTTTAAAAGATGAGCTTCTCGAAGTGATCATGTCCTTACAACAGAGTGTGCAGGAAATGGATACAGATGCAAATTGTCTCCTCGGTAATTTTGAGAAAATTAAAGAGAAGTTTATGACAATTGAAATGAAAGCTGCAACGTTCTATTTAAATTGTTATCTTTCTCCGTTTACTGAAAAGTATCCAGAGCTATCACACAGTGTGCAAAATATGTCTTTGAGAAGGCATGGTGGTTTAATTGTTATTCAAAGACAGGATTCTTTAGAGAATCTAATTCAGCCTGGTATTCATATTGGTGCGGATTTAACCCATTCTTTATTAGAATCGATTTTCTTCCCTGGTAATCCACTTCATGATGGAGCGGTACTTGTCTATCAAAATCAAATTGAGTCAGCTGCCAATGTACTGCCATTGTCAGAGCGGTATACAGGGGAAAAGAAATTAGGAACAAGACATCGTGCAGCGCTGGGATTGAGTGAGCTAAGTGATGCACTTGTAATGGTTGTATCAGAAGAAACGGGTAGAATTTCTTTTGCTCTTAAGGGCAATTTATATCCTGTTACAACACCTGGCATCATATAGGGAGTCCCCCTATGTTAGAAAAATATCTCGAATTCAAGATATTTTTCTTGCGGAAGTATCACTTGCATGGTAAAGTGATAACTGAAGGGAGGGTGAAGTCATGAGAAATCATACACTAGGCACCTTAACATGGATTCGGATGATGCGCTTTACAGCGCAAAGTAATCAGTTATCGAATGAATTTTTAAAACGTTTCGACTTAACGACAGCACAATTTGATGTGTTAATCCAGATCAAAACATATGCCCCGATTACACAGTCTCAATTAGCAGAAAAAGTAACTGTAACACAAGGTGGCATGTCCCGCATGCTTGCCCGACTGGAAAAAGAGGGACTAATCGAGCGTAAACAAAATTGGAAGACGAAAACCATCTCATTGACATCAAAAGGGGAGCAAATGATTGATGCAGCAACACCTAGTCAACTTCACTTCCAGTCTTCATTTTTTGAAGAAGTATTAACAGCTGAGGAAATTAAATCTTTATATATTGCGATGACAAAGCTTGAAAAACATAGCCGAGAAAAAAAATTGCCGCCTGTGTAATTTTTTTTGTAAAATCACTTGCCTAGTCAAGTGAAAATAATGAGGAGGAACAATTAATGAACAAATTAAGCGGACACCATCATGTATCTATGTTAACGAAAAATGGTAAACAGAATAATCACTTCTACACTACCATTTTAGGGTTACGACGTGTGAAAAAAACGGTGAATCAAGACTCCCCTTCCATGTATCACTTATTTTATGGAGACTTAACAGGAGCAGCAGGTACAGAATTAACATTTTTTGAAATGCCTGTTGCAGGGCGTACAGTGCGAGGGACGAATGCTATTACTAGTATAGGCTTACTTGTACCTAGCTCCGAAAGCCTACTATATTGGAAAGAACGCTTTCAACAGCTAGAAGTAGAACATAGCGATATCACTACTTATGCAGGCAAAGAGGCTTTGTTTTTTGAAGATCATGAAGGTTTACGGATGGTATTGTTAAACCATCAAGGACAAGAAACGCCTGCTCAATGGCAACCATGGGATGGAAATGATATACCGGAGGAACATCGTATTTTAGGCATGGGAACGATTGAAATCACTGTGCGATCTTTACAAAGAACGGTCAATTTATTACAAGATTTATTTCACTATACAGTTATGGCAGAAAAGGACAAGGAAATGGTCCTACAATCAATAGAAGGGGAAGTGCATGGCGAGATTGTTGTCAAAGAAGTAGAAGGACCAAGCGAAAAACCTGGTAAAGGCAGTATTCACCATCTTGCGTTACGTGTTGCAACCGTTGATGAATTACAGCAATGGGATACCAAGATTAAGGAGCTAGGATTGAAGAGTACTGGTGTGGTTGATCGTTATTATTTTCAAAGTCTTTATTTTAGAGATCGTAACGGTATTTTATTTGAAATGGCGACAGATGGGCCAGGGTTTACGGTAGATTCAGCAGTCGAAGAACTTGGCAAAGAATTAGACCTCCCACCATTTTTAGAAGAGAGACGTTCAGAAATTGAAGCTATTTTAGAACCGCTAGAATAAGGAGAGATAACACATGATGGAAAAATATCGTATTGATCAAGCACAAGGACTCGAATTCGGACTGTACTCTTTAGGTGATCATATCCCTAATCCACTAACGGGCGAGCGTATTTCTGCCCAACAACGCCTAAAAGAGCTTGTTGAAGCAAGTCAATTAGCAGAGCAAGCAGGAATTGATGTATTCGGCATAGGTGAAAGTCATCAGTCTTATTTTACAACACAGGCACATACGGTCGTGTTAGGTGCTATTGCACAAGCCACTTCGACTATTAAATTGTCTAGCTCCGCAACCGTATTAAGTGTTTCAGACCCTGTACGAGTATATGAGGATTTTGCCACAATTGATTTATTATCAGATGGTCGAGCAGAAATTGTAGCGGGACGTGGTTCACGTGTCGGTGCCTATCACTTACTAGGTGTAGATTTACAAGATTATGAAGAAATCTTTGAGGAAAAATTAGAGCTTCTTATGAAAATCAATGATGAGGAGCTAGTGACGTGGGAAGGGCAATTCAGAGCACCTCTCCATCATGCACAAATTTTACCGCAGCCAAAAAACGGCTCGTTGCCAATATGGCGTGCGGTGGGTGGACCACCTGCCAGCGCCATTAAAGCAGGATATATGGGCATTCCGATGATGCTTACAACATTAGGTGGACCTGCTATCAACTTTAAACCATCTGTGGATGCCTATCGCGAAGCGGCAGAGCGCAAAGGCTTTGATCCAAATGAATTACCTATTGCCACAACAAGCTTGTTTTATGTAGCAGACACAACAAAAGAGGCATTGCAGGGCATGTATCCACATTTAAACGGTGGTTTCCAAGCTATTCGTGGTGGGGGCTATCCAAAGCAACAATTTGCACAAGCGCCTGATACACGTGATGCTTTAATGGTGGGCAGTAAAGAGCAAATTATTGAAAAACTACTTTATCAATACGAACTATATGGCATGCAACGCTTTATGGCACAAATCGATTTTGGTGGCGTACCTTTCGAAAAATTGATGAAAAATATTGAAATCATCGGTAATGATATAATTCCAGCGATAAAAAAACACACAGCAAAATAAGGAGTGGCTCATTATGAAAATTGTCGCACTTGCGGGTTCTATTGTCGGCTCAAAAACAAGAACAGCTACGCAAAAAATGGTCGAGATGTTACAAGAAAAATACCCACAGCATGAAGTAATATTACTAGATCTTGCTGACTATCAGCTAGTTTTTAGTGATGGACGTAATTACTTTGACTATGAAGGCGATACAAAATATGTGACGGAAACCATTATGGCTGCAGATGCGATCGTTATTGGGACGCCAACATTCCAAGCATCTATACCAGCTACATTAAAAAACATCTTTGACCTTTTACCTGTCAATGCCTTCCGCGATAAAGTCGTCAGTGTTATTGTTACAGCAGGTACATCCAAGCATTATTTAATGGTGGAACAGCAACTAAAGCCGATCCTTGCTTATATGAAAGCGCACATCGTACCGACCTATGTATTTATAGAAGAAAAGGATTTTTTACGTAAAGAAATTGTCAATGATGATGTCCTTTTTCGTTTAGAACGGTTAGCAGAGGATACCGTGATGGTTACAGAGGCTTTTGCAGAAATTCGAGCCAAAAAAGATGCTGAATATGATTTTTAAAGATTAATAGAAGAAACGCTGTGAAGTAGTCTGACACAGCGTTTCTTTTTGTGTCAAGGCTAGCTATTTGACCATTCAAACCATCGAGCATGCCCATCTGGACGCGCCATTGTACGAATGGATTTTATAGTGCCTTGATCTATAAAATCTTGATGAAGTTTTGTATCAAATAAATTGTTATAGCAATGATAGAGAGGTCGCTCTAGGCTAATTTCTTTTAATTGCTCTATTAATGTATGACGTAATTCAATTGGTATTTGATTTGCGACATGTGTATGATAAATAACTAACATCGCCTCTTGCTCTATTGTTCGACTGAGCTCTTTAATCAGTTGAATCGCATCCCCTTTTACCAACTGAATATCTAATTGATTGATGATGGGAAGAGCCTGATTGAATAACATTCTACGTTCATGATGTTCAGGCTAAATTAACGCTTGAAGCCATTGACTTTCTTCTTTATTACCAAGATCAATTGGGTGTAAATCGATCCCTATTCTCTGCCAAACAACAGGAGGCTTTGACAAAGAGGCAGGCAATGTTTCACCACGATTTTCTGAGATCAACACGATATCATTCTTAGTATTAGTAATCGCTAAGTGTTGGTTATAGCAATAATTGTAGCGATCCATGCCAAGCTGAAGCCCAGCACTTGCACCAATTTCGATGAAAGCCAATGGTTGTTGATGTTTGGCATAGATTTCAGTCATCATTGGGTAAAGATACGCACAGCGTCGAATTTCATTTGTTTGTACCAGCTTTTCTTGAAACAATGTCGTTAATTCATTTGTATGTGATAGTACAAATGCTTTAAAAATAGGGAACACCTCCTGTATTGGATGTGGGAAAGGTGCGAAAGATGCATAATAATTTGTCAAAGGATCATTAGATGTTGATAACAGATAATGAACTGCTGCCAACAATAAATTGGGCGCAGGCTGACCCTGTGGGATCAAGGAGGCAATGTCTAACAAATCTTCGTCATTGGCAATTTTATTTGCTAAATGTTCGTACAGCGGGCTTGAGCCTTGACATTCCTGTTGAGCAAACATCAGAAATTGACGACTTAATCTAATGTGCGGCATATGATTCTCTCCTTTTAAATACATAATCTAGTTCATCATCAGTCTATTCTTATTGTATAATTTAGTAAATTATATATATTTAATGAATTTAATTAAGAATATTAATCAATGAGGTGAGATTTTTGGAATATAAATGGTTACAATCTTTTATCGTCGCTGCCCAAACCAGTAATTTTCGTACAGCAGCGGAACAACTTCATTTATCTCAACCAAGTATTACGGTTCATATTCAGCAGTTAGAAGAATTTCTGCATGTACAATTATTTAAGCGCGAAAAAAATCGTGTGCAATTAACAGACACTGGAAGGCTCTTTCAAATAGAGGCACAGCAAATGGTTAGACAGTGGGAACAAAGCATTGAACGTATTCGATTAGCAAGTAAAGGTATTCAAGAAAAGGTCATTATTGCTATGACCCCGTTAATGGTTGAAACGATTCTGCCTCATGTTATCTATCAATTTATCAATGACAACCCTTCACTTGAGATATCGATTTTAGTAGAGGATTCAGCTAAAATAGAGGATTTAGTCAATCAGGATCAAGCTCATATTGGTATTTCATTATTACCAACACGTTATCGACATTGGCATCAAGAGCTGCTGATTGATAGTCCATTAGAGTTAGTAATTCCCTTAGATGCCTATGATGATGAAACAGGCACTTATATTGATTATGAGGAGTTATTTCAAGCGTATACTTTATTTACGAACCACCATCCAACGATTTGGGGAGAGCTAGTACGTAAATTAAGAGAAAAATATGTTTTAACGAAGCAAGTATCCATTTCTCAGTCCTATGTGGTGAAAAGGCTAATAAAGGATGGTTTAGGGATGTCGTTTTTACCTCGTATGATTGTAAGGAAAGAGCGCATGGAGGGGAGATTTAATATAGTTCCTTTTGAAGAGTTCCCATTACCAAGTGTACCAGTTTACTTCTTTTATAAGGAATCTACACAAGTCCCAGATGGGTTATTAGATTTATTACAAACAAGAAATTATTTATAATTCAGATGATGGTCAAAAATGAAGGGGGAATCTAATATCAACTTTTTAAAAGTATACTTAGAACAAATGCAGATGATTTATTACAAAACCATACTGGTAATTGTACAATGTTAAATGAATGAAAAACATTGGTGTTTACTTGGATATTGAACAAATCATTATTGAACTTAATACACTATAGTAAAACAAGCGCTAATATTGTTCCTTCAAAACCTTAACGGAGGAGGAGTAGGGAAAATGGTTATTGAAAATACGGTTTTAAAGTTGCTTAAGTATAGTGCGCCAAAACCGAAATTAGAAATTACATGGGAAAATGGAAAGACTAGTATATGTGAAATTGATACATTTTACGATTCCGATAATGGATTGGAACTAGACGATGTAAATTATAAAGAGTATCATGTGGCACTAGTTATAGATGTGTCTAATAATTATTCGTATGTTGAAATTGGCACAGGAGAAAATAAACCTAAACTTATAAAGTTAGTGGATACAAGAGAAATAATTTTTAAAAGTGATTAATTTTCTTGCAACCAGAAGAGAATAAATATAATTACAAAGCCCAGATACTCAAATTGAAGTGCTCGAAGTAATAAAAATAGTATTAAGCGGCTTCAGACCTGAATTTTAGTGGACTCAAGTCGTTTAATCATTTCTGATAACGGTGATGATTATAAAAATGACATCAATTGCTTGTTTAAAGCTTCATAGTAATAATACTTATGTAAATAATACTTTTCAACTTCAACGTACCCCAAAATCCTTCAATCAGTCCGTTTTCAATACATCGACCAACACAAGACATTCTTTGTGTTATATTGGCTTTGTTTACGATTCGTTTAAATTCCTTCGAGGTATATTGAAAACCTCGATCACTATGTATTTTTGACAACTCGCCTGGCTGTAATGATTCATTTGCATTTTTTATTGTGTTGAAAACGAGGGAATTATTATTCGAATGACCCAATACATAACTTACAATTAAACCATCTTATAAATCGATAATTGTGCTTAAATAAGCTTTCTTTCAGTTTCCATACTTACACTCTGTGACATCTGTACACCATTTGTCATTTTGCTTTTCTGATGTAAATGCCCGATTCAATGAATACTCTGCCACATGATGAGCTGGTGATACGATAAGGCTTACGATTACGCCGAATAACAGATTTCAATCCGCTCAGTTGCATTAAACGATAGATACGTTTCTTGTTAACTATCCCTGGATTACTTTCTTTTCGCAGACGTTCGATTGCCAACGTTGTACGTCGATGGCCGTAAATATCCTCTACTTGTGGTAAAGAAGATGAATATCCTTTAAAATGGCTTCATTTTCAACTTCTCTTGTAGAATGCTTGCGACTCAACCTCTTCTAGAAATTCTAATAAACCTCCAAAACCATCTAGAGTATGTTTAACACTAAAGCTCTTACGATAGAGCTGACTTTTATCCAAAAGGCTTGAACCTTTAGAAACATCTAGACCAACGACTGGATTCTTATCGAAATCTCCTCCTCTAAGAAAATACTAAATTAGTCGGTAACCCCTAAATCTGCTTGTAATATCATAAGTTCGTTTGTTAAACGGGATCAAGTCCCGCGGGCCAGACGTTTTACCCCGACTACCGTAATAATAAAACCTATAAGAAAATAGCCAGCCAGAAAAATCTAGCTAACCTTATATTACGATAGGGCCATTTAATTGAGGAAGGATATGGTAAAATGATATTAGCCCAACATACAAGGTGAAATGATATCGACAAGTAGGGGATGTTATTCATAATACCTTAAATATAAGGAGATCTAGATGGATAAGAGAATAAAAGAATTAATTGATTATACAAAAGAAAAATACTGCTTACACGCTTATTATTTACACACATTTGATATCAACCGAAGTACAACAATTTTCAAAGATACCGTTTATAGTCTAAGCATGGAATGGTTTCCAAATCATATTAAAAATTGGGATGATGGAACCTATAATCCAGAAGGTACAGCTTGTATTGAGATAGACATCCATTCAAGAAAGACTAAACATGTGATTTTTAGTGAGGGTATATCAATTGTTGATGGTATGACATTTGATTTGAATAACAGGCATGAAATCATCATGTGGATTGAAAAGGAAACTGGGTTGAATTACGGAAGACAGTTTGAGTTATGGAAGGAAGAAGAAAGAGAGCTTCATTTCAAGGAATTTATAGATGGGGTTGCAGTTTCTCCGTCTGGTCATATTACATTAAAACTGGATAAAGAAGGTAGGCTCACCTTATTTTCCGTATATGGACAGTTTCAATCAGATAAATTTGTAAAACAAGAAAAATATTTACTTTCCCTTGAACAAGTAGAAAAGTTAGCTAAGGAACAATTGAAGTTAGTTGAGTTTCCAGTCATTGAACAAAAAAAGCTCGTTCCTGCATTTGCAATCGAGGAGATTTATATTAAGAATAATTGTTTTTCTACCTTACCTTTTGAAATCTTTGTAGATGATAAATTTTCTTTGCAAATGGATAAAGTGATAGAATGGGATGATAATATTCAAAAAACTTTCCAAGGTAAAATACTATCACTCATTGAAAATGTCACACCTGATCAAGCGTTTCAGTGGGAACCACATCCAGATTTGCGACCAATCACAGAGGAAGAAATTAAAAAGTGTGTCAGTAACATTAAAAAATTTTTAAGTCAAGAATACACGAATGATTCGGGGAAATGGGCATTAAAGTCGCTATATCGAGATAAGGGATACATCCATGCAATATTAAAAGCAAAGGAACAGAAAGAGCGTGTATTTAAAAGAAAAGTGAAGCTGTTCATCGACTCAGAGACTTATCAAGTATTAAATTACATGGATAATAAGCCGTTTTTAAAAATGTATATGGAACTAGATGAAGCAGAGGAAATAAAGATTTCAAAAGAGGATGCATTTGAGAAATTAAAAGACTTCATTGAATTGACACCATATTATGTATATGATTTTGAGCAGGGTTACTATATATTATGCGGAAAGTTAGATTGTCAATATGCAGTAAAGGCGAATAATGGAGAAGTTGTTAAACTAAATGAAATGTAATGTAAATAATATTGCTTCATTTAAAATATTGAGACTGCACACTATTCTTTTCTAATTCAACAATCGGGTGCATATCTTTTCTTTGAACTGAACCCCGAATAGTGGACACTTAAAAAAAGTGGACCGATTCGAGGTTCAGTTCATTGTGAGTACCTGGTCATTTTTTGTTTCTACAAAATTCACTTACCAAACACAAATTTCATCCAATTCCTCTATTGAATATGGACGCTTGGTTTTATTTTTAATTATGTATAATGAGTTGGTTTTTTCTTGTTATCTAAATAACGCTCTCTAGAATGTTGTGTGAAGTCATTAAACAATTTTGAAAGTGAAGTAGAGTCAAGACTAGATTGTATAACCTCAAATAATTGTGGGTCATATGAAATAATTTTATCTTTATATGAACCTAAAATAATGATTTTCAGTAATCCGATATCACCCAGACGTTTATAATGCTCACTTGTAATAATGATTTCTTGTTCTGGGTGCAATTTTAACCATCTTCTTACGCGGAATTTATTCATATTTACCTCTCCTATACTTTAAAAGTTAAACATTATTTGATAGAAATTTGGTGTTTCTCATTAAGTAGTGTTGTACCGTTTACTTTAACAACAATATTTAGACATAGTAATCCACCAATTTTTACTTTTACTTTAGATATGGTTCCATTAGCTTCTGTAATTTCACCTTTCAATTTTACAAAGGGGTAGACGTGTTTGAACATATTGTCCCTACTTTTTTTATCTATTACCTCATTATTAATATAAAGAACTTCTTCTGTCATTGCATTTACAATTCGAATGATATGCCCTTTATACTCTAACTGCCATACTTTAAATACTTTTTTTTCTAAATCCTCGGTTGTGTTTTTCCATTCTTCTTTTAGTTCTTCACGAAAATTTTTAAACAAGTTATTTCCTTCAAAAAAATTAATGATTAATTAATAGGGTAGCGTCCATCTATTTAATATTATGAATTAATGTAATTTTATAGGAAATACTTATAATTGTATATACAAAAAATAGACAGCTGTGTTAGTTTTCTGTTTATCTATCTAAATCCATGTACAACAAAATAGCTTCAAGGAACAAAAATACTTAAATTGTCACCAAATAAGAAATATGCGCGTTACCTTAATCGATAATGAGTTTTTTTAATATAATATAACTATTGCTTTGTCAACAAATGTTTAAGTACAAATTGTTAATTTAAGATTTTTGAATCATTAGTAATGAGTTTTTTCTTTTGGTTTAAAAGTACAAATAATACTGTCAGAGAAACTATCATTAATTGTTACATCACAACTGGAAATGGGATCGAGTAGTTTTTGTAAGCTTACGATAAATTGTTGATCAGTAGTGTTAGAATACATATCTTTTTGTATGAAATTAATTATTTCTGCTTTAGTATCTTCGTCAGTTGCAATACGACCAACTGTTTCGTGATTATTTTGGATTAATATTCTTTCAATTTCTTCTTGAGTATGATCCCTTTCTGCTGCTTCTTTAGTCATTTCATCACTCCTTAAGAATGTGTATACCTAATAACACCTAATATTGTATTGGTAAATAATTGAAGTGTAGGGAGGTATCCGATTTTGAGGTACGCTAGTCAAGGGCTAAAAACCAAGTTAGAGGAATTACTTATTTGCCATATGAACAAATGACCAGATGTTCATTAATTTGAGCCTGAGAATTTTTAATATATATAATGAGTTGGCTTTTTTTATTACTTAAATACTGTTCTCTCATTTTTTGAGTGTAATCCTCTACTACTTTTGAGTCACTGCGTATGAAGCAATATTGATAGAATGAATGTCAATCGTTTTCCAAATGAAAATAAGAGGTGGAGTAGGTTCTATTGCTATCTAACTAGCTAAATGGGCTGGGTTAACGGTTATAGGTAAAGCTTCGAGAATAGAGTCATGTATTTTGGCAACGGGAGCTAGGTGCAGACTATATTATAATTCATTATGAGAAATTTGCTTCAAAGCTTAATAGAATAGGTTTTGAAGCAGTCGATTATATTATGTGTTTGAAATCGACAAAAGAAAATTGGACTAATATGGCAGAGGCTATCGCTCTACAAGGAACAATTTGTTCTAGTGTGTAAACTAATGAACCACTTGAATTGACAATATTAAATAATAAAGCTAACAATAGAGCCACATCAAATCTCTTTGAAAGTTTTTAATGCAGATGGTTAAGGGTAAATAGAGGATAGAACTGGTTCTTCTGTAGCTAACGAAGCCGTATACTTCCACAAGGAGAAATGTATATAGGAACTTCTATTGGTTCCCAACGTTTTAAAATGAAAGAGAACGTGTAGGAAACTTGAGATATAAGTGTGTGAAAAAAGTATGGAGACGGGTGTTAGTTAAAGAAACTGATATTGTTAAGGGCGATATAGAATCTCTACTAAAGTAATTAGATAGTGTAGTTTTCTTTAATGCAAATGATGGGAGAGATGGTATGGAAAACGACTGGGACAAAGCTATAGGTTCTCTTTCTAAAATAAATGTTTTTTCAAACCCAAATAACGAGCCGGTAACCATAAATGGTGAAGCTGATGATTTGAAGTGTATAGGTGTTGGGACAGATGCGGCTGTTTTTCAAGCTCTTTCCGCTCCAGCGTATGCATTTAAAGTATATGCCAAAGACAAAGTACACAAAGTAAAAATTGAAGCAAATGTTTATGAAATATTAGGAGATTCACCTTTCTTTTCAACATGCTTTGCTTCATATGACGAATACCTTGTTTTAAGTTACGAAGAAGGAAAAACGCTCTTTGATTGCATTCTCCAAGGTATTCACATTCCAAAACAGGTTATAAATGAAGTGGAGGATGCAAGAGAATATGTTCGGAAGCAGGGCCTTAACCCTCGTGATATTCATTTAAAAAATATTTTGCTCCAAAATGGAAGGGCGAAAATAATTGATGTCTCTGAGTACACACTTCAGGGTAATGATTATCGATGGGAGCATTTAAAAAAAGGATACGAGCAATATTATCATGTAATAGATGGGAACTCTGTGCCGTTTTGGTTAGTAGAAACAATTCGAAAATGGTATAACCAGCGTGGAAAGAATACTTCATATGAAGAGTTTACAAAAAATATTTTAAAATTTTTGTTAAAAAATAATTGAACTTACAGGAGCTACCTTTTACGAGATGATTTCATATTGGTCAGTAACGCTACTCACATCGAGTAGCGTATTTTTAATAGTAAGAGGGTGAGAGTATATCAATTTACTGCAGCTATGTTTTGTCTCTTCAAAGAGCAACTGCCCTCTTTTTTAAAGAAATCTATCTTGTAAAATACAAACCCATGGTATAAAAAGCTGCTGCAGGAGCAACATAGCAATGTCATTACTTCATTTAAGATTGTAAAATTGATTTTTTATAGAAGGTTCTTTTCTTTTGATGTTACCCAGTACCCTTCTAGTAAAGCTTCTTTAACTTCTTTGATAGTATTTCCTTATTAGGATTATTACGAAAATGTTGTTCTAGTTTATTCATTAAAGTGTCCTTCTTTAGCTTAGTGAAAAATTGAAGAGGCATCTGTTATATACAAAACATAGAATCCAGTACTCAAATAACTTTGAGACTGGTTTTTTTAAAATATTTGACCAGACAAGAAGCTCTTTTTCTCTAGAATTCTAAATTCAGTTTAGATAGTAAAAATAGCTGCAAGCTTAGATGTTTTTGCGGCTTTTTGCTTTTTTTAGGAAATTCAATCTGATAATATATATATTCTTGCAAAAAGATGCATCATTAGTCTTTTATGCTCAATCCTACCAAATTATACATATTTACAAACAACTTAGGTTGATTATGGAATATTAATGTATTGTAAATTTTATAAATTGATGTAAAGATATTTCAGAATGGATTGAAAAACTGCAAAAAGATGATTAATATTGCAAATGTAAGCAAGAATTTGCAAAGGAATAAATAAGTTAAGTGCAAAAAGCAGTAGATTAAGAAGGAAGAAGAGTGATTTAATGGGAATTTTTTTTAATCCAGTAAAAATTAATATTGGGGAATTAAAGGTTTTAAAGCGAGTAATTGAAGAAATGCCCCAAAAGGTAACAAAAGTGCTTTTACTTACTCGTGGGGGTAATTTTAATAAATCGCCAGAAAGCGCTGAAATGAGGAAATGTTTACAGCAGTATGAAATGCAGCAAGTAGATATTGAAATTTCAAATCCTACTGTAGATGATTTATTCGCATTGTTCAATGAGACAAAAGATTTTGATTTTGATTGTATCGTAGGTATCGGAGGGGGGAGTGTACTAGATTTATCTAAATCATTAGTAGCGATTAAAGGAATGCAAATTGAAAACTCTAAGCAGCTGTTGACAATTATTGAACAAAAAAACTACAAGAATAACGAGCAGACAATACCTTGGATTGGAATTCCTACTACTTCCGGTACTGGCTCGGAGCTAACATGCTGGGCAACAATTTGGTATGACAAGCAAGGAATCAAACTATCTATTGATAACCCATCGTTATATGCCTATGCAGCAATTATTGACCATACACTAACAACTTCATTACCAATTAGTATTACTGTTTCGACAACATTAGATGCTTTATGTCATGCAACAGAGGCCTATTGGTCAAATAAATCGAATGAAATTTCGAGAGTTTATGCAAAAGAGGCCATTCAGCGAATTATGCAAAATTTAGAACCGCTAATTGAAGTACCAAGTAATATAGAATATCGACGTGAGATTGCTTTAGCAAGTATGTATGCAGGCTTGGCCTTTAGTAATACGCGTACAACAGCTTGCCATTCCATTTCTTACCCACTAACAATGGAGCTTGGGATTTCACATGGTGTGGCAGCAAGCCTAACATTAGCAAAAGTGTTAGCTATTAATTTTGAGAGTATCCCTGAAAAACAACAACTTCTTGAAGCATTTGGTCATCGTTCGTTTAAAGAAATACAACAATGGATAGAAAGCGTACAGGAAAGAGCGGGTTTTGCTACAAGACTTGTGCAATACAAAGGAACACATGAAAGTATTAATCGTATTGCAGAAAATGCGTTTACAAAAGGTCGTATGGATAACAATCCAGTCCCCTTAACAGAAGCGGATGTTAAAAATATTTTAATCTCAATCTATGAATAGGAAGGTATAGAACAATGAAGAAAACAATTTTAATGTCATCAGTTTTAGCACTATCAATCGCTTTAGCAGCATGCTCTGGACAAACAACAGAAAGTAAAGTAGACGACAAAATCGACATTGTTTGGTACCCAAATGAATCAGGCTCTGATTTAAAGGCATCACGTGATGAGATAGGAGAATTAATCGAGGAAGCCACAGGTAAGGAAGTGAAGCATCACTTAACGACAGACTATGCTATCGCGATTGAAACAATTGCAAATGGCAATGCAGATATGGGTTTTATGGGTTCAAACAGCTATATTGAAGCGAAGAAAAAAAATGATGCAGTTATTCCGTTAGCAGTACAATCTGGCGCATCTGGAACATTAGATGATGCAATTTATTATAGTTGGTTAGCTGTAGATGTAAATGAACAGGATGCATTCAAAAAGGATGATGAATTTTCATTAGATACAATTGAAGGGAAATCAATTTCATTTGTATCAAATAGCTCAACCTCTGGCTTTAAAGTACCATCCTCAACAATCATTAAGCATTTCTCAGAAACGGATAAATACGCAGACTTATCTGAGGAAAGCATCATGACAGGTGCTGAATTATTTGAGCAAGTATTATTTGGTAACTCTCACCAAGGATCGGCGGTGAACTTGTTAAATGGTGATGTAGATGTAGCCGCATTCTGTGATACATGTGTAGAAGAGTATGTAGAGCTCAAAGACGGAGAAGCAAATAGACAAGGTGCTATTTATACAGTAAAAGAAAATGCAGCAGAGCCATTTAACAAAGTAGCAGGTAAGGATTTTACATTAATGAACGTAACGCCTGTATTAAATGAACCATTCGTTGCAAATTTAGAAACTATGGGTCAAGAAGATTTTGATACAATTCAAGCTCTATTTACTTCGGATGAGTTTGCAAATAACGAAATGATTTTTGGTTTAGAGGGTAGTGAGACTGCAACATTATTCACAAAGGAAGAGAATGAGCGTTTCCTTAAAGTTGAGGATGCATGGTTTAACCCGATTCGAGAATTAACAAAATAATTAGCAAAAAGCGAGGATATTCGAGATGATACCATTATTGCAGGTTAATAAAGTAGAGAAGTTTTATAACGAAGAAACAAAAGTATTAAAGGATATTAGCTTTGAAGTTTATCCAGGAGAGTTTATTTCCATTATTGGTCCTTCTGGTGCAGGAAAATCCACGTTACTACGCTGTATTAATCGAATGGTGAATTTTAATCAAGGAACAATCCTATTTGATGAACAAAATATCGGTCAACTAAATAAGAAGGAGCTACGAAAAGTACGTACGAAAATCGGCATGATTTTTCAGCATTATAATTTAGTTCCACGTCTTTCGGTTTTAGAAAATGTACTGCATGGTCGTTTTGGTTATAAAACGACTTTGCAGGGAATTTTTAATCGCTATACGCAAAAGGAAAAGGAGCGTGCCTTTTTCCTCTTAGAAAAGCTTGGTATTGAGGAACATGCATATAAACGTTGTGACCAATTAAGTGGGGGACAGCAACAGCGAGTTGGGATTTGTAGAGCGCTTATTCAGGAGCCTTCACTAATATTATGTGATGAACCAATTGCCTCGTTGGATCCGAACTCCTCAAAAATTATTATGGATTATTTGAAGATGATTTCCTCTGAGCTAGGAATTGCGGTAGTCGTTAATCTACATCAGGTGGAGGTTGCGCAGCATTATTCGGATCGTATCATTGGCTTAAACAAAGGCAATATTGTCTTCAATAATCGCAGTGCTGCACTGACGAATGTGGAAATCCAAAATATTTATAGTTCGAACATGCAAGATTTAATCATGATATAAGGAGATCTAACATGATTGACAACAAACTGAAACGTAGTAACTGGCATATATGGTTTTTTCTAATCGCCATTATACTATTTACCTATGGCTCTGCTGCCATCACTCAATTTAATGTTGTAGAAGGTATGATTACCTTGCCAGATGCTCTATTGTGGATGTTATCAAATTTATTTGTAACAGGTGAGTCATTAGAAAAATTACCGATTATACTTGCAGCATTATTTGAAACGATTTTTACGTCTATTGCTGCTACTGTATTTGGCGCAATCATAGCACTATTTTTAGGGTTATTTGGCTCTTCTAAAACGATGATCAATAAACCGTTAATGCTAGTTTCTCGCTTTGTAGCATCGCTTTCCCGAAATATTCCAGTTGTTGTCTGGGCGCTTGTATTATTGTTATCGTTTGGACAGAATTCGGTGACAGGTTTTATAGCTTTATTTGTAGGCTCAACAGGTTTCCTAACACGCGCATTTATCGAATCGATCGATGAAGCAGGTGATAAGTCTATTGAAGGCTTACAAGCAACTGGAGCAACATATTTTCAAATCGTCTTTAAGGGCGTATTGCCACAGTGTTTACCGCAGGTTATTAGCTGGATCTTATTCATGGTTGAAACAAATATTCGTAATGCAACATTGATAGGCATTTTAACTGGTACTGGCATCGGCTATGTGTTTGATATTTATTATAAAATGCTGAACTATAATGTAATTTCACTCATTACACTCTGTATCGTAGTAGCCGTTATTGTTATTGATGTGTGTTCAAATCATGTGCGAAAGGTGATTTTATAAATGGTACAGGCTATGGAAAATAATCCGCCTCGCAAAAGGCATATTCCATTAAAGAAATATTCACGAGCAGATATTTATATCCGTGTGATGCTCCTAATTTTTACGCTATCAACAATTTTTGCGTTCTTTATATTTAACTATAAAGGGTTTGAGCTAAAAACAGCGATTGTTGATACGTTAAGCAATATTAAAATAATGATTTTAGAACCAGGGCTATCGCATTTTAGCTGGGGAGAAGCATTTTACCAAATTGGCATCACAGTTGGTCTTGCTTTTTTATCAACAATTATTGGGGCAGTGATTGCATTAGGGTTAGCTTTAATGGCAGCTACAAATTTATCAAATGAATGGTTGTCCAAGATTGTACGAATGGGGATGGCATTTATTCGTGCGGTACCCACAGTTTTATGGGTATTGATCTTTGCAATTTCTGCTGGTTTAGGGAGTGAAGCCGCGGTATTAGGGATGCTACTGCATTCGGTAGCATATTTAGTAAAGGCATTTTCTGAGGCTTTTGAGGAAATGGATTCAGGCATTATTGAGGCGTTACGAGCTAGTGGGGCAAATTGGTGGCATATCATTATTCATGCAGTCCTTCCTACGACATTTACCTATTTACTATCATGGGTATTTTTACGCTTTGAGATTAATTTTGGTGTAGCTGTTGCAATGGGTGCAGCGGCAGGTGCAGGTGGCATTGGCTTTGAATTATTTATGGCATCAAGCTTCTATTTTGACTTGCGTGAAGCAGGGATGATTACATACTTTATTTTAATCATCGCGATTCTATTAGAAATTACATCAACACAATTAAAAAAACGTTTCTTCCCAGCGAAGGCTTAGTAGGGAAGAATATTTGGAGGACATACTATGAAAGCGATTGAAGGAATTATTTTGGATTGGGCAGGGACAACAGTAGACTTTGGCTGTATGGCCCCAGTCAATGTTTTTGTAGAAATTTTTCACGATGCAGGTGTTGAAGTCACGATTGAAGAAGCAAGAAAACCGATGGGTATGCTTAAAATCGATCATATCCGTACGATGCTTCAAATGCCAAGAATTGAACAGCTCTGGCAGGAGGTACACGGAAGCCCCTTTACTGAACAGGATGTAGAGGCACTTTATGTAAAATTTGAAAAAAGTTTAATGAAAACATTGGCTACCTTTACGGATCCGATTGACCACGTAGTAGAAGCGGTTACACAATTGCGGAGTAAAGGGCTAAAAATTGGTTCGACAACAGGTTATACACAAATGATGATGGATGTCGTTGTGCCGAATGCTAAGGCAAAAGGCTATAGTCCAGATTTTTATATTACACCTGATGCAACTAACTCATTAGGAAGACCATATCCATACATGATTTATCGTAATATGGAGCAGCTTCAATTACAGTCTGTACAACAGGTTGTTAAGATTGGTGATACAATTTCAGATATTAACGAAGCATTAAATGCAGGGGTTTGGGCTGTCGGTGTAGTGATAGGAAGCTCTGAAATGGGTTTAAGCAAAGAAGAGTATGAAGCATTGACTTCTGAGGAAAAGGAACAAATCATTGAAAGAACCGTCCAAAAATTTAAAGATCTTGGCGCGCATTATACAATTCGTACAATGAATGAGTTACCTGGGTTAATTGATAAAATAAATGAGCGCATAAATAGGTAACGAAATTCACCAAGATAGCAATGCTTAAATATATTTTTCTTCATTCAGCGACATAAAAATAAAGCACTCCAAATGTTAGAGTATGTCTAACATTCGGAGTGCTGTTAACATTTGTATAGGGAGCTTTTCAATAACACATTAAATGTTTTTTGTTTATGTGTATGGATCTGAAGTGTCATGCTTTACTATTTTCTGGTTACGCTAGAGCCTTAATTTGGAGAAATAATTCTTATATCATGACTACTATAGTCCTCTATTGTTTTAGCTGAAATTGAACTATCAGATACGATGAGATCAATTTCATTTAAAGGACAGATGTTTATATAAGATGAAGTCTCAAATTTTGTAGAATCCGCCACTACAATTTTATGATTTGATCGAGAAAGGATAGCTTTAATCACGTCTACTTCGTGGATTCTAAAATCTGTTAAGCCGTTTTTTAGTGATAAGCCATTCACTGTTATAAATGCAGTATCAATATTAAAATTTGAGAGAACTTCCTCGCATTGCTTTCCATATAAAGTATACTCATCAGGATTGTAAAAACCACCAGAAAGAATGACCTTAAAATTTTTATTCGCCCCTAAAATACTTAGAATCCGAATATCATTTGTAATGATGGTTAAACGGTGGAACTTTTCTACTAAAACCTTGGCGATTTCAATGGTAGTTGTTCCACCATTTAATGCTATTGCCTGTCCCTCTTCTATTAGTTCAGCTGCTACAGACGCTACCTCTTGTTTCTTTTCTAAATTTTCTACTTCCCTTTCAACAAATAATTTATTAAGTACATTTTTATTATTTTGCTTCAAAATGGCTCCTCCATGTACTCGTTTAATGGTGCCTTTTTTTTCAAGAGTTTCTAAATCTCGTCGAATGGTGTCTATGGATACATTTAATAATGACGCAAGTTCAGTAGCTTTCACAGCTTTCTGTTGTTTTAAATATATTTCTATTTTTTGATGTCTATGTTCTTGTAACAATTGTATAACCTCCATTTATTCTTGCAATTAATAATTGCTCTAATCTAAATATTATCAATCATTTAATTAAAAAATGCAAAATACAGCAAATGTGAAAGTGTGTACAAAGTAATTATTCCATGTTTTCTATGTGAATAAAGTTAATGTTATGTAAAGAAAGTGCTAGTTAGATTGTAAAACAGCAGAAAACAGATTATTCTTGCACTATACAGCAGAAATAACAATAAAGGAGGTGGGAATTAAGGTGTAATTAAAATTAAGTTATATATTTTTTCAAACCAATTATAGAATTAATTTTTGGACTACACAAACTCTTTTAAAAGGAAGGAAGTTTTTCGTGAAAAAGTCAAAAGCGGTATTATCGTCCACTTTAGCACTATTAATGTTAGGTCAAAGCTCAGTATTAGCAGAATCTCAAATGGCTGAAAGGGAAACACTTACTCAGCTACTTGTTGAAACAAGTAAATTAGAAGGGCTATTCTTTGACTCTGAAAAGAAAAACTCAGTACAGCTAAATAAAGAATTGGAAAATGTTCCATCAACTTATGAAATGATTGTGAAATTTGAACCAAATCTAAATCAGCGTCAAATATTGTTTGGGAATTTTAAATCAGGAAACAAAACTGCATATAATATTGAAATAACAGCTGATAATCAACTTAGATATTATGAAATAAATCAATTTGGCACTATTGATAAAAAAACAGTAGAAGCAGATATTACAACAGGTGAATGGACACATTTTGCTATAATAAGAGATGTTGCGAATAAAAAAATAGTCTTTATTCAAGACGGAAAAGAAATAGCTTCATTTGATAACGTAGATTTAGAGGAAGATCTTGCTTTTGAAAATTATCATAGTATCGGTAAAGATACTAGGGATCAGTTTCACCCGAATGCTGAAATAACAGAAGTTCGTTTATGGGACGATGTTCGTACGTTGGATGAGATTAAAGATAACGTTTATGCAGACATTAAAGGTAATGAAGAAGGGTTAATGCATACTTGGATGTTAGATGATTCCGTATATGATAGTCCTAATGTCTATGATAAAGCGGGAAAAATTGATGGAGTGGCATTTGGGTTCCAAAAAGAGTCTGTGATAGAAATACCAGAAGAGAGTGCTTATAAAGGAACAGGTATTGATTTTTCAAAGGGTGACTTGGAGATTGCAGCAGACGAACCTATTACAGAAGCTCCTCGTACAGTTGAAGCATGGGTGAAAATTCCAGCAGATACACCAAAAGAAAAACGTGTAGGGAATATCATCGGAAATTATTATCACGAATACTATAAAGACAAATCCAGATTCAATTTTGAAATTACTAGCAACGGTAATCCAAGAATTTATTGGCAAGCTCATACCGCTCATACACTTGATTATTCAACAAATGTGAATGTCAATTTAGGTGATTGGGTACATGTTGCCATGGTATTGGATGACAAGCAAGGTATTGGATCGACATATATAAACGGGGAAAAAATTAACGAACAATCTATTAATACACCTATTCCGAGTATCCCTCCTAGAGAAGAACTTAAAATCGGCTCGGATTATAGAGGTTACACAGCTGATGGTAAGCCTGAATATAATTTTAATGGTGAAATAGCGGATGTTCGGTTATGGTCTACTGCTAGAACTTCAGAAGAAATTAAAGCAAATTATAATAAAGCATTGGAAGGAAACGAAGAAGGATTAATCGGTAATTGGAAATTGGATGATGGAAAAGATGGAGTGTATCCAGATCATTCAAAGAAGAAGAACCATGCTCATGAGTATGATAATGAGAATAGCAACTGGATTGATCCTGACTTTGCAAAAGGGGACTACTCAATTGTGTAATTCCTGACACGCAGTATTTTGTTGAACATTTCCCAAATGAATTTAAGGAATATATGACTTGGTTTAAAGACACTAAAGATGATTTAAACATAGAACTTGTAATGCAAGTAGGAGATTTAGTTAATAATCCAGGAAGTATAAAGGAATGGCAAACAGTTCAAGAAGGTATGTCCTATTTAGATGGTATAGTGCCGTATGTTTTTGTGCCTGGAAATCATGATTATAACGATCAAATTAAACGTACTACAACTAATTTTAATCAATACTTCTCTTATGAAAAATTTTCAAAAAGTTCTACATTTGGTGGTGCTTTTGAAATAGGACAGATGGAAAATACGTATTCTTTCTTCGATATACATGGACTAGAATATATGGTGATTAATTTAGAATATGGCCCACGAGATGAAGTGCTAGAATGGGCTAACCAAATAGCAAAAAATAATGAAGATAAAAAAATTATTGTCAACACCCACTCTTACTTATATCACAATGGAGAACATCAATCGCTAGACCATATGGATAACCCAGGAAGATACATTTCTGATGCCAATAATGGAGATCAAGTATGGGATAAGTTTGTAAGGAAGCATAAAAATATTATTCTAGTAACAGCTGGACATATTGGTAGCGAGGATTTAGTTGTGAGAGAAGATATCGGTGATCATGGTAATTCTGTTAAACAAATATTAGTTGATGCTCAATTCATGAAGCCTTATGATTTAGGGATGGTAATGTTCATGACCTTCAAAGAGGGAAGCAACGATGTAGACGTGAACTGGTATTCAGTTAAGAAGGATAAGCTATTCCGTGCTGACAACCAATTTACTATAAATTTAAACGTTTATGATGATGAAAAGTCAAACCAATTTATTGGTGATGTAAATGGTGACAATGTCATAGATGTTCAAGATGCTTTTTTCTTGAAAAATCATATCAATAAGCCTGGTAAGGGCCCAGAAAAAGCAGATATTAATCAAGATGGAGCCATCGATGCTAAAGATATGAAAATTATAGTAGACAATTACTTAAGGGTAAATGAAAAAGTAGAAAATGCACCAAGGCCAAAAGAGAAACATGGAGGCCTAACGCTTGAAGATATTCTTGAGGATTTGGATATGAAGGATTTAATAAAATAAAATATATTTATTAAGCTGGGACATTACTGGTCAAAACGTTACAAAGCGTGAGAAATCAATTTTAGAAACGTTGATTTCTCGCGCTTATCTGATGTGATATTTTTTAATTTTGCTTTGATAATATACTTATGTCCCAGCGTTTTGATAAGAGTTTTCAGTCGCAGATTGGTGTACGGTTAATGATTTAGTACGATAGTTGACTCCAAAATGTTCCATATTGCGTAAGCTAGTTTATTTTAGAAGTCTAACTTAAATTGTTTAGTTAGAATTACTTCATGTTATGCCTTATCCATAGAATCATTCATCTCAACGTTTTTGATCTTTAATCTTCTGAACCTAGCTACAAGTAGCAAAATTAATGGTAGTAAAGTAGCGAAAACACCTATAGCTAATGGCCAAGTTTGCTGGTTGTATATATCCGAATGAATGATGTTCGCATGAACAACTTGTGAAAGACCTATGGAAACCATTCCAAGTGGTAGAATGAGAGGTCTATGATCTTTTAGTTTAAGCATTTGGCTTATTCCTATTAAAGAAGCATAAAAATATATAAAAGATCTTACAAATATTGTAACCATCCACATGAAAGCCATAATAATTTCTATGCGTTGCAAAAAATCCCCAATAGAAATTTTTTGAGCTAACGTATAACTCGGAAATGTTCTTAAGGATGTATTGGTTACGCCCAATACTAAAATTGTTAATGCTATAAAAGCAGTTATAATAAATCCACCCACTAATGTGCCAATATAAAAGCCCTTCTTGCCAGTTTGAAGGTTATTAATAGCAGAAGGAAAAATCATTAAAAGGACAATTAATGGAAAAGAAAATAAACCCATGAAATGCAACACACTATATATTAGCGGAGGAACTGATACTTCAAAAAAAGGTTGTATATTTCTAATGTCAATTTGCGGTGAGACAAAGAACAAAAAAGTAATAAAGATGAACAAAAAAATTGGAAAAAGTATCTCTAAAGTGCGGGCAAACACTTCTATACCTTGATACACAGCGAATAGAATAATAAAGTTGAAAAGTATGGTAAATACTACTGGTGGTGTTTCAGGCATCACCTCTGTTTGTAGAAAATTACCAATGAAGTATAATAATTCTCCTGATGAAAGTAGTGTTAACAGGACAAAACAGAGAGAAATAAATTTACCGACAATGTTTCCTAAGAACTTTTCAGTTACTTCTACAATAGAAAGGTTCTCCATTTTATTTGATAAAATGATATAAAGCTTTACTAAAAATAAACTTAATAAGGTACCTATAGTGGCTACAATCCAAGCGTCTTGTTTTACTTCTGAAGCTATGCTTGCTGGTATTATTAATATTCCTGTACCTACCGTATAGAGAGTAACAATTATAGTGAATTGGCGGGAGCTTATCAATTGTTTTTTCATAATAGATGCCTCTTATTAATTATTTTTTATTTAACAAATTCTCCATTAAAAAGTCACTGATTGGTTGAAAAATATAAATGATGGGGTCCAGTGGGCTAATCATTGAAACATTTAAACTGATAGCAATGTTTAAGACTGCTCCTAGGACTAATAAAAATAAGAATAACCCAGCTAATTTTGCACCACCTTTTTTTAATTTAGGCAGTTCAATTAATGCAATAGCAATTGAAATGATTAATATGCCTAAGGTGATAAACATAGTCAATTTTTACTCCTTTACTTTTGAGTTTTGCATAGTCCCTAGCCCTTGCGTATTGACTTTAACCTTAACATTTACTTCTACCTCAGGATAGATTGTTTGCCAGTCATCTTTGATTTTTCCCCAAAGTGTAGGGTCTGCACGATGAATCATTTCTCCAAAACCAAGCACATCGGCTTGATAATTCACTTGAAGAATATTCAGTAATTGCTCAATATTTTTCTCAATTAGTTTTTCAGATTGATTATTAATCCAATCTATCTTTTTTAATGTTGTTAAATCAATATCACAATTGACCTCGGCAACATTTTGAACAACATTCATGTTAATCTGAATAGTAGGCTTACCATCAATAATTACTCCTTTTGTTTTTGTTTTAGATTGAGTAATCTCAGTTGATAATTCTCCTTTCGAAGGACAACTAATAATTTCAATCGTTGATTTGATTTGATTGTTTAAGTAATTTAAACTTTTACTATCATACTCATCAAGATAACCTAGTAATTTATCTTCTTTAAAAATAGCTAGCCCTGTAAACTTCAGCTTTACTGGCGTTTCAATTCTTTCTACATTAGTTTGGTCAATTCCTAAGCTTTTTTCTCCTAGTACTTCAATTGCTGATAGAACAAAAAATTGGTCGTTTACGCCTAATTTTGTTACTAAATCTTCAATATCCACTTCTAAAGTAGAGCCCCATGCATCTTGCATTACTTTTAAAGAATTTAACATTTTATTTGCAGGTATTTTTTCTATAGGAGTTAAGACGTTTAAAACATCTTTCGCAGTTGCTTGCTGTGATACTATAACCGTAAAGTCATTTCGTATCTCTTGATCTCTTCCTAAAAAATCTACGGTATCTCGTAAACCGTTTTTAGCTAATTCTTCACCCATAACAACCAGTTGTAAATGCGCAAAATATAATTTTCTTGGAGATAATGCCAATATCTTTCTTATAGCTTCAAACACTGTTTTTCCTTTAGCATGATAGGTAACAACTGGTGCATGGCCACTTGTAGATTGCTTTGACGAAACTTGACTAGGATCAATGACTTGTGCAGAAATAACGTATTCGTCATCAACAAGATCTATACCTAATGCTGCTACAAGCGCTAATTCATTTAACTCACGTTTACTCCAACACCCGCTTAGAATCAAAATTAGAAAGATTAATGAAAAAATAATAAAGTTCATTTTCATAAGGTAACCCCATTTAACAGTTAGTTATGACCGATTTTTACGCCCTCTTACATTATTAATCTGGTTGATCAATCGTGGACGTGTAAGTAAGGACCCACGTGGAAAAATAATTAAGGCATCTTTTTGATCTTGTGGTATTAAAGGTGCAAATGGGCTCATATAAGGAACACCAAATGAACGCAAACTACATAAATGGATGAGCAACAGCATAAGCCCTACAAAAACGCCAAACAGTCCAAACATCGCTGCTAACACCATTAACGGGAAACGTAAAATTCGGATAGAATTGGATAGACCATAAGCTGGAAAAAGAAAACTACAAATGGCTGTTAAGGCTACAATAATGACCATTGCTGCAGAAACAATTCCTGCCTCAACGGCTGCTTGACCAATGATAAGTGTTCCGACTATAGAGATTGCGGATCCAATCATTCTAGGCATCCTTAAACCTGCTTCCCTTAAAATTTCAAATGCAATTTCCATAATTAAAGCTTCTATAAATGCTGGGAAAGGAACGCCTTCTCGTTGTGCATATATACTGATAAGTAGCGGTGTGGGTATCATTTCATGATGAAAAGTTGTTAGAGAAATATAGAGAGAAGGAGCAACTAATGCAAGACTAATACCTAAAAAACGAATAAGTCGAATAAACGAACTAACAATTGCATTCTGATAATAATCTTCTGCAGATTGCAAGAAAGAAGTGAATAATGCAGGTACAATTAAAACAAATGGCGTGCCATCAACTATAATCGCAATTTTGCCTTCTAATAACTCTCCGGCTATAACATCTGGGCGTTCGGAATTATAAACGGTAGGAAATAAATTAAACTTTGAGTCTTGAATTAATTGTTCAATATAACCACTCTCTAAAATACCATCAATATCTATTTGATCTAATCTATGAAGTACTTCGTTAACAATCTTCTCATTCGCTATACCGTTTATATACATAACAGCTATTTCTGTTTGAGTAAATTCACCAATCACTCTTGACTTTATCCAAAGATTTGGACTTTTGATTTTGCGTCGAATTAAAGCTGTATTGGTTCTTAATGTCTCTGTAAATGACTCCCTTGGCCCCCTAATAACAGCTTCCGTGGCTGGCTCTGTTATTGCTCTCTCTTTGGGACTTCTAGTACTTGTAGAAATACCTAATGCAAGTCCATTTATTAATAGGATGGTTTCTCCACTCAAAATAGCGTTAAACAGAGAAGGAAAATCTGAGACATCTTTTATACTTCCGACAGTCAAGCAATATGTTTTTAATCGTAGCGCAATATCTTGTAATGTAGTTTCAGACGTCACCTCAAAATCAGAAATAATAGACTCTAATAAAAAGTCCGTAATTGAGGTGTTATCAGCTAGACCATCCGTATAAATAATAGCTATTGAGACCTCGATCGGTTTACCAATCAAAAATTCTCGAGTAATAATATCATTGCTGTTGCCTAGTGAATTTTTAATAGTTTTGATATTTTTCAGGAGAGATGTAGAAAGAGAATTAACTATTTTACTTTTTATGAGATTATCTATTTCTGAATTGCTCACTACAAGGTCCTCCTTTAGTTTTCTAATTAATAGAATATGCAAAAGATAGAGAGAATATACTTTGTCTATTTAAGAGAAGAAGAACTTAATAGAATTGTTCATTTGTTTTGATAGAAATAAAAAACAGACAACAATTTTTGTTGACTGTTTTAAAAACTTTAGTTGTTTAAAATAGTAGGTTTATCAAATGAAACAATATCAATAATATGGTCTAAACAAACAATCTGATAATGGAATAGCTCCTTGTAGGAATAGATATCGAGAGCTATAGTTCCTTTACTTATGAAATCTAAATAAGTTGATTTTGTAAAAAGACGTACTGAGTTACCCAAGAAATCATCTTCTTGATTTACAAAATGAAATGATTCGTCAAAAACAGTATAGGCTACATATGAATCGAATTCTATATGTATGACCGGTAATGTCTTATCAATTTCAATAGGATGGACATCATTTATAGTATATTCCTCAAAACTTATATCATTACTTTCGGAGCTAACGGAAGCTCTAGAAATAGAAACTCGCAAAGAGTTTGTCCCTGGCTCTACTATATTAGCTAAAAACAAATAACCTTTCCATTGCATTAAATCTTCATAGTTCATACAAATCACCCTTCCAAATTATCACTAGAGATTATGGTCATTTTATAGTTAGAATTTCAAAATGTCAATTTGGGATTGGTTGAATGAGAATAAAAATTTATTGTTTTTCAATAAAAAATAATTGACTTAGAATATATTTTGGATTTATGATTGTTACGGTAAGTTGTAGTAAGATGCAGTGGAGGAATTAAACCTTTTTACATTGAATGGAGGAAATAGGTTATGAAAAAATATATTTTTGCATCAATGCCAATCATATTAGGCGTACTTAGTTTTTTAATCGTTATGGTGAAAGGGAGTAATGTAGCACCTGATGGTACATTAGAAGAACCATTCTTTCTTATTCCAATAGGATTTTTATTGTTATTTATTGGATTTATATGTGTAGTAGGGGTAGCCTTAATTTCGTTTAATAAAAAGACACAATACGTTAAGTAATAGATAAAACAACCAGGTCAACATAAGAGACCTGGTTGTTTTAATATTTATTTTACTCAAAGAAAATATTATTTTTTAAATTATACTGCTCTCCCCAATCTCTCATAAGTTTTATGATTGGTTCAAGTGTTCGACCGAATTCAGTTAGTGAATATTCTACTTTGGGCGGTACTTCTTTAAAGATTTCTCTATGGATTATTCCATCCTTCTCTAATTCACGGAGTTGTAACGTTAACATTCTTTGAGTAATATCGGGCATTAAACGTCTAAATTCATTGAAACGCTTCGTTCCTGACATAAGATGATATAAAATAACGCCTTTCCATTTACCACCAATTACTGCAAGTGTTGCTTCAACAGGACACCCATAGGCATCAGGACAAGCTGAATAAGGGTTAATTTGATTGCTATCTGTCATTAAAATTCCTCCAGATTATTTATTTAGTATAAAAATTGATACTATACAACAAAAATGTGCGTACTTACATAAAATATATCATCATATTATTATAGCTGACATAAGGAAATAAAATATAAAGGCAAAAGGAGCAATTTTAATTATGGAAAAAATGAAAGCTGTAGGTTTACATCACTACTTACCTGTTGATCATCCAGAGAGTTTAGTAGATTTACAAATTGTAAAGCCAAGTGTCAAAGATAGGGATTTATTAATTAAGGTAAAGGCCGTTTCAGTAAATCCTGTAGATTATAAAGTAAGATCACCCAAAGAAAAGTTTGAGGACATTCCTAAGATTTTAGGATGGGATGTGGCAGGCATTGTTGAAGAGGTTGGTCCATTATGTACATTGTTTAAACCAGGTAATGAGGTATATTATGCAGGCGATATAACACGCCAAGGTTGTAATAGTGAATTTCACCTTGTTGATGAAAGAATTGTTGGTCATAAGCCGAAATCTTTAAACTTTGCAGAAGCTGCTGCATTGCCATTGACTTCACTCACTGCATATGAGTCCATATTTGACAGAATGAAAGTTAGTAGTTTTTCAAACGAAAATAACAATAAAACAATATTAATTATTGGTGCAGCGGGGGGAGTAGGTTCTGTCGCAATCCAACTAGCTAAATGGGCTGGGCTAACGGTTATCGCTACAGCTTCTAGGCAAGAATCACGCGATTGGGCAACTGACCTAGGGGCAGACTATATAATAAATCACTATGAGGAATTTATTCCACAGCTTAAAAAAATCGGTTTTGAAGCAGTAGATTATATTTTATGTTTGAATTCGACACAAGCATATTGGACTAAAATGGCAGAGGCTATCGCTCCACAAGGAACAATTTGTTCTATAGTAGAAACAGACGAGCCTATTAATTTGACATTACTTAAAAATAAAAGCGCTACATTTGTGTGGGAGTTTATGTTTACACGATCTATGTATCAGACTGAAGATTTGATTGAACAACATAAATTATTAAATAGAATAGCTATTTTAGTTGATAGCAATATTATAAAAACTACAATTTCTAAAATCTTATATCCAATTAATGCAGAAAATCTGAGAAAGGCACACTCAATTCTTGAAAGCGGAAAGACCATTGGGAAAATAGTACTTGAAGGTTTTGAATGATAAGTTTGTGACTGCCTTTTTTTCAGGGCAGTCATTTTCGTTTAATGGCTGTACATTAATTTTATAAGAAAAACTTATGTTAAAGATTAATAATATTTTATGAAAGTTATTTTGCTTAACGCTACAGTTTTCATGAAGTTTATGGAATTGTGGTATGATTATTTTTAGAGAGTAGGGGGGCAATAAACATGGTATTTTCTCTTTTTAAAAAAAAGAAGGAGCCACAGCAGCTAAAAAATAGAGTGGAGTTTTGTATCACTAATTTATCACTTGGTGCGGCAGATGCGTACGATGTATTAGTAGAGCGGGATGATATTGAGATAGAGGAATCTGGTTGTACATCCCATTGTGAAATCTGTGAGCAAGGTATTTTTGCAATAGTAAATGGAGAAGTCGTGACAGCAGATGACGTGGAGACATTGGTACAGGCTATTGATGAAGAATTAAAACAAAATCCATTATTCTAATGAAAAAAAACAGCTTGCTGGAGCACAAGCTGTTTTTTGATGGAAATGAATTTACCAACCACGAACGTATTGTACAGGAGGTTGCACGTCTTCTCTTAGCTCTTTAGCTGCATGTAGTGCCCAGTAAGGGTCTCGTAATAAAACACGCGCTAAGAATATTAAATCTGCACGATTATTTTGGAGTATCTCTTCGGCTTGAATGGCTGTTGTAATAAGACCAACTGCACCAGTAGGAATATCGGCCCCATGCTTAATCGCTTCTGCATGTGGTACCTGATAGCCTGGAAAGACATTGATGGCTGCTGGTACAACGCCCCCTGTTGATACATCAACTAAATCAACACCTTGAGATTTCATCCAGCGGCTAAAAACAATAAAGTCATCCATTGTTGTACCATCTTCCGCATAATCTTCCGCAGAGACACGTACCAATAAAGGTCCGTTCCATACACTGCGAACAGCATCGATGACTTGACGTAGGATGCGATATCGATTTTCCTGTGAGCCCCCATATTGATCTTGACGTTTATTCGTAGCGGGTGATAAAAACTCGCTAATTAAATAGCCATGTGCCCCATGAATTTCTAGTACATCAAAGCCAGCCTTTGCGGCACGAACAGCTGCTTGTTTAAATGCCTCGATGACATAGAGAATGTCCTCTTCCGTCATTTCTGTTGGCGTTTTATAGTCTGAGCTAAAGGCAATAGCTGATGGAGCAAAAATTTCGCCATCTACTGTTGCTTTGCGACCAGCATGTGCAAGCTGGATGCCTGTTTTAGCGCCGTACGCTTTCATCCCTTCAACTAATTGACTTAATCCTTCAATATGTGCATCATCCCAAATCCCTAAATCCTTATTTGAGATACGACCTTCTGGCACAACACCAGTAGCTTCTAAAATGATTAAGCCTACTTGACCAGCTGCACGTGTTGCATAATGGACGAAATGAAAGGGTGTTACCATGCCATCGTCTTGTGCTGAGTACATGCACATAGGGGCCATCACAACACGGTTTTTTAAGGTGATAGATTGCAATGTATAGGGTTCGAATAATTTACTCAAAATAAAGCCTCCTAATTCCTAGTGATACACTCTATTTTGCACATAATGCTACCCATTTGCAAGTGAACGAGATCGTGCCTCGGCTTCTTTAATGCAGGCTTCGATGGCTTCATTAAATTGATATTGCTCTAATGCCTGTATACCTGCCTCCGTCGTGCCCCCTGGACTCGTCACCTTTTTGCGTAAGACATCGGGTTCATCTAATGACTGCTTGAGCATCTCAGCTGTCCCCGCAAGTGTTTGAGTCATCAGTAAGCGCACTGTATCTTTCGATAAGCCTACCTTCGTCCCTACTCGTTCAAAAGCTTCCATTAAATAATAGATATAAGCAGGGCCACTACCTGAAAGGGCTGTGACAGCATGTAACTGATCCTCATCGACTTCAATAACGGAGCCAACAGCCTCTAATAACTGGAGGAAAAGGAGACGCTGGTCTGCAGACACCTCGTTATTGAATGCAATGCCACTTGCTGACATACCGATTGTAGCGGAAGTATTCGGCATCACCCTTGCTACTGGGCGACTCCCTAAAAATTCTGTAATCGTATCAATCGCAATGCCTGCTAAAATAGATAGTACAGCAGTGCTCGCTGTAAGTTTAGGCTTTAAATCACACATTGCAGCAATAGCATCTTTCGGCTTCATCGCTAAGATAATCAGATCTGCCTGTTGAAAAATCGCATGATCAAATACACAATGGACACCATATGTTTCATGTAAGAAATGTAATCGTTCTTTGTCAGAGCGATTGGTGACATAAATTTCCTGTGGTGTGAACACCTTTTGTTTAATCCAGCCTTGCATCAATGCTTCCGCCATTGAGCCTGCACCGATAAATAAAATTTTTTTCATGAACAAAACCTCCAGTTCAAAATAAAAAAGCGCTCTCGTCCTTATCTAGAAGGACGAAAACGCTCTCGTTTCCGCGGTACCACCTTTGTTTGCCAATTGTTGGCACAACTCTTAGCCCTCTTATCGCAAGGGAAACGGTTATGTTTGCATAACTGCTCAGAAGTAGGTTCGGTAATGGGAGTGGGTGATGTTACTCTCAGCAAATGTAACACTCTCTAACACCTTCACCAGTTACGTACTCGTCTTCTTCAACGCACATAAATAATTAGATTATTCAAAATTATAGTGAGGAATAGGCAACCTGTCAACAGGAGGATGACGAAAACAGAAAAAACTTGTAAAATAGAATGAATCAGTATTCACAAGTGCGTGAAAAGGGGGAGACAACTTTGTCTATATACAAAATAGAAATACCAACACCCTATGCAGTAGGAGATGTCAATGCATTTATTGTAAAAGGCGATGCACTTAGCATTTTTGATGTTGGCCCAAAAACAATGGAAGCCTATGATGCTTTAAAATGGGGGATTCGAGCAGCAGGCTTTGACATGCAAGATATTGAACAGGTTGTGTTAACCCATCATCATCCAGATCATGCGGGATGGGTCGATGCTTTTCCACATGCAGAAATTTTAGGGCATGCCTATAATGACAAATGGCTTCGTCATGATGAAGACTTTTTACGCTATCATGAACAATTTTACAGTGAACGTTTATTGGAGCATGGGGTACCACAAGAATATATTGCAAAAAGTGTCCATGTTCGTCGTGAATTGGAGCTTGTAGGGGAACGGCCATTAACGCAAATTTTGGCAGATGGAGATGAAGTGCCTGGGCATCCAGGATTAAAGGCAATCGAAACATTAGGTCACGCACAAAGTCATTTCATTTTTTGGGATGAAAAAACTCATCATGTGATTGGGGGAGATTTATTGCTTGAAAAAATAACGCCCAATCCATTAATAGAGCCACCATTGGATCGTACCGTAGGACGTACAAAATCTTTACTACAATATAATGCATCCCTTGAAATTCTGCGTCAATTACCTGTCAAAATGATGCATACAGGGCATGGAGCAGAGCTAGAGGATATTCCTTCATTGATTGATAAACGATTAGAGCGACAGCACCAACAATCACTGAAGGTTTTTGAATTATTAGGCGATGATCAATTAACAGTTGTCCAAGTAACAAAGCGCTTGTATCCGGCTATCTTCCAGCATCAGCTTGGTTTAACTTTATCTAAAACACTTGGTCATTTAGATTATCTAGAGTCCAATGAGTATATTACGTCAACGAAGACAGGAGCAGGTATCTATTTATTTCAAAGGAAGTAGGTTTATACATGAAACATTCTAACAAAACGATCTTTGTGACAGGAGCTACAAGTGGGGTTGGCTTAAAAATAACTGAATTACTAGTAGCTCAAGGGCATACCGTGTATGCCACAGGTCGCAATGCTGTTGCACTAAAGGTGCTAGAGCGTTTAGGTGCTCAAGTGATCCAAGCGGATTTAACCAATCTACATACACTTGATGATGTTTGTGCGCAGCTACCACCGATTGATGTAGCGATTCTTTCAGCAGGTGTAGGGAAGTTTGCTGTAGCCCCTGCTTTACAGGATGAGGATATTGCGCAAATGATCGAATTAAATGTTAGTGTACCGATTTATCTTGCCAAACGATTAGCCTCTAAGATGATAGAGCGCAAACAGGGCCATTTAATATTCATTGGTTCTCAGGCTGGGAAGGTGGCCACACCAAAAGCGAGTGTCTATGCTGCGACGAAACATGCTATTGTCGGTTTTACTAATGGGTTGCGTATGGAATTGGCTCCGTACAATGTAAAAGTGACAGCCATCCATCCTGGTCCCATTGATACACCATTTTTAGATAAAGCCAATGATACAAGTGGCTACCGAGAATCCTTAGGGCGCTTTTTATTGTCAGCGGAGGAAGTAGCTCAAGAGACAGTGAAAACGATTGATCGTCCTGTTCGTGAAATTAATCTACCTAGAATTATGGGATTATCAAGTAAATTGTATGCATTAGCCCCTGCAACCATTGAATGGTTAGGCAAATCATTTTTCCATAAGAAATAACAATATTTGAAACTGTAAACATGCTTCACGTGCATGTCTACGGTTTTTTCATATTTACATATATTTATAGCTATAGTAGTAAAGAGGAAGAGTTGAAAAGGAGACTTAGATGTATACAATTGGTCAAGTTGCAAAATTTTTAGGAGTTTCTAGAGATACCTTAAAATTTTATGAAGAAAAAGGATTAGTAAAGCCCCAGCAAAATAGTGAGAATGGGTATAGAACATACAATCATTTTGATATATATGATATCACAACAATCAATTTTTATAGAGAAATTGATTTTGAAATCAAAAAGATTCAGGAATTGAGAAAAGGCAAGAGTATAGAGGGCATTCAATCATTGTTAGTAGAAAAAGAACAAGTAATGTTAGAGGAAATAGCTTATAAAAAGCTACAATTAAAAAAGCTCCAGTTTGTAAAAGAGGATTGTCAAAAAATTAGCCAATTTCTAGGCACGTATACTATAAAGGAAATGAAACCATTAGAAATAATGGGCGTAATAGATCATTATACAGCCTATGATGAATATGATTCGTTAAAAGAAAATGCAGACAGTATAAAGAAAGCGGTAATTCTTACTTCTTTAAGAAGAGTTATTAGCTTCGATGATAGCGGAATGCTCGAAAATAAATTTATGGTTGTCAGGAAAGTAGAAAATAGCGATCATCTAATAAAAGGTGAAGTTTTAGCGCATCCAAAATGTCTTTATACTGTTATTGAAGATGGGCGCTGGTCAACAGGTGGCAAAAATACAGACAATAAAGTAGAGACTAGCATAAGAAAAGTAGCTAAGGAAAATGGCTATGAGCTTTTAGGGCTGGTTTATATCAACTTATTGCTTACCACTTATGAAGAAGGGCTTGAACGTATTTTTTTAGAAATGTATGTGCCAATAAAGTAATTTGAAAAAGCGTTTGACCTGTGAGCAACCCCTAGGTTTATGCTGAAGATATTCAGATGAAATGGGGGATCTACTTGCCTAGAAAAAAGAAATTAAAAAAACCAGTAGCAAGCTTTATTATTTTAACCAATATCATTTTTTGGCCACTTTTCTGTGTTGTAGGAGCCGTCAAGCTATTAGGCTATCCGACTTGGCTATTTGATATCGTACGCTGTCTATCGGCTTGGTCATCCACCTTTGCCTTTGCGCTACTTTTTCCAAGAATCTATCCTGAGCAACGTTTTATACACTTTGTCAAACAAAAATTCAAAAACAAATTGTCACTTTCAGTAATTGTTTTAATCGTGATGATACAAACAGCTATCTTTCTCATGATTTTGTTTCATATCATGAATAATTATGAAGAAACCTCTATTTTTACGCTGTCTTCATGGGGCATGCTCAGTTTTTATTTTGTTAAAACGCTTTTGTCAGGGCCATTAGGCGAGGAGTTAGGATGGAGGGGTTTTGCACTGCTGGAGCTTCAAAAGAAGTATTCGCCATTAATAGCTTCTATTATCATAGGCTTTTGGTGGGGAATGTGGCATTTACCGATATGGCTTACAACAGGGTTTATGGGAATAGATTTGGTCAAATATAGCTTCTTCTTTATGCTATCGATTATAGCTACGACCATCATCATGACAGTATTTTATACGATCAATCAGAATTTAATGATTCCTATTATTATTCATCAGCTCTTTAATTTTTTTATCGGTTCCATCAACGGAAACCTAATTGATTTAATCATGTATAATGCCATTTTATATTCGGCGGTGGCCGTTCTACTTATTTTGATTAATCCTAAAAAAGTATTGTATAAGATAAATCAGCCAAGTAACTAGAAAGAATCCAGTTTGTATAATGGATTCTTTTTTTCGTCCGTTGCTAAATTTATATAGTATACATTTATATAGATAGTAAAAAAACATTTTTTCGAGTGAATTGCCATGGATTTCTTGTCAACCTTATACAAGGAACGACTTACTTTTGACAATAAAAATAAAAGTCTATGAATTTATAAAAATACACTTGTATTTATTTTTATAACATGATACTATTCGTGTATAAACTTTTAAATGAATGTATAAAAATACATATCGATAGAGCAATGGAGGCGCATTTTTAATGGCAAATAAAAAAGTAGTATTAGCTTATTCAGGTGGACTTGATACTTCGGTAGCAATTCCATGGTTAAAAGAACAAGGTTGGGACGTAATTGCAGTATGTCTTGACGTTGGCGAAGGGAAAGATCTTGAATTCGTAAAAAATAAAGCTCTTCAAGTAGGAGCGATTGAATCTTATATGGTGGATGCGAAAGACGAATTTGCTGAAGGGTATGCATTAATTTCTTTACAAGCACATACTTGGTATGAGCAAAAGTATCCATTAGTATCAGCGCTTTCCCGCCCACTTATCTCGAAAAAACTAGTAGAGATTGCGAATCAAGTAGGCGCAGATGCTGTTGCGCATGGTTGCACAGGTAAAGGGAATGATCAAGTTCGTTTTGAAGTATCGATTAAAGCATTAAATCCAGACTTAGAGGTATTAGCACCAGTACGTGAGTGGGGCTGGAGCCGTGACGAGGAAATCGAATATGCAATGAAGCATAATGTACCGATTCCTGCAACATTGGATTCACCATTCTCAATCGACCAAAACCTATGGGGCCGTGCGAATGAAGCTGGCATCATGGAAGACCCATGGGTGTCGCCACCAGAGGAAGCTTACGGCTTAACTGTTTCTGTTGAAAATGCACCGAATGAAGCAGAGTATGTGGAAATCGAGTTTGTAGCTGGTAAACCAGTAGCATTAAACGGAAAAGAAATGAAGCTTGCTGATTTAATTCAAGAATTAAATGCAGTAGCAGGTGCTCATGGAGTAGGACGTATCGATCACGTTGAAAATCGTTTAGTTGGTATTAAATCTCGTGAGGTTTATGAAATTCCAGGTGCAAAAGTGCTGTTAACAGCGCATAAAGAGCTTGAGGACTTAACGCTTGTAAAAGAATTAGCACACTTCAAGCCAGTTATTGAGAAAAAACTTTCTGAATTAATTTACGACGGTCTATGGTTCTCACCATTACGTGATGCTCTTGAAGCATTCCTTGCGCAAACACAACAATATGTGAATGGTACAGTACGTGTGAAACTATTTAAAGGACATGCGATTGTAGAAGGACGTAAATCACCAAATTCATTATACAGTGAAAAGCTAGCAACATACTCGAAGGAAGATCAATTCAATCACGCTTCCGCGGTAGGCTTTATCGAGTTATGGGGTCTACCAACTGTAGTGAACTCATCTGTGAATAAAAAGTAATGTTGAACAAGCAAGGTGTGGTGAGGCATTTGTGCTTATACTACACCTTTTGATAAGTAATCGAGGAAAAGGTGAGCTGACATGACAAAACTTTGGGGTGGACGTTTCCAAAAATCAGCAGAAGCATGGGTAGACGAATTTGGCGCATCCATTGGCTTTGACCAGCAACTTGTGCTAGAGGACCTTGAAGGTAGTGTTGCACATGTCACAATGCTTGGTGCCACAGGAATTTTACCAGCAGCTGATGTAGAGGCCATACTAGGTGGTCTTGCCCAATTAAAAGATAAGGCAATTGCGGGTGAGCTTGAATTTAGCGTTGCCAATGAAGATATACACTTAAATTTAGAAAAAATGTTAATTGATTTAATAGGTCCTGTCGGTGGCAAACTACATACAGGACGTAGCCGAAATGACCAAGTAGCAACGGATATGCATCTTTTCTTGAAAAAGCGTGTGCAGGAAGCCATTGATTTAATTGTGACGTTCCAACAAACGCTTCTAGACAAAGCACAAGAGCATATTGAAACGATTGCACCAGGTTATACGCATCTACAACGTGCACAGCCAATATCCTTTGCACACCATTTAATGGCTTATTTTTGGATGCTAGAGCGTGATAAACAACGTTTTACAGAATCCATAAAACGTATTGATATTTTACCTTTAGGTGCTGGGGCAATGGCAGGGACAACTTTCCCGATTGACCGTTTAAAATCAGCAGAGTTATTAGGGTTTAGCGAGGTTTATGCAAACTCCATGGATGCGGTAAGTGATCGTGATTTTATTGTGGAATTTTTAAGTCATTCCTCCTTACTTATGGCGCATTTATCACGCTTTGCTGAGGAAATTATTATCTGGTCTACAGATGAATTTAAATTTATCGAACTGGATGATGCCTTCTCAACAGGTTCTTCGATTATGCCACAAAAGAAAAACCCAGATATGGCAGAGCTTATTCGTGGTAAAACAGGGCGTGTTTATGGGAATCTAATGGGCTTATTAACGGTGTTAAAGGGCACACCATTAACATATAACAAAGATATGCAGGAGGACAAAGAGGGGATGTTTGACACTGTTCATACGATTCTTGGTTCACTTAAAATCTTTGAAGGTATGATTCGTACAATGACTGTCAACACGGAACGCTTACATCAGGCTGTTCACGCTGATTTTTCAAATGCAACGGAGCTAGCAGATTACCTTGCTACAAAGGGGATGCCATTCCGTGAGGCACATGAGGTGACTGGTAAGCTTGTCTTTACATGTATTCAAAAGGGTATTTATTTATTAGACTTGCCATTGGAAGAAATGCAGCAAGAAAGTACGTTAATTGAAGCGGATATTTATGATGTACTAGCGCCAGAAGCTGCTGTTCGCCGCCGCCATTCCTTAGGTGGTACTGGCTTTGAACAAGTAAAAATCCAAATTGAAAAAGCGAAAGCCTGTCTTGTAGCCATTTAATTTTTGCGTGCATGTCCTTGTGACTTTTTGCATAGATATTCATTAAAGCTGTCCTGTGAGGCACTATGAAAACCTTTATCCTTTTTCACTGAGCCAGAGGGTGACGTGAAGAAGAGAACCTTACATATGTGAAGGACAATCCCCAATTCTGGAGACGCGGAATTGGGGTTTTTGTATAAGTAAATGTAGGAGGGATGAAGAAATGAATGAACGTTTTACAAAGGGGCTCGAAACAATTAAACAATATGTGACAGAGGAAGAAGCAGCACGGATGATTAAATCTGATGCATTAGCCGATATCGCACCCGATTTACGCAAAATGATTATTGAATTTGCTTACGGTGATGTCTATGCACGGCCTGGGCTGGATGCAAAGAGTCGAGCACTCGTCGTGATAACAGCGGTAGTTACACAAGGTGCTGCACCACAAACCAAAACGCATATTCAGCGTGGATTACATGCAGGCTTGACACAGACAGAAGTGGTCGAGGCACTTTTACAATTAGCACCCTACATCGGTTTTCCAAGAGTGCAAAATGCTTTAACGATAGCCCAACAAGTCTTTGCAGAAAAAAGCTAAAGCATGTATAAAAAATAGAAGAAGGCTCATAATAAGAGAGGAACCACTTATTAATCTAATCTGATGGGGAGGATGCAGAATGAGTAGTAATAGTCAAACACCCAAAGACCAAGAATCTCAGGAAAGTCCGCCACAACTGTTGAAGGTTGAAGCTTCATAAATCTTAAGCCTAAAGGTGAAACAGACTATTCTGTTTTGCTATAGATTAAGAAGAAGTGTAAACTATACCAGTTAAAAATCAAATAGAAGCAATAAGTGTCCATGGATCCAGAATTATTCTGGGTCCTTTTTGTTTCTTATGGGGTCTAAAGTACTCAAGATATCCGCTCTAAATGAAGTTCAAAGCACTACCAAGGGAAGGCTCTCGCTCTTATTGTGAAAAAACCTCTACTCAACACCATAAAAATTCCTTCATTTGACATTAGAGAAAATCTGTATTACTCTATACATAACAGATTTCTGTTTGGTTACAAGCAATACAGATTGGGGGAGTTTTATGCAAATACAATTAGATCCAAACAGTGAATTGCAGCTATATAAACAATTGGCCAATCAAATAATAGAATGCATTGCGCAAGGCGAGCTGAAAAATGGTGATACTTTACCGTCTGTACGTTCGATGGCTACAGATCTAGGCATTAACGTTAGCACGGTCAGTAAAAGTTATCATGAACTTGAAGAGAAGGGCTTAATTGAATTGAAGCCAAAAGCAAAAGCGGTCATTATTGGTGGTCAAAAGAGAGAGCTGGAAGAAACAGAGGTTGAAAAAGTCGAAAATGCCTTGAAGCCTATCATGGCGGAGGCTTTTGCGCGTGGCCTCGAGAAAGAGCAAATGACAAGTTTGTTCCAGCGAATTTTAAAACAATGGAAGTAGGGGTAGTATGCTTATAATTGTAGGCATCTTTATCATTGTCGGAATTATGGAAACGATGACCCCACATTTAACAAGAAAAACACTTGTTTTTGGTGTTTCCATACCCGAACCATATGTCAAACATCCACAATTAAAGCTGTGGAAGAAGCATTATAGCCAAATCATCGCAGGAATTACCGGCTTATTTTTAGTAGGTCAAATCGCTCTCTATCTTTCACCTATACAAGAGGAGAAGGTATCTTTAATTTCCTTTATCCTTTTGTATGTCATGCTCCTTTTGTCATCAGGTCTTTACATGAGTTATCATGTTAAAACGAAAAAATTAAAGGTGCAGGAGCAGTGGGAGACACAAATAAAAACAGTATATGTGACTGATTTGTCTATCCGTCAGAAAGAGGAAGCATTATCACCTATATTTTTTAGTGTACCCATCATCATCACACTTGCTTTAATTGCTTTTACGTACATGAACTATGAGACAATCCCAGAGGTTTTTGCGACACATTGGAATGGAGCAGGAGAGGTCGATGGTTGGACTCAAAAATCGCGGCTCTCAGTCATCAGTATGCCGCTTATATTATTGGCAATACAAACTAGTTTTTTCATGATGAGTCAAGGCATGAAAAGTGCCAAAATCCAATTAAGTGCACAGGCCAAAGAAGCATCCATTCATCGGGAGTTAACTCAGCGTAAATACGGAAGCTGGTACCTGGCAGCCATTAATTTTAGTATGACAATTCTATTTGTTGTTTTACACTATACAACTGTTATTTTACAAGACCAAACGGCTCCCTACTTCTTCCCACTTTTTCTTGTCTTTAATGTCGTTACGTTGGGTGGTTTACTAGTGTTCATTTGGAAGCTCAGTAAAAGTAATGAACGTTTTGATGAGGTACATACAAATGAAACAGCTGCCACAGATGATCAATACTGGAAATGGGGTATTTTTTATTGCAATAAAAATGATCCATCCTTATTAGTGCCTAAAAAGTTTGGAATCGGTTGGACTGTTAATTTCGCGAACAAATGGTGTTACATCTTAATAGCTATTACTTTACTGCCAATTTTATTGGTGATTTTCATATAGAAAGGAAGATTAGATGAAAAAATGGTTATTGATTTGCTGTATAATTTTACTTTTAGCTGCCTGTGGGCAAAAAGAGGTCACTGCACAACATCAAGGATCAAAGGGGACAAATGCAATGAATGAACAGTTTATTGGAAAATGGGAAGGAACTATTGAAACACCAAATGGACCATTACCGATTATTATCGATTTAAAGAAGGAAAGTGGAACATTATCCGTGCCAGCACAGGGCTTATCTAATTTTCCATTTCAAAGTGTGACGTATACAGGTGATAAAGTAAAAGTGTCCATAAATTTAAACGGCTCGGCGATTGCCATTAATGGCACAATCAAAAATGAACAAATAGAGGCTACATTTCAACAAAATGGTGCGAAATTTCCTTTAATACTAAAGGCTTATAAAAAGCAACCTGTTACCTATGACACATTAAAAATTCCCGTTCAAAACGGCAACTTAACGGTAGCTGTAGAAAAGGCTTCTACATCTCCATCACCAGTGGCACTGATAATAGCAGGATCGGGGCCAACTGATAAAGATGGTAATTCTGCTTTGGCTGGAAAAAATAATAGCTTGAAAATGTTGGCGGAAGGTTTAGCACAACAGGGCATTGCGACGGTGCGTTATGATAAGCGAGGACTAGGTGACAATCAAGCGCTCTTAACAAAGGAAGAGGATGGAACGTTTGACCAATACGTTGATGATGCTGTACAAATTATCCAAACATTGATGGCTGATAAAGCCTACACAAGTGTTCATGTAATTGGCCATAGCGAAGGCTCACTCATTGGTTTGCTCGCAGCTCAAAAGACAGGCGTAGCATCCTTTGTGTCCATTGCCGGTGCAGGTAGATCGTTAGATGAAGTGCTTTTAGAGCAATTAAAAGGTCAATTAGCACCAAAGCTTTTCAATGAATCCACGAATATTTTGACAGCTTTAAAGCAAGGGAAGCAAGTGAAAAATATTTCACCAGAGCTACAAGCCCTTTTCCGTCCATCTGTACAGCCTTTTCTGATTTCCTTGCTAAAATATCAACCTGCTAATGAGCTTGCAAAAGTAAAAAGCCGTGTATTGCTAGTACAAGGAACAACAGATTTACAAGTGAAGGAAGCCGATGCTGAGGCATTGAAGAAAGGCAAACAAGAGGCAAAATTACTTTATCTAGCGGGTATGAATCACGTATTGAAAAAGGCACCAGCCGATCGTGCCAAAAACTTAGCAACCTATGCAGACCCTTCACTGCCACTGCATGAAGAATTACTACCAGTAATTGAGCAATTTATTAAAAATGAAAAGTAGGATGATAAACCTTGGGAGTAATTGTCTATTTAATTATCATGCTGCCGTTTCTCATCTTCGCCATTGTTCTATCGCAAGGTAAAGGAGCTTTTCTACTTGCTGGCTTTCATACGATGGCACAGGAGGAAAAAGAATATTATGATGAAAAGGCACTGGCAAGATTTATGGGAAAAATGATGTATGGCTACTGTTTTTGTGTCCTTTTATGGATACTAAACGAATTATTCCATACACAATGGTTATTTCATGTAGGTCTTGTACTTTTTGTCGCCCTTACGATATTTTTATTGATCTATGTAAACACAGGTAATCGTTAAAAAAAATAGCATGTAAGACAAAGTAGAACCATTTTAGAATGGTTCTCTTTTTTTGTAAGCGCTTTACGAAAATTCTTTAAAATCTAAATATTTGGAAAACCGTAATTTTAGTGTCACGAATATGCTCGTTCATACGTTGTTTTTCTTCTTTTCTGTAAAAATAGAATTTTGAGAATAATTAGTATTATTATAGATGACATTAAAAAATTACTAAGTTAGGAGAATTCTTTGATATGTCGCAAATGTTAGCACTGACGATAGTACTTGCTATTCTTTACATCGGAGATATCGTAGCAACAAGAACGAAGGCGTGGATTCCATCTGTGTTCGTCTGTGCGGTATTATTTTTAATTGGCTATTGGACATTCTTCCCGAAAGATATTGTTAGTATTGCCGGGATTGGTCCAGTCGTTGCCACGATGTTAATGTATTTATTAATTACGAATATGGGTACACTTCTGTCCCTTAAGGAATTGAAAAACCAGTGGAAAGCCATCGTTATTTCTTTAGCTGGTATTGTAGGCATCATCGCCATATTATTTACAATTGGTGCCTTGCTATTTGATTTAAAAACGATGATTGTTGCAGTTCCACCATTAGTCGGTGGTGTAGTGGCAGCGCTAGTGATGTCAGAAGGCGCTTCTGCAGCTGGCTTAGAGGATTTAGCCGTCTTTGCCATTGTGATTTACGTCATTCAAGGTTTTGCAGGATATCCCATCACGTCCATTGTATTGAAGCGTGAAGCAAAACGTTTATTAAAAGAACACCATCAAGGGAATATACAATCGGTAACACTGGTAGAGGAAGATGTTGAACAGTCATCTGAGCAACCAAAATTATTTAGGAAAATTCCTACCAAGTACAATACAGAATACTTTAAATTTTTCCGTTTAGCGCTTGTTGGATTATTAGCGTATGGTACATCTACAGCATTAGCACCTGTTGTGACAGTCAATGCATTAGTGCTATGCCTAGTGTTTGGTGTCCTTGCATCGACATTTGGTTTTTTAGAAAGACAACCATTGCAAAAAGCAAATGGCTTCGGTTTTGCCATTATGGGGTTAATGCTCTTTATATTTGATGGCTTAAAACAGGCTTCCCCTGAAATGCTGATGCGTATTATTGTGCCATTAGTAGTGTCTATTGTCTTAGCAGTCATTGGTATGTATATTTTCTCTTTCATCGCAGGAAAAGTGTTAAAGGTCAGCCCGAATTTAGCGTTTGCTGTATCCTTAACAGCGCTCTATGGGTTCCCAGCAGATTATATTTTAACGAATGAAGTAGTGAAATCGTCCACAACCGACGAAAAAGAACGTGAAATACTGTTAAGCCATATGTTGCCACCGATGCTTGTAGGCGGCTTCATTAGTGTAACGATAACATCTGTTATTTTAGCAGGTATTTTCGTAAGTTGGTTATAAAACAAGGAGAGAGTAATCATGAACAATATCAAACGCATTATCGCGGAATTAAATAGTGAGCTTGTGACGATTCGTCAAAAATTGCACAGTGAGCCAGAGCTTTCTTGGGAAGAATATGAAACAACGAATTATGTAGCAGCGTATTTAGAGAACCTTGGTATTCCGTATAGACGAACAGAGCCAACAGGCATTATTGCGGAGTTAAAAGGGGGCAGGGAAGGAAAAACCGTTGCCTTACGTGCGGATATGGATGCATTGTCAGTTTATGAAATACGAGAAGATATTCCGTATCGCTCTAAAACAGATGGTAAGATGCATGCCTGTGGTCATGATGCGCATACAGCCATGTTGCTGATTGCAGCTAAGACATTACATACGGTACAAGAAGAAATTGAGGGAACAGTTCGTTTTATTTTCCAGCCAGCGGAAGAAGTTGCTACAGGTGCAAAAGCGATGGTAGAGCAAGGAGCAATGATAGGTGTAGATAACGTCTTTGGTATTCATATTTGGTCGCAAATTGACACAGGAAAAATTCAGTGCAATAAAGGTCCTGCCTTTGCCTCTGCTGATATTTTCAAAGTGCGCTTTAAAGGGCAGGGCGGGCATGCCGCAGTACCACATGATGCCATTGATGCCGTGATGATTGCTTCAACGTTTGCTTTGAATGTCCAAACAGTTGTGGCACGTACAGTCAATCCACTTCAACCTGCCGTTCTTACAATTGGAAAAATGGAGGTTGGCACACGCTTTAATGTAATTGCTGAAGATGCCATTTTAGAAGGGACTGTGCGCTGTTTTGATAAAGAGGTCCGTTCACATATCGAAGCGCAAATTCGTCATTATGCTGAGCAGATTGCCTCACTTTATGGGGGCACAGCAGAGGTTGTTTATGAATATGGTACACAAGCCGTCAACAATGATGTGGCGAGTGCCAGCTTAGTCGATCGCCTTGCAGCTGAACATTTTGGGGCGGAAGCTTATCATGTTGATGATCCGACAATGGGTGGAGAAGACTTTAGCTTTTACTTAGATGAAGTACCTGGCTGCTTTGCTCTAGTAGGCTCAGGCAATACAGAAAAGGATACACGCTGGGCACATCATAATGGCCATTTTAATATCGATGAAGATGGTTTGCGCGTTGGAGCCGAATTATATGTACAATATGCGTTAACTTGGTTAAGCGAAAACAAATAAAGAGAAGTGGACATGCTTCTTATGAAATTAGTATAAATTCACCTTAGCTGGTCATAATAAAGAAGATTTCACTTATGAAATCTATAATGATGAGGAGGATGAAAAATGAGTAGGTTCGAACAACTAGACCCCAAATCTCAAAAAATCCACCGCAACTGGTCAAGGATTAAGCGATCAAAATCGCAAGTAAATGGTGAAACGGAGATTACTCTCCATAACCGTCTCTTGCGAAGTGAAGCAAAGGCCCGTCAGTTTTAATCATGCTAGAAAAGTAAGTGTCATCAAGCCCAGAAAAAATTCTGGGTTTTTCTTTATGACTGAGAAAGATATATTATATTGTAAGGAAGTAATTTCTAACAGAAAAGGAGAGGAAAGCTATGATTAATCCTATTCCCATTTATCTACAGCAATTTGCAGGAAACGTCCAATTTATAGATGACGTTGAATCACAGTTTCAGCTTCATTCTAGTGCAGGCAATGAACAATTTGAAATTTGGTATTACGGTGATTTGCTAATCATTGAAGGGGAGGAAATGCCTTTTATTACAGGCTCCACCGCTAGAATCGTTGCTAAAGATCCTTTATCCGCAGAGGAAATTTTGCTCTTTGATGCGACTCTACATGGTTATAATGCGCTATTTTGTGAGGCGTATACAGAGGATCACCGTGACAAACGTCCACTAGAAAAATATAATTTACCCGAAACAGAAGTCGTATTATCATTTTTCTATAACATCGACTATGACGAAGAAATAGACGACTATGAGGTAGATGAACAAGAAAATGTTCGACTTATCAATGGAGAAACCACTAACTGGGAAACGATTAAAAGAAATGGCTATGATGCATTTGCTTTTTATATCAAAAAAGAAGATGGAACTCTTTTAGCATTTGCTGAAGAAGAACTAGCCTAATAAGAAAGGATTTTCGCGAAATGCAACTTATACAATTTACACAAGATTTAGCAAACCCCATTCATCAATACCAATCCATCGATACATTCTATAGAAAAATTACGAAAACAGAAGTGCCTACGACGATCGGTTTCATCTATATTGAGTCAGGTGGAGTGGTTGGTATGCATGAAGCCCCTGTTCCACAGCTATTTATCGTTATTAATGGGGAAGGATGGATAAGAGGTGAAGATGGTGAAAAAATCACCATAAAAACAGGACAGGGAGTGCTATGGCATCAAGGACAGGCACATGAATCTGGTAGTATAACTGGCTTAACAGCACTTGTTATCCAAGCGGAGCAGATAAATCTTACATAAATAAAAGTGTAACGGTAGTTGCAAGAACCGTTACACTTTTTCATATTGTTTAACCAATTTAACTGTCTTAAGTAGATGACCATCAAATTGTTCATCAAATTCTTCTATTGCTACAAATCCCTTTGCTTGATAAAAATGCATTCCAAGTTTATTTTCTTTCTCTACACAAACAAATAAAGACGATAGATTTGGTAGCATGCGTAGTCCTTCCTGTAAAAGTGCGGTACCCACGCCCTTACCATGCATATCAGGATGTAAATAAATCGCATGTAGCTCTGCCTCACCTTGTGTTACATTTGAAAAATTAGCAAAGCCTACTAGCCATTCGTCAAAAATTGCAACAAGAAACGGACTGTTGATAAGACGTTCAATTAATCGTTCTCGACTATAAGCTAGTTGTAAAAAACGATCTTGAATGTCACGTGGAATGATTCCTTCGTATGTATGATGCCAGCTTATTCTAGCAATTTCTTGTACAAAAGTAATGTCATTTTCTTGCATCTGTCGTATAATAAGTGTCAACACTTTTCACCTGCTATTCCAATTTTTCTCTTTATTGTAACATTCAATCATTCAAAGGGGGTCACTTTCATGCAAGTAATTGAAAAAGCATTTGGCTATATCACGCGAACGCATGAGGATCAATTACAGGTACTCGTATTTGAACAGAATTCAGTTGGGGCAGGTATCCAGGTGCCCAAAGGTACGGTAGAGGAAGGGGAAACACCTTTAGACGCTGTGAAACGTGAAATGCTAGAAGAAACAGGTCTAACCACACTTGTCGTTCAAGCGTTAATAGCACAGGACTATTTTAATCATCCATCAGGTGTTTTACAAAAACGGTATTTTTATCATTTAACATCCGATGAAACACGAAATACATGGCAGCATCATCCAACAGGATTAAACGAAGGGGATTTACTCTTTTCGTTCTATTGGATTTCAGCTGAGCAAGATGCCCTGTTAGCAAAGGGGCATGGGGATTATTTATACCGATTGTTAGCAAAGGTGAAAAATTGAACCTATCATAAATAAAACCGCGTCAACTGGACGCGGTTTTTATGTTGATTCAATTAAGCCTTGGCAGCAATCTCTAGGGCTTGTGCAAAATCAGCAATTAAGTCATCAACATGCTCAAGTCCTACAGAAAAACGTAGAAGGCCATCTGTGATGCCTCGTTTAGCACGCTCTTCAGGCTCCATAGCAGCATGACTCATTTTTGCAGGGTAAGAAAGAATAGATTCTACTCCTCCAAGAGAGACCGCAAATACTGGAATTGTCATCGCCTCAACCAATGCCTTTGCAGCTGCATAGCTTGGTAGTCGGAAGGATAAAACGGCCCCAGGACTTGTGCTTTGACGTTGATGTATAGCGTAGCCAGGATGTGAAGCAAGCCCTGGATAGTAGACCTGCTCAACTAGTGAATTACTAGCCAAATAAACAGCAATTTTTTGTGCAGATTCAGCAGAACGACTAAAACGTACATCTGTTGTTTTGATGTTTTGTAGAAGTGTGAATGAATCCTGTACACCTAAAATATTACCGAATGAATTTTGGATAAAGTAGAGATCCTGACCTAGCTTTTCATCGGCAGTAACCGTTAAGCCAGCAATAATATCAGAATGTCCAGATAAAAACTTTGTTGCACTATGAATAACGACATCTACACCAAGTTCTAGTGGGCGTTGGTGTAAAGGTGTCATAAAAGTATTATCCAAGAATGTAAGGCAGTGGTGTTGCTTGGCAAGCGCCACTATACCACGTATATCTGTAATGCCTAACGTTGGATTTGATGGTGTTTCCATATAAAGTAGTTTTGTAGCTGGCGTGATTGCTGCTTCTACAGCTGCTAGATCCGTAAAATCTACAAATGTATGGGAAATCCCAAAGCGTGGCAACACCTTTGTTACAAAACGATAGGTTCCACCATAAACATCCTCAGTCATGACGATATGATCTCCCTGCGATAACAGCATTAATGCTGCTGATACGGCAGCGATTCCAGATGAAAATGCATGGGCACGAACACCACCCTCAAGCTCTGCTACAGCTTTTTCTAATGCATCTCTTGTAGGGTTGCCTGAACGAGCATAATCATATTCTCCGAATTCATCTATACTTTCTTGATGGAAAGTAGAGGACAGATACATCGGGACATTAACAGCCCCTTTTTTATCACCATAGCCATCACGAACACCTGCGTGAATGAGGCTTGTTTCAATACGTTGCTTCATCCATTACGCCTCTTTTCTAAGGATATCAAATACTTGTCGTAAGTCTGCAATTAAATCTTCTGCTTCCTCAATGCCAACAGAGAAGCGTAATAAACGATCACAAACGCCACGCTCCACACGTTCTTCATAAGGCATATCTGCATGTGTTTGTGTAGCAGGATACGTAATAAAGCTTTCAACACCGCCAAGACTTTCAGCAAAAGTAATTAACTTTAAGTTACGAAGGAATGGGTCAATCCACTCAGGCTTTTGCAAGCGGAATGACAGCATGCCACCTTTTCCAGTATAAAGGACATCTGTCACTAACTCTTCTTCCTCTAAGTAAGCAGCAATCGCCTTCGCATTGGCATCATGTTGCTTTAAACGTAGATGCATTGTTTTTAGACCACGAATAAGTAACCATGAATCCATAGCTCCTAGCACCATTCCACTACCATTATGAATAAAGCCAATACGTTCAGCTAATTCTGTGCCTTTAGCAACCACTAGCCCAGCTAAAACATCATTATGACCACCAATATACTTCGTTGCAGAATGAAGCACAATATCTGCGCCTAATTCAATAGGGCGTTGGAAGTATGGCGTATAAAATGTATTATCCACAATTAACCATGCCCCATGCTTATGTGCTAACTCCGCATACACTTGTAAATCAAATTCCTGCATAAGTGGATTTGTTGGTGTTTCAATAAATATTGCACGTGTATTTTCATTCATTAATGCTTCCACCTGTTCAACTGATTCAAATTTTGAATAAACAGGCTTGATATTATAAGTATCTTGGAAGAAGTTAAATAGTCTATATGTACCGCCATATAAATCATCTGGCACGACTAATTCATCGCCTGGTTTAAATAGGGATAATACCAATTGAATGGCAGCCATCCCGGAACTACAGGCAAAGCCCATATCGCCACCCTCTAAATCAGCAATTCCTGCTTCTAAAAGAGCACGTGTTGGATTTTTTGTACGTGTATAGTCAAAACCAGTAGATTCACCAATCCCAGTATGTTTATAAGCAGTCGATAAATGAATGGGCGGACTCACAGCTCCTGTTGCTGGGTCACTTAAATTACCAAGTTGTACAAGCTTTGTTTCAATACTTCTGTTTACTGTCATGACGTCACTCTTTTCTTCAATATTATTAAAAGCAACAACTTTCGCTTTCAATTTAATAGTATTCTCAATAATTGTTACCAATTTAACATGGATACTAAAGAAGAACAAGGTGATTTCTGAAAATTAGCTAGATTATTTATAGTTAAACACCTAGGAATAGTAGGAGATTCCGGAATAAAGATAGAGCTGAAGAAGTGGAGGATAATTTCAAGTTAGCGGATACAAGATAGAAAGTAGCGGATAGAACGTGAAAAGTAGCGGATAGAACGTGAAAAGTGGTGGATAGAGCAGACAAAGTGAGGGATAGGTTCTGAAGTAGCGGATACAACGTGAAAAGTGGTGGATAGAGCGGACAAAGTGAGGGATAGGTTCTGAAATAGCGGATAGAGCACAAAAAGTAAAGGATACAAAATAAAAACATCTGCCTCCTTTAAATGAGAGACAGATGCTTTAACAACATGTTAGGCTTGTTCTTTTTTCAGTAAGTCGCGAATTTCTTTGAGAAGCTCTTCTTTGGCGTCGAGTTCAGGTGCTGGTTCTTCCACGACTGCTTCTTCTTTTTTACGTGTAAGCTTAGTCATAATTCGTAAGGCCATAAAAATGGCAAATGCTATGATTAAAAAATCAATGATGGATTGTAGAAATACACCAAAATTGATTTGAGCTTCACCTGAGCCAAAAACAAAACTCTTTGTTAAATCAATACCACCCGTTAAAACACCAACTAATGGCATGATGATATTTTCAACTAAGGAGGTAACAATTTTACCGAAAGCACCACCAATGACTACTGCTACTGCTAGATCGACAATATTGCCTTTCATCGCAAATTCTTTAAAGTCTTTCCACAAAATAAATTCCTCCCTATTAATATCCAATAAACGAATCAATCTGTATTTTACTATATTTTTACCAAACCTTTCAACTGCTTTCATAGTGGAAATTGGAGGACTTCGATCTTTCAAAACTAAAAGATATACTGCACATTACGGAAAATTTGGTAATATAGAAAAAGAATACTAGATTAGGTGTGACGTATGGCAAAGAAAAAGAATAACAAACCCATGTTATCACCCGCGACAAAATTGGGTATGATAGCATTATTGATTCCAATTGCAATTACTGTGTATGTCCTCACATTTTTTGCTTGGAAGGAGCTTCAAACATTACCGATATTCGAAAAGCTTGTCCAGCAAAAGGCAATTGAGGAGATTCAACAGCATTTCGATATGAAAATTCCTGAGCAATACATTCCCGTTTATGTAGCTGCAGAAGAAAAATATGGAGTACCATGGACATTACTTGCTGCGCATCATCGTATTGAAACGCGTTTTTCTACGGTAAAATCAATGGTATCATCTGCTGGGGCAGAGGGGCATATGCAATTCATGCCCTGTACATTCGTCGGCTGGCAACATCCCACATGCGCAGGTTTAGGAAAAGGAAACATCACGAAAAATGAATTGATGAATCCTGAGACAATTGCTAAATACGGAGGATATGGCGTAGACGCAAATGGGGATGGAATAGCAGATCCTTATGATATTGAGGATGCAGTATTTAGTGCTGCGAATTACTTATCTAAATACGGTGCTGCGACAGGGAATATTAAGAAAGCTGTTTATCAATACAACCATAGCGAGAAATATGTCGAGGATGTGTTATATTACTACCAGTTGTATGATGATTTTCACGATGAACTCCAAGCAGCTGTTCTTTTACATGAAGAAAAATAAAGAGCCATCACACTGGATGGCTCTTCATTACATATTTAAGTTGCTTTACGCATACCTTTTAAAATAAGGCTGACGATAAAGATCAACACGATGGCACCGATCAGTGCTGGGAACACGTAGAAATCACTTACTCTCCAGCCCCAGTTCCCTAAAACCATACTACCAATCCAAGAACCGACAATACCTGCAATAATATTCCCGATGATGCCGCCTGGTACATCTTTACCTAAAATGACGCCAGCTAACCAACCAAGAATTCCTCCAATAATTAAATACCAAATGAAACTAATCATTACTTTCATCTCCTTAAATTTAAGATATAATGGCGATTACTTAGTTATACCCTGAATGGAGTAGATTAAACACTGTGATTTGTTTAGTCATTATTACATGTTGTAAATAAGGCTGTAGACAAGTGAATGCAGCTCCTTTGCTGTGCTCACTTTATTGCTAATCCAACTGCATAAATTACTGTGAAAATGTCCACATTAACGACAATTACTTCTATATTGTACATACACCGATTATCGCTTACTTCTATAGTATGTTCATGCAATCAATTCGTACCAGAAAGGCATACAACGCCCAATCGCCAGAAACAATAAAAAACAGCCATTTAACTAAATTATTTACTACAATAGCCTTTTCATTCGTGAAAAAATACATTATTTATTGAAACAGAATGTCAATTCCCTGTACAATTCCTTATTTCCTGGGAGAATTTTTTATGTAGAAAAAGAAAAATGGGTAAATTTCCACTTTTTAATAGTTTGAAAATTCTGTATAAAGGGATTATAATGTAGAAAAGGAGCGTGGTCGTATGAATATGGCTGTTATGAAACGTTTAAATCGTCAAGGCTTTTTAATTGCTGGTTTGCATTTATTAGTAATGCTAAATCTTGCAGCTGATTTCTTATACGCATCGTAACCAATTTAATAGAAAGGTGAATGAAATGTTTATCCTATATTAAAACAACCGTGTAGTCTTATTGTAAAACAGGCGCACGGTTGTTTTATTTTGTTTAATTAACTGAAAAAAGGAATTATTCTGTTAAGTGTCAAATACATAGTACAGACAAGGGAGTGATGAAATGACGTTCAGATTCGATCAAGCATTTTGTGATTTGGAAAGGCCATTTGCATGGTTAGACTTAGATGCACTAGATAAAAATATACAAATGGTTCAAGATGCTTGTGGTGGAAAACAAATTCGTATTGCAACAAAATCGATTCGTTCTATTGAGGTCCTTCGTTATATACAGAAAAAACTTGTGAATGTTGTGGGATTAATGACATTTACTGCAACAGAGACCCTTTATTTATTAGAGCACCAGTTTGATGACTTATTGCTTGGCTATCCAGTAATGGAGGAAGCAACGATTCGTCGATTGTTACATTTTGTAAAGGAAGGAAAAATCGTCACTTTTATGGTAGACAGACCAGAACATATCCAACTATTGGCGAAACTAGCACAAGAGATTGGCGTACGTGTACAGGTTTGCATTGATCTTAATGTTTCAAATGATTTTAAAGTATTGTATTTTGGAACAAAACGTTCGTCATTGTCTTCTCTTGAAACGTTGACACCTTTTTTACAAACCATTCAAAACACCCCTGTAATTGAAGTGGTAGGAGCGATGGGCTATGAGGCTCAAATAGCAGGGGTTGGCAATCGTCCAGCAAATGCTGTAAAAGGTAGAGTCATAGAAGCCATGCAAATACAAGCCAAAAAGCAAGTAACGCAGTTTCGTCGATTAGCGGTCGCCCATATCAAGGCCTATTTTCCAAATCTGCGCTTTGTTAATGGTGGGGGATCAGGAAGTATGACGTACACCAATCAACAGAAGGAAGTAACGGAAATTACAGTTGGCTCGGCTTTTTATGCACCTGCATTGTTCGATCAATTTACACATTTACAGCTAGAAAAGGCTGCTGGATTTGCCTTACGTGTAACAAGAATGCCTGAAAAAAATATCGTTGTTTGTCATGGGGGAGGCTATACGGCTTCAGGAGCAATTGGGATGGATCGTTTGCCTGTATTCTATGACCCTACCACTTTTGCATATCTTAGCCTAGAAGGCGCAGGGGAAGTGCAAACACCCATAAAGGTCAAAGAGAAAAGTATCAATATTGGCGATACTATTTATTTTCGACATGCGAAGGCTGGAGAGCTTTGTGAGCGTTTTCAGATCCTGCATGCTATTCGTGGGGACAAGTATGCAGGACATTACACAACATACAGGGGGGATGGACAATGTTTTCTATAGAAAAATGGCGTAATGGTGAAAAGTGGACAAACTGGGCTGGTAATGTTATTTCCTATCCGAATGAAATGTATTTACCACACTCCATTGATGAAGTTTCAGCAATTGTGAAGCATGCGTGTCAATCAGGAAAGACAATCCGTGTCACAGGTGCTGCTCATTCTTTTAGCGCTGTGGCTATGCCTGAGCATATAGCCATTTCCTTACATAATCTGCGTGGATTAATCGCTGTGAATGAGGAAAGGCAGGAGGCAACATTATGGGCAGGGACCTACCTATATGAAATTGGTCCAATGCTAGCGAAACATGGTTTTGCGTTAATCAATATGGGCGATATACAGGAGCAAACCATTGCAGGGGCAGTGTCAACTGGCACACATGGCACAGGGGTTACACTTGGTTCTCTATCGTCAGCTGTCCAGGCATGGGGATTTGTAGATGGTACTGGTACTTATCAGGAACATAGGAGAGGGATGGATGATTTATCTGAAGCGCTGCATGTATCTCTTGGGATGCTAGGTGTTCTGGTCAAAGTAACGATTAAGGTCATACCACTATATGGTTTGCATTATGTGGGGGCAAGAGAAACATTGACAAATGGTCTCTCGTTATTTGCTGAGGATATTCGTCAACATCGTCATGTGGAGTGGTTTTATTTTCCTGGTAGTGAAACAATTCAAGTAAAACGGATGAATGCGGTCGCGCCTGTCTTTCAAAGCGAATGGAATAAAAAAATAGAAAGGTTAAAGCTACAAATAGTAGAAAATGGGGCTTTTTTTGCGATGTCAGCGCTTTGTAAGTGGAAACCAGGTTTAAGTGGTACCATGAGCAAGATAGCGGCTGCCAATGTGGTAGAAAGTGAAAAAGTAGGGATAAGCTATGAAATTTATCCTTCACCTCGTAGCGTGAAGTTCCAAGAGAGTGAATATGCCATCCCTTTATCACAGTTTGAAGCTTGTTTGGAGGAAATCCATGCAACGTTTAAAAAAGGGACTTTTAATGTGCATTTTCCTTTAGAGTGTCGAACAACTGCAGGCGAAGCAGGTTTTTTAAGTCCAACACAAGGGCGTGAGTCAGCTTTTATAGCCTTTCATATGTATAAGGGAATGGCAGAAGAACCTTATTTTAAATGGGTGCATACATTGATGCAAAAATATGAAGGTCGTCCTCACTGGGGAAAACAACATCATTTAACAGCGCAAACGGTCTATGCGTTGTATCCAGAGATTGAAAAGTTTTTAAGTATTCGACACCAATATGATCCTGAACAAGTATTTTTTACAGGATACTTAAAAAAGTTGTTTCTACTGTAAGCGTTATCTCGAGGATTGGATGATTTAGCTTATTCAAATATATGGGAATAATTTATTTACTCATTTTTGTTTATTATTAAAAAATTAAAATTTGAACGAAATGTCAAAATTTTTATCAAAGCGAGATAAAACTGATGCTTAATCAGCATGTAAACGATTTCAATTTTGACAGATTTTTTGAATTGTTTAAACAATTCAAAAAATACTGTTGACGAGACCTTTTTTTCGTACTATGATAACAACAATCTTTACAGCAGTAATCGTCTAAGAGACCATTACTCTATAAACAAAAAATAAAAAGACAGAACATTTTGTCTATAGCAACGAACATAGTATGGATAGCAATGAGGGGCGTTTAAAATGAGAAGTGACATGATTAAAGTAGGCGTAGATCGAGCGCCACATCGAAGTCTTTTATATGCAACAGGCAAAGTAAAAGCAAAAGATCTAGGCAAACCATTTATTGGGGTTTGTAACTCTTATATCGACATAATACCAGGTCACGTTCATTTACGTACGTTCGCTGATGTAGTGAAAGAAGCTATTATAGAAGCGGGTGGTATTCCATTCGAATTTAATACAATTGGCGTCGATGATGGTATTGCAATGGGGCATATAGGTATGCGTTATTCCTTACCGAGTCGTGAAATTATAGCAGACTCTGCTGAAACTGTTATTAATGCACATTGGTTTGATGGCGTATTTTATATTCCAAACTGTGACAAAATTACACCAGGAATGCTTATGGCAGCAGTTCGTACGAATGTACCATCTATCTTTGTTTCAGGTGGTCCAATGGAGGCGGGAACTTCTGCAGCAGGAAAACAGCTTTCCTTAACATCTGTGTTTGAAGGTGTAGGAGCCCACAAATCAGGAAAAATGTCTGCGGAAGAGCTGTTGGATATTGAGAATAATGCTTGTCCAACATGTGGCTCATGCTCAGGCATGTTTACAGCAAATTCGATGAACTGCTTAATGGAAATGCTTGGTGTTGCTTTACCTGGAAATGGTACAATCGTTGCCACTTCTGAAGAGCGTCACAAGCTGATTAAAGAAGCAGCTAAACAATTAATTCGCATGGTCAAGGAAGACGTTAAACCTCGCGATATTATTACAAAAGAGGCAATTGATGATGCGTTTGCTCTTGATATGGCAATGGGAGGCTCCACAAATACAGTTCTTCATACATTAGCAATTGCCAATGAAGCCGAGATAGATTACAACATTGAAGATATTAATAAAGTAGCGGAAAGAGTGCCTTATTTAGCAAAAATCATGCCTGCTTCAGATATTTCAATGGATGATATTAATAAAGCAGGTGGCGTAAGTGCCATTATTAATGAATTAACATCTATTCCAGGTGCTATTCATCCAGACCGTCCAACCGTAGCAGGCGTTACAATGGGTGAGCTTGTCAAAGATTATCACATCACGAATGATCAAGTCATTCGAACAAAAGACAATCCATATAGTGCTGTAGGTGGATTATCAGTTTTATTCGGTAACATCGCACCAGATGGCTCTGTTATTAAAGTAGGGGCAGTTGATCCTTCTATCAAAGTATTCAAGGGCGAGGCTATCGTCTTTGATTCACAAGAAGCAGCACAAGAAAACATTGATAATGGAACGGTGAAAGAGGGCCATGTAGTCGTCATTCGCTATGAAGGACCTAAGGGTGGCCCAGGGATGCCAGAAATGCTCGCACCAACATCTGCCATTCAAGGTCGAGGCCTGGGTACAAAGGTTGCCTTAATTACAGATGGTCGTTTCTCAGGGGCATCTCGTGGTATTTCAATTGGCCATATTTCACCAGAAGCTGCTGAAGGCGGTCCAATCGCTTTAGTAGAAAACGGTGATATTATCGAAATTGATCTACCAAATCGTACGATTAATTTACAAGTTTCAGATGAAGTTTTAGCTGAACGTCGTGCAAAATTACCAGCCTTTGAGCCAAAAATCAAACGCGGTTGGTTAGCAAGATATTCAAAATTAGTGACGAGCGCTTCTACTGGAGGCGTAATGAAAATTTAACAACTAGATAAATAAAAACGTTGATGAGGTTAAAGGTTCTAGAGCCTTGTATCTACCAGAGAGCCGGTCGTGCTGGAAGCCGGCGATACAACTAGATCCGACATCCCCTCGGAGTGGGCTATTAAACGTGTTTACACCATTAGATAGCTCCGGGCATAGTCGAAAGTGCTCGTTATTAATGAATAAATGTTTTATGACACTATATTGGATGCGATGTCTGTCGCATTGGTGCATAAATGCAGTCATTTATTCGCGAGGTAGCAATTATTTGCTATAAAAAAGGGTGGTACCATGGAAAGTCTTTTTCATCCCTACGTAAGGTAGTTCTTTGCGTGTGGAGAAAAAGGCTTTTTATTATTTTCACGATGCAATTGAACAACCTCTCAACGAAAAGGATGAGAGGAATAGTCAATCCAGCTATTGACACTTCACTAATCTACAACACTGATGTGTGAGTTTGAAAGAAATGAAGGAGGCATAATTTGATGAGTGCGAATGTTTCAATCAATGAACAAGAACAATTAGCGACAACAGCAACAGCTGAACAAACCTATCAAGCGAAGGACGGTGCAGATGTATTAGTGCAGGCATTGCACGATCAAGGGGTTGAAATTGTCTTTGGCTATCCTGGAGGAGCCGTATTACAAATTTACGATGCGATGTATAAAAACCCTATTCGCCATATTTTAACAAGACATGAACAGGGTGCTATTCATGCGGCGGAAGGCTATGCTCGTGTTTCAGGTAAAACAGGCGTTGTTATTGCCACAAGTGGACCTGGTGCAACAAACCTTGTAACAGGTATTGCGGATGCCATGATCGATTCTATTCCATTGGTTGTTTTTACAGGACAGGTTGCGACATCTGTGATTGGAACAGATGCTTTCCAAGAAGCGGATATTATGGGGATTACAACACCGATTACAAAGCACAACTATCAGGTGCAGGATGTCAATGATATCCCCCGCATTGTGAAGGAAGCTTTCCATATCGCTAGCACAGGTCGTAAGGGGCCAGTTGTCGTGGATTTCCCAAAAAACGTTTCCCAAATGTTGTTTGATGTAGAGAATCCACCGCAAGCACCTGATGAAATTTATTTACCAGGTTATCAGCCAACATATAAACCAAATTATTTACAAATCCAAAAGGCGATTCAAGCCATTTCATTGGCAAAAAACCCAATCATCTTAGCAGGTGCAGGTGTTCTTTTTGCGGATGCACGTGAGGAATTAACGACTTTCGCAGAAAAATATCGTATTCCAGTAACGAACACATTGCTAGGCTTGGGCTCCATCCATGGTGAACATGACTTATTCCTTGGAATGGCTGGGATGCATGGAACAGCTACAGCAAATACAGCGATCACAAAATCGGATTTATTACTCAATATTGGGGCACGATTTGATGATCGTCTAACAGGTAATCTAGCTACATTTGCACCAAATGCAACGATTATCCATATCGATATTGATCCTGCTGAAATTGGCAAGAATGTACCGACAGATATTCCAATTGTTGCTGATGCCAAAGAGGCTTTAAAAGCACTGTTGAAAAAGGATTTCCAAGGTCCTGATACAGATGATTGGTTAGCTTATTTAAGGAATCATGCGATGGAATATCCATTATGGTATTGCAAGGATACAAATACGCAAGAAATCCTACCACAAGAGGCATTGCAATTAGTGCACAAGATTACTGAAGGGAATGCCATTGTGACGACAGATGTTGGGCAGCATCAAATGTGGGCAGCGCAATATTATCATTTAAATAATGATCATGCATGGGTAACGTCTGGTGGACTTGGTACGATGGGCTTCGGCTTCCCGGCCGCAATTGGCGCCCAATTTGCGAAGCCAGACAAAAAAGTTATTTCGATTGTAGGAGATGCAGGATTCCAAATGACGGCACAGGAGCTATCCATCCTACAGGAATTTAACTTACCAGTAAAAATAGTGATTTTGAATAATAGCTGTCTAGGCATGGTGCGTCAATGGCAACAAACATTCTATGAAGAGCGCTATTCATCATCACTTATGCCGATCCAACCAGATTTTGTTAAGTTAGCTGATGCTTATAACATTAAAGGCTATCGAATTAACACAATCGATGAAGCAGAGTCTATTTTCCGTGAGGCACTGCTGTCTGATGAGCCAGTATTAATTGACTGTCGAGTGAAACAGCTTGAATGTGTTTACCCAATGGTAGCACCTGGCAAAGGCTTACATGAAATGATTGGGGTGAAAAAGAATTGAAGCGAGTAATTACCGTAACTGTGATTAACCAAAGTGGTGTATTAAACCGTTTGACAGGTTTATTGATGAAGCGTCAGTTCAATATTGAATCGATTACAGTAGGTCATACGGAGCAACCAAATTTTTCAAAGATGACCTTCGTTGTCAACGTAGAGGACGAACGCAAAATTGAACAGCTAGTGAAACAGTTATCCAAGCAAATTGATGTGTTAAAGGTCAATGACATTACCGATAAATCGATTGTTCTACGAGAGCTAGCACTAGTAAAGGTGATTTCCCCACCAAATTTACGTTTGGAAATGAATTCAATTGTTGAACCGTTCCGCGCCCAAATTATAGATACAGCTAAAAATGTTGTGACGTATCAAGTAGTAGGGCATCCAGAGAAGATTGATGCCTTTATCGAACTCATTCGACCATATGGCATTAAAGAACTTACACGTACAGGAGCAACTGCCTCCGTTCGTGAAACACAAAAAGTCTCAAACCCGCAGCTCTCTATTTTAAAATAGTTTGCATATAAAAATGAATAGCTTGATAGACAGCGTAAGTTATCTAAAGCTATAAAAAAAACAAAACATATTCTAGGAGGAAATTAACTATGGCTACAATGTACTATGAGCAAAATATCAACGAGGACGTATTAAAAGGAAAGAAAATCGCAATTATCGGTTACGGTTCACAAGGTCATGCACATGCTTTAAACCTTAAAGAATCAGGTTTTGATGTGGTAGTAGGGGTTCGTCCAGGTGGATCTTTCGATGCGGCAAAAGCAGATGGTATTGACGTGAAAACAGTGGCTGAAGCAGCACAAGAAGCAGATGTTATCCAAATTCTATTACCAGATGAGCGTCAAAAAGCAGTTTATGAAGCGGAAATTGCGCCACATTTACAAGCTGGTAAAGCATTGATGTTTGCACATGGCTTCAATATTCATTTCGGTCAAATTACACCACCAGCAGATGTTGACGTATTTTTAGTAGCACCAAAAGGACCAGGACATCTAGTTCGTCGTCAATTCCAAGAAGGTGCTGGTGTACCAGGACTATTCGCTATTCACCAAGATGCTACAGGTCAAGCAAAAGATTTAGCGCTTGCGTATGGTAAAGGAATCGGTGCTGCACGTGGTGGACTTCTTGAAACAACATTCAAAGAAGAAACAGAGACAGACTTGTTTGGTGAACAAGCGGTACTTTGTGGTGGGGCAACACAGCTAGTAAGAGCAGGATTCGAAACATTAGTAGAGGCTGGTTATCAACCAGAATTAGCTTACTTTGAAACACTACATGAGCTTAAATTAATTGTTGACCTAATGTTTGAGGGCGGTATGGCAACAATGCGCTACTCAGTTTCAGATACAGCAGAGTGGGGAGATTATGTTGCAGGACCACGCATCATCGATGAGTCTGTAAAAGCTCGTATGAAGGATGTATTAACAGATATCCAAGATGGTACATTTGCTCGTCGTTGGATTCAAGAAAATGAAAATGGTCGTCCAGAATATACAAAATTCAAAGAAGCTGGTGCGAACCATCAAATCGAAGAAGTGGGCGCGAAACTACGTGCTATGATGCCATTCATCAACGAAGGTAAAGAAAAAGTTGTGAGAGAAGTGGCGACAAGTGCGAAAAATTGATATTTTCGATACTACGCTTCGCGATGGTGAACAATCTGCTGGGATCAACTTAAACACAGCCGAGAAGATTGAAATTGCCAAACAATTAGAGCGCCTTGGTGTGACAATTATAGAAGCAGGATTTCCTGCTTCGTCACCCGGTGACTTTGATGCGGTCCATCGCATTGCAGGTACAGTAAAAAATTCCATTGTGACGGGGCTAGCTCGCTGTATCCAAAAGGATATTGATGCTACATGGGAAGCGATAAAAGTAGCACAACAGCCACATATTCATATTTTTCTAGCCACATCACCTATTCATATGGAATACAAATTAAAAAAATCTCCTGATCAAGTGGTGGAGCAAGCGGTAGAGGCTGTTAAATACGCTAAAAAGTTCTTCCCACTTGTACAATGGTCTGCTGAGGATGCATTCCGCTCTGATCGAGAATTTTTAGTGCGAATTATGAACGAAGTGGTTGCTGCTGGTGCAACAACGATTAATGTTCCAGACACTGTAGGGTATGCATCCCCACAAGAATATGGTGCATTATTTAAGTTCCTACTGGAAAATGTCAAAGGTGCTGACAAAGTGAAATTCTCTGCCCATTGTCATGATGATTTAGGGATGGCAACAGCTAATACGATTGCCGCAATAGAAAATGGTGCTGCACAAGTCGAAGGAACGATCAATGGTATCGGCGAACGCGCAGGTAATGTGGCACTCGAGGAAATTGCTGTAGCACTTCATATTCGCAAGGACATTTATCAGGTGCAAACAGGCATTCAGTTGCAAGAAATTAAACGTACGTCTCAATTAGTCAGTAAATTGACAAATGTTGTGATTCAGCCAAATAAAGCGATTGTAGGAAGAAATGCATTCGCACACGAATCGGGCATCCATCAAGACGGTGTCTTAAAAAATCCAGAAACCTATGAAATTATTTCACCTGCTTTAATCGGCGAAGGTGAAATACCATTAGTTCTCGGGAAACATTCTGGTCGTGCAGCCTTCCGTGATCGTGCTGAAACAATGGGCTTCCATCTTTCTGATGAAAAGTTGAACAAAGCATTTGTGGAATTTAAAAAATTGGCTGATCGTAAAAAAGAAATTACAGAGGAAGATTTACTCACTCTTCTTACTGAGCAACAAGTTCAAGTAGAAGATGTACCACTCTTTGATTTGAAAATGGTGCAGGTGCAATATGGTACTGAAAATATTCCTACAGCGACAGCTATTGTGCTTACACCTGAGGGACTAGAGAAAACCGTTGTAGCTACTGGCTCTGGTTCAGTAGAAGCCATTTTTAATACACTGGAGCAACTTGTACCTGGAGCTGTGCATGTCATTGATTACCGTGTGACATCGGTTGGCAAAGGACGAGATGCACTGGGTGAAGCGGTTATAAATATTCGCTATGATGAGGTTTCGACTACAGGCCGTAATTCCTCTCAAGATGTTTTAGAAGCATCGGCAAAAGCTTATTTAAATGCTATTAACCGTCATTTAATTCAAGCATGCCTTCGCGCACATCCTGTATAGGTTTCTAAGGTAGTGAATTGTATGAAGTACCATTCACAAGTCGGATGCAATGAAGTCATGGCGTATTGTATCAATTAACCAAAAATTACGCTTAGACGTAATGACTACGCTCACCTCGATAAAAGGTAGGTGAGCGTCTTTACTAAATTAGCGAATACGCTATACAAAGAAAGGTGTTTTGACGATGGAGAGAAAAATTACAGTACTTCCCGGTGATGGAATTGGGCCAGAGGTTGTTGCTTCTGCTGTACGTGTATTACAGGTGATTGGTAAACGATTTAATCATACATTTCATTTAGGATATGCAACAATTGGTGGTGCTGCAATCGACCAGCACAACAATCCATTACCGGATGAAACGATCGAGATGTGTGAAAATAGTGATGCGATTTTATTAGGAGCTGTAGGTGGTCCAAAGTGGGATCAAAACCCTCCTGAATTACGCCCAGAGAAAGGGTTACTGCGAATTCGGAAACACTTCGATTTATTTGCCAATCTACGTCCAGTAAAGGCGTTCCCGAGTTTACTAGATGCTTCACCATTAAAGCGTGAAGTGGCTGAGAACGTTGATTTAATGATTGTACGTGAACTAACAGGCGGCGTATACTTCGGGGAACCACGTATGCGTACTGAAAATGGCGCAATTGATACAACCGTTTACTCTAAAGCAGAGGTAGAGCGTATCGTTGAAAATGCCTTTGAACTAGCACGTTTACGTGGTGGCAAATTATGCTCTGTTGACAAGGCGAATGTGCTTGAAACAAGTCGCTTATGGCGTGAAGTTGTAGAAGCAAAGAAAAAAGAGTATCCAGATGTAATCGTAGAACATAACCTAGTAGACTCTGTTGCAATGAAACTTATTACAAATCCTGGACACTATGATGTAGTCGTTACTGAAAATATGTTTGGTGATATTTTAAGTGATGAAGCATCTGTTATTACTGGTTCTCTAGGTGTTTTACCATCCGCATCCATTCGTGGTGATAATTTTGGCTTATATGAACCAGTACATGGCTCCGCACCAGAAATTGCAGGGCAAGGTGTAGCAAATCCCGCTGCAACCATTTTATCCGTAGCGATGATGCTGCAATATTCATTCGGCTTAAAAGAAGAAGCAGCAGAAATTGAACGCGCTGTAAGTGCAGTATTTGATGATGGCTACTTTACAGCAGATCTTGCTCGCGACGGCAGTCGCGTTTTATCGACTAATGAATGGACAGATAAGGTAATTAACGAAATTGATACTAGCTTTGTATCACAAAGTATTATGACAACATATATTTAAAGAAATAGGTGAAGACAATGGGTAAAAATATAATTGAAAAGATTTGGGATAAACATGTTGTTTATCAGGAAGAGGGCAAACCGGACCTGTTATATATTGATCTTCATTTAATTCATGAAGTAACATCTCCGCAAGCTTTTGAAGGGTTACGTATGAACGGACGTAAAGTGCGTCGTCCTGATTTAAGCTTTGCCACAATGGATCATAACGTACCAACAAAAAATTTACCAACTATCCAGGATCCCATTGCACGCAATCAAATCGAAACATTAGCTAAAAATGCTGAGGAATTTGGTGTTGAGTTAGCAGGCATGGGTCACCCTGACCAAGGGATTGTCCATGTTATTGGGCCAGAGCTTGGATTAACACAGCCTGGTAAAACGATTGTTTGTGGTGATTCTCATACATCGACTCACGGTGCCTTTGGGGCCATTGCATTTGGTATTGGGACATCAGAGGTGGAGCATGTATTATCGACGCAAACGCTATGGCAAAATAAGCCGAAAACGATGGAGATTCGTGTCGAAGGGGAGCTACCAGTTGGGGTAGCGGCAAAGGATATTATCTTAGCCATCATTGCCAAGTTCGGTATTGGTGTTGGTACAGGACATATTGTGGAATTCACTGGAGAGGCTATCCACAAACTATCTATGGAAGAACGCATGACTATTTGTAATATGTCAATTGAGGCAGGGGCAAAAGCTGGGCTTATCTCACCTGACCAAACAACAGTCGATTATATTCGTGGACGCAAATATGCACCGCAGGGAGAAAAATTGGAAGAAGCAACCGCTTACTGGTTAAGTCTTGCTTCAGACGAAGATGCAACGTACGATACGGTTCGTATTATAAAAGCTGAAGAAATTGAACCAATCATTACGTGGGGAACAAACCCATCAATGGGTACTGGTGTTTCTGGGCATGTTCCAACACAAGCAGATTATGAGGATGAATCTGACAAGGCGGCACTTCAAAAAGCACTTGCCTATATGGGCTTAGAGGAAGGACAGCCATTAACATCCATTGACATCCAGCATGTCTTCATTGGCTCCTGCACAAACTCACGCATTAGTGATTTGCGTGCAGCTGCTGATGTTATCAAAGGGCGTAAGGTGCATGACAAAGTCACAGCCATCGTTGTCCCAGGCTCACATACAACGAAAAAACAAGCAGAGGCAGAAGGTTTAGATAAAATATTTATAGATGCAGGCTTTGAATGGCGAGAGTCTGGTTGCTCGATGTGTCTTGCGATGAATGATGATGTCGTACCAGCTGGAGAACGCTGTGCCTCTACCTCAAACCGCAACTTTGAAGGACGTCAGGGCGCAGGAGCTCGTACACATTTAGTGTCCCCACCAATGGCAGCAGCCGCTGCGATTGCAGGTCACTTTGTCGATGTACGTGAATTTGTGAAGGAAACGGTGTAAGTCTTGCTTTACTCGAAAGGGATGATTGAAAAATGGAACCAATTAATATCGTAAATAGTGTCATCACACCACTTGATAGAAAAAATGTTGATACCGATCAAATTATTTCAAAAGAATTTCTAAAACGTATTGAGCGCACAGGTTTTGGACAGTTTTTATTTTACCATTGGCGTTTCGATGCACAAGGGAATGAAATAGCTGACTTTGTATTAAATAAACCTGAATTTAAAGAATCTAAAATTCTAGTGGCGCAAGATAATTTCGGCTGTGGCTCCTCTCGTGAACATGCACCATGGGCTATTTTAGATTACGGTTTTAACGTTGTCATTGCACCTTCTTTTGCAGATATTTTTCATAATAACTGCTTCAAAAACGGTATCTTACCGATTAAGCTAACAGAATCGGAATGTGATGCTATTTTAGCAAAAGGGTTAGCAAAGCCCTATAGTATGGAAGTAAATCTTGTAGAGCAAACCGTAACAGGGGAAGATGGTACAGTCTATCATTTTACAATTGACCCGTACTATAAAGAAACGTTACTGAATGGTTGGGATGAAATCGCCTTAACCTTTAAATATGAGGAACACATCGCCGCATATGAGGCGAAGCGAGTAGCCTATTAATTGATATGACTGAAGACAAATTGGATGTTGTCTTCAGTTTTTTTTGTGTGTAGTTCATTTCCCATAAGAAATTCTTTATAATAAAGAAAGCATCGACAATATTATCATAGTAAAAAAGATTTTGAATGTTACAAGAGCTAGTCCAGCCTGCTTTTGGAAACGTTTGTGGCTTATCTCAAGCATTGCTCAGTATGAAGTATAGGAAGATAATCCGAGTGGTTCACGAAACAAGATCGGATTAGCTTTCGAAATATTACTGTTTATAAGGTCGTGTTTGAACTTGATAGGTATCTAGTAGATTTGTGAGTTTATACGAAATTTATACTGTTAAGCTACTGAAATGATACTGCTCATTTCAGTTGTTTTTTGTTTGATCAAAAGATGAAAGGTAGGAATTCAATGATTACAGTTATAGGAAGTTTAAATATGGATTTAGTTGTACAAATGAATGCTTTTCCAAAGCAGGGGGAAACCATTCTAGGTAACTCGTTTCAAACAGTTCCAGGAGGAAAAGGGGCTAATCAAGCAGTTGCCGCAGCTCGTCTTGGCAGTGAGGTGGCGATGGTTGGCTGTTTAGGGAATGATCATTTTGGTGAGACATTACATGCCGTTTTACAGCAAGAGCAGATTCAGACAAACGCCATTGTAAAAAGCACCACTGCTCCTACAGGCATTGCTAATATACTTATTTACAAGAACGATAATCGTATTGTTGTCGTACCGGGAGCTAATTATGACTTAAGCATATCCCATCTTGAAGCTTCTAAAGAGGTGATACAAAAAAGTCACTTGGTAATTATACAGCTTGAAATCCCTAAAGAGACGACAGCCCATGCCATTCATTTATGTAAAGAAGCGGGTGTTCCAATACTGTTGAACCCTGCTCCAGCAGCCAATTTTGATGTGCAGTGGATGGAGGATATTACCTATTTAACACCCAACGAGACAGAATGTGCTGAAATTTTTAACGAGCCAGTGGAACAAGTTTTAGAAAAATATCCTAATAAATTAATCGTGACATTAGGAAGTGACGGTGCACGTTATTTCGATGGCTCCTATCCAATTCATGTTCCAGGTTATATGACAACAGTCGTGGATACAACGGGGGCTGGTGATACCTTTAATGGGGCTTTAGCCCATGCTTTAGTAGAAGGGCAATCGTTGGATGAGGCTGTATATTTTGCTAATATCGCTGCTTCCTTATCTGTAGAGAAATTAGGTGCTCAAGGTGGAATGCCAACACTTGGAGCTGTTTATGCTCGTATGGCAGGTTTGGAGGAATAGGTCAAATGTCAGCTACTCAGCAACCTTGGATAGAAATCTCCAAGCCTTATACTTCTAAACTCATAGTCTGGACTATACCCTTTAGTCTGTGTAGCAATCATATATGAGGCAGACAGGAAATGGGTGTAAGGATGAATTCCTATTTGTGGTATAAACGTATAAGTATATTGTCCTCTTTTCATCAATCGATGTATTAGAAAAGCCATAGTTTCATTTATAATGGTCTTATAGATACATACGAAAAGAGGTTTTGAGGATGACGAACATTGACAATACGCCAATCGAAAATGCCACCTCAGCGAATAATATTTTGCCGCAATTTGTTGACCAACTACGACACTTGTACGGCATCATCGTCCAAAATACATATGTGAAAGATACAGCAAAACATTTAAATCGAATCATTCAAGATGCCAATAACCAGACCATGATTTTAATAGTTGGAAAAGAGCGGGTGGGCAAAACAACACTTGTGAATGGCCTTCTAGGACGCGAAATATTATCGGTAGATGATCAGCATCCAACAAGTGTAAATACGTTTATACGATACGGCGAGCAAGAAGAGATTAGAGCTTATTTTTTAGATGGTGTTGTCGCTGTATTTGATCTCAGTAAATTAGAACTACTAACAACTGGCGATACGTTTGCTTCCCAGATTTTACGTGAACATTTAGATTACCTAGAAGTCTATTTGAAAAATGATTTGTTAAAATCCGTGACAATCATTGATTCTGTGTCATTAGAAGCAGGCGGGGGAGAAATGGCTTATTTTTCAGAGGCGCTTATGAACCGTGTTGATGAAATTTTCTGGGTGTTACGCGCTGGTTCAATGGCAATGGATGCTGAACTTCTATTGATTGAAACGTTAAAAAATAAAGGTGTTGAACCTTTATGTGTCATCAATGGCATCGATGATGAGGAATATCCCACAGCATTTATGGAATCTGAACAACAACGTATTGGTCATTTGATGAGTGATTTTATAGGGATTTCAGCCATTAATGCACTAGTAGCCAAACAAACAGACAATCATGAGCTTTGGCAAAAAAGTCAGTATGATCAATTAATTGCTCACATTCATCGTGTGGCTGAAAATAGTAATAAAAAAACATATGCCATCCTAATTCGCTTCTTACAATGGCTTGAACGATTCCGCTTCGAATTGACTGTAATTCCACAACGAGATCCATTTCAATCTGCTGTAGAGAATATTGAAAAATACGCAGGCGATACCCAATATGAATATTCTCGCTATCAACGTGACTTAGCAATTGTCAAAGAATATGAGCAAGAATATGAACAGGTAGCGAACACGTTTAAACAGGTTCAAACACTGTATCAACTATTACAAACGATAGCGCAACATGATTATTTACAAGATTCCAAGGTGGAAGAATTTACCGAAATTGCTGTGCACTATCAACAAATGTTGCGTGAATACCGCAACATGCACAGTGAGTATTTACGCGAATATGAGCGTTTAGATGCACAACATAAAAAAATTCATGGTAAAGGTCTTATGAAAGCTTTCTTTGGCCAACATACGCAAAATGAATTTTTCAAAGAGCGTGTTCAAAAACTAAATGAGCAGCAAGAGGTTTGTGTCGCCCAATATGCCAAGGTACAACAAGCAGAGGTTTCAATGCTACAGGCGATTCGAGATACACAGCCTTTTTTGATTGATTTAGTGAAAGAACGCATGAGCCGTATTGAACAAAAAGTACAGAAACTAAATCAACAGCGTGCAAATGATAAGCGTCAGTTAAAGCGCTATGCTGAAAAATTAAATGAATTTTCTTGCTTAATCGAAGCACAGGGTTATATAAAAGAGCATCTTCAACCATTTTTAATGAATGAGCAAATGCCGTTGAAATCGAAGGATATTGCCATGCTTGAGGAAACTGTTCAGGCTATTTTAGCCATTGATTTATCAAACAATGGCTTACTGGCACGAAGTCAAATGAATAATAAAATGGAAAGTATTGCAATACCTTTTGTGGTGCAAGAAAAATATCCCCTGCAAATGCTTGCCTTAAGGGAAGAAGATGTAAAATCAAATGATATACCCGAAATACCCAAAAAATTAGTTGTCCAATATGAAGATTAGGTTTTCACCAAACGTTCTAAAAGTAGCATGCTTTTAGAACGTTTTCTTTATGACATGAAACAAATCATTCCAGTTTTACGTATAAGTAGTAAGGAGGGATACACTTGATTGAAATAAATGGACGCTTTACGAATGCTAAAATTTTTGCGCAAACAGCATTACAAACAGCTGTTGATCAGATTCAAGAATTAACAGATCAGGCTTTCATGGCAGGCACTAAAGTACGTATTATGCCAGATTATCATGCGGGTAAGGGATGTGTCATTGGCACGACCATCCAATTGCAAGACCGTGTTGTACCAAATCTTGTAGGCATTGATGTGGGGTGTGGTGTATTTGTAGCAAAATTAGACGTAACGACCGTTGATTTTGCTCAACTCGATGCCATCATTCGCACATATGTACCAAGTGGGCAGGATATTCATAAAGAAGTATCGCCAAGCCGACATTTTGTCGAGTTTGAAGGGAAACAATTTCGAGCAAGCGGCTTGAAAGACGACTATACGAACTTGTCATTAGGTACACTTGGGGGAGGCAACCATTTTATTGAACTTGCCAAAGATGAAGATGATCAGCACTATTTGCTCATCCATACGGGGTCACGATATGTAGGGGCAAAGGTTGCTAATTGGCATCAAAAAAGAGCTTATGATAATTTACGTCGAGAAGATTTGACAGAGAAAATAGAAGCATTGAAACAGCAAGGACGACATCAAGAGATCCAATCCATGATACAAGCCTATAAAGAACAAACACCGTTCGTTCCAAAAGACTTGTCATATTTAGAGGGGGAAGCTTTCCATGATTATATCCATGATATGAAGATTGCACAGCAATTTGCACGGATGAATCGTTGGACCATTGCAGAAACCATTGCTAAACAGATGGATTGGCATTTTACGGATACGTTTGATACGATTCATAACTATATCGATACAGAAACGATGACGCTTCGCAAAGGGGCTGTTCGTGCAAATAAAGGTGAAAAGCTAGTTATTCCAATGAATATGCGGGATGGATCTCTGATTTGTATAGGGAAAGGCAATGCAGAATGGAATTATTCAGCCCCCCATGGAGCGGGACGTATGTTTTCACGACGCGCAGCGAAAAAAGCTTTGAATATGGCCGATTTTAAAGATACGATGCAGGGGATTTGGACAACATCAGTCAATGAAGAAACCTTGGATGAGGCGCCAATGGCCTATAAGCCGATGACCGAAATTACTTCTGCTATTGGTGAAACTGTAGATATTGTCAAAGTGATTAAACCTGTCTATAACTTTAAAGCAAGTGAAGCTGCAAAGCCATTTGAGCGAAAGGGTTAAGGGAGAGAAGGAATCATCACTATAATCATTATTCTATAAATGGTATAATATAGCTTCACAATGATGAAATGGGTGGTTTTTTTGGTTTCTTCAAAAGATGTGGCGAAGCATGCTGGTGTCTCACAAACAACTGTATCTAGAGTATTGAATACACCAGAGCTTGTAAAGCCAAAAACAATTAAAAAAGTAATGCAGGCGATAGAGGAGCTAAACTATGTGCCAAATGATATAGCAAGATCGCTTGTTCAGAAAAAAACAGGCATTATTACATTGATTTCGGGGCCCTTACACAACCCTTTTTTTGTTGATACAACTACAGCTATCGTGAATTATGTTAATGCACGTGGCTATAAAGTGAATGTCTATTTTGGCACAGAGGATAATCTAAATTCAATCTACAATGCAGTTTTAGAAACGAAAGCAGACGCAATTATTTTGTCTTCTATGCTGTATCAGGATGATTTATTTTATAAACTAGAGAAACTAGCTATTCCATTTATTATGTTTAACCGTAAGCATAAAGAGAATAGACATTTTGTGGAAATTGATAATGTTCAAGCAGGTTACCTTGCGACCAATCATGTCCTATCATTAGGGCATGACTCTTTATGTTGGATAGGGGGGCCACATCAAATGAGCACCTTCCATGGACGCTATCTGGGATTTGAACAAGCTTTACAGGATTATGGGCTAGATGCAAAATTAGTGCCTACTTTTTTAACGAACACCAATAAAATAGATATTGAACGAGCGTTTACAGAACTTTTACAACTCGAAAAAAGACCAACAGCTATTTGTGCTGCTACCGATGCCATTGCCATTGAAATATTGAATCTTTGTTTAGAGAGAGGTTTTCAGGTCCCGAGAGATTTTAATATCATTGGTATTGATAATGTAGAACTTAGTAAACATCACTCTATTGCCTTAACAACAGTAGGTTTAACATCAGAAGAGAACTTAGGTTTTATTGCTATCGAAAAATTATTTGAGGTAATGGAGAAAAAAAATACTTGCATTAGACAAACAGAGTCTGTTAAGATTTTCCCAAGAAATACAACGTGTAAAATAAACTGATAGACCATCAGTTTATTTTTTACACCAAAATGGTTACGTATTCATTTCTTTATTTTCTGAAATGAATACGTAACCATAAAAAGAAAGGAGTGAATTACGATTGAAAAAGGGCTTATGGATCAATGGAGAATGGAAGATGACTGCTGAATGGATGGAGATCCAAGCTCCCTATTCGCAAGAGGTATTGGCACACTTTGCGATGGCCACTGAAAAAGATGTACAGGAGGCCATTGAAAGTGCGCATGGTGCAGCTCCTCAAATGGCTGCATTAACTGCTTTTCAACGAGCAGAGATATTAGAGCAGTTATCCACCCTTTTTGCAGAAAATAGAGATGAAGCAGCAAGTATCATTGCAATGGAATCAGCCAAACCGTTAAAGTATGCTTACGCTGAAATTGATCGCACAGTTGAAACCTATAAATTTGCGGCAGAAGAAGCAAAGCGACTTACTGGTGAAATGGTTCCAATGGATGCATCAAAAAATGGAGAGGGGCGCTTTGCTTATACATTAAGAGAGCCAATCGGTGTTGTGGCAGCGATTACACCATTTAACTTTCCGCAAAATCTAGTAGCACACAAAGTTGGGCCAGCATTAGCTGCAGGCAATACGATTGTATTGAAACCTGCCACGCAAACAGCACTATCAGCCCATTTTTTGGCAAAATTATTGACGCAAACAAATTTACCAGCAGGTGCCTTTAATCTTGTAACTGGACAAGGTAAATTAGTAGGCGATGCATTTTTAGCACATCCCAATGTTAAGATGATAACGTTTACAGGAAGTCCAGCTGTAGGGATTTCTCTACGCAATCGTGCAGGCTTGAAGAAAGTAACCTTAGAATTAGGTTCCAATGCAGGAGTAATTATAGACGAAGGGGTACAGCTTGAGCGTATTATGGATCGCATTGTGATGGGGGCCTTTTCCAACCAAGGTCAAGTCTGCATTTCTTTACAACGTATCTATGTCATGGAAAGTATGGTGGAGGAATTTTTAATACGGCTGAAGGAAAAAATAGAGCAGCTTACAATTGGTGATCCAATGGATAATCAAACAGATCTTGCTATGATGATTTCACAAGCTGAACAACAGCGTGCTTATCAATGGATTGAAGAGGCAGTAGCTGAAGGGGCACAAGTAATTACAGGTGGTCACATTGACAATCATATTTTATTGCCCACTGTTTTATATAATGTTCAACCACAGAGTCGTGTATCCTGTGAAGAAATTTTTGCACCTGTTGTTATCGTCAATACGGTATCCACCATTGATGAAGGGATAGCGGCTATCAATGATTCTCACTATGGCCTACAGGCAGGCATCTTCACTCCTTCTATTCAGACAGCTTTTCAGGCTACAAAAGCATTGCACGTTGGTGGGGTCATCATTAATGATGTACCTACTTATCGAGTAGATCACATGCCATATGGTGGTGTAAAGGAAAGCGGCACAGGCCGAGAAGGCATTAAATATGCGTTAGAAGAAATGACGGAAATGAAGCTAGTAATTTGGAATAACCAATAATCACGAATGGAGATGGGAAAATGAAAATGATTAAACAACATCCAAAATTGTATGTGATGGACAATGGTACGATGCGAATGGATAAAAATTATATGATTGCGATGCATAATCCCGCAACCATCGATCATCCAAACCAGCCAAATGAATTTGTTGAATTCCCTGTTTATACAGTACTGATTGATCATCCAGAAGGCAAAATTCTATTTGATACAGCATGCAATCCAAACTCGATGGGTCCAGAAGGGCGATGGGGTGAATTTACGCAAAAAGCATTTCCTATTAATATGCCAGAAGAATGCTATTTACATCATCGTCTAGAAGAATTAAATGTTCGTCCAGAGGATATCAAATATGTTGTTGCTTCCCATTTGCATCTCGACCATGCAGGGTGCTTAGAACTCTTTACAAATGCGACAATTATTGTACAGGAAGATGAGTTTAATGGCACATTACAAACATATGCTAGAAACGTGAAAGACGGTGCCTATGTTTGGGGTGACATTGATATGTGGATAAAAAACAATCTACAATGGCGCTTAATCAAACGTGGCGAGGATCATGTAAAACTAGCTGAAGGGATACAAGTATTAAATTTTGGTAGTGGTCATGCTTGGGGAATGCTAGGTTTGCATATTCAAATGCCTGACACAGGTGGTATTATCTTGGCTTCAGATGCTATTTATACGGCAGAAAGCTTTGGCCCTCCTGTCAAGCCACCAGGCATTATCTATGATTCTGTAGGTTATAATACGACTGTGGAACGGATTCGAAGACTAGCACATGAAACAAATTCACAAGTATGGTTTGGCCATGATCCTATTCAATTTAAATCATTTAGAAAATCGACGGAAGGCTATTATGAATAGATAGGAGTAGAGAAGTCATGCATAAATTAACCTTTACGCCTGCTAGCTATACTGGCTGGGGCTGTTTGAGTCAGCTTCTGCTAGAGGTAAAAAAGTTTAACGCTCACAATATTTTGATCGTGACAGATCCATTATTAAAAGAAATAGGTCTAACGGACAATGTCGAAAAGCCTTTGATTGAGAAAGGCTATACAACAACCATTTATACTGATATTGCACCAGAGCCTCCGCTTGCAATTGGCGAAAAACTAGTTGATTTTACGAGAAAGCATCCATTTGATTTGGTGATTGGTGTAGGTGGAGGCAGTGCACTAGATTTAGCGAAGCTTGCCGCCGTATTAGCAAAACATGATGGAAAAGTTGCAGATTATTTAAACCTGACAGGAACGAAGACATTAGATAATAAAGGGTTACCTAAAATCTTAATTCCTACCACTTCTGGGACAGGCTCGGAGGTAACAAATATTTCTGTGCTATCACTGGATACAACCAAGGATGTCGTGACACATGATTATTTATTAGCGGATATAGCGATTGTAGATCCTGCCTTAACGATTTCCTTACCATCGAAGGTGACAGCGGCGACTGGGGTAGACGCGTTAACTCATGCGATAGAAGCCTACGTATCAGTAAATGCGAATGCAGTAACGGATGCACTTGCACTACAAGCTATCCGATTAATTAGCCAGTCAATTCGAACAGCTGTCCATAATGGGCAAGATAAGCAAGCGCGCACAGATATGAGTTATGGCAGCTATTTAGCAGGGTTAGCCTTTTTCAATGCTGGTGTAGCAGGCGTCCATGCTTTAGCCTATCCCCTGGGAGGTCAGTTCCATATAGCTCATGGTGATTCCAATGCAGTACTATTACCATATGTCATGGGTTATATTCGTCAAAGCTGTGAAAAACGAATGAAAGATATTTTAGATGCCATGGGGATATCATCTTCCTATTTATCGCAAGAAGAGGCTTCCTATAAATGTGTTGACGCCTTACAAAAACTCGTTCAAGATGTGAAAATTCCCTCAACATTACAAGGATTCAATATCCCTGCCTCAGCACTTGAACAGCTAACAGAGGATGCTACAAAACAAACGCGTATTTTAGCGCGAAGTCCAATGCCATTAGAGCGTGAAGATATCTATCAAATCTATCAAGCTGCCTTTGATGGTGTGGTAAGAGAACCATAAAGAACCTGAGAAACGTTGATTATTCAACGTTTCTCTTTTATTACATCTTTTGAAAATCCCACACATCGTAATGTGGTTTCCAAAAGATAGATACCTAAAAAAATCTGCTCTAATGGCAGATTTTTTTATAAGAAATACTATGCTTCTGTATCTGGTGTAAATGTACGTGTAGCCAATTCTGCATCTAGCATAAAGATTGCGTTTGAGTCAGTTTCGATACGCTCGATTTTACGAATTAATGTATCAAATGTAGATTCTTCTTCTACTTGCTCGTCGATGAACCATTTTAAGAAGGCCATTGTCGCATGCTCACGTTCATCTAAAGCAATGTCTGATAAATTGTAAATACGGCGTGTTACTTCTTTTTCGTGTGAGAGAGCTGTTTTAAAGGCATCTAAAATGGATTCGAAATGATTGCTTGGGCTTTCAAAACCTTGAATTGTTGCGCGGTAGCCCATATCACTTAAGAAATTATAAAATTTCATGGCATGGAAGCGTTCTTCTTCTGCTTGTACTAAAAAGAAGTTAGCGAAGCCATCATAATCTTGATCAGTGCAATAGGCTGCCATTGCCATATAGGCATGCGCAGAGTAGAATTCAAAATTCATTTGTTCATTAAGAGCTGTGTGTAGTTTTTCAGATAACATAAAAGTTTTCCTCCTTTTGCAGTAAATGACTTCTTTACTAGTATACAGTGTTGAGGCAGTAACATACAAAAAATTTAATTTTTAAAGCAATTCATGCAAAAGTTAATTGATATTCGTTCTCAATTAGAAAATCTCTTCTTTTATACTTTTAAGAAAATAAAAAAAATCGCCTCGATCGTAATCGAAGCGATTTTTTCATTATTATTGTTCTTGTTTCTTTTGATTTTTCACACCGATTAGGTAGCCACCTAATGCGATAGCAATTAAGACAATCCAGAAAATAGCTTTCCAAATAGTGGAGTGGGGGAATTCGTGTGGAATCACACCCAATTTTTCATGTGCTAATGTTAATACAGCTAATTTTACACCAACCCAGCCGACAATTAGGAAAGCAGCTGTTTCAAGTGATGGGAATTTGTCGAGAACCTTTACAAACCAACGAGCTGCGAAACGCATCATGATGACACCAATAATACCACCTAAGAACATCACTGCGAACTGACCTGCGTTAATCCCGCCAATATCAAAATCACCGATATGTGGAAGTGTGACAGCAATGGCAACCGCTGCAAGAATAGAATCCACAGCAAATGCGATATCAGCAAGTTCTACTTTTACAACCGTCATCCAGAAGCCAGATTGTTTTTTCGGCTCTTGAATTTCTTCGGAGTTTTGGGATGCTTTCCGCGAATCATAAATATGCTTAATAGACATAAACAGTAGATAAGCTGCACCTATTGCTTGAATTTGCCAGAAATTAACGAGCGTTGTAATAAGGAATAATGCGGCAAAACGGAAAACAAATGCCCCCACTAATCCATACAATAAAGCTTTTTGTTGTTGTGCCTTTGGTAAATGCTTAACCATAACAGCCATTACGACGGCGTTGTCTGCTGCTAACAAACCTTCTAGTACAATTAATACGACAAGTACCCATGCGTATTCTAAAAATATTGCCTCCAAATTTATTGCCTCCTTTAATTGTTGAACAGAAATGAATGGCTTGCTAACTTATTCTTTCCCTATTTTAAGCAAAAGAAAAAGACCCCTGCCTAAAAAATAGGCAAAGGTCTTGCTAAGCAATTAACTGTTCGTTGCACAGAAAGTTTTCTGTGTGACAAGAAATGCCATCACACCCGATGGTAATATACCATGTAATGACGAATGTGAATCAGATGCTTCGATCGCATCTGCTAGCTACTCCCCTTTGACAATAAAGTCAAAAGCTATTCAATTCTTACTAACATAATAACATGCAACAATATAAAAGTAAATAAAAATATACTGCTATGGGGAAAAAATACTTTTCCGTTACGTTTGCACAAATGGTACTATAAAAAGATAGGCAAAATTTTTACAACTTAGAGAGGAGACAAACATGTATAGAAAATTTTTTTCCTACTACAAGCCACATAAACGATTGTTTGTCATCGATTTTTCGAGTGCCATTATTGTAGCAATCTTAGAGCTTGCGTTTCCATTGGCTGTTCAATGGTTTATCGATGAGTTATTGCCAACAGGAGATTGGGGCATGATCGTGAAAATAAGTGTCCTATTACTGCTTGTTTATGCCATTAGTACATTATTGAACTTTATCGTTAACTATTTAGGACATAAACTAGGCATAAATATCGAAACGGATATGCGTCAGGAATTATTTACGCATGTACAAAGGCAATCATTCCGATTCTTTGATAATACGAAAACAGGTCATATTATGAGTCGCATTACCAATGATTTGTTTGATATAGGTGAGTTTGCCCATCATGGACCAGAGGATCTCTTTATTGCGATCATGACCTTTGTTGGGGCCTTTGCCATTATGTTTAATGTGAATCCAACACTCGCTTTGATTGCAGCCATTATGGTGCCATTTTTAACATGGCTTGTGACATTTAGTAATATAAAAATGAACAATGCTTGGAAAACGATGTATGGCAAAATTGCTGATGTGAACGGACGTGTAGAGGATAGTGTGTCCGGTGTCCGTGTTGTGAAATCCTTTACAAATGAAGAATTTGAAATTAAACGCTTTAAGGAGCAAAATGGATTTTTCCGTACGGCTAAATTATATGCCTATAAAATTATGGCAGGGACACACTCCAGTATTTACATGATGACGCGCCTCCTTACATTAATGGTGTTAGTGGTCGGCGCTTGGCTAAGCTTTAATGGGAAATTATCTTATGGGGAGCTAGTGAGCTTTGTTTTATATACGAATGTTCTGATTAAACCAATTGATAAAATTAGTGCTTTATTGGAGCTTTATCCGAAAGGAATGGCTGGCTTTAAGCGTTTCCGTGAATTAATTGAACAGGAGCCAGAAATTCAAGATCGTGAGGATGCAAAGGTTATTAAACATTTAGATGGAAATATTGCATTCAATCATGTTCATTTTAATTATGATGCATCCAAACAGGTTTTACATGATATATCATTTGATGTAAAAGCTGGCCAAACTATTGCCTTTGTAGGTCCTTCGGGTGCTGGCAAAACTACAATCTGCTCATTGATTCCTCGATTTTATGAGGTGACAAAGGGCGCTATTACGATTGATGGTATCGATATACGTAATATGACACAAGCTTCATTACGTGCTCAAATCGGTATCGTACAGCAGGACGTCTTTTTATTTACAGGTACGATTCGTGAAAACATTGCCTATGGAAAATTAGATGCAAGTGAAGCGGAAATTCGAGAGGCAGCGAAAAAAGCCCATCTAGAGGCATTTATTGCAGAGCTGCCCGAGGGCTATGATACACAAATAGGTGAACGTGGCTTAAAATTATCAGGTGGACAAAAGCAACGACTCGCGATTGCTCGTATGTTCCTAAAGAACCCGCCTATCTTGATTTTAGACGAGGCAACCTCTGCCTTAGATACAGAAACAGAAATGATTATTCAGCAATCGTTAACAGAGCTTGCTGAAAATCGTACAACACTAGTTATTGCCCATCGACTGGCAACTATTCGCAATGCTGATCGTGTATTAGTTGTGACACCGAAGGGCATTGAAGAGGATGGCACCTATGATGAGCTAGTGGCACAAAATGGGATTTTTGCAAAGCTTCATCATATTCAATTTCGCAAGGGACAAACAGAACAAAGCGTTCAGAAAGATTTTGTGGAATTGACGTAAATGAAGGAAAGGGAGATTGTTTTTTTAAACAATTTCCCTTTTTTAGTTGCTTCTCATATTACTTGTACTGCTCATGTTGTATCTAAAGCACACTAATATGCATAATAAAGGTTTATGTAGAAAGAGGGAATCCATTGAAAGGTAATACCATCGAATAATCAAAGGGTATCAGGTCAAATTATTGATATGGATAATGGAACATTTATTTCTGAATACATAGAAGGAATGTTTAGCAAGTTTATCGAATAGAACTGCAGTTCACTATAAAGGTCATAAAATAGAGGTGAAGCAATGGGTAACGATAGAATCATCGGTCAAACGAAAAGTGTGGGTTTTCAAATCGGGGTTAGAAGGACGTTTTCCAATTTCGCAGGAGCAAGCATGGGCATTGCTCACGACAACAGAAGGGGTACGTACATGGCTAGGTGAAGGCACTTCAGTTATATTTGAGCCTGGGCACAAATACTATTCAAAGACAGGGTCAGGCGAAATCAGGATTGTTAAACCGTTAGAGCAGCTTCGATTAACTTGGCAAAAGGAAGAGTGGTCAAAACCATCTACCGTACAAATCCGTATTTTACCAAAAGATCGTATTAAAACAACCATTAGCTTTCATCAGGAACATCTTTCTGATCAGACAGTACGAGAAGAAATGAAAGGTCATTGGGAAAGTGTACTGGACGTTATAACAAAAAGAGTCCAAAATCGTTGAGCAAATAAAGATAGCATCCCTTCACAATCGATAGGGATGCTATTTGTTTTTATTTGGAGAATCCTTGTTTTCATGTCCTTTTGAAGTTCGTGTATAATCCTGTGGAGCAAGTGCTTTGTTACGTTCTGTATAGCCCTTAGGTGATAATCGAAAGATGGATTTTTTAATGGTTGCCCAATTTAGATCTGTTGCCAGGTTCATGTAAGAGTAGCCGTAAATTCGAATATTACTTAAGTAAAGCAGTGTTAGGTATAAAGAAACAAAGAAGCCAAATAATCCGAAAAAGGCACTAGCAAAGATAAAGGCAACGCGTAATATGCTAACAGAAGTTACAAGCGACTGATTCACTAATGTAAAGGAGGCAATGGTAGAAATAGCGATGACAACGATCATTTCAGGACTGGTTACACCTGCTCGAATGGCTGCATCCCCGATAATTAATCCACCTACAACACTGATGGTCCCACCGATAACGGAAGGGAGACGCAAGCCTGCTTCACGAAACAATTCAAACATCAGCAACATGAGCAACATTTCAAGCGAAGAGGGGAGCGGTAAGCCCGCCTTCGCTTGCACAACGGTTGCGAGTAGTTGGAGCGGCAATTGGTTTTGGTGATAGGTTGTCAAGGCAAGCCAGAATGCAGGAAGTAGTAATCCGATTAAAATACCAAATATTCTCAATAATCGTTCGAGTGAACTGAAAATAATAGGATATTCATTGTCCTCAGCTGATTTTAGTAAGAGAAACAAATTGACAGGGGTAATGATGGCATAGGCGACACCATCTACAAAAATAATAAAACGTCCTCTTGCTAAGGCCTGTACCGCATAATCAGGTCGTCCTGTATAATCAAACTTCGGAAAAAGCTTGGAATTTTTATTGACCCGTTCCATCAATAAATCGCCACTAAATACAATATCTGTATCAACGGCAGCAAGCTGCTTTTTGATTCCATGTAAAATATCCATATCCACAATATCATCAAAATAAAGAATGGCTACCGTAGTTTTTGATCGCTTCCCAAGCTCCACTTTTTCCACACAAAATGAGTTGGTCGGCAAGCGTTTTCTTACTAGTGCGATATTGACGCGTATATCTTCAATGAAATTATCTCTGGGCCCTTTAACAAGAACCTCCATGCGTGTTTCTTCAGGCTGGCGGTTCGGCTTGTGGGCAATATTGCTTGCATATAAAAGATTGCCTTCATCAAAATACAACAACAAGAAGCCACTATAGACAAAAGTTATCAGCTGTTCCTTGTCTTGTACTTTTTGAATACTTGGAACATGAAGATGCCTTGCGATATTCTCTTCAAAGGGGACCTCATCCAAATGATCATATAAATACTGAATACGTTGAATAATCACTTCATTAAGCATTTGTTGATCAATCATAGCATCACACGTAATAAAGTGTACTTTCTGCTGATTAAACATATATTCCTGAAATTGAATATCTGCCGATTTTTGAAATAATTTTCTGAGCGTACTAAGATCTAGCGCCTGTTCTTGCTGAGGCATTATGATTCACCACTTTTCATATCTTGTTTTTCAGTTTTCCCCTTTTTAGAAGATTTATCCGACAAGAAAGCTACGACTACGAAAAATATTGAGAGTAAAAAGAAAAAAATAAAAGTGGCTGTAAGAATATAATGTCCTTTTACTTTTAAAAATAGGCTTTCATTTAGCATAATTAATGGTAAACAAAGAATAAAGAAGGGAGGAGCAAGCATTTGCCATATACGCTTCGGATCTCCTGTCATCTTCAATAAATCTGCCACAATGTACAAAAGGAAACTAACTCGAATAAAGGTTCCTGTCAGCCATTGATAAATGGAGAAAAAGTCAAGATGCTCGATATAGCGACCGATTGTCACTAATCCCCATTCCTCGTAGGCAGGGTAGCGTTGCTTAGCTGCTTCATTCGGTCCAAATTCTGTAATGGCCCCAATTAATGGTCCTAATGTCAGTCCTACTAAAATGGCCAGCATAATAGCAAAATGGTACCAGCGAATACGTTCCTTAAATTGATGCTGTAAAAATAGCAACATTAAAAGCTCAATAAACCCGGATGCAGGGAAAATCATGCCTCGCAATACAGGCTGGAATCCATGTTCAAAAAATGGACGCAATAATTCATAATCTTTCACCTGCATGTTCGTAAAGGCAACGAAAAAGCCGAAGATAACTACACCGAATAATACAAAAACGTTTAAAATGACAATTGTCTGTAAGCTAGTCGCCACAAGAAGAATACACAGAATGGTATAGATAAATAATAAGATGATCACAGGTGTTTGAGGTAAAAATGTAGTATTAACCCATTGCAGTGTTTCAATCATTGTAAAAGCTGCGATAATCATTAAAAAAATAGCAACTGTATAAATTACAATAGTAGAGCCAATTTTCCCGATTTTTGAATCAAGCCAATCTCGGATGGGCTCCTGATTAGATTTTGATTGAATATATACTAATAAAAATAGCCAAAAGAAAACAATTCCCCCAGCAAACAATACTGACAGCCAGCCATCTCTTTTGGCCACATCTAGTAGCGGAGGAATAATGGTTACATGATTTTTTAAGCCAATAACAGTCATTGATAGGAAGATGACATGTAAAATACTGATTGATCCTACACTTTTCATGTTGAAAACCCTCTAACATAGATTGATACATATTAGCTTTGACAAAAAAAGTCGGCTTTATAAGCAGAAAATGGTATGGTTTCATGAAAAAAATGAGGTATTGGATGACACCATCATCCAATACCTCGTCATAGGAAAAGTAAGCTAAATTAATGAATATATTTTGTGCTTACAAGATCTTCTTTTAAGACATCTGTTGGGATTTCAAACTCTACAACGCCCATATAGCCAGGTGCCACTTCATATTTATCAAAGGAAATCACAAGCTTGCCTTTATCAGAAATGTAGAATTGCTGATCAGGTTTAATGGCTGTAAATTCCTCCATTAACTCTTCATCGGCAAGGCCAGCACCCTTTACCCAGTAAACTTTATCTTGATTCGATTCAGCTATTTGTGTACGCATTTGTTCTTTAATATTTTCACTAATTGTTTCAATATAGTGCTGATCTTTAAAGAGCATTGGTAAAGTAATTAAAATTTCGTTTTCTTTATCGATCGTATCGTATTCCATCACCGTTGAAGAAGAAGCAACGGTATTCACTACATAACGGCCAATCGACAAAATTTGTTCGTTATCAGTTTTGATTTCGTAGCCACTATCAATACCTAAATGACCACCGCCATTTAATTTTAAATCGCCCACTTCTGCCATAAATTCATCGTAAAGTGTCTTACCTTCTGCACGATATTTTTCATTTAATGTATTCGCCAGATCTTGATTTTCTAAATTTTCAATAGAAGGAACTTTAATGTTGGCATCATAAGTATCTTCTGCCACTTCATATTCTGTCCAAGTCAATACTTTTATCACACTACCAACCACGGGAATTTCTGAAAGTGTGCGTGCCATTGCAGGACTTACATTTAAACCAGCTGTAAATAGCATGGCTGCAGCGGCAGATCCAAGGACCCATTGAGGTGTACGATTTTTTTTCTTTTTTTGACCTTGCTTAAGTGCTTTTTCAACCACGAAGTCTAGCTCTTTTGGAATCGGGACTTTCATATATTGTTTTTCTAACTCCTGTAATTTTTTATCCATGTGCAGTTTCTCCCTTCACATCTTCCAATTGGATTTTCAATAGTTTTAATGCTTTATAAAGACGCGATTTGGCTGTACTCAACTTAATGTCGAGGATGTTCGCCACGTCAGCGAGTTTTAAATCCTCGAAATAATGGAGAATGACAACCTCTCGATACATTTGCGGGAGTTCATCCAACGCATGCTCCAAGTCAACATTCTCATAAACATCCTCTTGAGCAGGTGTTAAATATTGTAATGTATCATCATCTGTCACTTGTAAGCGTTTATGCTTACGTAAAAAATCTATGGCTGTACGGACAACTATTTTATAAAACCAGCTTTTCATATAGGTCACATTTTCAAGTCGATCTAATGAAAGCATGGCTTTTTGGATACTGTCTTGTACAACATCTAGTGCGTCCTGTTCATTTTTTGTATAGCTATACGCGAGCAAATAAAAACGCTCTTTTTGTTCTCGAATGAATTGGACAAACACCTCTTCATGTTGAAATGCATTTCTTGTTCTCATGTCCAAAGAAGCTCCTTTTTTAACATTGTCAAATTGTATACATTTACTAGACGTACGAGGAGAGGGAAAAAGTTGATGCCATGAAAAAAACTTACCCCAATTGAGATAAGTTTGATCCTTCTATAGTATTGGCATACGTTAGTATAACGGCTGATCATGAAAAATAGTCATATGTATTTTTCAAGAGTAATAGAATGGTCACAACGATAAATAATTTACGTACATAGCCACTGCCGCGTTTAATGGCAAATTTTGAACCAACAATAGCTCCTGCAATTTGCGCAAGACCCATAGGTAGTCCGTAGGCATAATTTATTTGTCCTAAGTATATAAACATAAGGAGGGCAGCTACATTACTGCCGAAATTTAAAAATTTGGCGTTTCCTGCTGATTGTAAAAAATCAAAGCCAACTAGGAGAAAAGCAAAGAGTAGAAACGAGCCTGTCCCAGGACCTAAAAAGCCATCATAAAAGCCAATAAGTGTAATCACAAAAACAAAAATAATAGAACGCTTTGGGGTTAATTGTTTATAGGTGGTCATACTGCCCCAGTCTTTTTTAAAGATGGTATAGATAGCAACGGCTGCAAGCATAATCAGCATTAATGGCTTCAGTACACTTGGGTCCATTAAGTGGACAATCCAAGCACCCAGCATAGAGCCAAAAAAGACGAAGGGGAAAAGCTTATAGACGGCTTTTATATCTAGTTTACCAGAGCGATAAAATGTCACTGTGCTAGTAAGGGAACCCATTGTACCTGCCAATTTATTGGTTGCTACTGCAGCAGAGGGAGGAAGACCAACGAACATAAGAGCTGGTAATGAGATAAGCCCACCTCCTCCAACCACTGAATCAATAAAGGCTGCTAAAAAACCGAAGAGGATTAAAATTAATAAAATATTTACATCTAAATCAAAAGGCACAAAAGGTCATCTCTTTTCTATCATAATAATCTGATAGTAGCGAACTGAGGATAGGCTGTAAATACTCTAGCTGCTATTTTTTAATAGAAATAAATGAAGTGATCCGATAGGAAATGACGATAATTTCTACATAACACAAAAAAATTCTACTTGGAGTCATTATTTTGATGTATTATGTAGTTGATGGTGTTTTTACGTAAAGGGGACGTGATGACATGAGTTTAGGAAATCATATACGTGTATTTCTCTGTGTTGTGTTTATGGGAGTACTTGTAGGGTATGTCTTTAATGCAAAAAAAGATATAACAGATCATGAGTATATTGATACTGTAAAGGAAGGCTATTTGGAGAATTTTTCAGATGTCACAGTTCGAAATGCGTTTAATTACGCTTTTTTTGAACCTTACTGGCGCTATTATGAAGCGAAAACTGGGGAGCAAGTTGTAGAATTGTCAGGTGATATTACGTTTCAAGACGAAAAAGGACATGCTATTCTCCAATTTGTCGTGAACGAACAAACGCAGCAATTTTCCCTAGAGGCAATGAAATTTAAAGATGTCGTATTAAACCAGCAACAACAGCAAAAGCTTGTTGGCATGGTCTATCACACTTGGGAAAAGAAACAACTAGCTTATGAGTAAGGTTTTTTATTTTGTAAATCATCCAAACTGTATTACAGTAAAAGGGGGAGCTAGAGACAGAGAGGATGTTTTACATGAGATTAAGTATTTTAGATCAAATGCCGATTCCAAAAGGTCATTCTGCAGAAGAGGCCTTCCAACGTACAGAACAGCTGGCATTGCTAGGTGAAGAGCTTGGCTATCACCGTATGTGGCTTGCTGAACATCATAATAGTCAGTCATTGGCGAGTTCAGCTCCTGAAGTAACTGCTGCTTTTTTAGCTGCTAAAACACAGCGGCTTCGCATTGGTACGGGTGGCGTCATGATGATGCATTATTCACCCTATAAGCTAGCTGAGGTCTTTAAAACATTATCGGGGCTGGCACCCAATCGTATTGATTTTGGTGTGGGGAGAGCTCCTGGTGGTGATCATGCCGCTATCTATGCATTGGCAGAGGGAAGACGACAACGCTTCACGGAACAGTACGATAAGCTAGAAATCATATTAAAACTAATGAATAATCAAAAAACAGGTGAACATGTCTATGATCAAGTCGTTGCAGCTCCTGCTCATATTTCATTACCAGAGGCTTGGTTACTAGGTTCTAGTGGTCAGAGTGCCATGCAGGCTGGCCAGCTGGGAGTAGGCTATTCGTATGCACAATTTTTCACGGGCAATATGTCAAAGGATATCTTTGATGCCTATAAAGCCTATTTTACGCCTTCTTATTATATGGATAAACCACAAATCATTGTGACATATGCAGCAACAGTTGCCCACACCTTAGAAGAAGCGGAATATTTAGCTAAACCGATTGATATTTCTCGTCTTCAATTAATGAAAGGGCAAATCATTCAAACAATGTCACCCGAAGAAGCGAAGGATTATCCATTAACTGAAATGGATAAATTGACGATTGACAATAATCGCAAGGCGAATCTTGTCGGGACACCCCAAGACATTGCTTCTTTTTTAAGTGCTGAGCAAGAACGCTATGGCTTTGATGAAGTAATGCTAAATTGCAATCAATATGAATTAGAAAGTCGTTTAAATACCTATAGATTCCTGGCAAAGGAATTAATTAGATAAGGGGAAAGCCATATTCATCTGAATATGGCTTTTATGTATTTAGCTGAATTAAAATAGCGGCTTTACAATTAGAAAAACCCGGAAATTTATTTCCGGGTCTGATTACCACTTACATTTTCTGCTCCATGACACACTGCCTCGCTTCCGCATAGGATCTTAAGATATTCCTAAGAAATCTGTACTTTAGCTTATTCAGTTTTGATGGTCCTTCTGAGTTATCGATCAATCGCACTCATCGGGTTAACCCTCCTAGTCATTGGATTTGAAGTGAAATCTTTAATAGTATAGCTCAACTATAATTTCTTATACCTCTTGTGAGCATAAAATTTATTTTTTTGTGCTAAAGAAAACATACATTCCTAACCAGTTAACAATTAGCATGATTATTGAGAAGATAAAAACACTCGTCTGTTTGAAGAAAAGCATATTTGCATCCCAGATTGTACATGCTACTTGTCCAACTGGTTGTGATTTTAATTATTGATAGTTATTTCCATAAATATGGTTGACTTAAAATGTGTATTAAGCATATAATACATTGCAAGAAGTGTATTAACTGTTTAATACATTTTTTTAATGACAGTGTATTAAGTACTTAATACGCAGAGGTGTTAGCGAGAAAAAAATATGTCCATGTTTATTGATAGGGGCAACCCATCATTATGCATACTGTGTATTAAGTGGTTAATACGCGAAATTAATTTTTTGAGGAGTTGAGTTATTTGACTATAAATTTTAATAATCGGGACCCGGTGTATGTCCAAGTTATTCGGCATTTGAAAGAACAAATTGCCAAGGGGTTTTATGAGCCCGGTCAGGAGATCCCATCCAGAAGGGAATTAGCCAATCAGTTAAAGATTAACCCAAATACTGCGCAACGAGCTTATAAGGAAATGGAGGAACAAGGATTGATTTTTACAGAGGGGAATATGCCTAGCTGCATTACAAAAGATGAAGCGGTCCTTAAAAATGTCCGTGAGGAATTGATTATCGAAGCGGTTGACTTATTTTTGGGCTCTATTAAATCTATCGATGTGCCGTTAGCAGAAGTGTTGGAACTCGTAAAGAAAAAACATGATGCCGAAAGCGGAGAAGCGGAGGAATCGAAATGATTGAAGTAAATAATGTTAACAAGAAATACGGCAGGAAACAGGTTTTAAAAGACTTTTCTTTTACTGCAGAAAAAGGGGAGATTACTTGTTTAATAGGAATAAATGGTGTAGGTAAGACGACAATCATGAAAGCTATTATGGCGCTCACACCAATTAATAGTGGTGAAATTTTAATTGATGGAGAAAAAATCACAAAAGAAAGCTTTGAAAAAATAACCTTCATCCCAGACACAATAACGATGTTGCCACAAATGAAAATCAGTGAAGCTTGTGCGTTCATGGCTGATTTTTATAAAAGCTGGAATCCTCAGAGAGCAGAAGAATTACGACAATTTTTTAAACTTGATCCGAATGAACGAATTGCTAACTTATCGAAAGGAAATACAGCAAAAGTGAATATGCTACTGGGTTTGTCACTTGATGTCGATTATTTACTGATGGATGAACCATTCTCTGGCATTGATATTTTCTCTCGTGAGCAGATTGCAGAGGTGTTTACAAGCCATTTAATTGAAGAACGTGGTGTCATTATAACAACGCATGAAATTAGTGATATTGAGCATTTGATTGATAAAGCAGTCCTTATTGATGACGGTGCAGTATTGAGAGAATTTAGCGTGGAGGAAGTACGTGAAAATGAAGGGAAATCAGTGGTTGATGTGATGAGGGAGGTATATCGAGCATGAAAAACTATTTAAAACTTGTTAATTTTGAAGTAAATCGATTTTTTAAATTGTATTTGATTTTAATAGGCTTGACCATGCTCAGCCAGCTTATAGGAGCGGGAATTATCTCACAAACCTATATGAAAAATGCTAAACAGTTGATGGCAGAAAACCAGTTATCCAGGAACCAGTATGTGGAGCAATACGGGACTTTTTCTTTCGATCGATTCACTGATTCAGAATGGTTTCTGCTGCCAATCTTTTTTTGTATCGCCATGCTGATGATTTATGTTTTCTTTATTTGGTATCGAGATTGGTTTGGTAAAAATACATTTATTTACAGATTATTCATGTTACCAACTGAAAGAATCGCCATTTATTTTGCGAAATTAACGACGATTATGCTTTTAGTTCTTGGCTTGATTGCTTTGCAAATCTTGCTAATTTTGATGGAAAAACAAATAGTGAATAAGATTATACCAATAGACCTCCAATCAAATTTCTCAATTTATACTAGTTCTACTTTAAATATGTGGAGGTGGCTGTATCCGACTAGCTTTACAGAGTTTATCCTGGTTTATGCACTTGGGTTACTTTTCGTGGCAGTAATATTTACCGCGATTTTAATTGAGCGAAGTTATGGTTTAAAAGGGATTTTTTACGCTATTTTTTATGGCTTACTGTCACTTGGGGTATTTTTTGCTCCAATCCTATTAGTTAATGTTTATACAAATTACTTTTACCCACTTGAAATTTTCTTAATGGTACTGGTAACGAGCATGATCGTTTTAGGCAGTGCCATTTGGATTGCGAATCATTTATTAAAATATAAAATCAGGGTCTAGAGGAGGTATAACAATGAAAAAATATTGGAAAACAATCAGTATTAGTTTCTTCATCGTGGTGTTTATCAGTTCTTACTATATCCAAAAAACAGCAATGGCATCGAAAAATGACAGATCCTATAAAATTGAAACGATCAGCGGAAATAAGGAAGAAATCGAAAATCTTATTCTTCAAACAAGTTATCAGAGTAATGATCTTTATCATATGTTGTACATATCAAAGGATGGTTCCACGAATCCCAATAATCAGTCTTTTTTTAGAGATTTGATGGCACCGAATGAACCTATGAACCTTCGAAAATATATTGAGGAACACCGTAATTTTATGCGTGGGAAAGAATTTGATCCAAGAAAATATTTTGAAGACAAATCACGTTTGATTTACACAACGTTTTTAGATGATGGCGGAAAAGAAGCTAGCAATGTCGTAACGCTTCAAATTGATACACTTGATAAAAATACAAATGACAGTTCTTCCTTTAAAATCGATATACCAGTCAAAGCTAGCTATGATTGGATTAATGTGAATGACGTCTACGTAGGAGATGGAAAGATAAATATTTTAACAACAAACTATTTATCAGCCAACTATCTTATAAAAGCTAGGGAAGAGTTGCATGTCTATTCGATTGATGAGAACAAGAAGGAATTAGTAAAGGACGCCATCCTTGCAGAATTAGTGTCAGAAGAAAGAGGCACTTCCAGTATCCGTATTTTTAATGAATACAATACTACTACTCAAAACGAAAATTATTATTTATATATGGTAGAAAAATACAGTGATCGAAAAGAAGATACTGAGCTAGAAGTTATCTCTAGTCAAATATATCTCTATAATAATGCCAAGAATGAAGCAGAGGAATGGACTATGCCAGAAGAATTAAAACCCTATCGGAAGTCAATGCTGATTCATAAAGAAACGATATACATTCCTGTTTATTCAGCCAATGGTTTAACGCTGAATCGTTATCATATTGAAAAGAAAAAGTGGGAAGAGCCCTTAACCCTTCAATATTCAAGCATTGCGAATGAGAAAGATGCTCCATATTTACGTATAGCAGAGGGGAAATTTTATTTAATATATCGTGTTTCTGATGGACAGTGGTTGTCTATCGTTGATTTACGTACAGGTGGATTGATTTATGAAGGGAAAATCATTTCCGAAGACAAGAAAAATCAAGAGGTGGATTCTTCACTTACGATCGAACAATTATATACGATGCATTAAAGAACAGATAAGGCCAACTTACAATTTATAACGCCATATGTAAAAGCAACTCCATGTTGATCAGTCTTTGTTCAACATGGAGTTGCTCTCTTTATCGATGAACTTATACACGAGCAGAGCCACTCACAAAAGCGGTGTTTTGATAATACATATTTTTTACAAGGACATTTGGGCCTAAGCATTTGACTGCGGGACAATGGCAGTTAAGCGATTTTGCCAAGTCGGTTGCCATCCATTTATCAAAAATCAATGGTAGTTCGTCATGTACAATATTGCCGAGGGCTGGTGTATCACCAAAGTCGGTAACGATCACATCACCTGTAAAGATATTGATATTCAATCGTGAACGACCGTCTGGGTCATTACGCATTGTGACATTCTTCGCTGTGCGGAGACGTTGTAACAGCTTTTGATCCTCTTCATTCAGGCTACATGGGTAGAATGGGAGTGTACCAAACAACATCCATGTATTGTCATCACGAATATCTAACAGGTGATGAATGGCCTCACGTGTTTCCTCTAGTGATAAAGAAGTGAGTGCACTTGCAAAGTCGGATGGGTACATTGGGTGCACCTCATGGCGTGCACATTTCATCTCATGGATGATTTGGTTATGGATATGTTCTAAGTATGGTAAAGTTTTTTTGTTTAACATAGTTTCCGCAGATACCATAACGCCGTGTTCAGCTAGCATTTTTGAGTTATCAATCATGCGTTGGAATAAGGCTGCACGTTGGTCGTATGTTGGTTTGCGTTCCATCATAGCAAAGCCTGTTTCAACGAATTCATCGATCGTACCCCAGTTATGTGAGATATGTAGGACATCTAAATACGGTGCAATCAGTAAATAACGTTCAGGTTCTAATGTTAAGTTGGAATTGATTTGTGTGCGCACGCCTCGTTCATGTGCATACTTCAATAAAGGCAATACATAGTTTTGAACGGACTTCTTAGACATCATCGGTTCTCCACCAGTAATCGAAATCGTTTTAAGATGTGGAATTTCTTCTAGGCGCTTTAAAATTAATTCGATTGGTAATGCCTCTGGATCTTTATTTTGTAATGTATAACCTACCGCACAGTGGGCACAGCGCATATTACAAAGTGTTGTTGTTGTAAATTCAATATTTGATAGTGTCATTTGTCCATGCTGTTCCACATCTAAATAAGCTTCCCAAGGATCAAAGACAGGTGTTATTTTTTGTAAGGTCGTCATCTTTCGTACATCTTCCTTTCTAGCAATCTATTGTCTCATATTCACCGATAATTTCAAATATGAAATTACAGAACGGGCTATTTTAGGGCTAGACGAACATTTTTTGCCAATATAGAAAAAGTTCCCTAGTTTCAATGGACGGATAAGCATGTGTATAAAGCGCCTATATGTTCTAATATTCTGTCATAGGACATTTTACTGTTATTTTTCATAAAAAACGTTATCATGATATAGAGTAAATAGTCACAATGCATCGAAGAAAGTGGGAATGAACATGACGAAATATGAGATATTATTATTTGACGTAGATGATACATTACTAGATTTTGATTTAGCTGAAAATGCAGCACTTGACCGCATGTTTAAAGAGGAAAACATAGCAGTTACTCCAGAGATGATTGCGCGATATAAAGAAATTAATGAGTCCATGTGGCGTGCTTTTGAGCGTGGGGAATTAACAAAAAATACATTACATAATACGCGATTTGCTGTTGCCTTTAAGGAATTTGGCATAGAAGTCGATGGAGCTTACTTTGAAGCACTGTTCCAAAAATATTTGTGTGAGGCCCACCATTATGTAGAAGGTGCCTATGAGGTAATTGCACAGCTTGCAGACCATTATCATTTATATGTGGTGTCAAATGGTGTCACGGCTACACAAAATAAACGTCTTGTGGATGCTAAGCTAGCGCCACATTTTAAAGACATTTTTATTTCGGAGCAAACAGGCTATCAAAAGCCTATGCCAGCATTTTTCGATTATGTTTTTGAACGGATCGATGATTTTGATAAAGATAAAACGCTGATTATTGGGGACTCGTTGACATCCGATATTAAAGGCGGTTTACTATCAGGTATCGACACATGCTGGTTTAATATCCGTAATATCGAAAACACAAGTGAAATTAAGCCACATTATGAAATTAACAAATTACACGACTTATTTGAAGTATTGAATAAACAGCTAGTTTAGTACTACCAAGGTGGAACTATTGGACCAAATCAAAAATCATTGAGCACAGAGAAGATAATTATTTCCATGTACGGAATGAAATAGCTGGGAAGATATGTCCACTTTATATTAATACAAAGATTTAAGTACAAGCATGAAATTGTAAAAAAACAATTTCATGCTTGTACTTTTACCCAAACTTCATAAATTCGAACTGTTTCTTTAATCATTTCTCTATCATTGTCACTGGTTTAAAGATAGCCATTTCTAATAAATCCTTTTACATAATTTTGTCTGCTTTAATCAAGGCATCAATTATGACACCACTTCATAAAAAATAATATCCAAGTCTTAATGATTATGTCATATTTTATCATAAGAATTGTAGAGGGGAGTTCACTTGCTAGCAGTCTCTATAGTCGACAAGCCTCAAATTTTTATGCTTGCTACTACTTATTTTTAATGGGGTTCTTTGCTATTTTATGCCTTTACCTAAGAAACATCATGATACTATTTTAATATGCCTAAAAACACATATGTGATAAGGTGCTCAAAACTTTTAAAGATTCAATTTCAAAGTTAATTATCAAAAATTGAAGCCCAGGTGTTCAGAGACGAATTGAAATATTGTTTAACGAATAATGATATGTCTTACATGTAATTAGCTATGACAAACGTGTTGTACTTGTGTTAGAAAAAGAATATCATCAACAACTATCCGAGTTAGCGAAAACCCAGAACATAACCGATAGTAGGCTCGCACAAAGGATGATAGAGGAATATTTAGACAAGCATCAGAATTAAGGTATTTATTTTGAACAAAAACCTGGTTAATTTAAAAAACCGAACTCCCCATTCATCTACACGATAGTGCAATTTATTTGCAGTCTATTTCGTGTGAATGAAGGGGTTTTTAGTTAGAAACAAACTATACATAATATCAAAATTTAGGGGTATAGGATTTATGGTTTAATCATTTATATGTATATACAAATAGTTCTTTTTGTATATTAATTCCCATAATGTACTACCTAAAACGGTTAGTTTAGCACCATCCTAATAGTGATTGTCTGTTTATAATAGATAATGTTTCAAAAATCACAAGTATTAGGAGGAAACAATTTGCTAAGGAAGATTTTCATTCAATTGATTGTTTTGGCAATGTTCATTGCCTTTATTCCTTTTGGGAATTTTGCAAGTGTTGCTGCCAAAGAAAATCCCCAAAAAAATATGAAAGGAAATGAGAAAACCGAAGTAGTAGGAAAACGTACGCAAACTTCTAAAACGTTTAACAATTCTGATGGTACTTATACAACTGAAATATATGAAGCACCTATTCATTTTAAAGATAGTAAAGGTAACTGGAAAGATATTGATAACGACCTACAAAAAAAGAAAAATAATGGCAAAGGACAATTTGAAAATAAAGCCAATACCTTTGCTGTAACATTTGATGAAAAACTTGAAGAGGAAACGAACAACGTACAAGTAGCGGATAACCATTACAACCTTAATATTGGATTAAAGGAAATTGAACAAAAAGGTGAAATAATTCCTGCTAAAGAGGTTATCGGGGTTGCTACAGATAACCAAATTGAGTACCAAAATGTTTTTGATAATATTTCGACTACATATTCTGTTGGAGAAGACTTTGTAAAAGAAGATATTATAATTAACAAGAAGCCCGAAAAAGGGTTACCACAAACCTTCTCATATCAGCTATCTCTAGAAAATTTGACATATGAACAAATTAATAATCAAATCTATTTGAAGGACGCCAAAACGGGTGAGATGGTTTATGTTATAGAAGCGCCGTTTATGTATGATGCTTATAAACCTGTAGGCTTTCAATCTATTGATGGTTCAAATTCTATACCAGAGGAAGCAAAGTCTTATGATATCACGTTAAAAACACGAAAGGAAAACAATACTCTATGGATTGATTTAACCCCCGATACAGCATGGCTACAGGATTCTAAAAGACAATACCCTATTGTTATTGATCCAACAATTGTACGTATCCAAGGAAACTCTAAAATGGTTGATACAACAATACGAAAAAAGTTTCCAACTCAAACTGGGGGAAATGATACAGAATTAGGTACAGGTACAGCCACAGATGGGAATATTGTAAGAAGTTTATTGAAGTTTGATGTAACACCTATTCCAGAAAAAAGCATTATTATGTCTGCAGATGTAAGTCTTTATCTATCTTCAACTAATGATCCAACTCCTATTAATTTAAGTATGCATGCTATGAAACGCTCATGGGATGAAAATACGGCGACATGGAATAACTATTCTACAGCAGGGGGCTGGACAACAGCAGGGGGAGATTTTAATACCACGGCTCTTTCAACTGTCACAGGAGTCTCTTCAGTGCCAAGTAATGTAGAAGAGGGTATTAAACGATGGTCTATTCCTACGAGTATGGTGAGTGGGTGGCTATATAATCCCGAATCAAATCTGGGTTTATTATTGAAAAGTACATCAGAAAATACAATGATTTACAAAAAATTCATCAGTAGTGAAAGTACAACCAACCCACTCCCTTATAAACCGAAACTTGTCGTTACTTATAAAACACCCAACCGTTTAGGGTTAGAAGACTATTGGGATTATGCCACACATGATATTTCAAATGGATCTAACTATGTAAATTTAGGCACAAATAATAATGTTATTCAATACACAGATTTTAGCTTATTCAACTATGGTGGATTTGGTTTAGATTTTACTAGAACTTATAATAGTAAGGATTTTGAAAAATCTCCATTTGGCTATGGTTGGAGTTTTACAGGTTCAGAGAAATTATTTTATAATGATAAATATTTTAATGTCGAATATAAAGATGCAGATGGTACGGTCCATGCTTACTCATGGGATGGAGATAAGTATATTGCACCAGCAGGTAATTATGATAGTTTAGATATGGTGGATAAATACACTTTTAAACTGACTAGCAAAACTGGTATCATAACAACATTTAAAGTTAGAGAAAGCACTAGTGATACAGATGTGGAAGTAGCATATGTAACAGAGCAAAAAGATTTAAATAACAATACAATCACTTATAATTACGATACATCAAATCATCTTACTTCTATCAATACTAATCTAGGCACAAAATTAGTGTTAACTTATACTGATGGGCTTATTACAAATGCAAAATATAATGATCAGGATATTAAGTATACTTATACAGATGGTTACTTAACACGAGTAATGGTTAAGAAAGATAAGAACGATGACAAAACATCAACGCCTACTTCGTTCTACTACACAACTAATGGACAGTTAACAAAAATTATTGATAGTAATCAGAAGATTATGCTTTATGGATATAATAGTGAATTGGATTTAGTATCGGTAACAGAACCTTCATTAGATGGGCAAGTAGATTCTATCACTAATTACTCTTTAGATCGAACAAATAATATTGTGACAGTTACAAGCCCAGAAGGTACTGTTACACGCTATGGTTTAAATAACAATTTTAATGTAACGAAAATGTTTGATCCTTCAGGTGATACAACAACCTATACATTAGATGAAAAAAGCTATAATGTTCTTTCACAAAATGTTATGTATTCAGATGGATCTACTTATACTAAGAAATTTGAGTATGATACAAAGGGAAATTTATTAAGCACTAATGATTCAAAAGGTGTGACAGAATCCTATACGTATGATGAGTACAGTAATCTTTTAACTCAGACAGATGCCAATCAGCAAACAACTACCAACACTTATGAGAATGGTAATCTAAAAACCTCCACAACACCTAAAGGAGAAACAACAACCTATACGTATAATGACCATGGAGATTTGACACAAGTAAAATATCCAGATGGGAAAATCGAAACGTATAGCACTAGCTATGAGAATAATCAAAAACTAACAACCTATCAAGATATTGAATTAGGTATCACAACTAAAACTGTAACTGATTTTAATGGAAATATCCTCTCTTATGAAGACGGAAAAAAGGGGAAAACTAGGTATCAATACAATTTGAAAAATGAACTAGTAGAGGTAGAAGATGCTGCAAATAAAATAACAACTTATACGTTTGATGCCAACAGCAATTTAACATCTGTGACAAATGCTAATGGTAAAAAGCAAATGTCTCTTAGCTATAATGCACAAAATGCCATAGAAAAAGAAACAAATGCAGAGGGACAAGTTACATCTTACAATTATAATGCTGATGGTGATTTAAGTGAAATTATCAAAGCAGCAGGTGAAAAAATCGCCTATACTACTTCAGCTGATACCAATACACAGATAGTGAAAATAAATGGGGTTAATCAGTTTTCAACACAAGTAGATGGTTTATCTACGACAGTGACAAATCATACACTTAGCAATCAAAAAGTTACGTATACACTTTCAGAAAATGAACTATTACAAAGGGTAGACATTAATGCACCTGTAAATCGTTCAATAATGTACACTTATAAAAATGAGAAAGATTTAGAAAGCATTCAATATGGTACAAATACCATTGAGTATGAATCAGATGAAAATGGTCAAACAATTGCAGTAACACTCAATGGACAACCTTCAGCGAGCTTCGCAAGGAACACAAATGGCTTATTGGAGAGCACGACTTATAAAAATGGTGCCGTTATTTTAAATAAGTATAAAGCTGATCAATTACAAACAGAAACTTTGAAAACAAATAGTACAACAACTTGGCGTACAAATGCGTATGAGTATGATAAAAACCAGCAAATTACCAAAGTAACGAACAGTGATGGTACGGTAACTTACACATATGATGCTTTAAACCAACTAACCAAAGAACAATATAGTAATGGTTTATCCATTTCATACACATACGATTCAGTTGGAAATCGGACTTCTAAAACGACTTTGCATAACGGCAATACAACTACAACCAACTATAGTTATAATGATGCAAATCAAATGAAAGCTGCTGGTGATAAAACTTATACTGTAAGTCCTAACGGAAATGTAACTAATGATGGTGTTTTCCAATATGTTTGGAATGCCTTTGATCAATTAACAGAAGTAAAGACCCTTACTGGTACGACAGTTGCAACCTATCGTTATGATGAAAATGGTCGTCGTGTATACAGTAAAGATAGTAATGGTGAAACGTATTATCGATATAATGGCCTAACAAATGAAGTGCTGTTTGAAGAAGATGCAAGTGGCAATCTTACAAAAGCATACACTTACGGTGATAATGGGCATCTATTAACAATGACATATCAAGGTTCAACTTATTACTATTTAACGAACTATCGTGGAGATGTACTAGCCCTAACGGATTCAAATGGTGACATTGTGGCGAAATACACATATGATGCATGGGGTAATATTATGAGCGAAATTGGTACAATGGCAACTATCAACCCATACCGCTATGCTGGCTATCGTTACGATGAGAGTACAAAACTATACTATTTAATGGCACGTTACTATAATCCAGATACAGGTGTGTTCTTATCGTTAGATTCTGTACGTGGAGATATTATGAATCCTTTAACATTGAATGGTTATAGCTATGCAAACAATAACCCAGTAATGAATATCGATCCAAATGGGGAATATTGGAAAAATGCATGGTGGAATAATAAATCTTTTTTATCTAAAACAATAAATGCTGTAATATTTATTGTTTCTGTATCTTTTGGAGGAGGAATAGCAAAAATTTTATCTAATTATTCAAAGAAACAATTTAGTAAAGCTAAACGAATTCTTTTTGCAGATAAAGTAAAAAAATCATTAATCCGAAAGGGCGTTTCTGCGAAAATTTCTAGTAATATTGTTACTGCTTTAACCACAGCTGTTAACATTGCAGGGTTTTATACTGACCCTGGTACAGCTATTTTTAAGTTTTTAGATGCAAGAGATAAATATCCCAAAAACGGATATTTTAATGGATATTAGTATCTAAATTAATATATGGAGAACTAAATATGAAAAATCAATTTCTACGAATGCTTTTGTATAGTATTATTCTACTAGTATTATTGAGTTGGCATAAACTAAATTTTTATATTCTGGCAACTTTATATTTTCTTTTTATGGTGATAGAAGTTTTCTTGAATTCAAAAGAATATAAGAAGGAAAGTAAATATATAGTTTTAGGATATCGAATCCTCTTTATTCTTACAGCAGTGATAATTATATTTAATAGGGATAAGATTATGGGATAAATATTTAAAAAAATAAAAGGTTTATTACTAATAAATATAAAGCATAAGAAATGACAAAAGGTATGAGAATAAATCTCAGTGCCTTTTGTCCATTTAGTTATTCCCTTTATATTTACAGTGATAGCACTATATTTTGCAAACAGACTAACCGAAAAAATGGACTGGTAGTATTAATAATCAATTATGAATGTACAATTCAATATGGGGAAAATACACATAAATTAATAGATATAGAGTTCAAGTAGTGCTCTAATTTAGTTTACTTTACATATTGTGAGAAATAGTGTTAAAACAGTAGGACGACTAAACTGAATTACACCATAATACCAAGTAAATTTAAATTACTCTGCGATTCTTACATAAAGCCCCAGCCACTGATAGTTCAGAGGTTTGGGCTTTTATTATTTATCTTCTTTTATCCATCTCATTTAACACCTTTTCACCATCTTTAGAAGACATGTTCTTATACAATGAAGTTGTTTTAATATGGTATAGTACAAGCTATGAGAATAATCAAAAACTAACAACCCATCAAGATGTTACGTATATACAATCTGAAAATGAACTATTACAAAGGGTAGACATTAGTGCACCAGTGAATCGTTCAATAATGTACACTTATAAAAATGAGAAAGATTTAGAGAGCATTCAATATGGTACAAATACCATAGAGTATGTAACAGATGAGAATGGTCAAACAACTCAAACCACACTTAATGGGGCAAACACTGCTAACTTCATATGGAATAAAAACAACTTATTGGAGAGCACAATTTTCAGAAATGGTGCAGCTATATTAAATGAGTATAGTTTTAATCAATTACAATCAGAAACATTGAAAACCAATAGTGAAACGACTTGGCAAACAAATAAGTATGAGTATGATAAAAATCAGCAAATTACCAAAGTATCAAACGATGATGGTACAGTCACTTACACGTACGATGTTTTAAACCAGCTAGTCAAAGAACAATACAGTAATGGTCTATCCATTTCATATACGTACGATTCAGTTGGAAACCGTATTTCTAAAACCACTTTGCAAAACGGTAGTATAACTACAACCAACTATAGTTATAATAATTCAAACCAGATGATGGCTACTGGTGATAAAACTTATTATGTTAGCGACAATGGAAATGTTACAAATGATGGTGTTTTCCAATATGCTTGGAACGCATTTGATCAATTGACAGAAATTAAGTCTCTAACGGGTACGACAGTTGCCTCATATCGTTATGATGAAAATGGACGTCGTATATATAGTAAAGACAGTAACGGCGAAACGTATTATCGTTATAACGGTATAACAAATCAAGTATTGTTTGAAGAAAACTCAGAAGGGGTCATTTCAAAAGCATATACTTATGACGATAATGGTCATCCTCTAACAATGACTTATCAAGGTTCAACATATTACTACTTAACGAACTATCGTGGAGATGTACTAGCCTTAACAAATACAAATGGTGAAATTGTTGCAGAATACACATATGATGCATGGGGCAATATTATTAACCAAAGAGGTGCACTGGCAATTATCAATCCGTACCGTTATGCTGGTTATCGATACGATGAAGATTCAAAACTTTACTATCTAATGGCACGTTATTATAACCCAGATACAGGAGTGTTCTTATCGTTAGATTCTGTACGTGGAGATACAATGAATCCTTTAACACTGAATGGTTATAGTATGCGAACAATAATCCTGTAATGTTTGTTGATCCAGATGGGGAATTCTCAATTTCAAAAAATTTAAAATCAATACTAAAATCATTTATTAAAATGATTTTCGCTGATTTACGTGTAAATACATTAACAAATTTTGTATTGTTTGTTGGTGGTGGTGGTGTATCCGCTTATGTTGCAAGAAAAATGGCCTTAAAGGGGTTTACTATGTTGAATAGAGCACCAAATAAAAAGGCAATTAAAGCTTTTATTACAGGTGGATTTAGCGCATATATTTCTGGATCCTTTCTTAAGGGAGCTGCAAGTACAGCAGTGAATTTAAGTGGAAAACTATGGAAATGGGATCCGTGGTTTGATACTACTAGGCTTGGAAAAACAATTGATAAAGGATTACTTAGTGCAGAGCGATATTTACTAAGTAAAATTAAGTAATAGGTGGTAATTAAAATTAATATATCTAAAAATCAGCCATCCAGAAAATATAATAGCATAGTAAGAAAAGCGAATCTTTATGATTTATTTTTTATGAAAAATAAAGCTATTAATACATTGGTTTCAGGGTTAAACTATTCTTTAACAGACACTGAAAAATCGAGTGCATTTATTTATATAGGACTTTTATATTCTGATTTAAAAAAATACAATAAGGCATCTGAATATTTTCATAAAGGTTTGAAAATCCTTGAAAATGAAGAATTCTATTACAGTCCTAATTTCAATAAAATCATTAAGGTTTTTGTAAAAAATAGAGATTTCGAAAAAGCCACTTACTGGTTAGAGAACTTTAATGGTAGAATATCCTATGATAAAAAATTTAGTAAACTAGGTAATCTTAATTCATATATAAAAAACATTAATAAGTAACCTGAGATAATATCAATTTTTTGAAAAACGTTCTAACAAGCAAGGGTTTAATACCTTGCTTGTTGTTTTTTATAGCGCTACTAGTAATAAAGCCCAAACACTATTGGTCAGTAGTTTGGGCTTTACTCTTTTATCTACGTTTATCCATCTCATTGAGTACCTTTTCACCATCTTTAGAAGACATGTTCGTATATAAGGAAGTAGTTTTAATATCTGAGTGACCTAATTGATCCCTTTATAAAATTATGTCTCCACCGCTCCGGATAAAATCTACTGCAAATGAATATCTAAGATTATGTGGACTTTTACCGTTTCTAAAGAAAGCTGATGTATATTTATTTACGATATTTTGAATGGCTCTTCTATATAAAGGTCTTACAACACCACCATAAACGCTAACAAAAAGGAAAGGGGGATTTTTTAGCGCCTGGGTATCTAGATTTCTCTAACATCCATGAACCGTTCTAAATCTACAATAGCACTTTCTAAAACGGACACAAAGTCAGGTTTGTTACCTTTTCGTACAACATCTATGTATCTGCTGTGCAAATGTATATTGTTCATTTCGAGGAGGTATTTTTAGTTATAGACAAAGGTATAAAAAATAGGGGAAAAGGCAAAACCTTTTATGAGACTAGTTTCCATGAAAGGGGAAATCTTCGATGAATATGGTTCTAACTGCTAATAAACGTCAAAAAGGGCGTCATTCGTCACTAACACAGCTTCGACAAAATGGGGCTATTCCTGGTGTTGTTTACGGTTTTCAAATGGAGCCGACAGCCATTACGTTAGATGCTAGAGCTTTTGCGAAAATATTGGCTGCACATGGTACGAAAAGTGTCTTTCAACTCGATGTGGAAGGAAAGCGCATCAATGCTGTTTTAACAGAAGTGCAGCGCTGTGCATTGAAGGGTAATGTAAAACATGTTGATTTCAAGTCCATTAATATGTCTGAGGAGCTAGAAGTCGATATTCCGGTAACCGTGATCGGTGATGCTGTAGGAGTGGCAGAAGGAGGCTTCCTGCTTCAGCCTAATCGTGAGGTTCGCATTAAAGTGAAGCCAACTGAAATTCCAGAAACCATTGAAATAGATGCCACGAATGTTGCGATTGGCACTTCTCTTTATGTAGGGGATATTCGCCAACAGTTTCCGTTTGAAATTTTACATGAGGATGACTATACACTGGTGACCATCACACCACCAGCTGCTGAAAATGTACAGGAAGATGATACAGTCGACGATACACCTGAAGTGCTTGAAGCGACAGGGCAAAATACGGATGAAACAAGAGGATAGAGAAAGAGGGAGCCATCTTACATTTCGTAAGTGGCTCCTTACCATTTATTGGTTAAACCGCTGTATCGATTTTCGGTAACGATAATATAAAGTGATGTAAATACTACAAGTTACTAAAAATAGCCATGGTGGGATAAAGCGCCCGATGGCAAAGGGTGTTTCAAATAAAAAGGCAAAAAGGAAAGAAAACCCTACTTTCTCCCATAAACCAGGTGTAAAATACGCATTTTTTATACTGAAAAGGGAGTAGTAACTATCGTTGGCATAAAAAATCATTAAGAAGGTAAATGACAGTATGGCCCAGTTGCTTGCTTGTTTCATTAAACGTTTATATTTCGCAATGTAGGAATCATGATCTGAAAATAATTCATCATTGCCATCTTTTCTTTTTAACCAATAGTAGGTGCCGTCATAGGCTTTTTCTTTTACTATACGCCAGCCAAAATCCTCATGTAATTGCTTATAGGTCGCTTTCTTTTCTTTGCGAAGCTCCTGCTGACAATCAATCCGAATAACTTGTTCAAGATCTTCAGTAGGCTGAAATGTATAAATACCTGCTGAGTTTATGTTGGAGCATAGCCAACCCTTAGCTAACATTTCATTTAACCAGCGCTCTTCCTTTTCGATATCAAAAAAGACTTTAAATTTTATCATGTTTGCTAGCTCCCTCATATAAAGCTAAAATGTGCTGCAATCTTTGCTGCTCTGCCGCTAATATTTCTAGACCCTCTTCGGTCGTTTGATAAACCTTGCGTCTTGAATCCTGGGTTTCAACAGGTGTAATCCAATGATATTTCAATAAATTTTCAATGGCTCCATACATAGTACCAGCAGCAATCCTTACTGTACCAGCACTCATTTCCTCAATTTTTTGCATCATCGCATAACCATGCAGTGGTTCACGTAAGGCAAGTAAAATGTAATGCATGGTTTCAGATAAAGGTAATAATTTATGTTTTTTCATATCTTCACCTCAAATATACAGTCAGACTATATAGTTTGATTATATATAGTTGAACTGTATATTTCAACTGTAAAAAAAGACAATGCAAAAACTGCATTGTCATTAAAGTTTAGACAACAGCGCTTTTCACGCCTGTCCATCGCATAAATAATTTTTCGTTATAGGATAAGGCAAATTGTACGATTGGTCCAAGTCCAAATGCCATAAATACCGTACCGATACCAATAGGACCACCAAGTAGGAAGCCAATAATTGCAACCGTTACTTCCATTGTTGTACGAGAGCGAGTCACACTCCAGCCAAGCTTATGGACCATCATCAGCATGAGTGTATCACGCGGTCCAATACCTAAGTTCGCCACCATATACATCCCACAGCCCCAGCCAAGTAAAACTAACCCTGTTAGGTAAGATATAAGTTGCATCCAAAAACCATCAATATCAGGTAACCAATAGTTAAAAATATCAATAAAAATGCCTGCCAAAAACATATCGATAAACGTTCCAGGTAAAGGGAATTTTTTTGTAATCAGCATATCAAATGCTAAAATAGCAAGTCCCAAAATAATGGACCATGAACCGATTGATAAGCCTACTGTTTTTGTTAAGCCAATATGTAGTACATCCCATGAGCCCACTCCAAAAAGTTGGCCTTTAATTGTTAAGGTGATACCAAAAGAAAGCACGATAATGCCTGTTATGAAAAACAAACAGCGCGTAAGAAAAGCTTGTTTCATTTTTAACCCTCATTCATTCGAAAATTCCTGTTGTCCATCCAGTTATTATAACAATAGATTTTCATTATGTCCGAAGATTGTCATTTCGCATTTTTCAAAAAAATACGGTTTAGCTTTCTTGGGAAAGGGCAAAATAGGTATATAGATGAAAGGATGGGATACTATGACTTCTGTACGTGATGAAATTTTAGAAGTATTAAATCGAGAAAAGATTGGAACAATGGCAACTGTAGAAAATGGCAAGCCTTACTCACGATACATGACGTTCCAGCATGAAGATTTTGTATTGTATACAGTGACGAATAAACATTCAGAAAAAATGGAAGAGCTACGCAAAAACCCATATACCCATATTTTATATGGCTACGAAAATGGTGGTTTTGGTGATACGTATGTGGAAATAGAAGGAAAACTTACAGAAGTACATGAAGAAGGGATAAAAAATAAACTAGCTGAATTTTTTACGAGTATCTTTATTGGCAATCAGGATGAAATGGTGACATTAAAGATTGAGCCTATTCGTATGCGCTTAATGAATAAAAAAGGGCAGCCACCTAAAGAGCTAGAATTTTCAAACGACCATTGACAATGGTCGTTTTTTACTGATGTAGCGATAAATAGTTGCAATGGTTAGCATCTTTTTGGCATGATAGTTCTTAAAAGAAAAAGGAGTATAGGTTATGGCGATAAAATTACAGCAGCTAACACAAAATGTATTATCCTCTCAAGGAAAATTAGAGGCAGATTTTATACTGAGAAATGCGCAAATTGCGGATGTTTTTTCGTTAACATGGCAAAAAGCAGATATCGTCGTGAAAAATGGTATGATTGTTGCTCTAGATCGCACGAATAAGTTTCACGCTAAACAGGAAGAGGATGCGGCAGGAGGCTATGTCATTCCTGGTTTAATTGATGGGCATATACATATTGAGTCTTCTATGTTGACACCAGGGGAATTTAGTCGCGTTTTACTTCCTCATGGTATTACAACAGTGATGACAGATCCTCATGAGATTGCCAATGTCGCAGGAGCGGAAGGCATTCAATTTATGCTCGATGATGCACAAAATGCAGATATGGATATTTTTGTCATGCTGCCATCAAGTGTACCAGGTACACAGTTTGAAAATGCAGGCGCTACACTAACGGCTAAGGATTTGGCGCCATTTCTACAACATGAACAGGTTCGGGGATTAGCTGAGGTCATGGATTTCCCAGCGGTATTAAATGGGCAAGAGGACATGCTTCAGAAAATTTTATTATCAAAGGAAGCAAATTTAGTCATTGATGGGCATTGTGCAGGCTTACAAAGCGAGCAAATTACAGGCTATCGAGCTGCGGGTATTCACACAGATCATGAATGTGTAACGGCTGAGGAAGCCATTGACCGTGTAGAGCAGGGGATGTATGTACTGATCCGAGAAGGCTCAGCCGCTAAAAACTTACGTGACTTATTGCCAGCTGTCCAGTCACATAATGCTCGGCGCTTTGGTTTCTGTACAGATGATAAATATGTGGATGAATTAATCGACGAAGGCAGCATCAATTATGATATCGCCATGGCAATAGCTGAAGGGATGCCACCATTGCAAGCAATCCAGTTAGCTACCGTTAACACCGCAGAATGCTATCGTTTATTGGATCGAGGTGTACTCGCACCAGGCTATAAGGCAGATTTTGTGTTAGTAGAGAATTTGTCAACAATGCAGGCAAAGGCCGTATGGAAAAATGGGCGGAAAGTGGCTGAAGATGGTAGAATGCTGACTAATCGTCAAGTGCCAGTTGTGCCTGCTCATATCCATCAATCTGTCCATTTACCAACCATTACAAAGGATAGGCTACAACTAGCATTCACAAAGGGTACAAAGGCGAATGTAATGGAGATTGTGCCAAATCAGCTAATTACCAATCATGTAATAATTGATGTACCTATAAAGGATGGTGTTTTCGTCCCTTCTGTAGAACAAGATCTACTGAAATTAGCCGTCATCGAACGTCATCATCAGTTACACACGACAGGTTTAGGAATCGTCAAAGGCTTTGGCTTACAAAAAGGGGCAGTTGCCACAACAGTAGCTCATGATTCACATAATGCCCTTGTTGTAGGAACAAATGATGGGGATATGGTCCTGGCGCTTACACGCATTCAGGAAATTCAAGGAGGCTTTGTCATTGTAGCGGATGGCCATATTCTAGCGGAGATGCCATTAACCATTGGAGGCTTGATGACAGATGTACCAGCTCAGCAGGCAAAGGAGCAGCTAGCAGGCCTGCACAGTGCATTAAAGACGCTTAATCCAACATTAGATTTCCATTTTCTACTGACGTTTTCTTTTGTGGCATTACCAGTTATTCCTGCTTTAAAGCTAACAGATACAGGATTATTTGATGTGACAACCTTCCAGCATATCTCAGTAGAAGCATAGATAAAAAAACGACCTACTAGCTTTCATTAAGCTTTTAGGTCGTTTTCTTATATTGCTTATTTAGTGCTAGCTCTCATTCACCATCATTTACGAACTATAAACATGCTTAAAAGTCATTGTAATATGGAATTAGTCGTAAAATTAAGGATTGTGTGTTGATTATTTCAACCTCTTATTTGTAAGATATTTTCGTCTAAACATCCCTACTAAAAATACATACATTAATATATAAAAGGGGGTGAGATTGACAATGAAAAATAATGATCGATTTATGAAAGTAGTTAGTATTCCTACGCCTTTATATGAATCATTATTAGGTCAATATTTTGTTGGGCAAACCGAATTAATTACCTTACAAAAAGGAAGAAATGCGTGGGGAAGCTTGAGTAATCCTAAATATTCTAATGTGGATTTGTTTGTAAATGCGTTTACCATTACTAATTATTCTAAGCAACCTATTCTAGCTGAAATTTGGTTTAATGCAATACCTCCTGGGGATTCAATGATTTCTAAAAATGTAACGCCTACTAATACAGCCATTTATCCACCACCAAATCCAGACGTTAAAATTGAATTTGCTGAACTTGTTGAAGGGCACCCATATAAAGGAGTAAATGCGTTTAAACGAATTGTTCCACCACAAAGTACTTTAGTAAGCGATGAAGATGGAAAATTTATTTTTCCATCTGGTGAATCATTTGTAATTTTTTTAGTTACACAGGACAATGAATGTATAGAGGCTGAGATAGCATTTGGGTGGTTTGAAAAAATGAAAAAATACCATTAAATAATAAGGATATTGTTAGTAGAATATAATTTATAGTGATATTAATTAGTTAGAAAAAAGAAGCTAAAGCTCTCAAATATCTATTGAGAACTTTAGCTGCTGTATTATTGACTAGTTAAAGCATTTTTTCGAATCTATCAATGGCTTTATTAAATTCATTGTGAGTTTCTGTTACAACTTTCTTCAAATCATGTGTAATATTATCGACCTTTTCCGTATCACTTTCTATAGTCATTACATTATATTCGATATTTCGAAGTGCATTATCAACATTCAGTGCTAATTTTCGTACCTCTTCTGCTACGACTTTAAATCCGCGACCTTTTTCACCAACACGTGCAGCCTCTATTGCGGCATTCAGTGCTAGGACATTTGTTTGTTTAGCGATAGTATGAATCACTTTTACAGTATCTCTAATTGCGTCAACTTCTTTGGCAAGTGATGCTACAGCTTTTATGTTTTCTTCTGAATTGGATACAACAATTTCTACTAACTCCTGAGGCATACTTTTTAGTTTAGCAATAATCTCTAAAGTATTGAATTCTCGATTTGTAATATCTGTTGAAATTTTTAATATGGAACTTACCTTATTATTGTCATTGAAAATGGGGAGGTAAGTTGCTTCAAGCCATATAGAATCGTTCATTTTACTTATTCTTTCAATTTTTCCTTCATATTTTTCTCCATTTAATAAACCTTGCCATAGGAGATGATAGTCTGGGCTTTGTATAAAATCCGGTTTACAAAACTTTTCATGACCCATCCCAATAACTTCATCCACCTGATATCCTAGAACCTCTGCAAATTTTTTATTAGCCCAAATCACTTTTCTATTCAAGTTAAACTCTACGAGGGCTAAATTTTTTTTCATTGAATCTACAATTGCATTTTCATTCATATGTTTTGTCTGAATATTCATATTTTCAAATCCTTATATTAGGTAGCTAAGCTAAATTTAATTCATACTTAATGATTATTAGATATGCAACATTACTTTTTCACTAGGTTTGTTATTGAGTTCCGTATTAAAGAGATCTATTTTAGGTAAAGGTTTCACTGCTAATTGTGCTAGACCATGCTTTTGTAGAATTCCATTAGAAGTAATACGGGCAGACTCCAAGATAATCGGTAAACCACTTCCTGGATGTGTACCACCGCCAACTAACCAGCTATTTTTTAATTCTTCAAATTTATTGTGAGGGCGGAATGTCAGCATCTGTGTAAGCTGATGACCTAGGTTAAAAGTTGCTCCTTTATATACACCTAAATTCTCTTCCCAATTTTTCGGTGAAATTATGTGTTCTTCTTCAATGTATTGCTCTAGATTTTCAATGCCAAGTTTGTCCTCAATTAACCCAATTAGCATGTTACGATAATCTTGTTCACAGGTATCCCACTCAATATGACTGAAATTATTAGGTACTGGTGCTAATACATATAGCGTTGATTTCCCTTGTGGGGCAACTGTCGGATCTGTTACAACTGCATTTTGAATGTAGATAGATGGATCATCCGACAACAATTTATGGTTAGTAATTTCTTCAACATTTTTTCGGTAATTTTTTGCAAACCAGATCGTATGATGGGGCAAATCAAATTTTTTATTGACACCTAGATAAAGCATAAAAGTAGAGCAAGAGTATTTTTTCTTCTCTAACTTTTCTTTAGTGTATTTTTTAAGAACACCAGGCTCGACTAAATGAGTCATCGCATGACCAAAATCACTATTTATTATTACTTCATTAGATGCTATTTTTTCGCCATTATCTAAAATGACACCCTTTACCTTTCGACCATCCAACCAGAGCTTTGAAACGCCACAGTTCGTGTAGATCTCTCCACCATTTTCTCGTACAACCTTTGCCATTGCCTGTGTTAACTTATTAATGCCACCTGTAATGTGATAAACACCATAAGCATGCTCAATAAAAGATAGAATGGAAAATGCACCAGGACTTTCCCACGGAGACATGCCTAGGTATTTTGCTTGGAAAGTAAAGGCAAGTTGTAATTCCTCTTGCTTGTAAAATCGTGAAAGCGTATCGATTAAAGATCTACCGATTTCAAGCTCACCCAATGCCTTTAAAACTTTTGGTTGTAGTAAATCTGTATAACGGTTCATGCTTGCTTGCAATACAGGTACTAACGCTTCTAATTTGTGATTAGTTTCCTTCATATATTTTTCAAAAGATCCCTCATTGCCTGGAAATAGTTCATTTATTTGACGAATCATTTCCTCACGATCACGAGTCATTTTAATGCGTTTATCGTGAAAAATTAATTCATACATTGGATCGAGGTTTACTAGATCTATATAATTATGTATATTTTTACCGGCAAGCTCGAATATTTCTTCAATAATATAAAACATATTTAAAAATGTGGGGCCCATATCAAATTTATATTCTCCTAGCTTTATTTCACTTGTTCTACCACCAATATAGGGTTGTTTCTCGTAAACTTTGACATTAAATCCTTTAGCGCTAAGCAGCATTGCCGACGCTAAACCACCTGGACCAGCTCCTATAACAATAATCTCCTTTTTCATTGTAAAAAACCTCCGTATCTGCTATTTAGTCTTTTAACACTACCTGTATTGAGTCATGATTTATAAATAGATAAAAATATTTATGGTTGTACAAAAGTTATACAGTGATTATACAGTTAGTGTACAAAAATGTGCAAACTATATATTCTTGAAATTTAAAAAATTATTTTATGGCTATTGCGTACAAAAAAAATCATAGACAAAAGCATGCGTAACCAATGCTTTCATCCATGATATTCTCGTTTAACTTCTCAATAAAATAGATTGTAATAACAATGCCTTATTTAAACAGGGATAGCAGTATTAATAAACTTTTTAACGTTTGTTTATAGTACTAGTTCTAACCAAAAACGTTAAACTCCTACTAAAAATAAAGTTATTTAGAGTGAGAGTTTATAAGTTATTTATAACTTCATCAATAGTACTGGCAATAGCAATTGAATGTAAGGAATGTGTTTTTAAATACTCTTCAGAGCCAGCACCCCCCATATAAAATCGAATAGAAGGATGTTGTGCAGCGAAGTCATCTAATTGCTGAATGCTAGTAGGGTATAACTCAAATGGCCTTGTAGTCATAGCAGATAATAGAACCACCTTTGGTTTAAAATGTATGATTAAAGATTCAATTGCCCCAACAGCTGGAGAACTGCCAACAAGGAATGATCGCCAACCAGTCATCATTGCTTGCAACAATAAAATATGAAGTTGAACTTCATGATGCTCCCCTGGTAAGCATGCGCCCATTATAAGTGGTGCATCCTCTTTAGAGTGATAATTTCGTCTTAATTGTACTAAATAATCTCTAACAATCATCGTAGTCACAGATTCTTGATACTCAGTCCATTCCTGTTTTTCCCACAATCTTCCTACCTCTTGTAAGAAAGGAATAATCACATGAGATAGAAATTTTGCTAATCCTAATGAATGATTTGCTTGTTGCAGGAGTCGATTAAGTTCTACTTCATTGCAAAGTCTTCCTTCTTCCAATAAAAGATGACAGAAATGATCTACATTGTCGCTTATGGTCAACACTGTGGGGGTAACTGCCTCTAAAACATTTTGATTGCTAAGTACAATTGTCACTGCTTGTTTTATAGAATAGCCTTGGTTCGAAAGGCTAAGTACTTTTAAATATAGCTGCACATCCTCTTCACTATAAACACGGTGTCCATTTTCTAATCTTTTGGGATGAACAAGTTGGTAGCGCTCTTCCCATTTACGTATCACTTGTTTGGATAGCCCTGTGATTTCAGATACCTGTGTAATATTATATTGCCAATCTGTTGGTGTCATTATTTCCCTGCCTTTCTATAGCTAGTAACATTCATGATTGTGAGTATTTGTGTACCGTAGTGCTCTCCGAAACCTTACAACTTTTCATATTATAATATAGATATTTAAAAGTTGTACAACAATTGTATAACTATAGTGGTTGAATATTGAATAACAGGGAAATAAGGGTGGGGAATTTAATGAGACAATTTGTTGGTTTTTTCTTCCATACCATAATGAATAGGCTATACGATTTTATAGATAAGCTAATGGCTTTAAATAATTTATTAATGTTATGTAAGCGGAGTAATTATAAGTTGGAAAGGGTAATGAATATATTGAATTAGATGATGTATATGAGGGGGAAAGAACATGAAATGGATTGCACTCATAAGTTATTTTGCCATGGTTATTATTAATGGACTAGCTAGCACGGTGGGGATTAATGGGAAAAAGACAGGTGAAATTTCTAATCAGGTAGATGTATTGTTTATTCCAGCAGGCTATGTTTTTAGTATTTGGGGCTTGATTTATTTTTTATTATTCATTTGGCTTGTACAACAATTTCGGTCTTCCACTACTAATCGTATAAATAGCAATCTGGGTCTCTTTGTAATTACTGCATTTTTAAATATCGCATGGTTGTTGAGCTGGCATTATGAATTGTTTATAACGTCCATTGTTATTATGGTCGGCTTATTGGTTCATATAATTTTTCTGTATGTAAGTTACCCGAAAGAGGATAATCGTTTTTCAGGGAGACTTCCGTTTTCTGTATATTTAGGGTGGATTAGTGTGGCGTTGATGGCTAATATTAGCTTTGTGCTTAAATATTATGAGTGGGATGGGTTTGGGCTCTCAGAGGAAATATGGGCACAGTTATTACTTATTCTTGCGACTGTGCTAGCTGCTTTTATACGTGTTTATAAGCAAGATGTATTTTTTCCATTAGTAATTATCTGGGCTTTTATAGGAATCGCTATCAAGAATGGAGAAGATGCAGGGAGTATTTTCTATATGCCATTTATATATAGTTTGTTCCTGGTAATTTGGATTTTCATTGGAAGGCCTAAAAGAATATAGTTAAAGTATCTATAATATTTGATAGAAAGCGTGCTTTGAAAAGAAAATTTATTTATAAAGAAACCCAAACTAATGAAGTGTTATGGGCTTCTGTGTAGTTTGGGTTTTTTGTAAAGATAGGTGACCTTTCATCCAATTCTTCTTATCCAATGATTAAAATGTATTCACTTTTTTGAATGTAGAAATAATGGAAATATAAAGGGAATAAGCTCTTTTTGTCGAATCTTCTTATGATGAAAGGAGTAATCAAGTTTTGCTTGTCACAAATTATTTTTATGATCTACCAGAAGAGACTAAAGAGTCTATTTATTTATATGAATATAATCTTATATTGAGTAAAGAAGTTGAAATCATTCAATTACATCGAAAACGGTCAATTGTTTATGAAATGAAAAACAAAGGAATTATATTGAAAAAATTTTTATCTGAAGGAAAAGGGGATAACGATATTTACGCATTGTTGGAGTTAAACAGTAGTCCTTATTTTCCTAAAATTTATGCATATAAAAAAAGAGAGTTTTTATTTGTAGAAAAAGTGAATGGTAAAACTTTATCACAGGTTTTAAAAGAAGGCATAACTAACAACGAATTAAAAGAAATTGTTTTGAAAATGATTGAAGCAAAAAAAGATATGATGAATGTAGACAGATACGATTTTGATTTTAAATTTGAACATATATACTGGGATACGGAAAATAGCACTTTGAAATGGATTGATTTGGGTGCGTGTGTAAAAAACCCAATAGGATATTCTGAAGAAGAAAAAAAGAAACGAATTGAATATTGCATTAACCAAGTCAAACAACAATTTGCTAAATATGGGTATAGTTTGTTGGATAATTTAGAGGGGCTATAACTAACTATTGATTTCATTTTGTAACCTAGTTTAATTGAACATAATTTTAAAAGTATGCATGCAATTGTAATCGGATTTTTCGATTTATTTTATCGAAATAATCATCTTTATCGATTTGTGAAATCATAATAAGCTATTGATATACGGGGACACTAGTTAAAACTTTAAGGAAGTAGGGATACTAAATGTCAATAGCAGTTATTTACGGTGGAAATCGTCCTGATGGGAATGTAGAGACATTAACAAAATTAGTTATTCAAGGCCTAATGGTAGAAGAAATTTATTTAAAGGATTATTTAATTCAGCCGATCATTGATAAGCGTCATACTGAGGAGGGCTTTTCTAATATCAACGATGATTATAACGCCATCATTGACCGCATACTTCCGCATGACATTCTTATTTTTTCTACGCCTATTTATTGGTATAGCATGACAGGAATAATGAAGAATTTTATTGATCGATGGTCGCAAACTTTAAGGGATCCAGATTATCCTGATTTTAAGGCCCTGATGTCTTCTAAAAAAGCATATGTCATTGCAGTTGGTGGAGATGAGCCCTATATAAAAGGGTTACCCATGATTCAGCAATTTCAATATATATTTGACTTTATTGGGACAAAATTTGAAGCTTATATTGTAGGAGAAGGAAACAAACCAGGCGACATTCTACAAGATTTAAAAGTGTTATCTGCAGCTAATCTTCTAAAAAATGAATTAGCAGGGAACGAGTAATTGATAGCCGGATAAAAAGACTTATTTGGAATCTATTATGATCCAAATAAGTTTTTTTATTTAAATTTTAATGGCAACAGGCTTGGCTCCATCGTTTCAGATTGCTTTGTTCGCAAGCCTGTGTCCCTGTCACTTAGCTACTAACTAGTGTAAACTGAAATTTACTATCGATAAAGATGAATGTTTCGGTAAAATTGAATAAAAGGGGTTTGAGTGAATGGATATGAAGCAACTTCAGACGTTTTTAACAGCAGCTGAGACCTTAAGCTTTACTCAGACAGCACAGCTTCTTGACTACGCTCAATCAAGTATCACTGCCCAAATTAAAACATTAGAGCAGGAATTGGGTGTTATTCTTTTTGAGCGCCTAGGAAAACGTATTGTCCTAACAGAAGAAGGTAACCGTCTACAACAGTATGCCAAAAAAATGCTAGAGCTAGATCGTGATTTGAAAAAAGCTATGTCCACTGAGCCCGAACAAATCGTCTTAAAAATTGGGGCTCAAGAAAGTCAGTGTGTCTATCGACTACCAAGTATTTTACAGCAATTTCAACAAGCACACCCGCAAGTGAAAATCATTTTCAAGCCTGTGCATACAACAGCTATTGCAAAGGATTTATTACAAGCTGGTAAACTTGATATTGCATTGATAACGGACACTTATCAGGAAACTGCCATGCTCAAGCGAGAGCGATTGATTCAGGAACAGCTTGTTTTTGTGAGTGCCCCCAAAGAAATTAGTCAGCCTCTATCGGCTCAACAAATTTCAACTGAAACGATGCTGTTAACAGAAACAGGGTGCTCCTATCGTAATCATTTAGAGGCACAGCTACAGCAAGAGGGTGTCAAGCCCTTACAAATGATTGAATTCGCCAGTATTGAAGCGATCAAGCAATGTGTGATGGCAGGGTTAGGTATTACATTTTTACCTAAAATGGTTGTAGAGAAGGAGCTGGAAAGTGGGCAATTAATGGAAGTACCGTCCACAGTTGATTTAGCGCCGATTTATACAGATATTGCATGGCATAAAGATAAGCATATGCATCCCTGTCTCGAAGATTTTATTGCCATCGCCAAACATAGCTATGAAGCTTTTAAGGATGAAAAAAGAGCCTGAATGAATCAGACTCTGTTACAAATTATTGCTGCTTGAGGGTACCCGAAAAATTGGTGCCTTCATTACGTTCAGCACGACAATCAATCTCGGACACCTTTAGGGCATTATTGGATAAACGTTCAAACTCGACGACACAACGATTGCCATTCGAGGATGTATTCATGAGGGCTTTCGTGTTGCTTGTAATTGTGGCTGTGCCATTTACACTACCTGAAGCGGAGCCATCATTCGCCGTTAAAGCAATAGAAAAGCTCTTGTTTGTGGCATTGGAGATTATAGCATCACGGCGGTTAAACTCATTTGTACCCTTACCCCATTTATAGTAATAGGTATATACACCTTCCCATGCGCTTTTACTAGGAGTAGCCTGTTGTAATGATTTGTCGAGCTGATTTTGAGCATTTTTTGCCCTACTATTTAAAGATACGTTGTTGGCATTCTCATGAATTGCTTGTGCATCCGCTGAAATTTCATAATAATTTCGTTCGTCCATACGATAGAGCATCGTGACAACTTGCGCACGGGTCATGTTGTTTGTCACGCCATAAAACTTTTGTAAATTTCGCTCTTCGTACTGTGGATTTAGCCCGGAAGAAATATAGGTATCAAGTAAAAATTGAATAGATTGATTTAAGCCCTTCTTACCGCTAGCTAAATGAGCAATAGCCTGTGCCACTACACCGCGCTTCACAGTAGCCGCTCGGATTCGGTTGTCGAAATAGCCATTTAAAGGCACCCCATAGCTTGCGAGCTGGTTATAGAATTCATCCGACCAGTTTGCCGAAGGAGTTTGCTTTTTTAATTCGTCGATGGGCGTTTCGAGCTCATAAAAATTGGCTAATAGTTTTGCTAATTGCTGTTCCGTAATGGAAGCATTCGGTTTAAATGTACCGTCTGTAAAGCCGTTAACAATATCATATTCTTCTGCCCATAAAATAGCTTCATAGGCATAATGATCCTTTGATACGTCCCGAAAGCCAGCAGCTTGTACATTGCCTGCACTAGCTATTATCAGAATAGAAAATAATAATGTACCTATTACTTTTTTCATTTGTTGTCTTCATCCTTTCTTGCTCGCTTTAGTAATAGTTTGCAGGAAATGGATAAAAACTGCAAATTTTTCTAGTGAAAAAATAATCGCTGCCCTTTGTTGGGTAGCGATTATTTTAAACGTCGTTATTGGGCTGTGTAGCCACCATCTACTGTTAATGTGTTCCCTGTCATAAACGTTGAATCTTCACATGCCATAAATAAAACAGCTTTCGCCATTTCCTCTGGTTGTCCTAGTCGTTGCATAGGTGTGATCTGACGTAATGGCTCCTTACTTTCTTCCGGGATAATTGGTGTATCAATAAAGCCTGGACATAGGGCATTGACACGAATCCCCCGCGTAGCAAATTCCAATGCTAATGAACGTGTTAAATTAATCACGCCACCTTTTGCTGCATTATAAGCAGCTGATCCTGGCGAGCCAACCCAACCATACATTGAAGCTGTATTAACGATTGTTCCACCATTCGCTTTTAGCATTTCTTTGATGGCAGCCTGTGCCATTAAAAATACACCATCTAAGTCTACATTTACAGTTTGACGCCATTCCGCATAAGGAAGCTCCTCAGTTGGCGTAACACGTCCAATTCCTGCATTATTAAAAAGGACATCGACTTTGCCAAATGCCTCAATAGTTGTTTGATAAATAGCTGCTACTTCCTGTTCATCCGTTACGTTTGCTTTGATAAACATGGCTTCTGCTCCTGTTGCCTGTAGTTCAGCTGCAAATGCTTGGCCTTTTTCCTCGTTTAGGTCCACAAGCACCACTTTTGCTCCCTCTGCTACAAATAATTGGGCTGTTGCAGCACCGATACCAGAAGCACCACCTGTAATAATTGCGACTTTATCTTGTAATTTCCCCATACATGACACTCCCTTAAACAATCTTTTTTCTTGCACACTGTGTAAATCACGGTGTACTTTTATTGTAAAACGCCTGAAAACGGAAACAATCATTAATGTCGTAGTAAATATCTAACTAGTAGACATATGTGCCTGAAATGTCTAAAAGGGGGAAGTAAAATTGCCAAAATGGACACAAAGACAAGAAAGAACCCGCCGTCATTTTTATGAAGCGTTTGTCGAGTTAATGAAACAGCATGGTTTTCAAGCCATTACAGTGAAGGATATTGTAGAACGAGCGGGCTATAACCGTAGTACCTTTTATGTGCATTTTCAAGATAAATTTGAACTAGCAGAGAATTTACTAGAACAAATGCTGAGTGGTCTGGAAGTGGCAGTAGGTGAACCCTATCTATATGGTGAAAAGGTATATACGACAAAATTGAAAGCACCATCCTTTAATATTATTCATTACATTTATAAGCACCGTCAGTTTTTCGAGCTGCTGAATGTGGAAGATACGATTCCTGGGTTGCACACCCGTATGCCCTTAACGATTACAAAAATTTATCAAGAGCAATTTAAATTTGAGACGATCAATCAGCAGCCTGTCAACATGAACATGTTCAAGCATTATACTTCCTACGGCTTTTATGGATTGATGATGCAATGGATTGCAAGCGGTTATGAAAAATCAGAAGAAGCTTTAATCAAGGACATTATTGAATTAACGAAAACACATATTTATGCATTTGAATTTATAGGAAAGCCGCTGGAAAAAGAAGAATGAAAGTATATTAAAATAAATATATGTATTTTTATAAAAGAATCTCTAATGTCTGCATTAGGGATTTTTTTGTTTGGGCTAAACTAATTTTTGTGTAAGAAAAAAATTTTTTAAAAGAAATTTTCATAAAGTAGTTGAATTTTCTTTGTATTAAGCATATATTTTTCCTAAGGGAAACAAAATATCTCCAAAGAAAGAAGAGTGCGTGAATGAAAGATTTAGGTGATTTCAAGCTGACGATTCTTCCAATGGCCATTTTAATTATTTTAGCAATCGTATGGAAACTGACCGATTCAGTAGGCGCAGGTATGATGTTAATACTTTTCTGGATGAGCTGGCGCCAGCTTATCAGGAAAATGAATATAAATTAAGGTATTGTATGGAAAAAGTTAGGAGATTGAAGTTGAATACTACTAGGGGCGGGCATGACAAACAATTTACGGCTTGTCCGCCGATTGGTTACTTCGTTGTTTAGGCACTTTTTTCAAACAATTGCTTAAAAAAGAGAAAGTCGAGGTAGGAAAATGAAACAATGGTTAGGTGTGATGGTATTATCACTCTCATTTCTATTATTAGGCTGTTCAGCAGAAACAGAGGGTGAAAAAGAAGGTATTGTGGTTGCAACCACTGGACAAATTGCAGATGCGATAAAAGAAATCAGTGGTGATCATTTACAGGTATCAGCATTAATGGGTCCAGGTGTAGATCCCCATCTCTACAAGGCGACTCAAAGTGATTTATCAAAATTGGATAAAGCAGAAGTCATTTTTTATAATGGCTTACATTTAGAAGGACAAATGCTCGATATATTTGAACAAATGGCGAAGGATAAAACGGTCTTGGCAGTGGGCGAGACATTAGATGAAAAACAACTGCTTGCCAGTGATACGGATGCCATGCTCCATGATCCACATATTTGGTTTGATATTGAGCTTTGGAAAGGTGTTGTCAAGGCAATCAGTACGCAGCTTCAGGAAGAATACCCTGAATTTAAAGCAGATTTTCAAACAAATGAAGCAGCTTACTTGAAAAAGCTGGATGATTTACAAAGCTACGCAGAAAAGCGGGTGAATGAAATACCACAGCAACAAAGAATATTAGTAACCGCTCATGATGCATTCAATTATTTTGGCAGAAGTCAGGCATTTGAAGTACGTGGCTTGCAAGGGCTGAGTACGGATTCAGAGTATGGAGTGAAAGATGTTCAGGAGATGGTTGATTTCTTAGTAGAAAATAAGATTAAGGCTCTTTTTATAGAATCCAGTGTGTCCGATAAGGCGATGAAAGCTGTTATTGAAGGGGCTAAGGAGAAAGGCCACGACATTGTCATCGGTGGAGAATTATTCTCCGATGCTATGGGAGCTGAAGGAACAACAGAAGGTACGTATGTAGGTATGTATCAACATAACATCGACACGATCGTCGATGCATTAAAGTAGGTGAAGAATATGTATGCATTAACAGTGGAAAATCTATCGGTGGCGTATGATAAAAAAACAGTATTAGAAAATGCCTGTGTAACAGTGCCTACAGGTCATCTAGCTGCCATTATTGGCCCAAATGGTGCAGGGAAATCCACATTTTTAAAGGCCATTTTAAATCAGCTTCCCAATAAAGTAGGAAAGGTAGAAATTTTAGGGAAGGTGTTTGAGCCAAAGAGTTTAGTAGTAGGCTATGTTCCTCAGCGTAATGCGGTGGATTGGGATTTCCCAACAAATGCGTTGGATGTGGTGCTCATGGGGCGTTATGGCCATACAGGTTTATTTAAAAGACCGTCTAGGCAGGATAAAATTGTTGCTCGACAAGCTTTAGCAAGTGTTGGGATGCAGGATTTTGCAGAGCGTTCCATCGGGCAGCTTTCAGGAGGTCAGCAACAGCGTGTATTCCTGGCTAGAGCCCTTGCACAAAATGCAGATATCTATTTTTTAGATGAACCATTTGCAGGAGTAGATGCTGCGACAGAAAAAACGATTATTGATATTTTAAAGGATTTAAAGGCACAGGGAAAAAGTATTTTTGTTGTGCATCACGATCTTCAAACCGTTAAAGAATATTTTGACTATACGATTCTATTAAACAAAACGATTTTAGCATCAGGCGCAACAGAAGATGTTTTTACACCAGAGCAATTACAAAAAACATATGGTGGTAAACTTTTCATGATGCAGCATGTGTAAGGAGGGACATAATGTTAAGCGGTAACTTATTGTGGGTACTGAGTGGAACGATGTTACTTGGCATTGCAGCAGGTATCACAGGCACGTTCTCCTTCTTACAAAAACAAAGTCTAGTTGGGGATGCTGCTGCGCATGCAGCATTACCAGGCATTGCCCTTGCGTTCCTGCTAACAGGTCAAAAGGAATTGCCGATTTTAATGCTAGGAGCGGGCATTACATCTGCATTATCTGTGTATTGTATTCAATGGATTGTGTCATTTTCAAAAATGAAGGCTGACGCTGCCATTGGATTAGTCCTCACTGTATTTTTTGGTGTGGGTGTTGTATTTTTAACAGTGGTCAACCGTAGCCCACTGGGGAATCAGAGCGGTCTGAATAATTTTATCTTCGGTAAAGCAGCGACGATGACCAAGGCAGATTTAATGTGGCTCTTTATTAGTGCAACCATCATTATTGTAGTTAGTCTCTTGCTTTATAAGGAATGGAAGCTACTGATCTTTGATCCTGTTTATGCAAAAGGGATTGGCTTACCGATAGAGGCTTTAAAGGCAACATTAACGGTTTTAATTGTTATGACAATTGTTACAGGTATACAAGCTGTTGGCGTTATTTTAATGTCAGCTCTATTAATTATTCCTGCTGCCAGTGCCAAGCTATGGACAAAAAAATTGAGCACAATGCTCATTTTAAGTGCTGCGATTGGAGGTATCGCTGGCATAACAGGAACCTTTATTAGTGCAATTCGAACAGGGTTATCGACGGGTCCGATAATTGTCTTAGTGGCAGCAGGTATATTCTTTATTTCGTATTTTATAAGTCCAACTGGTCAAATTAGTAAATATCGTAGGAAAATGCAATTTCGAAAGCAGGGTGATGTAAGATGATTGAATTTTGGGTTGTATTCACGGGACTGTTAGTTGGGATAACTTGTGGAATTGCAGGTGTCTTCCTCATCTTGCGTAGAATGTCCATGATTGCAGATGCGATCAGTCATACAGTGCTCTTTGGCATTGTGATGGCTTACCTTATTACCCAAACGTTGAATGGTTTTTGGATGTTGGTAGGTGCTGCGTTTGCAGGAATTTTAACAGCCTATCTTGTGCAATTATTACATTCTTCTGGTATTCAAGAAGACGCAGCGATAGGCGTAGTGTTTACATCTCTGTTTGCAGCAGGTGTTCTCCTTATCACCTTATTTGCAGGCAATGTGCACTTAGATGTTGAGCATGTTTTAATGGGAGAAATTGCTTTTGTTCCTTGGGATAAATGGACATTGCTTGGGCTAGCAATGCCTAAGGCAGTATGGATGCTCTTGCTCGTCCTCGTCATTAATATTGGGTTCCTACTTCTTTTCTTTAAAGAAATGAAGCTTGCGACGTTTGACCCTGTTTATGCAGCAACCATTGGAATTCCCGTTGTCTTTCTTCATTATGGCTTTATGACATCGATTTCGTTTACAACAGTGGCAGCTTTTGATAGTGTAGGGGCCATTTTAGTGGTTGCCATGTTAATTGGACCAGCTGCAACTTCCTATTTAATCAGCAAGACGATTAAGCAAATGTTTGTCTATAGTATGCTCTTTGGAGCTGCTGCTTCCGTCATTGGCTATTATTTAGCGAAATTCTGGGATACCTCTATAGCAGGTATGATGGCGACAACAGTCGGCTTCATTTTTTGCATGACGTTCATCTGTCAAAAAATCGTTGAGCGTAGAAAGAAAGCACTTGTTCATAAACTAGAAACCTCTTAACGAAAAACATCGTTTGATACGCTCATCAAACGATGTTTTTTCTATTGGGGGCAAGTTCAAACTTTTGAATGAGTACTCCTTCTAGGAAAAATAGTATACTCGTTAAGATAAACTAGAAAGAGAAAGTGTAGCATAGCATCTAGCAAATTTTTCTATATTTTTATGTACGAATATTTAAAATTTTGTTACGATAAATTTTATGATAGCAACAAGGAGAACAGCATGTGGAGAAATCGAAACGTATGGATTATTTTATTAGGTGAATTTGTCGTAGGTCTCGGCTTATGGGCTGGCATTATTGGCAATTTAGCCTTTATGCAAGAGGTAGTACCTTCTGACTTTCACAAATCATTAATTATTTCTTGTGGTATTTTAGCAGGCTTAGTCGTTGGTCCAATGGCAGGGCGTATCATTGACCAATCGAAGAAAAAAACGGTTGTCCAGTTGGCGAGTATCGGACGCATCATCAGTGTTTTATTTATGTTTATCGCACTTTATACTAATTCTGTCATTTGGATGATTCTATTTTTAATCACACTGCAAATAGCAGCAGCATTTTATATGCCTGCCTTGCAATCTATTATTCCCATGATTGCGAAGGAACAGGATTTAATTACATTAAATGCTTGGCAAATGAATGCGAGAACCATTTCAAGGATCGTCGGTACAGCCGCTGCCGGATTTATGCTCAGTTTTTTTGAGTTAAAATGGTTATATATTATTTCATTTATTGTCTATTTATGTATGTTTGTCATTACTAGTCTATTGCAATTGGATGAAGCATCTACTGAAACGATGACAAACAAAGAAAAAGGGAATTTTAAAGAAGTGTTACCGATGGTCAAAGAGCATCCAGTCGTCTTGATGACCCTTGTCTTAATGTTAATACCTACATTATTTTTAGGCTCTTTTAATTTAGTAATTATGAAAATAGCTGAAATTCATCAATCTACCACAATTTCAGGATTATTGTATACGGTGGAAGGTCTCGGATTTATGCTTGGTGCAGCTGGTTTAAAAATGATTGCTGACCGTGTACAAATGGGTACTCTGCTTTTTTCATTAGCCTTTATTATCGGCTCAATGGAGCTACTATTATTACTGGCAGATATTCCATTTTTCGCTTTAGTGGCATTTGGCGTTTTTGGCTTTTCAGTTGGCTGTTTTTTCCCAACAACAATGGTAATCTTCCAAAAGCAAGTACCCAAACAGTTCCATGGACGCTTTTTCTCATTCCGCAACATGATTGATTCAGTCGTCTTTCAAGTCGTGCTTTTATCGACAGGCATGATGCTAGATTTAATTGGTTTAAGTGGTATGGGACTTGTTTTCGGAATCATAAGCTTAAGTTTAACCACTACTTTCTTATTTTACGCTAAGAAAAAGAAAGTCGTTATGCATGCACATTCAATCAATTAAAAAGGTAGAACATGTTTCTTTGGAAGCATGTTTTATTTGTGCATAAAAATGTAGATGTGTATCAATCGATTGACAATGGTAAAATAAAACATTATCATTCAACTATTCAATAAATTAATTGAATAGTTGTAAGGGGGTTAGTATTAATGAATGAGCGTAATTTAAAGGATTTGTTATATCAAGAATTCGCTAGGATAGGAAAAAGTTTATCTAGTCCTAAGCGATTGGAGATTCTTGATATACTTTCTCAAGGTCCGAAGTCTGTTGAGGCATTAGCCAAGAACACCGACATGTCAGTTGCGAATGTATCTCAACATTTACAAACACTTTTGAACGCCCGATTAGTAAAATTCACAAAAGAAGGTAATTTTGTTATTTATGAATTAGCAGATGATGTAATTTCTGATTTTTTAACGACATTACATGCATTATCTGAAAAGCAATTGATTCAGGTTCAGCAAATAAAAGAAGCATTTTTTAATGAGCACCTTGGTATAGAGGGAGTAACACTTACCGAGCTTATTACTCGAATGGAAAAGGGGGAGGTTTTATTACTAGATGTTCGTCCAAAAGAAGAGTTTGAAAAAGCACATATTCCTGGAGCTGTTTCGATTCCAATTGAAGAGTTAGAGGAACAACTATCTTCATTGCCAACCCATTTTGACATTGTGGCTTATTGTAGAGGCCCCTACTGCTTATTGTCAGCACAAGCTGTAAAAATGTTGAAAGCAAAAGGCATGAATGCTTTTCGATTAGAAGAGGGCGTTTTAGAATGGCAAAGTTTAACTGAAAATAAATGAAGTGTTTGTAGCTCTGATAAAGATTAATGGAAAGAAGGTTGAAAAATGGTTGAAAAATCTCAAGAGTCAATTGCGTCCTATATTGAGTCACCAGAAAAACTAAAAAACCTATATAGGCGTGTATTGATAGTTGTTAGCTTATCCCAAATTTTTGGTGGAGCTGGACTTGCAGCGGGTATTACTGTAGGCGCTCTACTGGCACAACAAATGCTTGGAACGGATGCCTATGCGGGTGTACCCTCTGCATTATTTACATTAGGCTCTGCGGTTGCGGCTTTCATTGTAGGAAAACTATCACAACGTTATGGTCGCCGCATAGGCTTATCAACGGGTTTTATAGTGGGTGGACTCGGTGCAATAGGTGTAGTTCTTGCTACTTTAATAAATAGTATTGTGTTATTGTTTGCCTCTTTATTAATCTATGGAGCTGGTACGGCAACTAATTTACAGGCACGCTATGCCGGGACAGATTTAGCCAATAATAAGCAACGTGCTACAGCAATCAGTACAACCATGCTTATGACCACGTTTGGAGCTGTTTTAGGTCCAAATTTAGTAGAATGGATGGGAAAAGTGGCCCTGTCTATCGGTATTCCAGCTCTAGCGGGTCCATTTCTATTATCTGCTTTGGCCTTTATTATGGCGGGGCTTGTATTGTTTACTATGTTGCGTCCTGACCCTCTAGAAATAGCGAAAGCCATAGAGGCACATAAGCAAAAAATGAACAAAGAAAATCAAACACCATCCATGCCTATATCAAGCAATAAAAGAGGCCTAGCGGTAGGAGCAACAGTTATGGTCCTAACACAAATTGTCATGGTGGCCATCATGACAATGACACCTGTACATATGAAACATCATGGACATGGATTAGCTGAGGTTGGTATTGTGATAGGGTTTCATGTAGGTGCTATGTATCTGCCATCACTCGTCACAGGTATGCTTGTTGATAAAATCGGACGTACGGCAATGAGTATTGCTTCAGGTATTACGCTGCTGCTCGCGGGCGTAGTGGCTGCATTTGCACCAAGCGATTCCATGGTGTTACTCATTGTGGCACTTTCTTTACTGGGATTAGGTTGGAACTTCGGCTTAATTAGTGGAACTGCTCAAATTGTTGATGCGACGGAGCCTTCTACCCGTGCAAAAACACAGGGGAAAATGGATGTCTTTGTGGCATTGGCAGGTGCATCAGGTGGTGCGCTATCAGGTATGGTAGTAGCGAATTCAAGCTATGCAGTGTTGTCCTTAGCAGGAGGGCTATTGTCGTTAGTATTAATTCCTGTTGTCATTTGGTCTAGAAGAGCCTAAAAAAGAGAAGGAGAAAAAAGGGAATCTCATCATCTTGGACATGGTACCTTTTGATTGCGCAAGATGTTGTCCGACGTGATATGTTAAAGGTGCATTTATCGAGAAGGCAATCTTTCTATTGAATTAATTCGTCAAATCGCAGAGTATGGTAAAGGTCGTTGTGAAGTTGTCATTGTAGAAGGAATATTACATACCAGTCGTTATGGAGCTATGTTAAAAGATTTAATCCACTTCTATGATCAGAAGGCCAATACTTATTATTTTGATTTATCTTTTGAGGAAACCGTTATTCGTCATCATTCTAGCGCTAAAAAGAATGACTTCGGGGAAGATTCTTTACGTGCTTGGTGGAATCCGCATGATTATCTTGGGGTGGATGGAGCAACGCTGCTGACGGCAGAGATGTCTCAGGATGATCGATTAAAATTGATGGTAAAGCAACAAACTTACCCTTTCTTAGGGTAAGTTTTTTCATAGTGTTGAAAAACAAAACCATCAATAGAATTGTTGTAAAAGGTGAAAATGGATTTCCGTGCAGGTTACTTCTTTGGCGAACACAGCTCCGTTTAGAGGTTTACCTGTATCGCTATCCCAGAAGATTCAAGTAGCCTTCCACTCCAACCCATTAAAATGTTTCTTTTTTAGAAAAATTTATCGAATAAAACAAAGGTGTTCACTACTCTTTATGGCGAGGGTAGTCACTCATCACTTCTCACTACTGCCAGTATGAAAGAGGAAAAGACACTTTTGTAGAATGGTTGATTGGAGAGGAGTCAGCAACACAGAGGAGACCCCTAAAGCGAACGCCCTGGAAAGGACACTGGCGGAACGAAATCAAACCCTCGCCTTTTAAAATTGCATTTTCTACCGTTGACATCACATTTTTTCAATTGGAACTATTTTATTGAATAAGCGTTACAATATTAAATCGTTAGAAAGCGAAGAGTAGGTACATATGTGGATTTAATAACAGAAAAATTAATCATGATTGCTTTATTTATTTTAATCATTCATGCGATTGAAACGCTTGCCTATGCCGTACGTTTATCAGGAGCACGTGTCAAATTACTAGCATCGGCTTTATCTCTTTTTAATGTAATGGTCATGGTGTCGAGGTTAGCAAATATGATGCAACAACCATTTACAGGGAGCCTTGTTGATACAGCACCCACGGTTAATGCGATGACATTTGTAGAGCATCAATTTCGACTAATTATTGGAGCGGCTTCGCTTGGAACAATAGTAGGAATCTTACTTATCCCCACCTTTGTAGCCATTTTTTCAAGGGCTATCGTTCATTTGGCTGAGGAAAGAGGTTCAATCCCGTCTTTATTGAAAAAGGGCTTTACATTTGACTATGTAAGACGGGGGATTAAGCATATTCATACACCAAATTTTAGTTATTTAAAAGGCATTCGTCTACAGGATATACCGATTAAATTATTTGTCATCAATATTGTCATTACAGCTATCTATACGATTGGCGTTTTATCTGCATTGTATGCCACATTATTAGTACCAGAATTAAAGACTACTGCTGTTATGGCATCTGGATTAATTAATGGCATTGCAACGATACTATTAATCCTATTTATTGACCCGAAAATATCCATTCTAGCAGATGATGTGATCAATAAGAGAGGAAGCTATCTAGACCTAAAAAGAATGTCTGTTATGATGATGTTTTCCAGATTTTTAGGAACCATTGTGGCACAGTTATTATTGATTCCAGGGGCTCATTACGTTGCATGGTTTGCAAAGCTAATTGCTTGATTAGAACCACTTCCTTTATGTTTTTTTAGGAAGTGGTTTTTTACTTTTAGGACACAGCAATTAATCGTGAGGTGTGGTAGGGGAGAAGTAAAGAAATTATATAGTATAATGTGGGTGAATAATAGATTCGAAAAGAGGGGAACGAATGTATGCCAACGATACTTGTTGCGGATGACGATGCGAACATTCGTGAACTTGTTTGCCTTTTTCTGCGCAAAGACGGGTTCACTACAATGGAGGCAGGAGATGGTAAAGAAGCATTAGCCATCTACGGCTCAGCACCTATTGATCTTGTTGTACTGGATATTATGATGCCAACGATGGATGGCTGGACACTATGTAAGGAGCTCCGCAAAATGAATATGGATCTTCCTCTACTGATGCTGACTGCAAGAGGGGAGACATGGGAAAAAGTGAAGGGCTTTGAGCTTGGAACGGATGATTATTTAACAAAGCCATTTGATCCGTTAGAGCTAACTGTACGTGTAAAGGCACTTTTAAAGCGCTACAGAATTGGCCATTCGCAGACCATTCAACTTGGTCAAGTCACGTTGGACCGTCAGACCTATAAAGTAATGAGAGGAAAAGATGTTATTTCACTACCACTCAAGGAATTTGAATTATTATATAAGCTTGCAGAAACACCTGGACAAGTCTATACAAGAGAACAACTGATCGACCAAATTTGGGGGATTGATTATGTGGGAGATAATCGAACCATCGATGTACATATTAAGCGCCTGCGTGAGCGCTTCAACACCATCACTGATTTTCATATCGATACAATAAGGGGTCTGGGCTATAGGCTTGAGGTTGAGGAATGATTAAATCTTTATATACACGCGTCGTTTTAATCTTTCTAGTTGCTGTCATTGGGGGAACTGTTATCTCTTTTTTCATGGCAACATGGGTATTTAAAGATAAATTAAATGAAAGCTTACAAATTCCCTTACTAAATTTTGGACAAGACATGGTACAAATTTTTGACACATTGCCATATCATGAAGCAGATCGTTTTATACGTGATATGCATCAGCTTGAATCCTATCATATTCGCATTTATGAAGAAACAGGGCAGTTTACGTCTTACGGAAAGCTTCATGGCAATCAGTTAGCCCCTGTAACAATGGAACAAGTACAAGCTGTACTGGATGGAGAGGTCATTCAAGTAATTCCAAGTGGTATTTCATCAATATTTGTCGGCATACCTCTAACAACAGAAATGGGAACTAGAGCGATGTTTATCCAAACGATTTCTTTACCTTCAACCTCTTTTTCCATTAAGTTGATTTTGAATTTTGCTACTTATGCCCTTGTTATTGGAAGCGTTGTGTTTTTAGTTGCAGCGATGTTTTTAGTCAAGCCAATCAAAAAACTAACACAAGCAACTAAACATATTGCTGGTGGTGATTTCAATGTCGAATTAAATATTAAGCAATCGGGGGAGTTAGGTACGTTGGCTAAAAGCTTTGAAGACATGGCGGAGGAGTTACAGCAGCTAGAGCAAATGAGGAGGGATTTTGTATCAAATGTGTCTCATGAGGTGCAATCTCCACTTACCTCCATTTCTGGTTACGCATTAGCACTGAAACAAGTCGATGTAACGGATGACGAGAAACGCCGTTATCTTGATATCATCATTTCAGAGGCCAATCGAATGTCTAAGATGAGTGATAGTCTTTTAAAGCTGAGCTTACTAGAATCAAAGACACAGCCAATGCTTCTCGATACGTTCAGTCTAGATGAACAAATTAGACGTGTCATAGTCTCCCTCCAGCCTCAATGGTCCTCTCGTAATATTGATTTTGAGCTTCAGTTGAAGGCTGTTCGCCTCATGGCTGATTACGATCAATTACATCAGGTATGGACAAATATTCTTACGAATAGTATTAAATTTTCAAATGCTAATGATACGATTGAGATCAGCATGAAGCAAAGTGCAAATCATGTGACAGTCCGAATAGCGGATAGAGGCATTGGGATTTCTTTAGAGAATCAGCAACGTATATTCGAACGGTTTTTCAAGGCTGATCGTTCCCATAGTCATAAGTATGAAGGCAGTGGGATGGGGCTTGCTATCGTAAAGCAAATCGTCTCGCTACATCGAGGAGAAATTGAAGTCGAGAGTGAGCTTGGATACGGGACGACAATGATTGTCAGATTACCTATCACCTTAAATTAAAGAGAGAATGTTTGTCGTAACATTTTTTTTGTTGTTCATCTTGTGTTCATCTTGTCGTCATGCGTAAGACATCTCTCTCCTTTATAGTAACACTAACAGCTCAAAAGTAGCTGGAATAATCGTAGTAAAGGAGGGAGGCACGAGTAAAGGTGAATCCCCCTCGTGCATTAAACATGAAAAAATTTATGCGTGTTTTACTGAAATCAATGGCAGTCCTAGGTGTAACAATTGTGGGATTACTTCTCATTGTTTTTACAATAAACATTATTTGCAACAAAATAGAGCAAGGAAAAATAGAACCCTATGGTCAGCTCGTCTCCGTTAATGGGGAAAAGATGAATGTCACTATTCAAGGAAAGGGTACTGAAACCATCGTATTACTACCAGGCTTTGGGACTGCAGCACCGACGCTTGATTTTAAGCCATTGATAGATGAACTAGCTCCCTATTATAAGATCGTCTCAATAGAGCCATTTGGCTATGGCTTAAGTGAGGATACAGCTAAAGAACGAAGCACAGAGAATATTGTTAGTGAAATTCATGAAGCTTTACAGGAGTTAAAGATTGATCGGTATATGCTAATGGGCCATTCGATAGCAGGCATCTATGGACTCGATTATGTTAATAAATATCCGAATGAGGTAACTGGATTTGTCGGAATTGATAGCAGTGTCCCTACACAGGATGGTATGGACACGAAGTTTCCAATCAAGTCGTTACAACTTCTAAAAAAATCAGGGATTGCAAGAATTCTTATAAAATTTTCAGATGATCCCTATGCAGGTTTTCCGTATGATGATGACACAAAAGAGCAAATTAGGATGATTACACTCAAAAACTTTTATAATACAAGTACTTCAAATGAATTAGAATATATAAGCGAAAATTTTACAGCAGCAAAAAATCTTACATTCCCTAAAGATTTACCGCTTCTCTTATTTGTCCAAGCAAAAAGTGGTGGAGTTGAAAAGAACTGGATACCGCTTCATGAAGAACAAGTCAAACATTCAGTTTATGGCAAAGTAATCACATTGGATGGGGATCATTACTTACACCATACAAAATCGCAGGACATCGCAGACAACGTCAGATCGTTTATGCAAAATAAATAATCCATAGTATCTTACCTCTTTGCTTTTGGAGGTAAGATTTTTTAAAGACTATTCCTTTCATTAATTTCTTCCTAAGGAAAGCTTATAAAATTTTTCAATCGAGTTGTAATCCATACTTCGATGAGTATTGAAATACTTCCTGATTATAATGGACGTAGAACAATTATTCTATCAGGTAAGGAGCTATTGGATGAAAAATTATCAATTTATTGCTTTATTAGTAGTAACGACCTTTTTAATGGGTTCATCATTTGCCATTGTTAAATTAGGCTTACCGTATGCCTCGCCTTTATTATTGGCTGCACTTCGTTTTATATTGGCTGGTATAATCATGGCGATCGTTGTTATCATCTTGAAGAGACCCCATCCTATTACAAGGAGGGAGTGGTTCAAGTTATGCATGATCGGGCTCTTTCAAACGGCAGGTGTGATGGGGTGTATTTTTTTAAGTCTACGCACCATCACGGCAAGTGAGTCTTCTATTTTAACATTTACAAACCCATTACTGGTTGTGATTTTTGCCACCATTTTCATGAAAGTGCGCTACCGTTTCTATCAATGGATAGGGGTTTTATTTGGCTTAATCGGGGTGATGATTACGATGGGGGCACAAGTTGATTTGAAAGTAGGGATCCTTTTTGGCTTGCTATCAGCTATTTTTTGGGCTACTGCCACCCTGTTAGTGAAAAAATGGGGCGTGTTATTTGATACGTGGGTTTTATCTGCTTATCAGATGCTGTTTGGTGGCTTACTATTATTAATAGGAAGTTTATTGTTAGAACAGCCATTTTTTATTGTGAACCCACAATCGTTATTTATTCTATTGTGGCTTAGTATTTTTTCCTCCATCATTCAATTTGCAGGGTGGTATTATCTTCTGCAAAATAGTGATCCAGGGAAAACAAGTGCCTATTTATTTTTAGCTCCTTTTTTTGGCGTATTAACAGGCTGGGTGTTATTGGATGAACCGTTAAAACCATCACTAATGGTTGGCGGCTTACTCATCATCATGGGCATTTATTTAGTAAACCGTACTTTTAGTAGAGAAAAGGGCTAGGAGATAACTCCGTGCCCTTTCCTATTTTACAAATCTAAATGAAAGATCTCTTTAAAGCCTATTTTCCCTTTCTCCGTCACTTTAATGGCGCGAATAGAGGGAACGCGTAAAAGCCAACCAAGGTTGAAAAATTGATTTAATAGCTCACAGCCTAATGCACCAGCTAAATGATAACGCCGTTCACTCCAATCTAAACAGGCATGAGAAAAGGATCGTCGTTTTCTCTTTAAAGCAGTTAAATCGATTCCGAATGTCGTAAAAAATAATGTGCCCTCATCTGTCAGGACAAATTGTTTACCCTCCAATGTAAGATAGCCTGCCTTCAGCATTGATTCCGTTAATTGGACACCCAATTTACCAGCAAGGTGATCATAGCAAGTTCTAGCATCCTGTAATAACTTGATTTGGCTCGATTGCTTTAATGAACGTACTTCAGGTGGTGGAGAGATGGCTAGGAATGACTCTAAAAAATGAGCAATGTCCTCACCAGCCAATTGAAAATAACGATGACGGCCCTGTTTTTCAACTTTTATCAGCTTTCCTTCTACTAATTTAGCAAGATGAAAGCTAGCAGTTTGTGGTTTGATGGCAGCCATATAAGCTAGTTCACTAGCCGTATGAAAACGACCGTCCATCATACTAGCAAGTATGGTTGCCCTTGATGTTTCACCAAGAAGTGCCGCTATTTCTGCCATGTTTGGATTAATTCCCATTCTGTCACAATCCTTTCAGTGTCCTATATTTAGATTTTAGTCAAAGTCATTATGGTTTACAATAAAAGTAATGGAGGAGGAGAAATAAATGGAAACATATTATGCAGTGATTTTTACATCGCAAAGAACTGAGCAAGATGGGGATGGCTATGGCAAGATGGCTGACCTAATCGATGCCTTAGCACAGCAACAGCCTGGCTTCATTCGTGTTGAAAGTGTTAGAAATGAGGAAGGAAAGGGCATAACAGTGTCTTATTGGGAATCGCTAGAGGCTATCCAAGCATGGAAAGACAATACTAAGCATTTAACAGCACAACAATTGGGTAAAGACAAATGGTACGCAAACTATAAAGTGGAAATCTGCCAACTGATAAAAGATTATTCATTTGCCAAATAGCAAGTGAGAAGGAGGCTTATTTTTTATGACGATTGTGGAAGAATGGCACGAACTAAGACAAAAATTTAATCCTTCCAATCCGATAACCATTAATCAAATGCATATTTTTAAAGATCAATTAAAGCAGGTTCAACAAACAGAAGAAACATTAAGGATATTAGTAGAGGTTTACTGTTTACTTAGGATGTATCCTGAGGCATATCAGTTATTTACTGTCATTATGAATAAAGACGATAAAAAGGATCTGAAAAAATATGGCGTTCTCCAGACCTACATAGATAAACCAATTACGGTGAATCCTCTGCTACCAAGAAAAATTAGAGACCATCAGCAACTTAAAACGAAAATTCCAACGTTTAAATATCTACCAAACCCTCTTGAGGCTGAAATTTTTGAAACAGATGAAATCGTTGTATGTGATTGTTGCGAGCAAGAAGTGGATGTTTATTATACTGGTGGTATTTATGCAATTGAGGACGTAGATTATCTTTGTCCTTCCTGCATCCATAGCGGGGAAGCAGCTCAAAAATATGATGGTTCTTTCCAGCAAGACTTAATGGATGATGAACAGGTTACGAATCCCAAGTTTGCGGAGGAAGTGCTCTTTCGGACGCCTGGCTATGTAAGCTGGCAGGGCAATAATTGGGTGGCACATTGCTCTGACTATTGTGCGTTTATCGGCTATGTTGGTTGGCGTGATTTAGTAGAGCTAGGAATTGAGGATCAATTTGATAATTATACCGGCTTTTCAAAAGAAGAACTTTCCGCATCCTTAATGAACAATGGGCATCATCAAGGATATTTATTTCAATGCTTGGAATGTGACCGTTATGTGCTTTATTCAGATTTTAGTTAATCGTTGTTTGAGGGGGTAGAGAAGTGGAACAATTTCTACAACGATATATCTATTCATGGCGTTTAAATGGTTGGCTCACCCACGATATTTTTTTCTGGATCGTGCTAGGCATAGGATTTTTACTGTTAATGTTTATCGTCATGAAACGAAAACGACTCGTTACTTCTAGCATTTTGCTCATTGCTTTTTTATTGGTCAGTAACCTATTAATGATTGTTTTTGGCTTAGCGGGGAGAGGCTTTCCCATCAAATCAGATTCTCCGATTTATACGGATGATTCACAAAGCATTGCTGTTCAAATGGTGCAAGGCTCAGAAAATAATGGGACATCGAATGGTATTACACATGTAATCGCGCACCATCTCCTAGTAGCTGTGAATTTACAAACAGGTGAAAAGCAATGGACAAAATCAGCTTCCTATAAAGAAACACTGCTCGGGGAATTTATGGGTGGTGTTCTTGTCCATCATCGTGATGATGAATTTGGTCAATTATCACTGGTAGATATGGAAACAGGCAAAGAAATACTTTCTGAAAAAGATTTTCGAACGCACCATCCGTCATTAATAGCGATATTGAGCAATAACGCACATCAAATGGCTGTCCTAGAGAACAATTTATATTTGGAAGGGGTCGATGGCAAATTCTATCGCTTTGATGGTAAAACATTAAGTGAGGATGCGAAGGCTCAAGATTACCTATCTGCCCGTTTTTTCATCGAGACAGAGTTGCCAGGATATTTTGCCACACATCCACAGCCTGTAGAGAATTATCAGGGTATTCGAGATTTTAGTCAAGCTGTCCTAACTGAGCCAGCCATTCGAGCCTATGAAAATTTACAACCAAAAGTGGTGGATGTAGATATCATAGAAAAAACGGCTCTTGTTTCATATAGGCAAACACAGCGAGAAAGTGCTGAACACATGTTATTGCTCTATGATATGAACAAACATCAAATATTGTGGGAAAGCAATATTGGCATCATTAATTCCCAGCAGCAACAGCCCGCTGTACGGACTTTAGAGAATAGCTATGTTATTCAAGCTGGTGATAAATTACTGGTATTGGACAAACAAATGAAAAAGAGGTCTGTTCACTATCATCTACGTTGGAATCGTCCTATTGATGAGTGAAATCTACTGGAAAAATCGTTCTTTTTTTGATTCGCCAAAAAAGGAGTATAATTTAATAGGAAGAAACTCTGATTAAAAGGACGGCATGCGAATATGGATGAGCAATTAGTAGAGTGGATTATACGCTTTCAAAGGGACAAGGATATGGAAGCACTGGCCCATTTAAAAGATTATTGTTATGAGATGATCGAGCCTTTGATGGAAGAATTTACGATGAAGTATGGCGAAGAAGCAGGAGAGTTATTACGCCTAAAGTGGGATAAACGATTTTATTTTATATTTACAAAATATCAAGTGAATGTAGGGCTACCCCTAGAGACATTTGTAAAAAATACGTATCGTTTTTATTTCATGCAGGTGTTACAAAAGGCTGGTTATAAGTAATCGAAAAAACCCTTCATTTGGGAACTGACAGTCGTTTTTGAGACAGTCAATCCCATAATGAAGGGTATTTATTTTGTCTTTAACCTCTTAATAAGTAACTGATAATAAAGTTTTTTATAAATAAATGCGTTTAGATGAATTGGCTATGTTCAATTCTTTACGATATTTTGAAACTGTGCGTCGTGAAATTCGAATACCCTCAGTTTCTAATTTTTCAGTTAGTTGTTGATCTGATAAAGGAGTTTTTCTATTCTCATTTTCTACCAATTTTTTAATGCGACTTTTTATATAGGACACAGAATCAAGCTTTCCTGAATCGTTGATAATTCCTTTTGTAAATAAAGACTGGAGTGCAAAGATTCCATGTGCTGTACGGATAAATTTATTTTTAACCGCACGACTTATGGTGGATTCATGCATATTTAATGCTTGTGCAACATCTTTTAAACGCATAGGAGATAAGGCTTTTATTCCATGTTCAAAGAATGAAGCTTGTAAATCAAGCAGTAATCGTGTCAGGCTGTATAAAGTTTTATCACGTTGAGCTATTCCTTGTGTTAAAGCTATAATATCGTTCATGCATTGTTGGTAATAGGCATAATCTTCAACGGACTCTTTTAATAGATCTACGTAATCTTGATTAATTTCTATTTTAGGTAAAAACCGATTATTTAGTTCTATTATCCATTCCCCATTCAATTTGCTAATGATTATATCAGGTATAATATACACGCTAGTAGCATTATTATCCAATGAAGCTGGAATGGGTTTTAGGTTTCGTATATATTGTATTGTTCTTTGAGTTTCTTCTATTGAAATGTCGTAAGTTGTACTTAACAATTTAATTGATAAATTAGCTACTTGTTCTAAATGATGTTGAATGAATGGAGCTGCAAATGGTGGGGCCTCTATATCATTGTAAATTTGAATTAATAAATATTCTTTCATATTTCTAACGCCAACGCCAAGAGGTTCGAATGTTTGTAATAGATCTAACAGTGTATTTATATGGTCTAAAGAGATGTTAAATGATTTAGCAACTTTGGATAAATCTACATTTAAAAATAGATGTTCATCGAGGTTATGTATGAAATATTTTAAAATTTCTCTGTCGTGTTGTGTAAGACTTAGATGTAAAGGTATTTGATCGAGTAGTTGGGTAATATATGAATGTTGCTGTGTTAGCCGAGTTTGAATGAAATCATACTGTTGCTTTTGCTTAGGTTGAATACCTTTTATAGACATTGTGGCAAGGTCTACAATATCCTTTGTGTGATTCATGTTTTTCTCAATAACAGTTAATAGTGGATTTTCATTTGATTTCTCATAAATATGTTGTTCTAATTCGGAGCTGGAGTATTGTAGTAGTTCCAATTGATGAATGAGTTCAGTTGTCAACGTTTGAGTAATTTGTTGTGAGACGTTTAAATTCATTTTCAAGGGAATCACCTCATTTTCTCTATGTAATGTTATTATTATCTAATCTACAAATTTTGTCTATATTGGATCAGATATTTAGTAAAAAAACATAATGCTTAAAGGTAACTAGTTCTTACAATGAGTAGGAAAGCAGATAAAGATAAATAGCTGTTGTTGAATGAGATAAACTTCTAATTTAGAGGATGATATAGAATATAGACATAGTTATAAATGTTAGCTACCCAGTCATGGAATGCCCCATTTAAAGTTAGATATTCTGTTTAACTTTTATGGGGCAATTCAATTTTGCATGGCTTTTTTCATGCTCTATAATCCTTGAAGAAAATTATAAAGGTAAGATGTAACTTTTGGCGAATTAAAAAAGATAAGATAATTAAACTTCCGTAAAAGGTGTAATTCTCATAAAACCTAATCCATTAACTATTTTATGGACTATTACGAGCTATTTTCACTATAAACAAATTGGCTATATTACTTTTTCGATTTTTGTGGGGGGAATATCATGTTGAATGCCGAAAAATTAGTGCAATCTATGCTGGATGCCTTTGGTGAACTATTACAATTGGAAATGGCCTATTTCACTTCGAATGGTGAAGTTTTTATAGCAACGGAAGAATATAGAAAGCAAAAAGGGATACAGGTACACCTTCCGTTCTTTCAGAAGTATTATTCTAAATCTGTTCAATATTTACAAAAACCTGGTCAAATGAAAGTGTGTTCTGGTTGTAGGTTCCAAAATAACTGTCCATCTAAAGTGGAAATGCTAATGAATTTAGTAAAAGGAGATCGTCACTTCGGATATTTGACATTTGTCAGTTTTACAGATGAGGGGGAGAAAAAATTTTCATCTGAGCCGAAGGAATATCAGTATTGGTTAGCTCGGTTGGGAGATATGATTATGAATGCCCTGAACAACGAAGGATCCTATTTATTGCTTGAACATAAAAAAGGATTTGATACGAAATATGTATTAGGCAACGCACCTCACTTACAACTTATAAAGAGTAAGTTAAGTAGTATTGCAAATAGCCCATCTTCAATTGTCATAACAGGAGAGACGGGAACAGGGAAAAGTTTATTAGCGAAATATATTCATTCAAATAGCATTACACACAAAGGGAAATTTATAGAGTTGAATTGTGCAAGCATTCCAGAAAACTTGTTTGAAAGCGAGTTATTTGGCTATGATGAAGGGGCGTTTACAGGGGCTAGAAGAAAAGGGAAAATGGGCTATTTTGAAGTAGCAGATAAAGGTACTTTATTCCTCGATGAAATTACAGAATTACCATTACATTTACAAGCGAAGCTATTAACAGTTTTGCAAGATGGGCTTATTTATAGAGTCGGAGCAATTGAGCCTAGAAAAGTAAATGTCAGGATTATTGCTGCGACAAATAAACCTTTAGAAGATATGGTGAGAAAAGGTGAGTTCCGTTCGGATTTATATTATCGACTAAATGTGATCCCTTTAACATTACCTCCTTTAAAAGAAAGAACAGATGAAATAGAATATTTGATTGTAAAGTTACTTGAAAAGATTCAGCATAAAACAGGGAAATTTATTAAAGATTTTTCGCAGGAATTTTTGGAGGAATTGAAATTATACTCTTGGCCAGGGAACATAAGAGAGTTAGAAAATGTATTAGAGTACAGTATGGTAATGGAGAATTCCTTACAATTAACAAGGGAAAGCTTACCGAAATATATCATCGAGAATAATCAAGCACAAAATCTTTATAGCAATTCTAATATATTGAAAGATACAGAAATGGAGGTCATTTACCAAATGCTCTCTATATATGGAAATGACACTGCTGGAAAAGAACGTGTTGCTGAAGAATTAGGCATAAGTACAAGAACGCTTTATAGAAAACTAAAAAGTGTAAATTTATAGTTTAAGTTTGACACAAATACCTTGCTTTTAGAGATTTTTAAATTTCTCAACTCCTTAATGGGGAATTTAAAATGAACTTCCTAGGTATTTGTGTTTTTTTATGGCTGATTTTAATGACAAAAGTGACAACGGAATTGACAAATATGGCAAAAGGAAATTTAGTATATTGCTGAATCTTTTACGATACATATTTTGAAAACCCTTTAACATCAGAAATTTCTGATATTTTGTAGATTAAAATGGTAAATGGATTTGTGTTTCTACACTTGGCACGTATTTTGCTAGATATATAGTAAGCAAAGGAAAGGAGGAAGATTTATTTGGTAGATTATTTTGAATTGGAAGGTAAGGTGGCTGTGATTACGGGAGGTGCCTCAGGAATTGGCCTTGCAACAGCTAAATTATTAAGTGAGTTGGGAACTAAAACTGTGATTTTAGATATTGATCAACAAAAAGGTAAGGATACAGAAAAAAGCTTTCAAGAAGCTGGTTTAGATGTTGAGTTTTTAAAATGTGATGTAACGAATACACAAGATTGCAAAAGTGTGGCTGATTCTATACAGAAGAGATATGGAAAAGTAGATGTGCTTTTTAATAATGCAGGCATTATCCGTAGAAAAACGGTAGTGGATTTAGAGGAAGCGGATTGGGATGCGGTGATTAATGTTTCTCTAAAAGGGGTCTATCTACTTTCGAAATACTTAATCCCACTCATGAGAGGAAATGGTGGCAGTATCATTAATACTGGTTCTGGGTGGGGAATCAAAGGTGGAGACAAAGCTGCATCTTACTGTGCTGCAAAAGCAGGGGTTGTAAATTTAACAAAGGCTATGGCTATTGATCATGGTCCAGAAAATATTCGCGTAAATTGCATTTGTCCTGGAGATACAGATACGCCATTACTTCGTGGAGAAGCAAAACAATTAAATATAGATGAATCAAGTTTCTTACGTAGTTCAGCTGTTGATAGACCGTTAGCAAGATTAGGAACACCTGAAGATATTGCTAAAGGGGTACTATTCTTGGCAAGTAATTTATCTGCTTGGGTTACGGGAACGACATTAACAGTTGATGGTGGCGGCTTAGCCTAAAAATAATTATAGAGGGAGGCAAATTAAATGAGTAAAAAGGTCCATCCATATATCCCCAATATGGTATCTGAGGTAAAGCAAGAAATGTTAGATGAAATTGGTGTTCAATCCGTTGAGGAACTTTATTCGTGTATTCCAGAGGATTTACATTTTAAAGGTACCATGAATATTCCAAAAGCTTTAAATGAATTAGAGTTACGACGCCATATTGAGGGTCTTTTAAATAAAAATATAAGTACCAATGAATATATTAATTTTCTAGGAGCTGGTTGCTGGCAACACTTCATACCAGCCGTATGTGATGAAGTGAATCAACGTGCAGAGTTTTTAACAGCTTATGCAGGAGAGCCTTATGAGGATCATGGACGCTTTCAAGCATTATTTGAATATCAAAGCTTAATGGCGGAGCTTGTGGATATGGAAGTAGTGAATGTTCCTACATTCGATTGGGCCCAAGCTGCATCTACATCGATTCGTATGGCGAGTCGGATTACAAAGCGTACGAAAATATTACTTGCTAATACACTTTCTCCCGAACGCAGAAAAGTTATTACAAACTATGGTACACCACAGTTATCATTTGAAGGAATAAAATTCAATCTTAATACAGGATTAATGGACTTAGCCGATTTAGAAGAAAAGTTGTCAAATGAAGTTGCAGCTATTTACTTTGAAAATCCATCCTATTTAGGTTTTATCGAGTCGCAAGGTCAGGAAATTTCACAACTTGCTAAAAAATATGACGTACTTATGATAGTAGGAGTTGATCCAAGTTCCCTAGGGGTATTGGCACCACCAAGTCAATATGGAGCCGATATCGTATGTGGAGATCTTCAACCATTAGGTATGCACATGAATTATAGTGGAGGGCAAGCTGGATTTATTGCAACATATAATGATCCAAAATTTGTTAATGAATATCCATCACGATTGTTCGGTATTATTCCGACTGTAAAGAAAGGTGAATATGGTTTTGGTGACATTGCCTATGATCGTACGTCCTTTGCAGATAGAGAAAACGGTAAGGAGTCTGTAGGCACACAAACAGCTCTTTGGGGAATTACAGCAGGTGTGTATTTATCATTAATGGGGCCAAATGGCATGTACGAGTTAGGTCAAGCCATTATGCAAAACAGTCAGTATGCAGTAATGCAATTGAATTCTATTAACAATATTCGGGGTTCAAGAATTACCTCTCCATTTTTCAAAGAGTTCATTATAGATTTTAACGATACAGGATTAACAGTAGAAGAAATCAATTCACGGTTACTTGAGCAAAAAATCTTCGGTGGTAAAGACTTATCGTTGGAATTTCCTGAATACGGTCAAACAGCACTTTATTGTGTAACTGAAGTTCACACTAAAGAGGATATTGATAAGTTAGTCAATGCTTTATCTACAATTGTTGGATATTAAATAGGGAGAAAGGAGTTTTAACGTGGATAAGATTCTAAGAGAGAATGTAAATAAAGATTTTCATCAAGCTAAATGGAATGAACCTATCATTTTTGAGTTACATCAATCAGGAGAAGTCGGAGTAGAAGTACCGCAACCTTCAAATGAGATTGTAGAAGCAGTCGGGGATGGTATTTCATCCTTACCTCAGAAAATGAAAAGAACAAATAAACCGAATTTACCAGAAATAGGTCAAGCACGTGTGTTACGACATTATGTAAGGCTATCGCAAGAAACATTAGGCTCTGATTTTAATGTTGAAATTGGACAAGGCACTTGTACGATGAAGTATATTCCAAAAATTAATGAATTGCTTATTCGTAATCCTAAAATAATGGAATTACATCCTTTACAAGAGGGAAGTACTGTCCAAGGAATGCTAGAAATCATTCACAATTTGGACTTAGCGATGCGTGAGATTTCGGGGATGGATTGTTTCTCTTTCCAACCAAGTGGGGGTACACAAGCATTGTTTGCTATGGCATCGATTGTGCGCAAATATTTTGAAGTAAAAGGTGAGGCAGATCAACGTAATGAAATTATTACAACCATCTTCTCACACCCTTCTCAAGCAGCAACCGCAGTAGTCAAAGGTTATAAAATAATAACTATTCATCCAGATGAAAATGGTTTTCCGGATATTAATAAATTGAAAGAAGTTGTATCCGAAAGAACAGCTGGTTTTGTTGTAGCTAACCCTGAAGATACAGGGATTTATAATTCTAAAATTAAAGAATTTACGAAAATAGTGCATGATGTTGGTGGAATTTGTTATTACGATCAGGCAAATGCCAATGGACTGTTAGGAATCACACGTGCAAGAGAAGCAGGTTTTGACATGTGTTTTTTCAATCTACACAAAACATTTGCAGCACCTCACATGTGTGGAGGACCAGCAACAGGGGCTCTTGGGGTCACAGAAGAATTAAAGCCTTATTTGCCAGGCCCAATTGTTGAAAAAGAGGGAGACCAATATGTGTTAAATGATCAATTAGAGCATTCGATTGGAAAAGTACGATCATTCCATGGGGTAGCTCAAACGATTTTGCGTTCTTATGCTTGGATTAGGGCATTAGGCACAGATGGACTTAAAGCTGTGGCAGAAACAGCCGTATTAAATAACAATTATCTGTATAGTAAAGTATCAAAAATTCGAGGTGTAAGTGTGCCATATATACAAGGGCAACGATTAGAGCAAGTTCGTTATAGTTGGGAGCAGTTGGAGAAAGAAACAGGTGTTACAACAGAGGATGTACAGCGCCGAATGACTGACTTTGGTTTACATTACTGGACTAGTCATCATCCGTATATTGTTCCGCAACCATTTACACTTGAACCAACAGAATCTTATTCTAAGGCAGATTTAGATGAATACATTCAAGCGCTTGAGCAGATTTCTAAAGAAGCGTACGAAACGCCAGAAATTGTTAAAGCAGCACCGCAAAATAGCACAATTCATCAGTTAATTGAAGCAGACTATTTAGATGAGCCTTCTAAATGGTGTATTTCATGGAGGGTATATCTACAAAAGGTGAAAAATAAAAAGGATGTATTAATTAATAACCATTAGGGGGGGTGTTTGAATGAGAACCAATCATAGAAGTTTAAAAAATAAGAGAGTAGTTATTACAGGAGGTGCTAGTGGTATAGGATTAGCCACCGCACAACGTTTTATAGAAGAAGAATCTATAGTGGCTATTTTAGATATTAATAATGAGGGTATTGAACAGTCGATAAAAGAAAATCCCGGAATTGCTAAAGGCTATGTAGTAGATGTTAGTAATCCTGAAAATGTAAACGCTGTTTTTGAGAATATAAAGAGGGATTTAGGTGGTGTAGATGTTTTTATTGCGAATGCAGGTATTAGCATTCGCAATAAGTTTCTTGATATTAGTCCTGAACAATGGAGTAAAGTATTAAACATTAATCTTAACGGTGTATTTTATACTTCACAAGCAGCCGCAAAAATGATGGTGGAGCAGGGCAAGGGTGTCATACTTATGACAGCGTCTACAAATGGAGTGACAGGACATCCATTCTATGCTGACTACAATGCTTCAAAAGCAGGGGTTAATCTTTTAGCACGAACAATGGCATTGGAGCTTGCTCCAAATATCCGAGTTAATACGATATGTCCTGGATACGTACTAACCCCTATGCAAATGGCTGAGTATACACCAGATATGTTGGAAGTTGTAAATGAAGGTATCCCTCTGAAACGACATGCAGATCCTAAGGAAGTCGGAGCATTATATGCTTTCCTTGCTTCGGATGAGTCATCTTATATTACCGGACAAACAATTGCTATTGATGGTGGAGAGCTAGCTTAATTAAATGGAAGGGGTTATTTGATGAAGAAAAATTTATTCTATTTATTATTGGTGTTGGTTATTTCGCTGATGGCGGCATGTTCGGAAAATAAAACAAATACACAAGTTCCAGCTACTGCGGATGCAAAAAATGAGGATCAGGATAAAAGTGTAACAACAGAAATGAAATTGGTTAAGGATGGCAAGTTAACATTTGCAATGAGTGGTTTACTCAAACCATTAAATTATAAGGAAAACCAAGAATTAGTAGGCTTTGATGTTGAGATAGGGAAAGAAATTTCAAAAAGGATTGGGCTAGAAGCAAATCCTGTAACAAATCCATGGGAAACAATTATTCAAGGGTTACGAGGAAATAAATATGATGCCATTATTGGCAGTATGACAGCTACCGAGGAAAGGTCTAAACAGGTCGACTTTTCAATCCCTTATTATGTTTCAGGTGCTACAGTATTTATCTCGAGTGAAAATAATGAGATTAAAACGGTAGAAGATTTAAAGGGAAAAACGATTGGTGTTATGCAAGCTAGTACGTATGTTGAAGATGCGAAGAAATATACAGATAAAATCAAAGAATTCCCTAGTGAAATCTATGCATTACAAGATCTTCCACCAGGTCGGCTAGATGCAGTAATTACTGATAGAATTGTAGGTATTTCAGCCATGCAAGAATCCGGATTAAAGATTCAAGCCCTAGGAGAGGTCATTAAAAGAGAAGAAATTGCAGTGGCGATTAATAAAGATAATGAAGTTTTATTAGAAGCGATTAATAAGGCGATTGAAGAGATGGTTAAGGATGGAACGTATAAAGAAATAAGTATGAAATGGTTTGGGAAAGACTTGTTAGAATAACTGTTAAAAATAGCGTGCCTAGTATGCTAAAGACGTACTAGGCATAGATATTAATTGTTCTAAAATATAAAGTTATTAAAATTGTAGGTTAAATAGATTGAAAATTCTATCTATTTAATCCCTACCAAAATCTAATTTTAGCTATCTATAGGAGTGTTTGTCTTTTACGTCCACATACTTAAAAGAGGTTAGGTGATTAATATGGATTTTCTAACAAATGTAACATCTATATTCCAAAAGCATGGCATTGAGTTTTTAAAAGCGACAGTTTTAACTATTGAATTAACAATTGTTTCTTTATTTATTGCTTGTGTGATTGGGTTAGTGTTTGCCTTCTTCAAAGTATCCAATATAAAAATATTGGAAATTATTGCTAATGCTTACATTTTTGTTGTTCGTGGTATGCCATTAATCGTACAACTTATGTTCTTATACTATGGTATTTCTAGTATTTTTACTTTATCAGACTTTGCAGCAGGATCCATTGCGCTGGGAATTCATTCAGGAGCATATATTGCAGAAATTTTCCGTGGATCCATTCAATCTATTGATAAAGGCCAAATGGAGGCTGGTCGATCATTAGGAATGACATATTTTAAAACAATGAGAAGAATTATTTTACCTCAGAGTTTTAAAAGAGCTATTCCAGCATTAGCTAATCAATTTATCATAGGGTTAAAAGATTCGTCTTTAGTAGCTTATATCGCAGTGTCAGAATTATTTAACCATGCACTTTCAACCCAAGCATACAACTATATGCCTCTTGAAACATACTTTGTTGTGGGAATATACTATTTAATTTTAGTCTTATTATTCACGTTGTTATTTAATAAACTTGAAAGTCGACTGGATGTTGGAAGGAGGAAAAAACGTGATAAAGTTGAAATCGCTTTCTAAATCATTTGGTGACTTGGAGGTTTTAAAAGGGATCAATCTTGAAATTAATAAATCAGAAGTGGTTGTTCTAATAGGGGCTAGTGGATCAGGGAAGAGCACTTTATTACGATGTATGAATTTTTTGGAGATATTAGATTCAGGTACGATAAGCATTAATGATGAGATTATTGATGTAAAAAGAACTAATTTAAATCATGTAAGAGAAAATATGGGGATGGTATTTCAACATTTCAATTTATTTCCCCATTTAAGTGTTTTACAAAATGTAATAGAAGCACCAATTCAGGTGAAAAGGCAAAGTAAAGAGGAAGCGATTAAATTTGCTATGAATTTGTTAACACGAGTAGGTCTTGCTGATAAAGCTAATTACTATCCTGAACAACTATCTGGTGGTCAAAAACAACGAGTTGCTATTGCTAGAGCACTGGCAATGAATCCAAGTGTTATGTTATTTGATGAACCAACATCAGCATTGGATCCTGAGTTGGTAGGAGAAGTCTTAGAGACTATGAAAAACCTTGCTAAAGACGGAATGACGATGGTCGTCGTAACCCATGAAATGGGCTTTGCTAAGGAAGTTGCGGATAGGGTAATTATGTTAGCAGATGGCAAAATTATTGAAGAGGGCTCGCCAGTCGAAATTTTTAAAGCACCAAAACAAGAAAGAACGATTAAGTTTTTGCAACAAGTTTTATAATTATTATCTTTAATTAGGGGATGATGATAGATGTTAAAAACGTATGAAGAAGTATTAAAGGTTACGAACGAACTTGTAAATATTGAAAGCATTGTTAATACCGAAGGGGAAATTAACATATCAAAGTCACTGGCTAAAACAATTTCTAATTTACCTTATTTCCTGAAAAATCCTAATTATGTGTTTACTTCACGAACAATTAATGATGAGGTTGAAAGGTACAATGTGTTTGCATTTGTAAAAGGGACTAAAGGAGATAGTAATAAAACGGTTGTGCTAATGGGACATACAGATACGGTGGGTATCGATGATTATAATAGTTTGAAAGAGAAAGCTTGTTTTCCTAATGAACTGCATGAAGCGTTAAAGGGTGAAGAAGTTCCGCCGTTGGTTCGAGAGCATTTAGAATCAAATGAATGGTTATTTGGAAGAGGAACACTTGATATGAAGAGCGGTGTTGCAAGCCATTATTATCTATTAAAATATTATTCAGATCACCCAGAGGAACTGAATGGAAATATCGTATTTTTTGCTGAATGCGATGAAGAGGATAGTTCTCATGGCGTATTGTCTGGTTTAAATGATTTAAAAATGTTAAAAGTAGAGCATGGGTTTGATTACGCGGCATTAATTAACTCCGATTTTGTTGCTCCTAAGTATGAGGGGGATGAAAGTAGATATATATATAAAGGAAGCGTTGGTAAGCTACTCCCTTCTTTTTATATAACTGGGGTGGAAAGCCATGTAGGTTCTAGTTTTGAAGGAATCGACCCTAACTATATTGCTGCGGAGTTAACTAGACAAATTGCATATAACCCAGAGCTATGTGATAAATCGTTAGGAGAAACACCAATGCCACCTGTAAGTTTGAAGCAAACTGATTTTAAAGAGACTTATACAGTTCAGACAGCTCTTGCTTCATATGTATATTATAATTTCTTTGTGCAATCATGGTCACCTAAAGATGTGTTAGAAAAGTTAAAAGTCCATGCTGAAATTGCATTTAATAATGTAATAACTAATTTAAATCATCATTATAAGAGATATTGCGAAATTAGTGGGCAGGAATATACAAAATTGCCATGGAAGACGAGGGTATTGTTCTATGAAGAATTAGAACAATCAATTATTGTTGAATATGGGGACAATTATAAAGAGCATATAAAAAATTTTAAACACGAATTATTAAAAAATAAAGAGTTAGATGTACGCATGTTTTCTGCAAGAGTGGTAGAAGAAGTTTGGAAGTGGACCAAGGATAAGAGTCCTGCAATCATTATTTTTTATTCTTCATTGTACTCACCATGTGTAGAAGTAACTGGTAAAAATGAAAAAGAAAAAAATTTACTAACCGCCTTAGATTATGCAGTTGAAAAAGTTCAACCACATTATGATAAGCCTATTGTACAAAAAAATTATTTCCCTCATATTTGTGATATGAGTTGCGTGGCTATAAATGTCGATGAAGATAGTGTGAATTCAGTTGTTAACAATAACCCTAGCTGGAGAACTAAACATTATGTAAATTATGATGCCATTAGAGAATTAAATATCCCTGCAATCAATATTGGACCATATGGATATGATGCACATAATAGATATGAAAGAACAGAATTGAAATATACTATGGAAATAATGCCTAATTTAACAAAGCTAGTAATAGATAAATTACTTGAAAATTAAAGCGTATCATGGTATTCGTTTTAGTGAATGATAGAACGTTTCGGATCTAAGCGAGGGTTAGGTCAAAAACATCTCGATTGGGGGATGATTGACTGTGCCTTTAGGGGACATGCTCATGGTCATTCCTTTTTTACTTCTTGTTGATAATACAAATTATAGAGTCTTAATTTATATGCAAGGTAACTTTTTCTGACAGATGATGTGACTGAAGAAGTGTGCCTAAGATAAAAAAATGTAGACGCAATGTTTGGCGGGGACTTTTGCTTATCTTATTTTTTTCTTCTATATAATAACATACTCTTGGTCACATAAAAAACACCTTCACGTTGATTGTTCGGGATGCTTATCCCCTTATTTCAGCGAAAGGTGTTTTCATTTGTATCAGTTTTTAGATTAGTGCATGGTAAAAAAACAAATCAAGGGTTATTTATAGAGTAGATCTTCTGCTAAATGAGTAAACACCTCACCGATTATCGACTCTTCATCATAGATCGAGGAACCTGTATTTTCCTCAGGTTGAGCAAAAGGAATTTGAGCGATTACATCTGTCTGTAATAAATCTGCTAATTGTTCGGCTCCGCCTTGTCCAAATAGATAGTTTTTTTGACCGTCAGCACCTTCAAAATAGGCCATGTTTTCAACAACACCAAGAATCCTGTGTTTCGTATGTTGCGCCATCAAGCCTGCACGAGAAGCAACATGAGAAGCGGCAAGATGCGGTGTTGTCACGATGATTTCTTGAGCTTGTGGAATCATCGCAGCCATATCAATCGCAACATCACCTGTACCAGGTGGTAAATCGATGAGGAGATAATCTAAATCTCCCCATAGCGTGTTGACAAGGAAATTGCGAATCCACTTATTGAGCATAGGACCACGCCACATAACAGGCTGGTTGTCATTTGTAAAAAAGCCCATCGACATTATTTGTACGCCGTGACGTTCTACTGGAATCGCCGTTTGATCAAGCATGGTAGGCTTTTGATCAATCTTCATCATGGCAGGGATACTGAAACCATAAATATCAGCATCTAAAATACCTACACGTTTGCCAAGACGAGCAAGTGCAACCGCTAAATTGATTGTTACAGTAGACTTTCCAACACCGCCTTTACCACTTGTAATGGCAATGAATTGAACACCAGAATTAGGCAGTAGCATGTTTGGCATTCCTTGTTCAGTCACATTTTTTGCCTGTAGAGAGGCGGTTAAAGTGCGTCGCTCCTGATCTGTCATAGAGCCAAAGCTAATGGTAACAGTGGAGGCACCAAGCGCTTGTAAGGCCTCCTCCACATCTTGCTGTATTTTCGCCTTTAACGGACATCCTGGTATGGTCAAAATAATATCCAGCGCTATATGGTTGTCATGTATTTGAATGTTTCGCACCATATTCAAATCTACAATACTCTGATGTAGCTCAGGATCATTTACCTGTTTCAATGCGTTTACAACATTTTCTTTTGTTAACATTTAGGAACCACCTTATTCTTTTAAGCCTTTGCCGAGTCCCTTTAAGAAATGAACCCCAAAATTGAGCGCACGATTGACATCTGGATCGTTTATCATTTTCATGAGCTTAAAGGCACTGACCTTTTCATTCGATTCAAGTGCTTTACTTGCTTCATCTACGCCTGTATTTAAGCCTTCAATCAGCTTAGTCGTTGTTTCAGGATTGAGCTCCGTCAATGCTCCCGCAACACCCATTAAATTGTTAATGATATTGGTTACAGGCTTACGTGTTAATTGTCCAAGTGCAATATGGGCCACTTCCTCTTTGGCTTCAAGTAGCTTCATTGCTGCTTCTAATGCACCGATATCATTTAATTCAGCCATAATACTAAACACTTGATTGACGGTTTCTTCATTTTCAGAAAGCAGTTCTTTTAGATTGTCTAATTTTTGTTCCTTTAGTTGTTCTTCCGTTAATTGTTGTTTTTTAATACCTGTAATGGGTACAGCCATGCTCTCACTCTCTTTCGTTTATGGTTGTTAAGTGAACGTAGCCAGGACGATTCCATTTTCGTTGTACCTCAACACCATTTTGAGGATGACGCTTTTTATAGCGTGGGTTTGTGCGAGGAAGTGGTGATTTACCTTTTGCTTTTAGCACTTCTACTCGTACTTTTGTTTGTTTATAAGCTGGTGTTGACGTATTCACATCTGCTGCAGGGCCAGTTAGGAAGTTGATGGCTGAATCTTTGCTAACAGAGTTCATTGGTAAGAATAATTCGTTTCCTTGTACGCGATCTGTAACAAGAGCATTTAGCTTCAAGGCACCATATGGAGACACTAAACGAAGTAGGGCTCCATCTGCAATGCCTCGTTCTTTCGCCAATTCTGGTGATACTTCAACGAAAATTTCAGGTACTTTCGATTGAATACCTTTCGATTTATTAGTTAGATTTCCTTCATGGAAGTGTTCAAGCATACGGCCATTATTAATATGACAATCGTATTGTGCTTCAAACTCAACAGGTTGCACCCAATCATTTAAAGCAAAACGAGCTTTTTTGTCAGGGAAGTTAAAGCCATCTTCATATAATAAAGGCGTATCCTTACCATCATGGCTACCCCAACAGAAGCTTCCCCAGCCTTCAAGAACATCATAGTTGGCTTGTGAGAAGAGGGGAGACAGGCTCGCCATTTCATCAAAAATGTCACTTGGGTGATCATAATGCCAATCTGCTCCTAAACGACGAGCAACCGCTTGCAAGATTTCCCAATCTGCTTTCGACTCACCAAGTGTTGGTAATACTTGATACAGGCGTTGAACGCGGCGTTCTGTATTCGTGAATGTACCTTCCTTTTCAAGCGAAGGCGCAGCAGGTAAAATCACATCTGCATATTGTGCTGTGCGTGATAGGAAACAATCTTGGACAACGAAAAAGTCAAGCTGTGAAAGCACCTCATCTACATGGTTAGCATTACAGTCAACGAGTGCCATATCTTCACCCACTAAATACATTGCTTTCATTTTCCCTTCCATAATCGCATCTAACATTTGCATATTATTTCGACCAGGCTGTGGTTGAATAGGGACACCATAGGCTTTTTCGAATTTTGCACGTGCCTCGTCATCAGTGACTCTTTGATAGCCTGGCAGTAGATTTGGAAGTGTCCCCATATCGCAGGCACCTTGCACATTGTTATGGCCGCGAAGTGGGTAGGCACCAGCACCTGGACGACGATAGTTCCCAGTTGCTAAAAGTAAATTTGAAATCGCCGCGGATGTATAGGAGCCACCAGTATTTTGTGTTACACCCATGCCCCAAAGAACACATGTCCCATCTGCATCACGAATCATTTCAGCCACTTCGATCAATGTTTCTTTACTTATACCAGTCATTTCTTGCGCATAATCAAGTGTATAGGTTGCAAGTACTTGTTTAAAATCTTCATAATGAAGGACGTTTTCTTGAATAAAGGCTTCATCATGCCAACCTTGATCAATGATATATTTGGTAACAGCCATTAACCAAACTTGGTCAGTACCTTGCTTTGGACGCATAAAGATGTCGGAACGCTCTGCCATTTCATGCTTACGAATATCAGCAACAATTAATTTCTGACCATGTAATTTATGTGCACGTTTCACACGTGTTGCTAAAACAGGATGTCCCTCAGCTGGATTAGCCCCAACAATAATGACAAGTCCAGCCTTAGCAATATCTTTGATCGTACCAGCATCTCCTCCCATGCCAACTGTACGTAATAAACCATCAGTTGCAGGAGATTGGCAATAACGAGAACAATTATCGACATCGTTTGTTCCAAATAATTGGCGGGCCATTTTTTGAATTAAGTAATTCTCTTCATTTGTAATTTTAGAAGAGGAGATAAAGCCAACAGAACCTGGACCATATTGTTGTTGAGTGCCACCTAGTTTTGTTGCAATTAAATCCAGGGCTTCATCCCACGATGATTCCACAAACTCATTATTTTTACGAATGAGTGGTTTTGTAATACGTTCCTCAGAATTGATAAAATCCCAGCCGAATTTCCCTTTGACACATGTAGAAATCGCATTTACTGGACCATCGGAAGGCTGTACTTTTAAAATTTTACGACCCTTTGTCCAAACTTCGAACGAGCAGCCTACACCACAGAAAGTACAAACTGTTTTTGTTTTTTTGGTGCGCTTACTACGCATAGCAGCTTCCACTTCAGAAACGGCAAAAATACCGCTATAACCTGGTTCAACTTCCTTAATCAAACTGATCATCGGATCTAACATATCCTGTTTGAGGCCAGTCATAAATCCTGCCTCTCCAAGCATGGATTTTTCCATTAAGGCATTACATGGACATACGGTTACGCATTGACCACAACTTACACAGGAAGAATCATTGATAGCTACGCCTGTATCCCAAATGACACGTGGTCTCTCTGCTTCCCAATCGAGGGATAATGTTTCATTTACTTGTAGATTTTGACAAACCTCTACGCACTGACCACAAGCGATACATTGGTTAGGATCATATCGATAAAACGGATGGGACATATCCACTTCATGAGGTTCAACTTTTGGTTGGTAGGGATATTTTTGATGCTCGATTTCCATCATTTCAGCGGTGTTGTGTAATGCACAATTACCATTGTTGTTATCACAAACTGTGCAATACAGTAAATGATTTTCAAGTAGACGGTCCATCGCTTCTGTTTGTGCCGCTTTTGCTTTGTCAGAAGTTAGGAGTACATTCATGCCGTCTACTGCCTTTGTAGAGCAGGAACGAACTAATTGGCCATTCACTTCCACGATACATGTATCACATGTTTCAATTGGGTCAACAGCGGGCACATGACAAATCTGTGGATGCGGAATGTCATGTTGATTAATGGTATCAAGGATTGTAGCTCCTTCTTTTACTTCATACGGTACGCCATTAATATTAATTTGAGTCAAGGTAACTTCCTCCTTTTGCACTTTGAGACGAATCGGATAACATGTTACAGCTTAAGACAAAAGGGAATAACAAATCGAGTTGGTGATTGTTGAAAAAGATTGTCTTGTTATCATTGTAATTCCCAATGGTTCTTGAAGCTACCTCAAAATAGGTAAATTGCTAGATCATAACATGTTATCCATGTCTCGGTTTGAAAAAATAAAAAAATCCACCATGAAATCACATGTCCTAGACATGCTAATAATTCATGGTGGATAAAATTCTTAGCAGGTCTTGCTAAAAACTCAATCTACTTTTATTTTTTAATAACAATAGAATTCAACTATTAAAAACACTATGCAACATCGTAACATAGGGATCAAAATAAATTAATTCCATTTGTGATATGCATATTATAGCCCTTTCCTTCAAAATGAACAATATTTATCATAAAATTTATTAAATGAGAATTGTTATCAAAAAGTATTTTCTCTTTTATTTTTTTAAAAGTTGCTATATCATTAACAAACTGTAAGGGTGGCCTACATAACCATTTGCCTAAAAAAGTTTAATTATGATGGGAGAATCGTTGCTATGTCTAAAAAAATCCACGAATTTAATGACATGATTCGAAAGTTAAGGAAGGAAGTATTTGGTAAAGGTCCGGAGCGTATTCATACCGTTTTTGTAGAGAATATGGCTGTATCTACCCTATACGGAAATATCACTCCGACAGAAAAATTTATTGCCAGTACACCAGAAGGGCTGAAAATGGTCCATGCTGCAAGAACAAGTATGATTCAAGATTTATATAGACAATCGCCACCAGAGGGTATGGAAGAACTGATGGGCAGCAAATTACTTCACTTATTTTCAGATATTAAAATTGAAGAGGATTTTGCGATTTCCGTCTTTGTTTTTGAAAAGCATATCAGTGAATAAAGGGGATGCCTTATGGATCGAGCAATGACAAGAAAAATTGTGCGTGTTGAAGGACAACGAGTGACAGAAATGGATGATTTAATTGTTTCAGAATACGCTGTGACCGTAAAAATTAATCAGCAAGAATTTGTCACGATGGTATGTACACCGGAGTATGTAGAAGATATGGTTATTGGCTACTTAGCTTCTGAACGAGTGATTCGTAGTTTTGAGGATATTGAGGAAATTTGGCACCAAGAGAAAGAGGGCTTTGTGCATATTAAAACAAAGCATATTAATCCTTATTACCAACAGACGCAAAACAAGCGCTATATTACGTCTTGCTGTGGGATGAGTCGACAAGGGTTTGTGTTTACGAACGATGCATTAGTAGCGAAAAAAATGGATCAAGTCCATGTGCAAATAACGACCGAGGATTGCTTCCGTCTAATGCATGCGATGCAGGATAGTGCCGACATTTTTAAGAAAACGGGTGGCGTGCATAATGCTGCACTCTGTGATGTAAATGGCATGGTCCTAAGTCGCATGGATATTGGACGTCATAATGCTTTGGATAAAATTTACGGCTATTGCCTACGCAACAACATCCGTATGGAAGATAAAATTATCGTCTTTAGCGGACGAATATCATCAGAGATTTTACTAAAGGTTTCCAAAATAGGCTGTGCCATTGTGTTATCTAAATCAGCACCAACCGAATTAGCATTGCAATTAGCAGAGCAGCTTGGTATTACGACGGTTGGCTTTATTCGTCAACAGACATTGAATATTTATACACATCCACAACGCATCCTATTACCAGCTAATGAATTGAAAGAAGGAGATTAAATGACGAATCTACAAGACCAATTACACAGACCGTTAAGAGATCTAAGAATATCCGTGACAGATCGTTGTAATTTTCGCTGTCGCTATTGTATGCCAGCAGAAGTATTTGGTCCAGATTACGCATTTTTACCGTCTGATAAAATATTAAGTTTTGATGAAATTGAACGATTAGTAAAAATCTTTGTTTCATTAGGCGTGAAAAAAATACGGATTACAGGTGGGGAACCCTTGCTACGTCGTGATTTGCCCGAATTAGTTGCCCGTATTCACCGCATAAAGGGTGTAGAAGATATTGCTTTAACAACCAATGGCTCGTTATTAAAAAAATACTCACAGCCATTGGCACAGGCAGGCTTAGCCCGAGTTTCTGTTAGTTTAGATTCACTTGATGATGAGCGTTTTTTCGAGATGAATGGTCATAGAGGCAAGGTATTGCCAGTGTTAGAGGGAATTGAAAAGGCTGCAGAAGCGGGCTTACAAGTAAAAATTAATATGGTTGTTCAAAAAGGGAAAAACGAACAAGATATTGTTACTATGGCGCAGTTTTTTAAAGAAAAACAACATATTCTACGCTTTATTGAATATATGGATGTAGGGAATTCAAACGGCTGGCGCTTGGATGATGTGGTGTCCAAAAAAGAGATCATTGAGCAAATTCATCAGTTTACGCCTTTACAACCAATAGCTCCCAATTATAAAGGAGAAGTGGCAACGCGTTATCAGTATCAAGATACTCAAGGTGAGCTTGGTGTCATTTCATCTGTAACGGATTCATTCTGCTCCAATTGCTCACGTGCTCGTCTCTCTGCAGAAGGGTCATTATACACTTGTTTATTTGCAACAGAAGGCACGGATTTAAGGGAATTGTTACGTTCAGGGCAAGATGATGCTGCCATCATCAAGTGCATTTCGAACGTTTGGGAAACAAGAAATGATCGTTATTCAGATGAACGCAATGAACAAACGATGGCAAAAAGGAAAACGTCAAAAATTGAAATGTCTCATATTGGGGGGTAGCGTGTAAAAAAACAGAAAAAAATCGGCACAATAATGCCGAATTTTTTCTGTTTATTTATGCACAAAAGTGCCACTTTTTCCACCCGTTTTTTCAACAAGGTAAGTTTCTTTGATGACCATCGTCTTATCAACGGCTTTGCACATATCATAAAAAGTTAGTGCAGCGACAGACACAGCAGTGAGAGCTTCCATTTCAACACCCGTTTTTCCACTACATTTAACAGTGGCTTGGATATGGAGCTCATAGCCATTCTCTGCTTTTTCATAATCAAACTGGAAATCCGTGCCCTGTAGCATAATGGGATGGCACATGGGAATGATATCAGCTGTTTTTTTAGCTCCCATAATCCCTGCAATTTGCGCAACTTGCGTCGGATCACCTTTTTTAATGCCTCCTTGTTGGATGGCTTCATAGACCGCATCGGATAAAAGAATCGTACTGCGCGCAATGGCTGTACGTGTGGTAATTTCTTTTGCGGAGATGTCGACCATTTTAGGACGACCTTCTTCGTTCCAGTGTGTAAAATTATTCATTATTAAACTCCTTTTTACTTGTTTGTGACCAGTCTTGTTGTGCGTTGATATTGATGAATGTTGAGCAATCGTCATCAAAAGGGACATAACAAACACGAAGTTGCTCTAAAAGCACTTTCATACTTCGTTTATTTTGTGCCGTTAATTGTGTCGCCTTTGGTAAAGCCGTACGTCGATATAATGCAGCTAATGGCTGATCGCGTAGTGCTTGCGTCGGAACAATGGCATCGTACGTGTCATGAATCAGGCCTAACATTTTTTGGATAAATTTTGCATTCATATAAGGCATATCGCTCGCTACGACAAAAAACCATTCCACATCAGGATAGGCTGTCATGATATGATGCAAAGCAAAAAGAGGGCCTTGATGTGGCTGCTTTTCAATGACCCATTGGACATTTTCCTTTCCAAACTGATGTTGTAAGTGCGCATTCGTAGCGATAATAAGAGGATCTAGCTGATTTTTTTGCAGGGCTATGAGACTATGTTTATATAATGGCTGTCCAGCAAACATCTCAAACATTTTTGGCTGTCCATAGCGAGAGGATTGACCGCCAGCTAACACTATACCTGCAATTTTCATAAGCGCTTTAACTCACCTACAAAATGTTGGACAGTAGGTACTATGAGCTTCGTCATAGCCAAAGTCACCGCATTTGTGGAGCCTGGTAAAACATAAATGGCTGTTTGCTGGAGACTTCCAGCGGTGGCACGACTAAACATCGCCTTTGGGCCAATTTCTTCATAGCTGAGCATTCGAAATAATTCACCAAACCCCATCATTTCTTTTTCAAGCAGAGGCAGAATGGTGTCATAGGTTTGGTCTCTTGGTGTAAATCCTGTTCCACCAGTAACGATAATGGTATTTATTGTTGGATCGCTGCACCATTTTTTAACATAACGAGCGATATCGAGCGGTTCATCCTTTGTTAGTTGGTAGTCTACAACTTCAAATGCAGCTTCCTGTAGTAAGGACTGAATACGCTGACCAGCATAATCATCTGCCTTTGTGCGTGTATCACTGACCGTTAAAAGGGCAACTTGAATTGGTTGCTGCTGATGTGTGGGATGCACAGTAAGACCTCCTTCAAATGCGTTTTTGCTAAAAAACATTGCTTTTATTATAATGCTATAAATGAAAAGGTCAAACGAAAATTCATAGAAAGAAAGGCCTCATACGTATGCAAAATAGATATTCTAGACAACAATTATTTCATCCCATCGGACAAACAGGGCAACAATCCCTCCAGCAAAAACATGTCCTTATCATAGGTGCGGGGGCATTGGGGAGTGCTAGTGCAGAAGCGCTTGTGCGAGCGGGTATTGGCAGGCTGACCCTCATTGATCGTGATTATGTAGAGTGGAGTAATTTACAAAGACAGCAATTATATACAGAGCTAGATGCACAAGAAAAAATGCCCAAAGTTATCGCAGCTAAAAAGCGTCTCCAACAAATAAACACAGAGGTAGAAATTCATGTCGGTATTATGGATGCTTGCACAGAGACCTTGCTACCATTACTAGAAGATGTTGATGTGATGGTCGATGCGACCGATAATTTTGATGTTCGCTTTGTCATGAATGACCTTGCGCAAAAATATCGTATTCCTTGGGTATATGGCTCTTGTGTTGGTAGTTATGGGGCGACTTATACAATTGTGCCAGGCAAAACACCTTGTTTGCATTGCTTATTAAACGTGATGCCTCATACTGGGATGACTTGTGATACGGTAGGAATTATTAGCCCAACGGTACAAATCGTAGCTGCTTATCAAGTGGCAGAGGTTTTCAAGCTGCTTGTTGGGGATGACAAAGCCTTACGAAAAAGCTACTTAACGTTTGATGTTTGGCAAAATCAACACTATGAAATCAATGTGGAGAAAATAAGGCAGGGTGATTGTCCATCTTGTGGCGACAAGCCAACCTATCCTTACCTATCCTATGAAAATCAAACGAAATTACAGATCCTTTGTGGCCGAGACGCGGTACAAATTCGACCACCAAAGCCTATCTACTATTCGCTCGACCAGCTGGCAAATCAGCTCCGTTCCCACGGAGAAGTTCAGATTAATCCGTATTTGCTATCTTGCCAAGCGGACGATTACCGAATTGTTATTTTCCAAGATGGGCGAGTCGTGATACATGGTATACAAGATATACAGAAAGCCAAAAGCATTTATTATCGTTTATTAGGTTAAGGGAGTGTACCAAATGGTAGAAAAAAGACAACCAATTCCTGTGGCAGAAGCCGTTCATCGTGTAATGGACTATGCCTTTCAAGCAAAAAAGGAGCATGTGCCATTAACGCAAGCGCATGGACGTTTTATAGCACAAGCTATTAGAGCCGATCATGATGTACCAGCTTTTGATCGTTCACCGTATGATGGCTATGCCATTCGTTCCATCGATAGTCAAGAGGCATCTTCACAGCATCCAGTCCGCTTTCAAGTCGTTGGGGAAATTGGCGCTGGCTATGTCTATGATGACGAAGTTGGCGATCATCAAGCTGTCCGCATTATGACGGGGGCCCCGATACCACAAGGATGTGATGCAGTGGTCATGCTAGAATTAACCCATACATTTGAAGAAAATCATCAAAAGTATATGTCGATTAAACGACCTTTTGAAGCAGGTACTAACATTTCCTATAAAGGGGAAGATGTACAGCAAGGCGCTGTCCTCATTGAACAGGGACAAACGATTAATCCAGGAGTGATGGCACTGCTTGCTACTTTTGGCTATGAGCAAGTACCTGTTTATCGTAAAACAGTTATTGGTGTGCTTGCCACTGGTAGCGAATTATTAGAGCCAGGGGAATCTTTACAGCCAGGTAAGATTCGCAATAGTAATGCCTATATGATTATGGCGCAAATTGAGCGTGCTGGCGCAGAAGTGAAATATTTTGGCAAGTTTAGTGATGATCTTGCGTTATGTATTGATCGTGTTGAAAAGGCCCTACAGGAAGTTGATATTTTAATTACAACGGGTGGCGTTTCCGTAGGTGATTATGATTATTTACCAGCTATTTACGAGGCGATTAATGCAAAGGTATTGTTTAATAAAATAGCGATGCGTCCAGGTAGTGTGACAACAGTTGCTGCTCGCAACGACAAATTATTATTTGGCCTTTCTGGTAATCCTTCAGCCTGCTATGTTGGCTTTGAACTATTTGTACGTCCGATTATACGTTCTGCATATGGGCATACTCAACCACATTTACGTAGAGAGCAAGCTATTTTAGGGGCTGATTTTACAAAGCCCAATCCCTTTACACGCTTTGTACGAGCTCGTATCGATTATGAAAAAGGGCAGCTCGTAACTGTCCCATCTGGGTTCGATAAATCGAGTGCAGTTTCATCTTTAGCGACAGCCAATGCGTTCATTGTTTTACCAGGAGGCTCCAGAGGCTATGAAAAGGGTATGCAAGTGGATGTCCTTTTGCTAGAAGATTTGCAAGGAAGTGAGTGGCCTTGGGACAATATCGAAAAATCTTACAGATAGTTGGCTATCAAAATAGTGGGAAAACAACATTGATGGCGCAATTGATCAAGCGGGCTACAATGGAAGGGCTAAGGGTTGGAGCCATTAAGCATCATGGACATGGTGGTGTACCGATGATGGAAACTTCAAAGGATAGTAGTCGGCATGAGCAAGCAGGCGCGGTTGTCACAGCAGTGGAGGGGGCGGGTACTTTACGTATGAGTATCCACCAAAATAGCTGGCAATTGGCTGATATACTAGCGATTTATGATTCTTTTCCCCTGGATATCATGCTAATTGAAGGGTATAAAAATGAACATTATCCGAAGGTTGTGCTGCTGCGCACTGCTCAGGACCAAGTACTGCTACAGCAAGTAACCAATATCCTCTGTGTAATTTATTGGCCAAGCTGTCCACTTGATCTATCCCTAACAATCCCAGCTTTTTCGATTCATGAAGAAACACAATATATGGAATTTTTGTTGACAGAAATGAGGGGAAAACGATGACGACAGCGTTATTTGAAATTATCGATCAACCGATAGATGTAGAGGAAGTAAGGCAAAAAGTCCTTAGTCGAAATGCTGGAGCCATCACATTATTCATCGGCACAGTGCGTGAAATGACGAATGGTAAAAAAACGATGCATTTGGAATATCAAGCCTATCCAGCAATGGCGATTAAAATGTTTGAACAGATTGCAAAGGAAATACAAGAAGAGTGGCCAGAAGCAAAAGTGGCCATCACCCATCGTGTCGGGCATTTAGCTATTTCCGATATTGCCGTAGTGATTGCTGTGTCATCACCGCATCGTAAAATAGCTTACATGGCGAATGAATATGCAATTGATCGCATAAAACAAATCGTACCCATATGGAAAAAAGAACATTGGGAGGACGGGACAGAGTGGATTGGTGATCAATTGGAAAATGTCCCCTATCCGCAAGGGAAACCAGCCATTCAGGAGGAGGAAGACCTGTGATTAACATTTTATTATTTGCCCACCTACAGGAAGCACTAGGTGAATCAAAGCTATCAGTAGAGCTGTCAGATGTGACAGTTGCACAGTTAAAAGAGTGGATGGAAAAGCGCTATCCTCAGCTAACATTACAACAGATCATGACAGCGGTTAATGAGGAATTTGCAACGGATACGACGATTGTCAAATCTGGCGACACAATCGCCTTTATTCCACCGATCAGTGGGGGATGAGCAAAAAGAGGTAGTTGGCTTGAGCCAACTACCTCTTTTATACTTTCAGGATATGGATAGTAAGAAGTAAAAGGAAGGAAATGGCGATCATACACAGAACCCATGTCCAGGCAAGGGGCATGTTTCCAGAATCGATGGCCATATATATTGCTAGCGGTGTTGTTTGTGTTTTCCCTGGAATATTTCCCGCAAACATAAGTGTCGCTCCAAACTCACCCAAAGCGCGTGTGAAGCTTAGAATCCCACCAGAAACAAGTGCCTTTAATGCAAGGGGAATGGACACATAGAGAAAGACCTGCCATTCATTCGCCCCATCCACACGTGCTGCATTTTCAATATCTCGATCGACAGAGGCAAAGCCAGTTTTAGCTGATTGATACATTAATGGAAAGGCAACGATTGTAGAAGCGATGACGGCCGCCCACCATGTGAACATGATAGGTTGATCGAATAGCCAGATAATGAAATTTCCTAGCATACTATTTTTCCCGAAAATGACGATAAGCAGGAAACCGACTACGGTAGGAGGTAAAACTAATGGTAGTAGCAATACCGTTTCTAGCACTAGTTTGCCTTTGAAATCATGAGTTGCCATCCATTTACCCATTAAAATACCTGCTATAATAGCGATAATCCCTGCAACAAAAGCAATTTCAATCGAAAGCCTAAGTGGAGACCAAAAATCGGTACTCATCTTTTATTGAGCCCCTTTAAATCCATACTTTTCAAAGACATCCATCGCTTCATCACTTTGTAAGAAGTGATAAAAATCCTCCGCCTCTTGTGCATGCTTACTAGCTTTTAAAACACCTACAGGATAAATAATCGGTGCGTGCATAGCATCATCGGCAGTTGCCACGACATTGACCTGATCAGAGACAAGGGCATCTGTTTTATAGACCATCCCAGCATCCACATTTTCTGTTTCTGTATAAGTAAGTACTTGACGTACATCTTTTGTATATACTACTTTTGATTCGAGTGAATCCCACAGTTGCATATTTTTTAATGTGTCCACACCATACTGTCCAGCAGGAACCGTTTCGGGCGTACCGAGTGCAATTTTTCCTGCTTGTTGTAAATCTTCAAAGGATTGAATTTGCTTTTCATTGTTTTTAGGCACGATTAATACTAAGTCATTGGCTAAAAGATCCGTTCCTAGCTTTTTATCGATCATTTCTTTCTCTACAAGCACATCAAATTTATCCTCCGCTGCTGAAAAGAAAAGGTCTGCAGGAGCACCTTGTAAAATTTGTTGCTGTAAAGCACCTGAACCACCAAAGTTATAGAGGATTTTGATTGTATCGTGTTGTTTTTCATAAGTTGTTTTCAATTCCTCTAAGGCATCCTGTAGACTAGCCGCCGCAGAAATCGTGAGTTCAACAGGTTCGTTTGTTGCCGCCTCTTTTTCTTGGTTACCACAGGCTGCTAATAGTCCAACTAGTACGAACAGTGTCGCAAATAAACGATAAAATTTTTTCACTATGAGTATACTCCTTTTATAACTCGTTATAACAAGACATAACTAATTATAATCAGATATAAATAAAAAAGAAAGTTAGTAAGGGTAGAAAATGTCAAGATGTTCATAAAGCTATAAATACGTTACCATGTAAATAGAGGCTTATAGGAGGAGAACTTTTACATGTCACAAGAACAATCCTATACGATTGAAGAGGTTGCACAATTATTAAAGGTTTCAAAATTAACAATTTATGATTTAGTGAAAAAGGGTGATTTGCCAGTTTTCCGCGTAGGACGGCAAATGCGGGTAGATCGTGCTGACTTGCAAACCTATATACAAAAACGGAAAACAGGTAGTACGCCAGCTGTGGCACAGGCTTCCATTGTCACTCCGACTAAAAATCATGCGAAAATTATAGTGAGTGGGCAAGATTTAGTATTAGATATTTTAGCAAAATATATCGAGAAACGACGATCTATGAAAGTATTACGCTCACATGAAGGTAGTTTTAATGGTGTAATGGCGTTGTATCACGGAGACTGTGATATTGCGAGTTTACATATGTTTGATGGGGATACAGGAGATTATAATACTCCTTATGTAAAAAAAATCTTTGTCAGCCATGCCTTTGTGCTCATCAATGTTGTATCACGTAAAGCAGGTTTCTATGTTCAAAAGGGGAATCCGTTGGAAATTCACACATTTGAAGATTTTCAAACAAAGACATTCACATTTATCAACCGTGAAAAAGGCTCAGGTGCTCGTACTCTGTTAGATGAGCAATTGCGCATTCATGGTATTGCATCATCCACGATTGCAGGCTATGCCCATGAAGAAATGAGCCACCTCGATGTCGCCTCTGCAGTCGCCAATGGACGTGCAGATGTTGGGATTGGCATTGAAAAAATCGCCAAGCTTATTCAGGTCGATTTTATACCAATGGTCACTGAACGTTACGATATTGTGTTATTAAAAACACCAGAAAATCAACCGCTCATCGATATGGTGAAGGAGATTTTAAATACTTCTGATTTCCAATCTGAAGTAGCTGCATTAGGAGATTATGACGTCTCTTTAATGGGCCAAGTCATGTATGAAACGCTATAATCGAAAATTCATATTGAGTTTAATGAAAAAATCAATTACAATTCTAACTAGGAAATTTTATGGTCGTTGTGTCATTTAGTATGGCTCAGCTACTATATGTTTTATGATACATGGTGAGATGGATAAATTAGTAGGTGCTACTGCTAGGATATTAGCCCACCATAAAATAGCTTGCGTACTCAATGCGCAACTATTTTATGGTGGGCTTTTTTGTATAGTAAAAAGGAGATGGATGATGTGACATGGTCAGTACTACATATTATTGGCATGATTGCCTACGCCATTAGTGGAGCATTTGTTGCGTTACAGGCCAACTATTCTTTTATTGGCATATTTGTGCTTGGTCTTACAACGTCTTATGGTGGTTCCATTATCCGCAATGTTGTACTGGATATCCCTGTGTCAGATATATGGGAACGGCAATCCTTATTAGTCGTTTTAGTCACGCTGACGACCATTTTATTTGTCAAAAGGAACTGGATTCATCATTGGAACCGCTGGGGCTATTTCTTTGATTCAATTGGCCTAGCCTCTTTCGCCATACAAGGCGGATTGTTAGCAAAAAGCTTGCATCACGACCTAGGTATCATTATTATAGCGTCGATGTTTACGGGTGTTGGCGGAGGCATGGTTCGAGATTTATTAGCTGGTAGAGCGCCGCTTGCATTAAGAGAAGAAATCCACGCTGTCCTAACCTTTGTATGTGCCCTTTGTATATGGTTGGGGTGGGATAGCCCGTTTGAATTGTCAGTCATTGTTATTTTTATAGTAGTGATTCGCATGTTATCTGTGAATAATAAATTAAAATGGAAGCTTCCTTTTCAACATTCCTATAACCATGCAAAGGAAAAATAGGTTGATTGTCGAAATAGGTGAAGGTAGTTTTTTAATTCGAAAAAAGGAGGGGTAAAATGGCAATAGAACGTTTACGTGAGTGGTTACTATCTTCAAATAATACAGTGATTCTAACAGGAGCGGGCATGTCAACGGAAAGTGGAGTTCCCGATTTCCGTTCAGCATCTGGTTGGTGGAAACAAATGGATCCAAGAACTGTCGCAACAACGGAAGCATTAACAGATCACTACTCATTATTTCATGAATTTTATAAAACACGTATTGAAAACCTAGAAAAGGCGGCTCCCCATGAGGGGCATCATATATTAGCTGATTGGGAAGCAAGAGGTCTAGTGTCTCTAATCGCTACTCAAAATGTGGATGGTTTTCATCAATTAGCGGGAAGTCAATACGTAGAGGAATTACATGGCTCCATTCGATCTATTCGTTGTCAACGTTGCCAGCAGGCTGCAGGCATGGAAAGCTTCTTGAACAAGGCTAATTGCTCCCATTGTGGTGGGAAACTTCGTCCAAATGTCGTGCTATTTGGAGAAAGCCTACCACAAGCAAGCTGGCACCGTTCCATGGAGGCAATCAAAACAGCTGAACTTGTCCTTGTCATTGGAACGAGTCTTGAGGTGTATCCCGTCAACCAACTGCCTATGATGACAACAGGAAAAACTGTTTATATTAATATGGATATTTCACAGCAGACAACCCCATTTGATCTGACGGTGAGAGGGAAAATAAAAGAAGTGTTGCAAACACTTCAAATCTAAAAAAGGCGCCCTTGCAATTCCAAGTGGCGCCTAAAACATTTGGGGTAGAAATTCCCTCATGAATCGTTGATTTTTTCGTAACCATATCTTCAAAATCATACGATGTGTTAACAGTTTATGCCTTTTATTTGGTCTCGCCTTTGCTTCTATGAGGCTCTGTAAAAGAATACAAGTTTCAGGTGCAAAAGCTTGAGGTTCAACGAGAACATCCAGCTTGTAATCAATCAACTGGGCTGTCTGAACCTTGGCAAGTAATTGCGCAAATTGTGTATTCATGGTAGCGTAATTTTCCTTTAATTCTAGGTCAATCAATGAATAGAGCGTTTGCTCTATTTCAACTTCTAATTCCTCCAGTAACTCTTTTGACGGCAGTGTCAATAGTTCACCCTCTTTTATACGACTAGATAACCAATAGCTGCACTAAGTATGCCAATTAGCAAGGTACTGGCAATATAGCTAATGGCTTGTCTCCATTTTTGTTGTTCTATAAGCTGTAGACATTCAAATCCAAAAGTAGAAAAAGTTGTGTAGGCTCCTAAAAAACCTATGCCAATTAATTGCCATAACCAATCACTAAGATGTAGGGCAAATAAGAAACCAAGCGCAAAGGAGCCTGTACAATTAATAATCAAAGTCGCCCATGGATAGGGATGTACAAGTAATTTTCCTAAATAAAATCTAGAAAGAGCGCCAAAAAATCCACCAATTCCAACTAAAATCATGCAATACGCCCCCTAGCAAGTCGTATTCCCAGCCATGTGCAAGCTAATCCACCTAAAACACTCACTGTAACATAGAGTACAGCCTGTAGCCACTCGCTATTTTCTAGGAGTAATAGTGTCTCTAAGGAAAATGTCGAAAAGGTAGTAAAAGCGCCACAAAACCCTGTACCTACTCCTAGTATAATAGGTGTGCGTTTTATAAAAGAAGTAAAAAGCCATGCTAAGCAAAAGCAGCCCAGTAAATTTATAAACAGTGTTGTGAATGGAAATATTTCTGTATTGGGAACGGCGAGACTAAGGCTATATCGACAGATGGCACCAAGAATTCCACCAATTCCCACGGCTAGGAATGACCTCAACATAAAAACCCCTTACTGAAAATGACTATAATGAAAGTGTATCATGAGACAAAAATTTTAGAAATATTTCAATTCAAGTTATGTCCCCAAATCGATTATTAAAATGTATATAGTGTATAGAAAGTTATAAATGCTTATGAAATAATATTTCGAAATATTATATATGGAAAATGAAATGTATTTTATTACATGGACAATTCTTGTTCCCTCTTATGTGAATCCGTTGACGGAAAACCCGATGACGGCTAAACCATAAACGGAAATCACGACACTACTAAATAATAAATAACTAAATAATAATTAACTAAATAAAGATGATGATAAGCATATTGAAGGAGTGCAATAGACGCAAAGAGAATATTCTATTGTCTGCTATTTGGTATCAAAATCACTAGTCGTGTATTTCAGTCTTTAGGTTAATGTTTGTGCTGTAGAATTATTGTAAGGTTATAGACAACACTGTAATTTTAAGCATGTTCTCCCTTTGATTCCTTGAAGCATTTCAATGCTTTAAAGCGCTAACTATTTCCTGAAAATGATAAAAAATAACAGGGTGATAGTTGACAAATATTTCTATAGTGTGATAATCTTCAAGAACACTATAACAAATAAACTAAAGGAGGGCATGACAATGTTAATTTTATCCGCATCAAATTCAATCACAGTTACATACATTGTCCGTGCCTAACGCTTTATTTACTATTGCAGAACTAGGTATGGAATTATCCTGCCTTTTATAAGAGACACTTACTCTTTTAGGGTATGTGTCTTTTTTTGTGCAAAAAAGGTTGTAGTGAAAACAAAAAGGAGTGTATGTATATGACAAAAACAGTTAGAAGAATGATTTTCAAAAAGGAATTTCTAGAAAGTGGGTAGTCATCCACAACAGCACGGAGGAAAGAAGGTTATGATGTATGTTTGATGTGTTAAGTAAATTAGGCTGGTTCTTTAAAAAATACTGGAAGCAATATACGGTGGCCATTATTCTACTAATGGTTGCCAGTGGATTAGAGGTTGTCCCTCCCTATTTACTCGGTTCTATTATAGATCTATTGACTGCAGGAGAAATGACACCAGCTATTTTAACAAAGTATGTCTTGATTTTTATTGGGATTATTATTGGGGGCTATTTATTAAATTTTGTGTGGCAATTCCGACTATTTGAAGGAGCTATCAACCTTGAGAAAATTTTACGTCGTAATTTAATGCAGCATTTTTTACGCATGACCCCAACATTTTATGAAAAAAACCGTACCGGTGACCTGATGGCGCGTGCAACAAATGACTTGAATGCCGTATCCACGACAGCAGGTTTTGGCATTATGACGTTGATTGATTCAACGATTTATATGGGCTTTATTATTTTTGCGATGGGCTATATGATTTCGTGGAAGCTTACATTTTTTGCTATGTTACCAGTTCCTATTATGGCGATCCTCATTCAATATTTAGGGAAAATTGTTCATGAGCGATATATGAAGGCACAAGATGCTTTTGGGGAACTAAATGATAGTGTGCTAGAATCTGTAGCAGGAGTGCGCGTGGTGCGTGCCTATGTGCAGGAAAAAAAGGATGAGGCTAATTTTGCAGATATGAGTGAAGTTGTGTATGCGAAAAATATTCATACAGCGAAAATCAATGCTTTATTTGGTCCAATTACAAAAGTCGGAACAGGCATTAGCTATGTTGTAGCACTTGGTTACGGGGCTCATTTAGTGGCAACTGAGGCGATGACGGTTGGGCAACTGGTCACGTTTAATGTTTATTTAGGTTTGGCTGTTTGGCCGATATTTGCGATTGGTGAGCTCATCAATGTTATGCAGCAGGGGAATGCCTCACTAGATCGCGTGCAGGAAACCTTGAACTACGAGGCGGATGTTCAAAATATTCCGAATCCACAAATGATTGCGACACCAAATGCGATTGGCTTTGATGCCTTAACATTCCAATATCCGATGAGTCAGGTGAAAAACCTACAGCAGATTTCACTTTCCTTGAAAAAAGGTCAAACCCTTGGCATTGTAGGTAAAACGGGAGCAGGTAAAACAACCTTCCTACGCCAATTATTGCGAGAATACCCAATTGGTCAGGGACAGCTTGCCATTGACGGTATCGATATTACGGCTCAAACGAAGGAGCAGATCCTCGATTGGATTGGTTATGTGCCACAAGATCATGTGCTATTCTCACGAACTATTCGTGAAAATATATTATTTGGGAAAGAAGATGCAACACAAGCAGAGTTGCAGCAGGCGATACGTGCCGCTTATTTTGAAAAGGATTTAGACAATCTACCAATGGGCCTTGAAACACTTGTTGGAGAAAAGGGTGTCTCTCTTTCAGGCGGTCAAAAACAACGTGTGTCTATTGCTCGTGCTTTAATTAAAGATCCTGAAATTTTAATGCTGGATGATTCGCTTTCCGCTGTCGACGCGAAGACAGAGGCAAGAATTATTGAAAATATTCAGCGTGAACGTCAAGGTAAAACGACGATTATTACGACACATCGCTTGTCTGGTATTCAGCATGCCGATGTCATCATCGTACTGGATGATGGGCAAATTGTAGAGCAGGGAACACATGAGGAACTTCTTGCGCAACAAGGATGGTATAAAGAGCAATTTGACCGTCAGCAGCTAGAAGGAGGTGCCTCATGAGTACGAGTCAACGTTTAATACGCTATGCGATGTATTTTAAAAAGCCGATACTATTAGGCTTATTCTTCCTAACCATTGCCGTATTCACGGAGCTTGTTGGACCGTTTATTGCGAAACATATTATTGATAATTATATGACAATCGGTCATATAGAAATCAAACCGATTACATGGTTGCTCATTGTTTATTTACTTTTAGCCATTGCAACAGCCATATTACGTTATTTTATGTATATTTATTTGCAAATTGGGGCAAATCGTGTCATCCAAAAATTACGTAAAGATGTCTTTGAACATATTCAAACTTTACCGATCCAATACTTTGACAATTTACCAGCGGGTAAAATTGTTGCTCGTGTAACAAACGATACAGAGGCAGTTCGGAATCTATATGTACAGGTACTATCTAATTTTGCGACGAGCTTTATTTCTATTTTTGGGGTGTATATAGCGCTCTTTATTTTAAATTGGAAAATGGCAATGCTTGCTTTAACCATGATTCCAATTGTTTATGTGTGGATGATTTTATATCGAAAATTTGCCTCTAAATACAACGATGTCATTCGTACAAAAATTGCAGATATTAATGCCATGATTAATGAATCCATTCAGGGCATGACAATTATTCAGGCGTTCCGTCGTGAGCAGCAAATGACGAAGGAATTTGATGACATGAATAATGAGCATTATGCGTATGAACGTAAGCTGCTGGTGCTTGATTCAGCTACATCCTTTAACCTTGTGAATACGCTAAGACTCATCATGTTTACGGTCTTTATTTTCTACTTTGGTACACGCTCATTCACTGCAACTGAAGTGATTACGGCAGGGACATTGTATGCATTTGTTGATTACTTAACAAAGCTATTTAATCCGATCACGAATATTGTGAACCAGTTTTCACAGCTTGAGCGTTCACTCATTGCAGGTAAACGTGTCTTTGAGGTGCTCGATACGAATGGCGAGCCTGTTTCTAAAAAGAGCATCCCACGATATAAAGGAAATGTGGTTTTCGAAGATGTTTCCTTTGCCTATAAAGATAATGAATATGTGTTGAAAAACCTGTCATTTGAAGCACATCAAGGTGAAACAATTGCCTTAGTTGGTCATACAGGTTCAGGGAAAAGTTCCATAATGAACTTGTTGTTCCGCTTCTACGATCCGTCAAAAGGCAAAATAACCATTGATGGCATTGATATTACCTCTGTTCCACGTCAAACGATGCGTGAACATATGGGTATTGTGCTACAGGACCCTTACTTATTTACGGGTACGATTGCATCCAATGTTAGCTTAAACAACCCGCGCATCTCTCAGGAGAAAATAGAAGCTTCCTTAAATGCTGTTGGTGGGGAACGCGTTTTAGCTAATTTACCAAATGGCTATGAGGAGCCAGTCATTGAGAAGGGCAGTACATTATCTTCAGGACAACGTCAGTTGATTTCATTTGCACGCGCTCTAGCATTTGATCCAGCAATTTTAATATTAGATGAAGCGACATCGAATATTGATACGGAAACGGAAGAAATTATTCAGCATGCGATGGATGTCCTGAAAAAAGGACGAACAACGTTTATTATTGCCCATCGACTTTCTACGATTAAAAATGCAGATCGTATTCTTGTACTTGATCGCGGGAAAATTGTAGAAAACGGCACGCATGATGAACTGCTAGCACTTGGCGGAATTTATGACAAAATGTATCAAATGCAAGCGAACTCCTTACAATAAATTAATAGCTATGAAAAGCCCCACTTCAACTGAAGCGGGGCTTTTCTATTTATCTTACATATTTAAAGACATTGACAAAGAATAACAGGACAGACAACGCTACAGCAATACCACCACCAGACACGAAAAGCTCAAATAACCAGCGTGGTACATCCCAATACACCATCATCATGCCAACAAAAAGGAAGGGTAAACCGAGATTGTAAAGCCAGAACTGTGCTTTGGCGAGACCTGTCTCCGCAGCATTTTTATAAGTCGAATAAATTAAACCAATGAATCCAGTAGTCAGCCAACCTACCACACCAATATGAGCATGTGTCGCTTTCCATTGAAGTTGAACCGTATAATGCATAAACAGGCCAAAAGCAAAAACAATCAATAAATAAAAGACTGAAACCTTTATCCATTTAGCACCCATTATCCACAACTCCTTTCTTGAAAGTGATTTTAGCTAGCTGCTACAGTATATTCTTGTCAAATTAAAAAGATGCTTGTATGTATTTGAAAATAAATGTTGTTGGTTTTCATTAAACTAAAATAATTAATGGGAACTTTTTGTAATATGTAAACTTTTCATGGAGTTCTGCGTTGTATAGGCAGAAGGGAGGTGGACATGGTAAAGCAATCAATGAATGCGTTTCTACAGCAAGCAGGAACGCTGCTATATCGTTATTTGAGAAAACGTGGATTAGCCCATGAGGATGCAGAAGATATCGTCCAAGATACATGTTATAAATTTTTATTACATAAAAATGGAATTCAGTCAGACAAAGTAATGAGTTGGTTATATCGTGTAGCAACCAATCAATTTTATGATCTCAAGAGAAAAGAAACACGTCATCCAACAACAGAATTAGATGAGGTTCAATTGACTTCATTCATTCATATTCCTGAGATCCAGATGCTAAAGAAAGAAAAATTAAAGGACATACAGAACACACTCGAAACGTTATCCATTTTGCATCAGGAATTATTAATCCTGAAATATGAGCTGGGATTATCGTATAAGGAAATTTCAGCCTTGATGAATAAGAATGAAAACACACTAAAAACGCATGTCAGACGTGCTAGGGAAGAATTTACAGAACGATTTAAGGAGGATATTCATGATGAATAAAGAAGAAAATGAATTTTTGTTTGATGATAAACAAACGAAAAAAATAATGAGAAAGGCAAGGTTTTGGTCAACAGTCAAAATGATTGGGATTACATTGGTCGTTACCCCCATTGTGCTAATAGCATTATGGTATGGGCTGAGGGCTTTATCGTTAAATAGCGCGCAAAAAGTAATGGATGATATTCATTTATTTAACGAAATAAGTGCGCCCAATGTCCAAATTAGTAATCAGGTTTATGACGATCATTTGCTGGGAGGGAAAATAACAACAACAACCTATAAGGTGCTTGGAGATCAGCATCGTCCATATATTTGGGAGCCTATCAAAAGCGATTATAATTTATTTGGAACGCTTACACGAACGGCCATTTCTAGCTCCATCCAGATAGAAGGTTCAGAATCACTGGCAGAAACATATCAATTCGAACGGTTTAATGACTACACAGGTGACCGAGAAATGTTTTTTTATCATCCAAGGATTTCCTACGATCATTACCAAGATAATATTAGTGAACTGCATCAATTGGAGAAAAATACTTTAGTAGAAATAGCTATTTCCTTTGATGATGCCTATAATTTTGGTGAAATTAAAAGCAAGCTACCTTCTGAAGTACAAGTAGATTGGTGGTGGGTGGATGCCTATCCAGATGCTACACTAGATTTTTTTAAGCAAGGACAGAATACTATTTCAGCCAATGATCCATACATTTACGGCTTCCAATCAGAGCAATCTAAACCTAAACCTCGACGCTCTTCAAACGACGAGGTTGAGACCTTTATTCGAAACATTGAGCTTCTTCGTAAAAGCAAGAACTTTGAGTGGGAAACAAATCAGGTTTATCAAGCTTTAGTAGGGGAAAATGGAACCCTAGAGAAAAGTGATGTGAAAATAACCGGGGCTGTAGTAACTGGTACTCCAGAGCAATTGCAGTCTTTACAAGGACAAACCTACATTAAAGGGTCTATATTTGGTGTAATATCGAATCAGAAATAGAGCGCTGGAAAAGAGTAAACGGACAATCAATTTTAGAAAAGCTTATTTTGGATTAACTCTTCTCTAGAATAGGCTTTTTATCTGAAGCATTTTAGTTTAAAACTAAATAGTTTGATGTTAAATTATTAACAGATAAACAAGAAGGAGATGTTGTTGCAATGGGTAAGCTACAAAACAAAGTGGTCATTATTACTGGTGGCGCAGGTGGGATTGGTAGTGGAATGGCAAAAGCTATGGTAAAGGAAGGGGCGATTGTGACAATTGTTGACTTAAATACAGAAGCAGGCGAGGCAATGGCAAAAGAATTACAAGAAATGTCTCCGAAGTCTATGTTTTTACAGGCTAATCTAATGGAACGCGACCAATTACCAAAAATTATTGATACAGTCGTAGAAAAATACGGTAAACTAGATGTGCTAGTTAATAACGCTCATGCTGCTAAACAAGTTACAATAGAAGAAACTACACAAGCAGATCTTGATTTGTCATTTGGAACAGGTTTTTATCCAACCTTCTATTTAATGCAAGCAGCCCTACCGCATTTAAAAGAAACTAAGGGTAATATTATTAACTTTGCATCTGGAGCAGGCATTCAAGGTCATGAAACACAGGCTGCTTATGCCGCTGCCAAGGAAGCCATTCGTGGTATTTCCCGTGTTGCCGCAAATGAATGGGGACGTTTTGGTATTAATGTCAATATCATTAGTCCGCTTGCTGATTCACCAGGTGTACAAGCATGGGCAAAAGCACAGCCAGAGTATTATGAAGCGGTGAGAAGTAAAATCCCGTTAGGCCGTTTTGGTGATATTGAGCAAGATATCGGTCGAGTAGCTGTTTTCTTAGCTTCTGACGATTCTCAATATATTACAGGTCAAACGATTATGGTGGATGGAGGCTCACTAATGCTTCATTAATTCTCAGCGTTTGAGGAGGATTTTTTTGAAACAGACAAATATTTTTAAACTGATTCATATGATTGAACAGGTGAACAATGCGAATATTATACGTTTTACAAAAGCGTTCCCATATCCTTTAGGAATTTCACCAATTTTAGTTTTAAATGAGCTACATGTCAAAGGCCCACAAAAACAAGCCGAGTTAGCTGAGACAATCGGCTATACAAAAGGTGCTATGACGAGCATTGCTGAAAAGCTGGTCAAGCTTGGATTAGCAGAAAGACTATATGATCCATCCGACCGTCGCACCATTCGCTTACAAATTACAGACGAGGGTCAAAGTGCTTTAGCAAAGGCTCAATCTATCGGGAAAGAGGTCTTTGTACAGCTTTTTGAAGTATTAGATGACGAGGAAATTACCCAATACTTGCGGATTCAAGAAAAATTAGTACAGGGTATTCAGCAGAAATAGCCATGTAAAAAAATCAACCTACCTTTTAAGAGATGGGTTGATTTTTCATTGTTCAGGCGGATAGCCCTCCTTTTTTGCGGAATAGAATGGCTCTAAGTGGATAGAATGTCCAAACTCGCGGATAAAACTCAATATGTGACGGATAAAAAGAGGATTCTGACGGATAGCCTTCTTTATTAGCGTGATAGAATGGCTCTAAGTGGATAAAATGTTCAAACTGGCGGATAAAACTCAATATATGACGGATAGAAAGAGGATTCTAGCGGATAGCCTTCTTTATTAGTGTGATAGCCATGCTCTGCACAATCCGAATGTGCATAGGAACTGCTTGAAATGAAATCGTGCATTTAAAATCTAATTGTAAAATAGTTGAATTTATTGAAAACTGTCCGTGTTCATTTTATAATCAAAATACGGTTCTATTATAGAGACATTTGAGGTGTGAAATGACATTAAAAACATTAGATAACTCATTGGAGGTACTGAAATATTTTAATAAGGAAAATCCTACATGGGGTGTTCGTGAGCTAGCGAAAGAGATGGATATTAGTCACTCCATTATTTATCGGATTTTAGCAACCTTCGAAAAACAAGGCTTTCTTATTCAAAATCCGGAGACAAAAAAATATGAATTAGGGCTTCGCTTTCTAGAATATGGCCAGATGGTTAAAGATAAATTAAATCTTTCTGACTTTGTTTTACCAATTATGATCAACCTTGCAGATACCATTAAAGAATCCGTATTTTTAACTTGGCTGGATGGCACAGATGGTGTCACAGTAGAAATAGCTGAGAGCTCTCAAACCATTAAGTTTTCAGTGTCGATTGGCACGCGGACACCACTACATATCGGGGCATCTTGTAAAGTCATCATGGCTTATCTACCTGAAGAGAGAAAAAAGGAGATCATGGAACATGGGATGAAAAGATTAACTCCTGAAACCATTACTGACCCTGATGAAATGTTAGCCGATTTAGAAAAAATACAACAGCAAGGCTGGTGCTTTTCAACGGGAGAGTACTCTCATTCAGTATTTGGGATAGGTGTACCTCTTTTTAATAGTAAAAAAGAAGTCATTGCCTCTTTAACAATTGCTGGTCCTATTTATCGTAAGCCAACAGAGGAGAAATTACCTGAAATGGTGAATGTTCTTCAATACGGAGCGATGAATATTCAACGGTATTTCGATCAATACAGCTTTAAATTATATCATGAATAAGCATGAAAAAGAGGCTCAAGATAGACATTAACTATCTTGAGCCTTTGCTTGGATTTTTTTCATAATGGATACGGCCTTGTCAATTTCTTCAAACGTATTAAAATAGTGTGGTGAAAAACGGGCCATTTTAGAAATCTGATTGCGTTCCATAATGGTATTCGCCATAAATGTGCCAGCTTCAATGATGACCCCATGTCCTGCTAAAGCATTGGTTAGCTCATCTGGTGACAGCCCTTCAATGTTAAACGGCGTAATCGATAATCGATGAGCACTATTTTGAGGACCATATAAGACAATGTTTGGAATGGTTGCAAGCTGTTCAATTAAATAGTTTGTTAGCTGCTTTACACGATCATATATGTGGTGGATACCAATATTGTTCGCATAATCAATAGCTGCACCTAATCCAAAAATACTTGGAATGATTGGACAACCTGGCTCAAAACGTTTAGCGGTTTCTAAAAAAGAATAGGCATTGTTCTGATAATCCCACTGGGTGCTGCCCCAGCCAATCATAATAGGCGTCAATGTTGGAATGAGTGCTTCTCGTACATATAAAATACCTGATCCTTCAGGGCCGCGTAGCCATTTCCGCCCACATGCAACTAGAAAGTCACAGCCAAGTTCGGCAACATTAATCGGTGTTAAACCAAGTGTTTGATTGGCATTCATCAATGTTAGTACATGGTGTTGCTGGGCGAGCTGACATATTTCTTTGGCGGGCTGGAGTGCCCCAGCAGCATTAGACATATGGGCAAAGGTAATCAATTTCGTTTGTGGTGTGATGAGTTGCTCAAGTGCATCTAAATCTACCATATATTCATCATTGGTTTTTAACACTTTCAGCTGTACCCCTTGCTGCTGAAGGGCAAGCCAAGGCACATAGTTACTCAACATTTCTGTGTCGAGCACTATGACCTCATCTCCCTGTTTCCATTGCAAGCCCCCTGCGACATAATTAATCGCCACTGAACCGTTTGGCACAAAGGCAATTTCCTCTTTTGTTGCGCCGATGAACAATGCGGCTTTTTCTCGAATACGCTCTACTTGCGCATACGTTTCTTGACGAAAGGAGGGCAAGTAGGGACCAATACTTGCTTGTTTTTGGAGATAGCTAGTCATCTCATCCACTACTGGCTGTGGCATGGCAGATGCAGCAGCTGTGTTTAGGTAAATATAGTGTTCAAGTAGTGGCATATCCTGTTGTATTTTCCTCATATCGATCATTGTACACACCAACCTTATAAAATGATTAATTCTTTCGAATAGGTCATGAAATTTTCGTAACCATTTTCTGTGACGATTAAATTATCCTCGATACGAACACCACCAACATCCTGCACATAGATACCTGGCTCCACGGTAAAGGCCATGCCTGGCTTTAACACTAGCTGATTACGCTGCATCATATAAGGCTCTTCATGTGCACTTAAACCAATGCCATGGCCAAGTCGGTGTGTGAAATAATCGCCATAGCCAGCATCGCGAATAATGCCTCTTGCCAGATCATCAATGGCATGAGCTGTCATACCTGGTTTTATGGCTGCTATGGCTGTTTCATTTGCTTGCTTCACAATACTATAAATGGTTTTGAGCGTTGGTGAAACTTCTCCTAAAGCAACTGTTCTAGTCATATCCGCCACATAGCCCTTATAAATCGCGCCAAAATCTATGACGATTAATTCACCTGTCTCTATTTTCTTTGTGCTCGCTCTGCCATGAGGCAGTGCACCTCGATAACCAGAAGCAACAATGGTTCCAAAAGGTGTTCCCTCTGATCCACGTCGTCTCATTTCATATTCTAATTGGGCTGCGACTTCCATCTCTGAAATACCAGCTTGAATAATCGGTAATGTGGCTGCAAGACTTTCTTCGACAATCTGTACAGCCTGACGCATGAGGGCTATTTCGTGTTCATCTTTTTCCATACGTATATCACGAATGGTTTCACCGATATCACATAAATTGTCATATGTAAGATGTTCAATCGCTTTCTGTTCCTTCACGCGCATGGTGTCAAACTCAACGCCAAGTGTCTGCGCTGTTTCTAGTTCTTTTTTTAGTTGCTGGATGGCCTGTGTCGGTCCTTCTTCATCCGAATAGGATAAGATTGTTCCACCATTCCGCAAGTCAACTTTTGTTAATTCTACTTGTGGAACGAGAAAGTATAATTGATGGTGAGCAGTAATAGCGGCTACCGTTAGGCGTTCACTTTGCTTTAACTGAAGACCTGTAAAATAATACATGCTTGACCCTGGCACTAGCACTGCTACATCAATTGACTGTTGCTGCATACGGGAAACGAGCTGCTCTCTTCTTTTCTGAAACATTGAGTGATCCCTCCTAAAAACGTTTCTATTATAGAGACGTTGTATCTGGAAATTAGTATATATCAACAATAATGAATTTTCAATAAATTAAGATAGCATCATTTTGATAGAGGAGAAAGAAGATAATTGACAAATGAGGGAATAGTATGTTGTAAATTTAGTAAATACTAGTGTACGTCTTTTTTTCGTTCATTATGCATATAAGTAGACTAGATAAACTTTTTTCCAACTTAATACGTCAAAAAGAGGGGCAAAATTGTTAAGCAAGAAAGGACTTATGTATGGAAAAAAACATGAAACGCTCAAAAGAGAAAAAGAGCAAGAAAAAATTATGGCTGTGGATTGTTGGTAGCCTATTAGCAATTTTTTTAATTTTTATAGGTACTGCCTACTTTACCATCCAAAAAACTATGAATAAAATAAATACACCACTTATTCAAACAACAGATGCAGCACAACCAGAAGAAAAAACAGTGATTAAAAAAGATCCATTTTCGGTTCTAATGCTTGGGGTCGATGAACGAAAAGATGATAGTGGACGTTCCGATACCATGATTGTAATCACTGTGAATCCTGAAAAGCAGACGATGAAAATGCTTAGTATACCCCGTGATACTCGAACAGAAATCGTTGGTCATGATACGGTAGATAAGATTAATCATGCCTATGCCTTTGGAGGCGTCCCTATGGCTGTGGATACGGTCGAAAACTTTTTAAATATACCCATTGATTATTATGTTTTTATTAATATGGAGGGTTTTTTACAAATTATTGATACGCTGGGTGGCGTAACAATCGATAATGATATGGATTTAACCTTTGACGAATACCATTATCCAAAGGGAGAAATCACATTAGATGGTAATGAGGCCCTTATTTTTTCTCGTATTCGTTATGAAGATCCTCGAGGTGATTTTGGACGCCAAATTCGACAACGTCAAATCATTGAAGCGGTGATGAAAAAAGCCTCCACACCATCAACATTATTAAAAGCAACCGATATGTTGAATGTACTAGGCGACAATGTTCGCATGAATTTTTCGGTGAAGGATCTTATTCAGCTACAAAGTATTTATAAAAAAATGGATAAGGATATTGAGCAGTTATCGTTTGAAGAGGGAGACGGTGAAAGGATTAACCGCATTTGGTATTATATTCCGAATGAGGCAGAGCTTCAAAAAATACAAACGGATTTAAAAAACCATTTACAAAAATAAGGAAGCAAGTTGCTTACAAATGTCGCATACTAGTTGTAAACTTTTTGGCCACGAAGGGAGGGAGATGAATGAATGGGAGGACCCAGGTGCTGAGGTATACAGCGCTGAATCATTGCATGCAAAGCTATGTACCTAAACGTAAAGTGCGAAAAAATCCAGTCCAATCAGCAATAAGAGGCCTACAAGTATTATGTTTAAAATTATTTATGTAAGGGATAAAAAATCATTCAGGTAGGGTGCATGCCTAGTTGAATGATTTTTTTGCTGTTATTCATCATTTTTCGATATTTCTTGAAATATCAGAAAATTAAGTGTATACTGACATTAGAAATGGTTAAAGGAGTGATTGTGATGATTATAGGCACAATTTTATTAGCATTTGCATTACCAGTGGGTATCGTATTAGCAGTAGATTTATTAAACGAGCAGCATCACTCTACCACACAAACTAACCATTCATAACGATGAAACAGCAAAATATCAATTTCTAGACAATGTTACTTTGTAGCCTTGTCTATTTTTCTATGAATAGGAAACAATTTGTGTGATTCATTCGTCAATAATAGTGAGAAAATGTTATACTATTAAAAAAAACAGTATCGGGGAATGAGCATGCAAGCGGAAAAACCATCCAATCTAAAAAAAGAAATAGTATCCTACATCAAAATTATTGCCATTACAGCTGTTGTTGTTTTTGGCTGTAAGCAATTCTTATTTGCGCCGATTAAAGTGCAGGGAGCATCCATGTATCCAACTTATCACGATAAGGATATTATTATTGTAAGCAAAACAAGTAAAATCGAGCGCTTCGATCAAATTGTTTTCCAATCACCTGTCGAAGATGAGTTATATATTAAACGTGTCATTGGGCTTCCAGGGGATAAAGTGGAAATGAAAGATGATGTATTGTACGTAAATGGCAAAGCATACAAAGAAGATTATGTGAACCGTCAAACGGATGATCCTAATCAATTACGCATTACGGAAAACTTTACATTGGAACAATTAGTGAATGAAAAAGAAGTGCCGGAGGGCATGTATTTTGTGCTTGGTGACAATCGCTTAAAAAGTAGTGACAGTCGCCATTATGGTTTAATTTCAGAGGATGCTGTATATGGTGAATCAAAATTAATACTCTATCCATTTAGTCATTTTCATATTGGCTCAAAATGATGAAAAAAGAGGTCACTCCATTGAGTAGCCTCTTTTTTATTGTTGGGGTAAATCGGTACAGCTTTTATACGTGGGATAATAGACACAAATCCTTGAATTTTCAACGGTTTCCTTGATGGGCGATGGCTTACTTTTCATGGGAGATTGCATTGCTGGTTCTTCATTTGTGAACGCTTCTTCTACTAATTCTACGCCATAAAATAGTATTAAAAAATAGCAGACAAATCCTACTATACGCAAACAATCACCTCGTAAAATAGTTATTGTATGTTACTATATATGGTCAAATTCGTCGAAATATAAGCAGAAAATCGAAATTTTCTCTTGCCCAAAAGATTTTTAAAGGCAATGAATTCTATGAAAAAAGTTATTGTCAATGAAATTTTGATGTGCTACTATAGCTAAAGTAAATATTTGATCTGTATAACCTCAATAATATGGATTGAGGGTCTCTACCAGGAACCATAAAATCCTGACTACAAAACTTTGCTTCATTTTTGTAGTCAGGATTTTTTTAGTTTGTTTTAAAACAATCTCCTACAAAAATGAACGTGTAACGAAGGGGAGATTACGATGAATTGGAGAGTTTATATTCTTGCTGTAACTACCTTTGCAGTAGGGTTAGTTGAATTAATTGTTGGCGGAATCCTGCCAAATATTGCAGAGGATTTAGATGTGTCTTTAGCGACGGCGGGACAATTAATTACTATTTTTGCACTTGTTTATGCGATTTCTGCGCCTGTCCTACTATCCTTGACAGCCAAGGTGGAGCGGAAGCGCTTATTCCTTATTTCTTTATTTATTTTTACGTTAGGAAATCTAATGACCTTCTTCAGTACAACGTTTATCATTGTGCTAATCGCACGTATTTTCACAGCTATGAGTACAGCGTTAGTGATTGTTTTATCATTAACGATTACAACTAAAATCGTAGAGCCTCGCCATCGTGCTAAAGCACTGGGGCTTGTTTTTATGGGTGTAAGTTCTGCGCTGGTGATCGGTGTGCCAATGGGTATTTTTATTACAGAAGCGTTTGGCTGGCGAGCCGTATTTTTAGGTATTAGTATCCTATCAACGATTTCAATGATATTAATTGCTTTATTACTTGAAAAAATGCCAATTGGAGAAGTAGTGCCACTCAAGGCGCAAATCAAATCGCTGGCGAATTTGAAAATCCTGACAGCACAGTTAACTACCCTATTTATGCTAGCGGGTCATTACATGCTTTACGCCTATTTAACACCATTTTTAGTAGAGGCATTTGATATGAATGCTTCATGGATTAGTATTTGTTACTTAATCTTTGGTATTGCCTCTGTTAGTGGGAATGCTGTAGGTGGATGGGTGAGTGATAAAATTGGCACAAGTAAAGCCATTATTTTAATTGTCTCAGCTTTTGCCATTGTCTTATTTAGTATTCCTTATACAATTATTGCCCTTCCACTGTTTTTAGTATTTACGGTTTTATGGGGTGCGTTGAGCTGGGCACTGACACCGCCATTACAAAATTACTTAATTCAAGCGGATCCTCAATCATCGGATATTCAGCAAAGCTTAAATACAGCAGCCCTGCAAATTGGTATTTCTATCGGATCAGCAGTGGGTGGCGCAATGTTTGCTTGGACAGGATCCGTTATGCACCTAGCTAGCTTTGGTACGATTCTAGTTCTTTGTGCATTAGGCTGCGCCATCTTTTCTATTAAAAGGGCACCTCTTGGACAGGAGCAGCACGTAGATTATCAGTCAGCACATCATAATTCATAATCAAGCAATAGCCCTGAAAGGTATTGGGAAAGCCATCCCAATACCTTTTTAATTGGTTGGCATGAATCTATTTTCGTACACTTCCCAAAATTAAATTCTCTATGGTTTCTTAGCATACTCTAATTACCTATGGAATAGATTGTTGTAGTTAATGAATTTACAGATTTGAGAAGTTTGAGATTTTAAGAACGAATATTATTTTTAAGAAAAATAGTAGGAGACTTTCAAATCTTGTAAATGGAAGGAGAACTCAATGACTGAATATCATCAACAATCATCTGCTGAAGTCATGAAGATATTGAACGTCACCACGCAAGGTTTGACTGATGATGACGTCCAAAAGAGGCAACAAGTCTATGGCTATAATGTATTAGAGGAAGGGCAAAAAACAAGTACGTTGGCTGTTTTTATGGGCCAATTCAAAGATTTATTGGTCATCATTTTACTCGTTGCTGCCGTCGTTTCCTTTCTACTAGGAGAAGTAGAAAGCACCATTGTGATCATGATCGTGGTTATTTTAAATGCCATTTTAGGTACAGTGCAGCATGTGAAGGCCGAACAATCATTAGATAATCTGAAAGCATTGACCTCTCCCATTGCCAAGGTCATGCGTAATAATCAACTAGTAGAAATTCCTTCTGAAGAAATTGTAGTAGGCGACCTTCTGATGTTGGAGGCGGGAGATTATATTAATGCGGATGGAAGACTACTAGAAAGCCATAATTTACACATCAACGAAAGCTCTCTTACAGGCGAATCAATTGCTGTGGCAAAAAGTACAGACCCCATTCGGAAACAGAATATCACCATTGCGGATAAGAAAAATATGGTGTACTCAGGAAGTTTTGTGACCAATGGACGTGGCATCGTGATGGTTACGGCAATTGGGATGCAGACGGAAATCGGAAAAATTGCGAATTTACTCGATACAGCCAAGGAAAAGAAGACGCCATTACAAATTAGTCTCGATCAATTCGGTGAAAAATTAGCCTTAGGAATTACGCTAATTTGTTTAGCAATCTTTACGATTGATCTTATCCGAGGACGAGCATTAGTGGAATCCTTTATGTTTGCTGTATCTCTTGCTGTGGCGGCTATCCCTGAGGCTTTAAGTTCTATCGTGACCATTGTATTAGCTTTTGGCACCCAAAAGATGGCAAAGGAAAATGCGATCATCCGCAAGCTTTATGCTGTGGAGAGCTTGGGGAGTGTATCGGTCATCTGTTCTGATAAAACAGGTACTTTAACAGAAAATAAAATGGTGGTACAGGAAGTTTTTGTGGACCAGAAGAAAATTCCTCATGATTGGCTCAATCCAATAAATCCAGTGGAAAAAGAGCTAATGGTAAAAGCGCTTTTATGTAGTGATGCTGTCGAGCGTGACCAGAAGGAGATTGGTGATCCTACAGAAATTGCGCTCGTGAAATTGGGGAAACAGTATGGTTTAGATGAATTGAAGATACGTGAGCAATATCCACGATTGGCTGAAATTCCATTTGATTCGACGAGGAAGCTTATGAGCACTGTCAATCAGATGGACAAGCAGCCTATCATGATTACCAAAGGGGCTCTGGATGTACTCTTACCAAAAGTGACGCGAATCAAAACATCAACAGGTATTTTTGAGATAACCCCGCAGCATCGCCAGAAAATCGAGGCGGTGAATCGTGATTTTTCTATGAATGGTTTAAGGGTGCTAGCCATTGCTTATAAGGAGGTATTGCCTCTACAAAAAGTCGATCCACGAGCAGAACGAGATTTAATCTTTGTCGGCTTAGTAGCGATGATGGACCCTCCAAGAAAAGAGTCGAAAGAGGCTGTGGAAAGCTGTATAAAGGCAGGTATTAAACCCGTCATGATTACAGGAGACCATAAAATTACAGCAACCGCGATTGCCGAACAAATTGGTATTTTGCAAAATCCAGCTGAAGCTATAGAGGGACATGCGCTCGAAGGCTTAACGGATCAAGAGCTGCAAGATAAAGTACAGGATTATTCTGTTTATGCCCGTGTTACACCCGCCCAAAAAATTCGAATTGTTAAAGCATGGCAGGATAAAGGACATGTGGTTGCCATGACAGGAGACGGTGTCAATGATGGACCTGCTTTGAAGCAAGCTGATATTGGGGTGGCTATGGGTGTAACAGGCACAGAGGTTGCAAAAGATGCCTCATCCATGATTTTAACGGATGATAATTTTTCAACAATTGTTAAAGCAATCGCCAATGGCCGTAGCATCTATACAAATATTAAAAATGCCATTCTGTTCTTATTATCTGGAAATGCAGGCGCTATTTTTGTCGTGTTATATGCAACGGTTCTGGGCTTACCTGTTCCTTTTGCACCTGTCCATCTTCTATTCATCAACTTATTAACAGATAGTCTGCCTGCTATTGCCATCGGTTTAGAGCCAAATAATAAGAAAACAATGAAGGACAAGCCTAGAAACATTCATACCCCTTTATTAAATAAAGCCTTTACCACACAAGTTGTGCTTGAAGGGATATTAATCGCCATTTCCACCATTATTGCGTTTCAAATCGGTTTATCGACAGGCGATACGTTAACAGCAAGCACGATGGCCTTTACAACACTATGCCTGTCAAGGTTAGTGCATGGCTTTAATTCTCGATCCAAACAATCTATCTTTGCGATTGGTGTATTTTCGAATAAATATACGTGGTTCGCCTTTATCATTGGTGTGCTAAGTTTACACATGGTCTTATTTATGCCGATGCTTACAACGGTCTTTGAGGTAGCTCCATTAACACCAGCACAGCTAGGCTTTATTTATAGCCTGTCGGTGTTACCATTCCTAGTCAATCAATGGTATAAGCTACTGTTCGTAAGAAATCGATAAAGATTAAAAAAAAGCTTCCGTTAGGTATTCAAACGGAGGCTTCTTTTTAGTGTGTAGAGGCTAATAACCAGCCTTTACTCTTACTTAGGTCAATCAATTTCGCTCCAAGTAGGGCATAACGCATATGGAGTTCACCATATTTGGTTAGATGTGTTTTCTTTACTGCTAGTTCTAAAGCTTGGCTTACGGCAATCAAAGAGGAGGCAATATTCATCGATAAAATAGCACTTATTTCGCCATCATTAATGAAAGATTTTCCACGAATATCCGTTATTTTCATTTTACTGTATTCTATCGATGCTGTTGGTGCCAGCACACCGTTTTCCTTTAATAGCAGGGTTAGCTGTTTATTTTCCTCTTTTAAACATTGAATAAATTCCAATGTAAGGATTTTTAAGTTTTTATCACGCGTATGCTTAAAAAAAGCATGACTGGAAGCAATATAGCCTTGATTGATCCCAAGCTGTGACCAAAGCTTGAAAATCTCCTTAAATTGTAGCGATGCTAGATTTTCATTTATCATTGTCATCCTGACACTTCCTAACTCTTAGTTTGATTTAAGATTAGGATGTAGCAGTAAATGACATTCTATTCATCTTTTACAATAAAAAATGAATAAGAGGTCGCTAATAGTAGGTACCATAAGGGTACAAAGGAGGGTAACGGTAGGGATAAGGGTATGGACATGGTTTCATATATTGCTGTGGCATGGTTGGTTTATAAGGGGCTTGATCCGTTGCTGACTCGATTCGATTACAGCCTTTTGCTGGTCCAATATAAGTCGTAGGAACAATCGGTGCAATCGTTTTCTTCCATTGTTCTTCATCTAAACAATACGTATGGGCCATCATATGGGCTGGTGTGAATTTTAAGATATCAGAGCCTAAAATGACCTCAGGCGTTGGCGCATCAAAAATAGCAAGTAGATGCGTGTCATCTTCTGTGGCTACTTCATAATGCCACCAGCCCTGTGGGACATTGGCAACCTGCCCAGGCTTGATAGGATAGTGTTGAATTTTCTTGGTAAATGGATTCAATAGAGAAACCGTTGCTGCTCCTGCAATACAATAGACAAGCTCTGCTGCATTTTGATGGTAATGTGGCTCGATGACATTGTCTTTACTTAAAAAAATATCAAGTAAAGATGTATTTTCTAATGTATTTAATTGTTCCACACCGAGAATATTAATGTAATTTCGGGAGTCTTTTTTAAAAAGCGTACTTTTATTGACATCAAAAGTGAACGCTGCAGAAGGGGAGCTATAATCGATGTTTGATCTGATACTTACATCCTTTCTCATATAAATTGAGCTATTCATCATCATAGATTATGTTTTAGGTGCTCCTAGACTTACACAAATGCCTAGCTACAGCTAGCCTCTGTCTGTATAAAAATTAGCTAAAATTACCACTTCTATTTCAGAACATACGTGCGTATAATAAAAACACAAACGTTTGTTCTTGGTTGTTAAAAACTCTGTTCAACATGAATGAAAACAGAGTCAGTAAAGGAGCATTCAACATGAAAGAGCAGTTGAGAAAAGCCATGCATCGTCACCAAATCGTCCACATGATGTATATAGCGGAATCAGGTGCCATTACGAAAAGGCGCGTGAAAATCATCCACATTAAAGGTGATTCCTTTACCGCCTTTTGTTTTACAAGGCTAGCGAAGCGTACGTTTCGTATTAACAATGTTCTAGCCCTTCTGCCCATTCTCCAACGGGAGTCTGAGGTAATATGAATTACAACGATTTCCCACAGAAAGATATTTTTTGTATTGATATGAAGTGCTTTTATGCAAGTTGTATTGCCATGCTAGAAGGGCTAGATGTGCTGACAGATCCAATTGCCGTCATCGGTAATTTTGAACAACCTGGCAGTATTGTGCTGGCTGCATCACCAGTGATGAAAGAAAAATTTAACATTAAAACAGGGAATCGGCGTTATGAAATTCCCAAACATCCAGATATTAAGTTGTTTGAACCAAAAATGTCCTTTTTTCTAGAGATGTCCATGGCCATTACGCGTCTGATTGCACAATATGTCCCTCCAGAGGCGATCCATGTTTATAGTGTGGATGAAAGCTTTATAGATCTAACAGGCACGGAGCAACTTTGGGGTTCGCCTGAGCAGGTAGCCAAATTGATTCAGGAAGACATCTATGAAAAGTTTCGCATTCCGTCCGCCATTGGCATGGGACCAAACATGTTGATGGCTAAATTAGCATTAGATTTAGAGGCAAAAAAAACAGGCTTTGCCAAATGGACCTATGCCGATGTGCCAACAAAGCTTTGGCCCGTGCGTCCTCTGTCTGATATGTGGGGGATTGGGAAACAGATGGCAGCCAATTTAAATGCGATGGGCATCCAAACAGTCGGTGGATTAGCCCATGCCGATTTAGCCGAATTAGAAAAGCGCTTTGGTATTATGGGTAATCAATACTATTACCATGCATGGGGCATTGATCTCTCCACATTAGGTGAGCCATTAGTGAACAATGCGGCATTAAGCTTTGGGAAGGGCCAAATGCTCATGAAGGATTATCACACACGAAGGGATATTGCGGTTGTACTCCTCGAAATGTGTGAGGATGTGATGCGACGTACACGGGAAGCAGGCTATGTCGGGCGGACTGTTAGCCTGGGGCTCTCTTACAGTCGCAATGCGATGACGAAAGGGTTCCATCGCTCAAGAACCATCGAAAGTCCAACCAATGAGACTCTTGTTATGTATCAGGCTTGTCTGGCCTTACTAGATGAGCATTTTGCGGGTGAGCCAGCGCGTCAATTATCTGTTAGACTGACAAACTTAGAGCCAGAACGTAGCATTCAGCTTGATTTATTTGATGAGCGTAAGGACCAGCGGCAGGTCATTGGTCATGTCATGGATGCGATTCGTAGAAAATATGGAGTGGTGGCCTTATTACGAGCAGCCTCCTATACCAGCGCTGGTACGGCTATTTCACGGAATCGCTTAGTGGGCGGGCATTTAGCATAAGGAGTGGAAAAATGATAAGAGATAGAGGAACGATGTAATCAATAGTATAATTATTGGGGGGATGTATAGTATTTAATGATACATCCTCCCTTATTTTTTATTGTTGTTTATTTCATAAAAATAGTAAAAAATTATAGTATTCAACGTATTCAATGAATTTATTAGGAGGGGATAATGTGGTTAAAGTATATGAGATAATAATTCATTCAGGAGAAAAAAGATGGATAGCCTTAAACGAGAATGGAGAACCTATTAAGGCCATTATGAAGTATATAAAGTATAAAGATAACTTAGGTAAAGCTCCAAATACTCTTAAAACGTATTGCTATCATCTTAAACTATATTGGGAATATCTAATCATTGAAAATAAAAATTTAAATGATGTTGATTTAAATTTATTATCAAGTTTCATCAGTTGGCTCAGGTGTTCAGAAAAAAAGGATAATGTCCGAGATTTAATAAAGAAAGATGACATTAATCTATCTAAAAGAAGTGAAAGTACTATTAATTTAATTATTAATTGTGTAATTGACTTTTATGATTATTTATATAGAAATAATCAAATTCATAAGGATATAAAAGGTAATGTCCTTAAGAGTATGAAAATAAAGAACCGGAAATTTAAGGGTTTTCTAGACCATATATCTTCTAATGTGACATTCAAAAATATTTTAAAAATTAAAGAACCACGTAGGATAATAAAAACTCTAACAAAAGAGCAAGCGAAAAAGATTCATCTAGCCTGCAATAATATTCGAGATGAATTAATGATACGTATAATGTATGAAAGTGGAGTGAGAGCGTCAGAATTGTTAAGCTTATGGATTGAAGATTTTAATATTAACGAAAATAGCATTATTGTGCGTAAATCTAAAACTAAAGCAGGTGAAAAACGTAAAGTTTATATTTCTAAAGAAACGATGAACCAATTTCAAGATTATATTATTGATTACCATACAGCTGAAATTGATACAAACCATGTGTTTATTAACCTAAGGGGTAAAAATAAAGGTCAGCCAGTTAAATATTGGACACTCCAAGCGTTAGTTAAAAGAATTAGTAAAAAAACAGGAGTTGATTTTACAGCGCATATGCTTCGCCATTCATTTGCTACCAATCTTCATGATTCGGGAGTCGAAGTATCGATAATCCAAAAATTATTAGGCCATAACCATGTTCAAACAACTATGGACATGTATATCCATCCTACTGATGAAACGATAAGAAGAAGTTGGGAAAAAATCCAAAGTAAAGGGGAGGGGGATATATGAATAACAATTCTATTACCTTATTAAAATCTAAAATAGAAGATTTATTAGAGGGTTATTGGCAACCAGATATATGGAAAATAGAAGATTTCCCATATCAAGAGCGTCTTGGAAATACAAAAGATAGAAAAGTAGTTAATTTCAGTTATATTAAAAATATTTATATTAAAGTAGAAGTAAAGTACTATTCAAGTTTTGGATTGAAAAATGAATGGTGGAAAATGTCATCATTTATTTATATAACATACCCATATCTCAAGCCGGTCGTTCTTTTTTTAGAGAAGGAATATCCGAAAATTAAATCTATAACCGAGATTCCTTATGAAGAAATTCTATTAAAATATAAACAGTATTTAGTTTTTTCTGGAAAACCTTTAGTTAAAATAAGCGAGAGAAGAGAAAGAACATCGATGTATATAACTACTCTTAAAGCTTTTTATTTATTTTTAGTAGATTTTTATGATGAAAGACCAGAACATGAAAAAGACAGGTGGAATGTAGAGAGGTTAGGAATTTCATATAACATGTCACGAAGAGATAAGTATATTAATTTTGAAAATATTAAACAATCATTTCGTGAGTTAGTAAAAAGATATATGTATCAAAATTTACTTGTACAACAAAAAATAACTTTTTCTACTGCTCAAAATATATTAAAAAAGGTATACTTATTCTTTGATTTTATAGTAAAAGAATATCCGGATTGGAAGGATTTAAAAAATCTGAATCGGAAAAATATTGAAGATTTTTTGCTTTATGTTCGAAATGTTGAAATGGGAGGGAGAAGTTATGTGAAAAATAGAGTTCCTAGTGATAGGCATGTTTTGGATTGTATTTCAAATGTTAAAAGATTTATAGAGTACTTACAGGATTACAATTGGGATGAAGCACCAATTACACCTGTAAATATGTTAATTTATCCAGAAGACTACCCAAAACGTAAGCACAAAATTTATGAAGACCATATTAAACATATTCCAAATTATGTGTGGGAACAGGTTCAAGAAAATCTTCATATGGTGGACCCTGAAGTTGCAAGAATAGTTCTATTAATGGAAGCAACGGGATTTCGTGTATCTGATGTTTGTCAACTTAATATTAATTGTTTACTGTACAAACATAATGGTTGGTGGTTAGCTGGAGATCAACGAAAAGTAAGGTTAGAAAATCATATTGTCCCCATTTCTGAAGAAATAGTAGCTATTGTGAAAATACAGCAAAAAATAACAAATGAAATTTTAACAATAAAAAGCAATCCAAATAACTTTCTATTCCCAGTTTTATTCGGTAAAAATAGAGGGAAGGCATTTTCCCAAAGCAAAGTAAGAAATGAATTAAATCGTTTAGCAGAAAAGTGTAAAATTTTAGATAAGAATGGAGAAGTTTATTATTTTAAAAATCACGCTTTTAGGCATAGATATGGAATGAATTTACTCAACAATGGGATGAATATTATTCATGTCCAAAAATTAATGGCTCATACAAGTCCTGAAATGACTCTTACCTATGCAAAAATCTTAGATAGTACTTTACGTAAGGAATGGGAAAAGGTTCAAAGTTCTATTCGGATAGATGAAACTGGAACAATTGTAGAGGCAGTTCTTAGCGAACAAGTTGAAGAGAATGGATTAGAACTAGAATGGATTAGACATAATATGGATTCTATTCGTTTAGATCATGGTTTTTGTATAAAAAGTCCTAAATTAAGCTGTGATTTTTTAGAGCAAACGCTAGAACCACCTTGTATTAAAAACGGATGTAGAAGTTTTCATGTTGATCAAACATTTATTAGTTATTATAATGATCAAATATCGAAAATGGAAGCCGATATAGAAATTTATAAAAAAAGTGGCCGTACACGTTCATTAGAACTAATAGAACCAAAATTAAAAAAATATAAAGAAATTAGAGACTCCATTCAATATGGAACGGGTATTTTAGGTTTGCCGAAGCACAAACGTGAATACATAGGAAATGAGCGTGAAACAAATGGCAAATAACAATCCTAATATAGAGGGTTTATTATCGCATGCAACAGAGAAAAAGGTGAATGCAAAAGCAAAAGTTGAAACAGCAATTAAAAAAATGTTAAAAGAAAATATAAATATTAATTTTAATTCAGTTTCTCATGCTGCAAATGTGTCAAAGACATTTCTCTATAAAGAACAGACGATAAGAGATCGTATAGAGTATCTTCGTAAGCAACAAGAAGGTTTATCTTCTGTTAAAAGTTTTAAAAGAAATGTATCTGAAACATCTAAAGATGTTATCATTGAAGCTTTAAAGAATAAAATAGAAAATTTAAATCGAAAAATCGCAACCCTAGAACAAGAAAAGGAACAATTGCAATTTCAACTAAAAAAAGACTTAGGAAAAGTATATGAAAATATTTAAAGTTAAAAAACCTTTTTTGACCAAATTGTTCAAAAAAGGTTTTTTAGTGAACTTTAATTTTTTAAACAATTCAAAATATCATCAGCTAGCATTTTTGACCCTGCAGCACCTTTAAGGTACTTTAAATCGCCACTTGAAGACCAATCTATAACTTTTAGATTCACTAAGAGATTGGCTATTTTAATTGAGTCAGGCTGTTGAGACTTGGTCAAATAATTATTATTAATAATTTGATTTCCTGCTATAGCTAATGCATTTAGGCAAGTAATATGTGTAAGTCTATATAATTTGTTATCATCCCATTCATCAGGGAATAATTCTTTGATTAAATTAAAGTAGAAAAGAACTAAATTTAGCTTTTTTTCTTTAGAAAGGTTCGTTAGATTTGATTTTTTAGTTAGTAGTTTTACTAAATTGTATAAATTTTGAAGTGTTATATTTTTTTCTCTAGTTCTTTTTCCAATTAAGGTTCCTTTACTGAAAAAGGGGCTTTCAGGTTTGAGGATTAAATTTGTAGCTATCCAGCTAATATCATCATTATCTCTATTAAGATAGCGACTTAATGATGTACCAATCCCTTTAGCTTTTGTATTTATTATATCAAAGAATTTAATTTCTTCATCATCATCCAAATAATGAAACGCAAGAAATGGAACATTCAAGGTACTATCTGTCTCAGTTATATATTCTTTAATCCCACCCAACCTATGTTGACCATCCATTAATGTACCTTTCTTCTTACAAATAAGTCTTCCAAAATTTTTTCTATGACTATCATATGCATGAAATTCCCAATTACCAGAGGCATTTAATAAGATAGGTGTATAAAGGGCATCTTCACCTTGAGAAAGATAATTTGCAAAATCTTTGCATCGTTTTTTATCTATAGGGCGCTGATAGCCTTTACCAGAAGGATCATTATATAGTTTAGAATATGAGAAGTTGACAGCGACCTGAGATGAGACAAAGCCTTGATAAGTAACACGGCCACGCATCTTAGATTGTAATACATTTTCTATTGCTATATTTGAAGGTAAGTTATTACTCATAATAAAAACTCCTTAAGAAAATTTAATACTAAAACATTATAGTACTTATAAGTACATAATTCAATCAAATTTATACTATATGCAACTGTAAGGTGGTACAAACCTCACATAGTCTAAATGTGAGGTGATTTTGTGGAAAGTTTAGTAAAATTAGTTGGTAGCAATATCAAAGAAATACGGAAAATGAAAAAACTCACTCAGGAAGAATTAGCTGAAAAATGTGGTCTGCAAACTTCATATTTGGCAGGGGTTGAAAGAGGGGATAGGAATATTACTATCCAAACCTTAGAAAAAATTACTGAAGGCTTGAAAGAAACACCTAGCAGTATCTTTAAATTTGATAGTATCAATTTTGATAATAAGTATTTTGAAAAAAAAGAATTGATTATGATCTTGCAAAATCTAATAGAAGATAAAAGCGAAGCTGAGGTTCGTTTAATATTAAATATTGCTAATGAAGTTTTTAGTACGTATGGAAAACAAAAAGGCTAAAACTAAACAAAGAATTTTATTTGGATAAACTTTAAAATATGATACTATTTTATGTTCATTCAGCGGAAGAATCCTACCTCTAGGGAGGAGAGATGAATCCGGACGCACTTCGCCTTAGCGGATTTGATGGTTCATAATTAGTATAAACAACCATGAGATCAGATGTAATGAAAAACTTCATAATTTTTATCCAACTAGATGCACCTTTATAAGTAGCTAAAATGAATCCTCATTGGATTACTCATCTTGTTTGAAGAAATTTGATACACTGATGATATTGAACAAAAAAGTATAAAAGTCGATATTCTCAAAATCCGAGGGTACCGGCTTTTTTAGTTACCAGTTGTTACAAAGTAGAACGAAACAAAGGAGCCAAAAAGTAGTTAACGAATAATGAAGCTGTTTAAATATGGAAAGTACATTATCCGATCATTATAATTGAAATAAGTGAACTGATGTTTTTTATAAAGGAGAAAAGATATGAGTATAAAATATAATAATTATTCTAGTGTGACAGATTATATAGACAGAAATGCTGTTCATGCTTCTAGCCAATCATTTTATGCTAACAAATTAACTTTGATAAGAGGAGCTGTAATTACAGGTTTAGCTCCTAAAGCACATCTAAGTCTTAGTAAAGAGTTATTAGAATGGAAAATTTCTACTATGCTTGCCTTTATTGATACAACTTCGCCCTTTATTATTAAAAATGCAAGCGATTTAGAGATGAGTGAAAAAGTAACAGTGGCTTATTTTATAGGAATGGTTTTCGCCCAAATACATATGCAAAAAATGTATAATGTAAGACATTTAGAGCATTTGAAAAATCCAGGTATTACTCCAACATCTTTACCAGGAGATTTAAAAAACCCAGATCTTTGGGGAATAAATCATAGAACAGGACAATCTTATATAGTTGAGGCTAAAGGGTCTACAGCTTGTAGCAATTATTTTACAAATAAACATATCATAAAAGCAGAAAGTCAATTAGAAGCTATAACACAAATTGATTATACAGTTTCAGGAGTTACTTCAACTTTTAATCAAGCAAGCTCTAATTTAGAAAAATTAATAATAGCCACTCATCCTAATTTAAATGGTGAAATGATGCAGCATATTATTGATCCAGTAGAGGAAAAAGATAAAATAGTTAAAGTAAATGGCGATGAAATGGTTTATAAACAATATTCACATCTAGTAAATTTTCTAAGTGTACAACAATCTAAAATAATAGAGTTACATAAATTATCGAAGGTTAAATTTAGAATTATCGATATTGATGCATTAAACTGCTCAATTGGTCTACTAGAAGAAATTTATCAAATATTAAATCCATTAGTGTCAAAGGAGAATTTAGTACAAGAAAATCTTACAAATATTAACAAAGATCTGAATTCGGTGTTAGATAGATTTGAAAAATTATCTAATCATGAATTAGAAAATGAGAAATTTTCTATTGGACTTGATGGAGTAATTGTTTTAGAAAAAAGCTAAGGAAGGATTTTATGTCAAAACGTAAAGAGGGCAAGGGAAATTGCTCTTTACAGCCTTGGATTATCATACAAAATGTTCCTTCAAGTGGTCGTGCTCACCGTATTATTGGTTGGAAAACAGCAAGTTTATTTTTAAACAGGAAAATATAAATTTAGGGGGATTTTTGATGAATAATTCGAAAGAACAAAGTAACCCGATTTCAACAGGTGGTGGTGGAGGTAATTTTGAAAATAAAGTTCAAGCATTGTTTTTAATATCAATGCTAAGTAAAAGTTACATGCCATTTTTACCTAATATTGAAATAAAAAAAATTAAATTACAAGGTAAGTATGATGGATATGACACGGATGACTTTATTGTTTTTGGAAAGAATCTTTTGACTCATAAAGAACAAAAAATATTAGGACAAGTAAAAAATTCTATAAGTATCAGTGCGTCAAATGATGTTTTTAAGGATGTTATACAAGCTGCTTGGAATGATTTTAATAATCAAAGTTTATTTAATAAAGATGAAGATACCATTGTATTAGTTACAGGTCCATTAAGTAATACAGATATTAAAAATACTAGAGTTATTTTAGAATGGGCAAGATGCTCAGAAAATGAAGTTGAATTTATTGATAAAGTTAATATGCCTAAGTTTAGTAGTAATGAAAAGCAAGCAAAATTGAATTCATTTAAGGCTCAATTAAAACAAGCTAATAATAATCAAGATATAGATGATAAGGAATTGTGGGAGTTTTTACGTTCTTTCCATATTATTGGATACGATTTAGATGTTGAAAATAGTCGGGATTTAAGTCTGGTAAAATCTTTTTTATCTGTATGTGGAATTGAAACTCCTAGTACTGTTTGGAACAGGGCCTTGGATTATATTAGAACCTACAATCAAAATGCTGGAACAATTACTCTTGATAAAATTCCAGATTACTTAATGGAGCCTTTTCAAAAAACCTTCACAAGATATTGGACAAGTGATTTAAGAAAATTAGAGGATCATAGTCAGTATATAATCTCTTCTATAAAAAACAATATTGGCGGATACAATGTAAGTCGCAAAAAAGATATGGATACTTTGATTGAAATGTGTAATAAACATCAATTTATTTATATTACAGGAGAAAGAGGAAGTGGAAAATCTAGCCTTTTAAAGGCTTTTATTAAAAATTTAGAAAAAAATATACCCATATATTGTTTTAGAATAGAAGATTTTAATCAATCACATCTCAATCAAGTTTTTACATCGATAGGGTTAAAAAGTTCTATTCAGGATATATCTTTATGTCTTAGTTTAATCCCTAAAAAGTATTTAATTATAGAGTCAGTTGAAAAATTACTAGAGTTAGAAAATGGACAAGCATTTGTAGATTTACTTCAATTTATTAAATCTACGGGGGATTGGACAGTTATCTGCACTGGAAGAACTTATGCCTATCAGGAAATATGTTTCAATTACTTACAACCATATCAAATGGACTTTAATTCTTTAATTATTCAAGATTTTGATAATGAACAATTAAAAGAAATTACTACTAATCTTAAAATTTTAGAACCTCTTATCAAAAATAAAAATCTCAAAGATTTAATGAGAAACCCTTTTATGTTAGACCTAGGCCATAGGTTAATGTTTTCGAACACAGAAATTAATCTCGATACGACGGAAGAAGAGTTTCAAAATTGTGTTTGGAAATATGTAATCTCTAATGAGAATGAACGAGCTAATGGTATGCCATTAAAAAGGAAAGAAGCTTTTATAAATATCGCATTACAAAGGGCTAAAGAAATGTCCTTCGGCGTTCCGATAGAAAAATATAATCCGGAAGTAATTTTTAAATTAGAAAATGATAGTTTAATCATTAGAGACAGAAAAAATGAACTAGTGAGTCCTTTACATGATGTGTTTGAGGATTGGGCTTTAACATATTTTATTGAAAGAAAATATAATGAGCATGATGAAGCGAAAAATTTTATTGAAGCAATAGGAGAAACTCCAGCTATCGGTAGAGCATTTAGAATATGGTTGCAACAAAAATTACGATTTGGAACAGATATGTCAAACTTTATTAAAAACTCACTTGTGAAATCTGATATTCCACAAAGGTGGAAAGATGAAATATTAACTGCATTACTATTATCAAATCATGCAGATATCATATTAAATAAAATAAGTACAGAATTAATGAATAATGAATGTAACTTATTAAAGAAAGTATGTTTTATTTTAAGAGTTGCTTGTATGACTCCTAGAGAAGATTCAGAGAAATCTGAGGGGATTTCTAATATACTATTTTTAAAGCCATACGGGCCAGGTTGGATGGATTTGTTTAATTTTATTTATGAGAATAGAACTCAAATATTGGATGACATATTAACAGAACTTATTCAAACATTAAAAGCGTGGGGATATATTCTACATATAGATGAGGAGCGAACAGATGCGAGGGTAGTAGGGTTGATATGTTTAGAAATACTAGAAAAAATCAAGGGTAATTATCGGTATAAAAAAGAGATATCAGAAATTATAAGTGTAATGTTACGAATACCTTATAGTATAGAGAATGAACTAACAAATTTAATAAGTGAGATAGTCAATAATCCGAATAAAAATATTTATGAGGATGAATTTTTGCAAAAAGCTCTTGTAGATATAGAGACAAGAAGTATGTGTAAGTATTTGCCGGATGAAGTGATTAAATTAGCCTATCATGCTATTTTTATCAAAGAAGAAGATAAACATTCTAGGTATCAGAGATACTATGGAAGTATAAAAGTAGATGAGTGTTTTGGAATTGAAGATTATGGAATACCTTATAAGTTTTCTCCTCCAAGTGGTTTAAAAGGACCGTTTGCAGATATTTTAAAATGGCATAGCATAAAAGGTTTAGATTTTATATTAAATTTAGTTAATACATCTGTGGAGAAGTATGTATATACAAATTTAGAGAGTCAGAATAATTATAATGATTTTATTTATTTTAAAGATGAAGTTTCAGTTCCTATAATCAAAATTGAAATTAGCGACAACTTGAAAATTCAGCAGTATTTATCTCATCGTTTATGGAATGCATATAGAGGAAAAGTAGGTATTCCATCAGTAATTAAATCAGCCTTAATGGCATTGGAAAATTGGATAATATCATATGTAAAATATGGTGAGGAAACGGATATTAGATGGATTTATGAATATGTTTTAAAGAATAGCAATTCCGTAGCAACAACGTCTATTTTAGCCGCAGTAGCAACGGGATATCCTGAAAAATGTGGTAAATTTGCTGTACCTATTTTAAAAGTTTTTGAGTTTTATTCTTTGGACTTTAGCAGGTATCATAATGAGTTCCTTATAATAAATCATCATAATAATTATTTCGATAGAAATCCACTTAAAGAGATATTTTATCTAGAAAGAAAACAATCTAATGAATTTACTTGGCGTCAAAAAAATTTGGAGGATTTATTAATAACTTTACAATTCTCAGAGCTACAAGAAGAGATATTTTTAATTATAGACAGATTTAAAAAGAGGGAAAATTTAAATGTTGATGAAAGGTTCTTTATAAACAAAGTCGATACTAGGGATCGGAAAGTAAAATTTGATGAAGAAAACAATCAAGTTATTATACCTTCTAGTGGTAAGCCTGATTTAGAAAAAAATCACATAAATAATGAAGATAAGTCTCTATTAAAATTTAGGATAGATCGTTTAATGATTTGGACAAACGATAAACTAAAAAAAGAACAAACTAGTGAAGATATATTTAAAGATTCAACAGAGTTAATAAAAGAAATAAAAGATTTAATAGAAGAAATACCATCTTCAAAGGAATCAATTACTAGCCTTTACGTATCAATTATTATTAAGGCTTGTTCTATTTGCATAACAGAGTTTTATTCAGATTTAAACCAGGAAGAATTGGAACTACTAGTGAGGATAGTATATGAATACGCTATGCGAAATATAGATAACAGTCATACAATTAATGATAAAGTGGATATGTTAGGTGAAGTATCAGCATTTCTTTCTCTAGTGAAAATATATTGGAAGATTGAGGATGAAGAAGTTAAAGAAGTTATCCGAAAAATAATTATTATAGGTCTAACTCATCCAAATAAATTAATAAGAGTTGAAGTTGCTAAGCTATTAAAAGAGCTTCAAGTGAAAGATGAAGAATTTTATAAAAAATGTTTGATTTGCATGATAGACTACTCATTTTTAAATAAAAAATATTATACATCATCAGATGAAATATATATTGCTGCATTACATGATTTACGCGAAAGTGCTCTTTTAGCAAAAGGGGATATAACAGAAAAGTTAGATAGCATAGTAATAGATTCATATGATATAGATGAAATCTTGAATATGATTTATGCAATTGATGGCAATTTAAAATCATTTATTTCCATTAATTTTCTTGTAAAATCATTTGATTTATTAATAACTATAGAAAATAAAAATTATGGATTTAGACATCGAGAGAAATTGAGATTAGATATTGATACGAAGTATGATTATTTAAAAAGACTAGCTGAAATTATATCTATAAACACACAGGAGAAGAATATTGGAATACTTAAAGATTTATTTATTGAAAGCTGTAAAAAAGCGCCGGAGTTAATGAATAGTTTGTTTACAAATTTAGAGTACGTCTGTGAGGAAAATAACATATTAGAAATTTATTGGTCTATATGGAGATTAGTTTCTGCAACAGTACAAGACATCGCGTGTTCAATAGATGGTGATGATATTTATAATGATAAAATAAGGGATTATAAGAAATTAATTAGAGGAATGCTACATGCAGACACTCCTTGGCAAAAACTAGATTATGAAAACATGAATATATTAAAAGGAAAAAAGGATATTTTATCATTTGTTGAGCAAGCAGGTGGAAATTTAGATGTTTATGAGAGTCTAAGTTCATTAATTTATCATTTTCCAGATGAATTTTTTGAAGAGGGGATATTAATACTTTCGAGTATTTTAAAAACAAAGGGTTCTATATTGTCCAGTAATACAGTGTTTTATTTAGAAATGGCTTTCCAAAAATATTTAGTGAAAAATAGTAATATGCTTATTTCTAAAGATGTATTTAAAAATTACTTATTTTTGTTAGATAAACTAGTTTTAAAAGGTTCATGTAGAAGCTATTATGTAAGAGAATATTTAATTAAAAGCAAAAAAATAAGACAGGCTTACAACTAAATATATACAAATATAGATTTGAAATAAGTCACGACGTGTATAAAAAAGTTTGACTAAAAATCCTGAGTTGATATGCAGGATTTTTTCTTGTTCGACAAACGGGCGATTTAATGGAACAACACCTTTAAAAAAATGTTAAATTTTAGGTGAGATTGTGCATTGTAAAGTTTTGTCGAATAAACATGACTTGAAAGTCATGAGTATGATTTTAAAGGAGAGCACTTAATTGGAAATTTCATATATATGGTTTCGTAATTTTAAAAATATATTTCGATTGTTATAGAAAAAAATGAGTTGATTACGTCATCAGAATTAGAAAGAAATCTAAATACTCAATTCATCTAATAAAGCATTAATAGAGACGGAGTTCGGAAAAATATGGATTTGCAACTGTAAAAATAGGCTCATTTTTATACTTAATGAGATTATTTAGATATTTATGTTAATATTGCTATATAGAGTGTAAAGAAATGCACTTAAACTATCGGCGGTATAGTTCAATAAGCAGATAACCGATACAAATGGAAAATTAACTTATAATTGAAGCTTCTATACGTTTCGAATGTATAATGGGCAGATTAATTGAGCCAGATTGTTGAAGAACCTAATATCTTTGGATTGTGAAAATGACCATCATCGCAATCTTATAGGCTCGATTAACATTGAGCAAACAAGGATTTGTTGCTAATAAAGTGAGGTTTTTGTTAAAGATATAGTTATAAGAAATAAAACCTAATGGGAGTCAGCTATGGAGAATAAATCATTTATAGTTACTATTCCAACTCTTGGAATAGTAACTATCAACTTTTATGGAATTTCATTAGAAGTAATAAATTTATTTGAAAAAACAAACGAGTTTGAACGTCAAAAAGAAATTAAACATCTAGGCTTAATTGCTAAAGTATTTGAAGGATCATCTCACTCTAGGTATGATTATGTGATGCTACAATGCGCACTTGTGGATTTAGTTGATAATCTACATAAGGGTTCTCCTAATTTAAGTCTAGGCAATCTTAAAGTAGATGGTGAAGGTATACCAGGCAACTCAATAATGAAATCTTGGTTTCTCCTTTCAAACTTTGGGCATACAAAATTCACCTTTGGTGATGAAAAAGCAATAATACTATATGCTATAAAAACAAAAGGTTTTAAATCCCAGTTACTTAGACCAATTCAAGACAGTGAACTAAAATCTTGGTGTGACAAAGTAATTATGGACTATAATTACTCTAAAATGCACTATGTTTTAGCAATAAGAAGGATATATAAAGAGACAGCACGGAATATAAAAACAAGGGAAAAATTGATTAAATTAATAAAATTATTATTGTTAGATAAAGGCCAACTCGATTTTAGAGTGAATGAAGAAAAACTTGAACAGTTGAAAAGACTTTTTAATGTAATAAGAAAATTATCTATTATTTCTATTGATGGTCATTATTCTCATATTCCTGTTACCATAGATTTAATAGCATCTATTATATCATTGGGATCAATAGAAAATACATATAATAATAAAAGTTTAATTGAACAGTTACAGCCGATAATTTCACTGCTCCATGATGAAATTTACTTGAATAAAAGGGTTTTAGAACTACAAAGAAATTATGAAATTGAATCTCAAAATTTGCTTAGTGCTTATAAAAAGGAAGGTGTTGATACACTTATTGAGTTGGCACTTACTAAAGGTTTGCATAGCAATCTCAAAAACCATTTAAAACATTTCGCTAGATTAAAGCTAAAAGATACTGTTCAAAATGAAATTGATTTCAAATCGGATTTAAATGAATTAGCCAAGGTAAGGACAGGATGTAGGGATACTGAATTTAGTATTGATTATAATCCTGTAAGTGGCCTAAGATTTATTGACTTCTTTTTATGTATGGATAAGTTTTCACACGAACAATTGACCCCATTCATTTTTAATATGTGTAATTATATCGATGGGCTAACTCGTATTCTAGAGAAAAATGCTAATTTAGATGTTGATAGAGTATTAGATAATGTTGTGTTACTTGGGGAAGAGAACGAGTTTGATAAAGAAAAATTAATTGAAATACTTATCAAATCAAGAAGATTAACTTTTCCAGAATTAAATCGTAGGTTTATGGCTGATATTATTCCATTATATAAAGAATTACTATGGAGTATTTTAAGACACTTTATTAAAGATCAATATAGTTGGGATGTTAATATACAAACAAGGAAATATCCACAGTTTATTTTCAATGTAAACGGAAAAAGTAATGGATTAAAACGTATTTTTGATTTTGCAATAGAAAATGAACCAGACAGTGATCGAGCTTTCGAAATATTGCAGCTGAAAAAATCAGCAACTCGTTCTTTTGAAGGTTTTATTCTTGCAAGCATGGCAAGAATTACAATTTATGATATCACTAAATCGCCCAATGAGAGAATAGTGACTGATATTGATTCTGTACTAATGAAGGTTAATAAAAATAAATTAATAGTAGAATTCCATGAATCTAAAAACACTAAAAGGACCCCAGAAAATAATGCAAAGAGAGATTTAAGAAATAAATTTATAAAAGTACTCAACGATAATGCTAAAGGGTATAGGATTAATGAAGTAAAAGGAATGGGTGCAAAACTTGTAGTTTCATTTAAAACTCCATAATATATTTATTTTACATATCGGACCTGCTGGTATTTTAGATTGGAAATTTATAATGAGCTTAGCTTATAGCACAAAAACAAACGGTGGTTAATCCTCGAACGATTAATTACATTTGAATAATTGAGCAAGTGTGCAAAAATAGCCATATCATACTTTAAGCTGTATTGAACATCAGAAATTTTTTAAGTCAAGGAGCTAGCTTCTGATGTTATAGTAAGTTATTCATTCTTCAACAATCAGGCGCTTTAATGGAGCGAGGATCACAAAAATTATCAAACTTTTTTATAAAAGGATAATTCAATTGAATTTAGAAAAAGCATATTTTGATTAATCTTTTTTTCAAAACATGCTTTTTCTTTTTGTCCGTTTATCAATATTATAAGTTGATTTTATCAAACTTTATTTCAAAGCAACACCAAGTCCTTGGCGGGTTACACTAAGCCACGCCCGGTTATTGCTGGATTTCCCGTCTTAACGATTGATAATTTGACTCGTTCAACTAAAAATTATTTCATCATTATGTATCTAAATCCGTATTTCAATTCTCGTAAGGCAAATGCTTCTGGTCCACCCTCTAGTATGTCACATGCATGATTTCTTATTCCTCGAGCATATAACTTGTCATTACCTTCGATTGTAAAACTACATTCTAATGAACCAGTTAAATATTCAAATCTATATGCTTCGTTTTCTAGTATCGCTGGATCTTGACTAGCTACGACTACATTTTCAGAATCAGTTAGAACTACCAGATTTGCATTATGTGTAACAATGATAATTTGCCTTTCCTTACTCTTTTCTCTAACAAAATTTACAAGGTCAGTAGAAATGGTTCTATTGTCAAGGTTATCCTCAGGCTGATCTATAAGAATCGGATGCTTCTCATCACTTATACTCAGGAATAACTCTAACAATACTAAACCTCTCTTACCTGGTGACATTACACTAATTGTGTCATGATCTTTTTCTATATCTAAAATCACTTTTGTATAAATTCTAAATGCATCTTCAATAACTCTAGATAAGTCAAAGTTCTGCTTGAATCTATCAGCAGGCAACTGTAGTATAGTGTTTAAAATTTCTTCAATTTTAGAAGTATAATTTTCTTCATCAAATATGAAATTTCTTTCTCCATCTATAATTCCTGCTGGAATAGATAAACTAAGTGATTTTCTTAAATTAAAATTCCCAATAAAAATATCTTGGAAATCTTTTTGATTAAATGATAGATTAGCTCTTACCTTTAAAGATCCTACCTCTTTATTAGATAATATTCCTATAAATTCTTTTTGATTTTCAAAAACTTCCTGTAACTTATCTAGCAAACTCTTTTTAAGATTAGTTATATTTGTTTGGAGTTGTATTTCTTCGGCTTTTAACTCATTTAACTCTAAAATATTCTTTTCATTTAGTTCAATTTTTGCTCTAAGTTCGCTAATTTTAATTTCCTTTGAATATTTACTTTCGATTACTTTAATTTGTTGAGTAATTTCTGTTAAAGTGGATTTATTTTTTAAGTCATCGGTAGCAATTATTTCTATTTTATCTTTTAATTCAGTCACCATTGCTTGGATTAACTCATTAATTTTTAACTTATAGTTTGATAATAATAATCTCGACTCTTCATTATTTAGAGTTAGTGTATCAAAATTATCCTTGATTATACTTTCAATTGAATAAATCATAGAATAAATATTTTTAAAGTCTGTTAATGAGTTTCCTACTTCTTCATTTTGACCTTGAAGTAAAGCGGCTTGAGTATTAAGTTGATGATGTGATGATTCATCTTCAGGAGTCATTTTAGAATCTTCAAGCTCTTTTTGAAGTTCTATTGATAACATATCTTTCTCTTCAAGATAAGTCTCTAAATTTTGATATTTTCTTATTTTTAAAATCAAGTCATTATATAGCTTTAACTCTACCGCAAGTTTATAGCTAGTATTATTTATAAACTCCTTAAAACTCGCTTCAAGCTCTGAAGACTTTTTCATTTTATCATTGATAACCGAATCGCTTTTCAAAATGTCCCAAATTTTTTCTTGTAAAACTTCATTTTTAGTATCTTCAGATAATGAATTTATATATAGCTGTGGAATGTAAGTAATATTACCATTATGAGTACTAGTTTTTGAATTAGCAATATTACCGTTTTTCCAATGCACTTCAAATTCAATTTGATCAATATAACTACCCTTATAGTTATTAGTCCATATTTCATCTTTAGTTCTTAAATCTACTTCTTCTGGAGATACCGTAGCTGCTATTTTGTAAAGTAATAAAGATTTACCTGAAGATTTCCCCCCAATAATAGTATTTAGACCTGAGTTGAAATGTATATCATAAGTTTGGAAATCGCCTTTTGTATCTTTAAAAAGTACTTTATCAATCACATTATATGTCATCTTTAGCTCTGGATAATCTTTTTGAATTCTAACCCTTCTTTCAGGCTCTGTAAGAATTTGTAATAGTCCGTCGAAAGTTGGATCCGCCTTAATCCATGTATATCTTTCTCCATCTGGTTTAAAAAGTGAATCCAGATTATGAGCATCACTTCCATGTATACATGGCTTAGGACATCTTAAATCTGTATTCTCTTCTAAAAAAAACTCTCTATCCTTGGGTCTACTACTAAATATAATTTGTGATTTCTGATAAATATTCTGCTTAACTCCCCTAAATTGATTATCTCTAATCCCAGATGCTCCATCAGTTTCCTTATTAGCAACTGCTGTAACATACTTTCCCTTGAATATTTGTTGTTGATCTACTTCTAATATTTTATTAATTTGATTTACATTTGCTTTAAATTGTTTAATCCCTTCTAATAATGCTGCCTTGTCACTACTAGTACTTCCAAAACTCTTGCCAAGGTCAATTAAATCTCCTTCAGTAGCGCTATAAGTTCTATTTCCATACTCGAAAGTTAACTTAGATAAAAAGTGCGACTCAATATAACTATCTATTTCTGGAGAAAAAATGACATGATAGTTAATGCCACGCTCTCTTTCCGTAGAATCTTGAAGACGTAATTCAATATTTGGAAGGATAAGTTGAATATTTCCTAATCTATTCTGATTTTGTTTATAATTTTTAACTTTGAAATAATTTTCAACACTTAAATAATCTGTTATCCCTATTACTGAGACGTCGCTTTGTTCAACTGCTTGTAAATAAGGTTCCCATCCCCCTTTAAAACCATCATTAAGTCTTGTTTCAGGGGTATGTATATGTAAGTCCCATTTTCTCCATAGAGAACCTTTTGTATTTAAAAAAGTACTAACCATGAAATCACTCCTTTTTAATTAACATTATATAACATAAAACAGGAGGATTTTCATATAATTTATTAATCAACAGTACAATTCTCAATAATTCATTCCTCTAAAGACCTTGAATTTGAGCAAGTAATAATAAACGCATAAGATTATGAATTGACTAGAGAGGGTATAATAATTTTATATTTCGTAGCAATCTCTAGAGCAGAAGATAGGTTATTAATTATTGCTCAAAATGAATTTATGGATAGATATAATAGGTATATTCACAATGTTATTGCAAAAACGAAGCATTTAGGAATCAAGGTTAAGATTGAAAAAGTAATAAAATAATTGAATAATTGTTGTATATTTATCCCAAAGAAAAACTAAGGCATTTTTTATATAGGAGTAGCATTTTGATATTCAAACCTTCTTTACCACCAACCATAGAATTACACAAACTAGTGTATAATTTCAACATCAACAATATCTAATAAATTTATTTTTAAAGTACTGTTGTCCTCGTAAACAATACAAGTTTTTCTGTAAAGATAGTCAATTTCCTTTAGGATCCCTTTAATTACATGAATCCTGTTATTAGAAAAGTATTTAATTTTTATTTTGGAATTATTTTCCAGCGCTGATTGGAAGGTCAAATTCATTTCCTCAAGTTGGTGTTCATCAACTTGAGGTTTTTTAATATCGTTTTGTTCTTCCAAATCTTTTTTTAACAGGCTTACATGCTCAGATAACATTAGAGACATATTCCATTTTTTAATTCCACGATCTTTTAACATTGGATTTCCCTCCAGTAATTGTAATGGAACGAACGTTTGTTCTGTGTTATTATAATCGAAAAGGGTTAACTTTACTATCGATAAAATGTATTTGGTAAACATTACATTATCCTTAACTATATATAAACAAAGAATGAGGTGTAATAAATAGTGGGAAATACAAAAATATGTCTTGATAAAAATATGAAATGGACAGCGATGATGCTACCAGAGCATTTAATGCTTTTGAAGGCATGGAAACAAGAGGTGTTGACAGAGTTGCCTCGGGAACATGCTGAATGGGAGCTTGAAGAATTACAGCAAATAATCACACAAGCATTCACACAGCATAACTATATTATGTTGACTATATGGGAACATGGTAACTATGTGCAATGGGGAGGTACCATTCAAGCGATGAACGAGGACCAGCTGCTACTAGAAACCATTACCACAACGAAGCACATCCCATTAAGATACATTTATGCTGCTCGTATAGAAGATGATGGATGTGATTAATGGAGAGCAACGACGATTATTACATCAATTTTTGCTGCTTGATTTAGCTGTGAAATCCTTGCAGCACGATCTAACAGTGGCGGAGCATTTTAAGATGAAGCGTGTATTTTTACCTGCTATGGATGCTTTATTAAAGCAGCTACACAATGATTATTTTCAATTAAAACGTCAGCTCGCTCAACAAAAAATACGATTAGTTGGCTGGCATCGAATTGATGATTACTTTAGTGATGTGCAGGTGGCTACCGCAGGCAATGATGAGGTACTACGCTATGCCAATCAAGCGTTAAAAACCCAAGTCGAAGAGCTAATGAATAAACATTTACACAATGCCTAGGCTTACGTCTACGACGAAAAAGCCAAAAGCTGATGACAGGAGTGGTCAGCTTTTGGCGGCTTTATTTCTCGATAGGTTTCACATCAATTTGCTCAACAAGAAATTCATTGTTAGTACGATTAAATTGATAGGTAATACGAACATCGGCTACATAAATAGGTGAGATGCCAATCGATCCAGGGATGTTTAACATTATTTTTTGATTTTCTACTGTATAAATGACCACACCACCGAAAGCAAGTTGCGCTTGATTGATATCTGGTGCTGGATCAAAGTCATAATCAAATGTAGATTCTTTTCCCTGTGCTTTCATAGTAATCGCTAATGTGCCATCATCTTTTTTAGTAATCGTTGATTCAATAGTATGTGCAACGATGTCTTCATAATGTTGGACATTCATCTCCGATAAATCCTTTCCATTTACAACATGGATCTCATAGTGATTGAGGCCTGTCCCTCGTCCAGTTTGGATAATCATAACAGCCTCTTCCTTATGATCATTCGTCAGATCTGTATAGAATAACTGAGGTTTAGTTCCTGTCTCAGGAATTGTCCAGTCAAAATTTTTTCGCTTACCATCAATATCTAAAGTTACCTCTGTAATTTCATTTTGTGCTTCATTCTGTGCAAATAATTTCACCTTCTCATCATCGGAAACGGCAATCAATGGAGCCTGTATATCCAGCTGTGATGAGACCTGTTCAGCAGGGGGGATTACTGTCTCGTTTGGAGCAGTAACACTACATCCAGCTAGTAGAGAAATTCCTAATAACCATAGCCACATCTCTTTTTTCAATGTCTAGAGCCACCTTTTCTATAGCTTATTGACTTTATTATACTGTACAAAAATGACCCATAGCAGTTGAATTCGTGAAGGAAAAGCTTATATGCCAGGGAGTGGAGGTGTAACAATGAAATTCTTAGAGATGGTAGGGGAAAATAGAATTCCGTTGTTTGTAAGGCGTCTCTCATTTTGAAAAGCAAATGAGTGACAATTTCTTTACAGCGGCAAATTCATAACGATCTGCTCACCAATAGGTCCCAATCTTCTTTCTCCATGATCCACAAAGCCTACTTTGATATATAAATTCTGTGCAGCTATATTTTTATGATTGACGACTAACACTACTTCATTACATTCTTTAAATTCCTGCTTCACAAAATCCGCAAGTGCAAACATAGCCTTTTTAGCATAGCCCCTACCTTGCTGCAGATGGTCAATGGACAGGGCAGTTAGTAACATTGCCTGAGGATTACTAGAATATTGTTGGACTCTGTCCGTTGCATGAAGAACAAAAAAGCCGACAGGTACGCCACCACTTAAAATCACAATTGGATACTGTCCGACCTTCTCGATTGAAATCTCTTGAGGAAGTGCTGTAAATTGGTGTTGTTCTTCAGGTAATTCAAAACGATTTAACTGCTCTACATAGCTTTCAGAGAAATGTACTAACTCAATATTCGTTGTTTCTTGCATAAAAAAGCCTCCTTTTCTAATAGTTTAACCATAGAACAAACGTTCGTCAAGGAGGCTTGTATTAAAATAATGTGGGGGTAGGTCATTTTAACTTAAAAGGGTACCAAAAAGTAAAATAAAAGAAATACTAATCATCACAATAAGTGTAATGACCATTGTTAAAATTCCTCGAAGCAAGGTCGTTAAATTTTTAACATTTTTCATACCGACCAGGCTTAGGTAGAAACAGACAATAGACAAGAGTAGTGTCAACAGTAGTGGATGGAAATGAAGATATGTGTCAAAGAAGTCTTTCATTGAACCTGATAGAAAAAATAATAGAATACAGCCCAAAGATAAGATAAATGACCAGAGATTTAAATTAATTCCCATTGTTTTCCTCCTTCCTATAAAAACGAATTTGTTGTAGGAATGTTCCGATGATTCCGCTTGATAGGGAAAAGGAGAAACTAAATGTGTAGTTGCTACAACAGGGTCACTCGGACGAAAGTGACCCCAAGTATCAAAAGGAGTGTAAAGTAAAGTTGAAAGAACCTTACACTACTATTATTATGTGAAGCTAGCGGTTTAAGATAGTTATCTATCTAAATTACTAGCTTTTAATTGTGAGTAAAAATAAATGAGCTAGAAAAAAACGAAAAGGAAGGAGATTAGACAGAATAGCTGTGGTAGCGATTCATTGTAAAAAGGCTTTAGCTTCTGTAATGGAACAGAGGCTAAAGCCTGAGACGATCAATTAACACATGAAGCTAGCACCAACGATAATAAGAAGGATGAATAGTACAACAATAAGCACGAATGTAGAGCTATTGCCGCTTCCATTGTCCCCGCCACAGTAACTATTGAAATTACAGTAACTCATGAAACACACCTCCTTTCTTTCTTTTAAAGTATGTATTGGACAAAAGGGGGGGTTAGCGAGTAGAGAAAAAATGAGTTGTCCCTTCATTCGGGAATAAAGCGGTGAAAGCTTTACTTTATTATTATGATGGAATAGTAGCTTGAGTTAGTTGTTAGCCTGTATAGCATCAAGAATAATGAAACAAATTTTACTAATTGTTTTGGTATTCAACACGATGTAAAAAAACATCCGTTCTAGGATGTTTTTTTAGTATAACGGCTGCTGCGTATGACAAGGGGGGAAGCCGTTCACATCATGAATCATATGAAGGTCGTATTGCTTTAAGGCAAATTGACTTTGATACAAATATTCAAGAACAAGCAGTTTTCCTCCCGATACGCCACAGAGGACACCAGAAGTTCCTTGACCATTTGTAAAAGAAACACCAACAGGCTGACCGATTAAATACGGAATTTTATGTTGCCAAGGCACAATAGCCACTCCTTTCACTATAATATATGAAAAGAGTGGCTAGAGGTTCTTACCTTCACAAAATCGTACACTCTGTTTGTGGAGATGCTAACTAAATACTGACAAATCGATCATTCTTTCATTACTATTTATATGGTAATATAATCTATAAATGGGGTTATAAAGAATTGCTAGTTATTAACGATCGGGAGGAGAATGGATGAAATTTAAAAAGGGAATCACCTTTATTCTAGGCTTCTTACTACTCATGCTTACTGCCTGTACACCAACAGAAAAAAGTGAGAGCCAACTTCATGAGAAAAAGCAAATAACAGATGATGAAGAGATGGTGTTCTCATTTGAGCACCCTCAAACCAAACAAAACTACAAAATCATTCATGCCAATCAACTGTTTTATCCATATATGGAAAAGGTCAAAGAGAATCCGAATCTTTCAAGCTCGGAAACTCTGGAACTGTATAATAAGGAGGTTATTCAACCGATCTACAAGGATTGTTTTGAAAATGGGGAATATTATCATATGGCAGAAAACCTGCTTAATACGGTTCCTAGCAGGCTAACAGAAATACAAATGGTGAGTGAAAAAATGGAGACGCATAAAGCAGAAATCAATCAACTTATTCAAGAATCGCTATTGAAATCCGCAGACCTGTTACCCTCTCAAAGCGATGTAGCCGTTTGTGTATTCCCTTCCGCAACCAATAATAGAATACCCTTCGCAGTTGGAACGGGCAAAATAATCCTCCCGCTTTATCTAAATGTTTTGGATGATGGTATAAAGTCAACTGTTGCCCACGAATACCATCACAGCGTTTGGGCGGAAAAATATTTTAATAAAGATGTCGGAGCTTCGGTATTGGATAGTATCGTCTTTGAAGGAAAAGCGGTCATGTTTGAAAAAAATGTTTATCCTGACTACGGCTATACAGCAAAGAATGTAATTTACAACAAGGAATTATGGTCTAAAGTAGAACCTGATTTACATAAGTACGACAGTAATCGTACCTCAGACATCTTATATGGGGGAAAAGGGTTACCGAAAAATTATGGTTACAGTGAAGGCTATAAGATGGTTAAATCCTATCTTGACTTGCATCCTGATCAAACACCAGAGGATTGGACAGCCTTAAGTGCACAAGAAATTTTCGAACAAGGAAAATACTTGGAACACTATCAATAACTATTTTGAAGACACTTATTTGTGAGGGTTCAAAATTAAAGACAGAGCACTTTTACTGATTACAATATGAACTCGTAAAACATCAACGTAATAATGATAGGACTTTCTCAATCGAAAAACGACAAACAATAAGTCACGACGGTTTTAAATCGCAGTGGCTTATGTAATGAGGAGAACCTTCCCAAGAATAATGCAACGGCTTATTAATGAATTAAATCTTGGGGAAATTTCCAACTAAACAGAGTATGTAAAAAGGGATAGCATTGTACAAAAACATCTTGGGGGCGATGTTAAAGGTGCTATCCCGACATTAATGTATGTGAAAGAACTTAAGAACATTACCACTGTAAGTAAATTGAAAAGTAATTGAAATAAGGGTGTAAAGCTTTTATTATAGGTATCATCTAAGGCATCATGGATAAATAACAGGTGGTTTTTCCTTGTGTGCTATGGTTGAATTTATGTTTTCATTCTAATAGAAAATTTTTGGCACATAATTTAAGTCTTTCAATTAAACCATATTATGTAAATTGTTGGCGTAAGACCACCTTATTATAGCTACCCAATCTACGAGTCATATTATCCGATTTGGGACAATGAATAAACTGTAATCGAAGAAGCCATCTGGTGTTGAAAAAATAACAACACCAGATGGCTTCTTTATTTATAAGAATATTAATAATTTTTAATCTCTTCGAAAGTCCCGAACGTTGCATCCCGTAGATTAATTGTACCATATATATTTTTCTTCCCATCAATCACTAGCACCTTTGGATGCATGTATTGTCTTGGAATACTTGATTTTTGTCCGTCCGTTTTATGGAATGCTAAAATTTGTTGCAATGTCACATCATCGGTATACGTAAATCCACTGAAATCATCATTATAGGTATGAAAAGGTACAGGTCGAATGATAGGTAAATAATAGAATGTACGATCTTTTAATACTTTTCCTTCAAATAAAACGTCTCCATCATTTGTTACTGTGTAACGCTTATCACCGATATGATTCATGGCATCTGTATCAAATACCATGACACCTTGATAGTCGAAATAATATCGGTAATGCACCGTCCTTGGTGTTCTTATAATTTCTTCATTATCAATAGATAATACATTTCCATTAATTGTATGCTCTATTATGCCAGAATCACTGTTTATGAAATACATAGATACACCTTGTTGATCGATATATCCTGCTTCTGATCCATATTCTCTTCCTGTATCTAATAATTTGTAATGCGCATCTGTAAAACTATGCATTAAGAAAAGATTCATATTAATATATCCATGTTGACCTGGAATGTATTTATTTACAATGGAGAAAGCATTTGATTGCATAAATTGATTTCTTAGCTGTAATCGTGATTCGTGAGGGCGACCAAAAAGGCTAGTCCCTTCAATTAGCACTTCTTCGTCGATGGCAAAGTTACCATCATAGCGTGCATAAATATGAAGAAGAGAATTAGAAAAGGATACTTGTAAATGGGATTTATTGACCGTTGTTACATTTGAAATTTTTTGAAATCCTAGCTCTTCAGCTGTTTTTTCAAAATGAATAACATGGTGATTGCGCTCAATTAATTTGATTGTTCTTGATAAAAAAGAAGCAAACTGCACACGTGTCACACTGTTTTTGGGATTGAAAGTATCTACATTGGAAATGCCTAAAGCATTAAGTGCCTCTATATAGGGTCTAGCTTCTTTATTTGCTTTCTGTATATCCACTACATGACTTTGCAAATCATAGGCGTAGTCAATCAATGAATATTTACGGGCTAATACCATAAGTCGGTTTAAAGTTAGTGCCATTTGTTCTCGTGTCATGTGATGATATGGATTTAGACGTCCATTTTCTCCCTTAAAGATGCCATTATCGTAAAGTAAAGTTGAATACTTTAGCAATTCACGATCCTTCACACGAAGGGGCATATCCATAAAACGATCCATTTCCTCCCAATTTTTATCAACCTTCGCTATGCCAGTCTGTTCGATATAGCGTCCCATCATGATGACAACTTGACCACGAGTAATTGTAGAGTTTGGGGAAAAAGTTGTCGGTGTTGTCCCCTTAATAATATTTCTTTTTGTTAAATCCTGTACTTCTTGTTGCATTTGATTCGGCAGTTTTTTTATATCATCAAAGCCACTTGCAGAGACAGAAATGTGATTCATTAAAAAAACGAAACAGAATAAAACGAACATTATTGTATAAATAAGCTTTCTTTTCATCTTTCACCTGCTTTAACCAATATCCACAAAATGATAGCATGTTTAAACAGATAAATTCTATTGGTAATGAATAACAAATATAAAGTGACCTAGAGCTAACTAGATTTATAGATGCTACTGCAACTACTTTAGGTTCTCTTCACAATAATTATCATATGACAATCATAAAAGAGGCAGTGGCAAGTTCAAGTGATAAAAAGAGATTAATAGCATTAAATACGTTAAGATCAAATAAGTTGAAAGTTATTCATTCTTTTCAGTTATTAGCGATAATTTTGAAAGGCAGGAATTCCTTCACGTAAGGATATATTGATCGGCCTAGGGTAAAAGATATAGGTTTTCATTACATTTTGTCATGAGAAAGGGTGGTAATATGAGTAGGAATTTTATTATCTTTGGAGCTAGCCAAGGATTAGGAGATGCATTTGTTAAGGGTTTACCTGTCAAAGGAGATACAGTATGGATGGTAGCACGAACAAGACCTAATAGTTTAGAACTAAATGACGGAGTAAATCGTCACTGGCTATCCATTGATCTGTCTAGCCAACAACAAATTTCCACTTTAAAAGAAGTGTTACAAGGCATTCCTCTCGATGTATTAATTTATAATGTGGGTGTATGGGAAAAGCATGGTTTTGAAGATAATTATACATTTGATAAGGATGAAGTAGAGGATATTTCGAACTTAATCAATATCAATCTAACCTCTACTATTACATATATACAGGCACTTATACCCAACTTAAGACAAGCAGAGCATGGAAAGATTATTTTAATTGGCTCTACAGCAGGCTTAGACCACACAAACAATACACAAGTTTCATTTGTCACATCTAAATTCGGCGTAAGGGGTATTACAAATGCACTACGAGAACATTTAAGGAAAGATAAAATTGCTGTCACATGCATTAATCCTGGTGAACTGGCAGCAGAAGTACCCTATGAAGAAGGGGCAGAGAAAGCCATTCATTTATATGAAGGTACACGAATCCCCGTACAAGATATTGTATCTCTTGTGCAATGTGTAATTAATCTATCAGCAGTCTCCTGTGTAAAAGAAATTAATGTCCCAGCCATAACGGATTTAAATGCATGATTACTCAGTGAACGCTACTCAAAATTGAGTAGCGTCTTTTAATAAAAAGGACAAATAGATTCCGTGCCTTAGAAAAAATTTTTACGATCCCTTCACACATAACACTACAATTAAGCTCATATAAATAAAGGTAGTAAAAAAATCAACATCCTTTCATCGTCATAACCAATTCTAAAAATACTTTCAGCCTATTAAATCTTAAGAAAATCTTCAGGTTCTACTAGGAAATATTTAAGATTCGCTGTGTATAATTATAAAAAAAGGAAATTAACGAAACCATTTGAAGATTTAAAACGTATTGGTAGTAGGAGAGAGAATATTAAGTAGGTGAAGATATGGCACATACGATTTACATAGTATTAACCAAAACAGGGACGTTATTATCAAAAGCGATCGGCATGTATACGGGCAAGGAGATGAATCATGCATCCATAGCCTTTGATGAGGGGCTTTTTGAGATGTATAGCTTTGGTCGAAGGCAATTGAACAATCCGTTAAGTGGTGGCTTTTTACGAGAGGATGCAGAAAGAGGGCTATTTGAGTGTGCGGATTGTGTTATTTATCGCTGTCGTATATCCCATTATCAATATTTAGATATGATGAAAATTGTCCGTTATATGTATTGGAATCGAGATCGCTATAAATATAATTTTATCGGACTTTTTGGTGTGGTGATGCAAAAGGAAGTGAGACGTGAGCGTGCTTATTTTTGTTCCCAGTTTGTAGCGACGCTACTAAAGGTGGGAGGGCTAAAAATAGTTCAAAACCCAGCATTAATGACGCCTCATTGTCTGGCGCAATTACCATATTTAGAGAAAGTATTTGCAGGGAAACTGTCAGATTATTTACAAACGGTTCGTGAACCAGCTATGCTATATGGTTAATGTATAGATGCACTACCTGACGTTTAAATAGTAAAATAGACACTCACGCGACAATCTTCTATTTTGCAAGAGGATTGTCTTTTTATCTTTCAACAGAAAACGCCCTTCTTTATCAGTGATGAGATGAATATACAAATTGTAGTTTTTTATTCAATGGGTTTCTCAATACTTGTCGAGCCAGCTCGAAAAAAACTGAACGCAATTACGCTAAGGCGCCATCAATATTAGTCATATTTACCCCATATAGAATGTCAATAAACCTAGTTACTGGAAAGTGGAAAATGAGTCCTATTCCTGTTAAAAGAGTCACCATAAAATTGCTATCATAAATAATAGATACGTACGTTCTACGAGTGAATATCAGCAAGGAGGATATGGAAATGAGTGATGAAATAGCAGCAGTTGGCTGGGATGCGATTGATCAGGCATTAGCACAGGTATATGGTGAGCAGGAGCCAAAGCATTATGGAACTTTAATTCCCTATTCACTAGGAGGACAAGATCCTTTAGATGGAATTAGTGTTTATAAAAGCGAAACATCCATCCCACATTGGCATTTTGTTACATATGGCTTTTCGGAACTATATGAAAAAGAATTTGAAAACAAGGACTATAGTGGATATGGATTTGAATTAACATTTCGTCTAGTACGTCAACTAGATGAGGAAGAGCCACCTGCTTGGGCATTGAATTTACTACAGAATATGGGCAGATATGTGTTTAATAGTGGAAATGTTTTTAGAGCGGGAGATTATTTGGATGCAAATGGTCCGATTTGCCTTGATGCTGACACGCAATTAACTGCACTAGCCTTTACACATGATCCAGAGCTTGCTGAAATCGATACACCAAATGGCAAGATGGAGTTTATCCAAATGGTTGGTATTTCAGAGGATGAGTTAGAAGCGATGCAGACGTGGAATACGCTTGGTGTACTACAGGCTGGCATGAAGCAAATACCAAGCTATACTACGGATTTAACAAGAACTTCTCTCTTACAAAACCCTGAAGTCGCCGAGGCAGTTGTGCGAGGAATGGAGGAAGATGGCTCTAATACGGGGTTTCTTTTCGTAGATCAACTCGCTTGGGAAGTAGAAAAAAAGAGCTGGTTTAACAAACAGTCTAATGTTGTTCAACTTGGGGCAAAGCAAGCAGCTGTCATTAGTAAATTATTACGTGGACGCATTCTGAAAGATAAAGATCTTACCTTAGTCGGTCAACAAATAACGATCATATTTAGAGCAGGCCCACAGGTAGGCTATTCTGAGAATGGTCAAGAAATTACGATTACATTGAACAAGACAGCAGTAGAAGAATTAAGTCAGAGGCTGATACCGCAAGAAAGTCAATTCACTATTTCTTCTTTAGCTGGCGTAAGCTTTCAAATTTTGAAGACACATATTAAAAATCAAGAAGGAGCGGTTGTGAAAACAATCGGATAAGATGAATCTCTCGCTAAGGCTTTAGCGGGAGATTTTTCTCTAACAATAGAAAGGGAAGATGTACAGTGAAGCAGTGTGTAGAGCATTTTCTAGCGGCTGTGTGGGAGCAACTCACGGCTGTTTATCAACAAGAGAGTAAACGAATAACAGAGCTGAAAGAGCAAAGTAGGTTACAAGCAGGCATCCTTCAATATTTGAAAGTTGCCTGGAAAAAGGGGAAAAGTCCTAATGGCACAATCTTTATAGATGTTTATGAGCCATTTAGTTGGAGTGATAGTTCCTATAAGGTGGAAGCGGGTCCATACATACAAGAATTTACAGATGTCCAGCATATTGAAGAGCTTTTTAGCGCTTTATGTACTAAAACAGAGGAAGTATTTCAATCTGAGCAATACGGTCACCGATTTTTTGATTACCGCTTTGAGGTTGTGCTGGAATTTGAACATGATAAAACGGTGCTTCATTATCAAAAGGAGCTGTTGAATAATCGTAAACTAGCGTCAACGAAACAAGTGCTGGCAAGCTTTATAGAAACAAAGGTGATGGCAGAGCTACCAGTCAGACCAAGTGACAATGATGAATTTTTCCTTGCGAAGCATTTGGTCAATCCACATTTTTTCCATCAAACAGCTGAGGAAGTTGAACCACTTATTCACCGGCTTCAAGAAAAGCATCGGGCGAATAAAGAACGTTTAGACAAATGGATATATTATTATACAATGGCCTTTAAGCAGTGGGCAGAGGAGCATTTTTTAACACACTATTTTGAACAAGCAGGCGATTATAGGAAAGAGTGGGTATTGAAAACAGAGGACTCGGTACAACAACTAGAGCAGGAAAAACTAGATTTCTTTCTTTATGTCGCGTTGAAGATTGGTCAAAAAGAGCCAGCCACACGATTAGAATACTTGGAACTTGCGAAGCAGCTTGGCTCGCTGCAGGCAGCTAATTATTTGGAAAAAGGAAGCGGGCGTTTTGAAAGTATTAGAAAGCGGGATGTATGCCAAGGACAGGCAAATGATATTTTACAAACGATTGATATACGAGTGATGGTAGAAGAGGAAAACGCTTATCGTGAAGCCCTTTACTATATCATTCAACTGCTACAAGAAGGTTTTCCAAAGGGCTATAAGCTGACTTTAAAGAGTAAAGCGAAAAATTATCTTCCTATTAAAAAGTTAGCTAAATCAAAGCTTCATCAGTTTTTCGCCAATTGCCTACAGTATCCAAATCTTTTCCCTTTATTAGCGGACTATGCCCAGCTCGCTATGGAGGAATTTGCTTGGTATCAGGATGTTGAGCCGAGCGAAAAATCAGCTATGCCTAGCACCTATGCGGTTTTTGGATTAGGGCTTTATAGTAAGGATTATTTTCCGCTTGTTCAACGATACATGTTACTCGTTGATACAGAGCATCAATCCGTGCAAGATGCTTATGCGGAAGCCTTTCTTGAAGCTCATGGCTTATCAGTAGAGATGATGCCTGTGTTTGTAGCTATTTTACTTGGTGCAAGTGAATCAGCTAAGCCAATAAAGGACATTGACATCATGGATTTAGATTTACTCGTGGCACTCGGACAAGAGCTTGAACAGAAAGCAGATTATCAGCGTCCATTTGTTTTGTATCGAATATTCGGTAGTTCTAAGAAGTTAGCACAACGACTAAAGCAAGAATCAGCACCCATAAGGGAAGAGCTTGAGAAATTACTGCAATGGATGGATTCCTGAAGGGGGGTAGACGAATGGAATGGACGGAAGTGAGTAAATCCAAGGACTTAGAGGTCGTACGGGAGGCCATTAGTAAATTAGATGTTAATGAGCGGGATGCAAGAGGGAGAACACCATTGATGCTTTTTATAACAAATCGAATGCTACATGAAGGAATCAAGCTTCTTTTGGCACAGCATATAGACTTGGAGGCACGAGATAAGCTTGGTGATACAGCGCTTAAAAAAGCTGTAAAGTTTAAGCAGAAAGAAGTGATTTCTTTACTACTTGCAAAGTGTGTAAATTTATCTGAGCCAGAGGGGATTACCGCGACAGCTTGGTTTGCGGCAAGGGAGCATGCAAGAATAGCTGATTTATTGTTAGATACACCAGGTGCAATCCGTCTAACTTTGAATGCAGAAGAACAACAGCAAGTTGATGCCATTTTATACGAGGATTCTCTCAATACAATGTGCCAGCGCATAAGCAAGGTATCATCAGCTGTTGTTTTACATGGCATTGTCAATAGCTATAACTGGGATGATGGCCCCGAGCCTATGCTCACAGCATTAGCTAATCCAGTTTGTGCTCCTATTACCATGCTAGACATGTTTGAGCTAATGGAAGGGGAATATTGGCTAGCACTAACAGAGGAAGAGATAGCGAGTTCCGATTGGAAGCGACCATGGAAAGAGATGGCAATAATCTTACAAGAAAAATTAAAGTGCTAGCTAGCGAGGAGAGAGTAATGGACCAAAAAGCAAGGAAAATATTAATGCAAACCTATTGGCAATCTGGTCGATGGCGTTCAGGTGGTTATACCTATACAGAAGAAGATTTTCAATATGCTAAAAGTAAGGGCTTGATGTTTGATCGATTAACGATTTCCCATGATGAATGTGTACAAAGATTGCAGCAGCTTCATGAGAAATTTTTAACAAAGGAGCTTGTGGTAAAGGCATTTTTGCATAGCTTATCGACGCGCAAAGTACATTTACGCAGTGCCTTCTCGAGCTGGGCTCTTACGCATGATTTACCAATGCATACGTATGACGAACAACCTGTGGCATTGGTCTCCTATAGTGGCTGTGGCTACTGTAATGAGCGGAAAATCATGTCCAATGATACGTATGTCAATGAAGATTTAAATGTGCTTAATTTTGAACGCATCAAGTGGGGAGGGGTTCGCCTCAATTGGCTTGTTTATTGTTTACTAGACTTAGAATGCCTAGTGAAAGAACAAGAAGCATTGAATGTAAGTGAGGATGACGTAGCCATCTTAAAACAGATGGTAGCAGCAATAGAATCCTGTAACGACACAGATGCAGCTAGACAGCTTGAAAAGCGCTGGAAAGATGTTTTCAAGTCCAATCAACATGAACGAGATGTGGTCATGGAAATCTGGGGTTACGCGGGACTACTCGTATCAAAGGATGATTATCGCAAGGAGCGTGGACGTGGAACTGATTTTATGTCAATGGCTACTTGGAGAGGACAGGATGGCTATTCACAGGAAAAGATGAAGTTTTACTTTGGCTCCTACCTATAAAAAGGAGCAGTATTCGATCAAAAAACTGACCAAAGGATGCTGAGAATTATTGATATAGCGAAGGAATTTTAAGAGCGCATATCATAATGGACTGCTGCCATGGTCATGCACTAATAATGTGCCAATTTTATGTTTACTTAAAAAAGAGAGGTGCAGTGAGATGGGGGCTTGGGGATACAAAGCATTAGAAAGTGATGAAGGGTTAGATGTAGTGGCATTTTTACAGGAGTTTATGGAACAGCATAAGGAATCCAATCAGCTAACATTATCGGGTATTGTAGAGGCAATGAAACAGCAAGGCTTTTTTGGTAAAACATTGGAGGATATTGATTTTTTCTATGATATAAGTGCCCTGGCTTTGGCAGAACTTTATAGTCAATATCTGCATACGGGAACCATTTATGGTCAAGAAAGTAAGGATAGGCAAATACAATGGATAGTAGATGAAAGCTCTTTGACATTTATATTGCGGTATTTACAGGACATTAGAGATGAAGTACCTGATCAACATGGTAGTAGAGAGATTGTAGAATTATGGCAAGAGTCCAAGAGTTGGCCAGAATGGCAGTCCAACTTAGCCTATCTTATTCAGACGGTGGAACAAGCGATTAACCGTTTGCCACAATAAAAATAGTTGGAGTGATTGGAAATGACCTATGATTTTTGGATGATGGCTTCCATCATGGAGTTGGTTGAATATCCAGATGAGACAAGCGATGACTATATAGCACATCCAACTTTACAGACGATCATGGATGTGCTTGAAATACAAGTACCAATAGCAGAGATTTACGAACGTTATTTTGGTCAATCCATTCATACAGGACATGTTTTAGTATTTGCGAATAAGAAGCAGCCACATGTCTGTGTGGTACTTGATACTTATCGAGATCCGCTCGATCAACTGGATTTAATTCAATTTGGCTGGAGAGTGAACACAAAAGATGTTCACCTAGTAAGACAGCTGACCAGAAAACTATTTGATAATTGTGAGGAGAGGATTCGTTATGAGGAAGGGCAATCCATTCTCTACCAGGTATTACAAGAACAACACTATCCTCGAAAACTTTACTATGAGACATTATATGAACAACAGCTGAAGAAATTTTGGGTATGATAGCATCAAAAAGGATTCGTAACACCTTCTATAAAAAGTGTACGAATCCATATGCTAGAACCTATACAAAGAAAAAGCTGAATAGAGATAACGCAATCGAAATGATCACAATAGGTCCAATCATTTTCATATGTCGTTTTCGTGCCATTACAACAATCGCTACATATTCACGAATCATCGCATTTGGCCAATAATAAAAGGCTGTCTTAGAGCCAATGCCCTGACTATCTAAGCCTGCGAGTCTTGCATAAATACCCGCACGAAAAAGATGAAAATTATTCGTGGTGAAAATACTGTTGTAGGCTTCACCCTGTTTCTGGGCATCCATAAGCTGCTTAGAAAATAACATATTTTGATAGGTATTCACAGAGCGGTTCTCCTGAAGTGTATGCTCAATGGGTATGCCTTTTTCAATCGCATATCGTTGCATCGCTTCAGCTTCGGGTAGATTTTCATCAGGACCTTGTCCACCAGAGAAAATAATGGTAGGTGGAGTAGTTACTGCTGCTTGCTTGTGATAGAAGTCAATTGCCTTTTGAATTCTACTAGCTAAAAGTGGAGGCACCTTATCATTAATTAATCCACTGCCTAGTACAATAATAAAATCTTGATTCAATCGAGGGCGATTGAATTGGTAAAGAAAATAAGCAGATAAAAAATTGGATAAATGGATAAAAAAATAAAACGTAATGAGTGAAATTCCACCGAAAATGGGCTGGAGGTGGACTGAAAACAAACTTGCTGGATTGATAATCGGTAATAGGATAAAAAGTAAAATGCCAATGGCCACAAGTAATGTTAAGGAATTGGCTAAACGTCTACCTTCTCGCTTCATTAATACTCTCGCATTTAAAAATAAACCAAACATTAAAGCAACAATGCCAAAAGGAATTAAGATGAAAAGAGCAATTAGTGGAATAATGACAATAAGCCTTAAAAAGTAATGGTCAGATGCCAAAGATAGAATGACGCAGAATAGCAGAAATGAACACACAAATAGATTAAATAATAGCCCGTTGATCATTTTTCTTGGGTCTTTGAAGTAAGAAATAAGAAAAACGATGAAAAGAATCAGTGGAATAATGCCAAAATACATACAAAATGCACCTCTAGTGATGGAGTTGGTTAATGATATCTCTATATTATAAGTAATTATTGGATGAAATCAACCATCGATGAAAAAGTGGAGGGGGAGCATCTAGAAGCTCCCTCTATTTTTTTGTGTACGATGATAGGTTTTATTGAGGTAATGAATATATTGGGTGCGGGTCAATCCACCCGTTTGGCGATTAAAGTCATCGTAGGAGATATCTTCTGGAAAACTAAATTCAGCGAGTGCCCGCTGACGATCTTCGCGGAAGTGAGGATGATCTAGCGACTCTGTTACAATTCCTTCCTCTTGCTTCAACCAATCACTGGCAACACCTGCATAGACACCATGATTGGTAAAACGGCTAGCTGTTTGATAGGAGGTGGAAGGTGCAGGTTTACTAATTGTTCCTGTCCCCCAGGATAGACGATATCGAGGCTCTTTCCCATAGTTTAGTGTCACACCATAGCCCATTGGAAATACAATATCGGATTCTGTTAACATTTTATGGCCTATCTTTTCATAGCATCCTCGCATAAAATGGTCATCCATCACAATATGGGTTTGAGGGGCCAATGGAGCAGATAGGATTTCCTCAAGAGAAGGCTTGCGCTCTGTCGTTGTCAACAAATAGGGCCGTACAAACAATGGCATTGTCATTACATTATGCCAAATACTATCTTCTCCAAATAGATGATCCTTTTGCATTTGACGTAAATCGCCAATGACGAGTACATAGCCATCTACAAATAAATCGATTTCTACACGAAAAATATCACCTGGCACAGTCTTATAGCGTAGACTTTTCATCTTGGTTAGCTTTTCTAGCTTGTCTGAGTAATCAGCAGGAAGCTGGGAGGGAAATTGCTCTAACCAATTCAAGAGAGCCGACTTAGTCGTTAAATGCTCAAAGCCTGTTAATGGTAGCTGGTAATATGTTTTAGTGTTACGAGCTGTAATATAGCTAGATGGATGGTTTTCATTACCTAGACCAGCAGAAAAAACAACGCCTGCAGCTTTCACAGCGGAGATATTGGTATAATTCAATTTCTTTTCTTTTCCACGCGCGGTTTGAGGGACAATGACTTCACGATTACGTGTTAAAATGTCGACATCCGCTTCTTGGTAGCTATGCTCATTCACGAAAATTCTTTTTTTAATGAGATCACCTTCAAGGCAAATAAAATAATCCTCTCGAATCGGAATCGTTTCCCAATGTGCTTCTAAAGTATGTAGGCCGAAATAGGGGCGCAATGAATTCGTTAACCAACTAGTAAATGGTGCCAAGCGGATTTCCTCCTAGCTATTGTTTTGTATTTTGGTCAAGTATACTGAATTTGGTGGGTGTCGAAAATAGTTTAGATGGAAAATAGTTACTTTTATGCAGTAGTAATAATTGCTTTTGGAGCAGATGCCTACCTTTTTCTTCAGGCTATAGAACTGCTATAATGACAGACAGAGGTGATGAATATGCATATTGTGACGATTGAAGGCATACCCTATGCTTGGCTTGAACAATTACAAGAAATCCACGCTCACGTTTTTAATGGAGCAAGTTTGCCACTCGAAAAGCTAGAAAAGAAAGAAGGCCTTCTTTGCATATTGGCAGTGGAAGGTGACACATTGATCGGCTTTAAACTAGGCTACCCACATCCAGATGACATTTTTTATAGTTGGTTAGGTGGCGTTCATGTGGCACATCGAGGTCAGGGAATTGCAAGTCAATTAATGAAACAACAGCATGAACATATTAAGACATTAGGCTTTTACAAAGTTCGTACATACGGAAGAAATACATTCAAAGCCATGCTCATTACCAACCTCAAACATGGTTTCGATATACTATCAACATTTATTGATGAAAAAGGCAGACATAAAATTATATTTGAAAAAACAATTGATTAAGGAGTTTTATACATGAAAGCATATTTAGCAAATGGGTTATTTTCGTTGGGCGATCGTTTTGTAAATGAACAATTAGCAGCAGCTATTCGCGAGGCAGTGCCAGGCATCGCATTATACGTACCCCAGGAGAATGAAGCCATCAATGATAAATCTGCCTATGCAGATAGCTTAGCGATTGCTCAAGCAGATTTAGAGATGCTACAGAGTAGCGATGTTCTGATAGCTGTATTAGATGGGGTGGAAATTGATTCTGGCGTTGCCGCAGAGATAGGTGCGTTTTCGATGCTGAATCGTCCTATTATTGGTGTGCTAACTGATGTTCGTCAGCAAGGGCGGGACAATATGCAAAAAATAGAGGCATTGATCCGAGATGGGCTAGAGAATCAGTTTGTTTATCGTAATTTATTTGTTGTGGGGTTAATTAAACGCAATGGCGTGATTACATCTTCTATTGAAGAGGCTGTAAAAGCAATACAAAAACTACAGAACGGGGAGGTATCATGATGCTATTAGCTACATCAGACATTGTGGCAGGAAAAGATATAATGGAAACATTAGGGCTAGTGAAAGGGAATTCAGTTCAATCTAGGAATATTGGTCGTGACATGATAGCAGGACTTCGCAATATTGTAGGTGGAGAAATGAAGGAGTATGCGGAGATGCTTGTGCGCTCTCGTGAAATTGCCACAGAGGCAATGGTAGAGGAAGCCAAACAATTAGGTGCAGATGCAGTTGTAGGCGTTCGTTATGCTACTTCATCTGTAATGGATGGTACATCCGAAGTATTGGTATATGGAACAGCTGTAAAATTCAGATAAAAGAGTAGCAGGACTTTCATTCAATGAAAGTCCTTTTTCAATGGTTAAAAAGTGACACATTCATCTAAAATGCTGTAAAATTTTAGTTAATTATGTCAAAAATACAGTCTATTGTGCTGCTTGAATGGTGATTTATTATAGGATGCGTATAGTACAAATTATACCAATAAAGTAGAAGTTTTATCTTGATTCAGTTTATAGATAAGAGATGAATGCACAAAATGGTTCTCTTTGATTTAGTGGGTGTTAACATACCAACTGAATCAAGATAAAAGCCTTAGCGGATGTCACAGATTTTGAAGAGGAGCTTTTTGAGCAACTCGCAAAAAATCAGGACACAATCTGTGGGAGGGCCATTTATGGCCAATGTATTGCAAGCTGGGCATGATAGAAGAAAGAGTGGGATATATGGTAGATTCACAACAAGGCAAAGGCTATCGCGTTCTATCGATGTTTGATCGATTGATGGATGGCCAAGGAATCAACAAGAAGCAAGAAGCATTGACACATCAGGTTGGTGAAAAAACCATACAACGGGATATCGATGAAATTCGTACGTATCTAGAAAAGGCTAAGCTAGATTACCATTTACAATATGTGCGTTCAGAAAAAGTGTATAAATTAATAAATACAAAAAACAATCGTTTATCTAAAGAACAGGTACTAGTCATCGTTAAAATTCTGATTGCCTCAAAAGCTCTCGTAAAATCGGATATTGGTGAGATCGTTAATCAACTTCTCTCACATGTAGCAGTCGATCCACTGTTATTAAATGAAAAAGTTGTATATGAAGATATTCATCAAAACAAGTCATTATTGTCCTTGATATGGGGAATTTCCACAGCCATTCAAAAGAGAAAGGTTATTACCATTGATTATTTACAGGAGGGTGAAGCGATTCCAACTGCAAAAATTTTAAAGCCGCTCGCTGTTATCTTTTCAACACATTATTTTTATTTAATAGGAAATAATCAAGACACCCCAACTGTTTACAGAATGGATCGTATTCAGCATTTTCGTGAAATGGCTATCCATTTTGAATTTCCATCTGTACATCCATTACAAGTAGAGGACGCTAATGACCTTACTCATATACGTCTTCTCTATAAAGGTCGTTCTCCTGAAATAGTCTACAGTCGTTTCCCAACAGCCCACCTAGTTTCACAAAACAATCATGAATATGTTTTTGAGGCAGAAGTGTTAGAATATGGCGTGAAAGAGTGGTTGCTAAGTCAAGGAGCCGATATGGAGGTATTAGAGCCAATTGAACTGAGAGAAGAAATCATTGAGACCGTACAAGCTATGCAGCAAAATTATCGTTACATATAAAAACCCGTGCGTACATGCACGGGTTTTACGCTTACTGAAACAATTGTTTGATAAATGTCATATCGATATCCTTAGTGAGCTTATAATCTTTCATATAATTTTCCTCATATAAATAAACAAATAAATGCTGGTCATCATCTAAACGCAAGCCAATTTCCCTGTTGTCATTAATTGAGAGTGTTAGCCAGTATGCTTCATTAGAATCAGAATTCGAAAACCACACTTTTTTTAAAGGTAGGTCCTTGAATGGCTGCATAATTTGATTGATTTCTGCTGCGTCAGTAATCGTTACTGTTTTTTCATCTGAGGAACGAATAATTTCAATCTCATGAATTTCCTCCATTTCGAGACGTTCTGTTACCTCTGTTGTAAAATCGGTGTCTCGTGTTAACAGCATTGTCGAGATATACAGAATAAGTAGTGGTAGTAAAATGCCTAGAAGTAGCTTGTATCTTTTTTTCATGCTCGTCTCCTTAAATTCTAAAAATTCGCACATATGTATTCTTTTCCACGCTATAATTGAGCATATACTGAAATGATGAAGGAAGGCAATTAAATGACACATAATCATGAAGAAAAAGAACTATTTTACCCCAGTGGAATCATCATGTATCGAGGTGGCGTCAAAAAGAATGATTTCGGTCACGATATTTATGACGGCAAAGGCTCGCTATTTGATCAAGAGGGAGAATTATTATTCGAGGGTGAATTCGTCAATCATATGAAGCAAGGCAATGGCATTATGTATTTGAAAGGACAACTCATTTATCAGGGTGAATTCATACAAAATAAAAAACAGGGTCATGGCATTTTATATAAGGATGGGCATATTCATTATGAAGGTCATTTTCGCAATGATTTAATGGATGGCTATGGTGTTTTATACTATGAAGAAGAAGTAATTAGCCCTTATCAAACACTACGAGCACAGTATCCACATTTAAATCAACCGCAGTATGAGGGTGACTTTGTCCATGGCATGAAAAAGGGCAAAGGCAAGCAATACTATCCAAATGGATTTTTACAATATGAGGGTGATTTTATTTGGCATCACATGCAAGGGGCTGGGAAGCTATATTATCCTACGGAATCACCAACAGCTGAGGAGCTTGCACGTGGTGTAACTACACTTCACTATGAAGGTCATTTCTTTGAGGACTTAAAGCATGGTAAAGGCAAAGTATATTCTAGGGATGGAATTCTAGAAGCGGAAGGGCAATTTAAAGAGGATATGATGACAGGGCAAGGAACGCTCTATTATGCCAATGGGCAAGCTTCCTATATTGGTGACCTCGTTCAAGGCAAAAAACATGGACGAGGTGATTATTTTAATAAAGAAGGCAAAATTATCTATAGTGGTGAATTTATCAACGATGAGCGGTTGCGCATTACACCTGAAGTCGAGCAAGAGATTGCCAAGCTACAAAAACAATTAGATAGTCTTGTAGGTCTTCCGAATGCAAAGAAGGAATTACATAATTTAATAAACTTTATTAAAATTCAAAGTCTGCGTGTGGATCATGGTTTAACAAGCTTTCCTATTACGTATCATCTTGTCTTTTCGGGCAATCCAGGCACAGGTAAAACAACAGTGGCACGCATTATTGGCCAAATCTACAAGCATCTTGGCGTCCTTTCAAGTGGGCATTTTGTGGAAACCGATCGTGCAGGGTTAGTCGCTGGCTATGTTGGACAAACAGCATTAAAGGTTCAGGAAGTCGTTAACAAGGCAAAGGGCGGGGTACTTTTTATTGATGAAGCCTATTCATTAATGAATGATAAACAGGATGCATTTGGGAAGGAAGCTATTGATAGTTTATTAAAGGCAATGGAGGATCTACGTGATGACTTAGTAATTATTGTTGCGGGCTATACAGAGCTAATAGAAGAATTTTTACAATCTAATCCAGGCTTTAAATCTCGCTTTAATCATTTTGTAAAATTTGATAATTTTAGCACGGATGAACTCTATGATATTTTTGCGATGCTTTGTCAAACGAATGATTATCAATTTGGCGAAGCATTTGCCCAACATATGAAAACACAGCTACGTCATATGCCGATTGAAACCATTCCTAATTTCTCGAATGGTCGTTATATTCGAAACTTGTTTGAAAAACTAGTGACGATCCAATCAAACCGATTGATTCAACAGGCCACAATCTCGAGAGAAGAACTCATGACATTTGAGGAGCAAGATATTTTACAGGGCATTGCAGAAAAGTTGTTTGACAATACTTTTTAAGACAAGGAGTAGACGCATGAAAAAGCTATTAGTGTTTATTTTAGTGTGTGCATGTATTTTACCACGACTAGTAACAGTTCATGTTACAGTGAATAATCATATTAATGTACGCCATAAAAACGATAAAAGTTGATGAGAGATGTATAAAGTGGTAATATAAGACAAAACATACGCTGTCGTATTTTTTGGAGGGCAATTATGCAAGTAACGAAAGAGGATTGGATTAGAGCGGGTCTAGAGCAATTAGCAGAAGCGGGGGTCCATAAAGTACGTATTGAAGCACTTGCTCGATCATTAAACATTAGTAAAGGTAGCTTTTATCATTATTTTCGAGATCGTCAACAACTATTAGATGCCATGCTAGACTATTGGGAAACCCATGCAACAAAGGCCATTATTCAAAATATGGAGCAAGTTGATGCTACTTTAGAACAGCTTTTACGGATAAGTTTTCACAAAAATAAAAAAATGGAGATAGGGATTTATGCTTGGGCCAAATATGATTCAGATGTCGCAACGCGTATCGTTCAAATAGAGGAGCAGCGAATAGCCTGTGTGGCGACACTCTATCATAAAAGTGGTATCAGCATAGACGAATCCACTGATCGTGCTAGATTAGCTTATTTAACCTATATAGGCTGGATGACACGATTTGAAGCCAATCCTCATTTCGATCTCGAAAAAATGATTAAGCTGTTAATACAGTAAGAAGGTCTCTCAGAGCTGACATGAGCTTTGAGGGACTATATTTAACGCCAGAACATACGATAGCGTATGGAAATGTGAAGAGGAGGTAGAACATGTTTATTTTCTCCATTGTCGCAGTGGGACTATTATGGCTCATCAGTGTCATACATATTTACTGGGCCTTTGGTGGTCGATGGGGTACAGAAGCTGTTATTCCTATGAAAGAAGGCAGCCAACAAGCCGTTTTTACTCCTAGAAAATGGGGAACGCTCTTTGTTGCCATGCTGTTGATGCTAGCAAGTGGTATCATCCTTGTTCAAGGAGGCTTCATGCCATTTTTTCAAGCCTCTATTTTTTCAAAAGTAGGAAGTATCGTTTGTGCGCTAGTATTTTTGCTACGAGCAATTGGTGATTTTAAGTATGTTGGTATTTTTAAAACGATTAAGCATTCCACATTTGCTCAAAATGATTCAAAATGGTATAGTCCTTTATGCTTGTTTCTTAGCTTTGTGTATGTGCTGGTGCTAGTTTAACAGCAATTTTACTTTAACAAGGGGAGCAGAACGGGGGAAATAAAAATGGAGCAAATGATTTACTTACTTCGTCATGGTGAGACGAATTATAATACGCAAGGAAGATATCAAGGACAGCTTGATTCACCACTCACTGAGCGTGGTCGGGAGCAGGTTCAGCAAAATGCACGCATGCTGAAATCACTTATTGGCGATGCAGATGAATGGACCATCCTATCAAGTCCAATGGGAAGAGCCATGCAAAGCACAGCCATACTTTGTGCAACTCTTGGCTATGACAGCAACAAGGTGAGGCAGGATTCACGTTTAACAGAGGTTGCTGTGGGACAATGGGCTGGATTAACCATGGCGGAAATACAGCAACAATGGCCTGCCTTGTTAACGAACACGGATGCCTTCAATTGGTATTTTCGTGCACCAGATGGGGAAACCTATGAAGCTGTTGTAAGCAGATTAACTGCTTTACTTGAAACGATTCAACCACTTTCAAAAGTGATTGTTGTCTCGCATGGCTTGACTGGTCGTATTTTACGCGGCGTCTATGCGGGTCTAAGCAAAGAAGAGACACTCAAGTTAGAGGTTTCTCAAGATGTAATGTTCAAATTAACAAATAAAGAGATTACAAGAATTAGTTCAAATTTCGATGATGATTTTTACCTGTGAAAATATTTGAGCTCATCCCATTTTTCTCAAGGAATATTCAGAAATGCCGCCTCTTATAATGTGTAGGAGGCGTTTTTTATGAAAAAATGGATGTTATTAGGCTGTATTTGTATTATGGTTTTCTTATTTTATTATACAAGCAAAACATATGAATTTACGCATCTAGAACTGCCATCATTACATAGTCAAAATGCTTTGTTACTCAATGAACAGGGCGATGTATTATACGAAAAAAATGCGGATGCTATTATTTATCCTGCATCCTTAACAAAGATCATGACAGCCATCGTTGCCATAGAGATGACAGATAATTTACAAACACAAACCATTGTAGAGCCCCAAACGATTGCAAACTATACGGCACAAAATGCTTCGATGGCAGGCTTTCAGGCAGGAGATTTTGTCACGATGGAGGATTTATTGTATGGTACACTCCTTGCCTCAGGTGCCGATGCAACAGGAACACTTGCAGATGCTGTCGCTGGCAGTGAGGACAAATTTGTCACGTTGATGAATAACAAGGCGCAAGAATTAGGCATGCATAACACACATTTTGTTAATTCCAGTGGCCTACATGATGAGGCACATGTATCCAGCGTGCGGGATATCAGCAAGCTTCTGCGATATGCATTAGAAAATCCTACCTTTTATCAAATATTTACCTCAAAAAGCTACACAACCTATGTGCCCAATCAATTAATCATCACAAACTCATTATTTACAAAATTACCGGGTCTAGACAGTCCGATAATAGGTGGAAAAACAGGCTATACCCCAGAAGCAGGACTGTGTCTGGCGACCATAATCGTGAAAGAGGGGAAATCTTTTTTATTCATTACAACCAATGCTCCTAGCTATATATGGACCCCACCCCCACATATTGAAGATGCCCTAACTGCTTTTGAAGCATTATAGGAGGAAAATAAATGAAAAAACCTCAACTTTTTTATGGTTTCTAACGTCTTAATAGAAAGGGGGGATTATATAGCTGAGGTTCAGTGGTGGATAACCAGCTTTTTATAGGTAACCATCAAATACGGGGAGAGCTATTCTTAATAGTGAGGGAGCAGCTACACAGGGATGAGAATCCGCTCTTGAAGGTGTAAAACCCGCTCTAAATGAGAGGGAAGCCGCTCAAAGAGGTGTAGAACCCGCTCTAAATGAGAGGGAAGCCGCTCCAAAAGGTGTAGAACCCGCTCTAAATGAGAGGGAAGCCGCTCCAAGAGGTGTAGAACCCGCTCCAAAAGAGGGGAGCGCTCCAAAAGGTGTAGAACCCGCTCTAAATGAGAGGGAAGCCGCTCCAAGAGGTGAGAGCCCCCGCTCCAAAAGAGGGTGAAGCCGCTCCAAATGAGAAGGAACCCGCTCCCAGTAAGGAGAAAGCCGCTCACCTAATTCCGTAGTCAGCTTAGGCACGAGAATCAATTCTCCAAAAAGGAGCTATCAAAAAATCTACAAAATAAGCCACCATCATTTAATTAGCATAATATATGCATAGTTTCTCAGTAAAAAGGGAAGGAGGGATGTAGAAGTATTTACTAAAATACGAATTTTAGCAGCATCGTAAAAGGGAATCTAGTTGATTATTACTATTTTATGGCAGGGTTGTTTACTCTATAATAAAAGTTAAATCCTAGCAATTTTTTAGCAAACAGACATGGAAGACATCTAAGGGCGGTGTAGAACAATGAAAAAATTTTTACCCTTTGCCATCGTTTTGACGTTTATGATGTGCATCTTGGCAGGGCAACTTTCAGTAAATGCTGAAGGGTCAGTGGTGATTCACAAGGTAGTCAAAGATACGGTTATTTTTGAAGAAGCTTCTACGAATAGTGCGGAGATCGGGGAACTTTCGAAAGGTAGCTTTGTTTCAGTAACAAAAGTAAGTAAAGGTTGGACACATATTCAAACGCCAGAGCAGGAGGGCTATGTCACATCTGATGCTTTAGTCAAGTTGAAGTCTGAGGGATACCTAGTGATTCAAAAGGGTGGTACAACATTATTTACAGCCCCAAGTCAATATGCCCAGCATGTAGGACAGCTCTATGAAGGACGAATAATTTATGTATATGGCACAGCACCTGGTGGTTGGTCTTTCGTTCAATATGGCGAGGAGATAGGATATGTAGCGACAAACGCATTAAAAAAACCAGCTCCAACGAAGAAAAAAATTAATGCTGTTGCTGGTGCTGAAATGCGTTTAACAGCTAGTCCAAACGGAGAAGTACTTGGTACACTTCCCAATAAAACAACTGTCCAGTATTACATAACACTTGCTGGTTGGGCTTATGTAGAAGCAGGCGACCTAAAAGGGTATGTCAAAGCTTCTGAGCTAGCCGATATTCAGTTAATAGATAATAAAGTTTATAATAAAGGTGTGCCAGTAGCGAAAGGCGCAAAAAAACGGGTAGCCTTAACATTTGATGATGGGCCAGATGCTAAGGTCACACCACAAATTTTGGCAACGTTAAAGAAATACGATGCCAAGGCTACATTCTTTATGGTAGGTAAAAATGTGTCAAGAAATGCTACAATCGTTAAACAAGTCTATGAAGCAGGACATGAAATCGGAAACCATACCTTGAGCCATAAAAAATTAACGACCTTATCAATAACAGGCGTTAAACAAGAAGTCAATGGCACAAGTAACGCTATTTATACAGCCATCGGGCAGTATCCAACTGTTTTCCGTCCACCCTATGGAGCGACCAATGACCAAGTACGTTCTGTCATGACAATCCCCTCGATTTTGTGGTCGATTGATACACTGGATTGGAAACATCACAATCCAGATAAAATTTTAGCGTATGTCAAAGCCTCTGTAAAAGATGGGAGTATTATTCTAATGCACGATATCCATCAAACGACAGCCAATGGTTTAGAAAATGTTATTCTTTATTTACAAAAACAAGGCTATGAATTTGTTACAGTAAGTGAGATATTACAATAATAGAAAAGCTTTGCAATCGTCTACTCAGAACGAATGCAAAGCTCTTTTTTATTTAAATAAATTGATAGTTGTAATAATAATAGGAATCCCAAATACGTCAATTAAAAATGCGCCAACAATCGGTACGACAAGAAAGGCTTTTTTAGAAGGCCCGAAGCGTTGCACAACGGCTGACATATTGGCCATGGCATTTGGTGTTGCGCCTAGACCATGTCCTGCAAAACCTGCTACCATAACAGCAGCATCGTAGTTTTTGCCAAGTAATTTAAATAACACAAAAATACTAAATACAACAATAAAGAATACTTGCGCAAAAACAATGATGAATAATGGTAGTGCCAAATCAGCAATTTCCCATAATTTAATACTCATGAGTGCCATGGAAAGGAATACACCTAATGTGACATCTCCAATTAATGAGATGCTTTTCATATTAATGGCTTCAGGTTTGAATTTATCCATAATATTGCGCACTAATACAGCCACAAACATTGCTCCTACATAGCCAGGTAGAACGAAACCTGTTGCTTCTGAGAATAGTGTGCCGACATACGTACCAACAGCCATACAGAAAGTAATTAATAAGACTTGTGTAAAGAACGAATCCGATGTAATTTGCTCATTTTTATTTTCATATTCGACTTCTTCCGATTCTTGTTCATCTGGTGTTAAATTATATTTACCTACTAAATATTTGACAATTGGTCCACCAATTAAGCCACCAGCAACTAGACCACATGTTGCGGCAGCAGCACCAATTGTCATAGCTGAAGAAATCCCTAAATCTTCTAAGGTTTGGCCAAATGCAGCTGCAGCGCCATGACCACCCTCCATAGAAACGGTACCCGCCATCATACCGATTAAAGGATGGATCCCCATAAGTGAGGCCAGAGATACTCCAATGACATTTTGCATTAACGCTAGGAAGCCACATGCTAGCCAGTAAATAATCAGTAATTTACCACCGAGCTTTACAAGTTTAAAGCTTGCACCTAAGCCAATTGTCGTAAAGAAAGTAATCATAAATAAGCTTTGTAAAGAAGTATCAAGTGATATTTCTAAAATACCCGTTGTTTTTAAGATGGTAGCAAGAGCAGCGAACAATAACCCACCAACCACTGGTGCTGGGATACAGAAACGCTTTAAAAAGCCTATTTTATTGATAAGAAAGCTTCCAAATGCAAAGAGTGCAACAGCTAGGAATACCGTTGTAATTTGATTAATTTCGATCATGAACCTTGCCCCCTAAGTAAGTTGTTCAGTGCCTCATATACAAAATAGGCACCTAATTTCACTGTACGTCCGTTTTCATCTAATAACGGATTGACCTCACAAATATCAAATGAATGGGTGTGAGGGTGTGAAGTGACTTGTTGCAAAATTGAGCGCACAGTCGATGGGTCAAGCCCAAACGGTGATGGAGCACTTACACCTGGAGCAAATGCTGCGTTCAATACATCCATACATAATGTTAAAAGAATATAATCATGCTTATCCATAAAATGGTGTAATGCATCCGTTAATTGTTGTTGATAGGCTACCGTCATTTGATCCTCATAAACATACTTCACATTTAATTCATCAGCTTTTTCGAAAAGTTCTCTTGTATTGCCGTAGCGTTGAATACCCACAACAAAATAGTCAGCATGTGGATCCTGCTCTAAAATTTGACGGAACATCGTACCTGACGAAGGCTGTTCATCATATGGTCGTAAATCAAAGTGAGCATCTATATTGATGATGCCGATTTTAGCTTCCTTTGGTAGAGCAGAACGAACGCCTAAATAATGCCCATACAGTGTTTCATGCCCGCCACCTAGCACTACACATGATAAGTTTTTTTGTAGGATTGTTGCTACGACTTCACCAAGCTCACGTTGGGCCACCTCTAAAGCATGGTTTAGACAAACGATATTGCCAACATCAATAATTTGCTGATCGTCCTCAAATGTCCACGGTAAACTGGCTAAGCCTTCTCGTAGGGCGTTTGGACCATTTGCTGCCCCTATACGGCCTTGATTTCGACGTACCCCTTCATCGCAGATAAAACCAACGAGAGCTGCACTTTTCTTATCTGAAGCGCTAACATCATTAATCGCGACTCTTTTTACTTGTTGATGTAAACGAAAGCTGCTTGTATTTGTCGTTGAATCTATTCGGCCTTTCCATTGTTTTTGATCTGTCATTGTGTACATAAACTTATCAACCCCATTGTGAATATTATTGTAGTAAAAGTATTGTTGTAATTCATTATATATTCACATAATTATAATTACTAATATATAATTAATATTAATCTATAGCTTTTAGCTATAAATTTAGGAGGTATCTATAGGTGGACATTAAACAATTACACTATTTTATCGCTGTTTCAGAACAGATGAATTTCTCAAAAGCCGCAGAAAGACTGCATATTTCGCAGCCTTCGTTAAGTAATGCGATCAAAAAATTAGAACAAGAGATTGGCTCCCCTTTATTAGAGAGAAATACTAGAAATCTGCAATTAACAGAAGCTGGAGAATTACTTTTTGAACGAGCAAAAGTTATTGTAAAAAATATGGAAGTGCTAAAAATCGAAATGGATGAAGTGATTGTTCATGGCACAAGGGACATTACCATTGGTGTCATGGAATCTATTAAGCATTGGCTGCCAAAGGTAATCGCCAACTATAAAAAAGACTATCCTCACATGAAAATTCACTTAGTAGATATTTTAGGTAGTAAGCGGGTGAAAAAATCCTTGAAAAGCTATAAAACTCATTTAATCATCACCAATCAGCTAATGGATGATCCAGAGTTGGAAGTTCAAACTTTATATGAAGAACGGTTGGTCGCAGTATTACCTTTACAACATCCGTTAGCCCAAAAGGATACTTTAACCATTTCAGATATTTGTGAAGAACCATTTATTATTAGTACCGAGGGCTTTCAAACAAGACGAGATATCTTAACGTCATTTGAACAGGCTGGTAAAAACATCAATATTCAATTTGAAATTGAGCGTTTTGAAACCGCTGTATCGCTTGTACGAGAACATTTAGGGGTGACCATATTACCTGAAAATTACTTGCAAGGGCCGACTGCCAAAACAATTGTAAAAAAAGAAATAGAGGGTCTGAATTTAAGTCGCAATGTCTATCTAGTGTATTTAAAAAACCGACACTTACCATTAGCCATCCGACAATTATTGAAGGATATCGTACAGTTTTTTGAAAATAAAATGATGTAAGTCCATAGTAATGAATTTTCTCCTTTATTAGAAAATTCAAAAATAGAACATTGCTTTACTAGAAAAATAGCGGTAACATTTATTGTAAGAATGAAAATGAACATTCATTCATTTTGCGAAGTTCAAGCAAAGGGGGTATCTTCTAATGAATTTTTCCTATAGTGAAAAAGTTGAGAAGTTACAGGACAAGCTGAAGAATTTTATGGCGCAATACATTTATCCAAATGAAGCCGTTTATGCTGCACAGGTTGAGGCAATGGAGGATCGTTGGGGAGCGATTCCACCGATTATGGAGGAGCTGAAGCAGAAGGCACAACAGGCAGGTTTGTGGAATTTATTTTTACCAGATAGTGAATATGGGGCAGGTTTAACCAACTTAGAATATGCACCTTTATGTGAAATCATGGGCCGCTCACTTCTGGCCCCCGAAGTGTTTAACTGTAATGCACCTGACACAGGCAATATGGAAGTACTTGTACGCTATGGATCGGCACAGCAAAAAAAACAGTGGCTTGAACCATTATTACGAGGCGAAATACGGTCCTGCTTTGCGATGACGGAGCCAGCCGTTGCATCCAGTGATGCTACAAATATTGAGGCAAGCATTGAACGCGATGGAGATGAATACATTTTAAATGGCCATAAATGGTGGACAACTGGTGCTGGGGATCCTCGCTGTAGGGTGGCTATTTTTATGGGCAAGCATAAAGATACAACGGCCCCTATCCACGAGCAACAGTCTATGATTCTCGTACCGATGGACACACCAGGGGTAAAGGTGGAGCGTATGCTAACGGCTTTTGGCTACGATCATGCACCAGAGGGACATGGTGAGGTTACATTTACCAATGTGCGTGTACCTGTGGACAATATTTTATGGGGTGAAGGAAAAGGCTTTGCCATTGCGCAGGGCAGACTAGGGCCAGGGAGAATTCATCACTGTATGCGTCTTATTGGTGCCGCAGAGCGTGCATTAGAGGAAATGTGTGTGCGTGTACAAGCACGGCAGGCATTTCATCGACCACTAGCAGATCAAGGGGTAATGCGGGAGCGCATTGCGGAATCTCGGATGGATATTGAGCAAGCAAGACTTTTAACATTGAAGGCTGCTTATATGATGGACACGGTAGGCAACAAAGAGGCAAAGGCTGAAATTGCCATGATAAAGGTAGTTGCTCCAAATATGGCACTCAGAGTCATTGATCGAGCTATCCAAGCATTTGGTGCTGCTGGGGTAGGGCCAGATACAACGCTTGCTGCACAATGGGCTAATTCTCGTACATTACGTTTAGCGGATGGACCGGATGAGGTGCATCGTAATACCATTGCTAAACTAGAATTGAAAAAGCATGCCAACAAACAAGAGGAGCTGGTGAAATGACGGTCCTAGAGTTATTTAGCTTAAAAGGTAAAACAGCGATTGTGACTGGTGGCGGACGTGGGCTCGGCGCACAAATTGCACAAGGATTTGCAGAGGCAGGAGCCAATGTGGTCTTATGCTCACGAAAGGTGGAGGCGTGTGAGGAGGTTGCCGCAGGACTCGAAAAGCTTGGTGTTCAAACATTAGCCCTAGCCTGTGATGTCACTAAGCCTGAGGATATTGCCAATGTGGTAGCCCAAACGATTACAACATTTGGTAGAATTGATATTTTAGTCAATAACAGTGGCGCATCATGGGGAACACCTGCCATTGATATGCCCTACGAAGCCTGGCAAAAAGTATTTGATGTCAATGTCAACGGAACATTTTTATTCAGCCAAGCCGTTGGCAAAATTATGCTAGAGCAGAAAAGCGGCAAAATCATTAATATTGCTTCTATTGCTGGGCTAGGTGGTACGCTACCAGCCTTTATGGATACGATTGCCTATAACGCGAGTAAAGGGGCTGTCATTACTTTAACGAAGGATTTAGCTGTCAAATGGGGGCCACAGGGAGTCAATGTCAACGCCATTGCGCCAGGTTTTTTCCCTACAAAAATGTCCAATGTCTTAATCGAACGTGGACAAGACTATTTGATGGGTGTTACACCGTTGAAGCGATTAGGCTCCGAAAATGATTTAAAGGGCGTAGCTTTATTTTTAGCAGCACCAGCTTCGGACTATGTAACAGGGGATGTCATTGTAGTAGATGGGGGCATGAGCTCCATTATTTAAGGAGGGAAATAGAATGGATACGATGCAAGTAAGGTCAAGTGAACGTTTAGATATGGATAAACTACATGCCTTTTTAGACAGTTATTTCACTGAGCTTCCACAGGGGAAGCTTGAAATAGCACAATTTAGTGCGGGACATTCCAATTTGACGTATTGTTTAAAAATAGCTGATTTTGAAGCTGTTCTACGTCGTCCTCCGCTTGGACCAGTTGCCAAAAAAGCGCATGATATGAAGCGGGAATTTACGATTTTATCGGCACTGCATCCATTTTTACCATCGGTTCCAAAACCATATGTCTATGTGGAGGATCGAGACATTATCGGTAGTGATTTCTTTTTAATGGAGCGCAAAAAAGGTATCGTCCTTGATACACATTTTCCAAAAGGCACAGAGCCAACAGAGGAGCTAGCACGTCAATTGTCTGAAATGATGGTCGATTCTTTAGTTGCATTACATGCTATTCCTTATCAGGACACACCGTTAAAGGATATCGTGAAGCCTGACGGATTTCTTGAAAGACAGGTGCATGGCTGGATTGAGCGCTATGAAAATGCGAAAACAGCAGAACATGCAGAAGTAGCAATGTTAACAGAGTGGTTAAAAAACAATCTTCCATCCAATCAAGAGGCAACCATTATTCATTATGATTATAAATTGAATAATGCAATGTTCTCCGAGGACTATACCGAAATGATTGGCCTTTTTGATTGGGAGATGGCAACAGTAGGGGACCCACTTGCTGATGTTGGTGTAGCAATGAGTTATTGGATGCAAGCGGATGACCCAAAAATGCTATTATATGCACTTGGTGAACCACCAGTAACTGTATTACCAGGCTTTTATACCCGACAGCAATTTATTGATCGTTATGCGGAGAAGAGTGGGCGAGATGTGTCAGCTATTCATTATTACTGCACATTTGCTTATTTTAAATTAGCCGTTATTTGTCAGCAAATCTATTTTCGCTATGTTAAAGGGCAAACGCAGGACGATCGCTTTGCTCAGATGGATAAAATGGTCGCTGCCCTCATACAACAAGCCTCTAAATCAATATGATTTTATGGAAAAACGGTTACTTTTAACAAAGTAGCTGTTTTTTATAGCTCATTATAACAGATTATCCGACATTAATTTATATAATTATTTATGCCAACTCGCACAAAATTTACTCAAAAAACATAATAAATCACGTACAAGAAATTAAAAGAGGGGGGAACGTTTGTTCTTTTGGTTAGGAGTTTTAATCAATAATATTTTATTGTTTTTCAATAAAAAATAATTGACTTATAATAAAAATAACGCTATCATCAATACCCACAAGGATTTAATAATATGGAGGAAGAAATAATGAAAAAATATTTACTTGCCACAATTCCGATGATCATGGGGATCGTCTGTTTATTTATAAAAGGCCTTATAGGAGATGAGATACTAGCAGATGGGACGATAGTAGAGAAGAACTTCTTTTTAATACCATTGAGCTATTTATTTATCTTTAGCGGTATACTTACATTCGTGATTATGGCGTTATCTTCTACATTCAAAAAGCAAACTTCCGTATCATAATGCTAAAAACAGGCCCTGAATAGGAGCCTGTTTTTTTATAACCATGTTTGATCTAGCTTATCACTGTAGTAGTGAATAGCTTTTTTATAATCTTGAATGCCTTGATGATTGGCTGTGCGTAATATAGTGTTCAATAATGTTTCCATTGATTTTGCATGTTCACCAAGATTATAGAGTGTCATGGCATAGAAGACATTGATATGCTCAGCCTTGGGGAACTCTTGAATGGCTTGTTCAAAGATCCGTTTTGCATGCTCGTATTGTCCTATACTCCTATAGGTGCTCCCTAAACCAAGATAGGCATCCACTAAAACTTCTGGTTCTAGCCCCAACTTTATCGCTTCTTCATAGTACGGAACAGCTTCTTTTTCCTGCCCTAAAGAATCAAATGTCCAAGCACATTGAAATTGATAATAAGCATTTTGAGGATGTTCCTTGACCAGTGCCACCATACATTCATTTGCTTCCTCAAGCTGTCCGTTTTTTCTTAATGTAAGTATGTGTTCTAATTGTTTGTCCATTATATTTAACCTCTTCTTTACTTAAGTAACTTACCATTCATAAAAACAATCTTCTATCAGCAACTCAAATGAATCAGCTATTCGCTTAATTTCTCCACAATCATGATCGCAAATAAAAACATGGCCTGATGGATCGATGAAAATGGAATTACCCCCACCATCCATTGAAATAACATAGCTGGTTTCTAAAATATTTGGAGATAGGAACTCTTAATATTGTTGACGAAAATCCATTGTTAAATCGACAACGGTTTCGTTTCCTAGACTTGAGCCATTAGAAAAAGCATGGATGGCTATACCTGCATATGCCCCACCAAACGTTTCAATGAACGCTACATAATCGCTGTGAAATTGTACATGAAGTTGTTGCTGCGCCTCTATTATTTCTCTTTGACTTGCAGGTTTACCCACTAACGTTTGATGCTTCTCATTAAATAAAAATGACCGCAAGCGCTTTATTAGATTTTCCTTCATAGACATTGTCCTTTTATTCAGTATACACGAACCTTCATTGCTAGGAATCTTTGGGAATGATATTGTTAATGTAAATAATAACATTTACTGGGGTGATAGAATGCTAGAGCGTTCAATGGAAAAAACACGGGAAAACCAAGAGGGAAGGGAGAGATGATACAAAAATAGAAAAGAGGATGAAGATAATGAAATATCAAAAACTTATGTGTGATGGATTTGAATTAAACTATTGTATAAAGGGGCAAGGCCAGCCAATTTTAGTGGTGGGGAGTAGTGTTTATTATCCACGTCTGTTCTCAGAAGACTTTTACCAACATTTCCAGGTAATTTTTTTAGATCATCGAGGTTTTGGTAAGCCAGCTCAAGCATTTACGCAAGAAGATTATACATTGGACAAAATAGTGAAGGATATGGAGTATGCAAGACAAATCCTACAGCTAGATGATTTGATTGTTTTAGGACATTCAGGCCATGCATTTATGGCAATGGCGTATGCCAAAGCTTATCCACAGCATGTTCAAAAACTCGTACTATTAAATACAGCAACATCGAATAGTCAAGAAAGACAGCAGCAAAGCTTGTCTTATTTTGAGGCACATGCAAGTATGGAGCGTAAACATCAATTTGCGCATGATATAGCCTTATTGGAGCAGGATCTAAAGAAGGAGCCTGAACGACGCTTTGTTCATATGTGTATTCGTATGGGGGCACATAGTTTTTATGATTTTATGTTCAATGCTACCTCTATGTGGGATAACGTTCATCCGAATATGGAAATTATTGATTATCTATGGGGAGTAGCTTTTGCGGAGCAGAACCTTTTACAACAAATGCTACAAGTTAACAAGCCAATTTTTGTAGGTCTAGGCAAGTATGATTATTTAGTAGCCCCTATCTCATTATGGGATGCAGTAGATCATATTCTCAATGTAAAGAAAGTCATTTTTGAAAAAAGTGGTCATAATCCTATGTTTGAAGAACCTGTATGTTTTAATGAACAGCTAATTCAATGGATAAACGAAGGGTAGTCGAATGGCTGGTTATGCTGTATAGCAATTAACCAGCCTATTTTAATAATGAAAAGAGAAAAGCCAGAGTATCAACTACCTCAACAAGTTTTACGTATTGCATCAATGTTTTGACAGTCCATAATGACAGGCCGTGCCCTATCATCGATTTGAAGGAAGTACCCGCAGCAACTTTGCGGAATAAGATAAATAAAGTATAATCCTAGAAATTGGCTACCATCTGAGAGGTATACATCTACTAAAGTCCCTGGTTCAAAACATTCTAAGTGACTACAAATACAGCTTTGACAATGCTTTTTAACTTGATTTTGTTTCTGATATTTTTTTTCAAATTGGGGACTATTATAATATTTTAATTTATAAGAATCTTCCTCAATAATAGGATGATCTACGCTGGGAGAGTGACCAAAGTAAACATTCTTTGATTCACAATAGCATTTAGAAAATTTATGATAATTGTTAAATTCCCAATTCATTCGTGTTAAATATCTGTTTCCATCCATTTCTAAAACGCTCCTTTATGATTACAATGTCATGCTAGCATGAGTCATCTATTTCTAGTCTATGTGAAAGAGCCCTTTAGGAGATGGTAAAATGTCCATTTATCTGTACAATATAAGAAAAGACTAAGCTCATTAGTAGAGTTTAGTCTTTCAAGTCGTAATCGCCTTTCAATAAGCCGTATATCTCTAAATCAACAACACCTTTGCCAGACCATAATGAAGCTTGTCTCAAAAGGCCTTCTTTTAAAAATCCATTTTTTATCAGAACCTTTTTCGAGGGTTCATTTAAAGGCATGACTTCTGCCTGTATTCGATTAACATTTACCTCTTCCAATAAAAATTTTACGATTGTTGCAACTGCCTCTGATGCAATGCCTTTTCCCCAGGATGCTTCAGCTAAATAGTAACCAATTGTTACCATATTTACTTTTTGATTAAAGTCCATTGCTTCGATAATCCCTACTAGTTTTTCACTTTGTGATTTTTCGAAGATTCCCCATTTAATCCTGCCTTTCTTTGTATAATCACGTTCAAAATGGCCAATCATTTTTTGAACGGTTTGAAGGTTGTGTTTTGGGATGATGCCACAATACTCAAATACCTTGTCATTATCATAAATAGCAAATAGCTCTTGTAAATGTGATTCTTCTATTTTTTTAAATTGTAAATTAGCTGAATGTAAGGTTGGGAATTGCTTAAATACTTTCTCAATATTCATCGACCTTGCTCCTTTATTATTCTTTAATGGGAATGTAGATTTTCATTTTCATCTCATGTGGATAGATAGATTGCATGACATCGGTTATTTCAAAATCAGGACCCTTATCGCGCTCATAATTAGAATTCGGCAACCATACTCCGTAAATGAAACGTCTTGTATTTTGAATTCCTTCCGCAGTGCCATTCAATGTAAACTCTGCATATTTACCAGCAGGAATTTCAAGGTGGGTGAAGCCTTCCTCTAAATGCTCCTCAAAGATTTCGACTTCCTCTCCTACAATAAAGGAAAACCGGCCATCCTCCTGAAAGTTTGTAGAAATGCCATACGCCATATTAGGGGCTACCTTATAGGAGATTCGCTCATAGTATTGCTGCTGACCAAAATCCAAATAAAAGCCTGGGATTTCTGTATAGAACTGTTCGTCTTGTAAGGACGTTTTGTATTCATAGCCTGTAATACGTTTTTTAGATAAGTGAAGTATTTCCGGTCGTTGCATAGGGAGTTCTCCTTCCAGTTTATAATCCAAAAAGTTTATTTTGGTTTGAAATGGTATGGAGTTGGCTCCTTTTCGGTATTTAGCAGGTGTGACACCAAAATACTGTACAAATGCCCGTGTAAATGCCTCCTGAGAACCATATTGAAAGTTGATTGCAATGTCAAGTATATTCTGCGTTGTTATTGCTAATAAGGAAGCTGCTTCAGAAAGCCTCCTGTTGCGAATATACTGTTGCACAGAAAAACCTGTAATGGCTTGGAAAAGCCGTTGGAAATGAAATGCTGAAAAGTAAGACTGAGAAGAAATATCTGTAATCGTTAACTTTTCATGTAGGTTTTTCTCAATAAACTCTATAGCGTTTTGAATTCTTTCAAAATAATCCATACCATCATCCTTTCTTAACTCAATGGTACCGTTGAATAGGAAGGGTTTTTTGATAATTTGTGCTAATTTGTACATTAAATTGTACTGTATAGGAAATCAATAGAAATATTGATTAAAAAGGAAAATAAATGTATAATTTATCTAAATATACAAGAAAGTGAGTGATAGATAATGATAGTCAGCTCTGTTTTCCCATTGAATATAATAAAGGTGCGGGAGAATAAATAGATTAGTTGATTTCTTCCGCAAACAATCGGAGGAGAATATATGTACAAAAATTACGGACCGTTAAGCACAGCACTTTATGATTTTACAAAACCAGTTGGATACTCGCTTGGTGGAGATATTGAATATTATCTAGAACGACTGCAAGGTGTAAAGGGGAAGATTCTAGAAGCAGGGGTTGGTTCTGGACGTTTCTATATTCCTTTTATGGAAAAAGGCTTTGATATAGAAGGAATTGATCATTCCCCAGAAATGCTAGCATCCTGTCGAAAAAGATGCCAAGAACGAGGATTGACGCCAGTGCTGTATGAAGGAAATATTTGCCAATTAACCTTAGGTCAACAATACGAAGCCATTGTTATGCCTACAGGCTCATTTTGTTTAATTGAAAATCATCAAGAAGCACTTTCAGCATTAACCTCTATGTATCAGCACCTTGTCCCGGGTGGGAGACTCCTAGTAGATTTATTACTTCCTACAGACTGGAAAACAGGAGAAATTACGACATCTTACCATCAAATTTCACAAGATGAAGGAATTGCCCTTGAAAGAAAATCGATTGCCATGAATTGGGTGGAGCAATATACGTTGATGGTTTTAAAATATGAGAAGTGGCAACAAGGTACATTAAGTGATACGGAACTGCAAAAGTTTTTATTACGCTGGTATGGGATTGAGGAATTTAAGCTCCTATTACAAAGTGTTGGCTTCTCTGCAATAACTTGTTCTGCGAATTATAAGTTCCTTCAACAACCAACTGAAGAAACGTCACTCATAACGTTTGAAGCGGTACGTTAATTAAAATGACCAGTACTCCTTAAAAGAGTACTGGTCATTTTTACGAATTAGTCAAGCTTTAATTTTGTTGCAGTTCCTATTCCTTTTGTATGCACATCGACTTCAATTTGAACTTCAAGATCAGGATAGAGGGTTAGCCAGTTCTTTTTAATTCGATTCCATGCTTGATAGTCCTCTCGGTGTAGGATATTGCTAAATTTTAACAAATCGGCTTGATAAGTTTGTTGAATCGTTTGAAGTGTACGTTCTAACCGTTCCTTGATTTGTCTGCTCGTTTCTTTATTTAAAGCATCGATGGTTTTTGATTTTGTTAAATCCAATGGGCAACTTATCTCTGCAACGTTTTGCTCAATCTCGAGTTTGATGGAAATCGAAGGTATATCATTTTGAAAATGACCTGTCACTTTAGTAGAAGAATTAATAATTTCTGTTGAGATTTTCCCTTCTTCAGGACAAGCAATAATTTCAAAAGTACTTTTTATATTATTATTTAAAAAATTATAGTCTCTGCTTTCTTGTTCTGTTAAATAGCCGATGAGTTTATAATTTTTAAAAATAGCCAGTCCACCATATTTTAATTGTGCAGGGCTATCAATTTTTTCTATATTCGAGCTAAAATCTCCAGCATCCGCATCACCATGTATATGAATAGAGGGTAAGACGGCACTATGATCAATACTGCCTAAAGATTGGATTAAATCATCAAGAATAACAGATTCTGTTGTCCCCCACACTGCTTCAGAAACCTTTAATGATTTAAACATTTTGCTAGCAGGCACATCCTCTAAAGGGGTTAAAACACTTAATATTTCTTGTGCAGTAAAATCATGAGAAACAATAAAGTTAAAATCACTTCGTCCTTCTGGGTCTCTTTGAAATAAATCTAAAACGCTATTCATACCTTCCTTAGCCATTTCTTCACCAATAATAATAATTTGGGCATGCGCATAATAAGGCTTTCTAGGTGTTAGCGCTGTTAATTTTCGAATGGCATCAAATAAAGATTTCCCTTTAGCATGGTAGGTAAAAACAGGGACTTGAATGCCAGTTGCTTTGTTCGAAGCCACTTGACTTGGATTAACAATCTGAACAGAAATTTCGAATAGCTCGTCCGATTTATCCACTCCAACAGCCGTAACAATAGCTAGTTCGTTTAACTCCCGCTTATTCCAGCATCCACCTAATAAAAGAAGTACTGACAGCAATAGGATGAATGATACCTTGTGTTTGATGGTGGACACCTCCTCTAGGTAAAGAAGACATTTCCGATACTATTAAGGATAAACAAAAGACATGCAAAATAATCAATAATAGAAATCTCAATGAATCTTTTTAAAGGAGAATAAAATGAAGAACACAAACTGTGAAAGGGAGGTAAGAAAATGAAACAATCCTTATTTAAAGGTGTAGAGGCCATTTTTATTCCAATAAAAGATCCCAAATTATCGGCTAAATGGTATGAGGAAATACTTGGATTTAAGCTTCTATATATAGAAGCGGGCGCATCAGTTATGAAGATCACTGAACAATCTCCGACGGTCATTTGCTTAGTAAAAGCTAAGGAGCATCAGCCATGTCATTTTCCAGACAATCACTTTGGTGTGGGGAAATATGTGAACTTTCTCTCTCAAAATATTGAAGAGACTTATTTATTTCTAGTGGAACATCATGTTCAAGTCGAGGCTTTAGAAGGAGAAGAGGACACCAAATTTTTTACCTTCTATGACCCTGATGGGAATCCTTTAGGTGTTTGTCAATCATTATAAGCGGGTCACTGCGTTAACAGTGACCCTAGTAACAAATCTAGGAGGTGTAAGGCTAATTAGCTTTACACTACTATAGTATACTAATTCTCTATATTGAAATAGTTAATTGCCTGGGTAATAAAAAGAAAATTTAGAATTTTGGAAAATTAAATAGGGTGAACCTATTTTTTAACAATATGCATGTAGTGGATAGTTTCAAAAGCACACAAGTAATCTGTCCGATTTTGAAAATACAGCTCTTGAATCGCTGTAGGAGATAGATGTTCATATATAAGCAATCCTAATCGATCTAACATCCTCTCCATGTCCTCATAAGCATAGCATGATTTCATTGGTTCACCACCAAGTGCGGCCATTTTGACCATGTTTTCTACTCTATTGGAGAGTCCTTTTTCCGTGAAGAGAGATTCATCAGCATAATCCAAAACAATGGAACTACCTGCTGGAACTAAGGCAAATAGATGATTGAGTAAACTTGCTAATTCATCTTTTGTTAAATAATAAGAAACACCTAATAGACTAAAAAATGTTTTTTTAGATTGGAAGCCTTGCTCTGAAAATAATTGAGATTGAAATTGCTTTGTAAAATCCATCGGTACAAAATGCAAATGATTCAAGAGGGGGAGAGAGGCTTCCTGTAATCTTCTCATTTTCGATGCCTGCGTAGTGGGATAATCCACCTCAAAAATTTCTAGCCTGGATTGTCCTTGTTGCTGACGATACGGAAAAGTATCGAAGCCAGCACCTAAGATGACATATTGCTCGACACCAAGCTGTATTTCACTGTCCAAGACTCTTTCACAATAAGCAGCACGTGCCAAAGGAGTTGGTGAGAGTTGAACTTGTGTAATCCATTTTATTAATTCCTTTGAATTGTCTTTAAACTTTGTAGCGATATCTTTATTAAAAAATTCAATGCCTTGTATCATAGTAGCTTGAATATTTTGATATTCTTCTTGTGAAATCAATTCTTTGGCTATATAATCATCAAAAATTTTCGGTGTATCAAATTGGCTATGGTAGGCTCTACTAAAGGCAGCCACTAATGAAGTGATACTAGATTCCTGTTGATTCATACCAACACTCCTTAACAAAAAATAGGATTCTCCTGGCCAGGAGAATCCTATTATATATAATATTTATTTAAATGTAAATTTTAGCATAAAAACATTTTTTGTCAAGTTTTTGATACTGAGAAAGAGGAGTAATATGAAAAAATTTATAATAGCCTTATCTTTACTCTTAGCAGTAATTGTTAGTGGTATGCTCATTATATGGAAAGAGCAAAGCTATTCTGCTACAGATCTGTTGGAAAATGCTAATTTTCAAGTGGAGAATGCCACTATAACGCTCCATCGTATAGATACAGATAAAGAAGATATCTTTTCTGAAATGAAAATATCAAAAGAAACACAGCAAGAATTGATACAGTCTTTTCAACATGCAACATTCAAAAAAACAACTATAAAAACTATTGATTACGATTATCGAATGACAATTTCACTCAATACAAGCTACCCGATGTTCATTGATTCTAAAAATAAAATATTGGTTCTCCTTAACACAAATGAAAGCTTCGAGCTGATAAAAGATAATGCTTTTTTTAGTCTTTTAGAAAAAGCAAGGGAAGATTCACAGAAATTAGTTAGTATCCAACACAAGTTAAATGAATAGGGATACTCCCTGTGAATTATGTAGATGGACCAATTGGGAATGGTAAATTTCACCTCTCCTTTTATAGTGACCATTCTGATGGAACTCGGTATCCGATAGGAAAATAAAGGCACACAATTATTTAGCTGGAGTGTCACAGAGTCAAAAAAATATGGGCTAAAGGTACAGTAGCTGCTGAAGAACAAACATCATTACTGGAAAAAGAAGCCTATATGAGTCTGAGGGAGCGTGTACTATTCAATTAGTTGGTAGATGGAGCTGACGGCGTGTTTGATTTTGCGATTTAATTTGTAGCGTAAAAAATTTTTAAGAATGTGTAACTTTTTAAAACATCAGCCGTCTAACTCATCAGTAGAATACAAAGAACTAAAGCAAACTAGTAACATTCACTTTTCACAAAAGGGCCAGGATTCACATTTTTTCGTGTTTCCTGGTCTTTTTGTGGTGGTGGTCCTATATTTTAAAGAAAAAATAAAGAATTTATGAAACCTTTAGCCTGTTCATTCGTATTGTAATTTGAATCTAAAGCTAGACAAAAATTTAGTAAGATTCACTTTCACTTAAAAGACTAGAGCTTACATCATCATGTGAGAATCTAGTCTTTTTTGTATGGTTGTTTAGATATTGTTCAGTATAATATGTTAATCTATGAAAGAAGATTTTTCATAGTCTTCAACCTAAACGCAAAATGACCAGTTCTCTTTAAAAGAGTGACTGGTCTTTTTGTTTAATGTTCCTTTAGCAGACTGTGCTTCTTCAGCATGTTTTATTAATAGCACGAAAAAGTTATGAAAGGGAGAAATTAATTTAAGTATAGTTGCTTCACCTATCATAGTTAAGATCATAGAGACCTATATGTTTGTAACAGAGATGTCTAGCTTGTATTGCTTTCGGTATCACCATGCGAGAATAAAGAAGTAAATTTCATTAATTATTCAGTTAGAGTAGGGGGAGCATTGTTATCAATTTCAGTTTGTAGAAACATAATTTAAATTATGTGAAAATAGCAAACAGTCATCCACCTATTCAATGGGGCTGTCATTGGTAAATGACCATGTGTCATTAGCAAAGGTTAGTCATTTATGAGATTTCATTATTTCTTTTTTAATGAAAGTAAGAAAACTATAAAATTTGATAGAATGATTTATTTTCTCGAAAAAGCATTAATTTCCCCTAAAATCCTATTGGAAAATATTTTAACTTGTTCAGCGCCTCAAGTTGTCGTAGTATTATAACGAATCAAAACTAAGTAAGTTAGTAAGATTCACTTTCACAATAAAACCAGATGCTCTCTTTTGGGGAGCACCTGGTTTTTTGTTTATATGTGATATTAGCGATACCCAATACATATTGCCTGAGCACACAGTGATTATTTTTTCTCTGCTGCAATGATTAAAAACATAGGTCTCCGTAGTTATCCTGCATGTCCGGAATATTTTTTAGCACTTCCTCTGAAGGCATAGGTTCCTTCACCGTACTTATCGTATAGCTAGCTTGTATTAAGACATTCATATAAGTAGACAGTGTGCGATGGTACTTAATAACATTTTCGGTAAGGTAGGTTGTTTCCCGAATGCCTTCTGTCTGATAGTGATCAACTGCCCAATGCAGGCGGTTGCCATTCTCATCGTAGTATCAAGTCTGGCTTTCCTTAGTAAACAGTATCAAAAAAGCTATTTTCTCGCCTGAATCAATGTGAACCAACTTTTTCCATTGAGTGTGCCAGAAACTCTGTATATGGGTTGATAGAAATCTTTTGTATCGTACATATAAGAGAGCTCTATTAAATCGACAGTAAGTTGATCGCCTTTTTTTATCAATAGTTCTTCTTCCGTTACAAGTGCATTATATTTTATCTGTGGAAATTCGCCATTCTTAATTCGCTCATACACCTCTGCAGGTGACAAAATATTTACTTCACGGATTAATTGATGCTCATGAATATTATACGATAATGAATACATACTACCATCTGATTTCAAACCGAGCTCTACTTCACCAAGCCAATAATCTTGGTTCAATTCAGCTTGGTCAGGAAGCGTCCATTCAAATACGCCATTATCCAAAGCTGTAAACGCCCCATCTTTAGGAAGGAGAGAAAGCTCATCCATCATGCTCTTTGCCTTCTTCACGAGTGTTTCTTGCACAGCTAAAGAAGGTTGCACTGGCGTATAAAGATCGTCTGTTAGCGACCAATTTCCCTCTGAATTAATAAATAACGTATAGGAGTTCTCTGCTTTATCTTTTAATAAGAGCTCACGATCACCACTAATATCCTGCTGATTTAACTCTGCTAAATCAAATTTCTTTTGCAACAAAGTCTCAACTTCATCTGTATGAATAATTTTTTTATACACGGGGGCAACGGTAGATGCTGTATGTAAATCTAATGAGGTGGTTACATCAACATCCGACATATTTGATTTTGTGTAGGCGTTTATTGCTAAATGACCAAATTCCTGTTGAGCGTAGACAATCATCATGCCAATAAAAATCAAACCCATCATGAGAGGAATGGCTAGGTTTCCGATCAAGCTTTTCACTTTTATTTTTTTATGCTGAACAATAGAAGATCCTAGTCTATATAACTGGTATCCAATAATCCCCCCAAGCGAGTTGTTGATTAAGTCAGCAAGCTCGAAAATCCCTGCTCCTGTAAGTGTTTGATACGTTTCAATGGATAAGGTTGCAATCACCACTACAGGAAGAAGCCATTTAAACAGTTTGAATTTAGAGAAAAGTAAAGGTAAGAAAACGCCTAGCGGTACAAACATTAAAATGTTGAAAATACAATTTTGAAGATCACGTAACGAGTATTTCTTCCATGCATCTATATAGCCACTAAATGGTTGAAGATTCATTTGCATGAAATGGGAAGAACCACGCCCAAAAATCGTTAGTTCACACACAAAAACAATATAGCCGATAAAGAGTGCTACAAGTATCAGTTGCTTAAAGTTTATTTTTTTCCGATTTGACTGTTGGTTTTTATGATAGAGGAAATAATAAAGTCCAATAAGTAAGAACTCAGCACCAATAATAAGGATGACTGGCAACATTAAAATCCGAATGTTATTCATAATATCTGTAACGCCCAAGACAAGATGCTCCTAACTATGTTAATCTATTGTCGACTTTTCTTATTGTAAATGGTAATTATTAATAATTATTGAGAAAAATTATGAAGATTTCTTAAGATTTTGTAGCATATCTACTTGAGGGAAAGTGCTTATAGTAAATATGCTTTTATTTTGCGTAAAAAAAGGGGAGGAACAGTTTGGGGATTATCAACAAAGTTTGTGGAAATTGCACGTTTAGAGCCGTAGACAAAATAAATAAAACCTCTTGCTGTTCGAATTATCAGCATAATTTTATGGGCAATAAAGTATAGATAGACGTTTTTTATAAGACTTCCGTTGTATTGTCTTGTCAGTCCTTGTAATCAAAATTGACATAAACAATTGTCAGAAAATATCAATATACCCTATAATAAATAAAAAAGCTGAGAATAAGAGGTGAACTTATGGGGAAACCAGTAGATTACAATCTATTTCCGGGTTATCAAAACACACTTGACTCCAGACTTGATGAACGTAAGGAAGAATTTATTGAAGAACTAGAAAGAGCAAAAGTTGATGGACATATACTTGAATTTGAGAAAACACCAGAAGAATTGCCCCAATAGTAAGATCAAAGCATCTTGAAAAGAGATGCTTTTTTCTTTTACTTGGAGCTTGTTTTTATATGTATAAATTGGGCTTTTCACTTCAAGGAGCTCTTCCTTTTTAAGCGATAATAATTGATAGAAATGTCTATAATCAATAGGATGTAAATTACACTAAATACATTTAAAGTTAACGAAGGCAGAGGGAAAATGACATCTCTGATCAATATTAACCAAATAGTGGTTGATATTAAAACAAAAGCATCCAATACAATAACCATAGTATGTTTGTAGGCTTTAAAAATAAAATTAAATACAATTAATCTTACTAAAATTGGTGTCGTGAAGAAGTAAAATGAATAGATCTGTGTAATTTCTTCTAGGCTCACATGCATCTTCCTTTGGTGTTATTTGTGTTAAATAAGCGGCAGCAAACAAAAATAGGACTATTAACAATAGTCCCATTTTAAGAGTATAGCATATAAATGTCTATTTTTCCATTTTACGTAAATAGGCGAGCTGTCCAATATGATAGGCATTATGAGTAGCGGCATTAGATATGATAGCCCACCATTGCGCTTTCACAGGGAACCCATTTACGATAGATAAAAGTCGCTCTTCCTCAATTAATTCTTGCCACTTAAGTAGAATATGTAATAACTTTTCTTTTAATTCATTGAAAGTTACCTTCTCTTTAACTAGAAACGTATTCGCATTATTTGTTTGCGAAGGGGCCTTCACTTGATTTTCTCGATACCGTATTTGCCAAATTTCATTCCAATAGATTAGATGCTGGACAATTTCAGCCATACTATGGCTAGAAGAATCGGGTTTCCAAAAGGCTTCTGCTTCAGATAGCCCTTCTACGACTTCAGAAAATGAGATATACCAACTTGGGTCATTTGCATTAGCTAAAAGTTGATCTAACAAAATGGTCTTAGCCTCCATCATTCACGTTTCCTTCCTCAAAATATTTTTTGAATAGTATAACATTTTAAGTTTGAATGTACGGATAAAATACTAGTTTGGTGCAACAATAAAAAAGCTGCAGCTTATTAGAGCTACAGCAAATATAGATGAGGATTTTAACACTAGTCAGTTAAAACAGGCAAATCAGCTTCTATTTTCAGCTTTTTTCGATTCTTCTTTTTTACTTCTAAGTAGTAATGCCATGAATAAGAAACTGGCCACCCAAAAGGCAAAGAATAAATTTTCTAGCAAAGCCCAATGACCATTTTTAATATAATTCCAAATGGTTGTAAATAAAAAAATGATGATAAAGAATGCGATATATAAGCATTTTCCGAATGTAGTCACTTCAAGCACCTCTGTTATTAATCATCACACATAAGAAATAAAACCCTCTGTTTCATTCATTATGGGTAATACACTCAAGGTTAGTGTGTGTAAATTTTGGTTACTTATACATCCACCGAAAAGATAGAAGGTAATACTTACCGAATAACAACTTTTTAATAAAATGTAAAAATTAGTGTATTCGCATTATGGTAGACTGAACATGAAGAAGTAGATGGAAGGGAGGGAAATAGAGTGAGACAGTATGCGAACAAAGAAGAATTAATTAGTACGATTGACGAAAAGTATAAAAAATATATTGCCGAATTTAATGATATACCCGAAATCTTAAAAAATAAACGGATTAAAGAAGTTGATAAAACGCCGTCTGAAAATCTTTCTTATCAACTTGGATGGATAAATCTATTGCTTCACTGGGAGCAAAAAGAACAAAAGGGAGAAGAAGTACATACACCTGCAGAAGGCTATAAATGGAATAATCTAAGTGGATTGTATAACTCTTTTTATAAACAATACGGAGAGTACTCTTTGAAGGAACAACAATCCATGCTTAATGAAGCTGTCAATCATTTATGTGAGTGGTTAAATACCCTTTCAGAAAAGGAGTTATTTGAAGTTGACCAAAGACGATGGGCAAAAACACAAGCTAATTGGCCTGTTTGGAAATGGGTTCATATTAACTCAGTTGCTCCATTTACAAATTTCAGAACCAAAATTCGTAAATGGAAGAAGATGAACCTTTAAAAAATTGAATATTCCTTACTATAACAAACCAAACGAATTTACTTTAGCCTTCCACAAATGGAAGGCTTTTTATTATCCACTATGACAACAAGTGTGATGGGCTATGGTACGTGCTACTGTATCTCGATGCTTCATATGAATTCTTAATTATTGAGCAAGGAGAGGTGGTAGGGAATGAGTCAAGAAACAATCTTTCAACGGGCTGCTATAATGGTAACCACGTCTAAGAAAAGATAACTCTTATCCATATCAGTCCCTCTCTACAAAAGTAGTGAAGTTTTTTTATGCCTGACGGAGCTGAGTTGGTTCATTAGCGCTTTTGTTCATACGAGTACTTAGTTATTTTTTACTTTTTATAAAGCCCAAATTAGGAAATAAAAATTTTAAACCGGTAATTAACATAACGAACCCTGAAATCTTTAATGTTAGATTTGTAGATGTCTCTCCATTTTCAGTGATATTCATTAGTAAACTGCCAAAGGCAATAAAAATAAATCCAATAAAACCAGAAATATATTTCAATCTATCATCCCCTTATTTAAATAATCACTAATTTTTACTCCACTCCAAAAGCAGATTCTTTAAACAAAGATTAGCATCCAACCTTTCTTTCAATACAATTATTTCAGTTGGAGGTAAATGAGGGACTCATTGTATGTATAAGAGTAACTACTCATGCTTAATGTATAAAACTATTTAAAAGTGTACCCCACTTAAAAGTATTTATAGAAGTTTAGATGGTAGTAAATATCATGTTAGAAAAATCGCTATTTATATTAACTATCAAGAAAAGCATCCCTCTATTTTTCACCCTTCCAGTTTCCTTAGAGCAAAAACCCGACTGAATCATACTTTTGTGCAGATGAAAGAAGGGACTATGGCAAACGAAAAAAGCATCGCAACGAAGCAATGCTAAGTACGTGGGGTTTTTGACAACTTTACTACATAAAAAACAAAGCCTATAAATCCACAAATAAAGAAAATATATGCTACTAATATGGACATAGCTTCTAAGTTGTTAGTGAATATTCTATATCCTCCTAGAGTAAATAAAGCCAAACTGCCAACCGAACTAAGTAATATTCTATTTTTGTCAGTCAACACACACACCTCCAAATAATGGTATGTATATATGTTAACATAAAATTTATTTTTAGTTAACATATTATGTTTTCATTGGTGAGTGTCATAAAAACAAACGAATTTTACTGAACACTTTGAATAAAATGTTCAGCAAGGAAGAGGATTCTTGCTGAACATTACTTTACATATAATGATAATAATAATTCATAAATAGCCTTCAATTATCAAATGTAATGGCATTTTATTCGAAGGCAATAACTTTTAGGACAATCTAAAGGGCATAGAAAACATGCGGATATAATATATCCTTATTCGCACGCACGCTAAACTAATTATATTTGGCATATTTATTAAAGAGTATTTTTGTCTTTAAACTTATCCTTACAAACAAATAATTCAATCAAATTCGTTCATAATAATGAAAAGGACGTGATGACAATGCTAAATGAGAAGAAGATATCAAAGCTAAAAAATATGTTAATTGAGCAAAAACACTCGCTCCAACGAAGAATGGATACAGATGATGAATATTTAGAACGAGATAGTTTACGGGATTCAGTTGATGAGTTGTCAACAGTCGATAATCATCCAGCAGATCTGGGTACCGAATTATACGAGCGTGAAAAAGATATGGCATTAAAGGTCCATGACAATGATGAGTTAGCAAAAGTAAATACGGCCTTACAAAAGATTGAGGATGGTACCTATGGCGTATGTGAAGTTTGTCAACAAGATATCCCATATGATCGATTGGTGGCACTGCCTTATACCTCTTTTTGTATTGAACATACTGCAAAAGACGTTCCAACAGATCGACCAGTTGAAGAGCAAGTGATGCTTCCTCAAGTAGACAATTCTTTTGCTGGCCGAGATGACAAGGATGATATTCATGATTATGAAGATATGTTTCAAGTTGTGGCGAAATATGGAACTTCTGAAACACCTTCCGATTTTGAAGGGGATTTTGAAGATTATGATGAATTATATGAGGACCCTGAAGAAATTGCCGTTAATGACGAATGGGATTCATACCATATCTCTAAAACAGATGAACTAACACGCCAAGTTTCCATTCAGGAAGTAGAACACGCGAGAAAATTTGATTATTTAGAGGATTAAATGTGGGATTCAAAAAGATAGGCACAATTGTTATAAATGAGTGCTTTAATAAAATGTTTAGAACGAATGTAAAACTTGCAGCATGTTTTGTAATAAGAAAAATATGATGTAAACTCGGAGGTAGGTCCTTTGGTATTTACAATAACCTCAATGTTAGGGAAAAACAGACCAACGACCGACCTACATCCAAAATAACGTGGTGTCGCTCTATCACGAGTTGCAAGTGAGCTCTCCACAATAGGATTACCATAATATTTAAGCTTTCATCTTAGGATGGAGGCTTTTTCTTTTGCTTCGAAAACTGCACCAAACAGCCAAAACACTATGAGTTGACAGGGCAGAGTTTGGTTAAAAGTTGAATATTTTCGGCAATTGCCGTGAAGTCACGTGTGATTATGTTGGCTACTAGAGATCGGTTTGCACTTGCGACCCTAGTAATAAGAGAAAAAAAGTAATTGATATGGGATTAAGGCAGTTAGAGCAACTTGAATAATATGCTGGACAAGGATTCCCAAGTAACTATAATTTCAGAAATTACGCAAACGGGTCTAAATACCGAAAAAGGAGCAAATAAAGCGTGTCGGAAATAGTGTGTGTGCCTCCTGACTTGCCAGAGGCTGTTGTATGAGGGAATTTACCAGAAATGTGTGCTAGCAGCAGTCGATATGCTGTGAATATATGAAAGAAAATGTGAAGGAGTAAATCAAATTAAAAAGTGTAAGAAGTGGGGGGAAAAGTGGTGGTTACAGGCGATATTATTGTGCTTGCAGATGGATATGAAATTGAGGAATTTAAGTGTAAGAAATGCGAAATCACTTCGAATTAGAAAGAATTTGTGCAGAAAGAAAAAAGGTGAAATTCTTGATTGCGGTAGTATTAGTCAATTTATATTCAAAAGATGCATTTGCCAGCGATGGATGATGAATTACTGGACGAAGCAATTGAAATTGTTCGTCATAGAAATGAAAAATTCAAAAGTGAACATTGTTACGTTCAACGGAGTATTGACTATGTAAGTAAAGAAGAAATTGCCAGAAAAGATTGATAAAACCGTAGCAGAGATTAGTTGAAAAGAAAGAAACGAAAAAGGGTCACTAGGTTGGAAGTGACCCTAAACAGAAGTTTTATGTGAATTTTTTAGGATTAGCAACTTTGAGTGATGCAATCTCTCCGCAGTTTTTGCAAAAAGTCATAAGAATTGGTGAACCAAAAGCCATTTTTGAACCAATCGGTCTTATATTACCCGAACTACTATTACCACCAACTTGACCGCTTATAAAGGAATCCTTACCACAAGTCTTACAAACTAATTTATTATTTTCCATAATATCACCTCTTTATGTAATGTATGTAAATTATAGCATAAAAAACCTGAAATATTTTACACGAATACAACAAACAACTGCACAATATGAACATATTACACAGTAACTAAAAAAAGCACAGCGTCATCACTCGCCACAGCTCAAATTGGTTTATGCCCTTTTAGGCTATTCAGATAAGTAATTATGACAAAGTTAAGAAAGAGGATTTACTTCAGTGGATTGTAAATTATCGTTGGATAGTGGAACAATCGAGGAAGCAAAGCAGCCAGTAGCAAAGGTAAATAACAATAGTTACATTGGGGTGAAAACGGCTATGTATGGGATTGAGGCAACATTACCAAAAGCTAGTGGTGGAATCAGTGATCCAGTGTATACAGCAGTACAATGCCGAGTGTATTCCCTTAATTATACACGTCCGGTCCATATTTTTTTAAGAGATTAGGTATCTTAATAAATTTAAAGCTTAAATATTTACAATCATTTCCATGACTTCTTTTTTGTTATATGATATTTAAAGAGGAGTGGAATATTATGCTTAACATTTTACAAATTGTTTTTGCTATCATTACTGTCTCTCTTTCAGTTTACCTACTTATAACACGTGATTACGATCTGACTTTTTTAATGGTATTCTTCTCAGGTTTATTCATGTTAACTAAAGGAATTGAAGCATTTCAGAGCGAGAGAAAAGTTTATGGTTGGTTATTAATCGGGCTATTTTTATTTGCGGTTTATTTATCAATATATCAATTCACAGCTTTACTATGACCAACATTAAGGAATTGTAAATACCTTGATATTTAATCTTCCACTTTCAAGTAAAGTGACCATTTTTATCGATAATGTCTGCCTTAACTGGATTTTTTGGGTTAGTACGACGAGCCTTTTCCCAGGCATTTGCATTGGTTCCATCAAAACAATAAATCTTATTAACTCGAACTGCATTTGTTTTATCTAACTTTAGTTCTTTGCCTAAAATGGCCTCCATATCGTCAAGTTCGTATCTCGCTTGAGTGGAACCTCCAATAATAAAGAAAGCCCTTGGTTTTTGAACTTGGCAATGTGCATTAAAAAAAGTAGCTTTAACAACTCCAATTGAGTTTTTGACGTTACCCAAAGTCTTTGAAGCCCATAGGAACGCCATTATCAGGCGTTTAAACATCGAGATAGCACAGAGTTTACAAGCTGGAGAAATCTATACAGACATGGCCATTAGAATCGAGAATGATATGGGATGGACTAGAAAGAAAGGAATTGTTGTTACCCGAGTAGAAGAAAAAATTTAATGGTGAGGTGTAGTAAGACCATATATAAATGATCATCTGTTGCTTCTTTCAAGGCTGTTCTTGCGATTATAAGTGAAAATAGTGTATTATAGCATTCATGTTGTAAACAAAAAGGACGGATGTAATGAAATATAATAAGACAATCATGCTAAAGCTTATAAATGAACATCGAGCATTGCATGATGAATTAAAAAAACTAAAAACTGAAATGGGTTTAGAGAAAAATTTCGCAGTAAAGGCATTGTATCATTCGTTCGTTGCAGAAGATGGTCCTTATATGAAAGAATATCAGGATTTAGAGCGATTATAATAAATCATAGTGCCACTAACAAAGTTGTTGGCAAGATGAATAATAATTTTTAGTGCAAGAATTGAATACTAAGCTTGTGATTGAGCCATTCATTTTGAGTGGCTTTTTATTTTGTCTTTTTTCTCCCAGACGCTATAAAGAACGAGAACAAATACACTTTTGAACAATTTAGGAATTATTACAGATCACTAAATTGGGCAAGCAGGAAAATACAAAAGAATAAGTAATTGAAATGTATGAAAATGAAAAGGGTAACCCCCTGAAAGTTGAAAGGGAATTGGAAAACCTTAAAACAATGATTGGCTATGCGAAAACGCAGATACAAGGAGCATTGAACTCAATTGGTTAATGATCACTAGAAAGAAAATGTGCAGGAGGATAAATGAATGGCTGAAATCACATTAGAAGAAATTAAAAGTCGCATATTCAAAGACCATGAAGGGGTTAGTAACTACATCCACGTAAGCATTGAAGAAATGGATTGGTTAGTTGAACAAACTGAAAAAGTTGCACGTTTAGAAAAAGAGAACAAGAAAGAAAGCATATCAAACAGGTTATAAACAAGGGAAATTTGATGAATTGATGGATAATTTTTAATTGAAAGTAAAGTAGGTGGCACATTGAAAAAAGATACATTTTACTATGGTTTCACAGTAATGTTGCTATCTATTATTCGAAAAGAAAAAGTGAATAAAACAGAATTAAAAAAAGAAATCAATCGAATTATAGATGCCATGTACAAAGAATTTACTTGAAAGAAATTGTTCAGTAAAGTTATTTATCTTTTAGAGGTTTTACAAAGAATGAAATGAACATAACAGAAACCCCTATAACTATAAATAGTATTGCTATAGATTTATTTGAAATAAATGAATTGTATTCTAGGGCACCTGTTAATCTCGCTGATCCGATTGAAAGCGATAAGATGCCTAAAACAAATATGATATGTCCAATTTTAGAATGTGTTTTCATTTTATAACAACTCCTGATATTTAGGTTAACAACTTACAAAATGATAACATGATTAGTTCGGTTTGATTACTGCGCAATATGAGGAACATGCTTGAAAGAAATTGATTGATAAAACTATTAACCTCTTTCTTTTTTGGGTTTAACAAAGTAAGAAATGAACATTACAAAAAAGCCCATAGAAATGTATATTAGTGCAACAGATTTATTTGGAATAACTGAATCATAATCAAAGAAACCAGATAATCTTCCCACTCCACTTATAAGCAAAGTAATGCCAAAAATAAATATGATCCATCCAAGTGTAGACATTGTTTTCATTGAATATCAACTCCTCATATATAGATAAACCTATATAAGGATAACATAATTGGGTAATATATGAAAATATAGAATGATACATTTACTGAACAATATGAGGAAAGTGTGCACTTAAAAACTTTTATCATAAGGTTGGTGAGCCGATAGTGACTGAAAAAACTGTTCAAAAATAAGTAAAAGAAAAAGCCATGGCGTTTGCAGACGCCACAGCTCGAATTGGTTTATGCCTTTCTAGGTTAGTCAGATAAGTAAATATAACTCAACTTAGGAGGGCAGACCTATGTTAAAAGGGCAAAAGAGAATTTACTTCAGTGGATTGAGAATTATTGATGGATGGTTGAAATGATGGAGGAAGCACGGCAGCTGGTAGCGAAGGTAGAAGAAGTAGAACGTCGTGTATATTCACTAAATTATCGGATTAAGGAATATGAGCATAAGATTGCAGAGGTGCAGAACCGCATTCCATTTGTAGAAGGGGATAGAGAGGTTGAAGTCTTTCATAGATTACTAGATGGGAATAGCATGCATGCAATTGGAAAGCAAATGAGATTATCTAGTACGACAATTTTTAGAGTAAGAAATAAAATTTTGAGTCAGATGATGAAGGAGCCAAGGAGTTATTTCTTTTTAATAACATATGTTCAACATTCGGGCCAGATTGTAGAGGAACGTAAAACATATATTAGTATATATAATGTTACTGAATTTTGAAAGTTTATACTAAACTAGCAGGCAGTTTAAATGAAGAAGCAACATAAAAAAGAACGTGTTTTGTAAAAAATTGATCAAAACACGCTCTTAATAATTAAATTGGTTCATTTTTTTATAAAAAGTTTAATCATTTCCTATTTATGTTACTCAACAACCTGATCCTTTAATTTAATGTCTAAATATTCATTGTGGTAAAATCAAGTGCTTACAAGGAATACTTAGCTAATTGTTCACCCCAAGATGATAATTCAGTCTCAATAAATCCTACCTTTTTATATACAAATTTTGCAGTAAGATTTTCAGGATCATATCCAATCATTATTAAAGAAACGTTTGCAGTATTATTTCGTCTTATCTCTTCAATAACCTGATATATTGCTTGTTTACCTATACCTTTACCTTGAAATTCTTCATCAATCATAAGTCTATAAATCCAATAATTATGGTCATCAGGGTCTATTCCAAACATAGTAAATCCTATCATTTTATTTTCAAGATAAATACCTTTTGCATAGAAATTATCTAGAAATTGAACTTCTGCAATAGAATAAAGATTGGATGCAATAAATGTTTGTTGTTCTTCTTTAACAGATAATCTAATTGCTTCTTCCCAATTACTTTTATCAATAGGCTTTAAATAAATTTTCTTCAATCTGGTACGCTCCCTTTGAAGGGGAATCACGTAGTTTATGGGCTATTGAAACGTTATCCCCTTGTTTTTTCGCCCAATCAAGTATAAATAATTTCTCATCGACAACGCCTCCTTAAAAGTACAAAAAACAAGTAATTATATTCAATATCTTACTGTAATTTAGTAAGTGCTATTCAATTAATTGGCCCATAGATGGAACAACTTATTGACACTAAACAGTTCCTTAAGCTTTTTCAATTTAAGATGTTCTTTTCATTTTCACACCAATGCTAGTTATCTGTTTTAATATAACACAATTGAGTTTACTCATTATCATCTTGCTTGATCGTCGTAATAGGCTTCATTTGCAGCCTTATGATTATTGCCTTTTAGATAAGCTAAAATCATACTAGGTCGTTTAAGTAAAATCCAGTCCCCATAATGGTCAAAGCGCCTGCAAGAAGTAATCATACCATTTTTTATTGTTCCGTATTTTTTACCATTTGTTTTACCCAATTGTTTTAATCGTTTTGCAAAATCAGCATCTTCAGCCATCAGCATCTTCTCATTAAAACCTTTTATTGCTTGAAAGTCCTTTCGATAGCACCAAAAAATCCCTACAGAAATCAAACCATATTTAAACAATAAGGGAACAATCAAGAGAAAGGTAGAAACAATGATTCCAAGCGAAATTCTTTCAAAATTTCCGTTTACGCCGCCTCCAATATATTGATTAGATGCTAGATGCTTTTCAGCTTCTGATAACAAGTGTTCAGTCATTCGAGTATCTGCATCAATTGTAATTAGAATTTCTCCTTTTGCTAGTGCTGCTCCTGCATTTCTAATTTTGGATAAATTTTTATCTTCATTAATCAATGTTACACAATTGTATGACTTTGCAATTTCCTCTGTTCTATCTGTACAACGATTAAGCACAACAATCACTTCTACTTGATCTTTATAAAGTTGTGCAGCTTTGACGATTGATTCTAGGCATCCCCCGATGTACTTTTCTTCGTTGTGAGCGGGTATTATTACGGAAAATTTCACATTATTTTCATTTATATCCTTAATAAATTGCTTGCTTTCGGACATAGCAAAATCCCTCTCTCCTATATAATTAGTACTTACAAAAAAAGTATATCATTTACATATAAATTATTTTATGGCAATTTCGTAACAATATATTCAAAATATAGCTACTTCATAACAGCTAAAATCGCTAATCAAATTGTAACCAGAACCAAAAGTGGCGTGGCTAGAGCCAAAGCCCTTGCAAGGTACACTATCTGGAGAAATCGCATTCTCTTGAATGTTAAGAATTGCATTGATAAGTTCAACAAAAATAATCAGGCGCTCATATAAAATTGAGTTCCTAGTATTTATTGTTTACTCGTCATAGGGTTTGTAATTGCCTGATAACCCTTTTGCTTCCTCTTTATTGAAAGGTGGATTTTATTGAGTAACAATAAAGTTGTTTCTCAATCGTGCGCGATTCTATAACAAAGAACAGCGCTCGTTTTCAATTAAGGTCCAGATTGTTGAATAACAAGCTCTTAAGAAATGTTTACCAACGACGCTTTGGGACATTTTTGCTTCAAAATAATGCAGCGTTTCAGTTGAGATTTGATCATTACAATTTTCCTAAAATAATTTATTATAAAGAAATAGAGTAATTAAAGGATGTGTAGCTATGGTAAATCTCGATAGATTAATTTATCCAGCTTTCATACAGCAAGATGATGAAGGAATATTTTGTGTTTATTTCCCTACTCTGTTTCTTGAAAATGGATGGGAATATCCATTAACAAGAAGAGAAACTAGACACAAAGCAATACAAGATGCCAAAAAGGATTTAGCTTACACTTTGGCTGGAATTCTTTATGACAATGAAGAGCTTCCTGAACCTTCCTATCTAAATAGAGATGACCTTTCCGAAGGAATGGAATTAGTGGAGATAGAGACATCATTTGAACCGTATGCTGAAGAAATAAAGGAGCATTTAAAAGGTCGTCATTGGCATATCACTTATTATGACGAAGAAAATGATGATTATATTGAAGCTATTGGGTATAAAAATGAACAAGGAATGTGGGACATTTATTTTGAAGATTATTCTACGAAAGTGGAATATGATAATTTTGATTCTCCCAATCAAAAAAAACTTAAATACCCTATGGACCCTTTGCTCTTTAGTGTCAAATGTTATTCCGATGCAGAGGAGAAATTCAGCCAATATGTTGAAAATGTAATACTAAAGCAACGTGGTAATAAATGATTCAATCTACATGGTTTTCATTGAACTAATAGGTACTCAATTCAACAAGGGAAAAGAAACAAAAGGAACAAATGTAAAACATGAACGATAGTTTGTGGATTTAAAGTTTGTATTGTAAACTCGGAGGTAGGTTCGGTAGGAGTAAGGCTGATGTAAAGGAGTAGTGGCGGAATAGGTAGACGTAATGTAGTGGTGTAGCTAATGGCTCTTTGTAGAGGGCGCTGAAGCTCAGCAAGATCGGGCATAAACTAGATACCACGAAAATTACCATACAAGGTGCAAATCTACTTTTACTTATTCCTGTCTAAACAAGAACTATAAAAGCATTGTAATAGCTGTAAAAGCTTTATGATGCTTTTTTCTTTTGCTTTGAAAACTGCGTCAAACAGCCAAAACACTTCGAGTCGAGAGGGCAGAGTTTGGTGTGGTTTTGAGAGCAAACATATACCAATGATTAAAGTTGAAGTAAATGCTCATGCAGCTTTACTTTCGCATTTGGAGATTTCGACAAAATTTTTTTCCATTTAAAAGTAAAACACAATTTATTGTTAGAGAAAAAATCGTTAAACAAATTATTATCAAAACATCCTTCGGAGCAAAGTTTCCTCCCCTTTGATTCGTCAGTGTTCTATGAGCGTAGGTTATTATTATTGATTCATAACAACTACGTTTAAATGTGATTAGGTGAAAAGATTTACAAAATATTAATAACTAATTAAAAAACACATGTTATTTTGTTTAGATAAAAGAATTAATTACCTACAATGAGAGGAGAAGAAATAATGGAAAAAAACATTGAAGTTTTAAGAACAGAGGGGGACATTAATTTAACAAAAACTCGTTCTTTATGGCAAGGAAAACACTTGAGCAAAGAATCATTTGAGCTTTTAAACGATGATTCCAAGTATTATTTACATCAATCTCTTTCTACTCCTTGTTTAAATATTATTGAAAAAAGCTATGGAATTTACATAGAGGATATAGATGGAAGAAAGTATATGGATTTTCACGGAAATAATGTTCATCAAATAGGTTATGGTAATGAGTATGTTATTCAAGCAGTAAAAGAGCAGTTGGATATTCTTCCATTCTCACCAAGACGTTATACAAATAAAGTTGCGATCCAGTTGGCAAAAAAATTAGTTGACATTGCACCAGAAAGTTTAAATAAAGTACTGTTGACTCCTGGGGGAACTTCAGCTGTTGGAATGGCTTTAAAACTTGTTAGAAAGGTAACAGGTAAATTTAAAACTATATCTATGTGGGATTCATTTCATGGTGCATCTTTAGACGCTATTTCAGTTGGAGGAGAAGCACTTTTCCGTAACGGTATGGGTCCTTTAATGCCAGGGAGTCTGCATATAGCTCCTTACAATTCATATCGTGGTTTGTTTGATGATGACAATGGTAGATTTAAATCCCTTGATTATTTAGAATATGTACTTGAAAGAGAAAATGAAATCGGTGCAATTATTTTAGAGCCTGTTCGTTGTACAGACGTGCATATCCCACCAAAAGAGTACTATCAACGTTTACGTAATATTTGTGATAGGAACAATATATTATTGATTTTTGATGAAATTCCAACAGCTTTAGGTCGAACAGGTAAAATGTTCACTTTCGAAAACTTTGGAGTTATGCCAGATATTGTTTTATTGGGAAAAGGATTGGGTGGAGGCGTATTTCCAATGGCAGCGATACTCGTAAAAGGAGAACTTGATGTTGCCCAAGATATTGCACTTGGTCATTACACTCATGAAAAAAGTTCATTAGGTTGTGCAGCGGCATTGGCTACTCTTAATTATATCGAGGATTTTAAATTAATTGATAAGGCTAATCAATTAGGAAATTATATGAGAAAACGTCTTAAAAAGATGCAAGAAAAATATGAAATTATAGGTGATGTTCGAGGAATCGGTCTTTTATACGGAGTAGAATTAGTATTAAACCGCAATTCGAAAGAAAAAGCTATATCTGAAGCAGAGCAAGTAATGTATAAATGTATGGAAAAGGGATTAAGCTTTAAAGTATCCCAAGGAAATGTGCTTACTCTCACTCCACCACTTATCATTAATGAACATGAATTAGAACTAGCAATGGATATTTTGGAACAATCTATCCAGGAGGTTATAGGACAGTAATATAGATTTATGAAGAATTTATACAATTTACTAGACTGAAGCAACTAAACATCTCATATGAGGTGTTTTTATTATATAAAGAAACTTGATGTAACCATTCCAAAACAAACAAAGGTCGATGGAGGTGGGGGTGTTCAAGGCTGTTCTTGCGATTATAAGTGAAAATAGTGTATTATAGCATTCATGTTGTAAACAAAAAGGACGGATGTAATGAAATATAATAAGACAATTATGCTAAAGCTTATAAATGAACATCGAACATTGCATGATGAATTAAAAAAGCTAAAATCTGAAATGGGTTTAGAGAAAAATTTCGCAGTAAAGGCATTGTATCATTCATTTGTTGCAGAAGATGGTCCTTATATGAAAGAATATCAGGATTTAGAGCGATTACAATAAATCGTAGTGCCACTAACAAAATTGTTGGCAAAATAAGTAATAACTTTTAGTGCTAGAATTTAAATACTAAGCTTGAGATTGAGCCATTCATTTTGAGTGGCTTTTTATTTTGTCTTTTTTCTCCCAGACGCTATAAAGAACGAGAACAAATACACTTTTGAACAGTTTAGGGATTCTTATGGATAACTAAATTGGGCAAGGAGGAAATCATGAATGAAAAGTTAAAGAAGAAAATAGAAAAGTATATGGATTACTATAATAACGATCGAATTAAACAAAAATTGGCCGGCATGGGTCCGGTAAAATACCGAGCTTATGCCAGCCGATTAGCTGCATAAATAAAACTCTAACTTTAAGGGTTCACTTCACAGCTACATGCCGTCTTGGTCTATTTTCATTTCATTTAATATTTGTTTGCGTTCTAGAGTCAATTCCATAAACTCCTCTAAATCTTCCTCTAATGCGTGGTTTTTAATAAAGCTACGCGCTCTTGATCGTGCGCTAATGTATTTTGCACGCTCTTTATTCTTCTCTTGCCAACGTTTATTAGCTTCAGTCTGAAAATTCTTCTCCATTTTAATCCTTCCTTTTTTTAAAATATACTATGATATTTAATATCACTAAGATTAAACAAAAAGAGTAAATAATAATCATAGATACATCGAAGAAGCCTGGTTGTTTCCAATTCACCATATTAATCAAAGCGTAAATAGCAAATGCAAAAGCTACTACATATCCGATATTTTTCATAATACAATGGATATGATAAGATTATAGGGAAGGAGTGGCTAACCTCCTTCGCTTTGGGTATTTGCGACGTTTCCTCTTGGTAGAGGGGCGTCGCTTTTTATTTTGCTTACCTGTTCGCATGCCTTGAATATTTTTTACTGAGCCTTTCAGCAAATTAATTACAGTAGCGACTGCGACTAAATAAGCTAAAACCTTATCATAATCTACTTTGTTCACATCCTTTCTATACTTTAATTACACTAGTACTAGTATAAAAGGTTAATAAATATTTCATTTATTTTCCTTAAAATAAAATATATTCCCTTGAAAAATAAGAACATATGTTCTATAATGTAAGCGAGAACAAATGTTCTTATTAAAGGGAGCTTTCTATAAAATATAAAGGGGATGATTTCTTTGGCATTTACAGTCAAAACAGAAGCAGAAAAAATCTTTACTAACCTTATGGGAGATGGTGCAGTACGTTTGGCAGCAGATTCAGGATCAAAAACTAACTTCCATGATATTTTTGGTACATTAAAGAAATCAGAAGGAGTTACACGTCAACGTGCTGGAAGTCAATTGCTATTCTTGACATCACTTTACTCTAATGCATCTTCTGCGACAGTTCGTGGTCAAATCTTGACTCGTATTCACCGGATTTTAATCAACTATAAATCATTTATTAATCCAGCTAACCCAAACAATATTGGTCCAGAAAATCCAATTTTAGCTTTAGGAGCTTATGCAGCATTGGCTTTAGCAAAAGATGCTAATATGGTTTCATATACACAAGCTAGTTCTTCTAACCCAGTAACTCAAACTGAACTTAAATCATTACTTACTAGTTATGTTAGCAACTTCTACACTCGTATCACTGGTGAAGCTGGTTACAAAAATGTAAATCAGCCAAATGGTAAAGGAGTAACAGTTAGTGTTGGTTTATTAGCTGGGACTAAGCATTCTACTACGGCACTTAATGGTACAATCCTTGGTTTAGGAGCAGTTCACTTTATCAATGCTGCTATTAATGGTGCAGGTAATGCAATTTATTCTGATTTAAGTGCTTGGTTCACAAATATGTGTGCTCGTTTACGTGCAAATTACAGTAACTCTCGTGTAAACAATGGTTTAACTGAACTTTGCGTAAACATTGGTGCAGGTCGTGCTGGTGATAACGGTGGTAATATTGACCAAATGCGTGGATACTTCCCTTCTTCTGGTTACAACGCATTTGTTATCTGGGGGCTTAACCTAGCAGCTCGTGCTTACCGAATTGCTGAACTACGTTTAACTACACAAGTTCCTCAATTTAAAAATGCGGTAGCTTTAAGTTCTCATGTTTGTCAACAAACGGCAGCAGAAATCATGAACTACTACAATACTCAAATTTTAAACGAAGGTCGTTCGTTCGAAATTGGTCTTCCTAACTTTATGCAAGGTAGTCCAAACGCAGCTCCTGGTGGTTCAAAAGAACCGGGTAGTTCATCTGCTCCAACGTCTGGTTATGCTTTAGCGGGTTATCAACACTTCACTTCTAAGAGTATTCCTGAAGCAAAATATATTGCTAACTCTAATTTACAGTACAATATTCTCGTAGAACAAAACGGTGACCCAGCTTCAGTAACAGCTTATCTTTACACTGCAGCTTGGTATGGAGGTCACACTTTAGTAACCTCTGGTAAATTGACTTCTGCAATTGCTAACCATGCAGGTTCAGCAGCACTTCCATATAACATTGTTACAACTAATACTGGTGTGAAAGCAGAAGCTGGTGCATCACGTATCCTTCAAGGCTTAGCTGGAGCCATGAACAGTGGTATAACAACACTGAATTAATACAAAAATAATCACTAAGTTATAGAAGAAAGAAATTAAAAAATTTAAGCCCATTAGCTTAATTGGTAATGGGCTTATTCTATTAACTCGGTATTATTTTTTAGTATTTATATTTGGTTAATCCTTGAAAAATATAAAAGTAATAGTTTAAAGATTGAAAGGAGAATGTTTGATGAAACAGGTATTTATAAAACCAGCTGAAGGTATTTATACAAGCCTTTATGGCATGAGAAGTGGTTCAATGCATTATGGAGTTGACATTGCAAATAGTAGCGCCAATGTACCTATACACGCTTCTGCTGCGGGTGTGATTAACAAAGCCGTTGGTGGTTGTTCTAATAATGGCTCTATCGGTAATACATGTAATGGCGGTTACGGAAACTATGTGATAGTTCGACACAGTATTGATGGGAAAACATATGATACACTTTATGCTCATTTACAATCTATTGGTGTCTCTGTTGGTCAAACTATTAATCAAGGTGACAAAATTGGTGTTATGGGGAACAGTGGGAGTTCAACTGGTCAACACGTGCACTTTGAAATATATGAAAAAGCACGAGTGTCTCAATCGGAGGCGGTAGATCCTATGCCTTATTTAAACGGGGACAAGCCAACAGTTAGCTACCATACTTATGATGGAACTTGGGCAACGATTACAATTACTCAGAAAGCAAATGTGTTCAAAAATGTTGGATATGAAATTATCGGTCAACTTGAAGCTGGTGGAAAATACAAAGTGTATGGTCAAAGAGAATATGCAGCTGATGGAACTCTATACTATAATGTTGGATCTGGCTATATCCACAATGCTTATGGAACTATTGCTAATCACCATGCAACTGTTACAACTACTATTCATACGTATAGTTCTCCTAATGGATCATTTAAACGCCAATTAGCACCAGGAACTTATAAAGTACATGCAGCTAAAGACGGTTGGTACAATTTAGGTGCAGAATGGGTTAAAGCTGATCAAGTATTAATAACTAAAAACTAAACTCAAAAGATATTTTAATAAGATTAAAGACTAGCCAAGCAATGATGCAAGGGTAATCTTTTTTTACAGAGGTATTTTTAAAAAATAACCAGGCGCTCGAATGAGTACCTGGTTTTAATCATTTACATCAAATTTTTCTCGTGTAAAAATAGGTACCATTTCTGATTTACAGCACCTGCCCAGTATCTCTTTTATTTTTAAATTGTTGTACCCCAGTGTACCCCAATTAAGTGGGGTACAACGGGTAAAAACGGAAACCAACATTTTTTACCAAATATATTTCTGAATCTAATTTCAAATTTTTGCAAAGTTAAATTTTTTAACCTTTTCTAATCAATAGAGCAAAAACCCCACCAAATCAACACTTTTACGCTATAATGTAGGACGAGGTGAAGAAAATGTTTGTGAGTGAGAAACAAATTGAAATACGGTACGCAGAGACAGACCAGATGGGCGTGGTGTACCATGCGAACTACATCATTTGGATGGAAATTGGGCGTACCCAGCTTGTAAGTGATGCTGGCTTTGAGTATGCTGCATTAGAAAAAGATGGCTATGTATCGCCTGTGATGGATTTATCGATTTCATATAAAGCAGCCATGCATTATGGACAAGTGGCGACGGTGCGCACTTGGGTAGAAAAGCATGATCGTTTACGAACTACGTATGGCTATGAAATTTTACATGAGGATGGCACGGTAGCAGCCACAGCTCAATCCGTACATATTCTTGCGCACAAGGATTCATTGCGACCGGTATCTTTAAGTAAGATTGACCCTGCTTGGGATGCCAAATATAAAGAAATTGCCCTTGAGGCAAAATAGGAGAACAATAGATGGAAATGTTTCTAGCTTTAGGCGCTATTTTGGCAGCTCTTGGTGTTGTTTTAGGTGCTTTTGGTGCACATGCACTCAAGGATAAGTTTGCCTCGCCGCATTATGCAGCCGTTTGGGAAACGGCTGTGCAATATCAGATGTATCATGCTTTAGGGATTTTAGCCCTTGGCATTCTATCCAATGATGCATTTTTAGGAAGCTCTAGTCTACTTTCCTGGGCAGGCTACTTGATGTTTACAGGGATTGTATTCTTCTCTGGTAGTCTATATGTGCTTGCTGTGACAGGTGTGAAAAAGCTAGGTGCGATTACGCCAATTGGTGGCATGTTATTTATTGTTGCGTGGGTGCTTGTTATAATAGCTGCCTTATCCTGATACAGAAAAAGTAACGAGAACGTTCTGATGATTTATATCATAGGAGCTTCTCGTTTTTTAGTTGAAAGTAAGAAAATGAAACAATTTGTCTGATTTTGCGTATTACATAATATTAAGAGATGTTAAAATAAGCTAAACATCAATGTGAAGGTGGGAATATTTATGGGTTTATTGAAAGCAGGCGTTGGGGCATTAACAGGTGTTTTAGAGGATCAATGGCGTGAGTATTTTTATTGTGAGGCATTATCCTCAGATGTTCTAGTAACTAAGGGTGTTAAACGCACTTCTAAACGAGGTTCAAATAAAGGAAATGACAACATTATTAGCAATGGCTCCATTATTGCCGTCAATGAAGGGCAATGTATGATGATTGTTGAACAGGGGAAAGTTGTAGAGTTTTCTTCAGAAGCTGGGGAATATGTCTATGATACATCAACAGAACCTTCGATTATGTACGGCTCAGATTTATCCCAAGGCATAATAGAAACATTTAAACAGATAGGCAAGCGTTTTACATTTGGTGGGGAACCTGCTAAAGATCAGCGAGTTTATTATTTTAATAAAAAGGAGATTGTTGGGAATAAATATGGCACTCCTGCACCAATTCCATTCCGAGTTATTGATCGTAATATCGGATTAGATATCGACATTGCCATTCGTTGCCATGGTGAGTATTCTTATAGAATCATTGATCCGTTATTATTCTATACAAATGTATGTGGAAATGTAGAGCGTGAATTTACGCGAGAGGCCATTGATAGCCAGTTAAAATCAGAATTAATGACAGCATTACAGCCAGCTTTTGCACAAATTTCAGCAAGTGGCGTTCGTTATAGTGAAATACCTGCGCATACGGTTGCCTTAGCAGACGCACTCAATAAGGTATTATCAGAAAAGTGGCTTGCTACACGTGGTTTAGCTGTTGTGTCATTTGGCATTAGTACCCTGAAGGCTTCTGAGGAAGACGAAGCCATGATAAAACAACTACAACGCAATGCGGTCATGCGTGATCCAGGTATGGCTGCTGCCCATTTAACAGGCGCTCAGGCAGAAGCGATGATTGCAGCTGCTAACAATGATGGTGGGGCAATGGCAGGCTTCATGGGGATGAATATGGCTGCACAAGCAGGTGGAGTCAATGCTGGTCAGCTTTATCAAATGAATGAGCAAAATAAGCAAGCGCAAATGGCTCAGGCTGCGTTGCAAAATCAATCAGCCAAAGCACCTGGAACATGGACATGTGCATGTGGTCATGACAACACAGGGAAATTCTGTTCAAATTGCGGCGCAGCAAAACCAGTGGAAGAGGGCTGGACATGTACATGTGGAGCGGTGAATAAAGGAAAGTTTTGTAGCGAGTGTGGCTCTAAAAAACCAGCTGGTGCTTTACTCTATGCATGTGATAAATGTGGGTGGGCACCAGAGGACCCTGCCAATCCGCCTAAATTCTGTCCAGAATGCGGCGATGTTTTTGATGAAAAGGATGTCAAGTAAGGAGATGATGACCTATGTCAACGCAAGAAGTTGAACATGTCAAACAAGTAAAGCTTGACTTTGATGCAGAATGTCCGTCCTGTAGTGCATCAATTGAGTTTAATCCTGCTACAGGTAAGCTGACTTGTCCGTATTGTGGATTTGAATCTGAAATTGCAACCCCTGAACAAGAAGAGGAAAAGGTTGCTCAGGAAATGGATTTCTTAAAAGCAGAGGAACGTGGGAATTTCAATTGGGGCGTGGAGAAGAAAACAGTTATTTGTAAAGCTTGTGCGGCCGAGACAATTTATGATGCCCTGCAGGTCGCTGACAGTTGTCCTTACTGCGGCTCAAATCAGGTCATGGAAGCGAGCGCTGAAAATACGCTTGCTCCCAATGGCGTATGTGCTTTTGAAGTAACGGATAAGCAGGCAGGAGAACATTTTCAGAAATGGATCAAAGGTCGATGGTTTACACCAAAGGCTGCCAAAATAAGTGCAAGGCCTGATGCTTTTAAAGGGGTATACCTCCCGTATTGGACGTTTGATTCAAAAACAAGCTCTAGATACTCCGCAAGATATGGACGACATCGAACGGTTACGGATAAAGATGGTAAAACGCATACTGAAACAGATTGGTATTCAACAAGTGGTTTTTATCAGGAATTTATAGACGATCATTTAGTGAGTGCCACAACACGCTATGATCGGGACATGATGCGAAAAATTGAACCATTTAATCTTCTTAATAATAAGGCCTATAAACCCCAATATGTAGCTGGATTTTTATCAGAGCGTTACAGTGTTGGTTTGCAGGATGGCTGGAGCCAAGCAAAAAGTGAAATCCATGATCATCTCCATGCGCAGATTACGTCCAAAATTCGTTGGGAAAATAATGCGGATGTAGTATCCAATCTACGTTTTTCCACAAACCATGATGATATTACATACAAATATTTAATGTTACCCATTTGGTTATCTTCTTTCCGCTATAAGGAGAAGGTTTACCGCTTTATGGTGAATGGACAAACGGGTCGAGTTGGCGGCAATGCTCCTATCTCGCCGCTTCGCGTAACAATTGCTGTTATTTTATCCTTAGCAGTAATCGCTCTGATTTGGTATTTCTTTATGTCTGAATAATAATAAACAGTATGCCAGTAGGAGCCTTTTGTTGTCCTTTTGGGATACTGTTTTTTCATAAAATTGTCCTTAAATACTGGGTAAATGACTGAATTAATTGGCTTATATAGGATAATCATCATCCATTATCACGGCTGTCATTGCGTCAAGTTGCATAGATTAAAGGGAGAGTAAAATATTAGAACAGCCTTGGATGGACAAAAGCATAAAGTTGCAAGATGGTGTAAAAAGCAACTTACTATGTAGGAAAATCGTTAGAAATAATGCAATTATGGTGGTTAAAAATTAGGACGTATTTCCATTAATGATGAGAAGTGAAGTTGCGATTTTACTTTAAACAACTTATTATACAGTCAGAGAGCATTTTTTAAGCTAGTCATGATAAATGTAATGTTATTTTTGAATAACAACGAAAACGTTATTCATATTGGAGGTTTCGATGATGGACGCAATTGAAGTGTTAACAAATTTAGATCAAATACATGGGTATTATCAACCGATATTTAGCGCAGACGCGCATACGGTGATTGCCTACGAAATTTCCGGATATCTACAAATTCAAGGTCAGCAAATTAATTTAAAGGATTTCGTCAACAATGAAGATATTCCAGAAGAATATCGAATTGATATGGAACACAAAATTTTACATGCGGCATTAGCCAAAATTGATGAAATTGCACCAGAAATTGATATTTATATTCCAAGCAATCCAAATTTATTGATGCAAGATTTTGGTGAAAGTCATTTTAATATTATCCAACAATATATAGAGGAAAAAGATTTACAGCGTATCGTACTTGTCGTATCAGAGCATCGTTTTATAGGGGATATTAACAAATTACATCACGCCCTACGCTATTTTACGACGTTTGGAGTGAAAATTGCCGTACAGGAAGTAGGAGCCGAAAGTCACTTAGAGCATATTGCGCTATTGGCCCCACATATCTTAAAAGTCAATACACGTGATTTAAATTACCATTCTTGGTCCGCTCAATCGGACATGATTTCTGCCATTGGTAGCCTAGCTTATAAAATTGGAGCGAATCTATTATTTGAAGATATTGAAACGGTTTATCAGCTACAATTCGCATGGAAAAATGGCGGTAGATTTTATCAAGGGCCATATCTAGCTAATCCAGCTATGACTTTTGTTGATAAGGATATATTAAAGGAACGTTTTAAAAAAGAATGCCAGCAATTTATTACTTCCGAAAAGAAAATGCTGGAGGCGCAATATTTGCAGTTGAAAAAATTAAGGGAGGAATTAGAGGCGATTGTTCACCGTGTGAAACCAACAAGCGACAATGTCTCCCATTTAGAGTACTTAGCTGAATTATTGGATAACTACTCCTTCCGTCTCTATATTTGTAATGAGGACGGATTCCAGTTAACGCCTAACGTTATGCGAATTGATGGGAATTGGGAGCTACAGCCACGTGCCATCAATAAAAATTGGAGCTGGCGTCCTTATTTCCTTCAAACAATTATTAAAATGCGCAACGATCAAAGTGGGGAAATCTCTGAATTGTATCGGGATATAGAAACAGGAGAAATTACAAGAACATTCTCCATTGCGATCAACGAGCATGAATATTTGTTTGTTGACCTTTCCTATGACTATCTTTATGAGCACAAAATCTTTAGATGATATTAGTAATTTCTTTAATGACAACATATCAGGAGTACAATTGCAATTCGATATATTTAGTGAACTAGGTATGATGGGAGAATCCTAAAAGCCTAGTAAAATACTGAAGTTGCCTTCTATTTTTGTAGAAGGCAATTTTTTTGATTTCAATCAGGAATGCTATTTAAATTCTCATAGAAAATTACCTACCTCTATCGAAACAAAAATGGCAAGCAATACATTTGTTAAATTTGTATTGAATGATTTTGTTTTTTCAGTATTTTTTCATTTAGCTTAATTAAGATGGAAATAACATAAAGGAGCTGAAAAAATGAGGATTATCAAAATACTTCTAATTATGATTTTAATTTGGCCATTTGTTGATACCAAAATAGCAAAAGCGGATGATGAAAATGATTATAAAAAATACGAGGGTGATGTTCATAAAAAGCACGATGATGATTATGAAGAGGAAGATGAAGAGGAAGATGATGATTATGATTATTATAAAGAAGAGGATGAATACGATTATTATGATCAAAGATACCTTGAAACAAATAGTAATACATGGAATATTTGGACAAGATCGACTTATGTAAATAAAGGAGAGTTACCTTTGAAAGAAGCGAAAGAAATTCAGTTAAAACTAGAAAATAATACAAAGTCTCTTTACTTGATTCCTTTAGATGGGGAAATATATGTGCCAGGTAAAATTATTGCTGAACTTTTAGGTGCAAAAGTAATTAATTATGATAATAGTAAAATATTAGAAATTAATAAAGGTGATACAGAATTAATTTTTCGTGCGGGGACAAATGTTGTGTACTATAACGAGATAAAATCACCGATACCAGCTGTTACATTTTATTTGAATGATAATATATATGTTCCAATTAGTGTAATTTCAAATGGTTTGGGCTATGTGGCTGAATGGCAAGAAATGAATAACTCTGTTTTATTTAAGTTTTTAAAGTAAAAAAGGAGATGATTAAATGAAAGATCAAAAGAAAGCTAAATGGATATTAGGTACCTCTGGAGTAATATTATCTTCTTTACTATTAACGCAATTTAATAATGTTCCATCAGATACAAACATAGCTGATCTAAATTTGACAAATGAACAATCAAAAAAAATGTCAGACCGAGAAAGGGAACTTGTTCAATTGGATTGGACAAATTTTGAAATTGTGGGAGTGAATCAACTACAACAAAATAAAATCCGTACCGATCGAACTACCAAACGATCCTAGACATAGTTTGAAGTGGAGTTGAAGTTGCTTGGATACCCTATCATTAAACACGATGAATACAAACTTTTATATTGAAATTGCTGGAACACAAAAAAATGATTGGAAAGACAAAGTGGTGAAATGGTTGCAATACGTTGCAAGAGAGTGGTCAAGATTTGAGCCAAATAATGAGTTAAATCAAATTAATCAACTAAAGGTAGGAGAAATCGGCAGAATTTCTCCTGCATTATACGATTGTTTAAAAGAAGCAGATAACTATTATACATTAACTAATAATATATTTTCTCCGTATTTAAAATTACATTTAGAACAACATGGGTATGATCGATCCTTTCCTTTTCAAGAATCAACGTATAAGCCAATACAAATAGAAAAAAAGGCAAATAAGCCATTTCTTTTTTTGGATCACAATGAAGTTTTAAAAACGGATAATCAATTAATTGATTTAGGTGGATTTGCCAAAGGATACGTAGTTGAAAAAATAGCTGATTGGCTTAGACAGGTTTCTCCAGAGTTTGGAATTGTAGATGGTGGTGGAGATATGAAAATGTGGTCGTCAGGTAAAAAGACATGGACCATTGGGATTGCTCATCCATTTCATATACACGAAGAGATCAGTACAATTAGAATTCAAAATGGAGCAATTGCCACTTCAAATCGTATATTTAGAAGTTGGAAACAGCAGGGGAAAGAAAAGCATCACTTATTAGATGGAAGAACTGGAGAGGTAATCATTAGCCCTATCCTTCAAACAACAATAATAACAAACTCATTATGTCAAGCAGAAGTGGCAACAAAACTTGCTTTTTTATTAAATGAACAAGAATTACAAGTATGGTTTGACAAACTACAGATGCCTTGTGCTTGCTTGATAGCAAAAGATGATGGAAGTATATATTGGTTGAAAGGAGGAGAAAAGTTAGATGTTATTTAGTACTTGGGAATGGATTCGATTATTAGGGCTTTTAAGTTATTTTTACTTCAGTATGTCCATTTTTTTTGGTTTACTAAGGAAATCTTCTACTCTCAAGTCCAATAAAAACTTGTACTTTCAATTACATCAAATGAGTGGATGGATGGGATTTATAACTGTTATTGTACATTTACTTTTACTAATGATTGATCAATACGAACCCTATACTATTTCTGATATCGTATTACCTTTTAGCGCTAACTATCAGGCATTGTTGTCTGGGCTGGGAACCATAGCTTTTTATTTATTTTTAATAGTTCTTGTAACATCAGATATATGGATAAATAAAATGAAATTCTCACTTTGGAAGAAGATGCATTTTCTTGTTTTACCTGCTTGGATATTATCACTTATTCATGGGCTATTCATTGGTACTGACACTAATCAAATGTTAGTAATTTTATTTTATAGTAGTACGGTAATGGTTATAATTATCGCACTACTTGTAAGGTTGATGAGTGATGGGTTTAAGAAGAAAGATCAAAAGCAAGGGGTTAGCAAGTAAGCGGTGCTTGAATGGAGGAAAGGCAGTTTCTCCATGTTAGCTAGGCTGCCAAAGTAGCTCAAAAAATAAACTAGTTGAATGGCACTACTGGTTCATGTAATGCCATTCTATGGTTTATCCATCATGTAACGATAAATAGCCTACTTTTTATTATAAAGAGGAAATTGAATACAAAATGTTGTACCTTTTTCCAACTCGCTTTGAACTGTTAATGTTCCTCCGTGATCTTGAACAATAGAATCAGCTATAGCAAGTCCCAGTCCTGTTCCGTTTCTGTTTCTCACAGCATCACTCCGGAAAAATCTATCAAAAATAAAAGGCAGGTCTTCCTTAGAAATCCCAATGCCTGTATCTTCAATGTAGATATATATCATTTTATCAGTTTGTAAAAGCTTTAGATAGATGGATCCTTTTTGTGTGTACTGGGCTGCATTATCTAATAATATATAAATTAATTCAGTTATATTATTTGAATTTCCAATAAATTCAACATTAGGTTGGATTTCTATTTCGAAAACGATTGTTTTTGGTAACGCTCTTTTAAACTTCCTACTAATCGTTATTAGCAACTCTGTTAAGGAGATTTTTTCTTTAGTTGATTTAATACGATTTTTGTCATGTCGGGCTAAAAATAATAGTTTATCTAATAGCTCTTTCATTAACGCTGCTTCATGCTTTAAATCTTCGATTAATTCTTTACCGAAATCACTCATATTATTAGCTTCATCAGATTCTAAAATATCGAGTGAACTATAAAATACACTTAGCGGTGTTCTTAACTCATGAGAAGCATCTGAAACAAAACTTTTTTGTTTTTCAAGTGCATGTTGAATGGGGATCATGGCTTTTCCTGCCATGTAGTAACTTAAGAATCCAATTATGATCGTAAAAATTATAATTAAAACAATAAACAGTAAAATCATTTTTTGAAAAAAATGATATTGTGATGTGGTCGATTTGCCTATAACAATATATCCTAGGAATTCATCGTTAGTCTGAATGGGTTTCGATAAAATTAAAAGATGTTTATCGCGCCAATTTAAATTTTTTACAAAACGTTTAGAAGGATTTTCCGTTTGAATGATTTTTTCTAGATCTTTAAATAAACCTTGATAGTTTTCGTCACCGTGGACTAGTATCTGGTCTTTTGTATAAATATAGTAAAAATACATACCATTTGGGTTAAATTCTAATTTCCCTTCATTATCATTTTTGTGCTCAAAAAAGTCATGATATTGTTCTTCGTAATAAGTTTCTAGTTCTTCTACTTGTTGATAATTCATTAGTTGAACTAATGAAAAATAAAGAATAATAAGAAAAGCAAAGAAAAAGCCTATAAAATAAATGGAGTTAAATAAAGTTAATTTTTTACGAGTTTTCTTAAACATGCTACCTCACTCTGTATCCTATTCCTCTAATGTTTTCAATAATGGATTTTGATCGATTATAATCGATTTTTTTACGAACTAGTTTTACTAACGCATCAAGGTTGTTGTTAGTCATTTCATGATCAAATCCCCATACTTGTGTATAAATTTGTTCTCTAGTAAGAATGATGCCTTTGTTGATAAAAAGGTACTCTAACAATAAAAATTCGTTTTTAGTTAATAGTATTTCTTGATTATCTTTATAAAGTGTCCTGGAATCCAAATATAACTTTAAATCATCAATTTGAATTATTTGATGAATGGATTTATTTTTTCTTCTTAAAATGGCACGTATTCTCGCTAAGAGTTCTTCCATTTTAAATGGTTTAACAACATAATCATCAGCACCTGCATCTAATCCAAGGATGATGTCATTGCTATCATCCTTTGCTGTTAGTATTAAAATGCCACCTTCATAACCATTTCTTCTAGCTTCTTTGCACACATCAATACCGCTTAATTCTGGCATCATCCAATCTAGAATGACGAGGTCGTAAGAATGAAATAGTATGTATTCTAATGCATGCTGACCATTATCTACAGCATCGACCTGATGAAATTCTTTTTGAATGATGTGAACAATGTTTTTCCTTAACCGATTATCATCTTCTGCTATCAGTATTTTCAACAAAGCTCCTCCTACCTTTTTTATATTCAATATAACTAATTTATAACAACATTATGAAATCCACCTGAATTTTTTGTGTGACCAATCTTCTACTTATTCTAAGCCAAAAAGAAATTTTAGTTAAATATCATAATTTTTTCTAGTGCCGTTTTTCAGATTTTTTTCATATTGTTTGCTTAGACTAATGTTGAAACTCAATATGGAAGGAGACCTCCTATGCGATATTTAAAATTTTTTGGGATAGTATTGGTAGTTATATTTTTTATGTATGATGTAAATCCCATTTATGCAGATGATATTTTTGAAGGAAAAGATGAGTATGATTATGAGGATAACGGTAGACAACAACACGAGGAAGGACGTTATGAGGATATTGGTGAATTAATTGGTTGGTGTACATTTATAGGAATTGGTGCAGCTGGTATGATTTTTCCTATTCGAACCTTCATGAAGTCTGTAATTCGTACATTCCCACAATCTAAAGGGCTATATTTATCTGCAGCAAAGTTAATAGGTAGATATCATATTCTTTTTGGCACAATGGCATTGTCGTTAGGTATAGGTCATGGGTTAATCATGTACTTTAATGAGGGTGAATTGGAGAATGAAGGAATTATTGGCTTGATTGCAATTATTCTTTTGTCTATTACTGCTATCGCAGGAATGAATTTTTTCAACTATAGAAAAAATCGAAGCTTACGAACAATCCATATCTCCATAGCCGCATTAAGTGTTATTGCAGGAGGGATTCATATTTTTATCTCTTAGTCATGTAAACATGACTCGGCTCATAATTACTCAGCTTAACATTTTTGTTGCCTATTGTATTCTTTTCTATATTTGTTTTATAAACAATGTCTTAGACAAAGAATCTCTAGTATTTGAGCTAAATGCAAAAAGATCGCACTAGGGAAGTGTGATGTGTAATTATATTTAAGTTTATAGTTCTTGTATTGGTTAAGGTATTTTTCCGTATAAGAATTCTACACCTCAACTCGCTGTAGGTGGACAAAACTTAGTCACCGACACGACCCCAAAATAACGAAAAAACTAGGTACGCCAAAGAGGGGTACCTAGTTCTATTATGCAAAGGGACACTTGGGATGGAGTGACCCTAGTAACAATTTCGGAGGTGTAAGGCTAATTTAGCTTTACACTACTATATATATGTTGTGATTGCTATAGTTGAATAGTTAATTGCCTGAGAAATAATAAATGAAATGATAAATAGTTTGGGTATTTCATTGATTATCTAGGATAGAAATGGTAAAGTGAACATAACTTTAGGGACAAGGAGGAGAATTCACATGAAAAAAAGAGCTATTCGTTTTTTAAGCATGGGTATAGGGTTCTCCACAGCTGTTTTTTTCTAAAATCAACAAACGAGGGATAAGTCTGCCCTTTTTTAGAAAAATACGATCCTAAAGGAGAAAAGAATATGAAAACAAACATAATACGTAAAAATCCAATACAGGTACCTAGCCCTGTGGGGGAATATAGCCACATCACAATCATTCCGAAAGATGCAACATTGTATGCATTTTCTGGACAAATAGGGGTTGATCAAGATGATCAATTGCCTGTAGGATTAATTGAACAAACGACCAATACATTTAAAAATATTGAAACGCTTTTAGCAACTGAGGGATTGGATGCTTCTCATGTGGTAAAGGTGAATATATGGGCGACAGAGGAGATTGATTGGCATCATTTCGATCAGCAATGGGAAGTAATGTTTGGTCATTCCTATCCCTCTATGACTATTGCTTATGTATCAGCATTAGGGCTACCAGAATTAAAAATAGAGATTGAACTTTGGGCTGCTAAATAGCCTAAAAAACGACAATATCCATGTGGTATTGTCGTTTTTGTATAACATGGTATTAACGTAACATCCTTTTTAATTGTTTCATTTCATAATTTAATTCATCAATTTGCTTTTGTAGTTTGTCAATATCATTGCTATTACTTTCATTTTCCTTTTCCTTCAACTCATCTTCTAGCGCAAGACCAGCCGCAATGGTCGCTAGAGCGTCTCCAAGTGTTGTGATCGCCCCTGCAATGACAGCCAGCTTAGCTGCTTGACTCACGGATTCCAATCCCTCACTATTCCGATTATCTTTATTTTTCTTCATATAATCCTCCCTACAAAAAAGGGTATTATTTGCATTGTATGCTTAGGATAAGTAACAGGTGAAGAATTTATGGGCATCAAAGTATGTAACAAGGGAAGTTGGTTTTTATAAGGCATTTTTCAGAAGTTTATGGTCTTTTCAAAGATGATTCCAATGACATTCAGAGGATAAATGAATATTTTAACTCATGTAAAAATGAGTTGTCAATAATAAATTTGTAATTTTATTAAAAAATGTTATAATAGTATTACGATAATTTTTTATAAACGTATTTCGAATTCCGATGTCCTATTTTGCAGAAAGAATTTGGATACGTTTTTTTATTTTTTAAACGGAAAAAAATCGAAATTGTTTAAAGAAGTTATTTAGAAAAATTTACTATCTAATAGTAACTTAATTTTTATTCCATAAGGAGGACTAGATGAATGAATCTAATTAATAAGAAAGTTACACACAAGCGTTTTGGCATAGGTAGTATAGTTAATCAAAATGATTCAAGTATTGAAATACATTTTGCATCAGAAAATAAAAGGTTTGTTTTTCCAGATGTATTTGGAAAGCACCTAACAATACATGATAAAAGTGATGCTAAGTTACTTGAGGAAATCATACAAAAAAAGGAAATTGAACGAAAAGAAGAAGAATCGCGGATGGAAGAGGTAAAAGAACTTCAACGGAAAGAACTCTTGCTTCGCTTGGAACACGAAAAACTTATGAGTAATCATAAACTTCATCCCGCATCCCAGATGGTTTTTTGGTGTGATTCAGAGGAACAGAATAGTTCTGTTTCAGAGTGGAATGTTTTTTCAGGTATATTAAAGAGTGGTAATAACAAAGGGAAGCCAAACAAGCCGAGCCGCTTGCACCAAAATAGCGCTGTCCTTTTAACAGCAAGAGATTCCAGCCAGCCTGAAAGTGATAGACGCATCTTAGGTATCTATATGGTGAATGAAAAATTCGTTGGCAAGCTGTGTGAAGATGGACATATTCCTGCCCATTCAAAATACAGAATTCAACTGACAGAGCAGGAATCGGATCAGCTGCTTTTCTGGCAATATTATATAAATGAAAAATTCCCTGAAAAAATGACATGGAAGACAGGGAAATATCGTTATTTTGAAAATTTATGGATGGCTCAAATTTTACTTGATATCATTTCATTAAAAAGTGACCCGAAAGAACGGGAGTTGGCACAACAATTCTTTAAACATTTTTGTAAAATGAATCAGATAGCAGTTCAAGAAATACCAAAGCCTACTGGCGCATTAACCCGCATTTAGAACAGTGAACCAATTTTCAAGATGAAGAGACATACTCGCTTGCAAGAGAAAAATAATGGCAATGAATACAAGTCACGGGATTTTATAATCCCGTGACTTGTATGTTTATGTCCCAGTAACTTTATTTGCTTTTAATACCTATTCCCCACAAAGTACCCCCAATGATTCACTTATTAGGTTTAATAAAAGTAAAAGAAACAGCGTTAACAATGGATTAACGCTGTTTTTAAATTAGTCACTTCGGTGACCAAATAAAATGGGGATGTGTTTCTTGCTGAAGATATGAGCAAAGATGGAAAGCGAGTAGGGTACATTACCAATATATGATGTTTACCACCAAGCTGATAGGTATTTATCCTTTACGATAAATAATCTTTCTTACTTTGTCTTAGGGGAGGAATTGTCCAATATGTCCCGATTCGCCATAGCCATTCCATAGGGCCAAAGCGGAAAAAGTATAGCCATAGCTTACTAAAGAGCAATTGGCAAACATAAATGCCTAAACAAATCCACAAAGATTCAAGATAGCGAAGTTGTCCGATTAAACCGAAAGCATGGCCAATTAAGAGAATGAGCACTGTTTGCCCCAAGTAATTAGTCAAGGCCATGCGCCCATATGCTTTTAACGGTGCCAATAGTCGCTGGAACAAAGTACTTTGTAATAATAGGATAATTGTTCCCATGTAAAAGGCAGAAGCAAATGGGCTAAACTGTAGTCCAATTAATGAAAATTGCTCGATATTTGTAATATGAGGCTCTAGCTGATCCTTGGGCAAATGTTGGATATTAACAAGAGGCTCAGGGACATACTGCCATTGATAAAACCAGCTAGCCATGCTTATAAAGCCCATTACAATCGTCACTAACCTGATTTTATTTCGATGTAACGAGATATTTTCAAATAAATGATATTGACCCGCAGCTAGACCAAGCAAAATCAGTGGAAATGGCATTAAAATTTTTAGACCAAAATAGGCGGTGATGGCTAGTAGGATGAATCCAAGGATGAGATTGATGTCTTTGCGCATTTTATAAAAAGGTAAGGCTACAAAGCCAAAGATAGCATAGACAGTTAAGGCTTCACCTGGTTGGAAATAAAAATGCACAAGCCCCATACACAGTAAAATCAAAAGTCTACGACTAAATAAGGCATAGGCTTTTTCGCCCCTTGCCTGAGCGCGTGAAATAAAGAGATAGAATCCTATTCCAAATAAAAATGAAAAAATGATAAAAAATTTACCCTCTACAAAAAGTGTTAGAAAGCGGCTATAGGCAATATCATTAGCCAATTCAGGTGGTTCAATCCACATTAATGAGGGGATATTGACTAAAATAATGCCTAGTAAGGCGAACCCTCTTAAATAATCTAATGTATCAATTCGTTTATTACTGTTGGTCGGTTGCAACGTATATCTCCTCCTTCAAAACCAATTATAAGGAAGATCTTTTAAAAGTAGTAACGATGAATGTTACGTGAATCTGACAAAATTGTCATCTTATAGAGGCTCTATTGGCTCAGGGTAAATCGCTAATAGCTCATGTGCATGCTGACGCATAAGCTGAATTAATGCTTGCGGTTCTTTAACAATCGCATGTTGTCCAAGGCGAAAGAATAGGGAGCTATTAAAGTGGAGCTCATGTTGATCGATGATCGTATCGATATAACCTGTTCCATCACTTTGATGAACAACCGCTTTTTCAAGATGGGGCTCACTTAAACATTGACGAACGCCCTCGCTTGATAATTCAACATATAAGCGAATAGGCTGCTGAGGCTCATAGTCATTTTCAAGCCATTGCTGCAAATTCATCGTCGTTTTACGGTTTGTTTCACTAACTTTTATGTTTTTAATTCGATCTACACGGAAGAGTAATATTCTTTCATTTGATAGTAGTAGCGCAGGCATATACCATAAGCCATCATGAGCGTACACGCCAATAGGCTGGATATGTTTAGAGGTGATACCAGACTTCGATTCATATTGGATATGCAATTGTGATTGGTTGATGATAGCCTCTAAAACGTCCGTTAAGAGTGGTGTTGTTATGGTTCTTTTAGGGTTCCAAAAAGCAATATAGGATTGCAGCGTATCCACCTTTTTCTTGGCTTCCTTCTGTAAGGATTCATACAGCTTGTGAGAGACAGACTTCATTTCAGTATTAAAAGGTAAATCACGATAATAGTGCAAAGACTGAAATGCAAAGAAAATGGCGACCGCCTCTTCCTCGGTAAATAATATCGGTGGGAGAATGGCATTTGATAGCACCGTATAGCCCCCATGTCTTCCTTGTTCCGCGTAAATGGGTAGCCCCATATCACTTAAATCCAAAAGGTAACGATGCACCGTTCGCACGGAAATATGGAAAGTGTCAGCAATTTCCTGCGCTGTAAATTTCTTTTGCGCACTGACAAATAGCAAAATATCAATTAATCGTTTAGCTTTGGTCATATTTTTTTCACCTTTTTATTTAATCATGCCAAGAGTTGTCATGTTTTATATTTAGTATAGAGATTGTAGAAGAGATTTTCAAAAGAAGAGGAGCTGACATGATGTCACGAGAAATACTAGTATTTATTGCAGGGAGTTTAGATGGATTTATTGCCAAGGAAAATGATGATCTACAGTGGCTAGAGGAAACAGAGGGAGAGGGTGATAATGGCTACGCTGATATGTATCAAACCATTGATACCGTCATTATGGGAAAACGAACATATGATTATATCCTAGAACATATGGAACCTTTCCCCTATTCTGATAAAAAATGCTATGTGTTCTCAACAACTCGAACTGGGGAAAATGAGCATGTGACGTTTATCCAAGAGGATGTCATCACATTTACAAAACGTTTAAAAGAGCAAGAAGGCACAAAGATTTGGATGGTAGGGGGAGGGGACATTTTGGATGCTTTTTTACAGGAGCGGCTAATTGATGAATGGATTATTACGATTACACCGCATTTATTGGGCTCAGGAATACCCTTGTTTAAATCGCCACGTCCATTCGAAAACTTAAGGCTATTGGAAACAAAGCGATATGGTCAAATGGTACAACTGCATTATGGGGTAAAGAAAGAGGCTTAAATCAAGCCTCTTCTTTATTTGATAAAGGAACGATAGATATCTCCTAAGAGACCTTGCATTTGATGGACGCCTGTATCGGTGTTAATCATGGCAACAAAGCCTTTGTCTAGGTGGGGGTAGGCCACTAGCATACATTGATAGCCAACGCCCCAGCCAAGCGAGGATATTTCAAGCTGCTCACCAGCACCGTCAAGAAATACACCAAGGCCCAGCCATTCTTTACAGCCCTGAGGACGAATTAGCTCATGGATTGAAGCTAAACCAAGTGTACCTTTTCCCTTTAAGGCCTGCATTACCTCTTGTAATAATTTTGCTAGATCTGACGGTGTTGTCCATAATCCACAAGCTGCATCATACGGGTAAATAGGGTATCTTTGTGCTGTTACGGTGCCATCTTTATGATGACCACTTGCTGTATTGGCAGTTGGAACTGCGGAAGAAAAAAAGCTATTTGTCATGGCTAGTGGTCGAAAAATCAGGTCAGTCATAAGTGTTGAAAAACTTGAACCCATTGTATCCTCAATTAGCAATTGAACAATACAAAAGCCAGCATCTGAATAGTGAAATTCTTGCTCGGCCTCATAAGTACTATCGATTGGTATAGAACAATAAGGAGTTGAACCTTTTAATAAGTCGACCATCGAAGGCGTCTGCCATAGTGAATGTAAGGGAGAGAAGCTGCCTTTAGGGTCAATAATCCCCGCCTGATGACTTAACAAATGTCGTAATGTTACTTTTTTTTCCTGAGTGTAGCTATGATCTGGCATCTTCCAAGATGTAAGCTTTTGATTAATATCCTCATCTAAATCTACTATCCCTTGCTCGACCAGCTTTATCACTAAAATGCTTGTAACTAGTTTACTAATTGAACAGGCATTGAAGATGGTTTCGGTATTGATTCTGTTAGTTTTCCCGACCTCTAATAGACCAAAGCAATCTGCTTTCTGAAGCTCACCATCCTTTATATAGGCAATGCTGAGGCCAGCTATTTGTTGTTGCGACATTTGCTCAAGTATTGTCATGAATAAAGATCTCCTAGTTTTTCCTTCATCATACCATAAGTGGGAACGAATGTTCTTGGGAAACTATCGTTATGTAAGCTGAAATCTATTGTATAATAAAGGAATTATTTCTACAAAGGTACATCTAATGGAGGGGTTCTGTGACAAAAGCGTTTCCACAAAAAATACATATCATTGGGTCCGTTGGCAGTGGGAAAACGACATTGGCGAGGAAATTATCTAAAACCTTGCAGATTCCTTATTATGAGCTTGATAATGTGGCATGGATGCGAAAGGAATCAGGGGATATTCTAAGAACAGATGAAGAAAAAAGGAGCACTTACGAACCATTCTCCAAACGAACAGTTGGATTATAGAGGGGATCCATCAGGAGGAGTGGGTTGTTGATAGCTTCCAGCAAGCTGATTGCATTATCTTTCTCGATATCCCTTATAAAATTCGAGTCTTTCGTATTTTAAAAAGATTTATGAAACAGAAAATGGGCATCGAAAAAGCTCACTATCAACCTACTTTTTCGATCTTTTTTAAAATGTTTCGTTGGAATAAACGCTTTGAAAGGGTAGGAAAGCCTAAATTCTTTAAACAGCAACATGCTGTATTGGCTAAACTTTTAATGATTCAGCGCAAAAAGGATTTAGATTCCTATTTTCGACAATTTTAAAGCGTATCCAAATGTCAGGATACGCTTGTTCTTAGGCATTTTTCTTTGTCCGTGTTGTCCGTTTTCTTGTAGCGGGCTTTTTTGTTTTTTCTAAAGAGGCCTGTAGTGCTGTCATTAAATCCGTGACATTTTCAGGAATTGGACGTTGTTTATCGCTTGTAGCGATCGAATTTGTAGCTTTCTTTTCTTCAATTAGTTCTAATAAAGCATTGCGGTAATCGTCTGTATATTTTTCAGGGTTGAATGTAGTTGTTAGCTGTTCCACTAACATGAGGGCTGTATCGAGCTCCTTTTGTACTACATCCTGTTCGCTTGGAATATTAGGTACATCGCCAATACTTCTTACCTCATCTGGATAGTGAATTGTTTCCATCACGAGGGCATTTTGATAAACACGCACGATGGCAAGCTGCTCTTTAGAGCGGATAATGATTTTGGCAATGCCAATTTTTCCTGATTGTTCTAATGTTTTTCGTAACAATGAATAGGCTTTGGCACCCGTCGAATCGGGTGATAAAAAATAGGTGCGTTCAAAATAGATTGGATCGATTTCAGTTAATTGCACAAAATCAATAATTTCCACAGCCTTATCTTCATTTTCCTTACGCAAGTTTTCTAAATCGTCTGGATCCAACACAACAAATTTATTTTTGGCATATTCATAAGCCTTCACGATATCCTCATCTTTTACCTCTTGGTTACAGCCCTCACAAACCTTTTTATAGCTAATCGGCGTATGGCAGTCTTTGTGAAGCTGACGCAATTTGACATCTTTATTTTCAGTAGCAGCATGTAGTTTCACAGGAATATTAACAAGTCCAAAGGAAATACTGCCTTTCCACACTGTATGCATTGTTGTCACCTCGTTTTTCTTACTATGATGTATTTTGAGGTTTTTTATGTATCTTAAAATGAAATCTTCAAACACTGAATATAAAAAGCAAAGTAGGTATAGCGGAATGAAACCAATGCTTTTATCGGAAACAAACGATATTCCTAGTGGAGATGAATGGCTATTTGAAACGAAATATGATGGTTTTCGCTGCTTATTAGTTTGGGATGAGGAGCCGAAGCTCATTAGTAGAAATGGGCGACAATTAAATCACCTGTTTCCCGAAATTTTAGCTTTTTGTCAGCAAATATCTGCATCCATCCAAACCTTTTTACCCCTAACCTTAGATGGTGAGTTAGTTTATTTACGCAATCATTATAAAAGCGATTTTGCTGTTGTTCAGAAGAGGGGGAGAATGCAAAATCAAGACGTGATTCAGGAACATGCTCATTCATGTCCTTTTCACTATCTAGCATTTGATGTTTTAACCCTTAATGGAGAATCTCTCCAAAACCACTATTTAAAAACGCGTAAGGAGCTATTGGTCAAGCTTGCTACGAAGTTCAAATGGCCAAGCGTTAACTATGAGAACCCAACGCCTATCCAAGTTATACATGGTAGTGAGGAGCATGAGAGCTTATGGCAGTCCATCAAGCTTTACAATGGGGAAGGCATTGTTGCTAAGAAGAAAACAAGTAAATGGCTTGAAAACATACGATCAAATCATTGGTTAAAGATAAAAAATTGGCGTTATGTCACAGTCATTGTCACACAATACGATCATAGCAATAGTTATTTTCATGGTGCAGTTTTTGAGAACAATCAATTACGAGAAGTCGTTACGTTTAAGCATGGTATGACAGAGGAAGAGCATCAAACACTTGTCAAATTCTTTCAGACTAATGGACTGCGTAAAAAGCAGTTATGGGTACTTGAGCCTTCTATTTGTGTTGATATTGCCTGTATTGATTTTGATGGTAGTAAGCTTCGTGAACCTAGATTTCATGCCTTTCGATTAGAGATGTCACCTGAGGAATGTCATTGGCTGCACATGCAACGTCAACTGTATCCTATCCCTGAATCAGTTGCTATCACACATCCAGACAAGCCTGTATGGCCAAAAATGGGTATTACAAAGGATCAATACTTGTTCTATTTGCAAAATATCTCGTCCTATTTAATGCCATTTCTAAAGGATCGCCCTCTAACGCTAATACGCTATCCACATGGTGCTCCAGGTGAAAGTTTTTATCAAAAAAGTAGGCCAGAGAAAATACCTAATTTTATGGCAACAGCTGTGATGGATGATATTGATTATATCGTGTGTAATAACTTGGAAACGTTATTGTGGCTTGGAAATCAGCTGGCATTAGAGCTCCACATTCCATTTCAAACACATCATTCTCAATACCCGACAGAAATCGTTTTCGACTTAGATCCTCCCTCAGTACAAGATTTTTCATTAGCCGTTTCAGGAGCACTTGATTTAAAGAACATTATTGATTATTTTCAGCTACAGTCCTTTGTCAAAACATCAGGTGGAAAAGGTTTACAGCTATATATTCCTTTACCAGCAAATACATTTACTTATGAAGAGGTACGTATATTTACAGAATTCGTTTGTCGCTTTTTATGTGAGCAAAAGCCAAATTTATATACAATTGAGCGTTTAAAGAAGAATCGTCATGAAAAATTATATTTAGATTATGTGCAGCATGCAGAGGGCAAGACCATCATTGCCCCGTATTCCACTCGTGGCAATGAAATGGGTTTAGTAGCCACACCGCTTCTGTGGGAGGAGGTTAATGAAAACCTAAAACCCACACTTTTTACGATTCCTTTTGTCATGGAGCGCATGAAAAAAATGAGCAATCCCTTTCAATTATTTCGTGAAGTAGGGGAGCAACAAAATTTTCAAGCAGTTCTAGATCAATTAAAGGAATGAAGACAAGGAAAAGCCTCTATATGTGGAACAGGGCATGGTCACTACTGATGAGATTTGGTGCGCTTTGATCAGAAAAGAGAGCGGGTTCACCTGAAAAAAGAGCGCTTTGCGATAAAAAAAGAGCGGATTTTCCAAAAAAAGATCGCTTCGGCCAATATTATTAGCGAATCTAAAAAAAGGTGTCCACAAAATCATTGGAGACACCTCTTTTCCTATTAAAGTGGAACCTGTGCATTTGCTTTTTCGAGGTAATCCAGTATTCCCATTGCGGACACAATGGTATCGAATGGGATGGTTTGATAGACAGGATGATCGGACGGAATGCCGTTTTCCTGTAGATAGTTGAATAAAAGTTCCTTTAAGCGAGCATCTAAGTAGTGAACTTGTTCTTGGAACTGGCTGGATGCCGCTTGCGCTTTTCTACCTTCTTCTAAAAAGAGCGGTGTCCAATAGCGCACCTGACGATAGGCTTCTGCTGGATTTTTATAAGCCCCATAGTGACCGAAGTATAATTCACTTGCTTGAAGCTTTTCGTATAATTTTAAAGATTGTTCCATTGTTTCAGGGTTGTATTGATTTGGAGAGGTGGACGGAATGATTAAATCAATTGCTTCCTCATCCATTTCGGGATAGCGAACACCTGTTGTATCACCTACAAACAAGCCATTTGTAGCGGAATAAAGCATTGAAACATGATGCTTAGCATGCCCCTCAGTATGATAAAACGTTAAATGATGTTGACCTAGTTGCAAACGCTGTTCGTGATAAACTTCAATAATTCTTGCAGCGTCAATGGGTACAATTGGATCAAAAAGGCGGTCAAATTCAGCGCCATAAACCCCTTTAGCACTGAGGATAAGACGACTTGGATCAATCATATGGGCTACGCCTCGTGGATGAACCACGAATTTAGCATTGGGACAGCTTTGCAAAAATAACCCTGCTCCGCCTGCATGGTCTAAATGAATATGTGTCACGATGACATAGTCTATATCCTCTACTGCAATATTTAATTTCTGTAACCCTTCCATAATATAAGGTACAGATGGGCTGGCTGAAGTTTCGATGAGAGCTATCTTTTCATCGATTAATAGATAGGAGCTTGTTCGCTGCTCTCGACCTAAATCATGTGTATCGATACAGTAGAAATTTGGTGCGATTTGTTGGACGCTAGTCAATTTAATTTCCCCCTTTTATTTCAAAAATAAGCTAATTCTGCTTATAAATACAATATTTAGCTACAAAAAGTAGTTGTTATACTATATAATAATAGAAAATTAAACTGAATGTCTATTCATTTTTTTAGGGGGATAGTAATGGAGCATAAAATTCGTTATGATACACGAAAAGTTCATCGTGTAAATTTGGCTATTATCTCAATTTTGGCCATTCTAATATGTGGACCTATGATTCTATCAAAGGGCATACATTTTTTATTTATTGGGTTAGCTGTCATTGCCTTGGCAGTATGTAATTATTTTTTACCTATAAAAACGTATGTCAAAGGCTTTATTTTTGGCCTCATTCCATCAAGTGTTGTGTTTACCTTATTTTTGCTTGATAGCTTTTCATTAAATAAACATTATATTTTACTGTGTACAGTGGCTATTATTGCCCTGTATTTTAAAAAAGAATTGATTGTTTTCTTTGGGATTTTAACTAATCTTAGTTTTTTCATTTTATATATGGTCAACTCGTCATCCTTGTTAGGACCATTTGATGACACCATTGTCTTTGTGACACTTCTTGCAATCATGAATGGGGTCATTATTGCTTTTTATTTGCTGGCAAAATGGGGGAATGAATTGATTCAACATGCAGAAATCCAGCAAAATGAAGTGCAAGCATCCTTCAATCAACTACAAAATACATTTCAGGAAATCGAAAAGAGCAGTCAGGCATTGGACAAGCATGTCACACAATTCCAACAAACAATGCAAAAGATTTCTGGCTCTAGTAAGCAAATTTTAGTAGCAACAGAGGACATCTCTGCAAGTATTCAGCAGGAGGCATCCAGTTTACAAATGATCCACGGTACAATGGGTGACTCGGTTCATTTTGTCAATAAAACATTGACAATTTCGAAGGATACGGTCGTTAAATCTACTGAGCTACAACAAGAAGTATTAGCAGGATGGGATAAAATGCAGGATGCAATGACTCAAATGAGCGTCATGAGTCATGCGATGGGCTCAACTGCGGAAACTGTCAACGAGCTACAACATAGCCTACAAACGGTGGATAGTTTATTAAAGGGAATTACCCATATTGCAGAACAGACTAATTTATTGGCCTTAAATGCGGCAATAGAAGCGGCTAGAGCGGGAGAACACGGAAAAGGATTTGCGATTGTAGCAGATGAAGTGCGTAAGCTAGCAGAAGAAAGCGCTGCAATAACTGTCAGCATTACCAATGTGACGAAAACCTTGTTTGAAAAATCAACAGAGGCCCATAAACGTTCTGATGACGGTGAAAAGGCACTCCAGCATGGAGAACAGCTTTTACAGGATGTCAGTCATTTCTTTAATAGTTTAAAGGATTCTTTTACGGAAACGAATACAGATTTAACAAGAGGGATGCATGAATTAAGCAGTGCCATCTCACAATTCGAGGTAATCCAAAAGCAAATTGAAAAACTGAATCACATGACGGAGCAAAATGCAGCTTCTACGGGAGCTATTTTACATTCAGTGGAGGACGAAAATCAACTTCTTGTTAGCATGACAGATACCACAAACCACATTCAGGCTTTAAGCAACACGTTAAAGTCATTAGTGATGGCAAAGGTATAATAGAACCATTGATATTGAAATAAATGGTAGGGTAAAATAAGAGTAGGATTAACCTACCTAGATGGAGGGTATATAGATAGTATTCATCTACATTTCTACATTGTTTTATCCATATCTGGTTATGGTGATTGTTTTTGAGTTTGTATGAGCCTCAGCACAATAACTTAAATACATTTGTAGTGCGTTTGCTGTGGTGAATGTCACCATTTATATAATAGCTGTAGATATATTCAGACTATAAGTCTGTTGTATGACTTGAAAAGGAGGAGGGATTCCATGAATATTCGTAGTGTACAGAGTTCAGATTACTATACTTTATCTCCATTGATTAATGAGTGGTGGGGCGGTAGGAATATGTCAGATAAGCTGCCTAAATTATTTTTTGATCACTTTACAAATACGAGCCTTATTATGGAGAAGGATGGCGAAATTATCGGCTTCCTCATTGGCTTTTTATCGCAGTCCAAAACGAATGAAGCGTTCATCCATTTTGTTGGGGTCCATCCTGATTATAGAAAACAGAATATTGCAAAAAGATTATATGATGTATTCTTTCATGTGGTGAAGCAATACCATCGAAATATTGTGAAATGTGTTACGTCGCCTATTAACGAAGTGTCCATCGCCTTCCATAAGAATCTCGGTTTTAGAATGGAAAAGGGTGACAAGGTGATCGATAATACGTCCATTCATAGTAATTATGGTGGTGAAAATCAAGATCGTGTGTTGTTTTATAAAATTCTACCGTAATTTACTTTAGATAATTGGCATATAGTCCCGAATAAGGGGGCTATACATGTTTATTAAAAGGTTATTTACGTTATGGTTTCTACTTTTAAGCATTGTTTGTGGTGCATTTTTCTTTTTTGCAAATGCACCTATTCAATATGCTGAAAAAACCAATGTTTCTATGTCACAACCTAGTAATGATGAATTATTGCGTTATATTCAGCAATATCAATTTTTAATTAGTGAGATTTCTTATACATTGCGCAAAGAATCCTATAGCTTTCTATTAGATTATGGAATTTTACCTAATGGAAAAATAGAGCTCCTTGTGTCATTACCCGACAAGGTTGATCACAAGACAAAGCAACATATAGAAGAAACAATGCTGGACGTTATCAAAGCTAATGAATTAAACCCCATCTCTTTTCAAATAACATTAAAGCAACTCTATGAGCCAGCAGAAACGATCTCAACTCGGCTAAGTTATAATGATGTCATGGCCAATCTATTTGAGACAATGTTTACACAAGATTTTGGCACTTTCAGCGTTGACCATAGTATGACGTCTGAGGAAATTCAAGTAAGGATTAATTTAACAGAAGAGAAAAATGACAAGGCTAAAAAGAAGGCTCAACAGTTAGCCGAAGATACGATAAAGCAACATCAATTTGATGTAGAAGCCTTTTCTATTGAAGTTCAAAATCAGATTAAAGTTTTAGATTAGAAAATTAACACGAATTTTGTTTGACTAGGTATGGTGGTCATTTCAAAGGATGTTCAGTGTAAGGGCTTTGATTTCTAAAAACGGAGCAGACCATTATGGTAATGCTCTTTTTTTATTAATAATCTCAATAACCATCAAAAAGCATGGGGGTAAAAAGAAATGAAAAAAACAAAACGTAAAATAGCAATCATTACAGGTGCAAGCCACCCTCAAGATATTGGAACAGCTATTTGTAGAAGATTGGCTACAGACGGTGTCAATGTTTTTTTCGCACACTGGCATGCTGATCGTAAGTGGATAGGAGAATTCAAACAGGAAATTTTGAGTACGGGTGTTTCATGTGAAGAAATGTCAATTGATTTAGCAGATTCCCAAGCTCCAAAAAGGATACTCCAAACGGTTTTCGAAAAACTAGGTGTACCTTCTATTTTAGTAAATAATGCTGCCCATTCAGCACAAGATGGTTATTTAGCGTTAGATGCTCAAACATTAGACGAACATTACGCGGTGAATATGAGGTCAACCTTACTACTTTGTGTGGAATTTGCACGTCTTTTTGAAAAAGCTAATTTAAATTCAGGGAGAATCATTAATATGACATCTGGTCAAGATTTAGGTCCTATGATGGGAGAGTTAGCCTATGTAGCAACGAAAGGGGCAATTTCAGCCTTTACTAGATCATTAGCACAGGAGCTAGCACCACTGGGCATTACCGTCAATGCTGTTAATCCAGGGCCAACAGATTCTACATGGATGAATGATGAGATTAGGGGTTATCTGTTACCAAAATTTCCAATGGGGCGGATTGGGACACCAGTGGATGTGGCTAAGGTGATTAGCTTTCTTGCTAGCGAGGAGGCTACATGGATAACTGGACAAATAATCCACTCAGAGGGCGGATTTCTACGAGGATAATTGAGATGAAAAGCCTTGCTACAGTTGTGGCAAGGTTTTTTACGTGCTTATAAGTACGTAAAAAGGGTCACTCCCGAAAATGGAAATGACCAAGGTTTGTTAGGTGTGTTCGTTGGAGGAAAAAATCTTAAAGAACAGATACACTACTATTTTATTCGGTTAGTATAATAATTTCTAGGCTTTGAACCAGTATCTGAGTTTCTTCCTAATGGCTTTATTTTTTCCCCTCATCAACACTTTTATATTCCTCCTACTTATGTATAGTAGTGCAAAAAGGTTGCTGTAGACCCACTCGATGTTGGGTTGTTATGATGATAATGTACGTAAGTGGGAGGTAAGTGAATTGGAAGCAGAAAGATACAATAATCTTAAATTAGGTGAACGTGGTGCCATCATCAGTATTATTGCATATATAATTTTATCCATCATAAAAGTTGGCATTGGTTACTTGAGTGGTTCAGAAGCTTTAAAAGCGGATGGATTGAATAATACGACAGATATTATTGCCTCTATTGCAGTACTCATTGGACTAAAGCTTTCACAAAAACCAGCAGATCATGATCATCGCTATGGTCATTGGAAAAGTGAAACCATTGCATCAATGGTCGCTTCATTTATTATGATGGCCGTTGGTATTCAAGTATTGGTCGGTGGTTTTTCTTCCATTTTTCAGGGTGGAAAAGAGTCGCCGGATATGGTTGCAGCCTATGTAGGGGGAGGATCAGCATTGGTGATGTATTTTGTCTATCGTTACAACAAACAATTGGCTGAAAAGATCAATAGTAAAGCCGTTATGGCTGCAGCTAAAGATAATTTGTCAGACGCTTGGGTAAGTATTGGAACCGCTGTAGGAATTTTGGGGTCACAACTACATATGCCTTGGTTAGATACGGTAACTGCGATCGTTGTAGGTTTCATCATTTGTAAAACAGCTTGGGAGATTTTCAAGGAAGCTTCTCATGAACTATCGGATGGATTTGATGAGAAAATTCTGCAAACATACAAAGAGATTATTTTAAAAATAGATGGCGTTAAAGGATTGAAAGAAATCAGAGGAAGAAATTATGGGAATAATGAGGTAATTGATGTCGTTATACTTGTAGATGCAAAGCTAGATATCACGAAAGCACATGATGTTGCTTCGGTTGTTGAAAAAAATATGGTGGAAGAGCAAGGAGTTTATGAAGTGCATGTCCATGTGGAGCCTAAGGAAGCATAGGGCAATTATGTCCTAAAATGTAATATTCAGCTTCAAAAAAATATACGGAATTAATGAGGTAAGGAATATCGCTATTGAAATACAAAAATAATTGCCTCTAGCTACTATAGCTGCGGGTTATCATACTGTTGGGCTAAAGGCTGACGGCACGATGTTAGCTGTTAACAGGAATAATGAAGGCCAAGGTAATGTAGTTTCCAACTCCTCAATAAATAATCTGTAGCTACTTAATGGCGGTGAAATGACTAATTTTACCCCTTTAAATAAGTGGTATATGAAAGTTTTAGCCTTTCATTGATAAAAAATTTCACTTTACACTGGACTAATACGATTTTTTATCATATACTGTATGTAATAGAATCTTTCTTAAAGAAATAATAAATTCACATATTACAAAGAGTAATCGTGTTTTGTTAGTTACTTTTTGTAATATGTGAATTTTTTTCTTTGGAAGTTGTATGATTTTATTTAATAACATTATTGGAGGTCATTTAAATGACACAAGGTACAGTAAAATGGTTTAACGCAGAAAAAGGTTTTGGTTTCATCGAAGTAGAAGGCGGACAAGACGTATTCGCTCACTTCTCAGCTATCCAAGGTGAAGGTTTCAAATCACTTGAAGAAGGTCAAAAAGTTGAATTCACAGTTGAAGAAGGTCAACGTGGACCACAAGCTGCTAACATCGTTAAACTTTAATTTTTAAATGAAGAAAAACATTCTTAAATAGAGTGTTTTCAGTAGACAAAGTCGATTTTTTCGACTTTGTCTTTATTTTTTTTCTCATTATTTTTCAAAACTTATGGTTTATTAAAAAAATAAATCACTAAAAACTAAACTTAATCATTGACCCATCCACATGTAAAGAATACATTTGTTACTTGCCTATCTCGACGAAAGAAGTGAGGATGTGAGGTTTTACCAAGAAAGGTCTACCATCTAATAAAGGATGTAAAAGCAACAGGAGGGAGTTTGTTCAGTATGACCTGTTTACAAATCAAAACTACCTAAAACCATAAAATCTACAATAACGCCACTTACTGGATTTTCTGATCCTAATACACTAATTCCTAATACTGTCACACCACTAATATTTGTAATATTAGCAGAGACATATTTCCCACTAATATTCTTCTCTCTCATTTGAACTCTCGGTCTTAAGTTTATCGTTGAATTTGTCGAGTATACACTTGCCACTGCATAGTCAATGGTAGATAAGAGCGGATTGCCATTAGCTAATGCATTGTCTGTAAAATATAATGTGGCTATTCCATTTGCATCAGAGGTAGCTTGTCCATAAACAATTCGCTTTACTTTTTTTGGATTTGCATCTCCTGCTTTAAACACTTGCATGACTGTTGGGGCAAGTGTAATAAAATCAATGCTCATAGGCATTCTCCTTTGTTATTTTTAGCCCTAATTATGCTTGATATATTCTATGAACTGTTTGTTAGATTAGTACACTGTGTGAATAACAAACTTGACATATGTAAGCTTCCTACATATATGCTTCTATGCTACAAAGTAAGTAGTAAAAAAGGGTCACCAAGGTGGGAGACGACCCTTTGATCCTAGCATGAATATTTGAGGATATTAGAAGGTAAATATTAATGATATAAGAAAGTAGCGCCAGCAATAATTAAAAGAATAAAGAGGACAACAATTAGAGCGAATGATAAATTATCATGCTTGCCATAGTTTGAACCGTAAACTTCATATCCCATATGAAAGTCCCTCCTTTCGAGAAGCTAGAATATGTAAAGTATAGAAAGCTTCAAGCCAAATAATCGAATTTAAAACGAGATATAAATAAATGAATAAATATTGAAGGGTCACTCGGCTGAAAGTGACCCTAAGTAACAATTCGGGAGGTACAAGTTAAACTAGATTAGCTTAACACTACTATTAATATGAAAAGTTAACTCATTGTGCATAGTTTATTGCCTTTAAAATAAAAATAAGACTATCACGGTCAACCAACGTCACAGCCTATGAAGTGTGCGATACAAATATAGTCTATTTATACATTCAAAAAGCTGCAGCGTCGCAAACGCTACAGCTAAAAATATTTTATTTTTCAGGCCAGGACTATATTCATTTGGCATCTCTGGCATAACAGGTAATGGGAATCCTTCTGGTGGAGGGGACACATTTAATTCTCCACCATTTCTACTTGGAGTTTGTGCTTAGAAGTTTTCCCCTAATCTACCCCTAAAGCATATCCCATCTATACGTACGTATCTAGTACTGTACTAAACTAAGGGAATCTTTATTTTTCAGGATAATTAACATGTAATGGTGGTGGTACAAGCCAGCCTTTATTTTTGTTTAAACGTAAAAGTTTTGCACCAAGTTGAGCTTTAGCCATATGGAATTGCCCATACATTAATGCGATGTCTTCACGAGTAGAAGTACCCATTGCCTGACTACATGCAACTAATCCAGCTACTAGGTCAGCAGTAAGGGCAGCACTTATTTCTGGATCATTAAACTTAGCACCTGGAGGAATATCTTCAAGTCTTGCTACAGGTCTCTCAGGTGATGAAGGAGGTAGTGCAATCCCGTTTGTTTTTAGAATTTTTTCTAATTGCTTTACTTCTTCCCTGCATGTTTCGATGATATCTTCAATAATTTTTTTAAGATCTTCATCACCAGCATGATTATAAAATGTTTGATAGCCAGATATCATGCCATAGTCTGCAATTAAACCCGACCACACACTAAATACCTCACCATAATGCAACGGTTCATCTTTTGGATTTCCACCAAGAATACCCATCTGTACACATCCTTTTCTTATTTTTCGCCGTTAAAGCTAAGTTAGTATGGCTGAAAAAATAAGTAAAATTCACTTTTAATAAAATTTTTAATGTAAAAAATAAAAGAAGCCACAGAGAAAGAAATCTCTGCAGCTCTTTAAGTAGTGAGACACTACGCACTTATAGAATGGGTGTTTTTTGGTTATTTATACGTTTGATAGCTTTGAAAAAAATGAAAAGTATAGATTTTCTTAATAAGGCCACTTTAAAGCATATTGGAGGTGAGTGTTTTGTCAAAAGAAAAGCAAAAGAATGAAGCAGAGCAAGAAGAACTAGCAATGGAATTTAATCCTGAAGAATTAGAAGCGGTAAAAGAGGAACAAGAGCAAAAGAAAGAACAACCCTTCAATAAAAAAGAAAAGAAGTAAGAAGATAAGTATGCCATGCTGTGGCATTTCCATAAATAAAACTTCATTGTTGTGCTTGAACCTCCAATGACTTAATTGAAAGAAGATGATTTAAAATGGACAAGAATTTGAATTACGGGGAAGATTATAAATTTATCCCAGCAACTTCTGTTGGAAGCGGTGTAGGTATAGACATATTACCTGATTTATATCAATACACGATTCAAATTGTAAATATTGTACTTTATGGTGAACCCCAGATGAAAGATTTTGTGCTAATAGATGCGGGGATGCCCAAAAGTGCGGATGAGATCATTTCAGTTGTTGAAGAACGTTATGGTTCTAAGTCTCGACCGAAGGCAATTATACTGACTCACGGTCATTTTGATCATGTCGGAGGACTCATAGAATTAATAGAGCGGTGGGATGTTCCTGTTTATGCGCATATATTGGAAATACCCTTTTTATCTGGAAAACAAAATTATCCCGAGCCTGATCCAACGGTCAATAACGGCTTGGTTGCTAAAATGTCACCTATTTTTCCAAATGAAGCTATAAATTTAGGTGGTAACCTCAAAGTTTTACCTTCTGATGGTAGTGTTCCATTTATGTCAGGTTTCCAATGGATTCATACGCCAGGCCATTCACCAGGGCATATATCTTTATTCCGTGAGAAGGATAAGGTGCTTATTGCTGGCGATGCATTTGTTACGGTCAAACAAGAATCTCTTTATAAGGTGATTACACAGACAAAAGAAATCAGTGGTCCCCCTCAATATTTTACAACAGATTGGCTGGCTGCTCGAGCATCTATTGAAAAATTAGCCATACTAAAACCTTCCGTTGCCATCACAGGGCACGGATTACCAATGAAGGGCGAAGAACTGACAAGCAATCTAAAAAAACTTGTCGATGATTTTGATCAAATCGCACTACCCAAGCAGGGTAAATATTTAAATTAATTAAGGAAAAAACAAAGAAAAAGCCGCAGCGTCGTCACACGCTACAGCCATTGTCTTGCCAATTTAGTCAGATGATTCATTATATCATAAATTATCAAATTGCAACTGTAGAATGAACATATTTGCATGACAAGACACAATCAATGGCCAAGTAGTTAATAGGAGCCTGTTTTGATAGCTATTATCAAAACAGGCTCCTTCTATGTATTTGAATGCCACAGCTCATTTCACGGTAAAATTTCCTTTAAACCCAAAAAAGTGGTTGAACAAATTTTTTAATTGTGTATATAATGTTTATATAGTATATATACAATATAACGAATTGGTGGGGGGATTGTTTAAGTGGTAGGCACTGAAAAAGCGCATGAAAGTAATCTGTTAAAACGATGGATTATCACTATCTGTATATTTTTAATTGTTCAATTGATCTTTATTACGGTCGATGGCACTGCTCTGGAGCCGAACATGAACGATAGTAATAATTTAGTTGCCAGAATGGGAAGATGGATTTTGGATTCGAGGCTTTTCACCGAATGGATAACACCTTATTCCTTTCCTTTTTTTAATATGTTCATCACAATCCATGTTATTGCTATACTGATTGCAGATTTTTTCAACGATATTCTCAAAAAAATAAAGAAGAGGGATTGGCATGCAAATAATTATTTCGAACAGTTCAAAGGAGCCAATTTATGAACAAATTACGAATCAAATTAAATCACTTATTTTAGCAGGTGAACTACAGGAGGGCACAGCCATACCATCCATGCGTAACCTCGCAAAGGATTTACAAATTAGTGTAATAACAACAAAACGGGCTTATGAGGAATTGGAGAAGGCAGGCTTTATCTATTCCATTGTTGGCAAAGGATCGTTTGTAGCGGAGCAAAATTTGGAGGTTATACGGGAAAAGAAGCTGAAGGTTATTGAGGAACAGCTGAGTGCGGTCATTGCGAATAGCAGAGAAATAGGCCTGTCACTTGAGGAGCTAAAGGAATTATTGAAGATTTTATACGAGGAGTGAAAGGGATGGAAAATGTAGTCGAGTTAAAGAATGTAACAAAGAGGTTCAAAGGCTTTTCCGTAAATCATATAAATTTACAGGTAAAGCGAGGCTTTGTAACGGGTTTCATTGGAGCGAATGGAGCGGGTAAGTCCACAACGATAAAAACGATGATGAATCTATTAAGGCCAGATGCTGGAGAAGTTAAGCTTTTTGGATTGGACTACAAGACGCATGAGAAGGAGATTAAGCAGCGCATTGGGTTTGTATACGATGGCAATATATTTTTTGAAGGGTTGAACTTAAAAGATATAAAACGTATCGTTGCACCTGCTTACAAGCGATGGGACGATACATTATTTTATCAATACGTAGAACAATTCGAACTACCGCTTAACAAAGCAATCAAAACATTTTCAAAAGGGATGCAAATGAAGGCTTCATTGGCAATAGCCCTCTCACATCATGCAGAGCTAATCATTATGGATGAGCCAACAGCAGGATTAGATCCCATTTTTAGACGGGAGCTGTTAGATCTTTTACAGGAATTAATGGTTGATGGCAATCGCACCATTTTCTTTTCTACGCACATTACAACTGATTTAGATCGTATCGCAGATTACATAGCTTTTATACAGAAAGGGGAATTAGTATTTAATCAATCTATACATGATGTAGCTGAAAACTATGCCCTCGTTAAAGGCGAGTTGAATCTACTTGATAGAGACACTGAAAAAGCATTTGTTCATGTACATCGTGCATCTACAGGATTTGAAGCGTTAACGGATAATATCAAAGCAGCGAAAAATATTTTTGGAGACACAGTTATTATTGAACGTGCCTCTCTGGAAGATATCATGTATTACTTTAAAGGAGGCATCCATCATGCTTAACTTAATTAAACGCGATGTCATACTACAGAAAAGGCAGCTAGTACTTTTTATTCCTTTTATCTTAGTTTTTATTTTGGTGGGGACACCACCCGTTTTAATTTTTCTGGTCGCCAGTATTTTTATTCCCTTTAACACGTATGCATACGATGAAAAAGTTGAGACGAATATATTATTAAACTCCTTACCATACACACGTACAGAAATTATCGCATCCCGCTATCTTGGAGCGATTGCCTATATGATTTTATCCATAGGTGTTACAAGTCTAGCGCTTCTAGCTTTCAATAAACATTTTACGATATCTGACATTGCCATTGGTAGTGGCTTATTCTTACTATTTGCTGCGCTTACCTTCCCATTATTTCAGATATTTAAACAGGGTTATATTACAATTGTTATACTTATTAGCTTTATCCTCTTAACTTGGATTTCACGACCGATTGCATTGTATATGAATGAACACTTAACAACGATTATTGATTTTGTAGATAACACATCCGTTACGGTTATATATACAGGGTCGACACTTTTCATTATGCTAATCTATATTATTTCTTGGGGGATTACACATATTATTTACCAACGAAAAGCCTTCTGATTGTGTGCTTTTGTTTACTCCTAGAAGATTACTTGAAAGTGGTCAAATTTAAAATTGAATGCAAGATGAATTTAAATGTCTAAATGCAAAAATTAATGAAGTAAAAAAGGTTATAACTGATAATCATCCTTATGAAGAACCTATAATAAATATAATTCCTTTATTAAACTAAAAATTCATGCAGTTAAAAAATGTATAGAATACCACTAATATAAGAAAAAGAATGAAAGCCTCCTTAGTCCTACAAATCGACATATTTAGGCGTGTTTACTTAGTATTTCGTTAGTGATTTTATAGTAACATTTGGTATATATACTGTAGGAGGTTTGATATGCCTGATTTATTACTCATTCTTTTTTTATTTAACTTTTCTTTATTTCTTCTGCACGAAATGGATGCAATAAGACGCTCTGAGTGGCGATTGTTTATAATACTTAAAGATATGGAAGATTCAAAGGCTTATAAAGTATTCACTTTTATTCATCTGTTTCTTTACGTATTCATCCTTTCCTTACTTTTCAGTCAGTATCAAACCATCATTTTTTGGGTCCTTGATTTATTCTTCATTATTCATGCAATCCTGCATTTATTTTTTGAAAGGCATCCTCGAAATGAATTTAAAAATAGTTTTTCAAGATCTATTATTTATCCAATGGGGGTCCTTGCGGTAATACATTTAGCACTATTAATTAATATTTCGACTTAATTGTATTATAAACGAAGTTTTCAGCTAGTAATTTGCAGAAAATTATTCCAATTTGTTGGTTTTCTGCTTATTATAAAGATGGAGGTGATTATCAGATGTATAGTAATACGGCAAATATGTTGAAGCAAACGAACAATCTTATCAATGCATTGAAAAAGTTGAAACAAAATCTATCTTTTGTGAAATTGTATATTAATAACGATAGAATACTGGCTATCTATTTTTTAAGTAATGCGTATAGTGATTTTAATTTATTTAAAACAATTTATTTATCTGTAACACCTGGTGATCAAACGATTGATAAGTTTTTACAGGAGTATGAAAAATTCTTTGTAGAAGTGAATAAATACTTAGAGGTCTTTAATGATGATAGCGTTGTCGAGGATAGACTTCATAAGGAAGTTTTGTTTGCGATTAATGAATTAGAAAGATATTTGTTAAATCTGTTAGATGTGTATAGATAAAAAGTTAGACATTCCTTATTTCTGAGGGGTGTCTTTTATTTTAAAGAAACTTCTTAGATAAAGCCTCTCTGTTTATAGGGATAGTGTTAGAAAATGAATAAGGAATGGTAAGGGATGGGAGAATGATTAGAAAAATTGAAATGGGCTTGTTTGTAATTGGAGTAGTCATGGCCTTAATAGGTATGCCTTATTTATTGGGGTATTCAACGAATGCATGTTTAAAATATCCTCTCTATCTAGGGTTAATATTAATGGTTGCCACTATACCTGTAACCATATCCAAGAGAAAGTATAAGTAACAACAATGCCAAGGTACTCAAATTAATGTAGAGCTTAGGCATTTTTAGGTGATTTTTTTATCTAACGTACGTGTTTTTTCGAAATTTCAAATAAAAGAATGACCACAACCTAATAAAATGGTAAAGTATAGAAAAGTGAATGGAGAATTATGTAATGGAAAAATTGAAGAAGGTTGAATTAAAGCATTTTTCAAGTGAATATATGCAAGAACTGAACGCTTTTGTCCTTACTGAAGAGCAACAACAATTTTCTGCACTGCCGAGCAATTTTGAGGAAATTAATGAAGGACAGCATCGCATTGTAATTCTAAGTGAAAATACACCTGTTGGTTTCTTTCTCCTAAATTCTAATGAACGAGTTAAGAAATATTCTACGAATAGAAATGCGATGCTCTTATCTGCATTATCAATTAATCATACGGAACAAGGGAAGGGCTACGCAAAACAAGGAATGACATTACTAGTTGAGTTTGTTAAAGCAGAATTTCCTAATTGCGATGAAATTGTTTTAGTTGTAGACAAAGATAATATACCAGCACAGAAACTATATGTAAAAGTAGGGTTTGAAGATACGAATGAAAGGCTAATAGGACGTATCGGCGAAGAAATCATCATGAGGCAATTAATAAAATAAAGATGGACCACAATCGTTACCAGAGTTTATGCTACATTTCGTAGATGAACTCTGGTTTTATGTTCTGGGGGAAATGTCGCATCCATTCTTGAAAAAGAGTTTCATCGTTCAAGGTCAACAAAGGAAATTATTTAAAATAGCCTAATTAAAATTACACCAGCTATCATCACCATTAAACCAATTATTTGTAAAGGTTGAATTCGATTCTTTATCGAGTTAAACAATCCGAATTGCTGTACCAGTAGGCTACCAGTGATTTGACCGAATAAAGCAAGGACTACAGTTTGGCCATTTCCAATTTGATTGACAAGAAACACATTGATTAGAACATAAGATCCTCCTAAGATCCCGCCAATCCATATCCACCAAGGAGCAGATTGTTTAAAAGGCTCTTTAATATTTGTGTAAGAACGATCCTTTAAACCAACAATCATAATCAAGGTAATAGTACCAACAAAGAATGAAACAAGGGCAGCATGAGAAGAAGAGTGAAGAACTTTTCCTAATTGCCCATTAACAGCGATTTGGATAGCTAGTAACATTCCTGCTATAATCCCTACTATGCGCCAAATCCATAGATTCCGCACACTCTCCTTATTTGTTTGGGGAGAATACTGTTCATTTTTCTTGCTTCGTATAGCTGTTGCTAAAAGGACACCTAGTAAGACTAGTAATATGCCAAAGATTCGATTCCAACCAAAGGAATATTGTGTTGCATTAATCCAGCCATTATGATCGATTAACATACTCATGAGAGTCATGCCAAAGATCGGTAGGATAGCTGTTTGCACACTTCCCAATTTAGGAAACAAGAGAATGTTAGTAGTTATCGCAATAGCGCCACCAATTCCCCCCAACCATATATAGATAGGTTGGTTCAACAATAAATCTAAGGGAATCCCCAGTGATGAACCACTACTTACTAATGTAATAGTTAAGAAGATGACACCAACAGCGAAAGAGATCATTGAAGCTAAAAAAGGAGAAATCACATACTTTCTTAATTGAGCATTAATGGCTGTTTGCACAGCAAGAATAGCTCCAATACTTATAGCCAAAAGTACTGCAAACATAAAAATTCATCACAACCTTTGTTGAAGAAAATGTAAAGAAAAAGAAATGTAAAACAACGCATGATTGATTATATCAAAGTACGTGTTGAATTTTATAAAGTTAAGCATTGAACGCTTAGTAGGAAATAGATTTTATTAATGATGTCGAACGTCACCAGTTTAAGCACATTAAAGTTGACGAAGAAATGATGTTTCATGTATAGAAGCGGTTAAGAAATAGAGCTTTATGTTAATAAAGTATAGTGTAATCTCTTCATATTCTGTATATTGGTGTATGAGGAGGAGATTTAATGGCAAGAAAATGGATACTACCATTATTTTTATTACTAGGTGTTTTGATCTCTGGTTGTAGTGAGGGCCAGGAAAAAGGTAGCAAAGATGGTGGAGATGTAGAAGTAACTATTCCAGCTATATTTTTTGAGGGTCAGGACATTGATTCTGTTATTTCAAAGGCAAAAAGCAGTGGGATGAAGGAAGTCAGTAAGAATGAGGATGGTTCTTTAACTTATAAAATGTCTGAAACAGAACATAAAGAAATGATGAAAGGTTTAAAAGAAGGCATTCTAGCAAGTGTAGATGAGCTTAAAGCAAGTGAAGAGTTCAAATCTATTAAAGATGTAACCTATGACAAGTCTTTTTCAGAATTCACTTTATCTGTAAACAAAGAAGAATTTGATAATAGTCTTGACACAATGGCCTCATTAGGACTAGCTTTAACAGGTATGTACTATCAATTATTTAATGGTGTGGATGAAAAGGATTATAAAGTCAAAGTAATTTTTAAAGATGAATCAAATGGAGATGTAATTAACACGATAGTTTATCCAGATGATTTAAACAAGAAAAATTAATCGGAAGAGCACCTAACATAGGTGTTCTTTTTAAATGCTTTGAGTGCAATCGAGTTGTGCAGTAGTAGTTGTTCCTGATTCTTGATGGCTTTTTATTTTTGCAAAGGTTTTGTGTTCAAAGTAGAATGTCAGCAGCAAATTCTTAATGCACACATGAATAGGCATAAGAAAATGATAGAATTTGTTTTGAAAAACGACTGACGATAGCATAGTTGTAAGTAGAGATAGACCTAAATGATTCCACAAAGCCCAGATACTCATTAATTTTGAGCCTGGAATTTATACTTATTTAACTTGTAGTCCCTTTTATTATTCTCAAGATCTGCTGAAGGAGCTATCTAAAGAAATTTTTAATAGCATCCATACGAGTTTTACTAGAACATTCTTCGCAACGAAAAATCTTATCGGTTCTTTCCTTTAACTGTCTGAATCTCAGTGACCCCTCGTATACTTTGAATTTATTTCTACAACTAGAACAAATTACCTCATAGTAATGCATAGCTATCCTCCTCAAGTTTTCTGACATATTATTTTTTAGTTGATTTAACGAATATTGTAATTAGTTCTCTCGTATATTCCTCAACATTTAACTGGGGATTTCTCATTAATTCAATAGTGAAACCGTCAATGGAATTTCTTATCGCTAACGCCATTACTCTTGAACCCAATTTGGTGAATTCTCGGAAAACACCCGCGTGCATTCCTAGTGTAAGTATGTTTTCTATGGGAAGAAAAATAGCATCATCATGGTCCGCCGCAAATCGAAGTTTGCCATCAGCAGTTCTTTCATTAGAAACAATTTCAATGACAGTGAAAACATGTTGCCGATTTTCATCTATGAATCTAAGATTTGATTCAATATAAACGCTAAGCATATCTAAAGGAGATTTTTGATTTTCTATTAGAGGAGCAGTATAAGCTTGACATACCATATAGTAATCATAAATTACTTGCTCTAATAATTCCCCCTTGCTTGCAAAGTGATAGGAGATAACCCCCTTACTGATTTGTGCACGCTTTGCAATTTGACCTAAAGAAGCTTGAGCGTAACCCACCTCTGCAATGGTTTCAATAGCACATTCCACAATTTGAGTTCTACGAGCTTTTTCAATAAATGACTTTTCTTTTTGATTAGTTGTTTTATTTTTTTACTCATGCATTTATTTTAGCACGGTTGTACTAATCAATCGATTAAAAAAACATTTAGGGAGATTCCTAAATGGAGGCTTTTCTTTTACTTCGAATTTAAACCAAAGCTTGTTCAAGGCTGTTGACATGGAGTCGGCTCCATCTTTTAAGATGAATGAAATCAAAGAATGGAGTGATGGAGATGATAATTTTTACGATTATACTAATTGGGTTGTACGCAGTTTTAATAGGAGTAGCAGGGATAAAAAAATGGAAAGAAGTTGGATTTGAAGTACGAACATTCATATTTGTTATCGTATCGATAAGTATTCTCTTAATACTATGTATACCAAACAAAGGTTGGTTATTTATATTACTGATAATTGCATTTATCTTGTTACATATACTAGCAGTTACAGAAGGGAGGTTAACACATGGACGAATTACTTTCAGCCATCATATCATTCGTTTCATTTTCCATTGTATAATTGCCCTAATGGTTTATAAATTTATATTATAGAAGGGGATCATAATGAAAATTGGTGAATTTGCAATATGTACTGGTCTTAGTAAAGATACGATACGTTATTATGAAAAAATGAAATTATTGCATCCAGAAATTAAAAATAAGCACCGTAATTATAACAAGAAAGACATTGATACAGTGGAAGCAATCCTTAAACTTAAACAAACGGGATTTACTCTTCAAGAAATCAAAATGCTTTTTGATTGGTCGGGAAATATTGATCAAAATAAAAAACTGACAAAAGAAGAAATACAAAACCTGCTTGAAATAAAAGTTATATTCCAAGAAAAGTATGAGCAGATGATACAAAGAGAACATCAGATTATACAAATTAAACAAGTATTATTAAATACAGATAATAAAATAAAACAAATTTTAGAGAAAAATAAAGAAGAAAATTGTTGGTTTTAATGATGTGTTTAGAAAATAAAGGAATAGAATATACCAATAATTAAAGCTGTTTGACGTTCGAATTGAACGTTTGAAACGAACGTCTGAAGATGAGAAACAATATTTTAAGCTGCTTCTATTTAGTTATTTCTAAAAGTGTTGTTCCTTCAACTTATCGAGAAGGTTAGTACAAGAAGGAATAGTAGAATATCACGTTGAAATAGAAAAAATATAGAGTTCCACAAGTAGAAATAAATTATTAAGGAGGATGTATTTGTGACTAGCCATGACTACAAATCACCAATAAAAAACAGAATTGGAGGTGTATTTGTTCCAGTTCGTAACCTAGAGAAAGCAAAAGAATGGTACAGAAAAATACTAGGTTTGGAAGGGGGAGAAGAATATTTTGGACATTTATTCGTGGTACCTATGAAAGGTACAGCTGGATTAATTTTAGATTCCATGCCAAAGTGGAGAAAAGAAGATGGTGATATTTCCACTTACCAAGTTCCGTCAATTCAGCTTTTGACCGATGATATTGAAGCTTCTTATCAATTTATGAAAGAGAATAATGTTGAACTTGTTACAGAGATTCAGGATAATTTTTATTTTGTGTTCAAAGATTTAGATGGCAATTTACTAATGATTTGTAAAGAAGCTTCTTAAAAAGATGTGAACATTGCCTTTGGGACTTACTAAATAAATCAAACCTTATTGAGTTGATCTACAGTCTGCTAAAACTACTGGAGGTATTAATAAAACAGAAAGATTACTGGAAAGAAAGTGGTGCTTCAATAGCAACTGAATATGCATTGTACAAACTGAGGTACAAAAGTGCGCGTACCGCAGTTAAATACATTTAGATACGCTTCGTTAGACAGGTATAGAAACCCCTTGATATCAAAGGGGTGGGGAGGTTCGGTGTAAACCGTACCTCAATTTGTACCCCACTTTTAATAGTTTTAGAGAGATTGATCAAAATGAAAGAATTGACGCATTACTTGCAACGGACCAGTCTGTGGAATTGCAGATTTATAAAAATTAGAAGATAGTCTATAACAATGAAAGCAAAACAACAAAAATATCCGAGATTTTATGATATTTTGTTCAGAAGTTGTACAGGTTGAAGTGTTAATCTACAGAAGCAATACTCCGACGACAAAAAGCCCAGGTACTCAATTTTATGAGCCTGGATTTTTTTGTATTTAATATTTTATCATTAAAAAATTAACGAGTTATATATATATCTTAGTTTTATAGTATTTAAAAGAAAGAATTTAATCACTATCAAATAACAAAGTTTTTTTATTTTCATAAATTTTCCCTTGCTTAAGAACAAACGTTTGCTCTATTATAAATACAAACGAATGTTCTGAAAAAGGAGAGGTCAAAATGGCGAAAATATATAATTTTCCAACTAAAACATTTCGAGATATAACAAAAGAAAGAGTCGATGTTGTAACTATTGCTTCTGGTTTTATGGGTGGCGTTGTAAAGGTATATGAATGTGAAGGGACAGTCATTATTCATAGTGAAAATAAGAAATCTAGCCATGCTAGTATTTCAAATGATCTTGGTCAGGTTAAAGAATGGGAGATTAGATATACAATAGAACATATTTTAAAAAGAGGCATTACAGAGGTGAATATAAAAGTTAGTAATACAGGAGTTGTTCATATTCGTAATAAAGAAATTAATTTACTTTCTCAGTAAAGTCAGGTCACTTATAAAAATATGAGTACTGGTTATATCGTTAATAGTCTTTTTTAAACGTAGATGGCAACTATCACTTCGACTTTTAGAGGCTTTTTAAATTGTTCCTGCTAACTCTGATAGCAAGTAATTATCAAATTGCTTGGAATGATCATGTACAAGAAATAACAGGTCAATTGGAGTTAAATATCTAAGAGATATTGTTCTGTAAAGTTATTTAACTTTTAGAGGTTTTACAAAGAATGAAATGAACATAACAGAAACCCCTATAGCAATGAGTAGTATTGCAATAGATTTATTTGAAATAAATGAATTGTATTCTAGGGCACCTGTTAATCTCGCTGATCCGATTGAAAGTGATACGATGCCTAAAACAAATATGATATGTCCAATTTTAGAATGTGTTTTCATTTTATAACAACTCCTGATATTTAGGTAATAACTTACGAAATAATAACATGATTAGGTAATATTTGAAAATGTGGTTTGGTTTGATTATTGCACAATATGAGTATTTGATGTTGATGGAGGAAGTACAAAATTGCGAAAGTCAATATGGGCTGTCAGTAAATTGATATGAATTGATAATAAAGGAGTATGTTTTATGAAACCATTTATGTTACGTCATAAGCTGGGGTGGCTACCTAGCAAATTAGAGTATCGCAGAACCTATACCATAGGTTTTAAAGTTGAAACATACGATAGTTATACTTTCAAGCTAACTAAGAATAGTAAGTATGTAAGATTAGTAAATAACAATAAAGAAATGGTTGTTAGGAAAAGAGAATTAAAGAGATATTTCAAGGATGGTTGTTTACAGTTTCTAACTACACAATATGAGGAAGGTGCTTGAAAGATAGTAAACTATTAACCTTTTTCTTTTTTTGGTTTAACAAAGTAAGAAATGAACATTACAAAAACGCCAATAGGTATGTATAGTAGTGCAACAGATTGATTTGGAATAACTGAATCATATTCAAGGAAACCAGATAATCTTCCCACTCCAGTTATCATCAAAGTAATACCGAAAATAAATATGATATATCTATTTGTAGAATGTATTTTCAACGCATAACAACCCCCGAGGCTTCCTAATAATTTATATAAGGATAACATAAAGTGGTAAATATTGCATTATTCAGATTGATTCAATTATACATTATGAATATGCAAAAAAAAACACGTTCACTTGTACGTGTAGGAGACAACTAATCATTAAGAGTTTCAAATCAAAATGACAATAATATTAGGATAATGCTCATGTGCGCCAAGTATTGCTTTCGTTTTGGCTGAAATTATAGGGAAATTTGCAGGGTTATTACATTTTAATCACCAACCATTTGCTGTCCTTTCGAATACAAATCAGTTGATAGAAAAAGAATAAATAATTCATTTCCAAGTGATCATACCATATTATTTTTTTCATTCTGTATGTCCCTTTGGTTATTGAAAAAAGGAAAATGGATTCTATGGATTTTGCTTGCTATATTAGTCGGAATTTCACGTATTTGGATAGGAGTTCATTATCCTTTAGAGGTAATTGTAGGTGCTCTTATTGGTATTATTTCTGCAATAATCATTCATTTTACACTTTCGAAATTAACACTAAGGGAGAGGAACTACAGGCTGTTAGAAAAGTTAGAGTAAGAACCACGCTAGAAGCGGCTAATGTTAACCATAAGCAAGGTGCAAAAAATAGAAGAAATGGTGCAGAATGTGCCTGAAATAGTGGATGAATCTGTCAAAGAACAAAAATATGAACTGCTGAGTTTGTTTTGAAATTAACATATACAAATTTAGTTTTTTATAGCTCTGTAGTGAATTGAAAGTATTATTCATAAGTACAGTTAATAAATAAAAAAACCGACATTTAGTCGGTAATGTTTCTTTATCTATATTGGTTAATAAAGAATAAAAACCAAACTGCATGATTTTGTTCATCTGAAGCATTTGAACTAAATTGATTACTAATATAAGGAATATTATATTCTCTAGCAACACGGTGATAAAATTCAACTGCTTCTTGTTCATCTTTAAATGCAGTTAGGATACCACTCTTAAAATTCTGTGGTAATGTTTCGTTTATCTGTGGAGATGGTTGTTGACCAGTTAGGTAAGTATAGGTATAAACAAAACCTTGGAAATGTCTCATTTCATCTTTTCGTATTTCTAGTATACGATTTTTAACTTCTTCATTTGGAGCAAGTTGTGCTAAATGCTTATAAAATCGAATAGCATTATATTCGCCATTAATGGCTTTATTAAGGTCGAGAATTAATCTATTGTTTAAAGTTTGTTGTACATTGTATTGCAAATGTTTACCCTCCTTTTTACTTATTATTTTCAATGTCATTTTTAAAAGTATTTAGGAAAAATTAGGTTATTTCATTAATTTTTTTACTTGTTTTAGTTCGTTTATTAAATAATCTATTTGCTTCTGAAGATCTTCTACTTCTTTAGATTGGTCACTATTTTTGGCTTGAGGATTCTCGTTATTTGATTTTTCTAGAGCATTTAATGCTAAACCAGCTGCAACAGCAGAAAGACCATCGCCCAGAGTTGCAATTGAGGCCCCAATATAGGCAAGTCTTGCTATCTGAATTTCTGTAGTCACAGAAGGTTGTTGTGGATTATTTTTATTCATTTTAATTAATATCCCCTTTACTTTCATAGTGATGAATTACCTCAAACGTATTCTATGTATTTCAGTATAGAAAGGTGACGACAAAAATTGACTGTAGGGTTTTACTCAAAGCCTCGATCAGAGAGAAATTGAAAGGGGAAATGAATAATACGAAAAGCCTTATAACTGAGTATAAGGCTTCCTAGATTTTAATTGATAAAATCTGTTTATAAAATTAAAGAATCGGTGTTAATTCTGAGTTCACAAATCGTTGGGCATCGATGATTACACCTGATGCTGTTCGACCGTAAACGCTGTATAATCCACCTGTTTGATTAGGAACAATCTCAACTTCATATTGAGCAGATCCACCTACACTTGGCGTTACAAAAGTAGAAGCGTTGGCATTAGCAGCAAAAGGTGTTGTTGATAATAATTGTCTCGTGCCGTTTAGTCTGAAAACCCTTACTACTCCTGTTAATAAACCTCCAGTGAGATTAAGAACTTTGATACGAACGCTAGATGCATTAGCTGGTAGATTTCCTGTATTTTCAATTGGCCCAGTAGTTAAAGGCATGTAATTTTCACCTCCATTTAACGAAAGATTAATAATCTGCAGATTACCTTTTCATAATATGCATTACGCTTCTACATTCATTAGACTTATTAATCAAGTTTCTTTAAAAATAAAAGCAAAGTGTGAATTGTTTAGTAGAAAGTGTAATAGAAGTGAATCTGTAAACAAAGGTGAATCCATATACAAAGACAAAATACCGTAGTAGTAACACCTAATATTGTGTAAGCGATATTGAAAATTTTAAAGATTAAACGAAAATAGAACGATTATACATTTTTAGAAGATTTATTTGGTAAAATTATGTATCGTTTAGAAAACAAATTTTGAGGTGTCAAATGGATTTAAAATTAATGGAGCAGTATAGTTGAATAACGATATGGGTTTTTGTGGTAAAAAAGTAGACGGTAGGTGCATCTTAATCTTTACAGGAAAGAATAGCCAAACCAGAAGCAATAATCTTTGAGAAAGCAGCCTTAAACTAAGAGGCCCGATGTAGTTAAATTTATGAAATGTTACAAATGTGCCAAATGGAGGGGAGGTAGGACAGGTAAATCCTTCTTCACTTGGTATTTATAAAAGCCTAAATGCAAACAATATGTGCGGGTTGTGAGAAAAATCAATGTTTCTTTAGATTCTAAGCCCCATGTATATCAGAAAATGCAATCATAACTGGATTAGTTTTAAATGTACGTGATAATACACTAACAGCTGCAGATACAGTAACGGCTGAAGAAAGTTATTAGTAGAAGCTGTGGTTTTACTGACCCCATTTCAACAGGTGTTATTGCTTCAGTAACAGGGCCAAATACTGCCGCAAACCCCAATTGCTGTGGTTCAACAACAGCTAACTATGCTATAAATAAATGTGATTTATTATCTGTCAGAATTGTAACAGGTGATGGGGCTCTTCCATTTGGAGCAGCAGTGACAGTTATGTATGTACTTCCTTCATTAATTTACAAAGCCATAACCAATAGGTGTGGCTTTTTTATTATGCAATTAACTATGAAAATGGTAATTTGTTAAATAAGTTAAACACCTTTATAATGGTGTTAATTAAATAGGATTTAAGAGGTGTTTTTATTCCATTTCCTAAGATGTTAATTAATATCTCATGTATTAAAAATATACATGGTAAAGATGACTTTATAGAGAGAAAGGAAGAGTCGTTAAATGATTAAAGACACAAACAATCAGGATGATATATTGTATACTGAAAAGATTTTAGAAAAATATATGGAGAATTTAGAATTAATTCAACAGTCATTAAAACAGCTTGAACTAGACACTTCTAGATTGCAAAGTCAGGGATTTGTTGAAATAGAAAAGTTGGCTAATGAGTTAAGTATGTTGCAGAAACTTTCAACAAGTATAGAATTTAAAGCTAAGCTTATTACATGTAATAAACATGATTCCATAGAGTCATTACCGGATGAATAAAATACAAAAGTTTATTTATACTTTATGTGTAACAGAGTTTTTTGATAAATAAATATAGCTTTCAGATCACGTTCATTCGAGCGTGGTTTTTTATTTTCATTGAATTAAGCAACTAGCATAATGGGGTGATTACAAAACAAAAAAATGAGATATGGCTAGAGCAAGGGATCCAAGACGTGACCAAGCGTATAATATTTACAAAGCACATAACGGTGATATAAAGCAAAAGGATATAGCTGAGCAACTAGGTGTATCTGATGGAACTATACGTGGGTGGAAAAACAAAGATAGCTGGTATGATCGTCTTGAAGCGGAATCGCAAGCAACTGTACAGTTTGATATTGTCCCAAGTGACGGTCTCAACGATAAACAGTTGCTTTTTTGTATGTATTACGTTAGATACTTCAATGCTACAAAAGCTTATCAAAAAGCATATCAATGCGACTAGATAACAGCTAATCGAAATGCTCATCGTTTGATGGTAATTGAAGGTATAAAAGAAGAAATCATGCGGTTAAAACAGCAATTAGCTGACAGTGTGATGTTAGATGCTCGTGATGTGTTGCAAAGGTACATTAATATAGCATTCGCTGATATTACGGATTATTCAGATTTTGGCAAGGTTGAGGAAATTTTAAAAGATGAAACCGGCAAGCCGCTTCTACCGTGATTATGTTGAATATGTAAATCTTAGCCATTAGTCAGGCTCATGTAGAGCAATGGATTCAAAGTTTCGGTGATGTGAAGAAAAATTCAGAATTTCTCCCTGCCTTTAAGCAAAAAAATAATATAAAGAACTTTTTGAAAAGTTTATACTTTCGAGTTAAATTTTACAAAGTGGATGCCGTTCTCTGCTCGACTATCGAGCAAACATTATATAAAGTAGAAAAAGTTTACTATTCTTAATTAAAAAAATGAGGGGAAAGCACCCCAAGTTGAAGAGATTATAGCCAGTTATGCTTATAAAGAAAGTCACTCATTCGAAAAACAGTGAGTGACTATTTTTGCATTATTTTCAAGTGAGTACATATTCTCTATCACCGTTGCCTGAGTTAAGTGCTGCAGGCATGGAATTCGGAAAAAAATTAGAGAGTGATGAACTGTACTTTGGTGATTTTATGGATGGTCGATATGCATGGGAGCTGAAAACAATGAAAGTTTTACTTGAGCCAGTGCCAGCTAAAGGACAATTGAGCTTGTGGAATTGGGATGATGGGAGCAAGTGAAAGAAATTGTTCAGTAAAAAAGTAACCAAAAAGAATAAATCTCTTAGGTTACTAGAAACGTAAATAATATGTTTCAACTTAATTTTTTAATACTAAGTTATTTGGAGAAGTTTTTATAAACTTATTAAATAAAAAACGTACAATTGGTCCCATAATAATAATTTGCAAAGGTAATGCTACAATAAAATTCCTACAAAACACAGAAAGGAATTCTTTAATAATCGAATTGGAATAAAATCCATTGTGAAAATAACTTGTTATCAAACCATAAATAGACATAAAAAAAGCCATTCCAATAACCATGCATGTAGATATTGTTAGAATCTTAAATAGAACATTTGATGTATTTGCTGTTAATTTGAAAGCTATTTTTTTAGCTATAGGTCCCACTAGGTACAAGTCAAGAATGATAGCAACAATAAAACCTATTAAAAAATTAGTAATTCCACCTAAGAAAGAAATTTGTCCAAATGTATCATTAAGGTAGAAGTTATAAAGGGTCATAAAAAGTACCATTCCAAAACACATTATTAAACCAAAATATAGACTTTCTTTTCTAGTAGTTGGCATACGTCAACACTCCTTTCGTTACTTGAGTAAGTATATAAATTTTATAAATACTTAGTAAGTGACAATTCTGTGAAGGTTTTTGTGGGAATTATAAATATATATTACTGCACAATATGAGGGTTAAATGAAAATAGAGCGATTATAATATCGCTCTAAAAAACTCATAAAATCCCATGTTCATTGGGATAGCCCAAATAAAGAATCCAAGAAGGGCAATTGGGCCAAGCAAAAAGTTGTAAACCTTCTTTGGCAAAATACTGCCCAATAGGATTTTATAAATTACGGCACATCCTATCATTACAACTGGCAGCAAGATCATTGGTGGTATAAAAAACCACAGACTTCCGCCACTCGATATATCTGTAAATATGTCCATTGATGATTACCTCGTTATGTATTTTTTGTAAATTGTAACACAAAAAAGCTACAGTGTCGTAACTGGTAAAGCAAACTAAAAAGGATGTAAGGAAATACGAAAAAAGGAAATAGACATAATCGTCTATTTCCTTTTTCATAGCTTTTAATTTTGCTTTATGTTTGGCTTTTGGAATCGAGTGATACTGCTCGTATCGGCACATTCTACATGAGCAATGAATTTTTCCTTTGCTTAATGTACCACGTACAGGCATGAACTCACTTTCACGTAACATTACATCTTTTAAAATTGACCATTTCTTTCGGATAATTCGCTCTCTCTGATGGCGAATATAGGCTTTAGAACGGTTTTTCATTAATATCAGCTCCCTTGAGAAACCCAAGCTTGCAGGGAGGTCAAGGGAAGAAACAGCACTCCCTACAAGCTTGGTTTGTAGCTGATATATTGAATTAATTGGTTCATATCATCATTCCTTTTTTTTGAAAAAGCCGCAGCGTCATCCCACGCTACAGCTCGAATTGGTTTATGCCCATTGATGGCTTGTTCGTTAAGTTATTATACCATACCTACCAGTGTGGGAATAGTAGGGCTAAACTATGTTAACAGGGCGAATTAAAGTTACAAAAGAGGATTTACTTCAGTGGATTGAGAATTATCGGTGGATGGTTGAAACGATTGAGGAAGCAAGGCAGCCTGTAGCGAAAGCTAATAACAATAGCTACATTGGGGCTAAGACGGCTATGTATGGCATCGATGCAACATTACCAAAGGCTAGTGGTGGGACAAGTGATCCAGTGTATACTGAAGTGCAACGCCGTGTTTATTCACTAAATTATCGAATTAAGGCATATGAGCAAAAGATTGCAGAGTTGCAAAAACGTATTTCGTTAGTACATGGAGATAGAGAAATTGAGGTACTTTATAGATTGCTTGATGGCGATAGCATGCGAGCGATTGGTAAGCACATGAATTTATCCAGCACGACGATATTTAGGGTCAGAAACAATATTTTAATTCAGATGATGAAGTAGCCTAAAGGTTGCTTCTTTTTTTTTAGTTATGAAAAGGATTGAATTCAAGTGTACTAAAATTTGATGTAAAAGATATTTGACATGCAATCGTTTAATTGGGTATTATTAGGATGTAAAAGATATTTTACACCTTAATAATATGAAGGTGGTTATATTATGAAAAATAATATTAAAGAACTAAGAGAAAAATGTAGCATTTCACAAGGGAAGTTGGCAGATCTGTGTAACGTAACTAGACAAACAATTAATGCTATTGAGAATAACAAATACGATCCAAGTTTAAAGCTCGCTTTTGATATTGCAAGAGTTTTAGGTGCCACTATGGAGGAATTATTTATACCACAGGAGAATGGGGAGAAAAAGAATGGATAAATCAAAAAAGATAATAGGACTTATTGTTTTTGTAGTTTTTTGTGGATTTGTAAGCTACACATTATACAGATGGATGCGATTCGGAACAATAGATGGGGGTTCTATAATTTTTAGTTTCATTGCCTTGTCTTATCTTTTCAACTGGATTAATTGGGGTAACCATAATGGTGTTAAAGATAAAGATGAATTAGATAGACATATTGAAACTCAGAGTGCAAAGCTTGGGTATTATGTTTTAATGATTATGGCATGTCTAATTTTGTTTATTTCAGAGGGTGTATCCAATTTAAATGACATGAAAAATTACCCTTTACTCATAGTTGTTGGGCTTACATTCGTTACATCTCCAGTAATTGAATTTGTATATTCAAGAAAATATAAATAAACGATAAGATTAAATACTTTGAATCTAATAAACCAAAAGTAAGTACAAAGGAACAAATGTAAAACATGTAGCATGTTTTGTAAGAGGAAAAATATGATGTAAACTGGGAGGCAGGATGGTGCGGTAAGGTTTTCCTCTCTTGGTATTTATAAAAACCTAAATATTAGGGAAAGACAGACCGACGACCGACCTGCGCTGAACAAACTTGTTCGGAGTATGACATACATGGCCGGCCCAGATTTTTAAGGGATTAGGTATCTTAATTAATATAAAAGGCTAAATATTTACAATCATTTCCATGACTTCTCTTTTTGTTATATGATATTTAAAGAGGAGTGGAATATTATGCTTAACATTTTACAAATTGTTTTTGCTATCATAACTGTCTCTCTTTCAGCTTACCTACTTATAACACGGGATTACGATCTGACTTTTTTAATGGTATTCTTCTCAGGTTTATTCATGTTAACTAAAGGAATTGAAGCATTTCAGAGCGAGAGAAAAGTTTATGGTTGGTTATTAATCGGGCTATTTTTATTTGCGGTTTATTTATCAATGTATCAATTCACAGCTTTACTATGACCAACATTAAGGAGTGGTTTATATGTGAACTTCGTCCACTTTCCATAATTTCACTCAAACTTACTACATCAACAAAGTGCACGGAAATGCACTAAACACAATTCGTTACTTCACTAAGTATTTACTCCTGTCTAAACAGGAACTATAAAAGCATTGTAAAGGCTGTAAAAAGCTTTATGATGCTTTTTTCTTTTGCTTTGAAAAGTGAGCATCGAGCAGAGCTTCTTCCTTTTTATTGGATGGAACATTCTTATGCAAAACTAAATGGAAATTATTAAGAAAACTATTAGTAATTTGGTATAATTAGTTATTCATAAATGAAGGGAAGAGAATTATGTTTGATGTATTAGAACCAATTCTAACTACAAGTGGACTTGCTAGTATGTTTAAGTTGAAAGAAAGATATGACAAAACAAATGAATCAACACCGTGGGTAAAGTATAGTGTAAAGCCAAATTTCTATAAAATTAGAGCTTTTGAATTATGGGATAATGAACCAAAAAGATTTTTTAGAATTTATCATGCACCTGATATGAATGAATACTTAAAAAATACGTTAATGTCATTACCTGAAGTTGTTAAAAAAGGAACGTATTATATTGATTTTCAAGCAGCTGATTACTTACAAATAGCAACTAATATTGCTGAAATATTGGCTTCAGAAGAAATAATACAAGAAAGTAAAGCAACTAGTAGACTTGCACATACATCCAGGTTTGAAGGACTGGAATTACCTGATGTTGATGTATCTCAAGAAGAGGTGCTAGGACAAACATTTTCCTGGAGAGAGATTATTGCAATTTGGGAAGATAATTCAGAGCAGAATAATTTGAAAAAAGTTTTAAGTCAAAACGGAATTTATATTCAACGCTCAGAAGATGGCAAAAGTCGATATATTGGTAGTGCTTATGGTACAGGTGGGATTATAGGTAGGTGGATGACTCATTTAGGGTTTTTAGGTGATGCACATCATTTGAATTTATATATTTTAGAAAACGGCTATAATTCAATTACTTTTTCCGTCATTGAGTTTATGGAAGGGACGAATTCAGAAATAATCCAGAAGGAGTCTATGTGGAAAAAAACGTTTGGAACAATCAATAAAGGTCCCTACAATGGAATTCAGCTAAATAAAAATTAGAGTATTAATAAAGCACCCTCAGGGTGTTTTTCTTTTGCTTTGAAAACTACATTTAACAGCCGAAACGCTATGAATTGAGAGGACAGAGTTTGGTGTGGTTTTGAGAGCAGATAGTTATTACATATATTTCATCTGCTAGGTTATGATTGGGTGGGAGGTATTGAGGCGATGAAAGGATATACAAAGTGGATTAACATTATATTAGCACTGTTGTTGATATTTGTAATTTTAATACTAAGCATTTTAACGATATATATTGTTAAAAACTCATCATTCATAGAAAGTGAAACTGTCTTAGCTGGTTGTTTGGGTCTAGTGGGTGCAATAGTAGGAGGGGTAGTTACATATTTAGGAGTAAAAGAGACAATACAAGAAAACAGGAGAGAGGATAATGAAAATAAGTTACCTAAAAAGATTATTAGAGCCAATAACCTTATTGGGCAGTTAATATAGTACATTATCATTTGTTGAGTTCAATTTAAGACTAATAGAAGGAAAGTTATTAAAATTCCCTAGTTTAAGCAAATTGGATATAAGTGAAATTATTGAAACGCATCATAAAGTGTGTGACAAAATTAATGAATTAATAGGAAAAGTTTTAAATCAATCAGAGCTAGATATTAGTTACGAAAATTATGAAATTATTATAAATTTTTCAAATGAGTTTGAGAAAATTAAAAAGAACACCCTTAAGACTGTCTCGAATTATGAATATAATTTTAAGATGGGAGAAGGAGAGGAAGATGAAGATAATACAAAAGCAAAAATAAAAGAGAACATTGAACAATACATAGTGCAAATTAAAGAACTTATAACGAAAGTAGAAAAAGAAAGGGAATCAGATATTGTTGAATATAAGACAGCAATAAAAGCAAAGAAGTAAAACATCCTTCGGGGTGTTTTTTATTTTGCCCTGAAAAGTGAGTATCGAGCAGTTTCATCCCCTTTGACTGCTAGAGAACGGTACTTACTTTTGAGAGCAAAAAGTTATTACGTATATTTCATTTTCAGGTTTATTATTAGGTAGGAGGTGATTTTGATGAAACGAGATTTGAATTTAGTGAGAGAATTATTACTACTTATTGAGAGTAACGATGATAAAAAAGAGTTAGTTATCCCTGAAAACTGGGACAGAGAAGTGGTTGCGTACCATTTAGAAATATTAGATCAAGCTGGATATGTGAAAAATAGCACTCGATGGGCTGATAACAAACCTTTTTGGTTAATGGCATCAATGACTTGGGATGGACATGAATTTTTAGACTCAGTTAAAAATAACGGAATTTGGAATAAAACTAAAGAAGGTATATTGAACAAAGGGTTAGAACTTGGTTCAGTTCCTTTAGATGTTGTTAAGGAATACGCCTCTTTACAAATTAAAAGTTTATTTGGAATAAGCTGAGCATCCTTTATGGATGCTTTTTAATTTTTCCGAAGCATTTAGCATAATGGGGTGATGCCATTGGATATCGTAGTTACGATTCCTAAGAGCGAATATGTAAATGATGATAAAGAAACTGCTATGTATGAACAAGGTGGATATGAACAGTTCTGGCAACTATCCAGACAGCCTAAAAAGCTAAACATTGGTGATAGAGTGTATTTCATAAAAAACGGATGTATTGAGTCATCGATGAAAGTAATACGAATCAAAACTAAGGCAACTGCTGTATGCGAGGTAACTAATCGCACATGGAATGGTTGTCTTATTTTTATGGATGATTTAAGACAGGAACAGTTAGAACAAGTAAGAGGCTTCCAAGGCTTCAGGTATAGGTGGTGGTGATTATGCGATGGCTAGAGCGAGAGATCCAAATCGAGATAAAGTATTTGAAATTTATAAGGAACATAACGGTGATATTACAAATCGAGCAATAGCAGAAATGTTAGGAGTTCCAGAAAAAACAATCGGCTCTTGGAAATCAAAATCTAAAGACAATTGGAACGAAAAATTAAATGGAGTACTCCAAACAGACGAACGGAGTACTCCAATAAAAACTGTTAAGAGAGAAAGAGGCGCTCCTATTGGTAATGCTAATGCAAAAGGTAATAGAGGCAATAAAAATGCATCAGCTCCAAAACAAAACTCAAATGCCCTGACACATGGCTTCTTTCAAAAGTTCTTGCCAGAAGAAACACTCGAAATCATGGAGGCAATGAACGAACGTTCTCCAGCCGATTTAATTTGGGATCAAATACAGATTCAGTATGCTGCAATCATAAGGGCTCAACGAATTATGCACGTTGAATCGAAAGACGAAATCATAAAGGAGCTCAAAAAAAGCAAAATACGAATACTATCCGCGTTCTAAAGAAGATGGCGGAGGCGTAGAAAAGGCTGTAACAGAGGAAGAATATGAATTCCAATTCGCATGGGAACGACAGGCGCAACTACTCACTGCTCAATCGAGAGCAATCGGGGAGTTGCGTTCTTCTATTCGTCAGTTTGTTGAGATGGCAGACCAAGATGATGAGCGCAGACTTAAACTTGAACAGATGCAATTGAATATTAACAAAACGAAAGCTGAAATCAGTAAACTCGAAAACCCTGATAGTAATAAGCAAGAATCAGAAATTGCGAAAATGTTACGTCGCATGGCTGGTGAAGAGTAATGGCTGAATTAACAAAAAAACAACAGACCGTTATGGATTCTTATGTAAAAGAAAAACCTAAAATCATAGTCGCAAGTGGCGCAAAGCGAGCAGGGAAAACATTCGTGTTTATCTTGGTTTTTTTAATGCACATTGCAAAGTATGAAGGACAAGGGCTATCGTTTATTATCGGTGGTGCTACACAAGCGAGTATAAGACGAAACGTACTAGATGATATGGAAATGATATTGGGCAAAGAATTGAAGCTCAATAAGGCCAATGCTGTTACGATTTTCGGTAATAAGGTATACGTGTTTGATGGGGCGAAAGCAGATTCATGGAAAAAGGCACGTGGATTTACAGCAGCAGGGGCTTTCGTCAATGAAGGAACTGCATTACATGACACATTTGTAAAAGAAGTTATTTCACGTTGTTCTTACCCAGGAGCTAGAGTATTAATTGATACAAACCCAGAGAATCCAGCGCACAGTATCAAGAAAGACTACATTGACAAAGATGGTCAAACTTTAGAAAGTGGTCGTTTGAACATTCGCGTATTCAATTTTTCTTTATTTGATAACGATAAATTAGATGAGGAATACATCGAATCAATTGTAGCAAGTACACCTTCTGGTATGTTTACTGAACGCGATATTTACGGCCGTTGGGTAGCTGCAGAAGGTATTGTATATAAAGATTTTAAAGAGGAAGTACATTTTGTTTCTTTGGAGGAATTCGCCAAAAAGAATATCGTAAAATATTTTGCTGGCGTTGACTGGGGATATGAGCACTTCGGATCTATTGTTGTACTGGCAGAAGACGACCAAGGCGATGTGTATTTGTGTGAAGAGCATGCTCATCAATATTATGAGATTGATGATTGGGTAAAGATAGCGAAAGATATTAAAGTGTGTTATGGCAATATCAATTTTTATTGTGATGTGATACAGCTCGACCAGAACATATTGCACGTTTCAAACGCGAAAAAATACGAGGATTCAATGCAAAGAAAGCAGTTGTTGCAGGGATTGAAGAAGTAGCTAGACGTTTCAAACTGGAAAGGTTGTTTGTTGTTCGTGATAAAGTGAAACGTTTTGAAGATGAAATTTTTCAATACGTGTAGAATTCGAGCACAGGAGAACCAGTTAAATTGTGGGATGACGTACTGGATGCTCTACGCTATGCGATTTATACGCATTATTACAAAGAAATCATCACAGGAAAGAACCGATAAGGAGGTGGTACAGTGAACGAATACATAGCTTATATAGATGTAAAAGGTGTTACTCCTTTATTACTGAATAAGCTAGTTGATGAAACAAAGGCTGAACGTAACAAACGATTGCTCAATTACAATCGGTACAAAGCAGAATTATCGGCAGTACCGATTTTAACTCGTAAGCCAACTGATTATGCTCAAGGTAATGATCATGTGGTTCGTGTTGATGACAAGGTAAATAATACACTTAATAACCCTTTAGACGCTGAAATAGTAGATACCAAGGTTGGCTACATGTTCGGTAATCCAATTTCATACGTAGTAGACAAACAAGCTCAAGGCCTTGATAAATTATCCGAGGCGATTGAGCTTTTTAATTTGCGTAATTCTATTGATGATTTGGAAAGTGAATCCGGAAAGAAAACAGCAATTTGTGGCTATTCAGCACGACTGCTTTACATTGATACGGATGGAAATGAACGGGTTACGGCCATTGATCCATGGGAAAATCATTCTTTCAGAAACAGCAGACGTTAGTGAACCTAAATATGCTATGCGATATTTTAAAAGCGCTGAATTAGATGCTGAGGGTGAAAAAGTAGAAATTGAGCAGCTGGTCTTTTACGATGCAACCACTGAAAGATTGTACACTCGCACTGATACTGATTCACCTTTTGTTTTGAAAGATGAACGGAAGCACTTATTTGACTATTGCCCTTTATTCGGTGTTCCCAATAATGAGGAGCTGCAGGGGGATGCAGATAAGGTGTATAACCTGATTGATGCTTACGACAGAACTTTATCGGATGCATCGAACGAAATTGAACAGTTTCGATTGGCCTACCTGGTGCTTAAAGGTATGGGGATGGATGAAGAAGAGGCAAACAAGTTAGCTAGAACAGGTATCTTTGAACTGATGGGTGAGAATGACGACATTAAATATCTAACTAAAGATGTTAATGATCAAATGATTGAGAACCATTTAAACCGTCTTGAAGAGAACATCATGCGTTTAGCTAAGAGCGTGAACTTCAGTGATGAATCGTTTGCTGGTAATGCTAGTGGAGTGGCTATGAAGTATAAACTTATGGCACTTGAGAACAAATGCAAAACGATAGAGCGAAAGTTCACGACTGCTCTTCGCTACCAATTTAAAGTGCTATGTAGTGCATGGTCCAAAAAAGGTATTTGCTCAAAGGACGATTACTTGAAAGTTTGGTATGAATATAAGCGAAACATTCCTATTGATGCTCAAGCTTCTCAAGCTTCAAAAGTGTAGTGTCAGAACGTACTCGACTTTCTAAGCTGTCAATTGTTGATGATGTGGAGTATGAACTTGGAGAGATGCAGAATGATGAAAAATTGTTTGGTAATGGGCTTGAACCTTTGAACGAGGATGACGATGATGATACAAAAGAAGTTGATGACTCATAAATCAACAGGAAATCAATCGAATCGTAGATGATTTAGAAGCTAAAGCTGAGAGGGACATTGAGGTTGTTTTTGCGAGACGTTTAAAGTCTATTCTTGCCCAGATGTTAGACATGCATCGGAAGTTTGCCAGAAATGGCGAAGCTACTTGGACTGATGTTAATAAGTACAACCGATTCAACCAAGAAATGAAGTTAATTGCTCAACAACTGAACGCTGATTACAAAGAGATTATTAAGCTTATACAAGCGTCAGAGGAACGTCTCTACATTGAAAGATACTTATTGATGGCTTACCTCTTACAACAGTCTACAGGCGAGGAAATGGGCTTTAAAATACCATCTGCTGAGATGATTCATGTAGCGTTAACTAATCCTGTTGAGTTTCTTACTCTTCCTAAGATATTTGAAGTCCATAGGAACGAAATTATCAGGCGTTTGAATATTGAGATAGCACAGAGTCTACAATCTGGTGAAAGTTACACAGACATGGCTATCAGGATTGAAAACGCTATGGGATGGACAAAGAAAAAAGCAATCCTTGTTGCTCGTACAGAGGGTGGCCGAGTTAGATCACAAGTAGATTTAGCAATTGAGGAACAGGCAAGTAAAACAGCACGGCTTACTAAAGTATGGATGTCGTCGCTTGATACCAGAGTTCGTAAGTCCCATAGAAAGCTAGAGGGTCAGAAAGCTGATAAAGATGGCTACTTTCACTATGGCAAGTGGAAATCAAAAGCACCGAGGTTATGGGGCATTGCTTCAATGGATATCCAGTGTCGTTGTCATACGATATACATGATTAATGGCAAGCTTCCTGAATATCGAAGAGGTAGAGATTACATGGATGATACTTACCAAAAGCAATTGGCTGCACGTATTGATGCTTATATGTCTGATCAAGGGCTAACTTATAGACAAGCTTTTAACAAAGCGTATAAACAGGTTAAACCGCCGAGTGTAACGGTGCCATTTATGAGTTATGAAGAGTGGAAGAAAAAATTTAGCGCAAATTGAAGTTTGAAAGTTTCTCAAGGGTAATCAAAATTATTTTGTAATTAAGTAAGGAAAGTTATATAAGAATTTTAATCGTGTGGTAAAATAAACCATAATAACGTATGGAAATAACAAAAAACATTTAATTAGGAGGTGGATTTTATGAATGATAAGAAGAATAATAAATTACAAATTTTAGCGATATTGCTGATGATATCATTATTGGTTGGGGCATTTGTTATTTTTTACTTAGGTCATTACATGGTGGGTTCAGCTTTATTTGTAATTTTTATGCTTATTTTGAACGGTATTAGTAGTTGGAAGAAAATGAAAAATGATGAGTACATTCATTTGAAAAATTATAAAAATAATGAGAAATGGTAATTAAACTACTTATTCTGCTTTTTCAAAACTTGGTTTTTTCTCATGATATTAATCAAAATTGTTATAAACCTACACAAGTCATTCACTTAGAATGGCTTTTTATTTTTGTCTTTCCTCTCGAAGACGTTATAAAGAACGAGAACAAATACACTATTGAACAGTTTAGGGATTCATTCGAGTAACTAAATTGGGCAAGGAGGAAATTATGAATCAAAATCCATTCAATCTTAAAACGTTAATACCTTTAGATATTCAAATGCTTGCGGGAGAAGGAGATCCTAATCCAGAGCCAACGCCTGAACCTACACCGGAGCCAGCATCAGGAGGAAACGGTCAAGGGGCTACATTGACACTTGAATCGGTTCAATCATTTCTAAACGACGATGATGAGGGTAAGAAATGGCTTCAATCATTTGCTGATACTCGAGTAACTGATGCGATTAAAACGTACGAAACTAAAACTCTTCCAAAGAAATTAGAAGATGAGATTTCCAAGCGTTACCCACCAGAATCGGAGGAAGCGAAACAGTTACGTGAGTTAAAGGCACAATTTGAGCAATCTCAAAAAGAAGCTGCGCGTGAAAAGTTGTTTAATCAAGCTTTATCTACTGCTACTGAAAAGAGCTTACCAGCAAAATTAGTTGGGTTCTTTGTAGGCGATGATGCAGAAAAAACAACTGCCAATTTAGGCATCTTAGAAAATATTAACTTTAAAGGAATTTATATATCTTTCTTTCCTTATAAAATAGTACCTGTCCAAACCTTCTTTATCTACATTTTTACGAACTGGGGCACCATTTTAAAAAAGTTACAGGTGCCCCAGCAAGTGCCCCAAAAAGTACCCCAGTTAAATACATTTAGATAGGCTTCGTTAGACAGGTATAGAAACCCTCACTAATACAAAACCTTGATATTATGCACATCAAAAAATTAAAAACATCAGGATAGAAACCAAGGTCATAAGTTATGCTTATCAACACTATGTATTGAAACCCCTTGATATCAAAGGGGTGGGGGAGGTTCGGTGTAAACCGTACCTCAATTCGTACCCCACTTTTAATAGTTTTAGAGAGATTTATCAAAATGAAGGAATTGACTCATTACTTGCATCGCTTGTTTTTCTCTTTCAGCGAAGGAATGCGCATATGTTTTCAAGAGGGTAGATGTAGTCATACCAAGAATTTTGGCAATCGTTGTAGGCGGTGTACCAGATGCAATTGAAATTGTAGCAAAGGTATGTCGTAATCCATGTGGGGAAATAAATTTTGCCCCATGTAACTCATGCATCCGTAACAAAGTTGATGCCGCAGCATTTTGATTCAGTGGATGACATGTTTTACTAATGAAAACTAAATCATCCACTGCATGTTGTATACCGTAGGCTAGCTTCCTTTCAATACACCATTTACGGTATTGTTCCAGCTGTTTTGCTAAATCATCAGTCATATCAATTGTCCTGATACTATTTAGTGTTTTTGCTGATCGTTCCCCATGAACGTCTCTAGTGCGACTAATATTTATTAATTTATTATTAAAATCAATTTCGGACCAACGTAAAGCCCCAGCTTCGCCCCGTCGCATTCCTGTAGCCGCAAGAAGGGAAATTAAAGTATATCTAGTAATATCACAAGATTCTTTTACGCAGCGCAATAAATATGCTAACTCTGTAGATGTTAAATAATTTCCTTCTACTTCGTCAGTATTTTGTTTCTCCGCACGTGGTAAATCAACCTTTGCAATTCGATTTTTATCTATTATTTCATCTTCTACCGCAGCATTTATACAACCTATAAAAAAATTATGGTATGTTACAATACTTTTTGGTGCAGCGATAGGTATTAATCTATCAATAAATTGTGATTGATAAATACTTTTGGTTAGACGTGAAAGTTTATGATGACCAATGAATGGGTGAATATAAGAATCAATGATATTACGATAAGTTTTAGGGGTAGTTCCTTTCCATTTTGATTTTTTGCGATCAAAATAAATTTCTACCCATTGTGAAACCGTCATATTATCATTTAAAGCAATCTTTTCTCCACCATTTAAAATGGTACTTTTAATAGCAATTAGAGCTCTTTCTGCGGCAAGTATCGTATCAAATCTATATTTTGATTTCTCTCTACGCTTACCGTTATGATCGTAATATTTGTAACGGTAAGCATATTTCTTTTTCTTATCGGCATCCATGTACCAATAAATATCCTCTTTTTTTGTAGTGTTTAATTGATATCTAGCCATTTTATCCACTTCCTATCTAACTAACCCGGACAGGCATAGTAGCGTATAGGACAACTATTTACATCACTCCTTTCATAGTGGTAGCTAAAGCGGTTAACATCTCACTTATGACCTGTCCTTGTCATTCATCATCTCATATTTAGGAAGGCCATATTATGCAACCTCTGCATAATCTGCTTATTGTTATATTGTGTTAATCTCCTGAAAGCAAAATCGTATTCTACGTTAAAGATTTGCATTACTTTCATAATTGTTTGTGGTGTATGATCGTCTATTGACAAAGCCTCCAACATAAAAGTAGGAATACAAGCGTGGTACATAAAATTGTTGGCCTTGAATTCCTGATATTCACGAAATAGGGGATACATATGAAATTGATCACCTGTATGTAATAAGACATGTGATAGCTCATGGCAAAAGTCTTGCCATTGTTGTTGTGGCGATTGATTTTCATTCAGGAAAATATAATACCGTCCATCATTGTATAAGGCTTGGCTTGAATCTGACCAATAAAAAACATGAATTCCAAGTTTATTAGATATTGTTTTTATACTTAACTGCTCAGCTGTCAGAATGTTCATCTTATGATAAAACTCTTTAATAAAATCCTCTGTATATGTTGTATAACCCATCACAACATCTCCATTTTAAGAACAAATGTTCCTGTTATTTTAAACGTAAATTAAATTAAATGGAAGTGTTATTTAATAATTTACTAAAATAAGTTAGAATATATGGTTTAGATATTGTTTATAGAAATAAACCTGGTATAATTTTTTTAAGGAGTTGAACAGGTTGAAGATAATTGATTTATTTGCAGGTGCTGGAGGTTTATCAGAAGGGTTTAGGCAAGAGGGATGTGAAATTGTTGCCCATGTGGAAATGGATAAAAGTGCTTGTAATACTCTGAGAACTCGCGAAGCATTTTACTACTTAAAAGAAAACAATTTGTTACATATATATATAGATTATCTATTGAAAAGTATAACTAGAGATGAATTATATAGTAATATACCTCAAGCTGTATTAAATAGAGTAATTGAGGAAGAGATAAGTAATAAAACTATCCCTGTGATCTTTAGTCGCATAGACGACTTATTAAGAGAAGATACAGTAGATTTAATTATAGGTGGTCCACCTTGCCAAGCGTATTCAACAGCTGGTATATCGAGAGACCCAAATAGAATGAAAAATGACCCACGGAATTATTTTTATCGTTATTACATTCGTTTTCTCAGAAAATATCAACCCAAAATGTTTGTTTTTGAAAATGTTAGAGGAATCTTAACAGCACAAGAGGGTAGAGTGTTTAAAAATATCCGTAGAAATCTTAGTAATGCAGGTTACAGAATGGATTATCGGATATTAAATGCTAAGGACTTTGGTGTTTCTCAAATCAGAGAACGGGTTATTATTATCGGTTGGAAAAAAGAGTTAGAATTTCAATATCCTGACTTCAACTTAGAAATAGAACCACCAACAATTAGAGATTTATTTATAGATCTTCCTAAAATTAAAGCTGGGGAAAGTGTCAATGGAGAGGGAGAATATTATCTCGAAAAGAATATTGCAATACCAAGTATTAGAACAGAAGATTGGAGTTTACTAACACAACATATTGCCAGACCTAACAACGATAAAGATTTAAGAATTTACAGACTTGTTGTTGAAACTTGGAATAAAGAAGGACGTTTATTAAAATATAATGAACTACCTTTAGAGCTTAAGACACATAAAAATGATGCTTCTTTTTTGGATAGATTTAAAATGGTAAGATATGAAGCTTTAGCACACACAATTGTAGCTCATATTGCGAAAGATGGGCATCATTTTATACATCCAGATATTGAGCAAAACAGATCCTTATCAGTGCGTGAAGCAGCAAGAATACAGTCATTCCCGGACGATTTTTATTTTGAAGATTCAAGATCGGCAGCATTTAAACAAATTGGAAACGCAGTACCACCTTTAATGGCAAAAGAAATTGCTAAAAAACTAAAAAGTACAGAGTTGATATAGCAAAGCTCTGTACTTTTTGTATTAGTTATATAGACTTACAAATAAATTCAATAAAGAATATAGAGTTTTGCCAATTAGATTGTAATTGATTTATTGTAACTGTTTTATCTGTCCAATGCATAGCTAAGTTTATATCATCAATACAGTGAGCAAGATAATCAAGATGTTTTAATGAGCGCGCGTCAAATTGATTTGTTTTTGACAAATATCTTTTAAAATCCATTAACTTAGTTTTGATTGGAATATCTTTTTCCTCAATAGAACTGCTTTTTGTAATTTTTCGTTTAATATTATTGTCAGAATTAATGATATAATCCTTGAAATGTGTTTGAAGACTTACTAGATTTTGTCTTAAATATTCATCCATCATAACTTCAGTAAGACTTCTTAAAAGAAAACCTGTAGCAAGTGGATATTTATCAATAATTATTGTGGTAACTTCATTAACTAAATTTGCTACTTTAGGAGATTGAATATTTTTTTTAATTTCAGGATCAATAATTCCAATAGTAGAGAATTTAGTATAAGTATTTTTAGAGCCCACCACAGAAGCAGAGCCAGCCCCAGTACTAGAACCAGCCCCAGAAGCAGAGCCAATCCTAGTACTAGAACCAGCCCCAGAAGCAGAGCCAACCCCAGAACTAGAACCACCGCCAGAAGCAGGGCCAGCGCCAGAACTAGAACCACCGCCAGAAACAGGGCCAGCGCCAGAACTAGAACCACCGCCAGAAGCAGGGCCAGCGCCAGAACTAGAACCACCGCCAGAAGCAGGGCCAGCGCCAGAACTAGAACCACCGCCAGAAGCAGGGCCAGCGCCAGAACTAGAACCACCGCCAGAAGCAGAGCCAGCGCCAGTACTAAAACCACCGCCAGAACCGTTTTGAATAAATATGTTTGGCCTCTTAGGATTTCCTAAGCTTTTTACATGACTTTTAATTGCTTTAACGGCTTCTTCTCTATCTTTACCAAACTGTGTTACGATAATATCAATTATTTTGTGGAAATATTTAGAGGTTTCATTTCGAATAAATCCCTCTCTGTTAGTTTTCTCTTCTAGATTATACGAATTAAAAGGGTCAAGTATCACATAACCGAATGTTAATTTATTATCAATATTTTCGGCTGGCTTCATTAATCTCTTTTCAGCTAATTTTAACCAATCTTCCTTACCATGCCCATAAATTTTGTAATTGTTTCTATAAACATTAATACCTTGATAGGCACTTAAAAATTTTAATTTTAATTCAAGCTCTCTTGATTGAATAACATTACTAAATTTTTTATCAAAAAAGAAATTATGAATGTATACTTTTGTACGACCGATAAAAATATTCTCTACATTTTGTTCTTTTATTGATTCTTCTATTGAAATCATGCTGCTGTTTTCATATAAGACAGTGTTATGAAATTTACAAATAAATTTATATGATACAATTTTATTCCCTTCAAATTCAGCTATTGCACTAAATGGAGCTTCTGCTATAGACTTGATAGGGTTTTCGAATTCAATTTGTGGGACATCACTAGGGTACAATACCTCAAATTTTTTAGGTTGAAATGGAATATTATAATTTATTAAATCTTCATGTATCTGTGATAAATCTAAATTATTTAATTTAGTTAACCTAATGCAAGTACCATTACCCTCAGTTGTAGTACTTTCGTGAATAAGTATTTTATAATCTGTTATATCTGAAAATTTTTCCAAATCACTTTTTTCTAATGTAAATGTACATTTCTTTCCATTAGAAATGGTAATAATTTCTATTTATTTAGCTAATCTGAATAGACTAAAACGCCCAATTCCTTTTCCGCCTAATTGTGTTAAATCGTTACTTTTATTACTTGTAGCTACTAGTAACCAATTTTCTTTAATTTCATCTAAAGTCATGCCGGAACCGTTATCTCTAATTTCAACTACATCATTTTTAAAATTGGAAAAGTCTACTATTATATTTTCTGCACCAGCATCACTGGCATTTTTTATTTGCTCAGCGATTGCAATACTATCTAATTCAATAATTTTATTACCTAGTGCTTCATATAATAATCGTGGATCTAATTTAATATCCGTAGTATGTTCAATAACTTCATTCATTTTTGACACCTCTAATGTATTAAGTAATTAGTTTAAATATTCAAATTCAATATGGGACTATATGATATTTCTTCCATACTAACCCCTGTGTCTTAAACTCTCTGAGATATAAAAGGAATCGTCAAGTGGTTTAAAGTATAGAAATAGAACCATCTTACAACAATCGGGTTGTATTTAAAGTTTGCATCTGTGAGATTATACACTTTGCATATCCAATTCCAATATCAATAAATAAGTCTATGTATTTCTTTAAAACACTGCTATAAATGTTTTATATTTACAGATACAGGCTGATTTAAAGGACATGCACCTTCATGCATGTCCTATTTTTCATTCTTAATAATTTCCCACATCTTTCGTAGCTTCTCCAAATCTTCTTCCTTCGACTTCGGCAATTCTTTGTACCATTTTTCAAGGGTAGGGTTATTGGCAAAAGCCTGAAACTCTGCTTCGTCTTTTTCTTGTTGAGAAAGGGGAGCTGGATTATTTGTATTACCGAGTAGGTAATCAGTTGTCGTATTTAATGTATTTGCTAAAAGTACAAGCATTTCATTAGAAGGAGTACTGTGCCCATTCTCATAATTACTGATGGTACCTTTAGTTGTTTGAACTTTAGTTGCTAATTGTTCTTGCGTCATTTTTTTTGCTTTTCTGGCTATTTTCAAACGATGGTCCAACATGAAATCACTCCTTGTACAAGTAAATTGTACTATTTATTTATGATAAGTGCACAATGAAAATAAAAAGTACAAAAAAGTCATACAATAATGTTGACGTATGAGAATCTTGTTGTTATTATTTTAGTACAAGTTATTCATACAAAGGAGGTTGTACTGAATGAAAAACTTGAATTTGATTACTGCTAGAAAAAAGAAACAACTTACTCAAGCCGAATTAGCAAATTTACTTAAAACTGTTAGTAAAGCTGCTATTTCCAATTGGGAAACAGGATACTCAAAACCTAGATTAGAAGTAGCTTTGGCTGTTTCAAAAATTTTAGAAGAAGATGTAGCCTTTTTATTTGGTTATAATGTACAAGATTCTTGTACAAAAAGATCTGCCATTTCATAAAAAATTTATCCATCCTAATAGCTCACGAAGCGGTAGCAACGCTAATTCACCAATGAAAGGGGGTGTGAGCATGACTAAATCAAAGCGTAAAAAGAAACGCAAAGAGCAGTTTCCTTCACAGCAATTTCGAAATCTTAAAGGTTCTAAACGCGAACGAATGATTGCTGAACGAAAAGCCAAGGGTCTTTCACAGGGACAACTCGGAAAATTAATTGGTTGTTCAACTGCTCTGATTAGTCATTTAGAGGTTGGACGAGCTAATCCAAATATAGAGCTTTCAATGAAGCTAGAACAGGTTCTAGAAACACCATTTTTTGAATTGTTCCCAGACTTATAAAAAAGTTCTTGACTTGAGGTTGTCTCCTTTTTTCCAATTTTAAAGTTAAATATACTTCGTTGGATAGGTCAAACTCGTAAATGAAGTTAGATACATCAGAATACATCAGGATAATAAGCAAGTTAATTCCAAAAATGTCAAAACGCCAATTTCTATAATAAATAGTATTAGAGAAGGAGGTCTCAAAATGAATCAATTATCAAGGAATATCCCGAGTACAGAAGTTGCAGAAATGGTCGGACGTGACCATAACGAAGTCTTGAAAGATGTGAGGCGCATTATTGCTCAATTAGGAGAGGGGAATTTACCCCAGTCCTATTTCATCGAATCTACTTATACAAATAGTCAAAATAAGCAGCAACCTTGCTTCTTGTTAACTAAGAAGGGGTGCGAATTATATGGCACTCGTATGACTGGCAAAAAGGGCACACAATTCGCGGTTAAATACATCGAACGCTTCAATGAAATGGAGCAACATATTGAAAAGCAACTATCACAAGATCCTATCACATTAGCGCTTGAATCAGCGTTAAATACGCGGAAGCAATTGCAGAGCATCCAAATGGAAGTTGTTGAAGTTAAAGAAACTGTACAAAACCTTGTTGTCACAATGCGTATTGATGGCAATCAAGAAGCGCAGATAAGTAAGCGTGGCCGAGAAGTTGTGATAGCTGCGTTAGGCGGCAAAGAATCGAATGCCTACAAAAAAATAAGCCGTCAAGTATTTTCAGCTTTTTGGCGAGATTTCAAAAATCACTTTGAAGTCCCACGGTATGGAGAAATTCCTAAAACACGTTTTGCTGAAAGCATCAAATTTATCTCCATGTGGCAGCCATCTACTACGCTAAGAATGGAAATTAACGCGTACAACCAACAAGCATTAAAACTTGTTGAAGGTGGTGCCAAGTGACTGTGATTAAAAATGATACAGATATTACTCAATTGGTACTCGAGAACGCTGGTCTTACTAAAAAAGAACTATTAGAAAGGTACGACCAAATAGTACAAGCCACCATTAGGAAACGAACACTGTATTGGGATATCGATGATCTAGTTCGAGAAACTAGATTTAGTAAGGCGTCATTAGAAAAATATATTCTTTGTGACCCTCGCATTAGGGAGCACCAAAGACAATTAGGCTCTAGATACAAAAGGGTTTGGTTAGCAGAACCCACAGCTAAAGTGCTCGATGAAATTTTGAATAAAGATTACTAAAAAACAACTACCCGGACAGGTATGTAAAAGTGATTGGGGCAAACAATCTATATCTCAACTATAAAGATAACTTAATAGAGAAACCATGCGTGGTAAGCATAATATGCACTTTCTGCATAAGGAGGTGATTTCATTGCATGTAGATGTTGGAGAGTTAATCAGAAAGTGCCGCAAGAAAGCAAAATTATCGCAGGAAGCCTTCGCGGAGCTTATGCACACTACGCAATCTACGATTAGTCGAATTGAGCAAAATCTCATTGCTTGTGAAGCTAAATTTTTAGCTCGAGCTGCAGCTATTACAAATTCTCAAGACACAGTAGTAGCAGCATTATTTAGCGCAGATGCAGCAGTGCAGTTTTTACAGACAGTACCAATGTTTATAGGAGGAGGGATTTTCAATTGGATCATGTAAAGAAATTGGAGCTAGAGATAGCCGCAAAGAAAGCGTGCATTGAGGATTTACAAGGAGCCATGGCATTTCATAGACAGCACGGTACATACAACTTAGCAGCTGAATGTGCTTGGCGGATTAAAAAGGCAGAACATGCTATCAGACGTTTAGAAGTCCAGCTACAAGATAACAAAAATTTTGGTGGGTTAATTCAACATTTTAGTAGGCGAGGTATTTCCCTAAAGGTGGTGAAGAAACTTGCTAATGAAAATATTAAAAGTTAATAAATGGAGTAATTTGTCATTGCAAGAACGCTTAGTGTCAGTAGGGAAGTGGTGGTCAGCATGGTGAAATGGCTAGTGAATTATTTGTATATGCCAGATGACGGCCGGGATCAAGAACATAAGGAGTTCTGTGTGAAATGCGGAATTGTCATGGTTGCTATTGGCGTACCAATCATTATTGCTTGCTGGCAATAAAAAAGCTGCTTAATCGTTGGAGCGATTAAACAGCAGATCTAAGTTTAGTCTCAATAATTATAACATATATCCTGACGTTTGCGAGTTTCGACTCGCTCTCGTCAAGCAGTCTATAACCCGTTCCTCCCCTTGACGGATTGCTTTGCAGTTATAGGCTGCTTGATGGGATTCCATCAGAAAGTAGGTGATTGAAATGTGTATTGTGTACTTCAAGCGTTTATCAGATCAAAAAGAATTTCGATTTTTACAAGTAAAGAATACTGGGCTTGAAGGAGTCGCTATAGATGGGGAAGTTGTGACATTGAAATTTATTGAACGTTCCACTCTTTATTCACAGGCATCTACAAAGTAAAAAACCACTGTTTGCGGCAGTGGTCTGAAAAAAATATTTGCAAAAATAGTTACTTTGTATTTTACGCCCAAGATTTCAAAAAATCAACTAACTAGGAGGAAGAATATGCTTTTTTCCGAGAGTAATGTAAACATTTCGGCAGCATTAGCTAAAGCATGGGCAACTATTCAAACACCAAAACATAATGCAAAAGTAAATGTCCGCACCAAAAATGGCGGTTCATATACGTTTGAATACACAGATCTCAATGGCATTTTAGATGCTGTCAGACCTATATTTGTTCAAAATCATTTATCCATCATTCAGAACAGCTATACAACCGTTGAAGGCAATTTAACAATGGCTTGTGTAGAAACCATATTCCTGCACGAATCAGGAGAGTATGTGAAATCTTATCCACTCAAATTTCCAGCAGCCAACAGCATGCAAGATTTCGGTGGTCAGATTACTTATATGAAGCGCTATAGCTTGTCGGCTATGTTAGGGCTTGCTACAGAGAAGGATGATGATGCAAATGGAGCGAGCGGAAACGATTATCAATATATGAATCAAGCTACTCCGAAACAGCCAAGTAACAGTGGTCAGCTACAGCAACAAAAAAATCAGCCTAACCAAACAGGTTTAAGGACTCAAGAACAATTTAATGAAATAGCAAAATTGTTGAGTGAAGTTGCCACAGCATATGGTTCCGATCCTAACACAGTTTATAACGGTGCCATGCAGAGATGCAAAATTCCTGATAAGAATTCGGATTTATTAACAATGAAAGAAGCAGATAGCTTAATTCAATATTTACGTGCTATCAAGATGCAAGTGCCTCAATGAATTCTGTACCGCACAGAGTGTTGTTACCACAATGGATTTTTGAACAGGCGGTAGGTGATGAAAAGGAAGTGTATCGCCTTGTACGCCGGTACATATGGCAGGGCTACCCTGATTACAAGTTGATCGAAATCAAAGGCAGTTTTGCCATTTGTAAGCGAACAGATGGATTTTTATAAGGAGGGCAAACCAAATGTTTACAACAGGAAATACAACAGTAGATGCGATTGGACAGATGCATTTAGAAGGGAATGTCATCCCACATACTTGGTATGAAAACATCCGATTAAGCACAGGTAAGCCTGATTTAATTGCTATCACATTGCTCAGTGAAATTGTTTATTGGTATCGCCCTACACATGTGAAAGAAGAGGCATCAGGGCGTTTACTGGGCATAAAAAAGAAGTTTAAAGCAGATGCGTTACAACGTTCTTACGATAGTTTTGTCGAGCAATTTGGCTTTAGTAAAAAGCAAGTAAGAGAAGCCATGGATCGTTTGGAACAACTAGGTTTAATTACACGTGATTTTCGGACAATCACATCCAATGGAACAAATTTATCCAATGTATTATTTATCGATTTAAACATAGGACTTTTAGAGGGTATTACCTTTTTGGGTAATAGGGTGTTACCCAAAAAGGAAAGAGGGTATTGCCCAAATGGGAAAGAGGGTGTTACCGATATGGGCAATAGGGTATTACCCAAACGGGAAACACCTATTGCCCCTGAGGGTAATACGTATACAGAGATTACTACAGAGATTACAAATACAGAGATTACTAAAAAGAATACTAGTCGCAAACGAGTTTACGACGAATCTTCTGTTGAATATCAATTAGCAAATAGGCTTTATGAAAAAATTCTTGCTAACGATGCCAATTTTAAAAAGCCAAATTTGAATAGCTGGGCTGATCATATTCGTCTCATGATGGAACGAGATCAACGGACTGCTCAACAAATTGAATACTTGATTGACTGGTCACAAAACAACAGTTTCTGGCAATCAAATATTCTTTCAACTAAAAAACTACGTGAAAAAGCAACCACATTAATCCTTCAAATCAAAGGGGAAAGGGAGAAAGCTAACGGAAGTATTCTTCCACAATATCAACGGGGGCGGAGAGAGATTGTTCCACAATGGTTTAAAGAACGGCAACTTGAAAAACCACAAAATGGAGAAATCATCGAATCATCAATACTTATTACGGATGTAGAGGCGGAGCTGTCGGAAGAACAGAAAGCTTACTTTGAAGCAGAACGACAAAAAATCTTAGCAACGCTAGGGAAGGTGGAAGAAAAATTTGAGCAGACATGATGAACATATGAAAATACGTGACCATTTCGCCAAGGTTGCTCAGGCTAAAGGTACTTTTACTAATGGCACTGACCAAGCACTGGTACGGGCAGTGACACATGATGAAGTAGCGAAGCGTATTAACCAACTTGTCAGTGATTATCAGTTCCCGCTTCCAGTCCTACAAGACGTACAGAAGTGGTTAAGTGACAGCAACTGCACCCATTATGCAATGCAACAACTTAGATATTTAGAAAACAATGTGCATGCTGGTATCGCCACAAAAAGGGAGGATTCAAACAAATGATTAATCGTGTCGTATTAGTTGGCCGTCTTACCAAAGATCCTGAGTTACGTTACACACCGAACGGTATTGCATCTTGCCGCTTTACAGTAGCCATTAACCGTACATTTGCCAATCAAAATGGTGAGCGTGATGCAGATTTTATTAACTGCCAAGCATGGCGTAAAGCAGCTGAAAATCTAGCAAACTATCAGCGCAAAGGGGCACTGATTGGTTTAGAAGGTCGTATTCAAACGCATAGTTACGAAGATCAGAATGGACAAAGAGTGTATACCACAACGGTTGTAGCGGACAGTATCCAATTTTTAGAGTCACGTAGTCAAGCTAGTGGTCAACAGCAGCCTAATTCATATTCATCACAACAGCAACAACATCAATATGGCGGACAAGCTTACGGCAACAAACAGCCAAACTATGCCAGTGGGCAATCACAGCAACAATTCGGTGGTCCTATGCCAGGGCAAGGTGCTTATCAGCAAAATCAGCCGCCTATGAATCAATCTAGCTATACAAGAGTAGATGAGGACCCATTTGCGAATAGTCGAGGACCGATAGAAGTGTCTGATGATGATTTGCCATTTTAGGAGGCTGATAGGATGAGGCGTTGTAAAAGATGCAACAGACCCTTAAAAAATGGAGAATCCATTGTAAGACAGTATGGGGTTACTTGCTGGAAGCGGCACTTGAATGATCTTGAGCAAGAGTTTTTGAAGAACCAGCTCACCATTTTTGACGTGCTAGAGGCAGAAAATCATGAAGAAATGAGGGCGCAGAATGTTTTATAATCAATCAACTAAGCAGCGTGCGAAATCAGTAACACATGCTAACCGTGGCAAGTTTTTAGAACGTGTCATTGATATGGCCAACACAAAATATCGTAATGCGGGATTAGCTGACATTCGTAAAATTCCAACGCCTGTACAAATTACAAAAGATAAAGGCTCCCAAGTAGAAGGACGGAAGGAAAAGCCTGAATGGGTGGACTATGCAGGTGTCTGTAATGGACGAGCAGTGGTATTTGATGCAAAGGTAACGAAGGGCAAAAGTTTTCCGCTCCAAAACTTACATGATCATCAATACGAATTGCTCCGCTCCTGGTACGAAAAAGGCGCTATCACTTTTCTACTTGTGTATTTCAGCGAGTTGGATAAATACTATCGCTTACCATTTCCACCGCTTCAAGCAGCTTGGCAGACAGCTCAAAGTGGTGGGCGTAAATCGATTCCACTGGCAACATTTGAAGAACATGCAAGCGAAGCTGTATCGATGGATGGCTATACATTGCACTACTTGCTGCCATTTATCGAAAGTAGGTGGTGAGGATGTTACAGGGAAAATGTGTTGATACTGGAGGTTCTACTAATCTCACAAAAGGTGAACTGTACTATCTTTTCCCACATGGCGGTCATGCATATTGTGCTAGCCGCTTCCCTAGACCCGGATCTCACTTTGGAACCTACCAAAAGAATCACTTTGAGTTAGTGGATGTTGCTATTGATGCGCCAGCTCAAGTACTTAATAAATATTTGGCCCGTGTAGTGAAGCCACCATCACATTTCTATCGAACTGACGAGGAATACATCATTACGGAGCCAAAATCAGATGGTTACTACAGTGTGTTTTTTAAACATCGTCCAGATGGTCCTCCAATCGGCGCATATAAACGTACAGAATGTTTTGAGCGTATTGTGTCTTTTGAAGAATCAGCAACAGAAACCACTACCATATTTGAGGTTGGCGATATTGTAGAAATTGTGGATGCATCACTTATCAGGCATAAACATTATGAAAATGGTGTGCAGGCAACGGTGATAGAGAATTTTTATGGTTGCATATCAATTAAAAGAAATGAGCCCGTAGATAGGATGGTCATAGGTAGCGTGCTTTTAGTAGGAGAGGAACTACAGGCTATTAGAAAAGTTGGATCGAGAACCGTACTAGAAGAGGCTATGGTGAACGATAAGCAAGAAAAGGTGAACCAAACGACAAAAATTGAGTGCGAAATATCTGAAATAGTGAAATTAGCTGTCAAGAAGCAAAAATATGAGCAGTTGAGCTTATTTTAGGAGGGACTGAAATGAATGAGCAATTAAGTTTTCGTGATGAATTACGAAAGCAAGAACTAGAACGCCCATGGTTTTTACAAGCAAGTTCTGCACCAGTTGTCCGATTTGAAGGAAGTAAATCAGAGCGAAATCTACCAAAGGGATCATTATGTTTTGTTAATGGCTGCAGATCAGGTGAATTTGATACCCATGTTTGGTCCCGAAGTAAAAGTTCATTTGTAGATTACTTAGATTTAGTGCCCATGAAAGTAATCGACTTTACAGAGGAAGAATTGACAAGAAAATATCCAAAAAGGTGGGAGCATGTACGAATTATTTCAAATGCCACACTACAAGTTGTAGACGAAGGGTTACTTGCTGTCATTGGACCACAATGGTGTGAGTTAACAGAGAAACTTTCCAAAGGTGGATATACCCAAAATCGGAGAGTGGATATGCTAACTAGTCATTTCGATGGTTACAAACCCGCACGTCTTTTGGTCTACAAAGACGAATTAGAGGAGAACACAAATGAAAGCAATCACAATTAAACAACCTTGGGCTACTCTTATTGCTTTAGGTGAGAAGCGGTTCGAGACACGTAGCTGGCAGACGAAATATCGAGGTCCTATTGCTATCCACGCTGGTAAAACAATGGATAAGGAATATTGTGAATATCCGCCAATTAAGAGAGCGCTTCAAAGACATGGAATTAAAAATGAAGATTTACCACTTGGAGTTGTCGTTGCTACTGCAGAATTAGTTGAATGCCATTTAATACCGAACGAGTTAAGTGCTGCAGGCATGGAATTCGGAAAAAAATTAGAGGGTGACGAACTGTACTTTGGTGATTTTATGGACGGTCGTTATGCTTGGGAGCTGAATACAGTGAAAGTTTTACTTGAGCCAGTGCCAGCTAAAGGACAATTGAGCTTGTGGAATTGGAATGATGGGGGAAAGTGATAAAAAATGTACAGCAGGGGGTGAGGTATTGAAATATGAATTAGTGCCACTTGAATTGGTAGAGGCACAAGCATTTGTAGATAAGCATCACAGGCATAATGTAGCTCCATACAGAGACAAATTCCGTATTGGTCTAGCACTAAATGACGAACTAGTAGGTGTGATTATGGTTGGTCGTCCAGTAGCACGGCACAATGATGATGGCTGGACATTAGAGGCTGTAAGATGTTGTGTCTTAGATGGTCATAGAAATGCTTGTTCAAAATTGTATGCTGCAGCTTGGCGAGCAGCACGAAATTTAGGTTATCAAAGGCTGATTACTTACACACTTATATCAGAGCCAGGCACTTCATTGATCGCAGCAGGTGCAAAAAGTGATAGGACAAACACAAGCACGCCCTAAAGGATGGGACACGCCATCACGTAGACGGAAAATGGCAGAACGATACCCTACAGAACAAAAAACAATTTGGGAGTTTTGCTGAACAATATGAGTATTAAATAAAAATAGAGCGATTAAAGCATCGCTCTAAAAAACTCATAAAATCCCATGTTCATTGGGATAGCCCAAATAAAGAATCCAAGAAGGGCAATTGGACCAAGCAAAAAGTTGTAAATCTTCTTTGGCAAAATATTGCCCAATAGGATTTTATAAATTACAGCACATCCTATCATTACAATAGGTAGCAATAACATCGGTGGAATAAAACATAGTAAACTCCCGCCAAGTGATAGTCCTGTAAATATGTCCATTGAATTACCTCGTTATGTATTTTTTGTAAATTATAACTTAAAAAAGCCGCAGCGTCATCACACGCTACAGCTCGAATTGGTTTATGCCCTTTGATGATATTCACAACTCTAGTATATCACACCGTAGGAGGGCAAACCTATGAAACAAGGGCAAATTAATGTTACGAAAGAGAATTTACTTCAATGGATTGAGAATTATCGATGGATGGTTGAAACTATTGAGGAAGCAAGGCAGCCAGTAGCGAAGGTTGATAACAATAGTTACATTGGGGCGAAAACGGCTATGTTTGGTATTGAGGCAATATTACCAAAGGCTAGTGGTGGGACAAGCGATCCAGTGTATACAGAAGTACAACGTCGTGTATATTCGCTAAATTATCGAATTAAGGAATACGAGCAAAAGATTGCAGAGGTGCAAAAGCGTATTCCATTGGTGCAAGGTGATAGAGAGATTGAGGTACTTCATAGATTGCTGGATGGGGATAGTATGCGAGCGATTGGTAAGCACATGAATTTATCAAGTACAACAATTTTTAGAATTAGAAATACGATATTAATTAAAATGTTAAAGTAGCCGTTTGGCTACTTTAATTTTTTTGTTTATCTTTATCATAGGATTTGAGATGTTTATATTTCATATCTAACAAAATGGCTATCTCTACTTTTTCATTGATATTCACGGGAACATTTATTTCTTGAGAAGGGTTACGAGTAATTTTCTTCTTTCTGTTCATCATTGGTAGTAAAGTATAATAACTTGCTAAAACATAAATTATCATTGCAATAAACATATAATAATATGCAGAGTTATCAACATTGGTATTTTTATTATCCTCAACGGGTTTAAATCCTTCTTCATTTGGTTGTGTTAAATGAGATTCAATATTTTGAATTCTCTTTTCTAAATATTCCGTATTATTATTACTCTCGTTAGCACTAAATGTAGTATAAAATAATAACAACATTGTAACAAGAAATGTTAAAAAGTTTGTAATTGCACTCAAATTAGTTATCGCATTTTGATCTAAATCACTATCTAGAAATGACTTTTTCATAGGTGAAGTAAAAACAAAAAGTAAAATTATCGAAGCAATAAAAGATATAATCATTGCTAATATTAAACCAATAAAGTTTATCCAAATTTTCATTATAATCCACACAAAAATAAGAGATAAAGCCGGTACAAAAATACCTGCGAGACCTATTTGACAAACTAACATAATAAATTGCTTCTTGGTAACAATTCTTTTTTTAGACATTATGTATTGTGCTAGTAACAATGAAAGTATAATAACTATATAAAAAAGTAATGTTACTTTGTCTATGGTAAGTAAAATGTATACCCAAACTGAAATAGTTATTAATAAAAGAAATATTAAGAGTAAATTTTTCATTATCTTATTTTTCATATTTTACCTCCTATTATTTACTATATACCCATTTAATTTTTATGAAAAGTTATAATTTCCTTTTTTAAGATGTAACAAAAGGAACAAACGTAAAACATGTAGCATGTTTTGTGAAAGGAAAAAAATAATGTAAACTCGGAGGTAGGTCGGTGCAGTAAGGTCTTCCTCTCTTGGTATTTATAAAAACCTAAATATTAGGAAAAGACAGACCGACGACCGACCTGTGCTCCACAAATTCGTTCGGAGCATGACATACATGGCCGGCCCATATTTTTTAAGAGATATAGGGAAGGATAAATATATGGTAATTATATCCATATCGCCAATTGTATTGTATAATCAAACTATAATATTTAAAAGGTGATGGTAAATTTGCTAACAATATTACAAATTCTTTTTTCAATCATAGTAGTATCACTCTCAACTTACTCAATGATAACAAGTGATTACCAGTTGAGTTTCCTAGTGTTATTCTTCTTAGGATTATTGATTTTAGTTCTTGGAATAAAAGAATTTCAAAGAGAGAGAAAAGTTTCTGGTTGGTTCCATATTGGGGTATTTTTATTTTCAATATTTGTTTCAATTCAAATCTTCTTTAAATAAAGGAGTGGTTTATATGTGAACTTCGTCCACTTTCCATAATTTCAATCAAACTTACTACATCAACAAGTGCACGGAAATGCACTATAAAACTAGAACACAATTACGAAATAACGTGGTACGCTCTGCCACGATGTCAAAAGTGAGCACTCGATATTAGGATTATCACAATATTTAAGCTTTCATCTTCGGATGGAGGCTTTTTCTTTTGCTTTGAAAACTGCATCAAACAGCCATACAAATACAATGGACTGGTTTACGGGTGACCAGGTATCTCAGGAACATTAGATACCGAGGAGCGCTGGCATGTACTAGTAACCGATAGGGCGGAGTTTGGTGTGGTTTTGAGAGTAGAAAATTATAGTGTAATTTAAATAGTTTTGTCCTATTATTGTCTAAGACAAATTGTTTAAGGGGGCAAAATTATGAAAGAAAGATGGAAAGACATTTTTATAGGTATCACCCTACTTCTAATGGGGATTTTAGCAATGATTGCTCTTACGGATATCTTTTTAACAAAAACTTTAAAATTAGATTTTACTGCAACAGTAGGGTTTATAGGAGCGATTGTAGGTGGAGCATTATCAGGAACTATAACACTTGCTGGAGTTAAAATGACTATAGATAATGATAAAAAAGAAAAATTTGTTGAGAAGTACCCATTAATGTTAAAGGAATATAGTAAAATACATGGTTGGGCACTTAATGTACATTTAGTTTCTAAAGGGTTGTTAAGCAATGATGAAATAAGTTTAGAAAAGTTAGAAGTAAGAAATAAAGGGTTAAAAGCACTATTAGACGAATATAATACGACAATTGGAGATGTTGCTCTAATTTATGGTCCGAAATTATTCAATATTGTTCATGAAATTTTTGATAGCTTAAACAGTGTAACACTTACTAACGATTTTATTATTTCGGTAAGTAAATTAGAAATGCAGGAAGTTGTGGAGTATCCGCAGATATATGCTGACGAAATAATGAACATTGAGAAGAAGTTAAATGAAATTGAAAAAGCTAAAATAGAAATAAGAGAAAAAATCAATAATTATAATTTTTGATATAGGAATACATAAGTAACAATGAACATCCTAAGGGATGTTTTTATTTTGCCCTGAAAAGTGAGTATCGAGCAGATTCCCCCTTTAATGCCTAGGGCAACGGTACTTACTTTTGAGAGTGAAATCTAATATCAAAAAATTATTGAGGTTTTGTATAAGCTTCTTGTTCTATTATGAATGAGAGGTGAAAAAATGAGAGAGAATTATAAAGTATTAATGGTTCCAAAAGAAATTTATAAATATTTTATTTTTGCTTACAAACATTTGGATACTTATGATACACATACAATAGATTTCTATTTAAGGACTACATGGGCAGAAATTACCCTAAATGATTTAAAAATTATGGATAAAACTATTATGGAAGGTAAAAATAACAGTAGTGTACTAAATTCTTTAATGAGTTCTGGGTTGAGTATAATAGTTGCTCTAGCTATTGGATTTATTGCTGCTTTTATTACAATTATTGTAACTGATAAAAATATAGATAAATATAGTTTCCTAACATTTGTTGCGATATTTACTGTGATATTTCTAATATGGATATTTACTTCTTTTATGCATAGTTTAGCTTTAAATCATAAAACAAATAAGTTACACACAATGATTAAAGTCATGATAGAAATTAAAAAATCTAAACAGAATAAGTTGATTAAGGCTTCCACTTTGTAAGTGGTAGCTTTTTTATATTGGAGGTGGTGTCTATGAGATATGGCTAATTGGAATGAAATTAAACAGGAGTGGGAAACCACAAAGATTACACTTGCTGATCTTGCTGAAAAGCATGACATAAAGCTTGGTACATTAAAGAGCCGTAAGAGTCGTGAAAAGTGGTCGAGGGATGCAACTGAAAAGAATGCAACCAAAACTAATAAGGTTGCAACTATTTCAAGTAAGGATGCAACCGAAGAAAACCAGATAGGAGCCCCGAAAGGCAATACCTACGCTGTTGGAAATAAGGGTAATCCTAATCCGCAAAACCAATTTACAAAACGGAACACTGCTGCTGTTACTCATGGCTTCTTTCAAAAGTTCTTGCCAGAAGAAACACTCGAAATTATGGAAGCAATGAATGAACGTTCTCCAGCTGATTTAATCTGGGACCAAATACAGATACAGTATGCTGCAATCATAAGGGCTCAAAGGATTATGCACGTCGAATCTAAAGACGAAATAATTAAGGAGCTCAAAAAGGCAAAATACGATTACTACCCACGTTCTATTGAAGATGGTGGAGGCGTAGAAAAGGCTGTAACAGAGGAAGAATATGAATTCCAATTCGCATGGGAACGACAGGCGCAACTACTCACTGCTCAATCGAGAGCAATTGGGGAGTTGCGTTCTTCTATTCGTCAGTTCGTAGAGATGGCTGATCAGGACGACGAGCGTCGATTGAAGCTTGAGCAGATGCAGTTGAACATTGATAAGACAAAAGTGGAAATCACTAATCTTGATAAAAACCGTGATAAAGAAATTAGAGTGGTGATTGTGGATGATGTGTAATGGCTGAACAGCGTATTAGCTTAGCGAGTATCATTACAGAACAATTCAAACCGTTTTGGCGCGCCTCCAGAGCAAAGGAACATCTGCGATATGTACTAAAGGGTGGTCGTGGTTCTGGAAAGTCGTTTCACATTCCAATGCGAATCCTGTTAGATATCATGGAATATCCAGTGTCGGCACTTGGTATCAGAAAAGTGCAGAACACGATTTTAAAGTCCGTGTACGCTAATTTTAAGGCAGCCGCAAACATAATGGGAGTACGTGACCAATTCCGTTTTGTTGATTCCAAGCTTGAAATCACTTACTTAGGCAGAGGAAACAAGATTTACTTTGCTGGTGCTGATGATCCTGAGAAAATTAAATCTATCAAAGATGCTGATTTTCCATTAGCTATTGTATGGTTTGAGGAATTAGCAGAGTTTAAGTCAGAAGATGAAGTAACGACAATTGAAAACTCAATTCTACGTGAGGAGTTGGAAGGGAAAATCTTTTCGCAAGCTGACAGACAGCAAGCATACCCTTTTGACTACTCTTTTTATTATTCTTACAATCCACCGAAACGTAAGCAGTCGTGGGTGAATAAGAAGTATGAGAGTTCGATGATTGATGCCAATACTTATGTACATCATTCGACTTATTTAGGTAATCCACACCTATCGAAAAAGTTTATAGAAGAAGCAGAAAATGTTAAGAAAAATAAGCCCTTAAAATACCGTTGGGAATACCTCGGTGAAGCAATAGGGAGTGGCATTGTACCGTTTGATAACTTGGAGATTAAGAAGGGCTCAATCACTGATGATATGGTTGCATCCTTTGACAATATTCGAAATGGTGTTGACTTTGGTTACGCGACTGATCCACTGGCATTTGTTCGATGGCATTATGACAAGAAGAAAAACGGTATCTATGCTATCGATGAAATATACGGTGTGAAAATCAGCAACCGTGAATTGGCAAAACAATTGAAACAAAAAGGGTACCAATCAGATGAAATATTTGCTGATAGTGCCGAACCGAAATCAATCGCAGAGTTGAAAAATGATCATGATATTAAGCGAATAAAAGCTGCTAAAAAAGGGCCTGATAGTGTTCAGTATGGTGAGGAATGGCTTGATGATTTAGATTTCATTTGCATTGACCCGGCCCGTACACCAAATATCGCGAGAGAGTTTGAAAATATTGACTATCAAACAGATAAAGAAGGCAATCCGCTTCCTCGTTTAGAGGATAAGGATAATCATACTATTGATGGTACTCGCTATGCATTTGAACGAGATATGAAGCGACCATCCATGTCAGTTTTAAAGTGAGGTGATTAAATGCTAATTGAGGATTTATTTAGACCACGTTGGCATGAACAGATGGAGGAGGTGATAAAACGAATGGTTGAAGGTGTTATTAAAAATGAACAAGTACTTCTTAATGAGATAAAGGAGTGGGAGGATTCTCCAAAACGGAAGCTCATGTTAACGGGCGATAGGTATTACAAAAATAAGATGGACATTGAAGAAAAGAAGCGGGATGCAGAGTGGAAGTCCAACTTAAAGCTGATACATGGCTACGTGAAGAAACTTGTTGATCAAAAGATTGGCTATGTTCTTTCGAAGCAACCTTCAGTCACTAGTGAAAATGAAGGTTATCAGAAAAAGTTAGATGACATATTTGATGCTGGCATGATTAACCGCTTACGTAAAGTAGGAAAAGAGGCCGTTAACAAAGGTGTAGCTTACCTGCATCCGTACTTTAATGAAGTTGGTGAGCTTAGTTTTATGCGTTTTCCATCCGAGCAGATCATACCGTTTTATGCTGACCCTGAAAATATGAAAATTGAGGCGTTTTTACGGGTGTATGAAACCAATCATTATGATGGTACGACCAAAAAGACGTTGAAAAAGGTAGAGCATTATCACAGTGATGGGATAGATCACTACGTATTTGAAGGTTCAACACTCATCTCTGATGTCCCAGCGGGAGGAAAACAAGGATATCACTTTTTATTAGGTGATCAACCGGTTCTGTGGGAAAAGATACCCCTTATTCATTTCAGGTATAACGAGGAAGAGCAGCCTTTAATTGAGCTAATTAAATCACTCGTTGACAATTACAATACCCAAGCTTCTACAAATGCAGATGTTCTTGCTGATATTCCTAATTTTATCTATAAACTCATTAACTATGGTGGGGTCGATTTAAAAGAGTTTCTTCATGATCTTAATGTCTATCGTGCAGTCAAAACGGATGAAAATGGTGATGTTGATAAATTATCGGCTGAGATTCAAACTGAAGCTAACGAAAAAGAACTTGAACGTACACGTAGAGCTATCTATGAGCTTGGCCGTGGAGTTGATACATTACATGAAAATCTGGGCAATGCATCTGGGGTAGCACTTAAATTCCGCTACAGTGATTTAGATATGGATTGCAACATTTTAGAAAGTGAAATGCAGTCTAGTATTGAGCACATGATGTGGTTCATTACACATTATTTGCAAATGATTGGAGAAGGTGATTTTACTGAAGAAAAAGTAAAATTTGTTTTTAATCGTGACATTATTATTAATGAAGTTGAAGCGGTTGAAATGTGTGAGAAGTCAGTAGGGATTATTGATGATCAAACCAACCGTGAAAATCATCCATGGTACACGCCAGAAGTTGAGGATAGGTTAGCCAAACAAAAAGCGGAAGAACGGAAAGAGATAGATGAGTATCAAGAGGCTTTGGAGAAACAGCGCCAGTCTCAATCGGAAGTGATTGACAATGAGTAAGTATTGGGAAAATCGTGCTGCACAACGTGAATTGGAATCACAGCTTATTGCCAGTAAGTACCTTGCTCGTATGGAAGAACAGCTACGCATGGCACAAGTGAACATCATACAGCAGATTGAGGTGTTTTATTCTCGTTATGCTATTGATAATAAGATTTCCTATGCAGAGGCTAAGAAGTATTTAACGGCCAAAGAGTTAAAAGATTTTCGTAATATTACATTGCAGCAATACAAAGCGCTTTCCTTGTCAGGGAATCCAGAATACGATCGTATATTAGAGGCAATTGGCTATCGTGCACGTATCTCTAGATTAGAGATGCTCCATTTACAGATTCAATTGCAGATGCTTGAGTTATATGGTGGTGCGAAAGGGTTACAGGCTTATACGTATACAGGTTTAACAGAAGTATACGAAAACTCTTATTATAAAGGTTTATATGACATTGCCACATTCACTGCTGTTTATCAGCCTGTCACTAGGTTAACGGATAGCGTTATGAAAGAAGTACTCACCTATAACTGGTCAGGTAAGGAGTTTTCAAAGCGCATTTGGGGCCATGAAGCGGCAACTATGGTTACGATTAGAAAGGAGTTAGAAAAGGCATTTAGGCAAGGAAGCTCCCTTAGTAAAACATCAAGGGCAATCAGCAAAGCTACTGACGTGGTATTAAGTAGAGCAGAGGCACTGGTAAGAACAGAAGCTAACTTCTTTCATAACATTGCCGCTAATAACTCATACACTGAAGCGGATCTGGAACGTTATCAAATCTTTGCTACTTTGGACAATCGCACATCTGAAATTTGCCAAGAGCAGGATATGAATATTTACTTTGTGAAGGATTACAAGCCAGGTACTAATGCACCCCCATTTCATGCGCGTTGCAGAACTACGACGATTCCATTTTTTGATGAAGCTGAGTATATGGCTTATGAAACACGAAATTCTGCTAACGGTAGGATTAAGAAAATGAACTATAAAGAATGGGAAGCAAAGTATGTTGCATAAAGCTGATCCTGCGTCTTTTTTGCTTTGCAGACGTAAAAGATTCAAAGCAAGAACCTATCGTGCGTACTACGATAATGCGAAATAGGAGGCTATACGATGAAAAAAGAAGATTTAATTGCTTTAGGTTTATCAGAGGAACAGGCAGATAAAGTAATAGCAGGTTTTGGCACCATGGTTCCTAAAAGTCGTCTTGACGATAAAATCAACGAAGTAAAGGACCTAACAACTCAATTGAAAGAACGTGACACTCAGCTAAATGATTTGAAAAAAATTGATGCAGCTGGGTTACAGACAAAAATTGAAGAGCTGCAGCAACAAAACGAAAATGACAAGGCTGAATATGAAGCGAAAATCAAGGATACCCAACTTAAAAGTGCTTTGAAATTAGCGCTTGTTAGTAAAGTACATGATACGGACCTCGTTACAGGTCTTATTGATAAATCAACAATTGAATTGGACGAAGAAGGTAACGTAAAAAAAGGCTTAGATGAGCAGATTAAAACACTGCGCGAATCTAAAGCCTTTTTATTTACACCTGAAACTGAGGAAAAGCCGCTACCAAAGGGAACTAAACCGGGTGAAGGTAAAACTGACGATAAACCATCTACATCAATCAGTGCTCAAATCGCTCAACAATTAAATACACGCAGTCAGTCAAGTGAATCAAAATCTATTTGGGATTAGGGAGGACATTATATGCCATATGTAAGTAATGTACAAAAAGCAGAACGTGTAAATTTTTTAGCATCATCAAAGGTGCAATCGTTTACGTATAAGGTAAGTGATGTAGGCGTAGTTGCAGGTTCAAACGGTAAAAAGATTGTTAAAGCAGGGACAGTACTACCTGCAAATGACGGTACTGCGAAAGGTATTTTGTATACCGATGTGGATGTAACAAACGGACCACAACCTGGTTCGTTAATTGATCAAGCTTACATTTTAGAAGCTCGGTTACACACGGCACCTTCAGAAGAAGCGAAAACAGCTTTAAAGAATATTACATTCCGTTAATAGCGGCCATTTGAAAGGAGTAAACGAATATGCCAGATGTATTAGAATTATTCAATCAAAAAACTATGCTTGATTACTCAAAAACACGGGAGTATAAGCCGTTACTAGGAGAAACACTTTTCCCAGAGGTTAAGCACTCTACGCTTGAGTTTGACATGATTAAAGGTGGAAGTTCATTACCGACAATTGCTTCAGTACATGCATTTGACACAGAGGCTGAAATTGGTAGTCGGGAAGCTTCTAAGCAAGCTTTAGAGGCAGCCTATATTAAACGTAAAATGCAAATTACTGAGAAAGATTTAATTGCATTGGCTCAACCTCGCAATGAAGCTGAAAAGAATTACTTAATGCAAAATGTATTTAATGATGTTGATACACTTGTGAATGGTGTACGCGCCCGTGTTGAATTAATGCGTATCGAAGCGTTATCAAAAGGTAAAGTAATGTTGAATGAAAATGGACTTAATATGTCTGTCAATTACCATGTGCCGCTTGACCACCAAGAAACTTTAAGTGGTGCTGGACTATGGACAGCTGATTCAGCTGATATTATCGGTGATATGGAACGTTGGGCAGATACTTTAACTGATAAACCCACACGTGCATTAACTTCTACTAAAATACTTCGCTCAATTTTAAGAAATGCTAAAATTATTACTGCTTTATTTGGTAAAGATTCAGGTCGTATTCCAACTCGACAAGATTTAAACTCTTTTTTACAACAACATGATTTGCCTGTCATTGCAGTATATGATGCAAAGTATCGTAAGCAAGCTGCCAATGGATCTTATACATCACATCGTTACCTTGATGAAGACAAATTTGTCATGTTTGGTGATGGAACTTTAGGTGAAACGTTATATGGTCCAACACCAGAAGAAAGCCGTATGTTGCGAGAAGGTGCAGACGTGTCGAGCGTAGGTAAAATCATTACTATGGTGTTTGAAGAAGGACAAGACCCTGTTTCGACTTGGACGAAAGCAGCCGCTACAGCTATTCCATCATTCCATGCTGCCGATAACGTATTCCAAGCTCAAACTATATAAGGAGGTTGCTAAATGAAAACTCTTGTGAAAGTCAAAGAGAACAGCTTCCCTGTACGCTATGATGACGAAGTGTATAAAGTTGGTGAAGAATTAGAGGTGCTTAGTGAACACGCAGAGCATCCTAGTTTTGAAATCTTATCAGTAGTAGAAGCTTCGAAGAAACGCAGTACGAAATCTACGGAACCTACTGAATAGGAGGTTTTAACTTGAACGTATTTGATATCGTAAAAAGTAAAGTTCAACCAGATACATTTACTGCAGAGGAGCTACTTCTAAAAATTGAAGAGGTTGCTCAAGTGATTAAAACGTATTGTAACCGAAGTGATATTCCGGACAACATAAAATTCGTGCATGCGAATATGACACTTGATCTAATCAACTATGAAATGAAATCAATGAATCCATCTGATTTTGCTGTTGCTAAATCTGTCAAAGAGGGCGATGTCACTGTTGAATTAGGTACCAGTACAACGACAAGTGAACAAATGACGATCCAAATACTCACTAACTACACATCTCAGCTTAACCGCTTCCGGAAATTGAGGTGGTAGATTGAACATTCGAAAGCTATTGGCTACAGCAACAAAGTCTGTTGAGCTCATGTATGATCGAGTGGCCACAGTGAAGCGGTATGAAGAGTATGAAAAGCCTAATAGTTCAACCGGACAGAAATGGATTACAAAGCATGCCAATGTGCCTTGCCGTTTATCTACAGTAGGAATGCAGACACTTAATAATACTGTGGAAGGAGAAGTAAATCAGATTCTATATGATGCTAAGCTGTTTCTTTCTTCAACCGTTGATATTTTAGCAGGGGATGAAATAACGGTTCAGTTATTTGAAGATGGTGAGCTAGTAATGTCGGATGAATTTACATCAGCTAAAGAGTCTTTTCTTTATGTAACACATCAGGAAGTGCTTTTGAAGAAGAAGGTATATGCTTAATGGCCTTTGAATTTGAAGAAGTAAGACAACTAGCAGAAAAGATGAAAGAGCTCACCATTGCATCTGGTAAGATCCATAAAAAAGTAGCAGAAAGAATTGCTCAATTAGCCATTCGTAAAGTTAAAATGCTCACGCCTGTTGATACAGGGGATTTACGCAATAACTGGAAGTATCACATCATTAAGCAAGACGATACGTACAAAATTATTATCTATAACAATGTAGAATACGCACTTTTTGTAGAGAAAGGCCACCGTATTGTAATAGCTGGCAGTACAGTAGGGTTTGTTGATGGACAGTTTATGTTAGAACTGACAGAACAAGAAATGGAAAGGCTGGCACCACGAATGTGGGAGCGTGAAATAGAGAAAGAATGGAGGCGTATTCTAGGTGAGTGATGTAAATGTAACAGAAGGCATTAAGACACTTGCAATTAGGCAAATACGTTCTCTTTACCCAACAATGAAAGTGTACGATAAACCAGTGAAGCAGGGCTTAAAAGCACCTGCTTTTTTAGTACGTATTTTTAATGTACGTCAAGAACGAGGCATGAAGTATCAAGCCAATCGAGCCTATTCTTTTAGCATGGTCTATTTCCCTGCTACAGACGATATAGACGAAGAATGCCTAAATGTATTAGAAGTCGTGCAAAACAACTTTAAATACCTCGCTGACAGGTTTCACGTACATGAAATTGATGGTGAAATAGTAGATGAAACGCTTGTAATTAAATATCAAGTCAAAGCTTGTCTACACGACATATTAGAAGAAGTGAAAATGAGAACATTGGAGGGCGTTAATTTTGACACAAGAGACGACAAACAAAACGAACACGAAGAAGCAGCCGGAGAATAAAAAGTTCTCTAAGGTTGCTTTTTTAGAGTCCGCTTCTTCCACAAAAGCTCGTTTAGAGTATGAGGTAGTGCTTGAAGATGGTAAAAACTATACTAAAAATGAAGCTGATAAATTGGTCGATGAGTGGAAAAAGAAAGGGGTTGGAGCTTAATGGGTGGCATGTGGGAAACACAAAATAAAGTACGGCCAGATGCGTATATCAATTTTGAAACTAATAGCTTAAATACGATGGGGCTAGATTCAAATGGAGCTCTAGTAATACCTGTAATGTTCGATTGGGGAGAAGTTGGGAAGTTTATTAAACTTTCTTCTAACACTAAATTTCGGGCTTTATTTGGTAAATCACTAGACGCTATTTTACCAGTTCGTGAGGCATTTAAAGCTACTAGTAACATCTTTCTTTACAACTTAAATGGATTAGGTGAGAAAGCAAAGGCAACTGCCGAAAGTTTTACTGTAACTGCGAAATATGGTGGTACAGACGGTAACAAGATTCATGTCACTGCAACAGTAGGGTTAGATGGCTCTACAACAGTAAAAACATATTTTGATGCTATTCAAGTTGACTCTCAAAAGGTGTCCACTTTCGGAGAATTAAAATCAAATGATTATGTAGTGTTCAGCGGATCTTTACCAACAGGAGATGCCACATTGACGTTGGTTGGTGGAACTACAGTAGCAGCTACAAACGAATCTATATCAGAGTTTGCTTCTGCATTAGATACATTAAATTTTAAGGTTGTTGCTTACGGAACTGATGACAATACTACAAAAGCTTTATTGTCTTTAAAATCAAAAGAGTTTCGTGAACAGGTTGGAAAGAGGGTAACTTTTGTAACGAACAATTACAATGTAGCAGACCATGAGAGTGCCGTATCCATTAAAAATGGCGTCACTTTGGATGGTGGAGAAGTGCTAACAGCAAAAGATGCTGTATATTGGTTTGCTGCAGCATTTGCCGCTTCAACAGTAGGATCGCTTACCTATGCGACATATCCAGGAGCTATTGAGGCAGAAACAATGACCAATGATGAAATTATTCAAGCATTAAAAGACGGCCATATTGTCTATTCATTCAATAATGATGAGGTTGTGGTGGAGCAAGATATTAACACATTCCGTTCATTCACACCGAAAAAAAATCAGGATTTCCGGAAGGGGAAGATTGATCGTGGCATGTCTATTATCGAGAACAACGCTCGTCATATTTTCCGTAAATACTTCATTGGTAAAGTGAATAATGATGCGAATGGCCGAGATTTATTTAAGAAACAACTTATGAAAACTGTTCTTGATCCTTTTGTAAGACTAGGTGTAATTGATCCATACATGCCAGAAGATGTTGTGATTGAACAGGGCGATGAAAAAGATGCAGTCTTAGCAGTATTAGGTATCAAGTTTATTGATGCCATGGAAAAATTATATATGCGTGTCGAGTGCAAATAAGAAGGAGGTAAGGCTTGATGGCACCAAACGTTATGCAAACAAAAGACGCTATGTCCTCACGTGAGGGCTTGGTGTTTATTAATATTGAAGGTCAAACATTTGAAATTGCAGAAATTCTAAAGTTTAAAGCAGAAGTAGAATATAACAAGGTGGAAGTAAAGCGTCTAAATGCTCGTATGGAAGGTTCGAAAATTGTTGGAGCTAAAGGTGTTGGAGAGATGACTATGTACTATCATCGTCCAGAAATTCGCGCCATGGCTTCGGATTATTTGCGATCAGGGAAGTCACCGATGTTTGATGCAACAATCGTCAACGCAGATATTACAAGTGCAGCTGGTAAACAAACAGTAGATATTCGAAACATTGTACCAGACAAAACCCTATTGGCAATGCTTGATGCAGATAGCGCTGATACATTAAAAGACGAATTCCCATTTACATTTGATGATTTTGAAATCTTAAACCAATTCAGTGTTATCCAATAAGGAGGAACTTATAAATGAGTAATTTTAAAGCTTTTATGAAAGAAAATGTACGTCAGGCAGATCCAGTAGAACTGAAATTAGAAAGATTTACAGAATCAATTAAATTACGTCCTTTAACATCAGCGGAGTCCGATTTAATTAATGACCGCTGCTTTAAAAATAAGCCTGGTAGAAAGGGGCGCCAAGAGCGTGTATTTGATCCAGTCGCTTACAACCGTGGTATTAGTGTAGCTTCAATTATTTATCCAGACTTAAATGATACTGAACTACAAAAATCATATGGAGTAAAAGGTGCTGAGCAATTGTTTGGTGCAATGTTCTGGGTTGGAGAAGCATCTCAAATTTCTGAAAAAGTATCAGAGATTAGTGGTTTAGATCATGCTTTAGAAGATGAAATAGAAGAAGCAAAAAACTAATACAGGGCAGTGAGGATGAGCGTGACGGATTAGCTTTCTATGCACATGTTGCGCTACATCGGTTCAATATACTGCCCAATAGCTTTTTAAGTATGGATCGTAAAGAGAGGGCGTTTATCATTGCAAGTTTGGACATAGAGCTTGAAAAAGAGGCAGAAGCGGCTAAGAAATAGTAGATTTATGCCAATACAGTATAGTGAAATCCCTCCGAGTTATGTATATTTGTGTATGAGGAGGGATACACATGGCTCAAAATAAGGTACTTGCGGGAGATTACGAAGGAAAAAACATAATGATTGGCCAACAGGGGTTCTTCAGTAAAGAAGAGGTTTTTTTATTCACAGGATTTACTAAAAAATTTCCTTTAAATAAAGAAACTGTTGAATCTTATGAATTAATTACGGAAGAACATAGAAAAAGTGCAGTAAGCGGCGTGACTCGGGGATTAGTTGGCGGAGCATTATTAGGACCTGTCGGACTCTTAGCAGGCTTATCTGCAAAAAATAAAGGTACACATACATTGGTTATTGAGTTCAAAGATGGCAAGAAAAGTTTGATTGAAGTTAATGAAAAAATTTATAAGTTATTGATGCAAAAAATGTTTTAAGCACTCTTATTGAGTGCTTTTTATTTTGGCTAGAGAGGAGGACGATTAAACTGTCTGTACGCACAACAATGTCATTAACAGATAAAATGACTGGCACTCTTCAAAAAATGATGAAAGCAATGAATAGTACCATTAGGGCAATGGAACAAATGCACACAGCATCTAATAGAGCTAGTGATATGCGCAGTTTGCAGAGAGCTCGGCGAGACATAGAAAGTGCAAGTGCTTCTTTTGAGCGTTTAAGATCAAGTGCTAGGTTGGCAGGTAGCGAGGGGCAAACTTCAGGAAATAGATTAAGAGATAGTCTAAATGGAGTCCGAGATAGTGCGAATTCGGCCACCAGTAGCGTACGTATATTGTTAACTAATCTATTGGGTTTTACAACTGCGTACCTATCTATTCAAGGCATTACTAACGGGTTTAGTAAATTTACACAAGCTTCTGATAATTATTCAAATACTAATGCCCGTTTAGCTAATATTAACGACGGATTGCAGACCCAGAAGGAGTTGCAAGACAAGATTTATAGGGCATCTCAACGAAGTTTAAGTTCATATAACGATACAGCGTCAAGTGTTGCTAAGTTAAATCTATTAGCTAAAGATGCTTTTGCAAGCAATGATGAAGCTTTACGTTTTACAGAGCTTATGAATAAATCATTTAGCGTATCAGGAGCGGGGACACAAGAGAAACAAGCAGGTATGTACCAATTGACACAAGCGATGGCTTCAGGGCGACTACAGGGCGATGAATTTCGTTCAATAATGGAAAATGCTCCGCTCCTAGGCCAAGCGATTGCTGATGCTACAGGTGTTGGAATGGAAGGCTTGAAGGATATGTCGTCAGATGGTGAAATTACTGCTGATATTATTAAAAAATCTTTATTTGCTGCAGCTACGGAAATTGAAGACAAATTCAATAAAATGCCACTGACATTTGCTGATGCTATGACAGTCTTGAATAACTGGGCACAGCGAGCTTTCGAGCCGTTATTCGTACGTTTTAGACAATTTGTAAATTCCAATGCTTTCGGAACTTTAGCAGGGCATGCAATGGTGTTTATTAATCTTTTTGTATCAGGGCTATCATTTGTATTCTCGATTCTTGAGGTATTGTATAACATGATTGGGGCTATAGGCCAGTTTATGTATGATAATGCTAGTTTGGTGGTACCTATTTTAGTTATTTTAGGAACGATTATAGGATCAATAGTAGCAATACTAGCAACTAAATATGCAATATTAGGTTTAATTAGAGTAGCCACTCTTGCTTGGGCAGCGGCACAATGGGTTGTAAATGCTGCATTTCTTTCAAATCCAATAACGTGGGTACTTATTGCCATCATTACAGTAATTGCCTTAGTAGTAATGGCCATGGTTATGTGGGGTGAAGAGACTGCCACGGTAGTTGGGTTTGTAGCAGGCATTTTCGCAGCATTAGGAGCCTATATCCTTAATCAATTTATAAATATAGCAAATTTCTTAACAATTTTTGCCGAATTCTTTATTAATTTATTTATTGATCCCGTTTATGCAGTAAAAAAATTATTTTATGATTTGGTTATGATGGTAGTCGAAAATATGTCAGCTATGACAGGGAGTTTTGATAGTGCTGCAACAGCGTTAGGAAATGCCTTTGTTGCAGGCGTTAACATTGCTATCAAGGCTGTAAATGGATTAATCACCTTAGTTAATAAAATACCTGGTGTTAATTTCGGTAAAATAGGTGAGTTACAGACTGGTAAATCAAATGTTATTACAAAACATTGGCAGAACTTTGCTGCAAATATTAAAGCTCCAACCAGTGATAAAAACGTAGTTAGTTTGTCTAAGACCAAGCTCTTTAGTATCCCAGATACTTTTAATAAAGCAAACGAATGGGCATATGACGGTATGATGAGCGCTGCTGATAAAGTGAGTGGCTTAGTTGATAAGGCAAAAAGTTTAGCAGGATTAGGTAAAAATGATAAAAATAAAGAAAATCCTTTTCTTGATAAAGCAAGCTTAATGGACGACGTTGTAAAAACCGCTCCTTCTGAATCTGGATTAGGTGCAGCAGGAGATCCAGACAAAGGAAAATTAAAAGGTGGTAAGCTTGATAAGGTCAAAAAGATTGAGGACAAAATAAACCTTGCAGACGAATATCTTGAGATATTTAAAGATATAGCAGAGGGTAAGGCGATTAATAACATTGTTTCTTTAACACCAAACTTACAGGTCCATAATAAGTTTGAGGATACCACAGGTAGCAAAATGGAGAAGATGCTTAATAAATTTGGTGATTTGTCTAGGGTAGGCGGCAATACAACGGAAATTAATGATCTCGTATCCCAAACATTAACCTCTCCGTCAAGAGATGACGTTGCAGTGTCAAAAGACATCCGTGAAAATGTTTCCGCTTCACCAATTACCAACAATAACAAAACCATAGTACAGCATATTAAAAGTGATCCTAAAATTGAATTTTCAGGTGATATTCATAAGGATGTGGACTTACAGGAACTAATCAAACAAATTGTTAAGTGGTTAAAAGATGAGCAAGATCGTTCAGTTGAGGGGGTATATACATGATAGGCATCTATCTTAGTGCTAAAAATGATACCGAGGGCTTTCGTATACCTGTAAATCCGCCTGAACTCCCTTTTAAAAATACCGCCGATGGTGAAGAATTTTCCATCGCTAAAAAGGGAACTGTTAATGTACCTAAACCAATGAAACTAACAGAGTTTGCATTCTCATCATTTTTCCCTGCTGATGATACACACTATGCAGAAACTCAATTCAAAGAGCCTCAGATATATATAGACCAGATAAACAAGTGGATGGCCGCAGAAACGGTTATCCGCTTTATTTATGTTGGTGGTTCCTTTTCCGTTAATGAATTGGTGACAATTGAAAGCTTTGAACCAAAGGATCAATTTGGCACAGAAGATGTAGATTACACGATTTCTTTTAAAAAACATGTGCCGTTTGGTTTTAAAAAGATGGAAGTAGTAAAAAAGAATGCTGCTAAAAAGGGAGCGGCCACTAAGCAGCCTGTAACAGTTGCGAAAAAGGAAGCTCCGCGAGATAATCCTAAACCTGTTCCACAGACTTATAGTTTAGTAAAAGGGGATTCTCTTTGGAAGATAGCTCAAAAGTATACCGGAAATGGAGCAAACTACAAGGCGCTACAATCGTTGAATGGAATAAAGGACAGTGAGTTAAGAAAATTACCTATTGGCCTAAAAGTAAAAATACCACCTGAGTGGACAGCTAAGAAATGAGGTGACAGGTATAGAAGTATTAATCGACAATCGTGATGGAAAGATATATGAAGTTCCTGTCACGTCAATTAGTTGGAAAACAGAAAAAACAGGAAAAGCTTCTGAACTGAATGTTAATCTGTTAAATCCTAAGCCGCTCGAAAATAAAGTTGTATCTGGTGCGATTGTAAGAGTGACTGATGAAAAGCGCAAAATTTTCTATGGTTATTCATTTAAAGCTGAATTGGGAAAAAGCAGCGAATTTAAGATTACTGCTTATGACCAACTGAGATATTTAATGTACAATGACACATTTGTTATGAAATCAATGCAATCCGAGGCTGCTATAGCTCAAATATGCAGCCAAGCTAAATTAAAATTAAGTGTATCTACGAAGACTGGCTATAAAGCACCAGCAATGATAGAGGAAGATAAAAAAGCCTTAGATGTCATTATGAAGTATATTGATTCGGCTATTGTAGCAACCAACCAAAGTTTTGTTTTCATGGACGATTTTGGCTCGCTTGGGCTTCATAATATTAAAGATTTAATTATCCCACCTACTGATTTTTATATAGGTGAAGATAGTCTTTTGTATGATTATGATTATTCCATCTCTATAGATGATAGTTACAATCGCATTAAACTCGTTTTAGATGATAAAAAGGCATCAAAGAGAAGGGTATTTATAGCGCAGGATAGTAACAATATCGCTAAATGGGGACAATTACAGTATTACGAAAAAGTAGATGAAAATATGACGAAAGCGCAAGTTGAGAGTCTGTTAGATGCATTACTAGCTGTACACAATAAAGAAAAAAAGAAACTATCTTTGAAATGTTTAGGTGACTGGCGTGTACGAGCAGGCAAAATGGTGTTTATCTTCATCGAAAAGCTAGGGTTAAAACAATTGTTTTTGGTGGATACTTGCACCCATGATTGGACACCTAAAGTCCATACAATGTCAATAGAATTAAAGGTGATATGATGAGTTTACTAGATTTAATCAAAACAACAGCCATGGCTGCCTTCCAAGCATCCAATCCAGTCAATATCGTTGTAGGTGAAGTAATTGAATCGAAGCCACTTAAAATAGAAGTCCATTCCAAGCTCATCTTAACGGATGAGTTTTTGCTTGTTGCAGAGCATTTGACAAGGCATGAACGTATAGTTTCGCTTGCTTATGAACATACACAAAATTTTTCTAGTGGCCGTATGGGAGATGCATTGAAACAAGCAAGTTCTACTCGGAAAAATATAGGTGAATCTGCACCTAATCCTTATGAAAAGTACGAGATGAAGTATGCACAGTTTATTTATGAAGATGGACTTAAAATTGCTGATAAAGTTGTGCTCCATAGAGTGCAGGGCGGTCAAAAATATTTTGTATCAGACAGATATAAGGAAGGTGATAGTGTATGGTAGTCCCAACAGAGGCAATAACAATAACACCAGAAATTGAGGTAATCGAAGCCGTTGAATTACCCACTCGAACATACCACTTGGATTTCAAAAAAGGGTGTTGTACAGGATTTATTGATGGTCAGAAAGCAATGGAACAAGCAATTTTCAAAGCTTTAAATACCATCCGCTTCGAACATCTTATCTACACAAATAACTATGGTTTTCAGAATATGGTTGGTTATGATGAATTGTATGTAAGAGGGGACTTAGCTAGGCGTATTCATGATGCAGTCCTACAAGATGAGCGTATTACATCATTAGAAAATTTCAGCCTTGAATTTACTTCAAAGGAAGATGTATTAGTGACTTTTACTGCTCGTACTATTTATGGTGATGTAAGTCTCTTGAAGGAGGCGATAAGAATTGCTTGATTACTTAGAAGCTCAATCTTTTGATAGTATCTTAACAGCATTGCTTGAACGGGTTCCAGATGACGTTGATAAGCGAGAGGGTAGTGTCATATACGATGCACTTGCTCCATCAGCGTTGAAACTTGCTGAGACTTATTGGGATATGGCTGTGCTCTATCGTCGCACTTTTGCTGCTACGGCAGACGGTGATGATCTTGAAAAGCGTGTAAATGAGCATGGAGTTGAGCGAAAAAAAGCAGGTAAGGCTATTCGTCGTGCTTTGTTTACAGATGCTGATGGACAACCACTTGATGTGTCAATAAGTAGTCAATATCGTTTAGATGAAATTGTATATACGATAATTGAACGGATAGAAGCGGGTGAATTTAAAGCCGAAGCTCAGACAGCTGGATCCGTTGGAAATAAAGATTATGGTGAAATGCTCCCTTTAGAGGCAAACAATCAGTTAGGGAAAGCGGTTTTAGCAGATGTCCTTGTGCCTGGTGAAGATGATGAAACAGACGAATCGCTTTATCAAAAGTTTTTAGACCATATTCGTGAGAAAGCTTTTGGAGGGAATCGTGCTGATTATAAGAAAAAGTTAAGGGCCATACAAGGTGTAGGTGGTGTTCGTTTAAGGCGTGCGCCATTTGGAGGGGGAACAGTAAAGGCTATTATTATTGATTCTGATTTTAATGTACCGACACCAGAGTTTGTATCCTATGTTCAAGAGATTATAGATCCAATCGAGTTTAAAGGTGAGGGCTACGGCACGGCACCTATTGGCCATGGAGTCACCGTGGAAGGTGTAGGAAAAAATGATATTGTTGTTGAAAGTGAACTAATTCTTAATGGAGTAACTATTGGGCAAATCGAGGCACAAATAAATGAAACTTTAAAAGAATATTTTGCAGAACTACGTGCAATTTGGTATAAGGATTTAGACATAAATGTGCGGATTACCCATATTGAAGCGAGACTTTTGGAAATCGAAGGAGTAGAGGATATTGCTTCAACCACGTTAAATGGTCTTGATAAGAACATCAATTTGATTGAAGATATCCCTGTTCTCTCACAAGTAATACTGAGGGAAGTGAGTACATGACCAATCCCTTTTTAGAGGAATTACCGCCTTACTATAGAAGTATTAGAGAGTTTCGTGAGATGTCCAACACAGTTACAGCAAGTTGGGACCAACTTGACGAAGCTCTTTTTGATGTGAAAAATGATCAGTTTATATTAACATCAAGCGAAACTGCTGTTGCGATGAGAGAAAAAGATTTCGGGATTCGTGCGGACTTGAAAAGTGAAACATTGAAATTTCGCAAGCTAAGATTACTTGCTCGTATGCAAGATAAAGCGCCCTATGTATTTGAACACTTAATTAAGGTTCTTACTAATTTATTGGGTGAAAATAAACATCAAATTTTACTAGACATTGATCATTTCGAAATGGAAGTAGCCATTGATGTGGAGCATACCATGTACTATAAAGAGGTAATAAATATAATTGAGCGCATCGTGCCTTTAAATATCGACTTGATGGCGACAATACTTGCTCTTAAGGATTCTTTAGTGTTGATCGCTGGAACATATGCTTGGAATTTTAACAATAATCGTATATGTGGCCGATTTAAAACAGCTTCAAAATCAGCAATCATAGGGAAAGAAAAAATAAGCATACAAGATGGATCGTATGCTTTTTTACTTCGCGCACGTGTTTGTGGCCGATTTAGAGCAGGAGGTGGAATAGTGTGAGCGAAATACAGCCTTTATTAATACAACTTACAGAAGCATTTTTAAGTAATTTGGTAGTTGGGGCAAAGGTAACAATTGATGGTGTGGTTTATGATAAACCTATTTCACATACTAGTGATCGTTATGGATTGAGAAAATATGTGAAATTAACAACCGAAAAAGGTCTAATTACTCGAGTAGTTTTAGTAGATTCGATGGGTCGAGAGCTATATGTGAAAAGTATGAACTACCAAAAAGGAGCGCAAGGCTATACCATTGCATTCCCTCTCACTGTTGAAGCAAAGGAAGTGGAAGTAAATGGCTGAATTTATGACAGGAGAAATTCCTTTGAATTTTAAAACAAATCCATATAAACGAGTGGAATGGGAGGATGATTTAACTGACCCCAACACTGGTGAAGTGCTAGAAGAGGGCACGATTTTTTGGGCGGAATATGGAAATAATCTTGAGTGGGGTCTTTATAATGCATACCGTTTTTTGATAGAACAAGCTCGTCAAATGCAACGTATGCAGATCCAGATGGAATTGGACGGGCGAGTACCTGGGAACTCTGGGACATTTGCTGATCCTTTAGACGGCAGCACAAACAAAATTAGCTTGGATAAAGCCTTAACGGACATTATCGAGTCTGCGGCAATAGGTACAACTACTTTAACAGTGGCTAGTGTTGATGGTTTTACACCATTTACGCAAGTCACTATTTTTGATGATGTGGCGAAAGAGGACGTAGTGATCACTGAGGTAGGAACAAATACTATCAAGGTGCAAGCCCTGAAAAATACGTACAAAAAGGGTGCTAAAGTGGCTCGTAGTAATGTTTCAATTGATACGGTCAATGCTGAAATGGGTGTCGGTGATTGGCAAACATTTAGTGTTGATTTAGTGGAGGTGGTATAAGGATGGCACAGTATTATTATGATAAGTTTACGGCGATAAGTAATACCTATAGGGCGGACAATGCACCGTGGAAAACCCACCCTGCAGGTGGATTTGCAAAAGGGTCATTTTCTGGACAACCTAGCGGATATTCTCACGATGGAAGTTCAAACACATACACAACGGCAGGGTCATGGGCGCATGGCGCACCCATAACGCCAGGGGCATCGTTCTTTCAACCTGCTACTAACGCACAAAGCATTGTTCGACAAGTAGCTTTGCAGTCGGGTGTTGCAGGTTATGATAGTGTAGACACTACATTAGAAATCAAATACGCGTCCGAAAACTCACAAAATACAACCTACTCAAAAGGTGCCCTGGTGCAAGCGAAGATTCCAGCAGAGGACGGCACGTACCCAGCGAACGGACGCCATACCGACGGGTATTGGTACGTGAAAGGTGCGGCAGTTGGGCCGTTAGGGCCTGGTGTGATTACCAATTCAGCGTACAGCAAGGCAAATTTTGGTGATAAAATTACACGTTTATCTAATGGTTGGTTAGTAGCTGCTGCTAAACAAGATAACACCGAGATATTTTTATTCAAGTCGATGGATGGTGGAGTATCGTGGACGCCTTTATGTTCGGTCAGTCAAGGAGCGACGGGATCTATCGGCACATATGCGATTGCGAGTGACGGCACTAAAGTTTACGTGGCAGTAGCACGTTCAATCACAAATAATACAGTGAACTATACAGTATTCGACGCCTTAACGGTGCAGAATACACGTTTAACGGATTATACGACTAAGCAAATTAATAATGTGACACATGCAACCGTTACGCAAATACAGATATACGTTGATCCACTAACGAAATTTGTGCATGTAGCGTGGATAGCGTCGTCGTCAGGGTCGTCACCTACTCAAAATGTTTACCATTCTGTGAGTACAAACGGCGGTACTACATGGTCTAGCACTACAATGGTTACAACAGCTATCACAACTGACGGGCGTTATAGCTACACAAACCTAGGACTAACGACTGATAGCAAAGGGTTCGTGACTATATTCGCTACTAGTGGTATACGTTTAATGCCATCTAATTCATCAGCCGCAGTGTATTGTGTATACGTCTTTAAAAATAACACGACTTTTGGCACGACACATATGTATGTTAATAGTGGTTGGTCGTTTAAAATTGCATATGATCCTAACAGCACTAGCTTTATCCAAACACAGGTAACGGGCGTAAAAGATAAAGACGGTTATTTCCATGCTACGTGGTTAGGTTACGATACTGTTATAAATAATATATACAATGTGTTTTATGGGCGAAGTAGAGACGACGGTGCGACGTGGGAACTTGTCAAAAGGATAACGAACCAATCAAGCGGTCAACATAACTATCCGACTATATCAGTGGATAAGTCTAACAAAGTAGTCATTACGTTTGCGTGGCAAAATCCTAGTCAAAGCAGCAGATATTTTGTTTATCAGATGGTAAGCACAGACCGCGGTAGCGTTTTCGGAGCACCTACACAGGTAGATGGTCGCCTCGACGCAAATACACAGTGCCCTTCTGTGCTGTACGACCCAACGTTTACAGTCTCATTTGGTGATATAGCACCGATTATGTATGAACAAACAACGAAGGGCATTTATTTCAAAGGTAACATCATTACAAACAATGCGCCATCTGTGACGATAACATCGCCAACAAACAACCAAACATTATACGAAAACGACACAATTAACATCTCAGGCGATGCCTACGATGCAGATAAAGACCAATCAATCACAGTCTACTATCAAATTAACAGTGAGCAGCGTAAAGTATTAGCAACAAACCTAAGTCAGACACAAATAACATTATCGAAGCAGCTCACATTCAAGAATGGTAAGCTGTACGATGGCGAAACGGTGCTTACTGGAACGCTTGCCGAAGGTGTAGCACACACTTTAAAAATTTGGGCAGTCGATAGCGAGAATGAACAATCAGCTACAATCGAGAGAACATTTTATGTTGTGCCTAACCGAGCACCACTACTATTTATTGATGCGGTTGTACCTGTAGGAGTTATCGATTCAGACAAATTTAAAATCAGTGGTACTTCATCTGATCAAGATGCAAATTCAACAGTTAAAGTAACCAAAAAGTTAAATGCTAATAACCCTGTTGAAATCTATAGTGGACCAGGTGGTGCTTGGGAATTTGATGTATCACTCGCTGAACTTGTTATAGGTGAAAATACGATTGTCGTTGAGGTAATTGACAATTATGGTGCCAAGACAAGTAAAACTATAAAACTAAAGAAGAATGAAGTAAAAACGCCTATTTTGCATGCTGTGGCGAGGTACAAAGTTACACCTCCTACTGGATCTGCAAAGGGCGTTTTATTATTCATTGAGCGTGATGAGGATATGGATCTTAAAGTTGAACTTTCCATGACATTAGCTGGCGAGCAAGAGCAGTATGAAACGCTAACAGCTGATAACACAGCTCCTATGCCTAACACTAATGGCATTGTCGAAGATACGTATTATCATGAAACGACAGAGCCGAAAGACAATATCATTTTGAAACTTTCTACAACACGTCCAGATGCGACAGTTAATCATAAAATCCACTTAATATCGGGGGCGATTGAGTAATGGTTATGGAATATAAGCAGCGTGAATCCGATGGCTCAATGGGCCAATCTGTAAAGGTTGGAACTGGATTGAGCATAGATGAACAAGTATTATCACTAGGCGAACAATTAGCCCAAGAGAAGATTAAAGGGATTCAAAAAGACCTTCTTATTAATAGTCTTGGCCAAACAGTTACTCAATTAAAGCTAGAAGTAATGACATTGAAAGGAGGTGTTTCATGATGCAATTTTGGCAAATCGCTTTTATGTACAAATGGGTGACTGCAGAGCAATTAAAATTAGCAGTTAAAACAGAAGAAAATCCATTTGGGGAAATCACGCCTAAACAGTACAAAGAAATTACAGGTAAAGAATTTTAATTAATTTTAATTAATTTAAAATTGGTATTAAAATATAGATTCCTATCGATTAGAATGTTAAAAATCGAAAGGAGCAAACTTAAAATGAGTAAACAATTATTATCTTTTATATGTTTTTTAAAGGCCTCTTTATATGGTTGTCTAGCAATGTTAATTTTTGTTCAGCTTTTAACTGGGAATGATTTAATAACAGCTTTATTTGCTAGATCTGTATTAACACTAACGTTCTTAATCTCAATACTTGAGATGATAGTTAATGTAGCTGATATACCGCAAAAATTAAAATAGGGTTGAATTCGAAGGATACGCCATATGCGTGTCCTTTTTATTATTCTAAAAGGGAAGTGTTCAGATGGAAAAATGGATTGCTGTAGTGAGTGGAACGATAGGCACTATCGTTTCATATTCAGTGGATGGTCTAGGAATGGCTGTTACAGTTTTGATTGGCTTTATGGCAATTGATTACCTTACAGGTATTATGGGCGGAATTGTTAACCAAAATTTAAACAGTCGTACAGGCTTTAACGGCATCATACGCAAGATTTATTACTTAATGCTAGTTGGATCTGTTTATTTATTGTCTGTTGTAATACCTGGCATCGAGTATGCAGGGGATGGGGCAGCCATTGCATTTTGTGTCCTTGAATTCATTTCAATCACGGAAAACGGTACTAAAATGGGCTTGCCAATGCCTGACTTTGTAAAAAATATTTTAGCTATCGTTAAGGATAAATCAGGAGAGGGTGAAGTCAAATGACAAGCGTAACTCAAACATGTCGAGATTTAAGCGAATTAACTGCAGCTGCTCAAACAGCATGTCGCCTATTGTTCCAGGAATGTTTCAAAGCTGGAATTGTAGACATTTTTATCACAGAAACATACCGCAGCCAAACGCGCCAAAATTATTTGTATGAGCAAGGTCGAACAAGACCAGGGCAAGTAATTACCTGGACACGCAATAGTAATCATACATCACGTAGAGCCTGGGATATTGCCATAGCACCGCCTAGAAATTTATACGACATTTCTACTTTATCAAAAGTGGGGGCAATTGCTAAAAAGCTAGGGATTACTTGGGGAGGCTATTGGCCAGTTGGACAGTATGATGCACCTCATTTTGAAATACCTACAAATTGGTCAATGCCTAAAGGTTACAAGTTAGAAGGACAAGTAATCGTGCCAACAAGTAGTGCTGTAAGAGTACAGCTCATTGTAGAGGATAAACCACAACAAACGGAAAAGGATGATGATATTATGAAATTCACTAGTACAACCGCAAAAGCTGCAGTTCGAGATTATATTCAACAAGCAGTCAATAAAAAATTAATTGATAAATCTTGGTTGGAGAAATTTGATAATGGCGCTATAACAAGTGGTGATTTTGAAGGATTAAAAATTATCATTGCACAGCGGAATAGTAATTAAGAGAAAAGAGGGGCACTGAAAAATAAAATCTACATCAAGTGCCCTCATAAAAACTATTAATTAATTTCCTATTGCTACGGTATAACTGATACTCCATATAATTAAAATAAACGTAATTGTCATAACAGTTGCTTCGACATTTGTATCATTCTGTCCCTTTATTAATTTCTTTATTAATTTTATAAAATAGAAACAAAACAAAAACCCATATACTGGCATAAGAAAAAAGCAACTGAAAGAAAAAAATGCCTCCATTATCTAAACCTCCCTATCTATGTATTATTATAATAAACTAATATACTTCTGAAAAAACTAGTACTTTTTATTCAAATTTAAATTATTTATCCAAAAATGATAAAATATGTATATAATAAAAATTGTAAAAAAATTGGGAGGTAGGGAAATGAAGAAAAATAGTATTTTAATGTTTTTAGGTGTCATTTTTGCACTAACGTTGGGATTCAATCATCAAGTTGAAGCCGCAGAAGGTGAACCATCTTTAACCGATGCTGAAAAGAATTATTTATATGGATTGAATTTTAGTGAGACAGAAGTTGAGAATATGCCGTATGAAGAACTAAAGTTCTTAGTTGATAGCGAGGCTGAAATTTTAACAAGTTTCGAAGAGATTTATAGTTTTGATGAAGTAACAAACGATCCATCAGAAGTTACAACTTTTGGTGATATTCCGAGTGCAGATATGAGTTTTAAAGGTAATGTGTTAAAGTTGAATAATAGTACTGTTTCTGGTTACAATGCATTTTATGCACACGCAAACTTTAGATGGTTAAATAAACCAATTTGGGCTTTAACAGATAAAATAGCTATTGGTTTCCCATCAAGTCTTGGTGTTTACATGCCAGCTCAATCTGGTAAACTTCAAGGTTTTAACTCAACATATTCTTTATACAATACTTCAACAGGAGGAACTACGTTAATGTCAAGTAGTTCTACACCGTCAACGTGGGATCCATCTTTAGGAGTAGCAGGTTCGTTTGATCTTAATGGATCTTTAAATAAATTCCAAACTCATGAAGGCACAATTGCTCAAACTTTCTATATTAAGTCTTCATCTTCAGGTAAAGCAACAATTAAGTTCGAATATGGTCATAAGAAATTATCAGGTACAGTAGGTATCTCAATACTTCCTGTCGGAGTAAGTATTACACCTAATCAATCAAATGTTGATGTTAGAAGTTATGGTGCTAGCTTTAGTTATTAATTAAAACGAATTGAAACTTATCTAATGAAATAGACCAGGTACTCAATTGAAAGTGAGTACCTGGTCATTTTTTATTATTCTTCATATGGTCTACACTTCGGTAGCTCTCTAGCTATTTCTTTTCTTTTGTAGAATATACAACTATGTTAAAAATATATAATATTATCAATTAAAAATGAGCGACTTTTTTTAATTTATTTTAATATAGCGTCATTTATCAATATACTAAATTCTTCAACTTGGCTTTCGTCTGAAAAGTCTTTACGTAAAACGAAATTTGAAATTGTTCCTTCGACTGTTATTTTTTGACCAACTGATAATTCAGCTTCTTGATCTAAATCAACAATGGCAAAGTTTGTTATTTCTTCTGGATAAACCCCAAGGAAAAAATCTTCTTTATTCTTATCTTTATCAAAGAGCTCATCGTAATCAATGAACTCGTAGTTTTCAATGTCTCTATTGCCCATATAGATAATAAACTTATCAGCACGTATAGCAGTAGTTGAACCTTCTCTTCTTCTTTTTTGACCAATATTTGAACTTTCAAATACAAATTCAGTGATTACACCAGAAGCAGTTGCTTTCCTACCAAGTAAATCAAAATCATCTTCAAATTGTTTTCCATTTTTATGGCCAAGAATAATCATATCCACCAATTTTTCATCTTTTACAGTTAGTAGTTTATTTGTAAAATCCGCTATTGTTTTCCCTTCTAAATTTTCATCTATAAATTGTTTGCTTTGTTCTTCTAATGATGCTTTCTTTACAGTTTCTTTTGGTTTTGAGGAATCACTTTCACCGCATCCAGTTAGTGCTAGTGTAAGAATAAGTGATGCACTTAAAATGAGTTTCTTCATATAAGTATTTGCTCCTTGTATGAGTTGTAATAATAAAATTGTATCAATATTGGAAGGTGTTGTCAGTAATATAAATGTAGATTAATATAGTTTTTAAATAGCCATATTATGTGGGATCTTTTTGTTTAACTGCGAAGAATTTAATTATAATCTTAAAGTAGAAGTAAGTATTTCTAAATAATTTTTTGTTATGATTTCTACTATTAATATGTACCTGTCCGGGTGAAGGTTGTATTATTTTCTACTGGGGTACACATTTTACAAAAAGTCCGCGTACCCCAGTTTGTACCCCACATCGTACCCCAGTTAAATACATTTAGATAGGCTTCGTTAGACAGGTATAGAAACCTTCATTAATACAAAACCTTGATATTATGCACATCAAAAAATTAAAAACATCAGGATAGAAACCAAGGTCATAAGTTATGCTTATCAAAAAAGATAATATTAATGTAATTTACTTATGAATATAAATGCGCTATCATGGGTATTGGAGAAAAGATGCTACACATTTTTAAAGCCTTTTCAAAAAGATATATATTAGGGGGATCCGCAAATGGCACAAGGTAATTTACACAACAGCCGTGCATCATTCGAAGTGAATGGTAAAACTTACAATTACTATGACTTAGCTGCGATTGAAAAAGCTGGCGTTGCAAAAGTTTCAAACCTTCCTTACTCAATCAAAGTATTATTAGAATCTGTTTTACGTCAATATGATGCGTATGTAATTAAAGAAGAACACGTAAACGAATTAGCAAAATGGGGTAACGGTGCTGACCCAGAGGCAGAAGTACCATTCAAACCTTCTCGTGTTGTATTACAAGACTTTACTGGTGTACCAGTAGTTGTTGACCTTGCATCTCTTCGTTCTGCAATGAAAGAAATGGGCGGCGACCCAAGCAAAATCAACCCTGCTATTCCAGTTGACCTTGTTATTGACCACTCAGTACAAGTTGACAAATATGGTAATGCATCTGCATTACAAGCGAACATGGACCTAGAATTTGAACGTAACGCTGAGCGTTATAACTTCTTAAAATGGGCTCAAACTGCTTACAATAACTTCCGTGCTGTACCACCAGCAACAGGTATCGTTCACCAAGTAAACTTAGAGTACTTAGCTCCAGTTGTACACGTAAACGAAAATGCTGATGGCACATTCGAAACATTCCCAGATTCAGTAGTAGGTACTGACTCTCATACAACAATGATCAACGGTATCGGCGTTCTTGGATGGGGCGTAGGTGGTATCGAAGCTGAAGCAGGTATGCTTGGTCAGCCTTCATACTTCCCAATTCCAGAAGTTATCGGTGTTAAATTAGTTGGCGATCTTCCAAACGGAACAACTGCTACTGACTTAGCATTAAAAGTAACACAAGTATTACGTCAACGTGGCGTAGTTGGTAAATTCGTTGAGTTCTTCGGACCTGGCGTATCTAAATTACCACTAGCTGACCGTGCGACAATCTCTAACATGGCTCCTGAATATGGTGCTACATGTGGTTATTTCGCAATCGACGAAGAATCATTAAACTACATGCGTTTAACTGGTCGTGACGAAGAGCACATTGCGGTTGTAGAAGCTTACTTAAAAGCGAACCACATGTTCTTCGATCCAACATTAGAGCCAGTTTACACAGATGTTTTAGAAGTAAACTTAGCTGAAATCGAACCAAACCTTTCTGGTCCAAAACGTCCACAAGACTTAATTCCACTATCTCAAATGCGTTCTCGTTACAAAGAAGCAGTAGTGGCACCACAAGGTACACAAGGTTTCGGTTTAACAGAAGATGAATTCGCAAAAACTTCTGTAGCGAAATTCGCTGAAGGCGATGTAGAAATTCCAACAGGTGCTGTTGCGATAGCTGCGATCACTTCTTGTACAAACACTTCTAACCCATACGTATTAATCGCTGCGGGCTTAGTGGCGAAAAAAGCTGTAGAAAAAGGTCTAACAGTGCCGAAATGGGTAAAAACTTCTTTAGCACCAGGTTCTAAAGTTGTAACTGGTTACCTTGAAGATTCAGGTTTACAATCATACCTTGACCAAATCGGTTTCAACACTGTAGGTTATGGTTGTACAACATGTATTGGTAACTCAGGTCCATTATTACCTGAAATCGAAGAAGCAATTAAAGCAAATGACTTATTCGTAACTTCAGTTCTTTCTGGTAACCGTAACTTTGAAGGTCGTGTACACCCACTTGTAAAAGCTAACTACTTAGCTTCTCCACCACTTGTTGTTGCTTATGCACTTGCTGGTACAGTGGATATCGATCTACAAAAAGATTCATTTGGTAAAGACAAAGATGGTAACGAAGTATTCTTCGCTGATATCTGGCCATCAACTGAAGAAGTTAATGCAGTATTAGGTACTGTTGTTAACCGTGAGTTATTCCAAAAAGAATACGAAACTGTATTCACAGCGAACGAAAAATGGAATGCAATTGAAACATCAACTGAGTCTCTTTACACATTTGATGACAAATCAACTTACATCCAAAACCCACCATTCTTCCAAGGTCTTGCAAAAGAGCCAGAAGCTATTAAAGGCTTAGACGGCTTACGCATTATGGCGAAGTTCGGTGACTCAATCACAACTGACCATATTTCTCCAGCTGGTGCAATCGGTAAAGAAACACCTGCAGGTAAATATTTAATTGAAAACGGTGTTGCAATCCGTGACTTCAACTCTTACGGTTCTCGTCGTGGTAACCACGAAGTAATGATGCGTGGTACATTTGCAAACATCCGTATCCGTAACCAAGTTGCTCCTGGTACAGAGGGTGGATTCACTACTTACTGGCCAACAGGCGAAGTAGAGTACATCTATGACGCATGTATGAAATACCAAGAACAAGGTACTGGCTTAGTCGTACTTGCTGGTAACGACTACGGTATGGGTTCTTCTCGTGACTGGGCTGCGAAAGGTACATTCCTACTTGGCGTGAAAACTGTTATCGCGCAATCTTACGAGCGTATCCACCGTTCTAACCTAGTAATGATGGGTGTTCTTCCACTTCAATTTATGCCAGGTGAATCTGCTGATACATTAGGCTTAACTGGTAAAGAAGAAATCTCTGTTAACATTACTGACAACGTAAAACCACGTGAAATCTTAACAGTAACTGCTAAATCTGAAGACGGCACAGTTAAAACTTTCCAAGCTTTAGCTCGTTTCGACTCAGAAGTAGAAGTAGACTACTACCGTCATGGTGGTATCCTACAAATGGTTCTACGCGCAAAAGCTGCTGAGTAATCATCATCATAAAAACCGATCTCTTAGGAGGTCGGTTTTTTTATTTATTAAGAGAGTGTTTGATAGAAGTGGCCAAAATATGTATAAATAGCACCAAATGACGGATTTAATGGATAATTATAATTTAATTTCCAATGAACCTAGCATTTTTCCAATTCTTTCGGTAAAATTAATAGGTAAGGATAAAATTTTTACATAAACGGGGGACGATTGATTATGACAAAGAAAAAACATAAGTTTTATACAGCGGCAACAGCTGCAATGGCGGTTACTGCTGTTGCTGTAGTACCTGTATCGGCGGCTAGTCCATTTTCAGATGTGAGCGAAGATTATGCACATTTTAATAGTATTTCCACATTGCATGCAGCAGACATCATTAATGGCTTTCCAGATGGTACATTTAAGCCCTCAAAGGATGTAACACGCGGACAGGCAGCGAAGATGATAGCAAGTGCATTTCATCTAACTACAACGGATACGGCTGTCGAGAATCCGAATTTTAAGGATGTCGACTCATCTAGCCCATACTATAAAGCGATTGTTACATTAGTTAATCTTGGCGTTGTACAAGGCTATGAGGATGATACATTCCGTCCAGATGACACAATTACTCGTGGTCAAATGGCGGTAATGGTAGCAGAGGCTGCAGGTTTAACAGCAGAAGGTAAAAGTCCATTCACAGATGTACAGCAAGATAGTCCATTTGCAGATGCAGTAACAGCCCTGTATGAGGCAGGCGTTGCGAAGGGTGTTACTGCCACAGAATTTGGTGTAGATAAAAATGTTACACGTGGTCAATTAGCAACATTTATTGTGAACGCATTAGGCTTAGCTGAGGATACACAGCCTACAACGGAAGTAAAAGAGGAAGAGCCTAAAGAGGAGCAAGTAACAGAAGAACAGCCTACTACAACACAGGATAGTGCTTTGTTAGAGGAAGTATTTACGAAAACATTAGCCAAGCAAAAAGAGCTAAAAAGCATGAAGGCTACCATGACGATCTCTCAGACAGTAGAGGCAAACGATGGTAAGGAAACCATGAAAATGGATTCTAAAGGCAACATGAAGATGGAAATTGTTACAGAGCCAATGCAATTCTTTGCTGATGGTTCAATGGCTTTAACAGATCCAACAAGCGGTGAAGCGATTAATTTGCCGATTAAAATGTATATGACGGCTAAAGATGGTATGTATATGTATGAGGCAGAACAAAAGGCCTGGGTAAAGTTCCCGAAACAATTATTTGAAGATGTACTGAGCCAAACAGGAATGCAGCCAGATGCAACTGAACAATTGGAAATGCTACAAGCATTTGCTGAAGATTTCACATTAGTAGAATCAGCAAACCGTTATGAGTTAACATTAAAAGGTTCTGGCGATAAATTCACAGAGCTAGTGAAGCAGCAGCTTGGCGCAATGGATTTAGGAATGGAAGCCGATCTAGAGGCACAATTAGGCAATATTTCCTTTGATGGTCTCACATATAAATTATTGATTAATAAAGAAACATTCGATGTAGAAGAAATTGCTATGGATATGACATTAAAGATGCAAGTAGAAGGCAATTCGATCAAAACAAGACAGCAAACAACGATTAAATATCATGATTTCAATGCGGTAACTACAATTACGATTCCAAAAGATGTGCTAGACAATGCAAAGGAAATGGATTTAAGTGCATCAGAACCAGCACCAGTAAGTAAATAATACAAAAAGTAGGTTTATGCCAAGTATATTGGTGTAAGCCTACTTTTTTTATGCTTTAGTGGAAGCCCATTAATTCTTTTACTTTCGATGTGTTTGGAGCAGATGTTAGAGTTTCTAGTAAGCGAAAGGCAACATCAAAGGCTGTTCCTGGATTGGAGGAGGTGATGATATGATCAGTTTGCACAATACGCTCGTTGACAATTGCTGCGCCATAGCCCTTTAGCTGTGCTAAACGTTTACTTGTTGGATGATTATAGGTTGTTGCTTGACGGTGCTGAAGAATTCCACTGTGGCCTAAAATAAGAGAAGCTACACAGATTGTTGCAATCGGTTTTTTGTGTTCATCAAAGTGGCGAACAACTGCCTGAAATTCCTCGCTAAACGCATCCTCATAAAAACCGGCTTCCTCAAAGCCTCCAGGAATCGCTAATGCATCAAAATCCTCTAATACAATTTCATGGAGCAATTTTTCAGGAGTGACTTTAAAATTCCAGGTGCATTGCAGCTGTTCATGCAGGCCGACCGTAACCACATCTGTTGTACCATCTCCTTCCCACTTATTCCAGCCGAGCACATCAGTAAAGACGCTTGCCTCCACCGCTTCAAAGCCATTTGCTAATAGTAACAATATTTTTTTCATGTTTGATTTGCCTCCTTTATTGATATTATTGTAAACAAAAGGGAGAAAAGATTACATACGTTGTATAATGGATTTTAGGTAAAAAACTTTATTTGAAAAGGTATTATGTTATAAATAATTTATTTAGAAAGGTGATGGACCATGGATCATATTGATACACAAATATTACAGCAGTTACAGCAAAATGCCAAAATCTCTATGAAGGAATTAGCCACTACCGTTCATTTATCCTCTCCTGCCGTTATTGAAAGAATCAGAAAGCTAGAGGAGCAGGGTGTGATTGAGGGCTATCATGCAAAGGTAAATCTGAAAAAGATGGAGCGTACGATTGAAGCCATTATTTTATTTAAGTCCATTGATTGTAAAAGTCTTTCTTCATTTTGTAATGCTCATCCTGATGTTTTGGCATGTTATCGAGTGGCTGGGGAAATTAGCTATATTGTTAAATTAGCGACCTATTCAGTAGAAACATTAGAACAATTTATTGATGCGGCTATGCCCTATGGCACACCTTCTACTAATATCGTGCTATCTTCAACGGAAAAACAAGTGATTACACCATTTGCTGACAATGATTTGGGGTAATTGACAAAAAAGCAAACCTCGAAGCCGCGAGCTCCGTTTATAGGGTAGAGAGGAGGAAGAATGTTGCTAATTCATGAACTGGAAAGAATAATGGAACAGCATACAGAGAGGCTTATTCGTCTTGCCTTTTACTATGTGAGAGATTTACAAAGTGCCGAAGATATCGTACAGGATGTCTTTATTAAATTCTATGATAAACAGCAAAACTATGAGGAACGTGGGGAGCTAAAGGCGTATTTATCGAAATTAGTTAGTAATCGAAGTAAAGATTATTTACGCAGCTGGACCTATCGGAAAATTCAAGTGCAACAGAAGATTTTTCCGCAGCAAACCGTTATGAGAAGAGATATGCTTGTACAGCAAGATGAACGTACTTTGATTGAAAATGCGATTCTAGCTCTCCCTTTCAAACAGCGAGAGGTCATTATACATTTTTATTTTGAAGAAATGCCTGTGGTAGACATTGCAGAGCTGTTAACGATTCCTGAAAGCACCGTTAAAACAAGGCTACGTCGTGGGCGAGAGTTATTGAAGCTACAATTACAGCATGTTGAATGGGAGGTGCTCCTGCATGAGTAAAATGGATGCTCGCGTAGTAAGGGATTTATCAGAAAGTAAAAAGCGTGTGATGACAAATGTGGTTCAGCATTTACAGCAACGCCATGAAAAAAAATCGGCAAAACGCTGGCCATATGGTGTTATGGCTATGATTTTAAGTGTCTGCATAGGGCTGTTTATATATCAGCAATATAATGAACAACAACAGCAAGCTTCTACTATTCCACCCGTATTAGATGAGCGGATTTTAGAGCTATATTTACAACTTGATTCTTTTATGAACGGAAAGAATCGTTTATATAAGGCAAGCTTTGATAATTTTTTATATTTTGAATCGACCTTTGCTTATGCGCAATCGAAAAAATTAGTACCTACACAAGAGCAAGTAGATAAGGCACTCGAACAGTTCATGCAAGAGTGGAGCTATGAGGATGATACTCGGCCAACTTATGATAAGCTTCTGCAAATGTTGCAAGTCACAAACGAAGGGTTTATAGAGAACTATGGCAAGCCAATTGCCTATAAAATGGCTACATTTGATTTATTATGGGAGGTAAGCCAAGCCGATTATAAGGATGTAAGTAATCCCATTCGTACATGGCTTGTTGAGCAAGCAGCCATGAATTATTTAGAACAACATTATCATAAAGACATTGCCTCCTTAAGAGAAAAATATAAAATCCCAGAAAAGGACAGCCAAATGAAGCTCATCAGAAGTGGAACGGTCTTAGCGATCAAGGAACATGAATTTTTAGTTGTCTCAGGCGTCTTGGCTAGCGAGGTTGGGCAAAAATCTGTAGATGAATTAGTGCAAAAACATAGTAATGGTACATGGTTCCCTCTAGTGGATGTTCCGCAAACACTTTCAGTTGGTGATCGAGTAGAAGTACAGTATAGACAGTCGATTGGGAACGATGACACTCAGCCATTCCTTGATTATAAGGATATCGTAGAGATGAAAATAGTAAAGGAATTTCACTAACAAGAAGCTAGACATTTAATGATTTTAGAATGTCTAGCCTTTTCTTTAGATTTGGATTCATATACAATAGTTGTAATATTTTTCTAAAATAGAGGTGTTGATTTGGTATTTGCTATATTAGATAATGCGACAGCGTTTTTCCTAAGCTTACCTCTTCTACTGATTTATTTAAAAAGTATGTCACAGGAAGAATCCTTTTGGCGTTGGTCAATGCCCTTATGGCTGTTGAATTACTTTTGCATTCGATATTTTGTCTCGGATGGAGAAATTTTTTGGGTTGTCCTCTTTTGGCAGCTACTATTTTTATGGCCAATTAGTCTAGCAATCTATATCTATTTATACAACAAGGAAAAGAAGTGGGCATTTTATATAGGCTTAAAGAAAAAGCATGTTGTGATTGTGGCAACATTGATGCTGCTATTTGGGAGCTCACTCGTTTATTCACTTTATCAGGCAAATCAGCAGGTGATTGCGTTCCATCAGCAAGTAATGCAGGAGCTTGAGGATAGTTCAGATCGACAGCTTTATTTGATGCACAATACAATGAAGCCTACGACGCTTCTTGAAGTAGCGGATGATATAGCTGATGTGCGAAAGGGGCAGGCGAATGCATTTACCTTTCCTTGGCGCAGTAAGGTGATTGTACACCAAGATAATTGGCAAAAGGAATTTACATATGTCCGTTTTAATGAGAGCTGGAAGTTAGATGGGATATACCGAGAGAGTGAGTATCAAAATAAATAAGCAAAGGGGAGTCAAAGAGTTGATACAAGATGTACTGAAGGAAGAAAAATTAAAGGATCGATTAAAGGCATTGAAAAAGGGGCAAGCAATAATGGAGCTAGAAAATCAAGAGCAGCTTGTGCATTCCATGTTAGCACATATCGGTTCTATTGATAGTGAGCTACGAGATACTTATATTTATGGCAGCTTTTATGAATGGATTTTAGAAAAAAACTTGCTAGACCATCGTTGCTTAACGGAGTTATGGGATTATAGCTTAAACCATTTAATAGTTAAGGGGATTGGAGAAAAGGAATCAGATTGGGTCTTTACTCGCTCCTTTACATCATTATTAGTAGCGCTTATTTTAGCAAGAGATCTACAGGATAATTTTTTGCCCAAGGCTAGCATAGAGGACTGTCAAACAAAGTTACTAAGCTATGTATCATCTGAAAAGGATGTAAGAGGCTATGTGCCTGGCAAGGGATGGGCACATAGCGTGGCGCATGTTTCAGATGCTATCGATGAACTAGTGAAAAATCCAAAATCATTGAAAACAGCCTATCCGGATATGTTACATGCATTATGGTCCATCTATTTACAACCGGATTACATTTTTATCCATGATGAGGATGACCGACTATTAGTGCCTATATTCGCGATGTTGGAGCAGGGGCTGGAACAAAATGAAGTCATCCATATAGTGCAGCAAATGCCATTAACCTTAGCCTCAATGAAGGAACATCTGAGTGAAGAACAATACAGAATAGTGCTATTCAATAGTAAAACATTGCTGAAGAGCTTTTTGATTCAAACCATTCAACAGCCACAATATGCTGATCTCCATCAAAGTATTGCCACTTGTCTCAACGAAATTTTTTAAGATTGTCCATTGTTGACAGACAATTGGTAATTTGCTAAGATGAAGGACAATAAAAGCATACAAATTCGTTGATGAGAAAGAGTAGTGTTTCACTTTGTTCTACAGAGAGCCGACATTTGGTGGAAGTCGGTGTGCAGGTGTTACATGAAAATCCTCTCTGAGAAGATTAGCTGAATGGAGTAAGCTAATCCGGGTGTCTACCGTTAAAAAGAACACGTATGATTGTACGTTGCTGAGTGCTATTGGCCATCGTGTCAATAGAATTAGGGTGGTATTCGCGGTTAACCCCGTCCCTTTTTCCTTGGGACGGGGTTTTTTGTATGCCTTTTATACAAATTCGCTTGTATAGGAGGAACTAATATGCAGAAAGAACAAAAGAAAGAAACAACGGTTGAACGAGAAACAAGGATTCGTACATTATGGGCGCAAGAAGGGACCTTTGCCAAATCCGTAAGTAATCGCGCTGGACAGCAGCCCTTTGTATTTTATGAGGGACCCCCAACAGCAAATGGGTTACCACATGTCGGCCATGCCTTTGGTAGAACCATAAAAGATGTGGTGGCACGTTACAAAACAATGCAGGGCTATTTAGTTGAACGAAAAGCAGGTTGGGATACACATGGGTTGCCTGTGGAATTAGGGGTAGAAAAGGCATTAGGGATCTCAGGAAAGCAGGAGATTGAGAACTACGGGGTGGAGCAATTTATTCAAGCATGTAAGAAGAGCGTTTTTACCTATGAGCAAAAATGGCGTACCTTTACAGAGCAGCTTGGCTACTGGCTTGACATGGATGAACCTTACCTAACTTTAAGTAATGACTATATTGAAACTGTATGGCATATTTTAAGCCACGTTCACAAGGAAAAACTGTTATACAAAGGACATCGCGTCTCACCTTATTGCCCTAGCTGCCAAACTTCCTTAAGCTCTCATGAGGTGGCACAGGGCTATAAGGATGTCAAGGATTTATCCGTCACTGCAATGTTTAAGCTAGAGGATCGAGACGAATATATCTTAGGCTGGACAACGACGCCTTGGACATTACCAGCCAATGTAGCCTTGGCTATGAATCCTGCTCTTCGATATGTCCGTGTAAGGCATGCAAACAGCATCTATATACTAGCCAAATCGTTGGTATCAAAGGTTTTTTCAGAGCCTGTAGAAATATTAAGTGAGCATGACGGACAGGAGTTTGCAGGTGTTTCCTATCGATCGCCATTTTCCTATGTAACCGTCCATAAAGGACATATCGTTGTCATGGCAGATTATGTGACAGAGCATAGTGGAACAGGAATTGTACACATAGCACCTGCTTATGGAGAGGACGATTATAAAACGGTGCAGGAACATGGCTTGTCCTTTGTCAATGTAGTTGATCTTAAAGGTTGTTATACAGAAGCGGTACCTGAGCTTGTTGGACGTTTTGTGAAGGACTGTGATGTCGACATCATTAAAATGCTTGCAGCAAAAGAGCTTTTATTTGCTAAAGAAAAATATGAGCATAGCTATCCACATTGCTGGCGCTGTGATTCACCATTATTGTACTATGCAACAGATAGCTGGTTTATCAAAATGTCGGCATTAAAAGAGCAGCTTTTACAAAATAATCAGCAGGTGACATGGTACCCTAGCCATATTAAGGATGGACGATTTGGCAACTTCCTAGAAAACTTAGTGGATTGGAATATTAGTCGTAATCGTTATTGGGGGACACCACTCAATGTGTGGATCTGTCAGGATTGCAATCATGAGGAGGCACCTAACAGTGTTGCAGCACTACAACAATTAGCCAAAGGAGCTGTCAATGAACAATTAGAGCTCCATAAGCCATTTATAGATGACATTGTCTGTACCTGTCCTGTTTGCCAAGGCGACATGAAACGTACGCCTGAAGTTATCGATGTTTGGTTTGACAGTGGCTCGATGCCATTTGCCCAACAGCATTATCCATTTGAAGATGTAGCGAACTTTCATCATCAGTTTCCAGCAGATGTGGTCATTGAGGGAATCGACCAAACGCGAGGATTTTTCTATAGCTTATTAGCAGTATCGACCTTGTTTACAGGAAAACCACCTTATAAAAATGTGCTATCGTTAGGGCATGTACTCGATGAGCATGGACAGAAGATGTCCAAAAGTAAAGGCAATGCATTAGAGCCTGTTGAGTTAATCGAGGAGTATGGAGCAGATGCTCTACGTTGGGCATTTTTAGTTGATAGCTCCCCATGGAATCCAAAGCGTTTTTCAAAGAAAGTTGTCTTAGATGCGAAATCTAAGCTGGTAGATACACTCGACAATACGTTTAGATTTTATGATATGTATGCCCAGATCGATGGTTTTACGTATGATGCTACAAATACAGGTACACGTTCACAGCTAGATCATTGGATATTGTCCCGCTTACATCACACTATCCAGCTTGTCACAACCTCCATGGATGATTATCAATTTACACAGGCTACACGGGAAATTGGTCAATTGGTGGAGGAATTAAGCAACGGGTATATTCGTCGTTCGCGTGCTAGATTTTGGGCAAATGGAATGACAGCAGATAAACGAGGTGCATTTAGCACACTTTATGAGGCACTGACATCCATTTGTCAATTAATAGCACCGTTTACACCATTTATAGCAGAGGATATCTACCGTCAACTATGTGGAAAAAGTGTTCATCTTGAGAAATACCCACTATTCGACGATCAACTAGTGGATGTGAGGCTTGAACAAGAAATGGCAACAGTCTTAACAGTTGTGGAACTTGGACGTAGCATTCGCAATAGTCAGGGAATAAAGGTCAAGCAGCCTTTAAGTGAACTCATTGTTGCCCTAAAAGGTGAACTGTCGGATTACCAAGCCTATAGCGAACTCATTCAGGATGAGTTAAACATCAAAGCTTGTAGATGGACACATGATTTTTCTGCCTATGAAAGCGTGCATTATAAGTTAAACTTTAAATCAGCTGGCGCGGCATTTGGTCCAAAGGTTAATCAAGTAAAAGAGTATGTGTTGGCATTAACAGATGAAGAGAAACAAAGGCTACAACACCATGGAACAGTGGATCTCATGATGGACGGTCAACAGCTAACATTATTAAGAGAACATGTAATAGCTGAATCAATCGTCAAGGACCATTATATTTTAGCAGAGGATAGCACTTGCCGTGTCTTGATGAATGTTCAACTCACAGAGAGCTTACTACAAGAAGGACAAATACGAGAATTAATTCGTACAATACAAGATGCACGGAAAAAATGGCAGCTACCAGTGGCGCAATATGTATCGATTGCCTTTATTGGTAGTGCAGAGGTAATTTTTAATATTCAGCAGCACGAAGCGTTATTACAAGAAAATGTATTAGTTAAAGCTATTCATTATGGTGAGGAATGGCCTCATGCAAAATCCATTGAGACGGCATTGTTTAATGAAAAGCTCACTTTATTTGTTTCTCTATAAAAGAAAAGCTCAGGGTTACCTCCTGAGCTTTTTCTATGTACGTTAAAATAAGCCACTTGCGAGATAACATGCTGTTGCCCAAATAAAGACAGCGGAGCATTTATTAAATACTCGCATCAATTTTCCAGAGCCGTCTAGTTTTTTGAACGAGGCGCCAGTAAAAGTGAGACCGAAAAACCATAGCCAGGAAATGAACACACAAGCAATAGTGAACATCATTTGCTCGGCTCCACTATATTTTAATGCGCTTGTACCAATAACACCGATTGTATCTAAAATAGCATGTGGATTTAGAAGTGACACAGAGAGGGCAAAGAGAATTTGTTTTTTAATAGGCAATGCTTCGCTATTTTCAGTGTTGGCTGGATTTGAACGCCAAATGCTATAGCCCATGTAAAGTAAAAAAACGATACCAATACCCATTAACGTGATACGCAGCCACTCAAACTGTAGAACAATTAATGACAGACCGAATACCGCAAGTAGAATAAGCAGTGTATCACAGATCGCAGCTGTCACACTCGCTGGCAAAGCGCGTAATAAATTTGGTTGTGTAGCACCTTGTGAAAAAACAAAAACATTTTGTACGCCTAATGGCAAAATGAGTCCAAATGCTAAAATGATCCCATGAAGAAAAGCTTCCAACGATCATTCCTCCTTTCTTTACTTATTTTAGATATGGTATAACTAAAAGAAAACGACCAATTGGTTGGTTTTTTATCCACCCAATTCTATAGCATGGAAGGAGAGGGAACATGAGCTGGCAGCCGAATAGACGAAGTGATAATACATTACAGCAGCAGATTGTACAGTGGGTAACGGCCAATGTGGAACGAGGAGACTGGGCAGCAGGGACAAAACTACCTACCCAAAGACAGCTGGCCATGCAGTTCAATGTGAATCGTAGCACAGTTCAGCAGGCTTTAGAGGAATTAAAAGCAATGGGCATTCTTGAAGCAAAAGTAGGCTCTGGTGTTTATGTTACGTACAATTCCTGGCATGCATTAATCCAACAAACACAGCCGAATTGGCAAACTTATATCGAAACAAGCATCCACAAGCCAAACTACCACACCATCCAATTAATTAACGAATACGAACAGCGTGAGGATGTAATACGTTTAGGAACGGGAGAGCTAGCACCCAGTTTGTTGCCTACCGAGGAAATAGAAGCTTCACTGCGAGAGCTATCCTTTCAACCCAAAGCATTAGGCTACTCTTCGCCACAAGGCAATGATCAGCTCCGTAAAGCTATTTGTAAATATGTTCAAAAAAGAGGCATTCCCGCTGAGCCTCAAAACGTCTGTATTGTCTCAGGGGCTCTTCAGGCACTACAATTGATTGCTGTTGGCTTATTAGAGCAAGGGTCTATTGTGTTTCAGGAGCCAACCTCCTATTTAAATTCTGTTCACCCTTTTCAGTCGGTTGGCATGCAAATGATTAGCATTGATCGTGATGAACAGCTTGCTCAAACATTGGCGCAAAGGAAACGAAAGAAACAAGCCGTGTTTTATGCCATACCTACTTTACATAATCCAACAGGTCATGTATGGACAACACGAGAAAAAGAACAGCTATATGAAGCCTGTCAGACATCACGCATTCCGATTGTAGAAGATGATGTTTATCATGAATTGCTTTTTGAAGAGGCATCACCGCCGCTTAAGGCCATGGATAATAGCGGACAAGTTCTTTATATTGGCAGCGTCTCTAAAACCTTAAGCCCAGGGCTACGCATTGGTTGGCTCATCGGTCCAACCACTGTCATTGAGCGGTTAGCTGATATAAAAATGCAAACAGACTATGGCTCAAGTGCCATTTCTCAAGAAATTGTCCTACATTGGCTGCAATCAGGAAAATATGAAAAGCATCTCGCAGGATTACGTCAACAATTACAGGAGCGAGCCGATTTTACGGAACAGCTTTTAAAGGTGACATTTACAGATGTGGCGAATTGGAGCAAACCAAGAGGAGGCTTTTATATTTGGCTCAAGTTTCATGAGCCGCTTGTAGATAAAGACTTCTTTATGATACTGTTGCAGCAACAAGTATTAATCAATCCAGGCTATATCTACGATCCACAAGATCATCATCATATTCGTCTATCCTACGCCTATGCAACCTATGAAGAATTACAGGAAGGCTTACAAATCCTACATGAATGTGCGGTGGAGGCTATTGGACGAAGAGTAAGTAAGGGTTTGTCCTGAAGTTAGGGAAACGAGAGAAGGTTGCTCTACATAGGTTGAGAAGTGATCAAAGAAGTGAGAAACCCGCTCTAAAGTGGTTGAGAAGTGATCAAACAAGTAAGGAACCCGCTCCAAAGTAGATGAGAAGTGATCAAACAACTGAAGAACCCGCTCCAAAACCAGTGAAAAGTGATCATATAGCAAGCTCCTCTCTCAATTAAATATCCAGGCTTAGCCACCCAACCCACTGATAGAAAAGAAAGTGAATAATCCAAGCCGTGTATCCATACATTTTAGAAGAATAGAAGTATTTTATTTTGATTACGAACATAAAGAGGTGAACGATTGGAAAATTTGCCACCAGGTTATTTTCAGGTGCCTCAGCCTATTCGAGGTGATGGGGCTGGAGGGGTGGATAAGGGGCCACGGGATATTATGAGGGACTTAGAAAATCCTGATATGCTGGTGCCACCAACGACTGATGCGGGTTTGATTCCAAATTTACGATTCTCGTTTTCAGACACGCATATGACCTTAAATCAAGGTGGGTGGTCACGGGAAATTACGGTTCGTGAATTACCGATTGCTACGACTTTGGCGGGTGTGAATATGAGTTTGGCACCAGGGGGCGTACGTGAGCTGCACTGGCATCAACAGGCGGAGTGGTCTTATATGCTGCTTGGTCATGCTCGCATTACGGCTGTCGATCAAAATGGTTGTAACTTTATAGCGGATGTGGGACCTGGTGATTTATGGTATTTTCCGCCTGGCATTCCTCATTCCATTCAAGGACTTGAGGACGGCTGTGAATTTTTATTAGTATTTGATGATGGGCATTTCTCTGATCTGAATACACTGTCAATTTCGGATTGGTTTGCTCATACGCCAAAAGAAGTGTTATCAGCGAATTTTGGGGTTCCTATCGATGCTTTCGATCACATCCCGAGTGAACAAGTATATATTTATCAGGATCGGGTTCCGGGGCCAATCGATTCTCAGAAAGTGCCATCTCCATATGGGGAGGTTCCGCAAACCTTTAAACATCGTCTGTTGGCACAGCCTCCATTAAAAACACCTGGAGGCAGTGTGCGCATTGTCGATTCGACTAACTTCCCAATCTCTAAAAATATCGCGGCTGCACTGGTGGAAATTGAGCCAGGGGCGATGCGAGAGTTGCATTGGCATCCAAACAACGATGAATGGCAATATTATCTGCAAGGAAAAGGCCGTATGACAGTTTTCACAGGAAATGGAACGGCTCGAACATTTGATTATCGGGCGGGAGATGTTGGCTATGTCCCATTTGCCACGGGGCATTATATTGAAAATACTGGAACAGAGCCATTATGGTTTTTAGAAATGTTTAAAAGTGATCGATTCCAAGATGTATCCTTAAATCAATGGATGGCGTTAACTCATAAAGAATTGGTGCAAAGAAATTTGCAGGTTGGTCCTGAGTTGCTTGAGGCTCTCAGAAAAGAAAAATGGCCTGTAGTAAAATATCCTGGTTTTTCCTATTATCCGAAATAATCAAAGCAGGTGAGGAAGTTCTCACCTGCTTTTAGTTTAAAATTGATATTTTTTGCGTGTCAGGAGCAAAATAGCGATGGCTGGTATTGTACAAATGAGCATGGCTGCGAAGGACAGACCTGGCGATATTTCGTATAAATAGCCACCTAAAAATGTAAGGATGGCAGTACTTAAGCCCATAGCTAATGCAGAGTATAAACCCTGTGCATTAGGTATTTGTTCCTTAGGTAGCGCTTTTGTTAAGTAGCGAATAAAGGCAAAATGGGCTAATGCAAAGGATAATGCGTGCAAGGTTTGTGAAGCGATAAATACCCAGACATTTGGGAACATGAAGATTAGTAACCAACGTAGGGAAGAGCCGCTCGCTGCTAAGAGTAATAAGGACGATGAGCGCCATTTCGTCAATAACGTATCAGCCTTCATAAAGTAAAGAATTTCACAAATAACAGCGATATTAATAATCATACCCATATAGAATGGATCAACCTGTAAATCTTCTAAATAAATATAACCGTAGCTATAATAGGAGGCATGTGCACCCTGTAGCAAGATGACGATGAATAAAACAATGGGGAAGCCTTTGATAGTCCATAGTGTTTTCATCGACAATGATTTTGCACGCTGTTCTTTTGTTGGGACTACCAGTAATTCCTTTGGTGTTGCAAATTGCTGCATAAGTAACATGCCCATCAACCCTATAATCATGCTCCAAAAGATGATGTTCTTTCCAAAAACGCCTGTCAGCATACTAATAATTAACACAGCGATGACAAAGCCAAATGAACCATAGGAACGGCTTTTACCATAATGAATATTGCCATACTGGACAAGCGTAGCTGCACTGCTTTCCACAGCAGGTAATAGCGCTGGGTAAAAAACACTAAATAAAATGGTCACGATTAATAATGCTGTAAAGCCTGTGCTTGGAATATAGAGCAAGGCAGTTAGCAACGAGCCTATTGCTAAAATAGTAATGAGTCGTTTATTGTGTACATATTTTGCAAGTGTTGGGAAGAAGAAAAGATTGGATGTGGCACGAGCTAGGAGCCCACAGCCCATCACTACACTTGCCTGCGAGACGGTTAGATGTTTCGCATCCACCAGCCAACCTGTCCAGTAGGGTAAGAAAATGCCCCAAGTGATAAAAAATGTAAAGAAATTCTGAGAAAGCCATCGTTGATTGTTCATATAATTTCCGTACCTCCATTAACTATGTTGAATAATAGCATGTTCATCGCTACAATAATGTGAGATATCTCATATTTTTTATAGGAGAGAGTAAAAAATGCATATTTTAACAGCTGAAGCCCGTACCCATTATCTTGAAAAATATCCAATCGATGATTTTTTCTCATTTGATATCAATCCCTATTTAGAAGTCCGCCAGTTTGACAAGGGTGAGTGGATCTTCCAGGAAGGCTCATTTCCAGACACCGTGTATTACATGATAGAAGGAAAGGCGAAGCTCTATATGACACATAAAAATGGGAAGGTTTCACTTATTGAATACCTAGAAGCCCCTCTATTTATGGGGGAAATTGAATTGTTAAATGAGGCTAGGTATACAAAGGGGATACAAACCGTCACCAAAACAATTTGCTATTCGATTACACAGTCATGTAAGGAGAAGTTACTTGCGGATGCCTTATTTTTACGTAGACTTTGTGTATTTTTAGGGGAAAAAGCGACAAAAATGACATCTAAATATACACAAAATCAGGCATATCCGTTGGAAAATCGCTTAGCAGCCTTTATCCAATTATCTGCCGACCAAGGTGTCTACAGGGAAAAACATACGGAAATCTGTGAGTATTTAGGAGTTTCTTATCGCCATTTATTATATGTTTTGGCACAGTTTTGTGAAGAGAAGATATTAGAAAAGCGGAAGACTGGCTACCAAATTATTGATAAAAAACGTCTCGCGCAGCTTGCACAGGAAATACTATAAAAACAACCAATCCATAAAGGAGGGTCTCAAAAATTATTTGAGATCCTCCTTTTTTTCTTTGAAGAGCAGAGCGTAATTGCCTAATTAAAAATAATTATTCTAGACAAACTAAGTATTCTTTCACTGTACAGAATTGAACTGTGATAAAACTCCTGTATTTTTCAAAAAGTAGAATAGTAAAAATTGTTAGGACTTTTATAATGGTTCTTTAGAATTTAATTTGAACTAAAATATTACATTTTATAGATTGTTTTTCTTAGTACCTGTGTTTATACTATTTTTAGTTATGACAGCTAAGAAAACACATGAGAAAAAATAAGAATAATAAAAAGGAGGGAGTTGCAACGCCTTTAGCCCATTTGCTAGAGCTATGCAGCGAGTGAAAAATGTTTTTTTCTAGGAAAGTAGCTGGAGATTATAATTATTTTTCTGCAATAAACTATTCAGATATAGAATCCAATGAGCGATTTAAAGAAAAGTTAGATTTTTTAGCCTTTTCGAAAAATAGGAGAGAGCTAGTTCGTTATTTACGTACTATCTATGAAAATAATCGAAAGGAAATTTTAGACAACCTAACTGAACGTTTATATGACGTACAGGACTTTGCAAAAATAGCTCAGAAGTACCCGGAGTTAGGAGGAGAAAAGCAATTAATCGATGACTATTTTGAGAGCTTGTTTGAGGACGAATTAAATCTTCAATATGTTTTTAAAAGAAGAAAATTATCATCCATACTTTTAAGTGTGGGGATATTACCTAATCAAATTATTGCTATCTATATGTTAATCAATCAATTGATGATCCCGCTTATCGTAAAAGAATTAGCTCGAAATCCTAAAAATATGCTGGATGTTTTGCTTGCATTCGAAAGCCTATTGAATATAGATCAGCAAATTATCTTTGAAACCTATATAGAAAACCAGGCTAATTCTGTTGTGACAGGATTAGGGGAAATTATTAAATATAATACACAACTCGTTTCAATCAAAGAACTAATTGAGTTTCAGGAGGTGCAGCAAAAAGAAATTATTGCCGCCAATCAATCGATGCAGGTTTTAGAAAACAGCATTGAAGAAATTGCTGTTTCTGTAAGTGATATTTCCGCTCAGACTAAAACAGCATTGTTTGAATTAAATGAAGATCTCGCCTCTTTAAAACATGTTACGTCTATTTTGCAGGTAACGGATGAAAACCAAAAATCAATGCAAGTAAATATCGGTCTTTTAGTAAACCATGTAAACAGTGTGGCGAAGTTAATGGAGTTAATTAAATCGATTGCTGATCAGACGAATCTTCTGGCACTCAATGCAACAATTGAGGCAGCAAGAGCAGGAGAGGCAGGAAAGGGCTTTACAGTAGTTGCGGAAGAAATACGTAAATTGGCTGATGATACAAAATCGTCCGTACTTTCTATTCATACGGACATCAATGAATTACTGCTCATAACAGCAGACATACAAGACGTTACACAGCAGTTCGCCAAAGACTTGCATAAAGGCGTAGTCGATACAGCGATGATTACAGAAACACTTACAAATTTAAACGATACCATTCAGCAGCAAGGTATTCGTTTTGGGGAGATTGCAGAAACAGCTAAAAGTCAAGCTGCATCGGCTAATTATATTGCTGAGTGCAATCAAAATATCACTGAAAGCATGGAGAAAAGTAAGGAAATTGTATTTCATATGGGCTCCTCCATTTACGAACTAAGCAATATGATTGATGATTACCGTACCAAAACGATTTCAAATAATTACATCATTAGTCAGGAAGATATTATCGAATTAGCGATTACAGATCATTTGCTCTGGAGTTGGAAAATTTATAATTTACTATTAGGATTTGAAAAAATGTCCGAAGAAGAAATAGCCTCCTATCAAAATTGTCGTCTCGGTAAATGGTATTACGGGTTAGGAAAAACATTGCTTGGAGATAAAGTTATTTTCAAAGAGCTCGAAGAACCCCATATGCTCATCCATGAGCTGGCAAAAAAAGCTGTACAGGCATTCAACCATGGCTACAAAGATCAAACGGAAGCTTATCTTCGTGAAATTACCTTGGTTTCTCATAAAGTAGTGGATAAGTTACAGCAATTAAAAGCTCTTTTAGTGAGTGAAAAACAGCAATATGAACGTTAAAAGGGTCTTAGGTTTTAAACATTTCTGGAGGAATAAAAATGGGCATAATTAAACTTAAATCAGTGCGTCAGAAAAATTTATTTGGTTTTTTGCTTGTCTTACTGCTAATGATTATTCTTTCTATTTTTACCATTGAATCGATGAAAAAAATTCATAGAGATACCGATCATATCATGCAAGAGCAGCTACCATTGCTTATGCTGGATCAATCAATGGCCTTTAACACAGCAGAAAAAATTGCATTAGCTAGAGGCTATATTTTGACAGGTGATAGTTCTTATAAGAATGAGTTTCAGAAATATGCTGAGCAAGCCAGTATTCTAGAAGAAGAGTTGCTACAACAAACGGAATCTCCAAAGACCGAGGAGCTTCTATTGTTAGGAAGAAAATGGAATGAAATGATTGTTGAAAATGTTTTTCCGCTTTTTGAGCAAGGAAAAATCGAACAAGCTGAAGCGATTTTAAATGGGGAGGCTCAAGACTACGCAAGAGAATTAATGAGTGGTTTTACAGCTATGGCTGACGAGCGTAAAAAGGAGGTATTACAACAAGGTATCCAAGTGATTGAAATAGGTAATAAAAATATTCAATTCAACTCAATTTTCACTATTCTGATAGTTCTAACAGGAATTATTATTGCCCTATTTGTAACAAATGGTATAGTGAAACCTATCAAATTGGTTATGAAACGTTTACAAAAAATTGCTGAAGGTGATTTAACTGATCCACCATTAAAAGTTAAATTTCAAGATGAAGTGGCAGAACTGATGAAGGCATCTAATTTTGTTAGTGAAAATAATAATCAGTTATTGCAGCAGGTAAAAGTATCTGCGAAGGAATTACATCAACAAATTGGCTATATTGCACAATCTGTAAAGGATGTATTTAATGGATCAGAGCAGATAACTGAAACGATGATAGAACTTGCCTCAGGCACCGAAGCACAAGCAAATTTAGCAAGTGAAATGGTTTCTAAAATGGAAGTATTTTCTAAGAATATTTGCGAAATGAATGAAAATGGTCAGCATATATTTCAGAGGTCACATGATATCTTAGATATGACTGGTCAGGGAAAAGAGTTAATGGATCAATCCTTGTTACAAATGTCCATCATCCATGAGGTATTTGAGGGGACAGTAACGAATGTCAACAATTTAGAAAAGCAGTCTCAAGAAATTAATCAGCTTGTCACTGTGATTCGAGAGATTTCTGACCAAACGAATTTATTAGCATTGAATGCTGCAATTGAAGCAGCTCGTGCAGGTGATGCGGGAAAAGGCTTTGCTGTCGTAGCAGAGGAAGTAAAGAAATTGGCAACTCAAGTTTCCTATTCTGTAGTTGAAATTACAGGCATTGTGGAGAACATTCAACAGGAAACCAACACAGTGACAGAATTTCTGCAAAAGGGGTATGTAGAAGTCGCGAGGGGATCAGAGCAAATGAAAATGACTGGGCATACCTTTGAAAATATTAATGAAGCCGTTAAAATGGTGACGATTACTATCCAAGATACATCTGAAATAATTGAAATCGTCATGAGGGATAGTGAAAGTGTAAGTAAAATGATTGAGGAAATAGCTGCTGTCACAGAGGAGGCTGCAGCTAGTGTGGAGCAAACCGCTGCATCCGCAGAGCAATCCAGTAGCTCGCTTCAAGTTGTTACGAGCAGTGCAGATCAGTTAACCCGAACAGCCGATCAACTAGAGGAATTAATCCAGTTTTATAAGTTATAAATTAAAAATGGGTTTGACTTCTTTAAATGAAGTCAAACCCATTTTTGTTGTATTCACTTTTTTTAATGAACCAGCGAGCGATATCCTTTCCACTATGGTAAAATTCCACTTCATTTACCTTGTTTTTTTGGATGGAGAGGTCAGGGATGTTTTCTAAAACGTCAAAAGGTAAAACACCGATACATAAATGATTATTTGTTAGATAATCTCCTTGTTGCTTACTGCCACTTTGTATCGATTCACTATGCTTGTTCATTGAGTTTTGTGTCATATGGAATGCAAGTAGTTCTCCTTGTGCCAATGCTGTGCTTGATGAGTAACCAGTACTTTTCATTCAACATGCCCCCTTTTGTCGTTACATTTATTGTACAAGACTAGATGGGAAAATAGCCGTTATTTACAAGGCTTTTACAATAACTTTAAGGTACATGGAAGATTTAGTAATTTGTAACCGTATTCATACCTTTATGGGATATAAACCATAGAAAACTGATATAAATTCTTTTTAAAAAACTCATACTCAAACTATTGTGAATTTTTCTAACACGAAGTATTATTGTAATTAGATTTAACGTGAAAGTTTTCACAAAGTCGCGAAATCGTTAGGAGGAATTTTTAATGAGTGCAATTCGAGTAGGTATTGTAGGATATGGAAATTTAGGACGTGGTGTGGAGTATGCCATTTCACAAAATCCAGATATGGAATTAGTAGCAGTGTTCACACGACGTGATCCTTCAACAGTAAACGTAGCAAGCAATGCGAGCGTATATTTAGTAGATGACGCTGAAAAATTCCAAAACGACATTGATGTTATGATTTTATGTGGTGGTTCTGCAACAGATTTACCAGAGCAAGGTCCACATTTTGCACAATGGTTTAATACAATTGATAGCTTCGATACACATGCGAAAATTCCTGAATTTTTCGATGCTGTAGATGCAGCGGCACAAAAATCTGGTAAAGTATCTGTTATCTCAGTTGGTTGGGATCCAGGTCTATTCTCTTTAAATCGTCTACTTGGAGAATCAGTATTACCAGTTGGTACAACATATACATTCTGGGGCGATGGCCTAAGTCAAGGACATTCAGATGCTGTTCGTCGTATTGAAGGCGTAAAAAATGCTGTTCAATACACATTACCGATTAAAGAAGCGGTAGAACGAGTTCGTAACGGTGAAAATCCTGAACTAACAACACGTGAAAAACATGCACGTGAATGTTGGGTTGTATTAGAAGAAGGTGCAGATGCAACAAAGGTTGAACAAGAAATTGTCACAATGCCTAACTATTTCGATGAATATGACACAACAGTGAACTTCATTTCTGAAGATGAATTTAAAGCAAATCATACTGGTATGCCACATGGTGGTTTTGTCATTCGTAGTGGTGACAGTGGTGCAAACGATAAACAAATTCTCGAATTCTCATTAAAACTGGACAGTAATCCAAACTTTACATCTAGCGTATTAGTGGCTTATGCACGTGCAGCACACCGTTTAAGTCAAGCGGGTGATAAAGGTGCGAAAACAGTATTTGATATCCCATTCAGCCTGCTTTCGCCAAAATCAGCTGCTGAATTACGTAAAGAATTACTATAATCATAGCTAATGATCCCGATTATCATATAGTTGATAATCGGGAATTTTTTTAAGCCTAATTTATTTGCTAAAGTTGGTTGCCAATAAAACGGTACGGTTGTGTTATGATATTTCGTCCATCTTAGAAATTCATCTACATGTCGAATGCCAAATTCTAAGACTGCTTGATAAATAAAAATGGAGGCGTATTGTGTGGGAAGATGAAGTAATGCTTCCTTTATAGCAAGAATAGTTTTTCTAGTTGCCGCTGTTAAATTTTCTTTCATAAATGATACTAAGTCTTTGACATTGCCCCTTTTTGGCTATTGGAAAATAACCACATATCCATATTTCACTCAAGTTCCTCCGCTCGGTAAAGCAGTTTAAAATAATATCCATTAAAATCGGAACTCGTATAATCTCTATATTTAAAGGCGGTTCATTTAGCCACTTTCCTTCTAAATTTTAGTAATATAACAGAGTACAAAAATTAGGAAGAAAATACAAACTAAATTCTACTTCCATTACTCAAACAAAAAATGGGGATAAAATCTATAAAAATACATAAAAAATATGGTAAACTGTCAATAATTTAATAATCTGAATTTTTGTAGAAATTTTTGTAACCTTACAAAATATGGAGGTTATGTTTAAATGACAGCAGATATTGTTATTCAATCAAAATGTATGGCGCCAAATCCATCCACGCATTGCATTAATAGAGCAACACTAATGCGAACGCTAAAGAAAACTCGTCATCATACTTGTACTTTTTTGCATAGCGGTGCAGGGTATGGTAAAACAACCATTCTAACTCAATTTCTTGCAACCGAATCAAGTACATTTTCTTGGTACAGTATTTCTGATGAAGATGATAATTTATTACCCTTTTTGAGACATCTCTTTTTTAGTATACAGCGCGTCGTACCGAAGTTTGGTCATACATTTGGTGGATGGGATCAATTATCACGCTTTCCTAAGATGGATGAGCTCAATCGTTGGTATAAGCTATTTATCAATTGCCTCTGTGATATAGAGGAGCCTCTTCTCATCGTGATTGACGACTTTCACCTAGTAGACCATGTTTTTCCTATTAATTATTTCATGGAAAAAATCATTGAATTTGCTCCACCTAGCATTCATTTTATTATTGCTTCAAGAACACTACCCAATTGGGATATTATGAGGAAATTAAGGCTGCAAAAAAAATGGTTGGTTATGAAAGAGGACGAACTGGCCTTTTCAGCTGAGGAAATTGCGGTGTTTTTCGAAGAATATGTAGATGTACATTTATCCGAAGCTGAAATAAAAAAGGTTTTAGAGATCACTGAGGGCTGGGCCATTAGCCTCTCTTTATTGGCAGAGCAATGGCATCATGCTTCGTTAGATCATTGGCTGAGGATTCCCACAAATGAGCTATTCACATATTTATCAGAGGAAGTTTATAGTAGAATGACTGCTACTGAGCAGGAGACTATCTTAAAATTAGCGATTTTTCCAACTTTTTCTGCGGAGTTATTGGAAGCGTTTTATGGCACTGAGATTGCGCAAATGCTAAATGCATTAACTCAGCGTCATTTATTTATTCAACCTGTGACAACAGATGGCTTATATCGTTTTCATGCATTGTTTAGTCGATTTTTAGAAATGAAATGGCGACAGTTTCCAACTCTACATGCGGATCTTCATAAACAAGCAGCTTTGTATTATGGAGAACTTCAAAATATTCAAGCTGTCCTGTATCATGCCTTTAAAACGAATGATCATCATTTTTGTGGAGAGCTACTACAGCTTCATGCAAAATCAATCGTACATGCTGGTCAATTTGAATGGTTGCTCGAAAAAATCAATCGATTTAGTGCACAGGAAAAAGATAAATTTTATAAATTATATTATTTTGAGGGCGAATGTCATCGCTACCGAGCTTATTATGAAAAAGCAAAACAATCCTATGAAAAATGTGCAATCATCGCACAGCAGCAGCGTGATCACCTATTTATGACAAAGTCTCAAGCTGGGATAGCCCATATTTACTTAGACACCATTCAACCTGCTTTAGCAGAGCCATATCTTGAGAAAGCATTAGAGCTAGCGAAACATACACCATTGCGCAAAGAGGAACTACTAGAACTTCAACGGCAATACGCTGAAAATTTAGTGAATCTAGGGAAGGCCAAGGGTGCACAGATCTTTATGGAGGACTTTGCATTGCCAGAGAATGTCATACAACGAGCGAATGTCGATGTGCGTGTTTTACTACGAACAGGACAACTACAGGAAGCCAAGGAGTTATTAGCGCAGCGACTTGAATTACCGCCTCAGCTTGTTGCAACCCATCGCGAAAGTGAACTGCTGGCAGCTTTCGTTTATGCATTGTTAGGTCAGGGCAAAGAAGCCTGGTATGCTGCCCAACATGGAATTCGAAGAGGAATAAAGGAGAAGTCTATTTTCATAGAGGCGGTTGGGTATATCAGAAAGGCTCATGCACTGCTGTTAATGGATTATCCAGATCATCAGGGGGCATGTCAAGCCTATGAAAAAGCATTGACCCTCATGAATGCCATTAATATTTCTCGTGTGAAGGCTGAGCCATATATGGGGTTAGCCATTGTCAAACATTCGTTAGGAGATATGGTAGCGGCGAAGAAATACTTAGCACTGGGCTTACAGGAAACCGAGCAAGTTCAAGATGCTTGGATGACTGCGCTTATTCTTTTAGCAGAAGTAAAAATCATCCTTACTGAGCAAGAAATGGGGAGAGCGAAGCAATTATTAAAGAAGACACAGCAACTATTTCAGGAGTGCGGTGATCGCAATGGCTTGATGCATGTGTTATTTTATCAATCAATGATTGCCCTGAAAGAGTGTAATAAGAAGCCGTTTCAACAGTATTTTCAACAGTTTGCACAACTATGTGTTTCAAATGGCTATGAATACTTCTTACAAAGACCAACGATACTTGGTCCAAGCAATCGAATGGTTTTTTACGAGCTATTGCAATTTAGTCAAATATGTCAGATGGAGCATCCAGCTATCTTATCATTGCAAAGTCATTTTCAGGTCGAGGATAGTATTAGTTATCCGCATGATGAAGTACAGATGAATCTTTTTGGAAGTTTACATTTAATTCGTACACAACGAAAGCTGGAAGACAAAGAATGGCAACGTGATAAATCGAAGGAATTATTCGTGTACCTCTACTGCCATCGCCATCGCTTTACTCCAAAGGAAGAAATAGCACAGGCATTATGGCCCGAGCGTAGTGTCGAGTCCTTGGATCGAGATTTTAAGGTGGTCTTAAATACGTTACTCAAAGTGTTAGAGCCACAACGCCATGCAAGACAAGAGGGCTTTTTCATTCAGCGGAAAAATAATATGTATCAGTTACAAAATATTGCTTTTCTCCAAATTGATGTTGAATGCTTTCACTATTATTACAGCTTAGGAATGAACGAATTTGATCCACAGCTGTCCAATGAGTGGCTCTTATTAGCAGAAGCAAGCTATACGGATGTGCTCTATGCGGAAAAAAAGCAAATCGACTGGCTAACGCAGGACCGTGAAAAGCTACAATTTTTATATATCGAAGTTTTGGAACGATTGGCACAAAATGCAACAAGGCAACAGCAATATAAAAAAGCCATTTTTTTCGCAGAAAAGATGCTACGCGAGGATGCACTTTGGGAGGAAGCGTATCGCCTGCTCATGTATAGCCACTACCAACTTCAAAACCGCTCCTTGGCCTTAAAATGGTATGAAAAATGTGTCCAGCAATTACAACACGAGCTTAACACAACCCCGATGGAATCCACCATGACAGTCTATGACTTGATAATGGGTTAGCCAGTGTTGTTTAGGCTAAGTGAAGTGTATTGAACCGTTCCTAAGTAATATGAAAGTGCTCCTATTGAGGGGGAGGCCCGCTCCTAAGAGGAGACAAAGCGCTCCAACAGAGGGAAGAGTCGCTCAAAAGTGAAGTGAAAGGGCTGTAACTAAGGATGGAGGCGCTCCTAAGTAGCGTCAAAGCGCTCCAACTGAGGGTAGGGCTGATCCTAAGAAGAGTGAAAGCGCTCCAACTAAGAGAAAAACCGCTCCTAAGTAGCGTCAAAATGGGCAACATGCTCATAAACCATGTCAACTCGCTCCAACAGTGGCGTAGTCTATATAAACTATAAAAAAATGTAACCTATTTGGAGGAACAACAATGCCATTTTGTCAGATGAAAAAAGCGAATATATACTACGAAATAATTGGAACAGGGATACCTATCATCATGCTACATGGTTTTTCTCCTGATCATCGTTTGATGAAGGGCTGTATGGAGCCTGTATTTAAAGAACGTGAAGGGTGGAAACGTATTTATGTGGATCTTCCAGGAATGGGGAAGACAACAGACTATACATCGATTCAGAACTCGGATGAAATGCTAGAAGCAATTATCGAATTTGTACACACAATCATTCCGCAAGAATCGTACCTGTTGGTTGGTGAATCTTATGGTGGCTATTTAGCGCGCGGTATTATGAGGAAATCAGTGGATCAACTTTTAGGTACGGCCTTTATTTGTCCTCTCATCATTCCTGAAAAAGAACAACGTACGGTGCCACCGCATTGTATTGTACAAGCAGATACTGCTTTTTTATCAACATTAAGTCAGCAGGAGCAAGATGATTTTATGTCTAATCAAGTTGTCTTAGATGCCTATAATTGGGAGCGCTATTCAACCGAGGTGTTGGCAGGGTGTAATCTAGCAGATCAGGCATTTTTAGAAAAAATTCAGCAAAGCTACGGATTTTCCTTTACCGTTGACGAAAAGTCCTTTGATAAGCCAAGTCTCTTTTTGCTTGGTAAACAAGATTCTGTGGTTGGCTATAAGGACGCGTTTTCACTTCTAGAGAAGTTTCCCAGAGCAAGCTTCGCCATTTTAGATAGAGCTGGCCACAATTTGCAGATCGAGCAACCTGGATTGTTTACTGAGCTGATGAGTGAATGGCTGAGTCGTGTAGAGGGAGAGATGGATTAAAGTGATACTTGCAAATGATAAATTACTTTTAAGAGAATTTAGGCAGCAAGACTGGGTTGATGTGCATAAATATGCCTCCCAGGAGGTTGTTAGTAGGTATCAAACATGGGGACCGAATTCAGAAGAGGATACAAAAGAATTCATTCAGGATGCTCTCGATGAAGCCACACAAACACCAAGGGAACGATATGTTTTTGCTATTATTCATCAAGAAACGGTAATAGGTGCAGTAGAAATGATGATTAAGGATTTTACAAATAAAGTTGGGGAAATTGGCTATATTGTAAATCCAGACTATTGGGGTAAGGGAGTAGCAACGCAGAGTGCTAAATTATTGGTCACTTTTGGCTTTGAAACATTAAAGCTCCATCGTATTTATGCAACTTGCGACCCTCGAAATATTGGATCATCTAAAGTGTTAGAAAAAATAGGAATGTCAAAAGAAGGAGTATTACGTGAAAACATGTTAATGAAAGATGGCGTTTGGCGAGATTCATTATTGTATAGTATGTTGAAACAAGAATGGTTATCATGAAACGTACGATTAAAAGTCATCTTTACGGTATAAAACTAGGCAGAAGGAAAAAAGCAATAAGAATCCAATGTATCACTGCAATAATGAGAAACAAATTATAAGAAATAAATGTGAACTCTAAAAAAGCAAGAATGTTGATTTCTAAACATTCTTGCTTTTTGTTTTAAGAAATGTTGTTTAGTTGCCATTCTGGTTCGCTGCATTTTCGGAATAGAACTATGTTTGTCCCTGTCGTTACGCTTCGCTACACTTTCGGGACAGAAAAATGCTCTGCACGAAATGGCATAATCTTAAAATCTTTTGTCCCTGTCGTTACGCTTCGCTACACTTTCGGGACAGAAAAATGCTCTGCACGAAATGGCATAATCTTAAAATCTTTTGTCCCTGCCGTTACGCTTCGCTACACTTTCGGGACAGAAAAAGCTCTGCACGAAATGGCATAATCTTAAAATCTTTTGTCCCTGCCGTTACGCTTCGCTACACTTTCGGGACAGAAAAATGCTCTGCACGAAATGGCATAATCTTAAAATCTTTTGTCCCTGCCGTTACGCTTCGCTACACTTTCGGGACAGAAAAATGCTCTGCACGAAATGGCATAATCTTAAAATCTTTTGTTCCTGTCGTTACGTTCACTACACTTTCGGGATAGAGCTAGGTGGTTCATATTTGAGCCATCTAGCTTGTAACTATTTTGTAACTGAACTTTTATATAGTGTTGTCATAGCAAGAAAGCGCTTTCTAGGGAGCTTATTTTGAAGGGGGATATGGGATGAGGAAGCAGTGGTATTGGTTTCTTTTAGTGATGTTGGCTGTGTTGTTGGTGGCTTGTAATGGGGAAACGAAAGACGGTGCAACGGAAGCGGATTCTTCTGATGGGGAGACGAAGGTGGTCACTGCGGAAGGTGGCACAATTAAAATTGGTGTGCTTGCATCGTTAACTGGGGCGCTTGAGTCATATGGGAAGCAGACGCAGCGAGGATTTGATTTAGGCATTGAGTATGCAACAGGCGGCACGATGGAGGTCAATGGTAAGAAAATAGAAATTGTATATGAGGATACAGAGACAAAGCCAGAGGTGGCTGTGCAAAAAGCGACAAAGCTTTTAGAAGATGATCAGGTTGATTTTTTAGTCGGCTCTTCAAGCTCGGGTGATACACTCGCTGTTCTACCGCTTGCCGAGGAGTATGAAAAAATTATGGTGGTAGAGCCTGCGGTGGCTGACAGTATTACAGGTTCAGAGTTCAATGAGTATATTTTCCGAACAGGTCGTAATTCATCACAGGATGCCTATGCAGCAGCAGCGGCGATTGCAGGCAAAGGTGTGAAAATCGCTACATTTGCGCCAGATTATTCGTTTGGCTGGGATGGGGTGAATGCCTTTAAAACAGCGGCGGAGAAATTAGGGGCTGAAATTGTACTAGAGGAGTATGCCGATCCTGCTGCAACAGATTTTACTTCCAATTTGCAAAAAGTGATTGATGCGAAGCCAGACTATTTGTTTGTGGTTTGGGCGGGGGCAAATTCACCATGGAATCAAATTGCAGATCTTAAAATTCAAGAAAAGGGCATTAAAATTTCGACGGGTGCGCCGGATATTATTGCGCTTCAATTTATGAACCCATTGGTTGGGATGGAAGGCTTCTCGGTGTATTATCATACACTTCCTCAAAATGATGTCAATGAATGGTTAGTAGATGAACATCAAAAACGTTTCAATGAAGTGCCCGACTTATTTACTCCTGGCGGCATGTCTGCGGCGATTGCGATTGTGGAGGCATTGAAACAATCGGATGGGGATGCAGACGCCAACAAATTAATCGACGTTATGGAAGGTATGTCCTTTGAAACACCAAAAGGAACAATGACATTCCGTGAAGAGGATCACCAGGCGCTACAATCCATGTATTCGATTCGCTTAGAGCAACGAGATGGTGTGGATTATCCAGTACCAGTACTTATTCGGGAGCTAAGTCCTGAAGAAACAGCACCTCCCGTTATGAATTAAAGAATTGAGAGGCAGCATGGCTGTCTCTCTACATAAACGTGAGAAGGAAGGGAGTAGAGAATGGAGCCTATATTATATACAGATAATTTAACAATTCGTTTTGGGGGACATACGGCTGTGGATGGCGTTAATTTTCAAATGCCTGAGAAGCATTTAAAGTCCATTATTGGGCCGAATGGTGCTGGGAAAACAACCTTCTTTAATTTGATTAGTGGTGAGCTAAAGCCAACTGAGGGTGATGTTTATTTTAAAGGGCAATCACTTGCACAAAAGTCGGCCATTGAAAGAACTCGAATGGGATTGGGACGATCTTTTCAGATTACCAATGTTTTTCCAAACTTAACGGTTCTCGAAAATGTTCGTTTAGCCGTCCAATCCAAGGAGAGAATTCGTTATCAGCTATTTCGTCATTACAAAAGCTATCAGGCGATTACGGACAAAGCGGAGGAGTTATTGGCACTTGTGTTACTCGACAATAAACGAGATGCCCTGACAACAATGCTATCCCATGGAGAGAAAAGAAAGCTTGAGATTGCCATGCTACTCGCGTTAGATACAGAAATTCTACTGCTCGATGAACCAACTGCAGGGATGTCATTAGAGGAAGTACCTACGATTTTAGAAATTATTCGAAGCATAAAACAGCAGGGGGATAAAACCATTTTGCTCATTGAACACAAAATGGATATGATTTTGGATTTATCGGATTCTATTATGGTGTTGTTCAATGGTCAGCTATTAGCAGATGGTTCACCAGAGGAAATTATGAATAATGATACTGTGCAACATGCATATTTAGGAGGGCTGTACGATGACCACCTTACTGACATTAAATGAGGTTCACACGCATATTGCTCAATATCATATTTTGCAGGGCGTTAATTTTGAAGCGAAGGAGGGGCAGGTTACTGTACTGCTCGGACGCAATGGCGCAGGGAAAACGACCACCCTGAAAACGATAATGGGTTTAACGCCTGCAACAAAGGGTGACATTGCCTTTCGCTCCCAATCGATAAAAAAAAGCCCTACCCATAAGGTGGCTAAATTAGGAATCGGCTATGTACCTGAAAATCAAGGGATTTTTGCAGATTTAACGGTAGAGGAAAACATGAAGGTAGCGATGCGCAAGGAGGATACAGCCACATTAGAGCGACAGCAATATGTGCTAGAGCTGTTTCCTGACTTAAAGAAGTTTTGGAAAAAAGCTGGTGGGCATTTATCGGGTGGTCAAAAGCAAATGCTGTCCATGGCAAGAGCCTTTATCAATGATAGCCAATTAATACTGATAGATGAGCCTTCCAAGGGACTTGCTCCGATAGTTGTGGAAAAAGTGATGGAAGCGATTGTGGAAATGAAAAAGAAAACGTCCATTGTTCTAGTGGAGCAAAACTTTATCATGGCTAGTCGAATTGGTGATACCTATTCATTAATCGATGATGGGAGAACAGTCAATTCGGGCAATATGCAGGATTTGATTTATGATGAAGAGCTAAAACGCAAGTATCTTGGTATTGGATAGAGGGGGGTGCCTAACATTGGAGCTATTGGTCAATTTAATCATTAATGGCTTAGCCACTGGAATGTTAATTTTTCTGCTAGCAGCTGGTTTGACATTAATTTTCGGTTTAATGGATGTATTGAATTTTGCGCATGGTGGGTTATTTGTTTGGGGGGCCTATGCGGGCATCTTTACCTATATGTTGACAGAAAGTTTTATCGTTGGGATTATAGGCGCGATTGTGACTGGAGCGTTGCTTGGACTGTTGACAGAGAAATTCATTATTACGCCTGTTTACGGCAATCATATTCAGCAAATTTTAATTACCTTAGGGCTGATGCTCGTTTTGCAGGAGCTTATTAAGGTGGTCTTTGGTCCAAATGGGGTGGCAGTAAAAACACCAAGTTATTTAGCTGGAAGCTGGGAAATTGGTGATGTGATCATCATTAAATATCGTTTATTTATTATTGTCATAGGGTTTGTGATTTTTGGTATTTTCCAATATATGCTGAAGCGCACGAAGATTGGCTTGATCGTTCGGGCTGGGGTGCAGGATAAGGAAATGGCGCAGGCTCTCGGTATTCATATTAAGCGTGTATTTTTATACGTCTTTATGGTGGGCGCTGCTCTGGCGGCACTTAGTGGGATGTTGATGGCTCCCTACTCAGGTGTGATTTATGCAGAAATGGGCATGGAGTATGCCATTTTAGGCTTTATTGTTGTGGTAATTGGCGGTATGGGTAGTTTTTCCGGCTCCTTGCTTGCAGCGATTTTAGTGGGGCTAGCAGGTAGCTTTATGGCTTATTATGTCCCTGTGCTGTCACTAGCGGTCAATATGATTTTAATGGCAATCGTTTTAATTTTTCGTCCTCAGGGGCTGTTTGCGATGCGAAAGGAGCGAACATCATGAATAACAAAATATCCTTACGCGCTTTCGCTTTTTTCCTGTTACTTGTCATTTTTATTATCCTTCCTTTTGTCAATGATTCAAGGACACTACTTATTTTACTCACACAAATCTTTATTTTTGGGATATTGGCAATGAGCTATGATATTTTACTAGGCTATACAGGCATCGTCTCCTTTGGGCACGCCATGTTCTTCGGCATTGGTGCCTACACAACAGCAGTCATGCTGAAGCAGATCGATCACACACTCTTGATTTTTGTACTGTCTATCGTGATAGGCATGATATTAGCAGGCTTCATTAGCTTTTTAGTAGGTTTATTAACCTTACGCTTAAAAAGTCATTTTTTTGCGATGCTGACGCTAGCCTTTTCGGGGTTATTTTTAGTTTTAGCTGAAAAGTGGCGCTCTGTTACGTATGGCAATGATGGCTTTACATTCAGAGCACCTGATCTATTTAGAGATCGAATGACCTTCTATTTCTTTGTGCTAGCAAGCTTGGTTGTCATCTTTTTGGCGCTCTACCGCTTTGTGAATTCACCAACAGGTCGTATTTTAATTGCCGTTCGTGAAAATGAACAGCGGACGAAATCATTAGGCTTTAATACGTTGCACTATAAAGTCATTGCCTCAGTTGTGGCAGGCATTGTAGCAAGTTTTGCTGGCTCCTTATATGCAGTGTCATTGCGCTTCGTTAACACGAGTGTGATGGCCATGGATATTACGCTGGATGCATTGTTAATGACGATTATCGGTGGGGTTGGTACTTTAGTGGGGCCGTTATTAGGCTCGGCGGTCATTGAATATGCGCAACATGCACTGTCAGGGCTTGCAAGAGATTATCCTATTTTTGAACGTTGGATTATCTTCTTCGGGATTCTCTATATTTTAGCCGTTATCTTCTTCCCCAAAGGTATTATTGGCTCACTAAGATTGCTCTTTTGGAAGTGGCGAGGAAGGCTAAAGCAACGAAAAACAACAGGTCCCCTGCCTCAGGAAAAGGAGCGATTTGAATGACAGTTGGTATTGTAAGTACGGGTATTTATCTACCTCAACAGAAGATGACATCGCAGGAAATTGCGGCTGTTTCCAATATTCCTGAGGCCATTATCCGTCAAAAAATGGGCATTCATGAAAAGCCAATTCCTGATAAGTCTGATCATACAGTGCAAATGGGTATCTGGGCAGCACAGGAGGCGATTCAAAAAGCGAATATAGACCCTAAGGATATTGATGTTGTCATCTATATGGGGGAGGAACATAAGGAATATCCACTCTGGACAGCCTCTATTAAAATGCAGGAGGAGCTTGGTGCAGTGAATGCATGGGCATTTGATGTGCAATTACGCTGCGGCACAACAATCATGGCGTTGAAAGTGGCGAAAAGCTTAATGGCTTCAGATGACACGATACGAACCATTCTGTTAGCAGGTGGTTATCGCAATGTTGATTTTATCGATTACAGCAATCCACGAACGCGCTTTATGTACAATTTAGCGGCTGGTGGAGGCGCCATGTTATTACAAAAAAACTATGAAAAAAATCTGCTACTAGAGACAGATATTATAACGGATGGTTCTTTCTCAGAGGATGTAGTCGTGCCAGTCGGGGGAACGAAAAATCCATTAACCCCAACCCATTTAACCGAAAATTTATATAAGCTTGACGTTTTGGACCCCATTGGGATGAAGGAGCGGCTAGAACAAAAATCTTTAAGCAATTTTTTGAAGGTCATTCGCAGTTCTTTAGCGAAAAGTGGATACAGTGACGATCAGCTAGATTATTTAGCGATGTTGCACATGAAAAGATCTGCACATGATTATATTTTAACGGAGCTTGGCTTACAGCAGGAGCAGTCTATTTATTTGCAAGACTATGGACATATAGGTCAGATCGATCAAATATTGTCCCTACAGCTAGCACAGGAGCAAAATCAAATTCAAGCAGGCGATATTGTGACGCTTGTTAGTGCTGGCATTGGCTATGTATGGGGCGCTATCACAATACGTTGGGGATAAGGGGGAAATGGCATGGTAAAAACGATTCAACTAGCAAATGGAGAGACAATGGCCTATCGCAAGCGATCAGGTGGAGGTCATCCTTTAGTGTTAGTACATGGCAATATGACATCTTCTAAGCATTGGGATATTCTGATGGATGCTTTAGACGACAAATACACCATTTACGCGATAGATTTACGTGGTTTTGGTGAATCATCCTATCTTAAGCCAATCACAGCTATTAAAGATTTTAGTGATGATGTCAAGCTATTTGTGGATGCACTACAACTGCAAAGCTTTGATATGATTGGTTGGTCAACAGGTGGAGCTGTCTGTATGCAGTTTGCAGCCAATTATCCAGGATACTGTCAAAGACTGATTTTACTTGCGTCTGCTTCTACACGTGGCTATCCATTTTACACGGATTTAGGAACAGGCAATCCAGACTCCTTTAAGCGAGCCTATCATTATGAGGAGGTATTGGTGGATACATCCAAAACAAAGCTTATTCAAGGCTTCTACGATGCAAAAAATGCGGAAGGCTTACAGTCTATATGGAATGCATTAATTTATACGCATCATCGACCAAACGAAGGAAAATATGAAGAATATGTAGAGGATATGCTTACACAGCGCAATTTAGCAGAAGTATATCATGCACTTAATACATTTAACATAAGCGCTGTTGATAATGAGGTGGCAAAAGGCGCTCGGGAGGCCATGTTGCTTCATATCCCAATTTTAGTGCTACGAGGGGATCGTGATTTGGTGATTACAGAGGAAATGAATGCAGAGTTATTACAGGATTTAGGCAAAACAGCACAGTTTGTAGGTCTAAAAGACTGTGGGCATTCACCGTTAATCGATGATTTAGCACAATTGACAGCTGAAATTGAAGCTTTTTTAGAAATTGGAGGAAGACAGTATGCGTTTGAACAATAAAGTGGCTATCATTACAGGCGCTGCAAATGGTATTGGCTATGCGGCGGCTGAACGTTTTATCGAGGAGGGGGCATGGGTGTTTATCGCCGATTTTGACGATAAAGCAGGCATTCTAGCAGCACAACAACTAGGTGAAAATGCTGTATTTATACAAGTAGATGTTGCAAGTAGAGAGAGCGTTAAACAGCTGGTGACGGCAGTGATCGAACAGGCAGGACGGATTGATATTTTAGTGAATAATGCGGGGATTACAAGAGACGCCATGCTGACAAAAATGACGGAGGATCAATTTCAACAGGTGCTAGATGTCAATTTGACAGGTGTCTTCCATTGTACACAGGAGGTCATTCCCTATATGGTGGCAGCAGGTGGAGGCAAAATTATAAATACATCCTCAGTTAGTGGAGTATATGGCAATGTTGGTCAAACTAATTATGCAGCGACAAAAGCAGCGATTGTAGGTATGACAAAAACATGGGCGAAGGAGTTAGGGCGTAAGGGGATTAATGTTAATGCAGTGGCACCTGGCTTTACAGAAACAGATATGGTCAAAAAAATGCCTGAAAATATTTTGACTCAAATGCGATCAATCGTCCCCCTACAACGCCTAGGGACACCACGTGATATTGCCAATGCCTATTTATTTTTAGCATCTGATGAGGCCTCCTACGTTCATGGGCATACTCTGCATGTGGATGGCGCAATTATGATGTGATAGGAGGTAGTCAAATGTTTGTTGAGCAAGAATGGATTTTAAAACGTGCAGCTTTAACACCTCACCACATCGCCTTGATTAATTTAACATCAAAGGAACAATGGACCTACCAGCAATTATCTGAGGAAATCGGCAAATGGAGTCAATTTTTCGAACGGCAGCAGCTACAAAAAGGAAGTAGAGTAGCTGTTTTTGCGAAAAATCATATCCAATTGTTTGCTGTTTTATTTGCCTGCGGGCTACGTGGGCTCATTTATGTGCCGTTAAATTGGCGCTTAAGCAAGGAGGAGCTAACACAAATTTTGGAGGATGCGACGCCTGCTATCCTATTATACGAAGAGGATAGTTATTGTCCCTTGGTTTTAGAAAAAATGTTTTCACTTCATGTTAGCCAGCATGAGAAGGAGATACAACCAAGTAGGCAAGACGTGGATGTGGATGATCCTTGGTTAATGATTTATACAGGAGGCACGACGGGTCAGCCAAAGGGGGTAGTGTTATCCTTTCAGTCGGTCAATTGGAATGCCATGAATACTATTATTAGCTGGGGTTTACATGCTCAAGATCGGACATTAAATTATATGCCGATGTTTCATACTGGTGGCTTAAATGCTTTATGCATTCCCTTACTTATGGCGGGAGGAACCGTCGTTATTGGCGATAAATTTGATGCAGAAGAGGCACTACAAGCAACGAACCAATATCAAACGACAATTTCTCTTTTTGTGCCAACTATGTATCAAGCAATGATTGCTACGAAGTATTTTCAGGAAAATCAATTTCCTTCCATGAAGGTATTTTTATCTGGCGGTGCCCCGTGCCCTCATCCTATTTACGATGCTTTTTATAATAAGGGATTATTTTTTAAAGAGGGATATGGTTTAACAGAAGCAGGACCCAATAATTTTTATATTGACCGAGAGCGTGCCTATGCAAAAAAGGGGGCTGTCGGGAAAAGTATGCAATTCAATGAAGCTAAAATCATCAATCATATAGGAAAAAGTTGTGCACCTGGAGAAGTAGGAGAGCTATTGGTAAGAGGGAAGCATATGTTTCGCTTTTACTGGAATAACAAGCAAGAAACTGCCAATATCCTGCAAGATGGCTGGTTGAAAACAGGGGATTTAGCGATGATGGATGCGGATGGCGATTTTTATATTGTTGGGCGTAGAAAAGAAATGATTATTTCAGGTGGTGAAAATATCTATCCTCAGGAAGTAGAACAATGTCTACTACGGCATCCAGATGTGCGGGAGGTGGCCGTGATTGGTGTAGGTGATGACTATTGGGGTGAGATCGTGACAGCTTTTATTGTTTGTCCCCACCAGGTAGCCTCTCTATTAGATGATCTTAATGAGCTATGTCATCAACAATTAGGTCGTTATAAGATTCCAAAACAAATGATTTTCTTAGACGAACTACCGAAAACAAGCGTTGGTAAAATCGATAAAAAGGCATTGTATAGGCTTGTTGACTCATCTATCTGTTAAGTATGATGAGAAGGAAGAAACGCTCGTCTTTCTAATTCCGAAATAAGAGAGGGACACATAAATGGCCCACGCATTAGTTATTGGTGGAACAGGGATGTTGGCAGACACCTCCCTATGGTTAGTGAATAATGGCTACCATGTCTCAGTAATTGGACGTAGTGCCCATCGAATGGAAGATTTGCGAAATAGAACAACCAAACCCGCCCTTCTAACGCCGATTTTAGTTGATTATTGTGATATAGCCTTATTAAAAGAGGAGCTAGAAGAAACGCTCGCGCATAATGGGCCCATTTGAATTGGTCGTTGCTTGGATTCATTCCTATGCGGACACTACATTAGAGAACATCTCCAATGTAATTTCAATAGAGAATAACGGGGAATGGAAACTGTTTCATGTGTTGGGGAGTAAGGCGAATTTAAGTGAAGTCCAAGAGAAATTGAAGCTCCATTCTCGTTCGCAATACAGACAAATCCAGCTAGGTTTTATGATGGAAGAAGGTCATGCGAGATGGCTGACACATGAGGAAATATCGCAAGGTGTCGTTGCTGCTATTCAACAGGATCAACCTATTCATATCGTCGGGACGCTACAACCTTGGGCAAAGCGACCGTTATAAACTAACTAACCTTCGTCTAACTAGATGGACGAAGGTTTTTACATATTTCCATTAGCAGTTTGTTTTAGATGTCTACATAATTGTGAGGGAATGTTAGGTTTGTGTGAAAAACGTCAGAATCAGCCAACTTTTTTCTCCTTACATTTTACTTAGTATAACAAAATCATTTCTATATAACTTATCCTTATTTATTCACATCTCTTCCCATCAGACCGACATATCAGTAAAATAGAGTAGGTTAGGGGGATTACATGTGAAAGATCAACGCTTTAAAATAGCGCATCGAGAGGCGCTTATCGGAATTGGACTCGTCCTTGTCAACTTTGCAATTTGGTTTGGCTTTGCCTATGGATTAGGTTCAGGAGATCCAAGAAATTATACGTATGTATTTGGTTTTCCTGCCTGGTTTTTCTATAGCTGTATCGCTGGGACAGGCTTTATGATCCTTCTTATCTGGATTGTGATGAAACTCTTTTTCAAAGAGGTACCATTTGATGATGAGGAGGTGGATCGCTAATGCATTGGCAAGTTGTATTTCCATTGCTATTATTTTTAATTATTATATTTGGAATCGGTATTTGGGCCAATAAGCATGTACGCTCCTCTAATTCATTCCTACAGGAGTATTTCCTAGGTGGTCGTGAAATGGGTGGTTTTATCCTTGCGATGACGATGATTGCTACATATGGCAGTGCGAGTAGTTTTATCGGAGGACCGGGTGTAGCCTATACAAAAGGACTTGGGTGGGTATTACTGGCAATGGCTCAGCTACCAGCAGGTTATTTTGTGCTCATGATTTTAGGGAAAAAATTCGCCATTATTGCTCGTCGTTACCAGGCCATTACGTTAATCGACTTTTTACGTGAACGCTACAAAAGCCATGTCATTGTTATTTTATCAGCAATTAGCATCATTGTTTTCTTATTTTCGGCTATGATGGCTCAATGGGTTGGGGGTGCACGCTTAATTGAGTCGTTAACTGGCTTAAGCTACACTGCAGCACTGTTTATTTTTGCGATTTCCGTGTTAGTATATGTGATTATTGGAGGTTTCCGTGCGGTTGCGCTAACAGATACGGTCCAAGGTTCCATTATGGTGATTGGTACAATTATTTTATTAATCGGCACGATTGTGGCAGGTGGAGGCATCGACAATATAATGGCCTCACTGGTTGCTGAAAATCCTGACTTTGTGTCACCATTTGGCGCACAAGGAGATTTAACACCTTTGTATGTCTCGACATTTTGGATTCTCATTGGTGTAGGGGTTGTAGGACTTCCGCAAATTGCGGTTCGTGCGATGAGCTATAAGGATTCCAAAAGTATGCATCAAGCGATTCTTATTGGCACGATTGCCATAGGGACAATCATGTTTGGCATGCATTTAATTGGTGTGTTAGCCCGACCTGTCATACCTGGCATTGAAATTGGTGATAAAGTTATGCCGCTCCTGACATTGAAGGTATTACCGCCATTTTTAGCAGGAATCGTTTTAGCTGCACCAATGGCTGCGACAATGTCTACGGTTAATGCTTTACTAATGCTTGTCAGCTCTACAGTTGTCAAAGACATCTATTTAAATTATATGAAGCCGAAAGCTAGTGATGCAGAGATTAAGCGTGCAAGCTTTATTGTAACAACAGTCATAGGCCTAGCGGTTGTCATCTTTGCACTCAATCCACCTGATTTATTAGTGTGGTTGAACTTATTTGCCTTTGGTGGACTAGAGGCTGTCTTTATTTGGACAGTCGTTTTAGGATTGTATTGGAAAAAAGCCAATAAATACGGAGCGATTGCGTCGATGATTACAGGCATGTTGTTGTACATTATGATTGATCGGTTTTATCCTTCTGTCTTTGGTATGCATACAGTCACGATACCAATTGTCGCATCCTTCTTTATTTTTGTGCTTGTCAGTTTGTCCACTAGTCATAAATTTAAAAATGAAAAGCTTATGATTTAACGCCAAAACGCCACAGATTTCAAATTCTGTGGCGTTTATTTTAATGCATCATAAAATCATAGGCATTTTTCGCAAGTAATGTCATTGTAACGACAATAAATAGTGTGCGGACAAAGCCACTTCCTTTCTTGATTGCCATGCGTGAGCCAAGCATAGCCCCACCAATTTGCGCAATGCCCATGACTAGACCATAAACATAATGAATTTGACCTAAGTAAGCAAACATACAAACACCAGCCACATTACTCGCCAAATTTAAAAACTTCGCATTACCAGCCGCCTTTAAAAAATCAAAGCCTACCAGTAAGAAGCTAAAGATTAAAAAGGACCCTGTCCCAGGACCAAGAAATCCATCATAAAAACCAATAGCAAATAATAGCAGCATAAATAGAAATAAATGCATTTTAGATAGATTTTTTACAGTAGCGACGGCACCCCAATCCTTTTTAAAGATCGTATATATCCCAACAGCCGCCAGCATAACAAGCATCAATGGCTTTAGTAATGCTGGATTGATTAGATGTACAGTCCATGCACCACATAATGATCCGATAAATGCTAGCGGAAAATATTTGAGGACAGAGCGAATGTCCAGCTGGCCAGAACGATAGAAAGAAATAGAGGAAGTGAGCGAGCCCATAGCTCCTGCTAGTTTATTTGTGGCAACAGCAGCGGCTGGATTAAGCCCTACAAATAGTAAGGCTGGTAGTGAAATTAAACCGCCCCCTCCCACTACTGAGTCAACAAAAGCCGCCAGAAATCCAAATGAAATTAATAGTATGAGAATATGTACATCGATTTCAAACAACATATGACACCTCTTTAGAATTAGTTACTACTGAAATAGTAACTAATTTTATTTACGCTGTAAACCCCATTTTTTCATTGGCAAATCTTCACAAAGGTAGCCTATAATAAAGATAATGGAGGGATTACATGGAGGAATTAATCACCCAGCTGAAAGAAATGGGTTTTACAGAATATGAAGCGAAGGCCTATACGGCACTTGTTCAGCAAAGTCATGTCAGTGCCTATCAGGTTAGTAAAAATTCTGGCATACCACGTGCAAGAGTGTATGATATTTTAAATATCCTTGTAGAAAAGGGCATCGTGTTAAAAGAAGAGACCGCAGAACAAACGACCTATTCGGCAATGCCTGTGTCTGTGTTCTTACAGCAAATGCAACAGCGCTGGGAGTCGAATTTTACGTCTATAAGCGGGAAGCTAGAGAAATTAGAGGAAAAAGTGCAGGAAGCTGAGCCTAAAGTGGTCATGCTGAAGGGCAGGGAATCTATTATCAATTATTGTCAGTCACTTCTAAAGAAGGCGAAGAAAAAAGTGATGCTGTCGATGTGGGAAGATATGTATGAGGTCTTACGTGAAGATTTGCAAGAGGTGGCGCTGCATGTTCCTGTTCATGGCATTACGTTATATGTAGGAGAGCATCTAGCCTCAATTGACCAGCATAGAGCCACACATTATACAAAAAAAGCGTCGACACCGCATTGGTTTATCTTATCGGTAGATGGTCAGGAAATGATTTATGGTCATTCTCCATCTACCCAAGAGACGGCCTTTATCACCAATGATTCCGTTCACATTTATTTGTTAGAGGATTATATATGGCATGATGTACTCATTAATCGGTTAGTAAAACGGGATGATCAGGAGTTAGAAGACTGGATTGCTAAGGAGCGGAAAGCTTTTTTCTTAGAATAGTCTTATAAGGGAAGGGGAGTAACTTGAAAAAATTCGTGTTGCTAGGTTTAATGAGCTTACTCATGCTAGGAGCCTGTAATGCTACACCACCAACCAATCCACCAACGATTCATGAGCTAACGGTTGTCCCAGATAATGTCCAAAAAAATATTGTTTCTAATGACAGAATACAACTATTACATGAAAATGATGCTCCATATTATCTTGTTTATTATTCAAAAGGGAATGTATTGGCAAGTATTACAGCTGAGGGAAATAGGCTTATCATCCAGTTAGAAGAAGGCAGCGAGCAAAGGAAAGAGGCTCAGCCCTATGTTTTTCAAATCACCGTCAAGAATCCTGAGCTTGATACCATTGATTTGCGAATAAACGGTCAGAGTACGCCCATTGATCGTATGACCATTATGTGATAAAAGAAACCGAAGTCTTTAGATGAGATTTCGGTTTCTTTATGAGATGTCTAATAAAAGACTTTGTCTACGTTATATTTAGAGCGGAAAGTATTAATCGCGTATGTTTCGTAAATTTCACGTTCCATTGGATCTTCTACTTCATAGACTTCAATTTTGAACACTTCATCACGATGGTTTTTCATCGGAGATACATTATCCTCGAAATGTTTTTTAATACGTTGACGAATTTTACGTGCTTTCCCAACAAATAATAGCTCATTCTTGTCATTATAGAATAAGAAAATGCCGCCTTTATCACGTGTGATTTTATGGAAGTCAATAAAACCGAAGTAAGGTGTGATTGGCACATCACCTGGTTTTAAATCTTGTTCACGTTGACGGATTACTAGATCTGGTTTTGGAAATTCAATTTTAATCAAACTATTCACGTTCCTCTCTCTTACTAAAAGTATATGGTAACATAATTACGGCATGTTTACCATAAATTTTAAATGCAGAAACACCACATATAGCAAGCTTAGTGTACATCAATTGAGCAAGGAACATGCACATGAATCACAAAATATTCTATGAATTATTGATATTCTAACTAGTTCGTGTTACAATTCAAGATAATTAAATAATCTTATCAAGAGAAGCTGAGGGATTTGGCCCGATGACGCTTCAGCAACCTCTAACAATTGTTAGAAAGGTGCTAATTCCAGCAAAGGATTTTTTCCTTTGAGAGATAAGAGTGGACGTGAAAAAAATCCTTCTCATTCTATCTCGTATGGAATGAGGAGGATTTTTTAATTTCGTTGCATCCTATGCAAGCAAGGTTTGCTAAAAGAGAGTGATTATAGAGAGGGGAAAGCAAGATGCCAATTAATATTCCGAAAAATTTACCAGCTGGAGAACATTTACGTGAGGAAAAAATCTTCGTCATGGAAGAAGATCGTGCGAAAACACAGCAAATCCGTCCATTAAATATATTAATATTAAATTTAATGCCTGAAAAAGAAAAAACAGAGCTCCAATTATTACGTTTATTGGGGAATACACCATTACAGGTGAATATTACCTTTTTGAATACAGCCACACACGAGTCTAAAAATGTGAGTAAATCCCATTTGCAGCTTTTTTACACAACGTTCAATCAGATTCGACACCGCCGCTATGATGGTATGATTATAACTGGTGCGCCAGTAGAAAAAATGGCTTTTGAAGAGGTCAACTATTGGCAGGAAATTTCAGAAATTATGGATTGGTCTAAAAAGAATGTGACATCTGTGCTACATATATGTTGGGGGGCACAGGCTGCATTGTATCATCATTATGGCATTGGGAAGGTCGAGCTTTCTGCTAAATGCTCAGGTGTCTATTCCCATGTGATTACAGATTTAACTGTAGATTTGGTACGTGGCTTTAGTGATTTATTTACTGCGCCCCACTCACGCTATACATCTGTTTCGATTGACGAGGTTCGCAATCATCCAGATCTACGATTATTATCCTATTCAGAGGATGCAGGGGTATTTATTGTACAATCAAAAGATAATAAAAATATTATGATTACGGGGCATCTAGAGTATGATGCGACAACGCTAGCCGATGAATACAGTCGCGATGTGGCGAAGGGCATAGATATCGCTGTTCCTGTAAACTACTTCCCGAATGACGATCCGACACAAGTGCCGATGAATACATGGCGTGCCCATACGCATCTATTATTCTCTAACTGGTTGAACTACTATGTTTACCAAGAAACACCATATGAATGGGATTTTGTAGATGAAATCGAATATCATATTTAATTAATAAAAAGTCTAATTTCTTTTCTAGCTTTAAAAGAAATTAGACTTTTTGATTGTCATTTTCTGTTTCCTGCTGAGGTGTTTCGTTTTTTTGAGCTTTGGATTTACGATTTCGAATAACTACCACAATCAGCAATAGTATGGGTAATAAAATGGTGAAAATAAAGGAAAAGATTGGCCAAATTTCATTATTATAATTAGTAGAATGCACAATATCTGGATGAACAATTTGAGAAAGTCCAATAACAATTATCCCCATCGGTATAATGAGTGGGCGATGATCCTTGATCTTTAAAATTTGTGCGAGGCCAACAACGGTCGTATAGAAATACATAAATGTACGAATATAAATAGACGAAATCCACATAAATGCCATAATGATCTCTATACGCTGTAAAAAATTTCCTATAGATATTCTTTGTGCTAAGGCATAGCTAGGAAAAGTCCTTGATGCTGTGTTTTCAGGACCTAATACAAGAATCGATAGGACAATCAACGTAACTAAGACGATTCCACCAAAGATTGCCCCAATATATAGCCCTTTCTGTGCAGACGGCTGTACATTGACACCAGTAGGATAGAGCATCATTAATACAAGTAATGGAAAGGAAAAGATACTCATAAAGCGTGCAATACTATAAAACATAGATGTTTTGGTTGCTTCTAGTAGAGGCTGAATATTCTCAAATGTAATTTGAGGGGTAATACTAAGGACGAAAAAAATAAAAATAAAGATAAACAATGGGAAGAGGATTTCTGCCGAACGGGCAAAGGTCTCAATTCCTAAATAAGCGGCATACATAATAATGATACTGAACAGTAGGGCAAATGCTAATGTCGGTGTCTCTGGCATTACTTCCGTTTTCATGAAAATACCTATAAAATAGAGTAATTCTCCAGCCGAAAGAAAGGTCATAATCAGGAAACAAATTGCTGTGATTTTCCCAAAAAAACGCCCAAGAATTTTTTCATTAGCCTCGATAAAGTTTAGAGATGGTGTTTGATTGGCCAGTGTTAAAAATAATTTTAGTACCAGTAAACTAAGGAGAACACCAATGCTTGCTGCTATCCAAGCATCTTGCTTAGCGGCACCAGTAATACTCGAAGGGATAATTAAAATCGCTGTACCGATAGAATAGAGGAAGGTAACGATTGTAAACTGTCTTGAACTAATTATCTCTTTTTCCATCAAGCTACCCTCCGTTTCTCAGTCCATCTTTCTATTTTGTGAATGACACAATGTAATCCCTAATTGGTGTGAAGATAAAGGTAATCAAATCTAATGGGCTAGGAATATGGATTTTCAGGGCAATCCCCATATTTAAAGCCGTTCCAATAAGAAGCAAAAAGGAGAATACAATCATGGCTTTTCTATCCTGTTGCTTTTTTAGCTTTGGAATAAAAATAAGCGCAATGATTATCGCGATGATCAAGATAGCTACGGCTAGTACCATTGCATTTATTCCTCCTTTGGCTTGTTTAATAATGAATTTTGCATCGTACCTGAACCTTGGGTAGTTACCTTTACATGAACTACCACTGCTAAATCTGGAAAAATGGAAGTCCAATCATCCTTGATTTTTTTCCACTGCTTAGGATCTGCCCGATGTAGGGCATCCCCAAATCCAAAAACATCTACTTCATATTGCTGTTGAATTTTCTCTACTGTTTTTTCTATGCGTTCATCAATTCCCTGGGCTGTTTTTTTGTTAACGTAATCAATCGATTTATTTTTGGTAAGATCGATATCACATTCGACCTCTCCAACATTCTGCTCTACATTAATATGAACATCGATTTTCGGTTTCCCGTTTTTAAATGACCCTTTCACCTTTGTAGTGGATTGGGTAATTTCAGTAGACAAGGTCCCTTTATTAGGACAGGCAATGATTTCTATCGTACTTTGAATTTTGTCATTAAGAAAACTAACACTTTTGCTTTCACTTTCAGTCAGTAGCCCTATATATTTATCTCCTTTAAAGACTGCTAAACCTGTATAACCTAATAGCACAGGTGCTTTAACACGTTGCACATTTGTTTGATCTACCCCTAATTTCTTATCGCCATGAATTTCAATAGCAGAAATTAATGCCCCTTTCTGCTTATTGCTTAACGTATTGACTAATTCATCAATATTAACAGCTATTGTGGAGCCCCAAGCCTTTTCAGAGACATCCAGGGAATTTAACATTTTATTAGCAGGAACTTTTTCGATGGGTGTTAGTACATTTAATACTTCCTTCGCTGTTGCTTCGTGAGACATAATGACGTCGAAATCCTTACGAAATTCATGGTCCCTTACAATTAAATCAAGTGCATCACTCATGCCTTCTTTAGCAAGATCTTCCCCTAAAACAACCACTTGAAGGTGGGCAAAATAGGGCTTTCGAGCAGCGATGGTCGTCATTTTTCGAATCGCCTCAAAGATGGTTTCGCCTCTCGAATGATAGCTAACGACAGGTGAGCGTTGAGTGGAAGCTTGTCGCACTGAGACTTCACTAGGATCGACAATTTGAACTGTAATTTCATATTCCTCATCTATTTTGTCAATGCCTAGTGCTACGACAATGGCTAATTCATTTAATTCTCGCTTACTCCAGCAACCACTTAACAGTAAAGTGAGGATACATAGTAAGCAAATCCAGTTTAATTTTGCCATATTCTATTCCTCATTTATCCTGAAGTTATTTCCTGCCTTTTACATTGATATAGTTATGTCCTCTAACAATATTTTTTTGATTGACTAAACGAGGTCGTGTAAGTAATTTTCTACGCGGGAACAGCACAAATGCATCCTTCTGATCCTGTAGTACCAAGGGTGCGAATGGACTTAAATAAGGTACACCAAATGAACGAATGCTACATAGATGAAGAATAATTAGCATAATGCCAAACATTACACCGAATAAACCAAACATAGCAGCTAAAATCATTAATGGGAAACGTAGTACCCGAATCGTATTCGATAAGCCATAGGCAGGGAATAGGAAGCTGCAAATCGCTGTTAGGGCTACGATGATTACCATTACAGCGGAAACGACCCCTGCATCAACTGCTGCCTGACCAATAACTAAAGTACCTACAATGGATACCGCAGGACCGATTGTTCGAGGCATACGAAGTCCAGCTTCCCTTAAGACCTCAAAGGCAACCTCCATAATAAGCGCTTCTACCACTGCAGGAAAGGGTACGCCCTCCCTTTGTGAAGCGATGCTAATTAACATGGGTGTTGGTAGCATTTCTTGGTGGAAGGTAGTAATCGCTACATACAAGGATGGTGCTACTAATGCTAGACTGATACCAAAGAAACGCAATATACGTACAAGTGAGCTAATCATCCAATGCTGATAATAATCTTCTGCTGATTGTAAAAAGGATGTAAATAGCGCTGGTACGACTAAGACAAAAGGTGTGCCATCAACTAGAATCGCCACTTTGCCATCTAATAATTCACCTGCGATGACATCAGGACGTTCGGAGTTATAGACGGTTGGAAACATAGAGTTTTTTGAGTCTTGAATAAAATCCTCAATATAGCCACTTTCCAAAATGCCATCAATATTGATACGATCTAATCGAGCCAATACCTCTGCGACGATTTTGTCACTGGCGATGCCATTTATATACATCACCGCTACATCTGTTTGTGTCACATCTCCAATTACACGGGACTTAATCCAGAGATTCGGACTTTTTATTTTGCGACGAATGAGCGCTGTATTCGTACGCAAGGTTTCCGTAAAGGATTCCCTCGGTCCGCGAATAACGGATTCCGTCGATGGCTCTGTGACAGCTCGATCCTTGGCACTTCTTGTACTTGTCACAATCCCCTCAGCAAAGCCATCTAATAAAATAACCGTTTCACCATTGAGAATAGCATTGTAGAGTGTTGTGAAATGCTCGATATTCGTGACATCGCCTACTGTTAAATAGGAATTCCGAACATATTGGTTAATTGTTGTTATTTCAATATCTTGTTCTTCTTCAATATTTGCCATCAGTTTATCGATAACAGAATCAGAAATAGTCGTTTTATCCGATAAGCCATCAATGGAAATTATGGCGAGACTATGGGGGGCAGTCTCTCCAATCGCAATTTCCCGTATGATAATATCATTACTATGCCCTAGTGACTGTTGAATGATTTTTATATTTTTAGATAGGGAAGTATACAATAAATCGTTCGTTGTATGGGATGGGGAGGTCTCGTTATGGTTAGACATGGACATGTGTTTTCCTCCTCAATTGGTCGTTCATTACCTTTAGAATGGACAATTTTTTTGAGAGATAAACGAAAGAGATATGAAAAATCTAGCTATTTGTGGCAATATCACATCCCTTGCGACTTTTGTGTGTCTTGTTTTGGAATAAATAAAAAACAGTCTGTCCTTTCATCTATTGAAAGGACAGACTGCTTTATGTACGATAGTCGTATTGTAATTCATCTTTACTTGTATCAACATCAACATGTAAATTGTGATCGTTAAAGAACCAAAGATCTTTCTCATCAATATAATAGATAACACCATCAATTTCTGTCTGCACACCTATGGCAATAGGTTCCTCACGTGTCATGCCTAGTGAAAAGCCTTCATGAAACGGGCTTGAGCCACCATAACGTGCATAAAAACGGATTGTATCACCAGGTTCAACTTCCATTTCATGTTTGAACCATTGTAGGGCTTCATCTGTCAATGCAATATTCATTTCAAATGCTCCTCTCTTCCTACAGCCATTTTACCTTTGGTTCGGTGCCGTTTTTAATACGAGCAATATTGGCACGGTGACGATAAATAATAAAGGTAAATAAAAAGGCTACCAAGATGCCTAATGCAAAGTCACCTGTTATAAAATAATAAACGATTGCATAGATAAGCGCTACTAAAGCGGCTATCATTGATGTTAAGCTGACGATTTTTGTGATTTTTAATGTCACAATAAAGGTAATAAATAGTAGGACAAAGAGTGGCCAAGAATAGCCTAATAATACACCCGCTGACGTTGCCACAGCTTTCCCACCACGGAAGTTGGCGAAGATCGGGAACATATGACCGATTACGGCGACAAGCCCCAGTAATAAAGGGTGGAGTGTAGTATCAGAGAAAACGGGAAGTGTCACGAGTAAGACAGCGGCAGTCCCTTTTAAGACATCCATTATCGTAACAATAATACCAGCCTTTTTCCCTAATGTTCTAAAAGTATTGGTTGCACCAAGATTACCGCTCCCGTGTTCACGAATATCGGTATTATAAAAAATTTTGCCTATCCATAATCCAGAAGGTATAGAGCCGATTAGATAAGCACATAAAATAATAAGTCCATTGATCATAGTTGGACTCCTTTCATTCATAGTCCATCACTTGGTACTAATAGTTTGTAACAAGTATTTTACACTTTTTCTTGCTAATCTACAATGTTAGAAGGAGATTTCATCCGAAGTCTTGAATCAATACAAAAGAGAATCTATTAGCGAGGACTTGGCTTTTAGACATAAATTTGTAGGAAGCGCTAAAACCTTTATAAAAATATAGGCAAAATGGCAATTTTGTCAATCGCTCATTCCTTTGGTAGAATAGAAGTCTAACTTTATCCTGTTTAATCGCAAGGCACGAGGTAGTGTGCTTCTATTTGCAAGCATCACAACTATATTTTGCAACTTAGTAGGCTTCAATGCGTCAAATGATGATGGAAGCTAGAAGCAGTTTGTCTTGCTCAAATACAAATTTTAAGCAACTGTTGAAGATGTTTACTATTGATAAAAATAATCAAAACTGTGAGCAAATTTTAAAATTTTATTGGACCTGTCGCTAGCTATTGACAGGAAATGCTATTATTATTAGGATGAGAACATAAATAGAACATGTGTTTGTTTTTTGGAGGGGAATTTTTTTGACGAATAAACAGTCACCTAGCGTCTATAATGATGACGCTATACAAGTATTAGAAGGATTAGAAGCGGTACGCAAACGACCTGGCATGTATATCGGTTCGACGGATGGCCGTGGACTTCATCACCTTGTGTATGAAATCGTAGATAATGCGGTAGATGAAGCACTGGCTGGCTTTGGATCTCATATTATTGTCACAATTCATAAAGATCAAAGTATGAGTGTGCGCGACTTTGGACGTGGGATGCCAACCGGTATGCATAAAATGGGCAAACCGACACCAGAAATTATTTTTACTGTGTTACACGCTGGTGGCAAATTTGGTCAAGGTGGCTATAAAACAAGTGGAGGTTTACATGGTGTTGGTTCTTCCGTTGTGAATGCGCTCTCAACATTTTTAGAGGTGACAATTCATCGCGATGGTAAAAAGTATCGTCAACGCTTTGAGCATGGAGGACAGCCTGTCACAACACTTGAAAATATTGGGCAGACCAAGCAGACAGGAACGCTTGTCCATTTCCTACCAGATGAAACAATTTTCTCTGTCACAAAATTCAATTATGATACGTTAGCAGAACGATTACGCGAATCAGCCTTTTTATTAAAGGGCTTAAAAATTGAATTAATTGATGAGCGCGAGGAGGGCAAGAGCGATGTGTTCTTTTATGAGAATGGCATCGAGGCTTTCGTTGCGTATTTGAATGAGGAAAAAGATGTCCTTCATCCAGTAAAATATGTAGAAGGCGTACAGGATGAAATCGAAGTAGAGTTCGCTTTCCAATATAACGATGGTTATTCAGAAACGATTTTATCATTCGTTAATAATGTCCGTACACGTGATGGTGGTACACATGAAACGGGTGCAAAGGCAGCATTGACACGTGTCTTTAATGAATATGCAAGAAAAATTGGCTTGTTAAAGGACAAGGATAAAAACCTTGAGGGGACAGATATTCGTGAGGGCTTAGCAGCGATCGTGTCTGTTCGTATTCCAGAGCATTTACTGCAATTTGAAGGACAAACAAAGGGCAAGCTTGGGACAAGTGAGGCTCGTTCTGCTGTGGATAGCGTAGTGTCTGAGCAAATTTTGTATGTGCTAGAGGAAAATGCAGAGTTATCAGCTTCTCTTGTTCGTAAAGCGATTCGAGCGCAGCAAGTGCGTGAAGCAGCTCGTAAAGCGCGTGAGGATGCACGAAATGGCAAGAAAAACAAAAAGGGTAGTACGATTCTATCTGGAAAATTAACGCCAGCTCAGTCACGTAATGCGGCAAAAAATGAGCTGTATTTAGTCGAGGGTGATTCTGCGGGTGGCTCTGCTAAACAAGGTCGTGACCGTACATTCCAAGCGATTCTGCCATTGCGCGGGAAAGTAATCAACACAGAAAAAGCAAAACTACAAGATATTATGAAAAACGAAGAAATTTCAACGATTATCCATGCGATTGGAGCAGGTGTTGGTACGGATTTTGCGGTGGAGGATTCTGCCTACGATAAAGTAGTCATCATGACCGATGCGGATACGGACGGGGCACATATTCAAGTCTTGCTATTAACATTCTTCTATCGTTATATGCGTCCACTTATTGAGTCTGGGAAGGTCTATATCGCACTACCGCCGCTTTATAAAGTCTCAAAAGGTACTGGAAAAAAAGAAATCATTGAATATGCTTGGACAGAAAGCGATTTACAAAAGGCCATCAAAAAGGTTGGCAAGGGTTACATATTACAGCGCTATAAAGGTCTTGGCGAGATGAATGCAGACCAACTATGGGACACAACGATGAACCCTGAAACACGGACATTGATTCGTGTCACAATCGAGGATGGTGCACGTGCGGAGAGACGTGTCACGACGTTAATGGGCGATAAGGTAGAACCACGTCGTAAATGGATCGAAGCCAATGTAGACTTCGGTATGGAGGATGATTCTAACATTCTAGAGAATGAATTCATCCAACAAGAGGAGGACCAGCATGAGTAGTACAGAAAAGTTCCAAGATTTACCGTTAGAAGAAGTGATGGGTGACCGTTTTGGTCGCTATAGTAAATATATTATTCAAGACCGCGCGTTGCCTGATGCACGTGACGGTCTTAAACCAGTACAGCGCCGTATTCTATATGCGATGTTTACGGAGGGCAACACACATGATAAACCGTTCCGTAAATCCGCAAAAACAGTGGGTAACGTAATTGGTAACTATCATCCGCACGGCGATAGCTCTGTGTATGAAGCGATGGTACGGATGAGTCAGGACTGGAAGGCACGTCATATGCTCATTGAGATGCACGGGAACAATGGGTCAGTCGATGGCGATCCTCCAGCTGCGATGCGTTATACAGAGGCAAGACTATCTGCTATTGCTGCTGAAATGCTACGAGATATTGGCAAGAAAACGGTCGAGTTTGTGCCAAACTTTGATGATCAGGATATGGAGCCAACTGTTTTACCAGCACGTTTTCCTAACCTTTTAGTCAACGGCTCTACAGGGATTTCCGCTGGCTATGCGACAGATATTCCGCCACATGCCTTAGATGAAGTACTGGATGCTGTGTTGATGCGCTTAGACAAGCCTAATGTTACTGTAGATGAATTGATGACAGTGATGAAAGGGCCTGATTTCCCAACGGGTGGCATCATTCAAGGTGTTGATGGCATTAAAAAGGCATACGAAACAGGTCGTGGTAAAATCATCGTCCGTGCACAAGCAGTTGTTGAACCAATCAAGGGTGGTAAAGAGCAAATTGTTATCACTGAGTTACCATATGATGTAAATAAAGCGAATCTTGTAAAAAAAATTGATGAGCAACGTGTAGATAAACGACTAGAAGGCATTGCGGAAATTCGTGATGAATCAGACCGTACAGGCTTACGAGTGGTAATTGAGCTGAAAAAGGATGTACCAGGACAAGGAATTTTACAGTACTTGTTTAAAACAACGGATTTACAGGTAGCTTATAATTTTAATATGATTGCCATTCATAATCGTCGTCCAACGATGATGACATTGCCATTATTGCTAGATGCGTATATTGCCCATCAAAAAGAAGTGGTAACAAACCGCTCCATTTATGATTTGCAAAAGGCAAAGGACCGTTCTCATATTGTAGATGGATTAATTAAAGCTCTTTCGATTTTAGATGAAGTCATTGCGACGATTCGTTCTTCTAATGATAAGAAGGATGCAAAGCTTAATTTACAAGAGAAGTTTGATTTTACAGAAGTACAGGCAGAGGCCATTGTAAGCCTGCAATTATACCGTTTAACGAATACGGATATTACAGAGCTTCGTCAGGAACAGGACGAGTTAGATAAGTTAATTGCCAAGCTAGAGGGGATTCTACAAAGTGAGGCTAAGCTTGTGCGTGTTATTAAACAAGAGCTGCTTGATATTAAGAAACGCTTTACAGAGCCTCGCCGCTCGAAGATTGAGCAAGAAATTGAAGAAATTAAAATTACATTGGATGTCCTTGTGCCAAGTGAGGAGGTTGTCGTAACAGTAACGAAGGATGGTTATATTAAACGCACATCCACACGTTCTCATGCCGCTTCAAATGGGCAAGATTTTGCCATGAAGGATTCAGATTATTTATTGTATGAAGCAAACTTAAATACACAGCACCATCTATTGCTGTTCACAAATCGAGGCAATTATATTTATCAGCCTGTTCATGAGCTGCCTGATATACGTTGGAAGGATCTCGGCCAGCATATTTCAAGTATTGTCCCAACAGGGGAAGATGAATCGATTATTGCGGTTTATGGCTTCGAAACATTTGAACAGCCAAATACGTATGTCTTCACAGCCACAAAAGATGGTCAAATTAAGCGCTCACCACTCGTAGACTATGCAGTGACACGTTATTCAAAGCCTATTAAAACGATGAACGTCAAGGCTGGTGATGCGATGATCTATGCATCGTTTGTAACAGATGACGTGGAGCTGATGCTCACAACGGATACAGCCTATGCAATTCGTTTCCCAATGGAGGAACTACCTGTGACAGGTGTGAAAACAGGCGGTGTGAAAGGGATCACACTAAAAGATGGAGAAGCCTTAGTTGGCGTCAATGTATTACAGCCTGATGTTACCCAATATGTAGTGATTGTGACACAGCGTGGGGCCGTGAAGAAAATGAATGTCGCTGAAGTTGAAGTAGCAGGTCGTGCAAAACGTGGACTAAAAGTATTAACAGAGTTAAAAGCAAACCCTCACCGAATTGTGGCAGTTGTTCAAGCAACAGACGGGGAGCAGGTTGTGATTGAAACTGAAAAAGGTGTTCAAGAGGTGATTGACGTGCAAGCATTGTCTCGTGCGGATCGCCATTCCAACGGTTCATTTAAAGTGGATATTGCAACAGATGGGGCAATCTCTCATGTTGTCACAGCCAAAAAAGAACAGAAACCAAGCTAAAAGAATGCCCAGTCTCTTAGGAGTGCTGGGCTTTAAGCTCATTTCAAAAATAGCACCTTGTCATTTAAGTGAAACTATGGGTATAATAATCATCGAAAAGTTCATAGCGAAAGAATGTAGGGGGGCTAGTAATTGCTAGCTGAGATTGTGTCCGATAGACGCTGACCCTTTGAACCTGATTTGGCTCGTACCAGCGTAGGGAACATCTATTCAAAAAAGCAAAGTTTTGAAGATTGATTGCGATACGTCTGGGAGGAATCCTAGGCGTTTTTTTATGTTTCAAGCAACAGCTTGCCAACATTGTATACGCTTTCTTCTGGTGACAACATTCATTCATGAACACTTTCATATTACAAACTGGGAGGCTTTCGCATGAAAAAATGGTTATTTATTCTAATGGTAGCACTATTAACATTAGCAGGCTGTAGTGACAAGGAGGATAAGCAGGCTGCTGACAAGCTGAAAAAGGTGTCTGTGGTACTGGATTGGACGCCGAATACAAATCATACAGGACTATATGTTGCAAAAAAACTCGGTTATTTTGAGGAACAGGGCTTAGATGTTGATATTATTATGCCTGGTGAGGCGGGCGCAGATCAGCTTGTTGCTTCTGGAAAGGCGGATTTTGGCGTGAGCTATCAGGAAGGCATAACACAGGCACGAGTACAGAATGTGCCGCTGGTCTCAATCGCAGCAATTATACAGCATAATACATCTGGCTTTGCTTCTATTGCTTCAAAGGGCATTACATCGCCAAAGGATTTTGAAGGTAAAACCTATGGTGGTTGGGGTGCGCCATTAGAGCAAGCCGTCTTACAATCACTAATGCAAAAAGAAAAGGCAGATATTAATAAGCTAGATATTGTCAATGCAGGGGATTTAGATTTCTTCACAATGATGGAAAAAGACATTGATTTTGCTTGGATTTATTATGCATGGACTGGTATTGAGGCTGAGCTGCGTGGGGAAAAGATTAATATGCTATATCTTACAGATTATAGTGATCAATTAGATTATTATACGCCCGTTTTAGCTACAAATGAAAAAATGATACAGGACAACCCCGATGTAGTCAAAGCCTTTGTGGCAGCGGCAGCGAAGGGCTATGAATACGCAATTGGAAACCCAAGTGAAGCGGCGGATATTTTAATCGAAGCGGCCCCTGATTTAGATAAAGCGTTAGTGCATAAAAGTCAGGAATGGCTGGCTGATAAATACCAGGATGATGCCAAGCAATGGGGAGAGCAAAAGCTTTCTGTGTGGGAAAATTATGCGAAATGGATGTCTAGCAATCAAGTACTAGAGGGCGAATTTGATGCGAAAAAAGCCTTTACTAATGAGTTCTTACCTAAAAAGGAGGCCAAATAAGATGGCAAATTCATTAATCAGTGTACAAATCATTCCGAAGACAGAGAAATATGAAGATGTGATACCGTATGTAGATGCAGCAATTGCGGTGATCGATGCTTCTGGGGTGAAATATGAGGTTCATCCATTGGAAACAACGATGGAGGGTGAGCTTTCAACATTGCTCCAAATCATTGAAAAAATGAATGAGAAGATGATCGAGCTTGGTGCCATCAATGTCATTACACAAGTGAAAATTTTATATCAGCCAACGGGGATTACGATGGATACATTAACGGAGAAATATCAGTAATGAAACATGCATTACACAAAGGAAGGACGATAATTTTTATCGCCTTCCTCTTATTCATATGGGAACTAATCGTGAGGTTCGCTGAAGTTCCTCATTGGTTATTACCCGCACCCAGTAGTATTTTGTCGGAGTCCATCCAGTCGTATCAAACCTTTCTACCACATGCATTTGCTACGGTACAGCTAGCTCTACTAGGTTTGGCCATTGGCATCGCTTGTGGGCTAACGGTGGCAGTAGTGTTGCATCGATTTAATTTTATTCGAGAACTGTTTTATCCAATTCTTATTATGTCGCAGAATGTTCCTATTCTAGTCTTGGCACCGCTACTTATTATTTGGTTTGGCTTTGGCTTATTACCGAAGCTTATCATTATCTGTCTTGTGTGCTTTTTCCCGATTGTCATTGCAGCGATGGATGGATTTAGACAAACAGCTCCAGCATTAAAGCATTATTTTGCCATGGTTGGTGCTACAAAGGCACAAACCTTTTGGAAGCTGGAATGGCCTTATGCCTATCCTGCGATTTTTTCAGGCATTAAAATTGCGGCTACATATAGTGTGATGGGGGCTGTGATTGCGGAGTGGCTTGGAGCAAAAAAGGGTATTGGTGTTTACATGACCCTAGCCCAGTCCTCCTTCCGTACAGATCGCGTATTTGTAGCAATTTTTGCGATTGTTCTCTTGAGCTTACTATTGTTTAGCGGTATTCGTTTAATTGAAAAATTTATGGTGAAGGGAAGAGGCTATCATGCTCAGCATTCAAAACATCGCTAAATCCTTCGATGCACTAAAAGTACTTGATCAACTTTCTTTTGACGTAAAGGATGGCGAGTTTGTGGCCATTGTTGGTCCTTCAGGCAGTGGTAAGAGCACACTTTTTCAATTAATTGGTGGTGTTTCGCCAATTGATCAAGGAGCCATTTTACTAAATGGAGAGGATATCCAACGAAAAAAAGGAACGATTGGCTATATGCCACAGCAGCCATGTCTATTACCCTGGCGCACAATAGTAGAAAATGTCACGCTTATAGAGGAATTACAGCATAAACCGAATGTTGAACGTGCCAAGGAATGGTTAGAAAAGGTTGGTCTTGCCTCCTTTATCCATGCCTACCCGAACGAACTGTCTGGAGGTATGCAGCAGCGTGTGTCCTTTATTCGAGCAATGGTCAGTGAAAAGCCGATTTTATGCTTAGACGAACCATTTTCTGCGTTGGATGAATTTACTCGACTGGAAATGCAAGCATGGCTTTTATCTATCTGGGAAGAGTATCGCAAATCCATTCTATTTGTTACACATAGTATTGAGGAAGCTCTCTTTTTAGCAGATCGCATACTTGTTTTAACCAAACGTCCAGCAACCGTTAAAAAGGAAATCATCGTGCCATTTGAGAGACCTCGGAAAGAGGAAATTCGACATTCTGCAGCATTCACAGCGTTAAAGCAACAATTATTTATGTATTTACAGGAGGAAAAGGGTGATATGTATGTTGATTGATGCGCATATTCATTTGGATCAGTACACCGATGAGGAAATTCCCTCCTTATTAGAAGAGGTGAAAGCTGTAATTGCGGTTAGTATGCAACTTTCCTCTTGTGAAAGAACGTGGCGTTTATCGAATAGCTATCAGCAAGTAAAGGCTGCTTTTGGCTTTCATCCTGAACAGCCTTTACTAAGTCCAAATGATGAGGCAGCATTATTCGATTGGATTCGTTCGCATCAGGATGACATGGTTGCTATTGGTGAGGTGGGTCTACCTTATTATTTAAGACAAGAGCAAGGGATTGATGAACGTCCCTATGTGGCGTTATTAGAGCGTTTTGTTGTATTGGCGAAGGAACTGAACATGCCAATTGTGTTACACGCAGTATATGAGGACGCCCATGTTGTGTGTGATTTGCTGGAAAAGCATCAGCTTCACGAAGCCCATTTTCATTGGTTTAAAGGGGATGAAGCTATTGTGAAGCGCATGATAGAGCGTGGTTATTTTATTTCCATAACCCCAGATTGCTTGTATGAAGAGGAAATTCAACAGCTAATTGATGCGTATCCGATTGATTTGATGATGGTAGAAACGGATGGTCCTTGGCCGTTTGAGGGACCGTTTACGAAGAAGCGTACATCTCCCTGGATGATGCACTCAACGATTGAGGTGATTGCCTCCATCAAAGGGCTATCAACACAGGAAGCGGCCAAAATTATTACGCAAAACACGAAAACATTTTATCGGCTTTAATAGGACAAAGCAGTATAGGTACGAGTTATTCGTCCTTATACTGCTTTTTATATTTCGTATAATCATGCGCTAATTTTTCGTTTTTTGTTTTCGTTAGACGTTCATGTGTACTAAAAGAGATAGATTGTCGATTTTTTTCAACATCTTTACCAACGGTGCGTTTAATGTGCATCCGCTTCTTTTTAGCTTTAGATTGTGACATGAGCATCGCCTCCAATTCATTTTTAATTCTATAGTAGCGAAAAGGGAAGAAAAAGTAAAACCTCGTAAGCAAGATACTTACGAGGCTGTCGAGTGTATTAGTGAGATACGTCCTGTACAGAAATACCTGTGTTTGCTTTAACGTCAACTTCACGATACTTCGCATCATCTGTTTCTTTAGAAATTAATGTGCCGATGAAACCACCAAGGAAACCAAGTGGTACAGAGATTATGGCTGGGTTCGTTAACATAATTAATGGATCACCAACGAAAATTGCCTTACCTTCAACTGGATTCCAAACGTTTGGAGACATAGCAACTAATACTAATGCAGAGATTAAACCTGTTAACATCGCAGTAACAGCACCTGTTGTATTGAAGCGTTTCCAATAAATTGTGTAAATAATAACTGGAAGGTTAGCAGAACCTGCAATACAGAATGCTAAAGATACTAAGAATGCCACGTTTAATGTTTGTGCACCAAGTGCTAATAGGATAGAAATAACAGCGATTGTAATCGAACCGATACGAGCTGCAAGAACTTGCTCTTTTTCTGTAATTTTACCCTTTTTAATAATTTGTCCATAAATATCATGAGATAGGGCAGATGCACCAGATAGTACAAGACCTGCTACTACCGCTAAAATTGTTGCGAATGCTACTGCACAAACGAATGAGAATAGAATGTCGCCACCAAGTGCTTCTGCAAGAAGTGGGGCAGCCATGTTACCAGCAGCGTTTGCTGCGATAATATCTTCTTTCCCAACGAATGCTGCTGCACCGAAGCCTAAGAAAATTGTTAGAACGTAGAAGATACCTACGATCCAAGTAGCCCAAATAACAGATGAACGAGCTGTTTTCGCGTCTTTTACTGTGAAGAAACGCATTAAGATATGTGGAAGACCCGCAGTACCTAATACTAACGCAATTAACATAGAGATTGTATCAAGTCCATTTGTATATTTAAGACCTGGGTTTAAATAAGCAGCGCCACTGTCAGTAACCGTTGTCATTTCTTTAAACATTGTAGAGATACTGAAGCCGAACTCTTTTAATACTAAGAACGAAATAATAACTGTACCCAACATTAAAAGACAAGCTTTAATAATTTGTACCCAAGATGTTGCAGTCATACCACCGAATAGTACGTAAGTTGTCATCATGAATCCTACGATTAATACGGCGATCCAATAGTCGATTCCTAAAAGTAATTGAATAAGTGCTCCTGCACCAACTAGTTGTGCAATCATGTAGAATAAAACAATTGTAATAGTGCTTAAAGCAGCTGTTCCACGAACTTTGGCGTTATCAAAACGCGCTGTAATCATGTCAGCTAATGTAAATTTCCCAAGGTTACGTAATGGCTCAGCAACGATATATAATACCACTAAGTAAGCTACTAAATAACCAATAGAGAAGAAGAATCCATCAAATCCAAATAATGCTACAGCACCAGCGATACCCAAGAAGGATGCTGCTGATAAATAGTCACCTGCGATAGCTAGTCCATTTTGCCAGCCTGTTAAGCCACCACCAGCAGTGTAGAAATCACTTGCTGAAGATGTACGTTTAGATGCCCACCATGTAATAACTAATGTTAAACCAACAATGCCTACGAAGAAGAATATTGCTGTAAAACTCATTCCGTTACTCATCGGCGGCCACCTCCGTTCTCGTATTCAGCGATAATCGCTTTTGCTTCTCTATCGAAGCTGTTTGCTTTTGCTACATATAAATGACATAACCCCCATGTCATGATGAAGAGACCTGCTGCATAGATCCACACCCAAGTAATTTCCCCAAATGCCTTTTGGTGTAGAATTGTCGTGTACGATGTCAGAATTGGTAACAACATGTATGCCGATAAAAATATGGCAGTTATAGACCAAAGAAAAGAGTTCTTTCTTCGTACAAGAGACTTAAATGATTCCTGATTTGCAATTGAATCATAGTCAATCACGATACCTTTTTTTGCTTGATTGTTCGCCATTAACATTCCCCATTTTGTGTATATTTTTTCTACCTCAAGACTTGATTTTGCTAGTTTAGTGAATTCACATTTTCATTTTATGAAACAGTTCACAAAATTGCAATACATTTCAGAAAAATTATGTAAAAAAAATTTTTCAGAAAATACTCCTAAGTGAGAAAAAATGGCGCAAAGCCAAGAATATAAAGGGTTTTAGAAAATTCAGATAAATAAATGAAGTGAAGAGAAATCTAGATTCTTGACAAAAAACCAAGGGTAAATTTACAAAAAAATCTTGTTTTTTCAATTGAAAATAAACACTATTTACCTAGTGAAAATTGGATTTTTTCTGTTTTTTGGAAGTAAAATAATATTGTTCGATAAATAAATTGGTAGATATTGAATAACAAAAAAGGCGAAAAACTCGACCAAAAATCGAATTTTTTGCCTATTTTTTTGCATTTTTTGAATTAGGATTCATTATGCAGGAGGTGTATAAATATTAATGTGAAATATCAGAGACAGACACACCTGTATTTGCTTTCACACGAATTTCTTTATAAATACGTTCTGCTTCTTCCTGTGGTACTTTGTTAGATGAAAGGACAGTACCTAGGTATCCAGCAATAAAGCCTAATGGAATTGTAATAATCGCTGGAACAGCAAGTGGCACAAGTGGTTGTCCAACAAAGATTGCTGCACCTTCAACAGGGCTCCACACATTTGGTCCCATTGCTCCTAAAATTAAACATGATACTAGCCCCGTTACCATCGCAGTTACAGCACCTGTAGAATTAAATTTCTTCCAATAGATTGTATAAAGGATCACAGGTAGGTTTGCTGATGCACCGATACAAAAGGCGAATGACACTAGGAATGAAACGTTTAAGTTTTGTGCAAACAGAGCAAGAATAATAGACACGATCGCAATGGAGATAGAGCCTGTACGAGCTGCTACTACCTGTTGCTTCTCTGTTAATTTACCACCCTTAATGATTTCTCCATAAATATCGTGAGAAATGGCAGAAGCTCCTGTTAGTACTAAACCAGAAACCACAGCTAAAATAGTCGCAAATGCCACTGCGCCGATAAACGCCATCAATACATCTCCACCTAAGTAATGCGCAAGAAGCGGAGCAGCTGTATTACCAGCCTTACTTTCAGCAAGAATTTGATCTAAACCTACAAAGTTTAATGCACCGAACCCTAAGAAAATTGTTAATGAGAAGAAAATGGCTGTAATCCAAGTTGTCCAAGAAATAGAGGCACGTGCTGTCTTTGCATCCTTTACTGTAAAGAAACGCATTAAAATATGTGGTAAACCAGATGTTCCTAAAACTAAAGCCATCATCATCGAAACCGAGTCGATTGTGCTTGTATACTTAATTCCAGGTACAAGGAACTTTTCGCCATGATCTACTGCAATCGTGTCGAACATCTTCATAAGAGAGAAGTCAAATTTCATTAGCACTAAAACCGCTAATAGACCTGTCCCGAATAATAATAGACTTGCTTTAATAATTTGCACCCAAGAAGTCGCTGTCATACCACCAAACAATACATAAGTTGTCATCATAACACCGACAATTAAAACGGCAATCCAATACTCAATACCGAATAATAGCTTAATCAATGCACCAGCACCAACTAGCTGTGCAATCATATAAAGAATTACGATAATAATGGTACCAGACGCTGCCACACCACGAATTCGTTTTTCATTGAAACGAGCCGTTAACATATCTGCTAACGTGTAGCGGCCTAAGTTTCGCATTGGCTCAGCAATGACATAAAGCAGTACTAAATTCGCTACTACATAGCCTACAGAGAAGAAGAAACCATCAAAGCCAGTTAAGGCAATTGCACCAGACACCCCAAGAAAGGCTGCTGCAGATAAATAGTCACCAGCAATCGCAAAGCCGTTTTGCCACCCCTTTAAACCACCGCCAGCAGTGTAAAAATCAGCTGCAGAAGATGTACGCTTTGCTGCAATATAGGTAACAACAAGTGTTAAGCCAACAATAGCTAAAAAGAAACCTATGGATACGATGTTCATTTATTTTCCACCTTTCGCCTGATACTCTGCAAGAACAGCAGCTGCAGCTTTATCGAATGAAGCAGCTTTTTTTACATATACTGTACAAAGCACAATGGTCATGATAAATAGTCCTGCAGAATAAACCCATACACCCGTTATATTTCCGAAGAATTTTTGTTGTAGTACAGGCTGGAAAGCAAGAATCGGTAGCAGGATATAAAGAATTAAAAACACTGCTGTAATCGAGAAAAGAAAGGTATTTTTCTTTTTTACAAAGCTATTAAACGATTCCATTGCTTCAATTGCATGATAATCAATTGATTGGGCCTGTTTTTTGCTTGAAACATTCGCCATTATTATTCCCCCTAAAGTTATATATTTCTGTTTTAAACGACATATTTCTTTTTCGTTCGTCGTTATATTCACTTATTTTATGGGGGAGATTCCTATAATGCAATACTAAATTTTGAGTTTTTATAATTTTTAGTCACTTCTGTTTTGAGGAAATAACATAGAAATATTAAGGATTTATTAGAAAAATTCTGTTTAAAAGAGCGTGTGGTTTTCTGATGAAATAATATTGTTAAAATAGTTTGTTGTTGATAAAAATGAATGTAGGAGAAAATACAAACATAAAAGAGAATTTTCTGTATTTTATTATTCTGCTATTAAATTCCAGAGTAGCTAGTTAAGTAGAAATAATTTGTTATATAACAATAATCTGAGATTTTGGGAAATAACGAAAATGATAAAAAAAAGCTATGAAAAAATTTTTAAAAAGGATGTGTCATTTGGAAGAATTAGTGAGGCGGAATTCCAGAATCAGTTAATGTTCACATGTTATACAAATAGCCATCTGGGTGTAAGTCCATTATCTTGTGTTTAGCTTCTATAATTAATAAAATAAGGTGATGAAATGAAGGGAAGTGGGCACCACTAATGACAAAGAAAAGTATATTGCTAGTTTTAGTTCTAGCATTTAGTAGCATTCTAGCTGCTTGCGGTAGTTACAAGTTTGAACCAACATTAAATCTCGAGGTTCAAGATTTCACAGTAACGAATCAAAAAAATGAACAAGTGACCCTAGATGATCTTAAAGGTAAGCCTTGGTTAGCCATGTTTATTTTTACAAACTGTACGACAATCTGTCCACCCATGACATTTAATATGACAGAAGTTCAACAAGCACTACAGGATGAAGGCCTTGAAGATTATCAAATTGTGGCATTTAGCGTGGATCCAGAAGTGGATAAGCCTGATGTATTAACAAATTACTTAAATACGTATAATGTTGTAGATGAAAGCAAATGGCAGCTACTAACGGGCTATCAACAAAAATTTATTGAACAATTTGCACGTAAATCATTTAATTCCTTAGTTAAAAACGATCCTAACTCAGACCAAGTCATACATATGTCGAGCTATTATTTAGTAAACGCAGAAGGCACAGTTGTAAAAGACTATGATGGCGCGACAAACGTACCAGTTGAAACAATCGTTGGAGATATGAAGGCTCTTATTAAGGAGAGCAAATAACACAGAAGTCCATGTGACTTCTGTGTTTTTTTATTGAAAGAGGGGAAAGTAGGGTGTACGCCTTTAAAAATCATTCGTCTCGATTTACTTTCCCAATATTGCAGCAAATACAGCAATATTATATCGTTATATGCATCAATGGTTCATTAACTTAAACTATTCAACTGATTAGTAAGAGGAGGGATTTAAATGAATAAACAGGACCAGCTTAACTTGATTAAGGACGACTTTATAAATTCTCAAAAGGTACTATTAGCAATTGGTGATGAAACCAGACAAGCCATTTTAATGGTTTTAATGGGCACAGATTGTCAAACGGGATTGCGTGTAGGAGAAATCACGGAACAAACACATCTTTCTCGACCAGCTGTGTCACATCATCTTAAAATTTTGCGAGATGCTGGTGTTATTTTAATGCGCAAAGAAGGTACAAAAAACTTTTACTATATAGATATACGGACAAAACTAGGTTCGTTAAAAAATCTTGTTTGGGATATTGAGACGTTGTTAACGGAATTTTATTGACAATATAATAGATTATCTGGAGGAAAAAACAATGAGAGCAATGGTGATCGATCAATATGGCAAAGCCCCAATGCGCTTGGCAGAAGTGCCTACACCTGAAATAAATGAATATGAGGTGCTTGCTGAAATCCATGCAGCAAGTATTAATCCAATTGATTTTAAAATCCGTGATGGGAAAGTGAAGCTGTTAATCCAATATAAAATGCCACTGATCCTTGGAAATGATTTTTCAGGGGTCGTCGTAAAGGTTGGCGAAAAAGTGACGCGATTTAAAGTAGGAGATGAAATTTATGCACGTCCAAGGAAAAGTAAAATTGGTACTTTTGCGGAATATATCTCGATTCATGAAGATGACATAGCCCTAAAACCTAAAAATTTGAGCTTTGAGGAAGCCGCATCAATCCCACTGGTTGGCTTAACGTCATACCAAGCTTTACATGACATCATGCAATTACAAAAAGGTCAAAAGATTTTAATTCATGCTGGTTCTGGTGGTGTAGGTACCTTTGCTATTCAACTAGCAAAGGTAATGGGCGCCACAGTTGCAACAACAGCTAGCGAAGCTGGTGCAAACTTAGTTACATCTTTGGGTGCAGATAAAGTGATTAATTATAAGAAAGAAAGCTTTGAAGCTATACTGAAAAATTATGATGCCGTCTTTGATACGCTCGGAGGAAAGACCTTAGAAAAATCTTTCGAGATTATCAAGAATGGTGGGAAAATTGTATCCGTATCAGGTTGGCCGAATGCTCGTTTCGCCAAAGAATATGGTTCAGGATTTTACAAAACATTGTTATTTTCAGCAGCCAGTCATAAATTGACCTCACTTGAAAAGAAATATCATGCTCAATATTCCTTCTTATTTATGAAACCTAGTGGCGAGCAATTACGCATAATCGCCGATTTAATTGAAGCTGGTAAAATCAAACCAGTCATTGATAGAACTTTTTCATTTGAAGATGCTCAAAAGGCGATGGAATATGCGGAGTCAGGTAGAGCAAAAGGGAAGATCATCGTAAAAATGAAATAGCCTTTATGTTGTATTTTAGCAAGGTTTAAGTGAAAAGTTCGTAATAACCACAAACCTCCAATAAAATAAGAGGCTTCTGCTTTTGAAGGATAGATGTAGTCCAATAGTGAAATGAGCGAAGGTTCACCACTTGCGTTCTTTGAAGGCAAATATAGCAAAGTTAGTCAGCCGATAAGCTTATAATTACCTATCTCCTAAAAAATAGAACCATCGTTTGAGCATTATTTGTTCGAACGGTGGTTTTGTCTTTGTTTTAAGTGGAAAATGGATTGCTTAATTGCTGTAGTTATGGACGTTTTTATTCAATCCAAAGGTTGATAAAATCACATCATACTACAAGTAGGAGTGATAACAATGGATAAGGTACGTTATAAAGTAAGAGAAGTGTTGGACAAGAACAAAATTGATGCATTTTTGCAGCAAGCTCGCATTGGGCATTTGGGTATGGTTGATGGTCATCTGCCATATGTTGTCCCCCTTAATTTTGTGTGGACAAATGGAGTGCTTTATTTCCATGGAGCCACTGGCGGTAGACGAAATCAAGTGATGGAAGAGAATCCAGAGGTTTGCTTTACGGTTTGTGATGAATATGGAACCATTACAAATCCAGTACCTGCAAAGACGGACACCGCTTATATGAGTGTCATGGTTTTTGGCAAGGCTCAGCCTATTTTCGATTTGGATGAAGCGACACACATGTTGCAAGAAATGATAAATAAATATGTACCTGGTTACTATAATCGCCCATTATCCCAGCAACACGTGGACAAATATCGATCAGCCGTTTTCGGAGGGCCTGTTCAAGTTTACCGTATTGATCCTCAACATATTACCGCGAAAGAAAATCCAATTGCCTTAGGGGAGATGTTCAATATTGAGAAAATCCCACATACATAGTATTGGTTTTCAGAAATTAGTACATCAAATCCCTGCAAGCACCACTAACTCTAGTCAGATATGTAGCTTTGGAATAAAGATGGATTAACAAATAGCCCTTAATCCTTATCTAATAGCAAATAGCAACATCAAAACCTCCATTTTGAAAAATTGATCAAAATGGAGTTACTCTCTTTAAATAAGTATGAGATTTTTATAAAAAAGTTTGATCATTTTTCAGCTATGTTGTTCCACAATTGCGCCCTATTATTGAATAAGCTATTGCATGATGTCCTCATATTGTTCTGTAGTTTTTGGATTAGTAAACTCGCTATGCAAATCTAAATTAATAATCGAAACCGTAATTATATGTTAAGATTGACTTATATAAAATAAAAGGAATGATCTGATGAAAAAAGCAGTCAAATTAGCTTCCTAAAATTATCTAGATTTTAAATTTTAGGAGGCTTTATAAGATGAGATTCAATAAAATTGATATTAATAATTGGGAACGAAAAGAAATTTTCAATCATTTTTTAAATCAACAAACGAGCTTTAGCATCACCAGAACTATTGATATTACCAAACTTTATAAAATTACAAAAGATAAGGGATATAAATTCTATCCTGTATTCATCTTTTTAATTACTCATGTAGCAAATTCAAATAAACATTTTAGAATGAACTTTAATTCTGCTGGAGAGTTTGGATACTGGGATAAGGTAGTCCCAATGTATACTATCTTTGATAAGAAATCAGAGTTATTTTCAGCCATTTATACAAATACAGATGAAGGTTTTAAAAAGTTTTATGAGAACTATATTTCTGATACTGAGAAGTTCAATGGTATAGGAAAGCTTTTTCCTAAAACACCAATCCCTGAAAATGTCGTCAATATTTCTATGATTCCATGGACTTCTTTTACTGGTTTTAACTTAAACGTGAATAATAGCCCAAATTATTGTTTGCCGATAATCACTGCAGGTAGGTTTATCAATAAAACTAGTAATATTTATTTACCTTTATCCTTGCAGGTTCATCATTCTGTCTGCGATGGTTACCATGCAGCACTATTTATGGATAGATTTCAGACTCTTGTAGAAAATAAATTAGAGTTTCTTGTATAAATTAAACACGAAACACTGACTAATTTCTTTTAGTTGGTGTTTTTTACTAACCTGCTCCTAAAACAAGGTAGTATATGTGCCTTATTTTGTATTCCTTGTATCAGATTATTGTCTATATGCTTTCCTCCTATGTCCCCTCAAGTTACTGAACAATTTCTTTCAAGTATGCAAAACCGCTTTTAAAGATGTTAACTAAAAAGACACAAATCCTTTTATAAGAATTGCGCCCGATTGTAGAAGGTTGTGATTCAACTTAAGCCCTCGTTACTTCCATATAACAAATTACTAAATGTCAGTTGATAGTTTTGAGCATATTTATTCCCGCTATTTCAAATCCGAGTTCCTCATATAGTTTCCTAGCCCCTTCATTACTTCCAAAAACATGAAGTTTGAAGTAATAAATTCCTTCCTGTTCTAACCACTCCTCAATATTTTTCATCACTCTAGTCCCGAAACCTTTACCTCTGTATTCTTCAAAAATAAAAATCTCATAAAGAAATGCACTTTTTTTTTCCTTTTCAACCTTTATCCAAACAAATCCAATTAACGAATCATCTTCATATATATTATATAAATGATGATTAGAGGTTTCTATTCCTTGAGGAAGTAGATTATATAACTGTTTACGTGCTTTTGAAAGAGGATCTTCGCTACTTACCTCATGGACATATTCTGATTGAACTTTGCTATATCTCTCTACCTTATCTTCTAAATAAATTGTAAATTCTTTTTCTGACATTTTCTTTAAGACAATATTCATTTTAATCTCCTATTTTGAATGACTTGTAAAAAAATTGATACACTGAACTGTTCAGTAAATTTATGTGAACTTTCTACAAATATATCTATATTTTAACATTCATACTAATTTATTTGTGTAGTATTACTCCACAATCTGGCTCTTTACTGATAACGAGCACTGATTCTTATTACAGAATCGCGCCCGATTGCTGAATATCAAGTCGGTGATTTGTCTTTTGCTTGTTAAAGTAAGCACGCCGTTAGTTAAAGAAGATTTATAATTAAAATAAGTGTTTTTGAATAGATAAGGTGCTTTCTCCATCAAATTCGATGGCAGATGATCCATTTGAAAAAATGAACTATTTATAATGCTAAATTGTTACTTGTGTAGAAAACGGAAAAGGAGGTGGGAATATGGAACAAATTAGCGATGAAAAGGTCTTGTTTCAAACATATTATAAGGACGTCTTCAGAGCTTGCTATTACATGCTTCAAAATAAATACGATGCAGAGGACCTTTGTCAGGATGTATTTGCAAAAGCTTTGAGTGAAGATTTCCAATCTATACAAAATCAAAAATCTTGGTTACTTAGTATTTCTATGAATATGTCTCGAAATTATTTAAAAAAAATGAAAAGACTGCTATTAAAAGAAAATTTTGAATTCCTATCATTGAGACGAGTTGACAAATCCCAAAATATTGAGCGTACAATACAGCTCAATGAAAATAAAAGTGAGTTAGTCGACTTAATGAACAAATTGCCTGTTCGTATACGGAAGGTAATGATATTGAAATATGTGCATGACTGTAAAGATAGAGAAATCGCTGACATTCTAAAAATCCCTGAGGGAACGGTTAAATCGAGGCTTTTTAAAGGTAAAAAATTAACGAAAGAGTTTATCCAAGTAGATGAAAATTTGTTATTTGAATGGAGGGATCATCGTGAATAATATGGACGATTTAATAAAAGAAAAAGTGAAGTACGATCAAGTAGATTATCCTAATGAGAATGAAATGTGGAGTAAAATCATCCGTAAACAACAAAATCAAAATTATAAAACTAAAAAACATAGCTATAAAACACAAGTTATATTAACCGCCATTATGTTCACAATTGTTTTATCAGCCACACCTGTATTTGCTAAATATACAACAGAAATCTTGGATTGGATGCGAAATATGAATAGAACAGGCGTTATTACTTCTTTAGAAAATGGCTTTGGACAGGAAGTCAATAAAACTGTAGAAAACGAAGCTGGCGTATTAAATATCCATAATGTAATTTCAGATCAAAATGGTACTACTATTAACTTTAGCTTAGATATTGATCATGATTATCCAATCGATGCAGCAGATTTCGAACAAGCATCACTCAAAATAAATGACGGAAAAGAAATAAAGTTGGAGGCTAACGCAGTATATAATCAGGAAACGGATCAATTAGTAGGGATTCTACATACAGATGAGGGAATCCCGCACAACAGCAATGTTACACTTCAACTTGGAGGTGTAAAGGAGACACAGTTGAAAAGTGTAGAGTTAAAAGATGTGGTTCAATCGAACGCATTCCCTGAAAAGATTACTATTAATCAAGATGGAATATCACATATAGAATTCACTTCAAATGGATATCAAAACGGGCAATATACATTGGATTATCTTATCGATCTGGAAGAGTCCAATAACATAGAAAACGCATATTTATCTTATAAAATTCAAGGTGAAAACATTGCGAGTTTTGGCGTTACTCATAAACGTCCAAAACCAAATGTCATTAAAAGTAGTGATTCACTAGAGATTCAAAAAGAAGTGGTAGAAAAATTAGGGGTATTTTTAAGTTATACTGATACAGTAAGTTATAAACCAGATACGTGGAGCCTGGATTTCCAATACAATCAGGATCTTGCTAAGAAATCTACATTTGTTATGGATATAGACGAAACAATTGAGATAGGCTCTCAGCAGCTTCAATTTAACGAGCTTGTTATTACACCGAGTGAGGTAAAGCTTTATTTTGAAGAAAAATATATAGATTCTAATTCTAATATAGCTCATTTCAACTATCGTCAGTTTAAATTACGAATTGGTGAACAGGAATTATCGGGAAATAATTTTAAAGATTATATTTCTTTTGAAACAATGGGGATGATAAAGGATATTACGAATAAAGAAATTTCTCTTACTTTAAATGATGCGAAGATTTCTTATGAAGCTGGAAAGCAAGACAAAGTAGAGCTAAGAAATATTTCTGAAGTTCCAAAGACTATAAATGCAGAATTAAACGGGTATCCAATTGATATTACCTACTATACGAAAGGTAATGATTTAATTGTTGAATCAGAAAGTAAGAACGAGCAATTTGGAGGTATCACACAAAATGTTATTTATGAGAATGGCAAAAGAATCTTTGCTGAAACTCGTTCTAATGACGGAGTGTTAAGAACACACAAACAAGTAGAAACATTTAAAAATATAAAAGAAAAAGATATTACATTAAACTTCTTCCTTTATACTGTCAATGAGGATCGAGCTAAAACTATTGTTTTACAGTAAATCGTTTGCAGTATAACTTCTTTCAGCAAATATTTTATGTAACGTAAGTGAAACGGCAGTGACAAATGTTTTATGTAACGTAAGTGAAACGGCAGTGACAAATGTTTTATGTAAGTCTTTTCGTAGCGACAGTACACAACTGCTTGGTGTTTTATGGCAGATTAGGGAGATGCTCTAAGTCATCTAAAGGTAACGCTATTTTAAGGCACATGATAATAAAAGAATAATTCATTTGATTATAAAAAAAGCGTGTTTTGATTAATTCAAAATACGCTTTACTATTTCTTTGGTTGTTGTACATCTGCATCTAATTGAGGAATTTTTCTCTTTAATTTGACTGTTCAACAAACCATCAGAATAGGTGCATTTGTTGTAATCAATATTCAGCTAGGATTAACTAAAAACGAGACAAATAAAAACACCTTTCGTTATAAAAAGGTATTGAATAATCAATGAGGATGTATCTATAGGGACAAAAGTATGATTCAAACTATATGGCCCTTTCATGGAAAAGACGCATTCTTAATTAAAGAATTGCGCCCGATTGTGGAAGAAAGAAATACTCTACAAATTAGGTTTTCTTATCTTCAGTGCCCTATTTTAAAATTGTCTCGGCTGGGGTAAATGCTTCCCATTGATTATATTTCGTTATTATTGATGAAATAAACCAATACTCTTTAAATGGTTCTAAATTCTTCTCCACGATTATAATCTTCTCTCCACCACCAAAGTCTCCATATGATGCCCATAAATCGTATTTAACGGTGTACTGCATTTTTGATTGGCTGAGCTTTTCTACTTTAGGAAAACGAAAGTTACTAACCGAAGGACTTGACTGACCTGTTATCCAGTGAGTTTGCTCGAATTTACTCCTTGACTGCTTTCGAAGCGCAGGGGACAACATCGCATATTGAACAGCACCACTTCGATTAATTACTCCTGATATCCACAATTCTACAGCTTGTTTTGGTTCGGTTACCATCAAACCAGTCATAAAAGACATTAACTAGCTTTCTAAAGGGGTGAGTGGTTTGCCTTCATTAATCTTTTCCTCAAAGGAAGGGGGAGTATCGTTCGATTTTGCATTTACTGTTCCATAATACAAACCACAAATTAGTATACTAAATAAAACCAAAAGAAAAGGTTTACTTTTATTCACTTCCGTCACCTTAAATTATATTTGGGTTTAGTATATCCAGTTCAATTACAACAATCCCCATTCAAGTAAACGGCCCTTTTCATGGTAAAGCACAATTCTTGCTTCAGAATTGCGCCCGATTTCGGTATAAAAAATTTTATCTATTGTTGATATTACAATAGTTTTCACTTATCCATGAACGCAACTTATCTGCATAGAATGGGCGTTCATCTGGTTCAGAGTAATAACCTTTGGTTAGGTATAGGTTATCGTTTTCATATCTTGGATAGACGTGGAGATGATAATGCCACACATCTTGATTTCCAGCAGGTTCATTATGTTGTCGAGTAGAAACTCCATCACAACCATATGTATTTTTCATGGCAAACGCTGTCAATTGAGAAGCACGATGAATTTCAGCAGCTACTTCTGCTGGAAGCTCATATATATTCTCGAAGTGTTCGTTAGGAACAACGAGAACATGCCCCATGTTATTAGGCCACCACTTGCTTGCTATAAACGCTGTTACATATTTATTCTGATAAATAATGTCTCTTTGTTTAGTTCCCTTATTTGGTTTTTCTTTACCTGATACTACTCGACAAAATGGGCATTCGTACGCTTCTGGTTTATGTGAATATAATTCCATATCTCGTTATCACTCTCCTTAGTTTTGAAAACTCTGTTCCTTTTACTATCCTTTAAAACTTATAATAATCATCTCAAATATCCATTATTTCTACAATCAGTTATTCAGCAAAATAGCCCTTAAACTGAAAAAGACACATTTCTTTATTAAAGAAATGCGCCCTTTAATTGAATAACTAAACTTCATTTTGTAGCTTTTAAGTGTGTTTTTAAACTTTCATGTATGCGCGATTTATCCTCACCAACTGTATTAAGGCAGTTAAATTTTTAAATGACTCAAAGGTTTTTTCTTAACAAAATTATTTTCAATAGATTGAAGAACTTCTTCATTACCAGGTAAACTTACAATTTCTTTTGCTTTTTCAAAAGGAATCCATTGATATTCACTATGTTCGTCGTTTAAAAAGACAGATTGCTCTTCGTGAACAAAACCTACAAACACTGGTGCAATGTAAATGTAATTTTCTTGCGGAGAAAAAATTTGGTCAAATTGATTAGAAGAATACAATTCGAGTTCTGTGATACCTGTTTCTTCTGCAATTTCTCTATAAACAGCTTCTATTGCCGTTTCCCCATCTTCAATACCGCCTCCTATATAGCACCAAATATTATTTAAATTAAGAGATGTTCTTTTTAGTAGTAAAACATGATATGTGTTATTTATTTCTTTTAATAATACAGCAGCGATACCTGTGGACTTAATAGGAATAACATTCATCGTTTACACCTACTTTCATATTTTAGTTTCAAAAATTTTTATTAATTAGACATTATTAAATAAAAAAGTTCCAAAAGCGTTGTTGGGGACTTTATTTTGCTTACCGTTGTAAATCCAAATGAACAACAATCAGAGTAATTATTTTTTATTTTTTAGTTCTAAAAGTATAGGTGCTATATTTAGTAAGATAGAAACAATTGTCAGAAACCAAAACGTCTTATTCATATTAGGTATTTCCCTTAAAGCCGACCAATCTTCACCTTTTATCCAATTAGATACAAGGCTATGTTCTGCACAGAGTGTCAATGCTGTAAATGATAACCCCATTGCCATTGCCAATTTATAATCTTTACCTGTCCCATACATAAAAAGATTTATACAAGTAGCTACTATAGCAATAAGACCTAATATTAACCACATAATGACACCTCCCTTTTTCAATATAGACATAAATTGTAATTAAATTGTTCCCAAACCCTCGTTTGGTAATTTTTAATAAAAAGTTGTTATTCCACAATATGGCCCTTTTCATGAAGAAAGACGCTTTCCTAATTTCAGAAGAGTGCCCGATTGTTGAAGATCGTTTTTGAACTAAAGCACCTGGTTAGTTCAATAAGAAAAAAAGAGCTGCATACGCAACTCAATTATTTTTAACAAATTCTTAATATATATTTACCCCTAGAATATATGTCAATTCATTCATATATTTGTTATTTATAGTTTTCAAGATAGTTTCCTTTTTCAAAAATTTCTTTTGCACTTAAGGCAGTCCATTCCTCTAGAGTTTTATCAGGATTTAAGTCAAGATAGGATTTAACCATCTTGTAGCCTTCACTATAGCCGTAAGATATCGGCAACCCTTTTCCGCCATTTAAAATTTCTAAACTACGATTACTGTCATAATTTTTTAAATCAGGTTTAACTTTAGACCACAAAACCTTGTTGTAAGTCAAGTAAATCGGAGTATAGTCGTAGTCAGGATATACAGATTTTTCAAACATGACCGCTTTTCCTTCAAAAACCATATTATCCAAAACAGAAAACCTGTCCCCATTGGCATGCTTTTCCGCCCAAACACTGTGATGGTATTCGTGGGCAACGATTGACTTTAAAGCATCCCCCAAAACATTTAGATTAAGTGGGATAATAATTTTGCCCGCCCCTACTGCGAATGCCCTCCTATTATTGGTAGAGGAAGGGAATACACAAACTGCTACATCACTTTGAGAGGGTAGGAGGTCAGCTGATTTCAAAAGGGATTCTTGTATAAGTTGATTGATTTCTGCTTTACGAGTCTCCATTTTTTCACTTACCACTTCTATTTCTGTTAACCCATTAGGAATCGTATTAAGAAGGTTTTCTGCCATATGAAGGTATTCTCCATTTTCAAAACAATCTTGATATATGGGTTGAATAATCTCATTATTATACAGTTCTAAGGTTTCCGAGGTTGAAAGATTCGGATTATCTTTGACCTTTTCAATATACGGATAAAACAGTTGATTGGCATAAATGATTTTGTATTTTTGTTTGGTTTGAGGGTGCTCAAATGAGAACATCATTTCTTTGTCAAGTGTTTTTTGCTCTTTTTCTGTTTGTGTACAAGAAGTAAGGGTTAGACATGAAATTATTAGAATAAACACAACAACAATGTTTAGATATTTTTTCAAAAAAAACCTCCTTATGTAAAAAAGACTATTTGTAAATAATATTACCATATTTTAGTCTATTTTCGTCTATTAATTCTTGAACTAAACTGCCCCGTTAGTTTAAGTGAAAAGCTTCAAAATCTTTTACTCAATAATTCAACAATAATGTCCACTTTTATTGAAAACGTTTATCAATAATTTGGCCCTTTAATTAAAAAAAGCACTGATTCTTGTTACAGAATCGCGCCCGATTGTGGAAGATTATAAGCATAATTCTTGCTAAACTAAAGCATCCCGTTAGTTCAACAGCAAAAGTTTATTAATTCTTTATTTTCCTTTATGTAAAAACTTCAAATAAAGCAAGAAGGAAAATAACAATATTATTGCATAAAACCAAATTGAACGATACCAAGCATTCTTAAATTCCACCCAAAAACCCCTTCCACCTAGTTCTGGAGGCAAAGCTGAATAAATTGAAACTTCAATATATAGCATTAAACTGAAAAATAAGAATAAAGGAAGAAAAAATACCCACACCAAAAGATTGGATTTCATAAAAGTCCCCTTTCTATTTCACAAAACTATTAATAACAGTAGAGAATTTATAAGTTTAACGTTTGTATTTAGATGAAAGTTCCAATATAAAAAGGAGATGGTACTTCAACTAACCTGCACCATTAGTTTAAGTAATCTTCACAATCTTCGCGTCCAATAATTATTGTATTTTATTCTATTAAATGGCCCGTTTGTTGACAAAAAAATCCTGCATTTCAACACAGGATTTTTTTATCAAACTTAATATGAATGAACAATCTTTGTTTTTAACGATTAGTCATATTTATAAAACTACAATATAGGGATAGTGGTTATTTTATTGTACCTAATTTTATGGACTGCTAAAATTCGCAATTTTGGATGTTTTTTATCAATCCGTATTACGTTATGCTAAGACCGTTCATTTATTAGCAAGGAGGGGGAGTGCTACTTCTGTTTAGTTCAGGTAGATTGACATTTTATTAGATAGCGGCAAGTAAAGCGTTACTTGGGATCAAGCAAATTGAAATTTATGGAATGACACATTACATAAAGAGGGCTAATGACAATAGGAAAACGACATTCCACAAAGGAAGGAAACAGTCCTTAAAGGACGAGAATACGTGATGAATTCCTAGTATGAAGAAGGGATTAAAATAATTTGTAGAAAGGTAGGAAAGTGTATGAACTCAACATCCGTTTCACTGAATGTGCGTGATTTCCTGTCGCCCACCATCGCTGCTTTTATATCTGTCTTAGTTAACTATGGGGGCACTTTTATCTTGGTGTTTCAGGCTGCCAAGGTTGCTGGTCTAAGTCCAGAAATGACTGCATCATGGATATGGTCGATTTCCATTGGTGTGGGGGTAACGGGTATCTGGCTAAGTTACCGATACCGTGAACCCATTATTACAGCTTGGTCAACACCAGGCGTAGCGTTTCTTGTTTCGGCTTTAGCGGTTACCCCGTATGCTGAAGCCATTGGTGCTTATATTATTTCTGCAATAGCAATTGTTTTGTTAGGTTTATCAGGCATGTTCGAACGTTTTGTCCAACTCATTCCGCCAGGCATTGCTTCAGGTTTATTGGCAGGTATTTTATTACAATTTGGTATTTCAGCCTTTGGTGGTGCGAAAGTGGAACCTTTACTTGTTATCGTCCTGTTTACTACGTATATCGTATTAAGAAGGTTTACATCTCGCTATGCGATTGTCGGTATTCTAGTCATTGGCTTGATTTATTTAATAAGTATGGGGCAGGTAGATTTCAGCCATATCGAGTTGGCCTTCGCCTCTCCTGTATTTGTTGCGCCAACGTTTTCTCTACATGCATTATTGGGTGTGGCTTTGCCGCTTTTTATTATTACCTTAACAGGACAGTACATGCCAGGCATGCTAGTGTTGCGAAATGATGGATTTAAAACGAGTGCCAATCCGATTTTGATTGTAACAGGATTGGGATCACTCCTGACAGCCCCCTTTGGATCACATGCTTTTAACGTAGCAGCAATTACAGCAGCCATCTGTACGGGGAAGGACGCTCATGAGGATTCAAGAAAACGTTATATTGCAGGTATTGTCTGTGGCATTTTTTATATAATTGTCGGTATTTTTGGGGTAACATTGGCTGCATTGTTTTTAATTCTCCCAGCTACGTTCATTGCAACATTAGCGGGATTAGCGTTGCTAGGTACAATTGGTAGTAGTCTTGCCAATGCATTAACAAATCCAATTGGGCGTGAAACAGCACTCATTACTTTTTTGGCAACAGCCGCAAATGTTACTTTACTTGGAGTTGGCGGGGCATTTTGGGGGCTTGTAGCAGGTTTGGGCGCACATTTATTAATGAATGTTCCATTGCTCAGAAAACAGCAAAGCATAAATGAGGGACAACAAATTAGACAAAGATAATATCACTACGAAAGGTGGTTTTTAACATCGATACGACGAAATCAATAGAAGCCTTCGAAATAGCAAAAAAGCTTATGCCTGGTGGGGTAAATAGCCCAGTGAGAGCATTTCAATCAGTTGGGATGGAGCCAATTTTTATGAGTCATGGGAAAGGCTCAAACATATATGATATTGATGGCAATAGCTATATAGATTATGTGCTATCTTGGGGCCCATTAATTCATGGACATGCAGATAAGGAGGTTTCAGATGCACTTCTTGAAGCCATCCAGAGGGGGACAAGTTTTGGATTGCCAACTTTACAAGAAAATAAGCTAGCCACATTAATATCTACTCGCATACCTTCCATAGAGAAGATTCGAATGGTTAATTCGGGTACAGAAGCAACAATGAGCGCCATTAGACTAGCTAGAGGCTTTACTGGCAAAGACATCATTGTGAAATTTGATGGAAACTATCATGGGCACAGTGATCATCTATTAGTAAAGGCAGGCTCAGGAATTGCTACATTCAGCCTTCCTGATAGTCTGGGTGTACCTTTAGAGATCACTAAGCATACAATCTCCATTCCTTATAATAATATCGAAGTCCTGAAAACGATATTTGATAAATATGGCTCACAAATTGCAGGAGTTATCGTAGAACCGTTTGCAGGCAATATGGCGGGAATACCAGCTAACCCTGAATTTCTTCAAGCAATACGTTCTTTCACTACAAAATATGGTGGCCTATTTATACTCGATGAGGTCATGACTGGTTTTCGTATAGATTACCACTCTGCTCAAGGGCTTTATAACATAAAACCAGACTTAACATGTTTAGGAAAGATCATTGGTGGAGGAATGCCTGTTGGGGCATATGGTGGAAGAAAAGAAATCATGAATCACATTGCACCTGAAGGTAGTATTTATCAGGCTGGAACCTTATCGGGTAATCCCATCGCTATGGTAGCGGGGTATACCACAATCAATAAATTAAATCATAACAGTTATACGTATATCGAAGCGTTAGCAGATCGGCTTATACAAGGCTTATCAAAAGTAGCTCATAACTATCATATTCCACTTAAAACAACGAAAGCTGGAACAATGATTGGATACGCATTCATCGATCATCCCTTACAAAATTTTGATGATGCTCAAAAAATAGATGCTGAGATGTTTCGCCGTTTTTATAAAGAAATGCTTAAACAGGGTATACTTCTACCTCCTTCTCAATATGAAAGCATATTTATCTCGACTGCTCATTCCATACATGATATTGATAGAACGATTCATGCTGCAGATGTAGCCTTTAAAAGGATGCTATCATGTAATTAGATAATGCAAGGTATACTACAAACATCCTATATCTATAAAATGATCGATTTGATAGTATAATAATTATTGACTGTACAAAACTATTAATTTTCGCATATTTTAACAATCTCTATTCTAACTGGAGGTGAATTGAATGTTACAAGTTAACCGAGACGATAAAAATCCTATATGGCAACAGTTACTTGACCAAGCTATTCATCATATTACAACAGGCAAATGGCCACCAGGGGAGTTACTTCCTCCATCCCGAGAACTCGCCTTATTAGTAGGTGTTTCACGCTCAACCATACAAATTGTTTATGAGGAATTATTTAGTCGAGGGTATACCGTGACAAATTGGCGTGGAGGAACAAGAGTAAGTGAATGGGGATTTAAAACCAACTTGGCAGAAGAGGTGATTCCTCAAGGACCATCTACGCCAACATTACCTTTATTAAACGTGGCAGTTGATGAATTAAACAGTTGGTTTAGAGGCAAAGAAATTGGAAACGTCGCAATCGATTTTTGTCCCCATGAGCCGTATTTGGACGAGCATTTCCGAAAAACTTGGCGACAATCGTTTTTACAGGCTTCAGCAGAAACAGATCTGACCAATTGGGGCTATGGCGATGCCTACGGTTTCACACCGCTCCGTGAACAGATTCAACGTTACCTGACATTTGAAAGAGGGGTACATGTAGAGATTGACCAAATCATCTTAACCTCTGGCGCGCAGCATAGCATCGATCTGATTGCCCAAGCCCTTCTAAAGGAAGGAGAAACGGTTTCTGTTGAAGATCCTGGCTTTCCTGCAGCCTGGATGACCATGAAATATAGGCGTATGAATGTTGTCGCTGTGCCCGTGGATGAGTATGGCGTACAAGTAGAGCAGATTGATCCACAAACCAAGCTTATTTTTGTTACACCTTCGCACCAATGTGCAGTGGGTGTCATAATGTCTGAGCCACGCAAACAACAATTGCTGCAAAAATCTGCGAAAAATCAATTTTGGATTGTAGAAGATGATTATGATGGTGAGTTTAGGTATCGAGGTGGCCCGCTTCCTACCTTGTTTAGCCAACAACCCCACAACACATTATATATGATGAGTTTTTCTAAAATGGTTGCTCCTGGCATACGAATATCGGCAGTTATCGGCCCAAAAGATGCCATTCGCCAGCTTGCACAAGTACAACAATTAACCTATCGGCATCTTCCCATTATGGAGCAATTAACGCTTGCTCATTTTATTGAGCACGGTCATTTTATGCGTCATATGAGGAGAGCCAGAAATGTCTATCGACGTAGACATGAAGCGATGACAAAGGCAATCATGGCAACAGGACTAGCCGAACGTTTCAAGCTAAGTGGCATTGAAACGGGTTTGCATATGCTTCTTGAAGCGGAAGAATCGTTTGATGAAGAAGCAATGACAAACCTCGCACTCGAAAATGGGATACGTGTTTATCCACTTAGTAAGTATTGCTTAGAAAATAATCGAAAAGGATGGGTTCTAGGCTTTGCTAAAATTGATGAGCAAGCCATTGAGGAAGGCATTTTTCGTCTTGCAAAGATCCTCTTGCAAGAAACGTAATCATTAGCCGGGCATAAAGGGAATTGGAGGTTGCGATACTATTGCCATACATTCATGAGTTTGGGATCATTGCTTGTATAGAAAAAGACAAGGAGTATGCTGCTTATGAACCTGAAAAATACAATTGCATCGGTGTAGATGGTGACCTCTTTGATGAACTGCTTTCAAAGAATTTTGGCAAAAAAATACATCAACTCGAAACTTTTGCACACACCACAAATAGGCCATTTAAAAGTCTCGCCTATTTTGGGATAACCTTGATACCACCGAGCTCTCATAAACAATTTTTAAATATGGTGAGAGAAGCCAATGTCGAATACCAATCTGCAGAACTTGAAGAATTAATCAAAAAAATAGCTGAAGCAATAAAACAAGATAAATGGATGATTCATTATGGTGTTTAATTTTGTCAATACATATGGGTAAGAGGAAGAGGCGATTGTTCAATTAGAGCAATCGCTTCTTACTATTAATGGGGAGATGTGTTGAAATGACAGTTTCCTAAAAACTTCTAAAACATTTTGAACGAAATGCAACAATGTTGAGTCTAATGAGAGAAGGAGGCGAAAAAGGATGAAATTTGAATTAGAGAAGCGTGCTATACGTGGAGATCAAGAAGCGATACTTTCACTGATTGAAATGGATGAGGATATTTTATATCGCATGGCCTTTACATATATGAAAAATGAGCAAGATGCTATGGACGTGATGCAGGAGCTTGTTTACAAGGCACTCAAAAAAATGCATACCGTTCAACAGCACGAATATGCCAGAACATGGCTTGTACGCGTCTTAATCAATTGTTGTAAAGACCATTTACGAAAACGTCCACCGACTGTTCAGATTGAGGAACACCACCTATCTGAATGGGTCATCTACTCAGATATGGAGAGATTATTGGAACATTTATCTTTATCGGAGCAGCAACTCGTCTATATGAAATATTTCCAGCAACTAAAAAACAAAGAAATTGCTGAGCTCAATCAAATTCCTGAGGGTACTGTAAAATCGAAGCTTCATCACATTTTAAAGAAGCTTAGAAGCTTTGCTAGAGAAAAGGAGGACTGGCTATGAGTAAATCATTAATTGACGTTCCAAAGGAGAAACTGCAACAAGTTCGCATGGACATGTTTCGGAAAGTTCAACGAGAAAAAAGAAGAAAGAAGCGCATTGTTTCGGTTGCATGCATCTCCATGCTTTGCCTAAGCCTTCTCTTTTCAATTCGCGTCTCGCCAACGATTGCTAGCCAAGTTGCCAAAATACCTGGCTTTCAAGCAATTGTATCAGCGATTGCAATAGATAAAGGAATAAAAGATATTGTAGATCATGAATACTATGAAGAAATCAATGTGACGCAATCTAGAAAAGGTCTAGCCCTTACATTGCAGGGCGTGATTGCCGATAATTCGGGATTTGTACTGTTCTATGACGCTGATGCCTCATTTGATATTTCAAAATTAAACTTAGAAGAAGTTCAATTGTTTCAAGGAGATGAGGAGATTGAATGCGGCTGTACGTTTACTAGAAATGCAAGCAATCAAACATACATCTCTTCCTCAGTGGAATATAATTTTTTAGAGCCTATCGCCTATATTTCAAAGGATTTTAAAGCAGTTTTTCACTTTCATGATGAAGAGAAGGGGAACATTGAAATTACTTTACCGTTTTCACTGAAAAATGAGGTCGCAAAGGAGAAAATTTTTACTGCGAATCGTACGATCGATGTCAATGGGCAGAGGTTTACGATTACACAAATTCGCCGTTCGCCATTAAAAGTGGCACTCGATATTGAGGTAGCCAAAGATAATACAATGCAACTATTAGCGCTGGATGATGTTGCCGTCATGACAGAAAGCGGTGAGCGCAGAGATAGTATTAGAAATGGCATTTCAACAGGTGGAGATATTCGCGATGGCAAATTTACACTCTATTTGCAAAGTAATTATTTCGATGATCCAGCGTCATTGACGGTTATGATTGGCGCAGTTCAAGCTGTGCCAAAGGGTGAGGATTTTATCGAAGTTGATTTTGGCACAAAAGAGATACTCACGAAGCCTACTTATTTTAAGGGGGACATTTCAATAGTGCAGCAAAGTGTAGCGGTTAAGATGAATAAAAATAATGAAGGCAAATTATTAATGCTCTCTGACGCCATAAAAGAAGATGGCACGCCATTAGAATTCAAAAGTTTGACTATTTCACGAGACGAGCAGTATGTAGTGGAGACATCACAATTTGAAGAATATAATGGAAAAGTTAAGCTATATTTAAACTATTACCCTCATCCGATTGGGGAAAATATTGAAGTAAATATTCCATTGCAATAAATGCAGCAGCTGTTCAAAAAGACGAACCTTTTTGAATAGCTGTTTTGCTATTTTCCGGAATTAGTTACATAGCTAGCTCTTTTTTCTTTTTGAACTTACAATGTAGGGTAGTTGTAGAGCGATGATGGTATAATTTAAGTTAAACTTACTTTAAACGGAGGTGTAAAATGGACTCTTTAGAATTAAACAAATCAAAATATATGGTCTCTAATATCAAAGACATTTTGCATAATAAGCTTATTCTTGCAAAACCGTTGACTAAAGATGATCTCAAAAAAATAAACATAGTTAATCCCCCTGTATACGATAAAGAGAAGTATCTTATTCAGGAACAGTGGTTATACAGGATGAATATTGGGGAATGGGAGGATGTGGAGATTATTGTCCAAGGAAATAATGAAAATCCTGAGGTAGGGATCATCGAATTAGCAGAAAGAATTTTCGATGAACTCCATTTACATATAAGCTGCGCATTGGAGTATTTACATAAGTTTTTTCCTAATCAAGAAATAAACAGCTATTATTTATCTACAATAAGCTTTGGAAATATGGCTAACTTTGATAGTTATATATTTTCAGGCTTTAGTTTAGCTTTTATTTATGAGGGTCACTTTGAATTTCAGTATAAAGTGAAATTTAAAGAAAATGGTTGGCCTATTGGTTTTGAGGGTGGGCCACTTTAATTCAATAGGAAGGAATGCTATCCCATGACAAAATCGTTTTGAAAAGAGGGCGTTGAATGGAAGGTTTTTTCTTTATACTGATAGGCTTTTTGATTGTTGGTGCAAATGTGATTGGGTTTGTATTCTACAAAAAAAAGAAAAATCTATATAATGCGGCTTTCATCATTTTACTACTGGCAGGTGTATTGGGTGGGTTAGGAAGCGTATTGGCACTTTTAATTATACGTGACCCCTTTGCATTATTCTATGGATTAAACATTGCCTACTATCTACTCATTAATAGTTTGATTGTATTTATTCTAGCGATTTTAGTTACGATCATTCAAAAATTTACTAGAAGTAGAATCATGTGACTAACCATCGTGGTGCGTGAGCATTGAGTTGTTTATGAACGAATTAACGAATTACTATTAAAAACGTTAGGTGGGAAGCTATGCATAACTTGTCGGGAAAGGTTATTCTTATCACAGGTGCAAGCTCTGGGATTGGCTTTGCCACGGCTGAACTAGTGGCAAAATACGGGGCTAAAGTAATTATCAATTATCATACAAATGTGGAAGGTGCCAACGAAGCTGTCCAACGAATTCAAGAACAAGGTGGAGATGCCATTGCCATTCAAGCGAATATTGTGAATAAAGAAGACGTGAACGCAATGGTTGCGCAAGCTATTTCTTCATTCGGCACAATTGATGTTTTAGTGAATAACGCTGGAGGCGGCATCCGTCAAAGTACATTTATGGAGATGAGTGAAGAGCTCTGGGAAGAAACATTCAAGCTAAATGTCAATAGTGTGCTCTTATGCTCTCAAGCTGTATTAAGACATATGATTCCGAAGAAATGTGGAAAAATTATTAATGTCTCTTCTGCAGCTGCACGTATTGGTGGAGCAGGGGAAAGTATTCATTATGCATCTGCTAAGGGAGCTGTCAATACAATGACGATTGGTATGTCCAGAGAATTAATTGACTATGGAATTATCGTGAACGGGGTAGCGCCTGGAATGGTAGAGACACCCTTTCACGATAAATTTGCTCCTGGCGACAATCGGCTTGAACGGATGGCTTCCGCTGTACCAATTAAAAGAGCTGCAGCGCCTATAGAGATAGCAGAAGTAATTGCCTTCCTTTCTGCCGATGCCTCAAATTACATCCTTGGAGAAATTATACATGTGAGTGGCGGTAGATAAATAAAAAAATAGGCAAATTATTATTGTTCTCGTCTATGTACTAACAGTCGTAAATTTCGGATTCTAAACAAGCTCCACATTAGATGTCCTTAAATTTTGGGGCAAAAAAGGTAGGATTTGTTTGGTTATTTTATTAAATCTGACACTACTTGAACAATTAAGAACAAAAAAACGATTGGTAAAATAATTTGAATCCATTTTGTTTGGATATAATGAATGATCTTTAAACCTAAGAAAGAGCCAGCAATAGAGCCAAGTGACACAGGGATAGCAATTTCCCAATTAACAATGCCAGTAAAGTAATAAAAGAGAAAAGCACCTGTACAGCTTGATAACGAGAGCATTCTTGTTAACTCGACTGCTTTTAAATAATGGTATTGTTTTTTCAAGAAATAGGTTATATTCATTAGTGCTGAACCTGGTCCAAAACCTCCGTCATATATGGAAATTGCAAATGGAATGAGCTTGTTCAAAGGTTGTTCCTCTGTTTCTTTTACATCATTGACAATCCATTTACTACTGCAAAGGACAAATAGAAATGCGAAAATTAAGCTTATACAAGCGACGACATTCATGATTTGTTCCGATAAGAGGATTGCTAATAATGCACCAAATACTCCTCCTATACTAGAAACAATCATGAAAGAAAAATATTTTTTTACAGATAGACGCCCTTTTATGACAAACGAAACAACATTTGATAGGGCTGATAAACCTGTCGCAAATTTATTAACAGCAACCGTTGTATGAATCGGAATGCCGATGAGTAATAATGCAGGCATCAAAATAAAGCCTGCTGCACCAAATAAAACGCCTATTATGGCTGCGAGTAAACCAATTGTAAATAAAATAACTCCTTTTACTGTTAACCATTCCTGTAGTAAAATTTCCATTCAATCACCTCAATACTTAAATTACTGGTAAACTATACATAAAACAAATATATAATTATTGCTTATTCATAAATATTATTTATGGATAGAAAGGTTGGAATGGAATGAATTTACATGCATTGAGGATCTTTACGAATGTAGCCAAGCTTGGGGGAATTACTGCAGCAGCGAATAGTATGCTACTAAGTCAACCTGCTGTTACCATACAAATTCGAAAATTAGAGAATGAAATAGGGGCAAAATTGATTGAAGGTAAAGGGCGTGGAATTCAATTAACGCCAGAGGGGAAGTTTTTATACGAGCAAGGCATGCGTTTATTTTACTTAGAAGCACAAATCGATGAGAAGCTTGGGAAGTTTTTAGCAAAGGAAGACAAAATACATATTGCGTCCTCTTACATCCCCATTAATTATATACTTCCGCCTATCATAGCTAAATACAAGCTAGCGCATCCTCAAATTGAATTTTTTGTATCGTTAGGCAATGTTCAATCTGTGGAGGAGCAAGTTCTGAATTATGAAGTAGATTTTGGTTTTGTCGTTCAAAGTAAAATTGGTCATGAAGATTTACAATTTGAAAAGGTATTGGATATCCCTTTTTGGTTTATAGTCCATCCGTCACATCCTCTCGCAAATCAAACGGTCACCATCTTTGAATTATCGAACGAGGACTTTATTTATCGGGAACGTGGTAGCTCGACACTCGATTTATTGGAGTCCATATTTTACACGTTTAATGCACCATTACCTAAATTAGGACTTCAAATGCAGGGCCTACATGAATCCATCAAAGTAGTGGAAGCAGGGTACGGCATGACTTTAGCTCCGTCCTATAGTGTGGCTGAAAGTATAGCAAACGGGAAACTTGCTCAAGTGTATGTTGAGCAGGCAGCTATTCAGCAAAGTTTATTTATATGTACACGTAAATCGGATATAGCTGAGCAACCATTTATTCAGTTTTTAAACACCCATTTGCATACATTAAAGTAACCTAAGTGATGGACTAGATGGAGAAAAAGCATTTAGCATGCTGATTTATAAAAGGCAAAATGTTAAAAATGCATAGATACAAAAAGGGAACATCAAATTTGGATGTTCCCCTTTGTATGCTGAAAATAAATCTAAGAGGTAGTAATGAATAAAAAGATGAGAAATTTTGATCTAATAACTAATTTTGAGTATTTATTTAGGGAGGGGAGTCAAGTAGCGATTTATTAGAAAAAGTAAGTAAACTTTGGAAACAGTGATTGGAAAGTAAATACGTGAATACATAGAATCAAAAGCTAAAAAAGTTTAAAAATGAACTATTTATCAAATAAAAATTCTGAATATTCTTATTTCACCCTTTGGAATGCGCTTTCACTACCGACTGAAGACCGTCCATTTTGAATTAAACACGAATATTTTATTATTATGAAGATGTTTCTAACATTCGCGATGAAAACAGTAATTTTAACAGAAAGCATTTCAATAAATGAACTGTTCATACATTTGAAGAAATAGTTTCCATTATTGATAAATAAATGTATAATACGAAATGTCAATGAGATAGGTAATAAATAGAAGGAGGCTTATGTATACTTGCATTCACTTTATACACCAAGCTTAACTGGTAAGAAAGTAAGAAGGACAAAAAGCTTTAGCATACATAATTTAGTCATCGTTGCCTTTATTGGAGGTCTACTTGCCATTACGATCGTTGGATTCATAAATGCCAACGCACTCAAACTAGAGAAGCATTACATCAGACTACTGATAGTAATAAATGTAATTCTCCATACGGCTACTATAATCTTTTATGTTTGCCTTCCTTTTTCCGCAGAAATGGATGTGCTAATCAATCGATTGTTGGCTGGAGTGAGTTATTTTATCTTTTTCGTGATTTTAAAAAGGCCTTATAAAGAACATTTAGTATTTGTGGGGGAAACCCAAACCTTGTATTGGACAGGGATTATCTATTGTTTAATTTCCATCTTTATGGATGATTTTCTTAGAGAAGGTGTCCTAGCTAATTAGGGAAGGAATTCAAGTGCATGAACAGTGAAAAAGAACATACACCTATGGCTCTTATTGAACATTATTTTGCGATTGGAAAATACACAAATGTTATTCCCTTAGTGAAGCAGAGAATTGCTGATGATATGGAAAATAAGGAATTATGGTATAAGCTTGCTGTCAGTCATTATGCCATGGGTCAATATAAAGAAGCTTTAGAGCTGTTTCATAAAGCATTTCAGTTTGGATATGATAAGAGCGTAATTTACTATTTTATAGGCGGCATCTATATGGCAATGGAAAAGTGGCAAAAAGCAGAAGAATCTTTTCTGGAAGCATTACGTAATAATCCAAATAATGCGGATATTTATTCAGCATATGCTATTTTGATGAAAATAACGGGCCATAGAAAAAAAGGCAGTTTATTATTAGAAAAAGCTCTAGCATTAGATCCTAACAGCACAGTCGTTTTACACCACTATCTACTTACCGCAATGGCTGCAAAAAAGGAGCAGCACAATTATGCTTTAGCACTTTATATGAATTCAGCTGATAGTAAATTCTCAAAGTTAATTCATCTTGGCTGGAGTGCTGCCTTTTATAATCGATTTAAGGAAGCTAAAGAATATTATCGCCAAGCCTTTGTAATAAAACCTGAGGATAAAGGAATTTTATCAACTTTAGAGGCATTGGAAATTAAAACGCACCCACTTTTGCTTCCCAATCGTATAGTAGAGAGATTAGGCGGAATTGGCTTTGTTTTAATGATGTGGATTATACTATGTATCCTTCTTGACACGTTTGTCAACGAGTACTTTCTCAATCACCTTCTTCGCTTTTCTATCTTTTTAACACTCTATTATTTTATATCTATTCCAATTGTAAAAGGCTTAAGAAAATGGAAAAGTCCTAAATAGGGGAGACAAAATTTGTAAAGGAGGAAAATAAGGGATAATGGAAAATATTTATCAACCGAGTTTAATAAACGAAAATGAGGATCGTACACGAAGTTATAGTGTGAGCCATTTATTTTTCTTCGCTTTTGTGGGAGGAATTATTGCTATTGTAGTATTAGGTATGCAAAATGCTAAGTGGCTAAAACTTGAAAAAAAATATATCCGTATATTAACAATTCTTAGTGGTTTATTAATTACGGGAAAACTGGTGATTGTGTATGTCATTGGTCAAGGAATCTTAGCGATTGATGAAAACCACATAAAGATTTTTGGAAGAATTATTGCAGTGGTAGGGTATTTTATTTTTTACGCCTTTTTAAATAAGCCCTATAAAGATCATCTAGCTGTTGGTGGACAAACTGAGTCCTTATTATGGAAGCCTGGCATACTGGCATGTATTATTTCTTGGTTTTTCGATTATCTCGCCATGGCATTCTTATTAGCAATTTAAAAAGGAGCTTTATAGTCGAATGATTAAATATGAAGACACTGAATTGAATGAAAATTACGAAGAGATATCATTTGAATTAATAGAATACTATGTTAAAATAAATAAATTTGCAAAAACCATTGAACTTGTCCACGAGCAGTTGGCTGATCATATTGAAAACAGTCGATTATGGTTTATATTAGGTTATAGTCATTTGGCTTTGAGAGAATATGATCAATCTGAAGAGGAATTGAAGGAAGCCCTGCGTTTAGGTTATAGTGAAGAATTAGTTTACTATACACTTGGACATATTTATTTGGAAACAGGGCGTTGGAAGAGGGCTGAGGAAGCTTTTCTCAAATCATTACGATCTAATCCAAACAATGAAGAAGTCCTAGCTGATTATGCGCTTCTAATGAAAATAATGGGTCATCGAATAAAAGCAAGACGATTAATTAATAAAGCAAGAGAACTGGCTCCTGAAAATGATTATGTAGTACGTAGACATTTTATTCTAGAGGGGATTAATAGCTCTAAAAAACAGCGAGTCCTAGCATTGGAGCAATATATGAATTCAAATGATAGTGAATTATATAAATTATTAAATCTAGGAGCTCATGCAATCTTTCATAATAAAGAAAAGGAAGCACAAGAATACTTTAGGCAGGCCTTTTTGCTTAACCCTGAGGATAAAAAAATATTTTCTCTGTTAGAGGATTTTGAATTGGAAGGACATCCACTTTTAATACCTAATCGCCTCGTTGAACGTGTAGGCGGTCCTGCTGTTGTCTGGCTGATTGGAATTGTCATTTACATTTCATTAATAGTTTTAGAGTTTAATAGTACAGCAACTCTATTTATACAATGCTTCTTTGTATTCGGACTATATACATGGATTTCACGTCCTCTTGTCCGGGTAGTAAAAAAAATAAGGAGATACAAAAATGGATAAAATAAAATGGTTACAACAAATGGTAGATCAAAATCCCAATGATTCACAGGGGTATTTGTGGCTCGGCAAAGAACTAGCTGATCATCATCGTTGGCTTGAAGCGGTTCAAACTTATTCATTGGGTCTTTCTTTTTGCTCGGACGATGAGCTACGAAATGACATCATTCAGGAATTAACAAAGGCTAGTTTACAAATTCAACACTCTTCAAATGATGCTAGCCCTGTTGGAATTGACGATGAAGATAAGGCTGAATTAGCTATCGTAGATAATTGTCTAGACACAGAAGCAGAAGTGGAACTGGATAATTTAGATAACATTCCTGACATACAGATAGAAGATAGGAAAGTAAAAAACCTTGAACCAAAGTTTAGGGTGATTGATGGGGATGCTTCTAAAAAGGCTATAAAAAAAATCAATGAAACAGTGACTTTTGCAGATGTGGCTGGTCTTGATGATTTAAAGAAAACGATCAACTTACGTATTATTAGTCCCTTTTATAACAAGGGATTGTTTGCAAAGTTCCGTAAAAAAGTTGGTGGTGGCGTTCTTCTTTATGGACCACCTGGCTGTGGGAAAACTTATATCGCTAAAGCGACAGCGGGAGAATGTAAGGCTAATTTTTATCCCGTTCATATTACAGATATCTTAGACCCTTATATAGGAGTAAGTGAACAGAATTTAAAAGCCATATTTGATAAGGCTCGCTTCCAAAAGCCTAGCATTATGTTTTTTGATGAAGTAGATACTATTGGCATGAGTCGTTCACAAACGTCCTCCCATGTTCGTGGCATAATCGATACGTTTCTAACTGAGATGGAAGGTGTGGATACAAACAATGATGAGGTTCTGGTGATGGCTGCTACCAATACACCTTGGGATGTTGATAGCGCTCTAAAAAGACCTGGTAGATTTGATCGACTCATCTTTGTAGCGCCACCTGATGAAAAAGCAAGAGCAGAAATTTTTAATTTGAAGTTAAAGGGAAGATTAGTTGAAAAGATTGATACAACTGTACTAGCAGCCAAGACACGATTTTTCTCGGGTGCAGACATTGCAAACGTAGTGGAATTAGCAACGGAAAATGTGCTGGAAGAAATATTACTTTCAGGTAATGAAAGACCCATCAATACTAATGATTTAATAATGGCACTACAAGAACTTCAGCCCTCTACGTTAGATTGGCTACGTACAGCAAAAAATTATGTCAAATACGCAAATCAATCAGGGTTGTATAATGACGTAGAAAAATATCTTCGAGCTCATGCACGGTACATATAAGTAAAAATGGCTATCTCAAATTATTGATAACAAAACATGAAATAAACCTTTTAGACATTCACAGTTTAGAAGTTTTACTTAGGTGAACTCTATACACAACACGAAACACGAAAGTTATACTACATCGTGGACTTATGGAATAGATTATCAACTATCAAGTGATCCTACTTTACAAATTTATGAACTAATAGATATTTTCACGAATAAGGTAAACATTATTAATCATTTTAAAAAGGAATTTAATTTAAAATGTAAAATAATGTTCGATGAATATCATTTAATTAATTATCACGTACAGAAGGAAGATGCCCAAACCTTAATTCAAAATACTTCAGTCATTTTTTTGTTGGGTGGAAATACGCTTAATCAAAATGGGTTTTTGAAGGATTATGAATTGTTGGATTTGATTAAAAAAAGCAGAGCCGTTGTGATGAGGGCAAGCGCTGGAGCAATCAACATGTCCTCTAAATGGTTATGCTCGAAAAACTTTGGCTATAAAGTTGAAATAAGCTCTTTATATGACGGAATCGGTCTTGACACTTTTTCTGTCCTGTCTCATTTTGTCTTGAAAATAACATAGACTTGGTGCAAGACGAACTGTCTCCCTTATCGGAAGAAATGAATATTTATGCGTCGAATAAAGATTGCGCTGTACGTGCAAAGGGAGGCAAAATCGACATTTTAGGCAATGTATATTTAATTTCCCACTCAAAAATTCAGAAACTAGAGGAGACACTCTAGTTGTGGAGTATGGCTATAGCTTAACTGAATTTATTTCTTTATGGAAAGCTTCTGGAGCAAATAAACTTTTTAATAAAAGTGAGTCAATTGGAAATATGAAGAGCGTGTTTTGATCAAACTTTATTTTAAAGCAACAAGATTTAGTTTTTGTCATTAAATGTAATTTTTGTTCAACCATGCTAGGGCTTCAAAGGCGGAAATTGTAGAGCGTATACCATAGTAACGCATTGACATTATTAGCAATGATTTTAAGTACCTTCTATGACTTTAAAATTGTTGTTTCCACCTCAAAATAAAACTTCTCTAAATTTCCCTTTAGTGAAGAATTTAGAGAAATTTATTTTATGTTTGATTGTATTGATAATGACATATACAGCCTCTTTAAAGTACGAAAAATTCAGAAAGTATAGCATGTATAAGTATTTTAGCTATAAGTAAAATCGATCTTTATACAAATATTTTTCCCTCTATTGAAACAACTGCTGCTCCTGCTACTTCAATAACAGCGTTCTCCCCATCAGGTGTAATCGTGACATAAAGAGTCCCAGGTCTATTAATCGTATGTCCCTGCCCAATTACTAATTGATGTTTTTCTTGTGGAGCTAGTATATTTTCTAGATATAAATAACCACCTAATGCACCGTTTGCTGCCCCTGTAACTGGATCTTCATCGATCCCTATATTTGGGCAAAAATCTCTTGTATAAATATCAAATTCCCCATTTGTGTCAAAGGTAAAGAGGTGAGTGGTTGATATGTTAAAATGATTGTTCATCTTTTTAAGCTCATTTAATTTAGGTTCTGCTTGATCAATTGCTTGACGTGTTTTAACGGGAACCATAAGATGTGGGACCCCTGTGTTCGCTACTTTTATCGGGTATCGATCATCAATGTCCGTTTCCTCTATACCCACAAGGTCAGCAACGACTTCAGGGCGAATGTCTATACTTTTTACATGGGGACGTACTTGAGTCATGGACACGCTCGTTAAGTGATTGTTTTCCGTAATCCATTTTACAGGAATGAGTCCAATGTTTGATTCAAAGATTATTTTCTCGTCCTTATCAATCCAATTGTACTTACTAGCCATTAACCATGCTGTACCTAACGTAGCGTGACCGCAAAAGTCAACTTCTTTTGTAGGAGTAAAATATTTTATTTGATAATCTGCATTGTCATTTGTTGATGGTAAAAGAAAGGCCGTTTCCGAAAGGTTTAATTCATTGGCTATGTTTAGCATTTCCTCATCTGTTAAATTTTCTGCATGAGGTATAATGCCAGCTGGATTTCCTCCAAACGTTTCTGTGGTGAATGCATCAACATAAAAAAACTCTACCACTTTTTTCATTGTTATATCTCCTCCTTCATTCTAAGATTATTGTATTATGATAGAATTGATAAGTAAAATTCATGTTTTTGATCATCAACATGAGGAAGTTGAATGGAAAGTTAAATCTTATACGGAGGTTAGCTTGTGAACCTTTTGCAAATAGAAATATTCGTCAAAGTAGTCGATATTGGGAATTTCACAAAAGCAGGAGAAATATTGGCGATGACACAATCGGGCATAAGCCATAATATCGCTTCATTAGAGTCAGAACTCGGCATTAAACTTTTGAATAGAGGAAGAAATGGCATCTCATTAACAGATAGTGGAGAACGCATCATCAACAATATGAGAAACATCTTATCCGAAGCAGAAAGCATTAAACAAGAAGCCGCTTCTATTTTAGGAATACAAAACGGAAAAATAAATATTGGTAGCTTTTCAAGTTTCGCCTCAAAAGTGTTGCCAACGATCATATCAAGGTTTAAAGGAGAGTTTAAGGGAATTGAAATCAATTTTTATGAGGGGAGCTATGACCAAATTACACGTTGGGTAGAAGAGGGGAAAGTGGATATAGGTTTTACATCTTTAAGTAACCCTATGGATCATTTGGAGGCTATTACCATAGTAAGAGATCGATTAGTAGCAATCGTACCGATTCATCATCAACTTGCCATAAATGAACAAATAAAAGCGGAAGATCTTCAAGGGGAGGCTTTTATTATGCCCCAGCTAGGATGTGAAGTAAGTGTTAAGAAGTTTTTACAGAAACATGAGGTATCCCCAAACATACAGTTTAATGTGGAAGAAAATCAAACAATCATTGCAATGGTATGTGAGGGATTAGGCATTACAATCATACCAGAACTAGCTTTACCCTTTAATTTAGAAGGTACCATTGTAAAACCTCTCTTACCCGAACCTTTCCGAGAAATAAGCATTATTACTCGCTCAAAGAAGCAATCCCTTCCCGCTGTCAAAGAGTTTATAAAAACAACCATGGATTGTATTAAAGAATTACAGCTATAATAAGAGTTCTATGTCCATTATGATTGTTCAGCATTATTGTGCTTTTGTAGAAGAATAATATGTACCTACATAAGAGCATGTTTTGATTCATTTTTCAAGACATGCTCACATCAGGGCGATGATATTTAGTAAAGAACACGCCATAAATAGAAGGTAGCGTAGGATTCCCAGTTTTTCCATGGTTCTGATAGCTCTAAGATTTCCTCTTTCGTAGGCTTTCGGTTCATATTACGTAATGATTTTATTGAATTAATCAGACCCACATCATCGATTGGAAAAGCTGTCTGAAACCTTAGGCAGCGCATTAGCACGTAGTTGGCTGTCCAAGGTCCGATTCCTCGTATTTTGATTAAGCTTTTTTCTGCCTCTTTAAAATCCATTTTCTTTAATTGTTTCTTCGATAAATCTCCGTTTGCCATTAGTCTTGCAATGCCAATAATATATTCACTTTTTTTAACTGTCATTTTAATAGCTGCTAGGTCAGTAGGTGTTAACTGTGCAATTCGTTCGTACGGAGGGAATATCCAATACTTTTTACCATTCCATTCGATAGAATCGCCAAAGCTTTCTACAAATTGTCTCTTTAAAGTGTAGGCAAAGGCTAGGTTAATTTGTTGCCCTAAAACGCCCCAGCATAATGCTTCAAATAAATCGGGAATGCCGATAACTCGTAATCCAGAGTATTTTTGCGCAGGTATTTTAAGTAATGGATCTGTATTTGCCATTTCATAAAATGGCGTTAAATCGTTATCAAGATCAAACCATTCTTGAATATATGTTACAATTTCTTGCCGCTCCCACTTCTCAATAGGTCTAGAATCATTTAGGAATTGAACAACCATTTGTTGATTATCAATTACGCTTATCTGTACTAAAGACTGCATTTCTCCAATGGCTATCATTTTTATGATGATATCGTTCTCTATTTCATACATGCATTCATTTTTTTCTCTTGTTAAATAGCCTAGATTCGCATTCATATCAAAATTTTCTGGTAAGGTAATCATCATCACATCATCAACGTCATGCCATATCACTTTTTTATTCTCCTTTTCAACATACACAGTTTGTTAGTTTACTTTAGCATAAAAGTAGCTTTACTCATTTTGTTATCTTGCTATTACATTCTAAACTCCTTATTTTTTTCTATTGATGAGGTTATAGTGTTAGTTATTAAGAAGGCTAAGGAGGGAATAAAGATGGTCCAAGATATTCAAACACGTGTCGAAAGCCTAGATTGGGATTCCATTCAACAGGAACTAGATAAGCAAGGATTTGCAAAGCTTCCAGCGATCTTAACAAAAGAGGAATGTGAATTCTTAATAGGGTTGTATGGTACGGAAGAGCCATATAGAACGACCATTAATATGACGAGGTATCGCTTTGGGGAGGGGGAATACAAATATTTTTCCTATCCATTGCCTGAAATTATCCAAAGTTTAAGAGAATCCTTTTATCAAGAATTGGCCAAAACAGCCAATCGATGGTTAGGTTATTTAAAGAAAACAGCACAGTTTCCAGCTCAGCTTCAAGATTTTTTGAACACCTGTGAAGAAAATGAACAAACTAGACCGACACCTTTACTCTTAAAGTATGAAACAGGTGGCTTTAATTGTTTGCATCAAGATTTATATGGCGATATCTTCTTCCCGTTTCAAGTAGTATTTGTATTAAATCAACGTGAACAAGACTTTTTTGGTGGAGAATCACTCCTAGTGGAACAAATTCCACGTGCTCAGAGTAGGGGACATGTCATTACGTTAGATCGTGGCAGTGCGCTGATCTTTCCTACGAACCATAGACCTGCTCAAGGTAAAAGGGGATATTATAAACATACAGTTCGTCATGGAGTAAGTACGATTACTGCTGGAGAACGATACGGTCTTGGCATCATTTTTCACGATTCTAAATAAAAAAACTTCAATATCTTGCTATTCCATATCCAGAATTGTACATGGTGAATTTTTAGGGAGTATATTGTAAGGAGAGGTGAGATAAATGCATGAGCCTATGAATGATGAAAATAAAATTTTAAATAATGTAGAAATGATGACAGATGAAAAGTGGCAAGCTATTATCACGAATGATACAGCGTACAACAATCAATTTTTTTATGCTGTCAAGTCAACAGGGATATTCTGTAAACCATCCTGTAAGTCTCGCGTTCCGAAAAAAGAGAATGTATGTATTTTTGCAACCGCAGAACAAGCACTCCGCGCAAATTTTCGCCCTTGTAAACGTTGCAAGCCTACTAATGAAAATTTGCCTGATAGCGAGTGGGTTGATGTTATCACAGCATACATTGATCAAAACTTCACTGAAAAATTAACACTAGAATCACTAGCAATGATTTGTCATGGGAGTCCCTATCATATGCATCGAACATTTAAAAAGATTAAAGGCATGACGCCCGTTGAGTATATACAACAAGTTCGCGTACACGCGGCTAAAAAGTATTTGATGCAGACGAATAAAGCAATAGGCGATATTGCCATATGTGTGGGTATGGCGAATGCGCCCTATTTTATTACTTTATTTAAAAAGAAAACAGGTCAGACCCCAGCGCAATTTCGTCAAATGAGAAAAATGGAGGAAATAAATGATGGAAACAAACAATAAACCAACCCTTTATTGGTCTTTACTCGAGTTTGAGGATTGGCATTTTTATATTGCTGCTACCTCCAAGGGCCTTGTGTTTGTAGGTTCACAGAACAAACCATTCGAGGAAATGGTTGAATGGGCGAAGAAACGCTTTCCAGAAAGTCCTCTTGTTGAAGATGAGGAAAAGCTTGAACCCTATGTCAATGAAATCATTCAATATCTAGCAGGAAAGAGGAAAACCTTTACTGTCCCATTGGAGTACAAAGGTACGCCATTTCAACTAGCAGTCTGGCAAGCACTTTGTGAAATTCCTTATGGGCAGACGAAATCCTATTCAGACATTGCCCATGCTATAAATAAACCAGCAGCTGTTCGTGCTGTGGGAGCGGCTATTGGGGCTAATCCAGTGTTACTTACTGTACCGTGCCATCGTGTAACAGGAAAGAATGGCTCTTTAACAGGCTATCGGGGCGGATTAGCAATGAAAAAATTGCTTTTGGACCTTGAAAAGCGAGGTTCGTCTAGCAATGCGTAATACTTACCGTACATGGAATGGGGGTTCCGTATGAAATGTGAAATCCTTTATAAAAATCCAAAAACCATTCTGAATAAAGGGACTGGCTTTCTTTCTGGCTATACGCATTCACTCAATCCTTATACAGGCTGTTCATTTGGATGTTCCTATTGCTATGTACGTCAAATGCCTGTATCTCTTTTTCGAGAAGGGGAATGGGGAAGTTGGGTAGATGTTAAAAACGGTGCAGCGAATGTATTAAAAAAGGAGCTTCATCGTGCCAAAGCCAAAGGGCCAGTAACCATTTTTATGTCTTCAAGTACAGACCCGTATCAGCCAATAGAGCATAAGGAAAAAGTGACGCGATCTTTACTAGAAATTATGCTAGAGGATCTCCCTGACTTTTTATTTGTACAGACGAGAAGTCCACTTGTCAGTCGAGATATTGATTTACTGCGACAATTTAAAGATAAAGTGCGGGTAAGTATGACAATTGAGACAGATTCGGAAACGATACGTAAACATTTTACGCCAATGGCACCTCCAATCCAGGCGCGTTTTAAGACATTGGAAAAATTAGCAGCTGCGGACATACCGACCCAAGTTGCTATCGCTCCCATTTTACCAAGTGGAGAATATTTTCCTTTGAAATTGAAGCAACTCGTCGATCGAATATGTATAGATGACTACTTCATGGGAGATGGCAGTGGTGGAAAACGCACAAGAAAACTGGAGATTGGGAAAAAATATGACCAACTTGGTTTAGAAGAATGGTATGGACCAGATGTAATAAAAAAAGTATATAACCGATTTATTGAAATCTTTCCAGAAGATCATGTTTATATAAGCCAGACTGGGTTTGAGCCGTAAAAATAGTGAGTAAAGTGCAAAAGATGTATTATAAAAATAGCCCCAATACCCTTCTTTACTGAAGTGAGTATTAGGGTTTTTTTACATGATAATATTATTAACGTTTGTTTTCATTTTGAATTTGACTGAAATCTACTTCTTCAGCAAACTCTTCTCTGTTTTTACGTTCATTGTTAGCATTTTGATTTTGATTCTGCTGTTTTTTGTTGTCTTGCGTTTTATTATTTTTATGTTTATTATTTCCCATTTTCATCTCACCTCCACCATTAGTGTGAGTGGAAGATGTTTTTTTATCCGTAGAACTTACAATTAATTCTTCAAGTAATGTGCTTTACTTTATGAAGAAGTACCTATAACTGGAAAAGTGGCATACGGTTCAAACTAGGGGTAGATTTGAATCACGACATTGACAAGTCGAGAAAATAATTATTGTAGTCGATGTGAATGACTTTGGGGATAGTAAAACCTATATGCACAAAAGGATTTTCTACATATATCCAAGATAAATCATTCCTATATAATTTGATGCATACAGGAATGTCCTATATTTTTCAATAACCAATTAAACGGTATCCGAAGTTGTGTAGAATGGTAATTCGCAAACAACGAATAGCACTTAAGGAGGCATCGTAGTGGACCAACACAAAATAATTATTACGCAATATAACCCCCAATACGCTGAACAAACAGTTGCTATGTGGCGAGATAGTAAGGAAAAGGCGATTGGTCAGAAAGAAATTCACACCTTTGAAAGTCATGTATATTTCTTAAATCATCTATTAGCTGAACAGTTTCACATCGATTTAGCGTTAATGGATGAAAACGTAGTTGGAATGATTGCCTATAACGAAGAGGAAATAAGCCAACTATATATTCATGTTGACTATCAAGGGATGGGCATAGGGCATACATTACTAGATAAAGTAAAAGCTCAAGCAAATGGGCGATTAACTTTATACACATTTGAGGTCAATGAAAATGCTCAACGATTTTATGAAAAACAAGGATTTAAAATTATAGGTAGAGGTCATGAAAATGAAGAAAATTTAGCTGATATTCAATATGAATGGATAGCCAAATAAAAGATATAACTAACGAGTTACTAAAAAGCGTTGTACAGATTTTGTATATACGCTTTTTTGTTTTTGAAAAGATTTAAAAATGATGAAGAGGCAAACAATCTCTTTTAATGATCTTAGGAGGTTAATCAGTATCATCTGGTATAATAGAAAATAGATTTTTTTAGAACGGAGTAATTGATATGAATGGAGCGCAAAAAGCATTTTTTGAAGAAAAGGAGCGTTCACTTGGCGTTTATCTAAATGATGTGCAGAAGCAGGCCGTATTGCAAACGAATGGACCGTTGCTACTATTGGCATCTCCTGGTTCAGGAAAAACGACAACGATTATTATGCGTATTGGCTATATGATCGAGATGCTTGGTGTCAAGCCTGCTCGCATTAAGGCTGTTACGTTTAGTAAGGCATCAGCAAATGATATGAGGGCACGTTTTGCAAAGTTTTTTCCACATTTGCCACCAGTTGATTTCTCGACGATTCATAGTTTAGCATTTCAAGTGGTGCGGCAGACACTTGAACGTCAGGGCATTTCGTATGGGATTATGGAAGAAGCGGACAAGCCTGGTGTTATGTCAAAAAAACGAGTGCTTCGTGAGATTTTTGAACAATTAAATGGCTTGAAAATTACTGAAGATCAGTTAGAAGAGCTACTGACGTACATAACGTTCATCAAAAATAAAATGTTGCCAGAACAGGAATGGGCAATGGCAGAAGTAAAGGTGCCAAAAAAAGTCGAGATTTTGCAGCGATATGAGGAATATAAACGCACAGGTTGCGATCGTTTGCTTATTGATTTTGACGATATGCTGTTAATGGCGAATGATATTTTTACGAAAAATCGAGAGGTGTTGGCGCAATATCAGCGTCGATACGATTTTTATTTAACGGATGAAAGTCAGGATACATCGCCAGTTCAACACGCGATCATCGAGAAGCTCGTCTCAGTCCATCAAAATTTATGCGTTGTTGCTGATGAGGATCAGGCTATTTATAGCTGGCGTGGTGCAGAGCCAGATTATTTATTGACTTTCCAAAAGATTTATCCAGACGCACAAGTTTTACTAATGACACAAAACTATCGTTCATCTGCCTCGATTGTAGCGCCAGCCAATCTGTTCATTCAGCGCAATAAAAAGCGATATAACAAACAAATGTTTACGCAAAATCCTGCAGCAGAGCCAATCTCGTTTAAAATCCTAGAGAATTACAGCTTACAGGCCAAATATGTAGTGAATCAGTTAAAAAGCTTGTCTAAGCATGGCTCAACGGCTGTTTTATATCGAAATAATACGTCAGCCATCCCACTTATGGACGCGTTAGATAGAGCGGGCCTGCCTTTCTATATGAAGGATTCCACCATACGCTTTTTTACGCATTGGGTCGTGGAGGATATTATGAACTTCATGCGTCTAGCGTACAATACAAAAAATATCTCGATATTTGAAAAAGTTTACAGAAAAATGAATGCTTATATTACACCAACGCAATTAAAGGCACTACAGAAAGTGCCAGAGGATGGCTGTGTATTCACACTTTTATTAGAGCATGTGGAGCTAAAGGATTATCAGCCTGAATATATTAAGCGAATTCGCCAAACGTATGATAGCATTCAATTTGATCAAACAACACCAACAGCCATGCTAGAGCATATCCGTTATGATTTTGGTTATGAGCGTGCCTTAAAGAAAATGAGCGAGGATCTCGGTTTTAATTATGAAAATTTACTAGATATTGTGGATGTACTTGGACTAATTGCTCGCCATACGTCGACGATGACTGAATTTGCGGGTCGTTTGAAGTACCTTGAAAATTTAGCACGTACATCTCATCTGAAAAATGAAATGAATGCCATTACATTAACAACCTTACACAGTTCAAAAGGCTTGGAATTTGATCGTGTGTATTTGATTGACTTAATTGATGGGGTTTTACCTAGTGAGACGGAAGAAGCAATAGAGGAAGAAACAAGGCTCTTTTATGTCGGTATCACCCGTGCAATTCGCCATTTGGAATTAATTTCGTACAGCAAGCGTTTTAAAGCAAGTGTGGTGCCATCAATATTCATGAAGGAGTTAAAGCAAATCGTCCCACCTCAGGAATTACCAAAGAAAGCGTCGAAAAGTCCGAGGAAAGCATTGAAGCAATACCGTAATGATCGGACAATTACAACGGAGTCAGCGTTAATCGTGGGCTCAAAGGTGAGGCATGTGATGTTTGGAGAAGGCGAAATTTTGGATGTCACAAGTAGCACGATCAAATTGTCCTTTGATGCAGGGATAAAGCAGTTTATGACGGATACATGTTTACAGCAAGGCTATTTAGAAGCGGTGGAAGATTAATGCAGCGTATTCGAGATTTTTTCGAATATGCTTTTTATAGTAGTGCAAATAATATCTAAACTTCTTATTTTCTCTTTCTATAGGATAAATATTCTATAAATCTCTTTGCTGCAAGTGACAGCGATTTTTGCTCTCTCATCGCAATCCCAATAGTTCGAAATGCAGGTACTTCAAGCTCTTTCGCAATAATTTGGTAAGGAATGCGTTCTAAAATCAGTTCAGGTAATATACTGATTCCTAACCCGTTTTCCACTATTGACATAATGGCATAGTCGTCCCATGTTGTAAAAGAAATGTGCGGCGAGATATTGTGCTTGTCAAAAATTTCGGAGATTTCAGCTTTTGCGCCTTTTTCTAAAAGCATGAATGGACTGGTCAATAGTTCACTTATAGGAAATTTATCGCAATCAGCAAGAGGGTGATCCTGATGAATGATGACCAACAAACGGTCTTGCTCTACAAAGATTGTTTCCATTTCAGCTTTTGTTGGCAGTCGTAAAAATCCAAAGTCGACCCTACCTTCGATAATCCAGCTTTCGATTTCGGTGTAATCTCCTAATAGTAACTCGAAATCAATCCCTGGATAATCCTGCTTAAAGTATTTGATCATATAAGGTAGCCAATGGGTTGCTACACTAGAAAATGTACCAATTCGAATGATTCCAGATTGGATATCATGTAAGTCATCGATCTACATCATTAACATTTCATGTTCATTGCATATACGTTGTAATTGGGGCAGTAACTTTAAGCCATCAGATGTTAAACTGATTCCGGCACGACCTCTTTCAAAAAGGGATATTCCCCATTCTGGACTGATTGTTGTTTTTTTAAACTCTCCATTATTCTTTCTAGTTTGATAAGATGCTTGTGCTCCTTGATGAGTTTTCTCCGAAACATTGATTGCGATTATACGATTTAGCTAAGAGAGCTTAAGAACTTCAATATATCGATACATACCCTTTAACATAACAGATTCATCTCTTATAATTTTGAGCCTATGATCATTTTGGTTAAACAACTCCTCAAAACTTCGACCAATATCTGTTCCTAACATACTTATAAATGGCCTTACCAATTTTTTTGATAGCGTTAGTTTTTGATTTTTAGGAGCAAATTTATCAAAGATAAGAATTCTACCATCCTTCTTTAAAACTCGTATCATCTCTTCAAAGCATTTATTTTCATTAGGAACCACAGAAAGAATTAAACTAGCTACAATATAGTCAAATGATTCATCTGCAAAAGACATTTTTTGAGCATCCATTTCTAAAAAATTGATAGAAGAGTGCTCGAATTTATGTTTAGCTTTCGCTAGCATATCAGGAGAATAATCAATAGCTGTTATATCATAATCAACATAGTTGATTAATTCTAAATCAGCACCAGTACCAATACCTACATAGAGGATTTTTTGCTTACGCTGAAAAGGTACTTCTTGAAAAATCCTCTTTCTAGTCTTTAAAAAAGCACCTGTGTTAAAAAGTTTATCGTAAAAGGAAGAGCCAATTTTATAGATAATTTTGTTCCACGTATTATTCAATGCAACATCCAACCTTTCTACAGAGGGTATGAGCTTCTAAAATCCTGTGCACCCTCCGAAAATAGGAGTGACCTACATCCATCCACCAATAATTATAATAAATAAGTATGTATACTATCCTTTATCGGGGTTTGTTAGCCCTAGAGCCATTACTCCAGCTAAGATTTGCCCTGTACAAGTGTCCAGCCAGTTGCGAAACCTGTCCCAAATTTAAACTGATATTCCTTTTCAGAAAGTAAAAAATCTAACTTGAGGATGCCTACGTTTATTAGCTGAAGAGAGACCCATATTTTTAAAAATTTTTGACAGACATATTAGGTAGTGCTAGTATGTTTGACACACATATTAGTGATATCGAATATGATCATATCAAAACATATTAGCTAAGTCTAATATGAATTGGAGGAGATTTTGTGACAGAAAAAAATATTGATTTAAAAATCAAACTAATTCATGGATTTTCAAATAAGGTAAGACTACAAATTTTAGGGTGTATCAAAGAGAAAGAGAAGACAGTATCTCAAATCGTCGAGGAATTAAAGGGGAATCAGTCTAATATCTCTCAACACTTAGCCTGTTTAAAAGGTTGTGGCATTATTGTTGGTCGTAATGAAGGAAAATATTGCTACTATAGTTTGAGAAATGAGCGTATTCGTGAACTTCTTGAAATGATTGATACGGTTTTAGTAGATGTTCATGCTGATGTCGCGTGCTGTGTAAACCATGTAGATTAAAGGGAAGTTAAATATAGGCAAGGTTTGTAGTACTGAGTAAGATGGGAAGTACACTTACAAATCGGGTTAGTGGTCGTAAAGGTTTGATCAAGGTTAATCCAAAGTAGAAAACTACCTGATGTAGTGTAATGTTAATTTGAATAGAAATTAAAAAAGGGTTACTGAGGTAATGTAACCCTTTTTGAGGGAGGTCGTGACGGTCAACCAACGCCACAACCGTATAAGTGCGTGCGATACACTCAATATTAATTTGTGCAAGCAAAGGCTAATTATACATAAAAAAAAGCAGCGTCGTCACACGCTACAGTGATTTAATGAACATGAATAGGAAGAATTATAAAAAATTTTTCAAATGGACGGATAAACATGTTATGTGATTCATAAAGAGTTTAACAAAGATTATGAATGGAATCAGGCTATAAAATAAATGTTCGAGACAGAAGAAGACTTATGTCCAAAATGGTGGATGGGAAGATATCAATCTACTTACTAATTTCATATTCTGGCATTTTCATACTTTATAATTATTATTTTAGTAATATTTTATGTTTACTTAATATGTGAGCTAATAATAATAAGTGTTATACCTGTAAATAAGCAAATGATTCTCGTCACAGGTATTTTATCTGCTAGTCCAAATAAGGCAATTGCTGTCGTTACGATTAAAACGGTTGGCCCAACCAAAGCAAGCATTGTATTAATATAAAATGCTTTTTCTAGATTATTTAACTTTAGCATCAACAATCCAGCACTTACTTCAATACTCCCAGACAATACACGTAAAATAACCATAGCAAGAACCGACTTTTCAATAATTGTCATCATCCTATCTTTATAGAAAATTTAATATAATTCCATCATGAATGGAATAATAGATGTTTGTTTTAATGAAATACTAAAATCAATATATGTCTGATTCGTATCTAATATTCTTATTAGATAATGCTTTATATGTAGTGATTTTCTAGTTAAAAGTTCAAAGAATTAAAATCAGTTTTATAAATCCATTTTCTGTTTTTAATAGGAAATAGTATGGGAAAAATAGTTCTTTCAATGGTACTTAAAAAAGATGCAGGTTTTACAAATATCTTAATTAATTGAGGGGATTTGCTAGTAGCCTTGGAGCTAGATTAAAATATGGAGCAAAACAAGCACTCAAAAAACTATTAGTAAGTTGAGGATTCCAGTAGCCCTAGGTGAAAAAAGATATCCCTTCTTCAACTAAAGGAGCTTTACTTCAATAAGGAGTGGAAGGAAACTTATCATCACTATATTGAAAGAATGTCAGAAATAAAGTCTGCAGTAAACGAACTGATATTAATTAAGAAACAGTCCCTTCAAATTTGAAAGGAGCTCATTAGGTAGGGGGGCATTGTTTTATTTTACAAGTTTAATGTGGAGCTTTTGTTTGAAGTAGCTTTAACCCCATACAAATAAATATCATTCCCGTTATTTTATTCAGAAGCATACCTAATTTTTGGTTTCCTCTTAGTTTTTTAGTAACGTACGAGGAGAAATAAGCAACAAATAAACACTATAGGAGTTCAGTTGCTGTAAATGTAAGCCCTAATATTAAAAAAGGAGCAGGATCTGATGCTTTTACATCTATAAACTGCGGAAGAAAAGCAATAATAAATAACGAGACTTTTGGATTCGTTAAAACTGGTTAAAAGACCTTGTATATAAATTTTTCTTAAGTTTAATTTACTAGATGACGTTTCAAAACCTATGTTTGATTTATCAAATACCATTTTAATTCCTAGATAAACGAGATAAATTACATCAATAATCTTAAGCCAAAAGAAACAAATAACGTATGAACCAAGGAGCCAGTAATAATACCGAATACAGAATAAACACCAGCTCTTTTACCTTGTGAAATACTTCTATCAACAATATACATGGTATCAGCACCTCCATCTGTTTTTGGGGTGCCCTTATCGATATTAAAGTAATTGAAAGAGAATTTAATCTGCCACAATAAATAAGAGCATGTTTTGAACAATCTTTTCAAAACATGCTCTTTAGATTTGCTCTCATATCAAGGTTGATATCATTAATTTAATCCAACATGATTATAATGCTAGTCTATTCTTATGAAATAGTAAGAGAGAAGAATAGATGGTTAGACAAGAGTCATTCACCTTCAAAAAATCGCGTCTATAATTCAGACATCAATGAATTATAAAAGGAGCAATCAATAGAATTTATGGAAAGGTTGATCAAATAATTAACAAATCCAACACCCACCTGTTCTCAGCACTTACAATCGCAATTGTTACAAGTCGGTAACGGATATTTTGGAGTTATTTTTAAAAATTGAACCTTTCTTGAATTGATAATCGTCTAATAGAAGAATTTGGGAGCAGGTTGAGAAGGAGGGAAGTAGATTGGGTAGTGAAGAAAATGATTTCATACTAGAAAAATTGATGATTGATTATGGTAATGAGTTGGTACGATTAGCGTTTTCATATGTGAAAGATGCAGAGATTGCGAAGGACATGGTTCAAAATACGTTTATCAAATGTTACAAAAACCTTGATTCATTTCGCTTTGACGCACAAATTAAAACATGGCTTTATCGTATTACCATTAACGAATGTAAGGACTATTTGAAAAGTTGGAATTACAAAATGGTACACGTAAAAAGTTTTATTAATGAAACGGCGAAGTCAATATTACCTTCAACAGAAAAAACAGTACTTGATAAATACAATAATGAAGAAATTAAAGATACGATTTTTTCTCTACCAAAAGTATATCGGGAAGTGGTTTATCTATACTACTACGATTCATTGACGACTGATGAAATTGCCAATGTTTTAGATGTTTCGGTAAATACAGTGAAAACTCGATTAAGAAGAGCAAAACAACGATTAGAGTCGATGATAAAGGAGGCAGAAGTTAATGAATGAGAAACGTTCAAAAACTAACTTTTCTAATAAGTTAAATCAAGAACTACAATTTACGAAAGAAGATCGTCAAAAAGTATTTGAACAAATCAAGAAAATAGACAGGGATTCTCATATGCAAAAAAAGTCACCTATTTTCCTACAAAAATTTGCACCAGTAACAATTTCTATATTAATAATAGGTCTATGTTTATTTTTATTTTTGCCATCATTATTCCCTGGAAATCTGACTAAAGAATCTAATATACGTACTACAAGTAACCAAGTGGTTGAAGAAGAGAAGGTTTCAACTACATTAATTACGGTGAAATCAAAAGAGATGGACAATAGAATTTATCTAAATCTATTACTTACTTATAATAAAGATAAAAAGATGATGAAAGTTGTATCATTCCCTGCTGAGACATATGCACCAGTATCGACTAATAATGATGGGACACCTTTGTACGATAAATTATTGTTTGCATATAAATTTGGGGGCGCTGATAATGTAAAAACGACTGTTTCAAAATTAGTAGCTTTACCAATTGATTATTATTCAGTAATTGATGTGGAAACTATTTCAACGCTCATTGATTCTGTAAATGGATTAGAATACGATTTGTCAGAAGATATTCGAGTGAGAGCAATCACACAAGTAGCATTTGAATTTGAAAAAGGATTACAGAGTTTTAGCGGTGAAGAAGTTATCGCATTGTTAATGGCAGCCACAGAAGGTGTAAATCTAAATGAAGAAAATCTCGTAAATCTATTGCAAGCTATAATTAATAAAATGGAAGTTGAAATGTCACCAGTACAATTAAAAAAAATGTTTACTCAAATGGAAACGAATACATCACTTGATTCATTGTTAGAAAATCAGCTAGAAATTCAGTCAATAAAATTGGTTTCTTTAAGCAACGGAATGCAAACGGATTCAATAACATTAAGTGAGACTGAGGGTAAATTTTATTATAAATTTGAAAAAGATTTTTTAAATACTATATCAGATAATTTAACGACCTTTAACTAAGTATAATATACAAACACATACAAAATAACGTTCCCAAATCAAAGTTTGGAAACACTTGAAAAAGCCATGAGCGTGAACTGCACTCCCATTGTTAGACACAATTTAATAATGGGGGTGCAGTTCATTTTCGTGGCTTTTTCTATAAATTTTATTTATACAGCTTATTATGCAAGAAGCGAAAACACTAGATACACTAATATTTAGACGTTTATGGCTTGCCGTTCGATGTATATTTCTTAGTGTTGTCAATCCGCATTTCCCTTGCAGCACTCCGTCAATAGAAAAAATTAAACTTATTCTGAGAGGAAATAAAGAATTGATCGTTATAGTAGTAAGGAGGTGAATCAGATGGAGATAGATGAAGTGATTGCACGAGTAAAGAACGGAGAAGATCATTGCTTTGCATATATTATCAAACATTATGAACAGAAAGTATTTACCACTGTTATACGAATTGTTCGTAATCGTACAGTTGCAGAAGATATCGTTCAGGATATTTTTATTAAGGTGTACTATAACCTACATAAGTATGAAAAAAAAGGGTCGTTTAATGCATGGCTTTATCGGATTGTTGTCAATAAGTGTTTTGATTATTTAAGAAAATATAAGCAGCAAGCAAGATCAATAGATATGGATATAGCAGACGGTCGTTATCCAGAAAAAATTCTATTATTACGTGAGAAAAATGAGCAATTAGAACAACTCCTACAGCAGCTAGATGAAACCGAGTATTTCGTGTTGTTGCTAAAATTTGTGAACGGGCTTCGCTACGATGAAATTAGTGAAGTGCTTCAAATTTCTATGAACGAAGTACGTAACAAACTGCACCGTAGTAAAAGAAAATTAAGATCAATCGGAACTACAAAGGGAGGTTATTTTTATGAAATGTGATTCGTTACTGATAGAAGATTATGTGGAAGGCTTTTTAGAAGCTAATGAGTTGGAGAAACTTGAAGCCCATTTGCAAACCTGTAAAAGTTGTCAAAATGAATACCAGCAATTAAGAAATGAGCAGCAAACTTTATTTGCACAGCTTAATACTCCAATTATTAAACATAGTAGTCAAGCGGATCTAATTATGCAGCTTATTCAAACAAATACTAAGCGTAAGAAAGTGTGGCATAGTTTGAAAATTAGTGTAATTAGTGCTGCAGTTCTGGTCTTAAGTTTCGGACTTTATTATTGGAATCGAATGCCCAGTGAAGTTGCACAGCCAATTGATGAACCAGCGGAATTAATCGAACCTAACAGTGGTGACCAGGAGGTACTTAAAACAAGTGAACAAAACCAAAACCCTAGCTTAGATGCACCGTTTTTGGATGTTTCAATCGAGCAAGTGGTTAATGATGGAGAAAACATGGATATTGAATTTCGTGTAAAATTCAATGATGAAAATCAGCGTTATTATGAAAATTTATACAGTCAAATGCTAACTCGTTATGAATATGATGAATTTCTAAATCCACCAATTGATAAAATGGAAGATTTCTTTTTCGGTGAAGTTCGGACAAATGTCCATTTTGCCCTTAAAAATGATGCGGGTGAATTGATTGCAGGGCATAGATTAAAAGAAAAACCGTTAATCAATAGTTCTTCTAGTGGGAGGGGAACTAATGTATTAGGTGAAATGATTTATTCGGTTTCTGTCCCAAGCTATACTAAGTCAACTGTATTAGAAGTGTTTGCTATGGAAAAAATTGTGCACAATTTAAATGAGACGCAAGTAAATCCGCAACAGCCGCAACCATTTCAATTTGAAAACGCAGAATATACAGTAGATTCAATGGAAATTGAAAATAATTCATTGCACATTCAAATTTCTACGGAAGGTGAACCAAAGATAAGGCCGATGGGATGGAATATTGTAATCGATAATCGCTTAGTTGTTGCTGATAGAAATTCTAGTAAATTTGATGAAAAACGTACTAATAATCGTACCATTTATAGAGCACAATTTAACGATTTACAAAATATACCGCACACTTTCAAAATAGTGCCTTCTACTGTGAAAATAACAGAAGAGATTGATCCGATACGGTTGAAATTAAATTAGTGGTAAAAAACTTTACAGTGAGAGCCTTTTAATGAGAAGAAAAAATCTGTATAAAATATGATATAAGACTTTTTTAATTGTAAGTTAAAAAACGAACTTCAATCTGGCGCGATTTTGTAATCAGGATTAGCGCTCGATCTCATTATAGAGCCATTTACTTGAGTAACATATTTAATCAAAATTGTTATGGAGCAAAGAAATTGTGAAAATTTCCACTTAAACTAAAGGAGCAGGTTAGTTTTATTAGGTGTTTGTTTTATCATTAAACAATAAAGATAGATGATCAAAGAAAAGAAGTAAGACAATTTAATATTGGTTTCGATGAACCGCAGCGTAAGATATGAAAAAGTCATTCCCTCCATAAGCGGAGAGAATGACTTTCCTTCATAAATCGCAAAACTGCTGATTATAGTTTTGTCCAACGTTCCTCTAACCAGTTCATAAATTGTTCACCTTTGTCGCCTTCATACGCGTCAAAGACATCTAAACGCATACGTTTTAGTTTATCCGCAAAGTCTGCCACTGTATGGTCCTTCGGCAAGCTCTTTTTAACACGCAGGAAAATTTTTTCTGTTCCTTTAATAATATCAAAACGTGCAGGTGATGGCTTCTCTACGTCCTCGCCAAACGCCGCAAGTGCTTCATAGGCTGCTAATTGCACCTTGTTGACAGTATCATGCTGCATACGATTTTTTAATAAATCTATGATTTTGTCATGTTGATAAGCTGATAACTTTTCGACTGCGTCTAAACGCTCTCGCCAGCTAGACGTATAATTGGCCTGTTTTTTTAATGTTTCATACTGCTCTGGTAATGCTGTTTCAAATTGTTTCAAGTAATTGCACCTCTTTTTTTAACTAGAGGAAAAATGAATTCTTCTTCTGTTTCTCTTATTATACGTTGTTTTGGTGAAAATAGCGAAGAATCGAAGGGAAGGATATATATAGAATATGGCAACTAACTACATTGAGGTGAAACGTATCAAAATTATGTACTATTCTTTATTAGATTTGCCATTCTTCTTAAACTAACTCCAATCGGGCGCTTTTCTGATATAAGGAAAGCGTCCTTCTTCATGAAATGCCATTTAATTGAATAACACTTCTAAATTAAAAATGGGATTTTATGTTAATCTTGATGTGAGTTTGTAAAACAATGTGCTTAAGCCAAAGGGGCAGTTTAGTTAGTATTTATTTATTTTTTACATATACTGTATAATTTGGAGTTGGAATATTTAAGTTTGAGTATTTCTAAAGAATTACTTTGGGAGGGGAGTATTTGTTATATTTAGCTTTATTTATTGGTGTCATTTCAATTGTAATTACGGATAAGCTTACTCGAGCTTTTAAATTATCAAGCATTTGGGTGGTGCTTGGTCAAATCAGTGCGTCACTTGTAATCATAATGGTCGGAAACCTCGAGGTTAATCAAATTAGTCTAGGTAATAACTTTGAAATAGGGTATTTGACGGTTCCATTTACTTTATTACTTCTTGTAAGTTTTACAAATGTAATGAATGTAGAAAAAGTGCAAAATTCTTCTATATTGCTGTTGCCATTCGTTTCTTAGATAAAGCAAAACTGGTTGAATTAAGAAGTTATCCAGACGGAACTTTAAATTCAGTTCAGGATATTTTAACTTATAATGCGAAGCAATTAGAAATTGTAAAATAAAAGTGAAGTTTAAGTACGTAAGTAACCTTAATACTTGAGTATGGTATTACTAGTCACATCTAAACAGGTGTGGCTGTTTAGTTTTTAATAAAACAGTAGAGCAACAATTAAAGTAATACCTATAATAGGGGAAAAATATGATGAAAAGACAATTTGATCAGAGTGATTTATATAGTGAATCTACTTAGAGTGCATTACAATTTATATTTTATTTTATCTATGAGCAGAAGTTTTATCTCATAGTTTAAGCTAAACAATTTCAATCAAATGGTGATATATTGTTTTAATAACAAAGCAATCCCGTTTATCCAATAGAAAAACGGGATTGAGGATTACGTTATATAGAAACATGATTAATACAATTAATTTTATTCAGAGGTAGATTCAATTCCTTCTTCTGTTCGTGGATGTTCGTCAAGATATGGAGATAAATAGGCTTCCCTTAATTCATGTCGCATCCATCCCATAATTCCTATAACAAAAGTGAATACAATTATAGATCCTAGAAAAGCACTTGTAGAATCTTTATAACCTGCTGCATATAGTAGCATACAAAGAATGACAGTCAATACAATAGAAATGATGAGTAAAGATGTTAACAATAAATCCTCGCCTAAATAAAGCATACGAATATCCGTATCAAATGAAAATAATAATAAGAAACCAGCTACCAACTGTACAATTGTAATCCAAAAGCCTACTTTTGCACCAAGAAGTTTTAATGATTGCTCATGTTCCTCTAATCTCTTCTGCTTTCGCTTCTGAAAAGTAAAATAGACAAACATATAAAATCCACCTGTTGCTAAACTTGCTAGCATGAAATGAAGGTAACGTTGCCAAATTTGAGGATAATAAAATAAGCTTTCAAAAAAACCATTTGCTTCTCCCCAACGATCAGGATATAACATAGAAGTTACATTGACAATAAAAATAAGGGGTACAAAGAATAAAATCAACATTGCCAATAAACCAATACTAATATGAAGTAATTTTTTGGTTTGATATTTATCCCAAGTGAACTTGTAAATGTATAACAGAAGAAATGCAGTAATCAATAGGATTAATAAACTCATCCAAGCCTTTCCTATTAAAATAGTTGAAGAATAAAAATATTGTGTATACAAGACACTCACAATTAGTAATGGGCCAACTCCTAGAACGACTGCAATACTCTTATGTATTGAAGCATGAAATGAACAAATTTGCGCCATTTTATCAAATAAACTATTTTTTTTGATCATACTCGTAATTTCTAATCCAACTGCTCCTGCAGTCAATGAGATTGTAAAATTCACGAAAATGATATGAAAAATAAATGTCGCAACGATAAGAATTTCTAGTAACCCAATAGGTGCAGGTATTGGTAAAGGGTTATCTGAAGAAATTAAAGCAAAACTTAAATACTTCATTTTGTAGACACCTCTTTTTCTTCTTCAAGTACTGTTAAAATATAAGTAGCTAAAGCTTCTATTTCTTTTTCAGTTCCCATAAATGGAGGCATTGCTACTTGTGCATAATGCATATTCGGAACAAAGGACATAATGGCTTCCTTATCCCAACCTTCCATTCTACTAGACAAGGCTCTTGTATCTCTCCATCCATCTATTGTATGACAGGTAATACATTGACCAACGAATACATCTCTACCCGCTTCCACCATATTGTTGTCATTTACTTCTTTTTCTTTTGCCCATGTAGCATTAGCCAGAAAACCTTCTTTTTTTAGTTTTTCTTCATTTTTTGCTAACATCCCATTCGCATACATATAGTTATAGATAATATAGGGTTTTCTTACAGTTTCCCTTACTACTTCAAATTCCCCAATAAAACCGATGGATGAGAACATCACTGCTATTGATAGAATCCACGGGACTGTTTTTGGACTTTTTACAAGCCATACTAAGAAAATAATAAGTATACTAAATCCTAAGATATTTAAACTTTTGAAGATGACCTCGGACATCCCTGTAGACCAGACAATCATATTATAAGTTTCAGTTGGAATGGCCCATAAATACCATAACCCTGTGATAAAAGTCATAGGTAAAGAGATAGCACCCCAGAATGCAAATACACGAAAAACTTCTGTACGTAAAGCCTTATCTTTAATACGCCAACGGATAAAAAATGATACTAAAGATATTGCCAACATGATTGCTAAAAACATGCGGAATCCAAGTGAAGGGAAGTAGGTTGGATTGAGAAATGCATTCCAAAATGAAAAAGTTTCAATCCAACGCCCTGGTGTTAATTTTGCAGCTAAGACACCCGTAATGATCACCATTGTTACCCATGAAGCAACACTTAGTGCTACGCCCAGCATGATATGTTTACGTTTACGTTCGCCTTCTTTCCATTTATCCCAAGTATAATAGTAAATAATAAGTATAATTACTTCTGAGATAAACGCTCCCCATTCAACCACCCATGCCCAGAAAAAAATACGCAATAAAGAAGAAATTGAATCTGGTTGTATAACTGTGGTTGAAAACCAAATTCCTACTCCGGTCATCGCTCCTATAGTTGTAGTAATGATTAAAACCCACTTCAACATTGTTTTTGCTACTTGATCTAATTTCTCATTCTTCTTTTTCATCGCTCGATATTCAGTCGATACAACTAAAACAGAAGTACCTATCGCGACGCCATGGCTAATTATCACATGAATAATTGCAATAAGAGCAATCACAGTGCCATTACCAAACCATGTATAATCCACGGATGGAAAATTCATATTACCCTCTTCCTTTCATTTTTTAATCAAATGCAATGCAATCATACAAAATAGTTTTGAAAATCGAATGAGTAATATGTGAAATTGAAAGGAACTATATTTCATTGTTTTGTCAAAATAGTTTAAGTAACAAGAATTTCTTTATACTGGGTTCTCTTTATTAGCCCTTTTTTTATAGCAGTCCCATAGGTTATACTAATGAAATTCTATTTTTTGTTGCTTAAAGTTCATTTGAATTTCTCAATTGTTTTTTATAATGGTCATGTTAATAGGAACAATATAGTTAAAAAATGAAGCTTTTTTACAAATAGGAGGAAGGATATGAGTATATGGAGTAAGCAAGCTAGTCCACCATTATATATATATGGAACTGAGGCTAATCGATTTATTACCTCAGCAGTTCAATATTTTCCTAAACAAGCCAAAATTGCTGCCTATGAAGAGAAAGAGGGAGCGAACGCGGTTTTTTTAGCGAAGCTTGGACACCAGATAACAGTTTATGATTCAACTTCATCTGGTCTAGCAAAGGTGCAGTTATTAGCAAGAATGAATGGTGTATCAATCATTACAATAAGAGCAGATTTAATAGAGTATGAGCTACCTCAAGAAACTTATGATGGCGCAATTATGGTATTTGGTCATTTTCAGCACAAATTCCAATTAGTGATATTGGAAAAAATAATGAACTCTATTAAATTAAATGGTGTTTTTATGTTTGAGGTCTATGAATATGCGCAGCTTTTATACAATACAGGAGGACCAAACGAAATGGCTTATTTATATAATGCTGAAGATATATTAAGGTGGGCTAGGCGTTATAAGCTAAAACATTACTTCACAGGGGAAGTAGAACAATATGAAGTTTCTTTCCAAACAAATACTCGCCGTGTCATACAAGTTATTGTAGAAAAATAAGACATTTATTTTACAATTCAAAATACATTTTTTTAAGATCTCAAAGAAATAATAAGGTGGTGGTAGGAGCGAATCTTCACGTAATCCATTTTAACTATTCAAAAAGAATATAATTGTCACTTTAATTTCTAATTTTTTTCACAACTTTTTAGTAAAGTGTATATGTCTAGTAAAATAATTACTTTGGAGGTAAAGGTATGAAGAAAATTTTTCTAGTTGTTCCATTTATGCTAGCTCTTTATGCATGTAATGAGGATAGTACAACAGAAACGAACAAAGACGCTAAACAGGAGCCCAAACATGAAGAGGTTGTTTCAGAGCAACCGAAGAATGAAGTTACATATTTAGCATCCACTGCTGAGTGGGAAATAGATGATCGTCTACAAGAGCCAGCAGAGGATACTGTTTGTGAAATGTGTAATATGAAAGTATATACAAAGGACCATGACCTAGGCGTTTTTTCTGCGCAATCTGTTAAACCTGATGGATCGATTGCATTTTATGACGACATTGGCTGTTTATTAAATGCGGAGTTGGTTCAAAATCAAACGAATGAAAAATTTGTGAGAGATTATATAACATTAAATTGGATAGATGTTGAGGAAGCTACAGCTGTTAAAACTGATATGAAATCCCCTATGAACTGGGGGTATATATTCTTTGCCTTTGAAGAAGATGCAAAAGCTTATATTTCAGAAAATCCAACCGCAAAAGTTGAAGAATTAGACGTAATTAAACAAGCAGCAAAAGAACGTCGTGAAAAAATGATGCAAGAAAAAGGGGACCATGAACAACATAGTGAGGACCAGCATGGAACTGAAGAAACACATAGTCACTAATATGAAAAAGGGCAGTTTACTTGCCCTTTTTTTCTGCATAGTTGGATTTTCAACACCTGCATATGCTCAGAGCGTACAACAGCAGATTGATAGTCTCTCATCGGGTGAGATTTTAGAGCTAGAACCAGGACTATATTCAGAAAATTTATTAATAAAAGAACCTATTAAAATAAACGGAAACAAAGGTGTTAAATTCACTGGGAAAATAGAAATTAAAGCTGATGATGTAGAGATTAGTGGCATTCAATTTCTTGGAGAGCAAGGCATTGTTGCAAAAAAAGTTAAAAACATAAAAATCACCCAAAATTCTTTTCAAACAAAAAGGTTTCCTATTTACTTCGATGGTGTAGAAAATAGTGAAATTGCTGAAGTAGACGTTATTGGTAAATCTGGTCATTATTCAGAAAAAAGCCATGGTATTTCTCTTTATAACTCTAAAGGTATTCATATTAAAAATAGTACTATTACACAAACACAAGATGGGATTTACTTAGAGAATAGCAGACAAGTTACAATCGAAAAAAACACGATTACGTATGGACGTTACGGGACTCATATCATGTATGGTAGCGATATGAAATTGCTTCATAATAACTACTCCGATCATATAACAGGGGTAATGTCCATGATGGCAAATAATGTAGATATAGAAGAGAACACAATTAAACATCAAAATGCTTTAAATAGTTCTGGCATTACACTTTATCAAACTTCAAAAGTAAATGTGGTCCATAATATCATTCGTGAAAATTCTATAGCAGTTCAATTACAGCAGGCAGATACGGTAGATATGTCCAGTAATATATTTGCTAGTAATTTATTAGTATTTAAAAATATTCAGCCAAAAGATGTCCTTGTTACAAACAATCAACTTTATGGAAATGTGCTCGTTGCTTCAAGTGGTTCCCAAGGCATAACACTTAGAGCGAATGTTTATGATGATTACGAAGGGGAAGACTTCGATGAGGATGGCTATGGCGATAGTGTTTACATTGCAACGTCTACTTTCGGCAAATGGGTATTAAAAAACGAATATTATCAATATTTTATTGGGAGTACAGCCACAGGATTATTAGAAAAGATGGATAACAAAATATCAGAACCAAATGCTCTAATGGATGCGCAACCCATTGTTCGTGAGGGTCAGCCTTGGCAATTATCCTTTTCAGGAAAACATTTTAGCATTGGCGTTGCTTTACTGATTGTACTAGTTTTTAGTTGGAGGAAATTGAAATGAAAAAGATCATTTTATTAGTAGTAATAGGACTTTTTTTGATGGGTTGTTCGGAGAAGACAATAGAACCTCGGGATATTGATCCTGAGACGGATATTTGTATTGTGTGTAACATGGGTATCACGCATCCTGATTATGCAGGGCAAGTAATTTTCAAAAATAATGATTATCTAGTATTTGATGATTTAGGTTGTTTAATTGAATATTTAAAAAGTCCAGAGCAAGAAGTAGCCGCAGCTTATATCAAATCAAATGATAAGCAAGAATGGATAGATGTGAAGACGGCTGCTTATTTATATAACGAGGATTATTGGACACCCATGAATTATGGTGTACTTGCCTTTGCGTCAATTGGGGACGCAGCAATTTATGAGCAAGAAAATGGTGCTGGTAAGCCACTTGGATACGAAGAATTAGTAACGTCATTTAATTGGGGTGTGCATGAACATTGATTAAATCGGAAATAAAGCAGCTTTTCCGGAGTAAGTGGATTTACATGTTGCTTGGTATTTTTATTGTATTATTTGTTGCTATTTTGATGTTGCAACAATTAAACACGGATGCAGGTGGCTTCGATCGCTTTCAAGCCTCTCTCTTAAATTTATTACTTTTTTTGTTTCCTTTATTTATTTTGACAATAGGGGCAATGAGTATAGCTGCTGATATAGAATCAGGATGGTATCAATTAATTCGATCATATCCCGTTAGTATCGCACATTATTTATGGGCAAAATATGTCGCATTAGTATCCATTTTTTTATTCGCTTTAGCAACTACAGAAGCAGTTATTTTAATTGTAGGAGCTTTCTTTGGTGGCGTTCATATAGATAGTCAGTTTATTGTATTAACGGCCGTTATTATTGTTGTTTTTAGTGCTATTAGTGTAATGATCGGCACTTTCTCCGTACATCGGTTACAAGCATTAGGTTTTAGTCTAGGGCTATGGGCAGTTTTTACATTACTAAGTAATTATGTAGTAATGGCAATTGGAACCATTATTCCAAAACACGTCTATGAAAAAATAATCTATACACATGTCCATATTAATATTATTGAGTGGCTCCGATATGTCTATTTAATTCAAATAGAACAAACAGGCATCTTAGGGAAGTCGTTTTATTATTTAACACAGTTTTATGAAACTAGTCTAGGAATTGTTTTGATAATAGGTATCACAATAGTATGGTGGTTTATTCCACTTTGTCTTGCTTTTTTAAAGTTGAAACGTAAGGAGAGCTATAGATGATAGAGCTACAAGAGGTTGTGATTACATATCGTAAAGGACAACAAATTGGTCCAGTTACCTATCAACTTACAAGTGGGAAAATTGTAGCATTAGTGGGAGAGAACGGTGCTGGAAAAAGTACGCTAATGAAACTGATTATGGGACAATTACCATTAGATAAAGGGACTATAACAGGCATTCCTCAAGGCCGAGTTCGATATATGCCTGATGATCTAAACTTTCCAACTACATTAAAAGTGAAAGAAATTATTGAGCTTTTAGGTAAGTTAAAGGGTATTACTAGTAGGAGTCAAGATGATATTTTACAGTTAGTTGATCTATTCGAGCATAAAAATAGTTTTGTTAGTGAGCTTTCAAAAGGAATGAGACAACGTTTAAACTTTGCCCAAAGCCTGTTAGGCGAATGTGATGTGTATATTTTAGATGAACCTACCAATGGTCTAGATCCATATTGGATCAACAGAGTGAAATCAATTTTAAAGGAGGAAAGAGATAAAGGTCAATTGATCTTGTACTCTACTCACTTACTATCAACAGTAGAGGAAATTGCAGATGAAGTAATTTTCATTCATAAAGGTAAAATTCTTGCTTCTGGTAATATTTCAAGTTTAAAAAGACAATATGCTGAAGAATCTTTAGAATCCCTATGGTTGAAATTGTATTTAGGGGAGGATTTGTCATGAAAAATTGGCTTTCAGCATGTGTTATTTTAATTTTAATTGGTATTGTCTTTATTAACTATTTACCTTCAGATAAAGCAGAAACTTCTAAAGAGATTATAGATAGCACAGTTAAATCAACAGATATAAAACTTTCAGATAGAGCAGTGCGAAATTTTGAATTGCCAAATCTCAGAGGCGAACGAAAAACATTATACAATTATCTAGGTAAACCGGTTGTCCTTGTATTTTGGGCTACCTGGTGTGGACCTTGTAATGAGGAAATGCCACGATTGCAAAATTATTATGACACAAAAAAAGATGTACAGATTGTCACAGTCAATGCAACTGATACTGAAGCAAGTATAGAAACGGTAACTAAATATGCTACTAAAAAGGGATGGGATTTACCTATTTTATTGGATGAAACTGGGGATATCCGAAAGCGATTCGGTGGTTTTACAATACCAACTACAATATTTCTAAGCGCCAATGGAGAGATTGTTCATGAAGTTTATGGACCTATTGATGAGCAATATATAGACAATATTATTAGTGAACTATAATACGATAAAAACAGGTGCTAATTGTGTTTTAGCACCTGTTTCTTAATAGTAATTACTTCTTCAAATAGCTGTTTTTTTCTTTTTTGTAATCAAAATAAACAGTTCAATTATAACAACTAAAATAAGAGAAATACCGAAGAGTGGCATAATAATGCCTAGCAAAATCATGAAAATACAAAATGGAATAGATATTTCTTTTGGCATAGGTGGTGCAGAAATCATCCCTTTTTGTCTACGTAATAACCATGTTTTAAAGCCAAGATAAATTAAATATAAAAACGCAAGACAAATCAATAGATTGATTATTTTATTTGGCCAACCAAATAGATGCCCTTCATGAAGTGGGATACCCCATGTAAACCATTTTCCTAAAATACCATATTCATCGTATCCGACTGATGAGATAAGTGAGCCAGTGTATTGGTCAAAATAATTAGTTATTTCTTCATTTGGATTTACATCCAGTCCTGTTATACCTGTGTTTGACCCCTTAGCAACAGTAAAAACGCCTTCTTCCGAACTAGGTAAAATAATAGAGTATGGTTTAGAAATATTTTCACTGTCCACATGCTTCATCAAATCGCCGACTGACATCGCATATTCATTTGAATAATCAACAACACCATGAGCTCCTCCATGACCTGCATGACCTGAATGGTCTTGGGTAGTAGAAGTTGGCGTTTCATTTTTGCGAGTAGCCCATGGAATTTCATTAATATCAGATGTTGGTGGATTTTGTTGCAATTCTGGAATCCCAATGGACGGATTTTGTTGTGCTGCTGTATAAATAAAATTCCCCATAAATGCTGACCATGGCAATCCTGTGAAAATAATTGCAATCATAGGTATGGTAATAATCACACCGAGGATACTGTGCCATCTACGTGACCGAATACGAGATGTTTCTGTTTGCACTTTCTTCCATACTTTCTTTCTAAAGGTCATGTATAAACCTGAGAGTAATAAGAAGATAGCCCAGCATGCAGCTAGCTCCACTAAGTAGTTTACGAATGTCCCACCTATAAATAGAGAGCTATGGAGATTTCGCATAATATTCGAAAATGTGTAATTTGCATCCTGACTATCGACTACCTGATAATTATCATCTAAAAAGACATACTTTTGTTCGCCTTCACTGTTGGTCAGTGTTAAGCGGGTATTATAAGGTTCGTCTAAAACTATTACTTTACTAACTTTATAGTCACTAAATTTTGCTTTTGCCTGTTCAATTCCTTCATCAATTGTAATATTTGTTGTTTCTTTACTATCACCAAAGAAAGCATCAGAATAGAGCTTGTTCTCTACATCTGTGTAGAATAAGTAGCCTATTCCACTGATTGTTAAAGTAAGCAAGAGGGGAGTAATAAATAATCCAGCAAAAAAATGCCATCGCCAAAATCGATTGTATAAGTTCTTCATAAAGCCTCCTAAAAATAGATAATTTCACTTACATGAATACTATACATTTGAAATGTGAAATGTAGATGATATTTTTGAGGAGAATTTATGTTTAAATAAAAGAAATATATTATTTCGAGGGAAAAAGTTCTTTTAGATAAACTAAATATTAATATTATATAGTCGCTAATTCCTTTTTAGATTTTGTAAAAGTGAGATTGTCCTGAATATTGTAGACCAGTAAAAATAGACATAAATTGAAAAAAACGTTTCATCTAAAGTAAATAGGCGTGTTCTAACTCAATTTGGTAATTTTGTTTTAAGAGAGGATAGATGCTTATGTAAAGGTTATAAGCGGAGTTTTCTACACATTGATAGACGAAAAAAACCTTCTTACCCTTTAATTTTGCCAACTTAGACTAAATACATTTCTAAATCATAAACCATCGATTAAATTGAAAGTATGAAAAGTAAATGAAGCGAGGGATGGGCAATATGATAAATGTAAATAGATCATTGTTTGGCATAATCATTGTTGTCGGAATTGTATTTTGCGTATTTGTCATCATAAATAGGCCAATATCAAAAGCGGCAGTTTCTGAAGAAATTAACACACGTTTAACAAAAATAGTTGAAAAAGATGAAACATTGTCTAGTGCATTATTAACAATTTACTCCAACAAGACAGGTTATTTCGAACAGTTTGCAGTAGGAACTAAAAATCAATATTCGGAACTACCTGTTCAAATCGATAGTCGTTATCATTCAGCCAGTATTGGAAAAACCATGTGTGCTACAGTGTTTGGCATATTATCTGACGAGGGTAAAATCAACTTAAACGATAAAATCAGTTCTTGGCTAGATGATGATATTCTTAAGGGATTATTTGTCGTAGATGGCACGGATTATAGTGATCAGGTAACATTGAAACATTTACTTAGTCATACATCAGGAATTGGCGATTATTTTGAAGGTCCAGTAAAAAGCGGGAAGCCTATGCTGGAAATCATTTCATCCAATCCAGATCTTTTATTTACACCAGAAGAATTGATTGCATTTACTAGAGAAAACCAGATTCCAGTGGGGAAGCCAGGACAACAATTTTATTATTCAGATACGGGATATATCTTACTTGGATTTATTCTACAAGCTATCGAGGAAAAACCTTACTCAGCAATCTTAGAAGATAGGATATTTCAGCCATTGGGCATGACTGAGAGTTACTTCATGTTCTATAATGATAAGCCTACTGATATCATTGGAATTTATATGAATGAAATTGACTTTAGCAACAAAAACGCTTTATCCATAGACTGGGCAGGAGGCGGTGTTGTTACCACTATGAATGACCTCTTAACATTCATGATGGCATTAGAAAATGGAACCATTCTTTCTGATGATGTTTATAGTCAAATGACTGACTTTTCAAACATCTATACAAAGGGTATTTATTATGGAATGGGTATGATGTATTTTGATTTTAGCGAGTTATCTTTACTGTTAAAATTAAGCTCAATGACAGATCTTTATGGCGGTGTAGGAGTTACAGGAACTTATATGTTATATGATAAAGAAAAGGATACTTATTTTATAGCTAATTTTGGATCACTTGATTATGGAGAAAAAGGCTTAGAAGAATTAGTTAAAATAAGAATGATTTACGATAGAATGAATATAGATTAAATACGTCTTAAGTTGTTATTAGGAGACATACGATGGTTCAATTATTGTGTTCAAATAAAGTTTATGAAAAATTAAAAAAAGAACTATCCAAGTACCAAATTGAAATCAAGCCAGATAGTAGTTTAGTACTCGTAGAAAAAGGATATGACATACCAGACGGAAAGTTGAGTGTCGTATTTGATGGCATTGATTACATGAATGTGATAAAACTATTGATTACGGGCATTCGAGAAGACCTGCATTTTATAAATACTATTGTAGGTTTTAGAGATAATAAATTTGAAGTAATAGAACCTATAGATGTTTTTTATCTAGAAGCAGGTCCCAATGGTATTACGGCATTTACTGAGTTTAATCGGTACAGTATAAAAGAAACCTTACAATTTTATGAAAACGTGTGGGGTATAAAAGGATTTATACGAATTAATAAATCACAACTCGTTAATTTGCTGCATGTGAAAGAAATTATCCCCTGGTTTAACTCCAGATATGTATTGAGAATGGAAAATAACACTGAACTGGAAGTATCGAAAATGTTCTCAAAAAAGCTTAGAAGTACGCTAAAAATATAGGAGATCACTTATGGAGAAAATTCATTTAGAAAATATCATAAAGTCAATTATTCTTGGTCTCTTCATCGGGGTTATACTACAGTTTTCTGATAATACAAACATAAAATTTTCGTATAGAGTTTTAGCGATATTAGCCAGCGGATGTGTAGGTTTCTTTATTGGCTTAGTTACAGAATGGCTAACAGCAATATTACCAATTAGCATGGCAAATGCCCGAACCTACTTCTTAATAAACAATTTGATTGCATTAATTGTGACTACAGTGATTATGATGTCTTTAATTATTATCACAAATAGCGAAATGGTGAAAAAGGGAGAATTCATCTCGGTCTTATTGATTGTGCTTGGCATTATATGTTTAGCAAACCTAAGTGATTATATGATGTATCGGCGTGCCCAAAAAAAATTGAGAAAATTCAAAGCAATGATTAAAGATACTAAGTATTAGCTCCAAAAATAGTGATGGATGGTGCGAGCTGGTAACCGAAATGTTTTTTGCTGTAACAGATATTTTCACCGTTTAACTACAAGATAAGTAGGAACGTTTTTTAAAGGAGCCTCATTTACAAATAAGAATGATGCTCTTTAATTTTGTACTTTTTCAATAAACTTCCGATGTATTTGCATGCTTTTTAACTCTAAACTAACTCATTATATTTAGCTACAGTAGTCATTTATATCAGCCTAAAACCTAAACCATTTTCAACCAAAAGAATAAACTAGTAGAAAAATTATTATTGTGTTGATAGAGGTGACTGAAATGGAGCGAGATTCATTGTTCTTAAAAGGGCTAACTGGTGAAGTAGTAACCGTAAAAGATCCTAACTACAATGAAGCAAGACAAGAATGGAATCGTGCCAATCAAAAGTTTCCATTGATCATTGTGTATTGTGAAAGAAGACAAGATGTTGTGAATGCCATACATTGGGCACGTAAACATTGTGTGGATATCCGCATTAGGTCTGGAGGACATCATTATGAAGGCTATTCTAATGGTGATTTCGTGCTTGTAATTGATATTAGTAGATTGAATAAGCTGAAACTAGATAAGAAAAAACACATATTAGAGGTGGAGGCTGGAGCAAAAAACACAGAGGTGTATGATTTTGTTGGCTCCAATGGATATGTTTTTCCTGGTGGAACTTGCCCTACTGTTGGAGTATCTGGCTTTACACTCGGGGGTGGATGGGGATTCTCCAGTCGACTTTATGGGTTGGGGTGTGATAGTTTACTAGAACTAGAATTAGTAGATTACGAGGGAAGGATTATTAAAGCAAATAAAAATTGTAACGCTGATCTTTTCTGGGCTTGTCGAGGTGCAGGTGGAGGTAACTTTGGTGTGGTTATTAGCATGACTTTTCAGTTACCAAAACCAACACAACGTTCTGTCACATTCATTAGATTCTATTATGTAAATACAACAATTGCTAAGCAAATAGATGTCATGAATATTTGGCAAAATTGGTTGCCTAAATTGGATAAACGAATGACTTTAGTTACAAGCTTTTATAACGCTGAAAATGAAGGGTTAGGTATTTTTGGAACTGGTTTCTTTTACGGTCCATCCAAATTAGCAAAAAAGATTTTACAACCTTTTGCAGAAATTAAAGGGTTTCGATTGAACTTAGAAGAATCTTCCTTTCTAGAAGCAGTGAAAAAGGTAGAGGCAACCTATCCACCTTTCGAAAAATTTAAATCCACTGGTAGGTTTGTACAAAGAAACTATACAGTAGAAGAGCTTAAAAATATTGGAACTAGTGTCCAAAGTCCTCCGAATGGTTCTGTATATGCTGCTATTTCTTTTTATGCATTAGGAGGAGAAATCAAACACATTGATAAAGAAGAAACGGCTTTTTACTATAGAGATGCTAAATATATAATGGGTGTCCAGTCTGTATGGATAGAGGATAAGTATGCAAGAGATAATCAGGAGTGGGTTCGTGAGCGTTTTGAAATGATTAAAAATATGACAAAAGGTTCTTATGTGAATTTTCCTATAAGTGAGCTTAAAAATTATGATAAGGAATACTTTGGAGGCAATGCACAAAGGTTGAAACGAGTTAACCAAAAGTATGATCCGTTTAATGTATTTAGGTTTCCACAGGGATTAAAATGAAATTAAATTGAAATAGGAATGATCACTATATAAGAGATAATTTACGGCTATACTATAAAAGTTCTGTAAATCTTAGTTTCAAATTAATTAAATAAAAGTACTTGTCTAAAATATTATGAAGCTTTAAAATCCTCATGCAAAGGAAGGCGGGTTTATTGCAATGGCATGGGTAGTAGACGCAATCAAGCCCGACTCCTCACCAAACAATTTTAGTTTACATAATATAAGTAAATTGGTCACAACTTACTGGTTATCGGATGCTCCTCATAATTGATCGCTCAAAAGGTTATTCGTATAAATAATATTATTTATTATTTAATCTAGACATGTCCAATATACATATCAAATTGATAATTATTGAGTAACAATAGAGTAGTCCCACAATCAGGCCATTGAAAAAGACTAAAAGTTACTTTCCTCTCCGTAAGGAAAGTGACTTTTTAGTTTGTTTTAAATGAATAACGATCTTCAATATTCGGGTACTGTTTGAATTACGATTTTTAGCATTAGAATTATTTTTCTTAACATTGTAATTCCGCATTTTCTTAAACTACATCAAGTTGTTTGTGTAACATATCACTTAAAAAAGTGCAAAATACCTCCTGAAGCTACCCGTCCTAGATTAGAACGGGTTAGCTCAACTGAGATTATAACATTAGCTATATTATCACTTTATATTACTTCATCTGGTGGTTGTGTCTTTCTCCAGCCATAAAACTGCATAACGTCTTTTGATCATATAAAACATTTCAATTTCCACCTTTCATGTTTTTTAATTAACAAGATTAATATTGACGAATACGAAGATAATCGTCTATTTTTTTTCGGTTCTCTTCAAAGATTTTTTTCACATATTCATCATGAAGAGCTTTCTCAAGAGAAATCTCACGTTTTGTAATAGTTATCGTGAGCGCAAAAAAGTTTAATATCATTTATTATCACCTCCTTAAATGGCCATAAAAAAACCGTAGAGAGACTCCCCTACGGTGAAAAAGGCACAAAAATACCGCAGGGGGACACTTCTCCCTGCGGTATGGGTATGCTTATTTACAAAAAAATCTTAAGCGCTCCATTCCGATGTGGTCGAATGTGTGATTTTCATTTTTACTGAAGTTGTAGCTACCAATGACATCAATTTAACGATAACGATCATTTTATTCGACCTCCTTAAGAATTTTTTTGATTACTTAGTAAGTATAACTAACTTTACGTTGTTTGTAAACATCTTTTACTAAGCTTTCCTAATTATTGAAGTGTGAAGCGTTATGAATGCTGCGGTACATAGGGAAATCCAAACCCGGGGTATGGCTACAAAATGAAAAAGTATTAGCAGATCACATTGAGTAGGGTATCCCAGACATAAATATGAATACTAAAGAAAATTGCAATTATTGGTGGTGACCATTCGGCTATTAATACCTTGTTAGCCCTTGCGGAATTACAAGTAGAGAATTTTGCAACAAAGCTAGTGTGGATTATGCATAAAAAGTCTGTAGAAGAAGCCTATGGCGGCGAAGAAAAAGATGCTTTGGCAGCACATGGCACACTCGGTGTTCACATTCACGGCTTGAATATGCAATTTTTAAGAGAAGTAATTATGGATATTGGCAGGGATTAGCTGGTGGTGGAGAAGAGGGGCAGACTCCTATTAAATCTGCTAAACGAGAAGTATTTGAAGAGGCTGGCTTTACAAGAGATTATCCATATATTGCATTACTTCACTAGCAGTAGAAGATTTAGTTAAAGTAATTTCCTTTGGGGACAAGTCGTTTATGTATTAAATGAATTTTCATTTGGTGTTAAAGTTCCAAAAGATATATCATTATCCAAAGAGCACCTTAACTATGAATGGTTATGTTTTGAAGAGGCATTAACACTTTTGAAATGGGATAGCAATAAAATCTGATTAACCCCAAACATATGTAAGAAAATATTTAAGCTAAAACGGGTGCTTTGCTTGAAGAATACTGAGTTACATAGGCAGCTCATTTTTAGGGATATAGCCCACATACAGTGCTTGCTGTTATTCAATTATTGGGCAAGTACCGTAATAGAATGTAGAAATGGTGGAGGAAAAAAATGAACAAAACGGAGAGGCAGCTTGCAATCACGCTTGAATTACAGCGAAGCAAAACACTGAGAGCAGAAGATTTAGCTTCTCAATTTGAGACAAGTGTACGTACGATATATAGGGATATTCAAGCACTAAGTGAGGCTGGGGTTCCCATTTTAGGCGCCCCTGGTCAGGGTTATTCCTTAATGGAAGGATATTTTCTACCTCCGGTTAGGTTCACAGCAGAAGAGGCCGTCTCCCTGCTCATGGGAGCTGATTTTATCGAGCAAAGGTTGGATACAGATTATGGTATTAATGCAAAGTCCGCTAAACGCAAAATCGAGGCTACTTTGGCGGAGTCAGTTCGTAACGAGTCAAGGCTTGTTCGGGAAACAATGCGACTGCTTCATATAGGCGATCAGTCAACTGAAGAGCGTGTAAAAACGTATCTTAATCAAGTGCGCGATGCAATTTTGAAACAGTGCAAAATCAGTTTTATGTATATTAAAAAAATGCCAGGAACAGATGGGAATCGGAAAAATAAACGTGTGGTCTCTCCATATGGATTAACACTTGTCCATGAAAATTGGGTTTTACTAGCATACTGTGATATGAGGCAAGAAATGCGACATTTCCGCTTGTCCCGGATGTCCGAGCTTTCTGTGTTGGAAGATCAATTTCTTCTACCAAATGATTTTGACCTAAGTAGCTATCGACCACCTGACAATCGAGATGAAAGAATAATAATGAGGGCAAACCCCGAAATTGCCGACAAAATCATTGAGGCAGTTAATTTTTATATTGCATCCATTGAGGAGCGGAATGAGGATGTAATCTTTCAATTTCGTGTTCGGTATCCAGAGGAACTATTACATCATTTACTTGGCTGGGGCGGAGATATCGAGGTGATTGAGCCGAAGTCTTTACGCTTCAAGATTCGAGAAGTAGCGAAAAAAATTTTAGAACACTACTGACATACACCTGTCAGTAGTGTTCTTTTATACTGTGACTATACCAAGATGAAGAGGAGCTGCTTAAAGGATGAAAAGTACAAAGGATGTATTGAAGTCATTTGAACTTACAGTAGAAAGATATTTGGAAGAACTGACAAAACTCAATATGGATAAATTACATAGAAAGCTGAACGAAGAAGATTGGTCCATTGGACAGATGTATGTACATTTAATTCAATCAGCTTTCATGCATCTACATAATGTCGAGCAATGTTTAGCTGGTAGCGAATCGACATTGAACCCAACGAAGGAAAAAACTGAGCAGGGTAAGATTGTTTTTAAACTAGAACAATTTCCAGCTGTTCGTATTAAGGTCCCTGCTTCTCCGATTTATACTCCGCAACCACCAGAGAGCATGGAGCATTTGGTAGAAGGACTTAACAGTGTAGTGGAACAGATGAGGAATACGGAATCAGTTCTACTTCAAGCGCCTGTAAGTAACAAGATACTTCATCCGGCGTTCGGTGCTTTAAACGCTCAGGAATGGTTTATGTTGATTGAAATGCATTACAGACATCATTTTTTACAACTGGATCGGTTGAAAACGAGTTTAGTGTAGGGGGATGCATCATGTCGAATATAACAAGTCAGAAAAGCAGATATTGGATTGGCGTTGTATCCGCTTCTCATGTGAATTTAGCCATAGAAGGTGGTTTTGCACAGTTGTGTCACGGTAAGGCAGCACCTTTGCGTAAAATGTCTCCAGGTGATTGGCTGATATACTATTCCCCTCGCACAGACATGTTAAAAGGGAAGCCAGTTCAAGCATTTACTGCTATTGGTCAGGTTACGGACAACGGTGCTTACAAACATCAAGTGTCGGAGTCGTTTGTGCCATTTCGCAGAGATATGCGTTATATTCCTTGTCGAGAAGTTAAGATTGCATTGTTGTTAAACCAGCTCACTTTTACGCGTGGAAATCGCAATTGGGGATTTCCATTCCGTCGAGGTCATTTTGAAATTGGAGCTGAAGATTTTATGACAATCGTTACTTCGATGTTAGATGGTGAGGAACAGGCGTTATCCGAGTTCCTAAAACACTGATTATTTGAGTCGTGGTGGTAATAATTGGTGTGTGATATGATTAACAGAATATTGTTTGAAGGTTCTATAACCGGGCGCATTTCTGCAGAAAAAAATACGTCTACGAAATAAAAAGGACCATGTGTTTATGGATAAAGTATAAATTTTAGGGGGTATTTTATGTTTGTAGTAAATGTAGAAGGGGCTATTCGTCGCAATGAGAAATGGCTTTTAATCCGTAGAAGTGAAAAGGAGGAGCATGCTGGTGGAGGTCTCTCATTAGTAGGAGGAAAGTGTGAAATTGAAGGTGATTCGTCTGATATTCTGGAAAGAACATTAAAACGAGAAGTTTTTGAAGAAGTAGGTAGCGAAATTACAGGCATTAAATATGTAAATAGCTCCTCCTTCGTGACAGAATCAGGGATAAATGTAATCGATATAGTTTTCCTATGTCATCATAAATCTGGAGAACCTTACGCTAAAAGTACTGAAGAAGTGGATGATGTTATTTGGATGACTACATCAGAGGTTCTTGCACATACGGAACTACCTTTATTTCTAAAAGAAAACATTAAACTTGCAGAGAAAATACTACAAGATAATATGCAGATGAAATATTAGTTATACATTTTCCATTATAGGGCGCCATTGTGGAGCAACAAAGTTGGAAAATGATCAAACTTTTTTATAAAAACCTAACTTAAAACTGCTAAAGAAGAATCCCTTTTGATCAATCTTTTTCAAAAAGGAATTCTTCTTATTTAACGTAAAATAAAGGTTTGTGAGGTATTTTTGCTCAATCTTTATTCTAAATCTACAAAAATCTGTTGCAATTCAAAACATTAAATCATAATATAAGAATATAGTTATATACGGATTAATTCACCTTTCTTTAACGAGGTGATTTTATTTAAAATAATATATAAGCAAATAATTATATAAGGAGTGCAGATAAATGGAAAATACACTAATTGAAAAACAACTAAAAGCAGCTGCAGATTTAAATCGCATTAAATTACTTGCATGCATGAAAAATGGGGAGGTATGTGTATGTGATTTTGTAGATGTACTAGGCATATCACAACCAGCCGTTAGTCAACATCTGCGAAAATTAAAGGAGGCAGGCATTATTACGGAACGAAAAGTAGGGACTTGGAAACATTACCGTTTAGTAGAGGATCAAACGCCATTGATGAAGGGCATCTTAGAACAAATTCAGCCTTTAAAGGGTTGCAACTGTGGCACAGATTGTTGCCATGTAGGGGGAACTGATAATGAATAATAATTCTTTAACCAAGCAGCTTTCTTTTCTAGATCGTTACCTTACCCTATGGATATTTGTTGCTATGGGAATAGGTGTTTTATTAAGTTTGACAATGCCTAATATTGGAGAAGCATTAGAGGCCATGTCTATTGGCACAACATCCATACCGATTGCTATCGGGTTAATTGTCATGATGTACCCACCATTAGCGAAAGTAAAGTATGAAGAAATGTGGCGTGTGTTTAAGGATTGGAAAGTGCTTTTACTTTCTCTTTTTCAAAACTGGTTACTCGGACCGTTCTTAATGTTCTTTTTAGCCATCATCTTCCTGCACGATTATCCAGAGTATATGGCTGGACTGATTATGATTGGTTTAGCTCGATGTATTGCAATGGTCATTGTATGGAATGATTTAGCGCGTGGAGACCGTGAATATGTAGCTGGTTTAGTTGCGTTTAACTCCATCTTTCAAATCGTGACTTATTCAATTTTTGCTTACTTTTTCTTAAATGTATTACCTGGTTGGTTTGGTTTAGAGAATTTCCATGTATCCATTTCTATGTGGGAGATTACTAAGAGCGTACTGATTTACTTAGGGATACCATTTGCTGCAGGGTTCCTCACACGATGGATAGGCATTAAAACAAAAGGGAAACAGTGGTATGAGGAAAAATTCTTGCCAAAGATTTCACCACTTACTTTAATTGCCCTGTTATTTACGATAGTGATGATGTTTGCCTTAAAGGGTGAGCAATTAGTGGAACTGCCACTTGATGTGGTACGAATTGCAATCCCATTATTTATTTACTTTGTAATTATGTTTGCTGTGTCATTCTTCTCTTCCCGTAAAGTAGGGGCATCTTATCCTGTCACAGCAGCTCTTTCTTTTACAGCTGCAAGTAACAATTTTGAGCTGGCGATTGCGGTAGCAGTTGGCGTGTTTGGCCTTCACAGTGGCGTGGCATTTGCTGCTGTTATTGGTCCACTTGTAGAAGTACCTGTTCTCATCGGACTTGTATGGGTTGCCCTACGTTGGCAGAAAAAATACTTTAAAACCATTAAATTATAAGGAGCAATTACTATGACAAATACACTTTATTTCTTATGTACAGGAAACTCATGTCGAAGTCAGATGGCTGAAGGATGGACAAAAAAGCTACTACCAACCAATTGGACAGTTAAAAGTGCTGGGATTGAAGCACATGGCGTAAATCCGAATGCTGTTAAAGCGATGGCAGAGGTAGGAATTGATATTTCAAATCATACATCCGATTTAATTAATATGGAGACATTACATAACGCCACGTTAGTAGTCACGTTATGTGGAGATGCAGCTGATAAATGCCCAATGACACCTCCTCACGTTCGTCGTGAGCATTGGGGATTTGAAGATCCAGCGAAAGCGACAGGTACGGATGAAGAGAAGTGGGCTGTATTTCAAAATGTTCGTGATGTAATTGGTAAACGCATTGAACAATTTGTAGCTGAGGAGCTGTAATACTTCTATTAGAAATACTTCAATCCGTTGAATGGAGGATACAATCATGACAGTAAACCATGCTAGCGTATTAACTAAAAATTATTTTATCGCTTATCTAATGTTAATTATGAAAAGTAGAGAATACACATTGAATCAGGCTAAAAAGTTTGCTTTTGATTTCTTTTTTAAAGGAGATAGAGATCATTACGGCACTTCTACTTGGTTGCAATTTGAAAAGGCTATAAAAGAAATTGAAATTGAAATGTGTTAATTACACATGCACAGTATAAACGTCTAGCTAAGTGCTAGGCGTAAAAAATACATTTTATATAAGTGAATGCTTATATAAAGAAAATAGAGGAGAATTTAATGATGAAAACACTAAAAGTAATCAACCAAAATGGATCTTGTTGTACTACTAAGGATATTGAAGTACAGGAGAGTGTTAATAACCCCAATAAGAATTTACCGATTGTCATAATTGGTGCAGGTCCCATTGGATTAGCTACAGCTGCTCATTTAGTGGAACAAAAGCAAGCATTTATTTTACTTGAGGCTGGGCATGAAATAGCACACAATATTCGTACCTGGGGGCATGTTACATTATTTTCACCATGGCGTTATAACATCAATAAAGCTGCTAAATCATTATTAGAGGGGTCTGATTGGGTAGAACCTAACTTAGAAACAATACCTACCGGGCATGAGTTAATTGATCTTTATTTAAAACCTTTGGCAGAGTTAAGACAAATAAAACCAAGTATCCGATTGAACTCCAAAGTAGTAGCTATTTCAAGACAAAAAAATGATAAAATGAAATCAAAAAATCGATTCAATCAATCCTTTAATATATATGTTGAAAAAGAGGATGACATCGATATTATTGAGGCAAAAGCTGTTATTGATGCAACAGGAACATGGGGGAACCCAAACCCAGCAAATTCTACAGGTGTATGGCTTCAAAATGAAAAAGCATTAGCAGATCACATTGAGTATGGTATTCCAAACATAATTACCAAGGCAAAGCGATATGCCAATAAAAAGATTGGAGTTATTGGTGGTGGCCATTCAGCTATCAATACATTATTGGCACTTGCGGAATTACAAGAAGAGAATCCTGCAACAAAGCTAGTGTGGATTATGCGTAAAAAGTCTGTAGAAGAAGCCTATGGTGGCGAAGAAAAAGATGCATTAGCAGCACGTGGCGCACTCGGTGTTCGCATTCACGAATTAGTAGATACAGGTAAGGTTGAAGTAATAACTCCTTTCTATATCTCACAGGTGAAGAAAGAAGAGAACATCCATATTGTTGGTACTATAAACGGAGAACAAAAAGTATTAACAGGATTTGAAGAGCTTATTGTCAATGCGGGAAATCGACCAGACCTATCAATTAACAGCGAATTACGCCTTTCGATTGACTCAGCAACAGAAAGTGTGCAAGCATTAGCGCCACTAATTGATCCAAATGTTCATAGTTGTGGCACAGTAAGGGCGCATGGTGAAGAAATACTACGTCAACCTGAAAAGGACTTCTATATTGTCGGAGCTAAAAGTTATGGACGTGCACCCACATTTTTAATGGCAACAGGCTATGAACAGGTTCGTTCCATAACAGCTTATTTATCAGGAGATGAAGAAGCGTCGAAACGTGTGGAATTAGAATTACCAGAAACAGGCGTATGTAGTATTAATCTTGTTAATCAATCCAATACATGTTGTTAAAAATTTGACTGTTAGCGCAAGCTAGCAGTCCTTTTAAAATATTCAAGGGGGAAATGGAATGGACACACTAATTACTCGTAAAATGGAAAAGAAGGATTTACAAGAGGTATTAAAGATTTATAAAGAAGGAATCGAAACAGGAATGGCAACCTTTGAAACAATTGTGCCTAGTGAACAGGTATGGGATGAAAGACATCATGCGGCCCTGCGCTTTGTTGCAGAGGAACACAATAGAGTAGTTGGTTGGATTAGTATTTCCCCTGTCTCTACACGCGTTGTTTATTCTGGAGTGGGAGAAGTTAGTGTTTATCTATCAAGTGATCATAAAGGCAAGGGTATTGCTTCAAGGCTTTTTAAATTACTAATAGAAACGAGTGAAAAGGAGGGGTTTTGGACACTCCAATCATCCATCTTTGCGATCAATACATCAAGTATCCAATTACATAAAAAGATGGGCTTTCGAATTGTTGGTACAAGAGAAAAAATTGCTCAGTTAGATGGGATATGGCATGATACAGTTTTAATGGAAAGAAGATTAAACATATAGTACGCGCTCCCTGCTATGCTAACGAAATTCTATACTAGGAAGTTTCTCGATATAATTTTAAAAAGATTTATAGTCACCATTTTTTACAGAGGCTTCAATTATGCATTGGATTGGTAAACCTAATTTCTCATAATCAACTTCTAAAGTTTATTTTTTTATATTTCCCAATGATTCCATTTGTCTTACACGTTCCGTTACTGATGGGTAGGACAGATGTACCCTTCTTCCAAGCTCGCTCATTTATAAACGGCTGTTATTATGGAAAACTCAAAAAGCTAAGGATTTCGAGGGTGCTAGAGAACTTCAAAGATATAAATTTGGACTTCAATACAAGCAAAGCAAGGTCAAATTCAAACGAATGAGGTTTCCACATTTTCAGAAAATACTTTAGATATTTCTTTTGCAAATGGTCTAAAACTTTACTTAAATCATGACATGGCAGGATGGAACTTTAATTCTAGTGGTGCACCAACATTTGGAGGTATCCAAACAGCGAAAAACGGTAATAATCCTGTTGGAGCAGTGTGGTTATTACTTAGTGGAGAAAACTACCATTGGAGACTAATACATGGTTATGACACTGAAGGTGGAAATTATGTAGGCTATAAAGATCCAGACGGTGGATAATATAATACATCTACTAATTATGTAAGTTGGACAAAAATATCTGATAAAATCAATACAGTTTACATGAGTAGATAATTTAAAGATTGTGAGGGGGAAAAGTGAATAAATTATCATTGTTTTTTTATTCTTTAAACGTTATTGTTACTTCTATCGCCTTTTACGTGATTAATTTTTTAACTGAACCAGTTTTGATAGGTAGTTCAGAGAATAATATTAGTAATGGTAATCCAGGACTCTTTCCTTTAGTATTTTTAATGCCGTTCTTGATAGTTTCGATTATTGGTACATTTAAAATTGCATATTCTTTTGCTAAAAGAACTTACAAGACAATGCAATATAAAATAATAATTATATTTTCATTCCTTCTTTCGAGTATTATATATTTCTTTACTTTTAAAGAAGCAAGAGAATTTAGATTATTAGTCTTTGAAAATAATGATTCAGTTACTAAAATAACTCAAATTCCATTACTTAACACATATTCAAATAATATCTTCTTTAATGGATGGACATTACTTGCGTTACTATTTACCACTGTTTTTATAGCTTATTGTTTCGCATTAGTTAAGCAAAGAGATACAAGATGAATAAATGAAGCGTTGATCCAAATGGATTAACGCTTTTTATGTGTGCCCGGCATGTACAACAACTCGATGGTAAAAGTCCATACAGGCTTGGCAGTAGGAACTGTTAGCAAAAGACAGGGGTGTCCATGGCGACGTGGAATCTGGAGGTAATAGGACGCAAACTCTCAAACTGTTGAACAGAAATCAGATAGAAGGCTGGCTTGGGATGGATAAACTTGCATAACAAAACGAAGTCTAATACTGTGCGAATCCCATACAGTAAATCTGGTGGTTATATGAGAGGAAAGTGGTTGTGCTTACCCAGGGAGGTCTCTTGAGGGTTATTTTAATTAACAATTTGACTAGTGATAGTCAGATGAGCCAAGTCAACTATGGTGAATGACAGAACAAACTCCAATCTTGAAAGAAACAAGGAGGTGGAGACATCCGCCGAAGCACAGAAAACATCGGGATATAGACCGAATAGATGACTACTTATAGAGGGATAAGCTGGAAGCAAAAGAGCATATAAGAATTTGTCGGGATGTAAACATGGAAATAAAGAAACAAGATGCTATCGAACTAATTGACAAAATCATAGCTGATAAAAATCTATGGGGAGCCCAACAACTGTTGTAGAGTGTGAACCAATATCATGAACGAAGGGTCTGTAGATTCTTGTCCATATACAAGTCTGGACATTTCTTATTCGTATATTTAAGAATCATTTCAAATGCAAAAGAAGTCCGTATAATTGTCTCAGGGGATGAAAAAGAAGTTTTAAGGACTGAACCGTTTATAATGTTGAAAAAACTCCCATGTGATATTCAACAATTGAGTGTGATACTGTAATAAGAAACAGCGCTCGTTTTCATTAAAGATCCAATATAATGATCGTGCAATTCTTTTCTCATCTAAAAAGGCAGGGTTACGCATTTTTTTGTAGAACTAAATGTACAAGAAGTTAATAAAAGAATAAAACGATATTAGATTCTATATATGTATCAATATTCTAAGTTTTTTTAAAAAAAGGGGTGTAAGTTGTGCAAACTTCAATGGGGGAAACGGAGCTTTATCAGGAAAGAGTTATCGATAATTTCATTGACGATATTGGAAGAAAAATGGAATATTCAATTATAGGAAAAGGTACACCAATACTTGTGTTTCATGGTGGACATTCTAATTGTAAAGAAGAGTTTGGCTACGCTGAATTATTGGAACAAGGTTATTCAATAATAACTCCTTCTAGAGCTGGATATGGTAATACAGATCCACTTCTCGGGAAAGATCTTCAAACAGCCTGCCATGCTTATTTAACTATACTCAATCATTTGAATATCGAAAAGGTACATGTAATTGCCATTTCTGCTGGAGGACCAAGTGGAATCTTTTTTGCTTCTAATTATCCAGAACGTGTAAGAAGTCTTACTCTACAATCGGCCGTAACGAAACAATGGCTTACATCTAAAAATATGGAATATAAAGCAGCCAAAATTTTATTTCGTCCTACTATAGAAAAATATACTTGGAGAATAATTAGTCACTTAAGTAACCGATTTTCCGAATTTATGTTTAAACAAATGGCCTCTTCTTTTAGTAAACTTCCTTATATTGAAGTAGCCGCTCAAATTACTGATGTTGATATTGAGATGTTTCGTAAAATGAACAATAGACAACGCTCTGGATATGGTTTTATTATTGACTTATCACAAACTGGAACAATTTCTGCAGCTGATTTACGCTCAATTAAGTGTCCTACATTAATTTTACATAGTATAAATGATAGTGCTGCCCCTGTTGAACATGCTTATTATGCACAACACAACATCACAAATTCGAAACTTTGTATTCTTCAAAATTGGGGTCATTTAATTTGGCTCGGGCATGATTCCGAAAGAATGTATGATGAATTAATAAAATTTTTGATTACCTATTAACAACTTCATATGTATCTAAATTAGTATACGAATCACCTTCTTGTATTTTGTAATAGATATTTCTACTTTAGGAGGTGCATGAAAAGGATTATTTATTTGATTAACTAGAGATATGGATGACTTTACAATACTTAATGTAAGGTTGTCCATTTTTACTTTGGACTCTTTGACTCTATTTATTTAGTAATATTCAAAAAATTAGACTGTTAGAATACTTCGAACAGCCAAGAACTTCAGAATGACAAGTCGAAATGTACAGATATAATGTGAAGTTGACGTATTCAAGCCCTCCTCCTCGCCAAATGATTTTAGTTTACATAATATAAATACCGCTGACACAACCTTATAGTTATCGGATGGTTCCTATAGATTATCGTTCAAAAGGGGATTATTCGTTTAAATAATGTTAATTATCGTTTAATGTAGATTTGTCTAATATTCATAAAAATTATTCTAACAGAGATGAACTTAGCTTGTTGTTAAAGAATCACGATTCAAGTTCATAAGAAAATATATATTGAGATTCTAAAACAGGAATACTTGAGTCGAACATACAAATTTGTATGTTCGACTCTTTTTTACACATTATATAGAACCAATGGATAAGTAATAAATTTGATACTCTGAATTTTTAAAAAGTATTTAAAAAAGGTGTTGATTATGAGATCTTGCAAAATCTAATAAAAGACAAAAGTGAAGCAGCCTAGGTTCTTTTAAATAAATTTAAAAAAGTGTTAAGGAACACTTTAAGGAAAAAAATAAAAAGGGTCACTTGGGATAGGAGTGCCCCTAAGTAACAAAATTCGGAGGTGTAAGGCTAAAATAGCTTTACTTTACTATCAATATGCGGTGATAGCGTAGTTTGTATAGTTCATAGCCTGAGAAATAGATTTTAAAAAAATGCTCTGATATGATTCATAATTAACTTACCAAAATTTAGAGAATGACTTATTTTAATTTTTTATAAATTTAATCCAAATCTCTTTAATTCAATGAAAATACCTTCTAATTGTTTTCCTTTGTCTGTTAACGTATATTCCACACGAGGGGGAACCTCCGGGAATACCTTTTTATTCAATATCCCATGATCTTCTAGTGTCTTAAGACGGAGTGAAAGTGTTTTCGGGCTAATTCCATTCATTGATTTCAATAGGTCACTGAATCGCATTGTTCCTTCTATAAGCAGATCACGAATAATTAAAAAAGTCCATTTAGTCCCAATCACGTCGAGCGTTTTAGCAATGGGGCAAGTCTCACCTGGTGCTCCTTTGGTTAATATTACTGGCTCAATAACACTCATATGAAACATCCTCCTGAAAAATTTTTTTGTTTAATTCACCTTATCATATCACAATAGTATACTTTCAGAAACTTTATGAAATAAATATCACTACTTCCATAAATGAAGTTACTATATTTATAATATCGTTGTACCTATAATTTCATCCCTTATTGAGGAGGTGACTAAAATTATTGCAAGAAATCAACGAAACAAACTACCGTTTGCTCTCATTGCTATATAAATCAATGCTTTTGCTATTGATACATAATCATGAGTGTTCTTCCGGATGAAGCAAACGATTTGAATTTTACCTTAAGTACAGAAGGGTTATCATCTACACGCTGGGTAGTTTTTTAGAAATCATATAATTGAGGGAGCTAGATAAAGATGAAAAATATACTGATAATTAACGGTCATCAGAAGTATAGTTCAGCAGAAGGGAATTTAAACCAAACATTGATGAACAAAATGGTCAGTTTTTTAAGTGAAAAAAACAATGTAAAAACAACAATTATTCAAAAAGGATATAAAATCGAAGAAGAACAACAAAAATTTATATGGGCTGACATTGTCATTTACCAAACACCTATCTATTGGTTCAGTGTCCCGGGCTTATTGAAGTCGTATATGGATGAAGTATATGCTTATGGTTTGTTTTTTAGGGGTGCTGATCAGTATGGAGAAGGCGGGTTGTTGACTGAAAAGAAATATATGTTTTCGACTACCTGGAATGCTCCTGAAAAAGCATTTAACGATCCAAGTCAATTTTTTGAAGGGAGCAGCCTAGAAGAAGCATTAAGTCATTTACATCGTATACAGAAATTTCTCGGAATGAAACCTTTAAAGAGTTTCTCTTGTTATGATGTAGTCAAAAATCCGAAAGTTGAAAAGTTTGTATCCGAACTTGATTTACATCTACAAGAGGTATTGAATTTTTAATCTATTAAGTAAACGTATAAGGGGAGAAAAACATGTTAAAAGATAAAAAAGTTATAATGATCGGTGGAAGCTCTGGGATTGGTTTGGAATCAGCTAAACAGCTAATAGCTCATGGGGCAGAAGTAATCATTGCCAGCCGTTCCGAAGATAAATTACGGAATGCCAAAGAGCAACTAGGAGATAGAGCAACGGCTTATACTCTAGATACAACGCAAGAACAGCAAGTCCAGTCTTTCTTTGAAAAGATCGGCCAGTTCGATCATCTTGTGGTAAGCGCGGCAGAAACATCCGGCGGGTCATTCCTCCAAACGGATACAGCCCAAGCCCGAAAACTGTTTGAAAACAAATTCTGGGGACAATATTATGCAGCGAAATACGGTGCTTCGAAAATTTTACCAAACGGTTCAATCACTTTGTTCTCTGGGGTTGTAGCCTACAAGTCTATGGTTGGCTCAGCAATTCTAGGTGCAGTCAATGCGGCTATTTCGAATCTAGGCCAGACTTTGGCTTTAGAACTTGCTCCGATCCGAGTAAACATCGTTTCACCTGGAATAATTGATACACCTTCCCGTAGCAAAATGCCTGAAGAAGCACGTAATAACTTCTATAATGCACTTGAAAACAAACTCCCTGTGAAACGAATAGGAAGAGCTGAAGATGTTGCACAAAGCGTACTATACTTGCTACAAAATAGTTTCGTGACCGGTACCGTTCTTCATGTAGAAGGCGGTCACATTTTAATTTAAGTCAGCAGCTGAGGAAAATATATCCACTAAACAAGAAAAAACGCTATTCTTTTTGTAGAACTATACGAAAAGATAGTGTTTTTTAATCTTCCCATCTCCATGGGGCTTAAAAGGCACTCTAACACGTTTTCCTTATTTTGTTGTAACATCAGTTATGCAGTGTAAAGCGGGTAGGTGGGAGGCCTGACTTTTTCAACACATCATTAAAGATGACATGTAACCCACGCGGATCTAATGCTTTACGATTTTTATTAGGGAAAACTGGCTCTGATGGATAAATTTGATAGGATCTTAAAGAAGCTTTATAAGATGCCTGAAGCGGCATTAAGTGTGGATGAAGGGGCAATATTCGTTCTTTTTCCCTTTCCATCAATTCGAATCGTTTCATTTATCAAATCCACTTGTTCCCATGTTGATGAAACAAGTTCAGAACGTCTTATACCTGTTATTGCTAACAATTTAAACATTATCTCATTCCGCATCGAAAAACGTGATTTAGTGTGTTCTAGATAGTCAAATAGATGCTTTAGATCCGTTAATGTCATATAGACTGGTAGTTTATCATCGGTCTTTGGTGATTCAATCCCGCGCGTAAAATCATTAGCAAGGTATTGTTCCTTTAAACAATATTTTGTGAATGATTTTAATGAAGAAATTTTTCGGTTCACCGAACGAGGTTTTTGTTTTAAAGATCCTAATAGATATTGGATAAAGCGACGTACTTGGGTCTTGGTAATCTCGTTTAAACAGGTTGAACAGCCATGATCCGTTAAAAAGGTTAAGAAGAGTTGTAAATCGTATTCATAACTCGTTACCGTATTAACTGAGTAATTTTTTTCAATCTCGATATACAAAACAAATTCATCAATGGCAGCATGTAGTTGCACGTAGAAAACCTCCAGATAGTGTATTAAACAATAATTATTATCTGTACAAATAAAACCCATTATCGTAAAAAAGGAGAATTCGTTCACATGAAAATTATAAAGAACTTGGCAGTTACAACTCGAAAAGTACAGATATTATGGGGTGTTGGCGGATTCAAGCCCTCCCTCACGCCAAATAATTTTAGTTTACATAATATAAATTATAGGAAGTTGTGTTTCATTGAAAAGTATACTAATAATAGTGAGACAAAATGAATGTAAAAGGTCACATAGGTTTTGGACTTTTTAATTTTTAAAATAACCAGTCGTCAAATAAATTTCGACAACTGGCTAGGTGTATACTTTTTCGACTGTAATATCAAAGGATACTAAATATTAGTTTTTACCGAAGAAAGATCTCATCTTCATTTGCAAGTTCATTTTCTAAAAAAACGTTCTTTCATGGGAGTTTAAGAATATTTCTTCACAAAGCAACTTTATTTCAAAGACACAACGATCTTACTACATGCTTTTTATTTATCCCACACGCTCATCTGCTAGTACTACTATTTGTTATGACCAAATTAGCCGTTTCACTCGGATGGTTAAGAGGAAAATGATGACCATATGGAACAAAATCAACCTTACCCAGATGCTTAGGAGCAGAGTAGCCTCTATCAGAATCCCCCCAAATAATGTGAAGATTATACTTTGTTACTTCATTGAAATCACCTTGAATGTTTTTCGATAGTAAACTGTTAAGCTGAACAGTAGTGTTTAAAATTCTAGGAGAAGTAAAACTTTTACCTATTTTTTGAATATAGTGTTCAGGGATGCTCTCCGTATTTTCAAATAAACCATTATTTAATAAATAACGCTCTATTAAATTAGTAGTTGCCAATTTCAATGTCCATTTGTTTATAAATTGAGGAACATTTATTGATTGAGCATTTTTTTTGGCAACAGGTGGCTGAAGTAAAGTAATTGTATACTTCTTATCTATGTACTTTTGTACTAATGCTTCCAAAAGAATATACGCACCAAATGAATGGCCAATTAGATGGGCACCGTTAGTAGCTTTCTCCAATAACTTTTTTACTACATTCAAATAGATATTTAAAAGATTTTTCTCTCGTTTAAAAGGAGAACGTCCCAAACCAGGAAGGTCTATGATCCATACAGGACGACCTGTTTTTTCATGAAGCTCTTTTCCTAAAGGAAATAAATCCTCTCCATCACTCAATAAACCATGTAATAAAATAAACGGTTTCCCCTCTCCTTGTAATTGGTAAAGGGTATTGTTATCGCATAATGTTCGCTCAAATAAATGATAAAGCTCACCATTTTGATACATCAATCGATAATCCAGATCAGCTACTACGGCAGGGAAAAAGTTCATGACACTCGTCTTCTTAAACCGATCTCCCCCCATCATGTTTTTCACCGAACCATTTGAAAATGTTCGTTTTGTCATAAAATTCAGTCCATCAGAAGGAATGTTTGTTATTTTACTTACTCCACTTTTCATTATTGTTTTCATAAGCGGCATTGGAACAGAGATTTTTGGTGCCCGCATATTCATACTTTCCGACATGACACTTAATAATTCAGCAATGTTCGGATCGTTCTCTTTGTCTTCAACAAGTGTATATGTTTGAATAGCTGGCTGCTCCAATTTGAAAACCTGCACAATAAACTTCGCAATCTCATCGTTTGAAATCAGTGGCAACCTATATCCCTTACCTCCAGGAATCACTGGCATGAGCCCTCTTCGCATACTTGTCACAAGCAAACCTAATCCTGCTATCTGCTCTGTACTCCCTGTTTTACTACTACCGACCACAGTTGGCGGATTAATGACAGACAGCGGATAACCTACTGCTGATGCCTGCTGACGGATATATAGATCTGCTAAAAACTTTGTTCTCTCATATGGATTTTTTATTTTTAAAAATTTGTTTCCTTCTTTAAATACATCTATCGCAACCTTGCTATTTTTATCATCAAATGGACTCATATAGCCTACAACATGAATAAATTGCTGCAAGCCCTTTAATTGGTGAATACTTTTAGCTAATTCACTAATATGTTTGGCGCCATTTAAAAAGACGGAAGCGGCCTCTTTACTTGTCGCTTGAATATCCATAGGGCCTCCTGCGTGAATCATCACATCCGTTTTCAATACCCTCTCCTTATCTTCAACACTCAGACCTAAGTCTATTTTCGTTAAATCACCTTCAATAAAGTGCATATTTGCCTCTTTTAAGATGCCTCTTTCCTGAAAAATGCGTGTTGCTTTACTTTTCGATCTCACTAATAGAAGAATTGTAACGTGCTCTTTGGCTAATTCCTCGACTAATTGCTTTCCAATAAAACCTGTTCCACCAGTTAAAAATACGGTTCTCATAAAAAATCCTCCTTGTAGTACTATTTAGTACTAATTTGATGTAAAAAAAATGCTTCTTTTATCGAAGCAAGTTAAACAAATGATCTGCTGTTTTCATGATTACAGTTGCATCCTCCAGTGTTTCTGAAATAAATAGCGCTCCTTCAAGATTTGTAATAAAAAGAGATGCAACCTCGTCAATATTTATTGTCTTTCTAAATTCACCATTCTCTACCCCTTGTTTAAGGAATAGAGAAACTTTCGTTTGTAAGCCTTTAAAAAAAAGACCTATTTTTTCTTTTACTTTTGTGGCATTTGTAGGACTTTGAATATAAAGCGTAATAAATGGACAGCTCCCCTTATATTCTCTCGTCTGAACTCCTTGTGATATTTGCTTTAAAAACAATTTGATACGATCTTCAACTAATAATTGGTTTTGAGATAGTAAGTCATCTATTGCAGATTGATACATTTCAATCCAATAATCAACGACCCCTTCCAACAATTCTTCCTTATTAGAGAAGTGATAATACACATTAGACTTTGAAACTTTACTTACACGAACTAATTCATCCATGCTTGTATAAGCAAATCCTTTTTCTAAAAATAATGTTGCAGCTACTTCAATCACACGTTTTTGATTCATTAATTTTACTTTTGTCATAATTAGAACTATACAGTACTAAAATGGGTGTTGCAAGTATTATTGTTAGTTTAATAAAAAAATTGATCAAAAAAGCTATACCTTAATTGGTTATACTGCTAAAAATTAATCTCATTTTGAACAAAGTTGAATAGAACCCCAAAACTGTTTTGGATGGCTTGCAATTTTTCACTTGTATTATTTTTGTAGTCAATAAAGGAGATGCTTTTATGCCCTTTAAAGATGATTTGCAAAATTGATTCATTCATACCCTTCATTCAATATAAAAACTCCATTTTGATTGATGCTGATCAAAATGGAGTTTTTATTATCCCTAGCTGTTATTCAAACAATGGCATCATATGTTTTCTAATCAATTCAACACGATCCTTGGCACTTGGCATAAAGCGCGAAGCAATCGAAATGACCATCTTCTTTTGAGGATTTATGAATATTACATTTCCACCATCCCCCAAAGCTGCATAGCAATCATCAAGTATCCACCACAAATAACCATAGGTCAGCTTTCCTGATCGACTTTGTACTTTAGTGCTGTCCTCTATCCATTGAGAAGAAAGAATTTGCCGACCGTTCCATACACCCTCATTTAAATAGAGCTGACCTATTTTGGCCATATCCCGGGTTGTTAATGTAAGTCCCCAACCAGCGGTATTTACTTCCTTAGGATCTACTATCCAGCCAGTGACATATTTATCCTTCAGAAAAGCGAAATAGTCTTCTTTATTTTGTATAGTTGTATTTGTGGGAGCTTTGATTGCAAGAGGTTTAAACAAGTTTTCTGTAGCGAAATCAAGAACAGATTGACCAGTGGCAGTTGTAAGAACACCTGATAAAATATGTGTGCCAACGGTAGAATAGTTAAACACCCCAATACTACCTTTGCCCCCTAGCAAATCCAATGCAGCTTTTACCCAGTCATCACTTGAATATACTTTTGTATAAGGCTCCGACTTGTATTTATAGGGTGCAGTCATTGACAACAAATTTGCTATGGTGATGTTTTGAATGGTTTTTTCGCCACGTTTCACTATATAATTTGGAAAAAAATCTAACACATGCTGTTCTATATTTTTCATATATCCTTTATCAATTGCCATTCCAATAAGAATGGAGATGATACTTTTAGTGACAGATGCTATATGCAAAGCATCATCTTGGGTGTACCCATCAAAATATTTTTCGTAAATTAAATGATTATCTTTTCTAATAGCGATGCCTGCTATATTGGAATACTCTTTTTCTATTAAATCTTCAAAGTTATTCATCATTCTGATTGTTAGGGTTTGACACATTGACGTCAGCTATATCAATCCCCATCCTTTCGCTAAAATGAATCATCAATATTGATGTAATAAAGAATAATTTATTATAAAAAATTATTCAATTCTTTTCTTTTTTCCAGCTAGTGTGATAACAAAAAAACGTTAATCCTTGTTCGATTAACGTTACAGTTTCTTTTTATCTATCTTCATTTTCATAATATGCTTCATTCGCATGTTTCTGATCTGTACCTTTAAGGTATGCCAGGATCATTTTAGGACGTTTAAGTAAAACCCAGTCTCCATGCTTATCAAATTTTCTGCTTGAAGTGATCATTCCATTTTGAATTGTTCCGTATTTTTTTCCGTTCTTTTTTCCCCAATCTTTTAATCGTTTAGCAAAATCGGCATCTTCTGCCATGAGCATATTTTCATTAAATCCATTAATTGCTTGAAAATCTTTTTTGTAGCACCAAAAGATGCCTACAGAAATTGCACCATATTTTAAAAATAGTGGTCCAATTAATAACAAAGCTGAAACAAAAATTCCTAAGGACATTCTTTCAAACTTTCCTGTAACGCCCCCGCCAATGTACTTACCTGTGCTTAAGTTCTCCACTGCCTTCGATAACACATGTTCGTTCATCTGTGTATCGGCATCAATTGTGACGATGATTTCACCTCTTGCTATATCAACGCCAGCGTTCCTAATCTTCGAAAGGTTCTTATCGCTATTTTTTAGTAGGATACAATTATACGATTTTGCAATTTCCTCTGTTCTATCTGTACAGCGATTTAAAACAACAATAATCTCTACTTGATTTTCAAAGGATTTGGAAGCCTTTAAAATAGATTCTAAGCATTTTCCAATGTATTTTTCTTCATTATGGGCTGGTATGACAATTGAAATTTTTATATCCTCTTTCTTTTGCACTTCTAAAGAGTTCTCCATGTCGTACATACAGCTCCTCCCTTTTAAATGTCTTCTGCATTTATAAAATAAACCAGCTGATCAGTCCACTTGTTGTCCTCGTATATGAATCCTTTCCTCGTGCATTCATAAAGCATCCCAACATTTTCTGCTAATTTTTTAGATGCCGTATTGTCGAGGTTTATATGAGCTTCTATTCGATGATAATTTAATTTTTCAAATGCTAGATCAATCGCTGCCTTTACAGCCTCTTTACCATAACCTTTTCTCCAAAAATGGTTATGAATGGTATACCCGAACCTAGCCCATTGAAATTCTTCCCTCATAATTGTGGAAAAGTCTACAAAACCAATATGCGTATTATCTGTTTTTCTAAATACGCCAAATACATACACCTTATCATCCTCAGCCATCTGATGATCTTAGTAACTAAATCACGAAACCATTCTTTCGTACAGATGCTCATATCTAATTTACCTTCATCGTATTTATGCTGGGAAGGTAAACGATTTTCATATTGCGTAAGCCAAGAAGAGTAATCTCCCTTTTCCATTAATCGAATAATTAATCGTTCTGTTTTCGTCATTATCTTAGTCAATCGAACACCTCATACCTTTCTAAATAGCGATTCATGGAAGTAGTTTACTAGGCTTCTTCGTCTGCAGAGGGGCCGTAGATGCCTGGTACTGGAATATCGAGAAGTCGCAAGTATACCCCAAGCTGCGCCCGATGATGGACCATGTGGCTTAATCCGAAGGTGCGGAACGCAATTGCTCGAGGCTCTTGACGAATAATATGGTCACCGTGACGGAGTGTCCATTCTTCTCCGAGCGTTTTCTCATCACATTCAGTAAGCATCATTTCCACTTTTCTTACGTTTGTATCGAACTCATCCAGAATGTCAGCTCGCTTTTCTAATGCCTCTCGTCGCAACGGAACGGCGGAAAGATCAAAGTCTAAGTACTGTAAAATAGCCATTTGCCAGTTTAGCAGATTGATTAGGTGCGTGGCCAGACCTCCTAGTGTCATTGATTTCTCATGTGGCCTCCATGTCATATGCTCGTCGGGCAAGCGTTCCAGCATACGACGAGTAGAAGCCAATTCCTGTGTTGTATCCCCAACAATCAATTGTTTAAGCATAAAATCCCTCTCCTCCCTTTTAATCAGCATACTATAAATTCCATTCAAGGGGAAAGCTCTCAGATAAGTTTTTATGCTGTGGTTAAACCTTTTTTTAGACTGTTAGAATATGTAAATAATTTGAGGGTTTTGCAGTTTGAAGAAATGTTCATAAGGGAATATACTAGATTGAACAAAAAGGGGTGAAGACAAGGTGAAAATAAAAACAATTTTGTTGTTAATGATTTGTTCTTTAGCGTTAGTTGCTTGTAACGATCAGAAAGAAGCATCGAAGGTGATAGAAATTCAAGAATTAATTAATTTTGATGAAGTGCAACCCGATACTTTACAAAAAATCTCCGATGCGAAAGATATTAAAATTATAGAAAAAACATTTAAAAAAGCTAGAGAATTCGGTGAGGTCGATAACGAAATTGCTCCGCAGTATAAGATCAAACTAAACGATGATGAATACTATCTATGGATTGATAATACAATCACTGGGACAATAGCAAACGTAAACAGTAGAAATATGTTCTACAATATCCTAGCTACCGATGAATTTAAAGAGGCCATTAATTATCGAGAGCAAAATAAATGATTTTTAAATAATTGTAGCAACGATCTGTACGCAACATAGATTGTTGCTATTTTTTTAGGGTATGTTTCATATTATCTAGCTTCATGTTGCTGGGAATGTTCTCTCCCTTTTTCAACGGATATAGAGCCCCTCCGTATTAGCAACCTTTTCTAATAACTCAAGATTATGTTGGCTGTAAATTAAAAAGGCTAAGCCATTCCCACTAAATACAATATTCTCCTCAGGTAAAATAAAATGTAAATGGAGATGGTCTGAAACAGCTAATTTTATTAGTGAAATTAACATTGTGTATTCATCAATGTTTACAAAAGTTCCTTCTGTAAGATCTTTAGGTGTAATTTTACCCCACTCATTCTTGTAGACTTTATAATACAATTGATCCTTATATAAAGGATCTGGTAAATAATAAAATGCATAAAATTCAGATGATTTTAACCACATCAATTCAAAAAATCTCTCAAATTTTTCTAGGCTTTTCTGGTACGAATGATAATCCTGCGTTTTTTGTTGGAAATCGACCATCTCTAATTTATCGAAGAATACTTCTACTTGACTATATTTTTCATTACTTTTTATCTGATAAGGGTAAATATCAAGTATTTTAGCACTTTCATAATCATACAATTGCTCTAGTAATTCTTCTAATTTTTTACTGTCTTTATTAGTTGCTTCCTTGCAAATACAATCGATTATATTTTTTAAAGACATACCTTTTGACTCCTTTAATTCCTTCTTCAGCACAGCAATGCAACGATCATAGTATACCATCTTTCTATTGTTGCACCATGCCAGCGTTTTACAAGCTATGCAGCTTTTCCTTCTTCCTGATACCAGCCCTCCCCATCTGTCACTAATAAAATTTGTCCAACTTTATGGTAGTGCTTTTTTACACAGTTTAAATAGATGGAATATTTAGATTTTTATTGATGGAATGGAAATGATTAATTATACTTAAATGATTAACGTTCGATTAGAAACAAATAATACTAGAGTATTGGAGAGAGAAGAATGGAAGAATTAAAAGTAGAAAAAGCAATTCAAGATATTTATCCAGATGATATCGCTTGGTGTTATGGGTGTGGCCGTTTGAATGATGATGGTCATCATCTTCGCACGGGGTGGCATGGTGATAAGACGATTACAATCTATACACCTGAATCAAAATATATGGGTATTCCAGGATTTATCTATGGTGGTTTAATTGCTTCATTAATTGATTGCCATGGAACAGGGTCGGCAGCGCTTGCCTTGCATCGTAAAAATGGACATGAAATTGGTGATGGAGCGGAGCCACCTCGATTTGTAACGGCTAACCTTAATGTAGATTTCCTCAAGCCAACACCCCAAGATGTTCCCTTAAAGGCAATTGGCACTGTTGAAGAAATTCATCCGAAGAAATGGAAAGTAGAAACTGAAGTTTACGCGCAGGATACGCTTTGTGCTCGTGGAACAGTAGTTCTTGTAGTCATGCCTAGTACTTTTCTAAATAAAAATGATTAGCATTTTTAATAAGAAGAGCACATCTTATTCATAGATGTGCTCTTCTATTGCGTTTTTAATGGATTCATCATCAAGGAACTGTATTACTAATAACTGTCACAAAGCCATTTCTCGTGGCAGTTTCCATTATCGAATAAATAGAGTCACTGGCAGTTTTGTTAAACTCATACCATTGGTCAACAGCTGCGTCATAAATCAACACGTCTGGCTGTCCAGTCAAAGGTTTATCTGAAGATTGCACCAACGAATAGAGATCATAACGTGCTATGCTACTACCTTCCTTGTTCAGGAAATCATATTGGCCCATTTTATAATAACCCCCAATTACGGTGCTATGGACAGACCAGGTGTAGTCGTTAGGCTGTTTTATCTTCTTGCCCATATTTTTAGTAAATATACGGTGCATTTCTTCCATATAGGCATTGCCATTGATTTGCTCGACTACTCCCCCCATTGTCATGTGGTATTCATGAAGTAATGCTTTCATTTCCACACCCTTAATCATCAATGGCTCTGTATCGATTGAGATCGTTAAATGATCGTAATGAACTTTACAGCCAAAGGTTTCTGCTAGAAAACGTAATGGTACAATGGTGCGTCCATTCTTTAAGTATGGCTTTGCATCCAATAATACCTTTTTTCCATTTACTGTGGCTTTACTACTGTTTAACTTTAAACTGACTTTCATCTCACCTTGGGTCAGTATCACTTGCCCTTCCGACCAATGCACCTTAGCCCCTAAATTTTCACTAATCACGCGTAAGGGTACCATTGTTCGATTGTTTTTTATTTCGGGCTTCACATCCGTTTGTACTGTCATACCGTCCACTTTTAGTTGACTACTAGCTGCTGCAGCAGTTGTGATAGATGTAAGAATGACAATCAACATAAGGAAAATACCTGAACATATTTTTTTCATGATTATTAGCTCCTTTAATTCGCTATCATTACTTCATTCCATATGAACCCTATTATTTCCTTCTGCTATTAGCAACGGTAACAAAAAAATCCTGCATTTTAAGCAGGATTTTTAAGTAAACTTTATGAGGTTTATATATAGGTACGCTATTTCGTACCACTTGCACCAAATCCAGATTCTCCACGGACCGTTTGAGATAATTCATCTACTTCCACTAATTGAATAGAAGGAACAAATTGAATAACCATTTGAGCAATGCGCATTGATTTTTCTACGATAAATGGTTCTTGACCATGGTTGATTAAAATAACACCGATTTCGCCTCTATAGCCTTCATCTATAGTGCCTGGGCTATTCAGTACGGTTACACTATGCTTTAATGCTAGTCCACTTCTTGGTCGAATTTGGGCTTCCGTTCCCTTAGGTAATTCAATCTGTATACCTGTCTTAATGAGTTTGGCTACGCCTGCTGGGATTTCTACTGCTTCTATGGAATAGAGATCCATGCCTGCATCCCCAGGGTTGGCTTGTATCGGTAGCATGGCATCAGCGTGAACTTTTTTAATTTTTACTTCTAGATTCATTGTTCTTCATCCTTAACGATTAAAATTGAATGTGTCATCTGTGATTGGCGCAACTTTTGCCTTCGCATACGTAGCGCCCTTTTGTGAAAAGAAATCATATGTGGAGCCTTCATTACGAATACCATTCATCACAATTGGATTGACTTCCTCTTCTGGGAACATGGCTTCAAAGCCTACATTCATTAAAGCTTTATTAGCATTATAACGTACATATGCTCGCACTTCAGGTGATAATCCTGTTTCCGCATAAATATCATCTGTATACTTCATTTCATTTTGATATAAATCTAATAATAGCTCATAGCCCCATAAATGTAGCTCTTCTTGCTTTTCCTTTGAAAATTGCTTGAATAGATTTTGAGCAAAAAATCCAACTGCTACCCCATGGATAGATTCATCCCGCAAGATGAGTGAAATAATCTCGGCACTGTTTCGTAGGAAGCCTTGTCCTCCTAAGTAGAGTGGATAGAAAAAGCCAGAATAGAACAAGAAAGATTCAAGCATAACGGAGGAGAACATCGCTTTCCATAAGCTCTCTGGGTTGCCTTCTTCAATACTATTATAAATGTCTGCGATTTTATTGGCCTTATACTGTAGAAATTCATTTTTCTTGACCCATTCAAATAGCTCGTCGATTTCTTCGTTTGTACAAAGCGTTGTGAAAATATAAGAATAGGACTTGGCATGTATCGCCTCGAATGCATCAAAAACAGTTAGGACAGCCTTTTCCTGTAAATCGTCTGTATAAGCAGCAACACGATTCATCCCGATATTTGTTTGTACAGTATCCAGTAAGGTTAATCCTGCAAATACTTTTTTATATGTGTCCTGATGCTCAAAGCTTTTCCATTGTTTAATATCTTTACTGACCGCAATTTCTTCTGGAAACCAAATTTGCTTCCATTGCTGGTCCCAAAATATTTGGGCAAGCTCACTTGTTGCCTTATTCCAATTGACTGCCTCATAAATTATATTTGACATGCTACACACTCCTCTAAGCTTTGTAATCGTTGACGAACATAGTAAACAGACTTAATGCCCTTTACCCACGCATAAATGTATACTTTAGCCAATTGTTCGGTTGTCCAATTGTCCGTTACATAAAGCGTCATGGAAATACCTTGGTCAACGTGCTTTTGAGAAGCTGCATATAAATCAATTAAATCATAAGGATTCACATCATACGCCTCCACATATAAATGACTATTGTCATTTGTTAAATGAGGCATTGGATAAATGGTTCTACTATCGGCATAATCACGAACCTCTACGCGCTCTGTACATGGAGCGATTGAAGCCGTACAGCTACGAATATATGAAATACTACCAGTTGGTGCAATAGCCAAACGATAGGAATGGAATAGCCCATATTGCATCACATCTTGCTTTAACGTTTCCCACATCTTGTTCGTAATGATTGGAATATTGCCAAGTGCCTTCAATACAACAGGTGACAATTCTTCCTCAGCTTTATTGATATATTGGTCAAAATAGCTACCAGATGCATAATCACTGTCCTCGAATCGATAGAAGGTTGCAGCTTTTTCTTTTGCCATTTCCATCGAAGATTTCAGTGAATAATAGTTCATCGCTTCCATAAAGTGATCCATGAAATCAATAGACTCTTTAGAGCCGTACAGGATGCCCTCCGTCACCAGATGCCCATGGAGGTTCATACAGCCAAGCCCTACAGAATGCATTAATTGATTGGCTTTTGCAACAGACGGTACATTTTTAATATGCGTCATTTGCGATACATTTGTTAATAGGTGCATCGCTGTATCGACTAATGCGCCGAAATCATTCACTTTACTTGCTGCATGGATATCGATGGAACCTAAGTTACACGATACATCTAATCCATAGTCATTTGGTTGATCCTGATCCGTAATGATACTTGTCTCTTGCACTTGCAGAATTTCTGTACATAGATTGGACATTTTGACACGTCCAATATTTTTTAAAGGATGTACCTTATTGACATTATCATCAAAGATTTCAAACGGGTAGCCTGATTCAAATTGTGCTTTTTTCACCTCTGTATAAAGCTTCCGTGCATTTAAACGTTTAATTTTACGAATTTTTGGGTTATCAAGTAGCTCGTAGTACATGTCTGAAATGGAAAGCTCAGACATACGTTTACCGTATTCTTTAAAAATATCGTATGGGCTAAACAAGACGATATCCTTATCACGTTTCATCAGTTCGAAGAAAATACTAGGTATAATAATCCCTGTTGAAAGGGTTGCGAGGCGAATTTTATCATCAGCATTTGGTTTTTTTGATGATATGAAATTTTCTATGTCTGCATGGAAAATATTTAGATAGACAACACCTGAGCCATTTCGTTGCCCTAACTGATTCGAATAACTGAAAGAATTTTCTAACAGTTTCGCTACTGGGATGACACCACTTGCACGATTTAATATTTCTTTAATTGGATCACCTAAAGGACGTAAATCTGTTAAGTTGACCCCAACTCCACCACCAAGGCGTGATAGCTCTAAACAATAGCCAATATTTTCGGCAATACTATTCATGGAGTCATCCATTGATAACTTAAAGCAGCTGACTAATTCACCACGTGCTTTCTTACCACTATTTAAAGCAGTTGGTGTCGCTGGCTGGTAGGCTTCCATCATTGCTTCGACAGAGCGTTCTGCTAGAGTTGTGTTTCCTTGCGCCAAATACAAAGCAATAATGACAATACGATCCTCATACTTTTCTAAGATCTCTTCCCCGTCACGACTTTTCATAGCATAGCTATCATAAAATTTGCTTGCGCTCATAAAGGATGGGAAGCGGAAATTATAATCATAGGCTTTCTTGTACAGCTTCTTAATAAATTCCATCTCGTACATATCGATAAATGCTTTCTCATAGTAGCCCTCATCAACTAAATAGCGGATTTTTTCCTCAATATCTATAAAATAACGCAAACGTACGTTAACATACTCTAAAAAGTAGCGGCGCGTAGCTTCGCGGTCCTTTTCTAACTCAAGTAATCCAGTTGTACTATAACGATTCAGTACGTCATTATTAAGCTTTAAATAGGTTTTCATCTCATTACCCTCGTTTCATAAAACGTTTGTATTGCTTCGTAATCCGTTTGATTACCTCGTAAATCTAATTTCCTTACTAAGGGTACATGATAGGTAGCGGCGATTTTCTCACCAGCAGCGCCAAATACATGATGGCCGAAATTACTATTGCCACTGGCAACTACTCCTTTACAAAAATCCCTGTTTTTTTCTAAGAAACGTTGTACCTTTGCTGGAATGTCACCTAAACCATCTGTGTAGGTAATTAAAAGATAGGGCTTGTTCAATCGCAATTCCTCCGAGAGCTCGATACATTCTGCCTTTAATTTGGATACAACATTTCGGACATTACCTGTACGACTCGCGTAAACGATCATAGAGCAATCAACTCAATTTGAGAAACAATTTCCTGAACATCTCCTATAAAAGTTTCATTCATCTCTAAAACAGGCACACTTAAAAAACCTGCGTCAATAATCGTTTGCTTTGCCTGTTCATCATGATCGATGTTAACAATTTCAGCTTCAAGTCCTGCACGTTGTAGTTCAGATTTTACCCATAGGCATTTTGGACAAATTGTTTTCGTATAAAGTTTCATAGAAATCCCTCTTTTCATAAAATAAAAAGCCTATCTCCTCTAGAGAGATAGGCTAAATGGAAACGTTAACATACCAAAAATACTGACGTTCCCATCTCTTAATCCCCGAAGAAATGATAAATTTGTTTTATAAAGGCAGGTCTCCTGGCTTTGCTTCATTCTCTGATTCCCTTCCCATGCAAATGCACAGTGGTTGCAATCATCGTCAGCTTCACAGTTGCGGGGACAGCGTCGGAATTGTACCGAACTTCCCTTTTAAACTACATATAGTAGTACCTTTGTAAAACGAACACAATATATAGTTGTTGTTCAATAGTTTTAAGTGTACCATCCTTCAAATGAAAAGTAAATCAAGATTCTAAACTTCTTTATTTTTGGATTATTCAGTATTTTTAATTATGTAGTTCCAAGTAGATTACCACTAATCATTTATACCCAAATCAAAAATCTATTTTAAACGATGAACATCTTTATCTATCAAAATGTATCTAGAATTCTGAAAGAAATGTTCTATTTTAAGTACCATTGAAAAATAGTAGCTTCTATATGTAAATCCTGAAATAATTATCATCTCTTACACGTTTCAAATGACACTCATTAAAAAAGAGCATGCTTTTATCATAACATGCTCTAACCATTCTATCTTTGGGATTATAGTCTAATCTTAACCTCAGTCCCATCCTGAGCTTTGACATCGACTAGCACGAGTCCCTTATAATTTTGTAGTTCCTTGATAATCGGCTTTAGCATTTCTTTGTCGATGAGCGGAAAGGTAAAGTCTATGTTCTTTCGATCGAAGTATGCCTTTGTCCACTTATTGGCTTGTTGCTGAATCCATTTAGAAGTTAAAATGGAGAGGACAATGGTTAGCACGGTATAGGGAACTGGGACTGTAAAGCGAACATCTTTTGCTTTCACTTTTACATGCATCATTCGTCGCCTCTACTCAATGAAGACTGCAACGGAATCCCCGTTTGCTGATTTTATATCTACAATTTGTCCGTCTAATTCATTTTCGATTGCTTCAAGAAGAAGATTGATGTCGATATCTTTTACGTATTTTTCTGATTGTGGAATACTCGCAGCGATGCTGTGTCCTGCCATAAGTACGGCTTTGACAAGTTTAATCGGCAAGTTTACCGTAACATTATCATTTTCGGTGGATACAACACGAACCTTTAATGTTTTTTCTAAATACTTTGTTTTTTCCACAAATTTGTTCTCTGATTCTTCTTTCTGTTGTAGCACTTGAATCAGCTCTGATCCTTTATCCGCATCAATTTTTCCCTCTTGAATCATGGTTAACACTTTTGTGATTTCCTCTTTCATGGTCCGTTCCTCCCTATTCGTCTTTTAAGAGCTTTATCGCTTCATCTGTTGTGATTTCGCCATTTTCCAGCATGCTTACAATTTTTTTCTCGTCTACTTCATTTTTCTTTTTTTGAGCATAGCCAAGGAATGAAATAATGTCGTTTAGCTTGCCTCGAACTGTTGGATACGAAACCCCCAGTTCCTTTTCAACCTCTTTAATGTTTCCTCGGCAGGTTAAAAATACTTCCACAAAATGAAGCTGATCCTGTGATAAGGATGCTAGCTTCGACAATTCAAATTCATTTTCAATGGTCGTGTGACAATGAGAACACTGTAACTTCGTAATTTTTAATGTTCTACTACAGACAGGGCAATTTGTGATTACTTGATAAGCCATAGTGAACTCCTTCCTTTAAGTTAAGTTGATTATATAACAAAGAAATTAAATATGTAAATAATAAAAATTGATTTTTTTTAATTATAAAATAAATAAAATTAATTATTAAATTAAAAATGTTAATTAATCATTGCTGTATTGCTTGTCCTAAGCAATTTCAACTTTACTCTATGTATGTCTTTTCTATTTCTACTTGTAGCTAGCGGCATCAGTTAGATAATGACAGTTTAGAATTGAAAATAAGGTTACATTGTATTCTGTAAAAAAATTTGTTACTATAAAAAGACAATTATGAGAGGACTGATGAATGGACAATGAAGAACTAAACTATATTTTCATTTGAATTGAATGATTTCAAACACAAAATATAGGGTTAGTCTATCCATTTTTAACAATCAGTTTGCATTGTATTTGTCATGACACAAATGGCAAATTGTATTTATTCAGTGAAAGACTAATCCTTCCAATGCACAATTGGAGGGATTTTTTCTTGCTTTCATAGTTGATTTTGCACCTTTCATTTACCCATAAAGGAGAGGGAAAATATGAGCGATTCAGAAACTATTGTGACGCATGTAACACTCCGTATAAGTCGTTAATATCCATCTGCTTATACGGAGAAATAAAACATAGATGGATAGACCGACTTTGTATGAAAAGTAAACTGTTGTAATACAAAGGAGGAATTATCATGTCCATGATACAAGTACAAAACTTAACTTTTTCTTATCCAAGCAGCTTTGACAATATTTTTGAGAATGTCAACTTTCAAATCGATACGGATTGGAAACTTGGATTTATCGGTAGAAACGGACGAGGTAAAACAACATTTTTTCAGTTGTTATTAGGAAAATATGAGTATAGCGGAAAAATCATCTCTTCTGTAGACTTTACTTATTTCCCCTACCCTGTTTCAAATCCAAATAAATATACCCACGAAATATTTGAGGAAATTTGTCCTCAGGCAGAGGATTGGGAATGTCTACGTGAAATAGCTTACCTACATGTAGATGCAGAGGTCATGTATCGTCCTTTTAAAACATTATCCAATGGCGAGCAAACAAAGGTGCTGATTGCTGCGTTGTTTTTGACAGAGGGTCAATTTTTATTAATTGATGAGCCAACCAATCATCTAGACACGGATGCACGAAAGACGGTTTCAGATTATCTTCGCAGGAAAAAAGGATTTATTTTAATTTCACATGACAGAAGCTTTTTAGATGGCTGCGTTGACCATATTCTATCGATCAATAGAGCCAATATTGACGTTCAAAGTGGAAACTATTCTTCTTGGAAGTTAAATTTTGATCGACAGCAGGAGCACGAAGAAGTAACCAATCAACGACTGCAAAAAGATATCGACAGATTAAAACAATCCTCAAAGCGTTCGGTAGGATGGTCTAATCAAGTGGAAGCCTCCAAAAATGGCACAACCAATTCAGGTTCAAAGCTGGACAAAGGCTTTGTCGGGCATAAAGCAGCTAAGATGATGAAACGAGCAAAGAATCTGGAATCCAGACAACAAAGAGCTATTGAGGAAAAATCAAAGCTGCTAAAAAATGTGGAAAAAACTGAGTCATTGAAAGTAGAGCCATTATCATGTTCATCTAAAGAAATGGTTGCTGTAACAGATGTATCCATTCAATACGATAACCATATCGTGAATAAGCCTATTAGCTTCAAAGTGGCACAAGGGGATCGAGTTGTTTTAGATGGCAAAAATGGAAGCGGAAAAAGTAGTATGTTAAAACTTATTCTAGGTAAGCCCATCCAACATACAGGCTCCATAAAGTTAGCTTCAGGTCTAGTCATTTCCTATGTTCAACAGGATACATCCCATTTAAAGGGATTGTTATCGGAATTTATTGAAGAGTATGGTATTGATGAGACGTTATTTAAATCAATCCTGCGCAAGATGGATTTTGAGCGTATTCAATTTGAGAAGGATATCTCTCATTATTCTGGTGGGCAAAAGAAAAAGCTCCTGATTGCTAAAAGCTTGTGTGAGAAGGCTCATTTATATATTTGGGATGAACCACTCAATTTTATTGATATCTATTCACGCATGCAGATTGAAGAGCTTATAAAAAGCTCCCATCTCACAATGGTGATTGTTGAGCATGATCAGGCATTTCAACAAACTGTAGCAACGAAAACGGTAGCGATGTCGTAAAGAGAAGAATCCATTTTATGGATTCTTCCTTTTTAATGATATTGAAATCAATGGACCCATTTAGTATTTGTCTCTTTCACGATATATAGCTCACCTAGTGATGCACTTTGCGCTGGCAGTAATCTTGGAAACCTTAATCGAACAAACCAGGAGTGATTAGCAACATTTTCTCCACAGAAGTTCACCGCCATTTTATAGTAATTCTCCTCCATGCCAGTTAATATGGGCATGGGCTTTATCACCTCAATTTGCCACTCCTGATAATCAGGGCTTGAGCCATATACTTTTGGAATGATGTCAGCTAATGCTTGACTAAGCTCATCTTTGTCTTTCTCCGTTGTTTTCATCAATACATCTGGATTTGGACATTTTAAGCCTTCAGGTTCTGACCCCCAAGTAGCTGTTGGAAATAACAAAAGCATACATAAAAAGGGCAGTATTATTTTTCCCATTGTTCAACTCCCTTTCTTTAAAAATGCTCGATAATTTGCTGTGATTGGTGCACTCTATAAAGTATCATCCTGCAGAAAGGTCACTATTCCATGAAAAAATTTGCTTATGTTTTAATGGCTATCTTCACTATGTTCATTGTGCCATGTAAGATTTATGCGCAAAGTGAACAAGCTGATGATCAACTAATCAGGGACACATTCATTACAATCCTTAATCCATTTATCGAAAAGGAAATTGATCATTACTACGGCTATCCTAAGCAGTACGGCTTATATGATGTGAAAATTTTAAAGATTGTCAGAGAAAGTCAGTTTAGCTTTAGGGTTGACGTGGAAGCTACTACCTTTGAGCATGCACATTCCCCACCCTACAGTAAGGAAATCATTACATTTGAAGTCAGTCCAACTGGTGTCAGCACACTTCGCTATATACATGAGGCAGATGATGTAGAAAAAGCAATAAACGCATTCTATAGGGCAACACTGTTAGATATACAGCAGAGTTTTAAGCTGGACTTAGCATCGTATACTTCCTATCATTACGATCAATTGCAATATCAAGCTGAAATAAATAGTGATATGAAACCCCTTGCTACGATTGCAGAGGAAATAGTGACCCATATTTTATTTCCTGATCGAAAGATTCCCTACAAAAATGTCATAGACCCTGTCACCTTTATCAAGGGTAATATAGGCTATATGGTCTTTAAAAGGGCGGATGGTACAAATGTAAGCTATCAACTGCAAAAGAAAGACGGCACATGGATCGTAACAGATAAAACAAGTAAGCCAGGTAAGAAAATGGAGGATTTGTTGCCGTGGTATATATAGAAAAATGAAGCCAACTGATTCCATCAGTTAGGCTTCATTCTTTAAGAGCGTTTGCATCATACTTTTTATAATCCCCATGTGTAAATTTTCATGGTTCATATGAAAGACAACCATGTCGCCTAATGTTTTCATACCTAAAAAAGGTTCTTTAAGCGGTTCATGTAAATGTCCTTCACAAGCTTGTTCAATAAGAATGGGTTGTTCCTCTAGGAGTATAATGATTTGATCCATTGTTGGCGGTTGCTCAGTCCAGTTATCTGGTTTACTGCCACTTGGGAACATTACATGATAGGATAGGGGCAAACGCCTTTCTTGTGTAACAGCTGGAAAAACGGTATGATCCCAACCAACTAATAGATGACCAGCATTCCAACGAATATTGTTATGATGTCCAGCGGGTATCTGATCAGCAATATTTTCAGGGATTGTACGTAGAAATTCAACAGTCCAATTACGCCACATTTTCATTTGCTTAAATAATTGCTCTTCGTTCATATACTAGCTCCCTTTCTATACGTTTTCAGTTCTATTGAATACCATGGATTAAATTAATTTATAGTAAATTACGGTTGCTTCTAATTCTCCATCTGATGAAATAGTATATTGAGGAATTTTCCCCACTTCTTGATAATCTAATGATTTATATACTCGTTGTATTGTCTATAAATTTTTTCTGGCACAGGGAGATCAATTTCAGCTAATTTTGCCTCTATCGATTCAAAGAATTTTATACATTCTTGTTTTCTATTTTGTTGAATTAAGAATTCTAACAATTGAAACATATAGTGTTCATTATATTCGTCTAGCTCTAATAGCTTTTGTAGGCAATTATACTTTAATAAAGTATGGGCAGCGTTTGGACGTGCAATATACTGTTCAAGCACATGTAATACAGCTTGCTTTAAGCGGAGCCTAATTTGATTAACCCATAAATACTCCTCATCTATTAAAAAATCACCCTCATAGCAATTCAATAACTGCTGAATAGATTTCTCATCATGTTGTTCCTGCTCCAATAGTTGATTCAGCTCATCATAATCAGTTTGAATTTCAGCATTTAATTTATAGTGATTATTGACCAAGAGTATTGGATCTTGAATGCCATTGTCCTTTAATATCTTTCTTAAATGATAAATAGTTGTATGTAAATTACTAGCTGCCTTTTCAAAGTCCAAATCTGGCCACAATTCCTCTAAAAGAACTGCATTTAACATAGGTCTTTTTTGGTGAAATAGTAAATATAAAAATAGTTCACGTACTTTTCTTGTACGCCACTTAATCACATTATGTTGAACATCCAGTAGATAAAAGCTGCCTAATGTATGCGCATATAATGAGTTTTTCTTCTCATCCCTCGGCGCCAACGTAACGACCATTTTTTTCTGTGCTTTTGTTAACGCAATAATCAGTCGTTTTTCATGTACAGGCTTTAATAAATAATCCGTTGCCTCTACTTCAAAAGCCTCCACTGCAAATTGTGTATGAGCTGTAACAAAAATAATTTGTAAGGATGGTTGCTTGTGTAGTAACTGCTTTGCAAGTTGCATACCGTGTGTGTCAATCATTTCAATATCTAAAAACACTACATCTATTATTTCTTTTTCAAGAAAATGGAGGGCTTCAGTTGAATTTGTAAATGTCCCCTTAATGTTAATCTGAAATTGGGCAAGCTGTTTAACCATAATAGTTAAAACATCAATAGCCAATTTTTCATCATCAACGATCATTATATTCATGTGCCACCACCCTCTGGTAATAAAATGACAATTGTTGTTCCCTTTCCTTCTTCGCTGTAAATTCGTAAACTAGCATTTTTTATTAATTTAAATTTCTTTAATGGATTCATAAAGCCAATTCTTGTACTTTCTTCATTAAGCAATTGGTGCACTTTTTCTTCTGAAATTCCTACACCATTATCATAGATTTTTATTCTTACAAATTGTCCCTCTCTCTGTAGGCTTAATTCAATGGTCCCTCCCTCTACTTTCTTAGAGATTCCATGGAATACTGCGTTTTCAACTAATGGTTGAATGGACAAAGCAGGGATTCCTAATTGAATAGATTCGTCAATATCATATTTAATACGTAAACGATCTCCAAAGCGCATTTTTTCAATCGATAAATAGGCTTTTACAAGTTCCATCTCCTCATCAATGGGGACAATGCTATTTCGGTAATGAACATTCAATTTTGCACGGAAATAAGTGGCTAAACAATAAAGAGCTTCACGTGTGTTTTCCATATCTGTATAACTTAAACCAATAATCGTATTAAGGGTGTTATATACAAAATGTGGTGTGACCTGTGAATATAAATAGTTCATTTCTACTTCGATCGCATCGATTGAAGATTGTCGAACAGCCAATAAAGATTCAATACGAATAAAAAGTTCATCGGTAGAAATCGGCTTTTGTAGATAGTCATTCGCCCCAACTTTTAACGTTTGCAGTAAGTCAGATTGCTTCATAACTGTAGTTAAGATAATTATGGGTAGTTCCAGCATATCATATTGTTTACGTACACGTTTACATAACTCATAACCTGACATCCCATTCATCATTAGGTCGATTAACATACAATCTACATGATTGGTTTTAATATAATAAATCGCATCAAAGCCATTATCTACGGCGATCACTGTATATCCCTTTAAACTTAATGCTTCCGTTAAAGCTTTTATATTAACATGGTTGTCATCTACCACCAGTATTTTTTTATCACTTCCTTTATAAATAAGAGGTAATCGAAGCTGTATTTCTGTATCGGTATGCGATGTAATGGTAGCTTGTTCATTACTTACGTTTTCTGGTGTTGAGAGAGGCATTGTAAATGTAAATGTTGTACCTTCCTCTACAGTGCTTGTCACATGAATGTTACCATTTAATTTTTCAACAATATTTTTAGTAATACTTAGTCCCAAACCTAACCCTTCTTTATTATGATGATTGTTTCCTTGATAAAAGGCGTTAAAAATACGATCTAACTCTTGTGTCGCAATTCCACAGCCTGTATCACTTACTTGGATGACCATCTGCTGCTGTTCAACATGCGCAGTGACTGTGATTGTTCCGTTTTGTGTAAATTTAATAGCATTATGCAGCAAGTTATATAAAATTTGTTTAAAGCGTAATTCATCCGTGAAGATCTTTGGCAAATCCCAGTTTATCTCTGCTGCTACCCTTACTTGACTATTTTTGGGCATTACACTACGAATTTCGGCCACTACTTCATGTATAACAGACAGAGATACACTACGTAGACTAATCCTTAATTCTCCTGTCATTTGATTGGAAGAAAACAATAAATCTTCTACTAAATGACCTATGCGCTGTGTAACGCTGTGAATTAGAATAACTTGCTCCTGTTGCGATCGTTTTAATGGTCCTTGAGCACCTTCCATTAAGGATTTGGATAAATTTAATATTCCGTTTAGGGGGGCACGGAGTTCATGCGATGTTTTCAGAAGAAATTCATTCTTCATTTGGTTATGTTCAAGCAATTCTTCTGACAATGCTGCTATTTTTAAAAATGCTTGATTGGCACGATAATTTAATAATGAGGCAAAGCCAAATAATATTAGTAAAAATAACAAAAATTCTGTATAGTCAAAAGGCGTCCCAAATAAAAAGTTACAAATGAGTAAAATGGAATAACAACTAATCGCTGTAATAACTATTAGCACATAACGCACAGCCTCTAGACGTTTTAGCATGACCTTTATAAGAATCCATATATTATAGAAAATAACCGGAGCGGTGACACTAATATAGATTATTTTTCTCATAATCATTTCAAATTCTGAGGAGGCCCTTTCATTTTTAGTAAAGGGATTATAGATACCGTACATAACAAACACGATACCAAGCAATATGGCAAGCGTGTATAAAATTTTTCTTTCTAGTAATTGTGGATACATCGCATTTATAAAAAATGTTAAAGCAAGCAATGCAAGTGGAATGATTCCTAATTGCAGACGTAATTGATTGACCGTTGATAGATCAGTAAATAACAGGAAAAACACTTTTTGATTGATAAACGACATATAAAACCCTAATGAAATAGTAAAAAGACCAAAAAATAACTCTTCTTTACGCTTGCGATTCTGTAAAAATGTAAAGACATAGATCGCACCAACTATCATATGACCTATACTCACTACTATATCTAAAACCAATTTCCAGTGATAATGCTTTTGAATAGCCTTCATCGTACCAAATTCAATAGGATAAACAATTCCAGCCTGAGGATAATTGTAGTTTGCAACATGGATGACAATGTCTAGTTTTTTATTGACACTAGGAGAAAACACGGTATATTTATCATCATTTTCAGATGCATACGCACTTAAAACGGTACTTGGATTTCCTTTAGCCCCTACCTCAACGCCATTAATGAATACACGACTAGCTTGACGAATCGTTCGAATATATAGGCCGTAAAATCCATCTGATGGTACCTCTATGCTGACGTGATAGGTTCCCACCGAAAGCCCCTCTTCATTTGGCTCTACATATGATTGCCAATTAAAGGGTACATTTAAATTCAGTTTTTTATGTTGATAGCTATCAAAATTTTCCCCCAAAGAAATTAATACATTTGGATAAAATACCCATTCGCCTTCTAGCTTTACAGGCTTTAATAATTGCTCTTCCTCTAACTTTCCTACACCTTTATGTATAATTTTCGGCTGATTATTGGAGAAATATTGCCAATTACCAATCAAAAAAACAATCACAAAAAGCATGATTATACTGACAATAATTATGATATTTTTTTTCATTTCCGTGCCCCCAAAGATCGATCATTTATGATGTATCTTTACATCATATTGCTCACAGTTTTTACAATCAACCCCTTTTGAGATAGTAGCATACTGTGTTTGAACAAAATCTAAACAAACAATAATAATACCTTTCTTGATGTTTTATTTGTTGTTATTTTAAAAAAATGATTGTGAGCAGATTATGGATTTTTATTAGCCTCTGCAAGTATGTGAAGGGATTTGTTTTTCAACAACATACTATTGTCTAAATAGTCTTTCCACATTATTGAAGGAAAATATTAATCATTAAAATTTTTCTGAAAAAATGTTATGATCAAAAAGGATTTTGATTGATGGAGGATTTTGATGAAGGTTGATTTTGAAGAGTTATTAAATGGTGTTTTTTCAGCTTTACAAGCTATTGAAGGAGTAAAATCCGTGGATTCCATTCTTGAAGTACTAAAGGATCGAATTATTTTTCCTGAGATTACCACTCTAGTATTGAACGCTAGGTTTGAACTGGTTTATTTATTTAACGAGCAGAAAGTAGTGTTTAAAACATTAAAAGAAGTATTGATTGATTCAAATTATATAGAAGAAATTAATTTAATCAATCAACATTGTCATTCAATTGAAAGTATTTTAAATGACTTTGTTCACACAGATACACTTAAAAACTATTCTTTAAGCCTCCTCTCCTTTAAATATAAAGAGAAAATTCCGAATAGTTAATATTTTTAGGGTGTAGCGACCTGAAAATGGAGTATGGCAAGTGTCCCTTCTCCAAACTCCATTTTCCAGACGTTAAGACCTAGTATTTCTGTTGATATAAAATGGTTTGAGCAATCCCGATAAAATATTCGGATTCTACAATGATATGATTTAATACAACTTTAGCTGTCGGATTGGCGCTTATCGGTTGACTTTCTTGCATAAGCGTTCGGCAAAATTGAATAAATTGATCACTCTGTTGCAGACAGAAGGAAGTAAGCTGTAAAATATCCTGAAACAAAGCTGGAGAAACTTGTCCCTGTGAACGATTGACGGTTTCTATATATCTCACAACTTGCTGATGTGTTTGAGCGAAAGCTTTTTCCCATTCCTTTAACGCATCGACATATTGCTGCTCCAAATCTTTCACAAGCTCTCTGATTACTACTGTATGCTCCTCTTCTTGATGTTTCCAAAATTCAGCTTCATCTAATACACGTAATGGCATTTGATGGCCATAATAAAATTGCATAAAAATCCCCCTCCCACTTTTCTCTACTATGTATATACAAGAAATGTAGAAATAGAACTTTGAAAGAGATTCACGTCATTGTAGTACTGTTAAACCAAGCATTGTTTAATAGCTTAATGCCTGTGTCAATCTCATCTTCCGCTAGATTAGCAAATCCAAGTAATACCTTTGCAGGCTGAACACCCAAGGGATTTGCATAAAAAACAGAAGTAGGGTAGACCTTAACACCCACCATTTTTGCTGTATCAATCAATTCCTCTTCAGTCATCTTATTATTTGGTTCAAGTAAAATATGTAAGCCACTGCTCGCTCCATAAATTTTCCCATTTTCCCCGAAAGTTTGATGAATGGACTTTAGTAAGGCCTCATATCTTCGCTTATAACTATTTCGTGTTTTATTCAAGTGTCTCTCCCAATGCCCACTCTCTATAAATAGCTGTAACGTATGCTGATGGAGTCTAGACACAGTTTGAACATAGTAATTGTTTTGATGAAATAAATCTATTAATTTTCTAGGTAATATCATATAGCTTAGCTTAATGGCTGGAATCAAAGATTTTGAAAAGGTGCCCATATAGATGACGCGATCACTCGAATCTAATCCCTGTAGTGCAGGAATCGGTTTCCCAGCATATCGAAATTCTCCATCATAATCATCCTCGATGATATAAGCATCTTCTTCCTTTGCCCACTCTAGTAATGCTAATCTTCTTGAGATAGGCATAACCGTTCCTAGAGGAAATTGATGGGAGGGGGTGACATAAACAGCTTTGATATTATTTTTCCTTAACGGATTGATATGAATACCATGCTCGTCAAGTGGGATTGGTTTCACCTTTATCCCAGTATCTTTAAACAGGTAACGAACGCGATAATAACCTGGATCTTCCATAGCAAAAAGCTCATTTCGTCCAATTAGGTTACATACGATACCCAGAAGAAACTGCAAGCCTGCTCCTATAACGATTTGCTCTGCACTACATTGCACCCCTCTTGATTCATAAAGATAGCTTGCCATATAATTTCTTAATTCCAGCTCTCCCTGTGGATCTCCATATAAAAGGAGTTGAGCCTGTTCTTCATCAAGGCTCTGCATCGATAATTTACGCCATATTTTAAAGGGAAAATCTTTTAGATTAATATCCCCATAATTAAAATCGTACTTAATCGCTGGTCTGTCTTGTTTCTGCTGAGTCGCTAGTTGTGGTTCAAAATGGTGAGGGCCTCCTTGAAAATAACCTTTTTCAAGGTCAACCACATATAGTCCATCTCGCTCTCTACTTATCACATAGCCCTCTGCAAGAAGCTGCTGATATGCTGCATCTACTGTGTTGCGACTAATCTGTAAATGTTTAGCTAAACTACGCTGAGACGGCAATTTGCTTTGAGCTCTTATCTTTCCATTTTGGATTTCTGCTTTTATATAGTTATATAATTGAAGGTAAAGTGGTTCCTGATTATTCAAGTTTGGGGTCATTTCGAGCATGCTTCTTGGCTCCTTTAGAAATAGCGTTATTGGCACTTTTAAGAGGTGCCAGTGATTGATTATAATAAAATCTACATTGTTGAGTAGAAAATGTAAAGACATCCCTGCATAATTATTTTTTTATTCAAAAAACTCGCGATGATTTTATGTATAAGGAGAGATTTCCATGTATGTTCCTAAGTATTATAAAGTATCGGATTTAGAAGAAATCAAAGAATTTATTCAACATAATTCCTTCGCAACAATCGTTTCAATAAGAAAAGGTAAGCCAATTGCAGCTCATATACCCGTGTTGCTGAAAAAAATCGAGAATGACTATTATTTGACTGGTCACTTAGCCTATGGTAACCCTTTATGGAAGACCTTTGAGGAAGTACAAGACATTCTCGTGATATTTAATGGTCCACATGCCTATATCTCTTCCTCTTGGTATGAGCATGAAAATGTGCCAACCTGGAATTATCAAGCTGTCCATGTATATGGAAAGGCAAGTCTGATTGAAGGAATAGCTTTAGAACAAGATTTGACTAGCTTACTTGAAAAATATGAGTCATTCCGTGAAAATCCTGTGTTGTGGGATAAACTATCTCCTGAGCTTTTGCAGCAAGAAATGAAAGGAATAAAGGGGTTTAAAATAAAGGTGGAAGAAGTGCAGGCAGCCTATAAATTAAGTCAAAATCGAAATGCTAGTGATTACGCCAATATAATAAAGGAACTTTATAAAGAGGATAATCCACATGCTGATGCGGTGGCTGAGGCGATGAAGAAAAATAGAAGCCATTAAAATAGCAGGCAGAAATGTTGTGAATCAACGTTTCTGCCATAACATTTTGGCTAGTGTTTTCGTCATGATAAGATCAATTTGTTCTTCGTCACCCATATAAAAAGAATGGGCGCCTGTTTGGACAAAGCCTATTTTCTGATAAAAACCGATGGCACTGTCATTTTTCTCCCAAACCCCTAGCCAAATGCTTTTTTTGTTTTGAGCTACAGCCTCCTCTATTGCTTTATTCATAAGGTATTTGCCAAGCCCTTTTCCTTGATATTGATGTCGAACATAAATTCTCTCCACCTCTAATGACTCATCCCCCATTAGTTCCGATTGTGCTTCATTGACATTTACTTTTAAATAACCAGCTATTTCTTCCTCATAATAGATAAAATAGAACGCTGAATCCAAATTGGCCAATTCCTTCTCTAGCTGTTGCTCATGAAAGGCACGCTCTAAATAAGCCTTCATATTTTCGGGGGAGTTCTGATCTTTAAATGTATCATTAAATGTTTCAATACTTATTGCTTGAAGCTGTTTTAAATCTGCGTGCTCACACTTCTCTAATTTAACAGACATTGATTCCACTCCTTTGTCGTAACTCTTCCTAGAATTTATATTGCAAATGCAATAAAAAGAGTATATAGTCAATTTAACGCAATTTTGTTGTATTTGCAATAAAAATAGTAGAAGGGGGTCTTTTAGTTGAAATATGTCTTTTATGTAGTGGGCATTTTAATTTTAACGCTAGGTATTTCGCTCACGATTCAATCTAAACTCGGTACATCACCTTTCGATGCGCTTCTAGTAGGATTATCTAAAAATGTGGGGCTAACTGTAGGTAGTTGGGAAATCCTCTTAGCTCTCCTATTAATAGGTAGTAATTCCCTATTAGCTAGAAAAAGGCCTGAAATTTTAGGGTTGATCACCGCATTGATCACTGGCATAGGGATTGATATATGGTTATTTTTATTACACGATGTAGTATCACCAGATATTTTGTTTAGCCAAGCTGTCTGTTTTACTACTGGATTAGTTATAGTGGGGTTAGGAACGGCAACTTATTTACATACAAATTTTGCACCAATTCCTGTAGATCGACTTACTTTGATCATCAAAGAATTAACAAGAAAAACGGTTTTCTTCTCAAGAACCCTTATTTATATTTTATTTTTAATATTAGCTATCATTTTTAATGGCCCCATCGGTGTCGGTACATTATTAACAGTTTGCTTAGGTGGTTATATCCTCCATTTTTTTATGCCGATAACTGGAAGAATACTAGATAATATACTGAACAACTCCTAAAATATAAAACCAGATACTCGTTCAAGAATGAGTTCTGGTTTTGATGCCTAATTTTCCCCAAGTTCCACACCGTATTGATTGAAAATGGCTTGGTATTTATTTTTGAAAATGGACCACCTCTGTTCGGTTCCATGCTTTTTCTGCAATGCATTGTAGTAGAGCTTTGCTGTTGTTACATCATTGGCTTGTAATAACAAATGAAAACTTTCTTCGCCCAAGTGCAAAAATGGCCCTGCTATATAATAATCAACAATGGATCTTGCGGAAGTCATCGTTTCATAGAAATTATGAACCTCCTCTAACCCCAGCAGCAATATGTTGGTTAATTCGTCCAAATTTGTAGTGGCTGTGATGGAAAATCGATCAGGTGCATCTTCGACAATGGAGCTAATCCTTGCTCGAAAGTGGCATTCTGCTTCTTTGGGTGCTGTCACACACTCTCTTGATTGTAGCTGTGCCAGCTCAGCTGCATATATCCCACAATTCACATAAAACATCAGAGTGTCGGCTGTATTACCAGAGGATTTTTGAAAATTGATGAGATAGATAAGATTTTCAGTTGTTTGATAGAAGTTCAATCCTTTCTTTTTGTAGCCTAGCTTGATTAGAAATGGCTTGATGTCCTGTTTTATTAATTCATTAAAAATTTGCTGCAATGGAGTGCCTCCTTCTCGTTTAGTATTCATTCGATTTTAATATCTCTATCACTCTCGTATGTTTCTTTATTATTTTTATTATAGTTTAACGTATCCATTGATCAAAAAGACATACATTAAGGCTAACCATTCCTATTTAGCAATAAATGACTTTGAAGATACTGGAGCTACATAAAAAGCAGCGCATGTCCACATGTCTAAGGCTGTATAAATTCCTTAAAGAGATAAAATGGAAGATACGTTGATAAATAGAATTTTCTACCACCATCCTTAGTGCCATAACGTGAGAAACACTTAATAATGATTTAAATAGCTGGAAAGTTACTATTAAAATATCGGTTTTTCAATTGGATAAAACATTTAAATTAACACTTATGTCCCTATAAAACCATTAATTTCATATATTTTTAGTAAAATTGCCCATTATTATTGCAAAAGTTTTACACAATTAAAATTAAGGTTTCAATTTTGGTGTTTAGGGGTAATCGGTAATATTATTGAAAAATAACTCTACCCTATTTCATGCTATTCTTACTTTAGTTCAAAGGCGAAAGCTTTTTGAAAGGAGTAAGATTGATTTGAAGAAAAAATGGTTACTACCCATTTTCGCATCGTTTATGTTCTTTACAGGTATGGGTATTCATGATGCGAAAGCGGCAACAATAGCAGATATAACAAATACAGCCAAAGCATATATTGGAGCTCCTTATAAATATGGAGGAACGGATATTAAGACAGGTGTGGATTGCTCAGCATATACACAATTAGTTTTTTCTAAGCTAGGCATTTCATTAGAACGTACATCTAAAGCTCAATACCAGCAAGGTACTTCAATTTCAAAAGACAATTTAAAAACGGGTGATCTCGTATTTTTTAATACTTCTGGAAGCGGTGTTTCACACGTTGGTATATACATAGGTGACAATAATTTTATCTCAGCTACTACGAGTTCTGGGGTTAAGGTAGATACAGTGAATGACCCATACTATTGGGGTTCACGTTATGTAGGGGCAAAACGTATTGCCAACTTCTCTGATTATGGAGAAGTAAAAGATGCGGAAATTGACTTTAGCATTTATGCATCGCGTGGAGAGGTAGCTCTTCGATTAGCCAATAAATTACATTTAGATACGAGTAATACGAATTCAAGTTTCCCAGATATTAAGCCATCATCGAAATATGCAGGTGCTGCAGAGGCACTTAAAAAAATTGGCGTTTTTACGGGTGATGATAATGGAAAATTCAATCCTGGTTCTCCAATGACACGTGGGCAACTATCTAAAGTCTTAGTGGAAGCATTTCATTTAACACAGCAAGGAACAGCTGAACAATTTATTGATGTTCCAGGCTCACATTGGGCAAATAATTATGTAGCGATCCTTGCTTCGAATAAAGTAACCGTAGGTAAAGGTGACGGCACATTCGGAGTGAACGACAATGTCACATTGATCCAATTAGAAGCCTTTATCCAACGATTAGCTCAATAACTACTAGAATAGGTATTTCATCTATGGATGAAATGCCTTTTTTATTCTTACTAGGAAATGGCATTTTATACTCCCCCACTACCATATAGAAAAGCCAGTACGAATTGTACTGACTAATCAACTAGGATTTTCATATAAATTATTTTGGACTCTGTAAATAAGTTTTCTCAAATTATTCAATCGAAATTAAAGTTGAGAAACAGGTACTTGACTTTCATTTTTCTCACTGACTCTCAAATCTAGTGTTTTTGTAACTATATAGTACAAAAATGTACCAGTTAATCCTAGTAGAAGAAGTAAGCCTCCCATATAAATAGGTGGAACCCACTCCCCTATGATGATTAGCAGTGAAGAAACTACCATTGCTCCATAGAGGGTCATGCTATTAAAAGCCATATAGGTACTCCGAGCGTTGGGTGGTGCAATTTCGCCTAGCATTGCCTGCTTTATCGGAACATACATCAGTTCACCGATTGTTCCAATAAACATAGCGATGAAAAGAATTAACACATTATTTGTAAAAGCAAAAATACTAAAGCATATCGAAAAGATCAGCATGCCTGTAACTAGCGTCCAGCGATCACGCCATTTTTTAAAGGCGAATAATATAACACTGGATAAGAGAACCACAAGAATGGTGTTCTCTGTGCGTAGAAAGCCTAACATCTTTGTGCCATCAAGCATGAAATCTATATTGAAGAATGTAGATAGTTGATGAGGTATTTCTTTTTCGAGACGAATGCCAATATAGTTTGTTAAAGACTGTTCCAATGAAAGGATTAAGACCCCTCCTATAATGTAAAACATAAACAATTTATCTTTTAAAACGGTAGAAAAACTATAGAACATTTCTTTTAATGCCCAATTTTGTTTTTGATTTGATGGTTTAGCAGGTTCTTCGGGTATGTAGGTTTCCGTAATTAAAAAAATGGTCATTAATACAGATAGCAAAGAGATAAATGATATTCCGATAAATAATTCAAATAAGTAATTTTTGAAGAGAAATGCGCCAATGATTCCGCCAATAGCAGTTGCTAAATTCCCTAACCAATAGCTAATTGTAAAAACAAGCTTTCTGGATTCAGAATTAGTTACATCAATAATCATAGCTTGTGCTGCGGGCTGAAACATGCCTCCCCAAAACATATTAATAATAAAGAAGCCAGCAGAAAGATATGGTGAATCGAACCAAGGTGAATTACAAATAGTGATAAACAGATACGAAAGTAATAAACCTATTTCAGCATAAATCATTATTTTTTTTCGACCTATTCTGTCTGAAATGTGACCGCCGATTAAACCACCAATGACACCACTTATCACAATGGTGATAAGTATAATTCCTGTTTGAGTAGCTCCTATTTTTTGAGAAAAATAGATTGCTAAAAAGGGTATAACAGCCATGGACATAAGGCTGCCTATAAATTGCATTGCTAAACGAAGTTTGACATTAGGATGGATATCCTTTAGTTTCATACTACTCACCCCTTTTTAGTGATAGGACCGAATAACCTCAAAGCCTGTCTCGTTATATCTTTCCACATCAAATTTGTATACTCATCGATAAACGTTAAACGCATTCCATTTAAGATGGATAGGTATGACTCGGCAATTAAGGATGTATTTTCTTCATAAAAATAACCTTGCTTTTGTCCTGCTTCTATAACAGGATGAATACTAACAATAAAACCGTTGACGAAATCGTTTAATTCATTAAAGAGTTTTGGATATCGATCAGGTCTTGCTAGAACCTGCTGAATTAATCGTAGAAATTCACTTTTCATTGAAAAAAGTTGTACATGGCAATCTATCATTTTTCTCACAATATCAAGAGGCTCGCCTTTAAAGTGTTTTTCTATCTCGATAAAATATGTTTTAATTTCCTCCAATGGTTCTAAAATCGCTGCTTCATAAAGTGCTTCTTTCGATTCAAAATATGTAAATACTGTTCCAAAACTAACACCTGCTTCTTTTGCTATTTCTGCCACCTTTGTCTCTGCAAAACCATTTTCGCTGTATAATTTGATTGCAGCGTTTAGAATAGTGGATCGTTTTATTTTCTTTTTTTCATTAATAGTAAGTTTAGATTCCATTTCAAAACTCCTTCAAAAAATGATTGATGAATCAATCAAATTGTATTGTAAGTTGTTTCCTATGTCAATTTAATTTTTGGATTTATTTTCATATTCTTAAAGTTCTTTGTATTAAAAACAGACGTTGCTCAGCATAAGCAACGCCTGTTTTTTCATCTTTTCATTATTCCTCTACCTGTTTTCCAGCAACTTCCCCACCTGTGAGATTATCATCGTTAGGCTTAACTCGCTTTATAAAGAAGGCAAGTATGAGTGCGATGGCCGCAATCAATGTGGAAAGGAAGAACGTATAATTGATGCCATGCAGCATGGCTTCGTTTAAGATTTGCTGTTTTACTTCGCTGGCAGATTGTGTCGTAGCCTGTGCTGCATTGGCACTCATATTGTTCATCGCACCTGCAGTCAATTCCTCTGCCTTGGCAGTTGTTTTATTGTTCATAATCGTAATCAGCACCGCAGAACCAATCGCACCAGAAACCTGTTGTAATGTGTTGTTCATAGCTGTACCGTGTGGATTATTGTGTGCTGGTAGCTGATTTAAACCGTTTGTCATCACAGGCATCATTACCATAGACATCCCAAACATACGTAATGTATACAGCAGCACCAATGTAGAATAAGCTGTATCCATGCTAATTTTACTGAAGTAATACGTCGTTACAATGGTAATGATTAAGCCAAATACAGCCAAGCTTCTTGCCCCGTATTTATCAAAGAGCTTCCCTGTAATCGGCGACATAATTCCCATCACAATGGCACCAGGTAGCATGAGCAGACCTGAATCCATTGGTGAAATACCACGAATGGTTTGTACGTAAATAGGCATTAAAATCATAGCCGAGAACATCGCTACCGAAATAACGATGGAGATGGCTGAGGATAAGGCAAACATTGGATATTTGAAAATACGAAACTCAAGCATTGGTTCATCCATTCGTAGCTGACGAAGGGTAAAGGTAATTAATGCAATCGTCCCAATAATAATAGTTCCATATACAAGGATATGATCCCATCCTTTTTCACCTGCGGAACTAAAGCCATAAAGCAAGCCGCCAAAACCAATGCTTGATAGAATAAGAGAAATCACATCGAGCTTAATCGCACGTTGTGGTGTTACATCCTTTAATTTAAAGGCTGCAAAAATTAAAGTTAAAATGGCAATTGGTAGCACAAGGTCAAATAACATTCTCCAGCTATAATGCTCGATTATCCAACCAGAAAGCGTCGGGCCGATCGCTGGAGCTGTAATCATCACAAGACCGAACATCCCCATTGCAGCTCCTCGTTTTTCTACAGGGAATGCTGTCAGCATAACATTCATTAATAAAGGCATCATGATCGCTGAGCCTGCAGCTTGTATCATACGTGCTGCTAATAACACACCAAATGCAGGTGCAATACTAGCTAGAAATGTACCTAATGTAAACAGAGCCATCGCTGTAATAAATAATTTTTTATCCGTAAATCGTTGAATGAAGAACGCGCTGGCAGGAATTAAAATACCGTTAATTAGCATATAGCCTGTTGAAAGCCATTGTACTGCAGTGGCTTTCACATCGAATTCGTCCATAATGGCTGGTAGTGCAATGTTGAGTAAGGTCTCATTTAAAATAGCAACAAAGGCCCCGATAAATAAAATGGCAATCATGCCATATGGCGCTTTTGTCTCAACTGAAATGGTTTTCTCTGACATATAGTATCAGTCCTACTTTCTTTATCTTTTTCAATTTCATTCACATGTTTAGGAAGCCATTTGATTGTCTCAAAGAATGGAGCTTCTTCGTTGTTTGTTCCCCCAATCTGCTGTTTTGCCCCTGTTAATTTCATCGCAACCACCCCTCAAAAAATTAAAATTAAAATTGTTGACGACACAATAGATTGTATTGTATAATTAAAATAGGGATAACTCGCTGTTTAATAATTATACAGTGTCTATCTCTATAAATTTATCACAAGACTATTCACATTTCAATGTATTTTACATAATTTTTTCACAAAAAGTCGATTCCTGAACTCTTGGAATGCGACTTTTTTGTTGTCGTTATTTTTATAAATAATCCTTCCCTTGTTAATTCGTAAATGGTAGGGGTGACTTCTTGTAAGTAGCAGTGACTACGCGAAACACTAATGTTTCCACCGCAATATCTAGGACCAATTATACAAGCTAACCAGGCGCTCAAATATTTACAGGCCAATGTCTCAAATCAATTATTTATTGACGATGATTCAGCAGGGACTCAAATTGCCAGTCGAATAAAGGCGATAATAACTAATGAAGCACTAGCAAAATCAATGGATATTCAAACTTTTGTTGATAAGAAACAGTTAAAAAGTGCACTTTTATTCTGTGGTGTTTACAACATGGAAAAATAGGTGCTCAGTCATCTTTCATTATTATTCATAAGAACCATAAATGTGCAGGTAAAGATTTTTCTGAAACAAAAATGTTGAACAGACGAATAATTAGTTTCATTTTATTTTTTCATAAAAAATATATAATCCTAGAAATAAATATCTATTTAAAATGATTCATGAATATAAAAATGAATAGTGAACTTTGTATGTAAACACAAACCTCCCTTCCAACTTATGAATAAGTTATCGTGAGGAGGTGATAAAAAATTGAGTGAGAATAAAACTAGAAAAAATGCTACTAATAATGAAATAGATCAGTTTTATAAAGCTGTTGATGATTTCAATGAAGCAGCGAGTGCTTTTTTCCGTATACCTATTTTTTTTTAGCCATCAGAACCTATTTACTCTGGGGCCATCGCAACCACCATTATCACAAGAGCAGCGATTCATTATTCGTATGTTTAATGAAATAAAAGAGGTTCTTCTTTTCCCTAGAACACTACCCAATACAGACCAGTATCCTAACACCACTTTAGAAAATGTACGTAGAATTAACTCTAGTTACGGAACTATAGCTGCCCTTTTAAAGCCAACACGTCGTACGGATCAATTAGAACCCTATTCACCTTTCATGCAAATAGAACCTTCGATGTCTTTTCAACACGGGCTCCCCTTGCTTCTTGTGAAACAAAGTACGATTAAAGCTGGGGGGATTTGGGGTGATGCGGGACCACTTGCACCCTTCACACCATTAATTTGGTTTTCTGAAACAACAACAGTAGATGAGTTTTTTGAAAGTGTAGCGTGGAAAGAAGCACTACAGAATTGGGCAGGGCAAGTTAGAAGTGGATATTTTATTCAGACTAATCCGGAATTTAAATATACATGCGATGACTAAAACCTGTATTCCTTATGGACGTATAAAAAAGAAGGATCACTTGTCGCTCAAAGTGATCTTCCTTATCTATATTATATGTAGTTCATTTGTGAACCATTTGAAAGTGTTTTTACTCACATTAAATACCCATACATAAGGTTATTGTTCATGCCTAATACTCTTTACTACATATTATAAATAGAAAGGGGATAAGTTCTTGTATGGATAATTGTCGATATAATAGTAGTTTGTCAACATTTAGAGCATGCGATCAATCAGGACCATTTGTGGCTACAGAAACCAACTGTTTAAACCCTTCTTCTACCACTGACAGCACTATAATTGCATTCTCAAGCGGAAATTCAACATCACATATTCAAGCTCTAGTTGGACTCGCAAGTAGCATAGGGTTCGGTACTGTAAATACCGTTTCTATTATAAATAATGTCATTAACATAGATGGAAACACAAGTGAAGCCTTCGCAGTTCCTTGTAATGGTAACATTACAGCTATCTCAGCGTCATTTTCTCCATTAGGATCATTACCTTTAGTAGAAGGAACTGTTACAATCCGTGCTCAAATTTTTCATGCACCCGTTGGAAGTAATATTTTCACTGGTACAAGTGCCTTTATTGATTTGACTCCCCCCATAACATTACCGATTGTAACCTTAGGAAAAATAGCTTTCGCATCAGGTAATATTTCACCCTTACCTATATCGATAGGTGATTGTTTATTAATAGTTTTTTATATTCCTTCAATAACAGTGAATCTACCAGTTAATGTAATAGGTACTGCAAGTGCAGGCATTAATATAGTAACTAAAAAATAATATTGTATATCATCACCACTAACTGAGTGATCACGAAACTTTTATAATCAGATATTATTACTTAACTATTTTCTCAATCTTTCTATAAAAGCAGCCAGCCACCTAGCGAGCTGACGGTATTGCAGAGCTAGGTGGCTAAGTGATGCTTTTAACTAGTTTTAATTGAATATATAAGGAGTACCTATATCCTTTCTATATTCTCGTTGGCCTTAAAATATAATAAGTAGTGACTGCCTTGGTTTTTTTCATCAGCAGCTAAAGCTAAAATGAAATTGGTCGAACAGGTAAAGCTTTCAGACAACTTTAACAATCGGTGTTGTGAATGTTATAACCTCTTTATTAAAAGTGGGCTCTAGCAATTTTTTCCAATAACCTCTGTGAAGCATTAACCTACTAGCATTAGCGATCTACCTCTTCCCTAACGTCCTCGGCATAGCAGTCAAGGTTTCTCTATCACCTTCCCAATTTACAGATTTCATTACTTGTGTGAATAATTGTGAATCCATCCACACTGCCATGATAGTAGTTAGCCTTGATGGATAGTTGTTATCCATGACTCTATCTTAAATACTTTCTAACGAATTTAAACCATCCACTTAAGCACTTTCTCAGCCATCCACTTGGCTATAATTTACAAAATTACTAGAAGCTATTTAGAGCTTGTGCAAACCTTTTAATCCCCTCATTGATTGAATGAACATCCTCTCTGGCGTAAGTGAAGCGTACAAAACCCTTTTTGGAGCCCATCGTAGATCCAGGAACATAAATGACGCCTCGCTTAATGGATTCCTCAAGTAATTGCGTTTCGTTATATCCCTTGAGAACATGACACCATAAATGAATCCCACCTTGTGGAATGGAAAACGTCACTATGTCCTTTAAATACATATCGAGGCTCTGTACAATGCTATCTCGTCGTGTTTCTAATTCCTTCACTAAATGCTTAATATGCAAATTAAAATTAGGGGACTCTAAAAAATCATTGGCGATCCATTGTGTGAAACTAGAATGCCCAAAGTCAATTTGTTGCTTGGCATCGGATAGTCGTTCAATTACAGATGTAGGACCAACAATCCATCCGATTCGTAAGCCTGAGGCAACAATTTTGGACAAAGAGCTAATATATAAAACATTCCCGTTCTTATCGAGCGATTTAAGCGTAGGCATTTTATCCCCCGAAAAAGCTGTTAGGCTATAGGGGTCATCTTCTACTACTGGTATACCTAGTTTAGAGGATATGTCTAGAATAGCTTCTCTTTTCTTCAAATCTAAGGAAGACCCTGTTGGATTATGAAAATCAGGATTTAGAAAAATCATTTTAATTCGATGTTTTTTATATAATACTTGCAAATCATCCGGTTTAATGCCATCCTTGTTGACAGGAAGATAATGGATTTGTAAGCCTGCTGTTTTAAAGATAGGCAGATTAAAGTTGTAAGAAGGATCTTCTATGGCGACTGCATCTCCAGGCTTTAACAGGCATTGGACAATCAAATGTAGGGCTTGCTGTGCTCCTGATGTAATCAGTATGGAGGACGGCTTTGTCTCAATTCCCCTGCTGTTTTTAATATGCCGTGTAAGGGTTGTCCGTAATATGTCACTCCCTAAAGGATGATCATACCCAAGACTACCGATAAATGAACGCGTTGCGGTAATCTCTCTCAAGGCGCTTTTTGGAAAAAGATCCTCTGATAATTCGCCAGTAGCTAGATTAATTAATTTATGCTCAATAGCCTCTTTTCTAATTTTTTGGGTAACAGGAAGGTTCGGTAAAAAGGAACCTGCCTCAATATAGCGATTCCAGCTAGGAATCCGTTTCCTCGTGATGCCCCAGATGTCTTTACTAATGGTTGTGCCACTTCCACGATTCCGTTCAATCAGCCCCATTGCTTCCAATTCATCGTATGCACTCACTACCGTACTTCTGTTTACACTCAAAGCGTTTGCTAAATAGCGCTCAGATGGTAAGGGTTTATCGGGCGGGAATGTTCCATCTGCAATACCCTTCTCAATGTATTCTGCGAGCTGCTTATAAATCGCTTTTTTTACTGTTCGATCAGGTTTCCAATCCATGTTTATTCACCTCGGTTATGCCTTATCCTTTCTTAGCTCTAGTAAATAAGCTAAAAAGACAATCATACTATAACAATATTTGAAGCTAACCATCCATTTCCTTATTACTTTCACCATCCACTTTCAATTTCAATCCATTCTAATTGATGAAAGCCCTTACTTGATGCGCATTTCCCTCTATAAAATTATACTGAAATTATTTTTCTCGTTTGAGAACATTCTGTGTTATCTTGGAAAACGCCTTGTCTTTCAAAAGAAGTGCCCCTATTATAAAAATCAATTGTGAATCGAATTCCATACAAACCCGTAGTAGCCTATAGCACTTCAATGAAATAGTTAAAGGGGTTTGTTTATGAAAAAAAGTTGGCTCAGATTAATTGGTCTTTCCACTATTGTCACAATGCTAACAGGCTGTGACCCATTGTTAGTATTAGATCCAAAAGGACCTCAAGCTCAAGTGCAAGCCAAAGATATTATGCTCTCGATAGGGATTATGTCCTTTATCATACTCATTGTTTTTGTGTTGTTAGCTTATATGTTAGTGAAATTTCGTGCATCTAAGCAAAGCCCTGACTATAAGCCTCCCCACATTAAGGGGAGTACAAAGGTGGAAATCATTTGTGTAGGTATACCCGTTCTAATTGTAGTGTACCTATCCTTTATTTCTGTTGAAAGTAACTATAAGGTGGAATCTACACCAGAGAAATACAAACAGGAAGAGCCGTTAATTATTTATGCTTCAACATCGAACTGGAAATGGCATTTTAGCTATCCAGAAGAAGATATTGAAACGGTAAATTATTTGTATATTCCTGCAGAGCGTCCTATCGAATTTAAACTTTATTCTTACGGACCGATTACAAGTTTCTGGATTCCTCAACTGGGTGGTCAAAAATATGCAATGGCCGATATGGTGAATACATTGCATCTGGCTGCGGATCTACCTGGGGAGTATATGGGGAGAAATGCAAACTTTAATGGTAAAGGGTTCGCTGAAAATACGTTTAACGTAACAGCAGTGACTCAGGATGAGTTTGATGATTGGGTGAAGGAAGTAAAAGCAACAGCTGAACCATTAACAGAAGAAAAATTTAATACGTTGCTAGAACCAGGACACGTTGGCCAATCAACCTACACGGGTACACATTTAACATTCCTGCCAGCCCCTGAGGGTGAAAATGGTGGACATCAGCATGGCACATCACACATTAAAGATCATGCTTCTCAACAAAACGATCATTAATTAAAAGGAGACATAGTCATATGGAGTACTTCGAACGATTTGCTATACCCCACCCAAGCCCAGCTATCTATGCATCGATGGTTGCGATTGGACTGACGGTGATAGCAGTTATAGTTGGCTTAACCTACTTTAAAAAATGGGGCTACCTTTGGCGTGAATGGTTAACAACCGTTGATCATAAACGTATTGGTATTATGTATCTAATTTCTGCCCTTCTGATGCTTTTCCGTGGTGGAGCAGATGCGATTATGATGCGCGCCCAAATGGCTGTACCTGACAATACATTACTTGATGCGCAGCATTATAATGAAATCTTCACAACACATGGAACAGTCATGATTATTTTTATGGCCATGCCTTTTATTATGGCCTTTATGAATTATATTGTGCCCTTACAAATCGGTGCAAGAGACGTTGCTTTCCCACGTTTGAATGCTTTAAGCTTTTGGCTATTTTTCATGGGGGCTATGCTACTAAATATATCCTTTGTTATAGGTGGCTCCCCTGATGCTGGCTGGACGAATTATTTCCCTCTAGCAAATAATGAATTTAGTCAATCTGTAGGAACAAACTATTATTTATTTGCCTTACAGATTTCAGGTCTTGGCACATTAATTACTGGTATTAATATGATTGTGACGATACTTAAAATGAGAGCACCAGGCATGACGCTTATGAAAATGCCGATGTTTACGTGGTCTTCATTAGTAGCAAACGTGATTATCGTTTTTGCTTTTCCAGTTTTAACGGTTGCCTTAACGATGGGAACTTTTGACCGACTATTTGCTACTAATTTTTTCACAACTTCCGATGGTGGTATGGATATGCTGTGGGCAAACTTTTTCTGGGTCTGGGGGCATCCTGAGGTTTATATTCTGATTTTACCTGCCTTTGGGATCTACAGTGAGATTATTTCTACTTTTTCAGGTCGAAATCTCTATGGCTATAAATCAATGGTCGGCTCCATGGTGATCATTTCCTTCCTTTCGTTTTTAGTATGGACACATCATTTCTTTACGATGGGACAAGGTGCTTTAACAAATAGTATTTTCTCGATTACAACGATGGCCATTGCCGTTCCAACTGGTGTTAAAATTTTTAACTGGTTATTCACCCTGTGGAAAGGAAAAATTGTTTTTACAACGCCAATGCTTTACTCCATGTTATTTATTCCTACTTTTACAATAGGTGGCGTAACGGGTGTAATGCTTGGCATGTCAGCAGCTGACTATCAATACCATAACACAATGTTCTTGGTTGCCCACTTCCATATGGTAATTATTCCTGGTGTTGTCTTTGCTATGCTAGCTGGTTTACATTACTATTGGCCAAAAATGTTTGGCTTTATGTTGAATGAAAAAATCGGCAAGTGGACGGCTTGGATTATTGCTATCAGTACGTTACTAGCCTTTATGCCAATGTTTGTCTCTGGCTTAGATGGACAAGCACGACGTATGTACACTTATTCTGCCTCCACTGGCTTTGGATTATGGAATATGATTTCGTTTATCGGTGCAATTGGCTTAACAATTGGTTTTATCTTAATTGTTTACAATGTTATCTACAGTATTCGTTATTCACCAAGGAATGTTGGGTCGGATCCATGGGACGCTCGCACGTTAGAGTGGGCTACACCAAGCCCTGTGCCTTACTATAATTTTGCCAAGGTGCCACATGTGATTTCAACGGAAGCGTTATGGGATGCAAAATATCATCAGCATGAACTGTTCCCAGAGCCATATGAAAAGATTCATATGCCGAATAATAGCGGTGTGCCTTTTATATTAGGATGTATTTTCTTTGCATGGGGCTTCTCCTTTGTTTTCGGAATGTGGATACCGACAATTCTCACAACCATTGGTATTTTTATTTGCATGGCTCATCGTTCATTGGAAAAAGATCCAGGACACTATGTACCTGTCGAAAAAGTGAAAGCAACGGAATCGAAATTGCGAGGTAGTCAATTATGAAAATCGATCAATCACTCCCTTTAGAATATAGTACTCAGCAAAATCAATTGAATATATTAGGCTTCTGGGTGTTTATTGGTGCTGAAATTATGCTCTTCGGCACATTATTCGCAGGTTATTTTGTTTTAGTAGACCGTACTGGGAATGGTCCAACAGGAGCGGAGATTTTTGAAATTACACCTGTTTTATTTGAAACGTTTATTCTTTTAACAAGTAGCTTTACCATTGGCTTAGGTATACATGCTATGCGTAAGGGCTACACGAAAGCAATGATAGGTTTCTATGTTTTGACAATAGTACTCGGTGTCGTTTTTATTGGTTTTGAAGTTTACGAGTTTATGCACTATATTCATGTTGGTGCGAGCTTACAGACGAGTGCCTTTACGGCTGCCCTTTTAACAACATTAGGAACACATGGTGCACACGTTACCTTTGGGGTATTCTGGGGAATGTTCATCGTCTATCAGCTCATCCAACGTGGCTTAACACCAGAAACAGCCAATAAATCGTTTATCTTCTCTTTATACTGGCACTTTTTAGATGTGGTCTGGATTTTTATTTTCAGCTTCATTTACTTGAAAGGAATGGTGTAACATGAATGATTTATTCCCGATGAAACAAGTCATGGGGTTTGGTGTGTCCATAATCCTTACGATCCTTGCGGCATGTGTATATTTTTTCAATCTATCTTTTCCGATTACCATGACTATTTTATTAGTCACAGCATTTATTCAGGCAGGCTTGCAGTTAGTTGTCTTTATGCATGCTGGTGAAACAAATGATAAACCAGCTATCTATACCAATATTTATTATGGTTTAATCATTGCGCTCGTTACCATTTTCGGAACATTATTATGTATGATTTGGGGTTATATCTGAATAGAAAAAAATCGTCCTTACTTTAACTTAGTAAGGATGATTTTTGTATGGAAACGCATGATATTCAAAAGACAATGAGGGTAAACAATTCTTTGAAATTTTCACAATCAAAGTAAGAGTCCACTTTCATTAATTGTGATATGAAGTGATTCGTGGTTGAGCTTGGTTGAATGGTATTAATATAGAATTGCCTTTATCAATAATTATAGAGGATGTTGTTTCATTTATGACGCCAATTTTATCGATTTCCTCGTTTCTTACAAGATTTTTTTGATATTCATGAAAATAATAAATGATGAAATCGATAATCAGAATTATTTTTTCCTCCCAAAATAGTATCATCTTCTGCTGGATTTTTGTTGAACAATCATGGGGTTGTATACGTTAATGACAGCATTAAATGTACTTTTTCATCCGAGTGATTGATATACGTGTGAAGTTCTTCACCCTTGAATTTAATGACATCCCATTGGTTTAGCTGATGGGTTTTCTCTCCGACCTGTAGCTCCAATTGCCCATTTAATACAAGCACAATTTCCTCGGAGCCTGCTAGGTGACACTCGCTGTATTCACTATTCGGTTCAAGACGACCTCTAAACCACTCAGTCCCATTTGTTTTGAATAATGGATCAACAAACCAGTCGTTATTATGACCTACGAATTGATAGTCTGAGCCAAAACGATGAACCTCTATATTTTCCTCAAAAGATAGTAAAGCGACAAGCGGAATATTAAGTCCTCTACAAATTTTCCAAAGAATATTTACAGTCGGATTCGTTTCCCCTCGTTCGATTTTCCCTAACGTCAATTTACTAACATTGCTGACTTTCGCCAGTTCCTCTAAACTCATCCTTTTGCTTTTTCGAATTTCTCGCAAATTTCCTCCAACTTGTCCAGATAAGTCGATATGTTCCTCCTGCATTCTACGCACCCCTCCCATTGACTTTGTATAAATAGTATATTATAGTATACAAATCGATTAATTATAGTTTATTTTTAAATTTAAAAGTTAACTATAGTATATCAAATAATAACTAAAAGAGGTGTTTTCAGTGATGGCAAAATCAAAAAACTTTCCAATTATTTGGAGCGTTTTTTCTTTGTTTATACTATCTATGAATTTACGAGCTTCGATCACATCTATCTCGCCAGTATTGAAAAATATTCAAATGGATTTGCAGATGACAAGTGTTGTTGTAAGTTTATTAACAGCACTTCCCGTATTTTGTATGGGGATTTTTGCACCATTGGCTGGTAAGCTAAGTGAACGATGGGGTATCGAATGGACGATTGGGCTATCCGTTTTATTAATTGGTGTATCAACAGCTTTACGGTTAGTGGCGACTTTTCCTTTATTTTTATTAGTAACAGCTATTCTTAGTGGGATAGGTATTGCTATTACAGGCCCACTGATTTCAGGCTATATCAAAAAGGAATTTCCTAAATATTCTTCTACGATGATTGGTGTATATTCTGCGGGTATGGGAATTGGAGCGTCTTTGAGTGCTGGTTTAGTTGTGCCAGCTATGCATGCTTTTCATCAATCCTGGAACGCAGCTTTAGCGATATGGTCGGTATTCGCTCTTATGGGTATTATTGTTTGGATTCCAATTATCAAAAAATCCAAACAATCTCAAGAGCCATTAGAGAAATCTGCAAGCCAAAAAAGTCGACTACCTTGGGGAAACCGTTATGTTTGGCTCCTTATGGTCATGTTCGGTTTACAATCTGGCGTCTATTATTCCCTAGCGACATGGCTCGCTCCAAAAGTACAGGATATGGGATATAGTGATGCCTACGCCGCAACAACTGTAACTATTTTTTCTGTCATGCAAATGATTTGTAGCTTTATTATTCCCATTATCATTAATAACAGCGTGAAGAGAAAGCCTTGGATGCTACTGTGTGCTTCAAGCTCCTTTATTGGCATTTTGATGTTAATTCTGGGCGGCATCTCGCCTATTTTCTGTGCGACGTTAACAGGGATCGGTGCTGGTGGTTTATTCCCGTTAGCAATGATTTTACCTTTAGATGCTACAACTACACCAAAAGAGGCAAGTGAATGGACAGCGATGATTCAATTCGGTGGCTATATCATTAGTGGTATCATTCCAATGCTTGTTGGTGTCATCAAAGATATGACGAATACATTTGACGTTGCCCTTATCACCTTATTATTGATCATCATCATTATCATGGTGCTGACGTTAAAGGTTAAAACAAAGGTGGAATCAGCTACTATTCGCGTACTTCCTAATAGATGAGGTAAGGAATATTAAAACCGTGTTTAAAGAAAGTAGACAATCTATTTTTTGAGATTTTAGTTGCTAAAAAATTTATCCAACAACATTTTTACGTAGTTCTTTATATGCTACAATTCACTATAAATGAGGAAGGAAGATGTTTTATGAAAATATCCGTTTATGTTGCAAGTGCGTTTAGCAAGGATCATCAAGGCGGGAATAAAGCAGGAGTGGTATTGAATGAACATACATTGACCACTACTCAAAAAATGGCGATAGCCAAAGAATTGGGCTATGCGGAAACCGCATTTATATCAGCATCTGAAATGGCTGATTATAAATTTGAGTATTTTACACCAAAAGAAGAGGTTGATTTATGTGGTCATGCCACAATTGGCTCTTTTACGATAATGATGCATTTAAATAAACTTTTCAAGGATCGCTATACAATTGAAACAAACAGCGGTGTTCTTACTATTACCATAAAAGATGACATCATTTTCATGGAACAAAACAAACCGATATTCTATGATATTATTTCTCCAAACGAGTTTATCGATTGTTTTGACATTAAAGATATAGACAATCAATACCCGATTCAAATTGTCTCCACGGGCCTAAAAGATATTTTAATTCCTATAACAAGCGAAACACAATTACATGCACTGCAACCTAATTTCGAAAAAATTAAAGAAATCAGCAAGTACTATCATGTTGTCGGGACCCATCTGTATACTTTTAATGACGATCGAATTATATGCAGAAATTTTGCTCCACTATATGACATCAATGAAGAAGCAGCGACTGGCACTTCTAACGGTGCATTAGCTTGCTATCTTTATGAACAGCACCACTTGCAAAAAGAAGTCTATGTATTTGAACAAGGTTATTCTTTACACTCTCCTTCCGAAATATTAGTTAAACTAGCAACCAATAGCAAGAATGAAATAGAGAAAGTTTATGTTGGCGGCAAAGGCTATTACTGTGAAACTAAATATTTAAAAGTAGAAAATATGGAGTGAAAATAATTTCTCAACCTCAGACTGTAGATTTTCTGAATTTTAATTTAAAAATAGAACAATAGATAAAAAGACAAACACATTATTTAATTGAACAATGTGTTTGTCTACAATGAATGCCTTTTTTTCCACCCTTATAAGGAACCGTATGTTGACCATTTATAGTCAAGATAACGGTTTATTTTTTATAATAATAAACCTACTTTAATCCCTTTATTTAAAATATTTTGATACTCAATATAGTCATAGATATCGTCATCGATGAACGAACTTAATTCTTTCAATTCATCCATTGTTAAATCTTCAATGGCTTTTTTTATGATCTTCACAATAAATAACAATGGAACCCACGATGCTGTGTGCATCTCTGAACGCAACGCCTTTACTCACTAAATAATCAGCGACCTCTGTTGCATTCAGAAACCCTCCTTTGACTGCTTTTTTCATGTTTTCACTGTTTACCTTCATTGTAGCAATCATTTTTGACATGATTTGTAGACAAGCTAATACGGTATCCAATGAATCGAAAAATGGCTCCTTATCTTCCTGCATATCTTTATTATAGGCTAATGGTAAGCCCTTCATAGTTGTTAAGAGTGAAGTCAGTGAACCATATACACGTCCTGTTTTGCCTCGTATCAGTTCAGTGGCATCAGGGTTTTTCTTCTGTGGCATAATACTGCTGCCAGTAGAATAGGCATCATCAATCTTAATAAATCTAAACTCTTGGCTACTCCATAAAATTAACTCTTCACTTAATCTAATAATAATCGAAAAATCGGAATTGAATGATGCGTTCTACAGATGAATGAGGATCGCTGACACCAACTGTATACATTGCTTCCTCCTAATGAAATAACTTTATCTATACCATCCTATAGAGAAATGCCCAATATTTATAATGTCAATTAAAAAAGGCTGTTATGGTATGTGAAAATGTGATCCAATTTCATGTTAAAGCGCTCTTGTTCTTGTTCGAAGCGCTCACTTTTTATCCAATGTCGCTCATATTTCAGCTAGAAGTGATCATCCAACCTAGCAATGGGATGTTAAAGGAAACATAAAGTGCCCTTGTAAGAAGGGCTTTTTCGAGAGAATGAATAAGGCATCGTCATCATTTGTGGTGATAGTGGCTGTCATGCCTTCGATTGTAAAGTCAGGTGTAAAATAGAATACTACTTTTTTTGTTGTATCCTTAATAATGCTTGTTAATACAGTCTCTACATTGGTTGCCTGTAAAGAGATGATATCATAAATATTTAATACCCCTTCTTCTTCCTCCATTACTACTATTGTTTCAAATTCTTCTAAATAGTAAATAGCATGAGGGAAAACTAACGTAAAATAAAACATTAATAAACTTTCATTTTCCTCAACAGCAATCATACTTAAATGGATATAACGATTTTTTGCATACTCTTCAAGGAGTGCTAGATCCTGCTCAATTGTCAGCTGTTGAACGCTGGTCTGCTTTGGTTGAATAGTTCTTGTGGTAAGATCTAAGCTGTATTCACTTTCATGGATTCTTCTAAAACCAAACTTTGGATAAAAATCTAGTACTGTTTTATTGGCAAAGAGATACATGAAATCACAGGCACCTTCGTACTCTTTCATGATATGCAACATCAACTGCTTTGCCAAACCTTGATGACGATAGTGTTCATCCGTCATCACTGTACCGATCTGAATTCCCTTTAATCGCTTGCCATTTATGCGAATCGACATCTTATAAACAGAAGCATTCGTAATCACTTTTCCTTCTCGTACAAATGAGTAAGGAATATATTGGTCACTCCAATAACCTTTGTTATACCACCCTCGAAAATCCAAACCAAATGTTTTCATTGCTAAATCATTAAAACTTGCCTTTAATTTTTCATTGTGACGATAATCACTAACTAAATCATATTTTTCCAAGTCTATTCCCTCCAATTTTATGTTTCAATCGCTAATTTTTGTGGGAATCATCACCTCCTAAAAACAGAAAAAGACCCTATGAGAACAAGCTCATAAAGTCCGTTGTATACAAAATATAACTGTGGATTAGACATCATTATGCTTCTCTTTTATCGCAAAAGGGCATCACTAAATGAACCCTATAATTAAAAAAATTATAGGATGGCCCCTTTATTAAATTCATTGGAATTTAATTAGCGATAATTAGTTTTAGCATAAAAAAGCTAATCTCCCTTCTGTTTTTAAGAATACTATTATATTACCGTTATTTGTTAGATATGTCTACATGATGAAAATAAATGAAATAAGTATAGAATACCCCTTTAAAGCCTATTCTATAAACGAAGTTAGCAATGAAGGGAGCCTACCATTTACTATGAAATTTAAACTACCTTTCAACAAACAACAACAACCAGTTCAAGAGGCGCCTAAAGAAAATCTTGTGAGAGTTGCACATGCCACAGATCATTTTATTCAATCGATTAAAAATGCAACGAATCATCCAGCCGATTTAATCATTAAATCTCTTCCACCAAACGTCACCCTTATTTACATCGATAATCTGATTGATGATCAGACTTTAAATAATGATATTATTGCTAATTTACAGAGCAAGCCTCATGATACCCCCGAGGCAATTGAGGTGGCCCTTTCTATTGCAGAAGTTAGTCAAACCGGTCTACTAAGGGAAACCGTAGAATTGATGGTCAATGGTCATGTTGTGATACACATAGATGGTTTTCCACAGACTATTTTAGCCAATATCGCTAGCAGAGAGTCTAGAGCATTGTCAGCGCCTGAAAATGAATCGCAGGTAATAGGTACACAGGTTGGATTTAATGAGAGTCTATCTACCAATGTTTCCTTGATTCGTCGCTACATAGTGAGTCCTAATCTTTGTAATGAAAAAGTAAAAATTGGTGCAAGGACAAGTACCTCTGTCTCTCTTTTATATATGCGTGGCATTGCCAATGATCAAATGGTTCAAACAATGCGTCAACGAATCACAGATCTTTATATCGATGAGCTTATCGATAGTGCCGTATTAGCTGAAATGATTGATGATAATTCACTATCTGTCTTTCCACAAATGCTTTTGACGGAAAGACCTGACAGATTTTGTGATGGCATTTTAGACGGGAAAATTGGGGTTCTCGTAGATGGTAGTTCAATGGCTATCGTTTGCCCCCAAGGATTTACTGAGTTTTTTCAAAGTCAAGAAGATCAAAATTTAAGGTGGCAAATTGCTACTTTTCTTCGTTTATTACGACTGGCTGCCTTCTTTTTATCTGTTTATTTAACACCGTTTTATGTGGCAGCTCTGACATTTCACTATGAAGTGATTCCACAAGCCTTTCTCGTACCATTAAGTGAATCAAGGGCTTTGGTTCCTTTCCCACCCATATTTGAGGCTTTGCTGCTGGAATTTATTATTGAACTACTGAGAGAAGCAGGAGCCAGATTACCAACAAAAATTGGACAAACAATTGGTATCGTTGGTGGTATCGTTATTGGAACAGCTGCTGTACAGGCGGGGATTACCAGTAATATATTGCTGATTATCATTGCGTTAAGTGCCCTAGCCTCTTTTACATCGCCAAGTTATATGATGGGCAATGTGATTCGTCTTATTCGCTTCCCTATTATTATACTTGCAGGATTTTGGGGTTTTTATGGTATCATGCTGGCTTTTTGTTTTATTCTTATTCATTTGTTACGTCAGTCAAGCTTGGGTGCTCCTTACATGTCGCCCTTCTATCCACCGAGGTTGAAGGAAATGCGGGATAGTATTATTAGAATGCCTGTCCCATTAACAGCGAAAAGACCTGCTTTGACAAGACCAAAGGATGAGCATAAATTTGTCCCAGAGCCAGTGAAACCTGATAAAAGTTGAACTGAAGGTGAAATAAATGGGAAAACCTATACAACTTAGCCCTAAAGATATGATCAATGCTTATTTGCTTTTTTTTGTGGTACATGGTGCTCAAATTGGGGTTGGTATACAGGGATTTCAACGCATTATCTATCAGGATGCAAGACAGGATGCATGGATTTCTGTTTTACTGGCTGGGATTGCCACACATGTTGTTACCATTTGTATGATTAAAACATTAGAAATTTACGGCTCTAATGACCTTTACGGAATTCAAATTGATATTTTTGGCAAATGGATTGGCAATTTTTTAAATGCAATTTATGTCATCTATTGCTCCGTGGCGTTCTTTTCTGTTTTACGAAATTATATTGAAGTTATACAAGCATGGATTTTTCCTAGCATCGAGACCTGGTTCCTGTCAGCAACTTTATTAATTATTATTATTTATGCCTTTACGGGAGGGCTTCGCGTCATTGTAGGCGTGTCTTTTTTTAGTATCATTCTCTCCTTATGGATTTTCCCAATGCTAGCATTTCCGATGAAATACGCTACAGTAGAAAGTCTTCTCCCTATTTTAGAAAATGATATTCGCTCCATTTTAAAAGGGGCACAATCAATGACCTTTACGATTATCGGCTTTGAAATCCTAAACGTGATTTACCCCTTTGTAAAAGACAAGAAAAAAATCAGAAAACCTGTTCATTTAGGACTATTAGCTACAACCATCATCTATTTAGCTGTGATGCTGGTGTCCATTGCTTATTACAGTGAGGGCAAGCTATTGAAAACGATATGGGCAACCTTGACATTATTTAGTTTTATTAGCTTCCCCTTTATGGAACGCTTTGAATTTGTAGCTGTTTGTTTTTGGATGCTAATCATTTTACCGAATCTATGTCTATACTTATGGGCTGCGTACCGCGGAGCAATTCGTTTATTCCCGATAAGTGAAAAGACATTTGTTTGGCTCTTTTCATTCATCGTTTTAATTGGAACATTATTGGTTCAAACACGGACACAGATTAATACAATTAACACGGTGTTTGGACAGATTGCTTTTTACGTAATCTTTGTCTACCCTATTTTACTTTGGCCAATAGCACGACTAAAGAAGAACTTCACATCAAAGAAGGTGAAAAAGAATGAACAAACTTAGAGGAAGATGGATGATTCTTCTATCCTTTGTTTTTTTATATGGATGTGCACAAACCAATATTTTGGATAAAGTTGGATTAACTACTTTAGTCGGCTATGATGTAGGAACAGAGGATAAAATAAAGACAACAGCTGTTATTCGTGAAGTAAATCCCGAATTTCAAAGCAATGTGGAAGTTCTGTCTACAGAAAACGATACGAGTAAAGGAAATCGGATGGAAGCCAATCGTAAGCTTTCAAAAAAAATCATGGTTGGTCAAATGAGAGTCATCCTATTTGGAGAGGAATTGGCAAAAAAAGACCTTCGCTATTATATTGATACAAACTTAGAAAATGCTAGTGTCAGCAATGGAATCTTTATGGCTATTGCGGAAGGTGAAACAGAAACATTACTGAAATACGAATATCAAAATATTGAGGATATTGGGCAGCATATTTTTAGGTTAATTGAACAAAATGTCAAGCAGGAATACATGATTTCTTCTACACTTCATCAAATTGCCCATGATTTCTATTCATCTGGAAAAGATTTTGCCATGCCTATTATTAAAAGAGATGATGAGCTGGTGGAATTAAGTGGGATAGCTCTTTTTAAAGGCAGCAAAATGGTCAGTACCCTTCCAGCAAAAGATAGCTTTTACGTAAAAATTGTCAGAGATACCTTTAAAGTAGGCTTATATGAAACCATTCTGGAAAAAGAAGATATCCCTTCCAAGATTCTTCAAAAGCCTGCAAATAAAATAACGGTAGCCTTTGATGCAATCCATTCGAAACGAGATATGAAGTTAGTTGATGCGGAAACGCCAACATTTGACCTGAACATCAAAATCAAATCAAGAGTATTAGAGGTGTACCCTGATATCAATCAAGGGGACCCAAAAAGTGTGGCGGCACTGGAAAAAGCAATCGAGAAAAAATTGTCAAAGGAAATACGTAGAGTAATTGCTCATAGTCAGGAAGTTGAGTCTGATATTTTTGGCTTTGGTGAGAAATATCGAAGCGAAGTAAGACATTCTAAGCTAACAAAGGATAAATGGCAAAAAATATATAAAGACATGAAGGTAAATGTCCATGTTGATTTTACAATTTTAAGAGATGGTGTTTTTGAATAACTAGTGAAATGGTTGCCCTGTCATAACCGATAAAAAGTTTTGGAAAAAATGTTCATAATGAATATCAAAAGCAATACGATGCTTTTTTTCGCCATTATTATTTTCATAAGGTCTTGTCTCGGCAATACTTTGCCCTCTTGCAGGTCCTTCTAACTTATCGACAACGGTTACAGGATAGGACTCATAAATAAACATGTCAGGATAAATGACTGCCATTAGTGTTAACGCATCATGCACGGGACTTCCTAGAAGTGAGGGGTCCCGTTCTTTATAAAAACGTGTATAGTATTCCATTAAGGGTTTTAGAATTTTTGTTTTGCCAAAGGAGTCAATATAGTCCACCATCCCAGGTGTGACAATGGCCTTTTGTGTCGCATTTAAAGGGATGATTGTCACATTCGTTGCATAGGTAAGCACAATATTAACGGCAAAGGGATCACCATGGAAATTCGCTTCAGCCACTGTCGTTACATTACCTGGCACCCAAAATGCTCCACCCATAATATAAAATTCCTTGATATTTTTCATAAGCTCTTTATAAAGGATAAGCATCGTGGCTAGTGAGGTTAATCGCCCAATATTAACAATAATTAGCTCATCATGCTTATACCTTTCAATAATGTTGATGATTTCAAAAAAGTTTTCAATTTTTAATTCGTGATCATCATTTGGGATGATGGGTCCAAGACCTCGTTCACCATGAATTTCTGGGTAATAGGTCGGCTGCTCTCCTGTTAAGGGTACTTCTGCTCCTAAGATCACAGGAATGCCTTGAGGGAAGTCGAACAATTTCATGACATAATAAATATTGGATACCGCATCCTCTCGTGATACATTGCCATAATCTGCAACGAGTCCCACAATTTCTATTTCTTGATTAAGCCGTGCATAGATCAATGCCACCGTATCATCAATGCCAATATCCCCGAATAACAGCACTTTTTTTACCAAACCATGTCCTCCCTTTTACTACCATTACTGTTATCTTTATAGTAATCAAAGATGACACGAATTATGAATTTTTGTGGAAAAATGAGTGAGTAATTCTAGTCCAACGAAAGAAACCCATATGCCGAAGCACATGGGTTTGATGATTTAGTGATTTGATTGGAGGAACTGATAGACTGCCATCATTTCCTGCTTATTCAATTCGCGCATACGATTAAAAATAGGAATATTGGCAACGGCCTCAAGATGGGAGCCCTCTGTCACAACATCGCTTACAGTACCAGTTAGCCATGTTTCCACATCAATGCCATCAACGATTTGCTGGCGTCCTTCCTCATTAATGCCACTTGCGCCACAGCTTACACAGGGCACGGTTAATTTATGGACTCCATCATGCAGTCCATCTTCTGAGAGCACCTTTTTCCCTTTACAGAATGGACAGGAATGATTGGCTTTGACTTTATTGATTTGGGTTACGATTTTCTTGTAGCCAAATGCTTCATATACATATGTTAGTTTTTTATATTTACCATTCGTAAAATATTGATCGATGATGAATTCTCTTGTCTCCTGTATATTGGAAAAATCACAGATGGTCACTTGATTTTTATGGCTGATGCGCTCTAGATTATCTTTGATTTTGTTCCAAAAAGGAAAAGCGTTTTGTAGTACGATTTCATAGCCGACAAAGCTTGCCAGCTCTAATTCCAGCATTTTTAGGGATACCTGTGTTTCCCTTGGCAATAAGGAAACATCTTGTAGCAGTGACATGTCTCCGCCAACGATGGCTTTGATTTTTTCTAGTTGTGGTAAGTTGCCTACAATGTTGATGACTTCATCAAGCGGTTGACGAATTAAGTTACGAATATCTGTGTTCCCAAATCGTAATTTCTTTTGGTGGTTGAGCACAGAACCATGACAAATTGGGCATGGCACCATTTCTCTTGTTTCCTTCATTTGCTCTTTAATAATGGATTTTGAAATCACGATATAACGACCAATGATAAAATTAAAGCCCTCCCACTTTTTCGAGGATTTTGTTGCCTTATCATAAAAGGACTTGTCCCAATAACCATATAAAAATGTATGCTTTTCCTCCTCAGTCATATCATGATAGCTTTTACTAATGTCCTGACCAAGCTCGATTTTAATCTGCTCAAAGAGAAATTCTAATTTAGAATGTTGATAGTATTTTAAAACCTCCATTATATCGGGATGTAGTAGGCCGTCCCAAAATGGCACGTTTTTGTCTTGCACCACAAGATCAAAATCGAATTTTTCAATTTCCAATCGACCAGAGCAGCTAGGACAATGATTTTCTTGGCTATAAAAATCGAAGCTTCTCGTATCCTTATTTGTTGGATGAGCAGCCACAATATGATTGATAAGACCACCTATTTCATACAGGAAACTATATTGGCTATATAAATGTCTTTCCAAATCAATGGCAACAACAGGGGCAATTTTGTTAGATTCATATTCACCGTAAATCAGACGAGCCATGGAAGATAAGCTTTTTAAGATGCCACCCTTATATATATTTTCCGCATTTTTGAAATAGCTAATATGGTTGTTTTCTAAGTATTGAATGCCATTCCTTAATGCGAGCGTAGATGTGATTTGTAATGGAGCTGAAACCCTTGAATGATTATCCTGATTAAAATAATCTTCATGGCTAACTACATTTAGATGTGTTACAGGCTCCTGCTGTCTTTTACCGAAGTCAACAACAAAATCAGAGCTTTCCAGCATATAGGCATTATGCTCAATCATGATGATGGAGATAGATTCATCCTCTAGGATATCCCTTACACTATCGATAAATTGGTTTAGAATGTTCTGAGATAGCCCTTTAGATGGCTCATCAAAAATAAATAATGTATGGGGATTACGAGAGTTGGCAAATAACTCTGAGACTAGATGCACACATTGGAATTCACCAGTCGATAGAGATTGCGTTTTTCTCTCAAGTGTTAAGTAGCCTAGTCCAAGCTTAATCAATAAGCTTAAGCGTTTATGTGCGATATCTTCATTAGGTAGTTCATCGATAATATCTTCAATCGAGCGCTGGAAAATATCATCAATGTCCTCACTATATTTTGTTAGTTTCTTTTTAATATCGAGGAATGTTGCGACAGTGGAACGACTCGTAATGGATTGGTTACGATCTTGCCCAACCATCACGAGTTTGTCCTTTGGATAGCGTTTGATAAAATCTTTAGCAATACACTCATTAACAAGCGTTGATTTCCCACAACCAGACTCTCCTGTAAAGGTAACAAGTCGATTTTGTGGAATGTCTATTGCATCTATTTGGATATTACGGCAATACAAATCTCGGAATTGATAATAGGATATGGGTGCTGCTGGATTTCGTCCCCAATAGATAGGCTTTGGTCGTGGAGATTCTTCAACGATTTTTCCTCCGTATTTTCCACTACCTGGTCCGAAGAATAGATGCTCGTCTGCCGTGTCTAACACGGTATCAGAATGATCAATCAACCAAATTTGGTTTTTTGCGCCTAGTTGTTGAATTTGCTCTAAAATTTTTAGTAAGGTGTTATGGTCAAGACCCACAGAAATTTCATCAACAATAATCACGGTGTTTTCGCTTGTTGCCATGAATTCTGCTAAGTACAGCCTTGTTAATTCTCCACCTGATAAAGTCCCCATAATACGATTTAAGGTTAAGTAGCCAATATTCATTTGCATAATATTATGCAGAATATGCTGTTTTTCTTCACTGATATTTAATTCTTTTGATAAGGAATAGATGGCCTCTATACTTAAATGATGAATATCAGAAATACTATAGGGCTCATTCCATAAAGTGATTTTATACTGCTCTACTTCTGGACTATAGCGCTTACCCAAACATTTTTTACATTCTACATTTTTTGTCGTGCCTCGCCCCTTACATGCAGGACACCAGCCTAATGCATTGTTAAAGGAAAACATCTCTGGCGATAGCTGAAACTCATCTGCCAGTCGATTACGAATTTCTTTAAAAACACCTGTATGAGTACCAATTGTGGAACGTGGATTGCTAGAGATCGAGGATTTTCCTAGAAAAAGTACAAGGGGCATGTCCTCCATTTTGATGGCACTGAAGTTCGTTTCCATAATGTTTGGAAATAAATATTGATATTCAGCCTTTGGCAATAAAGAAACAAGACGTTTTTTGGATTCTTCTCCAATCGTTTGACAAAATGTCGTCTTCCCTGAACCAGACAAACCTGCTATGGCTAAAGATTGATCGTCGGATAAAACGACATCTAGACGGTTAATATTATTGGCAATAAGTTCATTAATTTTCATTTAGTTATCCTTCCATTTAAGAAAATTAAAAGATGGGACTGAACATGAAAGAACACAATTCTTGCTACTGAATTGCGCTCTTCTTGCTGTTATTTAATTTATACTACGCTAATACTTTTTCAAGCTGTGCACTCATATTTGTCCAAGCATATTTTGCTCCCTCGATTGCACCTTGACGCGCTTTCGTTTCTTCGCTGAAGCCACCTTGATCAAGATGAAGCTGAGTCGAGCCATCTGCTTCCTGTGTTAATGTCCATATAACTGTTGTTGTTTCGCCAGCACTTGTCCAAGTATAAGATAATTTGTGAGGCTCTTCCACTTCCAGTACCTCACAGTCTACAATACCGTCCCACCATTCATTTGGTTCAGCACGGAATTGGAATTTATGTCCTACAACTGGTTGGAAGTCATTGCTCCAGATCCATTTTGCTAGTGTATCTGAGTCTGTTAAAGCATGCCATACTTGTTCGATGGAACTTGTAAATTTAAAATCTAATGATACATCTGGTTTCATTTTTTTTCCTCCAATAATAGCTGTAATTTCGCGATTCTTTCTTTCCAAAAACCTTCATAAAACGATACCCAATCTTGTATTTCTTTCAATGGAGCTGCATTCAATCGATATCTCGTCTCTCTACCTTCCTTGCGTGCAATGACGAGGCCTGCATCTTTCAGGATGGCTAAATGCTTCGAAACAGCCGTACGCCCCATATCAAATTGAGCGGTTAATTCGTGAAGCGGTAACTCATCTACCTCTGCCAATAAATGGATCAACTTTCGTCTTGTAGGGTCAGCAATGGCTACATAAACGTCACGCTCTTGATGATTGTTATTCAAAACCACCACCCTTTCTAATAGGACACTGATTGGTGTCTTAATTATATGACACCAATCAGTGTCCAGTCAAATATTATTTTGGTCAAAGTGTTAGGAGTTCTATACCTACAAGGAAAAACTAGCTGAAATACAAAAAAGTACAGAGGAGAGCCTGTGTACTTTCGGGTAATTATTCATTTGTTATGGATAACCCACGTTCGTAGCAAGAGACAAATGTTATAATGATGTCGATGTCCATATGAGCCAATGTTGAATTCAACCTATTATTCCTTTTACCTAGAAATAGTTAAAATATCTTACTCCTAATCAACTTGTTTCAATATATTTTCAATCGTTGTTAAACGTTTATTTATTTCTTGAATCTGTTGCTGTTGCAATTGAGCTGATTCTTTCTCTATTTTTAGGCGTTCCTCTGCACGGCGTTCCACTCGTCGAAAGATACTAATAACAAATACAAAAATAAAAACAAGTACTAGAAGTGGAAGTAAACCAAAGAACGCTGAAAATATGGTAAGTGTTGTTGATGACATATAATAAAACTCCTTTCATAAAATCTGCACTCTCTCGCAAGTTGGCTAACATATTGTTTTTCTTGATGAAGAATTGCAATAATATTTAATCGATAAGGATTGGACAAGCACCCAAAACTGTTAATAATTCATCACCTTTTCATATGTAATAATTTTATTATATATAAAAAAAATAACAATACACCTCAAAATAAAAACCCTTATTGTTATGAATTGCGCATGGCAATAAGGGTTTTCTGATGTAAATTTATGCTAGCTCTAAAGGTAAAAAGGCGTAGTCTCCATCTTTTATAATGGAACCTTTACGCACCGCAATTGGCTGCTGGAAAAGAGGTCCATCAATGACGGTCGTATGGAATTCGCCGCCTTCTCCGCATGGGTCAATGCTCCGGGCTTCAAGCTCCTTTACATAATCAGGGGTAAGCACACGCCCTAAATCGTCCTCCGTCATGCCCAAGGATAGGTTGACTGTGACAATCATTGTAATAAATCCTAAGTGAATAAATTCATCGACAGCCTCACGATGGTTCATCTCCCACAATGGCATGCCTAGCTTTAAACCTACCTTTTTAGTGACTTTGTCGTGCCAGCAGCCATGTTCAGGCATATCTAAGTCTCCTGTTACTAATACTTCAGCTCCCTGCTGCTTTGCATTTACTAATAAACCTACAAATACTTCTTCATAATCAGCCCAGCTTGCTGCAGCAGTATAGACTGGCAGCCCAATAGAGTCAGCTTGTGCCTGGATTAGGGCAGGTGGCATCCCGTGGGATCTTGAACGTTTTCCTTCTTCCTCCAGCATCACGATAAGCCCCATTGCTTGGCCCACCTGTGATGCTTTATATAAAGCTAAAACACTATCCTTGCCACCACTAAATGAAGCTATAAATGTGCGATTTTGTGCATTCTGTTTCCAGCCTGTTGTGTTGGTCATTTCCTTGTCTCCTTTTACTGTTCATCAAGATATATGCTTCTAGCATCCTCGTCAAAAAACTCTATGATCGATGGATAATTGTTAATGTTAATATTTCCCTCTTTCAAAATCTTTTGCATAAAGATGGTATCGACAAAAATTTTATTGATAATCATCCTACAAATTGATGGTGAATCATTGAAATACGCTATTAACTGAATAAGGTCATCAAAGTGAAAAGTCAAAATATAAGTGACATAATTCTGTAATAGCATACTAAAGCAATGCTCACGATAAGGATTCGATTGATGATCGAATAGAAAGCTATGAAGCAATTGATAGAATGCCTTATTATTTTGATTAAACATATGTAAAAAATCATCTATATTGTTAATTAGATGTAGGTACTCTATGCCATCTTCAAATGGCATAACGAGTCTTTTTGATTTTCCTTCGATGCTTCTCAATAGTTCGATTGTCAGCTTCTTGCAAGCATTTATCTCATGTGGTGTTAATAATGTTCGGTCATGCTTATGCTTACAAATATAATCATGATAATGAGAAAAATATTGCTCCATATTGATATTCGTTTTAGCATGAATTAAAGTTCCTTCTTTGAACGAAAAAGCGTAAAGCGTTTCCTCATTCACTGGATGGGTATACAGATAGAAAAAGAATAAAAAGTCCTTTAACTGTTGTTTCTGCTCTTTGTTGAGTATCGTAATATGCTCTAATTGAGCAAGTTGAAAGAAGCAATAGTTTTTCATAAAATCATTCATCTTGTTATAAGGGTTCCGTGGAATTATTCTAGTTGTTGCATTTATCGTGTAGAGCAAATAATAGCATACTTGCTCATCATAAACATCTAGCTGCTTGAAAAAAGATGTAAGCATAGGCTGCCAGTCTGGCTTTTGAACATAATGCGGATTTTGTGGTTGAAATGCCTCTGCCCATTCCAAAAATGTCCCCTGTTCGTGATCAATAAAAAAGAGCTCTGCGCTAGTATCTTCTAATAAAACATATTCGAAATCATTCATGTGAACAGCTGGTAATCCCCGGTTAAATTTGATATTAAGGTAGTTATCAAATACTTCTTGTAATACTGTCATTCATATCCTCATTTCTTTAGGATTTTTCAGAAGCAAACGTCCCTTTATTTTATCACAATCATGATGAGAACTTGGCGATATACGCTAAGGTTTAGACAGAGTGAAGGAAACACCATTATGAGTGATGAAGGCTGTTCGTTGGATCAATGCCTGGAGAAACAGGAGTGAGAATTTTAAAATTTGGTATAAGAGTTTCCGTGAAGAAAGCATAGCGTGTTATTGTTCACCATCTTAACATGAAAAACCCAAACTAATTATAAAACAACCAAGTGTGCTTCATAATTGTTCGGGCTTGCTTCATATGGCTTTATTAATTAATAAGCTTGCGCAAACCAAACTGTATGTTTTGCTTCGTTTCCACAGCCAATACATGTGGTTTTCGTTGTTGGTGGATTGAATGGAATATTGCGAGATGTGTATTTCGTCTCTTCCTTCACTTTTTCTTCACATGCATCCTCGCCACACCATCCAGCAAGCACCCAGCCTGGGATTGTGCCATTGTCTTTTGCTGTGTCAATGTGCTGTTGCAATTGTGAAAGTGTGTCAATTGTTGTGTGAGCATTTGCTTCACGGAATTGACGAGCTTTTTCTAATAAGCGCGTTTGCATGGTTGTTAATTCTTCTTCAATAGCTGTGATGATAGTAGGTAATTCGACAGTTCGTTTTTCTTCTTCATCACGCGCTTTCAGTAAAGCTTGCTTGTTTTCTAGGTCACGTGGCCCTAATTCAACACGCACAGGCACGCCTTTTAGCTCCCATTCATTGAACTTATAGCCTGGCGATTGGTCTGAATCATCCAGACGTACACGAATACCCTTCGCTTTTAAGGCTGCAAAAATCTCATCTAAATGCTCCATGATTTGAGGGTTCTTTTTCCATGGCCCTACTGGAATTAAAACGACTTGTGTTGGTGCGATACGTGGAGGTAAAACAAGTCCCTGCTCATCACCATGCACCATAATAACCGAACCAATTAAACGTGTGGAAGTACCCCAAGATGTTGTGTGTACGTATTCGTGCTGGTTCGCTTTATTTAAATACTTGATATTAAAGGCTTCAGCAAATTTTGTTCCTAAATAATGGGATGTTCCTGCTTGCACAGCCTTGCCATTTTTCATCATTGCCTCAATAGAGTACGTATCGACAGCCCCTGCGAAACGCTCAGAAGGGGTTTTTTGTCCGTCATAGACAGGAATTGCTAGTACCTGTTCTACGACTTCTTTATAAATGTCTAGCATTTGCATTGTTTCCTGACGAGCATCGGTTTCATCTACATGCGCTGTATGCCCTTCTTGCCATAAAAATTCAGAGGTACGAATAAAAGGCAGTGTTTTCTTTTCCCAACGGAAGACATTTGCCCATTGATTGATCAGCACTGGTAGGTCACGGTAGCTTTTAATCCAATTAGAGTAAAGATGACCAATCATCGTCTCAGATGTTGGACGAAGGGCTAGCCGTTCTTCTAATTGTTCCCCTGCTGCCTCGGTTACCCAAGGAAGCTCAGGTGAGAACCCTTCGATATGATCCTTTTCCTTTTGGAAGAAGGATTCAGGAATAAGCATTGGGAAATAGGCATTACGATGTCCTGTCTCTTTAAAGCGACGATCCATCTCCTCCTGAATATGCTCCCAAATTTCATAGCCGTCTGGCTTAAAGGCGATACAGCCTCGAACAGGTGTATAATCCATTAAATCGGCTTTTTGGATGGTCTCGATATACCATTTCGAAAAATCTTCTAGTTGTTTTGACATGTGTTCTCCTCCAATTGTGTTAAATGAATACTTGTTCAACCCGTATGAAGATTTAGCTGAAGCAAGAAAAAAAAGCACAAAGCTGTCCTCAGAATAAGGACGTCTTTGTGCTGGAACGACGTGGTACCACCTTGATTTAGCTTTAAGTAGAATATAAAGCCCTCTCACGTTTGGTAACGAAAACGACTCGGTTATGTTTGCATAACATCTCCGTGGTAGGTGTTCAGTCAAGAAGCGGTGATATAGCTCTCAGCAGGTGCTATATTTTCTGTTTCACAATTCTTACTTACTTGGCCACATCATCAAAGGGTTTATCATGTTAACAGTTTTACTTTATCCCACTTTAGCAAAATCATTCAGGAATAGCAATTAATAACTGGATTTATTTGTGACAGTATTAACAATGAGATTCGTAAAATCTCCTACAGATAAAGGCTTACTGAAATAATAGCCCTGCACATACTCACATCCATGCTCACGCAGAACATTTAATTCAGCTTCCTCCTCTACACCTTCAGCTACTACTTGTAGGTTTAAGGCATGTGCTAATGAAATCATGGCTGAAATCATAGCGATTCCAGACTTCTCAGGTACGATATCACGGACAAAGGCACGATCAATTTTAAGCACATCCACCGGGAATTTTTTTAAGTAATTTAACGATGAATAGCCTGTCCCGAAATCATCTAATGAAATAGTTATACCTAGTTCTCGTAATTGCTTGATGGTATCAATTAAATCTTCCGTATAATCAAGCATACTCATCTCGGTAATTTCAATTTCTAATAAATTAGGGTCAATGCCTGTTTCTGCAATGACACTACGCACCATATCCACAAAGCCACCTGTACTAATATGAATTGGTGAAATATTCACAGCTACCCGCAATGATAGTTCATGTGCTTCATTCCACTGACGAGCTTGAGCACAGGCTTTACGTAAAACCCATACACCGATATCATTAATCAGGCCACAATCCTCTGCAAATGGAATAAAACGATCTGGCGGAATATGACCTAATACAGGGTCATACCAGCGTAGCAATGCCTCCATCCCAATAACAGAATCCGTTTTTAAGTCGATCTTAGGCTGATAATGTAATTCTAGACGATCTTGCTTTAATGCTTGATGTAATTTCGTTTCTAGTAAAAGCCATTTATCATTGGCCTCGTCCATATTATCGCGATAGAGGCGATATTGGTTACCACGTGTAGATTTTGCCGCATACATAGCAATATCCGCATTTTTCAATAATTCTTCCACAGAGTTTGCATGATCTGGGAATATACTGATGCCGATGCTGATACTTGCATAAAACTCATAGGTGTCGACAATAAAGCTTTCATTGAAGACGCTAATAATTTCCTTAGCCATTTCCTCAATGCGACTGACATCATTTAAAATCATGACAAATTCATCACTATTGTGGCGATAGAAAGAATTTGATGTATGATCAATATTGCGCAGACGATTCGACATTTCCACTAAAAACATATCGCCGATAATATGACCAAGTCCGTCGTTAATATGTTTGAAACGATTCACATCAATGAAAAATAACGCAAACTTCTCTCCTGTACGTCGAGATTGATGAAATTCATTTTCTAAACGCTGTTCTAATTTGCGACGATTTGGTAGCCCTGTTAGTTCATCATGATAGGCAATGTGAGTAATTTTTTTAATGTCCTTTTGCGCTGTAATATCTACGCGAATGGCAATATATTGATACGGCTTTCCTCGTTCATCTAGGAACGGGATAATCGTTGTTTTCACCCAATATAAACTGCCATCTTTCGCACGATTGCACACCTCGCCATTCCACATATCGCCATTACCGATTGTTTTCCACATCTCTCTAAAAAAAGATTTGGGATGAAAGCCTGAATTTAGTAAACGGTGATCTTGACCAACTAATTCTTCACGCGTATACTTCGAAATTTTACAAAAATGATCATTAACAAATGTAATTTTTCCGGTACGATCTGTAATCGCTACAATGATGGAACTATTCATGGCGGAAAAGATATCTTGTAATTCTTTTAGACTGTAGTTCATTTGATTAACACTACTAGGCGTGATATTCATCATTTTCATTCTCCATTCATTAAAATATGAAGGGTTTGGTACTTTTGCTTTATCTTACAGCGAGGTATAAAGTTGTGGTATATCGCCCTTTTTTATGTAATTATATTATAGTCTTAGAAAAGCAGTTAATTCAACCCAAATCTCAAAAACATTCAAAGCTGTATTTGATAGTTTTTAATAAAATAGACAAAAATTAGTGGATATAACCTCCTTGTAAATGTCTAAATATATAGTTATTTAATACTTTTGGACTACGTTAAATAGTTTATTTAGGCTATTTATCTTTTTAATACAAAATTTAAAAGTTTCATATAATAAGTTTTAATGTCTTGTAAAATTTTTGTTAAAGTAAAATACCTTACTGTCCCACATAGGAAGTAAGGCATTTTATATGTTAAGAGACCTCATATTCTATTGAACCCCCTATTGATTTCGCCTGCATGTTGTAGGCATCTAATTGCTCTTGGGATAAACTTGAAATGTAATAGTGAAAATTAATAGGCTCTAGCCCATGCTCCTCACATACTTGACGATAAAATTCATAACCTTCTCGATAATCTGTCATCCTCATAACTTCCTTTCACATTTGCTACTATATGTCTATTTTTTGTTATATAACAGAAATATTATTTGTTTAAAAATATATAACAGGCTACTGTACTTGTCAATGAATTATCTGAAATTTCTTGCTGAAATTACGAAAGCCCAGACCATTTTATTTAGTATGGCTGGGCTTTTCATAAAATATTCACGGCGGCTTCCGTCATAATCACTCCTTTTAAATTCCTAATTGTTTTGCTTGCATATTGTAAGCTGAAAGTTGTTGCTGTGATAATTGTAATACATAGTAACGGAAAGAAATTGGCTCCAATCCATAGCGCTCACACATTTCACAATAAAATTCATAACCATCACGATACTTTGACATTTATATTTCCTCCTCTAACGAAAACTGTTTTATAACAGTTGTTATTATTTTTATTTAATATATAACAGATTATGTAGCACGTCAAGAGATTATAACAGAAAAATTGAATAACAATAAAAGGAATTTAGCTCATCTCCTGTGGCCAAATTCCTTTCATACATGTTATTCTTTAACGATTTCTTGTAATTGCTTGATATGACGTTGCTCGTGCAAATAGACCATTTCAATCCATTGATCGAGTGGTAATTCGCCTAAAGCTGGGTGCTGCACAGCGCGCTTAGCTAATGCTTCAGGTTCCTCAATTGTTTGTAAAAAGGCGAGGAGGTTCTTTCTTGTTGTAGCTAGTAAATCTAGCATTGCTTGAACAGTGAAAGGTTCTTCTGCTGGCTCTACAATAGGCGGTGCTTGGAACTTTCTTGATCGATCTAAGATGAGCTGAACATTTTTTCGAGCGGGTGTTGACTGTTCCTCTGCCTTTAATCCCCATGTAATGGCTTTCTTTGTTGCTTCCTCTACTAATACGAGATGATGACAGATTTGTGCCACACTCCAGCTTTGAGCATCTGGTTTCTTATTAAAGGCTGTATCATCCAATAAGTGAATTTCCTGAAGTAATTGTGTTCTTGTGGTATCGAGATGTTCTTTGACGTTTGACATCCTTGGCTCCCCTTTCATTAGGTCTTCTTCTATATATTCGATATGGAGGGGAGAAAATCATCTTTCACGAACAATATTAAATGGATTATTCTCTAAAACATGCTGTAGCTGCTCATCTTCAACATGGGTATAAATTTGCGTGGTTGCGACGCTAGAATGCCCCAAAATGTGCTGCAAACTACGGATATCTGCCCCTGCTTTATACATCATCGTTGCGGATGTATGGCGTAGCTTGTGTGGTGTAAGCCGTTCTTTTTGAAGACCTGATTGCTTATTAATACGTTTAACAATTTTGGCAACGGTTTGTCTTGTAAAGCGTGTTCCCTTTTGTGACACAAAAAGTGGCTCCTCGCCTTCTCCCTTATAGGGTGTCTTCCCACTGTTTTCATAGTCAGCAAGTGCCTGCATACAGCTATCATTTAAATAGACGGTGCGCTCTTTATTGCCCTTTCCCATTACGGTTAAATAACGTCCTTGAATGGATGTTTTATTAAGCTGACATAGCTCAGTGACACGTATTCCTAAATTTAAGAAAAACATCATCATGCAATAATTTCTCGGGGATGCCTGATTGCTTTTAATCCCATCTATAAATTGTGTAGCTTCTTGTAGGTTCATATAAATAGGTCGTTTTCTGCCTATCTTTGGTGTCTCTAATTCATCTGCTGGATTTTCCTCGATAAGTCGACGTTTGCCTTTTAAATATTTAAAAAAGGATTTTAATGTGGCCACTTTTCGTGCTCTTGCAGCAGCAGAATTACCTCGCTGTACTTCACAATATTCCATGAATAAATAAAGATCCTCTAATGTCATTTCACGAATTTCTTCTATTGTAATAGTACCAATATCAATGGTAGCTAAATTCTCTATATCCAAGTCCTCCTGGACAGCTTTGTGGAAGCGGAAAAATAAGGTCAGGTCATATTCATATTCTTTTCTTGTGCGCTGAGACTTTCCTTTTATGGTTGTTAAATAGACAAGAAAATCCTTCATGAATTTTGGTTGCTTCATTTTTTGCATGCTCATCACCTCTATTTGCTCTATTTTACCATAAAAAACGTTCCCAAATATAAATTTGGGAACTTTATTGAAAAAAATGCCCTTTTTCGTACGTTAGAACAAATGTTCTGTTCGAAGGTAATAAAAAAACCCCTTTTTAAAAAGAGGATTTTTGTTACAACTATTTTGTGACAGTTATAGGATTTTAGGCATAAAGTTCACGGTAAATGAATATTAAAATCTAGTAGACTTTATTTGCTTTGTGAGACGCTTCGAAAAAACAATAGATGGGTAACTGTTCATGTCAATTCGTCTCACAACACACATGGCATTATTTTACAAAAACTGAATAATTGCCATCCTCTTGTTTTGTTAGTGACCAGTTTGTCGATAACATTTGCTGAAGTCTTGTGATTGTTTCCTCATCACACGTTAAATGCTGGATACCTGTTTCTACTAGTTGGTAATCCTTCCCTTCTTCTAATTGAAAGCGTAGCTGCAATAAACGTTGGATGCCTGGTAATGTTACATACTTGATTCGATAATGGCCATGGTATGCATCTAAGAACTGTTGTTCCCCTTCCTGATATAGAGCCATTGTCTCGCTAAATTCATAGTTTGGCACTTGTTCTTGCCAAGCTGATACATCCCCCGAACGCAAAGCTCGTAAAATTTCCTCGTCTGATAAATGTAATTTGGATAGTTTATCTAATTCATACGCTTGCATTAAATTAATGATGGTCATGGTTGTTAGCTCCTTTTATGTATTTATTCACAGTGTAACATGTTTTCTCTACTACTTGAATTCGGAGGCGATCCATATGATGAATTTATATGATTCTAGTCTGTTTTTCGATGAAATGTTTGATGGCAATAAGCCAAAGCCTCATTATCGATCTTTTCATCATAAGCTAACCTTTTTTTCGCGGGAGCAACTTGAAGAAAAATACCGTCAAGCGCAAGCAAGCTTTCTCAGACAAGGGATTACATTTACCGTATATGGTGCACAAGATGGAACAGAACGTACCATGCCTTTTGATTGTGTCCCAATTATTATTCCTCAAACCAATTGGGCCATGATTGAAGCAGGTGTCAAACAGCGCGTGGAAGCCCTCAACAAATTTTTACAGGATGTTTATGGACAACAAAAGATCATTCAGGATGGTCTTATTCCGAGACAGCTTGTTGAAAATAATCCCTATTTCAAACCAACCATGAGAGGACTTCAAGTACCAATTGCGAATCATATATTTTTAGCAGGGATTGATTTAATTCGGGATGAAAAAGGCGATTATCATGTACTCGAAGATAATTTACGCAATCCTTCTGGCATTTCCTATGTCTTTGAAAATCGGGATGTGATGAAGGAAGTATACCCAGAATTTTTCTCCAAGCATACGATTCGACCTCTTGATAAACAAATGGCTTATATGAAAAAAGCACTTCTTGCCCATCGCCCACCTTCCATGCAAGCAGAAAGAGAGCCTAAAGCTGTACTCCTGACAGCAGGCATGTACAATTCTGCGTATTACGATCATGTCTTTTTAGCCCAGCATTTAAACATCCAGCTCGTGGAGGGCCGCGATTTAGTTGTACAGGATTTAAAGGTCTATATGAAAACCATTTATGGCCTACAGCAAATCGATATTATTTATCGTCGGATTGATGATGACTTTTTAGATCCTACTGTCTTTCGTGAGGATTCTTTATTAGGTGTTCCACATTTAATGGCTGCTTATCAAGCTGGTCATGTATCCATCTTGAATGCCGTTGGGAATGGAGTGGCAGATGATAAAGCAATGTATGCCTATGTGCCTGAGATGATTCGCTATTATTTACAGGAAGAACCTATTCTACCAAATGTGAAAACCTATCATCTAGAAGATGACAGTCAGCGTGAATGGGTGCTAGAGCATATTCACGAGCTCGTTATTAAAAACGTAGGAGCCTCTGGTGGCTATGACATGTTAATTGGTCCACATGCGAGTAAGGAAGAGATTGCTTTATTTAAGCAAAAAATTGTTGAGCAGCCCTATCAATACATTGCACAACCAACGATTAAATTGTCCAGAGCACCTGCCTTCCAGAATGGGCGATTTTATCCTTGCCATGTTGATTTACGTGTCTATGTTATGAAGGGTGAGGATTGCTATGTGTTGCCTGGTGGTTTATCCAGAGTGGCACTACAAGAAGGGTCTCTTGTTGTGAATTCATCTCAAGGGGGCGGTGCAAAGGATACGTGGATTTTAAAGGAGGAATTGCAGCATGCTAAGTCGAGTAGCCGACGCATTGTACTGGATGGCACGTTATAGTGAACGTACACAAACAAATGCACATATATTACAGGTACAGCTGTTGAATATGTTGGAGCAATCTGGGCAAGAACATGATTATATTGATCATTGGGAGGCTGTTTTAAATATTTGTGCCTCTAAGGAGGAGTATTTAGCAAATTACACAACGATTCGTGTTAACCCATTGATTGATTATCTTCTGTTTTCTGAGAAAAACGGTAATGCCCTTCATGCCACATTACGTGCTATTCGGGAAAATGCACGAGTTACACGTGATAGTATGCCAACGGAACTTTGGGAAATTCAAAATTCCTTTTATTTAACAAAGCAACAGTCCATACTAAAAAGAGAACGACCTATTCCACTCATTGCCCTTCAAGATTTTTTACAGGATGTGCGAAAGACTTTATGGATGGAGACAGGGTTAATTGAGGGTTCGATGGATCGCGATCTTCCCTTCTATTTTATGCAGGTCGGCAAATGGCTTGAACGAGCAGAAAAAACCATTCGGATGATCGTTATAATCTTAGAACAACAGAAGCTAACAGGTACGTCACTGTTAGAGGATGATGGTACCTTTTTATTGGATCTTTCTGCAGCAAGAGAATCTTTCATGCGAAAGCATCGCCAGACCAATTTACTAACGGTCATTCGCTATTTAGTTCAAGATGAGCATTTCCCATGTTCTGTGATGTTCTGTGTAAAGAAAATAGAAGAAGCCATAATGGCTATTGAACACGATTCTTTATCCTCACGATTTTTAACGCTTCAGTCGGATATTAGTAGCCTTGTTCTTGCAATCGATCATATTGATTTTTGGCAAATGACTATTGAGGAAACCCTAAAAATGATGGAGGAAAGATTGTCTCAATGTATGGCTTTTAGTGATGCCTTTTCGACAATCTATCATTTATATGAACCCAGCGTACAACCTTGAAAGGAATTCACCACAGCTCCCTTTCAACAGGCAAGTCAGTAAGCAGAAGGAAGCGGACACGATGAAATTTGAAATTCAGCATACAAATATTTTTCAATATGAGTCTGAAGTCGATCAAAGCTTGAATACTATTCGTTTAAAGCCGCGTAGTGATGAGCGTCAGCGATTGTTATCTTATCGAATTGCCATTACGCCATCCTCCCTAACCCGTGAGCATACGGATATTTGGGGCAATACAGTTGGTTCTTTTTATATACCAGAGCAACATCAAATCCTAGAAATTCATACATCTTCAATTGTTAGTATTCAGCGTGCACCATTTATTCATCGTATTCAATATTCGCCCGAAATGCAGACCATCTTTCACTCACAGCTATTCTATGAGCATTATTTACCGTATTTAAAAGCAACACATTTTACATTTATGACAGAGCAGCAATTAGAGGAAGTTTATCATGCGATCGGTCATGCTGAAAATCCTGTGCTCTTTTCGCTTAATTTAATGCAGTATTTATATTCTAGCTTTGAGTATGACCCGACAGCGACCGATGTAACCACAACAGCAAGTGAGGCATTTGCTTTAAAACGTGGTGTTTGTCAGGATTTCACCCATGTCATGCTTGCTGTTTTACGGGCGAAAGGAATACCAGCTCGCTATGTCAGTGGCTATCTATATGTCGATGAAAACTCAGCCCTTATCGGAGATATCGCTACACATGCCTGGGTAGAAGTCATGATTCCAGGTATCGGCTGGATCGGTCTTGATCCCACAAATAATGTGGAAGTATTAGAAAACCATATTATTTTATGTATTGGTCGCGATTATAGTGACATTAGCCCTGTGGAAGGGGTATATACAGGAGGCAAGCATGATTTAACAGTCAAAGTAAATGTCAAAGCATTGAATCATTTATAAAAGGCGTGCAGTAATGGTGATAAATCGCGATTACTGCACGCTTTTATTCTAGACGCTGCTGTCTTTCTGTTAGCACCCATTTCCGTACATAGCCCATTTCTAGTTGAATGTGCTCCAATGTTTTTTCCTGTTGAAACGCCCGTTGCATCACAGTATAACGCAAGTCAGTGGCTCTTACATTCTTCCCTATATCTTGTGACATCGTTTGAAAAATGCGTTCAACTGTTTTCGTAGTAATCGGCTTCGTTAAACTTGCCTCGCTTACCCAAACCCATTCCCCTACCTCTTGCTCATGTAAATTGGCTGTCTCTTTTTATACTGTGCCAGCATGTCCATAAGGATCGGTGAACACTTTATTTCTCGACGTCCATTTCGATTGGCAATAAAAAGAGTCCCTTTTTCTTCATTAAAGTGAGTCCATTTCATTCGAACGAGCTCGGCAGGCTTACAACCCGTTTCCATCAACACTTGAACGATACAGCCATTACGTCTTGCCAGCCATGCATGCTCCTTTGTTTTAGCATATTGGAAATAGGTCGGCCATACGTTAGCAATTTGCATGATCTGCTTGTTTGTCAGTGCTTGCAGTGCCTCTTTTTGTCTTTTTTTCGGCTGTAAAATAGGCTGATAATCAAAAGGCTCCACCCATTCTCGTAAAAAAAGAAAGTCTACAAAGCCTCGTAATGTCGCTATTTTATGGTTAAAAGTATTGCTATTACTGTAGGTTTCCTTTAAATAGTCGCAGTAGAGCTGTAATAAATTTTTCAATTGATGATCTACATACAAGTAGTTTTGCTTATGGGCGAAATTTAAAAATTGCTGTCCATCCATATTGTATTGTTTTTTTGTAGCAGCACTTTTTTTCAAAGATTGTAGCAATAAATAGTAGCTATTCCATGCGTCCCTAAGTGCAACCATATGGCACCTCCTTGTTTGCTATGCGTGTGTTATTTATATTTTACTATATTTTGGGTGCGTAGGTTCAATTTCATTTTATCATATTGTAATGTCGGATAATCTGTATTTCTATAACATGAACCCGCTTCTACCATTCAAATGCCCCTTACGTATTGAAGAAACATATGTTCCTAAAGTAGTTTCTCATAATTTTTACTTTCTTACAATAGTAAATTCCGCTCCCCTGTTGTAGTACAATAAATGCTTACTATTCCCTACATTCTTGTATAACAACGCAATTTTATGTGAAAATTCGTATCATTTCGTGTTTAAGGTTAATTGTGTTATATAATAAAGATAGACACTAACATGTAGGAGGCTTTCCGATATGCAAGTAAAAACGACTCGACTGGAAGCAGAAGATGCGAAAATTATTTATCAAGAAACAGCTGGACTAGCGATTATTACGATTCATCGACCACAAGCAAAAAATGCTTTAACCGCAAACATGTGGGATCAATTAGCCAAGATTGCCCTACAAGTATTAGATAACCCGAAAAATAAAGTACTAATTTTACGAGGTTCTGGCCAAAACTTTACAGCGGGCTCTGATATTAAAGAGTTCAATGCCATTTCTCTTGAACAAGCTGAAGAAGCCTTCGTACATATGGAAAAAACCATTTCTACCATTGAGCGCCTCCCAATTCCAACGATTGGCGTTATCAATGGGCCTGCGATGGGCGCTGGCTTGGAATTAGCCTTAGCCTGCGATATCCGCATTGGCTCTGAAAAGGCCAAGCTCGGCATTCCTGTCGGTAAATTAGGAATTACCTTAAATAACAAATTTGCACAGCGTTTAGTCCAGCTTGTCGGTCCTGCCACAACCAAGGATTTAGTCTTTACAGGACGAATGTTTAAAGCAGAGGAAGCCTTCAAGCTTGGAATGCTTAACTACCTAGTAGCTGAAAAAGATTTAAATAAATACATGATTCGAATGGGTAAGCTGGTTGCAGGAATGTCGCCTGAATCCTTACTTGCCGTGAAGCAATCTGTTCAAGAATGTCTCGATAGTGTGCCGACCTTATGGCAAGGCTCTTCGCCATTTGTAGGCAGTGATTTCGCAGAGGGTTGTCGTGCCTTTGTGGAAAAACGCCAGCCACAGTTCACGCGCCAGCCTAAATGAAAAACAGGTACTCTTAACGCCAACGTGCGAGCGGAGTACCTGTTTTTTAAGCTTTTTTCTTTTGCAAAGCCGTTTTTACATGTACATGAATAGCATCTAATTCATAGCCAAAATGTAGATAAAAATCTTGCTGCACAGCTTGTTGTAATTCTACTAAACGCGCTGCTAATGGATAATCAATCGGCAACTTCACCTGTATAGTGAGGATAGCTTGAACCTGATCCCCTAGTATAAATTGTGCTTGCTCGACCTTTTGTACAATTGCCTGTTGGCTACAGCAGTATGTCAGTAGCTGTACATAAACAGGCTTGCTGATTTCTATATATTCCCGCTGAAAATCAGGACGTACAATCGTCGTTTCCCCGATTTTTTCTCGTTTCGAAGAAAAAATCTCCATGCCCTTTTGCACCAATCGTTTAAAGAAATTTTGCTCCACTTGTCTATATGGGATCGGCATAACATGCTTGCCCTGTGTTTGACGGATAAAGCGTGCTTTTTGAATTTCTTTCAATGAACGGACATCTTCTACATTATAATAGTGTTCAATCGGACCCAGCTCTAGCTGCTTGGCAATACTATTCGTCATTTTAGTTGATGTGCCTATCAGTAAAATAGATTGTACCTGATGATGAGCTAGCGCCTTTTGGACAGCCTCACGATGAACTGGATCTGTAAAAATGGCACGTCGTACAGCAGTAATTGTATTCTTTTCGAATTTAGCAGAAAGGCCTGCCACCCTGACGCCATTCACAATGAGTAATCCATCATCAACAATGGCCTCTACGCCTAATTTATGGGCAAAGGCAAGCGCACTTGTACTTTTACCTGTGCCGCTTGGTCCACTTAATGAATAAACCTTCACTGCCCTCTTCCCCCTTACAATATCGTTTTAGCATCTGCTGGTAATGAACGTACATGCTTCAAATAGGCTGACATATGAGCATCATCCTCATGAGGGTACGCGAACTGAAAGTGATGGGCTACCTCCTTTGCGATACTTCGAAAGAGTGTGCATGCCGCAAACAGGGCATTCCACATGTTAGCATAGTCTGCGTCCGCATAGGTTTTTACATACAATGTCCAATAGTTATCTGGTACATAGTTTTTTAAATACTTTCCCATTTTGCCCGTAGATAATTGAAAATGATGATGCTGACCAATCCACCAATTGAGCATTTGATGTAAGCACTGCCTTGTCGTTTCCTCAAACATTTGCTTGGCATATGGGAGTTCGTCCCGCCAAATACCCTTGGCTACATTTTGTAAGCACCACCAAAAATCATTCGTACAGCTGGCAAATTGCCCCACAGTCGGCGGGCTAATATGATAGTCACAATCTGAAGATGGAGAGATAGGTGGCAAAAGCTGATCCTTATCGAGTAAAGAGACTGTCAGCTTGTCTTGACCATACTCATTCAGCATAGCTTGTGTCGATAATAAGCGAAGGTCAATGCGATGCCCATCCTTTAATAACATTAAATATGTATAGCTATAAGAAAAGTCTTTGTCCAAGCCAAGCCCCTTATCCAGTCGATCAGGCTCCTGCACCATCAGCCGCTCACCAAATACGTGAATCCATTTGTCATCTTGTAAAAAAGAGGCTGTGTCTGTTACGACATACACAACATCAAAATCTTGAAACATATCCCTTGGACCATTCGGATTTGCTCTTGAGCCATTTAGGTAAACAGCTCGAATTCTAGTGTCCTGCTGTGCGATAGCCAGGATTAAATCATACATTTCTTGTTCTGTTCTCATAGGATTCACCCCACCTGAAAAGCTTTATACTCAGTATAATACACTTTCCTCTTTGAAGGAATTTATAGTAGCTTCTCCCAATGGTAGAAAATCTTTTTTCGCTAGTCTATGCACACATCCTCTTCATTATATAAATATTTTCTTTTTTCAGAATTTCTGTCCCTTTCTGCGCTTCAGTATGATAAAATGTGAACTACTATTCTGTTATACAACTACAAGGAGTGTACTAGTTTTGAAAATCGTACCATCTAAAAAAATGTCATTATTTAAACCAGCAATTTTCGGAGATTTGAAAAATTTTGCTCGAGAGCAGCAAGCAAAGGGTATGACCTTAATTGACTTAAGCTTAGGAAGCCCTGATCTTCCTCCACATGCAAAAATACGTGAGCATCTTTCCTATCGCGCAGGTTTAGCTGAATCTTACGGCTATACACTGACTGGCACACAGCGTTTTTATGACGCGGTGAGTCGCTACTATAAACGTCGTAGTAATGTTGATTTAGATCCCGCAACAGAAATTATTCAAACAATTGGGTCGCAAGAAGGCTTAGTGCATTTACCAATCGCCTTTTGTGATCCAGGAGACATCGTCTTATCCACAAACCCAGCTTATGTAGCGTATGACGCAGGGATTCACTTAGCTGGCGCAACACCTTATTACATGCCTCAAACAGCCGACAACGATTATTTACCTGATTTAGACGCTGTACCAGAAGAAATTGCACAGAAAGCAAAGCTATTGATTTTAAACTTACCAGGAAATCCTGTACCAGCAATGCCGTCATTAGCGTACTTTGAAAAAGTCATTGCCTTTGCTAAAAAGTATAATATCATCGTCCTCCATGATGCAGCCTATTCAGAGTTCTATTTTACGGGAGATGGTCCTATTAGCTTCCTAGCTGCTCCTGGAGCAAAAGAAGTCGGTATGGAAATTAACTCCCTCTCTAAAAGCTTTAGCCTTGCTGGAACACGTATTGCCTATATCGCAGGAAATGCAGAAATGATCGCGGTTATTAAGCAATTAAAATCAAATTTAGATTTCGGTATTTTCGAGCCAATTCAGGATGCGGCTGTCGTAGCATTGGATAACGCTGAGGAAATTACGGAAAGCTTACGTGCCACTTTCTCAGAGCGCCATAAAACGCTGATGAATGGTTTAGAAGCTTTAGGCTGGGAAGCAGCACCCTCTGATGGGGGAATGTTCGTATGGGCTAAATATCCCTATGCTATCGATTGCACAGAATTAGCCTTTCAATTGATTGAACAAGTAGGCGTTGTCACAGTTCCAGGAACCGTATTTGGTACAGCTGGACAAGGCTATTTACGTTTAGCATTAGTCCAACCAAAGGAACTTCTGCAAGAAGCAGTGGATCGCTTAGCACAAGTACAATTATTAGCAAAGCAATAATTAAAAAACCCTTCTAACGTTTTGTTGGAAGGGTTTTTCTATGAAGGTTAAATCCACACATCATTTTCAGCGGTAAGCGCTGATTGCTCCTCACCTGTATTCACGACACCCATTGGCTCTACAAGCAGAATTTTACACTCTGAAGCTGCAAAGGGTTTATGTTCCACATTGCGAGGAACAACAAACATCTCTCCTGCACGCAAGCTTACCTGACCATCTCGAAATTCGATAATTAATTGCCCCTCCAGGACGATAAACACCTCATCCGTATCCTCATGCTTATGCCAAACAAAATCCCCCTGAACTTTAACTAGTTTGAATTGATAATCGTTCATTTCAGCAATGACCTTTGGAGACCAATGCTCTTGAAATTTAGCCAATTTCTCTTGGAAATTGATCGGTATGTATGCCATTTCCTTCCCTCCTTGTTTTAACTCTACTAATAGAATAGCATAATGCGATTTTCCACAGCAAAAAAACAGCTACTGCGTTGCTAGCAGTAGCTGTTTTGTTAGATATCATATTTTTGATGAACGTCATCTTCGTAGCGATTATAGCGCTGCTTAAAGAGCTTGAATAAATGCGTGACAAGTACCTTAAAGATCGCATAGCCTGGTATCCCTAAAATAACGCCTGGGACTCCAAATAACGAGCCTGCCGTTAATAGTACAAAGATAATCGTAATCGGGTGAATACTGAGTGATTTCCCCATAATTTGCGGGGAAATGAACTTTCCTTCGATTAACTGAACGATTGTCCATACAATCGCTAGCTTAATCAGCATCAATGGGGATGTAACAAGAGCGATAATGACTGCTGGTGTGATCGCAATAACGGGTCCTAAATAGGGCACCACACTTGTAATCATCGCAAGGAAGCCGAGCAATAAAGCATACTTCATGCCAATAATTAAGAAGCCTATCGTCACCATTGCTCCAATACACATGGATACTAAAATTTGTCCCTGTATGTACGAACTAATTTGCTTGTCCATGTCATGGAAAATGTCAGTTACCTCTTTACGCATACGTGGTGGGCACACTTTCAGCATAAATTTCGGTAATTTTTCGCCCTCTTTTAGTAAATAAAACAGAATGAATGGCACCGTTACAAGTGAAAGCAAAATACCTGTTAACGTTGATAGGAAGCCAGTAATACCAGATGCCACACCCTGTGCTACATTGGTCGCCATATCCTTCACTGTTTTTACCATATCCGTTGTGAAGTTATTCAAAACTTCATCAAAATTAAAACTAATTTTATCTAAGTACTCATTAAAACGTGAATGATTTAGGAATTCTACAATGTTTTGCGTAAATGCCATGAAGTACTCTGGGAATTCCTGTGCTAAATTAGTAAACTGATCGCGTAAAAACGGATAGACTAGCACCACAAGTAACGTAATGACACCAATGACCGCAATATAGAGGATTAAAATACCCCATATTCTTGGAATGCGCCATCGTACTAGAATCGCCAGCAATGGGCGTAATAAATAGTAACCAATGACGGCTAGTACCCCTGGTAAAATGACTACTTCAAATAAAACTTGTAGCGGGGTAAAGATAAAGGAAACTTGATTAAACATAAAAATAACACATGCCACCAGTAATAAAATTACCAGTGTAAATAATAGGTTTCTACCACCTAAAAAACGAATAAACTTGGTTGCTAACAGGCTTGAACGCTCTTTTGGTCTCTCTTTTTCCATATATCCACCCCAATCCAAATGCTCTACCTTTATATTACAGGATAATGCTGGTTTTTGCGAAACATCACTCTAGTGAAATACCTAAAAAATCACTTAAAAAGGCTTTGTTTTGCTCCACATCGATGACAATGGAATCGCCCGCATGGCTAAAGTTTTGGAATTGATAGCTCCCCTCGATAGGGATGGTTGCTTTCTCAATGTTTACCTTGCCCTTTGATAGCAATTTAAGCACTTGCTGCATTTCCTCAGTAGATGAATAATCTGTTGTGATATAGCCCTGTGCCGCACCAACAAATTTTGGTAAATGCAACATATTCGTAGGCATTAATAACTCTGTTTTTAATGCTTCAATCACTTTTTGCTGACGTGCAACACGCCCAAAATCTCCTTCTGCATCATGACGGAAACGCGCATAACCTAGTAGCTCCTGTCCATTTAAACGATGAACACCTTGCTTTAACTCTACCCCAATATTTTCAGACATGTCCTTTTCAACATCCATTTCCACACCATTTGGGGCTAAAATATCCACTAAGGATTCAAAGTTTTTAAAATCAATCAGTGCATAATGATGAATCGGTAGGCCAAACATATTTGTCAATGTATCCTTTAATAGCTGAACACCATCTAAGTAGTAAGCTGTATTAAGTTTATAGGATTGATAGCCTGGAATATCCGCGTAAATATCGCGCATAAAGGATACGAGTTTAATGTCGTTGTTTGCTTTATTCCAGGATAATACCATCATTGTATCGGTCCGTGATTTTTCCTCTCCACGTGTATCGACCCCTAAAATCAAATAGTTTTCGATATCCCCTTTGATGCTATCACCCGTAAATTCTTCCTGTGCAACTTTAGTATCGTTGGCTAACTCAAGTCCGCTGCGATATTGCATGACCGAATAGCCGACAATCACAATGATACACAATAGTAATAGTGTAAAAAATGCTCTCCCTTTACGTAATCGACGCTTTTTAGGACGTTGGGAGCGTCTTGTATAATCTTGCTCTTCCATAACAACTAACTCCTCTATTTTGATATAGTTAATGTAACGATTGATTAGCTAGAAAGTTTCATTATAAAAAGGAACTATTCCATGTTTTTCTATCTAAACGTTATTTTACACCCATTTGCACAGTTTGGCGTCAAACAATGCTATAATATTTTCACAAAAGAAAGGATGATTCAATTGATAGAAAAAGCGACATTTGCTGGCGGCTGTTTTTGGTGTATGGTCAAGCCATTCGTCGAGTGGGACGGTATACATAAAGTCACTTCAGGCTATATGGGTGGCCACTTAGAAAACCCAACCTATGAAGATGTCAAAAAAGGAACGTCAGGTCATTTAGAAGTAGTCGAAATTGAATTCGACCCTGCTATTTTTAGTTATGAGCAGCTCCTTGATATTTATTGGATGCAAATTGATCCGACAGATGCGTATGGACAGTTCCATGACCGTGGTGAATCCTATACTACCGCAATCTTTACCTATACAGATGAGCAAAAGCAAATCGCAGCGGCCTCGAAAGAAAAACTTGCCAATAGTGGACGCTTTGATAAACCTATTGTAACCAAAATTCGCGATGCTGAACGCTTTTACCCAGCAGAGGATTATCACCAGGATTATTATAAAAAAGAGACAGAACACTATCAGCAAGACCGGGCTGTTTCTGGGCGTGATACGTTCATTACAAAGCATTGGGAAAAATAATAAAAAAGAGGTGTCCCACAAGCTGGAGACATCTCTCTTTTATACAATCGCAACAAATTTATTAAATAGAGGCTTCTAAAAACGATTGTAGTGCGTCAAAAAAGCGTTGACCATACTTCTCAAATTTTACTTCCCCTATACCACTCACCTGTCGTAAATCCTCCAATACAGTTGGTCTCTTATCACATAAATCACGTAACGTTTTATCGGAAAATACAACAAATGGTGGTACCTTTTCCTCATCGGCAATCTCTTTGCGTAATACCCGTAAGTGTTCAAATAATGGATCATTATCCACTAGCTTCTTCACTGTGACAGCTTCCTTGCGCATGACCTGTCGATTACCAAGTAGCACTTCCTTGCCTTCAGTTGATACATAAATTGTAGGGAATGTACCATGCTTCACGGCCAGCAAGCCCTCTGCAATTAAAAATTCGATAAAGTTAGAGACATCCTTTGAGGCATATTGTCCTTTTAAAATGCCATAGGTCGATAAACGGGCAAAGCCAAATTCAGCTATCTTTTGATTTTTAGAGCCAATTAACACCTGCGCCACCATGGTCTTACCGAATTTTTGTCCCATACGCACAACACAGGCCAGCACCTTTTGCGCATCCTCTGTCACATCCGTCACTGCTCGCCCGTCAATACAGTTACTACACCGCCCACACGGCTCCTCCTCTACTTCTCCAAAATACGCTAAAATCGCATTCTGTAAGCAGCCCTCAGTATGGCAATAATCGACCATTGTTTGGAGTTTAGCTAGCTCCTGTGTAATACGAGCCTCATCCTGTGACTGTTCGATAAGAAAACGCTGTGTTTGAACGTCCCCTGAAGCATACAATAAAATACAAGCACTTGGCAGACCATCTCGGCCAGCACGACCCGCTTCCTGGTAATAGCTCTCCATATTACGAGGCATTTGATAATGCAACACAAAGCGCACATTACTTTTATCAATACCCATACCAAAAGCATTCGTTGCCACCATGATACGTGCCTCATCTTTTAAAAACCGCTCCTGCTCAGCCATTCGCAAGTTTTCTGAAAGACCTGCATGATATTTTGCTACATCTTCACCAGAGCGACTCAGCACATCATAAATGGCATCCACAGCTTTTCGAGTAGCTGCATAAATGATGCCCACTTCCTGTTTATTTTGTTGTACATAATTTTTTACATAACGTTCTTTATTTTCACCAATTAACACCGAAAGTGCCAAATTCTCACGTGAAAAGCCTGTCATGACCGTTGCCTGCTCATCAATCGCTAACAATTGACGAATATCATCACAAACTGTTGGAGTAGCAGTGGCTGTCAGCGCTAAAACAGTGGGTTTTTGTGGCCATAGTGTAAAAAGCTTGTGGATCGAACGATAGCTTGGTCTAAAATCATGCCCCCATTGCGATATACAATGAGCCTCGTCAATCGCAAGTAAAGGGACAGATAAATTCGACAATGCTTGAAGAAACGTCGTACTTTCCAGACGCTCAGGTGCAATATAGAGGAGCTTTAAATAACCCGCACTGGCAAGCTGCATGGTTTCATCCACTTCCTGTGCTGTCAGCGTACTATTGATATAGGCTGCTGGAATATTTGCTGTACGTAAAGCCTCCACCTGATCTTGCATCAGTGAAATCAGTGGCGAAATCACGATGGTTAACCCCTCAAGCATTAACGCTGGAATTTGATAGCAAATGGATTTCCCTCCACCTGTTGGCATGACACAAAGACTTGACTGCCCTCGTAATGTTTGTTCAATAATTTGGGCTTGACCTTGGCGAAAGGTATCATAGCCAAAATGATGCTGTAGCATTTGTCTAGCTTGCTCCATGCAAAATTCACTCCTTGTTTGTGAGACCAAGTAGCTTGTACTCGCCCTGTTCATTTTTTTCTAACTCATACAACATGTTGGAGTAGGCAAGTGCCTCCTGTCCAGCAGCATTCGTCAGGATATATTCCGTTTTAGCCTGGACGATAAGACGCTGTCCTTCTACGCGAATTGCCTGAATATCCGTGTCTGAGAAATGAATTTTGGCTTGCTTGGAAGCATAATAGGCAACCATACTAGCCAAGGTTTCTTGTATAGCCTCTGTTCCGACAATCGGTTTCATAACACTTGCATCCTGGGTTGTCACCGCCCCCTTTAAATACTTGTGAAACGTATCTAAAAATAGCTTAATTTCATCGGTATTATACGCAAATATATTTTCTCCATATTGTTCGATGGCTTGCTGTACAGCTTCTTTATCCCCTTGTTCAATATAGGGGTATAAGTTTTTCGATTGGGAAAGTCGTACACTGGCTGTCATGCCCTCCTCAATCCATTCATCGATGGATGCTTGGAATTCCTTTATAGGCAATATGTATGGCTGTGACTGTCCTTGCTGTTGTCGATTAAAATATAATCCGACAATGGCTCCGTTTTCAGCCTCCATGACAGGGCTTCCTAGAGGGATCGATTGTTCCGCTTTTATATAATAGGCCGCTACTCTATCTTGGTATTTTTGAATCGTATAGGGTAAGCCATTCACATAAACAGCCAGCTGACTTAGCTCTCCTTCATATAAATTAGGCACTTGCACTTCCGCTTGATAGGTTACTCGTAACAGGGCCATATTATAGGCTGTTGACATGACATGAATAGTTGCTGCTACCAGCTTGTCATGACCAAATTGAACAAGAGCAGTTGGTTTGGATGCCACTAGTGCACCATTCGTTAAAATATACAGTTGATCATCCTGTTGTCTGATAATAATGCCTGCTCCAACACCATGCTCTCCAATCACTTTGACCTCTGGGACAATTTTTTCCTGTTGCTTCGTCACAGTTCCCTCTGTTTCCACCTCTGCCTTTTTATTTTGAAACCATCCTGTCCCTATTTGACTGTCGCAGCCTGCGACAAGAAAAGCTGTCGCTCCTAAAATGAGCACTTTTTTATACATACCTTCACCAAAACTTTCTATTCTACATTCTCTCTTCTCTATCATAATCAAGGACTAGTAATGTTTCAAGTTTACATAATATTATTATAAATTGAATAATATTAGAAAAATGCAGCAACTACCTTAAAGTCATTTCTTTCTACCCATTAATATTGATGGAAGCCAAAATTTGCTGTGAGGATGGAAGGATATCATACCCTCAAAATAATTTTCACATAAAAAGACATGTGCAACCTGACACATGTCTCTGACAATCATTTTTTCCTTAATAGTCCTGTCGTTACTAGAATGCCGAGCATTAATAATACAAAGATCAGATACGTCCATGTATGGTTGCCTGTTAGGTCATAGCAAACGCCTATTAGAATGGGGATAATGGCACTTACCATAAAGCCACCTGCCAGCACCATAGATGACCAACTAGTGGCCTCCTGATCATTTTTGGCTTCATCAAGAGGCAACAATAGTCCGATTGGAAATAGCCCACTTAGCACAATACCAATTAATAAAACAGCCAGCCATAGGTAAAAACCCGCTGTCAGCCAGAGTAGCATAAAACTAATCACGCCAACAAAGCTAAACACTAGTAGCCAGGCCATTCGACTTGGCCATTTTTCCATGAGAATTGGGACCGCCATATTACCTATCATTTGTACAATAGACATAATTGTTAGCATGGCACTGGATGCCTCTAATGACAGGCCTTTATCCTGCAATAGCGGCGTAAGCCATGACATAATTGAGAAAAAGAGTGATGTTTGTAAACCAAAGTACAGTAAAATTACCCAGGCACGTCTAGATGTCCACGGATTACGGACTTCTTCTGACGTAGTTACTTGTTGGAGTTGCTCGTTGTGTTCGGATGGAATTGCCGCTAGCCAGATAACGAGAGCAACTATAGCAAGGATTGACCACATGCCAAGGGCGATTGTCCAACTATTACTGAAACCCTGATAAAAAGTCACGGTTAAGGCTGCACTTAAGGTAGCCCCTACGCCAATACCGAATGAATAGATACCGACTACTGTCGTAAAGCGTTCTGGAAACTTTTTCTTAATATAAGCATTTAGAATAGGACCAATCATTGCAATCGCTAAGCCTGCCGCAAAGCTTGTCACGATGAGCAAGAGATAACTTGCTTGGAAAAAGCGTAGCCCATTCGCAACGACAAGGATCGCCACTAAAAGGGTGATAGCTGATTTCGTGCCCATTTTTCGCTGAAGCGGGACAGCCAAAGGTGCAAATAATCCCATACAAAAAACGGGGATAGCAGTGAGAAAGCTCATGCTTGTATTCGAGACTTGTAAGGATGTCATGAGGATATTAAAAAGCGGTCCTATTCCCGTGACAGCTGGTCTCATATTAAGAGCTACAAAAAATGTACTAATGACCACGAAGGTGAGTGATACGGTCCAATGTTTTTTAGCCATTTGTTTGATCCTCTCTATTAATACGCTGCCTTTATTTATGAAAAGCTTGCATGGATTCCTCTATCCTTTTATCATGTTTTCGATGGATGGTCAATGATTGGACAGTTTATCTTTAAATGGCTAATGCTTCTTACATATTTTCAGGTGATTCAATACCTAATAAGGCTAATGACTCTTTTAAAACAATCGCAACACTCTGACATAGAGCAAGACGGGATGCTTGCTGTTCGTCCTCTGCTAATATTTTGTACTGTGCATAATATTTATTAAATAAACGTGCCAGTTGTAAGGCATACTTCGCTATTTGGGACGGATCAGCCTGCTCAAAAGCCATAGCTACCGTTTTAGGAAACTGTTCTAATAATAGGATCATCGGCCAAGCCTGCTCTCCTAAAGATTTGAATAATATATCTTGAGTCGGAGCTTTCGCTTTATCTAAAATAGAGCAAATACGTGCATATGTATATTGTACGTATGGCCCTGTTTCGCCTTCAAAATTCATCATTTGCTCGATTGAAAATTCAATATCGTTTAGACGATGGGCTTTTAAATCATTAAAAATTACCGCTCCAACCCCCACTTGCTTTGCGACTTGCTCTTTATTAGGCAGAGAAGGATTTTTCTGCTCCATATTACGCTGTGCTGTCGTTATAGCTTCTGCTAGTACATCAGCTAATAGCACCACTTTGCCTTTACGCGTCGACATTTTTTTACCATCCTTCAGCATCATGCCAAATGACACATGTTGCAAATTCTTTGCCCAAGGATAGCCCATTTTTTCGATGACCTGAAAAAGTTGTTTAAAGTGGAGGGACTGCTCATTGCCAACAACGTAGAACATCTTTTGGGGCTGGTAGTGCTGTTGGCGATACAGGGCAGCTGCTAAATCACGCGTCGCATAAAGCGTGGCCCCATCCGTTTTCTTTATTAAACATGGAGGCATCTCCTCCATCTCCACAACATACGCACCTTCTGATTCCACGAGGAGCCCTTTTTCTTTTAATTCTGTTACAACGGATGGCATTTTGTCATTGTAAAAGGATTCACCTGTAAAGCCATCAAAATGAATTCCTAATAGCTCATATATTGTTTGAAATTCTACGAATGACACATCTCGGAACCATTGCCATAATGCCTGTGCCTCTTCATTACCGTCCTCCAATGCTTTAAAGGCGGCACGAGCCTGTTCATTGAGCGTTGGGTCTTGCTCTGCCTCTTCATGAAACTTCACATAAATCTTTAATAACTCCTCTATCGGTGACGCTGAAATGGCCTGTTTATCACCCCAAAGCTGATAAGCAACAATAAGCTTGCCAAACTGTGTACCCCAGTCCCCTAAATGATTAATACGAATGGCTTGATAGCCATTTTTTTCTGCAATATTTGCTAAGGCATTGCCGATGACCGTTGAACGTAAATGTCCCATTGAGAAAGGCTTGGCGATATTAGGAGAGGAAAAATCCAAGACGACCGCTCCCACCTTTGTTGGAGTAGTACCATATTGTTGCTTGTCGCGCAGAATCTTGCTTAACACCTGTTGGGTCACCTTTTGTTGATCGAGAAAAATATTAACATAGCCACCAACAGCTTGCACACGCTCAATGCTGTCATGATTTATTTGACTTGCAATATGTGCTGCGATACTTTGCGGTGATTTTTTCCACACTTTTGCTAGAGTAAAGCATGGAAAGGCTACGTCCCCAAGCTCCAAACTTTTGGGTTTTTCTAATAATGACACTATTTCCTCTCCTATTATTTGTTGCTTTAATGCGACCGCTATACTGTTGGCGATTAGTTGATTCATTTTACTCCTCCTCCTGTTCAAATAAAAAAGCCCTCGCCTCTATAATTAGAGACGAGAGCATGATAATCCCGTGGTACCACTCTAGTTGTCATGTAACATGACCACTTTCCGTTGTTAACGAGGTGACGCCCCGCTATTCTCTACTACTTGTTCGAGAACCTTCTCCAAAGTGCGCTTCATTCATGGTTCCTGCATTAGGCTCCCACCATCCCTAACTCGCTTGCCAGTCATCCCATCAATTACTCTCTTTTTCATCGAATTTTTCTATGATTTTGACATATATTACAGGATTTCCTTATTGGCGTCAACCATTTTTTACGTTGCCATTTCAGCAAAAAACGCTCCTCACAAGGAGGAACGTTTTTTTTCTACATACTGAATCACATCAGCCATAATGGCATACATCTCTTTTAATTTTAATTCCTTATTGTCAGAGACTTTCTTCGCTACTTTCTCCGTGATAATTCCTTTTTCTACTAATGTATCCCAGTTAGTCTCATTGGATTCACCGATTAGGACGTCGGCCAAATATTGAGCCAGCTCATCTCGCTCAATAGCTTCATCACCTTGATTATAAACCTTATTGATGACAATTTCGAGTTGGTCCTTCATTCCTGATCCACTTTCTCCACCAGCACGTAACATACTCTCTTTTAACATTTTAGCAAACTTTATTTTCGTCGCCTTACTGTCTACTTTTAAGTCATTATCATAGCCGCCCACTACAAGGCCGTAATTAATGAGCGTTTGAATGGCTTCATCATACCATTCTCCTTGATATGGATACTCAATTGAAAATGAATCAACATAGGCACCTTGTTTAGCCAATTGCTTTCGTAATGTAGCGATTAATGGTTTATCCTTACTCATGTCTCTAAAGGTTACATCGTGCTTCTGTGCAAGAGCAGCTGCAGTCCCAGCCGCTTCACCAGTTACCATCCCTGTTGGAACAATACGTGCACTACCAGCTGCAAGTGATGAATAACCAGCAGAGCGTCCGACAACCAGTAAGCCATCAATATCCTTCGGTACTAACGAACGGAAAGGAATAGCATATTGCTTTGGTGCAGCGATCACATAGCCGTAATCATGAGGCGTTTGCGCTTGCACATCGACTGGATAAGAGGCAATGCCAATGCTATCCCACTGATCACTATTTTTCCACAGGTCTGCCATTGGTAATTGATACTCTGCCCAAATGTGTCTCGTTTCTCGGACGTAGAGTTCTTCTGGATAGCTGACAATTTCAGCCTTTTCAAACCCTGGGAAGTTTGTTTGTAAATATTTTAGAATGTGTAACGTTTCTTTCTTCCCAGCGACAATCGCCGCTTGTTTTGAGGATTCATTCAAGCCATCAATACCAAAAATCTGTAAGGCATTGATGAAATATTCATCATCTACACGAGCTAAGTTTAAGCCTCGTAATCTTGTGCCCTCTTGTAATGGCTTGTATTCATCATGCAGCTTTGTAAAGCCCCACATCACCGTATGATTTAAATTAGCACCGCCAAATACACCAGAATTAGCCGCTTTTTTGACTTCATCCCAATTGACATTTTTTAAATGTAGCATTAACGTCACAGCCATACGCTTATCCTTTATGCCAATATCTTCTCCACCCACAAAGAAAGGAACGCCCGACAAGGCAGCAAAATCAGCATCCTGTGTAGCATCTATAAATGATTTCCCCGTCACAACATATGTACCGTACTCATTTTTTAATTCCACAGACGTTAATTGTTGTTGTTTGACATTCGCTTTCACAACCTCGGTTTGCACGGATAAAGTTAAGTTGGGCTCTTCATCGATCAGCTTTTTAAAGGCTGCATTAGCACCTACAATGCCAAAAGCGTCATTCCCTCTAACAAGCTCATGCCATTCCTTAAATATTCCCTCACTAATCGATTTGTTATGGCCATTACGAGGAATGTCGAGGAAATTCAGCATACCATATGTAAATAATCCACCTAACTCTTGTCGTTTTTCGACCAGCAATGTTTTCGCACCATTTCGAGCAGCAGCCACAGCCGCAGCCACACCCTCTGGTTCACCACCGATGACAATAACATCATATTCTTCCTCTATATGTTCAATTGGTTCTGGCTTTTTATACTCATCTACTAATTTATTGTATGCCATAGAGTTTGTTATTTCTTTAATAAAATAGTAGCTACCAAACCCAAGTAAAACTACTATTACACAAGTGGCTGTCCATAATAAGCCCTTACCCATAATATACCTCCAATTGTTAAAATTTCCATCGATGTGTTTATTTAATCATCATTCCCGCCACAAGGGCTGAATGTCCTAGTTGAACGCAGGCATATCATTACCAACAACGAATAATTCATTGGCTTACAGCATTTTTTATGAAATTATCATCAAGATAAATGAATGAAATCATTTATGAGGATTGTGATGTTTTTAGTCTAACTTTAGCAACATCTATCTAGTATAAATGAAAGAGCCACAAATAGCTGGCATTCAAAACGGGGATGGGCTTGTGGGCACCAGTGATGATTTACTTGATATATAAACAGTCAGAATCATTTTAGACGAAACCTTTGTGAATAAGCAACTAAAATCCCCGTGGTAAATGATGTCATTTTTCTATTCTTTTTCAAAAATAGTTAATCACACTACAATATAGACGTCTCACTCTCAAAGAAAGTTACACCAAATTTAACTTTTTTATTGTATCTTTATTCAGTTTATGTTTAACAAAAAATGTGAAAAGAACGCCAAACCTTGATTTAATAATGTTTATAGACTATGGAACATATTTCATGCTATACTAGAGCCATTGTGAAAAAAAGGAGGAACTTGCATGATTCAAGTTAGTAATGTAGGTCTTCGCTATGGCGATCGTAAACTATTTGAAGACGTAAATATAAAATTCACACCAGGCAATTGCTACGGTTTAATTGGGGCAAATGGTGCTGGTAAATCAACATTTTTAAAAATTCTTTCTGGTGAAATTGAAGCGCAGGAAGGAAATGTATCGATGGGTAAGGACGAACGTTTATCTGTCCTGAAACAGAACCACTTCGAATACGATGAGCATACTGTGCTCGACACAGTTATTATGGGAAATAAACGCCTATATGACGTGAAAACAGAAAAAGACGCTATCTATGCAAAGGAAGATTTCTCCGATGAGGATGGCATGCGTGCTGCAGAGTTAGAAGGTGAATTTGCAGAGCTAAACGGTTGGGAAGCTGATTCAGAAGCGGCTACACTACTAAACGGTTTAGGTATCTCCGATGATCTTCATTACATGCTAATGGGCGATCTTGAAGGTTCTGACAAAGTGAAAGTATTACTGGCACAGGCACTGTTTGGTCAACCTGATGTACTATTACTCGATGAGCCTACCAACCACCTTGACTTAAAGGCAATTCAGTGGCTGGAAGAGTTCCTGATTAACTTTGAAAATACAGTTATTGTTGTATCCCATGACCGTCACTTCTTAAATAAAGTATGTACACATATTGCGGATTTGGACTTCTCTAAAATCCAATTATATGTAGGGAACTATGATTTCTGGTATGAATCTTCTCAATTGGCGCAAAAAATGGCACAAGACCAAAATTCGAAAAAAGAAGAGAAAATTAAAGAATTACAAGCGTTTATCGCACGTTTCTCTGCCAATGCTTCTAAATCGAAGCAAGCAACATCTCGTAAAAAAATGCTGGATAAAATTGAGCTGGATGATATTAAGCCATCAAGCCGTAAATATCCATTCATCAACTTCCAAATCGGCCGTGAAATTGGTAACGATGTCCTAACAGTAGACGGTCTAACGGCAAGTCATGAAGGCGAAACACTATTCAAGGACATGCGCTTCTCGATGAACAAAGAAGATAAAATTGTTTTACTTGGTAGCCCAATGGCGAAAACAGCACTTCTTGATATTTTAATGGAAGAAAAAGAAGCGGATGCTGGCACATTCAAATGGGGTGTAACGACATCTCAAAGCTACTTCGAAAACGATCATGACAAGTACTTCGAAGGTTCTGAAAAAACATTAGTAGAATGGTTACGTCAATATTCGCCAGACGATGAAACAGAAAGCTTCCTACGTGGTTTCCTAGGACGTATGCTATTCTCTGGTGAAGAAGTGAAGAAATCTCCTGCTGTTCTTTCTGGAGGCGAAAAAGTACGTTGTATGCTATCGAAAATGATGCTTGCGACAGCAAATGTTATTTTATTAGATGAACCAACGAACCACCTTGACCTTGAATCTATTCAAGCATTGAACGAAGGCTTAATTCGTTTTAAAGGCGCAATGATTTTCACATCCCATGACCATCAGTTCATCCAAACAATTGCTAACCGTGTCATCGAAATCCGTGAAGACGGCTCTATTTTAGATAAGCAGTTAACATATGATGAATTCTTAGAATGGAAAGATAGCCAAGGCTTAAGCTAGGCTTTACAAAAAACCTCTACCCAAAGTAGGTAGAGGTTTTTTTGTCTTTGTTTTTAAAGGATTAAAAGGATTTTTATTGAATTATTTAGTATAGCATTAATGAGGGGGTAAGCTTCGTGAAGAAAATTGCAATTATATCAGATATTCATGGGAATAAAACGGCATTAGAGGCCGTATTAAAAGACATTCGCTTAAGAAAGATTGACAGAATTTTTTGTTTAGGTGATTTAATCGGCAAGGGCCCTCCAGGATCTGCCTGTATTGAACTTATCCAACAAAATTGTGAACAAGTCGTACGAGGCAATTGGGACGTATTTATTCAATCCCCTACTGACAATGATTTTCTCCAATGGTTTAAAGATCGATTAACAGCAAAAGACTATCAATATCTCGGGTCATTACCCTTCCATATTGATCTTGAATTAAATGAACAGCTCATTAGATTTTTCCATGCGTCTCCAAGGAGCGAGTTTGAACGTATCTTACCGAGTCATCCGCTTGAAAAGCGTTTATCTATGTTTGAGAATAATGCAGTAACCAACTCAATCCATTACAAGAAACAACCTGATATTGTGGTCTATGGCGATATCCATACAACTTTTTTACATACATATAAACAAGGAATTCTTTGTAATGTAGGAAGTGTTGGTAATTCACTTGACCTAACTTCTGCTTCCTATGCCATTCTAGATGGAACACAGTCAAACAATGCCATCCAATTTATTAGAGTAGCATATGACCGAGGGGCTGAGCTAATGATCGCAAAAGAGCTGGGTATGCCTCAATTAGATCAGTATTATAATGAAATTATGTTTGCCAACTATCGAAATGCTTAGTACCGTCACAATCAAAAAAGGAATCCATTTTAATGCCAGCATGGATTCTTTTTTATATTTAACGCTGGAAATACCATTGCCACGCATTCTCGTAGAGGATTTTATCAGCCGCCTGTTGATCAAATAGCAGTTGAATCAATTCGACATCCCCATAATTAAAAGGTCGTCTGGCTCTTGTAGATGGCAAATCTGTTCCGAACATCAGCGCAGCTGGATTCACATTATAAATCGCTTGTAAAGCATGCTTCACATCCAGCTCCACACGACCAAAGCCAGTCGCCTTGACACGTACTCCCTTATCAACAAGCTTTAATAAATGTGGCAGCCCCTCTTCCGTCAACCCTAAATGATCGATGGAGATGGCTGGTAATGCTTCAATTGTCGAGGCTATCTCTGGTAATTCCTTCGCATCGATATATAATTCACTATGCCAACCGACCAATTCATAAACCCGTCGCGCAAAGGTATCTAGCTGCGATAAATCCTCTGAGCCACCTCGTTTTACATTAAAGCGTAATGCCCGTACCCCATTGTTATGTAAATGTACAATTTCATCATCCGTCACCGTATTAGGTAATTGTGTTACCCCACAAAATGTGGGACCCAGTTGTTTTAATGCTTTTAAAAGATAGGCTTGGTCAAATCCTTGAAAAGATCCTGATACAATGGCTCCTCCCGCTATCTGGACACTCACTGTATCCTTTTGATAATCCTCTACTACATAGCTTGGTGGTGTATAACCTTGGTTTTCGATAATCGGAAAATTAAAGTCAATGATATGTAAGTGTGCATCAAAGATTCGCATCATTTATCCCCCTTTTCCTTTGAATTTACCATACTCTAACTATAAGTTATAATACGAATTTCTAGCCATTTATCATAAGGAAAACTTATTGACTTGTCTCTTTTCTTTTCAAGTGAATAAAACAAACGTAAAAAATGGTATGAACAATCAAATTCATACCATTCTTTTTAGCAAATAGCTAATGCCTTAATCCTCAAATTTTTTAAATGCTAGCACAGCATTATGGCCGCCAAAGCCAAACCCATTGGATAGCGCAAAGTTAACGTCTTGATGAAGCGCCTCATTAGGAACATAGTTTAAATCACATTCGGGATCTGGTGTATCATAATTGATGGTTGGTGGAATAATGCCATCCATTATACTTTTCAATGTAATAATGGCTTCTATTCCACCGGCCGCGCCAAAGAGATGTCCTGTCATCGATTTTGTGGAGCTAACCTTTAGTTGATAGGCATGGTCACCAAAAACATGTTTAATAGCTTTTGTTTCAGATTTATCTCCCTCTGGAGTACTTGTGCCGTGTGCATTTATATAATCGATGGCTGACCCATCGATATCACCCATTTTTAATGCTAGCTTCATGGCATTGGCAGCACCCGTAAAATCAGGAGCTGTAATATGATAAGCATCAGTTGTCACACCATAACCAACAATCTCACCGAGAATCGTAGCACCCCTTTGTTTCGCGTGTTCATACTCCTCTAGGAATACGATGCCAGCTCCTTCAGACATGACAAAGCCATCTCGCTCGCTATCGAATGGTCGACTGGCCTTTGTTGGTTCTTCATTCCTCGTGGACATGGCTTTCATGCGGGAGAATCCTGCAAAGCTTAGTGGATTTATGGGTGCCTCCGCTCCACCTGCTAAAATGCCATCCGCATAGCCATGTCGAATCGCTAAGAAAGCTTCTCCAATCGCCTGGTTTCCTGTCGCACAAGCTGAAACAGGTGAAAAGCTTGGCCCTTTAAAGCCTGTTTTAATGGCTAGTATTCCTGCAGCCATATTACTAATCATCATTGGCACCATAAATGGTGACACCTTTCTAGGCCCTTGATTGAGCATCGCTTGATGATTTTCTAAAATCGTTTCAATGCCCCCAATGCCAGAGCCAATGTAAACGCCTAAACGCTCCTTATCTACCTGGCCCATACTTAAATTAGCTTGCGTCAGAGCTTGTTGGGCAGCGGCAACAGCATATTGCACAAATAAATCATATTTACTGATTTCTTTTTTATCCATATACAGCGTTGCATCGAAATCCGTACTCGTCCCAGCAATTTGCGTATTAATGCCGCTGAATGCCTCCCCTTGAATTTTTTGAATCCCTGATTTTCCTGCTTTAATATTCTCCCATAAGGCTGATACCGAATTACCTAACGGGGAAACAACACCATATCCAGTCACAACGACTCTTCGTACCATGCACATCGCTCCTTCTTGTTTCATGTCTTACTTTAACAGTTCCTTTAATTGCTCCAGCATCTTTAGAAAGAACGCTTCTCCTAAAACACGTTTATATTGTAAGGCCCCTTTCGTACTTGAAATAAGTAATACAGCTAGAGCCTCCAAATCATTAGTAGCTTGGAGTGCGCCCTGTTGTTTAGCTTCTTTCAATAGCTCAACAAAGACATCGATTTCCATTTGACTAAGCTGCTGAAGCTTTTCTTGCATTGGTTGCGGTAATTCTTGATAATCTGCCTGTAAAGCTGAGATAGGGCAAATGCCGTCTTGCTCTAGAAATTCTATTCGCTGCATAATAAAGGCAAATGGCTTTTCCTCAGCTGGCAAAGTGGACTCCTTCGTCAATGTAAAAGTTCTCTCTAACCCTTGTTGAATCCTTTCACATACAGCAATCCCTAAGTCTCCCTTCTTCTCGAAATGATAGTGAATACTGGCCTTCGTGACGCCAAGCTCCTTTGCTAAATGCTCATAACTAAATGATGTGAATCCTTTTTCCTGAATATTCTTCAATGTTAATTCTATAATTTGCATTTTTCTATTTGTCATGGCTTTATACTAACTTACTAGTAGGTAAGTGTCAATCTAAAAAATGCAGCAGATAAATCGTTTATCTGCTGCTCGCGTGATTATTGCATTTCCTTTGTTGGTCCCATCACGCCAGGTACTGGTAAACCTGCTTGACGGAGCAGGACCGTCATTTGTCCACGATGATGTGTTTGATGGTCAATTAATACACGCAATAAAGCCCCTTTTGGCATCGGCGCTGTAAAGCCGGTTACTACCTCTAGTAAATCGTCATTCGAAAGCTTAGCCACTTCCTCTTTAATACCATTTGCTACGCTTTCATAGGCTGTCACGATCTCAGCCGCAGTCGTTGGCACAGGATCTTCTTGACGAATCATGGGTACTTTTAACCCTGCTAGATAGCTAAAATAACCTGCTGCTCCAACTAAATGCCAGCCCAACCAGCCAAGTGTACTGTGACCCTCCACAATACTTTGATCTAATTTGTCATCTGTTAAAGCCTGTAATACCTGTAGTGTCCCGTTTGATGCATTTGACCATTCTTGTAAGAAATCATCTACATGTCTATACATGTCTTTGCCCCCCATTTTTGAACTTCATTTCTATCATAAATAATTTTCCATGCTGTTACAAGTTTTCGCTAAATAGTTTACATAATAATAATATGTATATATCTCATATTATTCGTATAACACTCCTCGTTCACGTATAATGAAAGAAAATAGCGAAGGAGTGTGCCCATGAGATACCCTGTTCTAGTACTTTCTGTAGTATTTTTACTAGCTGGCTGTCGTGAAGAAGTTCAGAAAGAGCCTGTGCCAGCTCCAACACCATCTGTGGAAGACAAGCAACCAGTGGAACAAGATCAAACGTCACTTCTCTCCTATTTTCCACCTGATGGATCTGTTGCTTCTTTTCAAGGGGAAGGAAATGAATTTGCTAGCTTCACACTAAAAACCACCTACCTCGATACACAGCATATCGTACAAATAGAGGATAATGGTGGTGTAACACTATTAAAAATCTTCCGCATAACGGATACAAGTATTGATCTTGTCTATCGAGAACCTGTTGACAGTAATCCAAGCATGCCAAGTGCAGCTGAGGCAGCTTCTTATCCTGTACTGGAAACCGTACTTCAAAAACCATTACAAGTCGGGACAAGCTTTCAAGGTTGGACCATTGAATCAACGACAGCTACTGTTGATACTGGTACAACGGTCTATCAAGATGTCATCCAGCTAAGTCGCTCTGAAGATCAAATGACCACAACCAAATATTTTGCAAAGGACATTGGTCTAATTCGCAAAGAGGACACGATGGAAACAGAGCAAGATGAGCCATTTGTTGTGACATCAACCTTGCAAAAAATAGAATAATTGAAAGAAAACAGGCGTCCTGCTTGGGCGTCTGTTTTTTAGCAAAGGAGGCCAAACAATGAGTGATATACATAATACAACACCCAAGCAAGATGAATTAACGGAAGAAGAATTTATTGAACTTGTACTAGAGGAACAGCAAAAAGCATTAGCACAGGCGCAAGAAGAACGCATTTATGGAAAAAAGCCCAAAAAACAAAAGCCTCTTGTACGCTGGATCGTGTGGGGTATGGCACTGGTGCTGTTTTTCAATACATTTGCCCTCATTTTTCAAATCTACTCCATACCTGCACTTGAATTTATCAAGGTTTCAACGCGGCTCTCTGCACAAGAAGATATACAAACCTATAAAAAGGCAGTCGTTGAAATTTCAACAGGCTCCAGTAAAGGCACTGGTTTTGCCATCTCACCAGATGGTCTGATTGTCACTAACGCCCATGTTGTCGAACATGCCACAACATTATCAGTCGTCTTTCCTGATGAGGGATTGATGGAGGCAACACTAATCGAGAGCTATCCAGCCGTAGATTTAGCCTTTGTACAGGTGCAAGGTGAGCAACTTCCCTATCTACCTCTTGCAGAAGATCCACCTTACACTGTTAATGAACATGTCTATTTTATTGGAAATCCACTTGCTTTCACCGGCATCGCTAATGAAGGAAGATTGCTAGAAGCCATTCAATTAGAAGATTGGCAGGAACCAGTTAGGATGCTAAAAGCTCCTGTTTATCGTGGCAATAGTGGTAGCCCTGTAATCGATCAGCATGGGGAGGTCATTGGAGTTATCTTTGCCACGATGAAATATGAGCCCATTGGACGTGTTGGCCTGTTTGTACCTGTACAACAACTCCGAAATTTATTAGAAGAGCAATAAAAAATGAACCTGCTTATGACAGGTTCATTTTTTTAGATGCTTTAGGTTTACATAATATTATTATTTATTTTTACTTTCTTGCTTGACGAACTGAGCAATTGGCGATTTTACAGGAATTTTACTGACAACCTCATCACTCACTTCTGCAACCTTTTGTAGCACATGTAAAAGCTTGTCATCCCCTGTCCAATGCTTTTCCACTACATCTGGACCCAACTTATTAATAATGGTATTTACCACAAAAGTTGCTAGTACAACATCATCTAAATAGCCACCAAAGCCTAGCAGTCCTTCTGGCATTAAATCCATCGGTAATACAAAATACGCAATGGATGCCCCAATTAATGCACGACTCTTTTTATCTACACCTGCATCGGTTACAGTTTTAATTAATAAATGAAATAAATCAGGCACAAACATTAAATACGGAGTAAACTTGTTACTTTTTCCTTTTTTCGACCCAAGAAAAGCTACTAATTTTGTACGTAGTTTCTGATAAAAATCTTGTTGCTCCTGTTCATCAGGCAATTTTTCTTCATTATTCACATTCATCTGCCTCCTTCTTTACAAGCATGCGCTATTTTGGCGGGGCTACCCTCCATTTTATGGGGTTATCCGCTACTTTTGTGCAGCTATCCATCAGTTTCACATGGCTATCCGCTACTTTTATAGTGCTATCCTTTACTTTTGCATGGCTATCCACCACTACTATATATTTAACCTAAAATAGAATTTGTAATCCTTAAACTTGCAAATGATACAAAAAAGACATCCTATTTGCATAGGATGTCTTGGGTTTAACGAAAGTGATTTTAATTACTGAGAATTAAAGTTTAGTTACGTTAGCAGCTTGTGGTCCGCGGTTGCCATCTACAACTTCGAATTCCACTTTTTGACCTTCGTCAAGAGTTTTGAAACCTTCGCCTTGGATAGCTGAGAAGTGTACGAATACGTCGTTTTCACCTTCAACTTCGATGAATCCAAAACCTTTTTCTGAGTTAAACCATTTTACTGTACCTTGTTTCATTTAAGAAAACCTCCAAAAAATAAAAGTGAACAATATGTAATTTCTTCAGCGATTGAAAAAAATTCACATATTACAAAGAGTACCGAACTAACGCGATCACTTTTTGTAATATGTGAATTCATGTTTCCGGTGAAGCAATTAAATTGTTAAGTTAAGTATAACTGCCATCCATAATTTTGTCAAATAAAGAAAAAATCTTTTTTACTTTTTTTCAAAATTTTTTTACTTCTCTTCTATTTTACAAGCAATTATTCCATGATATACTTGTGCATCATCATCGCAAGCCTCACAATAAAAGCTTTCATCCTCAGACCAAAAAGCCCAATACTGCTCCTCTTTCGTTGCCTCATTATCATAAGAGGAACGAAAATGCGCTAATCTTTGCTGTAATGCACGTTCAAAGAGCTCCTTCGTGTCAAATGTATCTTCGGTTTGAATATAAGCTTCCCAGCCTTCAAATTTCCACCAAGGCTCATAGTCTGCTTTCATGTAAATAATTGTATACATATTTGCCCATTCCTTGCTGTCATAAGATAGTTTCATTTTAGCAAACACAACTGAAATGTCTATTAAAACCACCTGAATTATGCTATTATTACCTTATTATACATACTTTTTGGAGGTATTTTTATGTTTTCAAGTATTCGACCTAAAGCAGAGCTAGAAGAACTACTAAAACGTGGTACAGATTTACATGCAACAGGCCGATTTTACCAAACACTGGCATTCAATCATTTCAATTCACAAGATGAGGAGCACTTAAAGGCACTTTATCAAAAGCTCAAAGATATTACCCCTTCCATGAATGCCATTTTTCACCATTATTTAAGCGAGATATCCCCTACCTCTCAATTAATCATTAGTGAAGAAAATATTAATCAATACTTAACACAGTTTTTCTTAGCAACTCGTGATGATCATTATGTAGATGAAACTGTCAAATTTTTCAATCTATTCCGTAAGCATCAATATGAGCCTGGTAAATTAATTGTTGTCTTCAACCAATTTGCCTTCTATATTACTACATATATTTTACACAATTTTGGTATCAAGCCAAATAAAGCATTTCAATATATGAAATCATTCCAATCCGCTGTCAATGTCGATCAAGAATTATTAGTGGAAGTGTTAACAGAACGCATTATTGAAAATGTGGTAGGAGAAGTATCCTCTTTAATGGATGTCAATGCCAAAATTATGTACATGAAGGATTTAGTTTTTAGCCTAGATAAGCAAAATGAAGAAATTCAATCCTCTACTGCTGCAACAGAACAGATTGCTGCTTCTATCAATGAGGTTGCACGCATGTCTTCTCATATATCAGAGAAAACAACTGAATCTGTTGACCATGCTACAAAAGGTAAAAACGCTATTGAGCATGCTCTATCGGAGATTTTTAAAACAGAAGAGACATTTACATCCATTGTTGACTCATTTTCAGAATTACAAAAACGGGTAAATGATATTGAGCAGGTTGTCACATTAATCAATCAAATCGCCGATCAAACGAATCTACTCGCACTTAATGCCTCCATTGAAGCAGCGCGTGCAGGTGAACATGGGAAGGGCTTTGCGGTCGTTGCACAGGAAGTACGAAAGCTTGCTGAAAACACGGTAGCTGCGCTAAGTGAAGTATCTGCAAATGTTCATCATTTAAAGAGTTATTCTAATGATGTTTCTAACTCGATTACAGATACGACAGCTATTATTAAAGAAGCAACCGTTGAAGCAAAGGATTCGTTACCATTATTAAATGCCATTGTTCAAGCGATTGAGGGTATTAATTTAGATGTGACAAATACGGCTGCCATTTCCCAGGAACAAGCAGCTGCGATTGATGAAGTTTCAGCAAGAATGATCGAAATTTCAAGCTTGCAGGAAGATATTCGTGATTATAGTCATAATACATCCAGCGATATTCATTTATTAGGAAAAGAAATTAACCGTTTCCGTAATGATCTTATTGCTAACAATAATGTACAGCTTTCATCTATTGCCCTACTACAATTATCGAAAGCGGATCATATTTTATGGAAATGGCGCATTTATAACATGTTCCTTGGCCTAGAAAACGTTGATCCAAGCGATGTTTCTTCTCACAGAGACTGTCGACTTGGCAAATGGTACACTGCGCCTCGTACAGTCGAACGTTTCGGTCATTTACAGGACTATCATGAATTAGATGGCTATCATTTACGCGTCCATGAATCAGCGAAGCTTGCGGCTGAAGCCCATAAAGCGGGTCATATCGTGCAAGCTGATGTTCATCTAAAAGAGGTCGATGAGGCATCAAAGCATGTACTTTATCACATTAATAACTTAATTGCCTATTTAGAAAAAGAACGTGTCATGCAATAAAAGGAGAGGTTCGCCCCTCTCCTCTATTAAGTAGGAGGTATTCCCTTGAACAAACGAGCAAGTATAAAATTTTTTGGTGATGTCTACGGCACAGGCTACCGATTCTTCATCAAGCAAAAAGCTATTGAATTAGGGTTAAAAGGATACTGTCGATTGAATGACGCAGAGCAAATTGAAGTGGAAGTGGAGGGCTCAGAAAAGGCACTCAATGAATTTCTCCTTTTTGTCCAAAAAGGTGTGAGTCCCCAAGCCGATTCCAATTCATTTTCTTTAGAATTATACGATGATTTAAAAGGCTATATACGTATGGAGTCAGACATTGTTTAATGTCTGACTTTTTTGTAGTGTTGTTTTAGAGAGGGGTTTAACAATTTTTAATTAACACGGCGTTTTGTTACATAGGAAGTATGATAAAATTATCGAAAAATATATCGGAGTGATAATAATGAAATTTACTTGTCCTTGTTGCGGATATAAGACATTGAGCGGAAAACCACCAGGTACATATGAGATATGTGAAATTTGTTTTTTGGAAGATGACAGCGTTCAATTTTATGATAATGACTTTGTAGGTGGTGCTAATACACCATCCTTAAGGCAAGCACAGAAAAATTTCATTATATTTGGTGCGTGCGAAGAAAGATGTATTGCGTTTGTAAGAAAACCAAACGAAAAAGACGAAAAAAATTCAAATTGGAAGCCGTTTGTCTAGAGATTAGTCAACACTGGGAAATGATTACTATTCTCCTTTTTATTGAAATCAAAAAAAGTCATGCTCTTAAGAACATGACTTATCATCATTTTTTGATTTTTATCTTTTGAATGGCAGCCACTAATATTGATTCATCAGTGATTTTCACATATTGATTTTTAGATTCCTTCATATACCCTTCTTTGTTTAAATAGGCTTTTAATTTTGATTTTTTCTCAAAGACTTTTTCTTTCACTTTCTGTTCACTTACTGGTTCATCGATATTTTTTGTAATAGACACCAGAAAAATTTTTGTCATCATATATCCCCCTTTGTTTCAGTTACGAATTCACTTGGAAAAAGTTTCATACAAGACTCATTCATTTTGGATGAAGATGCTCTTCTTAGAGAATAAACGGCTCCTTTTCGAGTTAGAGCCGCTCATGGAACTCACTTATCCGCTCTCTCAAGGACCAAAACCGCTCGCAATTTGAGTAATACCGCTCGCTCTGAGGCAGAAGCCGCTCTTGAAATCAAATTACGCTCCTCTATTCAGAGACCGAATTGCAAAAAATCGCTCATTCCGATGTCAAAATGGCTCCTTAGGAGAACTAAACCGACTTATTCATGGAAACAACTCACTTATTCTATGTATTATCATTGAGAAAGTTCACAAATAGCAGTAAAATTTATGTAGGGGATTAATTTTCAATGAAACTTTATGTCGATTATTTCGTATAAGAAGATAGACATATTGAAAAGCAAGGAGGATGAAACAATGCTTAGTGTCGGACAGTTTTTCTCTAGACATAGTGCCAGCTTTCTTATTTCGCTCACAACTGTTTCTATCGCAGCCATTGCGGCAAATCCTGGATTCTTCCTTGGTGGTTTACTGTTTGCGGGTTCCTATGCGACGAGTACAGCGTTGCTGAAACATAGACAAAAAAAGAAAGTCATGCAAATAGCAGGCATCACAAAAGAAGAGTTCAAACACATTGAATCACAAGTATTAACAGCCAATAAGCATATTCAAACATTGAGTCAAAACTATTTACGTGTACGTTCTGTTTCTGCTTTTAAACAACTACTTGAAATGACGCGTATCTCCAAAAATATCGTCAAAATCGTCAAGACAGACCCACGTAAATTTTATAATGTGGAACCATTTTTCTATGCACACTTACCTTCTGCTGTGGAATTAACGGATAAATATACGATGCTTTCCAAGCAGCCTGTGAAGGATAAGGAAATTCAATTAACTTTATCCAAAACACGCGAAACCTTAACTGATTTGAATGACACAATTCAAATTGATTTAAAGGATGCGCTTGCAAATGATATCGATCATCTGCAAATGGAGATTGAATTCGCAAATCGTTCCAATCTTAGACGTAGAGAACAATTGGACTGGCGAGGCGATGATAAATGACAGCAAACGAACACGCTTTTCAACTAAATACCATACCAGGGCTTTCTCCACTAGTCCAATCCTATTTAGAAACAACTCCGCAAAACGAGGCGATAGCGACTTATGAAACGCTATCGCCTCTTGCACAAAGTCGTGCATTATTGTATGCCAGTCAAATCGATTTGGCTGATTTTGAATCATTGCTGTCCCTTGGGCAAGATTCACAGCGAGCTCTGTCTCAATTTGCCGACCGTATGCTTGCTCAAGTAAAGCAAAAAGATGTCACTAAAATTGGTCAAATGCTGGATTCTTTAATGCAGACGTTAGATCGAGTAGATCCGACTGCTTTGGAACCTAAGAAGCAAACCTTTTTCAAAAAAATCTTTGGCAAAACCGAGCCTAATGTGAAGCAAACACTCACAGAATTTGAGCGTATTAGTATACAGGTGGAACGTATTGGTGTACAGCTGGAGCGTGCACAGCTCCAGCTGATCAAAGATGTCGAAAACTTAGAGGCGCTTTATGCCCATAATCGAGGATTTTTTGAGGAATTGGCAACGGCCATTGCCGCAGGACAAATGAAAAAGCAGCAAGCCATTGAGGTAGAACTACCTGCACAAATAACGAGTGTCCAAGCAACCAAACAGCCACTTGCAATTCAGCAATTAAATGACTTTGCTGCTCAAATCGAAAGACTGGATCAACGTATTTATGATTTACAAGTATCACAGCAAGTCGCCCTGCAAACAGCTCCTCAAATCCGTATGATTCAACAGGCCAATCAAACCTTAGCTGAAAAAATTGAGTTTTCTATCGTTACCTTGATTCCGCTCTGGAAAAACCAACTGGCGATGATGTTGTCGATGCATATGGATCATCATTATGCACGTTTAGAGGAGCGATTATCAAGGGCTCATGATCGCTTCTCAAGTCCCACGTTTGAACAGCAAGTTTCGAAGTTTAAAGAAACACAGCAAGAACTGCAAACAGCAATTAAAGATGTTTTTGCCCTGCATACCGCAACTGAACAAGAGAAACAGCAGCTACAGGATGTGGCGGGTGCTAGCAGCTATCAGCGAGATTAACAAAAAAATGGGTGGCTCAGCAAATGTTCTGAACCACCCTGTTTGTTTTTATTCAAAATATTCTTTATAGTAGCCACCGACATTACCTGTGTTGTCGATGATAAAAATGAACTCTTCTGTTTCATTTTTCACTTCATACTCTTTCCCTACAGTTAATACGTTTGATACTAAGTATTTCGATGCATTTGTATGTTTGCAAGTAACCGTTCGTAATGTTGGCGCATCTTTCCATTTTAAATGTAACATATTCTCTCTACCTCTCTTTACTAGCAAAAGCTAATGTCTATTGTTTATTTTATAATATTTTTGGTCTTTTGTGGAGAAAAAAGAAATACTATACCTATTCTATCCAAAAAAAATGAATATTTGAGGTGTTATGATGAGTTTTGGTGGAGTACCGCAATGGTTTTTTATCATTGCTGTAGCATTCGCAATCTGCTTTGTACTTTATGCAGAATGGAATTCTAGAAAATAAGTGAGTCCAACAGGTTGGACTCACTTTTTTGTGCTTATTTTAATGTACGCTTTAAAAATTCCTTCGTACGTTCATGTTGTGGATTGACTAATACTTGTGCTGGAGGGCCTTCCTCCACAATTACACCCTTATCCATAAAGACAACACGATCTGCTACTTCTTTGGCAAATTCCATCTCATGTGTCACAATGAGCATCGTATTGCCCTCGTTTGCTAGCTGACGCATTACCTTTAACACCTCACCCACCATTTCTGGGTCTAATGCGGATGTTGGCTCATCGAATAGCATAACATCAGGATTCATTGATAAGGCACGAGCGATGGCCACGCGCTGCTTTTGTCCGCCTGAGAGTTGACGAGGCTTGGCATTCACATATTGTTCCATGCCAACGATTTTCAAGTATTTAAGCGCCGTTTCTTCTGCTTCTTTTTTCGATCGTTTTAACACTTTGATTTGGCCCACTGTGCAATTACTTATGACATTGTGGTTGTTAAATAAATTGAACTGCTGGAACACCATGCCTAAATGTGTACGATATTCTTGAATATTGTGCTTTTCATCTAGGATGTCTTCCCCTTTATAAATAATTTGACCGCCACTTGGCGTTTCTAATAAATTTATGCAACGAAGCAATGTGGATTTACCAGAGCCAGAGGAGCCAATTAAACAAACTACCTCTCCTTTTTCCACTTGGAAATTCACATCTTTTAACACTTGGTTACGTCCAAATGATTTACTTAAATGTTCGATTTTAATGACTGCCATTTGTGCGTCCCCCCTATACAGCTTCTTTTTGTTCTTTTTGATAGGCATCAGGACCATCTAGACGTTTTTCAACATAAAGAAGGATGCGAGATGCGGTAAATGTCATGATGAAATAAAGAACACATGCAACGAAGAATGATTCGAAATAACGGAAGTTGTTACCCGAAATTGATTTTGTTTGGAAGAATAATTCCGTTACTCCAATGACATTTAATACGGCTGTATCTTTAATATTCATGATTAATTGGTTACCTGTTGCTGGTAAAACATTACGCGCTACTTGTGGTAAAACTACATGAAGCATAATTTGGAAGTGATTCATGCCAATTGCTGATGCTGCCTCGTATTGACCATTATCAATAGATACAATACCGCCACGAACAATTTCTGCCATATAGGCCCCTGTATTGAGGGAAACGACTAAAATACCTGCTGTAATAAAGTGCATATCGATACCGAATGCGATATCTAATCCGTAGTAGACAACCATAGCTTGTACAATCATTGGTGTACCACGGAAAAATTCAACATAGCATGTTAGTATAAAATTAATGAGCTTTAAGCTATAAAATTTCACACCTTTTTTACGAACTGGAATCGTATGCATAATTCCGATGAAAAATCCGATAAATGCACCAATAATTGTACTAATACTCGAAATCAGTAACGTATAATACGCACCTCGTAAAAACATTTGCCAGTTGTTTTCAATAATTGAAAGTATCCATTCAAGACTCATGATGTTCCTCCTAACAATGTCATCTTGCTCGTTTATTTCTTTTGTGTCCTAGCTCTTTCTACTATTCTATGATTTGTCACGCTAGGACATTATCATTATGTAGAGAGGTTCTCATTTTGATAATGATGAAATGATCATGCACGGACTAATTGCTAGTCCGTGCCATATCATTATTGTGCTGCGGGCTGTTGAGAAATAGCTTCTTCCATAATGGCTTGACGATCATCTTCTGAAATGCCTTTTAGGATTTCATTGATTTTTTCACGATTTGCGTCATCTTTACGTAAGCCTACAGCAATTGAAGTATTTGATAGGTCTGTATCAAAGCCTTCTTCAAATGCTACATATGTGAATTTATCGTTGGCTGCAGAAGCGGAAATGCCCTCTGGACGTTCAGCTACATAGCCATCAATTTTACCTGCTTCTAGTGCCACACGCATTGCTGGGAAGCTCTCCATTGCCGTTTGCTTTTCTACGCCTTTAATTTGATCGATAACTGTGTAGTTTGATGTATTTAATTGTGATGTAATTTTAGCACCTGAGAAGTCTTGAATCGATTTTGCGCCTTCATATTTGCTACCTTTTTTAATAACCATAACAAAATCAGAAGTATAATAGTTTTCTGTAAAATCAATTGTTTTCTTACGTTCTTCTGTTGGTGACATACCTGCAATAATTGCATCAATTTTGTTCGATTGTAGCGCTGGAACTAATCCGTCCCACTCCATTTTAACAATGACTAACTCTTTGCCTAAACCTTCAGCGATTTTCTTTGCCATTTGTACATCATAGCCACCTGCATATTCTGCATTATCCGCAATTTTCACTGCGCCATTCGCATCGTCTTGCTGTGTCCAGTTGAACGGTGGGTAGCCAGCCTCCATGCCAATTCGGAATTCACCGCCGCCTTCTTCTTTGTCAGTTCCAGCATCACTTGAACCGCCCTCTTTTTTGTCGCTTGTGCCACATGCAGCTAGCACAATTGCCGTCATGATAGAGATCATTACTAACAACCATTTTCTTTTCATGAAAAACTCCCCTTTTCTGTAAAAAAATAAGACAACTGTACTAAAAAAGACCTAAGTTTATTGAACTTAGGTCTTACCTTTTATGACAGTTGCCCAAATCCTCACTATAATTTCCATGTTTCCGAGATAGCACAACCTAGTAAATCTGGAAATCCATTTACTAGGACAGTCCTGCACTTATTCACTGCAGACCCAGTATAAAAGTACGAGCTCCTTTTATACTTCGGCGATATTTCCTTCTTCATTGCGTCTTCGCTTGCTTTTACTCAACAATGAACTAATAAATACCGCGCCTCTACCTCACTGGTAACAATTCGTGAGGTTTGTTTATTTAATTGATATTTAGATACTACTATAAAACTAATATGTTCGTCAAGACGATTTTAACATTTTTCTGACTAATGACAATATTAGGATATTGTGCGTTCTGCTTCCACTTTAAATCGTTGAACTTTTGTTGATATTTCTGAAAATTACAACAAATATTTATTATAGAGTATGTTCTCTATGTGAGAAAAGTCGCTTTTTTTCTTTCTTTGCTCCTCTAAACGATATAACATTCGTACTCATTCAAGCATAGAATCGGTCAATACCTTTTATCATACAAAAACCCTGCTGAACATTGTTCGCAGGGTTTAATGGCATTATGAATTTAATAATAAATCTTCAGGATTTTCGATTAATTCTTTAACTGTTTTTAAGAATCCTACAGAATCTTTACCATCGATGATACGGTGGTCGTATGAAAGTGCTACATACATCATTGGACGGATTTGAACTTCACCATTTACTGCAACTGGACGGTTTACAATTGAGTGCATACCTAAAATACCAGCTTGCGTACCGTTCATAATTGGTGTTGACATTAATGAACCGAATACACCACCATTTGTGATTGTGAATGATCCACCAGCCATGTCATTTAAGCCTAATTTTTTATCACGAGCTTTTGTCGCTAAGTTAGCGATATCTTTTTCGATTTCTGCAAAGTTTTTACTATTTGCATCGCGTACAACTGGTACGACTAAACCTTCTTCAGTTGATACAGCAATACCGATATCAAAGAAGTTATTTAAATGAATTTCATCGCCAGAGATTTGAGCGTTTACGTATGGGTATTTTTTCAGTGCTGCAACAACAGCTTTAGTGAAGAATGACATGAAACCAAGTTTGATGTCGTTTGCTTTTACAAACTCTTCTTGTTTACGTTTACGAAGTGCCATGATGTTTGTCATGTCAATTTCGTTGAATGTTGTTAACATTGCTGTTGATTGTTTAACTTCTAATAAACGTTTTGCAATTGTTTGGCGACGACGGCTCATTTTTTCAATTGTTACACGGTCAGAATTAGCTGCTGGTGTGAATACTACTGGGCCACCTGAAGTTGCTACGGATGTAGGTGCTGCTGCTGGCGTTACAGCTGGTGCTGTACCGTGAGCTGCTACATCTTGTACACGTACACGTCCTTGTGGATCTACTGGAGATACCGCTGCAAGGTCAATACCTTTTTCACGTGCAAGACGACGTGCTGCTGGAGATGCAACTACACGCTCACCAGAAGTTTCTTCTACTACTGGAGCTGCTGCAACTGGTGCAGGTGCTGCTTGTGGCGCTGCAGGTGCAGGTGCTGCCTCAGTTGGTGCTGCCGCTGGAGCTGCTGCTGCGCCTTCGCCTGCTTCTACTACTGCGATAACTTGACCAACTAGTACAGTATCGCCTTCTTCAGCTAAAATTTGTGTTAATACACCTGCTTCTTCAGAAATGATCTCAGCGTTTACTTTATCTGTTTCAAGTTCAACGATGAATTCACCTTTTTCAACGCGATCGCCCACTTTTTTTACCCACTGTGCGATACTACCTTCTGTAATCGATTCTGCTAATTCAGGGACTTTAATTTCAGCCACTTTCATTTCCTCCTTTGATTAACGTGCATGACGCACATAGAAGGGCTACTGCTTAAGGGCAAGTAGCCCGGTTTCAAAAATTGATATATGATTATTTAACCTTTACTGGCTCAGCAACCGCTTCTTCAATAAGAGCTGCTTGTGCTGCTTTATGAGAATCTGCATCCCCTTCAGAAGTTGAGCTCATTGCAGGACGGCCTACATAGCGAAGTTTTTTACCTTCTGAAAGTTCGTATAATGTTTCTAATGCATAATTCCATGAGCCTTGGTTTTTAGGTTCTTCCTGTACCCAAACAATCTCTTTTGCATTAGGATACTTAGCAATGATACCAGCAACTTGCTCTTTTGGGAATGGGTAAAGTTGTTCTACACGAATAATGTGTAGGTGATCGAAGCCTTCGCCGTCTTTCACGCGCTCTGCTAAGTCGATCATCACTTTACCTGTACCTAAAACGATACGCTCTACAGCTTCTGGTTTAGCCCCTAAGCCTGGTTGTTCGATCACTTCTTGGAATGAACCATTTGCTAATTGCTCAGCATTCGCCGCAGCTAGTGGGTGACGTAATAATGATTTTGGTGATACGACTACAAGTGGACGTACCCCTTCTGTACCTAATAATGCTGCTTGACGGCGTAATAAGTGGTAGTAGTTTCCTGCATTTGAACAGTTCGCTACAAACCAGTTATTTTCAGCTGACATTTGTAAATAGCGTTCCATACGGCTTGAAGAGTGCTCTGGACCTTGACCTTCATAACCATGAGGTAAAAGGATAACTAGGCCAGATTTTTGACCCCATTTTGAGCGTGCCCCTGAAATAAAGTTATCAAACATCACTTGTGCCATATTCGCAAAGTCACCGAATTGTGCTTCCCATACTGTTAGTACATGGCTATTTTCTAGGTTGTAACCATACTCAAAGCCTACCACCCCAGCTTCAGTCAGCGGAGAGTTGTGTACTGTAAAGGATGCGTTCGCACCAGAAATATGGTGTAGTGGCGTGAAGACATTGCCATTGTTTTTATCATGCAGTACTAAGTGACGTTGAGAGAATGTACCACGTTGTGCATCTTGACCTGTAAAGCGTACTGGTGTGCCATCTTGAATAATCGTTGCATACGCTAAAGTTTCAGCATGACCCCAGTCAACTTTTGCAGACGCATAAGCATCACGGCGTTTTTCTAAGATTTTACCAAGCTTTTTCTGTGGTTCGAAGTTTTCTTCAAACACTAAAAGCTCTTCATTGATTTTTTCTAAACGTTCCGCACCTACTGCTGTATCAATTTGTGGGAACTCTACTTTTAATTCTTCTGGCATTTCTAAATGATGATGATCATCTTTTTCTGCCATTTCTTTGACATGGTCATAGGCTGCTTGCATTTCGGCATAGATAGCTGTATCTAGTGCCGCTACATCATCAGCAGTTACAAGACCTTCTGCCACTAATTGTGCACCATATAATGCACGCACTGTTTCATGTTTAGACACTAATTTGTATGTTTCTGGGTTTGTCACTGTTGGGTCATCTGTTTCATTATGACCATGGCGACGGTAACCTACTAAGTCCACAATAATGTCTTTGCCAAATGTTTGACGGTAGTTTGCCGCAAAACGTCCGACTTGCACTACTGCCTCTGGGCTATCTGCATTGACATGGATTACTGGTACTTCATAGCCTTTTGCAGGGTCAGAAGAATACACAGAAGAACGAGAATCATAATGTTCTGTTGTGAATCCGATCATATTGTTTGCGATAATATGGATTGTTCCACCTGTTGTAAAGCCTTCTGTTTTAGCGAAGTTTAACACTTCTGTTACAATCCCTTGACCTGGGAATGCAGCGTCACCGTGTACAAGAATGCCTAAGCCCTTTGTACGGTCAAAAATAGGTTGCCCTGGTTTAGATGTATCATCTTGTGTTGCACGAGTAGCACCAAGTACTACTGGATTACCCACTTCTAAGTGAGATGGGTTGTAAGCCAATTTCACATTCATACCAGATTCACGGTTGTAAGAAGCACCCATGTGGTATTTCACATCACCTGTCCAACCTTTTGTAATTTCAAGGCGGCCATGCTCTGGCATAAATAAATCATTGGAAACATGTGCAAAATCAGAGAACATCATGTCATAAGGTTTATTTAAAATATGTGTTAAAACGTTTAAGCGACCACGGTGTGCCATACCAATACGTACGTTTTCCACATTTTTTGCTTCTGCCGTTTTAATAATTTCATCAAATAGTACGATTTGCGTATCTAAGCCCTCACCAGAGAAACGCTTTTGTCCTACAAAAGTTTTATGAATAAATTTCTCGAAATTTTCAACGCGAGTTAAACGATCTAATAAGGCTTTCTTCTCATCCGCAGATAATGCTTGTTTGAATGAGCCTGATTCGATTTGCGCTTGAATCCAATCACGTTCTTCAGTAGCTACTACGTGACCATATTCAAATGCTACTTTATCTGTATAAATAGCTTTTAAATAGTCGATTGCATCCTTACCATTTTTCACGTTTGCTGGCACATCTTTGAAGAAGATTGCTGCAGGAATTTCAGCTAAATCTGCAGCGCTTAAGTTGAACGCGCTTTCTTCAATTTGAGCTGTTTGTAGTTCACGGTTTTTCAGAGGATAGATATCTGCCGCTAAATGACCGCGTGAACGAATTGCATCTGCTAGTTTTACAGCGGCTAACACTTTTTTGTAATCGCCAGCAGGAGCCGCTGCTGTATGACTAGCTACAGCTACTTCACCTTCTACTACTACTGGTGCACCAAATTGTTGGAATAAAGAAACTAACTCCGGTTCTACTTCTTCAGGAGACTGTAAGAATAAGTCGTATTGCTCCATCACATATCCTAGGTTAGGACCAGAGAAAGCTGACCATGGAGAACTTACAGTTGTAACGTTGTTCGACATGAAAAATGACCTCCAAATTTTGCCTTTCGGCAGTTCCATTAATTAAATTGCAATTAATTATATAATATTTAGCCGTTCTTTAAAAGAATGTTTCACACTACTTTTCCATATTTTAAAGAACGTTTTTTCCATCTCAATCTTACTACTCTTCACAAAAAATACAACTCTTTTTAGCAAATTAAGCAATTTTTTTCGCAAAGGATAGAATAATGAAATAAAGCATGTATTTTTCTTAATATTTTAGCGGGATTTTCAGCAAGAAAACGGTTCCAATATTAACCTCACTCTTGACTTCTACTGTGGCATTATATTTTTCAAGTAACATCTTCGAAATACTAAGCCCTAAGCCTGTTCCACCAATTTGGCGATTTCTTGCTTCATCCACTCGATAAAAACGATCAAAGATAAACGGAATATTGTCTTGTGCTATTCCTATACCATTATCAGTAATTTCTAAACAAGCATAATTTCCAGCAACAGAAATAGAAATTTGTATCTCAGGAATTTTTTCACAATAACGAATAGCATTCTCTATTATATTACGAACGATTTGACTTAGTGCATTTTCGGTAATAAATAACGGACCTATTTCACCATGTTTCGACAGCGACATTCGCGCTTGAGGATGAACAAGCTTTACCTCATCCATCACTGCTTCGATGACCACTAGTGCATCGGCCTCACTTGTTTCATCTTTTTCCTCACGCCGTGCAAGTTCTAATAATTCTTCAATCATTTTGCGCATACGAGCAATTTCTGTTAAGGAGGTATCAATGGATTCCTCTAATATAGCAGGATCATGTTTGCCCCATCTTTTTAAAAGAGAAAGATGCCCTTCAATTGCTTGAATGGGCGTACGCAGCTCATGAGAAGCATCGGCGACAAATTGTTGCTGCTGGGTAAATGAGATTTGCAGCTCATTCATCATGGCATTGTACATCTTCAGTAAATCACCAATTTCGTCATGTGATGTATAGGATAGCTGTATAGGCTCGTTAAATCCTTGATCCATCACAGTTTTCATGGATGCTCGCAATTCGTGCAGTGGCTTCATTAAATAGTTCGCGAGATAATAGCCAATAGAGCCAGATAACACTAAGGCTCCTAACCCTGCAATCAGCATGGCTGTCAAGAGATAACGCATGAGAGATTGAAAACTAGTTAACGGGTGAATCACTTGAATATAGCCTTGGAAAAAACCCATCCGAATCGGTTCATTAATGACCAACACATCTTGCTTATCAATGGTCATCTCAAAAATTTCTTGCAATGAATTAAGTGGTGCAGCAGCAGAGGTATCATTGATTCGTAAAATATCCACCCCATCAGCATTAAATATTCGGACCGTCTCATCACGATCCGCAATCGATTTGAGCAAGCCCGTATTGTGCTGAATTTGCTGAATGGTAATTGTAGGACCTTGGGACTCTAAAAAAGAAATGATATCCTTACTAGTCCTATTGACCTTACTCTCCTCATCGTTTAATAACCATGTATGCAGAGAAAGATAGACGACTACACAAATAATCGTAAAGCTAATAAAGATGACACTGCTTGAGGTCAGCATCCATTTTTTTTGCAGGGACTGATGACGTAAATAATTTCTTAACTTATTCATTCTCGCATCACATACCCAACACCGCGAACGGTTTCAATATAATCATTCATCGCCCCAGGGAGCTTTGTACGTAAATGTCTGATATAAACATCTACCACGTTGGTCTCGATATCCGTATCATAGCCCCAAACGGATGTTAAAATATGCTCTCGTGTGCATACTCTATTTTTGTGCTCGATTAATAGTTTCAATAAGTCATATTCTGTCTTTGTTAGATCAAGTTTATTCCCCTGAACGAAAACTTCATAGGCAGCTACATCTATTTCAATATCCCGTAGGCATAAAGATTCACTGTTTGTCTGCTCTGGCGTGACACGACGTAAAATCGTCCGTATTCTAGCCAGCAGCTCTTCAATCGCAAATGGCTTGACGATATAGTCATCAGCCCCAGCATCGAGTCCTGCTACACGATCCATCACAGCATCTCGTGCCGTTAATAAAATGATCGGCACTTGTGATTGTGTTCGGATACGGCGGCAAATCTCTATCCCATTAATACTTGGTAACATCACATCCAGTAAAAGTACATCAAAATTTTCCGACGTTGCCAAAGACAATCCTTCTCGACCATCAAAGGCAGTTTTCACTTCATAGCCTTCGTGTTGTAATTCAAGTTCCACAAAACGAGCGATATGCTTTTCATCTTCTACCAACAATATCTTCTTAGGCATCGTATCACCTTCTATTCCAAAATAACGATGTAGGATTTTTATCCCTATACTGTTATAGCATAACATCAAATAAAAAGTCTGTCTCACAAGGAAAACCTTGTGGACAGACTTTTTAGTGTATGTCGGAAATAGAGAGGTTGTTTTTCCCCGACTCTTTTGATTTATATAATGCTTGGTCAGCTAAATCCATTAGCTGATCCAATGTTTGAGCATGGTCTGGGTAATAGGCAATGCCAATTGAAGCAGTTGGTGTAAAAAGATGGTCCTCTATCATCCAGCCTTCTGCTAATTCATCGCGTATGCGTCGAATTATATGCATAATTTGATGATGTCTTTTTTCTTGATCTCTTGTTAAGCCCGTTAAGATGACAATAAATTCATCGCCACCTATTCGAATAACCATATCATGGCTACGAACAGTTTTGTTCAAGGAACTGCCGAATCGCTGAATAAACGCATCGCCAGTCTCATGACCAAAGTGATCATTTACTTCTTTAAAATCATCACCGTCTATATAGAGCATCGCCACACAGGTTTGATTTTCATTTGCTTCTGCTAGGATTTTAGGAAACTCCTTTTCTAAAAAACGCCGATTAGGTAGCTGAGTTAAAGCATCATGATACGCTAGATATAGCAAATCATTTTCCCTTTCTTTGCGATGCGTAATTTCACGAGACACCATCATAATTTGGGAAACTTTTTCACGTTCAGGATCATGCACAACCGTGACATTTCCTTCTGTCCATATCGGGGTTCCATCTTTCGCCTTCAGTAAAAGTTCAAACTGTGAATCTGTTTGCCCTGTATAATTATTTAAGAATGTTTGCCATTCGTCTTTACTTTCTCGATCAATAATGTCACTGTAAAACTGTCCTTGTAGCTCTACATTTTCATAACCTAAATAAATACCATAGGACGGGGAAGCATAAATAATGATGCCATCTTCATTAGTAATCACAATTAAATCATTTGTATTTTCTGTGATAAGTCGGAAAGTACGTTCAATATTTTTTAATTCTGTGAACATTCTTTTCTTATCCGTAATATCATAGTTAATGGTTAAAATTTGTTCAATTTGACCAAACTCATCTTTTAATGGAACAATGGTAGCTTCTACCCAGTAATCGGCATGATATTTCGTTCGATAGCAAAGTTCTCCACGCCACATTCCCATCGTATCCAGCTTATCTTCAATTATTTGAAAAAGGTTTTGCCCACGGAATCGAGGTTCGATCAATGCGTAGGGCTGACCGATTAATTCCTCCGCCGTGTAGCCAGAAGCCTGTAAAAACATCTCACTCACTTCGGTAATGTTACCCTTACGATCTAATACAGCAATGGCCGTAGCTGAATTTAATGCAGATTTAAAGACCTCTAGTCCATGAGACTTCGAACGTAATTCTGCTTTTTGTAAAGTAAATTGTGTAAAATCTTGCATGATAAGAAAAATGGCAAATGAATTATCATCCTGCATCACTGGTGATAGTGACAGTAAATACATACGTTCCTGCTGGTCCAATGTATGCAATTTAATAAACTTCTCACCAACGTTTTCCCCTCTTGCAGCTTTTTGCAAACAAATTTTAATTTGTTCAACTTCTTCCTTTGGAATAATCGGTAAATCCACAAACATTTTCTGTTTGACGGCTTCATTATCTAATTGAAAATCTTCCATAAAGCTTGAATTCACTTCGTATATCATTCCTTCAGCCGATAAAATGACTGTTGAGAAAAAGGCATGGTCAAACATGGACCGCATAAATAAAAATTTATCTTCAATACTGCGGTCATAGAGTATTTCCTTCGTGATGGCTAATATATAGTCTTCATTCTTATATTTCAACGGTCTGACGGATGTTTCATATTTACGAACCTCCGATTGAACATATGCATAATCTACATAGTCAACCTGTTTATGTTGTCTAATGGCCTCATGGTAATTTTTCTGAATGATCAAAAAATTACGCTTTGAGGTAACGGTCGAAATCATTTTGCCAATCGCCTCATTCGATAACAGATCTTGAGCTGCTTGATTTAAGCGAATATATTGATAATCGTCCCCTACTTTTTTCACGAGAAAAACAAAATCCTTGCCAATAAATAATGAGTTAAAGAAATCTTCGCTTAAAATATACTCCATGCTGTCACCTCCAGAAAAGCCATTGCCATCATGATAGAAATGTTCGTATGTATGTGTTGTTAGAATAAAAATAATACTACTATTATAACATAAAAATAAAAAATTACCTTTCTAGAATCATAAAAATTATATCCTTTTAAGGATAATATTTGATATATTACCTATTCTAACAAGCAACCAATCCTACTAAAGATGTAGATAAATGATTAATATTAGATAAAATTGATAGGTTAGACTTAAGGCTATAAAACAACAATTTTATGGATAATCTCGCTTCACTTGTCAGAATATACTGACAATTAACCTCAAATTTTGTTTTTTTACGAGCAAAATGATTGCATCGAACAGATAATATGTTATATTATATTTAAAAAACTAGCCTTTTTTCGGTATGGTCGAAATCAGTAAGACAGCGGGAGATTATGGAATATCATAGTTATAACGTCTAGTTCTTTGGGTTTTAATTCCAGTACGAATTTTAGTTTTCTTCTTTATGCTTCAACGGAATTGTTTTAACTACCCTAGTAAAGGAGGCGTTTCGTATGCTTAAACATCGAGACCTGCATGAATGTACAGAGCTTTATGAGCTATTATCACACCCTTCTGTATTCCCTTTTGTCCGTCAAAAAGCCACATCCGCTGATGAATATTGGTTTATGACAAAACAACTGATTGAAGAGGAAGCGAGAGGACTCGCTATCTCGAGGACCATAACTGATGATTGGGGTCAACCAATCGGCACCATTAGTATTCACGATGTGGAGGACGGTGCAGGCTTTCTAGGAACGTGGATTGGACTCCCTTACCAAGGTAAAGGTTATAATCAAAAAGCAAAAATGTTATTTTTGAACGAGTTATTTTTTGACTATAATTTTCATACGGTCTTTCTCCGTATACGTGTTGAAAATTTAAAATCACAGCGTGCTGCTTTAAAGCTTCCTTATGTGGTGAGTGCCAATGAAAGTCATCCAACATTATTAGCGCAGGTTAATAGCGGTGAGGCACAATTTAATTTATTTAAAATACCAAAAGATTTATTCTACCTAACAACAGCACATCAAATGCAAGAAGGCGAAGAGCAAGCAATGTAGTGTGTATATATAAAAGAGAAGCTATAAGGTTTTGTCATTTCGACCTACCTCATAGCTTCTTTTCTTTTTTCAAATAGCACTTATTTCTTATACCGTAAAATTAATGACGCCATTTCATCTGGTGTTTTTGGTTTTTGCGTTTTTGCCATTGTCTCCACCATTTCCACTTTACGCTCTGTTAGTGTATGAACAGACTTCATAAAAGATTCCTTTGTCAACTCGTCTTCCTGTAGCACTTCTGCGTAACCTTGTTTTTTAAACAAGTTGGCATTTAAAATTTGATCCCCACGGCTTTTTTGCGCTGAGAGAGGTACTAATAGCATCGGCTTGTGAAGCGCTAAAAATTCAAAAATGGAGTTAGAGCCTGCTCGTGACACAATAAAGTCTGCAGCATGCAGTAAATCAGGTAACTCTGTTGTCACATACTCAAATTGCTTGTAGCCTGGCATTGCCTCCAGTGCTTGATCATAATTCCCCTTCCCACATAAATGAATGATGTGAAATTGTTTGAGGAGCTCTGGTAAGTTTTTACGTAGTGCCTCATTTAAGACAACAGAGCCTAAGCTCCCTCCCATAACAAGTAAAACAGGCTTTAAAGTAGAAAAGCCGCAGAAAGATAGCCCCCTTGCTCTTTCTCCCTCAAATAACTCAGGACGAATAATGGAGCCTGTGCAAGTAGCCTTCTCTTGAGGTAAATGCTTCAGTGTTTCTTCAAAAATCGTGAATACATGTGAAGCAAAAGGTAAGGCTATTTTATTGGCAAGACCAGGTGTGACATCAGATTCATGGATGACGACTGGCACACCTGCTAATTTCGCTGCCATCACAACGGGTACAGAGACAAACCCTCCCTTTGAAAAGACAACCTGTGGCTTTACTTTTTTTATAATACGAAAAGCCTGCATCATTCCAGCAAGCACTTTAAATGGATCTGTAAAATTTTTCATGGAGAAATAACGACGCAATTTACCACTCGCAATGCCATAAAACGGAACATCGGGGAACGCCTCACCAATTAATTCTTTTTCAATACCTTGCTCTGAGCCAATATAGTGGACATCATAACCAAGTTCTAGTAAAGACGGGAGTATCGCCTGATTTAACGATACATGGCCAGCTGTCCCACCACCGGTTAAAATGATTGTTTGTTGTTTCACACAAATTCTCCTATTCCTTAAAAACCATTGTAGTTAGCACTACTTTTTGTTTACAGTGTTCTATTTTACTATATGCTGACGAAAAGATATAGATGAAGCATGAAAATTTCAGCTTTTCTCTCTTTACATATGCTATACTTGTTCATTATGTTCATGAAGGAAGTAGAAAATATGTATCAAACATCCACAATTAAGGAAAAATACGTGCTGCTTTTAAAAATGATTGTCCCTATTTTAGTGACACAGGTAGCTATTTATCTTATTTCATTTTTTGATATTTTAATGTCTAGTCGTTACGGGACGGTTGATTTAGCAGGTGTTTCGATTGGTTCCTCCATATGGATGCCGATTTATACTGGACTTTCAGGTATACTCCTAGCTATTACCCCAATTGTCTCCCAGCTTGTGGGAGCGAAAAAAGAGATGGATGCAAAAAAGGCAGTCCAGCAAGGCATTTATGTCGCCATATTGCTAGCGATCCTTATTTTTACAGGACTCTTCTTTGGCATTGATTGGATACTTAGTAAGATGAACTTAGAATCTGCTGTACATAACATTGCAAAAGGCTACATCTATGCGATGTGTGCTGGTCTTTTGCCACTTTTCTTATTTTTTGTGATGCGTTGCTTTATTGACGCTCTTGGTCAGACACGGGTCACGATGATCATTACCTTAATGACAACGCCAATTAATATCATGCTGAACTATATCTTTATTTTCGGCAAATTCGGTGCACCTAAGCTTGGCGGCATCGGGGCAGGTGTAGCGACAGCAATAACGTACTGGCTAATATTCATGATTACTGTATGGATCATCGCTAAACGAGTACCGTTCGAACGATTCCGCCTGTTTCATGATTGGCCTAAGCTTGAATGGCTTCGATGGAAGGAAATTTTATTAATTGGGGTACCGATCGGTATATCCCTATTTGCAGAAACGAGTATATTTTCTGCTGTGACCATGATGATGAGTAATTTTAGCACAGAAATCATCGCAGCCCATCAGATTGCTATCAATTTCACTTCTCTGTTATACATGGTTCCGCTCAGTATTTCTATGGGTGTCACAATATTAGTAGGTTTTGAGATCGGCGCTGGTCGCATGCGAGATGCTCGTATGTATAGCTATCTATGTGTCGGAACAGCCATTTTATTTAGCTTTATATCAGCTTGTATTTTGTTTATTTTACGTGAACCTGTAGCACATATGTATACGACAGATAAGATGGTACTTGAATATGCCGTACAATTTTTAGTCTACGCAGCCATTTTCCAGCTATCTGATGCGATACAAGCACCAGTACAAGGCGCATTGAGGGGCTATAAAGATGTCATGATCACGTTTATCATGGCCATTATATCTTATTGGGTGATTGGCTTGCCAGTTGGGTATACCCTTGCCACACATACGGATTTCGGGCCATTTGGCTATTGGATTGGCCTTGTGGCAGGTTTAACAATGGGTGCGGTTACTCTTTTAATCCGTCTGTTGATTGTTCAAAAAAGAGTCACTGTTTAACGACAAAAAATCGCTTTTCTCTAACTTGAGAAAGGCGATTTTTTAGCGTAAAACACCTGTACGAATGATTTTCACTTGAACAGACGGCACTAGCTGTAAGGATGCATAGATAGTATGCCAATCCTTCTGAAACATCTTGGGGTGATAAGCACGAATATATCGACCAATCCCCAACATATCCGATTGCTGAACTTGAAGAATTCGCAAAACCTCCTCAAACTCTGCCTGCACATGGTCTTGAATCAACTGCTGAACCTCCTTGAAAATGGGGTCTTTATATAAATGGTCATGTGCAAATTCCTCAATTTCTACCTCGATGAGATAATCCATGTCTATTCTTTTTAATTCCTCATTCACCCTCCATTGACGCTTGATATGAATGACATCAGCCGTTATTGGCATCGCTTTTCCATCATGTTTCCACATATAGCTCATCCGTGCTTGTTTGCTAGGTTGATTCATTAAGAGAAGCATCGTGAGCGATTGTTTTGGTGTTAATACTGTACCCGTAAACGTTTGACCTGAGAACAAAGCAACGCCTGCCGCAACAGCATGCTTTTTATCCTCACTTAACTGAATATAAGGTAGTGCAATATCAATTGTCTGTTCAAATAGCATGGAGCCAACCGTCTGTAAATCTAATTTCGGAAAAATTGTATTTTCCTCTGTGCTTTCCATAAAACGTTCATAATAGCCTCCTGCACCCCCTGCTAAATCCTTTGTTAGCTCAATAAACGGCTTGACATCCCCTTCAGTTACAGCTATTTTTATCGAAATCGGGTTTTGGGGATCACGAAAATAAATATCTAAAATATCATAAAGAGGCTCTCTTACCGTTTGATCCGATACAAGGATGGTCGATAGCTCAGATAAATCAAGTGTTTGTTCTACTTTTAAATTGGCTTGATTCCGTACATCTCTTGGTGAAATACCGTCCGCTTCAATCACTTCATTTTGCTGAGCTGCTGTATTCGGATAGGCATAATATCCCTTGTATGCCCCTATATATCCGTCCACCCCAACGAGCGTCACAACGGAAGCGTTTTTATAAAGTCGTTCATCCCAACAGCCAGTTAAAAGTAACATAGACAAGAGGAGCATAATCCCTTTACGATACACGTTTTCCCCTCCATTTATTCCAACAAATTATCGTCATTGGTAGTAGAATCGTAAACACTATGAGTACGTAGTGTATAGAATTTTTGATAAACTCAATGCGCTGAAATTGCATGACAAATAGCGGTAGGATGGCTAAGAGAAGATGATAAATAACAATAAATCTTTTCGGATGCTTTCGCTTTTTTGACAAATAAAGCACACGAAAGGACAAACCAAAGATCATAACCGTAACAATGGACCACGAAAGCCAAATATAGATGAAAAAAATATCCAGCCGTTTTACAAAAGTCACTTCCTGTGATTTTAATATATACATAATAGGCTCTGGTATCAGTTGAACCTCCTCCAAAGCAAAGAACATTTGTGTAAAGACAACCGAAATAAAATAAAAGATAAAAATGACAAGTTGATAAATCCATAAGGGCTTTCCCTTCACTTGTACATCCTGTTTGAGAAATGGACGATAAAGGAGGTACATTTCAATCCCAAAATAAGCATACATGCTATGAATCATGCCCGCCATGATTTGCCTAGTATTGTTCCACTCAACGGGAAAAAGATTACTCCACGTTAAATCTGGAATAGCCAGCATTAAAAAAATGACAAAGAGGAAAATGATAGGAATTAGCATGACACCAATATTGATGATGGTTTCTGGTCTAACTAAATTGGCATACAAAGAGAGCCCTACAATCATCATGACAACAATCCATTCAGGTGTTTGGGGCAAGACCCATGAGGCCAGAACATACCCCATATAGGCAATTAATACAGCTGTTATTAATAACCAATAGATAAGATAGACCCAGCGAAAGAACCCATTTAAAAAGAAAAATTGATAATAGCGTTCAAAAAATAACAGCAAGCCGTAATGGAAGATGCTAGCAAGGAAGAAGACATACCATGCACTATGTTGGCTGTATATGATTAACGGTGTTTGAAAGGCAATGTAGACAACACCTGTCTGAATGATAAAGAGTAGTAAAAAAAATTGTGCCTTTGATAGAGAAAAATTCATGGTGTATCCTCATTTTTTCCCTTTTCATCTTTCGGTGGTTGAAAGGAAGTGACTTGGACTGTCGGTTTAATGAATGGCCAGCGTAAAAAAATTTTATAAACAGCTTTCGGTTGAAAAGGTACGATAGGTGAAAAATACGGCTGTTTCAATGACGTTAAACTAATTAAATGAATTAATAGGATGACAACCCCTACCACAATGCCTAAAAACCCAAATAATGAGGCAAGTAGCATAAACGGAAAACGGAGCATGCGAATCGTGCTATTCAATTCAACAGACGGGACAACATAGCTTGAAATGGCCGTTAAGGCGACAACAATGACCATTAAGTTCGACACGAGTCCCGCACTTACAATGGCATCTCCTATCACTAATCCCCCTACGATCCCAATCGTTTGCCCTACTGATTGTGGTAAACGAATACTTGATTCTCGAATGAGCTCCATAATAATCTCAAGTATCAGTGCTTCAATTAACGGTCGATAAGGTATATCATTAACATCATTTTTTACTTGATTACTTAATTCTAAGGGTAATACCTCAAAGTGAAAGCTAATCACAGCAATATAAAATGCTGGTAAAAAAACCGCCGTTACAAACGACAGTAAACGCACTATTTTATAAAAAGAGCCAACCACTACCCGACTATTATAGTCATCAGGTGTTTGATAGAAAGAGAAAAATGTCACAGGGCCAATCAAGGCAGACGGCGAAATATTGGTCATGACCACAACTTTACCCTCCACTAAGTGGGCTACCACACGATCTGGATGCTCTGTATTTAACAATTGTGGAAAGGGCGATAACACGGAATCCTCTAGTGCATCACTTAACTGGCCAATGCTATAAAAATAGTCGATTTTAATGTCCGCAATCCGCTTTTCCATCTCTTGTAAGGTTTCAGGCTGTATAACCCCATCCATATAGAGATAATAAGCTTTAGTGTTAGTTTGTTGTCCAATTGTAAAAGATTTGACCACAAGAGCGGGATTATTCACTCGTTTTCGTATCAATGTTAAATTGGTATCCGCCCGCTCCACAAGACCCTCATGGGAGCCTCGCAGAATATGTTCATTGTTTGGCTCCTCAAGGTTACGACGAACTTCATTGGTAATCGCTAACGTCAGCATTTTTCCCGTATCAGGCAAAATCACGAGCGTTTCACCTTGGCAGACCCGTTCAATCGCTTTCGGTAGCGCAAAATTATCAAGTGTTGTAAGTAGGGTTTCACTCCAAAAAGGTTTTTCTGTATCTAAACGTGCATAAATCGTATCCAGTATTTTTTGTACTTCCTTCGCATCAACAAGAGAAGCGTAAAAGCATAAAATAGCCGTGTCCCCTTCATGCCAATCTATTTGTCTGACGGTCAAATCCGAGGAATGGTAGAATGCTTTTTGTAGGCTTTTCATCATATACTCCACTTTATCCATAAAACGCCTCCTCTACTGGAGAGTATAAGCATTTTTCGTGTATTTCAAACGCTTAGTTCGTGTGATTCCACGCCATGAAAAAAAGATGCCCTCTAGAACATTTGGGCATCTTCATGATCAGCTATTTTTTAAAATAAGCTTCAATATCCTCATACATAAAGGGCGTTCCCTCTATTTTTTCATGGTGATTATGCAATGCTGTCATTCGATTGATAATTGGGGCTAATTTTCCTTCATCCTCCTGCGTCAAATTGAAGGCGACGCCATAAGAATAGATTTGGTATTTTTCTTCTAAGGTCCATCTAAAAGTACCCTCTAGGTTAAATGATTGATTCATTAAAATAAAGCTAAATTTAAATTTCATCGTTTGATTAACGGGTAGCTTCAAAGAAGAGCGAATCTTCATCCCGCCTAAGCTAATATTTTCAATGATGATCGGCGTATGACCGATATTAATTTTTTGCTCATTCATTTCGATAATCGTCATGAAGCCCTTCACATAGGCCGGGAATTGAAAACGATAATATTTGCGCCGTTCCACCACAGGTTTTTTATGAACAATGGCTTTTTGTGGTGTTAAAATGCCTTGTACCAGCATTTTTTCAAAGGCTTTCGCGGGAACAGCCTTCGTATAAATACTACCTTGCAAATAATCACATTCTTGCTGCTTTAAAAAGATAAATTGCTCGTAACTTTCAACTCCTTTTGCCACAACCTGAATACCAAGCATTTTGGCTAAATAAATCGTTGTTGAAATGAGTCCATTTTCAATCGGACGATCATAACGAATTTCACGGATAAACGCTTCATAGATATGGAGTGTCGTTGGTTGGAATGTTCGCAATGATTCTAAGGAAGAGTAGCCTGTTCCAAAATCACCAATAGCAATTTTAACACCGATGTCTTGTAATTCTTTGAGAACGGCCATCACACTTGTACTATTTTTTAAGATGGTACTTTCGCTAATCTCGAACTGTATATAATGAGCGTCAATCGAATTTACCTGTAATTGCTCTTGGACAAACTGAATAAAGCCCTTTTTCATCAGACGGATTGGCGATATCTTAATACTAATTGTTCGCAGCACATGCCCTTGCTGCTTCCAGTGCTGTAACAACACACATGCTTTTTTAATCACCCAATCTGTAATGATGTGAATCATATGGTTTTCTTCCGCTAATGGAATAAATTCACCAGGTGACACAAGGCCCCATTCTTTATGATGCCAACGAATTAACGCTTCTGCACCGTTGATAACCCCCTTTTGCGGCTCCACCAATGGTTGGAAATATAATTCGAATTCCTCATTTAACATGGCTTGTCGCATATCTCGGTCTAACACGTACTGTTTATAGGAAGTAATATCCTCTGTAAAGGCATAAATATGAAAACGATTCCTTCCCTGCTGTTGCGCATAGCATAAAGCTGAATATGCATTTTCTAATAAAATATTTCTCGTTAAGCCCTCCTCTGGGTAAAAAGCAATACCTATGCTAGCAGATAGGTGCAAGCGATAGTCTTTTATCGAAAAAGGTGTATCAAAGGTTTTCAGTATACGGCTAGCCAGCGCGTAAATATGTTGCTTGCTCACATATTTTTTAATGACAATGATAAAATGCTGATTGTCTAAACGTGCCATGTAACTGTGATCATCTGTTAGTGTTGAAAAGTAGTTGGTCACCGTGCGCAGAAGCTCATCACCAATTTTTGTACCTAGCGCATTATTTAAGATATGAAAGCGGTTAATCGAAATATATAATAGTGCGAAGGGTTCGCCAGCTAAGCATAAGGTATCAACTTTATCATGTAAGCTCAAGCGATTTGGTAAACCTGTCAATTCATCATAATACACTAAATAATTAAGCTTCTTTTCCCGTTCAATCTCCTTTGTAATATCCGTTACTAAGCCGAAAATATGGTTGACCTCCCCTTGCTGATCTAGTCTCGGCACAATCTGTTCCAGTAACCACTTTGTCTGATTCTCCCCCGTTAGGATACGATAAATCACTTGATAGCTTTTGCCTGAAGCGAGATGATCTGTATACGCTAATACTTCCTCACGATGCGCAGGATGAATCATATTAATCCATACTTCTGAGTCTTCGTAAAGCCTGGCTAATGGAATACCTAGAATTCCTTCCAGTCCTTTAGAGGCGAACAGCATATTGCCACGAATAGAATCTCGCATCCAAATCCCTGCATCTAAATTGTCAAAGATAGAATGATAGTTGGCTAATGTATCATTTAGCGTTTTCTCAAGTAATTTGAAAGCCGTTTCGTCTTTGACAACCCCAATCATCTTAAAGGGCTTGTCATCCTTCCAAATGACTTCAGCGGCCGCCTGTAGAAAACGCAGTTCATTGGTTTTACCGTGATAAATTCGGAAGTCACTGTCAAAATTAGTCCCTTTTCGAGCATGATTAAATGCATCATATGTCCTTTCATAATCATCTGGATGAATGAACTGGAAAACGTGATCAATACCATCGTTATCTGAACGTGCAAAGCCAAAAATATGATAAAAATTATCCGAGCAAAACAGTTTGTCATGCTGAATAAAGTACTCCCAGCTCCCAACTGCCGCAATATGCTGGGCGTAATTTAAATGCTTCTCATGGAGCATTAACTGATGCTTCATGGCTGAATACGTGGACATATCTTCAATGATTAAATAGAGCCCCTCCGCCTGATTGTCGTCATTTTTGATTGGTATAAATGTCAGTACTAGGCTTAGATTTTGTCCTTGATGCTGTAGTCTTTCAATATCAATTTTGACCGACTTTCCTCGTAATGTTCGATTGAACGCTCTTTTTAATCGTTTATAATCTACATCAGTCAGAATTTTCTTGAAATCTTCAGCATGACTAGGTCGATCTTGTAATAGTTCATAGAGTGCTTCTTGATTGACGTAAATAATTTCGCCATCTGCCGAAAACACAATCATCATATCGGGGTGATACTTGGCAAAGGACATGGCATATGAAAATAAACCATGGTCTTGAGCTGTTGCCAGCGCAATCGTATGTGGTCTTTCTTCCTTTGTAAAAAATTGCTTTAATAGATTCGGCTTTTTCATCCATCTCACCTCTCCCTACTTTTTACCCACTACTTATTTATCAATTCCCCCAAAATACAGTTTAAAAACTACTATTTAGAAAAGAGAAAGAAAAGTTTCATCGACCTTTTTTCGCTGGAGAACCGCTCTTTTTTTAGGGGGACTGCTCTTTTTATTTGGATATCCGCTCCTTTTCGAGGGTGAAGCGCTCTTTCTATCAGGATATCCGCTCCTTTTCGAGGGTGAAGCGCTCTTTCTATCAGGATATCCGCTCCTTTTCGAGGGTGAAGTGCTCTTCTTATCAGGATATCCGCTCCTTTTCGAGGGTGAAGCGCTCTTTTTATCAGGATAACCGCTCCTTTTCGAGGGTGAAGCGCTCTTTTTATCAGGATAACCGCTCCTTTTCGAGGGTGAAGCGCTCTTTTTATTAGGTGATGCCCCCTATCCAAAGAAATAGTTCATGTGTTTTTCTTAAGGTACTACGATTAATTCCATATCCAATAGCCAGCGATCAATGGCTTGCTTCGGATAATAGACTTTGTCTCCTACCTTCACATGAGGGATTTCGCTTATGTAACTATTTGATCCATCTGGCACTTCTGTTAATTTTAGCACTTCCACTACACTGATTCCTAAATAATCAGCTGCCTCTTCTTGTGACAAAAGCTGGTGTTGCACGGATTCCTTTGGCTGCTCTTTTAAACTAGTGGCGATGAGCCAGCTTCCTATTAAAAACGACACCGCTAAGGAGAAAATCGCCATTGTTATGCTATATTGTTTCAATTCTATCCTCCCTTTCTCATCAAATTTTACCATTAATTCAATAAAAAAAAATGCTCTATAAGCCTTTAAAGACTTGTAGAGCATCTTTCTATTCATAAATGATTATTTTTGGATAAATTGTTGTGTCCAGTAGTTACCTGATTTCACATAACCTACACCGATGTGTGTAAATTTACCGTTTAAAATGTTCGCACGGTGTCCTGGTGAATCCATCCATGCTTGTACTACTTCTTGTGGTGAACGTTGACCTTGAGCAATGTTTTCACCTGCAGCTTTATAAGCGATGCCTAAAGCTTTCATACGATCAAATGGTGAACCAAATGTTGGGCTCGTATGTGAGAAATAGTTTTTACTTTGCATATCTTGTGATTTTTCACGAGCTGCAGCCATTAATTTTGCATCTGTTTGAAGTGGTGATAAACCAGCTTTTGTACGCTCAGCGTTTGTTAATTTTACTACTTCTTGTTCAAATGCGTTCACATCTGAAGTTGTTGTTGATGGTGTTGAAGTAGTTGGTGGTGTTGCTGGCTTTTCATTTTGTGATGATTGATTATTATTTGGCTTTGTTGGTGTTGTATTATTTGTTGTTGGCGTCTCATTAGATGGTGTAGATGCCTGTGGAAGCTTAATCGTCCACTTATGATTATTGTTTGACCATTTATAATAATAAACATTACAGTTTGTTGATTGCTGTACGGAATTCCCCTCTGTTGTATTGGCAGCAGCAGAAGCTATTTGAATTGGAGCTGCTAAAAGAAATGTTGCACAAATTGCAGTTAGTGTTTTTTTCATGTTTGCAATTCCTCCTTCTCTGCCACTAATCGTAAGGGATGATTTTCATTAAAATCTTACCAACATCTGCTAACTGCACCAACGAAGAAGAAAATGCGCGAAAAACCACGTTTTTTTCGCGTTATTTTTTAGCAGGTTTCACCAATCTATGAAATACTTACGTTTGAAAGAGGGTTGACACCCCTCCTAAACTCGTAAATATTTTAGAAAATAAACAGCTAATATGAATAAAAAATGTATGTTTTATACACTCATTTTTTAACCGCCTTGCTTCATTTTTCTCTTTGCATCACCCTAGAGATGGCTAGTGTCGTAGCCTCATGTCAACCTAATATTACAATCGTGTTACAAAATCGTTACATTCCGTTTACATAAAAATAAAACAACCTGTGTAAAGCTACACGGGTTGTTCCGGTGCAAAATTCACAGGTTGCTTTATTCTTCAATTAGTCCCAATAACAGGTAAAGAAACGACATTCTCTCCTATAATGACAAGTTTTGCTGGCATTTTTAGATATTCTGGGAGCCATTGCACCATTCCATAAGCATATTGGAACAACATTGGGTTTTTGATGCCCTTAATTGGTACATAGCCTTTCATACGATAAATCGTTTCAGGTAATGCACGCACCCAATCTTCAAACTGCTCCTGTGTAAATTCCTGATCTGTGAAATCTACTAAGCGAGAGCCTAGCTGCATTGAGGCTATTGGTGCTTTAACTATATCTGCTTTATCGACCTGTGTCGTTGCCTTCAGCCCCTCTAATAAGCAGAGTGGTACACGTCCATTTGTTGTTTGCAATATAAAGGCATGGGGGTTTAAGCCCTGCAGTTCATAGACCACCTGACCTTGCTCTGCCTCGGTTAATAAGTCTGTTTTATTTGCTAATAATAGATGTGCATGGCGAATTTGCTCTAGAAATAAAGAGCGCACTTGAGGTGTTAACGTATCACGGTGTAGCCAGAGCTTAGAATCCGCCACCGTGATAATACCTTTCACATTGAGCTGATCTGCAAAAAGCGGTGAAAAAACGGCATCCAAAGCTTCTACAGGATGTGCTGCACCTGTTGTTTCGATAATGAGCACATCAAAATCACTATCTAATAGAAGAGATTGAATTTGTGCCTCTGTTTTTTCAGCACCTGAACAGCAAATACAGCCCTCTAGCATCTCCTTGAGCGGGATATCTTTTTCCACTGCCTGTGAGTCAAATGGTAGCTTCCCGAGCTCATTCATAATAACAGCAGGCTTTAAATTCTTTTCTTTTAGCTGGCGAATGACATCTGTCAGCATGGATGTTTTGCCACTCCCTAAAAAGCCACTAAATAGGTACACATCTTTCATATTAGTTCCTCCTATAAAAAAAGCTGTCGCAGATGCCGTGAAAGACAACTGTTGCGACAGCTACATTGTTAGTTTGTTGTTTCCTCTGTTTTTTCGGCTGTTCCTACAAGAAGCTCTTTCGCTTTTAGTAACTGAGGATCATCAGCTTTCATTTTTGCACGTAACGCATCCATTAATGCATACGTTGTATTACCTGTTAGAATGCCTGTTTCTTCAAGGTTGTTCGCTGCTTGTAGTTTTTCTACTGCCTGTGCGGTATTGTCATCAAAGATCCCATCTACTTCACCAGGCTCATACCCTAACACCTGAAGCATCTCCTCTGCTGCTTTCACAGATTCAGATTGTAGGCCTGTCTTCATTTCTAAAGAGGCATTCAAGTATGGTAAAGAGGCATAGGATGGATACGCAACTTTGACATCAGGCACAATTCCTTTTTCATTAATCCAGTTGCCCTTCGGTGTTAACCATTTACCTGTCGTAAATTTCAAATTAGAGCCGTCTTTTAATGGTGTAACATTTTGGACAGTTCCTTTACCGAATGAGGTTTCACCAACAACTTTAGCACCAACTGACTCTTTTAATGCTCCTGCTAAAATCTCAGAGGCTGAAGCACTACCACTATCAACTAGTACCGTAATCGGTAGGTTATATTTTTTACCTGCAATGGCATTTGTAATTTGAGGCTCCGCATCTTTTTCTTGTACCTGCACAATCGCCTTTCCTTCTGGTACAAAGAAATTAGAGATATCGACTGCAGCCTTTAGGTAGCCACCAGGATTTTGACGTAAATCTAATACAATGCCCTTCATTCCTTTGCCTTCATACTCAGTAAGGATTTTTTCAAGCTCTTGGGCAGTTTGTTCACTAAATGATGTAACTTGAATATGGGCAATATTGCCATCCAGCATTTCACCATAAACGGTTTCGACTGGGATGTCATCACGAACAATCGTCATTTGAATAGGTTCCGTATTTTCGCCACGTTTTACCGTTAATTTTACGGGTGTTCCTTTTTCGCCACGAATCAGTGCAACTGCCTCTGTTGCACTTAAGCCCTGAATACTTTTCCCATCAACTGTTAAGATAATATCTTTTGGTAATAAGCCTGCCTTTTCAGCAGGAGAATTTTTGATAGGTGACACAACTGTAATATAACCATTACGTTCTTGGATTTCTGCACCAATTCCTTGGAAGCTCGAAGATAAGCCAGAATTAAATTGATCCGCTTCTTCCTTTACCATGAAATCGGAATAAGGATCGCCTAATGCATCAAACATACCATTGATCGCACCATCGACCACTTTTTCATCGTCAATATCTTGGTAATAGTTATTTTTCAGTAAATCAAATGCTTCATATAATTTTGTAAATTCCTCTCGTTCAATCGGAACTTTCACTTCTACTACTTTCTTATCACCAAAGGTTAACGCAAATATTGTTAAACCTGCCGTAATAAGAATTGTAAAGAACATTAGCATGATAAATTTAAACGGTTTCAGTTGTATAAATTGTCCTGCTGGCTTTATTTCAGCTGGAGTCGGCTCCTGCTGCTGTTCTGTACTTTCTTTTTTCTGTTCATCCATCTTGATTGTCACCACTCTCATTTACACTAACTTGTTGTCACACTACTACCATCTTAACAGGTTATCCAGAAGACGAAAAGAAAAAGACTGTCAAAATTTCATGACAGACCTTGTCCGATCATGCTTCATTCTAACTAGCATTCCAGCACCTATTCAGCCATCATACTACTAAGTTTAGGCATATTATGGTACTGCCTTTTAATTTTACTCATTTCCTAGTAGCAGTCAACAAAAAACTCAAAGAATCATAGAAATGCTATAAGAATATAACGTGCCAGTGTCCAAAAAAGTTGCATCCTATCAGGAATTATTCATGAGTTTTTGCAGTTTTTTATATACGGAATGCACGGTTAATCGATGAAAGGCAATCAATTGTCCTTTATAAACCACTGAAAAAATACCATATGGTGTCGGTGATTTCTCCATCAGCTCTTCTCTCGTTTGAAGATCCACCAGCACTGGCTGCAATCCTAATTTTTCTGCAGCTAATTGAATATTTTCCGTGGCGACGTCTACATATGGACATTGAAAGGAACGTAAAATCGTTAAATGAGGAAATCTCGTTAATCGTTCCTGCCAATTATCAGGAAAGTATGGCCGTTCAACGCTTTCATGAAATGGAAAGGCCCATAATTCAAAATCATTGAGTGCTGTTGCCATATGTTGAAACTGGTGCTGTAAAAATAAATCCTTGCTTGGCGTCCAGGAAGTTTGGTCATTTGTAATGACCACCACTCCCTTTTTCCCACGTTCCTTGGCATCCTTTAAGCACCTCTTCAGTAATTGTGTACCATAGCCCTTACCCACTGCACTTACCCATAAACAGTGAATCACCACATAGCCATCTGCATGTACAACTCTTGAAGAGTATTCCGCGTCTGTATATTCTATAAAACCTACTTGTTTTTGATTTTCAAGTACTTGTATGTAATGTAAGCCCTTTTCAAATTGTTGATTAAGCCATTTGTTTTTGTTCTGATAGCCTTTTGTTTTTTTCTTGCTTCGTAAACAAAAGCTGCCCTTCCCCTCTAACAGCTCACTATTCATTTCAATCAGCTCTATATGTTGTGTCAATGCTAGTCCCCCCATCCATTGATTGTACTAATTTTACCATTTTAAGTGAATCATTCAACGATCATCGGAATCGCCTTTTCACTTGTTGTCGCATATGATGCAAGTAATGACAAATGTAAGGAGGAAGAATAATGGGGAGAAATAATAAACCGAGCCAAGGCAATGAATCCATAGAAATTTATGCGGCTAAGCTAGCCTATATTGGCACAGCCATTTCAACATTAGGGGATGGTTTACAAACCATTGCAGCGGGACTCGCATTAGAAGCGCTCCAAAACGCGAACAATGATTCTTCTCAACCTAATAATGGCAATGGAAATGGGAATCAAACAGTTAAAATAGATAATATGCAGAAACAAATTGATTATTTAATTGCTGAGCTTAAAGAAATCAAAAAAATGCTTAAATAACCTTTACATAAAGAAAAGTGTTGAAGACGTTTCAGCTTCAACACTACTGTTTTTTTTCCATTTTCTTATGTGTCCTTTGGATTTCCAATAATTCAGAAACTGTCACAAACTGATAGCCCTGTTTTTCAAGCTCTGGTATGATTTGTTCCATTGCCTGAACCGTTTGTGCTCGATTTCCCCCACCGTCATGAAATAGGACAATATTACCTGCCTTCACACCTTTTAAAACCGTATTCACGATGCGATGAACACCAGGGCTTTTCCAGTCAAGCGTATCTAAATGCCAAGACCACATAACAACCTTATAGCCTTTTTTTGAAATTGCATCAATCATCGCATCTGTATATTGTCCTTCAACTGGTCTAAATAATGTTGGCTGATAGCCTGTAATCCCTGCAATCACTTCATCTGTTTGCTGTATTTCTTTCATTAAATTGGTAACATTTGTTCTTAAAGGGTGTGTATAAGTATGATTGGCCAATTCATGTCCTTCGTCATACATTCTTGTAATCAGCTCAGGATTTTTTTCTGCATTTTGACCGACAATAAAAAAGGTTGCTTTTGCATTATACTTGTCTAAAACATCAAGAATTTCCGCTGTATATTTGCGATGTGGCCCATCATCAAAAGTTAAGGCAATGATTTTTTCATCTGTCTGAATTTCCCAAAGAATTTGACCTGCTTCCTCATAATACTTTCTTCCTTTATTTTCAGAAGAACTCACTTTTACATAAAAAAGCGACACCGTGATTAGACTAAGTGGTAGTAAAAGCAATAAAAACTTTTTCACATTTTCACGTCCCCAAATAATTATTTTCGTACTTTATTATTTGAGGATTTCCTAAAAAAATGCTTATGTTTCGCATTCATTCATTAAAAATTTGATGATGGATATGATGGGCCAGATGTTGCATATACTCCTCCATCAACCATCTCAACGTTCTTTGTTGTTGATTCAACACACATGGCTGGGCCAATGTCTCTTCAGCAAGGTGGTCCAGTACATACATGATTTTTTTATTGATGCTTGTCCACAACATTAAAATATCTTCTATTGGTAATTCCTGATAGCCCTGTAACGCGACCCATTGTACTTGGTCGTATGTAGTCACTACATAGGGTGAAGCTTCATACTGCATTTGAAGAAATCGTTCGAGATTGACAATAGCCGAATCACATAAATGACCGATTACTTCTTTTTTGGACCATTTTTTTGGAGCAGGTCGTTGTGTTATTTCCGCTTCCGTCATCACACGAAATACTTCTGGTACTTTTATAAGCCAATAATGTAATTGTTCAACTGTCTTTTGCATGAAGGTCACTCCCTTCGGAAACAATTGTTACGTAATATTCTAATAATGCAATCACTGACTGCACCCGCTTATGTTCGATTTCAATTTTAAAGGAAATCCATATAATGGCGACATTAAAACTCAAGACGGCTAATGCAACGATTTGGACAAGTGACATGCCGATCATGAGCTTGCTATTCATGGTTGTAGCTAGCAATGTTAGCACGGATAAAATAACACCACTCATGGTAATAAACATGGGCTTCATGCGGATTATCTCATTTGCCTGTACCTTTAACAAATGGACAATAAATCGCAGCTCTTGCCTTGTATATTGTTGTTGAAGGATAACAAAATAGGACTGATATACATCCTCATCAAGCTGTTTATGCAATATATTTTTATGCATCTTCTGCACAAATTGATCACAGAAATCATGCGCCAACGCTTGCTCTGGCTGTAGCTGTTCTTCTTTGTGTTCTATAAAAGCGACCCTCAAACCTCCTCATCCTCTCATATTAAAACTTTCACTCCATTTATTATATGAAGGAAAGAGAGCCGTGTAGTACGAATTGAAGCAAAGTCGTTTATTTTTGAGTGTCTTTTCGCCGTCCTCTACTTAATCCAAAAATAGCTGTTGCGAAAACAAAAACCGCCGTACAGAGCCACATAGTTAGCCCATTCCAAGTGCCTTTAGCAATCGTAAAATTCACCAATAGCGTTATTTGCATGATACAAATGGCGATATAAAGCATAAATGTGTAATTCAACCGAGAACCTCCATTTTTCTAAGATCCAAAAGCGAATACAAGATCCGTCTCACAAACTATTTCTCCATCTACCAGTGCAATCCCTCTGCCTTTCCCGACAGCGCCCTTCACACGCGTAATCTCAACCTCTAGATGTAGCTGATCACCAGGCTTTACTTGCTTTTTAAAGCGACAATGATCGATTCCTGCTAATAAACCTAATCTTCCCTCATTCCCAGCCTTTGTCAGCATAATCACTGCACTAACCTGTGCTAATGCTTCAACAATTAGCACACCTGGCATCACAGGATACTGTGGAAAATGACCTTTAAAAAACGCTTCATTAATCGTTACATTTTTCAGCCCCACTGCTCGCTTGCCCTCTTCTAACTCCACAATACGGTCTACCAAAAGAAATGGATAACGGTGTGGCAAAATAGCTTGTAATTGTTGACTTGTTAACATATGAATTCCTCCAACGTATTTTTATAATCTTATTCTAACACTAAATATTAGTACTAGGTAATAAAATTTCATTAGTATTATTCATTAGTTTTCTGAATTATTTTTCATTATTTTTTCAATATTTCTTTATCAACAGCCACACAATAGCTAGAATATAATATTCCATGCATTCACCCTAGAATGATTAGTTTATTAGAATAGGATGGTTTCGCATGTTATCTTTTATCGCAATAGTTCTTTTATTATTTTTAATTCCAGGTCCTGCAGTAATTATTACCATTACACAAACATTAAAAAGCGGAAAAAAGAATGGTATTTATACAGCTTTAGGTATCGGTCTTGGTGACTTGGTTCATACATTAGCGGCTGTTTTAGGTCTCTCTGCTATTTTAATGAAATCAGCCACTGCCTTTGAAGTGGTGAAATATATTGGTGTGGCATACCTTGTTTACTTAGGCATTCAGATGCTCCTCACAAAGCCAAAGAAAATTGAGCAACCGACTGTCGAACAAAGTCCTGCTAGTACTTCATTCCGTCAAGGCTTTTTAGCAGAAATCCTCAATCCAAAGACGGCACTGTTTTTCCTTGCCTTCCTACCGCAATTTGTTCAGCATAACGAGCAATCTGTCACAAGCCAATTGCTAACACTCGGTATAACATTTGTCGTGATGAGTGCTTTATATACAATCCTACTCGCAGTTATTACAAGCTTCATTGGTGAAAAAATCTTTACAAAAACAAGCGGTAGCTCACACTGGCTCGAAAAGACAGTTGGCTTCGTTTATATCGGTCTCGGTGTGCGTTTAGCATTACAGACACAAAGTAGATAATTTGGAGAAGAACACAAAAAGTGTTCTTCTTTTTTTGCAGGAAAATGGAGGATTATAGCCAATAATATTAAAAAGGAGGGTTACATGTGAATCAACGTCAAGAAAATTTATTTCAGCAGCTAGCCAATTATCGTGGCGAGCTGCTTCACTTACTGGAGCATGTGTCAGAAGAAAAAGCGAATATCATCCCAGCTGGATTTCATAATAATATTCGCTGGAATATGGGTCATGTTTATCTCGATCAATATTTATGGATAGAGGCGTTAACAAAAGAAAAGAATACAGAACTAGAAGCTCTCAAGAAATGGTTTGGGTTTGGTACATCGCCAAGGCATTTTGACGACGAAACGCCATCCTTTGAGGAGTTAAAAATGTATTTGGCTCAGCAGCCTGCCCAATTAAAGGAGCAGTATGGTCACCGATTGTCAGAGGAATTCCGTCCTATTGATATGGGTATGCAAACCATTGAACAAGTACTGTTACGCACCATCTTTCATGAAGGGATGCATTTACAAGCAATTTTAACCATTCATCGATGCCTAAACGAAGCAACAGACCGAGTTTGATACTGGGTCTGTTGCTTACTTGTTTATTGATAATTTTCAAGATAGTTGCCTTTTTCAAAAATTTCTTTCGGACTTAAAGCAGTCCACTCCTCTATCGATACATCGGGATGCAAATCAAGATAGGATTTTACCATTTTATATCCCTCACTATACCCATATTGATAGGGTAGATCATTTCCACCTCTAATTATATCTAATGCACGATTCAGATCAGGCTTATCCAAATCTGCTGCAACATCTGCCCAGTAGACTTTGTTGTAATCTAAATCAACTCGCGTAAAGTTCAAATCAGGGTAAACTAATTTTTCAAACATCACAGCCCTTCCTTCAAATATGAGATGATCTAGCACTTTATCTTCACCACGTGGGCGGTTTTCAGTTGCAACACTATGATGATATTCATGAGCGATAATGGCCCTGATAGATTCATCGGTATAATATTTATTATAGAGGGCTGTTATTTTACCTGCACCTATCGTTACCATATTCGCGTTAACATCTGTGGCTGGAAACACACATACCGTTGTTTCATTATTAGTTGGAAGAAATTCAGAAGATTTGAATAGACCCTCTTTGATACTCTTTTCAGTTGCTTCCCTATCAATTTTTTCGCTTAATAATTGATTTTCTTTCAATTGTTTGGGCGTGATATTCAACACCGTCTCAGCCATATTTATATATTCACCATTCTCAAAACATGCACTATAAACAGGATCAATGACCTCTTCTCGATAGATGTCCAATGGCGAACGATCTGGGTCACTTTCTACCTTTTCTGTATAGTTTTGAAAAAGCTCATAAGCATGAATTATTTTAAATGGTTGCTTTGTTTCAGGATGTTCGAATGAAACTGTGATACTTTCTACATCTGGTTTCTCATGAGAAGGCTTTTCTGTTTGTGCACAGGCACTAAGCATGAAACATAACATTATTAATACGATAAAACCCTTTACATAATTCATCCTTTTCATCCATCCTTTTCATCAATAAATATTTTAACCATGCTAAAGTCATTAACGATATGCCCTGTCGCTCGACTGTTTGTGTTTGCATGATTTAGTATCCTTTCCGTTCAAAAAATGGGCTCGCTAGAAGACTAGCATCCGTGCAAATATGCGTAAGACCAAGCTTTTTTGCATGCGCTTCTATTTCCTGTCCCTGAAAGTCCTTATGTACATAAAGGCTGATCCTAATAGCCTCCATTGTCATATCCCCAAAGCCAACAATTTGATGATGCGCCCTTGCGACATAGGTCTTATTACGGTCTTATTATTTCTTAAAGACTGTTGCCAAGCCGCTACATTAACTGGCTGAATTGCTAACGGTGCCCAAGCATCCAATTGTGTCTGTGAATTATCTTGAGCGTTTACATTATGTACGGTTTCGTAAAATAATTGCAAAATTTCTTCTAAATCATCGTCATAATAGTTTGTAAAATCGAGCATTTATACACCACCTCTTCTCACAATCAATTATACCAATGATAGTATATTTATGTAAAATTATAGTAAGCTTATAGATCAAAGTAATCTATAAGCTTTTGTTCTACTGTTTCGGTGTATTGGCTGTCAGCGGATTCGCATTGGCAACTAATTGTACAGGCGTCGTTGTTTGTTGAAAGCTATCCTTCTGTCCTTGATTGGATTTCCCGTAGCCTTTCATCACAGCAAATAATGCCGCACCAACAATGCCCCATGTCAAAAACTTCATTCAATAACCTCCTTTCAGCGTTAGTATTCGAGAACAAATACAGATTATACGCTGTCAAAAAGTAGCTATTAGCGATGGTGACTTTGTGTCATTATACATCTGATAATTAAAACGGTTATTGAATTTAGAGAAAAAATAGTAAGATTTTTATTATATATTGAAGAATATTATGGTAAAATTTCCGATGGTGGTAAATGTTAAAATATAAGGAGGTTATATACCATGAAAAAATTTTTTACAGGGCTATTTTTAACATCTACATTATTTATAGCAACACCTGCTGATGCAGCAACTCCACAAATCAAAATCGACGATGTTGTGGTAAAATCTGATACAGCACCTGAGCAAAAAAACAATCGAACAATGGTGCCATTACGTGTGATCAGTGAAAATCTTGGTGCACAAGTTCATTGGCAGGATTCACAAATCACCCTTTCAATGGATCAAGCAACCGTTAAATTGAATCTTAATAACCGAACAGTCATTAAAAATGGTGAAAAAGAGCAATTGGATGTACAACCATACATGAAAAACAATCGCACCTATGTACCAATCCGCTTTATTGCTGAAACATTCGGCAGCCAAGTGCATTACAATGAAGGCAAAGTGAATATTACGACTGAACCATTGCGAATTGAAGATGAAAAAATCAAGGTACTACGCTATGAATACCATATGACAATGGGTGGTGTCATTCAGGACATCAAGGGCAATGCCTATCACCAAGCACTTTTCAAAATTTTCCAAGAAAAGAAAGGCGACAAAGTAGAGGCTCCGAAAGATTATTATTGGCACCTAAATCTAGAAACTCCTGGATCTTATTATAAGCTTGGTCAATTTGATTTTATGAGCCATGATCATAACAGTGTCCAACAATATGATATCTATACATTAAATAAACCTTTCCCAGAGGAATTATTACAAGGCTATCCTGAGTATTTACTCCATGATTTCGATGGCGATAATTGGTATATTTTCTCTGAGCAAGCAGTAAAGTCAATACAGCTTCTGATTAATAGTGCATATAATAATGGCTTTAGCAAAATAATTAGTAATACGGTCGTTTAAAAGATTTTTTAATGGCAGCTATACGCAACATATTCTGTAAAAAAATGTGCAAAATATTCATATCAACAATTGATTGATGGAGGTTTGCCTCATGCAGAAATTCCTGTCATTTAGTATAGCGCTACTATTCCTTTTATCTGCTTGTTCGTCGGAAGAAGCTCCGCCCAGCGAGGAAGCAGAAGCCAAAGAACAGACCGTAAATGCACAGCCAAAGGAAAATCTAAACGTTTTGAACGATGATAAAGGTTTGGTAATGGCTGAGTAATGAGAAAAGCGTGTTTTGATATTTTTTATCAAAACACGCTTTTCTACACTATCTTTGTATAATCTGAATAAGGTTGCCACATGTATCATTAAAAACTGCTATTGTGACTTCTCCCGCTTTTGTCGGCTTAAGTGTAAATTCAACGCCTTTCTCCTGTAAACGACTATACTCCTTTTCTAAATCAGCAACTCCAAACATTGTTGCTGGAATGCCTTCAGCGAAAATCTTCCTTTGATAGTCCTTTGCTGCAGGATGCTCATCTGGCTCGAGTAATAACTCAGTGCCCTCTAAATCATCAGGCGACACAAGCGTTAGCCATCTATATTTTCCTACTGGGACATCCTCCTTTTTTACAAACCCTAGCTTTTCCGTATAAAATGCTAGTGCCTTTTCTTGATCTTGTACAAAGATACTGTTGACAATAATATTCAATTGCTTTTCCTCCTTTTGAGCGTTTAAGAAGCATCCTTCACACGTAAGCTTTACTCTACCCATCCTTTCAGTAAATCTTTAAGTGGTTCCTTATTGAAGAGAATGACTCGATATTTTCCCTGCCGCTGTGATAGGACGAGTCCAGCACTTTCCAATACAGAGAGATGCTTAGCAATCCCCTGCCTCGAAATTGAAAGTTCATGTTTCATTAGAAGACGCACCGTCAATTCATACAACGTCATCTCATCACACTCAGCCAGTTCATCTAATATCAGTCTCCGAGTCGAGTCCCCTAGTGCTTTAAAAACAGCGTCTGTATCCCAATTCATAGCTTGAGTATAGGCAACTCTATGGTTGCGTGTCAACTATAAGCAACTTGCAGGTTGCGTGATTTTTGTACGTGTGATCTCTTTATTTGAAGCAGAGCTAATCTCTCGTGATTTGGGTTCTACTAATTTAGAGCGGAGTTCTACCCATTTAGAGCGGCTACTATCCTTTTTCAAGCGCTTTTCTACTCATTTGGAGCGGCTGCTATCCCTTTTTCGAGCGCTTCTCTACTCATTTGGAGCGGCTGCTATCCTTTTTCGAGCGCTTCTCTACTCATTTGGAGCGGCTGCTATCCTTTTTCGAGCGCTTCTCTACTCATTTGGAGCGGCTGCTATCCTTTTTCGAGCGCTTCTCTACTCATTTGGAGCGGCTGCTATCCTTTTTCGAGCGCTTCTCTACTCATTTGGAGCGGCTGCTATCCTTTCATGAGTAAAAAAACAGCAAGCCTGAGTTACCTTACTCAGGCTTACTGTTTTCTTCGATCGGTAACACTGTAGAATATTTAATTTCCCGTAAGGATAAATTCGTTTGAATTCTAGAAACGCCAAGCTTATTTAGTTTTCGGATGAATTGGTCTAAGTCTTGGCGGTCTCGAATGACGACCTTTAACAAATAATCATAGGCACCTGTTAAGCAATGACATTCCAAAATTTCGGACATTGTTTTCAAGCGGTTTTCTAATTCCTCTATTTGCTTTTCCTGATGAATATTCGTGCTCATAAAAATATAGCACAATAAATCAAATCCTAGTTTTTCCTGATTTAAAATCGCAACTTGTTGATCAATATAGCCTTCATTTTCTAGACGTTTCACTCTTGTATGAGTTGCTGGTGGGGACAAATTCACCCGTCTAGCTAGTTCCGCATTGCTAATCTGAACCTCTCGCTGCAAAATCGCTAAGATTTGCAGATCCACATTATCTAATCCTTTATTTTTTATATCCTCCATTGTTTTCTCCTCTTTTGATTATTTTTAGACAAGGAAGTTTTTAACACGATTTCAAAACATTATTTTGATATCTGTTAAATAACTTTCGATTATTTCGAATTTATTCAATTACACAAAATATTATACTGACAAATCACTTATAGTGCTATGATTCTTATTATACATAGAAGTAAAAGGAGTGTACCTATACTGTGGTTAAATTTTATATGGGCTTAATGCTTGTCACGAGCTTACTTTGGGGAGGCAATTTTGTTGTGGCTAAGACGCTAGTGGCTCATGCCTCACCGATGACCTTAACGTTGGTCAGATGGCTGATCGCGGTGATCGTCCTGCTACCGTTCGTTTGGTGGAAAGAGAAGAAATTGGTTCCTGCTAAGGCCGCTCTTGTGCCATTATTCCTCATGGGCATTACAGGTGTTGCCTTGTTTAATATATTTCAATTTTTAGCGTTGGAGCGGACAACATCCACGAATGCTGGTCTTATTTCTACAATGAATACCATGTCCATCGCCCTCTTTTCCTTCGCCTTTCTGAAAGAAAAAATAAATGGCTTGCAGCTTCTGGCCATGGTACTCTCTTTCATTGGTGTTTTTCTTGTTCTTTCAAAAGGAGATTGGCAGCTGTTATGGCACTTCCAATTGAATACAGGAGATTTATGGATGATGGCAGCCGTTTGCGTATGGGGACTTTATTCTGTATGTAGTAAGTGGGCTATGCAAACAACCTCTCCATTAATGGCGACATTGTATGCAGGTTTGTTTGGGGTGCTCATCCTAGTCCCATTCACAATCAATGATTTTACCTTCTCTGAAATCGACTCTACTTTCATTCTTTCGCTTTTTTATACAGGGGTCATCTCTACAGTAGTTTGTATGGTATTTTGGAATATTGGCGTTCAACAATTAGGTGCTACAACCTCTGGTATTTTTCTAAACTTTAATCCCATTTTCACAGCATTGCTCGCCTTTTTATTTGTCGGTGAACAGCTAAGCTGGCTGCAAGGCATTGGGGGTATCATCGTGATTTTGGGATGCTACTTATTCACACATTTTAAAACGAAGACGCCTCAGGTTGTGCTCTAAGTCAGCGTGTGATGTTGGAAATCAAAATCTCGTAAATCCATTGGGCAGGGCATGCTTCCCAAACTTTTCGAATAAGTCATTCAGAAAAACTAGTGAAGGCAACGCCACAGGAAGTGGTTATTTTTAATGACGGACCTTTTTAATAGATGGCTGAAAGAAGCAAAGTAGTTTTCTAATCCCTGACCCAATGCTCTCAGTACAAAAAAACACATTATTCGCTTTTGCCTATTTCACCTCCTAGGTCAGCGCCAATAATAACTAACGTATGTTCTGTGAACGCAACCATTGTACTAATCGCACATCTACAAAATCTGAACAATCAATAAATAGATGAGATTAGCCCTAGACTACAGGTATAATGAAAGAAAAATCAAAATTGATTGGAGATGCCATGAATATTCGATTAGAAAAATTAACACAGGGTGATTATGAAAACTTATATGCATTTGAGGTTAAAAATAGGGCCTATTTTGAAAAAACAGTACCAAGTCGAGGGGATGACTATTACCTATTACCAAATTTTATAAGAAAAAATGACATGCTTTTAGAGGAACAGGCACAACAGCAATGCTATTTCTATCTAATAAAAAATGAACTTGAGGAAATTGTAGGAAGGATCAATGTAATCGATATTGATAAGGATCAACGTTTAGGTCATATCGGTTATCGAGTGGGAAAAGAATATAGTGGGAAAGGGGTTGCCCATACAGCCTTACAATTAGTATTAGACCTTATGCGCCAGCAAGGCATGCTCATCCTTGAGGCTCAAACAACGACGAACAATATAGCCTCTCAGAAAGTATTAGAAAAAAACGGCTTTAAACAATTGGATAGAAGCGGTGAATCATTTGAAATGAATGGTCAAAACTTCACTTTTACTTATTACCGGTGGATTAATTCCTAGGATGATCTGATAAACCGTATTATCAGATCATCCAATATAAAAGAATGTGTCTAGTCTAATGAAACACCTTTAATCGCTGTTTTCAATTTCTCTAAACTCTTAATCATTTGCAGTAAAGAATGATATTCAGCTGCATTCAAGTGGTCACCATGCACTGTTATGTATCTTTTTATGCTACTTTCCATCGTTTGAATTTCTAGCATAGCATTATCTTGAAGGTCAGGTTCTAGTTGTCTACTCTTCTTTGTATTTTGTTGGTTTCGATTTTGGGGCACTGCGGTTTGATAGCTCCTTTAACATATCGTATACCTCCACAGATATACATATTTTGCATGACAAATCACTAATAACGAAGGGTAATTAGTATAATAGTTACCCTTTTACTCCTTTCTAATTGTAAAAATACAATTATTGAAGCCTATTCTATAATATAGCACTCTACAAATTCTATACAACGCAAAAAAATCAAAATGAGCACCCAGCCATCTTGATTTTTTGCATGTGGAAGCCAATAACTTTCACACCTTTTGTGGTGGAATAATGCCTGTTACAAGTAAAATAAAGAATACCAATCCAATAAGGAAAAATATCAGTGACGCTATAAATACGGGTCCAAGTTTAACTTTGAACCGTTCTCGCTCATGAATGATCCCTGTTTGCGCACTCACTTGGGATGCATAAAGCCTCGACATCGCTCCACCGCTACTCGAAAAGTAAAACGTTCCTAAGGTAAAGGCAATGCCCGTGAAAAACATCACTTCAATAAATCGCACAGAGAACATGGTGGCAACCCAATACGTCAACGATATTTCTACAATCCATGCAATGATGATAATAATAATGTGTTTCCGCGGCATTAAAGGAGCTCCCTTCCTTTTTTCTTCAGCTACTTCTACGTATCTTTTTAGAAAAAGTTTCATTTTTCTAACTATATTGTCTATAAGACTTATTTGTTCTTAGAGATTATCAATCAATTGTGTTAATTGTTGTTGAGTGAGTTCGCCTTTCACGCTGTGCTGTAATTTCCCTTCTTCGTCAAAGATAAAGGTACTAGGATAATTCATCACTTCAAACGATTTCTGTAGTACTCCCTCTTCGTCTAGAAAGATAGGAAATGATAAATCATAGGTATCCTTAAATGCTGCCGCCTTTGCATAGCTATCATAGGCTGTAGCATTGATGGCTAGTAGCTCGACATCCTTTGATTTTTGTTGATAGAATGCCTCTAGTTCAGGTGCTTCCTGTTGACAAGGTCCACACCAGGACGCCCAGAAATTCACTACTAAAATTTTGCCCTTATATGCTTCAAACGTTGTGGCGGATTGATCTAGCTTTGTTAAAGCAGTTTCATAATTAATTTGTTTGGTCCCATCCTCCAAAACAGTCATAGAGGGTGTAAGAGATGCTTGAAAAAAAACATTTTTTAATGCCACACCAATAAAAATTGCAATGATAAGGGCTGAGATAATGAAACTTATTTTTTTACGATTCATACTACTTCTCCTTTTAAAATATACAAATATTTGTATATTTTACCACACTATCAACTAACAGGATATAAACTTTTTCTAAAAAATAGCCCCTACTCTAAAAGTAAGGGCTACTCTTTCTTACGTGAAAGATGTTTTATTTTTATAGGCAATCACACTTACGAGAAGTAGCATACTAGCTGAAAGGAAAAAAACAACTCGTATCCCATACCATTCTGACAACATGCCCATCATTAAAGATGAAAGGCCGAATACCCCTGTCACAATGACATTCAACGATGTATACACCGTTGGTAATTTCTCCTTTGAAACACTTGTTTGAATGATGGTTTGCTGTGGAATGTTTTTTAATTGCCCACATAAGCCAATCAGCAAAGAACAGAGTAAAGCCATAAATGATGTGATACTAACCGCAAAGAATAGTGTAAAAATAGCGGACAACAGCGCTCCTCCACTTATGAACATAGCTTTCTTACGCTCAATAAATTTGGTCCATTTTAAACAAATCATACTCCCTAAAATCATGCCGATAAAAAAAATGCCGTTGAGATAACCCCACCATTGAGAAGAAGCCTGCAATGCTTCTTCTACAAAAACAAGTAAAATCGCTGCGACCCACACTGCACCTGCCATCGATTCCAGTAAATCCATACGTGCAGCAATTTTTAGTACAGGCGTTTGATGGATGGTTTGCCACCCTTCCATAATTAACACCCATTTCTTTGTTTGTGGACGTTCCATACGTGCCACATCTGGTAGAAGTTTTAAAAGCAATGTTGCGATGAAAAAAAGGACGACAACACCCCATATAAGCTGTGATGGTGTAAAGAGAAGAAGCAAGGAACTGCCAACAAACCAAGAACCCACCTGAATGGATTGGATAACCGTTTCAGCAATACTATTTGCTCGTAATAAATCCTTTTCTTCCACATAATGAGGCACCAAGGATTGACGAATAGGATTGGCACAACCATCCAAGAACGCAACCATCGCAATCAGTAAAAACACAAAGCCAAACATCGGCTGATCTCCTATCAATTCTACATACAAGGCAAGACCCAAAAGGACAGCTGTTTTAAAGCCCTGAGAAATAGTTAGCAATTGATTCAACGACACTTTCGCCGTAATAAGAGGTGTTAGCAGACTGGAAATCAACATACAAGTAGTAATAATAAATGGTACAAAGGAAGTAGCAATCGCCGAGTTGGTTAAACGATAAATTATACTAATCACGCTTACTATATAGAGAATATCACCAATATCCGCTAAAGATTGACCTGTCAATAAAAGTGAAAAAGATCGGTTTTTAAACACGTTTTATCCCCCAAAATTAAGATTTTATTTTTACTTGGGAGATTTTTAAATTGGACGAACCTGCATGTCTGAACTCCTTTTTACGCCTAGTTGAAAAAACGATGGGGGATTTCATTTTTTTCAATTTCTATGCGTGATTTTAATTAAATTTCAAGAACATTCTAAAGTATTTTTCTTATTTTAGCATTACTTCCACTTTGTTGCCAGCACGCAAAAAGACCAGGTGTTCTCAAAAAAATTTGAGACCTGGTCTTTTTGTGAAAAGTGAAACCTACTAATTTGCTTTAGTGTTTTGTATTCTACTAATACAGTAGTCGTACCAGCTTTACAAAGGTTACACATTTTTGAAGAAAATTTAGGAAAACTTATTTTTCTCGTTGATAGATTTCCGGTTAATGTCTGGTTGTATGGAGCAACTTGCGACAAACGCTTTTGCTTCATCTAGTAAGGTTTTTATAACACTCACATTTTACTTACAATATAATGCTACGGACAATAAATTAAGCTATCCTATTATTTTACAAACAGTTTTGATATTTCTTCAGGTGGGTATGGTTTGGTTAAGTATTTTTTAATTTGAAATTGGTCCACCATTTCTTTTACCTCATCTAATGCTGAAGATATAATAATTGGTATCTCTTTTGTATGCTCTCTTTCTCTTAGTGCACGGACTAAATCCCAGCCGCTCATTTCTTCGCCAAGCATTATGTCAATCACAATACCAAGTAAAGGTGTATTGAGTGTATCTTCAAAAGCTTTTTTTGGATCATGATGATGAATCACGGTAAAGCCCTTGCTTTTTAGCTCTTCAGACAACAGTAGAGCTAAGCTTAAGTCATCCTCGACAATCATAATGTTTAAGCCATTGCTATCCTCCATTACATCCTCTTCATCGAAGGTGATAGTGTTATTTGCAAGTGGTAATGTAAAGTACACAGTAGTACCTTGTCCCTCTTCTGACTCTATCCATATTTCTCCTTCATGCTTTAAGATGATTTCTCTACAAATGGAAAGACCCAGTCCAGTCCCTCCTATTTTACGTCTTAAACTATTATCGATTCGTTTGAATTTTTGGAACAACTGAGCAATATCCTGTTTAGATATGCCTATGCCCTCATCTTTTATACTCACTTGGATACTATTATTTTTGTTTTCTAACAAAATCTCCACATCCCCCCCTTGTGGAGAAAATTTAATCGCATTTCCTATTAAATTAATAAATAATTGAACGAGTCTATCTTGATCTGCATTGACATAGACCTCTCTTGCCTTATCAATTAGATGGACATTATGCTTTTGCTCATGTCGGAAACGATTGACACTTTCAAAGGCTATTTCATTTAATTGTAATGTCTCCATGTTATATTGCTGCTTGCCTGACTCCATTCGCTGTAAATCCAAGAAGTCATTTATAAGATTGGTTAGTCGTACCGCTTCTCTATGGATTGTATCGATATATTTATTTTGCCGTTCGGGTTTTATATTTTTCGTTAACAGAAGCTCTGTAAAGCCAAGTACACTCGATAAAGGCGTTCGCAGTTCATGACTTACCGTACTCACCAATTCGGATTTCATTTGATCTACTTCATATTCTCTTGTAATATCACGATGCACAAAAATTGTGCCTACTTTTTTCTGCCCATCAAAAAGACAAGTTGCATATACCTCGACAAAGATTTCATGTTCAGCCGTCATACAATAGCGGTATTTTCGTGTATCCTCAAAGCTCTCCATAATAGATGCCTCTAAAAATTCAATTAATTCATCTGGTTGGGCACTACATTTTTGAAAATGCTGTAGCCAATCCTCTTTAGGGATACTTGTTTCTGTTGTCAAGTTAAAGAAGTTGACAATACCACATAGCGCTCTATTGATAAGAATGGTATCGCCTGGAACAGAAACTAACTGGATACCTTCGTTGACATTATCAATAATCGTTTGATTTAACGTCCTCGATTTTTCTACCTCTTCATACATAAGAATGCGTTCAAATGCGATGGACACACGATTTAATAGTCCATTTAAACTATCTATATCCCGATCATTATGGGGATGCCCCTCGCGTGTCGCCATTAATATAGCGACTAGCTCTCGTTTAGAATTAAACACGGAAGAATACAAGTCATAGGCATAATAAGACTCTTGTGCAATTCCTTTTTCATTTGCTGTCAATTGACGTTTAATAACAAAGGATTTTTCCTGCTTTAATCTTGCTTGTTTATCCATGTCAAAATTTTCAACTAGGGCTGCAGCAGATTGGTGTGATAAACCTTTTGTCGCATACACATTGCCCTCCATCCAATAAAGCACACTCGTATCATATTGATAAATGTCGTTTAAATAATTATGGAGATTATCGATTAGTTTCTGTTTATTTAACGTAAACGTCAGTACATGATTTAATTGATTATACTTTTCTAAATAATTTAATGAATTTTGTAATTGTAATTGATTTTCTTGAAGCTCGTCCTGCTGCGCTAAAAGCTCCTCATTTTGGGTTGTCAGTACCTCTTCCTTATCCTGAATAGAGAGTATCATTTTAAGAAATGAGTTCGCTAAAATACCTAACTCATCTTCCTTTTGTACAAGATTACCTAAATCAATAGATTTCCCTGACGCCAAAGCGTTTGTCGCAAGTGTTAATTGTTCAATTGGTCGAATCATATTATTCAGCACTCTTCGTAAAATGACGCCAACAAAGAGTAAAATGAGACCGCTGATCATTAACGAAATAAAAGTGAATAATTGCCCCTGCTCCACTGTCTTGCTAAAAATTTGGTTTAAGGAGTGGTCTGTTTTTTTCTTATAGGATTTTGTATAGGTAATAAATTTATTGACAAGGTCATTTGCTCCGCCATTCGAAAGCTCTCTCAAAGCCTCATAATCCCCCATCTTCGCAAAGCTTAACGCTTTTGGGAGAGTAACTGTTTTATAATTATAATGAAAATCAACTAGCTCATTATAGAGCCCTCGTTCTTCTTCCGTTAAATCCAGTTGCGAAAACTGCTGTAATAGAACTTCGAAATTCTCCAAATTTTCATACAATAGCTTTAATTCCTGCTCATTTTGAAAGGCATAGTAGCCCCTTGCTCGAAAAAATATGCCATTAAAATTTTCTTCCAATTCATCCACAAGCATTGATTTTTCATACATTTGTTCTCTCTTCTGCTGTAAGGCATTTTGACTTGCATTGACTACGACAAGAAAAGCAGCAATGATGATTAAAAAGCTAACAACTAGAAAAAGCAGCATTTTAAAGAATTGGCTTCGTATACTTTTATTCAGCAAGGATGTCGACTTAATCATTTAAGATGTCCTCCACCAAATTCATTAGCTTAATGGGACTAAACGGTTTGGACATAAAGTAATCTGCCCCTAAATCAAATACCTTTTGACGATCACTTTCTTGTGATTTAGCTGTCAGCATGAGAATAGGCATCGACATTTTAATCTCTTGTGGGAGAAGCTCGATCACCTCAATTCCTGTTAAATTCGGCATCATATAGTCGAGTATCATTAAATCATAGGAGCTTTCCATCATTTTTTTAAGGGCTTCTTCGCCATCCTCTGCCTCATCAATATCAAATTCTAAATCTTCTAAGGTTTCACGTATTAACATGCGTAATATTTCTTCATCATCCACTACTAAAATTCTAGCCATCCTGTCTTTTCTCCCTTTCCCATTAAAGAAACATCTGATGAATTAAACGAATAATGCGTTCCGATACTTCAGCCACATTAAACGGCTTCACAATATAATCGTCCGCCCCATTAATGAAAGCCTTCATGACGTATTCTTCCCCCACACGTGAAGTTAGCATGGAGACGATTACATTACTTGAAGCATGTTGCTCTCTTATCTTACTTAGCACCTCGATGCCGTCCATTTTCGGCAATATCCAATCTAATAAGATAATGTATTTGCACTCAGGGTCATACCAATTGGCTTCCAGAAAACTAATGCCATCAGGGTATGCCAGTGTTTCAATCATATAATCCTCATTTTCCTCCAAATGCTTAAAATGATTGGTAATCAGATCACGAATAATATACACATCATCAATGACAACGATCTTGATTTTCACCTTTCTTTTCTCCAAAGCAGCTATGTTATCAAAGATGATCGTTTGATTTCTCCCTAATTGCTTGGCCGTATATAGTGCTTGATCTGCCTCTTCTAGCATCTTTTTAGGATGTAAATTGGTAGAAGTTGCTTCTGCGATTCCACTAGAAAATGTAACATGGAAGCTAGTTCCATTTGCTGTAAATATCTTTTTCTCCATGGAGGTACGAAGTTTTTCAATAAAAATAAATGCCTCTTTTTTAGTAGTACGGGGCATTAAAATCACAAATTCTTCTCCACCAAAGCGACAAGCAATTTCTTCAGCTCCTTTTAGCTCCTTCACCAATGAAGCGAAACCCTTCAGCACCTCATCACCTACTAGGTGACCATATGTATCATTTACTTTTTTAAAATAATCTAAATCGATAATCGCAATTGAAAAATGTTCTTTGTTTTGCTGATGGTGTTTAATGAAAAGCTTTATTTGCGATTCCATAAATTTACGATTATAAATTTGGGTTAATTCGTCAATGACAATAGCCTGCTCTAATTCTCTTTTATAGGCTAAGCGATTGGAAACATAAGCAACTAATAGCTCTTCATCAATGGGCTTTGCCATAAAATCCATAGCACCCATCTCCAATGTGCGAACGCGATTTTCTTTACTATCATTACTACTAATCACTGTCACAAACATGAGCTCTTTTTTCGTTTTTTTAATATTGTCTAAAATAGAAAAGCCATTAGAATCTGGAAGCATGATATCTAGAAATACGATGGATGGTTGCAATTCATAAATTAACGCTAATCCTCGTTTACCATTATGAGCTGCAATGACAGAGTAGCCCTTTTTCTCTAAAACATTTTTTAAATAGGAAATAAATACCACATCATCATCTATTATCAGAATAAAATCTTGTTTTGCTGGATTTTTAATGATGGTTGTAGGATGTTCTATATATTGAGCCATTGAATCATTTTCTTGATAAAAATGAACGCTTTCAATAAACGGAGCAAGGTACTTTTTCCATTCTGATTTGGTCCATTGCTTGTTACGGTCTTCATTCAAAAGCTCTAGCTTTTCACTAGCAATCGAAGTTAATTCATGTAAACCGATTGATCCAGCGGTGCCTTTTAATGTATGTAAAAATGAATAGAGTTCGTCTTCTCTAACAAAGTCACTATTATCCCATTTTTGTAAATTTTCACATATACGTGTATAAACCATTCGGTGATATTTAGCTGTTTCCATCCTCTTTCTCTCCAATCAATCATACTTCTATAAATTATAACTTACTATTTTGTAAAAACCACGGCAGATTTTGAACGTTTATTGTAATGAATTCCTTACGCTAAGCCCCCCCTTTAGTTGGTTTTAAAAGAAAGGGTTCCAACTTTCCTCTTTTCGATTGACTTATAGAAGCGTTTAATGCTAAATTTACTAAATCAGTAATTTACTAAATTACTAAATTAGAAATGATAAGGAGTACGGATACATGAAAATTCCAACACATTTAAAACATAAACCTGTCATCGTGGCAGAAAATTATGCCAATATTGATGGGCGCACGGCTTATCAAACCGATGCACAAGGACTTTCCCTTGGTCTGGCACAATGGAATGATCGAGGAAAGGTTGATATTTCTGCCAAGGTTTGGCGGCATACAGGTGGCAAGTGGTCTCGCCAATCAGAAGAACTTCCCCTACACCGCGTGCTTGATCTCGCTATTTTAGTGTGTGAAACGGAACTTTATTTTAAGGAGGCTTATCGTCATGAGCATTTATATGATGAAGAAAACCCTGTGATTAATCGTGTAGGCTTACAGGGAGATGCCATGACAGTGGAAGTTTGTACAGAAAATGAACAGATTAAAGAGGATATCCAGCTTTTTCAGCAAGCACTTACTAATGATGGTGAGCTAATTGGAGAACGCCTACGCACACTTTCAAGAATCTTAAAAGAAATGGGTTATTAAAACTCAAGAGGAACTTATTTATGAACGAACAAATGTTACAGGATGATCAACAGCTACGCAAAGCTTTTTTTAATTTCTTAATTCCCGTGATGCTAGCAAATGTGCTGCAATCTGTCGGCCAGGTATTTGCTATGTTTATCGTCGGACGCAATTTAGGGGTCGATGCCCTAGCAGCCATTTCGGCATTTTTTCCGTTTTTCTTCTTTTTAATGGCCTTTGCAATTGGCATTGGTTCAGGAAGCTCTATTTTAGTCGGTCAAACATTTGGGGCTGGTAATCATGCCAAAATGAAAGAGGTTGTTGGTGTAACACTCGCCTTTACAACCATTTTATCCATTGCTGTCGCGATTTTTGGTGGCTTTTTCATTGAATGGATATTACGCTTTATGCAGACACCTGCGAATATTTTAGACATGAGTATTAGTTATGCCCAAATACTTTTCTTCACGTTACCGATTATGTTTTGGTATTTGGTGTATACAACCTTTATGCGAGGAGTCGGTGATTCCAAAACCCCATTTTTATTTTTAGTAATTAGTGTCGTGTTAAATATCGTCTTCCTACCACCTTTAGTATTTGGATGGTTGGGGTTGCCTGCGTTCGGCTTAAATGGGGCTGCCTATGCTTCCGTGTTATCAAATCTGGTGACAATGATCCTGTTGTTAGCCTATTTGCATAAAACAAAGCATTTACTACGTTTTGATAAAACGATCTTACAGCATTTTAAATTAAAGAAAGATATTTTAACGTCCTTATTAAAGCTAGCCATTCCAGCCAGTATTAGCATGGTTGCCATTTCAGTGGCCGAAATTGCCGTTATTGGCTTTGTGAATGGCTATGGTTCGGATGCTACTGCCGCTTATGGCGTTGTCAATCAGGTAGCTAGCTATGCTCAAGTCCCAGCTATGAGTATTGCCATTGCTACATCTGTCTTTGTAGCACAGGCGTTAGGGGCTAATTCCACAGAGATGATTAAAAAAATCCGACAAATGGGTGTGCGAATTAATTATTTTCTAGGTGGCGCGATCATCCTCATTATGTATCTGTTTGCAGAGCCTATTTTGGCTTTCTTTATCGATTCACATGAGACTGTGCTTATTGCCAAGAATTATTTATATATTGCCTTTTGGAGCTATTTAATTTTTGGACACACACAAACTGTTTCTGCTACAATGCGTGCCACTGGTGTGGTATTATGGCCAACCATCTTCTTAGTCATTACGATTTGGGTTGTACAGGTACCATTAGCGTTCCTATTATCTCACCATACGTCACTAGAACTAAATGGCGTTTGGTTAGCCTATCCAATCACCTTCTGCGTCCACTTCATTATGCAATATGCATACTTCAAGCTAGGCTGGCAAAAACGAACATTAAAAGCTATGCTGAGCGAATAAAATCGAAGAGGGTATGCCATGTGCGAGCCCTCTTTTTATTATGACAACAAAATAACCAGGCACTCAAAATTGAGCCCTGGTCATTTTGTGAAAAGTGAATGTTACTACTTGCTTTAGTTCTTTTGTATTCTACTAATAGAGTAGTCGTTTCACATTGAAAAAGGTTACAACAAGTTTCAAATTTTTTCTCGCTTTTTCTAATAGGAATAATTACCAAAACAAAAAACTGTTACCTCGAATATAAATCTCCTTCTAAACCGTAACTAGATGTTTAATTCTCCTTGCAAGACTGTAACTGCTGCGCCTGCAATCAATACCTTGTTGTGATGAGGGGTCACATAGAGTACACCACCACGTTTAGAAAGTTGTTTGCTGACAAGCTGTTGTTTAGATAATTTCTCACACCAATAAGGGCCTAGTGCACCATGACTTGAACCATTTACATGATCCTCGTCAATACCTTGTGCTGGAGAAAAAAAGCGAGATACGATATCAATGCCTTCTTCCTTCGACTGACTAGTTAGACAAATTCCTCGAACAGAAAACTGCTTCATCGCAGAAAAGTCAGGCTCAAACTGTGCAATTTGATCTTCATTGCCTACTTCCACGATATAATCCAATTCGGTCCTCCCTACAAAGATGGGCTTACATCCTAACCAGTCCTCCAATGCTGAAGGACATTCCATTTCAGCAATTGGATACGTTTTGATGGCGATTTCCACTCGTTCATGTTGCCACTTGGCATGTAAAGGACCACTTGCTGTATGAAATGTAATTGTGTGCTCCTTTGGCACAATTCCTTGCTGCCAAAGCACAAAGGCACTAGCAAGGGTGCCGTGACCACAAATGGGTATTTCCTTATTTGGCGTAAACCATTTCAGCGAAAAATCAACCTGTTTTTTTTCAATAAAGGCTGTTGTCGGGACAGGTATCTCCTGTGCAATTTTTTGCATGGCCTCCTCAGAAATAGCTTCATCTAATAGACATATTGCTGCAGGATTTCCTTTATATAGCTCATTCGTAAATGTATTAATTAAACAATATGAAATACTAGTCACCGTTCTCCCCTCCTTGCCTCATCATACCTGAAAATCGTCTCATTGGATATAATTTTCCAAATACCATTTCCTCAGCAAGCACTTTATAAAAAAGCCATCTTTTGTCTAAGCTAACACTATAAAATACAACTGAAGAGCAATTCGAGTGGAGAAACCATGAAAACTTATTTCAAATTTTTATTGATCATCGGATTGACAACCTTACTCGCTGGATGCTGGGATATTACGGAGCCGCAAAGAATGTACTATATAAATGCAGTAGGTGTAGACTATGAAAACGACGAGTATATTGTCTATTTACAAGTGATTAATTTCGCTGATGTCGCGAAATCTGTACAACCTAGCGCAACGGTGGCGCCTGCTGAAGTAGGTCGTGCCACTGGTAAAACAATAGAAGAGGCCATTTACAAATTATATCGCTCCTCGGATCAAGAAATTTTTTGGGGGCATATGCGATATATGGTCTTTTCAGAGCAGGCTATGGAAAATGAACACATTATTCCTGTCATCGATACATTCATACGTTTTCGCGATACTAGGTATCAAATCTGGGTGTATTGTACAAAAAACCCAGTAGAAGACATACTGCTTGTCACACCTATCTTAAGAAATTCGTTATCCTCATCAAAATTAAGTAGCCCAATCAACCCAACAGAACAAGAAACATTTATTGAACCAAAGGACTTAAGAGATGTTGTCATTGGTTTAAATGAGCCAAGCTATGAAGTAACAATTCCTTATGTGTCCATTAAAGAGGATTGGGAAACAGGTGGGGAGCAAGTAGAGGAAACCTATTTTTCAGGGGTTGGTGTCCTGTCGAAAGATGGCTTTAAGGGGTTCGTGCAAGACACTGCGGCTCGTGGCAGTCAATGGATGCATAACTATACAAATCGTGGAGAGATTACCTTTCAATTAAATACAGGCGACCAGGAAGAACTAACGGTCAGTATTGAGAAAATACATGTCGATGTGGAACCACTTGTCAAACAGGAGGCTGTTACATTTGAAGTCAAATTGAGAATCAATGCGACCATCAATGGTTTTAAAGGAAAAGTAACCGAACAAGAGCTGAAAGAGCTTATTGTAAAAGAAGTGAAAAAGGAAATCCAGGAAACCTATAAAGAAGGTCTAAAATTAGATGTGGATATCTATCGATTGTCAGAATATCTCTACCGCGATAACGTCAAGGCTTGGAAAAAGCTTGAGAAAGATGGAAAAATCCCTTTATCAGAGGATTCAATTAGCAAAATTGATGTGGATGTAGCCAAAATCAATCCAGGTCGAAAAACTTTTACAGAAACCATCAAAAAATGACCAGATGTCCTTATAGGAATCTGGTCTCCCTATTATTTAATAAGTGAGTATATATAAGTATCATGGGGCACATGATGTTGATGCATATATTTTTTTAATAAGCCTTCTTGTTCGAAGCCTATTTTCTGCAATAGTAGATTGGAAGCTTCATTTTCTTTAAATACAATGGCTCCAATTCGTACTAAATCCATTTCTTCAAAACCATAGGAAATAGCTCGTTTGACAGCTTCCTGAGCATAGCCATTTCCCCAATATTCAGGCAAAAGGGCGTAGCTGATTTCCGCTCTTCGATGCTCTATTGACCACTCTTGAAAGCCGATTGTACCAATAATTCCTTCATGATCCTTTAATGCAATGCCCCATTTAATACCACGTTTTTCGGCAAAATTGTTTGCAAAATTTCGAATGATTTGCTGCACTTGACCTAAGCTCGTTAAGGGCTGTTGTCCATAATGGCGCAAAACTTCAGGATTCGAAAAGCACGCAAGTAGAGCTTGTCCATCAGAACTCGTCAATTCCCTTAACACTAATCGTTCAGTATGTAATATTGGAAACATCATATACCTCTTTTATCGTAGATTTATGAATCAAATTTTACATTTATCCACTGGCTATTGCACTCTCTATTTCCACTTGGTGCTACTTTATTAAAAGGACAAGGCTAGTTGCCCTGCCCCTTTTGTGCGTGTTAGTTTGCTTGTGCACCCCAACAGAGTAAGTCTACCATAGCTATCTATACATTCTCTCAACAAATCCTCAATGATTTCTATGTCCACAATAAGTTGTAAATTGTCAATGCTAGGTGAACGGAATGGAACACTTTCCACTCATACATACAAATTTTTGGGATGCCGTCGTTGCAGTCCCTGTAGTTAAGATTATTACGCAACTAATTAAGAAAATGTGTCATATAAAGCCTTTCTGGGTTCTGACCATTGCACTAGTTGTCGGCTTATTCATTTCTATTTTCATCAGCCACCGACATAATCTTCTTGCAGGACTATTCATGGGCTGGTTTTATGGCTATGCAGCAATTGGAAGTTATGCTTCCTTAAAAACTTCTTATCTTACCTATAAGCAAAAGAAACGAAGAAAGCAGAAGTATACTGCTCCTTAATGGTAACTATTGCACCTTCATACACGAGAGTTTATACTACATTTTAACAAAAACACTTAATAAATTTCATACTTGTTAAGTTGCCTTTTGACAAACAATAAATTGGAGAGGAGGAAAAAATATTTCTGAACAAGATCTTACACCTGAAGAAATCGATGCTATTTTATCTAGTCAGAAAAAATTTAATCGCCCTGCAAGCCAATTAGATATACAAAATATGACGACAGCAATCACTCTTGAACTAGAAAAAGAAACAAAAGCTGAAAAACCGAATGAACAAATAATCCAACAATTAAAGCAATTGCTAGAAAATTATACTACTTACACTGTCTATATTAATGATAATTCAGCCGACAGCATTTTCTATTCTTTTTACCCAAAGAAAAAAAGTTTAGTTACTGAAAATATCAACGACATTCAATTTCTTATAATTCGCCCATGAATGTGCCCCCTAGGAAACGGAGGAAAATCAACGTGTCTAAATTCATTACGTTTTCCTTTAATACGAAATATACCGATCAAATTCAGGAAACATTTTCATTTGAACAATTAGGGATTAATGAGCAATTACCTAGCGATGAAATAAACTATGTGATCGTCTCAACCTTTCCTTTAGCATCTTTTTAGAAGAAGATGAATGACCGTTGTATCACCTTTTACTTTAGAATATCTTTAATTGTTCTCGCAAAGTGGTAATGAACACGCGAATTTGTTCCATCGTCACAATAATACATAATGCAGGCCCACATTCTCTTGCACCATAATGATTCTTTTCATAAGCATCTAGTACAAACATTAATTTATAACGTTGCTCTGCTTCCTCCCTCTCCTCTTCAGGAATTTGAAAGATACCGTATCCAGGAAAAAAATATTCGCCATAATGAGGGATATGATAGATGCATAGGCCAGGATCATGCGGCTCCAGCATACTTAAATAAGCAGGCTCCAATTGTGTTATGTCTTCTAATAATTGAAGGAAATCTCTTTTTAAACAGTAAATCTCAGTATTTATCGCTGGGAAAGCTGGCCCAAAGCGAAATTCAATACGAAACTTTACACTTTCCTCATTCACCATTAAAATATCTAGCTCTACCTCACAACTCGGCTGACTCGAATAATCTTTTAAAATTGCCACTATACCGCCCCTTACACTTGCTTAATCGTCGTTCTCTCTACAATATACTACGAAACTATTATTTTACCAAATAAATGAAATTATTCACATTTATGTATGGTATAATAGATTTTATTCATTTTTGGGAGGTGAAGGTGTTGAAAAGATATTTGGTGACAAGCATTTTAGTAGGAGCCATCTTCCTGACAGGCTGTGAAAAGAATGACAAAGCAGCCTCAACACTATCTACATCAGTAGATGAACAAATAATCACAACGGAATCTGTCAGGGTACCTGTTCCATTAGTCTTAACGCTAGCGCAGAAAGAATACTACTATAAAGAATATTCGGCAATTGTCAATAAACTAAATGAAGAGTATGGGACAGGCTTTAAGCTAGATCCCATCACATCATTCTCAGCAAATTATTGGATAGAATTGAAAGATTTTGAAGACATGTTAAAAGGTAGAATAGACACTTCTTATGTCGTGGTCGATAATAAGGAAGTTTTTTCTCCAGTTAAAGTACCGAAATTCGTTGAATTACATATGGGGGCACATCGAACAATGATTCGAGTGGATGGTTCATTTGACACCCAACTAAGCATGGACATTCCTGGGGGAAGACAGTTATTTTCGGTTATGCATTCCTTGTCTTCTACAATTGAACAGGGTAAAGGCTACTGGACGCAAATGGGGTATGACCCTTCCATTAAAGATCAAGGCAGTGCTTACAATATTGCGATCGGTGGCTACTATTCATATAATGGTGTATCCTCACCTCATATTATTGAGATCGAGTATTATTGTAATATACATGGTGGCATTACTTAATAACTAGCAATAGGCTTGTCTGTAATCTTTTTCACAGACAAGCCCTATTCTTTTATAGGGTAGCCTCTATTCCTTTCATCATATCAAAAGCTCCCTTAGATTTATTGGAACATACGACAACTTTAATGGAAGAAGCAGGATAATAGGCTGAATGGAAGCACACGCCAGGATCATACCCCATTACATGGTATTTCAGTATTGCTTGTTCACTATTCTTCTTAATCCATACACCATAGCCATAACTATCATTTTCATTGAGTTCAACATGTGGCATTAATAGCTGATTCGTTAAATCTTCATTTAAAAGTTCAAAATTCATCAGTGCACTCCAGAACTTTGCCATATCCTTCCCCGTTACGAATGCACCCCCATCAGAACCCCCCTTTACAGGTAAAGAATAGATATTTGTTTTCCAGGTTCCATCTGGGTTGTCTATGTACCCTAATGCTGTATTAGCTGGCAAAGAATCTAACGAAAAATAGCCTGATTCCGTCATATGCACCCGATCGAATAGATGTTGTTGAATGTAATCGGAAAAATCCATACCAGTTGCATGCTCTACAATTAACCCTAATACAATATATCCTGCATTATTATAGTGAAATCGCTCACCAGCTTTATATTTCATTGGACGTTTCTGAAATAATGGTAAGAAATCTCGCAATGTTCGAAGCTGGTACATCGGATTTTCAACCCATAACGCTTCAAAATTCTCCATTTCTTCCTCATCAAAATAATCGGGTATTCCTGACGTATGTGTTAGCAGATGAGCGATGGTTACTTGCTCATCGAAGTACTTAAAATGTTCAGGCAGACAATCGCATAATTTTGTGTCAAATGCAAGCTTCCCTTTTTCAATAAGCTGACAAATAGCGACTGCAGTAAAAATTTTACAGCCAGAGGCAATGCCAAAACGAGTTTTGGCATGATTGTCGATTTGTTCTGAGCGATTCGCATAGCCAAAACTTTGGCTAACTAAGGCAACCTTCTCCTGATTTTCCACTAGCACCGTTCCTGAAAAATTAACCTTCTCTTGTATGTCGATTAGAATATTTTGTAATTTTGTGTGCATAGGTATTCTCCTGATTTTCTTAAAATTACTAAATAATAGCTTTTTTATTTTAACCATATCGTTTTGAACATATTTTTACAAGTCTATTTAGTTTCAATCCTGAAGATCCGCATAATCATGTAACGGAAGGAAACAATAAGAAAAAAAAGGATGTGTCGCTGTGGAATTTTTTCATAGTCAAGAATCACTTACTGCTATTCAATGGATTCTGCGAGCCATTGTCGCTTTTTTCTTCCTACTTTTCGCAACAAAAATTATGGGACAGCGCTCTATTTCTCAGTTAAGAATGCTGGATTTTGCAATGGCTATCACACTTGGGAATATTATCGCACATCCCTTATCTGATGAAGGTTTAGGAATGAAGGGTTCCATGATTACCATGACCGTTTTAGTTGTGCTTTACCTCATCGGTGTTTTTTTGAGCCTAAAATGGGTTGCCTTTCGTCATTTGATAGACTCCCCGCCGATTCCCCTGATTAAAAATGGGCAAATTATTAGCGCCAATTTACAAAAGGCTAGAATATCTGTAGATTTACTTTTATCGGAGTTAAGAAAAGAAAAAATTGAAGAGGTTCAAAATGTAGCACTAGCATTATGGGAACCAGACGGATCGATCTCTAGTTTTTTGCACACACCCTACCAAACACCAACACGAGCAGATATGAATTTACAGCCCGAACCCTTTTTTCTTCCCACTGTTCTTATTAAAGAGGGAAAAATTGATTACCATGAGCTTAGCAAGACTAAGCATTCTGAGCAATGGTTGATGAGTCAACTAAAAACAATCTATAACCTAGAAATAAAAGATGTCCTTCTTGCCACAATGGACCAAAAGGACAATTTGCATGTTTTTAGATACTAATTAAAAATAATTGCCAACATAAAAAGCATTAGGCTCTATTTTTAATCCCAATATTGAAGAATAAATTCAAGTCAAGTCGTCTTTGTAACGTATCCTTTGTCTTTAGATGCAAAGAGCTTACGCTGGATATACCATTCCATCACGATTAAATTTGGCACCCAACATAGCCAAGCGATAGAGGCATAACTATACTGAAAATTATCAAAGCCAAATAATACCGTAAACAAAGGTAGCCAGATTCGCAATGTCACAGCTGCAAAGGTTAAAGCATAATTTCTTAGCATCCATTTCTGATGGCCTTGGATATTTCTTTTTTTAATATGGACCAGCGCCTGAAACATGGTGAAGAGCCACCCTATGGATAATAAAGCAAAGCCTAGCTGTGCTACCCATCCTCCTGTTGCGTTCAGTGCTAAATAAAGTCCTGCCAAGCCACCAAACAAAATACTAACCATATATATATTGCCTAGTAGTCTATGGCGTTTCACATTTTTCTCTCGTAACTTTGATGACAACGTAAAAGGACCGATGACGAGAGCTAATATACCGAATACAATATGTATATAGAGCACAATATACCAAAATGAATGCAATGTAGCATTAAGCATAAGCTTTAATTGTACAAATCCAGCCTTCTGTGCATCGAATAGTAAATATTGAACAATTGAATAGCCCGCTATGAACAATGCCAAGCCACATATTATCCACCACAATTTTTGTTTCATTTTTATAGCTCCTTTCAATGTTAGCGTACCATTCAAATCTCCTATCTTTTAACACAGATAAATAAGAGGGCGGAAAAAGCACATAAGTGGACGTTTATCGACAGTACAACGAATTAACCATTAGGTAGTGTAGGTTAATAGACAGCCAAAACGTTCCACTCCAGGGTATTTTTCTCCTAAACTTGTAATATGAAAGCCGTTATTTTTATAAAAAATCACTGCGTCCTGATCTGTTTCTGCGTAAATAGAAGAAAATACATGATGTTCTTCCACATATCGTATCATCTCACGGCCAATGCCTTTTCCCCGATAAGCGGGCGATACGGCTATATGTTTAATTTCACACTGATTTGCCTCTCTTTTAACAATTCCTATACAACCAACAATGTCTTGTTCAAAGGTATAGCCATACAATAATCTTTCTGGACATGCAATGTACAATGAATATTCCTTCTCCACTTTCTTTTCGGAAGTGGCATAGGATAATAATGTTTTCACTTCGGGATGAATTTTGCTTGAATGGATCATTTTCATGGAATTCTACCTTTCTGGGCATCGTCTCAACTTACTAATAATATCTTCAAATTACTATAATTGTAAATAAAGTATTCGTATTATCATTTAAAAATCCCATAATATACCTAAAAATTATCTTTTATGTTATGATAGTTTAAAAATTGAGGAGGGAGTACCTTGCTGGTTAAAGGCTATAAATTTAGTTTACCTCGCTTTTATTGGCTATTGTTCATACCTATCTTTTTGGGGACGAGTTACAAAGCATTATTTTTTGATTGGCATATACAAAAATATACTTTTCATGAGCTAGAAGATTTCGGTCGTTATATAATAATACTAGCTACAAGCTTCATAGAGGCCTTTTTCTATCTACTTATTTTTCGATTGATTGTCTATTTGCTTCAACACGTTTTTCAAAAGTTTACTAGGAATCATAGCGAATGAGCTGGAGAAAGAATTGTGTTTGCGCCGTTGAAAGAATATCCATTGCAGCTAACAGAAGGTATGCTGTTGGCATAATCTTTTATGAAGCAGAAGAAAGAGGTATTATTTTTCCATTGCCATTCAATTTGGACAAAAAAGGGCAGCCAGCTACTCGGCAACCCCTATTTCTCTTCCCACCTCAATTAGTGTTCATGCTAGGATTATGTTGATTCCACGAAATAATTTCCACATCGTCTACGTTGACATTGCCTAAGCTAAAGAGATGCGGAATATACGCAAAAAGCCCAAAGTTCTTCCCTTTTTCGTTCTCCGTTTGGAAATAGTCTACAGTTGCTGATGGTAGCTCTTCTAGTTCTCTATAATCAGGTAATGACAGTAGTTTTATATCCTCTGCAGCAATGGCCCCTGCTGGCCCTTTATAGTGTTCCTTAGAATACAGGTACATCGCATTACGATTAGCCGCTAGTTTTTGGATTGGAATTTGGTAAAACATTAGACTTTCTTTCGTTGCAATACCTAGCTCTGTTAATGCCTTATATAGATGACTAGGATGGATTGGTAGGAAATGAACAACATCATTCCACAAGCAATTTAATTGAGGAATTTCTTTCATGAATAATTTCGGCCTCTCTGGATGATCAAAATATTTTTTCGAATATCGTTCATATAAATGTGGATACATTGCCCCTAACCTATTTAATGGCATGAGCTCCTGACCCACCATTTCCCTTGGAACCATATGATAAACATATCTCTGCATGACAAGCACCTCCACCTAACTAATTCTTCATACATTTGGAAATTCCTGTTACAATCATTGTATAAATAGAAAGTAGGTGCAAGATGGAATTACTAGTTATCATTCTTATTTTTGCGGGGATTTTTGCTATATATGATTCCATTAGACGAGTTAACAAAACTATTTTGGAGCAAACGGAGGAACTAAAGAAATTACGAGAGGCGCTGAAAGGTAAGGATAAAAATTAGAGGGGCTAATACTTTTGCTTTGGATAATCCATCGAATTAGCAATATCAATCAGGACTTCAGCCGTCACTTGATCTGCCACATCTCGATCAATACTAAAGACATATTGCCAATTGTCTCTTTCAAATACAAGTAAATGAAAACCAATTCGTGGATTTTCAATATAGGCTGCCTCACTGCCATTTTTCAGCTTAAATACATCCGTTTTATATTTTTCAAATGACATTTTATGTTGAACTGGTCGAACCTTGATTTTGAAATGATTTTGTGGCAATTGATCACTGATCATTACCACCTCCAGCTGATCATTCATTTCTCCTTCCAAATCACTAAACCTTCCAAAGTGATGCGTAAAGCTGATTGGCGGTACTCGTAGGGGTAGCTTCAGCTCTTTATTATAGTGGTGTTCGAACTCTTTTACGGCTATTTCTACTGTTTTATAGCCGATTTCAGGAAGAAATTCTTCAAGAGGTTGTGGCGAATCACTGTCCTTTGCAGAAACCAAATAAAAAGGGGAAACATACGCAAATAAAGATAGTCCAATAAGAATACGCTTGTTCATATTAACGCTCCTCTATCCTGTTTGAGTATAGATTAACCTTCTGAATCAAAATTATGCTGGCACTGATCACTATCATGGCATAGTCTTATCGTTAAAAATGGACGTAAAATAGCGAAGTGTCGGTACTACTTTATTCGCGTGTAGCATCTTTTCAAGCTCTAGCTTTGTGACCCATTGAACAGCTGTCACTTCCTCCTCTTGAAGCATGGTGTCACAAATTTCAAAGCTTTGTTCAAATAACCAAACATCGTAAAAATCATTGAAACAATCACGACGCTCACTCTTTACTAATTGTCCATTAGTCCTCAATAATGATATCCCGATTTCCTCTTCCACCTCCCGAATAGCCCCGTCCAAACTACTTTCACCCGCGACTATAGAGCCTCCCGGACATTCCCATAAATGAGGATAATGTTTATTGGGATGTCTTTTTGTTAGAAGGAATTTTCCCTTGTTATTGCAAATCCATACGTGCACAACGATATGGTAATCTTCAGCTGCTAATTTTGTCCCACGTACATGATGCTTATTTGTTTTTTTGCGATTTTTATCATAAATATCCCAGACTTCCATTGAGCACCTCATTTCTGAATTTGAACAAGCACATACTGCTTCGTCCACATTTCCGTCGTCACAATGGAACGTTCATCATTTTTTTCGAAAAATAGACCGCTCCCCTCTTTTTCAAGAAATGCCCATCCTTCATTAGCCATCATTTGCTGAATGTCCTCGTCTACCTTCTGTATGCCCCTAGCTGAGAGGGCTGTGAGGTACCAAGTTGCCTTCTTATCATTGGAGAGCGCCACTAAATCGAAGGAGGATGCATTTAATTTTTGTATGGCTTCCTTTGGTGTAAGGGAATCGATTGGCAAAGGAGGATATAATAATTTATTGCTATCAATAAAGACCGCACTTACTACGAAAAGAGCTGCTATTAGTAAACCTATTTTTTTCAAAGCTCACTCTCCTCCTTGTCTGGTTAAGAATCGGCTGCTAAAATTTATCTGTAAAAGAGAGCTTCTATTTTAAAGCGGTCATACGTTTATTTTTTTCATTGCTATTCAAGCTTTTAATAATGAAGAAAAGTTATAGAAAGCGTTTAAAACATCTTCCCCTAATGGATCAGCAAATGCTTGATTTTCAAATGGGAAGATGCCTTCATTCTCTAACTGCTCCAAATATTTTTTGAAGCCTTGATCTATAGCCTCCATATACCCCCTAAGAGAAAATTGATAATTAAAGATTCTTTCGATAGGATAATGACTTTTATGTTCAATTAATATGTATTCACCATCGCAGGAAAAAATATAGTAATCATAGTTTCCGTGACAATCTATCATTACTTCATTTGTATTACCTTGATAAAAACGGGTGAGCGTGGAGAAAAATTGCGGGATGGCTATAAAGGCTAAACCAGATCTAAAACTAAAAAGTTGTTCATCATTTGACACATCAAATTGAATATCTCCACCCTCTAAATTAATTTTAATCGTACACATATACTTATTTTTCAAAAATATACCCCCTCTATAAACCTATACATTTCATATTTTACCTTATTAAGTAAATAAACTATAGAAGATGTTATCATTCTGTTTATAAAGATTTAATAGGAGGTGATAAATTTCATCATTAGAAAGGCAACTATAAAGATGCGAAAGGTATTGGAAAAGTACATGTTGATAGTTGGTGAACAAACTATAAGCATATTGTGCCAGCAAAATATTAAAGTAAATTATCCTACGAACAAAAAACGCAATGTTGGACACAACAAATTGCCTACAAAACGAAGTATGTCCTAGTAGCTGAAAATGAATTAGGCGACATTATTGGCTTCACATCTGCAAGTAAAAGAGACTCAACCCCTACCCTATTCCAATTATGTAGAAACGCTCTATCTTTTAGAAGACTATCACGGAAAAGGGATAGGAAAACAATTGCTGAAGGAAATCTTTCATTACTTTCATCAAAAAAACTACCAAACTATATTTGTTGAAGTCTTAGCTATAGAATAAAACACGTTATTTTTATGAACATTATGGGGCGTAGCTTATAAAAAGCTTGGAAATTACAATTGGTGGGAAAGTGTTAGAAGAGTTAGTGTACGAATGGAAAGATATCGAAGAAGCTATAGAAAAACTAGTGTAATAAAATTGATTTTTCTAGTCAAAGTAAATAAGGAAAATGTTTTCAGAGATGGACAGTTTGTTTTATCCCTTATAACGTAAATATTATTGACAAATATATGTAATTATCTTTCAACAACAAAGGCCATTCATCACAATTGACTTTTAATTGTATACTTACTATACGGCTCGTATGCTTCCTCTTGCGAAAACTACTAGGTGACAGATGTACATATTTGCTGAACGTTTTTCCCAATTACGAGCCGCCTGCGAATCCTGTTTTCAAAGCAATATCCTGCAACTTGTCATTTGTGCCAAGTAGCATATGCTTTGCTTGAGCAATTCGAATTTGATTAACATATTCTGCATAGCTCCAACCTGTTTCCTTCTTAAACAATGAGGAGAAATAGCTTTCGTTAAAACCAGTGAGGTTGGCCATAAAAGAGCGAGTTAGCGGTGCTTCAAAATGTTGTTTCATATAGGTAACTGCCTGTTGAATCGCTTAATCATGTGTCACAAAACTGATATCGATATTCTTTCTTTCAAAAATCGTATCAAGCAACTCATGCAATAGCAAATGGAGCTTAGGAGTGGCATTTACCTTTTGTGTTTGCTGAAACTGCTCCAACAAATTTTTCAGCAGTCCTTCTGTATATCGAGGAAATTCCATAACCTGTCTATACCCTGGCAAATGGGCTGTATCAGCCACATAGAGCAGCGTGTTTTGCTCATCCATGAATAAATTCCACTGCTTTACAACAAACCGTATAGCCTCGCAAAACTCTGCTAAAGGGCTGCTTCGGTTTGTTGTAAGTTCCTTCGTAATTGAAACAATTGAGCTTATCTTGCAACCTACTGTAGCTGAAGTAAACCTTATTTCCTTATTTGCCATTTTACTTCCAATTAATACTTTGCTATGTTATGATTTCTTTATAGAGGGTTATTTGGAGGTTATTATATGCGACATTATTTAGTTTACGCTCTATTACTAATGATGATTTTTATTGCAACGCTTAACTCTTGGGGTGATACATCTAAAACAGTATGGTATGTAATTGCATCTATAAGCATTACCTGTTTAATGCTAATGAAAACAATTGAGCGAAAAAAACACTAATTAATAGGCCTATTATTGCCTGCGGTATTAGTAAATCTCAACTTTTATCTACTTACCACCTCTGTACTAACTCATACACCTTACTATGTTACGATAGAGTTTTCAGCTAACCAGGAAAAAAGGTAGTTCTTTTTAGAGAGGATACTTCATGATGAATAGATTAAAAGCAGTAGGATTTGTTTTATGAATACTTATAATTCAGGAGATATTTTAATTAGTGCTTTCTCGATTTTCTGGTTACTATTTTCTCTAGTTCCAATTGTTTTTTCCTTTGGTTTGCTATCCGTACAACTAAGCAATAAAAAAGGCAATCCAGATAATTAGAGGAAATCAATAAAAAATTAAAACGTACATAAGAGATTTCATCAACCATTCGACACTTGAAACAATTTCCCGTCATGCATCAAACTAGGTACTTGTGCTTAAAATTACGCACAAGTCCATTTGTAAATGCCACGTCAATCACTTCGAAAACCTCTAGCATGTCTCTCACAACGTTCCATTTAATCATTCATTAAATTCATATGGCTTGTTTGTGAAAGTTTGACGGGACACTAAAAAAGCCCATTAGGCTCTGATTTATTCAGTCACCTAACAGGCAATTCGTGTAAAGGTTTGTCCTTTGATATTAAACCCAAACCATAAATCCTTGATACGCTTAGTCTTGAATCGCTGCGTCTAAAGCTACCACGATCATATCATTGAATGTTGTTTGACGTTCTTCAGCTGTCGTTACTTCACCTGTGATGATATGGTCACTTACTGTTAGAACAGCAAGTGCTTTACGGCCGAATTTTGCCGCTAATGTGTAAAGAGCTGCTGATTCCATTTCTACCGCTAGTACGCCGTATTGAGCTAATTTTTCGTTTTGGTGCTCATCTGAGTAGAATAAATCTGCTGTGAAGATATTCCCTACTTGTAAGTTAAGACCTGCATCTTTACCTGCATTGTATGCTTTTAATAAAAGATCAAAGTCAGCGATTGGTGCGAAATCGATAGCACCACCCCAAATGATTTGGTTCATACGTGTATCAGATGTTGCTCCTTGTGCTAAAATCACGTCACGTACTTTTACATCTTTTTGAATTGCACCACAAGTACCTACACGGATTAATTTTTGAACATCATATTCTTGCATTAATTCTGTTGCATAGATTGAAATAGATGGCACACCCATACCAGTTCCTTGTACAGAAATACGTTTTCCTTTATACGTACCAGTGTATCCAAACATATTACGTACTTCGTTGTAGCAAATTACATCTTCTAAAAATGTTTCCGCAATGTATTTTGCACGTAATGGATCTCCTGGAAGTAAAATTGTGTCAGCGATTTCACCTTTTTTTGCATTAATATGAATACTCATACTGCAATCCCTCTTTTCTGTCAGTTATCACTATAAATAATACTGTGTTTCTGTCATTTACGCAATGCTAGACGTCTAGCAACTACAAAATTATTTATAGTTTTCGTACAATTATGCTTGTTCCTCATAAAGTGACCACAAAGTATCAAAGGTCTGGATTGTTAAGTTTTCCGTTGCATAGGTTTCTATATAGTCGGACAACTCATTAAAGTCTGTGCTCTGCTTTGGAAAATTATGCTCATGAAACACTTCCTCTGCAAAGCGTACTTTAGGGTCAGACCAATCGCCACCTCGAAAGGTTAGGACATATAAATAAAAACTTTTCTTCATCGAACAAATTCCCCTTTTTACGCATTGGCTTTTCGCTAGTGTATCAAAAAAAATTGTATTCGTCATAAATTCCACTACTACTATATTTTATCCACTTATGATTTTAGAACTATTTTCATAGTCTATCCTGACTTTTGTCATAGTTATTTTATCTGAAAAATTTTAATTTTTAGAAATAAAGATAGAAAAATCTAGCAAAATAAGATAAAATTGAAATCGATTATTTAAAAAATAGGAAGGTGATGGCGATGAAAAAGACTAAAAAAACCCATGGTACAGCGAAAAAACGCCCGTCTCTCTTTACTTTTAGCTTTTTTAAGAAGAGGAAAGCTTCTACACAAGGGGAAACTGGGAAAAATCCCCCTCCTATTAAAGAAAAACGACAACGTTTTTACCATTTAATTCGGGGTAAAGTGCTTATTATGTTTGCACTTCTTATTGTAATTAACGGTATTATGGGTATATTGTCCTATGTCAATATACAAAACTTGCAACACCAAATGGAAGATTTCACAAAGAAAAATGTGCAGGAGCAACTAACGGTGAATCAACTTGCCTATGAGATTGCTAGACTGACCAATTTAGAGCAATCGTATTTAATTACGGGTAACGGCATTTATTCTACTTCTTATCATTTAAAAATAGATACCATTAATAAAAAGCTAGCCGCTTTGAAAGATCAATTTCAAGATCGACAAGTGGAACTCGGTCATATGCAAGCTATCGAGCAATATTATAAAAATTACCTTGATTATTCAGATAAAGTCATGACAATGCGTGATGAGCTCGGTCTTGAGCAGGCTCGTAAACTGATGATGGGTGCTACTGGGGAAACAATGAAAACGCATATCGATCAAAACATTGAGACCATTAATACTGTCATGGACGATTCCAATAAAACAAAATTAGACAAGCTTAACCAGCAGGTAAATATTTCTATCACTACATTCTTTCTCGTTTCAATCGTTGGCTTTTTAGCGATTGTAATTTTTGGCTTTATGCTATTTAAATCATTAAAACGTAATACACAGGCGATTAATGACTCTATCCTTGATATTGCGCAAGCAGGAGGCGATTTGACAAGACGTGTAAATGTACGTAATCGTGATGAATTTTCGATTATTGCAGCCTCGACAAATACGTTAATTGAGTCGATTTCTAACTTAATTCGACGCGTAAGTGAGTTGGCGGATCATGTATCAAGCAGCAGTCAGGAGCTAATGTCCTTAGCAGATGAAAATGCGCGTACCATTCAGGATATTGCGGATGCGACAGCAGATATTGCGAGTGATAGTGACAATACAATTTCCAGTATGAATAGTGCGCAGCAAAAAATGAGCGACTTAGAGCATTCAATGCATCAATTAAATGAGCAAGCGAGTGCTGTCCATCGTGCCTCTATCGCCATGCAGCAAGCAGCCGATGAGGGTAGCCGCTCTGTGGAGCAATCATCACTCGTCATGCAATCCATTGAAGAAACAATGGCTTCTACAACATCTACTGTGGAGGCGTTGGGTCGTAAATCTGCGGATATTACGTCCATTATTGGTACGATCACGGCCATTTCTGAGCAAACGAATCTCCTCGCTTTAAATGCGGCGATTGAAGCGGCAAGGGCTGGCGAGCATGGACGAGGCTTTGCTGTCGTAGCCGATGAAGTTCGCAAACTAGCAGAGCAATCCCAAAGTGCAGCGAAAGAGGTGACATCGATTGTCACATCCATCCAAGATGAGGTCACATCCATCATTGCTCAAAATCACGAGGGTGTGACAACGGTCATCCGAGGCGTTGAAGTAACAAACGAAACAAATCAATCCTTAGCCAATATTTTATCGCATACCGAAGAAACAACGTCCATCATCGCGGCCATGGTGGATAAAATTGCAACAACGCTTGAAAATAGCAATGCGGTGGCAAGTGACTTCATTCATGTCAATGCCTACGCAGAACAATCCGCGGCCAACACCGTGACATCTGCGGCAGCAGCCACACAAGGCTCCGCATCCATGCAGGAAATCAACGCCGCAGCCACTGAGCTTGCCCAACAAGCAGATAGCCTACGCAACCTCGTGAGCGAGTTTAAAGTTTAAGCGAACTGAAAGAGAGGGAGAACCAATTTTTTATTGGTTCTCCCTTGACTTTGTGGGGCTATCCCTCACTTTGAGCATTCTACCCCCTACTTTTTCAGGTTTATCCTCCACTTTCAGATTTCTATCCAATTATTTGAGAGCTATCCCCCTAATTTGCCGGGCTATCCCTCACTTTGAGCATTCTATCCTTCTAAACTGCTGTGTCATGACCACAAAAAAACCTAGCAAGGAGCTACCTTGCCAGGTTTTTTACTATTTAAATAGTGCTAGGTATTCGCCATAGCCTTCTTTTTCTAAATCTTCTTTTGCGATAAATCGAAGCGCTGCTGAGTTAATGCAGTAGCGTAAGCCGCCTTGCTCACTTGGGCCGTCTGGGAAAACATGTCCTAGATGCGAATCCGCTTCTTTACTGCGTACCTCCACACGACGCATACCGTGAGATGTATCGAAATGCTCGGTTACCTGTTCTTTTTCAATCGGCTTTGTGAAAGCTGGCCAGCCACAGCCTGAATTGTATTTATCGAGTGAGCTGAATAAAGGCTTGCCAGACACAATGTCTACGTAGATGCCTTCTGCAAAATGGTCATCAAATTCATTACGGAATGGTGGCTCTGTGCCATTTTCCTGTGTTACATAGTATTGCATCTCTGTTAATTCTTTTAAACGTTGTTCCTTATTCATGTTTGTTCCCCCAGTGTTGCTCCTGAAACGCTCGACGACCTGATCCAATCGAATAGCGCTCATAGTGCATTGGATTTTTCTTATAATACTGTTGATGATAATCCTCAGCCGGATAAAACGTAGTGGCTGGTAAGATTTTTACCATAATTGGTTTATCAAATTTGCCAGACGCTTGTAAATCCGACTTTGAACGTTCAGCTAGCTCACGCTGTTCTTCGTTATGATAAAAAATAGCCGTTGTGTAGGATTCTCCACGGTCGTAAAATTGCCCGCCTGCATCTGTTGGGTCAATTAAAGTCCAATAAATCGCAAGTAGCTGCTCGTAGCTATATAACTCATCATCAAATTTGATTTGTACAGCTTCCACATGCCCTGTTGTTTCTGAGCAAACCTGTTCATAGGTAGGATTTTCAACATGTCCACCTGTATAGCCTGAGATTACGGAATCAATCCCAGGTGTTTCGTCAAAAGGCTTGACCATACACCAAAAACAGCCTCCCGCAAATGTTGCATATTGCTTTGCCATTCATTTCACTCCTTATTCACCAGGAACAATAATTTCCAATAAGATTTTATCCTTTGGTAAGTCCAACTCTTTAGCACGTACACGTGAACCAGAGGCAATGTTAATACGCGATAAATCAATATATATTTCTGCTTTATTCGGATTCACGGTAATCCAAGAGGGAAATTCCACCGAATCGCGCATGATTTTCATTGTCGTTTCTGGTGGAATGTTTAATAACCCTACATTCATGCCTGTCTGTTTTAAAATAATATTCCCCTTGTCATCCACAATGGGGTCAAAATTCATGGAAATAGGGATTTCCGTATAAAATACCGTTAGTGTGCTACGTAATTGAATATCATCCCCAATTGTGAAATCCAGTGGTAAAGGAGAGCCTTTCGCTGCATCCTTTAGGTATTTTTTTGATATCGATTCTAATTCCTTTGTTGTGGTTTGCACCACGAGTACATTCCCTTTGCTTTCACTTTCACCTGCTGAACTCTTCGCAACATGGACATCATCCACTGGTCTAGTTGCTAAAAAAACGACGAGGAGGATTGCAAAAAGCACTGTGCCCGCTAAGGCGAAAAACGCGACTTTCCATTTATTCATTTTGTCACTCCTCGAAGCCTATTGCCTTGTTAATCTTTTTTTCCATACCACACTGCTCCATTGCTGCTAGTATACGCTCTGTCATTTTTTCATACCCCTTTGCATTCGGGTGAAAAAAGTCTGTATGATAGACGAGCTCTTCATTTGAATCAAACAAATCTTCTACTGATACGTAACAAGCATTGGAATCCTTGCTGGCTACTTCCTCAATCACATTATTCCATTCTGTGATAATCGTATCAAATTCATTCGCCTCATTGGTTACAATCGAAAAAGGATTGTAAAAACCAATGAGTAATAAGGGCACTGTCGGATTTTTAGCACGAATGCCTTCTACGATTTTGCTGTAACGTTCCTTGTATGCCAATAATTCCTTATCAAAAGCATCACGTTTCAGGTTAAATAAATCCTGCCTGACGACCTTCATGACATCATTGCCACCCATTGTTAAGGAAATTAGCTGGGCTTCTTGCATCTCTTCATCATAATGCCCTTTTTTCACTAATTTTAGTAGCTGATCACTGCGTCTACCACGTTTGCCCCGATTATCAACCTCTACATCCGAAATCGAAGGCCATGCGAGCAATGAATCTGCTAATCTTCCAACATAACCGTCTTGACTATACTCATCACCGACACCATCTGTCAACGAATCTCCCAGTGCCAAGTAATGTAGTTGCTTTGCTTGTTCTTCATCAATTTGCGATAAATCCTCTGCTGATGGCTCAAAAAAATGTTCAAAAATTTGCGTCAACATATTCTTAGATGTTTTTTCCTCATCTTCTGTTTGTTGCTCATCCTGCGGTATATCTTGCTCCGTTCCTGCTTGCTCACCTTCAGGTTCTGCTTGCGGATTCGGTTCATCGATTGATATTGCACAACCACTTAGTACTAAGACGGTCAAACATGACAACATAAATCGCCAAATGTCCATTTGACCACCTTCCATCCCTTTCTATTACTTCTATTATAGAATAGTTCATGTCGCAATGAAAAGTGACTTACCCTTAGTTCTCCATAATTTTGTGCTCTTGCCAAATTTCCTCACTCAATAATGATAAATAATTAGGAAGATTTCTGATTATTTTTGGTGGCACCATGATCACTGTTTGATTGAAGCTGCTCTTCTTTGGTGGAAAACGCTCACAATTTGATTGGAGCCGCTCTTTTTTGTTAGCAAAGTGATCACATTTTGATTGAGGACGCTCATAGTTAGTTGAAAACTGCTAATCCCTCTTGTCAAAGTTGCTAGGAGAAGCACGCATAAAAAAAGCCACTACATTTACTTATGTAGTAGCTCCTTCTTATTATTCTGCAAAATAAATAAAACCAATTGCTCCTGGACCTGTGTGTGTCGAGATGATTGGAGATGTAAAGGCAATTTCAACATCGTTAAAGCCAGTTTCTTCGATCAGCGCTTTTAATGGGTTGCCCATCGTTACTAGGCCATCTGCATGGGAAATGCCGACTGCCTTCACTGTTTTTCCAGCTGTATCTGCTTGGAATTGTTTAAATAAAAAATTGACTACTTGTTTATGACTACGTACCTTTGACACAGGATTGTATACGCCACCTTCAAGGTTGGCAATGACTTTGATGTTTAGGAGAGAACCGATAAAGCCTTTTCCTTTACCAATTCGACCGCCTTTGATTAAGTTTTCGAGCGTGTCTACAATAACGTATAAATGTGTATTGTCTCGTACCTTTTCTAAACGTGCCACGATATCCTCCACAGTGGCGCCTTCATCTCGCATACGGATTGCCTCTCGTAGTTGGATAGCTAAACCAATCGCGATAAAGCGTGAGTCAATGACTGTCACATCAGCATCTGTCATTTGTGCTGCTTGACGGGCTGATTCTACCGTTCCACTCATACCGCCAGTCATATGGATGGAGATAATTTGATCGCCATCTTTACCGAGCTCATCATATAATTCTTTAAACTTACCTGGTGCTGGTTGTGAACTTTTCGGTAAATTTTTTGCATTTTTCATTAAGCCTAAAAAAGATTGTGGCTCTAAGTCCACTCCATCTGTATATGTTTGACCATCAATTTGAATCGTTAAGGGCACGATATGTATGCCATGTTGTGCTACTTCTTCTTTTGTTAAATCACAAGTTGAGTCCGTTACTATATGAATTCGTCTCACTTCGACACATCCTTTTACTTCATTAAAATTTATTATATAGACTAATGAATCATTATGTAAACATGACATTTGTCATTAGGCAAAGCTCTGTCCTAGCTCGCATGTAAACGCTACCTTGGATACTATAGCGTTTTCACCTACCTCCTGTCTATCAATGCCCCTCAAAGAATATGACAGGCTTATGACATTTTTGATATGAACTATATGACAAATGTAAATGTTCATCTATAAATTATTGGGGTATAGTAAATGTATGAACGAAAGGAGTGTTTCAAATGGTTGATTCATTTGACTATAAATCATGGAGGGAAGAGCTGTGGAATGCCATAACACACGGTATTGGTTTCATTGCTAGTATTCCGGCACTGGTTGTTCTACTGTTAGCAGCCGTACAAACAGGAAATGCCCTACATATTACAACCTTCAGCATTTTCGGTGCGTCTGTCATCATTCTGTTTTTAATGTCTACATTACTACACAGTATGCCAGAAAAATATAAACACTTTTTCGCTATTTTGGACCATTCGTCCATTTATATTTTAATTGCCGGCACCTATACGCCGTTTTTATTAATTGCCGTTGGTGGTACCCTTGGATTGACGCTACTATGTATTATTTGGTCGTTGGCTGTGCTTGGTGTGTTGTTTAAATGTTTCTTTATTAATCGCTTTGAAGTACTTTCCTTAATTTTTTATATTGGCATGGGCTGGTTAATTATATTTGCCATTAAGCCCGTTTATCTGTATTTAGGTTTACATGGCTTTGCTTTACTGTTAGCAGGCGGGCTATTTTATACGATTGGAGCCATCTTTTATGCATGGCGCTCTCTGCCCTTTAATCATGCGATATGGCATCTCTTTGTACTAGCGGGCTGTGCGTCTATGTATGCCTGTGTGTACTTCTATTTATAAAAAAATCGCTCCCATCATATGGAGCGATTTTTTATGTATTCTCTTAAAAACATAATGCCTTCCCTTACCTCTTTTTCATTCTCTTCATGATTCAATTGATTTCGAGCATGAAGTAAAACTGGCCTTAAGGATTCCACGGATCGCCCAAATGCATGCATCCACTCATAGCGTGGCACCATCCAAGTATGGAAGTGATGGGTCGTATCTTCATTGTAAAAATAATAAACGTATTCTATGTCCAATACTTCCCTTTGAGCCTTTCTGATTGTTGTTAAGAGGTTGATATAGTCCAGTTTTTCATCATCGTTTAATTCATCAAAGCAATGAATGTGACGCTTGGAGGCTAAAATGACTAATCCCTTGATAGGATACGCTACATCTTGGTGAGCGTGAAAATAATCTGTTTCAATCACTACTCCTCCATTGGGTGCTACCTGTCCACTAGTGATGGCACAGCTCAAACAATCAACATGTGCAATTTCTCCACTCGATAAGGTTATTTTACGCATCAATATTCCCCCTACTTACAGAAGAAGGACGGTCCTACAAAACCGTACTTCTCTCGCTGTTATTTTCGTTCAAATATTTGATATTGGAATGTATAGCCTTCTGGGGCTGTTTCAGGCTCCTCTGAAGAGACTTGAACAAAATCTTGCTCATAGCTCGGGAAATAGGTGTCTCCCTGAAAGGCATGATTAATTTTTGTGATATACAAGCGATCAGCTATCTCCATCACTAAACGGAAAATTTGCTCGCCGCCAATAATCATCACCTCAGGTACATCTCCAGCTAGCGCTAAAGCTTCTTCCAAGCTAGTCACAGTTTCAATGCCTTCTGCCTGATAGTTTTCATCACGTGTAATGACGATGTTGCGTCGCCCTGGAAGTGGTCGACCGATTGATTGAAATGTTTTACGTCCCATAATCATAGGCTTGCCCATTGTTTTTTGTTTAAAATACTGCAGATCCCCAGGTAAATGCCAAGGCATCCCATTGTTATATCCGATGACGTGATTGTCATCATGTGCCACAATTAAAGAAATCATACTGTCCCTCCAAATACTTTCGTCCCTTTTATTATAAACATAATGCGCTTATTTCACCTATTTTTAAATAAATAAACATTTGTTACACCTAAATCCTAGTAAAATTATATGAATAGTTTATAATAAGAATAACAAACCTCTCAATAAAGGAATGATGAAGATGATAACTTTAAGAAAAGAAGCTGTTCAATATCTAGAAGCTCAGCGTACTGGTACACCTTATTACAAAGTTTCACCGCAGGAAGCGAGAGCCATGCGGACGGTTACACAATGGCAAGCTGCACACAAACCGAAGCTAGCATCCATTGAGGATCACAAAATTACAGTGCGAGATGGCGAACAAATTACAGTTCGGCTTTATACGCCTGTACTCGGTAAAACATTACCTGTTATTGTTTATTATCATGGTGGAGGCTGGGTCTATGGCAATCTAGAATCTGTTGATGCAGGCTGCCAGCTATTAGCAGACCAGGCACAGGCGATTGTGGTATCAGTGGATTACCGCTTAGCACCTGAATATCCTTTCCCAATACCCTTACATGATGCCTACGATAGCTTAGTGTGGGTGCACGATCATATGGAAGCCTTAGGTGGCGATGCAAGTCGATTATCAGTTGCTGGGGACAGTGCTGGCGGAAATTTGGCTACTGTGGTTGCATACTTAGCTACTGCACTAGAGGGACCATCGTTACACGCTCAAACACTCATCTATCCTGTTACAAATGTCGATTTTTCAACAGTATCTTATCTGGCATATGGTGAAGATTACGGCTTAGATACACAAGCCATGCAGTGGTTCTCTCATCACTATACAGAGGAAGCAAACTTTACAAATCCACTTGTGTCCCCTCTTCAGCTAGAGGAAGTCCGTAACATGCCGAAAACGTTTATTATAGCTGCAGAGGCAGATGTACTCTTTGATGAGGGTCTAAGCTATGCACAGAAGTTAAAGGCTGCTGGTGTGGTAGTGGAACATATTACAATGTCAGGTTTAATCCATAGTTATTTCAGTAAAATGAATTATTTTGAAGACGCAACGATTGAAACCGTGACAAAAATTGCGCAATTCCTGAAATAAGTTTGGCTATCCCGTGCAAACAGTGCGATAATAGAGCAAAACGTTTTTTAAAGGATGACACTATGACACAAACAATAGCTCTACAAATACAACAGCCCTTTTCTGATCAATTAAAAAAAGGCTTCCCACTTATTTCAAAAGATGCGGTTGATGCACGACGTTTACCTGCTAAGCAAGGAACACTCCTCAAGCTCATGGATCACCATAACCGTTTTATTGGAACAGGTTACTATGGCGTCCAAAACAAAGGGATTGGCTGGGTGCTAACGACCGATCCGAATGAAACAATCGATAAAGCTTTTTTTATAAAAAAATTCAAAAAAGCCATCGACAATCGTGCTGCATTTTTTAGCAATGAAAACACAACAGCCTTTCGTGTGTTTAATGGTGAAGGAGATGGCATTGGCGGTCTCACGATTGATTTTTTTAACAGCTACTATATGGTAAGCTGGTATAGTGAGGGCATTTACTCATTTAAAGAAGTGGTGTATGAGGCGCTTGCTGAGACAGTGGACTACCAAGCTATTTATGAGAAAAAACGCTTTGATACCAAAGGACAGTATATCGAGCAGGATGATTTTGTGATGGGCACGCCAGGAGAATTTCCTATCATGGTGAAGGAAAATGGTATGACCTATGCTGTGCATTTAAACGATGGCGCGATGACAGGGATTTTTCTCGATCAGCGTGAGGTACGAATGGCTATTCGTGAGCGTTATGCCAACAATACAGATATGCTGAATACATTTTCCTATACAGGAGCATTTTCTGTGGCAGCCGCTCTAGGAGGAGCCATCAAGACAACGAGTGTAGATGTGGCAAAGCGTAGTCTAGCCAAAACGATAGAGCAATTTAGTGTCAATCATATTGATTATGAGGCTCAGGATATAAAAGTCATGGATGTCTTCCATTATTTTAAATACGCACAGCGTCATGCTTTACAGTTTGACCTTGTCGTATTAGACCCACCTAGCTTTGCACGTACGAAGCAAATGACCTTTTCAACGGCAAAGGACTACCCTAAATTACTAAAGGACACGATTGCCATTACCGCTAAAAACGGCATCATTGTGGCTTCCACAAATAATGCCAGCTTCGGCATGAAAAAGTTCAAAGGCTTTATCGACCAAGCCTTTAAAGAGACTCATACACGCTATAAAATCGTTGAGGAATATGGTTTACCAAAAGATTTCCGTGTACCACGTGAATACCCTGAATTTAATTATCTGAAGGTCGTGTTCATCCAGAAAATCGACTAACCAATCGAGAATCACGCCATGCTGTGATTCTTTTTTCTGTATCATTAAATAACGGTTCTTATAAAACAATTTATTTATATAATTATAAAGCAAGTAGAGAAGATGTTTGGTACCTTTATAATAAAGGTGAACAAATCCTTTACCATGAGATTTTTCAAAAGATTGAATCGTTATAAACAATCATACAGGGCTTTTCTATTAAAAGTAGCCTAAGAAGATATTCTCTTCTTAGGCCACCCTATTATAGATATTTTACAAACCAATCACGAATATATTCAAGTCGATTAATTCGCAATGTGGGCTTTCCACTTCTTGACAGTTCATGATTCGCCTCAGGGAAACGCACGAATTTTGTTTGTTTTTTACGATACTTTAAGGCGATAAACAATTGCTCTGCCTGCTCAATTGGACAACGATAGTCTTTTTCACCATGTAAAATCAATAATGGTGTCTCCACTTTGTCTACATACTTCAGCGGCGAATGATGCCATAGCTTCTCTATATCATCGAGTCCTGCTTGAATTTGCCAGTCTGTAAAGTAATAGCCGATATCACTGACACCAGCAAAGCTAATCCAGTTCGAAATGGAGCGCTGCGTCACAGCTGCTTTAAAGCGATTTGTATGGCCCACAATCCAGTTAGTCATAAAACCACCGTAGCTTCCACCAGTTACTCCTAGACGATCCTGATCAATAAAATCATAGTGCTCCAGAGCGTAGTCTACCGCTGCCATTAAGTCCGCATAATCATTACCACCATAATCGCCACGTACTGCATCAACAAATTTTTGGCCATAGCCATGACTACCACGCGGATTAGTGTAAAGCACTGCAAAACCTTGTGCAGCAAGGATTTGGAATTCATTAAAGTAGGTATTGCCATACATTGCATGTGGACCACCGTGGATTTCAAGAATGAGAGGATACTTCTTCCCTGCTTCATAGCCAACTGGCTTCATAATCCAGCCATTGACCTTCCAGCCTTCTGCACCTTCAAATTCTATACTCTCTGGAACAGCTAATGTTTTGGTCTTTAAAAATTCTTCATTAATGGACGTCAACTGTTCTGTGTCACCCGTTTTTAGGTTCACATAAAACAGATCGCCTGGATTGGTCGTTGTGCTAATAGCCACAATAGCCTGATCGTTTTGCGCATCAAGTGAGAAGCCATAAACATATTGATCATCATGGATAGCTGGGTAAATTTCGCCATCTACATTTCCGTAATAGATCGCCGCATTGCCGTGATCTGTGACTTGGAAGTAGAAGCTATGATTATCATTCATCCATTGCACACGTGGTGACGCTACACCTTGCAGGAAATCACCGATGACAAAATCACCGACAGGCGCATCAAATTCACTTGTTACACAGTTTAGTAGTTTTTGCTCCATGTCATAAATCCAAAGCTTCGCTTGTGTGGCATTTTCAAATTCACGTTCTCCTCCTACAAAAGAAAGATAGCGACTATTCGGAGACCAAGCCGTTTGGTAATATGCTCCCGAACCTTCTGTTAGCTTGTGACTCTGTTTCGTTTCAAACTCCAATAAATAGATATCCACATTGAATGAGAAATCTAAATCCTCCGCTTTATCTGCTAAATACGTAAGGTATTTGCCATCTGGCGACCAAGTACCCAGATGGAAGTACTCTTTGCCTTCTGTCACTTGTTCTAGCTCTCCTGATTCCACATTGACAATGGCAATATGGGTAAACTGCTCCATATCAATAAATCCACCAGCATCCGATTTGTGTTTCATTTTCTCGATTTCTAGTGGCTTTAGTTCTTTATCCTTTTTCTTCTCATCCTCCGCTTTATCTAGGATGGTTTCATCTTTCCCTAGCACGACTGAAAAAGCAATTTTCTTGCCACATGGTGACCAGACAGGGGATGTCGCTCCATTTTTACAATGTGTCACCTGTTTTCCCTCTCCACCTGCTTTCGAAAGAACATAAATTTGTGACTTACCTGTTCTCGTTGACAAAAATGCAATTTGACTGCCATCTGGTGACCAAACAGGGGAACTCGTTCTATCTTCACCAAATGTCCATTGCTGTGGTGTTTTGTCCTTCAAGTTTATGTAAAACAAATTCGATATATAGTCATTTTTCTTCTCGTCCATACGAGTCTCTACATAAACTACCTCTGTCCCATCTGGTGAAAGCTGTGGATCTGCTACTGATTTTAAGCGATAAAGATCTTCTGGTTGAATCCCTTGTTTCGATGTCATGTTCTTGCTCCTTTGTATTGTAATTTTCTGTGCCTTACTACAATACTTCGACACCCTAAGTAATATTCCTGCTATTTAATTGAATTTTTTACTAGTTCCCAATATTCTGCGGACTTTGTTCTGCGATAAAATTTGTAAAAGGGCTCATTTGGGCGAGCATGCTCCTTATATAGGTTGATCAGGTGCAGTAAAAAATCTTCAATTTGTGTGACGTCTACCCTCTTAGCGAATAACGTACCAGCCTGTGCCTTTGCTCCCATCGGTACTGCCCCTAAATAGACATCAAAGCTTTTTTGTTGGTAAACGAGTCCAATATCATCATAGACTGCATTGTAGCAAGCTGATGCACAGCCATTAATATTGACACGCACTCTTGCAGGTACCTTCATCCCCTCTATAGCATGATAGAGCTGTTCGGTTATCGGCGCAGCCTCCATTTTCTCCCCATCACAAAAATCGCAGGCCTTCATGGCTATGATTGAACCAGAGGGAGCAACATAAAGACCTGCTTCCTGTAAGGCTTGCACCGCTTCTGTGGCATCGCACGTTGGTATGGATACGAGTATACTATAGGAAGCAGAATATTTTATCGCCCCCTTTTCGCCAGCAATTTCGGCTATTTTTTGGAATTGTGCAGGCGTATAATGCTTATTAATAATGCCCGGGCTAACGGCTAGACGGGTAAACTCACCATGACGGTTTAGTGTTTCAAATGTTTGATCTGGTACATTTTTTTGAAATGCGTTCATTTTTATCGCTCCTTATAAAAAAGGAGCTAGCAAAACGCTAGCTCGAATGGATTAAAAGTTTTCAGGATAGAAGCCCTTGGCTAAAATTTCAATGGCCTCTGCTGCACGAACCCCTTCAGACGCTGCTGAAAGTGGCAGGATGACAAAGCGCTCATTTTTGACCGCTTCCATCTCCTTCAATGCTGGATCATTTTTTAAGAATTGGATCTTTTGGTCTGCCGTTGTTTCACCGTAATCAATCACGACAACTACCTCTGGGTTGCGGTCTACTGCATCTTCCTTCGACACAGTTGTCCATCCTGATTCCACATCACCAAAGATATTTTGACCACCCGCGATTGTCACCAGCTCATTCATAAAGTTTTGACCAGCTGTAAATACATCCTTTTCACCGCTATCAAACACAAGAACACGTAATTTTTCGCTATCTTTTGGTAATTTAGCTTGTACTGCCTCTACATCTTTCGTCATTTGCTCAATTAAAGCTTCGCCACGATCCTCAATACGGAAAATCTTCGCGATATGGCGAATATCAGTGAAAATATCCTCTAATGTTGGCTTTGTCATGTTGGAAGCCGTATGTAAATACGTATGGATGCCTAATTCTTCAAGCTCTTCTGGTGTGCCTACACCCTTTTCGCCAAAGCCACTTTTCCAGCCTGCATATAGGAAATCTGCCTCGGCATCAATGACTTGCTCCTTCGTTGGGTATTGATCGGAAAGCACAGGGACTTTGTCGTATGCCTCTTGCAGTGGCTCATAGATTTTATCATCTAAGTAAGCTGTCCCTACCATAGAATCCTCTAAGCCAAGTGCTAGCATAATTTCTGTCACATGCTGATTTAAGCTAATCGCTTTTGTTGGTGCTTCCGTATATGTTTGACTTGTGTCATTGTTTTCAATGGTTACTTCGGCTGCCGCCTCAGATGGCTCAACCTTTTCACCTTGTGCTGCTGATTCCGTTTTGTCTTTTGCATTACAAGCCCCTAAAACAGCGACCAAGGCAATGATCATCATTAGCCATATACTTTTCCATTTCTTCATGTCCTTTTCTCCTTTGTTGTTAAAATATAGAAAGAAATCAGAGATTTCTTTACTACCCAGGTGTTTGGAAGGGCATAAAAAAAACCCTCTTGTCGCCAAGAGAGTAGCATAGTGAAATAACGGTATATTACCTGTATCACTATCCCCATCCTCGTGGTTCTTAGTCAAAAAATACATACTGGCAGGTATCCTGGCTTAGGTTCATCATCTATACGCCTTCCCATAGTTTCACTACAGTGGCATGCTGTATAGACTCCCCATTTACAGTTGCGGGACAGCATCGGAATTGCACCGATTTCCCTTTTAAGCAAATGACAAATGCCATTTGCACCAATACGTTCTATAATGGTCAATACTATTGATAGACTAGCAGAAGAATATTTATCGCGCAATCAGTAGTATGACACTAAAAGTATAATCATCATTATATTAGCACTATTTCGACATAAAGACGAACTATTTTACAAGAAATATAGAAGCTAGTATTCTGTTACAATAAAAAGATAGCATTCTATAGAAACGAGGATTTCTTATGTACAAAACAATTGGTGTACTTGCGCACGTGGATGCAGGGAAAACGACCTTTTCTGAGCAAGTACTTTTTCATACAAATAGTATCCAAGCCCGTGGTCGAGTTGATCATCAGGATACCTTTCTTGATAATCACGAGCTGGAGCGCAGACGAGGCATTACGATATTTGCCGAGCAGGGGCGTATGCGCATTGGCGATGATACATACACATTGATTGATACGCCAGGGCATGTCGATTTCTCCCCTGAGATGGAGCGTGCCATTCGTGTGATGGATTATGCCATTATGATCATTAGCTCTGTCGAAGGGATACAAGGCCATACAGAAACAGTATGGCAACTTTTACGTCAATACCATGTCCCTACCTTCTTCTTTATCAACAAAATAGATCGTGAAGGTGCCAATGTGGAGGCTGTCATCAGGCAGCTTCGCAAAGATTGCTCACAGCATGTATTGTTCATCGATGAGCCACTGCGAGCAGACTATGTGTCAAATAGCATCATGGAATGGCTAGCGGAGCGCGACGAAAAATTGCTTGATGCCTTTCTGAATGAGTCATTGGAGCATGAACAGTGTCTTGCTCAGTTACAGGGAATGATTAAAAATGAATGTGCCTTCCCTTGCTTTGCTGGCTCTGCCTTAAAGGATGAGGGCATTCAGGAATTTCTTGACCAGCTCCCGCTGTTAACGAGTACCGATTTTGACAAGGTTGCCCCGTTTGAGGGAGAGGTTTTTAAAATTCGTCATGATGGTCACCAGCGTTTAACCTTTATGAAGGCGGTCAAGGGTTCATTGCATGTGCGTGATGAATTTTCATTTAGCGAAGTAACAGAAAAAGTAACTGAAATTCGCCTTTATAACGGCAGTCGCTATGAGACCGTTCAACAGGTAGAGGCGGGAGAAATTTTCGCTGTCAAAGGGCTGAGCCAGGCAAACATTGGGGATCGAATCGGTACAACGATGCTATCCCAGCCCTATGAGCTTGTCCCAACCTTACAGGCAAAGGTTCAATATGAGGGCGATCAGCATATCAAGGAAGTGCTCCAGTTTTTCCGTTTACTCGAAGCAGAAGAGCCGTCCTTGCGTGTGGTCTGGCTGGAAAAATTTCAGGAAATCCATGTGCATATTATGGGTGTCATTCAATTAGAGGTCCTGACAGAGGTATTCATGACGCGTTTTTCAATAGCTGTCTCCTTTGGTGAGCCGCAAATTTTATATATGGAAACCATTGCGACCCCCGTAACAGGCTATGGTCATTTCGAGCCCCTCAAGCATTATGCCGAAGTTCATTTATTAATGGAGCCAAATCCACGTGGAACAGGTAATACCTTCAGCAATGCCTGTCATGCAGATCATTTATCTTTAGGCAATCAGCGCCTTGTTGAAAAGCATCTGTTTGAGCGTGACCATCATGGGCTACTGACAGGCTTCCCTGTAACAGATATTCATTTTACACTTCTAACAGGTCGCGGGCATAATGAACATACATCGGGGGGAGATTTCCGCGAAGCCAGTTTCCGTGCACTGCGTCAGGGGCTGGAGCAGGCACAAAATGTCCTACTTGAACCCTATTATCGCTTTAAAATGAAGGCTTCAAACGACTTTATCGGCCGTATGATGAATGATATTCAGCAAGCAGCAGGCACATTCGATGACCCGATTTTATCCGAAACGGATGTTATCCTAACAGGTCGTGCGCCTGTTGCCACTTTAATGAGCTACAGTACAACCTTTGCCGCCTATACAAATGGGAAAGGTGCACTCACTCTCCAATTTGATGGCTATGATGTGTGCCATAATACAGAGGATGTGATTGCACAGATTGGCTACGATAAAAATGCAGACCCTGAGTATAGTTCCTCTAGTATCTTTTGTGCAAAGGGCAAAGGATATTCGGTTCCATGGCAAGAAGCACAGGCAGCCATGCATTGCCTGTAGGATGGGGAGATTTTGTTCGCGTGAAGGCATTGCTTGCTTTCGCGGGTATTCGTCGCACTAGCGCGGGTATTTTTCCTGCTTTCGCGGATATTCATAGCGCAAGATCAAAACAAGCCCTCCAAAAAATGGAGGGCTTGGTTTTATAGTGCACCGACAGCCTTCTTTGTTGGTTTGTCTATCAAATAAGCGGGTTCAACTATCACGTAGTCATGCTTGTTCGTAAAATCAATCAGTACCTTACCTGGCTGACTTTTTAATAGTTGTAGATGATCAATTAATTGCAGTAAAAGCTCGTGACCGTTGCCACGTGGATGCCAGTTGAAATGATAATCATTTAACGCTTGCACTGCTGCAATAAACTGGGCATATTCCTGCTGTACAAATGCGATGAGTTTGTCATGGTGAGGTGCTAAATCGTGTAAATACGTTTCGTAAAAGCGCATAACAATCGAGCATAATAAGTCATTGACACGAGCGGCACTTAAAACAGGCTTTGGCTCCAATGAGAGTCGGTCAAGGTTGGGCTTTGCGCGTGTAGAATCAATGCGTGTAATTAAGTGATACGCTTCTCCATTGACCTCATAGACAATCGGATTGGTCGGCATGTACATCATAAAGCTATTCGTCTTTGTTTTCAGTTCATCTGCTATGGCTGCTTTCGCTAAAAGATGACCGTCCACATCCCCATTTTGTATCCAAATAATTTCTTTATTATATAAGATTTGCTCAAAGAAGCGATCATTGCGAATCAGCTTCGTTGCTAATAATTGATCGATTAGAGATTCGACCACCATTCTTGTTTTCGCTTTCTTGGCAACTTCTGTGCGTGGTTGCTTACAAATGTTCAGATCTTCAAAAGGCGTTTCCAACGTTGTCGTTACATGAAAATTTGTCATACGTGCATCCCCTTTGCGTACATATTTTCAAAACAAAAAGGACTCCCTACTTTAGAGGAAATCCTTCATTTTATCTTCTTTCATCACACAATGGCAAACAAACCCTAAGTATGTGTGAACGAGTTCGATTGTGAACCCTTTCATTTACTATGGGCGTTTGACGTACTGTGACGAACAGAGTATTCTGTTTTGTCAACATGCCACCTCCTATTCCTCGTAGGTTTATGGTGTGTACTCGTAACTAGGCAGGTATCCTGACTCATGGTCATCGCCACTTTTCCCCTTCCCATCATTTGACAGTGGTTGCTGAAAAGTCGCTCACATTTACAGTTGCGGGACAGTGTCGGATTCGCACCGACTTCCCTTTTAAGCAAATTGCACGCAATTTACACCTATTACTACACGCTATTCAGTTGTCATAGGAATTTAGTGTACGCCACATTCCTATTAGATTACTAAAATCAATTGTAAAGTAGTATTTTTCTAAAGTCAAATATCATAATATTTTCCAAACTACTAATCATCCTTGCTTTTCGTACCTGATTGTTTTCTGAAAATTATGGGAGGATATAAAAACGGTGAACTCCGTATTTTTAATCTTTCAATGACTCTATAATAAAAGATAGTGCGCACTACTAATAGTGAAAGGATGAAAGATATGAAAGCAAGTCAACATTTAGTGACGAGTAATTTAGAGGAAAAAATGAAACTATTTACTCAAGCTGTTTCTGGACAAATTATAGAGGAAGCTCATTTTGTCATAGCCAACACGAACATTCCAACTGATACATTTAATTTGCTAGTAGTGAAATCGCCTATGATTCATAAGGAAAATCATCTTAAACAAAGGATTAATCATTTCATTGTTAATAAACTTCCTTTCAGCACGTGGGTGGATGCCAACTATCTAAGCGATGATTGGCTACAGCTGATAAAAGACTGCAATTTACAGGAAGCTGAACGAAATATGATGATGAAGCTTGACCATACACTTCGCACAGGTCCACGAATTTCCAATCATCTTACCATCACAGAAGTAAGCAACAAGGAAGAGCTTCTACAATATAAGGAAGTTTTTCTAAGTTTATTTGGAGACAGGAAAAGTTAGCATCAAATGCTCGAATGTTTATTGGCTGTTTAAAGGAAATACCTATCGCTACGGGATTATTAATAGACAGTAAACATTGCTATGGGATTTATGATGTGATGACAAAAGATGCGTATAGGGGCAAGGGGTATGGCAGTGAGATGTTTCAATTCCTACTCAGTCAAACAATTGATAAGCAAAAGCCCGTAGTCTTACAGGCATCAGAGGATGGAAAGAATATATACAAACGCTTCGGGTTTAAAGAAGTCGGAGAAATGATTGTCTTTGAATAAGACTTCGGCAAGGCGTTCTTATTTACGCTTATCAGTATTTTCGAGCCTACCGTAATCATGAAGCCGACTTAAAATCCCTTACGCCGTCCTCTTCTGGCACGACAAAAAAGCCTCGCATATTTGCGGGCTTTTGGTTGTGCACATGTACTATTAACACCTTCATTACGTCGCCAACACATACTGTGCTAAGACGCTTTGCACCTTATAAATATTTGTCGCCTTATTGAAGTTTTTTTGAATCGGTAATGAACTGCCAGACACCCATATTTTGAGCTCTGCATCTAAATCAAATGTTCCAGCTGTTTCTACTGAAAAATGCACGATATTTTTATAGGGAATAGAATGATACTCCGTTTTCTTGCCAGTCACTCCTTGCTTATCAATGAGGATCAATCGTTTATTGGTAAAAATAAAAGTGTCTCTAATAATTTTATAGGCATTCTTGACTGTCTCATTTGGAATTAATAAATCATGGACCTCCTCCTGTAGTTTTTCTAAATTCACCTCACTTGCATTGCCGATCAATCCATCAAATAAGCCCACTATCTGTCCCCTTTCGCTCTCGTTTATTTAATGTATTACAAAGAAGTGAGAGCTACGACAGGAAATGGTGGTATTATTTTGCCTATTGAGGGGGTGAGTGGTTACGAATAATGATAGTTGCTTTAGTGTCTCTACTAGCCGTTGTTTTACTAGGATGTAATGAAAAACCAGATGATGATTTAGCTAAGGTCAGCATTTCTAATCGTGCTGAATTTGGCAAGATAAACCGTGATTTTTGTAAAAAATATCAGGATGAAGAATTACTTACACTATTCCAACAAGCCATTGCAACAGCTGTCAAAAACGAGGGTACCGTCAATATGGCTTCACCAGAACATAATGTACAAATAGTGGACAAGGCAGGAAACAAATATGGCTAGCATCTTTGGTTAGTTGATAAAGGTCAAAACAGTAGTTTGATGCATGTCGAGGATACGCATACGATCTACACACTATCTGAGGAGTTCACTGGGAAACTAATTGCGCTGGTTCGACCATAAAAACACTTTCCATGTATTCTAGGAAAGTGTTTTTATGGTCCATCATTTCTACTTTGTGGCTTTTCGTAGTATTGATGAAGATGCTTATTTAGGGCTTAAAAAACCTAGAAAAATACTTTTCATTGCCTAAACCTGAAACTGGTTAGTTAACTTTTGTAAGTTATCCGCTTGGACACTTAAATCCTGTGTGACATGATTAACTGCTTGCATTGAGGCTGTTTGCTCGTCCATTGAATGTAACACAGCTTCTGTATAATTCGATAGCTTGCCCATGCCAGCTGCTATGGTTGTCACAGTGGATGCTACTTCATTGGCGCTACTTGAAAGCTGCTCAGCTGTCGTCGAAATATCCTCAAGCTGACTTGTCATCTGACTAACATGCTGTGAAATCGTGCCAAATGATTTTGTCGCTTCGTCAATGACATAAACTCCTTGTTGAACATTTTTCAAATCATCTTCTACTGATGAGGCTACTTGTTTTGTATCACTTTCTATTCCTACAACTAAATCCACAATTTGCGTAGCAGAGTGCTTGGATTGTTCTGCTAATTGACGCACTTCCTCAGCTACAACGGCGAAGCCTTTACCATGCTCTCCAGCACGCGCTGCTTCTATGGCCGCATTTAATGCTAGTAGATTTGTTTGATCTGTAATGGCCGTAATCATATCTGTCATTGATTTAATATCTGACATTTTAAGGGATAATTGCTGCATCAATCCACTTGTTTTTTCTGTTGAAGAGGAAATAAATTGCATTTGCTCTTTTGCCACATGTAAAATATTTGCACCATTTCCTGCTATCTCGCTAGCATCTTTCGCATGCACAAACACATCTTGTGTGGCTACTGTAATTCGCTCAATTCCATCAACGGTTTCTTGCATAGATTTAGCACTATCATTAGCCGATTGTGCTGCTTGCTTCAAGCCCTCAGAAGTCTTATCCATTTGTTGATCTACTTCTTCCACAGCAAGCGTAATTTCATTCGTACTCGCAGATAATTCCTCGATGCTTGCTGATAAATCTGTAGAGCTGTGCGCAATTTTTTGTGTCATTGTTCGTAACTGTTCCTGCATCTCTAAAAAGGATTTTGCTAGTTGAGAAATTTCACTATTGTCACGAACCTCAATGACAACTGTATCTAATTGGCCTGCCGTAATTGCTTGTGCAGCCTCTGTAATTTGTTTGATAGGCTGTATCACTTTGTAGTGGACATACACTGTGTAAGATAGTGTAATAGCGATTCCTACAATTGTTAACACGGTAGAAAACCAATCTAATGTCGTTACATTGGCTAAATCGATAAATAAAATAACGATCATTAAAACATTTAAAGCGGAAAAGCCAAGTAAACTCTTTTTTCGTAAACTCATTCCAAATTCCCCCAACTAAAATATGTATTCCATACCATTATTATAGTTGAATAATCCTAAAACACATAAGGATACGCTCTATTTTTATATGAGGAAAGGTCTACAAAAAAAGACTATAGACAGCTTTTTAGGGCATGTCTACAGTCCATCATTGCTCGTTTTATTTTAATTTCATGATACTTGAACCCGCAATACCTGGGTGTGTCATTTCATATGGATCTAAAATTAAGTCTAATTGTTCTTTTGTTAGGACGCCTTCTTCAATACAAAGCTCACGAATTGAACGACCTGTTAGAATGGCTTCACGTGCTAGACGAGCAGCTACTTCATAACCGATGTGAGGGTTTACTGCTGTTAGCACCCCTACGCTTTTTTCTACATATTCTTTCATGCGCTCTTCATTTGCCTCAATATCTTTTAAGCAGTTTTCTGTAAACGCACGGAAAACATTATTCATAATGCTAATGGATTGGATTAGGTTGAACACTAATACAGGCTCCATTACGTTTAATTCTAATTGGCCAGCTTCCGATGCAAGAGAAATCGTATGGTCATTCCCAATTACTTGGAAGGCTACTTGGTTCAGCACCTCAGGCATAACTGGGTTGACCTTACCTGGCATAATTGAAGAACCTGGTTGACGAGCTGGTAACAGGATTTCTCCTAAGCCTGCGCGAGGACCAGAAGCCATTAAACGCAGGTCATTAGCAATTTTAGACATATTAATCATACAGATTTTTAAAGCGCCTGATACTTCTGTATAGGCATCTGTATTTTGTGTGGCATCCACTAAATGCGTTGCACCCTTTAAAGGTAAACCAGAAATTTCAGCAAGATGCTCATCAACAGATTTAATGTAGTCTGGGAAGGCATTTAAGCCTGTTCCGACAGCCGTTGCACCCATGTTTACATCATATAAATTTGGACGTGTTTGACGAATGCGTACGATGTCACGATTGATCACGCGGCAATAAGCTTCAAACTCTTGTCCTAAGCGAATTGGCACGGCATCCTGTAAATGCGTACGACCCATTTTAATAACATGAGCAAATTGCTCAGCTTTTTGATGGAAAACGGATTGCATATAATCCATCGTTACTAATAATTCATCTATTAAATTTAACACAGCGATATGAATAGCTGTTGGGAAAGCATCATTTGTTGATTGTGACATATTGACATGACTGTTTGGGCTTACTGTGTGATAGTCACCTTTTTCTTTCCCTAAAATTTCTAGGGCACGGTTAGCGATGACTTCATTGGCATTCATATTAATGGAAGTACCTGCTCCACCTTGAATTGGGTCTACGATAAATTCAGCATCCCATTTGCCATCAATCACTTCTTGTGCTGCTTCGACAATTGCCTCACCAATTTCTTTTGATAATAGGTGTACTTCCATATTACTTAATGCAGCTGCCTTCTTCACAATCCCCATTGCTTTAATAAGTGAAGAGTGAATTGTGTAGCCTGTAATCGGGAAGTTTTCCGTAGCACGTAGTGTTTGAATTCCGTAATACGCCTCTGCTGGTAATACGCGCTCACCTAAAAAATCTTTTTCTATTCGTTGTGTTGACATTATTGTCGTCTCCTTTTATGTAATACTCACACTTGATAGTAGCTAATAAAAGTCGTATTGTAAACAGTCATTTTTCTGTAAACGAAAAAAATCCTTCAAAAAAGCAAAAAAATCACAAAAAACCGAGCGCATTTTATCTTGATTCAGCAAATGTTTTGTGCAATGAAAGCCAATGTAAGGTCCTTATGATTTGCTCATAGTATTTGCTCAAAATTCCACTGAAATAGAAGAACACCGTCAAAAGCGCCACGTCCTGTGGCATTGACGGTGTGACCAACTTCGTGTTGCCCCAAAGCCTCCGGCGAATGTCACAGATTTTGCAGAGGAGCTTTTCGAGCAAGCTCGAAAAAATCTGGACGCAATTACGCCGAGGAGAAATTGATAGAAACGCTCAGTTGCATATTATTTATTCGACGTTACTGTGAAACGGCTATTAACGTGCTGTGGGTTTTCTAATTCATCGACGACAGCCACTGCGTAATCGGCATAGCTGACATAGCTTTCCCCCGCATCATTTACTAGTAAGTGGTCGACTCCTGCTGTATAGCGCCCTGTACGTGGTCCTTCTGGATCGAAAAATGCAGATGGACTAATAAATGTCCAAGTAATGGATGATTGTTGTAAATCCAAGAGGTTTTGTCCTTGATTTTGCGCCGTTGCTAAATACATGGCTGGGAAATCTGGTGTATCCATCACACGCACTTTTTTCTCTTGGTCCACAAATAGACTACCCGCTCCGCCTACAACCACTAATTTTGTAGGAATACCTTGGAAAATCGAGATCAAATGTCGACCAGCTTTGACATGTAAATCTTCTTGTCCAGCTGGAGCACCGAATGCATTGACAACGACATCGAAGCCTTTTACATCATCTTGCGTCACATCAAACACATCTTTTTCAATTACTGGAATAGTAGCTGTCACTTTTGCTGCTGAACGAACGATGGCTGTGACCTCATGACCACGTTGTATCGCTTCCTCTACTATTTTTTGTCCTGCTTTCCCTGTTGCACCAATTACGGCCATTTTCATGATTTGTTCCTCCTAAGGTTTAGTTGTAACTATTTTAGTTACAGGTTAGATACAAGAAGACCATCTTCGTCTAAGTACGAAGCTGATCTAGCACACCCTGTAGCGTCTGTGCTTGTAATTGCTCTTTTATTGCCAGCCAAACAGATGTATAGACACCCTCCAATGTATGCTGGATTTTTTGACCTACTGCACACGCTGGATTTGGCTCATCATGAATGGCAAATAGCTGTTCTGGCCCATCAATTGCCTGATAAATAGCTAACAGTGTTAAATCCTTTGGCTCTACTAATAGCTCATAGCCAGCCATGCCAGAATGAGAAGAAAGTAAGCCTGCTTTTTTTAGCACACCAATCATTCTTCTTACGACTACTGGATTGGTATTCACACTTCCAGCTATAAAATCGGACGAAAGGAGACTTTTATCAGATGTTGTAGCAATGAGCGAAAGAATATGGATCGCCACCGAAAATCGACTGTTCACCATATGTATCACCACCTGTTGTAACTATTATAGTTACAGGTGCAGAAAAAAGTCAAGCACTGTCACCTGTATATATTGTTTCCCGATATGCTGTTGCTAATGTATCGCTTATATTTTTTTTACGTAAATGACTAATTCCTGTCGTATTTGACCGTTGTCCTCATAAAAATCTAAATTATGAAATTCATATTTAAAGTGACCTACAGGAAATGTCACACTTTCTCCTTGTGCTGCTGCCAAAATGCCTGCTACATCTTGTGACACCATATGTAGCAGCTCTTCCCCAGAATAAGAATCGATAAAAATAACGTTCATAAAAAACACCTCCATAGTCATTATAGCTTAGGGGGCGCTTACATTTATAGTGTATCTTTATAACCTTTCAAGCGAATCTCTTCAATGATTTGCATCATTTCTTGAATTTGCTGCTGTGACAATTCGATCTTGTTACAAGAATATGCATGTGGCACAGAACCCATGCTTTGTTCTGGCTCTCTTTGCTGTCGATCATATTCATCTACTAGAAGTACCATTGTATTTTTCACAACTATCACCCCTACAATATAACGAACTATTCCTATTATACCAAATAATGCTAATTATACCATAATAACTATAATGATTTTTTTCATCCAGTCATCCAACTACTTACCTATTTAACAAAAAGTTAGACCTAGCTATTCGTTTGAAAAAACAGCAACCAAAATGGCTGCTGTTAGCATTATACGGCAATCGGTGCTTTAATCGCAGGATGTGGATCATATCCTTCAATCGATAAATCCTCAAGCTCTATATCAAAGATGGATGCTTTATTGGGATTGATGTGCAATGTTGGTAGGTTTCTTGGCTCACGTGATAGCTGTTCTTTCACTTGCTCCACATGATTCGCATAAATATGCGCATCTCCAATGCTATGAATAAATTCGCCAACCTCTAGGCCACACTCATGTGCGATCAAATGTGTTAATAAGGCGTAAGACGCAATATTGAATGGACAGCCTAATAATGTATCAAGGCTTCTTTGCATTAACTGGCAGCTTAATTTACCATCTGCTACATAAAATTGGAACATCACATGGCACGGTGGTAATGCAGCTTTACTGCCCTTTGCGCCCGCATTAATGACATCTTCAGGATTCCATGCATTGACAATAATACGGCGTGAATCAGGTTGATGCTTAATTTGATGAATAACATCCTGTAGCTGATCAAGGCTATCGCCATCAGAGGTTGTCCAATGGCGCCATTGTTTGCCATAGACATTTCCGAGATCTCCATATTGCTGTGCAAAGTCATCATCTGTTAAGACACGTTCACAAAATGAGGCAAGCTCCTTTTGATACATTGCGTTAAATGACTCGTCTACTAAACAGCGTCGACCAAAATCTGTCATATCAGGGCCTGTATACTCATCAGATTCCACCCATTTTTTAAATGCCCATTCATCCCAGATGTGGTTGTTGTGCTGCAATAGGTAACGGATATTGGTATCCCCTTTAATGAACCATAATAATTCACTTGCTACAAGCTTAAAGGGCACACGCTTTGTCGTTAGAAGAGGAAAACCTTTGCTTAAATCAAAACGCATTTGATACCCAAAGACACTATATGTACCTGTCCCCGTTCGATCCTCTTTCTTTGTGCCATTTTCTAATATATGTTGTAGTAAATTTAAGTACGCGAATTCTGGATGCGTCATTTTTCTTCAACAGCTCCTTCAAGTTTGCTGTTGATCATTATACCATTTCACAACGAATTATTGTTGAGCTCCCTTGAAATTTCACTCTCTGTTGTGACGAAAAAAGTGGGCAGCAAGATGATATTTAATAAAACAGGTCCAACGATCACTAATAAATCAATGCCAGGACTAAAGTATAATCCAAATGCTGTAATTAGACCCGATAAAACAAGGAACACGATTTGTGCGACAATAATCAAGATCGGCACCAATTGATACAGGTAATTGAGTTTACGGAACTGATGCATATTGTCTGGATTTTCAATGATTTTCCTTTTTAACCGTCTGGATAAAATAAGACAAGCAAGCAGTTGGATAGCCATAAAGCAAAAATAAATGACACTGTATACAAGCAACTGACTTTTTTGAATGGTGCCATCAAAATGGCCAACTCTTTGGTTTAATAACTCTTGGACTGCTCCCTCATAGACATATTCACGTTCACTTAAAAAAGTAAAGGGCTCCATAAAGCCAAGCGCTGTCCAATCCTTTGTATTGACAGTCCACTTGGATAATTTACTTGCTAAAATACGCAATTGAATAGGATCTTGCTCGCCAAACATCCCTACTAGATGACGATAGGGTATGGCTACTTTTAGCTGACCATCCTGCTTTTCTTGAAATAAATCCTGAATATAAAAGGTATAGGCAACATCGGATTTATTGGCCTCATAACGAGTCTCTCCAATTTTCCAATGATTAGCTAAGGAAGCTTGAATGCCGTTTTTCATTTCTGTATAGGGCATATCCTTATGTAAGTGCTTCGGAATCTTATAGACAAAATGATGATCACTGCCTATGAGACCAATTTCTACCTCGACTTTATCCTGATTCACCGTTTTGGCCTTCGTGGTCAATGGAATGGTGATCATAGCGATGAGAAAAAAAAGTAAAAGTGTTAAAATGCCTTTTTTCACGCAGAAGTCCCCCTATTCGTCACTAATGATTAAATTTACCCTATCATAGCCATGTCCGAAAACACTATTTCGTTATTCCGAAAAAACAATAGTGGTTTTCCGAAACTCGTTATTTCGGTATTCCAAATTTATCAATAATTAGCGATAATATATAGGAGATTATGATCATAAGTAAATTCGAGGTTTTACAATGAAAAAATGGACATATTGTATTTTTCTTACATACCTAATACTCGGTATTTATGTGTTAGGTATTACTATCAAAACACCCTTTGTTAGTCTCACTCTCGATACAACAAACGGTCAGCCTGTTTTTGTGGATAGCTATTACCCTCTATGGGCAGAGCAAAAAAATATTGAAAAAGGGGATATTATTGTGGCTATCGATGGGCAGCCAGCCATGGAGAATCGCTACGTTCAACAGCAAATGATCGTTAGAAGCGCCAATGCAATAACGATCCAAAAGGCTGATAAGAGTATTCAAACCATTACTGTCAAACATCGGGACATACCAGAAGAATTATATCTGCAAATTTTGTTCCCCATCTTTTATTTTTTCCTAGCTTTTGGAGTCGCACTTTATGTTTGGCGACGCAATCAAAATAATCTTTCAACGTTTTTATTGATCCTATTTTTATTAACTTGTTCGACTGCCTATATCAGTACTGGCGCATCAGCTAGAGGAAATATGATTGGGATGTTTGTCATTAGTAGCTGTATTATTTTATGCATGGTTCTCTTTATTCACTTTTTACAACACTTTTTCAAATACCTGCAAATCAAGTGGACCTATCCTCACAGCAAATGGCTGTACTTTTTAATACTTATCATTTTACTGGAGGAAGTGGTGCCAACATTACGTGAGATAATACCTATCTTGAACTTGAGCTTATTTGCTGTCCTAGTGCTCTATGCAATTTTTATTTTAGTAACGAGTTTCTTACGTACAAAATTGGCCAAAATTCGTTTAATTGCGCTTGCCTTTATCGTGCCGTTTTTACCCTTTTTATTATTCTTCGTTACACCTGAAATATTAGGACATAAGCCGATATTACACGCTGAAATCGCCGCATTGTTTTTATTATTTATTCCGTTCTCTTTTCTGTTCATTCAGGTGAACGAACGATTATTCGATATTGAATACCAATTATCACGATTACGCTATTATTCAACGCTAGCCTTTTTCAGTGCGCTTCTGTTGACAGCAGGGATTGCCCTGTTATTTATGGGGGAGCTATCCATCGTGCATGTCACAAGTATTTTTTTACTTGTCTTTATGGTGATCATTGCGAGCTTTTATATAAAAGAACGCATTGATTTTAAGTATCGGAAAATTATCTTCTCTTCTACTGGAAATTATGTACATAATTTATATGCAGCCGTTCAGCGCATGGGCAAAGCAAAAAACCAACAAGAATTATTGGATCGTTTTAAATATGAAATCACCGAGAAGCTTGGAACAACAGCGTTTCATATCTGTACAATAACAGACGATTCTCCACAGCAAGTAAGCTACTATCCGCAATTATTGTTACATGATGCTGGTGAGGAAAAGATTATGTTAGAAATACGCCATGCTCTGCAAAAGGAAGAGCTACTTTGGTTAGAATTGCTTGCACTGTATGTGTCGATGTTTATCAATAACTTACAGCAAATTGAGGATTTAGTGCGTGAAATTCAGCATATGAAAAATACCAGTGATACACCGCTTCCTTGGCTCGATAAATTGCTATGGAATATTATTGAGAAGGAAAAGAGTATTTTAGCACAGGAATTACATGACACCATTTTGCAGGAGCAGCTTCATTTAGCCAGAGAGCTTGATGTCCTAGCTGGCTCCCCTACTATTCAAAAGGAGACCGTGCTAGCTATACGCGAGCAGCTATTAAATGCAACGAAGGACTTACGAGAATATTGCGAGAACTTAAGTCCCCCACTATTGGATACCTTTGGTTTACAAATGGCATTAAAAAAACTCATTCAAAAGGTAAAAATAAGGGCTGATTTTTTATTAAGCGCACAAATTGATCGTGTAGAATTTCAGGATGTCACCCTGCATCTCGTAGTCTATCGTCTCGTTCAAGAGCTGTTAAATAATGCAATCAAGCATGCCGAAGCAACAGAGGTTTCGCTTCAATTACAAGTGATTCCTCAAGGCTTTATCCTTCGATACGATGATAATGGTATAGGCTGCGACATTGACGATTTAATACAGTCCTCTGCATCAATGGGCATTAATGGCATTCGTGAACGTGTCCGTGCTTTTAATGGTGACATTACGATTCAATCGAGCCTTAACGAGGGCATGCATATTTATATACAAATACAAGAGGACGGGGATTCATATGATGAACATACTTATTATAGATGACCATCCTGTCGTTTTAGATGGTACGAAAACATTGTTGCAAGATTTAGCCAATGTTCAAATCGAAACAGAACAGGATAGCGCAGCCGTTTTATCAAGAATGGATACAGATACCTTTCAGTTGTTTCTCATTGATATCAATATGAAGCCAATCAACGGTATTCAATTATCAGAGATGATTAAGAAAAAACAAGCTGATGCTTTGATTATACTTTACACAGGCTACGAACTTTCCGATTATTATGAGCTATTGATTGAGAAAAAAATTGACGGTCTATTATCAAAGCTGGCGACAAAGGAGCAAGTGATTCAAACCATTCAAGCAGCCATAAGGGGTGAGATTTTACTTGCAGCCGATTTCTTAGACTTTGTTCAGCAACGCACGAACCTGCCGAATGTGCAGCAGGAGGTTCTACTGAGCGATAAGGAACAGGAAATACTACAGCTCGTTGCCCAAGGCTGTACAAATAAAGCCATCGCCTCTGCAATAGGTGTCACCCAGCGTACGGTGGAGAACTATTTATCCAAGCTATTCGTCAAGCTGAATGTAGAGTCGCGGGCAGAGGCTGTCATCGTTGCTAAGGAAAAAGCATGGATTAAATAATGAGGAAATAGCGTTTCTTTACTATTAGATTACAAATGTAAATTTTTCCTTACTAAAAACGGAATTTACTGGATATACAAACAATTCTGTACTATAATAAGGGTAATAATTACATTACTTCATTGCGATGATTAAAAACACGTATTCAAAAGTAATACGAGCTTTTGAATATGTTTTTTATATGTGATAGAAGCAATTGATTGTTGAATTTTTTTGGGAGGGTGTTTACATGACACAAGGTACAGTAAAATGGTTTAACGCAGAAAAAGGTTTTGGCTTCATCGCAGTTGAAGGTGGCAATGATGTATTCGTACATTTCTCTGCTATCCAATCTGATGGCTTCAAAACTTTAGAAGAGGGCCAAAAAGTTGAATTCGGCGTAGAAGAAGGCAGCCGCGGACCTCAAGCAACGAATGTAGTGAAACTATAATCTTCACTTAACATAGACGTGCATATAAAAAGAGACATTCTTAAATGGATGTCTCTTTTTCCTTTTCAGGATTTATAAATCCGAGTTACTCCCTCGTTATACCTTTACGATGATCCTATCAACTTGCGCAGGTAGCCCCTCCGTATGATCCATTCCATCCTGACTAATATAAATGAATTTGATAATACTTTTTTGGGCGTCCACGCGTGGTGGATGTGTTGCTTGGTAATTCGTGTGCTAAATTTTTCTCATGGAGCTGCTTTAAAATGCGGTTTGCAGAGCGTACAGTAATGCCGAGATGTGTGCTGAGCAGTTCCCCACTAACAATCGTTGTCGTTAGTTTTTCCAGCATCGCTTCTATTTTTTGTAATTGTAATAAGGGAATATCATATGTCGTACTTAAATTTTTTAGATGCTGTTGTTTTTCATCGTCAAACTGTAGCATCGTTCCATATAGTAAAGGCCCAATTTCTCGTGAATTTTCAATAATGTATCCCTGTGTTTCCTTTGAAGAGCAGAGGGTTGCGGCTTTTTTAGCAAACTCCTGACTTTCAATTAGAGAGTCACCAATTCCCCACCCTATTCTGACAGGAAACGATAGCTTCTCATTTAAAAAATCAACTAAATGACAATGTGAATAACGATTCGTTGTACTTAAAAATTGCTTATACGTCGTGATAATTGCAATAAACGATGCCTCACGATGTACGATAAATGAGCTAGCATACAGTTGTTTGAAATCTAATATCGTTTTATATAGGGCAATTTGCCGATATTCTAGGTCTTCTATATTCGATTTATCTATCGGAATTAAAATATGCACTACCACTACTTTATTTTGGTTAAGCTGTCGAATTCGCAGTTGATTGAGAAAATGATCTAATGTTAATTGCATTGCATATTGAGACGGGTAAAAAGCGATAAATGGTATATTTTGATCTGCTAAGCGCTCACGTATTTCTGCAATGCGGGTAAAGCTCAAATCAACCTTGTTTTCCTTATGCAATTGTATGTGCCATTCAGCAGCTTTATCGACAATATCGTTACTTGCGTACTCGCTCATCGTTTGGCTAAAAAGATAAGGTTTTTTTCCAATCGACCATTCATGAATGCCCAAATAGCCGTTTTCTTCATAGCAAAAGTCGATGGCAATGCGATTCATAGCAATCTTTTTTTCATAAAAAAGCTCCGTAACGGTACGGTAAAAATCACGCTCTGAAATATCAAAATAATGCATGGGTACCGTTGCTTCTTGAAAATGTTTTTGTGCATAGAAATATGGAATTTGCCCGCTAAAAAGTGCTCCATCTCCCCCTTCTAAATACTTTTCTAAAAGCTCCTTCAAATGTTCAAAATCAGTATAAGCATAGTAATGAAATTCACAAAAAGAGGGTTTAATTTTTTCAAGCTGTTGAACCCATGAAAGTGAGCGTTTAGCGGTAAAAACATTAATTTTATACATACATATAGCTCCTTAATAAAAAATAAATATTGAAAATAGTCAGAAAATATGGTTTCTTTGTATAAAGGACATAGATTTTCAGCGTCTTAAAATAAAGACATTGGATTTTTAAAGGTTAAGTCTAATAAAGTATAAAAGGAGATGAAATTTATGCAAGGGAATTCACAAACAATTAAGAAAAAATCTTGGATTGATAACATGTTAGATAAAATCGAGCGTGCAGGTAATAAGCTACCAGACCCGATCACGTTATTTATTATTCTAGCAGGTGTAGTACTAGTTTTATCATGGGTTTTATCCATGCTCGGTATTTCAGCAGTTCAACCTGGGACCGAAGATGTCATTCAAGTAAAAAATCTGCTAAGTCAAGAAGGGCTTATCTTAATATTAACGCAGATGGTTTCAACATTTACAGGCTTCGCTCCATTAGGGCTAGTAATCGTGACAATGATTGGTATTGGTTTAGCTGAGCAAACAGGTTTAATTTCAGCTGTCATGAAGAAAATTGTGATGTCAGCACCTACAAAATTAATTGTACCTTTTATCATTTTTACAGGTTTAGTTGGTAACTTAGCGGCTGACGCGGCATTTATCATTTTACCACCAATTGCTGCCATGATTTTTATGAGTATTGGTCGAAATCCATTAGCAGGCTTAATTATTACATATGCGGCTGTAGCGGGGGGCTTCAGTGCGAACATATTAATTAGCTCTCTAGATGTATTATTATTGGGGATTACAGAATCAGCAGCACAAATAGCAGATCCAGCGTACGCTGGTCGCGCAACGATGAACTACTATTTCTTAATTGCTTCGACGTTTTTATTAGTCATTATTGGTACGTGGGTTGCAAAGAAGTTTACAGAGCCTCGCTTTGGTTCGTTCCATGGTGAAATTGAAAAGCTAGAGCCATTGACAGCTTTAGAAAAGAGAGGTTTAAAATGGGCTGGAATTGTAACGCTAGTTTATATTTTAGTCATTGCTTTTACAGTCATACCATCAAACGGTCTTTTACGTGATCCTGCAACAGGTGGCTTTTTAAACTCACCTTTCATGGCAGGTATTGTCCCTATCATGTTATTCTTCTTCCTATTACCTGGCCTTGCCTATGGGATTGCAGCGAAGGAGGTTAAAAACGATAAGGAAGTTGCAGAGAAAATCTTTAAATCCATTGCAGATATGGCACCATTTATAGTATTAGCATTTGCCGCTTCACAAATGATTGCCTTTTTCAATTGGAGCAATATTGGTTCTATTTTAGCCATTAAAGGTGCAGAGCTTTTACAGGCATTAAATTTTACAGGTTTACCAATGATGATAGGTTTTGTTTTAATTTGTGCCTTTGTCAACTTATTAATCGCCAGTGCTTCTGCAAAATGGGCTTTACTTGCACCAATTTTCGTACCAATGTTCTTATACTTAGGCTATTCCCCAGCGGTTACACAAATGGCCTATCGTGTAGGTGATTCGATTACAAATCCAATTACCCCTATGTTACCGTATTTCGCGATTTTACTATCATTTGCAAAGCGCTATGATAAAAATATCGGAATTGGTACGCTTATATCTTCTTTATTGCCGTTCTCGGTGTTTTTCGCAATCGGTTGGATTATCCTCTTCGCCATTTGGTTCCTATTCGGTTTACCGCTTGGTCCTGGAGATTATATTTACTTAAAATAAGGAGTGTTAGTGAATGACAACTTTACAACAACAGTTAGCAGATTTATTAAAACATTATGAAGAAGAGACAATACAGCTTCGTCGTCATTTTCATGAAAATCCTGAGCTTTCCTTTGAGGAAGTAGAAACACCAAAAACCATTGCTGCCTTTCATCGCGCGTTAGGTCATGAGGTTCGTGAAGGTGTAGGTGGCAATGGAGTTGTGGCAAAGCTAATTGGTGGGAAACCAGGGAAAACAGTTGCGTTGCGTGCAGACTTTGATGCTTTAGCCATTACGGAAGAAACCGGCTTACCTTTCCAATCAAAAATTAAAGGGCGTATGCATGCTTGTGGCCATGATGGACACACAGCTTCCCTATTAATCTTAGCGAAGGCGTTTAACCAAATGAAGAATGATTTAGAAGGAACAATCGTCTTTATTCATCAACATGCTGAGGAGCTTGCGCCAGGTGGAGCTATTTCGATGATTAGAGATGGCTGCTTAGAAGGTGTAGATGTTATTTTTGGGACACATTTATGGGCACCAACTGATCTTGGTAAAGTGCAAACAGCTAAAGGACCATTAATGGCTGCAGCAGATGGTATCTATATAACGATAAAAGGCAAGGGTGGCCACGGTTCAAACCCAAGTGACACCAAGGATTCCATTGTCCTTGCAGCTCAGTTTATTACAAATTTACAGCAGCTTGTGGCACGTCGCATCAACCCATTACGTCCAGCAGTAGTATCAATTGGGCATATTGAGGCATTAAATCCTTTCAACGTCATTGCTGATCAAGTGTACATGAAGGGTACGGTACGCACTTTTCACGAGGAGGAGCGTAGTTTGTTAGAGCATGAAATCGAAGAGCTTCTAAAGGCAACTTGTTATTTAACAAAAGCCGATTACGAGTATGAGTATGTGCGAGGCTATCCGCCTGTTGTAAACCATGAAGAAGAGACTGAGCATATAATGGCGTCCGCAGAGAAAATTGCAGATGTTGAGACGGTTGAAATAGTTGATCCGAATATGGGCGGTGAGGACTTTGCCTATTTCTTAGAGGAAATCCCCGGTGCGTTTTTCTTCACAGGGGCAAAAAATCCTGATTGGGAGGAAGTCTATCCACACCATCACCCGAAATTCGATATCGACGAGCGCTCATTACGAATTGCCGCCAACGTTTTAGGCCAAGCAACGCTAGACTATTTCGCAAAAAATAATTAATAAAAAGCATTACGAAGTGCTCAATGCATTTCGTAATGCTTTTTTCGGTTGAATATTTTAATAAGAAGAAAAGGATGGCCAAAGCTAAGAGGTTCTCTCACTCGTTGGAGCGATTCACTCATCAGTTTGAGCACTTTTCAGTTATTTTGGAGCTGCTTCCTTGCTGGGTTGAGCGCTTTCTCCTCACTTTGGAGCGGTCACCTGACTAGTTTGAGCGTTTTCCTCTCACTTTGGAGTCACGAATCCCCCCTTTTAGCTAGGCATAGGAGTGTAAGCCGGCAATGACTAGATTGACAAATACTTGGTTAAACACAATAATGCCGAAGCCGATAATGGCCAACCAGGCTGTTTTTTCCCCTTCCCAGCCTTTGGATAGGCGGAAATGGAGGAAGGCAGCGTAGAATAAAAAGGTAATTAATGCCCACACCTCTTTCGGGTCCCAGCCCCAATAGCGACTCCAGGCAATTTGCGCCCAAATCATGGCGAATAGCAGGCCACCTAATGCAAATAATGGGAAGCCGATAACAACAGCCCGATAGGAAATTTCATCCATTAATTGTGGCTGTACGCGGCTTGTCCATGGCTTTAATAAGGCACTCACTGATTTTCTTGTGATGAATCGAATGACACCATATAAAATAGTCCCCACGATAAATGCCCAGACAATCGAGTTTAATTTCTTGGCATCTATTTTATTTGTGATTTCGACACCACCGATTGCTTCGCCCTTTTCGGTGACGGCTCCTTTACTTACAATCAGGGGCATCATGGAGTAAGTAGCTTTTTCCTGCTGTCCCTGTGCATTATCGAATTGTACCTGCACCTCTTCTGTGGCAAGGCTGAAAAAAGTAGATACGCCGATAAAGCCAATGACAACCACCAAACAATACAATACAAACTCAAGCCCATATGTACTGATAGATTTTTTGGAAACATCCAGCGTTCTTAATAAATAAATTAAACCTGTAGCAAAGGATACAGATAAAATGGCACTAGAAAAGGCCACAGTCATGACATGAATCGTTAACCAGTGACTTTGTAATGATGGAACAAGCGGCGATACTTCCTTCGCAAAAACGCTTCCATAACCAAGGATGATTAAGGATACAGGAATCGTGAATAAGCCAACCACGATTTGCTTATATAAGAAATGGATAATTAAGTAACTTCCTGTAAGCATGATGCCAAAGAACGTCATAAATTCATACATATTACTGACAGGCGCATGGTCAACCGCCACCCATCTGACAACAAAGTACACGAGCTGTAGGGCAAAGGCTATATAAGTGAGCAATAGGCCTAGCTTACCGAATGTTTTTCTCTTTGATTTGACTGCTAGCCCTAATGGCACAATAGCAATGAGTAGTAGAATAAAGGCAATAAATAAGGCATTGCTACTAATGGATAATAAACTTTCTTGATTCAATAGAATCCCTCCAACGTCTCTTTTTCGGAATATGCTTCCAAATACTAAGAACGTTATAGCGTGTGAGAAGTGCCATGTTTTCCCTTTAAATATATTTATTTTTTCGAATTGTTACATTTTTATGACATAGAAATGAGGATGTGCTTGGTAGGTTCAATCATTATGTAGAGGGAACGATAAAATACCCCATTAAATGGAAAACGACTGTATCAAAAAATGGTATGCCTCTATCTACATCTTACAAAAAATTGTAATAAAAGTCTATTTCTTTTTCTATCTACATGGGACAATAATGATGCGCACAAATGACATAACGTTATGTTTCATAAACTGGAGGCTTTTAATGAAACAAAATATTTATGATAATCCGATATTTTTTCATCACTACAAGACATTGAGACAAAAAGCAACTAATTATAACCGTCTTTTGGAGCAGCCCACGATGAAGGCTTTACTTCCACCTTTGACAAATTTACAGGTACTCGATATTGGCTGTGGTATGGGGGATTTCGCCAAGTATTGTATCGACCATCAAGCCAAGCACGTAACCGCATTAGATGTTTCGAGCAATATGCTGTCCGTCGCTAAACAGGAGCATGCCCACCCACAAATTGACTATCAGCTACAGGCAATAGAGGATTATGAAGCTCCTTCGGCTAGCTTTGATTGTATAACCAGCTCCCTATCTCTTCATTATGTCAAAGATTTCGATGCGGTCATTGGTCAAATTGCTCACATGCTCCGTCCTAACGGTGTATTTATTTTCTCGGTGGAGCATCCTATTGCTACAGCTCGTCATACAACAGATGATAATTGGGTATATGATGACAATCATCAACGTCTGCACTATGCTGTGGATCATTACCAGGAAGAAGGCTTGCGTGAGCAAACATGGTTGGTGGATGGTGTTGTCAAATATCATCGCACCATAGCGACACTGGTCAATACATTGATTGCTCATGGATTAACGATTGATAGTATTGTAGAACCAATTCCAAGCACAGCAGCCATTCAACAGCTTCCTTCTATTGAAAAGGAGCTACGCAGGCCATCCTTTTTATTCATCAAAGCGAAAAAATAAACGAAAGCCTCACCCTATGTTTGTGGTGAGGCTTGTTTCATATAAATAATTTCTGGGTCTCCCTCATCCAAATTGTCGATAAAACCGCTTTTGACAAAGCCTAGGTTATGAAAAAGCTGGTGCATACGCCTATTGGACTGATTTGTAGAGGAGAAAACCTTTGCTGTTTTAGCCATTTGGATATAAGCGATCATTAAGGCAGAAGCGATCCCCTGTCTGCGCTCGGATGGCTTGACAATGACTAAGGAAATAAAGCTATAGCCAAAAAAGTCATTGCTAAATAACAAAAACCCCCCAACGGTATCGGCGGATTGGTATAGCAAACAGCGTTTCTCTTTGATAGCTTGCTGAATTTCTTCCGCTCTGGATGAATCACCAATCACTTCTTGATCGATTGTACAAAGTACTTGTAAATGCTCCATTCTTGCTTCAATTATATTGTGGCTCAATTTTCAACCTCCTTCATATAATAGCTCATCACCTTTAGCTCATCTCGAATTCCCATTACCTGTCTGCCTTCATCGACAAAGCCACATCGCTTATAAAGTTCCTGAGCAGCTCTATTTGGCACATTGACCCCAAGCACCAGCTCATTGATGTGTGGGAAATGCTTGCGAACAAAGTCAGGCAATAATTGGAGTGCTGTCTTGGCATAGCCTTTGCCCTGCTCATAAAAATCAGTGGAAAAGGAACGGATTAATAGCGCCTGTTCGTTGGAGGAGTAAGGCATCACCCCCTCTTTTTCATGTAAGACAAAGAACGTGACTAGCTTGTTGCCGTCCATTGCTAATACAGCATGCCGACTAGTATCCTGCTTAGCAAGTGCAATGCTTTCTTTTGGAGACTTTGTATAGCGTAGCTGCTCTTCTGTTAGGGTATATTGTTCTACTAAATTTTGTGCTTTGTCCTCATAGAACATGAGCTTCATAGTCACTCGAATTCCTCCTCGTAAATAGCGGTGAATTCATAGTCTCCCTCTATAAGTTGCTGTAAATAATCCTCAAACGAAGCTGCAATCACCTCAAAGCTATCAGGATCATGGACATAACGAACCACTTGGCCAACTTGTCCCGCTTCATTTGGCGTAAAATCAATATATAGGCTTGATGTTCCCCCATTATTCATACAATCTGCAAAGCAGAGCCGTTCATTTAACGGGACATGCATATTAATCTTTTCATCTACTTCCACATACGCTAAAAATTCCTGATAGCGCTCATAAATTGTTTCACGTTTGTCATGATAATCTTTCACGATTTGCTCCACCGACTTTAAATAATATGGATAATCCCCTAAATCAGAGCCTAGCACTAGAACACAGATCGTTTCTTGCCCATGCTGACAATAATATGTACCATTGACATCCTGTAATAGCTCCACCAAAACTTGTGGGCAGTTCGGAAATACCTCTAACAAGGCCTGAATTTGTGCCTCTGAAGCACCAAAAGCCTGTTGTAATTGTTGCTGCTCTTCTTGTGGTAAGTATTGTAATAAATTCGCAAAATATGTTGTGCGCATCTTAATCCCTCTCTCTCTTTAACTATGACATATTTTAGCATAATTTCTTCCATTCTCTTAGTCCCTCATGCTACTATGGAAGTATGCACAAAAAAGGGGTGGGTTTATGAGTGTGAAAGATGCAGTAGACGTGAAAATATTACCAACAATCGTAGGGTTGTAACGCTACTTGCAGCCCTTATACAAGGGAGAATATAATAATGGAAAACTATTTGACAACATTTTTAACAGGGCAATCGATCACTTTACAGCAAATGACTGCTGCTGACCTAGAGGCTTTTATAGCAATCGAAAGCGAATTCACCTCTTTACTACTTGCTAATGATGAGATTCCCTTTCCACAAACTGTAGAGGATCACACCGCTTTCTTTAACAGTATCAGCGGAAAGAAGGAGGAATACTTTTTCGGTATCTATGAAAAAGCGTCACATCAGTTAATAGGCTCCTGTGGCGTTTATGCAGTGAATTGGCAAAATAGCACTTGCTCAGTGGGCATTTCAATTGGGAAAGAGTGGCACGGCAAGGGCTATGGCACGGATGCAATGAAAACGCTTATTGATTTTATCTTCCAATATATAGCTATTCAGAAAATCAAGCTTCAGGTTTTCAGCTTTAATCCAGCAGCTATTCGCTCCTATGAAAAATGTGGCTTCACAAAAGAAGGCATTTTACGCCAAGAAATCTTCCGCTTCGGTACATTCCATGACGTAGTTTTATTTGGCCTCTTACGCTCGGAATGGGAGAGGAACTAACTAAATAGCACAACAGAGATACTATGATCGCTGTAGTATCTCTTTTTTTGTTCAGTCCTCTTGCCACACGCGTGTTACTTCCTGTAAGGATAGACCTTGAAAGGCTAATCGATAGATATCTGGCATACTTAACGTTTGCCAAAATGCATAATCGTACTGGGCATCAAAATATTGCATCATCAATGCCATGATATTACCATGTGTACCGATAACGACAGACTCCTCTTGATGAGTAAGAAGGATGCGCTGCAAACTTGGAATGGCACGAGCCATCGCCTGTTGATTGGACTCTCCACCTGCCCATGCAAAGCTTGGCTCCTGCCACACCCGTTGCACTGCTGCATGAAAATCCTCCAGCTTCCCAGTAGCAAGTTGTCTTTCTTTTAAAGCATCTATCGTTTGGATGGGTAAATGACGCGCCTGTGCAATCCCCTCCACTGTTTGAATGGCTCTTCGATAGGGACTAGCATAAACGGCATCGATTCGATAATGCTTCAAAAGATTTGTGACACGCTCTGCATCCCTTTGTCCCTGAGCAGATAGTGGACGATGATATTCATCCTCTGAATAATGAGCATGTGCGTGTCTAACAAAATAAATTTCAGTCATCTGTTTCTCCTCTTTAATATTAACTAAATGAATCTACCAAATTCCCTCTTGCTATTGCAGGGTGTATGTTTTGCTGTAGCGCTGACTCCCAACGGAAATTTCCAGTTGAACGACCTGTAAATCAGGGGTGCTCGATTCATTAATAGCTATTCGATCATAAAATCTATAAGAAAATACGTAATTGAATCCGTTAAGTATTGCTTAAACAATTCTTTTGTGGGGAAATGCATCATGGCTATCAGTCATTGCAAATCATGAGGTTCCTCCACTAAATCAAACATAATGAGCAGTATTTCCTATATTTGAAGAGGTTTGTAAAAGACGAATCTTACCTGCCTTTAAGAAAGCTTAAAAGATCTCTCTTTTTTCCAAAGATAAATTCGCTTCATCACCTCTTCTCTTACCCATTATTCCATTAATTTCAAAAATTCTCAACATTTCACCATAGACAATGAAATGTCCCCATTTCTAAACAACAAAAAAGGGAATTTGCTAAAATGTGACAAGATATGAATTCTGCGCTTAATTATCGGAAAATTCAATCTCCAATCACAACTTTTTTCTTAGTATAAAAGACTTAATACCGCTCTGTTTTCCCCTTAATATTTTCTAAAACAAAGAATGTGAATAACCCTATCCAGCGCATGAATAGGGTTTTAAGTCATGTATTAAATTCTATAAAAGGGGAATTACACAGTAATTTTTATCTATAATACATAAAAAATTTCAATCAATCTAAATAGTATGAAGTACCTTATCTATGACTAAATTACGAATTTGAGAAACGATACACAATATGACATTTTTTTTAATATAAGTGATATACAATGAAAAAGTTGAATCGAGGTCATAAAAATTTATTTCAAGAATATGGATAAAAAATTAGGAGGAAAATATCTTGGTTAACTTATTACTTAAACAATTCTTGAAGGCGGAAATTGAGATCAAACGAAGAATTATGTATAAAAAAGCAAAGGATCTTGGTTTCACCCACCCTATTGTAGTAGATTACAGTCAAGAATTGGATGTCTTACTTAATAGATATTTAAAACAAGCACAAGCTTCCTAATCATAACGAGGCATATAATAGAAGAAAGTATAGATATGATAAAGCCAGGCCATGTTTTATTGGCTGGTTTTATCGGGGATGATACATGCATTCACCTAGCCATTTCTCAGAATGTATAGAGAATGAAAAAGTAGGCGATGTTTTTGATAAGAAAACATTTGGAGGTTGAATGATGCACGTATTCATCTTAACTTTTATGGTTGTTTCCAAAATATTAATGCCACCTCAACATTCAGTAGACCATACAACACCCACACTTTGCACACCAACTGAAATAAATACACTATATCAATATCCAAACAACCAATTTCAATCGTTTCGTGATGAGGACAAATTTTATCAGCAGCTTAATCGTGCGATTTATGAGGAATATACCAATGCTTCATTGAATATTCGTCAAAAGATGGCTTTTAAAGATGTAGCAAATGCGACAAAACGTTTTTATTTACAAACAGATGGTAAACAGGAAACAATAGACCTCTCTCAACATACTTTTATTCATCCCAATCGACAAGTTTATTTTTTAGCATCCTTTCAGCACAATACCGATGAATCCTATCGCAAATTTCTTGTCATCGACGCTGAAACACAAGAAGTAATACTGGGACATTCGCATTTTCAAGAAAGTTCCAAGCACCTTTAATTCATTGTATGCACACCATGTAGATTCTAGTAGTCATTTCAAAAAAATAGAAGTAAAAATTTCTTAACAATTAAAAAGCTTGCGATGAATGACGAACATGCATCGCAAGCTTTCTTTACTTGAATTAAGCTAAACTTTTTTGTTGAATGGCTGCTGTGACTTCTACTATTAATTGCTGTAGTGACTTATCAGTGGAATTTTGCTGACCATGTCTGCGAACAGCTACAGTTTGGTTGGCAACCTCACGATCACCGATAACCACAATATATGGTATTTTTTGCAATTGGGCTTCTCGTATCTTTTTGCCGAGCTTTTCTTGGCGATCATCTAATTGCACACGGATTTCTGCCTGTTGTAAAGCTTCAACAACTTGCTTGGCATAGCCTTGATGTGCCTCTGCTACCCCAATCACTTGGACTTGCTGTGGTGCCAGCCAAGTTGGAAATGCTCCGCCAAAATGCTCGATTAAAATACCTAAGAAGCGATCAATTGAGCCAAACACTGCACGATGGATGACAACAGGTCTCACCCTTTCATTGTGCTCATTAATATACGTTAAATCAAATTTCTCTGGTAGCTGGAAATCAAGCTGAACCGTTGCGCATTGATGACTGCGCTGAATCGCATCTTTAATATGGATGTCAATTTTCGGTCCATAGAAAGCCCCGTCCCCTGCATTAATTGTATAGGCAATGCCTAAATTGTTTAGGACATTTTCAAGTGCTGCTTCTGCTTGATCCCACAGTGCCAAATCACCCATATAATCATCTGGTCGTGTCGATAATTCAATCGTATACGCAAATCCAAAGACGTTGTACACTTCATCTATAATCTTTAAGGCCAGTGCAATTTCATCCTCAATTTGCTGCGGTTTGGCAAAAATATGGGCATCATCCTGACAAAAAGTTCGTACACGTAACAGACCATTCAAGGCACCACTAAACTCATGTCGGTGCACTTGCCCAAATTCTGCCATACGTATTGGTAAATCTCGATAGGAATGTAAGGCATTTTTGAAAATCAGCATATGCCCAGGACAGTTCATCGGCTTTAAGGCAAAGCTTTGGTCATCTACCTGTGTAAAATACATATTGTCCTTATAATGATCCCAGTGACCTGACTGCTCCCATAAGCGTTGGTTCATCATCAGCGGTGTTCGTACTTCCCTATAATCATATTTTGCTTGTAAATGTCGCAAATACGATTCTAGTTCATTGCGTAAAATTTGACCATTGGCTAAATAGAAGGGCATGCCAGGTGCTTCCTCTGAAAACATAAATAACGATAACTCTTTTCCTAGCTTACGATGATTCCGTTTTTCTGCTTCCTCCAAGAAGATAAAATGATCGCGCAGTTCCTCTTTTGTAGCAAAGGCAACGCCATAAATACGCTGAAGCATTTGATTATTGCTATCGCCTCGCCAGTAAGCGCCTGACACATGCATTAATTTAAAATGCTGTAATTTGCCTGTAGACGGGACATGTGGACCACGACATAAATCATAAAACTCTCCCTGCTCATAAATCGTAACTAGCTCATCTGCAGGAATTGCCTCCAACAGTTCGAGCTTTAACGCATCATGGGCGAATAATCGCTTCGCTTCTTCACGAGAAACCTCGCGTCTATGAACCGGTATATTTTCCTGAACAATTTGTTTCATTTTCTTTTCAATTTGCTGCAAATCACTCGGTGTCAGTGTATCGGCAATATCTATATCATAATAAAAGCCATTTTCAATGACTGGTCCTACCCCAAATTGTGCATGTGGGTAAAGTCGTTTAATTGCCTGAGCGAATAAATGGGCCGTAGAATGGCGAATGACCTCGATCCCTTCCTTCGAGCTTGCATCGTACAATGTAATTTGTGCATCTTCCATAATCGGGCGCGTCAAATCAATGATGGTTCCATTAGCACTCCCTGCGACTGCCTTTTTGCGAAGCTCTGGACGAGTCGCTTGTGCAATATCGGTTAGTGTCACACCTTTTGTAAATGCTTGTTGTTGGCCATCTGGAAATTGAATGTGAATACGTTGATTTGACATGTTCTCTACTCCTTTTTAATAATAAAATCAATTACACCTTGGCATAATTGTGTAGATAAAAAAAACACATATCCGTCCCTACTAAGGGACGAGTATGTGTTGTTTACCCGTGGTTCCACCCAAATTCCCACTAGTTTATAAGCTAGTGGCTCATTGAATTTGCAGTAACGCCGCAAAAAACGGTGCAAGTTTCCAAGCACGGCTCCAAGGTAGTAAGATGGGATTACGACATTAGGAAGCTTGCAGCCAATGCCTCCCTCTCTAAAAATGGTTAATCGCATCTCTTGTCCTTATCATTGCCCATTTCATTTTGTATGAAATTGTTAATTACTATAACGAATAGTGAATTCTTTGTCAAACCCTAAAAAAGAAAAAATTTAGCGACGGACTTGCAATGGACGTTCTGGACGTTGTACACAGTAGTGACAATTCGGGTCATCACATGCCGCCTCTTGCCACTCATTACACATCGCACAAAAATAACTATCGAACGTGTCATCATAGATGATGGAATTTTGACAACTCGGGCATTGTTGATTCTTTTGAATCGTACCGCTGATCTCTAGCCCATCAATAATCACTATATCTTCGCGCTGTTCAATTCGCATTTTATTATTATCTCCTAATAATTTTTCACTTCTAAGGTCTCATCTTCAGATTGCCATTCTACATGGATCATTGGCTTTGTTTCTCGTTTAAAGATTTTCTCACTTTCTTTTTTTGTGAAGGAATAATAGCCATCTTTATTTAACTGAACATCACTTAAATTTTGGGATTCTTTTGTCCCCTCAATCGTAATTTCTAAAGGCCCCAAATCATCATCATCTCCCAGATAAAATAAGCGTAAGCCCACCTCGCCATTACTATGATAGATGGCTTTCCAATGCTCACTTTTGGCGATATAATGTATCTCCTGCTTGGGGCTTTGACAAGCTGTCAATAGGATGATGAGGACAAGTGGAAACATCCATTTTCTCATTAAATATCCCCCTAACCTTGTATGGTGACAGCCCATCCTGTCGGCTTTTCTTCAAAGGCATCCTCGTATTCTGTAAAAACAAAGTGAAGTCCCCTTAAATCATCTGGCAAGGGTGGTGTCACCACATACGTACTGCTTTCATGTCCATTTGAGCCACCTGTACCTTTACTTCGGCATTCATAGGACGCATCAATGTATAGACCAAAATGATTTCGTTGTAATTTTTGCTGAATCGTTAGCTGAGGTTCTTGCTGCTCATCCCAATCGATTAATAATTGTACTACACTTGCATTGTCATATTGACGAACATAAGAAACCGTATACAAACGCTCTCCCTTTTCTACCGTTTTCAATATAGGGATATAGTGACGGAAGCCTGATGGTTCTACCTTTGAAGTATAGTATTTTTCTGATTTAATCAACTGGAAGAACAACGCTAAAAAAGTATCATCGAAACCATATTGCTGTGCCCATTTCGAAATGGTATCATCCGAAGGCAAGCCTGGAGTATGAGCAGCTTGCTCTTTTCGTTGCTGCAAAAGTGCACATATTTGCTCATCTATTGTGACAAGCCTTGAATCATTGTATTTGCTATGTTGTTCGGACATCTATATCCTCCTTCCTCCTGCAAGTCCTTCTTCTTTCTATACGTTATTTTCCTCAATTGGTTCCATAAACAGCCTATTTTTACTTGTAAATACCAAAAAAAGCTATCCAAAACATTGGATAGCTAGTTCGCTAGCATATCATTGTGCCAGCTAGCGGAGTCTGATAATTGATATGTAACCATATTGGCTGTCACAGCGAGAATAACACCCGCTCGGGACATATGAGAGGTATTTGGCTTTTCCAATACAAGGACCACGTAGCCCTCTCCACGTCCTTGCTCATCAAGCGCATTCGTCGCATTGATTTCAAAGGTGGAATACGTTTGCTCATTCGTCGCATACAGAAGTCGTTCTTCATCATACACGCCATGTTCTTTTAAATTATAGCTGACAGGCATCCACCCTTCAGACCATTCAATACTGCCTATCATTTCTCGTTTCCTTCTGGCAAGACGTCCAATGGAATACCTAAAATATATCTTCATAATCGCTTGATTGTCTTCATTTTTCCCTTCACAAGTGGCTGTCACTTCAAGCATAATATCATTTTTCGAAAGCTTTTTCATAAACACTAAAGCCACAGTGATAACACAGATAAATAGTACTATACCCAAGATGATAAATGCCATTAGGTCCCTCCTAGTATCACAATTGCTGTTAATACAATATTACCATGTTCTAGGAGAGATAGGAGCTTTTCACCAAACAATCTTAGGAATTGACACAGGCATAAAGGATAAGACAAAAAGCGATTATTTATTGGCTTGAAGCTCAACTGTAAGCGTAAAAGGTATTTTTAAGTATTCATAGTGTATCGTTACTTTCTGGTTGTTAGACGCTTGAACTTGAACAGCATAATGCTGCGGCTGCTCGCCAATAGCTTGTTGATTTATGTATCTTTGAGGTACGATCGTTCGCTGTGCTAATTTATGAAAAGATAGTTGATCATTTCCCTCTAGCTTTGTTTCCGCCTCAAACGGTTCTGACTTACTTATTACAAGCTTCGCGCTATCAGGACGCTGATCATTCACCAGTATTTCCTTCAGCTTAATTTCACGCAACCCTGTATTTTCAAGTGCGATGATTTTGATTGCTTCATTGCCTTGTTTGCTGGTATAGCTTTGAATAACAAGTGGTGGATTGCTCTTAAGATAAATCATAAAGATTGCTCCGACCACAAGCACACTCAGTAGTAAAATAAATAGTATTTTTTTCATACTTTCCCTCTCTTTCCTCCTCACAAGTATAGCAAAAACAACCTGACTTATTGACAGTCAAGTTGTTTTTGTAAACGTATTTCATCTCGTATTGGAATACCATCATTACCAATGAGCGGGATAGAAGGTTTATAGGCTCTTGCTTTTTCAACTGCATTACGTAGTATTTCTATTAAACAATAGCCACGTTTTTGATAGAATTTTAATGCATGTAAATTATCGTTTGTTGTAATAAGTGATATGCTTGTACAGCCCTGCTCCATTGCTGCTTGCTCTAGCGCATTCACAAGAGCAGAACCGATGCCTTTCCCCTCAACCGTACTATCTAAAGAAATGATTTCACAGTCCTCTTTTCGCACGATATAGGTGATTAAACCGATCATCATTTGTTGCTCATTCATAAAAGCAAAGCCCGCTAAATCACTACAGTCATAAATGCCACTGGAAATGACCATCTCCGTTGAACCCCAATGCTCCTGAAAAAATTCTCTTACAGTTTGTTTTGGTACTTCATGTATGGCAATAATCGTCATGTTATAAACTCCTTCTTAAATGGAAATATGAAAAACCCCTGCAATCGCTTTTTGTATGCCTAAAAATATAGCCCAGGACAGCACACCAAGACCAATAGCTAGTACAATATGTACGGAGGATTTCATCGCCATGTAAATCACAAATAGCATGCACATCGTTGCAGGCAAGCCAACGATAACGCCTACTGTAAAGCGTTGAATATGCTCACTCGACTCACTTTGCACGGTCAGCCAAATAATGCTTAAAATACTCACCAATGGCAACGCAGCAATAATGCCTCCATAGGTAGGGAATCGACGTGCAACCTCCGTCACAACGCCAATGATGGCTGCTGAACTCAAAATTTTAAAGAATGTATACATTATTTTGCCACCTCACTTAGACGTCGAAACGCCTGTAGAATGGCTTGCTGCTCCTGCTCAGTTAGCTGATTAAGGGCTTGCTGTAGCTTATCATCATCTAGCTCCGAGTTTTTCTTCAACACTTGTAGCCCTTCTGCTGTCAAATGTAGCATGACCTTACGCTGATCGTCACTTGCACGCTCCTTCATCACCCAGCCATGACGCTCTAGCTTTTTCACATGCTCTGATGCCGTATTAGGAGAAATATTTAGTAACCCTGCAATATCACGCACCGTCACTTCCGCTTCCTTTTGAATCATTTGCAAAATACGCACACTTTGATGGGAAATAACATCTTCATGGGTTGTATGTAGATGATAGAATATCGTTGTAAAATAATCATTTATATCTTTAATCATTGTAATAGCTCCTTTAATATATCGTTCCACACGATTATATCGTATATAACGATATATTAAAAGCTACCTCGTTAAAGTTTATATTTTCAGATATTTTTCTTCAGTAAGCTTAGCATTTGATAGCCATCTGAGGGTAATCCTGCATAGGGCTTATACCAGTTTGGATAAATTAGCGGGTATGCTGTTGCAAGAAATTGAAAAGTATTCCAATAAAAAAGGCCATTAAAAAATAGTGTATCCCTGCATAATCAGTAAAATAACGGGCTAGATAGCTGGCACAAAGTAATACTGCTAAAGTCATGATAGGACCACCCGCTATAAATCCAAGCGACTGCTTGCGCGTTAAGCTACTCCCTTTTTGCGGGGTACAGAAGCCAAAAAATCCCCATCGAATATGGAAATGTATACGACCTATACGCAAGTTTTCAGGAAAATTTTTTGCCCCCAAATAAACATGGGCTCGTTCCTTTGAACATACTATAACACCCAATGCATGCCCAATTTCATGCAACAGCGTGGAGATTGGTATGCCTACTACATATAAAAGCATAAAGGATAGAATGGACATCACAACTCACCCCCTCCCAAATATACTATCTATTTTTCATAAACATCTATCTTTCTGCGTTTCTTGCTAAATCGTATCAATGAGTACTTGTGAACACTCTCCTTCTACAGTATTATCACTCTAATCTGAATTTAATTTTGGGCATCCTATGTTATACTTTCTCTATTTTTTAGTAGGTGGCACAAAATATGAAAGAAGATACCTTTCATACTGTTCTTCAAAACACGGTATTTGGAGCGGTTGGCATGCTATTATTTACTGCGCTCCCCTTCCTCCTAACAAGCTGGTTTAAACCAGCCATTTCTGTTATGAGCGCGCTCGCTATCTATGCCCTATTTATGCTTTCTGCAAATATATTTTATCCATGTTGGCCTAAAGAAAAGGAGCTGCCTTTTGACAGCTCCTCAATGATTGCCTAACCTTTGATTATTTTCACATAAACACCCTGCTCAAATCTTTCCAAAGCACAGGCATTCATTGCTTTAACTTGGTTAGATACCTCGCTCGTCTTCCATAGTCGCTGTTGATGATAAATAGCTGGATCGATGAGTCGTACTTTATTACGAAAATGAATGTCATGATTCTCTTGTTCTTCTCTTACCTCTACATTTTCATGTAATTGTTGTAAAAGAGCTTGAACTTCTCGATCATGTGAATCCTTCACCAGCTGCAATACCTCATGATCAGTCTTTAGGAAATCTTCAAGCGTTAGAATTTGTTTTGCTAGCGACAGTTTTAATACATTCGCTAACGAACTAGTCGCATAGATATTTAAAGGGTGCAAGAAAAAATCTAACACTTCCTGATAATAAATTTTCACAAACCATTCTGCACGCTCAATCGTTTTAACACACAATTTCCCCTGAAAAACGAATAAGTCCTGTAAAAATTTTTGGATATCTTCCAAAGTTAAATTTCTATAAAAATACATATCTCTTAATGTATAATCTATACGATCCGCACACAATGCTGGAGCAGGTTGTTCAAGTAACGACCACCTTGATGTATCGAGTATGTTCTCAACCTCGTAGCCATATTTTTCAAGAATCGCAGGTATCGAAGACTGTTTGATAACATCCATGAATATTGCTTCATGATAATCTTCCGCCTCATTTTCAAGGACAACATCCACAACATGGGAAAAAGCGGTATGGGACACATCATGTAATAAGCCTGCCACCTGCTCCTGCAATGAACCGCCAAACTGTCTAATAAGCAGCATGACGCCTACAGAATGATCAAATCTTGAAATAGTCCACCTGCTATTTACTAGAAAGCCTGCCCCAGCCTGATGAATTTCCTTTAAGCGTTGAACTGGCTTACTTACAATCAATTCCTCTAACAAACCATCTATTTCGAACTCCCCATATAAGGGATCACTAATCAGCATTTATATTCTTCCGACTAATCACAAAGACTCCACCACAATGCGATAGTGGGTAAAAGGTTAACTCACAAATTTCCTGTAAGGCGACCTTTAGCTCCTCATGGACAAAGTAAAATTCATCCTCATCCCAGTATCCCTTGCTATCTTGACGACATTGCTCCAGCTGCTCTCTTGTCTGGAAAGCTACATCGCCAATTAAAATTTTCCCTGTTGGTGATAGGTGCTGTAATAATTGTGTGATATACACAGCCTTTAGCTCATCTGTAAAATGATGGAGCGCATACGTACTAATAATCGCATCGTAGGGCTGCTGCAATAGCTCCTGTGGCAAGCCATTCATTAAATCCCACTCCATTAAGTGGGCATCTGGCATTTTTTCCTTGGCAATGGCAATCATGTTCGCTGAAAAATCAAAGCCATAAATTGAATGCCCATGTTCATAAAGCTTCGCAGTTAATATCCCAGTACCAAAGCCAATATCTAAAACAGTGGAAGCAGGAACAGCCATCACTTCATTGAAAATTTTATTTAAAATCGCTTTATAGCCTGCAAATGGATATTGATACTTTTCCTCACTGTGTTGAACCGTTTGATCATATCCTTCGGCCCATAAATCAAAACCTTGTTTATTTAATAGCATAGTGCCTCCTACAATGTATAAATTCTCCAAGCATTCATTAATTTACGTTCAGTCATCTGTTTCATCATAAATCCCCCTTCATTAACCAATTCAGTCCATTATACCAATTTATTACCTTTCCAACAATTCAGAAAATAAACAGTGCATTATCAATTTTCAAATTTTCATAAGCTGTTATAATCAATATGTATAAAATCACAATAAACATTCTGGATAATATTTCATTATAAATTCCCAAAATATTACCATATTCAACTTTTTACGATATAATAATATTATTGGGTAGTTAAAATATAAAAGGAGATGACTTAATGCAAGGTACAAACAAAAAGGCGTTGTTATGGATTAGCATTATAATGAGCGTATTGTCCATCTTCTTTGCATCTTATGATTCTAACAAATTTGGAGCCCCATTCCCCTTTATAAGTTACATCGGTGAGTATGAGTTATCATCCGCAATTGCTTTATTTACTAAAAATGGCATTACTCAAATTCACTTTAATATACTTTATTTCTTTATAAATGTTACACTAATTTACTTTATCCTTTTTTACGGTAGAAATATAATTAATTCATTAAAATCAATTAAACAATCCTAATTCTTATACATCAAGATTACAAAAATTAGCCTAACAAAAGAAAAATGAATAGTATCCTACATATAATGAAGATGGAAATGATTGATTATAGACAAATAATTTCGTCTAATAAATTTGATGAACCTTTGCATCTTATCCCATTGTAAAGGGAGTAAATTTCAAAACAATTCAAGAGCAATTAGGGCAATCACATGTTACTATATCTATAGACACTTATAATTTTTAACAAATTAATGTAAATTGGTCGCCTTTTTAATTCAACTTATTATAAAACCTCATGTAAACCCATATAAATCAACGTTTCCTTTAAAGGAGGGATCTAAATGATCGCATTCACTTGTAATGCATGCTCTAGAACGACTTCTTTAGGTCAAAGAGGTCAATATTAAGTTATAAACTAACAGAAATTGAATGATCTCTTTAGGCCAAAAAGTAATCAAATAGCCTAATAAACAGGAGAGATTTCAAATGGAACAACAAACAATTCAGCCGTTTTTAACGGTTGCCAACTATCATTTACTAGAACAGCAATTAAATAAAATTTTACATGCACTGACAACAACAAAGGATAAAAACGTTATCCTAGCAGTACGTGGCCTTGTTGATACGGAGGTAACAACAAAATTAGCATTATCAGCAGCAGAAACAATGATGATTGACCAGCTTTTTGCTGTCACAGATCGTGCACAAGGTGATGCATTTTTAGAGCAATTAAAACCATATGTCATCCCGTTCAAGCCGGTGACCGCTAGTACGCTTAAAGCCATATTTAAAAAGGAAAAGAAGCTCAAGCTACCAAATCTAGAAGCACTCGATTTTCAGCAAATTTGTTATCTTGCTTGGGATGATGCTGGCACACATCGAAAATATGTTGTCCTTGAGCAAAATGGGCAGCTAAAAGGGATCAAAGGGATATTTGCTAATAACACGGTTCGCGGCATTTGTGCTATCTGTAATCGCCATTCAGATGTAGGCTTATTTACTACGTCCATTAAAGGACAGGTGGTAGGCACGTTTACCAACCACAGTAATTACATTTGTGCAGATAGTCAAACATGCAATGAACATGTTACGGATATGAACAGAACACTGGAATTTTTCGAGCGTATAACTCAAAAATAAATGAACGAAGGCAGAAATGTTGTGCAAGCAACATTTCTGCCTTTAAACTTTATTTAAAAGGTCAATTTTAGGGTATAGAGAAATGTTATCGGTTGGGATTACGATCAATAAATTTCTCTATTTCATCCGCTAATCCGTAGACAAGATGGAAATAGTGTTTTTCCGTCATGACACCCTTTTTTCGCCATTTTTGCATTTCTTCTTAATGAAATTGATAAAAATAGCCTTCTACATCTCTTCTAGCAATTCCTTTTTTCTCCGCCATCTCTGCAATAGAAAGACTTTTCCCCCACTCTTGGTCGTATTCCCGCACTGTCATGCCCCAAAATTTACTTATAGCTTCATAATCATATTTGACATGGTATACAAGAATACCTTCCTTATTGTTTTCTGCATATACGGCTGTAGAAAATGAAAAAACTACGATGAATAAAAGCACATACACTTTATTGGCATTTTTCATTTTGGAACCCCCATACTTTTTGAGGTTAATGTGTGTGGTTCTCGTCATTACTATATGAAGGAAAACGTGGAAGTCATGAAGCTTTTATGCCAAGGAATGCTGTAATACCAAGGCTTGTCGTTAGTTATGTAATACAAAATGGAGCATGATACTATTCACGCAAATTTTCAATTCTACGTTCTTATCCATCGATAACGCTTGTCTAAAATCAATTAAGTCCTTTTCCTCTACATGAATCATTTTCGCGACACTATCCGTGGAAAACATGTATTCCTTGATGAGATCATTCAAAAGCAATGCGGCTCTTTCCCTTGCATCAAGGCCTTCAAAGCCAGCACATAACATAGCTATTTTTCGTTCAATCTTATCCAGCTGCTCCGTCGTAATGCTTCCCTTGTTATTCAATAAACTATCTAGCTCCTTCATTGGTAAATCAAATATTTTCGCAAGTTGCTGATGATTGAAACTGAATTTTTCAGCCACTTCTTGAATTTGCTGTCTCAGGTAATCGAATCGGGAAATATCCGTGACAAAAGATACTTCTGCCCTATCCTTCAATTTTTTCACAGTCATAACCCTCTTTTCACAATTAATTATTCAAAATGAAACTATATTAAAAATCAGGACGCCATATAAGTGGCAGTATTAATAAAAAACGGAAATCATAATGAAAGTGGTAGTGCTTTTAGGGGATAAAGACTTAATAACCCTCCCTAGAATTGTTAGCCAACGAATTCAAAAGAAAAAACCAACTTTATGATAAAAAGCTGGTCTAGTCATTCAATCATTTATTGTGCCTTGCTGTTTTTCATCTTCATATAGAGCCAGAAAAGATTGGCTATTTCTTCAGCTTCATATTTATAAATTGTTTCAGCAAAAGAAGCACGAAATGGCTGTAACATGATCTCTAAAACACTCATGCGGGGTGTTTCTCTCTTCATTTCATCCAAAAGCAAGCTAGAAAGTTCGAGTGATTTTTGTGGAAGTTCGATTGTCGAGATTTTTTTACAAAATTTCTCTAATTTCTCTTGTATTTGTTCACTGGTGATGGACTTATAGGCTAAATCCTTTTCTAACAAAAACATTTCCTGTGGTTCTAATAAAATTTCTCCACTCTTAATCATTTCTGGGAGAAAACTTTCTACATATTTCAATGACCGAGTAACCACTTTTTTTAGATCTATCGTCATATTAGTAGCCAAATTCCAATAAAAAGATAAATATTGGAATGTGCCAAAAAAGACGACCGCACACTCATAATAATAGTGCTTTCCTTCTTCTCCATAAATATCATAGAATCTGTTTTTTAACCAGGTAATTTCATGAAAGCGATGTTCCGCAAGAATTTCTTGCAACTCTTCATCATGCAAAAAGGAGATTTCTCGAAATAAAGGCATTAAATTATATTTTTCTTTAATTTTTAATGTGGCGATTAATTGTTCAATTAAAACGTCAACATCATCTTTTTTCTTACCAACTAAAATTTCCTCTTTTAAAACATTTCGTTCTTGGCGATTTTGCTCTAATACGGCTTTCAGGCATTCGTTTTTAGATGAAAAATAATTATAAAATGTACCTTTTGAAATATTTGCCTTATCTAAAATATCCTGAACCGATGTATGCTGATACCCTTTTTCAGTAAATAATTGTAATGTTGATTCGATAACGATTTGTTTACGATCCTTCATACATTTCTCCAATCTCTAAACACAATAACGAACTGACTACAATTATACTAGGAAAACTAGATTTCTTAAACTATGTAAATTTGATGCAAGCGTCCTCATTCTGTAGTGCCAGTCCAAATCGGTTAGGTTTTTCTAAAATGTATGGATAGTAAAAAGCCTTCTGCACAGACTACTTTTCAGGAGGTGATATTTAATGGCGAATAATAACAACAACCAAAATTTCAACTCAAAAATTCCTAATGCAGCTCCAAACGCAATGAATTCAATGAATGTTGAATTCGGGAATGAGACTGATGTTAATCAAATCAGACAGCAAATTCAACAAGCTGAGGCTAAAAAGCAACAGGCTTCTGGTTCTATGAACGCAATGAAATCAATGAATGTTGAATTTGGGAATGAAACTGATGTTAATCAAATCAGACAACAAATTCAACAAGCTGAAGCTAAAAAGCAACAGGCTTCTGGTTCTATGAACGCAATGAAGTCAACGAACGTTGAATTTGGGAATGAAACTGATGTTAACCAAATCAGACAACAAATTCAACAAGCTGAAGCTAACAAAAAATTTGCTTCTGGTAAATTTGCAAACGAAAATAATTCAAAATAGCTTTCATTCAACATCCGCAGCCGGCATCCTTGCCGGTTTTTTGTTTCTCGGAAAATTTTAGTTGATTTCTTCAAGATAAAATTCTCGCTTTAGATGTTGATTCAGGTAAACCGAATTTACATACATCTACAATGATTCGATTGAAGTTATATCAATTTGTTTTTTTAAAAAAATTTTTTGCTTCTTCTATTTGCTCCTTTGGTAGCGTCCGCAGTAATTCTTCTTCTAACCATGCTATTGTTTTGCTTCTTAAATAATTACGCATGTGTTCTTCCGCTTCCAGCATGACACTATTGATCGTACAGTTCGTTTGACTTGAACAAGATTCACACTTTTGTTTTTTATTTTGATAAGCAAAATTCGCTTTAATATTCTTACACTGAAATATCGGCTCTTCACCTTCAACAGCTCGCACAACATCCCAAAATGTAATATCCTCAGGCTTTCTATTGAGTCGATAACCCCCTTTTACGCCAGATACCGAGCTAACGATGCCTTCCTTGGACAATTTCCCTAAAACTTTTGAAAGATAGGTCTCCGATAATCCTTGAAATTCTGATAAATCCTTTATTCCTATACTTTCATTTTTTGGTACATCAATTAAATAAACAAGACTGTGTAGGGCATATTCAACCATCACACTATATTTCATTATTCCACCCTCTTAAAACATTTTGCTTACCATGATAGTAACACATTTTAGCCATACATAAATGAATCAGTTTGACAAACGAAAATGAAAAGCGTACATTGTAGACAAAGTTAATCAACGATTAAGTTAATCGACGATTAGTAACAACTTTATTTAACTGGAGGATTTTTATGCGCAAACTACTTGTGATAAATGCACACCCTGAAGTGGAATCAAAGACATCTTTGAGCCTTCAAGTATTGGACCATTTTCTAGGGACATACAAAGAAAATAAACAGAATGATGAAGTAATTGAGCAAATTAATCTATATGAAGATGTTGTTCCGATGATAGATAAAGTTGTTTTAAGTGGCTGGGAACATTCTCGAAATGGAGATCCTTTGACACACGGAGAAAATGAAGTTTTGGAACGCATGAATGAAATTTTAGTTCAATTTAAAAGTGCTAATAAATATCTAATTGTAATGCCTTTGCATAATTTTAATATTCCTTCAAAGCTAAAGGATTATATGGATAACATTCTAATTGCGCGAGAAACATTCAAATATACGGAAAATGGTTCTGTGGGCTTATTAAATGATGGAAGGAGCATGATCCTCATACAGGCAAGTGGTTCAATCTATTCAAATGACGATTGGTATACCGAAGTGGAGTATTCTTACAAATACCTTAAATCAATGTTTGCCTTTCTTGGAATAGAAGATTTTAAAATTCTTCGTGTCCAAGGAACAGCCTTATTGAATACAGAAGATGTCTTGCAAAATGCACTTTATCAAGCGAATCAATTATCAGTTGAATTAGCTAATAAATAATGGAGGGATTCACAATGACACAACGTATGAATTATTATGAAGTTGCACCAGATGCTATGAAGATAATGATAGAAATGGACAAATACACTAAAAAAAGTAGTATTGAGAGAAAGCTTCGTGAGCTCATTAAAATTAGAGCTTCTCAAATTAATGGTTGTGCCTATTGCATCAACATGCACACTGCTGATGCTAAGAAAATGGGAGAGACTGAACAGCGTTTATACTGCATTAGCGCTTGGAGAGAATGTACTTTTTATTCAGAAACTGAAAAAGTAGCATTAGAATTAACGGAACATATTACGCTTATTCCAGATAAACGCGTTCCTGATGAATTATATGAACGTGTTCGCAAGCATTTTGATGAAAAGGCTTATGTCGATTTAGTTATCTTGATTAATCAAATTAACAGTTGGAATCGAATTTCTATTGCTATGGGCAATGTTGCGGAATAATAAATGGCTGCCTTAACAGGTAGCTATTTTTTTATATTAGTTTGATATTAATTGGAGTCGTACTTTCATTTGTCAGTCCCCCGATCTCCCTTTAACAAAATGTAACTTTAGGAAATAAAAAAATTTCCCGGGTAAGCGCAAGAAAAGACAAATTCAATCCTACATTCCTCCATCAAACGACTGATTTTTTCATTTTCCTTGCCTTTTGAAAATACTGGCAGAAGGCATTTTGGGATAGTTTCCCTGTTCAATAATTATTTCCTGTTGAGTAGAACCATCTTGAATACCTTCAATACCAAATAATCCGTGATATTCCCATCATCTCAAAATTTCGGGGTACATGCTTTCCCTTACCTCTCAGTATTGTGTTTTCACACAAACTCCTTACAATAGTCTTTTCTTTAAATATTAAAAAGCCACACCTTGTTAGATGTGACTCTCTGAATTAATTACTTGACGTAGTAAACTCTACAGGAAATATCTCAAGTGAGAATATACGCTTACAGGGAGGTACATTAATTTTAAGTCCTGAATTGCAGAAATGTTACTAGCTGAAATACCAATGCATATTAAAATTATTACTGTACAAAAAAACTTAGACAAAAATGGTTTGAGTTTTTTTGGTGTATGTGAATCCTTTAATTTATTAAAATATTATAGGTGTGTAACTTTTTCTCCAAGTCTCATATTTGTTACACTAAAATAGTATCACTATTTACAACCCTTTCACCGAATCAATATATGTTAGGGCTATCATTTATCATTCAAACCTGTTAAATGAAAGAAACATTGAATATTACCCCTATCCCAAATATTGGGTTTATGATAACATATATCTGAATCTTTTAACTTTGGAAAATATGAAAGGAAGTGTAATAACCAGAGATGAAAAAGATATTGAAACCTTTGATTAGTGGTATAGTCATTGGTGCCCTCTCTCTAACTATAAATATAGATAAAAATGTATTAGCTAATGATATTGCAAATACATGTAAGTATGATTCGGCATCGAAGGTCAACCCTGATTATTCAACAATGAACTGTTTGTTAACCGAAACAGCACTGAGTTATAATGTTCCTCCTGAAATTGTGAAGGCAATAGCGGAAGGTGAAAGTGGAAATTGGCGTCATTTCGATATGAATGGTAAAGCGATTGTGACAGCTGATAATGGAATTGGCATTATGCAAATTACAAATCAAGCTGGCTACAATCAAGATAGACTAAAAAGCGATATTGTCTATAATATTCGAGCTGGTGTTGAGACTCTGGATGATATGTTTAAGCGGAAGGATTTGCCTAGCATCAACGGAGGGGAAAAAGATGTATTAGAACATTGGTACTTCGCTATCATGGCTTATAACGGTACTAAGCCAGTAAATAGTCCTTTTGTCCAAGCGACTGGTAAAAGAAATGTAAATGCCTATCAAGAAAGAATTCTCCAAATTATTGAGAAATTAGAATTAATAGACTTAACAGAGCTGCCTTTTAAACGCGAACATTTTCAATATGACTCTAACAGCAGGGAAAATATTAAATTTTCAGCGATGAACTATGATTTTGATTTACCATTAACAAAATCAAAGTACTTTTTTAAAACAAATCAAAAAGTTAGTGCAACAACTAATGTAACAGTTAGAACAAGACCTACTACGGATAGTCCTTCTATGGGTACTTTACGTAAAGGCGAAATTGTTACCATTACGGGCCCTTTTGAATATGAAGCAGTATCAACGAAGAAAAACCATTTTGTTTGGTATCCTGTGAAAAGAAATGATGGGACAGAGGGTTATGTAGCATCAAGTTATTTAAACTACTCAGCTTCAACGCCAACACCTACAACTCCAGTAGGTAGTATAAATATATCAAAGTTCGCTGATTACAAGGCAGACCAGTACTGGGCAGAGGATTTTCAATGGGCAGTCAACAAAGGTCTTATCAGCGGTTATCAAAACGTATACAACCCTGCCACAAAGAAATACGAAAACTTACTGAAACCAAACACAAATTTAACAGAAAATCAGATGTTATCTGTACTTTTCCGTTACTTTAAGTCAGATGAATTAGCTTCAACAAAACCTAGTTCTTCATGGAGTGCAGATGTAAACTATCAACTAGCGAGTAAGTATGCTCTACCAACGCTTGGTGGTAATTCAGCATCTAAACAGGTATATGCAGTCAAAGATATCACACGTGGTAATTTTGCTCGTATCCTAGCATCTATGCATTATGGAAAAACAGTATCTCAGCCAGAAGCCATCCATTTTCTACGTGAATTCGACTTAACAACTACTAAAACGGATGCAGAGTTTAAACCAAATGATTCTCTCACAAGAGCGCACGCAGTGGCATTCTTCCACCGTTATGAGCAAATATTCAATAAATAAATTGCTATATAAGTGAAAAGGTGACTATAAAAGTCACCTTTCTTTTATATGGTTGTCTAAATGGTGCTATAAAGCCCTATGTGGATTACGGGAGAGGCTGTGAAAGCATAACAAAGGGACTTGCATATAGGGTAATCAATCATAAACACAATTCCTATTCATATCGAAGGAAAGTACCCGTTAGCTTATGGATATTGTTTCACATACTCCATGAAAGCCGTCCTTTTTATAGAGAAACGGCTCTTTAGAATTATTTATTTCTTCAAACGATTTAATTTCTCAGAAACATTAAATCTTCTCATTTCATCTTCTCATTACTATGATGGATCAATAATTTTTCTACTTGAGTCTTTAGTGCTTGGTTGGCATAGCGAAGCACGACATCATTGCCAGCAGTTGCTATTTGTACATCACTAAAATATTCATCTACATTAGTCCATCCTATGACCCGTATCTTTTGCTAAACCAACTGTCTTTTGAGATCGAAATACTCTTGGCGTAAATCTTTTAAAAGGGCATCCATTTGGAGAAGAAATACAACTTTAATTTTTTAAATTGTTCCGTTTTTTGATAATCAATCTGTACGGACTTCACTGCTAGTTCAATTAGTAAGTATTGGTGTAACAACTGTCGTTGATCAGGTTTAATCATAATAATCAGCTTCTAATTGAGCTGACTGTATGTTTTGAATAGGAATTCGTTTTGTTTTAAGTAGTGTATCAAGTATGAGTTCATAAGTATTAAAATTATCTTTCATTACTGGAGACGCAGCTTGCACCACCTACCTGGTTGACTAAAATTGCCGACAACTGCGATTGGATCTTTCAGTATATCCAACCCCTCTAACATAGCGGTACAGCTGGCATCGAAGCTTTTCATATCGATACAAATGATTGGTCGATTTGGCATATTCTCGTAGTTTATATAACGCCACGCTCCTTGTAAAAAACTGGAACACCAGCAAGAACACTACTTATTAAAAATGTACGCTTTGTTTGTCTCATGAAACAGAATGCTTGAAATGAATCACCAACGATTTTAAAAATTTTTACTCGCCTTTTTGTTACAGACCCAATTTTAGATACATACATCATGTTTACTAATTGATTACGCTGCATAGCTTTAATCAGTTGCTCTCTCATCACAGTTCCTCCTAATATGTGAAATGTTCCTCATTTATAATCTATAAAAGAACACTTGTTTGTATACGAATCGGAGCAAACATTCGTATTTTGACAAGATAAAATTTCTGGAAATAGAAAATGCCCAGGCTCAAAAATAAATGAGTTCCTGGGCTATTTTCTCAAAATGCGATTTGTTTTAAGAACTTATGTAGCTCTATAAATAGATGTTTGCATCTTCTGTGGGAATAACAAATTACAGAATTGTTGCACAGTTAAAAAATATTAAAATCATAAGATATATAAGTACCATCCTTGAAATGTGCATGAACGACAGCTGTTCCACGCTTAAGTGGTTTAAGCGAGTTATTAGGAGTTAAAGTAACTACATCAAAACCCGAAATAATTTCTATATTATCAGCACCAAAAGTATACATTTGAGCTATTGATAAAGTTTTGTAAAATGAACCCCCAAATTTATCATTTGGTAAATTACAATTTGGACTTGCAGCAGATGCTTGTTGTGTAGTTGTTAATGGTAACGCAAACGCTGATAAAGCTAATGCAGAAGCTAAAACTATTTTTTTAATTTTTTTCATATATAATCACCTTTCTTTATTTGTAATTAACATAAATTGCTATAGCAAAATACCCTCGAGTAACTATTATCCTACCATTCCTGAAAATAATAATTCAATTGAATAATTACGCCATTTTTTGGCGTTCACTCCGTCATTTTTTGGCGGTGCTCAATTAATTATTTTGAAAGTACGCCAAATCACGCCACTTATACTGTCATTATTTGGCGCATTTTTTATTATTTTATATAACAAAAGTAACATTTTTAGTTAAATTCACACTAAAATCCTTGACACCTTCATTTAGTTCATTTCTTATAATCCTCTAATAATTTTCGCAGAATTGTCACTTTTATTACTATGTATTAAAACCAGCTCGACTAAATAGCTTTGCTGATCTTATAGTTTTTAGTATGCTCGTTGCGCAATGATGATCTTCAATCCTTCAAAATTATCACTTGTCATAGTACCTGAATCAAATTTATCAAGCAACGACTTATCGATTTCCCCTTTATCTACAGTCTGTTTGATGTAGTCGCGTACTGCATTTTCAGTTGCTGGATTTGTAAATCTCAATGTTTTATCATCATCTTCTTTAGGTATAGCCCAATTTTAGAATCTCAAAGTGTGGAGCATCAAAATTTCCTGCCTGCCAGTAACCACCCCATTCAATACCTAGTAAGAAGAAACATTCAGGAATTAAATTGAGTAAGCAAAGTGGTAACATCGAGGAAAAGTTAAAAAAATACAGATAAGTAAAAGAACCATGCTATTGAATTACGTAATACTCCGATATAACTGTAAAGGAGATATGTACAATTACAGGAATTAGTCAGGCGGCATTTTATCTTAGGCTAAAGGAAATGGAAAAAGATAATGTATAACAAGTTTAATGTGTTTAATTATTTTGCAACCGATTTACCTCCTCATTCGACTTTATTGTGTAACGGAGAGGAGAAGCAAAATGGATATAGCAAAATTAGTAAAAAAAGCAAAAAAGGGTGATGATGAATCATTTGAACAACTGATAGGTTCTGTTCGACAAAAGCTGTACCGAACAGCCTATGCGTATGTTAGAAATGAACAAGATGCTCTTGATGTCTATCAAGAAACTATTTATACAGCTTATATTTCAATAAAGACATTAAAAAACCCTGAAAGTTTTTCGAGTTGGATTACAAAAATTCTAGTTTTTAAATCGATTGATTTTATTCGGAAAGAATCCCACCATTTTACTACAGATAATGAGGAAATCTTTACTGAATTAATCGATTCTGAAAATGTTGATTTTATTATGCATTCGATGGATTTATCAGAAGCCTTTAAATTCTTAAATCCAACTGTTAAGACCATTATTTTGTTGAGGTACTATCATGATCTGTCTATCAAGGAAATATCTACCATAATGAATTATCCAGAAGGAACCGTGAAATCACACTTAAATAGAGCGAAAAAAGAGCTAAGACCCATTTTAAAGGAGGGCTATCTTTATGAATAAAGGCAAATTCAATCAATCTATCAACAACATAAATGTACCTATTGAAAAGCTAATGGCAAGGGAGAAGACGGCTATCTTTCAAGGCAAGAAAAAAAGAAAAGTAAGAACCTCAAAACGGTCAATCTTGGTTGCGTGTGGGTTATGTATTACTTTGCTTGGTTCTGGATTTGTTTCAACAGGCATGGCAGAAGCATTATCAAATATCCCCCTAATTGGTCCAATTTATAAGGACTTTAGAGACATTGCCTCAGATAAAATTGAACACGATCAACTTACGACAATAATTGATAAACAAGATAGTAAAAATGGCTTAACAATGACTGTAAAAGAAGCAGCTTATGATGGTAGCCGGTTAATCGTAACATTAGTTTACACAGGAGAAAAAGAACTTTCGATGAAAGAAGAAGTTGTTGGCTTTAATTATATAACAATTAATGGACAACCAGTTAAACCAGCGATTAGTTCAACAGGGCAAGTTGACATAAACTCGAAAACAATAATAGAACATCATCAATTTACTTTTTCTAATTATAATGAATATGGAGATAAAATTGAGATTGCGGTGCATGGCGAAGATTTATTTGGCTATGAGGGCAAGTTGAGGGTGGCTTTCCCACTTGAAAAAATTAAAGGTGATGTATTTGAGTTTTATCCAGAAGTTACAACTGAAACTGTCGATGAAGTTTATACATTAACGGCCGACAAAGTAACATTTTCACCTCTATCAACAAGAATAGACCTAACAATTGATTATCCTACTGAAATGGATGAAAACGATAGTTGGCCATGGTTTGATTTCTCTGTAGTCGATGATAATGGTCATGTATATGATAAACTGAAACTACAAGCAGGTATGGCTGGGAACTATGGTCATCATATGGTACTGACTTTGCCTCCAATGGATACGATACCAAAATCATTAACACTCAAGCCCAGTCATACAAATCGAGAAGGTTTTAGCGAAGAAATAAAGGAACTAGAATTGGTCGTTCCTTTAAATAAAAGTAAATAAGGATACAAGCTGTAGCGTGTGCAAACGCTATGGCTTTTATTCACTTGAAAAATCAATTTATTAAATGATATTAGAATAAAATATTTTTTAAAAATATTTTTAAAAAATGAGTAAAATTGTTCATTCAAAACATAATCTAACGATGAATAAAGGATTATTGAAATCGAGCAATTTGTCTCATTTAATTAAATTTATGGAGGAATAAAAGTGTATGCAAAGTTAATTAATCGGATTTTCAGTAGTTAACCCGGTGTCTAAGATGCCAGAAGATAAGCCTTTTACATACAATGGAACTACTTATGTTCCTTTACGCTATATATACTCCGTAGACGCCTTATAAAGTTTATGCACATTCATTCGAAAAAGATGAGGTACACGCATCTAATCTCATGGATGAAATCATCAACTTTAGGTTCATTTGAAAAATCTAAGCAAAAAATGAAGAATTTGGGATACATTTTGAGGTACATGCTTTTCCCTACCTCCCCCTCTCTCTATTTTGTTAAAAATCAACAACTTAATGAACTACAACAAACACTTATATATCAACGTTTTACAACAAAAAAACACCCGTATTCAATACGAGTGTTTCGGGTATTCTATGACAACCACTTAGGTGGTGTGTTTTTTTCCCAATAGATATCGCCAAGGTTGTTGTGTGCCATGAAGTTGTCCTCGACACTGTGGTAATGGAAGTTGTAGTAGTAGCCTTCCTGCGGTCTTTTTTCTGTGCGCACATGGAAGCGAATTAAATCTGTGCCAGTTTCATTGTTGATGACATTGAAAATTTTCTCACCGTAATTACCGCTTGGCCTTTCAGAGATGGTTAAAGATGCAGCAGTTTGATCATCAAGATTAGCCACTGTCATTGCAATGGCTTCCTCCATTTTCGGGAAGATGATGCTGTCGAATTCATTGCTAATTTTTGGACCAATTTTTGTGCCAAATTTTATGTACGATTGTTCTCTAGCTGCATCTACGAGTAAGGCATTATAATCAATTGCTTCCTCTTGTATTTGTAGCTGCTCGTCACTGCTATCATCATGCTCAGCAGCTAAAGCAGTGCTTGTCCCTGATGAGGGGCCGATGGATGCACGGTTCGAAGGATTTTGATCAAATGCTTCCCAAATCTCATGTGTAGGCGTTATTAAACCAAATGTTAAAAACGCAACCATGATGACTATACTTTTCTTAACCCACGTTTTCATTTATTGTCACCTACTCTTTATGTACAAATTGGTAATTCTCCTATTATTATATACGTTCTCGCCATTAAAAGGTTTCATATTTCTATAATTCATTGTACAATATTTATGAATAATGTGTCGTTTTTTTAAAGGAGGTACAAAGCATGAGCATCGCAATGGGTATTGGTCTTTTATTAATGTTAGGTTACTTATCATCTTTATGTTTCACGGACTAATTTTTATATTTTGTAATATGTACCCTACAAAGCCCTAAAAGCCTGTTATATGCAGCTTTTGGGGTTTTTCATTTTTCTTTACATTGCATAGTAACGCAAAATAATGCACAGTTGTGGCTCGTTTTGGGACTATGTTGGGGCTTGTTGGGGCTAATATAATATTAATAATTCTGGGCAGCGTGTAAGCAATTTTCAATTTTGGTATTAACTCAATTTTCCGAAAAATTTGCTAATCTAAAATTTTATAATTTCGGTGAAGTTAAGCAAATAAAGTTATTTGTATTTATTAATAAATCAAATAACCCTATTGCATGGTGCTACCATTCATAAAATGTATTGAGATACGATTTTAAAAGCTAGTATATTAAACTATGATGGTGAACCAAAAATTACTTTTCATGATTTACGTCATACCCATGCAACAATTTTATTAACAGCGACCAGAACTTAAAAGCTATTGCTCAGCGCTTAGAGAATACACCAGCAATGATTTATGAAATTTACGGCCATGTAATGAAAGAATTAGAAGAACAATCAGTGGAGGTTTTCAGTAGAAGTTTGGAATGCGGAACTGGTGTTGCTTTGAAATAAAGTTTGAGCAAAAATACTCTGAAACCCCTTATTTTACGTTAAAGTAAGAAGAATCCCTTTTGAAAAAAGATTAATCAAAAGGGATTTTTCTTTAGCAGTTTTAAGTTAGGTTGTTATAAAAAAGTTTGATATTTTCTACCTGTTTTGCTCAACAATCTTGCCCGATTGGTAAATATCAAGCCTTTTACTTAGCTGATCATTAAAAACCAGCCCTCTTATGTGCCACTTTTTATATCAAAAATTATCAGTTGAATAATTAACTATTACGCTTACAGTCACATTGGTTTTCGCACCTCAGAGTGTTCAGAAAGAGCTACTTTTTTGTTAATCTTTTAACACTAATTAATAGCTACACATTTCACAAAAGCCGATGCGTGTTGGCACACTCGGCTTTATTTGTTTTCTGTATCTTATCAATCCTTCTTTTTCTAGTTCTGATAGTACTCTAAAGCTTTTACAGTTTGCTCGCGATATCCTCCACCATCATAAAAAAAGAACAATGTTCCCTCCCTGTACTCCTTTTAATACAGTATCAACAATTTTATTTACACATGGGTTTTTCCAATCTAATGTGGTGCCAAGACCACATCACTACTTTATAACCCTCTTTTACAACTGCTTTTATCATCGCATCTGTATACTGTCCCTCAACATCAGTTATATTTTAAATAAAATTACTTTCTGCCTATGCTGTTTTACAATTGGGTACTTAAATAATAACTGAGTTTCATTAATAGAAATACTCACTTATTCCATTTGTGAATATTGGAAGGGATTTAGTCACTAGCTCTTCTGCTGAAATAGGTCTTCCATTATTATTCCACGTGTATGTTGCTCCGTAGATCCCCCAACTTAGTATAGTAGATAGGGTTGCTACAAATTGTTTATCTCCAATTAAAATGGTATTTTTAGTTTCTTTTAACACAAGATCAGCTATTAGCTTCTGTAACTCTTCTTTAATTTTACTTTCTATAATTGTTCCTAAAGAATTATAACCTTTATGGCATAAGTCGCTTAACTCTTTATGGTGATCACACATAGCTAGGAAAATGTTTGCAAGGACTTCCTCATTGAATCCACTGTGATTATTAATTCTTTTTTTTAATTTGTCTGTAAAAGTATTGGTGATTGTAGAATGTAACAACTCAAATTTATCTTCAAAGTGCGCATAAAATGTAGCGCGGTTAATAGTAGCTTTTTCAGCGATATCGCGTACCGTTATTTGGTTGAAGTCTTTTTCGCTAGTTAATGAAATAAATGCGTCTACTATCAATTGTCTTGTGCGAAGTATTCTCGGATCATTTTTTTCCATATCGTTTTTCTTCTCCTTATTGGGCTACATAATGATGTTTAAAAACGACAATATTACAGAAGTGTTGTGTAAACAACTTATTAGCCATTTTGGTGGTTGTTAATACTTCTATTTCATAATATCATAACTTAAACAACCAGTGTTGCCTAAATTACAAGTGTTGTTTTTCAAACCCAAAATGGTTGTGTTTTGTTTAAATCGCAGACGGAATAAATAATACATTAATCAATTTAGGCGAGAAAACTTTAAAAATAAGGAGGTTCAAAAGATGAAAGTAGAGATTTGGTCAGATTTTGTATGCCCGTTTTGTTATATGGGCAAACATAACTTTGAAATAGGGTTAGAACAGTTTGAACATAAAGAAAAAGTAGAAGTAGTATTTCGTAGTTTTCAATTAGATCCATATGCGAAAAAAAACACAGGTATGGATATCCATCAAGTTTCATCTTCCAAGCATGGTATCCCATATGAAAAAGCAAAAGAAAGGAATAATAAGTTGAAACAGCATGCGAAAAAGGTGGGGTTAGATTATCAATTAGATACAATGATTCCTACGAATTCATATGATGCACTTCGACTTTCGTATTATGCAAAAGAGAATGGGAAGATGGAGGAATATATGGATCGAATTATGAAGGCTCACTTCACGGATTCACTAGATATCGGTGACCCATCAACACTTGCCCAACTTGCAAATGAGTTAGGTCTTAATGCCAACGAAACTTTGAATGTTTTAGCAAATGATAAATATAGCGAGAAAATTGCAGCTGATAAAGCCGAAGGAATAAAAATTGGGGTTCAAGGCGTTCCCCTTTTCGTGGTGGATAACAAATATGCCATCTCAGGTGCGCAATCTAACCAAGTATTTTTAGAAACATTACAACAGGTTTGGAAAGAAGATTACGCGAATAATAAAGCTGAAGAGCAATTAGAGCCATCACTTGATAATTATTGTTCAGATGGAACATGTTCAAAATAAAGTTAAGAATAAAATCATTTTTATTTTGCTAAAGATCAAAAGGCGATCACATAAGGTAGTATTCAATAATGATAAAAATTTTTTGAAAAATTTGGAACTATGGAGGAATAAAACTATGAAAAATATTGTAATTGTTGGTGCAGGACCTGGATTAGGAATGTCTATTGCTAAAAAATTCGGACAAAATGGATTTCGTGTGGCGCTTATTGCCCGAAATGAAGAAAAGTTAAACCAACTGGTTAATGAATTAGAAGTAATAGGAGTTGAAGCAGTAGCATATCAAGCAGATATATTAAATAAAGCAGAAATTGGTTTAGCATTTGCAAAGATCAAAGAAAATTACGGATTTATTGATGTGCTTGAATATAGCCCTACTCCGAGTATCGATACAGTAGCAAATGCTTTGGAAGTAACGGAAGAAAATGCATTTTACCAATTTCAATTCAATGTTATGGGTGCAATATCAAGTATTCGAGAAGTCCTTCCAGATATGTTGGATAAACAAGAAGGTGCTTTGTTATTTACGACGGGTGCTGCCGCAATGAATCCAGTACCAATGATGGGTAATGTCGGAATTGCTGTTTCTGGCCTTCGAAATTATATATTAAATTTGAGCAATGAATTAAGGGACAAGGGTATTTATGCTGGGCATGTTTCGATTGGTATCTGGATGCAGCCAAATTCAGGAGTACAAGACAAAATCGCTGACATTTGGTATGACATGTATACCAAAAGAGATCGAGTTGAAGAATTAGTTACTGATGATTATGTGTCATAAAAGAGCCTTTAAGAATAAATTGACACGAATTTTGGTATAGAAATTAGATGCATTTTATTTAGGAACATAATACGCTCGAGGTGGTAGGAAAGGAATGAACATAACTATTTTTGGGGCAAGTGGGGCAATCGGTCATCTCCTAATGGAAATTGCATTAGACAACGGAGATCTTGTTACTGCTTATGTTAGAAATACTAAGAAGATCAAGATAAATCATTCGAATTTACGGCTTGTAAGAGGGGAACTCTCGGACACACCAGCCATTGAAACTGCAGTTGCAGAAGCTGATGTTGTAATTAGCACAATGGGGCCCCCGAATGATATATCTCGAAAGCTTAAAGGTACGCCAATTGCCGACGGACATGACCGGATTATCATAGCAATGAAGAAGTTCAACAAAAGGAGATTTATTACTCTAGCAACACCGGCCTTACAATCGAAAGATGATAAGAAAAACTTATCGACAGTTTTGCCAAGAATATTGGCAAAACTCTTCTTACCAAACGGTTATGCTGAAATGAAGAAGATGGAAAGGATTATTAAGCAATCCAACTTAGATTGGACTGTTGTAAGAATTATTAATCCGAATATAAAACACAATGGGCAACTTTATGGTTATTCGATTGGATATCAATCGGCTAAACTGTCTGTCTCTAGAGAGAATGTAGCAAAATTTATATATTCCACTATTGGACAAGGCACGTTAATAAGAAAAATGCCCATTGTTTATAATAATTAATCTATCTTTTAACGGTAACCTCTTGCGGATATCATACCCGAAGAGGTTACTTTTTATCAAATTTTATTAATGATCCATCTTTATTTTAAATAATCGAACTTTGTTTTAAATAATCAATCTTTTTTATAACTCTACAATATGCAGCTCTTTTTTCTTTATTGAACTAACGAAGCAGTTTAATTCAAATAATCACAAATGAAACTTTAAATGGAAATTAACGACTTATTATGGAAAGAAGGATACTTATGAGGTTAAAATACTATTTCTTTTCAGTAGTAATAGTTTTTTTGTCAGGTTGCTCCAATGCTATTAACAAATCATCAGCAGATTGTTTTTTTGGATACCAATACCACATTTAGTTAACACTTCCATTTGTGAATAATTCCGTTGAATGTAGTCCTCCACAGCCGCTAACTTTAACTCTTTTGAATAGAATTTACATGAAGCCGCTTCTTGTAATCTTTCACGTCCACCTGCCTCAAATTTCATTTTCCATCTATGAAAAGTTTGATGATCTAATGAAAATCTTTCACACAATTCATTTATAGAATAGTGACCTTCTTCGAACAATTGAAGGATATGTAGTTTCAACTCGAGTGAATGTTTGCTTTGCCCCATAAAAAATACTCCCCTTAAATAAACAGATTTTATTTTTTAATCTGTCTACCTATTATATGCTATTCCGCATTTTCTTTAGACAAAGAGAAAAATGCCTAAAACTAATTTTCATAAGGTTTCAAGCACATAAGTAATGTAATAAATGGGTTGAGTGAAAATAATGGAAGAAATTCAATTTTAAATCAGATTTTAGCTATCAATATAGTTTTTTAATCCAATGAGAATTTGTATAAATAACTTGCTAAAGGGAAGACTTTTTAAAGAAAATTATGGAGGTGCGAATTACGTGTTTGAGAAAAAATTAGCACTTCATGAAACCATGGAATTTCATGAAGTCATTAACTTTATGACAACTAGTTTACTTAAATCGAAGCTGAGTCAAGGTGTGGTCTTTGATGATGATTTAAGAGCGTTATTGGACAAAAATGTAAAATTATCTACCCCGGCACTCACTGCTATGGTTAAGCTCTACTCAAAATCGGAATTGGAATATTAGGAGGACAATTGTATGCAAGACTATTTAGATCCTATAAATTCAGTTGGGATGCCTGAACTAACTGATTTGGGGCTTGCTCTTGAGTTTTTACTTACAACCAAAACGGGTATTCGGAATCTTTCAATTGCCTTAACAGAAACAGCTTCTCCTGCTCTTCAGAAAATCTTGAGAACTCAGCTGGATGTCATGGTCGATTTATATTTCGAAATTTCTGAACTGATGGTAAAAAAAGAATGGCTGAAGCCTTATGATCTTGCAGGTCAAAAAGAACTGGATATTAAATCTGCAGAAAATGCGATTAATATTGCCCAGTTGGATTTATTCCCTAAAGATATGAATCGAAAAGGAATGTTCCCTACCTCACCGAAAAAATAAACGAAAATGAGGGATTTTTTTAATGAAAGCTGTCACTTTTCAAGGTGTAAAAAATGTTGAGGTTAAAGAAGTACAAGACCCTAAAATAAAAAAAGCCGATGATATTATTGTTCGTTTAACCACAACTGCCATTTGCGGATCAGACTTGCATTTGATTCATGGTATGATTCCGAATCTTGGACAAGATTATGTCATTGGTCATGAACCAATGGGTATTGTAGAAGAAGTTGGAAAAGATGTGACGAAGGTTAAAAAGGGTGACCGGATTGTCATTCCTTTTAATATTGCATGCGGGGAATGCTGGTACTGCAATCATGATCTGGAAAGTCAATGTGATAATGCAAACGATAATGGCGAAATGGGTGCCTACTTTGGTTATTCAGACACAACAGGCGGTTTTCCAGGAGGACAGGCAGAGTTTATGCGGGTGCCCTATGCCAATTTTATCCCTTTCAAAATTCCAGAGAAATCAGAAGTACCTGATGAAAGTCTTGTTCTCCTTGCCGATGCCGCCTCTACTGCTTTTTGGAGTGTAGATAATGCTGGTGTGAAGAAAGGAGATACTGTTATTATTCTTGGCTGCGGACCTGTTGGACTGCTAGCACAAAAATTTGCTTGGTTGAAAGGAGCAGAAAGAGTAATTGCAGTTGACTACATCGGGTATCGTCTGAAACATGCAAAGAAGACAAATAACGTCGAAATCGTTAATTTTGAAGACCATGAAAATTGTGGTGAATACTTGAAAGAGATTACCAAGGGCGGTGCAGACGTTGTCATTGATTGCGTAGGGATGAGCGGAAAAATGACGCCTCTAGAATTTCTTGCAAGTGGGGTAAAACTTCAAGGTGGTGCTATGGGAGCCCTTGTCACGGCCAGTCAAGCTGTACGTAAAGGAGGAACAATCCAAATTACCGGTGTATACGGCGGTCGATACAACGCCTTCCCACTCGGAGATATATTCCAACGCAATGTAGCGATTCGTACTGGACAAGCCCCAGTTGTTCATATCATGCCTCATGTCTATAACTTAATGGCTGAAGGAAAAGTGAATGTCGGTGATATCATTACACATGTTCTCCCTCTTGAAAAAGCAAAACATGCATATGAAATATTCGATACAAAGCAAGAAGGTTGCATTAAAGTGGTTTTAAAACCCTAAATAGAAGAGTTTAGGTACTTTTGTCTCTGTATTGCAAAAGTACCTTTTTCCATTGAACTAGGGGTATATATTTATATGTATTACCTCTGAAAGTGATTCTTCAAAAAATGGCATCAATATTTGAGCACCTGCTAACATCAAATGCATAGTCCTTTATTCAAGCCTCTTCGACTGGCGAACTACATTTTGATCAACAGAACTAATCGTTGGCTAACCAAAAATCATTATGTATCGACTACTTTAATTGAACAACTTATAATGAACAATCTGATACATTGATATTACTACATTCTATTTTGTTCAGCTAGAGTCTACTTAAAATGAACATTTATTAATAGTCTTTAAGTTTAATGTCGATCAGATATTGCTTTGAAATAAAGTTTGAGCAAAAATACCTCGCAAACCCTTATTTTATTATAATAAGAAGAATCCTTTTTGAAAAAAGATTGATCAAAGGGGATTCCTCTTTAGCAGTTTTAAGTTAGGTTTTTATAAAAAAGTTTGATTGTTTTCTACCTGTGTTGCTCCACAATCGCGCCCGATTGTGGAATAACAAATGCCATCACAAGGTTATGTTCAGCTATACTCCCAAACGTCACTTTGGGGACTATACCTCCATTCATTTTGAATTGGATATTTACTATTGATGTCTATTTAACAGAAAGTGCATAATTAAATTGTCCCAATTTTAAAACGAATAGAGGTGGAAATAATAAAATTCCCCAAAATCTCTCAAATACGTTTCTCCAAATTAATATTACACGGGTTGTTATTAATGACCCTAATAATATTAATATCTATAATTACAAAAAACATAGTTGAGTTTATATTTAACGTAAATTTCCCTGAAGGAAATGGACCTGCTAGTACCTTAGTTATGATTTGGGCTTTCTTTGCTATTCAAAATAAAAAATACCAGAAAGAAACTTAGTTTAAATAGATGTAATGCTATAATTTTGCGAATAGCTTATACATCTCATAGTTAAATAACGTTCCAAACAAAAGTTTGGGGACACATTAAAAAAGCACGAACGTTGTTAAATTAGCGTTTCTTGCCTTTTTGTATGAACAATGATTATGCAGCATTTTATACAATGACGCAAACCGTTGATGGAACGGTATTTATACTTGCTGAGCTTGTTCTTTAATTTGTATAAAAACTTGTATAGCAAGTCTCTTATTGTTATTGGTAACTTTTCTTATTCAACAATATGGCCCTTTAACAGAAAAACGCGATCTTCTTATTGAAGAATCGCGCCCGATTGTTGAATAACGAATATTAAATCTTAGCACGATATAGACTCGACATTTAATTACATACAGTTCTCCATAACGAATATAAGCGCAGTTTTCATACTCAGTTTTATATTAAATTAATCTTCCCCTTTAATGAAAACAAGCGCTAATCTTAATTACAAAATATTACTAATAGGGGTAGCACCATGTGTATTTTTAGTCAATTCCAATTAAGTAATTCAACCTAAAATTCTATTCTATATTTTTTTTAGCTGCGTAATCACCATAAAAGTAAGTGTCCCAAAAATCACCATATTTAGGAGTGGCAATTATTGTATATTCCCCATTTTCGTCAACTTCAAATAAAACTACACTATTATGTTCCCATCCCACAAAATGTTTTGAGTCATCTACGAGCATATAGATGCTGTATATTCCCTTTTCTAATACTTCACTTTTTTTGAAGTCATCAATTAATTCTTTGGCGTTTGGAATAGTGTGTTTATTTTCATTTATGTCAAACTCAAATTGGAAATTTATCACACCTATTTTCGATGCATACCTTCCATACCTGTCATCACCAATATTATTTCTTGGGTCGCTAGGTACCAATGTAGGTAAAAGTTTAATAGTATCTATCTTTTGTGTCATTTTAAAATCGTCAAGTAGCTCTTGATAATTACCTACACCTATCTCAATATTGTCGTAGGGAAATATTGAAACAGGTCCATTTCTTACTGGTTCATATTCATTAGGGTATTTCACTAAACCATATTTTGTTATTAGCTGTTCAACTACTTGAACTACCTTTGGATGTTGCTCAATATATGCACCCTTGAATTGTGAAAGGTAAATATCGTCATGACTGCCCTTTCCTATAACCTTCAATGTATCTCTATCAATCATTAGGTACGGATAAGCACGATATGGCTCTTTCATTTCTATATATGTTTGATGGTCAATACTTGCAAACCAGTTATTACTTGCCTGAATAACAGAAAACTCACCTTGTATTCCATAGTTTGCTTCTAAATAATCTTGTATTGGTTGATTCAGATCATCTTTAGAGAAACATCCACTAAGAATTAGGATTGATGTACTTGCTAAGATAACTTGAATCAATCTTTTAATACTCTTCATTTCCTAAACTCCATTCCCTAAATTTTGATAATATTATAACATTTTCCGTTAAACTAAGCTGCCACGTTGGCATAAGTACATTTCTTCACAATCTTAACGAAACAATTAATAAAGTCACTCCATAATCTGGCCCTTTTCATGAAAAAGACGCGTTCTTAAATAAACGCGCCCGATTGTTGAACATCCTTTTTTAACTGCCCCTAAAGTAAAACTCAAACTTTCATTTGGTAATGAAATATTATAGCATGATTTATTCACGAATCTTACCTAATAAATAGTCTCGATGCTTCAAACTTAAATCAAAGTATTTAAAAGTACCTTCGTGTATTTGTTTCAACACTTGATTAAAAACTCGATAGGCAAAATCGTATTGTGATTTTGTAATCCAATTATTGTGTAGAGCCTCTTCTAATTCATCTTTATCTTTTTCAATGATTTCTCCAGTTGGTAATACAACAATATCTAAAAATATGTCCATCATATAGGGTTCTCCATTCTCAACGCCATTTTCATATGTGATATCTATGTACCACTGAATAATTTCTCCATTTTCATTAAACATTGATGTAATAGCGAAATTTTCATTGAGTGGAAGTTGTTGTAACCATAAGTAATTATTATCAACAATACAAAGCTTTTTAATTAAATATTCAGTTATTAATGGTTCTTTTACTTCATTCATTTTTATAAGAGCAATAAATCCATTAAAATCTTTGTCATTTATCTGCTCTATAGAATAGTCGCGTTGTATAATTCTAGTCCAATCATTTCTATGTAAAAACCGTTTTTTCAAAAGATAATCGCTCCTCAATTAATATTATTGGTAAATCATAACATATCAGTGAGTTTAAAATATATATAACATATCCGTAGAGTTTTGTACAATTGCATAAAATAATGATATTCAACAATCTGGCCCGTTCGTAATATGAGGTTAGCCAGTTTTTTAAAGTGTACCCTTTGTAAAGGACATTTTGAAAAAGGTTAGGCAACTTCTTGAAGCTGCAGTCTGTATTTTACAGGCGGCAGCTTTTTTAAATCCCACTGACCTCGATAATGGTTATAATAGATCATATAGCTTTTCACTTCTTGTTTTACGTCTTCCAATGTCTCACAATCTTTTATATTCGTCTCATCTTTAAAATGCCCAAAGAATGATTCTTGAGGTGCGTTGTCCCAACAGTTTCCTCGGCGTGACATCGATTGACCTAAGCCCATTTGTTTCACGAGTTTTTGGAACGCTGGATTGGTATAATGAAAACCTTGGTCTGAGTGGATGAAGGCGTCCTGAGCTAGATGCTTTAGCTTTTTCAGTTTTTTCAAAGTGTCGAGCACAATTTCCATTGTGATGCTATCTGCTACTTCATACGCCAAAATCTCATTCGTCTCAGCGTCTTTAATCGTTGATAAATAAGCACGTTTACCATTTTTATATGTCAAATACGTGATATCTGTTAAGAGGACTTTACCAGCCACGCCTTGTTTAAATTGGCGTTCGAGCATATGTGGACACGTACGATGTTCTTGTGTGGCTTTGGCTAGACGACGGTAAGGATTCGCTTTACGAATTGGACAGATAACCCCGAACTTCTTCATAATGCGGCGAATTCGCTTCAGATTATAGGTAATACCATATTGATGGTGAAGCGTCATTTTGATTTGACGTGCGCCTTTGTGACGTCGTCGGAATCGATACGCTTTTAAAATCACTTCCTTTACGACTTCATCTGCTTGGTGTTTCATCGCTCTTTTTTGAAGAGATTCTTCCTTAAAATAGTTATAATAGCCTGAGCGTGATACCTCCAACACTTCACAAAGATAGCGTACCATTCGCTTCAATCCATACGTTTCAATCGTTTGACCAATCAGTTCAAATTTCAGTTCTGGTGCGAGTTTTATTTCTTTTTCAACATCTGCCTTTCGAGTAAATCGATCTTTTTTAATAGTTCGTTTTCAGCTTCTAGTAAACGCATTTTTGCTTCAAGTCGTGCATACTTTTCCTCTATACTTAATTCTCGCTCGATAGGACGTCCTGTACTGTGTTTTCGAGAATCTTCTAAACCGGTGATTCCACGTTTTTTATAAGCTGTTCTCCACCTAGTACCTGCTCTGTGAATACGTGTTATACCAATCGCTTCCACGTCAAATCCCGCTTCTTCAAAAATTTCTCTTGGTAATTTTCCTGTTTCAGATTGTGCAATAAATAAGCGTTTAAACTCATCCGTATACGTAATCGCTTTATTGCTCACAGCTTTTACATACGGATTCTTTTTTAATTCATTTTGTTGGTGGGGTGTTAAAAAGTTCTTAGTCATAGTAGTGGCTCCGAATCTTGTTTTTTTCAATTATAAACAAAAATGCCCTATAAGATGACCTTTTTCAAGTGTCTATCTTATAGGGTACAGTTTATTTTCTGGTTGACCTTTTTCTTTTAGGTCTTATTATAACGGTAGTCGGGGTAGAACGTCTGGCCCGTGGGACTAGATCCCGTCCGCAAAACTGTTCACCCCCTACTTGTATAAACATGTTTCGAGCTGGTTGGGACAAGGATCCCGTTTAACAAGCGAACCTATGACATTACAAGCAGCTTTAGGGGTTACCGACGAATTTAGTTTTCTTTAGGAGGAGATGTAATTATGAATCCAGTCGTTGGTCTGGATGTTTCAAAAGGAGAAAGTCAGGTTCAAGCCTTTTTAGATAAAGGCAAACCATATCGTAAGAGCTTTAGTATTAAACATACTCTTGATGGTTTAGGAAGTTTATTAGAATTTCTAAGGGATATTGAAAAATTGGCTGCTGGTAAGCAACCTTCGGTTATTTTAGAATCTACAGGTCAGTACCATATGCCTGTCATTCAATTTTTGGAGGAGCAACAGTATGTCTATATTATTGTAAACCCACTTATCTCTCATCGAGCTAGAAGTACAAATTTACGAAAGGTAAAGACAGATGCCATTGATGCCTATCATCTATGTGAACTGTATTATAAGGAAGAGTTAGAACCATATAAAAAAAGAGGAATTCAACTCTTAAATCTTCGTAATCTCACGAGACAACAAGAAACGATATCAAGCACATCTGCACAAACGAAATTACAGCTACAATCGATTTTAGATCAGGTATTTCCTGAATATAGAGGTGTCTTTGGGAATCTGTATTCAAAAATCTCGTTACAGATTCTATCACTCTTTCCAACTTCAGAAGAGGTTCTAAGAGTCAGTGAATCTGATCTTACTGATAAAATCGCGGAATTATGTACAACCCGTTCAGAAAAATGGGCAAAAGAAAAGGCAATTAAATTGAGAGAAGCTGCATTACGTAATCCATTTCAAAACAACTTGTACCAAAGCCATATCTTTAACCTAAGAATGTTTATTAACATTGTTCTTCAATATCAAGAGCACCTATCAAAGTTAGCAGCAGAAATAGATGCCCTCGCTAAAGAAATTGAAGAATATGAGATAATCCAGTCTATCCCTGGTGTTGGAGAAAAGATTGCGGCAACAATCATCTCTGAAATTGGAGAGATAGAACGGTTTAACCATCCTAAAAAGCTAGTAGCATTCGCCGGGATAGATCCTAGCGTTTACTCTTCTGGTCGGTTTACTGCTTCCGTCAATCGCATAACCAAAAGAGGTTCTAGCAGGTTAAGACAAGCGTTGTTTATGGCTGTACAATGCGGTATAAGAGATGCACGTAAGCAAAAAACAAGTGAAGAAATAATCCCTAGAAATAAGAAATTAAGAGAGTTCTACGATAAAAAACGCGAAGAAGGAAAGCCTTTTAGAGTAGCCATAATTGCATGTGCTAATAAGCTTTTACATTGGATTTATGCCCTACTTAAAAGGAAAGAAGCCTTCCAAAATGCGGTTTAAAAATCACATTTAAGTACATTGAGAAAAACCTTCCAATTTTAAAGAGGAAGGCTTATTTGCTGTACCCTTTTTTAGTATATCATGCGAGTTTTAATTTTTTTATTGAAAAATCTTGACAACTATTAGCTGGTTTTGTTGAACAAAAAAATCCTGCATTTCAACTCAGGATTTTTAATCAAACTTTATTATAAATGATCAATCTTTGTTTTAAACGTTCAATCTTTTATATAAAACTACACCAAGTATAGCTTATAATCAACGGATGTTCCATTTACCTCATTTTAAATTCAAAGTAAGTCTTAACAGCACTTCGTAAACTGGTTGTTCCATCATAAATAGTTTTGTAACCCTTTTTACCTTCAAATGGTATTGAATGTAGTGGTTCACGACATTTCTGTTCATCATCTTTTGTATAGGTTAACTTGCGAATTAAGCTTTGCCCTTTATTATGTTTGAAATGTATATCCAAATCTCCTTCATACTTTTCAACTTTTCTACATCTAGAAATATAATCTTTTACTACTCTTTGAGAGAGAGGGAGCTTTTCCAAATACATAGAGAATTGATTATTCATTTAAAACCCCTCCAATTTATTGATAAGTTTATCTTTGGAGCAAGAAGAACATTGTTTAACCTCTCTTTTTAAAAGTCCTTGTTTTTTTAACTTATTACAAATTTGATTGACTTGTTGTCTTGGTTTAATATCCAACTTTTCAGATAGACAATCATCACAATATAAATCATTTTCACTGTTAATAAAGTTTTGGACAATCTGTACATTAGACATAAGTTAATATCTCCTTCCTTAAAAAGAGAACTTTGCTTACAATTATATAAGCCTTCCACTATACTTCCATTAAAACAGAGATAATGTCTGTTGTTGCAACTCCTCGGATTCATTATTTCTATCTTCCTCACGGTACGGATTCACATAGAAAATACAATCCACTATATTTGATGATTCATCCATAATAAGATTTCCTTTATCCACTTGTTTCTTCAAAGCCAGTAATACGTCAAAATATATGAAGGGACGATGCATAATGCCTACAGAAAAATGCTTATTAAAGCCAAAATCATTAGCCATAATATGACTAATTGCTACCGCGCTATGTTGACCGTTCAATACAAGTAAATATGCTACTTCATCGAAAGCAGCATTATAGCCAAGCTGTGCTTTTACTGATTCAATTAGTTTGTCTTCTATCATCTTTTTTTCTTGTGACAATTTTTCTATACGTTCGTTTTCCTGCTGCTGTCTTTTGATTTCAATTTCGCGTTGAGCCTTTCTTCCAGCCTCTAAAGTGGCCTCAATTTTTTTCTTTTCCTGAAGTAATTCTTCAATTCGTCTTCTTTCTTTCTGGCGCTCTTCAAGGTCAACTTCACGCTGAATTTTACGTTGTTCTTCCTCTAATGCTTCCATTTGTTTTTCAAAATATTTATTTAACCTATTGATTTGTCGATCTAAAAATGGAATATTCATTTCAAAATGCTTTTTAATGCTTTCAGAAACTACTGTTTTATCAGGGATTCTATTGTAGTATTCGTGGTAGTACACATTATTATTTATTTTCCATAAAAGTTCATCTAGTTCATAATCAATTTTATCTAACTCATTTATAACGCCATCTATTTCATTAACCTCAATATTTAAAAATGCACTCAAATGATCCTTCCCATATTGAATTTTTGTCCGAGTCACTTGATGTTCAACGGTAAACATATATCGTAGTCGTCGACCACAGGCGCATCGCCCATCTAGATTACCTGGACCAAAATCATTGTAATCGGATATCAACCAATCTACGACATTCATCTCATCTTCTTGAAGGGTTATATCTATGGACTTGAGTGCTGTGATTTTTTCTTCTCTCATAACGTTTTCAAATACTGTCCGTCTACTACGTTTCATTTCGTTTTCTAAAAAATTCCGTTGTTCTATAGTTAATACTGATAGCTGTTGCTCTCTTTCCTCCGCAGAAAGCTTTTTATACATAAACACATCCCTACTCTCTTTAAAAGTGGAACGAATAAGTTCTTGAATGTCACTGTGACTATGTAGAACCAGTTCATTATCCATATTATTACTTCTTTTATATATATTACTTACATTATAACAAATTAAATTATGCTTTGTTCTATTGCTACTGATGGAGAAACAGTATTTTTTTGTTTAGTTTTTTTGAATATCTTATAAGATATGATGGCCATTATTTATAACTTAAAGGGTTTCATTCTTTCTTTGATAGAAAGAAAAACATAACCAACTTCACACTATCCTCATCGATGAGGAAAGTATAATAGAAAAAATAATAGAGAAAAAACAGCGCATAGTAATCAATATAGTATTCATATATTAATAGAGAGCAATCACTATGCTCGCAAAGCCAATGATAGCAAGGCCTTGACGACTTATTAATTTTTGGAAATGGTTTATCCTCTAAAAATGACGAAAAGGAATGATTTATTCACACAATCACTTCAATTATCCACGAAATGAGCAATCTTCAAGATAAGTCATCCACATAACTAAATGGATTTAATTTTCAAAAGTCGACTATTCCACAGCTCGAATTGGATTGAAATGCCATCAAAAAAGGTAGGCTCCTGGATATTCTCCTGGTCCTACCAACAAATTTTCTATTCTTCTATTTTTGAAAGATATACATGGTCAAGATACATGTTTGCCTGCATGACAAATAGCCCTTTCTGAATACTTTTTTCAGAAAAGGCTCTTATTGAAACTGCTCGGGTACATCCCAATTTGCATCTTTGTACGAGCTAGCGATGAGATAGCGTAACGGCTGCTCCTCTTGGAAAATACGTTTTGTCTGAAGCCGTAGGGTCTTGCGGAAGTACGCCCCTAGAACTTGAATATTACCAGTTTGACGTTCAATATCTCGCACACTTGCGCTTAAAATGTCAGCCATGACAGCTTTCACTGTAGACATTGCGTTTTCATTCGCTTCCACCGCATAATACATTGGCGTAATGATTTCTTGCTTGCAAGCATACTGCATATCCTGTAACTCATCGCTTGTATAACGTACACTGCTGGATCTTAATAAAGAAGATAATGTATTGTGTTCAGATGCCTGGAATTGGTCGAACTTGGCATCGTGCTTCCTTTCTCTGTAGACGTTTTCTACAAACGCCAATTCAAATAGACCTTCTATTTCTTGTTTAACCTGGATCAAACTATTCTTGCCATAGAATACACGTTTTAACCACTTATTAAACACATGCTTAGACTGTTTTAATTTATTGAATAACGTGATTTTCTTACGTTTTAATCATTGTTTACTCTTACGTTTATATTCCCTATACAGGCCATTTATAAGGTCCAATAAGCCTAATAAACCACGTACATCACGGCCTTTAATAAAACCTCTTAAAAAGCCACTTCTAAAAATTGCTATTGGTACAAAAAAATACCCAGGTATCGTTTGTTTAATTATATTCCTTCACAATCTCTTCTAATTTAAAAAGGTTTTACCGAAAAAGAAAAAAGTTGAAATTTTCAAAAGTCTTTTACCTGTATCCATTATCTTTAAAGTTTTTCTACATATTTTTGCTTTGTTGTAGAAGTTTAGATTCCCCTGTCCGTTCCCATTCTTCCACTGTCTCATATGCCTCTACTGGAGAATATCCTTTACCTACTAGAACTCCCATAAGAATAAATTCCTGAAGAATGTGTGTTGGATTTACTCCTCTTTGAACATCCTCTAATCCTTCATTTACCAAGAATTCCGTGTACCGCACCCATTCATCTGGAGTCTTGCCAGAAATAACTGTATTTCCATTACTATTATTTTTATCCTTTGCACTAGCCATTGCTACAGCTTTAGTAGGGTGAACGGTTCCAAACGGATGGTTAGGCGGAGCATAGATAGAATAAAGTTTTAGTGGAACACTACCTATATTTGTTAAATTATGCCATGTTCCAGCAGGGATAAAAATAGCAAAATCATCATGGACATTTCTTTTAAAGGTTAAATTATCTTTACTCTTGCCCATTTGAGTTACCCCTTGACCCTGCTCTATACGCAAGAATTGATCCACATTAGGATGCATTTCTAATCCAATATCTTCTCCGGGATTTAGACTCATTAATGTTAGCTGTAAATGCTTTCCTGTCCATAAAGCTGTACGATACGTATTGTTTTGCTTTGACGCCTCGTTAATATTAATAACAAATGGGTTAGCTCCATAATCTTTTAACATTATTTCATTAGAAGCATGACCATAAGGGTATGTCCAGTAATTCGGGTATTCCATATAATGATGGATTGATATATTTCCATAATAAGGGATTTGGTGTGGATACCCGTTAGATTGATAATACATTTAATTCATTCCCTTCACAGATTCATCATATTATCATATGCAATTGTTTTAGAAACGTCTTTCATTAAAAATTAGTTTTATGTATATCCAAAAAAACAAGAAATTTTGTCAAAGTAGCAATGATTACTGTTAAAGAAAATTTCCCCATATATCTATTAAATTTTTTAGGTTTTTTGCATTGTTGAAGATTTTAGAATACCCTGTACTTTCTCATTCCTCGACTGTCTCATATGCTTTTTCAAGAGAATAGCTTTCTCAGCCCTCATTATATATGAATGCTTTTTAAAAGTGTTAGGCTAAAAAACAAACATATTGACTAGCTAACCGTATACTAGCTTAGAAAGAGGAATGGAGGCAATCTAATATGCAAAATGGTAGCGGTCCGATGGGAATGAATTTAACTAGTGACACTCATCTAATAGAAGACGTTTCAAGAGCAATTAATTTAGAAGTTCATACTTATAATTTTTATCAAAGATTAATTCAATTAACTCCCAATGAACAGTTCAGACAGATTATTTTAAGAATACAGCACGATGAAATAAAGCATTATCATTGGTTCACAATGATTTTAAGGATGATGGGTGGACAAGAACCACAAATTACGTTTGGGGAAATACCAAGAGATTTTAAACAAGGTGTCCAAAAAGCGATTCAAAATGAATTAGAGGCTTCTGCTTATTATCAGGATATTGCATCAAAAGCAACAACTCATTATGTTCAAATGCACTTTATACATGCCTCACATGATGAACAACGACATGCAACTTGGTTACAAAATATATTGATGATGGACAATATGAAAATGAATAATTCAAGTTCAGGAGAAATTCTAGAAGGTTTAAAGGTAGCTGAAAATCCCGCTTTCCCAATAGGAAGTAAAGCTATTATAAATGCTGAACATATGCCTAACATGAAAGGAGCTGAAGCTACAATCATAGGTGCTTATGATACAACTGTGTATATGGTAGATTATATTTCTACTACAGGAGAAATGGTTAAAAATCATAAGTGGTTAGTAGAAAGTGAACTATCACCAAAATAATTCGGTATTATTTTACTGATTGTACAGAAAACTTAATAATTGATAAAAAACCCTCCTCAAAAAGAAGGACTTTAATCAATTATTGAGCCAACTTTCTATACATTTCCGCACATTTGCAACAAATTTTTGCATATTCTTGGCAATATGCATATTGAAATTTTCAACAATGCTATGCACATGATTCACAAATTTCTGTACATATGTTGCAAAATTTGCTTAGTAATAGCACTATTACAAGACATTAACACCACCGCTTGTAAACAAATCTCTGTACAATCATTTAACCTTTCCAAGCAATTAATAATCAACAACAAAATTCAAAATATCTTCAATAGATAATTAGCCAAGAGTCGTAGTCCTCTTGGCTTTTATTATTTATTTTAAAAAAAATATAACTTTATCAATTGTTTGTCGTATACTCTTGGAGCTTTTTACACAAGTTAATTCACATCTTTTAGAGTCTGCCTTTATAAAAAATAGAATGCATATGGAAGAGTTAACAATGATGTTACGCGAACAAGCTATTTTCTCCGTACAAGATGTACAATATGCATTACTTGAGACAGATGGTAAACTCAGTGTTTTACCAAAAACTTCTGAACAGGTTGCGACAAAACAGGGTGTCAAAGCAGATATATCACAAGCCTACCTACAAACATTTTGGATTTGATAGAACTTATCTCTTTTATTTATCCGTCCATAGAACTTTGTAAAAATATGCAAGTTCAGCTCCTTCAATACCCGGGGGTAGTTCCCCATTTCTGCCTCTACCAGAATATAGTTCGTTTTTAGTAGTGCCTAGCCACGCTGTTAAATAAATAGGTTTATTTTTTTCTAAAGTCATTTTTTCGTCAATTAGTAAGCTGAAAGATGAAGTTGTCATGTTATTCGAATAAAATGTTGTGGCAAGCCCAGAAGGTATACCATTTAACAGTTTTAAAGAATGGTCTTCGTCCCTACTGTCACTTATTCCAAAAGAAATAAGGCTATCATTATATTTTGTTTCGAGTTCACCCCAAGTCTTTAGTAACTCCTCTTTAAACTTCCCATTTTCAAACACTTCCACTGAAAATTGCAAATCATCATCTTCTTTCAAAGTGCCATTCAACTTGAAAAAATTAATTTGCTCTACACCTGTTTTACTGATGAGTAAGGTTTCTTTTTCACTCATGTTGTAGGGCTCAATGGTTATTTTAGTATCTGATGGGGATTTTTCCTTTTCAACTCCTGCACATCCAATTAAAAACAACAAGGTGAACATTATTAACAAGCTGTAACCTGTAAAGTACCGCATTTTCGCCCTCCCATTTACGAGTGTTTCATTAAATTATTTCAAATTATACCCATTTTTGCAATAAGCATTACTACCTTCAATGACCCTATAGCAAAAAAACAACTACTCTCTACATGAGTGTTTTAATTGAAATTAAAGTTGTCCTGTCCTAGCTTTCGCTTAGCTGAGCGTATATCGATGGTAGGTAATAGCTCGAAGAATATTTCCATCAAAAATTATATCATTTAATCTTTTTAACTCATTGAACAATAATACTTTTTCTAACAGTTATAGATGCATCAAGCATTTATTTAAAAAGAACAGTATCCAAATACCTTTGCTGTTGCTTTGGCTTCTGCTTATATCTTTGATAAAGCTCCTGATGTGTAGGATAGGGTGACAAGTTTACATTAAGTTTTTATGATTAAATAAAAATAAAAACATCTTACGCATTCTGTAGGGATTCCTTTAAAAAAATAAACTAATAAGTGCTAAAATAGCAGGTCCACCTTGTTTTAATAGAATCGATTTAGAGCTTGTTAAGCTACCATACAAAGCGACAATAATTACAAAGATTAAAAAAATGGCGACCATTTCCGTTTGCTGATGTGACAAAAATAATCCATACAATAAGGCGATCGCAATCAGACCATTATAAACGCCTTTATTTTTGAAAAGAACTTGAACATTTCCATTTTCTAACGCTACTTCAGACAGATTAAATGTTCTTGCTGTTCTTTTAGAAGTAGTAGCAAACGTTTCTAAATACATAATATACAAATGCTCAGCTGCTACGACTAAGCTTAAAATAAAAGTTAATGAAGACATCCTATTCACTCCTAAAAAATCTTTAAAAAAGCAATGTCCTCACGTGTATCAAGGACATTGCTTGAAATTATTTATTAAAGCGAACAATGCGGTCTATTGGTAGGCGTGAAGAACCATATGCTGGGGCTGCCGCTTCACCAATGGCTAATAATAAGATAGGAATTTCATTTGCTGGTAATTCCATGTATTCAGCGAATTTTGCTTTATCAAACCCACCCATCGGAACGGTATCATAGCCCATTTCCTTCGCTAATAGCATGATTTGCATCGATACTAAGCCAGCATCAAAATGTACGATATTTTCTAATGTTTTTGTTGGTGCTGAACCATACATTGTCAGCGCATCTTGTGCAAGCTTATTGGCAATTGGTTCTGGCATATAGCCCAGCTCCACATTTTTTGCATAGATTTCCTCAGCATTTACATACATCTCTATATCACCAATGACAGCAATAATAGCAGAGGCTGTTTCGATTTGCTCTTGATTAAATGAAAAGAAGTTAATATTCTTCTGAATTTCCTTATCATCAATCACAAGAAAGCGCCATGGCTGCATATTACTTGAAGAAGGTGCTGAAGTAGCATCCTGCAACAGCTGCATGATTGTTTCACGCGGAATTTTAGTCTCTGCATTGTATTTACGAACAGATTTACGCATTTGCATAATTTGTTTTAATGATGTAGTTGATAACATGTAGTTTCCCTCTTTTCACAATTTAAACTGCTTTTATTGTTACATTAATATTGCCCATTGTGGCTTTTGAATATGGGCACACCGTATGTGTGACCTCTAATAATTCCTGTGCTTCCTCCACTGCTAGTCCTTCAATATGCCCTTCGATTTCCACTGCAAGCACATAGTCAAAAGAAGCTTGCTCCATTAATTTCACTGTTACTTTAATTGTTGATGCATTTTTTAGTTTCTTTTGGCGTTTAATTAAATCTAATGCACTATTAAAGCAAGCACTATAGCCAGCCGCAAATAATTGTTCTGGGTTTGTCACATCGGCTAATTTGGAGCCTGGTGGTGCAATTTTTAACGATAAAGATTGATCTTCTGCATAGGATGTGCCACTACGGCCACCTTCATTAATCATTGTAGTTGCGTATAATTCTTTCATAACTGAAAACCCCTTATCTTTTGTTATTAATTAAATTGTATACAATCTAATTTCCACAAATTGAATTGTACACAATTTAATTGCGTTTGACAAGTAGGAACTTTATTTTTAATATAAATGGTAGAAGAAGAACTTTAAGAGGGGATTTTTATGCCTAATCATTTAGATAATCAGCTGTGCTTTCTTTTGTATGCAACATCAAAGGAAATCACTCGGCAATATACATTATTATTGAAGCCTTACGATCTTACTTATACAGGCTATATCACTTTATTAGCTTTAGAGGAAAACGAACAGATAACGGTGAAAGAATTGGGCCAACGTTTATTTTTAGATTCAGGAACATTAACACCGTTGTTAAAAAAATTAGAGGCAAAGAATTACATTTGTCGTGAGCGTTCTAAGGAGGACGAACGATTAATGAAAATATATTTAACTAAGGAAGGCGTAGATGTAAGAAGGAAACTACCTGAAGTGTCCCGCCAAGTGATGAAGCAATCTAATATCTCGGAGCAGCAATTTGTACAACTGAAAAATGTACTTCAAGATATCGTTTACAACGACTGGAAAATAAAAGATGAAAACTAACGCATAGCTATTCCATTAATAGGATTAGTCTCCCCATCAGCAAACCTAATAAAGTAGACCTGTCAGTGCAAATAAGAAGGTTGGAGCTACATCGGCTTCAATCTTTTTTGTTTTTCTCTCCCTCATCTCTTCAAATTGTTAATAATCATGTGACTATAGTTGAGGTGTTTGGATGAAAACAAGGACAAATAAACATAAATGCCCCCATCGAAAACGTTTGGAAATTACTTGATGGCTCTTTAGCTGATATGCAGAAGATTATGCCACAGGTAATTGAAAACAAGCCTGTAAAAGTAACGGAAGAAGTGGTTGGCAGTTATTTATCGCCAAAAATATAAAGAAGGAAAACGTATCGAAGCGTATGAATTCGAATACACCTGATAAAAAAATATTGAAAGTACTCGCTAATATGTTTGAAATTACGGCTTACTATGACTTAAACAAAATAAATGAAACAGTGACTTCCTTTACTTATACCGTAACAAATAATGCGTTAAAATGGTTCGTCAAATTATTTTTATTGTTTGCATCGGACAAAGAAGTCGTACAATTTTTAGAACGGGTCAAAACAGTTGCTGAAGCGCAAGATTAGCACCTAAAAAATAACCGTAGAACTCCCCATGAGGTGAGCTTCTACGGTTTATTTATTACTAAAAGTCTGAACCTGTAATTTCTTTTAACTTACCGTTTTCTTTAATCTTTTTAAGGCCTTCATTTAACTTATCTAAAAGCTCTTTGTTCCCCTTTTGAACCATGAAACCATAGTATTCTTTTTCGAAGGAATCATCTTTAATTACTTTGATTTTGTCATTTGGATGTGCCTTGATATATTCATAAACAACTGAATTATCTCCAATCGCCGCTTCTACGTTGCCATTCAGCATCTCTTGAATAGCAATTGGTTGATTTTCGAAAGCAAAAATGTTGGGACTAGATTCACCCTGTAGCTTTTTGGCAGCCATATGACCAGTTGCATTAATTTGTACTGAAATCTTTTTGTCTTTTAATTCATCCAATGATTGGATCTTTGAATCTTCTTTCACCACGATTAATAATTGAGATTCGTAATACGGCTCAGTAAAATCAAATGTTTCCTTACGCTCGTCCGTAATGGTAATCCCTGCACCACCAATATCTGTTTCACCATTTTTAATTGTTTGGAATACAGGCTCCCAACCAATACTTTCCCACTTCACTTCAAAATCCATTTCATCCGCGATTGCTTGTAGCACATCCACATCAATCCCTACAATATTCCCTTTATCATCAAGAGAAACGATAGGTGCAAATGTAGCCTCAGTACCTACCTTATAAACTTTTTTACTATCTCCATCACCTGATGATGTATTGTCTTTCGAGCCGCAACCCGCTAAAACTAGCGTGAAAGCTGCCATAATTGTAAGCAACACCATTAAATTTCTTTTCATAGCCCATCCCCCTAGTATGATATTTTTTCCATAATGCGTATTATTTTTCGCAATTCGGAAATGTAAGACTATTACGTAAATTATAGTGACAATATTCTCTTTAGACAATACTTTTTTGTATAAAAATAATCATTTCTTTATAAATAGTATTATTCAATCTCGTTTTTAGGATAAAAAGGAATAAATAGTTAATCGGAAGATATAAAAAAAGAATCTCCCTTAGGAAATTCTTTTTTGAGTATCTAAATCTTTATCGTATTGGATGTTCAAAATTCCAATTTGTATAAATGGCAGCAGCCTGAACTGGGTTTGAGGAGGTATCTTCTGTATAGCCGCCAATTAAATTACCTACTCTAAAAGTAGGCTCAAATAGCTGTTCCTCCTTCGGTGGTGCTGTCGGTCCATCTATTCCTATTTTGGTTTTGTCTGTCACGACTACTTTCATACCGTTATCCAATGTAAAGCTCAGCCCATCTGCTCCGACTTCTGTAATGGTCCCTTCGATATTTACTAGCGCACTTGCCGCAGGAGCTGAATGGTCCGCAACAATTCTCTCCGTCAAATCAATTGGTGTGTCATGATTTATATTTACCATAGCAAGGACAGCAATCACTGCACAGGCTACTAAGCTTCCAACACTAATTCTTACTTTTTTCATAAAGGACCTCTTTTCATATTCCATCATCTCTTCCTGCATTTTACGCTTAAATTCCTCAGAAGCATGAATCTGCTTCATCACATTCTTATAAGCATTCACCATACTTTGCTCCCCTCTTCTAGAATCGTTTTCAGCTTCATTCGTGCCCTTCGGAGCTTTGAGCCTACTGTATTTACGTTGATCTCTAATAAATCAGCCATCTCTGCTGTTGTATAGCCCTCGTAATAATGTAAATAAACAATGACTCTCTCTTCTGGAGGAAGCTCAAAAATTTCAGTAAGAACCATCTGCTCCTCTTTGGCAATAAAGGCCATTTCTTCTGTAATGGGTATCGTCTTCTTCACCCGTGAAGACTTAAAATAATCCTTGCACTTATTGAATGTCACCTTTATGAGCCAAGCCTTTAAATGTGCTTCATGAGCGAAGGGCTTGTTCTGCCTCATCAGTGTCATATAAACCTCCTGCACAATGTCCTCTGCCTCAGCCATATTTTTGGTCTGTTGCACAGCAATTCGTATAAGGGTGTCACTATATGTTTGAACAATTTCTTGCACACTTAAGCCAGCAAACTTTATCATATTTTTCACCTAACCTCCTTCATGACATAATACGATTCAACTTTATCTATTCGTGCAACAGATACACTTTAGCCTACATTTTAATAAAAAGAAGAGACCCTTCATGGGACATACAAATGTATTCCCCTAATAAATTACTGAATAATAGCCATGCAAAAACCCGCAAACCGTAGATGATTTGCGGGTCCCTCTCCTCATTGCCATACTCGATTGTTCCATTGCTTGAAAAATTCGTCCTCAGCCAAAATAGCTTCATAAATAGGGATAAAGAATTGTTTCAGAATCCCTGACATCTCGAGTGTAGAAGTTAGCTCGATTGTAAAATGATGTCGATCAAATAAGTCCACAATATATGCCTGCAATCTTCGTCCTTCAATAGTTTGCGTTTGTAACAATTGTTGTACTTCATTTATTGTTTTTTCAGTCTTTTCTAATGCTGGGTACTGGTAAATTTCGATAAATTTTTGTGCAAGCACGAATTCTGTTGGATATGTATAAACCACCGCAGCCTTATTGTCTAGCAAGCTCGGAAAAATAATAGTCTTTGGTGTTATTCGCAATCTTTCTTTAAAGGTAATCCTTACTTCTATGTATACTGTCATTTTGCCCAATGTAGCTGGTATGCTTAGTTGAATATTGTCATTCGATACGGACGATTTGATCTGCTGTGCATTCCATTCAATACCATCCGCTGGTATTGCTAGTGAGCAAATTTCATTAAAGGCCTGTTTCACTATATCGTGTTGATGAACGCTTGCTTGCGCTGTCAGCGTGACTTCTTTGGAAGGGTTCACCAAACCATTTGTTAAAGCAAATAAAAGTAGATCCCCATCTAGATAAAATTGATCTTCATAGGAGGATACAGATAGACGATAAAGCAGTCTTTCTTGGCAATAGCGTGATACTAGCTGATCCATACTGTCTTGCCGTGTAACCATTTCTTCTAATTGTGTCACGACATTCGTCGATAGTGTGTCGATATTTCCCATTGACATCCCTCACCTTTTTGATTTTTCTGATTTTTTATGCAGAATTTAGATTTTTACCAAAATTCATGCTTTTATTATCACTTATTTATGGAAGAGAGTAAACGGTAATGTATACCAAAAAGGCCTGTCATGGTTGAACATGACAGGCTTTAAAATTAGACAAGGGGCAGCCTCGCTGTTGCGAAACTACCCCTTTAGTATTTATAGGTAACATTCTCGTAAATTGTAAAAGTCTCAACCCAATCGTCTGGGGAATATTATCTTGAAACCAAATTCGTTTCATCACCGCGGTAAAATTCCACTGTGTGCCTTCTAACTTAAGCAACGCAAACCCTACCATCTTTTGCGTCCTTGCAGCCCCAAAGCATGCGCCAGTGTGAATAAGTATCTACAAAAACAAAAAGCAGAATGCCAGATTACGGAAATATGCTACCTAAAATAGCACGTTTTCTATTATAGCATCTTATACTATAAATGTAAAGCTCTATAAAAAATTACCAAGGAATCTCCTTAGAGCATTTAATCTGATAGCCCTTTTCAGCTGTCCATTGGAGAAGTGTTTGCCAAAAGTTTTCACAGGCAGCTATGATTTGCTGAGGATTCGTTAGATTGCCAGTCATGACCATTTCAGCTAATGCTTTTAACCCGTGTGGCTGATCATCCATCGCTAAAGCCTCAGGTAATACTTGTGCAGATGTTGTATAGCACTGCTTATGGTGTAATCCTACTATCATGGCACCTGTCATCGCTATTTTCATCGCTAGTATCGGCAAAAATGTGGTGGGACCCTGAACAGCTATGTTCCTTAATTTTCCCATGTATTCATACATTTCTTCTACAATGGTTTTGCAAATTGCTTCCTTAAATCGGGCATTCTCCACAGTGGCCGCTTTGTCTTTGAGTTCTAAAAAAAAGCCCGAAGGATCATAAAGTGGCTGTAAATCGAAAAACTTCCCATTTGTTAATGGCCAATCTTCCTCAACCGTTATTGCCTCTTCGATAATCACTTCTGCCTGATCGAAATTGACCTCTGCCTTCCAATCTCCTGCTGTCCATTCATAGCTATAGCTGTGATCTAATTGATGACAGATACACTTAAGCTCAATGTCGGAAAACGGGCCATCTGTTTTTCTAGCCAGCGAGCCATAAATACCAATTGCTCGAACATTTGCCCCATATTTTGCGATAACTTGTTGCGCAATCGAATAGGCAATCTGCATGCGTTCATCACTTGTCTTTTTTCTTGGTCCAATCATTTACATCGCTCCTTTTATAATAAGATCGTTGTTATTGAACCAAGGTGGACCACGGGCTTAACGAGGAATTTTTGCTGGTGACATTATCAAAATCTCCTTTCATCACATTTCCTGCAATTTAATAGAGCATACAAAATCGATATGAAACGCTTCATGGCTTACAGATTGAATGTGACCCTCATATTTCATGTCATATAGTAAAATTATTGCATTATAAGCTTTCTGTAGTTCATTCCCCATTTTGGCTAGCACTTGATGTTTAAATTGCTGCGAATAGGAAAATTCATCACAAAGTAGTTGCTTAAGTTGATTTGAAGCTGCTTCGTAAAATAGCGCTTCACAAAAATCCTCGTTGAAGGTTAAGCCGAAATCGTATTCAAATTGATTGTAGAACTCATCATAAAGTGCTTTAAACTCTTCCTCACAAGTTCGGTGCTGATTTTCTGGTAAAAAAAGCTTTGCTAACTTTTGTGAAAAGGCTTCGTCCGTTTCATCTTCTCCCTGATAGACAGTGGCAAGATATGTATGTAACTGTTCTTCGCTTGTAAAATTACCAACCCATATGGAAACATAGCCATTCTGTTCATCATCCATGACCTCACCCCTTTCTCGAATAAATCAATGCACCGCCTGAGCCCATTATTATTAAATGCTTGCCAGATGGAGAAAATCCACCTTTAATCATGCCATCCAATCGCTGTAAATCAATAGCTGTCGCATTTTTTAAATAAGTATAATTAGTTGTATATAGATAATCGAGTACTACTGTTGCACGTGGCCACCAAGGATAAATAACTTCAACCTGCCAGCCATCTGCTGTCATATGAATCCCATCCCCAGCTTCAAAGCCGAAAATAGATATTGACCCCTGAGGTAATTGAAACGATAAACGGTCTTCACTCATTCTGTCATAGGTTTCATCCACATCTCGTTGTCGATGAAGTCGACGACCTGTTATAGGCTCAGTGACACTATAGCCAGAGCCACTAATTAGCACGATGTTTTCCTCATGATCCCAACCGCAAGCCAAAACACCATTGGCAGCAATGCTAGTTTCATACGCCCATGGAATAGGAGGTTTCGTGCAGATCAACGATTGTGCATTAGCCAGCAATTCTAGCTCAAAGGGAGTTCGCCTATCATTGTTCACCATATTATTCCACCATCCTCTTTTATTACCATATACTAAAAAAAGGCTTGTCTCAAGAACAAGCCTCTATACCTCTAACACACCATAATGAAATTTTGCAGTTATCCGTTCATGCTGCTGAAAGCCATAGGTCGCAAACCACTCTGAGCGAAAATGTGCCTTTAACACCACACGCTTTTTCGCTACACGTTTGGCTTCATGAACCCATTCATCGGTTAATGTGACATGCTCCCCTGCTAGCCGTAGTGCCTGAAAATTATTGGCCTCTTCAATAACCTTCTCAAACATCGGGTCCAAATAAACCACATCAAATGCATTGTCTGGTAAGGTGTTTAAATAGCGAACAGCCTCTGACTGTATTACCTCGATGTGTCGCATACAGGCAGTTAACGGTAGCCCGGATGTATCATAGGCTTGCATCCCCTGTCTAACAATAAACGCTACATTTGGATTCGCTTCTAGTCCGACAACACGACCTGCTTTACCCACTGTATAAGCCGCTAACATGGCATCTGCCGCTAAACCTAACGTACAATCTAACACCGAATCCCCCACTTGAAGCTGTGCCGCTTCCAAAAAAGGCTCTGCCTCACCACGGGCAACACGCTTTAATCGAAACGCCGCAGAATTGGGGTGAAAGAAAAACGACTCCTGCGTCCCATAGGCATAATACTCGAAGCGATTCTTCCCAGCGACCATCACATGTGCCTGCAACTCCTGCGAAATTTTGCGAACAGAGCGCTTGTTCCGTGGCTCAAACGTAGCACCTAATTCTTGACACGCAAAAGCAGCGAGCGCCATCGATACATCATCTGGTCTGCCCGCTGTCGTCACTATCGTTTTTAGTTCTCGCATGTTTGCTCTAACACGCCAGTTAAATGAGAGACAATCTGCTCCACAGGGAATCCCTCAATTTGTTCACGTGGGATAAAGTAAGCCAACTCCCCATCCTTTAAAATCGCCATAGATGGTGAGCTAGGTGGCACATCCTCAAAATAACCACGCATCGCCGCAGTCGCCTCTGGATCCTGCCCCGCAAACACCGTCACAAGATGATCTGGCTTCACCGCTGCAATTGCCTCACGCGCCGCTGGACGAGCAAGCCCTGCCGCACAACCACAAACCGAGTTAATCACCACTAACGATGTTCCCTTCGTCTCCGCCATAAATTCATTCACCGCATCCGCAGTCGTTAGCTCCGTAAAACCAGCCTCCACAAGCTCCTCACGCATCGGCTTCACAACCTGCTTCATATATTCATCATAAGCGTTCATGCTTTTACCCTCTTTCATATGTATTCGCAAACCTTATTATAGCAAGGTTTTGTGTGAATGTACAAAGACATGCTTTTCGCCTGATTTCGTGGGTTTTCGGGAGGAATGTGACTTTTTCGTGATTTTGGTGACTTTTTTGTGTAACGGATAGTGGCTTTACATTTTATCACGTATTAGTTTATGGAAATAATTACATATATGAATTAGAGCAATACATTGTTAAGATTTTAAAGGTGTAACATTCTAAGGGGAAATTTCCAGAATTGAAATTGAGGCGAGTTAAATGACGTTCGCATCGTTTGGATTATTATGTATACCCATTTTTTATCTTTATCATTACCTGCGTGACCAATTTATTGATTTTTTGTGCGACTAGTCCATTAGGGCTTTTTATCGGTGTTATGGCAACTGATACCGGAGAAATCCCTATAGCTTCATTCATTTTAGGATTTTTATTCATTACTGGTTTACCATTACTTTTCTTCATTTGGTCACTAAGAGATTTTCTGATTTTATGTAAAAAGTAAGAGAGACAGTAAGTAGAAACATAAAAAAGCCCATTACCAATTAAGTTAACGAGCATCTACTGTTAAGCGCTACGATGTGCAATTATAATCTTCAAACCTTCAAAATCACTATCCGTCAATGTACCAGCATCAAATTTATCTGGATGTGATTTATCGATAAGCTTTTTGTCCACTGCTTGCTTAAGGTAATCAAAAGCTGCAGCTTTGAGTATTTCATTCGTAAATCCCATTGTATCATCATCCTTCACTATCGATTTAGCTGTATTGTCCTCCACAATTAATTACACTTGGTATTTGCTATAGTGGGAATAATCACTTGTCCTTCAATTTTATATTCTTTTGGCATAATCCAAGTTGGTTTAACTTCAAAATGTGGACGATCAATGTTCGCTGTCCAATCTCCACCCCATGTAATACTAAGCTTTATTGCAATAGCACCGACTCGACTTAGTGTTGTCACATCATATAAAGAGTGTGGGGGCAAACTGCGATATCCCATGCTAATCATGACTTATGGTTTCTGTCCATGGTCCAAGTAACAATCTGCCCTGCATCCTCTCAACGTTTTCTTAATTAAAATCAGTTTCAAATGCCTTAACCAGTTGTTCCCATTGTTTTACAACTGAACTCCAATTTTGCTCAGGGAAGCTGTTAGCAGTATAGTTAGACAAACTCAATGCTTCTCCAACCCTTAAAATATATTCTGTATCCGCTTTTCCCCATTTTTCTACCTCAAATAAATCACTTTTTGGCAAAGGTTCTAAAAAATTGTATATGCTCAGTAGCATCTTTTTTTCTTTATCATTCAACACACTACTTGCGAAATTATTAGTTATTACCGAATCAACTAAAAGACCTTTTACCTTATCTAGCTGAATCATTACAATTTGAGGGTCCTGAAAATCATTTTCTTTTTGATTGTTTATTGCTAAATTTAATTCATATAATTTGAGGTTTAGGTTATAAATGAAGTATTCTTGTTTCCTCGAATTATTTTCTATAAACGTCACTACAAAAAATAAATTCAATAGTAAGCTAATGGGTAACAAAATTAATAACGCTTTATAAACCTTTGTTTTATTAATTATATCAACTCCTATATCTTATTTATTTTTAAACGACTAATTGACATATATTTTTAATTAAATAAATTAATACTTTTCGGAAATGTAAATAATTACAAATTATAATAATTTCTAAGGGGTAGGCACAGCATGTGTTGTTTTTCACCGATGCAGAGAATTAACTTTTGTTCTCTGAGACGACCACTAGAAATGGAATAGAACAAATATAAAATTTCTATTCTATCTCTTTTTAGTGTGAACATAAAATTATAGCTAAAGAAACCAACCATAATAACAATAGATATGCCAAGAGTAAAATATTCGTATTGACAAAATCTATTTCAAATTTATTTATTACCCTTGTAGTTATTGATGTAAGAATTGATGAAAAGACTATCTTTATATAATTTCCCATCATTGTTTCTATTTCAAGCTTTTCAATATAATAGATTACCGTAAACCACTTTCAAACGAATGAAAGTCACTAGAAAAGGACACGTCCATAGACGCATCCTTTAGCTTGTAAAATTAGTTCTATTGGAAATTAAAAGTCCATGTCATCGACCCAGTTTTATTGTTAATATCTGTGTAATCAAATGTTATCTGCGCTTCCCCAATACCATTTTTCTCTACATTTAAAAAAACATGTCCAGAAGGATTTGGACCCGTGATCGTTGCAGTGGCAATATTGTCATCATTGCTTCTCGGATTACTGAAAATGACAGTTGAATTGTTTTCCCCTGTTATGGCAACCGTCAAATTCACAATAGTTGACATGGCATAAGATCCACCAATTGTCCCCCCATCAACATATGGTGGTGAAATATTAACTCTTGGTGTATCTGGAATTGTTACCGTTACGGGTGCTGACTTGTAAGCCACTACTCTAGTATTATTATCCACTATTTTATAGTTTACCGTTACATCACCAGCTGTAACACCTCTTATAGCCCCTGTACTTTGCTGAATTATCGCAGCTCCTGTACCATTTGTTACAGTCCAGATGATGGATTGTCCGACTCCTGAAGGCGTGAAATTAGTTGCTGCTGAGCCCCAGCCAATAACTGAATAAGGTGCTGGCACCATGGGTATTGCAGCTACTGCTGCTTGTGGATGAACTGTCACAGTTGTCGTACCTTTTTCAATTACTACGCCATTAGCATCCATTCCTACATACGTAATAACTGAGCTACCTGCACTTATAGCTGTTACTTGGCCAGTTGTAGCATTCACTGTCGCTACACTTGTTGGTTCAGCTACAAAACTTTTGTTTGTTGCTGTTGCAGATAAGCCTGCTCCTACTGAAGCTGTTATCACTTCGTCCATTTGCAGTACTTGCGAATATGTTGGGCTTTTTGCTGTTGCCTCATCATATACAGTGAGACTCACAGAATTCATTTTACCATTACTACTAGTATACGAAATGGTTGTTGTGCCCGGTGTGTGAGCAGTAATTTCACCTGTACTAGAATGAACTGTTGCAACACTAGTATTGCTTGATGACCAGGTTATGGTGCCTGATTCGGTTGTTTCTGCTGTTCTACTAGTAGTCTCTCCCATTTGTAAAACAGATGATGACGTTCCTACGCCAGTAATCGCTGCACCATTGCTATGGGTCACTGTGAAAGTAACTGAAGCTGTTTTTAATCCATCTACCGTTGTTGCTGTTATGGTCACAGTCCCTATACCAGTCGCTATTACTTTCCCCTGCCCGTTAACAGTTGCAACGTTCAGATCTGATGAAGACCATCTCACAAGTTTATTTGTCGCATTTGCAGGTACAACCGTTACTGTTAGTGTCTTTGTTTCACCAATTTGAAGATTTTCTATTACCTCATTCAATGTAATCCCGACTACAGGAATTACACTTGGTGTTGGTGTAGGATCTGGGGTTGGGGTTGGGGTTGGGGTTGGCTCTGGTTTTGGCACCGGTTTTGGCTCTGGCTTTGGCTCTGGCTTTGGTTCTGGCTTTGGTTCTGGCTTTGGTTCTGGCTTTGGTTCTGGTGTTACTTTATCAATCTGCTTTAAAAACCGAGACGCAACAAGGGCAACTTGTTGTCTTTCAGCTATTGCTTGTGGATTGAAACGATTTAATGTATCGCCTGTCATTAGGTTTGATGCTACTGCAAAACCTACCGCATCCCTTGCCCAAGCAGAAATTTTATGTTGGTCATCAAAAGTAAGCTGCTCGCCAAGGCCAATAGATTCGCCACCTAATGCTCTAGCAAATAGAGTAGCCATTTCTTGACGTGTTAAACCTGAGCCAACCCCGAACTTCCCATCACCTGTCCCATTTATTAATCCAGCTTTAACTGCTGCTTCGATAGCTGGATAAGCATAATGAGTTGTTGGAATATCGGTAAATGTTGGAGTACTTGGAGAGTTAGTTAGATTCAAATTCAGTGCTTTCGCTAAAATTATAGCAAAATCTTGTCTTGTAATTGCTGATGTTGGTCTAAATTCACCATCTGGATAACCATTTATAATGCCTTTTTCCACTAACTCGTTGATAGCATTTTTTGCATAGGAATTCTCAATATCAGAGAAATCCACTGCAGCAAAGGTGACTGTATTTACTGAAAGAAATGAAACGACAAAACTTGATAAAAATACTATACTAATTATAATATTTTTCAAAATAACACTCCTTAGTTTAGTTTGGAATAAGTACTTTCATCTTCAATTATTAATTTTTATAGCCATTTAATGTCGTTTCTATTAACAAACGTTAATAGTACTGTTAATTATTAACAGCATAGAATTATTCTTTGTTTTTGCAGCAGACTTCTCATTTTACTTAGAGCTCTATCATCACAAATTACTTGTTAAATTGTATCCCTCCTATCAACAAACTCATCTAGTTTTAACAGGTCTTCTACAATAAATATTCTTTACCTATTACTTTTTTTCCTTCTGTAATTCAATCCATCCGTTAAATATATATTGATTGCAAAATAAACAGTAATTAACGCTTACTTTCATATTCAATATATGCTTATTCGGCAGTGGTAGATATGATAGTTTATATCCAACTGACTTAATACTGTGTTCTTGATAATATGTCTCAACGTTTTTTCAATGCTTACAGGTGCCATCATCTGGTCTGATTAAACTTGAAAATCAATTACTAAAAAAAGTAAATATACTAAATCTTTTCAAGTTCAGTACGATAACAACTATGGAACTAAAAATGTGAATGGGAAGGTGACAATTTATCATGATGACGACAAAATTTTCTAATATGCAATATTTAATGTCACGTAGATCCTCGTCTAAGTATTATGGGTTGACGCGACAAATGAACAAGGAAGTTAAAGCTACATCAAAAGAGGATCAAGAAAAAATAAATAATGTAAATAAAATTCTTGAAGAAAGTAAAACTTCTAAATTATCTACCAAACAAATTGATACGTTAAAAAGTGCTGTAAAGCAAGGTTTATTAGGATCTAGTTCTAATCATTTAAGCCCATTAGGTATGTATAACTATAAAAAAACAATCGCAAGTTCGAATTCAAACTTACATTCAACTTTAAGAGCTTATCGAAGTTCTATCTAGTATGTATTAGCAAAACACCCTTTAACCAATTAGAGGGTGTTTGTCTTGTAAGGCTGGTTTCATATCATGGTATTCAAATAACCAAAGTCGAGCATCATGTATGCTTTTAAATCTTATCCCCTTTTAAACGTCCACTATATAAAAAGGATCACTTTCCTATCAGTGACCCTTTCAACGATTATTTAAAATTCTGTGGTTTTACCACCTTAAATGAAGCAACTTCCCCGCAGTTTTTACAAAAAGTCATTTGGAGTGGTGACCCTACCGCCATAATTGCGCCAATAGGTCTTATATTGCCTTGGCTTGTAGTACCTCCCACCTGTCCAGTCGTAAATTTATCTCGACCACAAACCTTGCACACTAATTTTTCATTCTCCATCTTATCACCTCATTATGTAATTTATGTAAATTATAGCATAAAACCTTTAGTATGAGCGACGAGCGGTCTGCCCCATCAAATGATTAGCTTTAAATCTACTCTATAAATATTCTTATTATTCGTTTTGTTAATTCTTGTAGAGTGTAATGAAACGGTTAAAACGGAGGGAAAAACGTTTGAATTTCCTGATGAAATTCAAAAAGTAATTGTGATGGGACAAGGGGCAAATCGTGAGATAAAGAGACGGACTATTGAACATGCTGATGATATCAACAGTATAAAAAAATGCCATGCAAATTTCAACTGAATACCATACAAATATAGGGCCATTATATAAGTTGAAAGTGATTAATGAAAATGGCTGGAAGAACTTGATCGATGTATGGTATTACGAAAATTAACAGTGGCTGCTTCCCTTAAATCAAGACAAAGCTTTGAACGGACACATAGATTGAAAATATAGATACCCCCATTAGGAACCAACCATAAACTGTTCGCTGTTTTTGGAATTCTTGAATGCCTAAAGTGAACATGAAAAGGCCTAAGAACAATATCATGAGGTAATTCAATTGGAAATCTCGTGTGACTAGTCCGTAAACTGCGAGAGATATGCCTGTGATGGAAAAAATAATTTTCAAACAATTTAACATAATTCTCCACCTCCCCTTTTAGTTTATCATACACTAAATAAAGGTTATAGCTAACTAGAAAGACATTGGCCTAACTATATTTCCATAGAAAAAGGCATATGCTCATCCGCAGATCGGCATATGCCTTTATTTTTTAAACTCTTAACGATCCACGGAAGCCTCTTGCTGCGTAGTAGGATTCTGCTCCATTGTGGTACATAAAGACCATGTCATAGCGACGATCGCAGAAGATGGCACCGCCGAGTTTGCGAATGTTGTCAGGTGTTTGTACCCAGCTTGATGTTTTTAAATCGAACTTGCCAAGCTCCTGTAGCTGGCGATATTGCTCCTCTGTTAACAGCTCAATGCCCATTTCCTTGGCAACATCCATTGCCGTATTTTCAGGCTTATGATTTTTTCTAGATTCCCATGCTTCACGGTCATAACATAAACTTCTGCGACCTTTAGGACTTTCCGCAGAACAATCATAGAAAATGAACTCATCCGTGTTTGCATCATAGCCTACTACATCTGGTTCACCACCTGTTGCCTCCATTTCGTGGAGCGACCATAGTTTCTCCCTATTATCCTCTAGCTTAGCTTGGACATTTGCCCAATCAAGCCCTTCATGACGAGATGTATTTTTCTCGAAGCGAACTTGCAAAGTATTGATTAGTTCCTCGGTTTGCTCTTGTGATAATTCCTTCGTTGACATTGTTGTCTTCCCCCTCACTTATTTAAATAACAAGCCTTCTTCTTTCAATGATGATCTCATAATCGGTAAGGAGGCTGGTCCAATACCATGCAATTTTAAGATATCCTTTTCCGTGTACATAGATAGTTTTTCCAACGTATCAATACCTGCGTGCACTAATGCATTTCTTGCAGGTGAACTTAGTTTGGAAAGGAAGCCACTGTTAGGTTTATTTTCCCGATCACAGGTAGGGCAGCTTAGACAATCTGTGCTTTTGTGAAATCGATGTCCATTTTCACAAACTTTTAATCTTTTTTCTGCCAATGTCATCCCTCCAAACCTTATGCTTTTGTCCATTTTACCATATTTCAATCTAGGGGATTGCTAGGGAAACTTAGAATGCCTCTATTTGTTGATCTGTTAAGTTTTGTGCACCGAGGTATTGAACTTTCGGTACCCCATCCATATATTTCACCACAGCATATCTTTGTATCCCTGGTTTTAGCCAAATCCGTGCTTCCTTAGGCCAACTTGCAAAATCCTGCGCAAACATTTCCTCTGATGTAATGTTTGTATCCTTTGAGAGCGAGTATTCAGTATGATTAAATTCATTATCTAAGATGGTCACATAGTATAAATCGTCTCTGACTTTATAGACATCTTGAAAATGGCGGTCAATCGCATCAAAATAAAAACCAGTTGGATAGATATAAAACTTGCCTGCTTCATAAGACATAATGGACTGGCTATCTCTGGAAGGGAAATTCATCTTCTCGATATCTAAGTCAACGCCAAATGTTTCTTTGTATTTTTCTTTGACGGAGGCCCCATCAAAAACCATTTCACTCATGTCTGAATACTCATGGTCAAGATTGGCCTTTTGAATAACATCTAACACTAAAGATTGGACGACACGTTTGTCTTGATGATGGATGCGTCTCACTGTATTAAATTCACCTAAGGCACCGATGATTTCTTCCCTTTTCTTCTTTTCTAGCAATGCTTCTTGCCCAACTATACTATTTACGCTCGGTAAGAGGGCAGCAAGGACTGTGCCAACATTGCTAGCTGGGCTAGTATAATCGAAACCATATTTTTTCTCGGAAAAATTACTAATCAGTATGGAACGTTCCTCTCCAGTATATGGGGCAAAAGCTGTGTCATATGTGGCTTGATCTGTTACTTCACCATCTAAAAAATAATCGATACCCACTGCATTGTTATTATCAATTGTATAGCCAGTAATAACTAACTCCATTGCTGAGTTAGATGGCTCCTTGGCATAAATCCATATCTTGTCCACCGTAGTGCCTTGACTTGTTTGATTGGAGAACATTTTGATGAATGTTCGACCATCCTGACCTTTGACTAAAGACACATTCATATCACAGGCTGAGCAGACCAATTGATCAACTTCACTTGAAAAAGATAGAATAGCGCTTTCGCCATTCGCATTTCCCGTCCAAACTTCTTGGATATAATTATCCTTATTTCGATGTGTATATGCAGATAATGGATAGTCTACTCCCTTCATGAAGGCATAAACCTCCTGAACCCCATCATTATCAAAATCGATTAATTCCGAATATAAAACGCCCTGGTTATACTCATTTTCAGCAAATGTTTGCATATCGTATGTATAGCCTATTGTCTCAACGGCCTCAGATAATTTCTCATATAATTGACGATCTACCAACTGCTTTTCCTGTGCTAACTTAGAAGCTGCTTCTTGTTCAACGCTAGCCTCGACCCCAGTCTCCTCCTTGGATTGATTTGAACATCCGCACATCAATACCATGAGGAATAATAACAACCAACTTTTTTTCATATTAACATTCAACCTTTCAACACTATGTAATATCTATGTAAATTTTCTACATTTACTACTTTATACCAACATAAGGGTGCTGTAAGTAATAAAGTTTTGATATACCCATTTGCTAAAAATGATTTAATCCAAACTCTCTATATGGAATTGCTGAACCTTTTGTGGCTCTTTAGGGGGAAAATCTCACTTAAAATCGTAATGCTTCCCTTTATCAAAATTAAATAGTTCCGCTTTTGTAAAGTGACAATTTTAACCCTTCTAAATAAGAATAACCCCGTTCCAAGTTAGGACGGGGTTAACAGTAATTTGCTTTCTTGTTTCATCAATAGCACTCGCTGAGATTAATCATTTCCCTTTAATTTTCTGCGTTTTAGCACATAGAAAGGTCTCGTAAATTCCGTTATTTATATTTATTTAAAATTTCTGCGGGAATATGACAATAATCATTTGGACATCTGGTTAATCTATCCTGATGCTCCTCTGCACTTCTGACATAGTTTGTAAGGGGCAATACTTCAACCATTATAAGCTCATAATCATTTCTCTCTCTTAGAAATGCCCTCGCCTCTTTTAAATGCTCAGGATTTTCACTATATACGCCTGTTCTATATTTTTCGCCAACATCCTGTCCTTGTCTATTCAAACTGTAAGGATCAATGATTTCGAATAAATAGCTCATTAAATCTCGAATGGATACAACTGTTGGATCAAACCCCGTTTTTACACATTCAGCGTATCCATCATAATCGCCCTCAAGCGTACGACTTGTTCCATTCGCTCTTCCTGCTTCTGTAAACGTAACTCCTGGTAACGTTTTTATAAAAGCTTGTACGCCCCATAAACATCCACCAGCCAAATATACTACTCCCATCATGCCCCTCCTTTTTTGTCTAAATACAGATCAATTTTATTATGAACCTATTCATAAAGAAAGGCACTCATCACATTCTTTACTAATGGATAAAAATGATTAGACCTTAGATAAATGTAACGAATCGAGTATACCAACAGAATTTTTTTACAATATGTCTGCGCTGTAGAAGTATCAATATGAAAAGATGTAACTACTTCTTAACATGTATTACTTTGTAGCCAATAAATAAGATGAAAAACCAAATTGGTGCGACATATAGGGCAACACGCATATCTGGAATAAACGCCATTAGCACAATCACCATTAATAAAAATGCAATAGCAATATACGTAGAAAGTGGGTAAAGCGGAATTTTGAATTTCAGTTTGGCTACTTCCTCTTTCGTTTTTGACTTCCTAAATTTCAATTGTGCTAATAAAATAATCATCCAGCTTGTAATAACTGCAACCGTCGCAACAGCAGAAATATAGATGAACACTTTTTCAGGTACTACATAATTTAAGACAACCGCGATTAATAACACAGCAGAAGAAAATAAAATCCCTCGACTTGGACTACCATTTTTGCTTACTGTTCTAAAATATTCTGGACCATTTTTTTGTACAGATAAGTTGTGTAGCATACGTCCTGAACCGTATAAGCCACTATTAAATGCAGACATTGCTGCTGTAATGACAACAAAGTTAATAATGTGAGCTGCAGCAGGGATACCAACGTAATCGAAAATTTGAACGAACGGGCTACCTTCTGAACCAACTTCGTTCCAAGGATAAATAACCATCATAACGCCTAGCGCCCCAATGTAGAAAATTAAAATACGCCAAACGATGTTGTTAATGGCTGATGGAATAGACTTGCTAGGATTTTTTGCTTCTCCTGCAGAAATACCCACTAATTCAACCCCACCGAATGAGAACATAACTAATACGAGTGACATTAAAATACCATGGAAACCGTTTGGCATGAAGCCACCATGTGCCCATAAATTATCAAAGCCAATTGCTTCACCGTGGTTGCCGACACCGAAGAAAATAATGGCTAGTCCTAGAACAATCATACCGATAATTGCCACAACTTTAATCATCGCAAACCAGAATTCGAATTCTCCATATGCTTTTACATTTGCTAAGTTTACAAGCGTCATCATCACAAGTACCACAAGGGCAGTTACCCATTGTGGAATATCTGGAAACCAGTAGTTAATATATACACCGACCACTGTTAATTCTGCCATGCCCACGACAATCCACATGAACCAATATGTCCAACCAGATAAGAACCCAGCAAAGCGTCCTAAATATTTATTCGCGTACATACTGAATGAGCCTGATACAGGTTCCGCTACTGCCATTTCACCTAATGCACGCATAATGGTGAAAATAACTAACCCGCCAATTAAATAAGCTAGTAAAATAGATGGTCCCGCCATTTGAATGGTTGAACTAGAGCCATAAAATAAACCGACCCCAATGGACCCGCCAAGTGCAATTAATTGCATATGACGCGTGCTTAATTCCCGCTTTAGTTGTGAATCTTGATGATTATCTTTCATAATGCTTACTCCCCATACGTTTAGATTTTCAAATACTTGTCAAAAAAGGAATAAAAAAAACGCCCCTTTGGATTAACCAAAAGGACGATTCAACTCGTGTTACCACCTTTAATTTATAAGCAATTCACATTACTTACCTTAAGAAGTACGGTCATTTGACGATACTCTCGCACATGATTACGGGTGCTTACCGGCGTAGCCTACTTAGAATAATCCTTTCGGTACACAGCTCCAAGATGAATTCTCAATTGTTTTACATGCACCTCTCATCGACCGGTAACTTTCTGTTCGTAAAAATAATTGATACTACTTCTTTTCATAGCCTTTGTTCTATACAAATATTTTTGAATTGTTTTTCATTTTACAGAAAAAAAATAGTTTGTCAATATAATTTTAAAAAATTCTTCATAAACCGCATAAATTACAAATGACAATAATAGCTAATTTCTAAACAGCACTATGTTCTTCAAGTAATACCCCTGTTAGTTTAAGAAAAATATGACGTTCATTTAATAAGCGAGCCTGATAACTCTGTGTTATTCTTTCCCACTAAACTCCCATATATTTAAACCCTCGGAAGCTTCTGGTGCTTCAAAAAATTTAGTAACTTCAATAAACGTCGCTTCCGTGTCAAAAGCTGCTCTTTCGGGTTGTTCATTACGCCTTTGCGCAATTTGAACCAAGCATTGCTGGTTATTTAAATTAAGGAAAATTAGTTGATGGTTTGCATTGACCTCTGACGCTATATCCAAAAACCATTTTCGCTGTTTTTGAGTATTACCTGGAAAATCCATTACTACATCCGTACCAACACTCAATATGTTTTGGACATGCTTTTTCACCATCGGCTTGAGCTGTGCTGATAATTTTAGATAGTCCTCAAATGATGTGATCTGATTGGGATAAAGAGAGGAAAGCCACTCATCCTCAGATAAAAGGACCGCATTTTTTTCTTTAGCCAATTGTTTTGATTTTGTTGATTTTCCTGCCCCCATTTTTCCACAGAAAAAGTATAGAGTCCCCACTTGTTTCATATTTTTATTCCTCCGCACTTTTTTATTACCCTTGTAAAACTATAATTTTTGCAACAAGAAAAACGGATTCTACAATCATCCGTTCTTTGTCATTTCTTATAGTAACTCTAACACAATATTTGAGAATACATTAGCTGATATGTTTTTACTAAGATCCTATTCCAAGTGTTATGACGTCATCAAAAGCGTTCCATCGTTAAATCAGTATTTACTGAAACAGCAGCTTTATTACCTTTAGCAGCTGAAATCATTAAAGTGGATGGTTTAGATCTTTCGGTTTCCCCTGCAATATATACATTTTTTTGAGTTGTTCTACCAACACCATCTGTTATCACTTTTCCATCTTCATCAATATCACAGCCAAGCTTCTCAGCAAACTGATTGGGGCGATAATAAGATGGGGCAACAAATCCACCCGACCTTATAATGGTTGCTCCTGTTTGAAACTCTATTTTTTGTAAGTACCCATCCTTACCGATGAGGTCTTTTATCTTCTCTGGTATAATTTTGATATTGTGTTTTTGTAACTCCATTTTACCTTCTTTAGATAAGTGAGCTCCATTCGTTAATACAACCAAATCCTGTGACCAATTATAAATTAACTTGGTCAAATGCAGTACATGCTCTTCTTGTTCTGCCAACACCACTAATGGCTTATCCTTTTGCTCCCAGCCATCACAATACGGACAACTAAATAGACTTTTCCCATAAAACTTTCTTATACTTGGTATAGTAAATATTTCTTGAACACCGGTGGCGAGTATGATTTTTTCTGAAACAAATTCCTGACTAGTAGATGTTTTGACAGTAAATCGCTCATTACCTATACCCTTTATTATTTCAGTAACTGTAGCATTAAGATAGGACACAGACGGGTAATTCTCCAACTCTTTTAACGCTATATCTTTAAACGCTTGTGGTTTTATCCCATCACGCGTAATAAATCCATGTGACGCTTGTGTCACTCTATTCCTATTTGTCCCATCATCCATTAATGCAATATTTCTCCTAGCTCTTCCTAAAGTTAAGCCAGCACTTAACCCAGAAGGACCTCCGCCTATAATGATACAATCAAGAACAGTCATTTTTACCTCCGCATTGATTTGGTTTTCTTTTGAAATTGTAATTTGCATTAGAGAACTACATTATTTCCTACATCTTGGATTTCCATTCTTTACACACTAATAACGCGGAGTTTTTGTTTATTTTACATTAAAAAGACGCATTCCTTTTAAAGAAATGCGCACAATTAGATAAATTTGATAATAGTTGTTCAATAACTTCTGAGTCTTTCGGGTATGTATGAATAAATTTTGAAATTTCATTGCAATTCTTCCAAGGTAATTTCTTCATCTGGGTCTTGATATTAAATATCCCCACCTGTTATTTCACATAAAAAATATTGTGTTGTTAGTTTATATTATTTGATAATTTTTAGCGCTGTTCCTTATTGCAAAATCTCGCCCGATTCTTGAACAATTTAAAACCGTTAATTTCTGTTTCAGACGTACTCATTCTGGAGGGTGTGCGGTGAACCAACCCGTTTGCGTTGCTCCTCCCGTAGTCGCCGTTTTCCAACCCAATCAACTTTGAATCTGCTTCTTCATTTTGTTGGATATTCATATTCTTTTGGTTGCCTGCAAGACTTCTTTAACATAGGCAATACTGCCCCAAAACTTTGATAATTTTTTCTTGCTTCAGTCAATGTTAAGCCATGGTTTTGGTCACTTGCCTCTACATTACTTTGAATAAACAAATCTATCTCCCAAAAACATACGGGACAAATATAAGCAAGGGCCTCGCCATTATTCGGAATTGTAATAAACTCGCAGCAAGGGCATGGTGAATTTCCAACTACTATATCAGATTCAATGTCATGTTCGCAGTTAGTTGTATCATCGTAGTTTATGCTTGGTAAGTATTGATTTGTCTTATTTTCTTCGTTTTTCATTTTTGATAGACCTCCAACAAAAATTGGTTAAAGCCTTCAAATACTCTTTACCTAAGTTCTGGAAGAACAATCTTTCACTTTTCATTTTGATAAAATACTATGATTGTAATCTCTTATTACTGAGCATTCAGTTAGCCATCAACGAAGGGCAAAATTAGCATGTCTCCATAGACAATGGAAGATGATTGAGTCCCTTCATGGAAGTTTAATTTCGTTATTTGTGAGTTAAAGGTGTTTCTGGTCTATTAGAGCAATATTTACAAGTAGGGTCACTACATTTTGATTCAGTCCAACTATTACAATTAGGACAAAAATAAGAATCAAAATCATCGTAATATACTAAATTATAGTTGCATTTAGAACATTTATCTTGTTTAATTTCACCATAAAATTCAAAATCATCTATCATCACTTTGCCATAGCCTTCTGTTATTTTCATAAATAACCTCCTTGAAACAATTTAATCGATAATTGTATAATTAATAACCATTCTAACATATATTATCCAAATATTTTTCAAATATATTACATTAATTTCCAACAATCTGTTTCGTTATTTGAATAAAAAAAACGTGCAAAAATTTTTGAATTATTGATAAAATTAAACCATTAATCTATTGGAGGACATAATGAACACGAAACAATTAAATGAGCAATTTTATGCGAATGGAGAACTTGTTGGTACTGTCAATCATTGCATATGTGAGGATTGTATTTTTTATGCGGAGCAAATTATGAAAAATAATATGCTTATCGAGTTTTTACATAGTAATGGCCTTGATCCACGAAAAGCTAATGAAGTTTGGTGTTACATGGAGAAAGATGGGTATAAACATTACACGATTGATTTTTTTGAAGTGTATGCAGATAAGGAAGAAACGCATACTGTTGGCAACGCAAAAATCACATTTTACGTGAACATCTACGCTGAAAAAGAGCAGCTTCCATACGGATGCACAATAGATGCTATTTTTAAAATGTAGTGTAACTGTAAAAATCTCCAAAGCATCGTTTTCGAACCTTTCGTTAAAGAATGTTCCTCAACAATCTGGCCCGTTTGTTGAACGCAAGTCAAACAAAGCTCTTCAAACTAAATTACCATTGGTCTTCAAGTCAAGACTCTGTTAGTTGAAGCGTATTCAGGACATGGCATTACTTTATTAATTTTTCTCCTGTTAAAATTTTATAGAGATTTTCTGAATCTCGCTTTGCTAATTCCACATATTTATCGCTGTCCGTAACAATTTCTAAATTTTCACCATTTTGGCTAACCCAAAGCGAATAATAGGCTATTTAGTTTTCGCTACTGTTCTTAAATAAAAATTGAAATTGGTAGTCCGCATATAGCGTGCCATTTCTACTTTTTTATTTATCCAATTAGCATTTTTCACTATATCAATCGCTTTTTCCACTTGTTTTTTTGATTGAATTCTTTAAAGTCTTCAAAATATTTTCTTCACCACTTCGTTTTTGTACAGTTATTTTTTGCCCAACCATTTCATTCAAACAACCCGAAGTAACTAACAAAACAGCTAGTAGAGAAAAAAATAATATTATATTTTTCAACATATGGCCTCCTCATATGCTAGTAACGATGTAAACTTTCTATAAAGGCCTCTGATTCCTCAGCTATTCGCTCATAGTCAATACTATGAACATAATGTGAAGAATCTAACTCAATTAATTTACCTTTATCAATCCTATTAATAAAGTCATTTTGAATTCCATTCCACTTTTGATTGTCAAAACCAGTCCCCTCACCATTCGATGAAAACAAAAGTATAGGAATGTTCGGGATTCCCACTTTTTTGACTTTTTGTGCATTTGCTTTTATATGATCTATTTCATTAACCATATCTTTAGTCAATGTTCTTCGATAAAAAATTACTTTATACAACTCTTTCTCTTCGTCTGTTAAATTCCCATATTTTATTGCGTCACTTTCTGATAGTTTTGGAATCCATCTGATCAAACCAGTCTTAGCAGTAAAAGCACCTAATCGAACGAGGAACATATTGATAGATATTTCTTCATATACAGCAGGAACAGCCATATCTAATCCAATAATAGCTTTAATTTCATCAGGGTAGTCTTGCGCCCATTTCAAGGCTTCAATGCCAGACATCGAATGAGGGAATAAAATATATGGACCTTCAATTTCTGATTTAAAAAGTGCCTCTTTTGTTTCAGCTAGAATTGTATCAATATCTCGGTCAATATCTGTGACTTCGCTAAATCCATAACCTGCCTTTTCAACAACAACAATTTTATATTTATCGCTTAACAAAGTATAAAGAGATTTAAAATCTAATGCAGGTGAGCTCGTACCACCACCAGACATAAAAACAAGGGTATCTTCTCCTTTTCCTTCTGTATAAACGTGCATTTGATGACCATTAACTTCTACAAGTTGCCCAGTTGGAACAAATCGTCCCTCTTCTTTTGATAATTGTATTTTATGATTAATAAAGCTCAAAGTAAGAATCAACACCAATAATGAAATAATAATTGTAAATATAATTAACATAATGCGTTTAAATCCTCTTTTCATATTTCTCACCTATATTCTTCATTTTATAGCAAATTTGCTCTCTCCTTTTTTAATATTTAACAGATAAATTCGCACCTATATTTTGACTATTTCACTGCCATCAATCGTTCCTGCATTTTATACACAATCAAGTTTCGGTCCTTTTACACACGTAATATTTCATAACTGCCTGAATGGTTAAAATGAAACTAATCAAAGTCGATAATAAAAGCTCCATTGCTTCATGCTGATTCCATATAAGCCCATATCGCATGAACAAATAAAAACCGCTTGCCAATGCTTGGCAGGCAAATAGACTTCCCCAGATCACTGCCTTTGACCTTTTATAAGCATTACTACCCCTTAAATACTTCATATACAAAAAACAAACAACACCTATACCTATAATAAACAGTGATGTCTGCGCAAAGGATGTTGTCACAGTCATCGGTTCTTCGTGTGGCATATCCACATAGAGAAGGTTTCCAAGGTGAATTATGTTAAAGCTCAATAGACAAATTAACACATATAAAAACAATAGCCATTCGGCAATTATTATGAACCATTTCATTATTGCCTCAACCATCCTAGTCTAATAACCTTGTATTCTTTATTTGCTAAATATCTACAAAAGGGACAATAATGATCTCTCGCTATAAAAATCGCACGGTACATTTCTGACCAGGGAATGGTATCTTCACAGCCATCACATTCTACATAAAGATCAGGTAGTAAACCCTTATCTAACAAGACATCCCACTGCGTGTTGGTTAATTGATCATGCCCATTTTTTATAACATCTATAATGATTGCCAATACTTCCCCATCATAAATTCGATTTGACTTCACTAATTCTGTTAAATAAGCCATACATTCAGTTGGTTCACTTATGATTTTTTGCTTTAGCTTTTCCCTTAGCATGTAACGCCCGCTTTCTTTTCTAACTTTACTTGCAAACCTAAAACACCACTCTCTAATTATGTAAAAAAATAAAAATTAAGTAAATGAAAAGCCTTCTTCTATAAAAGTAATTTACAAGTATGTTTTCAGCATTTTTTAGAACCATAGGGTAAATACCATTTCTCCTTTCTGCCAGCACACATATTATAGGTTGTAGAAAGGAGGGATTTTCAGTGGGATACAACGGAAACGTAGGTAACATGAACAACAGCTGCTATTATGGCGGCGACTCTGGCGGTGGCGGCTATTACGGTTCAACATTCGTATTAATCGTCGTTCTATTCATTCTTTTAATTATTGTTGGCGCTTCTTTCATGTACTAATCATCCCAATTAGCACCTAACCTTTTACAGACTCCTAAAGTTTGTAAGGTCATACTAGCTATTTTATAAGGGTCACTTTACCAGCCTAGTGACCCTTTTCCTTTTCAGACAATCGTGCGATAATCAAATCAGAAAAGGTAAATTTGAGGTGAATTCTACATGTTGAGAGTAATTAAAGCATTGCTAGGCATCGCATTGATTATGGTTGGCCCTTTGTTGATTGTCATTACGGTTGACGATACTGTATTTCTCAAAAATATATTATTAAGAATCATTGGTGGTCTGTGCGTTTTACTGGGCGTTCATTTATTACATAGACAGTTTCATCCGAATTCATACACAAGTAAACCCACGAGCTCCAAATAAAGAGCACTTGGGTTTACTTATTTAGAAAAATATTATTCCTTGGCAAAATATTTTGGGTCTATTTGAAGAAGAATTGTATTCATATCATAAAAATTTCCTGATTTAAATTTTTCCTCATGAGTAAACCCTTGTTGATTTTGAATAAATGCTAACCATTCCTTTTCTAACTCACTACTACTCTTTCCGTAAACTTCCTCTAATTTTTGCGCTAGTTCTTTCTCGTTGTATATATGTTCAAACTTTTCGAGTCCGTAGGTATCAATTAAGTATTTAACAAATGATGCCGCATGCGTGTAGCTCATCTCCATCATGACTCGATTCTGTTCTTCACTTGAAAGTGCTGGGCGAAAATAGACATCATCTTGATTTGGATCAATTAACTTACTAATGGGAATTAACTTATCTGAATCCAAATAATGCTTCATGTATTTTTCAAAGTATAATTTATTTTTTCCATATTGATCCTCCATATAACTCGCAAAACCCTCTTGTGTAAAATAGCCATGGTCTGATCCGAAATTGTTGCCATAGCCAAGTAAAGAATGGGTCATTTCATGGACTAGTGGATAGATATCTTCATTAACACCAGTTAGTTCGATTTTCGATGCAAACCCCCAGGAGAGACCGTCTTCCTTAAACCATACGTTAATGTGCTCTGATGGCGTGTAGGAAGTATGTATAGAATCCTTTATGTGGTCGTATGCTGTCACAATTTCATCCTTTATAGCCTCTACTTTATCTTGTGGAACACCCATCTCATTCTTAATCTCAAAGGTTATCTTGCCATCCTTTGTGACCACCATATTTTCATCGTTTTGCTCTTCCTGTATTTGTTCTTTAGGTTGAACGGTTTCTGCTGTACAGGCTGTTAGTAGCAATGTACAAAGAAGGATTGTGCCTCTCCATTTAGCCATAATTACCTCCTAAAAAAGTATTTTCCATTTTATACGAAACTAAAAATCCAAAAGTTTCATTTTTAAAAGAAAAATAAGGAAAAATTAGACAAAATTATTTATAATGGTAGTAGACATGGCAAAAAGGAGGTCGCAATGAACAAAAGTACATGTATTCATTACAACCCACGCTATGGCTGGGATCTAAATAGTGATGCAAATTTAGAAATGCGGTTATTCGCCAAAGCACAACGAAGACAAGTAACTATTCTGAGCTATGGATGTGACTTAGATCATCACACCATTAAAAAAATTGCACGGCACTACCTCACTAGGAAAAAATTTGACGAAGCCGAAGAAACATTAGAAATAAGATATGATACATATGATGCTAATTCAAGTAAACACGAAGAGAGTCAATACTATTGGAAAACCTATTTCATTAGTGAAAGAACATTAGCTGCTTTCCTACAAGCGCTACGTCGATTATCTGGTATACATATTCACTGTGAATTTAATGTGCGGGGACATTTTGAAGTAAACCTAAATGGTGTGGAATTTTCTACACGTGTATTAAAAGCCCTTGATTATCCATCTATGTATAAGGAAGATTTAATTGGACGCTATCTTTTATTTATTGATACAGAATCACCTGACAATGAAATAATACGTCATAAAATACACTTGCTCCCTAAAGAGCTGCAAAGTCTCTCTCTTCCCTTAGACAGTTCACAGCTCCAATGGCAACTATTAGTAAAGGACTGGATAACAGCCATTCTTCGCTACGACGTGTAAATTTTAGCATATGCAAGATGATGGTCTATAAAACCAAGTATTATTATCATATAAATAGAATTAGTGTTAAGCGAATTCGTTTAACATGGCACCTCCCGATTTGTTACTAAGGGGCACTTCCAACCGTGTCCCTTCTATTTTTTTGCCTATTGCACACTTCATCGCCATCCAATACATAATGATGGGACGTAGATTTATGTTAGAAGTTATTTTAAATTTTTTATCGAATACCTATGTTGATCAAAATATAGCAAGGCAAAATGATTGGTTCCACACCATTTATTATGATGAACCGTATTGCAACTTATTTTTGCCAATCGACATGTCAGAAAATACCTTCAATTGTTTGTATAACCTATACTCGAACACCTTTACTTCGATCATACATACTTCATTCCATAAAGGTAACAATACAATGCATTAGGGAAAGATCACAAAGAGGTGTTTGGAAGAAAATGAAAAAGATTTTACTTTTTTTTATATTCTCCCTTGTACTAATTACTTCATTTCAAACAATACCCGCTTCAACAGCTGAACCAACACAGGATTCTAACGAGCTGAGATTGCAGGATATGCTCATGCTTTTGCTTACTCCTTATATTGAAGAAGATTTGACCAATTATTATTCAACGATTAGGAAGGATGTTTCCCCTCATATTACGCCATGGAAAATTGAAGTAATTGATACAAAAAGAAATCATTTCCGAGGCTTTAACATGCAAATTACATTTGAAATTGAACCTACGGATGGCGGACAATGGATTCCTATTGGAAGGGATCAAATGACCTATGAAATTTCTTCAGGACCAGATGTTAAATTGATTCATCACACGCATCTCAAAACGTATAAATATCCGCCTGAATAATACCTTCCCATTAAAATCATAGACTTGTCCCTTTATTGAATGTCGTGCGATTTTTTCATCTTTGGCAGATAAAAGCACCCCGTCAAAGCTAGATTTTTTTGATGGGGTATTTCATCGTTATACTAAACTTTACTGTTGGTAAACTATCTATTTATTTTCTATCTCTTATTTCTTCTATTATTTCTATTATGCGATTGTTTTGCCTTTCAATCGATTTTAACTTTTTCTCTATTATGCTTGAAGAGAAAAACACAATTAGTACAATTGCTATTCCAATTAGTAAATCCATTTTAATTCCCCCACTGTTTATTTATGTAATTTCACTTCATCCTACGTAGATTTCAAAAGAAAAAGATGGCTCTATACGGAGGCCATCTTTAAGTAAGGTATCCATGGTTGTGTACTAATAATGATAAACAACAATGAATTACCGAATTCGTGCCTTGCGGAAGCTGTCGAATATACTGATTGCCGCAGATACAACAAATATAATAATTATGCCGCCAATTAGCCATATTTCAAATTGCTTAGTAGATGTGGTAAATAATTTACTCATGTACGTGATACTTTCTTGGTTCATTAAATTCGGATTACTTACTATCACAATGAATACAACGGTTGCGAAAAGCTCCACAATTGTATTAAAGATTGCCACTTTCCTCGTCCATTGCCCTTTCAGTAGTTTATAGAGAGCTAACCCAATTTCGAGAGCAATGACAACGATTACAATGGGCCAATAACGAAGTAAAACATCCTGATTTAAAGCTGGCGTTACGAATTTGAGACCCTCTCCACCACCTTCATATATACCTAAAAGATGATTTGCATAAAAATATAGTGTTGCCCAAATGGCCGTCCACATTAAATAGCCAAATACTTCAAGCTTGGTAATTGCTTTTTTCTTCGGAATATAAATGACGGTTTTCAAATCCTCAGGAGTCCATTTTTTAAGACTTGCTGATAATGGATGCTGCTCTTTTCCTTTATCTGTTCGTTCCAAAATGACGAATACAAGTGTTAGCCAGAAAAAGACATGTATGCCTACTTCAATGATCCTCCATATTCCTTCACCCATCATATTGAGGACAGCATTCATAACTGCTTCTTCCCCACCAAATCCAATAAAATATTCAGCAATCATGGAGATGACCGCAATGACAGCGGCAATGGGAATAATCATTTTTAGTAGCGAGAGGTATACATCAAAATAGCGAGGGCCAATTAAATGCATTGGTTGATCACGATAACCGCTCGCTAACGCCGCTGGGTTCCCTAACTTTTCCAGCACTTCCTTTACATCATGCTCATTGTAATCATCAGGCAGCATATCCCCAATGGTTGATTGTAACTCAAGTGCAATATCCTCACGATTTTTTTCAGGCAGCCTCCGCGTGACTTCTTGAATATAAATTTCAGTCAGATTCATCTTTATCCTCATCTCCTTTTAGTAACTCATAAAGTTCTTTTGAATTATTAATCCATTCTCGTTTCAATTGCAAAAAGACGTCTAATCCATATTCACTTAATACATAATACTTGCGGGGTCTACTCTCAGAGGTTTCCCAGCTACTTGTCACTAACTCTTGTTTTTCTAAACGGCGAAGCAATGGATATAAGGTACTTTGATCGATGTTAATGCCCGAATCTTCTAATAATTGAACAAGTGAATATCCATACTGCGGTGTTCGTAATTGACTTAAAACGGCTAATGTCAGTGTTCCTCTCCTAAGTTCTGTCATTAATGAATTCAGTAACGTACTCATTTACTCACCTCAATTTCACTTACTATATGACATACACTGTATAACTTATACTATGTATCGTACACTATTGTTGTTACAACAACAAGCAATTTTATTTTCCTTTATAGAAAAAAAGCTGTTTTTCAACACAGGAGTCTTTGTCTCTTTTACAGATACTTGCTTTCTACCAATTAAAAAGAAAGGGCAAAATTGATAGCAACCACGTTCCGTTAATTAAAGGTCCAATCACTGAATTATCGTCAAATTTCCAATACATAACATTTCAGACATTAGTCTGAAGACAATCATTGATGTTAGACGGTATATTGTATTTATACTTTTTAACTATAAAAGTATTAGGAGAAATCCTAGACAACCGTTACGTATAGAAAAAAATTACTACTAAAACGTTCAAGTATCTTAATTTATAAAAACTATACGTAATGTGTTTGTTAGTTTTGTACTTGAAAAATTACCAGCAGGTATACATCTTGTACAACGCAGCGTACAGTGATGTTTTTTTTATGCGATTTTTGCTATGAGCAAAACTGTATGTTCAGACCGATTAACTATTTATTAATAAGGAAATACAAATGTGTCGAGGTGACTTCTATGAAAGAGAAAATGCATTTTACAATTTTAAGTAACGATTCAACTGACGGAGATGGAGGTTACGGAGTAGGTACCCTTGATCTAAATAATGTAACGTCAATTATTATAGATTGTGAAAAAGAGCACGTGTTTATAGATTTAGACGCCTTACACGGACGAAGTAAAATTGAAAAAAAAGTTCGTTTTTCCCCTGACCTAGCCCATGCTAGCAGCGATTATTATCGTTACTGGATAGTTTGGGTAGCGATTAAGGTTAATCAAAATGGCCCCTATTATGCGGGATGTACCGCAAGTGAAGTACGGGTATCAAAGGAAGAACGTCGTATTAAGCTTGGCTATAAATCTTTGCCAGAGCAGGTAAATTTTTTAGATAAGGCACTGAAAGGGAAATTTCTTTTGCAGCATATGGATAGTCATTCAAAAAAGCTACTTTATCAGTTTTTATCTGAATTTAATGAAGCGTATTGGAAACACTCACCCGAAGAATTAAAACACCAGTTGTCTGTATAGGAGGATTTATAATGGCATTTGTAATTACAGAATTATGCAGGGATGAAAAAGCGGCTGTCTGTTTGGATGTCTGTCCAGTAAATTGCATTGTTATGACAGGTACCCAATATGTAATTGATCCAGATCTTTGCATTGATTGTGGCGCTTGTGAATTAGTTTGTCCAGTAGAAGCGATTTATTTTGAGGACGAGTTGCCTTCTGAATATCAGTCAGCTACACTGCTAGCACGAAATCATTTTCGAAATTAGCATTGTCTTTATCCCTTTAAATTGAATAGAAGCGAGAAAAAGTCGATTTTCTATATAATAAGAAATCGACTTTTTCGTATGGCTTACTTGATAATGACGAATTTAGCCTAACTGGCGTTTAAATTGTTTAATGGCGAAAAAATAAGCAATGACCATGATGCCGATGCACCACATAAGAGCGAGCCAGATATCATTACTAACAGAGCCTTCATATAAGAGGGCACGAATTGCATTGACGATTGAGGTAACGGGCTGGTTCTCAGCAAACGCACGGATAATTGTAGGCATGGTTTCCGTGGGAACAAAGGCCGAACTGATAAAAGGTAGGAAAATAAGCGGGTATGAGTAAGCTGTTGCCCCCTCCATCGTGCCTGCTGCCAATCCAGGAATGACTGCCAACCATGTCAGTGCTAGCGTAAACAGCCCTAGTATGCCAGCTACCGCAAACCAATTAAAGAGATCCGTACTAGAACGGAAACCCATCAACAACGCAACAAGGATAACAACTACAACAGTAAGCGCGTTGGAAATAAGCGAGGCCAACACATGAGCCCACAATACAGACGAGCGCTTGATGGGCATGGCGATAAAACGTGCCATCAGCCCACTCTTTCTATCTGTAAACAACCGCGCGGAAGTGTAAGCGCAGCCCGATGCAATTGCCATCAGCAAGATTCCTGGCAATAAATAATTAACGTAGTTGGCTGTACCTGTGTCTATTGCGCCACCAAATACGTAGACAAATAGTAGCATCATGATAATTGGCGTAATCGCCACCGTGATTATTGTATCAGGACTGCGCATAATGTTACGCATTAAACGCCCTAGCAATACCCATGTTTTACTCTTCATTTAAATCTCCTCCTTTTTACCAATGATGGCGAGGAAAATGTCCTCCAGTGTTGGCTGCTTCTCAATGTACTCTACTTTCGCAGGTGGGAACATCTCTTTAAGTTCTAGAAGGGTGCCTGTCGTTATCATTTTTCCTTCATGTAGGATGGCAATACGATCCGCCAGTTGTTCGGCTTCCTCCAGGTACTGGGTCGTTAGCAAGATGGTCGTGCCACCATCGGCAAGCTCCTTGACTGTTTCCCAGACTTCCATTCGTGCTTCAGGATCAAGCCCTGTAGTTGGTTCGTCTAGAAATATAACTGCTGGCGTCCCAATCATGCTCATGGCAATGTCAAGTCGGCGCCGCATCCCGCCAGAGAAATTGTCTGCCCGACGATTGCCTGCATCTGTCAGGCTGAATCTTGCGAGTAGATTGTCTGCGGTTTGAGCGGGATTGGAAACCCCTCGCAACTTGGCAATCATGATCAGGTTTTCTCGCCCTGTGAGCGTACCGTCTAAAGTGGCGAACTGCCCTGTCAGGCTGATGCTCTGACGAACATGATCTGGTTGATGCTGGACATCAAAACCACAAATCGCTACTTTGCCACCATCAGCCTTCATCAATGTGGAGAGAATATTGATTATCGTCGTCTTCCCTGCTCCATTTGAGCCTAACAATGCGAAAATTTCGCCACGCCGCACCTCAAAATCCACGCCCTTTAAAACTTCCTTTTCTTTAAAAGATTTATTTAACCCTTTTACAGAAATCGCACCTTCAATCATCCTTTTTCCTCCCTTTTTTTGCAGAGTAGATTGCCCTTCCTTAACTACTCAGTCTGACTGATAATCTGTATAACTTAGTACCACTTGAAATTAAAACTGAATAGCGAAGGCAACAATGAACAAGTAGCTATTCAGTCGGTATTACTGACCCATTTATTTTTTTCCTAATCGATTTAAAATGCTTTGGTTTAAATCTTCACGATACTTGGCGATATAGGTTTTTGCGTTTGCCACTAGCTCATCAGCAAAAGACGCTACATCTTCGCCAGTGATTTCCAGCACTTTCCTGCCTTCTGCTGCCCCAGCCTCGAACAACTCGATCAATTCATATTGCATATGCAGCATATCCATCCCATTACCCACTGTGAAATTCCACATGTAGTTTTGAATTTTTTTAAACACAAATTGGTAATCCTCTGGTAGTTGTTCGACCCGTGCCATCATCATCTTGTACTCTTTTTTATCACCCATCATTTTTTTGAACAATTCAATCACGATAGTTTCCTCCTTTGTATTATCAAGCTAAAGATCAGACGCATTATCATATGAAACTAAAAAGACTTTAGAGCATTGATTTTTGACGAGATAAAATCCCACTTTTCCCAAAATAATTTTAGTTCGTCACGTCCAGCCTCATTAAGTGAGTAAAACTTGCGGGGTGGTCCCATATCTGATGGTTTCTTTTGAATATTCACCAGTTTTTTTTTCTCTAAACGCACGAGGATGGTGTAGACCGTCCCTTCCACGACTTCAGTGAACCCTAACTCGTTCAGGCGTCGAGTAATTTCGTATCCATAGGTTTCATGACGGCTAATGATTTCCAGTACGCAGCCTTCCAGGGACCCCTTCAGCATCTCTGTTAAATTTTCCATATGCAGAACCACCTCTATTTGCTTTACTATTCTGTACAACTTAGTACTTAGGTAAAATTTTTTCGCTTTCGAGAAGCTATTAAGTATTACTTATTACAACTACATAGTAACACCGAGTAGTTTGGGTGTCAATTACTTTTCTTATAAATTTTCTGATACCACTATTCAAGAAAGAAAAAAGAGCTGCCTACGCAACTCCATATTCTTTCATTAAAATTTCAAATCTTATCAGGCGACTGACAACAATTTAGATATAGGGAATTTAACTGTCTTAACCTTTTTAAACATTTACCTTCCACCTACCATGTAATAGGCAAAGATGATGTGAAATATAGGATACCATCTTCTATTTTTCATGCTACTTAACGATTGCTAAAATATCCTTTGGCTCATAAAAAACGTAATCTGCCTCCTCAAAGCCAGTGGTGGATTTGGCTCCCCAATGGGCAAGGGCAAATTTAGCACCTGCCTGCTTTGCGCATTGAAAATCATAGATAGAATCACCGATATAGATGGCCTCTTCTGGTGCTACCTGTAATGCGTCCAGACATTTTAACAGCGGCTCTGGGTTTGGTTTATGCTTTTCCGTATCACTGGCACTTACAATATGTTGGAAATACTCACTTAACCCAAACGGCTCAAACTCATCCACTACCTCTTGCGCTGTTTTAGAAGTGACAATACCCAATTGTAGCGGCTTTGTTGCAAGGTGCTGAATAACTTCCTCTAGACTTTCGAAAACAGCCACTTCATGTGAAAAATCCAGCACAGCCGCAGACCATTTCTGATGCACAGCCTCTATGTCATCCACGTTGAGCCTCTGCAATGCATCTTTTCCTGGGATGCCTAAAGCAAATCGTAGCGCCTCAAACGGATAGTCCTGTTGTGTTTCTTCTCGTAAGGTTCTTTGCAATGACTGTAAAATCGCTTGCTCTGTATCCAAAATCGTTCCATCTACATCAAATATAATCGCTCTTAGCATGTATTCCCCTCCTAGTTAAAGCACGTTATTTACATATGTGCATAATTGCTGATACATTTCTTCTTCATAATCCTTCTGGCCTCTTATAAATTTCTCCTTTAAATTATAAAAACATATTTCAAGATATTCCTGATTATGATGCTGTTGAAAGGGTTTCCTATCCTTTACTGGGCCTAAACCCTTAAAGTAGTTATTCTTTTTTTCGTAGGTTCGAATTTGGTAACCCCGCTTCTTCATTTCATCCATGACTTTTTCGGTATACAAATACAAGTCTTCTTTCGGGTATTCGTATATATAGTTAATCAGTATATGCTGATCCTCTTTCGCAAATATGCTATTTAGCTCTCTCCACTGCGACAGTAGTTGTCCTTTTGGTAGATATGCAATTAAATCTATATGCCATAACCTCATGTGCCTTCTCCTTTCTATTAATCAACCATTAATGTAAAATATTACTTACTATGATGCTAAAACTGACGGAGGGATAGTATGGAAATAAAAACTGCAACGCTCGATGAAATTCCACAAATTGAGCGTTTATACCAAGAGCTTTTTTTTGAGATGTCCATTCTTCAACCTAAATATATCAAACCTGCCAAACAAGATGCCAACTTTATCAGGTTTACGATCATTGAAGATGATTCAGATATTTTAATCGCAACATTCGAGAACGAAGTAGTAGGCTTTTTGCTAATTCAAGAAACAACGACCCCACCCTATACTTGCTTGGTTGAACACAAATATGCTTTTATTGTGGATGTGATTGTTGGCAAGCATTACCAAAACAAAGGAATTGGCTCTGCTTTATTAGATGAAGCGAAAAAATGGGCAGCCTATCGTCACTTGGACTATTTGGAGTTAAATGTATTGACTGAAAATAAAGGCGCTAAATCCTTATATGAAAAACACGGGTTCAAGGATACGAACCAGACCATGCGCTTAGAATTTTAAGTATGTGATGAGAAAGAAGGGATTTCAATGGAAGAAATGAAAACCGTACAAAAGAAAGCCAACCTCGTCGTGCCTGTCTTTATTGGCATGGGGTTAGGTGCGTTTATCGGTTTACTTGCCTATGTAAAGGATTGGCTATAAAAAAATAGACAAAGCCCCTCAAACTGCTTTGTCTATTTTTCAACACTATATTAGTTTACTTTCTTTCAGTAAATCATAAATGATTGTATCCTTTGTTTTATGAATACCCAATTTACCGATTTGCTTTAAGATAAATGGTGCATCAATATCTGTTAGTTTTTTACCATCCAGCAAACGAGCCGTTGATGCTAATAATGTGCGAACATCAAAGGCAGACGCAAACACCTCTGGCACACCTCGGTCAATCCTTAATAGTTGATAGACTGCCTCCATCGCCGTTCTTACGGAATATTCTGTAGTAAAGACAGTGTCTCTTGCTGTTTCACTGAAGTTGCCAATAAAGGCTAAATTAGCAGACCCTTCTGGCACAACAAGTGGACGATCACCCATTGCTCTTGGCATGAAATAAGAGGTGATGTAAGGCATATAGCATGGAATCGTATTGCAAGAATTTTGTGCAATGTCTGGAATTTCATCCACTGGTACACCCATATGGTATAACCACTCTTGTGCAATTTCAATGCCTGTACATTCCGTAATACTTTTTTTAATAAAATCACCTGGCTTGTTTGATAGTAAGCCATAAATCCAAACAACTAATTGGTCCTTTGGTTGATTTTTAAAGTGAGGTTGTCGGTTCAATGTATAGCTTAGCATCCAATTAGAATCGGTAGCTGTGACAATTCCTCCTGTTACGACCTTACCAGCGTATGGGTCCCTTTTACTGATTTTTTCAATATACGGAGCCACTCGATCATCTAATGTTGTCAGGGTAGCGGAAACAAACCAGCTTTCCTCTGGCAGATTATCGCAGAACTTTTCTGGTCGACCAAATTCTTCACCTTGGGCAGCGATATTTTTCCACAGGGACCAGCTGCCACCTAAATCTTTATTGATAGGGGCTGGCGTATTATTATCCCCGTATGTTGTACTTTCTGTAATACTACCATTTGTCACAAACACGAACTCATTTTCTGTTAGTTCAATATTCTTTTTCACACCATCTTTTCGTAACACCAATGTATGAGCTACTTTTTTGTCTCCTACCCTATCAACTAAAACATTTTCTACAACCGTATTATATTGGAAATCGACATCATGACTTTCTAAGTATTTAATCATTGGCAGCACGAGCGATTCATACTGATTATACTTTGTAAATTTCAAGGCCGATAAATCTGGTAATCCGCCAATATGATGAATGAAGCGCATAATATAACGACGCATTTCCATCGCAGAATGCCATTTTTCAAACGCAAACATTGTGGACCAATAGAGCCAAAAGTTCGATTCAAAAAATTCATCTGAGAAAACCTCTGTGATTTTTTTATCCTCTAATTGTTCCTCAGGTGTAAAGAATAATCTAATCATTTCTTCTGAGGATTGATCCGATAAGGTGAACTTGCCATCATCCTCAAGTCTTTGGCCTCTGTCCTTCATTAATCGACATTTTGAATAATTAGGATCCTCTTTATTGAGCCAGTAAAATTCATCTAAAACCGAAGCATTTTCTACTTCTAACGAAGGAATGGAACGGAATAAATCCCATAAGCATTCAAAATGATCTTCCATTTCTCGTCCACCGCGAATAATAAACCCTCTCGTTGGATTAAGTATGCCATCAAGACTTCCTCCTGAAATATCTAACTCTTCAAGAATATGAATGTTCTCACCTTTCATTTGGCCATCACGAATTAAAAAACATGCTGCTGACAGTGAGGCTAGACCTGAGCCAATCAGATAAGCAGATTTTTCATCGACTCCCTCAGGTTTTTTAGGACGTGCGAAAGCTTCATAGTTACCATTGCTGTAATACATATTACCGCCTCCTAATTTATTATTCTAATATAGAATATCATAGGTTATCGGCTAAATGGTAAAATGAGCTAATAATTAACAAAAAATTCAAATCCGATAATTGTTCGTTAATTTATCTCCCCTTCTCATTGGACAAAGCAAGTGCTTGTATTTTTATAAAAGAGAACCATAGAGTAAATAATTGTTTTAATCCCCTTAACTCTGGCCTTAAAAAGAAAAAACCACTCCAGTACGTTGATATTAGCTTTGCATAATTATTATCTCAATAAATCTTTTTTTAAACTTTATTCCCTTTTTTATGTTTAGCCAATTTTTCGAAACCCCGTTTAAAATTACCCGTAATTTTAGCTAACAATAGCTGGACTTCCTTTATCTGCCCCTCCACCTGCTGAATTTTTGCTAGTAGACGCTCAGCCTCTTTCTACTTGACGATTTTAATTTGCTTTCCTTCATAACGTGAATGGCTCCTCGTTTAGTCTATTACGTTTATCGATTTCACTCACAGCTTCATACCCAATTTCTTAATAAATCAATTAAAAATGAATCTTAGCTTACAACTTTTTCTATTTTCAATATATCATTATTAACATATATTATATAAATATGGTATTTTTAGTAACACTTCCAGCATAGTGATAAGGAGAGATGTATTTATATGGAATGGTTGAATGTACAAACACTTATTTGGTTGTTTCCTATTTTATTTATTATCCATGATTTTGAAGAAATTATTATGGTAGAGAAATGGTTACAAAATAATCGTCATAAGCTGTATGAAAGATTACCTCCAAAAATAGCCGATAAAGTGGTAAAACAATTTTCAATGAGCACCGCACAATTTGCTGTTGCTGTATTATTTATCTTCTTGTTTGTCAGTCTCTCTACCATTCTGGCTAACTACTATTTTCTAAACGGAGTCGCTTTAACTATTTATTTTTTCACAGCTGTCACACTTGTTTTCTTTATCCATGCTTTTACCCATATTGGACAATCGCTATTTTTTCGTTCTATCACACCAGGAGCGATAACATCAGCCATCATTATTATTCCCTATAGTATTATTTTATTTAAATCTTTGTTTACTAGTGGCATCCTTACTTGGCATATCGTTTTACTAAGCCTGCCTTTTGGTATACTATTTTTCCCAATTGTCTTTACTGCGCATTGGATAGGAAAAAGAGTGATATAGATTCATGTTCATGAAAAGACAGAAAGGAGGCAGTAGAATGGCAAAAACTCCGATTTATTTAAAATTGATGATTGGGATTGGGATGCTTATTATTCTAGCCTTGTTGTACTTTTTAAAAGACCATCCTTATTACTTATGGGTTAGGTGGACAGGTAATATTTTATTGATCTTAGGCATTGTATGGATGCCGTTTACTAAAGAAATCGATAAAAAACATGTAAATTCTTAGCAGGAGTAAACCTTCTGCTTTTTTTACGGTAAATTTACCTACGATTATAATAAAGTGATAAAATCAGATAAAAAAGAAGGTCTTTGTATGTTAGAAAAACTAAATGTATTTCTCCAAAAATACATTGCGATCCTGACACCATTAAGCTTAATTGTAGGTGTATTCTTAGAAAGCATTGGACATCATTTATTATTCCTTGTCTCCTGGCTATTTGCCTTCATGACATTCTCAGGAAGCTTACATATGAAATTTAAAGATGTAAAAATTTTCATGAAGCACCCAGTACTCATTTTATCCTCCATCCTTTTTCTTCATCTCTTGATGCCTTTATGGGCATATTTCTTATCCACCGTTTTGTTTGATGACCATTTGTTGACTGTTGGTTTTGTCTTAGCGGTTGCACTCCCAACAGGCGTAACGAGTGTTATTTGGATCAATATTTGCAAAGGGAACTTACCGTTAGGCTTATCGATTATTTTAATTGATACCCTCCTTTCTCCCATCATCCTCTATATCGTTTCGGGTGAAAAAATTGAGTTGGATGTGGCATCCCTGATTCTGAAGTTACTATGGATGATTGTCTTACCCACGATTTTAGGTATCTTAGTGAATGAACTTTCGAAAGGAGCCATCCCCCAAAAAATCGGTAAAAAGCTTGCTCCTTTTTCAAAGCTATGTTTATTTGCGGTCATACTGATTAATAGCAGTGCCATTGCTCCCTACTTAAAGGATATCAACATGCATCTCTTCTTCGTGGTGCTTTTAGTGTTCTTGCTTGCAGTCTCAGGCTATCTATTTGCTTACCTCATTGGTCGATATCTGTTAAAAGACGGTCCACAAATGGCAACCTTTGTTTTTACGGGTGGCATGAGAAATATTGCTGTCGGTGTTATCGTAGCCACAACATACTTTCCAGGTAAAGTCGCCATGCCTGTTGTGTTCGGTATGCTGTTTCAACAGATACTAGCTTCCGTTTTTAGTAAGATGGTGAATCCTTTGTATAAACCAAATAAGAGCACCGTATAGACGGTGTTCTTATTTTAGGTTTGCACTTATACTAAATAGAAGAAGCTTTTATTTACATTTGAAGGGTGTGCTAATATGTCATACAATTTCCAACTTACCTCACCAAAAATACCTCCGAATCTTGACAAGGCAAATTTTCAGGATATTTTTTATGAGGAGGAACCCTATTTAACAAATTGCATGATTACGGATACCGTCATTGATCAGGATGTTGAACGATTAATCGTCTCTAATGTTATCTTTAAAAATGTCACATTCATCGATTGTACCTTTCAAAAAATTGATTTAACGGACGTCATTTTTGAAAACTGTGATTTATCTAACACTAACTTAAGTGAAGGCATCATTCATAGAGTGGCCTTCAAAAACTGTAAATTATTAGGGTTGAATTTAACTGAATCGAACCTCGGCAATGTTTCATTTGAAAATTGCCTTGCAAACTTATGCAATTTTCCTGAAGTGCGCTTTAAACAAGTGCTATTTGATAACACCTCCCTGCAAGGTGCGAATTTTTATGATTGTTTACTAAATAAAGTAGCGTTTCAGGAAAGTGATCTAAATGATGTGGATTTCTCCCAAACTTCCTTAAAAGGAATAGACATCAGTACATGTAAATTTAAAAGACTTCAAGTAACTCCAGAAAGTTTAAATGGGTGTGAAGTCTCTACTGAACAAGCGATCGGTTTTGCTTCATTATTAGGATTGAAGGTTAAATACTAGTTTAAGGGCTTAAAAATTGAAGCGCTTATCCTCGGATAGCGCTCAATTGTTGTAATTTGTAAAGCTTCTATTTTATCGTCTTTAGAATTTTATCCTTCTCTTTACAGGCTATCCCCCTAATTTGCTGGGCTATCCTTCACTTTAAGCGTTCTATCCGCTTCTTTTTCAGTTCTATCCGACACTTTTAGAATTCTATCCTTCTCTTTATAGGCTATCCTCCTACTTTGCAGGCCTATCCCTCACTTTAAGCGTTCTATCCGCTTCTTTTTCAATTTTATCCTCCACTTTTAGAATTCTATCCTGCTATTTACAGGTTATCCTCCACTTTAAATGCAAGGCGTCTGATAGCATAAATTATCGGACGCCTTGTTTGTTTGTTATTAAATTCATATTATTATTCGACCGACAGCCTTTTATATAGCATTTCTATATGTTCTATTCCATCTTCTAAATAAACATCTGATGTCTTTTCAAATCCGAAGCCCTCATAGAATTTTAGCAAATATGCCTGCGCAGAAATGCGGATTGCGTCTTCTCCAATATCATCTAGAATGTAATCAATTGCTCTTTTAACCATTTCCAGAGACAAACCCTTTTTTCTGTATGTTTGCTTTGTTAACACTCTTCCGATTGCCGCTTCTTTATATACTATTCCTTTGGGAAGAATCCTTAAATACCCAACTACCTCTCCTTGGTCTTCACCAAATAAATGATAAGCATTTTCGTCTTTTGAATCGATATCCTGATAGACACACTCTTGCTCTACAACAAAAACTTCCGCACGAACCTTCAGTATCTCATATAGTTCTTTTACTGTTAATTCATCAAATTTTTTTATCTTCCAATCCACTTTTATAGCCTCCTTATACTATTCAATTTCATAAAGTATAGCAAAAGTAGAATAAAAGTGGATCAGCTCCTTTTAATGTAAAAGATTAAACTACATATCTATCTAGAAATTTACTTGCGTCACTATTAAACTTCCATAGGATTCCGAATTCTAACTGATATGTTTTACATCTCTTCTATGAGCAGTTTTCGTTTGGCTAATATCACCATATCATCCATCTCAGACCGTCAACTCATTTTCTAATTTTATATTCGTCACCTCTTGTAGAAGTCGTTGAAGGACAGCCGCAAAAATGGCGATAACCAATGAAGCAAAAATGATGAGGAGTCCCACTATTCCAAAAGGAGGATCCATTTTGTTTGTTATAAAATGAAAAAGTGGTGCACCTAATACATGCAAGCCACTGATTATTATCGCACACCACTTTATGTACTTTAATGCTTTTACAGATAATTCCGAGAACGCGGTATTCGCTTCAATGTACCGTAAAAGATTAAAAGCCTGATAGAGAGCAATGTAAAAAGGTACAGCCGATCCATACATCACAATGAAAATGAGATCGTTCATTGGGTAAAAATTCGGATACAAACTCGATGCAAAATGAGCCATTGGTGGTAAAAAAAATATACACAGGGCAAAAATGACCATACCAGCTAGAAGAATTATCACCTTTAAGAAAGTTGTTAATCCTCGTTTACCATTCACATAAAGCACCTCACTTATTTAATGACACTATAAATTTAGCACACAATTTATTGATTAACAATAAATAATAATTGTTTTCAATTATATTATTATTGTTATTTATATATTTGACATTCATTGAAATATTCACAAGAGCCTTACTACATTAGATTGTAGTAAGGCTCCATAAAGTTATTTAAAAAGCATTTGACTTTCCCCTGCACAGGAAACTGTATACTTGCATTAAGTTATTAGATTGGAGGTGATAGTTTGTTTAAAATCAGTGAATTTTCTAGGCTAAGCAAAGTATCTTTAAAAACATTGCGCTATTATGATCAGATTGGCATATTAAAGCCAAGAAAGGTGGACCATGATACTTGCTACCGATACTATTCAGCAGACCAGCTACTAGAGCTTAATCGAATCTTTCTCTATAAGGAATTGGGGTTTACCTTGCCACAGATTATACGCTTACTCCACGAAGATATTTCGTTAAAAGATATACAAGGGATGTTTAAGCTGAAAAAAAGTGAGATTCAACATATTATTCAGACGGAACAGGCCAAGCTTGCACGAATTGAAGAACGTATGCAACTTTTAGAACGAGAGGGTCAGGTGGAATCAGATCAAGAAATCCGCATCAAGGCAGTGGATGCTCAGCAATTCCTTTCTTTGAAAGCACGCGGGAGAGAAGAAGATATTCCAGATCTGTTTCGTACATTTAATCAATTACTCACAAAGGAAATGCGCCAATTAGCTCAAAGTCCTCAGGTTGTTTTATGGAAAGAAATAGAGGAGAAAGAAGATGAATTTGAATTTGAAGTCGGCTATTTTTTAACCAAGGAACTTCCCTCATTCCCTGATACATTTCAACTACGGACTCTTCCGCCTGAGCCGATGATGGCCACAATGACCTTTCGCTCAGATTCTAACTTTGCTTGTACAGCCTGTGTTGATTTAGCGAAATGGATTGTAGAAAATAACTATCAAGTCAAGGAAAACGAACCAGGTAGAGAAATCTATTTACCATTATCTACAACCCAGAACGTCCAATTAATGGAGATACAAATACCTATTATAAATAGCTGAAGGAAGCGTGAATTGAGTTGAAAAATAAGCTGATTATCTATGTTTTATCACTCGTTGTTTTTCTAATCGGAACCATTGAGTACATTATTACAGGCGTTATTGAAATGATTGCCGTAGATTTTGGCGTAACGATTTCAGAAGCTGGGTTATTAGTGACTTTATTTGCCCTGGCAGCAGCCATTTTCGCTCCAATTCTCATTGCGCTTACGATCAATATGGATCGCAAAAAGTTACTTATGACTACCGTTAGTGTGTTCATTATTAGTAACGGATTCATGTTTATCAGCTCTTCTTTTGAATACGCACTAGGAATACGCATTATTCAAGGAGTTAGCGGAGGAATTGCTACAGTGGTAGCCATGGCAGTAGCTACTCGATTAGTTGAAAAAGAACGAAGAGGTCGTGCTATTGGCATCATTTTGATGGGCTTAAGCAGTTCGCTCGTGCTGGGTGTTCCAATTGGCACATTTTTTAGCGAATTATTTGGATGGAGAGTTTTGTTTATGTTGATCGGTCTATTAACCATTCTTCCACTGCTTATCATCTATAAAAAAATTCCAGTTATTAAGGAGGAAGAAGCTGTTACACTCAGGTCGCAGCTTTCGATTTTAAAAGATTCAAAAATTCTAACTGCCCTGGCTATTACTTTATTTTATGTCGGTGGCTACGCTACCCTATTTACTTATATTACGCCTTTCTTACAAGCCACATCCCCTCTTTCTATGACCGAAATTAGTGGCATCCTATTTTTAGCTGGCATCTGTAGCTTCCTTGGATCAAGAGCGGGCGGACAATTGGCTGATGCAAAGGGTTCGCGATTTACCATTTGTTTCGGATTGCTGTTACAAGCTGCAACGCTCCTCTTATTCGGACTAGCTGGTATCAATCTCCTTGTATTGATCTTGATTTTAATGATTTTTATGGTAGCAACTTGGAGTATATCTCCTGCCCAGCAGCTCCTTCTTGTTACACTAGTACCTCGAAATCCAGACATTGCCCTAAGCATAAATACCTCCTTTATCCAATTCGGTTTTGCCCTAGGGTCTGCATTAGGCGGGTTTGTCATCGGTCATACCTCTGTCCTACATTTGAATTGGGTCGGTTTTGGTACTGTAAGCATGGCTTTATTCCTTGCCATCTGGCTATTCCAAAAATTGAATAGTAGAGTTGAAACCCCTATTATTACTAAAGTCAAATATTAATTTTTTGTCCTACCTTTATATTGAAAATGGCCTATTCAATATAAAGGTAGCTTTTCAAAATATGTACTCTTGATTAAATGTGCCTGTGGCAGCTCATCAATGCCATAGAGTCGGCAAAAGTTTCGGCTCTCTGCTGTATCAAGCGTAAACACATGAAATCCGCCTATATTATTTAAGGCATTAAAATCAGGCTTTAAAGCATACCGAGCATCCTTTGGTAGCATTACATTCCAAAGACCTGTGCTAGAAGCTTGTGGTACTAGGTTGAAATTTTTATCTCCTATTTGACTTTTATCTATTTTGAAAAGGCTTGATAAATAGGCATAATCATCAAATGTTTTCCTAGCTTAGGTTGATCGTTATCATCATGAATTTGACAGATAAACGATCATCCTTCTAAACAACAATAAAAATCATTTAAAATTCCTCTCTATAACGAAAAGGACTCGCACTTTTACTGACACAAAGCACGAGTCCTTTTTGATGAAAGCTAGAGTTTTATACCCAGTCTCTATTTTTAAGATTGTTGCGTGAGCACGCCATCTTCCATACGATATACATGGTCACAGAACTGTAGCATTCGTTCATCATGGGTTACCATTATGGCAGCTTTGTTACGTTCTTTTGCTTCTTTGGCAAGAAGCTTTACGACCTCAAGTGCCCGTTTAGAGTCAAGGCTAGCAGTTGGTTCATCGGCTAAAATCACTTTTGAGTTATTCATGAATGCGCGCGCAATCGCAACACGTTGACGCTCACCTCCTGATAATTCATTCGGCATTTTTTTAAGTTTATCACTTAAGCCAAGCTCTGTAAGTAGTTGCTTTGCAAACTCTTTATCATCTTTTGTCACTTTACCACCCATTTTTTTCACAAGTAGTAATTGATCAAGTACATTTAAGTAAGGTACTAAGTTTGATGTTTGTAAAATGAAACCAAGCTCTTTTAAACGGAAACTTGCTAATTGTTTTGCTGAAAGATCAACAATATTCCTGCCGTTAATTTCTACAGTACCCTCTGACATCTGTAATAGAGCGCCTGCAATGGAAAGTAGTGTACTTTTACCTGAACCTGATGGACCGATAATGGCTACTAGCTCCCCAGCTTCTACTTCAAGTGTTGCTTGTTTTAATGCTTGGACAGTGCTAGCGCCTTCTTTATAGCTTTTAGAAACATTTTGTAGTGATAATAGCGCCATTTATTCCACTCTCCCTAATGCTGTTAATGGATCGATTTTAACGATTTGACGTACAGAAACAATTGAACTTAATAATGCAATAATTAATAAAACAATCGCATAGGTAATGATTAAGGTCGGTTCTAAGTCAAATGGCATACCCTCTGGTAAAATTTTAGCCGTTAAGTAAGTTAGGACTATACCAATAACGATACCTAATACTGATAGAATCGCTACTTGTGCAACAATTGCTTTACCGATGAAACCATTGCTAGCGCCAATTGCTTTCATGACACCAAATTGTTGTGTCTTTTGCATTGTAATGACGTAGAAGAATACAGCGATAATGAATGCAGAGATAACGATACAAAAAGCAAGCATCATCATAATAGTGCCGTTTTCTTCTTTATAACCTGGCATACCGTTGATTGCTGTTTTCTTTGTAACTGTTTCAACATCTTTTACGGCTTTGTCGATAGTAGTTGGATCTTCTAAGTTGGGAGCCTTTAGGAAGAAGGCTTGTACAGCTTTGTCTGTATCATTGTCAGAGCCGGGAGCTGCATATTGATAATCACGCCAGTTTTCCATTACTGTGAAAATAGCAGGTAAGTGATTATAGGTTTCTCCTTTTACATAACCTACCACTTCTAATTTCATGTCAGAGTTTGCTACTAGTAAGATATCACCAATCTTGTAGCCTGCTTCTTTTAACGTATCGTTAATAACAACACCCTTTTTGTTGTCGTATGATAATTTTTCACCCTCGATTACCTCTGGCATAAAAAATGCGTCTGGCTCAACGCCTAAAAATGCGACATCTTCCTTCGAATCGGCATCTTTTGACTTTGTTTTGCCGACTGCAATTGTAGAAGCGCCAAACGCAGCGACTTTATCTACATTGTTTTGCTTTTCTAAATCATCTTGTAGATTTTCTGACAGGATCGATTTTGCGAATGTAGCCCCTGCTGTTTCTTCATATACAACGTATTCTGCGTCGATATTTTTCAGTGTAGCGGCACTCAAAGTCGCTAAACCGTTGCCAAGTCCCGATAAAATGAACACGAGCCATGCGATTAAAATGATAATTGTCGTCATCATTACATAGCGGAACTTCGCATATTTTAATTCTTTTAATGCTAAAAACATGATGTAGCCTCCATATTAGAAATAGAATTTATATGAGCAAAGATTGTATCCTGCTAAATATGAATTCTTTTTCATTATACACAAAAGTTACACATGTGTAACTAAAATAAGTGACACATTTGTTACTTATTTTGAAATACCATGTAAAATAAGCAATTTGATCTCTTTTAAAAAGCTTTCTATAGGCATATTGAGATGGTTTGGCATATCAATTAATTGAAAAATGAAGCTAAGCAAAATAAAGTCGTTACGATCTTCTGCAATTATCCCCTCTTCCTTACCCTGCTTGATTACTTGTTGAAGTGGTATGTAAAGTCCACCATGCATGTTATTTAATACTTCCTTTTTTTGCTTCACAACTAGTGATACGTCATTAATCTGTGAGGTGAATCCTAAAATTTGATGTAGGTCGCGCATATCAAACATACGAACAAGTAAATCCTCAAGCTGTTGTTCAAATGATTGCGAAAAATTAACATTTGAAAGGTTCTCGATGCTTTTTTCCATTTGCCAAACCATAAATTGAATAATAAGTTCTTCTTTATTTGGATATTGTTTATAAATTGCGGCCCTTGATACGCCAATACTTTGTGCAAGCAAGCTCATTGTAAACCCTTGATATCCAACAGATAGCAAAAGCTGGTGTGTATGATGCCAAAGGTCTTGTTCAGAAAATTTTTTATCTCGTCCCATATAATACCTCCAATATTCTACAATGCTAACATTGAGACAAAAAAAAAGCGAGTAACCTTTAAACATGCATGATGTTTGAGTAAATTACGTTTTTGTTAGAGGTAGTAACCATTCAATAGAAGATGACGACTATTTCATTTCCCAATCCCAAAACTCTCCATAGGTACTTATAACGTAAGAAAGATAAAAGGAATGACTTTCTTTCACTAATCAACAATTTTAATAATAATCTTGGTCTTCAAGAATTTTTTAGGCAATGGATCGCAAACTTTTTTAAAAAAATTCCATTTCAAATCATCTGTGGTAAAAATAGAAATATACTGGTATATTATAGGTTATATTCTATTTATTTCATGAAGGATGGTGTGTTGATGGATAAAACACTGGAAGATTTACAAAAGGAAATGATTGGTGAAGTAAAGAAGGGATTTCCCATTTTACTTTCTGGTGCGGTTGTCTTTTTACTTTTTACTCTAATGCCCTTATTTTTACCAATTGAAGCTGTACGTTTAAGTTGGATATTTGGCTTAGGTGCCATTTTCCCTATCGGTTTTGGCATTAGTAAAATTCTTAGGATTAATTTAAACGCTACTGGCAATCCTTTAGGGACGTTAGGAGGAATTGTTGCCGCTCCTCAAGCTTTTTACATACCTGTATTTATCATTGTGTATATGAACATACCTGAATACCTTCCCTTTACAATAGGTTTACTTGCAGGCTCTCATTTTCTGCCATACATATGGATTTATAAAAGTAAGGCTTATTTATTTGTGACTTTAGGCGTCTGCTTCTCTGCTTTGATTTTTGGTGGGTTCTTTGTCGATCAAGCCTTCACACTTGTACCTTTAGCCATTTCTATTGTGTATGGAATGGGCGTTCTTTTAATTCTAAGAGAACTTAAAGTCAATCCGATTTAATCACCTTCCTCTAGGTGATTTTTTTTAATATTCCAGACCTCTTTCAACCAGAGAAATAAAGTATTCATTTCCTAGCCCGTACTTGTTCCTTTACAATAAACCTATTAATAAATGAAAGGATGTATAAATGTGCTATTTCCATATCGTAATGATCTTAGGAAAACGTTAATCCCTTACCTAAGCACACTTGATGAGGCATTTTGGTTTAAGACGTCTGATTTTTATCCAAATAATGTAGCATGGATTATTTCTCATTTATCAAGTAGCGAAGACTATTGGGTGAATGAAATTGGACTTAAAAATCCTTGTATATTAAACCTTCACGATGATTGTTCGCCTAAGGAAATACTAGATAGCTATATTCAAATTAGAAATTATACGGATGACATTCTACATACATTAGACGAATCGCAGCTCAATGAAATAGTCGAGGTGCCGAAGTTTACCGATGGTTGGACGCCACCTTCCGTCCCTACACTTAACTGGTTGTTTCATCATGTTTACTCACATGAAGCTTACCATGTTGGGCAAATCTCCGTTATCGCGCATCTTAGTGGATTGCCAAAGCCTTTATTTTAATAAAAGGCAAAGCAATGAAAGGAATAGCTTTTTCAATGGAAGAACAGTAGTGGGAAAAGGCGTTATTTCCGTAACTTATGGTTTGAAGATATGAAGAGAGCACATATAGCCCTATATAAAAAAGCTCTCAACATTCGGAAAACCTTATCAAATATGGATGGAGTTTGTAGTGGAGGATGCTGGTTTGGATTCAGTTAATATACTTACAGCTACATTTCCCACTAACAATAGTAAATGTAGATTGGAATTGCCCTGTCCCCAAATTCCTTAAGGATTTAATCAACCTGAATGAGTGGAATGTAGGGCACTATAAGCAGGTATCAACTAACAGCTATTTCATCCAGTCTAATTATAATGAAATAAAATTGTAAGGTCGGAAACCATTTGTGGGTTTCCGACCATTTCCTTTAATCCAGATATTCTTGAGCTAGTTGTTGATTTTTATAGATGGCCATACCCGTTTTCAATTTTCTAAAGCCCATTTTTGCATAAAACGGTTCATTCCCTGTTGTGGCGATTAACTGAATGCAGGATACCTCCCTTAACTGTGCGATCATATCCTCCAGCAGTAAACGAGCAATCCCTGTACCTTGATAAGCTTGATGCACAACCACATCGTAAATGGCGGCATTAAATACGCCATCTGACAAAGCTCTAGCAAAGCCCACTATTTTTCCATCTACCACGGCGAATACTTGATGTGTGCTTGCATCGAAAACTTGTTTGATAATCTGTTCATCATGTTTCCTCCACCCAACAGATTGATAGACTTCCTTTAATACTGGCAAATCCTTCTCTTCCATCTTGTATTGAAGTATTACCATTTTCATCCTCCCTCTTTTTGCTTTCATGAAATCTCCCTATGAAAACGATGTGTATTCTATTATACTAATAAAAAATGACTTGAGGATGGTGGGATAATTATGATGTTTGCTCCATTATTTGAACAGGACGTACCAGCACTTCTTCTTCCTTAACGGTAGAAGCGCTTTTTCTCCGTTAAGGGCATAGGTATCTATGAAAACGGAGGAAAAAACATGAGAAATCTAGTAATCGGTGCCATCTTTTTATCGCTTGCTGCGAGTATTTGGGGTGCCATGTATGTAGTCGTTAAAGTAGTGGTGGAGGTTGTGCCACCATTAGAGCTTGTTTGGATGCGCTATTTAATTGCGGTGATTGCACTCGGTATCATTGGGATCATGATGAGGCAATCCTGGAAAATAGCTAAAAAAGATTGGCTGATCATTTTTCTTGTTGGCCTTATTGGGAACACGATTTCAATTGTGACACAGGAAATGGGCACAATGCTATCCACCGCGCAGATGGGAGCAATTATTACTGCTACAACCCCTGCTTTTATGGTTGTCTTCGCACGTTTGATTTTAAAAGAAAGTATTACGCTGAAAAAATGCTTGTCCATCGCTCTTGCCACGATTGGTGTTGGAATCATTGTAGGCAATGGTCAAATCGATGTGACACAGCAATTAGGCGGACACTATTTACTGCTTGCTGCCTTAACGTGGGCATTGATGTCGGTATTAGTCAAAAAGATACCAAGCCATTACTCACAAATTGTTGTCACAACCTATACATCTATGATTGCCGTGATGCTGTTGACCCCTTTTGTCCTTCCAAGGCTAAAGAATTTAGATCTGGCAAGTGTTTTACAGCCGACCATTTCAGGGGGCTTGCTTTACTTAGGCATTATCTCAACAGCTGGTGGTTTTTTATTATGGAATAAAGGGCTTCAACTAATGAATGCGTCTAGTGGCGGCTTATTTTTCTTCTTTCAACCAATTGTTGGCACATTTTTAGGCTGGCTCTTATTGGGAGAGACGATTGGGCTTTCCTTTTGGATAGGCTCCCTATTAATTTTTAGTGGCGTTTTTATTGTCATTCGAGACGAATAAATCGAAGTGCGTTTCTATGTTAGATAGAGACGCACTTTTTATGTTGGCTCAGCTTATGGTCATTGAATGACATGTTGGCACATATATTGCCAATGCCTAAAGGAGTTGATATTCTGAACATCTTTTTAGATAACTTAAAGGATTTTACTTTATTAATTTTTTTACTTGCTAGTATGATCTATTGTCGACAGCTAAAATTAACGAGGTGGCAACGAAAATTATCGATTGGTGAATGGAGCATGTATATCCTGCTCTCGATTGCCCTTCCCCTTTATGCAATTCTTTATCTTGCTTTTCTTTTAGGTGCATAGGAAAATAAGACATCATAGGATATTTTTGGAGGGATTTCATGTTTCAAACAATCGATCATTTTTTACAGTCTTGGGCATTTGAAGCCGCTGCTACGCAAAAATTACTTAATCACCTTACAGATGAATCGCTACATCAGGCAACCACTCCTGAAAACTGGACTTTAGGACGCGTTGCTTGGCACACGGTTACTGCAATTCGAATTATTACCTCGAATTCGAATTTAGCGTTTGAAGCCCCAGCAAAGGATTTTCCAGTTCCTACTTCTGCTCAGTTCATTGCAGATGGCTATCACCAAGCGAGTGAAGCCTTTGTGCAAGCGATACAATCGCAATGGACTGACAAGACAATGACTGAAACGATTGAATTTATTGGTCAACAAATGCCCAATGGTTCCCTGTTATTATTTTTACTACAGCATCAAAGTCATCATCGCGGTCAAATGACGGTTCTGATGCGTCAGGCTGGTTTAACTGTTCCAGGTATTTATGGTCCAGCGAAAGAGGAATGGGCTCAATTTGGGTTGGAGGCTCCTCAAATGTAGCTAAGCTTGTGCCAAATTATAAAGAGGTTGTCTATTCTAAGACAACCTCTTTTATTGATTGACTATAAAGATGCTAGCCAGTTATTAGTATCAGCGATGGTTGGGTTAGCGAGGTAATGTCCGCCTTCAATTTGCAATGTTTGGCCCGTCATAAATTTTGATTCGTCAGAGGCTAAAAATACAACTGCATGGCCAATATCATCCGCTTCTCCATGATATGGTAGCGCATTAAATTTCGCATAAATTGCCAGCATTTCTTCTGGCATATTGTTTTTCGCGGCTGGTGTTAAAATAAGACCTGGTGCAACCGCATTACAACGGATATGATCCTTCCCAAATTGTGTGGCAATGTTTCTTGTCATATTCACCACACCTGCTTTTGTTGCCCCATAGGCTGTTCGGATTTGGTCACTGGCGAACGCAGCCATAGAAGCCGTATTAATAATTGAGCCCCCACCAGCTTTTTGCATATGTGGAATGGCAAAACGACTTCCTAGTAATATGGATTTTAAATTCACATTGACTAAGCGGTCCCACTCATCTAAATCAATATTTAATACATCTAAATCTTTCTTCAAGTTAGTTAGACCAACATTATTAAAGAGCACCGTTAATGAGCCGAATCGTTCTACAGTGAAGTTCACGGCCGCTTCAATGGAGGAAGCATCCCTTGCATCAAGGAAAACGGCTGCCGCCTCATACCCATCATTGACTAAAGTTGCTGCAACTTCTTTAGCACCCTCTACATTAAAATCAGCAATGACTACTTTTGCGCCCTCTTTTGCTAACAAGCTAGCTGCTGATAAACCAATACCAGATGCTCCACCTGTCACTAATGCCACTTTATTTTTTACTCGATTCATTTTCAATTCCTCCTTCAAATCACACGAAAAAGAGCAAATCAGCTCTCTTAACGTAAAATAGTTTAACATTAAACCATTTAATTTTAAACTAATATCCCTAAATGTGAACGCGTATATTTTCATCCTGAAACAAAATACTTCTATAAAGTGCTATTTAAATAAGGACGTGCAAGCAAATGCTAAAGAAAATTACTTTTTCACTATGTATTTTTTTAATTTACCAAACCATGGAACATGCAAGTGCGCAAACTAAGCCACCCACTTTTGAGGAAAAATTTGATGAAGCTGGCTATCAATCAGTAGAAGCTGCTGTGAAGGAATTTGAACAGCATTATAGTAAGGTTAAACTACAAATGTTTTACCCCCGTTTTCCATCACACATAAGTTTGGTCGATTTTACAAAGATCATCAATATGGCATGAATGATTCACTTAACATTCTCTATGTTCATAACGAAATGAAACAGCATATTTTTAAAATGGATATTCGACCTATTCAACCAAAAGTGAGCTTTTCAGGAAAAGCATATACACTGCAAGATGGTAGTCAGGGAATTTATTTTGAGCACCTGCTTTTTAACTTCTTTGTCTTTGAAGAAAGCAATTTACAATATCTTCTCGGCATTTATAAAGATAGCACGAATCAGGAAACACCCAATCTTTTCGTACAAATAGCCAATTCGATAAAGTCAAATGAAGTCGCAACATCTATATATTTTCCTTCATCTATACAATGAATATGTTGTTATGCTATAATACTTTAGAAAACCTCAAAGGGTATCAACCAATTCTGAGCTACAGTGATGCATATCGCTGTAGTTTTTTCTATGCTATAATTTCCTTAAACTTACATTAAGAGGTGAGAATATGGAAACAAATACATATAGTTGTAAAGCCTGTGGCGGTCAATCTTTTTCTGAAGGGAAATTAGATGGCTATGCTGCTTTAAGACCCGTGAATACTATCTTTTCCTCAGGTTCACCCCTTATTTTCACTGTTTGTACGCAATGTGGAGAAATTGCCTCTATTAAAGCCACAAAACCTGAAAAGTTCAAGTAAAAAACAAGAGAGCATCATTTCAAAAAATGAAATTTGCTCTCTTGCTTTATGTTTCTTTCTTATTCTTCTTTCCCCATTGATACGGCTTTTTGGACCAATTCCACATCCAAACAAAGAAATAGATGAAGACCATTGTGATGACCATCATCGTCACATTTTCTCCCCATGCAATCGGCTCATGTTTCCTCCATTGATTCACCGTTCTAACAATGAAGTACAAAAAAGGATAAATAAAATAACCTACTTGATCCCGTCGCATCTAAACACGCCTCCTCTTAGAAAAGATGATTTTCCCTACTCACCAATCATCGTCGCAAGCTTCATCATCGTTTTCCAATTGCGAACTGTAGCAGGCACCTCTAGCTTATGCAGTTGTTGACTAAGCTTGGCATTGCGAATGCTATCGTAAAATAAAAGATAGACATCTCTCCCCTTGATAATGCAGCGCTCTTTTTCACTTACATACTGTAATAACTTAGCACCGTTCTCTTCAGTTGGAACTGTTGAAAGTAGTGCAACATGGAGACTTTCCCCTGTAGCTGTTGCACTTGCATCTGCTAAGTCTTGTTCTGAGAAAGGACAATTGTTCACAATAGAGCGGAATTCTTCAGCTGTACGGATGATCACTGTACTCGTAATAGTGAAGGTAGTTTGGATGGTCTCTTGAATTTGCTGTTGCAAAAGTTCTGCTGATTCACTCGATTCAAAAAGGATATTGCCACTTTGAATATAGGTCCGAATGTTTTGGAGTCCTAGTGGTTGCAGCGCGTCTCTCAATTCAGCCATTTTTAATTTATTGTGCCCACCTACATTAATACCTCTTAAAAGTGCTACGTATTTAGTCATTCGCTTCCACCTTTCCTTTTATCTATAGTATAGCAATAATTAGGGAATAATAGGAAAAAACTGCATCCTTTCATGCAAGGTGCAGCTTGATTGGTTATACTAATTGGTGGATATCGTCTATTAAACGATCCACATTTTCTTTGGTCGTAGCCCAGCTTGTGCAAAAGCGAACAACCGTATGAGTAGCATCGTATGCTTCCCAAATGGAGAAGGAATATTTTTCTTCCAGCGTCGGAAGTAGATGGTTTGGTAAAATCGGAAATTGCTGATTCGTTTTTGAATCATAACGCATTGTGAAGCCTTTATCGAGAAATGCCTGTCGTATCAGCATTGCCATATCTACCGCATGATGCGAAATATCCATATAGAGCGTATCTTCAAATAGCGTTTCGAACTGAATGCCTAATAATCGACCTTTGGCAAGCAGCCCCCCTCTTTGCTTGATCATGTAGCGAAAATCCTTTTGATAAGCAGGATTCACGATGATGACTGCTTCGCCAAACAATGCACCCATTTTAGTGCCACCAATATAAAATACATCGCAAAGCTTAGCGATATCAGCGAGAGCTAAATCACTGTCTTGTGCCACTAGCCCATAGCCTAAACGAGCACCATCGATAAACAGCGGTAAGTCACAGTCTTGGCAAACTTCACGTAAGGCTGTTAATTCTGCCTTACTATAGGTCGTGCCATTTTCTGTAGGATGAGATATGTACACTAAGCCTGGCTGCACCATATGCTCATGTGTGCTATCCAGCCAGTGCGCATCATAGCAGGCTTTCACCTGTGCCGCAGTTAGTTTGCCATCATCGCTAGGCAATGTCAGCACCTTATGACCCGTTGCCTCAATGGCTCCTGTTTCATGCACCGCAATATGCCCTGTACTCGCAGAAATGACGCCCTGATGAGGACGCAAAATAGACGCTATCACGGTTGTATTCGTTTGTGTACCACCAACTAAAAAGTGAATGTCTGCCTGCTCCGCTGCAATCGCCTTTTTTATATAGGCTCTTGCTTTTTCGGAATGCTCGTCCATACCATACCCTGGAGATTGTTCTTCATTTGTTGCCACTAACCGCTGCAAAATTTGTGGATGGGCACCTTCTGCATAATCATTTTCGAATCGAATCATAGCTACTACTACCTCCAAATTCTCTATCTATTACTCTATCTTACGCCTGTTGCTTCATTTTCGCTATATCTTAAAGACAGTAGTTGTTAGTTATGAGGTGATGAAATTTTAAATATGTACTTCGGAGGAGATCGATGCCCAGCAGATCTCATCCGCTTTGATCACGCTATAAACAATTTCCTCTTTGTTTGATTACTTTGAATCCTCTTTAGGGAGGTTCTACTACAGGGGAAGCAGGTTTCATCCTTTGTTAGATCACTTTGGATTCATTTTGGAGCAGATTCAACTTAGTTTGGATCACCTTGGACTCTCTTTAGAGCGGCTTCTCCTTAGTTTGGATCACCTTGGACTCTCTTTAGAGCGGCTTCTCCTTAGTTTGGATCACCTTGGACTCTCTTTGGAGCGGCTTCTCCTTAGTTTGGATCACCTCAATCAATCTCTCAATAATTCAGAAGGGTCACTTTCATTCCCCGCCAGAGCCACAAGATGAGTCACTCGTAGTAGCACTAGAATCAGCACATTGTTGACTGTCTTGGGAGGAAAGATATGCATCATTTGTTGAAAATTCGTTAGTGGAATGGATATGGTGGTTGTGCTCATTCGATTTCCTGTGATTTTTATTTGCATTACTGACGATGCCTATAACAACGACAACCCCAACAAATACGATAAATATAATCATTTATTCCAGCTCCTTTCATTCATTCTATAAATTGTAACATTAAATCAACGATTGTTAGTAGAGATCTATGTAAAAGTGGCAATAGATAAAATAACACCACAATCGAAAATGATTGTGGTGTTTACGTTATGATTGCGATTTGCGTGTGGCAGATTTTTTTGAACGATTTTCTTCATTCGAATTTTTCTTTTGTTCTTGTGTTAAAGCATTTTCTTCGCGCACATCTAAATCATCTGGACTTAAATCTGTCGCTAATTCCGCCAACTCTGACTGACGTTTATATTGCTTGCCCTTTGTCAAAATGATCACCTCCAAGTAGTATTACATTGCCCTATTTGGTTTGATCTATTCCCGCGACGGTATGAAATGATTATTTCTAGCTAAACTAATTGCACCATCTGCTGGTTCAAAAGATGGTGATAAGCTTGTAAATCTTGCTCATATAAACGCTGATAGGTCGCTAGGCTATGCTGTTTGATATTGTCAAAGTCCTTTTCAGGAACTAAGTGATGTGTATTATTAAGCATCCATGCATTTTCCCAAGCTGTTTGCTCAAATTGAAGATTCATTTCATGTTCTTCAATCAGCATGGCTAGTAGTTGTTCCTGACTATATATTTCTTTTAAGGCATGTTGCTTTTTCATTGTAAAGATTTCTATTGTACGTGGAAGTGATGCCTGTAATGCTTCTCGATCCACTGCATGACCTAGCTCATGTAGGGTCATTGTTTTGACATAAATTTCAAGTGAAGTTGGAAGCATTAGTTCATTTCTTGCCTCTACTAATCGTTTCGCATCAAATCCTACATAATCCCCAATAAAGTTATAACTCATATTAATACCTGAATCGTCTTGTTTTATCTTAACCGTCATGTTCACAGTCTGCACGACGGATTGAATTACCTGAAATAGTTCTTTTTCTTTAAGTTGTGTCATTCTCTCTATCCTCATTTCCGCTAAAAACAAGTAGAAGCGGATTAAATATTATACTACAATTAGGAGAAATTCAACAAATTTATCCTGTGGATTGAGAGGAACTTAACAACAAAAAAGGCGCTTGTAGTTTAAAACTACAAACGCCCTGTGTGTGAAGGGTTTCGACCTATTTAAAAGTGATTAGTTATTATTGTTATTTCGACGATTTTGGTTGCCGTTGGAGTTGTTACTACGCTGTTTACTGCGTGCTTCTCCACCTTTACGTCCTATTTCTTCATAAAAATCGTCGTCGTGCTTTTCAGAGGTAGCTTCTCCGCCTTTGCGGCCAATTTCTTCATAAAATTCTTCGCCGTGGTTTTCAGCCGTAGCTTCTCCACCTTTGCGACCAATTTCTTGATAAAATTCATGTCCATGATTTTTAGACGTAGCCTCGCCGCCTTTACGTCCTATTTCTTCATAAAAATCACGGTCATGATTTCTGGAGGTAGCTTCTCCGCCTTTACGTCCCGCTTCTTCGACAGTCATGTTTTCATTGTTGTTTCTGTTGCGATTGTTTTGCTTGTTAGCCATTTCTATTCCTCCTAAATATTTTTTTGAGCTTTTTACTAGCTCGCTATTTATATTCCCAGTCAAAACACATCTAAACATATTTTTTTAAAAAATTGATTTTCTTATTGTAATAGAACACTGTTAGGAGCGGATTGTTAACAAACCCATCAATCATATACATGTACCCTTTCCAATATAATACTAATCTATAGTATGTCATCGATGATGAAAGAAGGGTGATGGAAACATGACGACGCTCACAAAGCCATCTATTGGTTTAACACAATTTACTGACTTCACAATGAAGGGAAGTGCAGCAAAAACAAAGTTTGTGAAGGATATAAAATATCAGGGAGAGTACCATCCAATAAAAGATTATTGGAAAGCCTTGCGTGATGGATTAAAAAAATACCATGAACATCGTTTTAATGATACCTATTTACTCGACATCGTGGATAATGCCCTACCTGCACGCCAGAAAAATTACCAAGAAGCCGTTAAAGCCTATATAAAATTTGTAAAAAATAAAAACGTTCAGTGGTTTGAACCAGGTAAGGCGAATTGGTATTGCGACGATTTAATTGTGCGTTCCAATCCTGAGCTCGGTTTAATCATTGATGATGTACCCTATTTAATCAAGCTGTATTTTAAAGGAAAAAATGAGCGCATCGATAAACATAAATGTCGATCTGCCCTCACTCTTCTAAAAGACTCCCACTATGCGATTGAACATCCAGACTCTGTTAAGCATGCTATTTTAAACGTGCAAAAAGGTCGCTTGATCACAGATGATGATTCAACGGACTATCATCAAATTGCCCTCGAATCGGATGCAGCTCAATTTATGTTTATTTGGAATAGGCTCTAGCTACTTGTAAATTGGTACTTCCTTCTCTATAAAGTGACTGACAAAAATATATTCAGATATGATATTTTATATTCTAATATGATATGCTTTTATTCCATTACAAAAAGACATTCTTTATAGGATAATAAAAATAATCTAGAAAACAGAAAAAAAGGAAGTGCTACTTTGAATGCTGAATTGGTGATGCAGGAGCTAGAGGCTCTTGGCAAGGAACGGACGAAAAAAATGTATATGTCAAATGGCGCCCATGAGCCGTTATTTGGTGTGGCAACAGGTGCCATGAAGCCTATTGCGAAGAAAATTAAAATCGATCAAACTCTAGCAGAAGAGCTTTATGCTACTGGCAACTATGATGCAATGTACTTTGCTGGCGTCATTGCAGATCCAAAAGCCATGACTGTGGAAGATTTTAATCGATGGATCGAGGCAGCTTATTTTTATATGCTGTCGGATTATGTAGTAGCGGTTACTTTAGCAGAGGCACCGATTGCTCAGGAAGTGGCGGATGCGTGGATTGCCAGTGGTGAGGAATTGAAAATGTCTGCAGGCTGGAGCTGCTATTGCTGGCTATTAGGGAATCGCAAGGATAGCGAATTTTCCGAGAGCAAGCTAGCTCATATGCTGGAAATCGTGAAAAATACCATTCACGATGCACCTGAACGCACAAAATCGGCCATGAATAATTTTTTATACACAGTGGCTATTTCCTATGTGCCGCTCCACGAACAAGCAGTAGCAACCGCACAGGCGATTGGTCCTGTAGAGATGAAGCGAGACAACAAAAAAAGCACGCAGCTAAATGCTTATGAAACAATTCAAAAGGAAATAGAGCGAGGCAGAATTGGCTTTAAACGTAAATATGTGAGATGTTAATCATCGCATTTTAAAGGCATCTATCCCATAAGGATGGATGTCTTTTTAAATGAAAAATCAATGAATAATAATATATTTTTATTGAAAAACGATAAATTTTATTTTAAAATCAATATACCATTACCAGTGAGGTGTTTTGTATGAAACATAAAAAGGGGTCAACCATTTTCCTAAAGAGTGTGATTATGCTGCTAGGTATCCCTGTATTAGCTTTAGGGCTATTTTGGCTACCTGGGATAGCCAGTAGAGATGCAGCGGCACATCCCGAATCCTCCTATTTGTCTTATCTTTTTTTACTCTATGTGTATGCACTATGCATTCCCTATTACACGGCGTTGTATCAGGCCTATCGAATCTTAACGAACATCGACAAGCATAAAGCGTTCTCCAAATCATCTGTACGGGCTTTGAGAATGATCAAAAATTGTGCTCTCACGATTGTAGCCGGCCTTGTGCTAGGTATTGCAACAATTATGATGATGTTTACTGGCAAGGAAGATATTACAGGAATTATTACGCTGACACTCATAAGCATCTTTGTAACCAGTACGATTGCAACCTTTGCAGCCGTTCTGCATCGACTACTCCAAAAAGCCATTGATCTCCAAAACGAAAATCAATTAACCGTATAACAAAATGGCACTAACCAATCTTGAATGGTAGTGCCTTTTAATGTTTCGATAGTATTTTTTAAAACTAATTTCCTATAAAAACATATCAAAATTCTCTTTTCAATAGTATAATAATTACATATTTTGAGAATTGGAGGATTTATATGAAGAAATTGGTTTTGTTGATGGCGATGCTTACATTATTTTTCACCACAGCCTCTATTGCGAGCGCACATCCAGGGCGTTTAGATAGCAATGGCGGTCACAACTGTTCTGACAAATCAAAGGCTAAAGGGCTTTGTTCTGGCTATCATTATCATAATGGCAATGGTGGCAATGATGCAGGGTCTTCTTCAGGCGGTCAAAGTTATTCTACGCCAGCCCCTAAAGCAACGGTAGCACCTGTATTAACGAAGGTTGCTGTCTATTTAAATGACGTGAAGCAAAATTATACGCCTAGCGCTTATATGAAAAATGGCACAACCTTAGTGCCAATGAAGGCAATCTTTGAATCTCTTGGGGCAACGGTTAGCTATGATAATGCAACGAAAAAAGTAACGGCGACAAAGGACAATAAAAAAATTGTGATTGGCGTGGGGAATAAAACGGCTTATGTTGATACAAATGGTTCTGCATCAACAATCACACTCAGCCATCCTGCTGAAATATATCAAGGTACAACAATGGTGCCTTTACGCTTTGTCAGTCAAGCACTTGGCGCAAATGTAACATTTGATGAGGCAGCACTTGTTGTTTATATCTCAACTAAATAATGGACAAGTCTTAAGCAGTATGCTCCTACAAGGTGCTGCTTTTTTATTGTTTCTTAAAGTTAAAATCATACTTCTTGTTGATTTTACCAGCAATCGTTTCTAGAAATAAAGCCACTGTCATATTCTCGACTTCATTTGTATACCATGCTAGCTTTGCACCATAGTTCTTTTTATTATAATTCACTTCTAATGGCCAGAAATTTTTTGTTTTATACGTATAATCAAATTTTACATAGAGTTGCTTACCATCGGGACATTCCATCACCACCTGGTATAATGGATTTTTTCTTTCTTGTTCAAATTTTACTTTTCTTATTTTGGTTAACATCAAAACCCCTCCTCTCTTCTACTATATTCGACAAAATTTTGAAAAAACCTTTATTTAATGAAAAAGGATAAAGCTCGTGATGACTAGGAGCTTTATCCTGCACAATTAGTTGGCTATAAATTTGTCGTAATAGCGTTTCAGCATGGTCGCCATTTGCTCTCTTGTTAAGGCGCCTGCTGGATTCATGTTCTTACTTCCATCGCCTCGGATAATGCCTTGGCTAATAGCCCACTCCCAAGCCTCTTTATGGGCTGCCCCCACTTCTCTGCTTGTTTGTAAACTAGCTTTTTCAGCTAGTAAGCTTTTCAACGTCTCTATTTCTTGTTTTAGCTCATTATATTGTGACACTGTTAATCCCTCCTCAAGCCCATTTTTAATATCTTGCTGGAACTGTGCTTCTGTAATCCCCATACTTTTTAAATAGTCAAAAGGATCTTTGTGCGTAGTGCCTCCTAGATTTTCCGCAATCCATCGATGTGACTTAATACCGTTGCCGCTACCATCTAAAACAGTGGGAACACCTGCCTCTATAGCAAGCTTACGTAACAGCCAAATATAAGCTGCATAGTCCTTTTTAAATTGTTCCTTGTCAGCAGTCCGTGCCAGTTCCACCTGGGCATAGCTATATGGATTTCCCTTTGGTCCACAGCCATATTGCACGCGATTGACTGGGGCTACTTGCACGATTCTTCCACCACCACCTACCCAGTGAGAAACAAAGGCATTGGCTTTATTTCGATTCATATAGGCGATTTCGTTTTCCAATGCATTTGGACCTGTATTGCTGCCATTACCTGATTCATGCGCCACAATGTATTTGACTGCCGTTAGCGTCAGATTCGGTAGCCCTGACATCATCTGTTTTTCAATAACATAACTCATATTGCACCATCCTTTCCTATTATTTTTTAGCGACTGACGCTATGTTATTTTTGTCTTTTTGTGTTTTTTTAGGGTAAGCAACAGATAATTAGAGGTTCCTTTTGAGGCTTATTAGCTTCTTTTCGCGCTCAAGGCTACTGCGATCGTTTCACCTCTCTTTCCTCGAAGCTATGAAGTGTGAATGTCACAAGGACATCCACTTACTATTAGTAAATGCTCGCACAAAAGTGTTTTCTAGTTAGTTGTGCTCTTTTACTATTTTTTCATTATGATTTTATAACCGCTTTCCTCGATTCCAAGCATTGACAAAGTATTATTTCCTGTAGTATTTTAGATCTTCTAAAATATTGAAAGCGAGGAAAGAAAGTGTGCAGGCAATAGAGATTATTCGTCAATTACCAAGCTTACACGGCTTTACACAGCTAGTGAAAATTAACAAAGGCTATTCACCTGATAGCAAGTATCTGGTAACAGTTGGTGAAACGCGCTATTTGGTGCGCTTGTCAGATCTAGCACATCATGACAAACGTGCAGTAGAGTTTTCCTTGCTCCAAGAGTTAGCAAAGCAGGGCGTAAGAACACATAAAGCCGTTGACTATAACTTGTTTCAGGAAGCCAACGTATCCGCAATGGTCGTTAGCTTTTTAGAAGAAACACCAGCAGATGAAATTATTCAGGAACTTTCTGACTCTGAGCAATTCCACCTTGGTCTTGCCGCGGGGAAAGAATTGAGAAAAATACATCAAGTGAGCCCTCCACAAATAATTCATTGGGAGACAACACAGCTCAAAAAGTTTTCTACCTATTTGAAGGCATACCAACAAGATGCCTATCAACTTCCACAAGAAGCTAAACTATTGCGCTTTATTGAAACGCACTTACCACTGTTAAAGCAACGCCCCATCACCCTGCTTCATGATGATTTTCATCTCGGTCACATTATTTGTAAAGGACATACTTACAATGGGGTGATAGATTTTAATGGCTATGCTGTGGGTGATCCTTATCATGACTTTTATAATCTTGCCTTGTTTAGTAGACGACAAAGTATCCCCTATTGTATTGGGCAGATTGATGGCTATTTTTCATCTGCACCAGACGATATGTTTTGGCGGTTATATGCTCTCTATGCAGCCATGACTGTCTTTTCAACCATTGCTTGGACTCGTCACTATGATCCACGCTCCTTTGACGATGCGTTGGAAATAATTTACATGATTTTACAGGACCATGATGACTTTTCATCGATTAAACCTTTATGGTATGTGGAGAATTTATTCACTCCGTAAGAGGGCTAATATTTTTTGTCGTTCTGCTGCAAAATCAATTGTTGGCTGAGATTTTGGTTCCTGATCGCCACGCTGCTGAAACCACTGCGGAATGATTTCCTGTCGTCTGGCTTTAGAATGTGATGACACTTGCTGCTTGCGGGCTTGAAAACGCTGCTGGTCGATAGCAATATCAGCAAGACTCTTTATGTTCTGATGGCACCAATTTTGTAAGATTCTCTCGACATACCGCCAGCGTAAAACATTATGCTCCACCGCTAGCTTCATCGCATAGATGACCATGTCCTCTGAAAAAATAGTGAGCCAATGACGAATTTTACTAGCAATACAGGCTGTTTGTGTGCCAAAGCCTTGTTGCACATAAAAGTGGTAGGCAGTGTTAGTAGACTCCTTATCATCTTTATCTTTTAGTAATTGATTATTTAGTAAATTATTATTTAGTAGTGTGGGCTTTTCCGTCGATGGTACGACCGTTGACGAATTTCCCGTTGACGGTATAGCAGCACGTTTTGATGCTTCATAGACGAAAAATTCTACCCTACCGAACTTGCCGTCTTTTCCTCGTTCCTGTACTTTTTGAAGATAGCCCGCCTCTATGAGTTCATCCAAAATTTTGGCTGTCGCTTCCCGCCCACATTTACTACGTATTGCTAAATCTGCAAGACTAAATGACCAATCATCTGGCAAAGACAGCATATAGGCAAGCAGACCCTTTGCTTTCCAGCTTAATTGCTCATCATTTAAAAATGCTTTATCCAAAACCACAAAATTCTCCTTTTTAGCTACTCGATAAATCATGACGCTCCCTCTTTCCATCTAATGTCCTTTCTAACTATATAAAGAAAATTTTTAAAAATGGGACATAAAAAAAAGAACATGCCATGAAGCATGCCCTTTTAAGCAGATGAAATGAATTTTTTAGCGAATTCCTATTAAGACAAAGGCATTCCAATTCATGCTATAAAACGTTTTGATGACTTTGCCTACTTCAAGATTTAGATGGAAATATAATCATGATCTGTAAGGGTAATGAAAGCAGCAGAAACAAACAATTGCTTCTGCTTTTTTATTCATAAAGCTCTTTATAGACGATGACTTTTAAAGCGGCAATCTCTTCATCGGATAATTTGCCTTCCACCATTTGCAGAGCTTCTTCCTGCGTCATCGAGCCGTCCTGCAATTTAACACGCATGTCGTTCAAATCGGTAATGCCCACTTTTTGAATTAGGACTTTCGTTGCCTCTTCTTTTGTCGTAAACGGTAATGTACTGCTATCGACCGTTTTCGCCTCTTCCATATAGGCTTTTAATTGTGGGTCATTTTCAATGGTACTTTTGATGTTTTCCTTTTGTCCGCTATTTTCTAATTCTGTCGACAAGGTATCTACAATTTTTTCAGAGGCGAATTTTGTGCCGAAATGTAGCACACCATACCCCACTACACCAACGAATATAGCAATTACCACTAGAAATTTAATCAATCTCAACTACGCTCACTCCTTTATACACGTTCATCATACTATATGAAGCGGGTGTTGAGAAACAATTCTCCCTAGAAATTATGTAAAAAAACCCCATCTATGAAGATGAGGCTTATTTAACGTATTTCAAATACTTCCGCACAAATTCTACAATGTAGAGAACTTCCTCTTCTGTCATCGTTAGCAGCTTGCAAACACGCTGTAGTCTAGCAGGTAATGCTAAATGCTGACGCACCTGATGAATATACATATATTTACATTTTCGCGGATTTACTTTGTCTCGTATTTGCTTATATCGTAGATAAGCATAGCGGGCAAAGGCGTTGAGCATCTCCCGCTCCTGCTCATCACGCTCCCTTTTTTTAGCAGCCTCATCAATGATATCCGTGTCAAATATCTGTGTACCATCTGTTAATTGCATAGTACCACCTCTCTATTGCAAATGTACTCCTCTCTATTAAATGCAACAAAAAAAGCCACACCTAGGGTAGATGTGACATTTTTTATGATTTTTATATGTAATGATTGATGGATAGAATTCTAAATGTGACGGATAGAATTCTATTTTTGACGGATACAATGTCTAATCTGACGGATACAACGCTTATTTTGATGGATAAGGTCGCTTAGATTGGATTGCTCATTCAAATCGGTGGTTTAATACAATGCTTATTCTGATTGTTGGCTACTCTCTGTACCCCATATGAGAATGGAGCATATCACACCTAGAATGGACAAGATGGTGCCAATGCCTATATACTTCATTTTCAGCCCCCCTTCGTTTATTATACGGCTAACCGCTCTTTTTCGTTTCAATAAACCCCTATTTACCTATACAAAATTTTTCCTTTTCCAGTAAAATAACTATAAAGAGGGAGGCTATGCAAATGAAAGACAAAATAAGTGCATTAACGAAAATGACCTTAGATGATTTAGTACATAATAGATATGAGAAACTTCAACAGGCGAAGATATTAACAGAGGATACTGCTATTTTTCTGCAGGAGGTTTTCGCCTTGCAAGGTACCTTAACATGGCCGCTGGATGAAGCTTCCGTTGCTATTGATGTGTATGAAATGGATGACCAAAGTTGCTTTACAACAGAAATTCGCTATTTATGGTTTGATGATGAAGAAAGTGCTGTGGTTCTTTTTTGCAAAGCCTATACAAATGCAGATCAAACGGAAATCACTGCTTTTATGATTGATACGGTTGATGCCTAGTATAGTATCCTCGCCAAACGTTCATAGTAAGTATGGTGTGAAACTCACGCCGAATCATACGACGGAGGGATCAATTTATGAATGGAATTCGTGAAGGTTTAATCCCCACTATACTTGGGTCAGCTGTTACAGCGGCAGGCTATGCAATGAAGCAAAAACATGGCTCTAACAAAATGGTAGCCAATACGATTTTTGGCTTTGGCTTAGCGCACATTGTGTTAGGTGCGATTGACCTGGTAGAGCATCGTCGTTAACGAGAGAAGGGCACGCTAGGTGCTCTTCTTTTTTTGTATTTTTTTCTATTAAATGCTAACATTGTCATAAAAGCTTAAGGAGTACAGTGATGGCGACAATAGAAGATTTTACAGCACTTGATATACGAATTGGCACGGTACTAGAGGCAGAGGAACTGCCAAAGGCTCGGGTTCCTGCGATTAAAATGAAAATTGATTTTGGTGAAGAGCTGGGCATTAAACAGTCTTCTGCACAAATTACGAAGCGTTACACACCCGAAGACATTATTGGGAAGCAAGTTGTGGCGATTGTGAATTTCCCACCACGTCGCGTTGCGGGTTTTAAGTCAGAGGTATTAGTGATTGGTGGTGTACCTGTGGAGGGTGATGTAATCCTGTTAACGCCCGATCAGCAGCTACCCAATGGAACGAAAATACAGTAAAAAGCCTCTCGCATTATGCAAGAAGCTTTTTTTTCTGAAGAGGTATCCAGATTTCACTTGTAAAGGTTGGTGAGGAAAAATCCGTGCTTGTATGACGCACGATTTCTGGACCAGCAACCTGTTCATAGCCAGATGATGGGAACCACTCCGCATAAATGCGCCCCCATGTTTCCTGCAGTGTTTGTGGGAATGGTCCAACTGCTTCAAAGACAGCCCATGTACAAGCGGGTACATCCAACTGTGAAAAATGGTGAGACGTTTCGGTAGTGGCTACGCCGATATAATGATCAAGCTCGCCCTTTTCCTCCATCCTGCTCTCGGAAAAGTTAGTGGAGGCTTGGATAATTCCCATTGGTTCTACATTCGCTAGCTTTTTTAGGTGCCCAATATCCTCCATTGTTAATGAACGTGCCATTTCAGTTATCGCTTGATTTTCTCCTTGAAAAACGATGGGTACTCTTTTCATAAGACCCACGATGTGAAACGCTTCTTTTTGTTCGAGTCGGTAATTCATTTCACAACCTCCTTGTATGGTAAGTTGGAAGGTCATTCGTGGAAACGCTTTTAGGTGCTGACCATTTTGCCTCGCCTCTGATGGCGTGATGCCATGCATTTGCTGAAAGGCTCTTGTAAATGCATCTGCAGAGCGATAGCCATAACGAATCGCGATATCGAGAATTCTCATAGATGAATCTGATAGTTCCAGTGCGGCAAGCGTTAGACGCCTACGACGAATATACTCGGACAGCGAGATGCCTGCCAGAAAGGAAAACATACGTTTAAAATGATATTCCGAGCAATAAGCTAATCTCGCAGCCTCTTGCACATCAATTTCCTCTGTTAGATTGGCCTCGATATACGCAATTGCCTCATTCAACAACCTTGTTAAAGAATCCACTTCTATCACCTTCCTTATCATTACTTTAGCAGGAATAGTAGCCCTCCATCCGACAATTGGTGCCCCATTTAGTCGCCTTCCAAAAAATAATCTATCGAACAGGCAGATAACTAGCTTTTGAAGCTACTTTCACATACATATAATAGTGTAAAGCTAATTTTAGCCTTACACCTCCTGACTTGATACTTAGGGTCACTGCTCGCACAGTGGCCCTATGAAATAAAAGATCATTGTGTCGCATCATAATTTTCGTTACAATATTTGTAAGAATAGTCTATTGAGCTGGAGGCAGCAACATGGATCGACTTTTCCAGTGGTACAAGTATTTAAAATACATACTCATTCCTATAATTATTTTAAAATACTTTCATGATGGGGATGTAACAACTAAGCATCCTCTATTCGTTCTTGAATATGCTCTCCTATTTGGGGTGAGCTTTTTACTCATTATTCTACAGGATTTTTTCGCCATTCGTAAAAAAACAAAATTCCTACTGCGTCTCATCATACTGATTATTTTACTGTTTTTAGCTATAACTGCCATTGTCTATCAAGCGATAATGTCTATTATTTTTTCAATCCTACTACTAGGCGTGTTAGGTATGGTACTTTTTTTACATAGAAATGACGAGGGAGAACAATAAATGGTACATGAAAATAATAGTAAGCGATTACTTTTAATCATCGGTTGGGTCAATGTGGTAGCTGCCCTTCTCCTATTCCAAGCTTTTAGTGGGCTCATGGCTATCTGTATGGGGATTGTACTTAAAAAGGATTATCAAGCACCAACCCATGGGCTGGTCTTGATAGTAGTTGGTATCTTGAGTACTGTTATAGGTTGGTTGCTCAATCACTTCTATATGTAAAAATGACCAAGAACCTCGATTCTTGGTCATTTTATAATTAGCGATAACTATTGTGTGTGGGTTCAAATAATGCTTCGTCGGCGTTTCGCACAAGTGAGAAATGATCCACATTATAATGGCCGTGCAGGATGTCGTTATGGTGTGCAACTGTATCTTCTGGTGATAAGTATTGGGAACCATTTGTTGAATGACCATCTCCCACCAATGTGACATCAAAGCCCTGAATAGTTGCTGCTCTAACTGCTGTATCCACGCAATGCTCGGTTTTGCAGCCCATCATCACCAAATGCTCTACCTTATTGGCCTGTAAATAATCGAGTAAGCCTGTCTTATAAAAAGCGTTCGTAGCCAGTTTATCAAAATAAACAGCGGTAGTCGGTACTTGGATCGCTTGATGTACCTGAAAGCCTTCCCCTTCTCCACCAGCTACATCCTGATCACGCACAAAGATAATATGTACCTCTGCCTCAATAGCTTTTTGAATAACGGCATTGATTGTTTTGAGCAATTCATCCTTGCGATAGACGGCTTGTTCATCCTGATTTCCCTCGATTAATTCTTGCTGTGTATCAATGACCACTAGTGCTTGCTTCAAAAGCATCTCTCCCTTATTGTTTGTTAACAATATTTTACCATTAATAGTTAATTCTGATATGCATTATTTTTTAACTTTTGAAACCGTCATGCCATCCCCAATGGCGCTTGGGTGTTGCCATAAACTAAATAATTTTCATAGTTATCCTTATCAGCATCAATGAAAAAGAAATCAAAACACTGTCCTGTTGCCACAAGCTTTTCAAGGCTTTCCAATGCAGGATCTGTCATATACGTTACCTGCTCAGCAAAGCCTGCCTTGGCAAAATTCTTGGCTGCCAGCTGTGCATATTTTTCCTTTGACTCTAGGGAGGTCACTTTGCCTTCCCCTTCCATTCCTCTCGCCAGACCAATTTCTAAAATAGCCTTTGACCTAGTAATCGATACAAGCATCGTCAACAGCTTTCCTGATGATCGAGACACAGAAATAGCAGGCATACCATTTTCGGCAATGGAGGACAGGACATCCTCTAATAGGGCATCGTACTGATAAAATACCTCATCTATATAATTTCATGTGTGTTATCTTCCTCTTGTAGACTGTCGTTGGTTACACTTTCTTGAATATCAAACAACTGGCTAAATTCTTGGATAACCAGATCGATTGCATCTAATCGACTAAAATTTGCTGAATGGATTGAAATTCTGGCTGTTCTAATTGCTGATTAATGATAGCCCGGTTCACATGCATCATTTCAAAAATGAAATCGCTTTGCCTTTTGCTCCTCGCTGTGGCGTCCTCCACGGTGATTTCCCTCTCTCATATGCTCTCTAAATCCAGATCCTTCATTTCTAAAACACCCCTTTTGTATACAAATTGCCAATTAAACATAATGCTTTCATGCTTCAACATATGTTAGACAATAGGGTAGACGTATCGAAATGGGGGTAAGATGAGTGAAAAGGGTTACAAAATATGTGTTGGGCATCGCGACATTATTGATACTGTCAGGCATATTTTTGATTGGGGCACAATCTCACTATAATCAGAAGGAAATTAAAATTGCCAGTAAGCTATGTCTTGAAAATGGCGGACAGCCTACTATCATACGCGATTATTTGGCTTTGAATTACTCCTTTTCCTGTCAGAAGAACTAAGGTAGTACATATTTGGATGGTGAACTGCGATGCTAGTAAATCGAGTAAATTTCATCTATCTGTCAGGCAAATGGCTAGCTAACAAGATTACTTTTACATACAAATAGTAGTGTAAAGCAAATCTAGCCTTTCCACAGCTCTCCTGTTTTGAGGTCACTTTCCTTGGAAGGTGGCCTTTTTGGCATGAAAAAAGACGTCATGTCGACGTCTTTAATGTTTGATCGATATCCTCAATCAACCTATCCACTTGTTCCTTTGTTATCTTGATGACATATAATTCTGTCGTTTCGATTCCATCAAGGCTTGTTAGGTGTTTAGGATATTGATAGTTATTTGATATCTCCTTGTCCATACAATCACCTCTTCAATAGATATATTCGACATAAAGTATAGCAAACCTTCTATAAAAAGGAAAATAACAGTATATTTTTTCACTAAAATAGCTATCATTTGGACGATTTAGGGTAAAAAAAGGTTAAAACGTTAAGTCCATTTAGACTATCCTTGTGTAAAAGTGATTATTGCTTACCAAATTTCGCAATTTTTTTGAGGTAGAATGACCCGGTGAAAACAATGATACCTCCATAGACTTTCAGCATCACATTTCTAACAGGCGCTTCTTCAATGGTTATACTGAGAAAGGCACACCAAGCGAAAATGATTACCATCCCGATGATGGCAAGAATATATTTCACCGTATCTCCCCTTTTCTAGTAGGCAAGTCCGACACGTGTTTTCATGAATTCCTCGCTAAAGATTTGTTGATAGGCAAAATCTGCTGTATCCGCTACAGAAATTTCGCTACCTCCCTCTGGCAAGAAGTTGCGTTCTGCTCGATAGTTTCCTGTCCAGGGTCCATCAGGTAAATAAGTAGGACAAACAATTGTCCAATCCATAGCAGATTGCTGTAACTGTTCGAATACACGCTGGTGCTCCTGTGCAGCAAAGGTCGATTTTCGTTTCGATTCCGTTGATTGGTAACGAAGAAGAGTCGGCGTTACACGACTTTGTAAGATCCCAGCTGTTCCAATCGTAATGATTCTTGTCACCTGTTGCTTTGTCATCGCTTCAAGAATCAATGGTAAGCTAGCCGATAATGTAGTGCCTCCATCTGTATTTAATGCACTCACCACCACATCGACATGATGCATTGCCCGCTCGATATCCTGCTTGTTTAAAACATCACCTTTTATTACACACAGCTGTTGGTGATGGTGCGGTAATTTATCAGGATTTCGAACTAAAAGGGTGACCTCATGCTGATCCTTTATTGCTAGTTCCACCAACTGGCTGCCGACACGTCCACTCGCGCCTAATAGTAATATTTTCATTTCTCTCACCTCTTTATCATTATATTACAATTCCCTTTATATGTAAAAAGGCACAGATCACAGTGCCTCCCCTCTACTATTCACGCTCTAGTAATTGAACATCAACCATAAATAGATGCATATTATTCTTTTCAGCTAGCTCATCGATAATCGATTGAATTTCACTTTCTGTACTTACATCAATTTCTTCCCCATCGTGTAATTGAATAGTGATGACTTGATGCGCTGGAGGGTCTATTAGATAACCGACTGTACTATCAGGTGAGTAGCCTGCCGACCGTATGGCCTGTAACACTTGTTTTGTAAAATTCGTAGCTTGTAATTTTTCGCCAAGCTCCTCTGCATAGGGAGTCGCTCTTTCAGGGCTTGGGGCTATAATTGAAGGCTCCCTTTGTGCCTTCCACAAAGAAATCACAACCAGTAAGCACATGAATAAAAAGAAGATTTGCAAAACACTTTTCATACATTCGCTCCATTTCTCCATGAAATTTACAGGCGGAGGTCTAGCAATCTTTTGCCCTGATATTGTTATTATTCTCACAGCTATGTATGGCTATTTCTCTCTTTAATTAGTAAAAAATAATTTTCTTTTTGTACGGAGGGCAAATTACCAAGAAGTTTTGTTTGTGGCTTCATAGATTAGAAATGTAAAGGTTAGCGCTACCATTACTAAAAAACTAACAAAAAGGGAGATTAAAAGATGCAGGATAGTAGATTTAGTCAATATATGAATTGGAATCATAAAAAAGAAAAGTGCTGTGAACAATATGTAAAATGCTATTGTCATTTAGAAAAAAAATGTGAACACAAACAAGAAGAATGCAAATGCAAACAGAAGCATGAGCATTGCAAATGGGAACAGAAACACCTGCGATGTAAGTGTCATGAAAAGGATGACCATTGTAAATGGGAACATAGGGAGGATTCTTGCTCTTGCAAAAAAGAGGAGGAAGAGTACTACTACGAGATGGATTATTCCAAAGATCACAAGTGTAAAGGCTGTATTTGTCATCAATTAAGATGCTTATCTCCTGGCACTTTGGTAGATGTTATTTTAGCAGGTGGCGGTAGCTTTGCAGGAATTTTCTTCATCAGCTTAGATCCTAAAACTTGCTGTGCTACATTCTTAGAGGTAGATGCAGCAGCAGCAACACCACTTATCATTGATTGCCAGCAAATTATTGCCATTAGAAACGCGTAACTGTTCCATTATCCTACTTGACACCAATTCATATACCATAATCCTACCACTATAAGCACATTTAATCTTCTGCCAGGTTCGTGAAACCATACCTGGCAGAATTCATATTTTTTCAGCTATTCATTGACAATGACTTTGACAATGGGCTCTAATTTTCCTCTATTCACATCGCCAAGATAATCAACATCCACTACGACAGCTCGTGGCTCAAAACGTTGGATACATTCAATGAGGCGTTTTGTGTTTATTTTCTTCATACGCTGGAAGGGTTTACGAATATCAGACCTTGTCACATATTCGCGGAGCGGACAAGGAATCGTAAACGTCGATAAAATAAATGCTACATTTTGTAATATACCTTCCACGCCTGTAGCATTACCATTAACATTACTTAAAGCCGTTACTTGATGTGTCATTCTATCAACCTTTCTTCTACGTTCATACAATTGGTACGTTGGAAAAAGAGCACTTTGTTATTTATGCTTGCTCATTAAAAATTATGAACGCTTTGTTTTTATGTACCCAATGTTATTTTTATTCAAACAACATTTTAGTTGATAGGTTGACCTACAGGCTTAGCGCATGATGGCATAGTAAATAACATACAGCCAGCTAAAACAGCCGTGGATAATTGCCCAAATGATGGAGTGATGCACACTCCATGAGATCGTAATCGCTAAAACCGAACCAAAGCCAATGCCATTTTTGACCACCGTTTTATGCTCCACTTTTCTCACCTTCCTTGTGCTTTTTAACTCTCTTTCTTGCCATCGCAATCGGTTTCCCTCCTATCTTTTTCTATGTTTATGCATGAACGAACAAGGGCAATCTGAAAGAAAGGATGTGATATTATGACATTTTTCATGCTGACTGCCACGATTGGCATCCCCAGCCTTATGGTGTATCTTCAGCACAAATGGGCTAGCTTTCGATTTCTTTTCAACATACTAGGCGTCATTGCTGCTATTCTGTTTAGCACGATTGCCTCTACAGCTATAACGAACATTATTCTTGAGGATGTGGTCTTTATGACAACGATTCATGCTGTGTTCTTAAACCCTGTCTTTCTGATTACAGGCGCATACGTTGGCTTATACCTGATTTATCGATTCATCATGATAACAATTCATGAAAGAGACAAGCCCTCCACCCTTTAGTAGAAATCACAATAGACATGCCAAGTCTGGTTTGTTGGATTGTAGAAAAAATAAAAATTGCCATGATCCACAATGTTCAAACGTGCTTTTGCATCGGAGGCAATTTGAAGGACAAATGGCGCATCATCACCAAAATCAACGCCACTTTGACAAAAGCTTGGATAGCCACCAATTTTATGGAACGGATAGAGGTCTTCCACGATATCCTCAAAATAGTCGAGCTGTTCTTCCTGCTCCAATGTCAGAATCTCTTCCTCCAATTGAGCAGGAATACCGCCCCCATCCCATGTTGGATAGTCATTTGTAATATGTTGCGGTAGGAGTGGAAACGCGCGAATTTGTTTATGCTGCCATTCGCGCTTCACCAAGCCTTCCAAAGTGGTGTACGTTCTAATATCAAAATAAGAACAAAGATCATCCTCCATGAGATGATCTAATAGACGTTCATCGACAAAGACTGTGACTAATTGAAAAGGCTTTAATGCCATCGGTACGTGGGGTAGGTCTTTTAGAAAGAACGTAGCGAGCGGCTGATAGCCAGATGGTGGCTGCTCTTCTGGTAAGGACCAGCCAACATAGCCAATCCAGCTTTCCAGTAAATCATGCGTGGGTCGAATACCACCCGTTTGAAAAATCGTGGCCTGCTTGGCTAATTGAGCCCGAATTTGTTCAATTGCCATCCGCTAGCTCCTTTTGTCGACAGCAGCAATCCGTTGTATGGTCGTTTACCATGCCCACTGCCTGCATAAAGGAATAACATATTGTACTACCGATAAATTTAAAGCCATCTTTCTTCAATTGCTTGCTCATACGATCACTAACTTCTGTCGTCACAGGCACCTCTTTGATGGATGCCCACTCATTCATAACTGGTTTGTGATCTACAAAGCCCCAAATATAATCTGAGAATGAGCCATGCTTTTCCTGTATTTGGAGATATGCTTTAGCATTTGTCACCACGCTAGCTATTTTTAATTTATTGCGTACAATCCGTGTGTCTTGCTGCAATTCCTCTAGCTTGTCTGCTGTATAATGGATAATTTTTTCCACATCGAATTGGTCAAATGCCTCACGATAGCCTTCACGCTTTTGGAGAATCGTCCACCAGCTCAAGCCAGCCTGTGCCCCCTCCAAGCAAAGCATCTCGAATAAATGCTGGTCATCATAGACCGGTACACCCCACTCCTTGTCATGGTATTCCACATATAAAGGCTCATCTAGCTTGACCCAATCACATCTTTTCATTTTTATACCCTCCATTTTATGTATCCTTTACTTAATAGCTGTAATGCAAAGCCATCCTTTACTTGATTTTTCCGTGACATAAACGGTTTGAAAACCGATACGTTCTAATAGTTGCTTCGTTGCCTCAGGTGTTTGATAGGCTTTCATATGATAGTTCATCTTGTAGAGCTCTGCTATGATAATAAATTTCCCACCGTTTTTCAGAACCCGCCATACTTCCTCTACATCCTGCTCCAAGGATGGCCAAAAATAGTGCGTTTGAAAGGCCGTAATCGCATCAAAAAACTGATCATCGTATGGAATGTTTGAAACGCTTGCTTCTTTCACAAAGACCCTACCACTGGCAACATTTGCTTTATTCAATTTGATTGATTCCTTCACTGCCTGTGTGGAAAAATCTATCCCATATATTATACCATTTGGATTCAATTTGGATAAAATTTGGAGCGTTTTCCCACCACCACAACCTATGTCTAATATACGATCACCGTCATTGATAGCTCCTTGCCTGATGAACCATGCATTCATACCACGATGGGCAAAATTCATAATTTGTAGCATCGTTGAGCCAATCCATCCATTTGGCTTTTTCGCTTGTTCAATTAACGTTTGCAAGAGTGACATGATTGGATTCCCCTCTTCAAGTAAGATTGTTAAAATAAAAATTAGAGCTTTAAAATAAAAACGCTTACTAGTTTGTACGTACTTCAAAACAATTTGTTTCATTTTTTACAAAGGAGGAAGATTTTATGATACAACAAGCAAAGCAGAGGGACGCTCATGCTGCTGCCTCATTAGCCTTACTGCTCTGGCCCAATCATACACTAGAGGAATTTACTGAAGAGATGACACAGCTGCTAAAGGAAGAAAACACAGCTATTTTCCTTGCCTTTGATGATGACAAAGCAGTTGGATTTGCCCAATGCCAGTTAAGAACAGATTATGTAGAAGGCACCGACTCGAGTCCAGTCGGCTATTTAGAAGGCCTTTTCGTGAGGGAGGACTATCGCCAGCAGGGCTATGCAAGACTGCTTGTGGAGAAATGTGAGCAATGGGCAAAGCATAGGGGCTGTCTAGAGTTTGCCAGTGACTGTGAATGGGACAATGATGAAAGCCTAAGGGTTCATCTTCAGCTCGGTTTTACAGAAGCCAATCGCATCATTTGCTTCACAAAAAAATTATAAAAATGGCTGACAAAAAAATCACAGGCGTTGCAAACATAACACCTGTGATTTTTCGACATTTTTTAGTTTAGATATGTATTGTTGGAAATATTTCGTTCGCGCTCATCTATGATTAAATGGATCATTAATGCGAGTTGTTGTTCGATTCGCATATTATTTAGATGTAAGATATCAGCAATCACATTCTTTTGCTTCTCTGCTAATTCCATCTCCTCAAGCATTAACATAATTTCTTCTTTTGTCAGCCCAAACATACTCATATCACCCCAATACTCTCTCTTTTTATTATTGTAAAATCATTACTCCCATTTCATATTTAGCGAATTTTTATCTTATTTCGTGAACCATTTTTACTAATTATAGGTTTAAACATGGAAAATAATCAATCTATTATCTACATTTATTTAATATTTTTTTTACATTAAGTAAAAACTTTTATTATGTTTGTTATAACTTATACAAAGATTGTATAAGTTTTCCTGTGGAATATTTCAAAATATTGCAGTAATTGCAACAAGACATCTATACCATTATAAAAATATTCTTGCATTTTGTCGAATTATAGATTTTTTTTGCACAAATTATAATTAATTTACAGCCCAAACGTATTCCTTTACCCATTTTTCACATATATAAAATATCAATACACAAATCCATAAAAAAAGTAATTTCAAAATTGAAACTACTTGTCTTATTTGTATAATCGGCTTTTATATTATTTTTTTAATATCATGTTTCACTATTTCTATTTTCATGTCCTCAATTTGGGAAACCTTTGATGCTGTATCCTTCTGCCATGTCGCTGACTGTACATGTCCTTGCACAAATAATTGGCTGTTTTCCTGGACCACCGCTGGAGCCTTTACTGCAGCTATATCTGTATGACGCATTTCCAATAATGATTTATTGGACAACGCTAAAAATGGTCTAGCCGCCTTATCCACCCTACAATTTTCAATACGCCCCATTGATTGATCTGACCAAATCATGGCATAAGGGCTTTCTTGATCATCTTTAAAATAGCTATTAGCTATCTCAAAAATTGCATCAATGCACGTGATTCCGTTTGCTTCCATTTGTTCAAAGGTGCAATAGTGTGTAAATAATCGGGCATTGTTGATATAGATATGGTGGCTTTGCAGCTCTCGAATCGTTGTATGATGCATCATAATTTTGGCATGTTCATTACCATAAACACCACCTGATTGCCCAAATTGAATAATCGATTGCTGTAGATTTAATCCACTAGCATCAACAATAATATGAAATTGCTGATGGTTTTGAATTTTACATTGGTTCATCGAAACATTTGCCTCATCCACAATGGTAAGCCCGACAGCCATGCCATTACGAACATGACATGTATGAAATTCCACCTTGCTATTTTCAATCAACACCTGTGCCTTGACATGCCGAGAAACTTGACAATCATAGAACTTGGCTTCGGTTTTTTCTCCAAGATACAGCCCATGACTTTGACCATCTGAAAAAATAGAATCAGATACCATTAGTTCACTGCGATGAACCACCATATTCGTATCAAGATGCTCTTTTATTTCACAGCCATCCATCCTGAAAGTCGTGCTATCAAACAATTGAATGCCTACCCCTTGCCCTTGGTGAACTAAACAATTGGTCATCGTCATCTCACTTGACGCAGCCATTACTTGTGCCTTGTCATGCCCATGAATTTCACAGTCCTCCATTGTCAGCTTGACATGACGAATCGCAAAAATACCATGCTTCTTCCCTTCCAACAGCATACAATTCGTCAGGCTTAGCTCACAGTTTTGAGCGATAATCTGTGCCTTCCTATGATGCTCAAATGTCGTGTCGACTAGAATAACACTAGAGCCATTCGCCACACGCAAACCAAAATGATTCAGTGGCGTTGCAAGCACTGCACAATTTTTCATCAGCAAACTACCATAGCTCACCATCATCTGCGTTCGAATCAATTGCTCCTCAATCACACAATTCTCAAGCTGTAAATCGCCTTTCACATACAGCCCCTGCCCTTGCCGGAACCGTAAATTACGCATCGCGACAGGTGTTTGATAGCGAATAAATACGCCACCCTTGATGGTCACATTGCCAACCCCATACAACGTCAGCCGCTTGGCAATATCCAAGCTTTCCTCATAAATCCCATCCCGAATTTCAATCATATCCCCAGGCGCCGCCTCTTCAATCGCCTGCCCGATACTTTGATAACGATGCATAATACTCCTCTTCACCACAAGTACAGCCATTTACACACTCCTAACCAAAAAATGTTCGTACCCTATTTATATACCGAACATGCTTGTGCTTATTCAATTTTGTGTAAAATTGCTGGAATATGCAGGCGTTTATTTGGAATGTTTGACGGTTTAATGAAAGTGGGGAAAAATGCAAAAAAACCAACAACAACCGAATCCCCCCGGTCATTGCTGGTTTATTTCATTTTCATTATTTCTTGCGTTTCACAAATACAATAACAAAAATAGCGGCTAATGCTGCTAGGATGGCGATCATCCATACTGTGTTTGAGTTGGATGTTGTGTCATCTGCAGCGGCTGCTTGTTGCTCTTCTCTTGGAGTAGCGTTCGAAGACTCCATTTCTTTGGCATCCTCTGTCACCACTTGTGCAGTGCTAATTTGCACATATTGTAGTGTTGCTTCATTCGAGGCGGATGCTTCATGCTCGTGGCTGTCGCCATGGCCTTCTGCATGATCCCCGTGGCTCTCCTCTTGCCCACCGTCATGACCATGATGGTGATCCGCTGCTGTTGTAAAAATAGAACGTTCTAGCTGTTGCCCTACCCAGCTTTTGGCATCTGTTGAATCGGCAAAGATGCGAGGGTGTCCTGACAGCATGTATGTTTTACCGTCGATGATAATTCCTGTTTGGTCACCTGTGACTACGTCTTCAATCGTACCCGTTGGTCCTTCTGCGAAGCCGCCCATTTGAATAAGCGTATGTCCGCCCATATCAAATGTAAGGTGCTCTGTTAAGAATGCAATGTACTCTTCTTTCGTCATGGTTGCGTCAGGATTGGCTAGCTCAAGTTTATGATGAAAAAGTGCTGTATTTATTTCCTTGTACGTAATATCTCCCTCTAGAGAAGACACGTAATCCTCTTTTTGAGCTGCCTGTGCTAGCTCATCCACTGTTGCTCCCTCAAGGCCGAAAAAGCCACCTACCCAGCCTGCAAAGTCCTTGCGTGAAAGATTGTCTGTTGGGTTTAAGGCCATATCCTTGCCATTGTACCCAAGAAGCCCAATACTGTGTAGTACCATAATGTCCTGAATATTGGCGGCTGTTTCAGGGACATCCGTGAATAGTGTACTTTTATCCATCGTATGGGCGTAGGCAACGGGTGCCATGAATAAAGTACTCATCAATAATAAAAGTAAATATTTTCTCAAAATGATTCCACCTTCCAATGCAATAGTATACAGCGTAAATGTGTTGGAAGTTTGAAATCAAGCACAATTTTCTATAGTTTGAATCGACGAATGAGGCCATTTAATTGTTCGGCCATTTCTGCTAAATGCTCGGCACTATGTTTAATTTCCTCCATAGAGCTTGCAGCCTGTTCAATGGTCGCCGATGTTTCCTGAATGCCTGCCGCTGACTGTTCAGAGACAGCCGCAATATCATCGACAGATTGGTGAATCGTAACAGTATAGTGAACTACCCCGTGCAAATCTGATGACATCCCATCAATGCTTGCTGCAATGGCATCGATCGCATCTGCAATACGATAGAATGTTGTATTGGTCGTGGCAATTTGCGCTGTGCCTTTTTCTACTTCCCCATAGCCTTGCTCTAATGAGGAGGTCACTGTCCTCGAATCATCCTGAATGGCTCCTACAATGGCTGTAATATCATCAACGGAGAAGGCCACCTGCTCGGCTAATGTGCGAACCTCGTCGGCTACCACCGCAAAGCCCTTTCCTTGTTCCCCAGCTCGGGCTGCTTCAATCGCTGCGTTCAGTGCTAATAAATTTGTCTGTGCCGCAATATTTTGAATGACCGCTACAAGCTTAGAAATTTCTTGTGTTTGTTTACTGAAACCAGTTACCTGATCCACCGCGTTCTTTACCATCTGCTGAATCGCTTCCATTTGCTTTGTGGAAGAGGTCATTGCATCTCTACCTTCTTCTGTTAAAGCTTTGACTTCCTGCGAATATAGTTGAACGTCTTTACTGCCGTCATGAATAGTCGTTACTTTGACAGCAAAGTCGTTTATGGAGGAAGCGACATCTGCTGCATGGTTTGCCTGTCGTTCTGTACCGCTGGCGATTTCTGTTACAGTATGGGCAACTTGTTCTGTACCTGTTTTTACCTCTGTGGTTGACTGCAAAAGCTCCTCACTATGAGCCGCTACCTCATCCGACACTGTTTGAATATGTTTCAAGAGTCGATTTAAAATATCTGCCATTGTGTTGGTCGCTTCCATCAACTGGCCCACTTCATCCTTTGATTGAATAGGTAAAGGGGGCTCGCTTAAATCCCCCTTCGTCATTCGTTGCATACGTTCTGTTAATGTAATAATGGGTCTTGAAATACCACGAGCACTTAATAGCTCAATTATCACTGCTAGAAGAACAATCACCACACCTACGATAATGGCAATTCGCTGTTTCTGTTCCCCAGCGGCAACACTGTCTTTCCCTACTTCATTAATGGCTAGTTTTCGTTGCTCAGCTAAGCCTTCGTAGCCTTCACGAATAGACGTGGCTGTGTCATCCATTTTTGTGAGGTTTTGAGTAGCCAGATTGGTGTTCCCTTGGTCATATACCGCAAATACCTCTTGTTCAATATAACGGTTCCATTCTTTAGACATCTCCGCAAATTGTCCGAATTCGCCTGAGGAAGATAATGCTGATCGTTTTTCTTCGTTGCTTAGTTCCTTTGCAACATTATCCTGAAATATCTCTTTATACTTTTCTCTACCAGAAAGCACATAGCCTCTAGCTGCCGCTATTCTTAAATCAATGGACTGTGCCTGCTCGTAATCGATGATTAATAGTTGTAATTCTTGCTGTACAATTTGCTCTGTCGCATCATTGCTTTGCTTGATGGCAAAGTAATTGTAAACAATGTATCCCATCACGATTGCAATCACAATGCTAAAGGAAAAAACAATGCGTCTACTAATTGTTTTGAACTTCATTTGCAAAAACCCCTTATTTTCCTAATCTATTCCATCATTAAAAATTTACCATTTAATAAGGGCGATTAGCGGTTTTAGGAATTTTTTCTATATTTCCAGAAATAACTTGGTCAATATAATGTTTTTTATAGCATCTTTTATCTTACGGCTTTAGTACTATTCTTAATCCCAGCCATTGAACATTACATCGCCAATGGTTTGGCTATTAAAATAAGAGACGTATTTCCATTCTGTAGTAGATAGACTATGTAACGCCTCATCCTTTATTAGTAATGTTGTAAGTGTCTCCGCTTCCAAGCATTTTCGCATAGGAAAATATTTATGCAGGTGAGGCTTGGATAAAAAGGTAAAGCTACTCTCCTCCTGCTTGGCAAAGGCGATGTACGGCATCAAACGATGATGAAGAATCGTCAGTGTTTCTCCATCGATTTCAATCAATGCCTGCATATAGACAAAGGGCGTTTGATCGATAAATTGCCGTACCTTCGCTCGTTGTTCGCTTGTCACTAAATGGTACACCATCGACTGAAACATGCGCATGTCCTGCTCAATTAAATGCGCTGCATCGAAACCAGAAATTCCTTTTGTTAAACGCAAGCCATCCATCACTCCTTGTTATTTGCCTCTATATAGGACCTTCTCGTTCGGATGAGGCATTTCCTGCCAATCTATGCATTTCTTTTAATGTGATAATCAATTTGTAAAAAGGGAATACCAAATAACGTCATCTGATGGCGTGCTGACAATGTCTTGTCATCTACCGCAGAAATTTGAAAATGCTCCTGTAAGGGTAGCCTCATTACATTTTTTCCTATCGCCAAATAAATTCCTGCATCTCCATCATGGCGACTTGTTAGGTGTAGCTGACCATTTTCTTCATAGGCATACAAAATGCCAACCATTGTTGAGAACGGGAGTGGTAAGGCTATATTCATATAGGTCGTTTCGTCGCTTGTGTGCTTCGAATAAATCGCGACAAAAACGGTTTGCTGTTGAATTGTCCGAATCCATGCACGTGGAGACGGACGGCTATCTTGTGCAGAATCAACCTGAACAATGCTACCCGTCATTTCAATTTGCTTACTGGAAAAGGGTAAATTGAGCTGTTGGAGAAAACGCCCCATGCCTTGATACAGAAAGGCAAAAGGTCGAAACCAAGTCTTCCATTGCACCGTCGAAAACAGACGATAGGTCGTTGTATGCTCATAAAAATGTGGAATGACAGGCGGTAGCTTTGCTGTATCGACAAAGTCCTGTAAGGCATCGACCAAGCCAGGGTGTGGTATATTCTCGTGATGTAGCTTTCCGCGAATTTGGCTTACAGGGAACTCAAACGGACGCTGTGTTGTTGGGGGGACAGCCATTAGCCAGGCGATGACCCCTAAAGCCCCAAAGAAAACACCATTGATCACACCATGGAATTGAAGCATTTCTGGAATGCCGATGGAAACGTTTCCGCTGACACGACTGTAAACATACAGACAAGACCCAAGAATTGTCAGACAGAGCGCTCCATAGGAAATCCTCAGCAATAGCCCCTGTCCAAACAGAAGCTTTGTTTTGAGCGCTACGAAAAACAAGCCGTAAATGGCGAAAATATAAAGAGCAACGGCAATGATTTCGATGAGAACGGAAAAGGCAATACCTATCGCAACAAGGATTGGTCCTGCTAGCAATATCATCACCATGACACGATACCCATTACTATCATGTAATCGACCTAAAAGTCCTACGGAAATGGGTAATAAACAAGCTGAATAATGAAAGTGAATCGCTGTTAACCACGTTATTAATGGTGAAAAACCCGTATCCATGTTGGCGACATAGGCGAAAAACCACAAACCACCAAGAGCTAGGTAGAAAAGCCCCATGTCGATAGCAAACTCCGCAATATTCGTAAAGCCTCGTTGTAAAAATCTTTTCACGCCTTGTATGGCAATATAGAAGGTATACAGTAAATACATGCCTGCCAAAACATTAGCCAATAAGCCATCCGTCGACCAATGCAGCAGTGTAACGGCTAGCATCATCCCAATAATGATGGCTTTGCCCGCTTTTGTAACATCGACAACCATTGAAACCATGGTGGGAACGAAAATCAGTTGAGCAACTGTTAGTAACCATAAGTAATTGGGTTGTCCACTAAGCACAAAGCAAATCACCGTGAACAAAATCCCTAGTAAAAAAATAAAATTACTTCGATTGTTGCGTAAATTCACCAGCATACATCATGAGCCTCCCTATGAATGGATTATGGATGGAGACATGAATGGTAAAGACATTTTTCGATTCATCAAAGCCTTCCTCTACAATGACTCGACCCTCTAACAGTCGAGGCATCGGGCATTCGAAACGCGAGAGGACAAAGCGCTGCTTACCTGACCGAATGACTAATGTCCCCTCACGTGTCACCGTAAAGTGCAAATCGGAATAAAAAAGCGCGGGTATGCCTAAATAATCTTTCACAATTTTTTGGATTGGATCAATGGTCATCCTTGCATCAAAATGCCTGGTTTTCTGCGGGAAATAAAAGGTACGCTCCCATAGCACCTCTAGTTCCCCACTTGGCAGGGCTCTGCATGTATTCGAAATGGTAAAGGGGATATCCTCCCCTGACTCTGGGAACAGAAATCGCGTTTTCGCAGCCAGTGTATAGAAGGGACGCATCCATTTAGCACCAGATTTTATTTGATGCATCACGCCCTGAGCAAAAAATGGTTCATCTATTGGTAACGCATAACGCTGCTGTAGCTTCGGATGAAGTCTCGCAAAATCATCCCCTAATATTGTTTGATAGATCGTCATCCTTGTTATCCTCGCTTTCTTTTGCAACTTTTAGCACTGGGTACATCCTTACTTAAGCTAAAGCCGATAATCGACAACACCCATAAAGCGCTATTAAAGGTAAGTGGATTAAAGGGTGCTTGTACACTTGTCGGGTCCGCAACAGTAGCAGCTATCGTCAAGAGCGGAAAAATGATAATTTGCATACCAAAGAGCCAGCGTTTTCCTCGCGGGTAAAGCCAACATAAAGCAAAGAGAATTTCCGCAACCCCTATCCAAATAACCAGATGATCTGCATGATTTAGTAATGAAGCCGTCATCTTTAATTCCTGCGGATGTAAATGGATAATCTTCGGTACAAGACCATGATAGAACCAGACAAAGCAAAAGAATAGACGCATGAGCATCGTTAAAAAGAATCGTCTATACTGTGCAGCAGGATTTTCTCCTTTTTCTAGCCATCTTTTTAAAACATCAAAGCTGAGTGCCGTCGCCCACCCCATTAATGGACGAAAAAGTAAATCAAAGAATACGCCAAGCTTGCCGTAGCGTGTGTCATAATCATATTGGGTCAGGAATGTCAGCCCCTGTTGATGCGGGATATATTGCCAATAGCCCTTTCCCTCCGCTATGGGTGAGCGCTTTTGAGGCGTACCAAAATGCAGTGAGGATGTTCGCGTGCCATTTTCTTTATGATGCTCCCCCTTGCTTTCTCCCCAGCCGCTTACCTGTAAGCCTGGCATGACCTTCGTTTCATAGGTAAAACGCTGTGGCTCCTCAGTTGTTTTTTTCGGACTATATGTAATCGATGTAAAACGTAAATCCCATTGCTCATGCAGCTGAGGATTTTGTGTATAATCCCACGCTTTCTCTATAGGAGCCTGAATGTCTATCTCGACATAAATAGGCTTTCTGCTCATAAACTCACTCCTTTTTTGATGAAGCCACTATCATTATAGCAGTAAATTGATAACCTTCTATTAAATGGGTATGCAAATTACGTTTCTCAATAAAAATAAAAAACTTGAATCGAAATGATGACTTGAGTCTAATGGTATCGTTAGTACTATTAGTTTTAACGAGAATACGAGGCTTTATTGATGATGGTATACCCATGTCCTATGTCTTCTTCACATTAGGCATCATGAGCATGCCTTTATGTACTACACTCATTCACTCTCTAGAGGTTATGGGAGGAGCGGACAAAGCTAGAAATTTAAATAACAACAGCCCCTCTATTTAATAGAAGGGCTGTTGTCTTTCGTGTTCAAAATTAAGCTTTTGAAGGGTCCTTTCATAAAATGTTATGGTTTTTGACAAGCAAAATTATAGCCGCCGATTTTTCTAGCCTCTGTCGCATTGGTTTGTCCATTTACACCAGCATCATCTCGGGAGTCAATGATTGGATTGCCTCCCTGTGCAAAGCATTTGTTCATATAATTCATTTTTTCTTTATGTGTCAAGTATCGGTCCCAGAAGAAATAGCCTATGAAAGAAACCAAACCAATTCCTGCAAGCCATGCTATAACAGCATATGGTGTTACTTCTCCATCTTCATTTTCTTTATAAATAATTGTGCCTTCATAATTGTCCATGTCTAGCCCAAAGGTTAAAAGTTTATGATGAACCTCATTAGGAGATAGTGATTCAAGAGATTCGTAATAATTTAATTCTTCATCTGTGAAATGATATAATTTCTGAGCTGCTTCTTCATCAAACTCTAATGTTTGTGTAGCCAAGTTATAGTAGATGGATTCGGCTAAAACACTTTCTTTACGTCCATATTCATCAGCATTCGCAAAATTCGGAAAAATTGTACCAACAATCAACGTAACAATCAAACTGCAAATAAAAAATTGAAGCTTCTTCATCACAATGAACCTCCTTGTTTTAATTTGTTTATGGCAAAATATTACATTAATGGATAATGTAACATTATCTTTATTATACATATAATCCAGATAAATGTATAATATATAAAGAAAGTGAGGTGTTTTTTTGTATTTCTCAAATATACAATTATTAATGCTTGTATTTGCTTTTGTTATTGCGATTTTCAGTGTAATTAAAGTGTATCAAATAAAAAAAGAGTATTTGATTAAACACAGAGAATTAGAGGTGGAATACGAAAGAATCCAACTGGAGAAACAAAAACAAAAGATTCTTTAATTTAGTATGAAACTTACTATATAAAAAGTGCACCTCGTCATTAGATTTTCCCTAACGATTGGGTGCACCTATTTTTTCCTAAATTGCTCTAGCTACTTATCTATTGATACTGACAATGATTTGTAATAGTTTATCGAACTTGGGCAAGCTTTATAGTAAAAATGCCTTCGTTGGATAACCCACTGACCGAAATCCTCTGATAGGCTTCAATCATTAACTACATCCTGCCACCAGTCGTCTACCTGATAGTGTAATAACTGTTCGGGGTGAGTCCCATGCCCGCGATATAAGGGCGCATAGCAAGTATAGCCTTGGCTATGTAATGAAGTGGCTACTTTCTTCATATCTCTTGTATGCCTCGTAAAAGAATGTAAAAGTAATAGGGCATGCTCATTTCCCTGTAAATAAATTTCTTTTGCTGGTAGTATGTTTAGCACATCATCAAGCCCCTCATCTAACTTCATTTAAGCCCCAACAAACAGCACAGCCTGTCCGATCGCAATAAAAAAGGCTTCCTGCTGAATGGGGCTGCTGTCTTCAATTTGCAGCGTAATGTCAAAATGCGTCTCACAGAAAGTCGCTTGCCAGCGGGCGATGGGCTGCTCATTCACAGTAAAAACAGACCAGCCCTCCATTTCCTTGTTGAGCTTGATCTGCTGTTCGCCATCGGTAATGACTAAATCAGGAATCATGATTTGCCAGCCATCGTAGGCAATCATATAGTCTTTCCCTGTCACCAAATCCTTACCACGAAAATGCACACGTCCGCGACGGGATACTTTTTTACACGTAAAAAGTTGTTGACCGTTGCGATCATTGACATCAAAGCGAACAAAATAACGATAGTCCATTGTGCGGTCAAATGCTTTTTTTAGAGCATTGGAATACACGCGTTGAACAGTGGACGATACCTCCCCCGCTTCATTTAAAATAGTAACGGTCTCTGTTGACTCGATGGCTGCTGGTTGCTTGTATGTATAGGTCTTCAATCTATTCGCTCCTTTAAAACAATTGCTTTCTTAAAGCTACCATAAAATAAGCGCCAAATACAAAGGATGTATTTGACGCCCCTATTATTGTACGGGTACTTCTACTGTAAATGGTTGGAAGTTCACTTCTTTATAGGCTGATGGATTGAATGGAAGATGTGTTTCTTTGCCATCAGCATCTATTTGAACGCTCCCACCCCCTGTTGGAATAGCAACATAAGGCGTAATGGTTAATTTTCCAACGTGTTGTGCTATTGGATCAAAGGCTTTCGTGCTGCTTAATATCCACACCCCATCATCAAATTGCGCTTTTCCACCGCCCGAATGAGAGGCGATCTCCCTGCCTTGCCCATCTGTTATGAAAATTTCTATAGATGCTGGTGGGTTATCGAGGATTCCATTCATCTTTGCTTCATAGTCAAGGGAGATCCCCGATGGACTGAAGGAGATGTTGGATATATCAAGCTCAATGCCTTCAACCTCCTGTCGATGATTCACAGGAACATGGACAATCTCTGTAATCTTTTCAATCGGGGTCGAAAACGTCCATTTTTCTCCCTTTTCGCCTGCTAATATTAAGCCCAATTGAAAGAAATCTGGCATTTCCTCAACCTGTTTGACATCAAACGTCGCAATACCTGTCCGAACCGTAGGACTTAACCTCTGTTCAGAATAGCTACCTGAGCTGACAGTTGGTTGGGCGCCATTAATGGTAAATTCCAAGCCTGCTCCAAAATATAGTTCACTCAATTCCTGCTCAGATTGCATCGTTACCCCAACCGTTATACGAGAATCATCATAAAGCACCTCATCTACTGTGACCGAAATCCCATTGATGGTTTGTGTTTCGCCAACAGCTTTGGTTAGTCCCTGTTCACTGGCTTGTTTTAGCCCAGGCAAGCCTGAGTCATTGAATACGGAACCGATAATTGGTAGCTTGGACAATGTGCTCGCAAATGTTGGTGATACATAGGCTGTGCCAATGGTTAAACTAAAAACGGCAACAGTACTGGCAATAAATACGAATGGTTTACGCTTGCTTCTTCTTTTCATTTGAATTGGTTTACCTTGTGCTTGTTGAATACCTTGTGCAATCGCTGCTCGTACCTCATCCCGTGGAAATTCAGGTAGGGTCACTGACTTTTTCATTGAACATTGCACTCCTTTCTAATTGTCGTTTTAGCTGTTTTTTACCACGATGCAAATAGGTTTTGATGGTGTTCTCAGGCTTTTTCATCATGTCTGAAATTTCTTTAATAGGTAAATCGTGATAATAAAATAAAAGGAGCGCCATCTGCTGGGAATGGTTTAATTGTTGGATAGCTTCTGCTAAATCAATAGGATTCCCTATGACCTGCTCCTGATCATGCAACCGCTCTAATAATTCCCTCTCCTCATAGGGAATCATTTTCTTGCCCTTTTTCAGCAAACGATAGCATTCATGAATTAAAATGCGGAACAGCCATGTCGAGAAAAATGCTGGATTTTTTAGTTGATGAACGGTTAAATAGGCTTTACATGCCGCTTCTTGAATAGCATCTAGCGCATCCTCTTTTTGACCAACATACGATAACGCCGTGTAATATAGTTTTTCTTCCTCTAGCACAAGTAGCTGTTCAAAGGCTTCCTTCTGCCCCGCAATCGCTTGTTTAACGATAGATAAATCATGTTCCATGCTTGTTTCCCCTCCTTCCATACTTAGAGTCTTTTATCCAAGCAAAAGGTTTCACTTTTATTTATTTTTTTGGCCATACAAAAAGAGACTACTTCAATGAAAGTAGCCTACTCCATTTTCTATCGATCTAACTTAAAGGTAATTTCCCCGATGCCCAATTCCGAATTGACCTCTAGCACGACATCCGCCTTGTCGTAAGCTTCGTTGACATAGACACCATTCCCTTTTGACATAAGACCCTCCACAGTAGACGAGCCAATGCCTTTTTCCGTCGTTAGTTTCACGCCAACCTTTGAAGGTAAAATAACTGTTGTTTGACCGACACCTGTTTCAATAGTTGTTGTAAAGCTCTTTTTCCAGTCGCCACCTAGATTAACCGTTAGATCACCGACACCCGCTTCAATATCGAGTTTTTCCAGCTGAAGACCCTGTAAATCGAGGTTGGCAAGAGAGGCACCCGTTTCCACAGTCAGATCCATCGGGATGCTGTCGTTCAGTTGAATCGCCCATGTGTTTTTAATATTGGAGAGCCCCAGCTTTGTTGAGCCCTTATGCTTGATTTCCACTTCTCCTGTATCGCCATGTAGATCATAGTCTACCTGAGGGGCTAGCTTTTTTACATTATATTCTGCGTTACCCTCCACCCATTCCTTTGCACCACTCGATACATTCATTTCGCCAACACCTAAATCAATATCTACCTCTAATGCTTTCGCTTTATCCTTTTCCACCAAAATGGCTTCCTCTCGCATTTTATTTGGAATAAAGGAAAAGCACCCCGATAATACCAATGCTGACGTGCCCATCACGACACCTAAACCAACTAATTTTTTCACTATTATTTCCTCCCGCCGTATAATCTACCAATAATTTCATTATATAGGAGAAGGGAAATTAAAATACGACCCTACGCTTGAATTTCATCTAAGACCTAAGACGTAGAGAGGCTTACTGATAAGGAATGTCATGCCCCTCCAGCAATGCCTTTAAATTCGCAAGAGAGGCATCATAGCCTGGCGAATTAAAGCTCACCGTAGTGCCATTACCCTGTTCGGCTAGCGTAATAGCAATTAATGTTTCAGGAACTTCTAGATAGAAGGAAAATTCCTCATTTTTCTTCACTTGCTGAATCGTTAGCTCCATCGGCAGTTTTTCAGAAAGCTTATTATGTGCGTTTGGCATTAAAGTAAATGTCATTTTTTCTCCAGCTGCTAGAATAGGAATGTCCCATGTGGAGCCTGGTGCGTACCATCGGGAGAGGGATTGCTCCTCTGTAATCGCTTGCCATACTTTATCAATCTTTGCCTCAATCCAAATCGAACTGGTCATTCGCAGCAACCTCCATTTCCTCTTTTCCATTATTTTATCGAACTTTCAGGAGTTATACTACTTTGGGATGTTCTGTATAAGTGAAATGCCCCCAGTATGACCATCACAGCGATGACATCCAAAGCGAGCTGATAGCTGGAAAAAACAGCAACCAATAATCCATAAACTGTTGGTGCCAAAACAATAAAGAACTGATTAATCGTTAACGCTGCACTAACTGTCAGTCCTACTGCTTGCGAATCGGATTGTTCCGTGACACAGGTGATATATATGGAATACCAGCCAAGCGCTAAAAATCCAAATACACTGCAAAAAATAATCATGAGGCCCTTACTATGTATGACAAAGGGCAAACAGCCAACCATCAGAAATGTAGCGACCATGACGAGCACTAATAAAGGCTCTCGTTTTTGAGCGAAATAATGATCACTCATCCAAGCAAGTACAATTCTGCCAAACATCCCACCAAGTAAAATCAGACTTAAATAGCGCCCTGCCTCGGTTAATGTATACCCACCTTCATGATGTAAATAGCTCATAAAGTGAGCAATAATAATCATTTGGAGGGACATCATGACCATGCCCACAAAAAATAAAGGATAGAGCGCTCGATTGTGCCGAATAGCACGCATTTTCTCTTTAAAAGGAATGAGAGGTGCCGTAGCGGTGTCATGCTGTTGCTCTTTATAAAGCAATAAAAATAATAGTCCCCCACCAACCGCCATCAAGCCCTGTGCTAAATGGACAGAGGAAAGATGATGATGTTGATACAAATAGGTCAACACAGTGGAAGCCAATGCACCACCAATTGGAATACCTGTTTGGCGAATCCCTATAGCCAGTCCTCGATGCTTGTTAGGAAACCATTTCACAATAGCAGTACTGCCACCTGTTTGCGCACTGCCATACCATATCCCCACAACTATTAATACGAGAAGCAATGTCGTATAATGATTCACGGGTATTAGCAATAAGGCTGACAGGCCCAGTAATATCGAGCCCCATCCAATAATCTGCTTTTCTCCCTTCTTATCCATGAGATAGCCGAATAGCAGCATGGAGAAAATTGGCCCAATATTGACGGCTGAAACAATTAGCCCTGTTTGGAAGGACGTTAAGTGCCACTCCATTTGATAAAAAGAGGCAACTGGCCCCATTCCGTAGGTCACAAAGGTTGCGGCTGTCTGCGAAAGTGTAGCCACAAGCAAAATGACCCATCGATAATATGTATGCATAATAACCCTCCATCAGGTTACTGCTTTTGCAGTCTACCTTTTCATTATCTAGAGTGTACGTGGACAGCTAGCGTACGTAAAATGGAGGAAAATGATAGCGGCTATTAAAAAAATCTATAGGTATGTGAGGAACAACATGAACATTGAAGAAATTGCCTTAAAAATGGAGCTTTTAGAGAGGCAAAACTTGAGTAAATCGGCTGAAATCACCAATTATACACAATCTGCCTTAACAGCAAAGGTGAAAAAAATGGAGCGTGAAATTGGGCAGGACGTCTTTAAACGAACACCTCAAGGCTTAAAGCTGACAGAGGTAGGTCAACATTATTTACAGTTTTTAAAGAAAGTTGCCGAGCAGTATGAAGACTTTTTACATACCATCGGCCCTGCACAAACGAGTATTTTGGTTGGTACATCTCATACAACCATTAAAATTTATGGTCCATCCATCATGAACGCACTGCAAACTAGTCGAAGTCCGATAGATGTTGATTTCACTGTGGAATCAAGTACAGCCTTAAATCACAAAGTTCATCTGGCGGAAATAGATTGCGCATTAACAAGTAATCCAATCAAGCATTATAGCGATCTACACTATGATGTACTAGCCACAGAGACATTTGAAGTTATCTCAAGCACCGCTCCTATCATCGACTTTGAACAACGAACACCTGTCACATTGCTTGTGTTAAGTAAGGGCTGCATGTATACCCATGCATTAGCACAATGGCTCACTGACAAGCAGGTACCTTTTACGATGAAGGAGATTAAATCGGTTAGTAGTATTTTAGATTTTCTTGAAATCGAGCACACATTGGCTGTATTAAATACCAAATTACTAGCACTTTATCCTTGTCCTGACCTGCATTTTTATGATTTAGACGGGCTTCACAATGCGATCGAAACAGTTTATATCTATAAAAAAGATGACAGTAAGCAGCCCTTCATCCTGCAATTAAAACAGGTCATTGAATCCTTGCTTGAGCAGAATTAGCTCAATAAACCTATTTTGTGCTAATATTCTAAAAACCCTATATTATTCACACGGACTACACTATAATAGGTTTGTCATTATTAATCTTGTAAATGCTTAGGAGTACATCATGTTTTATTACATCTCGTTATTTTTTGCAGTATTTGCATTATCTACCTCAGCAATCTTTGTTAAGCTAGCTGATGCACCACCAGCGATTACGGCCTTTTATCGACTATTTTTTGCGATGCTAGTGCTTCTTCCATTTTTATTGGCAAAGAAGGACTTGCGGCAGGAGCTTGCTAGCCTATCGAAAAAGCAGTGGGGACTTGGCATTTTATCAGGCTTATTTTTGTCCTGTCATTATGTGTTATGGTTTGAATCATTAAACTACACCTCTGTGGCTAGTTCAACCGTCATTGTGACACTCCAGCCACTATTCTCTTTAGTAGGCAGCTATTTTTTATTTAAAGAGCGATTTTCAAAAGGAGCAATTTTGGGCTGCTTCGTAGCGATCATCGGCTGCTTCATTATTGGCTGGCAAGATTTCCAGATTAGTGGACAAGCCCTTTATGGCGATATTCTTGCCTTTATTGCGGCAGGTATTATTACAGCCTACTTTTTTATTGGGCAATCAGTGCGCAAGGATTTATCGCTCATTCCCTATTCCATTATCGGCTATGGCAGTAGCTCGATCTTTTTAGCCGTTTATGCCCTCTTTATGAAAGAATCGTTTTTCGATTATTCAGCCTCCACCTGGTGGTCCCTTGTAGGGCTGGCTGTCATTGCAACGATTTTCGGACAAACCATTTTTAATTGGCTGTTGAAATGGTTAAGTACAACGGTAATTTCCATGAGTATTTTAGGCGAAACAATCGGCACCTGTATATTAGCTTATTTTATTTTAGATGAGATAATTTCCGTTCAACAGGGGATCGGTATTTTGGTCATTTTACTAGGACTTGCCCTGTTCTTACTACAGCAACGAAAATCAGTGTAAAATAAACAACGGCAAAGGCTGCCGTTGTTTTTTATTGGTGTGTAAAGTAGAAGGTCGTGCCATTCTTGTTTGATTGTAAGAAAGCTTCGATATTCAGTGTTTTAGCAATATCCTGAATGATTTTAAGCCCAAGTCCGCCATGCTCATCTTCAGGCGTAAAGCCAATACCATCATCACACATGACAACTTGCCCGTCCTTGATCGTCACCTCTAGCTTGGATGCTTGGGCATGCTTTAATGTATTTTGAAAGACATTATCGAATAAACGCTGTAGCCACAATTCATTGCTAAGCCAAGTTGCTTGTAAATCACCATGCTGAAAATGCAGCGTAATATTCTGCATGCGATATAGATACTGCCATTTCTTTATCATCATTTGTAACAATGGAACAAGTTGAACCTCCTCCTGCATGACATAGGACTGTTCACTCGTATCAAAGGACTGTAACTGAAATGCATTTGTTAAATTCGTGATATATTGAATTTGTGCATGTAAGGATTCCACCAATTTGGGCTGCCCCTGTAGCTGATCCTCTAGATAAAACAGCTGCAAGCGGATAGCCGTTAACGGCGTATGGATGTCATGTCGCAACTTTTGTAGCAGCTCTTTTTGAAGCTCCTGCTGCTGGGCAAGCTCTAATTCTCGGTAAGTTGTACGCTCAATTAAGAGATTGACAGATTGGCTAAGCTGCCCGATTTCATCCTCACTTTTTATCGTTAACGTGTCAGGTATTCGCTCATTACTCGCTAGTTCTCGTATTGTTTTATTAAGTAGTGTAATTTTGGATAGTAAAGAATGAATCGATGTGGAAAATAGCCATGCGAGCATTCCTAAAGCTAGCACAAACGCAATCAGCATCACAGGATAGGCATAGGACTCATGAAACGGAATACCGTCATTTTTCATTTTAAAGGCCTTGTCATACAAAATTGACATGGCCACACTAATGCCTAATAGTACAACCGGCACACTCCCAATGGCTACAAATAATAAAGTACGGTATTTTGTTTTTAATGTCATTTTTTATTATAGGTATTTAAACGATACCCTTCTCCATAAATATTTTGCACAATAGTGCCTGCTGGGTCCTGTAGCTTTGTTCGAATTTTTTTAATATGGACATTCAAAATATTATGATTGCGTTCATCGAGCGGCCAAAGATAATCGAAAAAGTGTTCCTTTGTTAACACTCTGTCTCGATTGTCAAATAAATAAAAGAAAATTTTTCGCTCGATTGCTGTCAGGGCGATTTCATCATGGATACTACGATGAAATACTTGACGGCGCTCCCCATCGATCAATAAATGCTGAATTTGCGTAAATGTACCATACTGTTGTGCTAGCATTTTTTGCATTCTTAGCAACAGCTCTCGCGGATCAAATGGCTTTGTCAGGTAATCCTCTCCGACCATCAACCCCTCTAGCTTACTTTCAATATCATTACGTGCTGATAGAAAAATGATTGGAATATTTAAGCCTAATCGTTTAATATTTTTGCTTAATTGATAGCCATCCTCTCCTGGCAGCATAATATCCATTATGACTAAATCCACCTGCTGAATCAGCGCCATCATATCCTTGCCATCTGTTTTCCAGATTGCCTCATAGCCCTCACGCTTCACTATTTTTTGCAGTAGATCACCAATCATGTGATCGTCTTCTATAATTAAGATTCTAAATCCTTTCATACTTATCGACCTTTCTCATCACCCGTTGTTTTCATAAATTCCATTGCCAGTTGATAGATTGCATCTGGCTGATAGAGATAAATACTATGTGTCCCACTGACCTCCTTCACCTGTGCATTAGTGAATTGCTTTGCAAAGTCGGCATAATCCTGTCGGTTTTGCTTCGTATATTTCGAATGTTTATTTTCTTCCGCAATCGCATCAATCAGTAAGATAGGCGTGTCTTGCGGCTTTTTGAGCTGTTCTGATTGTAAACTATTTTCGTAGACCTGTAACAGCTCATTTTGCATATCCTCATTAAAAAATTGCTTAAAGGACAATGCCTGATAGATTTCCTTTTCCTGTGCTGTTAAAAAGGACATGTTCAATATTTGCGGATTATAGACCTGAGATGGCATAAGTCGATGTAAGCCCAGCTTAGTAGCGAGATGCATTCCCCTTACCATCCAACGATCGACCGACCCCATTTTATGCTTTACATATTGACTAGGTAAGCCAATGTCCAGAGCGATGATGCTCTTTACTTCCTCTGGGTATTTTTGCGCCCAGTAAATGGCCTCTAGTCCAGAAATGGAATGTGGCACAAGAATATAGGGCGGTTCAAGCCCACTTTGCAGAAGTGCCTGTCGTGTTTGCGCTACAATAGTATCGATTCCTCTATCATCATGGGCTACGTCGCTATAGCCATAGCCAGCTCGATCCACTACCGCAATTTGATGATGCTGTGAAAACTTACGATACAGCCCTTTTAGCTCATATACGGGCGCTGCGATACCTGAGCCAGCCATAAAAACATAGGTATCCTCGCCAGCCCCCTCCTGATAAACATGGATGTTTTGTCCATCTACATTGTTTAATGTGCCGTTAGGTTGTAAAATAGCTGACTCCTTCTGTATTAAGCTATAGTGATATATACAAACGATCACCATTCCGAGCACAATCAATGCCCCCATATAGACAATTATTTTCTTTGCTTTCTTTTTCATACGTATCTCCTCTTTTCGTTGATACTTGCAAGGATACACGGTAAAAATAAATTTCTACTAAACTTTTGGAGAAAATAGATAAGTTTCATACAAAACGAGGCTGGGACAAAAAGAAAAAATGTTAGACCAAGATATAATTGGTCTAACATTTTTTTGATTTAGGAAGGCATATTTAACTGCTTGAAGTGGAAAAGTTAATATTCATTTTTATTGTTTTTCAATATAATCAAGTTATGTCCCAGCCTCTCTCTTGATTAAGCATCTGGATAGGTTTTTCGTAAAAAATCGATGGTTTGTTGAATAAGGGCTTTTAAGATGTCTTCATTCACATCAGCAAGCTTATTAATATAAACACAGGCCTTTCCTGTTGTATGTTTACCAAATTGTTGTAATAGTTGCTCCCGTTCATCCCCTGGGGCAAAATATAAGCTAATTTTCGCTTTGCGAGGGGAATAGGCAGCTAGTGGGGCATCCCCTTCATGGCCTGTTTGATATTTGTAATGATATTTACCAAAGCCTATAATGCTCGGTCCCCACATTTTGGCTTCATAGCCTGTGACCTCTGTAAAGATGTCCAATAATCGATAGGCGTCTTCTCGCTTTTTTGGATGGTCTACACTTTCAATAAATTCAATGACACTTACATCGGTTTCTTTGGTCTTTAATTCATACATGTCAATCCCTCGCCTTCCGGAAGATGTCCCTTTATTATTCCCTATTCTACCTGCTCTAACAATAGTTTGTGTTGAAGATGACGATAGATCCCCTGCTGCTGCATCAGCTCTTGATGATTGCCCTGCTCGACAATTTCTCCCTGCTGAATCACGAGGATTTGATCGGCATTTTCGATTGTTTTGAGTCGATGGGCAATGACAAAGCTTGTGCGTCCCTGCATTAAATGCTGTAAGCCTTTTTGAATATCCACCTCTGTTTGGGTATCCACGCTTGATGTCGCTTCATCCAAAATTAAAATATCTGCATTCTCTAATATCGCACGCGCGATCGCAATAAGCTGACGCTGCCCCTGACTTAAATTGGCTCCCCCTGCCTGTACGGGCGTTTCGTATTGAGCTGGTAAATATTTAATAAAATGATGGGCATTCGCAATTTTTGCCGCTTCCACAACCTCTTCATCTGTTGCATCTAGCTTACCAAAGCGAATATTGTCACGAATCGTTCCCGAGAACAAATAGGTGTCCTGTAAAACCACACCAACTCTTTGGCGAATCGTCTCCATCTGATAGTTCTCGATATTATGCCCATCAATCAAAATCTCACCTTGATCGACGTCATAAAAACGTGTTAATAAATTTATAATCGTTGTTTTGCCTGAGCCTGTTGGGCCAACTAGAGCAAATGTCTCCCCTGCCTTGGCATGGAAGTCAATGTTTTTTAACACAGGCTTATTTGACTCATAGCTAAATGATACTTGCTTAAAAACAACATCCCCCTTAAGTGAAGCCGTCTTGATAGCGTTAGGCTTATCGGCTACCTCTGAGGGTTCATCTAGTATCTCAAAAACACGCTCTGCCCCAGCAATAGCAGATTGGAAGGTGTTTAATAGATTAGATAGCTGATTAAGCGGACGGAAAAATTGCCGAGTATAGGTCACAAAGGCGGCAATAATCCCCACTGTAACAATACTCTTCACTGCTAAAAAGGCACCTGTTCCGATGACGACAGCAAGGCCTAAATTATTCATAAAGTTATTAATCGGACCTAGTAAGCCAGAGGTAATTTCTGCTCGTTGGGCGGAGTTTCGTAGATTTTCGTTTTGCTGATGGAACGTATCAATCGTTTGCTGTTCCTTACCAAAAAGCGTAAGTACCTCCGAACCTGTAATCATTTCCTCAATATAGCCGTTCAGCTTCCCAAGATCCCGTTGCCGTTCAGCATAATTTTTACTGCTGCGTTTAATGATTTGCTTGGTTGTGAAAACGATCAGCGGAATAATAATCAATGTCACGATTGCCAATGGCCAGCTTAATGTAAACATGGCGATACTGACACCAATTACAGTTAAAATGGACGACACGATTTGCGTAACACTTTGCGCAAGTGCGGTATTTAAATTATCAATATCGTTGGTCACACGGCTCATTAGATCCCCAAGTGCCCGCTGATCAAAGAAACGTAATGTCAGCGTCTGAAGCTTTTGAAATAGTTCCAATCGCAAAGTCCGAATGGTTTTCATCGCCACATGAATCATGACATAGGTTTGCAGCCATGTCAGAATAGATGCCACTGTAAAAATAACAGCTAACACAATACCTAAACGAATCGTTCCATTAATATCTTTTTTCATAATGTAATCATCAATAATATGTCCGATCATATAGGGACCTGCAAGGCTTAAAAAGGTCGAGGCAATGACAAAAAGGATAGAGAAAAACAGCCCTATTTTTTGTTGCTTAACATAGTGCCATACACGTGACAATGTCTCCCTTTGATTTTTCGCCTTCTCAGCTGGTCCCCCCATACGCGGTCCACGTCCAAAATTCATTTGCTTTGATTGACCTTGACTCATCCTTGTTCACCAGCCTTTTGCTGTGACGCATAAATTGCTTGATAATGTGCATTTGATTGTAGAAGCTGCTGATGGGTTCCTTGCCCAACAATGTCGCCATCCTCTAGTACCAAAATAACATCTGCCTGCTGAATGGAGGCAATTTTCGACGCTACGATGAATGTCGTAGTGTCTTGATAATAGGTGGCAATAGCTCGTTGCACATGTTGTTCCGATGCACTATCGAGCGCTGACGTTGTATCATCCAGCACCAAAATGGCAGGCTTTCGAATCAACGCACGACTTAATGCAAGGCGCTGCTTCTGTCCACCTGAAAGATTCGTAGCACCCTGTGACAATTCATGCGCTAAGCCCTTATCAAGTCGCTCTACAAATTCACTGGCACAGGCGGCCTCTAATGCCTGCTGTATGTCCTCTGCTGTGGCATCATCCTTACCGAGACGAATATTTTTTTCAATCGGCCCAGAAAACAATAATGCTTTCTGTGAGGTAAATCCGATATGCTCACGTAGGGTTGCGAGTGAGTAGGATGTTAGCGGTTTTCCGTCTATGCGGATTTCGCCACCAGAGGGATCAACTAAGCGAGGTAATAGCTTCACCAGCGTCGATTTACCACTACCTGTTTTCCCAATAATACCGACCGTTTGCCCTGGTTTTACCGAAAATGAAATCTTTTTGAGGACATCCTCAGCTGTTTCATAGTAACGATAGCTCACCTGATCAAAGTCAATGGCCCCTTTTATTGGATCTGTCAGCGTATGTTCCGCTTCCTTAACAGCAATCTCTTTGTTTAACACGTCCACAATGCGTTCTCCTGAAGGCAAGGCTCGCGCGATTTGCATCAGCACCATACTAGAGGACATCAGTCCATTTAAAATAATCGTTAAATAGTTGATAAATGCAAGAATAACGCCCACTTGAAGCGTACCCGCGTCTACCTTAATGGCTCCAAGCCAAAGCGCGGCTACAATCCCTAGATTGACAACAAACATCGTAAAGGGTACAAGCACGCCGACAATTTGCTCAGCTGTAATAAAACGTTTCGTCAACGCCTCATTTAATTCTCCAAACTGTGCAACCTGCTGTGTTTCACGGCGAAAGGCTTTAACTACACGAATACCCGCCAAATTTTCCTGTAGCTTCGTATTGACGGCATCAATGGCCTCCTGAACACGACGATACAATACACCCGAATACTTCGTAAAAAAGTACATCGCTATAACCAACAATGGAACGATAATGAGCAATATGGAAAAAAGCTCACGTGCTGTGACAAACACAATAATCACTGCGCCGATAAAGAGCAAAGGCCCACGCACAAAAATACGCAGCGTCATCATAAAGGCACGCTGAATACTTTCCACATCACTCGTTAAAATCGTAATCAGCTTCCCCGTTGTAAAAGCATCTCGCTCCTTGGCTGAGTAAGTCATCATCTTCTCATAAAGAGCCTGACGAACATCCGAAGCAAAATGAATCGCCGCCTTCGAGCTATAATACGAGCAACCAACCCCACCAATAAGCCCGAGCACTGCACTGCCAAGCATCCACACAAACATAGTCAATACGTATCCATTATCTCCATTGGCAATCCCCGTATCAATCATATGCTGCATGATGGTCGGCTGAATTAAATCCATCGTCACCTCCAGCACCATCAATAGCGGTGCAATCAGCGTGAAAAATTTATAAGGCCCCAAATATTGCCCTAATTGTTTAACTGCCTGCATACATTCGTCTCCGTTCTATTTAAATCCCATTCGTTCCTCATTATAACTGAAAATCATTCCCATTTGATAAATAATTTTTCGGGTCTCGTAATATTCTGGACTGGACTGGTTGGGGGGAGATTTGTGAGAAGAAGCGGCTTTTGGAGGGGGTGACTCTTTTATTGAGCGGGGTTCTCACATTTTGGAGCGGCTTTTCCCTGCTTAGGAGCGGCTTCCTCACATTTTGGAGCGGCTTTTCCCTGCTTAGGAGCGGCTTCCTCACATTTTGGAGCGGCTTTTCCCTGCTTAGGAGCGGCCTCCTCACATTTCAGAACAAGCTTTTTCCTTTACAAGCAACAACCAGCTACTTTAGATTCAGCGTCATCCTGTTAATTAAGTAAGGAACCACCCAGAGCAAGGATTATATCGAAGTAAAATAACACTCGCTCTGGATTATCTGGACCTGTCCCAAGAAACAATCATTTTCTCAAAACAAGCCCCATCACTTTTCAGAAATGTGTAGTTTCTCAAAATTTCGCAGGAAAATTTTTTGTGCCTGTGACTCATTGTCTGCAGCAATTCCTAGCAAAATGACCGTACAGGGGCCTGCTGATTTTGCACCATCAAGGGCGCATTCCACATGTCGCTCCCCAAACAGACGGGAAAATTCTCCTTGTAGCCCCCTTGATCCGACTGGCCATACTTGCTGAACAATTTCTGCCTGCCATGCCTTGAAAATAGGCAGCAACTGCGCCACATCTTTAGGCTGTGCCAACACCTCTTCGCCTACAAGCGGCAGGCCATAGGTGTACCAGCTAAGCTGATCGTGATCAAATGCTCGACGCTGCTGGATTTCTCCAAGCATTGTAACAGCTAAGCCTGACTGTAATGTGGGCATATTGGATTCCGTACTCCCCGCAATGGCTGGACATGTAAGATCTGCCTCTGCAAACACTTGCTGTATACCTTTTTCATAGCGAGACCATGCGGCATCTCCAGAAAAATTCGCAAGTAGAACTTGAACAGGTAATGCCTGTGCCGCCAGCTGTTCTAAAAAGGTCACACGTGCTGTCATATAGGCCGTCAGTTGATCGGGTGCTGACACTACATCTTGCGGTTTTTGTCCAATGGCTGCGGCATTATCCATTGTTGCAATGAACGTGCCAACTTTCATCGCATTTCTCACTGTACACGACCTTCCTTACGCACAAAAACCTTTGACAGAATGGGCATAACTACCGCGACAATAATTAAATTGATCACCGTTGCCATCAGAATACTGCCTAAAGCACCCCAGAAAAATGCTGGACTAATAATAAAGTAGAATGGGAGTGGCGCTACAATCCCGTTTAATACTAAGGCAACAGGCCATTTCCAAAAGTGCATGCCTTTTTTATGCATCACCCCAAAGACCCATACGACAATCAACATTTCTACCGCGATAATGATATGTAATGGTCCTAATGGGAAGCCAGATGTTAATGCCGTAATAAAATGCCCGATCAATCCAGCAACCCCTGCTAAGATGGGAGATAGAAAGACAACACCTAAAAAGGCAGGAGCCGAATCCAGTGCAGCCGTTGAAATAAACGTTGGAACCTTAATCATTGCCCCTACTGCACAGATGGCCGCTACCATTGCTGTCAAAACCAATTTTCTTAATTTTTGTCGTTCCATTTCATTCCCTCTTTTCTGTTGAATGTCTACTTTACTTCAATAGCTCAGCTATTCCATACCAAATCCGTACAACTTGCTCCGCTTCCTTGAACAAAGCTTGGTATAGACGACCACAGGTATCGCGTAACTGTCGGGCTTGTTTTTCCATTGGCACAACTCCACGCCCCATATCCGTCACAATAAGTGCGAGTGTACATTGCTGCTCAAGCTCTTGTAAGGTTGCTAGCACCTTTTGTACGATTTGTTCATCTTCCTCCAAATTTTGTGTCACAAGCCATTTTTCTAAGTTCTTTAGGACAAGAACATCACAGACGGGCGCTACCTCAGGTAGTTCACCAGCAATCATAACCATCTGTTGCTGTTCATACAAGCGCCTCACATAGTCGGTTTTGCCGTTATAGGCACCTCCGATAAAGACATGCATCGTGCTCCCTCCTCCCAAGCCTTTCTTGTAAATGTTAAAGCAAATTGTTTATCATGTGGCACCTGATAGGACCAAAAAGGCTGTTCTGTTGGCGCAAACGCAACGAGTAAGGCACGAATGACCCCACCATGAACCACTAAATAATAGCTATCCTCATTTTTCGGTATATAATGAAATCCATCTACAACACGTTTCATAAAATCATCGAATGCCTCACCCTGTGGAGGGGGTGTACGGATTGGATCATCTATCCATGCCCGATAGTGAGCATCCATTTTTAGCTCCTCATAGGTTTTCCCTTCGAATGCACCAAAGTTCGTCTCTCGAAGGGATGCTTCTGCCTGGTAGCTAGCATTGGGAAAATAATGAGCAGCCGTTTGTCGGCAGCGCTGTAGATCACTGCCATATACCTTTTTAACATTTGCATCCACAACAGCAAGCTTGACTGTATCTGCTAATGGTGTATCCGTCCAACCAAGATAACGCTTTTCAAGATTCTCTTTTGTAGGCGCATGCCGCATTAAGCACACAGTAACAATGTCACCCATAGCACTACCTCCATTCCTTCAATGGAGGCACCCAGTAAATCGCCAGATACTCCACCAAAATTACGCAACGTAAATTGTCGAAAAATAAAAAGGGCAATGGCTAAAACGACGACTAAGACAACAGGAAGAAGTAAAAACTGCGTGCTCATAAAAACAACCGTCATTGCCAATATGAGCGACAACAGCATGATCGCTTTTAATCGAGTAGCATTGATATGAGACTTAAAAAAATAAGCAAGACCTTTTTCCTTTGAGCAATGGAGTGACATAAAATAAAAGCTCATGCCCACCCTTGTTAGAAAAGGGACGAATAGTACCATCCACAAGGCGAACCTCTGCTGCACGAAAAGCTCATGTAAAATAACAAATTTCCCCATCAATAAAAACACCACAGCCAATACTCCGAACGCTCCCACACGAGGGTCATCTAAAATCTCCAATCGTTTTTCTCGATCTCGATAGGAAAAATAGGCATCGCCCATATCAATAAAACCGTCTAAGTGCAAACCACCTGTCCATAAAGCAAATAGCCCTATCACAGTGAAAGCTAGCATCACTTCACTGCTTGCTGTCCACTGCATAAGACTATAAAGCACGGCTGCCACCGTTGTTCCCATTAAAGCACCTATCCATGGTAAGCAAGCAAACATGCCTGTGATGGTGGACCTCGTTAACGGAAGCTCTTTATGTACTGGCAATACCGTAAAAAATTGAAATGCCAGTAGGAGGCTATGCCAAAAATTTTTCATCCTCTTGCCTTCCTTCTTAATTATTTCCATCTCTTTACAATGCCATAGTTCATTTCGTAGGCCTCTTGTGCCATAGAAACCAACCATTGATGGAATTGTCCGAGCGTTCGTCGGTATAATTCTACTTCATCACTAGCATAAGGAGGTTCATCAAACAGTTCATTGGATACCACAAAAAAAGTCAAATCCTTCTTCAGTAGTGACAAGATCGCCTGCTTGACGGCCTGTAGCTTATTAGCTAAACACCCAGGCTGTTGTAAACAGGGTGTCCCCTTGTCATAGCCTTCGTAAAAAGCATTGGTCAGCCACGTTGTCACGCAATCCCACAGCACCACATCTCCCTCCTGAAGTGTCTCAAATACTTCAGAAATTGCATAGGGAGCCTCCACCGTCAGCCACTGAATAGGCTGGGCCTGGCGATCTGCCTGATGCCGTAAGATTCTTTTTTCCATTTCATGATCTAAGGCAATACCCGAAGCCAGATAGAGCAAGCGTTTCGCTGTACTTGACTGCGCCTCATAATGCTGAAGCGCTGCTTGCTCTGCAAAATGGGATTTACCACTACGTACACCACCTGTAATAAAAATAAGCGGCATGTAGGACACCTCCTATTGTAAATGCTGTAGATTACCAATATCCTTCACAAACCATTGTTGACCTTGGCGTTCAATCACTGTCACACTTGTCCCATGAATGTACGGGGCTGCCCATAGCTCACTAATGCTGCGCTGTAAAATAGCATTGATGATGCATTTAATCGTTACAGCGTGGGAGACAATGAGGATAATTTCATTGCGATGTTGGGCTGCTATTTTTTTTAATGTAAACATCGCTCTTTCTGTTACGGCTCCAAAGCTTTCTGTATGACTCGCAACAAACTGCGCAGGGTAATTCGTATATAGCTCATAATCAAGCTTATATGTCGCCAGTATATCGTGGGTTGTCTGCCCCTGCCATTTCCCTAAATAGATCTCCCGTAAATCATCTTCATAGGCAATAGGCAGCTTGCGATTGGCCATCAAAATAGCCATTGTCTCTCTTGCACGACCACTTGAACTACAATATGCAGCGGTAAAAGGAATCTGTTGCAGTTGCTTGTGAAGTTTTTCAGCCGCTGCTCTACCGTTTTCCGTTAATGGAGAATCCAGCCACCCCTGTAGTCGATGCTCCTGATTCCATTTCGTTTCCCCATGTCTTACTAGATAAAAAGTTGTCACTTTTCTCTCCCCTTATTTACGTTAAACCACGCTTGTAGACAATTATGTAAAGCTGTCATGGCTGCAATGTCTTTGATGCCAATACGGAACCACTCACCCTGCAAACCTTGAAAGTTTTTTGTGTGACGCAGCACAACACCCTGTGCAAGACAATAGGTGAAAAAGGCATCCGCTTGCTGTGTTTTCGGTAAGGAGAAGCACACATAATTCGTCACACTATTCGTTACTTGACAGCCATTGTCCTGTAAGTAACGATGCAGCCATTCCCTTTGTGCTGCGGCATCGGTAATTGCCTGCTGACAATAGTGCTGCTCGTCTAAACAGCTTGCCCCAATTACAAGCGCAAAGGCATTTAAATTCCAATGCGGCAGCATATCTTTTAAGGCGCCCACAATAGTAGCATGTGCAACCATATACCCAAGTCGTAAACCTGGGATCGCATACATTTTAGTCATCGAACGAACGACAATAACATGTGGGTTTTGTGCACTAAACGGAATCAGCGAATGCGCCTCATCTACCCAATCCATAAATGCCTCATCGATCACAAGCTCACAGTTAACGATTGCTCCGTGTGCCATTAAGGCGAGTAAATCTTCCTTATTTGGCAGTACGCCAGTCGGATTATTAGGTGTACAAAGATAAACAGCATCTGCTGTCATCATTTCCTGCTGTAGCTGCTCTAATGGCAATGTGTAATCGATAAAATCCGTCACGACAATAGGAACAATCGTAGCACCTGCTGCACGCAATGTTCGCTCATACTCTGAAAAAGTCGGATGCACAATGATCACACGCTTATTGGCATAGCGTCTTGCTAGTACACTAAAAAGCTCTGAAGCCCCATTGCCTAGTAAAATCGTATTCTTCGCTACTTGATGAAAAGCAGCGACCTTTGTTAAAAAAGGTTCTCCATCTGGATCTGGATAGCGCTGAATTAGTGGATAAAAAGTACGCCAACGTGCCTCCACAAAGGCTGGTGGTCCTGCCGCATTGACATTTTCGCTGAAATCATACACCACCTCAGGCATCATTAAGCCTAATTGCTGATAAACATTATGCGGATTTGCTCCGTGATTAGGTAACTGCATAAATTAACACCTCCACCGCTAACATAACAAGCGCAAACAGCACTGTGGCAATACGCATATGAATAATGGACGTTGCAATATGCTCTTTCGTTAATGGCACTAATTTTTCCCCCATAATTGCTCGATAAGAGACAACGCCCTGATACGTATTTTTCCCTCCTAGCTGTACACCAAGCTGCACTGCAGTCGCTGCCTCTAAATAGCCACTATTTGGACTAGGATGCTTCTTAGCGTCCTGTACCCAACGCTTTAAGCGCTTGCCAAGCGAACGATCTGTTTCATTTTTCGTACCAAGCACGAGCAGTAAGCCTGTAATGCGACTTGGAATAAAATTCAGTACATCATCAAGTTTGGCTGAAAACATACCAAAGTCTTTATATTTTTCATTTTTATAGCCCACCATCGAATCCAATGTATTGACAGCCTTATAGCCCCATAAACCAATTGCCCCAAATAAAAAGGCATAAAAGAGTGGAGCTGTCACACCATCACTTGTATTCTCAGAAACCGTTTCTACCACACCACGCACGATTTCATCCTCACCTAGTTTATCGGTATCACGTCCGACAATCCAAGACAGCTTAACACGTGCTTCGGCAAAATCCCCTTTGACAAGTGGCTCATAGACAGCCATCGCCGCCTCCTTCAAGCTACGCTGTGCCAGTCCGATACCAATCAGAAGACCCTCTACAAGAATGCCGAAAATGATACTCACCTGATAGCTTAGTAATAGAATCAGCGTCACCACAAACATGGTCGTGCCAACAACAGCAAGTGCCATCACCGTGCCACGTAGCTTGCGCCATTTGCCCTTATTCCATAAGGCTGTTTGCGATTGAATCAAGTGTCCAATCCAGCGTACTGGATGAGGAAGCTTCGGAGGGTCCCCTACTACTAAATCAAAAATTAGCCCTATGATGCAGGCAATCACGATAGCAATCATTTAGACCTCGCCTCTTTATCTTTTTTGTATTTCCTAATCGCCTCACACATCGTTTCATAAACACCATAGCCAATGACCTTGCCCAGCATGGTGATGGGACCTGCATATTGATGAAAGTCCCCTTCTTCTGTCGAGGCAATAAGTAAGCTATCAGTAGATGTACCTGTGGCTTGTGTGCCTGTCGTTGGATCTGTAACACCTTCATCTACTAAAGCCTTGACCTTGGCTTCTGTAGTTGAAATCATTGCCTGAAAAAGTGCTTCATCAGACAGCTTGCCATTAATCAGCACCCAAGTATTAATGGTGCCTGCATGGTACTGCTCCTCTCGATGAAAAGCACGGGTAATATCCACCGCATTGCCAAGCCCAGCGGTAATCATAATGACAAGGTGGATTCCCTCATATGTAAAGTCACGAATAGTCGCAAACTTGGCTTGGACAGCCGTCATCATAGCCACTGTATTGTCATGCGGGAAGTGCTGTGCCTGCAAAAACTGCAGCAATTCCTGATGTGGCTGTCGTTCATCATAGGTAATAGGCACCGTTCGATTCATCAGATGCGTATAATGACCAAAGCCTGGGTTATGCATGGCTGAGGATACAACCTTCATGGCTGAAGCTGTTTGAAGGGCAACATAATCGTCAAAAATATGAATGCAATCCTTAGTAAGTATAGGCAATCAATCGCCTCCTCGCGATAAAGTTATGACGGAACATAAAAAAACAAATTCTTACAAAGAAGAATTTGTACGGTCGATTCTTTATTAAAATTTGAACCTTCTGAACATTTGTACAGAATAACAACTTCATAATACTCAAATTATTTATTTTCTTTGAAATTGTATCACAACTTTGGCTATTGTCACAATTCCATTTTCAAAGTGTTATTGCTGCTTTTGTTTGAGATTCTTAAAGCGGATAACAGAGCCGACGATAATAAAGACCCACCCAATGCCTATGTAAACAATTTTCATTGTTTTTGTCGATGACGGTAAAATATCCATAATCGTTAAACAGACAAAAAGTATCCCGATGATTGAAAAAAGCATACCAATTGTTAAATTTTTCACAAATAACCCTCCCAACTATGTACGCCCTCGATTTTACCGTATTCTCAGCAAAAAGAAAACACTAATCCAAGCAAGAAACACTTGGATTAGTGATGATTGTGTCATTATGCTTTTGCATGGGCAAAAAACTCTTCATATAATGCTTGTAAAATGCGGTTTTCATATTCCTGAAGGACACCAAACACGAGGCTCACTTCAGAAGAACCTTGATTAATCATTTCAATATTTGCGCCAGTTTTTGAAATCGCTGTGGCAGCACGGGCAGCTAATCCTGTGTTATGACGCATCCCTTCGCCCACAATCACGATCATGGAAAAACCGTGACGCATTTCTACATACTCTGCATGTAGCTCTTCTTTCACACGACTAAGAATGCGTGCTTCATTTTCTGGTGTTAGTTGATTCGAACGCATGATGACAGAAATATCGTCTAAACCAGATGGTGTGTGTTCATAAGAAATATTCTCATCTTCTAAAATTTGGAGTAGCTTACGTCCAAAGCCTACCTCACGATTCATCAAATATTTAGAGACATATAAAGTTGAAAAGCCACTGTCTGCCGAAATCCCTGTAACTGGACGACCTGTTGCAGGACGGCTTGGTACAATACGTGTACCTGGGGCTGTTGGATTATTTGTATTTTTTATGTTAACGGGCACCCCAATCTTGTAGACAGGCATTAACGCTTCATCATGGAACACTGAAAAGCCTGCATATGATAATTCGCGCATTTCGCGATACGTAATTTCTTTAATTTCCACTGGATCGTTGACGACTTTCGGATTCGCGGAGAACACACAATCCACATCCGTAAAGTTTTCATACAGCTCCGCTTCAACGGCTGCTGCTAAAATGGAGCCTGTAATATCAGAGCCACCGCGGTCAAATGTTCGCAATACGCCCGCTTTAGTGTAACCGAAGAACCCTGGGAACACAATAATTTCTTTTGTGTCTTTTAAAGGGGCTAAATTAGCATACGCTTCAGGTAATGCAAAGGTTCTTTCTGGTAAATCATTAACCACTAAACCTTCTTTAGGACTGACATAGCGTGCGGGCATACCAATGGCATTAAAGTAAGCTGCAATAAGCTTGGCGTTATTATCTTCACCTGCTGCTTTAATACTATCGATGAATAATTCCACATTTGTTTTGTCACCTTGTACACGTTCACGTAAATCTTCTGCGATTACGTCACAAATGGCATTATCTAGCCCCAAACCATCAGCAATCGCTCTAAAACGATCCACAACAGTTTGCAATTTTTCCTCTGTATTCTCTTGTTGTAACGCTGCATTTGCTAATTGTATTAATAGGTCTGTTACTTTTATATCGTCACCAGAACGTTTCCCTGGTGCTGAAACGGCAACAATCTTACGCGCCGGATTAGATTTTACAATGTTTGCTACTTTTTGTATTTGTTCTGCACTTGCTACAGATGTTCCACCAAATTTACACACGATCATATCTATCAAATCCTAACTTTTTCAAATTAATTGTATTCCTCCACAAAACAATTGACTGTACACAGTGTACAAATTATCGTTTCCTACGTCAATACAATTTAAAAAATTCACGCAATTTTTCGAGAAATATGGACAATTTTCGTACTGTTTGATTTATTATACGGATTTCACATGAAATAGTTAAGGTTTTTGTGAATTTTTTTTCGTGACGTTGACATAATCGTGAAATTTCTCGTTTTGACTTTCTTCTATATAATGAAGAAAACGCTTTCTCCATTTATGATATGCACAAATATCCACTATGTTTGTGCTATTTTTGTATGTATCGTTGATTCCTTCAGCAAGGCTTTTTCTTTTATTTATGAGGGTTCTCTCTCGTATCGAGGGGTTATTGATCAATCGCGGGTATTTGCCTCTCTACCGCGTGTTTTTCCCTTCGATTCGCGGGTATTCATTTCTCTACCGCGTGTATCTTCACTCGATTCGCGGGTATTCTCCCTCATCTGCATAAAAAAACTAGGCTCACGTCGAGTGATGCCTAGTTTTGATTTTCCTATTGGATTAAATGGCTGTCCAGCCGCCGTCGATTACGAGCTCTGCGCCTGTCATGAAGCGGGATTCGTCTGATGCTAAGAACACTACGCCATAAGCTACATCTTCAGGTTCACCGAAGTATGGTAATTGTGTGTAAGCTTGATAGTATGGCAATGCACCGCCCTCCTCCATCGTAGGCGCTGTCATTGGTGTTACAATAATGCCTGGATGAACAGAATTCACACGAATTTTATCTTTACCATACTCGATCGCAGCCGATTTAGAAAGCACACGAAGCGCACCTTTTGCTGCTGTATAAGGGCTTGTACCAGCCATTCCCACGATTCCACCGATCGAAGAAATATTGATAATTGAACCACCGCCAGCTTTTTGCATTTGAGGAATCACATATTTCATGCCAATGATACAGCCATTCAGGTTAATATCCATAATTTTATTCCATTCAGCCATTTCCATGTCAGCAATCGTTTTTGGTGATGACACCCCTGCATTGTTGACGAGGATATCCACTTTGCCATATGCCTTTACAGCCTCGGCAATCACTGCTTTCCACTCATCCTCAGAAGTAACATTATGTTGAAGACCAATAATGTCCCCACCATTTTCTTTAATTTCTTTTACTAAATTATTCAAGGGCTCGATTTGTACATCTGTTGCAATGACTTTTGCGCCTTCTTGTGCAAATAGTTTTGCCTCAGAAGCGCCCATTCCCATTGCTGCTCCTGTAATAATTGCTACTTTCCCATTTAAACGACCCATCATAAAACTCCCTTTCTTCTATATAAATGAACAATTCGTGAACACGTTAACAACTAGTTGTATTATCGACACGGTGTCGTTAATATGATTATAACGCGCAATTGAAAAAGGGCAAACAACACCACAGCCCATCATGACGCTTTCACAACACTTGCAATCGGACTGTTGTTTAAATAGAAAATTTAATACAAGGAGCTTCAAAATGTCGAAAAAAATGGACCCTCGCGTCATCAGAACGCGCCAATTATTAAGAGATGCACTAGTGGCATTAATTGATGAACAAGGCTATGAAAAGATTACGGTACAAGATATTACACAACGGGCTACATTAAACCGTGCCACTTTTTATTTACATTACCGTGATAAATTAGACCTTCTCTATCAAAGCTCAGAAGAAGCTTTGCATGAGCTTGTAAGTAGTATCCATCCACCCTTCGAACAGAAGAGGGATTTTAATTTATTACCAAATTATGACCAGCCACATGAGACATTTATGTATTTATTTGAACAAATAGCGCTGAATAGTAAGCTATACAAGGTCTATCTCACGGAAAAAAATATCCCTTATTTCTCCGATGGTCTTAAAGACATTATTATCAATTTTGTCTCGAGCGGGATTCAAATGATGGAGCCTGACGATCAAAAGCTGACCGTGCCCCGCGAAATGGCCGTCCGTTTTTATGCCGCCGCCTTTCTTGAAGTAATTGTCTGGTGGTTAGAAAATGATATGCCCTATACCCCCAAATTTATGGCGACCCAGTTAATGCGTATTACCATTAAAGGCCCTTATATTGACAACCCTTTTGAAAGATAAGAGCACTTAATTCACGCTCAAACGAATTTTCAATTAACAGAAAAAGGTAATCACAACACATATGTGATTACCTTTTTCGTTCCCATTTGTCTCGGCCTCGGAAGTTATCGTATTTTCATGTTTAACTCTCTAGTAGGGTTATAGAGTTGTAACCATTTATCCGCTTCACTGACCATCCACCTTCCAAATTCATTTAAAAACAACAACAAAACGTTCGTATCGATTATGGGCGTTATTGCATATTCAAGTGCCCTTCTCATGTCGCTTTCCTTGTCAGGGAAATATTCCGAGAACCGTTTATAGGCGGGGTATAAATCCCTTGTATAGGTGTTTTCCTTCGTTATGACAAGTGCAAGTCCTGCTCTTACTATAATTTTCATAATCCACTTGCAACAATCTTTAATATCCTCTATATCCGCATTATCTTGAAGGTCATCACAGGCATTTTTTATTTGCCCCTGCAAATGAATAAGGTGGTCATTCGCTAAAGCCTCGTCCACCTTATATCTTGGTAATCGAGGTATTAAATCCTCTCCAAACACACATATACTATGGGTTTGGAGGATGAAACTAATGATTGAAAAAGATGTCGTATTTAAAATAGCTTCTTTGCCAAATACACTTAGCTCAATCCCATCTACACAATGATGGTTTTGAGTTAATGCTTGTTCTACTTCTTTTATTCGCTTTACCTGCTGTTTTTTAGGCTTTTGCTTCGTAACCGCTATGGTGTCTAAGTCAGCTACTCCTTCAATACCTATACCCTTTAGAATTGATCCCCTTAGATAAATGCTATGTAAGTCATCTTGGAGAATTGTGCGATAGGTATGAATCACATCGTTGATGACAGCAAGAAAAATAGAGTTGATTTTATTCCAATCTGCATGATTAATTATGTATCCATCACTATCCGTCACACATAAGCTACCAATTTCTTTTATAGTCGTCATTACATCGCTCCTTTTAGGTGACTGATTTGCTTAAAAGTAGGATAGCATGTACTATATCAAACACGCTATCCAGCTTCCAAGTTGGAAGTCCTTTGAAACTAGCAGCATTTACTTTTCATTAAACTCAAATTCAATTTTTCCTTCTACCAAACGTAGGGCTGCATTAAATGGTTTGCCATTCTTTGATTTAAAGCCTTTCATCAAAGCAGTTTTGCCACTCTTACATAAGTCATGAATGTTTTTTTCCGTTAGTTTTTTTCCTAATAGCCTTTGTGGGAACGTTTGCTTACAACCATTTTTATAATTCGAACAACTGTAAAAGCTTTTACGCAAGCCTATTTTCCCTTCCTTGCATGCTGGACAGATGGCAATATCTTTTACCACGGCTGGTTTAAACTGCTCTGCTTCAATTGTCAGAGACTCTAACTGTTTAGGCACCTCTGCTATTAATTGATGAATAAACTTGCCTATGCTTTCAATAAAATGCTTGGCAGAGCCTTCCCCCTTACCAATTTTATGTAAGTAAATTTCCCATTTAGCCGTCATGGAAGGGCTTGACAGTAATGTCCCTTCAATTGCCTGACATAAAAGCTGTCCTTTCGGTGTAATGCTCACGATATTTTTTCGTACTTCAATAAATCCATGCTTCTTAATCGTCTCGATAATGCCACTCCGAGTTGCCTCCGTTCCAATCCCTTCAATCGATTTCAGCACCTCGATTTCCTCTTCATCCTCAACCGATTTACCACAGGTTTTCATCATCGTAATGAGTTGGCCTTCTGTATAGGGCTTCGGAGGTGTTGTCGTGCCTTCTAAAATAGCAATCTTACTTTGTACCAGCTCATCTTGGAAGACAACAGGTAAAGACTCCTCACGCGCCTGCACCTCTGTCTCATTTGAAAATAATTCTTTCCAGCCTTTGACAAGCTCTGTTTTCCCTACTGTTTTAAACTCTACATTTTTGACATTCGTGATAATCGTTTTTTCATCGTATTCATAATCCTGATGAAACATAGCGAGTGTCGTATTGAGGATTTCAAAATAAATATTTCGTTCATCAGCATTCATGGATTGCAACGCTTTGGCCGTCGGTATTTTTTTCGTTGGAATAATTGCATAGTGCTCCCCAACATTGGCACTGTCGACATAGCGCTTGTTCTTCCCTCGATTGATCGGCTGAAATGCTTTTCCCACAAGCTGCTGATAGTTTCCTAATGATTCATTTAAATAGAGAAACTCATTATGTGTAATGAGCTGTGAATCGGTACGTGGGTAAGAAACGAGCTTTTTCTCATAAAGTGATTGCGTAAGTTTCAACACATGCGATGGACTGTATTTCCAACGTTTATTGGCAGCCGCTTGTAATGTTGATAGCGCATGTAGTTTAGGTGGTGCCATCCGCTTCGTTTTGTTCATGACACTTGTAATGAGACCTGTATCATGCGGTTCAATCCCATGCTGTTGCAATAACTGCACTGCCTCAGCCCGCTCTTTTGTCTTTAGCTTCGCCTTCCCTTTATACACACCATGTTGAGCTTTAAATACTCCTTCGATTTCATAAAATTTTTCAGGCTTGAACTGTTCAATTTCCTGCTGTCTTTTATAAATTAAATAGACGGTTGGCGATTGTACTCGTCCGATGGAGATACTGCCCTTAAAGCCCTTTTTCTGCAACAGTAGCGTATAGAGGCGACTACAGTTCATACCTACTAACCAATCGCTAATTTGACGCGTTTTGGCTTCTTGGTACATCAGCAAATCACGCTCATTACCTTGCATATGATTAAAACCTTTTCGGATTTCCTCCACTTCTAATGAGTTAATCCATAATCGTTTAACTGGCTTATTTACTTTTGTCATTTTCAAAAGGGAGTAGAAAATATTTGAACCCTCACGTTCACTATCACAGCAGTTATAAATCGTTGTTACTTGGGGATCACTAAAGATTTTTTTGACTGCATTGAATTGTGGATACATTTTAGAGACCACTTTATCTTCAAATTTTTGCGGAATGATCGGTAATGAAGCAAGCGACCACTTCTCCCATTCCTTGTGATATTCTTTCGGCTCCTTTAATTCAACAAGATGACCAACCGCCCAGGTAATAACTGCACCATGAGGAAAAGTAGAACAAGGTTCCAGTTCAATAAAGGTTTTCTCTTTTTGCTTCACTTTAAAAGCGTCTGCATATGCTCTTGCTTGAGATGGTTTCTCTGCTAATATCGCAATTTTCCCCATTAATCATCACATCTTCTTTACAATATTTTAGTAGCTTTTTCTATAAAAACATAAAACTCAACTAATCAGATTAGTTGAGTTGATGGTGAATACCTTACTACTATTTTACTTTAAACCATATAAAATAGCACTTACTAAAATCTTTGACCACTTTTAAAGCAAATTATAAAGAATCAAAAATTTTCTTTACCCATTCAAGATACGCTCGCATATAGTATTCCTGCTTAAAGCCATGATTCTGACCCTCTGCTACTATCACAGTCAAATCCGCGTCTGCGTTTCGTGCAGATTGGATATATTCCTGTGGACCTTTTACCCCGATTGCTAAATCCTTTGTCCCATAAGCTATAAACTGAGGTATATGAGCTGTCCTGAAATGCGTAGATAAATCTGTCTGCTGCAAGAGCTCTTCCCGCTTTTCTGGATTTCTGACATCTTCATCATTAAAAGAAGCAAAGAGCATGGGCACATTATAGCGATACGTCAATGCAGGGTAAATCATTGCAGCGGATGCTACTTGATCATCAACAGCATCAATGGCATCAGGCTGATAACTAGCAGGAAACAGATTTCCACCTTGAATGAGGTTAATAAAGCTACCCGTTTGATAACCTCCAGCACTAAAACCTATCAAACCAATTCGATCTGGATGGAGACCATAATCATTGGCATGGTAACGTAGATAACGGACAGCACGTTGAACATCTAGCTGTGGAATAGGCCACTCATAGGGATTGGAACGATAGTGAAGAACGAATGCATTAATACCTGCTTTATTTAATGATGCAGCTATTTCCTTTCCTTCCGCTGTTCCTCCATCCATTTCCTTAAAGCCATAACCACCACCTGGCATAATAATGACGGCACTGTCACTGTTCGCGACCGTATAAGGAATCAGATAGGGCTCATCTTCATAGGTTGATTTTTCATAACCCCCTTCAATTTCATGGATATAGGTAAAGGTATCAATGGCCACTTCATTGTCTTTATAGTCTTCTCCCACGATGCCAGTGGAAAATTTGAATGTCGCCAAAAGTCTGTTAGGATTGCCCTTAATATTCATATCATCTAGCTTACTTCCCGAATGATTACCTGCCACTTCTTCTCCCCAAATCTCCACCTTGTCTTCAATATCCGCAACTGGCTTGCCTGGTTTATTTCCTAATGGATTAATCACAAGAATAGCGTATCCAATCCCCATAAACAAAGTCAGTATAACTAGAAGGATTCCTGCTATCTTGGCTATCTTCTTCGCTACCCTCATCATCATAACCTCCATTAAATTTACTTATGTATCGTTTACTATTTATTATCTCGGGTAAAGGATTATTAACCTTTAGCTCATTCTTTAGCAAATAACGATTGAAGATCTTGTATAGCATTACAAAATTTTATTCTTCCATTTTCTAAAGGATTAAAATGACCTTACTAAAGAAATGTCTGAAGACCAAAAATTTTTAAAAAACTGCATACGTACCTTGCGTAAACTATATTATTAAAACACAACAATAATTTTTTCTAAATATGGGGTAGGTATTGTAAAAAAAGGAGGGATACGATGTTTGATGAAGCTGCATATTTTATTTTTAGAGCGCTGTTAATTTTAACGGTTTTGGTTGTGGTGGTAGGAATCCCACTTGGTGAAATATTGATTAGAAAAAAATAAAACTGCATCTAAATGGATGCAGTTTTTGATTTTTATCCTACTTTGTGTCGATAATAGATTTTGGAATTGTTGAAATAATGAACTATATAGAAGTCTTAGAATGGATTTTCACCTTTTATAAAAGGGATAAAAACTACATAAATTGAACCAATAAAAATGAGCCAAAAGAGTACGGATGTACGTCGCTGTTTAAAGATATTACTTTCCTGAAAAATAAAAATACCGACAATCAACGAGTATAAGACGAATAAAATATACGATAATCCAAACCAGTTTACCCATACGTCACCTGTAAATTGAATTCCAAAATTCTCGTATATAGGCCTTAAAATATAAGTTGTAAAAAGGAAACCAATCGATAGAATTACAATGATTTCGAGTAAACTAAGTACAACTTTCTTCCATTCATCCAAATAAATTACCTCATTTCTTCTGACAACATGAAAATATAAACCTGCGTAATGGTACAAACAAAGTTGCAATTTTGTTAAAGTAGAAAAAGGCTCTACTCCTTATTAAGAGTAAAGCACTCCGTTAAAACAATAGTAAAATACTATCATCCACCTTATGGAACTGTATTACTCATAACCGTCACAAAGCCGTTCATCGAGGCATTATCAATTAATTGAAGTATGCCTAGTCTTGCGGTATCACTGTATGCATACCAATGATTTGCAGTAGTATCATGCACCAATACTCCGCCTAAGTTCCCTGTTGAAAAATAAATATCAAACCGCTTGATACTGTTCGAGTCTTGGTCTAAAAAATCAAATTGCGCATTTTTATCATAGTCCCCTACTGGAATGGGATGAGTATCCCAAGGATTATAAGTAGGTGCTTCGACTTTACTTCCATTATTTTTTATAAAAGTATTATAAATAGCTTCGTTATAACCATTCCCATTAATTTGCTGTATGACTCCGCCTAATGTCATATGATATTCGTATTGCAAAGCTTTTACTTTTATACCATTAATAAAGAGAGGCTGTGTCTCAACTGTTACTGTACCGTTATTGTAAGTGACATTGCTGCCAAATGTTTCGGCAATAAAACGCATCGGAACAAAAGTACGATTATTTTTCATGTATGGCTCTACATCAAGCAGTTCAATTTTACCGTTTTTCACCACTTGATTACGATTAAGCTTTAGTATGACCTGCATATCGTTTTTAGTAAGGGTAATTTGAGCATCCGTCCAAGTAACATTTGCCCCTAAATTTTCGCTAATTACACGTAAAGGAACCATTGTCCGATTATTTTTAACTTCGGGGTTTACATCGGATGCAATGGTAACACCGTCAACTTTTATTTGAAAATCGGCTGCATTTGTAGGTGATGAAGTCATGATTAAAATCAATGCAAGAAAAATTCCTGAGAACACTTTTTTCAACTTTAAACACTCCTTTTTTTAAAACTCACTATTCTCCCAAAAAATACATTTCACTAAATATTTTACCATAAAAATCCACATATATCGTTAAACTATTCTACTCTTTATTCAATCTACATGACCTATTAAAAGAAGACGCGTTTCGAAATAAACGCGTCCGATTGTTAGATAAGGATACTGATGAAAATTATCCAATAACGCTTTAGGAAGGTTTTTGCCTTCATGCGTAAATTGATGTTCTTTCTAAAAAGCTAATAAATTCCTCTACTAAAGGCTGGCTGCCAAATTCCTTGGGCATTTTTTTCCATACTTAGCTCTATTGGTCCTTCAAGTGAAATAAATTTTATAACCCCTGTTGTATCTGTTTGCTGCTCAAACTCTGCATGTTCTAACCCCGCAAAGAGATTTGCGATAATAAGGCGATTTATTTCCTTTGTAAACAACTCCTGTCGTACGATTTTCGTTTTCTCATAATATCTTTGAACACTTTCTGTTTCATCGTTCCTATTTGTTGTGAACAATGCTTCATATGTTTCATAATCTTTTTCCATATCACTCATTAAAAACATTTTAGTAATCGCTTGGGGTGTCATATTTTTTAACTTTTCAATATTATAATCCTCTTTAAAGGCATTAAAAACTTGCTGCTCCTGTTCAGTCAATTCAAATGTTAGCTCAAAATTTTGGAAGCCTACGACCTTACCTACTAATTGTCCCTCACTAATTTTCATAATCGTATGGCCCTCGTCACTGTCATAAACAACCATTTCTTTTTCTTTCGCAGAAATCGATTTGTCATTGAATGGCGCTGGTCTAGTTCCAAAATTATGAAAAAAGTAAGGATTTTTCAATGGGTCATTGATATCCTCTTTTTTTATTTGCTCATTTAATCCATGAACTTTTAATGGGGTATCATCTACTAAAATTTGCCCTTGCTTCATTGTTACATGATCATTACCTAATCCTAATACAGTTGAAACGACAAGCCCATCCGTTCCATAAAAGGCAATATAATCTCCATACGTAATGGGGGCTTCCTTATCGATAATCATTGGCAAAAAATGCAGCATCCATTGTTCCCCAAGTAGATGAGCATATTGCGGTTGAATGATGTCTAAAGAAGAAACATCATCGACAATCGGTAATAGCTCATTTTGCTGACTTGCAGTTTGTAGGTTATTCTTTTGAGAAAATTCGACGAATAACATTAATCCAATAATGAAACATGCTGCAAGAGATACGGTGACAACCTGCCAGTTAAACTTTCTTTTTATAGGTTTCTTTTGCAATATTCGTTGCTTTATGTCGTTTGTAAATGGGGCATCTTGTCGCAATTCTTCTTTTAGCTTGTTTTTAAATTCCTTCATAAAATATTGCCTCCAGTTCCTGATTTGTTTTCAACAATTCTCTCGCTCGACGAATCCTTGTACGAACGGTGTTTTGTGAGACATTTAATAAACTAGCAATTTCAGAAACATCAAATTCTTCATAGTAAAACAGTACAATGACTTCCCTATAATGAAGTGGTAATGCAAAGACAATTTGCTTTAAGGTTGCAAAATCCTCAGTTGCTATATATGTTTGCTCAACTGAGGGTTCAGTTCTGCCTAGTGGTAAAAGTTTTGAAATAAATGATTTTCTCTTTTGTTTACGTAGTTCATCGTGACAGCAATTAATAGCGATACGAGTTAAATACGTTTTCAATGAGGCATCTTTTCTAAAATCGTCTTTATGTAATAAATACTTCATGAGTACGTCCTGTGTAATCTCCTCTGCAAGCTGAAAATCCTTCATATATAAATAGCTAAGATGATACAAATATTCACCATATTGTTCTACGATTTTTTCCAACAACAACTCACCTCGTTTCAATCCTACTACTTAGACGCTCGTTTTCTAAAAAATTGTTCAATCTCCTGGAAATATTTTAGAGTAGCCTTTTTATCAAGGTTACAGAAGTATGTAATACACTCCTATGGTCATTTAGATGATGCAGCAGTGCCTATATTTGATAATGGCCCTTTTCATGAAGAAAGACGCTTTCCTATTATTTCAGAAAAGCGTCCGAGAAGATCGTTATTCAACTATAACTATAGTTCGTTCAAGAAGGACTGTTCTTTTTTTGATTGGTTAAATAAATCTATTCTTTCTTTTATACTTTCGTTCTTGCTAATATCCCACCATTCAACCACCACATAAATCTCATTTATATCTTCAAGTGTAACAAAGTCACCATTTTTATTGATATACGGCCCTGCAATAGCACCAGTTGTATATTCTGCTATATTCGTCTCACCAGTAACTGAACCAGTATGAACCACTGAATCATCACTATCGATAACCACATGCGTTTCAAAGTGGAAGAAATCTGTCATATACGTATTGACGTTTTTCATTTTTAAGGTTCCAAATCCTGCTTTAAAGTCTTCTGGTGTGATAACAATTTCATATCCTGTTAGGTTCCAGCTTTCACTTTCACCCATCAATAATAAATAATAAGTATTAGCACTTTTTTGAGCATTGCAGCCAGATAGTACAAAGAACGACAACATCAAATAAATGCAAGGTACTAAACCTTTTATATGCTTCTTCATTCCATCCCCCTTTGACAAATTTTCGCATAAATATCTAATTCCCAAAAAGAATGCTATTCAACTCTTTAAAAGAAAAAGCCACGTTCCTATATATAAACGCGCCCTTTTCTGGAATAAAAAATTAGTTACTCAATATTCATATACTTTTGTAGGCAACTTGAACGATTTGTTGTTCACCATTCTTCTCAAAAATCTTATAATTTTCCATCCCGATTTTTTCCGCAACTTTTTGGGATGGGATATTTTTTAAGGTCGTGTATGAAAATATTTCGGAATAGCCCAGAACATTCCATGCATATTCCTTACAAGCACACGCCGCTTCTGTGGCATACCCTTTATTCCAATACGCTTTAATAATGTGAAACCCGATTTCAGGTAACCATACACCGTCAATGTTCTGCATGGTTATTCCACAATCACCGATAAATTTATGCCCATCTTTTAAAATAACTGCCCATAGTCCGTGATTATATTGCCTATAATTTTTCTCATTCCATCTGATCCAATTTTTAACCTCTTCTTGATTAAAGGGATGAGGATAATATTGCATAGACTCTGGGTCGGAAAGCACTTTTGATAATTCATGATGATCGTCCATTTTTAACGCTCTAAGATATAATCGTTCCGTCTCGATTATCTGCAAAATGCCCACCCTTTGCTTTTAATTTATTTTGCCACAAAATATCACGCATTCCTTTTTAGAAATGCGCAGTACCTGTTTTTAAGCACATTTGAAGCTAAAAGTTACCCAAAGTAATGATGAAAACACCAAACAACAAGAAACAGACTTACGATCCCCCAAGCAGTGGTACTCCATATCCACCAAACTACAGATTTAGCTTTTGATGAATTTTCCTCTTCTTCCATATTCAATTTTATAAAAGCGACCTTACTTTCCATATCTTTTTTCATAGAGGCGAGCACAACAAATCCAATTATTATGAAACCAATAGTTATCAAAAGTAGTAGGTCCACCTATACACTCCCTTTATATAATTGAATTTCACCGCAATTTATTATAATAATTAGATTCTACAAAGATAACAATAAACCCATTGTTCTTTAAATGAAGAGTGCATTACTTATTAGCGAAATATGCTCCCACTTAAAACACTGGAATCTACTATCCTACTTTTTGTTCTGTCGGTATACAATAAAAGTAAGTCCATTTAATATAAATGTAAAAATGAGAAGAACTGCTGTGGCTATCACGACTGCACGCGTCGTGTCCATGAGTGCCGTCCAATCCTCAATTTTTACTAAATGATAATTATAGAACATCTGAAAACTAATTGAAATAGCAGAGGCACTGATGCTGAGAACGGAAAGGATGCCCCAATTAGAATGTTCATGTTTTTTATTTCCCATGAGATAAATAACTGGAAGTATCCAAGCGATTAGTCCTAGTAAGAGACTGCCAATATTAAGCCAACCAATCATAACGAATCCCTCTTTCTATTTTGTAATGCTGTTTAACAATACTTAACGGTAAATTGTAGGAAAGGTTTCAAATAACTGTATTATTCAACAATATTGCCCTTTAAAAGAAAAAGACACGTTGATTAATAAACGCGCCCCATTGCCGAAAACTATTATTCAATTAAAACTACCATTATAAACTTTATCTTTTCGCTTCACTTGTATTTGCGTAAATATTTTCACTATTAATATACCAACTATTCCACCAAGCATATTACATAATAAGTAGATACCATCTAGAGAACCAATGTTCCTAGGAACTAAACTAAACGACCCTAATAGTAGACGTAAAAGCTCTATTCCTAAACAACACAATATCACTATAAAAATGGCTTTATTTCTATTGTTAAAATGGAAAAGAACGAATAAAAATATCCCTAAAGGAAGTAATAATAAAAAATTATAAACTATAGCTGAATAGCTCCACAAATACATACTGAAGTGGATACCATCAAAAATTCCAAACCAATCATTAGCTGTAATAAAACTCCTACTTTTGTCTGCTGGATTTAGAGGTAAAAGTGTTATTCCCCCTACTTTAATTTGAAGTAAACATAGTAAATAGAAGAGAAAGCTATATAAAGTAACGCGTCTTTGGTTACGCTTGATTTCTTTTCTAAAGTAATCAAGAAATACATCTATAAAAATATAGACCAACAACACTAAAAATCCGAAAGGAACAATATTATATAGAACATAGTTTGTATGCAAGTAAACACCTCCTAAATTTTGTAACAACTATCATTTTACTTATTTTAACAATGTTAGTCAAAACCATTTTTCCATTTAGATGCTTTTAATGTCATATATAAAAAAATACCCCTATAGACCACCATATCTATAGGGGAAAAAACGGTACGATATTATATGAAGTTTAGTAGGTTACCTCGGAATCTTTTCGCTTTGGCGTAAGTGCCGTAAAAAGTGCAATTAAATTAGGAGGAATACTAAATAATAAAAACAGCCAGTTTGTCGTCAGGATCGAGATGATCGTGAATACAATAATGGACGTCATGAAGACGAATAGGCCCACCTTCACACGCGAGGGCTGTAACGGGGCTGCACTGGACATATTGATGGTCAAAATAATCCCAATGATTCCCCAACTCGCTACGTGTGTTAATAAAAGGATACCTAAAACCATAGCAGTGCTTAATTGAATCCCAAAATTGAGTAACGTAAAGAAAACATACAGCGCTCCTAATGTCACATACCAAGAATAGGACCTGGCCTTTTGCCAAATATGGTAGTACAGCTCGTCTTAGCCTCTGTTTTTTCTAGCTTTCTGTCGCCCGAACCACCATCCAAGGAGTCCACTCCCCCATACAAACCAATCATACCCCAGATATTAATCTCCATCATTCATTCTCCTCCTCTTCAAATATAAACACCTCTTCAATTGTGCTATTGAACGCTTTGGAAATGTTGTAGGCAAGTTCTAAGGATGGATTGAATTTTCCAGATTCAATAGCAATGATTGATTGCCGTGAAACGCCAACTTGTTTCGACAATTCTTCCTGCGTAATCTTCTTCAATTTTCGTAATTCTCGAATTCTGTTTTTCATAATGCCTCCTTTATAAATGTAAAGCAAACTATACATTTAATGTTAAGTAAAGTTTACTTTACATCACTACGTATTTCAAGCACACTTTACAATTTAATTTTAAATTAGAAAATGTCTAGGAGACATAACACCAAGATTCAAAAGATCATTAAAAGCTAAACAATGTCGATCTATTATTATGTACTATTTTTGGAAGATTTGATAAATTAAAAGTAAGGAATGTTTTGAGCGTTACAAAAAGGAGGTTATCCAAATGAGTAAAAAAGAACTCTTGCAAAATGGAGTCAATCAGGTGTTTTACGAAGAGGAATGGTACCCACCGTTATCAGACGCATTAAAGAATCTCACTGCTGCGCAAGCTAGTTGGCAACCAGAAGGTAATGCTGCTAATACGATTTGGGAAAACGTAAACCATTTATTAATCTTTAAAGAGCGCTTACTTTCTCGCTTACATAAAGATGAGACATTTGTTGCTCCACAAAATAATGATGAAACGTTTGTCCAAGGAGAAGCCCATGATGAAGATGCTTGGCAAGAAACAGTGAAACGAACACTTCACGTACATGATGCCTTAAAATCTTCATTAGCATCCCTTCAAGAAGAGGCATTAGATCAACCTAGTCCCGCTCTTCCAGTTTGGCAACAATATCTAAATATCCTTTTGCACGACGCTTACCATACAGGACAAATTGTTCAACTTCGTAAACTACAAGGTTCATGGCCAGCTAAGCGCTCCTACTTATAAACGATGATTCCAATTGGTGATTGAAAAGCAGATGCCCCCTAAAGTTAGAGACAAACTACTAACTGTAGGGGGCATATATTTAGTTCGTTTTCATTATCAATCTTAAGCTGTTTATCTACCATAATCAGTGGAACATCACTGATGTCGAGAGAGGTTTTATTAAGTTTACAAGTCTATCGGCTTACCACCTGTCACTCCATAAATCTGACCCGTGATATAACTTCCTTCATCGGAGGCAAGCAGAACATACACTGGTGCAAGCTCTACTGGCTGTCCCGCACGGCCAAGGGGCGTATTTTGGCCAAACTCAGGAATCTCTCCTTCCAATTTTCCATTATCCAACTGCAATGGCGTCCAAATTGGTCCTGGTGCAACACCATTGACACGCACCCCTTTCGAAGCAAAATAGGAGGACAGGGATACCATAAAGTTGCTTATTGCACCTTTTGTCGCAGCATAATCCATTAAAGATGAGGATGGATCGAAAGATTGGACCGATGTGGTGGTGATAATTGCACTTCCTGGTTCCAAATGTTCTTCAGCCGCTTTTACGGTCTCGAACATGCTGATGATGTTTACTTTGAAAGTATCTTGCACTTGTTTAATTGTTAAGTCACTTAGGGAGGGCTGTGCGATCTGTTGCGCAGCATTTAATACAAGAATGTCCAATCCACCAAAGGCTTCCACGGTTTTTGTAACAATCTCTGTCGCTGCGTTATCTTCTCGTAAGTCATACGGTAGCAGCAATGCTTTTCTTCCTGCTTTTTCGATTAATTCTTTAACGACGTTGGCATCTTCCTCTTCACCAGGGAAGAATTGGATGGCTACATTGGCCCCTTCACGTGCATAGGCAATAGCGGCAGCACGGCCAATCCCAGAATCGCCTCCTGTAATTAACGCATTACGCCCTTCTAGACGATTGTATCCTTTATATGATTCTTCTCCGCAGTCAGGTTTGGGGATCATTCCATGCTGTAGCGCTGGCGTGTTCTGTTCTTGATTTGGGAATTTTTCAGTATGAAATTTTTTACGTGGATCGGTTAGATGTGGGTTTCCCATCAACTATCATCTCCTATTTTGAATATTTAGTGACAAACACTTTGTTTGCTTGCACTATTTAAATCCTGTTACATTTTGTTGAATACCCTTTGAACATTTACTTTAAACAGTTTCAGAACCTATGATTGAGTCATTTACTCTTCTTACAAAAGAAAAAACACCCTATGGAAGCGAGCAGACTAGTCCAATGCTAAAATGGATAGTTTGAACACTTACATTGAGTGTTTTAAGAACCTCTATAAAGTAGGTTATGAAAGATATTTTGTATATTTAAATTAACGCCTCAATTGCTTGCGCTACTTGCTCTTCTGTTAAATTGTGACGCACGATGTAGCGATTGCGCGCATGCTTTGTACATTCAATGGTACAGCCACCTAAATGCTTAGCTTCATTTTCTTCAGATGCGATGATTTGCTTGTTACATTCAGGATTTGCACAGTTAATGTAGCGTTCACAAGGTTCACCGTCATAGTGATCACGACCGACAATCACATGCTCTACTTGATTGATTGGCACTGTTAAACGCTCATCGAAAACGTACATTTGCCCATCCCATAATTGACCTTTCGCAACAGGATCTTTTCCATATGTTGCCACGCCACCATGTAATTGACCGACATTGCCAAAGCCTTCACGTTTCATCCAACCCGAAAACTTCTCACAACGAATACCACCCGTGCAATAGGTTAAAACATTTTTCCCTTCGAATAGCTCACGGTTTGCACGGACCCATTCAGGTGTATCACGGAAATTTTTTACCTCTGGTCGAATCGCGCCACGAAAATGGCCGACATCGTATTCATACGTGTTACGCACATCTAATACTACTGTATTTTCATCTTGCATTTCAGCAAGGAATTGTTCTGGTGACAGGTAGCGACCTGTTAATTCATGTGGGTTGACGTCTTCTTCTAAGCCTAAGTTGACTAACTCAGGACGTGGGCGAACGTGCATTTTTTTGAATGCATGTCCTTCTGCCGCATCCATTTTAAAGACAATGCCTTCAAATAATGGGTCTGCTTGCATGTTTGCCATGTATTGCTCTGTTTGCTCAATCGTCCCCGAAACAGTCCCGTTAATACCCTCATTGGCTACTAAAATACGACCTTTTAAACCGATTTCTTTACACATTGCTAAGTGCGTTTCTGAAAACACCGCTGGGTCTTCAATCTTCGTGTAATGGTAATATAATAAAACTTGATAATTCATTGTTTTCCACCTATCATTTCAATATTTGCAGGATATTCCTGATAGTGTCTTTTACGACCTATTAACCATAAAGGATAATCCGTTAATATGCTATCGGTAATTAGACTGAAATGAGTAGAAATATTTTCCCATATTCCGCTAGATGAAAAAAGACACATTCATTCGTTAAACAAATTTTATATTTTTCTTCACCGCATTTTCTACTAAAGCGTAGAGGAAACCCGCAATCCCAAAAATAAGCATGGAATTGACAATACTTATATTATATTCTTCTATAAATCGCGAATCATAGATGATTGTTAAAGAAAAAGCCCCTATTGCCCCACCAAATAAAGTAAAGGGAACCACTTTGAACAGCCCATTTTTCATAAAACGACTCACAATAAATGTTAGCGGTAAAAACGAAATCGGATAGAGAATAAAAGCAAAAGAACCCATTAAGAACATATAACCAACGCCTAAATCACGAAATCCCGTCATATATTCTGATGTTCTGATTTTTCTTCCTTCTAAAACTTCTAAGCCAAATCCTGCTAAGGCAAACAGCACTATAAAAGGTATCCACATGATGAAACAATGATAAAAAATTTTCATTCTAATCCATCCTCTTATGATTTTTATACTTTTAGTACAATTAAACCTCATACTAGATCAAACGAAAATTGTGGAAGAAAGTTACAATATTTCTAACCCGTCAAAAAATCAAAAAAAGCATATTTTAGAGATTGATACGCCTAAAATATGCCCTTCTAATTTCTTCTATTTAAAACACAATCCCAATAATGATCGCGGATAGTACACTTAAAAGTGAGGCACCGTATAGCAATTTTAATCCAAAGCGTGCCACCACGTTGCCCTGCTTTTCATTTAACCCTTTTACTGCACCTACGATAGTACCAATCGAGCCAACGTTAGCAAAGGATATGAGGAAAGCAGAGACAATGGCTGCTGTACGCTCACTGAAGCTATCTTGCTTGGATTTTAACGAAGTCCAGCATGGCAACGAATTCATATTTGAATTCGTTATCCCTATTCTCACCCCATCCATCATTCACAAAAAGGAACATACACCGGTAGCTGTATGTCCCTTTTCGCCTTTATTTCATATACGTATTCAAAACTTTTTCGATGCCCGTGTTAAGCTTGTTGATATCGACTGCTGGCACGGGCTGATTGACAAGCTGATATTTTTCTTTTAGTTTTAGGATTCTTTGGACACTTTCATTTATGCGGTCCTCTGTTATTTCCCCATTGCTGACGGCTACCTTCACCGCTTCTATCGCTGCTGTAATATTGGCATATTCATGAGCGATTAAAATAATATCACTACCAGCCTTGATCGAATCAACAGCTGCTTGCCCGATCGCATAATGATTCGTGATGGCTTTCATCGTCATATCATCAGTCATCACAACACCATCAAAGCCCAGCTGCTTTCTTAGCATACCCGTGATAATTTCCTTCGACATTGAGGAAGGATACTGTGGATCAATTTTTGGCAATAAAATATGTGCGACCATGACGACATCTGCACCATTGTTAATGGCCTCTTTAAATGGGACAAGCTCTAGCTGATTCAAATCGTTCAAGCTTTTTGCCACCTTTGGCAATTCTAAGTGAGAGTCCACAGATGTGTCACCATGCCCAGGGAAATGCTTCACGACAGGAATAACCTGCTCCGACTCCAGACCCTTCATTGTTTGAATGCCCAATTTGCTGACGATAGCTGGATCATTGGAAAACGAACGATCCCCGATAATTGGATTATTCGGATTGCTATTGACATCTAATACAGGCGCAAAGTCCAGATTGAAGCCAAATGCCCTTAATTGCTCTCCTAATAATTGGCCTACTTCAAATGAAAACTTGGATTGGTTAATGTCCCCAATTTTTTGGTTCGTTGGGAAATTGTTTAAAGCGCCTGGTAATCTGACTACTTTTCCACCCTCTTGGTCGGTGCCAAGGAAAAGTGGTAGCTGATTCTTCGAATTGGCAGCCATTAAGTCATTCATCAATGTGACTGTTTGCTGGGGTGTTTCAAGATTATTGCCATAAAGGATCAAACCACCTACTTTAGCCTTTTGAATAAGGCTTGTTGTCTCCGGCTGAAGCGTCGTGCCTGAAACACCTGCAAACATCATTTGACCGATTTTCTCGTCCAATGTCATTTGTTCCAGCCTATCTGGCGCTTGTGGCTTAAGTTCCGTATAGACTGATATATGATGAACGGCAGGATTGGCATCACTGTCAGTCGGTTTGGGTAAAATCCACTTTAATTGATAGCTGGCATTTACTTGGTAGACAAGAATAATTTGATTGGTTGATGGATCCTGATAGTAACGAACTTCATCAGGTTCACCCAACTTATTTTTAATATCTGCTAAACGAATGCTTTTGATATTCTCTTTCGATGAACGGATATCGAAGGCCTGTGAACCTCGATAACCAATCGTCACATCCTCATAATCTTCATATTGTCCATTGGCGGATTCAGTGACCTGCTGCGGTTCTCCCCATTGCTCACGAACCGCTTGTTGTTCTGTATCTCCTGCTGCAAATGGCACATCAGGTACTTTTCCTTCTCGTGCTAATTGAGCAATCTCCTGTATGAGAACCTCAATATTCTCTGAACCACCTTCCTGTTCAGACGCATCCTCTTGAACGGGCGTTGTCTCAGGATTTCTAGTCGGTTGTGTGACTGGTCTCATTTTCATGCCGATAAAAAAGGCTAGACCCATTAACATCAGCACAAGAATTAGCAGCACACCACGTCTTCTTTTATGCATGTAAAAACCTCCTTCACCAAGCCATTTGGCGACATCGAAACAAATCTATCAACTAACGTTATCATAACTGTCAACTGAATTCAAAACTCACGCTGTGAACAGAATCGCAGCCTTCAATAGAAAATATTATCGTAAGCTAGCAAAAATGCAAAAGAAGATGTTAAAATATTCACATAAAGGGGGATATAACACATGGGGAAATTAAGTAAAAGAAATATATTGTGGATTGTGCCAATCGGTATCTTAGCGGTATTTTGGTACTTCTATGGTCCACAAAAGGATATTACCGACAATGAATATATTACATACGTAAAAAACTATTCCTATGAAAATAGTACAAAAACTTTGGAGAGTGCCTTTGCCTCTGCCTGTGAAAATCCATATTGGGTCTATTTTGAAACACAAAAGGGACAGGATGTTGTAGAGTTTGAGGGTGATTGCACGGTTAACAATGAAATAGCCAAAGTCAATGTACAGTTTCTTGTAGACAACGACATCACAAGTGTTCAATCAGGTGCAATGCTTGTCGATAGTAAAATGCAGGAAGAAGCAGACCGCGATAAATTTTTGCTAGCACTTGCTAAATAATGAGGGTTTGCTCTGGGAAAGCGGATAAAATGTACAAAGTAGTGGATAGCAATCCTAAAGTGACGGATAGAAAGTTAAAAGTGGCGGATAAATCCTGTAAATTGATGGATATAGCTCTGTGAAAGCAGAGTAATATTTTGATGCTGCAATCGAATAAAAATGGAGAGGGTTGATCCTCTCCAGAAGGTGGTTATTATTTTTTCTTAGCGATCCAAATCGTCCATCGATCCTTTTCCATAATGGAACCTTCTGTTGTGATCGCATTCCTTATATCCTCAAGAAGGGTCGATAATTGGTTGTCATTCAATTCATGTAATAGACTACGCCCCACTCTACCTTGTAAATCAGCCAATAATTGCTCCTTATTGGCATAGACCTGTCTCGTCTCCCATAGTTTTAGCTCACTAATTTCTTGAAAGCCTACTTCTTGTAAGCTTTCTGTCACCAACTGACTATTGTGTCTGCGCTCTACTTCCTTTTGAATAAGCGAAGGAAAACTTTTAAAGAAATAGCCCCTTATATGATGAGCATCCCCTGGAAGTAAGCAATCCTCTGGGGTGCGATCCTGTACGATAAAATAACCGCCTTTCTGTAAAAGCCGAAATGCCTCTTGAAAGCATGCTTTGACATCTTGTATATGATGAATTAAGGCTCGTTCAAGCACGATATCAAAAGTATCCCCTGCAAGCCCTGTATTGAAAGCATTTCCTTGGACAAATGTGATTTGCGGATATGCTCGACAATTTTCTTTCGCTCCGTCTAGCATGGATAGTGAAAAGTCTACACCTGTTACAGATGCCACCCCCATGTCGACAAGTGCCTTGGCATAAATTCCTCCGCCACAGCCGATATCTACTGCCTTTCCCATACGATGAAAAGGAATATGTTTCGCTAACGCTGCCTTCCATGAGCTATCTGCCTGTCTTGTTGTATAAGACGTACGATGTTGCTGATTGTGGAAATCAATCCCCATTCTCTTCACCCTCCCCTTTTATTTTAGTGTACTAGTAGATCAACCATAAGAAAAATCTATAATTATTATGAAAATACATAAGATTACCTTATCAAACGAAAAACCCATGCAAGGAAATGCATGGGTTGAACTTCCATTAACTATTTCTAGTAGGATGGGTGGACTTTAATATGGTCCGTTCAATTATTCTAATTTCGTTATTTAGTTTTGTAATCGCCGCTTCAATTTGTTGATACCGCTCCATTCGCTTGACCTTCTCAGTTGGAATGGAATCCTTTAAAGCAGCCTGTCCTGCGTATAAGCTTGACAGTAAATCTAGCTTTTGAAAATAAGCTGTGCTATATTGCTCCATAACACCCAGCCCCTCATCTGTTACTTTTTTACACGAACTTATGAATTGTTGTTCATATAAGAACTATAACCGAAAAAAGCAGCCTCAAAACTCGATCTAAATTATTATTTATTATCCATTTCCAAGTAAATGATTATTCTATAAAAGCGCTAAAGCTACGTTAATCATCTTTTTTTAACAAAGAATAGATAAATGTATCATGTGCTTGTCCCTTTTGATACATATAGTCCCTCAATATGCCTTCCTGTTGGAATCCAAGCTGAATTAAAAGCTTGGAAGATGCCTCATTCTCTAAAAAAACAATGGCTCCAATCCTGTTTAAGTTCATATCCCCAAAACCATATGCAATTACTTTCTGCACAGCTTCTTTTGTATAACCCTGCCGCCAGTAATCAGGATGAATTTCATAGCCAATTTCTGCTCGTTGATGTGCCGCTGACCATAAATGGAAGCCAACTGTACCAATCACTTCATTCGAGTCTTTTCGTTCAATTCCCCAACGAATCCCGCGCTTTTCCTCAAAGGTTTTGGCAAATTGCTTGATTAATTGCTCGGCCTGCTTTAAGTCGGCAAAAGGCTCCTGCCCATAATAGCGTGTTAAAGCCTCATTGGAAAAACAACGAAAAATCGCAGGAACATCCTCCTCTGTGAGTTCTCTTAATCTCAGTCTTGCCGTCTCTAATTCTGGAAACATGCTGTTCCCCTCCTCTACCATCCATATCATTCTCTACTCTTCCTTCAAAATCCTTTTTTAGCAACATAAACGTGCAAACCTCAAAGTAGGCTTGCACGTTTGATTAACCAAAGGCTTGTGCTGCTAGAGCAAATAATGTTTGATTTCTTGTAGGTATTTTTTTGGCATTACGGATCATGATTGGTGGTGTTGCAGCCATCGTAAAACCACTCTGTTGTAAAATTGGACCAAGCTCCATTTGAACAGATGGACAGTCGATACGTAATTTCCCCTGATAGCCCTTAGCCAATTCATTGATAATATGATGCGCTATTTCTTTACTTGGCGCAACGATTGGTCCTAAAAGAAGATAAATCGGCCCCGCGATTGTTAAGCCATAGCCAATCATTTGATTGTCTTGATTTTTCACAACAACACAGCGCTGTGACTGCTGTATTCTTTTACGCAGAAAGATTCTTCTACTATCCCCAAAGGCTGCTGCGTCAAGCTTGGCAAGCTGTTCAAAATCCTGCTCTTGAAATTCTTTGATGGTGCCTAAAAAATCGGATTCTCTTGTCGTCTCAACAAATTTGTCTGCCAAATATTTATGTACATGCTCAACAGTCGTGAAGCCCATCTTTTGATATAAAGGTTGTCCTTCTTTTGTAGCTACGAGCATAATCGCTGTTTTCACTGAAACACTATCGATACAGGCTTGTGTAACGATTCTACCTAAGCCAAAACCTCTGCATTGCTCATGCACAATCACCATACCAATGGAAGCTACATTTGTATCGTAGGGAATAATGGCTGCACAGGAAACAATTTTCCCTTCCCTATTTTTATGTCCAACTATTCTACCTGCTGCCATAATCGTTTCAATTTCGTAGGCATCGTAATCCCATCCAACGGAAGCTGATAGCTCGATTAATCCCTGAATATCGGTAGAAGTAAATAAAGTTAGCTCAAAATTCAATTAGATACACCCTCTGTCATCCAAATTTAAAAGAACGTTTGTTCCATTTTACAAAATCCCCCTTCCATGTACAAGCAATATCTCTTAGCTTTAGCAATTATTACTATATAAGTATTGTAAAATAGCCTATAATAGTTGCTAGACTATGCACTCCTACTTCAAGCATATAAAGGTGATTTCAACATGACATCCTATGAACGTATTCTTATAATGGTCCCGCCGTTTCCCTAGCTACGCAATCTACTTGTATCTAACAAAGTAGAATTTTGCTTGTAGGAGGGCAATATGTTGAAAAAACAGGCAGTACCATCTTTATTATTAATGATTGTTCTTGTGGCTTTTCCACAAATTAGTGAAACAATATACACACCATCACTTCCGGACATTGCCTCTGCACTTGGTGTAGCCAATAGCTCTGTCCAATTAACATTAAGTATCTATTTTATTGGCTTTGCATTCGGCGTTTTCTGCTGGGGATGGATTTCTGATTTGATTGGCCGTAGACCTGCCATGCTAGGCGGTTTAATTTTTTATGGAATAGGTAGCCTACTCTGCTTTTATGCAGAGACAATTCCTTTTCTATTAGCAAGTCGATTGCTCCAAGCATTCGGCGCTGCCACTGGCTCCATTATTACGCAAACCATTTTGCGTGAAAGTGTGACGGGAAGTCAACGCCATGCAATGTTTGCTCAAATTTCAGCCGTCATTGCCTTTACCCCAGCGGTAGGGCCGTTGATTGGTGGTTGGGTGGATCAAGCACTAGGCTTTCGAGCCGTGTTTTTTGTCCTTGTCATCATGAGTATCCTGTTGTTTATCTATGCTTATTGCAGACTTCCAGAAACAACCAACCCTGTAACAAGACAAAGAACAGCGATTTTGCCTGTCGTCAAACGCATTTTCGCTTCACCCATCGTGCTTGTCTATGGTCTACTAATTGGAGGCATCAATGGTATTCTATTTAGCTACTATGCCGAAGCACCCTTTATATTCATTGAGCATTTCCGACTGTCACCTGGCCTGTACGGATTTCTTGGCATTATAGTTGCCCTTGCTTCCATAATAGGGGCTATGATTTCAAAGCGACTCGTCATCAGCCATCCGCCACAAAAAATCATTCATGTTGGCTGTTTGGTAATGCTTGGTGGCACTTTGCTTTTGACCATCGTCTGTACGCTACCATTGCACGCGAGCATGATGGCCATTAGTATGCTGATTACTATTTTTATAACACTGCTAGGCTCGGGCATTGCACTTCCTAATTGCTTAAGTTTAGCGTTAGTAGATTTTCAGGATGTCATTGGCACAGCAGGCGCTATCTTTAGTCTCGGCTATTACTTACTCGTCAGTGCCATCACATCTGGTATGAGCTTACTGCATAACGGTTCTTTACTGACAATGCCACTCTATTTCTTAGGTCTATCCTTGATGATGTGGCTTTGCGGGAGAAAGTTTATTCGATAATGGAAGAAAGCGGGCTTCCAATCGCTATTGCTTTTAGATAGATGAAAGACTAGAACAAAACCTCTTCTCCGAATAGAAAAAGTGGGTGAAATTTTACTCTTCGTAAAATTTCACCCACTTTGATTATAGGATTGCCTAGCTCTAACTTTTTCCACTGGCACCTATTGAATTTTCTCACTCAAACTGTAAATGCTACTGACAAAGATTGAACTATGTCAGTAGGCATCGGGCAGTGATCTAACTATCTCCTGATGCATAAAACTGATATAATAGATATACCATTAAAGTGAGGGGTGTTATTTATGAAAGAAAATTCATCCTTAGAACGTAAAAAGCAAGTGCAATTCGCAGTTGGTATGGCGGCCATTGACGGTGGAAAACCGAGCGCATTTACACAGAACCTCTTAAACCAATATGAAAATGGTCAAGTATCATCCAGCCAATTGAAACAAGCGATTGTGGAAAAATATACAAGGGTTTCACAGTAGTTTATGGACCTATATATTTATCCTAATACAAATGTCTTAATCAACAAATTAAATATTCGAGATGAACAACAATTGATTGACGTTGAAGCACAACTGTTAATCGCTGGGATTATAGATATTTCTTCTATCACGCAGGATATTGACTTCCAAAAATATAAAAGTCTCCAAACGATTCATCACTTCCTTTTTCATGAGCTATATTCATGGGCAGGAGAATTCCGAACAGTCAATATTTATAAAAGTGAACATGTTTTAAATGGATTATCTGTTGCTTATAGTGATAAAGATCACATTGTATCTGATTTAAAAACTATTTTCAGTTGGTCTAAATCTAAGCAATGGAAGTATTCTAATCCTCGCCTTGTAGAGGACTTTTCTTCATTTATGACAAAACTTTGGCGTGTTCATCCTTTCCGAGAAGGAAATACGCGAACGGTATCGATTTTCATGAAGCTTTTTGCTGAAGCAAATAGGCTAGACTTCAATGCTCAATTACTCTCACAGCATGCAGGATATTTACGAAATGCACTAGTTCTTACCGCAGTAGAAGAAGCTCCGGAACCACAATATTTATTGAAGATGATGACAGATGCACTGGATGTAGCTGATTTCAATAAATTTAAGGTTGACGATGAAACGTCTAGTAATTATCAATTAATTGGGCATTATGATGTTTCCAAATATAAAGAAAAGCCCTTTGAAACGGATTAAGGAATGATTTATTTACCGTTTAAGTATGTTTTAGTTATTTAACACACTAAAAAGGATGGTGATTTGTAATGGAATCATCATCCTTTTTATATTTATTTCACAAAAGGTATCAATTCATTCATTTAAAACCTTTTACTCTTAGAAAAATCACCTCCCAATTGAAATTTAGTTTTTAACCCCATATTCAATCGAAGGTGTTTTTTTATTTGTCTATACTGTTGAGGTCAGTCCTCAACATCAAGTTTCCACTTTTTATACACCTACTAGTTTTTCCTAGCTATTTCTCTATCCTTGAAAATAATAATCCAACACTTCCTGAGGGGTATGAAAAACTTTGTTGCTTTGCGTTTTATAAAGAAATTTGGGATTCGTACAGGCTTTCTCTAGACTTTTTGCTTGCTTTAGCTTATCCGTCATTTGCTCAATAATATCTGTGTAGCCATCGAGCTGGTTTGAAATTTTCGGTAGCATCGTTGGTGAGATATCGAGTACAATAGAGACTTGATCCTCAGCATAACTATTTAAATTGATAAAAAAGCATTCTTCCAAATGCTTTGAATGTTTATCTACATTAATGACAGCCTCTTGATAATTGGCGATTAACCCTGTTGATGTATTCGTAATTGTAAAGCCTTGCTGTGTCAAATGCTGTTCAACCAGCTTTAAAAACTGCTCGACCTCTGCATCTAGCTTTGGTGTAACATTGGATTGAATTAAATCATTACATTTTTGATAAATGGTATCTATTTCAGTCTGTTTTTCCACAAGTAATTTAAAATTAGACATTGAATACACGCTTCATCTCCCCTTTTTACTAAGGTAGACATTCATAAAGCGTTTTAGTCATGATCACGAAAAATAACAATTAAAAGGAGAAGTCGATGATTAGAAATTCTGTCAAAGCCATCATCATCATGGATGGGAAACTATTGCTAACAAAAAATCAAGATGTCGAGGGCTACTTTTACCTTTGCCCAGGCGGTGGGCAGGAGCATGGAGAGACCTTTCACAAGACATTGCAAAGGGAATGCCTTGAGGAAATTGGCTCCTCCGTTCACATTGGAGAGCTGTTATTTATCCGTGAATACATCGGACAAAATCATGAGCATGCCGCCTTTGACGCTGATGTACATCAGGTAGAATATTATTTCCTCTGTCAGGTAAATGCGCAAACTTGTCAACCAACCAATCCAGATAGTCTTCAAATTGGAACCCAATGGATACCGATTGAAAAGCTTCATACATATAGACTTTACCCCAAAGCGCTTATCCAACCGTTACAGCAGTTTATACGAGGACAGCAAACAACAATCTATTTGGGCGATGTCAATTAAAACAGGCTATCTATTTCCTTAGACAGCCTATTGTTAAGGAAGCACTTTCACCATCGTATAGTAGCTACTGCCTGGTGGATAATCTTTAATTTCTCCCACTACTTGATAGCCATGAGCCTCATAAAAGGAACGCGCTTGAAACTCGTAGGTTGTCAGTAGGGCTTTTGTTGCCCCCATGTCCTTGGCTACTAACTCTGCCTGAGCTAAGAGTTTTGTGCCCATTCCCTTTCCACGATATTCTTCACTAAACCAAAATTTATGTATTTCTACCCATCCCCAGTAGACTTCAGCTGTTATACCACCTATCCATTGCTGCTGCTGATCTGTGACGATTAACTGTAAAGGAAGAACCGCATCCTTCTTTCTACTTTCACGATGATGAGGAGATTGCTCATTATTATAGGCACGAATTTTTTCGCTTAAAAAATTCGTAAAATCCTCATGCTGTTCCCGTAAAACCTCTACTTGATATTCCATCTCGCTCCTCCTATTCCTGATAACGCTTTATCAGCTTGTCTTGATGAGCTGCAAATATTTTTTCTAATGGAATATCGTACTGATTAGCAATCACGATAAGATTTCCTAGGACATCCCCTAGCTCTTCAATTAGCTCCTGCTTATTTTCTTCAAAGGATTGTGTTTTTTCATCTGGTCGATCTCTACCAATCTCGATTGCTCGAATCGCCCTTGCTACCTCACCTGTTTCTTCTGCCAAGAAGCCAATACGTGTAAAAATATTAAGCTCTGACCAGCCACGTGCTTCATAGTAATCCTTTACCCAGCGTTGAAAGTCATTTAGTTCCAATTCTACTTCCTCCATTTCCTTCCTCTTCAAAATAAATTATACTATAAAAGAATTCGATCAGATATGGAGGAAATCAGCTATGAAAAGTATTGCCGTATTTTGTGGATCCAGTCTAGGGGCTTCCGACGCTTATCGTCAAGGAGCGATTTTACTAGGAAAAGAATTAGCTAAAAGACAAATTACGCTTATTTATGGTGGTGCTTCTGTAGGCATCATGGCAACAGTAGCGAATACAGTGCTAGAAGAAGGCGGCAAGGTCATTGGGGTGATTCCGACATTATTAGAAGAACGTGAAATTGCGCATCAACAGCTGACAGAGCTGATTGTTGTAAAGACGATGCATGAACGTAAAAGTAAAATGATGGAATTAGCAGATGGCTTTATTGCCCTTCCTGGTGGACCTGGAACATTAGAGGAATTTTTTGAAGTATTTACGTGGAATCAAATCGGTCTGCTTCAAAAACCTTGTGCTATTTTCAATATGGAACGCTATTTTGATTTATTAATATCATTCTTTGACCATATGCAAAATGAGCAATTTTTAAAAGCACAATATCGTGAGGCACTTATTGTTGATGAGGACGCAGCAGCCCTATTAGATAAATGCGAAAGCTTTGTTCCTCCAGCTGTGAAAACCTATGAATTAAGCAAATAATAACGTGGTGAGGTTGGACCTAATTGGACTAACCTCACCTTTTTCTTACCTAATCCCCAATACTATCCTACGTTACTATGCAAAACAAAAGATGGATCCGGTCGTTCAGATTACTAGAGATTTGGCTACTATGATTTCATAAGTCCGCCTTCTTTTCCCTCTTTTTCACTGCTACCACAGCAATCAATACCATCCCAAGCTTCACCACCCCAATAATGGCATACAGACTAAACGAAAGAATCGCTGGGAATAAGACGAACCACCACGACCATGTAATCACTTCTGTTAGCTTTAATACGACAAAGACAATAGTCAACACCTCTGCAATGCCCATCTTTTCACCACCTTACTGCCCATTCTTGACTATATAGGAACCATATACCTTACGATAAGGAACATCGCAGGAAACATTTTCACTATTTTTTCTAAATCATACAACAGGAGACAGTAAGATGACGAATATTTTTGTAAAAAGCGAGTTTGCCCCTTTAAAACGAGTTGTCATGGCGCAATCGGAATTTGCTTTTCCAGCTAAGGAGGCTCCACCAGATGATGAATTTTTAACAGAAGAAACTTTAGCTCTTTATGCAAGCGTTGATACACTCGGTAAAAATTTTAATGAGGTATTCCCAGAAAGACAGCAGCAATGGGAATTAGAACGAGCAAATTTAAAAAAAGTATTAGAAAAATATGGGGTAGAAGTACAAGTACCAAGACGTTTAACAGACTATGAAAAAGAAGTAGGAAAAGAAGATGGCTATAGCAATTTCTTTGTTCGCGATCCCTTTTTCACTATCGGCCATTTCTTAATCGAGGGCTCCCTTCGATTCCCACATAGACGCAACGAAATTTTGCCCGTACGCAATCTTTTAGTACAGGAAGCAAACGAAAATCAATGTTTCTATGTCTCCATTCCAAAGCCTGATATGGCAGATGGTTTTGATTCTGAAGCTGGCCCGTTTGATAGAGGGCGGCGATGTGTTAGTGTTAGATAAAACGATTTTCGTCGGAAATTCAGGACTAGCCTCCAATAAAAATGGTGTGCAATGGTTGCGTAATTTAGCAAGTAACTTTGATTATACGGTGGTTGAAGTGCCACTTCATCCAACCATTCTTCATCTTGACTGTGCGCTTAGCCTCGTTAGAGAGGGTCTAATGATTGTCTGCGAGGAAGCACTCATTGATGGTATTCCCGAACAGCTAAGAGATTGGGATAAAATTCACGTTTCCCTAGAGGATGCCGCAAAACTTGCTACTAACGGTTTACCTATTAATGAAAAAGTCTATATTACAGACAAAGAATTTACATGGATTGGCGAGCAGTTAGCGAAGAGAGGTATCACCGTAGAATCTGTTGATTTTACGATTTCTCGAAGCTTAGGCTTAGGCGGTTCTTTTAGATGTAGTACACAACCCCTATTACGCACGGATCTCTAGCAATTATCTCTCCCACTAAAAAATAGTATGAATAATGAGCAACCTGAAATGGCACATTACTTGTAGGAGGTGGACAAGAAATGTCTAGAATTATTGGTGTGGAACAATCATTAACGAACATCGAGGATGCTTTAAAAGCACAAGGCTATGAAGTCATCCAGCTTCGCAATGAAGAGGATGCGAAAAAATGTGATGCTTGTATTATTACAGGTCAGGATCGTGATGTCATGGGAATGAGTGATCCAGTTATGGAAGGTCCTGTGATTGATGCGGATGGACTATCGGCAAACGAAGTCGTTGAACGCGTCCAAAAATATTTCCACTAAAATCATTAGTGCTGTCTTTACGTCATTTTGACGAGAGCAGCACTTCCTACATACTAAATGGTCTCTACTTATAATACCTTGCGTTCTTGTACAAACTAATATACACGAACTTCAAAAAGTAGGGAGATATATGAGCCAAAAACAGATTGCAATTGTTATTTTAATGCTGACGACTACACTACTGCTATCCGGCTGTTGGGATGTAACAGAGCCACAACGAATGTATTACGTACAAGGTGTGGGGGTTGACTATAAGGATAATGAATATACAGCATACTTACAAATTATCAACTTTGCTAACGTAGCGAAAACAGAATCAGCTAACCCTAATGCAGCACCTACCGAAATTGGTCAAGCCAAGGGTAAGACAATAGAAGAAGCCATTTACAAATTGTATCGTTCAATGGACCAAGAAGTATTTTGGGGACATATGACCTTTCTTCTCTTCTCAGAGAGTGCTATGAAAGCTGAACATGCGATTGCGGTTATTGATACTTTTCTACGCTTTCGAGAGACAAGATATCATATTTGGGTTTACTGTACCCAAGATCCTATTGAGGATGTTTTATTAGTTTCTCCATTGTTAGAGAAATCACCAACTGCCGCCAAATTAAGTAATCCTAAAAATACAGCGAAGCAGGAGTCATTTGTAGAGCCTGTTACTTTAAGACAGCTCGTCATTGGCTTAAATGAGCCCAACCACGAAATGAAAATTCCTTATGTAACCGTCAACGAAAACTGGGAGACAATGGATGGCCCCAAAAAAGAAACCTTTTTTGCTGGCGTTGGTATTCTTTCAAAGGATAGTTTTAAAGGCTATATTAAAGGCAAATCTGCACGTGGAATAGAGTGGATGAATGATGAAACAAAGCAAGGAGAAATCACCGTCGAATTAGAAAATAATGAAAAAAGTGATTACTTAACCGTCGATATTAAAAAGCTAGATGTTAAAGTCAAGCCAATTGTGAAAGGTAATGATGTAAAGTTTGAAGTAAATTTAAAGTTCGATACGATTTTAAATGGTTTTAAAGGGAAGCTGACACCCAATCAGGTAAGAAAAAAAGTAGAAAAAGCCGTCAAGGAAGAAATCCTAACTACCTTTGAAGAAGGACTAAAAATAGATGCGGATATCTTTCGCCTATCCGAATATCTCTATCGTAGTAATGTAAAGGCTTGGAAGAGATTAGAGAAGGATGGCAAAATTCCTTTAAGCAAAGATTCCATTAGCAAAATCGATATTCATATTAATAAAGTAAGCCCTGGCCGTAAAACATTTGCAGAAACGATTACTGAATAATAGGTAGAGACCATCCAAAATGGCATGGTCTCTTTCTTATGGCCATCTTGTCATGCTCTATTAATGGAAAAGATCTAGGAAACTTTTAACAGACAGGAAATCAAGACGATGATAAAAAGGTTTGGAGGAATATTTTTGGCGAACAAAGAAGCTATATTATGTAAAATAACGGTAGATCGAAGCCTTGTGCTAGAATTAAACAATTGGAATGGGACAATCATTAAACCTCCAAACCTCTAGAGAGTATTAAATTTGGCAAGTTTATTAGGGCTAAAGATCCAATACGTTTTATAGTTCAAAGAAAAATGGACCAGCACTTGAGACTGGTCCTTCTTCCTGTATTAATGGTTTGTTTTCTTATTAAGAATGTAATCCCGGTAGACTAACAGAGCGACAAGAAGGAAGCTTAGGCTAACAAGTCGGAAAATCATTTCTACACTTATCCACTCAGCTAAAATCCCTAAGATAAATGCGCTCATACCGACCCCAACATCAAAGCTGGAAAGAAAAGTGGCATTGGCTGCACCACTTTTGGCTTCACTTACTTTTTGAACAGCCCAAGTTTGTAGGCACGGCATAATGGTGCCATAGCCTGTACCAAATAAAATCGCAGCGAAAATCAAAGTGAAATTATTTGTAGTATAGGATAACACGATTAATGATAGAAAACCGAAAATCGCTGACACAATAATGATCGACCATGGTCCATGCTTATCAAACCATTTTCCTGTAAATGGGCGTATTAAAGTGGAAACAAGTGCGTTGATAAGAAAGAATAGAAAAATATGCTTTAATCCCTTTTGTTCACCAAAAAGAACTAAGAATGTAATAATCGCGCCAAAACCAAGCGTCGTCACAACAGTCAATAATGCCTGAAACCTCACTTCTTTTTCAAATATCGCTTCCATAAATCGAAATGGCTGCTTATCATTTTGAGTAGGTGCCGTGGAATGCACAAATGAAAGCATTATGATCGCAAATAGACTTAGTAAGGCTGACGACCAAATCAGCGTGTGAAAAGAAAAAGTACTGTAAATAAGGATCCCGAGACTTGGTGCAACAATCGCTCCCACGGTTGTGGATACCGAGAAATAGCCCATACCCTCTCCTAATCGAGCTTTAGGGATACTATCTACAGCCATTGTACTATTGGCTGTCGTGGATACACCCCACGCTGTTCCATGGAAAAGTCGAAGTAATAGGAAAATCCAAATCGTGTGAAGCAATGGATACAGCATTGTAATTATTAGTAATGCTATACTTGCCACAATCGCTAGTTTTTTCCGCTTATGATCCATTAAATAGTACCCTACAAAAGGTCTTATCGTAATGGCACCTAGTGTAAATACCGTCGTCACCAAGCCTACTTGCATCGGATTGGCGTTTATGCTTAATAAATAGGCTGGTAAAATAGGTAATAGCATTTCAAATCCTATAAAAATGAAAAAATTACTTATAAATAGAAAAAGAAATGATGAAGTAAAAATTGGCTGTTTTTTCATAGTTAATTCCTCGCTTCTAATTATTTTTCTAAATTAGAAGCGCTTGGAACACTGCAACATTCCTTAATTGTCTTAGTTTTTTTAGCAATTAACTCACCCTCTCTCCGTTTTATCACAACAAAAAAGACGCCATAAAACCGGCGTCTACCAATCACTTTGTATGGTTAAAAAGTCATTTTTCACACTTGACTAACAAAGGCAAAAAGCTTCCGGTTACTACTTTCACTATGCTGTTTTCTTAAAAAACCACAGACTGATCCCTTTGAGCCTAAATCATCTAATTGTAAAAATGTCTTTACCTCAATCGCCGTTCTTCTGAAAATCGTTTCCATGACTTTTGCCTCCTCTCTCAAGATCAATTCATAGCTTACTATAATTTAATACAAATTTACCATAAAAGCAAATGCAACGTTGAAACTATGTATTAGACGCAAAATATTTTCCACGCATCGACTATTTATAAAGTTCTTTCCTTGTCACCGTCAATTAATTGAACATGCACCTTGGAGGAGCTACCTCCCTCTATATGATTAGGAACATCTGTTAAATCAAGTATTTCCTTTAGATGAATAGCTTTTTCACGATTGGCCTCGATGGTCACATGATATGGCCCTGCTATATTCATCAGTGAATTCATCCGCTTATCGCCTTTAAAAAAATCCGTATCGATAAATTGTAAATCAAAGGATACAGCTTCATTGCTTCGATTATGTAAGACAATGGTACATTCCCCATTCATTAAGTCTTTTCTCACCATATCAAAACGACATTCTCCATCCCCTTTGTATGAAATGGCCATAATGCCACTAGCAAAGGTTTCTTGGTATGCTGCGATGAGCAAATGGGGTAAAAAAGAATAGAGTAATACTACCATGACAAATATTCGAAAATGATATTTGTTTATGCTCCTAAGTAGTAAAATCATAGCAATTATAAATAAAATCGAGCCAAAGATGCCAAGTAACACGTATCCATCCTGTGTTTCGATCGGAATTGACATGAAGGTAGTATGTGCCATCATCGCTTCATTGTAAGGATACGGAAAAAACAGACACATACAAATACCCAACATAACGATTGACCCTATAAACGTCTTTTTATTGTTCATCATATGCTACCTCCTTTCTAAGGTAATCCATAATATGCACATACCAAATTTACCATATTCCCCCTAAATAAGAAATGAAGCCTATGAAAAACTTCTATTTTAAAAATAGTCAATCCGTCTCTAGGCTGAGATGTAGCACCATCTATAGGACATTTCCAAATTTAAGGTAAATTGCTATAATTAAGCTCCGAAAGGGAATTACAAGAAGAAAGAGGGTGCCATATTGGGTATGAAAATAATTTGGTGGGCTGTAAATATTGTATGGTTGTTGATTTTTTCTGGCATCGCCGTATTTATTGGGGCAAGAAATGTTGATGGTGCAGGGATTGTGCAAACACCTGAAGTGAAAATGGTGTCATTCATTATTTTGGGCATCATGTTTCTAATCGTTGTGCTTGTGCAATTAATTTTTCTTTACTTTATTAAAAAAAGCACAAAAGCTCATTATACGAAAATTTCTTAAAAAGAAGCGAGAGGCTATTTTAGCACTCGCTTCTTTTTCACCTTGATGCACATAGCTCCCTAAAATTACAGCCACGACAATGCCATTTTTCTTGTGTTTGTTCAAAGTCCTCGAGGTCTACGGGCTCGTTGGAAAAAATATCAGCCTGATACTTTTTCATTTCTAAAACGCTGCGCTGAAACGTATACAAAATATTCTCCATATCGATGTCTGTAAAACTATATTTCTTGCGCTTGCCTGTTAATAAATATTCATTATAGACCTCGATTTGCGCTAGAGACACACGGTATTTTTGCTGAACATAGTAAGCGTAGAGGGCTAATTGCTGACGGTCATCATCAGATTCTCCACCGGTCTTCCAGTCAACAATAATCCATTTATCCCTCAATTCATCATAATAATGAAAGTCCATAACAACAAATACCTGAACATCTTCTATTTTCATGGAGCGGAATTGCTCTGGTTCTCCGATACGGAGAGAGCCTTTTTGTGAGGTGATTTGCTGGAATGTTTCACTCATCAAAAAATGATTAAAGACAAGTCGTAAACGTTCTTTATAGTCTTGCACCAGCTCAGGAGAAAGGGTGCCATGATAATAGATTTCCTGCATCATATAATACTTATTCGGTTTTTGCCTCCAAAATTCAAGACGACGAGTGGAGTCAATAAAGGCTGCATTCAGCTGTCCGCGCCCCAATTGAATTAGCTCCTCTACAGTTGGAGCTTTTCCTGTTTGTAAATAATCATTAATGGCCTGCTCAATGTATCGATGGACAATTTGCCCAAATAAAATAGGCATCGATTGCAGCTTTTTTAAGCGATACACCTGTTGATGATATGGCTCCACATTGTAACTGAGCCACCCGTTATGTGAAAAGTAATATTCATAGCCGTATTTGCGGGCGCAGCTTGTCAATGTTTTATGACGCGATAGCGACCACGAAAAGGTTGGATAGGGTGAAATTTCAAACAGGACAATCACCTCCTAAAACTGATGGATGAAATCATAAACAAGCTGTATGATCAGCACAATCGTTACAATGCGCAGTAAAAGCTTTACCTGATGTGCTTTCACTTTTCTGGCTAGCACAAGCCCAATCTGTGCACCAATCGTCGAGCCAATCATTAAAATAAGTGTTAAGGGCCATTCGATTTTCCCTGTAGCAATATAGGTAATCGCTGCTCCTGAGCACATTGCAAATACCCCTACCCGAGATAGCCCGACTGCTTTAATATAGGAAATTTTCTCATGTGCATATGTATAAAGCGCCAATGTACTACTGCCAGGACCAAACATACCGTCATAAAAGCCAACCCCAAGAAGGATCGGACCGTTTTTTCGATTCATCGTAAAACGTTCCTTGTCGCCAAAATCAGCTCCACCCATAAAGGACATGACAAGCGCAAAGCCAAGTAAAATAATAGCAATGAACGTCAATGATTTACTACTCATGAATGAAGCGAAAAGTCCCCCCAATGTACCTCCGATTAAAGAGACAAGTAACACCGAACGCATTTCATTCCATGCTAATTCCTTACGTTGATAAATTGTATAAAAGCTTGAAAAAGCACTCACCATATTGGACACTTTATTTGCGCCAATAGCAGAATGGACGGGTACTCCCATTAGCATCATCGTTGGCAAGGTAATTAAGCCACCACCCCCAACTAACGTACCAATGACATTCCCAATGATGCCAATTAGTAAAAACAATAAGTATTCCATAATATCCTTCTTTCTCTAGCACAAAAAGCAAACATTCTATGATACAGTATAACAGATTGTTATTATCAATGATGATGGAAATGAGGAGCAAGGATGCATATACAACAAAAAACACCCACACCACGCTTTTGTCACCAGTTAACTGTTATTGTGGCGACTATTTTTTAGCTGGTATTACAGCTACACTTATTCAATATGGCAAGCTCCCAGCCACGATTCCTGTCTTGCAAAGCTTTACGAGTGACCATGCCCAATTCGGTCCAAAAATCGCTATTTTTTATTTACCCTTTGTCGCTCTTATGCTCTTTCTACTTTTACACTATTTAGAGATAAAGGCCGCTTATCCTGTGATGCGTAAAAATAAAGCACCGCTATCCCATAGACAGCGACAAAATGGCATCCTAACGTTTTGTCTCATCAAAAATAGTATTCTATTGTATTTTACCTACTCCCTTTTCAATGATCTTACGGTGGCTTTAGGACGCGAACGTATTTTACAACAATGGCATGCTTACCTATTTTTACTGCTGTTATTTGGCATCTTCATGATGGGTATTGTGCGAGGCATTTTGTTGGATAAAAAAAGTTAATGTAAAAAAAGAGAGCATGTTTTAACAATGAACATGCTCTTCTTAGACTAATTATTATTCAATGGATGTCATTAATTCATAAAAATACTTTTTCTCCTGCGTCTCATAAAGCTTATACCAAGCATGTAATGTTTCTGGTGTAAAAACATCGAGCAGCCTCAAAACATGGTAGGCAAAATTCAGCGGTGCAATGCCAGATGCCGTTACTAAATTCCCCTCAGTTATGGCTGGCTTCTGTTTAAAATATTCATCCCCCATATAATGTGGACAAAGCATCTTCAAGTATTCGAGATCGTTGCTCGTATGTTGTCTTGTATCAAGCAAACCAAGCTTTGCGAGACCGAACGTTGCACCACAAATTGCAGCTATGAAAACTTCTTCGTTCAACGCTTTTGAGACTTTATTCAATACAGGATCATGAATAGATTCTAGCCATGTATTGCCTCCTGGAAGAATCAAGACATCCATGCTATTCAAGTGACATTCAGCAACGGCAATAGTTGGAAGTATGGTGATGCCACCCATTGTCGTAACAGGACTTCTATCAATCCCTATAGTTATCACCTCTAAAGGCTCTAGCCCCTTTTTAAAATACCTACCTGTATTTAATTCTGCCATTAAATACCCTATCTCCCAATCTGCCATCGTATCAAATACATAAAGATACACTTTTCTTGTCTGCATAATAAACACTCCTTTTATTGAAACTATGCTTAGTATAAAAAAACTTTACTGACATTCTCCGTCAGTAAAGTTTTCATTTCCATAAAAATGTATGAGCTCATATAGAACGTCAATTATCTTTTGCTTTAGACTTATGGGTTCTACTACTTGGATTGATTTTCCATAGGGAAAAAGTAAATAGGGTACATATGTATGGAGTGCTTCCTCATCTACTAAAAATATTGCGTTCTTATTGGTGCGTTCTTTGAGGTGATACTTTAAAAACCAATGCTGACTGATTGCATCCACAGCACTTGTCTTTCCACAAATGATGAAGGGCACAAGCTTCTGTTTATGTTCATCTTGGGGAAAAAGGCTATCCATAAAAAAATCACTGGCAGAGAAAGATTGTGGTCGTTGGAAGGGAATGACGGTTTGATGCAGACTGCTAATTCGGCCTACTTTAAAAGTACGGATTTCATTTCTTACATGACAAAATGCAACGACATACCAGTTTTGATTCCAATAAACCAAACCATATGGATTAACCACCCTACACTTAGATTGCTCTTCATTATTAGTATGGTATTCCATTTCTATAGAGGTTTCCTTTACTATACTCTCTTCTAATTTTTTTAATAGTGGCTCCAATGAGGTTTCTGTTGGACCGATTATCTCGAAACCTTGTAAATGCTGTTGAATCATTTTTTCTTGCTCCTGATTTGAATACATTGTAAGCTTTGCTGTTGCACTGTTTAATGCCTCATCTAAAAAATAACCAGCTTCTTTTGCAAAAATAGAAGCATGAAGTAATGCCGCTTTCTCATCAACATCAAAAATAAGAGGACTTTTAATAAAATTATTCAACAGGGTATATCCCCCATGATGACCTGTTTCAGCTATAATTGGCACACCACTGGCAGAAAGTGAGTTAATATAGCGGTAAACGGATCTGATATTTATCTCTAATTTTTCAGCAATTTCTTTCGCAGTAATTTTCCTACCTGAATTCAACATCCATAAAATCTGCATCATATGATCTATTTTAGACAAACATTTCCACCTCATTGAATTTATGATTTCTGACACAAAATCAGGCTACCTGATACTATTATCAAGTAGCCCTTCGATTATGCCTTTACCAATTCATCTTCCATTTGCTTAAAATTATGTATTAAAGCGTATTTCTGTATGCCACGTGCTTGTTGGATGCTGTCATCTGCGAATTGGCGGAACTTAGCCTGATCCTTTATTGTATAGGCATAGATGGCTTCAATTGCAGGTTGCATCCACGGCTGTGTTAGTTTATCACTTCTCATATCGGCTGATCGACCTTCAAGCGCAGCGATATAGCATAGTGCATAGCTAGTTAAAGGCTCCTTATCAATTTGTCTTGCGGCTGCTTTAGCAGCTCCAAGATTCTCCTCCATAATCGCCTTAATAAAGAGGTAATTGTACTTAATAGCTGGCTGCTTATAATGATGGATGATGACATCGATTGCCTGAATCTGTTCCTCTTTTGTCCCGTAAGCTGATGCATAGAGAGCAGCAAATATAGGCTCTTTTCGATGATTTTTTACCCATTGATCTACCTGCTCCATATTGTTTGTGCGATATAAAATATGTATATGGCGATAAATCATCCCTACCGCAATTAATGCAAATATTCCAAGTGAGATGGATAGACGAACACCCGCTAAGGACAGCGTCAATGCCAATAAAATAATAGCTAAATAAAAGAATGTTAATTTAACAATTTTCATATTACCTCCTACTGTAATTTCCTACGCATTTTACGAGAAAAGATATAACCTGCCCCTATAAAAAAGATAAGAGCCATCACTTTCATAATAGGAATAATAAACAGCTTGCTAATAACGACTACAACGAGGATATAATAGACAACCATCGCCAGTAAAAATAATGTCAGCTTATTCACGAGGTTCCCTACTTTCCTTTAGTGCCGCCTCAATCGCTGCTAAAGCTTTTGGACCCATTCCATGAAGATGAGCTAATGTAGAAAGCTCAACTCTTTCTAGCTGCTTCAATTCTGTATAGCCCGCGGCATGTAATGCGCGAATTGCTGGTTTTGCTACTCCCTTAGGCCACTCTGTCATGCTTGCACGTCCCTTCACGAAAAAATCTTCTCTGCCCTATTATGCAAGTGACAGCAAAGAAATGCAAATAAGTCAAAATATAAACATATACAAGCACGCCGCTATGAAATTTACGATACTATGGATACTCCAGCTAGCAATAATAGAGCCCCCAGCAATTCGTTCATTCACCCAGCCCATCACATAGCCAGCAAGCGCTGTTGTAAGCACAACTAATAAGATTACATGAAGCGGAAGCACCGACCATAGCATGGCACCATGAACACAGCCAAAAACAAAACTTTGCACGACATTACCTACTTGAAAGCCAAAAGTCTTCATTACTCTCTTTAATAAAAAGCCGCGAAATAATAGCTCCTCTGATAAACCTGTTTGAATAATGGCATAGAAAAGCGCTGGAATGACTGCCGTCGCTCCAAGTCCCACGAATTGATTCGCTGCTAGTAAGGAGCGATCAATATAGAAAAAGATTAGCGCAAAGCTCGGTACAAACAGCGCGAAAATGGAGAGTACAATGTACATGGCATACCTTCCCTTGTGCAACACAATCGGCTTTTGCAATCCTATCCACGTTAAAAAGGGCTGTTTTTTTCTCGCTGTGCAAAGCCACCAAATAAATGGAATCACCGAAAATAACATCACTTGCAAAATGGCACTAATTAAACTATTCATCATCTTATTTCCCCTCCTGTTTACTACAAGCATAGAAGAAAGCACCATTATTTTCAATAGTAATTTAATGATAAACATTAAATTGTTTATCTTTATTATTAATTTTTAAATGCTTTACATAAAAACTGCTGTCTACGGAGGTCTCCTTTGTCTTTTCAGTTATTTTCATTTATACTCTATTACAGACATTGAAGGTCTGTAATAGAGACATTAAAACACTGGAGGCTATCACAATGGGTACATTATCTACACATTTATTAGAAAAGGCACGAACTTATGAGCAAAGCACGCGGATATCAGTGCCTGCCTATGACACATTATTTGCCGTGACACAAGCCTATTTCCGCATGCATTTATGGGAACAAGAAGCTTCCCTACTTGTTGTAGGAGCTGGTGGGGGCAACGAGCTTTCTGCATGGGGACCAACAAACCCTAAATGGAAGTTCACTGGGGTTGACCTATCTGAGGAAATGCTCCAAATCGCACAACATAAAGCCGTACAACTCGATATTGAAAGTCGCGTTCAGCTACTACAAGGAACAATCGAGCGCTTGCCACAATCAACACCGAAATTCGATGCAGCAAGCTGTATCCTCGTTCTTCATTTTATTGAAGATCGACAGGAAAAACTTCATCTACTGCAAAACATTCACAAGCACTTAAAACCTGGAATGCCCTTTGTCCTCGCATGTGCCTACGGAGATCGAGAAAGTGACGAACTACAAGATCGCATCAAAATATGGCAAAGCTACTTTTTAGATGCCGGCTATACAAAAGAAAAGGTAGATAGCATGGGCAAGGGCATCATGAATATTTCCTTCCTCTCCGATCAAGAAATCCAACAGCTATTAAGTGAAGCGGGCTTTCAAAACATTACCCGCTTTTTCTCCTCAGGTCTCTTCTCAGGATGGATGAGCCACGCCTAAACACAAAGCCCCCTCCATTACACAATAAATGGTGGGGGCTGAAGTTTAGATATAAAAGGGTATTGAGCGTGCTCTTCTTCTGATGGATCACTTTCTCCTCATGTTTGAGCGGGTTCTCCTTCAGTTGGATCACTTTTCCTCATGTTTGAGCGGGTTCTCCTTCAGTTGGATCACTTTTCCTCATGTTTGAGCGGGTTCTCCTTCTGATGGATCACTTTCTCCTCATGTTTGAGCGGGTTCTCCTTCTGATGGATCACTTTCTCCTCACATTTGAGCGGGCTCTCCACCAACTCCCATCACATCGAAAAAAATCACCAATAAATACTGTAATAATAAACAGTTTCATCAACCGTCATGCCCATTTTTTCATAGAGCTTCTGTGCTTGGACATTATCTCTGGCGGTTTCAAGCATCATGTAACGAGCACCTTCCTGCTGACAATAGGCATAGCATTGCTCCATCAACGACTGTGCTATACCTTGTTTTCTGGCTTGTTCCGCCACAAATAAATCATTTAAGAGAAACGCTCGTTTCATAGCTACAGATGAAAAGACTGGAAACAATTGTGCAAATCCAACTGGCTTCTCCTCCAAATATGCCAGAAAAATAATAGACTCTCCTCCCATCACTCGCTCCTGTATAAACTGCTCGGCTTGCTGTAAATCAGATGATTGTCCATAAAATTCACGATAGGCATTAAATAATGGGACTACTTCTCCTATCGTTTCCTGTGTCACCTTACAAATTTTCATGTTATGCTCTCCATTTCCTTTTGATTGTCCTTCTAGTATGATGGTAGTAAATAATCTGACATTTCAAAAGAAACAGTTCCAAACATTTTAACATGTCAAGGTGGTGCCTTATGGACGATTTTATCTTTCTATTAACAGAAAAGGAGGCAAAATATAAGCAAGTGTATCAGCAAATTAAAGTACTTATTACGCAAGGTACACTTCAAACAGATGATTCCCTGCCCTCCATACGAAAACTTGCAGAAACTTTACAGGTCAGTCGTAATACTACATTAACCGCTTATGAACAGCTTGTCGCAGAAGGATACATACGTGGGGAGGGACGAAAAGGCTATTTCGTCAATGCACTAGAGCAGGTTTTTCTAAAGGAGCAGGAACAGCCCCCTATGACACAGCCAAAAAAGAAGGTTGCATCCTATCTTGTAGATTTTCGCGCAGGGGCTGTCGATCAGCAACATTTTCCCATGAAAACATGGCGCCAAATTGCCAATCAAGTATTACAGGAATCAACCTGTTACGAATATGGAGAACTGTTTGGAGAATCAGTGCTAAAGGAGCAGCTTGTGCCGTATTTACTACAAGCAAGAGGGGTTTATACAACGAGCGACAATATCATTATCGGTAGTAGCACACAGCAAATGCTCTTGTATCTTGGCTTTTTACTAAAAGATTCTTTTCCAAGCATTCTTTTGGAAGACCCTGGCTATGACGGTGCACGTGAAGCCTTCCAGTTACATCACTTCGAAATAGAGTCACTACCTGTAATGGAAACAGGAGCTCAACTTGATATACTCCAAAGCTGTCAATCACGCTTAATGTATGTCACCCCGTCACATCATTTCCCATACGGAGTGTCCATGTCTATTCAGCAGCGACAGACCTTAATACAATGGGCTCAACAAGTCGATGGTTATATTCTAGAGGATGATTATGATGGAGAGTTTCGCTATACGCAACAGCCATTTCCTGCCCTGGCCTCCATCGACTCATCAAGGGTAATCTATCTCGGCACCTTCTCAAAATCGTTTTTACCAGGTGTGCGTTTAAGCTATATGGTGCTACCAAATGCACTTGTTCAGCCATATAAAGAGCGTTTTGCTCACTTTGAACAAAATGCTTCGTCCCTCCATCAACGCACTATGGCCCAATTTATGGCGCAGGGAGAATGGACACGCCATATTAAACGAATGCGTTTGACCTATAAACAAAAAATGCAGCACCTTGTACAGGAGCTACAACGACATTTTGGGCAGCAAATATCCGTGTTAGGCGAGCAATCAGGCCTCTATGTATTAGTGAAAATAAAGTCTCCACTTTCCGAGCAGCAGCTAATCCAACGAGCGGCGACTTACGGTGTGAAGGTTTATCCGACAAGCCCCTTTTTTATCCATCAAACAAATAAGGAACCAATGCTGCAATTAGGCTTTAGTAAATTAGCGTTGGAAGAAATCAAGCTGGGGATTGAGCTGTTAAAAGAGGCGTGGCAGCCATAACCGTCAACGTTATGGCTTTAACCCCCATACCTCTTAAAAATAATCAATAAATGTTGGGATACCCACTGGTAAAACCGCCTCAAGCAATGCAATTTCCTCTGCACGTCCCTGTAATCGTTCAATTTTTTCTAAATAGGTTGGACGTTTGTAGCCTAACAGCATGGTAGCCAGTGTTTGCACTGTTAAATGCACAGCATTCGCGTTCAACGTCTCACTTACCTTCTGCACAGCAAGGTTTCCATCTTTCATTTTGATGATGTAGGTACCATTATTCCATGCCACAGTGCGATCACTGACAGCTAGCTGAAGCTCGAAATCCTGACCGATAAATGGATAGCGCAGTAAAAATTCTTTGACATCGACGATTCTTGCCATGAAATAAGGTGATACCTTTTGAATAATTTCGCTGTCCTCTAATAGAAAGGCTACCGCTTCATTTCCGGTTGTTTTCCCGTAGACATTGTAGACCATCGAGCTGTGAGCCGAGACGAAATTCCATAAACCTTTACGAGCCTCTTCCTGCAAATAGACGATTTCATCAATGTAATAATTTTCCTCCATAATACGATAGAACATATAGCCCTGCGCCACATCTTCTTCATCATAGTAGACCGCTGCCTGAAGGTTCACATCACTATCTATAAATTTCTCCTCCCAGAAATCCTCCTGAAATTTCTCGTTCCAGGCAATACTATTGCGCACCATTACGCCATGCGTTTTCTGTGCATAGCGTGCGTAGATATCCACCACATCCTCATGCTTCGGATCAACTCGGCGAATTTTCCCATTAAGACCAGCATAATGAGGAAGCTGTGTATCCTTCACTTGAAATTCCACAATATCACTCATAATTTCCCATCCCTTTTTGCGGTAATAAGGAATAGAATATGGAAATAAATAGGATATATACTGTCCTTCATTTCGCATACTTTGCAGACTTTCAATTATCAAGCTCTCCATTAAGCCATGTCCTGAATATTCAGGGTATGTCCCAACTGCTGTGATGCCACCCATTTCATAAATCTTACCATGCACATTCACCTCAAAAGGCAAACTTAATATTTGCGATACAAGCTGTGAACCATCAAACCACCCGATAGCATGCTCTTCATTAAATTGCCTACTCTTCGCATTCACAAAGCGACGATCCTTGTGAATGGACATTGACATTTGAAAGACATAATTCAGTAAATCAATGGACTGTGCCATTTCATCTAATCGGATTTCTCGCATGATTAAGCCTTTTCGTTGATTCATGATTCTCTCTCCTCATCAAATAACTCTCTTAATATAGACTGTGGCGCATCTAAAAAGCGTTTGGTCACGATGTAATGTATGGTATCCTCATAGCGAATGGATTCAATTTCTCCTTGATCAAAACTATAAATCGTTGCATTCGGATAGCCAAGCAAAATGGGTGAGTGTGTAGCAATAATAAATTGTGCCTCATGCTCAAGGTCCTTCATTATTTTCAGCAAGCTCAGCTGCCTCGTTGGTGACAATGCCGCCTCAGGCTCATCCAATAAATAAATGGCTTTACCCTTAAAGCGATTCATAAATAACGCAAGAAAGGATTCACCATGAGATTGGTGGTGTAGAGATTTCCCACCAAAAGCGTTGTATCTCCTTGGATCTTCTATCAAATCAATATGACTGGCAAATTGATAAAATGTTTCTGATCGAAGAAAAAACCCATTCGATATTTTCGGCAACCACGACAAACGGATATATTCCCCCAATGAAGATTCCGCCTTATGTACTTCATATAAATTTTGACGACCGCCACCAGCCGTATTGAAATCGCAGCGATCAGCAATCGCCTCCAGTAATGTTGATTTCCCCGAACCATTTTCCCCAACAAAGAACGTCACATTCGTCGGGAACTCCAGCTCATGCAAATCCTGCAAGCTTGGAATATTAAAAGGATACTCCTGTTTATTGGGAATCGTATCCTGTAACACCTTACATGATTTTAAATACATTTTATTTCCTCCTTACTCTTATTATAACGAACATCCCCCTAGCTGAAACGTAATCCACCCACCTGTTTGATTGAAATGTCACCTTTTTATGTAGCCACCCGAGCCAGCCAAACATAAATAGCCTAAAACAGCTGACGAAGTCCCTACCATTTTCACAACTCGCTATGAGATATTTCCCGAGAAATAAATAAAAAACATGTCGAAAGTTGTAATTTTTACCTGTAGTATCATGTCATATTTTTGATTTTTTTATAAAATAACTGGACATTGACCTCCTCTCTAACTGACTGAGTGAATGATTTCCCCGCAACATGCAGTAGTGCTTCCATAGCAATTTTATTTCGCTGTGGCTTGCTAAATGATTGTTTCTAATAAGTGGGGTGCCTCTCTTTAAGATCACCTAGACTTCCTTTCTGAGGGGATATTTTGGATCACTTTCATTACTAAATTAATCCGATTCAAAAAAAGGCTCAATACCTATTTCTTTTAACAATAATCCCCAATTACTTCTTTTATTTGCCAAATGTTGTTTAGGTATTAAAATTTCTTCTCTTAATCGCTGAAACAAATTCGGGTTATGCTCTGGAAACCATTCTTCATAACTGATCCCTTGATTTAATTCTATTTTTATTAAAAATAAAACAATATCTTCAAACATATAAGGAAATTCTTTCTCTATCTGCTCATGATGTGCTAACAGAGCATAAAGATAATCTTTAAAACGATAAAATCGCTTCTGGTCTAATGGATTTGAGCTCCATTTCTTATTTTCCTCCCACTCTTGTATTGGCTGAAATATCTGAAGAGAACCTGTTTCCCAAGTACCCAGCATACAAGTAAATGCAGCTATAGCGTACTTTCTCGTTTCATAATCTGGATCTCCAAAATATTTATAGTATTCCTCCCGATACTTACCAAAATTTCCGCTAGTATGATAACCTCCAATAGCAAAACCCTCCAACCCCCGTTTTGCTTGTTCGATGATATTATTTGTCATTCTTCTTTCTCGCCCCTTTTTCTAAATTTTTTGTCATGGTTAGTAGAATAACAATAACCTGTCATAAAATTCCATAGTTATTTTAACATAAATATCTAACAAAAAAATCAACTCACCTCTTAATCAATCTATCGAGGTAAGTTGATCTAAAATTAAACTTCATCAAAATAAATCAGCCTTCTTCACAATGATCAATTTATTTAACTATATTTTTTAGAAACTACAAACTCAGTAATTGGCATAGTAATCCAAGCAAGTCCTATGACAATAACAAGTGGAATATTCTTAATATCATTTAAAGCGGTTACTCTTTCTGAGATCACTAAAACAATAACCATAAATAACAGTAAAAGATAGTAACTAATTTTTGAACTAACAAGTGTTATATGTTTTTCTAACTCATCTTTTTTTCCTTCATTTACTCCGTTCATTTCTCCCCAAGTAATGGACTGAAATAAAAGACCTATTCCTAAGAATACAAAGAAAATTGTCGCTGCACCAATCATTTCTTTCGTGATCCATTCATATACACCGTAACTACCAATAGAAACAATAATAACTAAAGAACCGATTAAACTTACCTTTTTTGTAATCGTCACTTTTTCTCATTCCTTCCATATGTAAAAATAAATAATTCTTCTATAGGAGCACTTAAAATATAGGACAAAGTAAAAGCCAATTCCAAACTTGGATCATATTTATTATTTTCAATGGCATTAATGGTCTGCCTTGTCACATTGCATAACTCCGCTAATTTACCTTGTGAGAGGTTATTTTTTTCTCGATATACCCTTATTTTATTTTTCATTTCTAACACCACTCCGCTCCTAGCTTGTAAAAGATCTTTTACACCATAATATTAAGGTAGGACAAATAAGGTGTCAAACATATTTTACACCCAATTATTTTATTAGCTTTATCACATAGTTTTTTGTTATTTACTATGTCGTGAACCAAAATACTTCAGGTTTAAAAAACTGTACACCTAGAGACCCCTTTCAATTTTTAATTATCTTAAGCATCTAGTCGTTGTTCTTCATTTTTTGATCACCACCTCCAAAGTTCTAACTATTATCCCTTGCTCATAAATTGAGTAACAATCAAAAGTCAGAAGGAGAATCGCGATGTTTGTGACTCATTATTACGAAAACAAGACGTCCGTTTTAAGTCAATTGCTCGTCAAGCTACCTACTGTGGAAGAAAATATTCGCATTAAAGGGCGTAAGGCAAAGGTGTTGGAGGTACTACAAGTTGATAACAACAATTTTCATGTGAAGATATTGTTCGAAAAAATCCCTAAAAAGCAGCCTCTTAAAGAGCTTGGAAAGAAAAAGAGATAATCGACTAAAACATGGTTTATTCCCTTAAATTTCGGGAATAAAATAAGTAATGAGTGCGAATCATTCACTTTAAATTTCTTCAAGCTAAACCGTTGACTTTTTAATTGATAACAATTATCATTATCAATAGATTATTTCTTTCTCCAAATTGCTTCATTCAGAATCCCCCTCTTTTTTGAATAAGCATGTATCAAACGGATATTCTTACATCAGACTAAGAGTATCCGTTTTTATCTGTACATGAGGAGAACTTTACATACTAAAGGAGCTGTTTTGACATGGATTATCGTATTGAAAAAGATACTATGGGTGAAATTAAAGTACCTGCTAATAAAATTTGGGGCGCGCAAACACAGCGCAGTAAAGAAAATTTCCAAATTGGTACGGAACAAATGCCAATCGAGCTTGTGCAAGCTATGACGATCCTAAAGAAAAGTGCGGCCATTGCGAATAATAAATTAGGCAAACTTTCTGATATTAAAACAAATGCCATCGTGCAGGCTGCAGATGAAATTTTAAATGGTCAATGGGACGATCAATTCCCTCTTGTGGTTTGGCAGACTGGTAGTGGTACACAATCCAATATGAATGTGAACGAAGTCATTGCTCACCGTGCGAATCAACTATTAAAGGATGCTGGTGAAGCGGACCGTATTCATCCTAATGATGATGTCAATAAATCACAAAGCTCTAATGATACATTCCCAACAGCATTGCATATTGCGGCTGTTTTAAAAGTGGAAGATTATTTATTACCAAGACTACGTTTACTAAAAGCAACTTTGGAAGATAAAGCCGCTCAATTTAAGGACATTATTAAAATTGGTCGTACGCATTTACAGGATGCGACACCTCTTACATTAGGTCAAGAGATTAGCGGTTGGGCAGCCATGCTCGCAAAATCAGAGCATATGATTATCCATAATATTGACTATATGAAGGAGCTTGCAATTGGTGGAACAGCGGTCGGTACAGGAATCAATGCTCACCCTGAATTTGGTGATCGTGTGGCTGAGGAAATTAGTGTGCTAACAGGCAAACAATTCACATCGGCTGCAAATAAATTCCATGCCTTAACAAGTCATGATGAAGCTGTTGTAGCACATGGTGCATTAAAAGCTTTAGCGGCTGATTTAATGAAAATTGCCAATGACGTTCGCTGGTTAGCAAGTGGCCCTCGTTCAGGTATTGGGGAAATTACGATCCCAGAAAACGAACCAGGCTCTTCCATTATGCCAGGTAAAGTTAACCCTACCCAAAGTGAAGCAATGACAATGGTTGTCACGCAAGTAGTTGGAAATGACGCAACAATTGCCTTTGCCGCTTCTCAAGGTAACTTTGAATTAAACGTCTTTAAACCAGTCATCATTTACAACTTCTTACAATCAACTCGCCTATTAGCAGACACAATGAAATCATTTAACGACCATTGTGCGGTAGGCATTGAGCCAAACAAAGAAGTACTCGATCATAATTTACAAAATTCATTAATGCTTGTAACAGCATTAAATCCATATATTGGCTATGAAAACGCAGCAAAAATCGCAAAACAGGCCCACAAAGAAGGCACGACCTTAAAGGCAGCAGCCATCGCAAGCGGATTACTTACAGAAGAACAGTTCGATGAATATGTAGACCCAGCAACAATGATTTATCCGAACGTAAAATAGAAGCAATGCACGTTGACTACGTAATGCCTTTAAAACATTGATATATCAACGGTTTTGATAATGTCCCCTAATTTGATCTCAGCATGTCAATGTATTTTATGGCATGTTTTTGGGGCTAAGTGGGGCTAGATTGGGGCTAATAAAATACGGCGAGCGTGTGTACAGGAATGTGTGAGTAAAAAAAGATTGAGGCTAATTGCTTCAATCTTTTTTTGTTGATCATTTATTATGAATAGCTTCGTTACATAAAAAAATAGCACTGCTAGGCACAGTGCATACATATATTTTATTGTAAGTAGGCCTCCCTGAAATAATCTGTGGAAGACAAATTCCTAAATATTTAGCAAATTATATCATCTAGAAAGATCTATACCCTATTATTCTCGCCGTTCCTTTCTTCTTGTTCTGATTCTTTTATATATCTTTTGTATTCAAAAAAATTCAAAGTAAGCACTAATGAGACTAATACAGTGAAAAGTAAAGTAAGATATAAAAAAAACTGAATCCATGATTTTGTAAAGAACAAACTTACCAATAATACAATACATAGTGCAGGTAAACCCTTTAATACATAGGGCATCTTTTTACTAATGTACATTTTAGAGAGTAAATAATTGTTTCTACGAATTTTTTTATATCTTCTATTTTCCTTTACATCTACAAATTCTTCTATACCTTCTGATTCTACTAAAAGCGTATTATTGCTACTAAGTTTGATGATTTTATAAAGCGGATCACCATTTTGATCCACTATGTAATAATCATATTGAAAAGTTAAAATAGTAGCTATAAAACTTATTATCTTCTCAAATAAGAACATTACCCCAATAAATGTTATAAAATAGATTGCTACTAAAACATAAATTGCTCTAACATCATCAACCTCAAATGGGATTTTAGCAAAAATTATAACCAAATAAATAAATGCTAAAAAAACAAGACTAAAAGTAACATATTTCAAAAATGAAATTGAGAATTTTTTTAAATTACTTAATCTTAGTTTTTCCAACTCTGTTATCCCATAATTATCAATTGTTGTCTTTACAATATAAATAATAACGGGTATTAATGATAATAAATATGTCTCAAAAGATGTATTTTCAAACAGAGACAAATTAACCCCTCCCTTTCACCTATCCCAATATTCGACAAAAGGAAAGGATTTCCTTCTTATTTAGACAATCAGATCTTGATAGCTTATACTGCAGTATCTTTACTAATCTCCTGACTATATAAAAAAAACACCTGCCGTAGCAAGTGCTTTGTTTCTCACTTCCTAAAGTTAGTGTCTTCCTCTAATTTCACGTAACTATCAGACACATCAAGCTTTTATTTCATCGGCAGTTGTCTTGCTAGGTTGCCCTGAGGGATCATCCACTTAAAGATCCCTGAGCACTTTAACCATTTTTTCTAATTCTTCGATTTTTCTTTTCATCTCATATATATAATCTTCCCCAATCCGTGCAATCACTCCGTAGCGATCATAATCCCAAGCTACGTAATAAATTTCTTCTTTATTCTTTGTTGGTTCCCATTTAGCAAAATAACCATCATTTAACTCATTTTGCATAAGTTGTACCTTTTCTAACGCAATAGAAATATCCAGTACCACGTCTGTAATACGGTTGAAATTAGTTAGTTGTTGTGAATGTTCCTGCATATCCTCATTCCCCTTTTTCTTCTAGTTTTTATTTGTTTGCTATTGCCTTTAATGGTAATTGTATATTATGGTCAGACATGACACACCATTCCTTGGCTGTAACTTTCATGTGTCCTCACTTCCTTCTCATTAAAGTACTTCTGTTGGTCCATCTCTATCGGTTAGCCAGTTGTAGAAAGGTACTGGACGTACATTTACAGGCTTTTTCTTCATAAATGATGTGTTTGTTGTTGGATGCTTATCTATGCGCTGTACTGCTTTGTTGTGGGCTCCTACGAATACTGCACGTAATGTCTTTGTAACTGTCAGCACACTGTCTTTAATATCGTTGGCCATTTTAAAAATGATATCTTTGGCTATTATTAATTCCTGGACGTTACTTACATTGGATGCTAGTACCACTTTATGCAGCTCATCCTTAAAGTTATTTGGGAGAGGTAATGAATGCATAAAGTCAAATAGCATTTGTTGATACTCATTCATGAACTCTTTGCATGCTTCTTTTTCAACCTGGGCCTGGTTATATGCTTCATGTAATGGAACAACCTCATATTCCTCGATAGGCTCGTCAGGATCTTCACATGTTTCAGATTGGTTCGGCAAAATAATATAGACGTTTGCACCTCTACCTCCCTTTACCTTCGTAGTTTTCTGTCTCTTAATGATTCCTAACGACTCCAGTTTTGAAATAGCTCGATAAATTGTCTTGGTGCTGATCTCCAATGCTGCAGCAATTGTCGCAGCTTTCAAATGACAGGCTCCTGGATAATTAAGAGAGTGTGAAGCAAGCTTATAAACGATGGCACGTTCTGATTCCGTTAAATCGTAGTAATGAGCCGCAATATGATTTTCTACAGCCGTATCCATATCTGCTACTGATTCAAATGTTTTATATTGTGCTAAGTACTCAAATGCCATCGTTTTCACCTGCCCTTCTATCACCAAATAAATTAATATACTACATGTACATTTCCATCTTCTCGAATTTGGACAGGTTGTTCGTCTACATCATCAAAATAAACTTTTCCCCAACCTTCGATATGTTCCCAGTAACCTAAATTGTATTTGTCGCCATATCTCTTTTTGAAATACTCTCTAGCTTCTTTGTAGTCCTTGAATTTCGGAAAATTTGCTTCATCTTCTCTTGAAATTTTAAAACCAAAGTATGTCATAGTGTTTCACCTCTCTTTCCTGCAGCAAGTGAGTAATTTTCTATGATAAATAAACCCCAACAAATTAACCTTACAAGGTTAATATATCACCACAAAAAGTTATTGTAAAGTTAAATTTTAACCTCTCAAGGTTACTTTTTAATATTTTCAAAAACTATTTAACTTCAAAAGTGATATAATTAAAGTTAAAAAAGAGGTATTGTAATGGCTATAAAATCAAATTTAAGAATTTTAATGGCTGAGCATCGTATTGATGGAATATCAGAATTAATGGCAAAGTCAGGACTTAGTAGAAATGCTATTAATCGATTGTATAAAGGGACTGAAGAGGAGATGAAATCAACAAATTTAAAAACCTTGATAACTCTATGTGAAGTTTTTGAATGTAAACTATCAGATTTACTAGAATTCACTCCAGATTCCACAAAGTAAGATCAACACATAAAAAGGACGCCCAATAACCCGGGTGTCCTTTTAAGATTTTCTAAATTATTTCATTAGGTATTCATTAACCATTCTTCAATAGTGGGTCTATGAAATAAAATACGGCCACGAACTTTTTTATGCGGAATCTCATTTTGACGAACCATCGTGTAAATAGTAGAGGTACTTATTTGTAATTCTTCTGCTAATTCTTCTACTGACATCGTCATTTTTTTATTGGGTTCCACAATTATAGGATTGTCACCTTGTGTTGTAGGAGGCTTAATTAATTCAACTTCTAGATCAACCGGTAGCTCTAATAATAACTCTAATTTCAAATATTGTTTCATTGGCACGCTCCAATTGTTTTTATATTATCATTGCCAATTTTTAAGTTGTATAAAATGAAAAACAAAAAGCAACCACATTTCTGCAGTTGCTAGATTATATATATTAATTATTAAGAGCATGTTTTAAAAGATTAAAAGAATAAATGATTAAGTTTTAAATTTGACCAGTTCATGTTTACTCTCACAATGGATTTCAGCATTTCAACGGTAGGACATTGCGGTGGGACAATTAAAAGCATAATAACAATTATGACCACCACCCATAACGTCTTTCTTTAACATATATGTGAGAAACATTTCTATGTGTTTTATATTTAAATTAACAAACTGCATTGTAATTTAAGAAAGTTCAAAATGAGAACACATTTAATGCTTTTAATTTATATTTTTATTTAATTCATAAACTGGGCAACCTATATGACTTAGATTAAGAGAATAGTAATGGCATTTGTTTTTATACTCGCATTTATTAATAAAGTGAGTTTTATTATTAATGCTTTTTTCAACAAATAAAGGATCGGCTATTAATGATCTTCCTAGAGAAAAACTTAAATTATTTGGAAGCTCTTCTAAACCTAATTTTTCTATATCCCAAATATTACCCGCATAATTCCATAAAATGTTTGGATACTTGTTCGCATAATCAATTATATTTTGTATAAAGCATGCATGTCCCCACTGCTCAATAGGATAAATTAATTGTTTATTGATATCGTATATTCCATTTGAAAAACTTATAATATCAATATCTAAATCAATAAGTTTCTTAATTAAAACTTCTTTTTCTTTTTTTTCATGTATATCATTGTTAATACCTTCTAGAAATGAAATTCTTAAATCAATAATTAAATTTGGTTTTTTGTCACGTATACCATTAATAATGGCCTTTAAAAAAAATAAATCTGAAGCGTTGTATTCATCAACCCTTAAATTTATACTTTTGCTAATAAGTTGAGAAAGAAAGTACCCATGTGCTGCATGAATCTGGACTACATTAAAACCCAAGTTACTTGCTTTAATACTTGTATTAATAAATTTATTTATAATATCTTGTATTTCTTCTTTTGGTATATTAATTAAATCAGTTCTAACAGTATTTAAATACTCTTCTACATTATTGTTAATCATTTTACGAATAGGTATAAGTGATGAATTCCGACAAGCAATTTGTATACCTGGAACAGATCCACGATTATTTATCGATTTTACAAGCTTTTCCCACTGATTAGTTTGATTGGTAAAATAAGCTGTATTAGAATTCGTTACATATTTTGGATCAATCGCTACATTCCCAATGTAATTTATTCCAATAGAACTATGAGACCTTTCTTTATAAAAATCGAAAAATTCTTCCTTTAATGTTCCATTTTCTGATAATCCAGTATTAATTGGTGCAAAAAAGAAACGAGATGGGATATTCAATCCTTTAATATCGTACGAAAATTTTAATGGATTTTCTATATTATTTATTTTCATATTTTTTAAATCTTCCCTTATTAATATTATATTTTCGTAAATACTCTTTACTTATATCCATATTGAGATGTGAAGATATTCTAATAAGATAAATAAATGCGTCTATTAATTCTTCTTTAAGATCAGGGTGAAGTTCAGTAAATTTTTCATTTAATTCGTCCTCTGAAAAACGATTATTTATTAGGTTTAATTTCTTAATTAAATTTGAGAATTCTCCTATTTCTCCAACTAACCCAATTATATCTTTACTAATAAAATCCATTTTTTCAGATATAGAAGAACTATTGTGACTCCAACCATGATTTTCATCAAATTCCTTCTGTAAATCGACTAGTTTTGAAATATCCAAACTACTCACTCCTTAAATTGAGTTACAATAAACGCCGTTACCCCATAAATAATATTTACTGTTAAACCAACTATTACTGTAGTAATTGTATTAAGCCAATCAGTACCAGAAAATAGTCCAATTAATATTAAAGTAAATATTAAGTATAAAATACTAGCAAGTAAGAACCTACGCTCGTATTGCTGGATTCTTTTTATTACGCCTGTGAACTTTTTACCGTATGAAAGTTCAATTTCAGTAGAGATATTTTTTATTCTTTTATCATGTTTTATTTCTTCTGATGACATAATGTATTCCGTTGGTACTGGCCAAATGCCTGTTTCATACCCATGTTGACCAGAGTAAGGTCTAGTAACAGCAAGTTCCAATTTGTTAAATTCAATCTTAGCAATAGATTCACCTGGATTAATTTTCAAATAATTATTCGAAATATTGGTAAAAACTATACCTAGTTTCCCTTGGAAACCTGGATCTGCATAGGTATTAACAGGTAACAGACCAATCGAAAAAAGCTTTCCTTTTGTTAAAATTCTACCTAACATATCATTTGGTAAGTATAGAGTTTCTGCAGTTAGAATTACTACAATTTGTTTGGGTTTAATAAGGATGTATTCATTATCTTTCAAATTATATTTTTGATGTGAGTTAGAAATGTCATAATATATATTGCTAGCAGTTAATTCATAGCAAGCTTGTTTGACATTTTTTTCAGAAAAATTATCTGTTATTAATTGTCCCTGTGCGCAAAAATTGATTATATCTTGATCATTTAATGTCCCAATTGTTGTCATTATTAATAACTCCACCTTTCAAACAATTACAATTATACGTTCAAAATGTAAATAGTGGAAGTTCATTAACTTATATAAATTAAAATTACTGTGAACAAAGCATTATAATCACATGAGACTTATTTAGTATAAAAATAGATTAGCCGACTCAAGTATTTCTTGAATCGGCTTTCTTTTTATGATTGCTATTGAATATAAAATACTTATTTTGAGTTGTTTTTGCTCCACAATTTATAGTTCTACAGGTAAGATCTATTCGATACATCCACCGGACTTTGCGGGCATAATAAAAAGCCACACCTTGTTAGATGTGACTTTAATTTTTTCATTTAATCAAACACAGGTAATTTTTCAGCTTCTGACCACGCTTCATAAAATTCTCTTTCTTCTTCCTTAGTAAATTCAAACCGAGCTTCAGTCATATAAATATTAAAAGATTTTATATGTTTATTAAAAAAATCGCAAACTGCATTGTAACATAATTTCAAAACATCAATTTGTTTATAAAACTCTTGTTCATATAGACTCAACTTAGAATGCATTAATCTATTTCTTGTTTTATTTAATTCTAAAATAGCATTTTTCATCTTACTATTTATTTCTACATCACATATATACTCTAGACGATCTAACGATTCTTTTAAAGTAACAGTCTGTAGTTCCGGATCTGCAGCAAAGATATCCTTTTTATTTTCTTTTTTCATTATTATTTTTGCCTTTTGATACTTTTCAATATTTTTAAACAATAAAACAGAATTTCTCTCTTCTAACATTACTTTCAATAGAATTTCTATACCATGATTCAAAAAAATTACAGCATCTTTTAAAGTATGGTCAACACCTTCAACAAGTTCATCTATTTTTTCAATACAAGCATGTGCGTTTTTTATAGAATCTGCACCATTTTCCACCAAAGAAAATCCTATAATTTTTTGTTCTTTTTTGTCACCAAAAGTCATTTTCCATTCACCTTCCTATCTACCAACATCATAGGATAAATAGAATGTTATGCCAATAATACAAATTTGATATAAAAAGAGACTACCAATTTAGTAGTAACAAACACATTCCAGCGATTCACGTACATTTATCTTATAAAAAAACACCTACCCAAAGGTAAGTGTCTATATAAACAATTTATTTAAAGATTTCATTGCTCTTTTCCTATTCTTCTCCAGCTGTTGCACCGTTATCGACTTTACTTTTGGAGCTGGACCCTCGATATCTGCACTGATTTCTTTTGAACGTTGCTCTGCAGCTTCTGTGTCTGAATCATAGTATGTCTCAATGAATTTAAGATGCTTTTTCACAACTTCACGTAATAGTTCATAATCAACCTTTTTTCGCTCTATAAAGTACTGCTGTAGCACTTCCACATCTTGTGTGGGTAAACTATCCATAATAGAGCAAAAACGCTCATATCCCCTCTCTAAGCGGTCTATTTGACGTTTCCTGTTCTCTTTCTCCGCAATAATCATTAAAGCGAGTCGTTCGGTTCCTTTAGTTATACTTACATTTTCATCATAAGAGGTAACACCGTATGAAAACTCATACAATTCCTGAAAGTATTGTTCCGCTGATCGTTTTAAATACTTGGCCAACTCATTTGACGTTGCATCCTTCCACAAGCAATACATGGTGTTACGGATCCTGGCTTCCATAACTGGAACATCGTTATCCGATACACTACTTATTTCATACCTTGTACCAGCTGTAATGGTTGCTATTTGCTCTCCAAACTCTTCGTTAATCATTGCTAGATTCACAGACCATCACCTCACTTTTCATAAAACCGTAATATTTTTAGAATTTCCGAATGCTTGTTATATATATAATTTGCGCTATATTCTAATTCATTTGCTATTGATTCCAGTGTCTTTCCTTCTACATATTTACGGTGTAAGATTTTTTGTTCCAATGATTCAAATTTAGAAACCAGCTGCTCAAACCGTGCTTTTCGTTCTACACAAAATTGTAATTGATTTTCTGTATCTTGCTTTTCTTGTTCATTTAGGTCTGGATCCGTTAGTTTAAACTGTAAATACTCGAACTTTTCCAGCAAACTTGCATAATCTTTTAACCAAAACATATTTGAAACCACCTTTTAATGACTTCCTAAAACAATGCCTTATCAATTTTAGAAATTAACTCTAACAGTCTATTATTGCATCCAACTCGAACACTAGATGTTTTATAAGCTGGATTCTCTACTATACTTATTTCTACTAAATCTGCACGTTGTATTAACCTAAACTTTTTACTTCCTCTTTTTGTCTCTTTATATTCTGCATTTTTGAATCCTACTGAAACGTGACTTAATTGTCCATCTTTTATTAAGTTGTAAAGTAGACGATTTTCATGGCTATTTTCTAATTCAATACGAAATGACAGCCCTTTTTCATCTTCAAATAATGTAAGTTGTCCAGCTTCTGCACTAGCAAAATCTAGGGAACTCAAGTGGGAATATAGAACAGTTTGATTCCGTTTTTTTATAGAGTCTATAAAGGAGCCTGGTAGGAACTGTTCGTAAAATTCCCCTTGGTCATCATGGATACACGCTTGTTCATTCCAACACAGCGCGTATCCACTAATAACTAAGGGTTTTGTCATGGCCGTTTCATAACCTCATTTGTGATTTGACCGTGAAAATCAATAATTCGTTCAATATGTCCTTCCCTAATACGTGGATCAAATTCCAGTTTTACAGGAATGGTAAACCTTTTACTTGGTTGGTTTGGATAAGGTGGATTTTGTGAAGCAGCTGCTACCTTCTGGTACTCTCTATCAATGGTGTTTTTAATCTCATTGCTAAAATGACTTGCTGACCTCTTTATCCCGCCATATTGTTTCAAAAGGTCAAAATATTGCTTTTGCGCAGTTAATACTTTCTCACCCATTTCATCGAGCTTACTTTTTGAAATGTTTAATACTAACTCCATTTCAGTTGAGATTTTAGATACATCAAACAGTTCAATAGATTCTACAGCTTGCAAATTCTTAATTTCAGTTTCTTCATTGGAAATTTTACGTTGTAATTCTTCAATTTTCCTCGCACATTCTTCTGAAGAAAGTTTGTTAAAGAATCGTTTAGGATTAAGTAAACTATAGCTATTATTTAATTGAATCCCTTCCAATTGTTTAATTTCTTCCTGGATCTTTTTAATTGCTTGCTCCTTTTTTTCTATTAAAGCTGGCTTATCATCCACTAACATTAGTAACTCAGCAAATGAAGGGACCATTTTTAAAAGGTCTTTGCTTTTAGATTGCGATAACAATTCTGCTTTACTTAATTGTGGTCTTTTTGGACCGTCAGCCGTAAACATTCCATTTTTAAGTAGTGACAGTGCTGTTGTAAAGGCATGTGTTTTCTCCATATATACCTTTTGTGCCTGTTGGCGCATATTCTCATTCTTGTGTTGCATTAATTTACTAGAGGCATAGTATTCTTCTTCAATCTTTAAAAATGCTTCTCGATCTCTTTTAGGTAATTTATCGACTAATGCTTTATATTCAATCATCCTTATTTCATCTCCTTGAAATTGGAGCGTGTACACAATCATACACGCCCATTGTTGGGTTATTTCTTCAATACTTTATTAATCTTAATAATTAGTGCATGTCGCTTTTCATAAAGCTCTTTTTCGCGTTTAAACGCTTCAATAGCAGCTGCACGTGATTCTGTAAACATAGAAGCCTGTTCAATTTGTCTCATAATCCTCACCTCCTTTCAGGACTTTGTCACAATGGAGTGCTGTGACAAGTGTGACAAAATGGTATACCTCTCTAAGTAGCATGAACCCAGGCTATATATTGCTTATTGCCTTTTGTCACACTAAAAATTTTTTCAAAAAATCAACTTGAGGTGCGCGTTTGTATGCTCATACGGTCTACAGCAAAATGGCCAATATTTTAATTTGGTAGGGGGGCTATCACCTAAGTGTGACAAAAAATAAAAGCCCAATAACATACACATCACTGTGCTGCTACTGGACTTCATGAGTCTCTATGATTATTTAACTTTGAATCGATTGATAGTCTTGCAGCCTGATCGTGTGCATTGCACTTCTAACTCACAATCATTCGTACTAACTTCATACTCTTTATTTGCTTTGAGTAATAGCTTCCTACACTTAGTGCATCGTATCTCTTTCATCACTTTGCCTCTTTCTTATCAACTTCCACTGGTATCTTAATGCCATACTTATTAGCCAATCTGATATTATCTAAATCATCCCAATCGATATTAATACAATAATTATGTGGAATGACTTCATCACTTCCAACCAGGCCTTTTAATTTACACATCGTTACACGTCTACCGTTATATACTTCCTGACCATGTTTATGCAGTCCACCACATATACAACATTGTGGAATAAAAATACCTATATCTGATCTTCTTTCAAATTCGTAGAAGTAACCTTTATTTGCTGGTACATAAGCTAAAATTTCTTTATCACTCATTCCCAAAAACATTTCTTCTCTTTTACGTTTTGCATCCTGAATCATTACTTTAGTTATTCGTTTATTTTCATTTAACTCCACTTAATTCACCCCAATAGAACACCTATGTTATTTAAATGCGTTACCTTCTGCTACCATCTGTTACCCTCATAAACCCTTATACATCAACGTTTCTCATGATTTTAGATTAAAAAAGGTAGCACATTTACCCCCTATTTTTCTTTTATAAGATAAAAAAATATTCTTATATAAATATATAAAATATAAAGAAGTTGAATTTATCTGCTACCATCTGTTACTTATCTCTGAACCCTTGACATGACTAGACTTGTGAGGTAGCAATTACCTGTTACCGGTAACGCATTTAACCTATTTTTTTAATGAAAACCATGTAAAACAGTAAATTTTCAGTCGTTTTTGTGATGGAAATTCCATCACTTTTTTTAAAACTTCCTTGATATATCAACGTGTTTCCCTAGGGAAAATATCAAACGCATGAAAAAGGTATTTTATTCGTTAAAAAGGTAGCGCATTTTATAAATTAATCACTAACAAAGATGCGTTTATTTTTACCGTCTATTTTTTGCTGCTTAGTAGCATAACCGAAAAGTTGTTTAATCTGCTTACTAAAGCTAATGTTACTCACTGGATTAAATCCATTTTCACTGCAATAAACCTTGTACTGTAAATAGACATCACCAACAACAGATCGCTCCAGCTCCACATCTTCATTTGTAACAAAGCTAATAATTGGGTTATTTTCTTCTTGATACTTTTGTAGCTCTTTTTCTACAACTTTTGATTTTGTAAATCCTTTATTTTCAAGCAACCGCTTTAAAGCATTTAAAGCTAAAGTCAACACATATTGCATCGATTCATCTGAAATTAATTTCTGCCTGATTAACGGATCGTAATCTTCATCTGAAATATCAAATTTTGCTTTAAAAGGGACAATGAATAACCTTCTAACTAATCCATCACTATAATCATTAATTCGTGGCATTTCATTGGCCGAAAAGATCAGTTTTGCATAGTTTTTAAAATCGAACGGATCCTTTCCCTTACGCTCTACGTTTAAACGTTCACCAGTTGCAAGCTTTTTAAAAATAGATGATTCTTTAATATATCCTTTTGAAATATCATCACCAATATTGACTAACTTTCCAAATAACTCAGCTGTTTTAAATCGTTGGTCCAATTCTTTTAAATCTAATGACGAAAGATTATTCTCACCGACAAGTGCAGCTAAAATTTCTAAATATGATGATTTACCATTGGAGCCGTTACCTGTCAAAATGAATGAATAAGAATAACGACAATCCCTTAATATTGAATAACCCAATATCTCCTCTAGGATGGACCGTATTTTTTTATCATGGACCGCAATTTTATTTAGAGTACGGTCCGTTACTTCATAATAAGCACTTGGCACATACGCAATTGGAATTTTGTTGCGTGTAATAATCTCAGGTGAAAAGTCTTGCAGCTGCCATGTTTCTAAATTAAAAACACCATTCTTCATAACAATGTATTGTGTTGAAGCAAACTGTTTTTCCTTTGCGTTGAGCTGTATATATGCCAATGTTTCTTGTCGTCTAGCCCTGGTCAATGATGAAATATGTTTAACCATCATTCGCTCAATGTCTTCCTCACGATCCGAATACACACCATCGTGATATATATGCAGCACATTCGCTATTTTACAAATGTGATGTTCATTTATTAAGAAATCACCGAATTTATCATGATGAAAAACACCTTTCACAAAAAACGACTCTTTCATAAATGCTTCATCACGTAAAATAATATTTAATTCACCCTTATCAACTGGTTCCTCTAAAATATAGTTGTTGATAATAGTGATTGTTTCTTTAATGTCTTGCTTGGCCATTCCCTGGGACTGCATTTTTAAAATATAGGTAAATAGTTTGTCATTACGTCCGTCACCATCAGTTAACTTAGTCAAGTTTGGATTTTTCTTGTTATATGGAGATAACCAGGCTGGCATAGGACCATGTTCATCACACTTTCGGAGCCATTTGCGAACCTGTCCATTTATCTTCAATGGATCTGCAGTATTTTTCATACCTAACTTGTAATCGCAAAGAATACCGATATTGGAATACCATTTAATTTTATTTGCAGTTAAATCATAGCCTTTAAAATAAAAATGCATGCCATTATTCGTTTGTAATACAGAACATTTAATATCCTTATCTTCTACTATGTCGAGTAGTATTTCAGCTTCGTCTATATCATCAACATCGACCATAATAAATTCATCTGCTAAAACACCAACATAAGAATTTTCTAATCTAGCTGTATTGTAAGAAAGTAGCTTGCTACCATCTTTGAATGCAGTAGCAGCATGCTTACCGTTACCACGTAAATATCCCTTATAAATTATAATCACCTACTCCCTGTACACACGCCGCCAAACTGTGTAATTTCACCACTCACTTGTAATTTCACTTATAATTTCAAAAGCTTGTCGATATGGCCACCATCGCTTGCGATTCTTTTTTATTTCAATTGCTCTCATTCGCACATCACAAATAATTACTTCTTCTAACCATCTACGAGACATACACGTTAAATCAGCCATTTTGTCTATATCGACCAGCCAAAGAACCTCTCTTACCTCTTCATTCAATTTTTGCTCGATATATTGTCGAATAGCTACTTTATCAAGATTTACCTCAATATGTGCTGGTAACATTTTTTCACCTCTTATATTTTTGGTTAACTTTTGTGAACAATTTCTGTATAAAAAAAATCTTCAATTTTAGAATCTAATTCATTGGAGATTTTCTTAGCCAACATTGGAGATGGATGTCTTCTTTTTTTTAAGATAGCTGATAAATAATTATTATTAACCCCCAACAAATCACTGAAACTTTTTAAACTGTGCCCTTTTAATGCAATGTGAGAACGCAATTCATCACTATTTTTCAATAATAACTTCGTCACCTTTTCTCCCCCTTCATTCAATTTATATCTATAATCTAACACGCATTGTTATACTTTTGCAACCAAATTGGTTAACTTTTGTTTATTTTTTTAAGTTTTTAATTTATACTTCATTTAAAGGGGGTTTTATAATGACTACAGAAAATATTAGTTTTGCTACTTGTCTAAAAAGCTTAAGAAAAGAACATAAGTTAACTATTAGAGAATTGGCAGAACGATCAGATACGTCTCACTCATATCTTTCACAATTAGAGAACTCAAGAAGAAATCCTCCAAAACCTACAATGATTAAACAACTGTCCAAAGGTTTATCAGGTAATGACGATAGTAAATTTTTAAGAGTATATAACCTTCTTATGAAAGAAGCTGGTTATAATATGGATTGGCAAGTATACGATGAAGTCTATCAGGATTCAACTGGAAAAATTTTAAAAGAGGCAACATCACCTGAATTTGTTAAAGCAACTTTTAATCATAATGTTGAGATGCCAATTTACCTAAATTCAAATAATGAAGGATGTTTTTATTTTTTCAATGATGATGGTCCTTTTCCAGATGAAATTCAGGAAAAACTTCGGTTAATGATTAAAACAATTCTTGATTAGTATCCACATTACTCACCTATTCCTGTACACACGCCGCCAAGCATGAAAGGAATGGACAAGGTGAAGTTATATAAATCAACAAAAGAACCTGAAATATATCACTATTTCAATGCAAATGAAGAAAAGCTATGGATGTTTCGACACAAGTATTATGATGCAACTGGAAAACGGAAAGAGAAGAAAAAAAGTGGTTTTAAAACAGAAAAAGCAGCATTGAAAGCCCTTCTGGAAGTAAAGGCTGCAACGCTGCGAGGTGAAACTAAACATATAGAAAATGATAACCTAACTGTTGGCCAATGGCTAGATATTTGGTTTGAAATGAATAAAGGAAAATGGAAACCTGCTACAATTGAACAACGTGAGATTTTTATAAAGCTTTATTTAAAACCCTATCTAGGGTCATATAAGATACAAAAACTAGATAAAAATATTTATCAAAAAGTATTTATAAATGCCTTAGAAACAAAATTAAAGCCTTATTCAATTCATTCCTTGCATAAGACTTTTAGGACTGCAATTAATGCAGCTGTAGCAGATGAAATTTTATTACGTAACAAAATATATGGTGTTGCCCTACCCTCTATAAGAAGTAGAGAAGCTGAAAAGAATTACCTTAAACCATTGCAACTAAATGTATTGCTAGATCATTTTAAGCGTAACGAAAATATAGCCTACTATACTTTATTTTTAACAATTTCCTATACTGGCATGCGAAAAGGTGAAGCTTTGGGGCTTCAATGGCGTAATATGGACTTTGATAACCGAACAATCACTATTGAGCGTCACAGAGGAAATAACGGTGTTGGAACCACAAAGACACAAAACAGTGAGCGCACCATAAAAGTTGACGATATTGTTTTTCAACAGTTAAAGAGTTATAGAACAGCTGTCAAAGCTTTGTTGCTGTCATATGGCCGTAAATTAAATGAAGATATTTCAAAAGATGACTCTTTTATTTTCATTTCACCTTATACTGGTGAACCTTTCATTTCAACAGGGTTAAATGCAACATTTAATCGTGCTGTAAAAGCAGCCGGACTTCCAGCGACTACAATACATGGATTACGGCACACACATGCCACAATTTTGATGAATAATGGTATCCCTGTTAAAGCAATTGCTGAACGTTTGGGAAATACTCCTGAGATGATTCATACAGTTTACGGACATGTTCTTCAGGAAATGGAGGAACACACTATATCAGTATTTAGTCAAAGCTTAAAAGAAAATGGGGCTAAAAGTGGGGCTAATCTATAGCCAAAACCTTCTCAACACTAGATATATCAACGTTTCTAAGCATCCAATTATTTTACCGAACGTAAAATAGAAGCAATGCACGTTGACTATGCAATTGATATATCATCATCTCTGATAATATCCCCTATTTTGAGCAACAAGTGTATTTTACAACATGTTAGTGTGGCTAATAAAATACGGCTAGCGTATGTATAGGAATGCGTGAGTAAAAAAGATTGAGGCTAATCGCTTCAATCTTTTTTTCTTTATAACCCAGAACCCCTTTGAAGCTTTTTAGTCTTTAGCGTTATTTGCCTTTTCCTATAAACAATCAGACCAATAATAGAAAGAAGTAAAAGTACACTACTAGCAATTAAAAAGAATAAAGATAAACCTCTCTTTTCTCCCCAGTTGTTAAATGCTTGTGAGAAACCTATAAAAACCATTAAAAAAGATAGTACTAATTGAGGTTTTGAAACTTCTTTAAACAATAAGATACCTCCCTTTTTATTCACTTAATAATTTGAGGTGTTAAATGTAAATTAGGGCTGATTAAAACTGCAACGTGTGTAAAGTAACGCGTGAGTAAGGCTATTTAATTTATCTAGTTTCTATAAAAGTAAAAATGCTAGAATTTTGTTATAACCTTCTGGCGTATATGTATGATTTTTACGTTAGGTCAATGTTAGCTTATTTTGAATAGCAACCTAAACGAACGTTTACACCTCAAAAAAAAAAAAGCATATCATAATTTGGAATATGCCTTCATATTTAAATTCAAACTCTTTTTAAGAAATTTATGATTGGATATGTGACTTTTAATAAATCAATCATACATAAACAAATTAAGACCACCCATCACGGATTGGCTTTTTTAAAAACGCCTCAGTTTACTATGAAAGATTATTTTTATTACTTATAAAGGAAATTTGTTCAGCTGATATAATAAAATCAATTAAATCCATCGTTTCATTTTGTAGCAAAACGTGAAATTCATATTTGTCATTCACTTTATATATTTCCTCATACAGCCACCATGCATCTTCTAACAAATTATCTTGTTTGATAATATTAAAATTTTCAAATATGACCTCATCTATATTTGTATAACTCCCGTTGTTATCAAGGAGTAAATTTAAGGATTTATCATTCTTGATTGATTTTATAATTTTGCAATCATGGAAGCTAAAATCCCCATCAATTTCTATATCCAGTAATGCTGAGTTTTCTTTTATATATCTTTTATAATCTTCAATTACTGTAGTTACAATTCTTTTATTTTCCTCGCAAAGTTGAGTTACAGCATTTATTACATTACGAGTTGCCTTATCTAAAGCAAACACCCTTATATCTGCAATCTGTTTTACTATTGTTTTTGGTAATTGCTTTTTTAAATACATAAGATTATGTATGAAAATATCATGGAATTGTTCTATTCCCTTCTCTTTATTAAAAGGTTCATAGTGATTATCTTCATCTCTGTTTGCTGTTTCATTAAATTTTAATATTAAATTAGCTTCTTCCTGTAAAGTAAGCCAACTATTTAATTCAAAGTCGTAAAGCTGTTGAAAATATTCTTCTGAGAATGTTTCAGCTTGCTTTTCTTCCTCTAAATGCAGATGGAGATTATTTTTTTGACACAGTTCATGCCATTCTTTAGTAAAATATTTCATTTTATTACCCTCGTCTCTCTAAGTAGATAAATTTTCCATTAACCTACCTCGCTAGCTTAATAATCTAATTAAACCCTAACTTGGCGATCCTGTAGTAAAAAACCACATGGTCAATAAAATCAACCAAATTATTACAATGCCAATAACTAAACGCTTCATACACAAGCCCCTCTCAGATCTTACTTCCACTAATCTGCTTTGTAATGTAATAATACCTCTTAACTCTTTCATTTGGATAACTATTTCCATTTATCACTCCAACCAATTAGCATGGATGAAAGCAAAATTAACAGACATGAATCCCGATAGGATATCGAATCTATGCCAAACAGCTTCCTAATGAAAATAATTGTATCTATCCTATGCAGTCACTTCATCGGAGAGTGGTTTATTCTTCCACCTATGTAATCCATCCTCCATTACAGATGCTTATAACAAATTAAAATTCTCTCAGCTTATCTCGTCCAGCTTTACATTAAACGACAATTCATCGTCAATTAGATTAAACGTATTAGCATTATCCTGTTTAGATAATATAGAGATATAATCATAGTAGTTTGGTAATATTTCAAAATCAGCATTTAAATACTCTCGTATTAATTGATCATCTTGAAACTTTGAAATATCCCCTATTAACAAATCATGTTTTATTAATTCTTTAGTATTGTTAGTAAAATCAGATACTACGTATGATAGAATATTGTTCTCATATTGCAATTTTTCAGAAGCACCTGAATAATTTAATAAAGATATCAGTGTTGCATTATTAAAATTTTGTTGATCAATTAAAGATGAAACCTTCATTAAATAAATAGATTCAAGGTGGTCATGATAAGGATTTTCAATATCTACATTTTTATACATTGATTGTTTTTCAAAGGGTCTAATTCTCCCGGTTTTTAACAGCAAAAAGTGATTATGATTGCTTAGATAGATGTTTTTGGAAGTATCTAATCTTAGTAAATTATCTCCGTTTGGAAGTAAAGGATTTAATTGTTTTATCTCTCCTGTTGAAGTGTCTACTAAAAAAATACATTGATAAAAAGGATGTCCATAGTTCATTTCTCTTTTCGTAATAAAATACAACAAATATTGATGATTAAGGTAAATTAACTTGGAATAATAGCTTTCATCCTTAAGTTCTTCAGAAGAAAAATAATTGTATAAATTTAATGTTACCGCATTTATTTGACTGAATGTTTGAAGATTAATTCTATGAAAATTTATGCTATTTTTATCTTTTAGACTAAAACAAAATTCATTATTCACAGTATCCAAAGCAAACTCGTCATAGCGGGTGTCTAAGCGTTGTTTGTTTTTGATCGTGCCGTTTTTTAAATGAATCACACATTGCGCAATACTATCATTTTCTACTAAAATGGCCTCAAACTCTTCTTTAATTTCATTTGTAGGAATTAGTTGTTTATTATTCAAAAATATTCCTCCTGATATTTTTCTTTATAGTAAATAAATCTATTTTACTTTTACTCCTTACCAGCCTTTGAATAAAGAAGTTTTTCGAGTTCGTCCACCTTGCTCCCGTCTAATTGGTGTGTGAGCCCATATGTTTCACCCTTGCCATCGTTATTGATGATTACGTTGAGATCGTGAAGTAATTCAGTGAAATACGTAAAACACTTAGTTAATTTTCCATAGAACTCAGCTGTATCAAGACCTTGCTGTTTCTCTACCGATATCACATAATCCAGATGTCCCATCAAAATCTGCAGTACATTTAAATTTTCAAAATCCTTTTGAAGGTCTTCCCCTTGAACCCTAAAATAAATCATTTCCTTCGTGAGACGATCTGCCCTTAGATAATATTCGTCTACGTCTGTTGTTTTGTTAATATCTTGGGCATGATAGGCAATCCATGCTTCCAACGTTGGTTCAATTCCATAGTTATTGAAGCCTTCTGGGGTTGAAACATCCTTCCAGATTTTCGAAGGGTTTACTGTTGTTACTTGTTTGATTTTTGTTACTTCTGTTTTTACCTTTTCGCCTTTCGTTTCTTCTTCCTCGATACAACCTGTTAACAATCCACTAATCAATAGTCCTGTCAATACAACTTTTATGAGCTTCATCTCTCTCACTCCTTAGAAGGTTATCCATTACTTATAACAATACCTTACATTAGTTAATTTTATAATATTTTCCATTTAATAAATACGTGAAATATGGCTGATTTTCTATGTATCTCGCAGTAAAAAAAGCCACCCCTCATAATGAGTGCGACTTTTCTAACCACCTAAAATTCACTTTTCAATAGGGAAAAGATAGCGAGATCCACATACTTCCCTTTTTCAAATTCATGTTGCCTCAAAAGGCCCTCTTGAGAAAAGTTTAATTTTTCCAATAGTTTGATAGATGCTATGTTTTCTGGTTCTATTTTTGCTTCGATTTTATTGATTCCCATGGATGTAAAGGCAAAGTGGATGATCATGCTTAAAGCCTCTTGCATCACACCCTTCCCCCAATAGTAAGGGTTTAAATCATAGCCAATTTCTATACGATTATGCTCTTTTTCATAATTCAAATAGCCACATGTGCCAATCACCTTGTTGGTCTGAATTTCCTCGATTACCCATCTTAAGCCTTTTTGTTCTTTAAAAATTTTCTCATACCAATTGATTTCATCAATAGCATCTTCAACTGAAGCAAACAATGGTAATGGCAGGTACTTCACTACATTTTCATTAGAATAAAGACTTAAAATATCTTGGGCATCATCCAATATCCCTTTTCGTAAAATAAAACGTTCTGTTTCCAATTGAGGAAAAACCGTAAATTCGAATTGTGTATGCATACTACTCCCCTTTTTCACCATTTATTAGCATTTTACTATTGAATAATAACACAAAAACCTCTCATACTCTCTTTCTATTGCTATTACAAATCCTTCGTTATTATAGTAAATTGATTACAACCAAATAGCACCAACTCCGTCTAATAATTGAAAGGGTGTGGAAGATGCTTGAACATGTGAGAACATCAATAGAAGTTAGCAGTGAATGTAGTAAGGAGGAGAGGCTTGAATGGTTGATGAAGGCATACGGAGATGACATAGCACGTCTTGCCTTTACGTATATAAAGCACAAGCAGCTTTCGGAAGATATTGCGCAAGAAGTGTTTATAAAGTGCTATGAGCAATTAGATAATTTCAGGAATGAATCTTCCTATAAAACATGGTTATATCGAATTACTGTCAATCTATGTAAAGATAAATTAAAAAGCTGGTCTTATAGAAATATTGTTCTGACAGAATTTTTCTCAAAAATTAAGAGTACTAGTAAATCTCCTGAGCTGGAATTAGTCGGACAGGAGGATAAACGATTACTTTCTGAAAAGATTCTTGCTCTACCAATACGGTACAGAGAACTTATTATTTTATATTATTATGAAGAGCTGTCCTATAACCAAATAGCTGATTTGTTAGATTTGCGTTTACAAACCATTAAGTCTCGACTTCATAGGGCTCGCCTTTTGCTCAAAAAATCAATGGAGGGGTGCAAGATAAATGAATGATATGTTTAAAAATATAGGCAAGGCATTGGATGACACGGCATTCAAGGACATTCATTTTAATGAGAAACATAAAGAAAAAGTAAGGCAGAGGCTTCGAAAAGGTCACAAGAAACAACCCCAATTTCAATCCATTTTCAATCATTTGTTACCTATAGCTGTCATTGGTTTTTTTCTTATAGGGGCTAGCTATTTTATGGTCACGGAGCTGACAGAACAACCAGTTGCTAAGGGAGACCGTTCACACGAACCTACAATGGAAACTACTCTTTATCATCCCCCGATCCAAGAAGAATTTTATGGGGATATGACGAAAGAGGAAGTCGTGAGTAAATTATTAAATTCGATCGATTATTTTCACTCTGCAGCTGGAAAATTTGAAGAATATAAAATTTCTCAAGACGATTCCACTAGAACATTAGGTGTTACTTATAAAGTAAGTACCAAAAAAGAAATTGGAGGCTATGAAAAAATAATCGCTTTAGATGATAACACGACGGGAATCAAGAACGATACACAGGAGTATTATTATAACAACAGAAAGAGCTGGTTAAAATATACAGCACTTAATGGACAAAAAGTTTCTACAGTTAGTGAAACGAAACAGAAGTCAAAACGAGACATAGTTACTCCTGAGCAAGCTTTTAGTATTGACTTGAAATATCCGCCTATTTCATCTAATAAATTGAGAGAAAGACCTTCATTTGGAAGTTCAAGTATGTCGTTGTTCGCTTATGAGAAAGCAGCTAGTTATTTAAGAAATATGGAACATTGGGAGATTGAAAAACAAAATGAAGCGTTGTTAGGTCATAATACAATCGTATTAGCTGGGAAAATGGATGAAACGGTGACAAATAGTGAAAATTTAAAAGGCACGACAGAAGCGTTTCGTTTTTGGGTGGATAAAGATACTGGCATTCTCGTTAAAAGTGAAACATATGACCAAAATGGTGAGCTGACAAGCTATGTTCATCCAGAAAGGCTTGAAGTGAATGTGCCGATTGATCCACAAGAATTTATTCCAGACTTAGAGGGCTATCAGCTTCCTAGCAAACAGAAAAAAGATTGAGGCTTATTGCTTCAATCTTTTTTCTGTTTGAAGGTTTTAGTTTCTCAACATCATCAAACATTTCTCATCGATTTCTACCTCATCTACTGGCAGTTGGTCTAACGAAAGTTCGAATTTTTTCTCATGGTCCTCCCCTTCTTCTCCTATCCAGCAAATATAGATTTCGCAATAATCTCCTTTGGGAAGGAAATTCTTTAGAAAGTCACAAACATGAAGAAAAGTTTTTTTGGCTTTTTCATAGTTATGTGGGGAAGACACTTTATTCTCGTTATGCATTTGCCAAATGGGCTCTCCCTTTGTTTCGATTTCATATACATAGGGTGTTGTAAAATGCTTTGCCTGTACAATTTGGCGATTCTCTTCTACTGAGAAAAAATAAATTATGTCAATTTCATTTTCTGTATAGTCATCCTGTATTTCAACTGGAAAATTGAAGCCTATATAGGTTGCCATACTCATGTTTTTACTCCTCCTATTAAAAAAACCCTGTAAATGTACAGGGTGTCAGCAACGTAGCTGTTGATAGTGTAAATAGACACGCTTTTGAGTTCGTGCTTCGACGAAATTTCCTTGCATCACCATTTCTTGGGCCACGCTTTGAAGAAATTGCTTGAAGGAAAAAGGCTTCGAGCGACGGGCTGTTCGCCTCTTTTTGTGAGGCTTGCTACCGTAGTTGGTCTACCGTGATGGCTGTTGCTTTGATGGTTTGGTGTTGCGGCGGTGTTTTTGGTTCAATATAGAGCGTTGTGTAATACGCATCCGCAATGACAATCACGTAAATAATGAATAGTAATCGTTTTGTTCAATGGTTCAAAAAAATCATTTCTCCCTTTTTTATAGCTGATAATGAAAACTTGTCTACTTATCATACGAGCAATTGATCAAAAGGTTTCAAAAATATTTAAAGGGAGACAAATTTCTGTCTCCCTCACGCCTCTAAGCTTCTGCCACCATCATTTTCCCAGCGATCAATGTCCCAGTGATCCTCATCTTTTTCTCTCCTGATACCCATTGCATTCAATGGAACGAATGACATTTTGTCCCTCACCCTTTTCAAGCGTTCTTATCTAGTTTATGAAGCGAAAGGGGTTTTCGTTCATCGTAAAATAGGCTTAATTTTAAAGCCTAAGGCAATCGCAGCCCCAATACAGCTAAAAAGACAGCCTAGAATTAAATAAATACTAAGTGTTGATTCGCCAATGACAACTGAAGCAAAACCGCCAATTACGGGGAATAACGCAACCATATAGCCACTTTTTGCCCCGCCTATTCGTTCGACTAGTTTTAAGTAAAATAACCATGCGAGGAAGGATGCGATAAGCGTTAAGTACAAGAGAGCCGATAAGTAGGTAAAAGATTTAGGTATCACGACTGTTTGTCCCTGTAGCCAAACAATGGCACACATGACTGCACTGCCCAATGCAAAACCAATGGCATTGGCATAAACGGGGTTTATTTGATGCTTGGCATTTCGGGCAGAGCTTGCATCTCCGATGGCTGTCAGGACAGTCCCTACGAAGGCAATCAAAACTCCTTTTAACTCGATATTATGTAAAGCTGGATAAATCAGCACCCCCACGCCGATGACACCTAAAATGCCGCCAATTAAAACACGACGATGCAATGGCTCCTTGAGAAATATCCGTAGAGCGATGGGTGTTAGTATGACTTTTAATGAAAAAATTAATGTGACAATCGCAGCCGAGCTCCATATCGTCGCATAATACAGTGCTAAATAGCTGAATGCAAAATTACAAACGCCAAAAACGATGATAAACGGTACATCGCGCTGTTGTGGTTTACCCTGTGGTTTCAAGAACCAAGCAAGGATGAAAAATAAAAGGGCTGTCATGACTAAACGATAGGTTAAAGATAATTCTAAACTGACTGGCGTTCCTTGAATTTTGACTGCAATAAAATTAAGACCCCAGACAATTAAACAAAAGATATACATAAAATTTGTCATACTGTTTCAAATTCCTTCTACGTTGCTATTCCTGCCATCTTCCCATTATGATCGTATGATAGAACATACCATCTGCAAGGCATTTATCATTTTTCAGAATGCCTTCCACTAAAAAGCCCATTTTTTTATAGAGCTGTATCGCTTTTTCATTGGTTTCTAACACTTCTAGTGCTATTTTGCGAACACCATTGGCATCTGCCCAATCAATGGATTCTTGCAGCAAGGCTTTTCCGATGCCATAGCCCCAAAACTCTTTACTGACACCAACACCAAATGTTACTTTATGGGCAAGCCTTTTGAGTGGAGAGCCCTCACACCTTGAGAATCCAACGATCCGATCATCGACAACCGCTACTAAACATAGATTTTTGGGGCTTTCGCTATCATGTTGAATAAGCCGCTCAAAGCCTGCTCGATCAATCAACGCCTCGCCCTGTTCACGATCGAAGTTTTCCGTTTCACCGTCTAATTGCAAGCGTAAATTCGATAAGGCTTGGGCATCTTCGCGTCGGGCACAGCGAATTGTATAGGATAGCTCTTTTATCTGGAGCTCTTTCTGATCAATCAGCATGTTCGAATCCTCCAATTGACTGAATCCGCACAAAACGATTATGCCAAATGGATTCGTGATGTTGAATAATTTGTGGTGCTGCCAGTACATTACTATCTAAGGTGCTATGTGCATCTTCTATTAAAATATTATGCTGGTAGCCATGACTAAAAGCACTACGGATTGTTGTATCAAGACAAAACTCTGTTTGAGCACCCGCGAAAATCAATTGGTCGATGTGATGCGCTTGTAAATAAGCTGCAAGCTCCGTTTGATAGAAAGCGTCCCACGTTGTTTTTTGAATCACTTGATCCTCCGCCTGTCTAAGTAATCCATGATAGAGTTCCCAGCCTGGTTGACCTAATGTAAAATCCACATCATCTGCGTCTGTATGCTGAATAAAAATAACGGGTACTTCGTTGCGCCGTGCCCATGTAATGGAGGCATTAATATTTTTGATAATAGCTTCACTGTTCCAAAGATTTTGCTGGCCATCTAGAAAGAAAGCCTCTTGTATATCGATAATGATGAGTGCTTGTTTCATCGTGTCCTCCTTTGTGTATCAGTAGTAACATTTTTAATTGTACAGAAAACAATCTTCCATTAAAAGAAAATTTTGAACAACAAAAAGCACCTTTACAACATCGTAAGGTGCCTCAACTATGTACGGTACCATCTAATACATGTCACTATTAGATGGTGTCATGCGCTTGCATCATTTGATATAGGCTAATGTTTGATAAACTTGGTGAACCGAATGATTAAATGCTTGCTGTTCCTCTTCGTTTAAATGCAATTCAATTACACTTTCAATACCAGCTCCCCCTAAAACAACGGGGACACCGATGCAGGCATTGTTTACTTGATATTCGCCCTGTAAATACGTAATGATGGGCAATACTTTCCGTTGATCCTTCACAATCGCTTCAATCATTTGGACAATGGCGGCGGCTGGGGCATAGTAAGCACTGCCATTGCCAAGTAGGGCGACAATTTCGCCTCCACCTTTTCGCGTTCGCTCCACTAATTGCTCAATCTGTGCTTGTGGCATTAATTTTTCTAGTGGTATTCCTCCGACATACGTATAGCGAACGAGTGGCACCATTTCATCGCCATGCCCACCCAAGACGAAGCTCGATATATCCTCGACAGCGAGCTGAAGAGCCTGTGCGATAAAGGTATTAAAGCGCGCTGTATCTAAAACACCTGATTGTCCCATGACACGATTTTTTGGAAAACCTGTAGTTTTCAGACAAACATAGGTCATGGCATCAACAGGGTTACTTAAGACGATAATATAGCTAGTTGGCGCATAACGTTTGATCTGTTCGCTTACCGTGCGGATGATTGCCGCATTTGTATGAATTAAATCCTGTCGTGTCATGCCAGGCTTTCTTGCAATACCTGCCGTGATAACCACAATATCAGCATGAGCTATTTCCTCATACTTTGAAGTAGCCGTCACCTGTACGTTAAATCTTTCTATGGGTCCAGTTTGGAGAATATCTAGTGCCTTCCCTTTCGCAGCATTTTCGAAATCTGGTAAATCGATAAGCACAATATCCCCGATCTGTTTCTGTGCGACCATTAACGCTACGGTTGCACCTGTATGTCCAGCGCCAATGATGGCGATTTTGGGTCGCCTAAAGCTCATCTGCCTCTCCCTCCTAACGACATAGATTCATTGCTAAAGATCGCCGATTACTTATCTGCCTGCTCATCCTCGACAAGTTTTGTTTGCTGAGGCTTCTGGCGAGCGCTTGTTTTTTTGGCTGCTGTCTCCGTCGCTTTTGTCGCTTGTTTTTCATCAATAATCGCTGTGAATACTTCATTGGCTGCTCGTGGAATTACATGTGCGCTTAGTAGCTTGCTCGTTCGCGTTGTTGCCGCTTTGCCAGCCTCAACCGCAGCCTGTACTGCACCCACATCTCCCTCGACAATAATGGTTACGATACCACCGTCTACTAGCTCCTGTTTCACTAATTGGACATTGGCTGCTTTTAGCATAGCGTCCGCAGCCTCAATGGAGCCAATCAAGCCATACGTTTCGATCATTCCTATCGCTTCTGTCACTGTGTTCACCTCACGATTCATCTGTGCCATCTATAATGCCAACAACAATGGCATCAATTGGACAAATACTGGTCGTAGAAAAACTTCGTACGGCAGCACTGCCCATTGTTAAAATGACATTATCCCCAACACCTGCACCTATACGATCTGCAGCAACAATTTGTTCATCACTCAGTTGACCATCCAGCTTTATTGGCTGGATAATGAGTAATTTCAATCCCTGTAGCCCTTCCTCTTTACGTGTTGCCCAGATATTTCCGACCACTGTTCCTATCCGCATGCATCCTCATCCTTTTTCGTGAAACTGAAGTTCAATTTCTAATTTTTCCACGGCCTCCTTCGCCAGTGCCGTCAACCTTGCCTCTTTGGGGACTATCACTGTCTCACCTTGATAACGGCTTACATCATTTGCCGTTATAATCTTTTGTTTAATTTCAATTGGAGGACGGACGAAGTTATTGTAAGGCTCTCCTGCCATCTTACCTGTTATAATTGAACCTGTTTCGCCCTGTTGGATGAAGCCTGCGTTTGCTTCATCTGTATCTATATGCATTTCTAATTGATAGTGATCAGCCACACGAATTTTCACTTGCTCAAAGGTAATGGGACGTCGCCCTTGCACCTTAACGGAGACATATTGACCGTTTTGAACACCTAACTGCTGTGCATCAGCAGGTGCCATATGAATATGTGCTTGTGCGATAATGACCCCTTCTTGTAAAATCAAACTTCCCCTAGGTCCTACCAGGATACAGCTAGCTGAGCCAGCAATTTCACCCGATTCACGCAAAGGTGGTTGAATTCCTAGGGCAATCGCATCAGTATGACTAATTTCAATTTGTGTGAAGGTGCGAGCTGGACCTAATACACGTACATTTTGGATGCTTCCTTTTGGTCCCACCACCTGTAGCGTTTCATGTGCTGCAAACTGGCCGGGTTGAGCTAACATTTTTTTCACACTTAACTTAGCACCTTTCCCAAATAGCTGCTCGACATGCTCTTGTTGTAAATGAATATGCCTTGCAGAGATACCTATAGGAATTTCATATGATGTAGAAGCTGCTTCTTTTTTAGGTAGTAATTCGGCTATGACATCATTAACAATTTGCATTATTGTTTGTTCATTCATATAGCCACCTCACTCATTATTACACTTTTAAAATCGCTTCCAATTCTGCATGTGGTCGTGGAATCACATGTACAGATAATAGCTCTCCAACACGTTGTGCTGCTGCGGCTCCTGCATCTGTTGCGGCTTTCACAGCCCCTACATCCCCGCGAACAAGTACCGTGACAATACCGCCACCCACATGGACTTTACCAACAATATTCACATTGGCAGCCTTGACCATTGCATCGGCTGCTTCAATAGAGCCCACTAAGCCCTTTGTTTCAATCATTCCTAATGCGCCTAAATTCATCTCGTATCCCTCCTTCTCTTAAAATGCCTCTGCATCTTCAGGCAATGTTTGGCCACCATCAATAATGATCGATTGACCCGTAATAAAGCCTGCCTCCTTACTACTTAGGAACAATGCAGCATACGCTATATCCTCCACACGACCAAGGCTACCAAAAGGAATCGCCTTCGCCATCTTTTGTAGATAGGATTCACCAAGACCATCTAAGCCTTCTGTTGCAATATTTCCTGGCAACACGGCATTGACCGTAATATTATAAGGGGCTAATTCAAGAGCCGCAGTCCGCATAAAACCTAATTGAGCTGCCTTACTTGCGGCATAATGTGTCCATCCAGCATAGCCAGTCACCGGACCCGTTATCGATGAGGTAATAATGACCCTGCCAGCATTCGCTTTCTTTAAATGGGGAACGCAAGCTTTGACAGCAAACATCGTTCCTCTGGCATTGACATTTAATACCTGATCCCAATGGTCAGTGGTCATGTCCTCTAGTTTCATGGAGGGAAAAATACCAGCATTGGCACATAAAATATCGATGGAACCAAAGGAGCTAGCAACCTCCGTAGCCATGCTTTCAACAGATTCATAGTTTTCAACATCAACAGTGGCAGCAGAAGCTGAGAATCCTTGCGCTTGTAATTGATTTGCTACTTCTGTGGCAGCTTCAATACCTCTTGCTGCAATCACCACATGAGCACCCTGTTCCGCAAATACGGTAGCAATCCCCTTCCCAATTCCTTTACTACCACCAGTAACTATGACAACCTTCCCCGTTAAATCGACCTTCAACTCGTTCCTCCACCTTTCCTTTTCTTCATTTTAAATACTTGGCTTTTTCGCAATTTCTGTTACTAATCCATTCACCGCAATATCTGGCCTTAAAATAGTCGAAGAGGCAATCCATTGGTTGGCTGCTTTAGCTAGTTGTGTACCAATGGCTATCGCTTCCTGAATGGCCGCTGTGTCCCCTTCAATGGCAATGGTTACTAGAGCCAAATCGATGGTTTCTTGTCGAAGTATTCGAATATCCGCTGCTTTGAGCATAGCATCTGCGATTCGTATGGAAATCGCAAGTCCTCTTGTCTCCACAATACCAATCGATTTCATCATGTAACAACACTCCTGCTAATATCTTTGTATCGTCATCCCTTTTTCCTGGATCATTTCTTGTGCTAGTGCTGTAAGTTTTGTGTGGGCAGGCAGTGTCAGCTGTTGCCCCTTGTACGATTGAAGCATCTCTGCTGTCAAATAGTTTGCCACTATAGTCGAACGAATCGGTTCCTCTTGCTGCTTTAAAAATCGAATAAGCTGTGCAAATAACTGAATGTCACAGCCAAACTCCTTTAGGCGCTCTATATGATGCAACAACATTTTCATGTAAGGATTCGGTTCCTTTGCTGTGACAACAGCAGATAATTTTTCATTAGGAATTAAAATTGCTGTTCGATTGTTCACCAGCAACTCAGACAGATACAAGGCTGCCGGTGTAGTAGGCAAGCCTTGGGCACTGCTGACGATAAATGTTTGATCCACTTCGAGAAAAACAATAGCATCGTAGAATAGCTGAGTGGGACTGATGGTATCATTTGCCTGCCACTCCTCAACATGGCAATAGCTTTGTAATACGCCCACCTGTTTCTCAGAAATGGTCGTATGAGAATGGACAAGCAAAAGTCTTTTATGCTTTTTTTCCATCATCGATGTGACTACTTCTTCGATGATTCTCTGTAATTCTTTTATATCCATACCTGTCACTCCATTTTGATAAGCTTGCCAATTGAATACTGTTGAAGAGCGGCGGCATTCGCCTCATCTGTATCTACATGCATCTCAAGAACGAATGCTGGTGAAACGCGTATGACCACATTCATTAATCGTAGTTGACGTACATCCCCACAGATTTCCACCGTCACGATTTCCTTATCTTGGACATTGAAGGCAATAGCATCGGATATATCCATGTGTATATGTGCTTGTGCAATAATCAATCCTTGCTTTTTATGGAGAGTTCCATGAGGCCCAATCAATGTAATCGATTCAGATTTTTCTAAGTCGCCTGACATACGAATCGGTGGTGTTACGCCAAGCTTTATGGCATCCGTTTGACTGATTTCGATTTGGGTTGCAGTGCGAAATGGGCCTAAAACCCGAACCTTGTCAATTTGACCTTTGGGTCCCTTTAGCGTTAGGACATGCTGTGATGCAAATTGACCTGGCTGGGAAAGATCCTTCCAGCTCTGTAACGCTGCCTCTCTACCAAATAAATAATAGAAATCCTCCTCATTAACATGACAATGACGGGCAGAAATCGCAATCGGGATACTTTGATTCGTAACAACAGCAGCATGTACTTGCTTGTTTTTCATCACACTCCCTCACTTTTCACTTAGGTAAAATTGCGTATAATTCCGAATGAGGGCGTGGAATAACATGTACCGATAATAGCTCACCTACTCGACGTGCGGCCTCAGAGCCTGCATCCGTCGCTGCCTTGACTGCCCCGACATCACCTGTCACCAGCACCGTCACAATACCGCCACCAACATGTACTTTCCCTACAATATTGACGTTTGCTGCCTTTACCATGGCATCTGCCGCCTCAATTGATCCGATTAAGCCTCTTGTTTCAATCATGCCTAAAGCTCCATTTATCTCTACGCTCATTTCCTTTTCCTCCTCTAATTACTTAGCTTTGTGAGTACTTCCTCTACAATCTTTTCAATGGTTAGCCTGTCAATAGATACCCCTTCAATTGCTTGCATCGGTAGAGGCTGTATATTTTGTGGATGCCGTGGGGGAGGAATCGTTAGTGCCTTCACACCATAGGCCACTCTTTTTTTATTTAATAAATGATGTGCAGAAATATTATCACTCGTAATATTTCCCCCGTAGGCCCCACAGCCCAATGTAAAGGAAGGCGTTAAACTTGTCGTACCGCCTGCTGCCCCAACAGATGCTAAAGTATTGACTACTATTCTGGACACGGGCATTTGAGCGGCAAACTGCTTAACAAAATGTTCGTCCTGTGCATGAATAGCCAAGCTATGTCCTCTTCCTCCAACGTCAAGCAAGCGACGGCAAATCTTTACGGCTTCTTCCTGCGAGCGAGCCGTATAAAGACCTAAGATAGGAGAAAGCTTTTCCATGGAAAATGGATACTCCTTCCCAATCTCCTGTTCCTCCGCCACTAATACACGTGTATGTCGAGGGACATCAATATTGGCCATTTGGGCAATTACGGTTGCTGGCTTCCCAACAATTTGGCTATTTAATGTACGAGCTACTGGTGAAATTACCTTTGCTAATTTTTCCTTGTCCTGCCCGCTAAGAAGGATGGCCCCATTTTCTGCTAAAGCAGCCATCACCTGCGCTTTTACCTCCTGATGCACGACAATAGCTTGCTCTGTGGCACAGATAGTACTATTATCAAAAGATTTACTATCGATAATTTGTTTCATTGCCTCGTTCACATTTGCTGTGCGATCAATATAGACAGGAACATTCCCAGGGCCAACACCATAGGCTGGTTTCCCTGAGCTGTAGGCAGCTTTGACAAGCCCTGCTCCACCAGTTGCTAAAATGAGCTGTACATCACGATGATGCATAAGTTCCTCTGTTCCTTTTAATGTTGGATGGCTAATCCATTGAATAAGTCCCTCTGGTGCTCCTGCCTGAACGGCTGCCTGCTGACAAATTTTCAATGCCTCAATGGTGCAGTTGACTGCTGTTGGATGAGGACTAAAGACAATGGCATTTTGCGCCTTTAAGGCAATTAGCGTTTTAAAAATGGCTGTAGCAGTCGGGTTCGTGACAGGTGTAACTGCCGCAATAACACCGAATGGATAAGCAATTTCCACCTGCCTTGCTACCCTATCCTCGTGTATAATGCCAATTGTCTTTTCATGCCGAATGGCTTCATAGACACCTTGAGAAGCCAGTTCATTTTTTATTTTTTTATGTTCAATAATGCCCATCTTTGTTTCCGTAACAGCTAATACGGCTAGATTTTCTGCCTGTTTATACGCAGCTTGGGCAATGACCTCGACAATTCGATCGACCTGCTCTTGCGTAAAGCTGGCATACATTTTTTGCGCAATCGAAGCGGCTGCTATACCGTCTCTTGCCTCTTGTATCGAAACCAAATCTTGATCGCTCACCATATGACGAACCTCCCGTCATGTAAATTTTTTTAGGGCAATTAAGTCGCTCGAATTAGCTACAGAGACAGTGCCTGATGATTGCTGGTGCAGACTTTGCCAATGCTGTAATTCATGCGTAGATAATGCTTCATAGGAAGGGACAGTTGATTGCTGCATCTGATGGTGATTTTCTTTTATTAATCGAAATGATTGCCATTCCTGTAATTCTTCATTTGTTAATATTTTAGAAGCTAGTTCAGGCTGAGAGCCTTGCGATAGTTTTTCCAATACCAATTCAGTAATCTTGGCAATTAGCTGATTGTCCATATGCTCACTCCTTTTCGATTAGCATGGTGAGAACAGATTCGTCATACGCTTCAATGATTGTGGTTGCATCAGGTAAATAATCCTTTGGGTATGTGGCTACAGGAATAATGCCAATTGAAAAACACATGCCAGCATTTTTAGCAAAGAGCATATCTGCATTCGAATCGCCAATCATCACAGCTTTCTCAAGTGGTACTTGAAATTGTTCCTTTGCCACATATGCTAAGTCTGGGAAGGGCTTACTGGATGTAGCTTGGTCACTGCCTAGAACGAATTCAAACAAAGCTAATAACTCTAGCTGTTGTAAATGTGATTTGGCTCGTGCCGTTTGATCAGCTGTAATCACTCCTAATTTCATCCCTTGATTTTTTAAGGTTATTAAAAGATTACGAATACCAGGTAATGCCTGTACCTCGCTATTTTCCTGCTGTGATGTGGCTAAGTTGGAAGCTGCTCTCGCCAGTGTTACCCCTTTGCTCCATGGGATTCCCTGCTGATAGAGTAAAAATGCCACGATCGTCTCAGCTTCTTGTATACTTCCAATGGCTAGAGGACTCGTTGGGTCAATCGTTGCTCCATTGTCGTTAACCCCTATGTTTCTTAAAAAGGTTTGTAAGGAAAAACAGATTTTTAAGTCTGAATTTTCAGTTAAATTGACATATAAATTTTTTGCCCAGGCAATCCATAAAGAATCCATTTCAATGATTGTTCCATCCTTATCAAAAATGACCCATTCCACTTTTGTCATAGGAAAACCCATCCCTTTATTTATTCTCGTATAGCCTCTATTGGCGATACTGGTGCTTGCACCTCTACCTGCACCTTAGCGTCCTTCGCAAAGCGTTCCTCTGGTGCATCCTCATTAATATGGTGTCTTGCCCACACCCAATAATAGACCGTTGCCACAGCAAAAACAGCCAAACAAACGATGAAAAAAGTCAAATTTGCAAAGAAGCTCGCAAAGATAGCAATGACGGCTAGCACAAGTGAGACAATAGGCGTAAAGGGATACAGTGGTGTCTTAAAGGTACGCACTAAATGAGGTTCTTTTTTACGCAAAATCAGCACCGATAAATTCATCGTAATATACGATACTAATGCCCCAAATGTAGAAATTAAAATTAAATCATCTGGATTAAATAAAATGACTAACACTAACCCGATAAAGCCTGGCAAAATAATGGCCATATATGGTGTCTGACGCTTTTTATGCATCTTCGATAACATGCTTGGCAAATAGCCTGCACGTGATAAAGCATAGACCTGACGAGAGTAGGCCAAAATCACGCCTGAAAAGCTTGCAATTAGTCCTACTAAGCCTACAGATGCTAAAATCTGCGCCAACCAATACGTATTTCCAAACACAGCGGCAATCGCTGCTGGCAATGGATCTTCAGCAACCGTCATAACATCGATGCCAGCTAGCCCAATGGCAACAGTTGTTGTCAAAATGGATAAAATCAGCAAGGTCACCATACCTGAAATTAACCCCTTTGGCATGTCCTTCTGTACATCTCTCGTCTCCTCCGATAACATAGGCAACATCTCGATTGCTAGGAATAGCCACATCGCATAGGGCAATGCTGACCAGATACCTTTAAATCCACCTGGTATAAGATCACCACTCTCAGGGAATAAATGGCCTACATTAATTTGCGGCAATCCAACGAAATACATTAATACTAATAACCCTAACGCGATAAAGACAAGCACCATTTCGATTGTGGCGTATTCCTTAATACCAATAATGTGAACACCCATGAACAAAGCATACATAAAGGCAGCTGCCACCACTGTCGGTACGGCTGGAAATAAAAAGCTAATATAACCCCCAATACCAATCGCAATAATTGGTGCGGCAATGACATATTGCAGCACGACACCAACCCCTGTAATAAAACCGATATAACGACCCATCGCCCGTCGAGCAAAGGAGTAAGGGCCTCCTGCATAAGGTAACATCGTCGATAATTCAGAAATACCTAAGGTCATCGTTAAATACATAATCGCCATAAATAATGTGGCAATGAGCATTCCTAAAAAACCAGATTGACTTAAACCAAAATTCCAGCCAAAGTAGTTACCAGAAATCACAATGCCGACGCCAATTGTCCATAAATGGATGGGTGTAAGGGCTTTCTTTAATACGATGATTTCATCCTTTTTGGAAGACATGTTATTCGCCACCTTTTATCGTTATTTAGTTGTTACAGTCTTGATACTTTTCTACATAGGTTTTCACTAAATCATCACTCTGAAGCGTGTAATTTTCACCAAGTAAGCGCGTTGTCTCATTATCTCGACTTCCAATCCACGAAATAAGCTGTAGTCTTCTCATTAATATAAAAGTTGGGATCATCTCTTTTTCTTCGTCTGTTAATAATCGAATTTTGCAGTAGCCCTTAACCCATGAAGCGATCAACTCATCAAGATACGGCATATGCTCAATAAAGCTCACCGATGTGGCTAAATCATATAAAAACCACCCAAAACCACAATCATCAAAATCAATCACTTTAATTTCATCCCCATAGATGAGTAAATTAGCTAAGCGTAGATCCGCATGGATAAGGCCAAATCTTGTTTTATCTTTCCCAAATGCCTCAAGCTTCTTTTGAATGATATGTGATGCTTCCTCATATAAAGCGATTCGTGCAGGGGTCATTCCAAGTCCATCCTGCCATCTCGCCCATTTCGGAGATTGACCTAGAATCGTATCATAATCCCATGTCATGCGCTGAAAGGCTTGGTAATAATCATGCTGCTCGATTGTATGTTTATGGAACATGGCTGTTATTTCGCCTAATGTTTCAAATTGCTGAATTAAATCATCTTCATTATTCTCATCAGGAGCAGTGCCCTCCAAAAATGTAAATAATGTGCTATAATATATCGTGTCATTATACGAATGAGCATGTACGTAGTCACCGTCATCTGCTCGCATCGGTAATGATACATCAATAGGAGATTGCTCATGGAGCGAGTTTAACCAGGCAATCTCCGCTTCGATTTCCTCTTTTCTATGGTAATTTGGTCGGCTGATCCTCAGAATATATTTTTTGCCCTGCCCATCTTCTACGAGATACGTTGCATTTTCGGAATAATCAATCATTTTACAAGATGCTTCTAGTAAACAACTAAACTCCTTTAATGCATCATTTGCTGCTTGATGAAAGTTGGAAAGGACCAATTCTAAATCTATGAAATCCATTTGACCCATCTAGAAAACCCCCTGTTTACTAAATTGACAAGCTTTCTTTCCTTTAATAGCGTGCAAATTTTACAAGCTGCGCTGCTTCTTTAATGCCCGCCTCACATTTTTCAAGCAATTCATCACAGTACGCTTTATCACATAATAGCCCTGGCTTAAATTGCAACACACGTGTATCCAGCATTGAATAAATAGCCCATACCCCATGTTTGTACAAGGAGCTCATCACATATTTAGCCCCTTCAGGATGATTAAACTCTAGGCCCATAACAACGCCAAGCTGACGAATGCCCACAAAGAAATCTGGATATTGTTGTTGAATACGCTCTAAGCCACTTCGTAGATAACGAGCAACATATTCTACATTCTTTACTACTTCAGGACGTTGGGAGATTTCTAATACTTTCATCGCCACTACACAACCTAGTTCTGCTCCACCAAATGTAGAAATATGGGCTAGTCCATCTTCTTCCATCCAGCCGCCTGCTCGTTCATTGACCACTGTAGCTGCAATTGGATAAATACCGCCACTTAGACCCTTTGCTGTCACCAGAATATCTGGTTTCACACCATAGTGCTCAATACCCCACAGTTTACCTGTTCTCATTAAGCCTGTTTGCACCTCATCTGCAATATATAATGTCCCGTATCGTTCACAAAGTGATTTGACATCAGCCAAGTAATTAGCAGTGGGCAAGGGGAACCCATATGTCGCAGGGATGGTCTCGATAATTACGCTAGCTACATCCCCTCTAGCAAGCTCACGTTCCATTGCCGCAAGATCATTGAATGGCACGTGCACAAATTCATGTGGACTGCCCTCACTTAAAAACGGTTTTGAATAGCGTTCATTGCCAAGCGAAACTGCAAGACCTGTGTGCCCATGATATCCATTTTTAATGGAAATCGTTTTCTTACGTTTTGTAGCATAACGCGCACACTTTAGGGCAACATCAATTGCTTCACTTCCACCACTAGAGAAAATAGAATATGTTAAGCCTTCTGGTGTGCAGGCTGCTAATTTTTCAGCTAACTGTGCACGTGCAGTAGATGGAAAATGATGATTGCCAATATCAAAATAATTGGTTCCTTCCACTAATGCAGCAATGACTTCTGGATTACGATGGCCAAGGTTATACGTTCCGCCATTGAGATGCGCATTCATTAATTTTTTGCCATCCACATCGTAAAAATAATAGCCCTCTCGTTTCCCGATAACGACATCGACACCATCGATTTGCCACTGTTTCGTTTTTCCTGGATTCCACCAGTCAATTGATTTTTGTAAGGTTGCCTGTTTATTTGCAAAATAGTCCATAGTTTCCACCTTCCTATACATTGACGTCATCCAACATTTCACCTGCAATGAATAACTCCACTTTTTTCTGCTGTAATCGTTCCTGCCATTGTGTGGAGCTCTTTTGATCTGTAATCACCATCGAAACGTCCTCTAAATGACAAATATGCGCAAATGTAGAGACACCAAATTTCGTATGGTCCGCTAAAATAATCGTATTTTCTGCCCGCTCTATTAATTTCTTTGAAATCGCTGCGCCCGTAATATCATAGTCGGTAATACCATCAGCTAACGAAATCCCACCTGCAGCAACAAAAGCTTTATTTGCCTTTAGTTGATTAAAAAATAAATCAGCTAATGGACCTCCCATAAATTTTTGTCGATGTTCATATTCTCCTCCCGCAAAGAGCACCTTCCCTTGAAAGCATTCTGCGGCTAATGATAAAACTGGGAGTGAATTGGTGACGACAATGACGTTGGGCTTATCACCTAAATAACGAACGATTTCATAGGCTGTTGTACCATGACCGATAAAAATAACATCACCGTCTTCCACAATACTTGCAGCAGCCTTACAAATCCTTCTCTTCTCTATATTGTTAAGTGACGTTTTCTGTTCAAAGGTCCTCTCATACTTTTCCTTTGCCTTCACAGCCCCCCCATAGACTTTGTGTAGAAGCCCTTCTTTCTCCAATCGATCCATATCTCTACGTATAGTCTCGCCTGAAACATTTAATAGCTGCTCTGCATCACTTACCTTTACTTTTCCTTCTAAATCTAAAATATCTAAAATCACTTTTTTACGTTCCTCAAACGAAAGAGACACACATCATCACTCCAAACACAAAGTTAAATCCAACAAAATCCACAAATCCAACACTTTATTTCTGTATTTATGTGGATTTGTTTTGAATTTTAAATAATAGTTCGATAATTGTCAATACTCAGGATTTTATTTTACGTATGATTTTTTCTCTCTAAAGCCACTTATTTCTCATAAGTGTAAAATGAATACTCCACAAAAAACCAATTTCAGTTGTCTCATAATGCTCTCTAAACCTTTTTCAAAATATTTTTCTACAACTATTTTTTCTCATAAAAAATCCCCCTTCATGGTAGAAACCATAAAGGGGGATGACGAGATTATTTTGTTAATTCTTCAACAAATTCAACAGGTACATATGTTTTGCCGGATTCTAATAAAGCAGGGGCTACTTTAAATTGGCGAAGCGCTTTATTATAACCATATTCTTTTTGACCTCGCGTAATTGTATACGAAAGGGCTCCTTTTGAAACAATGGCACCTTTTGGCGTTACTTCCACCGTAAAGCCTAGCTTTTCAGCGATTAAGCGTAGCGGCACCATTTTAGTCCCATCTACTTCGTAAAAGTCTTTATTGATAATTTCTTGAACCGCTGAATCAACTGGAGCTGGTTCTGGTGTTGGAACTGGATCCACTTCAACAGGTTCTTCCTTCTCAATCGTATCTAATACGATCACTTTTGATGGCGGTGTTTGAGCAGGGATGCTCATTGTTGCGATTGTGTAGAACACCACTAAATGCTGCTCTTTTAAATCGTCCACTTTCACATCTTTACCAGTAGCACTTGCTAGCTTCGTGTCTTCCCCAACATTTAACTTAAGGTTATTTTCAGTATCCACTAAATCTTTATTGAAGAAATCCACTTCCACGCTACCCATTTCTTCTGTTTCTACAATGATTACTTCTGGGTTGTATTGTGGTGGATAAATCGCAAGCATCGGCTTCTTGGCATAAGAGTAAGCTGAGACCTTATTTCCTTTTTGAAGCTTGGCTTCTTTTCCCATATTGTCGAAAACTAATGAGTCTTTATTGGCAATCACAATATTTGTATTGTCACCATCCACCACTGTATAGTATGTGGCATTTTCACGTACTTCTACGTTTTCAACAGTACCTGTCACTTTAATAAAAATAGGCTGCACTTGTTGCACTGAAGTTTCTGCGTTAATCACAGTAGGTTCCCCTTCGTTCGCTGATGCAGTTGGAGCTCCAATCGCGCCCCCTAATAATAATGCTGACATAGCAAATGGTACGACCTTCGTCATTTTCATACAAAAAGCATCTCCTTCATTTTCCCGAATTCAATAAAGTAGTCGTATACACAAGAAAAAGGTTACAAACTGTCTCCATTTTTATGGCTAGAGCTTTGCTTTCGCGGGTATCTACCTTCTCTCCGCGGATATTCGCTTCTTCGCGATTTTATTCTACCCCCATCAAAAGATAAATCTCAGCCGATTCAGGATGCGTTGTAAGAAATATTGGTTTTCGCTTTGCTGAGTTCTTAGCTCGCGGGCGACGTCAGGATGGTCGGTGATGACGCCGCTGACATTTTTTTCGATGAAGGTTTGCAGGGAGCGATCGTCATTGAGTGTCCAAACAAATAAATCGGTCGGATGTTGCTTCAATTCTTCGATAAGCTGCTCCGTTACCCAGGATTCCTCCAGTGCGATAAAATCAACATTTTCCTCCATTGGTCCAATATTGAGTGCATAAACAATACCGACACGCAAATTCGGCACCAATTTTTTTAATTGCGTCATTTTTTGTCCATCGGCGGATTGCACATAGTAGGAATCTAGCACCTTGTATTTTCGTAGCTTCTCTACTAATTTAGGTAAAACATCTTCCGTTTCCTGACCATGCACCTTTAATTCGATTAGTAGCGCCACATCTAACGCTTTGGCAATTTCAATACAATCATCTAATGAAGCAATTTTATCGCTAAAGCCATTTTGATGAATGGTTAACGTTTTTAGTTCGCTCAGGGTCATATTCGCAATGACACCATTTTTACCTGCTAACCTTCGTAATGTTCGATCATGGAAGACAACGAATTCCCCATCCACAGTTTGTTGAATGTCGATTTCAATTAAATCTGCCCCCGCATTGGCTGCACTCACCAATCCACTAATTGTATTTTCTACATTACCTGCTACATAGCCGCGGTGGGCAATAATTTTGGTATCTGGTGCATAGACACTTTTCTCTAAGGAATTGATATTCATCATACTTAATACGAGAAACACAATGCCACTGATCAACAGCAATGGCTTATAGCGCCGCTTCCGATGTGTAGTAGCGCTGATTTTACCCATCACTGGCGTATTATACGTGATGGCGACCATAACTTGTGAAAACATCGCCTGTAATAAACTAAATAGCACCACAAAGACCATTTCTAAAAAGGCTAGTGTCAGCCCAGCCGTAATCAAGGCTGCACTTGGCATTAAACGTTCAATTAAATAGAGTGGAAACGTAGCGACCACTGTTATACCAAGCATCATCAACAGATGACCTGTTAAAAGCATAGCTAGTAGCACGACTAGTTCAAATAATCCACGCTTGGAAAATCGCCAGCTTTGCTTAAAAGAACGCAAAATTGAGATGTTCGGCTGGATTGTAAAGATAGGTAACGTTAAGATACTTCGAATGCCTATCATCACAATGATGCTTGCCACCACAGCATATGCTAGCCTACCCGCTCGACTACTCATGATTTCTTCAGTTAGAAAAGGTGGTAGGGAGATGGATTGAGTCAATGTAAGGGGTAGCATAAAGGAAGCTAGTGGCATTAATAGCGCTAGATAGACGATGAGAAATAAAACTTGCACACTAAAAAAATAAACAACCTTGCGATTTAATTGTTGCCATAAAGGAAGAAATCGGTAGCGAAGTCCTCGTTGCTGATGAAAGGCCATGAGAAATAGAAAGCCCATCTCATAATATACAAATAATAAAAACAGCAAAATTAATAGACAAATCATTATCATCACAAAGGGATGCGTCACAAAGCTTTGCCAATTTTGCTCAGTAATATGTGTAAACCCAGTTACTCGTAGCATGAGCTTCAAGACGATAGAGGTTACAGGGATCATTAATAAAAACTGAAAGATTCTAATTAATGCGAAAACCTGTACATAATCGAATCGATAAACATAAATATTATGGACAGCCTGTCGCATAACTTGTCCTGCCTTGTGCACATACTCACCCCTATCATGCTGTTAAAATCGCTCACTACTAACGTATGTTTTGACTGCTATGGCCCATTCCTCAAAGCCAATAAAATAGCACTCCTCTACACCAAAGTAGGCGTCAATTTTTGTATTAATCGTGACATTCACCATTTTTTTGAAACTTTTTAGCATGTCACCCTGTATATAACTAGATACCCACTACAGAAAGGAGCGCAAACATGAAATTCAACCTTGGTGATATCATTAGTACAACCGTTCTTTTATGTATGTTTCTAGCAATCTTTTTCGTGATGATCCATATGATCAAAAAAATGAAATCCACTGCCCCTGTGTCTCCTCCACCAACCATGCAACAGCAAGTAGAGGACTTATCAAAACGTGTGTCGACCTTAGAACAACAAGTAAAACAACTAGCTGACAAACAATAGTCCCATAAAAAAATCGCTGTGAAGGATAACCTTCTCAGCGATTTTCATATACTATCTGACCATTCACAACCGTGCATGCGACTTGAATGTGTGGAAACTGCTCCATCTCTACTGTAAAAACGTCCTCTTGTAAAATCGTAAAGTCTGCTGCAAAGCCTTCTGCAATTTTGCCACGCATAAATTGCTGTCCAATTATTTCAGCCGCCCCTACTGTGTACAAACGGACTGCCTCAAATCGGGAAATTTTCTCATGAGGGTTATAGCCATCATGTGTCTCCCCAAAATTTCTTCTAGTGACAGCCGCATAAATACCATGCAACGGGTTTGGCACTTCAATTGGCGCATCACTTCCGCCTGCGACAATCAGCCCTCTGTCAAGAAGTGATTTTAAAGGATGTAAGCCATGTGCGCGCTCCTCCCCAAGTCTCGATAGCTCTGCTTGGTATTCTCCCTGTACAAACTGCGGCTGCATATCCACTGCCACTGGTAATGCAGCTAGCTTGGCTAATAGTTCCTCATCGACTAAGCTACAGTGAATCACGCGATCAAGCTGACCTTCCTGAGGAGGATATGCCGCAAAAACGTCTAAAATCGTGTCTATTGCTAAATCGCCAATGGCATGCACGGCAACGGTTTGTCCATATTGACGTGCCAGCTGAACATAGCTTGTTAATTGCTCAGTTGTATGAATAAGCATCCCTGCATTGTACGAATCATCACAGTAAGGCTGACGTAGTGCAGCCGTACGACCTCCAAAGGCTCCATCAATAAAAATTTTCATCGCACCAAACTCCAAAAATGGTGAGGAAGCTAAATCCATCTTCGCAACATCTTCAAAGACTGTATGATGCTGTAATAAATGCACCTTAAAGGATTGCTGTGCCTCTACTATTTTGCGATAAGCCTGAATCGGCTGGCCTGGCGGTCCATAATAGCTTAAATCCTCTGAATGTCCCCCTACTAAACCATAGGATTGCAATGAGGTCACCGCCTTTATCAGTGCATCCTCAATATACGCAGGTGTAATATGTGGCATCTGGTTAACAATTAAATACAATGCTGCATCCTTTAGTATCCCTGTGAGCTGACCATCTACTTTGTCAATGACACCCCCCTCTGGCGAAGGAGTCTTATTTGTAATTCCTGCAAAAGCGAGTGCCTTGGAATTGGCTAGGATCAAATGATGACAGCTCCGTTTAATGATTAAATGAGCATCTCCAAGGGCATCTAGCTCCGCTAAGGTCGGGAAAATGGGCTCTTCAAATTGGTTTTCGTTTAGTCCAATCGCAATGACCCATTCATGTGCTGACGCCTCAGCCATTTGCTCCTGAAGTTTCACAAGCAACGCCTCTTTACTCGTAACTGCCGATACATCAAGATGCTTGAGCTTTTCCCCGTAGCCAATAATATGTAAATGACTGTCGACAAAGCCTGGATACATGATATTGCCCTCTAAATGTTGGATAGAAGCAGCTAGTGGCGACAAGCTCTCCACTGAGCCTGTCGCCACAATTTTTCCATCTTCAACAAGGACTGCATCCACTGTTTCACCAACCTGAGCCATCGTGTAAATCTTACCACCTGTCCATAATGTTGCCAAAACAATTCCTCCCATGTCCTATGCTATTGCTTCAATTAAGTGCGCTCTTTCTAAGCGACGACGAACAATTACACCAATCCATGCTGCAAGTACCGCTTTGACAATACCTACCACGATAAATGGTGCAACACCACCCATAAAGGCAGCTGTCCATGTATAATCTGCTACAATTTTTAACCACACTGTCCCAAACGCTAATGTAACAATCATCCCAATGATATTCGCAATAATAGCTTGAGTAAATGTAATACCAAATTTATCTAAGTATAAGCCCATAATAATAGCTGTGGCAAGGAAGCCTACAATATATCCACCTGTTGGACCAACTAAAATCCCAAGTCCACCTGACATACCGCTAAATACAGGTAAACCTGCTGCCCCTAGTAAAATATATAATAGAACAGATAACGTGCCTAATCTTGTCCCTAAAATCGTCACGATGATGCCAACTGCTAACGTTTGACCTGTAATCGGGATAAGTGGTAGTGGGATTGTTACCTGTGCTAAAACTGCGATTATTGCTGCCCCAAATGCTGCTAACACATATTGATATGTACTTCCTTTTTTCAATGTAAAAAGCCTCCCCTTGTGCGTTAACTAATAATAAAAATAAGTTAACACAAAGATAAAGCAAATGAAAACCATTGTCAATCTATTTTAGAATAAAAAAAGAAATTGCTAGATTAGCCTAGCAATTTCCTGCCGAAATCATTACCATAAAGGTTCATTCATCGGATCTTTCTCTTGTAGCTTAAACACATATGGCGCAATTTGATAATGGTAAAAGAACATGCCCACTAAAAAGAAAATGAGACCAATAACAAAATGATGGAAAACATGCTGCAACATAATCAGCAACGGCACTGGCATCGTCATTACACCACTGATTTGCATGGATTTTTTTGTGCGGTATTGTTTTTGTCCACAATGAGGGCACACAATTTCACTATTTTTGCGATATAATTTACGTGCATCCTTCTCAGACCAACTCTCCCCACATTCAATACAAACAGGTAAACCATATCCCTTTTTCAATAGATAGCGTTTGACAATAATGGTCGCCCCTATAAAAATGCTCAATAAAATAAAGCCTCTTACATAATCCGAAGCAAAAAGTGACCACCAATGCCAAGTATCCGACTGTAGGCTAGCCGCCTGATGGCTTGAACTCTGTTGCCCCTTCTGCTGTGTCAAGATATAGCTAAAACCGATAACAAAAATAGTAAAGGTTGCGAATACGATACGATACGTCCATTGATTACCTGCTTTGCGTTGAACTTTTCGTTGTGCTTTCTCCGCGATTACTTGTTTGCGCTGCTGTGAAAGCTTGACATCTTGTAGCTCCTTTAATAGTTCCTCTTTAAATTGATTCATGGCGTAGCACCTCCCAATCAAAGTCACCCATTGCTGTTGCTAATTGTTTACGAGCTCGCTGTAATCTTGTGCGAATCGTTGCTTCTGGACAGTGTACAAGCTGTGCAATTTCCACTGTCGACATCTCCTCAAAATAATACAAAATCAAGACCTCTCGATAGGCAACTGATAATGTAAACAATGCCTCCACCAGCTCTTTTTTTACAGTTTTCTCTAGTATCTCCTTTTCAGGTGTCATAGCCGTTGTGCGTCCCGTGATCTTTTCAAACAATGTCAGTCGTTTACTTTTCCAACTTCGTAAATAATCGTGACTTCGATTAACCGTCATTTTCACTAGATATGTACGTAAGGATGCTTCCTGACGAAACTGTCCCTGCTTTTGATAAAAGGCGATGAACACATCCTGCACGATGTCCTCCGCCGTTGCCTTATTTTTCACATAGAGATAGGCGACCTTAAGTAAGTAATCACCGTGCTCCTCGATTATCTGTTCAATAGCCATCATTGCCCTCACCTACTTCCTACACTACTGACGGATGCCATAACGAATGCGATTCATTTTATCAAAAAAAAATCCGTAATTTTTAAATCATTACGGATTTCTTCAAGCTAAATACCTATTTTTTGCATAGAAGAGACAACTTTGACCATTCGATCGTCTAAATCGGCGCCTGTGAATCGAGGCAATCTCAGTTCATTCACGATAGCGCCATCAGACATAAAAAGGATACGCTCTGTTCTTGCGGCAATTTTTGGGTCATGGGTCACAAGCATCACCGTTGTACCTTCACTATTGATGGAGGCTAATAAATCCATGATTTCCTGAGCAGACGTTGAATTCAATGCGCCTGTGGGTTCATCTCCAAAGATCACTTGCGGGTTGCTAATCAAGGCGCGGCAAATGCCTGCCCGTTGAAGCTGCCCACCAGAAACCTGTGTAATATCTCGCTTTGCCAAGTCTGCAATCCCCATTTTGTTCATAATCTGTAGTGCCCTTTCTGTTAAGGCCCTCACATTTTTTCGCTCATCACGCATCGCAGGTAACAGGATATTATCAAGGATATTTAAGCTTTTTAGAAAGGTCGGCTGCTGAAAGACAAAGCCCATTTTCGTTCTACGCAAATCAGCCAGTTCTTTGTCACTTAATGTCGTTAAATCCATTCCATCAAAGATGACCTGACCTTGATCAATACTGTCCATCCCGCTAAGGGCATACAACAATGTCGATTTACCACAGCCTGATGGGCCCATAATGGAGATAAACTCTCCTTGATTGATTGCAACTGATACATCCAGTAAAACGGGATGCTGTTCTTTGCCTACCTGAAACGACTTTACTATTTGCTCACCACTTACTATATTCATAGGTTCTACTCCTTTATATGCTCAATAATTTTTACCTGCCCTGCCCTTGACGTACCAATTAGCGTAGCTAGCAGTACAACGCTTGTAAGCGCTAGTGGGCAAAAAACATAAGCTGCTAGTGGATTAATCATAAAATCAAATGATGCCGCCCCGAATGAGGCAATGACCGTACTAGTTAAATATTCACCTAACGTGTTTGCGAGCAACGTCCCCATCGAGATGGCAAGCAGTAATACAAAAATCGAACGTGCTGCATATTGTGTAGCTATATCGACATTCGTGAATCCTAATGCCTTCATAATAGCGATGGGTGCTTGATCCTTCGCAATCAGCATATTTATAAATAATAATGTCACGAGCACACACAGCAATAAGGCAATGACGAGTGCTGCACGAGCTGCCTTTTCGATGGCATGAATCGTCGTGCCAAAAGTTTGATGAATATAATCATCAATACCTGACACCTTGGCAAACGAGAAGGTTTTTGCATATTCCGCCCGTTTATCTGCAACAAGCGATGGATTAGCCATCGTACTATAGATGACACTCCACATGCTATCCGTAGACTGGTCAGAGAAAGCTGCCTTAGCAGTCTTGCCGCCATTGGTAATATCTGAATAAATACCGCTGACCCTCAAATTTTTCTTCTCTCCATTAATGACTACTGCTAAACTATCGCCAACCTTTTTTTGAAGCTCCTCTGCATTGAGCACCGAAAGTGCCACTTCATTAGGAGCGACTGGAGCCTCTCCGTGTGCATATTCTAAGGGGAATATCGTATGGTCACCCAGCTCTATTTTTAGGTTTTGCGCTGTTCCGTCCTCGGCAATCGTTGTGAATTTTTTTGTTGTCAAAACAGTATAATTCTTAATGGCTGTGTCATGCTCAAGCATATCCTTCACCGCTGCCACCTGTTGTTCATTTTGCTTGCCTTGTGGGATATCAATTCGGATGTCACTGTTCCCAATACCCATATACGTAATAAAGCTTTTAGCTGCAATTGTGTTGTGTAAGTTTTGAGGCACGATAATAATAAATGTTGCCAATACTAATACTGCGAGCATTGTCGCATAAAGTGTTTTTCGTGATAATACATCCTTCATGCCAAGAAAAAGATTGATCGGTAGTCTTTTATTGGCGCTAAGGTTCAATAATTTTGTATGCTGCACTTTTCCTTGTGTTGTGCCAAAACGCATCGCCTGCGTGGCTGATAGCTTGCGAAACTGTTTGAGTACCGATCGTACATAGCCCATAATCACGAAAAATACGAGCAACAATCCCAGACCCGTGAACAACCAAATGAGTGAAACTTTGTCCGTTTCTCCCATGAACAGACGGATATTTTCTAATAGAATATCTCGAAGGAAGAAGGAACAGGCAAAACCGAGCATACAACCAATCACAGCTATAACGCCATATTTGGCTAGATACATTTTCTGTATATCTGCCACTCGTAGGCCAATTGCTTTCATCACACCGATTTCTCTATAATCCTCTTCTATTTTAGTGAGCAATGTAAATCGAATACACATAAAAGCAATAGCGACTACAAGGACACTGATGAGTAAGATAACAGCAATCATAAGTCCATCTGATATGGCATTCAGCATTTGAAAAAGCTTATAAGTAATGGTTGGTCCGTTTGCTTCTAGCCCTGCACTTGTATAGGCCTCTTCAAACTTCTTTAAATCCGCCAAATTTTTCAAACGAAACTCAATTAAATATTCAACTGTTCCCGCTTCCTGGATTGCTGCATAATCTTGTTCACTGACAAGAAAGCGTTTGGAGGAAGCCAGCATAGAGTTCATCTGTGAATCCCTTAGAAATCCAGCTATTGTAAAGGTTTGATCATGAACGATGACAGTATCCCCCAAGTCAGCGATGCCGTCCTTCCAATAGCTTACAGGTACATAAATATCACCATTTGCCACTTCAATCACATGACCATCAAGATCAAGTAAATAATCAAATTTCTCACTTTGTGTGCTGAAACCATTGTCCTGCACACTATGTGCCAAGGTGGTACCCGCAATATTGATCTTCGTGCCCTCCACATTTAGAAATTCATTCATTTGATATTCATCTACATATTTATTTTGCTCTGCAAATTCAGTCAGCCGCACTTGATCGATTTCCCCTGCATGCATCTGAAGAAAATGAGACGTTTCTGCTTGTTTCATCAGCGTGTCAATTGCACTTGTCAAATGGACAATAAGTATTGCTGATAGTGTGACAAGTAAAGCTGCTACCGCCACAAATAGCATGGTCATACCTGTAATTAGCTTGCTATTTGCCATATCATTTCGAACAATTTTCCAATACATAAGTCACCTCTTTGTATATTGTTAACCGCCATCAAACCTAACAAGACCTAAAAAACTTAGTTCGTACTGCCTTCTTCCTTATCTCCAAACATTTGCATCATATACAATAAGCTACCATTCTCCACCCCTAGCATTCTTTCAATATTAAAAATCAATGCCGGAATACGGGCAGCTCTTTCCTCATCTGTCATCAAGACGAGATCATCATCGAATACCGTATTGGTATAAGCAATAATCATTTCCATACACTCATAGGGATAAGGCGTTTGGTAAATACCTTGCTCAATGCCCTCACGAATAATGGCAGTGAGGATTGGTGGTACTTGATTGATGACCACTTGCTGTATTTTACGGTGCATCAAAGCATTTTGCGGCCTATGAACATGCTCCATCATTTCCTGTCCACCCTGTTCATTTTGCATATTCAATGCCATGACAACGCGCAATATCCGCTCATTTACAGCTATAGTCTTGTCTGCTGCAACGTTTTTCGCCTTTGCTAGCATCGTGCTTGTATAACGCTCAATGAGCGCATCCATAATATCTTCCTTAGATTTAAAATGATAATAGAGAGTGCCTCGAGCAATGCCTACTTTTTCCAAAATATTACTCGTACTAGTGCCATCAAATCCCTTCTGTGCAAATAATTCATCCGCAGCATCTAATATTTCATTTCTGCGTTCTTCCGCTTTTTTTATTTCCCTCATAAGACACCTCCTTATAATTGACCGACTGCCTGTCGATATATCTATTCTTTATCCTAGCATAGGATGACTTCATTTGGCAATAATTTCTACAAAAAAAAGAATCTGCTTTACGCAGATCCTTATTTTTGTAGTTCCTCGTTCTTCCGATATTCCAAAATATCGCCAGGCTGGCAATCCAATGCCTCACAAATAGCCTCTAATGTTGAAAAGCGGATGGCTTTGGCCTTGCCGTTTTTTAAAATCGAAAGGTTCGCCATCGTGATGCCAACTTTTTCTGAAAGCTCTGTAACACTCATTTTTCGTTTCGCCAGCATTACATCAATGTTAATGATCATTGCCATAGTATTCACCTCAAACCGTTAGATCATTTTCTGATTTGATATCGATGGCATTTTTTAGAAGCTTTTGCAGCACAGCAGCAAAGACTGCCACGACAAAGGAAGCAAAAATAATGACCATTCCAATAAGTATAAGACCTGGGGCATCGTCTACTTCCGCAGCATAGTATATCAGTGGCATGCCAACCACGTAAACACTACTAATAAGAATTGCACAATATTTGATCTTAATTAAAGCTTTCACTGACAGCTCTGAAAATGCGATGTTTTGGTCAATATAGCTTAATAGCTTGATCGTTGTAAATAGCGCAACAAAATAAGCAATAGCCGTTGCATAGACGCCAATTAAAGCAACAATGGTTAGAATGGGAGAATGCTCCACTGTATTTAAAGCAACATGAGGCACCACCCATACACATAAGGCAAGAACGGGTATACCTATTAGAAAAACAGCTATCTTTAAAAAGAGCGTTTCTCGTTTCATCTTACGCACCTCTTTTATTTATTATCCTGTTTAATTTACCACATAATTTATCGTTTTTCAATAAATTTTTATTCCAATTCAAGATTTAATAAGATATCCATTATTTGGTTTACTTTGCTTTTTATTGTGCTATAATCAATCCAACCATTGAAAAGGGGGTATTCGATGATTTATTCGCCAACCGAAAAGACGATAGAAACGACACGTTTAATACTTCGACTCTTTACACAAGCAGATGCACAAGAAGTAAGTGTTTTATGTAACAATTATGCGATCTATAAAAGCACATTGAGTTTACCCTATCCTTATACATTAGAATGTGCATTATCATGGATTTCCACACATCAACAAAACTTTGAGGAAAATAGAAGTTACGAATTTGCGATAACAGACAAACAAAGTGGACAATTATATGGAGCGATAGGACTGTCAAATCAATCCCAACATCAAAGAGGAGAAATCGCTTATTGGATTGGAGAGCCCTATTGGGGTAATGGCTACGGAACAGAAGCTGCTCAAGCGATTATTGAATTTGCCTTTCAGGAGAAACAGTATCATCGTATTTATGCCCGGTATTTCCAATCTAATCCTGCCTCAGGGAAAATTATGGAGAAATGTGGCATGCACTATGAGGGAACATTAAAGGATCATATTTATAAAAACGGTACTTTTGAAGATATTGTGTTTTATGGCTTGCTTAATCCATCACACTAGCAACACTTTTACGAAAGAGGCACTTCCCGAGTAGATATGCCTCTCTCTCTTTTAAATACCATTTCCCACATCGCAATAATGATTATAGTGCGTAATTTGGTTGCGGCCGTTACGCTTTGACTTATAGAGCGCTTCATCCGCATGCTTGATAAGCTCCTCTACTTTCTGAATTTTGCCATGATCATTCGTACTGACACCAATACTAAATTCCAACTGAACAGTTTGATTATTCACTGTTAGTGATAGTGCCGTTAAGGTTTGATACAGGTTGTCAGCCAATGTTTGTACTGATTCACCTTCCTTTACTTGACTCAACACAATGAATTCATCCCCTCCAAAGCGAGCAACAATAGACTCAAAGGGCTGAAAATAGTCCTGTAAAGTTTTGGCTGTATTCGTCAAAGCATCATCGCCAAATAAATGGCCATTCATGTCATTGATTTCTTTAAAATGGTCTAAATCCACCATCATCAAGGCCAATTGCTGATGATTTTCAGCCGCCTTTTCGACCATCTTTTTGGCCTGTTCATCAAAATAGCGACGATTGTAAATATTCGTCAGAGGATCAATATAGGCATTTTTTTCAAACTGCTTCTTATGATCGTTATATTCCATTTCAAACAATACATGTGAATAGTTTTCACGCTGGATTTCTAACAAAATATTAATATATTCCTTTTGTATCGCACATAATACAATTTTATTGCCTTGCTCCTCAATGAGCTTCACTAAAGAATTATAAATTAGTTGAAGTAGAGAAAGGTCATTGTTTTGTAAAGCATAATGCTTTGTCTTTTGATATAAATCGATGGCCTCACTTATACGTCCCTGTCTTTCACACAGGAAGGCATAGGCATTGAGTACCTCAAGTTGTACTTTCGAATAGGGTGGATGATGAATCGTTGCCATTAATTCTTGTAATATCGTATTGGCTTCCTCAAATTCTTCAAGCCAAATAAGTGCAACAGCTAGGTTTGTCTTCGGATGGATAATCCCTGTATAAGGCTCTTTATGCTTCATTTCAAACGCATTCGCATAATATAAACTCTTTAAGGCAAATTCCTTAGCTGTCCGATAGCTTCCCATGGATATTTCTAAGTCGCTCAGATTGTTATAGATTTTCCCCATGCTCTCCACGTGCTGGATTGCTTCAGCAATTTTTAAGCCTTTCAGCATCAACTCTTCTGATTTCTTTAAATGACCAAATGTTCCCCAATAAATGGCTGCTAAATTGTAATATTGAATTAAATCAATATCGTTGCCATGTTGAAAGGTTAACTCACGATATTGTTCAAGGACACTTATAGAAAGCTGTAAATCACCCGTTTGAAAATAACTGGCACAGCTATAACGTAATAGAAGGATAGCCTTATCATACATTTCAAGCTTAATGGCACTTTCAATTGCGGCACTACTTATTTCTATATATTCTAAAAAACGATCCGCATTATATAACTCATTAAGCGTAATCCATAGTTCTTCAAATTCTTGTGCGTTCATACCGCCCCTCCTTTTCTTCATCCTTACTTCTTTAATACTACCTTCGCCCTTAAAATATTACAATTCTTTGGACTCATTTATTTTTTTAACATTAAGTAATTCAGCCTAATAATAAAAATCACTGTGTATTTTATCCTACATTCAATTAAAGGTTATTTTAACATGGTACTTTCACTATAATTTTCCCCTAAATAAAAAACAAGCCTCTTTCAAGAGACTTGTTAAGATTCTTCTATGCCTAGGATGGCTATTAATTCCTTCGCTCTATTGGCACTAAGGTGAATTTCTCCGCTACCAGCCTTTTGGAGATAAATTGAACCACCATAGCCCTTCCACATTTCAATACGGACGCCTTCTACTTCAAATGAATATTCGGGTGGTCTTTTCATATAATTTGCGGGCTGCCAAGGGATATCCTGTAAAAACTGAGCAACCTCTTTATTATTTTCTAGCTCAAGCCTTTTTATATTGATTGGCTCTAGTTTTTCCAGTTTAGATAATAAACCATATTTTCTGACGACCCCGTTTTCCTCTATACTGCCTGTTCCCATAGAAGTTAAAGTAATATAATCCCCCTGCTTGACAGGAAAATCATCCAGCACAGGATACCAATTGGCCTGCTCATATTTTTCAGCAAGCTGTTCTTCCGTCATATGATCAAGGTCCTCAGGAATCACTCCTTCAATAAATAAAAAAACATTCGATTCAACCTTTGCAACTGTTCCGACCATTGAAGAGCCATGTGAACTAGCCCGTAATATGATGTTATGCTCATTTTGAAAGGCTGTTGCCTGCTCAGTATAATGCGCTTGGAAATATCGATTGGCATCAATATTGGCTACTTCTTGGTAAGCATAAAAAGTTGGATATTTTTCTTTATAGAGGGCATATAGCTTTGTTCTTGTTGTATACATTGGCAAAAGGGGCTCAAGATATGTTTCAACATACTGTTTCGGTGCTAATCCCTGAAATAGTGCTTCGTATTCAGATGCTTGATAAAGCATTTCCAACTGTTCTACTTGCTTCTTGCTCTCCACCTCTAGCTCGGCCTTTGAATAATCAATCCCTAATGATTTCGCAAAATAGTAAGCGGCAACGAGCTTCTCATACGCTAGATAGGCTTCCTCTTTATAAAATTCCTGCTCTTTTCCTGGCCACATTAGCCGATTAATACGTTCGAAATGCTCAAGCTGTCTTTCATGAAATAATGAGGATGTTTGCTCTGTTTCGTTTGTAAGAAGCTGCACCATCATAAACCCCGCCACACAAAGTGTCAGTACGACGGTTAATAGGGTGAAACGAAAAGGCTTCCTTCTATTGATAGACTGTTGTAGTACATGTTTTTTGACTCGTTCTTTGCTTGCTGTCATATCACCAGCGACTTTGAGTAATTCCTTCTGTATCTCATTCATGTCTAAGCACCTCCCATTCCTCCTGCTTCAGATGAGGCTTTAATGCTTCTCTTGCCCGCTTCAGTCTTGTTTTCACCGTATTCTCTGCAATGCCAAGTAGCTGGGCAATATCACGAATCTTCATTTCTTCAAAATAATAAAGGATAATGGGCTCCCGATAGGTAAGTGAAAGCTTTAAAATAGCTGCCCCAATGTGAGACCGTTCCTCTGCTGCCACGAGCGCATCTCGTTGTCTATTCCCCTGAACAGGAAATATTTTTTCTTGTAATAGTAATTTCTTATAATGCCAGCTTTTTAAATAATCCTTGCTTTGATTAATCGTTAGAGTGGATAAATACGCACGCAACTGCCCACGTTCTTCATAGCCACGCTGAGAAAATTTAATAAAGACCTCTTGCACAATATCCTCTGCGGTTTGTCGGTTCTTCACATAAAAATAGGCGAGACGTAATAAATGTGCTGCATGTTCTTCGATCATTTCCTCAAGTATGCCGTCCACCTCCCCTTCTTACACTATAAACGACTGCCACTGAATGACCGTTTCATTTTTTTAACTTTTTTCCTCAAGCATCTTGACCTTGGAGCATACTCCAATGTTAGGATGAATTTAGGAGGTACTTACATGAAAATTAAACAATTCGCTGAGAAATTTCAATTAACAACGGATACCGTTCGCTATTATGAAAAAGAAGGACTCATACAACCGCAAAAACAAGACAATGGCTACCGTGTGTATGATGCCATGTGTGAACATACAATGAAATTTATTATCGTTTTACGTCAGCTAGGCTTTACGCTCCAAGAAATTAAACATTTACTGACTCTAGAACAAAAGCCTATTTCAACAGCATGTAATGAGGAAACGGTACAGCTATTTTCAACAAAGATTGCCCAGATTGAGCAGCAACTACAATTCTACCAGCATGCGCTTCATTCGTTACAACTGACAAAAACGTTAATGGCTGACGGACAATACGAAGAAAACCAAGAAAAAATTTCCTTACTCATAGAGGATATGTATCAAAATTTACTGGAAGGTCGTGGTTAAATGTCACTACGTAAAATCATCTCAATAGAATATATCCTTGCTTTCTTCATCACTGTTTCTTTCTATGGTCATCTAAATTTTCCATGGCTTTATTTTATTGTGTATTTATTGCTACCAGACATTACAATGGTTGGCTATCTCCTCAATACAAAAATAGGCGCTCTTTTCTATAATATGGGACATAGCTTTGTGCTACCTGCCATGTTGATGGTGATTGGTTTACTAACGACTACACCAGTACTCCTGATGGCTGCCCTGATTTGGCTCGCACATATTTTCTTAGATCGTGCACTTGGCTATGGTTTAAAATATGAGGATGCTTTTAAGAAGACACATTTACAGCAAATTGCGTAATGAGGAGGAAAGTATGGCTATCCATTTAACACTACGATTTTTAGTAGAAATGGGTGTTCTACTCACTATTGGAAACGGGGGTGCCTATATTGGAACAAATCTCCTAATGAAATGCTCTCTTGGGTTGGGAATACCATTATTCATCATTGGAATATGGAGTATCTTTGGCTCTCCAAAAGCAAGGGTGCCCTTGAATCCCTTTACGCATGGACTAGTAGAAGCTGCTCTCTTTACGCTAGCTGTTCTTGCTTTATATGAAACAGACAGAACACTCATTGCTAGTGTGTTTGCAAGCATGGTCATTTTCAGTCAACTAGTCTCCTTTCACTTGCATCAAAAAACCATCTAAAAAAACAGCCGCCCTGCACAAACAGACGGCCGATTTTAGCGAATTAAACTAATGATAGTATGCGGTTCATGTTTTATATCGTCATATTTATTGACCATATCCAACACGATAGCTCCATCCTGTGTTATAGCATACACCCAGACGGCATGAGGATTTTGTTCTACATAATCCTTCCATGTAAATACTTCTGTAATTTTCGTTTGACGAAGTTGTGCCCCTTGCTCTATCAGTTCATTGAGCTGATGAATATCATGTTGTGCATCGACAAGAAGCTGTCCCCCGTACTTCCGTGAGTAATTTTTTGGGTCTGTAGTATGTAAAGCCGTTTGAAAAATATTGAGACGCCCTAATTCTGGAACAAAGTCTGCACAAACAAGGACATTATAGGCGTCCTGCTTTGTCGCTACAATTAGTTGATCATAGGGAGTTAAATCAACATAAAATTCTGTATGCTCGCTTAGAATATCACCTGTTTCTGTCTTAATACCATTTTGTCGAGCAGCAGATAAATCTTCCCATGCACGATCCATCATCAACACATCAATCCCGTTATTTTGCAGGGACGTTGCGAGCTGTGTTGTAAATGGAGAAGCGCCTACAATCACAATACCCTTCCCTGTGGAAGCTTGTAGATCTAATTTTTTAGCAAGCCAGCCAATGCTAAAGCCATGAGCAACCACTGTCGCAAAAACAAGTGCTAATGTGAGCGCTGTTAATAATTGTGCACTTTGAAAACCTACGTCTTGTAGTGCCGTTGTAAAGTAACCTGAAACGGTTAATGCCACAATCCCTCTCGGTGCAATCCACCCAATTAAGGCCCGTTCTTCCAATGTTAAGCCCGTATTAATGGTCGCAATCCAAATCGATAACGGTCGAACAATAAACATCATCGCTAGTACGAATAGTAGCATACGCCAATCAATGATTTGCCATAACGTATCGATGGTTAAGGACGACGTCAGCATGATAAAGACACTTGAAATTAAAATAACCGAAATATTTTCTTTAAAATGCAACAGCTCATGATGACTTGTTAAATGCATATTGGCCATCACAAGCCCCATCACTGTCACAGCCAATAAGCCCGTTTCGTGCATGATGGCATCGCTTAGGGCAAAAACAAGTAAAATAGTAGCGAGTAACAAAGGTGATTTCAAAAACTCTGGAATCAAACCACGCTCCAAGCATTGTCCCATTACATAACCGACGCCCCCTCCTAACAGGGCGGCTAAAAAGGCGGAAACAAAGAAAACGGTTAGAGATGTCCCACCTTCTAAATGATATATACCCAAAACGACCTGATACGCAAATAGCGCTAACAATGCGCCAAATGGATCTACAACGATGCCTTCCCATTTTAAGATAGCTGCTGGTCGCTCCTTCAATTTTGCCTGTCTCAATAAAGGCAAAATAACGGTTGGACCTGTCACAATAAATAATCCACCAATGACAAAAGAGACTGGCCATGATAGCCCAGCAACAAAATGCGCGGCAGTAGAGCCTGCAATCCAAGCGATGGCTGCCCCTACTGTGGAAATACGCAATATAGACTTCTTAAAGCCACGTATTTCTCGAAAGTCAAGGCTTAAACTTCCTTCAAATAATATTACGGCAACGGCCAGAGAAATAATGGTATGAAAAATAGGGCCAAATGTCTCTTTTGGCGACACTAACCCTGTAAACGGACCAATAATGAGCCCAGCGATACTCATAATGACAATGGCAGGCATGCGAAATCGCCATGCTAACCACTGTGAAAACAAACCGATAAAAATAATAAAAGGTAACTGAAATAGTAAATTGTCAAACATATGTACCACCTACAATATCCTAGGATGAATGTATATTCCCTCATTTTAGAATGACTAAACCTGTTACCTTACATTATGTACGTATTGTGCCAAAATTATCACTTTACCTCATCATGATCATGAACGTAATCACATTATAAAGAGCTGGTGCAACCAAAGCGAAAGCTAAACACACCACTGCTGCCCATTTTGTATTCTTAATATCACGGTCATCGCCTGTCTTGAGATGATGAAAATAAGTTAATGTGAAATAAAAGCATAAAATCATAAACAAGGGGAAAATGAGTTGTTGAGCAAAGCCATGTAGAAATGTAGCCATTGACGAAACCTCCTATTAGTATCCTCTTTATATAAATATTGTAATCTATGACCTATATTTCTACCATAAAAAAAGCAGGATCACCACTCGGATCCTGCTCCTAATTATTTAGATGAATCTTTTTAACAATGATTCATATAGACCCACCATTAATAATCCAATTACTATTGGAATGAGGGATGTAAAACTGAAATAAAAGCCTACGTCCTGATATTGTCCCGTAAAATGAAATTGTAGCCAAGACACCTCATATGTTTCCCCTACCCCATACAGGAAAATAGTGGTAAATAAAAATAGTGCCAGACATTTTAGTCCTTGCGCTTTTTTCATAGTATCACCTCATTGTATAACGGTCATTTGTTGCGCATAGCTTAAAAGATCCTCAACTGTTAATGCTGGATTTTGCCCAACCATACTATATTGGTAGCCGTTTTCTTGCCAAGCAAGGGAACGGAAATTTTCACCATCCATAACTGTGCCTTTTTGTCCACGAATATCGATTTCTTTTTCATTTAGAATGGGACCAATATCTGCAACGCTAGCATCTGCTTTAAAAATCGTAACAAAAAAAGCTAACTCTCCGTCTATGCTATAATCAAAAGAGTATTCTGGTCGATCCTCTATCCCTTTAACCATGGATATGTTGTCTAAGGTAAGACCATTTACTTCTGGCACTAATAAAAACTTTTCAAGCTGCTGCTTTACGTCGTCCAAAGAAATGGATGCTGAAGTGTCCTGTCCGCTAATTTCCTGAATCGTTACATCCTTTGGTAGATCTAGTGTAAATTGTTGAGCATCTATTTTTTCACCAAAATTAAGCTTAGAATACTCAGTGATCATATGAGTCCCTGCACTATCTGTCTTCATTTTTAAAGTCAGCCAAGTTTTTTTGTCAATCCATGCTTCGATATCTCCAAATAACGATTCCGTTTTCTTCGTTTTTGCGACGATTTTATACGTATCTCTACCTGCAACCTTCTCTTCCCCTGCTATCTTGATATCATGTGTATCTTTAACCATATTAAAAATAAGCTGTACCTGATCTTTAGGTGATTGCAAGCCGTCTAATTCGTGTTGTGAATAATCCATTGTGTAAGCCGTCTTTTCAGTGACATCATAGCTAATGACTTTAGCGTCATTTTTGACTGTGATAACATGTTCTCCATTATCACCTGTCATTTCTATCCGTCTATTGCTATCCTTTACCCATTCCTTCACTTGAGCTTTACCACCTAGCTCTCCCATATCTAACGTATATTCGCCATAATAAGTGAGTGGCTCTTTCGATTCTTGAAGGGCTTGGTCGATAATTTCCTGAGGTGTATAAGATGCCTCTGAATTACAGCCCACTAAACTAAATGTCATCACAGCAATTAAGCCTGCTGCTTGGCAAGATTTTTTCCAATTCATCATTCTTTTACTCCTTTATAAGGTGGTAGCCAGCAAATTACCGCTGTTCCAATGTTCTCTCTAGAAAGCAATTCGACAGTGCCACCATGTTTTTCAATAATTTGTTTTGTAATATTTAAGCCTAGTCCTGTTCCTCGTTCACCAGCCTTTGATCTCGCATAATCTGCTTGATACATAGGCTCGAATAATTTTACAATGTCCTGCTGTGGTATACCTCTTCCGTGATTTTGTACAATTATATACATACCCTCTTGCTTGTTTAAAGCCGACTTCAAGAAGTCAAAGCCCCATTTGGGATCATTTCCAGCATTGACTGCCGCTAAGCAGATTGTTGTCCCCTTTTCCCCATAACGCCATGCATTGCTTAATAAATTATCAATGACACGCTGAAGTTGTTTAGGATGCACAGCATAGAGCCCATCTACGGCACAGAAGACTTTTAATGTAAATCCTTCTTCCTCACATAAAGGTTCATAGTCAGACAGGGCCATGTCAAAAAATTCTTCTCCATCCACAGCAATGAGCTCTAATGTATAGTTCGTTGATTGAAGTAATGTAAACATCATTAAATCCTCTAGCATATGCTTCATCCGATCTGCCTTCGTAACGATGACCTGCTGATATTCTGCCTCCTGCTGTTCTGACAAGCCTTTATTTTGTAAAGATTCTGCATAGGCTTGGATGGCTGTAAGGGGTGTTTTCAAATCATGGGAAATACTTGCAATCATCATTTCTTTTTGCTGTTGTTCCGCTTTTAAAGAAGCCCGAGTCTTTTCAATTTCATCCTGCATCGCCTCAAATGTTTTGGCGAGTGCCCCAATCTCATCTTTTCTTACGCTTAGATTTGATTTAACATGCTGACCTTTCGCAAAATTACGCATTTGCTGCATCAGTTCACGTAATGGCCGATTCAGTTTCCGATGAAGCAACAAGATGACAGTTAAATAAATAATAAGAAATAACAGGATCGTGCTTGCGATGACGAGCCACGAACGCTTTTCTACACCCTTTACCCAATCTGTTCGTAGTAATTGAATTTCATAGATGCCAAGCAAATCACCTTTTAGATATACAGGCTCCTTGTATGTAAAGGCGTTATATGCTTGCTGTAAATCATATAAACCATTTAACATGCGCTCTTTCCCTACATAGCCCGTTAGCAAGGGGTTGGAGGAATATAAAACATAGCCAGATTTCGTATAGAGGGTAATCGCCAGCTGCTCATTGGTAAGTTCCTCTATTTCCTCAAAATCGGCATTTTTTTGATAAAGCACTGGATTGTCAAGGACGTCTTTTACCTGATTTAGCTCTGTCCACTTGTCAAAGTACTCCGCCACATTTTTATCTTGGTAATAAGCATTAATCCACACATAAAGGCTATAAGCCCCTACTATGGGTAATACCATTACAATAAAAAACATAATTAGTAACCACGCTTTTATTTTCATAATGGTTCACCAATAAAACGGTAGCCCTTACCCCACACAGTTTGAATGAAATTTGGGTTTTTCACAGAATCCTTGAGCTTTTCTCGCAAAGCCTTAATATGCACTGTGACAGTATGAGTGTCCTCTAACGTTGCTTGCTGCCAAATATGCTGATACAGTTCTTCTTTTGTAAAGGTTTGACTCGGATTTTTAGCTAGCAGCCTAACAAGAGCAAACTCCTTTTGAGTTAATGCAATTTCTTGCTGATAAACACATACTATTTCTCGTTGCCAATCTATTGTTAATCCATTCGCATAGGCAGTATGCTCTTCTATCACGTCTTGCTTGTGGTAGCGTCGCCATCGTCTAAGGTGAGAGGCAACTCGTGCCTTTAATTCTTCTAAGCTAAATGGTTTAGCGATATAATCGTCTGCCCCCTGCAAGCCCTCCACCTTATCCGCATCTTCCTTGCGGGCACTCATCATTAGGATCGGCACATCACTCTCCCAACGGATATTTTGAGAAACCGTTAACCCATCCATTTCTGGCAGCATCCAATCCACTAGCACTAAATCGAAAGGTTGCGTTTGAAAATCTGCCAGTCCCTCAAGGCCCGTAGTAGCCCATGTCACATAATAGCCCTCCTGCTCCAGCGTATCCTTCACAATGCGTCCAATCGCTGTATCATCCTCAATCAGTAGTAACTTTTCCTTCATCATTTTCCTCCTGTATTCACCTTACTACGGAAAAAACGATTTTCTCCGAACTTTACACTTTCTTTATAATTACCTTAGAGCGTATCCGCACTTTACACAAGGGGAGGAGGCTACCGATTTCATCGAAGCAGTTTTTCTTCCTGCCCGGGCTATCCGCCACTTTTGTGGGGCTATCCTTCACTTTGCCGCTCCTATCCACTACTTTAACCGGGCTATCCTTCACTTTGCCGGTTCTATCCGCTACATCCTTCATTTTTATCCCATTTAAAAAAGGAATGCACTATGATTGTGCATTCCTTAGCGAACTAGAAAAATAAACTTAAAATATAGTAAATCAATGCTGCCATGACAGCAGAGATTGGCATCGTGATGACCCATGTTGTAACGATTTTTCGTGCCATCCCCCATTTTACTCCTTTAACACGGTGTGCTGTTCCGACACCCATGATGGATGAAGAAATAACATGTGTTGTAGAAACTGGTAAATGGATTAAAGTGGCTCCAAAGATAATCGATGCAGAAGCTAAGTCTGCCGCTACCCCATTTACTGGGCGGATTTTCATGATTTTACCGCCAACGGTTTTGATAATTTTATAACCTCCGACAGATGTACCAAGACCCATCGCAGTTGCTGCAGCAAAACGTACCCAGAAAGGAATATCATCTCCTTGGTGTAGGCCGCCCGCGATTAGCGCAAGGGTAATAATCCCCATCGCCTTCTGCGCATCATTTGTCCCGTGTGTAAAGGATTGTAAGGCTGCTGTCCCAATTTGCATTGTGCGGAAGCCTTTATTCGTGCGATATAAATTCATATCTTTAAAGATGACCTTTAATAATGTCATCATCAGGAAACCAGCTGCGAATGCTAGTAATGGTGAAAAAATAAGTGCTTGAAGAATTTTAATAAACCCAGCATAGTTCAAAATATCAAATCCTGCTGCGGCAATAGCTGCCCCTGCAACAGAACCAATCAATGTATGAGAAGAACTTGATGGAATCCCAAAATACCATGTTAATAAATTCCATGTAATGGCAGATAATAAGGCTGCTAAAATCACAACAGAACCTGTAATATCGCCATCATAGGCATTTAAAGAAAATGGGTCCACAATATCTTTTGTTAAGGCTTTGGCTACCCCAACGAATGTAATCGCTCCGACGAAGTTCATTACCGCTGCCATATAAACCGCAGTACGTGGCTTTAAGGCACGGGTAGATACAGAAGTAGCAATCGCATTTGCTGTATCATGGAAGCCGTTAATAAAGTCGAACACAAGTGCGAAAATAACGACTAATATGGTGATTAATAAGATCGTATCCATTTCGTACACTCCATCTTATGCATTACGCATAATTATTGTTTCAATTGTGTTTGCTACTGTTTGACAGCTGTCCGCAATGTCTTCAAATTGCTCATAAATATCCTTGAAAACAATCAAACGCATTGGGTCTTTTTCTTGGATGAATAATTGCTTCATTGAAGAACGGAAAATTTCATCACATTCACGTTCATTGTCCTTAATTTGAATAGCATGTTTACGCATTTCCACAAGCTTTTTACTATTTAACAGTTCCATGGCTTGTACCATTTCATCTGTACTCTTCGCAATATATGTGAGGAATTGGCGCATTGGCTCTGTTACTTCTGTTAGGTTGTACATATTGAAGTGCGCAATACAGCCTTCCATTCCATCAATTACATCATCTAATTTATTGGCTAAGGCTAAAATATCTTCACGCTCAATTGGCGTCATAAAAGATTTATTCAGCATAACAATTAGCTCATGGATTAATTTATCGCCACTTGTTTCGTATTGCTTCATTGTATCTGCGATTTCTTTTAGTGCATCTATATCTTGAATACGTGCATTATGAGCATAGTAAATACCCTCATTCACGTTTTTCGCGATTTTTAATAGTGATTGAAAAAATGGATCTTGCTTGTTTGAGTTGAACATCCTGTTCCTCCTGTTGAAAAAATATTGTCGATTTCTGAACCATCATAACAAAACATTTACACAATTCAACAAAATTTTAAACACTTTGCTGTTGATTTTACAAAACTGTAATATAAAATTTGCCACATTTATTTTCAAGCTATTTTCCAAGTTGCAAACGTTGGAAATCAAATATTAAAAATCACGATTTTTTCTTTAAAAACGCCCATTTTTTCTTTTATTTTTATAAAAATACTTGAAATAAACTTTTTCCTGCTTATTTGTTTACCTTGTGAAATGTTAAGGAATTGTAAACAAAATTTACATGAAAATGTTGGAATTTCATTGTGATTTTTTGACTTTCGCAGTACGCTATGGTAATACGCGATGAAGAAAGATGGGAGCATATTTATGGATATTGATTTACTTTCACTCACAATATTATTACTACTTGCTTTTATCGCCTCTTTTTTAAATGCGATTGTTGGAGGTGGTGGGCTCATCTCCTTACCTGCATTAATGGCTGTTGGTTTACCTCCAAGTACAGCTATTGCCACAAATAAACTAGCCAATACCATTAGTAATGGTACAAGTATGCTAACTTTTTTACGTGCAGGTAAAGTAGACTTCAAGAAAATTGGAAAAATCCTCCCCTTTATCTTTGTAGGATCTTTACTCGGTGCCTTTACTGTCCATCTTGTATCCCCTGCTATTTTAAAACCACTTATGCTTGTTATGCTCGTCCTTGTAGCTGCTTATACAATGTTTAAAAAAGATTGGGGACAGCAATATCAAGAGCGTGTACTTAGCACAGCTAAAAATTTAGCCTTTATAGGTGCATTTGCGGCTATTGGCTTTTACGATGGCTTTTTTGGACCAGGTACGGGTTCATTTTTTATTTTTATTCTATTAATGATGGGCTATGATTTCCTCCAAGCTGCTGGTAATGCAAAAGCTTTTAATTTTACCTCAAATTTAGCGGCATTAATCATGTTTTTAGTTTTAGGAGAAGTTCATTTTCTATATGGTTTTTCGATGGGCTTTGTCATGATCTTTGGGGCAATTCTTGGATCCAAATTTGCGCTGAAGCGTGGAACGAACATGATGCGTGTCATTTTTATTGTCATGACATGTTTATTGATTTTGAAAAATGCTTGGGATTATCTCTTCTAAGACCACCAATTTTCAGTCAATTGACAAAAAATATTAGCGTGCTATAATACTTTTGGGCTTCACCGCATTGAAGCGCAGAAGTATGTATTAGGAGGATTCACATGTTTCGAATAGAAGCAAAGAGTAACCCTCGATTTCTTGAGGCAAGCTTTATCACTATTTTAATTATTGCCATAATGGCTTATAGTATTGGCTATTTAAAGGCTACGCCACATATCCCGATTTTTCTTGTGATTGCCATTTTACTCGCTTATGGACTACTGAAAAAAGTACCCTTTCGCGATCTTGAAGGTGGTATGATTGCGGGTGCTAGCGCTGGACTTGGCGCCGTTTTTATTTTCTTTTTTATCGGCATTTTAATTTCAAGCTGGATTATGGGCGGAACGATCCCAACCCTTATCTATTATGGCTTTTTAACTGTTTCGCCAAATTTTTTCTTTGCCATCGTGTTTTTAATTTGTAGTATCGTTGGTATTTCTATTGGAAGCTCCCTGACAACTGTCGCGACGGTTGGTGTGGCATTTATGGGCATTGCCGGTGCCATGGATATCTCGCTAACCATTACTGCTGGAGCGATTGTTTCTGGGGCCTTCTTTGGTGATAAAATGTCACCCTTATCCGATACAACCAATCTTGCTTCTGGTACAGTTGGTGTAGACCTTTTTGAGCATATTAAAAATATGGGCTGGACAACCATTCCTGCTTTTCTTATCTCCTTTGTAATCTATGCTATTATTTCGCCAACAGGAGCTGCTACATCCTTTGAGACTGTGGAACAATTTAAAGAAGGTTTATTGTCTACAGGACTTATTCATTGGTATACATTATTGCCAATTGTTGTTCTCGTTATCATGACTTTTTATAAGGCACCAGCAGTCATTACATTGGCTGTTGTATCCATTATTGGAGTAGGTCTTGGCTCTCTACTTGACCCAGTTCCCGCTTCAGATATCTTCAAGATTCTGTTTGATGGCTATGTCTCTCAAACTGGTAATAAAGATGTAGACGCCTTGCTCACTCGTGGTGGGATGAATAGTATGCTATTTACAATCGCGCTTGTTCTACTTGCTTTAACAATGGGTGGCCTTTTATTCACATTAGGCATTATTCAAAGCATTTTAGCGAAGGTACAAAGTTTATTTAAAAGTGCTGGATCGGTTATTACCGGTGCTGCGATCACTGGCATCGGTGTCAATACATTGATCGGTGAACAGTACTTATCCATTCTATTAACTGGTGAGGCCTTTAAGGCTCAATTTGCAAAGGTTGGTCTTGCACCAAAAAACCTTTCACGCGTCATGGAGGATGCAGGTACGGTCGTCAACCCACTTGTGCCTTGGAGTGTTTGTGGTATTTTTATCGCAAGTGTCCTCGGTATTTCCACATTGGATTACCTACCGTTCACCTTCTTCTGTTTACTTGGACCAATTCTTACGATCTTGTTTGGCTGGAGTGGCAAAACATTAACAAAGCTTTAACCATAACAAAAGGTAGCTGAAAAAACATCAGCTACCTTTTAATTTTACTCAAAAATTTTATGGACTTCATTTTTCATCGAATCGGAAATTTGATAGCGTGTAAAGCTAGCTGTTATAGAGAAAGCTATCATTCCAATTTGGAATCAAAATTCATGATTTTTCGCATTTCTGATGGTTGTCCTCCTTTGCTATGCTCTACTAAAGGAGATGAAATAGGATGACAACAAAAACAAAATGGAATGCTCATTTATATGATGAAAAGCATGATTTCGTGTCAAAATTGGGTACAAGCTTAGTCGATCTACTAGCGCCGCAGAAAAATGAACATATTTTAGATGTGGGTTGTGGTACAGGAGATTTGGCTAATGACATATCAGCACTTGGAGCTTCTGTGCTCGGAGTTGATGCGTCGGCTACGATGATTTTAGCTGCTCAGCAAAAATATCCTGCCATAAATTTTCAAACAATGGAAGCTACAGCGATGCATTTTTCTCACCAATTTGATGCTGTTTTCTCCAATGCCGCACTTCATTGGATGAAGGAACCTGATGTAGTTATCGAAAACGTCTATGGCGCACTGAAGAACGATGGACGCTTTGTTGCTGAAATGGGTGGACAAGGCAATATTGCATCCATCGTTTGGGCCCTGCAAAAAAGTATGGAATCTTTCCAATTTCCCTATATCGACCACTATTTCCCTTGGTATTTTCCAAGCGTCGAGGAATATCAATCAAAATTAGAAAATGCAGGCTTTGAGGTCGAGAATATCACACTCTATAAACGTCCTACACCACTTCAAGGGCAGGATGGGCTTCGCAACTGGTTGGTCATGTTTAGTGAAAATCTTCTACAACACTTAAAGGCGGATGAGAAAGAACAGGTTTATACGACATGTGAGGAATTATTAAAGCCAACGTGTTTTCAACAGAATGAATGGGTCATTGATTATTATCGTCTGCGCTTTATTGCTCGTAAAAAATAGATTATAAAAGGTTACTATTCTGTTGTAGTAACCTTTTTTCCATGCTAAGAGCGAGGCAGCAATATCACAATGACGCCTATTAAGCATATCCCTGCGCCAATAAAGTCTAAATGATCGGGCTTTTTGCCATCAATGCCCCACCCCCATAAAATAGACAACACGATGAATACCCCACCATAGGCTGCATAAACTCTGCCAAAGGTAGGAAAGGACTGGAATGTTGCAACAACACCGTACAGAGCAAGTGCAATACCGCCAATAATGCCCCAATAAAAAGGTTTGCCCTCTCGTAACCAAAGCCAAATTAAATAGCCCCCACCTATTTCACCAATTCCCGCAAGAATAAATAATAATATAGCGATCATACTGTAACTCTCTTTCTCGTTTTGACTCTATTATACATGTCTTACATGCCCCAATATGTAATAGTGTCCGTTATTCCGATTAAAATTAATAGGATACCTGCTGTCATTTGAATAGCCCTTCCCATCTTCATACTTTTTCGTAGGATAAGGCGCTTGGCATCAAAGACATAGATCAACAGAAGCATGATGATAAGCGGTACAGCGGTCGCTACGCCAAAAATACTAGGTAAAAGCAACCCATAGGAAGTGCTCGTCACAAGGGGCATTAACCACACAAAGAATAAGACAAACATAGTAGGACAAAAGGCTATAGAAAAACTAGCACCCATTAAGAACGAGCCGATTTTCCCCTCTTTTACTACAGGCGGCAGCAGCAATGTTAAGCGTTGTAAAAAGGTTAATTTGAATAAACCAATTAGCACCAGCCCTGTTAGCAGCATCATCGGCCCAATAGCCTGACGAAAGATTGGAAAATAAACGGTCATCTTTGTTTCAAATGATTGCCCAAAAAGCCAAGCACAAAAGCCAAGCACACTAAAAACAACCACTTTCCCCACTATAAAAAACATAATTTCTTGCCAATTACTGCTCTTTTGAAGTGTTCGATTGCCGTAAAATGTAATGGCACTCATATTACCTGTTAACTGACATGGAGCAAAGGCGCCTATCAAGCCAAGAAGAATGGTCATCATCAGGGCAGAATGCTCATAGCCCTGTAGAAATTGCGTAAGCGGTTCACTAATAAACTGACTAATGGTGGACAATATACTATACATCTAAACACCCTCTATCTATTATTTCTACTAAAATAGTATAAAGGTACATTATGAATAAACAGTGCAGAAAACGGCTTTACCCATACACGCTATTACACGCTACTAAAAAATCATCATAATCAGCCGAGACATACTTTGTAAGCAAGTAAGTATCCGATACAATATGAGAAAATTCTTTTACTGAATAGCTATGTAGAAGATGTTGCTGGCAATCCGCTTCAATCACACTCTTAGGCAGCAAGGCAATACCAAGACCATGCTTGACGAAATGCTTGATTACCTCTGTTTGATTAATATGCATTGTTTGATGGCTAGTAAATTGCTGTAGCACCTGTTGTACTTCCTGCCAATAGGGCGCATATTCATGTGTGAAAAGCGTTTCCTGCTGTAAAAGGGTGAAAGCATCATATTCCTTTTTAGCAATAGGAGCAATTAAATGCAATGGTTCTTGTGCGAGCATCACCGTGTGAAGCTCACGAGTTGAGGTTAATTTGGATAAGCCCATATCGATTACACCAGTAAATACCGCTTCCCCAATTTCATTGGATTTTAAAAGTTCTATCACTACCTGAGTAGAGGGCTTTCGATGCTGGAATGCTGTAATAATAGCTGGTAATGTTGAATTCGCTATTTGCGGAGCAACGCCAATCGTAAGCTTAGCGGTGTAGCCTTTTACGAAGGAATCCATTTGTTGTAGCCCCTCATCTAAAGCGGACAGGATTTTTTGTGCCTGCTGACTAAAATAAGCACCCTGCCGATTTAACGTAACCTGTTTGCTCTGTCGATCAAATAACGGGGTTTGCAATGCCCTTTCTAAATGCTGGATATGCTTCGTTACAGTCGATTGTGTAATAAATCGTTTTTCAGCCGTTTCTCGAAAGTTTTCTGTTTGTGCTGCCACGATAAATGTGCGTAGCCACTCTGTTTCCATCGCCATCCCTCTTTCGTTTTCAACTAGTATAACGAAAAATTTGTAAGTCTTGAAACCTTTTTTCATCATAAGCGTATGTATAGCTAACGATGTCAGTAGGAGGAATGAAAAATGTCTTTTTTTCATAAAGCATTAGCAAGTATTGGTATAGGTTCAGCAACAGTGGATACAAGATTGGAGAAGGATACTTATCGTGCTGGAGAGGTCATGCAGGGGGAAATCATTGTGCGAGGCGGTCAAGTTGAGCAACAGGTCGACACGATTTACCTATCCGTCAATACGACGTATATCCGTGAGTCGAATGATCACAAACATACAGAGGTTGCCACACTGCAGAAGGTCAAAGTAACAGAGCCTTTCACACTGGGCGCAGGCGAGGAAAAAGTCTTCCCAATTTCATTAACATTGCCATTTGAAACACCGATTAGTGCAGGTAAAACACAGGTATGGATTCAAACGGGCCTTGATATTAAAAATGCGGTCGATCCGAGTGATAAGGATTATATTCGTGTCGAGCCAACAGCACTAGCAGGTCATATATTAGATGCGATTCGTGGATTAGGTTTCCGTTTACGTGAAGCTGAATGTGAACAAGCTCCTTCACGCTTCCGAGGCTACTATCCATTTGTCCAAGAATTTGAATTTGTACCCACTGGACAATATAGAAGCCATTTAGATGAGCTTGAATTAGTTTTCCTTTCTCAATCCAACCATTCTGCAGAGATTTTAATGCAAATTGATCGCAAAGTAAAAGGCATTGGTAGCTTTTTTGCTGAAGCATTAGATATGGATGAAAGCTATGTTCGCACAACGGTTACGATGCATGACCTACCGACACTGCAAGCAAAGCTTCAGCAAATCATTTCAAAACACGCCTAATGAACAAAAACTTCAGACGTTCACTTTTGAAACATAAAAATTTAATTTCAACATCAATAGGGTACGAAATCATAATGATTTTCGTACCCTATTTAATAGAATGAGTTTATAAAATCACATAGCATTCGTCGTACCTTTTTTAGAACAGGCATGTATACCAAATGAAGTAATACTAAACAATTTTTCGTTATCAAGACTTAAATAAAAATAAGATAAAAAAATTAAAGGATTCTACATGTTAGATATGACTATACTATAGCCCTATTAATGGAAGGTGTAAATTTGAAATAAAGTAGACCCGTTTATAAAAGAGAAGAATATGAATTTCCTTTCTTTATAAAGTGAACTTTGCTTTTCTTTTGGATTAGTAGCCTACTAAGTGGGAAACGATATTCTATTAAATATTGAATAACATTATTTTCTGAAAGATTACCAAACAAAGTTTGTAAAACTTCTTCATATGTAATATTTGTAATAAATGTAATAATATAATATTTTTACCCTTAAGTAGCTCTGCTTTAAATGCTTTATAAGCCATGTTTATCTATCACCATATGTTACTATCTCCTAATCGTTTTATTTAGATAGGATGAATTCTAGACGTGTTTAATACCTTTATTGAGGCACTTTCCACTTCGGTAGATTTGGTATTTAATCTTATTTTAAACATAGTGTAACAATACAAAACTCCCTTTATATTACAATTGAATTACATAAGGAGGGCGTTAGATGTTAGTTAAAAATAATGAAGATTTATATGAATTACTAGATTCTTTGTTAAGAGAGCCAACAGAATTTTGGGATACATTTTATAAAGATAAAAAAAGAAATGTCCCATTCTTTTGTGATAAACCTGATGAACATTTAGTAAAATATATTGAAAAAGAAACTATAAAGCCACGTAATGTACTTGAAATTGGCTGCGGAAATGGACGAAACGCTATTTATCTAGCTCAAAAAGGTTTTAATGTAACCGCTGTGGATTTATCACAACAAGCAATCGATTGGGCAAAGGAGCAAGCTGATGTCCAAAATGTAAACATTCAGTTAATTTGTGAAAATATCTTTAATTTAAAGCTGCAATCACAAAAGTTTGATTATATATACGATTCTGGTTGTTTTCACCACTTATCACCTCATCGAAGAGTATCCTACATTCAATTTATCAACAAATATTTAAAGAATAATGGTTATTTTTCAATCAGTGCTTTCAAAGAAAATGGAAAGTACGGCGGATCATCGCTGTCCGATAAACAATATTATATGGATAGAAGTTTACATGGTGGTATAGGATATTCCAAAGAAAAATTACAAATAATTTTTTCAAATTTCCAAGAAATTGAGATACGTGAAATGCAGCACGATAATTTAAGTCAAAATGAATTTGGTCTCGAAGATTTTATTGTTTGTCTGTTTAGAAAAATATAATTCTAGGTAGATAAAAATGTATCTTTATATTGTCAATTTGACGCTTTAAACCTGCATTTTTTATTGTTCCTATACTACAATAACAGGGGCTATAGTTGAATAACATAGGTATAAAATGATTAAAATTTTTTAATAAATTATATACATATTAGACTAATGATTAGCCCCCCTTAAATTAGTCATTGTAAATGTTTAACCTTTTAACAAATGTAGATGAGAAAAATAGTCAAAATAAAAAGCACATCACTAAAATTTGCATTTAGTAATGTGCTTTTTCATTTAATGTGTAACATTATAAAAGAAACACTATTGAATAAGACAAAATGTACAATTACTTGTACTTCATATTACAGAGTGGTAGATGGGTTATTGTTCTAATTTATTTCACAGCTTTCTTTACTTTTTCCAGTACTTCTTCAGCTGTCGCTAACTGTAATGCCTCTGTTGCTAAAGACTGCATCTCTGGGACAGATAATTGCTTTAGCAAGGCCCTCGTTTTTAGAATAGACGTAGCACTCATGGAGAACTCATCTAAGCCTAAGCCTAGCAAAAGTGGCACAGCATGCTCATCGCCAGCCATTTCTCCACACATTCCTACCCATTTCTGTTCTTGATGGGCAGCTTTAATGACCATTTGAATTAAACGTAAAATGGCTGGGTTATAGGGTTGGTATAAATAGGAAACTTTTTCATTCATCCGATCTGCCGCCATTGTATATTGAATTAAATCATTTGTGCCGATGGAGAAGAAATCCACTTCTTTTGCAAAAATATCTGCCATTACGGCTGTCGAAGGAATTTCAACCATCATCCCGACCTCTATGGAAGAGCCTACTGCAATACCTCCTGCTATCAGCTTTTCTTTTTCCTCAAGCAAAATTTCTTTAGCCGCACGGAATTCTTGAATGGTCGCTATCATAGGAAACATAATTTTTAAGTTTCCGTAGACAGATGCTCGCAGTAGTGCACGCAATTGTGTGCGGAATAACTCCTGCTGGTCAAGACATAGACGAATGGCACGGTGACCAAGGAATGGATTCATCTCTTCTTGCACAGGTAAATACGGCAGGTGCTTGTCGCCACCGATATCCAGTGTTCGAATAACAACTGGCTTGCCCTTCATACCTTCCAAGACTGTTTTATACGCTGTAAATTGTTCTTCCTCAGATGGCAAATTTTCTCGGCCCATATATAAAAACTCTGTTCGATATAAGCCAATTCCCTCTGCTCCATGACGCAATACCCCATCCAAATCACTTGGCGATCCAATATTAGCCGCTAGCTCAACATGCACGCCATCTTTAGATACGGTTTGCTCATTCACTAAAGTAGACCATTCCGCCTGCTGTGCCCGATAATTTTGTGCCTTTTCCTGATAGTCTGCAATCACTTCGGCACTTGGGTTCACTAGGACTTGACCCGTCAAACCGTCAACAATTAAATAATCGCCATCCTGAATTGTTGTCGTAGCAATCCCTGTTCCTACGACTGCTGGGATTTCTAAGCTACGAGCCATGATGGCTGAATGGGATGTACGCCCACCAATATCGGTAATAAAACCGAGAACAAAGTTGCGATCTAATTGGGCTGTCTCTGAAGGAGTCAAATCATTCGCTACGATAATTACCTGTTCGTTCATATTGCTTGGATTTGGAATATGTACACCGAGTAAGTGTGCTAATATGCGATTTGTCACATCTCTAATATCTGATGCTCGGGCACTCATGTATTCGTCATCCATACCTTCAAATAATGCCACAAACATAGAGGATACTTCATGCAATGCATACTCCGCATTCACCGCTTCGTCCGCAATTTTTTGATTGATAGGCCCAAGTAATTCGGGATCATGAACCACTAATAAATGTGCCTCAAAAATTGCGGCTTCTTCTGCACTAAATTTTTCGAATGTTTGCTGTCGAATGATAACTAGTTCTTGTTCTGCTTTGGCAAGAGCGGCTGCTAAACGTTGCTGCTCTGCCTCGATATCATGAATAGTTGTTTTAGCGAATGTTAAATCTGGTTGGACGAAACGATATGCCTTCGCAATGGCAATGCCGTCTGAAGCGGCAATACCAGTGAGTTGTGTCATTGTGCAAGCCCCATTTCCGTGATGAGTGTCGTTAGTGCTGCTAATGCTTGCTCTTCGTCTTCCCCCTCTACCACTAGTGTAAATTGTGAACCTTGCTTTAAGGCTAATCCCATCACACCTAAGATTGATTTCAAATTAGCGGCTTTTTCTTCTGTACGTATTTCTATAGATGAAGCAAACGGTGTTGCTTTTGCCACAAGCTGGCTCGCTGGTCGTGCATGAATACCTAAAGGATCGACTACTGTCAATTGTTGTGTTTTCATAATTTATTCTCCTCTTCTTGTAAGTCTGTTAAAATCATCACATTTGGATGTTTCGATAAAGCAGTTGCAGGTACGTCTTCTGTATAATCAGATGCCAGTAAACGCTCTAACACCTCACGCTTAGCTTCTCCCACTGCGAGTAACAAAATGCATTTTGCCCGCATAATCGATTGAATACCCATCGTGTAGGCCTGTGTTGGCACTTCGTCAATGGATGAAAAGAAACGCGCGTTAGCTTGACGAGTAGATTCTTCGAGTGTTACAAGATGTGTTAAAGAAGCAAATGACGTACCAGGCTCATTGAAGCCGATATGACCATTTTGACCGATACCAAGCAGTTGGAAATCTAAGGGATATTGTTGCAACAATCCTTCATAGCGAGCTGTTTCCATTAGAGGATCTACTGCTAATCCATCTGGTAAATACGATGTTAAAAATGGTTTTTGATTAAATAAATGTTTGTTCATATAATAGGCGTAGCTTTGCTTATGAGTTGCCTCAAGCCCAACATACTCATCCAAATTAAAGCTAATACAATGTGAAAAATCAATATCTGTTTTACAAATTTTAGCATATAGCGGTTCCATTGTTCCACCAGTAGCTAATCCGAACGTTGTGGCGCCATTATTTTTGGCTTCCGAAATAGTTGCTACTGCATATGAATATAAATCATCCATTGAGGAAAATCTTTTTACTTTCACCACATATCCTCCTTTGTACCCTAGAAATGAATACGCTGACCATACTGATCAATGAGCGCATCGTTATTATTTCCCCCTAAATTATTGCTACCAAACACTGGTACACGAGCGCCCTGTGCATGCATAAGCTCAATGATTTGAGCGAATAAAGCATTTAATAAAGTCGCACCTAACACCGTTGAAACAGGGGCATATTGCAATTGGTCAACGCTTAACACACCATCACCTAATGGCACATGCGTATTCAATACTTCATCTACTACTTGCTCTAAACGCTTTCCTGACGGATGGCGCGATGGCTGGTGCTGATATTCCAGTGATTGCAGTGAAATGGTCAAAGCGCCCGCTTCCTTTGCATAGATAGCCATATCAATGGGCGCTGGATTATTGGCAGAGGTCGAAATGATGATACAAACATCTCGGTCATCAAATTGCAGCTGATCCTTATAGGAGGCTAAAAAAGCCTGTTTTTTTTCATTTTGTGAGGATTGCCGTGCACCCTGATGTAGCATTAACGATTCTATGTGTATCGGTTTGACAGGCACTAAGCCACCTGCTCTGTAGTAACATTCCTGTGCTAATAGCATGGAATGACCAGAGCCAAAGAGCTGGATAATGCCCCCCTTTGTAAGACGTTTACCAATTTGCTTGGCAATATGCATAAGCTGGTTGCTTTCCTGCTGTGCCATCATTGTTAAATATTGATTGACTTGTTGAAAATAGGTATTCATGTTCTATCACCTTTTCATTTCCATCGTTTCATGCCAGATGTTTGTACCTGATGCATATTAGTGACTATTGTCCGCTTGAATTTACATCATATAAGACCTTGCCCGCCTTAATCGTTTGATGGAGCCTTAGATGGTCATCTAAAATCACCGCGTCCGCATCATAGCCTTGTACAAGCTGACCCTTATTACCTAGCTTCAATTGCTCGGCAGCATTATAGCTGGACATTTTGACAAGCTCCTCCAGCGTACAATTCGTAATGTGATGCATATTCCGTACAGCCTGATCCATTTTTAAAATACTGCCTGCTAACGATCCATTTGACAAATGAGCACCTGCTTCTGTCACATGAACTGTTTGACCGCCTAAATCATATGCACCGTAGGGCATTCCCTTTGCGCGCATCGCATCGGTAATTAAAATAAGCCCGTCTGCTCCCTTTAAGCGGTAGGCCATTTCCACCGCACCTTCATGCATATGGATAAAGTCAACAATCAGTTCTGCCTTAATCGCATCTAGTAGCAGGACACCACCAACTACACCTGGATCTCGATGGTGGAATGGACGCATTTGGTTATATAAGTGTGTCCCCTGTGTGGCACCTAGTTGAGCGGCTTGTTGCATTTGCTCAAAGGTAGCATCCGAGTGACCAATTGAAACAATGACACCGCTAGCAGAAATACTTTGCACAGCTGCCATGCCATTCGGTTCTTCTGGTGCTAGCGTAATTTGCTTAATTTTATGGCCACTTAGTTGCTGCCATTTTGTCCATATATCCAAATCTAGCTCGACAATATATTCTAGAGGCTGTGCCCCTGCTCGCTGCTTCGAGACAAATGGCCCTTCGATATGAATACCCAGTACCTCTGCTTCATCTGGCTGTGGCTGGAACTGTGCCACATTTTCAATAGCTCGTTCAATGTTGTCATAGCTTTGTGTCATCGTTGTAGCTAAAAAGCTCGTCGTTCCTTCTTTTAAAAGGGATTGAGCCATCGTATGGAGCCCTTCATCAGAAGCATCCATCGTATCCATTTGAGCGGACCCATGAATGTGCAGATCAATAAATCCTGGCAATAAAAATTTCCCTGAACCATCAAGCTGTTCGACATTGTGGATATCAAGCTGAGGAGCAATTTGAGCAATTTTACCATCCTTCATCCATACATCTACCTGTTCTTCTCGTCCATTGCCATTTACTACTGTGATATTTCGAATGATTAAACTCAAGAAAAACATCTCCTTCTTGAACAAGGGCTGTCGAAAAGGCATCCGTGTGCAATAGCATTGCCTCTGTATACCTTCGCTAACAGCCCCATTAGTCGTTACTTCTTCATTGTAATAATATTCGTTGAGCCTGCTCGTTGATAGCCAGTCTTTTCAAGTGTTATCGCTTGCCCCATTAAGCTTGTGAAGACGACTGGTGTGATGACAGAAGGTACTTGACCTTCAATCTGTACAAGGTCTGCTTTTAATAACGCATCCCCACGCTTAACTTTTTGACCATCTGTCACGAACAGATCAAAACCATCACCATTTAGTTTGACCGTATCTAAGCCAACATGAATTAATACTTCAATGCCCGTATCAGATTTTAAGCCGATTGCATGCTTTGTTGGGAACACCATCACTACTTGACCATCGAATGGTGCATAGACTGCTCCATCTGTTGGACGAATCCCGAAACCTGGGCCCATCAAGCCTGCTGAAAATGCCTCATCAGGCACTTCTGTTAAAGGTAATAAATCGCCAGTCATTGGCATTTCGAAATCATGGAATGTCAACATGTCATTCTTCACTGTTTCTTCTAGGACAGGCTGTGCTGTTGGAAGTCCTGCATTGGCTGGTGCTGGATTGCCTTTTTTCAAACGTTCTTTTATGGCTTCAGCTAAAAACTCAACAGATGTCCCAATGATTACTTGGACATTGGTTTTACTGATACGCATAACACCTCTTGCACCTGTTTGCTTCAATGTTTTTTCATCGACGCTAGCAGAATCCTGTACTAATAAACGTAGGCGAGTTGTACAATAATCCACTTGCTTAATATTGTCTTTTCCACCTAATGCTTCAATTGTATAATATGCACGTAAATCGACATCATTAGCAATAGCATTTACTTCGCCATCCTCATCCTCATCGTCTTCACGTCCAGGTGTTTTTAAGTCTAATTTTTTGATTAAGAAATAGAATACTACAAAGTAAATCGCCCCAAAGCCTAAACCTAAAGGTAATAAGAGCAATGGTTTATCTGCCAGACCAAGGTTGAGTAAGTAGTCAATTAAACCTGCGGAGAAGCCAAAGCCGTCACGGAATCCAACAAGATAGGCCACAGCCAATGAAATACCTGTTAATACCGCATGGATACCATAAAGAACTGGTGATAAGAACATAAAGGAAAATTCAATAGGCTCTGTAACACCCGTTAAAAAGGCTGTTAAAGCGATGGAAACGAACATCCCTCCAACGATTGGACGCTTTTCTTTTTTCGCCGCAAAATACATTGCTAGACAGGCTGCTGGTAAGCCAAACATCATGATTGGGAAGAAACCAGCTTGGAAATGTCCAGCTGATGTGTCTCCTGCTAGGAAGCGGTTGATATCTCCTTTCACGATTTCGCCTGCAGCATTTGTAAATTCACCGAAATCAAACCAAATAATTGTATTGATTACATGGTGGAGACCCACTGGAATTAATAGACGGTTGAAGAAGCCATACATCCCTACGCCAAGTGATCCTGCACCGATCATCCAATTGCCGACAGCATCAATGCCACCCTGAATTGGTCCCCAAACGATCGCTAAAATACTACCTAAAATGGCCATGGTGATGGACGTAATAATCGGTACAAAGCGCCGTCCACCGAAGAATGATAACCATTCTGGAAATTTCACATTATAATATTTGTTATATAATAAGCCTGCCGTAATACCGGCAATAATACCACCAAACACACCCATATTTAATTCTTCGTTAACAGTCCCTAAAACGGCGACTAAAACAAGATGCGCAATCGCACCCGCTAGAGCTGCGCCGCCACTACTATCATGTGCAAACCCCATCGCAATACCAATCGCAAAAACAATTGGTAAATTCCCTAGTATAGCATTACCAGAAGCGGCCATTATACTAGCAATGTACTGGATGGCTTCATTCGGTACGGCCCCAAGCATATCCGCTGAACCTAAACGCAATAGTAATGCTGCTGCTGGTAAAGTTGCGATTGGAAACATGAGCGACTTACCGATTTTTTGTAAGAAAGCAAACATTCATTATCCCCCTTTGGTATAGTTGTCTAGACCACTTTAGTAAAAAAAAAGCGTTTTCACTAAGTTGCTATTATTATAGGCGCAATTCAAAAAAAAATAAATACTTTTTTAATATTTCGTGATGTTAAACAAAAAAACCGCACCCTAATTCGAAATTAGGGCACAGTTCTTCTATAGCTTATGCCGTGACATCACGTTTCATAAAGGTTGAATAACTAATGACAAGGAAAACTACTGCGTAAATAGCAAGTACTGTTAATGAGAAGGGCAACGTCACATCAGCAATCATGGAGCCACCACCATGCTCATACTGTGTTAAATCAGAATGTGTGAGCCAAATATATTTGACGATGTCGTAGCGGCTTAAGAACATAACAATCATGCCGCCTGTAAAAGAAAGGAACATCGTTAAACCAATTGCTAAAGAGCTTGAACGGAATACTGAACCAATCAAAAAGGCAAATAATGTAGACATCACAAAATCGCCACCAGATAATAGGTAATGATAGGCTAAATCACTCCATACGGCCTTTTCAACGACCTGCCCATTGACCATTTCTAATTCCACACCTGTTCCCATGCCGAACAAGACTAAGCCGATAAGGGCACTTACCACAACATTCACCACATACAATAACAAACCAAAAAGAAATGTTGTCAGTAATTTAGACGTCAACACTTTTGCACGGGACATTGGGCGCGTTAAGAGCATTTTAATCGTCCCTGTTGAAAATTCGCTCGATACAATACTAGCTGCGGTAATGACTGTAAATAAAGTGACAAGCGTTAGCATACCGCTTGTAAAGGACATAAAGCTTGCAAGACTACTATCTTTTTGACTTGGTGCATCATTCGCTAAACGATATTCAGAAATAGCCATCTGCTCTTGAAAGTAAGCTTTATCTTCCTCCGTTAAATCTTCACCTGCTAGCGTCTCTTTATAGGATTGAATGGCCTCCTGCTCTATGTCTTTCCAGGAGCCTTCCGTCGGGGATTTTACTTCATAATATTTGGTGATTCCAGCAGGAACAAGAATGACAAGAATCAGCATGGCCACCATTGCCCATGTTCCTTTTTTATGCCATAATTTCATCCACTCATTTTGAATTAGCTTCAGCAATTTGTCCGCCTCCAGTCATTTCTAAGAATTGATCCTCTAATGTTTTTTGATGTGGCTGTACGGCAAATAATTGAATACCTGCTTGGACTAGTTGTGTAGTCATAGCCGGGACATCCTCTTTCTTCATTTCCACCACATAGCCCTGATTCTCTGCTACAAAGTTAAAGTCACGCTGTTCCAGATAAGCAGACACCTGCTCTTTTGGCTCTGCCTCCACATAATAAAACGATGAGCTTTCATTGTGAATATCGCGCAGATCAATCAGCTGCCCATTTTGAATCACGGCCACTCGATCACACATCAATTCAATTTCTGATAATAAGTGACTTGAGACAAAGACAGATACGCCCTCTTCTGAAGCAATCTTACGCAGGTACATACGAAACTCACGAATACCAGCAGGGTCTAAGCCATTCGTCGGTTCATCTAAAATCAAAAATTTCGGTCTGTGCAATAACGCCTGGGCTAATCCTAGTCGCTGTCTCATACCAAGTGAATACGTAGAGACCTTTTCATGTATACGATTTTCGAGCCCAACCTGTTGAATGACCTCCTGAATTCGTTCCTTCGTTACATTTTTATGCATACGTGCAAAATGTAGTAAATTTTTATAGCCTGACATAAATTTATACATTTCTGGATTTTCAACAATCACACCAACTTTACTAATGGCTTCCTCATAATGCTCCTTAAGTGAAAGCCCGTCGATGATGACATTGCCCTCTGTTGGATGCATAAGCCCTGTCATCATTCGGATCGTTGTTGTTTTCCCCGCTCCATTCGGTCCTAAAAACCCTGTAATTTGACCTGGATATAAATCAATGTTTAACTGTTGAATTAATTGCTTTCCTCGAATAGTTTTCGATAAATTTTGCAATTGTACAATTGGTTCTGTCATATTTTTCACCCTTTCTAATCTATTTCGCCTGAGCAATATGCAGTCTGGCAAGACAACATTGCTTTATTGACGATTCTTTCTTCACCTTTAGCTGTCAATATTTTTTACTGAAGGCCGATAAAATCCTTTCATCCACTCAACTGCATCCTTATTAGCCACATCGCGTAATGTTTCCACGTTCTCATAGGCCATGATTGATCCTGCCTGCAATAAAATAATTTGATCTAAAATAGGCTCTACCTCATATAATTCATGTGTGGATAGCAAGATCGTTTGATTTTCGATGTCCGTAAATTGAATTAAGCCTTTAATCAGCTGCTCTCTGACAATAGGGTCTAGCCCAGCAAATGGTTCGTCCATGATATAATAAGGAACCTCTCGCCCAAGGGTGGCAGCCATTTTCATACGACCACGATTACCCTTTGATAATTGGCGTAGCTTTGTACGTGTATCTACCTGTAAAAATTGTGCGACGATACAGGCCTTATCATAGGAAAAATCTCCAAACTGCGAAGCATAATGCTGGAAAAGCTGTTCACCCGTGTAGTACTCAAAAAACAAATCTGTATCTGGTAAATAAGCAATTTTGTCAGCACTTCTACGTGTGACTGGTTCACCCTCTAGTGTGATCTCACCAGCAGTGGGTCGCAGTAAACCAGCTAAAACTTTCATAAGCGTAGATTTACCACTACCATTTTCCCCAACTAGTCCAATGATTTGTCCAATCGGAAAGGAAAAGGATAGATCCTGTAAAACTGGCTTTTTCTTATATTGAAAAGATACATTTAATAGCTGTAACATCCCTTCACCTCACGCTTTATTTTTCAAAACCACCAGCATTTCTTCCTTTGAAAAGCCTAATGCCTCAATCGATGTTAAAAAATTTTCAGCCAGCTGATTTTTCATCTCTTCCCGCAATAACTCAATGCGCTCCTCATTGCTCGTAATAAATGTACCCTGTCCTCGTTTGGTTTCCGTTATATTCATTGCCTCTAACTCCTTGTATACACGTTGCACCGTATTGACATTGACACCTGTTTCTACTGCATATTCTCGAACGGAGGGAAGTCGATCACCTAGCTGCAACTTCCCCTTCAAAATGTCTCCACAAATTCGATCGACAAGCTGGCTATAAATGGGTTTGTCACGCGAAAAATCCATCGTCATCGTAAAACCACCCTTTCAAGCCACTTCGATGCTGCTAAAAACAGCAGTAGTAGTAATAACGTAATGGCTACTTCCTCAACGACATAAATCGAGCCAAGCATCCATTCCATCGTCATTTCTTTCCCTGTTGGTAGATATTGTTCGATGCTTTGAAGCGAAACCTCTCCATGGAGGAAGATCGTTCGATACAGCTGACTCTCCGTTACCCGCACCCAACCAGCTGTGGTTACATAAAACGCAATCATTGTCAGCACAATCGAAAAACGACCTATTACGCGCTTTAATTGTAAATAAAAAGCTAAAAAGAATAAAAGAATGATAAATAGCATTAATTGTAAAATCGTCAATATAATAACAACTATTACCAGAACCAATAAAATTTGTCCAGCGCTGGCAATCAGCTCATCCTTAATATTGAAAATGGCTATACTCGTAAAAAGGATAGTGAAGAGGACATATCCTACTAATGAGCAAACCAATTTTGCGCCGATAAGCTTTGTGATGGAGCTTGTTGAATGGAGCCAGCTCTCCTTTGCTTTAATATCCAATCGCATCGATGCCAAAAATTGTAAAACAGAATAAAATCCTCCTAGAAAAAGGACGAGTATCGTAAATGCAAATGCTAGTTGATGCTCATGTGCAAAGAGATTGACATACTGATGTAGGATATAGGGAACGATCCAAGATAGCATAAGTCCCATAAATATCCCTACTAGAAACCATGAGCGATAAAGTACCCATTCTTTTTTTAAAAGTCCTGTAAAGCTTTTCAATCACAACACCTCGTGTCATAGTGTACTAGTTACATATTACACTATAACTTTTTTGTTGGCAAGTGGTAAATACAAGAAAAAGGAAATTTTGTTTACTCAACAATTACGCTTATGCTCAAAGAAGGTATTCACCTATTAAACACAGAATATATGGATAGCACGCTAACACTAAGCGTAAGGTGGTACTTGAATGGATAAAAGAGTTGTCTTTGATTTTGAAATTGAATTTACCAATGGTGGTGGCATACAAGGGCAGGATTTTCGCCTTGATATTGATGGAGATGACATATCGGACGAAGAGCTAGCTAAGTATATTGTGGAAGATATGAGGTTGCTCATGGTTGGCAAGGTAACGATCCTAAACAAAAAAATTATGAATGAAAAACATAAACGAAAACCTCTTGATGAGCAAGAAAGGATATGAAGCTCGTTGAAAGCGATACTATTTGATTTAGATGATACCTTACTTAATCGAGATCATGCTGTCGATAACCTGTTTTATATTATTTTGGAAAAATACTATGGTGCTATTCAGGGTATGCTCAAAAAGGACATGCTGGAAAAATTTAAGGAATACGATAAAAGAGACTATGGGATTGCCGATAAAACCAATGTTTTATCATCGTTTTTTGATGCGTTTCCATCAACTTTTCAATTGCCTCGCCATGACATGCAAGATTTTTGGGATCAGCAGTTTCCATATTGCTTTTCTATCGATCAACATACGTTGAATGTTCTCCAAACGATTAAGAAGCAAGTACAAGTTGGCATTATCACAAACGGCTCTACACAGCGACAAAAGGCTAAAATCACACATACAGGTTTAGCTAGCTATTTTGATGTTATCCTTATTTCTGAGGAAGTAGGCTTAACTAAGCCTGACAAACGCATATTCGAATTAGCCTTAAATCAGCTTCATGTACAACCAGAAGAAGCCCTATTCGTTGGGGATGACCTAGAAAAGGATATCGTTGGTTGTCAGCAAGCAAGGATGAAAGGCATATGGTTCAATCCTCATCGCCTCACGAATCCTACTGACATTAAACCTGATGCCGTGATTCATTCATTTGATCCATTAATAAAAGGAAGAGCCCTGTTTAACTAGGACTCTTCCTTTGACTGTTACACCATTTTCCCTACTACTTTTACCTTTAATCTGGTTGCATTTTCTGGATGATACGCGAGAGGTGTTTCTTCTACTTCCACTAGCTCAATGGTATCCTCAAGAGCACCTGCTAATACGGCTTGTTTCACAGCCTTGTTTTGTGCATCTTTTAAGGATTCCTCACGCGATTCTTTGGAATATATATAAATCTGCTCATATTGACCACTAATTTGTGCAATCGAGGCACCGATGGCATTCGCTACACCACCGTACTCAGATTTTACAATTGTGGAAACGCCTCGAATTTTGTCTGGTACAATAATTCCACCACCTCCTACTAAGACTAGTGACACATCCTCTGAGGAAGTTTTCATCTTATCAATCGCCTGCTCCAGTAACGAAGAAATTTCTTCTTGAACAGCTTTGGCAAAGGCTTCATCAATATGTGCAACTAACGTGCAATCGCCTACCTCTGCTAAGCCTAAACGGACAGCGATATCTGTTGTCGTTAAGGTCGAGCCACCGAAAACAAGGGCCTCCTCACTGATTTTATAGCCTACACTATCCGGCCCAACTGTAATTTTGTCACCATTCACACGAACAATACTACCCCCGCCAAGTCCGACTGAAATGATATCTGGCATCCTAAAGTTTGTCCGAATGTCCCCCACTTCAACTGCGACCGAGGATTCTCGCGGGAAACCATCCTGTAATACACCGATATCTGAAGTGGTACCTCCAACGTCCAATACCATAGTGTTTTGAATTTGTGATAAATATGATGCTCCACGGATACTATTGGTTGGTCCACAGGCAATTGTTAAAATTGGGAATTGCTTGGCGTAATCGATAGACATTAATGTACCGTCATTCTGGCATAGATAAACCTCTACATCAAAAATGCCTTCTGCTTGTAACGCCTGTATAAAGCCCTGTGTTGTTGTCTCAATCACCTTACATAATGCAGCATTCAGAATCGTAGCATTTTCACGTTCAATTAACCCGACTGAACCTATTAATGAGGAGCAGGAAATCGGGAATTCCTCACCATAGACTTCTTGAATCCATTCACGAACCTGCAATTCTTGATCATTTTTAATAGAGGAAAAGACACCAACAATTGCAATGGATTCCACTTGACTACGCCATTCCTCTAGTAGTTTTGTAATTTCCTGTTGATCAAGCGCACTTAATAATTGGCCGTCATATTCATAACCACCACGGGCAATGGCATAATGACCAGATAATTTATCAATCATATCGGCTGGCCAAGCTGTATAAGGGAGCACGGAAGCCGTCGCTGGATAACCTAGTCGAATGACACCCACCTTTGCAAGCTTTTTACGTTCCACAATGGCATTGGTGCATTGTGTTGTCCCTAACATCGCATGGGTAATTTTTGCTTTATCGATATTTGCACCCTCTAGTAATTGTTGCAGTGACTTTTCAATTCCCGTTTTAATATCTAAGCTTGTAGGTGATTTCACACTGTAAATAAGCTGGCTATTATGGTCTAAAAGGATGGCATCTGTGTTTGTTCCACCTACATCGATTCCAATCTTATACATGCTCTGCTACCTCCTTTTTCACCAATTCCTCAATTGGCGTATACTCATATTCATAGCCAAAGTATTTGGGTCCAGCTGTTTCAATACCCTTTGCTGTACGCCATTTTTCATGTGCTGGTAAGCCAATCACACGCACACGTTTACCATATTTTAAGCTCTCTGTTGTAACAGGCAATAAGGTTTCATAATCCACCAAACAAATTAAGTCTGGTGTCATGGCTATAACCTGCTCGTTTTTCTCAGCTAATAAGTTTTCATTTTGGAAATGAACCTTCATTTGATCATTTTTATAAGATTCAATACCTTCAAGATTCATTTTACCTAGGTTAAAGCCACCTTTCGTTTCACGAATAACATCCACTATTTTTCCTTGGAAAAGCTCATATCCTTCCACAAGCTTTAAAAGGCTTTGTAGCTTATCGTTCACCTCTTGATCTTTCGAGGCAATAACTTCACCGATTTTTTCAGAAAGCGTCACTATATGATGAACACCGCTTTGTTTAATTTGTGCACCCGTTGTTGGGTAGAGGCTCACTAAGGAACTAGCGCCCATTTCTACTGTTGCTGTTCGGGCGATACGCTCGGTCCATTTATTATCAATCGTTTCAAAAATACCAATATTCCCTTTTTCATCGGTGATGGCCATTGGCGTTGCTGAAATCCCATCTAAGTGGAATGTCACCATTTGTAATTCTGGAAATGCACGCCCCATGCCATCACAATCAATCAATGGTAAGCCAAGTTGTGCAGCTACTACAATAGGAATCATCGAATTGACCCCACCTGCTTCCATTGGATAGGTGCCTGCAATTTTTTCTTTACCCAAATATTGCGCGAGCTTTTGGAAAACCTTAACAAACTCACCGCCACGTGGAAATTTTTCTACCAAAACCGATGGCGCCCCCATCATTGCGGCAGGAATGAAAAAATCATCATCCGCAATTTCATCCACTGAATACAACTTTACAGGGCCATTTTTTTCGATGGCAGAAAGCGCCATTAATTTTCCAATATAGGGATCTCCTCCCCCACCTGTTCCTAGAAATGCTGCCCCAATGGCAATATGTTCAATAGCTGCTTGATCTAAATATCTCATCTATGTTCCTCCAATATGACCGTTTTTTGTACAGATACACGATACCCAACATAATAAATCACGAATGAAATAATGATGCCAATCATCGGTTGGTTTGGTAGTGCTGGCAATGCAGGGTATAAGGAGAATACCACTGGCATACAGGCAATGACAGCTCCTACTAGCCAAGAAAATACACCTAATCGATTGACCCCTTCCACTTCATGCCAGCTATCTGCTTTGCCCTTATGAATGACCCAGTAGGAAGCAATCATCACCCCTGCAACAGGCGGAATCATCGCCGATAAAATTGACATGATGGGTGTAAAATAATTTAAAATCCCCACAACGGCTAAGATTGTGCCAATTGTACCCGCCACACCTATGGCTAATCGTTCTTTGTTTTTCGCAACATCAAATACATTAATTAAGGCAATTCCACCTGAAATTGCATTGACCAAGTTGGTTTTCCATGTTGCTAAAATCAGACCCACTCCACCAATAAAGGGTGTTGCGATATGCAGAAAGACTGCTGTAATATCACTTGTTTGATAGGCAATCGTTAAGACAGCTCCCACAGCAATCATTAGCACTCCTGCGGGAATAATCCCTAATGTAGCGGCTTTGAAAACGTCTGAACGTTTTTTGGAAAATTGCGAATAATCACCCGCTATAACAGCCCCTAATGCAAAGGACCCAATCGTTACAGCTAAACCATCCATAAAGCTCATATTGCCCTGTGGCTGATAATCGCGAATGAGCTGTAGTTGCTCACCTGTTAATATTTGGCCTAAACCGTACAGGCAAATGATGACGAGCAATGGTACGGCGATATAGCTTAAAATACGCAACACCTTCATCCCATAAAGTGCGGATACGACCATGACCATACCACTAATGAAGGAAGCGATTGGAATGGGTATATTCAAATGATAGATTGCTAATAAATTTGCTAAGGCTACGCCACACACATTGGCCTGAATGCCAAACCACCCTAAGCAAGCAATAGCTAAGATAATGGATAATATTGTACGAGAGCCCTTTTTACCAAACACCTGTCCTGCTATATGGACAGTGGGCTTTCCTAAATCACTGCTTTGCATGCCTTGCAAGATCATGATGATCACGACAATAGCATAGCCTACAAAAGCAACAGCCAGTGCCTTTGATAAACTCATATTGGTAATCAGTGCGTTACCGACTAATAAACTGGGAATACAAATCATGGCACCAGCCCAAATAATGCCTAAGCTATACCAAGATTGACCTTTATTTTCATTTTGCATGTGACTCCCTCCTTATTTGGTGATGGATTAATGTTTTTAATTATAGAAGATAGGTAAGAGTTGAGTCTTTTGCGCAAATGAAAAAAATAATCTGAAATTTTGTCATTTTGAACAAAATTTCAGATTATTCTAATCATTAATTAATCGATATAGCATGCAAGCCATATAGGCATCATAAAATTCCGAATACACGGTAACATCTGTGCCAATCAGCTCACTAATTTTTTTGATGCGGTATTTCACCGTGTTTTTATGGATATAGAGGAGCTCTGCACAGCGCTCCACACTAGCATTTGCATCTAATAAAAAGGTTATCAATGTCTGCAAGGAATCATGGTCACGTAAAATCGGTTCAATTACAGACAAATATTCTTCAATCATTTCTTCGCCCTGCTTACTGACATCGATTGCCCTTTTCATGGAGCGCACTTCCGCTGCAGTAAACAATTTCCGCATCGGATAGATCGTATGGGCTTTGTCCCCCACCTGATTGACCAATTGATACATTTGACGAACAGACTTTGTATTTCTCATTTTAGGTGCATAAACAATTTCTGCGATTTGGGCATCATACTGAGTCGTTTCACTATATTCAATGGCAATTTCAAACTCATGATGCTTATAAAAGCAATTGCCTACCAGTACAATCATACAATGGTCAATGCATTGGATGACTCTTGTTTGATAATATTTGGACAGTTGCTCTTCTAATTCATCGCGAATTCTTTTTTCTTCTGCTAACTCATGGATGTAGACAAGCCACATCATTTGAATCGCGGAAACATCAATATGAAGGAGATTGGCTAATCTTCTCATTTTCTCCCCCTCATCATTGATAATAGCTTTAACTAAGGCATATTCACTAACCTCATCATGCTTGTCTCCCCATAAATTTATAGCTACTTGCACAACCTCACTTACTTTTTCAATTGTCTTAGCAGGTAATTTTGTATTTTCTTTAATCAGAAATAAAAATAGCGGCTCACCATTTTTTTGGTGTACTCTTTTATAGTCTACGACACAGGCGACATCACTTCTTAGTAGCTCAAGCTTGCCTGCTTCTCTCTGAAAATTGGATTGGGAGCATTGTTCAATGACATTCGCTACATCTAATGATGAATTTCGTGGCCACATCACTTGGTTCACAATCTCAAAATGACTATTAGTGAGCACAATATTAGCCTTCAAACGATCTGAAAGCATTTTTAGTGTAATTTCAACACTTCTTAAATGCTCAGGTAGTAACGATACTTTTTCTAATGTCTCTTTGACAAAATGATCATTAACGCCTTGATTACTAACAATCGCTTCCATAACCTCATAAATAACCTCGTTATAGCGCAGTGAATAATCATTTCGCGGCATACAAATGATAATAAAGCCTTGCGCCTCCGCTAACGCAAGCACTTCCTGTGGAATATCAGGCAATACAATGCCGACATAATATAAAATAAGCCCCAGCTCTCCTAAATCATGTAAATGCTGAATCGTTTCACATTGCTGCTCCACACTATCTCGAATGGAGTAAAAAGAGCTAATGACAAGCTCCTCTGCATACCATTCCTCCTGTACACGGTTAATAATTTTCGAATAAAAATCAACATTCGATACCTCTAATACAGATAGAGATGATACGGTACGATGCAGATTATCTCGCCCTGTTAACACCTCTGCCCCTCGAAAAGATGGCAATTGTAATAATTCATTGACCGTTACCCCATGTTCCACCACCACTTTTCTTTACAACTCTTTTGAAGAAGAATACCATATCCCCTACTATCTTTCAAAATACAGTTTCTCTCTATTTTAACTGGTAGCTTGTTAGTGTTAAAATAGTAATTAAATGGATAAGATGAGAGAGGAAAATGAGGATGTCTAATCAGACAAAAAAAGAGACAACCGTTGGTACAAAAATCCGACATAGTCTACAGGCAGATTGTCAAAGCTGTTTTGGCTTGTGCTGTACCGCTTTAAATATTTTGGCTTCTAGTGATTTTGCGATCAATAAACCAGCAGGCACGCCATGTCCTAATTTGCAGGATAACTATAGCTGTCACATACATAGTCAGCTACGAGAGACTGGTTTTAAGGGCTGTACCGTTTTTGATTGCCTAGGCGCAGGTCAACAGGTTTCACAGGTGACATTTCATGGACAGGATTGGCGACAATCTCGTGAGCATGCGGACAAGATGTTTCATGTTTTTCCCATTATGGAACAGCTTTACGAAATGATTGCGTATGTGGCGGAGGCTTTGTCCTATCAGGTGGATAATATGCTTTATGAACAGCTTCTTGCTCAATTGAAGCACTTACAGCAGATCATAGCTCAGGATGCAGATACATTATTAGCCTTGGATATGGTAGCTAGTCGTATGCCGATCAATGCACTATTGCTCCAAACTAGCGAACAAATTCGCCAGCACAGTGTGAAGGGAAAGGCTTCTAGAAACTTGAATCAACGTGGGGCTGATTGGATGGGCAAAAATTTAAAAGGCAAGGATTTACGAGCGACTGATCTAAGGGGGAGTTATTTAATCGCAGCAAATCTTCAAGATGCGAATTTACAAGGAGTAGATTTCATCGGAGCTGATTTACGAGATGCCAATTTACGCGGTGCTGATCTTTCAACAAGTCTGTTTCTAACCCAAATGCAAATCAACGCCGCGCAAGGGGATCGTTCGACTAAATTACCTTCTTACATAAAACGACCTGCTCATTGGCAATAAAAAAGGTAGATGGCGTTTTACGCTCATCTACCTTTTTCTTTAGGCTTGTTTCTTTTTATAGAGCACAGTAGTCGCCACTAACAAGAGTAAAATAGACTGCCCTATGATTGTTTCCACTGTTGGATAGAAGCCAATCAAGCTAATAACAGGTAAGCCATCAACAATCGTTGTGGACAGATTATCTGTCAGCTGCAAAGTATGCAGACTGACCCCAATAATTTTAAAGGCTAGCACGTAAATTAAAATGGTTGCTACTGCGAAAAATTTGTGAATTGGAATTTTACCACTTGCTTTAAATAACACGACTGCAAGTACAGCCAGAATGAGTAGTGCAACCACAATCCCAAGAATAAACTGTGACGTTTCCATTTTTGGTGCAATCCCCGCATAAAAGACAAGCGTTTCTGCACCTTCACGGAAGACCGATAAAAAGCTAATCATAGCCATCGCAAAAATAGAGCCACTCGAAATGGCATTACCCATTTGTTTGGAAATATAGCGATTCCAGCTGACCACGCTTGATTTGCTATGTAGCCAGATACCAACACCGATCATCATCGCTGCAGCAACTAGCCCTACATACCCTTCCATTAACTCGCGATTCGTATCAATTGTTGCCGAATTTAAAATCGTCGACATAAGAATGGCTGCAATAGCAGACAATAGAACGCCGACAAACGCGCCGACATAAATCCATTTGCGCATCTTGTTCTGCCCTGATTTATTGAGGAATGACACTAAGGCTAAAATAATCAGTAATGCCTCTAGCCCTTCGCGTAATAAAATTAACGCAGCGTCCCAAATTGTGTAATCGGAATCCCCTTGAATCAGTTCAATCTCAGTGCGGAATGTATTTAATTGTTTGGTAATTGCTTGCTGATCGACGTTGGATTTTAATAGATCACTCGCGATCATCGGCATATCACTTTCAATTTTCGTATAAAGACTACTATTACGTGTGGAGATTTCAATTTCTACACTTGGCCAAATGGTAATAAACTCACGTATTTTATTTGAAGCTGCCTGGTAATCACCTGCATCCAGAAAATCATTGGCCTCATCTATATAGGCAATTAATGTAGCTAAAGAATACTCTCCCTCTACCACGTCGGCTGTTTCTTTGCCAGCTACAAAATCCTCAATCGTTTGCTTTAAATCATCGAATTGAGATTGCATAAGCGCTACATCAGGCTCCTCAGCAGAAATAGAGATACGAAGAAATGCCATTTGTGTTTCGATTTGCCCGTACATTGCGATACTTTGTTCACGCACAGGTCGCTCATTTTTATTCCATTTACTATTAAAATCTTTGTAGGCTTCATCAATGGCCTGAATATCACCACTTGCTAATGCTTTTTCAAAGTCTGCCATGATCGGCTTAAATTTTTGCCCAAATTCTGCTCGCTGTGCCGCTTCATCCACTGGATTTTCAAGCTTTTCTAATGCACGCAATGCATTCGATAGTGCTGATAGCGCCTCTAAACGCTCATCCTTGGACGTTGCCTCAGTAGCCTGTGCAAGGATTTCATCCACCTTTGCTTTTGCCTCTTTCTGCTCTGAAGATACTTTAGCCCAATCAACAGCAAATTGTTCAAGTGCCTGCTTGGCCTCCGCCTCTTTATCCTGCTTTGTATTCATCAGTGCATCACTAATCGCAATATAGAGATGACTATAGGATTGCGCAGCTTGTACAGGTAAAGCTAAAGTCAGCATAAGGACAATCACGATACTACAGCGCGTTAAAAAGTGCTTCACCTAAATAACTCCCCTTTTGTACACCAGGGAAGCAAGCAAACACGGCACTGCCTCGATGGGTAATGTACTCATTCATTTTATCCATACGCCCTAAGCTATTTTGGATGGTTGTAAATTGGGCTGGGTCCTTTTGAAAAGAGATAAAGATTAGCCCTGCATCATGTGTCCCTGTATTTGACATCACGCCTGATGCATAGGAATAAGAGCGTCGCAAAATACGCGCACCTGATTTCCGCGCCAAATGGACATGTGATGTATCAGGCATAATATAATTGCCCTTATCATCCTTTGCCTCTACATCAAAATCATCGAATTCCTTTGTTTTGCCAAAAGGTGCCCCACTATCGCGGTAACGGCCAAATGTTGCCTCTTGATCTTTCAATGATGTACGATCCCACGTTTCAAGATGCATTTGAACCTTACGCGCAATTAAATAAGAGCCGCCCTTTAGCCAGCCTTTATCCACCCACACGACCTCCTTTAAGTCTTTTTCATCGGTAATAGCTGGGTTTACCGTACCATCCTTGAAGGCGAAGAGGTTTCGTGGTGTCCCTCCACTAGCTGGAAACGAGTTAAAGCCCGCCTGTGACCATTTTATTTCTACTTTACCTGAAGCAGCTCGTACTAAATTACGAACTGCATGGAAGGCCACCTGCGGATCATCTGCACAAGCCTGAATACACAAATCACCACCTGTGTATTCTTTTTGAAGCTGATCTTTAGGGAAATGTGGTAAATCCTTTAGCTCCGCTGGTTTTAAATGCTGGATGCCCAGTTTATCGAATAATGAAGGTCCGACACCAATGGTAATGGATAGATTAGATGCATCTAAGCCCTCTGCCTCTCCAGTATCCCCAGTTGGCACTCTTGTATTTGTCGATACATCGACCATGACTTCACCGTTCATTAAACGCACAACAAGGGGTGTCCATTGCTGGAACAACGCTTGTAGTTCCTTCTTTGATGTCACTAATACATCTAAAGAAGCAAAATAAATATTCGTCTGTACAGGTGTCACAATACCTGACTGATGCTTGCCATAGAAATTGACCTTATTGCTAGCCGTCGTGCTATCTGCTACTGGCTCAAAGACATCATAGCCCATTGCTTTCATGACACCACCCAAGCCAGAGGCACCGATGGCAACACCTGCCACACCGATACCTGTTAGCTTTAACATATCACGTCTAGAAATTTTTTTATTTATAAATTTTTCCTCATTTGACGTTGTCATTGTTTATGTTCACTCCAAAATGATACCCATTTGACTTAATGGTTCTCCAAGCTGATTCACCGCTGCTGCTAGTGCTTTTGTGTTTTCCTCCGTTAATTCTTCGTAAGATATATAGCCACCATCAGCCGTTGCATGCTGTGCTAATAAATCGTCCACTGCTTTGAATTTTTCATCAAGTGTTGCCACTAATGTAGAATCTTTTGCTTCTAATTTTGAGCGTAAAATCTCAAAGATTTTTTCTGCGCCTTCAATATTCGCTTTAAAATCATAAAGGTCTGTATGAGAGTAAATTTCTTCCTCACCTGTAATTTTAGATGTTGATACTTCATTTAATAAATCTACTGCACCTGTAATCATTAAGTCAGGTGTCACTTCCACTGTTTGCACAAGTGCATGCAATTCCTTCGCATCTGCAAGAAGCTGATCTGCTACAGCCTCATAACCTTTTGTTGTATTTTCTTCCCAAAGAGCATACTCAAGCTTATGGTAGCCTGACCATTCTTCCTCACCCTTACCTTCTTCTTGAATATCTGCTAAACGTCCATCGATGCGAGGGTCAAGATCACCGAAGCTTTCCGCAATTGGCTCAGAGCGTTCAAAATACATACGTGCTGGCGCATACGCTGCCTTTGCCCCTTCAATATCGCCTGCTTTGAATAGGTTCACAAATTTCTCTGTATCTAGTAAAAATTGATCCATTTGCTCTAACGCAAATTGTTGATAGGCTGATAATTCAGAAGATAAATCCACCTCTTTTGTAGCTTGCTCCGCCTGTTCTGTTGCTGGCTTATCTTCTTTTTTTACTTCTTCTGTATTGCCACAGCCAGCCATTAAAATGCCTCCTGCTACTAATACCGACAAAAATGATTTGTTTTTCATACTTCGTACCTACTTCCGAATTTGTTTTATATTGTGATGATAATGATTATCATCATCCATTGCAACATATATTTTTGTAAATAGAAAAAAACGTCATTTTTCAGTTATTCTTTACGAACAACTAGAAAAAAGACGTTTTTTCTACAATATAATGATTCTAATCTACAAAATTTTTGCTTGTTTCAAATTTTTATATTTTCCATGTAAAAGGTAATAAAGCACAATCGACACTATAATAACAAAGACCATCGAAAAGAAAATCGAGCTGTAGCCCATAGAAGGTACAAATAAGCCTAAGAAATAAGGCCCGACACCTAAGCCTAAATCATAAAAAATAAAATACGTAGATGTCGCAAGGCCTAAACGCTCATTTGGTGTTACTTTGATGGCAATTGCCTGTGCCACCGAGTTGAAGTTTCCATAGCCAATCCCGATACAAGCGGCAGCGATTAAAAAGGCAATCGTAGTGGTTGCTGAGCTAAAGGCATACATACCTATTGCAAACAACACTAAGCATGGATAGATAATTATATTCGCCCCTCTTGTATCAAGCAATTTCCCTGTAAATGGACGTGTAGCCAAAATGACAATGGCATAGATAATAAAGAAGTAGCTACCTGCTGATACTAAATCAAGCTCCTTTGCATAAAACGTCATAAACGACATCACACCTGAATAAGCAAAGCCAATCACAAGTGCCACAAAGGCAATCGGTACTGCACGCATTTCAATAAAGTTCGTCACTTTAAAGCCTGCCTTTACAGCTGTATCCTTCGCTTTTTTCGGTGCATCTGGCACGGTCACAATGTAATACATAAAGAAACAAATAATCGCTAACACAGAATCAACTGCAAAAATCATACGATAATCTGCAAATAGCTGTGTTAATAATATGCCAACAAATGGGCCAATGGCTGTGGCTAAAATGGCGCTTAAGCTATAATAACCAATCCCTTCGCCACGACGCTCAGCTGGTAAAATTTGTGCAATAATGGTACCTGTTGCTGTACTTGCAATCCCTAGTGCAATCCCCTGTACTAAACGATTGATCATCAGCAGCGGTAAATTGCCTGCTATAAAATAAGACATTGTTGATAACATAAATAATAATAGTCCACAAAATAATGTTTTTTTGCTACCCCAGTCTCCAATAATACGCCCTGTCCCAAGACGACCTAATAGTGTCCCGATAATAAAAATACTCGATACAAGCCCCGCTGTACTTGTAGCGGCATTAAAATGCTCCACCGCATATGCTGCAATCGTAACCATTAATAAATAAAAGATTAACGTAATGGTAAAATTAATAAGTGAGACAATTAAAAAATCTTTTGTCCATAGTTTCTTTCTGGCTGCTTCCACGTTACTCTCTCCTATTGATTAATATTCATACAAATTCTTGCTAAAACCTGTGTCGCAATGTCAATATCTTGCTTTGGCACGCCTGCCAAAGCCTGCTCAAAAAACGGATTTAGATGCGACTTTATTTCCTGCACAAGCTCTTCCCCATGCTTTGATAGGTGTACCAGCTTTTCACGCTTATCCTTGCCCGTCATCGTTTCCACATAGCCTAGCTCCACAAGTTTATGTACAAGCTTCGTGACACTTGGCTTCTCTATAGACATGAAATTCGCGATATCAACAAATGAATGTGGACCCTTATCATTCAAGAAACGAAGCACTGCCCACTGCGAGCTATATAACTGATAGGGTTCAAGCTGCACATTCAGCTGGTTAATAAACGGCCGATACATTAAGCGGTACTGATTAAAAAATTCCTGTTCAATTGTCACACTATCACTTCCTTTTATATTAGTTAGCCTAGCTAACTATATACCTAAAAACTCTATTTGTCTAGTAGGAAATAAGCGAAACACCGCTCTTGGGGGTGTGTACTGCTAGAGTGGGATAATTGCTGAGTGGTATCCTTCACTTTTATTGCTCTATCCGCTACTTTCCTTATTCTATCCGTCACTTTCAGCATTTTATCCACCTACACGAAGCGTATCCTCCACTTTCTCTGTTCTATCCGCTACTTTCTTTGTTCTATCCGTCACTTTCAGCATTCTATCCACCTACTTCAAGCACCCTAACCCACTACAACACTAAAAGCTACAATTCAGACCGCTTGAATTGTAGCTCTTAGTTCGTTATTCCTTAATCCAATATTTCCGATGCTTTTTGACACCCTCCGCTTTCAATGGGAGTTGTTGCAACAACTTGTATGCTAAATCGGGAGAGTCAATGCCAAAGAATTCGCGGAAGCTTCGATTGGTCAGCTGCTGCCCGATTAGTAACCTGTAGTCCTCTAATGTTCGAAGCAATGCATCATCATCCACCAATCCACAGCTTGGGCACGTCCATTTGTTATAGTGATATGATAATCGCTGCCCATTAACACATTGTGGACATAGCACACCTTTCACTATTTCCTTGAGCGGCACCTCTACCTCTTTTTTCAACTTTGTGTGCAGGGATAATAGAAGGTTGACTAATTGTAAAAGATCAACTCTTTCCCTAGGTTGATAATGCTCCATCCATTTTTGTAAATAAAATCGTAACCCTGCCACATGAAAGATAGGCAGCCCCTCAAATCCCTTTGTCAAAATACCATTTCTCGTTGCCAATACCACCGCATGCAAAACTGGTAAATCGATGCGTTCCCTCTGTAATAGCTTCTTCATCCATACTACATGCCGGTCTAGCTGAAGAAATGGATCTGTCATGCCTTCGACCTTATCATCTGCGGTCGTACGTGTTAATTGAGCGAACGAAGCATCGTATGAAAGTTTGCCTGTAATATTTTTGATTTCTAGGATGAGTAAAAAGTGAGGACAGAGAAAGATGGTGTCCATTTGATGGGTAGAACCGAAGTCATTCATTGTTTGAAAGTCATGAAGAAAATAGTGATGGATTGGTAAGTCTAGTTCAAGCCATTTTGCATCAACGAGCTGTTCACCAGCGAGTCCTGCTTGTAGGCGCCTTAAATGCTCACAATATAATGTGTATTTACTATGGGAAATAGGAAGTCTTTGTACAAGTGCCTCTAGCATCTTTTGTGTCTCTGATGTTTGACGTTCTAATAAAATCATCTAATCACCTCCTGCCATGATTATATAAAAAAAGAACCTCAAAGAATGAGGTTCCTAAAAACTTGCTATATAGAATGCCTAAAATAAAAATTTCCCTATTTTCGCTAAAACAAAAGTCTTTTCTTTCGAGCATCACTCAATTTTGATTAGTACTTTTCTAGACACTCTTCCGCAATAAATACAGAAAATAAGGTGCGCCAATAAATGCAACAACAATCCCAGCAGGAACCGTTGCACTTGCAATAGCAACACGTCCAATGGTATCAGCGAGCATTAGCAAGCTTGCGCCAATGAATAGCGTCAGTGGTAAAAAGAATTGGTAGCGTGGACCAACGAGCTGTTTTGCAATATGGGGAGCCATCAAACCGATGAAGGCTACGCCCCCTGTTACGGATACAGCGGCAGCCGCTAGTGCAACCGCAACAATTAATAATCGGAAACGTTCTCTCCCAATGTTCATACCAAGACCGACTGCTGTTTGCTCCGTCATGGCTAAGACGTTTAACACGTTGGCTTTATAGAAAATGTAAGGGATGCCCAGTACAAGCCAAGGCATTAGCGCCCAGAAAAATGGCCAATCTGTGCCCCACACATTTCCGGCTAGCCATTGTGCAATAAATTGTACATCGCTCCGTTCAGCAGAGGAGATTAATACCATCATGACCCCGGATAAGGCTGATGCTACGCCTACCCCTACTAAAATAAACTGCACAGGATGGACACCCTTATTACGCTGATAAGAGAAAAAGTAAATACCCAGTGCTGTCACAAAGGCACTACAAAAGCCGACAATCGGTAAAATATAGGCAAAGTGAGGAAGGTCGCCATCTACTAGCAAATAAAAGACAGTAATCCCAACACCTGCACCAGCACTGATACCTATAATTCCTGGGTCTGCTAAATCATTACGGGTTACGCCCTGCAATACGGCCCCTGCCAGTGCTAATGCCATACCCGCAGACGCTAGCACAAACATTCTAGGTAAACGGACTGAAAAGAGCACAAAGGACTCTTTAAAACTACCATCGCCCAGTAAGGTTGGAAGAATTCGGTCAATAGAAACCGAAGCAGCACCTAATGAAATCCCTAGAATAAAAATGAACAAGGTTACCACAAGCCATATGAGTAACCATTTACGTTGTTTTTTGCGACCTTCTTTAAACAAATTGACGTCCTCCCTTCCGCACTAATAATAGGAAGAATGGAAGACCTAAAATCGAAATAATAGCGACAACTGGCGTTTCATAAGGTGCGTTAATCATGCGCCCTGCAAAATCAGCCAACACCATAAACCAGCCACCAACAATGGCGCTCATCGGTAAGACAAAACGATAGTCTGTCCCAACAAACGCGCGGACAATATGCGGTACCATTAAGCCAACGAAAGCTAGATTTCCGACGAGGGCCACAGCAGAGCCTGCCAGAATAACTACAACGAACATCATTACACCCTTTACGAGCGTAGTATTTTGTCCGACACCTACTGCTACTTCCTCATTTAAGCTTAAAATCGTTAATTGACGACTAAAAGCAAATGAAAGCAGTAAGCCAATAATAATAACAGGTACGATCAATAATGCCTGCCATGTTGTGCCAATGAAACCGCCACTTGTCCACATGGATACATCCTTGGAAATTTGAAATAAAATGCCTGTCCCTTCAGCGATTGCCTGTAATAATGCTGTGACAGCTGCACCAGCTAAAACAAGCTTTAAAGGGGAAAAGCCTTTTTTAGTAGAGGCACCAATCCCATAAACTAACATCATTCCGATTCCCGCTCCAACAAAGCAGGCTAAAATTAACGTATAATACGAGAATTTAGGGATGAATGCCATTGTTAAAGCAAGGGCAGCATTTGCCCCTGCCGTTAAACCAAGCAGCCCTGGATCAGCTAATGGATTTCGTGTAACCCCTTGCATAATCGCCCCAGCGACAGCGAGGGCACTCCCAACAAAAATAGCTGCAATGATACGAGGAAATCGAATTTCACGTAAAATCGTGTAATGTTTACCTCCACTTTGTCCGACAATTGCTTGAAAGACATCTTGAATGCTTGTATTCGCTGCCCCTAAGCACAGCGAGATACTGGCAGTACCAATTAATACAAGCAATGCAAGCAATACCTGAAGCCAAAATGGAAGCTTTCGAAACTTTGTCATTCGCCTTCGCTACTCTCTACTAATTATTGTAAAAATTTCTCTTCAAAGAACTTCAGTTGATGTTCTAATGTGATAGGGTCATTGAAATAAAAGGCATTTGCATTCACTTCAAATAAATGACCATTTTTCACTGCTTCTAAATCTTTAAACCATGCTGCATCTGTAAAGGAATTATCTTGATCTTGGAACATACTAAAAATCACGTAGTCACCTGCATATTCCCCTAAAACTTCTTGAGAAATGGCATAGTAGCCAGGCTCTAACGCTGTTTCTTTTACTTTCTCAGGCATTTTCAAGCCCATTTCTTGATATAAAATCTCTGTTCCACGACCCCAGTTATCGCCATAAATATAGAACTGTTTATTAAAGTTCTCTGCTACTGTTACAGTCGCATCTTCACCGATTTTTTCTTTAATCTTTTTACCAGCTTCTGCTGCACGTGTTTTAAAATCTTCTACCCAAGCAGTTGCTTCTTTTTCTTTATTCACAACTTTACCGATTTCGATGAACTGCTGTAAATAGTCTACTTTACCATACGTAAATAATACAGTTGGCGCGATCTCTGCTAATTTATCAGCATTTTCAATACCATTTAAGCCAATAATTAAATCTGGTTCTAGCTCAAGAATTTTTTCAATATCTGTATTTTCAACTACGACAGCATCTTTAATTGCATCTTCAAAGTTGGGATTTTTTGCTGCCCATGCATCCACACCAACAACATTTACATCAAGCTGTAATAAGCTTCCTACAAAAGAAGATAGTACAACAACACGTTTCGGATTTGCTGGTACTTCTACAGGACCTGACTCTGATTGATATGTGATTGTTTCTGATGAAGCTTCCTCTTTTGAGCCCTCATCCGCCTTCTCTGTTTTTTCTTCCTTACTGCCACATGCTGCAAGTACTAGGACAAGCATCATAAACATTGGTAAAAGCCACTTTTTCATTGTTATTCTCCTTTTAAATGGTTTGTAATAAGTCATATGTAATGCACATTGGTTTGTTTGTTCGTGGATCTTTGCCAATAACTGCATCTATATTAAATACTTTTTTCAATACTTCTGGAACCATCACTTCTTCAGCCGTTCCGAATTTTACAAGCTCACCTTGTGAAAGCGCTACAATATAATCTGAAAAACGTGCCGCTTGATTTAAATCATGGAGGACCATGACAATTGTGCGCCCCTGTTCTTCATTCAGCTTGTAAAGTAGCTCTAAAACTTCTAGCTGATGAGCCATATCTAAATAAGTTGTTGGTTCATCTAAAAAGATAATGTCGGTTTCTTGGGCCAATGCCATCGCAATCCATACGCGCTGACGTTGTCCACCAGACAAAGCATCTACAGATTGTAAACGGAATTCTTCTGTTTTGGTTACCTGTAAAGCCCAGCCAATAACATCTTTATCTTTTTGTGATAAATTCCCGAAGCCCTTTTGATAAGGAAATCGACCGTAGGATACAAGCTCTTCCACTGTTAAACCATGTGCACTTTCTGGACTCTGTGGTAAGATTGCCAGCTCTTTTGCTAACTCTTTTGTTTTCATCTTGGAGATATTTTGACCATCTAATACGACCTGTCCACTCTCATGCTTTAAAATCCGTGTGATAGCCTTTAACAAGGTTGATTTTCCACAACCATTTGAACCAATGATTGTCGTGATTTTGCCATCAGGAATTTGCAGCGATAAGTCATGCACAATCGTTTTATTCTCATAACCAACACGAATCGATTCAACTTCTAAACGCAAATCGGACCCTCACTTTCTTTTTACTTCTTTCCATGCTATGATATTCAAAGTTAAAAATGATAATCATTATCACTAGAATTAGTCTAGTTATCTGATAAGATTTTGTCAATTACTTTTTTACTATTTGTTAAGGATGTGGCAATAAAAATGCAGCATGTGTATGATGTGACAATTATTGGCGGCGGTCCAGCTGGCTTATATAGTGCTTTTTATAGTGGTTTACGGGGTTTAAAAACAAAATTATTAGAAAGTCAACCACAGCTTGGCGGTAAAGTATTACTTTATCCTGAAAAGCTGATATGGGATATTGGGGGGCATCCTCCCGTCTTGGGCGAACAATTTGTTAAACAATTAATCGAGCAAGCTAAAACATTTGATCCTACTATTTTGACAGGTACAAAAGTGGATTTAATTGAACGTCACAATGATATTTTTGTGATACATACAGCAGCTGGTGAAAAGCATTATTCTAAAACGGTACTGTTAGCTGTAGGTGGCGGCATTATTAGCCCTCAAAAGCTAACACTTGAGGGCGCTGAAAAATATGAAATGGCCAATCTACATTACACTGTGCAATCATATAAACGTTTTGTCGATAAGGATATCATCATCTCAGGCGGTGGTAATGCAGCCATTGATTGGGCTGTTGAATTAAGTCCGATTGCCAAAAGCGTAACGGTTGTTTACCGCAAAGAGAATCTATCAGCTCACGAAGCCACTGTACAGGAAGCACTGGATGCAGGTGTGCGCATTGAGTGTAATACAACGATTACAAAGCTTTCCGCAAATACTGATAAAACGGCTATTCAATTAGTCACATGTGAGAATATGATAACGAAGCAAAGTTATACGCGTCAAATTGATGAGGTAATCGTCAGTCATGGCTATAATCGTGAGGCGTCTCTTGCATTTGATGAGGCCATTGCCATTCCAAAAAAGGATGATTATTATGTTGAAGGAAAAGCAACAGGTGAAACAGCACAGCCAGGTATTTTTGCAGCAGGTGATATTTTATCATTTGATGGAAAAATTAATTTGTTACTTGGCACTTTCCAAGATGCAGCCAATGCAGTCAATTCTATAAAAACGTATTTAGAACCAACTGCCTATCGTCATGGCATGGTGTCCTCACATAATGAGCTATTTAAAGAGAAAAATCGCTCTATTATCGAAAAGCAATTTGCACCAGCCCACTAAACCTAAATATAACCCTCTTAAGATCCTGATCTTAAGAGGGTTTCTGATTTTATCTAAATAAACTTAATAACGCTCCCATCTGTCTCAACATATTTACTCCATTTGTAATCGTCCCAGCATGCCCCATAATTGTATTTAAATGATCTGGTAAATTTCCTAATCTAGGACCTTGCTGTTGCTGATTGGGAGAATAGTATGGTTGCACCATCCTACCTCGAAAAGGTGGGCCAAAATATTGCCTATTGTTTGGCGGATATGGACCTCTTCTAGCATTCGGCTGAAAATATGGCATTTATACACCCCCTATCTGAAAGCTTCTAACTAGTATATGTGAAAATTTTTATAGCGAATTAGACTTTTGGAGAAGAGGTTAAAAATAATAAGGGAACCATACTAATTTCTCTGTCATACTATAAGAAAAAAGAAGGTGGTACTATTCAAGGCTCTCATTATCTTACCTTTTTAGCTAAGTTCGGGGTCGGAGGCGCACATCCTGGGGGCATTAATCTATCAAAGGCTGTCTTGCAAGCAGAGAATATCGAGCAAAACGCACATATTTTAGATGTGGGATGTGGTACAGGGCAAACGGCTGCTTATTTAGCATCTTCCTATCAAGCAAACGTCACAGGTCTCGATATTCAGCCCATCATGATAGAAAAGGCTCGTCAGCGTATGGATAAAGCGCGTCTACCTGTTAAACTTCTGCAAGGCTCTATTGAACAAACATCGTTAGCGAACGAGACATTTGACTTGATTCTAGCTGAGTCGGTTCTGGCTTTTGTTAATTTGCAGCAGGCTTTGCAGGAAATTTATCGTTTATTGAAAAAAGGTGGCCGCTTTATTGCTATCGAATTTACTATTCCTAAAACACTTCGTACCGAACTTGCAGACGACCTCCAACAATTTTACGGCTTTCAGTCTCTCCTCAGGAAAAAGGATTGGGTAAGACTACTGCAACAGGCTGGTTTTTATGATATCCATATACAAAAAAACAAATCCATCTCATCCAAGCCTGAATTTCAAGTTTCCACAGATCTAGAATCGGAATTCTATGAAATCATGGATCAGCATATTGCCATGAATGAAAAATACGAAGACATTTTAGACTATCGCATCTATACTTGTACAAAATAATGAGCCGGCAGCAAAAGCGTTGCTGGTTTTTTTGTGCTGTCACAGCATACTTTATGACACCTGTCATCAAGATTCTTTGACTGGTGTGAATAGGTTTTTTTTTGAGATTTTCTTATCCTTAAGGTAAGAAAACAAAGAAAGAGTGATCGAACTTATGCAAACACAACAAAGACTTCCCTTTATCGATATGTTAAGAGGCTTTGCCGTCTTAGGAACGCTTGGTACAAATATTTGGATATTTGCTTATCTTGGTGATTTATCGTATATCACCACAAGTGATTATTCTGGTTGGTGGTCCTTCAATGATTTTTTACGTATGGTTGTATTATTTTTCGTTAATGGCAAGCTGCTTGGATTGTTAACAATTATGTTCGGTGTAGGTCTACAATTAAAATATCAGCAAGCCTTACGTAGAGGTACAGCTTGGCCAGGAGTGTACCTGTGGACTATCGTTTTTTTAGGGTTAGAGGGGCTACTGCACTACACGCTTGTGATGGAGTATGATATTTTAATGAGTTATGCTGTTACAGCATTCATCGTCGCTTTTATTGTACGTTTGGGTGATAAGGTCATGACAGGAGCCTTTTATTTTTTTGGTGGCTTTCACATCCTATTGATTCTGCTTATTTTTATCAGTACCTTACAAGGAGCGGGTGTTTCCTTAAATGGCATGGCGTCCGTTACTGAGCTCTATGAACATGGTACATGGTTTGCACAGGTGCAGCATCGTCTCACAAACTTTTTATTTTATCGCTCAGAAGCTATATTTATTATCCCAATGAATGTCTTTTTATTTTTACTTGGCGTGAGGTTCATGCGTAATGGGGTATTTTCACCAACAGACAAAGGACGTCAAACTCGACAAAAGCTCTTTAAAATCGGTGTATTCATTGGCTTTCCTATCAATCTGCTTATTTTTATTCCTGGGGGGCTTTTTGATTTACCTGTTCGCTATCTTTGTGCCCCTATTCTATCCATTGGCTATATTGGAATTTTAGGTAAACTGGTAGAATATAAGAAGCTAGACTGGCTTTGGCAGCGCTTTGCTCATGTCGGTAAAATGTCTTTAAGCTGCTATGTCCTTCAAAACGTGCTTGCGTCGATTATTTTTTATGGCTGGGGGCTTGGCTTAGGTGGGCAAGTCAATAGCTTCTCTGTCATTGGTATTTGGCTATCTCTATCAATCTTACAACTTGTTATAGCATTTGCTTGGTTACAGCAATTTCAAATGGGCCCTATGGAATGGATTCGTAAAAAAGCCCTTCAAGCGATGACACAGCAATCAGCAACAAAGGATGGTGCTAGTAATAAAAATATATCCAAGAGAACAAATTAAGCATTATTTAATCATTGATGCAGCTTCTGTCATTTTCCTATTCGCACTAGTACTAGGGTCTCATTCCCTTCCCTTAGCTATGAAAATAACAGTGCTCCTTTTATACCTAATAGCCTTCTACATTGCTTTATGGCATCGAGATTGGAGGCTACTTGCTGCATCTCTAGTAGCCTTTGTCCTGATCACCTTACTTAGCATAATTGTCGATCCTTTTATGCTTATTTTTGGCTTTACCTTTGCCGATTTACTAGGACGGGCAAAATCAAAATGGCATATTGCCTGTGGAATTGTAGCCATCGCTGTCATGTTTTTGACGGTTTTGTACATGACAACCGACTCTCTTTTACCGAAGGAATCACAGGTACTAGTACCGATTATGATGTTTCAACTAGTGCTCCCGATTCTCATTTATTTTGTGGAAAAGTCCAAAAATCTGCAAGCTGAACTGGCAGATGTAAATACTCAGCTTGTTCAGCAAGAGGAACGACAACGGATCGCTAGAGACCTTCATGATACAATTGGCCATACGCTCACAATGATTAAAGTAAAAACCGAACTAACGACCAAACTGATTGACCGAGATCCTTCAAGCGTGAAGCCTGAGCTACATGACATATTAGCCACTACCCGTACCGCCTTAAAACAAGTACGTGAGCTTGTGTCTGATATGAATTTTATTTCACTGCACACGGAGCTTATCCATTGCCAACAGCTTTTACAAAGCGCGAATATTACGACAACCCTTGACAATCATTGTCCTCAAATCGTACTTTCTAGTGTGGAGGAAACGATGCTTGCTCTATGTGTACGAGAGACGACTACGAATATTCTCAAGCATAGTCAGGCAAAAAAATGCCATTTCACCATTCAATGTTGTGCTGGACACTATACACTTGTGATGAAAGACGATGGCATCGGTTTACAGTCACAAGCACGTGGGAATGGCATCCACTCCATAAAAGAAAGAATGCATATGCTGCAAGGCTATGCCCTGATTGAAAGTGACACACCAGTAGGCACCAGCGTCACACTTACTCTACCAATTCAAGATGGAAAGGAGCCTCTAACATGATACGTGTATTACTAGCAGAAGACCAACAAATGTTACGTGGTGCCCTAACTTCGCTACTAGCGTTTGAGCCTGATATTGAAGTCATAGCTGAGGTGGCGGATGGACAACAAGCATGGGAATTGATCCAGCAGGAGCCACCAGATATTTGCCTAGTCGATATTGAAATGCCCCATCTATCAGGGCTTGAGCTTGCTGAAAAGATTAAACAGGCCAACCTCCCTTGCAAGGTAATGATTGTGACAACCTTTGCACGCCCTGGCTATTTGCAGAAGGCAATGGATTGCGAGGTACACGGCTATCTATTGAAAGATGAACCCATTGATTATTTAATCGCTACTATACGAAAAATCATGCAGGGAGAAAAGGTGGTCAGCAAGGATTTAGCCGCCTCCTTATTTATGAAGGAGTCAAACCCTTTAAATGAACGAGAAATTGCGGTGCTTCAGCTAGTCAAAAAAGGCTTGACCACAAACGAAATCAGTAAGCAATTATTTTTAACGAAGGGCACGATTCGCAATTATTTATCCACATCTATTCAAAAGCTACAAGTTGAATCTAGACAGCAAGCCGCTCAGGTAGCAGGCGAAAAAGGCTGGCTATAAAAAAAATCTCGCCACAGCTGTGACGAGATTTTTACAATGGTAGCATAAGACACGTTCCTAGGTTTCAAATGACAGATTCATTATTAAGCAAAAGAACGTTTATTTTCCTTGTAGAACTAAATTGGTTGCTGTAGCCCAGTTGTTTAATGGGGTTACGGTATAGCTGACATTTGTTTTCAACGTACCACCATTCGTTAGATCAAAAATACCTATAGCACCTTTACGTGATGAATAACGATATTGTGCTTGCAATGTACTCCCATCACTGCCTTTTAACGCTACACTTCGGCCAGCAAGTAAATCAGATTGCGGATCGTTTCTTAATTGTAATTCAAAGGATTTTTCATCCATGGCCTTCACTGACTGCAGGCTGAGTGGCGCGATTTCGTTCGCTACAAAGCTCTTTACATCTATTTCCGCCCATTGTGCGTACACACGGTAAGTCACACCTGGTTTTAAAACTTTGCCAGCAGGGAGTCTAAATTGAGGAGCTTGTCTGCCATCAGCTGCCTGTGTAAATGGAACATAATTAGCTACAAATTCTTCTCCCTCACTTGTTTTCACTGTCACATAGCGATCACGTAATGAGGAAATAACATCAAAGCGTTTTCCGCTAGCATCTCGATTATGACGATCTAAGCTAAATGCTAAATCTCCTCGACTCGCGCGATAGGCTTCAATAATATTAGCATAATCTACTACGCCATCCTCCTGAAAGGATTCCAATGTGAATGTATCATTTGTGACTTGCTCCACATTGCGTACATATACCTTTTCATCTGTGCCATCAAAAACCTTATTGCGTTGCTCTTTATAGCTCAATGTATAGATAAAATCATCCTCTTGGAATGTTGTTGGTACAATATATGTACGCTTAGAGCCGGTCATTAAGCGTGGCACATTGACAATCTCTAAATCTCCATTAAACGTAAAATGTTTTTTTATAGCATCTAAATGATTGAGGTCTATATCAGCTGCTGCCAATGGCTGATTAAATGTAATTTGTAGGGTCATTGTATTTAATGACTTGATGTTTGTAATTTTAGCTACTTGCTCGTTTTCCGCTGCTACTACTGCTTTATTGCTTGCCGCATCTGCATTTAGTTGTTCGCCTACGGTTACTAGACCTGCTGATAATACGGATAAAGCTAATGCTGCTGGGACAATGCGTTTTCTTAATTTCATTTGTTGAACACTCCTTTATGGTGTTATTTAGTTTACAAAATTTATCATAAGCTCCATATCTAAACTGCCAATAAATAAACTATTAAAAAAGAATTAAAAAATAGGAAAAAGAATTTAAGAACAAAAAACTGTAGAGAGCCATCTCTACAGTTTGAGTTATTTTGCGCCTGCTGCAAGTAGAATTTGTTCGATTTCTTTAAATCCTCGCTGTTTTGCATGTTGCAGTGGTGTCACGTTATTTTGATCGGGAATATTTACATCAGCACCATGTTCAATTAGTCGTTGTATTACGCTTTGCTGTGTTGGATTGCCGTTATTTAAGACAATCGCCTCCATCAGGGCTGTCCAGCCTAAATGATTCACATGATTGACGTCAATATCGGTATTGCTCAATAGCTCCTCAATGACCTCCACATGACCGTGCTCTGCTGCTGGTATAAGTGCCGTTCCCCCATATCGATTTAAAATAGTCGAATCAGCACCAGCTTGAATGGTCATCTTTAAAATAGCCAGATAGCCCTCCGCACCTGCATAGAGAAATGGTGTATTTTGCTGATTATCCTGAATATTAACATCTGCACCTGCATCTATTATTAATTTCGCTGCCTCGATATCCTGATTATAGGTAGCTATCATCAAAGCTGTTCGATTATTTGAATCTTGTACGTTGATGTCCCCTTTTTGACTTAAAACATGTTGAAGTCTATCGATATCTCCCTTTTCAGCTGCCTTTAGCAACTCACTCGCCCAATCTGTTTGTACCACTTCACTCCCTCCTCTATCCTGTTGTCTTGTATCCATTGTGGCACACCCTTGAAGCAAAAATGTTAATGCAATGATAACTGTCTGCCTTTTTTTCAATATTTATACACCGCCTTTCTTTCCTCAGTGTAAGCGGTAATGCTAAATTGCCCATTAACGAATTCTTAAAAAAGTCTAAAAAAACTACCCCGCCACAAGGACGAGGTAGTTTTACTTAAACATTGAAGCGATAGCCTGCACCCCATACTGTTTCCAAAAACTTGGGATGCGCTGGCTCTCGTTCAATTTTTTCACGTAGCTTTCGTATATGAACAGTGACAGTCGAAACGTCTGCAGCTGATTCATAGCCCCAGTTTCGCTCATATAGCTGTTCCTTACTTAATACTTGATTGGGGTGTCTAACAAAAAAGACAAGTAAATCAAATTCCTTCGTTGTAAAGGCAATCTCCTCACCATTAACAAACACCTTTCTAGCCGAAGTATCGATTGTAATGCCATGAATGGACATCATCTGATTTGTTTGTTGATGGCTCGCCAGACGCTCATATCTCGATAAATGGGCCTTGACCCTCGCTACTAATTCACTCGGACTAAATGGTTTTGTAATATAATCATCCGCTCCTAGTCCAAGACCACGAATTTTATCAATATCCTCCTTTTTAGCTGAAACAAATAAAATGGGAATATTGTGTACAGCTCGAATCTGTTTACAAATGTCAAAGCCACTTATGCCTGGGAGCATAATATCCAAGATGATTAAATCATAATTGCCTTTAAGTGCCTGCTGTAGCCCATCCTCTCCATGATGTTGGATATCTACTGTAAAGCCATTAATCTCTAAATAATCTCGTTGAAGCTCTGCTATGCTTACTTCGTCTTCAATTAGCAGAATTTTTTTCATGATGATTCACCTTCTCCTCAGCCTTTTTCAATGAAATGAATATGCTCGTCCCTTTCGCTAATTCACTCTTTGCCCAAATATCGCCACCCATTTCAACAACGATTTGCTTTGCAATGGCTAACCCTAAGCCACTGCCTCCTGTTTGCGAATTACGTGAAGGCTCCGCACGGTAAAATCGATCAAAAATATAGGGCAATGCGGCAGGATCAATGCCTGCACCATTATCTGTTACCTGAATAATCGCATCCTCTGCTCGCTCATGCAAGGAAATAATGATTTGCCTATACGGCTTATCCATATATTTTTCGCTATTACTTAAAAGGTTCGTCAGGACACGTCTTAATTTATCTCGGTCCACCATCGCCAAAAGCGGCGAGCCTGCTGATAGATATTGTAAATGAATGTCTCGTGCAATAAAATCAAAGCTTGCATCCTCTACATAATCATGCATATATTGCTGTAGATTGACGCTTTCTAATTGGAAGGGAATCTTTTTTAAGTCCAATTTAGAAAATAAGAATAGCTCATCAATTAATACATCCATATCCTTTGCCTTTGTATAGATAGTAGTTAAGTATTTATCCATTTTTTCCTCTGTATTTGCCACACCGTCTTTAATGCCCTCTACATAGCCGATAATGGAAGTCATCGGCGTTTTTAAATCATGGGAGATATTGGAGATGAGCTCCTTTCGATTTTCCTCGTATTGAAGCTGAAGCTGGATGGATTCTTTTAATTTGACTCTCATTTCCTCGAATGACCGATTCAGCTGACCAATTTCATCCTTCGAGTGGGTCGCAATCTCAAAATCCAAGTCGCCCGATTTAATTCGTTCTGCCCCTTCCTTTAATGCCGATATCGGTTTAATAATACTTCTTGAGACTAAATAATTTAAAAAGCCAATAATCATCATAAACAGGACAAATAAAATACCTAAAAGAATCGGTAACAGTTCCCTCGTTACCTCTGCATGGGAACTAACCTCTCTCAATACGAAAATACTGCCCTCTGTTTGATCTGGAAAATAAAAATCAAATTTGACATACGTATAAAAAGCTCGATTTATCATGATGGTGTCACGAGAATTAATATTGGTCTCTTCAAAGCTAGGCAAGCTTTGAAGCAATAATTGTTTATGCTCTTTCTGTGTTGAATACACGATTTGATGATCTTTTCGTACCACAATCTCTATCGAAGGCGCATTGATTTGTTCAAGCTGTTCGAGATCTAAAAGCTGCTGGGGACTTTTTTTAGCTAGTAATTTTAAATCTAGAAACGCATTTTCCTCTACTGTCGTCAAAGGCTTTTGGACATAAGATTTTTTATAAAAATGCTCAATCGCTTTGACATCACCTGTAATGGCAAAGGAAAAAAGAAAAACCGCTGCTAGTAATAGCGTGATGGCAATGATTATGACACCCACATATGATAGCAAAAACCTTGTTTTTATTGACATCTACATACCCCCATAAGCTGAAACTACTAGCAATGTACCATAAAAATCTTAAAACTTTATAAAATCATGCTGAAAAATCTATAAACATTTTTATCGCTTCAGTATAGTATTGCGTTCCTATAAATGAAATAAACAAAAAATATACGGCACAATCCCGCTGTGCCGTATCATCTTTGCTTTATTTAGTTTCTTCTGCTCTTAGCTTCTTCTTTGTTTGCCAACCTAAAATGATATATTCAATTAATGCCACAGCGATTAATGACGCACCAAATAGTGGCATCATAATCCCTAATATGACAAGGAAAATGATGAATGGCATGGATATTTTATGAGAAATTTGCGGTGGTGCAGACAGCTCCCCTTTTTTTCTACGTAAAATCCAAGTGCGAATGCCCCACACGATTACGGCTAAAAAGGCTAAACAAACCACTAAGTTTAAAAGCTTATTCGGCCAGCCGAATAAATGCCCCTCATGTAATGGTATCCCCCACGTAAAGAATTTAGCTAATAGGCCATAATCGTCATAATTCACTTGATCGATAAACTTGCCACTATACTGATCAAAATACATTGTAGCTTCCGCTGTAGGTTTTACATCTAGCCCTGTTACACCAGAATTACTAGCCTTCGCCACTGTATAGACGCCCTCACCGTTTGACGGATAAATGATAGAGTAAGGCTTAGCAATGTTCATCGAATTGATTTCTTTTTCAAGCTGAGCAATCGTCATTTGGCTGTCGTTCGTATAACGGACAGCACCACCACCATGATGCTGTGCATGTTCCCCTTCTGAGGTCGGTGCCTCTAATTGACGAGTGGCCCATGGAATTTCAGAGACATCAGATGTTGGTGGCTTTTGTTGGAGTAATGGATACCCAAAAGTCGGATTTTCTGACGCTATATCTGCTAGCATGGAACCTTGAAAAGCAGACCATAATAGCCCAGTCGAAATGAACATCACCATTGGAATCGTAATGATTGTCCCAACAAGCGCATGCAATCTCTTACTTTTTTGCCTCTTATTCTCCGACTTGCCCTTCTTTAGGAGATTTCCTTTGAATGTCATATAAAGACCTGACAGTAATAAAAAGATCGTCCAGCAAGCTGCTAGCTCTACTAAATAGTTGACAAAGGTCCCACCAATAAAGAGAGAGCTATGCGTATTTCTCATAATATTTGAAAATGTATAATCGGCATCCTGACTACCAACCATTTGATTGTGATCATCTAAAAATACGTACTTTTGTTTAGCGCCATTAGATAAAGTTAAACGCGTATTATAAGGCTCCTCCAACATAATCACTTTTGTAGTAGAGTATCCTGCAAATGCCGCCTCCGCTTTTTCCACGGCCTCATCAATTGTTAAGACCTCTTCCTTATGGCTTTCACCAAAGAAATAATCGTCATATAATCGATTTTCTACATCTGTAAAAAACAAATAACCAATCCCACTTAATGTGAGAGACAGCAATAAAGGCGTAATAAAAAGTGCTGCGAAAAAATGCAACCGCCAAAACCTAGAATAAAGCAAATTTTTCATATTTGATCTCCAATCTCTCTATTTATAGCAGATTAATTATATAAATAAAAAGTGAAATATGAATGAAGTCCTAAAGGCAGTTTTATGACAAACAAATGTATTCCAATTGGTATTATGTTATTTACTCACAAAAATGGCTACTTCGTTTTTCGAAGTAGCCAAACATATTCTATCCTCTTAATTCTTTCAAAACATTGGCGTACGCTGCTAAAATAGATTGCTCATGTGAAGCATCGTGCCCAACATAATGTTCGACAAGCTCCTTTAAAGGTTTAGGCTCTAGCATAATTTCAAATTTGAATAAGCTTTCATAGTACTCAACAACTTGTGGATTCATGTGGACCGCTCCTTTAATTTTTTACATAAAAAAACATCTTTCTCTCATCAGAAAGATGTCTACTATGACAAATACACGACATAATACGGTGATTGCCAGATGGAAAGAAGCTTTCTATTAAACATAGAAGCACCCTTTTTAGCAATCATCGTACTATGAGCATGCAGGAGAAATTCTCTAGTCACACTCAACACCCCCTATCCGCGTAGGTTTTTTGGCTGTACTAGATAAAGGCAGGTCTCCTGGCTTATGTTCATCACACATTTCACCTTCCCATTACGACTCGTAACAGTGGCCTTTTGAAATGTGCTCCCATTTACAGTTGCGGGACAGCGTCGGCTTCACACCGATCTTCCCTTTTAAACAAATTAAAAAATCTAATTTGTACCTCTATCCTATTATTCCGTTTTTATTATTATACCATAGTATTAAATCTTAACAGAATAGAAATGTTGTGCTTTTAAGTTCCAAAGACTAAATTTGGAGCTCTATCCCTCTCTTTTGAGGTTTTATCCACTTAATTTGAAGCGCTATCCTCTAGTTTTGAAGTTCTATCCACCCGTTTAAATTCTATCCTGCAATTTGATGATTCTATCCACCAGTTTTAGAATCCTATCCTCCACTTTTGAAGTTCTATCCGCTAGTTTAAACTCTATCCTTCAATATGATCTTTTACAAATCTATCCTCTCCTCCATTTCAAATATCTAGGAATTACTCTATAATTAAGAAAAAAGGGGGCGGTTTGAGATGATTATGGGTTTACATCATGTGCAAATTACAATTCCGAAAGGCTGTGAGGAGCAAGGGAAGGATTTTTATTGTCATGTTTTAGGACTTCCAGAATTAGAGAAGCCTGACTCTCTTAAAGGACGCGGGGGATTTTGGTTACAGCTTGGTCAACAGGAAGTCCATGTAGGGACAGAGGATGGCTTCGATCGTTTGACCACAAAGGCGCATATTGCGTATCAAGTAGCGGATATTCAGTATTGGAGGAAGAAGCTCACAGCACATCAAATCAAGATACTCGATTCTGTGCCTATTCCTCATTACGAGCGTTTTGAATTCCGTGATCCCTTTGGTAATCGTGTAGAAATGATACAGAAAATCGTGTAGGCTGCCTCGTTTTGGGGCAGCTTTTTTCATGGAATTGTTCCATATTACATCTTACTGAAACATTTGTAATAAAACTGTAAATTCCCTTGATAAAGCCTTTTATAGCAAGTGTTGAAGCCCTTCCTTCAGTCACCCTGGTAACATTTACCGCCCAGAAGCCCTACTTTTTCATGCTACGATTATTTCCATGGCAAAGGTATACAGGAGAAATCCTACTAGATGCTTTAGGAGGTTACACAACATGAATAAACGATTTTTATCTACAACACTTGCATTAACAATTGGATTTAGTTCATTTGGAATGGTGCAAACAGCGATCCAGCCGATACAAGTAGAGGCTGCAACAACAAATGCTCAGAATAACGCACAGGCGGTAGCTGCAAAAGCAGACCAATTAATTCAGACTGGTAAAAGCTTAATGGGGCGAGCAACATACAGCAATTCGGTTTACAAGCCTACATACCCATACAAATTTTCTTGTGCTTCATTTTTAATGTACATCTTCGAGAAAAACGGGGTAGACCTTGGTACGTATAATGAAAATTATATGATTCAGCAAGGGACTTATGTAGCGCGAAACCAATTACAAAAAGGCGATTTAGTGTTCTTTAAAAGTAAAAAAACAGGAACTGATCCCGATCATGTCGGTATGTATATTGGCGACAATAAAATCATCCATATGGCTGATAGCAAACAAAATATAGTTATCTCTGATTTAAATAGTAAGCCATATTATACGGAAAACTATGTATCTGCACGTAGAGTATTACCTACTCTGCTATCTGCCAACCCTGCTACAAAAGGCGATAAAATTGTAGAGAATGCTCTATCCTATAAAAACAAAGTAACGATTAGTTCAACAACAAATGAAGCTAGCTTACGCTTTACAGCTCCAACTTTCGTTGATTTTATCTATCGTAAAAGTGGAGTGACACTAGGCGCAACGTCATTAAATCAATTAATGAACCAAGGATCCACTGTGGCACGTGCTAACTTGAAGAAAGGTGATCTAGTTTTCTTTAATAGTGTCAAAGGCTCTAAAACACCTTCACTTGTTGGGATTTACGCAGGAGATCACCGTATCATCATTCCTAATTCAGATGGTGTAATGACAAGAGTATTATTTGTAGATTACTATACTGAACATTATATTACAGCGAAGCGGGTTTTCTCTAATAGCACCTCTACGCCCAGCGTAAGTGCACCTTCAGCAAGTACATCTGCCGATAAAATTATTGCCACTGCTACTGGTTTAACAAGCAAAGCAAAATTCGGCTATACGTACAATGAGAGTGCACTGACTTTTACAAGTGCGGGTTTTACTTATTATGTCTTTAAAAAGCATGGTATTGATTTAAAAGATAAACTAGCAAGTAAACAGGCTTTAGTAGGGACACGTATTCAAAAATCACAACTACAAAAAGGGGATCTACTGTTCTTCTCTACGAATAATGGTGGACAAGAAATCACACAAACGGGTATTTATATAGGCAATAATCAATATATTAGTATGACAACGAATAATATTGTAAAACAAAACATGTCTTCAACGTGGGCACAAAAGAATTTTGTAACCGCTCGACGCGTCTTAAAATAAATGAGGATAGGGGTGTCTCAATCATGTTGAGACACCCTTTTTCTATGCGTTTTTCAGTTTATTGGCAAATTCAATCATGGATCTACTAGACATCGGTCCCTTAATTAAAACTATCGTGTCTGCATCAAGCTTTGGCTTCAATAATTCTAAAACGCCTGCTACCTCTTTAAACGTATGAACCTCTGCACTGGTTCCATCCTTTTGCGCTTGATCGGCAATCTTCTCTGCCCTTTTGCCGATGGTAATCAATGTATCGATCTTTCTTAGTGCTACCATGGAGCCGATTTCGCGATGATATTTTTCTTCAAAATTGCCTAATCGCTTTATATCCCCTAAAACTAGAATGACCTTTTTGTCTTTTCCTACCGTATCTAGCACTTTTAAGGCGGCCTCTACAGATGTTGGGTTATTTGTCCATGTATCATCAATAATCGTACTGTCACCAAGTCCTGTCGTAAATTCTAAATGTCTTGCCATCTGTTTAAATGTTCTGAGTCCTGCGATTGCCTGACGAATGGTCAGCCCCATTTCATGGCTAGCTGCAATCGCGGCTAAGGCATTATAGACCTGATGCTCACCATAGCCTGGGACAAACACATTGTATGTTTCATCCGCTACCTCTAAAACAAACTTCATGCCTGTATTGGCAAACTCCACTTTCGAAGCCTTGTAATCTGCCGTATCCTGTAAGCCAAACTTGATAATCTTCCCTTTAAATCTTTTCAATGAGATTTTTTTAGTATTGGCATCATCAGCATTGATGATTAACGTGCCATCCTCTTTAATGCCTTCCACAATTTCTGCCTTGGCCTTAATATAGCCCTCCAAATTGAGACAGCCATCTAGATGATGCACACCAATGTTTGTAATGATGCCAATAGTTGGTTGATAGATCATACATTGATGTTTAATATTCCCCGTATTCCCTAAGCCTAGTTCAAAGATAGCGGCTTGTGTTTTATCGTCAATGCCCGTTAAATAAGGTAATGATTGCCTTGGCTCGTTTTTACTGCTGACGGATGCTTGCACTTGCCAATGCTTACTAGCAATATGTTTTAACATCTCTTTTGTTGTTGTTTTCCCACAAGTTCCTGTTAAAGCCACAACGGGAATTTCAAAGAGCCCACGATAATACTCGATAAATGTCCAGTATGCCTGTGCAACACTTTTCACTTGTAAAACGGTTGTATGCTCCAGTGCATTTTTTAACTCTGTAGACGGTTTATCGGATATGATAAGAGACGGACCTTTCCGATCAATCTCTTGCCAGTTGATGTGATCGTTTCGACTAACAAACAGGAGCGAATGGCTCCTTGTTAAATCATGCCGATTATAATAGATCGCCTGCTTAACAGACCATTGTTCTGATCCGTGAATGAGCTTTCCCTGTAGGACATTCCTAAGTTTCTGCACACTAATGGATTGCAAGTGTACTACGCCTCCTCTCTTTATCGATCTTGTAGATGACTTATTTCTTCTCTTGATCTAGCGTGCTGCTTTTTGATCAATTACTATACCTTATTAGAAAGCTCCTCTATGTGGCACAGTCAATATCCTATATGGAAAGAAGCTAATCAGCAGGTGGTGGAGGCTTTAGCTTTAGCTCCGTTGCTAGTTTAGAGACCTGTTTGCTATACATATCTCCCTTTATGAGAATGATGGTATTTTCATCCACAATCTTCTGCAATAACGGATAGACTAGCGTACTATTTTTAAATGTGTAAACAGGCGCGCTAAATCCTAGCTTTACTGCGTGATCAGCCATAATCCTTGCGTGTTCTCCAATGGTAATCAGGACATCCACGCCAATACGTTGAATTAATTCACCCGCTTGTTCGTGAATAATGTAGCCCCAAGAACCTAAATCGGTAATCGTACCAATAACCGCAATCTTTTTCTTGCCGTCACCTAACTCATTCAACACCTTTAAGGCAGCCTCTAAGGAAGTGGTTGTAATACTCCATGTATCATCCAATAACATGGAATGATTAATGCCCTCAAAGAGTTGCAGCTGTTTTTTCAATTGACGGAATGATTGAAGCTGTTTTGCTGCGACTGGAATAGGCATCCCCATATCATGGACCGCGGCAATAGCAGCAAGAGCATTATAAACCTGATGCTCGCCAAACCCTGGTACAAGAATGTCATAGCTTTTTCTATCATGATGCAGGATAAATTTCATCCCTTTTTGATAGTAGTGGATATGGCTTGCTCGAAAATCACAGGAGTCATGCTTTCCTACCTTAATCAAACGCCCACGAAATCTCGAAACATCTATTTTTTTCGTATTCATATCTTCAGCATTGATAATTAATGTACCTTTTGGATGAATGATATCTACCATTTCTCCCTTTGCTTGAATATAGCCTTCTAATGTTTTGCAATAATTTAAATGATGGGCTCCGATATTCGTAATAATACCGATTGTCGGTTTGAAATATCTCCCTGCATTCGTAACGTCTCCAGGTGAGCCTACTGCTGTTTCAAAAACGGCAGCCTCGGTATCATCCTCAATGCCCAGTAAATATTGCAAAGAAGCCGTTCTAGAATTGCTGCTCAATGTCGTCGCAGTCACTTTCCGATCAGCCGAAAGAATATGTTTAATCATCTCTTTTGTCGTTGTTTTGCCTGATGTACCTGTAATCGCGACAATCGGAATATGAAACTGGCTACGATAAAAATGAACAAATTTCCAATAGGCCTCTTCTGCATTCACTACCTGTATCAGCATGACATGATCGGGAATGTCAGAAGGCCGATAAACTCTATCGGTCACTAGCACTAGAGGAGAAAGTGGCTCAAGACTTTTCCAATTAACAATACGTTTACTTGTAAAAAGGGCCGTATTGGATTTTTTCACTTGCTTTAATCGATAAGCCCCATGCTGAATCAGTGTATCCTCTGACCCGTGCACTAGATAGCCTGCCGTAATCATTGCTAAATTTTTCACCGAAAGAGGCTTCATATCTTTTCTCCCTCCTTTCTTTTCTAGTATATGTAACCTTTTAAAAGTTGCTTGGATGTAGACAAGATACATAACTAGAGGAAATCTATTTCATTGCATATATATAAAGGTGATTAAGTATCTAAGTACCAATAGAAGGAGTGATATACCTGAAAGCCATTGTATTTATCGGTACAAACAAATCTGGGTCTAGTCGTGAAGCAACAAGGGCAGCAGAAAAATTAGGCTACTTCACAGTACTTTTCACAAATAATGAAAAACAACTTGAACAGCGCAGAGCCTACCCCGACATCCATAAAATGATACTCATTGATACTTTTGATATCGAGAGCATGAAAGATGAAATTGAGAAACTAGGAAAAACTGGATTAAATATTAAAAGTATCGTTAGTTTTGTTGATCCATTTGTCCATATTGCTTCAACACTGTGTGATGAATTTTGTCAGAACTATACATCCTCCAGTGCAATTGAAACTATGGAGGATAAAGAAAAAACAAGAAAGTTTTTACAAGATCAACCATACTCGCCAAAATTTTTGCTCATGAAACCGAACGAACCCATAGCTAAAAATTTGACCTTTCCATTAATCGTAAAATCTCCTAAATCAACAGGCTCAAAAGATGTCTTACTAGCAACGGATGCCGATCAACTCAATAACCACCTCAAAGCACTACGCAGTAAAAATCCCTATGAAACCATCATGATTGAAGAATATCTAGATGGCCCTCAATATTTAGTAGAGGCGGTTGTTTATCAACGTCAACCACATGTCATTGGTATAATTGAGCAAGAAATTACGCAAGGAAAACGATTTATTATTACGGGTTATGGTGTTCTAGTGAAAGCCCCTAAAGACATCCAATCAGGCATCGAGGAGGTACTCCATTCCATCGTGAAAGCCTTTGATATTGAGAATGGGGCGCTTCATTTAGAACTTCGATTAACCCAAAATGGTTGGAAGCTTATCGAGATCAATCCTCGAATTTCAGGTGGCGCTATGAATAATATGCTACAAGCAGCTCTAGGTTTTAGTTTAGTAGAAGAAACATTGAAGATATTGCTAGGAGAACAGCCTAATCTGCAACCAAGACACAAAAAATTTGTTTATACAAAATATGTCATTGTGGAAAGTAGAGGAATATTAGAAAAGGTTATTGGCAAGGCAAGAGCGACAAGATCAACTGGCGTCGTTGAAGTATATGTCAAACCGAGAAGAGGCACTCTCCTCACCCCACCTTTATCAATGGGTCACCGTTATGCCTATGTCATTGCAGAGGGAGCAACCTTGAAGGAAGCAAGAAATCACGCAATCAATGCAGCGAAGGAAATAAAATTCATTTTGAGAGTTTGAAAAAAATATCCCGAATAATTGCCGCTTGCCAGTGGACAGTTACTCGGGCTTTTTTAATTTCATAAGTCGTAATCCATTATTCTTCTTTAAACGTTTGATCTAAAAATTTCACGGTTTCGAACATATTGGTTTTACTTGCACCCTTTACAAGAATGGTATCATGAGGCTTAACGAGCTTTTCAAGGAGGACATGCAATTGATCTTTATTAATAAAATGATGTACTCTGGATGGGTCCATACCCTTCGCGATGGCAGCATTACTCATTTCATCTGTCCTAAAGCCATAGGTAATAAATTCATCGATGCCTATGTCATATACGTATTCCCCAACCTTACGATACTCCTCTTCCCTCAAGACACCAAGTTCTCGCATTTGCCCAATAATGGCTACTTTTCGATTTGTCGCGATATTCGTCAGTACATCGAGCGCAGCACGAACCCCCTGCGGATGAGAGTGTACCGTATCATCAATAACCGTTATATCATCACGGCAATTATAAATCGTTAAGCGTCTTGGTGGTTTTTTGAAGTTGAGTCCAGCCTGAATATCAAGTGGACTAAATCCTAAAAGATCAGCCACTGCCACTGCATTCAATGCATTGTATACATGATGTTCTCCTAAAATAGGAATATATAATTCTATTTCTTGCCCATGCAGCTTCATTTTAAAGGACATGCCGACATCTTTATATTGCAAATCATATGCACGGTAATCCGCTTCTTTTTTAATGCCCACCGTGATGATTTTTCCTTTAAATTGTTGTGTCTCTAAGTATCTTGAATTGTCATCATCCTGATTGACAATGAGTAAGCCCTGTTGGTCCATGCCATGAATCAATTCCGATTTTGCCTTGGCAACACCCCTTACATCTCCATCAAAGTTCCCAACATGGGCTAAGCCTATATTCGTTACAATACTAATATTCGGCTGGATGATGCTACAGTGATTGGTAATAATGCCCGGGTAAGCCATACCATACTCTAATACAACGGCCTGATGTGAATCATTGATTTCTTCCTTATGCTTTTTCGTATGCTCTGTCGTATTCCAATAATCCTTTGATTCAAATACATTCCATTTTTTCGATAAGATGGAACCAACAAATGCCTTTGTTGTGGTTTTCCCTGCACTTCCTGTAATCGCAATAATAGGCAGGGTTTTCTTTGCCTCCACCTGCTTACTTTTTTGTTGGACAATTTTCTTTTTCAGCGGTTTTTGATTTTTGGCAAGATACATCGCATAACGGATGGAATGGATGACCACATCTAATTCCAAGTAAAAGGCAGGGGGACAGCCTGGTCGCCAATTGACCTCATACATCCAAATTTTTTGATGTTGATCTAAGCCCACATCAATGCCAATTTCATCAATAACCTCCCCAAATTTCGCCATTTGAATTTCATCCAGATGATGGGCCAGCGCTAGTGAAAAATGCTCAAGCATTCGCCGAATATTATAGGCCTCATCCTTAAACTCCTGCTCCAAAAAAGGATCTAAATAATTGGTATAACCACCATTATTAATATTCGGTATGATGGAGCCATTCGGTGCAATGCGTGGGTACACCGTTGTCACTACCCATTTACCTTCTCCATTTTTTTGAACATGCAGGCGGAAATCATAGACCTGACCAGATTTTGTAACAGATTGAATATACGGCTGCATAATAAAGGTGCCAGACGCAAGTTGCTCCTTTATCAATGAATCCAATTGTGGCTTTGTATAGGTTGTCGTGGTGCTATCCTTTCGCACCTCAAAATATTTGGCTCCAGCCTTCGTTATAAAATAAATACCCTTCCCTTTTCGTCCATCAATTGGCTTAAACACAACTCGTTTATAATAATTAACGAACTTATGAAATAAATCGGCATCCTTTACAATTTCAGAGGGAATCAAATACTGTTCAAATTCCTTCGCTTCCTTTAATCGTTTCATCACATTCCATTTGTTCCCGATTGAATGGGTTGTAAATGGAATCTCCTCTTTTAAACGGTCAATAATCTCCTTGGAGACAGATAATTTCTCAGGGCTTCCTGCATTATAGATAACATCAGGAAAGGGCATTGTTTTTTCTTGCCATTGTCCATTCTCATAGACCTTTGCTCGAATAGAACGTTTGGCAAAATCCACACTTTTAGGTGTGAAATAGAAAAATGTTGCGCCTTCAGCTTTCGCAACTGCTGCAAAGGCATAGGACTTGAGCACGGTTGTTGGATCAAGTCGATGATGCAGCATACCAATAATCGTCATAGCTAAACTTCCTTTCATTAGATTCTCTCTCTATTACATTCACTTTGTATCCCTTGCATATAGACAGATGCTCTAGCTTTAGTAGTTTAATATGGCACTACCATTTCGGCTCTATGATAAATTTCCCCTTCAACATATCTGGCTTTAAGAGCTGAATGGCCGATATACCACTGAGTTCAATAGATTTCTTTGTACTTGTTTTTTCTAACCTCACCACATCTGCAATCGAATTTGTATCGTTTCCTTCATAATCAAAAGCACGCAACAATGATACTGTGCCACGGCAACGCTCTCTATCAACAGCCTCAATACGGAAAAACTCTGTCTCAAATTGTTTCACTGTATCCAATAAGCTTAAATGAGCACCACTATGTGTAATTAAAAAAAATGGAATCGTATCACTCCCGACAATTTTAATAAGTAGCTGACCAAAATATTTAGAATGAAAATTCATCATAATATCCTGAAGATCCTTTAAATCACTTAAAGCTTCACATAAAAAGTGATTTCTTTTCTTATCACTATTCAATTCGTAGCCCCCTCTCTTAGTTTGACTATGCGATTTGATCCGTGTAAGTTGCCCTCTCGTTATCATATGTTGCGACAAAAAATATGGCGACTTCTTCCTAAAGAAACTAAAAAAACCTCCACCAATGAGGGGGAGGTTTTTGCAAAAGTTTACGTTGCAAAACATGCGAGGAGATCATGTATTGTATATTGTTCTAATGCAGTTACGGTATGGTGTTTTGTATTGAATGGTAATTGCTTGGTAATCTCGTTCGGAATGACCACTGTATAAAGCCCCGCTGCTACAGCGGCTTGTGCGCCATTCGGTGAATCCTCAATTGCCACGGCCTCATCAGCCTCTACTCCTAATTGTTCAAGCGCCTGCAAGTAAAGCTCTGGATCAGGCTTAACATTTGTCACCGTGTCAGCACTACAGAAGCAATCAAAGTATTGTCGGATACCCAGCCGATCCACATACAAATCAATCCACTGACGACTGGAGCTACTAGCAAGTCCAATCTTCAAACCCGCTTCCTTTGCCTGCTGTAGCAATGTTAAAATACCAGGTCTTAGCGTTTCCGTTTCCATCCATTGTGCATGGCGGTGCTGAATAGATGTTTGAAAAGCCTCCACATCCAGTTGTATGTGATGATGTGTAACAAGATATGTATAGGGATTAAAAGTTTGAAGATTGGTCCCAAGGCACTTAGCATAGGTTGTTAACGATAATTCAATACCATATTGTGCATAGGCATCCTTAAAAACGTTATACCATGCTGTTTCCGTATCAATGATAGTACCGTCAAAATCAAAAATTAGAGCTTTTATCATCAAATTCTCTCCATTCTATTGTTTTGCGCTGAATCAAGCCCAGGTTTTGGCAGAGTTATCCGTCGATTTCCTAATCCTATGCATCAATTTAGACCCGCTATCCGCTACTTTCGCATTTCTATCCGCCTATCCTATCCACCACTTCTTCACCTTTATCCCCCTGATTCAACAATATAACGCCTCCAATAATGAGGGCAATACCGATCGCAGAATAAACAGTAAAAATATCGTGCCAAATGACAATGCCTACCAGAACGGTTAAGGCTGTGCCGACACCTGACCAGATAGCGTAGGCCAAGCTTAATGGCATGGTTTTTAAGCAGAGGGATAGGCTATAAAACGAAATACCATAGCCAATTGCTACCGCCAAGGATGGAACGAGGACAGTAAAGCCGTCTGAGAACTTCAACATGGTTGTTGCAAAGACCTCGCTTATAATCGATAGTGTTAAAAATAAATAGCCTTTCATCCTGTTCAGCCTCCTAATGACCACCAGCAAGATTGAGTACCACGACACCCAAGATAATGCATAGAATCCCTAATATCTTCTTGCGATTAAATCGTTCCTTATAAAGGACAACCCCCACAATAGCAGTTAACGCTGTCCCTAAACCTGCCCAAATTGCATAGGCTGTGCCAATAGGAATCACTTTTAATGTTAAGGCTAAACAATAAAACGCCGCTCCATAGCCTACTACTACGCCGATTGATGGTCCTATTCGTGTGAAGCCCTCAGTACGTTTGAGCATGGAACTGGCAAAAACCTCTGCTATGATAGCGAGAATTAAAAAACTAAAAGCCGTCATTCAAAAAATCCTTTCTGCTTTGCTTCTAGATGTCATCTTCTTCCTCTACATATTCCAATATGTCTCCTGGCTGGCAGCCCAAAGCTTTACAAATGGCATTTAATGTAGAAAAACGTACGGCTCTTACCTTGCCTGTTTTTAAATTAGAGAGATTGACAATCGATACATCCACCCTCTCTGCAAGTTCACTCAGCTGCATTTTACGATCCGCTAGCATACGATCTAATCGAATAATTATGGTCATGTTTTCACTTCCTAAGCTGTTGCATCATATTCATCCTGAAGGAATGCACCGTATCGGAAAATACGTGCAAAGGTCCAAATCACCACACCACATAGTAAAAGAGTCCAGTGAATGCCTGTAAAATGATAGCTAATCCCCTTGATCAAACCCGTCTCTACAAATCGGGACTCCAATTGAAATTGTTGCATAATCAGATAGACGGTATATGTACGAAATGCATTCACTGTCAAGCTCAATACAATCACACAGTAGGCAATTCTCTCCATTTTTTTACTATTAGCGAGTGAAAATACAATACCTTTTGATAAATTACTTAAAATATTCCTTACTTGTACAATAATCATTAATAAAATAGCTATGTATATTGTAGCAATAAATAGAAAGGTCATGACATCTTTTTTTGAATAGTGAATGTCCCTTGTCACATGGTCTGCCAGCTTCATTTCAAACCCCTCTAACTGAACGGCAGCGATCACACTGCCCTTTGTTAATAAATGATTCACTTGTTGCTCTGATACCACTATTGCTCCCACCATAAAAATCGCGAGCATCGTCAAGGCAAAAATCATCATCACCATGATGATGGTAAAAGCGGTACGAAGCCCCTTTGTCATCCATCGAAATTCTTTACTTTGAATTGTTTGCCCCATTATCAACCTCTCCCTCCCTTCTCTCTATTATACATCCCCTTTTATCTCTATCAATAATTTCTTAATGTTTATCATTAATAAATTATTGATAAAAATAAACCCTCTAAAGTTTAGAGGGTTTATTTTAGTAATCCTATTTTTACTAAATATTCTTTTGCTACTTCTGCTGCAAGCTTTCCTTCTACATTCACCTGATAATTCATTTCTCGCATTTCATCATCTGTAATGTGATCAGCTAGTTGATTTAACGCTTCTCCAATCTCTGGATAGTCAGTCAGCGTTTCTTTCCTTAGTAAAGGCGCTCCCTGGTATGGTGGGAATAATGCTTGATCGTCCTCCAATACACGTAGCTTGTATTGACGAATTTCACTATCCGTTGAATAAGCATCGAGCAAATTAATATCACCTGATTGTATTGCCTGATAGCGAAGCTTGGGCTCCATCGTTGCAAGTGTAGTAAAGGCTATCCCATAGCGTTTTTGTATGCCCACATAGCCATCCTCACGGTCATTAAATTCTAATGTAAAGCCTGCTTTCACCTTTTGCTCTATTGGTTTGAGGTCAGAGATTTTTTGCAGTTGATAGCTCTCAGCCAGCTCCTCTGATACAGCGAGTGCATACGTATTGTTATAGCTCATAGGACTCAGCATGACCATATCGAATTGCTTCTGCATCCCCTCTTTTGCCTGAAGATAGACATCCTCTTGGTTATTATTAATGGCTTCTTCCTTTAAAAACTCCGAAATGGCGGTGCCTGTAAATTCAGGATAAATATCAATACTGCCCGATTTCAATGCATTGAATACAAATGAAGTTTTACCAAGCCCTGGCTTTAATGTCACCGTTAAATCGGTCTCCTGCTCAATTAATAATTTATACATATTAATGAGAATCTCAGGCTCCGCACCAAGCTTTCCTGCAATGACAATTTCATCTTGCTGTTTACTGCTTAGAAGCGGGAAGAAAATCATTACCAGTGCCACTAAACTAATGAGACTTAATGTCGTTATGGTTTTTTTAAAGGACAGAGATTCTAATTTTTTAAGCGCCACATCAAAAATCAGGGCTAAAATAGCGGCGGGAATGGCTCCTATAAGAATGAGTGCCGTGTTATTTCGGTCAATCCCAAGTAATATAATATCTCCTAAGCCTCCTGCACCAATTAAAGCGGCTAATGTTGCTGTCCCCACAATCAGCACCATTGCTGTGCGAATACCAGCCATCATAACAGGCATAGCAAGTGGTAGCTCTACCTTTACTAAACGCTTTGATCGATTCATTCCCATAGCTAATGCCGCTTCTTTCAGTGATGGGTCAACCTCATTGATGCCCGTGTAGGTGTTTCGTAGAATAGGCAACAGCGCATAGACAACTAACGCAATAATTGCGGGAACTTTCCCAATACCGAATAAAGGAATTAATAAGCCGAGCAACGCTAAGGAAGGAATCGTTTGCAGCACAGCACTAATTCCAATAATACTCTCGGCTATTTTCTTTTTATTGGTTAAATAGATACCTAGGGGAATAGCGATGAGGACAGCAAAAAATAGCGCAATAAAAGAGATTTGGATATGCTCTAGTAATGCAGCCAGCAGCTGTGCCTTCCGTTCCTGAAATACATCTATCACATTAGCCACCATGCCCATGCCCTCTTTTCTTAGAATCCGCTGCTAAATAACGAAGCGTGGAAGCTCTTGTCACCATACCTATGAGTTTGCCATTCTCTTCGACACCTAACAAGTCATGCTCGGCTAATTTTTCAAGAATCATCGGAAATGGGGCATCAACAGGAATAGCATGCCCAAAGTCGTTTGTCACTGTGATTGGCTGTATCACATCATGGATCGTAAACAATTGATCCGTCTGCTTACCTCCAATAAACTGTTGGACAAAATCATTTACCGGATTTTGTAGCAATTGTTGTGGAGTGCCTATCTGAACAATTTCACCATCTTTCATAATACAGAGACGATCTCCTAATTTCAGTGCTTCCTGCATATCATGTGATACAAATACAATGGTTTTCTGGATGGTACGCTGCATCTCTAGTAGATCATCCTGTAGTTTGGAGCGACTAATAGGGTCTAGCGCACTAAATGGCTCATCCATTAAAATAATTTCTGGGTCAGCTGCCAAGGCACGAACAACGCCAACCCTTTGCTGTTCGCCTCCTGACAGCTCCTTTGGCTTCCGCTGACGATATTTCGCTGGCTCCAGCCCCACCAACGCTAATAGTTCGTCTACACGTTGATGGATTTTCGTTTTACTCCATTTCTTCAGTTCTGGTACAACCGCAATATTTTCCTCTATTGTCATATGCGGAAATAGGGCGATTTGCTGTAGTACATAGCCAATACTCCAACGTAGCTCATGGATATTATAATCGCTAATCCTTTTATCATTGATCCAGATGGTGCCTGCTGTTAGGGGGATTAATCGATTAATCATCTTCAACAAAGTAGTTTTGCCACATCCACTAGGGCCAATAATAACAAAGAATTCACCCTTTTTAATTTCTACATTTAGCGCTTTGACAGCTATTTGGTTGTTATCATATTGTTTTGAGACATTGTCAAATGTAATCATCTGTCATCTCCTTTAAAATGTGCTCATGAAATGCGTTCACTTTTTATATTTCACCAACAAAAATTATTTCAAACATTTGTAGATAGATGAAACTATTTCATTCTAAATACTTCGCCTTTAGGCACAAACGGTAGCTTGGCCCCCTGTGGTAGTACGAAGGCATGCTGTCTTTTAATGGCTAAACGATCACATTGTCCATCTGTAATAATCAGGATAGGACCATCCTTGGGAAAATCCTGTGCTGCTTCAAGTAGCTGTATACCAGGCTGTAACACTGTGCCTCCTCTACCTCTCACCTTCACTTTCGTTAATAGTTCTTCAGGTGCTAGATAGCCCGCATCATAGGCAACAGCATCACAAAATATAACGCGAACAAAGGGGACATCTCTAGCGATGCTATAGCTCGCTATTGTGCCGAGTGCTTTTCCTAGTAAGAGACGGTCCATGGAGCCTGATGTATCAATAAGGACTGCGAAAGTTCGTCCATCTTCCTCACCGCTTTGATGAATCCATCTTGGTCTAGCTATATCAGGTGTCGATGCTTGCCTTCTACTGGGGCGGGTATATGTTCTAACTTTCTCTATCGGTTGAAACATCCGATCAAACCATTTGGCTAATGCCACATCCCAGGCAATAGGAGGCTGTGCTAGGCTACGAATTTCCTCAATGAGCCCTTGTGGCAGATATCCTCTCTCTTGGGTCAAATGATAGCTTAACCCTTGACTCAATGCCCTTCTATAAAAAGCATCTAAATCCACCCCTACCTTGCCTTCCCAAAAATCTGGTGGATTCGTTTCGATCATATCGCCTATGCCCTGCCCTCGAAAGGTTCTTAATTTGCGATACATCCTAATATCTGTAACAATACGATCATAAATAGATTCTGCTGAAAATCCTTTTAATGCTGGATCATATAGCCCGCCAAATGCTGGCATCTCGCCGATTTGCATATCGATGAGCCAGCCATTGATAACATAATCACAAGCAACATTCCATAAGTAGGGATCACGCCCTTGTCTGCGGGTAGCATGGCTTAAACCCGCATGCAGCAATTCGTGTGCCATTAGAAATCGCATTTCCTCATCGGTCATTCCCACAGCCGTATTCAAATAAATCTCCTTTGTTTCCACTGCAATGGCTGCGACCGAGATATCCATTCTTGTACAAATAAGTGGGTCTTCAATTATTGTAAAATCTGCTGCCAAAGCACCAAATAAGGGATAGGAGCTCATAAACCAAGCCTTTGCGCGTTGTGCTTGTGTTACCCTCGTTGTGCCTCCCAATGTGTTTTCTACCCCACCCGCTACTCGAATGGCACTTTGCACGGCTTTCGATAAACCTTCTGCAAATAATGCAGCGAAATCACTGTTCCCTCGATAAAGATAGCCTGTTTGATTTTGTGAAATCACAAAGTCCACTTGGCCTGGCATTGTACTATAGCCTTTCAAATCATCTGGTACACCTTCCCGTAATAATCTTTCATATAATTTTTCCTCAGAGCTAATGGCCTCAAAAAGAGGATTACTCATTTCCTTTGGTGCTTGACCAAATTTTAGCTCTGCTAAAAATTTTGTTATATAGCAGTCACAGGCAATATTCCACAGCTCCTGCTGCTCTTTTGGTTGATGATGATGTAAGCCAAGGTGTAGCAAGCAATGCGCTATCACATATGCCCATTCATTTGGCTGACCTTTTTTATCCTGATTCACATAAATAACACCTGCGCTTGTAACGTAAGCCCAATCCTTTTGAGGCATACTTTCGTACTGCATGTAAACAGCATGACACAACGCCTCGAAAAGGAGATGTGTACAGACAATGTCATGCCCACGTGCGATAGCTTTCTCATTTTTATGCTCCTGTTGTGATGCTTTCTTCTTTTTGGCCATAAGCTACCCTTCCTTTTTGGCTACTAAACGAGGTAAATCTCGGATAACCTCCAGCATAAACCAGGCAGGTAATGCTTCACCCTTTTGCTCTGATACAACCATCTGTGCAATTTCTAAGCTAATGGATGATAGGTCCTTGATCAAGTCTTTGGCTCGAAAGGCTAATTGCCGTTGATTGCCCTTCAATGTCGTATGCTCGTTCGGAAGCTCCTTCAGTAACTGAGCACGGAAGGATTGTGCCATGAAATAAAGCAAATCTCTTTCATCAGGTTGATCGGGCCAACGTAATTCTCCATGAATAATTTTAGCAAGATCATATTTACTCTGCACTTGCTTGATAAAGGCTTTAAATTGACTGGCAGTATGCGCGGATAGGCAGCTACTTGCTAATAGATCAATTGTTTGTTCTTGTAAGCTATTGCCATATGCATACAAACAATCACTTAACATATGCCATGAACGAGGCGTGGAGAAGGGTTCTTCTGTTTTCGGAGGTTCGCTCCATAAATGATCGGGACGCATTTGAATATACTCAATCACATATGGATGTATTTCATGTGTATAGGCCCATTCAAGCCAATCTTTGTGCGATGCCCTAAGCTGAACATGGACCATCCGATTGATTAATGCGGAGGACATCGGCTTAACAATCGCGTTATCCTGAGCCCGATTTCCTGCACCAATAACAATCGTACCCTCTGGCAATGTAAACTCTCCAATCCTGCGTTCATGAATAAGACTATAAAACGCTTTTTGTACTTCCTGTGAGCAAGCATTTAATTCATCTAAAAAAAGGCAATAAGGTTCATCGCGTGCAATCATTTTGGGTGGACAAAAAACACTGTAGCCATCCTTAATCTGCGGAACACCAATAATATCCTCAGGTGCTAGCTGACTGCCCAATAACGATACACAATGTAGCCCTAATTCACTAGCAAAGTTTTCAACAATCGCTGATTTCCCAATGCCAGGTGCTCCCCAAATAAAAACTGGTCTTATTGTCGCTACATTCAGTAGAAAATCATATAGTTGTTTTTGTGTCACATTAAAAATCGTATTCAATCAAAACGCCCTTTCAACTTATTGTTTTAAAGGTTAATAATACCATTTTCTAAGAAATTATTCTTGTCTCTACCATTCTATGAAATTGACTGCCAATTACTAGCTGTGAGAAAATAATAAAAATTGTAGTAGAGAGGTCGTGACCTATGCATAATGGCTTTCAGTTTTTGGCGATTTCACAACTAGCAAAAAGGTTTCCAGCAGACTCTTGGTGGGCAAAGTTTTACAAGGATTTTAGTGAAGATGATCTAGTAGCGTACTATGAGGGGGATTTAACACTTCCCTCTCTTGATTTGGACTGGGATATGCCATTCCCACAACAGGACAAGACCATTCTCATTTTCATCAATGGTCATCTAACCGTAGACACCCTCTATAATTTAGAGACAGATGGGGCAATTGGACTGATAGTGATGGGCAATGTACTCGCTAAAAATATAGCTGTAGGTGGTCAGGAAATCTATGTGCACGGGCATCTGACAGTCGAGAATATATTATGTGGCTCCTACAACCATGGCGAAATGATCGTTAATGGCAATCTTCAGGCAGCAATATTGGTTCAGGATGATGAGTATCGCATCAACGTAAAGGGTCAGAAGTCGATTCCTTGTATCGTAAATATATGGCACGGAGATGGCGTTTTTCAGGAGCTCCCTATCCGTATTGAAGATGTATTAGTAGACGAGATATTTTTACCTGAGGATGAGGATGACATCGGCTTTTCCTTCACTTCACTCGTGGAAATTCTAAAACAAGGGCGTTCTGCACTCACTCAATTTACAAGCGTTCCTCAAAGGACAATAGCAGCTCCTATTTATTTCACGCACCATTCGATCAATGCGGAAAACATACTGAAACTGACTTCGTGTATTCTGATGACACCTGACAAACCTTCTTTCGATTTGACGGAACAGGATGTTTATTTTATGATCCAACGCGCACATACCAATGCTGATGAAGATGTACGCAATGATAGTATTTATATATTGACCTCGCAGTGTCATTATTTTATTTGGCTTAATGAGGATCAATCCGTCTCTCTCTTGACAAAAGCACTAGATGAAGAAGCTGAATGGTGGGATATTACAGCATCTTCCCAGGAGGATTTAGTGGATTTACAACAGCACTGGCTGATGTTGTTAACCTGCATCAATGTAGCAGAACTTTACTTGCACAGTATCGAGGTGCGAGATGTACAACAAATTCTTCAGCATCCTGCGATTCTGGATTTAGACGATGAACATGATGGATTGTGGGATGGTTCCAAATGCTATAGCTTCCGTCAAACCTATTTGGATGATGAAGGCGATAGGATACATGCTCGCATTGAAATTATGACGCCTGATGAAGCGTATTATTTTTATACGCTCGAAAATCAATCCTATGTTGCTCGCCACTATCAGCCTCCTAACGTTTTTGGTCGACAAGAGCTATCTTATTTAAACACGATTCAATGGGAAGCGTCCGAGCGATATTTTGAGAGATTCAAACAATTTATGTCTCAGAATTTTAAGATAGATTTAGGAACTAATTAAGGCAAGAAACGTTCTATGAATGATGAAGTCTATTCAACTATACATCTCTTTCACTCTCTGTAATAATGAGAGATAGCTAAACTTTTAATAGAAGGGAGGGAGATGTGGTCACGACCAACATCCAGCTACAATGAAATACGTGCTAAACTTTTTTAAAGGACTTATGATTGCCGTTGTCGTTATTTGTATTTCGTTTTATATGGTGACACAGTTATTTAATACGACTGAAAGAGAAGAGTCTGTGGTTATTGATGATCGTCCAAGTGTGGAAGAGTTTATCGGTGAGATTGCAGAGACCGCACGAGATCTTGGTGCTGACAATGACTTATATGCATCCGTGATGATAGCCCAGGCGATTCTAGAAAGTGAGCATGGGCAAAGTGGACTTGGCTCTGCCCCTAATTATAATCTTTTTGGAATGAAAGGTAGCTACCAAAATAATTCCGTCACACTCGAAACCACAGAGGATGATGGGTCAGGCAACCTTTCTACCATCATGGCTGACTTCCGCAAATACCCTTCCTATGAAGCATCCATGCAGGATTATGTAAAATTAATGCGTAATGGCGTTTCATGGAATAAAGATTTTTACGCAGGCGTTTTCAAAAGCAACACAACTACCTATACAGATGCGACCAAGTTTTTAACAGGCTCCTATGCAACTGATTCGGCTTACAATGAAAAATTAAATACATTGATCGCAAAATATGACCTTCAACAATATGATAGTCCTGTAAAAGATAAGAAAACCATCACGGTGGCTGATGGCGATTCACTTATGAAGATTGCCGAAGCCTATAATGTGAAAGTGACATCACTTAAGCAATGGAATCAGCTTCGAACAGAACGACTTGAAGCAGGCCAGCAACTCAATATTTATCATTATTAACACAAAACGTCCATGACTCATCTAGGAGTATGGACGTTTTTTCTCATGAAACTAATTCGTTTGTCAAAACGTCTTAGTGTAAAAATACGGAAAGGATAGGAACACAGTGAAGCGTACACAATTGCTCAGTCTTCTCGCCGTTAACCTTGTGCTATTGCCATTGATTCAGCTTAGCTACAACCTATATTTCATAACAAAAATAGCAGAGGGTTCCTTTTATCTTATTATTTTGCCCACTCTTATTATTTTATCGAACCTCTTACTATGTTGTAGTTGGCCAAGAGTAGCAGCTTCTATCCATTGGAGCTTTATCTATGCCGGACAAGCCACTTCTATAGCCTGTTATTTTGTGTGGCATTACGGGCAACTAGAGCCCTATCCAGATATGCCTCCAGGTGAAGCAGTCTTTGATTTATGCATGAGTACATTTTTAATTGGGCTATGGCAGTTCATCGTGTTAGTACTGGTCCATCTCAGTACATTTATCATCCTCAAAATGGGACTGACCTTTAAAAAAGCTTAACTAGTCCTTCTGTGAGTTATATAAAGTACCTACTGCTAGTATGGTCGTGGCTAAATCCTGTCGATAGAGGGGATGTTTGGCATCTAAACTATTAATCGTTACTTCATTCCCACCTAACGATGAATGGACATACAAATCATCGCCCATGTATAAAGCAATATGGCCTGGAAAATAGATTAAATCACCCATCTGCATTTGGTCTTGGTCTATGTTAACGATAGGAAAGCCCTCTACTATTCGGGCATCACGATAAATATAGACACCGTTTAACATATAGGCCATCGAACATAGACCAGAGCAATCAATACCTACTGGCGATTTGCCACCCCATCGATAAGGAGCCGTTAAATAGCTAAGCGCTGTGTCCACCACATTTTCTCGGAACTGCTTCTCTGATAATGACTGTACTGTTATTTTAGGCTGTAGCCATTTTGTTCGAACGTACCCTATTTGCCCTGCCACTAGCTGTACGGCTGACCATTCTTCAGGTACTGCATCGTCTGACATGACACGAATGGAAGAGCCTCTAACAAGCGTTAGCAGCTTTGTACTTTGAATACGTGGCTGCTGCAAAACATCTGCAAAGCTTTGACAGATTACATACTGTGCCTCTTGTTGCCATGTAGACGCAAGAGCCTCCTCTTGTAGTAAATCTGCCTTCTGACAATACCCCTCGTAACGATAGGCCGTTCGAATAGAAACCCATGCGTCATTGACATCCCTGATGATCTCGACGGTCATCCCATAAAGCACTTCATCGACTAATTCAGAAGCTTTATCTGGCATGGCATGCAGGCTAGCAATCATGGCTGTAACGATAGCCTTCATCCTTCTCCCCCTTCCGCTTCACTAGCTGGTCATAGACAACTTTCGATAGACGACCAATGAGTTGGCGCGCCTGATCATTGTCCGTTACATTTGTTATAAAAACACCCATACTATAATCGACTGCATTCGTGTAAAATATCCCTACATCATGATCGATGGTATCCAGTCCGCCTGTTTTATGTGCCAGCCTCACATCATCTATTAGATAGCGCTTTAGGGAGTCATGTACACGCTGACGGCTTAAAATATCAATGACTAGCTTATTGTAAGGAGGTGATAAAAGCTCTTGCTGATAGATACGTGTATAAAGATGCGCCATATCCCTTGCTGATGTGCGATTATCTATGCCCTTTGCTAGCCGATCCACATCCATCATTTTTCGCTGTAGCAATGTATCCTGTAAACCGATATGCTGAAAATAGTCATTCAAATATGCCATGCCAACTACATTGATTAAGACGTTCGTGGCTGTATTATCGCTTGTAATAATCATCCATACTAGCAGATCATAGAAAGTGCTTTGTGTAAGCCTTTGTTCACTAATCACACTAAAATCCACCCAATCAGCTGGTGAAATCATAAGCGTAGAATCAAGTGATAATTTGTTTTTCTCTATATGTGAGAGCAAGGCTAACAGAATCGGCACTTTGATTAAACTAGCACTTGAAAATGAAGCCTCTAGCTGATGACCAATGAGTAACTGATTCGTTGTTAAATTTTTAATAAACAAATGTACCTTGTAGGGCGATTCTTGAATAAGTGTCGTAATTCTCTGCTCCATAGACCACCTATCCAACTACATGGATACGCTGATTGTCCGCATCCATCTTGATGGTTCTTCCTAAAGGAAGCGACATCGTTGGTAAACAATGACCACATGCCAAATCAGCAATAATAGGCTTCCCTAAAGGCATTAGAATTTCTTGAAAAATAGTTTGTAATGATAAGCTGTGTGCTGGCTGCTCGGGATTTTCAGGTTCGCAATTTGTCCAAGCGCCCAATAAAATGCCTGCCACATCATCTAGCTTTCCTGCCAGTTTTAATTGTGTCAGCATACGATCCACCCGTTGCTCCGTTTCATCGATATCTTCTAAAAACAGAATCTTACCTCGTGTATCAATTTCATAGGGTGTGCCTAGTGAAGCTGTCACTAATGTCAAGTTGCCACCGATGAGTTGACCTGAAGCGCTCCCAGGAACCAGTGTGGACATAGGCTGGTGAGAAGGATTTTTTAAGTAGTACGCCTTTCTTTCATTCTCCATAATCAGCTGAATGAACGACTGCCAAGTATAGTCATCCATCTCCTGTCTAATAAATTCTGTGGATGGCATCGGCGTATGATAGGTTACAAAGCCACATAGCTGATTAAAAGCTATATGTAGAGCGGTCACATCACTATAGCCAGCAAATACTTTTGGATTGGCACTTATCAAATCAAAGTCTAATTGGGCTAGAATTTTCGTCGCACCATAACCCCCACGTATACAAAAAATGCCATCAATCATTGGATCACCAAACATACGATGAACATCTGCTACCCGTAAATCATCTGTGCCTGCTAAATAGCCATGTCTTGCGTGACAGGTCTCCCCAACGACTACATTGAGCCCTAGCTTTTCGATACTAGCAATAGCAGGTTGCAGCTTTTCAGGTGGCGTTGCTCCAGAAGCACTAATAAGACCAATTGTGTCACCCTTTTTCAATGCCTTTGGACAAATCATATCTTTTCCTCCCTTTTCAGTGAAGTACGATACTCGGCAAGTTCCTCTTCATTAGCTAAAATAAAATGACCTTCCTCTATTTCAACAAATGAGGGGGGGTTCTCATCATAACGATGCTGTGACGGATCATACACTTCTACAACTTTCTCCCGCTCCTTATAGGGATTTGGCTCTGGTACTGCTGATAACAAAGCCCTTGTGTAAGGATGCAGCGGATGAGCAAAAAGCTTTTCTGTTTCCGCTAGCTCCACAATTTTCCCCTTATAAATGACCGCCGTACGATCCGTAATAAAACGGACAATCGATAAATCATGGGTAATAAATAAAAACGTTAAATGATTTTGCTGTTGAAGGCTTGCTAATAAATTTAATACTTGCGCTCGAATGGACACGTCCAAGGCAGATATTGGCTCATCTGCAATAATAAATTCAGGCTCCATCACTAAAGCCCGAGCAATACCAATACGTTGGCGTTGACCTCCTGAAAACTCATGCGGAAAGCGGCTTGAGAACTCTGGAAGTAGCCCAACGTTCAATAACGCATCGCGCACCTTTTGTTGTCGATCTGCCTCATCTTTATATTTTTTCGAAGGGTATAAGCCCTCTGAGACAATATAATCTACTTTTGCTCGTTCATTTAAAGATGCCATAGGGTCCTGGAATATCATTTGGATTTTTTGCGTAATTTCTCTATCCCAATCTTTAGGTATTTTCCCCTGAATACTTTTGCCATGGTACAAAATTTGTCCCTCTGTGACCTCATTGATGCGCATAATCGCTCGACCAATCGTTGTCTTCCCTGAGCCTGATTCACCTACAATGCCAAATGTTTCGCCTTTAAAAATTTGAAAGCTGACATCATCAATGGCTGTAAACTTATTTTTTCCTTTGCCAAAAACAACAGATAAATTTTTTACTTCTACGAGCACCTCTTTATCAGTCATTCGCATACTGCCTCCCCTCTGCAAAAAATGCTTGTAAGGCTGCTGGAGGCTCTACCTTTGGCGCCAGTGGATCTAACAACCATGTTCGCGCATAATGAGTATCACTGACCTGAAAAAAAGGAGGTCGCTCGATAAAGTCAATTTTTAGTGCATATGGATTGCGTGGCGCAAAACCATCACCTTTGATTTCTTGAAATAGATTAGGAGGCGTGCCCTTAATGGAATACAATTGTTCTCCCTTTGAGCCAAGCTGTGGTAAGGAGGAAATCAGCGCCCACGTATAAGGATGCCTGCTATGAAAGAAAATTTCATGTGTTTCCCCAACCTCGATGACATCGCCCGCGTACATTACGGCAATACGGTCAGCCACTTTTGCGACTACACCTAAATCATGCGTAATATAGACGATTGTTAAGTCGTATTTTTGCTGAAGACTTTTTAAGAGCTGTAAAATTTGTGCCTGAATGGTTACATCCAAAGCTGTCGTTGGCTCATCACATATTAAAATATTCGGCTTACAGGCAATAGCAATCGCAATAACGATGCGTTGGCGCATCCCTCCTGAAAATTCATGTGGGTATTGCTTATAGCGCTTTTGCACATCGGTAATGCCGACATCTGTTAACAGCTTTAGTGTTTCCGCATAGGCTTCCTTGCCTCTTAAGCCCTGATGCATAACCACACATTCTTCAATTTGCTTTCCAATGGTTTTGAGCGGGTTTAACGATGTCATCGGATCCTGTGTCACCATCGCTATTTCCTTGCCACGAATCCCTAGCCATTCTTGCTCTGTTGTGAACTTGCCTAAATCCTGTGCATTGTAAATAATTTGTCCCTGCTTAATGCGACCATTTTTATCAAGCAAGCCCATAATGGATTTCATCAGCACGGATTTACCCGAACCTGATTCGCCCACAATGGCTAAACTTTCTCCCTTGTAGAGGTCGAGTGAAATATCGCGAATCGCTGTTAAAACTCGACCACGTAGCGTAAACTGAATCACTAAATTTTGAATGCCTAATATGCGTGATTTTTTCAATGTCACTCGCTTCCTCTCCTTATACATGGTTTTTCGGATCTGCTGCATCTGCAAAGGAATTACCAATAATATAAAATGCGATCGTAATAACGCTTAGTACAATACTTGGGAAAATAAGCTGATAACGTAGATCTGGTGACATCATAAGGACACGTCCTTCATTAATTAAATTTCCTAAGGATGGCTCACTGATCGGAAGCCCTAAGCCGATATACGTTAAAAAGACTTCGGCCCCAATTGCAAAGGGTATCGCTAAGCTCATGCGTAGCATAATGACAGAAATTAAATAAGGTAATAGATTTTTTAGGATAATACGATAATCAGGTGTGCCTAAGCACTTTGAGGCTAGATTGTATTCGCGGTCACGCAAAATAACAATTTGATTGCGGATAAACCTCGCCATTTCCACCCACCCCGTAATACACATAGCAATAATAATTGTTGAAATACTTGGCCGTAAGATATAGGACATTAAAATGAGCACAATGGTCGTGGGGATATTATCGACAACATTATAAAGCTGTGTTATAGGCGCTTCTAATTTCCTTGAAAAGCCCCACAGCGTACCGATTGTAATCCCCACAACTGCCTCCACTAAAGCTACAACACAGCCGATAAAGAGGGATGTCCGTGTGCCTGCCCAAATACGAGACCATAAATCCTGACCAATTGAATTCGTACCAAACCAAAATTCTGCATTAGGTACCATATTACGTGCCTGCATCCCCGTTTGTTCATCCAAGTAAATTTCAGTTGGTGATTTTTGCGCTGGTAAATAGGGTTGTAGAATCGTAAAGCCAACAATGATGATCACCCCAACTAATAAAAAAACGGCCAGTCGATTTTTCAAAAAGGATTGCCATGTAGACCGCCAATAAGAATAATTTGAATAGCCCGTTTCCTCCGCCTGCCTTGCATCTACTTCAGCAAATTCAAACAAGGTTTCACGCGATTTATTTGAAATATTATTGATTTCATCTGTATACATCCCCATTAACGCACACCCCCTCCCTTGCCTAATTTAATACGAGGGTCGACAAGTGCCATGGCAATATCCCCCAAAACAAGACCAATGATACCCAGGGAAGAGAACACTAACACTAGGCCTTGCACAATCGTATTATCCTGTCGCTGAATAGCATCCACAAGTAAGCCCCCCATCCCCGGAATGGAATACAACGACTCTATATAGATCGAGCCTGTTATCGTAAACAGAATCGTTGCAGGTAAATATTGTGCCATGGGAATAAAGGCATTACGTAATACATGCTTGAACATCAATGTCCGCTCCTTTACGCCCTTTGCCCTAGCTAGCTTAATATAGTCCTTGTTCAGTTCATCCACCATATAGCGTCGCATCCACATCGCGTAGGAGGCAGTTGGAGCCAATGCCATTGACGTAAGTGGAAGAATCCAAGTAACCGGCCTGTATTCATCAAACAGCATCGGTAATTGAAAGAGTTCTGTAATATACATTTGAATAACTAAGTAATAAACGGCTGCTGGGACTGCAACAACAAATACGATGTAGCCTGTCCCAAGTCGATCCAACCAACGTCCCTTACGATAGGCCATCATTATTCCTAACGGCACACCAATCAGGAGTGATAAAGCGACGGCTCCTAAACCAAAGAGCAGAGAATACGTGATTTTATCTGCAATAATCGTCACTACTGGGACATCGGTACGATAAGTCACTGATTTGCCCAAATCCCCCTGCATTAAATTCTTGTAAAAATTCCCCAGTTGGACGAGCATTGGGTCTCGCAAGCCTAGATTTGTTAAGTAAATTTCCTGCTGAGCAGGTGACATTTTATCGGCTGCCGCTCCTAAATAGCCTTCCTCTGGCATTAGCCGTAATAATGAAAAGACAATGGTGATGATAATAAAAAGGGTTAAAACAGATTGTAAGAGTCGTTTTCCTATATACTGCAACATCGCGCCATCCTCCTTTGTCAAAAAGACGAAAGGAGATGCCGACTATTCTTTTCGGTATCTCCTTTTCATCTACGAAATTCTACTACTTTTCAGCATTGGCTAGTGCTTCCGCACGTTCTTGCTCCCATTCGGCAAGCGCTTTTTTAAATTCTTCATTACTCATCGGCTTTTCTAACACCTGCTGGCCTTTAAATTTCTCTGCCGTTACACCAAATGGCGAATATTGTGCCTCGAATGGATTTAATTTAGAAGCCATATAGCCACTACCACCAACTGAATAGGGAATAACAAAGGCTTCATCAATTAAAAATGCTTCTGCCTTCGCAAATAACTCATAGCGCTTGGCTGTGTCAATTGTTTCTTTCGCTTGATCTACAAGATTTTGATATGTTGTTTTACCATTCGCCTCTTTATAGCCTTCTGCTAATTCTGGTTTATTGTAAGTACCATCTACTGTGAAAGGATCTGTATACGTAGATGGATCTGCAAAGTCAGGACCCCAGTTCGCCTCTAAGAGTGCAAATTTACCTGGACGACGTACCTCTGATAAGAAGCCTGTGGATGGACCAGCCTCTACAATAATGTCGACATAATCTGTCCCTAGTAGTTTTTCCATTTGCTGCTCGACTACTTGAGAGCGATTAGCCCAATCCGGCATACCAGCGTTATAAGGCATTAATACTTTCACAGGGAATGTAGCTTTACCCGCTAATGCGGTTTTTGCTTTTTCTTTATACTCCAGGGCCAGCTCTTTATTGAAGGAATCCTCATTGGAAATGGATGTAAGTGGTGCTAGTTGTGTATAATCCACGCCTTCCACATCAACAAAGTTTTTTGGTGTAATGGTATTGCTCAACAAATCTGCTGGATTATATGGCTCAACCGTTAGCATCGCGGACACACGATCAAGCGCATGGAATAAGGATTTGCGGAAATCTTTATTATTGACGGCGATTTTCCAGTTATCAGGCTCGTATTGTGCGTCAAACTGTGGGTTGAAGTTGAGTGCATAAAAGTAGGTATAGAAGTTATTTTGTGTTTGACGAACCTGAGATTTTTTCTTTTCATCTTTAAACCATTCATCAATGATAGAGGTAGGGATACTAGCCGAATCGATTTCGCCACGTAAAAACAGCTCAGGCGCCACAGTTGCCGCTTCTTTATTGTATTTATAGCGAATACGATCAATCAGCACCTTGTCTTTATCCCAGTACGTTTCATTTTTCACAAGAACGCGTTCATTTTGTGGCTCAAATTTATCTAAAATATAGGCACCGTTATAGAGGAAGTTTTCACGTGTTGTGCCAAAATCCTCTCCTTTTTCCGCAATGAACTTGCCATTTACAGGGAAGAAACAAACATAATTCAACATAGAAAGAAAATAGGGTGTCGGCGCCTCTAAAGTATATTCTACTGTATGTTCATCTAGCGCCTTTATGCCTACTTCCTTGAAATCGTTCATCTCGCCATTATAGAAGGCTTCCCCATTTTTCACCACCGTCGCAATCCAAGCTGTCGATGATTCATTTTTAGCATCAAGCACATAGTGTAAGCCATCCACAAAGTCTTGTGCTACAACAGCTGCATATTCCTTGCCCTCATGTGTTACCCATTTTGCGTCATCACGCAATTTGAATGTCCACACCGTAGCATCCTCATTCGAGGACCACTCTTTCGCTAATCCTGGCTGGACCACCCCATAGTTGTCATATTCAATGAGCCCATCCACCATATTCGCAGCCACCGCAAATTCATTTGTTTCTGACGTCTTTAAATAATTTAACGTTTTAATTTCCCCTGAATACACCACTCGATATTCTGATGCTTTTTCACTCGCTGACTTGTCATTACAGGCTACACAAAATAATACGACCAGACATACGAACAGCAACCAATATTTTCTCACAAGCATCCCCCTAGTCATCTTTTTATAATGAAAATCCTATTGGTAGGATGGATTGCACCTTCCCTAGGATCATTCAAACATAAGCTAGGTCTGTCTAATTCGACCATCTATCGGTTCTATCAACTATCAAACCACTCAGACAGCGTGTCCCACTGCTTTTTAATTATCCGTTTATGTGGGGTTAAACTAGATTAAACGCTTTTCAGCTATATGTGAGCGGGTTCTTCGATTTTTTGATCACTTTTCACGTGATTATGAGCGGGTCTCTCAACCTTTTGATCACTTCTCCTGTCTTTGTGAGCGGGTCCACCACTTTTTTGATCACTTCTCACACTTTCAGGAGCGGGTCCCTCACCAAATGGATCACTTCTCACCTTTCAAGAAATAAAATCCTCACTTGATGTAAAAGCTCCCACTAGACCTTTCCATCATGTTAAAAATTGCAGGACACGCAGCACCTCATAAAAATCATGGGTCAAGAACTCCACGGTATTATGTGGTTTGAATTTGGCATTTGGATAAAATGAATTGCGATAGGCTCTTGTATGGTCACGATAAATAATCTCTACCATAAAGTGTTCTGGCAACGTTACCTGTAATGCGGCACGAGGGATCTTCATAGAAGACTCTACCAGTCGCTTGGTTTCCATTATGGTTAGTTGTGGACTGACACTAATCGTCGCATTGCCGATGCCTTCCTTTGTAGCAAACGTGACAATGTGTTCATTTATCGCCTGAATCTCTTCTGTCAACCCCACATCCCCACTTACGAAGGACACGGGCACATCGTGTAACGCTGCTGCATACGTATTGATCAGAAATTCGCTCGCATATTCGCCATTGATTTTGACATCTGCGTATGTGCAAAGCGTGTGGGCTAGTGGGTTGCGCTCACTGCCACCCTTGCTGTGATAACCGATAAAAATAGCACGGTCAAAGCTTTGATCGAGACCTGCTACCATACACATAGGATCATATGTCCAGCCACGGATGACTTTACAGTTGATTGGTAAATTGGAAATGTCTAGATTGCGGGCTGAATCATGTGCGTCCTTTAATAAAATTTCAGTTGCTCCCCCTGCTATCGCTCCTTCAATGGCAGCTTCTACTTCTCGCGTCATTTGTCTTTGAAAAAACTGATAGTCAGGTGCGTTTAACTCGGTCTCACTCCACGAGGTTGTACCTGTAATCCCTTCAATATCTGCACTAATATAAACTTTCATAGAAATCGAAACTCCTTTACATTGTGATTTTGAATTGTTGCGTGTACTGCTCCGTAATGAGCTACCTGTGCATAAACACGTCTAGCCCATGCCACATTGCCATAATCGTAATGCCACCATTCCTCCGCATAGTTCGTAAATCCAGCACGTGTCATACAGTTATACAGCAAACGTCGGTGCTGACAGGCAAGCGGATTTTCTTGCGTATGCTGTTCAAAATAACGGGTCGCTGATTTTTCATTCATTTCATCAAACGCTGTCCCAAGATCGAGGGCTTTACCATGAACATCAGCCAGTGTTACATCGATGGCACCCCCTGTTAAATGGGGGGCTAAATGGGCTGCATCTTTACTTGGAAATGCTACATATTTTTTGGTCGCCTGCATAATCTCTTGTGGTGTTAACTGCGGCATCCTTTTTGCTAATTGCTGAGAAAAATGGCTGAACAAATACTGCTGTACTTGAAATGGGCGATAGCCATCATAAAGTAATAAGCCATACTTTTGAGGTAATAATGTTAATACCTGTTGCAAACGCTCATAGACACCTTCTCTTACATAAATAACGCGTAAACTATTAGAAATCTGTTGCTGATAGTAGATTGGCTTCATAAATACCCTAGGATGAGCACCTGTAAGCTGGATAAGCGGCTCATTGTTTTCACATACAACTGGTGATGGCGAGGGGCTTCCATTTAGAGAGGGTGCTATTGGTTGAAAAAGATTAATAATAACGGAACCCCCTCTTTAAATAGTTAGATAATTCAGTTTTTTAAGTTGAATATTATCACATCTCCCTATCATTGACTAGATAAAAAAAGAATAATTACAAAATAATGGATATACTCTTATAATGATACATATTCCAGCAATTGACGGGTCAAAAAAACACTTATATCCTCTAATTAAGGATTTTATTCATCTTATAGCTCGCTCATGCTAAAAAATTAACGAATCCTGTTTGGTTACCTAAAAAAAGCCATTGAAACACATTTGCTGTTTCAATGGCTTTTTCTTTTATGCCTGATGAAAGGAGTAAGCTTGTACAGTATGACCATTGCGGCCAGTTGTTGTCTGTGCCTGCGATAACGAATTCAGTATCGCTTCCTCAGTCGCTTCCGCTGCGGCTGTAAACAGTTGATTCATGATGGGATGATCCTCACGAAGCTGAATTCTTGTCTCAATAAGCTGATCAGCGGTATGAGGAATACTATGTGCCGTCGTGAAGCCAATCACAATGTCACCACTACCATGTGAAAAATGACTGCCTGTCCGTCCTAAACCGATGCCACAGCGTTTAATGACACGTGTCAATTGTCGACTACTTAGTGGGGCATCTGTCGCAAGGACAATGATAATGGAGCCATCTGTTGGTGATAAGATAGATTGGTTTTGCGTAGTTGAGACTTTGTAATGCTCAGCTAAAAACTCCCCACCTTGTCCAAAATTACTAAGAACTAGACAGCCTACTGTATAGTTCACTTCATTTGATTCTACTTTGACGATGCGAGAGGAAGAACCAATTCCTCCTTTATAACCGAAACACATCATCCCTTTTCCTGCACCAACAGCGCCTTCCTGTGCCGTCTTTGTAGAGGCTTGACGAATGGCTTCTATGGCATGATCAGGTGTCACTGGACAAGCTCGAATCGAATTAAGATAACTATCATTACACTCGCCTACAACGAGATTAATGGTTCCTGTTGTCAGTCCAATGTCTTCATTCCTATCAAGCATATAGCTTAATGTACCTTGTGTAACAGCTGGTACGCCAAAAGTATTGGTTAACATAATGGGCGATTCCAGTACACCTAGTTCATTCACTTGCACAAGTCCCGTTGTTTTCCCAAAGCCATTTAGTACATAGCTTGCCGCTGTTACCTTTTGCTGAAATACATTGCCTCCATGCGGTAAAATGGCTGTAACGCCTGTACACGCATAGGCCCCATTCTGATCTATTGGCTCATCCAATGTCACATGTCCCACTTGGACTCCTTCTACATCGGTGATGCAGTTTTTCTGCCCAACTGGTAACATACCAATTTCAATGCCCAATTGTCTTACTTTTCCCTGCATATTATGCCTCCTCCTGAATCGCCATTAATACAGCAGCCTGTGCATGGATCGCCGTTGTATCAAACACCGGAATGCTGACATCCTCCTGCTGAATCAATAAGCCGATTTCCGTGCAGCCCAAAATTACCCCTTGTGCCCCCGCATGTACAAGCTCCTCGATCACTTGGCTATAGTACGTTTTAGATGCTGGTACAATGGTGCCAAGACACAATTCATCGTAAATAATTCGGTTTACTTCCATTCGGTCGTTGCTGTCAGGCACGATCACCTCTATGCCAAAGCTTTCTACCCTTGCCTTATAAAACGCTTGCTCCATCGTGTACTTTGTGCCAAGAAGCGCTATTTTCTGTAGCCCCGCTTCTTTGATTTGCTTAGCTGTGGCATCCGCAATATGTAAAATAGGAATGGTTATAGCAGGCTCGATAACATCAATGACCTTATGCATTGTATTGGTACAAATGATGACTAGGTCTGCACCTGCCCGCTCCAGTGCTTGTGCAGCTTGAGCTAGCACCTCACCTGCTTTGTCCCACTCACCGTTAGCTTGAAAATGCTCAATTTGCTGGAAATCTACACTAAACAAAATACATTTCGCAGAGTGTAAGCCCCCTAGTCTATGTTTAACCTGTTCATTGATAAGTCTGTAATATTCAGCAGATGACTCCCAGCTCATCCCTCCAATTAAGCCGATTGTTTTCATGTCTACACCACTCCTTTTTTTCTATTATTATACGCCTCTCTCACACAAAAATAAGAAAATTTTCCAAAAGCAATATATGACGCTTGGAAAATAATATATAAAAGGATTTTTCACAATTAATAAATTTGAAATATCAAAATTTTAGTATAATTCATTATATTAAAAAAAGTTGATTTTATATAAAAAAACAGTGTAGACTAAAGCGTATTGTGAAAGGAGGACAACTTATGGAATGGATCTCAACGATAGTTGATAGCGGAAATAATATTTTATGGACATATATCCTCATTATCTTACTTTTAGTAGCAGGATTATATTTTTCATTCGGTACGAAGTTTGTACAAATTCGTCTTTTTCCTGAAATGTTTCGTTTAATTGTAGAAAAAAGAGAGGGCGATTCGGGGGTTTCTCCGTTCCAGGCCTTTACCATTAGTGCTGCTTCACGTGTCGGCACAGGAAATATTACAGGGGTAGCCTTAGCCATTGGTGTAGGCGGACCTGGTGCAGTATTTTGGATGTGGATAATCGCAATTTTAGGGATGGCCACTGCCTTCATTGAAAGCACCTTAGCGCAGGTCTATAAAGTGAAGGATGGCGATACATTCCGTGGTGGACCCGCCTACTATATGGAGAAAGCGTTAGGTCAACGAAAGCTTGGCATTATTTTTAGTATTTTATTAACATTAAGCTTTGGCTTTATTTTTAATGCTGTGCAATCTAACACAATTGCCACTTCAGTCGGCGAAGCCTTCGATGTAAGTCCTAAGATTATTGGGGCTATACTTGTCGTTTTAACTGCCTTAATTATTTTTGGTGGTGTCCATCGTATTGTAAAGGTGACACAAGTTCTTGTCCCGGTTATGGCCATCTTTTATTTGCTTGTTGCTCTTTTTGTTGTGGTGACCAATTTATCGGAAATTCCCCATGTTTTTTCATTAATTTTCACTCATGCATTTGGCCTACAGGAAGCTGCTGGTGGTGCAATTGGTGCTGCAATCATGCAGGGTGTACGTCGCGGTTTATTTTCCAATGAAGCAGGGATGGGGAGTGTGCCGAATGCTGCGGCAACTGCTAATACTTCACATCCTGCTAAGCAAGGACTTGTACAAAGCTTAGGTGTCTTTTTTGATACGATTATGATTTGTACTGCCACTGCGTTTATCATTATTTTAGCGGGCTTATATGATAAAGGTGAGAGTGATGGTATTATTTTGACGCAAAATTCTTTAGCTGTACATGTTGGTGATTGGGCTCCTTATTTTATTGCCATCTCCATCATTTTCTTTGCTTTTAGTTCGATTATTGGTAATTATTATTATGGTGAATCCAATATTGAATTTATGGATGCCCATAAAGCTTGGATGTTTTGCTATCGAATTTTAGTGTTAGTTATGGTTATGTTCGGCTCCATCGCACAAGTACAGCTTGTATGGAATCTTGCTGACCTCTTTATGGGGCTGATGGCGCTTATCAATATCGCCATTATTATGATGCTCGGTAAAATTGCCTTCCTTGTGCTAGACGACTTTACTGAACAACGTAGAGCAGGCAAAAATCCTGTCTTCTATGCAAAATCAATCCCAACCTTAAAAAATACTGACTGTTGGGAAGAAGAAGATCGATAAAATACTGAACGCCACTTCTAAGATTGGAGTGGCGTTTTTTGATAAAAACGGTTGCTTTGCTCTATTAGTACGGCATTTATCAACACTTAACGCCACCCCAAATTTGGAGTGGCGTTGTGCTTTAATATTTAAACTGACTAATCAGTAGCTTTAATTCATCCGCCATATGCGCGAGTGCTTGCGCAGAGGCATTGATTTCCTCCATTGAGGCTAATTGCTCCTCTGTTGATGCCGCTACATCCTCAGACGCCGCTGCATTGCCTTTCGCGGAGAATGCCAAATCTTCGGTTACTGCTGCTACCTCTTGAACACCTGCAGACATCTGCTCAGAGGCTGAAGAAACCTCCTCCATTTTAGGGGTAATTTCATTCATACTTGTCATAATGACTTGGAATTTTGCAATGGCTTCATCGGAAATATGCAATCCACTTTGCACATCCTCTGTAACCTTCGCCATAATACTGACAGATTGCTCCGTTTCATGCTGAATCCCTCGGATAAGCTCAAATATTTGTTTAGCTGATTCCTGTGATTGCTCTGCAAGCTTCCGTACTTCGTCTGCCACGACTGCAAAGCCTTTCCCATGCTCTCCTGCTCTTGCTGCTTCGATAGCGGCATTTAAAGCAAGTAAATTTGTTTGATCTGCAATGCTTGTAATCACATCTAAAATGGATGTAATTTGCTGAGAGCGTTCATGCAATGTCTGGATTTTCGCATTGGAGTCTGCTACGGATAAATAAATGGATTGCATTTGATCCTTTGTATTTTGGACAGCTTGTCCGCCTTCGTCCGCCTGTAATGTCGCATGCTGTGAAAGGTCCGTCACTGCCGAAGAGATTTCAGCAATATGCAGAATGGCAGTAGAAAGCTCATGTAAAGAAGCTGCATTTTTAGTGGCACTCATCGTTTGAGAATCAGCGCTTGTTGCAACATCCTGAATGGAAATCGCCACTTTTTCCGTTGCAATGCTTGTCTGATTGGCATTGGCAGTTAGTTCTTCTGCTGAAGAAGCAACCTCCTCTGCATTTTGTTCAATTTTTTGAATTAGTGTCCGTAAGCTTTCTTGCATATCATTAAAGGCTTGTCCTAATTGACCAATCTCATCTTTTGACGTAATCGTTACTATTTCCGTGAGATCCCCTTTGCTGATTGTAACAGCACTATCCTTTAAGGCTTTAATTGGTTTAATGACAGCCCTCATTACAAAATAAAAAATGATGGAACTGATGATAATTGCTGCTATAAGGACTAGAATCGTATGGTATAAAATTGAGGAAGCAGACTCATCAATTTCTTTAGCAAAAATCGTTCCTGTTATTTTCCAATTTGTCAGCTCATTTGTCGTATAGAATAATAGACGATCATCACCATTAAAGACATATTCATACGTACCTGATGGACTTTCGTACATTTCATCAAGGAAGCTTTCTTTCAGCTCCCCTCCCGCTTCAAGTGTAGGATGTGAAATGACCATCTTGTCCTCTCCAAAAATAGAAGGATACCCATTTTTTCCGATTCGAATTGAATCAGCAATTTTTTGAAGATCGGTTAATTTAATATCAATTGCCACAACCCCAGCCTGATCCTTCGTCTGCTTAGCAACTGTTACTACCATATCACCCGTCCCCGCATCCTTGTATGGGTTGGTAATTAAGGTTTCTCCTTTTAAAGCTGTCGCCTCTTTATACCAATCTCGATCTAATGGATTATAGTCTGCACCATTCAATTTTGGCTCCTGTGTAAATCGACCGTCATTCATGCCAATATAAACACTCAATACATCAGCATTAAGCTTTGTATATTGCTGAAATTTAGCCACAATCGAAGCTTGTGCTTCTTCATATTGGCGCGCATCTATTTCACTACTAAATACATTAATATCACTCATTTTCTCACTAATCGTTTTGTCAATGAGCTTATTTAAAATGCCTACACTTTCATTGGCACTAAATAAGATTTCTTCTTCAATCGAGTCTTTTGCAGATAAATAAGACAAACTCCCAACAGATATGACAGGGATAAGTAATACTAGCGCAAATAGCGTATAAAGCTTGCCCTTAAAACTGCTAAATAGTTTCTTCATATATCAATCTCCTTTTGATTTTTTCAAAACCTCTCCCTCTCTTTATCTGCTTAACATTTCTCCCAAAGCTTTTATCGGACGAAAAAATTTTTTTCTAACATTTTTACGATTTTCATATTATTCAGGCTTTACCGACAAATAAAAACCCCTGTAACTAGACAGGGGTCAGTTAGATTTAGTATTTAAACGATTGAATGGATTCTTGCAAGTCTATCGCCATCTTTGCTAGATGGGTAGAGGCTGCTGCTACCTCCTCCATAGCTGCATTTTGTTCCTCTGAAGAGGCTGCAACACTCTGCACATGATGGCTTGATTTTATCGACACTTCACTCATATAGTCCATTTCCTGCACTAACTTTTCAATATCTTGATGAATTGCTTGAATGGCTGCCGTTACTAGCTCGGTCTGTGCTTGTACATCATTAATGGCATCATCAATTTGTATAAAGTTATCCCTTGCCACATTAACCTTTTCACGACCTACATGGACAGAATCATTACTATTCACCATATCTTCCTCGATAATCCTCGTGCTATCTGTAATTTGGGCCACTACTTTTTCAATATCGACTGCAGCAAGATTTGACTCATCTGCTAGCTTGCGGACTTCCTCTGCCACTACCGCAAAGCCTTTCCCATGCTCCCCGCTCCTTGCGGCTTCAATAGAGGCATTGATTGCTAGTAAATTGGTCTGTGTCGCTATACTCTTAATGACATTTACTGCTGATACTATCGCCGCTGTATTGTCATCTAAATCTTGCACACGTGTATTTAGCTCACTTGTGTTAGTAGAGATTTCATTCATTTGCGCTGTAACATCATGTACTGAAGAACGACCTGTTTGTGCCATATTTTTCGTGTTGACTGTTGCTTGATTCACGCTTTGTATGCTTGTAGAAATATCATTCATTTTCTTCAAAATATGCGCAGATAAATTTCGTACATCACCTGTTAATGTATCCTGCTGATCAATACCTTGTGCAATATCATGAATAGATTCTGTTACCACCTCTGTCGCCTGTGTAACCTCCATGCTACTTGCTGTTAGCTGTTCGGATGTTGCGGCAACTTGCTCAGAGGAATTTCCGACTTGTTTCATCATCAGTCGAAGCTTTTCTGACATACTATTGAAGGAATCTGCTAAGTGCGCAAACTCATCCTTGGTTTTAAAATGTAAATGCGTATGCAAATTCCCTTCAGAAAACTTATCCATTTCAACCACTGTTTGTTGAATATTTTTTGCGATCCGTCTACCGAATAGTGTTGCGATGATAATGCTTATAAGTAGAGAAATAGCCACTAGTATCATAATTTCGAGGCCACTTCTTTCTCCTTTTTGCTTGGTAGCCTCAATATGAGCCAGCATATCTTCTTGCTGAGCTGTTGCCATTGTTTTTCCAAAGACAACCAATTTCTGAGAGCCCTCACCTAAAATCGGTAAAGCCATTTGTTGTGCTTGCTGGTGATCCCCTCGTTGATAAAGAGGCACAATCTGTCCATCTATAGCCTTTTCCCAGTCGTCAAGCTGCGATAAAAATTGATCAAAATCTTGATTACTATCGCCTATTTCCTGAAGTCGATTAATGGACGTATGTAAGGTATTTCGGATTTCATGATGATTGTTGAGCATTTCTTCCTTGCCATATAACATATACCCACGAATAGCCGCATTCGCTCGTACGGTTTGGAACGAGATATCTTGATATAAATGGATTAATTCCGTATTGTCTTCGATTTCTGCTAATGTCTGATTATTATTATTCAAGTAGTACATAGCAATCCCTGAAATAAGCAGTAAAAAGATGAGGACAATACCAAAAGCAAATTGCAATTTCCGTTCCACAGTTAGTCTCATATGATTCCCTCTATTCTTCTATAATCCACTTGAGTATAGCCTACCTAAACCTATTAGCCTATAAAATCTATGTTTCTCCTCCTAAACTATCGCTAAAATTTAACAATAATGAGAATTTCGCATCTAAGCTATTGACAATAATATCCACTATTTCACTAGTTGAAATAGGAAGTAATCATTTGGAAACCATAGAGATAACACCAAAAGAGCGGAAGAAGCAGGAGCATTTTCAAGAAATGACCTCTTTTTTCTAAAAACTCTCGCATGCCTGAAGTCAGCATCATCGCACTCAGTAATAGTAAGCTATGTTGAGCCCCATAAATCTGCATAGAGAATGTGATAATAAGCGGTAAGATGGCTGGATAAATAGAATCTGCTAGTGATCTTTTATCCTTCGTATTGGAGGGCATGCTTTCTTTCTCTGTGGATTTAGTGGCTACTAGTTTCTTTGCAAGCATATAGACAAGCCCAAAAAATAAAATTGTATAAACAATAAATAATAGCCACGGTATTTTGCTTTCATCATTTAACAAATGAAAATAATCCTCAGCTTCTTGTGCTTGCAGTACATAATACCGTCCTGTTTTTTGATCCATTAGGAAGAATCGTTCATCCTCGACTATTACTTTCAAGGCCGTTTCCTTGCCATTATGGAAGCGTATGTATAAATCACTTACTGCTTCATGGTCTGCTGGTCGACTGCTAAGGTCCTTTTTAGTTTGTAATACTTGCTGAAGGCGATCTGTATCTTTCACCTCATAGCGGTCGACATAGAATACTTGCTTTATCGGATATAAATAGTGCTCTTTGCCATTACTTCCAGACAAATACCAAGCCTCTTTAATCGATTGAATAGGAGTATGCAGCGGCACTAGCTCCTCCCGCTGCCTTTCATTGTAAATGAAGAGTAGTAGTGTGCTTATAATCAAAACAAAGCCCAGAATAAGTGTATAAATATAACCACCCTTATACACTTTATCACCTCCTTTACCACTTTACATTTATAGTAATTATTGTCATATACGATTTACTACGCTAATAAGTTTCAGCTATACTTAAATAGAGGTGATGATGTATGAGTAGACCAGAATTATACGTACATTTAGTAGTTGGTCCTGACTGTGATTTTGAATCCATGGCCATTCGAGCAGCACTGGAATCCTTTGGTGCAGGAGTGACACTCGATTTAATTGGCAGACCAAATGATTTAATTGATATTTTATCTGGAAATGATCTTCCTCACAAAATGGATTATTTGCTATTAAACTTTCACGGCGATGAGGGGCGATTTTGTCTGCCTGAGCTAGGAGAAGAGGTATATGAAGAAAATGAACCAAGGAGTATCTATTTTGAACCTCAAGATGTCTTAACCTATTGTCAGCTACAGGGTGTCAAGGTCATTGCGGCAGGCTGTACATTAGGCTGGCAGCAGCTAGCGACAGCCTTTTTAGAGAGTGGCTGTCATTCCTACCTAGCTCCTGATGATTATATTGAGGGTAATGCTAATCTCATGTTTCTAATTCACTTTTTCTATGAGATAATCACAAATCATAGAAGTCAGCAGGAGGCATTTGAACTCGCTCAAGCGACCGACCTAGAAACAGCCTTATACAAGCTCTATTTAGCAGAAAAAAGATCGTAGCACCTACTACTTGGCTACGATCTTTCTTCTTTAGCGTTGATGTTTATCTAGCATGGCTTCAGTAAAAGCTTGTGACTGTCCTTTAGGAATACTGAGTGTTTGCCAATCAGAGCCCTTTACCAATTTGGCGATATAAATGATTTGACCGACGTGCTGTGCATAGTGTGCCATTTGTCTTTCAATAGCATCAATGATCGCTAGCCGCTCCCCTCTAATCGTGACATGCCCGTGTAAATCGGATTCTGTCAAACTCGCCAAGGCCTCTAAAAACACCTGCCAACCCTTGTCCCAAGCCGAGATAATTGCTTCTTTGGTGTGAAGACTATCCTCAAACTCATCATCCCGATTTCTCGTTGGCTTTTCTCCATCTGTCGTTAAAAAATCTGTCCAGCGGGAAATCATATTCCCACTTACATGCTTTACAATCACTGCAATACTGTTGGATTCTTCATTGTATGCCCAGTGCAATTGTGCCTCTTCCATTTGGGCAAGCGTTTTATCCCCTAGCTCTTTCACACTTTGAAATCTTTTCTGAACAACTTGTAAATAGGTTTGTGCAATTGTCATAGTCGAACCTCCATCCCTCTTTTCTATCATTCTATTATAGCTCAATTGAAATGTCTCATGACTTATTCGCCAAGAATAAAATCTCTTGCAAGGATCGCCATTTTTTCTTGAACCTCCTGAGGGTTTCCATCAAGTTGATACCCGATATGATAGACATAGCCGTTATAGTAAGAATAAAACTCATTGGCTCTAGTAGTCATTTGAAAGATTCGCTTATCCGTCTCATCGTAATTATAATAAGTATATACATAACCTTGTTCTGGTGACATCTCCCGATAAAACAGGGGATTCATAAAATTTAAGCCTATATTCGAAACTTTCATCCCTAAAGTTTCTTCCATACTTTTCGACTTCACATAGCTCGCTAAGGGATTATACTTTACATTTGTCACGGTAAAATTAATAAATTGTAAATCCACCCCAGTGGAGGATTTTTCTTTATAGCTAAATTGAAATTGCGTTTGTTGGCTACCATCCTCCATTTTTGCTGAAATTGCATAGACCTCCTGAATATTTGGTTGAAATGGTAAATTTTCAGGTTCAGTGAGATGAACGACATCCTCCAGTGATGTGGCTACTGATTGCATTGCCTCTAAACCTTGAAGTGGTGCATAATATTGGATATCTTTTGCCTGACTTAAATAATTAGCAAGTGGAAGAAAATTACTGAATGCTGTGTCTTTTCCCTCCACTTCTGTTTGAAATAAATCCGTGAATGTAGGTGTTTCTCCTTCATCCTGTGTCGCCAGCTCATCCATCGGTTTTGCGGCTTGCCAGGCAATGAATAATAAAATAGAGCAGGTAAGCATCATCGTAACGACACGATATGTCCACTTCGGCTTGGACATAACAGGCTCTTGCTGAATTTGTTGTCGAACCTTATGAATAATGGCTTCCTTATGTGCTGAAACATCTTGTAGTATCTGCATTGTATGCTTATCCATGGAAAAGCACCTCCCACTCAATATGTTGTAACTCTACTTTTAATAGCTCCTTTCCTTTCTTTAAACGTGATTTCACAGTACCTTCAGGAATCGCAAGTAACTCCGCAATCTCTTTAATCGTCATCTCCTCCAAGTAAAAATAGACAATTGCTTCTCGTGGCTTAAGTGGTAAGCTTAAAATAGCATCATCTAACAGCGCTTGTTCATCTTGACGAATCAGTTTGTCCTGCAATGTTGATTTTTGTTTGGTAAAAAATTTATGCTGAAATGTTATTTTTCTGTATGCCCAGCTTTTTAAATAATCCTTGCATTTATTGATTGTCATGCGAGCTAAATATGCCTTCATCTCTCCTCGTTCCTCATAGTGTTTTTGATGATAGAACTTAATAAACACATCCTGTACAATATCCTCGGCTATTTGTAAATCCTTTGTATAGTAATAAGCAATTCGAAACAATTGCTCCGTATGTATAGCCATTAACCGCTCGAATTTTTCATGATCAGACACGCCATCACCCTCCTTCTACACTATAAACGACTCCCAACCAGAAAAAGATTATTTTTCCAGATAGAAAAATATAAAAAAACCGCCTCAACCATTTGAGACGGTTTACTGTTACTTTATAAATTTTCATCAATATATGTTTCGATATCAGAAGCTATCGTATCTATCGGTACATCTTCAATGTTTTCAGCATAGCCATTATACATTTTGACGAGGATACCATCTTTATCGACTAAGAAAAATTGATTACCATGAATGACTTGGTCACTGTTAGGGTCGTTTTTCACTAAAATCTTTGTATTTTTCACCGCAAATTGTTCGATATATTTCTGTGAATATCCTGTAAGAAGGTTCCATTTAGATTCATCTGGAACATTGTATTTACTAAGATAATCCGCTAACACATCTGGCTGATCAACGTCTGGATCTACTGAAAAGGCAACAATGTTATAGTCCTCTACGCCTTTTTTCTGGAGCTTTTCTTGGACTTGTGCCATGTTTAATGACATGGGCGGGCAGATGGACACACAGTTTGTGAAAATATACATGCCAATCCAAGGCTTACCTTTTAAGCTTTCAAGCGAAATCGTTTCACCACGTTGATTAACATGTTCAAAATCGGGTATTTCTAGACTATAATCTGCTTTAAATTTTGAGTTTCCACATGCGCCTAGCACAGATGCACAGGCTAACAGCAGCACTAGCCCTATTAATTTACGTTTCATGTCAACACTCTCCCTAACCTACACTATCCCCATCCTAACGTAGGTTGTAAGCGTTGACAAGAACTTCTAAGTGACAGCTTTCGTACATCTTTGTGAAATCCATTTCATTTTAATGAAACGAGTGCAGCATGAATCGCATCAAGCTTTACTTCGACGCGGTGCAATAAATAAAATGACACTAAAATCGGAAAACCGATATCGGATATCATGTTCAACCACTGTTCCATCCTTCTCCTCCTCTCTCACGTTAAAAATGGTCTTTGCACTTCTCGTAGCAAAGACCATTGTTGAATTATTCTGTTACTACTTCAAATTCTGTGACTTGACGATCTACAATACGAGCTCCCTTTATGGCTGACAGTGCACCACCTTGCCCAGTAAACACATTTTTAGCCATAATCGTTGCCATTGCCTGCTGAATGTCAGTCACCGTGATATTCGGCTTCGGTGCTTCAATCGAAAGGGTTGTCGTTTTCCCATCAGTTGTGGCAAATTGCAATTCTAGAACTTGTGTCATTCTGTGATCCCTCCTTAAGATAAATCGTGTGTTTCCTGTTTCGCAATGCCAGCTAGTGACTGTGATGAAAGACTAGCAATGGCATAAGCAACAGCTAACAAATCGTCCGCACTATGTGTATTGTTAATATTTCGATACGATTTCGTTGTGAACGTAGGCTTATTATTCTCATCATAGCCATCCACATATTTGAGACGCAGTGTAGCATTTACAAAGTTAACGTTAGCCATGTAGCATCACCTCCCTTCTGCATACTATATAAAGGCGAATTGCTAAAAAAGGGACATTAAGGATGAATTTTTTTTCAGAAGCTTTTATAATAGAGTGAGAGAAGGCAAAGAGGTGAACGATTTGTTACAAGGTTGGTTTTTATGGTTTATTTTATTTTGGGTTGTCGTCCTCATTTCATTGATGGCTATTGGTGGATTCTTCATGTTCCGCAAATTTTTAAAGGCACTCCCAAAGCAGGATGGAAAATCAGATTTAGATTGGCAAGAATATTATTTAGATAAAACCGTTCACTTGTGGGGACAAGCTGAAAAAGAATTACTCTATGAACTCGTAAGCCCTGTACCTGAGCTTTTTAGACAAGTGGCTAAGGAAAAAATTGCAGGAAAAATTGGCGAGCTCGCATTAGAAGAAAAAGCAGCAGCCATTAACAATGACCTCATTATTCGCGGCTATATCCAAGCAACACCAAAACGCGATCACAAATTTTTACGCAAAAAATTAGAGCAAATGCAAATTGACATCTCCCCCTATGAACATCTATTCGAATGAGTAAACGCTGCACAAAGATTTGTGCAGCGTTTTTTACTTAGCTATGCGATATTGTCCTGACCTGTATTTTTAAGAAGCTATCCTGCACTTAGCTAATTTTATCCTCTTCATTTTGACCTCTTTCCATGCTTTGCTGCTCTATCCGCTACTTTTGAAGTTCTATCCGCCACTTTTATGAGGCTATCCTGCACTTTGCTAGCTTTATCCTCTTCATTTGGACCTCTATCCATGCTTTGCTGCTCTATCCGCTACTTTTGAAGTTCTATCCGCCACTTTTATGAAGCTATCCTGCACTTTGCTAGTTTTATCCTCTTCATTTGGACTCCTATCCGCGCTTTGCTGCCCTATCCGCTACTTTTGAAGTTCTATCCGCTACTTTTATGAGGCTATCCTGCACTTTGCTAGCTTTATCCTCTTCATTTGGACTCATCTCCGCGCTTTGCTGCTCTATCCGCTACTTTTGAGGTTCTATCCGCTACTTTTATGAAACTATCCTGCACTTTGCTAGCTTTATCCTCTTCATTTGGACTCATCTCCGCGCTTTGCTGCTCTATCCGCTACTTTTATGAGGCTATCCAGTTCCTCCCGCGCTTAAAAGCATAAAAAAACTACACCAGCTTCAGTACTAGTGTAGTTTTGGAATTGTTTTTTTGACACGTTTAAACTGGATGAGCATTGCGATACGCCAAGGTACTAACATGGCAAAGGCTAATATCCAGAACATACCTGCTAATTCACCGACATCGATGGAGCTACTTAAAATCATTTTCGCCACCACTCGGAATATTAACAATCCGATTAATATAAAAGCGAATGCTTTTGAACGTTTTAAATAAATATCTCGACCCTTTACTTCAAATTTAGAAGTAGCAATTAATATTGTCGAGAACACCATTCCTACAGCTGCCGCCTCTAAGATTTGCATTGGTGGTACACGGAATTGTTCAAATAAAAACATCAGTGCACCAGAGGACATCGCTATTGGTGGAATAATAATTTTCTTCTCATTTGTCGGCATTTTGGAAGCTCTCATTCGTATGACCATCACAAAGCACCCCATAAGAATGGCCATAATGGTCGACCCTATAACATAATAGTGAGAAGGGATACTGCTTAACATAAAAAAATCCTCCTCTAATGTCTAATTAACAATTTTGTCCAAGTAATTGATCAGCAACAGCCTTTAATCGTTCTGGCTCGAAAGGCTTTGTAATAAAATCCTTTGCCCCACTCTCAATCGCTTCTACGATTAATTTTTGCTGACCTAATGCTGTTACCATAATGATTTTTGCATCTGGAAATTCTGGGATGATTTTTTTTACGGCTGCAATACCTGTCATAACGGGCATCGTTACATCCATTGTGACTAAATCTGGTTGTAACTCTCGATACATCGCCACAGCTTCCTTACCATTTACTGCCTTACCGACTACCTCATAACCCCATTCTGTAAACATATTACTGATTGCAACACGCATAAATAGCGTATCATCTACTACTAAAACTGTAGGCACATGTTCATCTCCCTCCACGTTAAAGTTCGGTATGCCTCTTTAGTTTAACAAATTAAAACCCTGTAAATCCACCGAAAATAGGCTGTAAAACGCGTGTAATATACGTTAAGCCATCAAAGAATAATAAAATCCCAACGGCAATCATGATGTACCCACCGATTTTTACAATTTTCTGGCTGTGTGTACGAATCCAAGTCATTCGTGAAATGAAGAAAGATAGCACGAAGAATGGAATGGCGAATCCTAAATAATACGCAAACATATAGCTAAAGCCCGCACCTGGGTTTGTACTTGCTAACATGATAATCGATGCAAGGATTGGTCCTGTACATGGTGTCCAACCTGCCGCAAAGGCAATACCAATTAAGACAGACCCAAAATAGCCAGATGGTCTATTTTTAAATTGGAACTTTCGATCCTTCATTAAGAAGTCTATCTGCAATAATCCCACAATCATTAAACCGAATACGACGATTAAAATAGCCCCAACCTGTCGTAATAATGTTTGATAATTCAGGAAGAATTCTGCTGCATATGAAGCACTTAGTCCAATAATGATAAAGATAATGGAAAAGCCTAGTAAAAAGAATAGTGTGTGGAAAATGGCACGTTTTTGTAGCATACCTTTTTCGGATTTTAGCTCATCTAATGTCATACCCGTTATGTACGATAAAAATGCTGGATATAGTGGAAGAGTACATGGTGAAATAAAACTTAAGAACCCTGCACCAAAAGCTAAAAATACGTTAATATCAGATCCCATATTTTTTATTCGCTCCTTACAGTTACTGCATCCATCGTACCAAAAAATAAAATAAAAAGCGCCCTTCTAGTTTGTGAACGTTTCATGGCAAAATGATGAGATTTTTGAGAAGTCCCATCAAGCTCCTTCTGCATTATGCGCTCCTGTTGATTTTCTGTCAACAAAATCCGCCAATCTTCCCCCCTTTTCAAAAAGAGTATAGCTAATTTTTCTACCTTTTTCTTGACAGTGTCGATTGCTTGTCATTAATGTTGAAAGAAGCTTCTGTTTTTCATAGACACTATCACGCTCATGTTATAGTAAAAAACTATTTATTTTATACTCATCGTTTAAATCATCTGGATATAAAGTCATCAGATGACCTTATTATAGGTTTATTATTCTTTCCTCAAATTTCGACAGTCTTCTACTCTACACAAAGTGTTCATGTTAAACCATGAGTAAATGACTTATTTTCATGTATAATAATGATAGCAAATGAGCGAAAAAAAGAGGTGTAGCCCTTGGAATTAAGAAAGATTAGACCAAAAAAGATCTATGAAGAAGTATCCGAAATATTGCATGACAAAATACGAGCTGGTGTCCTAAAGCCAGGTGATCGACTTGACTCAGTTGAGCAGCTTGCCGAGCAATTACAAGTGAGTCGTTCCGCTGTACGGGAGGCATTATCTGCCTTAAAAGCAATGGGATTAATTGAAATCAAACAAGGCTCTGGAACGTTTGTCAAAAGTGTGCCAGCCCATCAGCTTGACTTTCCTTTATCCACAGCTATGTTAACGAATAGACAGGATATCGCTCATTTACTAGAAGTGCGCAAAATTATTGAGGTGGGAGCAGCAGGACGTGCAGCGCTCCAACGTACAGATCAGGATATTCTAGCAATGGTACAAATTTTAGAGGATATGAAGCAGGCACATGGTGATGGTGAGCTTGGAGAAAAAGTAGATTATCAATTTCACGCAGCTATTTCCAATGCCTCTCAAAATCCCCTACTCACTACAATTTTAGATCAAATTTCTGGTTTAATGATCGAAACGATGAAAGAGACACGGCGAATTTGGTTGTACTCACAAAAAACAACGAGCGAACAATTATATGATGAACATATGCAGATTTTCCTCGCGATTAAACAGCAAAATGAAGAGCTAGCCAAGCATGCAATGGCATCTCATTTAAGCAACGTTGAAAAAGTGCTATTACAATATTTCGAAACAACAGAATCCAATTCACACTAAAGACTACCTAGTACACGCTAGGTAGTTTTTCTTTTCTGAAAATTCATAAAAAACGTTTTCACTTTTTCAAATTTGTTGTAAGATTAAATTATTGATAAGTCATCTGATGACCAGTTGTTTATAAAAGGAGCGATGAATATGAAAGTCACACTATTCGCCACTTGCTTAGTGGATATGTTTCAAGGGGATGTGGGAAAAGCAGTTGTGGAAGTATTAGAAAGACTAGGCTGTGATATCGACTTTCCAGAGGATCAAATTTGCTGTGGGCAGCCTGCTTACAATAGCGGCTATGTCGAAGAATCAAAAAATGCGATAAAAAAAATGATCACAGCCTTTGAGCATGCTGAATATGTAGTCTCTCCCTCTGGTTCCTGCGCTTATATGTTGAAGGAATATCCAGAAGTGTTTAAAGGAGACCCCATATGGAAGCCAAAAGCGCAAGCATTAGCAGCTAAAACCTATGAATTCACAGAGTTTATTGTCAACGTATTAATGATAGAAGATGTAGGAGCGTATCTAGAAGGTAAAGCTACTTATCATACGTCATGCCATATGACAAGATTACTTGGTGTGAAAGAGGCACCCTTCCAATTATTAAAGAACGTCAAGGGCTTGCACTATGTGGATCTCCCTGGTAAGGATCGATGCTGTGGATTTGGCGGTACATTTTCAGTGAAAATGGGCAATATTTCTGGAGAAATGGTCAATGAAAAAGTACTGAACGTGGAAGAAACAGGCGCTGACATTTTAATAGGAGCTGACGCAGGCTGCTTAATGAATATCGGTGGTCGCATTCAACGTCAGGGTAAGCCAATTAAAGTGATGCATATTGCAGAAGTGTTAAATTGCCGATAAAAGGGGGAAATAAACATGGCCATGAAAACAAGTGATGATCGGTTTCAACAACGTGTCACGAAAGAGCTAGATAATCAGTTTATGCGTCGTGCGGTTTCGAGTGCCCAAGAACGTTTTCAAACACGCCGCCTTCAACAAGCAGAGGAATTAGGACATTGGGAAGAATGGCGTTCTCACGGAGAGGAAATTCGCAAGCATGTTTTAGCAAACCTTGATTATTACCTTTATCAATTAAGTGAAAATGTTGCCAAACGAGGTGGGCATGTGTTCTTTGCGCAAACTGCACAGGAAGCAACCGACTATATTCAAAGCATTGCTATAAAGAAAAATGCGGCAAAAATTGTGAAATCCAAATCAATGGTGACAGAAGAAATTAACTTAAATACAGCTTTAGAAGGGCTTGGTTGTGAAGTGATTGAGACAGACCTAGGTGAATATATTTTGCAGGTGGCAGATCACGAGCCCCCTTCGCATATTGTGGCGCCAGCCTTGCATAAAAATAAGGAGCAAATTCGAGATGTTTTTAAGGAAAAACAAGGCTACAGTCAAACAGAAAAGCCAGAGGAACTTGCCCTTTATGTACGTGAAAAATTAAGACAGGAATATTTAACAGCCGATATTGGTATTACAGGCTGTAATTTTGCTATTGCTGAAAGTGGATCCATTACACTCGTTACGAATGAGGGCAATGCTGATTTAGTAACAGCGCTGCCAAAAACACAAATCACAGTTATGGGAATGGAAAGAATAGTTCCTACCTTTGAAGAAATGGAGGTCCTTGTTAGTTTATTAACAAGAAGTGCTGTCGGTCAAAAGCTAACGAGCTATATTACAACGTTAACAGGCGTAAAAGACGAAGAGGATACGGATGGACCCGAGGAATTTCATTTAGTTATTGTCGATAATGGACGCTCGGCTATTTTAGGTAGTGAATTCCAGCCTATTTTACAATGCATTCGCTGTGCTGCCTGTGTCAATGCTTGCCCTGTCTATCGTCATGTTGGTGGGCATACGTATGGCTCTATCTACTCTGGACCTGTAGGTGTTGTACTCTCTCCACTTTTAGGAGGCTACGATGATTTTAAAGAACTGCCCTATGCTTCTACATTGTGCGGTGCTTGTACAGATGCATGCCCTGTTAAAATACCATTACATCAGCTCATTCATCGCCATCGACAGGTCATTGTTGAAAATGAGGGCAAGGCACCTATCTCTGAAAAGCTTTTAATGAAGGCATTTGGTCTAGGGGCTGCCTCCCCTACCCTTTATAAAATGGCGACAAGAATGGCTGCACCTGCCATGTCTCCATTTACCAAAAACAAGACTATTTCTAAAGGACCAGGCCCCCTAAAAGCATGGACCGAGGCAAGGGATTTCCCTGCACCAAGTAAAGACAGCTTTAGAGACTGGATGAAGCATCGTACAAAAGGAGGCGGGCAATAATGACTGGTATGATTCAGCATCGAGAAACCTTTTTAGCAAATATTGCGCAGCAGCTCGGGCGTTCGCCTAAGACAGAACTTCCGAGACCAACTTGGCAGTATCAGCCACAGGATCGTGTGCTCAAAGATGCGACAAAGGATGAATTGGTAGAAATATTAATCAAGCAGTGCACCAACATCCATACCAATATTGTCATTTCTAGCACTGCCACACTTCCAGAGGTTTTACAGGATGTTGTTGACAATTATGGAGGTCAGTCCGTTATTACATGGAAGGATAAACGGTTCCAAGACTACGGATTATCCGCACTTATGAACGAGCAATGGCCACGAGCCAATATTCAGCTTTATGAATGGGATTCACAGCAACCTGAGGAAAATATCCGTCAAGCTGAAAAAGCAAATATCGGGATAACCATTAGTGAAATGACGTTAGCAGAATCGGGAACTGCCGTGCTTTTTAGTAGCAAAGATAGAGGGAGAAGCATTAGCTTTTTACCTGAAAAGTCAATCATTTTCATTCCTAAAAGTACAATTGTGCCTCGCATGACACAGGCAGCTCGTTGGCTTAGTGAAAAAATCCGTCAGGGTGAAAAAATTGCTTCCTGTATCAACTTTGTTACGGGACCAAGTAACTCAGCCGATATCGAAATGATTCTTATCGTTGGTGTCCATGGCCCTATTCAAGCAACCTATATTGTCATTGAGGATCAGTAAAAGAACAGGCATGCATTTCACCGCATGCCTGTTCTTTTAAGTTGTGGTGTTCGCGACCCCTTCTGGGAGAGCTGCTTTTTCATAATACTCTGGATGTGCCTCTTTTAAAATAGATGAGCGCAGCATCACAAGTGAAATGATAATAATAATGACACTCGTTACTGGTAAAATAATAGTTGCTGGTAATGTATCATATAACATGCCATAGACTACCATACCAATCGGCATCATAGACATCGCCATCGTTTCCATTAGCCCAAAAACACGCCCACGATACTCTTCCGCAATGATTTTTTGCATATACACACCGATGGGCATATTTATTCCCATTTCAAAAATTGCGAAAATAAAGTAAATGATGAGATAGAAGATCACGATAGCTATATAAGAAAAATCAGTGACTAATGGGATGACTGCTAAGCCGACACTTCCCGCCAATAGTAATAAGCTGATTTTCGAAAAGCGTAAAGGTACCTTTACTTCAGGTCTTGTTGCGAAATAAAGGGATGCTAAGAGCATACCTAAAGCACCAGATGCTTCAATAAAGCCAAAGTGTGTGGATTCTATTTTTAGCAATTCAATAATGATGTACGTTCCTCCAACAGCGATGGCAGAAAAGAATAGATTGATCCATAATGCTACCCACATAATGGTCTTAATGACGTTTCGTTGCTTGATATAATGAAAACCACTTTTCAGCCCTTCCCACATCTTTTCTTTTTTCGTATCTTCCCCTCTTGTACTATAAAGGTTAAAGTCCATTGTTGCCTCTAAACAAAAGGCAATCGCATAGGCCACCATATTCACCATTAAAAACACATCCATATTAAAAAACCCATACATCATACCACCAACGACTGGTCCTCCAATTGCAGCTACGGACATTGACATTTGGTTAAATGACATCGCACGTTGTAATCGCTCTGGATTGACAAGTGTGGCAATAGCAGATGAAAACGTTACACCAGAAAAGGCCGAGCAAATAGTATTAAAAACAGTAGCTATGTATATAGCATAAACAGACATTCCTACTGTTTCTGTATAAAGCAGTAATCCCCCTACTGTCAAAATGGTTCCTGCCTGTGCTATTAATATTGTGCGTTTTTTTGAAAAATTATCTGCGACATAGCCTGCTAAGGGTGCCACAAGTGCGCGTGGTAATACTGAACAAATCATATTGGTAGCGAAACTCATTGCCGACCCAGTCATCGCTAAAATATACAAGCTAATACCGAATGCCATGACATTTGCTCCCAACATGGCAATCATTTTACTCGCCGTGAACGTCCATAAGTGATAGGTCGCCTTTTTCAATTTTTCCGCTTCATTCATCTAAACCCCTCCATTATTTAACTAAATTAAAAAGTTTAATTAGGTTAAACAAAATATACCATAACTCCCTCTTTTCACGCAAGCAAAAGTTTAATATAATTAAACAAAAGGAGGCGAGGCAGTGGACTCTTTAGGCACACGAATTCGCAAATTAAGGAAAGATCAAAAATTAACATTAGAGGCACTTGCCGGTGATCGTCTAACTAAAGGAATGTTAAGCCAAATAGAAAATGATAAGGCCAAGCCTTCCATGGAAAGCCTTGACTATATTGCTGAACGTTTAGGTGTAAAAGCTAGTGCATTACTGGAAGAAGTAACCCCATCCTCCATTCGCCAGCTATTAGAGCAGGTTGAAAGTTTATTTGCAGAAGTAAAACGTGGTGATGCTGATCATCATCAAGAAATTGTCGATTTAATTAAGCCGTCTGTGGAGAGCCTGCCTCAAAGCTATGAAGCTGGCCGTTTATTGTATATTTACGCAGATGCCCAGTATGAAGCTGGATTAACAACATGGGAAGCCCCGCTTCAGCAAGCCCGCACTATTTTTAAGGAGATTAATTTACTCAGTCATTGGTTCAAAACCTTTATCCTAGAGATGGCTATTTTAGCAGCAAAACGTCAATATACATTAGCTTACGATCGTATCCTACAGGCAAAGGAAATTATCGAACAAGAGGACTATCAGCTCGATTCTCGTGATGCCTTATTAATGACTTATTATACAAGTATTTTCCAACTTGCAATTGGTGAGCATGAGGAAGGGAAAAAACTAATTCAAGAGACGATTGCCAATGCTCATAAAAACCAACTGTTCTATCAGATTGATAATATGTACAGAATTGGTGCCTATTGTGCCATGATTGATCGTGATTTTGAACAAACCAATCATATGTTTATGAAACTGGAGCAATATCAGGCATTTGCTGAACGTGTTGAGGTTGATGCTTTTATCTTTGTATTGAAGGCACATTATTATAATAATTACAGCTATAATTATGAGCAGGCTCTGATCGAAATAGAACGTTTTTATCAGCTTAGACACGATGAGTATTTAGACAAGCTAGATCCAAATTTTTATTATGCTGAAAAAGGAAAATCCTTATATTTACTTGGACAATATGAGGAGGCGAAGGCTGCATTCGAACAATATAAACACAGACCGATCTATATTAGTCATCCATATGATATTTTAAGCTTGAATGAATGCTTTTCCTATAAAGCCCTTTGCTATGCCCATTTTGGTGAGCTAACAACAGCCTATGAAATTGCAAAAATGGCCTATACAGATTCACTGGATTTAGTGGATTTGCCCTATAAACGAAAAATTGAGGAAGTCTATCGAACAATTAAGGCACAGATTGATTCCATAACTTAATTAGTAAAGGGATTGCACGAGGCTGTGCAATCCCTTGTTTTTATTGCTGACGATCACTCTTTATTTGTTTATGGATCTTGCGTAACGCTTTTTTCGAACCACGTTCGATATCATGCTGAAGCTTCCGATCCTGATAGTCTACAAATAATGTCTCTAAATCATATCCTTCAGGGTATAATTCTGTTGCAGGTAATTCAAGGGCAAGCCGCTTTACATTCACCTCTAGTATTTGCCCCTGATAGAATACGCTGACATTATTGTACGGATTCATTTCTTCATATACCAATCCCACATCATCATAGTCCAATAATTTCACACGATCCCCTTTGGCAAATGTATACGCTGCTGCCAAGCTTTTTTTCTCTTCTTTAGGCTTTCGAATTTTACTATCCTGAACGAGCGTCAGCTGATATTCTTTATTATTTATATAATCCTTTGCTCTTTGTAAAACAGTTTCGCGGACATTCATTTTTTTAGAAATCCATAAGGCATTGCTTTCTCCAGAGGTGCCGATGAGTAATTGGTACAAAGGCTCTAATGTTTCAGCATGGAAGCGCATTGCCGCATTCATAAAATCAGGATGCATTTCAGAAAATCGTTTAATTTCACCATAATGTGTAGTTGCCACAGTTATACAGCCCATTTGATAAAATTCTTCTAATATCGCAATGGCTAGTGCAGCTCCTTCATTTGGTTCTGTTCCACTGCCAATTTCATCAAACAGTAAGAGTGTATGATTATTAGCAGCTCTCATAATATCTGAAAGATTTTTCATATGAGAAGAAAACGTACTAAGTGCATTCTCTATACTTTGATTATCGCCAATATCAACAAAGATATGATCAAATACAGCCATTTCCGTTCCTTCGTCCGCTACAATATGGAAGCCCGACATCGTAGCTAATGTTAAAAGGCCAATGGTTTTCAACACAACTGTTTTCCCACCAGCGTTTGGACCTGTAATAATTAAGCTACGGTAGTCTTTTGCAATGGAAAATTGAAGGGGTACCGCATTTCCTGGTAGTAATGGATGCTTACCATTGATCAGTTGAATATAACCGAAATCATTTATACGCGGCTCCCTACCACCAATTTGTCTACTGAACTTTGCTTTGGCAAAAACCATATCGTATTGACTAATCAACTCCATGTTAATGGTGATTGCATGAAGATGTTCCATCAGTAGCCCTGATAAAGACGCTAAAATCTGATATTCCTCTACGGCTTCCTCAGCCTTTAAGGTAGCTAATTCTACATTTAATTTAGCGATAACACTTGGCTCCATAAAAACGGTTGCCCCTTTTGAGGAAATTTCAACGACCGTTCCCTGTACATGATTTTTATAGGTCGCCTTAATCGGAATCGTATAGCGATCATCCTTTTGACTAATAAAAAATTCCTGAATATACGGTTTATTGGCACTGTTATTTAAAAATTTCGTTAAACGTTCTTTAATTTTTTCCTCTGTCGTTTCCATATGATGTCGGATGCGTTTTAATTCACGACTAGCAGCCGAATCTACACGATTGGCTTTGATCGCAAAATTAATCTCCTCCTCCACGCTTTTAAATTCAGCCATAGAATGAGCGTAAGAGGAAAGAACAGGCGCAAAAAATGTCTTATCTAACATAAATTTTTTGATGTTGCGGCAGCCCCGTAAAAAATCGGAGATACTCACTAGCTCACTGGGATCTAGAAGCATCCCCTTCTCAAGCTTCGTCATGATATGCTCAATATTTGATACCCCTAAAAACGGAACATGCCCCTCTGCATCCAATATTGCACGAGCTTCTGTTGTTTCATTCAACCGATTTTTTACCACTGCTAAGTTTGAGCTGGGCATTAATTTATCTAAAAGCTGTTTTCCTAACCCGCTGACACAGTAGGATTTAACGATGTCCTTTAATTCATGATATTGTAATTTTTCAAGTGTAGTATTATTCATTTCTTTTTGCTCCTCATTGTTATGTTTTATCATACATGAAGATACCTACCCAATAAATAGATAGCAATGATGGTTTAAACAACATAAAAAAGCTGCGAGGAATCCCCACAGCTCTATCTTTAAAAGGCGCGTTTTCCTGGCATCACAAATAAAACTTCAGCTAATTGAAGTTTCATCCTATATGCCACGCTTAATAAAGTATTGTAGGTATCTACATAGGTTGTTGAAATAGGTCCATGACAAAATAAGGGGTGTTCATAACATGTATCCCCTGCTGTCGTCATCGCCACTATTTCATTCAATTTTTACCTAGTTAGAACCTACCGCACTCACAAAAAGCACCTCTCATTAATTGATCATTGTTATCTAATTATTGACATTTTACTATATGCTAACAGGAAAGTAAAGGTACCTACCTTCAAAAGTTTTCTCCTATTTTTGTCAAATCTATCAAAAAAGACTCTATTGTTAGCCTCATCCCGCTCAGTGCACTTATAATGGCTACCATTATTAATTGGCTATTCTTTAGAAGGCAAAAGCATGAACTGAAAAATTCAGCAGCCATCGTAATCGTTCTCCCATTCGCTCTAGCGATTTTAATAGTTATATTTTTTACCATATTAGTGGATGAATTTTATCGATCTTTAAGATACGATTAAACAAAATAGCAGGCAATTCAGTAGCCCAATCCGATAAGGAATAAAAAAGTTTTGTGCATTACAAAGCGAAGTGGTAAAAGTTACATAAAAAAGACCTGTAGAAAAATCTACAAGTCTTTTACGAAACTGATTTATGATGGGCTTTTCTTGTTTCTATAATTTTCGAACCAGAGAATAAAAGTAAAGCTGCCCAAATAATGCTGAATGCAAGGAGCTCAACTTGACTAAATGGCTCTTTGTAAAGCACGATGCCTAAAATCAAGACAATAGTTGGCGATACATATTGGATAAATCCTAGTAAATATAAAGGAATATTTTGTGCTCCCTTCGCAAATAAAATAAGCGGGACGGCTGTTACTAAACCACTAAAGATCATCAAAATATCTGTTTTAACATCGACATGTAAAAACGAGGCTTGATGTGTAGCGAAAAGATAGACATAATAGCCTAATGCAAAGGGTAAAATCAATAACGTTTCAATGGCTAGCCCTCTTGTAGCATCCAGTGTAATTTTCTTTTTTAGCACACCATAAATAGCGAAAGATAGCGCAATCAATAAAGCTACCCAAGGTACTGAGCCGTAATTGATTGTTAAAATAATCACCGCAATAAATGCAATCCCTGTCGCTACCCATTGTGCACGACTCAGCGATTCTTTAAAGAAAATCACCCCAAAAATTACAGACAAAAGCGGATTAATGTAATAGCCTAAGCTCGTTTCAATGAGATGATTATGCGTCACTGCCCAAATATATAAATACCAGTTCATTGAAATGACAAAGGACGCACCTGCAAGCTGCCAGAAATGCTTTTGATGTGACCATAAATATTTTAAATCTGCTATGAGATCCTGACGCATTCTAAATACGATCACTGCCAGCACCGTAAAGACAAAGGACCAAATGACACGGGATAATAAAATCTCCATACTTGGTACATGCTCAAGTAATTTCCAATATAGAGGGAATGCTCCCCAAAAGGCATAGGCAAAAAAGGCAGCCAAAACTCCTTTTTTCTCATTTGACATGATATTAACGCTCCTACTCTTACTGAAATCGGTTAACGATTTCCTATAATCTTAAACTAGTTAAAGAATAGACTCATTATAGGACTTTGAGTAGCTGCTGTAAATGCCAAATTTCTAGTTCCTTTTAAAAGCTGTTAACCTTTCTGTTCCGACTCTAGCTCAGAAATATACTTGCGTACAATACTATAGCTAATCTCTGGATTGATTTGGCGCTTGATGCGAATATGGATTTCTTTAATTCCAACCCCTTGCTCACGCATATCTCGAATCATCGACTTCAAGGGCCCTGTCAATGACTCTCTTGACATCGCTGTATATTTACTTAGTTCAATGAGAAGATCTGTATTTTGTTGACGGAGCACCTTCATCTCCTCCACCACACAATTATATTCAGTGACCTTTTTCTGCAAAACCGTGTTTTGCTGCTTTAACTTTTGTAGATCCTCTGTTAGCTGTGCATTTTGTTTTTTTAGCATTTTTCGTTCTCGTTCTATACCATTTTGCTTGTTATCTAAATCTTTATACATAGCATTATATAACTCTTCCATATGCAAAAGTTCTAGATAGCGATTTTGCGGTACAATCATTAAGCTATCTGTCGTGTATAGAGCTAGCGTTCCATCTTTAAAAGGCTCATACGACAATGTAGAGGGATTTATTTTATTTGCCATTTATTTTTCACTCCTCCACGAATAATTACATGTAATCGAATACCTTTGTGCATCTTTCCGCTTCCTTTTCCACTTGATAATCATTCTCATTTAATATTATCATAATCACTATTTTGCTTTTTGTCAAAGATCATTTCCCTTGTGTGGAAGGAGCCTCTATCTGCCTACCCTTTCCATAAAAAAAGCCTCTTGCAACAATAGCTGCAAGAAGCTTTAGCCTTACATTTTTTTCAGTTTCTCATATTCCAATTGCAAACGCTCAATACGTTTACGACCTTCTTCACGGTTTCTTGCTGTTTCTGCTTGAATTTGCTTCGTTTCTTGAATACCAGCCATAATTGTTTGCCATGTTGTTTCAATGGTTTCAATTTTAATACTTGGGCTACCAGCTTGACGAGCGATATTCACACTGTTCTTACTAATATTTTCAGCATTACGGACAAGCATTTCATTCGTACGGCGATCTAGTTCCACCATAGAATCAGAAATCAACTTTTGACGCTTCAATGTCACTGCGTGAATTAACCCCTGCTTAAAGATCGGAATCGTTGTGACAAAGGCAGAATTAATCTTGGCAATTAGATGATTGTTCCCTTGCTGCATTAAGCGAATTTGTGGAGCTGATTGGAATGATACTTGTTGCGCCATTTCTAAATCGTAGCGACGTTGCTCTAATAATTCTACAGCGCGAAGCATTGTTTCATATTCCATAGCGGCCAATTGATCACCACTTTGAGCCTTTTGTTCAAGTGCTGGTAAAGACGCACGAACCTCTTCTGTTTTCACTTCAATAGCTGCAACAAATTTACTTAATGATTGGAAGTAGTTTAGGTTTTGGTCATACAAATTTTCCAGGTCAATGGTATTACGCTTCATTTCCCCTTCATATTTTTGGATTTCACGGTAAATGACATCCACTTCTTTATTCATGCTGTCATATTTAGATAAGAACCTTTCCAATTGCTCTTTTCCTTTGTTAAAGAGCTTGGAGATGAAACCGCCCTTTTTCTCTTCCGCAAAGTCCTGTGGATCGAATTTATCCATAATTTTATTCAGGTTATTTAATAACACACTCGATTCTTCCAGCTTACTAGCTTTCATCGTTGCGAGCATTTTATCGGAAAAAGTTGAAATGCCACTTGCTGTTTCTTTACCAAGCTCTAGCATGGCAATTTGATCTTTGACATCAATTTTTTGTGCAAGTGTATGAACCTCTGGATCTTGCTTTAACATTAGCTGATTTTGAGCGATTTGTGATAGCTCTTGCTCTGATACAAGTACTGGCTTTTGCTCAGCTGCCTGCTGTAAAAGTGGTTTTGGCTGTAATAAAGGATTTTCTGAAGCGAATGGGTCCTTGGATTTTAAAAGATCATTGTTGAATTCAGACATATGTTTTACCCCCTGCAATTTATCTCTACTAATTACTTACGATTACCATGTAAAAAAGTTTCATTTTCTATAGGATGAAAAAATACGAATCTGCTATACAATAGCCATTCTGGTGTAGCTTATATTGCAAACTATATTGGTTAGGGTGAGCACTATTAATAAAAATTTCCACTTCAGTGCAATAGTGAAGAATTTCTTCTATTTCTTTACTATTAGGGTACAGCTGTTGAAGCTTTTGAAAGAGCTGCACTTTTTCTTCGCTTGTTGCTAAACGCTGATTTGATGATCGGTTCAGGACTGCTTCCACCTCTGATTTAGCTAACATCATCTCATCCCCTTTTATAAATTATAGCTTCTTTCTATCCAAAATTCGACTGATTCCGCAAATTCCTTTACATTGTTTGCTAGCAATGGCACCATGACACCAAAAAAGCAGCTACATTATCCATGTAGCTGCCAATATATTATGTTGTTACCTTTAATACCGTCTTAATTTTTTGAATGACGCCGCCAGAGCTATATGTCAATACACTACGTTTATAGAACGATAAACTAAATAGGTATACGACAACAATCGTTACGATTAAAATTCCTAATGAAAGTAATGGTACAATGCCACCGATATCTGTAGCGCCAATACGCATTGGCATGATCATGCCAGAAGTTAGTGGGATATAAGAGAATATTTTAATAATAATTGTATCTGGATTCCCCATGCCTGTCAGCATAACATAGAAGCCAATGATCGTAATAATCATCGCAGGCATTAATACTTGACCTGCCTCTTCTACTTTCGATACTAAAGAGCCAAATAATGCACCGATGATAAGATACAGGATAACTGTTAACAGTAGGAATACGATAGCATAGACGACATAGCCAATGGACAATTCCTTGACAATGCTAGCAGCTGCATCCCAAACCATCCCACCTTTGATAAACTTCGCATAGATAAGGAACACGATCGCAATAATGCCCATCTGTGTTAAAGCAAGCAATAATACTCCAGCAATTTTTGCTTTAAAATGTGTCCCAGGTTTGACACTAACTAAAAGCATTTCCATTGCGCGTGAGCCTTTTTCAGAAGCTATTTCAGTCGTAATCATCGATAAGAATGTAGAAATGAAGAAATAGATTAAAATCCCTACCGCATAGGAAACTACTAGCCCTGATTGCTTTTCTTCTTCACTTTTTCCACCGGCTGATTCCTCATTTAAGTTTTTCGTTGAAATTGTTGTTTGAGCTGCCATAATTTGTGCCGCTTGCTCAGATGAAAGTGATAATTGTTGTACGGCAAAGTGCTGTCCTGCATATTGTAATAAGGATGATAATGTAGATTGATCGTTTAATTTCAGTGGTGTGAACGTAGCAATTTCCGCATGTAATTGACCATTTTGATCGTTAATCGTCACAATCGCATCCAGCTTGCCGTCCTTTACTCTTTTTTCAAGGGTCGATACATCTTGCTCATCCTGAATAAAGTTCATATCTCCATTCGAGACAAATATACCACTTAGATCAGCAGAGGTTTCATTAATAATCGCGATTTGCTGTGCTTCATCATCACCTGTGAATAGTTCCTTAATTTCTGACCAGAAGACAGCCACTGACATGACAAGGACATATAAACAAGTCATTAAGATAAAGGATTTTGATTTAATTTTAGCTTTATATAATTGCTTCATTAATAAACTAAACTTCGACAACATGGCCACCTACCTTATCTTTAAAGATTTCATCTAATGATAAATAATCTAAGCTGAATTTTTCAATATACTTCCCATTGGATAGCTGCTCAAAGATACCTTGAGCAAAGCTTTCGTCTACTAATGTAAGCACTGTTTGCTCCTTCTCTACACGCACATCCTTGACACCCTCAAGTGCCAATAATTGTGTTGTTGACCAATCCGTACGAACTGCAAGCTTTGTTTTACCATATTGTTTCTTTAAATCTAGTAAGCTTCCAGAAAATAAAGAAACACCTCGTTTTAATAAACACAAATGATCACAAAGCTCCTCGACATTATCCATTTGGTGACTGGAGAACAAAATCGTCGTGCCTTGCTCTTTCAATAGTAAAATAGCATCCTTTAGTAAATCTTTGTTGACGGGATCTAGCCCACTGAACGGCTCATCTAAAATTAAAAACGCAGGTTTATGGATAAAACTTGCAATTAGCTGTACCTTTTGCTGATTCCCTTTTGACAATGTTTCTGCCTTATCTTTACGTTTTTCTTCCAATTCAAAACGTTGAATCCAAAAATCTATTTCCTTTTTCAGCTCTGCTCGCTTCATACCTCGTAGCTCACCAAAAAAGTAAAGCTGCTCCTCTACCTTCATTGTTGGGAAGATACCACGCTCCTCTGGTAAATAACCAAGGACATCTCGGTTAATGGCATTAACTGGCTTACCATCCCAAGTAATTGTCCCCGCCGTCGTCTCCTGTAAATCTAAAATCATTCGGAATGTCGTCGTTTTCCCTGCACCATTTTGACCAATTAGACCGAAAATTTCACCCTTTTCAATGGTAAAATTCAAATCATCCACAGCTGTAAAATCCTTATACTTCTTTGTAACATGCTGTAACTGTAACGTCATGTTGTCATCCTCCTTATCCTTCAAATATATGTAAGTCTTGTTTCAAGCCCTTTTTACGATTTCCATTTTTCACTATAGGAATGAATAGCAGTAAGGCTACAATCAAATTTATGCACCCCACGCTTGTGTTCATAGCTCCTGCAGCGAATTCCTGTAAACCTAGCGATAGATTGTAAATACCAATGATTAAATTTAACAGTAACACAAATATAAATATGCGATTCATGGATTTAATATAGTTTATTTTCGAGGAAGCATCTGAAAATATCTCAAAAGGCCCCTCCGATTTTGGTTTTCGATAATAGGCCCACCCACCAAACTTAGACACACACTCGATATTCATTTCATCTAAAAATTCAAAATAATCCTTCGACTTTCTATTAACAAATTCATTTCGATAAATATATTGACCTGGTGTCCCTTTTTCAAAAACAAAGTAGCCTACCACTGTCTTTTTAAGATTCCACCCCCGATCTGCCATGTCATTGACCCATCGTTCTTCCTTTTCGTAATCAATAAAAAAACGATACATTCTTTTTTTCATTTTGCATCACCCCTACTATAAAATCATGCTTCCTTTTTCATTATTTTCTGATTTCCCGGAAAATAATAGACGCTTCGTTAATCTGAAAATACATTTAATTCTCTCTTTAATCGATTGCGCATACGCATAAGCTTATAGAATGGGAGGGCAAATAATGCTACAACCACAAAATTCAGCGTATTTAACGTGAAACCAACCCAGTCTGTTGTTTGCTCCGAAAAATCGCCAATTAAACCGATCAGTCCAATGAACAAATTAAGTAGAATAAGAGAAAGTAAGAGCATCATCTTTTTTGACAGGTTACCAATTTTCGTTTTTTTATCTGTATACAGCTCAAATGGACCTTCCCGTGCTGCTTTTCTAAAAAATACAAAATTACCAGAACGGTCTACTTGCTCAATACCAGAGGTTTTAAGAAATTCGAGATATTCCTCTTCATAGTGCGTACCGAATCGCTCTAATTCATCATGGCGATAAACATAGTTATTTGGTTCTCCACGCTCAAACGTAAAGCGAATCCATGTAAATTTTTTCAAGTACCAGCCCTGACTAGCCATGTCATTGACCCACTTCTCTATTGCATAGGGATTAATCATCAATCGATATTTATGCATATTATTCAACTCCTCTCGTTATACGGATACCATTGTCAAAAAGTTCCCTTAATCTTAAAATTTCATATTCCACCATTGTTTTTCCAGTTTCGGTAATAACATACTCTTTCTTTCTGCCATCCCCACCAAGTGCCTCTATCCATCCTCGTTCCAACAATGTTTTAATCGCACCATATATGGTTCCTGCCCCTAAGCGCACTCTTCCATTGCTCATTTCTTCCACCAATTGCATAATGCCATAGCCATGCCTCGCCTCATATAATGCTAATAAAATATAATAAACGCCCTCTGTTAATGGCGGATGCTCCTGTGTCATACAAATCCTCCTTTATATCGTCCATCAATATATCGTCAGTCGATATACTAAAAATATATCAGCAGTCGATATAATTGTCAACGCTCATTCATAGTGTTGCAGTTCCTCGTACACTATGCTAGGATGTAAGTAATTACTTGCATGGAAGGAAGTATGTTTTTGACAACGAAAGGAACTGCACAACGAATTATCGAAGCTGCTCTACAATTGATTAGTGAAAAAGGCTATACAGCTGCAACTACCAAAACCATTGCAGAATTAGCAGGTGTCAATGAGGTCACTCTTTTCCGTCACTTTGGCAACAAACGTGGTTTATTAAAAGCCATTATTGAGCAATTTTCTTATTATCCGCTTCTACAGCAGGAGATCAATCAAAATGTAACGTGGGAATTAGAAAAGGATTTATTAAATTTCTCATTGAAGCATTTTCATTTTTTAATGTCGATAAAAGATTTTGTCATGATCGGCTTTAAGGAATCTATTCAATTTCCTGAAATTAGTGAGGAAATCGCCAATATCCCTCTCCTCATCAAAAAGGAGCTCATTCACTATTTTCAAGAGATGCATCGTCAGGGGAAAATAAGAGAAGTTGATTTTGAAGCAGCAGCATTATCGCTTATCGCTTTGAATTTTGGTCATTTTATGTCACGTGCTCAACTTGGAACAATCGTGTCTGACTTACCAACGGAAGAACTTTTACAAACTAGTGTTGCTATTTTTTCTAGGGGACTCGTTTCCTAGAAAAAATTTTTCCAATCAATGCAAGTAAGTACTTACTTAATTTTAGGAGGAATAAAAAATGACAGGTTTACAAGCATTTTTACGAGTTCGCGAAACCTATATTGGCATTGTTGCAACCATTGCCTTTCAATTAATCTTCTTTACAATCTGGATGACTGCCTATGATGGTGTCAATGAAAGAGCTGAACAGTTAAGCATTGGCATTGTTGTGGAAGATTCTGTAATGGGGCAACAGGTAGCACATAACATCAAAGGCTCCATCCCCTTTGCAATGGAGGACTATTCTTCGATGAAGAAAGCTGAGAGCGCATTAAATGAACGAAAAATTAATATGATTATGCAGATTCCAGCCGATTTTACAAATCAAATCCAAGCAGGGAAAGAGGCTGAAATTATTTATGCGATTAATCAAGCCAATGCAAGTGTAGCGAAAAATATGATGGAGGGTGTTGCAAAGCAATTAACAGAAGAAATCAATCAAGCCCTTTATCCAATGCAGCAAAATCAAGCGGTTGCAGTCTTTGCTCAACAATTTGCTCAGCTTCCATTCGAGCAAGACACTGCCCAACAAATTACCACCTCTGTCAAAACGACTGTAATGAATGTCAAAGACCATCCCGTCGATGGTACAATTGTAAAAACCAATGATGTAAAGGGATTTGCTGCAAACTTCGTCCCATTTATGGTCATCATTTCCTCCTTTGTGGGAGCGATGGTCATGATTATGCAACACCAAGAAGCAGCACAGCTCGTTCAAGCAAGCCTATCAAAATGGCAATTGTTTCTCGCACGACAGCTACTCAATGTGGGCGTAGCCTTTACATTGCCATTCATAACAATTGGTTTGATGCACCTTTTTAATATCGATAGTCAAGAAAGCCTGTTGTCGATTTATCTCTTCCAATCTGTAATGTATCTTGCTTTCCTTAGCTTGGCCCAAGTATTTGTGATTGCCTTTGGGAATATGGGGATGATATTTAATATTTGTGCTCTCTCACTCCAATTAGTAACATCAGGTGTACTTGTTCCAAAAACCATGCTATCTGAAGGATACAAACAGGTCGCTGCTATGCTACCTGCCACTTATGGAGCAGATGGCTACTACACGATCATCTTTGGTGGTAGTTCTGATAATCTCCTGCAAAACAGTAGCTCATTGGCCATCATCATCTTCGTGACACTAGCCATTGCTACGTTGATCGTCACATTTAAGCCAACAAATGATTTAATAGAAAAGAAAAGGTCTACAAGTTGATGTAGACCTTCTCTTTGAGGGGTTATCCGCTACTTCTTCTCTTCTATCCTTCAAATTCTGGCGTTCTATCCGCTACTTCTTCTCTTCTATCCTTCAAATTCGGGCATTCTATCCGCCGCTTTTCTCTCTATCCTTCAATTCTAACGTTCTATCCACTGCTTCTTACTCTATCCCCTACTTCTCACATTCTTTAAAATAGCTGCTAGCTGTTGATTTAACATGGTCACGCTATCGCTGAAATCGCCGCGATACCATTGGATGATGAGACCGATGATGGCGTTTGCTTGATAGGCGCTATAATAGTCGATCGATATATGATCCTCCATTTGATGTATGTGCTGTGTGGTAATATCTCGTTTTAGCAGAGAATAAATGCCATCAAAAAGCATGTAATAATAGGTCAGCGGGACATTTTTAGAAAAGACGATACGGTAAAACATTTTAAAGCGTTCGATATGATGAAAAATACGGATGGTATTGGGATCTAATTGATTTGTGTTCAATGTCGTGACCGCACGATAGGGTTCTTCATAGGATTGATATAAATCCTCCATTATCTCCTGAAAGTATTCTTCAAAGAGCCCCTCTTTTTGCTCGTAGTGTAAATAGAAGGTTCCTCTATTGACCTTTGCTTCTCTACAAATTTCAGCAATGGAGATTTGCTCTAATGGCTTTTGGCTAAGCAAGGTCAATAAAGCATCGTGGAGAGCTTGCTTGGTTTTAATAATCCGTAAATCCGTTGTACGCAATTTTTTCAGCTCCTTAATAAACAGTTTGTCCAAATGTGTTGATTACTCAACACATCCCGTTTTTTTGCATATTGAAATCGCTTTCATTTTTATTATATGATTTTAATGAACAGATGTTCAATAAGTAAAGAAATTACTATGAGGAGGTCTTTGAGATGAGATTAGAAGGTAAAGTAGCCATTGTGACAGGTGCAGCTTCAGGTATGGGGAAAGCCATTGCAGAAGGATATGCAAAAGAAGGCGCTAAGGTTGCCGTTTCAGACTTAAATTTAGAGGGTGCCCAAGCGGTTGTGGAAGGTATTCAAGCGGCTGGAGGAACAGCATTTGCCATTCAAACCAATGTCGCATCTACAGAAGACTTACAACGCTTATTTGATGAAACAAAAACGAACTATGGTCAATTAGATATATTAGTCAACAATGCAGGTATTATGGATGGTATGGAGCCAGTTGGAGAAATTTCTGATGAACGATGGGAAAAAGTATTTGCAGTGAACACAACAGCTGTTATGCGCTCTATGCGTATGGCTACCGAAATTTTCCTTGCACAAGGTCACGGTGTCTTTGTCAATAATATTTCTGCAGGTGGCTTATATGGTGCACGGGCTGGGGCTGCTTATACAGCTTCAAAACATGCGGTAGTTGGTTTAACAAAAAATACAGCTTTTATGTATGCTGATAAAAATATTCGCTGTAATGGTATTGCGCCAGGAGCAGTGATGACCAATATCGCCTCTTCTATGACAAATATGAGCCAAACAGGAGCTGCACGACAAGCACTAGGACTATCCATCAATCCGCGGGCTGGTCAGCCAGAAGAAATCGCTCAATTAGCGATCTTCCTAGGATCGGATGAGGCTAGCTTTGTGAATGGACAAGTTATTGCAGTTGATGGTGGCTGGACAGCTTACTAATTCATAAAGAAACACGCACAGAGACATTTTCTGTGCGTGTTTCTTTCATTATATAACTTTTCGAGACGGAATCATGCTTCCAATTACTGCCCCTATTAACGCTGGCAGTATCCATCCTAAGCCAATATCATAAAAAGGTAGCATCGCAGAATAGTATTTCTCTACTGCGTCCAACACACCTAACTTCGCATCTGGCACACTTTCTACCAGGGCTTTATAGCCATCAATCAGGCTAATGAAAAATGTAAAAATCATCGCAATGGCATACACTGTTTGCTTATTCTTAAAGAAGGATGAGCTTAGAGCAAGCAAGATTAAGACGATTGCTAATGGATATAAGAACATTAAAACTGGAATAGCATATTTGATAATATTGTTTAAACCAAAATTTGCAATCGTAAAGGATACAGCACACAACAGGAACACAAACCATTTGTAACTGATTTTTGGAAATACCTCATGGAAAAACTCACTACAAGATGTAATTAAGCCGATACTTGTTTTTAAGCAAGCGAGCACAATGATGACCGCCAATAAAATAGCTCCAAATGAGCCGAAATAATGATCGGCCACTGCCGCAAAGATTAAACCACCATTATCAAAAGTCCCGACAGCATTAATACTAGAAGCGCCCATATAGGTTATGAGACCATAAATCAGCGTCATTAAAGCCATTGCAAAAATACCTGATGTCCATGTAGCCTTGGCAATTTCCTTACGATCTGTAATCCCCGCACTTTTAATTGCATTAATGACAACAATCCCGAAGGCTAGTGAGGCAAGGGCGTCCATCGTATTATAGCCCTCTTTAAAGCCTGTCATAAAGGCAGCATCCATATATTCACCGATTGGCTGCTGGAAATGGCCCATTGGCTTTGTAATGCTTGTAATAATTAAAATAAATAAAACAACTAAAAATGCAGGTGTTAAATATTTACCGATATAATCCATTATTTTTGCTGGGTTTAAAGAAAAATAGTAGACAATGGCAAAAAATATAAAGCTAAATACAGCTAGTAGCAGTGTTGCATGTTGTGCTTGAATATATGGCTCAAACCCTACTACAAAAGGTACAGTTGCTGTACGTGGGATGGCAAAGAATGGGCCGATTGTTAAGTACAGTGCTAATGAAAAAATAATACCAAATATAGGATGAACACGATTGGCTAGATCACGTAAACCACTACTACCTGATAAGCCAATTGCCAAAATTCCGAGGAATGGTAAGCCGATAGCAGTCACTAAAAATCCGATTAATCCAAACCAAAAATTAGTCCCAGCAAATTGACCCATTTGAATAGGAAAAATTAGGTTCCCTGCTCCAAAATACAGTCCAAATAACATGGTTCCAATGACTGCGTAAGTTGAAAAAGGTATTTTTTGTTGCATAATTGATGTGCTCCTTAGAAGTTTTAGACTATAGCAAATTATTTTAATCGAATGATTTTTCACTACAATTTCATCATGTTATCAAGCATTTATTATAATTACAATAGTTTTTTCGTTTATCCAGTGAGATTCAACAAAAAAAGAGCTGTCTGCTGACAGCCCCTTCTTAGTTTGCAACTGACCATTCAATATGATCTAAAAATTTATAAACATCTTCATACACTTTATCGCGTTCTTTATCCAATGTAATAATGTGGCCAGAGTTTTCATACCAAATGATTTCTTTGTCGTCTGTTTCCACAGTATTTAAAATAAAAGGTGCGCTTTCTTGATATAGGTCATCATCTAGTGAGCCTTGTAACACAAGAGTTGGTGCTTTGATCGTTGATAATTCTTCACGCGTTTCTGTTGTTAAACGTGTTACGCCGTCCAATGAATCCTTCGGTGAAATACGTAATTCATGTAATTCTGAAATAATTTGATCTTTTGATTTATTTTCAAAGTGTTTATATAAACGAGCATAGTGGTACAAACGTGTAAATAAGCCTTTTGAATTATCACGTGTAATCGGTGCACACATAGCTACACATGCTTTCACTGGGAATGTCTCTGCCACTTTTAATGAAAAGACGCCTCCAAGTGAAATCCCAACAACAGCGATTTCTTCATAGCCTTTCTCTTGTAGGAAGTTATAACCTTCTACTACATCGTTCCACCAATCTTCTGGTTTTGTTTCTAATAATGCTTCTGGTTCTACACCATGCCCACTATAAATTGGTGCATGCACAGTATAACCTCGTTGAGATAAAAATTCTCCTAGCTTTTTTACATCTTTTGTGCTACCTGTGAATCCATGCAGTAATAGTACGGCTTTTTTGCCTCCCTCGATTGTTAGAGGTTGTGGCTTTGTTAACTTCATTTTATGATATCCCCTTCACGGAAATTAATAATTGTGTATTTTATGTGTCTATCTTACCACCCTTTATTCATAATGTACAATTTATAGTTTTTATCAAATCAATGTGTATTATGCATGAATGATGTCAACTTAATGGCTGTACTATCACACTTTCTGCTACTTAACTTTTCCATTCTGCTAAATAATTGCAACGTCCTTTTAAAAATTTTTTGCTACCTATACTTCCCGTCTGTTTCCCGTTATAATGCAGATAACTCAAAATTCACAAGAAAAGAGGTGAAAAAAATGGAGTGGCAACAATTAGAATATTTTGTAACCGTTGCAAAGTTAGAGCATATGACACGGGCTGCCGAAGCATTAGCGATTTCACAGCCAGCACTTAGTCGTTCAATTTCAAAGCTGGAGGAAGAATTAGGTGTACCGCTTTTCGACAGACAAGGGCGCTCGATTATGCTAAACCGATATGGAGAGCTATTTTTATATCGTGTCCAGCGCATGCGTAAGGAATATGAAAAGGCTGTTTTAGAATTACAGGAACTTAATAATCCAGAACTCGGAGATGTATCACTCGGTTTTTTACATACACTTGGAACGAGTATTGTACCCGACTTGATTCGTGCCTTCCGTCAAAAACATCCCCATATACGTTTTCATTTCACACAAAACTACTCCCATTCACAGTTAAAACAATTACTGGCAGGTGAGTTAGACCTGTGCCTACTAGCTGCGATCGATACAGAGCCGCCAGTTTGTTGGAAGGAATTATGGCGAGATGAGCTCTTTATAATGGTCCCAATTGACCATCCATTAGCCCATCGTAAAAGCATCAAAATGAAAGAATTGGAGCATGAAAGTTTTGTCTTAATGAAAAAGGGCTATGCATTACGTCGCTCAGCTGATCGCTTATTAAATGCTGCGGGCATTAAGCCTAAAATTTCTTATGAAGGTGATGAAGTATCGACAATCGCTGGATTTGTTGGTGCGGGGCTTGGCGTTTCCTTACTACCCGATGATGAGGATTTAAACCCAAAAAAAATCGTTAAAATCCATGTTGAGGATATGGTATGTGAACGAATTATCGGCATGGCTTGGATAGAAAATCGTTATTTATCGCCATCTGCACGTCAGTTTAAACAATTTGTTTTCGATTTTTATGACAATAAATAAAAAGAGCGAGTAACAACATCATCTAGATGTCCTTGTTACTCGCTTTATTTTCTAAAAGGCACTGTTTCACCATACTAGGGAGGTAATAATTTGAATTTATTACTTAATACATTAGGTTTCTTTGTATTTTTATTTACCTTGATCGTATTATTCATTTTTGTAATCAAATTAATAAATTTCTTTTTTAAACAGAAAAACTTCCCTAAAAAAACATTAACAGCACTATTGACAGGTTTAGTCCTGTTTTTGGGAATATTTATATATATTCAATATTTTTTTACGTTTAGTACTTTAGATAAAGAAAATACGCAAAAGGTGGCCGAATCTGTGTTATCTCCTACAGGAGAATATACAGCGCACGCTTATTATGAACCATATGGTGGTGCAGGTCCAAGTGGTGGTGTTCATGTATGGATAGAAATTTTAAATAATAAAGCTCACACAAACAAAATCGTCTATTATGCAGAGGCTAAAAGTCAATTCTCGATGAAATGGCTAGACGAGGAAAAATTATCCATTGTTAATAAAGAGCCTAATTATACCAATTCAAATAGAAGTCTAGTATTAAATATTGATAAAGAAATTTATCATGAAAATGGCTTGGCATGTCAAAGTTTGTTGATGAAAGATGAATATGAAAAGTGTTATCAAAATTAAAACGGTTAAGTTACTGTGCTGAATCATTATGTTGAAACGACTGCCTTTGAGCACTACTAATACAAGCAGCTTCAAGCATTTGGAACAATAAAAAATCAGGCTTTGCTCGCCTGATTTTTTACTGTTCATTCACTTAAATGAATTAAAGTAATTTAACCTGATAGGAAAAAATATCCGTTGTATCGCCTTTCATGGCAAATACGCCCTGTTCGACGAGGGTCAGTAAGCGATACTCTACAAAATCATTTCCTACATAATGGACAAATGTTTCAAATATCTGTGCCAAAATATGCGTAGGCATTAGCCACTCTTCATTTTGCTGTAAATGCAATTTTTTTGCACTGGCGATAATGTATGCATCCATTGCATCTTCCTCTACATGCAATAGTTCACTTTTCCATAACCGTAATGTACTTGGCTGTTCTTTGATGTTCTCCCATTCCTTAGCGAGTTGCTGACATTCTTGCACAGAGAATCGTTTCGCACTAGGGCGAAGCTTCATGAGCATTTCCGAGGAAAGCTCGCCTGTATGGCGAATGTCTAGATTGGGATGGATACTCTTTAGATTCTCCGTTGCATCAATACCATACACCATACTGCATTTATGAATTAACTCACTCATCACATAGCGCAGTCCTATTTGTTCATGTGTGTTGTGACTATACCAAATCCACACATCCACATCACAAGGTAAATTAGCGATCTTTTTCCTCCAGTTTTCATACATCTCATCATACAATTGCTGGTCATCATCATCTAAAATATGCGTGGTTAACCAAGTTTTACGTTCTTCAAAGTTTTGAAGAGGTCCAATCGAGAGATCATCATGGACACTTAGAACTGATTCATTTCGCTGCAAACGATGTTGACGAATTGCAAGTTTCATAGAACCCTGCGTTGCTAAGCTAAAGGTAATATGTAAAATAGCCATGTCCATTCCTCCCTACTGTTTGCTGATGGCAATCTGTATCCCGATAAATGTGAAGAGAATACCTTGAACCATATTTAGTCGTTTAGCAATCGCAGGTTTACCAATAATGACTTGTCTAACTTTCCCTGCAAATATACTAAACAATGAAAATAATACAAGTGCTTGTATTAAAAATACAATACCCAAAATAAGCATTTGAAACGCCACATGTCCTTGCGATGGATTAACAAACTGTGGTAACAGCGCTAGGAAAAATAACGATACTTTAGGATTTAAAATATTCATTAATATTCCCTTTTTATATAATTTAATATAAGCTTGCGTATTTTGCTGTTGCAACGTAAAAGGGTCTCCTTTAGCACGAAATGATTGCCAAGCTAGATATAATAAATACGCTGCTCCTGCAAATTTGACGATGGAAAAAATAATGGTCGATTGATAAATTATCGCAGAAATACCCAGTACTGCTGCACTAATATGAACAAGTAGTCCTGTACACAATCCAAGTGATGTGGCAATACCCGCTTTTTTATCTTGTGTAATACTTTGGGCAAGCACAAATAAATTATCGGGCCCTGGCATAATGGTTAAAATAATCGCAGCCCCTAAAAACGCAAATAACGTTGAAATGTCCAAAACTTTCCCTTCCTTCAACTTCTTTTAAAAAACTATTTACATTATACTACATGACGTTGTTCTCACTAGATGTAAGTTTATGACTTTATCCAAAACTTTTTTTCAATTTTGGTTTCACAATTTATGCTCGCTCAAGCGATACTTTTCTTCCCTAATCCATTATAATAGTAGAAACTCATGATAAAATAGATAACTTCCATAAGAGGTGATTGATAATGGCAGTAAGTGATATTGTCAAGCAATATGAGGATGAGCATGGACAGGTCTACTATAAAATGAAATCCCATGACATTGAGGTAAAGGCCACACAAAACGCAGGCTTAGCACCTGTCATCACGTATTGGATGGCTGACAAAGAGATTACGGATTCCATTCGAAATTTACGCTTCAGTCCACGTGCCCCATCTAGCTATATACAAGATTACGAAGAATTTCAAGCAATGCTTTATGCGAAAGAGCAACGAGCCATTAACCAGCTGTATGAACAAATGAGTATTAAACCCAAAAATATGTCTTCAGGGAAACAAGTCATTTGGAGTTTCTTTGTCATTGTGCTGGCTATGCTTCCCCTTTTCATAGCTATTTGGTGGTTTAAATAAATGAATAAGCAGCCTCTTTATCATTTTAACGCATTCCTTTCTTAATTTATCAAAACTTTCAACTAATTTATCCGTTCAGCTTGACAGACTTATAGAAGTAGTGCATCCTTTAGTCAATAGATAAGAAAACGAACGAAGACCAGTAGTTAGCCACTGCTTGAAAAGAGAGCGATGCCCATCGGCTGGAAGGCATTGTACAAGAAAGACTAATGAAACCTACTTCGTGAAACGTCCTAGCCAAACTAGGCGCAGTCTCGAGCGTTATGAGAAAAGTGGAATGTCGCATGATATTCAATGTAGGTGGTACCACGGAAGGCAAGTCTTTTCGTCCTAATTTTTAGGATGAAAAGGCTTTTTTTATCTTGATTCAGCAATGATGGAGGTAGTGAGATGGAGAGAAAAAGAATTGTTGTTAAGATTGGTAGTAGCTCTTTAACGAATGTGAAGGGTGAAATCGATAAAGTTCGCTTAATGGACCATGTGCAGGCAATCGCCGAGTTGAAGAAATTGGGTCATGAAGTGTTGCTTGTCTCGTCAGGTGCTGTAGCGGCGGGTTTTAAACAACTAGGCTACCCTGCTCGCCCTGTGACAGTGAAAGGAAAGCAGGCTGCTGCTGTAGGACAGAGCCTACTTATTCAAACGTACAGTGCCTTATTTAGTATTTACGATATCATGCCTGCACAGATATTATTGACACGAACAGATTTTTCTAAAAAAGAATGCTATAAAAATGCCTATGCGACTTTCGAGGAATTGTTAGAACGATCCATGCTACCGATTATTAATGAAAACGATACAGTGTCAATTAGTGAATTAACCTTTGGAGATAACGACATGCTTTCAGCACTCGTCAGTGGACTTGTCCACGCAGATCAGCTCATCATTTTAACAGATATCAATGGCCTTTATAATGCCAATCCCAATAAAAACCCTCAGGCAGAGCGCATTGATCGATTAGCGGCTATTACAGATGATTTGCTAAGCTTTGCGGATGGTACAGGATCAAAGGTTGGCACAGGTGGCATGGCCTCTAAGCTTCTGGCTGCCCGAACAGCGCTACGTGCAGGAGTGAAGGTATTTATCGGAACAGGTCATGGTGCACAGAAGCTCGTCGATATTTTAGCAGGGCATGGTGATGGCACTTATGTGGAGCATGACGAGCTTGCTGTATTAACAAATCATAAACAGTGGATTGCACTCACGGAAATTTCTGGTAAAATTTTTATAGATAGTGGTGCTGAACAGGCTTTAATGAATAATGGTAAAAGTCTATTACCTGCTGGCGTCTATCGTGTAGAAGGTGATTTCGTAAATGGTGATGTTGTAGAAGTCTATAGTGAAAAGGACTTACTAGGACGTGGCGAAGTGCTGTACTCTTCTCAAGAGCTTATCTCTGCCATGGGAAAACGGACTGATACATTGCTGAAAAGCCCTATTGAGGTAATTCACAGAGATAAATGGCTGAAAATTCAAACGAATTAAGGAGGAATGACAAATGACAAGTGAAATTCAAGAAAAAGGACAACGCGCAAAAGCCGCAAGCTACATGTTAAATATTAAAACGACCTGCGAGAAAAATGAGGCACTGAAAAAAATTGCAGAACAGCTATTAATCGATCAACATGACATTATGGCTGAAAATGCAAAGGATTTGGCACAGGGTGAGCAGCAAGGTATACCTGCATCTACGTTAGATCGCATCATGCTCAATGAAGAACGGATTGCGGCAATGGCCGATGCCATTCATTTACTCGTCTCCTTAAACGATCCAGTAGGTACAATTGTTGAACGTATTGAAAAAGACAATGGGCTACGCATCGAAAAACGAATTGTCCCACTTGGTGTTATTGGTATGATCTATGAAGCTCGACCAAATGTCACAATCGATGCAGCAACACTCACTCTAAAAACAGGCAATGCCGTTATTTTGCGCGGAAGCTCTTCCGCCAAGTTTTCTAATATGGCTCTTGTCGCAAGTATTCATCGAGCGCTTGCTAAAACATCCATCCCTATCGATGCTGTTCAATTAATTGAGGATACAAGCCGCGAAACAGCCAAAGAACTATTCCATTTAAAAGAGTACTTAGATGTGCTCATTCCACGCGGTGGCAAAGCCCTGATTGATTTAGTTGTCAATGAAGCGACTGTTCCTGTACTGGAAACAGGTGCAGGCAACTGCCACATTTACGTGGATGAAATGGCGGATTACATAAAAGCAGAAAAAATCTGTCTGAATGCTAAAACACAGCGTCCTTCTGTTTGTAATGCAGCAGAAAGCTTACTCATTCATCCTACTTGGTTTAAAGAACATGGCGTCCAGCTTTTAACGTCTCTTCATCATGCAGGTGTAACCATCATCGCGGATGAGCAAGTATGTCAGCAGTTTGAAGCTGCCCTTCCAGCTACGGCGGATGATTATGCGACAGAGTACCTTGATTTAAAAATAAGCGTTAAATTAGTGGAAAATGTCTATGAAGCGATTGAGCATATTCAATACTTTGGCACAAATCATTCTGAGGCCATCATTACAGAAGATCAATTAACCGCCGAGACGTTCTTAAACAATGTCGATGCAGCAGCAGTGTATCATAATGCCTCCACCCGCTTCACAGACGGCTTTGAATTTGGTTATGGTGCAGAAATTGGTATTAGTACACAAAAGCTACATGCCCGTGGACCAATGGGCTTGCCTGCATTAACATCAACAAAATATGTTATTCATGGCAACGGCCAAATTCGTGAATAGTTCTTATAGCTTAATAAAATAATAGAAGGAAGGTTTCGTATGAACATCTCAGCAATCATTAAACTAACAGTCTCCATGGCACTGTTTGGTTCCATCGGCTTTTTTACCGTTCACACTGGTGTTCCCGCTACAGAGCTTGTCTTTGTTAGATGCATTTGCGCAACCCTCTTTCTAGGTGGTATGTGGCTCATTACGGGTGGACATAAAACAGAGGTATGGGATAAGAAAGAAATTTTTCAAACGCTTATTTGCGGTGTCTTTATTGTGTTAAATTGGGTATTTTTATTTAAAGCCTTTGAGGAAATGTCCATTTCGATTGCCATTTCCATCTATAATTTAGCCCCTATATTTGTGTTAATTTTAGGCGCTATCTTTTTAAAGGAAAAGATGACCATTCAGGCACTTGTTGCAACAATCACTTGCTTTATCGGTAGTATTTTTATCATCGGTCTCAATAATTTTGTATCGTTCTCAGAATTTATGCAATCTGGCTTTATCTGGGCATTACTGTCAGCGGTATTTTATGCCCTTACGATGCTAACAAGTAAAACCATCACGAAGCTTAGCTCGTATGCGTTAACCTATATTCAAACAACAGTTGGAATCGTGATACTACTGCCTTTTATCGACTTCTCGCTGTTCGATGGATTAACGTCAACCAATTGGTTTTATATACTCGGCACAGGCTTTATTCATACAGGATTTGTGTACTATTTATTTTTTGATAGTATTCGTAGCCTGTCTACGATTCTTGTCTCCGTATTGGTTTTTGTCGACCCTGTTGTCGCCATTTTACTGGATATGCTATTGCTTGATTTTATGCCAAGCTTTACGCAAACGATGGGGATCCTTCTCATTTTCGCTGGTATTTTTTATACGATTTATGTTCCAAAGAAAAAGCGTCTACCACAGGAGGTCTCATAATGGGCAAGCTCTTCACAATTGGAGAATTATTAATTGACTTTACACCGACGCAGCAGCACGGCTCCCTAGCCAACATTGAGCATTTTACTAAACATGCAGGAGGGGCACCTGCCAATGTAGCCGCAGTCTGTGCAAAGCTAGGACAGCAGGCGGCCCTTCTCACACAAGTAGGTCAGGATGCCTTTGGTGACTTCCTAATCAAAACGTTGCAGCAAGCAGGTGTAGATACCCAGTTTATTCGTCAAACAACGGATGGCGAAACAAGTCTTGCCTTTGTTTCATTAAATGAACATGGCGATCGAGATTTTCAGTTTTATCGCCGACATGCTGCAGATCTCTTATACAAACAGGAATACCTCCCCTCGCAGCTATTAACAGCGCACGATATCGTTCACTTTTGCTCTGTTAATCTTGTAGAGAGTCCTATGAAACAAGCACATCTTGCCCTTATTGAACAGGCACATCAAGCAGGGAGCCTTATATCCTTTGATCCGAATGTGCGCCTTCCTTTATGGCAGGATAAGACGGCGTGTTGTGAAACCATTTTAGCCTTTTTACCAAAAGCCCATATTGTCAAGCTTTCAGAGGAAGAACTGCTGTTTTTAACTACTCTAGAAGATGAACAGGAAGCTGTTCAAACGTTATTCAAGGGATCTGTAAAAGTTATCATCATTACACATGGTGCTGCTGGGGCTACCCTATATACGAAAAAACATCATGTGAAGGCTCCTACTGACAAGGTAAAAACCGTTGATACAACGGGGGCTGGTGATGCTTTTATTGGCGCGATTTTAAGTCAATTTCTTCATCATCAACTAACAGTAGCTCAAATGGTAGCTCATTGTGAACAGTATGCGATCTCTCTGCTTTCTTTTGCAAACGGATATGCAGGCATTTCAACCACAAAGCATGGGGCGATTCCATCCTATCCTGTACTTTCATTAGATATGAATTTAGGATAAATCGAAACTTTTTGTCCTTATTGTTCGTATGTACTAGTGACAGGTCATTAAAGGAGGGCTTATATGCAATCGATGACAAAAAAACGCACAGCTGCATTTTTAATCGATACAGCTGTTTCAACAGCTGTCACGTTGGGGGTTGAATACTTCCTACGAAAAAAAGTAAAAAACGAGGCTGTTCATGCACTTGTTACGCCAACTGTGGTATTGTGGGCACTAGAATATGCACAACTCCGTAAAAATGGACAAACGATTGGCTACAAAGCAATGGGATTAACACTCGAAAATGAAGATGGTCGTCCATTATCAGAAGGTCAAATTATTAAACGCATGGCTTATCGAGACACTATCAGTACGTTCGATTATCTAAAAGATCGCCACGCCTTCGAGCAGCAGCAGGGTCAACGTCTTCCTCATGATAGCTTTGCAGGTACGGTTGTAAAGGAAAAATAAATGAAAGCTGCCTTATCGTTTGGGCAGCTTCCTTTAATTGGAGCATTTTGCTAAAGTGTGAATCTTCCTTATCGCCTGAACCATTACAGAAAGTAGCATGGAAATATACTTCAATATAAGCCTCTCTAGAGAAGTACGCTAATCTTTGGAAATAAATTGCTGTATATCATTCGATAAAATCGCGTTTTCTGACGGAAACCAAAAATAAGTAGTACCATCAAATTGTATGCCATATTGAAAAGCAATGGCATCGTCTGTATAAAGGAGTACATCATAACGGTTCGTATCTCCATTCGGCTCAAAGGATGGGGCTAGTTTACTGTTGGTTAAAATCGCCTTTATAGCTTCCATGTCAGACTGGTCTGTATAGCTAGCCGTTTTCCGATTGCCTTCTTCCATAGATGAGTAAAATTCTATTTTCTTCACTTCTTCTAATGGAACCTGATCAAAATTCTGTCGCAGCGGAGCTTCATCTCTTACCATATAAATTCGATAGCCATTAATAACCGACTGATCCTCTACGGCAATAGCATCTTCAAGACCCTTTATCGCATAAAGCTTTGTTCCCTTCTCATGGAAGGCTGCATCGCCATCCTTAAAGCGATAGGAGGTTCTTTTTACATGATCAGCCACTTTAAAATCAACTTCCCCTATTTCCTTTTCAATGAATGAACGATCGGCTAACGCGACTTCATAAACAGCTTCATATTGCTTACCATCCCATTTGATTAAATCAACCCATTCGATTATGACTTGACTACCGCAAGCTGTCAGTAACAAACTCATGATACAAAGGCATATCCATTTCTTCAACAACATCCCCCCTTTAAGCAGTAGACCCAAGCAACGATTAAAAAGTTACAAAGTATGACGCTAAGTCTGGCATGTTCTATAATCGTGTGAATTTCGTCTGCTACCAGTATTTCTTCATTAAAATATGGGGGATGCCACAATCCATAAATTCTTCACCTTCACGCTGATAGCCTAATTTTTCATAAAAGCCTTCTGCATAGGACTGAGCATTTAATTTTGCTTTTGTTAGCCCTTTATCTCGAGCAATCTGCTCTAGGCCCACAATAACTTCCTTACCAAGGCCATATTTGCGGTATTCTTCTAATATACAAATACGCTCCAATTTGCCATAGTCCTCTACAACTCGAAGTCTCCCTGTTCCAACAGGTTGCTCATTGTAATACACCAAAATATGAGCGCATGGAGCATCCAGTGCATCAAATTCATCATATTCTTCTTCCTCAGGGACTTGCTGCTCTTCAATAAAAACGCTTCGTCTAAAATCAAACGCTGTTTGTAATTCTGCTTCAGTTGTTATTTTTTTTATAGTCATTACTTATTCCTCCTAGGTTCTCCTGCCTTATCATCTTCTCTAGGTGCAATTTCACTTTGAAGATGATAGTATTAGTATAGAATGATTTTTATTGCAATTACAACAAAAATCTCAGGAGGATCGCACATGAAAGAAATCTTACGTGAAATAGGTGCCATTGCACGGGCATTAGACTCAATAAGCAATATTGAATTCAAGGAATTAGATTTAACAAAGGGGCAATATTTATATGTCATCCGTATTTGTGAAAATCCAGGTATTATTCAAGAGAAAGTCGCAGAGCTATTGAAGGTAGACCGTACAACAGCTTCACGAGCTATTCAAAAATTGGAGACCAAAGGCTTTATTGAAAAACGAATTGAACAAGGTAATAAGAAAAATAAATTACTTTTTCCTACAGCTAAAAGCATGGACATCTATCCATTTTTAAAACGGGAGGGCGAATATTCCAATGCCCGTGCGCTTGAAGGGTTTTCCAATGAGGAGATGAACAGCATTCACAGACTTCTAACACGTGTGTTGCATAACATCGAGATTGACTGGGAAGAGGTGAAGAAAGGGCATAAACGACAGTATTAAAGGCGATTCCTCGTGTTTTTTGCACATTTGGAATCGCCTCAGGCTAGACATTGGCTGCAAATACTCGTTTTAATACAGCAACCATAAACTCAAAGTCCTCATCTGTACAGCACAGCGGTGGACTTAACGTAATGATATTATTGAAGCCTTCAACTGTATCACCATTTCTTCCAATAATTAAGCCATTTGCTTGACAATCAGCTATGATTTTCGCGATTAGCTCAGGCTTGGCAGGTGTTTGAGATTGTTTATCTTCGACCAGCTCAATGCCGATGAGTAACCCAAGCCCACGAATATCGCCAACGAAAGGCAGCTCTAATAGGTCTTGCAAATCATGTAGGAATTGAATACCCAAATCTCTTGCTCGCTGCACAAGTCCTTCCTCTTCCATGATTTTTATATTTTCTAAGGCCACTGCACAAGCTGCTGGATTGCCACCAAACGTATTGATATGGCGAAAATGACTATAGCCGTCCGTCTCTTTAAATTTTTCATAAATGTCTTTCCGTATAGCTGTAATGGATAGTGGTAGGTAGGCACTCGTTAATCCTTTCGCCATGGTAATGACATCTGGTCGAATATCAAAATGCTGATGACCAAATAGCTTACCTGTCCGTCCGAAGCCACATATGACTTCATCCATGATGAGTAATACCCCATGCTTTCTACAAATGCGCTCGACTTCTTTGACATATGTAGGATGGGGAATAAGCACTCCACCACCCGTGATGAGTGGCTCCATAATGACAGCCGCAATGGTTTCTTTTTGCTCCCAAATAATTTTTTCTTCCATTTCTCGGGCAAGTGCTAGGCTGTATGCCTCAATTGACTGCCCTTTTGGACGACGATAGTGATCAGGTGGAGCAACATGTAAGAAGCCTGGTGTCAGCGGCTCGTACTTAAATTTACGTAAAGCCTGACCTGTAGCTGCTAATGCCCCAAGTGAACTGCCATGATAGCCCCGATAACGAGCAATGATTTTGTAGCGGTTCCCTTCCCCATTTTGTTGATGGTATTGACGTATTAACTTAAACGCTACTTCATTCGCATCTGAGCCACTATTGGAATAAAACATCATATAGTCATCATCAAGTAAGCTGTTAATTTTTTCAGCGAGCCTGATGGCAGGTTCATGGCTTTGTGTTAAAGGAGCATAGCAAAGCTTTTTTAGCTGCTCATACGCAACTCTGGCAAGACGCTCACGCCCATACCCTACATTCACTGCCCATAAGCCTGACATACCATCTAAAAAGCGATTGCCTAAACTATCAGTAATCCATGCCCCTTCTCCCTGTTCAATAATGGGAGGTGCTTTGTCATTATAGATAGACATGTGATGCCAAATGTGTTCATGATCTTTTTGCTGTAAAGTATGTGTAATCTGATCGTTTCGCTCCATATCATGACCTCCAATCGTGTATCATCGGTGTCTTTTTGTCTATCACCATTTTCCCTATTAAGCTAGATAATATTGAAATTTTCTGATTTCTCTAACATAATGAAATAGACATTGTACATTCGAAGGGCAGGTGCTAATTGATGTCGAAACATCCTCTACTCGTACGTGATGTCCTCAAGCGCAAGCATTTTGAATCGGCGAAGCTTATTGCAGGGCAGCATGGTCTTGATCGCCAAGTATTGTGGACACATATATTAGAAATTAAAGATTTTGAAACATTAATCAATGGTGGTGAATTAATATTAACCACGGGTGTCGGTTTACAGCTAGAACGAGAAACACAAATCGCCTACTTACAAAACCTTATTCGTAATGAGGCAGCTGGTCTTTGTATAGAAATTGGCGATTATTTTGACCATGTTCCCGTAGAATTGATTGCCATGGCAAATGCCCATCATTTCCCTATCATCATCTTTGAAGAAATTGTACGATTTATCGATATTACGCAAGATTTGCACACGTACATAATTAATCAACACCAGCAGGCACTTACACAGCTAGATACACTATCCAAAACCTTTATGGAATTATCATTAATGCCAAATGGTATTTTGAAAATATTACAAGTGCTCCATCAAGATACAAATGCTCCCTTTCTATTTGTTTCAGAAGATACAAAAAGCTTTTATTATCCTATGGAGGCTAAAAAATACTTACGTGTCATGGAGGAGCATTGTCAGCAGTTAGAACTACAAGAGCCCTTGCACCTTCTATCCTTGGGAAAAGACCATTTTGTCATTATTCCTGTTAATGGGCTTGGACAAGTGTGGGGCTATTTATGTATGCATTCTGAACTGCCAAAGCAGAGTGATTACACCTTGTTAAATCTTGAACGAGCAACTATGTCGATTGCCCATATTTTAATGCGTAACCGCATGCTTCAGGAGCGACAACAAAGCCGTGAAGATGAATTCATACTAGCCTTAATTCAAGGTCAGCCAGTAGATATTCAATACTATCAAAGCTATTTACCAATCGAAAGTCGTAATTTATTTTACCGAGTCGTTGTGTTCAATCTCCATGATGAAGCCAATACTGTGCCTGAAGAAGAATGGCAGGAAATCCAGCTACAAAATGCCATGTATGTTCGTTCGATCCTGAAAAAGCTTGGATTTTTCCCTACTGTTTCAGTAAGACAGCACGAGATAATTATTTTAGCCTTTTTCATTGCTGCAGATTATATGAAAGACAATCGCGACGCTTTTGATCAAGCGATTTCACAAATTATTGCAAGAAAAGCAGCACAATTTTTTGAGCAACTTACCCTTAGCTGTGGTATTAGCAATGTCTATCAATCGATCGAAAGTGTTCATCTGGGCTATAAGGAAGCCAAATCAGCCATCCAAATGCAGCATCATCAATTGACGAGCTCCATCTATTATAAAGATTTAGGTGTTTATCGATTGTTATTACAGCAAGATCAAACAGCCCTCCTACAATTTGTAAAAGATTATTTACAGGAAATTTTAGTATTAGATCAAAAAAGTAGCCATGATTTATTTCAAACATTGGCTGTCTATCTGACCTGTAATGGGGCTAAAAATGATACAGCAGAACAGCTGTTTATTGTCCGTCAAACACTTTATAAACGAATAGAACGATTAGAAAGTATACTAGGTGCTGATTTTTTACAAGCCCCTCACCGTCTCAATATTGAGATGGCTGTTAAGGCATATGAACTGTTGCAAAAGACAGCACCTGATCTATTACGATTTTGAACGCGGATCCATAAAATCTCGTAAAGCATTACTGAGCATATATAAGCCTAGAACAAGAATCGTAATGGCTCCCCCAGGGGCATACGTATACCAAGGGGCACCGATTAAATAGGCTTGTGAATCTTTTAACATTCTACCCCAGCTAGGGTTTGGTGGCTGTACGCCAAGCCCTAAATAGCTCAGTGCTGCCTCGGCTAACATTGCTGTCGCAAAAGTCACGGTTGCTGCAACAATAATTTGAGACGAAATGTTTGGCAAAATATGACGGAACATGATGCTATAAGGCTTAACACCAATTAATTTCGCTGCCAGCACATATTCCGAGTCACGTTGTTGCACAAAGCCACTGCGGGCAATCCTCGCAATAGCTGGTATCGCGATAATCCCAAGCGCTATCGCTGTATTCGTTATTCCTGGGCCGAATACCGCTACAAGCATTAATGCTAAGATGATTCCTGGAAAGGCCATTAAAGCGTCCATCGTGCGCATAAATATTTCATCGACCCAGCCACCAACATAGCCTGCAATTCCGCCTATGAGAATACCAAATATCGTTCCAATCGCAACCGTTAATAGACCCACGGCAAAGGCTGTTTGTGTCCCCTTCATAATGCGACTAAAAATATCTCGCCCAAATTCATCTGTTCCAAACATATAGGCACCACCTGGACCACGCAATTTTTCAGGTATATTCATCGCGTTGACATCATGGGGTGTATAAAAAAAGCTAACAATCATGACGAGCAGAAAGCCAACAATGACGAGGAGACCAATGACTAAATTGATTTTTTTAGTATAGCGCTGTAATTGTTTCATAGTAGTCACCTCTTAACGTAATCGAATTCTCGGGTCCAACACAGAATATAAAACATCGACGATAAAATTAATCATGACAACAGCTACTGTAATATACATAACGATCCCTTGTACGAGTGGAAAATCACGATTACTGATAGCCGTAATCAATAACTGACCGATCCCTGGCAATGAAAACACCTGCTCCACAATAATCGTCCCTGCTACAACTTCTGCCATAATCAACCCAAAAACCGTCAATATCGGAATCATGGAATTTTTCAATACATGCTTATACATTACATTTTGTTCAGACATCCCTTTACTGCGAATCGTGCGGACATAATCGAGCTGGACCTGCTCCAAAATGGCTGTACGAACATAACGAAAATTCACCGCAATTTGTGGAATCGCAATGGTTAAAGCTGGAAGTATTAGCGTACTGAGCGCCCCTGCTACACTTTGTGTCCAAGGTATATAGCCACTAATTTTAAAGAAGCTGAACTGTAAGCCAATGTAAAGAATAAGCATCATCCCTAGCCAAAATGAAGGCACAGCCATACCGATTTGGGTTACAGTCGATAATGACACATCACTTAATTTATTTTGTCTTCTTGCTGCAAACATCCCTAAAGGTAAAGAGATGATTAAGACAATGATAAGGGTGAGTCCTGCTAATGACATGGTGACAGGAAGTCGATCAAATAATAGTTCTTTTACTGGCATGGAAAATCGAATGGAATTCCCTAATTGCCCTGTCAATAAGCCCTTCATCCAATCCACATATTGTTCATAAAGAGGACGATCCAAGCCAAGCTCAGATCGTAAATTTTCAATTTGAGTGGGATCCGCCTCTGTCCCTAGCATTGTGCGGACTGGATCACCAGGTAAAATTTGAAAAACACCAAATGTAATAATGGATACTAGAAGGATGGTTGTTATTAACAGGATGATTCGACGTAGGATATACATCATAAGCACTCATCCCTTTCTAGTTTGAAAACTTGACCTCTGACATATCGTGGAACCAGAATGGATAGCTCTTGAGCCCCGTCACCTGTTTGTCAGATCCCCAAACAATTTGATAATCCGCAATGTATACTGCTGTCGCCTGCTCAGCTAATATTTCCTGTGCACGATGATAGTACTCTATTTGCTTGGCTTGGTCGGTTTCCTTTAAAACATCAGCCATAATTTTGTCGTATTCTTCATTTTTAAATAAGAAGAAGTTTTCACTATCATTTGTAGAAATGTAATCATTCAACACTTCAAAAGCAGATGCACGACCCGTTAAATCAATCGTTGTCATTGCATAGTCACGACCAAAGTAAACGCGATCTAGCCAAATTCCCCATTCCACTACTTCAATTTCTACATCAATTCCGATCTCTTGTAGATTAGCTACGACAATTTGTGCAATATTTGAGTAAATATCATTGTGTGAAGAGACGGTAATTTTAGTTTTAAAGCCATCAGGATAGCCCGCTTCCGCTAATAGCGCCTTCGCTTTTTCCACATCTCGCTCATACATGCTTTCTAAACCCTTCTTTTGGAAATCACCCATCGCTGGACTCATATTAGAGCCAAGTGGCACAGCATAGCCTGCAAACACGGAGTCAATAATATCGGCTTTACTAATGGCGTAATTGATTGCTTGACGAACCTTCACATTATCAAATGGTGCCTTTGTTTCGTTAAATGTAACAATAAGAGAAGAGTTATTATTTTGGTGTGATAAACTATAGCTTCCCTCTACCTCGCTCACACGGTGCCAAGGAACACTCGTTAAATCTACTTCGTTTGCCATCAAGCTCATAATGGCTGCCTGATCATCTGATTGGAAGGCAAAGGTTACTTTATTCAAATAAGGCAATCCTTCTTGCCAGTACTGTTCATTTTTCTTAAGTTCTAAATTTGTACCTGGTGCATATTTCACAAAGGCAAATGGACCTGTACCAATTGGATTTTCATTATGCTTCCCATCATTGCTCTTTGGAATAATAGCTGATTGTCTCCCTGTTAAGGAATACAAGAAATTTGAATTTGGCTCTTTTAGCTTGATCACAAATGTACTTGCATCAGGCGCCTCTGTAGATGCTACGTTATCAAAGCTATTGGACATTTTTTCCCCACCATTTTTCCCCATTAAACGGTCAAAGGAATATTGAATATCCTCCATCGTTAAATCATCACCATTATGAAACTTCACACCTTGGCGAATTTTAAACGTATAGGTTAAGCCATCCTCAGAGATTTCATAGCTTTCAGCAAGTCCCTCTTTTAAGGAGCCATCTGTTTCAGGAGCCATTAGCCCTTCAAAGATATTTAGAATCATTTGATACGAAATGGATGCTGTCGCCTTATGTGGATCTAAAAAATCTGGATCATCATTCACACGTACAACAATTTCCTGTGGAACATCTGTTGCCGTTTGACCATCTGTAGTACCTGAAGTAGTCGTAGTTTTCTCTCCATCACTTGAACACGCTGCCATAACGATTGCCACTAACAGTGTTAGTAGTATCAATCCGCTTTTTTTCCATTGCATGGCTGTTCCCCCTTTTTTTAAGTGCTTGTCTTTTGAATGCTTGTATAACTCTCAACATCCGCCAATCGTTCAGCGGCTTTAATGCCAGCCAGAATCGCTTCCTCCATCACCTTTGTCGCTAGCTGGCCTAAATAATCAAGTGCATAGGATTGATCCCCTGTACCAAGCACAAAAATCGTATCGCCATCCAGCATCGTATGAACAGGATAAATCGTGCGTGCTAAGGCATTTTGCGTAAGCTGCGCAATCTTTTTAGCCTCCGCCTTCGTTAGCTTGGCATTCATTGCCACAACACCAATGGTTGTATTAGTACCCGCTAAAGCCTCTGATTGTGCATGTTGCTCTAAATAGGCACAGCAATCCACCCATTGACCAGAATGTGTATCTCTTGCTCCAGCTAAAATTTGCCTCGTTGTGGGGTCCTTGACATCTCCAACTGCATTGACAGCCACGATAGCACCTACTACAAGACCATCTTTCCCCGCATAGGAAGCACTACCAAGCCCACCCTTCATTGCAAATGCTGGACCAGCTAATTTGCCTACAGTTGCTCCGTAGCCTGCGCCTACATTGCCGTTTGGAAATGAACCGACTTGTGCCGCTTGTGCCGCTTCATAGCCCATAAGTGCAGTAGGTCGTGCATGTGGATCACCGATAAACAAGTCAAAGAGTACAGCACCTGGTACAATCGGTATTTTCGCTACTCCTGCATCTACCCCAATCCCTTGCTCCTCTAAAAATTGCATAACGCCTGTAGCAGCATCTAACCCAAAAGCACTACCCCCAGCTAAACAAATGGCATGGACTCGGTCAATTTCATTGATGGGATCTAACGCATCTGTTTCACGAGTACCTGGTGCAGAACCCCGAACATCCACTCCACACACCGCTCCGTTTTCCACTAATAGCACCGTACAGCCTGTGATGCCCTCTTTATTCTCGCGATGTCCTACCTTAACACCTGGCACATCCGTTATATTGCCAAACATTCTTCACACCTCACTTGTTAAATAATTGCAATTTTCTGATTTTTCTTTATATAAAAAACAGGCTACTCGTTGTTGATCATTTTCATCGTGAAGCTTCGGTCTCTCCTGATGGCATCTTTCCATCACATACGGGCAACGTGTATGAAAGACACAGCCAACAGGTGGATTCATCGGACTTGGTAACTCACCCTGTAAAAGTATTTCTTGCTTAGGCTCATCAAAATTCACAACTGGTATTGCAGATAGTAATGCTTGTGTATAGGGATGTAACGGATTGGCATATAGCTCCTTCTTTGTCCCAATCTCCACTACTCTGCCTAAATACAGCACTGCCACACGGTCACTAATATGCTTCACAACGCTTAAATCATGTGAGATAAATAAATAGGTTAATTGAAATTCATCCTGTAAATCCATCATGAGATTGAGCACTTGTGATTGCACCGACACATCCAGTGCTGAAACGGGCTCATCGGCAATAATGAATTCTGGATGAATCGCTAATGCCCGTGCAATCCCAATACGCTGCCGCTGCCCACCAGAAAATTCATGTGGAAACTTATGCATGGCATCCTCAGGTAGCCCTACCTTTTGTAATAGCTCCTTCACACGCTCTTTGCGTTGCTCCTTCGTCAAGGTTAATTGCAGCTTCATCGGTTCTTCGATAATAGAGCCGATTCGCATCCGTGGGTTGAGGGAGGCAAAGGGATCCTGAAAAATCATTTGCATTTGATTACGATAACTTTGCAGCTTATTCCCCTTTAAATGCTGGATGGGCTGTCCTTTATACAACACTTCCCCTGCTGTTGGTTCAACGAGCTTCAAAATTGTTCGCCCAAAGGTGGATTTTCCTGAGCCTGATTCGCCAACAATACCAAGCGTTTCCCCTCTATAAATCTCAATCGAAATATCATCCACCGCTTTAATGACCTTTTTCTCTTCCTTCATCGACTTACGTTTCACAGGAAAGTAGGCTTTTAAATGATTAATTTCCAGCAAAACTTCTTTCTCCGTCATGAGCCAGCTCTCCTTTCTCCGTGAATAAATGACAGCGTACCTTATGTGCCTCTTGAATGTGATGAACAGCAGGTTGCTCCTGATGACAATGTGCCAGCGCATGGGGACAACGTGGCGCAAAGCGACAGCCGTCAGGTAATGCATACGCAGGTGGCACTGTACCAGGAATCGATGGTAGCCTTTTGACATCTGTTTCAAGGCTTGGCATCGTCTTTAAAAGCGCTGTTGTATAAGGATGCTGTGGATTTAAAAAGAGCTCTCTTACTGGGGCTTCCTCGACAATCTGTCCCGCATACATCACCATAACGCGGTCAGCTGTCTCTGCAACAACGCTCATATCATGGGTAATGAATAAAATGGCTGATCGATGCTCTTCCTTCATTTTTAGCATCAGCTTTAAAATCTGTGCCTGAACCGTGACATCAAGTGCCGTAGTTGGCTCATCCGCAATCAATAGCTGCGGATTATTCGACATCGCAATGGCAATCATGACTCGTTGTCGCATCCCACCTGAGAGTTGGTGAGGATATTCGGTGATGACCTTTTCTGCATTCGCAATCCCGACTTCTTTTAAAAGCTGTAGCGCTTTATTCCATGCCTCTTTTTTCGATACCTTTTGGTGTCTTCGTATGCCTTCAATCATTTGATTGCCAATCGTAAAAACGGGATCTAAAGAGGTCATGGGCTCTTGAAAAATCATACTAATTTCATTGCCTCGAATACGGCTCATTTCTTTATTTTTATAGGTAAGTAGATTTTTACCATTTAAAGTGATAGAACCTGACGTAATTTCTCCTGGAGGTATAGGCAGCAACCGCATAATGGCTAAGGATGTAATACTTTTGCCACTTCCCGATTCACCAACCAGTGCAACGGTTTCTCCTTTATGAATAGTAAAATTCACATCTTCCACAACTTTTGCCTCTTTGCCATTTTTTAAATGGAATTTAATTGATAAGTGATTGACCTCTAAAAGTACATCTTTTTCTTTTGGCTGTTCCATATGCGTCCCTCCATCTCAGTGTTGATTAGGTGGTGCATAGCGTATAGCGATATTTTTCATTTGCGTATAGTTTCGCAGTGCAACAAAGCCCTTCTCTCGACCAATTCCACTTTTTTTATAGCCGCCAAATGGCATTTGAATGCCTCCAGCAGCCCCATAATTATTGACAAATACTTGGCCAGCCTGCACACGACTTGCCACATAATGAGCCGTATCGATATTTTGTGACCAAATGCCTGCCACTAGGCCATAGTCCGTACTATTGGCTAATGCGATGGCCTCCTCTACAGTGGAAAATGTCAAGACGGTTAACACTGGACCAAAAATTTCCTCCTGAGCTAATGGATCATTTGGATCAACACCATCAAGTATAGTTGGCTGAACATAAAAACCATTCTCATGGCCTGCCAATGTCAATGGTTCCCCACCTGTCACAACATAGCCATCTACCTTTGCTTGCTGTAATAATGCAGTGATTTTCGTATATTGTTGTTCATTCAGTAACGGTCCCATCTCCATATCTGCCTCACCTGGTCCTACTTGGATCGCTTGGAACCTTTGTGCTAATCGGGAAATGAAGGACTCTTTTATTCGTTCCTCAATGAGTAAACGTGCCCCTGCTGAACAAGTTTGTCCAGCATTTTGGATAATCGCACGTACGACTCCCTCTAATGCCTGCTCCATGTTAGCATCCGCAAAAACAATATTAGGAGATTTACCACCAAGCTCTAATGTCACAGGCACAACATTTTCTGCAGCCGCCTTCATTACCGCAATTCCTGTGGGAACAGAACCTGTAAACGTAATATGATTAATATCGGGATGTGAAGTTAAATAAAGACCAACTTCTCGTCCCAAGCCCGTAATATGCTGAAAAATCCCTTTCGGCAACTTATCGGCGAACCATTGTGCAATGGCATGTGTTGTTAGTGGTGTATCCTCCGCACTTTTCACAATGACTGCATTACCAGTTGCTATAGCGGCTGCTACACTTCTTGCCGTAATTTGAATCGGATAATTCCATGGCACAATATGTACCGTAATGCCCACTGGCTCTAGCACTACTGCATTTAATAGCCCATCCTCGATTGGAATGGTATCCCCCATCACCTTATCCGCTGCACCGCCATAAAATTCAAAATAGCGAGCCGCTGCTTCAATATCTGCTCTTGCCTGTGATAAGGGCTTTCCTACATCCCGACATTCGAGTAAACTCCATTCCTCTGCATGCTTACGAATATAATGAGCAAATTCGATCAATAACTGCCCACGTTCATAGGCTTTCCATTGACGCCAGTCCTCTCGTTCAAAGGCTACTCGTGCTGCACGCACTGCCTCTTCTACATGTTCTTTACTTGCGTTGCCAATTTGTGCAATCACTTCACCTGTTGAGGGATTCTTAACATCGAGGTATGTCTGAGCATCACCGTGAACCCACTCACCATCTATCAACATAGGAATTTTTTTCATTGTACCCCTCCTATAATCCACGGCCACCATCTACATGTAATGTCGTTCCTGTGACCATACTTGCTGCATCTGAGAGTAAATAATTAACAGCTCCTGCTATATCTGCTGGCTTCACTAATCGTCCTAATGGCACAGATTGCACAAAGACACTTTGCTTCGTCTGCTCTACATCTGCACCTTGTGCGGCGAATTGACCAAGCATTTGTGTGTCTGCTGGTCCTGGATGAATCGTATTAACCCGAATTTGACTAGATGCTAGTTCAATTGCTAGTCCTCTCGTAAAGCTCTCTGCTGCACCCTTGGATGCAATATAAGCCTGTAAGCCCGGTCTTGGTCGCACTGCTGAAATCGAGGCAATTGTAATAATAGAACCCCTTTGCTGTTTTTTCATAAAAGGGACAACTGCCTTTGTCGTGATAAATAAACTTTTCACATTAACATCCATTAAACGATTCCATTCATCCATTGTGACCTCTTCAATCGGCGTAGCTGACTGAGCAATTCCCAGTGCATTAACAAGACCATCTATTCTGCCATACTTATCAAAAACCTGCTGGCAGATGTCTTGCACACGTTCCTCCTGTAACACATTGACTTCAAAGCATTGAAGGGCATCCTGTGCAATATCTGATAAGGCGTCTATTGATAGATCAAGTCCAACAACTCGATTGCCCTGCTTTAATTGCTCTTGAATAATGGCCTTTCCCATACCGCCTCCTGCACCAGTAACCACAATTACCTTTTGCTCAACTGCCATGCTAAACACCTCCTGCTGTTAAAGTTCTATTAATAATTTCCTGACAAATCGCATCGCCCATTTGTGCTGTTGTCGCTTGTCCACCAATATCTGCTGTTTTCACAACGCCTTCTTGCAGCACAGCTGTAATGGCTTTAACAATGAGCTGTTCTAAATCTGGTCTGCCTTGATGGCCAAGCAGTAAGGCAAGCGACCAAATTTGAGCGATTGGATTGGCAATACCCTTGTCTGCAATATCTGGTGCTGAGCCATGAACAGGCTCAAACATCGATGGAAAATCCTTTTCGGGGTTCAGGTTGGCTGATGGAGATAGACCAAGTCCTCCTACAATAGCAGAGCCTAAATCGGATAAAATATCGCCAAACAAATTGGACGCCACCACCACCTCAAAATTCTGTGGTCGTTCTACGAAATAAGCAACGAGTGCATCGATATAAATGGATTCGAGCTGTAGTGCTGGTGAACTTTGAGCCACCGTTTTGCTTGTATGCTCGTCCCAGAATTTCATTGAATGAATAATGGCATTTGATTTTGTCGCACTTGTTATTTTGGTTTTACCGTGTTGCTTCGCATAATCACAGGCAGCATGGACAATTTTTTCAATCCCCATTCGTGTCATGATGGTATTTTGAATCGTCATTTCCTGCGGCTGCTGTTGGTACAGTCGACCACCACTGTCCGAATATTCACCCTCTGCATTTTCACGGAAGATCACAAAGTCAATTTCTTTGCCGTTAGCCAACGGAGACGCGATCCCTGGCAGTGATTTAATAGGACGGAAATTCACATATTGCTGGAACTGTTTCCGAATCGGCATAATCAATTCCCAAACGGTCACATCATCGGGCACACGAGCATCGCCAATAGCTCCAAATAAAATCGCATCATATGTTTGAAGTGTTGTCAGTGCATCATTAGGCATCATACAGCCATGCTGCACGTAGTAATCGGAGCTCCAAGGAAAGATGGTTGTTTCAATTTGTAAGGAGCTATGTTGTTCTTGCAAACAATTTAAAACTTTTAACGCTTCCTGCATAACCTCTTTTCCTATGCCATCTCCTGGTATTACTGCTATTTTGATCGCCGTCATTGTGCATCACCCGCCAAAAATTTTAATGCTGCTAAACGGTAAATTGCCGTTGTTTCTGCCAATTCTTCAATATCCACATACTCATTGATTTGATGAGGGATTTCTCGATCTCCTGCCCCAACTGTTACAATTGGAATACCATGCACATGAAGAAACGTGCCATCTGTCGCGCCTGGAACACCGTTATATTTTGGTTCCTTTTCTGTTACCTCTGCCACAGCCTCATATATAGCCTGTACAACGGGGTCTTCCTTCGCTGTTGCTGTTGCAGGTCGGTTATCAAGAACCGTCAGTTCAGCTTTGAAATCAGGGTCATCTGCTTGTAATCGTTTAATAATCGCTTCAATCTTACTCAGCAGTTCATCATGATCCTGCGCAGGCACCGTGCGAATATCGAGTGTTGTCATACAATGATCCGGAATGACATTGATTTGTGCATCGCCTTTTACAGGCGCACGTAAAATCGTAGGTGTAATAGATGGCCAATTCAGCATTGGATCACGCCCTAATCGTGCTTGCTCCTCTTTTTCCAGCTTTTCAAGCTCTACGATGAAACGTGCCATACGCCAGTTAGGATTGATGCCACTCCACGAAATCGCACCATGCGCCATTTTACCGAAAATATCTACCTGTAAACGAATAGCCCCACGTTGTGCAATACACACATTATTTTCCTGTGGCTCACAGATAATCGCACCATCCACACCATCAGCCCAGCCATTTTTAATAAAATGTTTAATGCCCAGCATAAGCCCTTCTTCATCACAAGGAATACATAAAATAATTTTGCCCGTAAACGCCTCTTGATCTAGTAGCAATGACTGACAAGCTGTAATCATACAAGCAAGATTCCCTTTTGTATCATTCGTTCCCCTGCCATACATACGCCCATCAATGATTTCTGCACCAAATGGATCGTAGGCCCAAGCCTCTCGATTGCCCTCTGTCACCACATCTGTATGTCCTTCGAAAAGTAATGTTTTCCCAGGCTTACCCGAATCAATAATGCCAATGACATTCGGTCGCCCCGGCACAACCTCCTCGATATGCGTCTCGATCCCAATATCTCGTAAATACGCCGCTACAAAAGTTGCCACCTCTTGCTCATTGCCCTTCGGATCGTTCTCACGGTAAACGCTTTCAATGCGCACGAGCTTCTGTGTTAGGGCAATGACCGTCTCACGATCTCGCACATACGATTCTGTTGTCTTTAAACTAGTTACTGTCATGCAAAGGACCTCCTATTTTTAAAGAATATTCTGAATTTATGTTATTTTAACATTGTCCTTTCTCTATGAAACTAGACAATATGTTAATGATTCAAAGAGCGCCTTTAACTTTTTGTTTAGCAATAAATCACTAGAAAATAACATTTTTTTCTGTTTTACGCGGTTTTTCGATCAATCCAACGAATGAAAGAGAGTATTGATTTTGATTTTGACGTGGTTAGAGATTTTTAGTTTGGAAGAGAGCAACACTTTTTTTGAGCGGGATTTCTTTAATTTGGAGAAAGAGTTTTTGGTACTTTGGAGCGGCTTTCTCTCCTTTGAGAGCGGATTCTCACTTCTTTGGAGCGGTTTCATCTCTTTTTAGAGCAGGTTCTCACTTCTTTGGAGCGGCTTCATCTCTTTTTAGAGCGGGTTCTCACTTCTTTGGAGCGGCTTCATCTCTTTTTAGAGCGGATTCTCACTTCTTTGGAGCGGTTCACCCTTTTTAAGAGCGGGTTCCCACTTCATTGGAGTGGTTCGCTCACTTCTTGGAGAGGACCTTCACTATTCAGATGCAACCTCACCCTCTTATTAGAGCAAACTCCAGCATTACAAAACAAAAAAACCAGCATTTGCTGGTTTTTCCTGATTATTGTTGACGGGATTCGGTCATTTGCTTCCAAACCGAGCCTTTTGCTTCCTCACCTTGTTCGATACGGGCAATGGCCATTTTCACTTGTAGCTTCACTTCGAATTCTTTGTCATCTTCGGCAGCCTTCAATGCTGTTAAGGATTGTTCTGTGCCGACCTCATATAAATACATGGCTGCGCGCCAGCGAACCAATTTGTTTTTGTCCTGTAAGGCTTGCAGCATGGCTTCTTCAAATTCTACAAAGCCCAGGTCACTCATGCAGTCACCTGCTGTTCGACGTACTGCTGCACTTTTATCTTGGAGGGCTCTTTCTAAATAAGGGACAACTGCCACATCCTCAATCATGCCTAAGTACACCGTCGCTAGTCGACGGATAGACATTTGTTCATCCTGTAAAGCTAAATCTAATAGCGGTAGATCGTCTAGCTCAGGATCAGCCATTTGATCGAGCAGTTGGAAGCGTTTCTCCCATTCGGGTTGCTTGAACTGCTCTACTGTCACTTTGAGCTTGTCCGTTTTCACAGCCGCTTTTTCACCATCATTATTGATAGCTGTGACAATTTCCGCTAAACGTTCTGCAGAATAAGTGACATCAATTTCCTGTTTGACTGTTTCAGCAATTTCCTCCAGCTCACCGTAGCGAACCCCATAATCAATCCACTTACGTTGGAAAATATAGTTTTCATCTACTGCCGACTCAATAATTTGATTAAAAGCATCGACAAAACGGTCTCCGCAGCTTATACGATATTCACGTTGGTTATCAAAAACTTTTACTTGTAAAGGCACCTGCTTGTAAAACTGTACATGGACATAAACCTCTCCATAAAATTCATTGGCCACAACCGTTTCTTCTTGTGTTTGGACATCTTCCCCTAACACTTGTCGAATACTTGCTAGGATACCTTCCCATGCATATTTGGCATTACGCTCAACAGCAAAGAAATCGGCTACATGGTAAACGCCCTTTACTCCTTCAATCGCTAAAAAAGCAGCCGCCTCGCCTGATGCTTCGTCTTTATTATCCTTTGTAAAATTATAGCTCTTCCCGAATGGTAGCTCTGTATCAACAACAATCTTCATAGAATTGGGACTTGGCGTCGGTTCAATGGTAATAATCTTCATGTCTATCGCTCCTTATCCGTTCACTATTTCATCTAAATACGACCATCTTTCAATAAGATGCTCATATTGTGCATTTAGCTCATCCAACTTAGCTGTTAATTCCTGTAGCTTGGTAAAATCTGAGCCTGCATTGGCGATTCCTTCTTCGGTCTCCATAATAGCCGTTTCTGTTTTCTCTATATCATCTGCAATCGTTTCCCATTCTTTTTGCTCTTTAAACGATAGCTTTTTTTTGTCTGATTTTGGCTTTTCTGATTTGGCCTTTTCCACTTTTGGCGTTTCTACTTTGACAGTCGCTGCCTGCTCACGTTTCTCCAGATACTCACTGTATAGATCCAGTGTTTCCTCAACTTGTCCCTGACCATCTAGTATCCATAGCTTTTTCGCAATACGGTCGAGGAAGAAACGATCATGGGAAATTGTGATAACCACGCCTGGGAAATGCTCGATGAAATCCTCTAGCACACCTAATGTTTCAATATCTAAATCATTCGTTGGCTCATCAAGTAATAACACGTTTGGTTGCTCCATCAATAAACGTAATAAATGAAGACGCTTGCGCTCACCGCCCGATAATTTTCCAATTGGTGTACCATGAGCATGCAGCGGGAATAAAAAGCGCTCCAGCATTTGAGCTGCTGAGTAACGGACGCCCTCTGCATCTGTAATATCATTTGAAGCCTCACGTATATATTCAATCATGCGCTCATTTTCATTCATTTTCGGCAATGTTTGCTTAAAATGTGCCAACTTCACTGTTGACCCAACAAGAATTTCACCTTGATCGGGTGTCAGCTCTCCTGCTAGCATGTTCAATAAAGTTGATTTTCCTACACCGTTCGCGCCGATAATACCAATTCGATCACCTTGCTGTAGTAAAAATGAGAAATTTTCAAGGATTTTTTGCTGTCCAAAGGCTTTCGAAATATTCTCAGCCTCCAGCACTTTACGACCAAGTCGTGTTGTCGCAAGTCCCATATCCAAGGAAACATCTTCTGATTTGCGCTCTAGGTTTTCTTCTAGCTTTTCAAAGCGTTGAATACGAGCTTTTTGCTTGGTTGAACGCGCCTTCGCACCACGACGAATCCATTTTAATTCTGACCGATAACGATTGCGATCCTTCTGTGCAGAAGCAGCTTGCATCTCCTCACGAATAGCTCGAGCCTCTAAATAATCACCGTAATTCCCTGTATGACGATACAAGGTTTGATTCGCTAACTCGTAAATATGTGTTGATAATTCATCTAAGAAATAACGATCATGGGTGATGAAAATCACTGCACCCTTTAATCGTAAGACCATCTCTTGAAGCCATTCGGTAGACTGTAAATCTAAATGGTTTGTGGGCTCATCTAATAAGTAAAGATCCGCTGGTTCAATTAACACCTTCGCTAATGCAACACGTTTTTGCTGACCGCCTGATAGCGTTAGTACCTCTTTTTCAAAAGTTTCAATCCCAAGCTTTGTTAAAGCCGTCTTCGCAAGGGCATTGACATCCCATGCCTGCTCTTCATCCATGCGCTGTTGCAGACTAAATAACGTCTTTTGTAAACTTTCGGATGTTGGGTTACTTGCTAGAGCAGCAACCGTTTCCTCATATTGACGATTCAGCTGTAAAATGGGCGAATCGCCTGAAAAGACAGCTTGTAAAACCGTTTCGCCTGCCTGAAATGTAGGCTCCTGAGGTAAATAAGCGACACGGTATTTATTCGGACGATCTACTGTCATCGAATCCGCTTCCATGTCCCCAGCTAAAATGGATAATAGAGTTGATTTTCCCGTTCCATTTATACCGATTAAGCCTGCCCGCTCTCCCTCATAAATGGTAAATTCAATATTTTGAAAAAGCGTTTTATCGCCCACTGTTTTGGTTAAATTTTGTACAATTAAATGACTCATTCCACTATTCCATCTCTTTCATGTTAGGTATTGTTCATGCCCACACGATTTTTATGTAGACGATTATTGATATCCACTACTCATCATAACATCAAACCGCAGGTAAACAAAGAACAACAAACTAGCAACGAACTGATGGCATGTCCTGTAAATAAGATTCCATAAGCTGACAAAGCTTGATGATTCCTTGTGTTAAGTCGTGCGGTTCAGGATAAGAATAACTAATTCTCAGATGGTGATATTGTGGCTCTCCTGGATAACAAGCTGAGCTTGGTAAAAAGGTAATTTGGGCTTGTTGAGCCTTCCATAACAGCTCATCCGTATTGCCATTACTAGGTAAAGACACCCAAATATTAAGCCCACCTTTTGGTTCGATCCACGTAACGCCCTTTGGTGCATACTTATTCAACAATGCAATCGTCTGATCCCTTCTTATCTCAAGCGCAATGCGCAGTTTTTCTAAATGGGCATGCATTCGGTCTGAACGTAAAAATGGAATCAGTGCCTTTTGTGTTAATAAGGGGTTACCTGAATCGGTACTGGATTTGGCAGATAAAAGTCGTTGATGAACAGTACCTTTTGAAAGGATAGCACCGATTCTACAGCTTGGGGCTAACGTCTTACTAAAGCCCTTTAAATAAATAACATGACCACTTGTATCTAAAGCTTTCAGAGGTGGTGGTGGGGGGTTATTGTCAAAATAGATTTCATTCCATGAATCGTCCTCTACAATAAGAAAGCCATATTGTTGGGCAAGATCCAGTAATTCTCCCCTTCTCGCTGCACTTAAAACTGTGCCTGTAGGATTGTGAAAGGTTGGATTTGTATAGATAAGCTTTGGTTGTTTGCTTAGGCAGAGTGTCGCTAGAAGGGTTGTCTGCATCCCTTCCTCGTCTACTGGTATGGGAATAATGTGGGCCCCACGATTTCTAAAGACATCGATTGCTGCTGTATATGTAGGGGCTTCGGTAATGACAATATCTCCAGGTCCAATAAATGTTTTAGCCACTATATCTATACCTTGTTGTACACCGTTTGTGACAATAATTTCTTGTGGTGTTGTAGTAATATTACTATATGCTTGGACATAGTCTTGGATTGCCTTTCGTACATCTTCATCCCCCTGTACCGTTCCATAACGAGCCACAATCTGAGGATCTGCCTGTAATATGGCCACAATTTCATTCACCAAGTAAACAGAGGGTAATAACCCAGGATGGATGGTAGCACTGGAGAATTTGATCGCATATTCCATTCTTTTATTTAACATAGATTGTGAACGTTGAATGTAATCAGGAATGGTTAGTTGCCAATTATAATCACTACCGCCCTCATTTGTGCTTCTTTGTTTTTTGTTTCGAACAAACGCCCCCTTGCCATGTATCACTTCAATATAACCATTTCTTTCTAATAAGGCATATGCCTTACTGACCGTGACAGGGCTCACTTGATTTTCTTTTGAAAAGCTCCGAATAGAAGGTAATTGGCTCCCTTCCTGTAAAAATTCTGACCTTATTTTTTCTGCAAGGATAGTTGAAATCTGATTAATTAAAGATTGATCAGACTGACGATTCAGCTTTATTTCCATTGGACCTCCAACTGTTATAGTCTTCATTTGACTGTTATATATATCACTATATAGTGTAGAGACAGAAATAGCTAAGTTAATATGAAGGGAAATGATGACACATGATGAACATGAAGCAAGATCAGGAAAAAATAAAAACGCTTTTAATGGATGTAGTTGACCATGCAGCCAATTTTTTTACTAATCTGGAGCATAGAGCTGTAACGAACCATTCCCCTAGCCTTCCTGCTTCGACACTTCCAGAAGTGGGTGAGGGTGCTCAGGCAACACTTCAATATTTTACAAAGCAATTTGCTGAAGGCTTAAATAGTAGTGTAGGCTCAAGATACTTGGGTTTTGTCACAGGTGGGTCTACCCCTGCTTCAATTGTTGGAGATTGGTTAGTAAGTGTTTACGATCAAAATTTATCCCATTCTAAGGGCTCTATTGCTGGTTCAATGGAACTTGCGACAATTGACATGCTAAAGGAGCTATTACTATTAAGCGATGATTATCGAGGAACATTTGTCAGTGGGGCTACGATGGCTAATTTTGTAGGACTTGCTCAAGCAAGGGAATGGATTGCACAATACTATGGAAAAAACACTGCGCTGGATGGTCTATATGGTATCCCTCCAATAAAGATTGTTAGCGGAACGCCCCACTCAAGTATTATCAAAGCAACTTCTATGCTTGGCATGGGGAGAAATTCCATTCATACTATCCTATGCCTAGAGCAGCGAGAAGCAATTGACATCATAAAATTACAGCAGTTTCTTGAAGAAAATCCACATGAACCGTGTATAGTTGTAGCAAATGCAGGAACTGTCAATACCGTTGACTTTGATGATTTACAAGCAATTGGCGAGCTAAAAAAGCGATACCCTTTCTGGCTTCATATCGATGCGGCTTTTGGTGGCTTTGCAGCCTGTTCACCAAAGTATCGTCACTTTGTTGAGGGCATGAATTATGCAGATTCTATCACAATTGACGCACATAAATGGCTGAACGTCCCTTATGATGCCGCTATGCAATTTACCCGTCATCAATCATTGCAAGCAACCGTTTTTCAAAATAATGCAGCCTATCTTGGTAGTTCCCTTGAAAATCCAGATTTCTGTGATCTTACGCCTGAAAATTCACGTCGTTTTCGTGCGCTGCCTGCTTGGTTTTCTTTACAGGCCTATGGTAAATTGGGCTACCAACAATTAATAGAAGAAAATGTATTACTCGCACAACAGCTTGGTCAAAAAATAAATGATAGTCCCTACTTTACATTGCTAGCACCTGTTCGACTGAATATCGTGTGCTTCGCGGTCAATCATGAGGCACTAACAGCTGAAATGAACCAACAATTTTTAACAACTTTAAATCAACAAGGCCAAGTATACATGACGCCAACTGTCTACAAAGGTATGCCAGCTATTCGTGCGGCTTTCAGTAATTGGCGCACTTCCCAAGCAGACCTGACAATCATTTGGGAAGCATTAACAACAGCGATATCCTCTTTTTTTAATGAATCCATCTAAGAATGGAGTAACACTTGTTGCTCCTCCAATCTATTTGATAGTCACTACAAAACTAAATCACTACCTTGCCATAGGAATGGCACTCAATAAAGAACAAAAACCGCCCTTCAAATTGAAAAGGCGGTTTTTGAGCTATGTGCTACTGACCGATTTCGTGCTTCAGTTGCTTTAAAAAACTTTCCATAAATTGATGACGTTCAAGTGCCATTTGCTTGCCCTTTTCCGTCACCATTAAATCTTTTAGCAGTAATAATTTCTCATAAAAATGAGTAACAGACGCGGTATTTTTTTGACGATATTCGGACTCTGACATATTTGTGCGTACTTCTTCTTCCTTATCATAAAGCTTGCGACCTTTTGCTCCACCATAAGCAAATGTTCTGGCAATGCCAATAGCACCAATCGCATCTAAACGATCTGCATCTCGGACGATTTTTGCTTCCAATGATGTTGCTTCTAGCTCATTCCCACCATTAAATGACACTTGAGCGATGCAATCTCGAATATGTTGCTTTTTTCCCTCGCTAACAGGTAATTCCTCAATAAGCTGTTCTTCCTTTTCCTTGCTATCGGTATACTTTTTGTCACTGACATCATGTAAAAGTACAGCTATTTTCACAACTTCTTCATCTGCTGTTGGCTCGCTATGTAGGATAGCTAATGCATTTTGATAGACACGCTCAATATGTTGAAAATCATGACTAGCATCAAATTGCTCATATATTTCACGTACTTTATTCATTAAATGATTCATAGTCTACACTCATCCTTTCCTACAAATTATACTGTATTTTATTACATAAGAGGTAATCTAGAAAAATTAAAAATCATATCTATTTCAATTGACTAATTTTTCAGAATATTGTATGATAAACGTACAGAACAGCTATCTGTTCTGTACCTCATATTTTTCAGCAATGTACAACAGCTGTGTGTTTAACAGATTTAACATTAACTTCAGCGGGCTTACAATTGAATAACCTGTTTAAAAGATGACGTGCGTATTGAAAACCTATCATCTAAACAAATAAAAGTGAACACTTTCCCTTAGAAATTCTTTGTTTAACCCGCATAGCCAAATGTACATGCCGAAAATGTGAACAACAAGTTAGTTTGTTGCATGACCAAAAGGATTTCGCCAGTTGTAGCAGAAGTGCATTGTTTTTTCATTACTGGTTGTTACCTTCTTCTAGTCAATTCCTTGATTATGTATGAACGTAGCTCCTCCCTTTATTGAAAATCGTACACGATAATTGCTTGCAGCTTGTGAATACCACGTTCGATGAGTTGTGCAAATCAGTAAGAAATTCATTTAAGCCATCAATGTATGAAGTGAAAAAGGAAGTAGGAACGATTGTGATAAAATGTATTACCATCCCGCTGAAGGACAAATAAAAGCTGCCCATCTTACATTCAAGTAGATGATGGCAGCTTTTACTGTTTTGTTTTCTTATTTCATAGAACGCCTTTGATCACTTCATCAATTTCCCGCAATAGAGCCTTGTTTTGCATGGTTGTACTTAATTTTAAGTTAGATTGGTCTACATGTATCACTGCGACATGCATTCCCTCTTTAATACTTGCACTTGGAACTGGCATCATTTTCTCTGTATCGAACGTCATGATGAGGTCTGGGAATTTGGATTGTACCTGTCCTTCCTTCGATAATGTCATATATTCATTCCAGAACGTCAGATGGTAATCACCCACTGATAATTCCCCTACATCGAAGCCATTTTCCTTTGTTAACGAATAATTTGTGACGGCACCTGATACGATGTGCACGCCATTCAAATATTGCAACACATGGGCTAACTTTTCTTCAAAGGTTTGCCCATTTAAGAAGCGATAGCCAAGTTCTATGGCCATAGTGATCGCATTTGGTGCGCCATGTTTTTGTAAATAGTCAATCGTCACAGGATTTCGAGTGACCCCTACTAGTCCGCCTGCTAATATAGAAGCTTGGCGTGCTGTCTTTGCGGTGCTGTGTAAATTTCCTTCCACAAAGCCATGGACCGCGAAGTCATCTTTTCCTCCTGCATAAAATTGTACGGATTGATATTTTTCTTGTTCATGAAGATTTAAAGAACCCATGATTCCCGTTGGATGTGCTCGTCCATTACAGGGAGCATCCACAACAGGTACATTTAATAAAACTGACTGCAACCAGCCATTGATCGTCGTGATGGCACCATTTTCATTGGTAATGATGCCCTTTAGACGTTGATTGATATGGTTGTTCATACTACGATAGCTCCAACAAAGCTGTTCATTTGAAATATATTGATCGACCGCTGATGGCGCACCTACCATTGCCACACAGGCAACTAAATCTTCTTGATCTAATTCGGTAATATCCACCATTTGAGGTTCACCTGCTGCAAAGATTTCCTCAACTAGCTTGAGTCCTTCCTCTAGGAGACCACCGCCGCCTCCGCCAAGGATTGCTCCTCCATAAACGGCCGCAATCCCATCCTCATAGGACAATACTTTTGTCATCCTTTATTCCCCCTTTCTATTTCCCTATTTTGATAATAGAAGTGAAGAAGCTATATAAAGCATCTCCGGCAATAACACCTGCTGCAAATACTGTCATTTCAGATTCTCTCTTACCTTTCGTCACATATGTGAAAATTACACGTAGTAAGATACCAACTAGGACAGCCCAACCAGCAATTGGATTGACAAGTAATAGACCTGTTGCAAATAAGATACCCATTTGACGTTTTGAACCACCGATGAGCTGAATTAATGCACCTGGAATCGCCCATATCATTAATTGTTTTGCTACATCGCCTGTAACGCCCGATTGAATTGTTGCTGCATACACATGGTTAACAGGTGCTACTAAATCCTGTGCAAAATAAGATTTATAGGATAGTAGTACTACAACTGCCGAAATTGCAAAAGCTAGCATACCAGCAATCAATTGTTGCTTGCGACCTTCTTTTTCTAATGCAACATCACTACCATTACCACGTAAAATGAAACCAGTTTTTAAGTCATAGCCCATATCCGCAAACGCTACCCCTGTAGCAGCACTATACCCTGCTAGTAATGCAAGTGCTGGCGCTGGGAAACCAATTAAAATACCAACAATCAATGTAATAAATGCCACTGCAAATGCTGGGAACCAACCCGCATGCATCGCTGCGATACCCACAATTAGCTCATGGACAAATGCAGCAATCGTTGCAAAGATGATGAATCCTATTAACATACCGAAAGACATGTGTGAAATAATACCACCTAAAATAGCGATTAATAGAGCAATGGCTAAATAAGCTATAAAACCAACACCAAATGCTTGGCGAATTTCTTTTGCATCTTTTGAATAGCTTAACTCTTCTGACTTTTTAGCCGACTTTTTATTCAATAAGGCAAAAGCTACTTGGAAAAGTGCTACAATCCCAGCACCAATCATAACGCCATGTGGAATATAGTAAGCATTTAAGTCAACATTAAATAATTGAACAGAATAGCCTCTTAATAAAAGCCCAACACCAAACATCGTCAGTGCCCAAATATTACCGATGAACGCTACCCCAAAAGCTGACATTGGAATTTTCAAAACAGATCCCACGATACCAATTAACACACCACCAATTAATACTTTTGCATTCTTACCACCTTTATCGCCCGCCTTAATGGCTTCAGCTGTTGCAATTCCCGGTGGCCAAGTACCTGCTGCTGGGAAAATCTTTGTATCGAAAAATTTATATAATAATAAAGCATCAACAAACATCGCTAAAATGACACCGATAAACAATGGTAATACTAAATTTTCATAGCCTAATACATATGGAATACCAATTGGCAACATTAAACTACTTGCTGCACTGAACGTTGCTGCCGAAATGGCTGTTTGAATAATATTTTGTCTGTGTACAGATTTAAAGGCAATTAGCTTGCCAATCGGTATTCTTCCAAGAATCATCGCAAATATTGCCCCAACGATTGATGTATTGGCAGAAATCCCTAAAGTCGTAATCAGCTGTATCCCAATAATTGCCCCCACAACAGATGTTAAGACGATCATTAGTAGAGTTACAGGCTCTAAAGCCCTTGGATGTAATACTTTATTATTCATAGTGTCAGCTCCCCTATTGTTGTTATAATTTTGAAATGTGTGATTGAATTTGCTGAGCTACTTTCACTAACTGTTCAAGCATATTTTTCTCCCTTTGATCATCTAAATCATATACTAACCCAGAAATTGTAAGAGATGCAGTGATTTCCTTTTTATAGTTAAATAACGGTACACTGATGCCAAATGCATGTTCATTATACTCCCCGACGGTAACACACCAGTTGTTTTGGCGAATTTGTTGCAGCTCTTCCTTTAATGACGCTAGGAAAGAAACCTGCTCTTCCTTCGATTGTTCCTCATGAAAGAAGGCCATTAACTCCAGCTGTCTGTCCTCCTCTAAATAAGCAAACATGACCTTACAGGAAGCACCGATGTAAAGGGGTGTCTTTGTTCCTAAAGACACCGCATACTTTACATTTTTATTACTTTCGGCTATTTTCGTTGTGACACCGTATTCATTGTCCATATAAGTAAGAAATACTGATTCATTGATTTCACTGGCAAGATTTTGCATCAATTCATAAATGGTCGAGTGAGGGTCTTTTGAATTCGATAACACATCATAAAAAAGGTACATTTTATAACCTAATTTATATTTTTTCGTGTGTTCATCCTGTATTAAATAACCTGCTTCTGTAAATGTATTAATGGTTCTTTGCACGACACTTGTCGGCAGTTTCATCATGCGTGAAATTTCACGAACACCTAATGCACTTTCTTTCGTTGCAAAGCATTCTAGTATATCCAATGAGTTTTTTAATGTCTTGACAGTCATCTATTTCTCCCTTTAAACGTTTTGATAACCGTATCGCTCTTTCGCTACATCTACAGAAATATATTCATTTAATAAATCACGTTTAATGGCCTCTGAGCTTCTTTCATGTGGAGGACCATACCCGCCGCCCGTTGCTGTCACAAGCTCAATACGGTCGCCTTTTTGCAATTCATAATTGGCAAGTACGCCCACTGGTCCAATTTTCGTTCCATCCTTTTTATGAATGATTAAATAGTTGTGAGAGCCTTCTCCACCACCATTTAAGCCGAATGGCGCGAATTGATGTCTACCTAAGTTCACAGAAACCTTTTGACCATCATGATTGACTGTATAAACGCGACGAACACCTAAGCCACCTCTAAATTGACCAGCACCAGCACCGTCACAATTTAAGCTATATTCATCAATTTGAATACCGTATTTTGTTTCTGCAATTTCAACTGGAAGATTATATGTTTCACCATCTCCCATACAGTATTGCCCGCTTTGCCCATCCTCATCATTCGCAGCTCCCCAGCCACCAACAGATGGCTCTACAATTAGGAATGACTCATCATTATCAGGATTTTTTCCAGTGAGAATAAACGTACAAACAGATTGTAAATGCCCTGCCGATAAGCGTTCTGGTAAATGCGGCGCAAGAGCTTTCCAAATGAGATCAGCTGCCCCAATACGTGCCTCAAAGTTCATAGACACAGGATGTGGACGTTTAGCGGAAACAATGGAATTGTCATCTGTGATAATCGTTAAGCGTTTAAAAACACCTTCGTTAATTACGTCAATATCGCCAAGTAATGCTAGGAACATAACGCGCACACTTGCCATTAAACCAAATTGAGAACAGTTCATTGGCACATTGACTGCAGGATGTGAGCCTCTGAAGTCACAAATAAACGCCTCATCACTAATTGTGACTTTCACTTTTATTGGATAAGGTCCACCCTTTAATGGGTCCCCTTCAATAAAATCCTCCGCATAAAATTCACCTTTAGGTAGGTGTTGAAGCTCATACTCTACAATTTTCTCACCCTTGTCCAATAATTTTTGAATGGACAATTTCACCGATTCCGCACCAAACTTCTGACAAAGCTCTGCGATTCGTTTTTCACCTGTTTTTAAGGCGGCTACTTGTGCAAACATATCACCGATTGAAAGCTCTGGTAAACGAACATTCGTAGAAATAATTTCATAGACTGCATCGTTCAACTCACCTTGATGATAAAGTTTGACACCTGGTAGCTGTAAACCTTCCTGATAGATTTCATTAGAATTACTTGTAAACGAACCCGGGTCCATGCCCCCTACCTCTGTCCAGTGTGCTTTATTGGCAGAGTACGCAATAATTTCACCGTTGTAGAAAATAGGGAGAACTAAGCCCACATCCGATAAATGTGAGCCGCCTCCAACATAAGGGTCATTGATAATAATGACATCACCTTCGTGTAGTTTTTTCCCATTATCAAACTTTTCAATTACACGCTGTACCATTGGACTTAACATCCCAATAAAACTCGTTACACCGTTTCCTTGACTAATTAAATTACCCTTGGCATCTGTTAATCCACAAGCATAGTCTAATACCTCATAGATAACTGGGCTCATAGAAGAGCGTGCTAGGGCAACAAACATCTCATCGCCTATAGCTAGCAATGAATCTTGAATAATTTCTACTGCAAAAACATCTTTTTTCATGTTTTATTTCCCCTCCATCTCTACAATCAAGTTGCCGTATTGATCAATTTCAATCGATTGCTTGTTATTGATTACGACCGTAGATGTTGGATTTTCCACAATTGCAGGACCTGTAATGACATAGCCAGGTACTAATTTTTGTTGGTCAAAGACATTGACCTCTACCCATCCTGTTCCCTTCACATATAAATTGCGTTGTGCCTTTATACATGTGGAATTGTCGATATGAGAGAAGTCTAGCTCTTTAAATTGAACCGCCTCATCTTTCCCGTAGATTGTAAGATGTAAGTTGACTAACTCAATTGGTGTAGCTGGTAAATCAAAAGAAAACTCTTGTTTATGTTTGATATGGAAGGCTTCAGCTAATGCAAGTAGCCCCTCTTCATCAAGCGTAATAGTTGATGCATTTAATTTAACGGCATGCTCTTGACCTTTGTAGCGTAAATCATAATTAATTTCAAAATAATAATGATCCTTTGATAATGGTGCATCTGCATAGGCAGTGGCAATCACTTGATCAATATTTTCTTGGATAGCCGCAAGATGGTCTTTGTCAAAGTTCATTAAACTTGTTTGAATGTAATCTTGTCGATATTCGGTCATCATCATTCCTAATGCTGAGAAGACGGATGAGCCATAAGGAATAATGACTTTTTTCATACCAAGTTCTTCTGCTAAATTAATCGCATGTAGTGGACCACCACCGCCAAATGCTACCATTGTAAAGTCTTCAGGGTCATAGCCTTTACGAATAGAGATCAGCTTCAGTGCATTTAACATATTGGAGTTTGCAATATCTAAAATACCTTGTGCTGCTTCTTCTGCTGACACATTAAATGGTTTCGCAATTGCTTCAACAAGAGCCTCCTCCACTTTGTCAATGGATACTGGGTTATCAAAGTTTTCTAAGGATAATCTTCCTAAATAAACATTGGCATCTGTAATTGTTGGCTGTGTATTCCCTAAGCCATATGCTACAGGCCCTGGATTTGCCCCAGCAGAATCTGGTCCAACCTTTAATGAGCCAAACTGATCTACACGTGCGATGGAGCCACCACCATTTCCGATTTCCACAATATCTACTACTGGTGTTTTAATTGGATAGCCCGCAAATTTTTCATTTCTTTCAATATAGTAATCTGTTGTGACATTGACTTTGCCATCTGTAATAAGCGAACATTTTGCTGTCGTCCCACCAACATCAAAAGCGATAATATTGGATTCTTTGAGAAGTTGACCTAATTTTGCAGCTCCAAACATACCTGCTACAGGACCAGATTCTACAAGATTAATCGGCAGCTCCATTGCTTTATCAAAGCTTGTAGTCCCGCCATTCGATTGCATAATTTTTAAATGGTCTGTAATGCCAATTGTGCTTAATTTCTCTTTTAGGCTTTTTAAGTAGGCATGTGCAATTGGCTTCACATAAGAATTGAGGACTGTTGTGTTTGTTCTTTCATACTCACGGTATTCTTTAATCGTTTCACTTGAAAGTGTGATATATACCTCAGGCCAAATTTTTAAAATGGCTTCTTTTAACTGTTGTTCATGAATTGGATTTTTATAGCTGTGTATGAGGGAAATGGCGATTGCCTCAACACCCAATTCCTTAAATTGATGAACGATCACGTCAACTTCCTCGGTATTAAGCGCTTTCATAATATTTCCTTTAAAGTCGATTCGCTCATCGATTTCTTGACGTAAATAACGCTCTACAAATGGTTCTGGCTTTTTATATTTAAAGTTATATAAGTCTGGTCGATTTCCACGAGCAATTTCTATAACATCACGGAAACCCTTTGTTGTAATTAACCCAACTACGCCCCCCTTTCTTTCCGTTAATGTATTGATGATAACCGTCGATCCATGAATAAATGATTCAATGAAAGAATCTTCCGTTACATGTCGCCCTAATACATTTAATATGCCATCCTCAAAGTGACCAGGTGTCGTATGTCCCTTATCAAAATGAAGATTTCCTTTTTCATCTGTAAAAACTAGGTCAGTAAAAGTACCGCCAATATCTGTTGCGATTTTCAAGACTTCATCCCTCCGTGTTCCTATTATCGGTACAGTGTTCCGAATTAGAATTAAATAAATTATATTTAAAATAAAAAGAAAATTCAATGTATTTTTTAAATAAAAATTCATTTGACAATTATCCTTCGTTGTAAAAATCCGCTCTATCTTTCCAATATCAGATAAATATTGATAAAAAATACCAAACACATTTATATAAGGAAAGTTCTCATGATTTTTTTGCAACACAAAAAAGATCCTAGTTTTCACTAGAATCTTAAAAAAATTAATATTTTCGAATTTTTACTCAAGGGGTAGATAAAGTAATCATCCTAAATTTTACTTTTATACCATATTTGAGTTGTAGACAGTTGATGATTTTGCGAACGATGTTTACCAAAATTATCAAAAAAAGCTGCCCATTTAGTTAGGCAGCTTTAATATCGTTTAGAACAATCCTACCGCATGTCCTTCATTATCGACATTCATGCGTAGAGCAGCTGGTGCTTTTGGAAGTCCTGGCATTGTCATAATATCGCCAGTTAGACAAACTAAGAAGCCTGCACCAAGCTTTGGAATAACTTCGCGAATTGTGATGGTAAAGTCTTCTGGACGACCAAGTAAACTTGGTTGGTCTGATAAAGAATACTGGGTTTTCGCCATACAAATTGGAAGAGAGTCCCAGCCGAATTTTTCGATTTGGGCAATTTGTTTTTTGGCTTGGTCTGTAAATTGTACATCTTTCCCGCCATATACCTTTTGCACAATCGTACGCACCTTTTCTTCAATCGACTCTGTTACATCATATAAAGGAGAGAAGTTGTTTTCTTCCTCTAGCACAGCTAGTACTTGCTCAGCTAAGGCTAGACCACCTTTACCGCCCTCTTCCCAGACATTTGTACGGGCAATGCGAACATGATTTTCTTGACACCAGTGCAGAACGGCTTCTAGCTCAGCCTCTGTGTCCGTGATAAAACGATTCAAGGCAATAATTGGTTCAACGCCAAATGTACGAACTGTATCTACATGTTTAGCTAAGTTCTCAATCCCTTGTAGAAGTGCTTCCACATTTTCACCGACAAGTGATGTTTTTGGAACACCACCATGCATTTTTAGGGCACGAATTGTCGCTACAATGACAACTGCGCTTGGTTTAAAGCCTCCCTTACGAGCTTTAATGTTCATGAATTTTTCAGCACCTAAATCAGAGCCGAAGCCCGCTTCTGTCACCACAATATCAGCTAGCTTACGAGCGGTTTGAGTCGCCATAATGGAATTACAGCCGTGGGCAATATTCGCAAATGGACCACCATGAATAATAGCAGGTGTTCCCTCTAATGTTTGAACTAAGTTTGGCTTGAAGGCATCTTTTAATAAAAGTGTTAAGGCACCTTCTACCTGTAAATCACGCACAAAGACAGGCTCACGCTCGAAAGTATAGCCAATCACGATACTAGCGATGCGCTCACGTAAATCCTCAATGCTTGTTGCTAAACAGAATACCGCCATAATTTCAGAGGCAACCGTAATATCAAAGCCATCCTCACGCGGCATGCCTTGAACAGGACCACCTAATCCCACCACTACCTTACGAAGGGCACGATCATTTAAGTCCATGACACGCTTCCAAATAATGCGTCGTGGATCAATGTTGAGTGTATTTCCTTGGTGGATATGATTATCAATAAATGCGGATAAAGCATTGTTAGCTGTTGTAATCGCATGAAGGTCGCCAGTGAAATGTAAATTAATATCCTCCATTGGTATAACTTGTGCGTAACCTCCGCCAGTTGCGCCACCTTTTACGCCCATGACTGGACCTAATGATGGTTCACGTAATGCGACCATCACCTTCTTATCTAATTGATGAAGGGCATCTGCCAGTCCAACAGTCACAGTCGACTTTCCTTCACCAGCAGGGGTTGGACTAATAGCTGATACTAATACTACCTTTGCATCCTCGCCCTGAGCAGTAATTTTTAATGGGTCAATCTTTGCTTTGTAGCGTCCATACTGCTCAAGAGCATCCTCTGGAATACCCGCAGCATTGGCAATTTCCGTAATAGGTTTGATCACTGCTTGACTAGCGATTTCTAAATCTGATAATGGTTGATTTTTCGTTGTCATTTGGCATCCTACTTTCTATGTTGTTCATTTCCATTATAGTCTTAATTGTGAAAAAAAAGAAAGCCAGATATACAAGCATTTCGTCAATCAATTGACATCTTTGCTCAATTCCTGTATGTTCTAAGAGAAAATGCAATTTTTTCACATTTTCACAATGAGAGCACCATTTATTTAACTTTATTTTACATTCAAGCGCATTGGAGGCGAATGCTTATGCAACAGGGGATCGTAAAGTGGTTCAATAATGAAAAAGGTTATGGCTTTATTGAATGTGATGATGGCGAAGATGTATTTGTTCATTTTACGGGCATCCAGGAGGAAGGCTTCCGTACACTTGAAGAAGGTCAAAAGGTTTCATTTGATGTTGTGGAAGGCAATCGTGGACCCCAAGCATCAAATGTTGTAAAACTATAAGCATAATGGGGCTATCCGTGTAGTTCCAGATTAGCAGCGGATTAGGAAGTGCATCGTTTTCTTCATCCGCTTTTTGTGTTGTTTTAAGCTGAATGCCCCCTCCATGCTATAATAGAAGTAACAATACGTAAGGAGGGATTTCGATGCAAAAACCAATGACTGAAGTTATTTTGAAGCATAAAGAACGACAAAGTGTAGCAGAATTTGCAACAACACTGGAAACGATTGCAAAAAAGCTTAAAGAAAATGGTGAATTCACTTTTGTTCAAGGCACAGAGCCAACAGTTGTCAGCCCAAGTGAACAGCTCAAAATCGACTACTCCTATACAAAAAAGGGCGACAAGCATTCATTTGAAATTGAATTTGATTGGTATACAGGTACAGAAACGCCGAAAAAAATGACAATTGAATAATTATTGGCAACGAAAATCCACTTCTCTGATGAAGTGGATTTTTCCATTGTTGAATAAAGATCATGTCACTAGAAAAAGACCTTTTAGAAAAGTGATGGGTGACAGCACCTCTCGATAAAATGAGTAGTGAACACCTTTGCTAAAAAGTGAGTGGATTGTAGCGATAGCGGAGGAAGCGGCTCGCCCACAGGAAAGCAAGTAGCCTGCATTAGAAATTCTATGGATATTTTTGTTTTCAACACTATGTAAAGTGGCTGGGTCAAAAGTGTTTCAGCCAACAAAAATACCGAACTATCCACTGAAATGCTCACGAAGTGTTTTGGAATAGTTCGGTTTTTCTAGTTGTCATGTTTTGTTAATTTAGAGATTATTTAGCTTATGTTCCAGCCTTTTTCTCATTATCGATTTATCCAATAAAAAGCACCAGGACAAACTAATGTTTCCTTTGTTCGTTTAGGATCCTTTAATGTCACACCAAATGGTCCCTCTTTGACATGGCCAAGTGTCATTGCCATCGCACTCTCTTCCTCATAGAAATCTAAACGCATATTCGGTAGCTGTAGTGACATATACTGCTCATACTGCGTAGGCACTGGTAGCTGTAACACCTCTTGCCACAGTTTTACTGTTGCCTGCATGTCCTTGACGTAGAATTGGACGGATTCCATCGTGATAGCCTGTTTTACATCAATGGCACCACTTGCCTTTAATTGAACCAAACGCTCTTCATTTTCCTCCGCCCATTCAATTAAAAATGGAAAATCAATTGGCAGATCTGGCTTACCAAAATGCAGTAGCTTCCATTCTACCACCGTGCCATCTGGTCTTGTTCTGCTACATGCATCTGGTCCATATACTTCATAGCCCAATGCTCGCAAGCGTCGACCCTCTTCGTCAATATTTTTTGTGCGCAGAGCAATTCGAGAAAATCCCTGGCGCTCTTGATCACGTTTAAACGTATAATGTAGGGAATATGGGTATTGTGCCGCTTGCTCAAATAAATCACGATCATAGATAGCAATTTGTTCAATGTAGCTTAAGCCAAAGTAGCTTAACGTATTATAAGTCCCCCACATCGTGTGCTGCCCACCATTCACTGTATGGACATTTCGTTTATTGAAGAAAACCTTTATATTTTCTGGTGACTCCACTTGATGAACCAGATGATCAAAATATAAAGTCATGGCCATTCCCCTTTCTTTCCCCATTACCTTTACCTGTATGTTTGATTAGTTTAAAATTTACTCAAGAAAAGGAGTTACTAGTAGGATATGAAAAAAAGTTTCGTTTACCTACAAACTCCGTTCACTAATTTCATAAAGAGGTGATTTGAATGACAGATTTAGTAGCTGCTTTTAAATTGGCATTAGGTAATTATCCTACAGGCGTAACAGTTGTCACGACATGTCATGACACAAAACCGATTGGCTTAACCGTCAATTCCTTTGCATCTGTTTCAATCGACCCGCTCCTTATTTTGTGGTCACTCGATAAAAAATCTCAGCTCCATCCCTATTTCACGACTGCGCCAAATTTTGCGGTCAATATTTTAGCGAGTGATCAAGAGCATTTATGTACACTATTTGCTAGTAAAATCCCTGATCGCTTTGCACAAGCATCATGGTCAACTTCCTCTTTAGGACTACCGATTTTACATGATACCGCAGCTAATTTACAATGTAAAACATTTCAGCAAATCGATGCTGGCGACCATACCATTTTTATTGGGCAGGTCGTAGACATTACAAATGCTCAAAAAGAGCCTTTGCTGTATCATCGCCGTCATATCGGTCCCATACCAAAAAGCTTTTATAGCTAGCCTTTACACAAAAAAAGGCCACTTGTAAGCACAGGAAATCCTTCATGCTTATAGGTGGCCGTTTGACATAAGTTCTACTGAAATCATTGTTATTTTTTCTGCGGAAATCTCTGCTTTTCAAGCCTATTAATTTGCACAATCACACCATCTTGAATCGTAATATGCACTTCACCAAATTCAAGATTTTGAATCGCCTTCGCAATTGCCTCTAGTTTCTTATCATCTACTTTTACTGACTGAGCCATACGATACACCCCTTCTTTTTTATCCTTATTGTTCATAAAGAGGCCAACGCATCAAACTGATTGATAGCCCCTCCTATCTCTCAGACACCATCTGTTGGATTTGGCACCTGTTTTTCGGTTGCCGAGGCTTCATTGGGCCAAGTCCCTCCACCTCTCTTGATAAGAGTACTGCGTTTCTTGAAAATAATTCTATAATTCTGCTATAGGAATGTCAATACAAAATATTAGAAAACCTAGCTGAATACTATGCAATATGTCGTTTAGATTAAAAGACTCCCTTTACCTAAAGTATTTTATGCCTAGTCAGTGAGAAATAGATGGCAATCCATTAATTTATTACAAGCTCCATTTCCTCATCATGAATTCAAGTGGGCCTCGATGATGTTTAGCCCTCCACCATACAGAAACAACGACACATCCTAAAAAATAACAGCAGGCATACAGCATGGAAAAAGCAAGTGTTTGGTTCTCCAGCCTTTGGCAAACAATTAGTATTCCAATGCCTATAACAACATGGCCAACATAATGCGTTAAAGACATTTGTCCTGTTAATATGAAAGATTGAATTACTTTATTTTTACATGTCTCTACAAGATAGATGGAGCCCACGATGATGACAATAGCCGAAGCCGAATTAGATAGGACATACATCACATTCGGTGGAATCGGTCCTGTATCAAATAAATACAATGCACTCTCTACATCTAATAAATGAATGGTTGTCAGCTTAATGAATAACCTTGAACAAGCCTCAGTCATGATAACTAGCAATAAACCTGTCACCAGTAAGTTTTTTCTTAATGTATGATTTGTTAAATCTAATGTGCCCATTACCATACCTATCAGAAAGAAGCAAATCCAGGGGAATAGAGGGTGATAGCCATTAAACATCAAATTTCTTATAAATCCTGCTGGTGTCCAAAAATCAAGATACTCTAGTAACACATATGTTGGATGCCAACCAGCAAGGTAACTAAATTGAATTTGGAGCCATTGTGAAAGGATAAGGATGGCACCAATTATGAAGATCATCATTTTCTTGGATTGGGCAATCAACCAAGCAGCAACAAACATATACACGCCATAATAATGTAATATATCTCCCGTCCAGCCGATCGCATACAATATTATCCCTATCGTAAATAACAAAAGCGCCCTCTTCCACAAAGTAAGTCGATTCTGACGAAGAAGGATTGGGTCCTTACTCTCTCTAGCTTGACGAGTCATGAAGGCTGTCCCTATCCCTGCTAGCATGACAAATACGGCCGAAGCACGTCCCTCGAAAAGATGTTGGAAGGCAATTAACCATCTTGAACCATTCGTTGTAGAACCTGTTATGACGCCAAAATTGACAATGAACATGCCAAGCATGGCGAGAGCTCTTGCAAAATCAAGACCTTCAATGCGCCGATCATTATTTCCCTTTATCATTTTTGCCCCCTTGAATAACGCTATGTACTGCCTCCTTCCAAATAGCCCGATAGTTCAATTGGTTGCCTGTTAACATGAAATTACCGATATTATCATAGACCAGGGCTAGCATCTGGGCCTTCGCTTCTAGATGGGGAGTATCCTCTAGCACTCCTAGCTGTACGCCATATCGTAGGATAGCAACAAAGCTGGTTAAAAAGCTGGTTTCTAGCTCTACTAATTGTCTTTTATAGTTTTCATCGCGAGCTGCTAATAGTACATATTGATTAAATATTTTATTAAAATAAGGGTCCTTGTCCTGTGCCTCAATAGAATTATAGCCTAGCTTAAGTAATTCCTCCTTAAAATTAGCGGAAGAAAGCTCTTTATAATCCACAGCGACATCATGTTGAATTTCTTTATATAATTCATCAAATATGAAAGCAATTAATTGATCTTTTGATTGAAAATAATAGTAAATGGCTGGTTTTGAAATACCGACCTCTGTAGCAATCATTGCTAAGCTTGTTTTTTCAAACCCATTTTCCGCAAACATCCCATAAGCAATTTCTATAATCTTTTGAAAAGTTTGTTCTTTATTTCCCATTATTACCCTCCTTTTTTACCGACCGTTAAGTAAATATTATAGGATCCTATCCTTTTAGACAAGAAAAAACTGTGTAGAAATGTTTCTCTACACAGTTCACATTTATTGATTTTGTAAATACAACATTAAAGCTTCTGCTGTTTTTTGCTTGCCCATTACTTTAAGAGGCTGTCCATCAGCAGGTACAATCCAATGAGGTTCATCCCCCCCATATAAAGACTGAGAGCTATTTGCTACCATAAATTGAGCATTGGCTGTTTCCATACGCAGTCTGGCACGAGCTAACAAAAATTCCTCATCATTAGTTGCTTCGAGCTTAAAGCCTACTAACGTTACATTCGGTTGCCATCCCTTAATTTGACCTAATACTTTTGGCGCTTTTTTAAAATGAATAATAGGTGGTTCGTCAGAAGGCATTTTCCCCGTTTCCTCCATTAAATTACCTGATTGATCATACACTTTGTCAATGACCCAATCAGAGCCAGCAGCCGCCATAATGACGATGTCGACATGTTGTTGAACTGCATGACGCACCTTTTGTCCTAAATCCTCTATACCTTCAAATTGTATCAATGTCATATCATTTTGGTTTTCTGGGAGCTGTGCAAAGTAACCATGCATGTAAACTACGTTAGCGCCAGCAGACAGCGCCGCCTCTGCTAAATAACACCCCATTGTGCCTTTTGATAAATTCGTATGACCTCGTACACGATCCCATTTTTCAAGTGTTCCCCCACTTGTAATGAGTACGGTTTTGCCCTGTAATGTCCCCATACACTCACCTATTTTCTGAAATATATACAAATACTATTTTAACGTAATGTAAGGATAGGCTTCAATAGCCACTATTTTAGGGAGCTGTTTTGTTCTTTTAGCCAAGCACTTAATATCTCTGCAAATTTCTTTGTGACTGGCGAAGCATGGTGTTTCATGGCAATACCAATCGTTCGGTAGCCACCTTGCTTTAACGGAATCGCTCTCAATGTTGGCGGTAAATTTTGAATAACCAACTGAGGTAATATACTGATCCCTAAATGATGAGAAATCATGGAAAGAATCCCTACCTCCTCAGAAAGCTCAAAGCGGATATTCGGCTTGACATGATATTGCTCTAATAGCACCTTGACATCATTTGTCCCTTTATAGGAAGTCATGATAAATGGCATATCCTCTAAATCTACGATATCAATTTCTGTCTTATCAAACAATGGACTTTTATCCGAAACAATACATAATAATGGGTCTTGTTGGAGCTCAGTGAACTGATATTGCTCTGACTTTTGACCATTCAAAAACCCTGCTTCTACTTCACCACTTAAGAGCCATTGTTCAATTTCATAGTAATCTCCCTCTCGTAACTCCACCTGTATCCCTGGAAATTGATTATCCATAATCCGAACAATTTCTGGCATCCAATTGGAAGAAATACTCGATATCACACCAATTCGAACCTTACCTCTTGTCACGCCATGAATGTGAGCTGCTTCCTGTTGCAATAATTCCTGAGCATCCAAAACCTGACGCATTGCCCTTAGCATTGTTTGTCCCTCACTCGTTAATGTCACACCCACACGACTTCGATGAATGAGCGCAAAGCCAAACTCTTTTTCTAAACTCGACACGGCATGACTCACAGCAGATTGTGTTAACCCTAGCGCATCAGCTGCTTTTGTAAAGCTTGCCACCTCTGCCACCTTTGTTAAAATCTCATATTTAACTAAGCTCATCCGCAATCCCTCTATATACATGAATTTTTTTAATCCTATTCATTATAAACATTCGTTTTACTAATCACAACACAAGATATATAGTAATTTTTAGTATAAAACTGTTTTAGTACACAGATGGTAGGTGAACATAATGAGTATCCAAGGAAAAGCAAATGTATTGATGGTTATTGTCACAATGTTTTGGGGGCTCTCTTATACCTTTATGGTCATGGGGCTAGAAACGTTGGCAGTTTATAATGTGGTGGCATTACGTTGTATCATCGCATTTTTCGTAGCAGGACTTATTTTTTACAAACGGATGATCAAAGTAAATGGTAAAACATTAAAATATGCGGCTATTCAAGGATTTTTATTATTCATTGTGTTCGCGTTAAGTTTATTTGGTTTACAATCTACTTCTGTTTCAAATGCTGGCTTCATCTTGAGCCTAACGGTCGTGTTAGTGCCGATTTTCAGCAGCTTTATTGAAAAAAAATTACCTTCTCGAGCAGTTAGCTTTGCGATCATTTGTACCATGATTGGTATTACCGTCTTAACAGCACACGGCTCATTCACTTTCCATAAAGGTGATTTATTAGTAGCGATTGCTGCATTATGTTATTCAATTTATTTACTTTTAAATAGCTCATTTACACGAAATGTAGAGTCCATTTCATACGGAATTTATCAGCTTGGCTTTGCTGGTATTTATGCACTTGTGTTAACGTTTCTATTCGAAACACCAACATTGCCAAATTCAGCAATATCCTGGATTGCTATTTTAGGGCTTGGCATCATCTGTAGTGCGTTTTGCTTTGTTGGTCAAACTGTTGCACAACAGTATACTTCTGCTACACATACAGGTCTTATATTCTCCTTAGAACCAATTTTTGCCGCTATGTTTGCCATGATGTTTATCGGAGAAGGCATAACAATGAAATTAATAATTGGTGGCAGCTTCATTCTTATAGGGAATTTAGTAGCACAATTAGAGCATTTCCATGTACTACGTTTTATGAAAAAGGATGCACAGGAAAAAGTCATACAATAAGATAGTGTATTTGAATAAAAAAGGAAGCTTAGAGTTATTTCTCAAGCTTCCTTTTACTATGTATTGAATTTATAGCACGATTACTTGTAAAATAGTATAATTTTTACAGAACGAAAATAAAGGAGATTCATACATGCAAATTCAAACCTTACATACAACACATTATTTACCAACCAAGGACAATCAACCGATTCAAACACAAAACTTACTGGATTTAATGAGACATGTGGATGACCGTGAAGTGGAAGACGAAAAAAAGAGCAAATCGAAAATTGAGGTCAGACACGAAAATGGCTATGTACGTCAATACCTTGTCAAACCAACAGGACAAAGGGTTCTCCTCATGGAAACTAAACAAAGTCCTGACATTGGGGAATCTACTAAATTACAAGACCTGTTTTCGCAACCTTTTAAAAAGAAAACAAGTGATCCTATTCTTTCAATACTAAATGCGAAGAATAACATTTCTAAATATAAAGATGGCATTTAAAAAACTGCCCTTCTTTTCAAGAAACGCTAGAAAAAATAATAGACAAAGTCGAAAGAATCGACTTTGTCTATATTCAAACGATTGAGAAATAGTCATATCTCGCTAGTTTGACTCATTATAAAAATCTTCTATATTGCTCTGCCTCTGCCATACGCTGTTGATTTCTTAAACGCTCCTCTTGCTCTTCAGCAGTCTCTGGATATGTTTGGAGTGTATCAACATCATCCTCATGTTCTGCGTATAAGACAATACTTCCTTGTTCTACAAGATGCGCATAGTAAGCGATTTGTCCCTCAGACAGATTAAATCGTTTTAAACCCTCTGTAACGGCTGAGTCGCCTGTAAACCAAGATTTAAATTGGTCTACCCAATTTCCAGCCTCATGCGTTTGCACATCGGCATCCCATTTTACATCCTCAAACTGTTGGGGATCTCTCGCAATAATATGAATATCGTCTTGGTGATAACCTTCCATTCGCATATTCTCTAAAATGTGAAGCATTTCATCCCTTGTATGGGCCACCTCAATTTTTGGATTTTGTTCATTCATCATGTTCAATTCCTCCTATGTTGTATGGCTTACTAGGTAATTACCCGCTCTACACACAAACAAACCCTTTTTACTAAACTGTAATAATTGTTAAATTGCCTTAAACTATGTTGCTGATTTGACATAACGCGTTGGGCAGAAAAAAAGCATGCTGGAGAGGCACTGACTGTCGTTTTTGAGACAGTAAGAAAACACCTTTTAAACAGCCAGTTGCCGGTATTTAACGGGCGACTGGTTGTTTAGTTTCGTTTGAATACGGATATTGTTATAATAAGTAATATAATCTTCGACGATTTGTTTTACACATGCATTCGTTGTGCTGTGTATGCCGTCAAGGTAGAACGTTTCTGACTTTAGCGAGGAGTGAAACGTTTCGATTGGGGAATTATCTGCGGGCGTGCCTTTACGAGACATGCTCATGGTAATTCCTTTTTCTTTTACTGCTTTTTGATAGTCATACGATGTATATACAGAGCCTTGATCACTATGCAAGGTAACCCTTTCTGGAAGATGGTGGAGTTGATGAAGCGTATCTAAGACAAAGTTCGTATCTTGAACAGGACCAATTGTATACGCAATAATTTCACCGTTAAACAAATCCATAATGCTTGAAAGATACAACACAGATTGTCCAAAAGGCAAGTAAGTAATATCTGTTACGAGCTTCTGTAAGGGCTGGTCTGCGTGAAAATCTCGAGCCAATTTATTATCAGCTATTTGTGCGGGCTGCCCTGTACGTTTTCGTTTCTTCACTTTTACACGACATGACCAATTATATTTTTGCATCACACGTTGGATTGTCTTTTCGCTAATACCTGAGAAAAACGTAGCGATTTTGCGATAACCATAACGAAATTGATGGGCTGCACAAACTTTTCCGATTGCTTGATCACGCAACTCTTTTTTAGAGATTTTCCCCAGTTCTTTTTTCCAACGATAATAGGTAGCGCGTGAAACCCCTAGGAATTCACAAATTGTCTGAATAGGCATCTGTCCCTTCAATTCTTCAACAGCCTCTACAAGTACTTGTCCAACCACTTCCTTTCCAATTCTTCGTACTTTTTTAGCACTTCAATTTGTTGTTTTAAATAACGATTTTCAGCTTGTAAACGAGCTTCTTCTGATGCATGTTCAGGCCCTTTTCCATAAGCGTACTGTTTCCCCACAGGTTGGTGTAATCGATGTATTTCTCCCTTGCGATACCACCACATCCATGTTTTCAATTGTGTTTTATTTTTAATCTTTAATTCTTCTAATACCTGTTTGACCGGGATTCCTGCTAATCTCATTTCAATTGCTTTCATTTTTATTTCTATTGGATAGCTTACTCTTGTTCCCATAGAAAAAACACCTCCGTTGATTGTTTGGTATGCTTATACCCGTTTTTCAACGAAAGGTGTTTTTATTTGTCTCACTTTTCTAGGTCAGTTCGAGAGAATGTCTTCTCCAGCATGCAAATTGTCAATGTTTACTTGTCAAGAAAGGCTTTTAACATCCATGTATGCTTTTCAAGAGACTGATACATGGCATTGAGTAAATCCTCTGTACGGTCGTCTCCTTCTTCTGCGGCTAGCTCCATTGTAGAATTTAATGCTTTCATCAGCTTTTGGAAATCTGAGATTGTCGTTGCAACCATGTCCTCTGTCGTTTCTTCACCTGTTGCTTCCTCTACATAGGATAGCTCTAGATGCTCTTTTAATGTTGCCACTGGCTTGCCATCCTTTGATAAAATACGCTCTGCTATTTCATCTAAATTCAATGTTGTTTCATTATATAGCTCTTCAAATTTTGCATGCAGTGTAAAGAAGGCTGGACCTGTGACATACCAATGATAATTGTGTAGCTTTGTATAAAGCACAGACCATGTCGCCACTAACTTATTTAATTGTTTGTTTAAGTTTTGTGCCATAATCAATTTCTCCTCCAATATGTCTTGTTCTAGCCATTAGTATGAGTCATAAAAGATGTTGGCTATACACTCATTGTTCCCGACCGACAATATTTCAAACATCCTTCATGAGAAACGATTTAGAGTAAGAATATTTAAACTATTCTATGAAATTATTTCACTTTCCGAAATAGTTTCGTTATAATGAAATCACTTATATGTAAAGGGGTGTCCATAAATGAAAGTTTTACCATTACGAAAAGATGTTGCAGTAGAGGAAACTTGGGATTTAACAGATTTATTGTGCAATGAGGCTGATTTTGAACCTACCTTAGCCCAATTAGTGGAAGATGCACTTAGCTTTGAGCAGCAATACAAAGGTACGATTACACATGCACAAAAAGTAATCGACGTGTTAACAGCCTTTGAAGAGCTACAAATAAAGTTTGTTCCGATTGGCACATATGCAAGCTTAAATCTTGAGACAGATCGCACAAATGATGTAGCACAAATGCGTGCTGCAAAGTTTGGTACAGCTATCGGAAAAGTCAGCAGTGCACTATCCTTCGTGCGCAGCGAGTTACTGGCATTGGATGAAGCTGTTTTACAAGAAGCAGCGACATTAAGCCCTCTTTACAAACGATATCTAGAGGAATTATTAAAACGAAAACCACACCAGCTCCATCCTGAAGTCGAAAAAGCGCTGGCAGCCTTCAGTGCCACATTTGACGCGCCATATAAAACGTACAATACGACGAAATTAGTGGACATGGATTTTGGCGAATTTGAAGCCAATGGTGAAAAGCATCCCCTTAGCTTCGTGCTTTACGAAAATGACTGGGAGTTTGAAGTAAATACAGATGTACGCCGTGCTGCCTTTCAAGCTTTTTCAAGCAAGCTACGCGATTACCAGCATACAACGGCACAAGTATATAACACACATATTCAACAAGAAAAAACAATGGCTGACCTAAGAGGCTTTAATTCTATCATTGACTATTTACTATTTGATCAGGATGTCGATCGTTCACTTTATAATCGTCAAATTGATTTAATTACAAAAGAGCTTGCCCCACATATGCGTCGCTATGCAACGTTAATCCAAAAAGCCAACGGAATCGACCAAATGACATTTGCAGATTTAAAAATTGCACTTGACCCGGATTATGATCCAAGATTATCGATGGCTGAGGCAAAAGAATATGTTGAAAAGGCATTAGCCGTTATGGGTAAAGACTATAATCAATTAATGGAGAGAGCCTTTAATGAACGTTGGATTGACTATGCTCCAAACAAGGGAAAATCTACAGGAGCATTTTGTTCAAGTCCGTATGGTAGCCATCCTTATATTTTAATGTCATGGAATGAACAAATGAATGAAGTCTTTACACTTATTCATGAGCTTGGTCATGCTGGGCATTTTGCAAATACTTATGAACATCAATCTTATCTTAATAGTCGACCATCTTTGTACTTTATTGAAGCGCCATCAACAATGAATGAAATGCTGTTAGCGAATTATTTACTAACACATAATGAAGATCTACGCTTTAAACGTTGGGTAATTTCCAATATTGTAGCGAAAACATATTATCATAACTTTGTGACACATTTACTAGAAGCTGCCTATCAACGCAAAGTATATGAATTAATTGATGCTGGAGAAGCAGTTAATGCAACCATCCTCAATCAATTAAAACGTTCCGTGCTGGAAGATTTCTGGGGAGATACAGTCGTTATTTCTGAAGGCGCTGAACTCACATGGATGCGTCAGCCGCACTATTATATGGGCCTTTATCCATACACATATAGTGCAGGGTTAACCATCTCCACACAAGTGTCTCAACGTATTTTAAAAGAGGGCGCTCCAGCTGTTGAAGATTGGCTAGCCGTTCTTCAGGCTGGCGGTACAAAATCACCAGTGGAGTTAGCGCAAATGGCTGGTGTTGATATTACGACCGACCAACCACTTCGTGATACAATTGCCTACATTGGCCATTTAATTGATGAGCTTGAACGCCTGACAGTTGAAATCGAAGCGGTTCAACAATAATTTAACTAGAAAACGGTCCTGCCTATTCAAGGTATAGATCGTTTTCTTTTTTTAGTTCTAAGTAGAAAAATACGTACATATACTAGAATCAGGGCGTCCCTCTATATTTTTTAGATATTTCAAAATAGACAATCATTTTTCTTCATACAAAAGTACCGTTATTATTAAGAGTACGCAAATTATTTAGCAATATACGATTAACAATGATTAAAGGAAGTGTTCTAATTATGGTAAAACGTAATGATCCATGCCCATGCGGTAGCGGCAAAAAATATAAAAAATGTTGTGAAGGCAAACAACAAGTAACAGTGGAAACAGTACAAATCGAAGAATTAGAGCGTGTGCTACAAACATTTTACTTAGAATATCCAGAACGTAAAGATGTTCGTGCCTATATTGAGCATGTGGGCACATGGCAGCCTAAATTAGAGAGCGTTTTACAGCGAGAGCTAATTGAAGCCATCGCTTTAGACGACTTTTTCTTCCACCAAGAGCCATCTATTTGGAAAAATTATTTGAAGAAAACGAAGAAAAAGGCGGTAAGACCTTCTACAGTCAAAGTACTTGAAGATTGGTCTCAGCCTACTTTATTTATTGGTACGGTGTCTGTTGTTGAGGAAAAATATTTCAAGGCTAATCATATACTTACAAATGATGAGCTTTATATTCGACGTGAAAATAACAAACCGATTCCTGAAGGTATGCATGTATTTGCCTTCATTTTACCAGATGGAACGAAGAAATCGGCTCATTATTTAGCTGTGTCTACACTGATTTTCTTCCCAGAGGATCATGCGAAGGTCTTTGAAGAATTCAAGAAGCGCTTTGAGGCTTCAGAGAAGAAGGCTGGCTCCTTCTTAAAAGAAGAGCACCTAGCATTTTGGGAGTTATTAGTATCAAATGGCTATAAAGGTGAGGAATTTTCAAACTTTGAGAGCAATGTCCTGACACAAGTAAAAGACTTCCTAGAGCAAAATGAGCGTGAAACAGCACCGATGCTTGAGCTTTTAGAGGACTATTTAATTGAAGGTCAACCGACTGCCCGTAAGGAAGCGGCCATTGCAGCTGGTGCAATTCGTTATGGCCAGGAAAAGGAGCTGTTTGAGTCCCTTTCTATGACCGTAAAAGAAATCGCTGCGACATTTGATATTTCGGCTTCCTCTCTTACAAAGTATTACCAAGATCTAAGCAGCTATGCTGAAACGAAATAATCATGACAATTAAAGAAGCTACATGTATTTGCTAATACATGTAGCTTTTTCTCATATGTTTATTTACTATAAACTTTTAAAAGTTCTTCCCCTAGGAACTGTAGCTTTTCTCCAACTGAACAGGCTTCAATGCAGAAACGATGAGCCCCTGGTTTACCACGTTCTTTACGTAATTGCTTAATCACTAAGCAATCCGAACAATACGTATCATGCAGTTCATCAATATCCTTCATAACCGTCACTTTATCCATGTAGAACTCTCGCTCCTTTCACGTCCAAAATTCACTTCCTACTATTATGAAGCGTTCAATTTCAACAAGCAACTATTTTGTTTACTTCCTACGTATTTTTTTCAACACGAATTGCTCACAAGGATGCTTTAAACCATAGCCTTGTTGTACAATTATAATGAAGTCAAAACGCAAAGTAGGGATAATATGTTAGAAGTTTATATAGATGCTGCCAGTGCAGGAAATCCTGGGCCAAGTGGGATAGGAGTATTTATTAAAGGTGAAGGTCACCATATCCAAATCAGCGAGTATATTGGTGAGACAAACAACCATATTGCTGAATTTTCGGCATTGGTTCGTGGTCTTGAAGAAGCACAAAAGCTAGGCTCCCCTCTTGTCTCGGTGCGTTCCGATTCCAAAATCGTTGTGGCTTCTATGGAAAAAGAATATGTGAAAAATGAGGAATTTAAACCTTATTTAGAAAAAGCTTTAGCGCTTGTCACTAGCTTTGATTTATTCTTTATCAAATGGGTGCCCGACTCACAAAACAAAGCGGCTGATGCCTTGGCACGAAAAGCAATCCAAAGCAAAAATGCCTAGCCTCATTTCCCAGGACTGTTCTATTGGAGCAGTCCCTTTTTCTTGTCCCTATTCTTCAGTTATTTACTATCCCCCAATTTCATTATTTTATGATATTCAAAAAAATGCTAGAAAACGCCACTCATTTTCTGATTAATCCAAAACGATATTGACATTGTTTGAGGACGATGTTATCCTTTAACACATTAGTAGTTTAGCAAGTGAAAGTGATAGATTATAGGGGGAAACAAAAATGAAACGTGTAGTGACTTTATTTATGATGCTGACAGCTGTCATCGTTTTAGCAGCGTGCGGCTCTTCAAAAGAAAAGACAGCAGAAAAAGACGAAACAGCAGCAGATCAAGAAAAAATTATTATTGGAATCGACGATAAATTTGCACCAATGGGCTTCCGCGATGATAAAAATGACATCGTTGGATTCGATATTGATTTAGCTCGAGCTGCAGCAGAGCATATGGGCGTTGAAGCAGAATTCCAGCCAATCGATTGGAAAACAAAAGAGGCTGAATTATTAAGTGGACGTATTGATTTAATATGGAACGGTTATACCATTACAGATGAACGTAAGGAAAAAGTTTTATTTACAAAGCCTTATCTTGAAAACTCTCAAGTTGTGATAACAAAGGCAGATTCAAAGATTACGAAGCTAAGTGATTTAGCTGGACAAGAAGTAGGTATTCAATCCCTTTCTTCTGCGGCCGATGCATTAAACGGTAACCCAATTCACAAAGAAGTGAAAAAAATTACAGAATTTGCGGATAATGTTTTAGCATTATCAGACTTAAAAACAGGCCGTGTTGATGCTGTGGTAATTGATGCTGTAGTTGCAGAATATTACATGACGCAAGAGCCTGACACATTCAAATTATTAGAGGAATCACTCGCACCTGAGCAATACGGTATTGGTGTGAAACCAGGAAATGAAGCCTTATTAGAAAAACTACAAGCCGCGTTAGACAAAATGAATGAAGACGGTACTGCGGCTGACATTTCAACAAAATGGTTTGGTGAAGATAAAGTATTAAAATAATGACAGGATACATCAACTGTAAGAGTTTCCTTAGCGGAACTCTTACTCTTTTTGGAGGGACATCGTTATGGCGGATTACTGGCAAACTATGATATTACCGATGCTAGAAGGGGCAAAAATGACAGTTTTACTGTTTTTCATCGCCATTCTGGTATCGATTCCATTCGGCTTTTTACTAACACTCGCCGTAAAAAGTCGGATAAAACCACTCGCTTGGCTTGCACATACGTATATTTATATCATGCGTGGTACACCACTATTACTACAATTATTATTGATTTGCTTCGGTTTACCTATGCTGCCAGTAATCGGTGAATATTTAGTACTCGATCGTTTTGTGGCCGCTTGTCTTGGCTTTATTTTAAATTATGCTGCCTACTTTGCAGAAATATTCCGTGGTGGTCTTCTTGCCATCGATAAAGGACAATATGAGGCAGCCCAGGTACTCGGCTTATCCAAATGGCAAACGACGACACGTGTTATTTTGCCACAAATGTTTCGCGTCGCCTTACCCGCATTATCAAATGAATCCGTTACACTAATTAAGGATACAGCCCTACTTTATGCAGTTGCTGTTCCAGAATTACTACATTTTGCGCAAACAGCTGTCAATCGTGACTTCACAATTACACCGTTCTTTATTGCTGGTGCAATTTACTTAGTCATGACCCTTGTATTGACCGTATTCTTTAAATGGCTAGAAAAACGCTTTAAATTCGAATAGAGGTGACACATATGGCATTAATGGAAGTAACAAATTTGAAGAAATCTTTCGATCAGGTGGAGGTTCTGAAACAAATTACATTTTCGGTAGAAAAGAATGATGTCATTGCAGTTATCGGTCCCTCTGGATCTGGGAAAAGTACAATGCTTCGAAGCTTAATACATTTAGAAGAAATCGATGGTGGCAGTATTGTAGTAGATGGCGATTATTTAGTGCAAGATGGACAATATACAAAGCCACAGGACATCAAAGCAATTACAGCTAAAATGGGAATGGTCTTTCAACACTTTAACCTGTTCCCCCACTTAACCGTTCAGCAAAACCTTGAAATGGCACCAAGCTTATTAAAAACAGAATCGACAGAGGCCATTACAAAACGCTGTCAAGATTTACTACAAAAAATTGGTCTTGCCGACAAGGCCAAGGCTTATCCAGCCAATCTTTCTGGTGGCCAAAAACAACGTGTAGCAATTGCACGTGCCCTAATGATGAATCCTCAAATTTTATTATTTGATGAACCTACCTCTGCCTTAGATCCTGAGCTGACAGGCGAAGTATTAAAGGTTATGAAAAGCCTAGCAGAGGATCAGATGACGATGATTGTGGTAACACACGAAATGGGCTTTGCACGAGAGGTAGCAAATAAGGTCGTCTTTATGGATGGTGGTCAAATTATCGAATCCGATCATCCAGACAACTTCTTTACAAACCCTCAAAACGACCGTACAAAAGCGTTTTTACAAAACAATTTTAACTAAGTTGGCTCTCTTTTTGTACAGGTCTTTACGTACAGAAAAGGAATAGGACATGCATGGATCCTATTCCTTTTATAGTGTTGAAAAACAAAACAATCAATAGAATTTTTGTGAAAGGTGAAAATGGATTTCCGTTGCAGGCTACTTGCTTTCCTATGGGCGAGCGCCGAGCCGCTTCCTCCGCTCCCTCTTCGTTTAGAGGCTATCCTACGGGAGTCAAGCCTTCCACGCAAACCTACAAAAGTGTTACCTTTTTAGAAAAGGTTTTCAAATAAAGTGAAGTTATTCACTACTCTTTATGAAGAGGTGTTGTCACGCATAACTTCTCCACATTGAAAATAAGAGCTTATCCTCTCTAAGAATACAAATAATGGGCTATTTGATCGCTATGATGGAAAAAGTAAAGACATTTTGCAGAATGGTTGATTGGAGTGGAGCCAGCGTCACTCCTAGGGGATTTAGCGTCACAGAGGAGAACCTGGAGCGAACGGAAGTGAGTGAAGCGGCTCATCGGATGCCCCCTGGCAAGGACGCTGGCGAAACGGAAATCAACCCCTCACCTTGCTAAAAGGTCTTTTTCTAGTAACATGATCTTTTTTCAACAACAGAAAAGGAATAGGATACGCGTGGATCCTATTCCTTTATTAAACTATTCATTTGGAAATTTCGGTAGATAAATCATGACCTTAAATAAATCACCATCTACTTGAACTAAGAATTTGCCATTCTGGATGTGAATAAGGCTTTCAGCAATCGACAACCCTAATCCGCTACCTTGACTTGACCTTGATTCGTCGCCTCGTTTAAAGCGTTCCATTAACTCATCAACTGAAATATTTAATTCATAAGCTGAAATATTTTTAAATGTCACAAGTATTTCATTCCCTAAATCTTCCACACCAATATATACCCTTGATGTAGGCAGTGCGTATTTAAAAATATTCGAGAATAAGTTTTCGATGGAACGCCATAGGAGCTTACCATCAGCCTTCACATACACTTTTTCTGTTGGATGGGCTAACTTAAAATCTAAGGATGAGGCTTCAATTTTTTCATCCATTTCTCCAATTCCTTGCGTTAGCAATGATACGATATCAATCCGTTCTAACTGAACAGGTATACTACCACTTGATGCTTTAGCCGCTTCAAATAAATCATCCGTTAAAAGCTTGAGTCTTTTCGATTTTTGATCTAACACATCTACATATTCTGCAATCATTTTAGGATCGTTTTCTAATTTCAATAAATCAACATACGTAATAATTGACGTTAAAGGCGTTCTAATATCATGCGAAACATTCGTAATAAGTTCTGTTTTTAAACGCTCACTCTTGATTTCACTATCCACTGCCTTTTTTAACCCATCTGTAATACGATTAATATTTTCTGCAAGTTGATGAAACTCCCCATTTCCATCAACTTCAATTCGATGATGAAGATCTCCATTTTTAATTTGCTCTACGCCCTCTTTAATGCGGTTAAACGACTTCACCTTTCTCATTGCCAACCAGGCAGCTATCCCCATCGTAATAGGAAACATGAAAAACGTAGCCGCTACTACTAATGGATAGCCAATTACTAGTAGCACAATTTTCACGCCTGTACTGCCACTGTCAAAAACATGTTTCACTAAAATAAATAGCTTTTTGAAAAGTTGATAGAGGAGTGTATGCTGAAAGAACGTTCTATTTTTAATATGCTTTACGAGTGATAAAATCAATAGTAAGCCAATGATAAAAATAGGCACGGTGAAGAACATGTACATATCACGGAAGACTTCAACAATCATGGCGATCCACATCGCTGTTAAGCAACCGATAAGCACAATATTAAGGTCATTATAAAGTTTATCTATGACATGGAAATGAATTTCTTCTTTATCAAATGGCGTTCTTCCAATAACTATAATTAAATATACAAAACAAAAAATAAATCCTGCTAGAAATACCATCCATTCATTCAGAAAACCTTGGGCAGCCGCTTTATCTTTTTCCCATTCCGATATTTTTTGCTGTAGGTAAGAGTCTTTAAAAGCCACATAAATAACATCTGTCTGTGGGTTCAACATGTTAACTTCGTGTGTAAAATAATCTAAGTATTGACTTTCTTTCACTTCATTTGGGTAAAGCTTTTGTTGATAATCTTCAAATAACATATATGCATCAAAGGATTCAAATTGCTCTTTCTTAGTGAGATCACTATTGGAGAACTCATGTTCACCGTCACTTGCATAAAACACAATTCCTTCATAGGCTTCGAGCGTACTGCGTAATTGATAAAAATTTCTTACCTGTTCTTTCATACTTTCATCTTTTGTTCTAGCAATGTCTTTTGCATAGTTTTCTTGATAGATGTGCTTATTTTCCTCTTCACTCACATTAGGATTATATCTGTAAGAATTACGGAAATCATAATATAATTCCTCTTCGATTCTTCTATTATCCTCTCCTGTTAGTGTCTTTCCACTTAAAATATATTCTTCACTTTTATATTTTCCGATTAATTGCGCTAAAGGAGCAATAATGCTGTAACTTTCATCTGCGAATGCTCGGCTTTCAAAATAGGTATCTTGATTTATACTACTAAGATGAATCTCATTAAATTCCATGTTAATCATTACTCTCGCTATACCAGTTAAACAAGCGACAGCAATTAGAAACACAACTACTTTCGTAATAAGTGCATGACTAATACTTCTCAACTTTCTCAACCTTATACCCAACTCCCCATACAACTTTTAAATACTTCGGCTCTTTTGGATTAATTTCAATTTTTTCTCGAATCTTTCGAATATGAACCGAAACCGTATTTTCAGGATTAATAGCCCTGACATTCCATACCTTTTCATAAATTTCTTCAATCGTGAATACTCTTCCAGCATTGGCTGTCAGAAGCTTTAAGATTTTATATTGCACTGGTGTCAAATGAACCTCTTGTTTATCAACAGTAATGACTTTTTGTTCATCATCAATCACAAGACCACCCGTTTGAAATACAGCACTACTTCTCTCGAGACTTCCAAAGGTCGTATACCTTCTGAGCTGCGATTTCACTCTAGCCACAAGTTCTAATGGATTAAACGGCTTAGCCATATAATCATCTGCTCCGATATTTAAACCCAGTATTTTGTCATAATCCTCCGATTTAGCAGAAAGCATAATTAACGGAATCATATTATCTTGCCGAATCTTCATCGTCGCCGTAATCCCATCCATTTTTGGCATCATAATATCCATAATAATGAGATGAATAACGTGATCCCGAATAAGATCGATTGCCTCTATCCCATTGTAAGCTTTGAATACTTGATAGCCCTCATTTTCTAAATAAATGCTAATCGCCCTAACAATTTCTTTATCATCATCACAAATCAAAATGTTCAACTACATTCACTCCTCCACCGCTTTAGGTTCATGTCAATCACCCCTATAGGATTCGTATAAGGATATAATACTAATTAAATCTTAACAAACTCAGACATCAATTCTTAAGATTTTCTTAGTGTTTTCCTTTATGCACACTTGATGTCAAATACAAATTCAAGGAAAACAATAAAAAAGGAAAGCAGGTTTGAGCGGCTCTCCTTTAATCGTCAAATATACAATTCATATTATTCAGCTTGAGATATCAATCAAAATAGGTAGGTAAATGTAGATTATTTAAATGACGAAAAGCTAACTTTAGTTGTGACTTTGTATTTCTAGCCATTGATAGAGAGGGCAGTTCATTTTCTGCAAAGAACGCAACAGCGTTAGTTTCCATACCTTCTTCTGCACGTCCTCCAATGATTTCACATTGGATAAACATTTTATAGGCATGGTAGAGAGATGGTGGATGAGGGGGGCACTTCTTATCAAATACACTTATGAGTTTGATTGCTTTTACATTAAATCCCGATTCTGCTTTTGTTTCTTTGATGGTTACTTCACTAGGCGTAAGGTCGATGTCGCCCCAGCCACCTGGTAATGACCAATCACCATCCATCTTTTCTTTAACCATTCATATTTTATTGTCACTAAAAACCACTACCCGAATATCTAATTTTGGGCATAACCCGTCTCATGAGCAAATAAATCGCGTATAACTGTCTTATCAATCTCTGTATGGTGTGCTATACTGTCAACGCTTATTTCTCTAATGATTCAAACCTTTCCAAGTCATAAATATCCTTCGAATAAGTTAGTCCTGCCTGTGCAATTGATTGTATTTGTTTTGCCCACTCAAGCCATTTAGGTTCCACGCTACCAACTGAATCCTCAAAAATCATTGTAGTCAATGACAATTAAATTTACATTATTTGAAAAAAACTGTTTATCCATGTTATAATTCTTAGTGAAGATGTATATAAGTAAATAAGACCATTGGTGCTGGAACACCAATGGTCCTAGTAACAAGACGAATCGCTTCAAAGGCGATTTGCAAAGTGATGAAAGTAAACCATCTCACATGCTGGCGAGGCAGGGGCGGTTTACTTTTTTTGTGTAAAAGTAAATGACAATGCAAGTACAGAAACAATAAGTGTAGAAAGACTTATTGCAACCATTATTGCTTCAAAAATAGTCAAAGGCATCAACTCCTTTCTCTTCAATAAGTTGAATGAGATAGGTTAAAATTGTGCCAACCGCCCATGAAACCTCTATCTAGTTACTCTCTTATTATACCATATTTTGGTCAAAAACGGAGACGCTACATGATTGCCTATAATCATAAAAACAGTTGGGACAGGCTCAACTGTTTTACTATATATTCACTACCTTTTTCGGTTTCATCTTTGCAAGTCGTAATAGATAAATAATAAAGACAACCCCTAGTAAGCCTGCACCTGACAAGTAGACTGAAGCATAGCCTGCCTGCACGGCTACCATTCCTAAAATATAGGAACCTAGTGCGATCCCAAGGTCAAACATCGTAAAATAGGTTGCTGTAGCATAGCCACTTCGCTGTATGGCTGTGGATTGAACGGCTAATGCTTGCAAGCTTGTCGTCACAGCACCATAGCCGAAGCCTACAAAAATAGCAGCACTCAAAAATAATACGGGCCCTTCTACAAAAGCGAGCATAACGAGCCCGATGGCGAAGGAGATAATGCCAGGAATAATAACAAATTGTGGCCCCTTCGTATCATAAAGTTTACCTGTGTACGGACGCGTAATTAACATGGATGCAGCAAACACGGCATAAAAAAGACTGGCCACAGCCATTAAACCCTTTTGCTGTGCATAGACCGATAAAAAGGATAAAACACTGGCATACGAAAAGGCTACTAAACTAGCAATTGCAGCAACAGGTAACGCCTTTCGCTCAAACAAATCATCAAATTTAAAGGTTAGTTTTCCTTCATGTGCAGGTTTCGGTAAATCATCGGTATTGACCGTTAACGCTAGAATTCCTCCTGCTAGAATACAGATACTCATAACGATGAACAATACGTTAAAGGTACTATATTGTATTAATAATAGTCCGATAAATGGACCAATAACGACAGCTAGATTTGTAGACATCGTGAAATAGCCAAGGCCTGCCCCTTTTCGTTTAGCTGGAACGATATCAGCCGCTAAAGATCCTGCAGCTGTTGTAATAATACTAAAGAAAATCCCTTGTATAAAACGTAGACCAAGTAAAAGTCCGAATGGATGAATAAATAAATATAAGACGGTACATATAAAATAGCCCACGATTGAGAGGACCAACAGTTTTTTCTTACCGAATACATCCAACAGTTTTCCTGAAAACGGGCGTACAATGATTGCTGACAATAAAAAACCAGACAATAGAAGCCCTGCCTCCTTATCTGTCTGATGTAGCTCCCCTATTGCGTAAAGCGGCAAAGTCGTTACAAGTCCATAAAATACAAAAAAAACTGAGATATTCGTTAAAAATAGACTAATGAAACGCTTCGTCCATATTTGTGTATTCTCTTCTTGCTGCATGTCCATCAACCTTTCATTTTTTCCAATAGCTTTAGAAATTGCTCTTGTTCCTCAGCAGTTAAAGATCCTACCATTTCCTCCTCAAACGCTCGAATAGTTGCTGTAATGGCTGGTAGGCGCTCCTCTGCTTGTGTGGATAAAGTCACTATCTTTTCTCGTTTATCCTCACCATCTAATCGTTGTACCCAGCCCAATGCCTCAAGCCTTGTAATCGCTCTTGTGATACTTGGCGCTTCCACATTTAAATATTTCCAAATTTGCGTCAATGTCATCGGTCCATTTTTATGTAAGCAATATAAAATGGTCCACTGAGAACTATATAAATGATGCTGCTTCAGCACTTCATTTAAGCAATTAGTTAAATAGCGATTTTTTTGGAATAAAGCATGGAAAATTGGATTCATCACTATCTACCTCCTAAAATTATTTACCTAGCTAAATAAATACTATACGCTTCATTTTTTTCTTTGTAAAGGAAGTAATTTGGAAAGATGGCTCGATCAGCAGCAGGAAATTTTTTGCATGTGTCGAATAAAAGTTAATAAACTTTCAATGTAAAGGAGATGGAATCATGGGGAAAAAGGTTTTAATACTTGCAGGAGATGCCGTAGAGGCTTTAGAGATTTTTTATCCTTATTATCGTTGTCTTGAGGCAGGCTATGATGTCACAATTGCAGCACCATCCGCTAAGAAATTACAAACTGTACTACACGATTTTGTAGATGGCGTCGATACATACATCGAGCGACCTGCCTATGGCTTAGAGGCACATGCTTCTTTTGCTGATGTTGATCCAACCCATTTTGATGGATTGATTATTCCTGGTGGTCGTGCGCCAGAATATATTCGTTTAAATGAGCATGTGCCACCACTCGTGTCCCATTTTTTCGAAATGAATAAACCGATTGCAGCCGTTTGCCACGCAGCACAAATTTTCGCAACGATTCCTGAAGTGCTAAAAGGACGTGAGCTGACAGCCTATATTGCTTGCAAGCCAGAGGTGCAAGTGGCTGGCGCTACTTATATTGATGCCAATCTTCATACAGATGGCAATTTAGTAAGTGGACATGCATGGCCTGATTTACCAGGCTTGATGCGTGCGTTTATTCAAAAGCTTGAAGGTTAAATGAATGAGGATGCCTTTTCTGGGCATCCTTTTTTTCATGATGTGCTTTCTTGTAATTCAATTTTTTCTACCTTTTGTGTTGCACTTTGATAACTAATTCTTACATAGACACCAAATTCCTTATCAGGTTGCTTGAGCCAAAGCTTAAACTTTTCAATTGTTGACGCCCCGTGTACTTCTTTACCCTCATGCAAATAATCGATAATTTTGGCTGATGGATATTTTGCCTTTACCTCTTTGATGGCCAGTTGTCCCCATTTGGCATAGGCTGGTGTTTCTTGTTGTGCATTTGCGACCATTGCTGTTTGTATGAACACAGTAAGACAAGCAAAAACAATCCCAAGTAAATATAACTTCCTCACTTGAATCACTCCTTTAAAAAAATAAGCGCTCCAAAAAATTTTGGAGCAGCTTGTCTTTATTGCTTTGGCTGTTGAGGGTTATTATGAATGACTTGGTTAAACTCGGCTGAGTACTCCTCACGATCATTCTTTTTATGAGTATCTTCCTTCTTTTTCTTTTTAAAGCTTGTTTTTCTCTTTTTTGCCATGATTTGTACCTCCGTTATTTCGTTTTATTGGACTGCTGGTTTTTATCATGATTCGTTTTATTGTTTTTATTTTTAGCTTTCGCATCAAATTCTGCTGCGAATTCTTCGTTTAGGTTGTCATTCGGATTGTTATTATTGCTATTACTTCGATCAAGATCTTTGCTTTTGTAGGTACCAAAAGGATTATGCGTTCGCATATTCATGGTTTTACTGTTATTTCGATTATTACGTTTGCCCACGTAACATCACCTCCTGCACATAATTTGTTCAAATAGAGGCGTTACTATGTAGATCAGTTTCTTCGCTAATTGTAAAAAAATGAACATGACTAATGTGCATTAGTCATGTTCATTCTTATTTCGTCCCTAGACAATTGTATATTCTGTAATGTTTAGCAATGCTCCAACAGCACCTGAAAAACCATGATCGTTAATAAAAACAGGTGTATGCTTCTTAGTGCGTGTATAATTTGCAATCACACGGGCAAGATGAGCATTATTGCTGAGAGTTGATCCAATATAGACAATATGTTGAGCCTTTTTTTCTTCCGCATATTGAATGCTAAGTGTTGTAATAACTTCGCCTACTAGACCCTGAACCGTCGCTATAATATCCTCTGCTGGATGTTTCATGGACCGTGTAATGCCTACTTTTCCAAAATTACTTGCAGTTAAATGACCATCAATAGGTGTATCCATTCCCTGATAAATGTCCTTAACTAATAAATCAATACTCTCACGATGGCCATTGTCAGCCATTTCTCGTATTTCATTGTAATCTGTAATCCCTGTTGTAAGCGCTGACAATCCAATTAATGTACCACCACCAACGCCTGTCCCGCCAACGCGAATATGGGTATTGCCCTCCATGTAATGAATGGAAGTACCTGTCCCAATATTGGTAATCATGCTGCGCTCAAAAAAGTAGCCTTCTTTATTTAATAAAAATCGGACACCCTTTAATGTTGCTTCAAATTCCACTATATAATGAATCGATTTCATTGTTTTAATGACATCAAGTAATTGCTCTGTACGTCCCCCCGTAACACCAATATCCTCAATATCTGGATGATCAATAATCCATTTTTTTACAGACTGTAAATCATTAGACGGAAAGGTTGTTAAAACAAGTTCATTGTGTTGATCTAAATAAGCAACCTTTGTCAATGTGCCGCCTGCATCAATACCTATAGCCTTTGGCATACAATTCTCCTTTGTTTTTATTACGCAACTTTGTCATGTAATGATTGCAGTTTACGCGATGATTAAGGCAACTATTAAAGTACATGCCCTCTTTGGTACGAAGGATTTTGCAAGGAGTTTTTTGTGTGCCAAAATCCTGACCAATTAATTTGTTCGTACAAAAGCAAACGCTTAGTACAATCCCCCAAATTGTGTAATGACATTTTCGCCCTTTCTAAACTTTAACGCTGTTGAAATGATTGTGCAATAACTTCGTAAACTTTCATGAAAAAATCATGGAAAATATCAAATTTTTTCTAATGGATAGCTGAATTTTATATTGCATTTCGAAAGCTTTATCATTATTCTACTAAAAAAATAAAGCTTTGTTAAAGCATAATGTTGTTTTTGAAATTTAACGAATATTTAAAAGCGGAACACGAACATTTATATAGACAGATTCCAGAAGAACGCTCATTAGTGCTTAAATGAGGAGTTTAACCATGCAAGGCGTTTAGGTAGAAAAACGTGGCTTTTAAAAAATGGAAGCATCCGAATCTCAGGTTCCACTATTTTAGCCTTGAAAAATGCAAAAAAAAGTGAAAATGCACTGCTTGAACAGGCACTTTCACTTTCCTAAAACGATTAATTAGCGTGCTGAATAGCCACCATCAATGACAAGCTCAGCACCTGTAATGTAAGAAGCTTCATCAGATGCTAAAAATAAAATAGCATTAGCTACTTCTTCTGGTTGACCAAGGCGTCCCATTGGTGTCGCTCTTACTAACATATCCATTGCTTCTTTTGCTTCTGATAATTTAGCAGTCATTGGTGTTTCAATGACACCAGGGAATACTGTATTAACACGAACATTGAAAGCACCAAGCTCTGATGCCGCTGCACGAGCAATCGCTCGTAATGATCCTTTAGAAGCTGTATAGGCATTAAAGCCCGCACCAATAATCGCTGTGTAAGAGGATGTATTAACGATAGAGCCTTTTCCAGCTTCTTTCATATAGTTAGAGGCATGTTTAATGCCCAAGAAAGGTCCAAAAGCATTGATATTATGCATGATTGACCAATCCGCTTGTGTAATTTGATCTGGTCCCTTTTCTGATGAAATACCAGCATTGTTAATTAAAATATCAATGCGACCATATTTCTCCACAATGGCTTTCGTCACTTCTGCCCAGTTTTCGTCAGATGAAACATCTAATTTCATCCCCTCTACATGGTCAAGCTCAGAAATTTTTGCTAGGTTATCTTCATTAATATCAGCTGCAATTACCGTAGCACCCTCTTGGGCAAACAATTTCGCCATTGCTGCACCCATACCAGATGCGCCACCAGTAATCATCGCAATTTTGTTATCTAAACGTCCCATTTTTCTAAACTTCCTCTCTTTTGTAATGTGGTTTAACTTATACTTTCGTCCACAACGAAAGTATAGGTTTAAATAGTTTACTATTAAACTATATCACTTTTAGGAAACGTTTTCAAAGAATATCTCTCTAAATATGAACAATCTGTTTTATCTTTCCCTATTTTTACGATACGATATACTATAGATGTGGAACCATTTGAACGGAGGAATACAAGTGAACGAGCAAAAAAGACTTTACAAAGAAGCGATGCAGGTTTTGAAAGATACAAGCCGCACGTTTTATATACCTATTACATTTTTAAAAAATGATTTAAAGATATCAGTGGCTGCAGCCTATTTAGCAATGCGTGCCATTGATGAAATTGAAGACCATGAAGAACTTTCTAATGATGTCAAATTTGATTTACTGTCAGCAATGAGTGAATTACTTAAGGACAATTTCAATAACGAAGCCTATCAGTCATTACTCGCACCTTATGCAGAGCAATTACCTGAAGTATCCCTTCGTTTAGCAGATTGGCTGACATTTTGTCCTGAGGAATCCAGAAAAATTGTACAGGCTTCCACAAGTGAAATGGCTTTTGGGATGGCAAAATGGGCAAAGGCGAATTGGCAGGTCCGCACACGTGAGGATTTAGACGATTATACATACTACGTGGCTGGGCTTGTAGGGACGATGCTGTCTGAGCTTTGGGCATGGGGTGCAGGCGTTCAAACAGATCGCGAGCTAGCAATAGGCTACGGCCGTGGATTGCAGGCTGTCAACATCTTACGTAATCAGCATGAGGATTTAGATGAACGTGGTGTAAGTTTCGTACCAGAGGGATGGACACGTGAGGATTTATTTGCGTATGCAGAGGAAAATTTAACCAAAGCAGATTTATATATGAAGGATATCAATAAACGTACTATTCTGCTGTTCTGTCGCCTACCACTTGCCTTAGCTCACAAAACACTAAAGGCAATGCAAGAAGGACGAGAAAAAATGACTCGTGCCGAGGTAGAGCAAACTGTTGAAGAGGTACAGGCAGACTAACATGAAAAGCCCCAGTAAACGATTACTGGGGCTTTTCTTATTTATATCGCATCAATAAATCTTACAATTAATTCATAGCTGAAATAGATAGATAGCATCGATAACAACATCAGTACGACACCTTCTACCTTGCTACCCGTTTTCGTTGTAAGGGGAAAACGAATTGAGACAGTCGCAGGGAAAAATAGTTTAACCCCTTTTTTTGTACACATATCAAGTATGATATGACTAGCCATTCCGATAATTATTCCAATAGATATCGCTCGATAAGGAATCAACATATGTAATAACACCATCATGCTTATTAAAAATAACAAACTATGTGTAAAGGAACGATGTCCAAATACTGTATTCACTAGCTTCGCGATGAGGGGAAATGTCCGACCTATTTTACTACCTCTATGACAAATATCTGGAAGTAACGCACCAATAACCCCCGCACCAACTAAGACAAGTGGGTTATCATTTGAAAACTGTGCAAAGGCAAGACTTGCTGTAATGCCCCCAACGATATGGGTATTCCCTTGCATAAATTACTTCCACTCCTTTTCTCTTATTTTTCCTTCTTAATGTAACATAATCCGACACAAAAGGGAACATACATTCCGAACGTACGCTCGAAATTTTTTCCTCTCTGATTGTATAGCTAGTTAAATTATGGATAAACATAGTGATGGAGGTTAAATATGAGAGCATATAAAGGGATACTTTTTATTTTCAGTATTTTGTGTGGTAGTGCTTTGCTTTGGTATTTTAGCAAACCTATGGCACCTATCCATCCGTTGAACACACTAAGTCATGTCATTGGAGGCTTAGCCATAACGTGTTTATTTCTTGTATTCTTATTAGCTACAAGAATAAAAATGTTGGAGCGTTGGTTTAGTGGTCTTGAGCATGTCTATTTTTATCATAAATTACTAGCAATCCTTTCACTTGTATTGATTCTTATTCACGGGCAATTACAAAAAATGATTCCTGATGAAGAGCTAACACAACAAACGCCACTCAACGAATTCGCAAAAGATCTTGGCGAGCTGGCTCAATACGGCTTTATCTTTCTAATCATTCTTGCCTTTATTGCAAAATTTCTGAAGTACGAGCATTGGCGCTGGCTTCATCGATTATTACTTGTGCCCTATACATTGGGTATTTACCATGCTTATTTTTCTAGCCACTATGATTTATTACAGCCCTCAGCTTTAGGGGTTTTTACAGCATTAACAACTACGATTGGATTTATGTCAGCTCTTTATATGCTGACAATGTATCAGGATATGTTCTTTCACTATAAAGGTCAGATTTCATCCATTCAAAGGCTGACCCCTGAGATATTGGAAATTAAGTTGAAGCTTACAAAACAGCTGGATTATCGACCAGGACAATTTCTTTTTCTGAAAGTCTTTCAAGAGGGTATTGAAAAAGCACCACATCCCTTCTCTATTTCTGGGGGGTGTGGACAACAAATCAATCTTACGATGAAAGCTATTGGAGACTATACTAAAGAGGTCTACAACCTTATTCAAGTCCATACAGAGGTTGCTGTAGATGGCCCCTATGGTCATTTTGACTTCGGCAACGGGAATGCACAGCAGCTATGGATTGCAGGTGGTATGGGCATCACCCCATTTCTTGCCTATTTACACACGAAGCCTGATAAGAAAATTGACTTATATTATTCTTTTCACGGGCAAGACAATGTCATCTACAAAGATTTTTTAGAGGATTATGCACAAGCAAACGACCATTTTACTGTCACGTTTATAGATACAACACAGCGAAATAGACTCTCTGTTGATGAGTTATCCATCTCTCCACAAACTAGTATTTATATATGTGGACCAGAAAAAATGATCAAGCATTTCAAATCGGCTGCACCTAAGAAAAATGTACAGTGGGAAGCTTTTTCATTTAGATCTTAAAAAGGTGTACACCTAAATCTAGATGTACACCTTACCATTAAATCGTGAATTTAGTTGCTTCTTCTTGCAAATTTTGAGCAAGTTGTGCTAACTGCTCAGAGGCTATGGACATCTCATTCATCGTTGATGCCTGCTCCTCCGTGATGGCTGATACATTTAATGTATGATCATTTGTTGCAAGTGCCTGTTTGCTAATTGCCTGTACTTTTTTGGTTACTGCCTGCAACTTTTCAAAAGCATCAGATGTCGTTTTGCTTGTCTTTTGCATGGTGTTTTGGAGACCTTCAATTGCACTGGCAATTGTATCGAAGGTCATGCCTGCTTGTTGAACAGAACCAATGCCTTGATGGGCTATTTTTCGACTTTGCTCCATCATCTCTACCGCGTCATTCATTTGTTCCTGAATCGTCTGCACAACCTTTGCAATATCTAACGAAGCACGGCTAGTTTGTTCGGCAAGTGCTTTGACCTCTCCTGCAACTACCGCAAAGCCTTTCCCTGCTTCCCCTGCTCGTGCTGCCTCAATGGCAGCATTAAGTGATAGTAAATTGGTTTGGTCGGTAATAGCTGAAATGAGCTGACTCATCTGCTCTATTTGAAGCGAATGCTCCTTCAAGCCATTCACCAGATTGGCACTACTGTCAACCTGTGCATGTAGGTGGACAATATCATTCACGAAACCATGTATTTTTTGTGATCCGCCAGTAGCGAGTTCAGAGGTTTTTTGTGATTGTTGGACAGCTTCATGTAAATCGTCCATGGCGGTCTTCATATCCCCACCTAGTTGTGTTGTTACACCCTCTAACTCCCCACTCACCTGTTGTTGTGAACTCGTATTTTCTGCCACCTCTTGCATAGAAATCGCAACTTCTGTAACAGTTTTATTGACCTCCTGCACACTTGCCGTTAATTCCTCTGCAGTAGAAGCAACTGTCTCGGTTTCAGCTACAATGCGCTGCATCATCGAACCTAATGCTTCCACAGAGTCATTATAATACTGCGCCATTTCACCAAATTCATCCTTTGTATGAACGGCCATTTGTTGCGTTAAATCACCCGTAGCAAGATAGCCTAAATGCGTATTCATCGTTTTCACTTCCCCACGGATGTAACGAGCAAGGAAATAAATACTAATTGCGATAAGTAAAATTAGAACGACACTGATCACGATTTGCTGTTGGAGCATGGCCTGTATTTCGCCGTAAAGCTCAGTTGTCGGAACCAGTAAAACTAATTTCCACGGCATATCTTGTATTTGCATAAATTGTAAGGTAAAATCACTACCCTCACTGCTTGTATGTATTAACTTTTTTTGATCAGAAATCTGCTCCACAGGCATGTTCAACAACTGCTGGATCGTTTCTTTATTCACTTTATTTACATCAGGGTGCGTTAAAATTTTTCCACTATCATCAATTAAAAATGCATAACCACTCTCACGAATTTTCACGTCAGAAACAATGGATTGAATTGAATCTAATACATAATCTCCTGTAATAACGCCAATGGGCGTAGAATCTTTGACAATTTGTGTACCAAATGAGATAAACATTTCCCCCAGAGCTTCATCAAAATAAGGTGCTGTATGAACTACCTTATTAGATTGGATACTATTGCGATACCATTCTTGCTCGTGAAAATGATAGGCAGGATCTTCATAAGCATCCGTGGAGACAATTTTTTCTTCTTCCTTATAGACATACGGCCCAAAAATTTGTCCATTTGCCATATCCTTCTCTAGCCATAATCCCATACCATACGTTTCCTTATTGAAAGGCAATAGCTGCTGTACGTAGCGAATAAATTGCTCTCTGGTCATCATACTGTCAGCCGATTCTATTGTTGTCTTTGCACTATTTATGAGCTGAATGTGTGCATGCAGTTTGCCCTCAACGGAACCTGCAACGTCATCCGCTAGTATAGACATTTCATTTTCAATAGAGCTTTCAAGTTCATTGGATACGTCCATATAGTTAAGGAAGGTCATACCACCTAAAAAAACAGTAATGACAGGAATAAGCATTGCGATTTTTGCCATAATATTTAAATTTCCTAATAGCTTTTTCATTCACCTTCACTCCATATCTATTATTATTGCTCTATTCAATCTCTAGTATAAATGGATTATACCAACAAAAATATGTTTTTTTTGTAACTTTTAAATCCTAGATTCAAGACTCTTTAATTCGAGCAATTTACTTGGAAAATGAATTCATTTATCGTATAGTAAAAAACGCATCATACCATGAAGGAGACAAAATAATGACAGTGACAAAAAGTTCTTTAACTAAAGTTATGCATGAGCGTAAATCCGTTCGTAAATACGATGAAAACTTTAAAATCCCGCAGCAACAATTAGAAGAATTACTTGTAGAAGCAACGTCTGCTCCATCGTCTAGTAACCTACAGCCTTGGCGCTTCTTAGTAATTCAGGATGAAGCGGTCAAAAAAGAGCTACGTGCTATTGCCAATAACCAAGAACAAGTAGAAACTTCCTCAGCAATTATTGCCGTTTTAGGTGATACAAAAATGTACGAAAATGCCGAGGCTGTCTATACAAAGAACTTCGATCTTGGCTATATCAATGAGGCAACAAAAGAGTTAATGATTAACAACTCGATCAATCTATATTCTCAACTTCCCCAAGAAGTGTTAAAAAATATCGTTACATTTGATGCTGGTCTAATTTCCATGCAAATCATGCTACTAGCTAAAGACATGGGCTATGATACAGTGCCAATGGGTGGATTTAATAAAGAAGCCTTTGCTCAACGCTTTGAATTAGCTGACCATATCGTCCCAGTTATTTTAATTGCGATTGGTAAGGCAGCCGCACCTGCTTACAATTCTTCCCGCATTGAACTTGAGCACATCGCCAAATTCATTTAATACACGTGAAAATAGTCATCTTACAATGTAGTTAAGATGGCTATTTTTATTTTTTGTGGCATTTCTTGTGCATCTACCATCATAGGATAGTAATGTTTTTCTATGTACTTTTTGAAATGAATAAAACGGAAAATGATTCTCAAAAACTAGCATAATAATGTTTCCAAGGATATTTTTTGCATTTTTATCATAAGGCACTCAAAAAATCATCATTAAAGTCTTAAATAACCAACTACATTCTAGTACATTTGTGCGATTTCTACTAAATATTACATCTAAATTGTTGTAGCTTAAACACTTGAGGATTGTTATGATTAGGAGGTATTTTCATATGAAGGGAGGTTTTTCTGATGAATTATGACTATAATGATTCTTATTATTACTCAGATTTAGATGCAGCCATGGGTGGTTTATTTTTTATCTTTATACTAGCCGGCCTTGCTATTGGTTTAATTGCCTACATTATTAGTGCACTTATTTATTTTATGACATCTAAAACAAATGGTTTTGGAGATGTAGCCTATATTGCTTGGATTCCCATTATTAATGTATATAGTCTCTTCCTGCTGACAGCTGGTGGGGATACTCGAGAAACAATACGTGCAACAGCTTTAAAAAATACGCTTATTTATGCGGGCTTGATCATTGTTTCGTTTATTCCATTTATCGGTATTCTGACTTCTTTAGGAGCGGCAGGCTTTACACTCTATTTCACGTATCGCCTATTCTACCGCTGGTGTGGTGAAACAGGTAAGGCTGTATTATACACAATCTTAATGGTAATAACAGGTGGATTGTTCTTTGCCATCTACGGCTTAATGCGCATGAACAGACCTTTCGTTGCTTAATTGTTTTAAAACCTCTTTATGCCACAGGCTAAAGAGGTTTTTTACGTAATTTCACAGAGTAATGGTGCATTGATTTAGGAATTCCCTTTAACTCAAAGACCCCACTATATACTAAATAGCGAATTCTATATTCTAAAAAGAAGATATTTGGGGGAGCATCCATGCTTGTTAATAGCTCAGAGATAAATACACCTGTTTGTATAAAATCAGTATCCCCCTGCTCCTTATGACGTTGTCCAATCGTTGACATAATCAAATTATCATAATAACTCTCTTGGACTGCTTGAATTTGTTGATGTAGCCATAGACGACAAACATCCTTTGTCTGTGCTAAACTTTCCCACTGCTGCTGAAAAAATAGACGCTCCTTCGCGGACAATCGCTTTACATCATACATTTCCATGTTCCATTGGTGGTTTATAGCCCGTTGTTCACCTGTGTTGATAAGAACAACTTCATTGGTTTTATCACGTAATAAATAAAGAAGAAATCTAAGGCCACACTGTTCTTCTCCATTGGACCCACACCAAATGTAAATCGGCAGGTTGCTTGGAATATCCTGTATCTCTCTGATTGTGTTCATCAATTTATTCTGATTTACAAAATCATCCATTCCATCATTAATATTTTCTCTTAGCCACTTATCACGGAATGCCTGTCCTCTTTTTTCATCGAGTTTCCACAATGGTCCAATCGACAAATCCTCTGGAAACCCGATCACATATTTCGGTGGAACAAGTGCCGCTCGTAATGAGCCTGCTGCAGATTCCGAGCAAACAATATGTACCACTTGTGCTGAAGTAGTAGTTATGACCTGTTGAATATAATCATTAATAATTTCTACCAAATGATAGAGCTCTTCCTGCCCCATAAAGAGAGACCACCCCTGCTGAGGTATGCTTTGTTCATGATGAAATGCTGTAACAGATTCAGATGGCTCAAGCTCATACCCCTGCCATTCCCCCTTCTTCATCACATCTGCTACTGTGATATACTCTAAAGCTTGAATTCTATATACTAGCACCTGGTTTGTGTCGTAGAAGAAATAGATAAATGGATAATGCATGGATGTTTCCATTCGCACTGCCTCCTTTTTAAAAATTGTACCACAATGACAATCTCTTCCATCATTTTTCAAAAAAGTAGTTAGCTAGCACCATAAATATGCTATTATTATAGTTAGAAAATTTTGAATTTCTAGCAAAGGGGATTGATGAATATGCATGAAAATATTTTAAGACATCCGGGGCCAACACCGATTCCAAAAAAGGTACAGCTTGCGATGAATCAGAATATTTTTAGTCATCGTAGTCAGGAATTTGTAGAATTATACCGAGAAACAATTGAATTAGTAAAGCCTGTTTTCGGTACGACACAGGACATCTTACTATTACCTTCAGGTGGGACAGCTGCGCTTGAGGCTGCGGCTGTTAATACGGTATCTGCTGGTGAAGAGGTTGTTGTCATCACAGTTGGAGCTTTTGGCGACTATTTCGTTTCGATCTGTGAGCAATATGGCTTCCATGTACATAAGCTTGAAAAAGAATGGGGACAAGCTTGCACAGCCGAAGAACTACGAGCATTTTTACAGCCATTACAAAGTATTAAAGCCGTTTTTGTTACGTACAATGAAACATCCACAGGTATTTTAAACCCAGTTGCCGAACTAGCACAAGTCATCCATGAAGAAACAAATGCCCTTGTGATCGTTGATGGTGTAAGCTGTATTGGTGGCGCTCCTGCTGAAATGGATGCTTGGGGCATTGATATTCTCGTGACAGGCTCTCAAAAAGCGATGATGCTCCCACCTGGACTCTCTCTTGTTAGCGTAAGCGAAAGAGCTTGGGGAGTCATTGAAGAAAATCAAACACCTGCTTATTATTTAAATCTTCAAAGCTATCGTAGCTGGGCGGAAAAGGGCATGACACCTAATACCCCTGCTATCACACTGATTTACGGACTGCATGAGGTGTGTAAGTTAATTGAACAGGAAGGTGGCTTTACGCAAACAGTTGCCCGCCATAACCTTATGAAAAACATGGTGCGAAATGCAATGCAAGCATTACACATTGAGCTATTAACTGAAGATCAATACGCTTCTCCAACTATTACAGCAATTAAAACACCTCTAGGAATTGATCTTGGTGAATTTTTGGCGCACCTTAAGCAACACTATCATTTAGATTTCGCAGGCGGACTAGGTCATCTGCAGGGTAAAATTTTTAGATTCGGCCATATGGGCTATTGTTTCCCAAGTGACATTTTACAAGCCGTTTCCCTACTTGAGGCTGCCTTACAAGACTTCTCCTATGATTTCGATCCAGGAGCAGGCGTACTTGCAGCACAAGAAGTATACTTAGCCGCACAACGTAAAGCACTACAACGTTAAACAGCAAAAACAGGTGGAGAAAAATGCCCCCACCTGTTTTTTAATTTGATTTTGTTTCTACTAAACTTGAAGTTGCGTTGTGCGTTTGTGGACGCTAATCTGAGCGGGATGCCTCACTTTTTGAGCGCTTCAGACTCCTATTGGAGCGGGTCCTTACATTTTGTGAGCGCTTTAGACTCCTCTTGGAGCGGGTCTACATATTTTGCGAGCGCTTTGGTCTCCTACTTGAGCGGGTCTACACATTTTGTGAGCACTTCGGACTCCTACTTGAGCAGGTCTACACATTTTGCGAGCGCTTTGGACCCCTACTTGAGCGGGTCCATACATGTTGTGAGCGTTTTGGTCCTACATGAGAGTGGCATCTCACTCACTATTCGAATGCTTTACTCCATGCTCAAGTGGGATATAACTAATAGAGGTCAAGCTTCCATCCAAACATAGCTTCACACCGTCTTTAATTAAATTCCTTGGCCTTTGCTAAATAAGCAGCTCGCATTGTAGGTGGGACCATGCTACCGCCAGTTGCCCATACGAGATGTGTGGCTTGTGGTAGATGGTTTACTAATGCGTGCTTTTCTAGATAGGATTGACCTTGTTGCAATAAACGAATGGCTCCATACATTCCTGCGTGTGCAGATGGCTCTAAAAATAAACCTTCACTTTCCATCGCTAATCCTAGAGATGTAAACAGCTCTTCATCTGATACTGTATAGCAACCACTTATATACGTCTCCATCACTTTTCCTACAAATTTGGAGGCGCGACCAACGGCTAACCCATCCGCTTCTGTTCGATTGTCAAGGCCAATATCTTCTACACTAATTGCGTCATGTAAGCCTGTCATCAGTCCGATCGTCATACAAGGAGAAGCGACAGGTTCTGCAAAGAAAATATGCACATGCTCTCCGTAAATTTCTTTTAATCCATAGGCAACACCACCTGGTCCTCCACCTACGCCACATGGTAAATAGACGAACAATGGATGTGCTTCATCTACTGTAATATTCGTCCTTTCGAGCTGTTCCTTTAAACGCTTGGCAGCTACGGCATAGCCAGCAAATAAATCCTTTGAATTTTCATCATCAATAAAATGACACTTTGGATCTTGCTCAGCTTCCTGTCGCCCCTGCTCAACAGCTACACTGTAATCAGCTTCATATTCAATGACTGTAGCACCCTTTTCCCGCAGTAAGGCTTTTTTCCATTCCTTGGCATCACTCGACATATGTACAACGACATTAAAGCCGAGCTTCTTGCCCATAATGCCGATACTTAATCCTAAATTCCCCGTAGAGCCTACTGCAATCGTATATTGTTGGAAGAACGACTGAAATTCCTCTGTTGCTAAAATCGCATAATCATCCACTTCTTTAAGTCTTCCACTTGCCAAAGCTAGCCTTTCCGCATGTTTTAATACCTCATAAATTCCTCCACGTGCTTTGATCGAGCCAGAGATCGGTAATGCATGATCACATTTTAAAAGCAATTGGCCGGGAATCGCCACACCATATGCTTGTTCAATAGCACTTTTCATTGAAGGAATTTCCTTGATCGTTGATTCAATTAAACCATCACTTTCTAGAAGCTCTGGAAATGCTACTTTTAAATAAGAAGAAAAACGTTGTAATGTTGCTTCCGCATCATCCACTTCAGCCATAGTAAAGAGCATTGTTCCAGGATTTGTCATCCAATTTGTATTTTCCCACAATACAGTAGCCTTTTTTGCTAGTTCGTTTAACTGCGGATATTGTTCGAATAGTTCGTGTTTATGTTCATTTTTCACCTGTAGATTCCTCCAGTTTATAGGCTAAAATTGCTCGTTCACAAATTTGTCGAAATTTCATTTCAAACGAAATATTGTTTTCTTGTGTTCTTTTTTTAGGTCCCTTTGTTCGTCCACCTGCCCTTCTAATTTTTTGACCAACATGACGCATATCGAGCAAACGTTCGATGTTTTCATTAGACATTTCTCGTCCATTTTGATCAATCGGATACCCCCCTCGTGCTAAAACCATGGCTGCTAATCCGTAATCCTGTGTAATAACAATATCGTGTTTTGAAAGCGCGTTCACTAGCGTAAAATCAACCGAATCTGGACCTTTGGGTACAATAATTGTTATTACATTATCACGTTCAACACGATGTGATGTATCGCAAAACAAGATAGTTTCTATCTCAAACTCAGATGATATAGATAGCGCCAAATCCACTACTGGACAGGCATCAGCGTCTATAAGAACCTTCACAATAAGGCATCATTCCTTTCTCATAATCAGATGAATCACTTAGAACTAAATTATTTAAATATAATTTTAAAACAACCTCTCTTGCTCAATTTTTCACAAACTTTAAAAGTATTTTATTGAATAGTTTGAAAAATAGATATACGATACACCTATCAACTAAATGGGGGTTTTATTTATGACAATTACAACTGTTAGCAATGAACAATTAGCAAAAGAATACGTAGATGGCGTATTTGAGCAACTTAAACAACAGAATAGTCATCAAGCGGAATTTTTACAAGCAGCTGAAGAAATTTTCATCTCATTAGTACCTGTATTCGCGCAACATCCTGAATATATTAAGGCCAATATTTTATCTCGTATTGTGGAGCCAGATCGTATTATTTCTTTCCGTGTAGCATGGCAAGATGATAACAATCAAGTACAAGTGAATCGTGGCTATCGTGTACAATACAGCAATGTCATGGGCCCATATAAAGGCGGTCTTCGCTTCCACCCTTCTGTCAACGAATCCATCATTAAGTTCCTAGGCTTTGAGCAAATCTTTAAAAATGCTTTAACAGGGCAACCTATTGGTGGTGGTAAAGGTGGTTCAAACTTTGATCCGAAAGGAAAATCAGATTCAGAAATTATGCGTTTCTGCCAAGCATTCATGACTGAATTATACCGTCATATTGGTCCAGATGTCGATGTTCCTGCTGGTGATATTGGCGTAGGTGCTCGTGAAGTAGGTTATTTATGGGGCCAATATAAGCGTTTAACAAAAGCAAATGAATCAGGTGTATTAACTGGTAAGACTCCTGGCTACGGTGGCTCTTTAGCACGTAAGGAAGCAACTGGTTACGGTACTGTTTACTTTGTGAACGAAATGCTAAAGGATGCAAATGACTCATTCGAAGGAAAAACAGTGGTTGTTTCTGGATCTGGTAATGTATCTACGTATGCCATTGAAAAAGCGCAACAGTATGGTGCCAAAGTGGTTGCTTGCTCAGACTCTTCAGGCTATATCTATGACCCAGAGGGCTTAGATTTAGATGCCATCAAAGAAATTAAAGAAGTAAAAGGTGACCGTATCTCAACTTACGTTAATTACCGACCAAATGCTACTTTTACAGAAGGTTGTACAGGAATTTGGACGATTCCTTGTGATATTGCCCTACCGTGTGCTACGCAAAATGAAATTAACGGTGAATCAGCTCGTACATTAATTTCGAATGGCGTGAAAGCAATCGGTGAAGGTGCTAATATGCCATCAGACCTTGAAGCAATCAATGAATTCCTAGAGGCAGGCGTATTATTTGGTCCAGCAAAAGCAGCGAATGCTGGGGGAGTTGCGGTATCTGCTCTTGAAATGGCACAAGATTCTAGCCGCGTATTTTGGTCATTTGAAGAAGTAGATGCGAAACTTCATCAAATTATGAAAAATATTTATACAGACAGCAAAGCAGCAGCAGAAAAATATGGCTTCCCAGGTAACCTAGTAGTTGGTGCAAACATTGCTGGCTTTATCAAAGTAGCAGATGGAATGCTTACTGAAGGTGTCTATTAATAACATTCTATTTTCAATGTTTCCTAGGATTTGATTTCGGAATATTCTTAATTTCAACCAAGGTGATAACGAACATTCGTTATCACCTTATTTTTTATTTATAATCCAGTTATAAAACATTAAAATAAACGTTTTAAACGAACATTTTTATCATTAAACATTTAAAACATTCGTGTTATAATTTTAGAGTACTATGAAAAATATTGGAGGGTTTTTTGTGGAATTATTGTATACAGGTAAAACAAAAAATGTGTTTAAATTAGAAGATGGTCATTATTTATTAAAATTTAAAGACGATGTTACAGGAGAAAACGGTGTGTTTGATCCAGGTGCAAATACTGTCGGTTTAACCATTGATGGGGCTGGCTTGGCTGGTTTACGTTTAACTTCTTATTTTTATTCAAAATTAAACGAACAAGGTGTTCCTACGCATTTCGTTGATGCAAACTTTGAAGATGCAACAATGACTGTAAAACCGGCGACTGTTTTCGGTAATGGCTTAGAAGTGATTTGCCGCTTCAAGGCAGTTGGTTCATTCCTACGCCGTTATGGTGCCTATGTAAAAGAAGGACAAGATTTAGACTCCTTTGTAGAAGTAACAATCAAAGATGATGATCGTTTAGATCCTCCAATTTCTGAAGATGCTTTAGCGATGTTAAACCTGTTAACTCATGAAGAATACGCCATTTTAAAACAACGTACAATTGAAATTTCCAAATTTGTAGCGGCAGAGCTTGCTAAAAAAGGCTTAACGCTTTATGACATTAAATTAGAATTCGGCCGCGATGCGAAAACGAATGAAATTTTATTAATCGATGAAATTTCAGGCGGTAATATGCGTGCTTACAAAGGTGAGCAATATATTGAGCCGTTAGAACTTGAGAAAATTATGTTAGCTGAATAATAGAAACAACCTTTAAAAGAGTCGACAATTACGACTCTTTTTTTATGTGTGGGCTAATTTTTATTTTCCATGAAACTTTTCTTTACTTCTCTCGTATATTAACTATATGTAACAAGCAATTATTCTATTATTTTGGAGGTAGTTTGATGGAAAACTTGAATGAGACATCGAAAGAAGAAAGGTCAAAACTAAATCCATTTTTATCAGTTTGGATGCATCCAAAGCAAACGACTCGTTATATGATTAATGAAAAATCTATCGGCTTTGCAATTTTGGTTTTGTCTATTGGTTATATTGGCTCTCTTATGTCTGGATTAATTGATTCAGAATTTCTCCCTGATTTTTCGCCATGGCTTTTAGTCCTATTATGTGTCATTTTTGCTCCAATCGCAGGTGTGATTGGCACAGCTATTTCTGCACTCATCTCTTGGCTATTCGGGAAATTATTTAAAGGTACTGGGACTTACTCGGACTTATTTAAGGGGTTAAGCTTAACAGCAATCCCATATATCGTACTGATTCCACTTTATATTATTTGGTTAATGACTTCACCCGATTCATTATTGGATCCTAATTTTATGGGTTCATTACCGTGGATTTTTTGGCCAACTATTTTAGTAAGCATCATTGTGACGATTTGGTCATTTGTTATTTCTGTAGGTGTAGTCGCTGAAGCACACCAAATTTCGAACTGGATGGCTTTCTTCACCATCTTTATTCCAGCCATTATTATCTTCATCGTATTATTTGTTCTTTTCTTTGTCATACTCATCGGAATTATTGGTGTTGGCATGGTCTAAAAACTTGAGATAAGGCCTTTGTTAACTTGATACAGCATAATAATAAAAGCAGATAGAGAAAAAGCCTGAAACTTTTCTCTATCTGCTTTTTTAATTTTATTAGACAGAAAGTGCTGTACTTTGCTGGAATAGCTCAGATACGCCAGATTCAACAGCTGCCCCACTTACTGCGCGTGAGACGATAGCCACTACGCGTTCGTCCAAAGACTTAGGAACAATATATTCTTCCTTTAGTTCCTTATCACTCACAAGGGAGGCAATCGCTTCTACAGCAGCTAGCTTCATTGACTCATTAATATCCGTAGCACGCACATCTAAAGCTCCACGGAAAATACCAGGGAATGCGAGAACATTATTAATCTGATTTGGATAATCAGAACGTCCCGTTCCCATCACACGTACCCCCCATGCTTTGGCATTTTCATACGTAATTTCAGGATTTGGATTAGCTAAGGCAAAGACAACTGGATTTTCATTCATGGACGCAATATGTGCCTCCGTTAATAGATTGGCTACAGAAACTCCAATAAAGACATCTGCACCTGTTAGTGCATCCTCTAGTGTACCATGTTGCTTCTCTGGATTCGTCAAATGAGCAACCGCTTCTTTAATCGGGTTCATCCCCTCTGTACGACCCTCATAAATAATACCTTTTGTATCGCACATATAAATATTCTTATAGCCCATTTGCACAAGTATACGTAAGATTGCAATGCCTGCAGCACCAGCACCATTAATCACAACCTTCATCGTTGCTACATCCTTTTTCACAATACGATTGGCATTAATCATCGCTGCTCCTACAACAATCGCTGTTCCATGCTGATCATCATGAAAAACTGGAATATCACATTCTTGACGTAGGCGATCCTCAATTTCAAAGCATCTTGGTGCTGAAATATCCTCTAAGTTTACCGCACCAAATGTCGGGGCAAGCGCCTTCACAATGCTGACGATTTCATCCGTATTTTTTGTATCTAAGCATATTGGAAAAGCATCAACATTGGCAAAACGCTTTAGTAAAATCGCCTTCCCTTCCATTACAGGTAAGGCAGCTTTCGGGCCGATATCTCCTAACCCTAAAACTGCTGTCCCATCAGATACAACAGCTACCATATTCCCCTTCATTGTATAGTCGTACACAAGCGAAGGATTTTTCTCAATTTCCACACATGGCGCTGCTACCCCTGGTGAATAAGCTAAGCTAAGATCATAGGAATCTTGTACAGGTACTTTTGAGCTCACCTCTAATTTCCCACTATAGTGTGCATGCATTTCTAATGCCTTTTTCATTACGTCCATTCTATCCCATCCTTTTCCCTTTGGTTTTTTATTATATTTCAGAATCATAATACTTTGTGAAAATATAGTCAACGAATTTTCTGTCAATTTATTTTTAACTTCAATAGTTCAATGTTTAATGACTTTCATTACATTTTTCTGTCAAATTAAACGTTTCACAATCAATTATTTTAAGATAATTAATGCAATTGTTAACACATTATAAAGTGTACACATAGAGCCGTTTAGCCTGTTCAACTTTTCACATAGTATTTTTCTTATGTAAATGAGAATTTTTTCACAAACTTTTGTAAGCGCATCCATTGCCCTGATTGACTTCGTCACAATTTATTCACATTTTTTCACAAAGTTTTTTATTATACAGATCAAAGTATTTGTGAAATTCTTAACAAGCCAAAAAAAGAGCCCTATATATAGGACTCTTCGGTAAAATGATTAATAAAGGCCGTAATGATATGCTTGGAAGACCATTGCTCTCCCGAAACTTTTGTAATCGGATAATCACGAGGAAAAATTGTTTTGGTGATTTCTTCAACAGAATAACCTTGCATAAATAATTGTTTCACTTTTCCTTGCATGTCTTCCAAATAAGTAATTTTTTCTTGTATTTTCGTTCGACCATCCTCTATAAAGCCTGCATGACAGCAATAGACGACATTGAAATCATAGTTTACTATTTTCCTCAAAGACGCCAGGGTATGGACAATATTTTCTTCATCAAGCACAACCTTCGTCTTTGGCTGGATAAACAAATCTCCTGTAAACATAGCGCCTGTTTCTCGATTGTAAAAAGAAAGATGATCCGCTGTATGTCCAGGTGTTTCAATGACATCCCATGTTGCTGCGTTCGTTTGTAATGTTTGACCAAATGGTTGGGCAACAAACGCTGGTCGTTCCCCCCACAATGCCTGACGATAGAGTGGATATTCTCCATCCTCAGCACAAAGATTGACTGAATCACGATGAATATAAATAGGTACATTCTTATGATGTTGAATCCACGCTGCATTTCCAGCATGATCCTCATGTGAATGTGTTAATGCCAATTGCTCTATCGGTATATCCTTAAAAAAGGTTTGAAATTCCTGCGACAGTGAGTAGGAACCTGTATCAATCAGTAACCCATCCACAAAAAAGCTGTACACACTCATACCAACCCCCTGAACCGCAACTTTCCCATGCGCACATTGTACACCGCGATGCTGCTGAATCTCGATACTTTTCTCCCGTTTAAACATCCTGCTCCCCCTTTGCCCCTTGTACAAAAAGTGTAGCATAAAATGAATGGTGAGTCATTTTTGTAAGTAGGTAACAACAAAGGATTTGCTTTTTACATGTTTACGAAGTGCTAACACATGAAGAAATAACCGTAAATTTACAGCCAATAAAAGCAATGCGCCCAGGAACAATAATCCCATCTGCCAATCACTTATAACATTCATCAATAGTGTCCAACTAATAATGACGGCAAAGGATATCGCTATATATTTTTTCATCACTCTTGTAGTTGTACCCTGTACATCGTGTTTTTGTTCAATGCATAATAAAATTTTTCCAAATTCCATTATAATCAGCAATTCAATTCCTTGAATTAAAACCGTACTCCAATAAAAGAGAAGATGGAAAGAAAAGATGGTACTCATCAAGGTTATCATCAGAGCGCAGGCCATATATGTTTTGATAGGTGCCTTTTCTTTATAGAACGAAAGACTTTTTAAATAGGCCCCATAAACAAGGATATCTTGTACAAGATTAGCGTATTTAAAAACATTTAAATAGATCAATTGAAAAAAGAGCGCCACTGCTAACCATTGTAAAAGTTTTACCTGTTGTGTAGATTCACTCATTGTTTTCACGCACCTTTTTCACCAAATTTGTCGTAAAATACGCTTGTGAATATAATCTTTTAGTTAAATAACCATCCGGGCCACTAAAACCTATGGATGTATTGATATCTAAGGGGGCTTCCTTCAATTGAATAGTCATCTCCAAGCGTTGACCTTTCGTCACTGAAAAAGGAAAATCACTTGCTGTGTAACGCTGATCATTTAATCTCCATTCTTTCAATAGTATCTTACCCTCTAATGCAGCGGGAACATAAAATGCATCAAAAATAGCATCCTGTTGAAGGATAAATGAAATGATTTGTTCCGAATCATGTTGTGACTGACTATAGCTATTATTCATGATCTGTTTTTCATCAATGAAGACTTCCCTCGTAAAATGAATTGGGGCAGGCAATTTCATCCCGTCATTTAGTAAAAGATAAACAGTCTCACTTGCCATCACTTTTTTCATCGTGTTTAAATCAAGCTGAAAAAAAGCTAATCGAACATTTTGATAGAGTAAATCTTGCGAAGTATCGAATGGATAATAAAAACCATTTACTAAATTCTCTTGCTCCATTTGATCGTATACTATTGGTAATTGCACATCTTCTGCCTGCAAATATTTAACATATCGATGGTCATACTTGTTTGTAATATAGCGTATCTCTAAAGCATTCTGTGAGCTATCCGTAACTTCAATTACAGTAGGCACCACAACTGGTTTTCTTAATTGATGTTGTAAAAAAATCGTACTGTTACCGATCAGTAGAATCGAAACTATGGCAACACCAATTGTCTTTTTCTGATTAAGCTTTTTTCTAGAGATGAATAGTATGATGAATAGGCATAAAATAGCCAAAATCCAATACATCGGCGGAGGTAAATTATCTAATTGTGACATTAACGCACTAGCCCGAGCATTATCTAAGTGCTGTTCCCCCTTCATTAATGCCACAAATCCACCCGCCGCAAGTGTTACAGCAATCTTGGGCACCCAGCTCTTAGTTTTGTACTGCTCTTTTTTTGCTTGTTCAATGCCTTGTTGACTACGCTGATGTAACGATTCTGGAATGTCTATTAGATCCATCTGCTTTTTTAGATCGTTCACCCTTCCCCCTCCTGTTCCAGTGCCTGCTTTAATTTATAAAATGGTTTTGGTCGTCCCTAATTTCCGCTGCAATACTTAAGCCACCTGAGGCAATGTATAATCATGATAGAATCTCAATAAAGCTTCATTATCATATCCTCCAACACCCACCTCTCAGGAAGTTCTTCATGCGATTCCTGCACTCCCTCATCCCCCTTTATCTATTAGACTCTTAAACTATGCATTTTAGCTTTGCAACCTTGCATGCTCTCTCCACTTTGATGGATTTTTTGATCAGGTATTAAATTCTATCCACTACTTTCAAAGGGCTATCCTTCATTTTTTCATTCTTTTCCACCACTTTGAGCAGGTTATCCGCTACATTAAATTCTATCCGTCACTTTGAACGTTCTATCCTCCATTTTTTCTTCCGTATCCGCCAATCTGAAGAGGTTATCCGCTACATTAAATTCTAACCTCTACTTTACGCTATATCCACCGCACTATATAAAAAAACGCCCACCGAAGTGAGCGTTTCTTTTTATTCGTTTGTGCCTTTTTCCACGTCATATTCTGTAATCCAATCACTGAAGCTACCTACATATAATTGGATGTTGTCATAGCCTTCATCTGCTAACACAGCATAAAGAGGAGAGGCGGTTACGCCGCTGCCACAGTAAACAACAACCTGCTCATCAGGTGAAACTTTTTGACGTAATGCATCATTTGCCTTTAGTTGACCATTTGACTTCAATTGCTCCCAGTCAAAGTTTTTCGCAGTTGGGATATGACCTGCTACTTTATCCAATGGCTCTACTTCTCCTCGGTACCTTGCAGCAGCACGCGCATCGAGTAAAGTGGCTTTCACCTCTCCATCCACAATGGCTTTTACGGCTTGGCGTGGTGCATAAAGCTCATCTTTCCAATCAAACTCAATGATGGTTGGGGGATATTTAATAATATCCTTGGTAAAAGGAATTTTCGCCTCTAGTGCTGGGGCACCTCCGTTGACAATCACTACATTTGGGAAACCAGCATAGGTTAGCATCCACCAGGCGCGTGGGGCAAATGGAGCTGCTCCTTGGTCATAAACTACAATCTGATCTTCATAGCGTAATCCTAGTTCTTGAAAAACGGATGCCAATTTTTCTTTGCTTGGCATCGGATGACGACCGTCTTTACTATCCATATCCGATAACTGCTGTTCTAAATCAATATAGATAGCACCAGTAGCATGACCGTCCTCGAATGCCTTTTTGCCGGCCTCTTTGTCCTGAAGATCGTAACGAGCATCGATAAAACGGACACCATCAAATTGAATTTCATCCACTGATTTGAATACTTTTCCCATTGGAATCACCTCATGCGTATTGTAATTGTGCGTAAATCGCTTTCCAAGAAGCTAAACGACTCTCTTCTTGTAAGGCTAATCTTTCTGTGTCAATTTGTTCAAGCGCTTGATGATAAATATAGTAACGTAATTTTTCGGCTTCCTCTGCAATAAACGTAATCGCCCATGTCATGAGGGAAACTTTCTGTGCATCTAAATAATCTTGTGCATCGGGTTTTGTTACAGCTTCTAGTGCCTCACTTAGCTTCACTTTTTCGTTCTTTTCAAAGAAAGCTTTTTGATTGCGGAAATGAGATTTTACGCTAGCATATTTGGAAATATCCGCAAACGGTCCTTCAAAATCCAATAAATTTGGCTCAGAAGATTCAAAGGCTAGGAATGAGAAGCTTCGATTTAACTCTTTCAATTCGCGTACTTCATCTTTAAAACGTTGTTGTATCTTTTTGCTAATGAACTGCGATAAACGGAAGTTTGTTACACGCATTTCTTGAGTAAAATCAAAACGCAAGCTTTGCATCACTTCTTTTAATGCATGCTCCAATGCTTGTTGTGCTGGCATTGCAGCAAAGGTAGAAGGATTGTAGCCTTCCTTAAAGAACTCAGGGTAACGATAATAAACACGTTGAAGAACATAATAAAGTAGCTCATCAAGCTCCTGTTTTGTTTCACTCTCTAACATGCTCGTATTCAGTACACTGTACTTCGATTGAATATGTTGTTCAAGTGTTGTTAATTCCTCTAGTCGCTCATCTTTACGTTTTAAGTTTTCCTCTGTTTGGGCAATTAAATCCGCCAAACGTTGCTCCGTTTTATCAACTTCCTCTGCAAGAGCTTGAACGGCTAATGCACTCAACTCATCATTTAAGAATGTATGGAAGTCTTTTTCAAATGGTGGCATACCTGATGTTAAATCGGCACCTTCTACCTTTTCTTCCAACGCTAAAAGACTAGATACCCCATATAGTCTCGGGAAGCGAATGCCAAAGCGTTGTAACTCTGAGCGTACATAGCCTTTTACATCTTCCTGTTCTTCATCTGTTGTTGCCAAATCAATTGCATTGACAATAAAGAACATTTTATCTAGCTCAAATGCATCCTTCACACGACCAAGTTGTATTAAAAACTCTCGGTCAGCTTTGGCAAAGGCATGATTATAGTACGTAATAAATAGGATGGCATCAGCATTACGAATATATTCAAATGCTACGCCTGTATGGCGGGCATTAATAGAGTCCGCTCCTGGCGTGTCAACAAGTGTCACGCCCATACGTGTTAATGGGCTATCATAATAGAAGTCAATATTGTCAACAAAGCAAGATTTATTTTCTTGTGCTACAAATTTTTCAAACTCTTCACGGTCTACGCGAAGGATAGAACCAAACTCAGACTTAAAGGTTGGATAGCCTTCTTTATAGGCACGAATAAATGATTTATGAACATTTAAACGTTCGTCCGTTAACTGAACTGCAAGCCCTTCATCAGCACGATTATAGGCTTCCTCCAATGTCGATACAGACAAACCAATCGCCGCATAGGAGCCTTGAATATCCTCTAGCATTTGTTCAGCAGTTTTAAGCTGTACATCCGCTGTTTCATGTGGATGTTCAGGTGTAACTGGACGAATTTTATTGATGGCCGCAGTTGTTGGGTTTGGTGATACAGGTAACACCTTGGCTCCCATTAAAGCGTTCGAGAAGGAAGATTTCCCAGCACTGAATGCGCCAAACAATGCAATGGTAAAATCTTTTTTCTGTAGTCGTTCTACTTTATTTTCAAGGTATTGGGCTACTTCGGCAAAGCCTTGCACCTCTTTGACTGCATTAGCAGTATGAAGTGCACGGTTAATCACACCATCGATTGGTAGAGTCGTTGCACTAGTAGCTTGCTGAGCTTCCTCTTGTTGGATGATTTGCTCTTTTGGCTGCAACATAGACTCGTCAAATAAACGAATTTCTGCTAAATCTTGTTTAAATGATTGTTCCCAATTAGTAAGCTGTTGATTGGCAACTGTACGAATTTCATTGCTCGCTTGATGCATAGTACTTGCACTATATTGCTGATAGCCTTCAATTTCAAGGACCGCATTAATGGCATCTACTTTGTCCTGCATACCCGCCATTTTTAATTTTGATGGTGCGGCAGTTTCTGTTGCAACAGCTTCAAGAGTTGTCGCTTGCGCATTTTTCCAGCTATCTGTCTCCTGAATGAAGTAGCGCTTTGTTGCTTCTGCGATACGGTTAGCGAAGTTTAACACAGCATCACCTGTTAAAATAGCGCCTGTTTGAACTTGCTGCTCAATCAATGAAAAAGGTAAGTCAAATACATAGGCATCAATGGCTGCGGCACGTTCCTCATTTAATGCACCAACGTCCTTCAATGCCTTTTTCATAAGACCTTTTAAATGCCCCGTGATTTGTGCATGGACCACATTTTGATAGGCACTATACGCTTCTTCTTTGCGTCGGTTTCGCTCTTCCTCTGTTTTTTTCTTTGCAGTAAAGAGCCCCCCAACTTTAAAACCTTCCTGCATGCTTTCTAAATAAAGGCGTAAGCGATCGCGTAAATCAGCTGGCATAATTGCAGCATTAGCGAGCAGCTCCTTACGTTGCTCCTCAAACGTTTCGTTCCAAGCTTCTACTGAGAATAATTCAACCTGACGATTTAATTTATTGTATTGCTCTAAAATATCCTGATGGTGTGCCCAGTCATCCGCACTTAAAATTTCTTCATCAATTGCCAAACGATCCTGTCTTTCTTCCATTAAATAATTGTCATGCTCGCTTTGCAATAAACGCAATGTATTCGTAGCTGTTTGTACAAGCTGCTCCTGCCAATCATTCATACTGTCCATCACAATTTTCTTAACTGCCTCAAAATCATTATGTGGATGCTCAGGCTCTCTTAATGAAGTAAAGAAAACACCTTTCGGTACAACACCCCATGCTGCAAAGGATTGATGAACAGTTGCTTTAAATTCTTCGAAGCTCAATTCATTATCTTTATGCTTATCAATCATGTTGACAATTAAATAAACATTTGGATTATATTTCATTAATTGCTTTGTGAATTGGAAATTTAATTCCGACTGCACATGGTTGTAGTCCATTGTATAAAATACGATATCGGCAATATGTAATGCTGATTCCGTTGACATGCGGTGCGCATCATCTGTGGAGTCTACCCCTGGCGTATCCATTACAGTGACACCTAGTGGTAGTGTAGAGGCACTGTGTCCAATCTCAATTTGTGACACTAAATCCCCATTTTTACTTAGCTCTTTTACTGTTTTAAAATCATAGCCAGCCTCAAATTTTACAGGCTTTTCATTGTGCATATAAACAATCGCATAGTCTTCCTCTGATTTATGAACTTTTACGATGTTTGCACTTGTTGGAATAGGACTAGATGCCAGCAGATTTTCACCAGACAGCGCATTAATCATACTGGACTTCCCTGCAGAGAAATGGCCTGCAAAGCCAATCACATACTCTTTTTGCTGAATTTTTCGAGCAAAAAGTGATGTTTTATCCATGCGCTCTGTATCACCATTATGCTGATAAATTATGTATTGCAAAGAGGCTTGCTTTAATAGCCCCTCCAATTGTTGTTCAAAATCTTTCATGAAACCAGTAACCCCTTTTTCATTAATTATTCATAATTAGTATTCTACCTTATTCAACTAGCAAAGTATAACACTAATTTAAAGCATATATGCCAACGTTTCCATCCTTAGAAAAACATGTTTATACAAAAAATCTATGCCAAATGATAGATGGTCAACTAGTTCTTTTTATTTTTTCTTCATATTTTATAGTAAGCATATTCGGGGCAAAGTTATTTTTTTATGAAGGGAGTGTGATGCCATATGATAAATCCTAAGTCTCATCAAATCATTGAAAAATATTGTTCATGTAACTGTGAGGAGCGATTTATCTGGCCCCGTATAAAAGCAACAAACGGAATACCCATTAATCCTCCTGAAATAGTCCCTGAAGGTATGATTATCCCAACAATCCACCGATATTTTTATATCGTTACAGCTGATCTTGATCTATCGAATGGGGCAACTCTTCCAGCCGATCTCTTTTGGAATGATGAAGCAAATTCCGTTACTGAGTTTACAATTTTTTCACCCAATGGTTACGTTAACCTTTATATTAATGCAGTGATGCAGGAAGGCGGCATTTATACGGTAACCCCAGCCTCCCTGACAATCGTACCCTATAATGCCACATTGTATAGAGGAACACCCATCATTATTGAATCGCTAGGCTTTACAACAAAATAAAGGAAATGAAAGGAGGTGAATCAGGTGGCACTTTCCATTATTAATATTCACGTCAATGTAACAGGTACTTCTACAAGATTTTTTAACGTCTTAGCTGCACCCCTTGCCATTGCAGATGGCACAACAGTCGCTGCAACAACGTTTTTAAATGATAGCGGTACAGCAGCAACAGCATTCCCGGAAGTCGCAAATGGTTACTATAACTTATATATCAATGGTGTTCTACAGGAGGGTGGTGCCTATACAGTTTCTACAACTGAAATAACGTTCAATACTGTCACAGGTACTCTTTCTGCTGGTACGCCAATTGTGCTAGAAGCAGTGGAGCTAGTGACAACAATCTAAATAAAATGGATGCCTTGTTTAGGGCATCCATTTTTACATTTTATTGTAATCGCTTTTTGAGACCTGCAATTTTTTTCGCATAGTCTAGTGCATGTGAACCATCTCCATGTATACATAAGGTTTGGACTGCAACTTTAATTTTTTTGAACTGGACTGACAACACTTCATTAGCAGTCAAAATACCTTTTACATGCACTAGCATTTCTTCTTCCGATTGTATTAAGGCATTTGGTTCCTGTCTGTTCACTAAAGTGCCGTCATTGTTATAGCGTCGATCCGAAAAAACCTCCTCATATACTTGAAGCCCTTTGTCTCTAGCAATCTCTACGATGAGGCTACCAGATAAGGCATATAAAATAAGCTGTGGATTAAGATCATACACTGCATTGACTACAGCCAACGCTTTTTCATGGTCATTCGCGCATTGATTATAAAGTGCGCCATGTGGTTTAACATGATGAAGCGTACCATTTTCAATCTCCACAAATGCTTGTAAGGCACCAATTTGATAAACCATCATATCGTAAATTTCACCTGAGCTACATTCCATGTTACGGCGACCAAACCCCTCTCGATCTGGATAGCCTGGATGCGCACCAATGTGAACGTTTTTACGAATGGCGCTACGTACGATTTGATGCATGATTGTATGATGTCCCGCATGATAGCCGCATGCAATGTTGATGGACGTTACATAGTCTAATAGTTCTTCATCCTTACCCGTTATAAAAGCATCGTGGCTTTCACCTAGATCACAATTGATATCAATTGACATCATGTTTCCTCCAGTACAAAGTGAATTGTGTTAAACATACGCATTTGCGCTACTTTATGTAAATCTTCTTCATGAACTGTTGCAATAATAGGATAGCCTCCTACTGTTTGAGCATCAGCCATTAGGATAATGGGATCACCACTTTGAGGCACTTGGATTGTTCCGAACTGTGTAGCTTCTGACAGAATATCCTTCATTTCCTGAAGTTCTAAGGCAGGTCCTTTGATGTAGTAGCCCATACGATTGCCGCCAATAAATTGAAAAGGATTTTGTAAAAATTGTTGCTGACTTTTTTCTGTAAATAAATGAAAATGAGGTCCTTTAAACAGTCGAGCCGTTATGGAACTGTCAAAACGCGGACGATAGGGTGCATATAGCCCTCTATTATTTTTTAGAGATGGTGATACTTGCCCATATAAAATACTTCCTTTTGTAATGCATGTTCCCAAATTCCCAAGCGGAAGATAGGATTGGCTACCAAGCTCATCGTTTGTACGAAAACCTCCTAATGGAGTTAAGTAAACAATAGAGCCTTGATGGACACTCTTGATAGATAATCTATCTCCCCTCGTTAAATGGAATGTTTTCCACATTTCGATTGGTACTTGATTAACCAAGCATGTACCATGTCCTCCTGTTAATACATAAACACAATCAGCCAGCGCCTCAAATTCAAAACCACCTATAAACATTTCAAAAGACGTTTCATCATGATGGTGATGTAAGATTCTTTGAGCCGCATTAAACGATCGGTGATCCATTGGTCCAGATAACGGAATACCAAATGCCCGATAGCCGAACCTTCCTTTATCTTGTAAGCTTCCAAAAACCCCTTGTTTTGTTACAAGCAGAAGTGGCTTCAATTGCTACACTCCTTTGCTTTTCATTTCCCAAAATTGCTGTTGGGTTATTTCATAAAACTGAACTTCATCACCAAGTTCAAATAAAAATGGCTCTTTGCCATGAACATCAAATAAATCAAACGGTGTTTTCCCTATAATATTCCAGCCTCCAGGTGAATCAACAGGATAGATTCCCGTTTGTCCACCCCCAATCCCAACTGAACTCGCTGATACAGATGCCCTTGGTTTCTGTAAGCGTGGCACAAATAATTTAGAATCAAGCTCACCTAAGTATGGAAACCCTGGTAAAAAGCCGATTAAATACACATAATAGCTTTTGGACATATGCAATGTTTTAATGTCCTCAAAAGGTAATCCTGTGAAATTCATTACGCGCTTGCGATCTAAGGCAAATTCCTCATCATAGCAGACGGGTATTTTTAAAAGTCGATTCGTTCCTTCGTCAATGGTTGTGGAGGCTTGCATCTCAAGCCACTGCATCCTTAAACGTTCAACATCTATTTTTTGTTTAATATAAGCTGTCACAGTGTGGTAGCTTGCAACACTTTCGACTAGGTTATGCTGTAGCTGCTGTTTCAGAAATCGATTGAACGCTTGGACCGCGTGAAAGTTTGAGTGGGAAATTACCTCTTTGAATGCAAAACGAATAGTATGTTGACTAATCCACATGGAATGCGGAAAATCAATGATTGGTTGCACGTGCCGTCTCCTCAATACAAAGCTGTACCGCAGCTATCAAATCTCCGATACTCCAGCCTGGAATTTTGCCATGTTGGATTGCCAGCTCAAATGATGCTGGAATATGAATAAAGCCAGCACGAACCCCTTCATGTTGCTGCGCATAAGCAAGCCCCTCATACATAATGTTATTACATAAGTATGTACCCGCTGTATTGGAGATTTCCGCTGGATATCCTTCTGCCTGCAAACGATTTACCATACTGCGAATCGGTAAGTTTGTTAGATAAGCATCTGCCCCCTCCTCATGGATGCGCTCATCAACTGGTGTATAGCCATTATTATCAGGCTCTCCGTCTTTCACATTAATAGCAATGCGCTCGGGTGTCACTTTAAAACGTCCTCCAGCTAATCCTAATGAAATAATGATTTGTGGTTTCACTTCTTCTATATGTTGTTTTAATTGCTCCGCTGATTGCTGAAAATCTACAGATAGAATTCGTCCGACGATATCATAGCTATCTATCTTCTTTCCATTTAATGCTTTCACAATTTGCATCGTTGGATTTATTTTATAATCAAGAAATGGCTCAAACCCTGTTACTAATATTTTTGTCATATTTGTCACCTAATTTCTTTAAATAACCTTAAAGGTTTGCTTCATTTTACAATAGATTTCTGAAAAAACAAATATTTCCCTTGAACAAAAACATGTAAAAAAAGAGCCGATTCTTTTCCCTCCTATATTACTATGGAGAAACTTTTGTAACTTGGTTGATTGCAGAGGAGACCGTGTCACTCATAGGCGATGAGTGTTACAGATAAGATCCTGGAGGGTAAGTGAAAATGGACACTTGCTAAAGCCCTTTTCTGCACATCTATTTTCTTTCTTAACATCATGAAAAAGAGTATGAAGCACAGCAGCTTCATACTCTTTTGTTTAGCTCTTATTTCAAATGTGCAGTTGCCTGGTTCATGACGTATTTTCCAACTCCAATATAGATCACGACAGCTGCTCCAATCAATACGAATGTCATTGCGAACCGCTCCTTCTTCGTTATTTTTCGTTAAGTTTTCAGACGTTTACATTGAATTTGAAAATCATTCTCATTAATATATTATAAATTTCACGTGAATTCGTCAAGACATACTTTCATCTTACCCTTTTTACATGGTAAGATGTAGAAAAGTCGGAAAAAGGATGCGGTAATGATGAGTAATTCGAAGTACTTTCAAACTATTTTAAACGGGACAATTCACGCTTTAAAAACCATTCTTCCTATGGATATAGAAGTAAAGTCGCCTAGTATTATTTCTGAACCCTTTCAACAACAACAAATGGGCGTATTAATTGGCTTAATCGGAGATTTAAAGGGACGCGTCATCATTGACTCCTCTCCCGAAGTGTTCAGCGGGATCGGTAGTACCATGTTCGGTATGCCGCTTGAAGGAGAAATGCTAGAATCCTTTACAGGGGAATTTGGTAACATGATTGCAGGAAATTTATGTACAGCTGTTGGACAAGAAAGCTTAGAAATTGATATCACTCCGCCAACGGTGATGGTGGGCAATACAAAATTATATGGCTTTGAAAAGGCCTTTGCACTCCCAGTTTCGGTCCCAAGCGTCGGTGCCCTAACAGTTCTATTAACAATTGAAGAAGAAGCGGAATAGAGCATAATAGGTTTTAAGTCTGTTCCAAATAAGACATTGTATGCAAGACATTCAGCATTTATTTGTAAGACTTGCCGTTTGCCCAAAAGAAATAAGAAGGACAGTTCTCCTTCCTTAAAATCTATTATTTTTATTAAAAAAAGTTAATTATAATCATTAAACAAGCCATCTCAATGACTTTTGAGATGGCTTGTTTTTTTTCTCTCTTAAATTCTTCACACTTTTTTCACATAATTCCCCTAGAAGTGTGATTTTTTTCACATCAAAATGTAGGGGATTTTTATATGATGACAGTAAGAAACACAACAATAAAAAGCGTAGGAGGAGCAAAAATGGCAAACAAAAAGAAGTCAGATGAAAATTTAAAAGGTTCACTCTATGCAGTTTTTGGAGTAGGTATTATCATCATTTTACTTTGGGTGTACTGCTTCGATTTGTTCATTGGACGGTTTTAATCTACGAAGAAGGGACAGAAACATATGCACATACATAAGTATGAGAAATACTGGCTTGTTTTTGGAGTTACCACTTTAGTGGCATTCCTGATCATTCTCGGTATCGGAGCATTTCATCAAGGCTCTCATCCAAACAATGGTAAAAAAACACTAGATTACGAGAAAGTGAAAGAGACAGCACCTTTTGATAATCCAGGTGTCCATAAGGTAGAAGGTAAGGATTGGGATTACGAAGTGGTGGTAGTTGCTTCTGCATTCAATTATAATCCTCCACAAATTGAGGTTCCACTTGGTGCAAAAGTGAAATTTATCGCAACAAGCGAGGATGTTATGCATGGTTTTGAGGTTGCAGGTACGAATATCAATATGATGCTTGAGCCTGGCTATATTTCGGAATATGTGACAGAAGTCAATAAGGTTGGCGAGTTTTTAATCGTATGTAATGAGTATTGTGGTACTGGACATACGATGATGCACTCTATGCTAAAGGTGGTGGATTCAAATGAGTCACACTAATTCAATGACAAAAGTGGATCGTCGAGATGCAAAGCTAGCAATGGCACATATTTACGTGGCATTTATCGCATTGTTATTAGGTGGTCTTGCAGGTTTATTACAGGTTTTTGTACGTTCTGGTCAATTTACTTTACCAGCAGGCATTGGTTATTATCAAGTATTAACAGTTCATGGTGTATTACTCGGTCTTATATTAACTACATTCTTTATTTACGGCTTCCAAATTGCAAGTGTAAGTCGAACATCTGGTACATTCACTGATACTCAGAGAAGACTTGGCTGGATTGGTTTCTGGTTAATGACTATCGGGACAGCTGCTGCCGCAACGATGGTGTTATTGAATAAAGCAACTGTTCTTTATACCTTCTATGCACCATTAAAGGCACATTGGATTTTCTATTTAGGTCTTACATTAGTCGTTGTTGGTTCTTGGGTTGGCGGCGCAGGTCAAATTTTACGTTATGTCCAGTGGCGCAAAGAAAATAAAGCGAGTGGACAACGTAGCCCGTTACTATCATTTATGGTAGTTGTTAATAATTTAATGTGGTTCGTGGCAACGCTTGGTGTGGCAGCCTCTGTTTTAATTCAATTATTACCATGGTCCTTAGGTTTAATTGAACGTGTCGATGTGGCATTATCACGTACACTTTTCTGGTATTTTGGCCATGCACTCGTATACTTCTGGTTATTACCTGCCTATATGGTTTGGTACGTGATTATTCCAAAAGTAATTGGCGGAAAAATTTTCTCCGATTCTTTAGCAAGACTTTCGTTTATGCTGTTCTTACTCTTCTCTATTCCTGTTGGGATTCACCATCAGTTAACAGAGCCTGGTATTGATGGTACATGGAAGTTCATTCAAGTTGTTTTAACATTTGCTGTAATCGTGCCTTCTCTAATGACAGCCTTCTCGATGTTTGCCATGTTCGAGTTACGTGGACGTGAATTAGGTGGCAAAGGACTATTTGGTTGGTTTAAAAAATTACCTTGGAAGGATGCTCGTTTCTTCGTACCATTTATCGGTATGGTGTCATTTATTCCAGGGGGTGCAGGCGGTATTGTCAATGCCTCTTATCAAATGAATCAATTAATTCATAATACCATTTGGGTTACAGGGCATTTCCATTTAACGATTGCAACAGCTGTTGTTTTAACTTACTTCGGTGCGGCATTCTGGTTAATTCCACATTTAACAGGTCGTACACTTTCGAAGTCTTTAAATAATCTTAGTAATTTCGCTGGTATCTTATGGGGTACTGGTATGACGATTATGTCTTCAGCAATGCATATTGCTGGTCTGTTTGGCGCACCTCGTCGCTCAGATTACTCAGAATATGGTGGCGCTCAGCAGGCTTACGATTGGATTCCTTATCAAATCGCGCAAGCTGTGGGTGGAACAATCCTCTTTATCGCCATCCTAGTGATCATTTATATCGTCGTGAAATTAGCTTGGTTCGCACCTAAAGGCGAAGAGGAATTCCCAGTAGGTGATGTACATGAGCTTAGCGGTCCGACACCAGCTATTTTAGAAAACTTTAAAATATGGCTTGTTATTTTAGTAGCCTTAATTTTATTCGCTTACACAGTACCAATTATCGATATTATTTCAAACTCACCAGCCGGCTCTAAAGGCTATCAATTGTGGTAAGCATCCAAACGCATCTTCCTATAAAAAAGCGATTTCTCTGTAACGAGAAATCGCTTTTTTCACTTTATAATTGATAGAGTTTCGTATATTTTTCTTGTAAATAATCTGCTAGGTACTTCGCATTTAAGCCTTCCCCTGTCGCTTCTTGTAATAGCTCGAATGGCTTTTTCAGCGCACCATATTGATGAACTTTATCAGTTAACCACTCACGAATAGGTAGTAGCTCTCCCTTTTCTAATAGCTCATCAAAATTAGGAATATCCTTGTCCATTGCATGCTTCCACTGTGCGGCATAAATCATCCCTAAAGCATAGGATGGGAAATAGCCAAACATGCCGCCTGACCAATGCATATCTTGTAGTATACCTGAATTTACCAATTTATAGATTAATTCTAATAAAATTCAAATAGAAAATTAATGTGATACTAGACTAAAGAACAATTAATAAGAGTTCCTTCAATTAAGAATTTTAAACATCATTCAACTAGATTTTCCCACTCACAACAGATATTCACCCATGTTTTCATTAAGTCTAAACCTAATAATCCTTCAGCAAATTTAATCATCCCTAGTCTCAATTTGCTGATATATTTCTTATAATATCATGAAATTTTTGTATTAAACTACCCTGCGAGTTTAAGTCCATTACTTCACAAACTTAATCGTATTCTAACGTAAATACCCAAATGCTTCTTGATGTAGATTTGATTTGTAATAAAGTTTGATTAAATTAACGATATCAACCTTGGTATGAGAACAAAACTAAAGAGCAAATTTTGAAAAAATGATTGTTCAAAGCTTGCTCTTATTTAATGGGATAGATTAAATTTTTTAAAGTTCGATAATTTTTGAAACTCTTGTTGTACAAAGCACTACGTTAACTCAATTAGTAATTCATTATTTAACCAACGTTTGAAGACTTATTAACACGGGGGCATACACAATTAGTGGAATAAGCAAAATTACTGCACCAATTTTTTTATTCCCCTTTTGTAATAATAAAAGAGTAGTCAAGAAAAATAATGGATAAATAATAAATGTAATTATTAATACACCATCAACTACTTGATACAATTTTCCTGTAAATGCACTTATAAATGGGATTGAAATCCATTCTAGTACGCAAAATGCAATAACCAATATCCACAACCATTTAAGTGTCACCACTAATCACCCCTAAATTTTTAATTGGTCAAAAAAGTAAAAACTATATACGGTTCATCATACATAAGTAAATATTTACTCAACAATCTGGCCAGATTGTTTAACACAATAGTTCAATTTAAAAATGACTCTTTATAATGTTGAACATTATATAAAAAATATTGATGTAACATGAAATGTAGCTTACTTTAAATCTTGACTTGTAATTTTAGTAGCCTTATTTATATTAGCTTACACCATTCCAATCTTCGAAATTATTTCAAATTCACCATCAGGCTCAAAGGCTTTAAGCTTTGGTAAGAATATTTTCAAAGCAACAAGCGATTTCTCATTTTAGAGAAATCGCTTGTTTTTCTATAGCTGATATAGCTTTGTATATTTTTCTTGTAAATAGTCTGCTAGGTACTTCGCATTTAAGCCTTCCCCTGTCGCTTCTTTCAGCAATTCAAATGGCTTTTTCAATGCTCCATATTGATGAACTTTATCAGTTAGCCACTCTCGAATAGGCAGTAGCTCTCCCTTTTCTAGTAGCTCATCAAAGTTTGGAATATCCTTGTCCATCGCATGCTTCCATTGCGCGGCATAAATCATTCCTAATGCATAGGATGGGAAGTAACCAAACATGCCACCTGACCAGTGCATGTCTTGTAATACTCCCTGTGCATCTGTCTCAGGACGAATACCTAAATATTCCTCATATTTATCATTCCATACCTGTGGGAGATCCTTCGCCTGTAAATCCCCATTGAACAAGTCACGTTCAATTTCATAGCGAATCATAATATGTAGTGGATACGTTAGCTCGTCCGCTTCGATACGAATGAAAGATGGTTCGACCATATTAATGGCACGTAAAAATTCGTCTAATGCAACATCGCCAAATTGAGCTGGTGAGAAGTGTTGAAGACGCTCGTAGTTATGCTCCCAGAACTTTTCATTTCTGCCGACAAAGTTTTCATAAAATAATGATTGTGATTCATGAATCCCCATCGATGTACCAGTAGCTAATGGCAAACCTGCAAGTTTTTCATCAATGTTTTGCTCATACATGGCGTGACCGCACTCATGAATCGTGCCAAAAATAGCTGAACGGAAATCATTTTCATCATATTTAGTGGTAATACGCGCGTCACCATAATTTAAGCCGATCATAAATGGATGGACACTTTCATCCAAGCGACCAGCATCAAAGTCATAGCCGAGCTGAGTAAGCAATTCTAACGATAATTCACGCTGTGCCTCTCGCGGGAAATGCTTAAATAGCATGCTAGTATCAGGCTTATTCGATGAATGAGCAATTTTTTGAACAAGCGTCACAATAGACTCTCGTAATTCACCAAACACTTGATCTACGACATCTGTTGTCATATCTGGCTCATATAAATCTAGTAATGTATTGTATGGAGATCCATTTTTAATGCCCCAATATTGAATGAATTTTTTCTGCCATTGAATGATTTCTTCTAGGTATGGTAGGAATAGAGCAAAATTATTCGTTGCCTTCGCTTCTTCCCAAGCCGTTTCTGCCTTCGATTGAAGAATGACAAATTCTTTGTATTCATTCGCAGGAATTTTTTTATTTTGATCGTAATTCTTTCTTACTTCTTCTACAAGACGCAGTGTTACATAGTCAAGATCTGCTTTTTGTGCCTCTAATGCTGCTAAAAGCTCTCCTAGTTCTTCACTCGTCTGCATATCAAATAAGGAGGCTGATAATGTACCAATTACCTCAGAACGTTGTGCTAACCCCTTTTTCGGTGCACCCGTCCGCATATCCCAATAAATCACATTGAGCGCTTCCTCATAATGCTGCATTTTCTTCACATAGTCTGTAAATTGTTGAACAGTCATGCATTCATCCTCCTTTTCACGTTATTATTTTATCATATTTTCGAAAATTTTGTATATTGCGGACTTTCCAGGGTAATTATTCAGAATATTCCTTTTTTATCTTCTCTATTATTTTAATATATTGTCTATCCCCCAATCCATAGTGTGGAAATAGAGAAAATAATTGCTTTAACAGGTCATTTTGAGATAGATGGAGGTGTTTTTTTATATACGTAGTGATCTCATTCTCTTCATTTAAATAGCTGAAAAATAATTGAATGCCCTGATACATAACAGGTATAAGCGTTGTCTTGGGTAGACGATGGTGCATCAATACCTCCTGATAGACCTCCCCATATGGTCCAAGTTCTATCTCAGTTTCTTCCACTTCATAGGTCATTTCCTTGACCATATAATAATAGACTTTGCCTTGATAGCTTTGTTGCTCTAGGAAAGCGAGGACTGTCAATAAATTCATCTGACAAAACATATCATCTCCAAACCATAAAACAATACATTCATAGTCATTTGTTAACAATGGCTTTAACGGATTCAATGTCACCTGCTCATATTGTTGTAAAGACACCTCATGCCCTATAGCGCGCAGTTTATTAAATTCTTCACTGAAAATCGGACTAATCGTTGGATTCGCACACATCGCTTCATTGAAAGGAACGTAATCACTGTTGCCCATTAATTGTTGTTTTGCGAACTCCTCATACATCATTTGACCATTTAATACATTCAATAGCTTCTGATCGTATTGCGCATTAATCTTCTCTTGTAATACTTCAATTTTTAATTTCTGAGAAATATCCATCGTCAACCATCCTCCTGTAATCTCAACTTTACAAAGGTTTGTAAAGGTTGAGGGGACTTTCTGTAATCATTCGGACTTATACCAAAGTACCTTTTAAAAGCTCTAGAAAAGGATTCCTGCGATGAAAAGCCGTAGTGAAAGGCGATGTCGATTATTTTCTTTTGGGGATCTTTTAATGCAGTAGTAGAAAGATAGATTTTACGTAGTGATCGATATTTTTTAATCGTCATCCCTGTCGCCTGATGGAATTTAAAAGAACAGTAATAAGGAGAATAACCCATATCCTTTCCTAATTGCTCCAATGAAAATCCTTCTGATAGGTGACGCTCAATCCAATCAATCATCTCCTGTACAATGTTGTTCATCCACATCCCTCCTAATTTCATTATAGTAGAAGCGATAATGATTTTTATGATATAAGTTGTGAATGAAAAAAACTGCAGCAAACTTTAAAGTCTGCTACAGTTTCTGCTCCCATAATTAGAGGAGAGCTTTCTATGATAATTGGGGATTTATACTAGCCTTCAAGTCATGTTCGGTTTCCAATCAAACATTTTTTGAGCTATCATGAAGCTTTATTGGAAAGAAAGTTGGGGATCCTTTCGATCCATTGAAAAATAGAGTCTGTTTACTCTATTCAATGTTTTGGCAAATAGCAATTACCTGTTTCACAGCCTCTGCAGAGTGCTGAAGGGCTGTTTGTTCTTCATTTGTTAGGTGCAATTCAATGACAGATTCGATGCCATTGCCACCTAAAATAGTTGGTACCCCTAAAAAGAGATCGTGGTACCCATATTCTCCTTCTAATAGGGCAATAGAAGGGATAATTTTTCGTTGATCTTTGATAATAATTTCAACCATTTGGGCACACGCTGCTGCTGGTGCATAGTAGGCACTACCATTACCTAGTAAGCCGACAATTTCACCGCCGCCTTTACGCGTACGCTCCACGATTTGCTGTAGTCGTTCCTGAGGAATTAGTTTCTCTAATGGAATGCCGCCTGCATAGGAATAACGGATTAATGGTACCATTTCATCGCCATGTCCTCCTAGGACGAAGCCTGATACATCCTCTGGGGCGATGTGAAGCTCCTGCGCCACAAACGTGTTGAAGCGAGCTGTATCTAATACACCAGATTGACCAATGATACGATTTTTGGCAAAGCCTGTTTCCTTATGACACACATACGTCATGGCATCAACAGGATTACTCAACACAACAACAATACTATTTGGAGCATAGTGTTTAATTTGTCTTGAAACCTGTTGAATGATTTTAGCATTTGTTGTGACTAAGTCATCACGACTCATCCCTGGTTTACGTGGAATACCTGCTGTAATGACAACAATATCCGCACCAGCGATATCTTCATATTGACTCGTGCCTTTAATGGACACATTGAATTTTTCGATGGGGCCTGTTTGTAGCAAATCCAAAGCTTTCCCTTTTGTCGGGTTCTCGGCCTCTGGAATATCAACAAGCACTACATCGCCTAATTCTTTCTGTGCTAAAAATAAACTCAGTGTGGAACCAGTGTGGCCTGCTCCAATAACAGCGATTTTATTTTTACGAAATGCCATTATGCCTCACCTCGATTATCTGTCGCTGCTGTTGTTTCTGTTGTTTTTTTAGCACGCGTTGCTGCTGGTGCAGAGACAGCCCTTTTCTTTGGTGCCTCTGGTCCTTTAATCATTTTAAAGACATCTTCATCAGGTCTCGGAATGACGTGAGCGCCTAATAATTCACCAACACGCATAGCTGCTGCTTTTCCAGCCTCTACTGCGGCTTGTACAGAACCTACGTCACCCTTCACGACAATCGTCACGATGCCACCATCCACAAACTCTTGTTTGACGATTGTGACGTCTGACGCTTTAATCATCGCATCAGCAGCTTCATAAGAGCCTACTAATCCTTTTGTTTCGATCATTCCAATTGCGCTACTCATTGTCCTCACCTCTCATTACTTCCGTAGAATCAATAATACCAATGACAACTGCATCAATCGGTAACGGATTATCTTTCATGATATAGCGAGATGACCCACCACTTGTAATCAGGACATCATCACCAATACCCGCTCCTATACGATCAGCTGCAACCATTTCTGTGCGAATCGGCTGTTGATTGGAATCAATAGGTTGAATGATTAGTAGCTTTAAACCATTCAGTCCCTCTTCCTTGCGTGTTGCCCATACACTGCCTATCACTCTTCCCATTTGCATGAACTTCACCCTCTTTATGCGACACACATTGTCTAATTACTCTGAACGAATCGTTAATGTTTTATTTAACTCTCGCAGCTTATCATAAGCCAATGCTGTCACAATGGTTTTCTTTGGAACGACAATTTCTTGTGCATCGATATCGAGCACTTCTATTTGTGAAAGTAGCTTTTTGTCATAATGATAGACGGACGGTTGCTCTACTTTCTGTACGACTGGCGACTGCTCTTTCACAGTGATCATAGGTTCACTTACTTGATGATGCACGATTTCTGCTAGCGTTCCTTGTTGAATTAACCCTGCATTTGCTTCATCTGTATCAATATGCATTTCTAAGCGATAGCGCTCTGAAACACGGATAACCACATTCGATAAAATAATTGGGCGAATACCTTCTACCTTAATTTGGACAGATTGCCCATCTGCGACTTGGAATCTCGCACTATCCGCTGGGGACATATGAATATGTGCCTGTGCAATAATGAGGCCTTCATTTAACACAACACTTCCCTTTGGACCAATTAATGTAACAGGACTGGAACCTTGAATATCACCAGAAATTCTTAATGGTGGCTTCAGACCTAATTTCATAGCATCTGTCCAGCTTACTTCCACTTGGGATAAGGAACGAGCGGGACCAAGAATACGCACTCGCTCAATTGACCCTTTTGGACCTGCAATTACTACAGTTTCCTCCGCAGCAAATTGCCCTGGCTGTGAAAGCTCGAATTTCGGTGTGAGCTGATAATTTTCACCAAAGAGCTGTTCCACTTCTGCTTGTGCAAGATGGACATGGCGGGCAGAAACACCAATCGGAATTTTACCGTCATGTGGAGGGGAAGATTGATTTTTTAAGACCTGTTGCAGAACTTCTTCCACAATTTTTTGCACTAAATTTTCTTGCATCTTGCCTCCTCCTTACGATGATACTTTTATTAATTTACCCTGTGCCTGCTGTTCGATAAAACCAGCATTTGCTTCATCTGTATCAATGTGCATTTCCAGACTAAAATCATTGGAAACACGTACAACGACACCTCGGAAAGTGACAGGTCGATCACTTACAACTTCCACTGAAACTATTTCATTATTGCGTACTTCCAATGCTTTGGCATCTTCCTCAGTCATATGAATATGCGCTTGCGCAATGATGACTCCCTGCTGGATCTCTATTTCTTTGTCTTGAGAAAGTATTTTAATGCCCGCAGAATTGTCTATATCACCTGATTGGCGTAAAGGTGGTGTCACTCCTAGCTTCATGGCATCAGTGCGGCTTACCTCTACTTGGGTTGCTGGTCTTACAGGTCCAAGGACACGGACATTATGAATAACGCCTTTAGGTCCCTCAATAGAGACGCGCTCTTTTGCAGCAAATTGCCCTGGCTGTGATAAGTCAAAATCTTTCGTTAGAGTCGCATTTGGGCCAAAAAGTGCTTGTAAATCCGCTTCACTTAGATGGATATGACGAGCCGAAATGGCCACTGGAAAAGTTTTTATTGCTGTTGTCATGTTAGCCACCTCTTTATTTTATGGATTGATATTATCAGAACAAGTTGAGAGCTGTTCTAAAGTTAGATCCAGCTCTCCTCTATAAATGGTAGTTATTTTTCCATCTATAGCGTTGGGAATTTTCTATCCAAAGAATATGAAATTATGCTTCTGCTTTTGGTAGAATCATTTCTAATTCGTGGTGTGGACGTGGAATTACATGGACAGATAATAGCTCTCCTATACGTTGTGCTGCTGCTGCCCCTGCATCTGTTGCTGCTTTTACTGCACCTACATCACCACGTACAAGAACTGTTACGATCCCGCCACCAACATGAACTTTTCCTACTAAATTAACGCTTGCTGCCTTTACCATTGCGTCTGCTGCTTCAATTGCTCCTACTAAACCTTTTGTTTCTACCATTCCTAATGCTGTACTCATTTGTCATTCCTCCAAATAATTTATTTATTTTGTAATGTGATTTGTTTTAATACTTGATCGACAATTTGCTGAACCATTGTTGTATCTAGAGCAGGCTCTTGTGAAACTACCGACTCAACAACGGACTGTACTTCGAATTCCGGTTTTGGCACTTCGACATCTTTAATGCCATACGCCATACGTTTGATATTTAATAAATGTCTTGCTGTAATGTTGTCTGACGTAATATTGCCGCCAAATGTCCCACAGCCTAATGTAAAGGATGGCGCTAAGCCCGTTGTGCCACCTACTGCACCAATTGAGGATAATGTATTAACCACAATCCGTGATACTGGTAATTCAACAGAAAATTGCTCTGCTAATGCTGCATTTTCAGTGTGAATTGAGCATGTATGTCCGCGTCCTCCAATATTTAGTAGGTCAATCATCACCTGCTTGGCTTCTGTACTGTTTTCCACAATATAAAGCGCAAAGATTGGTGATAGTTTTTCAAGAGAAAACGGAATATTTTTACCAATCATTGTTTCTAAGCCCACAAGAACTTTTGTATCGTCTGGTACTGTAATACCAACAGAATCTGCTAGGCAAGTAGCTGATTTACCAACAATCTGGGGATTAACTTTCCCAGGAACTGGCGAGATCAATTTTTCCATTTTAGCTTTTTCTTCGGCATTTAATAGATAGGCACCATTTTTCTTTAATTCTGTTTGCACTTGCTCTGCAATCACCTTATCCACAATAATGGCTTGCTCTGTTGCACAGATTGTGCCATTATCGAATGATTTACTTTGCACCAATTGACGTACAGATTTTTGAATATTAGCCGATTTTTCAATGTAAGCTGGTACATTTCCTGGCCCAACCCCATAGGCAGGTTTGCCAGAGCTATAGGCCGCCTTTACCAATGCACCACCACCCGTAGCTAAAATTAAATGAATGTTTGGGTGCTTCATTAGCTGCTGTGTTGCCTCCATGGAGGACATTGTTAAACATTGTAGTAATCCTTCTGGCGCACCTGCTTTTTCAGCAGCTACTCGACAAATATCCAAAGCCTCTTTTGTACATTTCACTGCATATGGGTGTGGACTAAGCACTAACCCATTTCTCGTTTTTAAAGAAATAAGTGTCTTAAAGATCGCTGTAGAGGTTGGATTTGTTGTTGGTACGATACCAGCAATGACACCGAAAGGACTTGCAATTTCAGCTACTTTTTTCATCCGATCATAGCCCACAATACCAACTGTTTTTAATTCTTTAATATCTTCATAGACATCTCGTGAAGCAACTTCATTTTTCATCTTTTTATGGTTAGGAATACCCATTCCTGTTTCTTGCACAGCCATTTTTGCTAAACGCTCTGCTTCCTTAAAGGCAGCATCCGCGACAGCCTTTACAATGTTGTCTACTTGTTGCTGAGAAAATTGCATATAGGCAGCCTGTGCTGTATTAGCATGTTTAACGGCATCTCTCATTTCCTGAATCGCTAATAAGTCTTTGTCTAATGTGGCCATAAAGCCGCCTCCCTTCTAGATCACTGGGTTTCTAGCTATATTTTCAATAGCTTCTCTGAATGCATGTGCCGCAGCCTCGCATGAAGATTGACTGCCAGTTAATAAGCCGCCCCCAAAATTGGTTTCAGATGGAGGACCAAAGAAAACCTTTAGCTCAACATCTGCAGCCTTTAATGCTGCATCTAATCCAACAACCGCTTCAAGCGGCGGAGCAATTAAATAAGCAAGTGGGGTGCCAACCTTTACATCTGCAAGCTCTGCAAGATACGTCCCACAGCTTGCCACGGTATGGGCAAACAAGGCATGATTGTCATTATTATTAATGGCTTCAAAATACGTATCAAATTCAATTTTTTGTTGAATGGCATCAAGACCACTACGAATTTCATCAGGTGAGCTTCCAGCAATAATGCCAATCACTTCACCTGACAATGGACCAGACGCATGTGCCGCTCCCGCATAAAAGCTTTTTGCATAGACAACATCGACATCTGCCTTTTTCGTCGCCTCGTCTAAGGCTACGTAGCCAACATCGTCGATTGTCAGTGTGACAAGTCCAATGCTATGATGATGTGGCTTTAAATCTAACTGCTCTGCTAGTTCACTGTTGACTCTTGGAATGGTTTGCATCGCCAAGATTTGCGCCATAATTTTTTGAGGATACATATTTCAGCCTCCTAACCTTCTTTTGCGACAAGCTCTACGCCACTTGCCTGATAATGCAGGATTTTTTCTACGACTGTGCCAAGATAAGCGCCCGCTTCTAATGGTGGGATACCACCCTTATGGATATTTGAAATTACCATACGTTCCGCTTCCACTGTCCCAATTCTTGGCTTGTAGCATAAATATGCACTCATTGATTCTGCCGATACGAGCCCTGGACGCTCACCAATTAGGTAAACAATAACCTCTGCCTGTAGCAGCTCACCAATCTCATCCATTAAAGCAACACGCCCTTTATCGATATAGAACGTAGTACCGATGTCAATATTTAAATTGCTAAGGCTTTGCTGAAGGGCTAAGTAAACATCTTGAACATTCTCTTCAATCGCACTTGCACTCAAGCCATTCGAGATAATAATCTGAACCTTTGGCTGTGGTTTACATTTTTCCTGAATCAATGCCTTTGATTCCTCTGATAAACGACGCCCTAAGTCAGGTCTTGTAATGTATTCCTCTTTATCTGTGACTTTCGTAGTGACCTGAAAGACATCAAGCTTTTGTAAAAGATCTTCTGACACTTCGCCATACACAGCATCTACCGCAGCAGCATGATCGAGTCGGAATTTTAACCAGGTTTTCGTTTTCGGTCTTGTCCCCGCTCTCCCTACACCAATACGAGCAGGTGTATGTTTCTTAGCAGCCTGTACACTTTCAGTTAACGATTCTTCCTCAAACTGAAAGGGCTTGATGGGCACAGCGTCATTTACTGGTTGGTTGAAAGTAGTAGAAGCAAACGTTGTTACTTCCTGGGGAGCTCCATGCTGATACAGCTGAATTAATGGCTCCTGTGATGTTGCTGTAGCTTCTGTTGTTCCTGAAGAACGATTTTCCACTGTATCATAAAATTTAATAAGTGGTTGTTCTGTTGAAGTAGCAGCTATTTCAGGTGCTTGACTACCAGTACTTTTCTCCATCTTCTCCATGACAAGCTGTGTAATCATTGAAACTAATTGATCATTCACTTGACTCACCTACCTTTCAAAAATGGATAAATCGCCAGCTCTTGCTGACAGTCGACCATTTTCATAAATGCCCATTTTCTCTAACCATGCTAAATACTCTGGTGCTGGTTTTTTACCAAATGTTTGGAGTAATGTAGCCACATCATGGAAGCTCATCGATTGATAGTTGAGCATCACATCATCGCCCATTGGCGCAGCAATAATAAAGTTAACGCCAGCTGCTGTCAGCAATACACTTAAATCTTCCACATCATTTTGGTCTGCCTTAATATGGTTGGTATAGCAAATATCTACCCCCATAGGAATACCATGCATTTTGCCCATGAAATGATCTTCAAGACCTGCTCGAATTACTTGTTTATTGTTGTATAAATACTCTGGGCCAATAAAACCAACTACTGTGTTCACAATATAAGGATTAAAATGTCTAGCAAATCCATAATTGCGCGATTCCAGTGTTACTTGGTCAATGCCCATATGTGCCTCTGCCGATAGTTCTGAGCCTTGACCTGTTTCAAAGTAGAATAAATTTGGGCCAGTACCTGTTCCTTGTTTTTTAATGAGCTCCTCTGCTTCTCTTATTAAATCAGCAGATATACCGAACGAACGGTTAGCAATTTCTGTCCCTGCGATACTTTGGAAAATCATATCTGCTGGGGCGCCTTGTTTAATTGCCTTCATCTGTGTTGTAATATGAGCCAATACACAGTTTTGCGTAGGAATAGACCAATCATTGATGAATTCCTTTGTAGCCGTAAGCACTTTTTTGACACTTTCAACTGAATCATCTACAGGATTAATGCCGATAACAGCATCCCCAATACCATAGGACAGTCCTTCTTTTAGAGAGGCGATGATGCCATCAATATTATCTGTCGGATGATTTGGCTGTAGACGAGATGACAGCGTCCCTTTTTGACCAATCGTAATATTACACGTTGAAAGTATTTCAACTTTATTGGCTGCGTGCACAAGATCTAAATTGGACATTAGTTTTGTAACAGCAGCAATAATCTCGGAATTCATCCCTTTACTTAAACGCTTTAATTCACGATCACCCGTGTCATTTGATAAAATGTATTCACGTAGCTGCTCGATGCTCCAGTTTTTGATTTCTCCATATATTTGCTCATTAATATCGCCCTCAATAATGCGTGAAACCTCATCATTTTCTTGTGGCACTAATGGATTTTCGCGGATATCTTTAACTAAAAGCTCACTTAATACTGCCTTTGCTGCGATTCGTTGTTGAACCGTCTCAGCGGCAATACCTGCTAGCTGATCGCCTGATTTTTCTTCATTGGCCTTAGCCATAACATCTTTTAATGATTTAAAATTATATTTTTCTCCACCAAATATCATCGATAAGTTCACATTCATCCTCCTTACTTTGAATGGAAGGCAAGGGTCTTTACCACAACAGGAACAACGCCAGATGGCAGAACCTCTCCAATGTCGATGTAATCGCCCGTTTCCACTTTAATTTGATCGATGCAAATAATTGGTACTGTCGCATTTATGGCTTGTATGGTCTGTCCAATAATCTTTGCATAATCTGATTGAATGACTATGATAATTGGTATGTCCTTAGAGCATCTTGTCGCCAAATGTAGCAAAATGGCCTGACACAATGCATGTACATCCTGAAAGCTTAAATACGGCAATTCACTAAAATAAAGTGCAAATGGCGAACGATTGTCCTGTATAGAAAATAAATCATTTGCTCTCTCTACTGCTGTCTTCACTGTCGGGTTAAAGTCTGTTAAAGGATCTATATGACAATTGAAGACAGGTACATTTTTTAGTGGTAACACTTGTGCATCCACCTGAATGGTTGCCCCACTGATTTCAGTGGTTTGTGTACCAGCACCCGTCACTGTTGCACGTGCTGTTTCCTCTGGTTGTAACCATAAAAATGATTGTAGCTGTTCATGCTGTTGTAGCATTTTCGCTAATTTTTCACCAATATCATCATATTGACGCTGTGTACATTCATTTTCATAAATACAAGAGGCCACACCACCCGTAAAAACGATGGCATCCACAGGTTTATGCCAGTTTGGTAAATGCCCTAGTAATAATGGATGCTTTTCATCTCTGCATTGCCCATGAAGAATCATGGCAAGTGTTTGCACCATTTCTTCAATACAATGTGTCACTCGAATATCTTCGGCCGCATCACCGACCGCTAACGGATTAGCCCATCGTTCCATCAATCGCATGAGTGGCGGAGAAATTGATTGAATCTTGCCATCCTTAAACTCAATCAATCTACCACCAACATGTAAGGTACATGTACCAATGATCTCTCCAAATTGCATAACAGCAATATTCGCTGTCCCTCCACCAATGTCGATATTGGCGATGACTTTGGATGTATTCTTTGATTGCTGTAAAGTACCTGCCCCTTTGGCAGCAATGATGCCCTCTAAATCAGGACCTGCGGTAGCAACTAAAAAATGACCTGCGCCATCAGCAATGGTATGGACAACCTCACTTGCATTTTCCTTCGTGGCTGATTCACCTGTAATGATGATGGCCCCTGTTGCAATATCAGATGGAGCAATTTGTGCCAATTGATACTGTTGAGAAATAAATTCCTCTATCTTTTTCATATCAATGATGTCTTTATTGATAAAAGGTGTTCTAATAATTGGACTTTGATGCAACACCGTTTTCTCAATAATTTCAATCCTTGGCACATGTGTTATGCCAGCCACATTCTTTAACAGAAAACTACTGACAACCATTTTTGTGGTACTTGTCCCAATATCAATGCCTGCACTAAATATTTTTTCTGTTTTCACCCTACACCTCCCTCTCGCTACTGTGAGCAATACATGAGATACGGACTATCGCTTTCCTTAACAAATTGTCGAATTTCTTCATTTGTCTTGAGTTGAATCAATGGTTCAATCAATTCAATGCCAAGCTTTTGCCAGGAAGAGGTTTGCACGATAGGGCCCTGCGTCATAACATTTTTTAATAAGGTGGTAGCCCTTTCTACATCTGCATCAAGGGCATCAATCTTGGTAATCACACCTATTTGTATTTTGGGAATCCCTAAGCTGAATTGCGGAGGGAATACACTCCTTGCTGATGTGGCATCCTGCAAGTAAATCACATGGGTTACTTCCAAAGATGTTGCCATAATATTTCTGTAATACATTGGATTTTCAACATATTCACCTGGTGTATCAACAATCCAGTCATCATAAACGAGTGCTTGTGTTTTGTTGGCACTGCTTTCTTTGCCCAACAATGTATTCATCAATGTTGACTTTCCTGCTTGCACACCGCCTATTATCATTACTCGATTTTTCATATGACACATCCTAAGATTTTGTTATTTTTGATGGTGTATAGCCTAATACCTCGGATAAAAAACGATTGATTTCCAACATCGCCATTTCTACCTCTGACACACTACCAACAATAACGAGACTACCTGTAAAACGATCTAAAAACCCAAGTTTGACATTGGCAGCCTTTGTTGCTAAGTCCCCTGCAATAATTACCGTTTCACTTGGTGTACAAGTCATAATGCCAAGTGCACCTGCTTCTTGGATACCTAGCTTTTGAAACATTTCTGGATCAGGATTGGCAATAAGGTGACTCAATGTTAGCTGTTTACCCGGCACAAACTCCTGAATAAATCGTTTTTTCTCTTCACTCACACGTCATCACCTCACTTTTTAATCAATTAAGATTTTTGATCTGTTAAATACTCGCCTTCTTTGATAATGCCAGCCTTGCGATCTTCAATTTCCAACCTTAATGCAGTTGGTACTGAAAGCTTATAGGCTAAAATAATCGCAATAACACCCGCTAAAAATTTCCCTGCAATAACAGGTAAAATAATAGTTGGCTGGAAGTTAGCCGTGAATGATAAGTGATCACCTAATAAGAAGGCCGAACATACACCAAATGCAATGTTAATCACTTTGTCTTTTGGTGGCATATGGCGAATGAGTGTAAACATCGCTAAAATATTTGCAATCGTTGCTAAAATCCCAGCACTTCCTACAGAGGATAAGCCTAATTTTTTACCAGCTGCTTCAAGTGGCTTGGAAGCATACTTTCGAATTAGATACACCATTGGGAAGGCACCCGCTAGCATAATCCCGATATAGCCGGCTGTTTCTAATGCTCGGAACTGGTCGATTTCATCAGCCATGATTGGATCGAAGCCCCACGCACCAAAAATCTTTGTAAAAATACCTGTAAAAATTTCAACAATAGAGAACACTAACACCAGTTTAATTCCCGCATCCATTACACGACCGAAGACCATGAAGCCAGTAATCATGCCGTTTGGAATCAGCTTTAAGCCTAGTGCGATTAAGATAACGAAAATGAATAAAGGTAGTAAGTTAATTAATATTTGTAAAACAGAAATGGCAAATACATATGTAGGCGCCTCTGTTGTACTAATGACTTCACGTACTTCTGTGTTGAATAGCACAATCATGATGGAAGAAATAAATGCACCAATCGGGATTGTTAATACGCCAGCCATAATTCCTAGCGCCATATATTTATGATCACGCTTATCCAACATCGCAAGACCCATTGGAATCGAGAATACGATAGTAGCACCTGACATAAAACCAACAACAAGAGCCATTACCCATCCCTCATAAGACTCCTTTAACGCATTGGCTAATTGGTAACCACCCATGTCCGAGGCTAAAATCGTCGTCGCTGCGATCGCAGGATCTGCACCAATTAACTCAAAAATCGGACTAATAAAATGACTAATAAACCATGTTAAGTAAGGTATAGCTGCCATGATCCCTGCTGCTGGAACAAAAATATGACCAACCGTATGAATCCCATTCATAAATTCTTTCCCAATTCCATACTCAGCATCTCGGATAGCTCCGATTGCCCCTAAAACAGCACAAATCATAATAATATAAACGATAATCGTTCCTATCATTGCCATCTTACTCATCACCCCTTTTTTATTTATAAATTTATATAAAAAAAGGCACTTTAAAGAAGAAATCTCTTTAAAGCGCCTTTGCTTCAACTATTGACTTGTAAGTTGTTAATAATTTGCTGTGCAATCTGCACCATTTCCTGTTGTGTTTGCATACTTTCATTGCGAATCTTACGGTAAGCCTCGTCCTCGCTTATATTTTCAGCCTGCATCAGCAAGCCCTTCGCTCGTTCAATGACTTTTCGCTTATCTAATTGTGTTTGCTTATGTAAGATCTCCCCATTGAGACGGTTGAATTTATCAATTTGATGAAAAGCAACCTCAAGCACAGGCAACACATTTTTTTCAGAAAACGGTTTCATTACATATCCTAATATATTATCCTGCTTCATGTATAGCAACAATTCTTTTTCACTATAGGCCGAGATGAAAAGAACGGGTATACCAAGCTGTTGTTCAATAATTTTACTTGCCTTTAAACCGTCAAGTTTAGGCATTTTAATGTCCATTAAGATTAACTGTGGTTTATGTAAAAAGGCTAATTCAATGGCTGTTTCCCCATTGTTCGCTTGAGCTACAACTTCGTAGCCGTTATCTTCTAACATAAACTTCAAATCAATCGCAATCAGTGATTCATCTTCGACAATCATAACTTTCCTAGTCATTTACGATAAATACCTCCTCACTTACAGGGAACTGAATTTGAGTATGTGTACCTTCATTACTAGGGATAATTGAAAATGAGCCAGCTAAATCATATTCTACAAGCCTTGTGATAATCTCCATACCAAAAGATGCCTTCACCTCTTGCATTCCAACGCCGTTGTCAGAAATATGAAGCGAAATTGTAGAATCTTCCTGAATGAATTGAATATCGATGATTCCTTCATCACGTCCGATAAACGCATACTTTAATGCATTTTGCAGTAGCTCACAAATAATGAGTGCTAAAGAGACTGCCTTTTTTGAATGGCAGAACAGCTGCAAATTTTCATGATGAAAGGCTAGTTGAATAGTTGCTGTATTAGACGTACCAATCATTTTATGACCAATTTTTTTAGCTAATGCGATAACGTCTACTCTTTCTTCAGCGTTATCTTCATTTTCTAAAATCAGCTCATACACCGATGAAATACTATAGATTCGATTTAATGCCTCTTGAAACGCACTTGCATTTGAAGCAGACAGATCATTTCGCATTTGTAAACGTAATAGACTTGTCACTGTCTGAAGATTGTTTTTCACGCGGTGGTGAATTTCTCTTATCGCAAATGTTTTCATCATTAGCTCATTTTCTTTCAGCTTAAGCTCTGTTAGATCATGAATAATGAGTAGTGTGACTTTCTCGTTATGACTGCGAATTGGAATTTTCTTTACAATAAAGGATTTACGATCAATCGTAATTTCAAGGAAAAAGACATCGTCGCCTTTATCATAGACCTCCTGTAAAAAAGGTAAGATTTTATCCAATGCTACATTGTCAAAATTTTCTAATCCAGATAGCTCTGAAATAAAATGATAGCCAGCAGGATTACTATAAATCACTTTATTTTCGTGATTTGTGAGAATAATCGACTCTACGAGTAAATCAGAAACAACTGGAATCGGTTGAGAATTTGGTTCAACAATATGCTCAATTAATGCAAAAGGCATATTCTGAAAATCATCCTTCGGTGTCGTTTGCATCTTCACCATTTTTTCCTGAATCAATACAGCAATTACTTGCTGCTGCTCATTAAAAATGGGAATGACATTTTGCTCCACCGTAATGCCTTCCTGCGTAATTGCTCTGGAAATGGATGATTTTTCTTTATGTTTAAACGCAGCAAATACGGCTGGTTCAAAACTTTCAAATACGAATTTTCCGATAACTGATTTTTCGTATAAACCAATCTCTTTCTTTGGGAATGCCTCTGCCACAACAATTGCATGCGGTAAATTCTCCAACAGGCAATCTATGAACATGTAACAATCAGTCAACTCAGCATAATACGTTAGCGTAGCCTCTATTTCTATTAACTTGTCAATATCCGTTGCCGATAGATTTGTATATTTTCTACACAATGATTGAATGTTCGACAGGTTTAAGCCCCCTATCAATGAATAGTCAGCAAGCAATTTGACTATTCTTAAAAATCTTTGTCATTATTATAAACCTTTTGTGAAATTATTTTCAATATAAAAAATATATTCTTTCACAAGATTTCGTTGCATTACAAAGAACTATATAGCTTAAAAGAGAAATATTCAACAGTTTTTTAAAGATCCATAATTTAACTACACACATAATGTTATTTCAATATAATAAAAAAAGAGCTTACCTTTTGGGTAAACTCGCTTCTTTCTATTTTATTTCTGGTACAACTGCTACTATATTTTCAAAGGCTGCACGCTGTTTTTGTTCATCTTCATTTAATAAAATGTGAATATCACCATGGTCATTCGATGTACGAATTAAGCGCCCCATCCCTTGCTGCAAGCGTAATTGCATGAAAGGTAATTCCACTTCCTCAAATGGGTTTTCTGCAAATGTACGTTTCGCATCAAATAATGGGTCCTGTGGAGGAAACGGTAAATCATAAATAATCACACGCGTTAATGCTTCCTCAGGCAAATCTAACCCTTCCCATAAATGATATGAACATAATGTTTTAACTGTTCCTTGCTGGAAGTCTCGAACAATGGCTGATAGCTCTCGATCTCCCTCAAATGCTACATACATACGTTCCATTATTGGTAATTCTGCCTTGAAGTTTAGCATGGCTTGCTTCGATTTAAATAAAATCAACGTTTGCTCGCCATCACGCAACAACTGCTGAACACGCGCTGTTTTGTCTCGTTGTGTAAGCTCATGTAAATAGATTTTCATAACCTCTTCATAGTCGAATGGGGATGGCACAGAAAATGATTGGTAATCTCGAATTCCTAAACTATAGGCAATATAAGAAAAGTCTTTATTGACCGATAGCGTGGCAGAAGAAAAGACGATTGGAAGCTTTTTAGAGAATAATTTTTCTGCTAAAACTTCTGTGATTAAACGAGGCATAATGACGAGCGTTTCTTCACCATCTGTTTCCTCTAACCAATCTACTGCATCTCCCTGTGCGATGAAAATACGCAACGAAGCCTCATATTGTTCTAAATATTCTTCTGCCATATTTAGCTCATATTCAGGAATCATGTACATTTCTGATTCAAAAACGAATTCTTCCATCAATGTTTCTACATCATCTATTAACTGCTTCCCGTAAGTAAGCAATGTTTTTGATTTGTTTATGCGTTTTCGATCTTCATTAGAAGCGACGATATCATCGCGAAGTTGATCAAAAAATAGTTCATGATCATCCTGTAATTTCTCCATTGCATACAGTGTGCGCTCGCGTACACCATCTACCATCAAGCGCTCCAGTAATTGCACAATAGTCGTCGCCTGTACTTTATAGGTCATCGCTTTTTGCGCAGCATACTCCAATAAATGTCCTTCATCCAGCACCATCATTGATACCTCAGGCAACAATGCTAGCTGACCTTCACGCTCACGAGATTCCTTTGTAGCCAAATGCTCCATTAGAAAATCTTGAGAACAAATAACAAGATCGGTTGATTTTCGATAATGAGAGCGATGCAACGTTTGCCCACAGCGATTCCGAAGATCACAAACCGAACATTGCATAATCGAATTGTAATTAACCTTTTGCCAATCCTCATCACTGACTGTTGGATAATCACTGCGTTCCCCATATGGATGAACAGCAATCATCGAACCTTGTGCATAAACACCATCAGGGATAGAAAAGGAAATATCATCAATCCATTCATCCGACTCCACTTTTTCTGCTTCCTCAAAGCGTTTTAAGCATAAATACTGATCTCTCGATTTTGCTAGACGAACATCAATATCAAGTCCTAACGTTTTTTGGAGTTTATAAATATCGCCCCCCTCTTTTACAAGTTGGTCGATTAATGTTTCATCTGCACAAGCAATCAAGGCCGGTTTCCCTGTGTAACGTGCATAGGAAATAGCTGGAAGCAAATAAGCGATCGTTTTGCCAGTTCCCACTCCCGCCTCCGCAAAGAGAACATTTTTTTCTTTTAGTGCTTGTTCTATTTGATAAGCCATAAAGATTTGCTCATCACGGCATTCAAAGCCCTTTTCTGGTAATTCATCATAAAGAACATCGCCCATCCAGTCACCTAATGAATCGAAAAATGAACGGTCCTTTGATAATGCAAATGGTAAAGATTTACGCAATTAATGTTCCCCCTCTTACTATCTGTTGCTATTATACGCGACGAAACGGAAGATAAGAAAAAATCTTATCTTCCGTTACTATTCGTTAATCTCTTTTAGACTTTTGACCCCAGAACTGATAATAATTTGTTTCAATAAAACCATTAAATAATTTACGTTTTTTCGTCGCTTGGCGTCCATATAATTCTTCAAAATTCTTCATGGAGGATAGCATATAAACAGACCAAGTTGGATAGTTTTTCATGACCTTCCCAACATCACGGATCACCTGTTCCACGACTTCCACATCACCAATACGCTCTCCGTACGGCGGGTTCCCAATCATGACACCATCCATTAACTGTGTTGTAAAATCACGTGCTTGCATTTGCTTAAACGTGATTAACTCTCCAAAGCCTGCTTCTATTGCGTTTTCTTGCGCAATGCTGACCATGCGGTGATCAATATCGGAACCAATAATTTCTAACGGCTGATCATAGTTCGCTAAACTATCTGCTTCATCACGAACCGTATCCCAGATTGCCGCTTTCATCCATGGCCATTCCTCAGAAATGAATTCACGGTTATAGCCTGGAGCTATATTTTGTCCAAACATCGCCGCTTCCAATGCAATAGTACCAGAGCCACAGAATGGGTCAACAAACGGACGATTTGGATTCCATTTTGAAATTTGTACAAGTGCAGCTGCTAATGTTTCTTTTAATGGTGCCTCACCTTGTGCCTGACGATAGCCACGCTTATGTAGGCCAGCACCAGATGTATCAATTGTTAGTGTCGCCACATCTTTTAAAATCGAAACCTCAACTTTGTAAGTCGCTCCAGATTCATCCAAAAAGCCAAGTCGCTTATAATGCTGTTTCATTCGCTCAACGATTGCCTTTTTGGTAATGGCTTGACAATCAGGTACACTAAATAATTTCGATTTTACGGACTTTCCTGAAACAGGAAAAGCAGCGTCCACTGGTAAATACTTCTCCCAAGGGAGTGCCTTCACACTTTCAAATAATTGTTCAAACGATTTTGCTGGGAATTGCCCAACGACAATCTTTACACGATCCGCTACACGTAGCCATAAATTGGTACGCGCAATCGCCGTTTCATCGCCTTCAAAATATACTTTGCCATTGTCAACGGTTGTTTCATAGCCAAGTGCTTTTACTTCTTGTGCCACAATAGCTTCTAAGCCCATTGCTGACGTAGCTACTAATTGATAGTTTGCCATAGATTATTTCCTTCCTTGATGCTCAATTTCCCAATACTCCATAAACTCCATCAATTCGTTTAATGGGAGTGGTTTGCTGTAATAATAGCCTTGGATTATATCACAGTTCATTTTACGTAGTATATCCACTTGTTGTGCTTGTTCTACACCTTCAGCAACAACTTTCATTTTTAAGCGATGGGACATTTGAATAATCGCATCTACAACTGCCTGTTTTTCATCGAGTGATCCAATATGCTGGATAAAGCTACGATCAATTTTTAAACAATCTAATGGGAAGCGAACTAAATAACTTAAGGATGAATAGCCAGTCCCAAAGTCATCGATTGAGATTTTAAAGCCTAATTGTTTTAAACGAACCAATTTACTAACTGTCTCATTGGCACTGTTCATCACCGTTCGCTCTGTCACTTCTATTTCAAAATTGTTAGCTGGCATATTATAGCGCTCTAATATTGTTTGGATCGACTCCAAAAAATTCTGCTGTTTAAAGTGAATGCTCGAGATATTAATGGCGACAGGTGTTTTCCAACCATATTGTCGCATTTGAATGACTGCCTCACATGCTTTTTCGATAATGAGCTCACTTAATGGAATGATTAGACCTGTATCCTCCGCATAAGTGATAAACTCAGCAGGTGAAACAAAGCCTAGCCTCTCGCTATTCCAGCGGACTAGTGCTTCTAAACCTTGAATTTGCTCATTTTCCATAGAAATCTTTGGCTGAAAATGTAGCTCAAATTCACGATTTTCTATTGCTCTTCTTAACTCAGAATCTAGCAATAGCACTCGTTGTGCGTCTGTTTGCAGCTCATCAAAATAGAAGGAATAGCCGTTTAATTCATTCTTTTTTGAATAAGTCATCGCTCTATCTGCACAATTGATCAGTTCTTCTGTGTTTTTACTATCAACTGGATAAACGCTAATACCAATACTCGTTGAAATAAAAACTTCCTGATCATTTATCATCATTGGCTGTTCAATACTACTAATAATTTGTTCAGCGAATTTTGCAGCCTCTTTAACATTTTTCACATTCGTTAATGTAATGACGAATTCATCTCCGCCATATCTTGCAATAATATCTTTATTTTTCAGTAATTTTTTTAGTCGATTTGCTACTTCTATTAAAATTGAATCTCCAACAGCATGGCCTAATGTATCATTAATTTGCTTAAATCGATCCAAATCTAAGAAATAGATCGCATGCTGCACTGAATGAGAAATAGCAGAAGTCGATTCCAAGAGATTATCCATTCTTTCGATATAGGCAAAACGATTGGATACATCTGTTAATGAATCCGTGAGCAAACGCTTTTCTAATTCATTTTCTACTATTTTTCTTTCAGACAAATCTGTGAAAATACCACAGTAATTTGTAACCTCACCCTCATCGTTGGTTACACAAACAATTGTTAACCATTCAGGATATACGTCTCCAGTTTTACGACGATTCCATATCTCACCTTGCCAAATGCCTTCTTGTCGTATCTGCTCCCACATCTCTAAATAGAACGGCAATTCATGTACACCAGATTGTAAAACGGCTGGCGTTTTTCCAACCACATCGTCACATGTATAGCCTGTCACAAATTCAAAGGCAGGATTAACCATTACTATTTTTTTGTATTCATCAGTAATCATGATACCTTCAGATACATTTTCGAAGATTTTAAGTATTAAGGTAGTCGGATATTTAGATATCAGTTTCAGTTTATCCGTACTTTCCCAATTGTTTACTCCGTTCATGTTTCCGCTCCATCCTATCTCTCTATACTCCCTCTCAGAAGGGCATTTACGTCAGGCCAACCACTATGTAATCTATTACGCTCGGTGTAATTGTCACTGACGCTTCTCTTTCGTGCAATGAATGCGTCCAGATTTTTCGAACTTGCTCGAAAAGCGCCTCAAGTAAATCTATGACAATCGCCAAGGCATTCTCTTGATAAACAGGTAACCATACACCTTCAACTGATAAACCATTTAAAGAGGTGGTTGTTATTCCTGGCGTTTGCTTACATTACAAAATATGTGAGCAGTCAAGATCAATACATCACATTGATGCGATAACCGTTTTCAGATGTTGTGACTTAGAAGCGGTAGCGATACTTCTCAAACGTATAGCGCATACCAAGACTTGATTAACAAGGTTACTTTTTCCTCATGAATTCAAAATAAAAGCTCTCCACCGAATTGGAGAGCGCTTGTTATTTCGTAGATAAGCATCAAAAAATTCCATAAGCCATGTTTTGTTCCTGAGTACTCAAACAGCTTGCGCCTCGTACGATCAGGTGGTAATCATCTATCTACAGAGCAAACTCTGTCCCTCTATCCGTTCAATTCCTTCTAGAGAGTGCCCCTACCATAATTTGGGTTTCTCACTCGTGGGGTTTACCTCGTTCCACCTTGCAAGTTTCCAAGCAAGCTTCGTCACTGTGGCACTTTCAGGAAGTGTCAACCATATCCAGAGGACTTAGGTCTTCCTTCCGCCGTCAGCCTTAATAGCTGCCTTACCTTATTTTTTCAGTAAGCACGAACACTACGGTCATCTCAGAACCGTGCGAGCATGGACTTTCCTCTACGACGTCTAGCGCCGCAGCGATTACCAGAATTTCGTGATGATACGAAAGATTATACTAGAGTTTTATGTTAAATACAATATAATTAACTAAATTTATTCGTACAGCTTGCTACCAAATACATGTTTTTCTAAATTAGAAAGACGTTTTAAAATATCAAAATTCGTTGTACCAGCTGCCGCTGAAGCAACCGGTTGTCTCTTAGGTGTGCTTTCAATTTCTTCTTTTAACTGTCTATTTTCTTCACGTAGTTGGGCCACCACTTTTTCAAACGTTTCATAGTCTTGAATAATTTCATCAAGAAAAGAATCTACTTCTTCTACATTGTAGCCTTTAAAGTTCTTTTTAAATTCCTTTTCAAGGATCATTTTTGACGTTAATTTAATGTCCATTCACATCGCCCTTCCTCACACTACATACACGAATACATTATAGCATACTTCATCACATTATATCGTCTGAAAATACTAATTGTAAGGCTAAACTTGTCGTTTCACGCGCTTACCCAAGAATTTATTTCTTATTTCCTAATCTGTGTAGTCTCTTTTCCCAAGAAATTTCCCATTTTTGTTTTTGTTCTACTCTCCATTGCCCATTATTTTGAATGAGACGTATGCCTTCTTGCGTATAATAAAGGGCATGCTCATAATCCTTCATTTGGTGCTCATAAAGTATGGCTAGCTGCTCTAGGGCATGTAACTTTGTTCTTGCTTCAACAAAATGAAGGGAGGCCACGAATGAGTCAATAGCTTCACTATAGCGTTTATTTTTCTTGTGCTGCAAAGCTAAATAATATTGAGCATGACCCGCTTCTAGTGCATCAAATGTCGATGTCACCTTTTCTAAAATCCTCACACTTTGTGTGCTTTCTCTTAAATCACCATACCATTTCCCAATGTTGGTGAAAGTTTTTGCCGATTCTTCATGGTCCTGCTCGAACAATAAATACGTAGAATGACTATACAGTGTGATAAGTGATAGTAAATCCCACTCATTATGGTGCAAAACCTTTATAAGAGCATCTGAAATGCCACTTTTCACTGCATCCAAATAAATAATAGGTGCGAGATGGCCTGGAATATCCCCTTTACGCGAAAAACCAAGCTTTTCTTCCTCAACAGATTTTAATTTTAAGCGCTCCATATCATTTTTCCATAAACGCTTCGAACTATGCAACAAATCGATCTGTCGCTGAGAGCGTAATTTTGGTAAGGTTTTTTGATGCAATGTCCATCGTGTTTCAAGCTGTGGCCAATCAAAGCTTTTCCCATTATAGGTAATCACAGTAGCTGACTTTTGCCAAAGCTTGGATTCAAATAAGAAGGCTGCTTCATGTGCAGGATCTGCCATAATATATTGTGTGAGGATAAAGGATTCTTCAGCTACCTCTAAAAATCCAAGCAAAAAAATATGGGTACCAACACCCTTTAAACCTGTTGTTTCCGTGTCAAAAAATAAGACGGACTCTTCCATATCGAGCGCATAAGGATGCTCAAACTCAGCATCTTGCCATTTTTTCAGGGCTTCAAAGAATGATTGCAGTTGATAATGTCCATGCTGATAGCTAAACGGATAGCTTACCTGACGCTTAAATACGATGCCGAAATCATTTTCAACAACCGTTAATCCCGCCTGTTTCCATTGCTCTGTATAGCTTGGCCTAGCAGGTTTTTGGAACGCTGGTTCTTCAACTTTTTGTTTAGCGGACATCGTTTTTTTTCCCAGCATTTTTTTCATTTGTAATATTTTATTTTCGTAAGACATGAATTTCACTCATTTTCTGCTTATTGTATAAGACATCTCTCTTGCAAGAGTATCATGATTGTTAACCTCATTCAAAATATTCTTCATTGAAAATCGATTTACCATGAATACAAACAAGAGGGTGAAAGAACATATTGGTGTTCCTCACCCTCAGTTTACTATGCCATTAATTGTTGCAGTAATTTAGCTACCTTTCCTTTTGTTTGAAGCAATGATTCTTGTGCCCCAATACAGGAAGGACAGCCTGATTCGCATGCACAATTTGTGACATGCTCATATGTTTTCATGATTAGCTCTTCCCATAGTTCATATACCTTTTCACTTAAGCCGATGCCACCTGGGTACTTATCATAGACAAAAAACGTTGGCCGCTCATTATGTGTGGCCTTCACCTGCGGTACAACGGCTACATCACTACTATCACACTGAATAAACAAAGGAATGAAGGCATTCATCGCGTAGGCTACCCCAGTCATAGCATCTGTTAGCTCTTCCTCTGTCCATTTATCTGGTGCAGTAAACGATAGCCACGAAGCACTTGTATGCATTTCATCTGGTGGCAAATGTATAGGTCCTGAGCCAATATTGTCATGTGTGCCAAAGCGTATTTTCTTGAAAATCGTTGCTTGTGCAACTAAGCCAACATCGCCAAAGCAAATTGTACCACCTGCATATGAACGGCTACGATCTTCCTCTAAAACTTTCATTTCAACTGCTAGATTGGCATCTGTATAATAATCAACATCTACTTCACGTACATAGGCTTTCTTTTCTTCCCAGTCAAGCTTCTCTACTTGGAACTGAATACCTTGGTGCAAGTAAATGGCTTCTTCATGCAAGAGTGTCATGGCACTATGTCGATCCATTTCACCAATAACCTTTGTCTGTGCAGGAATGGTAAGATCAATAATGACTACATTTTCTTGTGACGCTGAACGTAGGCTAATATCATGCGCCGGGAAACGATCACTCATCCAATGCCATTTATCACTCGTCTTAAAAACTACCCCTTCCTCTGCTAAATACTCCAACAATTCCTGTATGTCATATTCTCCATACATATCGCCTGTTGAAAAAGGTAGCTCGAAGGCAGCACATTTCAAATGATCCATTAAAATCAGCATATTTTCTGGATAAATACGTGCTTCCTCTGGTGTACTGCCTAGTAAAAATAGTGGATGATTGACCACATACTGGTCCAACGCGGAAGATTGCGCAACATAAATAATCAATGCCTCATCCTGACGTCTCCCTGCACGTCCTGCTTGCTGCCAAGCACTCGCAATATTTCCTGGGTAACCTGTCATAATACATGCTTGTAATTGACCGATATCGACACCTAATTCTAATGCATTGGTGCTAACTACTGTTTGGATTGTCCCATCACGCAAGCCTTTTTCGATGACACGTCGCTCAGATGGCAGATACCCACCTCGATAGCCACGTACAGATTCATCGAGCAGCTTATTACGTGTAAGTTCCTTTAAATAGGTTACAATCATTTCTACGCGTACCCGGCTTTTGGCAAAAATAATGGATTGAATGCCAGCCGTGTACAACCTCTTAGCTAAATCACTTACCTCTAATACAGCACTTCTACGCACGCCAAATGTTTTATGAATAATCGGCGGATTGTAAAAAAGAAAGGTTTTCTTACCAACTGGAGCACCCGAATCAGCAATGAGCATGTGTGATTCATTCGTTAGCAGCTCAGCAAGCTCTTTAGGATTTTTAATGGTAGCGGATGTACAAATAAACACAGGTTTACTCCCATAAAACTCACAAATTCTTTTTAATCTCCGAATAACATGCGCCACATGGGAACCAAACACACCTTTGTATGTATGCAATTCATCAATCACAATATATTGTAGATTTTCAAAAAGTGAAACCCATTTTGTATGATGCGGCAAAATCCCCGAATGAAGCATATCAGGATTCGTCATCACGATATGCCCTGCCTTACGAACCTTTTGGCGAATGCCTGGAGCCGTATCTCCATCATAGGTATAGCTTAAAATCTCCTCACCGCTTTGCTCAATAAGTTCATTCAAATCATTTTTCTGGTCCTGTGCCAGTGCCTTTGTTGGAAATAAATAAATGGCACGTGCATTTTTATCCTCCATTATTTTTTGTAGCACTGGCAGATGATAGCAATAGGATTTACCTGAAGCAGTTGGTGTAACCGCAGTAAAAGACGTACCACTCTGTGCCAAATCAAATGCCTCTCGCTGATGGGTATAAAGCTGCTCAATACCCCTTGCCTGTAGGGCTTTCACTAAAGAGGGATGTAAATCCCTAGGAAATGGTGCATAGTTAGCTGGACGCCCTTCTAATGTTTGCCAATGCAGGATACGCTCTTTAAGTTCTTCATCATATCTCCACTCATGTAAAAGCTCACTAATCGTTCGTTTCTTCGATAGCATCCGTCTCTCCCTCCTTAACTAATCGTTCAAATATTTTCAAAGTATAGGAAGTTGAATGAATGGCATCTAAAAAACGTTTTTTACTTGTTTCTTTATAAAAAGATTGCACAACAAATTGCTCCATCGATTCAACGACTGAAGCAATTTGTTGCGTATGCATGTATTTTGGTCGATTTTTTTGAATCCATTTATTGGCTTCTTGCTGCCATTCCTTCAAAAGTTGATGGATTTCATCTGCATGTGGCTTTACCTCTTGAAAAAAAACAGGTGTCCGATCTTCCTCACGCATTTGCCAAAAACGTGAAACACACTGATCACATTCATCTATTAATTTGGATGTTTGCTGGATAACTAACAATTTTGCACCTCATCTCTCAACAATTACACATAGCAAATATATTTCATAGTGACGGCATATACATGGTGAGTATGTTTTGTTTTGCACGTCAGCAATGGAAATATCACTGTTTATGACACCTATTTACCACACCCTTATGGAAAATAATGTATCAATCTTCATGCTATTGCGTTAGTTCAATTGCTTATGAGATAAGTGTACCAAAGTCTATGATTTTTCACTACTAATAGGCGAACAAGCATTCTTTACTTGCCAGTTCTTTTCTGCTAAGCTTACTTTCTGGCTAACCGCTTTAAGTTGCATAAAAAAATGCAAACTATGAGCATTGTTTTCCAGCGACACTCTCGTGAAAAGTAATTGATTGACCAGATCTAACTGCGCAACTAATTGTTCTAACTTGTTCAAAATAACGCCTCCTTTGCTTTAACTTTAGTATTCCTCGTATGTATAGAATTACCTTCATGCGTGACAAAATAAGCGTAAGTTAGCTGAAAGAAGAAGATTTTCGATAAAATTTTAATAGTGAACCTCTGACAAAAAAAATCGTCATGAATGAAAGGTCACTGTGTGAGTATATTTTCATCCCAATGACCTACTTAAATTTATCAGTTATTTTGGCGATTCTAGTAAGAATAAAGCTGGCGATTTTTCGACGCAAATTATTCCTACTTACCATTTGTTTTCTATTATTCTAGTAACAATTTCATGAATGATTGAGGTAGAGAACAGCTATTAAAACATGGTAAACTAGTGGATAGAAAAGCAGTAAGGTAAAGGGTGAGCTTAATGACAATTCGTTATCCAAACGGGAAATTGTATACCCCAAATGCTTCTGTACAGAAAACAGAAAAAAAGAGTAAAAACAAAGATTTATCTTTTAGTAATCGTGGGAAGACGCTAGAAGATGAAATTAATGAAGCAAACGACTATTATATAAAAAGGCGACTTGCTATCATTCATAAGAAACCTGTTCCTGTGCAAATCGTCAAAGTAGAGTACCCTTCACGAAGTGCTGCAGTCATTCGTGAAGCTTATTTTCGAACACCCTCTACAACCGACTACAATGGTGTTTGGAAAGGGCATTATATAGATTTTGATGCAAAGGAAACTGCTTCCAAAACAAGTTTCCCCTTAAAAAATATTCATGAGCATCAAATGACACATATGCAGCAAGTGACGGAACAAAATGGTGTGGCTTTTATTATCGTTCGTTTTTCTGCTTTTGAACGATATTTTATTGTGCCATACAAAGTTTTACAAAAGGCCTGGCAAGCAATGGAAAATGGCAATCGTAAATCGATACCCTTTTCGATTATCGAAGAAGAGGCATATGAAATTCCTACGAGCTATTATCCGCGTATCGATTATTTACCCATTATCCAACAATTGATTGATGCAAAATGCTACGGGTCTGAAAGTGAGGAGAAATAAGAATGACTGAACGTCGTCGAACACGTGGAGAGCATCAAAAAGCTCTCGCTGAAAAAAATAAAAATAAAAAAACGAAACCAGCCTCATCCGCAAAGTCTTGGTTTAAACGCATTTTTTTAACAGTCTTAGCAATCGGTGTAGCAGGCTTAATTGGAGGAGCTGCATTATTTGCCTTCTATGCAAGCACGGCTCCAGAGCTCGATGAAGAATTACTGAAAGATCCTGTTTCTTCAGAGTTCTACGATAAAAACGGTGAATTATTTGCAACAATCGGTGCTGAAAACCGTAAATATATAAAATATGAAGATATACCTGAAGATATGATCAATGCGATTCTGGCTACAGAAGATGTACGCTTTTTTGAGCATCATGGGATGGATTTTTATCGTCTAGGCGGTGCAATCCTTGCAAACTTCCGTGATGGCTTTGGTGCGCAAGGTGCATCAACTTTAACACAGCAAGTAGTTAAAAACTCATTTTTACAAAACGAGAAGAAATTAAAGCGTAAAGCACAGGAAGCATGGCTTGCCTTCCAATTAGAGCGTAAGTATACAAAAGAAGAAATTTTTGAAATGTACTTCAACAAAATGCTTATGTCAGGTCGTATCTATGGCTTCGGCACAGCCGCACAATACTTCTATGGTAAAGAATTAAAAGATTTAACATTAGATGAAGAAGCATTATTAGCAGGGTTAGTGCAACGACCAAATGCGTATAATCCATTAAAAAACCCTGAGCTTGCAAAAAAACGACGTAATACCGTTTTAGGATTAATGTATCAACACGGAAAAATTTCTAAAGCCGAAATGGAAGAAGCAAAAAAAGCAGAAGTTCAATCAGGTTTAGCGGATGATGCAACACGTCAATCATTTGCAGGTTCCAAATATGATGCCTTCCTGGATATTGTTATTAATGAATTAGAAAATAATGGTGACGGTTCGGCAATGGCAGAAGGAATCAAAGTCTATACGACACTTGATCCAAATGCTCAACAAGTTGTAGAAAATGTCATGAATGATGATAGTAATTTCCCAACTGAAGAAATTCAGTCAGGTGTGGCGGTCGTTGATACAAAAACTGGTGCCATTCAAGCCGTTGGTGGCGGTCGTAAATATGGTGCAGAACGTGGCTGGAATTATGCCGAGGACTTAACAAATAATCAACCAGGTTCCACAATGAAACCGTTAGTCGACTATGGGCCAGCAATTGAATATTTAAAATGGTCTACAGGTCAAACACTTGTCGACGAACCAATGAACTATACAGGCACAAAGCAAACAATCACAAACTGGGATGGCAGATATATGGGTGCTATGACTGCACGTAAAGCATTATATGCTTCACGAAACGTTCCAGCTGTTAAAGCATTACAGGAGGTTGGTACTGAAAAAGCCAAGGAATTTGTTGGACGTTTAGGGATAGAAACAGAAAACCTCTATGAGTCCGATGCAATTGGTGGTGGTGCTATTACTATCTCTCCTATTCAAATGGCAGCTTCCTATGCTGCTTTCGGTAATAACGGGGTCTATACAGATCCGCATTCGATTACAAAAATTGTTTATCGTGATGGTAAAACGTCTAAAAACTATACACCTGAGTCTAAAGTGGCTATGAATGATTATACGGCTTACATGGTAACAGACATGCTACGTGATGTAGTCGGCAATAAGCCTGATGCCTCAGGAACTGCAGCCAATGTGCCTGGCTTAGATATCGCAGGTAAAACAGGTACAACTAACTATTCAGCAGAAGACTTTAACAAATATAATTTACCGAATACAAGTGTGCCAGATTCATGGTTTGCTGGTTACACAACTAACTATTCCATCGCTATATGGAGTGGCTATGAAAAACACTTTGATCCAATTACAACCTGGGAAGAACGTCGATTACCACAAAACCTATTTAAGACAATTATGCAAGAGATTTCAGCAAATGTTGAGACAGCTAGCTTCAAAAAGCCAAGTACTGTTGTAGAAGCAACGGTGGAAGTAGGCTCTAATCCTTTAAGATTGGCAAGTGACTATACACCTAGCGAACTACGTCAAACAGAGTTATTCGTTCGCGGAACTGAACCAACAGAGGTTTCTGAGGTCTATGAGGCGCCAGAGCTATCTACACCTTATAATGTTTCAGCAAGCTTAGATTTAGGAGCAAAGTCGATCAATATTTCTTGGGAACATGATGCCATCCTAAATCCAGAAACCGATGAACCATTACCAACTTCATTTGAAGTTTCTGCCACACGTGAAGGTGGAGAAACGGTTATCCTTGGCACAGCAGACACGAAAGGCTTAACTGTTGCTAACACGCTTGAAGATGGTAACTATACAATCTCTGTCGTAGCCATTGTAGACGGCACACGCAGTGAGCCTGGGACAACTACCTTCCAGATCACAAGTACCCCTGAGGAAGATTTGGAAACGGAAGATCCAGATGAACCAGATATTGATTTACCGATTGATCCTGATCAAGAGGACAATGATCAAGGTAATAACAATAATGGCAATGGCGACAACGGCAATAACAACAATAATAATGGTAATAACGGGAATGGCAATGGGCATGGAAATAACGGCAACGGTGGAAACAATGGCAATAATGATGGAAATCAGCAGCCAACACCTCCTACCGAGCCTACCAACCCAAATGAAGAAGACCAAAGCTCAGAATAAAGAAAAAAACCGAGAAGCAGTGAATGAACTGCTTCTCGGTTTTTTTATTGATGAAGGCTCTGAGGCTATCCGTCAGTTTTGACGATCTATCCACCACTCTACACGGTCTATCCGCCACTTTTCGCGTCCTATCCTTCACTTTACCTGTTCTATCCATTAGCTTGAATTCGCAGTCGTGCTGTGCGCTTTTTCGTTTCTTTAAATAGCTCATCTAGTTGACGATAGCATGCATATTGTCCTGGCTTAGCTTTAATAAAGGCTAGTCGCTCAACACCATTAATCGGTAGCACTTCATCGCCTGCAGCTTGCACAAGTTGTTCAAATAGCTCGATGGCATCTTCCATTAGCCCTTTTGCCAGTCCATTTCTTGCATCATGTGCTTTATGGATAGCGGCTTGTAGAGAAGTCCATTGGGCAAACCATGCATCAACCTTTTCTTTTGCTATGGCTTCACTATTCACGCTTCCTTCACCAGGCCTTTCTTTAAACGCTTTTGCCCTTCACGACAATCGTCCAGTAAAGGGCAAGTACGGCATCCAGGATTTTGGGCCTTACAATGATAACGTCCAAAGAAAATTAATTGGTGATGCGTTTTTGACCATTTCTCCATTGGCGTTTTCTTCATAATCGTTTCTTCCACTTCAAGCACCGAATCTTTCCATCGACAGAGCCCTAGGCGTTTGGATACTCGCTCCACATGGGTATCCACTGCAAGTGCTGGAATATCGAAGGCTACTGAAAGCACAACATTGGCCGTTTTTCGTCCTACACCTGGTAATGTCACCAAGGCTTCACGTGTTGCAGGGATTTCACCATCGTACTCATCTAGTAAACGTTGACATAGAGCCTGAATGTTCTTCGCCTTATTGCGATAAAGGCCAATAGAGCGAATATCCTGTTGCAATTCCTCTATAGAAACAGCTAAATAATCTTCTGGTGTTTTATATTTTTGAAATAAGGTTTTCGTTACTTTATTGACAAGTACATCTGTACATTGCGCAGATAATAATGTGGCAATTGTTAGCTCAAAAGCATTATCATGAACGAGCTCACAATGTGCGTCGGGAAACATTCGATCCATTTCTTCTAGACAATGCTCCCACTGTTTTTTCGTTAACAAACTGGATGCCCCCCTATTCTCTTTCTTCCAACCAATTATAAAATGGAACTCTCCCCGTTGATTGCGTTTCTTGTTGAACTGTTCGAGCTGGTGCTCTGTTAAATGTCTGTTTCTCACGGAACTGTTCACTTTGCTTTTGTGCGGCTTGTGGTGTCGTAATATTTTTCTTTTTCCATTCTAATAAAATACGATCAATATAACGAATACTCAGTTTCCCAGCAAAGACAGCCTCCTTTAGCGCCTCTTTGATGAGTGCGGGACTATGCTTGTCCTCATCAAGCCAGCATCCAATTTTTTCAAGTTCTAAAGGAGATAAAAGACGCCCCATTTCCTCTTCAAAAAGACGGAATATCTCCCCTTCTTCTTGTTGAAGTGTCACTGCCGTTTGTTGCTGCTCTTTCATATCGATCATTTGTAAAATGCGCTCCCATAGCGGGTATACGGAATACTTTTCATATAGTTTGCCGCCCGCGTCGACATCTCGTGTAATTTCAAGAAAACCCTTTTGCATTAATCGCTGTAAACGTGATGTGATGTCATTATCAGACATTGTGAGACGATTCTTTAGATCGTTAGGTGTTGGGAAGTCATTCTCCTCCATCTGAAAGGCCAATAAGTGCATGACAATCAGTGCCTCTTCATCCTCCATATTTAACTCCTTATAAAACTGAAAAAAAAGCTGAGGAATGGGAATCATTCTCTGCTCAGTCCATGTACGGAGTCGATGATTATTTACATTCATTATTCTCCAGACTCCTTCTTTAAGTAAGTAGAAAAGCCGCGTAGATAGTTCACTACGCGACTTTTGAATTGATTAGCTTATGGATATAAGCGGTTTAGTAAACGTGGGAATGGAATTGTTTCACGGATATGCTCTGTGCCTGAAATCCATGCTACAGTTCTCTCTAACCCTAGACCAAAACCTGAATGTGGGACAGAGCCATGCTTGCGAAGCTCTAAATACCAAGCATAGGCATCTAAAGATAGGTTATGCTCTTCCAGACGTGATTTTAATAAATCGTAGTCATGGATTCGCTCAGAACCACCAATAATTTCTCCGTAACCCTCAGGTGCAATTAAATCAGCACATAATACAACATCATCACGATCTGGATGTGGTTGCATATAGAACGGTTTAATGCCTACTGGGTAACAAGTAATAAATACTGGTTTGTCAAATGAATTCGCAATCGCTGTTTCATGTGGCGCACCAAAATCATCGCCCCACTCAATATCGTCGAAGCCTTGTTCGTGTAAAAGCTTAATCGCATCATCATAAGAAATTCGAGGGAATGGCGCTTTGATGTTCTCAAGTGTTGATGTGTCACGGCCAAGTCGCTCTAAATCTAATTTGCAGTTTGCAAGTACAGATTGTACGATGTGCGCTACATATTGCTCTTGTACTTCTAAATTTTCTTCAAATTCTACGAATGCCATTTCAGGCTCAATCATCCAAAACTCGATTAAATGACGACGAGTCTTAGATTTTTCAGCACGGAAAGTTGGACCGAATGAGAATACTTTTCCTAAAGCCATTGCAGCAGCTTCCATGTAAAGCTGACCAGATTGAGATAGATACGCATCTTCATCAAAATATTTTGTATGGAACAGCTCTGAAGTACCTTCAGGCGCAGAACCTGTTAAAATTGGTGGGTCCATTTTTGTAAAACCGTTGTTATTGAAAAATTCGTATGTAGCGCGAATAATTTCATTACGAATTTTCATAATGGCATGTTGTTTACGAGAGCGCAGCCATAAATGACGGTTATCCATTAAAAATTCTGGACCATGTTCTTTTGGTGTGATTGGGAAATCTGTTGCTGCATGTAGTACCTCGATACCAGTTATAGCAAGTTCACAGCCAAAGCTTGAACGTTCGTCAGCTTTCACCTCACCAATCACATACATAGAAGTTTCTTGCGTCATCCCTTTTGCTGTAGCAAAGATTTCTTCGCCTACTTCTTCTTTCACTACAACGCCCTGTACAAAGCCAGAGCCATCACGTAGCTGTAGGAACGCAATTTTTCCGCTTGAACGCTTATTGGCTAACCAAGCGCCAATTTTGACTGTTTCACCGATATGCTGTGGCATATCTTTAATCATAATTTTTTTCATAGAAATCCTCCAAAGTTGACTAGAAGGATTAGTCTTGCCATTTTGATTTCACGAATGTATCAATACGACGGACTGCCTCTTCTAATAAGTCTAAAGATGTAGCATAAGATAATCGCATAGTAGTTGGTGTACCGAAGCCAGAGCCTGGAATCACTGCTACGTTTGCTTCTGTTAAAATATCCGCAGCAAATGCATCTACTGAATCATAGCCAGTGTGAGCCATAGCTTCTGCTACATCTGGTAATAGGTAGAATGCACCCTGTGGCTTTAATACATGGAAGCCAGGAATAGCACTTAACTGTGGGTAAATTTTTTCAAGACGAGATTCAAATGCCTGACGCATTTCCTCTACCGCATCCTGAGAGCCATTATACGCCTCCACAGTTGCATATTGTGCTGTTGTTGTCGCATTAGATGTTGAGTGTGATGCAAGGTCAGTCATTGCTTTAATAATGTCTGCATCACCTGCAGCATATCCAATACGCCAGCCTGTCATAGAGTGAGATTTTGCCACACCATTAACAACGATTGTACGTGCTTTCACTGCATCAGAAAGTTGTGCAATCGAAAAATGCTCAATACCATTGTATACAAGCTTCTCATAAATTTCATCTGACACGATTAAAATATCTTTTTCTTCTGCAACAGCAGCAAGTTCTGCAAGTTCTTCACGAGAATAAATCATGCCTGATGGGTTACTAGGAGAATTAATAATCACTGCTTTTGTCTTGTCTGTCACAGCTGCTCTCAGTTGATCCGCTGTAATTTTATAGCTTTGTTCACGTGTACCTTCAACATAAACTGGTACGCCGCCAGCTAATTTCACTTGTTCTGGATAAGACACCCAATAAGGAATTGGAATAATAACCTCGTCGCCTTCATTTAAAATCACTTGGAATAGCGTGTATAAAATATGCTTTGCCCCTACACCAACAATGATTTCATTTGGCTGATAAGTAAGGTTATTGTCGCGTTGAAGCTTATCAATAATAGCTTTTTTCAGAACTGGAAGTCCGCCAGCAGGTGTATATTTTGTATAACCTTTTTCCATTGAATCAATGGCAGCATTTAAAATATTTTGAGGTGTATTAAAGTCTGGTTCACCAGCTCCAAGACCAATAACATCAATACCTTGCTCTTTCAATGCTTTTGCTTTTGCAGTAATCGCTAATGTTGAAGATGGTGTTAAAGTTTTTACACGTGTTGCTAATAAATTTTTCATTCGGGATCTACTCCTCTTATAAATTCGTAATGCGCTTCCACCAGTCGCCATCCTTAAACAGAATATAGACATAGTTGAGCTGGTCGTGGTCGTTCAGATACGTAATTTCCCAAACTGCGCCAGGCTCCTCATAGCCTAATTTCATGTGGAGGACTTTTTGTACATTTCCTTCATTTTTAAAAACCGATAATGCTTGCTTTTCCGTAATACCATCTTCTAATAACACTTCCTGAATGGAATCCTCGTCTAGATTCGTCGGAACAAAGACAGCTTTTTTATCACCGTATTCGTCTACCCCGAACACAGTAACATACGAATGTTTGCCATTATATGTGTAGGACTCCGATACAATTGCGAGGGCTTTGGCATCTAGTGCCAACTGTTCAGCCTGCTCTTCAATTGAACGGAACGGAGCCTCGGCTTTCCAGAGTACTAAAATACTAATGACAAGTGACAACGAAACAATAAAGACAGAAATGAAAATTAACCAGTTTTTCATCTATTCACCTTATGTTTCACATCGAGCTGTTTTGGCATAACACATAGCTGATGCATGTGTGTGTCTATAACTGTGTAACCATTCATTTTGCTTTCCATTTTGTCAACCTGCTTTCTTTCCTCATACCACAACATTATACAACAATTTTGTGCTGTCGTGTTTCTTAATTTCATATATTGTACGTTGCTAGAACAACGTTTTCAAATGATGACTACAGTAAATTTCATTCCACCTCATAGAAGCCTCGTTTTGGGCATAAAAAACATGGTCCAATCACAAGAAAAATTCCTATTTAACTATGTAAATAGGAACCTGTCATTATGATAATTCGTATAGCACACAGCTAGCACGGCCATTCGCTTTTGCTTGGTATAAACAGCTATCTGCTTGCTCAAATAGCTCCTTGTATTGATAGTCTTTCTGATTATTCACACAAGCACCCATACTAACCCTTAAAGGATAACTTTGCTGTTCTTGTTCGAGCTTTAATGAGAGCAAATAGGCATGTGTGTTATGGACCAATGTTTTGATATAGTCCTTTTGCGAATGCCTGAAACAAAGGATAAATTCATCTCCGCCATAGCGAATAATTTTCACATCTTCATCCTGTAAAAAATCCTTCAAGCTGTTAGCTAAAAGCTGTAAAATCATATCTCCAAATAAATGACCATGCGTGTCGTTAAATAGTTTAAAATAATCGACATCCAAAACCGTAATACATACATAGGATTGCGCTATTTCGGCTGCATTGAGCCATTCCTGTAGCTCATAGTCTAAAAAATGACGATTTAAAACACCTGTTAATGGATCATAATGTGCTTTTATCTCAAGCTTTTCCTTTTGACGCTTAAATTCCAAGTTCATTACTTGTTGTAATAAATTTGCAACACTCATTTTTTCTGATAGATCAATATATTCACGCTGTACATCAAAAATTTCATCTCGCCAATCCAATTGATACAATACGTTTAACAGTAAGCGCATCACTTTTTTTGTTATCGGCTTATCTCCATAAGATTGGGCAAGATCTATGGCTTGTTTATAATAGAATACGGCTTCTTCAAGCTTTTCCTGTTTTTCAAATAAAAAACCGTAGCCAAACAATGCCGCTACTTTTTCTCGTTTATGATGATGAATAATTGCAGAGGATAAAGTACTGTCCAGCAATGCCTTCCCCTTTTTAAAATCCCCTTCTAAAATATACACATCTGCTAAATTATTATTAATACGAATATCATGTAATTTTGCTAGCTCAGGCATTGTTCTAGCAAGAGATTTGTTATATTCTCTAGCTAATAGCCCTGCTTGAAGTGCTTCCTTTGTACAGCCCTTCTCTACCTCTAAATAGCACAGATTATTATGACAGCGAACAAGCATGACAGGATCTTGTAGCTCCTGTGCATAGGCGATAGATTTCTTCGTCATTTCCACCGTTTTTTCACGGATGCCCACTAAATCATAGATTAATGACATCACTAAATGATAATGCATTAAATCTTTTGTCGTACCATAATTTTGACAAATGGCCTCATAATCATGAATAAGATTAACCATGCTTAATGTGTCACCTAAAGAATGATGAACTAATATTTTTTGATAGTACAAATCCATGACATATGCATAGTTATTGCTCTCTAATGCGACTAAAAGACCTTGATCAGCAAGCTTTAGTGCTTTCGTTAAATACCCCTTTGTGCGCATCTCCATTATCGTTTTATTTAATTCTTCTAATGTTAATTCCACCGTTTCATCACTTCTCCATGCCCCATATCATCCAGTTTACTTTGTGCTTTCTCAATTATAAGACATATTTATTCACTTCGTCCCCTTTTTCGTAAGATACCAACTATTACCTACAACGCAAAAATCTCTTGTGACGATTGTTTTAAAATCTTCCATCTGTTTGCTTTAAAATGAATCATTTTATTCCTATAATATGTAATTAATTTTTTTATGTTCTTTACACATTTTTCTCCATTTTTGTCCTCGTTACCTGTTGTTTTTACCCATATGATGAGTTTATTAGCTATTTTAGTATCGAAAAGGGATGTGATGTTGTGAGTATGCAAATTAACCCTTCTGATCCAGCAACGATTCCAAAATTTGTAGATGAACTTCCAAAACCAATGATCGCCAAACCAAAATACAGCAGAGGGCAACAGAAGAATGATTATTACGAATTGGTCATGATGGAAGGCCAGCATCGTTTTCATAAGCATTTTCCAAACTCATTAATTTGGGGCTATAATGGACTTTACCCAGGGCCAACCATAGAAGCTTCAAAAGATAAAACTATCTATGTGAAATACAAAAATCAGCTGCCCTTACAGCACTTTTTGCCAGTAGATTTTACGCTTCATGCTGCAAACGATTCACAAGAAGTAAGAACAGTTACTCACCTACATGGTGCCAATGTGGATTGGCAGAGTGATGGTCATCCTGAAGCATGGTACACAAAAGACTATCGGCATACTGGTCCAAAATTTAATAAGGAAATACATGAATATACGAATCATCAGCCTGGCACTACCATGTGGTATCATGACCATGCCATGGCTTTAACACGTTTAAATGTTTATGCAGGATTAGCAGGCTTTTATTTACTAAGGGATGCCCTTGAGGAACGCTCTAATTTACCATGTGGAGACTATGAATATCCGATTTTGATACAAGATAAATCGTTTAATGAGGATGGCTCATTGTTTTATCCTGACGAACCACCATTTCCCGTGCCTGTTCACCCCTCTATCACACCAGGCTTTGTTGGCAATACGATAGTGGTTAATGGAAAACTATGGCCTTATTTAGATGTAGAGCCACGTAAATATAGATTTCGTTTCCTAAATGGATCTAATCGACGAGGCTATGTCATTAGTCTTTCCAATGGTCAACCAATGTTTCAAATTGGTACAGATGGCGGTTTACTACCAGCCCCACAGCTTATCCAATCTGTCGAGTTGCTGCCAGCTGAACGCACGGATGTCATTATCGATTTTTCAAGCTGTGCTGGACAGGAGATTACCTTACTTAATACTGATACCGATTTCAGTGATGAACATACAAACGTGATTATGCAGTTTCGAGTAATTTTACCTTTGAAATGTGAAGATACAAGTGAAATTCCAGAAAGACTTGCCGTTTCTATGGATCTACATCCACACCATGCACATATAGAAAGACAACTGCCATTGACGGCGACTACCGATGAATTTGGGCGACCTATGTTGCTATTAAATGATCGTATGTACCATGATCCAGCAACGGAAAAACCTTCTTTAGATAGTGTTGAAATCTGGAACTTTATTAATGCTACACCCTTTATCCACCCTATTCACCTACATCTCATTCAATTTAAAATTTTGGAACGAAGGCCGTTTGATTTAGATATCTATCAAAATGAAGGCATCGTACAATTTACAGGGCCGCCTGAAGAACCAAGAGACTATGAGCGAGGTTGGAAGGACACGGTGAAGGCTGACGCTGGAAAGGTTACAAAAATTATTATGCATTGGAAAGATCATGTCGGGAATTATATGTGGCATTGTCATTTCCTTGAGCATGAGGATCATGATATGATGCGACCCATTCTCGTTATGAAAGACGTCCATGCTGTTCAGCAGCCTCATGCAGCAGTAGAACATCCCGTAACACATCAAGAATCAACAGCTCCGACAAGTACTACAAGTACTACTCATCATAGCGAATTTTCAGCACCACTATTAAATGAGGTAGAACACTCAGTACTTGAGGAAGAAAAGGTAGCCTTACCTAATGAAGAGGAATCCATTACTATTCATATAGGAGATAATACACGACATATGCCAACGCTACTGTTACCAACCCTTCCTACCAATACTCCTACCAACAGGCATAGTCCTCGTCGTAGAACCAGAAGATTTTAGCTAGGTATCGCTTTACAAAGAAAACTACCAATGAAAAGGTGGTTTTCTTTGTTCTAGCAATTTACTTGGCCTCCAATCGCCATATTCTTTTCGTTACGAAAGCTAATAATAATACACACACAGAGATCATAAGGACTGGTATATAGATATTGGCTTGAAAGTACTCAAATAGCAACCCATACCCCATCTGCCCAAGTGGTGCCATACACTGTGATACTGCCATCATAATCGCCATGACCTTCCCCAATTGTTCATTTGGTGTTTCTTTTTGGACAAGGGTCATTACGTAAATGGAGATGATCGTCATCATCATCGCAATGATAAGCGCACACCCAATAAATAAGCTATACGAGGGATAATAGCCAATTTGAAGGGCGTGAGGGAGTACAGACATAGCCATAGGAATCACCAAAAAGGCTGACACCAATACCCAAATATAGAGGGTGTGCATACGCAGCTTTTTTGCAAAGTAACCCATCGTTAACGCGCCTAAAATCGTCGCAAAATCAATAATCCCCATTCCTATTCCATACAATGTATCACTACTGTTCATCGTGACACGAAGAATAATAGGCACACCAACGATAAAAAGTGGGGTCAATAGTAAATTCAATAAAGCAGCAAGTAGCGTACATTTTAAAATAAATGTTTGCTTCACCACATAAGTAAAACCTTCTTTCATGTCTTTGATTAATGTCGGTACCAAATGACCATCATAGCTACGTTTCACAAATGGGATCGTCATAAACATTTCTACAATAGCCGTAAAGAAAAATAATAAACCACTTACTATGACGAGAAGTTTGAGGCCGAGCATTCCATATAAAATCCCACCTAGCACAGGTGCTGTCACCCCCGCTAATGCCTGGACCCCATTGACGATCCCATTAGCCTGCTCAAGCTTTTGCTCACTAACCAATAGCGGAATACTAGCCATTACAGCTGGCGTGTACATCGCACTAATGAATGAAAGAAGCACCATAACCGACCCAATCCATAGCACAGAATGATTGTCTGTTAGTAATACAATAAAAAAAATCAATACAATGCCACTACTGACAAAATCAAATAGGACCATTAAATTTCGCCGATTAAAACGATCTGCTATTGCGCCACCAAATGGTGTAAGTAAAACAGGTAGGCTTGAAATAGCAAAAAGCACAGCAAAAAGATCTGCCCGTCCTGTTATATCTAAAACAAAAAGTGAAAGAGCAAACCTTAAAAGTGCAGAGCCTAAAATAGAAATAATTTGCCCAACTACCATAATGATAAAATCTTTCGAAAAGCCTTTTTCTTTGACTAGCATTTCCATATGAAAAACACCCCTTATTATTTTTAGACCGACAGTCGGTCATTTAATATGTTAAAAAATTGTAGGCACAAGTTGAGGCTTTACAGCTTCTTGAACTTGCCCTACAAATTAGACTGACTGTCGGTTTATAAATAGTATATGTGAACTCTCCAAAAAAAGGAACATATTTTTATATCTTCCTTTTTGTTCATCCTATTTGCTTTTAAAGTAATGTTTAATTTGCTCAATCATAGCCGTTGTTGCCTGACTAACATAGCGATCTACACTGAAAATAATGGATAGGCTTCAGCTTTGAGCATCATTTGAAAATCATCACCCGATTTGGCATGTATCATATGTACACCCTCTTTATGTGTAGGAGTACTACTATTTCGCTCCTGCTTCTAGTAGAATTTTTTCAATTTCAGTAAATCCTTTTTCTTTAGCCATTGTTAATGGTGTCACACCATATTGATCCACTAATTGTGTATCTGCTCCATGTTCAACTAATAGACGAACTATTTCTTGTTGCTCTTCTCCACCATCATTGAGGAGAATGGCTTCAATCAATGGTGTCCAGCCACAAATATTTGTATGGTTGACATTGATGTCTGTAGTCGTTACAAGTTCACGAACTACCTCTACAAAGCCCTTCTCACTTGCTGGATGAATCCCTACACCGCCAAAGCGTGTTAAACGCTCTAAATCTGTGTTTGCTTGTAGCATTATTTTCACAAGCTCTAACTTTCCATTTATACATCCATACAAAAATGGGTTCAAACAAATTTGATCTTGAAGGTCAATATCTGCCCCTTCCTGAATCAAAAATTTTACTGTTTCTAATTGATCATTCATTGCAGCAAGTAAAATTGCTGTACGTTTGCGCTTATTTTGAGAATTAATATCCACACCTTGTTGTAAATAACCTTTCAGAGCGTTAATATCACCTGCTTCAGCTGCAGTTAAAAATTCTGAGACCACATTTATATCTACCAATTTCATTCCTCCATTTCTCTGACCTATTGTTCATTTCGACTAAAAAGAAATAAACCGCGAGAATGTTATTACTTTCACATTTCCGTCTTACAAGCTTTATTTTATTCTCTTATCCTGTAGATATCATTGTTTAGCAAAACCAAAAAGAATGTAGATCATTTAGGCAATATGTACAATGTTTTGTGATAAGATTATGGCGAAGGAGTGAAATCATTTGCTAACAATTAAAGATATATTAGAGATAAAGGCACTGGAAGGAATTAAAATTGTTGCTGGAGAGCAAGGAATTCACAATGAAATTGCACTTGTGAATATTATCGAAAATCCCGATGCATTTGATTGGCTGACGCCGAATGAATTATTGTTAACGACTGGTTACATCTTCCAAGATAATGAAGCCTTACAAAATAAAATCATCCAAGAAATCTCTAAAATCAATTGTGCAGGCCTTGTTATTAAAATGAGACGCTATTTACAAAAGACGCCTCAAAACATGATCGATATTGCCAATCAGCATGGATTGCCGTTATTAGAGTTACCTTATAATTACACCCTTTCCAAGGTCATCTCGATTATCAATGAAAAGGCATCTGGACGTTATGATCTATTAAATAGAAAATCTTTGGACATGCACAATACGCTATTTAAGGTGGCACTTGAAGGAGGAGGCATTGAATCCATTTCCTCTAAATTAGCTGAAACAATTAATAACCCGATAATCTTTTTAGATAATGACTGGAATTTACTGCATTATACAGATCTTGATACGAATCCTGTACCACTTGCCTATGGGATCAACCTACAGAAGAATCGTCCAACATTTTCAAAGGATTTTATTGATACCATTCCAAACGATCTCAACGAAATGCAAAAATCCATTACACGAATCTATCAATTAGAAGATCTAGCAGTAACCTGTAGAATTCTCCCTGTCGCAGTGGCCAACTATATTTATGGCTATATTGTCATTTGGCAAACTGTACGGGATCTGAATGAGTTTGATTTCATCGTTTTAGAGCAAGCCTCCACGATTGTGGCACTAGAAAGGATAAAACAGAAGGAAATTGAGGGTGTACGTTTAAAGATTAAACAAGAGTTTTTTGATGATTTATTGACTGGAAAAATCACTTCGCTTGAAACGCTACAAACACTATGTGATCTCCACGGCTTAAAGATCAACCATAAATATTATTGCATCGTCATCTCTATTAGCCATGAAAATTTGCAAAACCAGCATGATTTAATCTCTAGAAAATACGAAACCGATAATATTGCAAAAAAATGTATGAACTTAATTTATGAGCACTCTAGCACAATTAATGGGGAAATTACATGCCTTTATCGCAATAACCAAATCATTATATTAGTTGGACAGCAAGACGACAAACAAGATTTCACGATCAATGAAACAAAGCAATACGCAGAAAACATTCTCCAATTATTAGTACAACAACATACGCAAACCTCCTTCTTAATTGGCATTGGCAAAGAATATAAACATATACGTTTTGTCCATAAAAGCTTTGCAGAGGCACATGAAGCTCTCCGTCTTATGCACCGCTTCGAAGAGCGTGGAGCAGTGGCTCATTATGCAGATCACTCCATTTATCATTTTTTAGATTCAAATATTAATGAAGTGCAGCTAAAGGACTTTTTCTTAGAAAGCTTGGGTTCTGTCTTTGAGCACGATCTATTACACGGGACAAGCTATCTACTTACATTAGAAAATTACTTTATCAATCATATGAATATAAGTGAAACAGCCAAGGAAATGTTTATCCATCGCAACACGTTAATTTATCGAATTGAAAAGATTAAAGAAATTTTAAAAACCGATCTAAAAAGCTATGAGGAGCTGTTACAAATCCAGCTAGCTTTGAGAATCTATCGCTTGCTTGGTAAGTCTTTATACCACGATGAATTCGCAGACTAGTATCAAAAGGTGGTGATCGCATCACCTTTTTTGATGACCATTCATTTCATATTCAGTTCATAAACGCATGCTATAGTAAAGCCATAGAAACGAAATACATTGTTTTCAGACAATGAAGGAGGCTTATTTCTTTGCAAGAAACATCAAATGATATGTCTAAACAAAAAGATTGGCGCCGTTTTATACAATTAGTAAAACGTGCCGAACCACCGATTTGGCTACTTGTCATCGCTTTAGTGATGAGTTTAGCAACGACAGGTGTAGGGTTTATTGTTCCATTATTTACAAAACAATTAGTGGATGGCTTTTCGTTAGAATCGCTTAATTATTGGCAAATCATTATACTGGGTATTGCCTTTATTGCACAGGCTATTGCCAGTGGATTATCCATCTACTATTTAAATCGAGTTGGACATCATGTTGTGGCAAAATTACGCGACCAGCTATGGAGAAAGCTGTTGCATTTACCAATCCCCTATTATGATGAACATGATACCGGTGAAACATTGAGCCGTGTTACGAATGACACAGCGGTTGTGAAAGAGCTTATAACAGAGCATTTAGCCAACTGTTTATCTGGCGTTATCTCCATAATAGGTTCTATTATCATTCTTCTATTTTTAGATTGGAAAATGACTTTAGTCATGCTGATTGCCGTGCCATTGGCTATGGTGATCTTAATGCTGCTAGGGCGACGCATGTTTGTGATTTCAAAAGGGATGCAAGATGAAACAGCGAAATTTACGTCTGTATTAAATCAAGTATTACCTGAAACGCGCCTAGTCAAGGCTTCAAATGCTGAGCAAATTGAATATGAGCGTGGAAAAAAGGGCATTACTAATCTCTTTACATTCGGCTTAAAAGAAGCAAAAATCCACGCACTGATTTCCCCGCTGATTTCATTCGTTCTGATGTCCGTGCTTGTAGCTATTATTGGCTATGGTGGTGTTCGTGTTTCCTCTGGAGAGCTGACGGCTGGCGATATGGTGGCATTTATTTTATATTTAATCCAAATCATTATGCCAATGACGCAATTAACGATGTTCTTTACCCAGCTCCAAAAAGCCATGGGTGCTACAGAACGAATTAGTGCATTACTTGAATACGAGGAAGAACATATTGAAGAAGGCTTAACTGTAGAAAAAGTAGATCAACCCATTTATGTTAAAAATGTTGATTTTTCTTATGGTGAGGAACCCATTTTATCCGATATTAATTTCACAATTGAGCCAGGCAAAGTAACAGCCATTGTGGGTCCAAGTGGTGGCGGTAAAACAACTACATTTTCTCTGCTCGAACGATATTATCAGCCAACAAACGGTAGTATCATGCTAGGAGATACACCTATCGAAACATTCTCACTCCACTCTTGGCGCAGTCAAATCGGCTATGTAGCGCAGGAAAGTGCCCTGCTATCAGGAACGATTCGAGAAAATATTTGCTATGGTATTGACCGTGAAGTGCAAGATGATGAGCTAGAAAAAGTGGCTAAAATGGCCTATGCGGATCAATTTATTAACGAACTTCCAGACAAGTTTGACACTGAAGTTGGAGAACGAGGCATCAAGCTTTCAGGAGGACAACGTCAGCGTATCTCTATCGCAAGAGCGCTATTACGTAATCCGCAAATATTAATGCTGGATGAAGCAACATCAAGCTTAGATAGTAAATCAGAAATTTATGTACAAAAAGCATTAGACAACTTAATGCAAGGACGCACAACACTAGTCATTGCGCATCGTTTATCGACAGTGGTAGATGCCGATCAAATATTGTTTATTGAGAAAGGGCATATTACTGGCTGTGGTACACACGAAACACTCTTTGAAACACATGCTATGTATCGTGAGTTTGCCATGCAGCAATTACGCATTAAAGACGTTGAATAGAGGGGTTTGTTGAGATGACAAAACTATTAGTCGTGGATGATGATGCACATATTCGAGAATTGGTAAAAGTGTTTCTGCAAAATGAGGGCTTAGAAGTGATAGAGGCTATCGATGGTGTCGATGCACTGTCTAAATTAGACACTGAGAAAATCGATATGGTCGTGATGGATATTATGATGCCCAATATGGATGGCTGGGCATTATGCGAGGAAATACGTTCATTTAATACAGATCTACCAATCCTTATGCTAACAGCTAAAGGAGAAACCTCTCAAAAAATCAAGGGCTTTCATTTAGGGACAGATGATTACCTTGTAAAGCCATTCGAGCCTGCCGAGCTAATCGTACGTGTTAAGTCTATTTTAAAAAGATATCGTATCTCCCTTTCTCAAGTTTTAGAGGCTGGTAATGTCAAATTAAATCGCCATACATATGAAGTGGAAATGAACGGCGAGACGATTCTACTTCGTCTGAAGGAGTTCGAGCTATTATTTACACTTGCAAGCTATGTTGGCAAAACCTTTTCCCGTGAACAATTAATCGAAGAAATATGGGGCTACGACTATGAGGGAGATGAACGAACAGTTGATGTCCATATCAAAAGAATACGAGAACGCTTTCCACAGGAGACGAGCGGTATTACCATTCGCACCATTCGTGGTCTTGGTTACCGCCTGGAACTAGGCACATGAGAAAACGAAGATTCTTGTTAAGATTAGTGATGGTCTTTTGCCTGTTTCTTGTAGCAAACACCGTTTTCGCTTTTCTTTCCTATCATGTAACTACGTGGCTATATGGTCGGTTAGGGGTAGAGCCTCAGGGATTTTGGCTACAACTAGCAACAGTGATTGGTGTATTTGCACTCTTTGCCTGTTCAGCAGCCATTATCTTTTTCATCGGACTAAATCGACAACGCAACTATTGGGACACGATTGTAGATGCATTAAGCCGTATGGCAAAAGGTGATTTTGATGTTCAACTGGATTTAAGAGCAGATGAGGAGGATCAATTTGGGCAATTGATTCATGGTATTAATCATATGGCCGTTGAGTTAGGTGAACTGGAAAGAATGCGTCAGGAGTTCATTTCCAACGTCTCCCATGAGATTCAATCACCTTTAACGTCTATTAATGGCTTTGCAAAGGCGCTGAAAAATATTAACCTACCTGAAGAAAAACGTCAGCATTATTTAGCTATAATCGAATTAGAAAGTAATCGTTTATCAAAAATTAGCGACAATTTGCTCAAGCTAACTTCCTTAGAATCGCAGCATCATCCATTTGAACCTATAACTTATCGACTCGATAAACAATTACGTAATGTAGTGTTGGCACTGGAACCGAATTGGTTAGCCAAACAGATTGACTTTGATCTCGATCTTGATAACCTGAGCATCACTGCAGATGAGGATTTGATGAATCAAGTCTGGATGAATTTGCTGACAAACAGTATTAAGTTTACACCTACCAATGGAACCATCACATTATCTATGAAAAAGCAATTCCACACGATAATGGTGATGGTTCAAGACACTGGTATTGGCTTAACAGAAGAACAACAAAAGCATATTTTCGAAAGATTTTATAAGGCCGATCACTCGCGAACTGCTGGAAATGGCGGTAGCGGATTAGGGCTAGCCATTGTCAAAAAAATAATTGAGATGCATCATGGAACCATTGCTGTAGAAAGCAAAATAGCAGAATATACAAGATTTTTGATTACTGTCCCCATCAACAGTACGCCAACTCGTGCAAACGACTAACACCGTCTGCATGAGTTATTTTTTCTAATAAGCTACTTTGCTAAAGTATCGATATACTTTATTTAGTTTTTGCTGTTGCTTCCCCTTTTTACTTTCCATATTACCAAACTCAAAAAACTTCACTTTTTTCATTCCAACAAACTTAAACAACGCCCTTTTCATTAAAATTTTATGTGCATTGTTCAACCATAAAAATGGATAATTGGTTGGCCCCTTCATCGTGGACACACAAACTACAGACTTCCCTTTTAAAAGACCCTCTGGAAATAACCCCTTTGTATCTCGATAAGCAAAATTTGCTGCAAATAATTGGTCGATATACCCTAACAGCATGGCTGGCGGTCTCCCCCACCAGATCGGATAAACAAATACAATTTGATCTGCCCAAGAGAGCTGTTGGCGGTATTTCTCCATTTTCGGATCCCGATACATATCACGACGTCGTTTATGTTCATGGAAAATTAAGCGTGGATCAAACTCTTCTTCATATAAATCGAGTATCTGAATCTCCTCAATGGCAGGGTTCTCACGACACCCCTTTATCACTTCTTGTAAAAAAGCATAATTTAAACTTTTATGGTTGGGGTATGTATAAACAATTAACGTTTTCATTGTGTGCCTCCTCATTACTTATCATTTGATAACAAAATAATAGTTCATTTCATTTTAGTTGTCAAATGATAATTGTTTTAGGACAAGTTATTTGTTATCTTGACAGTAAGAGGTGATCCCATTGAATAAAAGCGCTTTATTTCATCAGTTTGTAGCATTTACAGCAACAGTCCATCAAGTGACACATGATCTCACACAAAATGTTACCGCTGCGAATATCACACCGCTACACTATAAAATTCTTGAATATATTAAAGTAAGCCAACCTGTCACACCAACCGAAATCAGTGAGTGTCAGCATATGTCCTTACCCAACACTAGCCGTGAACTTCGGAAATTGCAGGAACGGCAGCTAATCGAAAAATTTAGTGACACAGCCGATCGTAGAAAACAGTATGTCCGTTTGTCCAAAGAAGGTGAAAAATTGATGGAGGAGGCATTTGTCTGTATAGAAGAACGCTTTTTACAGCTTATTCACCACGCAACACAGGATGATCTAAAGGACATCCAGCATGCTCTAACCATTTTAGAGGAAAAGGTTTTTCATCAAAACGACTAAGACTATACTTCTTTGATCACTATTGGCGTAGCAAGGGACGAGATCTTTTTTTGACTGAATTGCTTTTTTCTTTGGTTTGAAGTGATCATTTTTATTCAAAACCGCTCTTTCTCTGGCTCGGAGTGCTCACTTTTGAACCGCTACCGCTCTTTCTTTGGTTTAAAGTGCTCACTTCTTATTCACAGCCGCTCTTTCCTTGGCTTGTAGCTCTCTCTTTTAAATTGCTCATCTCCTTGCTCGAAGTGATCACTTCTAAACCAAAAACTGCTCATTCTTCTTCATGGAATCATTTTTCTTTTCACGCAAAAAGGTTAGCCATAATTTGACTTGAATCATTAAAAATCTTTAGTGTCACGCACCACAGATTCGTAACCACTTTGTCTTTTCTTTAATAGTATAAAGGTGAGTAGAAGGAGGAGTCTCAAGTGGAAGTAGTAGTATTTGATCGGGAGTGGATTGAAGAACAGTTTGAAACACTTCCATTATGGCAACAGTCGGCCTATACAGATTTTGCTGCCACGATTGCGGATGAAGCGAATACGTTTCCATGTATACCAGCAAGAATGGGCTTTTTATCAAACCATTTGCGCTATAGTTTTATCGGGGATCCACGGGAAGAGCAATCGATTAAAATGTTAGCACAATGCTTAAAGGACTATACGAAAGCATCACGAACTTTCGGGAAGTATACAACTCTTACTGTGTTCTTTCATACCCCTCACGATATGCAAGATAGCTTTGAGGTGGCAGATTATCAGCAGTTATTTTGGTCCATATTAAATAATTTAACCAATTTGGATGAGATGAATTGGCCTGAGGGAATACCAATGGAGCCTACTCACCATGAATGGGAGTTTTGCTTTCATGGTGAACCCTATTTTATCTCTTGTGCAACACCAGCTCATAAATTACGAAAGAGTCGTCATTTTTCCACTTTATTAATGGCCATTCAACCACGTTGGATATTCGATGATATAAACGACACCACAGCCTTTGGGCGAAAAATCAAAAAGCTCATTCGTCAGCGGATTGCAGACTACGACACAGTCCCAGGACATCCAGATTTAAAATGGTATGGGCAAGAAGATAGTTATGAATGGAAACAATACTTCTTAAGTGATGATAACCATAGTCCATCCAAATGTCCTTTTTTAAGGATGTCTCAGGCAAATGGTTCATTACGTAATGTTTTTTTGCCTTTTCACAACAATCCAGGTCGCCACACTGATTAAGACTATAAAGAGCAGGCTCACGTAAAAACCGAGTCTGCTTGTTTTTTCACCTAAAGTTCCAGATACCGTCACAGCAATGAGCAACATCCCCATACCATTCTTTACATGCCCCCACTTTGTTAACTCCATGAGCTTCCAGTAGGTCACTAAAATAAAAAGCCAATTATAGATCAACATTAAACCCGCCGCTGTAATCAAATATTCAAAGATTTTTTCTGGCATCAAAAAACCAATCACAATTGTGATTACTAGTCCACTCGTTAAAAATAAAAGGGCTGGAAAAGGAACTTTCATTTTTCCTTTCTTTGCAAGTACTGCCGGTGCATCATGATCCTCTGCAAGTGTAGTGAGAATGGTGATCACCGCATAAAGCGAGGCCACCATTGTTGAAAAACCAGCAATGATTAGCACACCATTAAATATATCTGCCACATAAGGGATATGGTATCCTTGAAGCGCTGTAATAAAAGGACTTTCATCGATCGAAAAGTCTTTCCACGTAACGAGTGCTAATGCAAGGGCGATGGCCATGATGAAAATAACGGTAATCACGATCAGCATAATTCTCCCCGCTTTTGGCGCCTCTTTTGGATTTTTCAAATCGATGACCATTAAACCCATCACTTCAATTCCTCCGTAGGCATAAAAGGCATAAAGTAATCCGAGCCAAATACCTTTTAGTCCTTGTGAAAAAAATGCTTCATAATTAGCCTGAAGTGAAGCCATTGTAGTAGATGGTGTACCTCTCATGATGATGAACACTGCTACAATAATGAACATAATGATGGCAGCTGCCTTTAAGGCACCGAAGATATTTTGGAAATTTTCAAAGCCCTTCATGCCTGTGAGAATAACAACTAAACCAATAGCAGCATAAATCGAGGCAGCAACCCACAGGGGCAGCGCCGGAAACCAAAATTTCGTAAAAATGCCGAGCGCCATCAGCTGGCTTCCCATGATTAATAGCTCAGAAATTAAGTACACCCAGCCATTGCTAAATCCTGCCCAGCGTCCAAAGGCTTGCTTGGCATAGGTACGAAATGAGCCTTTATCTGGGTTTTCCACAGACATTTTAACAAGTGCATCATACACGATATACGTACAAATGGCTGCTAATAAAAAAGGAATTAATACGGCAGGCCCACTTTTATGAATGGCCATACTTGTCCCAAGAAAAAAGCCAGTGCCCAAAGTACAACCAATACCTAGAAGCGAAAGCTGCCACCAGGCCATACTTCCTTTAGCTGATTTTGAAGTCATTGTTCTCAACCCTTCGTTACGTTCTTACCAATGGCAATGTCATACATCGAATGCCACCACCGCCTTTTTCAAGCTCAGTGACATCAACTTCAAGCAAGTTTTTATTCTTCAGTAGTGGATGCGCCAATAATTGTTGTGGCTTTGCCTGCTTACTTATTATGATTGTTTCTGGATTCAGGTTAATAAAGTTGATGTCTGGAATGGTCTTATACGAGTCAAGCCAGTAAACATCCAAACCATGACGCTTTAAAAATGACTCTACCATATCAAAACGACTGCTTTGAACTGTTAATACCTGAACAGGATAATGGCATACAAAGCTTTTAGCAACAACCAGATTCGCGATTACAACATTACAATTCATATCTAAATGCAGCGTATCATTGCTTTTCGGTAAATCAATTACGGCAATTTCAGAAAACCCCTCCTGAAAAATGCTTTCCTTTAAGCTTTCGATAGCTTCTATCGATGTTCTCATTCCAAGATTAATAAGCACAGCATCTTTATTTAAAATTAACAAATCTCCGCATTCGAAGGAATGAAGCGGTTGCAAATTAGCTTTCCATTGTTGTGGAAACCATTTTTCTAATAGTGAATGTGCAAGAGGGTACTCTGGTTTTCTAAGTGAGCTTCCAGCATTTCCAAGTAAAAGTCGATTCCCAATGACACAGGCTAGGTCACGCACAAAATAACGATTAAGCAGCTGTTCACTTAATAGCTGCTGATCATGGGCTAGTTCCCTTGCATAATCAAGTACATGTACCCCTGCGTTTTCGAATGTTGTCTTGAATGCCATGAAATTATCCATTGCCTTCTGATGGTTGACTGCATCACTCCAACCAACCTGCTCTGCTATTGTTAAATCCGTTACATCTACGACGGAAGGTGCACAAAGCATCACCACTTTCAGTTCTCCATGTTCTGACCAACAATTTAGTTGAAATGAATCCATTCAAGTATTCTCTCCTTCTTCACAACAATCTCTGTTAGCGTTACCATTGACTTTAAGATTATACAAGGACCATAATCAAGAAAATTTCCCCAATTAAATGTAGGTATTAAACAATCGTTTTACCTGGTTTGGTGGTCTATTACTGTAAAAAAGATAGAAGGGAGGATGGGGACTTCCTGGTAGTTTGCTGAAATTAGGCAAGGGCTTAAAGAATACTGTTAAAAGGACTAGCCATTACGAATTTACAGTTACTAGGTGGTTTTTCACGTACTAATTGTTACCTTAAAGTCAATTGTACGCCGTTACCGCATTCTTCTATACAAGAGATGGACTCGGTCATTTAGTGATTGATTACAATGAATCAGAGATACAGCAATATTTATCTCTTCTCCATTTACCAAACGATTTAAAAGACCATCGATATATCGCATAATTAATTTAGAGAGAAAACAAGCCGTTCTCTCTCTAATTGTCATGTAAAATATTCTAATTTTGCTTGAGGGAAAAACTTCTGCATGTAACCATACAGATGCTCTTTTATATCTTCCTCTTCCTCTTTTTGATAGATATATTTACCAATGCCGTATTTACCCCATTTATATCGTCTTACCGTCTCGTCGAGCTCTAGCTTTGACATTGGATAATTTTTTTCAATCACTCGTTTTGCAGGTTTTGTAAAGCGATGTTGAATAAATTCAAAGGTGATGTCATCGCGCACATCCTTTGGCAATTCAGCATCCAATCGCTCAAACATATGATAATAGCCCTCCTGCCAGCCATCATGAAGATAGATTGGGGCAACAATAAATCCGAGTGGGTATCCAGCTCTTGCCACTTTCCCCGCTGCCTCAATGCGCTTTTCCAATGGTGATGTACCTGGCTCAAAGTGCTTAATCACATAATCAGCATTGACACTAAAACGAAACCTTGTACGACCATTATGCTTGGCATCTAATAAATGATCCACATGATGGAATTTCGTTACAAATCGTAACTGACCTAGCTCACTTTGTCCAAAATGCTCAATGGCTCGCTTTAAGGTATGTGTAAGATGATCAATTCCTACAATATCAGACGTACAGGATGCCTCAAAGCGAGTGATGTCAGGTGCTCGTTCAGCCATATAGTGATCGGCCTGTTCTAGGATTTCATCGACATTGACATACGTCCGAATATAAGGTTTGCTGCCCATAGTTGTTTGTAAATAGCAATAATGACAATGTCCCATACAGCCAGTCGCAAATGGGATGGCATATTCCGCTGAGGGCTTAGATGTATCAAACTTTAATGTTTTTCGAATACCCACTACTAAGGTCGATTTTGCTACCCGATACTTTTGAAAATCATTGTCTCCAGGAAGGTTTCTCACTTGATTATGCGAAGTGGTATAGCGTATTTCAATTCCCATCTGCTCAAACTTCTCTTTTAGCTCCTGACCTAATGGATACTGGAGGGCATCTGGCTCAAAATAAACAAGCTGAGGGGTAAATGGCTTCATCATGTGAGTCCTCCCTTAATGAAAATACTGGTGATAGGCCTGTTCAGCTGCCATCTCGCTTGCAAAAATTACCATATCATTTGTGATTGGATAATAGGTTTCAAATAAAAATAGAGCTAGCTCCTCTGTTTTTTCTGGATGATAAACGACTGCCGCTTCCTGTATATTCGTTACATCTTGAATATGTGGATTGCGGTAAAAAATATAAACAATATCACCTACATCAAATGGTTGTTGCATCTCTTCACCTTCCTCTGCCTTTCCATTAGTTTGGTGAAAGTGTACAAAAAATATGTCATAAAAAATTTAGTTGGTAAAATCCAATATATTTTGGGTTATTTTTTAATAAAACAGCAAGCTAGTGATGGTATAAACAATTATGAGCAAGAAAATTGCCACTGCCTAAGCATTGTAACGTCGTCCTTCAATTTAACCTGCTTTATTCAACTCTCCTGCGTTGAATAGTGGGACGATATCCACTCAAAATCCCCTAACTCTTTTCAGTCCAGTTATAAGGAAAATAAGCCAGAAAAAGTATCAATACTGTGTGATGGTTAAATTTTCTTCAAAAGGTAAAAGGGTGAAACTTTTATGCTGCTCATACGTTAAATTAGGTGTCATGCTAAGTCAATCAAATGGCATGCAGAAGGGTGGAATTTATGAAAAAAATATGGACTTTACTTTTTGCTGCGATACTTATTGTACCGTTATTATTGCAGCCGGCAACCGCACAAGCGGCAAAAGCCATCACAATTAATGTGGATGGGGTTCAATTAAAAACCGATCAGCCACCAGCGATGATTCAAGGACGTGTTATGTTGCCACTTAGAGCGATCTTTGAAGCATTGAATGCAAGCGTAAATTGGGACCAAAAGACTCAAACAGTCACAGGGATAAAAGGTGATACAACGGTAGTTCTCAAGATTAAATCAAAGACAGCTACTATTAATAACCAGACAGTAACGCTTGATGTACCAGCACAGGTATTAAAAGGTAGAACAATGGTGCCAGTACGCTTCGTCAGTGAAGCACTTGGTCAGGATGTTGATTGGAACTCGGAAAAGCAGCAAGTATCTATTAAAACTGACAAAGACATTCCAAGTAATAATAGTATTGCTCCAGTGAGCAATGTGTCAGTTCGAGATGTCAATGATCAGGGAGATGGGCGTGATCTTGAGGTTAACTTCACTAAATCGTCTACAGAATCATACGTAGATCATTATCGGGTTATGGTTGTGAAGGCTTCTAAAAGTTTTAATGTTTCATCAGCTCTGAAAGTCTCCTCTTCTAATTATTCGGTGGTATCGACTTCAAATTCGAATCGTGCCGTAACTTTATCGCAAAGCTCACGAGATGTGGACGGAGACTACATAAAAAATGATCAGTCTTATGTGGTTTATATACTTGCCATTGGCAAAGGTTCTTATTCTAGCGTATTATCAACTTCTTCACCGAAGATTACACTAACAAACATGTCTACTGTTACCGCGGTAACAAATGTGAAGATTAGCGATATTAATGATTTTGGCGATGGACGTGATGTCTCAGTTAGCTTTACTCGTCCACAAAATGATAGCAATACTTCCAATTACCGTGTGTTTATAGTAAAGACCAAGGATGCTAACAATTTTAGTCTTACCACTGCAAATAATTTATCCAGCAATTATTATACAACAGTGGACAAATCGGGAAGCAACGGCAGTACGTTGATAGCAACACTGTCCTCCTCAACACGAGATACTTCAGGTGACTTTATAAAGCATAACGAATCCTACACAGCGTTCGTTATGTCTGTAAGTAATACGAATTCGGGCATGAATAAACTCTCGCCTGCTTCATTATCAGTAACGCTTACTGTATCTACTCCGACTATTACACAAGTAGATGATGTTAATGATTTTGGTGATGGACGCGATTTGAGAGTTAGCTTCAACAAAGTGTCTGATGAATCTAATGTTAACTCTTACCGAATTTTTGTTGTAAGAGCTAACAACTATACGAACTTCACATTGACTAAAGCCAACAGTTTATCTAACACTTATTACACACAAGTGAACAAAACAGGCAACAATATTACTCAGGTACTCTCTGCAGGGGCAAAAGATACTGACGGTTATGCCATTCAAAATGGCGTTAGCTATCGTGTATTTATTATGGCAGTAACTAATAACTCTGCAAATAATGTGCTATCTTCATCCTCCAATATGATTTCGCTGCTTAGCAACAATGTGGGTGCAGTGTCGAATATTATTGCCAGCGATGTGAGCGATTATGGTAACGGTCGCGACCTCTTTGTGTCATTCAATAAAGCTGTTGATGAGACACCTATTAATCACTATCGAATTATGGTGGTACCAACAGCAAATTACAATAGTTTTAGTCTGACGGATGCTAATAGCATATCCAGCAGCAATTACACGACTATTAACAAAACTGGGAAATCCACATATGAGCAAGCGTTATCTGAAAATACTCGGGATGTACGCGGAAATTCTATTAAAGAAGGTACGAACTACCGTATCTATGTATTGACGGTTGCCAATGGAAATACCATAGGAAACAATGCGCTAACTGCCGCAACATCTACGATTACACTAACTAAAAACTTCACTGTGCAAGCTGTAACTAATCTAAATGTTGCAGATATAGATGATAAAGGGGATGGCCGTGATGTGCAAGTAACATTCACGAAGCCTACGGATGAATCGAATGTTAATCATTATCGGATTCTAATGGTACCAACTGCATATTACAGTAGCTTTAATCTTTCACAAGCCAATAGTAGCTCTTATTACATCACAGAAGGCAAAGGTGGAAATTTAGTAGCAAATAGAACCTTGGATGGGATTAGGGATGTACGAGGTAATTTTATTACAGAAGGAACTAGCTATCGCGTCTATGTACTGACTGTTGCAAATGGTAATTCTTCAAATGCCTATGCACTGTCCTCTCCTTCATCTGTGATTACAATTAGTAAAAGCAAAGCTGTTCAGGCAGTAAGCAATATTAATGTAAGCGATGTTGGTGATTATGGAGATGGTCGAGATCTACAGATATCGTTTACAAAACCTTCTGATGAATCAAATATAGATAGCTACCGTATTCTAGTTGTACCCGCATCAAAGGCAAATGACTTTGATCTGAACACAGCTATTAGAGCAACTAATTATACAGGTTGGGGTAAAGGCCAGTATAGTATGAAATTGGGAGCTACTAGTAAAGATACAGACGGTAGACTTATAACGAATGGCGAAGAATATCGCGTATATATATTGTCTGTAGGCAGTGGGAATTCTAAGGAAATGTATAGCTTATCCTACCCATCTTCCTACATTGCTTTGGAAGACCTTTCAGCCTCTGGATCAGTGGAGAAAGTGACACTTAGTATTTTGAATAAGGGATATAAATATAACGATATAAACATTAGCTTTGATGTCAAAAATAGTCAAAGCGTAACGGAGTATAGAGTGTTTATGTTACCTAAGGATAAAGCAGATAGTTTCAAATTGGAGGATGCTATTAAAAGTACACATAGTACTAGAATTTTTCCGAATAGCCTTCCCAACGTTAGCCAAGCGCTAAGCACACCTTTAGATGCATTTGGTAATCAACTTGATTCATCTACAGAATATGTTGCTAAGGTTCTGATTTTGGCGAAAGGAACTTATTCGCTATCAAACACATCCAATAATTCAGTGCAACTCCAGAAATCTCCTGATAATATCAATAATGAGGCGGCCCAAGACCCTCAAATTAATTAATTGGTCCATTATTTTTTATAGCAGGTACTCCCTATGGCGTATACATCACCATAGGGAGTACTTTCTTGTTTTGTAATAATGGATTACTTTTTATGGCTCGTATACTGAACGACAACTTCCTATAGTTCCTTTGTCATCTGTACCTGCTCTGTTGTCACCTTTAATCCTTGCTTCAATAAATAGCTCGTTGCTGGATTGCTCGCTAAGAAATTCACTGTCGTCAAATGGACTTTATCTGTTGTAATACTTGCTAAAAACTGCGGGAGTAAATCTACATTACTATCTTCTAGTATTACCAATTGGTAAAGTAGAATACGTTCCACCTCACCACATTCATTCCACAAGGTTTTGTATAGCATATAGCCCAGTGGTTCATTGCTATCATTATAAAACACCCTTGCTTCTCCCTGCTTTACGCTCTGCCAGCTACACTGCCATGGAACATTTTCCTGATAGAAAGATCGATGTGCTAGCTGCTCTGGGCGAATGGCCTCTATTTGAAGGGCTACTGTAGGTATCGCCTTCGCTTCATACTCGCCGCTTAAAAATAGTAATTGATTGGCAACCACATAGCCATATTTTTTATACAAAGCAATGGCTACTTGATTTTCCTTAATCGCTTCTAACGTGCCCAATTCAACATTTTCTCTCTTATAGATAGCTAGGGTTTCCTCCATTAGTAGGCGCGAGACTCCCTTACCACGATACGCTGGAGAAATACCAGTCCCCCCATTCCAAGCTGTTTTTTGGCCATCGATGGTACGAAAGCCATTCACCACAATGGCAATTGGTTCCTCTTGATCAAAAACGACGATAGAATGCTCAGGAGATAGCCCCTCCCCCACTAGTCGCTGTAAAAACATTTCTGCTGTCATATTAATTTCAATAAAATAACCTTCAAAGCCTTTGTTCCATGCTTTCAATACTTCATCTAATGTGCATTGTGCAACTGTTTTAATCTTCATACTCTCCCTCTTTTCAAATGGAATCTAATGCTGCTAAATTTTCTAAGGTTAGTTTTTTCACAATCTCATAACCTTGTCCTTGACCTTTAGGCTTTATGACAACCGTCCCCATATTCGAAATGATACCCAGCCCCACATCTCTTGGAAAGCTATGACCAATAATTATGTTGTTTATGCCCTCGGGTGGGATGATTTCCAGCATTGTTGTAGAAATCGTTAATATACTGCTTTGCACTACTGTAGGAAGACTGCCACCTAGCATAAAGATTTCAAACAAGAAGGGGTCAATTTGGATATTGCTGTTTGGAAATGCCAAACGTGCTGTTTCAATGGTCCGACAAAAAGGACTGGTAGTGATGGTGGAAAGGATGGGAATTTGCCAATAGCGTAGCATTTGACCATAATAAATTGCCTCCCTACGACCTTGATCTGATAAATTCCGTTGATTTTGACAACTTTGAAATGTACTATATGCTTGATCTACACCAATAGTTGCTGTCCCGTGTCTTGCATATAAAGTGAGCCCACCCCTTCTCAATAACGCTAGGAGACCCTTTTCCATTTTCTTCATCTCCTTCATCATATCACTTTCTACTTTGTAATGTATGTGCTATACATAGAAAAAACTCCCCACAACTTTTTGTAGGAAGCTTTTTTTCTGTTATTTTATTGGAATTCTGACAATAGCAGTCGTTTCTAAATGTTTTGATGAATCAATTGAAATATGACCATTATATTTAGTGATAATTTCTTTGACAATAAATAAGCCTTGTCCTCTTAGTCTACCATTCTCATGTTTTTTCGTTGAAAATCCTTGTTTAAATATTTGATCAGGATTCGCAATATTTGGCCCTGTATTGGTAATTTTAAATTCATACTGTGATTCATCTGCAGTACAGCAAATCTTAATTTTACGTTGTTCCTCAGGTAATTCAACAGCAGCATCAATCGCATTATCAATTAAATTGGATAGAATCTTGATTAAATCTGTCGTTTTAATCCTATTAAAGTCATTTTGAGAAATCGTAAAATCCATATCAATATGATGATTTTGAGCCGTTAATTTCTTCGTTTGCAATAAGATGGACAAACCTGGATGATCAATATTTAATTTTAATGACTTAATCGCTTGAACTTCTTTCGATAGTGAGGATAAATATTGTTTCGCCTGATCTGTTTTTTCTAATTGTAATAAACCATGTAACACTTGAATATGGTTTGTAAAATCATGACGTAGGGACGACACCGAAGTAATCAATGTTTTGATTTCTGCTAGATACGTGTCTTCTGTAGCGCCAACTTCCTTCGCCACCTCTTTTTGATACCATCTTTGTAAAAATAAAAAAGAACCGATGACAATTAAAATAAGTACACCATTAAAAATAAAATTAAATAGGTTGTCTTCAATGACTTTACCCTTAATACCATTTAGCGTATCTGCACTAATGTCAATGCCTAAATACCCGATAATTGTTCCATTATCATCTTTGATGGGTGCACCAACAGATAAATAAGACCCATGTTCAGAATCATGAATTACCTCTGTAACATAGGTTTCACCATTATAGGCCTTTTCTACATGCTTTGCAGGAACAGTACAAACTACTCCAATACCGAAGCCCTCTTTCATTTCTTTTGGCATGCCTGTAATCATGGCTATAGATACTTCAGGATTATCCACCTTTAAAGTGTAAACAAATAGTGCACCTAATTTTATCCTAGCATCGTTTAAATAATTTCTTACTTTCCAATAATAATCATTTTCCTGTGGATTATTTAAAAATCGCTGATAGGCATCCGTATCAATGGATGCAGCAATAGAATGGGCTGCCTCTAAACTTTGATTGGCAATCGACTCTTCAACGGTCTTTTTTATTTTTACATAGGATGTAAAGACGTTTAAACTTGTAAACAAACATAATAAAATCGTTGATAGAATTAATATTAGTTTTATTTTTCTATTTTTCATAAAAAACGGTACTTCCTCATCTATAAATATTCTAGAATATTATTATATTATAATTAACTCTATTTTTTTGTTTGTAAAGCAAACATTGCTTGTATATCCTACATAAATTAAAACACAAAATCAATTTTTATTTTATTCATACCCAAAATTACACACTGTAACAAATAGTTTAATAATCCCTGACAAGAAAGTAAACTAAAAAGGTAAGCAATAATGTTTTATGTCTCATTTCCTAATTTAAATGGAAAATTAAAAGACTAACAAAAAGATCAGGTATCCACTATACCTGATCTTTAATAAAATTACTTATTTTTTTTTTCTGAAGTACGTGTTCGACCCTGGGGCTTTAAAAAGGCAGGCCGTTTACTATAGCCCTTGGGAGAGAGTCGTAATAATGACTTACCAACATCCCCTTTTTCAAAATCTGCACTAAAGTTTACATACGGTACTCCTAAGACTTTCATATTTGTAGTATACAAAAGGATGAAAAACACGGCTATAAAAAAACCAAATAAACCAAAAAACGCCGAAGCCATAATAATGATTAATCGAAAAATACTCATAGCCGTTACAAACGATTGATTGACCAATGTAAATGCAGCGATACTGGAAATGGCAATTACAACAATCATTGAGGGGCTTGTAACACCTGCTTTAATAGCAGCATCTCCAATAATTAGCCCCCCTACCACACTAACTGAGCCACTGACTGCACTTGGAAGACGTAAGTTGGCTTCACGAAACAATTCAAACATAAATAGCATCATTAAAATTTCTAGAATAGTTGGAAAAGGCAATCCCGTTCTCGATTCGACAACTGTTGCAAGTAGTAGAAATGGAAGCTGTTCTTGATGATAAGTTGTCAATGCAAGCCAAAAACCTGGCAGCAGCATACTTATTAATATCCCGACAATTCTGAGTAATCGTTCCATCGAGCTAACAATGATTGGGTACTCATTATCCTCTGCCGATTTAAAGAGCAACATAATATTCGTAGGTGTAATTATAGCATAGGACACACCATCAATCATTAAGAGTATTCTTCCTCTAATTAACGCCTGCATTGCAAAATCAGGTCTACCTGTATAATCATGTCTTGGAAGAATTGTCGCTGTCTTTTCAACTGTTTCCATTAATAAGTCACCATTGATAACAATATCCGTATCAATTTTTTGTAATTGAAGTCGAATTTGTTCCAGCATATCTAAATTTACGATGTCTTCCATATATAAAATGGCTACGGTTGTTTTAGAACGCTTGCCAATTTCTAATGTCTCTACACTAAAAGAATTAGTGGGTAATCGTTTTCTTAATAAAGCAATATTAATAAAAACGTCTTCAATAAAGTCATCTCTAGGTCCCTTTACTACTAGTTCTAATGTTGTTTCCCCTGGCTCTCGATTGGGTCTTTTTGAAATATCACTAGAATAAAGTAATTGATTTTCTTCAAAATACAATAAGACATGTCCTTTATAGACCCTAGTTACCGCATCCTCTTTCGATAAAATCTTTTGTAAATAGGGAATGTGTAAATGCTGTTCGATTTCTTCCTCTAGCATGTCCTCAGTGACATTGCTTAACAAAGATTGAACACGTTGAACAACCACAGTTTGAAGAATTTGCTCATTGACCATTGCATCACAAGTTATCAAATGTACTGTATATTGCTGAAAATTATATTGTTGGAAAATCACATCAGCAGAGCGTTGAAATAGTGATTTCAACATTTTCAAATTAATTTGTTCCATTGATGAAATACTTCTCATCTCCTACTGAGCCAGCTCAAGATTAGTACATTTATGAAAACAATCACATTCAATAAATACACTTAAGCATATTTTTCCCATGGTTGTTCAAAATATTCAAAGAAACAAATGTTGTGACGACTATTTAAATTGTCCTGAACTAATCATTTTCTTTAGATTTGCCATCTCAATTGCAGACATTGCCGCATCATAGCCTTTATTACCAGATTTCGTTCCTGCACGTTCAATTGCCTGTTCAATATTTTCGGTAGTAACAATTCCAAAAATAACAGGTACATTCGTTGACAATGACACATTGGCAATGCCTTTTGCAGATTCATTACAAACATAGTCATAGTGTGTTGTAGAGCCACGAATAACAGTACCTAAACCAATAATGGCATCATATTTCTTTGTTTCTGCCAGTTGTTTTGCCATAAAAGGAACTTCAAAAGCCCCTGGTACCCATGCAACATCAATAAATGCAGGATCAACCCCATGACGAGTTAAACCATCCATTGCCCCATCCAATAATTTGCTAGTAATGAACTCATTAAAACGACCCACTACTACTGCAATTTTCAAATCCGTTCCAATTAATTGTGCTTCAAATGTTTGACCCATTGTTTTTTCTCCTTTTTACATAGAAATTTTAGATTTATTAGTGGATAATTGTTTACGATATGCAACCAATGCTTCTATCGATATCATTTTTAAGCCATGATGTGCAGCGAACTTTGTCAGTTCTTCAAACCGAAGCATGTGCCCATCATCCCCCATAATTTCGCAAATAACACCTGCTGGTACACTATCACAAAGCTTCGCTAGATCAATCGTCGCCTCTGTGTGCCCTCTCCGTTGCAGCACTCCTTGCTCTTTCGCAATCAACGGAAAAATATGGCCTGGTCGACGAAAATCAGTCGGCTTAGCTTGCTTTTCTATCATCCTTTGTATCGTTAGCGCACGCTCAAAGGCGCTAATCCCTGTCGTTGTTTCTACATGGTCGATGCTTATCGTAAATGCGGTTTGATGGTTATCCGTATTGTGCTGAACCATTGGATATAAATCTAGCTTTTGTGCAAGCTGCTGCGAAATCGGCGTACAAATTAAACCTCTACCATTGGTTGCCATAAAGTTGATTGTTGCTGGTGTGATGAATTCAGCGAGTGCCAGAAGATCTCCTTCATTTTCTCGATCCTCATCATCAACCACCACAATCATATTGCCGTGCCTTAAATCCTCTATGGCTTCTTCAATTGAATGTAGCACGATGATCAACTCCTATTCTATGATTTAAAAACCATGTTGTGCTAAATAATCTCTTGTAATAGCTGGCGTTGTTTGCCCTTTTTTTAATTGCCCTATAATGTATTTTCCGACTAAATCGGTTTCGATATTAACGATTGCTCCAACCCTCTTCAAACCTAAAACGGTTTCTTTGTAAGTATGAGGAATGAGCGAAATCGTGACACTATTGGCTTCAACATGAAAAAGGGTTAAGCTTGTGCCATCAATTGTTATGGAACCCTTTGGAATACAAAAGTTGGTTAGTTCCTCAGACATTTCGATATCAATATAAACGGCGTTTGCCACTGGACGTTTTCGCAAAATTTTGCCGACTCCATCAACATGACCAGCAACAAAATGACCTCCAAATCGTCCATTAGCAGGCATGGCCCGCTCCAAATTAACAGAATCACCTATTGCCAGCTGCTGTAAATTTGTTGCTTTGACTGTTTCAGGCATAACATCCATCGTAAGCTGCTGTTGTGTGAAATGTGTCACCGTTAAACAAACTCCATTGACCGCTATACTGTCACCAAGCTTGACATCCTCCGTTATCTTGGCTGATTGAATCGTAATTTTCATACTGTTCCGATCGCTTTGCACGGCTTTTATGATACCAATATCCTCTACAAGTCCAGTAAACATTCCATCACCTACTCTACTTTATTAGCACTTCTATTCTTTACTTTTAAAGTTGATCCACCTGTTTTTGTGCCTTATCCTTATCCTTCTCCCTTCTCTCGTTAACAATATAAAAATAAAAACCCCTTTACATCAAAGGGGTTTTGGGAGTATAAGACATCAACAAATAAGCCTATTTGAAAACAATTTTTTCATAGACTGTTATCTCATTCGTTCTTCTCCCATCCAGACTATCACTGTCGGTTTTGGATTTGCACCAAATCAGCTTGCGCTCACGGACTTTGAATTGCTTCATCACCGCCGATTGGGAATTTCACCCTACCCCGAAGAACATCTTCTATTCGATTGTAGCTAAATAAAAAAACTTCCCACAAGGTGATTGGGAAGTTTTGTAATAAATGCATAGTCAAATAAACCTTCTAAATTAGAATCAATTTAAAAAGTTCGCATTTTTACCCTTCTCCCATCCAGACTGTAACTGTCGGTTTTGGATTTGCACCAAATCAGCTTGCGCTCACGGACTTTGAATTGCTTCATCACCGCCGATCGGGAATTTCACCCTACCCCGAAGAATATTTTTATTTAGCTAGTCTTACGATAACACTATTTTATTATATTATCCATCCTTCTTTTTAAATTTTTTTGGAAGCATAAATTTTAAACAGCTCTGACGAGACTTAAAAAATGTAAAAGATGTTATTAAAATGATGACATTTAACCTGTTAATGGAACTTCTTAATCAAAAAAACGTTCCTTTACAAGTGACTATTCAGTCTAGCCGTTTGGAGGTCATTTACTTGACATTTTTAAAAAATATACCTTTTAAACAAGCTATTTGCTATGCCCTATTAGCATTCTGTTGTGGGGTTTCGATTGTTTTCGTACATCATAATGAACAATTTTATGATCGACCGATAGCGAAAATAACGCAAGTGGATGTAACAAAATCAGAACCAATGACAGACATGTATGAAAATAGGGATTTTTTATTTACACAGGAAATTATGGCCATTATCAAAAATGGTCAGCATAAGGGGCAATCCATTCATTTGACGAATGACTATTCTTCGTCTGGTGCTTTTGATCAAGAATACCATGTAGGCAATGAAATCTTTGTCACGCTAGATGATCGCACAGCACAATCAGTTTTAACAGGAACCATTGTCGATTTAAAACGTGATCAAACCATGGTAATGATTGCATGGATTTTTATTTTTGCCCTACTTATTATAGGTAAAAGACAAGGCTTATTTTCTATCATTAGCCTGGTGGTCAATGCTGTGATTTTATCATTCGCATTAGATCTTTATGTGAAGCATGGGGGCGTAAGCCTATTAGTAGTCAGCGGCATTTGTGCGGTGCTATTTACAATTATCTCGCTACTACTTATTAGTGGATTAAATACAAAAACATATGTAGCCATCGTGTCCACACTTTTAGGCACTATTCTAGCGCTTATCATAAGCTCTATTGTAATGTGGTTGACAGGTGAAAATGGTCTTCGTTATGAAGAAATGCAATTTTTAACGCGTCCCTATCGTACCGTCTTTATGGCAGGTTTATTTATTGGCTCACTCGGGGCAGTAATGGATGTTTCTATTACAATGGCTTCCTCGATTTTTGCTTTATACGAGCAAGATCCTACGATCCCTGTCAAAGCACTTAAATCTTCGGGACATGAAATCGGTAAAGATATCATGGGTACTATTACAAGTATTTTATTCTTTGCCTACCTTTGCGGCTCCATACCTATGATTATTCTCTATTTAAAAAATTCTTCCACATTAGGGCTTACATTGTCCTTAAATCTTTCTTTAGAATTAGCCCGTGCCTTAGCAGGGGGTATTGGTGTTGTCCTTACGATTCCTATTAGTCTGTATACCGCTATATTTTTCATTAATCGAAAGAGGGTTCGAGAATGAATGTTGTCGTCTTATTAGCAGTTATATTGTGCGTGTTAATGGTTCTAGTCGGCGGTAGACAGGGGATACGCTCATTTCTTTCTTTATTCCTAAACTTTGGTGTACTCTTTGTCACCATTTTTTTAATGACAAACCCTAAAAATAGCCCTATCATCTTGACGTTTATTGCCTGTACGATCATTAGCTGTATTAGCCTTTTCTATATCAATAAAACAAATAGTAAAACCATTACAGCCTTTATCTCGACGATGGTGACGATAGTTGTGTTACTACTCTTTATTACCTTTGTAACGGAAAAGTCGATGATCCAAGGGTTTGGCGAAGAATCAACTGAAGAAATCAGCATCTTTTCTCTCTACATTGGTGTTAATTTTGTGCAGATTGGTGCATCAGTCATCATTATGAGTACGATAGGTGCCATTATGGATGTAGCTATTTCTATCGCTACCTCCATGCATGAGATTTTTTATCGTAATCCTTCGATTAGTAGAAAAAAACTATTTGCAGCTGGCTTAAGTATAGGAAGAGATATATTAGGAACCGATACCAATACGTTATTTTTTGCTTTCTTTGGTGGCTATTTAAGCTTGTTAATCTGGTTCAAGGACCTCTCCTATTCGATTGGAGAAATTGTTAACTCCAAAGTTTTTAGTGCAGAAATGACAACCATTTTTTGTGCAGGTATCGGCATTGCACTGATTATTCCGATTGCCTCCTGCATCAATGCCTATTATTTAATTCGTACACGCGAAAAAGCAGAAAAACTTTTATAAAAATTACCAGCACCTATCATAAAACAAAATAATGCCGAGGTGTCTCAATGGACTTTTGAGACACCTCTTTTTGTTGTAGCATTTCCATTGCAATCGCCTCATTTTCTGATAATATTTACCATAAGATGTTTACGTACGCTCAAAATGGTTGTTATTTCAGGATTACTAGATCGCCCATTCCATGTAACATTTTTTAGCATAGAACGTCAATACAACGAGATGAAAAAGGAGAAAGTTTGCAATGAAGCATATTATCTTTGATTTTGATGGGACGCTGGCAGATTCTACTGCTGTGTTTGCATCAGCATGGAATACTTTAGCCCAAAAATATAAATTTAAAGGCATTGAATTGAAGGAAATTGATACATTAAAAAAATTATCAATTTCAGAACGCAGTAAATTATTCGACTTTCCAATGTATAAGTTGCCTATGATTTTACCGCAATTTTATAAATTGTATCGCCAATCATTAAATGATGTTCATCTGTTCGAGGGAATGAAGGAAGTATTAATAGAGATTGATAAAAGAGGCTATAAAATCCTGATTATTTCCTCAAACTCTAAAGAGAATATTTTAGAATTTCTTAAAATGAACGGTATTCATTGTGTAGCAGATGTACTTTGCTCCAACCGCATTTTTGGTAAGGACAAAGTAATGAAAAAGTTTTTAAAGGAAGCGAATGTTGACTCATCTGACGTCGTATATATTGGAGACGAGCAAAGGGATATTGTTGCGTGTAAGAAAGCCGGAGTACCAATTATTTGGGTGGAATGGGGCTATGATGCCAAAGAGGTTGTGCAAAATGAAGAACCTGAATACAGTGTCACAACACCACAGGAAATTTTAGAGATCATTTAATCATGAAAAAGGATAATAGCACTTGTCTATTATCCTTTTTATATGACTATCCTTTGATGTCACTAATTTGCATAAGCTTTTCTGCTGTACTATTAACCCCTTTGTAGGCATCTGTTAATTCATGCATACTCGCAGCAAACTGCTGTGTAAATGCAGCAATTTGATTCGATGATGCATTGACCTGATCGATGGATTGTTTAATGTTTTCTAGTTGCACAGTTATGCTATCAGCACTTTCTGTACTACTCTGAGACATTTTTTGAATTTCAGAAGCGACCACCGCAAAGCCACGCCCATGCTCACCTGAACGTGCCGCTTCTATGGATGCGTTTAGACCAAGAATTCTCGATTTCATAGCTAAATCTTTTACTAAATGGACAATCACATTAATTTGCTCTATATCGCCTGTCATCGATTCTGAGAAATTAGACAACTCTTCCAAACGATTGGATACATCCTTACTGGCAGTGGCTAATCCTTCATTTGTAGCTGTCATTTCTTCTACAGCACTTGAAAGCTCGGTTGCCAGTAGGCGCATACTATCCATTTTTTCATTGGAAATAATGGCACTTACTACGCCAATAACACGTACTCCTTCAAAAATAGGCTGGGCAGAAGCAATATAGGCCATACCAAAACCTTCTGCACCACGCTCCTCTTTTACAAATTTCCCTGAACTTAACGCTATTTCTGTTGCTGTACCTCGATATTTATGTACTGGATCACCAACCCCAACTTTTAAGTCAACCTTTTTTCCTGGTTTGTAGGCAAGCACTCTTTCCGTATCTGCTACGATGACACAAGCATCCTCTGGGTAAGTTGCTTGGTATAAATCAATCGAATCGATAGTTGCTTGTAGTTTAGGATGCATTGTCTTTTCCTCCCTAAAATTTTCTGAACTGTATCAATTTAACTATATCATGCGATCCGAAAAAAGACACCAACGTCCAGTGGTGTCTCATTACAAGATTATGATTTTTTCAATAATTCTACATATTTTTCTGCCGTTCGAATTTCAATTGTTAGAGAATTCGCTCCATAGCTTGCCTTAATTAAAAATGGTACATCATTTGAGTTTTGAAACCTAAAATCTAACGTATCATAAGATACCGTAGCATCTCTTCCTTTTGGGACATATCCTACATCTAACGAATGATGATGTCGCTCAACATATTTGATGGGAATTTGGTCTACTGCATTAAACAAGGTTGAAGAAGTTTGACAGATTCCACCGCCAATTCCCATGACTACCTTCTTATTAATAATTTCAGGTGCGGGTTGATAGCCATTTGCCTCATCTCTTGGACCTACAATTGTATTAAAAGAAAAATAATCGCCACTGCCTACAATCACATTATGAATGGCTCTGGCAGACAGCTCTATATTTTTATTTCTTCCTAAATCAGCACGATTGAAATAAGTAGTATAAGATGCAACAACCACTTCCTCTAATAAAGGAAGATCCTCAAAATAATAGCCACTTTCTGTTATATAGAGCGGCATTTCTACCTGACCACCAGTCGCAGAAGCTTCGATAATACGCTCCACTAGCTCACTTTCCTTTAAAATAATTTGCGGCTTCCCCTTAATCACTTGCCCGTTTTCATCCAATCGATCAAGCAGCATACGCTGATCATAGCCATTTGATGTGTCCGTTCCTCTCGCCCATTCTCTTGCTAATTGTTCTAGATGTTTTTGATAGGCTTGTGGGTCAGTATCGAAGCCAAATTCCTTTGGAGATATTGTTTTAAGTACCTTACTCGTAGTTGGATCAACAACCTCTACAATAGGATCAATCATTTGTTCATATGTAACAGGTTGCTGAACTTCCTCACGTTGTTGAATTTCTTGTTCTAGCTTGTTATGATGGACTGCTTCTTTTTCACAACCTACTAGACCTATCATACAGATAACGCAGCATGTAGCTAACCACTTCTTTTTCAACCATAACACCACCTCTATCTTCATACTACAGAGACATCTTATTCGTCTATTGCTAATAGTGTGTTGTTTTTTGGTTATTTTTATTTGTCAAGACAGCAAAAACACGCTACATTATCCTTATACCTGACATATCTCCAGTTTGATGTTTCAAAAGATGAGTATCAACCTGTAAAGTTGTTTTTACTGCTCAGTAAATCGCCATTTTTGCCTTGATTAACCTTTTAGTGATTTAGGAGAATTTAAAAAGTAATATACGCTTCCAATACGGTATACTTTAGAATTTAACGCGAAAAAGAGCATCTACTAGCTATCCCAAAAGCCAATAGATACTCTTTCTTTTTTATTTTTGAATAAACATTTGTGTCCAGTAGTTACCGTCCTGTACATAGCCTACACCAATATGTGTGTAGCTTTTATTAAGGATATTGGCACGGTGTCCTTCACTGTTCATCCAGGCCGTTACAACTTCCTGTGCGGAACGTTGGCCCTTCGCGATATTTTCGCCAGCAGATTTATACGCAATACCGAAGTTTTTCATCATTGTAAAAGGTGTACCATACGTTGGACTTGTGTGGTCAAAGTAATTTTTATCGTGCATATCTTGCGACTTATATTTAGCTACCCTTGATAGCTCCCAATCTTCTTGCAATGCTGATAGACCTGCTTTTGCCCGTTCTGCATTGACAAGTTTAACAACCTCTCGTTCAACTGTTGCCTGTTCTTTTACAGGGACGTTAATTTTTTGTCCTGGAGAAATTTGATTTGGGTTGGCAAGTTGTGGGTTGGCATCAATTAATTCCTGTACACCCGTTTCTGTTTTTAATGCTATTTTCCATAGAGTATCACCAGATGTCACTGTATAGGATTCGGCGGCCATTGCCGCAACTGGCACTAATAATAAAGTTGCTACTACTGAAGCTAGTGCTGCTTTTTTTAATTTTTTAAACATGTTAATCACCCTTCCTAATTGCTCTACCATTATCGTAAATAGTTTTTGAGCCATAATCATCACAAAATATTTGGAAGGATTTTTACAATTGTATGACAAGCTCGCCATATGTTTGGTTAAAGCCCTTTATCTCGCTATAATTTACCATTTGAATTGTCATCAAGTTGCAATATGTTTGTAATTGGCATACATTACTAATAGATTCAGTGATCAATAGCTGCACAATATATCCTACTTTGCTAATTGTTTACGCTGTAATCGATAAATTAAGAGAATATAAAGCCAATCATAAAAGAGCGTTGCTACAGAAATAATGGTAATTAATGGTGTGCGGAAGTATAGATAAAAGCCAACCGCTGCAAATAATGTACCTACCATCTTACAAACTGCTATCCCCATTGATTGACCAGCTAAATTCCCTCTTTGCAATAATAAAGCAATAAATAGTCCTGACATCATAAGATTTTGGAAGAATGCTACGTACTTACCTTCGAAATCTTGAAAGTCATAGACTAGACCTAAAATAATCAGCATGCTAAAAATTAATGTGATCAAAAAGGAGAAATACAATAGCTTTTTTGATAGCATCTTTCGATATTCATTTGGAGCATACCGTAAAAATTGCATCAAGATAAAGACATCCAATACAAACCAAATCAGCGTAATATAGCGTTGCAGGTCATTTTGTGGATAGAAAAAGGCAAAGATAAATTCCCATGAAATATTGGCACAAATAGCGACCATAGGCATGCCATAGGTTTTATCTTGCCATCCTTTGTAAATAACAAGTATATATGTAAAAATCCAAAAAAGTCCCATTCCTACTTGGCAAATTAATAATATGTCTTGTTCACTCAACATTCACGCTCTCCCCCTCTCTAGCATTCCTTCTACTATATGAGGGAATCGATTCTTTATGTCTAAAAGTTTGATAGACGGGTAAAGGAGTAGCTAAATAGTAAAAAACGGCAACCTATACATTCCATAAGCAATCCTATATAGTAAAATGAGGTGATTAAATGAAAATAAAAATGTATATAGATAATGAGCAATTTATCGCGGGAACGACCTTAAAAGATGAGATGGAAGTAGAACACAATAATATGGCTTTGCATAGTTGCCATGATATTCAAGCTATCATTAACAATCGTCAGCATTTAGCTGTGACATTGAACTGTGATTTACAAAATTTTATTTGTACAGAGCAAACACATAGTGCGAACTTTCATAAAGTCACATTAGCCGATCAAGGACGAGGAGCTGCGCAAATGGATACAGCGGTGAAGAATACAGACGCGCTTTATACCGTAGAGCCTAACTTACTATTATGTAGTTTTACGGCAGATTGCGTGCCCGTTATTTTTTATAATGCTGTGAATGGACTTGTCGGTGTGATTCATTCGGGATGGCAAGGAACAGTCAAAGAAATAACACCCAAACTGTTTCAGCATCTTATGAATGAAGAACAGTGTCGACCTGAGGACTTTCATGTTCAAATCGGTATGGCACTGAGTCAGCAGAAATTTGAGGTAGACGCAGATGTTTATGAAAAATTTCACAGTCTTGGTTATGCCGAAGAATTTATGTATTACAATGCAGAAACGAAAAAATACCATATTGATAATCAGCAAACAGTCAAAAAGCAATGTGAGCTTGCGGGTATTCCAGCGAATCAAATACAAATTGATGAAACCTGTACATTCCTTAGTCCTGATGGCTTTTCTTATCGTCAAGACAAACAAGCTGGAAGACATTTAAGCTTTATTATGCGAAAAACACACTAACAGCAAAGACCTATTCTTATCGAATGGGTCTTTGCTGTTATTTTAAAGTACCTGTACTAATAATGGATGTTTCTACATGGACATTCACGTCTAATTTTCTAATAAGCTCTCTTGTTTTTTTCGATGTCCATTTTCCATGATGATACATTCTAAATTCTTCACTTAAGCCAGCTGGATCTACCTCTGTTTTATTTAATCGCGCTAAAAATTCACTAATATCCTGTTCCAGCTGTTTATTCACATCTTTTTCAAGATCACTAATCCTTTCAACTGTAAATAAATGTGATTCTCTTTCTCCCTTATATTCGCTTAATGTACCCTTTATTTTTAAGAAAATCGTTAATTTGGGTGATTCCATATTTTTATTACTCTCTTTTTTCACACTGCTCTCGATTAAATCAATCATTACCTTTTCCTCTCCATGTCCTGCATTTAAATCAAGGTGCAAAGGAGCAAGGTTTTTCTGTCCACTTAAAGCTTGAATAACTAGTGCTTCCTCAGGTTTAATTAATTCGTGCATATGATTCCCTTTAAATATGGCAACACCTTTAATCTCTAATTTCTCCCCTCGTTTTTCTACATAGGGTAATACTGTATCCACTACAGGATTTGTAATCGAGTACATAAAATCATGAATATTGGTATTGGGGTTAAAAGCAGTATTAATACTCGGCTCTAATAGATTGTTCAAATAAAAATTAATACTTGGCTTATCAGGATAATCCCCTTTTAAAATCGCTTCCGCATTATCCTTCACAACAGCTATTAATACTTTATTACCTACTTCCGCATTGCGATACAAGTGCTGAACAATTTTTCGAACATTCCCTTTCCGCGCAAAATCTTCGTTTACTAAGACAACGCGCAATTGATTAAAGACTATTTTCTTATCGGATTGCTTTTCTATTTCCACGATGCCGCTTGATACTAAATCTGTTGTGATAGAAAAAGTTTGTGTGTCTTTTTCTGCTTCAGGAGAATATTGGGGGATCGCTACTGTGAGTCTCATCTGGTTTTCATCGATATAATCAAAGGCCATCGAATCTACCATCCCAACATCCTCGAGAGGAACTTTTAATTCTTTTTTAGAACAGCCTGCAAGTAAAATTAAAATCAAAAAAGAAATGATGCATAGACGTTTATTTTTCATACCTGCACCTGCTTTTTGCGAATAACATATATCAGGATTAAAAGCACTGGCCAAATCAGCAGTACATAGCCCACATAGTTACTTGCCATAAATAATTTTTCTTGGAATTCACGCGAAAAGGGCATTTTTACAATAAAGAAAATGATACAGGCGATGATATACAGCTGATAACTTTGTTTTTTCTTTTTAAGGAAGGTATCCATACCCCTTTTTGCACACCATACATAGGCTGTAATCGAGGATAAGATTAGAAAAACCCAAAGCGTAATGCCAATAATATCGATTCGCTCGATAAAGGTAAATTCTCCTGCCTTAAATAGGTTTAATACTGAAAACTCTACATTTTTTAATTGCCACTCTGAATAATACATGACGCTAATAGCTGTTGTGATAAAACATAAAAATATACTAATCCAAATACCGATTAAGGAATGACGAAATGCCTTTTTTTGATCGATGATATATGGAAAATAAAATAGAATTAATTCGTAACCTAGTATAGAAAAATAACCTTGCTTTAACGCTTCATAAAATTCCCGAGGCGTAAAATTAAATAGAGGTAAAAAATGACTTGGATCACCTTTTTCAATGGCCCAGCGCGTAAAATAGAATAATCCAATGGTAATAAAAAATGTCATTATACAAAACCGTGCAATAGATTTAATACCCCCACTTACAATGTAAATTAGTAACACTAAAAAGCAAAGGACAGGCATGGTAATGGTTTGTTCTTGCAAAGCTGTACTTTGAATTAAGTGCATATAATTACTAATAATCCCTGCACTAAAAACAATAAATTGAATAATGACGAGTAGATTTATAAACTTTCCGAACCATTTCCCCAATAATAGTTCATTCATTCGAAATAAATCATCATTGGGAAACTTCGAACAAAGCCATACCATTGCAAATAGCGTCAGACTGGCAATCACGCCGAAGAGAAGTGGCATAAATGATTGTGTATAGCCCATGGAGCTTAATTTTTGAGGTAGTGAAAGGATACCAGTACCAATCATAATACTTTGTGCTAAGAAGATGACATGATAACGATTTAACACCTTTCCTTTTGTTGTATTCAAAGTTGACCACCTCATTCTCTTTTGGCGCTATTTTTTCTGTGCTTTTGAAATACCCGTCTTACTTCTTATATATTTAGTTGGAAATCGGATGACACTATCTAATAAATCGGTTGGCTTTCTTGGAATGGCAGGTGTCATATAATGCGTTCCTAAAGATTTGAGACTTAATAGATGGTGAATCAACCACGCAAAGGCGAGCATCTGTCCAAATAAGCCAAACAGCCCTGCTGATAAGATAAAAATATACCTTACAAAACGACTTGTATTACTCATTAAGAAAATTGGCGGTAAGAAGGAAAGTAGCGCTGAGGTAGCGACTAATACAATGAGTATATTACTAAGTAATCCAGCTTCTACAGCCGCTGTACCAATTACAATACCTCCTACGATACCAATTGTTTGTCCGACTTTGGCAGGCATTCGGGAGCCCGCTTCTCGCAACACTTCAATAATAAGCTCGATAAATAATACTTCAATCAGTGGAGGAAAAGGTACCTTACTTCTTGATTCCTGAAGATTTAGTAATAATTCGTATGGCAAAATTTCTGGATGGAAGGTTAAGGCTGATATATACATTGGTGTAATCATGATCGTTAAGAAAAAACCAAAAAAGCGCAGCATCCTTAATAAAGATGCTGTTGTCCAACGGTTGTAGTAATCCTCAATCGACACGAACATTTCAAAAAAAGATGTGGGACAGACAATGGCTAGTTGACTATTATCCATAAAAATGACGATTCTCCCATCCAGAAGATAACGGCAAATACTATCTGGACGGACTGTCATGTAGTATTGTGGAAAGGGCGATAATGGATTATCCTCAATTAATTGCTTCAACACGGATATATCCGTAAATAACGGATAATCTACCTGGTCAATACGGTTTCTTAAATCATCTAAATTTTCATGGCTCACGATATTATCCATATACATAATCGATATTTTAATATTGGCTTCTGACCCAACAATTCGATTTTCATTTTTTAGCATGGAGCTTTGAATACGTCTTCTCACTAACGATATATTCGTTTCTAATGATTCTGTAAATGCATCCTGTGGACCAATTACAGTCGACTCTGTTTCCGTATCCGTAATGGCCCTTGTAGGTGCGCTATACGTATCGACGCTTAATAGGGCGTTGGTTTCGTGAAAAAAAAGAAGGGTTTGCCCAGCATTCAATTTTTTAACGACACCTTTCACATCCTTCGGGTCCACATATTGAGCCATTTGATGAATTTGTTTCAAATTATTAGCTAGTGGAATCGTCACCATGGTTTGTAAGGTCATTTTTTCGATGAGTGAGGAGAAATAAATGACCGTCACATCCCCTTCTTCTGTAGCAATCATTTTCAGTTTTACGTCATCGACTTCGTTAATCTCCTGCTTTAATTTAGCGACAATCTGCTCGGGTATCTCGTTCATTTTCGCTCCACCCCTTTTGTTCCGATAAATACCAGTCCATATCATTCAATTTTTAGTAGTTTGTCTTTTTTTCATTTAATTATGTAAAAATTGTGCTAGCAAAAATAGCCATACAAAAAGGATGCATCCCATTTAGAGATGCATCCTTTTACGCTATTCTATAGAATCTTTGCTGTATCGGTTTTTACCAATACCAAATACGTAGTAGCTAATGGTTACAAGAACTAAGAAAATAATACCCACTATTAATGACACGCGTGTATCATCATTGAACCACATGCCGACTAGTACCATGATTAAAAAGATGATTGTTACATAGTTTGTAATCGGTGCGAACGGCATTTTGAAAGGATGCTTAGCTAGCTGCGCTCCCTTTTCTTTTCTAAAACGAATTTGACTTATTAAAATGATAAACCATGGAATCATCCCTGGTAAAACACTTGCACTATACACATAAACAAATAAGTTTTTAGGGGCAATATAGCTTAGTATAACACCAATAACTAACCCCACTAATACACCCGCTGTTCCAAATAAAGGCACGCCATTACTAGAAAGCTTTGCGAAAAATTTTGGTGCTTGTCCATTCATAGCAAGTGTATATAACATACGTCCAGCACTATAGATTCCACTGTTACACCCTGACATTGCAGCAGTGATGACGACGAAATTAATAATGCCTGCAGCAGCTGTGATACCTACCTTAGCAAATGTCGCAACGAAAGGACTACCAATTGTGCCAAGCTCGTCCCAAGGATACACTGTAACAATGACAAAGATTGCACCGATATAGAAAATTAAAATACGCCAAATGATACTTTGAATCGCATTGGTAATTGTTTTCTGCGGATTTTTTGCTTCTCCCGCCGTAATTCCAATGAGCTCCACCCCTTGATAGGCCGCAACAACTAAAGATAAGGCAAAGAAAAATCCTGTCCAGCCACCTGTAAAGAAGCCACCGTGACTCCACAGATTGGATAAGCCGATTGCTATCCCATCATTGCCAAAGCCAAAGAAGATAAGTCCGACCCCTGCAATAATCATTAAAATAATCGTAACAATTTTAATCATCGCAAACCAGAATTCAAATTCTCCAAATGATTTGACAGAAATGAAGTTCGCCACACCTAAAATCACCATTGCAATTAGACCAGGTATCCAAGCCGGTAATTCTGGATACCAATATTGCATATACGTTCCTACTGCTATAATTTCAGACATCCCAACAATAACCCATTGGAACCAGTTACTCCAAGCTGTTAAATACCCTGCTAAAGGATGAATATATTTATAGCCAAATGTGGCAAAAGAGCCTGTACTTGGCTCCATATAAAGCATCTCACCCATTGCCCTCATAATGAAAAAAATAAAAATACCTGCAATACCATAGGCAAGGAGTACAGAAGGTCCCGTCCATTGAATAGCACTTGCTGAGCCCATAAATAGCCCAACACCAATCGTACCGCCAAGTGCAATCATTTGAATATGACGTGCTTCTAATCCTCTTTTCAATTCCTTATTGGCCACTCCATAACGCCTCTTTTCCTGTTGTTCTTTCTACGATGTTTTTACTTTAAAATAATAATCAATTTTTCTAAAAAAGACAAATGTATTTTTAGGAAAAACAAAAAATATTGCTATTTTAATAGAATAACGAAAAATAGGTAATAACGACGATTTAATTGATGTTTGTACGAAATATCATGTTATTTCAACATTATTTAAATCAGAAAATTCAAAAAACTCTATTCCGTTCAAGTCGAAAGGAATAGAGTTTGCTTCGTTATTGTAATAAAGTTTGTTCGTGTAATTTAGCAGAGAAGTATTTACGTGCATCTGCTGTTAGAATTTGTAGCAAAGTCACTTCTTCTTGACGTGCAAATTCTACAAACATCCCACTTAAATTTTCGTAGACATATTTGATTTTAAAGCCACTATCTAAATAATGATCTACTTTTTGAATTTCCTCTGTGCTTTGTTGGAATTCAGACATGCCATCACCTCACCTTCTTTTGAAAATGTCTTGATGTTGTCTCACTTACTCGGCACCCTTCATCTCTAACAGAGGATCTGGTTGCTCCACCAGTTCATCTTCATTTGGGACCGCCGTTGGAGCTGCTGGTTGGCCAAATATTTCATCTAAATTATATCCGACTGTAATACCTAAATATTTGGCATCACTTGGATCATCTAGCTCAGCTTGTGGATACTTTTTAAACCACCAACACTTCGCTAATACATAATATACAATCGCGCCTACAGCGAACCCTACTAAAGAAGAGTAAGTTGAAAATATATTGGCAACTGCACCACCGATTACCCAGGCGATTAACCCAGCCATATTAAAGCCCTTATAATATTTAAATTGCCCATCTAATTCATAAAGCTCTTTTACATGTACACGCCGTTTACGAATCAGGTAGTAATCAGCAAATAAAATACCTACAATCGCTGTTAAAATACCGCCAATGATTAATAGGACATTGACCATGACATCAAATAGACTCCAAGGCTGTGCAAGAATACCAATAATCCCTGCAATAACTACCCCTACCCAGAATGGCACTTTTGGCCCCCCGATATTAGAGAAAATAGTAGCTGCTGGTACAACGTTGGCAGAGGTATTTGTCGACCATTGTGCTAATACAATCATCAGCAATAGAATCCCAAGAATAAAGCCGCTTGCACTTTGCTGTAAGGCATTAATTGGGTCTGCCGAGGCAACTGCCATATAGCAAACTGCACCAATCGTAACAATGAATGTGTTTGTAATGGGCATAACAATTAAAGAGCCTACAAGCTGTGTTTTATTACGCTTAAACCAATTACGCTCATTTTTAGGTGCCTTAAAGAATCGGGACAAGGATGGCATATCAGCTGCTAATGTTGCCCAAAAGCCCATATTTGCCATCACTACTACCATAAAGGCGGTAAAAGCAGCGAAGCCTGTTGTTGGGGTTTCCACCCACGTCCAAATATTTTTCCCCTGAGATGTTGCATTATCTGCCAATGTGTAATACATCCAACAAGAAATTAAAATAATGACAGGGGCTGCTAAATCGGCAAATCGCTCAATGGATTTAATACCAAGTGATGTATTAAAGAGTTGAAGCGCTGCAAACACAAGGAAGCAGATAAACCAATTATCAAAGTCAAACAATAAATTTAAAATTCCGTTTATCGCTAAGGCACCAAAGTACGTATTCAAACCAAACCAACAGGCAGCTGTAATACCACGTACAAGGGAAGGTATATGAGTACCGAATGTGCCAAATGGTGCACGCATATAAACAGGGAAAGATAATCCATGCTCTATTCCTATATCACCAATTAACGTCATAAAGACGCCAATTAAACAAGAACCTACCAATGTTGCCACAATCACCATGGGTAAGGATAAACTCATAATAGCCGAACCACCAATGGCAAAAGCCGCTAATACAATTGCCATTCCTATCCAAATTACCGCAAAACCAAATGTTCCAATATTTCTTTGTTGATGTGTCACTGGAAGTAAATCTGGGGATTTTAAATAATTCCCTTCACGTTCCATAATGTTTCTCTCCTTTTTTCCTAATTTCCGTGACAACCTACTTGAAGTGCCTTCCTTCACCCAAAATGCTGAAGGAAGGTGGAATTTCGATTTTAATCTTTCTTCAAAATTGAACAACGGTCCTTTATTTTGATAGACTGCTAAGAAGTGATTGGCGTTCATTCCATGTCATTGGCGGAATTGTGGATGGACGTTCAACCATTGAAATGGCACCATCAACAGGACAAACAATTGAGCATAAATTACAGCCTACGCAGTCTTCCTGACGAACCTTTAGCATTGGGCGACCATCCTCCGTATAAAGGTCAATACATTGATGGGATGTATCTTCGCAAGCAATATGACACTTATTGCAATTAATACAAACATCATTATTAATTTCTGCGACAATTTTATAATTTAAATCTAAATCACCCCAGTTTGAATACCTTTGCACAGAGCGACCAACTAATTCCATGACGGAAGCTAGACCTTTATCATCTAAATAATTATTTAGACCATCAATCATATCCTCTACAATACTAAAGCCATGGTGCATCGCTGCTGTACATACCTGCACGCCTGTCGCACCCATTAAAATAAATTCTGCTGCATCCTGCCAATTCGAGATGCCACCAATACCTGATATCGGTACATTGACTAATGGATTACGAGCACATTCTGCAACCATGTTTAGTGCAATTGGTTTAACTGCTGGACCACAATAGCCCCCATGAGCTCCTTTTCCAGCCACATGTGGTACGGTATTCCAAGAATCTAAATCAACACCGGCTAAACTGTTAATCGTATTAATCATACTCACAGCATCTGCTCCACCTCGTGTTGCCGCTTCCGCCGTCACGGTAATATCCGTAATGTTGGGCGTTAGTTTAACAATGACAGGTGTACGCGCCGCTTCCTTTACCCAGTACGTTTGTTTTTCCACCAATTCAGGGACTTGACCAGAGGCAGAACCCATGCCTCGTTCTGCCATCCCATGTGGACAACCAAAGTTAAGCTCAAGACCATCAACCCCCACATCTTCTACTCGTTTCACAATTTCATGCCATTTTTCTTGCTTTGGTTCCACCATTAACGAGGCAATAATTGCGTGGTTAGGAAACTTCTTTTTCGTTTCATAGATTTCTTGTAAATTCACTTCTAATGGTCGATCCGTAATTAATTCAATATTGTTAAAGCCTGCTACACGTTGGCCATTATAGCTAACTGCTGCAAAACGGGAAGACACATTTAAAATAGGTTCTCCTAACGTTTTCCAAACTGCGCCACCCCAGCCCGCTTCAAATGCACGTTGTACTTGATAGCCTGAATTCGTTGGTGGAGCAGATGCTAGCCAAAATGGATTCGGCGATTTGATGCCCGCTAAATTAATGCGTAAGTCTGCCATATAAGTTCCCCCTCTAACCGTACTAACAATCTTTTGTCAACTGAAAGCATAGTGCCAGATACAGGCTGTATGACCACCATTTCAGAACATAGGATACTGTATAATCATTCTGAAGAGGGTTAACAGCCTGTAAAAACCCGATTGGTGAATCTAACAATCAGTGGAGCAAGAGCCTCCACTGATTGAAGGTTCACTTTATCCCGTATTAACAGGCTGTATGACCACCATTTCAGAACATAGGATACTGTATAATCATTCTGAAGAGGGTTAACAGCCTGTAAAAACCCGATTGGTGAATCTAACAATCAGTGGAGGAAGAACCTCCACTGATTGAAGGTTCACTTTATCCCGTATTAACAGGCTGTATGACCACCATTTCAGAACATAAGATACTGTATAATCATTCTGAAGAGGGTTAACAGCCTGTAAAAACCCGATTGGTGAATCTAACAATCAGTGGAGGAAGAACCTCCACTGATTGAAGGTTCACTTTATGCAATCTCACTTGGTTTTCTTAGACGTTCATGAATCTTATATGCTGCATCTTTTCCTTGCTGTACAGCGGTCACTACCATCGCTTCACCCTGTCCATTACCAAAGACAACATCTCCACATGCAAATACTTTGTCATTGGACGTTTGCATTGTTGTCTCATCAATGTCTACGACACCATTTGTATGAGCTAAACCAAAGGCTTCAATTAACGATACAAAACGAGTTTGCCCGATGGCTTTAATAACAGCATCCACTTCAATGATAAAATTGGAGCCCTTTACTTCTTCAGGGCGTTGTCGACCATCAGGACCTGCCTCACCGAGCTTCATTTTCACACATTCAATGCCTGTCACCTTTCCTGCTTCGTTGCCAATAATTTTTTTAGGTGCAGTTAGCCATTTAAATTCCACACCATCCTGCTTGGCAAATTCATATTCAAATTTGTATGCTGTCATTTCTTTTTCTGTTCTGCGATAGAGAATTTGTACATTGTCTGCACCTAAACGTACCGCACTTGTAGCACCATCTATCGCCGTGTTTCCAGCACCGATTACTGCTACTCGTTTCCCTACAATATCATTTGTAAGCGGTCCCATTTTTGTTTTTCGAATAAACTCAATTGCATCATGTACCCCTTCTAAATCTTCTCCATCAATGCCCAAGTTTGGGACAGCACCCATACCAACAGCTAAAATCACACTGTCATAGTGCGCCAAAATTTCATCTGCAGAAATATCCACACCTACAGCTGTATTCGTTTGAATGTCCACACCGAGCTGTTCAATCTGCTCTACTTCCCAATCTACGACATCATTTGGTAATCGGAATGCTACAATTCCATAGCTTCCTAAGCCCCCAGCCTTCGCTTCAGCTTCATAAATAGTTACTTGATAGCCTAAGCGACTGAGCTCACGAGCTGCAGACAAACCAGCAGGACCTGCCCCTACAATGGCTATTTTCTGTCCATTATGTGGACCTGCCTTAAATAGCTGAGCATTGGTTTCCATTGCCCAATCCGTTGCATAACGTTGTAACTCACCAATTTTAATTGGCTTTGTTGAAGAATTTAAGACACACGCCCCTTCACACAGTTCTTCCGTTGGACAAACTCTTGCACAGCTTGCACCAATTGGGTTTGCTTCTAATATAGTCGTAGCAGAACCCTTCATATTACCAGATGCAATTTTTTTTATAAAATTGGGTATTTGAATACTTGTTGGACATGCTTTAATACATGGTGCGTCATAGCAATACAGACAACGATTGGCTTCCTCAATAGCCTCATTCTTTGTCATCTTACCTTTTAATTCTACAAAATTACGTCTAAGCTGAACGGTCATTGCATTTTCTTGAATCGGAACCATTTCCACATCCCCCTCATGTGTTCATTTTTTCCGTACCCTAATTACGTAGACCGATTGCTTTGCTCTCCAGTCAAAACAATCGGTCCTATCCTGCAGGAAGCTAAATGTTTAGTGCTTCCGCAGCTACTGTTTTTAATGGACGTTTAATGTATCGTCCACTGCCAAGTACACCTACAAATTCTTTATTTTTAATGACATATTCCCCACGTACGAGTACACTAACAGGCTCACCTGTTACCTCCCAGCCTTCATATGGGTTATAGTCCACATTCATATGATGTGTTTTAGCTGAAATTTGGCGCTGTGCCTCTGGGTCAAAAATGACGATATCCGCATCTGAACCAATTGCAATCGTTCCTTTTTGCGGGAATAAGCCAAATATTTTTGCGGCACTAGTAGAGATCATATCTACAAATTCATTGATGGAAATTCTGCCTTTTGCCACGCCCTCTGAGTATAAAATACTGAAGCGGTCTTCAATGAATGGTCCGCCATTTGGAATTTTCGAGAAATCATTTAAGCCTAACTGCTTTTTACCTTTAAAGCTAAAGGAGCATTGGTCTGAGCCAATCGTCTGTAGCTGTTTTGCCTTTAAGGCATTCCATAAATGTTCTTGATGATATTTAGGACGAAGTGGCGGTGACCAAACATATTTGGCTCCTTCAAAGCCTAGTTGCGCTAATGCGGATTGATCAAGCGTTAAATACGGTGGACAAGTTTCACCATAAACATCATAGCCCTTTTCACGAGCAGCAATAATTTCATCTACAGCTTCTTTACATGTCACATGCACCACATAGAGCTTCGCACCAGCTATATGCGCTAATTCGATAGCACGTTTTGTTGCCTCTCCCTCCAATTCCGCTGGACGAGTTAGTGCATGATAGATCGGTTCCTTATGTCCAGCACGTCTTGCCTCCTCTACTAACTCATCTATAACAGAGCCATTTTCACAATGAACCATCACTATCGCACCAAGATCCTTAGCGATTTTAAAGGCTTTAAATAGTGTACGATCTGTTGCTTGGAATTCTTTTGCATAAGCCATGAAGACCTTGACAGAAGTAATGCCCTCTTGCTCCAATAATTGTGGTAATTCAGCTTCGGTTTCAGGTGTTAGATCACCAATCATCAAGTGGAAGCCATAGTCAATAGCAGACTTTCCTTTTGCCTTGTCGTGCCATTTCTCTACGGCTGTCGATAATTTTTCTTCTCCTGCTGTTAAACAGAAATCTAAAATCGTAGTTGTCCCACCAAAAGCCGCTGCAATGGTGCCTGATTTCCAATCATCATCCGTCACCGTGTTATTGAATGGCATGTCTAAATGCGTATGGGGATCAATGCCACCAGGCAATACGTACTTGCCTGTAGCATCAATAATTTCAGCGCCAGCATCCGTTAAATTTTGTCCAATCTGAACAATTTTACCGTTCTCAATTAAAATATCTGCCTCAAATACATCAGCAGCTGTTGCTACTCGTCCACCTTTAATGATTTTTTTCACTATGCCTCTCACCCTTCATCACAAAATTAGAGAATGCTTGATAGTTAATGCAGTGTATATGTTTCGCCCATACTAAACTTCGTTTGTAGCGTTAACACCGTTTCCAATAAAATATCTGCGCCCTTTGCACAATCTTCAAAGGCCGTTTCCTCTTCTTCACAATGACTCTTCCCTTGAATACTTGGAACAAAAATCATCGCGGAAGGAACCATACTTGCCATATACTGTGCATCATGTCCTGCGCCACTAAACATACGATGAGATGAATAGCCAAAGCTTTGACAAGCTCTTTCTACTTCATTGCAAATCGCACTATCAAAATATACGGTATCTCTTCCCCATAATTTTACAGGCTGAATATGGCATCCGCCTGCTGTCTCAGGAAGCGCGTTGAGAATATCCTCAACCTGTTGCATGACCATTGGTTTTTGATGACGTGAATCAATTGTAAATGTCACCTTATTTGGGATGACGGTATGAATATTTGGGGAAACATTCATACGACCAAAAGTAAAAACAAGTTGTTCGTCAACTTTTCCTAATTGTTCATATAGCTCTTTAATGATGGTTGATGCCACAATCATTGGGTCTTTACGCATTGACATTGGGGTTGTACCTGCATGGTTTGATTGCCCTCTAATTGTAATTTCATAGCAGACCATACCTAGCACACCCTCAACCACACCAATTTCCTGCTGTTTTGCTTCTAATACTGGCCCTTGTTCAATATGCAATTCGATATACGCAAGTGCTTCCTTCAGACGATTGGCTTGCTCTCCCTCATAGCCACTTGCTTGTAAAGCTTGTTGAAAACGAATGCCGTTTTTATCCGTAGATTGGAGCATTTTTTCTTTGTCAAATTTCGAGGTGATGACGCCTGAACTCATCATGGCTGGATCAAAACGTGCCCCTTCTTCATTCGTGAAATTGACAATCGTAAGAGGAATGTCCACTTCGATATCATTTTCCTTTATTGTTCGAATGGCCTCGATCGCTGTTAGTACACCTAACACACCATCAAATTTTCCACCTTTTTCTACTGAATCTAGATGGGAACCCATGACAATGGGTGGCACATTCTTTTTACCAGGAAGAGTGGCGTAAATGTTGCCCATATCGTCCACCTGAATATCCATTCCTAACGTTTTGCAACACTCACAAAAATAGTTTCTTGCTAATACATCCTCATTCGAAAGAGACAAACGTGTGACGCCACCATTTTCGGTGGCCCCAAATTGACTAAATTGTTCAATTAACTCTTGCAATCGTCTACTATTACATTTATACATATGCAAGTCCTCTCTTTCACAGTAGTTAATAAACATTCTAAAATAGATAAAATTTGTGAGATATGGATAGTAAACTAAAAAAATATGTGCAACTGCACATCATATATGGTAAGTTATGTTCATAATTAAGGGGGGAACGTATGGGGACGATTCGTAAAATTGTAGAGGGAGTTCATTTCCCAATGCTCACATTAGTCGCTGGACATAGTGGTACGTATCGCAGAGTTACTGGTATTAATGTTGTGGAAAGCAGTGATTTAATCATGTTTTGTAGACCCAATGAATTGGTTGTCACAACAGGCATTCATTTAGATGCGCAGCAAGACTCCTTGGAACATCTTGTCAAACAGGCATACACGAAAAAAGTAGCTGGCTTTATCATTAATACAGGACCATTCATTCCTAGCATTCCAGAAGCCGTCATCTCTTTTGCCAATCAACATGATTTCCCTATTTTTCAAATGCCATGGAATTATCGCATTGCTGATCTATTAAAAACTACCTTTCAATTTATTGCCAATCACCATCAAGAGCTTTCTATCGAAGAAAAGGTTCTTTTCAATCTACTATTTCATTACAAACAAAACACTAACACAATGAAAGATCAACTAGCACAGCTAGGATTTCCTCAAGGAAGAGAATTAGCGATCATAACTTGTACAACCATCGGCTCTCAAACAGCTATTGACCGTTATGAGGTCATGATCCAATTCGCTTTTCAAAATCGCTATCAACGCTTCTTAAAATTAAAGCATAAAAATCACCTCATCTTTTTAATTGATAAAGCACAAATCAATACACCTAATATCCCCTTCTCAAAAGTTGTGGAAGAAATCTATGAAAAAATCACACTAAAAAATGGTTACTTGGATATTATTATCGGCAAAGGTAACTTTCATAAAGAGCTAGAAAATGTTCGCCAAAGCTATGATGAGTCCTTAACCGTCATCCATTTAGCACAGCTTCATAACAACCGTTATTTGTATAAGTATAAAGAAATCGGTGCCTATAAAATATTGATGGCTGTGAAAAATCAGCCCCTAATGAAATCGTTCAGTCAGGATATTTTAGGACAGCTTTATCGCTACGATGAATTACATGGGACAGACTATGTACCTTTTTTACGGATTTTCGTTGAGGAAAATGGCAGTACAAGCAGGATTAGTGAACGTCAATTTATACATCGAAACACGGTCCTCTATAAAATTAAGAAAATTGAAATGCTATTAGATATGGACTTAGGCAATCCCTTTACGAAGACTAATTTGTATATTGCCTTTTTAATTGAGGATGTCTTAATGCATCAATAGCCTGTCACAATTTTAAATTAACTGAATTGTCTTTCTCGTTAAATACTCCTTCTAAAATTCTGGAAGCATACATATAAAGTACAAATGGGGGCGACTGTGCATTTTTGTTGTCCACATCTGAGGAAAACATATGCATGCTAATCAACTACCTGTTTAGAAGGAGTGAAGCTTCGTGACAAATGTAACAAGTCCCAATTGGCAAGTAAAAGATGAACAATTTGTATGGCATTCTATGAAGCCCTACAATCCAAATGCAACAATGATCGTCCAATCCTCTAAAGGAGCATGGATTACTGACATTGAAGGTAAGCGCTATTTAGATGCAATGGCAGGTTTATGGTGTGTGAACGTTGGCTATGGACGTGAGGAGATTGCCAAAGTTGCCTATGAGCAACTGCTAGAAAATACGTATACCCCATTATCTATTGGGCACATCCCTGCTATTCAATTAAGTGAAAAAATTAATGAGCTTTTAGGGGATGATTATGTCATCTTTTTCTCTAATAGTGGCTCTGAGGCAAATGAGGCAGCCTTCAAAATTGCTAGACAATATCATCAACAAAAAGGTCACGTCAATCGAACGAAAATTATTTCTCGTTACCGTGCCTATCATGGTAGCTCGATGGGTGCTCTTGCAGCAACTGGACAAGCTCAACGAAAATATAAATATGAGCCACTGGCACCAGGTTTTTTACATGTCACACCACCTGACACTTATCGTGCTAATGAGGACCATATTCAAAGTAAGGACCCTTGTGCATTACCATCCGTCCAAGCAATCGATCATGTTATGACTTGGGAAATGTCAGATTCCATAGCAGCAGTCATTATGGAGCCTATTATTACTGGCGGTGGGGTAATTATGCCCCACGACCGTTACTTACAAGGAGTTAAAGCTGTTTGTGAGAAGCATGGCGCACTACTCATTGTCGATGAAGTCATTTGTGGTTTTGGTCGTACAGGCAAAGCTTTTGGATTCCAAAACTACGGCATCCAGCCTGATATTGTGACTATGGCGAAAGGCTTAACAAGCGCTTATATGCCACTGTCTGCTACAGCTGTTCGTCGTGAAATTTATGAGGCGTTTGCTGGAACTGAGGAATATGACTTTTTCCGTCATGTCAACACATTCGGTGGATCACCAGCAGCATGTGCCGTCGCATTAAAAAATATTGAAATAATGGAAAAGGAAAATTTATTTGCCCACTCGGCTGCTCTAGGTGCTACATTACTCACTACATTACAGGAGCAATTAAAGGAGCACCCGAATGTTGGGGATGTTCGTGGGAAAGGCTTATTAATTGGCGTAGAGCTAGTACAAGATAAAGACAGCAAAACACCGCTCGACATTACGCTTGTGAACAAAGTAATCACACAATGCAAGGAACAAGGGTTAATCATTGGGAAAAACGGGGTAACCGTGGCAGGTTTCAATAATGTGTTAACCTTATCTCCTCCTCTGAATATTTCCTCAGATGAGAAGAATTTCATTGTTGAAAAATTTGTACAAGCTTTACATTCTATTAAACTGTAGGAGGAATAACTAGATGGTAACGAATACAGACATACAGGATTTAGGTCATTTTATCAATGGACAAACAGTTCTAGGGAAAAGCGGCCAGTTTTCAGATGTATTCAACCCAAGCACTGGTACCGTCATTGCTCGCGTACCTTTGGCAACAGAACAAGAGGTACAGGAGGCGATTGCTGCTGCCCAAGCGGCTTTTCCTGCTTGGCGTGCCTTATCAGTTGGTAAACGAGCTGAAATTATCCTTAAATTCCGCCAACTCATAACAGAAAATATCGATGAACTAATTGATATGATTTGTACAGAGAGTGGCAAAACGATTGAGGATGCCAAGGGCGAAATTACTCGCGGGTTAGAATCTGTTGATTTAGCTATCAATGCTCCACATTTACTTAAAGGAGAGTATTCGGTGAATGTTGGTGGTCATATCAATGCCTATTCTCTGAAAGAACCATTAGGCATTGTAGCGGCTATTTCACCATTTAATTTCCCTGTCATGGTACCGCTAGCAATTACAAGCATGGCGGTGGCTGTAGGAAACTGTGTGATTCTGAAGCCGTCAGAGCGGGTTCCTTGCTCCGCATTATTTTTATCAGAGCTGTGGAAAGAGGCAGGCTTACCAGATGGGGTTTGGACTGTTATTAATGGGGACAAAGATGCTGTGAATGAGCTGTTATGCCATCCAGCCATTGAAGCGATTTCCTTTGTAGGCTCTACGCCAGTTGCAGAAGCCATTTATGCTACAGCCTCTAAACATGGGAAGCGTGTCACAGCACTAGGGGGAGGTAAAAATAATATGGTGGTTATGCCAGATGCTGACTTAGAGCATGTAGCAAATGCCTTTTTAGGGGCTGCCTATGGAGCGGCCTCCCAGCGTTGTATGGCACTGTCTACCATTATTCCTGTTGGTGAGGATACAGCCAATAAATTAGTGGGTATTCTTGCCGATAAAATTGCCAAATTAAAAGTGGGTCCCTATACAGATGCCGAAGTTGATTTTGGACCAGTCATTACTCAGCAATCTAAGGATGCCATCATTGGCTATATCGATCGTAGCCTAGAAGAAGGCGCAACACTGGTCTGCGATGGGCGAAATCCGGAAATTGCCAAACAATCGAACGGTTTCTATCTTGGACCTACATTACTCGATCATGTAAAGCCTGGGATGGAAATTTATGAACAAGAGGTTTTTGGACCTGCACGGAATGTCGTCCGCGTGGCAACATTAGAGGAAGCTATAGCCCTTATTAATGCCCATGAATTAGGAAATGGTGTAACCATCTTTACAAACAATGGTGCAGCAGCTCGAAAGTTTACCACTGAAATTGAAGTAGGTATGGTAGGTGTCAATGTACCGATTCCTATTCCAGTAGGCTATCATAACTTTGGTGGCTGGAAACGTTCAAGATTTGGTGAGGGGCATATGTTTGGACCTGACCAAGTACGTTTCTTCACAAAAGCGAAAACCATCTCAGAAAAATGGATAGAACAAGGGAATGACGTTACCTCTTCCTTTGCATTTCCAAGTAATCAGGACTAATCCTAAAAAATAAATATTCGCGTAGTCAATAACTACGCGAATATTTCGAAAAAACTGACACACCAACATGGTCACCAGTTTTTACAGTTTAACTACTTGTTCTCTTTTTTCTCTTCCGTTTTTCTTACTTCTGAGAAATCTGTTTCTTCCCCAGCCTCCATGCCATAGCTAGGATTTCTATCCATACGAGTGAATGTATCCACATTATCCTCGTCTTCAAATCGCTTTACAAGAATTGGAATCGAAACTAGCCCAGCAAGACCAACGAGTGCATAAATCCAACGAGATAAGACCGCCGTTTGTCCACCAAATAAATAAGCCACTAAATCAAATCTAAAGAATCCAATGAGTCCCCAGTTGATTGCACCTATAATAACTAGTACTAAGGCGATTCTATAAAGCACGCTCATGTGTACACCTCCTTTATTTTCAATACTCCAAGCTATATTTCTTAGCAGGGAGGTGTCATAAGAAGCGATAAAATGACAAAGACTAGTCATTACAACCGCCGTTTTGACGGTCTTATTTTTTGCAATAACCTCTTTTTTATACTGTGTACAAATGGCGAAATAACGTACGCTGATGAATGGCGTTACTTGGATGGATTTTTATGTGTCTGCTCATGCTGAAGCAGCCATTCTTTGCGCCACATCCCGCCTCCATAACCTGTCAGCGTTCCATTGGAGCCGATAATTCGATGACATGGCACAACAATGCTGATATTATTTTTACCATTCGCACTACCAACAGCCCTTACAGCTTTTTCATTGTTAATAGCAATGGCGATATCCTTATATGAAGCCGTTTCACCAAATCCTACACTCGGTAAAACATGCCAAACAGCTTGTTGAAAATCTGTACCTTGAAAAACATAAGGAAATGAGAACTCCTGACGATCACCTAGAAAATATTCATGCAATTGCTTAACACATTCTAGTAAAACTTCAGGTGTGTCTTGCTGAGGAGCATTAACGACTTGCTCTCGCTCTGCAAAGTTAATGGCATCAATTGCTGTATCACTTCCCTCAACTTCTATAATCCCAATTGGTGATGGATAATCTAATTTATACCGTTTCATACAGTGACCTCCATAAATAAAAGGTGGCATAAGCTTGCCAGCCTTGCCAATGTTCCGCATAGTTCTTTAATTCTTCAATTGTTGGTTTTCGTTCTAAGCCTAGTTGTTTTTTTAAAGCATTATGCAGACCAACATCTGCTATAGGAAATGCTGTCGGTTGTTGCAGACACTTCATAAGCACATAATCTGCTGTCCATGCTCCAATTCCTCGAATGTCCATTAATCTTTTTTTCATGGCTTCGTAGTCCTCTTGTTGACACAGCAAATCTTTTGTCAATTGACCGCTTGCGATCATTTTGGCAATATCAATAATGTATTCTGATTTCCGCCGTGTAAATTGGAGGTTGATCAAATTATCTACCTCAATAACAGCTATTCTCTCTGGCGTTGGAAACAGCCAATAGCTTTGCCCTTCAAAGTAAATATATTCTCCAAATTGCTCGACAAATCTCTTTTTTAACGTATAGGCAAAAGATAAATTTATTTGTTGACCAATAATTGCCCAAACTAATGCCTCAAATAAATCAGGAATCCCGATTAACCGTAATCCGCTATATTTTTTCACAAGTGAACTTAAGATTTGATCGTTTTCAGCCATCTGGTAATACCCCTGCAAATCCTTTGTTAAATCAAACCACTCTGCGACATATTTTGCGATGATTGCCTGTTCATGGCTAGCTGGCTGTTTCATTGGAAATGTTACTATTATTTTATGGGCTTGATCAGTTATTTCACATAAAATAAACTGTTCATCAATCTTCAATAATTTGTAGAGCACATTATCCTTTATATGGTGAAGAATTTCGTGATGTGAGCGCTTTAAGAAATGCAAACACTCTCTATAATTAAATGCTTGTGGTAACTCGATCACTAAATAACCAACATCGTTTGTCCATTTCATATCATGTCCCCCTGTTACGATAAGTTACGGTATTCTGTAGGTGAACAATTTTTGATCCGTCGAAAAACTTTATAAAAATTAGATGGACTTTGAAAGCCAGCTTCATAACATATCTCTAAATTTGTAAAGTCGGTATGTTTTAATAGATGGGCAGCCTTATCAATTCTGATTTTCTCTAAATACGTTCGGGGTGTCTCAGCAGTCTCTTGTTTAAATAGTCGTTCAAGGTGAAAGGGACTGAGGCCAACATGCTCCGCCATATCCTGTAAAGTCACTCTTTGTTTATATTCGTTCATCATAAAAGTCGTGACATTTTTAATCAATTGCGTGTGTGGGGAATGTTCGATTTCAGGCTGACATCGTTTACATGCCCGATAGCCAGCCGCCTCTACCTTTTGGATATCTTCATAAAATTCAACATTCATCTTTTTCGGTTTTCTGGATTTACAGGAAGGACGACAATAAATCTTAGTAGTTTTAACCGCTGTATAAAAAAGCCCATCATAGGTTTGATCACACATTATGATCTTTTCCCATTTTTCCTCAAATGATAAATTGACTGCATCGTCCATGATTATTTCACCTCATTCCCATCGACTAAATATATAACACAGAAGTATCTTGGTCTTTTAATAATTTTGCAGCATGCTTTGTTAAATGCGCAATTATTTTATCTGAAAGTGCATTACCAAAGCTAAAACGTTTCACCCCTAATTCTTTTAACAGCTTGACATTCGTTAAATTAGGTAAAGAAAGAAGATTAATGGGCGCATTTATATTACAAGTCACCGTGCTTATTTCATTGGCATCTGTTAAGCCTGGGATAAATATACCACTTGCTCCGCTCTCAATATAAGCTTTTGCTCTTGTTATTGTTTCCTCAAATGGTTGCTCCAATTGAAAGTACGTATCCGTTCGAGCATTTATAAAGAAATCTTTATAGCCATGATTATCTAATTCTTTCCTCATGTTTGTTAATAAATAACAGTGTTCAATTATGCTTCTTAAGCCTGTTTGATGTTTAAGGGAATCTTCAATGTTAATCCCTGCTACTCCCACATCTGCCGTTCTCAAAACATTGTCGATAATACTTTGTTCATCATGGCCATACCCTGCTTCAATATCTGCTGATACGGGTATGTTGACTTGCTCTGTAATGGATTGAATAATTGTTAGATGTCGTTGAAAATCGATTTGTTCACCGTCCGCATAGCCAAGTGTGTTCGCTATGCCCCAGCTTGTTGTGCCGATTGCTTGAAAGCCTGCCTTTTCTAATGATAATGCTGATAAAACATCCCAAGCATTCCCAATAAATAATAGCTCTTGTGAAAAATGTAAATCATAGAATTGCTGAATTTTTGACATAATATAAGCCTCCATGCTGTTTGTTAGACCTTATATTATCAGGAACTATCCTTTTATTTCGTCCTCAATCTTGCTGTTATGGTCTATAATAATGTTGTGGCAAATATCTTGTAATAGGCTATTCAATTGTTTACATATAATCTAGTAACTGTAGAATAGGAGCTATGACCCTTACATGGAAAATAAAATAGTCAGAAGAATAAATTTATTCACACTTATTATCCTAGTTATGTTCGCTCTCATCCCCCCTGTTAGTGCAATCAGCCCAACAGATAAGCTGCTAGATCCTATTGTGTTAGGACAGCATTATGAAATTTTTCGAGACACTTCCAAAAAGGCCTCTATCGAAGATTTATTGAGTGGTGTTCATGACCATTCTTTTGTTGCTAGTAATCAATCGTATCCATTCTTCTGGCATACGAGAGATACTATTTGGTTACGTTTATCCTTGGATGATATTTTAATAGATAAAAATAAATCCTATTGGCTAGAGGTAACTGATAAACTAGATAGCATTGATATGTATGTCATTAAAGCAGATGGGACCTACGAGGTACAAAAAAGAGGAATCGCCAATCTAGGGGAGCAATCGATACCTTCACGATCTAATTTATTTCAAATCAATGATCCTGCTATTCGTGAAATTTATTTCAAGTTAGACGGAGCATTACCATTCAGTATAACATCCTATCTTTATAGTGAAATCAGTTTCATCAACAAGATCAGCGAATATAAATTTTTAACAGGTATCTTTTATGGTTTTTTATCCGCCCTCTTAATTTATAATTTATTTTTATATTTTTCATTAAAAGACAAAGCATATTTCTTCTATGTTTTATATATGCTGAGCTTTATTTTCTATCAAGCTACGTTAAATTCACTAGACATTGAATTATTAGGATCATGGTTGCCTAAAGCGTTCTTTATCAAATCTTTAACAGTCAGTGGAAATCTTTTGCTTGTATTTATGCTTTTATTTTGCATTCAATTTTTAGAGTTAAAAAAATTTCTACCGCTATTCCACAAAATAGGGAAATTGCTTTTATGGATTACGATCTGTTCTTTAATGGCCTCCTTTATCATTCCGGATGTGTCCATCACCAACAATTTTACAACTAGCTTTGCTGTTGTTGTCTTTATTTTTTTATGGTTGTCAGGCATTTTTGTATTAGTAAAGGGCCAAAAAATGGCTCGATTTTATCTAATTGGTTGGACGGTTTTACTTGGCTCCATTATCGTTCAAGCACTAGCCTTTTTAAGTGTGATCCCGTTCCATCCACGTATATTTGAGGAGGTTCCGGCTATTGGAGCTATTTTTGAATCAATCTTTTTATCTTTAGCATTAGGAGATAAAATCAATATTATCAAAAAAGAACATCAAATCATGCAAGAAACGTTAAATGAGCAACTTGAAGAGAAAGTACACGCTCGCACCCAAGAGCTTGAATTAGCGAAGCTGAAGCTTGAAGTATTAGCTAACACAGATCATCTAACACAGATTCCAAATCGTGTACGCCTAGATGATGTATTAGAAAAAGAATTAGAACAAGCTCAAAGAAATGGAACACCTCTTTCTACGATTCTGTTAGATATTGATCACTTCAAAGCCGTTAATGATGAACATGGTCATCAGGTAGGCGATATTGTATTACAAACTGTAGCAGAGCTATTGAAAAATAATGTACGAGCTGAGGACATCGTTGGTAGATGGGGTGGTGAAGAGTTTTTAGTCATTTGCCCATGTTCCCATTTAAAGGATGCTGTGCAGCTATCTGAAAATCTAAGACAGCAGCTTGAACAGCATTCATTTCCAGTTGTTGGTCACAAAACAGGAAGCTTTGGTGTGACATGCTTTGTGATGGGCGATACAATTCATTCCTTAATATCTAGATGTGACAAGGCTTTATATCAGGCCAAACACCATGGTAGAAATCGTGTGGAATTTTTACTAGATTATACAAAACCGGAGACGAAAACAGAGGCGTCATTACCTTGACGCCTCTTTGTCCTTGTTTACACATTGACTTTTGAATAATAAAACGCTAATCTTTTTGATGAGCAAAATAAAAACAAGCAACGAGAATCATAAACATCGCCACTCTTTTATGGCTTCAACAATATGTAAAAAACCCCTTCTAGCAATGCTAAAAGGGGTTTCTATTATTTTTGCCAATGATTTAGTTCCTTTAACAATTCGGGTAGCTGCAATTTCTTGACATCGATAGGTGGCAATGCCTTAATAAACTCTTTCCCATATGACTTACTAGTAATTCGTCGGTCTAGGACAATAAAAGCTCCTTTATCCTGCGAAGAACGTATTAATCGACCAAAGCCTTGCTTAAACCTCATGATCGCTTCTGGTAGGGAAAGCTCAGTAAAGGAATTGCGGCCTTGAGTAGTTAGGTGCTTTGCCCTCGCCTTAAAAACAGGCTCTTCTGGTGAAGAAAATGGTAATCGTACGACAATGACAGAGGCCAGTGCATCTCCTGGAACATCTACACCCTCCCAAAAACTGTTTGTACCAAATAGAACGGCATGACTAAATTTTTGGAATGATTTTAGAATGCGCATACGGCTACCACCTGTTACACCTTGTGCAAATAGCATGTAATCATCTAATAGTTCACTATCTTGGATAAGCTCGACTGTTTTTCGTAGCATATCCTGTGCTGTAAAGAGTACAAAGCAACGCCCTTCTGTCATTCGAACAGTCCTCGTAATTGCATGGGCAACAGCCTCAATGTATTCTTCTTGGCTGACATGCTGAATATCTGGCATATCGGTGACGATAAATGCCTTAGCTCCAGCATAATAGGCTGGCGGAGCTTGTAGTTTCAAGACTTCAACATCATCAGAAATGCCCAACTGGCGTGTAACAAAGCGCTCATTGCCTGGTACCGTTAATGTGCCTGATGTCCAAACAATACTTGCTTGCTGACGTAATGGTGCTAATACTTGTTCAATTATCGGCGTTACATTGACAGGCTTCTTAAAGACATGGAGACTGCCTGGGACACTTCGTACATCAAATTCTAACCAAATAGAATTGCCTTCCTGTGGTGACAGAAAAATATCGTCCCATTCTGCAATTTTTATCTTCACTTCGCGAATCCAATATTGCCATTCAGATAATACATATTGATCGTTTTTATCTAGCTGCTCAATCGCATTTTCGAAAGACTGTGTAATGGTAGTAGCGAGATCCAGCCATTGCTGGGTTAGTTTGCTTACTTGTGCAAACGATTCTTTCGCAAGTGAAACATCCTCTAAAAACAAGGTACATTTGCTACCTGCTTGTTTCCCTTTCATTTGCTGTTGCAATTTTTGAATTGTTCTCTGGATTGTATCATCAAATGTCCGCTGCAAACGTATAAATTGTGCATCAAGATGCTGTAAATTTCGCATGGCTACTCGCTGTTTTTTCTTCGCTGCCTGGCAAAACTGCTGAAATAAAGCCGTATCCTCCATCGTACCAATTTGTCCAAAAATATACTTCCATTGTGTGTAGGAGAAGACTACTTCATCCTGCTGCATAGCAGCCTGAATAAATTGATGCGCCTCGTCAATAATCCAGCCATCTATTTCTGTAAAGAGTGGTGTTTGACGCACTAAATCACTTAAAACCATGGCGTGATTCGTTACAATACAGTCAGCAACTGCACTGTTCTTTAAAGCTTGCTCATAGAAATCAAAGCCCTTTGAAGGCTTGTCATTCGGTATTTTTCGGATTTTTTCTAAAAACAGTTGTCCGCCACCAGAAACATTGAGCTCGCTCAACACACCTGTCTCTGTTTTGGTCAACCACACAAGTATTTGTAAAATAGTAAATGTATCATCATAGGATTCATCAGCATATGCCATACATTGCTCAAAGCGATCGAGATCAATATAATGCTGCATTCCCTTCAGCACACACAAATTCACTTTTGTCCCAAGGATTTTTTCGATCTTTGGTAGCTCTTCTTCTACAAGCTGTTCTTGTAAATAGGAAGTATACGTACTGATGGCAATCTTTTTATTGACAGCACGGGCAAATAAGATGGCTGGAAGTAAATAGCCAGCAGTTTTACCAATACCTGTAGAAGCTTCAATCACGCACTCCTGTTGTTCATGTAATGCCCGCCAAATCGTGTCCATCATGTCAAATTGTGCAGGACGTTCCTCAAAATTTGGCAGTGCCTTTGACATTAAAGTTATTTTCTCATCTACTGATTGAGGGTAGGCAATCGTTTCTGTCACATGCTCATGCTTATTTCGGCCATTGCCAATCGCAAAATTACGGTAATAATGTACATTTTCGCGGCCCGTCGTATGCTGGCGCTTAATTTGCAACGCCTCAAAAAAAAGCTGAGAAATATTTGATTTCAAGCGAAAGGAACGCTTATGCATCTGTTCAAGTGTAAGCTGCGGTAAACTTAGTAGCTCCTTCCAGCAATGCTTGAATAGCTCCGCTGTCGCGCGAGCATCGTCATCCGCTCGATGTGCATTTGCTAACTCAATATTTAAATCGGCCGCTAAATCTCCTAGCTTAAAACCAAGGGACATAGGGAACAAAATTTTAGCTAGCTCCACCGTATCCATTTTTTTACCTTGCCATTTCGGTAGTCCAGCACGTTTAAACTCTGCTTGTAAAAAGGATAAGTCAAAATCTGCATTATGTGCAACAAATACACAGTCAGCAAGTAGCTCATATATGTAATCCGCATGCGCTTCAAATGGGAAGGCATCCTTTACATCCTCATTCGTTATATGCGTTAAATCTTGAATGAAAGTTGGAATAGCTTTCCCTGGATTAATGAACTTCGTATAGGTACGCTCAATTTCCCAATCCTTCATAATAACAATGGCAATTTGAATCATCCGGTCCCCATTGGCTGGTGAATGACCAGTTGTCTCCAAATCTACAATTGCATATTTTTGACTTTCCATCATACATCTCAACTCACAGTTCACATTAGATAAGTTGAATTTTATCATATTATTGGCTCTGCGGCATCCTTTCTCCTCTTTGTTGAATCACCGCATCCATACAAAAAACGCAACCTTGGAGAAATCAATCCCCTAAGGTTGCGTTGTGGAATCGTTATGGAGTGCTTACTCAAACAACGTTACGCTTATTGTTTTTTTGCTACATCAACAATACGACCTTCTGTTGTTGTTTTCACTTCTTTAAGTGATAGTAATTGCTCTTGAAGGTTTTCCCAATCAGATAAGCCTAAATCTGTAACACGACCTTCTTCATATGCTTTAGCAAACATATCTAGGCCATCTCCACCTTTAGCAGTATAGGCATTTGTAGCAACTGTGTAAGTTTTACCATCTTCAATAGCAACATATTTACCTGTTGCTTTATCTAAATATTCGATAGATACAACACGTGAGCCTACTTCTTTTGACGAATCATATTGTAATTTCGCTCCAGCAATGTGTAAGAAGCCACCATTTTCTTTAGGTGCATTTTTCAAGGACACTTCAAATGCTGCTTTTAGCTCAGCACCTGTTGCATCCATTAATGCTAATGTATTACCGAATGGTAATACTGTAATTACTTGACCAACTGTAATATTCCCAGCTGGAATTGCTTCTCGAATACCACCGCCATTTTGTAATGCCATTACAACCGTTTTATCAGTATATTTTTGTGCCTTTGCTAGCATACCATCTGTAATGATATTACCTAGGGCTGTTTCATTACTACGCACACTTTCAAGACTTGTTTCACTTGCACGTGGGTTAGCTAAAGCTTCTTTTAGTGTTACACCGATTTCTTTGTTGTTCACTTCATCTACTTTTGCTTTATAAGGTGCTAGTAATTTTACTAATGATTCGTCTTCAGCTACCTTACCAAGGTCGATTAATTCGCCACCATATTCAGTAACTATGCCATCTCCATCAAATGTTACATCAAGCGTACCTAAGTATTTTACATACTCATTGGCCTGTACAATTAATGTAGCATCCTTCGCTTCACCTACTGTATTTGTATCAACAACGAATGGCTCGTCTAATTTTGTATGATCATGTGCGCCAACAATTACATCAATGCCTGGTACATTTTTAGCTAGTAAAATATCATTATCAACATTCGGATTATCATTGTAGCCAATATGTGTTAAAGCGATAATTTTGTTGACACCCATTCCTTCAAAGGCTGCCACAGCTTTTTTCGCTTCCTCTATATAATTTGTAAATGTTACTTTATCAGGAGAAGCAATATCAACCGTTTCCTCAGTCGTTAAGCCGAAAATACCAACTTTTTCTCCATCAATTTCTTTTACAATACCAGAATAAATTTTACCATTTTCAGGTTCACTTGAAATTAAGTCTGTAAATAAACCAGTGAATTTATCATCTGCTGAGAAATCAGCATTAGCATCTACAAATGGGAATTTAGCCCCTTTAACAAAATCCGCTAATGCTTGATGACCTTCTGGAGAGGCACCTAAATCAAATTCATGGTTACCAAATACCATTGCATCAAAGCCAATTTCATTTAATAGCGCTAGATCTGCTTGTCCATGGAATTCATTGAAATATAATGTACCATTAAATGCATCGCCAGCATGTAATGTTAAAACATTTTTCTTTGCTTCCCTTTGTTCTTTTACAGCTGTCGCCAATTTAGGTAATTCATTTGCACGAGCATGTGTATCATTCACATGTAAAATCGATAATGAGAATGCATCTGCTGGTGTTTCAGGAGTCTCTGGTGTTTCTGGTGTTTCTGGGTTTGACTTTGTTAGAGCCTCTGCAATGAATGTCGCCAGTTGTCCACGTGTAACTTTTTCACTAGCCTCATGATTTTTTGCACTTTCTAGCTCCGGTAATGTTGGAATAGATGCTAAGATTTTTGCTAAATCGCCATGTGTAATTGTTTGGTTTGGACGGAAAGTATTATCTCCATAGCCTGTAATGACATTTAATCCTACTAGAGCTGCAATCGAGCCATAATAAGGATTTGATGCACTAATATCCGTAAATTTTGGATCCTCTACTTCTTTTGTATCCAATTTTAATGCGCCTGCAATCATTTTTGCCGCTTGTCCACGTGTGACATTAGTATCTGGTTTGAATGTACCATCTGGGTAACCACTAATAATCCCTGCTGCATAAAGTGTAGAAATGCCTTCAAAATCTGCATGACTTTCCTTTACATCCGAAAAAGGGCTTGCTGCTGATGCTGGTACTACCGCTACCGCTGTTACAGCCAATGCTGCTGCAGTTGCTGTTAAAAATTTGTTACGTTTATTTTCCATGACAAATGATACCTCCACTAGTAAAATGATGTACTAACAACTAAATTCTACATAAATATGACGCAAAATACTAGAACATTTGTAAAATTATAATTTTATAAACTAGTTTAATAGTAATAAAAGCAAAATTTTACCAGTTACTTTTATAACAAATTCAATCATAAAAAAGGAGGATTGGCTATGCTTTGCCATCCTCCTCTCTAGTATTAAGTTATACTATTGCTGAATTACATCACAGTTGCTTCTGGCTCGTGTGCAATCATTTCCTTAATTGTATTGCCCTCTCCCATGATGGCTACAGTTGGTTGATGGTCTTTAGCCTCATGATTATCCACATACACATAGGAAATAATGATGACAATATCACCACGCTGCACAAGTCTTGCTGCTGCGCCATTAACACAAATGACACCTGATCCTCGTTCACCAGCTATAATATATGTTTCAAAACGAGCGCCATTATTGTTATTCACAACATGTACTTTTTCGTTTGCCAGCATACCTACTGCATCTAAAATATCTTCATCTATTGTTATAGAGCCTACATAGTTTAAATCTGCCTGTGTCACTGTTGCACGGTGAATTTTACTATTCATCATCATACGTAACATACTATATTCCCTCTTTCACGGTAAAAATACAATTATCTATTAAACGTGTCTTACCTATATAAACAGCTGCTGCCAACAGTACTTGCTGAGTTGTAGCTGTCACTGGTGTTAAATCTGGATATGCTAATAATTCAATATAATCAATGCGGCCATGTGTTCTTGCATGAATATGAGCTTTTGCTTTAGCAAGTGCGCTATCAGCATCACCATTCACTAAAAAGCTATCGCGAGCCAACTGTAATGCTTCATTGATCGCTGGAGCCTCTTGTCGCTCTGACTTGCTTAAATAGACATTACGAGAAGATTTCGCCAAACCGTCCTCCTCGCGTACAATTGGGACAACACGCATTTCTAAAGGGAAATTAAAATCACGTACCATTGTCGCAATAATCGCAACCTGCTGTGCATCTTTTTGACCGAAATAAGCTCTTGTTGGCAGTGTTAAATGAAATAATTTAGAGACGACCTGTAAAACACCATCAAAATGACCAGGACGACTCGCACCACAAAGAATGGTAGCCTGCTCGCCTGCATGTAGACGAATGCCTCCATCTTGAGGATACATTTCCTCCACACTTGGTGCGAACACAATATCAACGCCCACAGATTCAGCTAATGCAGTATCTCTAGGCAAATCACGAGGATAACTTTCAAAATCCTCATTTGGCCCAAATTGTGTTGGGTTGACAAATATACTCATCACAACGACATCATTTTCTACACGAGCTGTTTGTGCTAATGTTAAATGACCTTCATGTAAATAGCCCATTGTCGGAACAAGTCCAATCGTTTTTTGAGCATGCTTAGCTGCTTGAATTTCTGTGGCTAATGCCTGTATGGTCGTGATGACTTTCATCATTTAACGCCTCCATATAGCTGATCTAATGCTTCCTCTTTCATTGTGAAGAAATGCTTTGGAGCTGGGAAAGTACCCGCTTTCACTGCTTCTACGTAACCCATCATCCCCGCGCTTGCTTCTTTGCCCATATCAGCAAATTGTTGAACAAATTTCGGTACATGGTGCGAACCGTAGCTTAGCATGTCATGATACACCAGCACTTGTCCATCAGCCTCAATACCAGCGCCTATGCCAATCGTTGGAATAACAAGACTAGCTGAAACAAGCTCTGTCAGCTGATGAGGGATACATTCCAACACGACTGCACATGCTCCAGCCGCTTCACACTGTTTTGCTTCTTCAAGCAGTGTAGCAGCCTGTTCAGCTGTTTTTCCTTGTACCTTATAACCACCAAGCACTCCAGCTGATTGAGGCAACAAGCCTAAGTGAGCTACTACTGGAATACCAGCTGACGTTAATCTACGAATGACAGGTATAACTTCACCTGCCCCTTCAACTTTTAAAGCATCTGCTCCTGTTTGTTGCATCATCGCAATGGCTGTTTTGAGTGTCTCATTGACATCGCCATGATAAGAACCAAAGGGCATATCAACAACAATAAACGTATCCTTTGCCCCTCGTCTTACTGCTTTTGCATGATGAACCATATCCGTTACAGTTACAGGCATTGTAGAATCATAGCCAAGCACGACCATTCCAAGTGAATCCCCGACTAGTATCATCTCAACACCAGCTTCTTCCGCGAATTTAGCAGCTGGATAATCATAGGCCGTCACCATCACGATTTTTTCGCCTGCCGCTTTCATCTTTAAAAAATCTGTTGTCGTTTTCATTTTGTAGTCCTCCTTTTTTAAAGGAAGAAAACAGAAAAACCCTTCTGGCCGAAAATAGACAGAAGGGTAGTGTGTCGTTCAATGATAAAAAGACCCCTTAAAGAGGCAATAGCTTGCAAAATGAAAGCTATATTTGAACGTATCGTTTTCTTCCGTCCCTGTCTAAAAGATCAAGGCAGATATTTGGTAGTATAGTCTATTGCGTTTTGAAGGTGCCGTTCACAATGGATACTGCCCTTCGCACATACTATAACAGATTTCCCTATTAATCTTCAAATATTATTTTCTTACAATATCTTCGTCTAACAACATTGGAAAAAATTTTCTTTTAGAATTGACAATCAATGTTATACGTCATATACTATCCACATACTATATGCCATATAATATAAAATGAAGTATAGGTATTACATGTGAGGTGAAAAGATGACATTTCAGCTTGGTTCAGCTTTACTTGATGCTTGTGTACTGGCTATTGTCGAGAAAGAGGACGCCTACGGTTATTCTTTAACACAGCAGGTACAATCAGTCATGGAGATTTCAGAGTCTACACTGTATCCTGTATTACGCCGCTTACAAAAAGCGCATTACTTAACAACGTACGATCAGCCTTATCAAGGTAGAAATAGACGCTATTATCAAATTACAGAGCAAGGACGTATACGATTATTAGAGCTATTAAAAGAATGGCAAATGTATAAGGAAAAGGTTGATTGTGTACTTTTAGGAGGGAATTTAGATGGATAGAGCAAGCTATTTGAAACAGCTACGAGGAAAATTACGTCGGCTTCCTGCGCATGAGTTAGACGCTGCGCTTGCCTATTATGAAGAATACTTTGAGGAAGCTGGAGAGGAAAATGAACATCAGGTTATTTCACAACTTGGCTCTCCTTCACATGTCGCCTCACAAATATTAGCTGATTTCGCATTAAAGGATTTAGAAACCTCCTCGGCAAAATCAACAAAAAAGAATATGTCTGCTATTTGGCTCATTATTCTAGCTATACTGTCTGCGCCCCTTTCATTGCCATTACTTGCAACAGCCATTGCACTCATTTTTTCATTTGGCGCAGTCATTATCAGCTTAATCTTTGCTATTGTCGCAACTGTAATTAGTATTTTTGCCGGTGGCGTTGTGGCAATCATATCAGGTTTCTTAATTTTAACAGAGCATTGGCCGACTGCCCTGCTCTTTATGGGTGTCGGGTTAATCGTAACAGGCTTGGGAGTCCTACTGTTCCCAGTTGTTGCTCGTGTTATCAAGAAAACCGTTGTTGTCTCTGTTGAAACATTAGGCAGACTATTCCACAAAATGACAAAGAAGCAAAAAAAGGGGGACTTCTAAATGACGTCAAAAAATACCCTTATTGCCATGACAATGATTGCATTAGGCATTCTACTCGCATTGATTGGCTATTTTTCAGGGGGGCGCTGGCTGATTCTAAAAGATTCAGAGGGTCTTTATGTCCCAAGTAATACTAAATTAGTAAGTCAGTCTTATGCTTTAGATGCATTCACAAGTATTAATATCGTAAATGATTATGGAGATGTGGAGATTGTTGCAAGTGGTCGTGACTTTAAATTAGACACAAAGGTCCTTGAGCAAGCAGATGTAACATATCATATTGATAACGGAACTTTAACCATCGAAACAATGGCAAAGAAAAAGGATGGTTTTCAATTTGGCTTCGGGAACCTCTCTTCCCCTTCAATCAAACTCTATGTCCCAAATGATACAAAAATAGAGGCGATTGTGATAGACAGTAATTTTGGCGATACAGCCATTCATGGGCTACAGTATCAGCAGCTTAATCTCATCCAGGATTATGGAGATATTACTTTCAACAACACGACTGGTGACAGAACAGAGATTAGGCAGTCCTTTGGTGATTTAACGCTTCAGCATCTTACTAGTAACGGCTTCACTATTGAGAGCGAGCATGGAGATATCGATATAGATGGCACATTAAATGGCCAATCAACCATTACCTCTAGTTTTGGCGATACAACGCTCCACTTACAAAACAAACAAAGTGATGTAGGTTATGATCTCAAAACAGACTTCGGTGATGTAACCATTAATGATGAAGAACAAAGTGGCACCGTGACACAAGTAACTAAGGGTGAGCACCAACTGAATGTTTCCTTATCACATGGTGATATAGATGTGTCATTAAAATAAAGAATAGACAATAAAAGAAGCTGCAAGTACAGGACGTTACTTGCAGCTTCTCATATTGTTGAAAAACAAAACCATTAATAGAATTTTTGTGAAAGGTGAAAATGGTTTCCGTTGCAGACTACTTTCTTTCCTGTAGGCGAGCGCCGAATCGCTTCCTCTGCTACCGCTCCGTTTAGAGTTTTGGCTGTCTCGTGATCCCACGGGAGTCAAGTACCCTTCCACTTCAACCTACAAAAGTGTTACCTTTTAGCAAAGGTTTTCAAATAAAGTGAAGGTGTTCACGACTCTTTATGAAGAGGTGCTGTTACGCATGACTTCCCCACATTGAAAATAAGAGTCTATCGATTCTCTAATAATACTAATAATGGATTATTTTGTTCGCTACGGCCAGTATGAAAGATAAAGCAAAGACACTTTTGCAGAATGGTTGATTGGAGTGGAGCCAGCGTCACTCCTAGGGGATTTAGCGTCACAGATGAGACCCTGGAGCGAACGTAAGTGAGTGAAGCGGCTCATCGGACGCCCCCTGGAAAGGACGCTGGCGGAACGGAAATCAACCCCTCACCTTGCAAAGTTGCTTTTTCTGCCGTTGACATCATCTTTTTGCAACAACATGAGAAGCCGCAAGTATAGGACATTACTTGCAGCTTCTTGTTTATAATATTTTGATGTCTCCCGCATAGATCGTGCGAATCGTTCCATCATCCTGTGTCAGTTGCAGAACACCATCGTCTGTAATGCCACTGGCAACCCCTTCAAAACGTTCACGTATCGTCGTTACCTCTATACGTTGACCAATTGTACAGGACAATTGCTGCCATAGTGTCTTTAGACTCGCAAAACCCTCTTTGACGTATAGTTCTGTAAATTGTTCTAAATAGTGTAAGATAGAGGCAACAAGTGCTGCACGATTGATTTCTTCCCCTGCTTCTAATCGTAATGAAGTGGCAATATCCGCAATATCAGGTGAAAAGTCAGCTGTTGCTTGGTTCGCATTTATGCCAATTCCAACAAGTAAAGCTTGCACAAGATCCGCCTCTGCCTGCATTTCCGTTAAAATCCCTGTACATTTTTTGCCATTAATCAATAAATCATTGGGCCATTTAATGGCTGGCTCTACATGTTTATATAATGTTTTAATGGCCATTGTGACAGCTACTGCCACCACAAGTGTATAGGATGAGGCCTGCTGGGGCGTAACATCTGGCCGAACGATAACGGTCATCCAAATACCTGTCCCATGGGCAGACTCCCAAGGACGAGCCATACGACCTCGCCCCGCTGTTTGCTCCTCACCAATAATAATTGTACCGTGTGGAGCTCCTTCCTGTGCAAGCTTATGCGCAATCGTTTGTGTTGAATCAACTACATCGTAATAATGGATCTCACGTCCAAAATGCTCTGTCTTTAAAAAAAGCTCAATCTGTGTGGGGCTCAAGCTATTTGGTACACCTGTCAATACATACCCCTTTTTCTTAATAGTTTCGAATGTATATCCTTCCTCTTGTAATGTTTGCATATGCTTCCAAACAGCGGTTCTTGAGACACCAAGAGAATTTGCTAATTCCTGACCTGAAACCGCTTCTCCATCAGCAGCCAATATTCTTTTTAAAATTTCGTCCTTCATGGAAATTGTCATCTTCACATCCATCCTTTAGTTAACTGTACTCTTGTTATGTAACTTATTTTGTCTTAATCATACTGTAAATTAACGTAAATGACCACCAACGATAGGAATTTAATAAAACCGCCTCCCGAAATGGGAGACGGCTTTTGACTATCATGTATTGGGCTTTAAGTAAGATCCTGCTGCTCAACCCAGCTTTTAATCTGTTGTCGATCATTTTGAAGTTCATGATGAAGAATGGCTGTCAGCAGATCCTCCAATGCGGCTTTTACCCACGGCCCACCCTTTTTGCCAGACCATTTCAGTAAATCAGCCCCATTCACCACTAATTCTTGCTTATGTTGAATCGGTAATTTTGCCTGTAATTCTCGAATAGATTGTTGAGGTATCGAAGCGTCTAATTGGCGAAGTTGGGCAAAATATTGTGCAGCCACTAGTTCTTGCTCTGTGTAGTTAAAATAATGGCGATTTGTCCAACCATCTTTTAAATCGTCATAAGCTGTTAAAACGGATTTAATAAACGCCATTTCCTTATTAGATAATCGATAATCGCGCACTACCTCACGCCATGCTGTTCCTTGCAGTAAGGCAAAGTATGCCCAGCCAAGAAGGGCATCCTTTGTTTGAAAATTACGCCATTGTGAAGCTTGAAAATCACCCGTTAAATAGGCCGTTAACCCACAGTCCTCTAGTTTTTGTATACCCCCAAAAACTGTTTGTCCTATCCAAAGCTTATCAAGCTCTGCTTTAATGCGTTCTTTTGCAATAAATCTCAGATCAGCAGCCCTTTGCTGGATGGCTGTTATTGTATTCGCCTCGATTGTAAAATCAAGCTGTGCGGAGAAGCGAATTGCTCGCAGCATTCTTAGAGCATCTTCTGCAAACCGTTTTTCTGCCTCTCCTACCGCTCGTATAACGCGCTTTTCAATATCTTGTCGTCCACCATAATAATCTACAAAAGAGCCATCATGACGCATGGCAATGGCGTTCATCGTAAAATCTCGGCGTTGTAAATCCTCTTTTAGAGATCGAACAAAATGGACATTCTGTGGTCTTCGATGATCTGTATATTCCCCATCTGTCCGATAGGTAGTCACTTCCACAGGTCCAGCGGGTACGATAACAAGTACCGTCCCATGCTGAATCCCAATATCTACAGTCTTTTGAAACACAGTTTTTACTTCTTCAGGCAAGGCATTTGTAGCCACATCTACATCATGGGCAGGACGATTGAGTAAAGCATCTCTTACAGCTCCACCAACAATAACTGCTTCAAATCCCGCCTGTTCTAATTGTTCAATGACTGAATAGGCTGCTTGCCATTCTTTATTGTTTTGCATGATTTCTTTCCGCAACCTTCTCGTACAGATTTTCATATTGTTCCACAATTTTGGATGAGTGGAATTTTTCACTTACTGCACGGATGGCCGCTTCTCGGAAGCGCAGTAATTGTTCCTCATCTTGCAATAAATGGGTTGCATACGCCGCAACTGCCTCTGTATCACCTAATTCCACGATATAACCGTCTACACCGTGCTCAATGACTTCTGGAATACCACCTACATTTGTTCCAATACAAGGTACACCACAAGCCATTGCCTCTAGTAACACCAGTCCAAACGATTCTTGCTGTGATAATAATAGCTTTAGGTCACTAATCGCATACAGTTCAGCTAAGTTTTCTTGTTTCCCTAAAAATAAAACATCCTTCATATAAGGACTTCCTTTTACTTGATCCATGACACGATGCTTTTCTGGGCCATCACCTACTAATAAGAGCTTTGCTTTCATGTTGGCACGGATTTTCATAAAGGCGTCTACAATGTGTGGAAGGTTCTTTATTTTACGGAAGTTTGATACATGAATGAGGACTTTTTCATCTTCTTGAATACCAAATTGCTCTTTTAAGTTTCCTAAATTTCGTGGGAAGTATTCGCGTTCGTCCACAAAGTTATAAATCGTTTCAATTGGTTTTACTGTATCAATCAGTTCATAGGTTTGTTCTTTTAATGCCTGTGACACGGTTGTCACAATATCAGATTTATCAATCCCATACTTAATGGCCTGTGAGAGCGTAGAATCTTGCCCAAGCACCGATATATCTGTGCCATGAAGGGTCGTAACGATGCCAATGTCTCGGCCGCTCATTTCACGTGCTAGCACCGCACATACTGCATGTGGGATGGCATAATGCACATGTAGCACATCCAACTCTTCATCCTTGATGACGTCTGCCATTTTACTCGCTAATGCAATATCGTAGGGAGAATATTGAAATACTGAATAATTATTAACTTCGACTTCATGGAAAAAGACGGTTGGATAAATTTTATTCAATCGAAATGGTACGCTTGAGGTGATGAAGTGAATTTCATGTCCTCTTTCTGCAAGCATTTTGCCTAATTCTGTTGCAATGACACCAGAGCCACCAACTGTAGGATAACAGGTAATGCCTATTTTTAGCTTTTTCATTCGATGATCATCCTTTCTGAATCACGTCTTTTGTTAATTGCGTCTTTCTTGTATCAGTCTCCAATCCACAAAGCCTTCCTGGAGGCCTTTTAGTAATATTTCTGCAGTTCCCATATTGGTTGCCAGTGGCACTTGGTAAACATCACAAAGACGGATTAGTGCAGAAACATCTGGCTCATGTGGCTGTGCTGTTAAAGGATCACGGAAAAATATCACCATGTCCATATCATTATTGGCAATCATTGCGCCAATTTGTTGATCGCCACCAAGTGGCCCTGAACGAAAACGTGTAACTTCCAAACCAGTAGCTTCGATGACACGTTGTCCTGTTGTGCCGGTAGCATATAGTGTGTGTTCTTGTAAAATATTTTGGTAAGCAATAGCAAACTGTACTAAATTATCTTTTTTACGATCATGTGCAATCAATGCGATTTTCATATAGCTTCCATCCCAATCTTTAGATGATGTTTTCTAAACCATAAACAAGCTGATCCATTTTCATAACCTCTTCTATGCAAAATGCAACACCCGACATAAAAGAATTACGGTTTAATGAATCATGGCGAATCGTTAGTAGCTGCCCATCCCCTCCAAATAATACTTGCTGGTGTGCCACTAAACCAGGTAAACGTACGGAATGAATGCGCATACCGTCAAAGTCTCCACCTCTTGCACCTTTAATGGTTTCTTTCTCTTCTAGATGTCCTTGTGCCTTAGGCGTACGGACCTCTTGTATTAACTGAGCCGTTTTCACCGCTGTCCCAGATGGTGCATCAAGCTTCTGATCATGGTGCATTTCTATAATCTCTACATCTGGTAAGTATTTGGCTGCTTCTTTTGCAAACTTCATCATTAGGATAGCACCAATCGCAAAGTTTGGTGCAATAATGCAACCTAACTCTTTTTCTTTGGCCATGGCTGATAATTCCTCTAGTTGTGCATCTGTAAATCCTGTTGTACCAATTACAGGTCGTACATTTAAATTCAGTGCTTCCTTTGTATGTTTGTAGACTGCATGTGGATTAGATAAATCCACTAGTACATCTGGTGCAGTTGCTTCTACAAGATCATGCATTTCTGTAAATATAGGCACTGTATAGCTTGCTGGAAACATATCTAAATCAGCTAAAGTTTTTCCTACTTCCTTATAATCTAGTACAGCTACTAATTCCATTTTGTCATGTTTCATGACCGTATGTACAGCCTCAGCTCCCATTTTTCCTCTTGCTCCTGCAATAGCTACACGAATCGACATCATTCTTCATCCTTTCTAGTCCAACGATCCTTATCTCTAGTTTCAAATTTATGTATGACGCGTAAAAGTGCTTCATCTAGTTTAATACCTTGAGCATTTGCAAAACAGACTAGTACAAAGAAAAAGTCTCCTAGTTCCTCTTCAATACTATTTATATCCTCAGTACTCTTTTTCTTTTTCTGTCCATAGACATCCTGAACTTCGCGTGATAGTTCACCTAATTCTTCTGTTAGACGTGCAAGTAATTCAAATGGTGGAAAATAGCCTTCTTTAAATTGTCCTATATAGTCATCGACACGCTGTTGTAAAGCTTGCATTGTTAGTTGATCTGTCATAAAAATCACACTCCTATTTACCATCGTATAAAATTTACACCATTGTTGTCAAAACCAATAAAATGTCAGATAATAGATAACACTACTTCATTTGTTTGGAACTACAGGAGGTCAAATGCTAAAACAGATTAAAATTCGTAATATTATCGCAATTATGCTCGGAGCAGCAGTTTTCAGCTTCGGCTTTGTTCACTTCAACATCCAAAATCAACTGGGTGAAGGTGGACTAAGTGGGATTACCCTCATACTATATTTTACATTAGGATGGGACCCCGCCTTAATGAACCTGTTATTAAATATTCCCATGTTTATCATAGGTTATCGATTACTTGGAAAAAAATCATTTGTCTATACGCTTGTCGGCACTTTATCTGTATCTCTTTTTCTAAAAATTTTTCAAAAATATCAATTTACCATCCATTTAGAGGATGACATGTTGCTTGTGGCACTTTTTGCTGGTGTCTTTGTTGGATTGGGACTTGGGATTGTCTTTCGTTTCGGTGGCACTACAGGTGGTGTCGATATTTTGGCCCGACTCGGACATAAATATTTTGGCTGGAGTATGGGGAAAACCATGTTTGTCTTCGATGCCATCGTCATCATCCTTTCTTGGCTGACGTTCTTGGATGCTCGTTCGATGATGTATACATTAGTAGCCGTATTTGTTGGAGCCCGTGTTATTGACTTTGTACAAGAAGGTGCTTATGCGGCTCGTGGTGCGCTTATCATATCGGAAAAGTCGGGAGCCATTGCTGAAACAATTGCTCTTCGAATGGAGCGTGGTATCACCATTTTAGAAGGACATGGTCATTTTACGAAACAACCTAAAGAGGTGATTTATTGTGTGATTGGCCGCAATGAAGTTGTACGGTTAAAATCTATTGTGCATGAAGTTGATCCGCACGCATTTGTTTCCATCATTGAAGTACGAGATGTGGCAGGAGAAGGCTTCACACTAGACGATCAAAAGCAACCCCTTCATTAAAGCATACGAAGATAAAAAACTTGCTATAGTGGTGTACCACTATAACAAGTTTTTTCTTAGTCGTCGCTACGCATATTAGTAAAAATTAAAATTAAACGTAATAACTCAAGTACAGCTACCGCTGCCGCTGCTACATATGTTAAGGCTGCAGCACTTAATACTTTTCGTGCTGGTCGTTCTTCTTCATTTGTAATAATGCCAAGTGAATTCATTTGAACTAATGCTCGCTTTGAGGCATCAAACTCCACCGGAAGTGTCACTAATTGGAAAACAACACCTGCTGCTAATAATATGATACCTAACAGCAATAAATTCGACATACTTGTAAAAATACCAATCATTACAAAAAGCCAAGACATATTGGAAGAAATGTTTGCTACTGGAACGAGCTTACTACGTAATGTAAGCATAGAATAAGCTTCTTTATGTTGGATGGCGTGACCTACCTCATGGGCAGCTACTGCAGCACCTGCAACACTCGCTTCATAAAAGTTACTTTCTGACAAAGCCACTGTTTTGGTTGCCGGATTATAATGATCAGACAACACACCTTGCGTTGGCACAACTCGTACATCATATAAGCCGTTCGCGTCTAAAATCGCACGCGCTACCTCAGCACCAGTCTGCCCCTTCATTGTACGTTGCTTTGCAAATTTTTTATACGTACCCTTTACCTTCAGTTGAGCATAAAGTGGAAGCAGCATAATAATCGCAAAATAAACAATATACATGCTCATTGACAATTTTCTAACCCCTTTCTACCTCGATACTATAATTCTATAATTTATACCCTAATTCGGCAAATATTTGCGCCACCTAATTGAGAAAATGGCAAGTAAAATACATGCAATTGATAACCAGAATGTAAAGTAGCCAATATAGCTTGTGTAATTGGCTAAATCTCGATACATAGGCATTTGCCCAAATACATAGTCAATGACATCATTATGCAGTGTCCAAACAGCTGCTATCACTACATGCCAATAAGTGAAGACATATTTCTTCATATATAGTACAGCTTGTACAGCCATGGCAAAATGTGAACCAACTAACATCCACCCCTGCCAGCCAATAGAACCTGTTTCAATTAATGTCCAAATATTCATCACATCTGCCCATAAGCCATATTTCACCAACGTAACAAGGGCAAGTACTTCCATCAGTGGCCAGCTTTTCCCTATAATCCAAGCAATCAACACAAAACAAAAGAATAAACTAGCTGTCGGACTATCTGGAACAAAAATATAAAAAATAGGCTCTGTGATTGCAAGCTGCCACCCATACCAATAATAGCCATAAAATGTACCTAGTAGATTAACAATTAGCAGCGCAATCAAGAATGATTTATGTGTCAGAAGGTACCAAATATTTGCTCTTGTTAGTTGCATGATGTTAACTCCTTCCGATATAAACAATCCATTATTTATGTATAGTTCTGAAATTCTAGAGCTTCACTCTACCTTTCAATTGTATCTCACCATCAATATGTGTTATTTTATTGTTTTAATTCGCTAACTTGTTTCAGGAATAAATGTTTTTTCGACATCTTTCGCTAAAACCCTTTATACAAGGGAACCTTTTTGTATGGCTTCCAGTCCCAATAGTATAACAAGGTAGAAAAAAAAGAGCCAGTTTCCTGACTCTTTTACTATTACTCTGCTTTTAAGCTTTCGATGAATTCAGCAAGTTTTTGAAGATCTTCATCTGAACCTGTCCATAATCCTGGTGGCATGTTACCGCGACCATTATGAGCAATGTCCTTAATCTCATCAGCTGTTAATCCAGTGTTCATTAGAGATGGTGCACCAGCTCCACCTTCTAAGCCTTCACCGTGACATGTAATACAAGCTGAGCCAGCGTATAGTTTATAACCTTCTGATTCTTTATCGAATTCAACTGTTTCTACGATTGCACCCATAGCTTTTTGAGCTTCCCAGTCGTGGTTAACAACTGACTCCCAAGTTAGGTAGAACATAGCAGCTAAAGTTAATAACATAAACGCTGTTGGCAATGGACGTTTAGATGGACGACGTTCTGGACCCTTGTCTAAAAATGGCATTAATAATAGCGCTCCAAATGCAAGACCTGGAATTACAATAGCTCCGATTACATTGTATGGACCAGAAGCAAATGAGTATTTTAAAAGTTGATACATAAATAAGAAGTACCAGTCCGGTAGTGGTGTATATGCTCTAGTTGGATCTGCCGGCCCTTCAAGTGGTGACGGGTGAGCGACAGTTAATAATAAGTATCCAATTAAAAATACAGCACCTACCATCCATTCCTTCAGTAAGAAGTTCGGCCAGAAAGCTTCCGTCTTACCTGGATATTCGGAATAATCCTTTGGAACGTTCGGCATTCTGTGATTCGCTTTAATACGAGAATCGCCGACAAATTTCATTCCTTTTCCGCGATGCATAGTGTCCCCTCCTTTTAAAGATCATCGAACCGTCAAGACAATCACAACGGTCCTGAAATTCCTTGACGACGAATCATGATAAAGTGCGCTGCAAGTAACCCAAACAATACTGCAGGTAAGAAGAATACATGAATCGCAAAGAATCGAGTTAACGTTTGAGCACCGAGAATCGTTGTGTCACCCGCTAATAATACTTTAATCATCCCACCGATAAACGGTACAGATGCTGCAATTTCGATACCTACTTTAGTAGCGAATAATGCTTTCATATCCCATGGTAATAAGTATCCTGTAAATCCAAGACCCATCATTACACCAAAAATACCTACACCAACCATCCAGTTTAATTCACGAGGTTTTTTATAAGAACCTGTGAAGAATACACGAAGTGTATGTAAGAACATCATTACGATAACTAATGAAGCTCCCCAGTGGTGCATACCGCGTACGATTTCACCAAATGCTACTTCGTTTTGTAAATAATAAACTGATTTCCAGGCATTCACAACGTCTGGTACATAGTACATTGTTAGGAACATACCAGATAAAATTTGAATTACTGTGATGAAGAATGTTAATCCACCAAAGCAGTAAACGAATGCTGAAAAATGATGTGCAGGGTTAACGTGCTCTGGCACTTCGTGGTCGGCAATATCACGCCAAATCGGTGTAATATCTAGGCGTTCATCGACCCAATCATAAATTTTATTTAGCACTGTTGTCGTACCCCCTTACTTATTTAACTAGAGAATTTGCTTTAGCTGGACCAATCATTAAATAGCCATCTTGTTCTTGTACTTCAAATTCATCCAACGGACCTAGAGGCGGTGTACCTGCAATGTTTTTCCCGTTTTTCTCATAACGTCCTGCGTGGCATGGACAGAAGAATTGACCTGGGTGTGCAGAATCTCCATTCCAGTCAACCATACATCCTAAATGCTTACAAACAGGTGAAAGGGCAATGATTTGATCGCCACTTTTATAAACCCAAGCTACATCTGTAACCTGTGATTTATACCATGCATCCACTTGTTCATATGAAAAGTCCACTTTTACAGGCTCTTCAGTCAAGTCAGCGATTTTATGCTCTGTTTTTACAAAATCCCCACCCTCATGCTTTTGTAGCACAGGATCAATTGCAAAGCGAAGCATTGGCATTAGCATACCTGCCGCCATAAATCCACCTACACCAGTAAGAGTATAACTTAGAAATTGACGACGTGAAACTCGATTATTACTCATTATTTTCCCCCCTCTAACTTAAAGGTCAGTCCAACGGACATACTTTTACAAATAGTAATACTAGGACATATATATGATATATCAAGTCCATAGCTTGGTCAATATAGCATTCTGTGGAAAGCTGGAGAATGTGAACATTTATTGAAACTAATTGTTAAATCTGTGCCCATTTAGTCGAAAGCATTGGAATCACTTGTCGCAATTGATCTTCTAGAATGGATTTTTTCACACTGGCATCCATACTTTCTAAAGGAATCGCTGGTAACCAAATCATATTGACTATCTCTCCACTCTTTGTCCAATAATGGTCACAAGTAATGAAGAACACATGCTTAAATCCAGCATTATGTAATTGTGCTTCTAATTGCTGTGGTAAATCATCGTTTTTTAAAGTTGTCATATAAGAAAATGGTGGCATGACTAGTAGTCGACCTTTAAACTGCTGCTCTATAAAAGAAGTTAAAGACATGACAAAATCTACCTCGGCACCACTTTGTTTCATTTTTTCAGAAGAGAGATCAATGGATACAAGTGGAACAACCGCGGTATCAATAAAATCTTTTTGTGCCATAAACGATGTTACATCGTTTGCATTAAAATACATTCAACAAACCTCCTTTTATCGCAAAATAAAAATGTCCTTTTCCACTCTTCAATAGGATACCCAATTAAAAGTGAAAACAATCATTCACTAGTAATGTTACCATATTGAAATGGATAAAGGACATTCAATTTTTACCTATAATTAACGTAAATTAGCCGTTTCCTTCAATGCTTGTAACAAATTAGACAATTCATAAAATCGCACTTCATCTCCCTGGTCGAGGGCTTCATCAATTTGTGCAAGTAATTTCTCTTCTTGGAATACGAGTAAGCTATTGGAAAGCAGCTCTTCTGCCAGTACACGATCTTTTTCACTGACGAGCAGTGTTTCTGGCATATAAGGGTTTTCTTCAAGAACTGCTAAGTATTGTGCACTTGGTGGTATATTAGGAAAATTCAATTGTATATACATATCTTCTTGTTCATGTAAGCGTAAATCATGGAAAGACTTCTCAGCATCTGCTGTCATCACATTGCCTTTATAGAAACGAAAAGGCACACCTGTTGAGTCTACTGTCGACATCACCATTGCCCTAGGACAATAGTGAGCTTCTTCCACAAACCGGATTCTTTTTAACAAGTCATCATTACTTAATAGGTAATTTAAAATCCATACACACTCACGACGTTTCAATTGATAATTTTTTAAAAACCATCGAACAAATGCTTTTTTATCAACAACTGATACAGAAGCAGTCATACCCACTCCCTCCTTTACTCAAATTCTAAGGTTTCTAACTTCTCCTGCCACTCTGGTTCACCCGGTTGAATGTTGATTAATTGTCCAAGAACCTCTTTTGCCTCTGAACGCTTTCCTTCTTCTAATAAGAAGTAAACATATTTTTCTAAAAATGTTGCGTCTTCCTTAAAATCATTATATGCCAAACGGTAAAATTCGTATGCACGGTCGTACAATTCTAAATTTTCATATGCCTCTGCCGCAAAAGGATATAAAGTGCTCCATTCAAAATCATTTTGCTGTAATGTCTCAAATAACTCGATCACATCCTCATGGCGCTCCTGTTGTCCAAACACTGAAATAAGTGCCAGTACCGCTTCCATATATTCAGGATCGAGCGCTATAGCTTCTCTCAGATGTTGCTCAGCTTCTTCTGGCAAACCATTTTTCAATGCCATTTTACCAGCGAATAAATAAAGCGATTTATCATATTCATCACGCTTTAACCCCTCTTGAATGGCAGCATATGCTTTTTGATTATCCTCTGTCATTGCATAGCTTTCCGCAAGCAATAAATAGGCTGAGAAGTAATCAGGATCTAATTCTTTCAATTCCTCTAGTTGTTTAATAGCCATCTCGTATTTTTGTGACTGGAAGGCTGAATAAGCAGCTCCAAATAAAATATCGGGCTTTACTTCATCTTCAAGGGCTTTGACATAATAATCAAATGCCGTCTCATAGGCTGCACCTGCACGATAAACCTCCGCTAGTCGTTCGACAAGTTGAATACCAGCAAATTCATTTTGCTGCTCATATAAGTCCTCGTACAGTCTTGCTGCCTCTAAAAAACGACCTGTTTCAAATAAAAGTTCTGCTTTCGCAAAATGTAATAATGGCTCGTCTGGTAAAATTGCTAATGCTTCATTTATACGCTTTTCTGCAACCTCAAATAACCCTTGCATTTGATAATAATCAGCTAAAACCAATAACGCTTGTGGATATTCTGGGGAGGTTTCTTCAATTTCTAATAATAAATCTAATGCTTCATCTTCATTACCAAGCTCCATTAGGACATTGGCACGATCTATTTTTAACTGTGCTTCTTCTGGGAATAAAAATTGTAAATGCTCCAGCACACGGTCAGCTTCCTTCATGTACCCATAGTGCATAAAAATCTCAGCAAGTGCATAGATCTCCTCGGGTAGCTCCTTCATTAAAAATGATTCTAGTAGCTGATCTATTAATGCTAAATCCCCTTGTTCAAGTGCTTGCATCATTTCAGTCATCGCATTGTTCACAGTCATTCACCTATTCTTTCGTTGATACCTTTATGCTACAAAACATTTACCTCTGAAACAAGAAAAAACTCCCCAAAAGCTTGGAGAGCCTCTCTTAATTGTTACTTCACTGCCTCAATATGCTCAAAGAACGATGGGTAGGATACAGCAATACATTGTGCATCATCTAGTGTAACAGCTCCGTCTGTTATTAAAGCTGCAACTGCACCCATCATGCCGATTCGATGATCGCCATAGGTTTGAAGGTTTGCTCCTTTTAAAGACGTTGGTCCCTCAATAATCATACCATCTTCTGTTGCTTCGATTTGGGCACCAAGTTTCTTCAATTCAGTCACAACAGCCGTGATACGGTCAGTCTCCTTCACTTTTAGCTCCTCGGCATCTTTAATGATCGTTTGACCATGTGCTTGCGTAGCGAGTAATGCAAGAATTGGAATTTCGTCAATTAAACGAGGAATAATGTCTCCCTCAATTATTGTACCAGTTAAAGAAGATGTCGCGATTTGGATTGTTGCTGTCGGTTCAGCTTGATTATCATCATTCGGCGTTACCGTCATCGTGGCGCCCATTTTTTGCAGCACCTCTATAATGCCATCACGTGTTGGATTAATGCCCACATTATTTAGTGTTAGCTGACTATTTTTGCAAATGGCTCCTGCCACTAAGAAAAAGGCAGCCGATGATATATCTCCTGGCACAGAAACATGCGTACCATTGAGAGCTTGTCCTCCTTCAATCGATACTACGCCATTATCTACTTCTACATGTGCACCAAATTGACGCAGCATTCGCTCTGTATGATCTCTCGAAACATCCATTTCTCTAACAATAGTTGTTCCTTCAGCACGCAAGCCCGCTAGTAAAATAGCAGATTTCACCTGTGCACTTGCTACAGGCATCTTGTAATCAATGGCTTGTAATTTTGTACCTTGAATGGCTAGTGGTGTATATTGCCCGTCTGCACGCCCTGTAATTTGTGCACCCATCTGACGCAGTGGATCTATAACACGGCGCATTGGTCGTTTTCCAATGGATGCATCTCCTGTCATGACAGAGTGAACAGTAGAACCAGCTAAAATGCCTAGCATTAAGCGTGTTGTTGTACCAGAGTTACCCGTATATAACACTTCTGTCGGCTCCTGCCAGCCATCCATCCCTGGACTATGAATGGTTACATTTGTCCCTTCCACCTCAATCTGAACGCCAAGTTTCTGGAAGCAATCAATTGTACTTAAACAATCTTCACCTAGTAAAAAGCCCTCTACTGTCGTTGTTCCACTAGCAATGGCGCCAAACATCACAGAGCGATGAGATACAGACTTATCGCCTGGAACAGTTAAAGAGCCCTGTAAAGAAGGCTTGTTGTATTGCAATACTTTTTCACTCATGAACTTTATTCCCTCCAATATGAAGATAGAAAGCGCCGAAATGCCGACGCTTTCTTATGCTAAGAAATATACGTTTCGAAATTTGCTCGTTTTTGAATACAGGCTGCAGCACGTTCGCGATCATTTTCACTTTGGAAGCTAATGACTAGAATACCGAAAACATCTTCTCGTGATTCAACGATGCGAAGATTCGTAATACTAATTGCTTCATCTGCTAAAAAGCCCGTCACTTCAGAAATAACACCTGGATAGTCAGGAACATCAACATATAGATCGAATGGTGTATACATAGCCCCTGCACTAATCGGTAATTCATCTCTCAGTTCTTTGGCAACTGCAAAATAGTTTTCAATAGCCTGTGAAGAACCCTCCATCAGCAGTTCCTTAATGCGCGTCATTTCTTTTTCCCAACCATCTAATTGCGTGAGGAGCTCCTCGCGATTTTGCAGCGTAATATCTCGCCATAAGATGGGATTCGAAGAGGCGATTCGTGTCACATCACGAAACCCTCCTGCTGCAAGAGAACGTGTCATTGGGTATTCCCCATTTTCGCCACCTAATTGATGGACAAGTGAGGCCGCAATAACATGTGGAAAATGACTCACCACCGCTGTCATATGATCATGCTCACTGGCAGATACACTGACTACTTTTGCATGGGTAAATTTCAGCAAACTTTCAAGCTGTGCCATATGAACAATTTCTTCCCCAGCAAGTGGCGTAAGCATGTAATATGCGTTTTCAAAAAGATGGGCCTTAGCAGCCAGCACACCACTTTTATGAGACCCCGCCATTGGATGTCCACCAATAAACGTTATGCCAAGTTCCCGTAATTCGCTGGCTTTTTGCATAATTAATTTCTTTGTACTCCCTGTATCTGTTACGATAACTTTATTTTTCAATGGCCATGATTTTAATTGCTCCATCCAATCCAGTGTTGCATTAACGGGCGTACCGAAGATAATAACATCAACCTCAGCCGCAACAGCCTGTGGATCTGGAACAATATCATGCACAATATTTAATGTTTTCGCATGCTCACGTGTTTGTGCGTCCATGTCATAGCCAATAATTTTTGTTTCAGGTGCTTTTTGCAAAGCAAGGGCAATAGAACCACCGATCAATCCCAGCCCTATAACGAGTACTTTGCGTGTCATGCAAATACCCCTTGTTGTTTTAACACTTCATCAAGTTGGCTAAGCAAAGCTGCATTTTGAGCCTCTGTTCCAATTGTCACACGGATAAATCCTGGTAATCCTAATGCATTACCACTGCGCACAATAAAGCCTCTTTTCATCAGCTCTTGGAAAACAACATCACTATCAGCATGGGTATCAAAGAAAATAAAGTTTGTATCAGATGGGAAGTATTTTAAATTATGCTTTTCACAAAATTCTACATATTGTTTTTTGCCTTTTTCATTGGCTTCACGGCATGCTTCAATATAATCTTGGTCACTAAGCGCAATGACAGCAACAGCTTGACTTAAGATTGTATTATTGAATGGTGCACGCACAGGATCGAGCTTAGCAATAACATCAGGTTGGCCAATTGCATAGCCAACGCGGAACGAGGCTAAGCCATATGCTTTAGAGAATGTACGCAGTAAAAGAACATTCGGATATTCGTCAATGATTGGTAACGTATCCTTGTGGTCTGGATGTGTAACATATTCAATGTATGCCTCATCAAGTACGACAAGGACATCGCTTGGAACCTTTGCAAGAAAGGCACGCAATGCAGCATCAGGAATGACAACTCCTGTAGGATTATTTGGACTACATACCCAAACAATAGAAGTTTGGTCATCAATTGCAGCCAACATCGCCTCTAAATCATGTGCTCCCTCTTGACAAGGAACTTTACGTACTTCAGCACCTTCAATTTCTGCATTGTGCCAGTATTGAGAGAAGGAAGGGTCGGCCATAACCGTGTTTACCCCTGGATACAACAGAGCACGAGTAATAATCGCAATGATGTCATCAGAGCCGTTACCAAAAAGAAGCTGTGTCTCTTTCACACCTAGATGATTTGCCACAGCAGTACGTAGGTTTTGTGCATAGCCATCTGGATAAAGTGCATGATTCACTGCATTATTTTGTAAATAAGCTGTTACCTTAGGTGAGCACCCGAATGGATTTTCATTCGATGCCAATTTAATAACTTCCTTTAAGCCATATTCACGTTGTACTTCTTCAATTGGTTTACCTGGCTTATATGCTTGCATACCGTCCAATTGTTGTTTCCACTTCATCTAAAACATCTCCTCTACTTATTTAGCCTGAGCCAAATCTGGTCTTAATTTCACTGCATCATTGAGATACAAGTGCTTTACATCTTTTTGTGCTACCTCTATGTTTGCATGTATTAATACACGAATGCATAACGGTAGCGCTTCTGGCACATCCATTTCATGTGTACACATTACAGGGACATATTGCCAGCCATCCATCAAGCGTACTGCACGAGCAGGAAATGCTGAGGTAATATCTGGCGTTGTTGAAATGAGGATCGATGCGATATCATCAATGTCCACATTATTTGCTGCCACAACCTCACGCACTAATCTTGCTGTCTCATCCCATACAAGCTCTGGCTTGTCAGATTCAATTGTTATTGCTCCTCTAAGTCCACGAATCATACAAGCACCTCCGCTAATAACTGTCTATATTCAGCATCTATTTCTTGACATTCTTCTATATCAATAGCTTTGACAAAAGGATTTCCAATTTTCTCCAAAAGAACAAACTGTAAAATGCCATATTCCGCTTTTTTATCTTTCATTAGGTAGCTAGATAATTGTTCAAATGAATAATCACCCACAGCCTCAAAAGGATAGCCGTTTTTTATCGCAAACTGTAAAAAGGATTGGGTGAACGTTCGATCAAGTTCTCCATATCGTTCACTCAATAGAAGACAATAGACGAGTCCAATCATAACCGCCTCACCATGAGCCACTTTGCCATAACCCGCAGCTGCTTCAATGGCATGTCCGTATGTATGGCCTAGGTTTAAAAATTTTCGAACGGATTGCTCTGTTTCGTCCTCAGCAACAATTTGTGCTTTCACTTCAATTCCTTTTTTTAGTTGCTTTGCTAGTTCATTTTGATTAAAATGGATCACCGAATCTCCTGTCATTAATTCCTCCAGCCAGTTCGGGTCAGAAATCATGGCATGCTTAATTAACTCTGCTGTTCCTGAACGTACCTCACGCTCTGATAAACTTTCTAAAAGAGCTGTATCATATATCACGCCTTCTGGCTGATAAAATGCGCCAATCATATTTTTTCCTAGTGGATGATTAATGGCAGTTTTTCCACCAACTGCGGAATCATGCGCTAGAATAGTCGTTGGAATTTGAATAAACGGAATCCCTCGCATATAGGTTGCCGCAACAAAACCTGTTAAATCGCCAACTGCTCCTCCTCCAAAAGCAAAAATGAAGGATTTTCGGGAGCATTTTTGCTCTAATAAAAATGTTTGAGCAGCGTTGTATTGATCAAAGGTTTTGCATGCTTCTCCACCTGGCAAAATAAAGGCCTCAAAATGGTACGGGAAATTTGCTTTGAAATACTCTCCCTGTGCTGCCCAAACATTGACATCTGTAAACACAAAGAGCTTATCCGCTTTTTGAAGTTTATCAGCAAATGCCTCCACAGCTTCAGTTAGAAAATGATGCCCAAGAACAACTTCATATTGATGCGATTTTGTTGCTACTGGTACACGCATAACTTAGAACCCCTTTGTATATTGACGATGCTCGTCAATTTGAGCTTGTAATTGTGGTAGTTGATCACTATGGAATTGCTCTAAAATTGCATTCGCTATTTCCCAGGCAATAACATGTTCTGCAACTACAGACGCTGCTGGTACTGCACAGCTATCAGAGCGCTCAACACTCGCTTTAAACGGCTCTTTTGTTTCAATATCTACACTTTGTAATGGTTTATATAAAGTAGGAATTGGCTTCATCACACCACGTACAACAATTGGCATACCTGTTGACATACCGCCTTCTAAGCCGCCAAGTCGATTGGTTGCACGAGTATAACCTTCTTCTTCAGACCAGATGATTTCATCGTGTACTTCAGAACCTTTTCGACGTGCCATTTCAAAGCCAAGTCCAAATTCTACTCCTTTAAATGCATTAATGGATAGCATAGCAGCAGCAAGTTTCGCATCCAACTTGCGATCATAATGTACATAAGACCCTACACCTGCTGGCATGCCTTCTACAATGACTTCTACAACACCACCGATCGAATCGCCGGCTTTTTTCGCCTCATCAATTGCCTCAACCATTTTCGCAGAGGCGATTGGATCTACACAGTAGCAAGGATCCACTTCGACAATTGCACGAATTTCTTCCGTTGTTTTTCCTTCTATTAAAGATGTATCGGCTTTAATTCCCACTATCTCTGTAACATGCGCAACAATGGAAATGCCTAGTTCATTAAGTAACGCCTTTGCTACAGACCCAACTGCTACACGAACAGTTGTTTCACGCGCAGAGGAGCGCTCTAATACATTCCTTAAATCTCGGTGACCATATTTCATGCCTCCGACTAAATCTGCATGACCTGGTCGAGGACGTGAGATTTGACGCTTGATATCTTCAGGATTGATATCATCAGCTAGTGGCTCTGCTCCCATAATTTTAGTCCAGTGCTTCCAGTCATCATTTGTGACAACGAGTGCAACAGGAGATCCAAGTGTCTGACCATGACGAACACCAGCTACAATCTCCACTGTATCTGTTTCGATTTGCATGCGGCGCCCACGTCCATGACCTCCTTGGCGACGTTTTAAATCGTGATTAATTTTTTCTGCTGTAATGGGTAAGAGTGACGGTAAACCCTCAATAATTGTCGTTAATTGAGGTCCGTGTGACTCACCTGCTGTTAAGTAACGCATAAACACTTTCTCCCTTCAACTCGCTAAAGTATGTATTTTTCACTATAACATATATTCTTTAAAAAAACAGTCCTTTTACGAATGTCTTTTAAGTAGTTACCATTTTCATAGATCTAAATGTGAATATTCTGAATGAAAGTTATAAAAAACACCTAGCTAAATTTTATAAAAAATACGCCTTTGCTTATGATAAGCGAAAAGCGTATGAATTATCTATGTTTAATGCTTGGTCAACTTTATGTACAATTGTGTCATTTGTACAAGGCTTTTCATCCATATTATTAATTATTTTTACGATAGAAGAATGTGTCTTCTACATCAAATTCATAACGTGCTGGATTAAAAATTTGCTCTGTCGATCCAACAAATAAAACGCCATCCTTACGCAGTGCTTTACTAAAATTATTATAAATTTGATCTTTCGCTTCTTCTGTAAAATAAATCATGACATTGCGACAAACAATTAAATCATAATTGCTGTCATAAGAGTCATTCAATAAATTATGTTTCTTAAAGGTTACACAACGCTTAATCTCATCCTTCACGCGATAGAAGGAGCCTTCTTGTTCAAAATACTTTGCTTTAATATCACTTGGCACCTCTGCTAAAGAGCGTTCAGGGTAGACACCTAACTTCGCCTTTTGTATTACATTCTCATCTAAATCAGTGGCAATAATTTGAATTTGAGATAAAGGCACCAATTGAGATAATACCATTACTAATGAATATGGTTCTTCTCCTGTCGAACAAGCAGCACTCCAAATTTTTAAACGCTTATTAGTTTGTAAAAGTTTCGGAAATATTTTCTTTTGTAATACTTCCCAGCGCTTTCCGTTGCGATAAAATTCAGAAACATTGATCGTCATACGATCTAAGAATTCATTCATTAAATCTCGATCTTGTTCGAGTGCCTTTAGAAAGTCTACAAAATTACGATAGCCCTTTTTCTCATAAAGAGAGGTTAATCGTCTTTTCATTTGCGCTTCTTTATATAACGCTAAATCTATTCCTGTTTTGCGCTTAATACCTTCTATAAACTGTTCATAATCAGACATATGGTCATCTTCCCCTCTAGCGTCGTATTACCATTATAGCGGAAAAGTCCCAATCCTGAAATAGTCTTTCTCATGCATGCAAATCTACTTGCTTGCGTTTTGTTTTTCCTCTAAAAGTAATACTTTCGACTGTTCTAATTCAAGTCTCATTTTTTCTGTTTCAATCGTATAAGTTTCTAACCTAAGCTTTTCTAATTCTACTTCTTTTTCAACAGCTTTCAGTTTTATTTTTTGTTGTCTAGTATGAGCGTCTGTAAAAATTCCAGCTAGAGAAATAATAACGCCTCCAATTATCGCTACAATGGCAATTGACAATCCGTTCACTTCCTTTCGTTATTACGATTATACGGCAAAACGGAAAAAATAGTTTCATTTTTCAGGAATTTATTCCAATAAAAAATGAAGGTAGATTTTCACCACCCTCATTCTATCCATTATCGTTAGACTTGTATGCGATACTCTTTTAAATCTTCTCGTAATTTAGCCTTTAAGAATTTACCTACAGACGTTTTTGGTACTTCGTCAATGAAGATAATATCATCAGGAACCCATGTTTTATGGAATTGGTGCTGTAGACTCTCTAGTAACTCTTCTTTAGTAATCGAATCCTTAAACTCTGGCTTTGCTACGACACAAGCTAATGGTCGCTCCAACCACTTTTCATGTGGAATGGCAATAACAGCCGCCTCAAAGACCTTTGGATGGGACATTAATGCATTTTCAAGCTCTACTGAAGAAATCCATTCGCCACCACTCTTAATTAAATCCTTTGTACGGTCGGTGATTTTTATATAGCCATCTGTTGTCATCACAGCAATATCGCCTGTATAGAGCCAGCCGTCTTTAAAGGCCTCTTCCGTTCGTTCATCCTGATAATACTCGTTGGCAATCCATGGACCTCTAATCGTAAGCTCTCCCATCGTTTTGCCATCCCAAGGCACTTCACCATTTTCATTGACAATCCTTGTATCAATAAGAGGCATTGTCATACCTTGTGTAATCCGAACATTCATTTTTTCATCAGCCGTATAGTCCTGCATATGTGTTAAATACGTGGATAGGCTTACAAGAGGTGAGGTTTCCGTCATACCGTAACCTGTCATGTACGGGATATTAAGTTCTTGCTCAAAGCCTCGAACAAGACCAATTGGTGAAGCAGAACCTCCACAAACAATTAATCGCATAGACGATAGGTCACGAGGATTTTGACGCTGCTCCTGTAGAACGCCTAGCCATATAGTCGGTACCCCTGCTGTCAATGTAACTTTATATACATCAAATAATTCAAGCAATAGCTGTGGTGTAAACATAGGTCCCGGTAAGACCTGTGTAGAACCAAATGCGACACTGGCAAATGGTAATCCCCATGCATTCGCATGGAACATTGGTACAACAGGTAACACCACATCCGACTCACAAATCGCAATACTGTCAGCGAGACCAGCTGTTAAACTATGAAGTACAATACTGCGATGTGTATAGACTACTCCCTTTGGCATGCCCGTCGTTGCACTTGTATAGCACATGCCTGCGGGTGTATTTTCATCTAGATCTTCTGGGAATGTGAAATGTTCATCTGCCTCCGTAAGTAGCGATTCATAGGAAAGAGCATTTGGAATCGGTAAAGTTTCTACTGCAACAGCATCACCCATAATGATAAAATGCTTTACCGTTTTCAGCTGAGATACGATCGGTGCAATTAATGGCACCAGATTATCATCTATTAATAATATTTCATCCTCGGCATGATTGATGACATAGGCAATATGCTCGGGGGATAATCGAATATTAATCATATGCAATACTGCTCCTGCACATGGTACAGCAAAATAGGCTTCCAAATGGCGATGGTGGTTCCAAGCAAATGTGCCAACCTTCATTCCTCGCTCCATTCCTAGTTTCGTCAAAGCATCAGCTAATCGGCGAGTCCGTTTCACATATTCTTTATACGTAAATTCGTGAATAGTAGTGGCACTTGTTCGAGAATAGATTTTCTTTGAGTGAAAAAATCGTTCTGCGCGATTCAAAAAACTTGTTAATAATAAAGGTGTATCCATCATATGCATGATACCGCTTCCCTTCATCTACGATTTTAGAAACAATCAAAACAAAAACTATTTGAACTAGATTTTGACGCTACCTCGGTTGCATTCGAACGGCACCATCTAGTCGAATGACCTCTCCATTTAATAAGCCATTGTGGATAATACTTTCAACCAAAAGAGCATATTCCGAAGGTTTACCAAGTCGTTTAGGGAATGGTGTCATTTGAGCAAGAGCTGTTCGTGCAGGCTCAGGTAACGAAGCAAACATTGGTGTTTCAATTAATCCTGGCGCTATGGTCATCACTCGGACACCGATTGCCGCAAGCTCTCTTGCAATGGGCAACGTCATTGCTGCTACCCCACCTTTTGACGCGCTATAAGCAGCTTGTCCGATTTGCCCATCAAATGCAGCCACAGACGCGGTATTAATAATGACACCACGCTGTCCATCTTCATTTGGCTCATTATGTTGCATTTTTTCTGCCACTAGACGGATGACATTAAACGTGCCAACTAAATTAACAGCAATCACTTTTTCAAATAACCCAAGGGCATGTATACCACGCTTCGAAATAACTTTACTCGCATCTGCTATACCAGCACAGTTCACTGCGACATTGATCTTGCCAAAAGCTGAAATAGCCTGCTCAAGGCCCGTCGCCACGTCCTCTTCCTTTGTGACGTCCACTCGTGCATAAAGGACATTTTGACCTAATTCCTCCACTAGAGCTTGTCCACGCTCATCATTGACATCAAAAATAATTGCTTTGCCACCCTGTCCTACCAATTTCCGAACGGTTGCCTCTCCTAAACCAGAGGCACCCCCTGTTACGACTGCCACCACTTCATGTTCTTTCATCAGACATATCCCCTTTTACATTTTTTCAATGATCGTGGCATTGGCCATTCCCATTCCCTCACAAATCGCCAACAAGCCGTAACGATAATTCTCTCGCTCCATGCGATATAGCATAGTCGTTAACAATTTCGTACCTGTTGCCCCTAATGGATGTCCCAGCGCAATTGCTCCACCATCAGGATTGAGCTTCTGTGGGTCCCCTCCTATTTCATGCAGCCATACGAGCGGCACAGGTGCAAAGGCCTCATTTACCTCATATGTGTCGATATCCTCTATGTTGAGACCTGACCGTTCTAATGCTTTTCTAGTAGCTTCGATTGGCCCTGTCAGCATTAATGTCGGATCAGAACCCACGACCACTCTTGTCACAATTTTAGCGAGTGGTTGAATGCCTAGTTCTCTTGCTTTATCCAATGCCATCACGACTACAGCTGAGGCTCCATCGCTCATTTGGCTCGCATTGCCCGCAGTAATCGCTCCATTCTCTTGAAAGACGGTTTTTAATCCATTTAAAATATCAACAGTAGTTTCTGCACGAGGACCCTCATCAACCGCAAATGTTGTCACTGAGCCATCCTCTTGTGGAACTTGAATAGGTAGTATTTCAGCTTGGAAATGACCCGCTCTAATGGCGGAAATTGCTCGTTGATGGCTTTGATAAGCATAGCTATTTAGCTGTTCTTTCGATAAAGACCATTGGGAAGCGATTTTCTCTGCTGATAATCCTTGATGGATAATATCATAATTTTCCTGTAAGCGGTTACTAGCATGTGCATGTTGCATGTTTGAGCCCATTGGTACTCTTGACATGCTTTCTACCCCACCAGCAATGACAATGTCCATATCCCCCGCTAAAATTGCCTGTGCTGCGAAGTGCACGGCTTGTTGGCTTGAACCACACTGACGATCAATGGTTACTCCTGGCACACTCTCTGGGAAACCAGCCATTAATAATGAGGTCCTCGCAATATTTGCCCCTTGTTCAGCTGTTTGGGTCACACACCCCAAAATGACATCGTCTACTTGTTCCTTACCAACGCCTGCACGCTTTACAACCTCCTGTAATACATCAGCTGCTAAATCATCTGCTCGAACTTGACTTAATGCGCCCTTACTTCTACCTACAGCAGTTCTCACAGCTGCTACAATCACCACTTCTCTCATGTCCATAACCCCTTTTCCTCGTCATCCTCATAGTTTATTGACGAGTCTACTAAACTATTCCTAATTTAATTATCAGAATATTACATTATTTATTGTACATGAGTAAGAAGTTTTTAACAATTCTATATGTATCTAGTAAGAAATTATTCGTCAGAATGATCCCTCCCCTTTTTTGCGCAATAAAAAAGCAATCTCAAAAATTGAGATTGCTTGATCTATTCGACATTAAACTAAATCTTCACCGAAGAATAAGCCGATTTCGCGCTCTGCAGAAGCAAGAGAGTCAGAACCGTGGATGATGTTGTGAGAAACAGTTGTTGCGTAGTCACCACGGATTGTACCTGGGTTACTACCAAGAAAATAGACTTTAACTATTGTCTACAAAATCACTAATATCATGGGTTCTCTGAAATAAACGAAAAAAACTAAAATATAACCAAACTTTTACCTTCTATAAATAGTAAATATACATTACTTATAGCTAAGTTAGCAAGTTTTAAATTAGAAGATAGCCCTCAGCCCTACTTACATTCGTTCACTTAAAATAATGATTTTATTCAATACGAAAATACAAATTTATTTATAATCCCTATCTTATCAAAATCACTGAGTATTATTTCTCCATGAATCGAACTATGTGGAAGTTCAATTACTTTTCCTTCATATGCCATTGAAAGCCTTATATCCTTAATTCCTTCGATTTCGCCCAATACTACTTCAATAGTATCGGGTGTAAATTCATCATATATTAATTTTTCAGGTATATTACCATTAATTATAAATATATCCTGTTCATGCCTTACATATTCTAAGACAAAATAATACGGTTTATCATCATTCACCTCAAGCTCAAATGCTAAATCATTTACAGCAAATTGCACCATTAAATCAGTTGATTTTAAAAAGTACCATACAACATCTAATAACTCTATACATCGCTCATATGAAGGTGGTTTTTCGTCATTATGTTCTATACCATTTCTAATTGTTAACAAACGCTTCATTAAAAACGGTCTAACAACGACAAAAATTTCTAGTATCTCCATATAGCCCTTAGGTTTATTATTTATTTCTACAAACTTAAAACCATAAATTTCTTCAATTAACTTTAATCGATGATTCAAAGCTCTTTTCAAATTGGTTATCCCATCAGCTAAGTGAAATTCCGATTCATTGTTCACAATAAGGTTCTTTGCATGCCCCCAAATTTGAAATGCTCTTTCACCCTTCTCTTTTTCAAGGACTGTACTACTATCACTATAGCTTTCCCAATTAAGTATTTCTTTACTAATCCATTTACGCTGTTTGAACACTAATTCACCCACCTCAAAAATTTTTCTTATTATCTATGTACGCCTTCTTTGAGATACACACTACACTAATTTGCCCATAGCATGGTCACGCCTACATGAGCAACCTATGATAAAAATGACTTGAGCGTATTCTTACTAGACTATGTAAATGAATGATTTTACATTCTTAGTGCAACAAAAAAGAGAGCTAATATAGCCCTCCTTTCATGTAACATCATGCAGTTATTTTACGTTTTTCTCCGCTAGGGAGTATTACATATATACGAACTAAGTTCAAAGACCTTATGTATTCATAATAAACATGTCAATATACATATTCAACTATCAAATCTTCAAACTCTTTTAACTTCCTTAACTTTTTCTTTTTAGAAGTTTGTTTTCTGATGACAGGTACTCAATTAAATAACCTTTTTGTAACTCAGCCTCATATTCATCATATCCACTTGTAATTATTATTTGACAATCTTTATCTTTAAATTCTTCTATATAAGTGAAGAGTTTTTTCAAATGCGGAACTTCAATACCTTCAGCTTTTAAAGTGTCTATTATTAAAAATCTGGGAAATGCAATTTGATAATCTGGGTTTAAAGATAGTTTAAGCATAGATAAATAAAAGAATAGTCTTCTCGGTACATTAAAACTTTGCTCTTTATACTCCCCGATAATTGGATAATAATTTCTATCCAGTTTAACTATATATTCATTTTCATTTGCATCAAAGAAATCTCTAAGATATTCACTATAGATTTCTTCAAATTTTTCTATATTTTTTTGAAACAGATTATCTTTTTCCTCTTCTAACTGATTTAAACGCTCTCTAGTTTTTCGAACTCCATCTTCTAGCCCACTAATTATACTTTTAGAACTATTTATATCTTTTGCCTTCTCTTTTAATATTTCCAATTCAGAAGCAGTTTCTTTTAGTGGAATTATTTTATTAGTGATTTCTTCAATTGCAAAAGTATTTGAATTAACTTTCATATCACCTGTAATTAATTTAACTTCATTAACTAGGGTATTTATTTGCTTTTTTGTATTTACAATAATTTCATTTAAATGTTTATAATCTTTTTTATACCCTTCAATGACCTCATTTATAGTTTCTAAAGATTTCACTTTTGATTTTAATAATTTGATATATTCTTTATCGGAATAAATAAATCTTGAAAAATCCAAATGATTATTCGAACCACAAATACACTTATCATCTTCTAAATCAATTTTTTCTAAACAGAATGGACATTCTTCATCATTAATTAAATCTATATACTGTGAAGTAAATAAAACTTTATCAATATGCTCAATTTCATTATTTAAATCGTCTTTAACTCTTATGGATTTTGATAGTCCTTCAGAAACTAAACTTAGTCGATACTCATAATTTTTTAACTTATGAGTCTCAATAACAATATTCTTTTGAATTTCTTCAATTCTGGAAGTAACTTCTTCCCCAAAATGCTGCTCCTTCTTAATATCTTCTCTTATATTATGTAATCTTTTCAATTCTTTTTGCGTATCTATCAATTCATTATTTATATTTTCCATACTATGTTTTCTTAATTGTTTAAGTATTTCCTCTTGAATTATTTCAATAGATTTCAATTTTTGTTTTTCTACTTGTAATTTTTTAGTTAATGATTTTAATTCAGCATATTTTTTATAATATTCTTCATTATAACCAGACATTAATACTTCAAAAATACTTCTCTTCATAATGTTACTATTTTTAAAGTAATCATAGGATTGTAATCCAAATTCACTTATTATCTTTTTATTTTCAGTTAATTGGTCATGGTAAATGTATCTGAATAAATCATCAATGTTTAAACGATGCGTAGTATTATTTTGAGCTACTTCTATAAATTCAATACCTAATTTCTCCATTAACCAATCCGATATTGTCATTTCTTCTTTTTGATAAATGTATCCATTTCGATAAACACTGTATGTTGTATATTCTTTTTTTGTCACATCATAAACACTTACAACATTTTCTCCAATTTGTCTTCTTAAAGTAAAGTTTTCGTTATTAATGCTAATTTTCAATTCAATATGTTTATTAGTATCATTTAAAATAACCTTTATTGGTTCTTTACTAGTATCTTTGACAAATTCAACATTAATGCCTAAACAATATACAATTAAATAAGTAAAAGTGGACTTGCCGTTCCCATTATCTCCTACTATTAAATTTATTCCTTTTGTAAATTTTTCGTTTTTATAAAAGTATTTATCTGCACTATATTTCAAAGAATTGATTACTAATGTTCCCATATTGCCACCCCATTTTCTTTAAAAAATTTATCTACAAAGGTCATATAGTTCAATCTTCTTAACCCTTTAATTTTCCCCTTAATTTCAGTTATTCTTCTTTTTTCATTTTCAAATTTAGAGTTTTGAATAAATTTTTCAATAGTTTCATTTTCTACCAAATAGATATTGACTTTATTATCTTCAGTAATAATCTTAATAAGATTTCTTTTTTCTAAAATCAATAATAAATATCTTACAAGAGTTACAGTTTCAATTGCATCATAATATATCCTATTCAGTTCTTTGATAATATTTTCATTCGGCTTTATATCATTTTTGTAATAGTTCAATAAAAGCTGGACATTTTTTTCATTTGATATGATTGGAATTAAAAATATTAACTTTCTATAATCTTTAAAGCTACTTTTCTCGTTTTTACAATCTAATACCGATAAAATTAAAATCAAATTATATGTAATAAAATACAAATCTTCGCTATTATTATATAAAAGTCTTTTTTCCTTAAAATTTCCGCTCATTCTCACACCTCATCAAATGAATAAAAACATTCATTTATTAATAACATCGCTACTTTTTGAACCGTAATATCATTCTTCACTCCATAGTTATAATCTTTCTTCAATTGGTTAAGGTCTGTTACCACAGACTCTTTTAACGCTAAGATAACATCATTCAAATCTTTATGTGTGAAACTCTCATGGGATTTAAATTTTTCATCAAAAAACTTCCCCATACTTTCATAAACTCTATATTTTAAAGAATTAATCTGCCTCTTATCAAATTTCTTGATTTCATCTTTAACAGTTATAGCTTCTCTTTCATATCTTTTAATTGTCTTATCTTTAAAATCTGGACAAACTGAAAGAATTTTTTCTTTTAAATTTCTTAATACCTCCCCTTCTAACTCCCCTTCAACATCTTCCCAATATGAGTGAATTCCATCAATCACTGACTCACTATTCATACTTTCAGCTTCTTTATAAATAAGCTTTACTGAATCTATATTAATTATTTTTTGCGTCACATGTTTTTGAGTCATACGTTCATCTATAACATCTAATAAATTTCTTTTTATAAGATTTTCTTTACCAAAATGCTCGATAGAAAAGAACTCACACTCTTTAATTTCTCTATCTAACTCTAATGATAAAGTTTCTAAATCACTTTCATCAAAATGAAACGATATTTTCTTTAAAAATTCAACCCATTCATCAAATCTCATCTTTTTAATTGTTAAATAATTAATATGATAAGTCTCCGGCTCATCCTCTTTGATACTATATGTTTCCATATATGTATGAATTAAATATTTAGAAATAAAATTTACAACGTCATCATGAAAATCCTTTTCTAATAAGTACTCAAGTATTGGTTTAGTTAAAACACTTACCCCTATTTGTGTTAGCTTCTTCGTTTGCTTTTCACTAACATAACTAGTATTAGTAAAGAAAATAAAATTTATGTACGGGTCTCTTTTCAATTCAATATAATTGTCCAAAAAATTAATCATAGTTTTTTGAATTTCAGAAGAATTGAATGAAAAACCCTTCGCATATAATTTATCTTGTTCGAGATGTTCGTGACCCTCCTCATCAATAAAATGTCCATCTTCTCTAGACTCTGGTAGTGCAATTATATTGTTTTTGCTATTTAATTTTATTAATTGCAACATTTTTATAGCAACTCGAAATTTTTGATACCTAAATCCTTTATATTTATCACTTGCATCTCTATTTACGATTTCATTATTAAACTCTTGCATACATTTCACCTTTCAAAAAAAAACATATATACATATTTCACTACATGTTCCTTTTATTTATTAGCCCTTCCTATCTATTCGATATAATTGTTTTAAAGATGGCTATTACGATAGCTTTGGTCGATGTATTTTGCTGTAATCCGATTTAAACAGAAATTTATTAAATATGTTTTTCCTATGTTTCTAATAAAGTTATGCAAATTAAATTTCCATTTAACAAATACTTTAATACCACCACCAAGGAATATTTGTAAATTAACTATACCATTTTCCATAAAAAAAGTGATATAAACAAGTAGTTTATATCACTTAATTATCGAAGGTTACACTCAAAACAATGCAATCTAACTTGCAACTCTACCCATTTTACTTGATTTCATCATCAGTGATTTCAATATACTTCAACTTCATAAGATTGTTATCATATTGCTTCATTTTCCCTTTTGTGTGAGTGTAGTAGGTAACTTGTATTCTTCATTCATCATCATAAAAATATCGGAGAATACCCTTACTTTTTATTTTTTTTATAATTAACTAACGCTTTCCCTATAACGAAATAGAATATTACAGTTTGTATCAAAGAACAAAGCTTCGCTAAAAAAGACATTGGTTCCAATGTTCCTCCGCCAAAAGTTAGTCCTCTATTAAATGAGTAATAAATAAAATCAAAAGCGATTTCATACCATTCTTTATTTTTAACATACATAAATGCTTTTTCGTTATAATTGTATATAATGAAATAAATAAATGAAAATATTAATACTATGTAACTAAGCATCCAAATTAGATAAGTCACACGATTTTCTTCTATTAATTCCTTTCCAAATTTCCAAATCATAATAACTAGCATAAAAGCTAACAACACTAATAAAAAGAATGAAAGATAATTTACAAAATCGCTGTTTTTCAACATGTATTCGCTGGGTTCTTTAACTTCAAGAACTGCAAAAAAATATACATCAATAAGGAATATTGTAAATATAATATTACTAAAATTCTCTTTCAGCTTATATTTTTTATTTAAGACAAGATAGAGGCATACAGCTCCTATTCCAAGTAATATAATTTTTTCAATCCCCACTTAATCCCAACCTTATATTCATATATTGGTAAAATATAGTTAATCAATACTTTATATATTAACCATTAAAAGAACGAAATACTTTTTATACTATTTTCAATTGATTCCTCTGTAATTCCTATATAACGCAATGTAGTCTTTTGTGATGAGTGATTGAAGATTTCCATAAGCGTAGCTACATCCTTAGTTGCTTGATAGTACGTGTAACCGAATGTTTTACGCATTGTATGTGTTCCTATTGAGTGGTTGCCTATCATATCACCAGCTTTAGCAATAATGCGATATGCTTGTGTCGTTGTGATGTGGCTAACACCTTTGCGACTAGGGAACAAATAAATAGCATCGGCTGGCAGTGTTTCAATATAATCTGCAATATTAGCCATTAAGTTGTTTAAATAAACAGTTCTTTCCTTCTTCGTTTTACCTTCACGAATCTTGAATGAAGATTTGCCTTTCACTTGTTCCACTTTCAAAGCCACTAAGTCGCCACAGCGCAACCCTGTTGAAACACCTAATTTAAATAATAGCTGGTCACGTAATCCATTTTGTGACATTCCTAACGCTTCGATTAATTCATTAATTTCTCGTTTATTTTTTATGGGTTGTACATCAATTAACATGCCTTTCTTTTCATTCAAATTAGCCATTATTTTACCACCTCTATTATGTATGCTATTTTAAATATTTCGATATTACCATACATTCAATAGAGTATCAATATAAGAACGGCTTCATATCAACATTTCATATGTATGCTAATTACTAAAAGCATACATTAGATAACAATTCCTACTATTATAAATAAAATATTAAACAAACAAAAATCTCTATGACATTCACAGAGATTTGTAATATTTTTTAATTAGTTACTTCTTTTAGTAAAATAACACTCTGGATTTTCTATATCTCATTACAAATATTAAGCCCGTTTACTGTTAATGACTAAAAATAGGTAGTTCAAAATTATACCAATTACAAACAAGTTAATTATTTTATTTATAATAACCTGTAGTATTTGAAATAAATATATATATGTATGCTCACCAATAATCGAGATATATTCTGTATATTTTGGACCAATCGGTAAAGTATTTGAGATAATTATACTTAAATAAAAACTCTCTAAGATACTCAAATCATCAACATTTTCAATTGGAGCAAAAAACAAACTATATATAAATGAAAAGACTAAATCAGGTGCAATGGAAATAAAAATAATACCAAAACAAATAAATGCAACAGCCTTTAAATTTAAAGCATTCGCTTCTGTTGCAAGTTGTTTAATTTTTAAAACTAAAGACAATATATTCCTACATATACCGTAAAGCATTATTAAGGCTATTAACCAACAAATGAATATTATTAAAGCAACTGACTGATTATACTTTGTATCAGCAATCAAATATGTAATAATTAAAATCACAAGGAAGAAAAATACTATTTGTAACCAAGGGATAGTAAGCTTATATGCTCCCCAATCACTTATGTTATTAAATTCAACTTTAAAATTAACGATATCACAATATATCAAAGATACTAATATCACCAAACTACTTAATATGAAAAACGATGGTTCACTAATTGAGTACAATGGGTTTGAAATAGCTACTAATGCCAACATAACCGATATAAAAAAATTACTTTTAAGAAAAGATAGATTCATCACTTCCTCCTTATAATCGTTACTTCTTAGAGAATTTCACATCTATTATGTAAAATATCCCAATTCAAAACTAAAAGGAATTAAATAATTCCTTTCATTTCAGCCTAACGAAAATCTCCACTAAGAATATTAGATATTTCGTGAACATTTAAACAATGTTATGCGTCAATCACTCAAAATAAACAAAGAAGTCATTATGAATTAAGAATCTTTGCTAACTTGTCAAACTCTACATTTATTATCTCAAAATGGGTATTTATATTATACTCTCTTACTTCTTTTCTTCTTAGCTCAGTATCTTGATTTTGAATATCCTCAATTTCTTTTATTAATCCCTCTTCTTCAAAAAATCTAGTATTATTTATTTCGGGGATTGGATAAAATTCAAAAGTTTCTCTATGGAATATAAAACCCCTAATCTTAAACAAAGCTATGAGTTCTTTTAGCTTTTTATCATGTGATAAAAACAATGGTATAAAATAAGAATTCTTTTTATTAGCCGCAATAGAAAATTCCATGACCCTCGGAACCAAAAAATCCCATACTATATTTTCAATTTTTCGTATCAAATCCGTCTGTTTCCCACCTTTGTTAATTTTATTAAGCATCCCTACAGATTTGGGATTTTTGAAATATTTGTAAGCAAGAATCATCTCTCTTTCGTAGTAGATACCTACTTTCTCTACCATGTAATTAATAAGTTTTTTCATTTTGTTTTTAGGGCTTGCTTTACTTTCAAATTGAATTTGCCATATCCCAATTAAGAGCAGTTTAATATTTTTATGAGCTTCTATAAATATTTTCAAACCATTACTTTCTTTATAAACACTCTTAATTAGATGGTCTGTTTTTAATTGAGCCTCATTAGGAGTAATTTGAAACTCAATTTTTCTTTCATTTAAATATATTTGTGAGTCAATACTTTTAAAAAGTTCTAAATGGTATAAATTTTTATATAAAGCTAAATGACTTTTATTGGTAACCGAAAATTCTTGTTCACCAGCTAGAAATAGATTCTGGTAATTCTCAATTAAGTAAAATGTATAATCATAATTGAAATTATTTTTTAGCATGATATCTATAGTTCTATAAATACTTTCTTGCGGGAAATTAGGCTTGTTTTGTTGATTTAAAAAGTCTTCAATGTAGCTTGTATAATTTGTATCTAGCATTATTGAATAATCATATTTAATGTGCGTTTCCGGTAATTCCAACATATCATTCATAATATTATCATCTAAAAAAAATATTTTTTCTGAGTGAAAATAGGGAACAAAATCAGTATTTTCTTGATTCAAAATATTAGTAAGCCCTTCAGGATAAATATCTTTTTCATAATTCTCCATTGTCATGATTAATCTAAAGTCTTTTGTTAGGTCCCCATAAATCTTCCAAGCCGCCATAGCCTCTAAAGGATTTTCCGTATCAATCAACTCATATAATAATTCTCCCATTGCCATTAAGCTATTCCTCCCTAAGATAAGTAATGTTTAAATCGTCATCAAAATTAATTCGGGCTAAATAACCATTATTTCATTTCTCCATTCTCTCAATATTACGTTAATAATTCCCTTTAAGTTTAATCCCTCCTTTAAATTTGTATTTAAATTCTATTTTTTGATTGAATAATTTTCTCTCTCTATCCAAACCGTAGTATTTGTATAATTTTCTAGTCAATTCAATTAAGGTTAAAGAGCAATAAGTAATCACATGTTCAATATTTTTTTCTATTATATAAATAGATGAAATTCCTTCGTCCGCTTCTTCAAATACAAATTGTTTACCACCATCTTTAGCATGTGTTTCTGTGGAGAACAACTTAAACAGAAGATAATGCTCTTCACCTAATCCTAATGATTCACACAACTCTCTGAAGTTATTATTCCCCTTCTCACTTTGATACCAGTTTTTCTTTTTTATACCTATATGTTTGATGATTTTTTCATGCATTTCATTTGCTTTATCCTCAAATTCTTCTATAAATTTCTCTTTAGAAATATTTAAAAACCTTCTTAATTCTATGCCTTCTACATCTTCTGCAATTATTCCATTATATATATCTAATTCTTTTTTCTTAACAGAATAAAAATAAGCTTTAGACCTTTTAACAGTATCTTTTTCTAAAATATAGATTAAATACGCATGTGCCTCTAAAATTCCTCTTGCAATTGCCTCTATTCCAAAAAATTTATCCGCTTCTGCTAAATATAAAATAGAATCAAATCTTGATACAATGCCATCAAATAATCCTAAGATTACGTAATCTTCTATATCAAAATCTTTTGGATATTTTGGATTAGTAAATTTTTTATCAAGAACTTTCTTTACTACAACATCAACCTCTTTTAATAGTTCCTTACCAAACTTGATATCCATTTTTCCCTCCAAGAATAATCACCTCAATAATAGAATAAATATAAAAATATTGTTTATAGTATCTATTTAAAATAGGCTATTTTACACAAGTGAATCAATAAGACTATTATCTCATTGAAGAAAAGTATACGGTACTATTTGGAAGTATTTCAACTAATTTATCAAATCAATTACAATATTATTTTGATATACCTCCCTCTATTTTAATTTTTCCGCAATTTTCAAAGCTTTGAAATCTCAAAGTATATAGAAACAAAAAAATCCCTGCAACCTACAGAGATTTTTACAATTCGTATTTAGTTAATTTTCAGGAAATCAATTTCGTCAACATAGCAATAGCTCAAATTAGAACAACTAAGGATTAGAGTTTTTAACATCTCTCGAATAGAGTGAACCACATATTACAAACTATGTTCGAATACCTTGCTAGTTCTATAATATATCTATCAATTGGTATCATTTTATGTTAAGGTTTCAAATTCTTAATTAAAAAATACTCTGTATAACAATCTCCAGTTCCTGATGTTGTATATTTTCCTGCCAAGTAATCATTTTCAAATTCATCATTATTTGATACATTTTGTAATCTATACATGAGCATTTGTAAACTCATGAAAGAAGAATTAAAATACTTTTTCCTCAAATCTATATCATTTTCTAATAATTTATGTTCATCATACTGTTTCAACAGATGCTTTGCTTTTATTCTAATTTCATCTAATTCATCATCCCGAGAATTATCTAAAGCTTTCAACTCTGCTCCTGTTAAAAATCCTAGTATCTTTTGAATCATCATTTTATCACTTAATATTCCGAATTCATTTAAATTCACACTTATTCTTTCTATCGTTTTATTTTTATATTCAATAGATTTTATTGGTATAGTACCTTTCTTTATCTTCCCTCTTTTACTATATAAATCTATTTTTTTATCTTTAATCAAATTCAGTTCATGTTTTCCAAGTTGAGATTGGGAAACCAAAATACTTTTGGAAATATCAGAAAATAATTTAACACCATCACCTGTTAAAGACTTTTTTGTCAACGGCTTCTTTTTAATTTCTAAAAAGAATATAAACTTATTGGTTTCTATAACAATATCACATTCTTCATTTTCTTTATAATATCCACTAGAAAACTCAATATTACTTTTCTCTAATAGTTCTTTAATAAATTCTTCTAAAGAAACCCCTAAGTCATCATCAAAACGATTTCCATATTCTTTCCTTAAAATATCACAAAAACAATCAAAAAATGAAAATGCATTTAATGTTCTATCAATTAAAACGTACTCATGATTGATTTTTAAAAGAGGGAACTTATCGTAATCACTTAGATTATTATTTGGATAAACAAAATCCTTATTAGGAGTATCTTGGTGAGAAAATAAGTCTAAAAATTTCCTTATATCTTCCGTTTGTATTTTACTAAATACCTCATGTAAACCGTCTATTGTAAAACTTCTAAACGATTGCTGCTGTGATGGGTGATTTAAAATATAATTGATTAATGTTAAAATGTCATCAAATTTTAAATTCCCAAATACCTTTTTATAATTAATAGCTTTATAATAACTAGGTAGTATTCCCTTAACCATTCTGGATATAAATATAGGATTATATTGTTTATATAGAAAAATACTATCATACAATACATTGTTATATATATGTTCAAGAATATTCTCATTTGTTATAAAAAAGTCTCTCATGTTGCTATAAGTCTGTAATTGTAATAAAGCTATATAATGTCTCACCATTTCTATTAAATCATTTATTTTTTCTATCTTTACTTCTTTGTCCAGTTTCCTATGATAATGTTTTACTGAGAGATTTAATAAATAACCAAACGGAATACCTGAAGAAATTTTAAGTTCTAAATTATTCTTCTGTCTATATAAATTATATCTAAGGTTTTCTTTATCTAATGGATTTAGCTTTAATAATACCTCTATTAAATGTTTTCCGCCTATTTTTTCTATACATCTATCAATACATCTCCCCATTCTTGCGTAATCTTCATCCTCAATTTTGACCTTACCATTTTTAATTCTAATTCTGTATCCTCTATCAACCCAATATTTTATTGCTTCCCCTTCATTTCTTTCTTTCATATTCATTCCAGGATATTCAAGTATAAAGTTTCTGTTAGATACATTTAAGTAATCCATAATAATTAGAAGTAACTTTCTCCACCAAATATCATTTGTAATACATGGAAATTCAGTGCTTGTACGATATGTGGCTATGCATTCCAAGTATTGGATATAATGATTGAAATCTAAATTCAAACCATATTGTTTCAATAAAAGATGAGATTTTAATTCTCTCAACTTTTCAATCTCCAACTCCCCTTGTATAGCATCTAATATGTCCTTTATTTTTTCTTCTAATAAATATGCAATTTCATATTTATTTTCACTTTTATCATGATTAATCGAGTGTCTTTCACATATAAGCTTTAAATTATCCCTAGAATTCCTAATTATTTTTTCATTTGCAATAATATATTCACTAAACAAAATTTCAATATCATCTAAATTCATTTTTACCTCCTAATAATCAGAAATAAATCATTAATTTAAAATACAAAAAAAGTGAATGAAATTAATTCATTCCATCCACTCTCCTTATTCCTCTATATCTCCAAAAACGCTTCTTAAATATTTTTGCCGCTCTTCACTTAAACTATTAAAAATTGCTTTATTAAAATATTCCTTATTTTCTTCTACTGTACAAATACCTTCTACCTCATCAGTAAAAATCCCCTCATCAATTTCACATTCTTTAAATACCAAGACAATAAAGGCCTTCTATCTCTACGGCTCTTTCAAGTGCAATTTGTGCAAATAAAAAAGTATCATTGATTTTCTCTTTAATCGTATAAAAATCACTTACTTTTAGCAAGCCATTGGCATTATTAATATAATGCCAAACTACACCTGCTTCTCTTTCAATAATTTTTTCTAACGCTGCTTTTTCTTCCGCTACATTTTGATAATACGCTTCTAAAGATACTTGAAAATCACGCTCTATAAATGCCTCATAGTCACATGAAAAGCCTTCTAAATCAATCTCATTGCTGCTCATCCCAAGCCACTCATTCAATTCCTCAATAAAAATCCCCTCATCCTGTTCTTGACCTTTATTCGCAAAATCCACTTGAATCACTTTACTTTTATCGCTTTTCATAAAATAGCTCCTTCATATTTAATTATACTTATCCCATTAAATCCTTTAAATTAACCACATTGCCGTTCGTATGACCTTGCTCAACTTTATTGGTTAAGATATACATTTATTTTTTTTATGTAGAGAAGAAAAAAATCCTAATAAACCTTTTAGTCAAAAAAGCTGTAACTGGTGTAACCGATGTAACCGCAACAAATGGAATCCATAAACGCAAAAAAGCCATGCGTTTATACTCGCATGGCTACTTCTATGACCTATGATATTTTGGTTTATTTACTTATGTGTGGTTATTGCTAAAACAGCCTTAGAAAGCTAGATTATGCATTCTCCTTTGTAGGAAGAAAAACCTCAAATAAATGTGCTTCTTTATCTACGCCTAATTTCTCTTTATCGGCTTCGGAAACAGCTTCTATTTTCAAGCGTTCAAGTGGTAAGTCAATACCATCCACTTTTAAATCATCTACAATTCGATTAATACTAACAGTTGCTTTATGACCGCCCTCTGCATTTCTAAGACCATAAAAAGTATCTTCCTCGTTGCTGAATAAAATAAATAACTTCGTTTTATTGCCTTTTTTATCAACACCGAATTTAAAAAATCCTAATTGATGCTCATCTAAATATTCTTTTAGAATTTTTGATGTAGTCAACTTTGTAAACTCTCTACCTGTATCATTATATACTTGTTTTCCAATTTTTAAGAACATATATTTATTCCAAGTACCGTAATATCTGCTTTTATAGTTAATTATATTATAAATTAAACAATCAATAATTCCAACTATAAAACGAAAAGATGCTGGTTTTGCAACCAAAACCTTAACATGCATTTAATTTATAAATATTTAAAATCTATCTATACAATCATTCTATAAAGCGCATCTATCCTTTGCATCATAGAAATACTTTCACATAATGAATATCTCTTGTTTCGTTAATGTGACCTCGCCTATCTTAATCAACTTACCAACGGGTAAATCAATGAATGTTTCAAATGTAACTGTATTAGCTGTTTCATTATAGGCGGCTCTTATCTCTGTACTAATGATGGTTATCATATGTTAGCACTTATAAAAAATCACGTAAATTCTTTGCTACTGTATCAACATCTAACCCCAAATATCTCGTAGTTGTCGATAAGTCAGAATGAGCTAGTGCATGAGATACTAAATTTATATCGGCTCCACGTTTCACCAAATTCTGGGCATACAATCTTCTAATAGAGTGAGGATTAACGTTCTTCAAATTCCACTTTTTACTGTACACCCATAAATTCTTTGCAATTAAATTGGACGGTGAAACTGTATTTGAAATTGGTACGCCTATGTTTGAAAGAAAAATATAATCATTCTTTTCTCTTTGTTCTTTCCTAATATCATCATTTATTGAAATTAACTCTCTTAATAAAGTACACATTTCATCATCTAAAGGGAGAATCAATGGTCTATGCGATTTCATTATCTCTCCTTGTAACTACAAAAGCATATTTTCAAAATCAATATTCTGTTCTCTCAACGCACCTAATGTTTTAATTCGAATACCTGTTTTGTATAAAAGTAAAATCGCTATGCTATCACGTAATCCCGAATACGTTGATTTATCTAAAAGTGATAACAAAAGTGCCAGTTCTCTTTCTGTAGTAGCTTCCTTAACGCTTGTATTTACTTTTATTTTGATGTTTGTCCAAAACTTTGAGTTATACCAACCATTATCGTGACACTTGCTTAAAACGGCTTTAATTTGCTTTAAACGACCATGTAGAGATGTGTCCTTTGCATTTTTGAAACTTGATAAATATTGATAAATTTTTTCATTGTTGATTTCGTGGAGATATTCAACTTTAGTAACTTCAACAAATCGCTTAAAATTATAGTTGTAACTATCAATTGTCCTTGTTCTTAATCCATTTAGTCGCCATTGTTGATTTAAAATTTGTATCGCGTGTTTAACGGTTATATTTCTGTTGTCCAATTCATCAAACGTATCCATTTTAACTATTGAGTTATTGATTTTTGTCACCATTTCTCTCTTTGATTCTTTTTCAGTTTTGATAGTCAATAAGCTTAAATCAATGTTTGTGTTAACTTTATTAAATGATTTTGACAAATAAAAAACCCCCTAACATTTTTTGTTAGAAGGTAAAAGTTACATCGGAAAAATAGATGATTTTTTTATTGAGTTCTATTCGTAGTTATTTTCGCTACGCTTCTTAGATTCGAAATTAAACTAAATCTTCACCGAAGAATAAGCCGATTTCGCGCTCTGCAGAAGCAAGAGAGTCAGAACCGTGGATGATGTTGTGAGAAACAGTTGTTGCGTAGTCACCACGGATTGTACCTGGGTTAGATTCTTCAGGTTTTGTTGCACCCATCATTGTACGAGCAAGCTTGATTACGTTCTCGCCTTCCCATACCATAGCGAATACAGGACCAGAAGTGATGAAATCAACTAATTCACCGAAGAATGGACGCTCAGCATGCTCAGCATAGTGCTTTTCTGCTAATTCTTTAGGAATTACCATTAATTTAGCACCTTTCATTACAAAACCGCGACGTTCGAAACGATCAACGATGTCTCCAATTACTTGACGTTCAACGCCGTCAGGCTTAACCATTAAAAAAGTTTGTTCAATTGCCATGTTTAAAACACTCCTTAAATTCGTCTAACAGGTTTTACACCTACCGATAAATATTAACAAAAAATGAGCTTTTGTACAACAAAAAGCTAGAATTTGCGCTTACCCATGAACAATGCTACATCACGTAATTTTTTCTTAACAGGATGTTTTGGTAAAGCATCAATTTCCTGTAAGGCTTTTTTCAAATATTTATCACTCATACGATTAGCTTGCTCAATTGCATGAGATTTACGCACATATTGCAACATATTTTGACGTTCCGATTCTGTTAAAGTGCCTGCAAACACTTTAACTAAGTATGGTTGCATCTCGGGATCATCTTTCAATAATAAAATCGGTAAAGTAATATTCCCCTGTAGTAAGTCACTACCTGCTGGCTTCCCTAGTTCTTTATCGGTTGCCATAATATCTAAAACATCATCGATAATTTGGAAGCTCATGCCTACAAAGTAGCCGAAGCGCTTTAAATGCCGAACTGTTTTACTATCAACCCCCGCTGCCACAGCTCCTAGCTCACAGCTTGAGGAAATAAGTAATGCTGTTTTGCGTTTGATTCTTCTAAAATAATCTTTTAAACCTTGATCTAATCTAAATTTATCTTCAATTTGAATGACTTCACCGTTACAAATCTCCACCATCGTACGGGCTAAAATTTGATGTACAAGTGGGTCTTCTAACTTTGTTATATATTCCAGCGCACGTGCGAAAATAAAATCGCCTGTGTACATTGCTACCCTGTTATTCCACTGTGATTTGACAGTCGGGCGCCCTCTTCGCATATTGGAGTCGTCAATGACATCATCATGTACAAGCGATGCCATATGAATGAGTTCTAAAGGTACTGCTACATCCTTCATCTTCTCAATGTCATAATCACCAAATTTTGCGCCTAGTAACACAAAAATTGGTCTTATCCGTTTGCCACCAGCTTGTAATAAATGGAGAGAAGCATCGTTGATCAAATATGAAGACGAGTCCACCGCTTTTTCTAACTCTTGTTCAATGATTTCGATATCTGATTTCAAATCGGAATAGAGTAGTTTTAACTTCATCTTTTCCACGTGTGAAAACCTTCCCCCATTAACGTATCTTTTTAAAGCCCATATGCATTGCCGCAGCCCCGCCACTGTATGCTTTGTACGTTACTTTTTCTAATCCTGCCTGCTCAAACAATGCCGCTAACCTTTTCATACCTGGGAAATCATTCGCAGATTCCTGAAGCCAAGAATACTCCTTATAGCTTTTCGCAAATATTTTACCAAATATCGGCATTATATATTTAAAATAAAAACGGAACAACTGACGATAACCAGGAATTTCAGATTGAGATGTTTCTAAACAAACCACCATTCCACCTGGTTTAACAACACGATGCATTTCCTTCAAAACTTGTAAATAATCAGGTACATTGCGAAGACCAAAGCCGATTGTCACATAATCAAACGTATCATCTGGAAAAGGCAACTCCATCGCATTTCCATGAACTAGTTCAATTTGTGGGTATGGCTCTACCTTTTTTTCGCCAACTTTCAGCATGTTTTGACTAAAGTCTAGCCCTTTTACTTCTCCACTTTCACCAACAGCCTCTGCCAATGCGATTGTCCAGTCTGCGGTGCCACAGCATACATCAAGTGCTTTTGATCCAGGTTTTACAGCCATGTGCTTCATCGTATCGTTACGCCAGCCAACATGCATCTGGAAACTAATTACACCATTCATTTTATCGTAGTTTTCCGAAATACTTTCAAATACTTCGTGAACGTGTTCTTCTTTCGTTTTAGCCATTTTGAAAAACCTCTCTTATCCGTTAGTAGAAGCAATGGATGCCTCTACATGTGCATGTAAAGCTTGTTTGATATCACTTTGTAAAAAGGATGCCTGATTAATGATCTGTGATAGCTCTGTTTTTAAATGCACAATTTTCCCTTGGATGACGCTATTAAAGGTTGCGCCATTACGTCTGACACTTTCTTCTAGTGCCTTACCCATTAAAGACATTTGCCCACGTTGATAAGCTGTCCATTCTTTTTCTAAACGCAAGATTAATAAGCTTTTTTCTATAAGTGGTATATATTCACCGAAAGAATAAAGATCAAAAAATTGAGCAATTAACCCTGATTCTATCGTACTCATCGACGTATACCACTGTTCCATTGTTCGTTGTTTATTTTCATAAACTTTAATTTGGTTTTCACATCGTGCCACAATACCTTGTGACAAGTTTCGAATCAATGCGACATTCCCTGACATTGCTAATATTTCATAATAACGACCACTATAAAAATCCCCAGCTAAAACGGTAAGCTGCTGTTCTTTTGATGTTGCGTCTAATTCTTTTATATGATCGTGAGCCGCTAATGCTGCGTACACTATGCCAACAGTAATTGCAGCCTCTTGTTGCTCTTGTTGCCACTCTTCACCATTCAAAAACGGGATTAACAAATAAAACAGTTGATTTTCATCTAGCACAGGTACACCTGTGTATTTTTGCAAAGTTCTATGACGAACATCCATGAAAATCTCTGTTTTTAACTGTGCAATTGAATTTTGAATGTATGTTGCATTCATAGACCTTACTCCATTTCACTTTCAGATACGTTAGCCCTGTACAAGGCTAAACGCTTGCTTACTGAGTCATTATAGCATACGCAACGATGCGGAATAAAAAAAATTTGCTTTCTTCATAGCACAGGCAGTAAAGCTCTCCCAAAATTGAATGTTGGAATGCTAACTGCCCATAGACCTTATACTCAGTTTTTCACATCTAGTGTTTTTATATGTGCTGTAGAACGTTGAACAGCATTAAAACCTATCGTCAGAAACAAAGTCTCTTATTTTTTCGCTTCGCTATTGATCACGCCATGTGCTGTATGAATTTGCGCTTTACCGCGTATTTTCATGGCAGATGTGTGTTCTGTAAATTGAGCAATCATTACTTCGCCGGCATCTAATTTCTCTGAATGATGGAATTTCGTATCTGTTCCACGTGTTAATCCAATGACATGTACACCATCTTCTTCTGCTTGAATAACAATATAATCTTGTGACATCTTTGTACACTCCTTAAATCCGACAAATTCTTAGTTCATCATAACATAATTAGACACGCAATTTAAGACATTTGAATAAATGACAGCACTTCTCTACGTTTCACTTCATCTTCCTCATAAATACCACGTGCAACAGATGTCACCGTTTTGGAACCAGGTTTTTTCAATCCACGCATTGTCATACACATATGCTCTGCCTCGATCACAACATAAACACCTTTTGGCGAAAGCATCTCCATAATTGTGTCCGCTACTGAAGAGGTAATACGCTCTTGTAGTTGTGGTCTGCGGGCAATCGTCTCCACTGCACGTCCTAACTTACTCAGTCCTGCAACAACGCCGTCATTTGGTATGTATGCAACATGTGCTTTGCCATAGAAAGGTACTAGATGATGCTCACACATCGAATAAAAAGGTATATCTTTGACAAGCACTAGTTCTTCATGATCTTCATGAAACACCGTTTTAAAGTACTCTTTAGCATCCTCATGCAAGCCGCTGAACATTTCTGCATACATTTTTGCTACACGCTTCGGCGTATCCAATAAACCTTCACGATTAACATCTTCACCTACCGCTTCTAAAATCATTTTTACCGCTTCCTCTATTTTCAATAAATCAATATTCGACATCAAAAAAACCTCCTGCATATCAAAACATTACACATTTCCCTATGCATCGTAGCACATCCAAAAGGTAAGCGCAAAATGACTTACCTGATTCATCAGAAATTCGCTTCTAGATAAGCAAATCACTGTATATTATTATGTAAAATACAAATTTTGAAGCTAAAAAGAGCAGCCTTCATGTTCGTTAACATGAAGACTGCTCTATGTAACTACTAGACGTGTATTATTTTACCGCGTCTTTAAGCGCTTTACCTGGTTTGAAAGCAGGCACCTTGCTAGCAGCGATTTCGATTTCTTTACCAGTTTGTGGGTTACGACCTTTACGAGCCGCACGTTCACGTACTTCAAAGTTACCAAAACCAATTAATTGTACTTTGTCACCCTTTGCAAGAGCATCTTGAATTGTATCAAATACAGCTTCAACTGCTTTAGAAGCGTCTTTCTTAGAAAGACCTGCAGCTTCAGCAACAGAGTTTACTAATTCTGTTTTATTCACACCATTCACCTCCTCTCAAAGGGTCATGAACCAATTCTGTAAAAAGAGTAACACATAGAAAACCGCTACGCAACTGTATTCATACATGATTATAACCAAAAAATCAGTTTTTCACCCAAAAAACAAAAATAAAAGGACTTTTCGCATAAAAACGAAAAGCCCTGCGTATATTTTTTGCATTTTTTCTGAATTTTATCACTATAAAATAAATGTTACTAAACCACGATCCCCTTCATTAACCATACGTTCAATCGTCTGACGCATACGTTTTTTAGCAGTATGTGGAACTGCATCCATTTTATAGCGAATCCCCTCTTTTAATACTTCGTGCAATGGTGTGCCAAATAATTGTGTATTCCATAAGGCATCACGATCATGTAAATAAGCATGATTTAAATCTTTTAAAAGTTGCTGACTATGGAACTCTGAGCCAATTAACGGTGCAAATTCTGACTCCATATCAACCCGGATAATATGATAGGATGGTGCTTTTGCCTTCATTCGTACACCAAAGAAATTATTCTGTTTAATGAGCTCTGGGGCTGTTGGCTCAAATTCCTGCATCATTGGCAATGTCACCCCATATCCTGTCGTATCAGCATCGTGAATAGCACTTTTAAAGCGTTTTTGGGCCTCTTTTGCCTCTGCCGCCTCTTTGATAAAGAGTAACCAATCTTTTTTCGTTTCAATTGGTTCTTCTAGCCATTCATTACAAACTGATTTATACAATTCACCCTGTAGGGATACCCGAATTACAGCTGTTCCTACACCTGCATCTACATGAACAACTTCACTTTGGTCAATAAAGTCAATGGCTTTAAAGGCATCTGACGCCTGTTGCACATCTCGAATTTTCATCACAGAAGAAAGGACTTCCTCCATCGAATCAATTAATGCAACGTTTAATGGATGTGTAGCATCTAATACATCCAGCCAGTCTGGTTTTTCCACTTCAATGGTACGAATTGGGAATTCAAATAACGCCTCTTGTAAAATATATTGAATATCCGCTTCTCTCATTTGATCAATGGACATCGCAATAACAGGTACATTGTAACGTTCAAACAATTCATTGCGAAGCTGTACCGTTTCTTCTCTCGCAGGCATTTGGCAATTGAGTAAGATGACAAATGGTTTGCCGATTTCTTTTAATTGCTCTACAATTTCCTCTTCTGCCTTCTCTGCTGCTCTTCGACTGATTCCGTTCACTGTACCATCAGTCGTTACGACAATACCAATATTCGCATGATCGCGAATCACCTTATCTGTGCCAATTTTAGCGGCTTCCTGAAACGGAATTGGCTCCGTATGCCAAGGAGTATGAACAAATTTAGGTCCATTTTCATCTTCATAGCCTTTTGTCCCATCAATAATATAACCCACACAATCTGCTAATCGAATTTGAAATGGCATTTCATCGTCACCGACCACAATACGGGTTGCTTGGGCAGGCACAAACTTCGGCTCAGCAGTCATAATGACTGGCCCCGGAGAACTTTGTGGCAACTCATCTTGTGCTCGCATTCTTTCCGTTTCATCCACAATGTTTGGTAACACGACTGATTCCATTACCTTTTTTACAAATGTTGATTTACCTACACGTACTGGACCGACAACACCAATATAAACATCGCCATTTGTGCGCTCTGCAATTTCTCTAAATACTGCTTCACTCAAGGTTTCTGCCTCCTTTATCTACGCTTTTTCACTATATGCGAGCCTGTAGACAAATATGAAAAAGCCCCTCACAAATGTAAGGAGCTTGTTTGCTAGTTTTCTTTTTTCTCGGCGGCTTCTGCCTCTTGTTTTTGTTGTTCTTTCGCCTTTTTAACATCCGCATTATATGTTTTCATATCATAGATAGGCTCTCCATTCTCGTCCACTGTATAGGGAATAGAATAGGCAGGGACCACTGGAAATTTGTCGACAAGCAGTTGGCGAATATCATCGCCTGGCTTTACATTTGGCTTATCTTCTTTTAATAGTTGTCCTAAATCCACAGCATAGTCTACATGTAATTCACCATCACCAGTCATGAAAAGCGGTAACTCGACGCCAGAATAGGGACTTTTTACAGTTACCTCTGTTTTATAACCCAAATCTTTATAGTTGATCTGATAAACATTATCTGAAATTGACCCTTTTATTGGTAAATACTGTGTAGATAGTTTACGAATACCTATTTCACGTATACGCTCTGCCGCATTTAAATCTACTAATTTGACGGATGCCTCATTTTCAGGGTCCCAAATGATATATTGATATATACCACCTTTTTCATAGGCATTTCCAGGGATTGTCGCCAAATACTTCGGCATAAGTTTTTCAAAATCGATTAAATATTTGATATAGATATCCGTATCTAGCTCGCTATTTTTAATTGGTACTAGTCCACCTGTTGCTTCACGATATTCATCCACGGCACGTTGAACTGCAGCTAGTTGATCGACATCAGGCGTAACCTTAGCCCTTTTTTCGTCTTCTGGGTACGCACATCCTACTAACAGTATGGCGGTTGCAAATACCAACAGCAAAGCACTTAGTTTTTTCATGTTACTGACACCTCATTATTTTTTATGCTGGCCAAGTGGCAACTACAAGTACCATTAAAAATGTGCCAAGTCCAAACAGTATGTATGCACATAAATTTACGACTGTTCGTAAAAATACATTTGAAATCTTATTTCGCGCTAAATAAATTAAGCCGACTGATATAATCATAAATGCGATGCAATAAAACGACACCCACATTACATCAAGCGCAGGCATATGAGCTAACGGGCCCATTTCAAAAAACCACCTTTCTTTGAATGTCAAGACACAACCAAAGTATATTATACTATGTGCTTTTGCTAAAAAGAAATAGTTGTCCTATAACTATCAAGAAATGGACAACTCTTTTAGCATGTATTTCTATTCAACTAGTGGCACACAATAAGGCGTCTCAACAGATTCGTTGAGACACCTTATTTATGTCCATTTTATGACAAGTCTAATCAAAAAATTAATATTAATGCTTCATATCGTCTATTTCTCGTTTTTTCATACGCATCATTAAGGCATCTACTGCTACTTTCGGTTCAACATCATTAAATAGCACACTATAGAGCTCTGTGGAAATCGGCATGGCGACACCATATTTCTCTGCTAATTGATAGGCTGCCTTCGTGGTACGGACACCTTCAACGACCATGCCCATTTGATCCAGCACTTCTTGTAGCTTCATACCTTGCCCTAACATATTTCCTGCACGCCAGTTCCGCGAGTGAACACTTGTACAGGTTACAATTAAATCCCCCATACCTGTAAGCCCTGAGAACGTAAATGGATTACCGCCCATTTTTACACCTAACCGTGAAATTTCTGCAAGACCTCGCGTGATAAGTGCCGCTTTCGCATTGTCTCCATAATTTAAGCCATCAGTAATACCTGCTGCTAAAGCGATAACGTTTTTCAACGCTCCTCCTATTTCTACACCAATGATATCTTCATTTGTATAGACGCGGAAGAACTGATTCATAAATAAATCCTGTACCTTTTCAGCAGCATCAATATTGGCACAAGCTGCAGTAACCGTTGTAGGATGATGCAGCACCACTTCTTCTGCATGACTTGGCCCAGAAAGAACAACAATTTCTTCCACATACATAGCTGGTAAGCTCTCTGCTAAAATTTCAGATATTCGTTTTAATGAGTCAGGCTCAATTCCTTTCGAAACATGGACAAACAACACTTTTTTTGTTAATTCAGCCGTTAGTTTCTCGCATACTTCACGAATCGCTTTGGTTGGAACAGCCACAACAATGGTTTCTGCATGAGTAGCTACCTTCGCCATATCACTCGTCGCATGTAAATTTACAGGTAGAATGGTTTCTGGTAAATATTTTTTATTCGTATGCAGTTGATTGATTTCTTCTGCCTGCTCAGCTCTATGTGTCCATACAAGCGTATCATGTCCATTTTCCGCTAGTACCATTGCCAGTGCAGTACCCCATGAGCCTGCCCCTAACACACAAACTTTTTCCATAACAAAATCCTCCCTTTGCTGGGTTGTCTATTAAGTAAGTTCTTTCTTGTAAAAAGACGCCACCCAACAATAATGTCGGGTTGGCGTATTGTATGTGTATAGCTATTGCCTTAAGCACGCGCACGTGTAATTAAACGAATTGGCGTCCCTTCAAAGTCAAATGTTTCGCGAATACGATTTTCTAAGAAGCGTTCGTATGAGAAATGCATAAGCTCAGGTTCATTCACAAAAATAACGAATGTTGGTGGCTTAATCGCTACCTGAGTAGCATAGTAAATACGTAAACGACGACCTTTATCTGTCGGTGCAGGATTACGAGCCACTGAGTCCTCAATCACTTCATTTAAAATAGAGGACTGAATACGCATCGCATGATTCTCGCTGACACGTTGGATAATCGGTAAAATTTGATGCACACGCTGTTTTGTATTCGCCGATACAAAAATAATTGGGGCATAATCTAAAAATAGGAAATGCTCACGAATTTGCTGTGTAAAGACATTCATTGTTTTTTCATCTTTTTCAATGGCATCCCATTTATTCACAACAATGATCACAGCTTTTCCAGCCTCATGTGCATAGCCAGCGATTTTTTTATCTTGCTCCTGAATACCTTCTTCTGCATTCAGCACTACTAAAACAACGTCTGAGCGTTCAATAGCACGTAGCGCACGTAACACAGAATATTTCTCGGTTGTTTCATAGATCTTTCCTTTTTTACGCATACCCGCCGTATCAATAATGACATATTCCTGTCCATCATATGCATAAGGCGTATCAATCGCATCACGTGTTGTCCCTGCAATATTACTAACTATAACACGTTCTTGCCCTAGGAAAGCATTCACTAAAGAGGATTTTCCAACATTCGGACGACCAATTAAAGAGAATTTAATGACATCATCACCATATTGCTCTTCATCTTCTTTCGGGAAATGTTTTGCACATTCGTCCAATAAATCCCCTAAACCTAAACCGTGGGAACCTGAGATTGGCCAAGGTTCACCGAAGCCAAGTGCATAAAAATCATAAATCATTTCACGCATATCAGGATTATCAATTTTATTAACCGCTAATACGACTGGTTTTTTTGTTTTGTATAGAATTTTAGCAACTTGCTCATCTGCTGCCGTTACCCCTTCACGACCATTTGTCATGAAAATAATAACGTCAGCTTCATCAATGGCAATTTCAGCTTGTTGACGAATCTGTTCTAAAAACGGCTCGTCCCCTATTTCAATGCCACCTGTATCAATAATATTAAAATCGTGTGTTAACCACTCTGCCGAACTATAAATACGGTCCCGTGTTACGCCTGGGATATCCTCCACAATCGAAACGCGTTCTCCAACGATACGATTAAAAATCGTCGACTTACCTACGTTCGGACGACCTACGATGGCTACTACTGGTTTCGTCATCTGTACTTCATCCTTCCAACTTCTTGTCTTTCGCTATTATACACGAAAAATGCCATTATATCATATCATATCCATAATGTAGAATGCTATGTATGGTGATAAACGGTGTTACCTCATTTTTTAAGCGTGCTATCAGATGTCATAAAGGTTTTATCGCCTTTTTAATTAACTATCCTTTATTTTGAGAATCTTACCCGCTGCTGCTAAAACCTTATCCTTTAATTCAAAGATTTTACATTTCTTAGTCGCTATCCTTCACTTTAGGATTCTTATCCGCTACTTTTAGAGTTGTATCCTTCATTTCAAAGATTTTATCCATTTCTTAATTGCTATCCTTCACTTTAAGATTCTTATCCGCTACTTTTAAAGTTGTATCCTTTAATTCAAAGATTTTATCCTCTTCTTAAATGCTATCCTTCACTTTCATAATCCTATCAACCACAAAAATAGCGAGGATACATTTATGCATCCTCGCTGTATACATTATTTAAAGTTTTTTAGTTTATCGCCAATGACATCACCGAATGAGAAGCCTGTATTCTCTTCAGGTAATTCATAGTCGATTACTTCTTCTGCTTCTGGATTTTCTAGTAATTCTTTAATACTTAGGGCTAGACGGCCTTCGTCAGCATTGACATCAAGGACCTTCACCTGTACTTCTTGTCCCTCTTTCAATGCTTCATGAGGCGTGTTAATGTGCTTATGCGCAATTTGCGATATATGCACTAAACCCTCCACGCCTGGGAATACTTCCACAAATGCGCCAAATGAAGTAAGTCGCTTCACTCTACCGTCTAAAATAGTGCCTTTTGCGGCACGTTCTTCAATATTGGACCATGGTCCAGGAATAGTTTCCTTAATAGATAAAGAAATTCGTTCATTTTCTGGGTCCACTGATAGAACTTTTACTTTTACATCTTGTCCTTCAGCTAAAACCTCACTCACATCACTCACATGCTCATGTGATACTTGCGAGATGTGTACAAGACCGTCAATACCACCTAGGTCGATAAATGCACCAAATGACGCGAGACGCTGTACTTTACCATCCAATACATCGCCAGCTTTTATTTGATTAATCACATTTTTCTTTTGTGAAGCTTTCTCTGCTTCAACCACTGCTCGATGAGATAAAATAAGGCGATTCTTATCCTTATCAAGCTCAACAATTTTAAAGCTTAATGTTTGCCCTTTATAGCCTTCAAAATCATCAACGAAATAGTCCTCTACAAGCGATGCTGGTACAAAGCCACGTACACCTAAATCTACGACAAGACCACCTTTAACAATATCCTTTACTTCCGCTTCAAAAATTTCCTCAGCGGCAAATTGCTGCTCCAGTGTATCCCATGCTTTTAAAGCATCCACTTTACGTTTTGATAGGACAAAGTTTTCTTCTTCAACCTTTGTAATCATCAACTCTAATTCATCTCCAACTGAGATGACATCAGACGCTTTCTCAATGTGTAAGCTTGATAATTCACTAATCGGTACAATACCATCAAACGGTGCACCTGGAATTGATACAGATACTGCCTTTTCATCAACTTGCGCGGCAATGCCTTTGACGATATCACCCTCGTTAAACGTTTGTTCTGCATAGTTCATTTCTTCAGACATATGTAACCCTCCTTCGCATCTTCCCTTACTATTTTATTCGATATTGAAGACAAAGACAAAAATAAATCCTTTAAATTCAAAAAATGTCTGAAATTTTAGGATTTATAGCATTTTTTCTTCTGCTAATTTTAAAATAGCTTGTGCTGCATCATCAATGGACAATGCTGTTGTATCTAAAAAGATCGCATCTTCAGCTTGAATCAGTGGCGATGCTTCACGCTCGCTATCCTTTTTATCACGTAGTGCAATTTCTTCCTGAAGTTTTTCAAGAGAGGAGTCAATTCCTCTTTTTTGATTATCAATCAAGCGTCGTCTAGCACGCTCCTCTACTGTTGCAGACATGAAAATCTTTAGTTCTGCATCCTTTAAGACATGTGTAGCAATATCGCGGCCATCCATGACAACACCACCATTAGCTGCAAGTTTTTGCTGTTGGGCAACTAATAGTTCACGAACCTTCGCATGGGCAGCTACTTGTGAGACTGATGAAGTGACCTCGTTAGAGCGTATTTCCGCTGACACATTGTGACCATCTAAAAAAACAAGCTGTCCCTGAGGTGACGGTTTTAATTCAATTGTGCTTACTTCAAGCATCTCTGCTAATTTTGCTTCATCATCTAAATGTATGTTTTGTTGCATCGCTTTATACGTAACTGCTCGATACATTGCGCCTGTGTCAATGTATGTAAAGCCAAGTGCTTCAGCAACAATTTTCGCGATTGTACTTTTGCCAGCACCAGCAGGCCCATCTATCGCAATTTGAATGTTTTTCTTCATATTCTTCCCTACTTTCTGCACCTCTTATTGTATCATATAACCTCAAAAAAGCCCTCTACTAGGAGAGGGCTTCATCAAAATATTCATAAAGGAAATTAAACATTAAAAGGGTTCATTTCTTTACGACGATTGACTAATTGACGTTCAAAGCAAAAACGGACGATATGCTGTTGATCGACGTCATCTGTATCTGTTAGTTGGATTGTTGCAATGCGTTTATCCTCTTTTTCAAAAATACGTACGATCAGCGCTTCTGTAATGACATACTTGACATCTCCATTGGCAAATGGCAATACAATGGTTAGTTTTACTTCATCACCCTCAGTGAAAGCTACTTGACCTTTCAACATGACAGCTAGGCCTCCTGCACTAATATCCACAGTCACAAGTTGATATTTATAGTCTTTCAACTGAATAGCAACGTCTACTTGTGTCTCTACACGAACATATTCTCGTCGCTGAATTTTTATAAACTCCTCTGGTGTTGGACAATGCAACATAATCATTGGTATATTACCTGCTTTACGGCCAACTACCTCTGTATTAAAGGCAAAGGATTGCTTATCCTCAGTACGAAAAGTTGCTCTAAATTCTGAGCCATCTATTAAAAATGCCGTTTTCTTTGTTACCATATTAACCGGATAATCAATATAAAGAATATTATCTTTTTGCTCTACAACTTTACAGCGGAATTTCTCCAACCGTTCTGTATAAGTTGGTTCAAGTTGTAATTGTGTACCAATTTTTATTTCCATGAGCATCTCCCCGTGCGAAAAATATAGTTTAATTATCTCATGAGAAGCTTATTTTGGCTATAAAAATTGGTAGTATTTTCATGTCAAGTTCATACAGAGCGGAGGCATCATTGATTAAGTTAGATATTCCACTTTTAATACATTATGGTTTTCCGCATCAATTACAATTCTAAATGTTTCCTGCGTATTACCATCACGCAATGCAATGACCTCATAGCAAAGACGTTGCTCAAATTGTCCATTATCTGTGTAGATATTTTTCACCTCTTGTACTTGAATATCGTCTTGGAAGAACGTTTTCCAATCAATCGGCTTAGCTGTTTGCTTTTTAATATTTTCTTCTTGAATATATTCCATTGCATTTGCACCTAACAGCTCACCTGTATCTTTCGCTACTTTCAATTGAACACCATCAGCGTAGATTAACGCATTATCTCCAGGATGGACACGAGCAAATGTCACATGCCAAGCTTGATGATTTTCGCGTGATTCCACATAGGCTACATCTTTCATGCCTAATTTCTTCACATATTCCTGCGCTTTTTTCATAACTTCCTCTTGTGATAACTTGGCTTCATCCACAGGACGTTCTACTAAATAGGATAATAAATGTCCACCCTTTTCTGTTAGATCAACATACCCTAATCGAATCCCTTGGTGGAATTGGATATGATAAAAAGGATATGGTGCTGTATCACTACTTTTTGTAACTGTAAATGTAGCATCTTTAATGACTGGGAATAAGTATTTCACTTTTTCTAGTGCTTCTTTTTCGGTAATAACCGCATCCTGTAATGCCTTTAACTCAATTTTTTTCTGCCAATCAGATTCAGATAAAGTTAACGGGAAATCCTTTTCGCCGTAGCCCTTTAATGTATCTTTTACAGTATCAAATTGGCTATTTGGATTTTTATTGTCCACTTGCTGTAGCCAAACATCCATTTTTCCATCATGCTTATAGAAATCGACGGTTGCAGCTGTCCATTCATCGGAAAGAGATTGTAAATTTGTTGAAACCTGGGGCATTTTTTCACGCCAAGCTTCATAATCCCCTGTTTTCGCTGTCCTTTTTGCTTCATCGCCAAGTCGACCTAGATAGTTCATCCATTCGCTTGATAGCTCTTGTCCTATTGGAATATTCGCAATAGAAGAACGAACTTCTGAGCTTAAACGCCAAACCGAATCTAGTTCATTGTGAATCGCCTGCTCATCTTGAAACAACAGGGATTGTGATACCGAGCGTTGAAGATGGGAAAGTTTTTCAGATGCATCCGTTAACTTATCTGTATATTGTGCTAGCACGGTACGTTGTAAATCTTCTTTATCTCCATGCAAATCAATGCTGTAAGCCCCTAACCCAATAACGGCAATCGTTAAGACCACGAGCCAAGTTTTCATCTAGGTTCCTCCTTTCTATGAACAGAAAATATGCTCTCCAATTTGTTTGATTTGTGGACGTGACCAAATCCATTTGCTCGTTGCAGTTTTTGGATTGAAATAATACAATGCATTTTCTGAAGGGTCCCAGCCGTTCATGGCATCAATAACCGCTTCTTTTGCTCGCTCATTTGGCTCAAGCCAAATTTGTCCATCTGCAACGGCCGTAAATGCTAACGGTTGGAAAATGATCCCTGAAATAGTATTCGGGAAATCTGGGCTTTCCAAACGATTCAAAATAACTGCAGCAACTGCTACTTGTCCTTCATATGGTTCTCCCCTTGCCTCTCCATATACCGCATTCGCCATTAGTTGTAAATCACGCTCTGTATATTTGGGAGGAACTTGTGTCTGTGTTCCATTATTATTACTACTTCCACTACTATTGCTAGTGCCACCACTAGTATTCTTTTTCACTTGCTGATCAAGTGGCTTCCCACCATAATAAGTAAATTGATTCCCTGCATTTAATTGAGCTTTCACCCATTTTTCATCATAATCTGAATTGCCCGTTAATGCTTTCTTTGTCTTAGCGCCTGCAATTCCGTCTACTGGTAACCCATAATTTTCTTGGAAATTACGTAAAGCCCAGTATGTGTTGTAGCCAAATTTTCCATCAATTTTACTCTTATAAAAACCTAAGTATTGTAGCCTCGCTTGCAATTCAACGACATCATCTCCATAGGCACCCCGAGTAATTTGCTGATCGCTAAATGCATTGGCATCATTTTGAGGAATCGCAATTATACTAATTCCTAATATCAAAGCAAAAAGTATGCTTACTAAACGCACTTTTATCACTCCTTTTTTTTATAGCTTGAAACAAAAGGAGTAATTTATACATGATAAAAATGAAATAAAGCGTAGAAATCTTTGACGATTTCTACGCTTTATATTTTCTTTTGCATATGCAAATGCTGCACCAGATGATAATGTGCAAGCTTCACTTTGCGCAAGCCAAACCACCATAAAAACAACATAAAAGGAATCATTAAATAAACCCAGTGACCTTTGAATGATAATATTGTATTGTATAGAATGTGAAGTACGACTGGTGCACAAAGCGCCATAGCAATCATTTCTTTTGTCTTAACAAGTTTCGAAAACTTAGCTCGTCCATAATAATAGCCCATTACGACACCGAACAAAGCATGACTTGATACTGGTAATAAGGCTCGCATAAATGCCGTGTCTAAGCCAAATGAAAGTAGATAAAGAACATTTTCAATCGTAGCAAAGCCGAGCGAAATGCTTGCCCCATACAATATACCATCGTAAGGGTCATCAAATTCTATATGATTATAGATGGCAATTAATAGCACAAACCATTTAAAAAATTCTTCAATGACACTTGAAAATAGTACGTCTTGAAGATAAAGATATCGAAAAACCCCTTCCTCTGTTAATACATACTGTAAAAACATGATTGGGAACGTTAAAAATGCGCCGTATAAAAACGTTTGTAGTAAAGTTCTTCTTGGCTCCGTAGCCATCTGATTGCGCAAATAGAAATAACTAAAAAGCGCTAGACCGGGAGCAATGGCAGCAGATAATAAAATGATCATGATGCCGGCTCCTTTCAACAATAGACTGCTATTATTATACCATGTAATGACAAAAAAACTTTTTAAAAGGAGATTTATTTTTTATGAAAAAAACAATTTTATTAATTCATACTGGCGGCACAATCTCCATGGCAATGAGTGCTGAAGGAGCGGTCATGCCAAATAAGGAAAATCCTCTAATGATGGAAAGTAATAAACTCGCTTCACTAGCAAGCATTATAGAAATAGAAGCTTTTAACCTTCCTTCTCCACATATTACGCCGAAAGAGATGCTTTTATTGCGTAACTTGATTTTGGAACAAATTGACGCACAGCCAATTGACGGCGTGGTCATCACACATGGTACAGATACATTGGAAGAAACCGCCTATTTCTTAGAGCTAACAACGAATTTAGCCATTCCTATTGTGCTAACAGGAGCTATGCGTTCATCTAACGAACTTGGAGCAGATGGGATTTATAATTTAGTGGAGGCAGTCCGAGTAGCTGTTGATGAAGAAGCACGTGATAAAGGTGTTCTTGTTGTGATGAATGATGAGGTTCATCTTGCTGTAAATACAACAAAAACAAGCACAAGTTCAGTGAATACTTTCCAATCTCCACAATATGGACCGATTGGACTTATTACTAAATCCCGAATCTTATTCCATCACGCACCAATTCGTCGACAATATGTAGATGTTAACAATTTATCCAAGCGTGTCGCCATGCTAAAAGTGTATGCTGGTATGGAAGAAGATTTATTGGATGTCGTGCTTGCATGTAAATATGATGGTGTTGTGCTAGAAGGACTAGGTCAAGGGAATGTCCCACCATATGTTGTAAAGGGAATTGAAAGCCTTATACAGCGAGACATCCCAGTTGTACTTGTTTCCCGCTGCTTTAATGGAATTGCAGAAGGTGTTTATGGCTATGTGGGTGGTGGTAAAATGCTAGAAGACTTAGGCGCCATATTCGCCACAGGTATTAATGGCCAAAAGGCACGTTTAAAATTATTAATAGGCCTTAACACAACTGGCTCGCCTTTAAATTTAAAGGACTTTTTCCTGTAATAGTTTTCCTCACACCTCGATCACCTGTTCATAATAGCTCAGTATCTCGCTAAGTCGAGCAAAAGCTTCATCAAAATCTGGTTGTATCACAGAAAATTGAATGAAATTCTTTTGACGTAAATACTGGCTTTCACCATGAACGAATAGTCCATTTAATGCTAAATCCATAAGTAGGTTAGCATAAGTATTAGGCAATTGAACCGTTATCAGCATCGGATATTGAATTGTTGGATATTGAAATTGCATGATTGGTAGCTGCAGTAGCGATTGAAAGCGTTGCTGTAGCTGCTCATAACGTGCTGGATAGGCTTGCAATGCCGTCTCCACATTGCTCAGTAATACAGCAGGTAATGTAAATGGTATGGCATCTTGCTGATAATTTGCTAAATCAAGATAAGCGGGTAGATCGGCAGATGAGGGTACAAGTGATTGCGAAAATACAAATGCTAGCCCACTTAATGCACCAATGGCCTTACCACTCACAGCCGTAGCTAAATAGCAGTCCTGTAAAGAAAACGGCATGGCACCGAACGAACTAATACAATCTATACATAACTTTACATTGTATTGTTTAGCAAGCTTTTTAAGAATATCTAAGTTATTACAAGTTCCCGTGGAAGTCTCCCCATGCACTGCCAACATCCACTGATAAGACCCCGTCTCAAGCTTTGAAGCCAGTTCTTTGTCATCAAATACCGTTCCCCACTCTTTTTCTACCACCTCAAACTGTAATGACCAACGAGCGGCTTGCTTCCGTAAACGCTCACCGAATTCTCCATTTGTTAGAATAAGCCCTTTTCCTAATTGCTGTGCCTTTAGTTGTGCAAGCATCACTTCATTTGCTAGCGTTCCCGTCCCTACAATTACACCAACATGATTGGCCTTCGATAATTGCAGCAACTTCTTCTGCACGCGTTCATAAAGCGCATAAAAAGCTAATGAACGATGTGATAAATCTGAATAAGCAATTGTCTCTAATTGCTTCACTGGTCCAGGATAAAATGTAGAGGGTTCCGCCGTTAGTCTATGTTGTAATGATTGTTCAAATTCATGCCTAGTGAGCACCATCGGTAAAAACATCGCACCCTCTTCCCCGACAGCTGGCGCAAACTGCTTAAAACCCATCTGCTTATATAGTTTTTCCTCTCTCGTTGTACCTGAAATCACTGCCGCAGAATAGCCTTTTTCGTAGGCGAATGTAGTTAAGGCCTGAGTAAGCTTCAATAGAACTCGACCCGTTCGATAACCTTTCTTCACGGAAAGCAAACGAATTTCACAAAGCTTCTCACAATTTTCCTTCGATAAATACTGCTCGACCTTACCAATCTTTTCATCAATAGAAAATGGTCGTTGATCTCTAAACGCCACCATGCCAATTAATTCTGTTTGCTTATAAACAACGACATAGGTATTCTCCTGATGAAATCGGTCAACTTTTTTTCGCGAAGCATTTACCTCATGCTGAGGAATTTCTTCTACAAATGTTTCATAATTCAATCGAGCAATCGCCTCAAATTCCTCATTTGTCTTGGCAATTTTACACCAATACATTTCCTTCACTTCCCTCTTTTCAATGATTCCTGAATATTAGACATATGCTTAATAAGCATACACACGATGGCCATAATTAAAAGTACATATGGCTCTAATTTCCCTGCTTGTATAATTGCGGCTATATAAAAAACAAAGCCACCAACCATGCCAAGTGTCAGACTTCTAGTAAATGCAGATATAAGTGCTGTACCAATGACCATCCATAAAAAAAGACTTGGTGATAAGGCGAGACCCACACCAATAAAAGTAGCTACACCTTTCCCTCCATTCCATTTCAGCCAGATCGGAAATAGATGCCCTATGATCACCCATGCAGCTCCGCCAATAACGACCCATTCATCCAGTTGCCACATGCGTCCTAATCCGACAACAAGTACACCTTTTAATGAATCGCCAAGAAGCGTCAAAATAAACGCTGTTTTCCCAATCACACTTCCTGCATTACGTGCGCCTAAATTTTTGCTCCGCTCTTCCTGCAAATTGACACCGTATATCTTACCAACGAAATAAGCCGTCAAGATGTTTCCTATTAAATAACTCAAGAGCCAATACAAGCCCATCATTGAGTTGCCTCCTTGCTAAAAAGGCTGTATAAGCTACATGCCTATACAGCCTCGATCATTATTTTTTTCTCTGCTCAATAATTCGGGCGATACATTCGCCATGGAAACGACCATTTTCAATAAAAATTTCATTGGCATTATTTCCTGCAGCAATAACACCTGCAATGAATAGTCCTTCAACATTGGTTTCCATTGTTTCAGGCGTAACATAAGGGCGACCCGTTTCTTCCTCTATCTCCACTCCCATCGCTTTGATAAAGGAGTGGTCAGGATGATAGCCAGTCATAGCAAAAACGAAATCATTTTTTACTACTTTCTCTTGGCCCTCTACTTCTAAAACAACTTCATGCTCTCGTATTTCCAATACATTTGTATTAAAAAGCATGTCAACTTCTCCAGTTTTGACTACCCCTTCAAATTCGGGCAATACCCATGGCTTGATGCTTGAAGAGTATTCGCTACCACGATAGGCTACGGTTACACGAGCACCCGCTTTATTTAATTCTAACGCGGCATCAATCGCTGAATTTTTGCCACCTATAACTAGAACATCCGTATCAAAAAATTCATGGCCCTCTTTAAAGTAATGGAAAACTTTAGGCAACTGCTCACCATGGATATTTAAATAATTTGGATGATCATAATAACCTGTTGCAATGACAACATAGGGCGTTTCATACGTTTCCTTCTCGGAGGTAACAGTGAACAAATCATTATTTTTTACAACACTTTGTACTTTTTCGAAGCGATTAACTTGTATATTTTTTAAACGGACGACCTCTCGATAGTAGACAAGGGCTTGATTGCGTTTCGGCTTACGTCCTTCAATAATAAATGGTACATCACCAATGGCTAACCGTTCACTCGTACTAAAAAATGTTTGATGTGTAGGGTAATGATAGATGGCATTGACGATATTTCCTTTTTCAATCACAATAGGTTGTAAACCAATATTTTGCAAAGCTATTGCTGCTGCTAAGCCACATGGGCCTCCTCCAACAATAATTGCATCTGCTTGCTGCATTTCTTGACACTCCAATCGAATTTGAACAGCAACAATTGCTGCTCCATGCTTTCACATTATCATAGAATAGACGATACCTTTTTATTATACGCCTTCTCACACGTTTTGGTTGTTTATTTACTCGAAATATCAATATCAATTATATGACATTGGGGCTTTGCACCAAATCGAAAAGGTACTAATGTCGTCCCATAGCCATTGCTTACTAATGTCATGACACCATCACGCTGACGATAGGAACCATTTGGATGGACACCATATGGGCCGAATCGGATTTGCCCTCCGTGTAAATGTCCCCCCATCATTAGATCCGCACGGAACTTAGCCCGAACTTTCGCAAAAACCTCTGGATTATGAGCGATGAAAACAACGAAATCCTGATCTCCTATCTTTGCAAAAGCTTTTTCAAAACTATATTCTTTTACGGTTGTATCCTCAATGGCACTTAACCAAAAGCTATTTTTAAGCGGCAGTTGTACGGCATCATTGACAATAATTTGAACATGGTATGCCTGTAAAATGTCCTTCAGTCTTTCTTCCCCAATTTCTCTGTCATTATTGCCCCAAATAAAATAGGTTGGTCCAAGGGACGTTAATAATGTTAAATTTCCATGAATGCGATCAATCGGTGTACGGCTATCCGCAAAATCACCGCCAATAATTACTGCATCAAAATGATGTCCCTGTAACTGTGCAATCATTTTCTTACTTATTTTACGTAAATGAACATCTGAAATAAAAAATAATCGTACCTTCTCCTGTTCACCCTGTAATGAAAGCTGGTGAGACAATACATTATTTTCATGTGCCACCTTCCACATATAAAGTAGAAGGGCGATGACTACCAAAAGAAATAGCCCTAAATATAGCATTTTCTCACTTCTCCTTACGACAGCAAAAAGGCGATTCTTCTTAAAAAACGAATCGCCTTTTTGCTAAATCAGACTTACGTTTTGGTGTGAACGTTTGTCTGTAATTTTATACTAGAAAAACTATATAACGAAAGAAAAATTCTATTAAGGTAACTTAATGACTTGCCCCACCATTACAGTATTAGAGGACATCCCATTAGCAGCACGAATTTTAGCTAAAGTCGCTTCACTGCCATCGCCATAGTGATTTAATGCAATTCGGTATAAGTTCTCATTTGCTTTTACAGTATGTGTCGTTGCTTTAGCATTTTGTTTTGCTTCTTCCGCTTTTCTAGCCTCTTCTGCTTTTCTTGCTGCCTCTGCTTGTTGTTGAGCTATTCTTGCTTCTTCAGCTTTTCGAGCTTCTTCGGCTTTTTTTGCTTCCTCTGCCTTTTTCGCCTCTTGAGCCTTTTTCGCTTCTTCAGCAGCTTTTTGCTCCGCTGCTAATTTATCAGCATCTTTTTGAGATTGCTCTTGAGCCTTCTTATCCCCCTGAGCGTCTTGACCCTTATCATCTTTATCCTTATCTTTATCTGACGCAGATGCTTCTGAAGGATCTAATTCGACAACCTGTTCAGCTGTATCCTTTTCGGCTTGTTCAATTGTTTTTCCAGGTTCATAAAATTTCCAAAAATAAATAAGAATTGTTAATGGTATCAAGATAAAAATAACAAAAAGAATCGTCATTAACGGTGTCTTACGTTTCGAATTTTTGGGCTTTTTGTCTTTATTACCGTTTTTATTCATTCTGGAAACTCTTGATAAGGATTGCTGTTCTTTTTGCTCATCTTCAAATGATTGACGATGCTCTTCTATTTTATCGCGATAATCTTCTTTATTCATTCGCCTTTCCCCCAACCTTACTACGCTTTCTATCATCTCTATTATGACGAATTTTAAGAAAAAAGTAAATGACCGTCAGTTTTAGTCTAATTACCCATTAATAGTTGTTGCAATCGACTTTCCCACGTTGCCATTTCTACTTTTTTTTTCTCTTTTAAGCGTACTTTCTTGATTACATCATAATGGATTCCACAATTTTCACAACAGTTTTCCGGCTTTTTCTGCAATTTTTGCCCAAAATACCCGACTAAATGTTCACGAATACAGTCTTTTGTCTGTATGATTTGAAGCATTTCATTCACTGCATTGTATTTCTCTAGTGCTAAATGATTTAATCGGACCTTCACTTGTTCCGAAGACTCTCGCTGCAGCCAATAGTCTAACACACGGAAGGCTGTCTCACTTAACTCCCCATTTTTCAGCATTTGGATTGGCTGTATTTGCTGAGATAGCAGCTCCTGATAGCGGTCAACATGATGTAAAGTTGGTAAATCGCCTGTCACAACAAATTTAGCCAGCTCCTCATCACCTTCAGCATACAGTAAAATAGCAAGTGCAGAATGACCATCCCGTCCTGCACGTCCAATTTCCTGCATATAATTCGCTATATTGGCAGGCATTGATTCATGAATGACCTGCCGTATATCAAGCTTATTAATGCCCATGCCAAAAGCATTTGTTGCAACAATCCAATCAAGTTCACCAGCTATAAATTGCTGTTGAATAAATTGACGGTCCTCCACCCCATAGCCAGCATGATACGCAGCAACACGAACGCCCGCTTGTAATAAGGCTTCGCTATATTGTTGCGCCCGTTTACGTGAGGAAACATATAAAATACCAGGTCCTGCCGTTTCCGTAACATGGCGCATGAGCCATCTAGCTTTATCAGCCTTATCCTCCACTACTACACGACCAAGATGAATATTCGGGCGGTCAACATTATACATAAACTCGAATGGAGCTTTGAGAGATAGAGTTTCCCATATATCTCGAACAACCTTCTTTGTTGCTGTAGCAGATAATGCCAAAATTGGCGGACGATTTTCTCTCGATAGCCAGTCACCTATTCGTAAATAATCTGGTCGAAAATCAAAGCCCCATTGTGAGATACAATGTGCCTCATCTACTACGATTAAACCTAGCTTCATCTGCGTCAGTTTCTCTTGTACCTGTTGCTGGAGCAGCATCTCTGGGGAAGTAAAAATAAAACGATATTGCTCTAAATAATGTAATACATAACGTTTCTCTGTTAGCGATAAAAAGGAATTTAAAGCTACCACCCTTTTTTCCCCAAAACGCTTCAGCTCTTCTACTTGATCCTGCATTAATGAGAGTAATGGTGAAACAATTAGTACAGGCTTATCTAGTGTATAGGCTGGTAGCTGGTAGCAGAGTGATTTTCCCATTCCCGTTGGCAATAACGCAATAACATCTTGTTCTTGCAGTAAGGCCTCAATGACTTCTTTCTGTCCTGGTCGAAATGATGAATAACCAAAATGCTTATACAATAATTGTTCAAGTTCCATTTATACTTCTCCTTTCGCAAGGACAAGCCTTAATTGAAAATAGCTCATATCGTTTAAAGCTTCATGTAATATTTTCAATTTTTTTGTTTGATACTGCTTCGATGCCTGCCACACTTTTTGAGCTTCATCATAGGAGACGAATGGGCCAATAGAAAAGTTCGGTTCATACATAGCTAATTCCACAAAATGATCCTCAATTGTACTTTGCTTTAGTTTTCTCACATGAACAATTTGCTCCATCGAATAACCTTGTTCATATAATTGTGCGGTTTGTTGTGCAGAATCTGTTAGCAATATTTTAACTTTTAATCCTTCTGCCACATGCCCTAGTAATGGGTAATCATCGATTTTTGGATGCACTTCATTTAATAATATATGTAGGGTTTCAATAAAAGCTAATTGACTATCCATTACAGTTTCCTTCCGTTCATCTGCAAGTTGTTGCCATGTCCATCCTGGTAATTGATAACCACTTAAACGATACAGAACAAGCTGTTTGCTTGCATCTGACACAGGGAGAATAGTTAGCAAATGATTACATTCTGTCAATAATTGCTGCTGTAAATGACCTTCCTTATAGTGATGTGCCTGTAAAAAAGTTCGCACCCACGCTTGAATCATTGTATCTCTACTAATCGGTGAAAAGGTACGAACAGCTGCAGCTTGATGTGACAAACTTTGTACAATGAGAGAGAGCCTCGAAAAAAACACATGCTCATTTCCCCGATAGTGCCAACCATCAAAGAAAAAGGGTGGCGTTTGTTGTGCATGTTGTAATCCTAGCGTTTCCATGTAAAAATGACCAGATTCCTGCACATTTAACCAACTATTCTGCACAAATAAGTTTACAGCTTCATCAAATGTAGTACGAGATAGTTTTGGCAATAGGCCAAAATATTGATGCAGTTGAAAAAGGCCAATATCTTGAATCGTCTGGCCTGAACGCTTCCCTCTTAGGACATGATAGGCAGCCGAAATCGTCCGCTCTTTATTGAGTTTTTGAAAGATTTGCAATAAAATTTGATGAAACATTGACGCAAATTCCTCCAATTTAATAGTATTTAAGTTGAAATGTAAGATAAACATCTTTAAAATGAGTATGAAGCTTTATAGGAACATCGTTAAAGGAGAGAATAAAATGGCTAAATACACAATAGTTGATAAAGATACATGCATCGCTTGTGGCGCATGTGGAGCCGCAGCGCCAGACATTTATGATTATGATGATGAAGGCATTGCCTTCGTTATTTTAGATGATAACATGGGAACTGCTGAAGTTCCAGAGGATCTATTGGAAGATATGCAAGACGCTTTTGAAGGTTGTCCAACAGACTCTATCAAAGTAGCAGATGAAACATTCGATGGTGACTCATTAAAATTTGAATAGTCTTCAATTGATGTATATCTTAAAAGGCATCCTTTAGGGGATGCCTTCTTATTGATTAAAAAATTGCTATCTTTTGCATCAAGATAATAGGTATATGGTCCATTGCTATACATACCAATCTATTGGAGGAATGTGAATGTTTGAGCAGTTACAAGTTGAGCATAGTTTATTTTATATTGATCAAGACCATATGAATAGATTTAAAAATCTTGCTGCAAAGTGGCAATCAATATTTCCCGATGTTTGTGCGAAATGTTTGAATACTGTGGACGCATGGGCAAACGTGTTAAATAACTGGGTTTTCTTAAAATCGCAGCAGACCGATGAGCTCATTCTCAATCCCTCTAAAGCCATCTATTATTCCATCAATACATTCTTATTAGATGAGCTTCAAAAAATTCAGATAATTCAAAAAATAAAAGAGTGTGAGAATGATGATTTTCAGTATTTTGCGGCCTTCCACTTAGGAAATGCCATCGATTTATGGGTGTACAAAACACTTGAAAAAAGTGCAGAATCTGATTTGTTAAAACCACAAAACCGAATACCTTATTATCTTGCCTTTTTAGACGATGATTTTCAAACTGACAATGCTTTATTCCATAAAAATCAAACAAGAGCAATCAAAATATTGGCACAGGTCATTCGGTCACAAAATTGCTTTCGAATCACTGTCAGTAGTGCTGTTAATCGAGCAGTAGATTTGTATGATCATTGTGTAACAAAATAAAATAGCATACTTTTCAATTCGTCTCTACTGCAAAGAGATGAATTTTTTTTGCTCCCTAAACTACTTCTCTTTTCATCTTGTTATTGCAACGATATTTTATGTATGATAAGATTTTAGTAGTTGGTACTAATAACAGATATTATCTCACAAAGGAGTTCTTCATAATGATGGATAATTTATTACAATTAAAAGATAAGAACATTGTTGTCATGGGCGTAGCAAATGATCGCAGTATTGCTTGGGGCATTGCAAAACGTTTATTTGACGTTGGTGCAAATGTCATCTTTACGTATCGTCAAGAACGCTCATTAAAAAAATTACAAAAACAATTAGAAAATATCGGACAATCCGATTCTCTTGTTGTTCAATGTGATGTGAATAGTGACGACAGCACAAAAGCAGCCTTTGAAGAAATCGGCTCAAAGGTTGGCGTTATTCATGGGATTGTCCATTCAGTGGCTTTTGCGCATGCAGAAGATTTACACAACCGCTTCCTTGAAACAACTCGAGAAGGCTATGCATTCGCACAAGATACAAGCGCCTATTCACTTATTTCCACAGCAAAAGCAGCTCATCCATACATGACAGAGGGTGGCTCTATCGTTACGATGAGTTACTTAGGTGCAGAACGAGTACTTGATGGCTACAATGTGATGGGCGTTGCAAAAGCTGCATTAGAGGCTTCTATGCGCTACCTTGCTGCTGATATTGGCCAAGATAATATTCGCGTCAATGCTATCTCAGCTGGTGCTATTCGTACACTTGCTGCAAAAGGTGTTCCTTCCTTTAACACAATTTTACACAAAATTGAAGAAACAGCTCCTTTAAAACGTAATGTTCAACAAGATGAAGTAGCAGATATGACGATTGTTATGCTATCTCACCTATCACGTGGTGTGACTGGTGAGACGATCTACATCGACGCTGGCTACAATATTATGGGTTAACAATAAAGAAGTATGGGAGGATGTATCATCCTTCCATACTTCTTTTTGTTGTTTATAGCATTGACCATAAACTTTGGATCAACAAAATTAAGCCTGCTGCTACTAATAGAAAATAAATTAAGATTTTAAACAATTTTTGATTTAATCGAGTAAATAGCATTTGTCCAAAAATAAGTCCTAAGAAAACTATTGGCAAAGCATACATACTATATACCCAAACCATTTTACTTGTACCCTCAAAAATGACTTGAGAAAGTAAGCTAATAAGATAGATAAATATATAGTAGGCTAGTGAAACAGCTCTAATGGTTTCTTTATTTCTATGTGTGCTCGCAAAATAGAGCAACAGTGGTGGTCCAGCCATCCCAATACTTGTTGTGAACATTCCTGATATAAAACCAACGCCATAATCTCTACTCCTTGTTTGTTGAATAGAGAGATTTTTAATCAACAGAATCGTAAGCCCTATAAGAAGGATGGCGATGAGCAGCTTAAATGTCGTCACATCGACTAAGGCAAAGAGTATACTACCAAAAGGAGCACCTACAACACTACCGATCATCACCTTTTTAAGCAACGCTACATCAATATCATGTCTCACCTTCCATATGAGAGAAAACGAAATAACAAGGGACAGTATTATATTTATTTGCATCGCCTCTTGTGGTGTAAAAAGCAACAGTAAAAAAGGCGTAGCCATAACGGAAAAGCCAAAACCTGTACTGGTTTGTAAAATAGAAGCTGCTAGGATAATGAAAAAGTATAAAAATAATTCCTGCAAAATGACACCTCACATCATGTTGTGATACGTTGTCTAACAATGAATCTTTTTAATAAAAATGATAGGACACAAGCAATGAATAAAAACAGAGCAATCATCACGATAACACCCATCCACCCATATTTCATCCAAAAAACGCCTCCTACCGTTCCTCCAACACTTGAACCAAAATAATAGAAAAATAAATAGAGAGAAGATGCTTGAGCTTTATCGTGTGATGCTCGTTTGCTCACCCAGCCACTTGCGATTGAATGAGCTGCAAAAAAGCCAAAGGTAAAAACTGTTATCCCTATAACCTTTAAAGTAAGGAGCCCATTGAGCGTTACTATAGCTCCAGCTAACATAATGGCAATGGCCAGTAAAAGCATTCGTTGGCGACCAAAACGATCGGCTAAACTGCCAAACCATGCTGAGCTAAATGTCCCAACTAAATAAATGACAAATATCCAACCTACAATTGTGGCACTTAAATTATAGGGAGGCGCCATTAGTTTAAAGCCAATATAATTATAGAGTGTGACAAAGCTTCCCATTAAAAGAAACCCCATCCCATAAAGACACAGCATAGAAGGATCTCTTAAATGTTGCAGTAGGGTTTTGGTTAATGCTTTTAATTGTAAAGGTCGCGCGCTGAAATGTTTGGAGCTTGGTAACATCCAGACAAACAACAAACTAACTAGCAGGCTGATTCCTCCTAGTACTATCATGCCTGTATGCCAGTTATAATGGTCCGTTAAGGTACCAATAATAACGCGGCCACTAAGTCCCCCTACTGAATTACCGCTAATATATAAGCCCATAGCAACCCCTAAGCTTGCTGGTTCCATTTCTTCTCCCAAATAAGCCATAGCGATTGCAGGTAAACCAGCAAAAACGATGCCTTGTACAACACGCAAAACTAAAATTGTTTCAAAGTTAGGTGAAAATGCAAGAGCTAGGGTCAGGACAGAAGCGGCAAAAATAGAAATCGTCATCAATGATTTTCTTCCCCATGCTTCTGATAACGAACTGACAATGATTAAACTCACCGCTAATGCAAAGGTAGTTACCGAAAGAGATAAACTTGCTACAGCTGGTGAGACGTCAAATGCTTCTGAAAACGTTGGTAGTAATGGCTGCGTTACATATAGGTTAGCAAACGTAATAAAGCCTGCTAAAAATAAGGCCCAATTCGCTTTATGAAACGCCCTCGTACCCTTTTGTATATAGTCCATGAAACTCTCTCCTTAGCTTCTTCCACATGCTACTATTATTCTAATACAATATTTCGCAAAACACACGTCTCCTTGTCAAATTTCAGACAAAAAGACCCACATTTCCACCTATGAATCACAAAAAATAATTGACAAATAAAAGCATATCAAATTTGTATAAACGTCTTTTAATAAAAAAATAAATAGTTATTTTGACTTGGCAAATATTGTGCTACAGTAAAAGTAATCATCTAGAACCATTGTCACAATGAAGATAGATGACACAACCATTTTCATTGACGAGACTTGGAGGAATTTTTATGAAAATTATTGAAGCTTTAGCCCTCGCAACACCTTATATTCATCTAGCATTAAAGCAAGAAGCCATTGTAGCTGTTGTTGAAAAGGAAAGTGAAACAGTCGTTAAATATTTAGCAGGTAAACGTGTGGATTCCGGCTACCATGATGGACAAAAAGTTAACGCCAATGACCAAAATGTTTTCATCGCCTTTAATGGACAAAATGCAGATGTGGTGATACCAGAGGATGTTTATGGTGTAGCAATCAATGCTTTTTCATTCCCCATTCGTGAAAATGGTCAAGTAGTAGGCGCATTAGCTTTTGGCTTACCAATAGATAATGAGCTCAAACTTGAAGATTATATGGCTACGATGGATAAGATCGTCAACAGTCTACAGGATAAAGTACATACAATCGCTTCCCATTCTGAGGAATTAGCGGCCACTAGTGAGGAAATTAATAAGCAAGCACAGCATGCCCTAGAAGACTCTGAAAAAACAAATGCCGTGACAGATTTAATTAAAAGTATATCTCGCCAAACTAATTTACTAGGTTTAAATGCATCCATCGAGGCTGCACGTGCTGGACAGCATGGCGCTGGCTTTAATATTGTGGCACAAGAAGTTCGAAAACTGTCCTTTGAGACATCTAGTGCTACCGAAAATATAGAATCATCATTACGAAATATCAATAGAAATCTTGATAATCTCAAGCAAAATATGGGACAAATCAATGATGCAACAAATGAGCAAGCACAGCTCGTACAGGATTTCAGCGAAATTATAGAAGAATTAACTTTACTTAGCCGAGAAATGAAAGGCTTTATGCACAATGCATTAAAATAAAAATGAGGTGAACAATAATGCAGATTACCATGAACCAAGATTTAGTTTTACGGATGATCACACCTGAGGATGCAGAGAAGGTTTTTGCATTAACGGATGCCTCGAGGGAATATCTGAAAGAATGGCTACCATGGCTGGATTTCACGAAAGAACTGGCGGATACAAAAGCCTATATTGATGGCTGTATTAAGGGGCATGAAGCGAACAGTAGCCTCTCCCTGGTCATTCTCTTTAAAAATGAAATTGTTGGCATTGCAGGCTTTAACGCGATTAACCCGAGCAATAAAATAGGCACTATTGGCTATTGGTTGAGCGAAGGAGCACAAGGGCATGGCATCATGACGAAAACAGTAAAAGCTTTATTACAATATGCCTTTGAAACATTGAAGCTTCATAAGGTTGAAATTCGTGTTGCTGAAGCCAACCACAAAAGTCGCGCAATCCCAGAACGTCTTGGTTTCATGCAAGAAGGAACCATTCGAGCTGCAGAATGGCTCTACGATCATTATGTAAATCACGTTATTTATGGCATGCTTGTAAGTGAATGGCAGCAACAACAATAAAAAAAGAGGCTGGGACATAACTCGATTATATTGAAAAACAATAAAAATGAATATTAACTTTTCCACTTCAAGCAGTTAAATATGCCTTCCTAAATCAAAAAAATGTTAGACCAATTATATCTTGGTCTAACATTTTTTCTTTTTGTCCCAGCCTCGTTTTTTGTTAGGATTGTTCCACCGCTTCTTTCGTTTCTTCAGGTGCCTGCTTTTTTTCAAGGCCTAAAGCAATCTGCTCTAATTCTGGACGCAATGTGTGCTTCCCAGCATAGCTCTCGATCAGCTCTTTTACATCAAGACCAGAAGTTTCCTTTAATGTTTCTTGAAGTGTAGACATTAAATTGGTTGCATAAGACGTCACCTTATTTGCTCCGCTACCTTCTCCACCACCAGTATCGACCACTGTAATCTTATCGATATTGCCAAGTGGGCTTGCAAGCTCTTTTGCATACTCTGGCATCATGCGCACAACCATATCCAGCACAGCTGCTTGACCATAGTATTCAAAGGCTTCGGCAATCTTACGTTTAGCTTCAGCTTCCGCCAGACCGCGTAAACGAATGATATCAGCCTCCGTTTCCCCTTGTGCTCGCTCTGCATCTGCTTTGGCAAGACCATCCAAACGAATCTTCTCTGCCTCTGCTTTTGCTAATGATTCAATACGATATTTTTCCGCATCAGCCTGTGCAAGCTCACGCATTTTTTCGGCTGCGGCATTTTGCTCCACTGCATAGCGATCTGCATCTGCTTTCTTTTTAACCTCAGAGTCATATTGCTTTTCTCTACGTAAAATCTCTTTTTCTTCTAATTCAATTTGCTTTTGACGCTCGATAATGCGAATTTGCATTTCTTGCTCCGTTACTTCCTGCTTAGCACGAGCAGTTTCAAGCTCATATGCTTGGTCAGCACGCGCTTTAGCAATATCCTGCTCACGTCGGAACTCAGCTACTTTTAATTGATTTTCTTTTTCTGCTTCTGCAATTTCCGTCGCACGCTCTAGTTCTGCCTTTTGTGCTTCCTTAGACGCTTCTGCACGTTTAATACGTGTTTCTTTCTCTGCATCTGCTGTCGCAATATCAGCATCTCGCTTTACCTGTGCGATTCTCGGTTTCCCTAGTGAGTCTAAGTAGCCATTTTTATCTCGTACATCCTTGATCGTGAAGGATACAATGACAAGACCCATCTTTGCTAAATCTTGTGAAGCAACACGTTGAACTTCCTGTGAGAATTTATCGCGATTTTTGTAGATTTCTTCAACCGTCATAGACCCTAAAATGGAACGTAAATGACCTTCTAATACTTCACGTGCTTCCCCTTCGCGCTCCGCTTTTTGCTTTCCTAAAAACTGCTCTGCTGCTGTCGCAATTTCTGAAATGGAACCGCCAATTTTAATAATGGCTGTACCGTCTGCCATAACAGGAACACCTTGCTCTGTATATACCTCAGGCGTTGTCACTTCTAGTTTACTAGAAAGTAAGCTTAACGGCTGTGCTTGTTGGAAAATAGGGAATACAAATGTACCGCCCCCACGTATGATTTTAATGCGATTTCCCGACTCATCCTTATGTACATTTTTAGAGCCGAGATAGCTACCTGTCACAATCAGTGCTTCATCAGGACCCGCCGTACGATACTTTGTCACATATAAGCCGACTAGGGCAATTAATACAAATGCTACAATTCCTAAAACAATTAAGATATCGGTTGACATAGACATATCTCTCCTTTAAACAAATTTTTTCTCGTACGTTCTAACAAAAAGTGTTCCGTCCTTCACATCCACAACAAGAACCGTTTCATCATAGTCAATGGCTTCATTATCATAGCCCGTTGCCCGTTTTGAAATCATGCCACTTGTCGTTTCGATAACAACCTCGCCAAAACCATCTACTGGAATTGGCACAATAACTCTTCCTAATTGCCCGCCTAGCGATTCCTCTGTGTAAGCTAAAGAAACATCAGCGGAACGTAGTGGAACGAGAACAAATAAATAAAAGATAGAACTTAAAATAGCACCGATGATACATGCAGCAATAATGTTCCAAACGCTAGAGAACAAGGCTAGTTTTTCTAAAATAAAACCTGCTGCTGACATCAACGTAATGAAAGATAGAATGACACTCGGATTAAAAATGGGTAGTCCTTCCCCAATACCTTCGACTGCATCACCAAAAAACATAACCAATACTGTGGCAAGGCCAGCGAAAATCAAAACCACCAAAAAGATCTGCTCGAGTGAATAGCCAAATAGCGTCAAGTTGCTCACCCCTTTTCATCATATTACCTACTATACGGATGTACCTCAGGAAAAGTTTCAAAATTTTTCAAACTCTTCTTTAAAGTATTATTTTTTGCTTTCATTAGAACCATGTTACAATAGAAAAGTATTCTGACAACTAAGGAGAAACGGCATGAAGCTTTCGACAATCTTAAATTTTGTAATTCTAGTATTTTTCACGTTATTATTCGTTAATGATTTCTTCCCTGATACAGCTATTGCTGCGATGCTGACTAAAAAAATAATATTGCTTATATTAGTTGTGCTTGTCATCATTCAGCTAGCCTTCGACAAGGGTAGATATAAAAAATTATCAAAAAAGGCTTATATCGGATTAACATTGTATACAGTTGGATTATGGATTGTTTTAACATTACTTGGCGGTCAATCACAAATTGGCCTATCGTTCACAAGTCCTCTATTCTATATTATTGTTGTGCTGCTTGGATTGGATTTAATCCGCCTTTCACGCCAAACTAAGCGGGATCAAACAGAGGAGAAAGCGAAGTAAAGCATAGCTATCCGTCAATCTTACGAAGCTATCCACCACTTTCGCACTGCTAACCGCTACATTCACAGCACTAACCGTCACTTTTGTCCTTCTATCCGACAACAACATAAAAAGCATGTCTCTGATTTTGACAGAGACATGCTTTTCTTATGATTCTAATACATTTAAAATGGCATCCAGTTCATGGACAGCTAGATCTAAGCGTTCCTTCGCTTCGATATTTTGCTGTTTTAAGTGACTAAACTCTAGTAAATTTTTCTCATGCTTTAACTTAATAGAAGATAAACGTTCGATTCGTGCTTCTACTTTTTCTATTGCTTGCTCACAGACTGTTGTCCATAGCTTTTCTGATTGTTGCATTTCCGTAGTAGATGGGTTGTGCTGACGCATAATTCGTGCGTAAACCATTTCTATTTGTTCAATTAGCTCCGAATAAAAATGGCGCTCGACGCGTGTTGTTTGGAATGTTGGATGCTCTACCTCTTTGGCATATGGCGTTATTTGACGAAGTAGCTTGCCAGCATTTTCTCCAAAAGCATGGGATAAATTCAAGACATTCATTAATTGCAATAATAAGCGTATTTCTTCTAGATTAATAAGTTGAGAATCGATGCTTTCCTTTAACTTTAATGACTCCATGTAGCGTCGATCAAAATGTTCAATTTCACCGTTGCGCTGCTCTACTAAATGGACACTTGCATTGTCTTTCAAGCTTTTAATATAGCGAATGGCATGGTTTTTTAGCTCCTCTTTTGACAGCAAGTTATCATTGTCTTGTTGTGGTTTTCCTCGTTGAACATACGCAAATGCATCCATTTTTTTGGGCCATTGTGCTGCTGGGGTTTCATCTGAGACATTATAGCGTATATAAATTCCGTGCATTTCATATCCTCCAAGTCCATTAAACAAGTATCTCTAAAGACAATAAATCGAATACGGCATTTTTTCAAGTAAAAAACTTTTAATAATTGAAAATCCTTCTTTTTAACAATAAAACAAAAATCCCGAATAGTCGATACTATTCAGGATTTTACTAGTTTTCATTTATTCCTACTTATCCTTTAACACCTATCCACCTGCTCCAACTAAGCCATGTATAGTTGCATCTCGCAAATTCATATCAAAGCGATAGATGACAATGGATAAACAATGCTGTTAACTGAGACCTGAGGAATTTGGCGAGCTTTATGTGTAGCTATTTAAGCCTGTTGGCGGATGTCTTGAATGCTCTTCCCTTCTGTAAACGCATGAATCGATGCTATGGAGCCAACTGATTTAAAATTTGCCTTTTCATAGACTTTGGCAACCTGTTCACTAATCGGTAATATCCAAAGATCGTCCAATCCCAGCTTGACTGATTGCTGTTGGATATACTGCAGCATATAGCCAATTAAACCACGACCACGATAGCTTTCAGTGGTTGCTACACTTTCAATCCTTCCTTGATTTCCTGACACAAAAATAGTTGCTGAGCAGCACGCCACCCCATCTAGTCTTAGTAGATAATACGTAAAATGTGACGAATGATAGGTTTGCTCAAATGCCTTTTTTATTAATGAAGGCTCCCCAAATGCAGAAATACTCATTTCTACTGCTAATGCTTCCTCCATATTTGCATCCGTTACACGCTCAATTTGAATGGCAGGGTTAGGTGGAAGTATCGCATATTCACCGTCCCAATATTGAATTTCATTGACAAAATGCTCATATTGAAAGCCATGCATCTCTAATGCCTCTATACATAGCTGATTTTCTTCCAGATTATATAAATAAATCCGCGGAATCAGAGACTTTGATTGGTAGAAATCTTTGATGTCTTGTAAAAATAAATCAGGTTGTTCAATCTTTCTCCAAATCTGTGCATGATTTGCATCATAATAGGATGGGATAGCCTGATTATAAAATAAGATCCCCTCCCTACAAACCTCCACTTTACTGAAACTCTTCACATACTCTATATCAAGCTGCATAATGCGTTCTAAATTAAACATGCTCTGTGCCTCCTTCTAACCATCTTTCATATAAATTTTCTAATTGAAGTTCAAGCTTCTGCCGCTGTTCTTTAGCAAGCGATGGTTGTTGTAGTTTTGTCTCTAATTTTTCAATTTGCTGTTCAATCGGTAATTCTTTTTTAGGTGGCTGCGTTTTATGGGCTGGTTGTTTTTCAATCGTTTTCATTGCAAGTTCCTGTCGTTTTTCTCTAGCCCACTCATAATCTCCCTCAAAAACCTGAATAGCCTGGTTTTCAATCCACGCTGTTTTCGTAAAAATTTTCTGTAAGAAATAGCGGTCATGTGAAACTCCAATAATCGTGCCTTCAAAGGATTCTAGTGTCTCTTCCAATACTTCTCTTGCTTCAATATCTAAATGGTTCGTTGGCTCATCTAAGATTAAGACATTGATATCCTCATGCATTAATTGTGCTAAACGAAGACGCATTTTTTCTCCACCACTTAAGTCCTTCACTTTTTTAAAAACATCATAGCCATAGAACAAAAATCGTGCGAGTATATGGCGAGCTTCCGCCTCAGACACGGCGACACTTTCACGAAAGGCATCGATTAATCGAATAGCAGGATTTGGATGTTCAAATTGCTGGGAAAGGTAGCCAAATTTCACATTGCTTCCAATCTGACACATTCCCTGATTAGGAATGATTTCCCCTAACATCATTTTTAATAATGTAGATTTTCCACTACCATTGCCCCCAACAATTGCTAATCTTTCGCCAAAATAAATAGCTAGATTGCTGTCCTTCAATAAAGGCTTATCAAAGCCATGATCAATGGCTTGCAATAGCACAACCTCTTTACCACTGCGTTCAGCCATCGTTAACGCTAAATTCATTTTCTTTTTAGTGAGGGGCTTCTTTACTCGCTCGATACGTGCTAATGCTTTTTCCATACTCTTAGCACGTCGATGCATCGATGCGTTTGGTGGATTCGCCTCATTTGCCCACTGCTTTAATCGTTTAATTGTTTCTTGCATCTTTTTAATTTTCTTTTGCTGCTCTTCATAATTTGCAAACTGTTGCTCAATTTTTGCTTCTTTTTGTGCTATAAAAGCATCATAATGGCCGTTATACGTAAAAGCCTCCCCATCCTCAATTTCAATAATCTTATGGGCTACTTGATTCATGAATTGACGATCATGGGATACGACAATGACAATCCCCTCAAAGTTTCGCACATAATGTTCAAGCCACTCAATGGCTTGCATATCCAGATGGTTAGTTGGTTCATCCAATAACAAAATAGAGGGCTTTTTCAATAAAATTTGTCCAAGCATAACCTTTGTTTTTTCCCCACCACTTAAACTACTAAATGGCTGCGCTAGCATATCTGAAATACCCAGTCCATTTGCAATCATTGCCAGCTGCGCATCTACTTCATAGCCCCCTAATAGCATAAATTGCTCCTGCAATTGTCCATATTGCAGTAATATTTTATCCGTGACCGTCGACTGCATCTCTTGCTCAAGTGCCGTCATTTTTGCCTTTATTGCATAAATATCCGCAAATGCTTCCTCCAGCACTTCTTTCACAGCATGTAGTGGATAATGTGGAATCTGATGTAAATAGCCAATCGTCGCTTCTTTACTTTTAATTATTCGTCCCTTGTCAGGTATCTCTACCCCTGCAAGCAGTTGTAATAAAGTCGTTTTACCACTGCCATTTACACCAACAATCGCCACGTGTTCGCCACTATTTACCTCTAGCTGTAAGTTCTCGAATAATATATTTCCACCCATAATTTTTTGGATTTGTTCAGCTTTCATTTGCATCGTTTTTTCCTCCAATGAAACGTGCGAAAACATCTTTAGAACACAAAAAAGACTGCTCATTAACAAGCAGTCCTCTTCTCAATTAAATGTGTGAAAAAGAATGGTTAATTCGCTACGTTTGTTATTTGATTTTGCTTAAAAATGGACAGACCTATCCCGTTGTTCGCAAAATCGAAAGTAATCACACGTGCAAAATACATAGCCGTATCCACTTTTACACATGTTTTCGTAGCGTTTTTATTCATTCCTTCTCACCTCCGTTCATAGTAGTTATGGCTATCATAACATTATTCGGATTATTTGGAAAGGGAAATTTTAACGTTCGTTTATCATTATTCAAAAGTTCTATTTGATCGAAATTCGCACAAAGAAAAACATAAGAGATTGATTCGTAGCCCCCCTCATGTTTTCACTTTTTTCACAAACATTTTTACCACAGGCACCAGGAAAATCGAGACAACTAGTACACGAAAAAGCTGAAAGGCCGTGACAATCGTGACATTTGCATGGACCGAAGCGGCAATAATCCCCATTTGATCAAGACCACCAGGAACAATACTTAAAAAGCTTGTCCTAAAATCAAGGCTGTACAACGCTGCCATCACAAATGTTAAACCATAGGCTGCCCCTATAAAAATGCCCGCTGAAACAAACGCATAAAAGATATGCTTCTTCGATAAATGTAAATCCTCTTTTTTCAATAATAATCCGATATAAATTCCTAGCATGAGTTGAGCAATATGCAGAAGTGATAATGGTATTTTTGGTACTTCTATCCCTGCCATATTAACGCCCATTAGTAAAAACACTGGGCCTAGCATATAGCCTGTTGGAATTTTTAGCTTTTGTGCTAGCCACCCTGCGCAACCACATACCACAAGTATGCCAACAAGGTTCCATGTGTATGTTCCATCAATCATAGAACTGTTGCCACCTGCTCCTGCCACCATTAAAGGAACAAAGCCAACGATTAAAAGAACGCGGAGGATTTGAAAGAAAGTGATGACCACCATATCCATCTCTTGTTGCTCTTCCGCAAATGCCACAACCTGTGACATCCCCCCAGGAACACAGCACGTTAAGGCAGTCGCAAAATCCAAATCTGTACGCTTGGCAACAAGGAAACTTACCGCAAAAAATAATAAAATAAATATGATATTTAACACGACCATGCTTCCTAAGAAAAGCTTGATGTCCTGTACAGCTTCTGGTGTAAAGGCATAGCCGATAGAATAACCCGCTACGACTAAACCAAAATTGCGGAAAGAATGATGCCATTTTAATTGGACATTGGTGGATAGCTGCACGATGAGCACCGCTGTAATCGCTCCTAACAGCCAAGGCATCGGTATATGGAAAAATTGAAAAACTACAGCACCTATTAAACCAATGCATAATGTGATGAACATATGCTTATCAAAAATAAACATGGTAGCAACCCCTTCAACTCGATAAGCCTATTATGACCTTTATAAACCGCTTTTTCTACTGGACCGACTTTTGAGCTGTTTGCTATCGTTGAAAAAGAACCTGTTATCCAACAAATAAAACCTCTTATCGAACAATTTATCCTTGCTAAAATTTTCTATGCTACATTAGTAATACCTGATTCAGCGTTTTTAAGGAGGCCTCCTATGAAAATTCATTTAACCATCAATCATGAGCTCGAGGAAACTGAGGTTCATATTCATGTCAAGGAATATAATGAGCAAATTGAAAGATTGATGAGACAGCTTCAAACATCCCAAACTACGATGCTAGATGGGTATGACCAACAAGAAATTCATCTCTTAAAAATTTCCGATATTTATTCCATTTACGCAGAGGATGCCAAAGTATTTTTACAGACAGATGAGCAAGAGTTTGAGTCCAAGCGAAAATTATATGAGCTTGAGGCTCAGCTAGCCAAAGATTTTGTGCGCGTGAGTAAGTCTACACTCGTCAATATCCATAAAATATCCTCTATTCAAATGGGCAAAATCGGCACTACACAGCTATTACTTGAAAATGACGTAGCCATTCATGTCAGCCGAAAATATTTAAAAGAATTAAAGAGACACTTAGGTATTGGGAGGGATTCATAGCATGAAGTATTTACGTATGATGATTATCGGTCTACTCATTTCCCTTAGCTCTTCTTATGTCTTAGTGACGTTTAGCCTCCTATCAAATAATGCGGTGGCGTCAGGAACAGAATTATTGGAGCAAATTGTTATCGCGGCCATTCTTGGTATTGCCATTGGTTTGCTATCCGTCATTTTTGATATGGAGCAATTGCCTTTTACAGTTCAGATTCTTCTACACTTAGTAGCGGTGACAGCATGTGTATTAACAGCAGGCTATTTTGGTAGTTGGTTTGATTCAGGTGTATGGTATGTACTTATTGCGGAAGCCATTATTTACTTGATTGTTTGGTGTATTCTATATGTTTTTCAATTAAATGATATTGAAAAAATCAATAAAGAAATTCAAAAGAGAAGGGATTAAACACTTATGACGTTTGCGATAAAAGTTGAAAATTTATGTAAACAATATGGAAAACAGCAAGCTGTCAAAGGCATTTCTTTTACAGTCGAACAAGGCACCTTATTCGCTTTTTTAGGTGAAAACGGTGCAGGTAAATCTACAACGATTGAAATACTTTGTACTTTACTAAAAAAATCGAGTGGTCAAGTAACTATTAATGGTTTCACACTCGACGCAAGCAATGATAACGCGGATATCCGTAAATCTATTGGTGTCGTTTTCCAGCAAAGTCTATTAGATGAGCGCTTAACTGTACGTGAAAATATCCTCCATCGAGGGAAAACATATGGTTTATCGAAAACACAGCTTACCGATAACTATCAATTTGTTTCCACCTATTTGCATTTAGAGGATATTGAAAAGAAAAAATATGGAACATTATCAGGTGGACAAAAAAGGCGAGCAGATATTGCTCGGGCACTGATTCATCGTCCAAGTATTTTATTTCTGGATGAACCTACAACGGGTTTAGATCCACAAACACGTCAATTTGTTTGGCAGGCAATTAAGCAGCTTCAACTGGAAACCAATATGACTGTTTTTTTAACGACCCATTATATGGAGGAAGCGGCAGTCGCTCACCAAGTCACTGTCATAAAGAAAGGAAAAATTGTCGCACAGGGAACGCCCGATGCACTAAAAACAAAATATGCCTATGATTCAATGGCTCTCGTTTTTCAAAATGCACAGGAGGGTGTAAAGTTTCTTGAGGAAAATGCAATCTCCTACACAGAGAATCAAGGGATATACACCATCCGTTTATCTTCTACCTTACAAGCACTTCCCCTTTTAAAAAAAGCTGAGCCACTTATCGCCTCCTTTGAAGTCATTAAAGGATCAATGGACGATGTCTTTCTTCATATTATGGCAGAGGAGGAGGTTGCATAGTGGAAGCATTATTTAGTTTAGTTCTGCGTAATAACAAAATTTTTAGACGGGATAAAACACAGGTGTTCTTCTCCCTACTGTCAGTCATTATTGTCATTGTGCTGTACGCTGTTTTTCTCCAAAAAATGCAGGTAGATGCCATTGAACAACTAACAGAAGCTACACCTGGATTGATCACCATGGTCAATGAATGGCTAGTAGCAGGCTTACTCTCCATGATTGCTGTTTCGACTACTCTTGGTGCCTATGGTATCGCTGTTAAAGACCAAGAATCCAAGGTACAAGCCGACTTTTTAACAGCTCCCCTTTCTCGTGCAACCATTCAGTTGAGCTATGTGTTCAATGCATTTATTATCGGCTGTATTTTTTCCTTTATCGCGCTCATCGGCTGTGAAATCTTTATTGTCACAACGGGAGGTAAGCTACTAAGTTTCGGAGATTTTGTTCAGGTAATGAGCATATTGTTTTTATCTGTCTTGCTTGCGAGTGTTTTTAATTTATTTCTTTCGTTATTTGTGTCGACCCAAAATGCTTTCTCAACACTCGGCACAATTGTTGGTACATTACTTGGATTTTTATGTGGTGTTTATGTACCTCTTGGAGCTCTACCAAGCTTTGCACAACATGTAATCATGTACTTCCCAATTAGCCATACAACACTATTATTACGCAATGCATTTATGGAGAGCTCTATTGCAAATGTTTTTGATGGTGTGCCCGTTTCTTATGTGGAGGATTATAAAATGAATTATGGCATTGTTTATGAACTAAATGGACATATACTTAGCTCCACAACAAGTCTAATTGTGATTGCCTGCACAATTGTAGTTCTTTCTCTAGCATCTATGATCTTATTTAAGAGAAAATATAACTAAATATGAGCCAACAATTTTACACATCGTTTAGTATACGATGTGTTTTTTATTGCATTATAACAAACAATTTGTTATTTTAAATATTAAATAACAAACAAATTTAAAATTCGTTTGTTTTACCAAGGAGGGGTTGCAATGGATGTAAATGAATTATTTTGGCAAGCTCCTATCGATGATCTTAAAAAGGGATATATCGATCAAGCGACACACTTCACCTGCCTACTATGCGGTGAAAAAGTAGAAAAAGGCATTATTTATCCTCAAGAGGGCTTATTATATGAAGCAGAGAAAATGATGCAACACCATATTACATTGGCTCACCATTCTGTTTTTCATTATTTAAACGGTCTCAATAAAAAAATGACAGGCTTAACAGAACATCAAAGTCATATTTTACGCTTATTTTATGAGGGAAAATCAGATCAAGAGATAAAAGAAGAATTAGAGATTGGCAGCGCCACAACGATTCGCCATCACCGTTTTGCTTTAAAGGAAAAGGAACGCCAAGCTAAAACATTGATGGTGATGATGGAGTTACTAAAAGAACAAGATCAGAAGGAGGAACCATTTGTGCCTATTCATAAAACAGCTACTATGGTTGACGATCGCTATAACGTAACCCTCACGGAAGAACAGCAATTATTAGAGAAGCTATTTCCAAACGGTGTTGGCAAGGAACTGGTACGCTTTCCAAAGCGCGAAAAACAGAAAATTGTAGTACTGCGTGCAATTGCAAATCTTTTTGACGAGGAAAAGCATTATACTGAAAAAGAATTAAATGAAGTGATTAAACCGATGTATGAAGACTATGTTCATATACGTCGTTACTTAATTGAATACGGTTTTCTTGACCGGAAAGCAGATGGCAGTGCCTATTGGGTAAAAAAATAAGAAAGTAGGTTAATAATAATGGATCATAAAAAAGAGTTAAAAGAAATGTATAAAGAGATGAAAATTGAAGCTGGCGTCTTTACAATGACCAATACACAAACAGGCAAAGTTTTTGTGGGGAGCTTTAATAATTTAAAGCGTTTAAATGGCTTTCAATTTATGCTAAAAACCAATACACATACGAACAAGGAGCTTCAGGCAGATTACAATTTATATGGTCAAGAAGCTTTTGAGGTGGAAATCGTTGAATATTTAAAGAAAAAAGAAGAAGGCTATTTCGATGAAAAAAAAGAACTCGAAAAGCTGGAGCAAAAATGGCTTGAGACACTAAAGCCTTATGGTGAGCGTGGTTATAATTAGTCATTAGCGCATTTGCCAAAAAGGTAAATGCGCTATTCATTACTTGTTTGATGCATTGCCAATCAATTGAATTTCCTGCTGTGCTTTCTTCGTTAGTTTATTGAAAACAAGCTCATAGGAATGTTGGATAAGATTCTCTACCAAATCCATCGGGACATCCTCAGCATCCATATAAATGGAATTCCAATGGGTTTTATTCATATAGTAACCAGGTATAATGCTTGCATAGGCTTCTCGTAATTCCTCCGCTCGAGAAGGCTCACATTTCAATGTAAGAACAGGTTTACCTGTTCTATTTCCTCCAAGCATGGCATACATTTTTCCACCGATATGATAGCGATCTGCTTGCCACTCCTCTTGGTAGTCATACGTTGTTCCATGAAGCTGTATACAGTAAGCATGAATTATTTCTTTTTCCATCTTTACGTTCCCCTTCCCCAAATAAAAACACACGTTCGATTATGGTAAGTATAACCTAAAACGTGTGTAGAGAATAGCATTATTTAGTTGTACCACGATCAAACATCCCGATTACTTCCGTCGTCTGTAAAATATTCACAAACGACTTTGGATCAGTTTCCTTAATCGTGCTTTTCACATCAGCTAGTTGGTAACGCGTAATAACAGTAATTAATACTTTCCTACCCTCGCCTGAATACGCTCCCTTTGCATCGATAATCGTTACCCCTCGATGTAGCTTTTCTAATAGCTGCTGTTTGACCTCGTCTCCTTTACTCGTAATAATCATCAGGGTTAATTTAATATGGCTCGTATGAATTGTATCCACTACTTTTCCAGTTGCATAAATGGACACAAGGGTTAACAACGCCGCATCCCAGCTAAAGACAAAGCCAGAAGCAGCCACTACGATTCCATTCATAGCGGCAATTAACGTACCGAGCGGAAAATCACGTTTCCGGCTAAGTAGCATAGCAATAATATCAAAGCCCCCTGAGGAGCCAGCTGCTCGGAAAATCATGCCCATTGCAAACCCTACAATAACACCGCCAAATAAGGACGCTAGGATCGGCTCTTGTGTCGTTTTGTGTATTGGAATAATATATAAACTCACTGACAACACAGCCACAGAAAGAATGGTGTAGCTAATAAATCGCTTGCCGAGCTTCATCACACCTAAAATCAGTAAAGGCAGGTTAAGCAGTAAATTTAACACGCCTGTATTCAAAGGGGTAATAATCCCAAGCATGATGGCAATACCACTCAACCCACCACTCAAAATTTCATGGGGAATCAATAAATAATTATAGGCAAAGGCCACTAAAATGGAAGAAAGTGTAATTATAATCACATTTCGCATATTGCTATCCCCTATCAATCAACGACCAAATTTTGATACATCTTTGTCATAGACTACCCAATTTACTCTCCTGAAAAACCTATCCTCTTACTTTTTCTTCTGTTCTTCCTTTAAAGGCATATTTTGTTTAAGTTCCCCGGTATCCGCAACTTTATAGATTCGCTCAAGCATCGGTGGATGTGTATAACGGAACCACTTCACTAAAAGTGGTGGGTTCACTTCACTTAAGCCTGAAATCGTTAGCTTTTGAAATGCTGTTACAGCCGCTTCTCGATCATTCATAAGGTTAATCGCATATTGATCGGCTCTCGTTTCCTGATATCTCGATATAAAATTGGATACTGGATTGGAAGCAAATAGTAAAATAGAAGTAATGAGTAAAAATAATGGATAGGAACGAATGCTACTGATTTTATTAATTTTTAAAACCTGTCCATATCGTGAAATCAAGCGACGCATAATTTTCGCTGTTAGCCATAGCCCTATTAACATTAAGAATAAATAGCCTGCAATGCCAAAATAAATATGCTTCTCTACATAATGTCCCATTTCATGTGCCATGATAAATAAAATTTCATTGTCCGTTAGTCTATTTAATGTAGTATCCCATAGCACAATTCTCGAATTGCTCCCAATTCCTGTCACATAAGCATTTAAGGCATTGGTCTTTTCTGCCATGTTGACCTCATAAACATGCTCTGCCGGAATATTGGCCTGTGTAGCAAGTGTAAGTATCTTTGTTTCCAGCTCTTTATTTTTTAGTGGATAAAAATCATTGTACAAAGGATCAATGACAACAGGCTGAATGAACATCACAAAGATTGTAAAAGGGATAGTTAAAAGCCAAGCATAGAGCCACCATCTTTTTTCGCTCTTTTTAATGAGCCAATAAATCACTGTAACAATAATCAAGCTAGTGCCAAAATTCACCCAAAAATCAATGACACCATCTTTCATCCAAGATGCAAATGCTTGTGTACTAATGCCATAGCTTTTGCTAAGATGATAGCGATAATAATCAAGCGGGAATAGCACAATATAGAGCAATAAAGATAATAAGAATAAGTAACCTGCATTTTGCAACAGCTTCCACTTCGTTTGGGAGGTCGTCACTTTTTCAAAATAACGAGATACGCCCAATAGTAAAATCAAGAAGTAGATAAGCCATTCTAAAGGTGTGGCTACAAAGAATACAAAGTTCCGTATTTTTGAATATTCACCACTTAAAAAAAGCTCCTTGCCAGACATAAACATCACGGGATCTGCCGCCGTTCCTTGTAAGGCACTTGGTATTTTACCACCACCGCTGTGGAATATATACCAGTACATACAAAGCACGTAAACACCGAAAAGTAGTAGTGTAACAATGCCCATTTTTTTCGCTATGTTATTTCCCCCTCATATCACCCAAAGTTCGTCCTATAGTAAGTGTAAGCGAAATTATCAAAGTTAGAACAAACATGGACCTACTTTTTTAATCTCTCTGTTGCCAAAGAAAAATTTCGCCTCATTTCTATATGAGGCGAAATCATTATTGTCCTATTCATTTATCCATAACAAATGCCGTTTTACCTCGTTGATCCGCGCTTAAATAGCCAGTGGATAATAGTTGCTCATACCATTGCTTTTCTATAGTAGCTGCTTGAGCCACATCATCTACCTTCGTAGAAAGTTCAACCATAATGTCTCCTTTGTACTGCCACATCTCTATATCCGCTTCATGTCCTAAAAAGCTTCCTTTATAGGTCATAGCATTAGCAGGCCCATATACGACAACTTGAGACAACGTATTTTTATACCATGCTTCAGAATTCCAATTTACAATTTTCTTTGGCGCATTTTCAAGAATGAGTTTTTTCGCAACATTTGTAGGAACTGAATCATAAGAGACCTCAGCTGATGTCTTCAAGGATTCCTTCCGGCTAATCGTAAATGTACGATGGTCTCCCTTAATATCTAGCTCAAACTTATAATTTGATTCAGAACCAGTAAAACCATGATTCATTGTTTCTGCTATTGCTTCACTTAAGGGTGTGTTTAAAAAACGCTTTTTGTAGGTTATATCCATTTTATTACTGCCCTTATAGACACGTAAGCGATGTATATAATCATTAAGAAGAAACGATTGGTCAAGCGTATCATAAAAATAAACTTTTACATCATCCTTTTTAGTTGCTTGAAAAACCTGGACAATAGTTGATTCCTTAAAAATCTCAGGTTTAATATTGAATTTAATTTCATGGCCTGGCACAATGGCTGCTTGCGCTTGTGTTGTATTCACACTCATCATACTAATCAACATCAAGCCCAAGACACACAGATAAAATGCCCATTTTTTTAGTTTAGTCACGCTTTAATTCCTCCTTCGGAAATGTGGTTGTTAAATTTGTATGTGTACTGTGAAAATAGATCGTTTGTCGTGCACGAAGTCTCTGCGACAGTGCCACTATATCCCAATAGTCTGGATGTGTTTTATAAAAGAACTCCTCAGAGAAATGCTTTAAACTAGCTGAATTGTATGCATGACGAGAATAGCCTGTATGAACAAAAATTGCTGTAGGATACTCCTTTGCAAGCGCCTCCACTTGAGCCTCATCCTGCTCTGAGACAAAATACAGTACATGATCACTGTCCTGTTTTTGCTTGAGTCGTTCTAAAAGCATCACTTTATTCGGCCAAATATTTTCATGTTCTTCATCATAATACGCCAATAAAGGTTGTAGCTTGGCATCTACCCTAATTGCTCGAGTTGTATGTTCGGAAAGATACGTCATAATATCGACTGTTTTGCCCGAAAAAGAGGAGGGGAATATAAATGAATGATTGGGATGAGCCTTTACATACATAGCCATTTGCTGTAACACCTCAAGATTTCGAATGCATTTTTCCGCATGTCCACTATCAATAAGCGCTACATCATAAACCGTTCCATCCCCCTCTGGCAAGGTCGCCTTTAATAAATACGAATCGACTACATAATCACCAGAGAAAAAAATCATTTCCTCAAAGAAACGAATTTTGTACCACACGCTTCCAATTAAATGCCCACTATATCCCCATTGAAAGGCAAGATATTCATTGACCTCTATCCATTTTCCAATCGTATCTGGATAGAAAGTTCGGATTTGTGGAATAGGCAGTGGAAGCTGCTGAGCAGTTGTATGACTCATTAGTATCGGTCCGGTATAGCCCATGTTCTTTAGTAATGGCAATGCCCCCACATGATCAATATGTGAATGAGAAATAAAGACAGCAGCTAGCTTTTCAATATGATTAGATGTAATATTTGGTGGCGTTTTTTGTGTATTTTTCATAATGCCACAATCCAATAAAATGGCCTGTCTCTGATTTTCAATATAAAAACAATTGCGCCCATATTCGCCTACACCACCTAAAATTTCAACACTAAGCATTTGCCTGCCCTCCTCGTTTTTGCAGCCAACCCAATAGCAACATAAAAATGACAGTCATAAGGACGGTTATAACAGCTACTGCCATTCCAACTCCTACATTACCTTGCTCAAATTGGCTATAGATAAAGGTTGCCCCAGTCTCTACGGATGGTGGCAAAATTAAAAGGCCAGCTACAAGCTCTCGCATTGATATAATAAAAGTCATCATCATTCCTGTTAAAATACCCTGCATCAAAAGTGGTAGGATGATACGACGGTAAACCGCAATGTTACTACGCCCAAAAATAGCAGCTGATTGAAAAATAGAGGCATCTAATTGTGAAAAAGAAGATTTTATATACTGCACCGAATAAGGTAAAAACAGTACACAGTATGTGACTACTACCATTGCCTTTGTGTTATAAATTGTTGCGGGAAGCCAAGGAGCATTCCAAAACATAATTAAACCTACAACAAAGACAATCCCCGGAATAATATTAGGCATTAAACTAAAGAAGTCTAATATTTGCTGCTTTCTAGTTTCTCCTTTTTTAATATAAAGAGCGATGAATAAACCTATTATGGCGGTTATCAAGGCTGTCATGATAGAAAAAACGATGCTATTTAAAAATGCTGTCAATCCTGCACTTCCACTGGTGAAAACCTCTTGATAAGAAGCCAAACTGAAATTCCCTGCCTGTAAACCATCTCCCCGAACCTTTTGCAAAGAGGTCACGATAATAGAGAAATAAGGAATGCCGATCGATAATAATAGGACAAGCCCTACAAAAGTCCACGAAGCTGTTTTTATATACCATTTATCTTTGATCTCACGTCTAGCAGGCGTTTTTCCTGATAGCACACCATATGTATACTTGCGTCCAATGAGATTCTGGAAATACCAAATGACTAAGCAAACAGACAATAAGAATAAGGATAGCGAGGTTGCCATGCGAATATCGACTGGCCATCTTGATAAATAGGAATGAATTTCGGTTGTAAACACTTGAAACCCAATCCGACTGCCGAATGTAGCTGGCGTTCCAAATTCAGCAAGCGTCTTAATAAAAATAAGCAGACTTCCCAAAACATAGCTTGAAAGTAAAAGGGGTAACACAACCTTTAGCCAATTTTGCCAAGAGCTTCGCCCAAAAATCAGCGTTGCATCTAGAAATGAACCATTTATGCGAAGCAATGTATTTTTCAGCATTAAATACAAAAACGGAAACAGGTGTAGACTCATGATCACTACCATGCCAAATAAGGAAAAGAAGGAATCTGTCATCCAAGCAGCACTTGGAATAAGCTGCTGTAAAAAACCATTGTGCTGCATAAACAAAATCCAGCCCATTGAACCAATATAGGGAGGTGTCATAAATGGAATCGTTAACACAATATCAAGCCATTCATATTGATATAAACTTGTTTTCGTGCGAATGAAAGCCATAGGTAATGCGATAATTGTTGTCCCAATTATCACGAAAACCCCTAAAACCATCGAATTTCCAAGCGTTTTCCATAGTCTATCATGTGCAAACAATCGACTAAACTGTGATATATCAACATGTCCCTCTTTTATAAAGGTATAAAATAAAATGGCCATCAACGGAGCGATAGCAAATATGATGACAATTGTCAGTAAAAATCCAAAAGCTCGTCTTCCTTCCATTATCATGACGATTTCAACCCTTCTCTCTGAAAACTAGAAGGAGGTATATCAACCTCCCTTTATTTAACGAAATAAATCCGTAAACTTTGTTAGTACTTCCAGCTGTTTCGCTTCCGCACCCATCCAATCAACTGTTAACTGTGGAATCTCATCTAATGCTGCACGATTTTTCACAGCAATATCTTTATTCCCTGGTAATAAGTAAGCATCTGCTACTAGCTTTTGCCCTTCATCTGACAATAAAAAATCAACATAGGCTTGCGCAGATTCTACATGTTGCGCATCCTTTAAAATACCTACTGCTCTTGGACTAACCACTGTCCCACTCGTCGGATAGATAATTTCCACTGGCTCACCGTCTGCTTTTGCTTTATAAGCCATATAATCTACACCTGCAATCGTGGCATTTTTCTCGCCTGTAATAACCGCATCCAAGGCTTCTTTATTCGCACCATTGACTTGTAAGCCATTTTTCTTCCAACTATCAATCGTGCTCCAAGCTGTTTTTTCTGCTGCTGTGTAACCAAATAAGAAATCAACAGCAGAGCCTGACAGACTTGGATCGGGAATATTAATTTTATTATGCCAATCAGCTTTTGCTAAATCAGACCAATCCGTAGGCGCCTGTGTCGTATTTTTCGTATTATAGGCAATCCCTAAAGCAGAGGCACTGTAGCCATAAAAATATCCATCTTGATCCGACCAATCACTGTTGATTTTGTCCTTGTTTTTAGCCTCTTCGTAGCTTTGCAATTGATCTGTTGCTTTTAACCCATCCATTGAGGCAACAGAGGCAAGTACAACAATGTCAGCTACAGGATTATTTTTTTCCGCTTCTAAACGAGAGAGAATTTTACCCGTAGTTCCTTGAAACATTTCCACTTTAATCCCTGTTTTTTCTTCAAATGCTTGCTGAATATTTGCAGCTAAACCATCTGGCCCAGCAGAATACACTGTCAGTACTTTCTCCTCCTCCTGTGTCTTTGCACTTGCTTCATTCGTCTCTTTTGCCTCTTTATTACCACAGCCAGCTAATGCTAAGGTCAATAAAATGCCAGCAGTTGCCCATAATTTAAAATGTCGTTTCTTCAATGTAAACCCTCCAATTGATAGATTTGTTTTTCATCAATAAAAACTTGCAATCTTTTTCCATGCTCTAATGGCTGCTTCTCATAAAAGCTCCAAGACTGTCCTTCTACCTGTGCTTGTACTAAATAACGATCGCCAACAAATGTACTTTTCACAATCTGCGCTTGTTTGGCAATCGTCCCAGGACGCGATACTCTCGAAACACCTTCAGGTCGCACAATTGATTGTCGATTGTGAAGCCAATTCACTTTGCCAATAAAATCTGCCACATAGGGCGTTGCCGGAGCACGATAAATTTCCTCAGGCGAGCCAATTTGAGCAATTCTTCCTGCCTCCATAACGATAATTTGATCAGACATTGTCATAGCCTCTGTTTGATCATGTGTTACGAAAATGGCTTGGCAATTAAGCTCATGAATGAGGTGCATAATTTCATCTTGCATTTGCTCTCTTAGAACAGCATCAAGAGCAGATAAAGGCTCATCAAATAAAATCAATTGCGGTTTGGTTGCTAAAGCTCTTGCTAATGCCACTCGTTGCTGTTGTCCACCCGATAATTCACCTGGCTTTCGTTGCTCATAGCCTTGCATTTTTACCAATCGCATCACATGCTCGACTCGTTCAGGAATAGCTGATTTTGGAATAATGCCCTTTAAGCCAAAGGAAATATTTTGGAAGATGGTCATATGTGGCCATAGAGCAAAATCTTGAAAAACCATGGCAATATTACGCTTATTTGGTTTGACATTTTTACGAGACGCCGAAGAATAAATGACGGTGTCATCAAATCGAATTTCTCCTTTTGTTGGTTGTTCAAGACCAGCCATCAACTTTAATAAGGTTGTTTTTCCACAGCCTGATTGTCCAAGGATCGTAATAAATTGCTGATCTAACTCCACATCAATCGGCCATAATGCTTGAAACTGCCCATATTTTTTCTCGATATTTTTTAATGAGATTTTCATAAGTATCCTCCTCGTTACTTACAACTATAAATTCCAGATATTTAGAAAATATTAATCTACTATTAATAACACGTTAAAAAAAATCTAATAAACTAAAGCAAATACAAGATTTTTTCTAATTTCCTTTAGGAGGATAAAATGAACAATAGTAAATTACAGGCATTTTGCTTACTTGTAGAATTAAAAAAATTAGCCCCTGTCGCCAAAGCACTTGGCATTACAGCCCCCACCGTATCCTTTCATATTCGCTCTATAGAGGAGGAATACGGTATTCGTTTATTTCGAACAAATGCAGGAGGATATCGTTTAACAGAAGCGGGCGAAGGTGTGTATCATTACGCTCGTCAAATGGTTCAACTTCAAAAGGATATGGATCGTTTTATTGAAAATCTTTTAGCAGGCCATATCGGTTCATTACGACTTGGGGCGAGTGGCTTACCTGCCCATATTTTTATGCCAGATTTAATTCATCAAGTTTCAACGACCTATCCTGAGATTCGCATTTCACTAGAAGTAAAAACAGCACCCGAAATTGAAAGAAAGGTAGCACTACAAGAATTAGATTTCGGGCTCATCATGGAGACTAAGCAGGAAAATCCTTTACTTCAGTACGAAACTATCGGTGAAGATGCACTTGTATTGGCATTTAGCCCATCTCACGAGCTAGCAGCACAAAACGACATCACCAAAGAAGATATTCTTAAGTACAAGCTATTGTTGCATACATCCTCTAGCTCCACGAATCACTTCATTGAAAAGTGGATGGACCCATTTCAGCCTTCTATTTACACAATTGAGCTAGATTCTGTGAGCACGATTAAAAAGATGCTGACCTTTGGCAAAAACTTGGCGTTTCTATCTGTTTCCTTAATAGAAGAAGAATTAAAATCAGGTGTACTGATGAAGAAAGATCTACATGATGTAACACTGAATAGAAAAATTCAATTGATTTATCCGAAAACGCGCTTAGACCATAAAATGGATGAATTTGTCAAAGTGTCGGTTTATGAAATAGCAAAGCAATTAAAAATGTCTTCTACGATGACATAATTCCACATACAGTCGTAATAACATGGAATGGGAAGATATTTTTATGAAAGGAGGGTTGTCCTTGCTAACCAAGCTGTTGACAAAAGATTGTATACAGCTTGCAAACTTTGTCCGATCATGGCAAGAAGCAATTCATTTAGCGGCTAGCCCATTAGTACAACAACACAAAATTGAACAGCGCTATGTCGAAGCCATGATTCGATCTATTGAACATTATGGTCCTTACGTTGTCATCACACCCAAAGTAGCCATTCCTCATGCACGGCCATCTGATGGGGTTCTTGAACTAGCCATAAGCTTGCTACGATTACAAAAGCCTGTTTTTTTTAGCCCTAATCAGCCTGTCTACCTACTGATTGTGCTAGCTGCCATTGACAATGCTTCACATCTACAGGTGTTGGCTGATTTGGCATTAGTCTTACAAGAACCCGATCAGATTAATGACCTAATCGCCTGTCAACATGCGGACATGATATGGGAGAAAATCAAACAATATACGACGAAGGAGTCAACAGAATGAAAATTTTAGTCGTGTGTGGAAGCGGTTTAGGAAGTAGCTTTATTTTAGAATTGAATGTTAAAAAAGCATTAGAAGTATTGGGGAAAGATGCAGAGGTAACGCATACAGATTTAGCGTCTGCCAAGGCGGAGAAAGCAGATATTTATTTAGGGGCAGCAGATATCGTGAATGAATTAGCGAAAGACAAAGGAATCATTGTGAGCATCATTAATATGATGAGTATTTCAGAAATAAAAGAAAAGCTTGAACCGTTGCTTTAAGCATAAAAATTTGGATAGGATGAGGTGTTGGTATGTTAGATGTTATCATGCATGACATTTTAGGAACACCAGCTATATTAGTCGGCCTATTCGCTTTTATTGGTTTACTCATTCAAAAAAAATCAAGTTCCACTGTTCTGTCAGGTACATTAAAAACGATAATGGGCTTTGTCATCCTCGGAGCTGGTGCCACTGTCTTAATTGGCTCTTTAGATCATTTTAGTAAAATGTTCGATCATGCCTTTCAAGTACAGGGAGTCATTCCCAACAATGAAGCCATCGTGGCAGCTGCTCAGACTAATTTTGGTACAGCTACTGCATTAATCATGGTATTTGGTATGATTATGAATCTACTATTTGCGCGATTTACGCCATTAAAATATATCTTTTTAACTGGACATCATACATTATTTATGGCTTGTTTAATCGCTGCTTCATTGTCAGTTGGAGGGATGAGTGGTACACCTCTTATTCTTGTCGGGTCTATTATTCTTGGGCTTTGTATGGTCGTGTTCCCTGCCATTTTACAGCCGACAGTTCGGCAAATAACAGGTAGTGACGACTTTGCTGTTGGTCACTTTGGCAGTGTTGGCTATTATGTTTCAGCAAAGATTGGTAAGCTCTTTGGTAATAAAATGAAATCCACAGAGGATATACAGGTTCCGAAATCATTAGGCTTTTTACGAGATACCTCCGTTGCTATTTCTTTAACAATGAGTGTGTTCTTTGTGATTGTTGCCCTTTTCGCTGGCCCTTCCTATATTGAGACTCAATTATCTGCAGGCTCTAATTTTATTATTTTCGCTATTATGCAAGCGATTACATTTGCAGCAGGTGTTTATATTATTTTAGCAGGTGTACGGATGTTAATTGCTGAAATTATTCCAGCCTTCAAAGGCATTGCAGATAAACTTGTACCAAACACAAAACCAGCACTTGATTGTCCAACCATCTTCCCTTTTGCACCAAATGCCGTTATTATTGGTTTCATTTTTAGTTTTATAGCAGGACTGGTTTCCATGTTTATTCTCCCCTTCATCGGACTAAAAGTCATCGTGCCAGGTCTTGTTCCACATTTCTTCACAGGTGCTGCGGCGGGTGTCTTTGGAAATGCTACTGGTGGTAGAATTGGTGCGATGTCCGGAGCCTTTGCCAATGGTTTATTAATTAGCTTTATTCCAGCCATACTCCTTATCTTTATGGGAGACATTGGTTATGAGGGCACAACCTTCGGCGATTCAGACTTTGGGGTAATTGGCATTATTATTATAAATTTATTAAAATTATTCGGCGCTGTTTAGAACATGTAGTAAAGCCTAACGCTATTTTCGTTAGGCTTTTATAGTACTGTACATAGAAGAAGTGCTACGGAAACCTTTTATTAGTAATCTTGCTTTATATTATTAACTTATTATGTATATAGAAATGAATCATTATTCTTAGACATGCTAAAAAATTTATTTTTACGGATGTCTGACATCAGACTAAAAATATTAAGTTTTTGCCGATATATATTTTATACACAACAGGAGGTACACATAATTTGAAGAAATTAATCACTAGCTTTCTTTTGATCACACTGTTGATAGCAGGCTGTTCCTCAGCACCGACAGAAACATCAACGAAAGGATATAAGATAGGGATTTTACTATCAGATGCAGGACTAGGAGATGAATCATTTAATGATTCTGCTTTTAAAGGCTTAGAAAAGGCGCGCGATGAGCTAGGTATTTTGTTTGATTACAAAGAGGCTCCTGATGGTAAATACGAGGAAAAGCTGAATGAGCTTGTAGCAGAAAAATATGATATCATCATTGGTCTCGGGTTCTCTGTGCAAGAAGCACTAGAAAAGACAGCGAAACAAAATCCCTCTCAGCAATTTATACTGATTGACGGACAATCTGAAATTGACAACATCATATCAATTACTTTTAAAGAACAAGAAGGTAGTTTTTTAGTTGGGATGATTGCCGCTATGACAAGCAAAACAGGAAAAGTTGGCTTCATTGGTGGAGCAGATGCTCCTGTTATCCACCATTTTGAAAATGGTTTTATCGAAGGAGCTCGTTATGTAGAGCCATCGATTGAAATTATGAGTGATTATGCTGGTACCTTTGACGATACCCAGGCTGGTGCAGCAATAGCAGAAAGGTATATCAAAAATAACGTTGATTTTATCTACCATGCAGCAGGCTTTACTGGCTTTGGGGCGATAAAAAAGGCCGAGGAAATGGGGATCTATGCAGCGGGTGTTGATATCGATCAGTTTTTTGTTGCAGAAAAAACAGTTGTCACATCCATGCTTAAAAATGTTGACCTTGCCGTCTATCAACTTGCAAAGACATTAGTCGAAAATGGAAAAATTACGGAAAAGTCCTTTGCATTAGGTTTAGCGGATCAAGGTGTGGGACTAGCAGATATTCGTGTAATTCAACTGACAGCTGAGCAACAGACAGCCATCGAAAAAGCCAAAGAAGCCATTATTTCAGGTACGATAAAAGTTACTGCGGAAAAGGGGAATGACCAGTGACACTACGTAAGAAATTATTTATGAACACATTGATTCCAATCGTACTGGCTATGGCTATGATTGGCTTTATTATCCTACAAACATTTACGATCCAAACAACAGCACAGGATGATACGAAACTTTTACTTGCAGTAAAAGAACTAGAGCAAAGCTTAGTTGTTGCCAGTCAATCTTTAAATAATTTTACCTACTTAGATAGTGAGGCCAATAAAAATGAAGCGCTCGCTATTTTACAAGAAACAAAAAGTAATTTAGAGGCATTAGCCTCTCTAACGAATTACCTGAACATCAGAAAATCGTCGAAAAAATAGCTAGTAAATTTGAAAATCTAGAAAAGGCGACTGAAAGCGGGTTTCAAGAAAACAATCGCTCTGAAATTAAAAAGCAGTCCATCCGAATTAAAGGAATTTTAAACGATATGCATTTGCTCAAAAAAGAAACAAACGAATGGTATCAAGAAATGATCCAAGTAACGAAGCAAAAAATAGGTTTCATTACAACCACTACCATCATAGGTAGTGTGCTATTAATTATTGCTACGATACTTTATTCCTATGTGGCTGCGAAAAGAATTACCAAACCCATTAATCAGATTGTAGATTGCGCACAGGCCGCAGCAACAGGAAACTTAACTATTGATACCTCCACCCTTTCCTATCAAGCTAACAGTCGATATGAGATTGATCAATTAACAAAAAGCTTTGCAGACATGATGAATAATTTAAAAAGTACCGTACAATCCATCGATTATATTGGAAAGGATGTTAATTTGTTTACACAAGAAGTAACGAGCCATATGAACAATATTCATGAAAGTAGTAATCAAGTCGCTACCTCAACCGACGAATTAGCAAAAGGCAGCTATACGATGTCAGAAGACATTCAATCAGTGGCACTCCAAATGAATACTATGGCAGATCAATTTAAGGATGTAATGCGTACAAGTGAGCAATCGGCTGACACTGGCAAACAAGCTCTGGAGGCTGTTCAAAATGGTCAATATTCATTAGAAAAACAATCTTCCATTGCAAAGGATATTTCAACGACATCACTTGATATTAAGGAAGCTGTAACTCAATTCTCTCAATTTACTTCGGAAATTGAAGGCGCAGCCAATGCTGTCCATACGATTGCCAGCCAAACAAATTTATTAGCCCTAAATGCTGCCATCGAGGCTGCACGAGCTGGAGAAGCAGGCAAAGGGTTTGCCATTGTTGCCGAGGAGGTTAAAAAGCTCTCTACTGAAACGGAGAATGCTACGAATTTAATCACCTCAATGGTCTCGCATATTCAAGATGGCATTACGCACATCCTTACTACGGTTGAACGAGGTTATCTGCTATCAAATGAGCAATCTCAATCCATGGTAGAAACAGAACAATCATTCTCAGTTATTACCATGCACATAACAAATATCTATCGCGATTTACAAAATCTCACAAAAGAAATGGCACAAACGAATGAAATGAGCCAACAAGTAAATAGTACTATTGAAAATATTTCTGCTATTACAGAAGAAACGGCTGCTGGCACAGAAGAAATATCGGCATCAACGCAAGAGCAGCTACTATCCTTACAAAAAATTAGTACTAAAATAGACGAGCTTCAAGCTATGACGGATACATTGATGAATGAGCTCAAAAAGTTCACCCTATAGCATATTAATTCATTACCTAAAGAAATCCAGTGAAAATGTTTCACTGGACTTCTTCATGTTGTTAAAAAAGCTCATGTCTCTAACAGAAAAAACCTTTTAGCAAGGTGAGGGGTTGATTTCCGTTCCGCCAGCGTCCTTTCCAGGGGGCGTCCGTTGAGCCGCTTTACTCCAATCAACATTTCTGCAAAAGTATCTTTTCTTATCTTTCGCACTAGCTGTAGAAAACAAAATAGCCATGATTTGTATAATCAGAGTAAGAATAGGCTCTTATTTCAATTTGGAGAAGTGATGAATGACACCACCCTTCATAAAAAGAACAAGGAAAATCTTTGCTAAAAAGATACATTTTTCTAGGATTACCCCTAAACAATATAGAACTAAGTATTCTCATAAATAATTCGATATAGAGGGAAAGTAAAAAGATGGTAGGTATCAATTTTTACTTTCTCTTTCCTTTTTTGAAGTACTAACAATATCATCTATGTCATATCTTAAATTAAAACGTAACCATTACACTTTAAGGAGGTCTATGTGGAACGTCTCCATTTTTCCAAATATGTATTGAATTTTTGGTTGCTCTTCATTCTATTCATAGGCATGCTACCACTACTGTTATTCAATGTTTCAGCACTAAACGACCTTAGTTCCTCTCTACTCAATTTAAATACGATATTTTTAAGTATTTTAATTGAAGCATTACCATTTGTCTTAATTGGAATACTGATTGCTGGCTTTATTCAGATTTTTATAACAGAGGAACATATCCAAAGGTGGATTCCTCGAAACCCTGTGATGGCCGTTATCATGAGTTGTCTTGTAGGTGCATTATTTCCAGCCTGTGAATGTGGGATTGTTCCGATTGTTAGAAGATTGATTGTCAAAGGTGTACCTATACATGCAGCTATAGGCTTTATGTTAACTGGTCCACTTATTAATCCCGTTGTTATTCTTTCTACTTATATGGCATTTGGAAATGATTTAAGAATAGCGAGCCTTCGAATGCTTGTTGGCTTTGTCATCGCTATTGTAGTAGCATTACTTATCAGTTTATTTTTTAAAGGCTCCCAATTTAAGAGCTCTTTACAGCCCTACTCATTAACAACCTCTAGTCAACAGATATCCTTCTTCACCAAATTATTAAATATGGTCAAACATGCCATCGATGAATTTTTTGATATGGGTAAATACTTAATTATCGGGGCATTTTTAGCTGCCTTTGTACAAACCTATGTATCTACCAAAACACTTGTAGCCATTGGAGAAGGTGAACCCTCCTCCATTCTAGTTATGATGGGCTTAGCCTTCATTCTGTCACTTTGCTCTGAGGCAGATGCCTTTATTGGTGCATCCTTTAGTGCCATTTTCTCCACCCCATCCATTCTGGCCTTTCTTATTTTTGGCCCTATGATCGATTTGAAAAATACCATTATGTTGATGAGCGTATTTCGTTTAAAATTTGTTTTTTGGTTAATCGCCTTAGTGGCTATAGTTGTCTACATTAGTATATGGATTCTTTCAGCGTATCTCTAAGGGGGAAAACCATGAAATTTCACGTTCAACAAGCGCTAAGAGCCTTAATGTTACTCGCCTTTTCGGCTATGATTGCCAACCTGCATTGGACCGGAGAACTAGCAAAATTTATCAACCCTAAATATGAAGGGCTGAGTAAAACAGCCGCCATTTTATTTTTTATACTATTTCTTGTTCAAGTGACAAGAGTTATATCTTTTTCAAAGGTTCCCCATTCATGTGATCAAACGGGACAAGCATGCTGCTCCCATCACGATCATGGTCACACAGCCTTTACCCGAAAAAAAATAATAGCCTACCTCATTATTATGACACCAATAATGACAGGCTTCTTCGTGCCAGCAAAAATTTTAGATGCATCCATCGCTGATAAAAAGGGTGGTGCATTTATTCTCACTCAGCAAAACCGATCAACTAAAATTGAGGATTACCTCACTTCAAATGAAACGATTGATGAAAACATCTATGATGAGCATGATGCTGATCCCAGACTGATGGAAGAAAAACAGGAAATGACAAAAAAGCAATATGACAAATTAAAGCAACAGTTATCCCAACAATCTATGCTGAAAATGACTGATGAGGACTATACGATCTATTACGAGGAAATTAATCAACATTTGGCTAACTATTTAGGGAAGAAAATACAGTTGAAGGGCTTTGTTTTAAAAGAAGAAAGTTTTACAGAAAAGCAACTAGTGATTTCAAGGTTTCTTATTACGCATTGTGTCGCCGATGCCAGTATCGTTGGCTTTCTGACAGAGTTTTCGGACGCTCCTACACTCACAGAAGATACATGGATTGAAGCGGTCGGTACAATTAGTCAAACAACATATGAGGGTGCAAGCTTACCTGTTATCCATATTGATGATTGGGTAACAATCGAACAACCCGAATCACCTTATCTTTATCCTATTAATATTCGAATGAGTTTCTAGCAACAAAAGGGCAAAGCTTATGGCTTGCCCTTTCTCAGCTATTAATGGGAGAGCGCACATCTAAGCCTAAATGGGAACGTAATGTGCTACCTTTATATTCAGCTCTGAATAACCCCCGCTCTACTAACATGGGAATAACGTTGCTAAAGAACAAATCCAAAGATTTTGCAGGTCCACCTGGTATGGCAATAAAGCCATCCAATGCACCCTCTTCATAAAAAGTAACGATTTGATCGACAATATCCTGTGGTGTACCGATTGCTACAAGGTGGGCTGAGCCAATTACCTCTGGACGTGCTAACAATACTGCGACAGTTGGTTCATTGTTTATAATATAACGACGTACCAATTCTGCATGTGTTTTACTACGTACTTGTTGATCTTTTGATGGCAGCATATCAACCGTTACCTGATCTTCAAGTGCCAAATGACGAACATCCATACCAATCACAGATTCTAAAGCTCTGTAGCGTCGCTCAAGTGTTAAATGTGCATATGCTTGTCGGTGCATTTCGAGTGCTTCTTCATATGTATCCCCTATAAAGAAATAGAGTCCAGGTAATAAGCGAATATCGTCGGCTGAACGACCTACTTCTATAGCCTGCTGACGTAAATCATTACGCATCTCAATACCCACCTCCATGGCTGGTGTAGCCGCAAAAATCGCATTGGAAACCGTAGCCGCAAATCGCCGCCCAACATCCGACGCACCTGCTTGGAAGAGCGGAATCTCTCCTGCTGGATGCATAGGTAGATTTAGGGGACCCTTTATATGGAAAAATTCGCCCTCATGCTCAATTGGCTTAACAAGCTCTATTATTTTCTCTAATTTTCCATCCATTTCTAATGTTTCATAGGGATGACTATGCCATAGCTGCTTGACCACCGCTGTACATTCTGCAGCTTTAGCATAACGCTCCTCGGAAGAAGGCATGGGCTCATTGCTGAAATTATGGGCGCCATCTATAGAGGTGACGATATTCCATCCAACTCGTCCTTCGCTAATCCAATTTAAGGATTGCAATTGACGCGCAATCAGATAAGGTGGCGTAAAGGATGTGGAAATCGTTGTTACTAAGCCAATCTGTTTCGTTTCTCTTGCCACCATCGCCATTAAAAAGCTAGGATCTAAGCCAACTGTTCCTTTCATTTTAGCCATTAATTCTGGATGAGCTATTAAATAATCCGCTTTAAATACAAAATCTAATTTCGCTGCCTCAGCACGCTGCGCAAATGCAATATGTTCGTCTATCAAGGCGCCCTGTTTGCCATGATTCCCGTAAACAGCTAAATGCATTCCAATAATAAGGTGTCTTTTCACTGCTACTCTCCTCCTCTATAATTGAAAATGATTATCATTTTCATAATAATTATTCGTGGCAGAGATTGCAATGAAATACTATTAAGTTTTTGAAGGTCCTTTACAAATGAAAAATGCATATACAAAATAATATTTACTACAAAGTTAAATAAAGGTATTATTGAGATAATTTAATAATATTTAAGCGGAGGAATCATGAGAAAATTTGCCTCTTTATTTATAGTTACTCTTTTAATATTTCCAATTGGTGGAGCATCTTTTATAGAAGATCCTATACACAAATCATCTATTCCGCCAAACCTTGGTGCTTCTGCTGAGGAATCTCATTCTACCCTCACAGCTGAAAAAAGTGATTCTCTTCTTACAACGTCTTCTACCTTTCCAACTGGTCAGGGTTCGATGAGCTTTAATTTTAAAGCGCCTAGTAATGGCACTGCTACAATTCAAATTTATGTGAAAAATAACAGCTCACAATCTATTAGGTTTATATTAACTGCACCTAATGGAACGGTTTGGATAGACGGAGAGATCATTAAATCTGGACAATCATTGACTTCAACTTACGAGTTGGATGCAAGCCAATCTGGTCAATGGTTCATGAAATTTGATAATAATGATGGTTCTTCAATTACAGTCGATATAAATACAAGTTACGAAATTTAAAATATTCAAATAGGTGATGCAAAAATTTGTTTTTCCGTTGGGTCCCAGAGAACAATTCCAACATCCTGCTTCTGATCGATTACCCGAATGGTAATGGGGATATAGTCAAATAAAATTGTATTTATTTTTGTACTAGTGAGCTGTAACAAGCCAATTAATTCAATATCGTTAACCAGTGGTACATGTATTTCTAGATTAATATCTGTTAATTTACCATCTTCATAACGAAGTTTTCCCATGATTTTAGGATTTAAATGTTTAAATCCACCTTGAATATCCTCTTTAAAAATTAATAATTTATTATACATATTTTGGTCCAAACTATATAAAGCATCTGATGGGAATACATAATGCTTTTTATCTATATCAAGCCATTTTGTTATGGTATCTGCATCTTTAGGTATAAAGGTTTCAGCTAAAAATATGCCCGGAATAATATCGTTTATATTAGATTCTTGATATAAAGTTAAATAAATAGGAACTCTCGGATATTTTTCATTTTTTCTAATATCCTCAAGAATCCTTTTAGCTACTTCCTTACCGTAATTTTTAACGTCGTTGATATCATCATCATTTTGGTCTACTTTCACTTGGCCTGTGTAAATTAAACCATTGGCATCGGAAACTCGTATATCATAAAACTCATTTAATGAGATGGCGATTGACAGCCCCTCTACTTTGTTATTTTCCTTATTAATAAAATTTTGTTCTAACACATGTGAGAGAATCAAAGGATACTTTTTTTCATCCTCTAGTACATTGTCACTTCTAGTTTCAATGGCTGGATTTAACCCAATACCTTCCTCTGTCTTTCTACTTAACCATTGGTTGATCGTTTTCTCTTCTAAATATTGGCCTTGCTGCATATAAAACTTGTCTGTTGAGAAATGATTCACCGATAAATTCATGAGTCCTCTTTCAATTTCATTAATATTTAAAGCATTATTCATATTTTTGATAATTGAACCTCTAGCAATATTGACTTTTGCAGGCTGTTGAATCTCATAGACTTCCTTTTTCTGAATCGATGAAATATACTTTTTCTCATTAGCAGTAACACTTTCGTCCTCACTACTACAAGATGCTAAAATCAATATTGGTGCGAATAAAAATAACATACGCCTTCTTTTTTTCATTGCTATTTCTCCTTGCATATTATGTATCATTTGATAACTTACCTCATTTAACGATACCAAATTTACCAAAATAAAACATTACATATTTACAAATCTCCACATTTACCTATCGGATGATCAAAAAAGACCTATGCTCGTTTTCTCGGAACATAGGTCTTTCTGCTTTATAGTTTTTCAACTGCTTATGAGTGGGTTTTTCACTACTTTGGAGCGGCTCTCAACTCTTTTAGAGCGAGTTCCCGCTTCTTTGGAGCGACTCTCACACTTTTAGGAGCGGGTTCTCGCTTCTTTGGAGCGGCTCTCACACTTTTAGGAGCGGATTCCCACTTCTTTGGAGCGGCTCTCAACTCTTTTAGAGCGGATTTCCCCCCTCAATACTATTTGGCATTTTTATCGGGCTGGTGAATACCAAATACATTGCCTTCCGTATCAATATAATAGCCTTGCCATGCCATTCCTGGTAATGCGTACTTTGGCATGGCTACTTTGCCCCCATTTTCAAGAATTTTTGCTTCCGTTACATCATAACTTTCAACACCCATTGTACAAGCAAAGCCATTCAACGCTTGGTTTGTTTCTGGTGAAGGACCTTGACGTTGCATTAAAGCACCGTTAATCCCAAGTTCATCATCCTCACCTGTCACAGCACCGAAGTAAGGCATTCCTGCATATTCACTCCAGTCCTGAAATGACCATCCAAAAACTTCCCCATAAAAATCCTTTGCCCGCTCCATATCACTTACATGAATTTCAAAATGAACTAATCTCCCCATAGTATCCTCCTTAAAGATGAATGTATTTGATCATATTTACTATATATCATTTTTCTGAAAATTAAAATTTATAAATTATCTATCTATTAATGTACCTTCCGATTCGAATGATTCCACAATAAATCAGATACTACTCCTTTAAACGACTGTCAGAGGCATCTTTATTTCTGCAATACCAACAACAAGTTGGTTTATAGAGAATTATTATAACTACAAAAAAATGTGTGATTAGAAAATGAAATATTCTCCAATCACACTCTATTAGGGGCTAGCAATTTAGTAATGAAGTTATAATTGACTAAAAACCGAAATGGCATCGGAAATATTATATTGCTCCGTTCTAGGGCTACCGTCCGCTCCTACTGTCACTAGCACATATTCTTGTCCATTTATAAGTGCTAAGCTTGCTAAACATAAGCCTGCATCTTCTGTATAGCCAGTTTTTCCACCTAAAAATTCCCCTCCTGGCAATGCACTTGATGTCATATGTTGAAACATGCGACTGGTAAAAGTAATGCCTTCAGGATGAAGGTTTGTTGATTTTATAGAATATCTTTCTGCTGTATAAACATTTCGAAAATCATCGTTTGTTAAGGCGTATTGTAAAAGTAAAGACATATCCTTTACAGTTGTATAATGATCTGAATGGTGCAGTCCAGTTGTATTCACAAAGTGCGTATTTTTCATGCCTAGTTGCTGCGCCTTTTCGTTCATCAGTTTCACGAATCCACGTTCTGACCCGGCAACATATTCAGCTAAACCTAGTGATGCCTCTGCACCTGATGGCAACATAGAGCCATACAACAAATCTTCTACTGTCAGCTTTTCATTTGGGAGAAAGCCCGCCACTGACGCATTTTCCTCTAATAAATCCCGAAAGATATGTTTAGGTAAAATGATTTCTTCTTGTAAATTGGATATCTGCTCAATCGCGACTAGAACCGTCATCATTTTTGTCAAAGAAGCAGGATAAATCTTTTCCTCACTTTTTTTATCTAAGAGAATTTGATTTTCATCCAAATTCACTAAAATTGCATTCGAACTGTATAAATCAAAATCGAGCATATGCTGACTGGCTGTTTGAACTACTTTTGATGCTTGATCTGTTTCCTGACGTAAAGTCATTGGCGATTCTTTCAATTGAAAATAAATAAATATCATCATGAATAAGAACAATAAACTCAAAATACCTTTTCTCTTGAACATAAAAACAACTCCTTCTCTTTATGCTTTTATTCAACCATAAAAAAAGGAGCTTATTTTTAATTTACTATTAGTGAATTCTTAAGGTTTCTTAAGAATTGGTTGGAATCATCACGGTGAATACGGTTGTATCATTACTAGAAGTTGCGGTAATCGTTCCGCCATGGGCCTGTACAATTTCATTAGAAATGGCTAAACCAAGCCCAGCACCTCCTGTTTGGGTAGACCTTGCACTATCTAAGCGGTAAAACTTTTCAAATATCATTTTTAATTTTTCAGGAGGGATCGTCTTCCCTGTATTCGTAAACGAAATAAATGTCTGATTATTTTCGCTTTGCGCACTAATTTCAATTGTACTATTTGGATCACTGTAGGCAATTGCATTTTTTAAAATATTATTAAATACCCTTGCTAATTTATTACCGTCTGCATAGATAGTAATAGCTTCATCTAATTTGACGATGGCTTTTTGACCCTTTGGTGCGAGCAATGGATAAAACTCGTCGGCCACTTGCATTAACATATGATGTAAAGGAATAGAATCTTTCTCTAAAATGATGGATTGTAAATTAAATCTGGTTATTTCAAAAAATTCATTGATTAGTTGTTCCAGTCTATAAGCTTTTTCTAATGTAATCGTCACATATTTTTCCTTCTGCTCTACAGGCATATCCCTCGCTTCATCTAAAAGACTTAAGTAGCCAATAATGGATGTTAAGGGTGTTTTAATATCATGCGCTAAATAGACAACTAAATCATTTTTTCGTTGCTCAGCTTCTTGCGCATCCCTTGCACGCTTTTCTAATTTATATTTCACGTTATTTAATTTTTTCTCCAAAAAATCGAGTTCGGCTGGGAGCTCAATTTCCTTTCCTGACTCATCTGCAAGCATGGTAATACTTGAACTAATTTGATGAAAATATCGGGTAAATCGAGACAAGGCGATATAGAAAATAATCAATAATAATAAAATAAATCCTATCGCTAGCCAAAGCGATTTATTTTGTCGAAATAACACATGATAGGCATTGCTTGCAGCATAATAATCAAGTTGCAAGACATTTTCACAAAAAGCAATAAAAGCATCTGCAAAGGGAGCTTGTAAGACCCCATCAATAAATGCAAAATTGATAAAAAGGCCTATGATGCTAGCTATGACAAGTATCGAAATAATTTGTAAAACCATTTTCCTTTTCAGTTTGCCAAACTCATTTTTCAATGGTATACCCCACTCCCCAAACCGTTTTAATATACTTTGGGTTCTCCGCAGCATCCTTCATTTTTTCCCGTAAATGTCGAATGTGAACCATTACCGTGTTATTGCTGCTAAAGTACTTTTCCCCCCAAATTTCTTGGAATAATTGCTCTGAGCTAATAACTGTCCCTCGATTTGCGCATAAATACCAAAGAATAGCGAATTCCGTAGGTGTAAGGGATATGGGCCTTTCATTTAAAAAGACTTGTCGTGTGTTTTTATTAATCACCAAGCCAGCAAAATCAATGATATCTTCTTGCTGCTTCGAACCTTGGTTGTAGAAAGTAAATCTTCGTATTTGTGCCTTTACACGAGCAACCAACTCTAATGGACGAAATGGCTTTGTTATATAATCATCTGCTCCCAGAGAAAAGCCATTTATTTTATCGATTTCTTCTTCCTTTGCCGTAAGCATTATCACTGGAAAATTCAATGTTTCTCGGATTTTTCGTAAAATAGTAAAACCATCTATATCAGGCATCATAATATCCAGAACAGCTAAATCTACTTTCTCATGCTCAATACATGCCAAAGCCTCTTGAGCTGTATAAAACTTAAATACATGATAGTTTTCATTTTTTAAGTAAAGTTCTATTAAATCTGCAATTTCCTTTTCATCGTCAACAACTAAAATATTCAACCGTATTGCCCTCTCCTTCTTCCCACTTGTTTTCCAATGATTTTTCACTGGGATTATAGCACTTACGCATGACTATATCTATTATTAAGGTAGTTAGATGAAAACATCTTTCCAACTCTACTTTTGATAGGTTTATGTTAGCAAACTCATAGATAGTTTCATAATGAACTATAACTACATCAAAAATAGGCTTAGGTAAAATCCCAAGCCTTACATTTTTCCGATAATTAATTTGTTGGATTGTTTGCTGTAGCAGTAGATTTTTGACTCATATCCTGTGTCACCACTCTGCCTGCGTAATATAGCATTTGTTTATTTAATTTATTCTCCTTTGCAGTTATACTGCTCGGTTTCACTTTCAGAATAAGGGTCGCACTCCCTAAAGATGATTGATATTTTTCGATATGCTTTTTTGATAAAGGTGCTTGGTAATAATTTGGCACATATTTATCAAGCATTGCCTGCATAGCAGCAGTAGCTTCATTTAAATCTGTAACAATTTCCACTAAACCATTTGCAACTACACTCATATAAGCAGTATCAGTCTTAGCAGGAATAGGGTCTACCGTAGTTCCATAATTTTCACTTATTGTAATACATGCATTTTGATTGGTTGTTAAAATGTCTATTTTTCTTCCCTCGTTGGCACCATGGAAATAAAAGCTTCCATCTTTGTAGACATAATTTAGCGGAATAACATATGGCATATGTTGATCCACTAAACCAAGAAATGCAGTTTGTGCACCTTCTAAAAATTGCTTAATTTGCATTTCATCTGTACAAGCTCGTTTTTTCATTCGAATATCTGTTACCATCCTATTTCCCCCTATCCTCTTCTAAAAAGGAGTCTACAGCAGTGTTGCACGCTAAAAAAGGGACAGTTTGATGAAAGGACATGGGTACAAGGTAAAAAAATACTAGTTTATCAGAAGCCCATACTATCTTTCTTAGACGCTTTGCAATTCTCTAGTTCTACAAATGAATCTCATATATTGAATGATTTCTACTCCAAATTTCCCTCTACATCACGATAGAATAATTTAAGTTGTGCAACAATCATAATGCTAATGACTACAAGTAAAAACCATGAACTGATTTTACCAAAATGAACAATCGACCAAGACGCCTCTTGATTCGGATATGACCAAGCTCCAAAGAACGTCGCAATATTTTCAGCAATCCAAATGAAAAAGCCAATCAAAAAGAACGATGCAACGATGGGCATTTTAAAGATTTTGTTCCGTACTGTAAATTTTACAATAGTACGATAAAACACAATAAATAGTAGTGCCATTAACAGCCATCTAAAATCATAAATAAAATGGTGTGTGAAAAAATTCAAGTAGATTACGGCTCCAAGTGGAATAGCTACATAACTTTTTGGCCAACTTACAATTTTTAAATCAAACCTACGCCAGGCTTGGCAAATATAACTTGCCACACTCGCATACATAAATCCACTATATAAAGGCACACCCCCTATTTTTGTCCACGCCTCTTCAGGATATGACCATGAATTGAAATTCACTTTATATAATTCGAGCACGAGCCCAATAATGTGAAACAAGCAAATGACTTTTATTTCATCCTTTGTTTCTAAACCAAATTTATACATCAAGTACTGAGTCAATAGACAGATTGCCAGAATAAAGTCATATCTTCCTACCCCAGGTATTTGAATGGCTTTAGATAGTGCAAGTGTAGCAAATATCACAACAGGAAAAATACACGATAATGATTGATGATACGTAAAGACTCCTAAGTTTTTAATAAAATTCTTCAACATGAATCCACCTCAAATAAACTTGTTCAATTATTTAATTGCTTCTTGTATGAAGAATAAACGATAAATTATCTAATTTCAATATTTTTTTATCGAAAAACAATAAATTTTTTCTCTTAACACTGGAACAATTCCTTGTTAAATACGTCTTTGCTGTTGCTTATCTATAAAGAAAAGAGTAGCCATATAAGTGGCTACTCTTGGATATTAAAGATATATTTTTTGATTTAATTTTAATTGGACTTCTTGTTGGTTTATTTCTAGGTTTGTCACTTTTTTCACTTTTAAATAATAAACGATATAACAACCAATGAAGAATGCTCCACCACAGTAGAGTGCTAAACGTTGAGCTGGATCAAAAGCCAAGCTTGCCATAACAATACAGTTCGCTAATAAACCTAAAATAGGGATTACTGGATACAATGGCGCTTTGAATTTTAAATCCTCTACTTTTCCTCCTTGGCGTATATAGGAGCGTCTAAATGCAATTTGAGATGCTGTAATCGCAATCCAACCAATTTGTGCACCTAAGCCTGCTAGAGATAATAACCACACAAAGACTGTATTAGCAGCAAATACACTTGACAGTAATGACAGACCTGCTACAGCGAGTGTGATTAATAACGCATTCATTGGAATACCTCTTTTATTAACTTTCCCTAAAACGGGACTTGCCATCTTTTCGACAGATAGTGAGAACAGCATACGTGTTGCAGCATAAAGACCAGAGTTTGCGACAGATAATAAGGCTGTTAGGATAACAAAATTCATAATATCTGCTGCATATGGAATACCAATGCTATCTAATACGACTACAAATGGACTTTCCACCACCCCTGCTTTATCCATTGGTATCATTGCTGCAAGTACAAATACGGATAACACAAAGAAGAACAACGTACGCCAAACAGTTTGCTTAATAGATTTAGGGATAGTCTTTTCAGGATTTTCACTCTCCCCAGCAGCAATACCAATCAATTCTGTACCCTGAAATGAAAAATTCACGGTAATCATTGTAATAAGCAGTGCTGTTACACCATTAGGAAATAATCCTCCCTCATAAAAATGTGTAAGGAATGGGGCATTTGTTCCATCTTTCATATCGATTAGCCCAAACATAGCTGCTCCACCAACCGCTAGGAACATAATAATTGCCAATATCTTAATGCTGGAGAAAACAAATTCTGCTTCACCAAATGCTTTTGCTGATAAACCATTCAATACAAAGAGTAGTGCAGCAAATACTAGGCACCACATCCATACCGGTGAATCAGGAAACCATCTTTGCATAAGTTGTCCAGCCCCTAAAAACTCAAGAGCAACAGTTACTGCCCAACCTAGCCAGTATAGCCATCCAACGGCAAAACCAGTAGCAGGACCGATAAACTTTGTTGTATACGTTTGGAATGAGCCTGATACTGGCATAGCAACAGACAATTCACCCAAACATAGCATTGTTAAATACATAACTGCTCCGCCTACTAAGTAAGCTAGGATGGCACCAGTTGGCCCAGCTTGGTTAATCGTGTAGCCTGATCCAAGAAAGAAACCAGTTCCAATACATCCGCCAAGTGAAATCATAAATAAGTGTCTTGCTTTCATACTTCTTTTTAATTCATATTGTTCTGCTGCCATAAAAAACTCCTTACATTCATTATCTGTGTAAGCACTTTCTTTTTTTCGTGCAAAAAAGATAACAATCAAAATTTGAATGATTAATAGATAAACTGTTTTATATATTTTATGAACTGTCAATTTTCTGACAAAATAAAGGCTATTGATTAGCTAAATTATATTGTAAACTTAATATAGGGAGAGCTACTTTCTTATAGTTGGTTGTCGCGACCTAATTTTCTAAGAAAAGTTCTTCCTTTTGAGATACCAAATGACTTCTATTCATGGCTTAAAGTAATGTATCGCCAAATAGTGAGCTGATTAAAGCTACCGCAGCAATAGCCGTTTTATTGTATTGATCTAATACTGGGTTTGTCTCAACAAATTCTGCTGAAGTAATAATATTTGCTTCTGATAGCATTTCCATAGCCAAATGACTTTCACGATAGCTAATACCACCTGCTACTGGCGTGCCTACGCCTGGTGCATCATTTGGATCAAGTCCATCTAAATCTAATGATAGGTGAACACCGTCTGTGCGCTCCTTTAAATAGTCAATCGTTTCGGACATCACTTTCGTCATTCCTAAACGATCAATTTCATGCATCGTGTATACTTTAATACCAATTTCCTTAATAAGCTTTTTTTCTCCTGGATCTAAATCACGAGCACCAATAATAACAACGTTTTCAGGCTTTACTTTTGGAGCATAGCCTCCGATATTTGTAAGTGCTGGATGACCAAGACCCAAGCTTACAGCTAAAGACATGCCATGGATATTTCCTGAAGGAGATGTTTCACCAGTATTTAAATCGCCATGGGCATCATACCAAATGACACCTAGATTCTCATAATGCTTGGAAACTCCTGCTAATGTTCCAATAGCAATACTATGATCTCCACCTAATACTAAAGGAAAACGATTTAAAGAAATTTCATGGTCTACTTTTTGGCCTAGCTTCTCGTTACTTTCTGTGACAGTTTTTAAATTTTTTAAGTTTGTCTTTCCTTCTGCGTCTTTATCTTCGTGTACAAAGTCAATAGTTAAATCCCCTTCGTCATAAATCGAATAACCAAGGCTCTCAAGTCGTTCAGTTACCCCCGCATATCTGATAGCACTTGGTCCCATGTCTACGCCTCTTCTTGTTTGACCTAAATCCATGGGCACCCCAATAATTGTCACTTCTTTATTCATGATGTTTTCTCCTCTCCAATAATTACTTTCACAGTATAAAGAAATTGCAACATTGACTCAACTCGACATTATTTTAAATTTTTATACAGTTTTAATTATTAAAAACATAGATTTATTCTTGTATAAACGAATGCATAAACGCTATTTCAATGCATAACAAAACATTTTTTCCCTATTAAATACGTTTTTTTGTAAGAAATTACTAAACAAAATATTAAAACTGTTCTTTTTTTATAGTTTTTTCCGAAAATTTTGACGGTAATTTTATCTATAAATGCAATATGTTCATAATTATTTTCCAAAATCACTCAATTATTCTTCTTTTTAACGGCAAAAAAAAGCCTTACTACAATAGTAATAAGGCTTTTCAATTACCTATTTTAATAATCGCACAATACTATTCAAACAGGTTTCTTTATAAAATTTATGTTGTTCTTCTAAATCGCAGGTTAACCACTGAATTAATGAACCATCAATCATTGCCCGCATCATTTTTGCATAGGTTAAGGAATCAATGTCTGAACTAAAGACCCTTTCTTTTTTTCCTAATTCAATAATTTCTTCTCCAATTCCCCAGCAATTCTCATAAAATTTTAAGTTAATTCTTTTGTACTCTTCATTGCTATTTGCCTGAGCTAAAAAATCTAAATAAACTCTGTAAAATTTTTTATTTTCTATAGGGGATACAAATACAGCACTTAAGTAAGCATGAAGCTTGTCTATAGCTGTTTGATGCTTGCCTATTTCTTGTATTTCATAGCTGTAGATTTTGTTCGTAGTGGATTCAAGTAATTCTAATAAAATGTTTTGTTTGCTTGTAAAGTAGTAGTGAACTACTCCTTTTGAGACACTGGCATAATTGGCTATGTCTTGTAGTGTAACCTTATCATAACCTAATTGTGAAACAGCGTTAAAGGCTGCTTTCATAATCTGTTTTTTACGTTCTTCCTCTTTCTTTTTCATAGGAGCCTCCGATGACTTGATAGAAGTTATTATACATGAAGAGTAGCAACAATCCAATTTTATGTTGACCGGTCAGAATAACTTTGATACTGTTTAATGGAATAAAATTGTAGGGGGACGTTTACGATGATGGCAGAAAATTTTAGTGCACTAGTAGTCAATAAAGATGATGCATTTACAGTGAAAGTGAACAAATTAACTTTAGAAGATCTACCAAAGGGTGAGGTATTAATTAAAGTTAGTTATTCAGGTATTAATTATAAAGATAGTCTTGCCTCTATTCCTGATGGTAAAATCGTTGCGTCTTATCCTTTTGTCCCTGGCATTGATTTAGCTGGGACTGTTGTTTCTTCTGAGGATCCACGCTTTAAAATTGGTGACGAGGTCATTGCGACTAGCTATGAAATAGGTGTTTCCCATTTTGGTGGCTTTAGTGAATATGCCCGCATCCCAGCACAATGGATTGTACCGCTTCCAAAAGGACTTTCCCTTAAAGAGGCTATGGTAATTGGTACTGCAGGATTTACAGCTGCATTATCTGTTCAAAAGTTAGAGGAAAATGGTATTCATCCTGAAAAGGGGAAAATTCTTGTGACAGGGGCTACAGGTGGTGTAGGTAGCTTTGCCGTCTCTATTCTTTCAACACTGGGTTATCAAGTTGAAGCGAGCACAGCAAAAGAATCTGAACATGAATATTTACAATTACTCGGAGCTACTACAATCGTAAATCGTGAAGAGGTTTATGATGGAAAAATTAGAGCATTGGGAAAACAAAAATGGGCTGCTGCTGTTGATTCTGTTGGTGGAGAGCCACTTGCCTCATTATTAAGCCAAATTCAATATGGTGGGGCTGTTGCAAGTAGTGGTTTAACAGCAGGTACACAGCTTCCTACAAGTGTATTTCCCTTTATTTTAAGAGGCGTAAATTTACTTGGAGTTGATTCTGTTTATTGCCCAATGGACATTCGATTGAACATTTGGCATCGTTTAGCGACTGATTTCAAACCAGCCAACCTTAATGATTTCATTCAGCAAGAAGTAACACTACAACAGCTTCCTGATGTTTTACCTATTTTACTGAAGGGTCAAGCAAGAGGTAGAATCCTTGTTGCATTATAAGGAGTTTCATCAAGCTCCCTTCTCCATTCTATTTCCCAGAAAATAATTCTAGTTGTCAAATAACAACATAAAGCTTCTACGCATAGCGAGCGTGGTAGCTTTTTTTATTGTTGACATCTCCCTGACATATAAGCACTTTATAGTAACTCATGAACGCCCAGCCTGTTTCCTTTAGACAAATTTAGGCAACAAAACTTGTCTAAATTTGTACTAACAAGCATACCAATAGAGTATGTAGGCAGTATTATGGGAATTCAATACTATAATTAATAATTTGGAGATGATCGTATGAAGCGAGCACATATTAATGAATTAGCTATTACACGGGCTTTAGCCATTCTAGCTGTTCTTCTTATTCATTCTACTAGTACACCTGTAACGGCTTTATCTAGTGACTCAAAATTATATCCATTTTATGTATTTTTCAATATCGCCCCAAAATTCGCTGTCCCTGCTTTTATTTTTTTAAGTGGCTTTGTATTATTTTACAATTATATACAAAAGGATTTAACAAAGGAGCTTATCATTCATTTTTATAAAAAAAGAGTGACCCAAATACTCATTCCTTATCTCGTTTTTTCTATTTTTTATTATGCAGCTATGCAATTTTATGGAACACATGATTTAGCAGACACTTGGCGCTCCCTATTTAGTGTCGAATTTCTTGAAAAACTATTGCTAGGCAAAGCATATACCCATCTATACTATATATTTATAATCGTCCAATTCTATCTTATGTTTCCATTATTCCTATATATTTTAAAGAAAAAACCAGCCCTATCTCCTTATTTAATTTGGATTGGGTTTGTTCTTCAATGGGTCTTTATTCTATTAAACGCAGAGTTTTGGCAGTATCCCTATAGAGGGAGTATCGCTTTCTCTTATCTCTTATATTTCTTAGCAGGGGCATTTTTAGGAATTTATTTTGAAAAATACAAAGGATGGCTTCAAGTAAAAAAAGAAAATTTTCCAATCACGATACTTTTTCTTTGGTGTATATGGCTAATTTCTACTATGTATAATGTTTATTTATATTACTTTGTTTATTCATCCCAATCCTATTTAGTGAACAGCAACGTATTTGAATTAGTTTTTCAGCTACAATCTTTTACAGCCTGTATTGTCTTCTTACAGCTTTCTTTCTGGATCTATGATAAATGGAACCAAGCTGTTGTAAATGGCTTAATCAATCTGGGAACAGTATCATTTGGCATCTATCTACTACATCCATTTTTCCTTTTCCTTTATAGACAATTAAATACTGGTGGTAATAGTATTATGTATCATCTTTGGAGCATGTGGGGCTTTATTTTTGCCCTTTTCGTTCCATGGATGGTCGTGCTATTGATGGGCAGATTCTTTAAGTACCATTGGATTGCCTTTGGTCCTATCCCGAGCAAATTCCCTTACAAATAGCTGTTCAATATGCACAGCCAGTCGTCGATTAGTTTCCGTCAACTGGCTGTGTATTTAGTTGAGAACCTGTTATTTTGTGCTTACCGTTACTGAAATACTAGTGTTTCTTCTGTGGTACATTATTAAACTAAGAAGAAACTAATTAAAAAGGCCCTGTGGAAATCTCCCAAGGGGTTTCATAGTGTTAAAAAAACAATCAATAAAATTTTTGTATAAAGTGAAAATGAATTTCCGTTGCAGGCTACTTACTTTCCTGTGGGCGAGCGCCGAATTGCTTCCTCCGCTACCACTCCGTTTAGAGTTTTGCCTGTCTTGCTATCCCAAGAGAGTCAAGTAGCCCTCCCCTCACCCACAAAAGTGTTACCTTTTTAGCAAAGGTTTTCAAATAAAGTGAAGGTTTATGAAGAGGTGTTGTCACGCATCACTTCTCTACATTGAAAATAAAAACCTATCCTTTCTCTAATCATGCAAATCATGGGCTATTTTGATCGCTACCGCTAGTATGAAAAATAAGGAAAAAACACTTTTGCAGAATGGTTGATTGGAGTGGAGCCAGCGTCACTCTTAGGGGGTTTAGCGTCACAGTGAAGCGGGCTGCTCATCGGACGCCCCCTGGAAAGGACGCTGGCGGAACGGAAATCAACCTCTCGCCTTGCCTAAAGGTCTTTCTCTCCTATTAGCATGATCTTATTTAAACACTAAAAAAACCCTGTGGAAATCTCCACAGGGCTTTTCAATGAACGCTTTAATTATTTTGCAATTGAACCGTCTTTTACTTTGTTGTTATTAGCATCAACTAAGTTTGTTGCTTTGAATTCAACTACAATGCTGTCTGTTAATGCATAGTCAGCTTTAGTTGTTGCAGTAAGTTTACCACCAGCTACTGTAATAGAAGTAAGTTCTACAGTTGATCCTGCAATTTTAACAGTAACACCTGTTGGTGCAGCTTGATCAGCAATATTTTCAGAGAAATCTACTGTAAATGTTTTGCTATCTACTGCAGTTACTTTAGTAGCAACAGGAACAATATTTTCTTTAAGTGCTACTTGAGTTGTCACTTTTCCACCTTTAAGAGTGTTACCTTTTGTATCTACTACATTGCTAGCTTCAAGTACATAATTACCATTAGCTGTGATAGAACCTTCTGGTAAAGTGAATCTTACTTTCTTAGTACCATCTACAAACTGAAGTTGCGTACCTGCAGGAAGTTCTTTTCCTCCAAGTGTATAGTTAGCAGCATTTGTTGCTGTTGCAGTCACATCTTTAGCATACTCAACTGTGAATACGTTATTGTCAGTTACAACAACTGGAGTAGCTCCGAATACTAATGAATCTGTTGGTGTTTCAGGTGTAGCTTCAAATACGCCTGTTGTTACATTGAAAGTAACAGTATCAGCAGTTACATTGCCAGCTAAATCTGTTACTGCTTTAGCAGATAACTCGAAAGTGTATGTTGAATTGCTATCTAGATCAATGTCAACTTTTACAGTGTTTTTCTCTGTACCCTCGATTTTACCGTTACCATCTACATCGAAACCAGCATCTGCTTTTACTGCTGTTTCTTTTCCAGTAGTGTAAGCAATACCATTTTGTGTTTTAACTGTTAATTTTCCGTCTACTTTTACTGGCTCACTAAAAGTAAGGTATAGTGCATCAACGTCTGTAGTAGCATTCACATCATCAGCTACTAACATTTTAGTAGCAGTAGCTACAAGTGTAGCAGGCGTTAAATCTTTTGAAAGAATAGCATTGAACTCAAATGCATCGCCTGCATTACCAGCTAAATCTTTTTGTCCTTCAACTTTAATGTTTGTATTAATGAATGTAGCTGTACCTAAAGCAGATTTAGCATCAATCGTGAATACAGTTTTATCCTCAGTATCTTTAATATCAGCATCTGTTAAATAGAATACAGTTGATCCTACTGTTACTTTTGCATATTCTTTAGTCTCTGCATCTGCATTAAGATTTTGTTTCATTAATTCTTCAGAGAAATCAAACGTAATTTCTGTACCATTCACTGCTGTAGAAACAGTTGGTTTTGAATTATCAACGTCTGCTTTCAAAACTGTGAAGTTAACTGCGATAGGATTTGCGATATTATTAGCGAAGTCAGTTGCACCAACAATGTCTACTTTATAAGATTGTTCTGCTGTTAATCCAGTAATTGTTAATTTCTTACCAGATAAAGTATAGCGATCTTTTGATAGTTCTGTACCATTTAAGCTGATTGTTCCTTCACTTTGTACAGGCTCGTCGAAAGTGATAACAGCTGTAGTGCCTTTCGCTTCTACAGAATTAACGCTTACAGGAGTCGTATCTGCAAATGTGATTAATTTGTTAAACTCTTCAGTTAGAACTTTAGCATCCGCTTTTGTTTTAATTGGTTTTACAGTTACTTTACCATTTGTTAATTTTACTTCTTTATCTGTTGTTAAAATAACAGTCATACCGTCTTCAGATACTACTGCGTTAGTGATTGCTACACCTTCAACAGCATATTTCGTTGTGATTGCTGCATCTTTTGCATCAACAGCTGTGTTGAATTTCACTTCAAGTTCTTTTGCATTAAGCCCTTTTACAGCTTCTACAGCTGGTGTTACTTCTTGAACTGCATCAATCGTACGTTTTACCATTGTAGCGAATTCTTCGCGGCTAATTTTATCTTGTGGTGCTAATAAAGAGCCTTTCCCATTGATTACACCATTTTCTACAGCTGTTTCTAAGTAAGATACAGCCCATTTAGAAGCTTTAGAAGCATCTGCAAATTGGCTAAGATCTGCTTTACCTGTTAATTGGTAGCCTTGAACGATAACTTTAGCAGCTTGTTCTCTTGTTAATTGAGCTTTAGGCTCAAATTTACCATTGCCCATACCATCAAATAATTCTGGTGAAGTTGCAAGTACTGCATTATAGAACCAATCATTTTCACTAACATCAGAAAAATCTTCAGTGCCAGTAGCTTTTAAATCTAATGCTTTTGATAAAATTTCAGCTGCTTCTGCACGTGTAAGTGTACCAGCTGGGTTGAAGTTTCCTTTTTCATCGCCTTGGATGTAGCCTTTATCAGTTAAAAATTGTACAGCTTCTTTTGCCCAAGATGAAATGCTAGCTGCATCTTGAAATTCAGCAGCTGATGCTACTGGTACGATTGCTGATGCTACAAGTGCTGCTGTAGCTGTAGTTGCGAAAAATTTACGACCTTTGTTTTGTTTTGTCATAGTATATTCCTCCAGAATTTTAATAAATTATATTATTCTGTGAGAACAATATTATCGCGCTATTTAATTATAAGATTATAAAAATATGTATAAATCGTTCCCACAAATAATAATTCAACCAATTATATGTAAAGCAATCTTCTAAATTTTTCATGATTAAATATCCCAATCAAACTGTAATTTGCTTTACAAGACAATAATATAACTTCATTACCAATAAATAAACGCTAAAAATAAGGTAATTTTAATACTGCATTGGTTATATAGGGAATCTTTTCATAAAAAATTTCTATAATTTAGAAATGTTATATCCTTTAACGACAAAAGTATCTGTTTCAATCAAATTTACAAATAACTCCTTTTTCAGTCTAATCCGATTTCGTTATTATTTTGATATAACGATGTACCGTATCATAAATTACTATCCTCCTGAAGTTACATCTACGATTTTAAGCTTCTATTCAATTGAGTATCTGAAAATAAACTATTTGCTTTGATTGCAAATTCTTCATTTAACACATTATCCTATCTTCCATAAAGAATAGATTGCCTTAGCTGAATCTATTAATAAAAAGAAACGGATTGGGAAAATGCTATTTCCCAATCCGTTTTATAATTTTGAGCATAAAAGCGCAACAAGCAGTACTTACTTTGAAAGATCCAGTCTTAATGAGATCTACTAACAACAGACCAAACTTGTTCAAACAAATGTAGATGGTCCCCCTGATTCCACCGCTCAGCAAAATACGGATTATGGAAGTAAGTAAAAGCGATAATAACTGCCATCCCCTTATTTTCCCAACCACTAATTTCTTCAACTTTTTTGGCAAGATGCTGGAGGTGATCTTTAATTAAATCTTTATTTGTTTCTATATAATTTGTATACAGCAGAAACATTTTTTGATGATTTTCATACAGATTTCTTTTAGTTACGTGAAGAAGCCATAGCCAATCATGTAAAGCGATTTCCGCATCAACGCCTTTTTTAGGACTCCATTCAAACAAATCTTTAGAAGTATTATCCAACCACTTAAGGGCAAGCTTTTGGAGCAAATCTTCTTTATTCTTATAGTGTTTATAAAGCGCAGCATGTGTAACGCCTAGCATCTTTGCAATATCTGATAATGTTGTTTTATTTATACCTTTGCTTAAAATTATTGCTTCAGCCGTAGAAAAAATCTTCTCTTCTGAAAGAATAGCCATTAAATATACTCCTTTCACTTCTCGTAGTTACATTTTGTTGACAATGTAACTATAACATGTGTAATATACAATAACAAAGTTACAAAAAATAAGAATTGTAACTTTCAATACTGGATTGTGGAGGATGAATTTTATGGTGAAAGAAATGTATAAACGTGTTGCTTTGGTATTAGGCGGATCTGGAGGAATAGGACGTACTGTTGTAACAAAATTAGCAGAAGAAGGTTATGCAGTTGGCGTTCACTTTTCTTCAAGTGAATCAAAGGCTAATGAATTAGTGGAAGAAATATTAGCTGATAAAGGACATGCTATAAGTGTGGGAGGTGATGTGGCAAATGAAATAGAAATGAGTATGGCTTTTGACCAAGTGGAAAACGCTTTTGGTGGTATAGATGTCGTGATAAATACAGCGGGAATCATGTTACTTAGTCCAATAGCAGATTTGAATTTAAGTGATTTAGATAAAATGCATCGCACAAACATCCGAGGTACATTTGTTATCTCACAATTAGCAGCACAACGAGTAAGGAGAGGTGGCTCCATAATTAATTTCTCTACCTCTGTTACTCGTAGCCAATTTCCAAACTATGGTGCTTATGTAGCAAGTAAAGCAGCTGTTGAATCTATTTCAATGATTCTAGCTCGTGAATTAAGAGGAAAAGATATAACTGTTAATGCAATAGCTCCGGGACCAACGGCAACACCTTTGTTCTTCCATGGAAAAGATGAAAAACAAATTCATCATTTAGCAAATGCTGTACCATTAGAAAGACTAGGAGAACCTAGGGATATTTCAGAAGTTGTTTCTTTTTTAGCTGGTCCAGCACGTTGGGTAAATGGACAAGTAATCTTCGTAAATGGTGGTTTAGCTTAATAACGAACTAAATTCCCAAGGTAAATACCCCTTTAGATTAATCGAAAGGGGTATGATAAAAAATTATCTATCTCTTTTTGTTAGTCTGGTAATGCCTACTTGACCTTAGGCTCCACAAGCATAATATGGCATTCCTTTTCAGCAAAAGGCATTTGTTCCGCTCCTCCAGGAACAATAAACATCTCACCTTTGGATATTTTCACCTGACCATCCCGAAAAGCAATGAACATCTCCCCTTCGAGCACAATAAATACCTTATCAGCTCCTTGATGTTCATGCCATATAAAATCCCCAGCAATCTTCACCACTTTGAATTGAAAATCGTGTATTTCGCCAATAATTTTCGGTGACCAAAGCTCCTTTAATTCCGATAATTTCTCATTTATATTGATAACTTGATGTTGCATATTCATCTCTCCTTATTTACTTTTGGAAAAGGTTTTTCCTATTATTCGTCCTTTTGTAAGGCTTCTGTTATATTTTGCAAAGCATATTCGATAGCTAATGGACCTCCAGTAATAGCGGAAGTATCCATTAAATGAATATTCCCTTTTTTTACGGCATTCATATTATTCCAGACATTGCTTTGATTTAACTCATTCATTAATGCTTCCTTTTTTGTAATATCACCAATAAGGAAAATATGGTCTGCTTGAATAGTTGAGATTCCTTCAAATGCAGCGAATTGGTTATTCTTCCCCTTAAATGTCTGATCTGGTGTTAGACCCAAGCCCTTTTCTTTATCAAAAGCAAGTGTATAAACAGGGTTATCTTCACCAAGAACATTAAACGTTTTTCCATCCCAAGACAAAATAAGTGCTACTGACTCTCCTTGAATTGACTTTAATGCTTCACGTCCTGTTGAGATAGCTTTCATCATTTTATCAATTACTTTTTCCGCCTCATCGTCTTTTCCGATAATCTCGGCTACTGTACGAAGTCCATATTGCCAGTCTTCGTAGATGTCCTGAGATTGCAACGTAATGACTGGGGCAATTTTTTCTAGTGATTCATACAATTTTTCATGATGTTCTGTTGCTAATATATAATCAGGACCAATCGATAGCGTTTTTTCAATACTAGGAGACAATTTATCACCTAATTCCTCTGTTGAATCTAGCTTACCGTTTAAATAAGACAAAGTGGATAAATATTCTTTATCAGTAGAAGCTGTAGGTGGCTCACCTAATGCAACTAAAATTTCAGGGTAAAAATACCATAATGAAACAATTTTTTCTGGTTTTTTCTCGATGACAAATTCTTTACCTAGGGCATCTTTAATTGTTCTAGGCCAATCAGTTGCTTCTACATCCACTGCTGATGAAGATATGTCTTCTGTAGTTAACGCCTTATTTTCTGCAGGTGATTTATGGCAACCTCCCAATATACCTGCTAGTAATAGCAATAAAAATAACAGTCCTTTAATCTTTTGCATTGAAATTCCTCCAACATAAAATCTCTGATATACACTTAGTATAGTAAAGTCATGTTTGGCGGAGAATGGATGCTTGCTGAACTTAGCATGGATTATTGATGAACTTATCTCGATATTCAGTAGGAGAGATACCAAATTGCTTCTTGAATACTCTACTAAAATAAAAGGGGTCAGTAATTCCCACCGTTTCCGCAATTTGTTGTACAGGCACATCACTTGTAAATAGCATTTTTTGAGCCATGTTTATACGATAGTTTAATAAATATTCTGCTGGACCCATCCCTGCATGCTTTCTAAATATATAAGTTAGTCGATTTCGATTGACGTTATATTGTTCGGCAAGAGAGGTAATGGAAAGGCTTTGATAATAGTTTGCATGAATATATGTAGTTATTCGTTCGAATAGAGTGTATGATTCACAGCTATTTTGTCGATTAGCTACACATAATAATGCTTCATTCAGTACATCACGAAATAGCATTTCGGTCTGAAACATTGATATACCGCCTCGCTGATTATATACATGCCATAGACGCATAATTAACTCCATTAGTCGAGGAGATTGTCCTATCGGTAATTCAAAATGCTGATGTGAAAAGCTTGTCTCTGCCAATTTCTCCGTACATATCCTGTATAAAACCAGAATATATTCCCAATTTGTATCATCAAAATTTTTTTGATTGAGTTTCATCTTCGCTCCCCCGTGCACAACTTTTCCTGGCGAAAAGATATAAGGGGTGCCATTAAAGTGAAATTCGATTTTTCCAGAAAGAGGGAAAACAAATCCTGGAAAAGAATCTGTATAATCAGCGTAAGGTACACCTGTATTTCTAGAATATCGATAGATTCCTTTTACTTGGAAAGGTGTGTTTGCTAAATGCTCGGCAAGCTGATTTACGTCGATTTCCATACTTATATACCTCATTTCAATAATAGTTTGCTTGGAAAACCATGATTTGTCATACGGCAAACAGCAAATAACATAATAAGTTACTGCTTTTTCAAGGTGTAGTCCTCTGTAGTTGGGTTCAATTATAGTTTTCAACATATTCATTACTAAAAATATGAAAAGGTAAGAATGACGACTCTCACCTATCCCCACCTTATCGATAACGATTATCATTGTCAATTAAATTAGAGCCTCCCTTTTATACCTGAACGATCCATCAATCTCACTCATGTCATTTCTCTATCTTTTGTCCTCTTCCTAAAAGTAATTCCTTGCAAATCATCTCTATTTCTTGTGAAAAAGATTTTATGTGGAAGGCTTCTGTAAACCTTTGATTCCCAGATAAAGCTACTATTTATAACAATTTTACTTCATAAGTTTGTACAAAATGATCAAGCGTCGGACTCAGGACTTTTGCAATATGGAGACTTTAAATTTCTTTGCTCAATATTATTAGTTTGAAGTATCAATTTTGTAATCAACACTTCGATGAACGTCGAAATGTTTATATTTTACAATAAGTCTGACAGTGAAAACATTTATGGGAGGAACTAAAAATGAAAATAATGAAACAAATGCCAAATACAAAAATAATAAATCCTAAAATTTTATATTATGGATTTCCTGTAATTTTACTAAGTACGTTAAATGAGGATGGAACAGTAAATATTAGCCCTTTATCTTCTTCTTGGGTATTAGGAGACTGTATTATCTTAGGGATTGGTCTTGGAGGAAAGGCAATTGAAAACTTAGAACATCATCCTGAATGTGTCATAAATATCCCAGACCCCTCTCTATGGGAAAACGTGGAACAGTTAGCTCCTTACACAGGAAAAAATCCAGTTCCAGATTTTAAGAAACAGATCGGTTTTACATTTAGAAAAGAGAAATGTGATATTAGTTGCTTAACACCTATTGGGTCCACAACGGTTATTCCTACTCGAATTATGGAGTGTCCTATTCAAATCGAAGCAAAGATAAAACATATACGTATTCCAGATTATTCTCCTAATTTTGCTATCGTCGAGACCCAAATGACACAAGTACATGCCCACGAAGAAATAATTATGGATGAAAATCATATTGATCCAAATAAATGGAGTCCACTCATTTATAATTTTCGTCATTACTTTGGTTTGGGTAGCAACCTTGGTAATAACTTCCGTTCTGAGAGCTAAACATGGGGCTTAAAACATATGGTTCACAAACAGTAAAAAAGACCAGGTTCTCATTTGAGCGCCTGGTTATTTGTTAAAACTTCCTATAATTAGGTGCAGAATAATATGCTTGCTGCACATACAATAGTTAAATCTGTTTTTTTTCATTTATAAATGTAAAATCTTTCTTAGAACAGTCACTTTATCTCTTTCATAAATTCTCTAAAGTTTTCAACGATGTCTTTTGCTTTTGTACGATATAAGTAATGATCCCCTTCAAATGTCATCACTTTCCCATGGATAGAATTGACTATTTGTTTTTTATGCTCTGGTGTCCATCTGTCCGTTACTGGATGCTTCTCTTGTATAAAGAAAATAACTGGGAGATTTTTAGGGAATGTTAAACCTTGAGCCGCTTTAAAGTTAGCATACATCATTTCAGCTTCATTTAACTGGCTGAGATTATACATATTTTTGTGCTTAAGAATTTTCATTTGTTCTTTTGTTTTCCCATCATAGGGTAGTTCGGCATATGGGTTATCACTAAGCTTCACCTGCAATCTAGCTAAACCTGATTTTTTTAGTAGTTTTAAAGTAGTTATTACTGAAGGTTCAATCTTTCTTTCACTTATCGTTGGAACACTACTATCAAGCCCGACAAATGCACTTACTTCGTTTGGATATTTGTTCACATAATCCAATCCGTAAAGGCCTGAAATGGAATGACCCATTAGAATATAACGCTCAATATGTAGGCGCTGTAATGCTTCATGGATTTCACTAACAATATTCTCAGTGCTTCTTTCTTTTTCGGTAAGAGCACTTAATCCATAACCAAAAGGCTCAATGACCACAACTTTGTAAAATGGAGATAATTCATCTACTAGTAGTTGAAAATCAAGTGCTGGTGCTGCTGTTCCATAGCCAGGTAAGAGTACGACGGTTTCTTCTCCTTTTCCCTGAATGAAGACATTCATTTTTTTCCCATCTACGGTTACAGACTGACCATAAGTTTCTAATTTTCCTTGCTCCATTTTGCTACAAACAATATGAACAAGGAAAACAACCGCTAAAAGAAGTAATATGGCTATAATTAAACCTACTACTATTTTACTTATAAAGGTTATCGTTTTTTTCATTATATTGGCACGAGAGTGTAGAACGGCAAGCGATAACCGTGTTTTCCTTTCTTCTCGTACCGCACCTCCCTTTCATACTCTCTTCTCTCTATCAATCTATCTCGGCTACTTTCATAAACCGTTAAGGATAGCTTATACAATGAAGGTGTACTGCCTATGACAACAATATGAACAGGGTATGAACAAAAAAATAGTATGTCATTAAATAAATAAAGAAAGGACCCAATGATTCTTTTGCTATGACATTGCTTAATTGACATGAAAAAAGGATCTTCAAATCGAAGATCCTTTTGCTACTTTGTCGGATTTTTTATATTTAGTTTTAACGTTTCTTAACAATCCATCTTTATCAAGCAAAGTTGGTAAACTGATACCGATAACGATTGTGACAATACCTGCTATCTGCAAAGTTGTAACCGTTTCGCTTAAGAGGATAACTGATACCATCACCGCGATTGGCAATTCAACAGCACTCAATATGGATGACATACCTAATCCCACTTTAGGCACTGCAATTGTGAATAAGAAAACCGGTATAATCATGCCAAATAACCCTAATGCTAAACCATAAATCCACAGTCCTTCGTTAAACAAAGTGCCATTCCAAATAATTTCTGGAGACTGAAAAGCCGCAGTCGTCATGAAAGCAAAGAAAGAAACCAATACTAAGCGATTAGAGGTTGTCATACTTGCTGTTGTCTTTCCGTTTACATATAAAAATAAGGAGTAACAAAGAGCAGCTGCTAAACCCCATAACCACCCTTGAAAAGGTATTTGAGACAAATCAACATCAATTATGCCTGCAGCTGGTATCGTTCCAGCTACTAATATAATTAAAGAGATGAATTCAATTCTACTTGGAACTTGCCGTTTTATAATACAAGAAATCAGCATACCAATCCATGTAAATTGGAACAGTAATACTACTGCCAAGGAAGCAGACAAAAAGTTTAAAGAATGACCATATAAAATATTTGTTAACCCTGTTAACATACCTGCAAATAGAAGGATTTTAACACCTTTAAAGCTAAAATTTGATCGATTTGTAACTAAGGAAATACATACTGCTATACAAAAGCCGATAAAAAACTGACTTGTAACTGCCTCAGATACAGAAAAGCCACTACGCATAGCCAGTTTTATAATAGTTGAAACGATACCAAAACTACTAGCTGCAATCACTACTAATAGGGGATAAAGATACATCTTGATTATTCACTTCCCTCTCAAAACTTGTCTTGATGAAATTTTGTTTATGATTTTGAGATGTCGAAAAAAATCATAATCTCCAATATATATCACTGATTGTTATTTTACAATCTTTTTTTCGTTAATAATGAATCCTCCCGTAGAGGAAAGTCTAATTTTAAAAATGATAAAAAAGCCAAAACCCGCATGTATCAAGGGCTTGGCTTTTATCTTTATATTTCATTAATAAAGAATGTTAAATTGAATATTTTTTCTCAATTTTCTTCAGCATGATCAATCTTATTCTGATAATCCAATCAAAAAAACATCCCCCTCTATAAAGATTATAGAAGTGAGATATTTTTAATGTTCACTAATATTATTATTGAACGGCCGCAAAGCGTTTAGCGTGACTCTTTTGGCGGTTGGCATACATCACATTTTCGTTGGTTTTTATTTTTAAATTTCGTAAATGTTTTTTCAAAGTTATTACCACATGCACATTTAAATAGTAGCTTTTGAGAAAAACCATGGTATTCAGTCGTTAGCAACTTACTTTCTGAATTGTTCGCAACAAATTTCTGAATTTCACCAATCGTCCAACGTTTATTCATTTCCTTACACCTCCATATTTGATCGTTCTGCGGAGGCTTTTCTTGGCATCCGTTATAAAAAAGTGCTTAAGTATCTTAAGTGCCTAATTATAACATGACCTGACTCACATTAAAATAGATGTTTGACAAGCCTTTTACTAGTACTGGGGGTGATACTCTTGCATGGTACGATTCGAGCTAGCCTCCTAGCACTTGGCATTCTATGGAACCTTCATCTTTAATCAATATTTTTAAGATTCAAAGCTTTTGAATCTGCTCTTTAATATCCATCTTGCATATTCCTCCGTGATAACAAATCACAGATTCAATGTCTAGGTCTGCATATTTCTTTAAAGATTGTTGAGCAACCTCTATATCCAAAGTGGTTGGAACATGAATCCCTCCCAATACACCATTTACACTATACATCGAATCGCCTGCAACAAGCGTTTTACTTTGCTTCAAATATAAACTAATATGGCCAGGCGTATGTCCTGGCGTATGGATAACTTGTATTCCCCCACAATATGGTAGTTCTTGACCGTCTTTCAAGGTCTCATCCACTTTCCCCTTGGGTGGATTCTCTATGTGCCCGTCTTTCAAAAGTGGTAAATCCCCCTGAATATAAGGCTTATCTAGCTCGTGTGCATAAACTTTTATATGACTACCGCAATTTTGCAATATTTCAGGAAGACTGCCTATATGATCGATATCCTGATGTGTCAAAATCACAACTTTGAGTTGGTTGAACGACACGACTACCTTTTCCATTGCTATACGTAAATCTTCCATTTGACCTGAACATCCAGTATCAATTAAAACAGCCATCTCCTGATCCCATAAAAGCGTTGGATAAATGAAAGCTCCATTAAATTCAAGCTCCAGAATCTCTACTCCTCTAGAAATTTTCATCATTTCATCCCCTTTATCATTAGATTTTATTATTCTTTTACATTCTGAAGAACAGTCCTCTTCCGCCAAAGCAACTCTCTCAATGTTTCAAAATTGACTAGAATCGTTCCAACAATAATCGTCAGAGTACCTATTCCTGTTAGCCACGAAAGATATTCATGATAGAAGGTAACACCTAATATAACGGCAATTACTGGTGAAATATACAGCCATGTGGACGGAAAAACAGGATTTGTTCGTGACACAAGCCAATAATAAATGCTGTGACCGATCATTGAGCCAAAAATAATCAAATAAAAAAGAGAACCAATTGAAGCTGGACTTAAAAGATGCTGAAGCTGAATGTTCTCAGTTAAAAGTGACAAAATGATTAATAAAATCCCTCCATACATCATTTGTGCCGCATTTAAAGCAATTGGAGATGTTGTTCCAAATTTTTGGATGACATGCTTCGTATAAATTGTTCCAGATGCGTAAAAAACTTCACCTAAAATAATAGCGAAACAACCAACCATCCAGAAGGGACTAATCTCTATTGCAAAACTTGGTAAGATTAAGAACATAACACCAATGACTCCGACAACACATCCAATAAATGATTTTCGGTCTCCTTTTTGCTTCAATATAAATGTCTGAATAACAATTATCATCATTGGACCTGTAGCAGATAAGACAGCTGCGATTCCAGATGTTACATACTGTTCAGCCCAGTATAATGTGGCAAATGTTCCAAAGGTTAAGCCCATTCCTGTAAAAAACATTTCTTTCCGAAATAATAACCGAATTGTCGTTTTTTTGCGCCAAACCATAAAACTAAATAGTAGTAAACCGGCAATGAGAAAACGAAGACCAGCTGATAAAAACGGAGGAACTCCTGCATCAACACCAACTTTAATTGCTAAAAATGTTGTCCCAAAAATCAAACACATAAAGAAATAATTAATCATTACCATATCAAACTCCCCCTCTTTTTCTATCATAAAAGAAGTTGGATAGAACAGATTAAAAAGGATAGAACAGATCAGTTTGGTTCGTGGTACAATCGGTGTGAATAGGAGGAATCGATGTGGGCAAAGCAATTCAAAATGAAGATTATCCTTTTAAGAAAGTCTATGATGATGTACTGCACCGAATAGAGCGAAAAGAATGGAAAGAACATGAAAAGCTTCCCTCCGTCCGGCAATTAGCATCTGAAATGAATGTCCATCGGCTAACGGTATTAAAAGCTTATCAATTATTAAAACAGCATGACAAAGTTTATGTAAAAGATAAATCAGGCTATTTCGTCCAATCAACAGTAACAAAATATATTGAATATCTAGATCAGGACAATCCCATTGTTTCAGCATATGTAAAAAAAAATCATTTATCCGAAATCCATCAACCATCTGTTTCCTATCATTTTTCTCAGGCATTGATTGACCCCAATCTTTTGCCTAATCACTATTTTTCAAATTACGTGAAGGAAGTGTTTGACCTATATCCGAAAGTACTGGCAACCTACTCAACGGTGCAAGGTGATTTAGAGCTACGTAAGACACTGACCCAATATTTTATCAACCACTATAAAACACATTTGAATCCAGAAGAACTGTTAATAACAACTGGCTCACAGCAAGCCATTCACTTAATTGCTCAAGCTTTTATTAAGCCACGAGACGTCGTTTTATTTGAACGCCCAAGCTATAGTGCTGCGATTGATATCTTTAAAGCACAAGGCGCACAGATTGTTACGGTTGATATCCATCCTGAGGGCTACGATTTAGAACAGGTCGAATACTATATTAAAAAATACAAGCCCCGCCTATTTTATCTTAACCCCACTTTCCATAATCCAACTGGTTATACGGTTTCTGTCGAGCAGCGTAAAAGATTAGTGGAATTAGCTGAGCACTATCGCTTTCTATTAATAGAAGATGATGCCTATCACGACATTTATTTTGACCAAGCCCCACCACCTCCAATTTACACATTTGATAGTGCTGGGACGGTCATTTACATCCGAAGCTTTTGCAAATACATCTCTCCTGGTTTGAGAATTGCAACTGTTATTTGTCCATCATCATTAATGAAATCACTATTAACAGAAAAATCGCTAGCTGATAATGGCTCACCACTTCTCAATCAAAAAATTTTTCTCCATTACTTCTCCTCACTAAGATTGCAACAACATTTGGAGAAAATTCGGATTGCCCTACAGATTCGAAAGGAAATTATGGAAGAGGAGCTAGCTGTAACAGGCTGGCGATGGAACAGTCCAAAAGGCGGTCTAAATTTATGGGTACAGCTCCCAGATGATCTTCCAACTGAATTATTATTATCTAAATGTATCGAACAATCGATATCCTTTGTGCCTGGTCAAGTATGTGATCCATTAAAACAACTATCCTCCTGGATACGTTTAAGCTATTCCTATGCAAATGAAAAACAACTAAGAGAAGGAGTAAAAAAGTTGGTTACAGTGGCGCAATCGCTTTCTATGTGAGCGGACTAGCGATTTATTTTCATCTAAAAACGGTGGTATTCACAGCTTTATCAACCATTTCAATTATTTTGTTCATCAGTGGCACAAATCGTAATAAGCGGTGGACACAGCAACAACAGGCAGACATATACATCTAACATATTTAGCTGTCTATTTGAATAATATAAAAAAAGTTAGACACGTAGCTCTTATTTGTACAAAATAATTGCAGCAAAAAGGTTCTCCGTGTAGGACACAATTTTACCAAGGAATGATAAGAGAGCCTTCAGATTTGATGAAGCCATATTGACTCTTTATTCCAGCAAAATAAAAGCCAAATTAAAGCAGCCTCCTTTAAGGAGAATATTGAAGAACGAGAATTAGAGAAATTTCTATTCTCATAACCTCCCTGTAGAATGATAGAATGTTTTTATACAGTGATAGAAGGAGGAGAAAGATATTGTCTAATCAAAATGATTCTTCATTAGATAAGGAAAAACAGCCTGATCCGAAAATTAAAGTAGAAAGAAAAGAGGGAGAACCAACTGCTGCTTTCAAGGGGGCTTCCTGGGCAGCATTGTTAGTAGGTGTTACGGCATATTTTATAGGCTTGTTTAATGCAACGATGCAACTAAACGAAAAAGGATATTACATAGCTGTTTTAGTATTTGGACTCTATTCAGCAATATCCTTACAAAAAGCAGTAAGAGATAAAGAAGAGGGAATACCCGTTACTAATATTTATTATGGTATTAGTTGGGTTGCACTTATTGTATCTATATCATTAATGGGCATTGGATTATATAATGCTGGGAGTATTGTTTTAAGCGAAAAAGGGTTCTATGGTATGTCATTTGTTCTAAGTTTATTTGCATCCATCACGGTTCAAAAGAATATTAGAGACACACAGAGAGCAAGAGAAAGAGATTAAGTTACTGAAAGAGTCGAGAAGTTCATTCTCGATTCCTTTTGTTATTTTTTCTTAAGCTCCATGCTCCTCCAAACTATAAAAAAGAGCATGGCTGTCATCAGCCATACTCCTCTCAATTTTATTAATTTTCTCCGCTAATTTCGACTAAAATTTTAGATTGTGTTTTGTCATTCGTTAACGTTTTGAATCCTTTTTCAACAATCTCATCTAGTTCAATTTGACTTGTGATGATCCCTTGTGGATTAAGTTGACCAGCGCTCATTGCATCAATTGTTCTTTGGAAAATTGATGGTGTATAAACAATGGAAGATAATACATTAACACCTGTGTTTGTAAGTTGCATTGGATTCCATTCGATTGGTCTTGCAAAAATCGACACAATCATCATGTTACCTCGGGGTTTTGTTACATCAATTGCTTGTTTAAAGGTAGGAGCAACTCCTGCCACCTCAAAGGATACATCCACCCCATCTGCAACAATCGCACGAACTGCTTGTACAGGATTTTCTTTACCTGAATTAATAGCATGTGTTGCACCCAATTCTTTTGCCTTTTCTAATCGATCATCGGATAAATCTAATACGATAACTTTGCTAGCACCTGATGCTTTTGCAGCGATTACTGTTAATAATCCAATTGGTCCAGCCCCAAATACAGCAACAGAATCACCTAATGTAACCCCAGCATCCTTGACAGCTTGTACTGCAACAGCCATTGGTTCTACCAATGCACCATCTTGTAATGTTAAGTTATCTGCTAAACGATGTATATTCGTTACAGGGACATTAACATATTCTGCAAATCCACCATTTCCATGTAAACCGATGAAGTTAAATCCATCATAACGATCGACTTCTTCATGTTTATTTCTATATGTTAATGTAGGATTGATGACAACTCGGTCCCCAGCCTTAAAGTCAGTAACCTTAGAGCCAACTTCTTCGATGATACCAGCAAATTCATGTCCCATTGTAAGTGGGGCAACTTCACCTGTTAATTCAGCTTTTTCATCAACTGGTACGAAAACCGGACCTTCTTCGTATTCATGTAAATCACTTCCACAAATACCAGCCCACGCTACTTTTACTTTCACTTCTTCTTCTCTTAAAGCGCGTAATTCAACCTCTTCAACTCTAATATCTTTCACACCATGCCAAACTGCAGCTTTCATTTATGTTACCCCCATAAAATTATTTAAATTGGTACCATAAAATAACATCCTTAATAGCTACTCGTGCATGATCAAAATCCGACACTTCTATACACTTGATAAAAGTATTGATGGACATATGATAGGATTCAACTAGATTCATCTTCCATTTTGTTTGTGCAGCTACATTTGTAACAAATATTGTTTCTTTAAAGAATCGTAGCATAGCAATATTTCCTGTAACATCAAAAAACAATTGTAACAAGTGGGCAAACGAAACAACATATTCATAAATATTTTCAGCGGACTTTCTTTGTTTCATAGCTTCAAATCGAAATAATAGTTCATTTTGCAAATCAGCAGTCCATTTAGATTCACATTTGGTTAGTGCTATATCCAATAGATGATAAAGCGCTTCCAAATAATCCTTTAATTCCTGATCCGTTATAATCTTCACTCTTACACCTTTATGTTGTACTTTTTCAACTACACCATCTTTTTGTAAAAGATAAAGGGCCTCACGGACAGGTGCATGACTTACTTGTAACTCCTTTGCAATTTCTGCCTCTATTAAGCGCTGACCTTGTTCATAGTAACCAGAAAATATGCGGAATAATAATCGTTCAGCTATTTGCTCAGAAATTGTTTTTTTTGAAATTGAATTTTCATCAAACCCCATTAAACCACTCCAATAAATTTATATCTTTTTATTTTAACATAGTTCAGTGTATAGGGTGATTAGCTAAAAGCGTTATATATTATGGATTATAGATTATCGATAATCTATAAAAGTATTTTAATCTATAACTTCATTTCTTTCAAATATCTTGTTTTGGGTGTAACTTAAAATACCTTTTTGGTTGTTGTTTCGCTTTCGCCCAAGTTAAATTTTTTAAAATCATCACCATCTTTTTTTATCTTCATATTCTATAGAATCAGAATATTGAGGGGGAAACGTATGGGGATTGAATTCACAGCTCTCCATTGGATTTACGTGGTCTTTATTGTGCTCATCATCGGATTTATGGTTAAACGTCGTGATACCACCCTCATTTGTGTAGTAGGCATCTTTATGCTAGCGATTGTTGCGACTGGTGATTTTACCTCGTCCATAAGTGGTGTGTTTAACAGCTTTATTTATGCCATAACTGAGCTGCTATCAACGATTCTTATTATTTCGATTATTGTGGCGATGAGCCGGGTCATGATGTCTTCAGGTATTAATGAGGTTATGGTGGCCCCTTTCACAAAGATCATTAAAACACCCGCACTTGCTTATTGGACGATTGGACTATTAATGATGTTTATTTCTTGGTTTTTCTGGCCATCACCTGCCGTAGCGCTATTAGGAGCAGTGCTCTTGCCTGTTGCCATTCGGGCGGGTCTCCCAGCACTGGGGGTTGCCATGGCGATGAACTTATTTGGTCATGGTATTGCGTTATCGAGTGATTTTGTCATTCAAGGGGCTCCAAAATTAACGGCTGATGCTGCTGGTATCCCTGTTGGAGATGTTGTTTCAGCCAGTATTCCGCTTGTGATCACAATGGGCGTTGTAACGACAATTGTTGCTTATATTTTTTTACGACGTGATATGAAACGAGGAACGCTACTTTTAAATACTGGCAACAATGAAGAGGAGAATGGTGAACAAGAGACTGCGGAAAACTTACTGTCAATTGGGCAAAAGCGATTCTTCGCCGTCCTTATTCCTATTGCTTTTATCTTAGACGTTATCGCTATGTCAGTATTCAATTTAACGGGCGGAGATGCAACGGCTTTAATCGGGGGAACCTCTGTTTTTATTTTATTGTTGCTTAGTATGGTTGCTCATAAATCAGCGGGATTAGAAAAGACAACAAGTTATTTGATTCAAGGATTTCAATTCGGCTTTAAAGTCTTCGGACCCGTAATACCAATTGCTGCTTTCTTCTATCTTGGAGATGCTGGCTTTACACAAATTCTCGGCGACCACCTCCCCGCAACTTCACACGGTATTGTCAATGATCTTGGTGTCGGTCTTGCAGCAATAGTTCCGTTAACAAAGGAAATTGCTGTTGTCACGCTAGCAGTTGTTGGCGCTATTACTGGATTAGATGGTTCTGGCTTTTCAGGAATTTCTTTAGCAGGTTCGGTTGGTAGTCTATTCGGGAATGCCATTGGTGGGGGAACAGCCACTTTAACTGCTTTAGGACAAATCACAGCTATATGGGTAGGCGGCGGTGCATTGATTCCTTGGGCATTAATCCCAGCAGCTGCTATTTGTAATGTCAGCCCATTTGAGCTAGCAAGACGAAATTTAATTCCTGTAGTCATTGGTCTGATTGTGACAACGATAGTTGCTGTGTTTTTGATTTAATTTGATAAAATTGTAAAAGAGATGGTCACTAGATTATCAGTAGCCATCTCTTTCACTCTCCGTATAATACTTTTGTAAAATGTCATAAAACATTTCTTTTAGTTGAGATTTTTTCATGCCTAAAATATAAGCCTCTAACAATAATTGCTCCACATTCGTAGCTATTTGGTGAAATGAAACAGTCGTTGCTTTATTAGGATCTACGATAACAAATGCTCTAGAATGAGCTTTAATGGTGATGATTCCCTTTTTTTGAAGCTCTTTGTAGCTTTTATGAACTGTATGCAGATTGAGGTTTGTTTGTGCCGCTAGCTGGCGTATAGAAGGCAAATGGTCCCCCTTTTTTAAATTTCCAGTCGCTATGGATAAAAGCAGCTGCTGTGCGAGTTGTTGATAATATGGAATTTTGCTTCTTCGATTTACTTTTACATTCATTTGTCGAGGATTTCCTCCATATTAAAATTTCTTTTTGGCAATAAAATGATGCATGATAGCCATCATGAATAGTACAAGTAACAGTGTGACAACAATATGAAAGCTATACCATGTTTCTATGTCACCTGTCATTATTATCGTTGTAGCATACAAACTATTACTAGCTGGATTTATGACATCTAAGAATGGATGTAAGCCAGCACAAAAACGACAAATAAATAAGACACCAATACTGATTAAAGCGATAAATGGTGTACTATTAAAAAATGTACTCATCATGGCAACAAATGTAATGACAAACAACAGCCAAATACAATAAAATGCTAAAGCTATCAATGCGCGCGTTATCGGTACAGAGGTAAATAAATAAGATGTATAGCCAAGGGACATTGCATAGCCAAGCGTAATACATAGAACAGCTAAAACATAATGAGTAAGCAGTTTACTGTTTAAGTAGGATGTGATAGATACTGGCCTTGTTAAAATGAATGCCATCATCCCATTGGCTTTTTCTCCTTGAATAATTCCCATCGTTGCAATAACAAGTATGATTATACCTAATTGATCAAATTGCGAATTAAGGGTTGAAGCAAGCACTTCTTCTCCCCCTGGCTTTGCCATTGATGGATCAATTATAATCCCTTCTATACCACCCATTGATTGTAAAATAGCAGGCAAGAAATACATCATGATCGGCTGAGTTAAACCTAGGAGAATATAAACGATTGGTAGCCAAACGACTTTATATTCCTTTGTCATTTGATTCATTTCTTTTTTACTTAGTGCGATAAACGTATTCACTTTAAATTACACCACCAATTCTAAAAATATTTCTTCTAAGCTTTCTTGAAGATCAAGATCAAACTTTGTAAATAGTACATTTGAATCCAATCCGTACTGTAGCAATCGATGGGCGTCTGCTTCCAAGTGATTGACATATACTTTAAAACCATCCCCACAATTTTCGAGTTTCTTTACATAAGGTAAATTTTCAATCGTTGTTAGCCATTTTACATCTTTATTTTGAACCGCTAAAAAGATAGCTAAATCTTGATAGCGATTAAGTAACTCCAATTTTGTTGCATCTTCTATTTTGTAACCATTTTTAATGACCACAAAGCGCTCACAAACTTCTTCCGCATCGCCTAAAATATGTGTAGAAAGTAGTATGGTCGTTTCTTTTTTTATATCTTTTAATAGATTCAGCACTTCACGTCTACCGATTGGATCTAGGGCTGATACGGGTTCATCCATAATGATGAAAGCTGGCTTGTGTAATAAAGCTTGTGCGATACCAAGACGCTGTTTCATACCTCCTGAAAATGTTCCAACATGAGCATGTGCTTCTTTCCCTAAGCCTACCTTTTCCAGAAGAATTGGGATATCTTTTTGTAATTGATTTTTCGAAATACCCGAAAGTGTCCCCATAAAGGCTAAAGTTTCTGATGCTGTCATCCACGAGAAGAAATTAGGATACTGTGGTAAATAACCAATATGATTTTTCATCTTTGAAATTTTTTGTCCATCAAGTACAATGTCCCCTTCATCTGCATAAAGAATATCAGCAATGATCTGAATTAATGTGGATTTCCCTGCCCCGTTTGGTCCAATAAGCCCTACACATTCATTCGAATCAATAACCATTGAAAAACTACTTACTGCCGTTTTCTGTTTAAATTTTTTCGTTATATTATTAATTTCTAAGCGCACGTTTATTGACATCCTTTCTACCTATCACGAAATATAGAACAGAACCAATTGTATTAAAGAACAAAATAATAATTGCCCACATAAGTATGTTTTCTCTGCTATCTCTATGTTTATATAAATCTATGAGTGCAACAGTGATAAGTAAAAAACCTACGAGTACAAATGGTAAAAGGATTGGTAGTATGCTTGCCCAATCAATTTGATTTAAGTCTTCAAAACCATAGTGTAATTTCATTTTTATAACCCCTTTCATTATCATTATCAATAATGATAACAAAAGAATGAAAAAATTTCATTACCTTTTTACTGTACATCTTTAAAAAAACGCTATAGTATATTTTTTGATAATGTTCTCAAATTGATAACATTTGAATGCTTCCCTTGATACTATCTCATTTTCTGGTAGGAGGATCGGTTTATGCGAAATAAAGCAGAGGTATTAATGCACCCTGTGAGAATGAAAATTTTACAAACTCTGATGCACAATAAAGAAGAGGGTTTAAGCACATTGGAGATGATTTCTGTCATTAAAGATGTACCACAAGCCACTCTATATCGTCACATCCAAATTTTAGTCGATGAAAATATTATAAAAATTGTGAAAGAGCGAAAAGTTCGTTCTGTTACAGAGAAGTTTTATGCATTAAATGAAGGAGCAGCAAAACTTAGTAAGGAGGATTGGACGCAACTCACAACCAAGCAAAAATTAAATTATATTTCCTACTATCAATTGGCTTTACTATCTCAATATCAAAATTATTTACATTCACTTGATGAAAAAGAAAGCACAACAGATTTAGCAACTTTTTCTTTAATCGACCTAACGTTAACGGACGATCAATTCAAAAACTTTGAAATTGAATTAAACGATTTATTAACTAAATACTATAATATGACCGACTCAAATAAAGGTTTTGAAACTAAAACAATTGCTTTAAATATTATTCCAAAACCTTAGGTACTATTGACGTAAAGAAATGGAGAAGATTTATGAAAAAAGGAAAGTCACTAGAAAATATACGAAAATTAATTATGATCATTATTGGGGCAGTTATAGCCGCTTACGGACTAGAGGCCGTGTTAATTCCGAATGCTGTCATTGATGGCGGTGTAACAGGTCTTAGTATTATGGGCGCGCACCTCTTTGGTATCCCATTAGGCGTACTGCTCTTTGTCTTAAATATTCCGTTCATTTATATTGGCTACAAGCAAGTCGGAAAAACCTTTGCCTTAATGAGTAGTGCTGGTATTGCAGCTTTATCGATTTCTACAGTGCTTTTACATGACGTCAAAACCATTTTAGGCCCAAATGATCCCCTCCTAATTGTTTTATCTGGTGGTATGCTTCTTGGTGTGGGGATTGGGATTGTCCTACGAAATGGTGGCGCTTTAGATGGCTCAGAGGTTTTAGCTGTACTATTGTCACGTAAGATTCCATTTTCAGTCGGCGATATTATATTATTTATCAATGCCTTTATTTTCATAGGGGCAAGCTTTATCTTTGGCTTAGAGAGTGCTCTTTACTCAGCGTTAACTTACTATATTGCCAAAAATGTTATCGATATAATCCAAGTTGGTTTAGAAAAATCAAAAGAAGTTCGTGTGGTTAGTGGAAAATCCGAGGAGATTGGAGACGCTATTCAAGCCCGCTTAGGCCGTGGTGTTACCTATACACATGGACGTGGTGGTTTCTCCAATGAACCAACAGAAATCTTAAACTGTGTCATTAACCGTATGGAAGAAAATAAATTAGTTTCGATTATTAAAGACATCGACGAAGGCGCTTTTGTTGTCATTTCTGATGTATCAGAAGTTCGTGGTGGTAACTTTAAGAAACGAGATATCCATTAATTTCAAAGTAAGTAAGGCGCAACATACCTTACTTACTTTTTTTAGGTGCTTCTATCATATTTTATGCCACCTATTAAACATAATCCTCCCAGCATTACAACTAAGGAAGCCCCAACTAAGGCGTACTGATAGCTATTTGTGTAGCTTGCAAGTGTTCCTGCAATGGATGGACCAATCATTTGTCCGAGCGCATAGCCAGCGGTTAAATAGCCTATCATTTGATGACTATTAACTGGTGCAAGTTTCCTCGCTAATGTTGTACAAACAGTTGTAATTCCCATAAAGGTTGCCCCGAAAATAAAGGCACTAGCATAAAGGGTCATCGAATTTGTAGCTAACGCAGGTAAAATAATACCTATCGCTTGCAGTAGCATAGAGATGAGCAAAATTTTCACATAGCCATAACGCTGTGCTAGCTTAGACCAGACGATACATGAGGGAATTGCTGCAACACCCACAACAAACCATACAAAGGCTGCATCTCCATGAAAGCTTGTCGACTCCTGTGCAATTGATACAATAAATGTACCTGTGACAATATAGCCAAGTCCCTCTAAGCTATAAGCGATGATTAACCATTTCATCCAAGACTGAGGAGGCGTTTTCTGTGAAATTATCTGGCTTTCCACTAGTTGTTTACTTGGTGTAATAGGCTTGATGAATAGCACAATCAAGACAAACAATACAATACTAAATAAAGCTAATACGATCCAAGTTCCATTCCAATGGAAAACTGCTTGGATTGGTGAAACAATCACCGCACTTAATGCAATCCCTACTCCCACCCCACTATAGAACAGCCCCGATAGATGCATATGACTACTGCTAGCTAACTGGTCTAGTATTAGGCTTGTTATAACAACAAAAATAAAAGCACTCACAACCCCCGAGATAAATCGTAATAAATACCAAATGATGATTGCATTTGTAAAGCCCATGAAGGCTGTTGTTAAAACGCTGATAACAAGGGTAATTTGCAAAAAGAGGATTCGTTTATTCCCTATTGGTAAACGGCCTGCCACCCAGGCTCCAACCAAATAGCCTAAGTAATTACTCGTTGCTAAGTAACCTGCTGTTGCTCGGCTAAATTCAAAAGCTTCTTGCATATAAGGTAAAATAACCGTATACGAAAAACGGCCGATCCCCATAGCGATTACTAAAGCAAAAATGCCCCCGATTAAATATCGTACTGTTTGCTTGTGCATATCATCACTCCTTCTATTTCACTATATCGAATATCTAGGTATCAAAAATAGATCCAATTCTTTATAATAAGTATCAATAAAATTGATAGCTGGAGGGCATATGAATATTAATGATTTAACGATTTTTCGAACAGTCGTCCAAACAGGTAGCTTTTCTAAAGCTGCCACGGCACTTAATTACACGCAATCCAACATCTCTATGAAAATACAAAGTCTTGAGGCACTCTACGAAACAACCTTTTTTTATCGTGGACATCGAGGGATACGGCTAACACCAAAAGGAGAACAATTCTACGAGTTAGTCCTAAAAATGCTTCATCTCTATGAAAAAACCTTTGAGATCATACATGATACGGAGGAACAACGAGGCGTTTTACGAATTGGTTCGATGGAAACAACTGCTGCATTACATTTACCAACTCTGTTAAGCACATTTCATCAAGCACATGAACAAGTGGATATCACCATATTAACAAGCCCTTCTCAGCACAATATTGAACGGGTTGAAAACTATGAACTAGATGGCGCATTTGTTACCGGGCCTGTTTATAAAGAAAATATAATGATGAAAGAGTTTGTCTGTGAAGAGCTTGTTATTCTCACTTCTAACAAGCATAAGCTTATTAAACATCTACAGGATTTAGAGGGAAGCTCCGTGATTACATTCCGCCATGGCTGTTCCTATCGAGCCATCTTGGAACATTGGTTACATGAAGAAGGAGTTCGACCACAAAATCGAATGGAGCTTGGTACGCTTGACGGTATTATTGGCTGTGTTACTGCTGGGTTAGGTATTACCTTACTACCACGTGCCATTGCAGAAAAACACATGGCAACACAAGCATTAACTTTGCACAAGATAAAGAACAAGCAAGCACATATTCCTACATGGTTTATTTATCGTAAAGACGAAGTACAATCCCCCATCCTAATGTATTTTTTAGAAGCCATAGAAGCTTATAACTATCCGACAGTTTGAGGGTTCTATCCGTTAGTTTTGAAATTCTATCCGTCAGTTTAATAATTCTATCCTTCCCCGAAAAAAAAAGCTGTTCAGCAGATTATCTCCTCTGAACAGCTTTATATTAAGCAATAACGGTTTCCGCTATGTTAGAAGCATGATCACCGATTCTTTCTAAATTACTCACAATATCCGCAAATACAATACCTGCTGAACCTGAGCAAACTCCTTCATTTAATCGCTTAATATGCAATTTACGTAAACGTCTCTCCATATTATCAATTTCATTTTCTTTTTCTATCACTTGCTGTGCTAAGGAAAGATCACGCTTATCAAGTGATTCGATAGACATTTTCACAGTTTCTAATGTAAAAACAAACATATCCTCTAACTCCTGCATCGCTTGTTCACTTAAACGAACGCGATTACTATCCTTGTATTGTAGAAGCTCAATTATATTTTCTACATGATCACCAATTCGTTCGATATCACGAATATTTTCAAATAATGCATGGTGCACTTGGGAATCATGGGTTGATAAAGATTGTTTTGATAACTCCACTAAATATTCCGTTGATTTGCGATCTAAATTATTAATGGCTTCCTCCAATTGGTTGACCTTACCTATTAACTTAGCATCATCCGTTTTCAAAATCTTTAATGTTTCTTCTAAACCTTGAATACTATACTCGCCCATGCGTACTACTTCCATTTTTGCTTGACCTAATGCCACTGACGGTGATTTGATAATTAAATTTTTATCCAAAAATTTTGGTTTGTATTCAATGATTGAATCTTCGCCCGGAATTAGTTTCGTTACGACATAAGCCCAAACACCTATGAATGGTAATTGAATGATTGTATTGAGGACATTAAACGTTCCATGTGCAAAGGCTATTTGCATTTTCGGCTCTAAATTGAGCACCCCTGCAATCCATTCCACATAGTTCGTAAATAATCCTAATATGAGCATAAAGATAACTGTACCCACTACATTAAATAATAAATGTGTGGCAGCTGCTCGTTTTGCTGCAATGGAAGCACCTAAAGCTGCTAGGATGGCTGTGATCGTTGTGCCAATATTATCTCCAAACAAGACAGGTAATGCCCCATGTAATGTTATCAAATCTTCAGCATAAAGCCCTTGTAAAATCCCTACTGTAGCCGAGGAAGATTGAACAACCAGAGTGAATATCGTTCCTACTAATACGCCTAAAATCGGCACATCAGACATTTGTACAGTTAAATCTAAAAATGGTTGCCAATCTCTAAGCGGCTTCATTCCACCACTCATCAGCTCTAAACCAATAAATAAACCTGCAAAGCCAAATAATACTTGCCCCATATTTTGAATGAAACTTTTCTTAAAGAAAAATAAACATATTGCGCCCACTGCCATAATTGGATATGCGTAAGCACCTACATCTATTCCTATAATAAATGCAGTAATGGTTGTCCCAATATTAGCACCCATAATCACGCCAATTGCTTGGCGCAGTTTCATAAGTCCTGCGCTCACTAGTCCAACGGTAATAACAGTCGTACCTGAACTTGATTGTATGAGAACTGTAACTACAATACCAACTAGTACACCCATTAATGGGTTTGTTGTAAATTTATCTAAAATATCTCTTAGTCGATCACCTGCAGCCTTCTGCAAGCCATCTCCCATAAATTTAATAGCGAAAAGAAATAAGCCTAACCCTCCAAGAAATTGGAAAATCATCTCCTGTACATTGATAGCCAATCTATTCAACCCTTTCCTTGTTGTCAGACTTTATTATTAATAGTTTTAAGCTAGCTGTACATATCATTTACAATGGATTAAATTAATATTTACACGCCCTTTACAATTAGTCCAAAAAACGGACATATTCAAATCAAATACAACAAAAAAACAAACAAAAAAACATGAGAATAAGATTTTCACATGTCATGTTGTTGAAAAAAGATGATGTCAACAGCAGAAAAAGCAACTTTGCAAGGTGAGAGGTTGATTTCCGTTCCGCCACCGTCCTTTCCAGGGGGCGTCCGATGAGCCGCTTCACTCACTTCCGTTCGCTCCAGGGTCTCCTCAGTGACGCTAAATCCCCTAGGAGTGACGCTGGCTCCACTCCAATCAACCATTCTGCAAAATGTCTTTACTTTTTTTCATAGTAGTGGAGCGATCAAATCGCCCATTATCTATATTCTTAGAGGGTTATTTTCAATGTGGAGATGTGATGCTTGACAACACCACTTCATAAAGAGTAGTGAACACCTTCAATTTATTAAAAAAATTTCGCTAAAAAGGTAACACTTTTGTAGGTTGGAGTGGAAGGCTACTTGACTCCCGTGGGATAGAGAGACAGCGAGCCACTAAACGGAGCGGTAGCGGAGGAAGCGGCTTGGCGGTCGCCCACAGGAAAGCAAGTAGCCTGCAACGGAAATCCATTTCTACCTTTCAATTGACTGTTTTATTTTTCAACACTAAGACATGAGAAAATCTTCCATAAGATTTTCTCATGTTTTTTTTGACGGCTGAATACATTTCCTTTAGGCTGTAATTAGACATTGAAAGGAGTTTTCTATGGATATTTTTATCGCTAGTAACCGCCAATTACCTATCCGCTACTATGTGCAGGAAGCAATTTGGATTCGACGTGGCGGTAGTATTAAGCTACCAGATTTAACACTGCCATTTTTCGTCGAGGTAGAGATTAAAAATCAATATAATTTACATATTATTGCAGATTATATTCTGGACTTTCAACGACAATACAAGCAGACAGAAATCCAATTATTAATCAGAAACACAGCTACCCTAGCAACCCTACAAGATATGCTTTCACAACATAAACAAATACAACATGCCATTACTATTCTTCCATTGTAGTCAGTTATGAAGCTGCTAATGGCAATGTGATAATAAAGTACAGTGTCTCGTTTTTGTATTTTGCGTGAATCGTTCCTCCGTGAAGCTCCACTATGCTCTTCGCAATCGCTAGTCCAAGCCCTGAGCCCTCGGTTACATTTGTTCTCGATTGATCTTTTTTATAAAATCTCTCAAATAAACTAGCAAGCTCCACAGATGTAAAGGCATCACTTTGGTTCGCTACACAAATACGCACATGGTTTGCTTGTCCATCAAGGGAAACCATAATTTTTCCTTCAGCTGTACTATAATTGATGGCATTGATGAGTAGATTATCAAATACTCGTACAATTTTTTCCGAATCCAGGGCAGCAAAAATTCGTTTCTCTGGAAAATGTTTTATAAAAATACGTTGTTTCTCCTCTGCTAATGGTACTAATTCCTCCATTAGTTGTTCGAGTAGCTCATTTATACAAACCTGTTGTCGCATTAAAGTATTTTTATCATTCGTGAGCTTAGTATACTCAAATAAATCGTCTATTAAATTTTTTAATTGCTCGGATTTAGAAAAGGCTATTTTCAAATATTCGTCATATTGCTCTTTCGTCTCATACTTCTCCTCTCTTAATAAACGCAAATAACCCATGATTGAGGTAAGAGGTGTTCTAAGGTCATGTGAAACATTTGTAATGAGCTCGTTTTTTTGTTGTTCAATTTTCCTCTCCATCTCGATACTTGTCATAATTTCTTCTGCCATTTGATTAACATTATCCGTGAGTAAAGCAATTTCATCCTGGCCTTTTTTCTCAATACGAAAGGCTAAATTTCCTTTTGCGATTTCCATAACCCCCTCCGCTAATGCCTCAATTTGATTCATTTTGCGTTTTGTTATAGAGAAAAATGATACGATAAACAACATAACACCAATGAAAAAAGGTATGGGGCCTTCATTCGTACTTGTGATGGCTTCGCCTTGTGGAAGCCCACTAACAAAGAAATAATAATTTTTATCTTGTAAAGTTAGTGGCACTAATGTTGTAAACTCCTCACGAGACGTTTCGATCACATGATAGGCATTTTCAAAAGGTTGATTCATTGTAAAGTCCATGACATGCCTTATCTCTTCGTGCAAATCGATTTGTTGCTCCTTCACCTGCTTTGTTTTATATAAGATCTTCCCTGTCTCATCTGTGACGACTATTTTTAATGCATTATCCTCATTTTCTATTTTTCCATTTTCTTGATCGATCAATTCTCTTAATGCTTTAACACTATTTTCTTGAGTTGCCATCGCTGCTGTATCCTGCGCATGATAATACATCAACTTCATACTACCACTATAATCCACAATCACTGTCTCATTGATATTCTCAAAAAATGGCACTATTGCACGTGCCACTAAAAAACTGCCGAGTGCACATAATAAAAACGTTGTAAATAGTTGAATACGAATGCTACGTTGAATATTATTTTTTATTTTCGCACCAATATGCTTCAGAAACCTTGGGATCTTTAAAAGCCTAAAGAACTTTTTCAACTTTATACCCTACTCCCCATACGGTTTTAATATATTGTGGATTCCTTGGATTTGTCTCAATTCGCTCTCGAATTTTTCGAATATGTACCATTACAGTATTTTCCGATTGAAATGCTTCCTCTTTCCAAACTTTTTCATAGATTTGCTCTGCACTCATGACAATGCCAGGATTACTAACAAGCAATTCCAAAATAGCAAATTCCCTAGGTGTCAGCTTTACTCTTTCATTGTTAACAAAAACTTCATGTGTCGCCGTATTGATACGTAAATCACCAACTTCCAGCTCCTCTTTATTGCTGCTATGTAAGCCACTCATTTTCAGATAGCGACGAAGCTGTGATTTAATGCGGGCAATCAGCTCTAACGGATTAAAGGGCTTCGTCACATAATCATCAGCACCTATTGTTAAACCACCAATCTTATCCATATCTTGAGATTTGGCAGTTAGCATAATAATAGGCATTTCTGCTACTTCTCTTACCTTCATACACATTTTAATGCCATCTACTTTAGGCATCATTAAATCCAATACAATTAAATGTACTTTATGCTTCTTTACTAACTGTAAACCCTCTTCTCCATCACATGCCTCTAACACCTGAAACCCCTCATTTTTCAAATAAATTGAAATCAGATTTCTTATCTCTTTTTCATCATCTACAATTAAAATTGTTTCATTACTCATCTAATCCCACCATTAATCAAATATTTTCCATTCATAATGTTCCTCCATTTTAGCTATTTTTTAAATTTCCGTATATAAAAATAATAAATACAGCTAACAGTCACGATGAATAACCCAAAGTAAATACCATATTTCGTAGCAATAACAGAAATATATTCAATTTGACTGCCGAACAATAAACCTAGTGTAAAATAAATCAATGTCCAAATAAAGCCTGTTGTATAGGAAAATAAGGCATATGTTTTAAAAGGCATATTATTCATTCCCACCAAGTAAGGGAGAATATGTCGAACAATTGGAATAAAGTAACTCAGGACTAATGCAAAACGTCCATATTGATCTAACAATTCTTTTGATTTAGATAAGTACTTTGCCTTTTTCTTTTTCACAAGTTTATCGAGTACACGATGACCAAACAGTTTTCCAAGTATAAATCCTAGAGAAAGCCCTGAAACAACGCCTAAATAAGTAAGTAAAAAAGATTTCCATATGACCAATTTTCCTAGCGAAGATAGAAAACCACCACTCATGACAATCATTTCATCTGGTAGCGGCATGCCTATGATCCCTAGCCATAAACTAAAAAACAAAGCAAAATAGCCATATTGTTCTATAAATAATAAAAGATCCTGTAGCTCCATTAGCTGACCCTCGTATTTCCTAACCTACAGCTCAATACATACGCTGGTGGCATATTGATCCATACTTTCTCATGTGAAATATCCTGAAAATAGGTTTGAAAAAATGATTTTTTCACAAGTGAATATTGGAAAGTAATGAATTTTCCATTATACAAACAATCCCTCACATTTCTTAAAATGCAACACGATACTTCCGCCTTTAACGATGTAAATGGCAGTCCAGAAATAACATAATCTATATTTTCGATATTTAAGTCCGTCAAATATTGCTTCAAATTTTCTGCTGAACCATGGATCACTACAACATTAGCTACATGAGCAAATTGCCTACGCAGTTTCTCACAAAAAATCGCATTATGTTCAATGAGAACAAGCCATGTAGCTGGCTTTTTTCTTTTCACAAGCTCCTTTGTAAAGGCCCCCATCCCTGGGCCAAGCTCTATAATGCATTGAGCCGTTTCAAAGCAAATAGGTTGCACCATTTTATGCGCTAATTTCTTAGAACTAGGTGATATGGCGCCTATTGTTTTTGGATGCTTTATAAATTCAGTAAGGAAGGTGATAAGCTGCATTTCGTTGTCTCCTCGCTTTGCGTTCTTTATTGATGGTTTTAACTATAAAGAGACTTTCTTAAAGATTTGCAAGGAGAATTCTTAACTTTTTCTTAATAATTGACATTATTTAGTTAGTAGATTAACACGATACCCTATGGTGAAAACAAAAAAAGTCGCTCACTTTTATTCATGAGTGACTTAATTGCTTAATTTCTATATTCATCTTCATTTTTCGCTCATAAAATTCCATTTCATTAGTATTGAACTCACATCAAAATCATGAATATACGCATATTGACGCTCTATTAAAGAATGGAATGAAGGTGCACATTCAATACCAACGACAGCAAAGCCTATAATGAAACCTCTGGATCACAGATTCAACATTTTTAAAAACTGTTGGCCCTTTCATAGCTTGTTCTTCGTGCTCTTCTGCTCACAAGATGATTAAACACAATATAATCTTCATTTTTAGGTGTATCCTCTTTTCTTAACAGCAGTATAAAGACATGATCCTTTCTTATATAACTAATTGTTATTTTCATCATTTACTTTATTTCCCATGATTCCGTTATTAATCCCTCTTATAATTAATTGCCCTAAAACATAAAAGAATGAAACAAAGATAATGGCTACATCTCTTCCAAAAGGCTTAAACCAACTTCCATCATCATCTATAAAAAAATGGCCTAACATTAAAGACAAAGCAGTCATTAAAAAATTTAGGACAATGAACAAAGGTAGATGATCATTTCTAGATACTATGCCAACTCCAATGATGAAAAAAAGAAATAATGGAAATAAGAAGCTAGCCTCTTGATTAGAGAGGTGGCTATTATACTCACAAAAATGAAATAAAAACGGAAATGGAAATAGCGACAAAATACGTTGAATAAATCTTTTCATTTCAGCTACACCTCGATAAAAATATAATATGATTATTAAAGTGTAATTTTACACTAAAAATAATCTTTTATCTATAAAAAATAAAATGTATAGGACGGTAATTCTTCTGTATTAACTTCCTCCTGAACATCAGTACAATTTCCCTTAAGGTTCATAAAAGATTAAAAGGTACTTCGTTCTAATGACAATTTCCTACATAAAATAGGCATACAATTGCTGACAATCGAATAGAAACCTATATAGAGACCATTAGTCATGGGAAAAATAAAGTGGGGTGTGTAAGGATGCTTAAGGTAAATGATGCAAAAGAAATGGTACTTGAAATTGTGCAAGATGACCCATTGTATGTTGCACTGCAACATACACCTTTAGAGGAAAACCTCTATAATGATGGGTATTTAGCAGAGATCGATGAATCGAAACACTATACAATTGCAGAAGTCGCGGGCTGGTTTGATATTACAGACGCCATGCTTCGCTACTATTTAAAGCCGTTTGAACAGTATATTTTTGACAATGCTTCGCCCAATACAAATAGCAATATTCGTTTAAACCTACCTGCTATATTGAGATTGCGCATGATTTTATTATTGAAGGATGAGTATCGTGTCAGGGGGATTAAATTATTGCTAGGTATTGATGATAACGGACAGCTGCTGAAACACCAAATTACCGCAACGACCATGGATTCTGAGGATTTATCACATAAAATTGATTTGCTTGGAAACGTGCTACAGCAGATGATTCAAACAGGTCTTTTTCAGATTTTGCCGAATGAAGAGCAAGGGACGTTACAAGTTAACATTAATCAGGACTTTCTTGACAAAAACATTCAACGTTTTTCGACCGATTCTGCCCTTCAAGTGGAAGAAATTCAAAAAGAAACGTTGGAACTAAAGCAGGAAAATGAACATCTTCAAAAGCAAATTACCGAGCTGCAAGAAAATAGCGTGAAAGACATTGTACAAAAGATTAGAGAGCGTCATATAGAAAATGAAATCGTTTCTACATTACGAACAGAAGCATTACAGCAATATTCCCAAAATAATAAAGTCGGTTTTTTCACCAAATTTTTTAAGTCCGCACAAATTGAAATGGACAAAGAGCAATTCGTTCTAAGCTATATTTCAAAGCATTTAGAAGAACGTTTAGAAATTGCATTGAACGATTATTATGATAAGTAAACTAGAGCAATGGAGAGCATGAGTGAGACTATTGGAAATGGTCACAATCATGTTCTTTTTTATTTTTCCAAATCACGTTGACCACAGTAGTCAATTTCTATATAATGGCATAAAATAGCATGGAAAGGAGTAAAAAATTGTATCAAGCTTTTATGAATTTAACCGAAGAAAAGCGCAAAGCAATTATTAATGCTGCCTTAAGGGAATTTTCACTCAATAACTATGCTACCGCTTCAACAAACAAAATTGTGAGCAATGCTAATATTTCAAAGGGCATTTTATATCACTATTTTGGTAGTAAAAAAAATTTATATCTTTTCTTATATGACTATACAACTACTATATTCTCCGAGGCACTTAATCGCCAAATTGATTTAGCAGAGCCTGATATTTTTAAGCGTTATGAACAGATCATGAAAATTAAAATTGATCTTATGAAGCAATATCATGCGCTGTTTGATTTTTTGAAAAAGGCCTATGCTGAAACAAGCTCTGAGGTACGAGATGAACTAAATCATTACAATGCCGCTTTTCAAAAAAATGCTTATGCAACTGCATTTGAAGGAATTGATACGAGTTTATTCCGAGAAAATTTGGAAATAAAAAAGGCAATTGATACCATTCAATGGGTAACAGATGGCATCAGTCATCGTTATGAGGAAAGATTAAAAGCGCATGCAGATAATCAAGAGCTCTTTAACGAATTAATTGAGCAATGCATGGAGGAGGCTAGTGAATATTTTCTATTTTTGAAAACATTATTGTATCAATAAAATGGGGTGTGTGTCGTGTCCATGATTGAAGTAAACCATTTAACTAAAAAGTTTGGCGATTTTTATAGTATACAAAATGTTCATCTACAAATCCCAAAGGGTGAAGTATTCGGTTTTTTAGGACCAAATGGGGCAGGAAAATCCACAACCATTCGCCATTTAATGGGTTTTTTACAGCCAACTGAGGGCTCTTGTTTCATTAACGGTTTAAATTGTCGGGAAGCATCTGCAACCATTAAACAATTTGTTGGCTATTTACCTGGAGAAATTGCGTTTATTGATAAAATGACGGGTAAGCAATTTATTCACTTTATTGCTAAGTTAAGAGGTATGAATGATTACACGCATGCCGAGGAATTAATGCATTTCTTTGAATTAGATGCTTCTGGGCTCATAAAAAAAATGTCGAAAGGTATGAAGCAGAAGGTTGGCTTAGTTTGTGCCTTCATGCATCATCCCGAAATTGTCATTCTAGATGAACCTACTAGTGGTTTAGACCCGCTCATGCAAACAAAATTTATTGAATTCATTTTAGCTGAAAAGAACAAAGGAACAACCATTTTTATGTCCTCCCATATGATTGAAGAAGTAGAGAAAACTTGTGATCGTGTAGCGATTATTAATGCAGGTAAAATCGTAGCGACTGAAACCATTACAGATTTAAAGAAACGTAAATCTAAAAAATACATGCTTGAGTTTCAAGATGAGCAAGAGCTGACTCGCTTCCTTGATGAGGAATATGTACTTGAACGAATCTCTTCTACAAAAGTGATGATTACTATAATGGGAGACCTTCAAGCATTTCTCCATACGCTATCTAATTATAAAATTATAGACTTAGACGTTATTTCCCAATCACTTGAAGATATTTTTATGCATTATTACGAAAGTGGAGGTGCTCAATCATGAATTTTACCTTATTCAAGCATGAGTTATTAGCCTCTCTTAAACTATTCACCATTATTATAGGTGTACTAATGCTATATATTGTCAGTGTGATTTATATGTATAACCCAGAAATGACGGATACGCTAAAAAAATTAACAGAAACAATGCCTGAGATGATGGCAGCCTTTGGTATGACCAGCATTGGCGATACCTTGATAGAATTTCTCTCCACCTATTTATATGGATTTTTATTAATGATTCTTCCTATGGTATTTTCTATCATGTTAGCCAATAAGCTCATCATGGGCTATATTGATAATGGTTCGATGGCATATTTAATCGCTACACCGAATACACGTTTTAAAATTGTCTTTACACAAGCACTATTTTTGATCATTAGTCTTTTTACACTTCTTGCTGTTACTACGTTGGTCATGATTGTCTTTACGGAAATGTTATTCCCTAATGAGCTGGACATAACGGCTCTACTGCTGTTAAATTTCGGGCTATTTTTATTGCACTTTGCCATTAGTGGATTCTGCTTTCTTATGTCTTGCAGCAGCAAAGATTTAAGAACATCTTATGCCTATAGTGCTGGCATTCCCATTGTCTTTTATCTGATTGAGGCACTGAGCAATATGGGTGGTTCACTAGACAAATTACAATACATTACAATCTATTCATTGTTCGATTCCGTTCAATTAATCCAACAAAATAGCTCTTGCTGGTGGATGCTAGGTACACTTTTACTTATTGGTTTGCTTTGCTATAGTCTAGCCATTCGTTTTTTTGTAAAGCGAGATTTACATCTCTAATTTCTAATCGCTACAGTTCCAGTACTGTAGCGGTTTTCTATTAAATAGTACCTACTACATTTCCTAAAAAACGTATTAATCGAAAATGTAGAGCGACCATTTCTTCTACCGTTAAGTTCTCGTTCCCCTTGTCCAACCACTGCTGAATGACCCCTAAAATGGCGGATGCTATAAAGGCTTGTATATATTGCTGAAACTCGGGATCTTGTGCTTCCTTGCGTATAAGCGATAATCTGTCCAAAATATGACTCCCAAAGATCATTTTCACCTTTTGTGTAAAGCTAGGACTCCCCTGCTCTCCTAATAACATACGAAAAGCTGGTGCATGCTCTTTTATACACGTTATCACCTTGATAAATGGCTGATAGAGTTGCCCCATTTTTAGCGTTTGAAAAGCATCTAACGGCTGAACATGTTTGACATAGCGCTCCAACTCCATTAATAGCTCTTGCTGCAAGTCCTCCATCACATCATATTTATCTGAATAATGTAAGTAAAACGTGCCACGATTAATTTCAGCTACTAACGCTAAATTCTTTACAGTCACACGCTCAAAGCCTACCTCCTCTACTTGTTGTATAAAAGCATTTTTAATGGCTTGCTTCGTTTCAAAATTCATTTTTTCATGTACAGACACATAATTCCCTCCATTTACTTAACACTTGCTGGCAAACTGTTGATTGTATTTGCTCACATGCTACCGTAAAATTTTTATCAAATCAACATTGTGTTCAGTGAAGGAGTGAGGACCATATGGGCAACCAGGCAATCTCTATTCAATCTCTCGAAAAACGATTTCAACATAAGCAAGTTATTGCTCCCCTATCTTTGGATGTTCCTAGAGGACAGTTAATGGGCTTACTCGGTCCGTCAGGCTGTGGGAAAACAACACTAATCAAAATGATTATGGGAATGCTGAAACCTGATGGTGGTACTATTCAAGTGTTAGATTTGAATGTTCCTCATAGACAATTATTAAATGACATTGGCTATATGGCACAATCAGATGCACTTTATACAGATTTAACTGGGGAAGAAAATCTACATTTTTTTGCAAAGCTTTATTCCTTAGCAAAGGCGGAACGAATAGAAAGAGTAGCCTATGCGGCAAGCCTCGTTCGTTTAACAGATGACTTACGACTAAAAGTGGAAAATTATTCGGGAGGAATGAAACGTCGATTATCTCTTGCTATTGCCCTTATTCAAAATCCTAAATTACTCATTTTGGATGAACCAACGGTGGGGATAGATCCTGTCTTAAAAAAGGAAATTTGGCAAGAACTTATTCGTTTAAAAGATCAAGAACAAAAAACCATTTTAGTGACGACACATGCGATGGATGAAGCGGAAAGATGTGATCAATTGGCCATGCTGAGAAGTGGGCATATTATTGCACAGGGTACCCCACAAGAGTTAAAAGATCATTATCAAGCAAAAGACTTTGATGAGGTGTTTGTAAAAGCTGGAGGTGACGTTCAATGAGAATAGGTGCTATCATCACAAGAATCATCCAACAAATGAAAAGAGATAGACGGACACTTGCTCTATTATTTTTAGCTCCACTTCTTGTCTTGTCCTTAATGTATTTTATTTTTAATAGTAACGAGGTTTCCGTCACACTTGTTGTCTCTAATGCGCCCGCCCCATTAATCGACAAATTAAAAGAGGCTGATCTTACCATTATCGTGGACAATGGTTTTTCAAAAAAACAGCTACAAGATAAAGAGTATAGTGGTTGGCTAGCTGTAGAGCAAAATACTAGTAAGTTAACTTTATTAAATGATGATCCTTCTCGTGCAAAGGCTTTAACGATGCAACTTGCTCAAATCTTACAGCCTACACAAGCCTCTATAGGTAGTATGAAAACGGACTATGTTTATGGAGATCAGGATACGGCTATTTTTGATATATTTAGTCCTATGCTCATTGGCTTCTTTGTTTTTTTCTTTGTTTTTTTAATTACTGGCATTGCCTTATTAAAGGAGCGTACTTCTGGAACATTGGAGCGTTTACTAGCGACACCGATTAAACGCTCAGAAATTGTAGCAGGCTATATGGTTGGCTATGGTTTATTTGCGTTCCTGCAAACAATTATTATCGTCCTGTTTGGTATTTATGTGCTCGATATTGTTCATGTAGGCTCCATCTGGCTTGTCCTACTCATCAATATGATGGTCGCTCTTGTATCGTTATCCTTAGGTGCGTTGCTATCTAGCTTTGCCGCTTCAGAATTTCAAATGATGCAATTTATTCCGCTTGTTATTGTTCCTCAAGTGTTCTTTTCGGGTATTTTCCCGCTGGATAGTATGGCGGAATGGCTTCAAAATATTGGGCGTATCATGCCTCTATACTATGCTGCGGACGCATTGAATGGTGTAATGTATAAAGGTTATTCACTTCCTGATATTATAGTGAATCTCAGCATTCTTACTTGTTTTGCCATTGTTTTCATTACATTAAATATTATCAGTTTAAAAAAATATCGTTCGTTGTAATCAATCCTTAAAAGTTCTGCTATTTGAAAGGCAGAGCTTTTTTATGTAATTGAAATAACTAAAAACAGGAAATATAACCAATTTAATTGAAGTGAATGGTCGATTTTCATTATAATTATTTTATGGAGAAGAATTATCCAAAAATAAAGGTGTGTGAAGATGACTACTATTTTGGAAGTACAAAACATCTGTAAACAATACAATGGGAAAAAAATTTTAGAGAATGTATCGTTTTCAATTGCGTCCAATCAAATCATTGCTCTAGTAGGGAAAAATGGTTCTGGAAAAAGCACTTTACTCAAAATTATTGCAGCATTCATTAAACCAGACAGTGGTTCTATTGTGAAGCTTAAAACATCATTAAAAGTTGGCTATGTACCAGAAATAACTCCTACTCATATTTTATTTACGCCTCAAGAATATCTTTATCACATGGGCTGTATACGAGGTATGGCTAAAAAGCAGCTTTTGCAGAAGATAGAAGAATTACTTGAGATGTTTCAACTAAAAGAGGAAAAAGATACAAGGATTGTCCATTTCTCTAAAGGGATGAAGCAAAAGGTGATGATTATGCAGGCGATGCTAGAAGAAACTGATCTACTGATAATGGATGAACCATTGTCAGGACTTGATGCCAAGGCACAAAATGATTTCGAACAAATCTTAGCTAGAGTAAGAAGCAAAGGACTCAGTATCCTCTTAACCTGTCATGAAACCAAATTACTCGAAAACCTTGTAGACTCCGTTTTACTTATTCAAGAGAATACGATCTTTCAGATAGAGGATTTCGATCGCAATCCAACGCATCGATTAATTTTTGAGATTGCTAGCCTATCATTACTCGATGAAATCATACCTTCGATAGAGATTCAACAACAACAACTTTTAGTGAATGGACATTATGAAATAGTGACGATTGTTCCAGCAAAGGATTCAGATCAAATTTTACTGAAATTATTACAACAAAATGCTTCAATTAAATATTTAGCTACTGTCCACTACAAAAAAGAACAATTCTCTTCTCATTTTTGAAAGGAGGAATCGAAAAAGATGAGCAGTTTAGTACGTTATCAATTGATAAATTATTTAAGAACCTATCAATACGTTCCACCTTTTACAATCTTCATTCTATGTCTTATCGTTAATTATACTTTTGTCCCTAATCCAATATTAGATAGTTATTCATTTACATCTCTTGTGCTCTTTTTTTTAATGGGCTGGTTTACTGTTACATTATTTCATGCTGAAGATGAAGGACAAAAAATGATTACTACCCTTCATACGAAAAAAACATTAGACTACAATTTAGGGATATTCATAATTTGTGGGCTGCTTGCCTTTAGCCTAAGCTGTGTTTCTGTCATCTATCCAATCCTAATAGAGGCATTTTTTGAGAAGCCTAAACTATTACATATTTTACTTGGTTTCTTGTCTCATTTTAGTTTATCGTTACTTGCCATTGCACTCACTGCTTTATTTACTAGGGAACTCGTGAAAAATAGAAGAAATACATGGTGGGGTGTAATAGGCATCCTTATTATTTCTGTCGTTATCGCTACTTTAAAAGATTCTATTCTAACTGGACTTCTTTGGTTACTGCCTCCTCTTCATTTTTCATTAGAAATGATGAGTGTGGGCGATCAAATTGAAGTGATACCCAATGTTTTTTATTGGCAATACACATGGATTATAATTTATGCATTCCTTATCATTGTTTTGTTTTTTTTCCTAGTCAACCGAAGAAAATGATTTAGACATCTTACTAAGGAGAGATAGTATGTATGAGCAACAGGAACATCACAGTACTAATTGTTGAAGACGAAAATGATATAGCTAATATTATAAGGGACTACTTAAGTGTTCATCAGTTCGATTCTCATATTGTTCGAACAGGTCATGAAGCAATCCATTATTTGCAAGAATCTAAACCTGATTTCATTATCCTTGATCTTTCTCTACCAGATTGTGATGGCATTGAAATATGTCGTAAAATCCGTGAAAATAGCAATGTTGCCATTCTTATTTTAAGTGCTAGAGGAAGTGAGACAGATAAAGTACTGGGTTTAGGTTTTGGAGCAGATGATTATATGACAAAACCATTCTCTTTAAGTGAACTTGTCGCGAGAATAAACGCTCATTTACGAAGACAGGATAGATGGCTTCAGCATAATGGTGGTCAAATGGGAGTAGATGTCATTCACATAGATAATATGGTCATAAATAAACAGGAATATATTTTTTTACGTGATAGCAAGCCAATACCACTGTCAGCAAAAGAGTTTGAACTGCTATTTTTCCTAGCTAAAAATAGAAATCAAGTTTTCTCTAAAGGTCAGTTACTTGATGCCGTTTGGGGTTATGAGACCTATGGAGATGAAAATACAATTACGGTTTATATTAGAAGGCTTAGAGAAAAAATTGAAGTCAGCCCTTCTCATCCTGTTTATCTTCAAACAGTTTGGGGAGTCGGATATAAATTCAGTACAGCCAATCACTCATAGGAGAATCAAATGTACCTAAAAAATTGGATGAGTAAGTGGATATGGGCCCTATTAATCTGTGTTGTACTATTGTTTATCGTTGTCCTTTCACTATTCTTTGCAACAGAGCCTTCTCAAAAAGAATCACAAGATAGATATGTTATTAATCAAATTCGTTTATCAGTAAATCCATTATTATTGTACATAGAAGATCATTTTCCAAATTTAGCATTAGATTCGGCTATACGTAGCACGCTACAACAAATGAGTGATGACAAGAATATTGATATTACAGTAGTTCAACTAGATGGAACAGTAAGTTACACTTCAATTAAAAATGATGTTTCAACTATTCATATTAAACATGATATACATTATGATTTATTTACCTCACAACAAGAGCTTGGAAAGATTAATATAGCCTTTCCGATTATGAATGGAGAAAACAATGAACAAATAGGTAATGCTATTTTTTCCCTGAACAAAGACATTCTCTTTCCTTTAAAACAGACGAATTCCAGCTCAATTCTTTTATTAGTCTTTATTAGCTTCTTGAGTCTTTTGATTATTTGCCTTGCCCTATTCATAGTAAGGAAAGTTCATCAAGATATTTTAAAGCCTTTACATGAGCTGAAGGACAACACAGAGGAAATTGTAAAAGGAAATTACGAACAAATTACCATCCACTCGAAAATTGATGAGATTGGTGAATTGTATGCAGTATTTGATCAAATGCGATTAGAGATTAAACAGTTAGCCATCCAGCACAATGAACAAGAGCAAACTCAAAAGAAACTCATATCTAATATATCTCATGAAGTGAGAACTCCCTTAACCACCATCAAAGCATATTTAGACGCTATTTCAGAGGGGATTTGTCGAGATGAAGATTCGCTTATGGCCTATATTCAAATCATGCAGTCTAATACGGATAAGATGTCGAGGCTAGTTGATGATTTATTTATTCATACCTTAAAGGAGCTTGGTCATATCCCGATCCATTTAAAAGAACAATATAGCCAAGACGTTCTTACAAACATTTTGAAACCAATTCAATATTATGTCCAAACAACCAATATTCATTTTATAAGACCTACTAGGATTCCTAATGTCCTTATTCTAGTAGATGCGGATCGACTAGAGCAGGTGATCTCCAATCTTATTACCAATGCGTTAAAGCATTCTTCTCATGAAGATACCATCACCATTACTACCTATATCAAAAATCAATCACTCTATATCCAAGTAATAGATACTGGAAATGGGATGCTTCCCGAAGATATGCCTTTTATTTTTGAACGTTACTTTAGAGGTCGGCAACCTGGAAGTGAATCAGTCATTAAAAATGAAGGAGCAGGACTTGGCCTATCCATTTGTCAGCATATTATGGAAGCGCACCATGGGTCCATTTCATTTCATAGTAAACCTGATGAAGGCACTACCTTTACACTTATACTTCCAATCTCGTAAAAAGACTCCCGTTTTAGGAAGTCTTTTTTTCTTTCAACGTTCTTTTCTTATATGCTAAAAAGAAAGAAAGGGTAAGTATACTACCAAAGAATGAATCGATAATACGGACAACCCATACTCCATAATTTCTTAAAGAAATGCCGTTAATAAGCTGCCATAGACATACATATCCGAGCGTTAAAACAGCTAGTAAACTCCAAAAGATGATTTTTTTCCGTGAAGATATAGCTGGTGTTTTTTTATCTTTGCTTAAAGTTGCTCTGTAATATACATATCCAAAGATTAGCACAATTCCTAGCAATGTACTCCCGTGTTGTAGAAATTTATAAATCGGTATTTGATAGCCAAAGAAAGTATATGTTTGAGTAAGAACTCGGAGTTTTGTCACCATAAGCCCATTTTGATGTGTAAATGAATCCCATATGACATGTGTTAACATGCCCAGCAATGCAGAATAGCCAAAAACAAAGATTTTCCATATGTTATTTCCTGCAATTTGATGGCTTTCTGTATCTTGTAAAAACTGTGGTAAATGGCTCATGATTGGCTGTTGGATAAACCTTTGATAAATCAAGTAGATTAAAAGAACGAGCGGAAGATTGAATAAAAAGAACCCTGCAAAGGTATGACCAATCTCCCCTATCGGCCGACCTCTTAAAAAATATTCAAAATCTGGAGCCATACTTCCTAAAACCAATGCAGAAAAACGGATATATTTACTTTTTCGAGAAAAAGGTAAGACTGCCGCTGGATGAGCAAATGTTAAGGGCATATCTCTAACCTCCTTATTTATTACATCTATTAAATCGCATATTATAACGTTTACTATTAAGAAAGGTTACTCTTCTGTAAGAATTTATTAATAATTTCATAAGGGCTTACTAATAATTACATATTACACTAAAGAAAATGAGTCAAGGAGGCCTTATCTTGGAAAAAGAGATACTGATTCGAGCCCAAAATTTATGTAAAACCTATTCAACAGGCAGCGAACAATTCCATGCTATTAAGAATATGAATGTGGACATTTATAAAGGGGATTTCACCGTTATTATGGGGAATTCTGGTTCTGGTAAATCAACGCTTCTTTATCTTTTAAGTGGGCTTGATGCCCTTACAGCAGGTGAAGTTTATTTTCAAGGAGAAAAACTTGATACCTTTTCTGAACGAAAGTTAGCTACCTTTCGTTCACAGAAGGTTGGCTATATCTATCAAAGTAGCAATCTCATTCCAGATATGACGCTACTAGAAAATATTGCTCTTCCTGGATACATCGCGAAAAAAAATAAAAAGGAAGTCATACAAAAAGCGGAGCAACTACTAAGTTTAATGGGACTTGAAAAGCAAAGAAATCGATTACCCTCTCAAACATCAGGTGGACAGCAACAAAGAGCTGCCATTGCTAGAGCATTGGTCAACAATCCTGAAGTGTTATTTGCAGATGAACCTACTGGCAGTTTAAATTTTGATCAAGGTGTAGCAGTATTAGATACCTTAACGAATTTAAATAGAAATGGGCAATCCATTGTCATGATTACACATGATATGAAGGCAGCTTGTCGTGCGAATCGCCTAATCATCATTCAGGATGGAAAGATAGATGGGATCTTAAACTTTGAAAAATATGATCATACCAACATACAAGAACGGGAACACATTATCTTTTCTTATGTTGCCGGGAAGGAGTAAAAAATGTACGCGATTATTACCCTTTGCTCTTCCTATATAAGAAAACGGAAAATACAAAATGGACTAATGGTTGTCCTTATTTTTCTATCAACACTTTTACTGGCGACTTCTGTCACTATACTGACCAATACAAACAATATTTTTGAAAAGGCTCATCATGATTCAAATGGTGCCCATCAAATTTTAACAATGGGTAACAATATTCATAACCCGATCGCTGTAAACGATTGGTGGCAGGGGCAACCAGGCGTGACTACCTCCAGTCTCATACCCTATAGAAATTTATCTAGATTTACCCTCAATGGGAAAGAAATATCCAATATCTATTTATTTATGATGAATACGCCAAATACACCGTTTATAATTGATCAATTACTATTTTCTGAGGGTGAAAAGCAACTCTCTCCTCCTGAGGGTACGATTTGGATTCCCACATCATTGGCATCAAGCGCTACCATTTCGCTCGGTGATGCAATTGAATTTCATACAGGTGAGAGCACGTTTAATTTAACAGTGTCAGGTATTGTGGTTGATATGCCATATGGAGGCCCTTTTACAACAAATGCCCGTATCTGGATGAACAATACTGACTATCAACAGCATTTAGCAACCATAACAGGTTCTGATCAGTACATGATGGCATTACGCTTTAATGACTATCAGCAAAACACCAATTATTGGGCTGATTTTGAAAAATATCTGCAGGGACCTTATCTTGAATCTAAAATGGAATATGAAGAAATGGCTTCTTTTTATTTGATTATTAATAAATTCATTGGCTTTATTATGATCGCCTTTGGTATAGCTATGCTTTTGGTTTCCTTGTTTGTTATTGGCTTTAGCATTTCCGATGCCATTTTAACGAATTACAGAACAATAGGTATTATAAAATCTTTGGGTCTTTCTTCTCGAGAGATAAGTATCACTTATGTATTGCAATTCGGATTGTTATCTGCTGTCGCGATTATTCCTGGCATCATCATTAGTAAATTCCTTTCCAGAATAATTATAGAAAGCTCCTTATCCTATATGAAGGCAGGAAATCATTTAACCATACATCAAGATACTCTACTCAATATGGTGATTGCTCTCATCTTATTTGGCATTGTGCTACTCACTGCCTATTTCTACTCACACAAGGCTCGAAATGTAGAGCCTGTTCAAGCCATCAAATATGGGATGTCAGAAAGTGCAAATAGTAAAATGAATCGGCGCAGAAACAGCTCGAATAGATTATTTCGATTAAGTAGTCTACCGATTCAACTTCAAATTGGTCTTAAAAGTATCACAAAAAACATAAAAAGTTCTATCCTTGTCATTGCACTTACTTCCATTACATCTGCCATACTAGTCTTTAGTGTAGTCATATTAAATAGTTTTATTTCCATCAAGGAAACATCTCCTTCATGGGGATATGATGACTCACATGTAGTAGTAACAGTATCTAATAAAGAAACCTTCTCAAAACGACATTTTGAAGATTTTTTAAAGGCTGATGAACTGGTTAAGGATCATGCATGGCTTGATCAATTCACAGGCGTACTTCCTAATGACAGCCATCCTCCATTAAATATTAATGTCAATGTAATCGAGGGTAGTTTTGATGCTGCTGGCTATAAAACAATGTCTGGCCGTAATCCAATCAGTAAGAACGAAATCGCGATTGGACTCAATGTCGCTCGCGCTTTAAATAAAAATATAGGCGATATTGTAGAAGTTTATCTTGAGGGGAAACCGCATTTTCTTATTGTGACCGGAATCTATCAATCTATAGCGAACATGTCGAATTCAGCAAGAATTACAGCAGAGGTTATTAAAGTTTATAACACTACCTATACTACTTCAGAGGTAAGTATGATTAATCTTTTAGATGAAACAGTCGCTACGCCATTCGTTGAGGATTTAAATACGCACTTTAAAAGTTCTGTATCAGCTGTCACACAACAGCTATTATTAGATGCCGTCTTTAAAGAAGTCGTGGCCGTTTTAGTCATTCCCCTTTCAATCGTTGGTATTTTATTTATCATCGTAACCTGCATTATTATTTTTAGTGTATCGCGAATTAATGTTAGAAAAGAAAGTAGCACGTATGGCATTTATAAATCCATTGGAATGAGCTCTACAAATATTAGATGGTCGATTACAATAGGTATTTTAATTCTATCCATAATAGGTGCATTAGTAGGAATCTTTATCGGGATAAAATTAATTCCTCTTGCACTTCAGTCGATTATTTTAGATTATGGCTTACTCGAACTACCGCTTGTTATCAACTGGCCAACAAGTATCGGTATAAGCTTTGTAAGTGTGATAGCTGCCATTTTGGGCGGCTGGATTTCGACCAAAGTAATTGCTAAAACGTCGCCTCGCATATTAATTGTTGAATAAATATTTTGGCCCCTACTAGTTTAGGGGCCTCATCTTTAATCATTCCAAAAAATTCTCTTCAGATAGCACGATAATATTGTTTCTTCGCAGCAAAGCCGTAGTTACTCCTTCACCAGCTCGTTTTGTTCCATTAAACTTACCATTATAAATCTTTGCACTGCCACAGGATGGGCTATATTCCTTTAAAATGACATGAGTTGCTCCCACCTCAAGCGCTTTTTGTAAGGTTGCATAGGCTCCCTTCAGATATAAATCTGTGACATCTTGTCCAGAACTTTCAACCACTGTTGCGTTGCCATCAAGTACATCTTGTCCATTGCCTCCCACAATTTCAGCGGGCTCACGTGGCGTTGAAAAACCTCCCATCAGCTCTGGACAAACCGTGACAGCTTTATTTTCTAACACAAGCTTTTGTATTTTTTCATCTAGACTGTTTGTGCCATTATAACGAACATTTAAACCTGCTAAGCAAGCACTTATTAAAATCATCGTTTTCTCACTCCCTCTACTATCTTTATTCCACTATAACACGCGTGCTACAATAATTTTATGAGGACTAAGGGAGGAGATAAAATGCCTGATCCTATTTTGATTTTACCTTATACAGATGAATGGGCTAAGGAATTTCAGAGCATAGGCTGTCAATTGCGGGAGGCCTTAGGAAACATAGCGCTGAGAATTGATCATATTGGCTCAACCGCTGTAACCGGCTTAGCAGCAAAACCTGTAATTGATATACAAATATCCGTCGCATCGTTTACACCATTGGCAGCATTTAAAGCTCCATTAGAATCTCTAGGTTTTAGCTATCGAGTAGAAAATCCAGACAAGTCTAAACGCTATTTTCGAGAGGCTTCAGGAGATAAACGAGTACATATTCATGTTCGACAAGCTGGGAGTTGGGCAGAGCAGCTAGCCTTATTATTTCGAGATTTTTTGCGCTGTCATCCAGATTACTGTCATCGCTATGAGCAGGTAAAATATGAATTGGCTAAGAAATACAAACTTAATCGTCAACACTATACAAAATCTAAAGAATCGATTATATGGGAAATTTTAAAACAAGCAAATCATTGGAGTCAGCAGACTGGCTGGTCTCCTGCCAATTCAGATAACTAAAAAAGGAGGAACAAACTTGGCTGAATTTACAATTTGTTTTCTGAAAAAGGGTGATGATATCCTTTTACTAAATAGAGACAAGCCACAATGGATGGGAGCATGGAATGGTGTAGGTGGCAAAATTGAACAGAATGAAACACCATTAGCTGGTGCCTTACGAGAAATTAAAGAAGAAACAGGCATTACGGTTGAGGATATTACCTATAAGGGTAAAATAACCTGGACAGATGGCGTTGTTAATTATGGCTGTATGTATGCATTTATAGCGGAACTACCTGAATCTTTTACATATGTAACACCGATAAAGGTTGCTGAGGGCATTCTTGATTGGAAGGAGCTTACTTGGATTTTCCACCCTGAAAATGTAGGGATTGCGGACTTAAAATATTATTTACCTACGATGCTCAATGAAACAACTAACTATGACTATATTTTTACCTATCAAGACAAGAAATTAGTCAATATCTCTTCAGCACCAATTGAACAAACATCTACTGTCTAATAAAAAATAAGCCTCGTCCATGCAATAGGTGCATAACGAGGCTTGATTTTAGAATCTCGGTTGTGCAAAGCGCATTCTGCACATCGACCAATTTAAGCTTGTATTTTGGATTTCATCATGTATTTCCCATAAGCTATCTACGATTCGCAATTCAACATTCCGTTCTCTTAATGCTTTCGTTATATCGTTGATCTCAGAGACATTGAAGGGCATTTGTGTTATTTCACTCGTATAATAGCCTGCAATATCATCCTGTAAAGTGAATCCATTACTATCAAACTCATATAGGTAAAGACTTGTAGTCTTCAATACTTCCAACCACTTGTTTTCTATAACTACTACATGTGAAGCTTGAGGTAGATAGTGCTGCCTGTCCTGCTCTGTTGTTTGGTCTCCTGCATGAAAGCAGACACGCGGACAATCTCTTGGCGTTAAATAGTTTGGCAAGCATCTTTCGTTGATTGCCCATACTAGCCATTTTGTGGCATCTAAATCTGGTCGTTCAGGCAGTCGAGGATGAAAAATCATAATAGTAGGGTCTTCACTGACATGAAATAAACGCATGGCTATTTCTCCTTTATTTCCTTAATTTAAAAACAATAAAATCTGCACAATGCAAATCTTCCACAAATTGAGGATACTTCTCTAGCATGTCTTGTGATGGCTTGGGCTCTACAATAGCCTCAATAGTAAATCCAGCTTGCCTAATTGCTTGCACATAGCTTGTTAATGTTCGATGGTATAGAACGATCGGTGGGTCAGCATCTAGCTGGTGATACTCCCCTTCATAAAAATAACGTTGGACTTTCCAATACTGTTGATCTAGCTGCTCATGTCTTATCCATCCACTATTTGGTGTCACAAAGCATGGGTGTAAAATTGAAAAAATAAAAGTGCAATTAGGTTTTAATAATCGATACATCTCACATAGAGCACCCTGATAATCCTCTAAATCTTGGAGAACCATATTTGAAACAATACCATCAAATTGTTCATCTGCTAAAAATGATAGATTTTCACAATTCCCGTGTAAAAATTGAATAGCTTCCTGCTGTGGTGTTCTTTGCATAGCAATATCTAGCATTTTTTGTGAAAAATCAACAGCTGTTACTCTTGCACCCTTCTTTCCCAGCAATCTGCTTAAATAGCCTTCTCCACATCCTGCATCTAATAGATGCTTTCCATCTACCTCTCCTAGCAAAGAAAAGATAGTGGGATTTAACAGTACGACACGATGTATGTCACCCTGCTCATCGTAGTTAGCTGTATACCTTTCCGCATATCGATTCCAGCGTTGAATGGCTTGTTCTGTGTTCATATAAAGTCCCCATTTCAAAGTAAAATCGTAACGTTACGTTCTTTGTGCACTTGTCTATTTTTCCATATAAAGAAAAAAATATATAGACTTTTATTTTATTTTTTAATATCATGTAGATAGAGGCACGGCTTCTTTAAGTAAATGATAAAGCCAGAAATCCAAATAGGATTTCTGGCTTTTATGCGTTATATAGAAATTGTATGTTCAGCAACAGCTTCTTTTTTTACAGTTAGCCATCTACCAATTACCATAACGAGCAATGCAAGAAACACAATGACACCAGCAAATACAAGTGCTGCTTTATAGCTACTATAAACTTCAACCAGTTTTCCTGCGATGATCGGTCCAATAATTTGTCCAAAAGCATAAAAGGTTGTTAATAAGGAAACAACCAATCCGCTCTTTGTCGGGAAAAGCTGTCTTGCATAGGAAGTAGTTAGCGTGACAATTCCTACAAAGGTTAGACCGAATAAAAACGATGCTAGTAAAACGCTCCATACCGTTTGCGCAAAAACAGGTAGCAGGATACCAACCACCTGCAGTATGTACGCCACAAACAAAATTTTTATAGCTGAAAACTTCTCTAATAAGACCGTCCAAACAGGAGCAGATGGAATAGCCGCTAGCCCCACAATGACCCAGCTATAGGAAGAGTAAGCTTGAAGAGAAGGAATATTATGAATAATATCGACTAAAAAAGTACCTGTAATAATATAGCCTAACCCCTCTAAGCCATAGGATAAAATCAGCCATGGCATAAAACCCTTTGTCATTTTTGTATCAAGAGATTTCGTAACTTTTGTGCTGTCCTGCACCACTAAACTTCTCCATAAATAAGAGGTGATAAATAAAAAAATCGCTGATAAAATTCCTAAGCCCAACCATGCACCCTGCCAAGCAAATTTTGCTTCTATAGCAGGTACACATAAACCTGAAATAGCAATCCCTAAGCCTATGCCACTAAATACATAGCCAGACCATCGTGATAATGAATGCTTCGCCAAGTAATCCATAATAATACTCGATGTTAACACAAAAATAAGGCCCCCTGTAATGCCAGCAATTAAACGCAGAACTAGCCAGACACTATACACTTCTATTAAGCCCATTAATATAACAGATAGGACATTGGTAACAACACTTGCCATTAAAACATTTTTACGTTGACGATAAATGAACCCTGCCCATAATGCGCCAATGAAATAACCAATATAATTGCTTGAAGCTAAAAACCCAGCCACTTCCAATGAAAATCCTACATCATGACGCATAAAGGGTAGAATCGGTGTGAAGGCAAATCGACTAATCCCCATTGCAACAACCAATAATAAAATTCCTCCAAAGACAATCCCTATATGTTGTCGATTCATGATGAACCCCCTCCCATATTATTCTACTGTAATTAAAAGGATACAGAGCGCAAATTAATAAATCTAATATATAATGTATATAAAAGCATAAAAAAAATTTATGAAAGGTGTAACGACATGAATTTACATGCTCTACGTTTATTTACAAAGGTGGCTGAACACAATAGTGTTTCCAAAGCGGCACAGACACTTATGATTAGTCAGCCTGCTGTAACCATTCAAATTCGAAATTTAGAGAAAGAACTAGGTTTGACATTGTTAGAAGCCAAAGGTAGGGGCATTTCGCTAACACAAAATGGTACTTTTTTATACAAACAAGCACAGCGCTTATTTGATCTAGAAACTGATATTGAAAATAAAGTTGAACAGCTTAAAAATACAGGCAATGAAGAATTGCAAATTGCCTCGACACATGTTCCCTCCCATTTTTTACTACCTAAGTGGTTAGCTCAATTTAAACAAGTTTATCCAGCCACACATATTCATTTAAAGACCGCCAATTCCCAGCAAGTGATTGAGGATTTACTTCATTATAAAGCTGATTTAGCTTTTATCGTCAAAGAAGATGGACATCATGCTGATATTAATTATCAATTTCTAATGAATTTGGATTATTGGTTTATTGTGCCGTACAATCATCATCTGGCAGGTCAAACAGTATCCCTTGCAGAACTTATGCAGCAGCCCTTCGTCACAAGGGAGGATGGTAGTTCCACAAAAGAATACTTAAATGCCCTATGTAAAGTGCATAAAATTCCTCCACCGAAAGTAGGTTTACAGCTAGACGGGATTAATGAATCCATACATGCCATTGCAGCAGGTTTTGGTACGATGCTAGCACCATCCATAGCAGCTTCTAGCTTTATTCTACAGCAGCAAGTTGCCCGCGTTTTTATTAATGACATTGATATCCAACGACCGATCTACCTTTGTACAAGAAAAAATGAATTGCATCACTCCACATCCTTTAATAACTTTCTTCACATCATCAATGAATCCATCATGTAGTAAGAAGGCACTCTCAAAAAGGTGCCTTCTTTTGTTATCTATCAACGCTTGTCAAAGCTGTAAAAATGTAGTTAAAAAGGTGCATGTATTTCTTTAGTCACCATACTAATATTCGTTTTTTGTAGACTTAATAGTTTTTATAGCCTATAATAATCCGTGTTATTATCAATAAACGAACATTAAGGTGGTTTTTATGTCTGAATATACGCATATTTTCAAAGGAACAGCTTTTACTAGTAAATCTGCTACTGACGTTCACATTTTAAAGGATTATTTATTTTTCATTAATGCTGACGGCATGATTGTTAAAACTGTCGCTCCTGAACAAGCTGATTACCAACAACTATTAATTACATATCAAGATCAAAATAACTTCCACGCATTAGCTGAAGGGCAATATTTCCTACCAGGATTTGTCGATTTGCATGTACATGCACCTCAATGGGCACAATCTGGGACAGCTTTAGACATTCCCCTTTACGATTGGTTAAACACATATACTTTCCCTATCGAATCAAAATTCTCCGATTTAGCATTTGCTCAAGAAGTTTATGAGGATTTAGTAAGCACACTACTTGCCAATGGTACAACTACATCATTATATTTCGCGACAGTTCATAAGGAGGCCAGTGTACTTTTAGCGAAAATCTGTGCTGAAAAGGGTCAGCGAGGATTAGTCGGAAAAGTAGTCATGGACGATCCTGAACAGAATCCAGATTTTTATCGAGATGAAAACACAAAAACCGCATTAGAGGATACGGAGGAATTTATTTTAGCTGTAAAAAATTTAGCCAAAACGACTAAACAGGGTGTTTATCCTGTTGTCACTCCTCGCTTTATTCCAAGCTGTACAGACGGTGCCTTAAAGGGTTTGGGTGAATTAGCTGCGAAATACGATACACATATTCAATCACACTGTAGTGAAAGTGACTGGGAGCACAGCTACGTCAAAGAACGATTCAACAAAAATGATGCCGTTGCCTTACATGACTTTGGTTTGTTAGGTGATAAATCTGTCATGGCTCATTGTAATTTCTTAAGCGATGAGGATGCCAGATTATTTGCTGAAACTGGCACTGCCATAGGCCATTGTCCAATCTCTAATGCCTATTTTGCTAACAGCGTGATTCCAATCGCCCGCTTTCATGCAATGGGCGTTGATATTGGACTAGGTTCAGATGTTTCAGGCGGATTTTCACCAAGTCTTTTTGATAATGCAAGACAAGCTGTTATGTCATCGAGAATGCTAGAGGATGGTGTAGATACATCCATTTCCGCCGAAAAGCGTGGTGTCCCAAATTCACGCATTACAATAAATGAGGCCTTCTATCTTGCGACAGCTGGTGGTGGAGAAAGCTTAAGTCTTCCAATTGGCCGTTTACAGGAAAACTATACATGGGATGTACAAATTATCGATACAAAAATTCCTACTGCTAGGCTTCCGATTTTTGATCAAAATGAAGATTTACACGATATATTCCAAAAAATCATGTATCTTGTACGCCCAGAAAATATCCGCGAGGTATGGGTGCAAGGAAATAAAGTTCATACGAGAGGCTAATCATTCTCTTAATCTATAATAAAAATCTATCATTTTGAGGTGTACAACATCGTGGAAACACAACATAGAAAACTAACTAATCAAACAAAACAAACACAATTAACCGTATTACCAGATGAAAAAATTTCGCTCGGTCAGTCTGCTCTTCTCGGTTTACAGCATGTTATGGCGATGGATGTTTATGTGGTGCCTTTTTTAATTGCCATGCTAATCGGTCTACAAACTGGTCAGGCAAGCGCATTGATTCAATCAACCTTTATTGCTGCTGGGATCGCGACAATTGTGCAAACACATTTTTGTATGAAATTACCGATGGCACAAGGTCCATCTTATGTTCCACTTGGAGCCATTGTTGGGATCTATGCAGCAAGTGGTAGTGGTGATTTAGGCTGGAGTACTGTGCTAGGTGCTAGTTTAATTGGAGCCATTTTGGTTATTATTTTAGGTTATACAGGAATCTTCAATAAAATTGTCCAAACATTTATTCCACCAATTGTTGGTGGAACGATTATCTTTGTAGTAGGACTGTCCTTAATGCCTGTTGGTTTAAGTGATAATATTTTTAATGGAGCAGGTGCATCCATAAATCAAAACATTTATTTAGCGCTGATCACAGCATTCGTGTTAATTATTTGTGTCATGTTAGGCACAGTCTTCCATCAAAAAGGACGTCTATTCCGAATTGCTTCTGTCATCATTGCCTTAATTGCTGGTAGTATTGCAGCAAATATCATGGGTGTTTTAGATTTATCTCCTGTATCGCAAGCCAAATGGTTTAGCATGCCACAAATTCCATTTGCAGATTTTAGTTTTAGCTTTAATTTTTCTGCTATTATCACAATGGTCATTATATATATTGTCTTAATGGCAGAAACAACAGGAACATGGTTTGCTATTAGCAATGTCATCGACCAACCTTTGACAAATAAACAAATTAATCGTGGTGTTATTGGTGAAGGAATTGGCTGCTTTATTGCTTCTTTATTTGGTTCCACTCCTGTTACTGGTTACTCAACAAATGCGGGTGTTATCTCTATTACTGGGATTGCAAGCCGTCGTGTCTTTATAGCTGCAGGTATTTGGTTTATCGTTTTCGGCTTCTCTGGTAAACTAGCAGCACTCATCTCAGCAATTCCTTCAGCTGTTATCGGTGGTGTATTTGTGATCGTCTGCGGCATCATTGCCATTAGTGGTTTACAGGTCATGAAAAATGAACATATTGGTGAAAAGGAAATGTATGTCATCGCGATTCCTGTTATTTTAACGTTAGCATTGACATTATTGCCTGATGATTTCCTGTATTCCTTACCTACAACTGTGCAGTATTTATTTGGTTCGCCTATTGCAACCGCTGCGCTCGTAGCGATTTTCCTTAATAAAATTTTACCAAGCTCAAAATAGTAGCTATCTACAACACACAGCGTCTTTAGTCCATTCGGATTGCAGGTGCTGTGTCTATTTATTTTCTAAAATTTCTGTTTCCTTTTCTAAAAATCTGTTATACTAGAGCAAAAAAGTAGGGATTAGAATGGACTATGATGTCATAATAGTTGGTGCTGGCTCCATGGGGATGGCGGCTGGTTACTATTTAGCAAAGGAAGGGAAAAATGTACTTATGCTAGATGCCTTTACTCCACCACATGAAGAAGGTAGTCATCATGGGGATACAAGAATCATTCGCTTTGCTTATGGTGAAGGAGCTAGCTATGTACCTTTTGTAAAAAGAGCTGGCGAGCTTTGGCAAGAGCTAGAGTCATTAGCAAATGAAAGCTTATTTTTACAAACTGGTGTAGTTAATATTGGAGCGCCAACATGTGCCTTTATTCAAAATGTGAAGGCTAGTGCTGCGCTCTATAATTTAGCACTTGAACACTATTCACCTGCTGAGGCGATGAACAAATGGCCAGGGTTATTCTTACCAAAAAATTTAGTTGCTTGCTTTGAACCAACTGCTGGTGTCCTTCGTGTTGAAGCATGTATCCTAGCCTATAAAAAATTAGCCTTAGAGGCGGGTGCAAGCCTCCGAACAAATGAAAAAGTATTGGCTATCCAAGCTAGTGATATTGTACAGGTACAAACAGTACATAATAGCTATAAAGCAAAGCAATTAATAGTAACGGCGGGTGCATGGGCAACAGAGCTACTACAAACAGTGGACGTGAGCATACCCGTTACACCAACGCGGAAAACCTTTGCATGGTTTGAGGCAGATGAGCAGCTGTATCGTGATGAAGTTTTTCCAGCCTATTGCTTTGAATTTGCCGATTCAACCTACTACGGTTTTCCAAGTATTGAAGGAGCGGGGTTAAAACTTGGACGACACGATGGTGGTGATGTGGTTAATCCAAACGACCCTCTATGTCCGTTTGATGCGTCTGATGCTGTTGACTTACAAAACTTCATTGATCAGTTTATGCCTCAGCATGGAACGCTTAAATACGGAAAAACATGTAAGTATTCGATGACACCAGATGAAGATTTCATTATCGACTTTTTACCTGAACATCAGAATATTGTGATTGCTGCAGGTTTTTCTGGTCATGGTTTTAAATTTAGTAGTGCCGTTGGGGAAGCTCTTGCAGATTTAATTGTAGAAGGCAAAAGTAAACAAGATTTATCTCCCTTTAAACTTAGTCGATTTTAGCAAAAAAGGATTGGTACAACGGTTAGACGTTGCACCAATCCTTTATTTTGTTAACATTGTTTGAAACTGTTGCCAATCATATAAACGTGGAAGATTTACATGCTGGTTGTAAGATTGATTCTTTAAGATTACCTTAGTTGTCACATCATGAAGTGTCTCAAGTACTGCTGGTTTATCATCTACATAAATATCTAAAGCAAGCTCTTTTATAATGGCTACTTTTTCTGCATCTTGCATGCCACAGAAAAAATGACCGTCTGTTATTGGAAAGCCCTGTGCTTCCATCCAAGCTTTTGTTTGCGCACAATATTGTTGTGGACGAGATGTAATATAGTAAATGTCATGTCCCTGCTCTGCTAAAGCTTGGAGGGTTTTTAATGCACCATCAAAAGATGGACAGTCCGTAAAATAGATTTCTTCCAATGCGCTATTCCACATGGCTGAACCTTCCTCATCCGTTAATCCAAATGGTTCATGAATTTCTACTCGTTGTATCGCTTGAAAGGTTTCAAAGGAAACATTTTTGCCAAGCTTTTTATTATAAAGCGAAAAGGCATGTGCTCGTAAATCAATTAATGTGTCATCTATATCAAAGCCAAACTTCATCTAGTTGTTCGTCCTTTCACGAAGCCTTGTTTATAAAGTTAGAAGCAAATGTCTGCTCTTTTTCAATTTGTTTTGCTAATACTTCCTCAATGGCTTGCTCACGCATTTGTTGAAAATATTGTACGTTAAATTGTGCTAGTGTGTCTTTATTTAGCAAAGATGCAAGACAATCTGCATCTTTTAGTGCACTATTCAGCCCAAAAGCGCCTGTTGGTGTCATTGTGTGAACGGCGTCCCCTAGCAAAACAAGGCCCTTTGTCCCCCAACTATTACAATGGCTACTAAAGACATCAAGCAAAACAAAATCCTGCCAGGAAGTTATCTGTTCCTGTACTGTCTTCGTTAATGCTGGAAATGCCTCCACAAGCTGCTGGATAAAGGGTGTAAATGCAAGTTTTCGAAGCTGAGGGAAACTACCTTGCTCAATATTCCAGCCTATTTGAAGATAACCACCAACTTGTGTAAACAATGACAGCTGCTTATCATCGATGAGTGCCATTTTTATAGATGGTTCCCAATCAGCTGGTGCAGGGATTTTAGCCCACAGTAAATCAAAGCCATGCTTCTGTTTCTGAACATCAATATGTGCTTGCTTACGAATAGTAGAATAACGACCATCCGCACCGATAATTAACTGACTATCGATTTTTATAGGGTCTCCGCTTTTTATCGCCATAACGCCTCTATAATGACCTGTAGCATCCGCAATCAGCTTTGTAACCTTTGTATGTAGCAGGCATGTAAAGTTAGGGAACAGCTGAGCTTTTTGTAAAATACCTTTTAATAAATTTGCCTGTGGTACATGAATGCCTAAATGTCCTATTGCTTCATCTGGAAGAATTGTTTTAAATGCTCTGCCACCAGCATAATACTCAAGCTTCTCCATTCGTAATATACCGAGTGCCTCGACTGCTTCGAAAAGATGGTGGCTTTTTAAAACAGCCTCCCCTTCCTCATTTAAATGCTCGCCACGGAATGCCTGACCAAGTGCTACATTTTGCTCTAATAAAATCACTGAAAGCCCTTTTTTAGCAAGTAGGTAGGATAACAATGCACCAGCAGGACCTGCCCCTACTATACAGACATCTGCTTGATAGTTCACTTTTCTTCACCCTGCTTTGGATAGGCAATAATACGCAAATCCTCGCCTATTTTATCAAATGAAGCAAAGTCAACATTCCATGCCTCATACATGAGAGAGGGATTATAGCCAGCAAACGGCGTTAACGATAGATTTCCACCCAAAACTTTAGGTGCTATATATACTACATATTTATCGATTGCACCTTGCTGTAAAAAGGAAGCATTCATTTTACTTCCACCTTCTAGCAAAATATCTGTTATGCCGTGTATATAAAGCTTTTCAAGCATCTCATCAATCTGTAATCCATATTCATTTTTTTGTACGGGTAAAACTGTAACACCTTTTTCTGTAAATAAATGAATTTTTTCTTGGCTTACGTCGTCACTACAAACAAGAATCGTTGGTGCATCCTCTGTATTCAAGACATTTGCATTGTCAGGTGTACGTAGAGAACTATCCATAATAATACGTGTTGGATTTTTTCCATATCCTTCTTTTAGTCTTGTTGTTAAAGAAGGATTATCAGCAATGACTGTACCCACGCCAACTAAAATTCCATCTACTTCATGACGAATATGGTGAACATCCTCACGTGCACCCTCTCCAGTTACCCATTTTGAATGTCCTGTATGCGTAGCAATTTTCCCATCTAAAGTCATAGCAAATTTTGAAATAACAAAAGGACGATGCGTAAGCATATTGTGAATAAAACGCTCATTTAAACGGCGCGCTTGTTGCTCTAAAACCCCTACTTCCACCATTATTCCAGCATCTTGTAGCAATTGGATGCCACGACCTGCTACTGCTGGATTTGGATCTTGCATAGCAATTACCACTCGACTGACACCAGATTCCTTCACTAAATTGGCACAAGGAGGTGTCTTACCATAATGTGAACAAGGCTCTAACGTTACATATAACGTAGCACCCAGTGCATGCTCTCCAGCCATTCGAAAAGCATGCACTTCAGCATGTGGTTCCCCTGCTTTTCTGTGTAAACCTGTACCTACAATCACACCGTTCTTCACGATTACAGCTCCAACAAGTGGATTAGGGTTCGTATTTCCTTTAGCACTAGCTGCTAAATCCAAAGCCAGTTGCATATACTTTTCATCTACATTCATCATCATCGCAACCTCCACCTATTGCTTTTCACGTATATGTCCAGATTTTTCAACTTTCGTTTCTAAATAAAAACGATTCGTCTCTGTCAAACCGCCCCATAAAGGAACATGCCCTTCCGCAGCCATGCCACGAGCCTGTAATGCAGCCAATTTCTTCGGATTATTTGTAATGAGTGTTACTGGTTTGGTACGCAGTGTAGCTAATACCGCAAGTGCTTCGTCATAGGATCGTGTATCATCTGGAAAGCCAAGTGCATGGTTTGCTTCAACTGTATCGAGCCCTTCCTCTTGCAATAAATAAGCAAGAGATTTAGAGAATAGTCCAATACCACGACCTTCATGATCAGCTAAATAAAATATAGCTCCACAGCCATGCTCAACTATCATTTTCATAGATTCATGCAACTGGTATCCACAATCACAACGCTGGCTGCCAAATATGTCGCCTGTGTGACAAATACTATGCATTCGGATTAAAGCACCTTCTGAATGGGTAAAATCACCATATACAAGCACAGAGGATTGTTGTAAAAATGCTAAATTGGCAGCGGCTAATCCATCAATGATTTCTTCTTTAGTTAAATCCGCATCAATTTTAAGCCAGTTATACCATTGAAAAGTTGCAGAAAAATCACCTTGTTTTACAGGTAATTTCACTGGCCCAACTAGGCAAATATTCTCTGTATTTGTATGCTTTACTAATGTCATTTTATCTTTCACTAAGTCCATCACTTTAGTCGTAATTGTCATATTAATCTCCAACCTTCTATAGAAACAGTTGGCTAAATTCACCAACTGAGCACATATATTTTCACATCACTTACATAACGTAACTTAGTTTATAATAATAACTAAAAAGTGTCAATCAACAGCTATTACTCTTTCATTATAATTATTAGAGATGAGAATTTTATTATTACTTTTTCATCATATACTACTAGCTTATGGAGATGCTATTTTTTCTGTGCAGGCTAGTCTATAATAAGCTGTGGTACTGTAATGACGAAAGGAAGTTTAACATGAACTTAGAAAAAAATGTTCAACTAAAGCAACCAAAATATCAACAAATAGCCATTGATCTCGCCTCCAAGATTGTTGAAAGAAAATACAGCATTGGCGATAAAATATATGCAAGATCCTCTCTTGCCAGTCAATATAATGTTTCCGCTGAGACTGCAAGAAGAGCTATTGCCGTTTTGCAAGACTTAGAAATTGTTGAAGCTTCAAAAGGTAGCGGTGTAATTATAAAATCGTATGAAAAAGCGGCTCATTTCGTCAGACAGTTTCATGATGTACAATCGATTCATGAAATACAAAATGAGCTTTTGACAAGTATTCAAAAGCAACATCATGAATTGATTAATTTACAAGACAAGGCAAAGCAACTAATTAGCCGCACAGAGCATTACCGATCAGTCAATCCGTTCATTCCTTATCAATTAGAAATGACAGCTGATAGTCCATGCATTCATCAAACTGTACAAGCTTTAAATTTTTGGCAAAATACTTCTAGTACGATTGTAGGTATTCGACGTGGCAATGAATTATTACTATCCCCCGGTCCTTATGTCTCATTTGAAGAAGGGGACATTATTTATTTTGTTGGAAATGATGAAAGTTTCGCTAGAGTTCAAAGCTTTTTATACCCAAATTAAAATCCGTTTAAGCGCTGATATAACAGCGTTTAAGCGGATTTTTTCTTATTTGTCGATTTGACAAAAGTAACAACTCTTTGCTACAGTAAGGTTGTTACTTGTTTATTTTTGGGTATCATTATCCTCACATAGTAATAATCTACGAAAGGAGTGCTTCTATGGAAAAAATTAAAATAGAACACGTATCAAAAGTGTTTGGCAAACATATTCCCCAAGCACTAGAACTCGTTAAGCAACAAAAAAGTAAGACTGATATCTTAAAAGAAACAGGTGCAACTGTTGGTGTATACGATGCAAGCTTTACTGTCAACGAAGGAGAAATCTTCGTTATTATGGGATTGTCAGGAAGTGGCAAATCCACGCTTATACGGCTTTTAAACCGCCTAATTGAACCAACGAGCGGAAATATATATATCGATGGAGAAAATATTTCTACCATGGGAAAAGAAAGTCTACGGTCTGTAAGAAGAAACAAAATGAGCATGGTTTTCCAAAACTTCGGTTTATTCCCCCATCGTACATTACTTCAAAATACCGAATATGGCCTTGAAATTCGAGGTATTTCAAAAGAAGAACGGCAAGCAAAAGCTGAACAAGCTTTAGAAAATGCCGGATTACTCGCTTATAAAGACCAGTATCCAAATCAGTTATCAGGTGGTATGCAACAGCGTGTTGGTTTAGCACGAGCCCTTGCTAATGATCCTGAAATATTACTAATGGATGAAGCATTTTCAGCCCTTGATCCATTGATTCGCAAGGAAATGCAAGATGAGCTACTCGATCTACAACAAACATTGAAAAAAACAATTTTATTTATCACACATGATTTAAATGAAGCATTACGCATCGGGGATCGCATTGCCATTATGAAGGATGGCTCTATCATTCAGATTGGGACGGGAGAAGAAATATTAACCAACCCAGCAAATGATTATGTTAAAACATTCGTGGAAGATGTGGATCGTTCTAAAGTATTGACAGCTGAAAATGTCATGGTACGGCCCGTTTATGTCAATACAGACCTAGATGGCCCTAAAGTGGCACTAAAGCGGATGCGTCAAGAGGCTGTTAGTTTATTAATGGCTGTTGATAAAAATAGACATTTAAAAGGCTATATTACTGCTGACGATGCACTGGCTGCAGCAAAGAAACAAGAGCAAACCGTCCATTCTATTGTGCAATCAGAAGTGTTAACCGTTCCACCAGATATGCTACTACAGGATATTTTAGGGATGATTTATAATTCTCCTACTCCTATTGCCGTTGTGAAAGATGGTCGCTTGCTTGGTGTACTAATTAGGGGCGTTGTCATCCAAGCACTGTCAACTAGCGATGAGGAGGCCGAAGCACATGAATAACTTTTTAGATAATATTCCAACATTACCACTAGCTCCGTGGGTAGAATCAGCTATGGACTGGTTGACGAGTAATTTTTCAGCGTTCTTTAACTCTATTCAGCAATTCGGAAAACTACTCATGAATCAGGTCACTGATTTATTAATTAGTATCCCAGCCATTATTCTTATACTTCTTGTCGTGATATTTGCCTTCTTCGTTTCAGGCAAAAAGTTAGGGCTTGCTGCATTCTCATTAATAGGCTTGTTGTTTATTTATAACCAAGGATTATGGACTCATCTTATGGAAACAACCACGCTTGTGATCTTTTCCAGTATTATATCCATCATCATCGGTATTCCACTAGGTATCTTAATGTCAAAATCAACGGTAGCTGAAAACATTATTAAACCAATACTAGATTTCATGCAAACAATGCCTGGCTTTGTCTATTTAATTCCGGCTGTCGCCTTTTTTGGCATTGGTATCGTACCTGGAGTCTTTGCATCCGTTATCTTTGCTTTACCCCCTACTGTACGTATGACAAACCTCGGTATTCGTCAAGTACCAAAAGAATTAGTGGAAGCTGCAGACTCCTATGGTAGTACAGCTAGCCAAAAATTATTTAAAGTAGAAATTCCCCTTGCTAAATCAACCATTATGGCAGGGATTAACCAAACCGTTATGCTGTCACTTTCTATGGTAGTTATTGCCTCTATGATCGGAGCTCCTGGTCTAGGACGTGAAGTATTAACAGCCCTACAACGTACCCAAGTTGGGAATGGCTTCGTTGCAGGTTTAGGTTTAGTTATTTTTGCGATCATTATTGACCGTTTAACACAAAGCTTCAATAAAAAGAAAGCATTATAGAAATGTCATCTTTCTTGCTACCATCCATCCTCCGATGGATGTCGGCAGTTTGATACAAAATGATGAAGAGAAAGGGAGATTCGATGAAACTGAAAACACTATCAAAGTTAGGAATGGCTCTAGGTCTAGGCTTCATGCTTGCTGCATGTAGTGGAGGCGACTCAGGCTCAAGTTCTGGAAAAAACAGTGATTCTAAGGAGGTAAACCTTGCCTATGTTGAGTGGGATACAGAAATTGCCTCAACGAATGTTGTTGGGCAGGTACTCGAAGATTTAGGTTATGATGTAACATTAACTCCTTTGGATAATGCGATCATGTGGGAGGCTGTCTCCAAAGGAGAGGCTGATGGAATGGTTGCTGCTTGGCTACCACATACACATGCTTCACAATATGAAAAATATAAAGCTGATTTAGATGAGCTAGGTGAAAACCTTGCTGGTGCAAAAATCGGTTTAGTTGTACCAAGCTATATGAATGTCAATTCAATTGAAGATTTATCTAATGAAGCAGATCATACAATCACTGGTATTGAGCCAGGTGCGGGCATTACTGCTGCTACCGAAAAAGCATTAGAAGAATATGATAATTTAGCAGACTGGAACTTTATTACTTCTTCTTCTGGTGCGATGACAACTGCATTATCCAAAGCGCTGAAAGATAAGGAAGAGATTATTGTCACAGGCTGGTCACCACACTGGAAATTTGCCAAATATGATCTTAAATACTTAGAAGATCCAAAAGGTGTTTATGGTGGAGAAGAAACGATAAATACATTCGTACGTAAAGGCTTAAAAGAAGATTTACCAGATGTATATTCGGTACTCGATAACTTCCACTGGACAGCAGAAGATTTAGAAAGTGTTATGTTAGAAGTAATGGGTGGTAAAGATCCAAAAGACGCTGCAAAAGAATGGGTTGATGCTAATCCAGATAAAGTGGCCGAATGGACAAAAGATGTAAAAAAATAATATAAAAACAGGCACTCCTTTTATGCAGGAGTGCCTGTTTAATTATGATAGCAATTTCAACATTATTGCTGCTCCTAATACAAGGACAATACAAACGATGCGTCGCCAATCCTTAGATTCATTAAAAAACAGCATACCTAGCAGTGCTCCTCCAGCTGCACCAATCCCTGTCCAGATCGCATAGGCAGTACCCATTGGTAATGTTCCCATCGCATAGGCAAGGCCTGCAAAACTTAAGGTGAATGCACCAATCAACAGTCCTAAATTTTTCATACTCTTCGTCTTATTATATTTACTAATCATATATACGCCCAACATCTCACATAACCCTGCAACAACTAATGCCATCCATGCCATTATTCACTCACCTCTTGTTCCTTAGGCTCTCCTGTTACTAGCTTTAAGCCTACAACTCCTGCAAGTAACACAACAATACATAGGATTTTTGCTAATTTCCACGGCTCTCCAAATAGCAAGCTATCCGCACATACAGTACCAGCTGTCCCTAATCCGACAAAGATTGCATAGACGGTCCCAACTGGTAGATGCTCACCTGCTTTAATGAGCAAATAAAAACTAATAAAAATGGCAATTGCTGTACCAATCCATTCTAGTACACTTGTTGCATGCTTTAACCCAATGACCCAGCCAACTTCAAAGCAAGCCGCTATAATGACGCTGATCCATTGTTTATTCATCATAAATCCCTCCATTTTATAAGACACGGCCGACTAATTGGATGGTCCAACTACTTTTTCAGCATTCGCCAAATGACTTGATTTTAGCCAAACAAAAAAAGCCTGAAGAAACTGTCTTTAAACAGTATCTCCCAGGCTTTTATCCTTCCGTGTCACAAAATCAATTTGTGGTTTTCTCTCGGACCAGACTAGCAAGCGCTACGGAACCCTAGAAAACTTTTATTCGATTATTACTCTTAGTATAGCAAACTATTCAATGATTTTCCACTGGTACATAGCCGACCTTTTCTACCATTGCCTGCCCTTCCTCAGAAAGTATCCAATCAATCAGTTTCTGTACATTTTGATTTTCTGTTCCTGCTGTGATGGCATAAAATTCAGACATTAAAGGATATGTACCATTTTGAATATTTTCTTTTGTTGGTGCTACTCCATCAATAGATAGTAATTTGATCTTTTTGTTACCAACCATCTCTGTAGAATAATATCGAAACGTAAAGCCCAAGGCATTTTTATAATTTCGATATTGCGACACTTCACGAATGATTCCGCCCATTCCTGATGCAACATCTTCAGTGGGTGCCTCCATGATAGGCGTATTGCCCATCAGTTTTTCTAGTGTCGTTTGGCTTCCACTATCCGCTGGGCGTTGGAAAGCACGAATGGACTCATCCTCCCCACCTACTTCACGCCAATTAGTTATTTCTCCAGCATATATTTTTTTGACCTGCTCAAGTGTTAAATTATCGATTTTATTTTTACGATGCACAAAAAAGACAAATGCCTCTCGACCAATTGGCGTCATATCAAATGTAAGTCCTTCCTTTTCTGCTTGCCATTCTTGTGAGGTGGACGGGGCTGCCACAAAGATCAAATCAACATCTCCAGCTATTAAATTTTGATAGGCCTCTGGTGTACGACTTACTTGAACTCTACTATTATATGGAGGATATTCACCTTTGGGATAAGTAGCCTCCACAAAAGCCGCATATAAAGGGTACATGGCTGTTGCACCATCTAGTCGTGGTAATGACTCTGTCAATTGTAAGGAAGCTTTATTTTTCACTATTTCATTGCCAGGGACAAATGGCTGATAGACTGTTACATCAATTTCCGCATCAACAGTGGGAATACTCATTTTATAATAATGTTGAATCGGTTTAATGGCTGCAATCAACAGGGCGATTCCCATGACACCAAATAGCAAGCCCCTTCGTTTTTTTGTGTTGGTCCATTTAAACATGCTACAAACAATCCAGACAAATAAACAAACGGGTATAGTAAAGACCAAATTAATTAAATGTAGCCCACCACTTAATGTGATAATGAATGCAACCATTAATGTCACAACGGATAAACCAAATAGTATCGATACTATTTGTATAAACTTAAGCATACAAAACCTCCCTAGTGTAATTTTACACTCCTTACACCAATGGTACCCGAAAGCTAAAGCATTCACAACTATATATTCTGAAAATTATGGTAAAATTAATTTTGTCTTGATTTTAATGAATGCTTTTTGTACGAATGTGGTATATCAAATATAGAAAACGCTCTTTATAGAAAAGGAAGCTTTTCGAATAATCTCAAAAAATCTCGACAACTATGCTAAGGCATAATTGATATAAGTAGGAGGATGTACATATGGCAATTGAAAAAGTACGTCGCCATTTAGCACAATGGCATGTAGAACACAAAATACAAGAATTAGAAGAAAGCTCCGCAACAGTTGAATTAGCAGCACAGGCGCTTGGCTGCGAGCCAGAGCGCATAGCAAAATCTTTATCTTTTCTTGTAAACGATGGAGCGATCTTAATTGTGGCTGCTGGTGATGCTAAGATCGATAATGCAAAATATAAAGCCGTATTTGGTACGAAGGCAAAGATGTTATCCAAAGATGATGTAGAGACGATGATTGGTCATGATGTCGGAGGTGTATGTCCTTTTGGTGTGAACGAGGGCGTAGCCATTTATTTAGATGAATCTTTAAAACGTTTTACTACAGTATTTCCAGCGTGCGGTAGTAGTAATTCAGCCATTGAGGTAACCATTTCAGAACTTGAAACATATGCTCCCTATAAAGAATGGATTAATGTCTGTAAAGGCTGGAATGAATAAGGACCAAACGATTGGCGAGACTTTTAAAAGTCTCGCCAATTCATGTTGTTGAAAAAAGATAATATCGCTAGGAGAAATAATACCTTTTGGCAAGGTAAGGGTTGATTTCCGTTCCGCCAGCGTCCTTTCCAGGGGGCGTTCCAATGAGCCGCTTCTCTCACTTACGTTTGCTCCAGGGACTCATCAGTGACGCTAAATCTCCTAGGAGTGACGCTGGCTCCTCTCCAATCAACCATTCTGCAAAGTGTCTTTACTTTTTTAATAGTAGCATAGTAATAAAATCGCCCATTATCTGTATTCATAGAGAGGGGATAAGCTCTTATTTTCAATGTGGAGAAGTGATGAGTGACAAGAAGTGAACACCTTCACTTTATTTGAAAACCTTTGCTAAAAAGATAACATTTTTGTAGGTTGGAGTGGAAGGCTACTTGACTCCCATGGGATAGCGAGTCAGGCGAAACCCTGCACGGAGCGGAGCGAAGGAAGCGGTTCGGCGCTCGCCCACAGGAAAGCAAGTAGCCTGCAACGGCAATCCATTTTCACCTTCTAAAAAAATTTTATGGGTGGTTTTGTTTTTCAGCACGATAGATTTGCTATTCCTTGTAACCAACGGCTAACCAATGTGAATCCCATTCTGTAATTTGATTGCCTACCCGACAACTTAAACCACATGCTCGATTATCAGCAACAAATGAGCCAATTAGCCACTTCTTAGCGTGATATCCTTCTTTTAACTGCACTGTTATGCTAGGCATCTCCACATATTGTTGATAAATAAACAAATTATCAACATAGTGCTTGGATGTGGAAGCATTTACTCTCCGCCCACTTCCTGCGTAAATTTCTACTGTATTTCCCTCACGTGAATAAACAGGCTTCTTGACATAAGGTACATCATCTCGAATAAATGGTTCTGCTGTAAGGTATGTAGGAAGCATATATTGCAAAATAGCTGCTCGTTCCTCGGAAGTAAAGAGCAATGGATCATTTCTCCGCTCCCATATTAACCATAATAAGATTTTCGATTGTAATACATAGGCAGCAGGTGGATTAATAATTGCCAGCTGTCGTTTTTTGACAAGCTCTAAAAGATGCAATCCAATGCGATCACCATCCGCTGCCACATCATCTATTAAAAACTCTACAGGGTGTGCGGGTCTAAATAAAATATCAATTTTCTCCATTGTAGGTGTATAAAGACCTTGTGCTACCTCAGACGTGTCACTAGAAAAGATGATAAGTTCTTGAATGGGCACATACTCAATGGCAAAAGGAATACAGGACTTGATAAACTGTACCTGGCAATACTCTTCGTAGTCCTCTTTCGCTGTTTTTCCTGTGATGACAATCTTTGGCTTTTTGACATTATGTAAGTATTGGATGGCAGCAAAAAGGGCGCCCGACAATGCTTTTTGTAAGGCTGTTACATCATTAGGATTTTTATAGCCAAAATGCTGACATAATGCGTCATTCATCTTGAAGGTTTCTTGTACAAGAAAAGGTGTTTCTCCATTTAGCTCTAAACATTTAATGTAGCCCTCCTCTGTACAAATAAAATCAAAGCGTGCCAGAATTGATTGCTGCTGTAAATAATCTAACTGAATATATGGGATCATTTCCGGTCGAATACCTAAGGCTAAGAGCTGATCGACCGATAAATGTTTAAATTGTTTCCCGACTTTTAAAAAGATGCGCCAAAGTATTTGTGTTGCATAATGAAGTTGATCAATTTGTTGCTTTGGCAATTCTAAAACATCATATAATGCATACTCTAAATCCTCAAAGTCAGGAAAGAAGTCAGGGAATTTTGAGTAAAATGCTTGTCGTTGCTGTGTGTGATTCATCATGTTCTTCACTCCCTATCCAAACCTTACGAGGAGGACGAGCCGCCACGAGATGCCCCACCAGAACCAAAGCCCGATTTCCCTGTGCTTGAGGAAGAGCTATTGGAGTAGGAATTGGAACTCTTTGATGAACTATCCGTCGAATAGGAGCGTTGTCCACTCGAATAAGAATTTGATCCACTTGAAGTTGAGCTAGCCTTATTTTGCGTACTGTTTGTTATACCATTTGTTGGTTTACTTTCATCCTTAGCGCTTGATGACGATCGTGGCACTGCTGAGCCGCCACCATTGCTTTGCTCATCTAGATCTGTACCATTTTTTAAATTGCGACTTTTATAAATCGCACTTCCTATCATGGCTCCAGCCGTTGCATACATCAAACCATTAAAGAAATGCTGTGCATAGTAAGGTGAATTTTCATCGATACATTCAAAGGAACCATCATCACCCTCTTGCCATTCATCACAGGCATCAGCCATTTCACTCTTGTAAACACTTTCTATTTCATCACCTGTAATTGCTTGGTTTTGATCTTCAGTTACCTGATTAGAAGTAGTTAAAGGGTATTCTTCTGCTGTCTGAGTTTCACTATTTCCACATGCTGCTAGCTGTACAGCCATCAAAGATGCCGTTGTCACAGCCATATATTTTTTTATTTGCTTTGCCATATTATAAACGCTCCTTTATTTCTTGTACCTAGTTTACGAATATCTACCATTTTAGGTTTCATTTTTTACAAAAACATACAATTTATTTTAGCAGAAAAAATCCCAAACAGTAGGATTGTTTGGGATTTACAGTGTTTTATGATTGTTTTGACACGACTTTTTTTCCATAAGTCATATATCGCCATAATTTTTCAAATGGCCCTATTGTAAAGAACTTAAACCAAATCACGCTAAAAATTATTTGAATGATAAACGTAATACTCGCTATCACTACAATTTCTGATGGTGAAACTACTTCTAGCCCCATTAATGAAATGATGGCTGTTCCAATAAAGCTTTGCGCCAAATAATTTGTAAAGGCCATTTGCCCCACACGTCCAATTGGCTGAAGTAGCTTCGCTATTGTTTTATGTTCTAATAGAATAAACAAACCACTTAAGTAAAAATAGGTTGTTGGAACAACCCCTAAGCCAATGATAGATTGGAGCTGTTGGTCATCTGCTTGTGAGGCAAACCAAATCCATAATGAGAATCCAATAAAGAATGGGAAAGTACTATAAAGCAACCATTTTATTTTTTGACTATGCGCTCCAATATGCCCAATCCAATCAGCTTTTGCTACTAAAAATCCACTTAAAAACATAATAAAGATAGCTACTGCATCATTGCCTAAAAAGCCAAAAATAGCTGACGAAACGGCATTAGACGGCATATACATTTGTCCTAATAGTGCCAGAATATGCAGTGTGATAATGGTAAATAACCATTTAGAAATGGTTGAAACCTTCGCAGAGTAAAATGGTAGCAATAAAAAACCAATTACTGCGTAAATGGATAGGATAGAGCCCCAAAAAATAAAAATATGAATAATACCAATAACGAATAAAGCAAATAAGCGTCTTGCAAAGCGCCATCTCGGTCTATCCCCACGCGCTTCTGCACGTGAAGCAAAAATATAAAAACCAACTCCAAATAGGAATGAAAAGATAGAGAAAAATTTCTTTTCTATAAAAATATCAATAAGTGAATCAATCACCCCATTGATTCCACTCATATCAGGCATTGGTGCACCCTCCATTAAGAGCTGATAGGCACCTACATTAATAAATAAAATACCAAATAACGCTAATCCTCGTATAATATCTAAGGAAATGATTCGTTCTTTTTGTGTAACGGATGGATTCATGTTGAAAAACTCCTTATCTTTTATGCTATAGCTAGCATAACGCACCATCCTTACAACTAATTATTTTTAAGCTTACAGGAACCTTACAAATCAAAAAGAATAGTCTTATAGTTTTTTATCCTCTTCTATGATGAAATATTACATATTTTATAGAAAAGACATCGAAAAGAGAGGTTAAGGAGATGAATAGAAATCGCAAGCTCGGTTTTTGTTATCCTGGCTACCGATACTGTGGCCCTGGCTGCTCAGGACCAGGTATGCCTACAAATGCAGTGGACGCTTGCTGTAAACTGCATGATGAATGCTATGAACGACACGGTAGCACAAAATACTGTGATGAATTGTTTCAACAATGCCTCCGTCCCCATATGAACGCACCAAATAAAATGGCTAGAGACGCTAGACTATTCTATCGAGTTTTTGAATTACGCAATCGTTTCTTTTAACAGCGCATAAAGCTCACGATGTTTATAATAACCTCGTGGGCTACTTTTTTGTATAGATAGCATATTTTTGCGGAGTCGTAAAACCAAGCTTTGTGCCTAGGTGAATGGAGCCTGTATTTGAAATATCACAATCCCAACAAGGCTTTAGCTGGTTGACTAGACAATGATCTATAAAGGCTTCTGCAATGCTACTTGCTAATCCTTGTCCTCTATAGTTTGGATCTGTCATAATATCAATTTCTGCATAGTCATTTGACTTAAATATAGAGACGGCTTCACTAATGATTTGTTCATTATGTACGAAACAAAAGCCAAAGCCATTTTTGAGAAAATTAGAGGTAGAATCCCAATATTCCTCATAATAAGTCTGATCAAATTCCAGTGAATTTTTAATCAGGGGTTCAGTAATAAATTTGACTTCGTAATCACCTTCCCCATGCTTCTCTCTATGATTATAAATATTTTCATCAAATGTAAATGTATAGCGTTCTAGCTTTCTTAGCTGATTATTTAACAATTGTTCGATTTTAGTATTCCACTGTTCAGAATAAGAAAATAAGGTAAACCGTTTCTGTTGTTCTATAGCCTGTTGAAAACAATAAGCAAGCTGATAATCAATCGAAGTCTTATTTTCATCGCCATATACATAGTATATCCCTGATTTCGTGTGAAATAATAATGTTTGAAAAGCAGCTGTATCGGAATAGACAGCTCCTTCTATCATTCGATCTAGTATACTATAAACAAATGTCGGGGCTCTTGAAATAAATTGTTTAATGATAGGATATTGCTCTTCCGAGACTTTTATCATGCGATTTCCTCCAGTATTTTGCAGTATGTATCCTTTCTATTATAATAAACTTATATCCATATGAAGGGACTGAATTATGCGCAGATAGCAATATTTTTCATCCAACATCATTATAATTTTGGAGGCAAAAGTATTGATTGAAAATATCGACACGGAAAGATTACGGTTACGAAAAATGGGGAAAGCTGATGCTAAAAGTTTATTAGCTATTTGGTCTGATCCTGATGTAACCAAGTATATGAATATTACTCAGTTTACACAAGAAGAGCAGGCCCTGGAAATGATTGAACTTCTAGAACAATTAGCTAAGCAACACAAGGCAATCCGCTTCTCTATTTTTGAAAAGGCATCTAATCATATCATTGGCTCATGCGGCTTTAATATGCTTGATTATGACAATGCTCTAACAGAGATTGGCTATGATTTGGGCAAGGAATATTGGGGAAAAGGCTACGCAACAGAAGCTATAACTGCTTTAATTGATTATGCCTTTAAGCACTTAAAAATGGAAACAATTGTGGCAGAAGTTGACGCTGCCAATATCAATTCAATCAAGCTTTTAAAAAAATTGAATTTCATTTACCAAGAGAAGCACAACACTGAAGATACTCTACAACTTTACACTTTAACAAAATCATAAGAAGAAAAGGCTAAGCATGGTAGAATTCAACCAATACTTAGCCTTTTTGATTAATGATACATGCCGTGATTTATTTTCCCTGTCAGCTTTTCTATTTTCACTTCAAATAGTTCGATTTTCGGCATAATCGGATAACCCTCTCTTTCAAATGTCCATTCAGGATTTCCATACTTATCCAGTAGCGCATCAAAGAACCATACTTTTTTTGATTCCTCTTCAATTCTTTCGATATGTCCAAACAGAACCACACTTTGATAAACTAGTGCGGATTGACAGGCATATTTTTTGCCTGGATGTAAATCACCCATATCGCAAACTTCTATACAAATTTTAGGATTTTGTTTGATATTTGACCAAAAGTGACTTTCTCGAAGATTACCAATATGCAAGTATAGTTTGTCCTCCCCTTCATATACATAGACAAACGGAATAACATAAGGAAAACCTTCCTCATCAACTGTTGCGACATGTGCCACTTTTCCCAACTTTAAGTATTGCTGTGCGTCCTCTTGTGAAATTTCCACACGTTTGTTTTGAATCGTACCTCTCATCATTTATTAGCCCCCTTATGAAATTATGTAACGATTAATAAACGCCGTTAAATCGTTTATTTTAAACATACATATATTTTACATCTTTAACAAAGCTAAAAAAAGGGTGAATTTTTTCAGTAGAATAATAAAAGCCAAGGATGCACTAGTATTGCACCCTTGGCTTTCTTGTTACTTAATTGGAATCCAAATTTCTGAATACGAATCAGGGCTATAAGCATCCTCTTCAGGATAAACCTCCAACTCCGCTGTTCCTGCTGGTTCATATGGGTTGGATGGGAACCACTCTGAATAAATTTGTTTCCATGTATTTTGCATTGCATCAGGCATAGGTCCATGTACTTCAAAGATAACCCATTTAGATGCAGGTACTTCCATTGTTAAGAGATCTTCACCTACTTCTCCTACATGATCAGTAGCAATCCAATAATCAATGAAGCCCTTTTGTCCCTGTTCTGTATTTGGTACACAAACACCTAGTACGCCATTGACCGTGCCATTATTTAATTGGTATAGCTGATGATCAAAGCCACTTTGGTTGACCTCTTGCCAAAATAGAGGTATTTCCGTTGTGTTCTCCCCATTTTGACAGTTGTATGTTCTTTTTACACCGACAATTTGAAACTTGTCTTTTTCAATAATTTTATACTTCATTGGTTCTGCTCCCTTCAAGCTTACCTGTATGACCAGGCGATTATATGATTGTAATGGTCCTTGCTTCTTTCTTGCTTCACTAGGCGTTACATGGTGTTGTTTACGAAACGCTTTAGTAAAGGCTTCAGGAGTTTCATAGCCGTATTTGTAGGCGAGATCGATTATTTTTTGTTCAGTACCCAGCAATTCTTGTGCAGCTAATGTTAATCTTCTTCGCCGTAGATAATCTGCAATAGACATATCTGTCAAAATGGCAAATGTTCGCTGAAAATGAAAGACAGATGAATTAACCTCCTGTGCAATCTGTTCAATCGTAATATCCTCTAATAAATGATCCTCCATATAATTAATGGCCTTTTGAATCGACTCAATCCAACTCATTGCTCTCACTCCTTGATTCCATCATAAAATAGATATGGCTGCTTAACCTGTCTTTTTATGCTAACTTTGGACAGGCTAAATAGAAAGAATTTTCTTTAAATTTTCTATTGAAATACATTAAACTCTGACCAATTTTTCAGGACAGATTTAACAAAATCAATTAAATTAAGAATTAGGAAGACCTAACCGTATTTTATTATCCCTCCTTTGCTTAACCAACATTAAAAAAAGATAAGTTTATTATATACAGAAATGAAATGGAGGTTTTTTCTTGGTCAAACGGCAAGATGTTGCTGCTTTTTGATTAAACGAAAGATAATCTTATTAATGGTTTTGCAAGGAAATATAGATGAAGCAAAAATACGGGCTGATCCATCAGGTGGTAAAGAGGCAGCAGAAGACTTTGAGGCACGCTACCTTCGGAGGGTTTATGAAGAAACAGGCTATCTCATTAAGATTATTAAAGAAATTATTATAGACATAATGAAGTTGTGGAGGTTCATTACTTTGAAACGGCCCTGGTTAAGCCAGATGAATTCATTTATGACATTGCATGAAAATCAAAGGAGGAAGTTACCCGAATACCATTAACCTTCCCCAACACTCGAGTTTATCTTTTATTAAAAAAAGTCACGTCTCATCGACATGACCCCTCTTGTTAAATGGTGTAATCGCTTTGCTGATAAATAATTAAAGCAGAATGGATGACCGTCTGCTCTCCAATAAAGAGCGTATTGTATTTGATATCAAGTATGAAAAAGCCTTTTAAATCTACTAAAGCTCGGTTAATATCAAGTTCAAATTGCACAATATCATTGTTTTGAATTGTCACAACTTGAGTTATCTGTGTCATTGTCCACACTCCTTTAATCTTATGATAGAGCAAAAAGAAGTACATGTCACATAAAAAAGTTGGAGCTAAAACAGCCCCAACCTTTAGTACATCGTTAAATACTCCTCACGCTCCCAGTTATGGACACGTGTGCGATATTTATTCCATTCAATCTCTTTCGCAGCTGTGAATTTATCGTAAATATGGTCACCCAGTGCATCACGAACAATGGCATCCATCTCTAATTCGATTAACGCAAATTCTAATGAGGATGGTAAACTATCAATCCCATTCAACTCCCGATCCGCTGCTGTCATTTTATAAATGTTACGGTCTACTGCAGCTGGTGGCGTTAAATCTTTTCGTATACCATCCAGCCCAGATGCTAGAATAACAGTCATTGCTAAATAAGGGTTTGCTGCTGGATCCACTGAACGCAATTCAATTCGTGTAGATAGTCCACGAGCTGCTGGAATACGAATTAATGGTGAGCGGTTTTGAGCAGACCAAGCTACATAGCAAGGGGCTTCATAGCCAGGTACTAAACGTTTATAGGAATTGACAAGTGGATTTGTGATAGCCGTAAAGCCATGCACATGCTTCATGATTCCTGCCATAAAGCTACGTGCGGTTGCACTTAATTGCAAGTCTGCATGTTCATCGTAGAAGGCATTTTTATCACCTTCAAATAACGAGAGATTAAAATGCATTCCTGACCCATTGACCCCAAATAGTGGCTTTGGCATAAATGTTGCGTGGAGGCCATGCTGTGCAGCAATGGTTTTTACAACTAGTTTAAATGTTTGGATATTGTCACATGCCTCAATAGCACTCGCATACTTAAAGTCGATTTCATGCTGGCCTGGTGCTACTTCATGATGAGACGCTTCAATTTCGAAGCCCATTCCCTCTAGCTCTAAAACAATATCACGACGACAGTTCTCTCCCAAATCAGTTGGCGCTAAATCAAAATAGCCCCCACTATCATTTAATTCCAGTGTCGGACGCCCCTTTTCATCCAACTTGAATAGGAAAAATTCAGGCTCTGGCCCTAAATTAAACGAAGTAAAGCCTAGCTCCTCCATTTCCTTCAATACTCGTTTTAAATTGGAGCGTGGATCTCCTTCAAACGGTGTACCATCTGGTCTTGCAATATCACAGATAAAGCGAGCCACTTTCCCCTTTTCAGCAGTCCAAGGAAAAATCACGAAGGTATTGAAATCAGGCTTTAAATACATATCCGATTCTTCAATACGCACAAAACCTTCGATTGAAGAGCCGTCAAACATAACTTTATTATCTAGCGCTTTTTCTAATTGACTGACAGGCACTTCCACATTTTTGATTGTCCCTAATATATCTGTAAACTGTAGGCGAATAAATTTCACATTTTCTTCCTTCACTCGACGTATAATATCTTCTTTGGTATAATGTTTCATTCTTCACCACTCCAATGTAAATTTAATTAACATATTTTTTTATGACTGATCTAAAAATACATTAAAATTAAATAACAAGCAATATGTATGTAATGTTTTATAACATGCATTTTATCGAATATATTAATCCCTTTTTTAGATTAATTTTTCTTACCACATTTCCATCTCCAATAGCGATCTTTCACCTTAAAAGAAGGGCAAAATTAATACTTTCTACAAAAGGCCTTTAGTCTTACAAAATCCTTCGTCACTCTAAAAATGTATAGTCAAGTATCATGACTAGAGACGAAGCATTCTCTACTTCCTCATGCATCAAATGCAGATATATCAAGAGCATCGTTAAAAAGTTAACCCGTGAACCCTATCCAAGAACCTAGATGTCAAAAATCCTATTGATTAAGTTTTACTTTATATCACAAAAGCCTTGTATAATGCCATATTTATTGGTAAATTTATAGCAAATTAGAATTTTCATTTATTCATATTATAAGTAAATACGGAGTATATAATTATGGTTAGAAATCATTATGTTGGCTTCCAGGAAATATTTAGTTATAGATACATAAGGCGGTGAATTTAGTAGGCATGTCAGTATTAATTATTGGCAGCGTAAGTAATGATGTGCTACGTCTGCAGAAATATTTTCATCGTATCAGCATCCCAAATATTCATTGCTTTTCAACAACGGAAGCAGCAATGAATTATTTAGTAGATTCATCTTTGAAAGATGAGCTGGAATTAATCGTACTCGACACTAAAATGACACTCAGCAATTGCGAGGAAATTTGTCAGCACATTCATGTACTTAAAAATTGGATAGATGTCCCTATCCTTCTATCCACTACCTACGAAAAAAACATAACAATCGATAGGGTGTTTGAAGCAGGTATTTTCGACTTTATTTTAAAGCCGTTTGATTTTACTCATTTTAAAACTCGAATTCAAGTAGCCTTAAAATATCAGAAGGAAGCCACGCTTCGAAAGCAGCAAGAAAGTATGATTCAAAAAGATTTATTTGTTGCAAAAAAATTCCAAAAGAACGCACTATCTCCTCCATTAAATCTTGAGCAAATACAGGTTGATGGTCTTTACGTAACATCCAATACACTAGGAGGTGACATGTACTGCTGGTTTAAGATTAATGACCATTTAACCGCCATTCTTCTGTACGATGCAATGGGGCATGGCATAGCTGCATCACTCGTTACTATGTCCATCAGATCATTATTAAAAGGAATGATTACTAAGTTAATTGATCCAGTAGCCGTAATCCAAGAACTTAACCGCCAAATTTACGAGCTATTTTCTGATGAGGATATGGACCGTTTTTTAATGACAGCAATCTACATACTTCTAGATACAAAAAACGGAACTTTGCACTATGTGAATGCGGCTCACCCTTCTGGTTTTTTATTTGGAAAATTTGGAGAAACAGTCTTCCTCCCAGCGAATACGCCTATCCTCGGACTATTCCCTACTATTCAAATAAATAAAAAAACAATACCTTTATCAGGCTGGCATCGTATTATTCTTTATACGGATGGATTATTAACATTGAACGAGCAAAATTCAATTGATATGGACTTTTTCTACGCCTATGCTTCACAGGATAACAGCTATGCACTACAAAAGTTTTCTCAAAAGTACAATTTATTTGATAATGATTACAGCGATGACATCACAGTCGTTTCAATAACAATTACATTAAAGGGTAGGTGATTGAAGATGGAATTCACACTCAATGTAAATCCTGATACACAAGCTATAGCCTTTATTGATCAAGTAATGGAGAATTATACAGAGTTATATAATCTACCTTATAAACGAGAGTTAAGATTTGTTGTTCATGAACTAGTCATCAATGCCGTAGAGGCTATGGGAAAAATTAATACACCCGCTCAAAAGAAGATTCAAATACAAGTAACTCAATCAAACGAAGAGATAAAAATAACAGTCACTGACGAAGCAAAAGGCATTGACGAAAAGGACTGGGGCAAAGTTCTTCAATTCGATTTAGACAAATTTGATTATGCTGATCGTGGACGCGGTTTATTTTTTGTCAAAAATATGGTCGACCATATTTGGTTCGAAAATATTTCTGAAACAAAATTTTTAGTTGGTATTTCCAAAAAGATTCATCTATAAAGTAAACGTAAAATTGGGGGCGTTTTAATGAAGTTATCTATACGAAAGAAAATGAATCTGCTTATATTTGGTTGTATTATTTTACTTACTTCCCTTTTAGCAGGAGTCAATTTTTTTGTTGCCAAGAACAATCTATTAGAAAGTGCTGATACAAAGCTTTTATCAGATATACAGTTGAGCTATGAATATTTAGACGCTAAATATCCTGGTGAATGGTCCATTAAAAACAACCAACTCTATAAGGGCGATATCAATATGGTAGAAAACTTTGAGGTAGCTGATAAAGTTGGAGAACTCACAAACGGGAATGCTGTATCCATCTTTCAAAACGATACGCGTATAAGTACCAATATAGTGGATAATGGTGAACGCGCTTTAAATACAAAGGTTTCTGACGAGGTTGCTACTGTTGTACTAGGAGAAAAAAAGCGCTTTATCGGTTCTGCCAATGTCTTAGGAAGTTTGCATCAAGCAGCCTATGATCCGATTGTAAATAGTCAAGGCGAGGTTATCGGTGTATGGGCAACCGCTGTCCCTACCGCTCCTTATATAAGCATTGCCACAAAATCAGCACTGGAGAATGTAGCGATTTCCTTAGTGATCGCCATTGTAATGATTGGAGGAATTAGTTGGTTCTTACAAAAGCAAATTGTTAATCCTATTAACATTCTAAGTACCAATGCCAAGGAACTAGCAGAACTAAATTTAAATGTTAAACTGTTAAACCCTAAAGGCAAAGATGAAATCGCTGAATTAGCACGCGCATTTAGTAGTATGAAAAATCATTTAACAGAGACGATAAAAATTGTGGCTGGTAGTGCACATCAAATTGCAAAGTCATCACACACTTTGGCAGAATCATCACATCAAACAAGTGAAGCATCTAATCAGATCGCACTAACAATGAATGAAATCGCCGTTGGTACTACCACTCAATCTGATCAGGCTGAACGAATAGTTTCAATGATGCAAAAAACGCTTGAGGAAGTATCAAAGAGCTTACAAAAGGCTGAAATCACTTTAAATAGCGCTATCGAATCCACTCATATCGCACGTAAAGGAGAAGAAGCCATCAATGAAGCGATTATGCATCTAAGTGATGTTACGAAAACAGTGTCTTATGCAACAGATTCTATCCAAAAATTAGGCAAGCGCTCTGAAGAAATTGGTGGTATTATTACCGTTATCACTGGCATCGCAGAACAAACGAATCTGTTAGCACTCAATGCGGCCATCGAGGCAGCACGAGCAGGTGATCAAGGGAAAGGTTTTGCTGTCGTTGCATCAGAGGTTCGTCAATTAGCTGAACAGTCAAGTTTAGCAGCTGGACAAATTACTAATCTTATTAATGATATCCAAGCGGAAACATCTGTGACCGTACGAACAATGGAAAGTAATTTACTAGCTGTCGAGGAGCAAGTAACGATCATCAATAAAGGCGGAAGTGCCTTAAAAGAAATCGTGGAGAAAGTTGTCGAAACTGAAGAAGGTGTCGAACAAATGAAAGTGGCATTTACACATGTTAACGACAACTCCCTAGATGTGCAACAAGCCATTCAAGATATTTCTCGCATCATCGAGGACGCTGCAGCAGCTACAGAAGAGATTGCCGCAACCTCAGAAGAGCAATATGCGACTGTTGCCGAAATTACACAAAGCTCAGATGAGTTATCATCAATTGCTGATAAATTACAAAATGAAGTGAATAAATTTAAGTTTGAATAAATCCCCAAACAAGAAAAGAAAAATGGAGGCGCTATAGGATGAATCAGAAGAAAATTGCAATGAATATTGACACAAAGGCTGATTATATTGTGATTGCGTTTACAGGCGATTTAGAATACGGGATGATTGAAGAAATAAAGTCAGAGCTGCAAACACTTAGCTTAGACACAAAACACGGATACATTATCGATATGCAAAGGGTAACAAATATTGATAGTACTGGATTCGGTATGATCGTTAATTTTGCTAAGAAGGTGTCTGTAAAAGATAAGAAAATCGCCATTATTGTCGTCGATAATTTCATTCGCAACTTATTCGCTATTTCACAGGTTGATAAAGTATTCCCTATTGCCGAAAGTGAAGAACAAGCAAGGAAGATTATTAAAGAAGATTGGCTAGGTGAGCTATCACTTAACGATTATTAATCTCTATAATCATAATAAAAGGTGTATTCCTATTAGACGGAATACACCTTTTTATGTTGTTAAAAAAAGAAGATATCAACGGTAGAAATAGTAACTTTGCAAGGCGAGAGGTTGATTTTCGTTCCGCCAGCGTCCTTTCCAGGGGGGGCGTCCGATGAGCCGCTAAATCCCATAGGAGTGACGCTATCAACCATTCTACAAAGTGTCTTTACCTCATAGTAGCATAGCGATCAAATCTACCCATTATTTGTATTCTTAGAGGGGATAGGCTCTTATTTTCAATGTGGAGAAGTGATGAGTGACAACACCTCTTCATAAAGGGTAATGAACTCCTTTACTTTATTTGAAAACCTTTGCTAAAAAGATTGAGATTTTTTGGGTTGATGCGGAAGGCTTCTTGACTCCCGTGGATTAACGAGACAGGTGAGCCCCTACACGGAGGAAGCTGCTGGCACTCGCCCACAGGAAAGCAAGTAGCCTTGCAATAGAAATCCACTTCTACCTTTCTATTGACTGTTATGTTTTTAACACTAAGAGAAGGTATTTTTCCTATGGCGGAATATACCTTTTCTTTAATACTGCAGTAGCATATTAACAAACACAACTAGAATGATAATCGGTACAACAACTAGCATTAACATACGATATGTCGAATAATACCCTTGTCCCATTTGACTTCCCGTTAGCAATTCTCTCTTCACAAATTCTTTATCCACTACATAGGCAATAAAAATAGCAATGAATAAATTCCCTAGCGGAAGCATGATATTCGACACTAAAAAATCGGTTGCATCAAAGATACTTTTCTCAAAAATCATTATATCCGATAAAACACTCGAAGAAAGCGCTGCTGGAATGGCTGCAATAAACACGACTATACCAAGTAAAAGTGTCCACATTGGACGCGATTTCTGACTATGCTCCATAAATGCCGCGACGATAATCTCATATAAACTAAATGATGACGTTAATGTAGCAAATAAAAATAGCAATAAAAACATGGCTAAAAACACTTCACCAAATGGCATTTGACTAAATGCTGTTGGTAGCACCATAAATAGCAAACCTGGACCCACTGCTGGCTCTAAATCAAAGGCGAACACAACAGGGAAAATCGCTAAACCTGCTAAAAATGAAACAAGCACGGTTAACAGCACTACAGAACCCGCTGAATTCGGAAGACTGACATCTTTTTTTAGATAAGAGCTATATGTAACTAGACAAGAAAAACCTACTGCTAACCCAAAGAACGATTGCCCTAAGGCTTCTAATAATGCCTTACCCGTAATATTCGAGAAATCAGGCCATAAGAAGAATTTTACCCCTTCCATTGCCCCATCTAATGTAACTGCACGCACAACAAGGACAATAAACATTATGAAAAGTAACGGCATCATCCATTTATTGGCCTTTTCAATCCCATTTTGTACACCTAATGAAATCACAAGTACGTTGGCTAATGTAAAAAACACTAGACCAACTAGCGTAATCCAAGGCGTGCCTATAATTTTTCCAAATAATTCAGCAGGATCTACTGCTGGATCAATTACCGCGCCAGCTACACCTAGCCCGCTATAAATAAAGATCCAACCTCCAACAACGCTATAAAAAGTTAATAATAAAAAACAGCCTAGCACGCCCATTCGACCAATCCAGGCCCATCCTGGCTTAGTTGGAGCAATTTTTTTATACGCTGTTACAGCCTCGGATTGTGTACCACGTCCTAAAACATACTCGGACAATAACATCGGTAGTCCTATTAACAAGGTAAATAACACAAAGATAAGGAAAAATGCTCCTCCACCACTTTGTCCTGTTACATAGGGAAGTTTCCAAATTGCCCCTAGTCCGATCGCCGCACCAGCTGACGCTAAAATAAAACCTAATTTACTAGACCATTGTCCTTTTTTTCCACTCATCTCTTCAAACTCCTCAAACATTCTAAACTCTTCTCTATTTTACATGAAAATATAGCTTTCGACTAGGTTGTAATTATAAAGTACTAGTTAGCTATTTTACTCCATTACTTTTTTCTATATTTATCCGTTAGTTTTGCCTTTCTTTTCTTCACACCTTTCCCTATCCATCATTCCTTCCAAAAAAAAACCTCAGGTATGTTCACCCGAGGTTAGTAAAAATTATTTTGTTATATAGATAGAACGCTGGCGGTCGATCCACTTGCGCATAGTTGTAAATAAAAACGCCATAATAGCCGTTAATAAAACACCTTTCACAATGTTAAATGGTAAAATCCCAGCGATAATCATTTTATAAAGTGAGTCACCTACAACCGGTTCCATTCCTAAGAAGTATGTGTACATCGGTAAAAATACTGCGTAGTTTAAAATACTCATCCCTACTGCCATTACGACTGTTCCTGTCGCTAAACCTCCAACAAGACCAGCAATTGTTTTAAAGCGATTAAAAATAAGGCTTACAGGCAAAATAAATAAAATACCTGTTGCAAAGTTGGCAATATGACCTACTGGCACACCTGTTGGCGTTCCAGAGAAAATCCAATCCAATACATTTTTAAATAATTCTACTAAAATACCAGCTACAGGCCCCATTGTGATGGCTGCTATTAATGCAGGCATATCACTAAAGTCGACTTCCAAGAATGCTGGGAATGGTGGAATTGGGAAATTAAAAAGCATTAATAAAAACGAAATACTGCTCAGCATGCCAATCGTAATAAACGATTGAAGTTTAACATTTTTCTTCATAGAAAACTCTCTCCTCTTTGCTGATTCAATCTCGCAAGAAGAAAGGTGACGATCTTTCAATTGTTAGCACGAAAAAACCCTTATGCATAAAGAGCACAAGGGAGAAAGGCATGACGAATAAGCGTCAATTTAAACTATTTTTGAGCACTGTTTAAAAAGCCATACAAAAAAGCGCTCGGTCATAGTTTATTTCATAACAATGAATGACGATCGTACCTCCATCTTCTCCCATCCAGACTTTAACTGTCGGCCTCGGAATCACACCAAGTCAGCCATGCAAATAAATTTGCACAGGTCGCGGGCTGAAGAGCGAAGCATAAACCATTCGAGTTAATGGAAACATTAACGGTTCACCACTCTATTACCGCCGGTCGGGATTTTCACCCTGCCCCGAAGATGAATCATATTATTTTATACTACAACCTTACTATAATTAATTATTAAGAAAAAGTAAATAGTTCTGCTTAAAAAATTCCGATTAGATTTGTAAGTATTGTAAAAATGGAGCATTCCATGTTACAGGAATGCTCCATTTTTGATTTTGACTAAGGCATATATTGTTTATTTGGCCCCACAGGCTTGGGTAAATACGTTTTTAAATCGAATCCTTCCCAGCTTTCTTGGACCACATTATCCAAGCGTAATTGTTGGTCAAAGCTAGCAGCAGTTAACATCATAGCTTCAATCAATTGGGTAGCGCGAATTGGCTCCATCGATGCTAAATCTAAGGGAATATCGAATGTTACGACTACACCTTCTGCTTCCTCTTTCACGGTATATGTTACATTTTCAGGAACCACTGTTACATAAACATCATCATTTTTGTTTTTCATTAGTGTAAGTGCCTCTGTAACATTAGCAAATGTTTGACGGAAATCTGGTGATAGATATTCTGCCCCATTACCATCTTGGTATAAATAATAATTAAAATGCTTGGCGTTTGTTAATGACATGGCTTGACTTGGCTCACCCTCCTGAGAAAACTCATAAGGTGTGCCATCTTCATTTTGAATCTCAACTTCCGTATATTCAGAATCCGAGAAGGTATCCTCTAAAGTCCCTTTGTACTCATTAACGGTAGCTGATGCAACATCATAGTCATTGTCCTTTGGTAATACGTGGACAAGCTTGTCTTCCTTCTCCTTCAGTTCACCTTTAAAAGGATGATAATCCGTAAACCCTTTGGCTTCTTCATCTATTTGAGGAGCATATTTTTCATACATCTGTAGGGTAGAAGGCTTTTCAGTTCCAAAATCAGTTGCTACACGCTCATTTGGTATCACATATGTCATTGGAACACTTTCTGCATCGCGTCCTGCCAAACCAATACGGAAAACGACAGCATCTTTCACATCTTCCTCATAGACAGACGACCGTAAAGATAACATACGCTCATGCTCCGATACAATACTGGATTGAAGTGCCTCATCCTGGGTAGCTGCCTCTTTAGCAGAACGATCTTCCTGTAACGTAGAGTAATTAGCCGTTTCTGGCGTACTAGCTAGATCTTTTTGGCTAGCGTCATTATTCATGAACATGAAGCCAACGAGTACCGTTATCGCGAAAACTGCTGCTACACTCGTAAAAATCGGCATTTTTCGGAACTTAAATCGTGATGGTCGTTCATCTTGTATTAAAGATTTACTTTCTTGTTGTGCTTCTTCATTCTCTATAGGTTGTTGTATCGCTTCTTGTAGGTGACTATTATCCTGCAAGCGAGCATCTGCCATTAACCGATTTAATATTTCTTCTTTTGAACGGCGGTCAGAAAGCTTAGGGGCATTGTTCAAGACATGTTCAAGCTGTTCATCATCAAATGGCTTATGCGTCATTGCCGTTTCGCCTCCTGTTCTCTAATCGGCTGTAGCTGTTGCCTTAAAAATTTAATGGCTCGATGCTGGGTCGTTTTTACCTTAGCTTCTGTCCAATCTAGTATTTGCGCTGTTTCTGCAATCGATAAATCTTGAAAATAGCGCATAATAATGACCATTTTTTGGTCTCCTGTACAGTTTTCAAGTGCTGATTCTACCTGCATAAATTCATCACTGGCCTGTAGCATATCTTCCGGTGATGGCGTGGTTGAATGGAGCTGTTCCGTTTCCCAGTCAAAGAAATCATGTGAATGCTTTTGACGTACAGCTTGCTTTCTAAAATGATCAATTGCTACATTTTTAGCAATAGCAAATAGCCAAGTTTTCTCACTACTATTGCCTGCAAATTGATCGTATGAGCGCAACACTCGTACATAAACTTCATGTGCTAAATCTTCGGCAAGTGTACGATTTTTTACTAAATATATTAAAAACTGAAACACGTCTTGGTGATATGCATCGTATAGTCGATGGAACACGGAGTCATTCAAAGCACTCCACCCCCGTTCTATAATATTTGTCGTCTTACATTCATAGAAGTTACAGCCAATTAATAGCAATACTTGTTATTAATCGAACGGTAAATAAAACGTGAAGGTCGTACCCTCTTTCAACACACTGTCTACCATAATATTACCTGAGTGTGCCTTCACAATATTTCTAGCAATGGCTAAGCCGAGACCAGTTCCACCCTTGGAACGAGTACGTGCCTTATCTGCTTTATAAAAACGTTCAAAGACATAGGGTAAGTCCTCTTGAGGAATGCCATGTCCTGTATCTTGAACAGATATTTTAGCAAATGTCGGCTCCTGCTCTACTTTTACAGTCACAGACCCTTCATCTGTATGTCTCAGGGCATTGTCAACTAAATTTGTAAGCACTTGTTCAATGCGATCCTCATCTATATTAATCATGGCCTCGTCATTAAATTCACTCTCAAACAGCAGACGAACGTGCTTTTCTTTTGCTACCTGTGCAAATTTTTGTGTAATACGTTCAAAAGTAGAATTAATTGGTAATTCATCTTTATAAAGCGTCATATGCCCTGATTCCATACGTGCCAAATCTAATAAATCTGTCACAAGGCGACCCATTCGCTTCGATTCATCATAAATAATTTTGGTAATCTCATTTCGCTCTTCCTGATCCTGAATAAAATCGTCATCCATTAATGCTTCTGAGTAACCTTGAAGCATGGCAATCGGTGTCCGAAGCTCATGAGAGACATTCGCAATAAAATCCGATCTTAGTTTTTCTAAGCGATGCTGTTCAGTCATATCACGAATAACAGCGACAGCACCACGTATCATTTCCCCACTATAAAGAGGACTAATGGTAAATGTATAATAGCTGCCATCCATTTCAATTTCCTCTTCTAGTTTATCCTCAAACATCAGCACATGATCAAGCATATGATACAGCTCTGGCGGAATAGGTTTTGCACTTTGTGAGCCTTTGTTGACAAACCACTTTTGCATCAGACGTTCGGCTGGTGGATTACTTAATAATATTGTACGATCCCGATTAAACGTAATCACTGCATCTGTCATAGATGTCAAAATATTAGAAAGCTGTTCGTTTTCTTGGTTGATAACCTCTAAATTATGCTTTAATTGACGGCCCATTTGGTTGAAGGCAACGGCAAGCTGACCAATTTCGTCATTTTGGGTAGTAGGCATTTTCGCTTCAAAATTCCCTTTTGCAATTTCAAAAGCTAATTCACGCATTTTTCTTAATGGCGAAGTTATACGTGAAGAAAGGAAGAATGCGAAGAATGTCGTCAGCACAAATGCTATGAAGGCTGCTAAAAAGACAATTTTCGTAGTTTCCTTAGACGTTTTATGTAGCGCATCTGGGCTTTGGTAGATGAAGACAGCTCCATGTACTGCATTTTCAACATTTAGGGGAAAACCAAGTACGACATAAGATTCCATCTTTTCTTGATCAGTTGAAGAAGGCATCATCATTTCTTTAATAATCGGCTCATCTGATTGAAACACTTCATGAAAAGATTTATTGGCTAATATAGTATCTTGTATTTCTTTTTTGTTGACACCCTCTTGCATCGCAAAGGACACTTCAACATGACTGATAGCGATCAATGCATTGGTCCCTGTAGGTAAAATATCTTTTAATAATTCCGAGGTAGATTCGGCTGTTTCATTGTCATCCACTATACTAGCTACCGTTGCTGCTGTTTGTCGCAATGAAATTTCTGCTTGCTGCATATGGTAATTTTGAAGAAATTCAAGCATTAATACCGTGAAAACAAATAATACAAATGAAACGAGAAGCAATATGGTTACCCATAGCTTCCCGACAACACTATTCCATATTCTATTCATTGACAACCTCAAATTTGTATCCAACGCCCCAAACCGTCACAATCATTTTAGCAGCGTTTTCAGAAACTCGGTTGAGCTTTTCACGTAAACGTTTTACATGTGTGTCTACTGTGCGTAAATCACCAAAGAAGTCATAATGCCATACCTCTTTTAGTAGTTGTTCACGGTCAAATACTTTGTCTGGCGATTTCGCTAAAAAGTACAGCAATTCATACTCTTTCGGTGTTAAATTAACCTCAATGCCTTCTGCAGTCACACGATGTGCATCATGGTCAATCATTAAGTGTTGGAACACCACTAAATCTTTTGAAGAAGATGCATTAGTCGTTGGTGAGAAAGCCTGTGAACGACGTAAAATAGCCTTCACACGTAACACAACCTCACGAGGACTAAATGGTTTTACGATATAGTCATCTGCACCAAGCTCAAAGCCTTGTACACGGTTCGCTTCTTCGCCTTTGGCAGTTAATAAAATAATTGGTGTTGCTGCGCGCTCTCGAATTTCTGCACACACTTCTAGCCCATCTTTTTCAGGCATCATAATATCAAGTAAAATACAGTGATACTCTTTTTCTAAAGATTTCTCGATCGCTTGTTCTCCATTTTCGGCCTCGTCAACAAGGTATCCTTCTCGCTCAAGATACATTTTTAATAAGCGGCGAATACGATCCTCGTCATCTACTACTAATACTGAAATATTTTCTGACACTTTCACGATCCCTCTCTTCCATCTTTCTCTAACTTCTATTGTACATGGTGTGACACATATTGAAAAGAAAAGAAAGCCTCTTCGCTACAGCGAAAAGGCTTGTTGCTTCACAGGTTACGCGTAGGAGTGTAAACCTGCAAGAATTAAGTTAACAGCAATTAGGTTGAATAAAATAATCCCAAAACCAATTAGTGCTAACCAAGCAGATTTTCGACCTTCCCAGCCTTTTGATAGACGTAAATGCAGAAATGCTGCATAGAATAACCATGTAATAAGAGCCCATACTTCTTTTGGATCCCAACCCCAGAAACGACTCCAAGCAATTTGTGCCCAAATCATCGCAAAGATTAAAGCACCAAGGGAGAATACAGGGAAACCAATCAGCACTGAACGATAACCAATTTCATCAAGTAATTGTAAATTGACACGTTTAACAAGTGGTTGGAAAATGGCACTAATTCGACGACGAGCTATTAAACGAATTAATAAATACAACACAGATCCTACCAATAATGACCAAACAACGGTTGTTAATTTTTTAGCATTAATTAACGCTGGCATTTCTACTAATGGCGACATGCCATGTTCTTCTATCACTTCATATTCATTCATACCGAATACTGGAGGTAAATTGTAAATAATTTTACGAGTAGTTCCTTCTTTATCCACATAATTATAGCTAGACTCATAATCCATAGCACTAAATGTAGATGTTACCGCGACAAATCCAACAACTACTACAAGACAGTACATGACAGCTTCTAACCAAAAACGTTGTTTAGAGGGCTTTGTTAAATCTACTACTTTTAATAAGTAAATAAGTCCTGCCACAGCACTAATGGCTAAAATAGATTGCCCTAATGCTGCTGTAATAACGTGAATTGTTAACCAATGACTTTGTAATGAAGGCACTAATGGACTTACTTCTTTCGGGAACATTGCTGCATAAGCAATAATCAAAAGCGCAACAGGCAGTGCCACTAATCCAAGTGCAGTCAAACGATAAATAAAATAAATTAGGATAAACGCGCCGACAATGAACATACCAAAGGCAGTTGTAAATTCGAACATATTACTTACTGGCGCATGTCCTGTATAAATCCAACGCGTAATAAAATAGCCAAGCTGTGATAGGAAACCAATAATAGTAACCACAATGGCAAGCTTGCCCCATTTGCCAGTATTTTTACCCGTAGCATTACCTTGCTTAATTGAACCACCAAATAATAATGTCGCAACTAGATAAGCAATAAACGCTACAAATAGTAAGTTTCCACTTATGTCAATCAAACTCATAAGGTGTTGTCACCTTCCTTTTCTTTAATGCCACCATTTGTGGACTCTTCGCTAGCCTCATCTTTCTCTAACTGATCTATATATGGAGGCAATGCAGCAAATGTTGTAACAGCATCTAAATCCTTTTTCATGCTGAACATATTTTTGTTGACATGGGCAGCCATTAACACACGGCCGTCTGGTTCCACTTGAAGCCATAAACGACGATGATTCCAGTAAGAGCCAATGGCAACACCGATCATAAAGATGACCCCACCAACAAACAGAATAGGGATGGTACTATCTTTTCGCACCGTAATACCTGACATATCACGCATCTCTGCACTAGCAAATTTCATTCTGTATTTATTTTCACCCAGTGGTTCTAAAGGAGGCTGCATAATTTCAACAAAGCTTACTTCTCCTTCAGGAGTTTCTGGTGTAGTCATTTTAAATAAAAATGCAGGATTATTTGGAATAGACGTTTTAGTCTGAGGTTCTCCATTTTCAAATCCATCAAAATCAGGTGTATAGACAAGAATTTGAACGGATGAACCATTCCCTAAATCATATTCTTTTTTAGGATTTGTTAAATCAATCTCTACCTTACCTAAAGATTTCTCTGTCGTCTTATTAATTAATTCAAAGTTCATCTGTTTTAATTCATTTAGACGATAATCCATCTGGTAAAGAGCAAAGCCATCTTCTTTTAAAGGATGGTTTACACGAATTGAATAGTCTTTTACTTTTTCTAGATTTTCCGTATCCCCAGGCAATGCGTCTTCAGGTTGCTTGTAGAGTGTAATATCGGTCTGGAAGTTTTTAGCCACTACATTCACACCCTGTTTAACTTGCTCACCTTGAGGTGTATTATCATGTGTTTCTAAAATAAAGTCACGGTTTTCAATGAAATAGCCTTCCATTCCAGTGATAGCTCGTGTTTCACCTTCACGCACCCATATCGATTCATCAACATAGAAGCCTGGAACTAGACGTAGCATGACCCCACCTAAAAAAATGATGAGACCTACATGGTTTATGTACGGACCGTAACGAGAAAAGCGTCCTTTTTCAGCTAAGAGAGCGCTACCATCTCGACGAACAGAATACTTCATCTCAGTCATTTTTTGAGCCACTTTATCAAGCGTTTCCTCCGCACTCGCTGACACTTGTCCTTCTGCAACAATGCGCTGACGCTTCATAAAGCTTTCATGTCTTTTAACACGTTGATTCTTTAATGATTTATAAAGTGGAATGCCTCGGTCAAGACTTGCCACTATAATTGAAACTGCTAGCATACCAACTAAAATCTGGAACCACCATGAGCTATATAAATCCGAAAGCCCCAACGTATAATAAATTTTACCGAATGTACCATATACGTCTGCGTAATAAGCCCCCTTCTCCATATCAGAAGCTTTTACGTAAAACTCTTGCGGTAGTAATGTTCCGACTGAAGCAGCAATTAATGTGATAATAATTAAGGATATACCAACTTTAACACTTGAGAAGAAATTCCATATTTTATCAACAAATGATTTGTTATATGTTTTGGAGCGAATGGCCATACCATCATAGCGCATATCAACAACTTTATTTTGTTTTTCTTCTTCGGTTAAAGGACGACCACATTTCTCACAAAGCTTCGTGCCGTATGGATTACTATGACCACAAGCACAAATGATTTTTTCCATCGTCATTTACTCCTTATTTGGCTTCACTAATTCCATGTACGAAGCAATATCTTTCTCCGTCATTTCACCTGTAATAATTTTGGCCACTTTGCCTTCTGGATCAATTAACACTGTTGCAGGTAATTGTCCTACATTATAAGCAGTCATAACACTTTTTGTTTTGTCGATAACTACTGGAAATGACAACCCATATCGATCGACAAAATTCTGTACTTCAAAATCTGTTTGAGCAATATTGACAGCTAATGTTTGTACACCGTGATCTTTAAATTCTTGATACTGATTGTCCATTGCAGGCATTTCCTTCTCACAAGGCTTACACCAAGTTCCCCAGAAATTTAAAAATACCCCTTGCCCTTTATAATCCGACAATTTATGTTTTTCACCGTTTAAATCTACTAACGTGAAGTCAGGTGCCTCAGAGCCTACTGCTACTAACTCTACTTTTTCCTTTGTTGCTGTTCCATATACTGTGTACCCGATTGCCAACGCTAACACAGCTAAAATGACAGTTCGCAGTACAAGACGTTTTTTCTTTTTCTCCAAGTTAATAAACCCCCTATCAATTACGGCTTGCGTTGCTTTTACATATTGAAGAAACAAATAGAACTTTTTCATGCTCTATACGTCTATAAATATGTAAAAGCTTCTTTCACATTGACGTCAACAATACCGGATTAAATGTGTTACAGCTTTTTTGAACAAACTGCTACTAGGTGTACTATTCTCACCTATTATAGCAAAATGATACAAAAACACTTAGCTATTAATTATGAATGATTTATGAACGATTTCACCACAAAGAAAGTGTAAACATCCAAATACCTCTATTGGTATCCACACTTTCTTCTGGCAAAATTGCATTAATCAAGCTTTCCTGTTTCTGCTAACACACGTAGTTGCTTTACTTCATGCTTTGATAATTCACGGTATTCTCCTGGAGCAAGACCAAATAAATCTAAAAAAGCAAAGCGTTCGCGTTTTAATTTAACAACGGGTGTTCCAATCGCTTCAAACATACGACGAACTTGGCGATTGCGCCCTTCATGAATCGTGATTTCACAAATAGCTTTGCCCGCTTTTTCATCGAAAGATGTCATACTTACCTTAGCAGGTGCTGTCTTTCCATCCTCTAATTTGATCCCTCGTTGAAGCTTTTTAAGCCCTTCAATTGTTGGCACACCTTTGACACGAGCGATATATGTTTTGTCAATTTTAAATTTCGGATGTGTCAACATATAGGAAAATTCTCCATCATTTGTCAATAGCAATAATCCAGATGTATCATAATCAAGACGACCAACTGGGAAAATACGTTGCGGAATATGATGAAATAAATCTGTGACAGTTTTGCGTCCTTTATCATCTGTTACTGCAGAAATTGTTCCACGTGGTTTGTAAAGTAAGAAATATACCTTATCTTCTTTTTCTAGTTTTACACCTTCTACTTCAATTGTATCGGAATTAGATACCTTTGTTCCTAACTCACGAACCACTACACCATTTACTTTAACTTTACCTTCTAAAATCAATTGCTCTGCCTTGCGCCTTGACGCAACGCCTGCATAGGCAATGACCTTTTGTAATCTTTCCATTTTTTCACCTCTAGTTTTCTTTCACATTGACACGTTCGTCATCATTCGATTTCGATCCAATGAATAGGGTTATTTTTCCCGCTAATCTGTGAAAATTATGTCATACTTTTAGACATTATTAAAGAAAAACAAATTTCACAATTTTTATTTGAGTATTCCAAATAATTTCTCATTCGCTAATTTCTTAACATTTGGACCGAGATTTTGTTTTGTTTACTAGCAGTATACTCATTTGGTAATCATGCGAATCGATTGTATAATGTTTATTTTGACAGAAAAAAAGCTACCATTCGGCAGCTTTTATTTGTATACATTTTCAATTGTTAGGCCACGTTGCTTTAACTCATTGGCTATATAGTTTTTAGCCAGCATCATGTTGCCTGCCAAAGGTTCCTCAATTGTTGAACCGTCTTGAAATGTAAAAACCAGATGATCAGGCTTTGTCACTCCACTTTTTTCTAGATTTACCTGCTCAACTTTCACTATTTCTTCCCACTCGACAAAATTTACTTTTAAACTAAAAAATGGATTCATATGAATACCTCTCGAATCTATCCATTTATAAGTATTAAAGCTTAATGCGATGAAACCTAAGGCAATTAATAAGGAAGCAGACACTAGACCACGTTGAATATTCTTTCTTTTTTTCGTTTTAGGTATGATCAAATAATTGATTAGTAGTACGAGGGCCATAACAAATAAAGAGACCATAAAGATAATATAAGCATTAAAATAAGGTGCAAAATAATAAAATTCTTTTGGTCGATATAGCATCTCTTGAATTGGATATAGTAGAATGACAGGGACAATTAAACTTGATAAGAATAAGACAATTATTAGCCCAAATTGAATTTGTCTACCTTTACTTTCCATAGAAGCATTCCTCAATTTCCTCACCCCTTTTTTCGAAAATTAAGAATTCTATCTTCATTATCATTCTACCAAATTTAACACTAATTAATCAAATAATGTAAAAAATCAGCAAATCGTTTTTAACGATCCGCTGATTCAACTTTTACTGGCGTTGCATAAATACGTTCTTCCCCTAAAAAGATCGACAGGACTGCTTCTTGACGTTTCCTTGAAACATGTAATACTTGCCTCACTTGTTCTTTTTCCTCTTTATTTAATTGTAGTCGAATAGGCTCTTGTAAACGAATAGCCAACTTTTTATTGACATTGTATTTACCCTTCTTCACTACTGTTTCAAGACTATAATCTTGCCATACTTTATTGGATAAGCCTCGATGTACATTCCAATCATCTGATTCATTTAATGTGACGACAATGCAGGTTTGCCCATCCTTTTGAAAGGCCGTTGCAAGTGTTCGTCCAGCAACTTTAGTAAAGCCTGTTTTTCCAGCAAATGCAGTACCAGTGGCGGACTTTAAGGAACTAACAGGCTGCTCTGTCTCATCATCTATATCTGCTGCTATTCCTGAACCTTCTCTTAATAGACGGTGTTTATTTTCCCATAGCATTCCGTTTACTGTATTTGCCCGATAAAGTACCGTTGAAGCAATTTTCTCAAATGTTTTATTTTGCAAAGCAAGTCTTAACATCTCAGCAGTATCTCTTGCAGACGATAAATGCTCATCATGATGAAGACCAGAAGGATTCATAAAGACGGTATTAGTAAGACCTGCAATAACGGCTCTTTCATTCATTAATTTGACAAAGCCCTCGACAGATCCCCCTACATGTTCGGCTAAAGCTGTTGCAGCATCATTGCCTGAACGTAGCATTAAGCCATACAATAACGTTTCAACTGTCACCGTTTCACCAGCCTGTAAGTAAATAGAACTCCCCTCAGCCATAGCAGCCTTCGGAGATATGACGACTTCTTCCTGCAAGTCACTATTTTCAATTGCCACAAGTGCTGTCCAAATTTTCGTTAGACTAGCAATAGGTAATCGTTCATCGCTATTGGACCCTATTAAAATCCGTCCTGTATCGCCATCTAAGACAGCATAGCCGCTTCCTCCTCTTGCTAAACTAGTTTGAGGAAGCATGGCCATTAACACAATAATCATGATCAGTGTTAAACGAAATAACCGAAGCAACGAGCCACTCCTTATTCAATGTGATAGGAATTTATAGATTTATATTTATGTTGAAGGCAACGCATTATACCTAACCATTATTTTGCCCCGCTAAATGTCTCTTGGAATTTTGTCATAAATAAATCTGTTTCTTGTTCTGTTTCAGCAAGGTCCTCTTCAGGTAGAGGAGGCATTTCTTCTATACTATTTAAGCCAAAATAATGTAAAAATTCTTTTGTTGTTCCATATAAGATGGCACGTCCAGTCCCTTCTGACCGACCTACCTCTTTAATTAATCCACGTGAAACTAACGTCTGGATTGGGCGTTCACACTTGACACCGCGCAAATCTTCTATCGCTACACGTGTAATGGGCTGTTTGTATGCCACTATTGCCAACACTTCGAGGGAGGCTTGAGATAAGGATTGTGCCGTTGGATTTTCTACTAATCTTTGAATCGTATCGGCAAACTCAGATTTTGTAATGAGCTGATAGACGCCTGCAATTTCTTTCACCGTAATTCCTCTTGCTAAATCTTCTTCATAGGCTTCTCTCAATGTATTCATTGTTTGAAGGATCAGCTCTTCCTGTTCTCCTAAAAGTTGTGAGAGTTGTTTAATCGTTAAGCCATCATCTCCCACAACAAACAATAAGGCTTCAATTTTACTCTGTAACATCAATGTTTTCGTCATCTTCCCATTCCTCCTTCTGTAAGGTAACCATTAATTCTTCAAAGTTACCATCTTGCTCTACGATGACGACCTGACGCTTCATCAGTTCAAGAAGGGATACAAACGTTAGAATAAGTGTTGGCTTATCTTCATAGGGAAAAAGCTCGAAAAACGATGCACGTCCACCTGTTAATCGTAAAGAATCCACAACAGAACGCATTTGATCTTTTACTGATCGTTCCTGCCTTGCTACAGTTGTTTTTAATGGTTTCTTTAATTTTTTGCGACGCATCAATTTTTGAAATGCTCCAAGCATATCATAGATATTCACATTCAAATCAAATAAAGCCATCTGTTCTTCTGAGGCTAATCCTGTTAAATCAGCAGGTGGCCTCGTAAATACCTGAGCTCGGTCTGTTTCAAGCTCTTGCAAGTTACCTGCTGCTTCCTTGTACTTTTTATATTCGATTAAGCGTTGCACCAATTCTTCACGAGGGTCAGGGCCGTCCACTTCTAATTCTGCGTCCTCCATCTCTCCTTCGTGAATTGGCAATAACATGCGGCTTTTAATTGCCAGCAACGTTGCTGCCATTACTAAATATTCACTTGCTTCATTTAACTCCAGTACTTGCATTGCATGTATATGGTCGATATATTGTTGTGTAATTTCAGCCATTGGGATATCATAGATATCAATTTCCAATCTGTGAATTAAATGCAATAATAAATCAAGAGGCCCTGAAAAGGCTTCTAATTTTACTTCATAAGACATTATTTTACCACCCTGAGATTCTATGTTCTTTTAGTATAGTGGAAAGGAGTCCAAAATGCATCCACAGCATCATACTTTATTTATAGATTACTGTGCTTATTTTAATGGCAATCAAGATTTTTTTGAATGCCATGAAGTGCTAGAGGAATATTGGAAGGAAATTGCTCCTGGTGATAAAACGCATCCGCTTGTCGGCTATGTACAGCTGGCAACAGGCTTCTATCATTGGCGACGTGGTAACAATACTGGTGCTAAACGAATTTTAGAAAAAGCACTTCATAATTTTCAAGTAAATGAAGGGCATGTTTTTTTCCAAGAAATTGATTATCCTGAACTCCTAACACAAATAGCAAAAGCTATCACTTTGATTAAAACGGGCAAGTCCTTTCAAACTTTCCAGCTCCCTCTCTCACCTCACTTGCTGGATTTAGCGCTAGCACGTATAAAGCTTTTGCCATCAAATAGCTCAAATTATCTTCTTCATAAACATATGCTTCGAGATCGCTCACATATTCTTGCAGAGCGACAAGAAAGCAAACAAAGAAAAAGCAGACGTTGTTAATCGTCTGCTTTTTCATCGATACAATGAATACATTTTTGAACAAAACTGCGTGTTTCATCTGTAGCACGCACACTTTCATATTGGCCAATTTCTGCCACTTCTTGAAGCATCTCAGTTGCTACTCCCTCTCCCCTATAGGAAGGGATCACCGACACGTGCTGGATTGTGGCTATATTATGCTCATCAACAACAAGCCCTACAATGCCAACATATTCATCATTCTTTTTCCATAAGTATAAAACCCAATTATCGTCATTTTCATAGGAGTGGATGGTTTCTGTAAGCTTTTTTACGTCTTTTTCGTTAGGCATAAATGAAAGTAGCCCCATTGCTATTTTCTCTAAAGCTTTTTTATATCGAATTAACATATTTGTCTATTCCCTCTTTTTCTAGCTGTACATAATCTTTGACTATCCTACACGATTTGTACTTTTACCGCAAGCCAATTTCTGTCTTACGAACCAGGTCCGAGAATACCTTTCGACGCCAACACCCAATAGACTACGCCCCATAATAAAATAAATGTTGTAATGGACGCTAGTAATACCCACTTATTTTTCCTCAAATTTACTCACCCTTTTTTAAAGTTAGCGGGAGATCGTTTTGCACAATATCTTCATAACTTTCGCGGCGAATAGCTAGTTGATGCTGTCCATCCTCTACAAAAACAACTGCAGGTCTTGGCACACGATTATAGTTACTAGCCATCGAATACCCATACGCACCTGTACAGAAGATGGCTAACACATCACCTGAAGCAGCATCTTGTAGTTTCGCATCAATAATTAATTTATCGCCAGATTCACATAATTTACCAGCAACTGTATAGAGTTCATCTTTCGGCTCGTTCGCCTTACTTGCGATGATTGCCTCATATTTAGCGTCGTATAATGCGGGACGGATATTATCACTCATACCGCCATCAACAGCAATATATTTTCGCACATCTGGCACTGTTTTTTGTGAACCGATTGTATAAAGAGATGTTCCTGCATCACCTACAAGTGATCGACCTGGTTCAATCCAAATTTCCGGCATCTTCAGTCCAAGAACAGTTGCTTTATTTTTGACAACTGTAATCATATCCTCTACATATACTTGTGGTTCAAGCGGTGCATCTTCTTCAGTATAACGAATACCAAAGCCCCCACCTAAGTTTAACACAGTACATGTAAATCCGTGAGTCTTGTTCCAATCAGAAATTTTGTCAATCAATTTTTCTCCAGCCAAGCCAAAACCAGCAGTATCAAAAATTTGTGAGCCAATATGGCAATGTAAGCCAAGTAGCTCTAGGAATTCATGGTTAAATGTCTGTTGGAATGCTTCATCTGCTTGACCATTGTTTAAGTCAAAGCCGAATTTTGAATCTGCTTGACCTGTCGTGATGAAATCATGCGTATGTGCTTCAACACCTGGTGTAACACGTAATAATATACGCATTTTTTGCTGACGGCGCTCCGAAATATCTTTCAAAAGCTGTATTTCATAGAAATTATCTACAACAATACATCCAATCTTGGAGTCAAAAGCTAGCTCTATTTCTGCATTGCTTTTATTGTTACCATGAAAATGAATGCGCTCTGCAGGGAAACCTGCCTTTAATGCAGTAAATAATTCTCCACCAGATACAACATCCAATGATAAATTTTCTTCTGCTGCTAATTGATACACCGCTACACATGCAAATGCTTTTGAAGCATAAGCTACTTCTGCTTTTACGCCTAGTTTTTTAAACGTATCGATAAAGCTACGCGCACGCTTACGAATAAGTGCAGTATCATACACGAAAAGTGGTGTACCATACTCTTTTGCTAGCTCTAGTGTGTCTACCTGTCCAATTGTTAAATGACCATTTTCAGAAATCGCTTGTGTTCCATATAAATGCATGTGCATCTCTCCCTTTTCACATCGTTCCATCTTGTTATTTTTACGGCTTGATAGGGGATTGTTCTTTACTGTTTAGAGCCATCCCATCTAGAAATTATTTCCATCAAATATAAAAAAACAAATGTATAGTACTTGCTTTTTCTTGAATGAAAATAATTTTTGCAAAAATCACAAAATACTATATGTGAACTTTATCACATGAAAAAAACGAGTGCAACGGCTCCTATGATCTTTTTCGCTGTTTGGAAGCGACTACATAAGGTCTTAGTGCGTCCGAAGTCATTGGGAAACGAATGATGACACGAAGCATCGCTGTTGGAAAGAATGGAACAAGCGGCCATAAATAAGGTGCCTGCATTGGTCGCAATGAACATAAATACGTAAACAATAAAAATAAACCAATAAATAACCCATTCACACCCCAGAGACCCGTCATTAGAAGTAACAGTAACCTAAAAATTTTAATGGAGATACTGAGCTCATAGGATGGAATAATGAAAATAAGAATGGCTGCAACTGCTGTATAGAGGACCACCTCTGATGAGAATAATCCAACATCAATTGCAATTTGACCAATGATTACCCCCGCAACCAATCCCATCGCTGTGGATAATGGTGACGGAGTATGAATGGCGGCCATCCTCAAAAATTCAATGCCAATATCTGCAATCAAAATTTGTAGTAATAAAGGTACATGCGATTTCTCCTCCGTACCTAAAAAGGAGAGGGCATCTGGAAGTAGGGATTCATTCGTTGCAAATACATACCACAACGGCAATAAAAGTAAACCCATAACTGAGCCAAAATATCGCATAAAACGTACAAACGTCCCTACGGTCGGTGCCTGACGATATTCCTCTGCATGCTGTAATAAATGAAACACCGTAACAGGCACTAAAATAACGGATGGAGAAGTGTCGACTAATATAGCTATATGCCCTTCAAGTAGATGAGCTGCAGCAATATCGGGCCTCTCCGTATAACGTACAAATGGCACTGGGTGGAACTTTTGTTTAAAAAGCCATTCTTCTAATGATTTATCAGCCATCGTCAAGCCATCATGATTGATTTGTCCAAGACGCTGTCGTAAACTTTCGAGCATATCTTCATTGGCAACATCCTTCATAAACGCGATCGCCACGTCGGTTTGACCGATTTTGGATATTTTATGTAGCTCGAAACGTAAATTACTATTGCGAATTCGTCTACGTATTAAAGCCGTATTTTGAGAAATTCCTTCTGTAAAGCCATCCCTTGAGCCACGAATAACTTTTTCATTATCTGGCTCTTCAGGAGAACGTCCTGGATAGTTTCTAAGCTCTGCAACATAGCAATAGCCACTTTTAGTAATAAAGGTGACTTGTCCACTCAAAATGGATAGTAAATAGGCCTTACGCTCTGTTTCCTCTGAACGTCCATGGAAATTAAAATAGGACTCAAAATATTCCTTCTCATCCTCTACATCAATCTCAATGTCCTCATCTGGAAGCATGCTAGACAGTAATTGTGTTAAAGCTTCTCCATCTACAAGCCCACTAATATATGCACAAAGGACCGGCAAATCCTTGACAAATAAGTGTTTAATACCAACGTCAAACGATTCGCCGTCACCAAATTGTTCTATAAGAAAATCTTCGGCTTCTTCTAAGCTGTTAAATAATTTATTTGTCATGCTGTCACCATTTTCTTAGATGTCTTTTTTTATTACTTCCTGCTCCACTGTTGCGCTTGTTGCCATCCAACTTTTCAGCTGGGCAAGGATTTTTTTCTCTAATCGGGATACTTGTACCTGCGATATACCTAACCTATTTGCAATTTCAGTTTGCGTGCAATCTGAAAAATAGCGAAGATATATGATAGACTGTTCTCTTGGCTCAAGTCTCGTTAGTACTTCTTTCAACGGGATATAGTCAAAGGGTTGCTCCGATTTTTCATCCTTCATTTGATCCATTAGTGTAATGGAATCCCCCTCACTCTCATACAATTGCTCATGAAGAGAGGCTGGGTCTCTCAATGCATCGGATGCGGTAACAATTTCCTCTGTTGTCACACCAAGCACCTGAGCAAGCTCTTGAATGGTTGGTGGATGTTCGTTCTTTTTAATAAATTCATCTGTAGCATGGCGGATTTTAAAATTGAGCTCACGAATAGAGCGGCTCACCTTCACCATGCCATCATCCCTTAAAAAGCGTTGAATTTCTCCAATGATCATCGGTACGGCATAGGTTGAAAATTTCACATCATAGGTTAAATCGAATTTATCCACAGATTTCATGAGCCCAATGCAGCCAATCTGGAATAAATCCTCAAGCTCAACACCTCTCGTTGTAAAACGTTGAACAATGGACCACACAAGTCTCGTATTGCCTTCTACCATTCGTTTACGAGCCTCATGATCGCCCTGCTGTGCACGTGCAATTAAATCACGCATTTCCTCCTGAGACAATAGCTTATCGGACGACTGTTCTAACGGCTTCACGGGCTTAACCTCACATTACCGCTGTGCGAACTGTGTAGAATTTCTTCGTGAATGTTACAGTTGTTCCTTCTTGCCATTTTGATATAACTGTTAGCTGATCTGAAAAGCTATCCATAATCGTGAAGCCCATACCTGAACGCTCCATCATACCTTTTGTTGTAAATAATGGCTCCATTGCTCGACTAACATCTTCAATTCCAATCCCTTTATCCATGACAGATACTGTCACAATATCATCCTCACGTTTAGCATGAACTGTCACAATACCCTTACCATCTTCTTCATAGCCATGAATAATAGCATTGGAAACCGCTTCTGAGACAACTGTTTTAAATTCTGATAGCTCATCAATAGTTGGGTCTAATTGTGCAATAAAGCCTGTAACAGCAACACGCGCTAAAGCTTCATTTTCACTAAGTGCCAAAAAAGTTAATGTCATTTCGTTATCCATTTACAATCCCCCTAACGCGATCAATCGCTTGTTCCTCTGTTGCATCCATCATCCACGGTCCTAACCCTGAAAATTGAAATACTTTTCGCATTGTTGGCGATGGATTCAATAATATAGTTCGCCCAGCAACTGCCTCTAGCTCACGCATACGACCAAGCACTAAACCAACTCCTGAACTATCCATAAAAGATAGTCCTTCCAAGTTCCAAATGATGGTCGTCACAGTTCCTTGAAAAATTGCTGCAGAAATTTTCGCTCGAATTTGTTCCACTGCATGATGATCGAGCTCCCCAAACAAACGTATAACGACTGTCTCTCTTGTGACCATTTCTAATTGATAATGCATGAACATCGCCTCCTCCTCGTGCAATTCCACATTCATTAGGGTGAATCCTTGCGGCTGACAGAACTAGTGCAAAGTCTTCCGAAATAGTGTCTAATCGACATACTTATAGCTTTTTAGGTTAAGTGCAGTATGGGATAAATCAACAATTTCTAAACGCCATATTTCTCTAAATTTTGGTGATTGATGGAACACAAAAAAGCGAGAGCCCTCTTGAAGTGAGGGCTCTCGCTAATAATCTTTAGGCAATTGTATAAGCTTGCTGAATTTTATTAATTGTCTCTTCGTCAATCGGCTGATTTGAATACAAATAAGCAATCGTATCGCCATTAGTGACATGATCACCTTTTTTGGCGATTAGCTGAATACCTGCATCATAATCTAGCTTTGATTCTTTCGTTAAACGTCCAGCGCCTAGACTAACACTTGCTTCACCAACCAATAAAGCATTTATAGTTTCCACAGTGCCTTCTGAAACCGCTGTCACTGCTACTTTATGAGCTGTGTCATTTTGAACAATATCAGAGACTACTCCGCCTTGCGCCACAATAAACTCCTCGAATTTTGCAGCGGCAGAGCCATCTGCTAGCACTCCCTTAACAGCAGCTGTCGCTTCCGCTTCATTCACACCAGCCGCAATTTGGTACATCAAGGAAGCGATGACAACACATTCATCAACCAAATCTTCATGCGTTTCTTCCAAGCGTCCACTTAATAGGGCATAAGCCTCTACTACCTCAAGCTTATTACCAATCATTTTCCCTAATGGATTATCCATATCACTAATATGTGCGATGACTTTACGGCCAAGTTTTTCACCAATGGCCGTCATTGTATCTGCTAAACGCTGTGCTTCTTCCTGCGTCTTCATAAACGCACCAGAGCCACATTTTACATCCAGTACAATACCATCGGCACCACTAGCAATTTTTTTACTCATAATCGATGCGGCGATTAGTGGAATAGAATCGACAGTACCTGTCACATCACGCAATGCATATAATTTTTTGTCGGCGGGTACAAGATTACCTGTTTGTCCAGCAACTGCAATTTTATGCTGATTGACATTATCAATGAATTCCTGGGATGAAAGCTCTGTTTTAAAGCCCTGAATGGATTCAAGTTTATCAATTGTTCCCCCAGTAATCCCTAAGCCTTTACCACTAAATTTCGCAACAGGAATTCCGAGAGCAGCAATAATTGGCGTAACAACAAGTGTGACCTTGTCACCAACTCCCCCTGTTGAGTGTTTATCAATTTTAAAGCCTTCAATAGATGTTAAATCAATAACATCGCCTGATTCGATCATTGCCTTTGTTAAATAAAATGTCTCATCATCTGACATACCTAGTAAACGTATCGCCATTAATAAAGAGCTTGCTTGATAATCTGGGATTGAGCCTGTCGTATAGCCTTCAACAAAATACTGAATTTCAGCTTGAGAAAGCTCTAATCCTTGTTTTTTCTTTTCAAACAATTGAACCATATTCATACAAAAAAACCCCCTTATTTCAAATCATGTAAGAAACTTTTACCGAATGGTGGTGCTTCTACATGAAAGTTTTCTGCAACCGTTGCTGCAATATCAGCAAAAGTTTCACGTAGCGGAAGTTCCGCCCCACCTTTGAAACGTGGTGAATAGACAATTAGTGGTACATATTCACGTGTATGATCTGTCCCTGGGAAGGTTGGATCATTGCCATGATCTGCTGTAATAATTAATAAATCGTCCTCTGACATTGCCTCTAGAATTTCTGGTAGACGTGCATCAAATTCCTGTAATGCCTGTCCATAGCCTAGTGGATCACGACGATGGCCGAAATTGGCGTCAAAGTCCACTAAATTTAAGAAGCTCAGACCGTGGAAGTCACGACGTACAACTTCTGCAAATTGATCCATACCATCTCTATTATTTTTTGTACGTACAGAATCTGTCACACCTTCACCATTGAAAATATCCGAGATTTTTCCAATAGCAATGACATCTAATCCCGCATCCTTCAAAACATTCATCGTTGTTCGACCAAATGGCTTTAACGCATAATCATGACGATTGGATGTACGAGTAAAGTTTCCAGGTGTCCCCACAAATGGTCGAGCGATGACGCGACCTACTAAATATTCAGGCTGTAATGTTAATTCACGAGCAATTTCGCAAATTTTATATAGCTCTTCTAGTGGGATGATTTCCTCATGAGCAGCAATTTGTAAAACAGGATCGGCTGATGTATAGACAATAATCGCACCTGTTTCCATATGCTCCTTCCCGAAGTCTTCAATTACTTGGGTACCACTTGCTGGTTGATTGCATAGCACTTTACGACCTGTACGTTTCTCTAGCTCATCAATTAGCTCCGCTGGAAACCCATCTGGATACACTTTAAATGGTTTATCAATATTTAGTCCCATGATTTCCCAATGGCCTGTCATCGTATCTTTACCAACTGATGCTTCTTGCATTTTACCGTAGTATGCTTTTGGGTCAGTAGTTGCATGCATCCCATGCAATGGTTCAATATTCGCTAAACCAAATGACTCCATTACTGGCATTGTAAGCCCATTCATTTTTTCAGCGATATGTCCTAGTGTATGTGCGCCAACATCCCCAAAATTTGCAGCGTCTGGCGCTTCACCAATACCTACGGAATCCATGACAACAACATGGATTTTGTTAAATGGTTTATTCATAATGGTTGCCTCCTAATCTCATGACTCTATTTTACCAAAAAAATGCGAAAAATAAAGGTCAGACATCCGACTGAAATATAATTTTTTCCTATTAACTTTTAAGCACGTGGATGGAATTGCTTATAAACCTCAGATAATCTTGTTTTGCTAATATGTGTATAAATCTGCGTAGTAGATATATCTGCATGACCAAGCATCTCCTGTACCGCTCGTAAATCAGCTCCATTTTCAACCAAATGAGTGGCAAAGGAATGACGCAATGTATGTGGTGTTAATTCATGTTGGATGCCTGCCTTTAAGGCATGCTCCTTCATTAATTTCCAACAACCCTGCCTTGTTAAACGTTTCCCTCTTTGATTAATAAAAAACGCATCTGTTTTGGGGTACTTTCCCTGTAATTGACCCCGAGCACCATTTAAATAGGCATTTATTGCCGAAAGTGCGCTTTTGCCGAGTGGTATGATTCGCTCCTTGCCACCCTTCCCAAATACACGTACAAAGCCCATAGTTAAATGAATATCAGCTAAATCCAGTGCAATAAGTTCACTGATGCGCATACCAGATCCATATAATAACTCTAGCATAGCAAGATCACGTATACCTTGTGGCTTACTTCGATTCGGAGCTGTTAGTAAAGCTTCAATCTCTTCGATCGATAAGATATTAGGCAACTTTTGCTCAATTGTCGGCATTTCCAAATGGACTGTCGGATCGGTTTCTGCCCGCTTTTCTCGTAATAAAAATTGGTGGAAACTCCGAATAGATGAAATATGACGGGCAACGGTACGACTTGTCTTCCCCTGTGCCCGCAATTGCTCTAAATGGCGTAATATAGTTGTCCGTTCCACCACACTAAAATCAGACATACCTTCTACTTCCTTTAAAAAATGCACATAGCTTTCTAAATCTCGGCGATAGGATGCTAATGTATTAACAGATAACTGCCTTTCCACTTGAATAAAATGGATATAGTCCTCTACTGCATATTGAAATTCATTCATCACAACGCCCCCTCACTGTCAATTATTCTCTATTTTAGCATGGCCTTAAGAAATGTGCTAAAAGCCCCTCCATTCGACATAAACCACCAACTATTATGGCGTTCTATACTCCAATAAAAAAACAAAAAACTGTCCGATTCAATCTATACCAAAGATTAAAACAGACAGCTTTTTGTTAATTTTCTTCATTCGATTCGTCGTTTTTATCATGACAGCGCCAGCATATGCCGTGGAAAGTTAGTCGGTGATCTTTTATGATAAAGTTCCAACGTTTTTCAACAACGGCTTCCACATCTTCAAGCAAATCTTCTTGAATTTCATCAACAGCACCACATTCGATACAAACAAGATGATGGTGGAAATGGGCAGCTCCCTCTTGGCGTAAATCATAGCGCGATACGCCATCGCCAAAGTTGATTTTGTCGACAATTTTGAGCTCAGTTAATAATTCTAACGTTCTATAAACAGTCGCTAGACCAATCTCAGGTGCTTTTTCTTTTACTAAAAGATAAACATCTTCAGCACTTAAGTGATCCTCTTCGTGCTCAAGCAAAACAGCAACTGTTGCTTCTCGCTGCGGCGTCAGCTTGTAACTAGCACTATGCAACTGTTTTTTTATACGATCAATTCGGCTCTCCATGTGACGCCCCCCTAAACTCTTTCCATTATACCAAAGGAGTAAATCCTATTACAAGATAGTGAATAGATTTCTAACATGCTTCTACTTTTTTATCTGATCACAATTTTGGTCCATTCAATCCATCATTTTAACACATAAGAAATAACAATAAACTCAGCAACTATTATGATGAAAAATGAGATAAAATTCAACAAAATTGTCCGACCAGATACTTGTTTCCCGATTTTTCGCTTTGACCAAGCAGGTACAAGTAAATTGCATAGGACTAGCAACAATATACAATAGATAAGCTGAAATGGAAACCACCAAATCGTATAAAGCCAAAAAGCTTCAAGTTTTTGTAATAAAAAAACCGAACTAAAGCCAAAAAAAGTGGCACGCATGGCTACAGTCACACGCACTAACACCTTTAAGACGCTATGAGTTGCTAGTAATAATATAAGACCTATGGAAATAGCAACAGGCAGTACTAAACGAAAAATGGATTGCCTGTCCCCATCTGCTAAACGAGGCTCTATAAATAATATAAAGGGTTCCGCTTTCGGTCCACCAATAATATGAAAGAAAATAACGCCACAAACAAAACTTACTGCAATGATGGAAGCGTGATAAAAAATAGACACCGTACGAGACATAAACATGCTCCTTTTCTATCAAGGTTTGTACAGCTTATGCTCGTCCGTCTCTATTATGCTAAAAGATTATTTTCTAAATTTGCAGCTAGCCATAGTACTGCAAATGCTGTTTTAGCATCATATATACGTTGGTCAGCCACCATTACTTGTGCTTCTTCCAACGAAACTTCTAATAGTTCGACAAATTCATCCTCATCTAAATCTGCTTTATTATCTATTGTATATAATCCCTTCGCCACAAACAAATGAATAACTTCATCCGCAAAGCCTGGTGATGTTGCAAATGTTTGTAAAAAAGTAAGTTGATGCGCGCCATAGCCTGTCTCTTCTTCTAATTCTCGGCGTGCTGTCACTACTGGCTCCTCACCTGGCTCAAGCTTTCCAGCCGGTATTTCAATAATAGAACGCTCCAGCGCTTTGCGATATTGTTCTACTAACACTAGTTTACCCTCGTCCGTAACAGCAATCACTGCTACGGCACCTGGATGCTTAATTATTTCACGTTTTGCAACCTGTCCATTTGGTAAAGTGACATCATCAATTTGTAATTTTATTATTCTTCCGTCATAGATCGGTGTCGTTTTCGTTGTTTTTTCCTCGAACTTTTTCATTGACGATAACCTCGCTTGTTCTTCAGATATGTTCATTGTACCATTACAAGTAGAGAAATCGAAGGAGGTCATTCGTATGAAAAAAAGACAGCTTGGTACAAGTGAATTGTTTATTTCAGAGATTAGTTTAGGAGGCATGTCTCTTTCGACAGATAAAACACAAGCAGCTACCATTGTCGATATGGCATTAGATGCTGGCATTAACTATATAGATACAGCTGATTTATATGATTATGGTGCAAATGAAGAGATTATTGGCGCAACGTTAGGTAAGCGTCGTCATGATATCATCCTAGCAACAAAGGTAGGTAATCGGTGGGCAAAAGGGGTAGATGGCTGGCATTGGGATGCATCACCATCCTATATAAAAGAAGCTGTCCATGCTAGCTTACGACGTTTAGGAACGGACTATATTGATGTATACCAATTACACGGTGGCACAATCGAAGATAATTGGGATGGGATAATTGACACATTTGAAGGGCTTAAAAAAGAAGGGCTCATTCGTGAATACGGTATATCCTCAATTCGCCCTAATGTATTGCAGCAATTTTTACCTGCAAGCTCAGCTAAAAGCGTTATGATGCAATACAGTGCTCTCGATCGCCGCCCTGAAGAATGGTTTGATTTTATTGCGAATCAAGGTGCATCTGTTGTAACACGTGGCACAGTGGCAAAGGGCTTATTAACGAATAGCTGGCAACAACGTCTACAACATGTTAATGGTTTTAACACCTATACTGCTGAGGAGTTAACAACAACGTTAACAGACCTAGCCTCACACTATGATGATTTGCATGCTTTGGCTATCGCTTTTAATCTGAAAGAGCCGACAATCGCTTCTACGGTCATTGGCGCAAGCTCACAACAACAACTAGCACAAACGCTTGCTTCCTACGAGAAAATTAATTCAATAACAGATTTCAAGGTAGCTAATGAGCTAACAAAAAATGAGAACTATCAAGAACATCGATGAAAAAATGGCTAATTTTTATCATTTGTCTAGTTGTACTAGTAATTTCCTCTAGTATGACCTATGAACAACAGAGTATTCTACCAGAATTAGAAGATTTGCTTGCCAATAAACCTTTGGAAAAACAACTTTCTATTTTAAAAATTCCCTATTGGGGAACCATCGTTTCAGTGGAAGAACGAGGTTATTTTCCATTTGTAGAGTTTTTAATTCGTAAATTGACACACTTCATGGGATTTGGATGCATCGCACTTGGCCTTTACTTCGCCTGGGGAAAAAGACGTTTTGCAGCAGGTATTGCTATCGGTGGAACGGCTACAATCGCGGTGCTTGATGAATTTCGTCAAAGCTTTACGCCAGGTCGTACAATGAGTGCCCAAGATGTGCTTGTCGACACAGCTGGAGCCATTGTTTTTGTTAGTCTCGTTGTTGCAGTAAGAAAAATACTCAAAAATAAAAGACAAAAGGCACAATTATAGCCTTTTGTCTTTTATTTTAAAGTTGAAACCGCCAAAAATAGAGGGACTTCGTTACTTTATACAAGTCAGCCCCTGCTTTTTCTAAAACTCGATGGGAAGCCATATTATCTGTTTCGGTATCTGCAATAACGTATTTTACATTTGGCTGATGAAGTAACCAGTTTTTAAGAGCTATGATTGATTCTGTCATATAGCCCTGCCCCATATAAGGAGGCAAAGTATAATACCCGATCACAACTTCCTCTTGCTCACTTGGTATTCCTTTTAGCATTATGCCACCAATAGCACAATTTTTTTCTTTTAATACAAGTAACCAATTTGTATGCCATAAATAGTTTTGCTCATCTTCCAATACTTTGGAAAGTCTAAAATACAATGCTTGTTTAAGCTCGTTATCTAAACTCCCTTCACCTTTTCTTAAGAGCAACTCCTCCGCCATTTGTTCCTCATGCTCTATTAGTAAATTTAGATACTTAGCGTTTAAAGGAATTAATCTTATTCTTTCTGTCTGTAATTCTACCATGTTGTTCTCCTAACATAATTTAATCGATACTAAACTACAATTAGGTATATGTTATTGGCAGCGTCTCCTGTTCGTTTAAATTCAAAAACCTCTCCCTCTATATCGACCACAGCCATATAAATTTTATGCTGTAAAATACAAAACAGTGAACCCACTTATGTGAATTCACTGTTCTCTCTTAATATTTAGTACCTTTATCGCCGTATTCGTTTAAAAGTTCTTCAAACGATTTGTTTTTTTCTCGTTGTTTACGTTCAAAAGCTAGTTTAGCCTGACGCTCTTCTTCTGCCGCCTGCTCTTTAGCAGTTAAATCTTGCTTCGCTGCTTTTAATTTTGCTAGCACATCGCCACCTAGCTGATCTGCTAATGTGACGGCCTCTTGCTTAGGTAGACTAGCTGTTACGCTATTGTCAGTATGCTGTTGCTGTTTTCGTTTCTTTCCCATTTCTATTCACCTTCTTATTGACATCAAGGGCGCTTCACAACTGTTGCTACGCCTTGTCCACCACCGATACATAATGTGGCTAAGCCCGTTTTCACATCACGCTTTTCCATCTCATGTAATAGCGTTACCAAAATCCGAGCACCACTTGCACCGATTGGATGACCAAGAGCAATAGCACCCCCGTTAACATTTAGTTTATCATGATTAAAGCTTAATTCACGATCTACAGCAATTGATTGTGCTGCAAATGCTTCATTTGCTTCAATTAAATCGATATCGTTTAAAGTAATATCAGCCTTTGTCAGCGCTTTTTGTACTGCTTTTACAGGACCTGTCCCCATAATTGCAGGATCTACACCAGCACTAGCATTCGCTGTAATGATCGCCATTGGTTGAATGCCTAGCTCTTGTGCTTTTTCCTTAGACATCACCACTACCGCTGCCGCACCATCATTTATACCAGACGCGTTCGCTGCTGTGACAGAGCCATCCTTTTTAAATGCTGGTCGTAGCTTACCTAAGGATTCCGCTGTCACACCTGCTCGTGGAAATTCATCTTTATTGAAAAGAAGTGGCTCTCCCTTACGCTGTGGAATCTCGACAGCAACGATTTCATTTTCAAACTTGCCAGCTGCAATCGCTTCCTCTGCGCGTTGCTGAGAACGAGCTGCAAAAGCATCCTGCTCTTCTCGAGAAATTTGATACATATCACATAAATTTTCAGCTGTAATGCCCATATGATAATCGTTAAAAGCACACCATAGGCCATCATGAATCATTGTATCTACTACCTTTTGGTCGCCCATTCGGAAGCCTTCACGAGCATTTTTTAATACGTATGGAGCCTGGCTCATATTTTCAAATCCACCTGCAACAACAATCTCTGCATCTCCCGCTAAAATCGCCTGTGTTGCTAAATGAACAGCCTTTAAACCTGATCCACATACTTTATTAATTGTTAAAGCTGATACCTCTTGAGGTAACCCCGCTTTAATTGCCGCTTGACGCGCTGGATTTTGTCCAAGCCCAGCCGATAAAACATTCCCCATAATGACCTCATCGACCTGTTCTCCTGCTACGCCAGCACGCACTAATGCCTCTTTAATGACAATGCTACCTAACGTTGTCGCTGGTACGTCTTTTAATGTCCCCTGAAATGAGCCGATTGCTGTACGCACCGCACTCACGATTACTACCTCGTTTGTCATAATCATTCTCCCCTTTTCCCCGTTCAAGAATCAACACTGCATGCATATGCTACTAGCAGATATGTATATTTTAACAAATATTTTGACGATTTTCGATAATAGAAATAATCGCAGTTTTGCCAAAGATATTGTAAAATGTTGACGTGTTTTAAACAATCTTAGTTGGGAACATTACAAATAAGAAACAGCATGTGGAGGTGTTTTATGATGAAAAAGAAGATGCTTTTATTCTCTGGTATTACAACAACGCTAGCCGCCGCTGCAACAGGTCTGTTCGGCTTCGCGCTTTCCAATAAATTAATGTATATCCAACAAAAAGACCCTGAATTTATACGGGAACGAGAAACGACCGCAAAGCGCTTTGATGAGGCTTGGTACAATAAAAACTTGAAATGTGAACTAAATATTGATTCTCCAAATGGCTATACAATTCGAGGCATTATGTTTCAGCCATTGCAAACAAATAACACGATCATCATTTGCCACGGTGTTACCGAAAATAAAATAAATTCCGTGAAATATGCTCGCCTTTTTGAAAGACTTGGCTATAATTCCGTTATATTTGACCACCGCCGCCATGGTGAATCTGGAGGCAAGACAACAAGCTATGGCTACTATGAGAAAAACGATCTTGATGCTGTGGTGAAAACAGTAAAAGCCATGATTGGAGAGGATGCTATACTTGGCATTCACGGTGAATCGATGGGTGCAGCAACCATGCTCCTCTATGCAGGAACAGTCGAGGATGGCGCTGATTTTTATATCTCAGATTGTGCGTTCTCTGACTTTTCTATGTTGCTCAAACAAATTGCAAAAACTGAATTTAAATATGGCTCCATTATTCCTATTCGTTTTGCTGACTTTTTTGTTCGCCTCAGAGATGGTTACTCATTTAAAAGTGTAACACCTGCCGAAGCCGTCACACATATTGAAAAACCTGTGCTCTTTATCCATAGTATTCCTGATACGTTTATTCCAGCTTCCATGTCACTCGATCTCTACAATAAAAAAACCGGTCCAAAAAAATTAAAACTCTTTGATACGGGGGCACATGCACAATCCTTTAATGAAAATATGGATGAATATGAGGATTTAATTCATGATTTTCTAGACAATTTTATTTATCAAAAAATCAATCGGGATTCTTCTTCTTCGAATGTCATTCCATTCCATTTTTAGGGCAATGAAAAACCTTGCGTCATTTGACTCGCAAGGTTTTTATTTTATTTAATCTTCAAAAATAATATGCCATTCATCACGTTTCGCTAAAAACTCTTTCGCTAATGCTTGAGCCCCTTCTAAACTATGGCTAGCAGCCCAGCCACATTGCACTTCATTGCAGGCAGGCACTGCGGTTGCCTTTGTCACATCTGTAAATGTGTTCTCTAAAATAGTTAATAAATCCTCATAATCATTATGATTGATCAATGATACATAGAAGCCTGTTTGACAACCCATTGGACTGAAATCAACAATATGATCAGAGTAATTACGGATAATGTCAGCAGATAAATGCTCTAAAGAATGTAATGCAGGCATTTCCATATGCTCCTTATTTGGCTGTTTAAAGCGAATATCGTATTTATATACTTCATCGCCATTTTTGCCCGTTTTCACACCTGCTAAACGAACATAAGGTGCCTTCACTTTTGTATGATCTAGATCAAAACTTTCTACATTTGTTTTTTCTTTTTGCAAAATACACAACTCCCTTCCGTATAGTAACTCCATTATACATAGTTTCCCGATAGAGTTGTATGATTTTTAAGAATTATTTAAATACTATCAAAAATAAAAAAACAACTAGTTAAGCTTGAACTAGTTGCTCTGAACATTCCAAATTACTTCTGGAATTTATTCATTTGCGCCATCATTTGACGTACTTGCTTTTCAGACGGCGTACGACCCATTTGCGCCATCATCATACGAATCATTTGCTCATTAATAGGTGGGTTTTCTTTCAAATATTTCATCATAGCTTGACGAGCGAAATAGAAACCAAGTGCTGCGCCCGCTGCTAATGCGATAATTACGATAATAATCCAGCCCCATGTAGGCATACAACCAACCTCCTCCACTACAATATACCGAGAAAAAACTCTCCACGCTCCATTATACACCAAATAATAGCGTGTTACTATATATTGTAGTGAATTTTCCTAGTGCATTGTATACTTCATCGGCTTTAACCACCCACACTCATTATCCTGTTTATTAAAAGCAATAAAACGTTCACTCATTTTAGCAAGCATTTGAAATAAATCTAAATCTAGCATTCGCGAACCTTCACAATAAACACAAATTTTACGATCTACTAAATAAATAGCCATTTTACCTTTTATCGGATGTTCTAAAAACAAAGCATTACGAGCTCTTTCTAGGTGTGCATATTTGGAATCAAGTTGATGCTCTAACATGGCTGCAATCTCCTCAAAACGAACGGATTCACATATATATGCAAGCTCTTTTAAGGATTTCTCATTGGCATCTTCACAACCTTGCATCATCTCTAACAACTTACGCTCTCTGCCAAAAATAAACGTTAAATGCTCTTCTTTTATCTTATATATAGAATAGGTTCTCACCAGAAATCCTCCTTCGCTCAGTTTCTTTTTCATAAGTATAGCTCATTCAATCTTGTTTATTTGTCAAACGAGGGAGGGATCTCTCTTCTATTTTTGTCGAAAAAATTCTAGTTTCGGGTCTATAAATGACTTTATGACAAATGGTATTTCCAACCAAAAATAATTAACATTTTTCCAAAAACAAGAAAATGTCTTATTAAACACGGCCAAAAACCTTCTATTTTGGCTGCTTAGATGGATCTCAGCCTCAAGACCTAGTTCAAAATCAATTTCGAGTCCGTTTTAGACAATCTTGTAAATAGGTAACATAAAGGTACAAACGAAAGGAGCTAAAACAAATGAAAAAATTTCTTTTATTAACTGGAGGCGTCATTGCTGCATGTGTTGCACTAGCGTTAATTGGACCACTGGCAGGGTTATTATTCTCTGGACTATTTGTAGCACTGGGCATGCACTTCTACATTGCTAGTAAGTCAACATTCGGTAAAATCTTCTGGTTTACAGTTGGTCTAATCGGTGTCCTATCAGCAATATCTAACATTCCAGCAATGGTTGGTCTTGCAGCAATCGCCATTATCTATGTTATCTATAAAAAATGGAATGGCGAAGATGTAAAAATCCCAACAATCGAAGGGAAAAAAGAAGAAGATCCGTTTACAAACTTTGAAAAAGAATGGTCAAACTTAACAAAATAAAAGGAGCGAATTTAAATGAACTTATTTCAACGTTTTAGATATACAGTAGAGGCAGACTTACACCACTTATTTGATAAGAAGGAACAAAAAAATCCGATTGCGATGTTAAATCAATACATTCGTGAAGCAGAAAAGCAAACGGAACAAACAGGCAAATTATTAGAGCGACAAGGGCAATTAAAAGAAAAGCTAGAGCAAGAATATAAAGAGAACGCAGATTTACTAGCGAAACGTGAATCTCAATTGGCATTAGCAAAATCTAGCGGAGAGCAGGACTTAATTGATTTCGCTACGGATGAAGTAACAGCTTATTCAGCTCGTAACCTTACATTACAAGCGAGCATTGAAGCAAGTACTCGTGAATACTTCGAGCTTGAGCGTAAATTTGAAACAATGAAGCATAAAATTAAAGATATGAAAGTGCGTCAATTACAGCTGATGGGAAAAGAAAATGTAACTCGTGCCCATCATCAAATGGATGGAATGATTGCCAAAAATAATAAAACAAACTTTGAAGATTTAGAAGCATATATCGATAAATTAGCTTATCAAATCGATAAAGACCATGAGCTTACAACTTTTGAGGCAAGACTGGCAGAATTAGAAAAAAAAGCAGTAGAAGAAAGCTCACCACTGCTAATTGAAAATAAATAACATGGTATAATGAAAGCAATGCGCCAACATTAAAGGGCGCATTCTTTCACGTTTAAGAATAGAGGGTCCCATTCCCTCTCTTATACTATTAGTAGAAGGAAGGGTGACCCTCTTGCAAAATTTCACAACAAATAAGCTCACATTTTGGGTACTTTGCTTCTTTTTACTCGTCTTTGTGGAGCTAACTATTTTTAATAATGGTGGCGCCTTCTGTTTATTGATTGGGGCTGTACTTCTTTATTTAAGTTTTTCTAAAAAAGTTCGATTTTTTAAATGGACAGGAATTTTCTTTATTGCCATTGCTTTGTTCACGATGTGGAGCTTACGTTTATTTATCGTCATCATGCTCTTATATATGCTCTATCAATACTTGCAAAGAGAAAACGAGCCAAAAGTAGTTGGGGCAGAGCTTTTTGAAAAGCTTCCTGCAATTAAAAATGACCTAATTGGCACAATGCCAGCGCCTACAGAAGCATATAAATGGCAAGATGTACAAATTCAGCGCCTTGCAGGAGATATTACCATCGATACAACGCAAACGATTTTACCAGCTGGTACTAGTCTTATTACAATTCGACAAGGTATCGGTAAAGTTCAAATTTATATTCCTTATGAAATTCCATTCCGTTTACAGTATACGACGTTATTTGGTGAGCTCTCCTGCTTACACGTAGGGCCACAACGTATATTAAATGAAAGTATTACTTTCTCCGACGGCAACCCTGAGGATGCTAAACGTGTACTGATTATTCATGTCGCAACCTGGCTTGGAGATTTGGAGGTGCTACGAAAATGATTGCCTTTATCTCAAGATTATTTACATTATTTTTTATTTTAATGAGTGCTGTTTTCGGTCTTCTTGTTGCACTATGGGGCAATCCTGATGAAAAAACATGGGAGCCCTTATGGCAGCAGAATTACGATAATATCCCTCTAGGTGGCATCATCATAGTTAGCCTGTTTATACTTAGCTTCCTGTTTGCTAGCTGGATCAGTATGACTGCAAGGGCACGAGAAGCGCAGGCAACACGAATAGTGAAACAACTGATCGAGCCTGATTTTGTTTTTCCTAAAAAACAAGCTCTTCCGAAATCGTTAAAAAAGGCACTTGTCCAAACGAGTGAATTAATTGATACGCAACGTAAAAGTTTACAGCGTTTGTCCAATGAACGGGCTGAGGCCAATGATAAAATTATTCAGGAGCGTATTATTGCTGAACGCCAACGACTAGCTAGAGAACTCCATGATTCTGTGTCACAGCAACTATTTGCTGCCTCTATGTTACTCTCCGCATTAACTGAAAATGACGAACATGCTACTAGCTTAAAACAGGTAGAGAAAATCGTTCAACAGGCACAGCTAGAAATGCGTGCATTACTGCTACACTTACGACCTGTAGCTTTACACAATAAAACATTGGCACAAGGCTTAGAGGAATTGATTATTGAGCTTCAGCAAAAAGTTTATTTCCATATAGAATATGAATTAGAAGAAATGGCCTTAACTAAAGCAGAGGAAGATCATTTATTTCGTATTGCACAGGAGGCACTCTCCAATACACTGCGTCATGCCAAAGCAAGTGAGGTGGAATTACTTCTTGTGGCACGAGACGACTTAGCTATTTTACGAATTCAAGATAATGGTTTAGGCTTTGATGTAGAGGAAGATAAATCCACATCGTATGGTTTACAAAATATAGCTGAACGAGCAGTTGAAATTGGCTGCACCTATAAAATTGTATCAGTGCCTGGTGAAGGAACAATTGTAGAGGTTAAAATTCCTTTACAAAAGGAGGAGGTCAATGTCGATGATACAAGTGCTCATAGTGGATGATCATGAAATGGTACGGATTGGTGTGTCAGCCTATCTTTCAGCACAGCCAGATATTACGGTTGTAGGTGAGGCTGAGAACGGTAAAGAGGCTGTGGAACGTGCCCTAGCGCTAAGGCCAGATATTATTTTAATGGATAATGTGATGCCTGTTATGACAGGGGCAGAGGCAACAGTGGAAATATTAGCAGCATGGCCTGAGGCAAAAATCATGATGGTGACTAGTTTTTTAGATGATGATAAAGTCTACCCTGCCTTAGAGGCTGGCGCGGTAAGCTATATTTTGAAAACATCTAATGCGAAACAGATTGCAGATGCTATTCGTAAAACGATGGGTGGCGAAACGGTATTAGAGCCAGAGGTCACTTCCAAAATGATGCACCGCATGCGCCACGGCAATAGTACACCACTATACGAACAATTGACTGAACGTGAAATGGAAGTATTATTGCTAATGGCCCAGGGTAAAGCCAATCAGGAAATTGCTGATGAGCTATATATTGCCCTAAAAACTGTGAAAACACATGTTAGTAATATTTTAGCAAAGCTAGAAGTTCAAGATCGTACACAAGCCGTCGTCTACGCATTCCAAAACGGACTTGCTAAATAATCCTACATAAAAAAACTGCATGCTGACATGCAGTTTTTCGTGTTTTTAAAGGTGTTTTAGGAGATCATTTACATGGTCCACAATATATGTAGGCTCTTCATTTTTTAATTCTTCTAGTGACCCAAAACCATATGTCACACCGATAGCATCGATTTGATTTTCACGAGCGCCAATCAAATCATATTTTCGATCCCCAATCATAATAAATTGCTCTTTTGGATAGCAATCAAACTGTTGAAGTACCTCTGCAATAATCTCACCTTTGGCAGAACGCGAACCATCTAAGTGACTTCCTACGACAAGATCGAAATAGGACTCTAGCTGAAAATACTTTACGATTTGTTCCGCAAAGACAGTTGGTTTTGAAGTTGCAATAGTCAGTATGTACCCTTGTTGCTTTAAATGAGCTAACAAAGCTGGAATATCTTCATATAGTTTATTTTCAAACATTCCCCTTTCCGTAAATCGTTCTCGGTAATCACTAATTGCTTGCGTTATTTGTGCATCATTGAATCCATAGATTTCTTGAAAAGATACTTGTAATGGTGGTCCGATGAATGGTTCCAGTTCATCCAAATCATTCACCATGACGCCTGCCTTCTGTAAAGCATGTTGTACTGATTTAGTGATTCCTATTTTGGGATCAGATAACGTTCCATCTAAGTCAAATAACACAACGCTATAGTTTTTCATTCGCTCACCCTTTTTATTGAGTTTTTACATGACTATGTTTGCCGCTAAAAAAAGTACCACAACACATAGCTGATGTTTATTCCGCTGAGTGTTGTGGTATTTGTTGTAAATTATAGTGCTTTCACTTTTGCTACTACGTTTTCAACAGTGAAGCCGTATTTTTCCATTACTAATTCACCTGGAGCAGATGCACCGAACTTATCAATTGCTAGAACATCGCCTTCAAAGCCAGTATATTTATGCCAGCCGAATGATGCACCCATTTCAATTGCAAGACGTTTTGTAACAGCTTTTGGTAGAACAGATTCTTTATAAGCTGCGTCTTGTTTTTCGAAGCGATCCATAGATGGCATAGAAACAACTGCTACATCTATACCGTCTGCTTTTAATGCTTTTTGTGCTTCGACAGCAAGCGAAACCTCAGAGCCTGTTGCAATTAAAATAGCATCTGCCACTTCTTTTGTAGCTGGAGACACTGTGTAAGCACCCTTTGCTACGCCCTCACGTACTGTTTCAATAGAAGCGTCAAGAACAGGTAAGTTTTGACGAGATAATACAAGAACAGTTGGTGTTTTTTCTGCTGCTACTGCAAGCTCCCATGCAACTGCTGATTCATTTGCATCCGCAGGACGAATAACAGATAGGTTTGGCATTGCACGTAATGATGCAAGGTGTTCGATTGGTTCATGTGTTGGACCATCTTCCCCTACTGCAATCGAATCATGTGTGAATACATATGTTACAGGAAGACCCATTAATGCAGATAGACGAATTGCTGGACGAACGTAATCAGAGAATACGAAGAATGTACCACCGAATACATTTAAACCACCGTGAAGAGCCATTCCGTTCATAGCAGCACCCATTGCAAATTCACGAACACCGAACCAGATGTTACGTCCAGCATAGTCGTCTGCTGAGAAATCTCCTGCACCCTTCATCGTTGTTTTATTGGAGCCAGCAAGGTCAGCTGAACCCCCAAAGAATGAAGGTGTTTTCTTCGCAATAGCATTAATTGCATCGCCTGAAGAAGAACGAGTTGCTACAGATTTACCTGCTTCATATACTGGTAACTCAGAAGCAAAGTCTTCTGGTAATTCACCATTCATCGCTTTCTCGAATTGAGCTGCTAACACTGGGAATTCTTCTTTGTATGCAGCAAATTTTGCATTCCAAGCTTCCTCTGGTTGTGCGCCTTGCACTTCAGCAGCCGCATTAAATGTATCGTAAACTTCTGCAGGAATTTGGAATGGTTCATGTGCCCACTCATAGGCAGCTTTCGTTAAGACAACTTCATCTGTACCAAGTGGTGCACCGTGAGAATCTGCTTTACCAGATTTATTTGGAGAACCAAAACCAATCACTGTTTTCACTTCAATTAATGTTGGCTTGCCAGTAGATTTTTTGGCTTCTTCAATGGCTGCATTAATAGCATCTACATCTGTACCATCTGCCACTTTTAAATAATTCCAACCATAAGATTCAAAGCGTTTTTGAACGTTTTCTGAAAATGACTTTTCTAAGTCACCATCTAAAGAAATATCATTAGAATCGTAAAGCACGATTAATTTTTCAAGTTTTAAGTGACCAGCTAATGAAATCGCCTCTGCTGCTACGCCTTCCATTAAGTCACCATCGCCACATAACGCAAATGTGTAGTGGTCAACGATATCATGACCTGGTTTATTGTAAGTAGCAGCTAAATGACGCTCAGCCATTGCCATACCAACAGTCATAGCGATTCCTTGTCCAAGAGGACCAGTTGTTGCCTCTACCCCTACTGTATGACCATATTCAGGATGTCCTGGTGTTAATGAATCCCATTGGCGGAAGTTTTGAATTTCTTCCATTGGTAAACCATAGCCTCCAAGGTGAAGTAAGCTGTATAAAAGCATTGAACCATGACCTGCTGATAGTACAAAACGATCACGGTTAAACCATTTTGGATTTGCTGGATTATGGCGTAATTGTTTTGTCCATAGCGTATAAGCCATTGGCGCTGCTCCCATTGGTAAACCTGGGTGACCAGAATTTGCTTTTTCAATAGCATCGATTGACAAAGTTCGGATAGCATTAATTGCTAAAAGATCCGCGTGTTGAGTCATTATATTGTGACATCCTTTCTCGTCCTATATATTGTTCTTTTACAGTTTAGTCAACATTGCTTTAGAAAACAATGCTTTTGTTATACTATTTGCGTTTTCATACATACTTTATTGAATTGTGTCACATTAATTTAGAAATTTATTTTTTTGTGCTTGTTTTACCTTCTCAGGAGTTACATCATTTCCTTCTGCATCGACCACTTTAACGTTTTCAATCGTATCTCGCATAGTTGCTCTAAACGTATCTAAATACTCCTTGCGAAGCGCTGTTCGCTCCTTTGCTTCTTCCTCTGTTAATTGTCCGCTTTTTGCTTTAGCAGATAATTCATTAATTCGGTTAATTTTTTCCTTTGATAACATGGTTACACACCTTTCAGTACCTAGCTTAATGACCTCAGTATGCAAAGTATAGCATGGTTTCCCTTAAAATGCAGTTATACCAACCCTTAAAAACACTTCTTAGCCATTATTTACATGACTTCCAGAAGTTAGAGGTGTATAACTAATAATAAAAGGAAAAATTTGATAGATAATAGGAGGAGCTATCATGAACATCACAACACCTAGACTACTTATTCGAACATTTGAAGCCCAAGATTGGCAGGCTGTTTATAGCTATATGTCCGACAAAACGGTCATGCACTATATGCCAGAGGGTGTGTTGAATGAAGATCAGGTTCAAAATTTCGTAACAGAGAATAGCAACGAGCAAGCAAAACATTTCGCCATTGTTTTACGTGAACAACAGCGAGTCATTGGTCATCTTGTTTTCCACAAATACTTTGGCGACCATACGTATGAAATTGGATGGGTTATGAATCCTGCCTATCATAAACATGGCTATGCTTCTGAAGCTGCTCAGGCCCTATTAGACTATGGCTTTAATAAAATGAAACTTCATCGAATTATTGCCACATGCCAGCCAGAAAATATCGCTTCTTACCGAGTCATGGAAAAAATCGGTATGCGCCAAGAAGGATTTTTCAAAAAATGCATTCCTCATGGAGAGACTTGGTGGGATGAATACTATTACGCTATTTTAGAGGAAGAATGGAACAATCTAAAGGTAAGAGGTGTATGAAATGAAGAAAACTGCGGTGTTATTATACCCACAATTTAGTGAATATGAATTGAGTGTTGCTTTGTCCATATTAATGCAAGGAGGGAAACCCATCGTCACACTAGGATCGAATACCGAACCTATCAGAGGAGAATCTGGTTTAAATTGCATAGCTGATTTACCCGTGAATGAAGTAGAGCTTGACGATATTGATAGTCTACTATTACCAGGCTGTATGGATATTTCAACATTACAACTTGAAGAGAGCTTACTAGATTTCATTCGTCATCTATCTGCAAAAGGAGGATTGCTTGCAAGTATTTCTAGCTCCCCTTACCTATTGGCAAAAGCAGGTGTCTTACAAAACAAAAAATATACAGTAGGGCTACCTTTAGATGGCATGAAGCAGCTAGGGTGCTTTGAGCTTCATAACTATTCAGATGAACTAGTGGTACAAGATGGCAATATCATTACAGCAAAAGGAAGAGGCTTTATTCCTTTCGGTATTTGTTTTGGTCATGCGTTAAAGCTAAAATTTGATGAAAATTGGTATTAAGTGATGATTTAAAACCCAAATGTCCAATTAATCGGGCATTTCATGTTGTTGAAAAAGATGATGTCATTAGTAGAATGAGAACTTTTAACAAGGCTGTAGGGTGATTTCCGTTCCGTCAGTGTGCTACAAGAAAGCAAGCAGCCTGCAACGGAAATCCATCTCTACCCTTCAATTGACTGTTTTGTTTTTCAACACTCATAAATGTCTAATTAGTTGGACATTTCTTGATTCTTATTTTACGATATATCTAATACTTTAGACAAAATGGAGGGATAATTCTGAAGAACATTATCAAAATTTTGAGAAAAAAATTAGGTATAACACAAGCTGCACTTGCAAAAGAATGTGGGGTTGTGAGGCAGACCATTAATAGTATTGAAAATGATAAATATGATCCGACCCTTGAATTAGCTTTTAAGATTGCTAAGGTTCTCAATAGCCGTGTTGATGAGGTGTTTATCTATGACTAAATTTCACCCAGATTATATGATTACAATGAAGGATTTCGTGAAAGAACACTCGGCAATTTTAAGAAAACAAACTCAAGAAGTGGCGATACCAGTGACCAATGAGGACCGAAATACCCTCCTAGCCATGCTACAATATCTGAAAAATAGCCAAAATCCAACTCTAGTAAAAAAATATAAGCTTCGCCCTGGAAGTGGACTCTCTGCTAATCAAATTGGTGTAGATAAACGAATGTTTGCTGTACTCTTTGATGACCAAGAAATGATGCTGATAAACCCTAAAATAATGAGTCATTCCATCAATATGATTTATCTACCCGAGGGAGAAGGCTGTCTCTCTGTAAATCGACCTGTTCCTGGTTTTGTGCCGAGATATGAGAGGATTAAAGTCAAAGCTTACGACATTGATGGACATGAAATCATTGTACAGTTACAGGGCTATGGGGCCATCGTTGTACAACATGAAATCGATCATTTAAATGGCATCATGTTTTATGACCGAATAAATAAAGAGCACCCTTTCCAACTGCCTAAAAATGTTATTATCGAGAGCTTTTCTTCCTCTCAGTAGTTTTTTACAAAAAAAATTAGCAGGAATATTATTTTCCTGCTAATCTTTCTTGGTGCTCTTGGAAACGACGATGGACAGTCGCCTTACTTACCTCAAAGCCTAACCCTCTAAGCGTTATAGAAATTTCTTCAAAGGTAAATCCACGTTTGCGTAGCTTTACAATTTCATCTACAGGTAGATCTTTACGCTCCTGCCCCTGCGGATTACCTCTGTTCGATAAATTATTTTCAGGACGATAGCCGTTTTCTACAGCACGTCGCATACCTCGTCGTATTTTAGCATTATGAATTCTACGCTGATATTCCTCTACAATCGCTAAAATTTCTAGCAGCATCGTGTCCATTTCATTTAATTGAACTGGGCCAGCATCACGCATAGAAAAAACATCCGTTGCTGATTTTTGTAATAAATGCAATACAGCCATTCTTGCATTGCCTCGTCCTAAACGAGTTTCATCTTGTACAAAAAGGGCATTAATGTTTTTATCTTTTATGAAATCAAGCATTTCTAGTAAGCCTGCACGTTCTACATCATAACCACTATGCTGATCTTTAAACACGCCCTTCACCGCATAGCCTTGCTCCTTAGCATAGCGCAGCAACTCTTCCTGTTGACGCTCTAATGAGGAGCTTTGTGTTTCTTTTTCAGTACTTACGCGACAATAGACAACAGCCGACAGTTGATTATTTATCATTGTTCATTTCTCGCAATTTCGATAGTATTGATGGGACTGGCTTGATCACTCACTACAGGAATAACTAGAGATTTTCCCGCTACAATTTTAATATCTGCTAGTTCATTTTCCGTTTTTACAAGCTTTATCCAATCATCAGTACTCATTTTACCACGATATTGCTCCGCTAACGACCACAAGCTATCCCCATGTTCGATTTGGATTTCTGCGTAACTAACTTTTCCTGGATCAGTAATGTAAAGGTATGCTGCAAATAGTAGGCAAGCTCCTAATAAAATTGAGATATGTGTGTTTTTCTTAAACCATGTCATAATCATTACCCCTTTTTGAGAATGTTTGTTCGGAATGTATGTTCTCATAATAAAGCGAACAAACGTTTTTGTCAAACACTTTTCGAACCTATGTTTGCATACATGTTCGCATTCTGTTATACTATCAAATAAGAAGATTGATTTTAGAAAAAAGAGGTGAGCACTCATGAAAAAAGTTTCGAAAAGACAAGAGGACATTTTAGCTTTCATTAAGGAAGAGGTACGAGCTAAGGGATATCCGCCATCAGTACGTGAAATTGGCGAAGCAGTTGGACTTGCTTCCAGTTCAACTGTTCATGGACATTTAGCTCGATTAGAACAAAAAGGCTTTATTCGTCGAGATCCAACAAAGCCACGCGCAATTGAAATTTTAGAGCCTGAAGAATCCATCCAAAAGCAACAGGTGATCCATGTCCCACTTGTCGGGAAGGTTACAGCTGGTTCTCCAATTACAGCAATTGAAAACATTGAAGAATACTTCCCATTACCCGATACGTACGGCACAAGTGAAGATCAATTGTTCATGCTAGAAATTATGGGGGAATCAATGATTGAAGCCGGAATTTTAGATGGAGATTTAGTCATTGTAAAACAAAAGGCAACAGCTAATAACGGGGATATTGTTGTAGCTATGACAGCTGAAGATGAAGCAACTGTAAAACGCTTCTTTAAAGAGAAAAATCATTTCCGTTTACAGCCTGAAAATTCTTCTATGGAACCTATTATTGTCGATCAAGTTTCTATTTTAGGACAAGTTGTAGGTCTTTACAGACGGGTACATTAACTATTAAAACAGGTTTTGAGGATTATGTTCCTTCTAAGAGCATGTATCCTCTTTTTTACGCAAAAAAAGAATCCACAGACGATTGGATTCTTTGTACAATGCCCTCTAAGCTTCCTTCTTAAATTTTAAGCTAACTTCAACAAAGGCTGAAAATAGCTTTTGAGCACTCTCATCTCCTGCTATGGCTAGTTCCTCAGGATGCCACTGAACAGCCAAGCAAAATGGCATTTCCTCATGAACTACAGCTTCGATAATACCGTCATTTGATTTTGCCGCTACTTTTAATTTTTCTGCTAATACATTCACCGCTTGATGATGAAATGAATTCACTGCTATCTTCTCTTGTTCAACGATAGTCGCTAATAAATTGTCAGCAATAATCTGTACAGTGTGGGTAGCTACAGCTCTACCTGATTGCTGCATATGCTGGAGTAATTTAGTGCTAAAATGATCACTATCAATATCCTGATATAAGGTACCACCTAATGCAACATTTAGTATTTGAATCCCTCGACAAATCCCGAAAATAGGCATCTTTCGTTGGAATGCGGCTTCAATTATTGCTAACTCCACTGTATCACGCGCGGGATGAATTTTTCCAAGTTTTAATGAAGGCTCAGCCCCGAACAGAAATGGGTGCACGTCATGACCCCCGGATAATAATAAACCATCTGTAAGGGCTAAAATCTGGGCTGCCTCTTCTTCTACTCCAATTGGAATAATCAGTGGAATTCCACCAGCATCAATAATACTTTTGCTGTAAGCAGCATTTAATCGAGAGGATAAATCATCCTCCACAAAGGCTGTAATACCAATAATCGGTTTCACTTGCTTCCCTCCACATTCTTGAAGATTGAACAATTACCAAAAGCCTAAATACCAATTGATTAATAGATCGCCATAGAAATAAACAATGACTGCGGCCAATGCAATAGATGGCCCAAATGGAATGGGTGTTTTTCTCCCTTGTTTGTTCTTCGATAAAACGGTAATCCCGACAATCATACCAATCACTGCAGCTAAAAAAAGCGTTAATAGTGTATCAATCGTACCCAGAACGAGACCAATTAAAAAGAATAATTTAATATCGCCTCCACCCATGCCACCGTTTGATAGCACAGCAATGATATATAATATGCCAAAACCGACGACAGCACCCACAAGAGAGTCCCACCAAGGTGTTAATGGTGACAGAACTCGTCCAATAGCTAGCAAAGGTAAAAAGAATATTAATACCTTATCAGGAATTAGCATATAGGCCAAATCTGACACAACGATAATAACTAATAAGGAGATAAAAAAGAACGCTACTATCAATTCTATGCCCCAGCCTAGCTGCCAATAAGCAAAGGCAAATAATACACCTGTCATTAATTCTATGAATGGGTAAACCCAAGAAATTTTATTGCCACAACTCCGACATTTTCCTCCTAAAAATACATAGGATAAAACGGGTACTAAATCAAGCACCGTTAGTCGTCTCTGGCATTTCGGACAATGTGAAGGAGGATGTACAATCGATTCCTTCTGTGGTATACGTAAGCCAACTACATTATAAAAAGAGCCAAAGACAAGTCCAAATAAAAAAATAAAGATCGTATAAGCCATTTCCAATTTCATGTCCTCCTAAACCAATAGGCGCCCATACAAATGAAGTATGGGGCGCCTATCAAAAAAGTTTATTGTTGTTCTTCGTAATAGAACGTCGTCACTTGCACTGTTGCCTTTAACGTAAGATCTGCATCTTTCTCAAGCTGTGCCTGCTCTCCTGGCAATTTAAATTCAATCTTATCGGTTTTCATGACACGCTCTAATTGTTCAACCTCCTGTAAAAAGCTTTCAAGAGAATTAAAATCAAGCGCACCCACCTCTAATATAAAAGTAATAAGCTTTAGATTAGTTGGTAAAGAGTCCTCCGAAAGAGATGCAATCGGTGTAGTACTCTCCTTGTTCTGCTGATCACCATTGACCTCTGCTTCAGCCTGCTCCAACATATTGAGATCATTCGATACATCAGAAGGTGTCACAGTGCCGTCCTCACCTTGAACAGTTAAAGACTGTATACGAGTTCCTGTCACCTCTTCAATCTCAGCTAAATCAAGAATAATCTTTTCAACGGCTCTTGTTGCAGGTAGCTTTTGTCTTAAGGCTAATATATTGATTGTAGGCTGTCCCTGCTCCTTGTCTAATTGAGCTAGTTGTTCTTTGACACTAGCTAATTCTTGCTGCACCTGCAACACATTACTCTCTTTTTCATTCACTTCATTCAATTTTGGTGAAAGCAAATAATAATACAGCGCAAATAAAATAGCAGCTATTAGCGCAAGTAACAAGATCATAGATGAATTTTTACTACTCGTTAATTTATTCATGAGCGTCGTCCTCCAGCTAAATACATAAAATCGATTGTCGCTGTAATGGACACTGAATAGCGCGGTACTTCTTTAAATTTTTGTTGGGGTGTTAACTCCCTTTGTTCACCTAGCTCTATATCAAAGTTTGAGACCGTGTTAATTTGAGCGTCTGTAAAATAGCTACTCATTAAAAGCCGCTCCACATATTTCGATATATCTGTCATCGTTTCAAAATCCACTTCAATATTCACCGTATTCTCTCCGAAAACGTAGCTACGTAAATAGGAATGGGTTGGTAATAAAGTTTTCGTTTCATCAATCAACGGTGTTACAGGATATGAAACACCTTGAATAAATGTCACAGACTCTTCCAATGAACCCTGATCGACACTTTGTCGTGCATCTAACTCTTGCTGCAATTGATCAAGCTGTGTAGTTAATGCCTGTTCCTCTGCAGTCAATCGTGACAATTCACTTTTGGATGTAAAAAATAAAAAAAGTAAATAAGCTACAATAAGTCCCACAATGACAATCACCAAGCTGTAAAAAAGCTTGGGGGAGGTTGTTCTTTTTTCAAGTTGTGGTAAGAGGTTTATATCTGGAACCATTAACGAACCTCCTTCAAAGCTAAGCCAAGCAACGTTGAAAATTCTCGCTTAAAGCGAGGAAATGATTTCTCAATCTTTTTCCCATCGACGACTCTTAGCGGTGGTTCTAAATTAGAAGCAAGTAAGTTTCCAATTGATTTCAATAATGGGTTATCGCCAAGCATAATAATTTCATCCACTGCTTTTTCACCTTTATGTAAAGAAAACTTAAAGAAATTCATCATCCGATCAATCTCTAGAACCTGATCCATTACAACCATTTGATAATTCTCTGCTTCGCCATTATAGATAAATTGATAGTTAAACTCATTCTCTTTCTTCCCCTGCCATTGCGTCATATCTACTTCAATAGATTGATAGCGCAAAAACTCCACTTGGCCATTGGAAAAAATACTGATTGAGAGTTCATTAATCGACCATTCTGCAATTAAATATGTTTTATTAGGCACTAATAATGACATATGCTCTAATAAGCGTATATTACAAAGCGCACGAATATCAGCAGCTTCGGGTTCTAATGAAACATCTAACAGCATCCCTACAAGTTTCGTAATCTCTTCAGAAGGTGCAGCAAATAAGATAGCCTTGCCATCCTCGGCATCTGCATCATACACATCAATTAAAGGGTCTTGAAATGGTAAATGAATGGAATGTCCCAATTCCATTTCAGCATATCCTCGTAATTCCTGAGGCTTTACATCTTTAGGGTGCTCAAAGTTTTTTAATAGAACCGTCGTATCAGGGACAAACATGCGAACAGCCTGTTTTTTCCCTGTCCATTTCATTACTTGCTCTTTAATCACCTCAAAAAGAGCTACCTCATCGATAATAGTTCCATTTTCAACGATTCCAGCTGCTAAAGGGTATTCATAGCCCTGCCACTGATTAGGCTCTGGTCCTTTCGCCACAATCGCACGCAGCACATAATCCTTCAGTTCAATCGAAACATGCGACTTTCTTTTTCTCTTAAACATGTGAAAAGACCTCCTTATCCTATTCAGTATAAATGATTTTTTCAATTAGTCATCCATTTCCCAGCCAGAAACGCAAATTTTCTTGCGCTTCTGAGTGGGTTGGGAGGACTGATTATGGCGTTGTAGTAACGCCCGCCTTTGTCAAGTTAGTATTTAAATTAGTTTCAGTTATAGCATTTCCATTAAGATTTGTTTTATATTCAGATAATTTTATACTTCCTAATCTTGAGTAGGTGATTGTCCATACTTTACTTGTTTCATTATATTCTACTTGATCACCAGACTTTAGCTCTATGCCATCCACAAAAGGTTTTAACTCAGTATTACTACATGTATTATCCACACAAGCACCATCTATATAAGCGATTTTTGCACCTGCTAGAATATTAGAAGCTTCTGCTAAAATTGCACGGTCCTTTGATTTATTAACTATATTACCAATTGCAGGTACAGCGATTGCTGCGATAATTGCTAGGATAACAATTACAGCTAATAGTTCAACTAATGTTAAACCTTTCTCATTTTTCAATAGTTTTTTATTTTTCCATTTTTTTAACATAATGAAATCCTCCTTAATGGTTTTATATGAAGTGTGTGTACACGCGCTTCTGAACATTATGGCGAAGCTGCACAATCTCGCCCAATACATTTGCCACCGGTTCCCTTGCTGCCCTTGCGAATATCGTCAGCAATATGCTGTAAGGTGGCATTATCAAAATTAATATATTTTCAACTGCTATAATAAATTGCATGAGCACTAAAGTAATAGACCCCATTCATAAATTGGACATTAGCATATTGATTTTCTTTATCTGCCTCTAATATTTTACCTGCACTATCTAAATAACCCTCGGATACTAATTTTCTCACTTTGACCTCTTGCCATGGATCGGCACTTGGATGCTCCATAAAATAAAACTGTGCGGCATGAATGACATTGATAGCATCTGCCTTTAATGCCTTATAACGTGAATTATCAATGACATTACCTATAGCAGGAACTGCAATGGCCGCAACGATAGCTAGAATAACAATGACTGCCAAAAGCTCGACTAAGGTCAAGCCCCTTTCATTCTTTAGCCTATTTCCCATGTCCAGTCTCTCCTTTAATACTTAAACGTGAAGATACCTACTTTCCGCTTTCTTTTGTTAGCAAATCTAAGTAGATATTTTCCATTAAGCGGAACAAACGGGCATCCATATAAACATTGTAAATATTACATATTTTCATATAGTTGGAACATTGGTAAGAATATAGCCGCTACAATTACTCCTACAACTAGGGCCAATACCACAATCATTAAAGGCTCGATAAGTGACTTCATTGTATCGACGGCACGGTTTACTTCTTCTTCATAAAAATCAGCAATCTTTTCAAGCATGTAATCCAAGGACCCTGTTTTCTCACCAATTGATGTCATTTGTGTAACAAGCGGTGGAAATAGCCAGCTTTTTTCAAGTGGCTCTGATAATGTGCCACCCTTTTCTAAATTATCGCGGGCTTCCAGTACTACTTTACCCATTACTGGATTACCACCAACCTTTTCTACAATTGTTAAGGCTTGTAGAATTGGCACGGAGCTGCTAAAGAGTGTTGACAAGGTTCTTGTCATTCTCGCGATAATATCCTTTTGCAACAGCTGTCCAAAGATTGGCATACGCAGTAAAAATACATTGACGGCATAATGAAACTCTTTATTATTTTTATAGAAATAGTGTAAACCCACTACTAACACCAATAGTCCCAAAATCAAAAGGTACCAAAATTGAATGAGCCAATCACTAATACCTACTACAATGACCGTTATTAACGGCATTTCCAAATTCATTTCTTTAAATGCATCCATAAAGGTTGGCACAATGAACACCATTAAAAACATACCAACCACCAGTGTTAAAAGTGATAAAATCGCTGGATAGGTCATGGCAGATTGAATTTTTTTCTTGATGTTATATTGCTTCTCTAGTGTGCTTGCAAGACGATCTAATGTATCATCGACGTTTCCTGTAGCCTCACCAGCACGCATCATATTGACAAATAGCAATGGAAACACTTTTGGATGTTTACCTGCTGCATCTGAAAATGCCATCCCATTTCGAATATCCTCTTCAACCTGCATCAATGCTCGTTTCAGTGGTTTACTCCGCGTTTGCTCACCCAAAATATGGGTTGCTTCAACGACAGGAACGCCAGCACGAATTAATGTCGCATATTGCCGACAATAAATAACAAATTCCTGGTGCTTTACTTTTGTCCCAAAAGCAATATCTTTATGTAAAATGCTATTTGATTCTTGAAGTTCTCGTGCATTAATTCCTTGTGCTCGAAGCTTTTCCATGGCTACCTTTTTATTTGGTGCCTCGATAATGCCCTTTTTAGGTGCTCCTGTTTTGGTACGACCACTATAACGAAATATCGTCAACTATAATCACCAGCGTTCATATATGGTCGTGCATCCTCAAGTGAAATCTTACCTGTCGTAATTAAGTGTTGCATCGAATATTCCAATGTGTGCATACCTAATGCTTTACTTGTCTGCATCACACTTGGAATTTGATGGATTTTTTCATTACGAATTAAATTCGAGATGGCAGGTGCCTGTACTAAAATTTCTGTCGCCGCAATACGCCCTTTTACATCCTTACGTACAAATAAACGCTGAGAAACAATACCTTGCAGTACATTCGCAAGCTGCACACGAATTTGACTTTGCTGATGTGGTGGAAATACGTCTATAATACGGTCGATCGTTGTTGGTGCACTACTTGTATGAAGTGTAGCCATGACTAAATGTCCTGTTTCAGCAGCTGTAATAGCCGTTGAAATGGTTTCGTAATCTCGCATCTCCCCGACTAAAATAATATCTGGGTCCTGACGTAGTGATGCACGTAAACCATTTGCAAAGCTCATCGTATCGACACCAATCTCACGCTGATTGATGACAGATTTCTTATGTGAATGCAAGTATTCGATTGGATCCTCTAATGTAATAATATGTTTTGATCTCGTTTCATTAATATGATCAATCATTGCTGCCAAGGTAGTTGATTTTCCTGAGCCTGTTGGGCCAGTCACTAAAATTAAGCCTTGTGGTTTTTCCGCAAGCTTATATAACACTTGTGGCATATTGAGCGCTTCAATAGAAGGAATTTTAGCCTCAATTAAACGAGCCGCAATCGTTACTTCATTTCGCTGATGGTAAGCATTGACACGGAATCGACATTTCCCAGGCAATGAAAAGTTAAAGTCCGTTTCTCCTTTGTCCTCAAATTCCTGTTGTTTATGTACAGGGAGAATGACCTTTACCATTTCCTTCAAATCCTCTGTTTCAAGTGGGACTGTGCCATAATGCTCCAGCTGCCCATGAATACGATACACTGGTGGAATATCTTTTGTTAGATGTAGATCCGATGCTTTCTCTTCAAATGCACGTGTTAATAATTCAACGATTGAATATGCTGTCATTTCTTTCACCCCTAGTCTGCACTTGCAACACGTAATATTTCTGATGTTGTTGTTTTGCCAGCTACAACCTTTAGTAATCCATCTACTAATAAGGTATGGAAACCTTTCTCATTCATATAATCACGTAGAACGCTATCACCAACACGATTTAAAATCATATCCTTCATTTGACGATCAACAGGGAGGATTTCATGAATCGCCATACGTCCTCGGTAGCCTGTATGATTGCAGGCAGGACATCCACGACCTTTTTTACCGTGCGTTACGCCCTCCACTCCATTTTCCTCAAGTATTTCAAGTTCACGTGAAGTGAATACATATGGCTCAGCACAATCACGACAAACTTTACGTACAAGACGTTGTGCCATGATTCCTACAAGGGAAGAGGATAGTAGAAATGGCTCAATCCCCATATCATGTAGTCTTGAAATAGATTCTATGGCACTATTAGTGTGCAGCGTACTTAACACTAGATGGCCTGTTAGTGAAGCACGAATAGCAATTTGAGCTGTTTCAAGGTCACGAATTTCCCCCACCATCACAATGTCAGGATCCTGTCGTAAAATCGATCGTAAACCTACCGCAAATGTTAAGCCGACTTCCTCTTTTACTTGTATCTGGTTGATACCATCTAATTGATATTCCACTGGGTCCTCAACTGTAATAATATTGACGCCTTCTTCATTTAAATGAGAAAGTGCTGCATATAACGTAGAGGACTTCCCTGAGCCTGTTGGACCAGTAATCAACATCATACCGTTTGGATGGGCTATCATTTTCCTAAAAAGTGCCTCATTACTTGCACTAAAGCCTAATTTATCAATATCATTGGCTGAATTAGTTAAATCTAAAATACGCATCACTACCTTTTCACCATAAACTGTTGGTAGTGTCGCTAAACGGATATCGACAGGTCTAAAATTAACATTGGTTTTAATACGTCCATCCTGCGGAATACGATTTTCTGTAATATTTAAATTCCCCATAATTTTAATACGAGCCAATACGACATTTTGCATGTGCTTTGGCAAGGATCGCTCAGTACGTAGCACACCATCTACCCGATAGCGGACACGAAGCTCTGTTTCTTGTGGATCAAAATGGATATCACTAGCGCGCTGTGCGACACCATTCGCAATAATTTGATTCACTAAACGAACAATAGGAGAATCCTCATTCTCTATTTCCTCTTGTGTTTCTGTACTAGTGGCAGCCAAATCCAACATGGCCGCATCCATTGATTCCTGTAAATCATAGTATTTTGTTATCGTCCGATATAAATCATCTTTAGCCGCAATACTTGTCTCGATTTGACAGCCTGTTGTCATACGAACTTCCTCAATGGCAAAATAATCCATCGGGTCTTCCATTGCAATAAATAATTTATTTTTTTCTTTGCGAATCGGCATAATATTTGTCCGCTTTGCAAGCTCCGCAGGAATGAGCTGTAATAATTCGGGACTAATTGAAAACTGATTCAGGCTGATATGAGGGATACCCAGCTGGAATTCTAAGACTTCAATAAGCTGCTGCTCTGTTAGGAAATTTTCTTTAATAAGGAAATCTCCAAGCTTCTCATTTTTCATCTTAGTAGTTAATGCATACTCTAGCTGGTCAGCAGTGATAACACCTGATTCCACCAGTAAATCCCCTAAACGTTTACGCCCTGGCTTCATTGCCATAAACATACCTCCCATCGTTATGGACTTGTTTGTACAAAATTACCACCCTTATCATAATAGCCATAGACAATTTCTGGTCCATCTTCTTGCTTTGTTACCTCTGGCTTTGAAGGTTTCACATCAGGCAAGCCATTGCCATCTAAATCCACTTCTAAATCCGGATCTGATGCACCCGCCCCTACGTTCTGAGTAGGCGTTGTGATGATAACAGGCTCCTGCGAAGAACGCGTAACAATTCGATTTTGAGGTGCATAATAATCTCTACTAATGAATTGTTCTTCTGTTGCTCCATTCTCTACAATGGAACGATAAACTTCGACTCTTGAACCCTCTTTACCCTCTTGTTCTACTCTTTCCTGTCCAGCCTTTAAATCCTCCGAATAGCGGTAAATAATGCGTGGCTTTACAATTTTATCCTTGCTAACACGTACTGTTATGTCCTTGTCTTTCGCGGCTGCAAAAACTTCTATCTTTAATTGATTACCCTCTATAGATGCTTTCAGTTTACCGAGCTGTTCAGACCGATTAATAAATTGTAAGTCCTTTGCTAATGCTGCATTGATATCTGCTTCAATTCCCTGCTGCAAATAGCTTGGATTTATTTCCTGAGAATGTCTTTCTAAAATTTCGTAGTCCGTTTGAAGAATTACACTATATAGCATTGATGCCACAAAATCTAAACCTGCATCATTGACAACCCCAGCCTGTTCACCTAAAAGTGTAAGCAATGAGATGGATTGATTTGGAACTAGATTTACATCATTTAATAACGGAATGATTTTCGCTACTCCTTGACTATTTACTGGTAGCTCGGCAATCTGAAAGGCAATCCTTTCCCCGGTTTGCATGGAATCTTGATTGATAACAGCTTCAACCTTATGCTCCTTCAAATAGCTGGCTTGTAAGATTAGTTTTTGTAGTGTTTTATCTGTATCCCAAACACCTGCTTCATCTATTTGCTGCGTAATTGCTTCATTGACGGTAACAGGAATGGGAATATGAACTACTTTTTCTTTATGCCAAAAAGCATACCAAGGCTTTTTTGTTAGCATTTCAAACTGAGAAATCGCTGTGGCTATATCAAAATTAAATTGTTTCGGGTCAATGGTTTTTGAAATTCCATCACTAACAATTTCTACTTCCGAGCCTTGCCATTCTGAGATTGCATTTTGTAGCGTAGTTGCTAAATCTGCTGTTTTCACATCAGTGATCTCCATCCCTCCAATGGTTGAAGATTTGGGATCTTCTTTAGCAAAAACTGTGTCTTTTAGCACAAATGATGGAACAAAAAATCCCACAATTAGAACAATTACCAAAAACAAGCTAATTATTTTTATGTATGTTTTCATCCACATCATCCTTTATTTAACTTAGTGGTTTTTCTATTTATATACAAATGATACTACAACTATGGTATTCTGACACTACTAAAAATGCAACTTTCTTCCGGTTTTTCTTTTGACATTTACACAAAAATTCAAAAATTCTTCAATACTTAGTTAAAAAGAACTATCAATGAATCTAAATATTAATTAGATGTAAGTTTAGAATTTGTTATAATATCTTTGATAGTTATTTTTATCTAGTTTTAAATAATACGTTTACCTTAAAACACCCATAGAATAAGAAGAAGCATAAAAATTAAAAAATTCGATGTAGTCTGCTGAAAAAAACTAAGTTAAACAATCAAAATTACAGCTAATTAGGAGGGAATCATGAAAAAAACTAGTCTTATAAACCGAGAGCATGGTCTAACCTTAATCGAAGTTATTGCCTCAATCGTTTTAATCTCTATTATCCTTTTAAGTTTTATGGGGATTTTTTTACAAACTAGCAAAACCACAGCAACCTCTGATGATATTGTAAATGCTACATATATTGCACAAAAGGAAATGGAAAGTATTTATGAATATCGGAATGACCCTATAGAAACAGTGTTAGAAACGCAGCTAGATTATAATAAAGAATCTACTAGTGAGAATAGCATTACTTGGGTAAAAACAGTCGATGCTGTACATATTTATGTAACATTAAAACAACAAGACAATTTAGGACTAACCCCTATTATTATAGAAGTCAAAGAAGATATGAACATCAAGTGCAAAATAGAAAATAGATATAAATTGAATTTAGGAGGCTGATATAAATGCAAAGAAAACATCAGCAAGGATTTACCTTAGTTGAAACATTAGCCGTAGTGGTAATAATCAGTATTATCTCTGTTCTTCTATTTAGCATATTAAGTTCCAGCACATCAACACACCAAAAACAAGCTAAAAATAACAAAAATTTACAGGATACTTCTTACGCCCTAAAATTAATTACCAAGGATTTTCGGAAAGCAACGCAATTTGATGATGCTACTGATACATTTACAACCAGAGACGGACAAAAAACATATATCCTTTCTAACAATACAATTACCCGCAATGGTGAGATTATTGCAACAAATATTAAAGAATTTGAACTAAAAAATAAAAATCATGATAATCAAAATAAGCCTATCATTCTAACTATACGTATAAAAAATACATCAGATAAAGAAATAAGTTCAGAATTAACTTCACGGGGCATGAAAACACCATAAGAGTAAAATCTTTAAACGAGGAGGAGTTCTATGAAAAAAAATAAAATATTATTGAAGAATGAGCATGGTTATGCTTTTTTACTTGTTTTTTTCACTATTATTTTAATAACAGTGTTGGGATTAAGTATTTTAAAGGTTTCGAATAATACTTTAAAAACCGCTGATCATGAACGAGACGATCAATCAGTTTACTATATTGCAGAGGCCGGATTAAACTATGGGCGTGAGTATTCTCGAAAAATATTTGAATCTGCCAAAAGTTCAGCAACTAAGGAATATCAACATCAAAAAATTGCTTATGAGCAAAATCCATTACTTGATCCTCCAGATTTTGAAAAAATTTTAAAAAGAAAATTAGAACAATTAGGTTATCCTACTAAAACCGATGAAGAAGGAAAACCAATAAAATTAGAGGAAAGGTTTAGAGATTTTAATACACCTACATTCGAAGACCAATTTAAGCATACCCCTAAAGCAAATGTACTTCTTACACTAAAAAGTGCAGCTAGCCTTCAATATATAATTGAGGCAAAAGGTGAGTTTGAGGGAACATCTATAAACCGGACATTACAACAAAGTATAGCAGTGGAATTAAACTATTCAGATGGTAATGACGACATAGAAGACGGTAGTTCTCCTAATGGAGGATCAAATAACGGGTCAAATAGCGGTGGACATTTTGTTCCAAAAGAATATACTGTCCAAACAAAAGGTGACATTATTCTAAATGGTGGGGGTAAAATTATTGGTAATGTAGCAAGTGCTGGAGGAAAAGTTAAATTAACCGGAGGCACAGAAATTACAGGTAACATAGGTGTTTCTCCCGAAAATCTTGATGTCCCTGAATATCTTAATAAATTCAAAGATCAAACCACTCAGGCTCAAGATTTTCCTGCTGGGAATGCACTTGCACCGTTTCCAGAAGATCGAATGAATGATTTAGCTCAACTAAATTATCCTCCAAATGAGGAACTTATAAAAAGTTCATCAAATAAAACCAATATTATTTATAATGGGAATTTCCAAGCAGATAACTGGATGGCATCGGATTACACACTTAATTTAAGTGGCAATACGCATTTTAAAGAATTTAAAGTCGGTCAAAATAATACCATTACCATCAATATTGGTGATTCGGATAAAGATCTTTATATTGAAGATCTAAATATTTTACAGGGACATATTAAAATCATTGGTACAGGAAAGCTAAATATTTATGTAAAAGACTCGCTCCACATTAAAGGCTCCTTTAACAACGGCGGTGATGTTAGTCAAATTAACTTTTTATATAGTGGCTCTAAACCGTTGACACTTTCAAATGAAACTCAGCTCAACGGCTCTCTTTATGCAAAGGAAGCAGATTTAACATTTTCAGGAGGCGTAGGTGTAAAGGGGAATATTTATTCAGGAGGAAATAATATTACATTTAATGGGGGCTTTAATTCAGAAGGACAACATATTATCGCACCAAATGCTGATGTGAAAGTAGTAGCAGGTGCACGTATTAAAGGAGCAATTGTTGCCGATACAATTCTTGTAGATGGTGGCGCTTCCATCACCTTTAGTGAAAGTAATGCTTCAAATGAAAATGGCGGTAACGACAACAACAATAAACCAAACACTCCTCCATCCCCTCCTAAGGTAGATATCACAGAAGATATTATACTAGAAATATAAATTAGCACATGGATAATAAAATTTTATTGTCCATGTGCTTTTCCATTTACTCCTTTTTCCTCAACAACCTACCCGACAACAGCATCCCAATACCACCAATGGTAATAAATAGAACAGCTCTAATTAATAAATCAAGGGCAGATAAGTCAAAGAAAATTAGCTTAATAAATGCGATAACTAAAATAATAAAGCCTGTTGTGCGCAATGTTTTTAAATGTTGTGTGGAACTAATCCATAGTGAAACACTAGCTGTTAAGAATAATGTAATAGTTGTAAGGGCGATACTTAGCTTCCAATCAAGGGCGTTGTTAAACGTGAACTGATGGATCAGCCCCCATATCGAAATCATCGTGAGCACGATACCCGTACTTACAATGGCGTCCACATATTTCCCCAGACGGTCCTCGTACAATCGATAAATAATTCCTTTTACAAGCACATCAGCGACAACCGCTACAATCACTGCTATATAAATTAATCTAGTGATACTGTTTAAGCTTTCCAACATTGTCACTCTAGTGCTAATCATCAAGGAGACTAGTAGGAAAAATGCGCCAAGTACTGGCGTTAAAGCACGTCCTTTGTAAGTTTCCTCTACAAATAAAGAACCAGTAAATAAGGCAGCTAATACGATACACACCATATATGGAATGCCATTTGTGGCTGTAAAGTATACGGCATCTAGCTTGCTAATATAGGCTAAGAAATAGCCAGCTGTGACCACTGCTAAAATATCGATTACGTACAAATCCTTCATGACCTTTTCAAAAGGTGAGAGTGTCTCTTTTGGACGTCTTGCATATAAATAAATAATGATGAAATAGATGATTGGCATAAATAAGCTTAAATGATCGATGCTGAAAAATGGACTTGGTTCATGGAAAACATAGTTTAGTGTAAATGTCATCACAAGGGAAAGTGAAGTAACAACCTTCATCATACTTGCACGTATTCGTAAGCTCATCATCACGCCTGCAAATGCAATCAAAGGATACAATAAATCATCCACTTTATTCGGAATATTCAATAGAAGTATCATATTACAGAAGGCGATAAACATGAGTGTCACAGCACTATCCAATACCTCCTGCCATTTTTGACGATAGCTATAAAAGGCTACAGCGCCAAATAAAGCCATTAAAATGAGGAGTAGCATTTCTCCATTTTCAAGAGAACGAATGATCAGGTTCAGCAGTAATAAACTAAATGAGCCTAAAGAAAATTGGAGTCCGATGTGAAGTGGCTTCCATTTGGATTGTGCGTTATACAGTAAACACCATATTGCGTAAAAGATTGCTAGAATCACAAGTAAGCCAAGTGCAAAAACTACTTGCTGATCACTATTCATAAATGCTACAACACTCACTGCTAGCACTGAAAAGAATGTGGCGATATAAAGGGCTATTTTTTGCTTGTGCTGGTAAATAACTAATTGCAATGCAGCAAACAATACGACCACAAATAATAAGATAATGACAGCACTAAAATCCATATATTCTAGTAAGTAAGGTAGTAATAATGATGTAAAGGCAACAAAAACAGTTAGTGCTTCATTTTTCTTCAAATAGCTAATGGCAATGCCATAACCAATATAAAGCAGCGTAATGCCTAGTGCTGGGATAAGACCAATGATTTCATATAATATGGCACTCGCTGCGGTTGTTAAAATACCGACAATAAATGCCCCACCATATAAAGAAATCGTTATAGCCGATGAGCCTACTTTCCTACGCTCTAGTACATAGGCAATAACCGCCAATCCCACCGATAGTACATAGGCAAGGATGATTTTCACGCCATCCGATAAATAGCCATAGTCACTGACAAGTTTTAGACCCCAAAGTACACCCATTACTAAAATAACCATGAATACTTTTGGAAGTGCCCACATAACACGTTCCTCCATCGATGGCTGTGGTTGCACTTCTTTTTCCGCTACTTTAGTCGGGATAGGCTTCGACTCCAGTACTGGTTTTGGTTTAATTGGTTCTGATTGCTTGATCATCGACTGTCTGGCATCAAGAGTATTAATTTTTTCAGTGCTTTGCGAACCTTTTAATACTGACAACTCCTGACGTAAATCTGCCATTTCCTCCTCGAGCTTCACAATTCTGCGCTCCAATTCAAGGGACATTCAATCATCCTCCCCACTTTATCAATTTTCTAACATTATAACATATTTATTCTTGTTGTAAAATTACACTTTTTGTTCATTTTATCTCGGTCTCCGATACATTAAGGCACGTTCACTATCACTAGTGCCCCGTGTGGTTGGATCGACAATGACCCCCATTAACACAAAAATGGATAAGATTGTATTTAAAATAGATGCTATTTGTTCACTCATCACACCTGTAAAATCATAGCCAAAAATTGCAGCCACTTGTTGTGCAAGTAAGAGCAACAATGAAAATAGCCCTAGTAGAAATGGAATATGTTGAAGACGAACCTTCCAGTTAATTCTCATAAAAGCTCACCTCCCCCCCTCTTGCCACAGTATATGCATAGTGGTTATGTGACACATATGCAAAAATGGAACTCTAGCCAAGTTACTAGTATTTTTTGATAATATTTTGTGATGCAAGCTATTTTCAAACATAGAAAGTGAAGGAAGTTTTTTCATGAATAACATGTTCATCTATTTAGTTTACTTAGAGCCCTCTCAAGAATAAGAAGGTTTTCTACATGTAAAAATTTTTGTACATTTTTTTACCAAATCATTGACAATGAATACCACAAGTTATATGGTTAGTTACATAAGTGATTAACCAACTAACAAGTGAGGTGGATTGTGATTCATTCTTTAAATAACGAAAAGCCCATTTTCCAACAAATACGTGAAAGAATAGAAGATGCCATTCTAGATGGACAGCTACAGCCTGAAGATCGCATTCCATCTACAAATGAGTTTGCAAAAGAATACCAGATTAATCCTGCAACTGCTGGGAAAGGCATGAATGAATTAGTGGATAAGGGCGTCATTTATAAAAAGAGAGGTGTCGGTATGTTTGTACATGAAGACGCCAAAAATATTTTAATTACTGAGCGTAAAGAAAACTTTTTCCAGCAACATATTGAACCATTGAAAAAGGAAGCAAGACGTCTAGGCATTTCAGATGAAGAGTTACAAAAATTGATGCAAGGGGGATCATGAATGAAAATTAATGTGAGCAATGTCACGAAATCCTATAAACATAAAACAGCTTTGAAAAATATCTCTTTCACCATGGAGGGGCCAAAGAATATTGGCTTTTTAGGACACAATGGAGCTGGCAAAACGACTTTTTTAAATTTATTATCAGGTCTCATCTCTACGACAAGCGGAGAAATTTTAGTTAACGGAGAAGATGTCTTCAACTCCCCTTCCACATTACGTGATATTTGCTTTATCGCTGAAAGTGGCAACTTTCAAGAAGAAATGACCATTGCCCAAACATTAAAGGCCAATCGCTTCTTTTATCCAAAATGGGATGAGGAGCTAGCTCAAGAACTGCTACAAGTATTTGCCCTGAATCCAAAAGATAAAGTGCGAAATCTTTCAAAAGGGATGGTATCTGCACTTGGAATTATTACAGGCTTTGCGAGTTGTGCTTCCATTACTATCTTTGATGAACCGTATATCGGTTTAGATGTAGCCGCACGTAATATGTTTTATGATTTGTTAATTGAGCAGCAAACAGAAAATCCGCGATTATTTATTCTATCTACACATTTAATCGATGAGGCGAGCGAGCTATTTGAGGAAATTTTCATTCTACATGAGGGCGAACTTTTGCTCCAAAAGACCACTGTTGAATGGCGAGAGCATATTGTGGCTGTAAAAGGCAATGCCTCAGATGTTGAGAGAGCAATTGGGGATTTACAAGTAATCTATCAACATACATTTATGCAAGAGATGACAGCTATTGTCTTCGCAAATGGTCAATCCATTGAAGATCAGAACATTAAGCTTGAATCTGTTTCTCTTCAAGATATGCTCGTCTATTTAAGTAAACAGAAAGTGAGGCCGGGGCGATGAACACGATGAAAGGCAGTTTTTATATCTTATTTCAAAGCTATAAGAAGCAAAATATTATTTTTTGGAGCATTTTATTTTCTATCGTGCTTTTGTCATTTTTCTTAGATGCATTTTTCGGTCAATATGTATCATTTGCTATGACTATTTCAATTCCTGTTTATATTTTTTACAGTACGATGGCAACAAAGCTTCTCAATAAAACCTTACCCTATTTTTTAAAGCTAGGATTAAGTCGTCAGCAATATATGTTGTATGTCGGGCTATTTTTTATCAGCTGGAGTCTGGTCGGTGCCTTGATGATTGCATGTGCTCATCAAATCATTTCTTATGTTTCTACTCTATTCAAGATCAAAGATATTATTATCATCCACCCTATCTTATTTTTTGATATTACCCATTCATTTTTACAAACAGTAGTATTGGATACAATCTTGCTTTTATTTTGTCTAAGTTCTGGCCTTCTCCTTAACGTTGTTTTTTATCGTTTAGGCATACTAGGAGGCTATAGCTTAATTGGTTTCCTTGCATTAATACCTATATTAATGGTGATCTTTGAATGGTATTCTCCGTTGTATAAACTATTAGCCAATTCATCTATATTAGCGATTTTAGGGAGCATGTTTGTTGTTAGTATTTTCCTCTATCTAGTTATTTCAGCTAGTATGCGAAAGGTTTCTGTAAATCCTGTATAAATAGAATAGGAGGAAGATAATAACATGACCCCAAAAATGTTGATGAAAATAATTGGTTTAGAGTCACTACTCATATTTTTCTATGTTTTAAATGGTGCCTTTGTTTCTATTAAACAACCTTCAAGCCCTTTTCTACAGTTTGCGCTGTTAATCCCATTTGCATTAGGACTCTTCATGTATATAGCGACGAAAAAGAAATGGAGAGAATATTTCTTTTATCCTATTAAAAAGAATCATTTCTTCATCACCTTACCACTTCTTCTTATTTTAGGCATCATCTTAGTAAGCACAAAAGGATTGAATATGACATCTATTAGTGATTTAATTGTCATGTTTATCATGCAAATTTTCATAGTAGCGTTTATTGAGGAGTCTGTATTTAGAGGCATTATGCTACGCATGCTAGTAGCAAAAGGGGCTTTTTCTGCTGTCTGGATTTCTAGTATATTGTTTGGCGTCACACATGCGTTACAATTACTAGGTGGCCAATCTCTAGAAGATACGATTCTTCAAATCATCTATGCTCTTTTAGTTGGCCTTGTTCTAGCTTTACTTGTATTGGAAGGTCAATCAATTATCGTAACAATTATTTTCCATGGACTGAATAATTTCTTCAACATTATGGGAAATACGGAAGGCTCCATGTTAAGTGTCTATCTTATCATTTTAGTACTCTTTATCTACACGCTTACGTTATGGAGACGTCTAAAGAAAATCGATCACAATCTGTTTATAAAAAATGCCAAGTCCATTTAAGACTTGGCATTTTAGTTAGAAGAGTAGATGACCAACCAATGCTGCAATTGGAAGAGAAATAAGCGTACGTAGTATAAATAAGACGACTAAATCCAAAAATTTCAATGGAATTTTTGTACCTAAAATAAGTCCACCTACCTCAGACATGTAGATCAGCTGTGACACAGAAACAACTGCAATAACAAATCTAGTAACATCCGATTCAATCCCTGCACCTAAAATAGAAGGTAGAAACATATCGGCAAAGCCTACGACCATAGTTTGCGCTGCTTCAGCCGCTTCAGGCAAGCCAAGGACAGTTAAAATTGGCTCGAACGGTTTTCCTAAAATCACAAAAATACTTGTAAATTCAGCAAGCATTAAGGCAATTGTCCCAAAAGCCATAACGATAGGGGCAACACCCACCCATAAATCAATTACATTTCTAGAGCCATCTTTGAAAAATTGTCGAGGATCACGATTTGCATGCGCAATAGCAAGTGCATTCTCTAAGCCATGTGAGACAGAATTATAGCCCTCTGGTAATTTCTCACGTGAATAATCTACTGGTGTCCCATCTATATACGTATCTTCTTTTTTCGCAAGTGGATAGATTCGAGGCATAATAATGGCTAATACAATTCCACAAAGGACTACTGTCAAATAATAAGGAATAAAATAGCGTGCCAAATGTACAGTATCCAATACAACGATACAGAATGTGATGGACACTACTGAGAAACTTGTGGCAATAATCGCAGCTTCTTTTTTTGTGTAGTTCCCCATCTCATATTGTTTACTGGTCATTAACACACCTATTGTGCCATCTCCAACCCATGACGTAAGAGCATCAATTGAAGAACGTCCTGGACTTTTAAACAGTGGCCGCATAATTTTCACCATCATTGTCCCGAAAAATTCAAGTAAACCGAAGTTTGTTAAAAATGGTAAAAGGAAACCTGCAAACAAAAAAATGGTAAATAAAAACGTCACAAGCCCCTCATTTGGATCCATTAGGAGTCCACCCGTATTTTCATTATTGATGGCAGAAGGTCCAAAATTGAAGACCACCATTGAAGCAAAGGCTAAACCGATAATACGAGTAATTGTCCAAAACCAATTAACATAAAACAATGTATCTAAAATACTAGGTTCTTTAGCATTTTTACGTGGTATAAATTTCGCTATGAGTGCACCAATTGCAGAAATGGCAAACATTCCAATTGTAAAATAGCTAATGATTGGAGCCACTATCCCCGCTAAAACATTAGCTAATATGGCAATGGGTACTTTCCATCCCTCTTCCGTTAAAATGGGGGTCATAAATAGAAAGATACCAATTAAAGAAGGAATAATGAAGGAAAAATATGTAGCAACAGAATACTTTTTCATTTTTTTCTAAAACCTCATCTCTTTTAATCTCAATAATTTATGTATTTTGCATTACAACAATTAAAATAGTGTTTATAAGAAACATTTATTTATCAATTGTTGTACTACTATACAAGCAAAAAAATGTTGTTTTCATTCAACATCTCATCCCTCCTTCTGTTATAGGACTATTATAAAAGCTTTGAAGTATTGAGCATTAAATAGAATAACACTCACATTATTCATGTTTTTATACCATAAACGTGTTATAAAACTATTGTAAACGCTACAACATATTTGGTTCAACCTCACAATATTCTGAATATTTATTCATCCTTAAATATAGAAAAGTCTAACTTCTTAATTAGAAATTAGACTCCTTTGATTTAGCTAGCAATTCTACTATGCATCAGCTTTTTTTAATTGTTTTACTGGACCCTTCGTGACTTCAGTCAGTTTTGAATTGATAGCAAAGATTTTTGCGTTGATAGTAGTGATTCCAAATTCAACTAGCCTTTTGGAATGCATTTCTATATATTGTTCAGCTGTGCGTTTAGATTCGAATAGGTAGATGCCGCCTGCTTCGTTTGTTTCAGGGCTCTCTGTCCAAATTTTCCACAAAAGTCCTTCCTCTTCATAAATACTTTTTGCTAAATCAGAAAACGCTTCTGCCATCTCATCACCAAATGGTCCATCCAATTTAAAATCTACCTGTAATACGTATGTCATTGCCATTCTCCTCATTATTTAGTAGTAATATAACATTCACCGAGCATTTCCTTCATTTCATATTGATCTGATGAAAGCTCTTTTTTCACATAAGCTATAGCCTCTGACTTTTCCAAATCATACATGACTTCAATTTCTTTGGAAAATAGAAGTTTTTCTTTTTCAAGTAAGCTTAAAAGAGATGGCTGTTGTTTTGGTTGCAGCTCTTCAAAATTGAGAACTTGTTTTAGTCCTTCCACATAGTTTACAAATGGACGTCCACCAACAATTTTTAAGCCTTTATTATCCTCATTCATCATAATAATAGTTGGAAATCCTCTTACGCCTAGATTTCTTACAAGATCAAAATCTTCATTTAATAACTGTTGCCCGCTTGTTTGTTCTGATTCATGTACAATAGCCCCTCCGTCAAGCCCCAGCTTATTTACAATGTCAATCATAACGGATTCCTCTGCAATATTTTGATTAAATATGAATAACGCTTCTCTTGCTCTGCGCAAATATTCAAATGCTGTAGCATCATGCTGATTTTTTTGAATCACTTTAAAAACACGAGATGGCGGATAGGATGATTGCACTGGATTATTCATCATCACTGTTCCATCTATTGGCATGCGATAATATTCTCCAACTTCTCTCCAGTGTCCTACCACATCCGCAGGTCCTGATATTCCATTTGCAGGGTCTACTGGACCATCACCCCATTTTTCTAGTAATCCTCCCATAATCGTATGAAAGTTAAAATAGTGTCCGTACTGCTCTATAAAGCGTCGAAGAACGGGTTCGAGTGCCCAACAATGAGAACATATTGGATCAGTTACATAGTATACTTCAACGGATTTCTTTGGTTGATTAAAATCAATCATCCCCAATTCATCCTCGCTAGCTACTCCACATACACCTGTCTCTAAATCACAAACCATTGGATGATTCTTCAATTGACTATCCCCTTTTCTTACTTTCGTTAAGAATAAATATATAACTCTCTTATTTGCCTTACAGTTGTATTTTATTCATAATAAAACCATCATTAAACCAATAATTTATTTGAATTGTTGTTTATACAACACTTTTTAGAAATTGTTTAAAAAGGAGTGCTAAGTAATGACCTCATCTAAGACAGATCTTCGTGTTATACGGACTCGTAAATTAATCATGGATTCTTTCATTGCACTTTCTAGTAAAAAAGAGTTCAAGGATATAACGGTTAAGGATATTACGACAGAGGCCATGATTAATCGTGCGACTTTTTATTATCACTTTGAAGATATATATGATTTGTTAGAGAAGGTACTGTCAGAAGTATTATTAATTAATTTGAATGATGACTTTCTACAGTATAACGAACTTAATGAAGGCGCTTTCATTATTCTCTTTAAAGCGATAACTAATTTTCAAAAGTCATTGTCTAATCGTTGTCATAGAGGCTATGAAGAGACAATTGCTCGAATTATTAGAGAGCAGCTTGAAATTATCTTTTACAAAATGTTATTGAAACAAAATGCAGCGACAGAGAACGAAGCGCTAAAAATGACTGCTGTAATATTAAGCTGGGGAATCTATGGGGCTTCTATAGAATGGAGAACTAGCAATCAGGAGATACAACCCGAAGAATTTATCAAACCTGTAATTCCTTATTTATTGGCAGGTATTGATGATCAACATAAAAGTGAATAAACACTTATGAAATGATATAAGTGTTTACTCACTTTTGGTGGTTAGAGATTTTGTGTTATGATCATCTTTTTATTTTTGGACAGGAGATACAAAAATCATTTGCTTCATCAGAGGTATGATAATAGAAACAACATGTTTTTCTCAAGCGTACAGGTTGCTCCGATTCCATAATTTTCACTTTAGGACCACAGTAGTTCGTCAAAGGATTTTTCCTTTCTCCAAAAATGGAGCCTGGTGCTAGGTTTACAATATAGTGATAATCCTCTTGTATACGAGCCTTTTCTTGCTCGCTGGCCCCTTCCCCTATTTTTGTTTCATAGAGCCAATTCACATAAATAGCTGTGTTTTCCCATAAGATTGTTTTTGGGATTTTACTTATTTTCGCTAATGACCGCCAAACCTTCGCTAAATTATTCGCAAAGATTTCTCTAAGAACCTCATCACGCCATTTTTCACGGTCTTCAGTAGGTATTGACACTGTGCGATCAATTAGCCGAATAGTAGGAAGCCAAGGTTTTGCATATTCCGCTTCTACCCACATATTTTCAATTCTGCAATGTAGTCCTTTATCGTATCTGGACATAGCATAGAATGCTGAAGCTATCGTTAAGACACTATAGCGCTTCGCAAATAACGATGCCGTAACTAGGATAGAGGGCGATTGAAAGAAATGGGCAATTTTTTGTAAATAATCTAGAGCTTGTTCATTGTCCAATAAATTTTTGGCATATAAAGAGTATGTAGCATCTACTGCAGGCTCTATCGCCAATCGATAGTCTCTTAGTAACACTGATGTTTCTTCAGCTGACAGTGTGAGGCTCAACAGATCCCTACCTCCTCTAATTCCACTGATTGAACTGTTCGCCCCTTGCCATGTGGCACACATAAAGGTGTACCAAAGAGCGGGTCTTTAATAATGGTACAATCCATACGAAAAACAGTCTGGACCATCTCTGTTGTTACCACTTCCTCTGGCTTCCCTTGGGCATAAACCTGTTTATTACGCACCGCCACAATATGATGGGCATAGCGACAGGCTAAGTTTAAATCATGTAATACCATAACGATGGTACGCCCTTCATTTTCATTTAAATCAAATAGTAAATCTAAAATTTCTACTTGATGAGCCATATCTAAATAAGTTGTAGGTTCATCTAGTAAAATAAGATCTGTTTTTTGAGCCAATGTCATAGCAATCCATACACGCTGCCGCTGACCACCTGATAATGCATCTACTGGACGATCGGCAAATTCAGTCATCTGCGTTACTGCAAGCGCATTTTTTACAATATTTTCATCCTCTGTAGACCATTGCTTTAACCAGCTCTGGTGTGGATAACGACCTTGCTTAATCAATTGCTGAACAGTTAATCCTTCTGGTGCAACAGGGCCCTGCGGCAGAATAGCTAAACGTTTCGCCACCTCTTTCGTTGAAATGGCCTCTAGTTTATTCTCATCTAAAAAAATTTCACCCGACTTCGCTTTTTGTAGTCGTGCAAATGTCCGAAGTAGTGTAGATTTTCCACAACCGTTGGCCCCAACTAGTACTGTAATTTTTCCTTTTGGTATTTGAAGATTCAAATCCTCTAAAATAAGATTTTCTCCATAGCTTACATGTAAATTTTGTGCTTCTAAGACATTTTTCAAAATCCTGTCACCTTCTTCTCCCGCTTTTAACTTTTTAACATGGAGCTTTATTGATTGCGCGTTCTAAATAATAAATAAATAAAGAATGGTGCGCCAATTGCAGCAGTAAAGACTCCTGTAGGTAAATCCTTTGGTAAAAAGGCTGTGCGTGCCACAATATCAGCTACAATGACAATGATTCCACCTATAATAGCTGCCACAGGAATTAATCCTGCAAAGGAACGCCCTACAAGCATTCTGCTCATATGAGGAGCCACTAATCCAACAAAGGCAATGCCACCAGCAAAAGCTACTGCAGAACCAGCTAGCATTACACTAATGAGTAGAAAAAGTACACGATACACTTGTACTTTTACGCCTAGCCCTATCGCTATTTCATCGCCTAATTCCTTCACATTCACCGTTCTTGCTAAAATAAATGTTAGTGGCACTAAAATGACTAGCCATGGTAATAGCAAATAGACATCCTGCATATTAGCCCCATACAAACTACCTGTCAGCCATAAATAAGCCTTCGTTGTAGCGGCTACATTACTGATCACAAGCAGCATCGTCACAACTGCCTTTGCTAAGGCTGAGATACCAATTCCAATTAATACCATACGAATGGGTGTGACTCCTTTTCTCCATGACAGTAGATAAATGATGAAGGAGACAATACCAGCACCTAATATAGCAGCTAACGGTAAAAATTGAATGCTGACTGATCCCATAAAGTACACGATAAAAATAATTGCACCCATCGATGCTCCGCTCGTTACACCAATAATATCTGGGGCAGCAAGAGGATTACGAATAATTCCTTGTAAAATTAAACCGGCAACTCCCAGCGCAGCACCAACTAATAAGGCCATTAAGACACGCGGGAGCCTTAATGTATGTAAGACAAAATCATAATCTCCATTCCCATAGCCCAACAATTCTTTCACCACTGTCACTGGATGAATAAACTCACTACCAGCAGATAAACCCAGAACCGTTATGATGACTAATAACAAGCTTAATAGTAATAGTATCCAAGCCGTTCTTTTAACAATTTGAAAGGATATACGATTAGATTTCGTTCGTACTGTCACATAATTAGGCATTTTTTGCTAACCCCTTTCGTGCAATATAAATGAAGAAAGGAGCTCCGATTAAGGCAGTCATGACACCAATCGGCATTTCCAATGGCATAATCACATATCTTGCCGCAATATCAGCCAACAGTAGCAATATTGCTCCCAACACGGCACTGTAGGGAATAATCCAGCGATAATCCGTGCCAACAAGATGGATCGCCATATGAGGGACAATCAAGCCGATAAAGCCTATTGAACCTGCAACAGCTACTGAACTACCTGCAAGTATGATAATAATTATGCCTAGCGTGATTTTCGTGATCATTGTTCGTTGTCCTAATCCTTTGGCAATATCATCTCCTGATTGTAAAATATTGATTGAACGCCCCATAAATATTGCCACAACTGTCACTCCTAAAACAAACGGTAGGACAGGCACAAGCATTTCAATACTACGCCCCGATACAGAACCTGCTAACCAAAACAGGACACTTTGTAAACCTTGTTCATCGATGACTAAAAGCCCCTGCGTAAACGAGACAAATAGAGCTGTAATCGCTGCACCAGCTAATACTATTTTTATCGGTGTTAACCCATCTCTTCCTAATGAGCCTAGGAAAAAAACCATTGCTCCCGCTGCACCTGCCCCTAAAAAGGCAATCCACATATAGCTCATTAAAGACTGAACGGAAAAAAGAGTAATAGCACTGACAATAAAAAATATGGCCCCTGCATTAATACCTAAAATATCAGGAGCTGCTAAAGGATTTCTTGTTAATGCTCGCATTAATGCACCCGCAATGGCAAGGCTTGCGCCAACTACTGTAGCGATCACAGCTCTTGTAAATCTAGATGTTCGAATAATGACATGCTCCTTATTAGCAGCATCAAAATGAAAAATAGCATCATAGATTGACGAAAAAGGTATGGACGTTTGACCAATAGCTATGCTGATTATAAATGCCAGCAAAAGAATCAAACAGCTGATGAGTAAACCTATTTGTTTCATCGGTCTACTGGAAAGAATAATTCTCATGTTATGCCAACTTTCTTGATCCACAATTTATCTTATGTAGGTTTCAATTATGCTCAAACACTACAATGAGAGGGCTGTTATTCAAGTATTCTCTAACACTTTTAACAGCCCATCCTTCATTCACTATTTTTCTAATTCAAACTTGTCATAAATATCATCTAACATTAAATTAGCACTAGTAATACCACCTGCTAGATTCCAATTGATTTCATCTACCTGATAAACTTGATTCGCTTTCACTGCGTCAAGCTCTTTCCAAAGTGGATGGTTTGTCCAATCTTCATAAGTTTTTTTCACTGTCTCATCATTTTCCATAAACATATAAATAACATCAGCATTCATTTGGGTAATACTTTCCTTGTCCGTTAGCTTCACAATTTCTAAAGAATCATCTGTTAAATTTTTAGGACCTTGGAATCCAAGCTCAGATAAAATAGAACCCGCATAACCTGTCACATAAATACGAGCATGGTCTGCTCTGAAGTTGACAACAGAAACATGGAATGGCCATTTATCGCCAAGCTTCTCTTTGATTTTTGTTTGGAAATCAGCTACTCGCGTATCCCAATCGCTAAGTAATTCTTTCACCTTATCTTCTTGATTCATTGCTTGACCCATCATTTCAGCTGTTCCTTTGAAATCGAAAACTGTTTCATGAGCAACTGTTGGAGCAATCTGCGATAACTGATCATAAATTTCTTCATGACGTACTTTAGAAGCAATAATTAAATCTGGTTTAAGCTTTGCAATTTCTTCAAGGTTTGGTTGTGTTTCTTGTCCTACAATTGCAACGCCATCAAGCTCATTCTTCATATAATTATAAACAGGCGCTTCAGCCCAAGATTCTACTACCCCAACTGGCTTAATGCCCATAGCTACTGCAACATCTGTTGCGCCTTGATATAGTGTAACGATTTTTGTAGGTGTGCCTTCAATCGTTGTAGTACCCATTGCATGTGTAATCTCACGACTAGAAGATTTTGATTCTGTGTTACTTTCTTCTGCTTTGTCGTTCTCTTGTGAACTACTGGAGTTCGATGTTTTCTCCCCACACCCAACTAATAATAACGCGAAGGTTAATAGTAGTGTGAACAGTACAAAAAAGTTCTTTTTCTGCAGTGATAATTTTGGCATACATTTCCTCCTAAGAAATAATCGACAACGATAATCATTATCAATTAAAGAGTATACTGTACGATTGTTTTATTGACAATATCTATTTTTTCAAAAAACATACTTTTTCAATAAAAATTTATTTTACATTATCCCGCTAGGAAGAACGTTATTTAAAAAACCTATTCATCGCGTTGAAAAAAAAGCAAGTGGATGGTTGTTAGAGGCTTTTACTTTTCACTTCGAAAATATGTGCTATTTTGTTCACTACTGTTAGTATGAAAGAAGTTTTGCAGCATGATTGAGGGGAGGATCATCGCCCTTTGGAAAGGACAATGATGGAACGGAAAACGCCTCGCCTGCAAAATTGCTTTTCCTGCCGTTGACATCATCTTTTTTCAACAATATGTCATGCTTTCATTTCACTCAAAGACGTAGGCAAATTGATTATAGATTTTCTACTATTTTAGTTACTTGTTAGATTTACCTATGCATTAATAGGCAAATAAATAGACCCTATCGACGTATATCTCATATCTTAATAATGAACTACAACTTATCAAAACAGGAGGTAATAACATGTTTCAACGAAGACGCCATCCGGCAAAAGGTCCACACTGCTGTCCGCCACAAATGATGCCAATGCAATATGATCCACCACAATTTTTACCACCAGAGCAATATGTACGCACAAATTATATCCATACGGTTGTTCCACACGTACAACCTGCACATGTTACAACAGTCAACAAACATATGATTGATCATCAGTACTATTTCCCATGCACAGAATCTGTCGTGAATGAATGCTGTGAAACACATACAATGTGCGGTATGCCACCTAACCCTTGCCATATGCATATGCCACACCATCATAAACATATGCGCTAATACTAAAATAACGATGGGGCTGTCATATGACCCCATCGTTCCTAATATATGTTCAGAAAAAAACCGAGTCACCTTTATCAGGGACTCGGTATCTTTATGATTAATACATTTTTAAATATTGATCGCGTTCCCACTGATGAACAGTTGTACGGTACATATCGAACTCGATTTCTTTTGCTTCTTTAAAGTTTGCATAAATATGCTCACCTAGTGCTTCCTGTGCTACTTGATCTTTAGCAAGTAATGTTAGTGCATCATCAAGTGCTGCAGGTAGGTTTTCAATACCATTTGCTTGACGCTCTTCTTCCGACATCACATAGATGTTGCGGTTAATAGCAGCAGGTGGAGTTAGGCTTTGACGAATACCTTCAAGACCTGCTTCTAAAATAACAGCCATCGCTAAATATGGGTTTGCAGAAGGGTCTACAGAACGTACTTCAACACGAGTTGAAAGGCCACGCGCAGATGGAATACGAATTAATGGTGAACGGTTTTGTGCAGACCATGCTACATAACATGGTGCTTCATAACCTGGTACTAGACGTTTATAAGAGTTAACTGTTGGGTTTGTTACAGCTGTGAAACCTTGTACGTGTGCAAGAACACCCGCCATGAATTGCATAGCTGTTTCAGAAAGACCTAATTCTGTAGATTCATCATAAAATGCATTTTCTTTACCTTTAAATAGCGACACGTTAAAGTGCATACCAGAGCCTGCTTCACCAAATAGTGGTTTTGGCATAAATGTAGCGTGTAAGCCATGTTTACGAGCGATTGTTTTAACCACTAATTTGAATGTTTGGATGTTATCACACGCAGTAACAGCATCCGCATATTTAAAGTCGATTTCGTGTTGTCCTGGAGCTACCTCATGGTGTGATGCTTCAATTTCAAAGCCCATTTCTTCTAGCTCTAACACGATATCACGACGGCAATTTTCACCAAGATCTGTTGGCGCTAAATCGAAATAACCACCATGGTCATTTACTTCTAAGGTTGGTTCGCCTTTTGCATCTAATTTGAATAAGAAGAATTCTGGCTCAGGCCCTAAATTGAAGCTTGAGAAGCCCATTTCTTCCATTTTTTTAAGAATTCGTTTTAGGTTGTTACGTGGGTCACCAGCAAACGGTTCGCCTTTCGCAGTGTATACATCACAGATAAAACGTGCTACTTTCCCTTTTTCAGAAGTCCAAGGGAATACTACGAAAGTATCAAGATCAGGATATAAATACATATCAGATTCTTCGATTCGAACGAAACCTTCAATAGATGAGCCATCAAACATCATTTTATTTTCAAGTGCTTTGTCTAATTGACTTACAGGAATCTCAACATTTTTGATAGTGCCAAGAATATCTGTAAATTGTAAACGAATAAAGCTTACGTTTTTTTCTTCGATGAGACGTTTAATGTCCTCTTTTGTGTATTTACCCACAGTTTTCCACACTCCTATAATTTGTCTAGCTTTTATGTTTACCCTACCCTATTTATTAATAGAATCGAGATAAATCCCCTCTTCGGATGGACGATTTTTGCATGCGCTGTGCTTGACGCATTTCTTCGCGCATAATTTGTCGTAATTCTGAATCACTTAAGTCTTGCTCATCAGTTGTTGCAACAGGATTTTTCTTTTTAGCAAATATTTTTTTAATCTTCGCCATATTCATACCCTGTTCTAAGTAGTCTTTAACCTCAAGCAATGTATCGACGTCATTTAGTGAAAACATACGTCGATTGCCTTCTGTTCGGTGCGGCTCAATTAAATGGTGTTCTTCATAATAACGAATTTGTCTTGCCGAAAGCTCTGTTAATTGCATCACGATACTCATCGATAATAACGGCATAGTTCGTCTAATTTCACGACTCATTTAAGTCCTCCTCCAATACCCGCTTATCATATAACGAAATTTTTTTACTGTCAACCAACCATGTAAGGTTATCTAACATGGTTGGCACTATTTTTTTCAATCAGATTAAAAATTGTAAAAAACTATTCATATTTAGGCTTTATCTATTGTCTTGTTATGCTTTTTGAATGGCTTGAACCGCACTGCAAATTGCAAATTTAACGTGTTCATATGTTAGTCCGCCCTGGATAAATGCTGTATATGGCGGTCGTATTGGGCCATCCGCTGTTAGCTCAATGCTAGACCCTTGAATAAATGTCCCCGCCGCCATAATGACATCATCTTCATAGCCTGGCATATAGGCTGGTTCAGGAGCATAATGGGCATTTATCGGTGAGTTCGCTTGTATTTCCCGACAAAAGTCAATCATTTGCTGTGCTGTTTGGAATGATACTGATTGAATTAAATCTGTACGCTTCGCATCATAGCTCGGAGAAGTGCTCATGCCGATTTCCTCGAGCATTGCAGCTGTAAATATCGCCCCTTTTAGTGCTTGCGATACAACATGTGGTGCCAGGAAAAATCCTTGATAAAAATCACCTAGTGTATTTAATGTGGCCCCCGCTTCTGCGCCAATACCTGGAGATGTCATACGATAGGCACATTTCTCCACTAAATCTGCGCGGCCAGCAATATAGCCACCAATTTTAGCCAAGCCTCCACCTGGATTTTTAATGAGCGAGCCTGCCATTAAGTCAGCACCGACCTCTGTAGGTTCCTGCGCCTCTACAAACTCGCCATAGCAGTTATCTACAAAAATAACAGCTTTCGGGGCTATTTTACGTACCTTTACACACATATCTGCAATTTCTTCAATTGTAAAGGATGGACGTGTTGCATAGCCTTTTGAACGTTGAATCGCGATCATTTTGGTTTGTGCTGTAATGGCCGCTTCTACACCTACCCAATCAATGGCCTGGTTATCTAGTAAATCCACATGTCGATAACCGATTTTATAATCTTTTAGTGAACCTGTATCTTTATCACCACCATCGACAATGGATTGCAATGTATCATATGGCTGACCAGAAATATAAAGCAGCTCATCACCAGGACGTAAAACACCAAATAGACTAAGCGTGATTGCATGTGTGCCTGAAATAATTTGTGGTCGGACTATGGCTGCCTCTGCACCAAATACTTCCGCATAAACACGCTCTAGATTATCCCGTCCCTCATCATCATAGCCATAGCCGTTTGATGGATGTAAATGATAATCACTTACTTGATGCTTTCTGAAAGCTGCTAGCACCTTCTGCTGATTGTAGAATGCCATTTCTTCTACCTTGGCATGATAAGGCCGAACTTGCTCCTCTACTTTTGCCGCTAACGATAGCGTTTCTATTGATAAATTTGATGTAAACGTCATTCTTTCTTCTCCATTTCACAATGTCTCGCATTTCAATCAGTAAGATTTATTAACTATCTAAATTGACTTCAATCACTCTAGAATTTCCTAACCAACTACTGGTATATGAACGCTTTTGACGAATGTTTTTCTTTATTTTAATCACATTTTATCAATTTGTATGTGCACCTGTAAAACTTGCCTATTGTTTCTAAGAGGATTTTACGCTAAGCTAATGTGCGGACTCATTTCAAGAAGCGTATTTAATGACCGATTTTGGCTATTAAATTCATAAATTCTGTTACGTAAAACGTCTTTTAACTTTTAAAAAAGTTTATTTATTGATAGAAGGGGTGAAAGGGATGGCTTGGGAGGTTTTTAGTATCATAGGAACAATTGCCTTTGCTATTTCTGGGGCAATTATTGCCATGGAAGAAGAATACGATTTATTCGGTGTATATATACTTGGTATTGTGACTGCTTTTGGTGGAGGAGCTATTCGAAATTTACTCATTGGACTACCTGTCACAACACTTTGGGGACAGGATATGATGTTTCAAATAGCGCTTGCTGCGATTACGATATTCTTTATTTTTCCGCATCATCTGATTCAACATTGGCATCGTTGGGGTAACTTCACAGATGCGATTGGCTTATCAGCATTCGCTATTCAAGGCGCACTCTATGCTGTCAAGCTTGATATGCCAGTGAGCGCAGTCATTGTAGCTGCTGTTTTGACAGGTTCAGGTGGTGGTATTGTACGAGATTTATTAGCTAGAAGAAAACCATTAGTTCTCCGTGATGAAGTTTATGGAGTTTGGGCAGCTCTTGCTGGACTGTTAATCGGCTTCGAGGTTTTTACAGGGGACATTTTCCTTTATATTTTATTCGCAGTGATTACAGCTTTACGTATTCTTTCCTATATGATGAAGTGGCGCTTGCCATTACGTAAATTAAATCAAGCATAAACACCATTCAGCCAATGACCAAAAATTAAGTCATTGGCTGTTTTATTGTTTTAGCTAATGTTTCATTCCTTATATGATTAAAAAAGAGACATTTAACTTACCTTTTTAACAACTGCATTGATTCTTCTAAAGTCACCATGTTTTTCATCATCGAGCAAGCTGCATCTAAAATAGGAAAGGCTAAGGCTGCTCCAGAACCTTCACCTAAACGCATATTCATGTACAACATTGGTTCAATGCCAAGTAATGCAGCGGCAATTTTAGCCCCTGGTTCCTCTGAGGCATGGGAAGGAATAATATAATCTTTTACTTTTGGTTCTAGCTTATAAGCAATGAGCGCGGCAATAGTTGAAATAAATCCATCAATGACAACAGGTTTACGATGGACAGCAGCGCCAAGTATAATGCCTGTCATCGCCCCTATCTCTAATCCTCCAACCTTAGCCAGAACATCAATAACATCATTTGGATTAGGCTTATTTAAGGTAATTGCTTTTTCAATAACTGCTGCTTTATAGGCAATGCCTCCTTGGCCTACTCCTGCACCAAACCCCGTTACTTCGATAGGCTTGCATCCCGTCAAAACAGCTAATATCGCAGCACTTGGTGTTGTATTGCCGATGCCCATTTCTCCAGTCCCAAGTACATCAGCACCTTTTATGATTTCCTCAGTGGCCACCTGGATTCCTACTTCTATCGATTGAATGGCTTCTTGTTTGGCCATAGCTGGACCTTGTGCCATGTTATCGGTACCGTATTTAATTTTATGAATAAGGACTCCTGCATCAAGTGGAATATCTTCTTTTACCCCAACATCTACTGTGACAACCTTTGCATTGGTAATGCCCGCAATCGCACAAACGCCTGTACCTCCCTTAGGAAAATTTAATGTTTGAAAGACCGTCACATCTTGTGGATTCGTGGTTACACCTTCCTCGCAAACACCATGATCTGCAGCACAAACAATCATCACCTTTTTGTCGACCATTGGATATAAGTGTCCTGTTATCCCAGAGAGCTGTACAGCAAGTGATTCTAGTTTACCCAAGCTACCTGGGGGCTTACAAAGCCCATCAATCCGTTTTCTAGCCTGCTCCATACTTTTCATATCAACCCCTTGAATATTTTGAATCGTATCTTGTAATAATTGCATGATTATTTCTCCTCTCGTTCTCATTGAGACAAAATAAAAAATCTGTAGTTTATTGTCATGACAAATAAACTACAGACTTTTCCATCATCTATCTCTTCTAAAGCATGTAGGCAGGTCTCCTGGCTCAAGTTCAACATCTCATAGCACCTTCCCAGCAATTCGCTAGTGGCATACACTATGAAACTCCCTTATACAGTGGCGGGTCCGCTAAAGCTTTTCACTTTATTCCCTATTCTCCCAAGTGGGCACCTATTGCTTTTATGTAATTATGTTAAATCTACTTTACAACTTTTTTAGTGTCAAGAGGAAAAATTTTTTTGAGTGTTAACTTAGTACAACCAGCTATTCAAACAATTTAGGCTTATTAAGAGCTTGTAACAACAAATGAATCCCTCTCGTTCACCTGATTGTTATTAACTTCAAATATTTTATCTGCTTCACTTATTAAAACAGGGTGATGAGTAACCAATATAACAGTCTTTTGTTTTTCTTTATTTAAATATAAAAGTAATGTTTCTATATTTATTTGGTTGTCTTTATCAAGCGCAGAAGTAATCTCGTCAAACAAATAGATATCCGCATCTCTTAGAAGCGATCTTGCTATTGAAAGTCTTTGCTGTTGCCCAGTAGATAATTCAAGCCCATTATGCCCAATAAGAGTTTCAAATTTATAGTCCAACGTTTCTATATATGAATAAATGTTAACCATTTTACAAATTTGAATTAATTCTTCATCCGTTGCATTCGGCTTTGCTAATAACAAATTTTCCCTTATTGTCCCTGTCATTATAAAATGCTCTTGCGTTACCAAACATACCCTTTTTCTATAAACATCATTAGGAATATATCTAATATTTTGATTGGATAGAAATATTTCACCCTGATAATTAATGTATAAACCTGATAATATATTCAATAATGTCGATTTACCTGATCCGCTTTCTCCCTTAATCAATACAATTTTCTTCAAAGGTATTTGGAAATTTATATTTTCTAAAACTGGAGATAATGCATTAGTATAGGTAAAGCTTACATTCCGCAACACTATTTTGTCTTTTCTAAAATGATGCGATGAATTTACATAGCCTGATACTATCAATTTCCTTATATTGTATTTATTGTCTCCCATTAAGTTTTTTACTCTATTTACAGACACAATTGCTTCTTGTAAAAAGGAATTTAGTTGAGAAAATCTTAAAAATGACTGACTAAAGTTATTGGCATAGGTTGTGAATGCTATTAATACTCCTAAGGTGAGGCTGCCTTTATAAATAAAGTAGGCACCTATAATAAGGATAATTAAATAACTTGTAAAGTTTAATAATTCTATTATTGATCCTGATTTTATACTTAAACGCATTTTATCAAGAGTATTTTTGTATAATAAGGTAATTCTCTTTTGATAGTTATCTATGGCGTTTATCTCATTATTAAATATCTTAAATAATTTAAATGATGACAGTATTTCTCCCAGATAGGTTAAATAAGAATCTAAATCTTTTTTGATGGCAGTATCCGTCATCCTTATTTTTTTTCCATAATATTTAAAAATGATAAGTGCTAAAGGACAAGCAATGAATAAAATACTAGCTAAAATAAAATTAAGATTTATCAATATTACGAACACAATTATTATACTGATAAAATCTACAACAATATTTAAAAACTCTGATACTACTTCAGAAAATGCCTTTGTATCATTTTCTATTTTATTCATCAGTTCACCTTTTGCTTTTAATTGATACTCATCCATGTCCATAGCCATGATTCTTTTTATTATCTTTAACTTAATATCCATTTGTAGATAGCAGGCAAATTTCGTTAAATAATATTTTTGGATTACTTTAAAAAATAAATTAAAAAGAAACAAAAAAGCCATAAACACTATAATTATGAATGCGGAATTGAGGTCTTTTACTGTTATAGAATCAATAAATTTACCAAATAAAAGGGGGTGTACTATACTTAAAATCATTGAAATGCCCATCAAAATATTTACTTGAAATAATTTTGCTTTGTATGGCTTTGTATATTTAAATACCTCACCTAATATTTTCATGAAATAATACTCTGTCTCCCTGATTTAGTTAAGGTTTTCTTATAACCTTTTGATATACAGATAAGCATTTTTCGGTTCTTCTTGTAATATTTGTAGAAACTTTTCCATATACGGATCTTTTTCATTACTTATGAACAAGTTTTCTACTGACTTCTTTTTCGCCTCACTAAAGAGCATGCTTTTGTTGGTGTATATAACCTTTTGCTCAATTGTTCTTTTTAAAACCTCATAGCAATTAGTTTGTTCCTTGGTTTCCCACTGTTCATCCATTAATGTATTTATCATGTCTTCTGTAATATTATAGCCATAATTAAATTCAAAAAATTTATTAGAATACGGGCGTATTTCAATGATGTTGCCAGAACTAATAATAATATTTTCTAAACTATTGTTATCTGGAAGGCTAAAAACCCTCGTTATTTTCAGCGTGTGATACGGAATGTTGTTGACACCGAAGCTCTCCATTATTTGAATAATGTCTTTATAAACATTCGCATAATTCTTCACTTTTTCTATACTCACACCTTTGTATTGGACAGTAAGCCCGTTATATTGATAATTTTGATAAGGTTTATTTAACAGTTCCTCTTCTTTATATCCATTATAAAAATGTAAGCTTAATAGAACGAAAAGCATCATACTGGTGATAATTCCAGCAATCCACTTTTCCGTTTTATTTGTGGCCCTCCTGCTGAATAAAATCGCGAACAATATAGAGCACAAACAAACGGATAAAACACCTATAACATTTAAGTAATGAATGAAATCTGGATACATAAAGTTAAGAGTAGGAGCTATATATTGAATCGTTTCTAGTCTATAACCATGCATTAACATTAATAAAAAATAAATGATGACAATTAAAATTATAGACACTGCTTGATTTTTAAAAATTGTTGCCATCAAAAATGGAATGGATATAGTAAATAGCTGAAAAACAAAAACAATAAGGAGAATTTTATATATCGGTGTCTCTACATATACAAACTTTACAAAACCAACTAATAACATAATTGCAGGGGTGGTCAAAATAAAGCTGAAAACCCATTGCCATAATAAAAGCTTTCCATTCGATATTGGGGAAATCATTAAAATTTTCTCTACATGATACCTTTGATGCAAAGTTATAATTTGAATCGTTAAAACACTTGAGAAAATCCCATATAAAGGAATCAATGCTTGAGCATCACTGACTGTAAAGAAATACTGAGAGATACATAATAGAATGACGATAGCATAATAAGTCAACAAATAATCACTTCGTAAGACCACTTTCGACCAAAATAAAAAGATATCTCTCATTTGTCATTCACCCTTCTTTTAAATAGCAACACATTTCCAAACATAAATAGTATGCCAATACTTAGAAAAATACCTCTCTTTACATTAAATAGCAGGTCAGTCATTTGATGTTGTATAAAATCAGGATTAAACCATATAGAAAAATAAGGAGAATTTAAATAAATGCTGAATACCAAATATATTATTAGTAAAATGTGTAGATATACAGTACGTTTCAAATAAAAGGAAATGAAAAAGCTAAAGGTAATGCTGTAGAAAATAGAAAGGAAGACTTGAAACAATGTAATTAATAGAATGCTAATAGGAACTTTATTTACATAAAAGATAAAAAAAACTACGTAGAAGAAAAATAGATACACTGAAACAAAAAGAATAACTGCTACGATTTTTCCAACTATATACATCGATCTATTTGTCAATTTTAGTAGGATGACTGCTCTTTCAAAAGATTGAAGATACCCCTTCCAAACATAAGAAACCATACTCGGTATTAAAATAAGTAAAAATACCATTTGTAACTGAAGTGTTCCATACCATTTTTCAATCAAAGTTTCCTGAGTGTCTAAGTTATTCATTATAATTGGAAGAACCAACATTATTAGTATAAGAATGACGGAAATAGCTCTACTTTTTATGAGTCTTTTTAATTCAAAGTTTATTAAAAAAGGTAATTCTCTCATATGGATAACTCTTTTCTATTTATATAAATATATGCATCCTCTAGAGTAGGCTCTGTCGATATACTTCCTTGTAACGGACTATCTGCAATGTAACGAATCTCAATACTGCTGCCTTTATCTTGTAAAGATACAAATAAATCCACATGAGGTATTTCATCATCTAAAACATTATAAAGCCATACCTTCCCTTGAACTTTATTAATAAGGTCTATTGTACTACCTAAGTAATTCACTTTTCCTTTTTGTAGCACCATCAAATTTTTACATGTAGAAGCAATATCTTGTACAATATGGGTTGAAAGCAGAATAATTTTATCTCGACTAATCCGAGTAATTAAATTTCTAAAGGAAATGCGCTCATGAGGATCTAAACCTACTGTTGGTTCATCAATAAGTATTATTTTGGGATTACCAATTAAAGCTTGAGCAATGCCAAATCTTTGTTTCATACCACCCGAAAGTTCTTGAATATATTTTTTTTGTTCGCTTAATAGCCCCACCTCTTGAAGTCTTAAGTTTATTTCCTGTTTTCGGCTTGCGCTATTATTCATTCCTTTTAATTTACATAAATAATCAAATGACTCTTCTAAAGTAACCTTAGGGAAAAAATCGAACTTCTGTGGAAGATAACCTAATATTTCACAAACCTTAAGTGGTTCTTTTTTTACGTTTAGCCCTGCAACTTCAATTTCTCCGTCATCAAATGGAAGTAATGTAGAGATTATTTCCATCAATGTTGTTTTTCCTGCTCCATTTTCCCCTAATAAACCAAATACACCATTATGAATTTCTAAGGAGACATTATCTAGTACCTTTTTATTTTTATAAATTTTTGTTAAATTCTTAATTTTGATTTCCATTTTTAACAAACTCTCTTGTATTTTTCTTTTCTAATAATAGTTCTCTTTGTTCATCTGATAAACGTAAATATAAATGCAAGGTAGCTTCTAATTGCTTTTGAGTTAAAATGCAATAATGTAAAGGTGGTGTCGTTACTTTACCTGTTGATTCTAAATTTTCATGGTGACACCCACCCCCACATAAATTTTTTGCCCAGCATTTATTACAATTTAATCTATTTGAAACATGTGCTTCTTCTAAAAATTTTGACTTAGCAATGGAATATGTTCCTTCAAAAATATTTCCTTGTTTATACTCTTTATTATTGACAAAACGATGACAAGGATATAAATCACCATTAATATCAACTGCTAAAAAATTAACCTCTGCACCACAAAAATATGTTGATTCGTGTCCAATATGAATACGTTCTAAATTCTTCATTATATTATTGAGTTTGACTGCTTTATAATATTCTTTTTTATTTACCAAATATTCGAAATAACAAATTAATTCATCATAACTTTTAGACAATTCAATGAATTGATCTTCTGTAAACATCTGCATAGCTGGGGCAGTATAGATACTCCTAAAATTCAAGTCGAATAGATGCTCATATATATTTACCAAATCAACATTATTCGGAGTAATGGTTGCCCTAACTCCTAGTTGTTTTTGCTCCCTTAATTCTTTTGTTCTGTTTAAAATAACATCATAACTTCCCTTTTTATTTCCGTAAAAACGATTTATGTCATGCTCGCTTTTAGTCCCATCAACACTTACTTGAACAGCGATGTTATTGTCTAAAATAAATTTTGTGATTTCTTTATTTATTAGCGTTCCATTACATGTCATACTAAAGCCAATTTTTTTATTATGTAATTTTACTTTGTGATTTGCATATTCTACTACTTGCTTAATTACTGGAAAATTTAATAAAGGTTCACCCCCAAAAAATACAATGGATAGATCATCACGATCACCTGACTGTTCTAGCAAATAGTCTATTGCTGATTTTGCTGTAATTATAGACATTCTGCCTTTTTCGTTATATTCTCCGTCACCAGCGTAACAATATTTACATCGTAAATTACATTCTTGGACCATCATTAATGTGAGTGCACTTATGTTTTTAACATTTTCTTCGTTAACAGCATTTCTATCAGTAGTATCATTGATAATCCTATTTTCTATTAGTGATTCAATAATATTATTAAATTCATTTTCAGCTATTTTATCTTTTAATTGATTAAAAACTTCCACTATGCTTTTATTGTCACTTGATAAAATAGAATAAATAATATCATCTATTTCAAATAAACCATTAGTATTCGGTACATAAATATATTTTTTATGATTAACTTCTAACTCTTTAAAATTTGATACTTTAATTTTTTTCTCCATAGATTCAATCATAAATACCCCCCATTTCTTGATACAATGTAGAGTAAATAATGATTTTACTCTACATTGCCAAATAAAAAATTAAGCACTTGTTTTAACCGTCTGTATCTTTTCTAAAACAAGTTTCCCAGCCTCCAGCACATCCCCAATCCATAGCATCACACTTATTGCAATAATCTTTTGCATCACAAAAAACACACCATTTAGATCTAGAGCTAGCACTATTAAAACCATGATTAATTCTCTTGAGCATTTTTTCACCTCCTCAAATCCCTTATAACTCCAACAAAACAATTAATTATTAGGTATTAATATGTAAATATTAATTTGTTTTGTAGTTCAAATTTAACAAAATTTCTCAAATAAGGTATCCGTAATTTCCGCAACCTTAGTGAAATTTAATTATTTTTTTGAAAAATTGTCACTATTTACATTTGATTAAACGATATTTTTTATCCATAATATAGAATAAAATGGAATTTATTGATACGATATCTTCTGAAAATAAATGGGGGGGATTATTACATATGATAAAGTTAACACCTAAAGAATATGAGATTTTAGAACGTATTGCTGAGGACAAAACCAATAATGAGATTAGTTTAGAATTAGGTATGAGTAGGAGAACAGTGGAATATCATATATCTTCTATTATTCGCAAATTAAATGCAGAAACTCGTTTAGGTGCTGTTGTAACAGCTATTAAACTAGGCTTACTAAGTATTAAATAAATTTTTCCTCTCATAAAAGATTTAATTTTGGAGAAATCCCTGTATATGACACTCCATTAAACTGCTCTGTTAGTTAGAACGAACAAAACAAAAAAATAGACCAAACATATTTTGAACTGCACCCCGTCAAGTAGACAGTGGAAATAATAAAAAATGTATTAAGCGGCTTGAGTCCTGAATTCTAACGGACTCAAGCCGCTTAACTTTTTCTGATAACGATCGTAATTATAAAAATGAATATAATCATCAATCGCTAGTTTTAACTCTTCATATGAATCGTACTTATGTAAATAATATTTCTCACACTTCAATGTGCCCCAAAATGATTCAATTGGTCCGTTATCAATACATCGACCAATACGGGACATACTCTGTGTCATATTGGCAGTTTCCACAATTCGCTTAAATTCCTTTGATGTATATTGAAAACCTCGATCACTATGTATTAAGGGCTGTTCGCCTGATTGTAATGATTGAATAGCTAATTTTATTGTTTTGAAAACAAGGGAATTATTATTCGAATGACCTAACACATAACTCACAATTGAACCATCATATAAATCGATAATTGCACTTAAATAAGCTTTTTTCCCATTTCCATACTTAAACTCTGTGACATCTGTACACCATTTTTCATTTGGCTTTTTCGATGTAAATGCTCTATTTAATAAATTCTCCGCCACATGATGTGCTGGGGATTTACGATAAGGCTTGCGCTTTCTACGAATAACAGACTTCAATCCACTAATCTGCATTAAACGATAAATACGCTTTTCGTTAACCATCGTTTGATTATTTTCTTTTTCGCTGACGATTGATTGTCAACGTTGTACGACGATAGCCGTAAATACCATCTACTTGTTGGTAAAGGAGATGAATGTCCTTTAAAATGGCTTCATTTTCAACTTCTCTGTTAGAAGGCTTGCGACTTAACCACTTATAGTAAGCTGCACGCGAAACATCAGCTATTTCACATAGTAAAAGAATCGAAAGTTCTTCCTCTCGATGTAAATCTTGAATCGCTAAATAGCGTTGCTGTAGACGTATTTGGCTTAACGATGCCTCCTTTCGATTTCCTCTAACTTTTTTAAAAATAAATTTTCTGCACGTAAACGTTCATTTTCACGTTCAATACGTTGAATCTCTAATTTCAATTTCTCCTCAACGGTTAATTCGACTTCATCTTTTGTGCGACCACGACGATCACGTAATCCCTCTTCACCATTCGTTTCAAATTTCTTCGTCCATTGATATACCTGTTGATACGAAACACCATAGGTATGCGCTGCCAACTGATAATTTTTCTGGTGCTTCAAACAGTACTCGACAATCTCAATACGTTCTTCAAAAGTTGTCTTTCTTCCTTCGGTCATAGCTTGACTCATTCCTTTACCTGAATCTTTTATTTCACTATGACTAGTATACTTTTTTACCCAGCTTTTTAAAACGGAGGTACTGCTAATCTCGTATTTCGCCAACACTTCCATCTGTGAATAATTTCGTTGAATGTAGTCCTCCACAGCCGCTAATTTTAACTCTTTTGAATAGAACTTACATGAAGTAGCTTCTTGTAATCCTTCACGTCCACCTGCCTCAAATTTCATTTTCCATCTATGAAAAGTTTGATGATCTATTGAAAACCTTTCACACAATTCATTGATAGAATAGTGACCTTCTTCGAACAATTGAAAGATATATAGTTTCAACTCGAGTGGATGTTTGCTTCGCCCCATAAAAAATACTCCCCTTAGATAAACAGATTTTATTTTTTCATCTGTCTACCTAATAGGGAGCATATCATAATATGTCTGGTCTATTAATTTTAATAGGGGGTTGAAAGTTGTCATTCCAAGATAAGGAACTCTTTTTTACTCACACTTTATTTAAATTCTAATTCTCCATCATAAGCCAGCATGCCGCCTTCAAGGTTTGTTACATCAAATCCTTGTGCCTCTAAGTAAGCACATGCATTGGCAGAACGAGCCCCAGCCTTACATACAATAATATATGGCTTTTCTACATCTAATTCCTCTAAACGTTCAGGGATAGTTCCGAGTGCAATATGTTGAGCACCTGGGATCATGCCATGTGCTACTTCATCCTCTTCACGAACATCGATAATATATAGGTCCTCATTTGCATCTAACAGATCTAATAATTGTGTTGTTTCCATTGTTTTCATAAACTTTGTCCTCCAAAATATAAAATTCCACTATCATTATAGCTTGTAGCAAAAAAAACAGCCAGTGTGAGTACACTAACTGTTTAACAAACTTATTATACTTCTGTCTCTAAAAACTCAATTTGTTTTGCTGGTACGAATGTAGAAATGGCGTGCTTGTAGATTAGGTGCTGCTTATTTTCAGCATCAAGTAGTAATACTGTAAAATTATCATATGATTTCACAGTCCCTTTTAACTGAAATCCGTTTAACAGAAATACAGTTACAAAAACACTGTTTTTACGTAGTTGGTTCAAGAACGTATCTTGCAAATTGATTGATTTCATCAAATAGCCTCCCTACTAACTTTCTACCTCTTCATTCCTATAGTAGCATGTTCTACCAATTTATCAATTAGTAATTTTTAGAAATTTTTCTTATTTCTTATAATCGATCATCAGGCGTAATAAAATGGACATCCATTTTATTACGGAAATAAGTAAGCTGTCTTTTTGCATAGCGACGGGAATTTTGTTTTAAGCTATCAATGGCTTCCTCTAGGGTACATTTACCATCTAAATAATCATATAATTCTTTATACCCGATGGCTTGTATAGACTGCACACCACGGATATTTTGCTGCCATAATCCCTTCACCTCTTGCAGAAGACCATTTTCCATCATTAAATCAACACGACGATTAATACGGTCATATAGCACGTCACGAGACATGTTTTGACCTAGCCCTAAAATAACATGTTGGTAAAGGGGTACTTCCCCTCGATTTTGCGCTTCAGCTGCTTTTGATACCCCGCTTAATTCCAGCATTTCTAATGCACGAATAACACGACGTGTATTGTTTGGATGGATTGTCTCCGCTGTTTGAGGGTCTAGTTGCTTTAATTTGTCATGCATTGCCTCAGGGCCAAGCTTTGCTAATTCCTCATAGTAGGCTTTTCGTGCTTCTTCATCTACTTTTTCATCAGTAAATTGGAAATCATAGAGGACAGCTTGTACATATAAGCCAGAGCCCCCTACTATTATAGGTAATTTTTGACGAGATTGAATTTCCGCGATCTTCGCACGTACTAATTTTTGATAATCTGCTACCGAAAAAGATTCTGTAGGCTCTAAAAAGCTTAGTAAATGATGAGGAACGCCCTCCATCTCTTCTTCGGTAATTTTAGCTGTCCCAATATCGAGCCCTTTATAAACTTGCATGGAATCACCATTAATGACTTCACCGTTATATTTTTTTGCTAGTTCAATGCTTAATGCCGTTTTACCAGAGGCAGTCGGCCCCACTATTGCTACGACCTCTGCCTGCTGCAGTTTAGTTTCTATCATATTTTTCTAACCACCGTAATAAAACTTGAAAGACCGCTTCTTGATTGTCTTCATTTAAAATTTCATGTCGTTTATCCTCGAATAAATAAACCGTTACATCCTCTACACCCACTGCTGCTAACTGTTCAGCAACTTTGTAAACGCCTAGCCCCTGTTCACCAACTGGATCTTTACTGCCACTAATCAAGAGAATAGGGAGGCCTTTTCTTACTTTTGCTAATTCTTTTTTACGATTTAGTGTGGCAAAGCCAGTTGTCAAATCCACGAAAAATTGATTCGTTGGAATAAAGCCACAATAGGGATCATCGATATACCTTTGCACCTCTTGTTGTACTGAACATAACCAATCATAGGCAGTCTTCGGATTGGGAAATTGCTTATTAAAGCTACCAAAGCTCAATTGATTTAACAGCTTACTTTCAGTTTCTTTTCCTAGTCCCTTAGCTAAAGCCTTAGCTACTAGATTTCCTACAGCATGCAAGGCTGTCACATTTCCAGTGCCACAGAGAATAACATTGTCTACTTGCTCTCCATATAATTGAATATAGCGTCTAGTAATGAAGGAACCCATACTATGGCCAAAGAGAATAAATGGTACATTAGCGTATGGTACGTGAAGTTGTGTAATCACTTCATGAGCATCTTTTACAACACGCTCAAAGCCGTTTTCTTCAGCAAAAAAGCCCAATGTCCCATTATATGCTGCCGTTTCACCATGCCCACGGTGATCGTGCATCGTCACAACATAGCCTGCTGCGTTAAGTGTTTTTGCAAAGGTTAAATAGCGACCGCTGTGCTCTGCCATGCCATGCAAAATGTGAATATGTCCAATACATGGCGTTGAAGGCTCCAATGTTCGAGTGAAGACAAATTGTTCATCCGACATTTGAATATAACGCTCCATCCCTTACTCCCCTTCTTTCACAAAATTTGTTGCATCGTTAATGGCTTGCTCTAATTCAGCAATATACCTATTTTTTTGTTCCTCCGTATAATTTAAACGTTGTTGCATCACTTGAATCACTTGCTGTTTATAAAGCTTTACTGCTTCAATATCGAAGTATAATAAACCAGTCCGACGAATAAAGAAGTCGCTTGGTGTATAGACCATTTCGGCTTCAATGCCATACAGTAGCATCGCATGTAAGGCAAGAGGCATTGTACTGCCATGTTCATGTAAAAATTTCACGCGATCGAATAAGGCATCTACATTCGTGCCATACTTTTGTACGAGATGCTTGGCTTCGTCATAATTTAAGCCATACTGTACGCCTTCTCGTGCTTTATAGGCAATATAGTCAGGGAAATTAATAGCGTTGATTCCCTTTGCACCAGAAAGTGCTAGCTCACGTGTTAAACAGGCACTTGCATGCTTGTAGCGACGGGCCTTCACAATTTTATCCACAATCGTTTCAGCCATTTGGCGATAGCCCGTTAGCTTTCCACCCGCAATCGTCATTAAACCACTTGGCGCTGTCCAAATTTCATCTTTCCTTGAAATTTCTGATGGATCCTTGCCTTTTTCATAAATCAGAGGTCGGACCCCTGCCCAAGAGGATTCAATTGTGTCTCTTGTGATAGTAGCAGTTGGAAAGATCTTTTTTGCAGCCTCCATTAGATAATCCACATCTTGCTGTGTTGCCACTGGATGTACAGGATTACCTTCATAGACAGTATCCGTAGTCCCTACATAGGTTTTGCCATCTCGTGGAATGGCAAAGGCCATACGACCATCAGCAATATCAAAATAAACAGCTTGCTTTAGCGGAAAATCCTTTTGTTTGAGGACAATATGAACGCCCTTTGTTAGACGTAATTGCTTGTTATCTGCTACTTTATCTTTTTGTCGTACGTCATCAACCCAAGGACCTGTTGCATTCACAATTTGGGCGGCATGGACATTGAGCATTTTCCCTGTCACATGATCCCTCACTTTAATGCCAACAAGCTTTTTCTTTTCGTAGATAAATTCCGTCATTTCAGCATAATTGAGGCAAAGTGCTCCATATTCTACAGCCTTTTTTAATACTTCAATTGTTAGGCGGGCATCATCTGTACGGTATTCTACATAATAGCCACCGCCGACTAAGCCCTCTTGATTGAGTAAAGGCTCTAATGCCAAGGTTTCCTGAGCATTTAACATCGTTCTACGTTCATGTTTTTTGACACCTGCCAAGCGGTCATAGACCTTTAATGCCATAGATGTTGTGAAGGGACCGAGTGAACCCTTTTTATATAATGGTAATAGCATTTTTTCAGGCGTTGTGACATGTACAGCATTATCATAAACAATTTCACGCTCTCGCCCTACTTCGGCTACAACTCCTACATCAAATTGCTTTAAATAACGTAAACCACCGTGAATCAATTTGGTTGAACGGCTCGACGTACCAGCTGAAAAATCCTGCATATCAATTAATGCAACAGAAAGGCCTCTTGATGCGGCATCTAATGCAATTCCTGCACCTGTAATACCGCCACCAATGACTAATACGTCAAAGCTATAGTGCTCTAGATAATATAAAATTTTTGGTCGCTGCTCAAATGAAAACATACCTTTCTCCCCCAATAGCTATGATTTAAAAATTCGTGTTGCCTCTACAGCCTTCTGCCATCCTGTGTACAGAGCTGTGGCTTGTTCTTCATCCATGTGAGGTTGATAGGTTTCCCCACTCACCCATAATGCCGATAAAGCCTCTTGGTTTGGCCAGAAGCTTGTCGCCAGCCCCGCTAAATAGGCTGCACCGAGTGCTGTTGACTCATTCAATTTTGCTAGCTCTACTTGTAGCTGTAAAACATCACTTTGGAACTGCATTAAAAATTGATTTTTGACAGCTCCACCATCTACACGCAGTACTTCAATCGGAGTACCTGCTGCTTCTTCCATTGCATCTAGTACATCTTTCGTTTGATAAGCTAATGATTCTAGTGTTGCTCGAATAAAATGTTCTTTTGATGTTCCACGTGTTAACCCAAAAATTGCGCCACGTGCATCTGTATCCCAGTAAGGCGTACCTAGCCCAACAAAGGCAGGGACAACATAAACCCCATCGGTATGATCTACTTTTCTAGCATAGGTTTCAGAATCCTCTGCTGTACGGATCATCCTTAGTCCATCGCGTAGCCATTGAATAGCTGATCCTGCTACGAAAACGCTACCTTCCAATGCATAGGTCACTTTCCCATCTATTCCCCACGCAATGGTTGTCAATAAACCATTTTCTGATGTCACTGCCTGCTTTCCTGTATTTAATAGCATAAAGCAGCCAGTGCCATACGTGTTTTTAGCCATTCCTTTGCTAAAACAAGTTTGTCCAAAAAGTGCGGCTTGCTGATCACCCGCAATCCCAGCTATCGGAATTTTTTCTCCAAAAAATATACTTGGAGCCGTTTCTGTATATATTTCTGATGAATTTCTCACTTCTGGAAGCATGGACATTGGGATAGCTAAAAGCTCACAAAGTTCCTCATCCCACTTCAATTCATGAATATTGTAGAGCATTGTTCGAGCTGCATTTGAGTAATCGGTCACATGAGCCTTTCCCTTTGATAATCGCCAAACAATCCATGAATCAATCGTCCCAAATAATAAATCGCCATTGTCTGCCTTTTCACGAGCACCTTTAACATTATCTAAGATCCATTTAATTTTTGTCGCTGAAAAATAAGCATCTAAGCGAAGCCCTGTCTTTTGCTGAAAATGTTCTTCATGTCCTTGTTCTTTTAAGGCATTCACAATGTCCTGTGTTTGGCGTGATTGCCAGACAATCGCATTGTAAATCGGCTGACCTGTGTGTTTATCCCACACCACTGTTGTTTCGCGCTGATTGGTAATACCAATCGCATGAACCTCACTTGCTTCATGGCCACTTTCGGTTAATACTGCCGCAATAACGGACAAGATAGAACCCCATATTTCATTGGCATTATGCTCTACCCAGCCAGCCTTTGGAAAAATTTGTTGAAATTCTTTTTGTGCTACATGAACAATTTGACCTTTTTTATCAAATAAAATGGCTCTTGAACTTGTCGTTCCTTGATCAATCGCTAAAATAAATTCGCCCATCCATTTTCCCCCTCTTCCTTACATAACCCGTTTGAACATTTTTTCCACTTCATATGATGTAAAGTGAATAAGCACTGGACGTCCGTGTGGGCATGTAAATGGATTATCTGCATTGCGTAAATCACGCAGCAATGTTTCCATTTGCTCTTTTGTTAAATAATGATTGGCTTTGATTGACTTTTTACAGCTCATCATAATCGCGGCTGCCTCACGTAGTTTTTTGATATCAGCCTTTTTAGTTGTCAGCACCTGTTCAATTAAATCCTCAATGATTTCCTGTTCCTCCCCTTGTGGGAACCAACTCGGATGCTCACGTACAACAAAAGATGACTGTCCAAATTCCTCTAAAAATACGCCTACAGCTTCTAATTCATGCCTGTGTTCTCGTAAGATCAGTGCTTCATCGGCTGCATAATGGAATGTTAGTGGTAACAATAATGCCTGACGTTCATGAGGATTAACTTGACCGACTTTTTCACGGAAGAATTCGTATTTAATGCGTTCCTGAGCAGCATGCTGATCAATTAAATAAAAACCATCCTCCATTTGCGCGACAATGTATGTGCCATGTATTTGCCCCACTACTTCGAGTTCAGGAAAGGGTTCCTTTGTAGGCATTTCTTCCAATATTTCCGACTGTGCAGCTATTGTTACTTCATCAATTGTTTCAGCCTCTATTTGTGGTGTAAGCTGCCAACTTTCCTCTCGAACCGTAGAAATAGGCTTAGGCTCAACTATCTGTTCAAGATTGTTTTCTTGAATGGTTTGGACATCATATAATTTTTCTACGATGGCATTCATTTTCTCCACATCAATCTTTGGAGCAGGCTTCCATATGTTTAATTGTTCAGTAGCTGGTTTAACTATTTTTTCTTTCTTTTCCATTTGTGGAACTCGAATAATGTAGCGTATTGTTTCACGAATGGTTTCCTCTATTAACTTCAAAAGCTCAGCCTCTTTACTTAAACGAATTTGATGTTTTGCAGGATGCACATTCACGTCTGTTAAGTAAGGATCACCCTCTATATATAGAACAACTATTGGGAAGCGCTCGATAGGTAAATACGTATGGTAAGCATCTACAATAGCCTTTTGTACTAAATAATGCTTGACCCAACGACCATTGACAAATAGAGTCATATAATTTTTAGAAGCACGTGTTACCTCTGGTAAGGATACAAAGCCAGAAATTCGATAATCATGTGACTCGCCTTGGAATGGCACCATTTTCTTGGCATTATGTATTCCATAAATAGCTGCAAGCACTTGTTGTACATCTCCTCGGCCATTTGTTTGCAGTAATTGTTGACCATTATGCAATAATCTGAATGCTATTTGTGGGTTACCAAGTGCGAGGCGATTCATCAGGTCTATTGTATGCCCAAGTTCGGTTTGAATGGTTTTCATATATTTTAAACGGGCGGGTGTATTAAAGAATAGCTGGGAGACTGTTAAATCAGTCCCTTTACGCAACGGACCAGGTTTATGAGTGAGGATATGTCCACCTTCAAGGTCTAAATGTGTTCCGGATTCACCATTTGATGTAATCAATGTCATTTTAGAAACAGAGGCAATGGATGCTAGAGCCTCACCACGGAAGCCAAGTGTTCGAATACGAAATAAATCATGTTCCTGATGAATTTTACTAGTAGCATGACGAGAGAATGACATTAGTGCATCCTCTTCATCCATACCGCTACCATTATCTATTACTTGAATGGAAGTGAGACCTGCTTCTAGTAAAAAAACATCAATGGACGTACTCCCAGCATCAATAGCATTTTCCACTAGCTCTTTGACAACAGAGGCTGGCCTTTCTACTACCTCTCCTGCTGCGATTTTATTGGATAGCCATTCGTCCATAATTTGTATGTTTCCCACTAACGTATCACTCCTTTATTTTTTAGCGTTCACTAGTTCTTGCTGTAGCTCATATAAAATATTCATTGCCTGCATCGGTGAAGTACCTAGAATATTTACCTTTTCCAATTTCTTTAGCACCATTGTCTCGGCTGGGGAAATCGGTTCCTCCTCTGCAAATAAAGACATCTGTACTGGTTGTTCAGCTATCACCTGTGTTTCGGCAACTACTTCTTTCCCTGCCTCAAAGTTCTCAAGTAATACACGTGCTCTAGCTAAAATTTCCTCAGGTAATTGAGCAAGCTGTGCCACATGTATACCATAGGATTTATCAGCCGCTCCTTTTTTCACCTTATGCAGGAAAACGACCGTACCATTTTTTTCAGTGGCTGAAACATGCACATTTTGTAAGCGTGGCAAATCCTTTTCAAGTGCTGTCAATTCATGATAGTGCGTAGAAAATAACGTATTGGCCCCAATTTTATCATGAATATATTCCATCATCGATTGTGCCAAACTCATTCCATCATATGTCGATGTTCCACGTCCAATTTCATCAAATAGCATCAAGCTATTTTTTGTTGCATGCGTAATTGCATGTTGCGATTCAAGCATCTCCACCATAAATGTAGATTGCCCTGCCGCTAAATCATCAGCCGCTCCAATCCTAGTAAAAATTTGATCAGTAATCGGCAGCTTCGCTTTTTCAGCGGGTACATAGCAGCCCATTTGTGCCATAACAACAATTAATGCAACTTGGCGCATATAAGTACTTTTACCTGACATATTCGGCCCTGTAATAAGCATCATATTGTTCTGCTCTTCTAGCACACAATCGTTTGGTACATACATTTGCTTATTCAGCATTTTTTCAACGACAGGATGGCGTCCTTCTATAATTTCTAGGGCACGTCCACCATGAAATTGCGGTTTCGTAAAGCGATATTTTTCTGAGACACTTGCAAAGCTTAGTAAAACATCCAATTCACTAATGTTTGCTGCCAGTGCTTGGACACGCGGAATATAAGCTTTTAATACATCACGAATTTCTACAAACAGGTTGTACTCCAATGTTAAGCTTTCTTCTTCAGCATTTAAAATCAATGCTTCTTTTTCTTTTAGTTCCTGTGTAATATAGCGTTCCGCATTCGCCAGTGTTTGTTTGCGCTCATAGCGTGTTAAATCTGCTAAATGAATATTTGATTTTGTAATTTCTATATAGTAACCAAAAATGCGATTATAGCCAATTTTTAAATTTTTAATACCCGTTTTCACACGCTCTTCTTGTTCAAGTTGGGCAATCCAATCCTTACCATTACGAGCGGCATAGCGAAGTTCGTCTAAGCGTTCATTATAGCCGTCACGGATAACATCCCCTTCTTTAATGGTAATAGGGGGATTATCTGTAATCGCTTTTGCTAATAATGCCTCGACATCTGAGCATGTATCAAGCTCCGCACCTAATTGCTGTAATGTTTCTTTATTTGACCCCATCAACTGTTGCTGAATAGTCGGCACTTGGCGTAAAGAATCACGCAATTGGGCTAAATCTCGTCCACCCACATTGCCAAAAGCAACACGACCAGCCAAACGCTCTAAATCATATACTTGTTTTAAGGATGCTTGAAGCTCTGTTCGTACAAAATATTCTTCCAACAAATCCGTAACAATCGCTAGTCTAGCCTCTATTGCTGAACGTGTGGCAAGCGGTTGGTGTAGCCATTGCTTTAATTTTCGTCCACCCATCGCTGTCACGGTGTCATCTAATAGCCATAAGAGGGTACCTTTTTGATCGCCACCACGAATCGATTGAATCAGCTCTAAATTGCGCTTTGAGCTAGAATCAATGCGTAAATAATTTTTAATTTCATTAAATGTGAATGCCTGAATATGTGATAAAGATCTCATTTGCGTTTGGTCGATATAAGCTAACAATCGAAGACATGCAATTTGTAACGGTTTTGGTACAGCTTCTAGATAACTTGCTGCTTTGTCCATGGGCATTTCATTCACTTCAATTGAAAGTACGATACCAGCATTGACGGCATGCTCTGCTAATAATAGCTGCAAACTATCCGTTACAATCAGCTCTCGAATTCCGTAAGCCTGCATTTGCATTAATAAGGCTTTGCCATCGCCTTCAATAGAAGATGCTACTGCCTCACCTGTGGATAAATCTAAATAAGCATAGCCAAATGTTGTGTCATCTAATTGCTCTGCCGCTCCAATAAAATGATTAGATTTACCATCAAGAGCCTTTCCTTCCATAATTGTTCCTGGTGTGATAAGCTGAACCACTTCACGTTTGACCACACCTTTTGCTTGCTTTGGATCTTCTGTTTGTTCACAAATAGCCACTTTATAGCCTTTTTGCACAAGTGTTTCAATATAATTTTTAGCCGAATGATGCGGCACACCGCACATTGGTATTCGTTCTTTTGCGCCTGCATCTCGGCTTGTTAATGTAATTTCTAAAATTTGTGAGGCATTGATTGCGTCCTCAAAAAACATTTCATAAAAGTCACCTAATCTAAAAAATAAAAAGGCATCTTTGTAATCTTCCTTTACCTGTAGATACTGTTGCATCATTGGTGTATATGTTGTCATATCACTATTTACCTCGCTCTTGCCTTATAGATATATTTATTATAACAAAAGATACATGCGAAACGCTTCATTCACCTTTTTTAAGATGCTAGCATTTCGCATGTATCAAAAAATGATGTTTTTTAGACTTATCTTGGTCGTTCATCAGGAAACGATGAAGACTCTAACACATACCTGCCTTCTCCTTCAGAACTTGAAGAGGAGCTAGAACTAGAGCTTGATGAGGATGAAGATGAACTTTCATCATTAAGGCTCCAATCTTCTTCATAGTCTAGTGGATGGACACTAATACAAATTGTTGTTTCACCCATTACCTCAACAACTACTTCACGTTCCACTACAATTTCAAACTTTGTACCACATGGAGAGATAATCGCTTCAATACAATTTGGTTCTTGTATCACACGTACACGAACATCATCACCAACGCTAATTTCACCGTCTCGATAGTGAAGCTTCACTTTGTCTTTATAGTGAATCGTTTCAGAAAACACAGCTGTTTTCGAATGATTACTATAGGCATACCAAACATTGACATCAAATTTCCCTGTTACTTCTACAAATTTCCCGACTCTTTTTGCAGAGCAAGTGTGATTGATTACCCAGCACCCTAAAATACTTGTCGGTTTATTTGTTGGTGATAATGTTACACGTTCTTCCGTTCTCTTCTTCCCTTTGGCAACTACTGCTTTCGTCACGATTTGTCGTAAACGTTTCAGCGCAATTCCTCCTTCGACTCTTTTCACTCCATCATATGCAGGTAGCGCCCATTGGGTGAACATATATTTTTAGAGAATGAAATGGATCATTTAAAACTTTTCGATGAGAGGTCTATTATAGCAGCTGAATGCTTCAATAGAAGAAGACGTAAAAAAAGCTCGAATGACAGCATTCGAGCTTTGATTTCTATAATCTTTTAAGAGCAGCTACCTGGTTGAGTATTTTCTACGTATGAACCCGTTTCACCACGAAGCACATCGCCACCAGTTGAGCGAATAATTTCATTTGTAACATTATTTGCAATTGTATTTGAAACAAGTTGCAATAAATCATTTACATCGCCTTGTGATTCTTTAAATTGTTGCACAACAGGGATGGCATTAATTTCTTCCTCGATTTTAGCAATTTTATCTTCTATCATTTTTAGAGCTTTTTCTTTTCCTAAGTGTTGGAAATTAACCGCTTGTTTTTGTAAGCTTTTTAAGCTTGCAATACGTTCACGTACTTGTTGATTTTCGTTAATTTGCGCTTCTGCCTTTTTGAAAAATTCAACCTCTGGCGTATTTGCAATCATATGTGCAATTTCATGTGATTTTTTAATTAAATCTTCTTTTGTATATAAGACTTGTGTCATTTATGCTTCCACCTTTTCATTTTTTACGACTTCCAAAAATTCACCAGTAAGTGAATAGGATGTAGTCTCTGTTATTTTTACTTTCACTAATTGACCAATTACTTCTGCTGGTGCTTTGAAGTTAACTAAACGATTCTTCCTCGTATAGCCCGCTAACACATCGTCGCGTCGTTTACTTGTGCCTTCAACTAATACTTCGACAACCTGACCATTTAAACGCTCTAATGCTTTGCGAGAGTATTCACCCACCACTTCATTTAAACGTTGAAGACGCTCTTTTTTCACCTCTTCAGGTACATTGTCAATCATTTTTGCAGCTGGTGTACCTTCACGTGGCGAATAAATATACGTAAACGCTGCGTCAAAGCCCACTTCACGGTACAAGGACAATGTTTCCTCAAACTGCTCCTCTGTTTCATTTGGATAGCCAACGATAATATCTGTTGTTAAGGTTACTTCAGGTATTGCCGCTTTAATTCTATCCACTAAACCAAGGAAATGCTCGCGTGTATATTTACGCGCCATAATTTTTAGCACGTCATTCGAGCCAGATTGTACTGGTAAGTGAATATGCTCCACTAAGTTGCCACGCTTTGCAAGAACTTCGATTAAATGATCATCAAAGTCACGTGGATGACTCGTTGTAAATCGAATACGCGGAATATCGATCTTTCTTAATTCATCCATTAAATCGCCAAGACGATAATCAATATCCTCAAAATCTTTGCCGTAAGCGTTGACATTTTGTCCTAATAACATAATTTCTTTGTAGCCCGCTGCTGCTAGCTCACGAACTTCAGCAATGATTTCCTCTGGTCGGCGACTGCGCTCTTTACCACGTGTATAGGGAACGATACAATACGTACAGAATTTATCGCAGCCATACATAATATTAACCCAAGCTTTAATGGAGCCAAGACGTTTCTTCGGCAGATTTTCAATGACATCGCCTTCTTTAGACCAAACCTCTATGACCATTTCTTTAGACATGTAGGCTTCTTTTAAAATGTTTGGCAGACGATGAATATTGTGTGTACCAAACACCATATCGACGTGTGGATAGCTTCTTAAAATTTTATTAACCACAGATTCCTCTTGCGACATACAGCCACAAACCCCTATTAGCATCTCAGGGTTTTTTCGTTTATATTTCAGCAGGAAACCAAGTTCTCCAAATACTTTGTTTTCTGCATTTTCACGAATAGCACATGTATTTAGCAAGACAACGTCAGCCTCTTCAATCACCTCTGTTGGTGTGTAGCCTAGCTGCATAAAAATTCCGGCCATTACTTCTGTGTCATGCTCATTCATTTGGCAGCCATAAGTACGAATATAGAAGGTGCGACCTTTGCCCATTCCTGCGAACTCTTCTGCAATGCTAAAATCCTTATGATACTTCACATCTTCTTTCCCACGTTTTTTAGCATCTTTTAAGGATGGAGCTGTAAAGACCCTCTCAAAATATTTACTATAATCCTTTTCAGGCTTGTCTTCTTTTTTTGGTTGATTGACTTGTTGATTAGCTAAGCGTTGTTCCTCATTCATCGCAATCAGGTAACTCCTTTCAAACGAAATCCATGCACTTGAATTCCCATTTTATTATTATACTGAATAGTTGATACTTCCTACAAGGTTTGCGCCTCAAATGTCGAGGTTTCGACTTAATTATATGAAGCTAGGCGTAATTATCCATCAGCTCTGGCGTTCTATCCTGAAAGTTTTAATGACCTATCCATCAGTTCACATTTGCTATCTATTGCTCTTGTTAAAATACTTGCTGTATTTTACCTGTAAATATGAATGATACAATTTCAGCTTTATCCAGCGCTTTATATTCATATCTTCTTTATATAGTAATGCATCCGTGTATTGCCCTTCTTTCATTAATCGCTTTGCTTCTATTTTTAATTTTTCATTCTTCATGTATTTAAATAGCGTTTTTGAAGGAAGTAGTGACCATACATGCTTCGTCTGGACATATGTTCGTTCATGATTAATCTGGAATAAATAATCATCCACCACATATTGCATTAAATTATACCCGCTTGCGGTCACATAGTAGCTTGAAGCCCCTGCTCGCAAATTCATTTCAAATAGCTTATATTTCCCGTCCCTGGCATCGTATTTCATATCAAAATTAGCAAAGCCCGTATAGCCGATGTCCTCTAAAAAATGCCGAATGGATTCCATTAGCTGTTCATCATAATCGGTCATAACAGCTAAAGAAATACCTTTGTTTTGTGGAGATGGATCTTCGAGTAGTTTATTGCTTACACACATTAATTTTACTTTTCGATCCCTTCCTACATATACATCTAGAACACGGATATAGGAATCGTCGCCTGGAATAAATTCTTGAACGATTAAGGTGTCTTGATAGCTAGAACGATAAATACAGCGAATGATGTGCTGCATCTCATCTGCATCATATACTATATATATTTTTTTCTTTTCAGGAAAGGAACAGTTCGTATAGGTCACGGTATTGGAGGGTTTAATAATAATGGGATACTGGATTGGAATTTCTCTATTTAGATGATGTTCCTTTTTTATAATAATGGTTTTGGGGTATTCTAACTGATATTTATCACAAAGCTGGTAGAACTTCTCCTTTGTTTGGACAATTTTTAGTAAAGCCTGATCAATGTAAGGTAAAATAAAGTACTTTTCAAGCTGCTCTTTATTTTCAATGATAAGCTCTGCATAATAGCAGTCACAAACTAATAAAATCAATTTCTTTTGTTGGCACTGCATAGCTAATCCCACTAGAGCTTGTACAAAACGGGTAGGATCATCTAAATGTTCAACATATTGAAAATCCAGAATACTGCTATTCTGTGTGGCAATTCCTTGAGAGCCTCCCAAAAGGAGTGAGCGCATCGTTCTCCCTTTTTTTGCTGGCTCAATGACAAGACTTTTCATGCGGTAGGCTGCATAAAATGAGCGGGCTACCCCATATGCATGCTGACCCGATTGTATAATAATGGGTAAAAAGGGTTGTTCTTTAATGAATGTCAATTTGACTCGCCTCACATTATAAATATGAATTTAATCATTTGTATGCGAGTTAAATTGTACTTATGTAATACGAATAAAAGGCACTACATTGAAGCTTTAGTGCCCTTTTCTCAACCTATAACGTCATCATTTTTTTTACTCGCTGTTCAAAGGAGACAATGGCTTCAACGCCATAACCCTTTAGTAGCTCTAAATTAGCAAATGTATATTTACCTAAATCATCTGGGAAATGTGCATCCGAGGATACAGTAAATGCAACTCCATGCTCAAGTAAGGTTTGTAAAAAACGGGGACCCGGGCACATTTCCTGTACTGGGTAACGATAATACAGGCCGGCATTGATTTCAGTGGCGGTTTCAGTAGACGTTAGTGCCTTTGCAATACGTTTATACCAAACTTCAAGAAACGCACGATTCTCCACCTGATAATTAAATACTTTAAAATTATCTAAATGGGCAACAAAATCAAACATATTGGAAAGAATCATTTTCTCTACTACTTTAAAAAAACGCTCATAATTTTGTTGTAAAGAAGGTTGATCCATTTGCTCAAAAAGATATTGTGTTTGCGGATTATCAAAGCCCCATCCATCAACAAAATGAACAGAACCAATTACATAATCCCAAGGATAACCTGCTAGTAAAGCCGTTAATTCCTCCTCTCCACCAACAAAATAATCCGCCTCTATACCAAGTCTCAGTGTAATGCCATGTTGACGCCATTTTTCCTTTGCCTGCTGAATGGTTGTTACAAAAGCATCCATATTTTCTGTCATCACACGATCTAGCCAATAGCGCTGGATTTTTCCAATTTCACTATCATCCAGCCTCATAAAGCGCTCAAAATAAGCACGCGTTTCTTGAAAACGATATAAGTGATCGACAATCCCTACCTCACGTAAGCCAAGCTGCTTTGCCTGTTCGAGATATAAATCCAACCATTCCTCACTATAACAGCCATTTTTCACGCGCTGTGCCAGCCGCTGTAGATGACAAGTTATTTGTTGTTTGGAGCCTTTTTCCGTTTCATCTTCCGAATGAAAAAACTCCAGTGCTTGCGATGTACGCTCTAGCCAGCGAAATGAATAAGGTCCCTCTTCTAAATGTACATGATAATCAATTGTCATCAGCTCTTCCCTCCATTACATATCGTCCATTTTTCCTCATAAGCCTGCCATTCTAATGGACAAGTGCTTTCGCAAAGAATTTCTGTACATTCATCAAGATGACAGATTTGAAAAAATGATTTGCCATTGATTTTGGATGCATCGGCTAATAAATAACTCACTTTGCTATGCTTGAGCATTTTCTTTGAAATAAGAGATTCATCCAAATCGTAATCATAAACAATGCCCTCACTCATACCACCGCACGATAAAAAGGCCTTATCAAAATTCATATTATCTAGCATTTCTAACGTCATAGCACCTGCCACAGAAGATTGTTTTGGATTCGCCGTGCCCCCTAGTAATATGACCTTGCCTGTCATGCGTCGTTCCTCTATGGCTAAATTAAATTGAATAGCTGCTGCAATTGAATTCGTTACAACCGTTATATCTTCCACAGCTAGTAAAAAATCGGCTATATGTACTGTTGTAGTACCTGTATCTACTGCAATAGTATCGCCATCGCAAATGCGTTTTGCTGCAATACGAGCAATTTGTCTCTTTGCGTCCTTGTGCATTTGTAGCTTGCGTAAAAATACCGGTTCATTACGTACATTCGTATATTTAATAGCCCCACCATGAACTCTTGATAATAAATGCTGTTGCTCTAATTCATCAAAATCTCGGCGAATTGTTTCTGGTGCTACCTGAAGGGCATCAGCAATATTGGCAACAATAATTTTCCCTTCAGAATCTAATTGTTTTAAAATAAAATCAAATCTTTCCAGTTTAGCGTAAGTCATGATAGCGCAATCACATCTTCTTGTGCGACATAACATTTATAGGATTTTCCCATTTCAATCGAATACCCTTGTTGATGCAGTTGTTCCATTGCAAACGCCATTTCTCCTTCAAATGTAGTACGAATAATATTGCCGCTCATTAATGATTGTTTGGCAACCCCAGAGAGACATAAGTCTCCATCTCGTTGATCGAGATGTAATGCCTCAGGGCGTATTGCAAATTTCATGGATTGCTCTATTAAAGATGCTCCAAGCATTTTTTCTAAAGTTTGGCGTGGAAAAACATTATAATGACCGATAAAATTAGCAATAAATTCATTATTTGGTCTCATATAGATTTCCGTTGGCGTACCGTTTTGGGCAATGCTTCCATTATTCATGACAAATATTCTATCCGAAACAGCCATTGCCTCCTCCTGATCATGCGTAACTAGAATCATTGTCATATTTAATTTTCGTTGAATTGCTCGTAAATCTGCTTGAAGTTTTTTGCGAATTTGAGCATCAAGCGCACTAAGTGGTTCATCTAATAGCAGTACTTTAGGACGGACAATTAATGCACGAGCTAGAGCAACACGCTGCTGTTGACCTCCAGATAATTCTTTTGGGTAAGCATTGGCTTTCTCACTTAAATGAACTAGCGCTAACATTTCATGTACGCGCTGCTCTATATCTGCCTTATTAACTTTTTGCATACGCAAACCAAAAGCAACATTTTCGAGCACCGTCATATTAGGAAAAAGTGCATAGGATTGAAAGACCATACCCACTTGACGATCCTTCGGTTGTACGCCACTCATATTTTTTCCTTCAATCAAAATCTTACCTGCCGATGCATCTGTTAAGCCTGCAACAATACGCAAAATCGTACTCTTTCCACAGCCACTAGGACCTAATAGTGTGATAAATTCTCCTTTTTGAATTTCCATATGAATATTGGTTAAAACAGATACTTGTCCATATTTTTTATGAAGCCCTTCAATAACAAGATAACTCATAGATTTGTAGCACCTTTCGATCGTTTCGTTACGATAGCAATGACGAATGTTAAAAGACCCATTAGTACGAGATAGATGAAAACAACAGCACTAGCAATATGTCCACTTGTGCTAAGCTTTTTCATTAAATAAATTTGTACGGTTTCAAAACGAGAACCTACAACAAGATTAATTAGGACAAACTCACCAAATAAGACAGAGAAGGATAACAATGCCCCCGCAAATAAGCCTGGATAAACAGTAGGCAGTAAAATTTTTGTGAATGCCTGCCTTTTTGATGCGCCTAGCAATTGAGCCGCGTCAAGTAGCTGCCTCGCATCTATATTTCTTAAACTATTTCGTGTACCTTGATAGATATAAGGAAGAATCCCCACAACATAGGCACCTAACACAACAAATATCATCGGTATACCTATTTGGCTATAAACGCGTATAAGCCCTACAGCTAAAATGATGCCTGGAAAAGAATACACCATCACCACTGCCATCTGTATCCATTTTTCGTATCTTGGAAAGTATAGGACGATGACGAAAATGGCTGGCACAATGACAAGGAGTGCGATACTAACTGCCCCCCCTGCTAAAAATACTGAACGGCCAAATGCCTGAATAAAATCGGTATCCTGAAACAAAGTGGAAAGCCATTTTAGTGTGAGTCCTTCTGGCAATATCGTTTTATTCCATTTTGTTGCAAATGCATAGAGCATTGTTGCTAACACTGGTAATAGTAAATATCCCACGAGCAGAAGGAAAAAGAAATCAGCCAAACCACGCTTTTTCATTTTACTTTCCTCCTTGTTTTAGAGATGCTCCACTCACTGATCAGCATGGCCGTCACCATTGTCACTGCTAATATAACTGCAATGGCGCTGGCTAGCTCTGGCTGAGCAAAAATATCACCTTTTATTAAGGAGCCGATACGAATCGCCACTAAATTATAATTACTGCTTGTTAATGCATAAGCAGAGGCATACGCGCCCATTGCATTGGCAAACAATACACTAAAGGTTCCCACAATCCCCGGGAGCATAACAGGGAGACCAATTTTCATCCAAAACTGCCAGCCAGATGCCCCAAGAAGGGCTGCCGCCTCCTTCCACTGTTGCTGAATTCCATCATAAATGGGATATAGCAGCATTAGAGATAATGGCAGCTGAAAGTAAATGTAAATAAGTAACAAACCGCTCCAACTGTATAATGAAAAGGATGTCAACACATCAATATCCCATTTGTCAAATAACAGTGTAAATAAACCACTATTGCCAAGTAAAACAATAAAAGCAAATGCTAGCGGAATACCTGAAAAATTGGAGGTTAAGTTCGTAAGTATTAAAATCTTCTCTCGTACTGGCTCTGAAAAGTTCATCATGGCATAAACTGCAAACATGGTGATAAGTAACGCAATCATAGCTGAGATAACAGATAATGTAATACTATTTTTAAAACCTTGAAGAATGTAGTCGTTCGTAAAAATTGATTCATACTGCTTCAGTGTAAAGCCCTCACTATTTTGAAAGCTGGTAATGAGCATATATAGGAGCGGTACTAAGAAAAACAATAATAGTAATACAAGAAAAGGCGAAAGCCAAGCAATGGATTGCCGCTTCGATATCAACACACTCACTTCTTTCTATAAATGACTTGCGGCTTATGGGGATAATAGCCGCTCCTTAGAATAAGAGCGACTACTATTTATTTAAACCTCTTTTGCTGTAAACACACCTTCTAACAGGATTGGCACCATATCTTCAGCAGGCTTGATATTTAATAAATGACAGCACAGTGGTGCAACTTGTAATTGAGAAATAATGCCTTCTTTTATACCTGCCTTTACAGCATCTGAAATGACAAATAGTGGGACATGACGATCCTCATGCGTTGTGCCGCCATGATTACCATCTCTTGTCATGCCATGATCAGCCGTAACGATAACCTCATAGCCCAGCGCCATACACTTTGGAATAAACAATGACAGTAAAGCATCCATCGCTAAAACTCGATTGCGATATTGAGCAGAATCTGCCGTAAATTTGTGACCATCATCATCAACATTCATTGGATGAATATACAGGAAATCAGGCTGCTTTTGAGCCATTAACCATGCTGCATCAGCAAATACATGACTATCTGGATAATGATCCTCAAAATAGAACATACCGTTGTCAATTGGTAATTGTGTATCGAGTTGTAGCCTGTCCTCCATATGATTAAATGGCGCTCTATTATAAAGTTCACTCACCCAATAATAAGCGGAGGCTGCTGTAGTTAAACCATGCTCCTTTGCGATATGAAAGACACTTTGCCCTTTCGATAAACGCACTGTCATATTGCTGGTAACACCATGTACAATAGGGGGTGTACCTGTTAAAATCGTCTCATACAATGGTCTTGATAAAGACGGCACCTCTGAGCAAACCTTATAGCGAGCAGCTACCTGACGCTCGACTAAATGATGCAAGAACCCCATATGTGTGCAGGCTGTGTCAAAGCGCAATGCATCGATAACAATGAGAACCACTTTGTTATTTTGCATGGATTAACACCTGCTCTTGATAGAGTTGAGGGATTTGCTTTGTTGTATCTTCCCATGTCTTTTGATCTTTTACAGGTTGTGCATTCGTATACATATCAGCGGGTAATAGTAAATCTTTTACATCCTGTGGTAATTTTACTCCGTCTCGAATTGGACGCGCATAGCCTTTTGCTAAATTTTCTTGACCTGCATCAGATAAAATATATTCACGTGCGAGCATGGCAGCATGTGGGTTTTTGGCATATTTATTAATTACCGTTGCATAACCAGAAGTGACAGATCCCTCTTTAGGTATCACTACATCAAAGCGGTCCTCATCAATTTGATGACGATAACCTAATGCATTAAAGTCCCATAAGATCGCTACATCTATTTCACCTTTTTCTAGGTTCGCTACTGATGGATCTCCCTGTAGACGTCCTTGCTTCGCTAATTCTGCAAAGAAATCTATACCTGGTTGGATGTTTGACTCATCTCCACCAAATGCCATAGCCGCTGCTAAGATGGCAAACTGTGCTTGGTTAGCTGTTAATGCATCTCCAATACTGACTGTGTAATCTCCATTTTTTAGATCTTCCCATGATGTTGGAGCATTCTTCACATTATTTTTATCTGTCAAGAAAGAAATGGTTCCTGTATAGCCAACAATCCAGTGTCCTTCATCATCTTTAGCCCATTCAGGTATTTCATCCCAATAAGACGTTTTGTATGGTAATGTTAAGCCCTTGTCCTTAGCGATTGGTCCAAAAGCAATCCCGACATCTCCAATATCTGCGGTAGCATCATCCTTCTCTGCTTCAAACTTCGCTAACTCCTCGGCACTCGACATGTCCGTATCCTTGTGTTTGATACTATATTCGGTCCCAAGTTCCTCCCAGGTTTCCACCCAGTTCGCCCATGTATCTGGCATACCGACAGAATTAACAGTGCCCTCTTCCTTTGCTTTTTCTGTAATGTCCTCAAGCGATAAGTCCTTTTTTACCTCATTTGCACTAGATGAACTGTCAGAACAAGCTGCCAACATGGAAATAGCTAATGCACCAATTAGACCTTTTTTCCACAGTTTTTGAATTGCCATGTGTTGGACCCTCCATTTGTTTTGCTTTATTTTTATTTGCTTACAAACGTTATGTTACAAAACAAACATTAAGCAAGTATGGAGTTGTTAAGAATATTTAGTAAAAATTATTGAGGAATTATAAAAATCTATGAATTTAATGAATAAATATAGTAGGCTTGTAAAGCTAGCGAGGGTAGATACGGAAAAACCTAAGTATGTGTACATTTGCTTTACAGACGTACACATACTTAGGTTATTTGGAGAGACCTAAAAAATCAGCATAGGTATGCGGCTCATTTTCCTTGAGAATTGTTAAAAATGTAAATGCCAATTGCACAACTGACCACCATCTCATATTGTAGGACATTTCAAAACGAGGGGGCTCTAATGAAAAGACATCTTGAAAAATATCTAACGGTTCTATTTGCTCATCCTTTAAAATGGATAGAAAGCCAAGAAATAACGTATGATCTTTAACCTCAATCAATTTGTCCTCTACAAGAGCATCAATATTTTCAGGGTGTTGAAAATTACATTGTGTAGCTACATAACGTTCTAAATCCTGAGCACGCTTTCGGTCTTCACGTTCCTTTTTTTTTGCAATAAAATCAATGACGTTATTCACGTACATCGCCTCTTTTTTTCTTTTATTGTAGCATTTTTTATAGAAACATTGCCCGAAATAGCCCTTTATCCATTCCATTTAAATGGTTTGTTTTTTATTAAATTCCTCTAAAAAAGTAGTCAATTTGTGAAATTCCACAGAGAAGACATCTTGCATTCCAAAATATCCTTCTTTTTCATCTATAATAGTGGCAAACTTTTTATAAAGACGGTGAATATAGCCATGATGGCGATAAGCATAAAATTGGACTTCTTTCACTTCTGGGTGTTCTTCTAATATATGTTTTAGCATTTGTAGAAAACCCTTAACAAAGGATCGACTATTTTGATATTCTTTCTTTAGTAGTGCGCAATCAATAAAAACGATATGTTTATTTTTAAATTGATCTTCTCTTACACCCAATGTATAGCTTGCTGCAGCAAATACTTCCTGCTGTGTATTTTGAAAGAGGAGCAGATTTGTTTCCTCTATCATGACATATAAACTACCAAGTGTATCTAAAATCGGATACATATCGTCAAATATATTTCTATTTTGCAAAAAGAAAACAGCGAATTTTTCATAATCCTTATCAGTCTTACACTGCACTATTTCCATTCATCTTCCCCCTTATTTAATTACCCACTCACCATTCACTAAAATCGCTTCGGCAGTACCGTCCTCTCGTATTCCATTCACCTGTAAGTTTTGTGAGCCTATCATAAAATCAATATGGATCATACTATTATTTATGTTTTCTAGGTTTGCACCATCTTCTTTCAAGCCTGAAGTATAGGCTTGCCCAATGGCTAAATGACTGGATGCATTCTCATCAAATAAATTATGATAAAATAGTAGATTGCTCGCAGAGATTGCAGAATCATGAGGAACCAATGCAACCTCACCTATATATCTAGCACCCTCGTCTTTTTGAAGAATATTTTGTAATGCATCCATCCCTTTTTCTGCAAAGAAATCAATAATTTCACCATCTTTAAATGTAAGTGTAAATTGATCAATGATCTGCCCTTCATAAACTAATGGCTTTGTATTTTTGACTATTCCATTTACTCCTTTTTTGAGTGGTGTCGTATAAATTTCTTCAGTCGGCATATTACAAATAAATGAGCTTCCCTTGTCATTCATTTCTAAGCCATTAACCCAACGATGATTTTGTGGTAGCTCTATTTTTAAATTTGTCTCTTCGCTAATGAAATGTAAATAACGGAAATACTTTACATTCAATAATGCGGCCCTTTTATTTAATATATTAATATGCTCTTCCCAGGCTTGTAGTGGGCTCTCTTCATTTAATTTAAGTATTTCAAAAAACTTTTCCCATAATTCCTCAAGAGCATTTTTGGGCTCTAAGTCAGGGAAAATAGATGCTGCCCATTGCTCCGTCGGATAAACAATAACAGTCCAACTAACTTGCATTTTAATCAATTTTTCGGTAAAAGAACGAAAAGCAAGTGCAGAAGCATACTCTGCTTTTTCTACCTTAACAGGGTCTATTCCCTCCATATTTTGCAGGTGGGGTGAAATAATATAAAGAAAAGCGGCACCACTACTCGCCATTTCTTCATACCCCTTCACAAGCCAATCTGGTGTATAGGTTAAGCCTTGCTCTGTCATATATTCATATTCAATACGAGCAAGCTCTTCATCAATCCACTTTATATAAACATAATGTGCACCATTGAGATAGGCATGTCGGCAAACCCTTCGAACAAAATCGGCAGCAGCCATTGAGGCAGAAATCACTAAAGTCTGTCCTTGTTGAATATTAATCCCTACTTTTATGACCAATTCCGCGTACTGCTCTAACTTAGTTTCAAAAGTTTTCATTTTAAATTTAACTCCCTATTCAAATAATTTATTGAACACGCCAATGTATTTTTTTACTGATTAATAGATAAGAAAAACAGGAAAAAATGAGTAAGATTAGAACATCTATGAATGTAGAATTGGTCCATCCAACAGTTAGCATACCGTGTAATACATTCGCTACATATGTTGTTGGTAACACGTAGGAAATCCACTGCAGAACGATGGGAAGGTCTTTCAGTTCAATCATAACAGGTGTTAAGAAAGTAACAAACATCAACAAAAATTGCGCTACAATATTTGTAAATTGAGGATTTGGAGATAAAAACCCCATTAATACACCAATGCCTACTACACTAAAAATCGCCAATAAAGCGACTGGTAGTAGAAGCCACTCAAAATGAAGATTGACCCCATAAATTTGCTGACCAAACGTAAATACAATAATAAACGAAGGTAAGGAAGTTAAAATACCATAAAACAACAAAGATAAAATAAAATTAACCTTTCGAATGGGAAGGGATGAGTAATATGTAAAATAGCCCCCAAATTTTTGATACGAGATATCCTGCCCTAGAATATTCATCCCCATTAATAGAATACTAAAAATCATATTACCGATAATTAATCGTGCCAATTGTTCAGAGCTAGATTCACCCAGTAAAAATTCGAGAAACACTAAAGTAACTATTGGAAAAATGGAAGACATTGCAATAATCCATAATAATTGATGCCTTACGATGGCTATTTGTATACGAAATAAAATAAGTAATTCAACAAAGAATTGACTAAAGGCATTCATTAACTATTCACTCCTTTGCTGTTCTTGAAGTAGTGAATAGACATCTTCTAGACTTGGTGGAAACAGAGAGTATTGGTTAATGTTCAATGTCTCATCCTGTATTATTTCAACAATAGTACGAACCATATTTTTCTCGATTAACATCGTGAGTTTTGTATCCTCTACTAATTCTGCTTGTCCAAAATCTTTCAGTCTGTCTTTGATATTGTGAATAGAGGCCTCCTGTGCATAAATTTCTAAACGCATTCTTTGGTCTACTTTTCTCTTCAGCTTTTCGACATGGTCAATGGCTAAAAGCTTTCCGTTATCTATAACAGCTACACGATGAACAACTTTTTCAGCTTCCAGAATATTGTGAGTGACTAAAATAATCGTTGTACCCTTTTGGTTAAGCTCACGAATGATGTCCCATACTAATTTCCGTTTTAATGGATCCAGCTCATTTGTAGGCTCATCCAATATCATAACGGATGCCTGACCAATCAAAGTTGCTCCTAAACTAATGAGTCTTCTTTGACCACCTGAAAGCTTTGACAATAGCTTATCTCGATAAGCTTCCATGTCTAACCTCAGCAAAATATTATCTGTCTGTTGCTTCGACTCTTTTTTGGAAAGTCCCTTTAATCTACCCGTAAAATAAATGGCTTCCCATGTTTTTAAAAATGATAAAGCAAAAGTCTCCTGTGAATAATAAGCAGTCTGTTTCAATACATACTTCGGATTCTTAGATACTTCTTGTTGATGAAATTTCACGGATCCCTCTGTTGGTGCTAGCTGTCCTATCATTTGCTTTATCAATGTCGTTTTTCCTGCACCATTCGGGCCTAATAACCCAATTATTTCACCTTTATATATAGTCAATGAAATGCCATTATTTGCTTTAAATTTACCTTTTTTATAGTAGAAAGTTACATTTTCTAATTCATATATTGGTTCAAGCATGGTAAACAGCCTTCCCAGTTTAAATTTCAAAAGATGAGGTCTGACTAAAAAGTCAGACCTTGAGGTAATAATTATTTACCGAATGGCTTTGTATCGCCTTTTGGGAAACTCATTGGAGGAAACATCATTACTTTTCACCTCACTTTCTTTTCTCTATTGAGTGAACAACCATCAGATAAGCTAATGATAATCACTACTTATTTTTGATTCTATATTACTTTAAAGTAATATACAACTAGAAAAATAGAAAAATCAGTTTTTTCTTACTTCTAATAATAGACTAATTTAACTTATAATTTCTTCTATCTATTGGACTATTTACAAAAAGAAAATATTTTTACCCTTTGTTGCTATACGTAATATCCATTACTTTTCTTCTTTAAATTAATGAGCTTTCAAATATTATTATAAAAATATCTATTCACCGCTAATCTATATTACTTAAAGTAATATTCGACTTTACTGTGTTCATAACGATGTGAAGCTGTTAGATTACACAAAAGATAGTTAAAATTGGATTGCCCTGTATAATAAGGTCGCTTGCTCGGCACGTGTTACTGGCGTTTCGGGATAAAATTCACTATTACTCCCCAATGCAATCACAGCCTGTTCTAGTGCTGCAATATAACCCGGCTCCAATGATTACTAGAAACATCACTAAATGGACTTGTACCCTTAGAAGTTAGTTGTAATGTTTTTGCTAAAATTTTTGCTACTTGTGCACGTGTAATAGCTTCTAATGGTCGGAATGTGTCACCCATCCCATCAATAATTCCCCCTTGCTGTAGCGTGTTGATCTCTTCATGGTAGATATGATTTGGTGCTATATCAGAAAAGACTTTTGCTGAGCAATTGATTCAACTCGAAGCGCGTGCAAATAATACTGCTACATGCATTCGACTAATTAGTTCATTCGGACGGAAAGTGCCATCTTCATAACCTTGGATAATCTCTAGTGTCGCTAGTTCCTCAACTATCTCTTTTGCCCAATGGCTATCCATATCATCGAACCTTATCAGTGCTTGCGGTCGTACACTGGCAAACTCGAATAACTGTATCTTCATCCCACTTAATTTTACATGCTGCATCCTCATTACCAGCCTCCAAAGCGAATCCATCTTTGGTAGGTGAAGGTAAATCACTTATTCTTGTATTATAAGCAATCTCTAGTGGCGGAAGTATTGTACCACCATTTGTATGAAAAATGATTTTTACAGTTGATAATGAAGAGTAGTTATTATCGTTTGGGGATGTGGTATTGTCACCTGATGATGGATTCTGTTGTAATTGTAAAATGAAGTGTCTCACTTATATTTGCAAATACGGTCACATTACCAAACACAGGTTGTATAAGTAACAACAAGATGACAAATAACGAAACCACTTGTTGCCATGTTCTTCTCATAACATCCCCTTTATCCCAGAATCACACATGTTGATTAACAAAATTATACCAATATGAACCATGATGGAGATTTGATTATTGTTGTAAGGCTCTGTATAAAAATGCTACAAATTGGGCACGTGTTACTGAAGATTCTGGTTTAAAGTAACCGCTATCCCCTAACGCAATATCATTTGCCGCCAGAGCGATAATATAGTCATGTGCCCAATGTGTTGATGGAATATCTTTAAATGTATGTGTGCTCGTTGGTGATAAGTTTAATGCTATAGCTAATACTTTCGCTATTTGAGCACGTGTCATATTTTCATTTGGCTTAAAGTATCCGTTAATACCTTGATACAGACCAGCTTGTTGCACCAACTTGATGGTTTCATAATACCGATGATTTAGTGGAATATCCTTAAATGTTTGTGCTTCCTGTATTGGATTTAGTTTAAAAATACGGGAAAATATTAACGCAACATGCTGACGAGAAATCGGATCATTTGGTTTAAAAGTACCATCCGCATACCCTGTAATATATCCACGTTTAGCAAAATCACCAATCATTGTGTAAGCCCAATGATGCACGGGCACGTCTGAAAAGATAATATCTGTAATGGGCTCTTGCGGTTGCTTAGGATCAGTAGGTACCAGCTGAGGAAGCTCTATTGGTGCTGGTGCTGGTGCTGCTGGCTCTACAGGCGCTGAGTTTCCTGGAATTTGTAGTGAATCTACGGGTGCTGGTAGCTGCTCACGATATATTTCAACTTTGTATTTCTTTTTCGTAACCCCGTCTGGTGCTGTTATTTCTAGTATAATAGTATTTGCCCCGAAGTTTAGTGACACTGTCATTTTCTTTCCACTGCTGCTTGGTAATCCATTAATCATCAGCGTTGCATCATTGTCATCGAGTATTGGTGTTAAATCTATACTATTCACATTTACATCAACATTAACTGAATATTTTTCTCTTTGAGAATCAAATGATGGCTTCAAAATTCCATAATTCAACGTTAGACTTTTTAAATTTGCGTTACTCGATGGGAATCTCGTTACCGTTACTGTATAGGTCTGCGTTGTTTTATCTTCTGCTGTTACTTCTATTGTTACCGTATTCTGTCCTACATTCAGCGGAATCGGATTTGATGCTGTGCCACTGCTCACGGCATGCCCGTTCACCTTTATTTTAGCTGTAGCATCTGCTGCTGTTGGTGTTACTGTTAAACTAGTAATAGCATTCTCTACGCTTGCTGTATAGGTGAAATCTCCCCCATTAAATACAGGAAGGTATGACCCCGTGCTTAGAGTGAGATCACTCAGGTTAGCATTACTCGATGGGAATCTCGTTATCGTTATTGTATAGGTCCTCTGCGTTGTATCATCTTCTGCTGTTACTTCTATTGTTACTGTATTCACTCCTACATTCAGTGGTATCGAATTTGATGCTGTACCACTGTTAACGGCATGCCCGTTCACCTTTATTTTAGCTGTAGCATCTGCTGTTGTTGGTGTTATTGTTAAACTAGTAATGGCATTCTCTACGCTTGCTGTATAATTGCTATCTCCTGAGCTAATTTCAGGAGATAGTATTCCTGAGCTTAAAGTAAGACTAATTAGATTAGCATTACTTGATAGCGCCCTCGTTACTTTCACTTGGTATGTCTTTTTTGTGCTATTTAAAGCTGTTACTTCTATTAATATTGTATTACTTCCAACATTAAGGGGAATTGTAGCTGATGTTGCACCACTACTGACTAGATTCCCATTAACCTTAACTGTTGCAGTTGAATCTATAGCATTTGGTATGACTGTAATGGTTGAAACCGTGTTCATTACATTGACATCATAAGAAAGTATTTCTTTAGAAAATTGTGGTGAAAGCGTTCCTTCATTTAAATGTAAGCCCTCTAAATCCGCTGAATATAAATGCACGGTGGAGATTGACTTATTTCCTGCATGATCTTCCGCAAACAATGTATATGTCCCAAAATTATCCACAACAATTTTATTCTCAGTGAACGTATTTCCTCCAGTCAAAAAATAAGATTCATTCTGATTTCCAAATGCCCATTTCTTCGTTTTCACTCCACTTTTACTATCAGTAATGGTAATTGGAACTTCTAATTTCTGATTGGTAATTATGGTCATATTGCCACTTGTAATGATTGGTGCATCTTTATCGATATTATCAATAGTAATCGTTTGAACAGTTGAATTTAATAAAATATCCCTTGCATACCACGTAATCGTTCGATTTTGATCTACACTAACAGAAGAACCTACTAATGAGTTTCCAGCTGTATTAAAATATGATTCATTTTGAATGCCATAATCCCACTTTTGAATCTTCAAATCACTTTCACTACTAATATTTGCCGTAACTGTAACATCACCATTTGTCCATCCTGTAGGGGACTTTGTTAAATTGATCACTGGTGGAGTTGGATTTAATTTTAATGTGTAATTCACTTTTTCATACCTTAAACGTTTATGTGTTCCATTAGAAATGGTTTCATAGTAGCTTAAATTAGCCCATAAAGCATTAGCAGGAACGGTAGCACTTTCCACAACATTTACACCATCTACACTATAGCGGTATTTTTGATTCGTTATTGGGTTTTTACCACTCCCAATATCACCATCAAAATTACTTACTGTTATCCACTTAACATCAGAAGGAATATCAGTCCAATTGTGAACATACTGCTTTTCTACAGATTTTCCATCACGACTAAACATGTATTCTATACCATTATCTAATGGCAAAGTAATTGGAAAAAATGTTATCCATTTCGCATCTGTCGGTAAACTATCTCTATCGGTAAAATTTTTTGTTAAATAATCTCCACTATATATATGAAGAATCCCTGCAGAATCTCCTTCTAGGTACTGGATATAGGATATAACCTCTCCATTAACTGTAATTTCTGCTGCCTTTGCTGCATTTGTTAAAAATCCTAAACTACATAAAATAATAACAACACTAGTGACTAACAATAGCTTCCCCTTTTTTAATGGTTGTTGCATCTAATCCCTCCTTCTTCTTTATTTAGTGATTCATCAGAAATATCCTCACTATCTATTCACTACTTTATATTACCGAAAAGTAATATTTAACAAAAATATTACTCTATCATAGTATAATGGCGTGAAGTTGTTAGATAGCCTCACGCCTAAAAAATCATTTTTATTGCTGCATTGCACGGTATAAAAAGACCGCCAATTGGGCTCTTGTCACAGAAGCTTCAGGGTGGAACTTGCCATTATCCCCTAATGTAATCTCTGCTCGCTCTAATGCCGCAATATAGCCAACACTCCAATGATTGCTATCTACATCCTTAAAAGAACTCTTACCTTCTGATTTCAGCTGTAGTGTATTTGCTAAAATTTTAGCTAATTGTGCCCGTGTGATATTGTCTGTTGGACGAAATGCTCCATCCGCTCCATCAATAATGCCTGCCTGCTGTAAGGTCATAATCGCATCATAGTACATATGATTTGATGCTACATCCGAAAAGGCTGCTGTTGGACGAATCACCTCGAATTCAAAAGCACGTGTGAATAATGAGGCAACATGCTGGCGGCTAATTGATTCATTCGGTCGGAAAGTACCATCTTCATATCCTTTAATAATGCCCTGCGTTGCTAATGCCTCAATCATATCCTGTGCCCAATGGTTTTCGATATCTTGGAAAGTCATCACGGAAGGCTTTTGCTGTGGTTCTTTCTGTTCTTCCACTGTCAATGTTATCCATTTTGCATAGAGCGTTAAATTCTCCCTCATAAGCGTATCTTCAGCCCATTGTATCGTTAGCGCTTTATCTATATACCAACCGTCAAAACGAAAACCTTCCTTTGTTGGTACAGGTAAATCGCTGACTCTTGTATTATAGGTAATCTCCATGTCCTCTAAAGATAGGCCACCATTTGTCTCGAAGGATATTTGAATAGACGTTGATGGATGAGAAGCACTACCTCCATCCGGCATTGAAGGACCATTGGCACTACCTCCACCAGGTGTTGAAGAATTCGCTATCCATTGAGCATACAAAATTATATCTGCCTCACCTATTATTAAAGGCGTATTTGCTATATAGGCTATTCCCTTACCATCCTGTGCTGTATTCCAGCCCGCAAAAGTATAGCCTGTTCTTACTAGATTGCCACTATTTCCTTGTACCATTACTGTTTCATTTGCTTCATATAATGTACTATCCTTTGGCACTGTACCACTTGTTGCACCATTTGCATTATATATGACTGTATAAGTTGGGTTCGCTGTCCACTGGGCATACAAGATGACATCGGCTTTTCCCATTTGGAAGGTTGCATTTTCGGCATAGGATATTCCCTTACCATCTGCTTGTGTATTCCAGCCTTTGAATGTGTAGCCAGTTCTTACTAGATTGCCACTATTTCCTTGTACCATTACTTTTTCATTTTCCTCATATAATGGACTATCCTGTGGCACTATACCACTTGTTGCGCCATTTGCATCATATTTGACTGTATATGTTTGGTTAGCTACCCACTCCGCATACAATATAATATTTTCTGTACCCATTGGGAAGGTATCATCCACTGCATATGCTGTGCCTTTACCATCTGCCTGTGTATTCCAGCCTTTAAAGGTATAGCCTGTTTTCACAAGATTATCGCTATTAACCTTCACTGTCACAAGGGCATTTTCTTCATATTTCCCATCATCTTGTGGCACACTGCCTCCCGTTGCTCCATTTGCATCGTAGATAATGTTATAATAATTTGGCACTTCATACGCCCCTAAATCAATCGCCGATCCTTGCACACGTTTTTTCCCAGCAAGGTCTGTCGTTATATCTGCTAATTCAGGATAACTAGCATTCCCTTGATCTATTGCTGGAGAATCTGCTTTTAAGCGATAATCTTTCTTGCTTGAATCCATAAACACATCTGTTGGCAGATAAGTGGGCGTATCAACAGCCGTCCCAGTCGTATCAAATAGTTTCCCTCTTATGTTCTTTCCTACTTCCACATCGAGCAAACTATTTTCAACTTTACCTTTATAATTATAAAAGGCAATTTTCTTGTTATTTCCGATAATAATACTATTTTGAATTTTACTAGCTGAGCCACCTCCAGAAATAGCACCCACTCCATATTTCGGAACATCGCCACTGATGGTCACATTCGTTAAGATGATATTACTAGTTGGAGAGTCAGTACTTATAGTAGCACCATCAAAATCTGCCTTGTTGCCAGTAAATAACGTATTTCTTAAGTTGGGGCTGCTACTGCCATCATTGAACATACCGCCCCCAATATACGCTTCATTTCCAATGAATATCATATTCGTTAAAATTGGATTACTGACACCATCATTAGACATAGCCCCTCCACCATAACCTGCCTTATTTTCACGAAATGTAACAGTTGTCATCATCGGGCTACTATTGGTATTGTGCATGCCGCCCCCATTGATTGCATTGTTTTGATCAAACGTCACATCGGTTAAGCTTGGGATACTATAGTTCGTATTAAACATCCCTCCACCTAACTGACTTGCCTGATTTTTATTGAATAGCACATTTTTCAATAGTGGACTACTATTGCTACCAGTATTAAACATCCCTCCTCCATACTCCGCCTTATTCCCACTAAATGTTACCTCCATTAAGTTGGGACTGCTAGCATCATTGTATAGAGCACCTCCATAAAAAGTAGCTTCATTTTCATTAAAGGTTACGTTTGTTAAAGTTGGATTACTGGCGTAATTGTACATGCCACCACCATGCTGAGTTGCCTTATTTCTATTAAATTCAACTTCCGTTAAGATGGGATTACTCACGTTACCGTTATATATACCACCTCCGTATACTGCTTCATTGCTAGTAAATGTTATATTTGTTAAAGTCGGACTACTGCTACCACCATTATAGATAGCGCCTCCATAGCCAGTCGCTTTATTTCCATCAAATTTGACACCACTTAATCTTGGACTACTACTAGCATTGTAGATAGCGCCACCTAGGTACGCTTCATTTCCGGTAAATATGACATTTCTTAAGAGTGGGTTATTGCCATCGCTATTGTACATCCCACCACCATACATATGCGTCCCCTTATTAGCAAGACCTCCCGTAATGGTGACACCATCGAGAATGGCTGTTTCATTTAATACACTTACATCAGGGTCATATCGATGATAAAATACATGATAGGCATTTTCTCCACTAGGAAGTGCTCCACTTAGTATAGTTTTGTATGTGTTAAAATCTCGCTGCGCTAATGTCTCTTCATCACCTTTAAAACCGCCATAAATTTCCACACCATTTCTCATTAGGAATGCTACGCTGCGTGAATCATTTACATCCATTTTTCTAGTTGGTGTGTATGTTCCTTGGGCAATCCAGATTTGCTGTCCACTTTGTGCGCTATGTAAAGCGGATTGTAAATCTTGAAATGCATTGTCCCAACTTGTACCATCATTATTCCCAACAGTAGCAGTTGCGTCCACATAAATAATAGAGTTACCTGCTGACAATAACGATGGCTTTTGTTCTGCGATGCGAATTACATGCTTACTAATGGAGGATTGCCCAATGATTCTAAACCAAATATGATAGTCCCCTGCATCTGTTAAAACAAGTGGCGTTAAAGTATTGAATACTGTCCATGTATTTCCTTTGTCGTTAGAAGTCTCTACCTGTAGACTAGCACTATCGACTGTAGTTGTTGTCGCTTGAATAGTAACAGGACTTGAAGCAATGTCACCATCTATATAAGGCTCTCCATCTGTTGTGAGTGTGACAGTTAGTATGGGCTGTTCATGATCATTCGTTTCAGCATACACTGGGAAACTACCAACTACAATCTGTGCCATTAACAAATAGATGACAAATACCGATACTGCCTGCTGCCATTTTCTCATAGCATTCTCCTCTTTCTATACATTTTACTTCTACCATTTGATTGAAAAAGAATAGGAGCACTCTCTTACATCAATCATGTTCTAATGCATATGCGAATAACATACGATAATTATATTATTTAAAAATTTTAAATTGCTATAAAAGCAAAACGCGACTCTATTTTGGATTAATTTTACATATTAAACATTAAACATCAATCCCATGTACAATCTCCCTTCTTCTTAATGGTGTCACTCATTCACTAAGTCTATTTAAAGCCCCATCGATTTTTACAGTGGTTTAGAAGGTTTGATTTGATCCTAAAAAATCTGGATGAACGTTAACAGAGATGTTATTTTGGTACTCATAGATCCTTCTTTCTACATCTTGATATAAAATAACAACAAGCAATTTTATATTACTCAAAAGTAATATTCAACTATATAAAAGAAAAATCATTTTCTTTTATATAGTTATTTCCTCTATTTTCTCTAGTAAATATCCTTTCTATTACTAAAGTTACAATTATCTATCTCTTGGCTTTTTACTTTGGCAACAATTGAATGAATGCTAATCATTCAATCAATTCACTAAAACACTCTGAAACCCATATGTGTAACTAAATCTTTCCAAAAACACCCCTTGTCCCCTGAAATTTCACTAATCCATCTACAGTTGCTAATTGACCAATCAATTGCTTTATATCTTCTTTTCTGTAGTAGAAAGTTACATTTTCTAACTTACTCTGTTCAAGCATATTAAACAGTCTCTCCATTTAAAAGATAAAGGTCTGACTAAATAAGCCAGACCCTTAAGTAATAATTACTTAACAGTAATACGGCCACCTTTATCTCCTACATATGGCATTGGTGGATACATCATTACATTCACCTCCTCTTTTCTTCTTTAATGGAGTGAACCATTTGAAATACTAATGGTAATCACTACCTATTTCTAATATTATATTACTCAAAAGTAATATTCAACTTTAAAAAAAGAAAAAATCAGTATTTTCTTTTTTTAAAATTATGAAGTGGTTGATTATTAGTCATGACTTCCCCTATCCAGCATACCATCTATTAATAAATTCACAATATCAGTGGCTATCTCTTCTGGCTTTTTTTGCTTTGGCAGTAATTGAACAAATGTTAATCGCTCAATAATACCTATTAAGCTCTCTGCAACTATATGTGTATCTAAATCTTTCCGAAAATAGCCAGCATCTACTTCATAATCCAGATTCTCTTTAATTTGCTTGACGATTTGTGCCTTTATTTCATCAGCCTTTGTCGATAAATATAATCCAATTCTTGTTAAATTTGGGTTTTTAGCAAAAAACGCTAATAATTCCTTAACATTATGGATAATACGTGATTTTACTGTTGCTTGCTCTAATGCAGGCTGTAAGCGGCTTTTTTTGGCTAAATCCATCATTCGTAAACGAAAAAGATTCTCTAATTCTTCAAAAATGGACTCTTTATTTTTAAAATACAGGTAAAAAGTAGGCTGACTTAATGATGCACTTTTTACTATCGTACTCACCTTCGTTTGATGATATCCATGCTGCGCAAACTCTTTCGCTGCAATTTCAAGTAATAATGCGCGACTTTCTTCTCCACTTGCGCCTTTTGGTCTACCTCTTTCTGCCATAAAAAAAACTCCTCCATTTAAGTACCCTTAAAACTTTTTTCTATAAAAAAAGCCCTTTATAAGGATAGTTAGTTGTAAAACCTTACTTCCAATAAAAAGGACTAAATTTATTACTAGGGTAACATGAAGGACTTCATTAGAGCAATGACTTTGATTTCTACCCGAAGTAAATTGGAAAAAATAAACTGTTACTCCATCCTCATAACAGGAATAGTGACTGTCACTTTTCCTCCACCAGTTATCGAATCATTAGCGAGTGTTATTACCCCATCATGCTTTTTAATAACTGACTCTGCAATATAAAGACCCATACCATGATGATCTGTTGTATTTCTACTTGGGTCTCCACGATAAAATTGTTTGGTAGCCTCTTTTAAATCTTTTGCTGAAAAACCTGTACCACTATCTTTCACAGTAAAATGAATAACATTCACCTTTCCTTCAATAGATAAAGTGACTTTCCCGTTATTTGGTGTGTGCTCAACCGCATTGACAATCACATTTAATAGAGCCCGATAAAAAAGCTCTTCCTCTATCATAATGGAAGTAGGTAGGCTGACCATTTCTACAGTAACTTCAAGATTTTTTTCTAAAGCAAGAGCTTTCATTTGTTGTTCGACCTGTTGAATAAAAGAATGCATGGCGACATTTGATTTTGAGGTGACAATACCTTGCTCCACATTCGAAAGATCCATTAATTGCTTTGTGAATTTTTCAATTTCAACCGTATTTTTTAATATATAATGGTTAAATTCTTTTTGCATTTCATCTTGGGCGGTGTCCAATAAAAGTTCGGCATTTCCCCGAATAATCGTCAATGGTGTTTTCAGGTCATGTGCCAGTGCTGATATTTGTTCTCTGCGCAATCTTTCTGCCCGCCATTGCTGTGTCAAAGAAGTATTTAATGCTTCCTTCATTTGTTCGAAGGAAAGAGCAATATCATCAATTTCTTGGATTCCAGACGGTTGTAAATGAAATGCCAAATTTTGATGTTGTATTTTTTCAATAGCTTCTTGTAAGCCCATCATTTTTTGTTTTAGTCTTCTGCCAAAATGAACAGCAAGTACCGCTGCTTGTACAACAACTCCAATAATAAAAACTAATAAAACCGTTAATTGCGGATTAGGTAAATAATTTCTTATGATGGCAGAGCGATACTCAGGTACTAAACTATAGCGTAAAATACATATTTCTTGTTCGCGCTCAATAAATGCATAAAATTGAGAACTTCCTTGCTTCTCTCCCTTTTGTTTTAACTGCCATGCATAGGAAGCCTCTTCTTTTGTTAAATTGCCTGAAATAAACTCTCCCTGATTTGAAACCACTGCATATTCTACAAGATCAGGGATCATCTCATCCGTTACCGAGCTGCTTGTAGCAATTCGATCTTTTGCTAACGTGATTTGTGTCTCTGCATAATTTGCAGGTAAAATAATACTAGCTGAAAAGGCAAACATAAATAGACCTATTAATAGTGCCACTAAAAGAATGATGCCAATGCAAAGAAAAAATAAATATCTCAGAAAAAATGTATGCAGACGTGTTCCTTTCCTCGGTTTTACGGTTTCCACTTATAGCCAATCCCCCAAACCGTATCAATGACTTCTATATCAAATGCATGCAGCTTTGAACGAATATTTTTAATATGCTCTGTTATCGCTGTACTGTCACTTTTGCCATCAAACCCAAAAATCGTTTCGTATATTTGATCTTTAGAAAAAACTTGCCCGCGATGACGTGCTAAAAATTCACATATTTCATACTCACTTTTGGTTAACGGAATCCTCTCATTTTGAACAAATAGTTCTTTACCAGAAAGATTAAAATGAACTTTACCATGATAAAGAACATTCCGTTTCTCTCTATTTTCACGTCGAATATGAGCATTTACCCTTGCCCGTAGTTCCCCAATACTAAAAGGTTTGATTAAATAGTCATCTGCACCTAAGCCAAGACCAAACATAATATCTTCCTCTAAGGTTTTAGCGGTAAGAAAAAGAATCGGACAATCTACAGCATGGCGAATTTGCCTACATAGCGTATAGCCATCAATAGCAGGCATCATCACATCAAGTAAGATTAGATCAAAAAAGCCTAGATCCATCTTCTCTACCTCTGTCGAATTAAACACAATATTTACTAAATGATTATCTTTATGTAGTGCATTTTTAACCAGCATTAAAATATCAATTTCATCATCAACTACTAATATATTTGCCATAATTTATCCTCAACCATCCATTCCTACTATTCAGCTGCTCTACCTTCCCATCTCCAAAACCATAAGCAAGATAATGCAAAAGCTAGTATGCTTCCACCTAAGCACCATATTATACTAGTTTGGATACTTCCTTCGAGCCATATTAAATTTGTGCCCGCCGAAGTTAAAATCCATAAAGAAACAAAGTGACCGCTCCATCCATACGGTAAAAAGGGCCAAATAGCATCACCTAAACCAGTAAGCAACAAAGCGACCAGCAGGGCTTCCACAATGCCTAAACCAATCGAAGCACCTTTTCCAAATTGGAAGCTTACAAATAAATGTAAAATATAAAAAATAATATGACTGCTGAATAAAATACAGGCAGCAACACTATAAAATAAATAGTCAAAATCTACTTCATGTAATAATTCTCTAAAGCCCATACTAAAAATAGCTACAGACATAAAGATGGCTCCAAAGCTATACATCAATAATAATATAAGCTTACTCAAGTATGCCTTTATTTTTATTTTTGTTGAGACTAGCATGCTTTGATAATGACCTGCCTTCGCCTCCTGATCGGATGCCATTGCACATACTAATCCTATAATCATAGGTAGTCCACACGCTAGGCCTTGAAAATAGGCAGTTACTTTTCCGTGAAAATCCCATGGTGAATAGGAATAGTAAGCTAAAAACAATCCAGAAATAGCAATGGGGACAAGTAGATGTGTAAGTAGTAATGGAGTTCGTCTTGTTTTAAGACTTTCCGCTCTCAATAATCGTAACATGTCCATTTGCTATTTGGCCTCCCTTTTTTGAAACCACTTTGTCGTGAGTGAAGTGATTATGATAAACCAAGTGATCGTTATCAATAATCCAGGAAATATAACATCGTTATTGAGTAAAGAACTACCCTCAGGTACTGGTAGACCATTTGGTAATATACCGAGAGTTGAGCATAATAGACGTGCACCAATTGCAAAAGGATAGGAATACCATAGCTCTCCATCAGCAAATACTACAATCCCTACGATATTGGCAACTACATTGAGCAAAATAGCCAAATAGGTTCCTAATTTAGCTGCCAGAAAAAGACATAAGGGAATTTGCCACAAAAACGTTACGAAAATAACTAGAGAACTTAATAAGCTGCTTGTTATTGGTAAGCTATGACCAAATAGCCAGCCCCCTACTGTAATTCCTCCAAAGAACATACTAGTGATAATGAAAAGCCATACACCTGATGAAAGGATTTTTCCCAACCAAACCTTTTTGAGGCCAAGTGGTAGTGCAAGTATACTATGGTATTTCAACTTCTTATCTTTTTCGATCACTAAGGCACAGCAAATCGTCAGTGCACCTGGCAGAAGCATCGTATACCACCAGTTATAAGCTCCTGTTTGAAAATACTCCCCTCCCATAAGTACAGCGCCTATAAGTAAGGTTATAAGTGGCGTAAGCCAAAGTAGTTTGGGAATAAAAGTTCGCTTCCATTTTAATTGTTCTGCTTTCATGATGGCTAACATACTAATGACCTGCCTTTCTGTTGGCAGTGACAACCTGCATGAAGAGTGACTCTAATTCATGACCTTGTGGAGCTGGTCCCTGATAGCCAAGCTTGCCACCAGCAATAATGCCAATATCATCCACGACTTGTTCTACCTCAGGCAAAATATGACTAGACAATATAACAGTGATACCTTGTTCTGGAAAGGAGCGAATGAGCTTACGAAGCTCTTGTATACCGATTGGATCCAAACCATTTGTCGGCTCATCTAAAATTAACAGTTTCGGTTTGTTTAACAGCGCAATTGCTATACCTAATCGTTGCTTCATCCCTAAAGAAAACTGACCTGCTCGTTTTTTCCCCGTATTCGTTAAATCTACAATCTCCAATACTTCGTCAATCCGACTTTGTGGTATGCCTAACGCTATCGTTCGAACTTTTAGATTCTCTTTAGCTGTTAAATTATCGTACAAGGGTGGTGTTTCAATTAAGACCCCGATATCCTGCAAATCTTTTCGTGACCATAGATGTCCATTAAAAATGATATCTCCAGCATTAGGTCGTAGCATGCCCGTTATCATCTTTAAGGTTGTAGATTTTCCCGCTCCGTTAGGTCCAAGTAAGCCATAAACTGAATTACGTTTAATTTCTAACGATAAATTATCTACAATGTTTTGTCCTTTAAACGCTTTATTCAGATTGTTTGTTTTCAACATCAAATCTTTCATAATTAGTCATCATCCTTTCGATGACCTTAGTGTAAAAAATAAATATAAGGATTTTATAAGGATTCCATAACAATTACTTACTTGCGATCGATTACTAAAGCATAAAAAAAGCATTTGGAATGACTTCATTCCAAATGCTTCGACCCTATCAAATTTACATAAATTCTTTTACTAAATCATTAAAATCATTTTCGCTCATTTTGATATCGATATCTGTTAATGGTAACTCAGAGTAGCCAGGTACTTTTTCTTGATACGACGTTGTTTCAGTATCATGATAAATAATGCCTGTTACTAAGCCCTCGTGTTCCATCACTGTACGCATTGCCATACCACGATCTGAGTGATCATAACCTTCAACATCTGCTAATTTTGTTAAATTTTCTTTAAACCAATCATATGTGTTCACTTTGTTATACGTTACACAAGGTGAAAAGACATTGATAAATGAGAAACCTTTATGGTTAATACCAGCTTCAATTAGTGCTGTTAATTCTTTAATATCTGTAGAGAAGCCCTGTGCCACAAATGTTGCACCACTTGTTAACGCTACCTCTAATGGTTTCAATGATGGCTCAATCGCTCCACCTGGTGTAGATTTTGTAATAAATCCAGCAGCTGAACGTGGAGATGTTTGACCTTTTGTTAAACCATAAATTTGGTTATCCATTACAATATAAGTTATATCAATATTACGGCGGATGGCATGAATTGTATGCCCCATACCAATAGCAAATCCATCACCATCACCACCAGAAGCGATAACATGTAAATCACGATTAGCCATTTTCAATCCCTGTGCAATCGGAAGTGCACGGCCATGAATACCATGGAATCCATAAGAATTGATATATCCTGAAATTCGACCTGAACAACCAATTCCTGAAATGACAGCAAGTTCATTTGGTTCAATGCCGACATTTGCAGCAGCACGTTGGATAGCTGCTTGTACTGAGAAGTCTCCACAGCCTGGGCACCAGTTTGGTTTCACTGTATTACGAAAATCCTTAAATGTTGCCATTAGCGAGTCAACTCCTTCACACGATTTTCTAATTCACCTGGCAAGAATGGTGTACCGTTATATTTAGTGATTGTCACGATTTTATCGTGACCACCAACATTCATCTTCATAATATTAGCTAATTGACCTGTATAGTTATTTTCTACAACGATCACCTTTTTCGCTTGTGCAACAAGAGGTGCTATTTCTGCAGATGGGAATGGGTGAATTAATCGAATATGTGCATGATTCACTTTCATTCCTTGCGCATTCAGTCGCTCTTGCACTTCTTCAATAGCACCTCTTGTTGAGTTAAAGCCTACTAATAAAATATCGGCTTCCTCATGTGGTGCATTGACAAAGACTGGGTTATCAAATTTCAAACTCTCTAATTTACGGAAGCGTTTATCCATTTGAGTTTGGCGATTACCCGTTGCCTCAGATGGCTTCCCTGTTTCATCATGTTCAACACCTGTAACGTGGTGAATACCATGTAATGTACCCGGTAATACACGAGGTGAAATCCCATCTTCTGTATCTTCATAGCGCTTGAAGTAGGCTTTATCTGCCGCTTCCTCAAGATCATCCATCACAATTTTACCGCGACGAATTTCAATTTTATTATAATCAAATGGCTCTACAGATTGTTTTCCTAAAGATAATTGTAGATCTGTCATTAAGATTACTGGTAATTGTAATTCCTCTGCAATGTTAAATGCTTGGATCGTATCAAAGAAAGCTTCCTCCATTGTAGAAGGTGCAATGACTACCTTAGGAATTTCTCCATGGGTACCGTAAAGCATAGCCATCAAGTCAGATTGTTCTTGCTTAGTTGGTAACCCAGTTGAAGGGCCTCCACGTTGTGTATCCACTACTACTAAAGGTTGCTCTGTCATACCTGAAAGACCGATTGCTTCCATCATCAATGAAAGACCAGGACCAGCTGAAGCGGTAAAGGAACGTACGCCACCAAAGTTAGCGCCAATAGCCATTGTTGCTGCTGCAATCTCATCTTCCGTTTGGATTACCGTACCACCGAATTTCGGTAATTTTTTAATCAAGTATTCCATGATTTCAGAAGCAGGTGTAATTGGGTATGCTGCCATAAAGCGTGTCCCAGCAGCTATTGCGCCAAGTGCTATTGCGTCGTTCCCAATCATAAACATACGACGTTTTCCATCCGCAGGTGCAAGCTCCCATTCGCCTATACGATCAACTAAAAGCTCATTCATAATTTGACGACCACGTGTAATGGCTTCCATATTTTTTTGAACGACTTCTTCGCCCTTTTTACCAAAAATATCATCGACAACATTTTGGAATACTGCATCTTCTAGATTTAGCAATGACGCAGTTGCTCCGATAGCCACCATGTTTTTCATTAACGAAGTACCAAGCTCTGCTGCTACTTCTGTGAACGGTACTGCAAATAATGGTGCTTTTGAATCCTCTGGTTTAACAGGATCAAATTTTGCATCGGCTAAAATAATACCCTTTTCTGTAAGCTCTTTATAATTGACATCAATTGTTTCTTGATCGAATGCCACTAAAATATCTAAATCATCCGCAATTGAACGTACTTCTGTTGGACGAACTGTAATTTTATTATTCGTATGGCCACCTTTAATTCGAGAAGAGAAGTGACGATAACCGTATAGGAAATAACCTAGACGATTCATTGCCATTGAGAAAATCTCACCTGTACTCTCAATCCCTTCACCCTGTTGCCCACCGACTTTCCATGAAAGCTGATGTAACATGTCAACAACTCCTTAAATCCAATGTGTACTATTATTTTTCCTTCATAAGTTTAACACGAAGAAACCGTCTGGACTATTGTTTCTCCACGATTTAGGCGAAAATCAGACCTTTGACTGAAAATCCTGTTCATAAAGTTGTAATTTTCAAATCTAAGCAAAATCACGCCCCTATTTCAAGTGACATCTATCATATGTAAAACAGGAAAACGAAAAAATGCTCCGCCACAATAGTATGTGACAGAGCATTTTACTTCATTACTTTTTTATCGAATACGTTTTTCCACTAACAGCTTTAATGCTGTTCGTTCTTCTCCAGCAATCAAAATATCGGCAAACGCCGGCGCGCAAATTAAATCTGTGCCACTTGGCGCTACAAATCCGCGTGCGATGGCCACTGCTTTCACGGCTTGGTTAAGTGCACCTGCCCCAACTGCTTGCATTTCTGCTTGCCCTTTTTCTCTGATTACCGCGACTAATGCACCTGCAACTGAATTTGGATTAGAGCGTGATGATACTTTTAATGAATCCACAATTATTCCTCCCCGTTTCGCGAATAGTGTTTACGCTCAACAACTCATGTCCCCCTTTTTGGACCTCAAGTTATTGTCCGTAGCACATTTTATGCTCCGCAAAACGGAAATAGACTAGTTTGACAAAGAAACCTATATCCCCGTAAAAGAAACGTAAAAAAACATTCTTCGACTTATCTACCCTTGAAATGGATAGTCTTCATTTATATAAATGCGTTCACAGGCAATAGCCTTTCCTGTTCGATCGTCCATCTCTACAAAGAAACCACTTAAAACCTCTCGCCCTTTTTTCGGAACTTCAAAACGAGATGGCATGTTTGTTTGGAATTTATAGATGACACTTTCCTTCGTCATACCTAAAATTTCATCATACGGCCCTGTCATACCAACATCCGTGATATAAGCTGTACCTTGCGGGTAAATTCTTGCATCTGCTGTTTGCACATGTGTATGTGTCCCAACAACCGCTGAAGCCTTTCCATCTAAATGCCAACCAAGGGCGATTTTTTCACTAGTCGCTTCAGCATGAAAATCCACGAAGACAAGTGGAGATATTTGTCGAGCCTCTGCAATCAATTGATCTGCCATTGCAAATGGATCCTCATGTGGTGGTAAAAATACGCGACCATGTAAATTAATGACAGATAATGTCACGCCCTTTTTAGAAATCTGGACCATACCTTTACCAGGTGCTTCACTTGAAAAGTTTGCCGGACGGATTAAGTAATCAGCGTCATCAATAAAATCAAAAATATCTTTATTATCCCATGTATGATTACCCATTGTAATAACATCTACACCCATTTGTAGCAAGCTATTATAAATATTACGAGTAATCCCTCGTCCTGCCGCAGCATTTTCCCCATTTGCAATCACAACATCTGGATTATACTTCTTTTTTAAGCGAGGTAAATATTTTTCCACCGCATCTCGACCAATTGAACCAACAATATCACCAATAAATAGAACTTTCATTATGCAAGACCACACTTTCTCTAAATAACATCTTTTAGTTTACCATCTTTGCTTTGGCAATTTCAAAATAAAAACGCAAGCCTTACTCAATTTACACGTTTAAATACTATTATCTTATTGATTAGCACCAGTTTATCTAGGATTTCTGGATGGGAAATTGTGCATCTTTTTTATTAGAGGAGTCCCCATTGGTATTGAGTTGCCCTATAAAAAAAGCGCCTAATTTCCATTTACTCATTATATATGTTATACAAATGGAGCAACTGAGACTGACAATAAATGAAATGGCAATGACAGAAAATACACTTAATGTTTCGATAAAATTCGTTAAAAAATTTTTAAGTAGGCTATTAACTAGGGGATGTAATAAATATATACCGAAGGAATAACGACTAATAAAAATGATAAATTTCGGCATTTTTCTTCTGTTACTCGCGATGAAAAATAACAGAAAAGCTACACTGAATGTATAAAGGATAACGTCTATTCTCTTTGAATGAACTTCCGTAATAATACCTGATAATTGAGTGGTTAGCAAAAGACTTACTGTGATTAGTAATGCTGCTAGTAACAGAAAACGAAAACGCTGTAACCACGATAGAAAATTATCATAATTTTTTCCACAGTAATAAGCTACTGCAAAATAAGCAATCCACGCAGGAAATGGCATCTTATTAAAAAAATCCCATTGTAAACTAGTATACGCTAAATCAGGAAAATACTTAAATGGATCCAAAAAATTAAAAAAGGCTAAGTAACCAAAATTAATGATAAAAGCAGTCATTATTACTTTATAGGCAGGGTATCTTGAGGCAATAAATTTCACAAAAAATGGATGAATGATATAAAACTGAAAAATGATCACGATAAAATAACCATGAAAATCACCTTCCAAATAATTTAATAGTAGTTTTTTGGCAAATTCAATAGAAGGCGATTCGATTGATTTAAGAACGGCATCAAGTAGTCCAATAAAAAGAAATGGAGTTAACATATATTTATAACGTTTTACATAAAACTTTTTCGGCAAACGATCTGAATAGGAATAGGCAATGACAAACTCTGAGATAAATATAAAAAGAGGGGTCCCGAACATAAAGATCAGCTGAATAGATGTCAGGATTACAAATAGTGGACCTTCTTCTATGTCATTCATGTTCAATGCCAACGTAACACTATGCATTAACACAATCCCTAAGCAAGCAACGAATCGTAGTAAATATATTTCTTTGATTTCTCGCTTCATCACCCTCACCTGCCATTTCAAAGGAATCAATTTGCCTTTCAATTATGCTACTTACCTTACTAAATGCAGGGATAAAATTATTTACTATCGGTAATTGTTCGCTTTAATTGCACCAAAATATCTCGCATTGTTTGAGGCTCAATAATAAAATTACCTACTAATAAAATAAACATCGTCCACAAGGAAATACATATAGCGGCTAAAAGCCATGAACCTGCAGATGTAATATGGAGCTCGATAAAAAATATAAATGGTGTCGCTGCAGTAAGTGCAAAGATACTATTTTGCACAATTTTTTTGGCAGTATCTTTAGGTGAATTGTGTAAAATCTTTTTTGAAGAATAAATGATTAAATCATAAGTACGATACCCGTATGAACAAATTCCTCCCAGTAATATTCCTTCTGCGCCGAAATACTGTACAAAAACAAGAGAAACTACTAGGTTAATTAATGCTTCCATAATGGCACGCTTTTTCGTCTCTCTAAAATGTCCTGCAGCGTTCACTAACGTATTTGCAGGAATCCGAATTGTGTTCGCTACTCCTACAATGACAAACAATATTGCCAACCAGGGCCTTATGTAATTGGCATCTTCAATACCTGCTGTATAAATCCTTATAAATGGCAATATTAAAATAGCTGTACATGTGTAACTAAAAGCAATGATGCCATAAAAAATATATTCAAAATGATGAAAATATTTTCGAAGAACGTCCTTATCCTCTTTGACAAGAATGTCGCCAAAAGCTGCTAATATCGCCCCTGAAAAAGTAGATATAAACAATGTGACTGCATTAAACACCATACTATAAACTGTAAATACACTGACTTCTGTTAAGCCCAGAAAAATCGTTATTAAAATAAACGGTGTGTTAAATACCACTAACGAGGCAATTTGATGAATTAAAGCATCCCATTTATCTTTAATTGCTAACGTATTAGCTTGTTTTTTACAATCGAAATATGGATATTTCTTTTTAACATACAACCTTAAAAAAAGAACATCCAGTAATAATAAGGCACTTGAACTAGCAACAACAATGACGATGGAAAAACCAAATGCTATTAAAGTAACTGACAATAATGCACTCGCAAAAAGCAACATTGTTTGAATGCGAAAAATAACATAGCTTTTTTGATCTGCCGACAGTAGAACCAAATATTTCCCTATAAAAAAATACTCCCACACGCCACTAATTCCCAAAATAAGTACCATGTAAAGAGCCGTACGCGTATTCACTTCATCTCCTACTAATAACGGATAACAAATGGACAAAATGGCGACTAATCCAACAAAGACATAACCCGAGCGTCTATAAAAACGATTAGTCGCTGAAAGAATTCCATTTATTTGGTCTTTATCACCCTTGGCTAGTGGCTTATAAAGTGCCACTATAGATGCATTACCAACCCCAGCTTCTACTATTTTTAAGTAACTTAAAAATTGCTTAATCGACGAAACAAGCCCGTTTGTAGCAGAGCCGTATGTTGTCATAAATAGTCGAGGTAAAATGAAATTAATAACCGCTGCAACAACTTGTAGCAATACATTAGACATTAAATTTAAAACTACTCTCTTAGTTCTCATGCTGATAAGCACCTTTTCTTTTAGTAAAAGTAGGAATTAAACATTTGCAATCACTGATCTGCCGATTAAGCCTATTCAACATAAAAAGTAAAAGAATTTGTTTTTTCTTTAATAGCCAAGTATAGACCTTTAATTTGAGCGGCATATTTGTCACTCGAATCGCATGCAACGATCCATGAAACGCTTCATGAATCAACATTTTCTTAATAAAGGTACGCTTTTCATGTAAACGCTTATGGTTGAATCTATTCAATTCATTATTCACCGCTGCCATCACTAAATAAGTAAAATAATACTGAAGTTGTTCAGCAAAATTAGGAACCTGGTCTGCTTTCCTGTACTTTAAAACTTTCAAATGTTCATATAACACAAGTATTTTTTTAAAAAACAACTGATCATAACTAGTTGTCATGGAAGAAGAATGCTGACGGTAATGGTAGAGATACTGATTTTCTAATATATAAATACTTTCTGCATCAAGTAAGCTAGGATATGTACAAGCAGCATCGTCCCCCATGCAAATTTGATCATCCACATCAAATAGATTTTTCTCTAATAGGTCTCTTTTAAATATTTTATTAGATAAAGATGGATATAATCCAAAACGGTAATACTCGCCCGAATATAGCATAATCGGATATACTTCTTTTTCCATCCTATCCTTCCTGTACAAACCGGGCGCGACAAGCTGTGATCTCTTCACTTCTTGGAGTGGATAATTTTCTATAATGTCACAAATAACAATATCTACATCAAAAATACGTGCAGTATTACATAATGATTTATACATATCAACTTCTATCCAATCATCACTATCTACATAACCAACATACTGTCCTTTGGCGACCCTTAGCCCTGCTTTACGGGCACTGACAGCACCACTATTTGCTTTATGAATGACGGTAATTCTTGTATCAGATTCGGCATATTCATCGCAGATTACCGAGCAGTTATCAGTCGAGCCATCATTTACTAATATCAACTCAAAATCTACGAAATCCTGTCTCAAAATACTATCAAGACACATTTTTAAGTAAGGTTCTGTATTATAGACGGGGACAATAATGCTTAAAAATGGCACTCACCTCACCTCTCATTCATAGTAGTTCCCTTACTTTTACTCATAGTCATTGCAAACATAATTAATAAAATATGATATGGAAAATAATCCATGACAAATGAATCAAGTCCTATATTCGCTACTAATACGATATAGAGAGGAATAGCGTTAATTGAGAGGATTTGAAAGCCTGGTGTATTCATACTTCCAACATTCCCTCTAAGTACATTATAGAGGCTAGAAATGTATAATACTGACAAGGCCACTCCAATTAAACCTATATAATAAGGGGTTGATAAGTACATTGTATGTGCCATTTTCACCTTCGCAAAGCTTGTGCCAAATCCTGCTCCCAAAACAAATACTTTCGTGTTTTGAAAGATTTCATCTATAAATAGGCCCCAACTACTCACTCGACCAGTGGTAATGGCATCTGTCGATATTCCTGATCCAAAAAACCGAATCCAATAAATTTCAAATAACTTCTCGTAAAAAAAATAGAGAGCAACCCCACAAATAATCACGATAAAAGACGAAAATTTAATAGCTGTCTTCACATTATTTTTAATGAAGACAATAAATGTCATCATAATAAAAACGACTAATGTAATAATAAACATTTTGGAATATGTCAGTATGCCAAAAAAAGCTAATATCACGAGTAATACAATTGACTTTTTTTCCTTTTTTCCATCCAGATTAAAAAGCACTAATAAACAAGCCATAGCTATTAATATTTGCAAACTAAAGTAATTTGGATCTAAATCTAAACCCGTAAATCTTGTACTAATCGAGTTCATTGTCTTCACTGTATTCACAATGGTCATTGATTCTATAAAATGATCGATTTCTGGAACGGAATAACTGATCAAGCGCACGATTGAAGCAGCTAGTAAACCCGATGTATAGATATACGTATACCTTCTGAAATATGCCTTATCATTGAGGGTCAATATTGCACAAAAGAGCACACTATAATTCAACACAAAGCCTAAAACTGCAATAAGATTACCACCACTAACTAACGTTACGGCCACCGTATAAAATGCAAATAAAAAATAGGTCAATAACAGTCGTTTTGAAATACCTTGCTTTTGTAAAAAGAGCGTCAGAATACTTAACAAAATATAGTAAGAACTAAGTACAACAAGTAATGAATATCCTGATATATCGAATTTAATGACATAAACCCACGAAATAAAAAACAATAAATAGTCAATTCGATGCTGCTGCTTATCTAGCAGCATCGCTATACTGGTTAAAAGGAAGAAGAGCCAGAGAAATAGATTATGACCTGTATATATTTTGAATACGACAAAGATACTTGAAATTATACAAATGAGCACACTAAATTTCTTAGATTCCACTATCATGTAGCATCAAACTCCAATACTAGTTGCTCTTGAGCTTTTTCGTTTGTGTAGTGATTTTCTTCTATGTAATTTTTCATATTGTGTAGTAATTCTGTATTTTTCATAACACTAGAAATGACGTGAAAGAGGTCTTTCATGTTAAAGCCTGTTATCAATCCGTTATGACCATGAAAAATTTGTTCACCTGCTGCGGCAAAGTCTGTTGTAATAACAGGCGTTTGTACAATTAATGCCTCCCCTATGACCATTGGATAGCCTTCGTAGGCTGATGTTAAAATGAATACATCACTACATTTTATAAATGGATAGGGATTTTTCATTTCCCCTACAAATTCAACTACATCCTCTACACCTAGTTGCAAAGCTAATTGCTGATTCGAAAGTAGATCTGGTCCATCACCTAAAATGCGCCAGCGAAAATTATTTATAGAAGCTTCCTTTAACAACTTACACAGATGTGGAATCAGGTCGAACCTTTTTGTACTATTTTCAATTCGCCCAACAGATATTAAATCCAACTCGCATTTAAGAAACGGTGTATATTGACATGCCAGTTCTTTAATCTCTTCGATTGGGAAAAAATTATAAACCACTTGAATTTTATGTTGATATTCTGGAAGGAAATTTATTAAATTTTCCTTACATGCTTCTGAAACACATAACAATCGATCAAAATTTTTATAGGTTTTGACACAAGCTTCATAATTAAAATTCGCTTTAATGGGATCTGTATGAATCCATGCGAACTTACGATCTGCTATCACAAATTGATCTACAAATAAATTGGTCCCTTTATTGAAATATTGATTGGGTACATCATTAAAATAAGAAATGGCAATATCATAATGACAATTAGTGCGATGTTTTTTTAAAAGCATCGAATAGAAATTGTGGGAACCTATTAATCGAACAACTATCATACACACAATACGTAAAATAATATGCCATACGTTATTTCTTTTTTTCACTTCAGCAAAAGGTGTAGCAATTAGTTGTAACAGTAAGTTCCCTGTATTTACCTTCACATTGGAGGGAATATCGTTCATTAATTCCCCTCCACTAAATGTGAAAACATCTATCTCATATTTCTCGTAGAGGTATATTTCTTTTAACATATTTATTAGCGCCTTTTGGATACCACCCATGTGAAAATTTTGTGCAACAAATAATATTTTCATATTAGTCCCCCTAAAAATACTACTGTAAATTTTCATATTGCTCTTACGTTTGTGGATAAAAAACGGATCGATAGCCCCTACGACCCATTCCCTTTGCTGCTCACGCTCCGCATAGCTTTTATAAATTACTGTATAAATCTGTTATCCTTTTCTCCATTTCCGCCCAGCTATAACCTTCTTCGTACAGTGCCTTCATTTCACGAGAAATTTCTGGCCATTCTTTCCTACGCTTTACCAAATTCTCAATTCCGTTTTGTAAACTCTCTCTATTGTAATCAATAAGTTCTCCAAAATTATTTGTTGCAACTACTTCTGACATTCCCGTATTTTTCACCATAATCAAAGGCTTACCAAGCATTAATGCTTCATAGAATTTATTAGGTGCAGCATAATAATGGTTAGAAATAGTAGGGTCATAAATAGCCGTCATAATGTCACAACTATTTTCTAACTCTATTGTTTTTTCATAGGGTAACTTACCATAAAAGTGTATATTGTCATGCATTTTCGAAGTTTGCAGCAATGTATCAGCTAACTTACCAAATCCACCAATATGCAGCTCATAACTTGGCGTATTCTTTACTACTTCAACCAATTCACTAATCAATCGATTTTCAGTAAGTATACCTACATAAACTATTTTTACTTTTTTCGGATTCAAATCTAAGCAATTATATGAATCTATATAACGTGGAGTATTGTATATGACCTCTATTTTTTTAGGTGAAGCTTTAGCAATCTGTTCTTTGCGCTTTTCTGTACATATAATGACTGCATCTACACTATTCATAAGACGTATATCTATACTAGTAATGACCTTTCCAATACTCTCTGGTCCATAAAATGGTGATGTATACGAATCAAATACGTCGTAAATTACTTTTTTCCGAAGTAATTTCCCACATATTGTACCTATTAGCGCTGTATCAAAATCACAAGCGTGAATCATATCATACGTATTTTTATGGCGAAGTAACCATCGAAAAAGTTTAAGTTGAAATTTTATAAATGGAACTAAGTTCTTTTTCAAACCTCCTCCAAATGTTGCCGGAATACCAAACCTTGTAATACGAATTGCATGTTCACCTTCTAACAGTTGGTCCTTTATTTTATATTTCTTATCTCTATCCCATGCTAAAATGTGAACATTCCAATTATTTTTTGCAAGACAATGTGCCTCCTTTTCAACCCTTGGATCTGGAGAAACAGGGTTACTCCTCATAAAAACAACTCGCATCCCATATGCCCCCCTTAAACACTGAATGTCTCTAGCACTTCAGCTACTTTTTGCTACCTTTTATATCCTTACAACTTAAAGATGCTTTCCCATTTTAAAAAAACTTCCACCATTTTTTTGTGAAAGTATCATCTGGTTCATATACAATTAATGGCTGATTATTAATGATTCGTTCGTTATTTTCAAGCAAAAAATCTACCATATCCAAATCTTTTTGTTTTTCTAAAAATCTAAGTCCCTTTTCAAATAAGAAAGGACGTGTACTTAAGTTATGCACATCCGAACCATATGTATGGATAAGATTCGAGCGCACTAAATTTAGCGAAAGTTTTTGGATGGTTTTTCCAAACAATCCTGCTAAACTTCCTGATGTAATTTGTGCAAGTGCCCCCTCGCGTATAATTTGTTCCAAATGACTTGGATTTTCTAAAATGACTCTATTTCGCTCTGGGTGTGCAATAATTGGTGTTATGCCTGCTGTTAATAACGAGTAAATGATATCCTTTGTAAATTTGGGAATATGATTAGAGGGAAGTTCCAACAGCAAATAATTGGAATTTGCTAATGTATGTATTTGTTTTTTTTCATACAATTCTAGAATGTTACCTGCCAAGCGTACCTCTTGTCCCGTGTAAAGTTTTAACGGCATGTTACGTTGATCAATTGTCATTTGCAACTGTACAATTTGCTCATTCACGACATCAAAGGGGACATTATACAATGGATGTAAAGCATGCGAAGTGGAAACAATCGTTGAAATCCCCTCCAAAACGGCCTGCTCAAATAAACAAAGTGTCTCTTCAATCGTTTTCGGACCATCATCGACATCAAATAATATATGACTGTGCATATCAATCACTGTACTTCACTTCCCTGTCTAGATACTTGAATTAACGATAATATTGCTCATAATATTGATGGAGTGGCATTTTATAGTTATTTAATACTACGCCTAAAATATTTGCTTTTGAGGCTTCAAGGTATGACTTTGCTTTTAACACATTTTCATTTTCTGCAACTCCACTGTTCACAATTAATAATGTACCATCACATTTATTGGACAAAATTTGAGCATCTGTTACAGATAGCAGTGGTGGCGCATCAAAAATAATGATGTCAAACCCTTTCTTTAGTTCCTCCATTACACTCCCCATTAAGGTAGAAGCTAGTAACTCTGCTGGATTGGGGGGGATAGGCCCACTTGTCAAGACATATAGATTAGCAATATCTGTATTATTGACGACTTCGGAAATTGTAAAATGCCTTGTTAGTAAATTTGATAGTCCTCTAGCATTTTGCAATAGAAACGTATAATGCATTGTTGGTTTTCGCAAATCTGCATCTACGATGACGACTCGTTTTCCTTCTTGTGCGAAAACAACTCCTATATTGGCTGCATTGGTTGACTTTCCTTCACCTGGTGTTGCAGATGTCACTAATATTGTTTTAATCTCTCTATCAGGCATTGAAAAAGTAATATTTGTTCGGATTGTTCGAAATTGTTCTGAAATAAAAGAATGGCCATTGGCAATCGTCACAAGTTTTCTTGCCATTTTCACTAACTTCTTCTTTTTCTTTTTTTTCCAAAACATTATGATCCTCTCCTCGTTTTATGAGATTTTACCCTAGTGCTTTTATGGTGAGCATCACTAATTTGACTAATCAAGCCAATAATTGGTAGCCCTACTAGCTCTTCGATATCTTGCTCCGTCTTGATTGTAGTATCTAAGCTCTCTATTATGATTATGAGAGCAGCACTTATAACAAAACCAATAAACGAGGCTGCTACTATATAAAGGGTTTTATTTGGCGCAATCGGTACAGGTTCCTTATCTAATTGTGCAACTGACAAAATATTAACATTATCAACCGTCATTAAAACTTGAATCTCCTCTTGAAACACATCTGCTATTGTATTGGCAATATCCACAGCCAACTCTGCTTGCTTGTCTACAACATTAATATTAACAACTTGTGAGTTATTGGCACTGGATACAGTAATTTGATCCATTAAAACTTCAGGTGTGACATCCAAATCTAGCTTATTTATAACTTTAGATAAAATAGCAGAACTTGTTATGATAATGTTATACGTATTAATAAGTCGGAGATCTGTTTCAACCTGTTGTACACCTAAATGTGGTTGCTCTATATTTTTTTGATTAACTAAAATTTGCGTTTCTGCCTCATAGGTAGGTTTTAACACAAAAATGCTAATAAAGGCCGTAACCAACGCTGCAAAAAGTGTAAAACTTATGATAAAAAGAAAGTTTTCTCGGACTATTTTCAATATATCTTGTAATGTGATTGTTTCTTTCAAAGCTCTTCACTCCTTGTCAAAACATAAACCAGTTGTAAAAATGGAGTATAACTAGGCTGATTAATTTTTAAAAGGGTATTCATGTTGAGGCTAGTTCACTATGCTTTATTCCATACTATATTGTTGGAATCATCCATTTATTCTTACTCAGTAGATCACATCGAATTTTCTTCACATACAAAAAGGCATCCCCTGATCTTGGTCAAGGGATGCCTATTATTTTATTATTTATTTCGCGTATTCCACAGCACGTGTTTCGCGAATAACTGTTACTTTAATATGACCTGGGTAATCGAGTTCTTCCTCAATACGTTTGCGAATATCACGCGCAAGACGATGAGATGCTAAATCATCAATTTTTTCAGGTTGTACAATAATACGAATTTCACGTCCAGCTTGAATTGCATAAGACTTTTCTACGCCATCATAGCTTTCTGAAATTTCCTCTAACTTTTCAAGTCTGCGGATATAGTTTTCAAGTGTTTCACTACGTGCACCTGGACGAGCTGCTGATAATGCATCAGCTGCAGCGACTAATACCGCAATAACAGATGTTGCTTCAGTATCACCATGATGCGAAGCAATACTATTAATGACAACTGGGTGTTCCTTATACTTTGTTGCTAATTCCACACCAATTTCAACGTGGCTTCCTTCAACTTCATGATCGATTGCTTTTCCAATATCATGTAATAAGCCTGCACGACGAGCCAATGCCACATCTTCACCAAGTTCAGCAGCAAGTAATCCTGCTAAATGTGCGACTTCAATTGAATGTTTTAGAACATTTTGTCCATAGCTTGTACGATATTTCATGCGGCCTAAAATTTTCATTAAATCTGGATGTAAGTTATGAATACCAATTTCAAATGTAGTTTGCTCACCTGTTTCGCGGATTTGTTCATCCACTTCACGTCGAGCTTTTTCCACCATTTCCTCAATACGAGCTGGGTGAATACGTCCATCCTGTACAAGTTTTTCAAGTGCAAGTCGAGCTGTTTCACGGCGAATTGGATCAAAGCCTGATAATATAACCGCTTCTGGCGTATCATCAATAATTAAATCAATTCCTGTTAACGTTTCCAATGTACGGATATTACGGCCTTCACGACCAATAATACGTCCCTTCATTTCATCATTTGGCAAGTTCACAACAGATACAGTTGTTTCTGCTACGTGATCTGCAGCAAAGCGTTGTAGTGCTAATGATAAAATTTCACGTGCTTTTTTATCTGAGTCTTCTTTCGCACGTGTTTCAGCTTCTTTCGTCATCACAGCAATATCAGTTGATAACTCTTTTTCTACTTCATTGAGGATAATTGATTTAGCTTCATCCCTAGTCAAAGCAGAAATACGTTCTAGCTCTGTTTTTTGTGATGCCATGAGCTCGTCCACTTTGCTCTCCATCTGTTCAATATGCTGTTGTCTTTCAGCTAGAGCTTGTTCTTTGCGCTCTAAGCCAGCTTCTCTCTTATTTAGAGCATCATCTTTGCGATCAAGATTCTCTTCTCTTTGCAATAAACGGTTCTCTTGTTTTTGAAGTTCTAAACGACGTTCACGAATGTCATTTTCAGCTTCAATACGAAATTTGTGAGTTTCATCTTTGGCTTCAAGTAGTGCTTCTTTCTTCATTGCCTCCGCTTCTCGTTTTCCTTCTTCAACGATTGTTTCAGCGACATGTTTAGCACCAGTGATTTTTGAGTCATTCACTTTTTTCATGTAGATATAGCTAACAGCGGCACCAACGATGAGTCCAAGCAAAGCGGAGATGATAGTAATTCCATCCATATGAACACCTCCTCTTGCTATTTGGGTATTACAGTTTCAGTCGGCGCATACATCTATGTCGCCTTAGCTAAAATGCACCAGATTTTGTTAAAATTTATGCAAAACCCGTTTCATTGGCCAAAGGCATTATCTTCATCCAGTAGGCGTTTAGACATCCATTTTAAAGGATATTTCACTATAAAACATTTGCTAAATGAGGATAAAATGTACTGCCTATTTAAAGTCATAATTCAGAAATTATACATATTTAATTGTATAGCTAGCCTCATGCTCTGTCAAGGATAGTCAGGCGTATGTTCGCCACCTTAGCCAAAAAAAGTAAGTCCTATCCATTCAGTGAATTTTTTCCCTATTACTATTTCACTAGAAAATTTTTCATGTTAAATACAATTAATAAAAAAACAGTACATAAGAAATAAACACATAGCCTCTCTCTTATTATGTGTAAAAATTTAAGAATATAGACAAAAAAATGCATTGCCCCCTCAATAAAGTGGGAACAATGCAATCATTAATTATTCTTCTTCCAGAAGCAACATTAATTCTTCATCCATCTCTTCTTCATCATGGGCCGCAATTGTATAAGAAGAAGCCGCAATACCATAAGAAGCTCGGATTTTATTTGCTATGTCTTCTAGGACAGCAGTATTTTCTTTTAAATACTGTTTAGCATTTTCTCGTCCTTGACCTAAGCGCTCATCGCCATATGCATACCAAGAACCGCTTTTTTGCACAATGTCTAATTCCACGCCTAAATCGACTGTCTCGCCTTCTTTAGAAATCCCTTCTCCATACATAATATCTACTTCAGCTGTACGGAAAGGTGGTGCTACTTTATTTTTTACAATTTTAATTTTAGTACGGTTACCAACAATATCATTACCTTGCTTAATAGCTTCTGCACGACGCACTTCTAAACGGACAGAGCTGTAGAATTTAAGCGCACGTCCACCTGGTGTTGTTTCTGGATTACCGAACATGACACCAATTTTTTCACGAATTTGGTTAATGAAAATAGCAATCGTTTTTGATTTATTAATCGCACCTGAAAGTTTACGTAAAGCTTGAGACATTAGACGAGCTTGTAAGCCGACATGAGAGTCACCCATATCCCCTTCAATTTCAGCTTTTGGCACTAAGGCAGCAACCGAGTCAATAACAATAATATCAATAGCTCCACTACGCACTAATGCTTCTGCAATTTCAAGTGCTTGCTCACCTGTGTCGGGCTGTGATAATAATAGCTCATCAATATTCACACCTAATTTTTGTGCATAGATTGGATCTAATGCATGCTCCGCGTCGATAAATGCTGCTTGTCCACCTGATGCCTGTACTTCAGCAATGGCATGTAGAGCAACTGTTGTTTTACCAGACGATTCGGGACCGTATACTTCAATAATACGTCCACGTGGATATCCACCCACTCCTAATGCAGCATCAAGTGCTAGTGACCCACTTGAAGATGTTGCAATTTCTAAATCAGTTTTTTCACCAAGTTTCATGATGGAACCTTTACCAAAATTCTTCTCAATTTGTTTTAGAGCCTGTTCTAAGGCTGCTTTACGATCACTCATTCATTTTCCTCCTTCGAAAACTGTTCACTGTTTTTATCTATCTCTACTATACTTGTTTTTGAGAAAACGCGCAAGAAAAAAGCGAACATTTATTCGTTTTTTCTTCAAAATAAAAATTTGGATAGTTTTCCTCTACCCAAATTCCTATGTTTTACTCTATTTTAATAACGTTTTGTGTAGCCACGTTCTTCTAAAAGCTGCATTAAATAATGGCATGTAAATTTCACCGCACGGAGTCGATTCGTATTACGCATGCCTGATAAATGAAGTAAATATGTAAGCGGCTCCTCGTCATTTATGGCAATACCAATCCAAACCGTACCTACTGGCTGATGATCATGCGCAGTGGGGCCTGCTTCTCCTGTAAGGCCAATCCCAATATTTGTAGCAAATTTCTCACGAACAGCACTTGCCATTGCCGCTGCGCATTCAGCACTCACAACACCATGTGTATCAATTAATTCTTGTGAAATGCCTAGCTGTTTTACTTTCGCATCTGCTGCATAGGTAACAACGCCTCCTATAAGCGCATTGCCTACCCCAGGAATTTCCGCAAGCTCAGATTGAAATAAACCAGCAGTTAAACTTTCTGCAGCCGCAATTGTTAGCTCATTATCCAGTAGCATTTCTACCGTTTTTGAGGCAAGGGAATCATCATCTACACCATATTGATAATCACCAACAAGGGCTTGGATTTCTGCAACCTTTGCCTTAATAAGCTGCCCAGCTTGCTGCTCTGTTGCTGCTTTAGCTGTTACGCGTAACGTTACCTCACCATCAGAAGCAAGTGGAGCAACTGTTGGATTGGTTTGTGCATCTAAAATATTTTGAACTTGTACTTCAAGCTCAGCCTCACCAATTCCATAAAATCGCATAACATGTGATGCAATGATCCCTCCATCGTTAAGCATCGCAGCAAGTTTAGGTTTAGCCTCAAATTGAAACATTGGTTCTAACTCTTTTGGAGGTCCTGGTAATAAAATATAAGTGCGATCATTTTTTGTGAAGATCATACCTGGAGCCATTCCATGGTGATTAGCTAATACTTCACTCCCAGCTAAAATTAATGCCTGTTTACGATTATTTTCCGTCATTGGACGTCCTCGTTTAGCAAAAAATTGCTCAATATACGTCAATGCTACTTCATCAAACTCAAGAGAAACACCAAGATGACGTGCAATCGTTTCCTTCGTTAAATCATCTTTTGTTGGACCAAGTCCTCCCGAAAAAATAATGAGATCTGCACGAGACTCTGCCACTTCGATAGCTTGTTCTAAACGCTTTGCATTATCGCCTACTACGGTATGATAAAAAACGTTGATGCCAAGCTCGGATAGCTGGCTTGAGATAAATCTCGCATTTGTATTCGTAATTTGACCTAATAATAGTTCTGAGCCAACCGCAAGAATTTCAGCATTCATGATCCCAAGACCTTTCTTATTTAGACTCAAGTAATACACGTCGATTTAGATAGAAATAATCCCATCCTGACCAAAGTGTAAAGAACAATGCAACATAGAGCATGATTGTATCAAATGGAATACCAACCAATGTAAAGATTGTATTGTGTAAAAGAGCAGCAGCAATCGCTACAATTTGTGCCCAAGTTTTAATTTTACCAAGCTGATTGGCAGCTACGACTTCTCCTCCACCTGCCAAAATCAAACGTAAACCCGTTACAGCAAATTCACGACTGATAATAATGATAATTACCCAAGCAGGTGCCATCTTAAGCTCGACCATTAAAATAAAGGCTGCTGAGACAAGTAACTTGTCAGCTAAGGGATCTAAAAATTTCCCAAATGTCGTTACAAGATTATACTTACGTGCGTAATAACCATCCACCCAATCGGTTGTTGAAGCAAAGATAAAAATAAGTGCGCCTATAAAATGATGAATTGGCATCTCTGCACCAAAAAGTGATAATGTTCCCCAGCCAAAATCAAACATCATAACAATGACAAAGAATGGAATAAGTAAGATTCGAGAGATGGTAATTTTATTTGGAATGTTCATTTTTCTAACACCTTTCATGATGAAAGAAAGTAGTCATCATGTGATGACTACTGTTCTTTATTGAAATTGATGACGATATTTTGCGTTACAATTTGTTGTGCATACGTTAGAAGTTCGTCATTAATATAGATTTTAGCTTGCGTTGAATTACCGAGACGAATACGAACATAGTTTTGTGTTGAGGCGTCAAATTCAACTACTTCCCCGGCATTATAGACACGCGTATCTGTTAAGATTTCTTGTTGCTGTTGATTGCGAATACCAACAAATGTAGGGCCTGATATTTCAATTTTCAGTTTCATTGTATCTGTCCCTGTTAACGTATAAGAAGTTGTCGCTCCATCTGCTTCAACAGTACCCGCGGAAATTGTTTGCTTCATCTCTTCAGTTTGATCAGTGTCATCTTCATCAGTTGGTGTTTCTTCTGTAGCTTTTGTATCTTCTTTATCATTTTTCTGTGCATCTTTATTTTCTTGTTCTTTTTTATCCTTCTCACTATCAATTGGCTTGACATTTGTGTCATATTCAATCTCAGGAGTTGGATTTACTTCTTCGCTTGTCCCTGGACTGTTTTTTGATTGCCATAGCACCCATATAACCACAATAATGACTACAATAAATAAAGCAACAATGATTTTGGGCATAGCCTCCATCATTTTATTCGAAGGGCCTTTCGTTACTTTTCTTCTGCTAGGGCTATTCGTCATCGATTGACTTACTTGATCGTTTGGAGTGCTCGGTAGTTCATTTTTATATGTCTCTAAGATTTCTTCCGCGTCCAAACCAACAGCTTCTGCATATTGTTTAATAAAAGCTCGTACATAAAACGAACCAGGCATAATGGAATAATTGCCCTCTTCAATTCCTACTAAATAACGTTTTTGGATTTTCGTTATTTCTTGTAAATCGTCTAAGCTGTAGCCTTTAGACAGTCTCGCCTCTTTCAGTCGAGTCCCTAATTCTGCCACTAATAACACCTACTTTAACATCAAATTAAAAATTAAATCCTCCAAAAGAATCGGATTCGGACATATGATTTTTTTCCATTATTTCATAAGTAATTTCTTCATCAGTGTGATGACGTAGTTCAATAATATAATCAAAATCCTCTATTTTATATTCTGAATGCTGAACAAACATATCTGGATGCTCTACAACTTTGATACAAGGCATATTCATCATTTCACGCACCAATTGCAAATGTTTCTCATCAGATGAACGTCGAGTCACAATACCATCTAAAATAAAAATATTGTTACGACTAAATTCATCTCCCACAAGCTTATTACGAACTGTTTGCTTAATCATTGTAGATGATAAAAAGATCCATTTTTTATTGGCACAGACACTGGCGGCTACTATGGATTCAGTTTTTCCAACACGTGGCATGCCACGAATACCAATCAGCTTATGTCCCTCTTTTTTAAAGAGTTCTGCCATAAAGTCGACTAAAATACCTAATTCATCTCTTACGAAATGGAATGTGTTTTTTTCATCTGCATCTCGAGGAATATAACGACCATGCCTAATGGCTAAACGGTCGCGAAGTTTTGGTTGTCGAAATTTGGTTACGTTAATATGTTCCATTGTCGAAACAATTGTACGAAAACGCTCAATTGCCTCATCATTGTCTGTATGCACTAACATACCACGTCGATCCTCATCTACACCATTTATTGATATAATATTGACACGAAGCATCCCTAAAAGTGAAGCAATATCTCCTAATAATCCAGGGCGATTCACCTGAATTTCATATTCAAAGTACCAATCGCTCAACACACTCGTTCCCTTCCTATTAGTTAACGTAAAAAATCCTTTATAAGTTCCATCATAGCTGATTTTTTATGTAATGGAAAGTTAGAATACATGGAATTACAGCGTTATTTACTAATTTTTTTTGATGACTGTTAAATAGGCTTACATACGTTCCCGTTTTCACAGATAAAAAGTTTATAGTATAGCAAAAAGAGGAGATTGGCTCTCCTCTTTTATTTACTGCACATGCTTATTTTGTACGAGCTTAATGACACAATTCGCTAATGCATGTTTTTCATCTTCAGAGGCAACGCCCCATAAATCCGACAGCACTCGCTCTTGTTCGTTTTTAGGATCGACATTAGTCGCCAAATATTCTCCAATTTGGACAGCAGCCGTTTGAATCATTTTCTTCGGCATACCGCTTGATTCAGCTTGCATGACGTTTTGTCCTAAAAACGATGTCCATTTTTGCCAGTTTTCTAAAATGGTCATATTCTTCCTCCTCCTTTACACAAGTAGTATGTGCAAAAGAGATTATTATATGTACCAGCCTCCATTTAATCGTACGATTTGTCCTGTCACATAATCAGCTTTACCAGACAAATAAAAACGTACCATTTCAGCCACATCCTTTGTTTGTCCAATGGAGCCTAGTGGGATATCGTCCAAAATGTATTGAAGCTCTTCTTGATTTAGATGGCTGTTCATTGAGGTATTTATAAAGCCAGGAGCAATAGCATTTACTCTAATCCGAGATAATGCCGCTTCTTTTGCATAGGATTTGACAAAAGCATGTTGCGCACCCTTAACAGTTGCATAAAGTGCCTCCCCCGCTGAGCCAGCTTCTCCCCAAATGGAACCTATAAATAGTACATAGCTCACTTCATGCTTGCGAAGTTTTCCAGAAAGTAAAGCTGTTAGTCTCATAGGATTTTGAACATGAACACGCCATAAAGCATCCATATCCTCGACTGTCGTATCTTCGAGCAATGAATAGTGGGCTTGTCCATTGGCAAAAACAATAGCCTGCACATTGAAAATTTGCGCGGCTACTAATTCTGCTCCATTAACAATTGAAAAATCCCCCTGTACAAGCATAAATTCTTGTGCAGGGAAATTTTCGGAAAGCATTTCACATAATCTCTGTGCCGCATTTTGATTGTTTGAATAATGTACATAGATAGACCAGCCGTCCTCAGCTAAGCTTTGACAAATGGCATGACCGATATCACCTGATGCACCTAAAACAAGGGCAAATTTTTTCACTGTGCATCCTGCTTACTTGGCAGAATTTTAAAGACCGTTTGCTGTGTTTCACCTTGGATAGAAGCAAATGCTTTTTGTAAATCATCCACAGTTAATGTCTCAAGTACTGGTACTACATCAAATAAATTCATTTCATTAAAGGAATATCGTGTGAATTGGTTTGCGATAAACTCGATCGAATTTAGTGCACGTAGGAAGAACCCAATTTTTTTGCGTTTTATACGATCCAAACCAGCACGATCAAACTGGCTATTTCCTTCATATTTTGCTAATTCGTCCATAATCGTTTTTGCCAATTTATCAGGCTCTGCTGAATCTGATCCGATCATGGCAAACCCAAAACCATTTTCTAAGGTAAAATCAAAAGCATATGTCTCATCAATTAAACCTTCCTCGTAAACACGTTCATAAAAATCAGAGGTACGTCCAAAAATAAGCTCAAGTGCAATTTGAACCGACAACTCATGCTTTAACATGTCCTGACCTGATAAATTAGTGTCTTTCGCTTTTAAACCTACATAAATTTTTGGTTTTTGAACATCCATATTTAATGTACGTTCTTTAATAGCTACCTCTGTTGGTTCTATATCAAAGAAGCGTTGAATAGGCGTTGGTTCTGGGAACTCTTTTTTACCTTGATTCTCACGAATAAACGTCATCATTTCTTCTGGTTCAACAGCACCAATCACAAATAACAACATATTCGAAGGATGATAAAACGTATTGTAGCACGTATATAAGTGCTCCGCTGTAATGCCATCAATCGATTCAATTGTACCAGCGATATCAATCTTTACAGGATGATGATGATACATATTTTCGATTGTGCCAAAGTATAGACGCCAGTCTGGTTGATCATCATACATTGTAATTTCTTGCCCGATAATTCCTTTTTCTTTATTGACAGTAGCTTCTGTAAAGTATGGTTCTTGGACAAAATTCAATAATGTTTCTGTACTTTTGTAAATATTATCAGTTGAAGAGAATAGGTATGCCGTACGTGTAAATGATGTAAATGCGTTAGCAGAAGCTCCATATTCACTGAACTTTTGGAAGACATCGCCATCTTCTTTTTCGAACATTTTATGCTCTAAGAAGTGAGCGATTCCATCCGGCACCGTAATGCTTTCTGTTTGACCTATGGGTACAAAAGTGCGATCAATAGAACCGTACTTCGTTGTAAATGTAACAAATGTTTTAGAAAAACCTTTTTTCGGCAAGATATATACATCTAATCCATTTTCAAGCTTTTCATAATAAAGAGTTTCATCTAATTGCTTAAATTCTATTGTTTTCATTGTGCGGCTTGCTCCTTTCCACATAAGAAATAGACCGCTTCAAGCTGCACTTGCTTTGCCATTGCAACAACATCTTCTTTTGTCACAGCTTTCCACTTATTTGCCCAGGCTTGAACTGAAAATTCCTCAGGTAAATCTTTATATTGATCAAAAATTTCAATTTGTCCTCGAGCAGAATCTAAGGATTCTTTTAGCTGATTCGTCAGCATAGCCTTTGTTTGTTCCAGCTCTAAATTTGTAATGTCCCCAGCCTGCATGACGGCTAGTTGTTCTTTAATTAAAGATAGCGCTTTTTCTTCATTTTTAGCTTCAATACCAGATACAACAAATACAAGTCCGTAATGCGAAGCGTAGGAACTAGAAGCATAATACGCAAGACTCTCTTTTTCACGAACATTCATAAACAACTTGGCATGTGGATACCCACCAAAAATGCCATTAAAAATTTGCATCTTAGAGAAATCTGCATCACCAAATCTAACAGGTGTGCTAAAGCCAATATGAAGTTTACCTTGTTTCATTTCATGCTGCTCTCTTACATAATCATTGTCTGGATGTTGTTGAGGGAGTACTACTGGAACTTCCTCAGGAGTACGATCCTTAAATGGTAGCGCTTTTTTTAATTTCGCAACCATTTCCTCTTCATTAATGTCTCCAGCTACATAAATATCGATTTTGTCGTTAGCTAGCATCGATTGATAAGCCTCAAATAATGAGGAAGGGGTAATCTTTTGAATTTCTTCGACACTACCATTCGCTGAAATTGATGCTGGCTCATTTGGTCTCAGGATTTGTTGTAGACGGAATTGAGCAAAGCGAGATTTATCATCAAAAATAGATTCAATACGTTGAATAACTGTCTTTTTTTCACGCTCAACAACGGATTCCTTAAAAACACCATTTTCTAGATTAGGCTCAAAAATAGCCGTATGCAATAAACCAAGGACTTCGTTTAAGACACTCGTATTCGCTAGATAATGATCATTAACAGTCTCTACATTCATAAGAACTGTATGCTCATTGCCACGCTTCGATGTATCAAAATACAAAACTGTACCATACAAGTCATCTAAAAAGCTTCGAAAAGCAGCAGTTGTCTTATATTTAGCATTACTGTGCTGCAGTACATTTGTTAATACTGTACGCTCTGATGCACTTTTAGCCGTTAATGCTCTTCTCCATTTAATTGAAAAATTCACGGTTTTAAATTGGGTCGTTTGTCGGATATGCAAATTGACACCTTTTGCAAAAGGTATTGTTTTAAACATATGAAACCCTCCTATCCTTCTTAATATAACGATGTACTACACATACTATACATGTCTATTGTCTATAATTGCAAAAGGAATCCAAAGTATGTATGGGAAAAATTAAAAATTACGCCAATTATATAGAAAAAGGACTGAGCATAGCTTGCCCAGTCCTTAAAATGCTTTTCTTAGCGTTTACCTTTTATATAAGGCTGTCCACTCGCTTTTGGAGCGTTTGCTTTCCCAATAAAGCCTGCTAAAGCAAGAATTGTTAACACATACGGTAAAATTTGTAGATAAACTGCTGGAACATTCTCGATTAGCGGAATTTGATTCCCTGCAATACTTAATGTTTGTGCTAAACCGAAGAATAGGGCTGCACCTAGTGCTCCAATTGGATGCCACTTCCCGAAAATCATTGCGGCAATAGCCATGAAACCTTGACCAGCAATTGTTGCGTGTGAGAAGTCATGTGTAATTGTTTGTGCATACACTGCACCACCAAGACCACCTAATGCCCCAGAAATCATCACGGCAATATAGCGCATTTTATTTACATTTATACCCATTGTATCTGCTGCCATTGGATGTTCACCCACAGCACGCAAACGCAAGCCGAATGGCGTTTTATAAATGATAAACCATGCCCCGAATGCTACAGCAAACGCTAAAATAGATGTGCTGTAAACATCATGGAACAGTAAACGACCGAAGAACGGAATATCCTCTAAGTAAGGGACACCAAAACGACGAATCGGTTGGTCAATCATATCTGTTTGACCTTTATCATAAATCATTTTTACTAAGAATACAGTTGCAGCTAAACCTAGTAAGTTAATAGCTACCCCTGATACCGTTTGATCGGCACGGAAAGAAATAGAAGCTACAGCATGGAAAAGTGAGAACACAGCACCAATCACAACAGCTGCTAGCATTGCCACCCAAACTGTTGCTGCCCCTAATGATGAAGCGAATTCTAAATTGACAAAAATACCAACAAAAGCACCGACAATCATTAAGCCTTCTAGCCCGATGTTGACAACACCAGAGCGTTCAGAGAATACCCCACCGATGGCCGTAAAAATCAAAGGTGTCGCATAAAGAATCGCTGAAGGGATGATGAAATATAACATTTCTAAAAAGCTCATGTTATTGTCCCTCCTTTTTCTTGCTCAGCTTTTGTAAGCCTACTCGAATAATATAGCCTGATGCAACGAAGAAGATAATCAACGCAATAATAATGGATACGATTTCTTCTGGAATACCCGCAGCATTTGGCATATTTAATGCACCATATTTTAAAGAACCAAAAAGGGATGCTCCAAACACTACCCCAAGTGGTGTATTGGCACCAAGTAGGGCAACGGCGATACCGTCAAAACCAATTCCCGTAAAGCCAGGTTTAATGGATGCGTTTTGGAATGTCCCTAAAGCTTCCATCGCACCACCAAGACCTGCAAACATACCAGAAATCGTCATAGCTAAAATAATATTTTTATTGACACTCATACCTGCATAGTCAGCAGCATTTTTGTTAAAACCTACTGCTTTTAGCTCGTAGCCACGTGTTGTTTTTTCTAAAATGAACCACATCACAACTACCATTAAAAGTGCAACAATGATCCCATAGTGAAGACTTGAATTGTCTGTAAGCTCTCTTAAAAACGGAGAACGTAAAGAAGCTGACTCGTGGATACGTTCTGTTTTAAAGCTGCCATCGGACAATTTCTTAATTACTGCATTTGCAATATAAAGTGCAGTGTAGTTCAGCATAATTGTCGCAATAACTTCGTGAACTTTAAATTTCGCTTTTAAGAAACCTGCAATAAAGGCCCAAAATGCACCTGCAGCAGCTGCCGCAAGCAATGCTAATGGTAAGTGAATGATTTTAGGAAGTTCAAACGCATAACCTACCCAAGCAGCGGCCAACCAACCTAAAATTAGCTGACCTTCAACACCAATATTGAAGAGCCCTGTACGGAATGCAAATGCTACCGCAAGACCTGCTAAAATATATGGTGTAATTTGACGAATTGTGTTCCCGATTGAATATGAATCTCCAAAAATACCTGTCCAAAGAGCGATATAACCTTGCACTGGGTCATAGCCACTGACTACCATAACGATAGCCCCTACAATTAAACCGATAATGATAGAGATGATAGGAACGAGGATATTAATGACACGATTTGACATTAGTCGTTCCCCTCCTTCGCATCACGCTTTATATTTTTTTTACTTTGTCCTGCCATTAGTAAGCCTAGCTCTTGTTCAGTCGTTTCTTTCGGATTTAACTCATCGACAATTTGTCCATCATAGATAACAGCAATTCGATCCGAAACATTCATCACCTCATCTAATTCAAATGAGATTAACAAAACGGCTTTCCCTTTATCACGTTGCTCAATTAGACGAGAATGAATGAATTCAATAGCTCCTACGTCAAGTCCACGTGTTGGTAGAGCAGCAATTAATAGATCAGGGTTACGGTCAATTTCACGACCAATAATTGCTTTTTGTTGGTTACCACCAGATAATGCACGAGCTGGTGTCATCTCCCCATTACCAGTACGCACATCATACTCTTTAATGATTTGACGAGCTTTCTCTGACACCTTTTTATAGTCCATCACAAAGCCCTTCGCTATTGGAGATTGGTAATAAGTTTGTAATGCAATATTATGACCAATCGGGAAATCTAAAACTAATCCATGCTTATGACGGTCTTGTGGAATATGTCCTACGCCTTCCTCTGTAATTTTACGAGGCTTCATGTTAGTAATATCTTTACCATTCAGCTTGACTTTACCACTTTTAATTTTGCGTAGACCTGTAATGGCTTCTATTAACTCGGATTGACCATTACCATCAATACCAGCAATACCTACGATTTCACCTTTACGAACATTTAAATTAAGACCTTTAACTTTATCAATATTTCGATAGTCTGTAACAACCAAGTTCTCAATCGAAAGCACTTCTTCAGTCGGTGTCGCATCCGTTTTTTCCGTTTTAAATTCAACTTGACGTCCAACCATCATCTCAGCAAGCTGATCAGGATTTGTGGCAGCGGTTACAACAGTGCCAATCCCTTCTCCCTTACGGATAATCGTCACACGGTCTGAAACTTCCATAATTTCTTTTAGCTTATGCGTAATTAAAATAATGGATTTACCCTCTGCGATAAGACGACGCATTATTTGAATTAATTCGGTAATTTCTTGCGGTGTTAATGATGCAGTTGGTTCATCAAAAATTAAAATTTCGGCACCACGATACAATGTTTTTAATATTTCTACACGCTGTTGCATACCAACCGTGATATCCTCGATTTTGGCGGTCGGATCAACATCTAATCCATACTTTTCAGAAAGTGCTTGTACTTTCTTAGCCGCATCTTTTATATTCACAATTCCCATTTTAGTAGGCTCAGTGCCTAAAATGATATTTTCTGTTACCGTAAAGTTTTCTACCAACATAAAATGTTGATGCACCATGCCAATCCCTAAATCATTGGCAATATTCGGGTTTGTAATTTTTACAGCCTTCCCACGTACACGAATTTCGCCACCCTCTGGTTGATACAAACCAAAAAGGACGTTCATCAAAGTCGATTTACCTGCACCATTTTCACCTAGCAATGCATGAATCTCGCCTTGTTTCAGTTGGAGGGTGATATTATTATTCGCCACGAAATTACCGAATTCTTTACGGATTCCTAGCATTTCAATCACATAATCCAAATTTGTCACTCCCTTAATAGGCACTATTATTAAGTATTTTCATCTTAGCGTATAGTATCTGCTGCTACATGATGGATGGTACAGATAAGCCATACGTCCAGTAATAAATTTTCTACTAGAGGCTATATTTTATTACCGATTTAATATCACACCTATAGAGGTAGATGTTTTGCTAAATTAATACAGGAAAGGTCATCGTTAGAAACCTTTCTTCTATTAACTTGTTACCATCATTATTCAAATCATAATTACTACCTCTATAAGGTTCCTATAAATCTAGCTAAATAGAGTATTGCGAATAATCTAAATATAACGATAGATTGAAAAATCATCATAAGGTCCTTCTAAGAGTCCCTTATGATGATCAAAAGATGAATTATTTTTCCACTTTTTCTGGAACTTTGATTTCACCCTTAGCAATTTTTTCTTTATATTCGTCGATTACTTTTTGTACATCTTCTGGAATCGCACCGCGAGAATCTGCAAGTTTAACGCCATCTTCAGCTAAACCATAAACAAGTGTTTCTCCACCTGGGAAATCACCATTTTTCGCTCTATTTGAAATATCTACTACTGCTGTATTAACACCTTTTAACATAGAAGTTAATGTAACGTTTGTTTTATCGTCTACTTTACCTTCTTCGTATTGGTCAGCATCTACACCGATAACCCATACATCAGCATTTGGATCTTTCGCTTTACGCTCTTTTGCTTCAGAGAATACACCGTTACCAGTTGCACCAGCAGCGTGGAAGATCACATCTACACCTGAAGAATACATGCTGTTCGCTGTAATTTTACCAAGATCTGCTTTATCAAACGCACCAGTATATTTTACTTGAATATCGATATCTGGGTTTACTGCTTTAGCCCCTTCAACGAAACCAGCGTGGAAACGGTTAATAACTGGAATATCAACGCCGCCTACGAAGCCGATTTTACCTGTTTTAGATGTTTTCGCTGCAGCAACACCTGCTAAGAAAGCACCTTCTTGCTCTTTGAACAGTACGTTTACTACGTTGTCTGCTTCTACTTCAGCATCGATTAATGCAAAGTGGCTATCTGGATTTTCAGAAGCAACTGCATCAATTGCATCAGCCATCATGAATCCGATACCAAATACTAAGTTAAAGTCACGACGAATTAAGTTGTTTAAGTTTGTTTCATAGTCAGCATCTGAAGCTGATTGTAGGTAGTCAAAACCACCATCACCTTTTGATAAATCGTGCTCTTTACCGTAAGCTTGTACACCTTCCCATGCAGATTGGTTGAATGATTTGTCATCAACGCCACCTACGTCAGTAACCATCGCTACTGAGAAAGCTTCTTCTGTGCTTTCGCCACCTGAAGCATTGTCATTTTCTTTCGCTGGCTTTTCATCGTCTTTCGTACCACAAGCACCTAAAATAGCACTTGCCGCTAATACTGATGTTAATACTAAACCAAATTTACGTTTTTTCATTTAATTAACCCCCCAAAGGTATTGTAATTAGCAGGAAAAAATTTAGAAATGTTCTACACCCGTTTACGAACTACATGGAAGCTGAATTTATCAGCTCGGAAATAATTTTTTGAATAGAGCACTACTTGATCATGATCATCATAATGCAATTGCTTTAACACTAAAAGAGCTGTCTCACGTCCACAATTTAAAATCGGTGAGGCTTGTTCATGATACCCAACTGGATCAATATAGGTTACAGCATAAGCTACATGAATTTTGCCAGATTGCTCAAGTGCAGAGAACAGTGAAACTTCTTTTTTTTCGACAAAGTCAGTAGGCAGGAAGCTTGCAGGTAGCCTGTCTATGCAGTATACTACTGGCTCACCATCCGCTGTTCTGACACGTTCAATCGTGAGTATTTTATCGTCGCCATCACTTTGGAAGCGTTTTAAATCTTCCTCAGAAGGCACATGCTCAGTCGCTTTTAAAAAACGCGAACCTGGCTCCATACCTGCTGCCTCGATCATAGAAGAAATACTAGATAAATGCTCGATGCCTGATGTAAACAACGGCTTCGGGTTGACAAAAGTCCCAACCCCATGTCGGCGCACAATCACATTTTCCTCTTCCAACAGTCGAAGTGCTTCTCTAAGTGTTGCTCGACTGACTCCTAGTGATTTCGATAATTCAAATTCTGAAGGCAGCTTTTCATTTTCTTTAAAAATGCCAGCCTCGATATCAGATTTTAAACGATCGATTACTTGAAGATAGAGATGACGATGATCTGCTTTAATAGTCACATATATCACCACCAAAATCAGAGATCAGACATCTGATGTACAACATTCCTACTAATCGTTCATAAATATAACATTTTTGCAGAATGAAATAAACAGTTTTGAGTAAAATCTGTTATAGAATTCATTCTTTCTTTATTTTATCTGCAAATATTTGGACAAAAACACAATTTCTCTCACCATTTTCATCTTCATTTTTTGCTTAGTTATCGTATTGGTGAACAAGTACTTGACGAGGCTTACTGCCCTCTGGAGGCCCAACAATACCGCGTTGCTCCATCTGATCAACAATACGTGCAGCTCTTGAATAACCAATACGGAAGCGACGTTGAAGCATAGAGACAGATGCTGTTTGCATATTGACAACTAATTGGACTGCTTCATCATATAAATCATCTGTTTCCTCTAAAATGGTTTCTTCTTCAGTAGGAATCATTTCCTCCTGATACTGAGCTTTTTGCTGTTCTATAACAAAATTCACAACAGCTTCAACCTCTTGATCTGATAAAAAGGCACCCTGCACCCTTTTCGGTTTCGAAGCCCCGGCTGGTAAAAATAGCATATCACCACGACCCAGTAGGCGTTCAGCCCCACCCATGTCTAAAATTGTTCTTGAGTCAATCGCTGAAGAAACTGCAAAAGCAATTCTGGATGGAATATTTGCTTTAATGACACCTGTTAAAACATCTACACTTGGTCGTTGTGTGGCGATAATCAAATGAATGCCCGCCGCCCTTGCCATTTGTGCTAAACGTGTAATCGAATCCTCTACATCACTTGATGCGACCATCATCAAATCCGCTAACTCATCTACAATAACCACAATATAAGGTAGCTTTGGATGTTTTTCCTCTGTTTGATCATTAACCTTTTGGACATGTGCATTATAGCCCTCAATATTTCTTGTACCTGTATGAGAAAACAAATCATAGCGACGTTCCATTTCAGATACCACTTTTTTCAGTGCTTGAGAAGCTTTACGTGCATCCGTTACGACAGGCGCTAATAAATGTGGAATCCCATTATAAACGTTTAATTCAACCATTTTTGGGTCTATCATCATGAGCTTCACTTCATGCGGTTTTGTACGCATTAGTATGGAAACAACAATGCCATTTATACACACACTTTTCCCACTTCCTGTAGAACCAGCTACAAGTAAATGTGGCATTTTATTGAGCTCTGCTAATACAGCTTGTCCTGTAATATCACGACCAAATGCTACTTGTAATAATGCTTCAGGCTTAGCACCATCTTTCGATTCTAATACCTCACGAAGTGTTACAATGGCTACCTCACTATTAGGTACTTCTATACCAATCGCAGATTTCCCAGGAATTGGCGCTTCCATACGAATATCTTTAGCTGCCAATGCTAATGCAAGATCATCTTGCAAATTGACAATTTTGCTTACTTTCACTCCGATATCTGGTAAAATCTCGTATTTCGTAACAGCAGGACCTAAATGCACCTGTGTCACCTTTGCCTTTACGCCAAAGCTTTGTAATGTTTGTTCAAGCTTTTTGGCATTTGCTTGAATCACTGAATATTCACCACTTTGATCATGTTGTGGTGGTAATTGTAATAAATTATATGATGGGAGCTGATAATCTGCATTTTCTACTGCATCTGTACCCTGAATCTGGACATCATCCGTTGCTTCTTCTAGTTCATTTTCCACCAAGTGAGTTGTATCCAGTACTTCTCTTTCCTGTGAAACATTCTGTGTGAAAGCAGAAATAATCGGTTCATGTGGTGTTTCGTCTTCTTGTTCAGGCATATCTACAGATTGATTAACGGCTGCTACTTCATCTCCACTCTCTACTCTTGAACGACGATTATTTGGTTTCTTGGGTGTATTTTTTTTCTTATCTCGGTTCTTTTTTTTCCATTTACCAAATACATCTGGCGTTTTTTCTGCTAAATAAGGCACTAATGCTTTACCAGTGACAAGAATTAAACCAATAAAGAAAATAACCCAAGCAACAACTTTTGCCCCTGAGGCCTCAAACAGCACATGAAGCCCGCTAAAGAGTAGGGCACCAATCATGCCCCCTCCCAAAGCATTACTACGATGAATGATACCTTCTGTATTAATCAAAATTCGCCATGATTCACGTAGCACAGAATCAGATAGTAGACCACCTGATTTGGATAGTTGTTCAAATAATATGCCATGGCTAAAAATCGTTAAGCTCATAACAATGAGGAACATGCCAAGTATTAATCGATCCTTTATCCCAACTTTTTTACGACCAATCATCATTAACAATGCAACAAATATAAGCATAAATGGAACAGCAAAATGTAAATTACCAAAAAGGAACATGGCGATTGTTTGTAGAATCCGCCCGATCATACCGTATTCAAAAATCATAATGATTGCTAATGCAATTAAGAGCAACCCTAATATTTCGTACATAAGCGGATGCATGTCTTTTTTTTCTGTTGTCGCTTTACTTTTAGTAACTTTTTTTCTCTTACTAACTGCCATCTAATTCACCTTCTTCTGCAATCCATTCTATATATGTAGCGAATCATCACATGTAGAACTTGAATATTTCAAAAAAAGGATTTTCCACCGCAATTGGGAGAAAATCCTTTTTCATTTATTTTTTCCTCAAAGCATATACGATGAGCTTGTTCAATTAATATTCCATAATAATAGGAATAATCATTGGGCGACGTTTTGTTTTTTGGAATAAATACGTATTTAGCGTATCTCTAATTTCTTGTTTAATGTTCGTCCATTCAAAGGTTTCTTTCCCAACGTACTTTTCAATTACATTCTTCGCTATGTCAGAAGCCTCAATCATTAATTCCTCTGATTCTCGTACATAGACAAAGCCTCGTGATAAAATTTCTGGCCCAGAGGCAATTTTCTTTTGTGCTCGATTCAATGTTACCACCACAATGAAAATACCATCCTGCGATAATAACTTACGGTCACGAAGTACAATATTACCTACATCGCCTACACCAATACCGTCAATTAAGACATTACCAGCTTGTACACGGCCACTCATGCGCATTTTATTATTTTTATATTCTACGATATCCCCTTTATCAGCGATAAAAATTTGGGATTTTTGCATACCTAGCTGTTGTGCTAATTTAGAGTGCGCAATTAGCATACGGTATTCTCCTTGTACAGGAATAAAATACTTTGGTTGCATTAAGTTTAACATCAGCTTTAAATCTTCTTGGCTACCATGTCCTGAAACATGGACATTTTTGCTAGAAGTCAAAATTTCAGCGCCTGCTTTTGACATAGAGTTCATTGTATTCGCCATTTGAACTTCCATGCCAGGAGAAGGTGTAAAGGTGATTAGTACCGTATCACCTTGTTTAATTTTAATGTCTCGATGGTGCTTACGGACAATTTTTTCTAAAGCATCGAGAGGTTCTCCTCTGTTGCCTGTTGCAATAATGATAATTTCATCATCTTGATATTTTTGCATTTCCGAGATCGGAATAATTGTATCTTCTTCAACTGTTAGATAACCTAGCTGTACGCCTAAATCAACCGCTTTTTCCAATGGTTTGCCCACAATTACAACCTTACGGAATGATTTCTGGGCTTGAGCAAATACTTGTTGAATTCGAATAAAATTCGATGCGTAAACAGCTACTAAAATACGACCTGGTGCTGAGTGGAATGTTTTTGATAATTGTTCTTCAATGACAATCTCTGATGTCGTATATCCTGGTCGCTCAGCTTCGCAAGACTCAGATAATAGAATGAAAACGCCGTCTTCTCCTAGCTGTGCCATTTTTGCTAAATCAGGCTTAAATTTACCTGTCGCAGACTGATCGAATTTAAACTCTCCTGTATGAACAATCGCGCCTTCAGATGTATGGAACACTACCCCTAACGAATCGGGAATACTATGTGTTGTGTGGAAGAATGTTACATACGTTGAGTTAAAATTCATACGACTACGGTTTGTTACTTCAAAAAACTTTACTTGATGTGGTGCAGGTAATTCTTTTAAATGTTCCTTTGCTAATGCAATGGTTAATTTCGAACCGTACACAGGTGCCTTTATTTTTTGTAATACATAGGCAATAGAACCAATTGCATCTTCATGACCATGTGTTAAGAAAATACCTTTCACACGTTCTTTATTTTCTTCTAAGTAAGTAATGTCAGGAATCACGATATCTATACCTAGCATTTCATCTTCTGGGAACATTAAGCCGCTATCCACCACAAATAGCTCTTCATCAATTTCTACTACGTACATGGCTTTCCCAATTTCGCCTACACCACCAAGAGGGATGATGCGGATTAATTCATTTTTCTTTTTTGTCAATTTATTTCCTCCTAAAAAATATCCCGAACAGCAACCACTTAACATTTATTATACGGTTTGCAAAGCTTTTGCACAAATTAAAAATACATGTTTCACGTAGGAAATAGATTTTCCTGCTATTTGCTTATTACTAGCAGATGGAAAACAAATATTGGTTATCCTGTATAAATAGAGCTAAATAAGTATTTGTAAGGACGAGGAGTTACAAATTTTGTACATACTTTTTATTTATAAAATATAAAAAACGAGGCTGAAATGCTATCAGCCTCGCTCCTATTTATCTAAAACTTTTCGCTTTTTCTTGATACGTATCCCAAATTCGGTCAAAATTAGCTTTCTCTTCATCTGTCATTTCCATCATCGGCAAACGAACATTGAGTGTATCAAATCCTAATTTTGTCATCGCATATTTAATCGGTGAAGGGTTGGGCTGAGCGAACAGCGCACGTACTAAAGGTAATAAGGCTCGGTGAATTTGGGCTGCTAGCTTATGATTTCCTTCTTCAAACGCTTTAATCATTAATTGCATATCATTGCCTACCACATGGGCAGCTACAGAAATAACACCTGCTCCACCAATGGCCATTAGTGGGAGTGTTAAACCATCGTCCCCACTATACACTAAGAAATCATCAGCTGGATCAACATTCTCAATAACATCACCCATCTGATCTAAGTTACCGCTCGCTTCCTTAATCCAAGCAATATTAGGAATCTTGCTTAATGCAACAGAAGTTTCATAGGCAACATTGACCCCAGTACGCCCTGGAACATTATAAAGCATAACAGGGAGACTCGTTTGTTTAGCAATGGTTTCAAAGTGAGCATAAATCCCACGTTGATTTGGCTTATTATAGTAAGGAGCTACAAGCATAATGCCGTCTGCTCCATTTTCTTCTGCCTTATGTGTCATCGCGATAGAGTAAGCTGTTTCATTATCCCCAGTACCTGCAATAACTGGTACGCGACCTGCTACTTTCTCTACTGTAAAGCGTACAACTTCAATTTTTTCTTCTGTAGACATAGTTGGGTTTTCAGAAGTCGTACCACAAGCAACAATACAATCAGTACCATTGTCTATTAAATGATTAATAATACGTTCTAGTTCTGGATAATTAATCGTGCCATCATTTTTGAACGGCGTAATCATTGCCGTTCCAATTCGACCTAAATTCATCCTTACACCCCTCTTATAGTAAGTTATCCTCAAGCATTGCTTCTGCAATTTGGATAGAGTTTAATGCGGCGCCTTTTAATAAATTGTCAGAAACGATCCATAGATGGAACCCTTTGCTGTTGTCTAAATCTTGACGGATACGTCCTACAAAAGTAGCGTCTTCCCCTTCTGCATAAATAGGCATTGGGTAAGTTTGTGTTGCAATATCATCTTGTAATACCACACCTGGTGCGTTGCGTAATACTTCGAAAATCTCTTGGATTGACGCGTCTTTCTCTACCTCAATATAAACAGATTCAGAGTGACCTGAAACGACTGGCACACGAACACAAGTAGCAGCTACTTTTAGCTCTGGTGCATGCATGATTTTTTTCGTCTCATTAATCATTTTCATTTCTTCGTATGTAAATCCATTATCTGTGAATTTATCGATTTGTGGAATGACATTACGAGCAATTGGGTAATGACGTTTATCACTACCAGACGGTAAAATATTTGCTTCTACATCTTTACCTGCATCCCAGTTTTCGCTTTGTGCCTTTAATTCTTGGATCGCAGAAATCCCTGCACCTGATACTGCCTGATAAGTTGAAACAATTACTTTTGTTAAACCAAATGCATGACGAATTGGTTCAAGCGCAGCTACCATTTGAATTGTCGAGCAGTTTGGATTCGCAATAATTCCCTTATGCTTCGCTAAGTCGCCTCGATTCACTTCAGGCACGACAAGCGGTACCTCTGGATCCATACGAAAATGGCTCGTATTATCAATAACTACTGCTCCACGCTTAGCTGCTTCTGGTGCAAGCACAGCTGATACTGAACCACCAGCTGAGAATAAAGCGACATTGACGCCTTCGAAAGCCTCAGGTGTCGCTTCTTCAATTGTATATGTTTCCCCATTAAATTCGATTGATTTTCCTGCTGAACGAGCAGAAGCTAGAAATTTAATATGTCCAATCGGAAATTTACGTTTAATCAACTGCTCCATCATTTTCGATCCTACTGCACCTGTTGCCCCAACAACCGCAACTGTTAACTGCTTTGTCATCTGTCATCTCTCCTTGAATACATGTTCCATAATGTGTGCTATTGTATCACAAAAATACTGAAAATTGTGTGTAATCTCTTATTTATTTGAAATATTGTATCAACAGCGGTTGTAATTGCTTTTTCTGCGTAATTGCTGCATGAACAGTATCCACCATTTGCTCAAAATCAGCAATTAAAGAATTTGGTTTGGAGTGAGGGGCATCCTGACCAAAGGGAATAAAATATATATTTTTGGCATTTAACAGCTTCATAATATTTATGCCATTTAAGCCTAGTGCATCGTTTGTGGAAATACCTAAAACTACAGGCGAACCATTACGCAAAGTAGCCTTTGCTGCCATTAACACAGGACTATCTGTTGCCGCATTAGCAAATTTACTTATGCTATTGCCTGTCATGGGGGCTATGACCATTGCATCTAATGGATTGGATGGGCCAAATGGCTCCGCCTCTTTTATAGAAGAAATAACTTTTTCTCCTGTCAAAGCTTCTATTTTGGCAATCCACTCTTCACCTGTACCAAAGCGTGTAGCTGCATGTAAAACGGAATGGGTAATGATTGGAATAACTGTTGCTCCGACATCAATAAAATTTTGGATTTTAGGTACTACATCTTCATACGTACAATGAGAAGCAGTAATACCTAAGCCAATTCGTTTCCCCGTTAACAATTTTCTTCCTCCTCTATTGCCTTGCACAATATTGTAGCAGCATCATGTGCAAAGTATTTCCCAGGCAATGATGGCAATAGTACATATGTTTGTAATTGATCAGAATCTATATCTAAACATCCTGGCTCTGATGCCAAGTCATATAAAACAGTTGGAACATGCTCTATAAATGACTCTGTAATCCATTTAGCAGGAATTGTATTAATAAAAATGCCATCTGTAATAGACCATTGGCGATCATCTAAATTCGTGGCTTTATAACCATATGCTTTTGCTTCACTCACTTGTACAACTGAACGTGCAACAATATGAACATTCGCTCCCATTTTAACTAGTAAAGAGGCGAGCATTTTTGCAATGCGACCAAAACCTGCGATTGTGAAATTTTGTCCGTAAATACATTTTTGCTCGAGCCCGTAAAACGTGGCGATAAATCCCTCCGCTGTTAATCGAGCATTTTGCCAAATAAATGATTCTTGTTGTAAATAGCAAATAGATTCATTTTTCTCTAGTAATTGCTTCCAATGCATTGTTAATCGACCTGTATAAAATTTCACTTGTGATATACCATAGAGCTGCTCAACTTCTATTTTTAATGGGAGAATAGGTAATACGATTTTATTAGGCTGGAATTCTAAAACAAGTTTATTTAACTCTTCGTTCCATACGGTCGTTCTTTTATAAAATACTGTTCTCGATGGACTTCTTAGCATTGTAGCTAGTTCCTTTAATCGGGAGTCCTCACCGATAACAAGCCATTTTTCGTTTTCCAAAAGCTCACCTCACTGTAAATATTCTGACTGTACTGTAGATGTCTTATTAAATAAAATACGATCTTCACCAATTAAAATAATTTCGTGCCAAGGTATCATTTCACTAACTTTCATTTTCTTTTTTTGGAATGGTAGTTTATCTTTCACAATTTCAAAACCATGTATTTTCCCTGTTTGCACATCTAATAGGCATTCTGTATGTGCCAGGATGCCAAAATGTACGCCACCCTCAATTTGAATTAACTCCTTATCCACCATCTCAGATAGTAGCATGCCTCATCTCCCTCCTTGAGCCGTTACCTCAATATATGCGGACTTTTTGCAAATCGTGACCCCTACCTAAAGTACGAATATGTTGCATTTTCACCGCCTCCTGTATATAGTGTATATATACAGTTATAAGAGGTGATGATTTGTGCATATCCATTTAAGTAATGCGAGTGAAAAACCTATTTATGAGCAAATCACCATACAGCTCAAAGAGGCTATTTTAGCTAATAAATTACAGGCTGGTGATGCACTACCGTCTATCCGCGCTTTAGCAAAGGATTTAAAAATAAGTGTGATGACCACTAAACGTGCCTATGCTGATTTAGAGCGAGATGGTTTCATTGAAACAGTCGCTGGGAAAGGGAGCTTTGTCACAGAACGAAATCAAGACTTTCTACGCGAGGAGCTATTACGGCAGGTAGAGGGACACTTGCAAAAGGCAGCAAAAATAGCGAAAACCGCTGGACTTTCTAGTGAAGAATTACAAGAACTACTATCTTTAATGTTAGAGGAGGATAAGTAATATGAATGCCATTGAAATTCATGATTTACATAAGGGCTTTGAAGGCTTTTTTCTAAAAGATATAAGTTTTTCTGTCCCTCAAGGCACTGTAATGGGTTTTGTTGGAGAAAACGGGGCTGGCAAATCAACAACGATAAAATGCATGCTGAATTTAATAAAAAAAGAATATGGCGAAATTTTGCTATTTGGCAAAGATCATGTCGAACACGAACTATCGATAAAAACCGACATCGGCGTTGTATTTGACGATTTACATGTACCAGAAACGCTAAATGCGACGCAACTCGACAAAATCATGAGAAAAGTATTTCAAACATGGGATTCAGACTATTATTTTGAAAGATTAGCTCAATTTAAGGTGCCAAAGAGGAAGAAGATTAAGGAACTATCTCGAGGAATGAGGATGAAGCTATCAATTGCCTTAGCATTGGCACATCATCCAAAATTATTGATTTTAGATGAGCCCACAAGTGGATTAGACCCTATTATTCGGGATGAAATTCTGGATTTATTTTTAGCATTTATGCAGGATGAAACACATAGCATTTTATTTTCTTCGCATATTACAAGCGATTTAGAAAAAATTGCTGACTATATTACGTTAATTCATAATGGTGAGATTTTATTGAGCGAGAGTAAAGATGCTTTATTATATGAATATGGTATTTTCAAAGGTAACAGTGAGGAAGTAAATGACTTGCCAGAGCATGCTATTCTGAGAACCCGTCCTGGTGCGTTTGGAATAGAAGCATTAGTTCTGAAAAATGAAGTAAATGAGGCTTTCAGACTTGAAAGACCTTCTATAGAAGATATCATGCTATTTTTCGTGAAAGGTAGTGTTTGAATATGGTAGGACTTATCCTAAAAGATTTAATGACCATTCAACGACAAATGAAAGCACAAGCATTTGTTCTTTTATTTCTTCTTGTGATGGCGATTTTTATGCAACAAAGCGCAATGCTTCTAGCTGTTATTGTTTTTATTGTTACGATACAAGCGATAACTGTGCTTAGCTACGATGAACACAGTAAGTGGGATAAATACGCTAATACTTTACCAATTTCTAAAGCGGATATCGTTTTTAGTAAATATATACTTAGTGTGATGTTAATGATCATCGGACTTGTTATGGCATTACCTATCATATTTTTCATCAATTTTTTTACCAATAACGACATTACTTCAGAATTTTTCCTAACGTTTAATTTGATTGTAACATCGGCGCTCTGTTTATTAGCCATATTACTACCTATCTATATTAAATTTGGCTCTATTAAAGGAAGAATAGTCCTCATTGCATTTTGTTTTATCCCTGGCTTCTTAACGGGGATGTTTAAAGAATATATCCCTGATATGACTCAAATTTTTTTATATTTAAAGCAATATGCCTATTTAGCACCTTTAGTCGGACTTATATTGCTCTGCCTCTCCTCTCTAGTTTCTACTGCTATTTATAAAAGAAAAGAGTTTTAGGAGGGATCTCATGCGAGCACTGTTGTTACAAAGAATCGTCGTACAAAAATGGACTATTCTTTTTACAATGATGATATGTTTACTTCTTCATTTTGTACATTTACCTTTTGTAGATAGTCCTTCTATTGGATTATTTGTTGTCGTTATTTCAGCCAACATCGTAGATAATTTATATAGAGGCGATCGTCAAGTAAAGTGGACAATGTATGTCAATACGCTACCTCTATCAAAGAAAACACAATTGCAACCCGATTTTTATTTTGCTATGGCCTAATTGCATTGCTCTTTATTATCCTTGCGCCTACGTATTTCTCACAACCTGATGCATCTGAAAATTTTATAGAGCATCTTGCTATGTACTGTGCCTATATAAGTAGCGCCTCTTTCCTCATCTGTAGTCAATTTTATATTCAGCATCTTGATGAAACAAAGGGAATGCGGTCTGTTAGAATGCTTACAGCTATTGTGCTTATCATTCTGCTGAATTTTGTTATTCATTACTATTTATCACTAGTAGCTGCAAATTTAATTATCTTATTCATACCAACACTGGTTAGTATCCTCATCACTTTCCGTGTCTTTCAAAAATGTCTTTATTTATATATGGCAAAGGAAATTTGCTAAACATTCATCAAAAAATAGGCTACCTTATTTGGCAGCCTATTTTTAGTCGTGTTGAATAACAAAACAAAAGGAATGTCTTTCCGTTGCAGGCTACTTGCTTTCCTACGTGCATGCAGAGCCGCTTCCTTCGTTACCTCTCCGTTTAGAGGCTGACTTGTCTCGCTATCCCACGGGAGTCAGTTACCTTCCGCGCCCCCCGTAAAGTGTTACCTTTTATAGCTGTAACAAATGCTATCTTATTAAAATATCTTTATTCGCTAGGACCTATGATTGAGATAGCTGGTTCTGCTTTTAAAATTTTAGCGATCAGCCGATCTACTGACTCCATTGATACGGCATCGATTGATTTAAGAACCTCGTCTACTGTTCGATGCTTGCGATGGACAAGTTCACTTGTTCCATTACGATTCATACGAGCCCCAGTACCTTCTAACCCAAGGACAAAGCTGCCTTTAAGCTGCTCTTTCGCATTATCAAGCTCCTCCTCTGTCACACCACCCGCTACAATATCTAATAAAGTGGCATCGATCGTGTGCTGAAGCTGTGCTAATTGCTGTCGACTAGTACTACCATAAATCGTAAAAGCACCTACATCGGCATAACATGATTGATAGGAAAAAATAGAATAGGCTAGCCCACGTTCTTCTCGTACTTCCTGAAACAATCGAGAACTCATATTCCCGCCAATAATATTGTTAAGCGCTATAAAGCTATACATATCTGGATCTTTTACACCGATTGCTGGATAGGAAATCGCGACGTGTGCCTGCTCTGTATCGCGTATTTTTGTAATTTCTCCCGGATAAAATGAAGGGTTTGTCAGGACAGGTGCCATAGCATATGGTGAAGGTTGATAGTGACCAAATAAATCTTCAATCGTTTGCATAAGCTGAGATGAAATATTACCTGCAATAGAAATAACTACGGACTCTGGCCCATAATGTTTATCCATGTATTGTCGTATAGCATCTGCTGTAAATGTCTTTAATGTAGCAGCTGTGCCTAGTATTGGACGACCGAGTGCATCATTCGGATACATGACTCCCCACAGTTTCTCATGAACATCGTCATCAGGAGCATCTTCGCTCATTAAAATTTCTTCTAATACTACTTGTCGCTCTTTTTCTAATTCTTCTTCGGCAAATGTAGAATTGAAAAACATATCTGCTAGTATAGTGACCGCAAGCTCCGCATGATGATCTAAAACTTTAGCATAGTAACATGTATTTTCTTTCGATGTGAAGGCATTTAGCTCTCCTCCAATTCGATCAAATTCTTCAGCAATTTGACGAGCTGAACGAGTTGTTGTGCCTTTAAACAACATATGCTCAATAAAATGTGTGATACCATTCTCTTCAGGTAGCTCGTAGCGAGAGCCCGCATTCACAAAGATGCCTAATGCCACTGATCTTACATGATCAATTTGCTCTGATACAATACGAACACCATTCTGACATGTATGTACTTGAACCAAACTATCTCCCCCAATTATAAAAATCCTCTACTTTTCTTCTTGCTACTATCGAAAAAGGCTGCGCAATTTACGCAGCCTTTTAATCGATATTATTTTTCTTGTTCAGCGCGCTCTTTTTCCTCTTGAATTACTACTTTGCGAGATAAATTCACACGACCTTGCTTGTCGATTTCAATCACTTTAACAAGTAATTGATCGCCAAGTTTTAAGACGTCTTCCACTTGCTTTGTACGTTCCTCTTGAATTTCAGAAATGTGAAGCAAGCCATCTTTCCCTGGGAAGATTTCGCAAAAGGCGCCGAATTTTTCAATACGTTTCACTGTTGATAAGTAGTATTCCCCTACTTTTGCTTCACGTACGATATCTTCAATAATTTGTTTTGCACGTGCATTCATTGCTTCATCAGCAGAAGAAATATAGATTGTACCATCTTGCTCTGTATCAATCTTAACGCCCGTTTCTTCAATAATTTTATTAATTTGTTTACCACCTGGTCCAATTACATCGCGAATTTTATCAGGATTAATTTTTACAATAACAATTTTTGGTGCAAACGCAGATAATTGTTTACGAGGCTCTGGCAGTGTAGCAAGCATTGATTCTAGAATATGCATACGTCCAACTTTTGCTTGTGTCAGTGCTTCTTCTAAAATATTGCGAGATAAACCATCAATTTTTATGTCCATTTGTAGAGCTGTTACACCTTTAGCTGTACCAGCAACTTTAAAGTCCATATCGCCTAAATGGTCTTCCATTCCTTGAATATCCGTTAAAATAGAATAATGTTCACCTTTTTTAATAAGACCCATTGCAATACCTGCAACTGGTGCTTTTAATGGGACACCTGCATCCATCATGGCTAATGTAGACGCACAAATAGAAGCTTGAGAAGTTGAACCATTTGATTCAAGTACTTCTGATACACAACGAATTGTATAAGGGAAGATCGATTCATCAGGAATTACTGCTTCAAGTGCACGCTCACCTAACGCACCATGACCAATTTCACGACGACCTGGCCCACGGATTGGACCCGTTTCCCCTACAGAAAATTGAGGGAAGTTATAATGGTGCATAAAGCGTTTTGACTCTTCCACACCCAAACCGTCAATAATTTGTACATCACCAAGCGCACCTAATGTACAAATAGAAAGTGCTTGTGTTTGTCCACGTGTAAACAGACCTGAACCATGTGTACGTTGTAATAAGCCTGTTTCAGAAGAAAGTGGTCGGATTTCGTCTAGCTTACGACCATCTGGACGAATCTTATCTTCCGTGATTTGACGGCGTACTTCTTCTTTTACCATCTTGTCAAGAATTGTGTACACTTGTTTCATTGTTTCGTCATCTGCTTCTTGCTCTTCGTAGGAAGCGATAACTCGCTCTTTAACAGCTTGAATTGCCTCATCACGAGCATGTTTCTCTGCCGTTTGAATTGCGTCATGCATATCAGTCTCACAAGCTGCTTTTATATCGGCTTGAATTGCTTCGTCAATTTCAAATAGTGTCACTGGTAACTTTTCTTTACCAACCTCTGCCACAATTTGCTCTTGGAAAGCAATGATTTTTTTGATTTCTTCATGACCGAACATAATTGCTTCTAACATGATTTCCTCTGGTACTTCAAGTGCACCCGCTTCAACCATATTGATAGCATCTTTGTTCCCTGCTACAGATAAATGAATTGTTGAGCGATTCGATTGCTCTACTGTCGGGTTGACAATGAATTCTCCATCAATATAACCAACTTGTACACCTGCTATTGGCCCATCAAATGGAATATCAGAGATCGCTAATGCTAATGATGAACCAACCATTGCTGCCATTTCAGATGTACAGTCAGGATCATTTGACATAACCATAGAAATAACTTGTACTTCATTACGGAAACCATCCGGGAACATCGGACGAATCGGACGGTCGATTAAACGGCTTGCTAAAATCGCCTTTTCAGATGGACGTCCTTCACGCTTAATAAAGCCGCCAGGAATTTTACCTGCAGCATATAGACGCTCTTCATAGTTTACTGTTAATGGGAAGAAATCAAGTGGTTTAGGTGATTTTGACATTGTTGCTGTAGCAAGTACAGAAGTATCGCCATAGCGTACTAATGCGGCTCCGTTTGCTTGTTTTGCTAACTGTCCTACTTCAATTACAAGTGGACGGCCAGCCCATTCATAGGAATAGACTTTCTTTTCGTTCATTCAATGAACCCCTCTCTATTATAAAAACACTTACTTCGTCTGTATGTACTAATAGTAAGTGTACCAAAAATGCTTGTTCTATGCTAAATAATATTTCATGAAATAATCATACATTTAAATTCAGTTATTGCCAATTTATTTAAGATTTATTTCTTTATTTTATTGAAAAAGCATTTTTGGTATATGGATTTTTTTATATTGATTCCTTCTTGACGAAAAGTAATGTATGTAAATGGAAATAACTGCTTCGCTAACATTAGTTTTTCACGTACAAGTTTAAACAATAGACTTATTATAACATGGAGCTTATCATACAACATCCTATAAGGTAAAAGAAAGTCGGATCATCTTGGAAAGTTAGTAAGTCAGGCAAATAATAGTCGGATATACATAGTGTTGAAAAACAAAATCATCAATAAAATTTTTGTGAAAGTTGCGTAAGGGAGTATCGGACGCCCAGTGGAACGGAAATCACCCCCTCACCTTGCAAGAAGGGCTTTTCCGCTAGTGATATTTCTTTTCTCAACAACATGAATACCCCACCCATATAATGGGCGGGGTATATTCAGACTAATGAGTAGTCTCCTAATATAATATAAGATATGTAAAAAGTTTATTATGTAATTTTAGAAACAGGTTGAACAACTTCTTTTTTCTTATTTCTCGCCATCTTTTCACCTATGATAGGCATAATGAAGCGGTCAAGCCCGAATTTTCCAGCATTGTAACCAGCAACGGCTATAAAGATTGCAAGTAAAATATCCCAAGGGTTGCTAGATATAGTACCTGCCATTAAGAAGGCAAAATTCATGACCATACCGAAAAATGCAGCATATGTCGTTAAGCATCCCAAAATTAATCCTAGCCCTACTAAAAACTCTCCCCAAGGCACAAGAATATTAATTAGCTCAGCATTTGGCAAAGCAAATGATTCAATAAACTTTACATACAGTGGGTATGCGAGCTCTTCTCCACTTGTCACTGGATTTGCAATAGCATTGGCTAAAAAGCCAGATGCATCAAAGCCATTAAACAGTTTTCCCCAACCAGCTGTAAGCCAATGCCAGCCTAAATAAACACGAATAACTGTTAAAATACCTGCAACAATATTATTCTCTCTTAATAATTGGTTAAACATCCTACTCACCCTTCTAAATGATTTAGTTTACATTTCACCAACTATTATTTTCTAACCCATAGCCATCGTTTACGAGTATCCAATGATAGCATTTAGATTGTATGATTGACGCTTATGTACCAATTGTCTTGAGCCTCTATCCTATAATTTGCTTGATTGTATTTCGTGAAATATAATAGCAATCTAGCATTCAATTTATCTACTTCAATTACACTTGCAAATGATGATCGCAATGACTATAACATGGGCTGTGAAATGTGATTAGAATATATCACCCTTTTATCAAGTATCAAATCATTTTTATCTATCGTTCATCGGAGTGTAGAAAAGTTATGGCTTATTGTTGAACAAAATTAACAAGATTATCGCAAAAAAAAAGACTGTAGACAAACATCAGTTTGTCTACAGTCTAATATAGGATTACTTTTGCTATTAATTAGCGACGTAAGCCTAAACGGTTGATTAATTCACGGTAACGTTGTACGTCTGTTTCACGAAGATATTTTAATAAGTGACGACGACGACCTACCATTTTAAGAAGACCACGCTCAGAGTGGAAATCTTTTTTGTGAGTACGTAAGTGAGTATTTAGAGCGTTGATTTCCGCTGTTAATACTGCAACTTGTACTTCTGGTGAACCAGTGTCACTTTCGTGAGTACGGTACTCAGCGATAATTTCGTTTTTACGTTCTTTTGTAATAGCCATGTGTATGGACCTCCTAAATTATAATTAATCCCCATTAGCACAGTAAACGTTGGAGTCATCGATATACCGAGCTAAGGTTAAGCATTTATGCACTTATGAATATTATCATACATTACTTAATCAAGCAAGTAAAACGTCGACTTGGCTAATGTGACTACAATGATGAAGTACGTATTATAGCTCATTAAAGTAACGGATTGCTTCTTGTTTATCCTTTTCAATTTGCGATTTCAAGGCCTCAATACCATCGAATTTCCGTTCACTTCGAATACGTTTATACCACGCCACATGTACTTCTTCACCGTAGATATTTTTATCAAAGTTTAAAATATGGACTTCAATCGATAATTGCTTATCATTTAGGTCTTTGAAAGTTGGTTTATAGCCCACATTACAAACACCATCATACCAGCTATTTTGTACAAGCAGACGAACAGCATAGACACCACTTGCTGGAATAAACGTTCCCTCTAAAGCTTGGACATTTGCTGTAGGGAAGCCAATAGTACGACCACGCTTATCACCATGTACAACAATCCCATTGATTTCAAATGGTCTCCCTAATAACACTGTTGCTTCTTCCATATCGCCTTCTTGTAATAGCTTGCGGATACGGGTAGAGCTGATTTTCTCAACATCATCTGTTTTCTTCTCAACAATTGTAACGCCATAATCACCATTGCTTAATACACGCATATCTTCCATTGTTCCCTTACCATATGCTCCAAACGAATAATCGAAGCCAGCTGTCACATGCTGAACATTTAATCCACGGATAAATGTATCGATAAATGCCGCTGGGGAAAGTTTGGCAAAATCAGAAGTAAAGTGGACAACGAATACCGTATCCACACCCTGTTCTTCAAACAGCTGTAATTTTTGCTGTAAGAGTGTAATATAAAAAACCTTTTCGTTACGTCCACCAAGGACTAATGAAGGATGTGGATCGAATGTCATCACTGCAGTAGGAATTTGTCGCTTGTTTCCTTCTTCCTTAGCTGCCTTGATAACTGCTTGATGCCCTCTATGTACACCATCGAAAAAGCCAAGAGCTAATGAATACGGCTGCATGCTTTCTCGTTGCTGTAATTGATGTGGGTATTTTAAATGAATGACCTCCATTGAAAAATCCTCCTACTCTATCGTCGGAAACATCTTATGTGGCTTCATCAAACCATCCTTTGTTGGGTGAGCTTGATAAACCGCAACTGCCTTTCCATTGATTCCATACACAATTTTATCATGACTATTTAATAATGCATCTGCTGGAAGCACTTGTCCATTGAAAATTTCTTTTTCATTGGCATTCGTAATCTCAATAAATGGATAGTCTGCTAATGCATACTCGACAGGTAAAATACAGGTAGCTACTTGCTCAGCCTCCATTAGTTCAGCAACCTGTGCTAACGTAAAACAGTTTTCCCGTGTAAAAGTACCTGAAGCAGTTCGTACAAGCTCTTTCATATGCGCTGGATAGCCAAGAGCCTCACCAATTTGCACAGCTAATGTTCGAATATATGTCCCTTTACTACAAGCGATACGTACTGGAAATGTAATTTCTTGCCCCTCATAATGTGCTAGTTCATCAAGTAGCTCTAAATCATAAATTGTTACTTGGCGAGTTGGTCTTTCAACACTTTCGCCTTTTCGCGCATATTCATAGAGGCGCTTCCCATTTACTTTTACTGCTGAAAACATGGGTGGTGTTTGTTCAATAACGCCAGTTAATGAAGCTAAAACCTCTAACAACTGCTCCCGAGAAAAATTTTTTATCGTAAGATCTTCTTCAACGGTTTCACCTTCTGCATCCTCGGTTGTTGTGGTACGACCTATTGAAATAATTGCTTCATAGATTTTCCCTGCATCAGTTAGATATTCTGCTATTCGAGTTGCTTGGCCAATACAAATTGGTAGTACGCCCTCAACACCTGGATCAAGTGTCCCTGTATGTCCAACTTTTTTTGTCCGCAAAATTTTGCGTAATTTAAAGACACAGTCATGGCTTGTCATGCCTCTTTCTTTCCAAAGCGGTAAAATACCGTTCATATAGCTCCTCCCAAATTGCCTACTCTATAATTTATTTACTCATCGGCAATATAACCTTTTCCATAAAGATAAAAAGTCTGCCTGCATAAACATGCATGTGGCAGACTTTTTTAGCTTATTCTTTGTGTAAATCTCTAAGCAATGAATCAATACGGTTCCCATATTCAATCGATGAATCAAATTCAAAGATTAATTCTGGTGTACGTCGTAAACGAATGCGTGATCCGATTTCAGAGCGAATGAAGCCCGAAGCTTTTACTAAAGCTTTGAGCGTTTCCTCTCGTTCACGTTCATTGCCTAAAGATGTAATATAAATTGTCGCTTGCTGTAAATCACCCGTTACTTCAACACCTGTAACAGTCACAAAACCAACACGCGGATCTTTTATTTTACGGCCAAGTATATCACCAAGCTCCTTTTTCATTTGCTCGGCAACACGGTTTGAACGTAGAGACATAATTTGTCACCTCTATTTCGATGTACAGATAGTTGATATTTTATTGCTGTGCATGCTTCTCAACTATCTACTGTTACTTATAAATAATCTCGCCACACATTAAGCTGTTCCCATGACGGATTTGACTGTAAATAATGGAGCGCGTGATTAATTTCCCGTTCAGCTGCTTCTTTTGATGATGAAACAGCAACAAGTGCTAATTTCGTTCGCTGCCATACATTTTGATGGTCAATTTCCGCAATTGAAACGTTAAATTTCTGCTTTGTGCGGGTAATCATACGCTGTAAGACAGCACGTTTTTCCTTTAACGAATGGGCAGTTTGAATGATAAATTCAACCTCTGCATACACGATCATTAGGCGCGTTTAATCTCTTCCATAATATAGGCTTCAATAATATCGCCTTCTTTAATATCGTTGAAGTTTGTAATTGTAATACCACATTCGTATCCTTTTGCCACTTCTTTTACTTCATCTTTGAAGCGTTTAAGCGTATCTAACTCACCTTCGAAAATAACGACATTATCGCGGATCACACGTACACCTGAATCACGCGTTACTTTTCCTTCAGTTACATATGAACCAGCAATTGTACCAACTTTTGATACTTTAATTGTTTGACGAACTTCTGCTTGACCAATAATTTTTTCTTCAAATTCAGGATCAAGCATACCTTTCATTGCTTGTTCAATCTCTTCAATTACTTTATAGATAATGCGGTGTAAGCGAATATCTACGCCCTCTTCTTCTGCTGCACGTTTTGCGTTAACATCCGGACGGACGTTAAATCCAATAACAATCGCATTAGAAGCTGCTGCAAGAGAAATATCAGATTCGGTAATAGCTCCAGCACCTGTGTGAATAATTTTCACATTTACGCCTTCCACATCAATTTTCATTAGGGAGGCTGCCATTGCTTCAACAGTACCTTGAACGTCAGCTTTCACAATTAAGTTAAGCTCTTTCATTTCGCCTTGGCTCATTTGTTCAAATAAGTTATCAAGCGTTACACGTTGTTTTTCTGAACGTTGTGCTTGAATCGCTGACATTGCTCTTGTTTCCCCAACTTGGCGCGCTGTTTTTTCGTCTTCAAAGACAACGAAACGGTCACCTGCTTGAGGTACATCATTTAAACCTGTAATTTCAACTGGAGTTGATGGACCAGCTTCTTTTACACGACGACCTTTATCATTTACCATCGCACGTACACGACCATACGTATGACCTACAACGATTGGGTCACCTACTTTTAATGTTCCATCTTGTACTAAAAGCGTAGCAACCGAGCCACGACCTTTATCAAGCTGCGCTTCGATTACTGTTCCAAGTGCTAAACGTTCTGGGTTTGCTTTAAGCTCTCCAACTTCAGCTACAAGTAAAATCATTTCTAACAATGTATCAATGCCTTCACCTTTTAACGCTGAAATTGGAACGAAAATTGTATCTCCACCCCATGCTTCAGGAACTAAGCCATGTTCTGTTAATTCTTGCATCACACGATCTGGATTTGCCGATGGTTTATCCATTTTATTCACAGCCACAATAATTGGTACTTCAGCTGCCTTGGCGTGATTAATCGCTTCTACTGTTTGTGGCATAACACCATCATCAGCAGCTACAACTAAAATTGTTAAATCCGTTACTTTTGCACCACGTGCACGCATTGTTGTGAAAGCCGCATGTCCTGGTGTATCAAGGAATGTAATTTTCTTGTCGCCTTCTGTAACTTGGTATGCACCAATATGTTGTGTAATACCACCAGCTTCTCCTGCTGTTACTTTTGTATGACGAATAGAGTCTAATAAAGTTGTTTTACCATGGTCAACGTGACCCATAATTGTTACAACTGGCGGACGTTCTGATAAATCTGCCTCGTTTACTTCTTCTGTTTGCTCGAAGTGTGTTTCTAAATCCGTAATATCTACACGAATTTCCTCTTCCACTTCTACACCATAGTCTGCGCAAATTAATTCAATTGCATCCTTATCTAATTCTTGGTTAATTGTTGCCATTACGCCAAGCATGAATAATTTTTTAATGATTTCAGATGGCTCACGGTGTAATTTTTTTGCTAATTCTGCAACTGATAATGATTCAACAAAAGTAATTTTTTCTGGAAGTTCCTTTTGTTTCACTGGAATTGATGGTTGATGCGTTTTTGGATGGCGACGTTTGCCTCCATGAATCCCTGGTTTTGGACGTTGGTTGTAACCACCGCCACCTCTACGATTATTATTGTTATTATTATTATTTTGTGTCATATTTCTATTTTGATTACCTTTTGTATTCTTAGATTTTTCGTTAGACGAATTTGAGTTTTGCTGTGCATGTTGCTGATTGTTTGCTTTTGGCTTAGAAGTAGCAGATTGCTGCCTTGGTCCTTCTTGCTTTTTCACCGAATGCTGTGGTTTTTGCTGGCCATTTGATTGAGGTTTTTGTGCCATGTTTTGAGTTGATTGTTTTGCTACATTTTTCTCAGGTGTTGCTTTAAATGTTTGGTTTAACTTTGCCACAGCGTCTTTTTCCAACATAGACATATGGTTTGTTACACTCACATTTAATTTACTTAGTGCTTCAATAACCTCTTTACTCGTTTTATTCACTTGCTTCGCATATTCATGAACTCTGATTTTGGTCATCTGCTCACCCCCGATTAGTTTTCGTTGAGTAGACTAGACAATTTACTTGCAAAACCTTTATCGGTAATAGCTAAAGCCACTCGGGCCTCCTTACCTGTAGCATGTCCTAGATCATATCGATCTCCAATTACATGATACTCAACGTTGTAGTACGTGCACTTATCTTGAATTTTTTTACTAGAGTTTTTAGAAGCATCGTTTGCAAGCAGTACTAGTTTAGCATTGCCATTGCGGACTTCCTTTACTACTAACTCTTCTCCTGAAATCACCTTACGTGCTCTTGCTGCGATTCCAAGCAAATTAAATATTGCTTGATTCATCATAAAATTGACTCCCTACGAATCAGCAAAATAAGTTCCTCGTATATTTCTTCAGGAATTTTCACATCAAGTTGGTGCCCTAATACATTTTTCTTACGCGCAAGGTCAACTGCCTGCTCTGATTTAGAGACATAGGCACCACGCCCAGGCTTTTTCCCGGAGACATCTACACTTACTTCGCCCTCTTTCGAACGAACAACACGTATCATCTCTTTTTTTGGTAGCATTTCTCCAGTTGCTACACATTTACGAAGAGGTACTTTTTTGTTTACAGCCATAAGAATCACCATTCCTCTCTGAAGCTTGTCGTAAGAGGTGGACAAGTCATGCTCTACTTGACGCTCTGACAGTATTCAGTCGGCGTAGGGGGCCCACTGAATACTGTCAGCTAACTTGTCACACGGGCTTTCTTACTTATTCTTCGTCGTCTTGATATAAGTCAACTGCTACATCATTAAAATCACTTTCTTCATCATCAGCAGGGATGAAAGTGCTTGTAGCCGAAGGATAAATACCTAATTCACGAGCATCAGTCTCACTCTTAATATCAATTTTCCAGCCAGTAAGCTTCGCTGCTAGGCGAGCATTTTGCCCACGTTTACCAATAGCTAGAGATAATTGATAGTCTGGTACAACGACTGTTGTCGACTTTTCTTCTTCATTCACTTGTACATCTAATACTTTTGATGGGCTTAATGCATTAGCTACAAATACAACTGGATCTTCAGACCATTCTACGATATCAATTTTTTCGCCATTTAGTTCATTGACAATCGTTTGTACACGAGCACCTTTTGCCCCAACACATGAACCAACTGGATCCACTTCCTCATTATGTGCGAAAACAGAAATTTTAGAGCGATCTCCAGCTTCACGTGCAATTGATTTAATCTCTACAATACCCTCATAAATTTCAGGTACTTCCATCTCAAATAATCGACGTAATAAACCAGGATGTGTACGAGACACAATCACTTGAGGTCCACGTGTTGTACGTTCTACTTTTGTAATATACACTTTAATACGATCATGTGGGTGATAAGATTCACCTTGGATTTGTTCATTAACAGGCAATGCCGCTTCTACTTTCCCTAAACCTACATAGATATTACGAGCATCTAAACGTTCAACAACGCCAGTTACGATATCATCTTCACGATCTACGTATTGCTCATAGATTAAACCTCGTTCCGCTTCACGTACGCGTTGTGTAACTACCTGCTTTGCTGTTTGTGCAGCAATGCGTCCAAAGTTACGCGGTGTTACTTCCTGTTCCACGATGTCCTCTAGCTGATAGGCTGGATTAATGACTTTTGCATCTTCTAAAGAAATTTGCAAACGATCATCTTCTACCTCTTCCACAACATCTTTACGTGAAAATACACGAATTGAGCCCTTATCTAAATTTAAGTCTACTCGAACATTTTGTGCTTGGTTAAAGTTGCGTTTGTAAGCTGTAACTAATGCCGCTTCAATGGCTTCGATTAACACATCTCTTGAAATTCCTTTTTGTTCTTCTAGCGCATTCAGCGCATCTAACAAATCACTACTCATTTTGTTTTCACTCCTAAATATGCTTTATGCTGAAAAATCAATGGCAAGTCGTGCCAATGCGATTTTTTCTTGTTCAATTGTTACTGTTATTTTACGTGTTTTAATACGCACTTCCATCACTAATGTATGTTCATCGTATGACGTTAAGTAGCCTTGGAATTCCTTCATGTCCTTGATGGGCTCATAGGTTTTTACATAAATAAACTTGCCAACTGCTTTGACAAAATCTGTATCTTTTTTTAATGGACGTTCCGCTCCAGGCGAAGAAACTTCTAAATAATAGTTTTGTGTAATTGGATCTTTTTCATCCAATAACAAGCTTAGTCGTTCACTCACTTGAGCACATTGATCGATGTCAATTCCACCCTCAGGTGTATCAACATAGACACGTAAAAACCAGTTACGTCCTTCTTTTACGAACTCAATATCCACTAGCTCAAGATTTAACTCATCCACAATTGGTTTAGCGAGCTCTTCAATTAAAGATGGTACTTTGCTCATTATTTCCTCCTGTATTTATCAAATTCTAGCGTATGAATTGTTCATCACTATCAAGTTAACGCAGTGATGAACCATAATAAAACAGAAATTCCACCAGTTGCTTTGGTGAAATTTTACGGTCTTACCTGCTGTTAGTCAAAATTTGTTTTGCTACGGTTAAACAACAGAAAAGAGCGGGTAAGCCCCACTCTTTTGCTGGAAAAATATCAACAAATTATTACCATAAGAATAGCACAGTTCTCGACACAATGCAAATTTCCTTCATTATAGATAACCATATTGTGTCAGGAATTTGAATTTACATTGTGACCTTTCAATGCAAAACAATTGCAATACTAGAATAGCGATAACTGATTAGCATCAGGCATGCCTTCTAAACAACCAAGCTGGTCCATGTATTCAATAAGTGTTTTGGAAACACGACCACGTTGCTGTAAATCTTCCTTGGATAAAAACTCTCCCTCTTCACGAGCAGCTACGATCGTTTTCGCCACGTTGGTTCCAAGACCCGGAATTGCATCGAACGGAGGGATTAGTGAATTGCCATCAATGACAAACTCACTAGCTTGGGAACGATATAGGTCAACCTTTTGGAAACTCATACCTCGTTCACACATTTCCAGTGCAAGCTCCAGCACGGTTAATAAGTTTTTCTCTTTAGTGGATGCATCTAAGCCTTTTATATTGATTTCATCAATCCGTGCTCGAATCATTTGCGATCCTTGCACCATTGCAATTAAATCAAAATCATCTGCTCGAACTGTGAAATACGCTGCATAATAAAGGATTGGAAAATGTACCTTGAACCAGGCAATTCGTACTGCCATTAGCACGTATGCTGCAGCATGGGCTTTCGGGAACATGTACTTTATCTTTTTACAAGATTCAATATACCAACCTGGTACTTTATTGGCGAGCATCTCCGCTTCAAATTCTTCTGATAAACCTTTCCCTTTACGAACAGATTCCATAATTTTGAAGGCTAGTGACGGCTCTAGACCTTGATAAATTAAATACACCATAATGTCATCACGACAACCAATTACTTCTTTTAGCACACATGTACCGTTTTGAATTAATTCTTGTGCATTCCCTAGCCATACGTCTGTTCCATGGGAAAGTCCAGAAATTTGTACAAGCTCCGAGAATGTCGAAGGCTTCGTATCTTCTAGCATTTGACGTACAAAACGCGTACCGAATTCTGGTATACCTAATGTCCCTGTCTTACAGCCAATTTGCTTTTCCGTAACGCCTAAAGTTTCAGGAGAACTAAAAATTTTCATAACGACAGGATCATCGGTCGGGATTGTTTTAGGATCGATTCCCGATAAATCTTGTAACATCCTGATCACCGTTGGATCATCGTGTCCAAGTATATCTAGCTTTAAAATATTGTCATGAATAGAGTGGAAATCAAAATGGGTTGTACGCCATTCTGAATCCTGCGCATCTGCAGGGTATTGCACTGGAGAGAAATCATAAATGTCCATATAATCTGGAACAACAATAATTCCTCCAGGGTGTTGCCCAGTTGTACGTTTTACTCCTGTACAGCCTTGAACTAAACGATCAACTTCTGCTCCTCGAAAATGTAAATTATGATCACTTGCATAGCCTTTCACATAGCCATATGCTGTTTTCTCGGCCACGGTACCAATTGTTCCAGCACGGAATACATAATCCTCACCAAATAGCACCTTTGTATAATTGTGTGCTTGAGGCTGATATTCACCCGAAAAATTCAAGTCGATATCTGGTACCTTATCACCTTTGAAACCAAGGAAGGTTTCAAATGGTATGTCTTGTCCATCTTTTTTATAAGGTGTTCCACATTCCGTACAGTCTTTATTTGGTAAATCGAAGCCTGAGCTGACAGATCCATCATCGAAAAACTCAGAATGTTTACAACTAGGACAAATATAGTGAGGAGGTAATGGGTTAACCTCTGTGATTTCCATAAAAGTGGCTACTAATGAGGAACCGACCGAACCACGTGACCCTACTAAATAGCCATCAGCTAATGATTTTTTCACTAGCTTGGCAGAAATTAAATAAATTACACCAAAGCCGTGTCCCAAAATCGATTTTAACTCTTTTTCAATTCGAGCTTTCACAATTTCCGGTAACTCCTCACCATAAATACGATGGGCCATTTCATAGGTTAAATTGGTTACTTCATCATCAGAGCCCTCAATTTTTGGTGTATATAGGTCATCCTTTATTGGTTTAACGTCCCCAATACTTGCTGCTACTTTTTGAGCATTCGTCACAACCACTTCTTTTGCAAGATCCGGTCCTAAAAAATCAAATTCTTTCAGCATTTCATCAGTTGTTCTAAAATGGACCTCTGGTAGCTTAGAACGATTTAAAATATTTGCTCCACCTTGTGAACCAATAAGTATTTGCCTAAACATCCCATCTGTCGGATCTAAATAATGAACATTTCCAGTTGCAACAACAGGTTTATCTAGCTTCTTCCCGAGTTTCACAAGTTTACGGATAATATCTTCTAATGTCCATTCATCACGTACAACATTCCGTTCGATTAATGGTGCATATACAGCCTTCGGTTGCACCTCAATATAATCATAAAAGCGAGCAACTTTTTCTGCTTCCTCTGGAGACTTATTCATCATGGTTTCGAATACTTCACCATTACTACAACCTGATCCAACTAATAAACCCTCACGATATTGTTCAAGCACGGCACGTGTCACACGAGGAACACGATAGAATGTTTTTGTATGTGAATGTGAAACAATTTTAAATAAGTTTTTTAAGCCTGCATTATCTACTGCTAAAATTGTACAATGCATAGGTCTACCTTTTTTATAAGCATCCCCACCACCAATATGCTTATTGAAGTCATCATGGTATTTAATAGCTAGCTCATCAGCATCCTTTAATAGTTGCAGCAGTAGATATCCTGTCGCCTCTGTATCATAAATTGCTCGGTGATGCTGTGTTAATTCAATATTGAATTTTTTACACAGTGTATTCAAGCGATGGTTTTTCATTGTAGGATAAAGCAATCTTGCTAGCTCTAATGTATCAATGACAGGATGGACTGTCTCTTCAAGACCAAATTTTTTATAGCCTGTATATAGGAAGCCTATATCAAATGATGCGTTATGAGCGACAACGATTGCATCTCCGATAAAGGCATGAAATTCTTTAATGACCTGCTCTACCTCTGGAGCATTTCGAACCATATCATCTGTAATACCTGTTAATTCAATGGTAGTGGCCGAAAGTGGATGATGTGGATTTGCAAAACTTTCATATTTATCAATCACTTGTCCATCTTTAATTTTAACTGCAGCCAATTCAATAATCGTATCATATGCCGTTGACAGCCCTGTCGTTTCTACGTCAAAAACAACATACGTTGTTTCTGCCAATAAACGATGCTCTGGAGCATAGGCAATTGGTACACCATCATCAACTAAATTTGCTTCCAGACCATAAATAATCTTAATGCCATGTTTTTTGCCCGCTGCATATGCTTCAGGGAAAGATTGCACCACCGCATGATCTGTAATAGCTATTGCTGGATGCCCCCACTTTGCAGCTTGAGCAACAAGCCGATCAACAGGTGTAACAGCGTCCATTTGGCTCATTGGTGTATGCAAATGTAACTCAACACGCTTTTCACCCTCTGGTGCTAAATCCTGTCGTGTTTCTTTTTTGATTTCATTAATATCATTCGCCATGACGATTAAATCACGAATAAACGTATCGGTTTGCACAGAGCCTCGAACTTTAACCCACATGCCCTTTTTCAGATGTTGCATTAATTCAGCATCATCATTGTCACGAGAAAACATTTTAACAATGATGGAATCTGTATAGTCGGTAATTTTAATTTGTAATAATGAGCGTCCACTTTTTAATTCTTTTATTTCCGTATCAAAGACAAATCCCTCAATAATAACACGGCGTTCTTCTTCAACAATCCGTTTAATTTCCATGATTTCATTATCTTTAATTTGCATCCCAAGTTGGAATGGACGGTCACCAAGGTTGGCCAGTGCCGGATTGTCTTTCTTCTCTTGCTCACGCTTTTGGAAATCTTGCATCGCTTGCTGTGCCAGAGCCACTTCTTCCAGACGTTTCTGCTCCATAAATGCTTCCTGTGCCGCGATCATTTCTTCCGTTTCTTCTCGTAGCACAAAGTCGATTGCCATACGAGGGAAACCAAATTGACCATAGCTTTCTGCTAGTTTGTCCGCATACTTCGTTTTGAGCATCATAAATTCCATTTCCTGCATACAGGATAAAGTCATTTTTTGGCCGTTCCACGTTGGTATTTGAGTAATGAGACAATTTTTAAGCGTTGGAGCCATCTCATCAATTTGTTCCACAACATTTAGCCAGTACGCCTGCACCAATTCTTCTGTGACATTTTTTTCTAATGTTTCAAATGTCGTATTAACTTGTGCTATCGCTGAAAATTTCTCTGTCAAATGCGTACGGAAAAGCTGATATAACGGAAACGGTAATATATCTTTTAACTTAATTGTGAAATGCCAAAGTCTATCCTTTTTATGAACTGTCAGGCGTGATAGTTCACCTTCCTCAAAAAATGACATATATACATCATCTGTTAACTCTAGTTGTTGCAAGAGCATTCGAAGCCTCATTCTTGCCTCTTGTTGCTGTTCCAATCTAATGACACCTACTTTCAGAAAGAGGCAACTTCTTTAGCCTCATGTTCTAATTCGTCTCAAACGCATGATGAGAATTCAAGAAAAAAATTCGCTCCCACACTGCGGGCGCTCTTCAAGTTTAACAGAAATTTTACCATCTGTTGTTGCTTGCTTGGCTCACTGTCCCGCAGAAGTGTCGCGAATTATTTATATCTATCTTATCAAAATTATACGAAAGCCTCTATTAAAAGCATCAAATTCTAATTATCACCAATTTTTAGCTCGTCATTAATTTTTACGGAAAAATTCATTCAGACGATCAATTACTTCTTCTTTTTTCCATTCAAATGTTTCACCTGTTTGACGGAATTTCACTTCTACAATACCTTCTGTTGCTTTTTTACCAACCGTTACTCGAACAGGTAGACCAATTAAATCAGCATCAGCGAATTTTACACCCGCACGTTCAGGACGATCATCTAGTAACACATCATAACGGTATGATTTTAATAAGCCATAAAGCTCCTCCGCTAATGTCACTTGTGCCTCATCTTTTGTGTTAACTGGCACAACATGAATATCATATGGCGCTAATTGTGTTGGCCATGTAAAGCCATTGTCATCTTGGAAGTGCTCCGCTACAGCAGCTAGAATACGAGAAACACCAATACCATAGCACCCCATAATAAATGGTTGAGCCTTACCTTGCTCATCTAAGAAAGTACCATTCATTTTAGCAGAGTATGTAGTACCTAATTTGAAAATATGACCAACCTCGATACCTTCTGCAAATTTAATGTTTCCTTGTCCATCTGGAGAAGGGTCTCCCTCTTGAATAAAACGAATATCTAAATAGTCATTAACTGCAAAATCACGCTCTGGGTTAACATTGACTAAATGGAATCCATCTTCGTTGGCACCTGCAATACCATTACGGATAGATTTAATAGCATGGTCTGCTACTACTTTTACGTCTACTGGTAATTTCACTGGACCAATTGAGCCAATGCCACATCCTAATAATTCTTGAATCGCTGCTTCACTTGCAAGTTCCACAGATCCTGCATCAAGTGCATTTTTCAATTTGATATCATTAATTTCATGATCCCCACGTGCAAGGACTACTACAAGCTCTCCATCTACATCAAAAACTAGAGATTTGATGACATTAGCAGGTTCTACTTTTAAGAATGCTGAAACATCTTCAATTGTTTTTTGCTCTGGAGTTGCTACTTTTTCTACATCTTTTAAAGCTTCATCAGATGGTTGATAGTCAACAATTACTTCAGCCATTTCGATATTTGCTGCATAATCAGAAGTATCTGAGTACGCAATTGTATCTTCCCCGATTTCAGAAAGTACCATAAATTCATGTGTTCCTTTACCGCCAATCGAACCTGCATCTGCAATAACAGCACGGTAGTTTAAGCCGAGGCGGGAGAAAATATTAGAATAAGCACGATACATATCTTCATATGTTTCATCTAAACTTTCACGTGACGCATGGAAAGAATAAGCATCCTTCATGATAAATTCTCTTCCTCTTAGTAAGCCAAAGCGAGGACGTTTTTCATCACGGAATTTCGTTTGAATTTGATACAATGTTAGCGGTAATTTTTTATATGATTTAATTTCATCACGGACTAAAGTTGTTATGACTTCTTCATGTGTTGGCCCTAATGCAAAATCACGGTCATGTCGGTCTTTTAAGCGCATTAATTCAGGTCCATATTTTTCCCAGCGACCTGATTCCTGCCATAGCTCGGCAGATTGTAGAGATGGCATTAGTAGCTCAATGGAGTTGATAGCTTCCATTTCTTCTCGAATAATTGTTTCAATTTTTGTTAGTACACGTTTTGCAAGCGGTAAATACGAGTATACCCCACTTGTATTTTGACGAATAAACCCTGCACGTAGTAATTGCTTATGTGATTTTACCTCAGCATCAGCAGGTACTTCACGTAACGTTGGGATAAATGTTTTACTTTGCTTCATTCAGTGTTCCACCTTTTTCAATAGATAAGTTTATACTCTCAATAGCATAAACAAATTTAGCTTTGAGCGCAATGTTTCATCGAAATTGCGCTCAAAGCTAGGAAATCAAATTTCATTTAACTGTAAATGAATTAAAAGAAAAATCGTTGTATATCGTTCCATGTAACAACCACCATTAGAATCATGAGTAGGACGATTCCTACAAAATGTACAATACCTTCTTTTTGACGGTCAATTGGTTTACCACGTAAAGCTTCAAAGCCAAAGAATAATAAACGGCCACCGTCAAGTGCTGGTAATGGAAGTAGGTTCATAATTCCTAAGTTAATACTTAGCATTGCGGCCCAATTCATTAAGTTCATAATACCATATTGGGCAACTTGCTCTGTTGCTTTATAAATACCTACAGGACCTGAAAGTGCGTCTATTGTGAACTTACCGGTAATTAGCATACCTAATAGTTCAAATATTTTCACAGTCATATTATAGGTTTCCTGAGCTCCATATACAACTGCCTTTAATGGGTTAAATTCTCTTGGACTTTCATAGCGTACACCTATTTGACCATATTTCTCGCCATCCTGCTGGATTTCCTTAACAGTCATATTTAAGTTCACTGATTGTCCATTTCGTTCAACTGTCACGGCAATATCTTCGTTTGGATGATCTTGAACGATTGCAGCTAAATCTTGCCATTTTTCAACTACTTGTCCGTTAATAGCTGTTACTCTATCTCCTGCCAGCATCCCTGCCTGTGCAGCTGGATCATTCTCTACTACTTCCGTGATAATTGGCTCGTATGTTGGAACACCATGGATCAATCCAATCACTAAATAAATCACAAACGCGAGAATAAAGTTAAACAAAGGGCCTGCAAAGATAGTCATTGCTCGTTGGCCAACTGTCTTTGCATTAAATTGACGATCGTGTGGTGCAATGACAAGTTCACGACCATTTTCCACAAGCACACAGTCTCTAGCTACTTGATAACGAACTAGACGTTCTTCTTCATCATAACCCTCTACAAATAACTCCTTCTCTAAATCGGCGCGTTCAACTTCTAAAAATAATAAATCTGGTAACTGCTTATTATTTTGATTGAAAATAATTTTTTTAACAACATTATCCTCATTCACAATAAGCCCTATTCGGTAGCCTGGCTGTAATTCCGTGCCATCCATATCCTCGCCGGCCATCCGTACGTATCCCCCGATTGGTAATAATCGAATAGTATACATTGTTTCTCCATGCGTTTTTCCATAAATTTTGGGACCCATTCCGATCGCAAATTCACGTACTAAGATACCTGCACGTTTGGCGAATAAGAAATGTCCAAGTTCATGGAAGAAGACGAGCATACCAAATATTAATATAAATGCAATGGCTGTTTGCATAATACCCCACCTTTAATAGCGATTAGTTAACGATACAGTGCTTTCGTTATTTTACCATGTCTAACACTATTTTTCTTGTCTCACTATCCACATGTAATATGGTTTGTAAATCTGGTACTGCAATGTTTTGGTGTGCCTGCATCACACGTTCAATCGTCTCATCAATTTCAAGGAATGTGATTTTCCCTTGTAAAAAGGCTGCAACTGCCGCTTCGTTTGCTGCATTCATCGCTGTCAGAATCGTACCACCCATACGACCAGCCTCATACGCTAAACGCAAAGCAGGGTATCGCTCAAAGTCCATCTCTTGAAAATGTAGTTGACCAATTTGCGCTAAATTTAGTCGCTGACCATTTTGTAATGGTATACGGTCTGGGTAGCTTAAAGCATATTGGATTGGCACACGCATATCTGGTGTACCTAGCTGAGCAATAACACTAGTATCATGATACTCAACTAGAGAGTGAATAATACTTTCTCTATGCAAAAGTACATCTATTTTATCATACGGCATATCAAATAAAACATGTGCTTCAATGACTTCTAATCCCTTATTCATCATTGTAGCGGAATCTATCGTAATCTTTGCACCCATAGACCAGTTCGGATGATTCAGTGCATCTGCAACCGTCACGTGTTTTAATTGTTCTCGGGTTTTATCACGGAAGCTACCACCAGAAGCGGTAATAATCAAACGTTCAATATTTTTCGGATTCTCACCATTCATCGATTGGAAGATGGCAGAGTGCTCACTATCTACAGGCAAGATGGCTACATTGTATTTTTTGGCCTCTGCCATCACTAAATGACCAGCAGTTACAAGCGTTTCTTTATTAGCAATAGCAATCGTTTTGCCCATACGAATGGCTGCTAATGTTGATTCAAGGCCTACACTTCCGAGCACAGCATTGACAAGTACAGTTGAATCTGGATGTGTTGCGACCTCTACAAGTCCTTTTGCTCCAAACGTAAATTGGATATTTGGAAACTCTTTAGCTAGTGTTAGTGCGTCTTCTTCTAATTGCACAGAAACTAATTCGGGCTTTAATGTTTCAATCATTTCTCGCGTTTTCTCTAAGTTCTTTCCTGATGAAAAAGCTACTAATTGAAAAGCATCACGTTGTTCTTTTAAGATATCGTAGGTTTGCCAACCAATTGAACCAGTTGCACCTAATAAACTAATTTTTTTCACAACAAATTGTCCCCTTTTTCTATCTAAGCAAATGATTTAGCAAAATGTCTTTTCCTATACAATCAATTACCAAATAAATGTAAAAAATGAAGTAGAGGCACGACAAATAATAGACTATCAAAGCGATCTAAAATTCCCCCATGCCCTGGTAAAATATTGCCTGAATCTTTTACATCAAAGTGACGTTTAATAGCAGATTCTACCAAATCGCCCATTTGACCAACAATTGAGGCAAAAATCGTTACAAAAATAAGTGATATATAACCATTTGCGAATGGGTAAATGAGTTGCATACATACTGCAAAAATAACAGCGATGACTATTCCACCTATAAAGCCTTCGATCGTTTTTTTAGGTGAAATTTCTGGCCATAACTTATTTTTCCCGAATTTTCTACCTACAAAATATGCACCCGAATCCGTTGTCCAAACAACTAATAAGCAATAGACAACATACTCTAATCCAACATTTCTAGTTTCAATTAGATAATGGAATCCTAATCCCACATAAAATGCGCCTAATAAAATAAAGCCAACTTCGTCAAAAGTAATTTTATTTTTTACTAAAACCACGTAAATAAGAAGTAGCATCATTAGACCATAGACTACCATTAGATTAGACGAATAGCCTATTAATTCTACAACCCTTTCACTCCAGTCCTTCGGGATAACGAGTAAAATTAAAGTGATCAGTCCTAAGAAGCCAGGCACAGAAAAGATGGAAATACCTTTCATCTTAAGTATTTCATAAAAACCGACAATAGCCATTGCTAGCACAAGTATGGCAAATGGTACTTTTCCATAAATAACGAATGGAATGAAAAGTGCTGCTGCAATTATTGCGGTAATAATTCGTTGTTTCAAGTTGTTTCTTCTCCCTTCAACCCACCGTAACGGCGATTACGTTTCTGATAGTTTTCCACCGCTTCGAGTAAGTTTTCCTCACTAAAATCTGGCCACAATGTATCTGTAAACCAAAATTCTGTATAGGCGAGCTGCCATAGCATAAAGTTACTTAATCGCACTTCACCACTTGTACGAATTAAAAGATCTGGCTCAGGTAAATGAGCTGTCATTAAATGAGATGTTAAGCAATCTTCTGTTATGTCTTGCATCGTTAATTGACCGTCCTGCACTTTTTGAAGCATCATTTTCATGGCATTGACCATTTCAGAACGACTACCATAATTCAGCGCAAAGTTTAAAATAAGCCCTGTATTATGCTTCGTTTCTTCCATTGCCTCATACAACGCTTTTTGTGTATGGGCAGGTAATAAAGATGGGTCTCCAATCATTTCGACACGTACATTACGCTCCATCATTTCTGGTAAAAAGGAACCTAAAAATTCAACAGGTAGCCGCATAAGAAAATCTACCTCAGGTTTTGGTCTCTTCCAATTTTCAGTGGAAAATGCATAGACAGTTAAGACTTTAATACCCAGGTCTGACGCAAATCTCGTCACCTTACGCACCGTCTTCATTCCTTCATGATGACCAGCCACACGTGGCATAGCTCTTTTCTTCGCCCAACGTCCATTTCCGTCCATAATAATCGCTACATGGGCAGGAATCGGCTCGCTTTTAGCTAGGGCCACACGCTCCTCCAATGATAGTGTATCCATATTTATTTGTTTACCTAATAGCTTTTTAAACATGCTAACTCCCCCACTACAACTAATCGGACGTATACTAACCTATCATATCAAACAAAAGCGCCTTTTGTCTTTTTTTTCCCTCTAAATTGACTATGTATGTACTAGCTTATTTTAGAACTATACACATATTAAAGAATGAGTTTGTTAAATAATAATTGATTGTATCATTAATGACCTTTTCACATTCATGCATGCTCTCTATTTGAGTAAGCAATTTGGCTATGAATAATAAAGAGAAAAGACGTCCTGTTAAGTATAGGACGCCTTCATCTCATCAAAAAGTTCCATCATAGACGTGTAAAAGGTTTATTTACACCTCTAAAATTTCTTTTTCTTTATCTTTCGCTACTTGATCTACTTTCACAATGAATTCATCTGTTAACTTTTGAATATCTTCTCCATAGCCACGTAGATCGTCTTCTGTGATTTCGCCAGCTTTTTCAAGTTTTTTCAAATCATCATTTGCATCACGACGAACATTACGTACAGCAATTTTTGCATCTTCCGCTTCTTTTTTCACTTGTTTTACTAGATCTTTACGACGCTCTTCTGTTAAAGCAGGAATCATAAGACGAATGACAGAACCATCATTTGTTGGTGTGATACCAATATCTGATTTCATAATTGCTTTTTCAATATCACCTAAAATTGATTTATCGTAAGGTGTAATTACTAATAAACGAGCTTCAGGTATAGAAACACCCGCAAGTTGGTTAATTGGTGTTGCTGCTCCATAGTAATCAACCGAAATACGATCTAATAGAGATGCGTTCGCACGACCTGCACGAATAGATGCTAGTTCGCGTGAGAAAGCTGCGATTGTTTTGTTCATTTTTTCTTTAGCTTGTTCTAAAACTTGTTTAGCCATTATACATTCCTCCTAACAACTGTTCCGATTTTTTCGCCTTGTACAGCACGTTTAATGTTACCCGGCTCCGTAATTGAGAAAACAATTAGCGGGATATCGTTATCCATACATAAAGTTGAAGCCGTTGAATCCATTACTTGTAAGCCTTGTTGGATAACGTCTAAGTATGTGAGTGTATCATATTTAATGGCTGTTTCATCCACTTTAGGATCCGCTGAATAAACGCCATCGACATTGTTTTTAGCCATTAAAATTGCATCAGCATCAATTTCTGCTGCTCGTAATGCGGCAGTCGTATCAGTAGAGAAGAACGGATTACCTGTCCCTGCTGCAAAGATAACGACACGCTTTTTCTCAAGATGTCTAACTGCTTTACGACGAATGTATGGCTCCGCTACTTGAGTCATCACAATAGAAGATTGAACACGTGTTTCAATGCCTAATTTTTCAAGTGCATCTTGTAAAGCTAGGGAGTTCATTACGGTTGCCAGCATGCCCATGTAGTCCGCAGCAGCACGATCCATTCCCATTTCACTACCTATTTTCCCACGCCATATATTACCGCCACCTACAACAACAGCAACTTCTACATCAAGATCTACTACTTCTTTTACTTCTTCTGCAACAGACTTGATTATTTTTGGTGATAAACCGAAGCCCGCTTCTCCAGCTAACGCTTCACCACTTAGTTTAATAACTACTCGTTTATATTGCGGTACACTCATTGTAAACCTCCGTAAGACTTTATTTAAAACATCCCTATTCTCTTTTCCATTATAGTATATCTAACAATAATTGCTAGTTGTGAATAAGGCAGAATAGAAAATTATCTTTAATTTTTCATTCACTTCGGAAAAATAGGGAACACGCTATGTTGTGCTCCCCATTTTTTTGTCTAGATAATCTAGATATTATTTGATTAGAATCAAATGCAAGCTAAATTAGTTACCTTTAACTTGGCTCATTACTTCTTCTGCAAAGTTATCTTCACGTTTTTCGATACCTTCACCAACAGCGTAACGTACAAAGCCGTTTACAGAACCACCAGTTGAAGCTACAAAATCACGTACTTTTTGATCTGAGTTTTTAACGAAAGTTTGGTCAAGTAAGCAAACATCTTCGAAATATTTACCAAGACGGCCTTCAACCATTTTTGCAACGATGTTTTCTGGTTTACCTTCGTTAAGAGCTTGTTCAGTTAATACTTTACGCTCACGTTCAACTTCCTCAGCAGAAACTTCATCGCGAGAAACATAAGTTGGGTTAATTGCTGCAATGTGCATAGCAACATCTTTAGCAGCTGCTGCATCAGTAGAACCTTCTAAAGTTACTAACACACCGATACGACCGCCCATGTGTAAGTATGAACCGAATGCATCTGCATCAGATTTTGTTTTAATTTCGAAACGACGAAGTGTAATTTTTTCTCCAATTGTTGCAATAGCAGATGAGATTTGATCTACAATTTTTACGCCTTCAGCATTTGCAAGCTCTAAAGCAGCTTCAACTGATGCAGGTTTAGCAGCAAGTAATTGCTCAGCTAAAGATGCAACCAATACTTGGAATTTGTCGTTTTTCGCAACAAAGTCAGTTTCAGCATTTACTTCAAGGATGATTGCTTCGTTACCTTGTTCCAAAATGTAAGTAGTACCTTCTGCAGCGATACGGTCAGCTTTTTTAGCAGCTGAAGAAAGACCTTTTTCACGTAGGAAGTCGATAGCTGCTTCTAAGTTGCCATCAGTTTGTACTAACGCTTTTTTACAATCCATCATACCAGCGCCAGTTTTTTCACGTAATTCTTTTACTAATTGTGCAGTAATGTTTGCCATTTAGTGTTTCCTCCTCAAATTGGTTGAACATAATTTAATGATAGGTTCTAAAAAAGGTGATAAGGGTTTTGAGCCACTTATCACCTTTTTGTAAACGTGAATTACTCAGCAGCAGCTTCTACAGCTGGAGCTTCTTCTTCACCTTGTTTTGACTCGATTAAAGCGTCGGCCATTTTAGCAGTTAAAAGTTTAACAGCGCGAATAGCATCATCATTAGCAGGGATTACGTAGTCGATTTCATCTGGATCACAGTTAGTATCAACAATACCTACTAGAGGGATGTTTAATTTACGAGCTTCTGCAACCGCAATGCGTTCTTTACGTGGGTCAACCACGAACATTACGTCTGGAAGATCGTGCATATCACGGATACCGCCTAAGAATTTGATTAGACGTTCGTGTTCTTTTTTAAGTTGGATTACTTCTTTTTTAGGAAGAACTTCGAAAGTTCCTTCTTCTTCCATTTTTTCGATTTGTTTCATACGTGCAACACGTTTTTGAATTGTACCGAAGTTTGTAAGAGTACCACCTAACCAACGTTGGTTGATGTAGTAGTTGCCTGAACGTTCAGCTTCATCTTTGATCGCTTCTTGTGCTTGTTTTTTCGTACCAACGAAAAGAACTTTACCACCATCTTGACCAACTTGACGCATGAAGTCATAAGCTTCCTCTAATTTTTTAACAGTTTTTTGTAAGTCGATGATGTAGATCCCGTTACGTTCAACGAAGATATATTTCTTCATTTTTGGGTTCCAACGACGAGTTTGGTGACCAAAATGTACACCAGCTTCAAGTAATTGTTTCATAGAAATTACTGACATGTGAATTTCCTCCTAATATTTTGGTTTTTATCCTCCGCATTTATCATCTACAACAAGCTACCCTAAGCTTAGAGCACCACTTACTGCATCAAAATGCGTGTGTAGTAATAACACCATTTGCAACTATATCATAGCTTTGAACGATTCGCAACAATTTAGTGATGGAATTTCAGTAAAAGCTCGATTTCTGTTTTACCCTTTTGCAGTTGTTTCGCTATTTCCTCTGGTGATTTTCCCTGCTTTGCTAATTCTAGAACCTGTTGTTCCACTGTCAGCAATTTTTCAGCTTCTTTTTGCTCCTCCACTTTTAGAGGTGGAGCTGTTTTCACCATTTTCGAGCCTGTATGTTGCTGACGTGAATAAGCATTTGCGACTATATTTTTAGGTACATAGATACGAGCATCCTTCTCTAAAGATAGAGAACTATCACTTTTCACCTCGTGTACTACTGGCAAAGATGGCTGCTCCTGAGGTGTCATATATTGTTCCGTTTGCTGCAAGCTACTAGCAGCTATTTCTGACTGAGAGACATTTTGTAGCTCTTTAATAAGACGGTCATTTTCATCTTTCATTTCAGTTAAATACACACTAATGGTGTCGTCCATTTCCCTCATTAATCGTTCTTGCTTCTTTTCCAAATCTTTAAACTTTGCTAACTTTGTATTTAAAATGATAAGAAAGTAAAATGAAATGAGCTGTAAAAAGAATAGCACCGCTATTAGAATGGTTGTCATTGTAAACTCCTATCCACTAAAATCCACGAAATTCCCTTTAAACGGATGTTGTGCCTGTTTTTCTTGTTGATCCTTTTTTTTCTTTTTATGAATCCCTGTTAAATACTCACCACCCGCATCTTCATCCTCACTAATTTCATCCATACCTTCTGATGTGTTGACAATTTTTTGCTTGCGCTCTACTTCTTTTTTTAATGCTTCATTTGCATGTGCTTGCTGAGCCAATACTTGCTGCTGTGCCTGATCCGCCATTTTTCCTGCTTCAAATGTTTTTGGAATAGCAATCTGTAACTCGACACCTTTTAAACTCATTGGAATCTCTCCCTCAAGGATATTTACGCATTAATCATTTCACTAGATAATAGCTTTCGTAGCTTTAATAGCGCTTTTGAATGAATTTGTGAAATACGAGAGGTTGATAGTTCAAGCATTTCACCAATTTCTGTCAAAGTTAACTCCTCCGTGTAAAATAGACTAAGGACAAGCTGTTCTTTTTCATTGAGTTTCTGAATATTTTCCGCAAGATCATCTAACAACTCTGATTTAATGATAGCTTGCTCAGGTGTTTTTGTTGTATCGTCTCGTATGACAAAAGACTTGCCATCTGTTTCTTCTTGGTCTTGTTGTTCATTAATAGAAAGAACATTTGAAAAAAAATGCTCTTGCACAGTTTGATAGACATCTTCAACAGATACTTCCATATGCTCCGCAAGTTCCTCAGGTGTTACATGACGCATATATTTTTGTTCTAGTTGTTCAATTTGTGCATCTAATTTTTTTGCTTTTTCACGCGCTGACCGTGGTAACCAGTCTTCTTTTCGTAAACCATCAATGATAGCTCCTCTTACTCTAAACGAAGCATATGTATCAAATTTTAAATCTCTGTTAATGTCAAATTTATTTAATGCATCAAAAAGTCCTACCATCCCTAAGCTCGTTAAATCGTCTCGTGATACGCTTTTTGGCAGACCTGCACCAATACGTTGGACATGATAAGATACTAAAGAAATGTATTTTTTTATAAGTAAATCGCCAGCATCTGGATCACGCTCATGTATCCAGCGATTCCACAGTTTTTGCTCATCGTTCAGAATTGGTTGTGTCATGAAATCCACCTCTCTAAAAAACGCTCTTTCACGCCTGTTTACTAACGACTACTTGCGCTCTTAAAATTTATCATTCAACAGGATTTCTCAGTTTTTTTTATAAAAATCCACATTTAAACTAATCTAGACGTAAACCCTGAGTAGTTAAAGCCCGATAAGCAGTTGCCATCTTTCCTATATTATAACAAGAATCGACTATAATTTCATTTGTTTCTCTTAGTCTCTAATATATTCCTTTGTTTTTGAAAGACATAGAAAAACTGTATCCTGATTGTGTAATGATACTTGGATACAGTTGGATATGATTAAGCTTTTAGTTTAGGAAGCTACTGAATTCTTTTAACAAAGAACAAATTGAACAAAAGAGCAATAATACCCAATATATAGAAACCACTCTTTCAATAAATTATGCTTTAAATCGTACTAGAGACAAATTTCCCATTGAATATAGTTGCCTTACGTAGAGATCTTCGAGCAATTGCTTCAGCAGAGCAAGAAGCCTCCACAAACACCATATTTGCATTATCCCCCACTTTTGGCCATGTTTGCTCACCTGCTTGATTGAGTGGGGTTTTTCCCCCTGTAATAAATGGAAGGGTTTGGGCTAATGAGCGTTCATCTCCCCAACCTGAGCTTTTTGCCAAACGACCAGCTCGTTCTCATAAATCTCCGTTACCAAATGGGGACCAAACATCAAAGATTTTGTCACAGCCAATTGCAACGCGTACCCCTTTACTGTGTAATAAACCAACAGGTGGAAACTTTCTACAGAGGGGGGACACTCGTCACAATCGTAATACCTGCATCACGTAAGATGTCCGCCATTTCTTCTGCCTCAGGGCGTGAAACATCTCCTAGCCCAAAGGCATGGCTATATAAAAATAATTAATTTCACTTAAGTTTTTCGTATACTACAAACTCCACAGCCACAATAAAAAAGAGTCGTTATTCACGACTCTTACTTTTACGCATTTACTTGTTGATCTTCTTCTCGATTCATCATCGTTCTTACTACTTGTGCAATTTCCTCGGAATTTTCATCTTGAAATTCAACCGTAGAATTAGCTATTGGTACTTCTTGTATTACGCCTTCTATTGATTCAAGTTCCTTTTCTTCTATATCGCCTTCAACCGCTTCCTCATCTTCCTCTGGTGTAAACAAGATGTAAGCAATTAGAAAACGTACAATAAACATTACAAAAAATGCGATGATTGCTACAATAAACGAGCCAATCAGGATTCGCAGAGGCGTAAATGGTTTTTGAAATGTACTAAAAAAATAAATAGAAAAGGCAATTAATGCTCCCCATAGGTTGTAAAATATAGAACCAAACATTAGATTTCACTCACTCCCTGGTTAACTGTTCGGATGTGTAATATCGACGTTGCAGGATTAAATTCAATCGTTCTACCACTATTTCCACCAGTATCCTCGGCCACTAAAGGGATGCCCTGCCTCTTTAATTCATTTTTGACAGCTTCTACATTGCGGGGACCAATACGCATTGTATCTTTGTCAGAAGTAAATTGGAACATCTGCGCACCCCCTGCAATTTTTGCCTTGAGTTTAAATTTTTGAACGCCTTCTAACTTTAGTAAATCAATCATTGCAGCAATCCCTGAATCTGCAAATTTCGCGACATTGATTGACTCAGCTCTTCCTAAACTTGAATCTGGTAACATCACATGGATTAAACCAGCAATTTTTTTTGACTCATCATACAAAATAACACCAACACATGAACCAAGACCAGAAGTTCGAATCGTGTTAGGTAGCTTTACTACATCCATTTGTGCAATTCCCACTTTAATCACTTGTCCACTACTATTGGTTAACATATCACGAAACCCCTAATGCTTTAAAAATTGCATCAAACGAGTCAGGATCTGGTAGTAGGAAGAAATGACCCCTCACCGTTTCATGGTCTTCCACACCTTCTTCAAAAATGGATGTATTGATAACAATAACATTATCGCTGACATGAGATAATTCTATTAAACCAATGCTTATTATAGCTCCAAACATATCAACACTTAGACCTGGCACAGTTGGATAAATTTTTAAATTAGTAAAATCCGATAAGGCAGATAAATAGGAGCCCGATAAAATATTACCCATTTCTTGCATAGCTGATAAACCTAACTCTGAAACAGGTCGTTTTTTAAAGTCAAAAGAGTCATCGAAAATAAGTCGACGTATAAAGCGGTTTGCTTGTTCGATAGGTAAAATAAAGAACATACTTCCCTCTGCATCACCTTCAATACGAAGGTAAATGCCAACAACTACGTTTTCTGATCCCCCAGCCAACTCCATCATATCGTTAAAGGACACCATCTCTACCTTTGGAACACGCATATCAATTTTTTTCCCAAGTAAATTGGAAAGTGCTGTCGCGGCATGCGCAGCACCGATATTTCCAATCTCCTTTAATACATCTAAATGTAGTGATGTAATTTTTTGATTAAATGTCATTATCGATCCCTACTTTAGTGGATTTAATACTTTTTCTAAATGTAATAAGATTAATAATCGCTTCTCTACTTTAGCAACGCCTGAAATAAATTCTTCTTCAAGTGAGCCAACGACTTCTGGTTGCGGTTCAATAGCACTTGCAGGAATATCAATAACGTCGTTAGCGGAATCCACTACAAAGCCTACTTCCATATCTTCTAATGAGATAATAATAATGCGTGTTGTTTCCTCATGTTCAGAAATAGGTAATTCAAAACGTTCACGTAAATCCACAATTGGTGTGACAACACCTCGTAGATTGATTACACCTTTTACATATTTCGCTGTTTTCGGTACACGTGTGATATGCATTAATTTCTCAATTCCTTGAACATGGGACACAGGAATTGCATATTCTTTATCTGCTAACTGAAAAACTATTACTTTAATACTTTCTTGCTCCACTGCATTTGTCATACTTTACACCTCTCTTATTCATTCACCTTATTTAATTAGTGCGTTGCAATCTACAATTAAGGCTACTTTACCATTGCCTAAGATTGTTGCTCCTGAAATGGCAAAGATATTTGTTAAGTAATTACCTAAAGACTTCAAGACAATTTCTTGTTGGCCAATGAATGAATCCACCACTAAACCAGCAAGTTTTTCACCCTTACGGACGATCACTACTGAGTGGAATTCTTCATCTTGATGCTCTTGACGAGGTACCTCAAAGATTTCCTCTAAGAATACCAACGGTACAACTTTGCCTCGGAAGTCGATTACTTTTTGATTATGCGCATTCATAATCTCTGATGAACGGATAATAGATGTTTCAATAATAGAAGATAGTGGAATTGCATAAATTTCCTTTTCAATCTCCACAAGCATAACTGAAATAATTGATAATGTCAGTGGTAATTGAATTGAGAAGATGGATCCAACATCTTGTGTTGATTCAATTGAAATATTGCCACCTAGTGATTCAATCGTTGTTTTTACAACATCTAAACCTACTCCACGACCAGATACATCGGAAATAACATCTGCAGTTGAGAAGCCTGAAGCTAGAATAAGCTCATTAATTTGTTTATCAGACATTGAATAGGATTGTTCTTGTGTAACAATACCTTTTGAAATAGCTTTAGCTAACACTTTTTCTCGATTTATGCCCGAGCCATCGTCTTCAATTTCAATAAAGACGTAGTTTCCGCTATGATAGGCACGCAATACGACAGTTCCTTCTTCAGGCTTGCCTTTTGCACGACGAGCAGTTGGATTCTCAATGCCATGATCCACAGAATTACGAATCAAGTGAACAAGCGGATCTCCAATTTCATCAATTACTGTACGATCTAGTTCAGTTTCAGCACCAATAATTTCAAGGTTGATTTTCTTATTTAAATCACGTGATAGCTGACGAATCATTTTCGGGAAACGATTGAACACTGTTTCTACAGGTACCATTCGCATTGTTAAAATAATAGTTTGCAAATCACCCATCACACGACTCATACGCTCTACTGTTTCATTTAGTTCGCCATGATTTACTTCAGTAGAGATAGACTGCAATCGACCACGATCAATGACAAGCTCTTCAAACAAGTTCATTAAAATATCTAGACGTTCAATATTTACACGAATTGTTTTATTACCTACAGGTGCATGATTTTTGTCAGCCTTGGAAGGTGTAGCTTCTTTAGCAGGCTTTGCAACAGGCTCAGCTTTTGCAGCAGGCGTATTTGTTGGTATAGCAGCTACCTCAGCCACTGCAGTTGCAGTTGCTGCTACTTCTTGCTGCGCTTCAAATACTTTTTCACTAAATTTCCTTTGGTCAATTGTAGTCACAATAACCTCATCAACTTCAGAAACTTTCATTAGCTTTTTCTGCATATCCTCAGCTGTGGTTTTTGTGACAAAAGCTACATAAAATTGTTGATCAAACTGCTCATCTTCTAGCTTTTCAACAGATGGACTTGATTTAATGACATCCCCATCTTTTTCTAAAATCTCAAACACCATAAATACACGTGCTGCCTTAAGAAGGCAATCCTCACGTAATGTTACTGAAATTTCAAAAGCATTAAAGCCTTGTTCAGCCGATTGTGTAATGACTGTTTGTTCAAACGAATCATATTCTAATACACTTTCAACAACCGGTGCAGCAACCGTTGCTACCACCTCTGGTATTGCTTCCTCACCTAGTTCTATACGCTTTAGTTGTGCGACAGTTGAGGAAACATCACGCTTACCATCTCCACCGTTAGCAATATCCATCACCATTTCTTCTAAATGATCAACAGATTCAAATACAACATCTAAAATTTCAGGTGTAACATGAATCTTCTCATTACGGATGGCATCTAAAACATTCTCCATTTTATGGGTTAAATCTGCTAAATCTTCGAAGCCCATTGTGGCAGACATACCTTTTAATGTGTGTGCAGAGCGGAATATTTCCCCAACAATGGCCAAATCATCTGGATTTTTTTCTAATTCTAATAAATGTTCACTACACGCTTGTAAATGCTCTTTACTTTCTTCAATAAACATCTCTAAATATTGATTGACTTCCATAAGAGGACACCCCTTTTAAGGCAAATATTTCATTATTGTTTGTGCAATATCATCTACATCTGCAACTTCATCAACAAGTTGCGTTTCTACTGCTGCTTTTGGCATACCATATACAATGCAAGTTTCTGCTGATTCTGCAATAGCAATGACATTGCCAGTATTTTTTAATGCTTTTAGACCATTAGAGCCATCATGGCCCATACCTGTCATAATCACTGCTACTTTATCAAAATCTTTATATTGACTAACATCTTCAAACATTACATCTACAGAAGGTCGGTGGCCAGATCTTGGTGCTTCTTGATTATCAAGAACAATGCCAAAAGTTGTTCCTACTTTTCTAAGTTTTAAATGATATCCACCGGGTGCAATATAAGCTACTCCATTTTGCAAAATATCGCCCTGTTCAGCTTCTTTAACAGAAATTTCACTTAGCTGATCAAGTCGATTAGCAAGCGATTTAGTAAATCCAGCAGGCATATGCTGAACAATTAATATAGGAGCTTGAATAGACTTAGGAATTTTAGTAATAACCTCCTGAAGTGCACGTGGTCCTCCTGTTGATGTGCCAATTAACACAATCTTCTTTCCTATTTTACTCCATTCTACCATCGGTTTAGTTACGGCTACCTTAGTAGAAACAACATTAGTAGACGTATTTGTTCGTCCATGCTGTTGTGGTTCCTTTATTACTTTACTCACCCTTGTCACTTGTTCTTGTTGTCGTTTACTACCAGAAGGTTTTTTCAATTTGGAAATTGGCACCGTTGCAGCTTGTTCCACTTTGTGCACAAGTTCGTTTTGAATTTTATGTAAATCAAGGGAGATGGTCCCGCTCGGCTTGGCAACAAAATCGACTGCCCCGCCCTCAATTGCTGCAATTGCATTTTCTGTCCCACGTTGAGTGGTACTTGAGAGCATTACTACAGGAACTGGACATTGTAGCATAATTTCTTTTAAAGCATCGAGTCCATTCATTTCAGGCATCTCAATATCCATTGTCACAACGTTTGGCTTCAACGATTGTATCTTTTTGATCGCATCTTTTCCATTTCGAGCTGTTCCAACTACTTCCACCTTCGAGTTGCCAACAAAAAAGTCACTAATTAGCTTTCTCATAAAAGCAGAATCATCCACAACTAAAAGCTTGCTTTTATGCAAAAAGTCCAATTAATCACGCCCTTTCGAGAAAATACTTCTAAGTTTCGATAAAAATTTTTTCGCTGTTTGATCATGTGCATGTATTTCCCCCGCACGTTGCTCCATAAAACGAACGACTATAAGTTGCAATGTCTTTGATATTAATGCGTCTGGATAAGCAAGTGAGAATGGCACTTGCTCGCGCACTGCCTTACGCACAACAGGGTCTTCAGGTAATGAACCAAGAATGATCGTTTCTTTGTCTAAAAAACGTTTCATTGTTAACTGTAAACGTTCATTCGTTTCTATTCCTTCTTCTTTACTGAGAGCGCGGTTACAGAGAATATAAAACTGCTTATCTGGATCTCGAACATGAATATATTTCATCATGGAATACGCATCAGTAATAGAAGTAGGTTCCGCTGTTGAAATGACGATAATTTCATCAATGGATGTGAGTAAATCTAACGACCAATTAGTAGCACCAGCGCCCATATCAAATAAAATATAATCATAGTTTTTTTGAAGTTCTTCAAATGCTTGAATAAGTCTTTCAAACATACTATGAGACCAATCAAGCACACTCGTCATACCTGACCCACCTGAAATATACCTTAAATCGTAAGGCCCTTCAAATATTACCTCATCTAGTAGCTTATTTCCTTCTAAGTAATCTTTTAAACTATAAGAAGCATTTTTCCCAATTAAGATATGGATATTCCCCATCCCAATATCCATGTCTACAATGACAACTCTTTTTCCCTTTTGGGCCAAAGTCATGGCAAAGTTCATTGTGAAGTTACTTTTACCTACTCCACCTTTGCCACTTACAACTGCAATCGCTCTACCTAGTTCGCCTTGCTGTTTCATCATTTTTAAGCGTAATGCTTCAGCTTGGTCTCTCATTTTTCTTCACCTTGAAAAAACAAATTAAGTACTGCTTCTAAATCAGCTTCTTCAATATCTTCTGGTACTTCTTGACCATTCGTATAGTAAGCAAGTCCTTTATTATATTTAATCATTAAATTGATCATTGTGCCAATAGAATTTGTTTCATCCATTTTTGTAAAAATGAATTTTTCAATTGGTAATTGCTTAAATTGATCTACAATATTCTCCATATCCCTTTCTTTCGTTGTCATTGCAAGCACTAAATAAGATTCTGCATGTTCATCGAATTTTATGAGGCGTTGTAGATCATCAACATACTTGACTTCTTTATAATTTCGACCAGCTGTATCAATAAAAACCAAATCTAAATGTGATAATCTCTGGATCGCTTGTTCAAAATCTGTTGCATTGTAAGCAATTTCTACAGGAGCTTGTAAAAGACCAGCATATGTTTTAAGCTGCTCTATTGCCGCAATCCGATAAGTATCTGTCGTAATAAAGCCAATCTTTTTCTTTTTTTCTAACACAGCTCTAGCAGCCATTTTGGCAATGGTTGTAGTCTTACCAACCCCTGTTGGCCCTAAAATGTTTATATATTTTCTTTCGTAGGATAATCCTCCGACTGGAAGAACTTCTAGCTTCTTACGTAGTAAATTTTTTGCTATCAATTTACATTGTGAAAAATTTATTTCGGATGCTTCTTTAAAATGCATAAAAAGCTCATCACCTATCGTTGTGATGAGCTCTTCACTTAGCTCTTGCTGTCTTAAGTATTCAATGAAGGGTAAGAGTTCATCGGGATATTGAGCTTGGGTAGTCTTTTTATGCATCGATTGCATTAATGATTTTAAATCAGCAATTTCTTTTCTCAATTCTTCTGATATGCTAGCATCCTCATGTACTGCTGCTACATCAAGGGGTGGCTCCTGATGTATTTTTGCTTGAATAGCATTTGTAATCTCTTGCAACCTTGCATTTTCTTTTTTTACTACAGGCAGTACAGCTGGTGTTGGTACTGAAGCCACTTGCTGTGGCTCCATTGCATCAATACCCGCAACCACTTCAAAACTCTTCTTTTTTATCATGCCAAAAAATTTCTTTGTGATGACGACTTTTGAATTTAAAATGACTGCGTCCTCACCTAATTCTGCTCGCACTTGCTTCATCGCCTCTGGTATGGATGATGCATAATACTTTTTCATTTTCATTGAACATTCACCACCCCAACACTTTGAATTTCAACCGAAGCATCCAATTCATTATAGGATAGAACCGGAATTTGTGGGAAATAACGCTCCGTTAGTTGTCGTAAATACATTCGAACTGCTGGAGAGCATAATATAATAGCTGATTGCTCCATAAACGAAACACGCTCTACTTCCGCTGCAATAGTTTCTAATACTGTTTGAGAATCTTGTGGGTCCATAGCTAAATAATTTCCGTGATCCGTTTGTTGGATACTATCAGCAATCAATTTTTCTACTTTACCTGAAACCGTAATCACCTTTAATACTGAACTATCCCCAACATACTGCGCTGTAATTTGACGAGCTAATGCTTGACGCACATATTCAGCTAAGATATCCGTATCACTCGTTAATTTTGCATAGTCTGCAAGTGTCTCAAAAATAATTGGCAAGTTACGCACTGATACATTCTCTCGAAGAAGCTTACCCAGTACCTTTTGGATTTCTCCAGTAGATAAAGGTGCAGGTGTTAATTCTTCTACTAAAATTGGATGGGATTCGCGTAAGTGATCGATTAACTGCTTTGTCTCTTGACGGCCTAATAACTCATGAGCATTTGCTCGAATGATTTCAGTTAAATGTGTTGACACCACACTTGGTGGGTCCACAACTGTGTAACCATACATTTCCGCGTCCTCTTTTACTTGCTCTGTAATCCATTTAGCTGGTAATCCAAATGATGGTTCGACAGTATCAATACCTTCAATAGAATCATCGTCGCCAGGACTCATCGCTAAATAATGATCTAGTAAAAGTTCGCCTCGTGCCATTTCGTTCCCTTTTATTTTAATTCGATATTCATTTGGTTGAAGCTGAATATTGTCTCGAATGCGGACTACCGGGATCACGATACCTAACTCCAAGGCAAGCTGTCGACGAATCATGATAACACGGTCTAATAAATCCCCACCTTGAGCGGCATCTACTAAGGGAATTAATCCATAACCAAATTCGAATTCAATTGGGTCCACATTTAATAAATTCACAACATTCTCAGGGCTCTTCATGCCATCAGTAGCCACTTCTTCCTCAATCTCCTGTAATTCCTCTTCATCCTCTGGCTTCTTACGTTCCATCATATAAGCTCCCGCAATTAACGAAAGACCTATTGGCAGCGTTACCCAGTTTGGTATTGGCGTAAATAGCCCTAGTAATACAATGGTACCTCCTGCTACATAAAGCAGCTTAGCTTGAGCAAATAATTGGCCTGTAATGTCTTGACCAAGACTACCTTTAGAAGAGGCTCGTGTTACGACAATCCCTGTAGCAGTCGAAATAAGCAAGGCAGGAATTTGGGATACAATACCGTCCCCGACTGTTAGTTTCGAAAAATGAGTTGCCGCTTCTGCAAATGGAAGCCCCATTTGTACAACGCCAATGATGATTCCAAATAATAGATTGATAATAACCATTACCATTGAAGCGATGGCATCCCCTTTTACAAATTTCGTGGCACCATCCATTGCACCGTAAAAGTCCGCTTCCCCTGCAACTTTTTCACGTCGCTCGCGCGCTTCTTTTTCGGAAATAATCCCCGCATTTAAGTCAGCATCAATACTCATTTGTTTACCTGGCATCGCATCAAGTGTGAAACGTGCCGCTACTTCTGCTACTCGTTCTGCACCTTTTGTTATAACAATAAACTGAATTAACACTAGAATTAAAAAGACAACTAAACCAACAAGAATATTTCCTCCAACTACGAAATCACCAAAAGTTTCAACGACCGAACCTGCATCTCCATTTGCTAAGATGGCACGAGTTGTGGAAACACTTAGTCCTAATCGGAACAAAGTTAATAGTAAAATCACCGAAGGAAAAATGGAAAAATCCAATGCTTCTTTCATACTCATTGCTGTGAGCAGTACAATTAATCCTAATGTAATATTAATGACAATTAAAAAACTTAACATCCACGGAGGAAGAGGGATGATGAGCATCGCAACGATTAAAATAACCGCACCTAAAACCCCAATATCGCGAACTTTCATTTGTGTCCCTCCTACAAAAAGCCTTAAATTTTTCGCTTAATACGATAAACATAAGCGAGTATCTCTGCTACTGCTTTGAAAAATTCTTCTGGTACCTGATCGCCTATTTCTACCTGGTCATACATAGCTCGTGCTAAAGGTCGATTCTCAACCATTATTACATCATGTTCTTTGGCGATCAGTTTAATTTTTTGAGCAATAAAGTCTGTCCCCTTCGCAATAACACGAGGGGCATCCATACTGTCCTCATTATATTTGAGGGCAATTGCATAGTGAGTAGGGTTGGTAATTACTACATCCGCACTCGGAACCTCTGACATCATACGTCTCATCGCCATCTCACGTTGGCGTTGTTTGATTTTTGATTTGATTAGGGGGTCACCCTCACTATTTTTATATTCATCTTTAATATCTTGTTTAGACATTTTAAGATTTTTTTCATACTCATGTTTTTGATACATCCAGTCTAAAACGGATACACAAAGTAATACTAAAGAAGCCGCTATACCCATAATACCAACAAGCTTCCCTACCGTAATGAGAGTCATCCATGGACTTTTAAACGATAACGCCAAAACTTCTGGTAAGTTTGACCAAATAATAATTGTTGTAACACTTCCGATAAAACCAATCTTTAAAACAGACTTTATTAACTCCACAATGGCTTTGACAGAAAATATCTTTTTTAACCCTTTAATAGGGTCCATCTTTTTCAAATCAAACTTCATTGGCTCTAACGTAAAAAGAAAACCAAATTGCAAAAAGTTACCTGCAAGTGCTCCGACAAATGCAATTGCCATAATTGGTACAATGATAAAAGCCATTTGAATCAAAGTTTCTGTAAATAGGTGCATCACACTATCAATAGTTAGTGATTCGATGCGTATGTTATGAATAAAGGTTTGCCTGAAAAAAGCTAATAGCTCGTCACGCAAAGAGCCTGCAAAGAAAAACAAAAAGATAAATACCATTAACATTACAATGGCACTAGAAATATCTTGACTCTTGACAACTTGCCCTTTTTTTCGAGCATCCTGTCGTTTCTTAGGGGTTGCCTTTTCTGTTTTTTCACCCGCAAAAAATTGTAGCTCTAAATTCAGTAGTAGTCTCATATTATCCACCACCTAAAATGGCCATTAAATCACGCATCCCATAAATCATAATCGTAATAAGCTTTTGAATAACTTGAATCATAACGGCCATCATTGTAAATAACACTAAAAAACTAACACCAATTTTAATAGGAAAACCGACAACAAATATGTTTAATTGCGGTACTGTTTTTGCAGTGATCCCTAAAGCTAAATCGACCAAGAATAAGGTCGCTACAACAGGAGCAGCCATCTGGAATGCTATGGCAAAGACTGCTGTGAAAGTTGTGATAATAAATTGAGGAAAGTTTTCGTTCATAAAACTAGGGAATTGATCCATCGGGAAAAATTGATAGCTGTAGTAGATTCCATTAAGAATCATATGATGGCCATCAATCGCTAACAATAAAAGTAGTGCTAGTATATTAAAAAACTGACCGATTAATGGACTTTGAGCACCTGTTTGCGGGTCAATTATATTGGCAATGGCAAAACCCATTTGAAAATCGATAAAGCTTCCTGCAATTTGAATTGCGGACATGATGATATAGCCCATTAGACCAAGTAAAAGTCCAACTAGTGCTTCTTTCATCACTAATAATATGTAATCATCATTGAATGCAAATGGCTCAACATCAATTGTATAGTACATCATCCAAGCTAAAACCAGTGCGAGAGTAATTTTGACTTGAGGTGGAATGGTTCTATAGGAAAAAAAAGGAACCGTTACAAAAAAGGCTGAGACCCGTACAAGTACTAATAAGAAAACCGTTAAATGCGGAATTAATTCATTCATGTACTCACCCTATATAACGCGTTAAATTCTCAAATATGTCTCTCGCATAGCTTGTAACTTGAGATAGCATCCAAGGGCCAAAGAATACGATGGCCACTAAGACAGCAATAATTTTTGGTACAAATGCTAACGTTTGCTCTTGTATCGAAGTTGTGGCTTGAAAGATACTTACCGCTAAACCCGAGATTAAAGCAACTAATAGTAGCGGACCGCTTGTTAGAAGGATAATCATTATAGCACGCTCTGCAATGGAAATAACCAACTCACCTGTCATACTGTATCATCCCCTAAAAACTTTGTAGTAACGATTTCATAACGAGATACCAGCCATCAACCAATACAAATAATAATATTTTAAATGGCAATGAAATCATTACTGGCGGTAACATCATCATCCCCATCGACATTAATGTACTCGCGACAATCATATCGATCACAAGGAATGGAATAAAAATCATAAAACCAATTTGAAATGCTGTTTTAATTTCACTTAAAGCAAAGGCAGGTACAAGCATAGTCAGTGGGATTTCCTCCACTGATGCTGGTTTGTCTGCTTGATTATATGTTAAAAACAAATCAAGATCTTTTTGCCTAGTATGTTTACTCATAAACTCTTTAAATGGCACACTAGCACGGTCATAGGCTTCTTCTATACCTATTTCTTCAGCAAACAATGGTTGTAATGCCTCTTTATTGACCTCTTGAAAGGTTGGTGCCATGATAAAAAATGTTAAAAATAGTGCCAGCCCAATGATTACTTGATTTGGGGGCATTTGCTGTGTTGCCAATGCTGTACGCACAAAGGATAAGACTATGACTATACGAGCAAAGGATGTCATTAAAATTAAAATACTTGGTGCAAGTGATAATACTGTTAGTAAAAGTAAGAGCTTTACAGATGTAGAGACATTCGTTGGATCGCTGTTGGAAAAAATATTGATTAAATCATTCATTTACCATCCTTCTCCTTCTGCTTCCATCTCTCTATCTCATCACTACGCTCCTGTTTTATTTCGGATAGCTTTTTTTCGAATAGATTGCCAAATGAATCTTGCTTTTGCTGCTCATTTTGCACCTTCGCGCTATCTTTTCTCTTAAACTTAGAAAATACTTCTGCAATATACGGTGATGTTGCTGCAAATTCTTGCCTTTCGTTATATAGGGCTAATAGAGCTTCAACTTCTTCAGGGTCTGTAATTTCTCGTAAGAGCTGAACGTCTTCTCCGACCCCAACTAAATACAATGTTTTACCTACCTGTAAAAGCTGAACTGACTTTTGCGCACCTAACGATAAACCGCCTAAATTTTGTACCATTTGATTACGTTGGAAGTTTAAATTTCGTTTATTTAAAAACTTCATCAATCCATAAAATAAAGCTACAACAAAAATAAGCGCCAAAACCATTTTTATGTATTCCCATGCAGATATATCTCCAGCTGCTGTTACAGTTGTTTCTTGTTTAGCAGCTGGATCAGTCGTATCTCCATTACAAGCTTCTGGATCTTTAATGCAATCCGTGACACTATTTGTATCAGCGTCTGCATAGACAGAAGTCGGTGTCGGGTACAAAAACAGGAAGGATACAAGAAATGCGAAAATCATCGTTAAACGAAATGATTTTAACATTTTCATGCAATCATCCTAGCGCTTTTTGAATCGCTTCAATTACACGATCTGCTTGGAAAGGTTTTACGATAAAGTCTTTCGCACCAGCTTGAATCGCATCGATTACCATTGCTTGTTGCCCCATTGCTGAACACATGATTACAGTTGCACTTGGATCTGTTCCCTTAATTGCTTTAAGAGCTGCAATACCGTCCATCTCTGGCATTGTGATATCCATTGTTACTAAATCTGGTTTTAGTTCATTGTACTTTTCGACAGCTTGTAAACCATCCGCTGCCTCTCCAACAACTTCAAATCCATTTTTTGATAAAATATCCTTGATCATCATGCGCATAAATGCAGCGTCGTCTACAATCAAAATTCTTTTAGACATGGTTAACTCCTCCAATTGAAACTATCTTAAATTATTTAAACGCTCTGCTTGACTTAAAACATCTGTAATACGGACACCAAAGTTTTCGTCAATAACAACGACTTCCCCTTTAGCAATTAAACGACTATTGACTAAAATATCAACCGGTTCTCCTGCTAATTTATCCAGTTCAATAATTGAACCACTTGATAGTTCTAAAATCTCTTTAACAGAACGTTTCGTACGTCCTAACTCTACAGTAACTTGCAATGGAATATCAAGTAGCATATTTAAATTTCTAGCTTCAGATTGAGAGATTACATTTGAATCGAAGCTAGCAAACTGTGCTTGTTGCACATTTACAGGTTGCGCAGGTCTTGCCGGTTGTGCAAATTGTTGTGGCTCCTGATAAATCGGTTGCTGCATCTGTGCTGACTGCTGTTGATAAACTGGTTGTTCAGATGGTGGTGCTACAGGTATTTGCTGTTGAACAGGCGGTGGTGTAACTGGTGGAGCCTCAGGTGCAATAGTTGCTGCCACAGGTTCCTCAAACACTCCTGTTTCACCTAATAATGATTTTACAATATTTTGACTAAATTTAAGCGGTAATAATTGCATTAAATTCGAATCAATTAAATTACCAATTCTTAATCTAAATGAAACTTTCACCAGCAGATCGTCTTCTGGAATATTTTCTCGACCCTCATCTTGCGAGATGTTCATTAAATCAATTGTCGGTGGAGAAATATCTACTTTTTTGTTGAAGACTGTCGACATAGATGTAGCAGCTGAGCCCATCATTTGATTCATAGCCTCTTGAACAGCACTTAGCTGAATTTCACCTAAGTCTGGCTTCGGATTTAATCCATCGCCACCTAGCATTAAATCTGCGATAATTGCTGCATCAGATTGTTTAATTACAAGTAAATTCATACCTGTCAAACCAATTGTATATTCAACTTGTACAGCTACATATGGATGTGGAAATTCCTCTTCTAATTTATTACGATTAATCATTGAAATACTTGGAGTTGTAATATCTACTTTTTGACCCAATAACGCTGAAAGAGCTGTGGCAGAGCTACCAAAGGATATATTGCCTACCTCTCCTAATGCATCTTGTGCAAACGAATCAAGGTAATCCTCCACTCGTATCTCATTTATTTCTTCATTTGTTGAAGCATCAGTGTCGTTGTTTTTATCTCCCAACGTCTCGCCCCTTAATAGCGCTTCAATTTCTTCTTGGGAGAGCATTTCATCACTCATCTTCGTCTCCTCCTTTCAAAGGGTCGATAATCTGGATTGCTAATTTTTTGCCCTTTTTACCTGGTTGAACAGTGAACTTCGGCAATGTACCTACTTTTAGTAGTAATGGCGCTTCAATTTTTTGATCTAACTGTATGACATCTCCAACTTGCATTGTTAGGAAATCTTCAATGGTGATGTCCGTTAATCCTAATTCAACTGAGAGTGGTAATTGGGCTTGTTTCACACGTGTTTCAAGCATTTTTGTTTGCTCTGGTGACATCTCTTTCGTATTGGTTTGCATCCAATAGCGAACCGAAAGATTTGGAACAATTGGCTCCAATACAACATGCGGAATACAAATATTAATCATACCGCTTGTCTCACCAATTATCGTATTTAACGAAATAACGACAACCGTTTCATTAGGTGAAATCATTTGTAAAAATTGTGGATTTACTTCAAGTTCCACTAATATTGGATCAATTTCCGCAACATTTTCCCATGCTTCGCGTAAATTGTCGAATGAGCGTTCAAAAAGGTTTGTCATAATTTTTGTTTCAATTTCCGTTAGGTTATCTACATTACTATGACTTGCCCCACTACCGCCCATAAGGCGATCTAACATCGAATAGGCAATGTTCGGATTAATTTCCATCAATATATTACCATCTAATGGTGGCACTTCAAATACATTAATGAGTGTCATATTTGGAATAGAACGAACAAACTCTTCAAATGGTATTTGGTCTACTGATGCAACCGTAATTTGTACATAGCTTCTAAGCTGTGCAGAGAAAAAGGTTGTCAATAGTCGTGCGAAATTTTCATGTATTCGGGTCAAACTTCGGATTTGATCTTTTGAGAAGCGAAGTGCTCGTTTAAAATCATAAACTTTAACCTTACGTCCCTCGTCCTCTTTTTTTATGTCATCCGCTGACATTTCCCCTGTCGATATAGCGGAAAGCAGCGCATCTATCTCGGATTGAGATAACACATCTCCTGCCATTTGCCCACCTCCAATTCAAGCAGTTTCTGTTTTATTGAGTAATGAAGGAGGTAAAATATACTTCCTGAACTTCTCCCTCTTGCATCAACTCATTTAATCTTGTTTTTAATGATTTTTGGAAAATTTGTTTCCCTTGCTTACCTTCTAAGTCCTTTTGCTCCATTTCAGAAAGCTCTTGAATGGCGATGTTTTGCACTTGGAAAACGCGCTTTGTTAATTCTGCAGCAGCATCTTTGCTTGTCGTTTGAATTTTCAATGACAAGCGAACAACTCTTTTATCTGCTAGATTTGTCGTGATCTCTGGTATCTCCACTGTAGCCTCTACAATCTCATCAATGGACGGCTCAACAGCTCCTGTGGGTTTATTAAATTGCGTAAGCAATACAAACAAAATAACCCCAATCAGAATGACTGCTACTAGTAAAATAATAATCATTGTTAGCATTTTATTATTCTTCATCTTCTTCACCTCGTAGATGCGGGTTGGATAGTATTTGTATATTGTTATAAAAGGCAGTTACCTTTTGTCGCACCTCATCTTCACTCTCTAAAACAATTAATTTTGTTCCAGTTGTTAATGTAATAGTCGTATCGGGAAATGATTCGACTGTTTCTATGTATAAAGCATTTAATGTAAATGCTTTGCCATTTAGACGTGTTAGTTCAATCATGAATTAGGGCCGGGTCTAGCATGAGAGCCGGCCCGACCCTCCCTCATATGAAAATATGTTTGTTAAAACGTCCGTTTTGAAAGGACTATATTATTATCGTTTTAAGTTTACTAGCTCTTGTAATATTTCATCAGATGTTGTGATGATACGCGTATTTGCTTGGAAACCACGTTGTGCCACAATCATCTCAGTAAACTCTTCAGACAGGTCTACGTTCGACATTTCAAGTGAACCTGCTATCGGTTTACCTAAACCTGCTTGACCACCTGCTTGTAAATAAGGTTCTCCAGAGTTTGCTGAAACTGTATAGTAATTACCGCCAACTTTTTCAAGACCACCTGCGTTGGAGAATTTAGCCATTACCAATTGACCACCCCATTTCAAGTCTCCATTTGCATCAACAAAAGTAACTTGACCGTCTGGTGCAATACTCATCGATTTTGCATCAGTTGGAATACGGATACGTCCCCATTCTCCACTGTTTTCTGTTGCAGCTGTTGGTAAACCCCAAGTGCCATCAACATTTAAATTCTCACTTGTTACTTCATCCAACTCCGCTGGTGCCTCGAAGTCAGTAGACATTAAATCTAAATCTTCGGAGCTAGCAGCCGCAGAACCCATTAGATATTTACCATCAGCGTTAACTAGGAAACCTTGTTCATCCATATAAAAATTCCCTGCGCGTGTATAGAGAGTATTTGTAAATGGCGTTTCACCTGTTCCTTCACCAGTTCCTGATACTAAATCACCTACTATGAAGAAACCTTCCCCCTCTATAGCTAAATCTAGTCCGCGTCCAGTATATTGTCGCGATCCTGGATTGTGAATAGTATCGATAGATGCAAGTTCTGCCCCTAACCCAACTTGTTTAGGGTTAATACCTCCTATAGTACCTGAAGGAGCAGAAGCACCAGCTGATGTTTGCGACATTAAATCTTTGAATATTACTCGACCTTTTTTAAAGCCATAAGTGTTCACGTTGGCAATATTATTACCAATCACATCTAGCTTTGTTTGGAAGTTTTTAAGACCTGAAATACCTGAATACATAGAACGTAACATATGTTTTCGTTCTCCCTTCGTTTTATATAGGTGAGCTTCTATCAATCAGCATCACCAAGGCTTCCTTACTTAAGAAGGTCCAGCCTTTAAAGCACAATCGTGCCATCAATATTTGTAAATAACTGCTGTTTTGCTTCCGTGCGATCCATTGCTGTAATGACAGTAGCATTTTTAGCACTGACAATTAAAGCTGCTTGATCCATCAAGACTAATGGTTGTTTGACACCTTTTGAGTGTGCTTCAAATACCTTATCCGATACAACCTGCCATTCTTGTTCAGTGATATTAATTTTACGCTCAATAATACGTTCATTCGCATGCTTGCTCACCTTTAGCTCTTGTTTAGAAGCTTCCTGTAAATGAGCCTTAAACGATTGTTGTGTATTGATTGGCTTAGGCTGTGTTGAGCGAATAGATGGATGCAAGGGTACACGATGAATTGAAAATTTATCCATCACTTTTCTCCACCTTTATTCGCTAATCACTGTAAAATCTTTATCTGTTAGTCTTTTATCATTATCTAGTACATAATTAATGACCCCATCTTTATTGGAAACAGAGACGATTCGTCCTTTTAGTTCTTGGTCACCGTCTTTATACGTTACATTTTTACCAATCAATTGGCTAGCTTTCACTAATGGAGATTCAGGTACATTATTATTGCCATTTGAACTAGAGTCGCTAGCTCCACCTAAAATACCAGATATATTACCAGGAGCAATCTCTTTCCCATCAGTTAATTTGAAAACAACATTCCCATCTACAAATTTAAGGGATTCGATGACGCCTGTTCCTTCATTAACCACAGGATTACCTTTTTCATCTTTCTCCTCTGTAATCTCATGCCATTTGACTTCTTTGCCAATAAAAGTTGTATAACTCATCATCTGTGTTTGTTGCTGAGATGCTAGTAAAGATTCCATTGCCTTTGTCATATTTTGCATTTGCTCTAAAGAAGAGAACTGCGCCATTTGAGAAATAAATTCTCGATCATCCATTGGATTTGTTGGGTCCTGATGCTGTAATTGTGTAATTAACAATTGTAGAAAGGCATCCTTACCAAGCTCACTATTGCCTGTTTGTTTCACTGGCTTCTGATAATTTGAGTAATAAAAATCATCAGTTATAGCCGGATTTGTCACTTTCGTAGTAGTATCTGCCATTGTTACACCTCCTCACTTATTAAATAGTCACTAAAGGACATTCCTTCATCTTCATCATCACTTTTTTGATCCTGTTCTTCGTCCTGTTGTTGTTTAAAGAAATTATTGAAGAAGCTTTGATCACGTTGTTGACGATCGGCATCTTGTAATGATTGTGCAATATCAAGGCGATCTACTTGTATATTTTGCTGAGCAAATGCCTGTTTTAGCTGGTGTGCTTGACTATCAAGCAATTCACGTCCATGAGCTGTAGAAGCCAGTAAACGTGCTGTAAGGACACCATCATTTTGTACAAGTTCAATACGAACCGTCCCTAGATTTTCTGGATACAATTTTATGGTTAAACGTGTAATACCTTGAGCATTCGAAATCTGCGCTCGATTGATAATGGCTTGCATTTCTTTTAGTAAAGCTTCTGATTGAGCAGGCTTAGCCGTTGGTAATGTTACATGGAATGTGTCTGGTTTCGTTTGTACAGTTTGTGGCGTAACCATGTCATTTGTAGTTGTTTCACTTTGTTTCATCATCGTTTGGACTTGCTGAACAACTTGCTGGAAGCTTTGTAATGGCAATGTAACAGTTGTTTTAGTTGTTGTTACCTGCAAAGTTTCTACCTGCGTTTGTAATGACGTTAATAGGCTCTTCACAGTCGTTAATAGATTTTCTTGGGATGCTGTTAAGTCTGTCTTTTGCCCTACTAATTGCGCTAATTTTAACACTTGGAGAAGTTGTGTTGCCTCTTTTGGTGTCACTTGACCTTCGCCTTGTAAAGCCGTGCTTATATTCGCCTGTAGTACAGGTGCTTGAGCATCTACTAATGTTAAGAGCTCCCAAACATCACTTGCTTCTTTTTCTTCTCCTAGTAACTGGTGGACTATTTTTTGAAGCTGCTCTTCATCAATCCCTAAAGCATTTAAAATATTTTCTAAATGAAGCATTTCATCCAGTGCCACTGCCTTACCGTCTTCTCCAAGTTGAAGCATTAATAAGCCATCATCGTGAGAAATCCCTAGTAAATCTAGTACTTCCTCCATTGAGTCAGCATTTAATAACGATTGTAAATCCGCAAGTTCATTTGATGATGTTGTTTTTGATGATTGGGTTGTTTGAGTTGAAGAAGTTAATACTTGCCCAAAAACAGAACCAAAATTTGATAAATTTTCTTTCTTCGGTGTACTGTCTATTTTTCCTTCAGCGTTTCCAATTGTTGTTGACTTTGTTGCTGCAGTTTTAGTAGGTACTGTTTTATTAATCATTTGCATCATTGCTACATCCACTATTTTTCACCTCCTTTCAATTATCCTACTGTTTAGCCATAAGCTCCGTATATTTTGCTGCATCTTTTGCATCCATTTTCTCTAAAATAGCTGCTAATTTATCTGGCTTTAAATTCGTTAAAATCCGTAGTGCTTCTGTATCACTCATATTGATTAACACAGGTGCCGCAGCTTTCGGCGACATCTTATCAAATGTTGATAAAATATCGTTAAAGTCACGCTTCACATCATCTTGTTCACGATTTAATTTTTCAATTTCAAATTGAAGCTGTTCCTTTTCAGTCAGCAGCTTCTCTTTTTCAGTAATTGTTGAATCTAATTTTTTTTGAAGCTGAGTAATCTCGGCTTCTTTTTCTTGTACCTCTGCCTGTAAACTCACTATTTTAGAGTCGTTATTAACGACAGCATCCTTTGCTTGTTGTTCTTCTGAGGGGATAAAAGGTAAACTACCTATTGCCTTTTTTCCTAAATCAAAGACATTTGTATTCATTAAAGTTGCCACAACAAGCAAAACCGCTACTACAAACATTATCGGCAGTACAATCCAAGTAAAAAACTTAAGAAAGCCCCCAGATTTTTTCTTTGGTTGCCCTTCTACTAACTCTGTTGCTAATCGATTGTCTTTCTTTGCCATGAAATCACCTGATTTCTTTCTTGTTATACGTTTGTAATGAAATTTCATCTAAAAAAAGGCTTTCTATACGATCTTGCTCTTGTTGGAAATGCTTAAAATCCTTTTCTCTCATTTTTTCAAATTTACGTACTTCCAAGTTTTTTTCTAATAGTTTTTCTTCGTGCCAATTCATCTTAGCACGAGCTTGTATCACTTTCTGTTGTACATCTGCAATTGTTTTTTCGAGACTATCAATAAAACGACTATAATGATGAATTTCATCTATGGATGAACCAACCATTAAACGCTCCTGCTGAAATGTAATTAAATCTTCTTTCTTTTTTAGCAAGTCATATAATTTCGTTGCTATTTCTTCAAAAGAACGGACAGATTCCTTATAAGCCATTTCGGTTTCGTTTTTTTCTTGCTCGCGAATAGTTAACACTTTTTCAAAACGATACACATAACTGACCATCTATTTCGCACCACCGTTCGATAATGTTATTAACTCATTGACACTTTCTTCAAGTGTCACTTTATCTAAGTAACCCTGTTTAAGATAAGCAGTAATGAGCGGTTCATAATGAATTGCTTCATCAATCTCTTTAGAGGTTCCTCTTTTATAAGCACCAATATTGATCAAATCCTCTGATTTGTCGTAAGTATAATAGAGTTCTCTTAATCGTTCAGCAGCTTTCTTATGAGTTGGCTCTGCAACATGATTCATCAAACGACTCACACTTTTCAAGACGTTTATGGCTGGATATTGCCCTTTGTTGGCAAGATTTCGATCCAATACAATATGACCATCTAATATCCCTCGCACAGTATCCGCAATGGGTTCATTCATATCGTCACCATCTACTAAAACAGTATAGAATGCTGTTATAGAACCCTTTTCATTGGTGCCTGTACGTTCTAGTAATTTAGGCAATATCGCAAAAACCGAAGGCGTATAACCTTTTTGTGCTGGTGGTTCTCCTGTCGCAAGTCCAATTTCACGTTGTGCCATAGCCACACGTGTCACGGAATCCATCATCAGCATGACATTTAAGCCTCGATTTCTAAAATATTCGGCGATTGCTGTTGCTGTAAATGCCCCTTTAATCCGCATTAATGCTGGTTGATCGGATGTGGCTGCAACAACAATCGATCGACTTAAACCTTCAGCACCCAAATCACGTTCGATGAATTCCCGAACCTCACGACCACGCTCGCCTATTAGCGCAATGACATTCAAATCTGCTTGTGTATTTCTTGCGATCATACCCAGTAAAGTACTTTTACCTACCCCAGAACCGGCGAAAATACCAACACGTTGTCCATTTCCAACTGTTAGCATACCGTCAATAGCCTTAACTCCCACTTCAAGCCTTTCATTAATTGGTGGACGAGTTAGTGGGTTTGGTGGATCTTGCTCTGTAGGGACTGTCATGAGACCTTTAGGTAATAGAGTGCCATCAATTGGATTCCCCATAGAATCCAATACTTTGCCGATTAACTCAGGACCCACTTTTACTTCCAGTGGGGCTCCCGTCCCTTCGACAAGGCAGCCAATAGATATTTCACGTAAGGAGGTAAAAGGCATCAAGACGACTATTTCATCTTTAAAACCAACGACCTCTGCTAAAATAATCTGGTGACCGTGATTTACAGTTTCAACATGAATTTTACAGACATCACCTATAGAACTATCTGGACCTTGCGACTCAATCATTAAGCCAACAACTCTAGTAACCCTACCAAACTTTTTAAAAGTTGGGATATGCGGAATTTGTTCAATTAATTGAGCCGCTTTCATCAAGATCATTCCTTACTCTCTAATATTTCATGTAACTTTAATCTAAGTGCATTTAATTGCTCATCGATACTAACCATAATTCGCCCATGATTTGTTTCAATATAGCAATCTGTCTCATTATCTAAATCTTCATTTACAAAAATCATAAATGGTACGTCTATTGGGAACATTTCTGCTAATTCATCTCGGTTGGTCGTAATTAAAGCATAATAAGCTGGCGAAACATAAATTTTAATTTCCTTCATTTCTCTTGCTTCTTTCAGCCCTCTACGCACAATCGATACAAATAGTTCGTTATCCTGTTCTAACGAAGTACCAATAATTCTTTCTGCAGCAGTTAAACCTAACTCTAAAATTACCGCTTCTTGATCCTCAATATATTTTTGAGCATTTTCTTTCGCTAACATCATTATTTCGTTCGCTGTTTGAAGTGACTGAGCCATTGCTTCAGTGGCCTTATTCACGCCATCTTCATAGCCTTGTCCAAATCCCTCATCATAAGCTTCTTGAACACGATTGGGTCTCTCTTCCTCCCAACTTAGCTTTAAATGTTCAATCTCTTGAAAGTGTCTATGCTTTTCCTGTTCAAACATCTCTCGTTCAGCTTGCAAAGCAGTTCTTGCTTCAGTAAGTAAACGATCTCGCTCTGCCACGACTTCATCCAACGTTAATTGATGCTGAGGAGGTCCTTCTTCTTGATATTCTTCCACCACTTCAAACATATCACGAATCTGTATTTCTTTGACATTATCGCTATCAGACTTAGTGTAAATAGAACGGATGATTCTAGACAATGACGTCATCTCCTCCACCACGAGCAATAATAATCTCTCCAGCATCCTCTAGACGACGAATAACAGCAACAATACGAGATTGTGCCTCCTCTACGTCACGTAAACGTACAGGTCCCATAATTTCCATTTCTTCTTTAAATGTTTCAGCCATACGTTGTGACATATTACGGAATATAATATCTTTTACCTCTTCACTTGATACCTTCATTGAAAGCAGTAAGTCTTCGTTTTCACAATCACGAATAACACGCTGAATGGAACGATTGTCGAGTGTAACAATATCCTCGAACACAAACATACGTTTCTTGATTTCCTCTGCAAGTTCTGGGTCTTGTATTTCCAGTGCATCGAGTATCGTTTTTTCTGTTTGTCGATCTACTCCATTTAAAACTTCAACGACTGCATCAATACCACCAGTTTCTGTATAATCCTGCGTAACGGTTGATGATAATTTACGCTCTAACACAGATTCAATTTCGCTAATCACTTCTGGTGAAGTCGATTCCATGACCGCTATACGTTTAGCAATGTCAGCTTGTACTTCCTGTGGTAAAGAAGATAAAATAACCCCTGCTTGCCCTGCCTCTAAATAAGAGAGGATTAGGGCAATTGTTTGAGGATGTTCATTTTGGATAAAGTTAAAAATTTGAGATGGATCAGCTCTTCTAGCAAAATCAAACGGCCGTACTTGTAAAGAAGATGTTAGTCGATTGATGATTGTTTGTGCTTGTTCTACGCCAAGTGCTTTTTCTAATACTGTTTTTGCATAGCCAATACCACCTTGTGTGATATAGTCCTGCGCGAGAGCAATATTGTGAAATTCTTCAATAATTTCTTCTTTTACATTTGATTCTACTTTTTTAACACTTGAAATTTCTAATGTTAAACGTTCAATTTCTTCCTCTGTTAAATGCTTATAGACAGAAGCTGAAACTTCAGGCCCTAATGAAATTAATAAGAGAGCGGCCTTTTGTTTTCCGGTTAATTCTTTATCTTTCTTGGACACAGCCGAACCTCCTAGTTAGTCTTCAGCAATCCAACTACGCAGTAACTTTGCAAAATCGTCTGGCTTTTCTTTGGCCATTTTTTCTAGCTGCTTACGACGCATTGTAGCTTCCGTTTCAATTTCTTCATTAATATCATCAACCATTAATTCTTCTTGTTCTTCTAGGATACTTAACTCTTCTTCTTCCTTCGCACGTTTACGTGAACGGATAATGAAGAATGCTAGTAATAAGATAACAGCTAACAAGATACCCCCGATAACCCAAACCCACCATGGAATGATTGGTTTTTCATCAGCTACCTCTGTTGCCTTACCGTATAATGGTTGTACAGATACCGCCACTTTTTCATCGATCTGCTCTTGAGTAAGTTCTGCTGCTACGTCTTTGGAAATTGTTGTACGTACAATTGTACTTAAAATTTTCTCAATATCTTCTCGAACACCATCTGGTAATGATGCTGCGTCAGTTGCTGTCGGTGGTTCAACAATTACTTGAATCCCAATATCCTGAATTTTATAAGGAGCTTCTTGAATATCCTTACGTATACGGTTCACGTCATTATTAATCGTCTCTTCCGTACGTTCATAATCACCATTTCCTGCTGTACCTTCATTATAAGTTGTAAAGTTATCAGTAGTTGTTTCAGCTTCAGGTGTTCCAGCAGCGGCAGCTGCTCCTGTACCAGAATATTGCTCTGTAATTCGCTGAGCACTTATGGCAATACCTTCCATATTTTCTTCATCAACAGGTGTCACAAGATTTTCTTCACGATTTTCTTTCTTGAAATCAATATCCGTTGTGACAGAAACCATTACTTTATCTTGTCCCATCAACGTTCCAAGCATATTTTGCACTTGACGTTGTAGATCTCGTTCTACCAATTTCTTCATTTGTAATTGGCCTTCAGCTGTTGTTGTGGAAGTACCATCAGCTGTTGCTGCATTCAGATCAAAGTACTCTGAAAATTGGTTAGAGATCACGATATTTTCAGTCTTTAAATTCGGAATACTTTTTGACACTAAATTGTACATTGTAGTTATTTGCTGTTCTGTAAATTTATAGCCAGGATCAGTATTTAAAACGATAGATGCAGTTGCCTCTCCTTGAACATCCGTTACGAATACACCTTCCTCAGGAACAGTAATCATCACTTTTGCATCTTTTACGCCTTCCAAATTTTTGAAAAGTTTAGCAATTTCAGTTTCAGTAGCTGCTTTTTTTAATAGGTTAAATTCATTATCAGTCATACCAAATCCTGAACTATTAGCAAATGAGTAATCGATTGAACCTGTTTGCGGATATCCCTCTGAAGCTAATTGCACTAATAAGGAGTCAACTTGCTCTTCTGGCACTAAAATAGATGTTCCACCTGGAGCAATTTGATAGGTCACACCTTGGGAATCTAGCGCTTCCTTTACCTGTCCAATTTCCCGTGTTGATAAATCTTTATAAAGTGGAACATATGTAGTTTTGGAAGCAAAAAATGTCACAATTGCTGCTAATGCGATTACACCTACCACGGAGCCAATCATAACTATTTTTTGCTTTTTACTTCGACTTGTCCAAAATTGACTGGTGTCGTTTTTTATTTTTGTCAATCGTTCATTCATTATGAATCCTCCGGTTATAGTGAATAACCTAGCCATCAATAATTTGCGAACATAATGAGCCACACTAAGTGGTGGTTGTTAATCTATATTGAAAAGAGGTTACTTATCTTTTCAATAAAATTAAACACTCATGCGCATTATTTCTTGGTAAGCTTCAATCACCTTATTGCGAACTTCAATTGTTGCGTTTAGGGTAATGCTTGCCTTTTGCGAAGCAATCATCACTTCATGCAACTCCACATTTTCACCTTTAATTAGCTTCTGAGTAAACTTATCAGAAGTTATTTGTTGATCATTTACTTTTGCAATTGCTTCTTTTAACGAGTTCGCGAAGCTTTGTTGCGCTTCATAAGGTGTAGCATTCAGTTTATTCGTGTTATTTACAACCTGAGTAGGTGTCATTAGCGAAATGGACGAAATGGCCATGTATGTATCTTCCTTTCTACTTAAATTTATTTACCAATCTCTAAAGCCTTTGTAAGCATGGATTTATTCGCATTAAATACAGTTATATTCGCCTCATAAGAACGAGTAGCCGACATTAAATCAACCATTTCTTTCAATGGGTCGACGTTGGGCATGTTTACATAACCATCTGCATTTGCATCTGGATGAGTTGGGTCATATACAAGTTTGAAAGGTGTTTCTTGATCTTCTGAGATTCGAGTAATTTTCACACCATTACCAACACCACTTTTTGCATTTTTACCTAGTGCTATATTCAAAAAATTTGAAAATTGTCCTTCTTGTGCTGACAGCGTCACGGACTTACGTCGATATGGTTCCCATTCCCCATTTACTTGACGAGCGCGAGTTGTATCCATGTTAGCCATATTAGAAGAAATAACATCCATACGTAAACGCTGCGCTGTTAAAGCGGAGGCAGTGGTATTCATCCCATGAAAAATAGACATCTATTACTTACCTCCTTTAATAACAGTATTCAATGTGTTTAATTTCCCATTAACACGATCGATTAGAGCATTATAATAAATTTGATTCTCTGCTAATTTCGCTTGCTCAGCATCCATATCTACAGCATTCCCATTGTTTCTATATCGCAAGTTCTCAACAATATTGACACCTGGTGTAGCTTGTCGAAACGTGAAATCATAATGTCTATTATCAGTGCGGTATGCAGAAATAGCTATGCTCTTCTGCTCTTCCAACATATCCTTAAAACTAACATTTTTCGCCTTATAATTAGGTGTATCGACATTCGCGATATTATTTGCGATTGTTTTATGATTTAAAGTGGCATAGGAAAGTCCATTTTCCAGGCTACTAATAGTTCCTCCAAATAAATTCAAAACTGTTCACCTCATTTTATTTAAAATCTATGTACTTGTTAATTTATCCAATAATACAATTGTAATTAAGATGATACCTAGTGTCTATTGTCTTTTGTCACTTTTTAATAGTCTATACGCCCTATTTTTTCTCCCCCTTAACCATGACAAAACTTCCCCATCCTTTGTGTCTCTAGGCTTCAGTAAAGATTAATAATCATCTAGTTATTTTACACCATTTCGACAGTGTTTACGATTTTATTGTGAAAAATACCTTTTTATGAGGTTAATCGCCTTTTTTAATCCTTTTAAATAAAGGTCCCTTTTTACTAGTTCGATCACTGTAGGAGTATTTTTTATAGAGTGACCATAAGTTTATTCACCATTATTCCAAAGTAACATACCAACATTTTTTATATGCTAATCGTCGTGACAAATTATCGAACATTTTTAGGATAAAAGCAACGAAATCCATGTTTTTGTATTAATACTCTAAAAAATAAGTGCCCTAAAATTTCGAAAATACACAAAAAAACGTCTATATTTACCATAGACAGCATCATAGTTTTGAAAAACAATACATTTTACGAAAGATGAAAAAGGCTTTCATTCCACGCTACATACTTGCCACTACACTTCTCTCTCACTCAGTTTAAACTTCTTAAGCAGGTGTTGTTTAAAGTACAAAACTACCGCTCTGTTTAAAGTCTCCCCTTTCTCACAAGGGAATCAATTAGCCTTCTACTCCACCGTTCTACATTAAAAGCAAAAATTACGATCGCTAGTCTGAAAGGTCACTTTTCCTCATGGTCGACTAACGGATTCATTGTCCACGCCTCTGGAATGGTCGATGACGAACCCTAATGCACCCCCTCACCTTTCTAAAAGGTCTTTTTCAAATTATCTACTTCAACAACATAAAAAGGTCTATGTTTACCATAGACGCTTGAGACTGTAGACAAACTCAATGAATTTTGAGTTTGCCTACAGTCTTTTTTCTTTTACAATAAAATAAAGTAAAGCCGTTGATTTCCACTACGGGCGGACGCTTTCCGCGGGCGGGGTCGAGCTGCTTCCCTCGCTTCGCTCAGTCCAGGATCTCGACTTTCCCGCTTTTCCCGCAGGAGTCGCCACCCTTCGTTCCAATCAACTTCTACATAAAGAATTCCTTATTCATCTATTGATAAAAAGTACACTTTCGAGGTGATTAACCATGATGACGAAAAATCAAATCAATGAACGTGAACAATTAGAAATGTTAACGATTGATCAATTAGTTCCCCAAGATCATTTAGTACGAAAACTAGAGGCGGCTATTGATTTTTCATTTATCTATCCTTTAGTAGAAAACCTCTACTCTGCTAAAGGACGCCCTAGTATTGATCCTGTTGTTCTCTTTAAAATGACGTTTATTCAGTACGTTTTTGGTATCCGGTCCATGCGTCAAACCATCAAAGAAATTGAAACGAATATGGCGTATCGTTGGTTTTTAGGATTTGGCTTCCATACAGAAGTTCCGCATTTCTCTACCTTTGGTAAAAATTATGTCCGTCGCTTTCAAGACACCGATCTATTTGAGCAGATATTTTATCGTATATTAAAAGAGATTATGCATCAAGGACTCCTCCATGCAGACCATTTATTTATCGATTCTACGCATGTGAAAGCGAGTGCGAACAAACGAAAGTATGATAAAAAAGTTGTGCGAAAAGAAACACGGGCTTATGAAGAGAAACTTCAATTAGAGTTAAATATTGATCGTGAGGAACACGGAAAAAAGCCCTTTTCCCCGGAGAAATTTGAAAAAGAAGAATGGAAAGAAATAAAGGAAAGCACGACAGATCCTGAAAGTGGATATTACATGAAGGATGAACGTACAAAACAGTTTGCGTATTCTTTTCATGCAGCGACAGATGAAAAGGGCTTTGTCTTGGGTGCCATTGTGACTCCGGGAAATGTGCACGATAGTCATGTATTACAGCCACTTGTGGAAAGAGTCATTGAAAACGTTCAAAAACCATTAGCTGTTGCGGCAGATGCAGCCTATAAAACACCCGCAATTACAAACTTTTTATTAGAGAATCAAATGTTGCCTGTTCTTCCTTATACACGTCCTAAAATGAGAGATGGATTCTTCCGAAAGCATGAGTATATATATGATGAGCACTATAATTGTTATCTTTGTCCACAAGGACAGATATTGAAGTATACGACAACGACTAAAGAAGGGTATCGTCAATATAAATCGAATCCTTTGATTTGTGCGAAGTGTCCAAGCCTATCCCAATGTACAGAAAGTAAGCATCATCAAAAACTCATTCAACGTCATATTTGGGAATCGTATGTGGAGGAAGCAGAACATTTACGCCATTCCTATGACATCAAACAAATCTATGCAAAGCGCAAAGAAACGATTGAGCGTGTCTTTGCCGATGCAAAGGAAAAGCATGGTATGCGATGGACAACCTTAAGAGGTCTAAAAAAATTGTCCATGCAGGCGATGCTTACTTTTGCTGCCATGAATTTAAAGAAACTGGCTACTTGGACGTGGCAAGTAGCTTAAGAGAGCAACTATGCTCGAAGAGTATGTTGGATTTGGTAATATATTACCAAATATCAAGACGACATAGGAAGAAAAATGATAAAAGCCCTCGAGAGTGAACTTCTCGAGGGCTTTTGTCTACAGTCTGAAGCGTCTATGTTTACCATAGACGCTTTCATTAGCTTCTTAAAAAAAGTATTTATTTCATTTTAATTTCTGCTAAAGCATTTAAGAATTTATCGTTTAGCACTTTAATATAAGTACCTTTCATGCCTAAAGAGCGAGATTCAATGACACCAGCTGATTCAAGTTTACGTAATGCGTTTACGATCACTGAGCGTGTAATACCCACTCGATCAGCAATTTTAGAAGCAACTAGTAAACCTTCATTACCATCAAGTTCTTCGAAAATGTGTTCAATTGCCTCTAACTCACTGTACGAAAGTGAATTAATAGCCATTTGCACGACAGCTTTGCTACGAGCTTCTTCTTCAATTTCTTCAGACTTTTCACGTAAAATTTCCATCCCAACTACTGTTGCACCATACTCAGCTAAAATTAGATCATCATCTTCAAATTGTGAAGATAAACGAGCAAGAATTAGAGTGCCTAAACGCTCACCACCGCCAACGATTGGTACAATTGTTGTTAAAGCATTTTGGAATAAATCTTTATTTTCTACTGGGAAAGCAGTATGTTCATTATTAATATCTAAATTTGAAGATGTTTCAGAGATCGTAAATAAGCTATGTGTGTATTCCTCTGGGAATTGTCTCTCTTCAAACATTTTTTTCATACGTTCATTTTCAATTTGTTGGTGAATTGAAATACCTAATAATTTACCTTTACGGCTTAAAATATAGACATTACTATCAATAATATCTCCTAGTGTATCTGCCATTTCCTTAAAGTTTACAGGCTTACCAGCAGAAGCTTGAAGCATCGAGTTAATTTTACGTGTTTTTTCTAATAAATTCATTATATGTTCCTCCTATAAATAATCCGAAGAGTATTTACTAAATATTCTAAAGGTTTTTACTATTGAATGATACTAATCAGCTTTATCTTACAGTATAAACTGTGACAAATCTTTGTTTTTTACAATTCCCGCAAGTTTTTGATCCACATACGCCGCATTGATTGGAATACTCGCTGGCGCAATCTCAGATGCCTCAAACGATAGTTCTTCCAGTAAACGTTCTAATATTGTGTGTAAACGACGAGCTCCAATATTGTCTGTTTCCTGATTCACTTCAGTTGCTATCTCAGCAATTCGTTCAATAGCATCTGTCGTGAAATGAATTTCTACGCCTTCTGTCTCTAAAAGCGCTTTATATTGCAGAATTAATGATTGATCTGGTTCTTGTAAAATACGGACAAAATCCTGTTTTGTTAATTTTTCAAGCTCTACCCGAATTGGAAAACGGCCTTGTAACTCGGGAATTAGGTCTGATGGTTTTGACATATGAAATGCCCCAGCAGCAACAAACAGCATATAATCTGTTTTCACTGCACCATACTTCGTAGTGACAGTAGAACCTTCTACAATTGGTAAAATGTCACGTTGAACTCCTTCGCGGGAGACATTCGCCGAAGTATTTCCTTCTTTACTAGCAATTTTATCGATTTCGTCAATAAAAATGATGCCCGTTTGCTCAGCTCTATTAATGGCTTCCTGTGCTACTTCATCAGCATCTATCAGCTTATTTGCTTCTTCTATTGTTAAAATACGACGCGCGTCTTTTACTTGCACACGGCGTTTTTTCTGTTTTTTAGGCATTAAACTAGATAGCATATCCTGCATACCACTATTCGCAGACATATCCATTCCTGTTCCTTGTAACGCATCAAAAATGGATGGATTTTGTTCTGTTACCTCTACAGTAACCCACTCATTTTCTAACTTACCATTGCGTAGATCAATTGCAATTTGAGCACGCTTCGAGCGAACTTCTCCATCATCTGCTGATGAATCATCATTTGTTGGTTGTTCTTTCCCACCAAATAGCATTTCAAACGGATTTTGCATCGCCTGTTTTTTACGTAAAGAAGGCACCAAAAGTTTCACGATTGCTTCATTTGCTAATTGTTCTGCTTGTTCCTTGACAGACTCCATCATTTCTTCTTTAACTAGACGGTGAGAAGCTTCTACCAAGTCACGGACCATTGATTCAACATCTCTACCCACATAGCCTACTTCGGTAAACTTTGTCGCTTCAACTTTTACAAAAGGGGCATTGGTAAGCTTTGCAATCCTTCTGGCTATTTCTGTTTTACCGACACCAGTTGGCCCAATCATCAAAATATTTTTCGGAATAACTTCAGCCTTCATATCTTCATTTAACAACGAACGACGATAGCGGTTTCGTAACGCAATAGCTACTGCTCGCTTAGCTTCATTCTGCCCAACAATGTAACGATCTAAATGCTCAGTAATTTGTCTTGGCGTTAAATTTTTTTGTGTCATTAGTTCAGCGCCTCCACGATAATATTATGATTTGTAAATACACAGATTTCAGCAGCTGTTTCTAATGCCGCTTCAGCAATTTCACGAGCAGTCATTGTTTCACCTGCATATTTTTTTAATGCTCTACCTGCAGACAATGCATAATTGCCCCCAGAGCCAATGGCCAAAATGCCATCATCAGGTTCAATCACTTCTCCTGTACCCGAAACGAGTAATAAAGTCGTTTTATCCATTACTAGTAGCATCGCTTCTAGCTGACGCAGCATTTTATCACCACGCCATTGCTTCGCTACCTCAACGGCTGCGCGTTGTAAATTACCGTTATACTCATTTAATTTGCCTTCAAACATTTCAAAAAGTGTAAAGGCATCAGCAACTGAACCTGCAAAACCAGCGAGGACCTGCCCATTAAACAGACGTCTGACCTTCCTTGCTGTACCCTTCATCACAACTGCATTTCCCAATGTTACTTGACCATCACCAGCCATGGCACAGCCTCCGTTATGATGAACCGCAAATATCGTTGTTGCATGAATTTGTCCCATCTGCCTTCCTCCTTAGCTCTATTATGCCCTTGGATGAGCATTCATATATGTTTGACGAAGATGCTCTTTTGTTACATGTGTGTAAACTTGTGTAGAAGATAAATGTGAGTGACCTAATAACTCCTGCACCGTCCGCAAATCTGCGCCATTATTCAATAAATGAGTAGCAAAAGTATGGCGAAGCATGTGTGGGTAAATTTTTGTATGGAGTGAGGCCTTGTCAATCATTTCGTTTAAAATATGACGTACCCCTCTAGGAGTAAGTTCCCCACCACGCATATTAACAAACAACTGCAGATGATTCGTTTTTTTCATCAATCGTGGACGAGCTTGCTCTATGTAGTCCTGCATTGCTAAACTCGCAAATTGACCAAATGGAATGATTCGTTCTTTTCGACCTTTGCCCATTACTCGTATAATCGAATAATGAAAATCTACATCCTCTACTTGAATTGAAGTCAGTTCACTCACACGAATACCTGTTGCATATAACAGCTCTAATATAGCTATATTTCTTAATGATTTCAAATCATCACCAGTATTCGCATCAAATAACTGTTTCAATTCCTCTTCGTAGAAAAAATTAGGTAAACGTGATTCTTTTTTCGGATGATAAAGCGAACGAAATGCTCCGTCATCTAATCCGTACTGTCTATTTAGAAAGCGAAAAAAGGAGCGTATCGAAGAAATTTTCCTTGAAATAGAAGCCCTTGCCCTTTTCTCATCGTACAACTTTGTTACATAAAGACGTGCATGTATATATTCAACACTTGCTAAATCATCGATTCCCTCCGTTTGTAAAAAGGTTAAAAAATCTAGCAGGTCTGATTCATATTCTCGCACTGTATGAACAGAGAAGTTCTTTTCAACTTGGATGTAAAGCATGAACTGTTCGAGTGCATCTTGGGACGAAACTAACACAGAAAGATTCACCACCAATAATTTATTAATAATTTTCTTAAATGACTGACACTTGTAATATAACGGATATACAATTCTTTGTCATCTCTTACAAGTTTGTATCGTTTTTCTTATCATTAATAAACATACATATTGACACTAAACCTATCTTCATAATATAGCAAGTGTAAATAGTTATATTTTGAGAAAAACTCCATACAAAATAATAAAATACGTCTAATTAAGCATTTTGTCTACAAAAAGAAAAAGCCTCTAAGAGTATAACAACTTTTAGAGGCTTTTGGCAATTAAATTGTTTGTGAATTCACAAAATTTCGAATTGTGCTTATTGCGCGTGTTGCATGCATTTCCGCACGCTCTGGTTTAGAACGACGACCAGGCGGTAAGTCAGGGAAGATGCCGAAGTTTACATTCATAGGCTGGAAGTTTTTAGACTGTGCTTCTGTTATATAACGCGCCATGCTTCCTAATGCCGTTTCGAATGGGAAAATAATGGGCTCTTGTCCTAATGCTAAACGAGCTGCATTTATTCCTGCAATTAATCCACTACCTGCTGATTCAACATAGCCTTCTACACCAGTCATCTGACCTGCAAAGAAAATATTCTTTTGCTCACGAAGTTGATATGTTTTTTCTAAAACTTTCGGTGAATTAATGAAGGTGTTTCTGTGCATGACGCCATAGCGAACAATTTCTACATTCTCTAACCCAGGAATGAGCTGTAGCACTTCCTTTTGTGGCCCCCATTTTAAATGCGTTTGGAAGCCTACAATGTTGTAAAGCGTGCCTGCTGCATCGTCTTGACGAAGTTGAACAACTGCATATGGACGTTTTCCTGTTTTTGGATCCTCAAGACCTACTGGCTTCATCGGACCAAATAACATAGTTTTCTCTCCACGAGCTGCCATGACTTCAATTGGCATACAACCTTCAAAGTAAATTTCTTTTTCAAATTCCTTCAATGGTACAACTTCAGCTTCGATTAATGCTTGGCGGAAACGATCGAATTCTTCCTTTGTCATAGGACAGTTTAAATAAGCCGCTTCCCCTTTATCATAACGAGATTTTAAATAAACTTTATTCATATCAATACTATCTTTTTCGATAATAGGTGCTGCTGCATCGTAAAAGTATAAATAATCTAAACCAGTTAAACCTTGAATTTTTTCAGCTAAAGCTTTTGAAGTTAAAGGTCCTGTTGCAATAACTGTAATACCTTCTGGAATTTCTGTGACTTCTTCATGAATAACCTCCACAAGTGGATGGTTTTTCACAGTATCAGTTACATACCCTGCAAATTCGTGACGATCTACTGCTAAGGCCCCTCCAGCTGGTACTGAACATTGGTCTGCTGCCTTTAAGATAACAGAATCTAACATACGCATTTCTTCTTTGATAACGCCTACAGCATTTGTTAAACCGTTTGCCCGCAATGAGTTAGAACAAACAAGTTCTGCAAATTTATCAGTATGGTGCGCGGGAGTCTGCTTTACTGGACGCATTTCATAAAGTTTAACTTTTATACCCCGCTTAGCAATTTGCCAAGCTGCCTCACTACCTGCCAGTCCAGCTCCAATTACATTTACTACTTGTTCAGTCATGTTTCTTACCATCTTCCTATCATTGAGTAGGTGCTTCTTCATAGTCACACTTCGTACATTGAATTTGCACACCTTTTTTTATCTTTTTCTCTACTAATAATGCACTACATTTTGGACATGGTCTATTAATTGGCTTGTCCCATGAGACAAATTCACATTCAGGATACTGATTGCAACCATAGAATAGACGCTTTGTTTTACTTTTTCGCTCCACAATCTCGCCCGTTTCACAGGAAGGGCATTTCACACCAATAGGCTTCATAATCGCTTTTGTATTTCGACAATCCGGGAAATTAGAACAAGCCATAAATTTGCCATATCGTCCAAGCTTAAAGACCATTGGAGATCCACAAAGCTCACAGTCTTCCCCTGCAGGCTCATCTTTAATGACAACCTTTTCCATAGCTTCATCCGCATGTTTTACATGGACTTCAAAGTCCTTGTAAAATTCTTCCACAACTTTTTTCCATTGTCGATTGCCTTCTTCAATATCATCTAAATCTTGTTCCATTTGTGCGGTGAATTCGATGTTTATGATATCTGGGAAAAATTCTAGTACGAGTTGGTGTACGATCTCTCCTAGCTCTGTTGGCATAAAGCGTTTAGCATCTAATACAACATAGCCACGGCGCTGAATTGTATCGAGGGTCGGTGCATATGTGGACGGGCGCCCAATTCCTAGTTCTTCCATTGTTTTAACAAGTCGCGCCTCAGAATAACGTGGTGGTGGCTGTGTAAAATGTTGTTTAGGCTCGATTTCAAGCGATTTTACTTGATCACCAATTTCCATCTCAGGTAAAAGTTTTGTCGTCTCTTCAGTTTGATCATCAGTACCTTCAATATATAGTTTCATAAAGCCTGCGAATTTAACTTGTGAGCCATTTGCACGGAATAAAACATCACCATTTTGAAGATCTACAGCTACAGTATCAAGTACTGCTGGTGCCATTTGACTCGCAATAAAGCGCTCCCAAATTAAGCGATATAAGCGTAGCTGATCACGGCTAAGTACCGTCTTTAATTCATCCGGTGTCCGCATTGTACTTGTTGGACGTATTGCTTCGTGCGCATCCTGTGCATTTGAAGCTTTCTTTGTTTGTTTTATATCTGTTGCAATGTATTCTTTTCCATATTTGCCCTCAATGTACGTAACCGCTTCTGCTTTTGCCGTATCAGAAATACGTGTGGAATCAGTACGCATATAAGTAATTAGCCCGACTGTCCCCTCTTTTTTTCCAATATCTATACCTTCGTATAATTGCTGAGCTAGCATCATGGTCTTTTTAGCACGGAAATTTAATTTTCGTGCTGCTTCTTGCTGTAAAGATGATGTTGTAAAGGCTGGTGCAGCATTACGCTTACGTTCCTTTTTCGTTACATTGACAACATCAAAGTTTGTTCCTTTAACATCTTTTAAGATTGCCTTTACTTGTGCTTCATTTGTTAATTTTATTTTGTCTTTACCATTCCCATAGTAAAGGGCATCAAATGATTTTTTTCCTTTTTCAAACGTTCCTTCAATTGTCCAATATTCTTCAGGTTGGAAGTTTTTAATTTCATTTTCACGATCAATGATCATACGTAGTGCTACAGATTGTACCCGACCTGCTGATAAACCTTTTTTCACCTTTTTCCATAGAATTGGGCTAATGTTATAGCCAACAAGTCGATCCAATATACGTCTTGTTTGCTGCGCATCTACTAAGTCCATGTTAATTGGACGTGGATTTTTAAAAGACTCTATAATTGCATCTTTAGTAATTTCATTAAATACAACACGACAATCTGAGTGAATATCAATATTTAATGCAGTCGCAAGGTGCCAAGCAATTGCTTCTCCCTCGCGGTCTGGATCGGCCGCTAGATAAACTTTCTTTACTTTTTTAGCTGCAGACTTTAATTCCTGTAACACAGGTCCTTTACCACGTATCGTAATATATTTAGGCTCGAAATTATTTTCCGCGCTAACGCCCATCTGACTACGTGGAAGATCCCGTACGTGTCCAACCGACGCTTTCACCTTATATTTCTTTCCTAAATAACGTTCAATTGTTTTTGCTTTTGCTGGTGATTCTACAATCACTAAATAATCCGCCATCTATGTCTCCCCCTTAGCGAGGTCTATTACTAATTTTTTAAGTTACCTGTTGCAAAATGTATAACAGATTTTAAGATAATGCAACTTTTTTTCAATTTTTGTTAGAAAAGAGGTCTAATGTTTCAATGATTTGATGACCATTCACTATGGGAATTGCTCCTTCAAAAAGCAATTGATTTGTCCCTTTTGATTGAGTTGCGTCTATAGGTCCTGGTACCACAAATACATCTTTTCCTTGCTCTAATGCAAGCTCTGTTGTAATAAGCGTGCCACTTTTTAATGCCGCTTCTGTCACAACTAATGCTCGAGATAAACCACTAATGATCCGGTTACGCATTGGGAAATGCCATTTTTCAGGCTTCATATAAGGGGGATATTCTGTCATTAATAACTGGTGCTCTGCCATTTGTGTAGCAAGAATGCGGTTTTCTGATGGATAGAGATAATTAAAACCATGTCCAAGCACCGCTATTGTATGACCGCCCATATCGATAGTCGCCCTATGTGCCATTGTATCTGCACCTCTTGCAAGCCCACTAACAACCGTATAATCACGTTGAATAAGTGGCGGGACAATTAAGTCTATCGCTCTTTTTGAATACGCTGTCGCCTTCCTAGAGCCTATAATAGCTATCTGTTTTTTATTTGTTAACAGGGAATATTGACCTTTCACATACAATACAGTAGGTGGACTTGATATTTCAAATAATTGCGCCGGGAAATAGGGATGATAAAACGGGATGGGGAAAATATTAGCCCGTGCATAGGCCTCTTCAAGTGGCGTTGTCATAATTTGTCGAAAGCGCTGAGAAAGTTGATGTGCTTTATGTGCTGATATTTGTAAAACTTTTGCGATGTCGTCATAATGAATGTCTTCAAAAGAGCTTAAAATATTCACAGGGGACAACAATTGCTGAAGTTTCTGAAGTGGTAATGGGTATACATAATGTAAGGCTAGTAATCTCTGCGTATCTACTGCGAGAATCATTCAATAAACCTCCTTTTATAATAGAAGAAATTAAATGACCGCATGATAATTTTCAACACAACATTGCATTATTATTTATAAAATCTGCCACAAAATTGTTGATTTCTTCATAAGTAAGTAGGTAATTGTTGAATGAAGTATGATAAACAGTGTATAAATAATGAAAAAGATGTAGCCGTAATGGCTACATCTTCCATTTTAATGGGTTTTACACTTTTCGTATAGCCCTTTTTCTTTAATTACTTTAATCAATGTTTCACCAATTACAGAAGGTGTTTCTGCAACTTCAATACCAGCTTCGTTCATTGCTTTAATTTTCTCTGCTGCTGTTCCTTTACCACCAGAAATGATAGCTCCAGCGTGACCCATACGTTTGCCAGGAGGTGCAGTTTGTCCACCAATAAAGCCTACAACAGGTTTTGTCATATTTGCTTTAATCCATGCAGCTGCTTCTTCCTCAGCTGTACCACCGATTTCACCAATCATAACAACTGCGTAAGTTTCTGGATCGTTATTAAAGGCTTCAAGTACATCAATGAAGTTTGTACCATTGACAGGGTCTCCACCAATACCTACTGCAGTTGTTTGACCAATTCCAGCTTGTGTTAATTGATGTACTGCTTCATATGTTAATGTACCAGAACGAGAAACAACTCCTACATGGCCTTTTGTATGAATATAACCAGGCATGATACCAATTTTACATTCATCAGCTGTAATAACACCTGGACAGTTTGGACCTACTAGGCGAGTGTTTTTGCCTTCCATATAACGTTTAACCTTAACCATATCAAGGACAGGAATATGCTCTGTGATACAGATTGTTAATTCTAATTCAGCATCAACAGCTTCTAAAATTGCATCTGCCGCAAATGGTGCAGGTACATAGATAACTGAAGTTGTAGCACCTGTTGCAGCTACAGCTTCTGCTACTGTATTGAAAACAGGAACTCCCTCGATTTCAAGTCCACCTTTACCTGGTGTTACACCTGCTACGATTTTAGTACCATACTCAAGCATTTGCTTCGTATGGAATAGAGCTGTTTCGCCCGTAATCCCTTGTACAATTACCTTCGTATCTTTGTTAATAAATACAGCCATTGTTCTCCCTGCCTTCCTTAGCCTACTAGTCCCACAATTTTTTGTGCACCGTCAGCCATTGAATCCGCTGCAACGATGTTTAAACCAGATGCATTTAAAATTTCTTTTCCAAGTTCAACATTTGTACCTTCTAAACGTACAACTAATGGCACAGCTAAACCAATCTCTTTAGCAGCCGTTACAACACCCTCAGCAATAATGTTACACTTCATAATTCCACCAAAGATGTTGACGAAAATGCCTTTTACGTTTGAATCAGAAAGGATAATTTTGAAAGCCTCTGTTACTTTTTCAGCTGTTGCACCGCCCCCTACATCTAGGAAGTTAGCAGGGCTTCCGCCATAATAACTAATTGTATCCATCGTTGCCATGGCAAGACCAGCACCGTTAACCATACAGCCAATATTTCCATCTAATGAAATATAGCTTAGGTCATATTTTGAAGCTTCGATCTCTTTTGCATCTTCTTCGTCAAAATCGCGTAATTCGACAATATCCTTATGTCGATATAATGCATTGGCATCAAAATTGAATTTAGCATCTAATGCTACTACTTCACCTTGTCCAGTTACAACAAGTGGATTAATTTCTACAATCGATGCATCTTTGTCGATAAATGCTTGATATAAGCCTAACATTAATTTAACAGCTTTCCCTACAAGGTTTGCTGGAATGTTCATATTAAACGCCATACGACGTGCTTGGAAGCTTGTTAATCCAACTACAGGATCTACTACTTCTTTGAAGATTTTTTCCGGATTTGTTTCTGCTACTTCTTCAATATCCATACCGCCTTCTTCAGATCCCATCATTGTTACACGAGATGTAGCACGGTCTAATACTAGACTTAAATAGTATTCTTTTTGGATATCAGAACCCTCTTCAATATACAAACGTTTTACTTCTTTTCCTTCTGGACCTGTTTGATGAGTCACTAAAATTTTTCCTAATAACTCTTTTGCGTATGTGCGCACTTCGTCAAGGTTTTTAGCGATTTTGACACCGCCTGCTTTACCGCGTCCACCTGCATGGATTTGCGCCTTGACTACTGTTACGTTTGAGCCAAGTTCCTTCGCTACTTTTACTGCTTCATCAGGGGAAAAAGCAACTTTTCCGTTTGGTACAGCTACACCATATTTTCTCAGAATCTCTTTCCCTTGATATTCATGGATATTCATAATACATCCTCCCATCAAACATTTGCATAGAATTGTTTTACTAACATAGACTATTCTAACGAAAGATTCTGATAAAGTCTACACTTTGTCTTTAGTTCGAATTTTCTCTCTTATTATGACGCTTTTTTCTATTTTGTGTACTAAAACAGCTTGTAAAAATAATCAGAATAATTCATTTTTTCTATATTTTTGCGCATGTTGCTGATCCAAACGATAAATAAATGCGAAAACTTCTGCTACTGCCTGATATAATTCTTCAGGAATAGACTCGTTTAAATCTAATTGACCAAGCAACTGCACAAGGTTAGGATCCTCATAAATCGGCACATTATGCTCATTTGCTCTTGCCAAAATATTCTCGGCAATTTTCCCTTTTCCCTTTGCTACAACAGTGGGACTATCAAATTGACCAAGCTTATACGTAAGCGCAATTGCCTCTTTCCGAGTAAGTTTTTCTTCGCTCATACGCGGATATCCACCCCACTCTGCTCCTCTCGCTGTTCTACTACAGGACCTACTTTTTCCGTTTGCCCTTTGTCAAATTGTTTAATAAACACACCTGAAAGTTGATAATTTTTTTCAGCCAGCCCAATTTTTAAAGCAGCCTTCAACGGCTCAGCAAGTGATTGAATTTCCGAATTTTCATTAAAGACCGTTACTGTGACAACTCTATTTTGAACCTGCATATCAATCACTGTTTCTTGCATAGATGCCATTTGTAAATAAAATAATACGCGTGCATAGTTAGCATCAATTTTGCCATTATCTTTCATGCGACCATTCCATTGTAAGGTTGCATCCATCTTCTTTCCAAAAAATTCAAGCGGAACTTGCATGATAAGCTGATGTTGATGACCGTTTTCTCCTGAAGATAGCTGCATTCCATTCATACGCGTCATAAGCATCTCTGCCGCTTCCTTCATTTGAGGTGGTATATTAGTTTCCTGCAATAATGTATGGAGTTGTGGCTTTAGCTGATGCGCAATCATTTGTAAATCAGCCGACTTGTTTCCTAATGTTGCCTCATAGCTAATTCCTAAATTTTTCAACACCGTTTTAAGTGCATGCTCCATCGCCTTACTATCCATTGAATTTTGTACTTGTGCATCTGCTTGTGTCACAACTTGCTGTATAAATGGTTGCGAAGAATTAATACTATTTTTCACTAGATTGCGCATGAGTGCCTCATTCTGTGAAGTCGAATTGGCCTCTTGCTTAAATAGGGATAACAAATGATCTTTCACTGAAAGTGCATGGGCATCCTGTGTAAATAAACGATCAGCTGTATTTTGAGTAAATGCTTTTAATAACTGATCCTGCATTTGTTTAGCAAAAACCTCTAGCGTTTGTTTTGATACTGGTAACTGATTAAAACGATCCACCAGCTGATTGATATGCTGTTTTTGCTCATTCGTTAATAAATTTTGACTTTCGGTCCATGATTTAAGCTGTGCCACCAGTTGACTAGCATTTTCTGACTTTGTAGCAAGAATGGTTTGAATAACTTGACCAGCTTGCTGTATTGGCTGAAAGGCTTTTGCTTCAATTTTTGACCAGTTTTGCAATGTAGCCTGCTGAGGAAGAATCCCCGACTCTTTTAGCATTGATAAAGCTTGCATTTTTTCATTCACTGTCGCAGCACTATTCGTTAAACTTTGTAAAAGCCTTGCAAGCACTGCACTACCCGTTTCTACTTCAAAGGGCTTGGCAATCGCTTGTACTTGTTGCAATAAATTTTGCCTCAATGACTCAGATAGGGTTGTATCCTTCGCTAAAAGTTGAGCAAAGTTATCCATGATAGCAGTCATACCAGATGTCTTTTGACCACTCATCAATGCTTGAAACACATCGTTTATCATAGGCATTTTTAGCTCTATCATTTTTTGAATGGTTTGTAGAGCATCTACTTTTGATATACCCTCTGGTAATGCCTTTAACCACATTTCAGCTTGCAGCATTTGTTCTTTAGAAATGGGTAGCTGTGCTTTCATAAAATGCCCTAATAATTGCTGCATTTCTGGTGATTTAGGCAAATTCATGGATTCTAATAACTGATTAATTTGCTGATTTGGTGTGGATGCCTGCGCCATCGGTCCAGTCACTATTTTCAATTCCGTTTGTGGATTTGTCCCTGTTACCTGAAAGAAATGGGCATCCCCAGCTTTTAACGGCACTTCGAGTTTAGCTATAAATTTTTGATTACCTACTTGGATTTCTGCCATTTGATCTGGATATAATTGCTTAATTGTTCCGTGAAATACTTGTCCTTGTTTTAAAGCAAGTGGTTGATTTGTCGAAGTCATTGCATTTTGCTGCAGTTGAATTGGATTAAATGATGTGGCTGTCATATACATACTCCTTTCATCAATTACTCCTTCGTGTAATTGTCTACCGTTTTTTAGCTTTATGAAAACATAGATTTTATTGGTTCAAATGATTTACGATGGTGAATAGTCGGTCCAAATTCCTCTAACGCTTTTAAATGTTGCTTTGTCCCATACCCCGCATGTTGCCCAAATCCATACATTGGAAATTCCTCGTCTAATTGCTCCATATACTCATCCCGTGCTGTTTTAGCTAAAATGGATGCAGCTGCTATCGCTAAGCTCTTAGCATCTCCTTTTATAATCGAATCTTGAGGAATTGTAATAGGTAATGTCATAGCATCTACTAAAACAACATCAGGCTTTGTCGACAATGATTCAACACTTACCTTCATAGATTGTTTTGTTGCTTCATATATATTCAGTTCATCAATTTGTTGGGCAGATTGAAAATGAATAAAATAGCTTACGGCATGCTCTTTAACTAATGTTGCAAAGCCATTTCGTTTGTCCTTCGATAATTGCTTTGAGTCGTTCAGACCAACAAGTGCCTCACAATTTGTCGGTAAAATTACTGCTGCCGTTACGACTGGCCCTGCTAGCGGTCCCCGTCCTGCTTCATCTACACCTGCAATAAATGTATCTGTTTTCCCATAGCTTAAATCGAATGCAACTTTTTTTTGATGCTCTTGCAGTAATTGATGTTTTTTATCTTGTCTCTTTTGCCAAGTTAGCCATGCCTTTTGTACACCTGCTCTTTCATCCGCTGTAATTTCTTTCATCCAATCTTGCCATTCCTCAGCAGCTTTCAATGCAGTTGTAATTTCCTTAATGGTTTTCATTGTGTACTCCTTCTTGCTTCTATTCATTCAAACTATAGCATGTTCAGTTCTTATGTAGTCTCTTTAACTCGAAAACTATTTTCCTCTCTATAGTCATTATCGGTTAAAAAATGTATTCCTAAAAGAAAAACTGTCACAAAAGAACGTGTGACAGTTTTAAATACTTATAATTGTTCAGTTTCTTTTTCTAACTGCTCATCCACAAAATCAAAGGTAAGTTTACCTAATTGTAATCCTCGGATATCTCGAACAATTAGTTGAGCTACTTGGTCATAATCTATTTCTCCACCAGGACCAAATACACGACGTAGCTTACCAATATGGTCAAAAGTATCCACTAACTCCTCATGGATAAACTCGAGACCGTAACGCTCATCCATACGCTTTGGATAATGATTAGATAAGAATCGCAACCCATAGACAGCTAGGTCTTCCATATTTGTAATAGTATCCTTAATAGCTCCAGTTAAAGCTAATTTAAAGCCTACTTCTTGATCCTCAAACTTTGGCCATAAAATACCTGGTGTATCCAATAGTTCAAGCTCTTTACCAACTTTGATCCATTGCTGTGCCTTTGTCACACCTGGTGTATTGCCCGTTTTAGCGATATTTTTTTTCGCTAATCGATTAATCAATGTGGATTTTCCCACGTTTGGAATACCCACAATCATGGCACGAATAGCTCTAGGCTTCATTCCTCTTGCTTTCATGCGATCAAATTTTTCTTTTAAAATCTCTTGTGCCGCTTTTGTGACTTGCTGTAAGCCCTTGCCCTCAAGTGAGTTAATGGCTACTGCTTTATGGCCACGCTTTGCAAAATACTCTACCCATTTCCGTGTTTCTTGTTCATCTGCCATATCCGCTTTATTTAAGATCAAAAGACGAGGTTTTTGGTTAATGACTTCGTCAATCATCGGATTACGTGAGGATAGCGGTAAACGTGCATCTATTAATTCAAAGATAATATCGACAAGCTTTAATTTTTCAGTTACTTCACGTCGGGCTTTAGCCATATGCCCTGGAAACCATTGTATCGTCACAGCTATACCTCCTAAACTAAAAGAAAAGGGAGTAATTTGCTCTCCCTTTCATACATTACTTTACAATTTTTATGTCACTAAATGGCCAGAAAATCAGACTGGTATTACCAATAATTTCTTTTTGGTTCACAAGGCCAATATGTCGACTGTCTTTACTATATCGACGATTATCTCCCATAACAAAGATATACCCCTCAGGAATAGTATTGCTATCCAAGGAAAGATCAATATCATTTAAGGTGAAATCTTCTGTTAAAGTTCCCTCTGTGATTTGTGCTTTATAGGCATCTAAATAGGGTTCATCAATTGGCTCACCATTTATATACAATTGATCATCCTTATACTCTAGTGTATCTCCTGGCAATCCAATTACACGCTTTATGTAATTTTTTTGTTCAGGTGCATGAAATACAACGATATCAAAACGTTTAGGCTCACCTATTTTATAACCAATTTTATTCACAATCATTCGGTCGCCATCTTCAAGGGTTGGCATCATGGACTCTCCATCAACTGCAATGGGTGTAAATAAAAAATATCGAATAACTGCAGCAATCGCAAATGCAATTAATAGTGCTTTTGTCCATTCCCATAATTCATTTTTTTCTTTCACTTGTTTTTCCATTGAGAATTGCCCCCTTGTCTAACACCATTTTAGATGATAGTGAATAAAGATGACAAGCAAAAAGAAAAGAGGCTTGAACACAAGCCCCTCACTTTTAAGTCATAATTATCGAATTTCTTTAATACGAGCAGCTTTACCACGTAGGTTACGTAGGTAGTAAAGTTTAGCACGACGTACTTTACCACGACGTACAACTTCTAAGTTAGCGATTTTTGGTGTGTGTACAGGGAATGTACGCTCAACACCTACACCGTAAGAAATTTTACGAACTGTGAAAGTTTCGCTAATTCCGCCACCACGACGTTTAATTACTACACCTTCGAAAATTTGGATACGTTCACGAGTACCCTCTACTACTTTCACGTGTACCTTAACAGTATCACCAGGACGGAAAGTTGGTAGATCAGAGCGAAGCTGAGATTTTGTAATTTCTGCAATAATGTTTGACATTGTTTTCTCTCCTTAGACAGATGCTCTTGCACGCAATCTATGCCACAGCGGAACACCGTAATTCAGTACTCCACATAGAAGTACAGATTAGATGTTATCATAAATAGATTTAGCAATCAAGCATCTTGACGATTGTTTTTTAGTTTTTCTAGATACAATTTTTGCTTGTCTGTTAATGGGTATTGCTCAAGTAAGTCAGGACGGCGCTCAAAAGTTCTTTTCAGCGACTGTTCCTCTCGCCATTGCTCGATTTTAGCATGATTCCCCGATAATAAAACATCAGGTACCTTCATGCCACGGAACTCCGCAGGACGTGTATAATGTGGATGCTCAAGGAGACCCGTTGAAAAAGAATCCTGGATATGAGAATCCTCTTGTCCTAAGACTCCAGGTAACAATCTAACTACGCTATCAATAACAGTCATAGCGCCTAATTCCCCACCTGTTAAGACAAAATCGCCAATGGAAATCTCGTCTGTCACGAGATGCTGACGTATACGCTCATCATAGCCTTCATAATGACCACATAAGAACACTAACTCTGTTTCCTGCGCTAGCTCCTCTGCTTTTTTCTGCGTAAATCGTTCACCCTGGGGACACATTAATATGATACGTGGCTGTTTACCTGCAGTAATAGCCTCTACTGCACTAAACATTGGTTCAGGCTTTAATACCATACCTGCACCACCACCATATGGATAGTCGTCAACTTGATTATGCTTGTTCCCTGAAAATGTACGAATATCCGTTACCTCTAAATTTACAGCTCCCTTTTCTTGGGCCTTCTTTAAAATAGATGCACCAAAAACGCCTGAAAACATATCAGGGAACAGGCTCAATACATGAATATTCATCATAATAAGCCTTCCATAACATGAATGACTATTTTTTTGTCCATAACATCAATATCTTTCACGATATCTTCTATATAAGGGATATAGTGTTCTTTCTTAGTCCCTTTCACTACCCATACATCGTTTGCCCCTGTTTGCAGGATATCTGCTACAACACCGATTGTTTCGCCCTCTTCAGAAATAACTGTACAGCCTATTATTTCATGGAAAAAGAACTCATTTTCTTCAAGAAGATCATTAGTCATTTGATCTTTTGTCACTTTCAGCATGCCTTCTTTAAATGGCTCAACCAAGTTGATATTGTTCATGCCTTCAAAAGTTAATAAAATAAAGTTTTTATGACGACGCATAGAGTCAATCGTTACCCAGGTTGGCTTCTTATCGTCTTTTTTAAAGGCAGCAAGCTTATTTCCTACCGCAAAACGTTCTTCTTCAAAGTCTGTTGTCGATAATACACGTACCTCACCACGAATACCGTGCGTATTGACAATTCGACCTACATTAAACCATTCCATTCTATTTCACCTCGTAAAAACATGCTTATCTTCACAATGCATCTGGCTCATCCAAAAAAGGTTCCGTTCTTGCAGATGTGATTTGGAAGAATGTAGTTTTAGCTAAGACTCATTTGTCTTGTCAACAATAATATAAGCAATATCCTTTAGCTATACTCCTTATTTAAGCTTTAATTTCCACTTAAACAGAAATCATAGCGATATGCTGATGTTAAAAAAAGATAAAAAAAGGAAGGAACCTACAAGCTCCCTCCTTTTTCGTCCAGATTTTACGCTTTATACTAAAGGCCACTTCGAACTCCTAAGCGACATGTAAACACACCTATCAGGACTCACTAGTACTTGTTGCAAGAGCGTGAAAATCTTTTCTATTAATCCAATATATCGACGTAGGTCTTCTTTTGATGGTGACTACCTGCCGCTGAATAAACAATTGTACGAATCGCTTTTGCTACTCGCCCTTGCTTGCCTATGACTTTCCCTCTATCCTCTGGATGAACAAAAAGTTTATAAACAATTCGATTTGCATTTTCATCCGTCTCAATACGAACTTCTTTTGGATAATCGACTAACGGTAAAACGATTGCTTCAATCAGCTGCTTCAAAGACGTCGCCCCCGATTATTTACTGAATTTTTGGTTATGGAATTTTTCCATGATACCTTGTTCTGAGAACAGGTTACGTACTGTATCTGATGGTTTTGCACCGTCAGCTAACCATTTAAGAGCTTTCTCTTCATCAATGTTTACAGTAGCTGGTTGAGTTAGTGGGTTGTAAGTACCAACTGTTTCGATTTGACGACCGTCACGTGGTGAACGTGCGTCTGCAACTACGATACGATAGAAAGGAGATTTTTTAGCTCCCATACGTTTTAAGCGAATTTTAACTGCCATTTTAATAGCACCTCCGAATAAGTTTCACACAAGATAGTATATTATCAATGTTTAGGTTGTTTGTAAAGTGTTTTTTCTTAACACCTAAAAATTATTATTTAAACAATGAATCAAAGCCTGGTAATTTCATTTTTTTCTTCCCTTTACCACTTGCCATTCCAGTCATTTGCTTCATCATTTTTTTCATTTCATCGAATTGTTTAATGAGACGATTCACCTCTTGAATAGATGTCCCAGAGCCTTTCGCAATACGCTTTTTACGGCTACCATTAATGATTTCTGGGTTGGTCTTTTCAGCAGGCGTCATCGAGTAAATAATGGCCTCTACACGCCCCATTTGCTTATCATCAACTTTTACATTATCTAAGCCTTTGATTTTGTTAGCACCTGGTAGCATTTTTAAAATTTCATCAAGAGGGCCCATTTTCTTGACTTGCTGTAATTGCTCGACAAAATCATCAAAAGTGAATGTTTGAGATTTAAACTTTTCTTCTAATTCTTTTGCCTTGGCTTCATCTACATTTGCCTGAGCCTTCTCGATAAGTGACAGAACATCGCCCATACCTAATATACGAGATGCCATACGCTCTGGATGGAATGGTTCAAGCGCATCCATTTTTTCGCCCATCCCGACAAATTTAATTGGTTTTTGCGTCACAGAACGGATAGATAATGCAGCACCACCACGCGTATCACCGTCAAGTTTTGTTAAAACAACCCCAGTAATACCGATTGCTTCATTAAAGCTTTCTGCTACATTGACTGCATCTTGACCCGTCATGGCGTCAACAACTAGGAAAACCTCATCTGGCTCTTTTAATGCACGAATATCCTTTAACTCTTGCATTAGGTCTTCATCGATATGAAGTCGACCAGCTGTATCGATAATCACTACATCATGATGCTCTTCCTTTGCCAATTCAATTGCCTGACGTGCAATTTCTACAGGAGATACCTCAGTACCTAACGCAAAAACAGGTAGTGATAACTGTTTTCCTAATGTCTGTAATTGTTGGACAGCTGCTGGACGATAAACGTCAGCGGCAACTAATAATGGTTTACGATTATATTTTTTTCGTAGAACATTTGCCAATTTACCTGTAGTGGTCGTTTTACCTGCACCTTGTAGACCAACCATCATAATGACAGTGGGTGGCTTCGTATTAAACTTAATGGGACTTTGTTCGCCCCCCATTAATTCTGTTAGTTCATCCTGTACAATTTTAATAACTTGCTGACCTGGTGTTAAACTTTGCATAACATCAACACCAACAGCACGTTCACTTACCTTTTTCACGAATTCTTTGACTACTTTTAAGTTAACATCCGCCTCGATTAAAGCAAATCGGACTTCTCGCATCATTTCTTTAACGTCTTGCTCAGATACTTTTCCTTTGCCTTTAATCTTTTGGATCGTTCCTTGGAGTCGTTCCGCTAATCCTTCAAAAGCCATTGCTTTCGCCTCCTAATCCCATTCTTTCAGCTGCTCAATAAGTGCTAACTGCTCTTCAGCTGTCATACTTTTTTCTGTAATCCCCTGTGTTAGCTGTAACAGCATTTGGGTACGTTGTTGAAATTTTTCAAGTAAACATAATTTTTCTTCATATTCCTCAAGCATCGCTTCAGTTCGACGAATGTTATCATAAACAGCTTGGCGTGAAACACCATACGATTCAGCGATTTCTCCTAGAGAGTTATCATCCAAATAGTATAGCTCCATATAACTTCTTTGCTTATCTGTTAATAATGCTTGATAAAAGTCGAAGAGAAAGTTCATGCGTGTTGTTTTTTCAAGTAGCATCGAATGTTTCTCCTCCCGCTATTAGTCATTTGTATCATAACGAAAAGCGCCCGTCTGTGTCAAGGTAATCTCCTTGTCTAAAAGCCTAAATTGCAGCTTTCAGGCGTTTTTTGCCTTTGGCTAGTATTACTCTTTTAAACAAGTCAATTCACCTCTACACAATCGAGCGTCTTTATCTATTACGTGTCAGTGTCACTTTATCCAATTTTGTTCAAAAACTGAAGCAAACTAAGCATCCAGCTTTCTCAATAGAGAAGAGATAAATGGCAATCAATATAAAACTATTCAGCCACTGTTAGCTGTTCTCATCATTATTTTGTAGTTCCTTATCCAAACCATCAGCAAATAGTCCATAGACATATCGTTCGGCATCAAATGGCTGTAAATCATCCATTTTCTCACCAAGACCCACAAATTTCACAGGAATGTGCAGCTTGTTACGAATAGCAAGAACAATACCCCCTTTAGCAGTACCGTCTAGCTTTGTTAAAACAATTCCTGTCACATTCGTTGCCTCTTTAAATGTTTGTGCTTGAACAAGCGCATTTTGGCCAGTTGTAGCATCTAATGCTAATAATACTTCATGTGGAGCATTTGGAATTTCACGTGAAATAACACGATGAACTTTTTCTAGCTCATTCATTAGGTTCACTTTGTTCTGCAAGCGTCCAGCTGTATCACAAATCAACACATCCGCTTTTCTGTTTTTTGCTGCACGAATCGCATCATACATGACTGCCGCTGGGTCAGAGCCCTCTGATTGTTTAATAACCTCACAACCAACACGATCTCCCCATACTTGCAATTGATCTATAGCACCTGCACGGAACGTATCACCCGCAGCTAATACAACCGTTTTCCCTTGAGATTTTAAACGGTGCGCTAGCTTACCTATCGTTGTTGTTTTCCCAACACCATTTACGCCAACAAATAGAATAACAGTTAGTTCACCATCTGGCTGCATAGTTAGTTCAATTAAATCTTCTTCACCTTGCTCATAAATTTCTACAAGCTTCTCAGAAATCACTGCTTGGATGCCATTTGTATCTTTAATATTTTTACGTTGCACCTCATAACGCAGTTTATCCATGAGTTCCATGACAGTTTCAAATCCAACATCAGCCTGTAATAGTAAGTCCTCTAATTCTTCAAAGAAATCCTCATCCACTTTACGATAGCGTGCAACAAGGTCATTCACTTTTGATGTAAAGGAATTACGTGTTTTTTCAAGACCAGCCTTGAATTTTTGTGTTATTGACCAAGCAGAAGGCTTTTTCTCTTCCAGTGGTTCATCCTCTACTACTGCTAGCTCCTGAACATCTAGCTGTGCTTCTTCTATTTCAGGTGAGGGCTCGGCTTCCACTTCGACTTCTTTCACAATCGCCATTTCTGGTGATTCTTCATCTTGTTCAGACACTTTTAGATCAACGGTCTCAATGGCAGCAGGTTCGTTTGATTCTTTAAGCTCTGGCTCCGAATGGTCAGATTCCTGTTCTTTGTCTGTTGGGTCTAGCTTCTCTTCCTCTGCTGGATTACCCATTAATTTATCTTTTAAACGTTTAAAAAAACTCATGCTTGTTCGCTCCTTTGCTCCGCAAGTACGGGTTCATCTTCTAGTTTTACTGATACAAGTTTCGACACACCTGATTCTTGCATTGTTATACCATACAAGACATCAGCTCCCTCCATTGTTCCTTTACGATGAGTAATTACAATGAATTGTGTGTCGAGACTAAACTTTTTCAAATATTGGCTATAACGCACAACGTTCGCCTCATCTAAAGCCGCCTCTACCTCATCCAGAATACAAAATGGTACAGGTCGAATATTTAAGATGGAGAATAGTAAAGCAATGGCCGTAAGTGCACGCTCCCCACCAGAAAGTAAACTTAAATTCTGTAATTTTTTCCCTGGAGGCTGTGCTACAATTTCAATGCCTGTTTCCAATAAATTTTGTGGGTCAATTAAAACCAAATCAGCTTGCCCCCCGCCAAACAATTCACGGAAAACACGTTTAAATTGCTCTCTAATAGCGTAAAACGTTTCACTAAAGCGCAACGTCATTTCTTCATCCATTTCTTTGATTGCTTCATGTAATGTTTCCTGTGCAGCAAGCAAGTCCTCTCGTTGTTCAGTTAAGAAAGTATGACGTTCTAGTACTCTATCATATTCCTCAATCGCACTTAAATTAACAGGTCCTAGCTCTTCAATGGATCTTTTTAACAATTTAACACGTCTTCGCACAAACTCTTCATCTTCTATTGCCAGAGCTTCTTTCTCAGCCTCTTCGAATGTTAACTGATAATTTTCTTCGAGTTGTTCGATAAAATTATCCATTTCAAATTCTACACGATTACGTTTTAACTCATTGGCACGAATTGCTTCAAGGTATCCTTTATGAATACGCTGTAGTTCCTTGAGTTGTTCTCCTAATGTAGAGAGTTCTTGTTGTTGTCCTATTTTCTGTTCTTTCTTTTCAGAAATAGTCTCTTGTAAGGCATCTCTTCTTGCTTTCCATGTCACAACCTGTTCCTCAACCTCTTCATCACTTAAATGATTTGTCGATTCATCAGATTGAAGCCACATTATTTCCTGAGAAATATTTTTAACTTTTTGTTGTGCTTTGTTTAATTGCAGTGCCAGTTCAGCAGTCGTAATTTGAACTTGTGACATTTGTTCTTGCATAACCGCTAGCTGTGAACGTTTTTCGGCAAGCTGTTCTCGTAAGACATCTTTCTCTGTCTCCCCCTGTAACTTTACCTTACTTAATTGTTCGACAGTTTCATTGATTTCGACAAGTTCTACAGCAAGGGTATTTAAGCGCTCCTCCGCTGCTTGCTTTTGTGTTAACAATGCTTCCTCACGTGTTTTTACATCTTTTGTTTCAGTTGAAGCAAAGGTTACTCTAGCCGATAAGCTTTTTTCTACGACTTCTAGCTCACGAATACGACTTGACTGTTGCATCTCATCTTTTCGTAATTGCTCTCCTTCAAGCTTTAATTGCTCTACTTGATCTCGCAATACTGCAAGCTTCTCTTTTTCGGCTGCAACAGCCTGTTCAGCACTATAAATGGAAGCCTGTAACGATTCTAGCTTAATGATTAAATCATCTAACTCTGCTTTTCTTGTAAAGAGTGAGGATTGCTGTTTCAGTGCACCACCTGTTAAGGAACCCCCTGCATTAACAATATCTCCTTCAAGTGTGACAACTCGGTATCGGAAACCACATAATCGGGCAATTTGACTTGCACCTTCTAAATTTGATGCCACGATGACATTCCCTAATAGATTTTCAACAATTGTTCGATTGTCTTCATTAAAAGTGACAAGTGCATCTGCCATTTGAACAAAGGCAGGATGTTCAGTTGCTAGCTGAATAGTTCCTGGATTAATTTTGCGTGATTTCATGACTGTTTTCGGTAAAAAAGTAGCACGTCCAGCCCGTTTTTGTTTTAACCAGTGAATGGCCTGTTGCGCATGGCGCTCATTGGTTGTGACAATATGTTGAGAGGCAGCACCTAAAGCTGTTTCAATCGCTTGTGAATACTTTCCTTCAACTTGGATTAACTCTGCTACAGCACCCTCAATACCTTGTAAATCACCTTTATCTCGAGCAAGCAAGACTTCTTTAACACCTTGGAAAAACCCAGAAAAATCAGCTTCGAGTTCAGCTAATGTATCTTTTCTAGCCTTTAGTTGTTGTTGGTGTTGATACGCTTTGTACAACATATCCTGCTTTTCAGCAAAGGAAATATTGACATTTTTCAACTGTATTTGTAAGGTTTCATGTTGCTCTAATTTTTTCTGTAAATCATTGGTTGTCGAGGCATGTTCAACCACTAGCTTTTCTTTTTCAGCAATGATTTGCATAAGCTCTTGTCCAATTTCATCTGTTTGATCGGACATTTTTGCCGCCATTGCCTTTTGTTGAGCTAATTGCTGATCGATATTTTTCAATTCATTCTTGACTGTTGCTTCTTCATTTAATGAATCAATATATCGATTTTTATAGTTTTCTATTTCTTCCTCGATTTCTGTCACAGATCGATTTAATGATTGTTCTAACTGCTTGATGCTCTGCTTTAATACTGATACGGCTTGTTGCTTCTCGGAAAACACTTCTTTTTTCTCCTGTTCTTGAACCAGGAGTAATTCTACTTCCACCTTAGCCTCTTGTAATGTCGTATTAAGCTGTAGTAGTTGATTCGATGCATTTTGGCGTTTTTCAGCCATCAATGCCTTACGACCATCCCAACGCTCTACCTCCATAGTGGCATTGACAAGCTCAGCCTGCGACACATCCAAATAATCATCTAGATCTTTTAATAGCTTACGTATGTTGGTGGTCTTTTGATCAATCATTGAAATTCTTTGAGCTTGTTCTAACTCTGTTGCAGAAAGCTTCGAAAATTCCTCTTTAAGCGCATGCAAAGATTGTGCACAATTTTTAAAATCATGCACAAGAATTGCAATATCAAAATCCTTTAGCTCAGAAGACATTTGTACATAATCTCTTGCACTAGATGCCTGCATTTCAAGTGGCTCTAATCGGTTGTCTAATTCATGGAGAATGTCTAATACACGATACAAATTTTCATCTGTCTCAACAAGCTTATGCTCCGCTTTTTTCTTTCTTATTTTATACTTTAAAACGCCAGCAGCCTCTTCAAAAATAGAACGTCGGTCATCAGGTCGACTATTTAAAATCTCATCAACACGACCTTGAGAGATAATTGAAAATGCCTCTTTCCCAAGTCCTGAATCCATAAACAAGTCCGTAATATCCTTCAGGCGACACTGTTGGTTATTTAATAAATATTCACTATCACCTGAACGGTATACGCGTCTTGTTACACTGACTTCTGTATAAGAAAAAGCAAGTTGCTCGTCAGTATTATCTAAAATAAGTGTTACCTCTGCAAAGTTGAGTGGCTTACGAGAGTCACTCCCAGCGAAAATAACATCTTCCATCTTTGCTCCACGTAACGACTTTGCCGATTGCTCCCCAAGTACCCAACGAATCGCATCTGTGACATTACTTTTTCCACTGCCATTTGGTCCAACAACGGCTGTAACACCAGGTACAAAATCAATTCCAATGCGTTCCGCAAAAGATTTAAAGCCAATCACTTCTAGTCGTTTTAGGAACATCTATTAAGCCTCCTCTTTTGCAGCTTCTTCACGCATCATCCGCATTGCACATTGTGCAGCTTGCTGCTCGGCTTCTTTTTTTGATTTTCCACGACCAATACCAAGCTCTTGTCCATTTAATAATACGCTTGATACAAAGGTACGATTATGTGCTGGGCCTTTTTCATCGATAATCTCATAATGAAGAAGTCCATTATTCGTTTGCTGTACCATTTCTTGCAATTGACTTTTAAAATCCATCACATGCGAAAAAGCACCGACTTCTACTTTTGGGAACACGATTCGTTCTAAAAATGACACGACCGTTTGTAAATCTTGATCTAAATAGAGTGCACCTACAAATGACTCAAAGACATCTGCAAGCAGCGCTGGACGTTCCCGACCACCTGTTAATTCCTCACCTTTTCCAAGTAATACAAAGCGTCCAAAGCCTAGCTCGTTAGCAAAAATCACTAGTGATGGCTCACATACAATGGAAGCTCTTAGCTTTGTTAACTCACCCTCGCTCATATTTGGGTATTTCTCAAAAAGATATTTAGAAACAGACAGTTCAAGTACTGCGTCTCCTAAAAATTCAAGACGCTCATTATCCGTAAATAATTTACGGCGATGCTCATTCACATAAGATGAATGCGTGAATGCTTGGTACAATAAATTTTTATTAATAAATGTGATATTTAATTCATGCTGTAACAGCTCAAATTGGTTGCGTACTTTTTCAGGAAGTACGCCAGATTTCTGCATAGTTCCTTTTCTTTTCATAGCCATTGAACAAATCTGCCTTCCTAATAGTTTCTACCGTTTTAGTGTACCTTTTTCAGGGCGTTTATGCAAAAGTATTTCGGCTTAAACACAATGTTTTGGAAATTTTTCCGAAAATCCCTCTTAATTCAGCTTGCATCTCCCATTAGAGAGCATTTTGAAGCTGACTGGTCATTAGATTTTTAACATAAAAAAGGGACGTTAATAGATCGAAAACCGATCCATTTCGTCCCCTTTAAATACATCTTCATTCATTGAATCTGCTCCTTCAAACAAGGAATGCAGAAAAAGTAATTTCTACTTTATTCAAGCTACCATAAAACCATTGTATGATTACGATGACCATTACACCATTAGAGGTGATCTATTTTCACTAAATAAAGTTTAAACGAAATTAGTTTAATTTACTTTCGATGTATGAGATTGCAGTACCTACTGTTGAGATTTTTTCAGCATCTTCATCAGAAATTTCCATATCGAATTCGTCTTCAAGCTCCATTACAAGCTCAACTACGTCTAATGAGTCAGCACCTAAATCATCACGGAAAGAAGCTTCAAGCGTTACTTCGCTTTCTTCCACACCTAAACGGTCCACGATTACTTTTGTTACGCGTTCTAATACTGTAGACAAATGATTCACCTCCCCTCAAATGATTATACAAAAAATCAGCGTATATGCCTAATTGAAATTACATGACCATACCGCCATCAATATGAAGCGTTTGTCCAGTCATATAATTTGCGTCATCCGATGCTAAGAAAGCTACTGCTTTTGCAATATCCTCTGGCTGACCAAGTTTCGCAAGAGGAATCTGTGTTAGCATACCTTGTTTGATATCCTCTGGCAATTGTTCTGTCATTTCTGTTTCGATAAAACCTGGTGCAATAGCATTAACTAAAATATTACGAGAAGCTAATTCCTTTGCCGTCGTTTTCGTTAGTCCAATTACACCTGCTTTAGCCGCAACATAGTTCGCTTGACCAGCATTACCTGCTACACCAACGATGGAAGAAATATTAATAATGCGACCTGCACGTTGCTTCATCATTTGACGTGTGACCGCTTTCGTACAAAGGAAAACACCTTTAAGGTTTGTATTTAATACATCATCCCATTCGTCTTCTTTCATACGCATGATCAAGTTATCTCTTGTAATACCAGCATTATTCACTAAAATATCAAGGGAGCCGTATGTTTTCACAGCAGCATCCATTAATGCTGTCACTTCTTCTGTTTGAGAGATGCTAGCTTGTACAGCAATTGCTTCGCCACCATTTTCTTGAATCATCGCTACTACTTCTTCTGCTTTTGCCTGAGAGCCACTATAGTTCACAACAACCTTAGCACCTTCATCTGAAAGCTTTAAAGCAATAGCACGTCCAATCCCTCTTGAAGCTCCTGTTACAACGGCTACTTTTCCTTCTAATTTACGCATTGATTGACCACTCCTTCGACGCTTCTAAAACTGCTTCTAACGAAGCTTCATCATACACACAATAAGCTGCAACAGAGCGATCAATTTTTTTCAAGAGACCGCTTAATACTTTACCAGGTCCACATTCGATAAAAACGTCAACACCTTGCGCAAGCATTTCACGCATAGAAGCTTCCCATTGAACAGCACTGTATACCTGTTCAACTAGCTCTTGTTGTATTGCTGCTACATCTTTTAATTCCTTCGCCATCACATTGCCAATTACAGGAATTTTAGGTGCAGATAAAGAGATCTCTGCCAATGCTGCTTGCAGTTTCTCTGAAGATGGACGCATTAAATCAGAGTGGAAGGGACCACTTACAACTAAAGGTATTGCTCGTTTTGCTCCAGCTTCTTTAGCAGCAACGCTTGCTTTATCCACACCTTCTTTAGTGCCCGAAATAACAATTTGTCCTGGACAATTCACATTAGCCACCTGAACAGAGTCACCTGATGCTGATACCTGCTCTGTTACCTCGTTCAATGCCTCTAGTTCCATTCCTAAAATTGCCGCCATTGCGCCTTGTCCTGCTGGCACAGCTTCATTCATATAAAGACCTCGTTTATGCACAATTGACACGGCATCATCAAATGACATAACACCTGCTAACACCAATGCACCATATTCTCCAAGTGAATGGCCCGCTGCGTAGTGTGGTTTTATACCTGCTGCGCGTAACTTTTCAGCCACCATTACACCAGTAGTAAGTAGTGCTGGCTGTGCATGATATGTCAGTGTTAACTCTTCTGCTGGACCTTCTAACATTAATTTAGATAATTCAAATTGAAGAGCTTGATCTGCGCGATCATAAAATGCTTTACTTTCTGCAGCATTCTCAACAAACTCTTGACCCATTCCAACTACTTGTGAACCCTGTCCTGGAAAAATAAATGCTATTTTTGTCATTTGAATAATCTCCTTTGCTTAATCAATTTCTATGTGGCGTACTGTCTCGGTAATCGTCGAAATAACCGTATGCTCTACCATCGTATTGGCTTGTCGAATGGCACTGAAAATCGCTTTTGCATTTGATGATCCATGTGCCTTAATAACAGGTGCTTGTAAGCCAAACAATCCTGCGCCACCATATTCTGTATAGTCCATTTTATTTTTTAAGTCACGTAAATTATTTTTCATGAGCGCTGCTGAAATTTTCGTTTTCGTTGAAGACATAAAGGCCTCTTTTAACATAGAAAATAAAGCACCTGCTGTCCCTTCAATAGACTTCAACACCATATTTCCTGTAAAGCCATCTGTTACAACAACATCAGCTACTCCTTCAAGTAAATCACGTGCTTCTACATTTCCAATAAAATTCAAATCTGCTTCTTTCAATAATTCGAAGGTAGCTTTTGTTAATTCATTCCCTTTTTTATCCTCGGTACCGATATTTAATAAGCCAATTCGAGGTTTTTGTAAACCTCCAACCTTTTTAGCATAAATATCTCCCATAATGGCATATTGCACTAAATGCTCTGGGCGAGCATCTGCATTCGCCCCTAAATCAAGCATTAAAAACCCTTTACCGTCTAATGTTGGTAGCGTTGTAGCTAATGCTGGTCTGGCTATTCCCTCAATGCGACCTACTTTAAATAGGCCACCCGCCATCAGGGCCCCTGTATTGCCTGCAGAAAGGCAAGCATCTGCTTTACCCTCTTCAACAGCATCCATCATACGCGCCATTGAAGAATCTTTTTTTCTACGAACAGCACGGGCAGGATCATCAGTTCCTTCTACTACTTCCTCACAATGTATAACCTTTAATCGATCATGTTGTTTTAAAAATGGTTCCAGCTTATCTTGATGACCATATAGTTGAATTTCTAAGTTTGGAATTTGCTCTAATGCTAAAAGTGCACCTTCAACAACTGATTTTGGTGCATTGTCTCCACCCATTCCATCAAGCGCTAATTTCATTGTTACTCACCTTTACCTTTCGTGCGGTACATATCAAACTCACCAACAAAAACGGTTTCACCATTAACGGTAGATGTTACCTCAACTTTTGTTCGATGTGTTTGTTCATCTCGTCCGATAACAATCGCTTTTGTAATAACACGATTTCCAGCTCGTACAGGTTTCACAAACGTAATATTGGAATGTACGGTTAATGCTAGTTCGTCATCAATTACTGCAACCGCTAATGAATTTGCTTGCGCAAACAAATGATGCCCACGTGCGATGCCATTACGCTGAAAAACATGCTCTTCTTGTACATCAAAAATCGAGAGTGCTCGATGATCTAATTCAATATCTACTATCTCCCCAATGACCTCATCAATCGGGAGAGATTTCACTTCATTTTCATAGCTTTTTGAAGCAACGTCTTTAATTCGCTCGCGTAATTCTGGTATTGATAATTCCATACGGTCTAAACGAATTGTTTGGACACTTACCTGAAACTGTGTTGCTAGCTGTTCATCTGTGACGAATGGATTTTCAGCTATCGTTTCAGATAGTAGTCGCTGTCGCTCTTTTTTCGTTCGTCTCAACTTCATTCGCCACCTTTTGAGTTGTTATTAGCACTTGGTACTAATATCAGTATATAGAGTATAAAAAAAGAATGCAAGACTTGTTTTGAAATCAAGTACTTACACTCTTTCTTTGCTAACAAGCTTCCCACATTAATCGAAGCGCTCTCCTTGTAAAACACCAGTATCTTCTAGCATTTTACGCAAGTATTGATAGTCGTCATCCTGCCAAAACGCTTTTGTTTCAAGCATTTCTGAGGCATCTTTTCTAGCGGTCTCCAATATACGATAATCATGTACTAAATCAGCTATTTTAAAATCAGGTAAACCACTTTGCTTTCTACCAAAAAAGTCTCCTGGCCCCCTTAATTCAAGATCTTTTTCAGCTAAACGGAAACCATCATTTGTTTCTGTCATCGATTGCATACGTTCTTTCCCCTCTTCAGACTTAGGATCTGCAAGTAAAATACAGTATGATTGGTGCTCACCACGACCAACGCGACCTCGAAGCTGATGCAACTGTGCTAAGCCAAAGCGTTCAGCATCATAGACAATCATAAAGGTAGCGTTTGGTACATTTACTCCTACCTCTACAACGGTTGTAGAAACTAAAACTTGAATAGTCCCTTCACTAAAAGCACGCATAACCGCATCTTTTTCATCAGCTGATAAACGCCCATGCATTAAACCGACATGATAACGTTCTTTAAAATAAGTCGCTAGCTGCTCATAAATTTCCACAGCATTCTGAACATCAAGCTTATCGGATTCCTCAATAAGCGGACAAATCGCATAGGCTTGTCTTCCAGCCGCTAACTCTAATTCTAGCTTAGATAAAACGGAGCCGAATTGTTCTTTCTTCATCCAATGCGTTTCAATCTGCTTACGCCCTGCTGGCATTTCATCAATCATCGATACGTCCATTTCCCCAAATGCAGTAATAGCTAATGTTCGTGGTATCGGGGTAGCTGTCATAAAAAGCACATCGGGATTCTCCCCTTTATCACGCAAAATACGTCGTTGCTCCACACCAAAGCGATGCTGTTCATCCGTGATGACAAAGCCAAGTTTATGAAAAATAACATCTGGCTGGATTAGTGCATGTGTACCAATAACAATATCAAGATCTCCATTTGCCAAATCAGCTAATATCGCACGTCGCTCTTTTGTTTTAGTGGATCCGGATAAGAGTGCAACACGAACGCCAAATGGTTGGAACCATTCTTTCAAATTCTCTAAGTGCTGTTCCGCTAATATTTCAGTTGGTGCCATTAAGGCGCCTTGAAAACCTGCTGTTACGGCCGCATATAGCCCTATTGCTGCTACGACGGTTTTACCTGAACCTACATCCCCTTGTAGCAAGCGATTCATTCGATGTGGTTCCTTCAAATCCTTACAAATTTCATTCACCACGCGCTTTTGAGCATTCGTTAATTCATAGGGTAAGGAAGCGATAAAATCTCGTAACTTATGCACATTAAATTGAATAACTGTACCGTGTTCACTATCCTTCCTTATTTTCCGTAAAGCTTGAATACGCAATTGGAAATTTAATAGCTCCTCATAGGCAAAGCGTCTCCTTGCTTGTTTAGCATGTTCAGCATTCAGTGGAAAATGAATACCCTCCAAGCCCTCTCTTATTGAAACAAGCTTATACGACTCTTGTAAATAATATGGAATGGTCTCTGGCAGTACTTCCCCACAATCGTCTAACACTTGTCGCATATATTTTCGAAATCTTTTTTGGGGGATCAAACCTTTCAGACTATAGACAGGCTCAAAGTCAACTTGATCTGTTTTAGGACCAAATGTAACTGAAGTGCCATTGATTACTTGTCTACCACGATCCCATTTACCAGTCACCGTAATAATGGAACCAGGTACAAGCTTTTGCTTTAAATAGCCCTGATTGAAAAATACGACTTTCACTAAATGTCTTCCTGCTAAAACAGTTACTTGGAGTCTTGACTTATTGCGACCTAAAAATAAAATCGTAGGCTCCCGCTCCACCTTACACTCAACTGTAACCCGTTCGTTATGTGGTGTTTGTGCTAAATCTTTTAAACGAAAATCTTCATGTCGATGTGGGAACGTCCATAATAAATCAGCTATTGTATTGATTCCTAGTGATTCAAGATGGGCTGCTGTTTCTTTCCCGACGCCTTTTAATTCATTGACGGGTCCATATAATTCAGTCATCTTATCCCACAACTCCCTTCATTGATTGTTTATGTAGTGTTATACTCTCTCTATCTAATTTACCATAAATTATTTCACTAACCCTACACATAAGCAAAAACCCTACCAATGATTGATAGGGTTAAGCTTTTGATTATTTAATTTCACAGGAGAAACATGTAATTTCTTTCACATATTGCTCATCAACTTCTATTCCTAATCCAGCTTTATCGCTTAACTGCAGGATGTCTTTATAGTATGTAACATTTGCCACATCTTTTACAAACATTAATGGTCCGACCATCTCGTTTGTATGGATTATCGACTTACTGATGGCTAGGTGTGCCCCAGCCATTGTTCCGATTGCTGATTCAACCATAGAGCCTACTTGACAAGGCATCTCTGCAGCCTCCGCAAGACTTGCAAGAGCTAGAGCTGGATAGATTCCACCTGATTTCATCAATTTTATATTTAGCATATCCGCAGCACGCATTTCTATGACATCGACTAAATCATAAATAGTATGAACACCCTCGTCTACCATAATACTACAAGGTGAAAGGGCTCTAATTTCTTTTAACGCTCTTAAATCATGTGCTTTTACTGGTTGCTCGTACCAATCTACATGACAAGTTGTAGTTTCTCTAATTACTTTTAGTGTCTCCATCCTATTCCAACCTTGATTGGCATCTACCCGCAGTTGCACCTCATCACCTATTGCTTCTCTTACCGCACGAATACGAGCAATATCTAAATCAGCATTTGTACCAACCTTAATTTTAATATTACGGAAACCCGATTTTACAAATTCACTTGCATCTTGAGCCATTTCCTCTGGACTCTTAATACTAATTACTCTTGGCACCTGTAATTCCTCATGTGCTTTTCCACCAATTAATTGATAAACTGGTTGACCAGTCATTTTCCCCATTAAATCATAGAGCGCAATGTCCAATGCGGCTTTTGCTGAAGGGACTCCATCAATTTTTTCATTAAACTTTTTATGAATACGATCTACTGCAAATGGATCTTCATTAATCAATAATGGTGCTAATTCATGTTTAATAACGTGATACGTGCTCTCCCAAGTTTCACCCGTCACATTTTGATCAGGCACAGCTTCGCCCCAGCCAACTACACCCTCATCCGTCTCTATTCTGGTAAGAATAGTTGGCATATCATCTAAATGAACATAAGAAATAACGAATGGTTCCTTTAATTGTAAACGTGCTGCAAACACTTCAATCTTTTTTATCACGATGTAAAACTCCTTTTCGTATAAATAGTCTGATTATTTATGTTGCAAGATAATATTTATAAATAGTTGAATCGCATCAGGGAAAACATCTTCATCTAGATCAAATCGTGGATGATGGTGTGGATATTGGCTTTTGTCACCACCCATACCTACAAAAACAAATGCTCCAGGCTTATGTTGTAAATAATAAGAAAAATCTTCTCCACCCATGACTGGTTCGACTACCTTAAATGCGGTATCTCCAAATTGTTCCCGTACAATCGATTCAATAAATCGCGATTGTGTTGGATCATTGACGAGCGGAGGTGTTCCTAAAATAAAATCGATTTTTCCTTCTGCTCCAAATGCTCGGCAAATTCCTTCTGTTAAACTTACCATTTTCGTTTTAATGATTTTTACAGTGTTCGGTGTCAATGCTCTGATCGTTCCAGTTAATTTTGCTGTATCAGGAATAATATTATAAGTGGTTCCCGCTTGTATATTACCAACTGTAATGACACCCGCATCGATAGGATTGACATTTCTACTTATGATACTTTGAAAAGCTTGCATTAAATGGCTGGCTATATAAATAGGATCAATTGTTTCATGTGGCATTGATCCATGGCCACCATACCCTTGAATTATAATTTCAAAATCATCAATAGAAGCCATCATCGGCCCATGTGTTAAACCTATCTTTCCTTTCTCTAAACCTTGCCATAAGTGAATGCCAAAAATAGCATCTACATCTTCCAACACACCTTTTTGAATTAATAAATCAGCACCACTTGGGGTGATTTCCTCTGCCGATTGAAATATAAGCTTGATATTCGGCTCGATTTTCTCTCTATTTAAGCTTACCCATGTTGCAACTGCTAATAAAATCGCAGTATGACCATCATGGCCACACATATGAGCAACACCTTGCCTGTCTGAAATGTACGGTTTGTCTCCCTCTTCTTTTATAGGTAAGGCATCTATATCGGCACGTAATGCAATAGTTTTTGTTCCCTTTGTCCCTTTTATAAATGCCACTACACCTGGAGGCTCATAATCTAGAATTTCTATATCTAACTCCTCTAGTCTTTTGCGAATAAACGCACTTGTTTCGTATTCTTCCCCAGAAAGCTCTGGGTATTGGTGCAGATGACGGCGATCCTCTATTGCCTTTTCTGTTAATTTTTTTATATTCATTATTTCCATTGTTAAACTCCTTTAGAAAGGTCCGTATTGTATGACTTGTGCAATGATGAGCGATATTACCGCAACTGTTACTTGAATAAGCATAAACGGAAAAATCCACTTTATCCATTTACCCCAAGGGATACCCGCAATTGATAATCCCGCCATTAAAAAACCTACTGTTGGGAAAATAATATTCGACATACCATCTCCAAATTGATAGGCAAGTACGGCTGTTTGTCTTGTAACACCAATCATATCTGATAAAGGCGCCATAATTGGCATCGTTAAGGCAGCCTGTCCACTTCCTGATGGTACTAAAAAATTTAAAAATAACTGAAAAATAAACATCCCTACTGCATTTAGTACAGGTGGAACTGAATCAAGTAATGCAGATGTGTAAAAGAGAATTGTATCAATCAATCCTGAGTTATTGAAAATCACTAAAATAGACTGAGCTAACCCAATGATAAGAGCGCCACCAACTAAATCCCCTGCACCCTTCATAAATGAATTAGCAATATGCGAAGGTGATAATTTGCCAATAATCCCCATTAAAATACCAAACAATAAAAATAAACCAGCTATTTCAGTAATGTACCAACCTAGTTTTACAACCCCGTACATCAATACGATAAAATTCAAAAGAAATGTAGCCATAACAAGCTTATGTCTGATTTCCATTTTCGAATTCCCCTGTACGAAATCACCCTCATCATTGCGGAAATTTCCATAAAATCCAAGTTCAGGATTGTTTTTCACTTTTTTTGCATAGCGATAAACATATATTGTTGCTACTGTGTATAAGACAATAAAAATGACAATTCGAAAAGCAACTCCCGAAAATAAAGGCAAGCCCGCAATCTCTTGTGCTATTCCTACTGTAAACGGATTCATAACAGCTGCCGAAAATCCGACAGATGCACCAAGAATAACAATAGCAAAACCTGTAATTGCATCAAACCCTAGGGCAACAGCAAGCGGTGCAAGAATCCCTACATATACAATCGTTTCATCAGACATCCCCATTAATGACCCAGCACAGGCGAAAAACAACATTAATACTGGTATTATTAACATTTCGCGTTTAGCCATTTTTACAGATAGCATGGCGATAAAGGATTCTAATGCTCCTGTGGCTGATAGTATTCCAAAGGTACCTCCTACTATCAATACGAAGAAAATAATACTTGCTCCTTGCATCATGCCAGAATGTACACTGCTAAAAATATCTAAAAAGCCAATGGGGTTCATATCTGTAAAACTAAATGTCCCAGGTTGAATCACTTGACGTCCATTAACTTCTTCCCGTTGAAATGAACCAGCTGGAATAAAATACGTTAAAATGGATGATACAACAATAAGGCAAAAGATTAACACATAAACATTAATTCCTTTTTGTTGCTCTATTTCTTTATTAGCTATAAATTTACTCATTCGCCATCCTCCTTAGTTGAATCATTGATTAAAAACAAATTTTCATGACCACTATCAATGCGTAACATATCTCTCCAACATAAAAAGCCATCCCCTTTTTTTGAAATTTCCGTCTTATTCATTGTAATTGATAAAAAAATAAATAAAAAATTACTATTTTAAATAGTTACTATTGATAAATTTACATATAAATTCATCGGGATACATCCAAAAATGAAAAAGAACGTTACATCCCTGCGGTTTCACCAGGCTGCAACATTCTTTTCATTTTTCGATATACAAACTAATTAAATTGTTTTCCAAGTATCTTTAACTAAATCAATAAATGTGCTTACATTACTAAATGTTTTAGCATTTTGTGGAAAAATTAAATAGGTAGGTAACTTTTTAGGGAATCGGTACAGAACTTGAAGACTCCCTTTGGTTACCTCTTTTTGTATAATAATATCACTCAACAAGGCTAGACCCACTTGTTCCAATACTGCTCTCTTAATTGCTTCCTCGCTTCCAAATTCCACTACTGTTTGTGGCTTACACTTAATTTCTTGCAGGCAGCTGACAATACAGTCATCCATTCCATAGGTTATAAAGGGATAATCATCGAATATTTCCTGCACATTACGATCCTTTATAATAAGCGGATTTCCAACCAATACTAAATCCTCTTCCTCCAATAAAATCCCCTCTACACCAGCGTAACTAGGGTGTCCAGCTACAAAACCTATATCTGCTTGATTTGAACTCACAAGTTTGGCTGTTTCTTTACTATTGGCACAAAGAAGTTTTAGGTTTACCTGAGGGTACTGTTTTAAAAACGAGCCGATAATATGCGATAAATAATAGCCACAATAAAACTCTGGTGCAGCGATTGTCAAATGACCAAATGGCTTTTCGAAATTCTTCAAATCCTGTTCCATTTCTTCAATAATCCCAAATAATTGATCTGTATGTTCCTTTACTATTTTTCCTACTTGAGAAAGAAACATTTTCTTGCCCATTCGATTAATTAAGATATGCCCTAACTCTTCCTCTAACGCTTTAATCTGTTGGCTAATTGTAGGCTGGCTATAATTTAAAATTTCAGCCGCTTTTGTAAAGTTGAGGTAAGTTGAAACAACATGAAATGTTTTCAAATTACGCAAATCCATCTCTATTCACGTCCCTGCTATATAATTAAGATAAATACATTCCCTTATTAAAATTTAATTATACTTAAATCGACTATGTACGTAAGAGGGTTTTTCTTTCCAGTAAGCTATCCATCAACACAAAAAACATGCTACCTATTTAGATAGCATGTTTCTTATTTTTTATTGAAGGGCTTTAATGCTTTGTAAGCCACCATTTTCAAGAATGGCTTTACTGATCGCCTTACCTGTTGGTGTTGCTGCTAGACCGCCTCGTGCCGTCTCTTTAAGATTAGGACTCATAGATTGTCCAATGCGATACATAGCACCAATTACTTCATCACATGGAATACGACTTGTTACACCAGCAAGTGCCATATCGGCCGCTACTAGGGAGTTAGATGCTCCCATAGCATTACGTTTAACACAAGGGACTTCAACCAAGCCAGCCACTGGGTCACAGACAAGACCTAGCATGTTTTTTAGTGTAATGGCAAACGCTTCGGAACATTGCTGTGGTGTACCTCCAGCCATTTCGACAATAGCAGCGGCAGCCATACCTGCAGCTGAACCAACCTCTGCCTGACAACCGCCAGCAGCCCCAGAAATGGAAGCGTTATTGGCTACCACAAATCCAAATGCTCCTGACGTAAATAGATAACGAATCATTTGATCACGAGTTGGATTTAGTTTGTTTTTTACTGCAAACAGTGTTCCTGGTACTACACCTGCTGAACCTGCTGTTGGTGTTGCACAGATTGTTCCCATTGCAGCATTTACTTCATTAGTTGCAACCGCTTTACTTACTGCATCTAATAATAAATCACCTGAAAGTGACTTTCCTTGTGCAATATAATTTTGAAGTAATACGGCATCCCCACCAGTTAAACCTGTTACTGATTGCACACCTTGTAATCCACGTTCAATTGCTTCTTCCATCACTGTTAGATTTCGATCCATTTGCTGGATGATTTCTTCACGTGTTCTACCAGTTATCAATATTTCCTGTTCAATCATAATTTCTGATATTAATTTATCTTCTTTCTCTGCTCGTTCAACAAGTTCACGAACATTATGAAATAAAACGTCCATCACGGGACACCTCCTTAGTTATTAATTTTTGAGACCTTTGTAATATATGGAATTAAAGATATTTGCTGTAGCACCTTATCCTCAATGTTTTGATCAACTTCAATTACCATTAAAGCAGTTAAACCACGTTCGATACGTGATACCTCCATATGCCCAATGTTGACTTCATGCATCGCCAAACAATTGGCTACATTGGCAATACAGCCAGCACGATCATCATGAACAACAAGAATAGCTGGCATACCACCAGTTAAACGTAACTTAAAGCCATTGACTTCACTGACTTCAATTTTTCCGCCACCAATTGAAATACCGACTACTGACATTTCCCCTTCATCGTCTCCAATGACAAGTCGAGCCGTATTTGGATGCTCAGTATTAGCTGTTTCAGGAATGAATTCGTATTCTAATCCTGCTTTTTTGGCATCTTCAAATGCCGTTTTAATGCGATCATCAAATGTATCGTAATTTAATAAGCCTCCTACAATTGCAACATCTGTACCATGCCCTCTATACGTTTCTGCAAATGATCCATATAAATGAATTTTTGCCCATTTAGGTTGTCTACCAAATAAATCCCTTGCAACACGCCCAATGCGAGCTGCTCCTGCCGTATGAGAGGAGGAAGGCCCAATCATGACTGGTCCAATAATATCAAATACTGAAGTAAACTTCATACAAACACCCCTCTATTCTATCTGTATAATAATATTTATTTTTATTTATATCATGCTTGATAGGTACTATAAAAGTAAAGCATTTAATTTATCAACTTTCAGAAAATTACCACTACTATAATTTATAGTAAATATTTATGCTCATTTATTGTCCGCACCATATATACACAACTATGAAAGCGTTGATAATCCAATATTTCCAAATTTTATATCCTGTGGGTACGTACATTGAATGATTCATATTTAGTACGTTTTTAATAAATTTAATCCAACATTCTCTTTGTAGCATAAACAAAAGCAGTACACGTTTTGTGCACTGCTTTCTTTACGGAATAGCAAAGTAGCATGTAATTATTCTACTGAAATAATATATGGATATAACCCTTGTTTGCCATTAAATAATTCAACTTCTACATCTGGATAGTTCTCTTCTATGAAAGCTACCAACTCAGAGGCAGCTTGTTCAGTTGTATCTTCACCATAGATCACTGTAACAATCTCAGCATCTTCATCGACTAAATCCTTAATTACTTTTTCAGCTGCATCCTTTAGTGCTGGTGTAGAAAGGACAATTTTACCTTCTGCCAATGCCATAAAATCATCTTTGCGAATTTCAACACCATCAATAGATGTATCACGCACTGCATAGGTAACTTGACCTGTCTTCACATTTGCAAATGCTTCTGACATTGTTTTTTTATTTATATCAACAGCCGCCTCTGGGTTAAACGCTAAAATCGCTGCCATTCCTTGAGGAATCGTCTTAGTAGGAACAACTGCTGCATCAATTTCTAATAGTTCAACCGCTTGCTCTGCTGCCATCACTATATTTTTATTATTCGGTAAGATTAATACTTTTTCTGCCCCGATTTCTTGTACAGCTTTCACGATATCTTCAGTTGAAGGATTCATTGTTTGACCGCCTTCAATGACATAGGAAGCACCGATAGAGCGCAGTAAATCTGCTACACCCTCACCCATAGCAATCGTGACAATAGCATACGGATGCTTTTCTACTTTTTTGGTAGGCGTGGGCGCTTTATGTTCTTCACCCACGATTGCTGAATGCTGCTCACGCATATTATCAACTTTAATTTTTATAAGACTACCGTATTTTTGGCCAATCGATAGAACAGAACCTGGTTGCTCGGAATGGATATGAACCTTCGCAATTTCCTCATCTGAAATAACAAGTAAAGAATCACCTAAAGGATTTAATTCATTACGGAATTGTTCTTCATTAAAAGGTTCTTTTCCTTCTTCTAAGCGTACCATTATCTCTGTACAGTAACCAAATTCAATATCAGCAGTGTTCATGAAATCTTGGGCTCTATGATGTTCTGCATTGATTAAATCATCTAGCGTCGCATCATTTTTCTCCGGAAGAGCCTCCCCCTTCAAGGAAGCTAAAAATCCTTCATACACAAATAGTAAGCCTTGACCACCACTATCTACCACACCCACTTCTTTTAAAACAGGCAGTAGGTCAGGTGTACGATCCAACGATGCCTTTGCCTCTGCTGTAAAAGCTTCCATTACGGCAATGATATCGTTTTCAGTTTCTGCTACTTCTAGACCTTTTTTCGCAGCTTCACGTGCCACCGTTAATATCGTTCCTTCTACTGGCTTCATAACAGCTTTATATGCCGTATCAACACCCGCTTGGAATGCTCCAGCAAAGCCCTTTGCATCAATTGTTGACTCCTTCTCAATAAACTTCCCAAAACCACGGAATAACTGAGATAGAATAACGCCTGAATTCCCACGCGCTCCCATTAACAAGCCTTTTGATAATGCCTGTGCTGTTTTACCAATATGCTCTGAAGCAGCATGCTCTGTTTCCTTTGCACCAGATGTCATCGATAAGTTCATATTTGTACCTGTATCACCATCTGGAACAGGGAAAACATTTAATGAATCTACATAATTTGCATTTTGGTATAGGTGATGCGCCCCCATTTGTACCATTTCAGCAAACTTTATACCGTCTAAAGACTGCATTCGATTTAGTTCCTCCTCTTAATTCGCTACACGAACGCCCTGTACAAAGATATTGACAGATTTTACGCTCATACCTAATGTTTTATCTACTGTATATTTCACTTTCGATTGTACTTGATAAGCCACTTCCGAAATTTTTGTTCCGTAACTAACAATAATGTACATATCTATATGTAAATCGTCGTCCTGTTGTCGAATTACAACACCTTTTGCGAAGTTTTCTTTACGTAAAATATCAGTTAGACCATCACGAATTTGATGTTTAGATGCCATGCCAACAATACCGTAGCATTCTACAGCAGCTCCACCAGCAATTTGTGCAAGTACATCTGTTGAAATATCAATTTGGCCGAATTCATTGTTTAATTCAATTGACATAGAAATGCCTCCTTGGCTCTTTTTGACTAAACTATATTGTAACACTTTCGTTATAATTTAAGCAACCTAAGGGGGTATTGAAGGGCTTCGTAGCAACGTTTTATGACTTCAAATAGACGCATTTGCTTCTTCATCAAAAATTGCCATTTTGCAGAAATAGTTATTTCGTCCGTTTTGCTTTGCCAAATATAGCGCTTGGTCAGCTAATTCACAACATGTTTGTAAATGCTCATATTTTGCGATTTTAGCTTGACACATTCCAATACTAACAGTAACTTGTTGGGCAATAGTAGATTGTAAATGCGGGATATTAAGTTGTCGAATTTCTTCTAAAATTTCTTCACATACAGGTTCAGCAACCTTATGAGTATGCTGGCTTATCATAACAAATTCCTCGCCACCCCAACGGGCAACAAATGCATTATACTTCCCTGCAATTTCCTCCAATAGAGATGCGACTTTGACAATTGCAGCATCTCCCTGCAAATGTCCATAATAATCATTAAATTTTTTAAAGCAATCAATATCAATCATTATGACTGTTAAAGGTTGTGTTTGATAAAGTTGCTGTCCTATCTTATTCAATTTTTGATTAAATGCACGTCGATTAGGTAGATTCGTTAAAGAATCTTTTAATGCTTGCTCTGCCAATTCATTATTTTTAATAGCCAACAATTCTGATAGTCGCTTCGTTTTGGTCATTTCCTCATTCAATAAAATATGCTGGGTATGGATTTGTTTACGAACCTTATAGGTCTGATATTGAATCATTACACCAATAGGTATTAATAATGACATGGGTAATATAATTTTTATATTTTCACTCGATATTCCAGCACTCATATATGCACTCACAATAATGGCTGATGCAGAAAGCAAAATAATCCAGACAATTTTTCGTAAAGGTAATGCGAATACCGTACAAATAATGATTAAAATAACCTCATACAGTGCTGCATGACGGAAAAAGTAAACATCCAATACCGATATCGCAGTAATCAATAGCATTATTGTGTAAATATAAACAACAACCAACCGTTCATACTTCTGTATATTAACAGGAGTAATATGAATTCGCTTTTCTCGGATAAATAATAATACTGCAACATTTATATAAAACATGGCAATATGAATGGCAATATAGACGGGAACCATGGCTCTTTCCGCCTTCACAAAAAATACCTCTCCATAATGTATTAACGAAATAATGGCTGATACATACATGAGTGTCCAAGCAACTATTCTCATCCCTTTTAAATTCGACTGAACCATTTCTTCGCGAATAGAAAAAGCTAATTTTTCTTGATTTTCCATCATGCTCTCTCCTCATGCCCACTTTCAAATAATTATAATGTCCTATATGTATCGTCATGATAACGAAAAATACAAGTCATTCTAAATTTTTCTGATAAATAAAAAAGTTGATACCTTTATAGCATCAACTTTTTACATTGTATTCAATTAAATATCGAAAAATTTATATGGCTAAAATAAGCTTTTAATAAGCGTGTCAAGCATAACAGGCATCTCTTTAAACGCACTATCCACATGCAATCGCTCTGTTTTTTGATGGGCATCCTTTCCAAATGGACCGACATTTAATACAGGACCTTGTAATGCCGCCATCTCTTTGAATGGAATATGATACGTATCGCCCCATACGGGTGTGTTCCGCTCAAATGCTAGCCACTCATTGGATGCATCTGAATAGTTGACATAGCTTAAATCACAAATTCCGTTAAAGTAGTGGATCTGCTCCACCTCAATATCAAATGTTTGAGCTGTTTGCTTCATTAATTCAATCGACTGTTTCACTAATGGATGGTTGGATGAATTAATGGCTGGATAGTAAGGTGGCGCATATAACAGGACTGTGGCAGGTGCTAATTCCTGACAGCGAATCATGAGCTGATCCACAATACGAATCGATTTTTCACGATCATCCCATGCAGGATGCTGCTGAACCTGCTGCTTAATCGCTTGTACTTCCTCAGCTCCTAACTTATCAATCGCATGCTCCAATAATGCCTCGTAGCGTAAGACCTTTACCTTGCCCACACCCTGAACATTTTCTCGTGTACAAATGTCCTGATAGTGCGCATTGCAAGCAGCCATTGCCTGTAACGCAACTTCCTCAAAAATAGCCATTACCTCAGCCGCTGTCCGTTTTAACAAAAAGACATTGTAAAGTGCCGCCGCACGGTATGGTGTTTGTGTAGAATACTCCATTTTTAAATCTTTTAATTGTAGAGAAACGGGTAGTGGTGTGCTTTCACCTAAATCTGTTTCACGGAAAAGGGGATTCCACTCCATATGCTGTGTCATATAGGAAGCGATAAAGGTAGCTGTCATCCCTTTTAATGGCTCACCGACATGTGTCTCTTTTCCGTAGAACAAAGCAGCAGGCATGATTTTACCAATTGTACCTGAATAAATATATTCATTCGTATCCGAAGGCCCTTGTGAAAACGATGGCTCACTATTTAAAAATAATTTATAAGTTAAACCATGCTGTTCCCGCAGTCTCACCAGTTCCACAACAGCCGCTCTCATACCAGCAGAGTTGACTTCCTCATCAGGGACCGTTGTTAAAATCAAATTAATCGGCCATTGCTCTAAGCTTGCCTTTTCGATCAACTGCATGTGTAAGGCAAGACCCATTTTCATATCCATTGTGCCGCGACCAAATAAATAATTCCCAGATGCCAAATCAATGCGAGCTGCCTCTGGTAAATCTTTTAGGTATTTAGGTTCCATTAGCTTTTTCGTTAGTTCTTCTGGATAAAAGGCTAACGGCTCTAGTTCACCATATTCCTCCGTATGCACGGTATCGAAGTGACTGATTAACACAACAGTTTCTGTTGCCGTGGGATGCTTATAGAAGGCTGTCACTGCATTTCTGCCAAGCCCTGCATCATGTAATTCAATCAAGTCTGGATGCTTTTCAAAGTATGGAAGCGTTAACAATTTATCTTTTAAGCGAAAGGCAAATTTATTTTCGCCCGCCGTTAATGTTCGGCTTTCCCAGCTCACAAGTTCACATAATAGGGCACGTAGTTTTTCGGGTGTATCCCACATAAAAGTATTCATAAAATTCTCCTTTAACTCCCATTCATTAGAGGTACGATTAACGAACTTCTAGTGTTTCTTCACTTTTGCTATCTGTAGCAGCAGTCGCCGCTTTTTTTAATTTCAATTGATAAAAGATTATACAGGCAATAAAGAAGCCAATCCCGTATAGTAAACCAATCCTTTGCGTTGGATCAAACGCTAAAAATACTAAAATTAAAACACAAAAGATTATACAAAATACTGGAATCAACGGGAATAGTGGTGTTTTAAATTTTAGATCAGCCACATTTCCTCCCGACTTCACATAGCGATAACGGAACATTAACTGAGAAGCACATATCCCCATCCATGAAATTGTGACAGATATACCTGCTACCGACATTAGTAATACAAATACAGCATCGGCTTCCATTACACTAGTTAATAAAGATAAGAGTGAGAATACCATCGTAAAAATAAGCGCATTTAAAGGTACTTTATTTTTCGTTAATCGACCAAATAACTTAGGCGCCATCCCCTCTTGTGACATGGAAAATAATAAACGTGTTGATGCATATAAACATGAATTACCGACTGATAAAATAGCTGTCAAAATAACAAAGTTCATGATACCAGCGGCATATGGTACACCAGCTAAATTCATTAACGTGACAAATGGACTTTCCATAAGCCCAAGCTCTGATGCTGGGAATATTGCTGATAATACAATTATGGAAGCAATATAGAAAACGATGATTCTGAATAGAATTGTACGAATCGCTCGTGGAATATTTTTTTCAGGGTTCTCGGTCTCCCCTGCTGCAATACCCACCAGCTCTGATCCCTGATAAGAAAAAATTACATTCATCATTGTGACAAAAATAATCGTAATACCTGCTGGGAATAAACCAGAAGGTGCTAAATTTGTGAGATGTGGAGTAGGACGATCTGCTAATGGAATTAAACCAAAGATTGCCGCTCCACCAATAATGATAAATGCAATCACTGCAACAACTTTTATACTAGCAAACCAGAACTCTGCTTCAGCAAAGCCCTTCGTTGTTAAAGCATTTAAGACAAATAAAAGAACCATAAACACAGCACACCATATCCAAATTGGTACACTAGGAAACCAATGCTGCATTAAAATACCTGCAGCCGTAAATTCAACGCCTGCTGTGGCAGCAGACCCGACAAAATACATCCAACCTAATGAAAAACCAGCTGAAGGACTGATGAAACGTGTTGCATATGTTTGGAAAGAACCTGTAACAGGCATGTAAACAGCCAATTCCCCAAGACAATTCATGACCATAAACAAAATTAAACCACCAAACAAGTAACCAATCAGTGCGCCTCCTGGTCCTGCCTGATTAATGGTATAGCCTACATTTAAAAATAAGCCTGTTCCAATAACACCACCAAGTGAAAGCATTAACAAGTGACGACTTTTCATCGAACGTTTTAATTGATTATCGTGAAGCTGATCCCCTTTATTCAACATCCATCCCTACTTCCCATATAATGTAAAAATATTAAATATTCTGATTTTTTAAGAATGAAAGTACCCAATCAATTTTCTCTTTTAAATTGATTGGGTATTGGTAGATTTACTTAAAAACGTAATGATAAACAGCTTAAACCACCATCATGTTTTCTAAATTCAGACATATCAAGTTCAATTGTTTGATAGCCAAGGTCCAGTAATTTACGATTTGTTTCTGGATAGCCAGCTGGAATAATAATATAATCATTTACTTGAATACAATTAGCTGAATATTCATCCTCTGTAGGAATCACGATTTTTTCGTAAGATTCAAATGCAGGATGATCGACAAATTCACCAGCTAGCACCATACGATTTTCCCCAACATAGGCAATTCCAGTTTTTAAGTGGAAGAATTCTTTTAATGGAATAATAGTTGTTTCATAGCCTTCTTGTTCAACAATCTCTTTAAATTGCTGCGCGCCTTCTTCATTTGTGCGCTCTGAGATCCCTACGTAAAACTTTTTCTCTGCTTGTAATACATCTCCACCATCAAGTGTTCCAGAACCTTTAATATAGTAAATTTTTTCATAGAATTGCTTTACGGCTGGTTCGATTTCTTCAATTTCGCGGTTACGAGCTGCTGCTCCAGGATTCGATATAATAGCAAATTCAGGCGTTAATACAGCTGTATCCTCTACAAATGTTGAATCAGGGAATGCTTCATTGGCTGGTAATTGTGTTACTTCTACACCGCATTTTTTTAAAGCCTCTACATAGTGTTCATGTTGTTCAAATAATTTATCTAAAATGGGCTTTCCTAAATCACTAGTTGTTAAACCGTTTACAAAACTATTTCCTGGATTTTTAACAATAACATTTTTAAACATTTTCATCTTCTCCTTTATCCTCTTACTACTGGGCAAGTTAGGCACGTCGGCCCACCTGTTCCTTTAACAGTAATTTCATCGCCTTTATATTCGTACACAGTTGCTCCAGCATCAAGTAGCTGTTGCTTTGTTTTTTTGTTGCCTTGAGGAATCACACATACCCTTGGTGCAAGCGCTAACACATTACAGCCTAACGAATCATATTCATCTTTAGGTACTTCTACTAGCTGGATGCCACGCTCAATTAGCAGTTGTCTGAAAAATACTGGCATTAAACGCGAATGCACAACAGCTAAATCTCGATCTACCATACTTATGAAAGACATTAAATGTAAACATTCAGCTTCACCAAGATCATGTGGTAGTTGTACAACTATAAATTCATCTACCATATCGGCTGTCATTTCCTTTAACTGACGAATGGCTTCATCGTTTGTTCGATAACCTCTACCCACAACGAGCGTTCGATTATCTAGCCAAACAATATCTCCACCGTCTGAAACTGCCTCTCCAGTAAGTTCACCAATTACTGGAATACCTTTTTGCTGTAAAAAGTCCTTGTATACTGCTGCCTCTGGTTGTCTTAATTTTTTTCCTGATTTCAGTATAATGGCACCATTTGGTGTAAATTTAACTGGATCATGTGCGTAGACAGAATCTAATCCTACTTCATCTGCTATAGGCAGATATTCAATAGTCTCCACATATTTTTCAAGAATCCCAATAAATTCAGCGTATTCCCTTAGAGCTTCTTCATAATTAGGCTCAGATAAGTAGTTAAATGTTTTCCATTCCTCACTAAGATGTGCTTGGCTTTGGAAAGCATCTTTCGAATCTTTTACAATAACGTGTTTCAAAGGCGCATACATTGATGAACAATAATGCATTCCTTTCACCTCATTTCCGTGTAGTGGAAAACGTTTCCGTTAAGAGGAAAGTTTATATGAAGAATATATTCGTTTTATGCTATACTGTCAATATATTTAGAAAACTTTTATTTTTCTTTCAATCTGGATTGCATTCACCCTTGGAAAAAAAGCTGTATTAACATTTATTCAATAAGCCTTAAAGGATCTTTTTGTAGCTTTCGTGTATTAAATAAAGCATTTGTTTAGACTTCTGATTTGTACGGGAATATTGGAACTAGACGTAGGTGGAGAATAAAAATAAAATAGGATGAAGGGAGGTGGGACAAATGCAATTATTAGAGCGGGCAATGACAATTGCCAAGGTTTTAGCTGCTGATGCAAACGACAGTAGCTTGTCCATTTCAGAGCTTTCTACAAAATGCGATTTACCGCTAAGTACTTTACATAGAATTTTAAAAGCCATGATTAAACAAGGGATGATTGAACAAGATGAACAGACAAAATATTATCGGCTTGGAACCATATGGATGGAACTTGGCTTACAAGTGTATGATACGATGGATTATATTAGCAAAATTAGACCTGAGTTAGAACGATTAGCAAGGGAGGTTGAAGAAAGCGTTTATTTAAGTAAACCAGCTGGATTAGATACGATTATTATAGAACGGATAGACAGTGCAGCAAATCCGATTCGTATTTATGATCAATTGGGTATCCGCATACCTATGCATATCGGAGCGGCCAATAAGGCCATACTTGCCTCAATGTCAGCAATACAATCCAAAGAAATTCTAGAGCAACTAGTAACTAAAGATGAAATGGCCGAATTAGAGGAGCAGCTTCACCAAATTCGGCAACAAGGCTATGCAATAAGTCACGGAGAACGAACTGCAGGTACTTCTTCCATTGCTGTCTCTATTTTAGATGGTTTTGGTGAAGTGATAGGAGCAGTTAGTATTGGTTTTGTAAACTTTAATGTCTCTCAAGATCATATTAATACATTAATTGAGCGATTAGTTGATACTGGTAGACGTGTATCGCTAAAACTTGGTTATCGAGGAAAAGGATAGGAGAACTATTCTCCATTAAACTTCTCTACTTTTCATAAACGTTTTATGTCTGTAAAGGTTTTTTTCTTGAAAGGTTATGTGAAAACTGTTGCACTGAACGCCATCGTATGTTAAATTATTATGGTATGTGAAATACCGAACTGAAATAATAATCTTTCAGCATCAACAGTAAGGAGGGAATACAACATGCCAAAACAATGTGTAATCACTGGACGTAAAGCTCGTACTGGTAACAACCGTTCCCACGCTATGAACGCTAACAAACGTACTTGGGGTGCTAACCTTCAAAAAGTTCGTATCTTAGTTGACGGTAAACCAAAACGTGTATGGGTTTCTGCTCGTGCATTAAAATCAGGTAAAATCGAGCGCGTTTAATCGCTGCTTCTAAAAAATCGATTTCGCATTGAGCGCAATCGATTTTTTTCTTGATTAGTATTCTATAAGAAAGTAAAAAATCCGACTAACACTAGTCGGATTTTTTTACTTTCTTATCTTTTTTAAATAGGTTAATACACGTACGCGTGATACTACTCACGAATTTCGGCAATTGGAACGTATATACTTTCAGGACTCTCTCCCCCTTACGCTAATCTATGCTTCTTATCATTAAACATATGCCTTGCGAGAAAGATATAGACCCTGAAGTTCCTATTATTTCATTACTTGTAAATCGAGATGTTCCTAAGGAAATTTCCTCATTCGTTGTTTCATATTTTACTTGTCTTAATGTTACACCTTGAATAGGCTCCTCGTGAGCAAAAAAAGACAAGTAACGGTATCGATCATCTGCATAAATTGTATGTGTGCCTGGTAGTAAAAATTGCAACATATTAGTATGATTGATTATCTTTAACTCAATTTGAGGATGCTCTTTTTGTAACCGATAAATAGAACGGACAGCTGCCTCGTAATGATCTAAACGCCCACCCGTCACACCTGTCAAAATAATTTCTTGTGGTTCAAACGTATAGGCTTTCAGCAATGCTAAATCCGTGTCTGTTTCATTTTTCTCTTCTTGGAAACGTTGTTGATCATTGGTTTGTGCCATCACTTGTCGATATTCTTGATCTGTTAAAGAATCAAAATCACCTACAATGGCATGGGGCGTAATTCCCTGCTCAATTAAATATAAGGCGCCACGATCAGCCCCGATAAACACAACATCCTGTTGTTGCTGAAACGATGAAAATGAACAAAGCTCATTTTTTGGACCACCTGCACAAACAACGACTGTCGTCATCCTTTAATCGCTGCCTCGCCCGCTAATAAAATCTCTTGAAGAGCAGCTGTTCGATCTTCTTTACTATAGATGGCTGACCCAGCTACAAAAATTGTCGCTCCAGCCTGTGCACATGGCACAATTGTTTCAGCAGTAATACCACCATCAATTTCAATGGCAATATCTAAGCCCCGCTCCTTAATTATTGTTGATAATGCTTTAATTTTAGGTACAACAGAATGGATAAATTTTTGTCCACCGAATCCAGGATTAACAGTCATTAATAATACCATATCAATATCTTCTAAAATGTGTTGAATTGATTCTATCGGTGTATGTGGATTTAATACAACACCCGCTTTTACACCAAAAGAACGGATTAATTGAATTGTTCGATGTAAATGACGGCATGCTTCTACATGTACCGTAATATAATCTGCTCCAGCTTTTGCGAACTGCTCAATATACTGATCTGGATTTTCTATCATTAAATGCACATCTAATGGTAACTTCGTTAATGGACGGATAGCATCCAATACAATGGAACCAAATGAGATATTCGGTACAAAGTGACCATCCATTACATCAATATGAATAAGTTGTGCACCTGCTTGCTCTACTTCCTTTACTTCTTCACCTAACTTTGCAAAATTCGCTGCTAATATTGATGGTGCTATTTGTATCATCATTAATACCTCGGCTTTCGATCCATAATTTCTTGCATAAATTGTTCATAATGCTTGTAGCGGTAGTCTCGAATTTCTCCTGATTCGACTGCTGCCTTTACTGCACATTTAGGCTCTTTCAAGTGTAAGCAACCTCTGAATTTACAATCATCCGCCACTCTAGCCATTTCAGGAAAACATACACCTAATTCTTCTTTCTCAATTTCGTCAAAATCAAAGGAACTAAATCCAGGTGTATCTGCCAATAAACCATCACAGACCTCTATCAGTTCAACATGACGAGTGGTATGTTTACCCCGTCCTAAACTTTGGGAGATAATACCCGTTTTTAAGTTCAACTCTGGAATTAGTGTATTAAGCAAAGTTGACTTCCCAACACCCGATTGGCCAGCTAAAACAGTGGTTTTTCCCTTTAAAATAGGACGTAATCGTTCAACTAATTCTTCTTCATCTTTATATGTTTGCAAAACTGTATAGCCCATGCTTTCATAATCTGCTATATAATTTTGTAATTCCTCACGTTCATCTTTTTCTAGCAGATCCATTTTTGTTAAACAAATAATAGGATGTACATGGAAGGATTCTAACACAACTAAAAAACGATCCAGTAAAATGGTATTGAAATTTGGCTCCTTTACGGAAAATACCAAAATACCTTGATCAATATTAGCAATTGGCGGACGTACCAATTCATTTTGACGCTCTAAAATCTTTTGTATAGTCCCATCGGAGCCTTCTGTTTCCATTGTATACTCTACAATATCGCCAACAAGTGGGGATTCGCCACGGTTACGAAATACCCCACGTCCTCGACATTGAATCAGTTGATGTCCATCAAATACATAATAATAACCGCTTAATGCTTTTCTTATTTGGCCTTGCGCCATCCAATTCCTCCTTAATCGACATCATTATAATTAACTTTGCCTTCTAAAATTATTTCTGAGTCACGGATTATTCTATAACTCGCATCTTTGCCATCTTCAATTGTAAGCTGAATGTTGTATGGCGTATCACTTAAAATTTCAAATACTTCCACTGGTTCAGACAATGTATGATTTTTATCTTGAATTTCAACTCGAATGTTTTGGGCTATTCCCTCTTCTGTAGGTTTATACTCAATGACTACAGGTATGAGACGTAGTTTATCAGGCTGTTTCGCTGGTCCTTTACTTATGACAACAGATATCATAGAACCTTCCTCTACCATAGTACCCGCTTTTGTCAATTGCGAAATTACACTGCCAGCTGGGATGGTCTCATGATGTTCTTCACGAGAGATACGCCAATTGAGACCTACTCTTTTCACATAGTCATCCATATCCGCTTTCGTATAATTTACAACGTTTTCAACCCTTACCATCCTAACTCCTTGGCTAACTTTAAACGTGATTGTTTCTTCTTTCGCTACTACCTCAGAATTTGGCGGTATGCTTTGCTCAATGATTCTTCCTTCTGGTTCACGAGAAGGAACATCCTCTTTTATGACATCCTTATATTTACCTTTTATTAAAGCTTCAACTTGACTATAATTTTGTCCTACATAATTATCAACAGTCGTCATCTCTACACCTAAACTAACGATTAAGTCTACCTCTGAGCCTTTTTCACGTAATGCATTTTTTGCAGGGTCTGTTTCAATAACCTTCCCCTTTTCAATTTCCTCGTGATTTCGCTCCTGATGTTCTTCACCAACAACAAATCCATCTGCCTCTAATTTTTTTGTCGCTTCCTCTATTGTTAAATTTGCTACATCTGGTATAGCCACTTTTTTCGGGCTAAATAAATCTTTTGCAAAAATAAAGAATAGGAAAATGACAATCGCTGCAATAAATAGTCCCGCAACATACTTTGGCCAATTTTTCTTCTTTGCCTTAACGGGAACTGGCTTTTCTACAGGCTTTTTAGGCTGTGGTTGAGATGGAGCTTTAGCTTCCATAATCGGTTCAATAACTCTTGTTTTGGTTAAATCTTCGTCTTTTTTATGCATCTGCTCTTTAATGATAGGAATAGCCTTCGTCACATCATTATCCACAGGTATGACAAATTTGGGATCGTTGATTCGAGACGGTGATAGTACGGTTTCCAAATCCTCATACATTTCTTCCACTGTAGTATAACGATGGGATGAATCTTTGGCAGTAGCCTTTAAAACTACATTTTCCAAGCTTTGAGGAATCGTTGCATCAAAAGCGCGGACAGAAGGCGTTTCGGCTTGTAAATGCTTAAGAGCAATTGAAACAGCTGATTCACCAGAAAATGGAAGTTCACCTGTTAATAATTCATATAACACAATACCGAGTGCGTAAATATCTGATTTGTTTGTAGCTGTACCGCCGCGCGCTTGCTCTGGTGATAAATAATGCACTGTACCAAGCACAGAGTTTGTTTGAGTAAACGATGTAGCACTTAACGTCATGGCAATACCGAAATCCGTAATTTTCACATTACCTTCTGCATCCATTAAAATATTTTGCGGTTTAATATCACGGTGGATAATATGGTTTTCATGGGCATTAGCTATGGCAGACGTTAATTGCTTCATAATATGCACACTTCTAGCAGGAGAAATTGGTGCAAATTCTTGTATGTACTGCTTTAATGTTTTTCCTTGAACATATTCCATCACAATATAATGTAGATCCCCATCGTCACCTACATCATAAACACTAACAATATTCGGATGTGTAAGACTTGTAGCAGACAGTGCCTCACGTTGAAAACGTCGATGTAATTCATCCTCATTGGAAAAATCATAGCGTAATATTTTAATGGCTACATCACGATTTAAGATCATATCGTGTGCTAAATAAACATTGGACATACCTCCGCCACCAATGAGTTCTATAATTTTATAACGGTCACTAATTCTTTTACCTACAAGCATTCTTACACCTCCTCATCCTTTTTCGTTAATAGCACGAGGGAGATATTGTCTTCTCCCCCGCTGGCATTTGCTAATTCTACAAGTTTACGCCCCTTTTCCTTAATGGAGTCTGGATACGTAATTATCGATGCCATTTCATAAACAGTTAGTTTATTGCTTAATCCATCTGAACAAATGAGTAAATACGATTCTGATGCTAAATCTACTTCATAAAAGTCTGGTTCGATTGTGTCCTCTGTCCCAACCGCTTTTAAGATGAAATTTTTCTTTGGATGTGTCAAAGCCTCTTCTTCGCTTATCTCACCATTTTCGACCAAGACGTTCACATATGAATGATCTCTTGTTATTTGTTGTGCACCATCTTCAAAGAAATAATACACACGACTGTCCCCCACATGTGCAATGAAGCAATGTTGTTCTTCGATTAACACCGCAATAAATGTCGTGCCCATTCCTTTACAGTCTTCATGTGATAAAGAATAGTCATATATTGTTTTATTCAATTGTTGAACTGTTTGTAATAACCATTCTTTTTTTGATGTTGTGGATACAAAATGATGTGTGTCTGCCTGTAAAAAAAAGGATTCCATCTGTTGGATTGCCATATCACTTGCTACATCACCAGCATTATGACCACCCATGCCATCCGCAACAAGTGCTAGTGCAAGCCCATCTGGACGTTTAAAGAATGCAGCACGGTCCTCATTAATGGATCGTTTTAAACCAATATCACTTTCGACTGTGTATTCCAATACTGGTCACCTCGTTTCTTCAGATCTCTCTTGTGCACGTAATTGACCACACGCAGCAGCGATATCTGCACCTTGCTCTCGGCGGATCGTTACGTTAATACCATTTTTCTTTAATGTTTTTTCAAAAGCAAAAATTTGACTACGAGATGTACGAACATAATCACGTTCTGGTACATAGTTTACAGGAATTAGGTTGACATGACATTTAATTCCTTTAATTAATGCAGATAGCTCCTCTGCTATTTCTACTGAATCATTTTCGCCAGACATTAATCCATACTCAAAACTCACTCGTCGACCTGTTTTTTTAGTATAGTATCGTACAGCTTCCATTAATTCTTCTAATTTATAAGCACGAGCAATTGGCATTAGCTTTTGACGTGCTTCCTGGTTTGGCGCATGCAGAGAAACAGCAAAGTTAATTTGTAATTGTTCATCTGCAAATTGATAAATTTTCGGAACAATACCAGATGTTGATACTGTAATATGACGTGCACCGATATTTAAACCTTTTTCATGGTTGATCACTTTTAAGAAGTTCATCATTGCATCATAGTTATCAAAAGGTTCGCCAATACCCATAATGACAATATGTGATACTCGCTCACCTAATTCATCTAAAGTTTGCTGCACTTTGACAACTTGCTCAACGATTTCTCCTGCTAATAAATGTCGCTTCAAACCACCTAGAGTGGATGCGCAAAACGTACAGCCAATTCGGCAGCCTACTTGTGTTGTTACACAAACAGAATTTCCATACTCATGGCGCATTAATACCGTTTCTATTGAATACCCATCTTGTAATTGAAATAAAAATTTAATGGTACCATCTTTAGATTCCTGTTTAATAATGGTTGAGAGTGTGGATAATGCAAAATTTGCTGTTAGCTTTTCGCGTAATCCCTTTGAAAGGTTTGACATTTCTTCAAATGTCTTTACACGTTTATTATACAACCAGTCAAAAATTTGAGCAGCGCGGAAAGGCTTTTCACCATTTTCCTTTAGCCATTCTTCTAATTGATGAGGTTGTAAAGAATAAATGGATTCTTTTAAATTTGGCTTTTCTTTTTTTACACGTCGAACGGGCTTTTCTTCTGCTTCTTCGACTAAATCGTTAATACGTTCATTAAATTTCTCTTGATCCACCATTAGTTGGATTCTCCTTTTTTACGAAAGGCGGCGACAAAGAAACCGTCACTGCCAAAGTCTTGTGGAAAGACTTGAAGCATGCCATTAGCTTGCTTTTCCGCTAATTTTGTTGGTAAAGACTCTAGTTGTATAGCTTCCATTTCTGGATGTGCTGTTAAAAAGGCTTGCACTGTACCTTCGTTTTCTTGTATGTCTACTGTACACGTACTGTATACAAGCTTGCCATCAGTTTTCAATACTTTTGTGGCTGCATCGAGTAAAGCTAATTGGATTTTTTGAAGACTTTCTAAATCTTCCTCACGCTTTGTATATTTAATATCTGGCTTACGTCGCATAACCCCTAGTCCACTACATGGTGCATCCACTAAGATAGCATCAAAAGACGCTGCTTGTAAAAATTCAGGCGCTTTCCTTCCATCAATCGGGGCTGTTTCAACAATATCAAGCCCTAGACGCTCTGTATTATGGTCGATTAAATCTAATTTATGTGGATGAAGGTCTGTTGCTAAAATGGAACCTTCATTTTTCATTATTTCGGCTATATGCGTTGTTTTTCCACCAGGTGCCGCGCACATATCCAAGACACGCATACCTGGAGATGGATTTAGCACATTAGCAGGTATCATTGAACTTTCATCCTGAATAGTAATCATACCTTCTTTAAAGGCTTTCGTACGAGCTGGTTGGCCGTTTGTAATGTGTAAGCACTCTGGTATAACATCGCTTTGCTTAGCAGTTAAACCCTCTGAATTTAACTCGGCAATAGCCTGTTCAACGGTTGCTTTTGTTTTATTAACACGAACAGTCTGCACAGGCGGTCTATTATTTTCATGTAACATCTCAGTCGCTACTGCCAGACCATAGTTATCAACAAATCGTTGAACTAACCACACTGGATGACTTGTTTCTATAGAAAGACGCTCAATTGGATCTGCTATGTCATCTGTTGAAGGGACTCCACTGCGTAACACGGATCTTAATATGCCATTGACCATAGAGGCGATTCCACGATGTCCTCGACGCTTGGCAATTTCTACTGCTTCATTTACCGCAGCATGTGGAGGAATACGTGTTAAATAATGGATTTGATACAACGAGATTCTTAATAGCCAGCGAACCCAATGATCAATTGAACCGCGAATAAATGGCTCTAAGTAATAATCAAGTGTCATTTTATGCTGTAAAGTTCCATACGTTATTTCAGTCAATAAAGCACGATCTTTTGCTTCAATTTTATGTCGTTTAATTGTTTCATTTAGCAATAAGTTGCTATAGGCCTGATTTTTATCAACTGCTAATAGAATTGACAATGCGGCATCTCGTACATTGCCATCCCAAATCACTACACTTTTTTTACTCATTTAAATTGGTCCCCAATCTGTAATTTAGAACCTGTCCCACGTAAATATTCCTCTGCGGTCATGCGCTTTTTACCAGCTGGTTGCACATCATATAATGCTAAAGTTGTTCCGTTGCCAGCTGCTACCTCAAAATGATCTTTGTCAATGGCAACCACTGTACCTGGATTAGCCTCATGTTTACTTTTGCCAATCGTTGCCCACCATACTTTAAAATTCCCATCCTCAAAAGTCGTATAAGCAACAGGCCACGGATGAAGACCGCGCACTTGATTGTACAGAGTAGCAGCATCGTTTGTCCAATCGATGCGTTCCTGCTCCCTTGAAATATTACTTGCAAAGGTAACTTGTGCTTCATCTTGAACTGTACGGTTATTTGTACCATTTATAATAGAAGGAAGTGTTTCCTTAAGTAATTCACACCCAACCTTACTTAGCTTATCAAAAAGGCCACCAGTATGATCATCTTCCTCAATAGGGATTGCTTTTTGAGAGATAATATCTCCCGCATCAAGCTTTTCTGCCATATACATGATTGTTACCCCAGTTTCTTTTTCACCATCCATGACGGCTTGGTGAATTGGAGCACCTCCACGATATTTTGGTAATAGTGAGGCATGGACATTAATACAACCAAGAGATGGTGCATCCAATAGCTCTTTTGGTAATATTTGACCAAACGCAGCAGTTATTACTAAATCGGGCTGTAAAGCAAGAATTTGCTGTAATTCCTCAGAGCCACGCAATTTTTCGGGCTGTATAATCGGTATGCCAAGTTCCAATGCCGTTGCCTTTACAGGAGGCGGTGTTAGTACACGCTTACGCCCAACTGGACGATCTGGTTGTGTTACAACTGCCTTAATAGCATATCCTTCATCATGTAGCATACGCAAAATAGGTGCGGAGAAGTCAGGTGTCCCCATAAAAATGATAGATGTCATTTTATTCCTCCTCTTCTGCGTACATTTCTTCCAGCTCTTCTGCAGTAACAATACGCTTGATTTTTGAATCGAAAAGCACGCCATCTAAATGATCAATTTCATGTAAGATCGCACGAGCATCAAAGCCACCTGCCTCTAATTCATAAACACGTCCTTCACGATCACATGCTTCAATTTTGACATAACTAGGACGTTCCACTTCTCCATATAATCCTGGAAAGCTCAAGCATCCTTCAATATCTACTTCTGCTCCGTCCGTTTCAACGACAGTTGGATTAATCATTTCTAAAATATCACGTTCTTCACCTAGTTCAACAATTGCTACGCGTAACCCTACGTCTATTTGTGGTGCCGCAATTCCAACGCCATCATATTCCACCATTGTGTCATATAAATCATCAAGTAATGTAATAATTTCATCATTGATTTCTGTCACTTCAGCACACGGTGTTGATAGTACTTTTGCAGGGTTTTCAATTACTTTTTTTATTGCCATTATGATTTCCTCATTTCTGCTTTAAAGCTAGTGCACTAGCTAATTGATACTTTTATTAATAATCGTGCTATTATTACACGCTAACTATATAGTAGACGGATCTAAATCTACGGTCATTAATATTCCTTGTTTAACCCACTCTGCTCTATACATGGCAAGTAGACGTTGTAACACTGGAATTAGATTTGGTTCAATTTTATATTTTATCAAACATTGATAACGATATCTATTTTGGAGACGAGCAATACTCGCAGTTGTTGGTCCTATAATTGCTACTTGATTCGATAAGTTTCCTCGTAACCAATCAGCCACTCGACCAGCATATTCAGCAGCCATCATGACATCTTCATGGGATAATTGAATAAGAGCTACAAAATAATAAGGTGGATAGTTGGATCGGCGACGTAAAAACATTTCTCGTTCATAAAATGGCTCATAATCCTGAGTTTTAGCTAATTCAATTGCGTAATGCTCAGGTGTATACGTTTGAATGATGACTTCCCCTGGCTTGTCATGTCTCCCAGCCCTGCCACTTACCTGTGTTAATAGCTGAAAGGTCCGCTCTGCTGCACGGTAATCAGGTAAATGTAGGGATGTATCGGCACTAAGTACACCGACTAGTGTTATATTTGGAAAATCCAAGCCCTTTGCGATCATTTGAGTACCCAGCAAAATATCCGCTCGCCCTGCCCCAAAAGTCTCCAATATTTCTTCGTGGGCCCCTTTATGCTTCGTAGTATCTACATCCATACGTATTACTCTTGCCTCAGGAAACAATTTATACAGTTCCTCTTCCACCTTTTGTGTACCAGTACCAAAATAACGAATATGATCACTTTGACATTGCGGACATATTTGAGGAACATGTTCCTCGTAACCACAATAATGACATTTCAATTTTTCAGTTGTTCGATGATAGGTTAAGGAAATATCACAATTTGGACATTGAACGACTGTACCACAATCTCGACAGAGTACAAACGAAGAATAGCCACGACGATTTAAAAACAGCACCATTTGCTCATTTTTCTCAAGTCTTAAACGGATTGCTTCAATCAATGATTGGGAAAACATCGAACGATTACCTTGTCTCAGCTCTTCACGCATATCTGCAATAAAAACAGTCGGCAAAGCCTGATGTAAAGCACGGTGTTTTAATGAGAGTAGCTTATATACTCCCTTTTTAGCTCTTGCAAATGATTCTAATGCTGGTGTTGCACTCCCTAAAATAATAGGACATTTATAAAATTCGCTACGCCAGATGGCTACATCTCTTGCATGATAACGCGGTGAATCTTCTTGCTTATAAGTTGATTCATGTTCCTCATCCAATATAATAAGCCCTATATTCGTAAAGGGAGCAAAAATAGCTGAACGAGCTCCAACTACGACCTTCACTTTGCCTTGTTGGATTTTACGCCATTCATCATATTTCTCCCCTACAGATAATCCACTATGCATCACAGCAACCATCTCACCAAAGCGACTGCGGAATCGTTCAGTCATTTGTGGCGTTAAAGAGATTTCAGGTACCAACATAATGGCTTCTTTTCCTTCTTCTAATACCTTTTGAATAGCCTGCAAATAAACCTCTGTTTTACCACTCCCGGTTACACCATGTAATAAAAAGGTTTGCGCCATTTGCTGGTCCATAGCTGTAGTAATAGCTTGGAGAGCAACCTGCTGCTCATCCGTTAATTGTAAGGCTTGTGTACGTGAAACTTCCTTCGTAAATGGATCACGAAATACTTCCTCTTGAATAAATTGAGCAGCTCCTTTGTCAATTACTGCCTCTAATACTGATATAGAGACCCCTGCTTCGTCACAAATTCGTTGGGGAGTAAAAACCTCTCCTAAGTGTTGGCACATCCATTGCAATAATAGCCGTTGTTTAACTGCCCTGGATGACTGCTCTAAGGCACGTTCAATAAGTTGTTGGTCTGCTGTTATTTGAACCATTCGAATTTCTTTCACATTTCCCTGTTGCTTCACAACATATTCGATTGTAACAATGTTATCTGCAACCAATTGTTTCAATAGGGGTAGTAAACCTGCTCGCTCAAATTCTTTAAAATTTGCTCGTTGACGCTTCCCGAATATAGCCTGTACCTCTAGTGGCAATTGTTGATCTTGTTGTAGCTTAATCATTTTTTCATACTTGGCTCGAAGTGCAGATGGTAACATCACTTGCAAGGCATCTATTTCATAGCAAATCGTATCGTTCTTCAACCACTTCGCCATTCGCAACATTTCTTCTGTCAGGACTGGCTCCATATCTAAAATTTGATTGATTGCCTTTAGTTTATTTAACGGTACATCTGTTTCTTTCTTCAATCCAACAACAAAACCCAGGACATTTCTTGGACCAAATGGCACTTTAACACGACTTCCTAATTCGATAACACTAATCCATTCTACAGGTACTTGATAATCAAATGGACGATCTACATGGTAAGTAGAGACATCTACAATGACCTCTGCTATCAAAAAGCTCATTGTTCCTCACCCTTTATAATATAAGACCATAATGTCTGAGCAAAAAGTTGTGGGTTAATTGTAGCCAAAAACTGTCCGTTAAGCTGCGCTTTTTCACTAAAATCAATCCATCTCTCAGAAAGTATATTAAGCATTGGTGTTCCTTGCACTTTTTGTCCGAAAGTGATCGCTTTTATGCCTTCTACTGAAATGATGGGCGTTTCCTTTATAGTCGGCACATTTGCTGCATGGATCAATATTGCTTGAGGATATTGGATTTTATAAGCTTCCAATTGCTGAATAGCATCAAACAAATTTGCATTTTCTATTTCAATCACATGTGCGCCTAGCATTCTTGCTTCATGTGCTAAAGCTCGTCCTATGGCTCCATTTGCCTGTGAACTAATTACATGCTGTTCATCCAATGGTACATGCAGGGCACCTGCTGTCACTATGACTGTTTTACCTGTTAGTGGTTTTGTTTTTCCCGAAAAAAAATCTTGAACAAGTGCAGTGATTTTTTCTGGCTCCTCTAGACGGCCCTTCCCGACATAGCCACATGCTAAAAATCCTTCGGAAGGCTCAATAAATTTGTAGCCATCAGCTGATAGCCTATCCAAATTCCGTTTTACCGCAGGATGGTCGTACATGTGTACATTCATAGCTGGTGCAATCCATACGGGTGCTGTCGTAGCAAGCAGGGTTGTTGTGATCATATCATCTGCTATACCATTGGCCATTTTGCCTATTATATTTGCTGTAGCTGGCGCTACTAAAATTAAATCAGCCCAGTCTGCTAAGTCTATATGAGCAATCACACTTGAATCTTTTTCATCAAATGTGTCAAAATAAACATCATTTTTGGACATCACTTGAAAACTTAATGGATTTACAAACTGTCTAGCAGAGGCTGTCATGATGACTTTTACATTGGCTCCTGCTTGTGATAGCTTGCTTACGAGTGCCACAGCCTTATATACGGCAATCCCGCCTGAAACACAAAGTAAAATATTTTTATTCATGCTAGGTGTCGTCCTTTCAAATGATAAGCTCCCAAAGAAGGATTCCCTGGGAGCTTTCGGCATTCTGTATAATCAAAATCTACTGCTAACTAGACTAGCATGCATGTAAACATAGTAAAGCACTTTACATGATGTTAGATTTCGTCCTCATACACAGTTGACTCATCCTGTGATACTTTCGTAAGTACACCTGCCGCTACTTCTTCAAGTGCTTTCCCTACATATTTATGGGAAACATACTTGTGTAAGCGTTCTGTGTCTTGCTCTTCTTGCATTTGGCGAGCACGTTTAGAAGCAAGGCTCACTAATGAATATTTTGAATCGATTTCTTTTTTTAAAGCATCTACTGATGGGTATAGCATTGTTTTATTCTCCTCTCAACATTGACAAATATCTTTTTTCAACACGTTCTCTACGACAATGCTCGGCTTTAATAATCGCATTTATACGATCACAGGCATTCGTCACTTCATCATTTTCCACAACATAATCATACAAGCTCATCATTTCAAGCTCTTCACTTGCAGTAGCGATTCGTTTGGCAATGATATCCTCCGTTTCTGTCCCACGTCCAACTAAACGATCTTTTAATTCCGTTAAACTTGGAGGGGCTAAGAAAATAAATAAGGCATCTGGTGCTTTTTTACGAATTTGTGCTGCACCCTGCACTTCGATTTCTAAAAATACATCACGACCTGCATCAAGTGTTTCATTTACATAAGCTAATGGTGTTCCATAATAGTTACCGACAAATTCAGCGTGCTCTAATAAGCCACCTTGTTCAATTAACACTTCAAATTCATGACGCGTCTTGAAAAAATAGTCTACACCATCTACTTCACCTTCGCGAGGATTTCGTGTTGTCATCGAGATGGAATACTCATAATTCGTATTCGGCTGAGAAAATAATTCTTTTCGCACTGTCCCTTTACCTACACCAGAGGGGCCAGACAGAACAATTAATAATCCACGTTCTTTTATCATTTATTCTCTATATCTCCCTTAATTTATAACAGACACGTGCAAGTTATTCGATGTTTTGCACTTGCTCACGCATCTTTTCTAAAATTGTTTTCGCCTGAACAACAGCAACCGCTGCTTCTGTAGATTGATTTTTTGAACCAATCGTATTAATCTCGCGATGTATTTCCTGCATTAAAAAGTCCAATTTACGCCCAACCGAAATCTTTTCAAGTAATGTTTCCTTCAGTTGATTGAAGTGACTATCTAATCTGTCTAATTCTTCGGAGATGTCTACTCGTTCTGCAAAAATTGCTACTTCCGCTAGTAAACGATCTTCTAGCAATGTGCCATTTGCAACTTCATTAATTCGCTCTATTAATCGTGTACGATATTTTTCAACAGCAAGCGAAGAACACAAACGAATCTGATTGACTTGCTCCATTAACTGTTCTTTATATTGTACAACAACCTCTTGTAATTCTTGCCCTTCACGCTCACGCATTTGAACGAGCTGTTCAATCGCTTGTGAAATCGCTTGTTCAACAGCACTGAGCAAATCCTCTGGTGTAAGCTGGGGTTTTTGCTGTACAAGTGCCTGCTCTAACGATAAAAGTTCTTGCATCGTCCATTTTTCTTCAAGTGGTACTTTACTTGCTAATTGCTCTTTTGCCTTACGATACGCTTCAATTAATGACCAATTAATCTCAATAGATTGCTCTACGTTCTCTAAGTCCTTCACATATACCATCACATCAATTTTGCCGCGTGACAAAGCTTGAGAAATTAGTTTCTTTGCAAAAATTTCAGCTTCAAGCCATTCTTTCGGAAATTTTGCATTAATTTCTAAAAAACGATGGTTGACCGAGCGCATTTCCACGGTTAATTGAAAGTCTCTAGTTGTTGTGACACCTCTGCCAAAACCAGTCATACTACGCACCAAGGTTCGTCACACCTTTCTTTGCATACTGGGATTATTATAACATAAGCTTTGTCGATTATGACGACTCTCCAAAAAAATTTGGATAAAGTAAAAGCTAATTCTACCACAATTGAAGCTATATTTTAATATTCACCTAAAAAATGCTATGATAAACATACCAAAAGAGTATTTGCAGAAGCTTAAAAATAGTGAATGCAGATACATTAAGAAAAAAATACGAAAGTACCAAGATGCTTGATATCGTTGGAAAGAGGAATTCATATGGCATTTGATGGCTTATTTACTTATTCAATAACTGCCGACCTACAACAGCTAGTCACTGGTCGGATTACCAAAATACACCAACCTAATGCACAAGAGGTTATTTTACATGTGCGAGCGAACGGAAAGAATCATAAATTACTGTTTTCCATCCACTCTTCTTATGCACGTGTACACCTTACAGAACAAGTGATTGAAAATCCAGCAGAGCCGCCAATGTTTTGTATGCTTTTGCGTAAGCATATAGAGGGTGGTTTTATTGCTTCTATAAAACAGCGTGATTTTGATCGCATTATAATAGTAGAAATTGAAAGTAAAAATGAAATTGGAGATCCAATTGTAAGAGAAATACATGCTGAAATTATGGGTAGACATAGTAATCTACTGTTGATTGATCAAGAGCAGGGAAAAATTATTGACAGCCTAAAACATCTACCGCCTTCAGTCAATAGCTTCCGGACTGTACTACCAGGGCAACCGTATATTGCGCCACCCACACAAAACAAATGGAATCCTTTAACAGTGACAGATGAAGAGCTAACAGCATTTTTTGTTGAAGCAAAAACCTCTAAAGAGATAGTGCAACAATTAGCTGGTTTTTCACCTCTCCACGCAGAAGAATTATTGTATCGAATGAAGACGACTTCAAATACGCTAGCATGTTTCAAGGATTTTATGACCTCCTTTGCGAACGGTGGAATGAAGCCTATGTACGTACTCTTCAAACAGAAAGTATACTTTTCCCCTATCGAATTAACGCACTTGCATGACGGGGATATAACAATCTATCCTAATGTCCATGAGCTTCTTGATCGTGTATTCTTTGCACGTGCAGAGCGAGATCGTGTAAAACAACAAGCAGGCGATTTAGAGCGCTGGCTACAAAATGAGATTGACAAACTAGCTTTAAAAACAAAAAAGTTAACGAAGGATTATGAACGTGCCTCCAAGCTCGATCAATTCCAACTATATGGTGAGCTATTAATGGCTAATATCTATGCCTTTGAAAAAGGAGTCAAGGAAGTTACTGTCACAAATTACTATAGTGAAACTGGCGAAGAAATAACGATTCCAGTAAGCGAACGTAAAACACCGATTGAAAATGCCCAAAGCTATTATACAAAGTACACAAAGGCAAAAAATGCCTTGGTCATGGTTCAAGAGCAGCTAGAAAAAACGACTGATGAAATTTCTTACTTCGAAATGCTAGCACAGCAAGTTCAGCAGGCTTCTCCTGGAGATATTGAGGAAATTCGTGAAGAGCTAGCAGAGCAAGGTTACTTAAAACTACGTCATGCGAAGAAAAAGAAAAAACAAGCGAAACCTGAACCAGAACGCTATGTTTCTTCTACAGGTGTAATAATCTCTGTTGGAAAAAACAATAAACAAAATGACATGCTGACATTTAAACTAGCAAAGCGGACTGATATTTGGTTACACACAAAAGATATTCCTGGATCACATGTTGTCATTCATTCAAGTGAACCAGATGAAACGACGTTGCGAGAAGCTGCCACACTAGCCGCCTATTTTTCTAAGGCCAGAGAATCCTCTTCCGTGCCTGTAGATTATACCGAAATAAGACAGGTCAAAAAACCAAATGGTGCCAAACCTGGTTTTGTCATCTATTTTGAACAAAAGACACTGTATATTGACCCTGATGAGACAGTCATTTTACAGTTAAAGAAACAGTCATAAAGGAAGAAACCGATACAAATTGTATCGGTTTCTTCTTTTTTATAACGAGTACACGTAATCCGTACTATAAAACGATGAAAACAACCTTATCTTGATTGATTTTTACAGACAATCTTCCTTATTATAATAACAATTTAAAAACACATGAATAATCTGCACTGTTTCCTTCAACGAATATTGACTTCTACTACTGAGAAACGCTAAATTAAAGTATAAAAATTTTTATAGAGCATTTAGGAAAGGGCGTATCTATATGTCTGTAGGTAAAAAATTAAGCTTTGGTTTCTTTGCAATTATTCTCACATTAATCATTTCTTTGTTCATTATGTTTCTGTTATTTTCAAACATTGAAAAAAAGATTGAAAATGCATTAGAAGGACATGTTGCCCTTGTAGAATTAGCAGATGATATTCAATACGAAATGGCTATGCAAGGTCTTTTCATTCGTGCCATCATCATCGAAGACAAACCTGCTAACAAAGAGAGTTTCTCAAAATATGCAAGTATGCTCGACACACATGTAGAAGAAATCATAGAAAAATCAAATTCAGCTGAAATGGAAACATATGCACAGGAATTAAAAATTTATAATGATACTTTTAACAAGGCAGCAACCGAAGCAATAGCTCTATTTGAAGCTGGTAATCTAGAAGGTGCTTTGCAAAAGGTAAATGGTGAAGTACAACAAGCGAATAAAGGTATACAAGATGTATCCGATAAAATTGGAAACTATCAAAAGGAACAACTAGATATTGTGACAAAAGAATCTAAACAGGCCGTATTCAATTCCCAACTTATTTCCATTATCGCAATCATTATTGGTATCGCTCTAGGTATTTTCCTTATTTTCTATATACAACGGACAATCTCACGCCCTTTAAAATCTGTCGTTCTGGCAGCCAACCATGTAGCTAATGGTGAATTAATTCATCCAGATATTACCTATCAATCAAAAGATGAAATTGGTCAGCTTTCAACAGCTTTTAATGCCATGAAGGGTAATCTGAAAAATTTATTAACGCATATACAGGACAATGCAGAGCATTTAACAGCTTCAGTAGAGGAACTTTCTGCCTCCACTGAAGAAATAACTGCCACTGCTGATGAAATAACAATACGGATTAATGAAACAGCTGATGCTGCAGTGACAGCTACAGTAGCAGCTAACGAAAGCGCACACGCAATGGATGAAACGGCTGTAGGTGTTCAACGGATAGCTGAGGCAACTCAGCAACTACATCAGAATGCTATAACAACTTTTGAATTAGCAATAAATGGAAATGAGACTGTAGAAGAAGCTCAGCAACAAATGAATGTCATCCATGAATCAACACAAATGATTAATAATCTTGTTCAAAAATTGAGTAAGCAATCAGATGAGATAAGTCAGATCACAGCTGTCATTACAGCCATTACAGATCAAACAAATTTATTGGCACTCAATGCAGCAATTGAAGCGGCTAGAGCTGGAGAGCATGGTAAAGGATTTGCGGTTGTAGCAGATGAGGTTCGTAAGTTAGCTGAGGAATCCAAACAATCAGCCAACCAAATCGTTGCCTTAACGCTAGATATTCAACAGGATACACATAATGTAGAAAAAGCAGTCTTTGATGGACTTCATTCTGTCACAGAGGGCGTTAAAATCATCGGACATGCTGGACAAGCCTTTGAAGGAATTGTGAAAGCAATTAATACGATGACAGATCAGATTGAAGATATATCAGCTACCTCTGAAGAAATTTCAGCTAGTGCTGAACAGGTTGCAGCGTCCGTTGCAGAAATCGCCCACGGTGCTTCAACGAGCGCAGATAATACAAAAATTGTAGCTTCAGCAACAAGAGAACAATCTATAACAGTACAACAAGTAAACCAAGTTGCCGCAGATCTAAGCGAAAAGTCCTTAGATTTACAGAATCAAATCAATCAATTTAAACTTTAAATAGAAAACAGTGCATTTTATAGATGGGATGCACTGTTTTTTTATATTTTTTTCATAGTACACCACTTAAAAAGTGGAAGAATATCCTTCTGAATAGCTATTGATAACGTTTTCATTTGATGAATAAACAGATTTTTAGTAATTATTTGCATTATCAATCCTCTTCAGTAAGACAAATGACATCCTCAAAAAAACAATATGATTAAAAGGGTTCTCTTTGGAAGAATATAGGACGAATTGAAGCATTCTCTTTATTTTTTGACTGATGAATAAAACAGTAACCAACTGCATATATGCATGTATATTCAACTAGCTCTAAAATTATTTCAAAAAAACTTAATCTCATAAACTAGCTTGTCACTAAATCCAATTTTTTCTTAGTATGGGTACCTTTTTTCATACAAATGCTCATTTTTTTCTTTTTCTTCCCCACAAATGGATAATCCTAGAAAAATACAAAACAAGTTTCTTATATATCATTAATAGATAAAAATATTCATGTTTTGCGATAGTAAATTACAAGAAATTACCTGTAAAAGAAACTAATTCACTGAGTTTTACATAGATTTTCTACAAATCTATACAAATTCCTCAAGGTATTACATCTATGACTTTTGATTCATTTTTCAAATATCGATAATATTATCAAAAAAATAGGAATTTTCCGTATAGTAAATCATTTTTTTATTTTTACTTTATTTTTGATATTCAAAATAAGTAAATATCAAATTTTTAATATATATACACTTCTCCTCTTTAGTGTGATAAATCGGAAAAATTTATTATTCTCCTAAATGTCAGATAATACTATATAAATTCGAATCTTTTTTATTTTGTACACAATGATTTTTTTGGTATATTAAATAGGAGCTTCACAAAAGGCTTAAAAATTGTATAAGGGGGATTCACATGAATAAAAACAAAAAGTTTTTATTACTAACAGTCCTTGCAGTATTTTCTTTAGTACTTGCTGCATGTGGCTTCGGTGGAGATTCGTCTGACAAATCAAAAGACGAAGGAAAAGATTCTGGTTCTTCAGAAGAAACAACTTCATCAGGTGGCGAATTAAATGTTGTAGTAGCTTCTGAGCCGCCATCACTTCATCCTGCATTAGCAACAGATACAACTTCTGGTGTTATTCTTACAAATACTTTTGAAGGATTAACAACACTTGATGCAGACGCTCGTCCGGTTGCAGCTGCTGCTGAAAGCTGGGAAGTTAGTGAAGATTTAAAAACATACACGTTCAAATTACGTGATGCTAAATGGTCAAACGGAGATCCAGTAGTAGCTGGTGACTTCGAATACGCTTGGAAATGGGCATTAAACCCAGACAATCTTTCTGAATATGCTTCAATCCTTTATCCAATTAAAGGTGCTGCAGCATACAACAATGGTGAAGGTTCTGCTGATGATGTAGGCGTTAAAGCACAAGACGAAAAAACATTAGTAGTAACTTTAGAAAACCCAACACCTTACTTCTTAGAATTAACAGCATTCAAAACATATGCACCATTAAACCAAAAAGTAGTTGAAGGTAATGATGAGTGGTATGCAGATGCTGGTGAAAACTATGTAACAAACGGTCCTTTCACATTAGCTGAATGGAGACACAATGATACAATCGTATTAAAGAAAAATCCAGAGTACTGGGATGCTGATAAAGTTTCTTTAGAAACTGTTAATATCGGTATGGTTGAGTCTGAAGCAACTGCAGCAACAAGTTTCAAAGCTGGAGAAATTGACTACTTAGGTGCACCATTCCAATCTGTGGCACTTGATTCAATCGATGCATTTAAAGCTGATGGTTCATTAAATATCAATGACCAAGCTTCTGTTTACTGGTACAAGCTAAATACAAAAGATAAAATCACTGGAAACGCTAACATCCGTAAAGCGTTAGCTTTAGCAGTTGATCGTCAAGGTTTAATCGACAACATTACTAAAGGTGAGCAAAAACCTGCATTAGGTATGGTTCCTATCGCCGTTCATGGCTTTGAAGAAGACCGTGGTTACTTCAAAGATAACGATATCGAAGGTGCTAAAGCAGCACTTGAAGCTGGTATGAAAGAACTTGGAATTACAAACCCAGCAGATATCAAAATTAACCTTTCTTACAACACAAGTGAAGCACACGCTGCTATCGCTCAATACGTTCAAGAGGGCTGGACTAAAAACCTAGGTATCACTGTAGGTCTAGATAACTCTGAATGGCAAGTATATTTAGAAAAACTTAACCAATTAGATTACCAAGTTGGCCGTATGGGCTGGGTTGGTGACTACAACGATGCTTATACATTCTTAGAAATGTATGACACTGCTGCAAATGGTAACAACGATACTGGTTGGGAAAGTGCAGAATACAAAAAATTATTAGATCAATCTAACGTTGAAGCAGATCCTGCTAAACGTCTTGAGCTTTTAAAACAAGCTGAAAAAGTTGCTGTGAATGATTTCCCAGTTATTCCAATCTACTACTACACGAACCTATCTGTAGTACAAGATTATGTGAAAAACATGAAGGCAGACATCCTTGGTAACATCTCTCTTAAAGAGGTTAAAGTAGAGAAATAATCAACAATAATTCGCTTATTTAGCTCTACAGCGAAGAGCTGCCTCGTAGCCACTTCGGCGCGAGTCAGCTCTTTTTAAAATACGAAGGCATATATTTGTCTGAAAATTGACAAATAGAAGGAGGAGTTTTATGTGATTAAATATATTTTGAAAAGGCTGATGTATATACTTCTCGCGCTTTTCGTCATCGTAACGGTTACGTTTTTCTTAATGCGTCTCGCTCCTGGTAGTCCTTTCGCGAGTGAACGTAATTTCCCACCTCAAATTGAGGAGAAGTTAAACGAAACGTATGGATTAAATAACCCTTGGTATATTCAATATAAAGATTATTTAATCGATACGGCCACATTCAATTTCGGTGAGTCAATGAAATATAAAGCGCGTTCTACAAATGATATGATTTCTGAAAGTTTCCCTGTTTCATTAACATTAGGGATTGAAGCTATGCTATTAGCAGTTGGATTCGGTGTATTAATTGGCGTAGTTTCCGCGCTATATCATAATAGGTTCCCGGATTATTTGGCAACGTCCTTTGCGGTGCTCGGTATATCAGTACCTTCATTTATCTTAGCAGGTTTAATGCAGTATTTCTTAGCCTTTAAGCTAGGCTGGTTCCCTATTAGTGGGTGGAAGGGCTTTATTTATAGTATTTTACCAGCCCTTGCAATCGCTTTCTCACACATGGGCTTTATCGCAAAATTAACACGTTCAAGTATGCTTGAACAAAACAATAGTGATTATGTAAAAATGGCTCGTGCAAAAGGTATTGGTAAATGGACAATCGTATTCCGTCATACATTACGAAATGCCCTTCTGCCAGTCGTAACATACCTTGGTCCATTAACAGCTGGTGTTGTAACAGGTAGTTTCATTGTTGAGCAAATTTTCGCTATTCCTGGACTTGGTAAGCACTTTGTTCAAAGTATTACAAACCGTGACTATACAGTAATTATGGGTACGACGGTGTTCTATTCCATCATCCTTTTATTTGCGGTATTAATCGTTGATATTCTATATAGTGTGATTGATCCGCGTATTAAACTGAAAGGAGCGAAAAAATAATGACACAGCAACAAATTGAAAAAGATAAGTTTAAAATTGTTGGTGGAAATCATGAAGCAACGGAAAAATTAGCTGATAAATCAGTCTCCTTTTGGAAAGAAGTATTTCTCCGTTTCTCTCATAACAAATTAGCCATCATTGGGATAATCATTTTAATCATTGTTATTTTAATGGCTACATTCGTACCAATGCTTTCTCAATATAAAGCAAGTGATCAGCTAGGTGTTTACAATGCACCACCATCTGCACAATTTTGGTTTGGAACGGACGACCTTGGTCGTGATATTTTCGTTCGTATTTGGGAAGGCGCTCGTATTTCCCTATTTATCGGAATTGCTGCAGCGATTATTGACTTAATCATCGGTGTTTTATGGGGAAGTATTTCAGGCTTAGCAGGCGGTCGCGTTGATAACATCATGATGCGTATTGCTGACGTTTTAACAGCTGTACCTTACCTTCTAGTAGTAATCGTACTTTTAGTTGTTATGCAACCTGGTTTAATTCCTATGATTATTGCCCTGTCCATCACTGGATGGATTAACATGGCACGTATCGTTCGTGGTGAAGTACTATCTATTAAAAATCAAGAGTATGTTCTTGCTGCTCGTACATTAGGTGCTAGTACAGGCCATTTAATTATTAAACACTTAGTTCCGAATGCTCTTGGTGCAATCTTAGTAACGATGACGTTAACAATTCCATCTGCTATTTTCACCGAATCATTCCTAAGCTACCTTGGTCTTGGGGTGCCTGCTCCGACAGCTTCTTGGGGTACAATGGCCTCTGATGGTAATAAAGCTATTGCCAATGCTCCATGGCGCTTGATTTTCCCAGCAGTATTTATCTCACTGACAATCTTTGCGTTTAACGCAGTTGGTGACGGCTTACGTGACGCTCTAGATCCAAAACTACGTAAATAAGGAGGTGGCCGAAATGAGTAAAACAATTCTAGAAGTAAAAGATTTAAGAATTAATTTTAAAACTTACGCAGGGCTTGTCCGTGCTGTACGTGGTGTTAACTTTGATTTAAAGGAGGGTGAAACACTCGCTATAGTAGGTGAATCAGGCTCTGGTAAAAGTGTTACAAGTAATGCATTAATGAAACTAATTCCCCAGCCACCTGGTATTTATGAGTCAGGACAAATTTTATTCAATGGCCGTGATTTAGTTCCATTAACTGATAAAGAAATGTCTAAAGTACGCGGAAATGAAATTGCAATGATTTTCCAAGATCCTATGACAAGTTTGAATCCAACAATGAAGGTCGGACGTCAAATTACTGAAGTCATTTTGCAACACAAAAAAGTTTCTAAAGACGAAGCGAAAAAACGCGCGATTGAGCTTTTAACACAGGTAGGTATCCCCTTCCCTGAAAAACGCTATAACCAATACCCACATGAATTTTCTGGTGGTATGCGTCAACGTGTTGTTATTGCCATTGCACTTGCAGCTGATCCTAAGCTATTAATTGCAGATGAGCCGACAACAGCTCTAGACGTAACAATTCAAGCGCAAATTTTAGAATTAATGAAAGAAATTCAGAAAAACTCGAAAACATCTATCATTTTCATTACACACGATTTAGGTGTAGTGGCGAATATCGCTGACCGTGTAGCGGTAATGTACGCTGGGCAAATCGTTGAATATGGTACTGTGAATGATATTTTCTATAATCCAAAGCATCCTTACACATGGGGTCTACTTGGTTCAATGCCAGATTTAGATAATGATACTGATGAGCTATTACGTACGATTCCAGGCTCACCACCCGATCTTACGAATCCACCTAAGGGTGATGCATTTGCAGCTCGTAACGAGTATGCTATGGCGATTGATTATGAACAAGAGCCACCAATGTTCCAAGTAAGTGAAACACATTTTGCAAAGACTTGGTTGTTGCATCCTGATGCACCAAAGATTCCTCTTCCAGATGCGGTTGCTAAACGTATTGAAGGGTATTTAGCAAAGGAGGCACAAGAAAATGACTAAAACTGGTGCGAAAAAAATTCTTGAAATCAAAAATTTACAGCAGCATTTTGGTTCGCCAAGTAATCCTATCAAAGCTGTAGATGGTATCAGCTTCGATGTCTACGAAGGTGAAACACTTGGTCTTGTGGGTGAATCAGGTTGTGGTAAGTCAACAACTGGTCGTTCAATTATTCGATTATATGATATTACAGGTGGCGAGATTGTTTTCGATGGTGAAAATGTCCATGGAAAAAAATCCAAAACTGAGTTAAAGAAATTTAACCGTCAAATGCAAATGATTTTCCAAGATCCTTATGCTTCTTTAAACCCTCGTATGACGGCTGGTGAGATCATTGGTGAAGCCTTTGATATTCATGGCCTTTACAAGGATAAAAAAGAACGTCGTGCAAAAATCCAAGAGTTACTTGAAGCTGTTGGTTTAAACAAAGAGCACGCGAATCGTTACGCACACGAATTCTCTGGTGGTCAACGTCAACGTATTGGGATTGCCCGTGCACTAAGTTTAGATCCTAAGTTTATCATTGCGGATGAGCCAATCTCTGCGCTAGACGTATCTATTCAAGCGCAAGTTGTTAACTTACTAAAACAACTACAAAAAGAACGTGGCTTAACATATCTTTTCATTGCCCATGACTTATCTATGGTAAAATACATCAGTGACCGTATTGCTGTAATGTACCGCGGTAAAATCATGGAAATCGGTAAAGCAGACGATATCTACAATAACCCTGTTCATCCGTATACAAAATCTTTACTATCAGCTATCCCACTTCCTGATCCAATGTCAGAGAAGCGCCGTCAACGTATTCAGTACAAGCATACAGAGGTTGACGAAAGTGCAACCTACCATGAAGTAGGTGATCAGCATTATGTTTATGGTACTGCTGATCTAGTAAAAACTTGGGTTGCTAATCGCTAAAAGCTATAACTCCTATCGACAGTATAATTACTGTGATGGGAGTTTTTTTAATTTATACCCTCATTTAACTGTAGTCTAAACATGCATAATATGTAATTCTCTATAAAAGGCATCTATACCAGACTTTCATAATTGTTATTGAATGTTTACAGTAAATTTTATTAACTTTTCTTCTTTCATTCACAGCATCCTTAAATAGGTTTTGAAAAAACAGTCTTTCTTCTATCAAGAAAGACTGCTTCTTTGATACCTATTATTTTATTGGAGCATCTGCTGTTAATTCAATATCTTGTAACTCTGTAAGATTTGCATAATCAACATTGTAATTTTTCACGCGTTTATTAACTGGAATAACTTCAGTTCTGAAGAATGTTGGAACTACCATTGCTTTATCACTCATATATTCTTGCCATTCACGGAAAGCTTTAGAGCGTTTTTCTTGATCCATAGCATCTTCGGAGTCGATCGCTGCTAATAATTTTGTTAACTCAGGTGATACATAGCGGCTAAAGTTGAATTCAGCACCTACACTATATAAGCCCGCTGGAGATGGATTTGTTCCTGTATTCCAAGCTGCCATAAACATATCGATCTCCGGATCATCTGCTTGTACTTTATCATAAAATGCATTGAACTCGATAAGACGTCCAGTTGTTAACTGTACATCTAAACCAACTTCTTTCCAATTTTGACGGAAGTATTCAACAATTGCTTCATCCGTTTCTGACCCAGCCATAGAAGCTAAACGAATAGAGAATTTTTTACCATCCTTATCTTCACGAATTCCATCACCATCAACATCTTTAAAACCAGCTTTATCTAATAACTCTTTCGCTTTTTCTGGATCGTAATGGTAACCCTCTAATGTTTCATCATAGAATGAGAATACTGGTGGAATTAAAGAGTTGCCACGTACACGCAAGCCTTGATAGAATTTTTCAGCAACTCCCTCAACATCTGTTGCGAACGCAATTGCTTGGCGTAACTCTACATTGTTCATTTTTGATTTTTCATCAAACACGTTTACTTTTGCTGTTGTATCATACTTTCCTAACTTAAAGCCGATATAAGAATAAGACAATTCTGGTCGACCAAGTACAGAAATATTTTCTAAAGATTTAATACTATCAAATTGAGTAGTTGGATAAGATGTTGCTAGATCATATTTCCCTGTTCTTAACGCCTCACCAATTGAAGTTGGTGGAACAACTTCGATTACAACTTTATCAACTTTCGGCTTTCCTTTAAAGTAATGTTCGTTAGCTACAAGTTGTACAGATTCACCATTAACAACTTTATCAAGTTTAAATGCACCAAGAGTCACCGGATTTTTTCGTACTGCATCTGAAGCTAGTAAATCTTTTACTGGAATTGACTCTAATTGATGTTTTGGTTCTGCATAACCCCATAAGCCATCCCCACCATAATAAATTGCAGGTGATACTTTTTTAAATTGAATTTTAATTGATTTATCATCTACTTTTGTAATACCTGAGATTGTATCAGCCTTGCCATTATGATATTCTTCTGCCCCTACAATATTTCTGAAGTCATCATCGTAACGTACACCTGTATAATCAGGATGTCCAATAATTTCGTAAGGATATATTAAATCTTCTGCTGTTACTGGTGTACCATCAGACCATTTATAATCACCTTGCAATGTGACTGTTGCTGTTTTAGCATCAGTATCAACTTCTAATTTTGCAGCGCCCTTATCAGTAATAAGGAAGTCACCATCAACGTCAAATATTGAATTTGTCATATATGCTAAAATATCTGAGTCATAGGCATCTTCATAAAGCTCATAGTTGAAAATCCCTTGGAATGGAGAGCTTGCTACAAGTCCTACACGTAATGTACCACCTTGAATTGCTTCTCCTTCATTTGTTACCTCCATTGGAAGTAAAGAATCATTAGTTGCCTCAGATTCACCAGACTTTTCTGTTTCACCAGACTTTTCAGTGTTATCTGTTTCTGTTCCTTTTTCAGACCCACTACCTCCACCACCATTGCACGCTGCTAAAATTAGCATGAATGCAAAAAGTACGGATAAGAATAACCAATTTTTCTTCATGTGTAAATCCTCCCCTTTATCCTAATCGTTGTTTTGCGTCAGCCGCACGTCTTAGCGCTTGACCAACATAATTTATACCAAGCATCAAAATTAAAATTAATAATGATGCGGGCAACCAAATCCACCATTTTGTAGATAATACTATTGGGTTTGTTGCATAGCTTACTAATGTCCCTAAGCTAGGCGTAGAAGGTGGTAATCCAAAGCCTAAAAATGATAGACCTGTTTCGATACCCACATTTCCAGCAAAGTTTAAAGTTAGCTCTACTATTAACAAAGAACTTAAATTTGGTAGTATCCCTTTAAACATAATGGCAAAATCACTAGTCCCCATTGTTTTCGAGGCACTCACATAATCTCTACGCCCTTCGGATAAAGCTTTACTTCGAACGAGGCGCGCAGTGCTTATCCATTGAAAGGCACTTAAAATCAAAATCAACTCTAAAACACCATATTTAGGAATAATTGTAACCAAGACAATGATAATCATTAAGGTAGGTAATGTCATAAGAAAATCAATGATACGCATAAATAGGTTATCAATAAAGCCACCATAATAACCCATTATTATTCCTAGTGCAATTCCTAAAGCATTTGCAATAAGAGTGATCGCAATTGCAATTAAAATAGAGTTTTTGGCACCAATAATAAGCTGTCCATACATATCACGCCCAGCTTCATCAGCCCCTAAAATATATCCATTAACACCTGGTTCTGTAAATCTCTCTAATAATTTAATCCGTAATATCTCATCCTGATTCATAAAAGCAGACATAATTAATATCACAACTATAAGTAAAGTTATACCTATAAATGAAAATAATGCTAATTTATCCTTTCTGAATTCACGTATTACAACTTGAATTCCTGTTGGTGGATTACTTTCAACTTTCACTACATCATTTTTTTGCTCCATTTTATTCACCTCTCCTTATGCGTTCAATTTAGCTGCTAGTCTATGCGGATACGTGGATCAACAATGCTCATAATTATATCTGACAATAGACTACCTAATAACGCTAAGAAGCCATAAAGCATGACAAGAGCGGTAATAACACTATAATCGCGACTTGTTACAGAATGGATGAATAATTGCCCCATGCCTGGGAAGCCAAAAATTGTCTCTATGAATATTGAGCCACCCAATAATCCTGTTATTGTAAAGCCAAGGAAGGCTGCAATTGGTAATAAGGAGTTACGGAAAATATGTCTTCTATAAATTATTTTCATTGGTACACCTTTACTACGTGCTGTTTTAACATAATCCTGTGTCTTGGCATCAATAATTTCTGAACGTAAGTACTGAATAATTGTGGTTGTAGCTAGTATTGCATATGTCATCGCAGGTAATATTAAATGATACAAGCGATTCCAATAATACTCGAGCGTTCCTGGCTCTACACCTACATCAACAGTTCCACTTGTCGGAAACCACATTAAACGATATCCAAAAATATATAAGAAAATTAAACCCAACACAAAGGTCGGTATTGCATAACTTATGAAGCTATACAAAGTAATCGACTTATCGTACAAAGTATCCTGTTTACGTCCCGCTATCATTCCTAATGGAATAGCTATTAAATAAACAAGAATAGTGCTAAGCAAAGCGAGCCAGAATGTGTTTAATGCACGCTCACCTATCAATGTGGACACTGCAAGTTTATATGTATAACTTTGTCCAAAGTCCCCCTGAAAGGCATTGATTACCCAATGGTAATATTGAATATACCAAGGGTCATAGTAACCCGCTTGAATCCTTAGTTCTTCGATTCGTGCAGGGTCAGTTTCTGGTGTAATTAATCCTGTGAAAGGATCACCTGGCATTTGTTTTGCTAAAACAAAAATAATTAAACTTAGTACAAACATTTGAGGGATCATTAAAATTACTCTTCTAACAATTGTTTTCCACATTTCACATTCCCCCTGACATTGCAACCATATGTGTGTCTGAAATGGATTTCAGTGGGTAGACTTTTCCCTGCTCATCATAATATTTATGTTGCTCTTTTTGATAATTTTCTTCTACTTTTTGTCGAATTAATTTACGTTCATCCCTAGTCTCTGGCTCGATATTTGGAATGGCTGACAAAAGGCGGTTAGTGTAAATGTGCTGAGGATTCCTATAAATATCATGTCTTGTTCCAGTTTCCACAAAGCGTCCTTTATACATAATAGAAATATAATCACACATATGTTTAACAACACCTAAATCATGAGAAATGAATAAGTAAGTAAGACCGTATTCATTTTGGATATCTTTCATAAAATTTAAGACCTGTGCTTGTACAGATAAATCTAACGCAGAAACAGGTTCATCAGCGATAATCATTTTAGGGTTACATGCAACCGCTCGTGCAATGCCAAGTCGCTGCTTTTGTCCACCTGAAAATTCATGGGGATATTTGAGTAAAACGTCCTCTGACATCCCTACAATTGCAAGCAACTCTTTAATACGTTTGCGCTCCTCTTGATCACTAAGCTTCATAAAATTTCGAATTGGCTCTGCTAGTATATCAAGAACGCGTTTTCTAGGGTTCATACTCGAATGAGAATCTTGAAAAATCATTTGAATATCTCTGTTATAAGCAGAATCACGTTTTCTCTGTTGATTTGTCACATTTTCGCCCTCATAAACGATTTGCCCAGAGGTAATTTTTTCTAAACCTATAATTGCTTTGCCTGTAGTAGACTTTCCAGATCCTGATTCTCCTACTAGTCCATAGGTTTTCCCTTTTTCAAACTCCATTGTCACACCGTCTACTGCATAAACTCGATCAACAATGGTATTAAAAAATCCACCACGTATTGGATAATGAACATTTAAATCCTTAATTTGCATAAAGCTCATACAGTCCCGCCCCCTTCTTCACCTTCAAAATGAAAGTGTTTCCAGCAGGTACATCTCACAAAATGTCCTGGTGCAATTTCATGTAATTGTGGTTTTGTCTCGTGTGAAGATGCATCAATCCATGGGATTCGTCCTGAAAAACGACAACCTTCTCGAGGTAAATTTATTAAAGATGGTACCATGCCTTTAATGACTTCTAGTCTTTCATTTTCGCTATGTGTTTGTGGAATTGAATTTAATAGCGAACGAGTGTAAGGATGTCTTGGATTATTGAATAGTTCCTGAACTGGAGCTTCTTCAACTACTTCCCCTGCATACATAACTACAACTCGATCAGCCATCTCTGCTACAACACCCAAATCATGAGTAATGAGAATAATGCCTGTCTCCGTTTCAGTCTGCAATGTTTTCAATAGATCTAAAATTTGAGCCTGAATCGTAACATCTAAAGCTGTTGTCGGTTCATCTGCAATTAAAATAGTAGGCTTACATGATAAGGCAATAGCAATCATGACCCGCTGACGCATACCACCAGATAACTGATGTGGAAATTGTCTAGCCACACGTTTTGGGTTAGCGATACCAACTTGATTTAATAGTTCTAAAACTCTCTCTTCACGCTGTTGTTTTGTAAGCTTAGTATGATAGATTAATCCTTCTTCAATTTGTTCATTAATCCTCATTAATGGATTAAGTGCTGAAAGTGGGTCTTGAAAGATAAATCCTATGTCATTTCCACGTAAGTTATTAAATTGTTGTTCATTCAATTTAGCTAAATTTTGGTTATTATAAAAAATATCGCCAGATACCTTTGTATTTACTTCATTATGCAAGCCTACAATTGTAGTCGCTAAAGTACTTTTACCACAACCAGATTCTCCAACTATTGCTAATACCTCATTTTTTTTTAGCGAAAGTGAGACATCATCTACAGCAGCGTGGTATGTATCTTTAATTCGAAAACTTGTAGTCAAATTAGATATTGTTAATAAGTCTTTTGCTGTATTCAAACAATCTCTCCTCTATTATTCAATATTCTGAAAATAAAACTTGATACTTATATCAGAATCATATTTAACTTTTCTCTCCTATCCTCTCCTTTTCTATTAGATAAGCGTGAATTTAATATTTTTTTTGCTTTAAATCATTAAATCACTGATAGAATTATCTGAAAATTAAACCGTGATATTATTTTAGCTAGAAAACATGTATAAACGCAAGTACCTTTTTCAAATTATTACAAACCAAAATATAAATTTCCACCATACGTCTCTCTCAAAAAAATAGTAATTTTATTATTTCGATTTCAGAAACATTTTACTTTTTATTCTCAAAGTTACATTTCCTTCAAATAAATATTTTATAAATATAATAAATAGAATTTCTTACTATATTTTTTACAGAAATTAAATACCCAAAAATTCAATAAATTCAGTATTTTAAAGCAAAAATTAAAAATTACTTTTTATGAAAAAGTTATATTTTATTCATTTTTGTTTTCAATAAATAATTTTAGGCTTTAAAGTGCTAGTATTTCAAATTACTTTAAAAAAATAATTTAACAATTATAATTTATTGCTAACTTACATACTTCTTAATATCTCAAGTTGTTTACTTTTTTCTTTAATTTCAAATATAGAAATACTATTTAGAATATTATATGAGGCAATTACATGTTTTTATGTTAAAATTTTCAATAAAATAGTATTATCAAATATTGTATCAGTTTACGGATATAGAAAAGGGGGGGTGTCAGTTATGGTAAAAATTAATGATGTTTGGTTTACAGTAGAAGAAATAAACAATGAAACATTCGCTATAAGTGAGTATGGACATTGGGAAAAAGTGCATTCCTTTTTATTGTTAGGAGACAACCGTGCGATTCTGATTGATACAGGTTTGGGAATTGATAATATTAATAGAATTATCCTACAATTAACTTCTTTGCCTATTACAGTTATTACAACTCATGTTCATTGGGATCATATTGGTAGTCATGGGCAGTTTGATGATATTTATGTTCATAAAGATGAAGTAGATTGGCTAATTAATGGAATACCTAAACTATCTATCGACCAGATTAGAAGAGATGTTGGCCGTAACATCACGTTACCTACACCAATAACGTTCGATCCATCGACCTACCAACCTTTTCAAGGGCAGCCTTCTGGTGTTCTAGAAGATGGAGATGTTTTGGATATAGGAAACCGAAAGCTTACTGTACTACATACCCCAGGGCATTCTCCAGGACATATTGCGCTTTTGGATTATAAATATGGTTATTTATTCACGGGAGATTTACTATATGATCAAGCGCCTATCTATGCCTTTTTCCCAACAACTAGCCCAGAGGACTTAGTTCAGTCTTTAGAAAGAATCGCTAACTTATCTTCTCTAACAAAAATTTTCGGCTCACATCATACACTAGGAGTTGATCCTTCTATCTTATTAGAAGTAAAAACGGCAGTTAAAATGCTACGTAAAAATAACCTTGTACGATTTGGTACAGGAATTCACCACTTTAATGGCTTTAGTATCCAATTTTAACTTATTTGTTTCCTATTTAACAGGAAGAAAAAACTGTTCCATAGATCATCAACTATGACCTATGGAACAGTTTGCAATTACAGCTCTCCAGCCTTTAACTTTCCATGCCATTCTTTTAAGAATGGAATATCTTCTTCTTTAATAGCGCCTGATTCATTTGCTGCTTCAATCAGATAATCAAAATTTGTTAATGATACGTATTGGATGCCAGCCTCATCAAATGCTTGTTCAGCGCGTGGAAGATTATATGTGTAAACACAAACAACTCCAAGTACCTCACAGCCTGCTGCACGCAATGCTTCTACTGCTGTAATGGAAGAACCACCTGTAGAAACGATATCCTCCACAACCACTACTTTTTGTCCTGCTACGTATTTTCCTTCAATTTGATTACCACGGCCATGCTCCTTCGCTTTAGAGCGTACATAAACCATCGGTAATTCTAAAATATCACTTACCCATGCCGCATGTGGGATACCTGCTGTAGCTGTTCCTGCTACAATTTCTGTCGCTCCGAAATTTTCTTTGATGACAGAGGCTAAACCATTTGCTAATTGTTTACGAATAACTGGATCGGAAATTGTTAAACGTGTATCACAGTATATAGGTGATTTAATACCAGATGCCCATGTAAATAGCTCTGTAGGATTTAATTCTACTGCTCCAACCTTTAACATAGCGTGTGCAATTTCATTTTGTAATGTCATAATTTATGCCTCCCATAATTCACTTACGATTTTATATGCTGCTACTGGATCCTGAGCACCTGTTACAGCACGGCCAACAACGATGAGTGATGAACCATCACGCTTTGCCCCATCAGGTGTTGCTATACGTTTTTGATCGTGTGCAGCACCTCCAGCTAAACGAATTCCAGGTGTGACACGTAGAAACTCATCTCCACACACCTCAGCAATCGCCTTGGCCTCATGGACAGAACAAACAACACCTTGTAAGCCAGCTTCCTTTGTCAGCCCTGCGTAGTGTAGGACAGACTCTTGCAATGAAAGAGCAATTTTTTGTTCTGCTTGCATTTGTTCTTCTGTTGTGGATGTTAATTGCGTAACGGCTATTAGTGCAGGACGTTCTTTGCCTGTTGGTGTTCCTGCTTCAAGTCCTTCTAGAGCTGCTTCCATCATAGGACGTCCGCCCGCCGCATGGACATTAACTAAATCTACCCCTAATTTTGCTAACCCCTGCATCGCAGAGCCTACTGTATTTGGGATATCATGTAATTTTAAATCAAGGAAAATATCATGACCTAAATCCTTTACTTTGCGTACGATATCAGGTCCCTCTTGCATGTATAATTCCATTCCAATTTTCACGAAAAGAGGCTCGTCGAACTTTTTAAGAAAATCGAATACTTCTTTTTCTCCTGGAAAATCAAGAGCTAGTATAGGTTTCGTATTCATCAACGATGGCTCCTTCCAATAATCTCTGTTATATGTTCAACACCTAATGCATCCAGCTTTGCTGGTAATTCTTCAATAATGTTCGGACAAACGAAATGGTCAACAAAGTTAGCTGTTCCTACTGCAACAGCTGACGCACCTGCGGACATAAAATCAATGACATCCTGTGCTTCCGTTACACCGCCCATACCGATTATGGGAATATTGACAGCCTTGTACACGTCATAAACCATTCGTATTGCTACAGGTTTTACAGCAGGACCAGATAGTCCACCTGTGCCATTAGCTATGACTGGCTTACCTGTACGCTCATCTAAACGCATACCAACCAATGTATTAATCATGGTAATACCATCTGCTCCACCTGCTTCAACAGCTAGGGCAATATCAACGATGTTCGTCACGTTTGGTGATAACTTCACATAGACTGGCACTTCTGACACAGCCTTGACAGCCTTGACCAGCTCACGTGCAGTAGCAGGATCTGTTCCAAATTGAATACCACCACATTTCACATTAGGGCACGAAATATTCAGCTCCAACGCTTTAACATTTGAGGCTGTTGAAATACGGCGTGCTACTTCTACATAGTCTGATGTCTCTGTTCCAGCAACATTGGCGATGATGGGCACATTATAATCCTCTAAAAATTTTAATTCCTCATTCATCACTTTTTCAATGCCTGGATTTTGTAGACCAATGGCATTTAACATCCCCGCTGCTGTTTCGGCAACACGTGGCGTAGGGTTACCTGCACGCGTTTCGACCGTTGTTGCCTTAATCATGATAGCCCCCAGTTTAGATAAATCATAAAGCTGTGCATATTCACGACCAAAACCAAAGCAACCTGAGGCTGGCATAATAGGGTTTTTTAAATCTAAGCCTGGTATTTGAATTGTTAAACGACTCATAGTGCCACCGTTCCTTTCGGGAAAACTGGTCCATCAGAGCAAACTTTAACATAGTCTTTTTCAACCTGATCAGTTGTTTTGCATACACATGCAAAGCAAGCTCCAATACCACAGCCCATACGTTCTTCAAATGATAAATAGCCTTCTTTTTCAGGATAAAAGCCTTCTAATGCTCTTAACATTGGTAAGGGTCCACAGGAATAAAAAACATCAAATTCAGGAGCATGCGACTCTAAAACCGTTGTTACAAAGCCTTTTGTACCTTTCGAGCCATCCACCGTAACATAATGCGTTTCACCAAGTGCACTAAATTCATCCTCATAAAAGCAGACATCTTTTGTTTGGAAGCCTAAGACGTGGATTGTTTTCACACCACGAGCATTCAATTGCTTGGCTAGCTCATGTAATGGAGGGACACCAATGCCACCACCAACTAATAGTGCAGTACCTCCCTCTTGCACCGCTTCTACTGGGAAACCATTCCCAATTGGTCCAAGTACGTTGACCAGCTGACCTTCTCGATTTGTTGCCAGAACTTTCGTACCACGCCCCTCAGCACGATAGATCATTGTAAACTCATTGTTGTCTTTATCAATATTTGCAATACTAATTGGTCGACGTAAAAGCGGCTCCAGTGAATCCGACACCTTTACATGGACAAACTGGCCAGGAGTCATCTCCTGAACCAGTTCACCATGAAGTGTCAGTTCGAAAATGTTTGTCGCAATTTGCTTTTGAGAGACGACCGTCATTTTCTCTTGACGTATCATATTAGTGTACTACCTCCGCTTTTGGCATTTGTTCTGCTGTAAATGTCATAGATTCGATAACACGTACCATTGCTTCTGCTGTATCTAAAGATGTTAGACAAGGAACACCATTTTCTACAGACTCACGACGAATTCGGAAGCCGTCACGAGCTGGTTGCTTGCCTTTTGTTAAAGTGTTGACAACAAGCTGAGCTTCCCCATTTTGGATAAGGTCAATCAATGTTTGTCCTTTCGCCCCAATCTTGCCTACTACATCAGTTCGTACGCCTGCTGCTTCAAATGCTTTTGCTGTACCTTCAGTTGCTACAATGCGATAGCCTACTGTTGAGAAGCGTTTTGCTAATGCAATCGCTTCTTCCTTATCTTTATCAGACACAGTGAATAATACTGTACCTTCTGTTCGTATTTCCATACCTGCTGCAACTAAGCCTTTATAAAGAGCTTTTTCTAATGTTGCATCTTTCCCCATTACTTCACCAGTAGATTTCATTTCAGGTCCTAATGTAATGTCTACACGTCGTAATTTAGCGAATGAGAACACTGGTACTTTTACAAATACGCCTTTTTGCTCAGCTGCTAGGCCTGTTGGATAGCCTTGCTCTACAATGGATTTGCCAAGGATTGCTTTTGTTGCAATATTAGCCATTGGGATATTTGTAATCTTACTTAGGAACGGTACTGTACGTGATGAACGTGGGTTCACCTCGATAACAAATACTTCGTCTTGTGAAATGACATATTGGATGTTCATTAAGCCGATGATGCCTAGCCCCTTCGCAAGACGAGTTGTATAGTCAACTAATGTATCTTTTTGTGCCTGTGTTAATTTTTGCGGTGGATAAACAGAGATTGAGTCACCAGAGTGAACTCCTGCACGCTCGATATGCTCCATAATTCCTGGTATTAACACATTCTCACCGTCACAGATAGCATCTACTTCAATTTCCTGTCCTGTTAAGTAACGGTCTACTAATACTGGATGATCTGGAGATGCCTCTACCGCGTTTTCCATATAGTGCTGTAATTCTTCTTGGTTATAAACAATTTCCATTGCACGTCCACCAAGTACATAAGAAGGGCGGACAAGCACTGGGAAGCCTAGACGCTCACCAATGGCAAGAGCTTCCTCTGTAGAAACCGCTGTTTCTCCTTGAGGTTGTGGAATATCTAATTCACGTAGCGCCTGCTCAAATTTATCGCGGTTTTCTGCACGGTCAATATCCTCAAGAGACGTACCTAAGATTTTCACACCATTAGCAGCTAATTTATCAGCAAGGTTAATAGCCGTTTGACCACCGAATTGAACAACAACACCAATTGGTTGTTCTAAGTCGATAATATGCATAACATCCTCAATTGTTAATGGTTCAAAATATAATTTATCGGAAATTGAGAAATCTGTTGACACTGTTTCTGGATTTGAGTTAATGATGATCGCTTCATAACCTGCTTCTTGAATCGCCCATACTGAGTGTACTGTGGCGTAGTCAAATTCTACCCCTTGGCCAATGCGGATTGGACCTGAACCGAGTACCACCACAGAAGGTTTTTCTGACTTAATCGATTCATTTTCGTCTTCATATGTGCCATAGAAATATGGTGTTTCTGATTCAAATTCTGCTGCACATGTATCCACCATTTTATAGACTGGCATAATACCATGCTCTTTACGATAAGCATACAATTCTTCTGGTGTTGTTTCCCAAAGCTCAGCAATTTTCTTATCTGCAAAGCCTAAACGTTTAGCTGTTCGTAGTACGTCTTTATCATTCTTATTGTCAGCAAGCGTTTGTTCCATATCCACAATATTTTTAAATTTATTTAAGAAGAATAGATCGATTGCTGACCATTCATGAATTTGTTCAATTGTTACACCTCGACGTAAAGCTTCACCGATGAAGAATAGACGTTCATCCCCAGCCTTGCGAATACGTTTTTCAATCCAAGAATCTGAATTTTCTTCAGCATGTTTTAACTCTAAGTGTACTTGACCTGTCTCAAGAGAACGAACCGCTTTTAGCATAGCTTCCTCAAAAGTACGACCTAAAGCCATTACTTCACCAGTAGCTTTCATTTGCGTACCAAGATTACGTTTAGCAGATTCGAATTTATCGAATGGCCAACGAGGAATTTTTGCTACGATATAGTCCAGTGCAGGCTCAAAACAAGCATACGTTGAGCCAGTTACAGGGTTCTTAATTTCATCTAACGTTAAGCCTACTGCAATTTTAGCGGCTAGCTTAGCAATTGGATAACCTGTTGCTTTTGATGCTAATGCAGATGAACGAGAGACACGTGGATTTACTTCAATCACATAGTAATTAAAGCTGTATGGATCAAGTGCAAGCTGGACGTTACAGCCACCTTCAATTTTTAATGCGCGAATAATATCGAGTGAAATATTACGTAGCATTTGGTTTTCACGATCAGATAATGTTTGCGTTGGTGCAACAACGATTGAGTCACCTGTATGAATCCCTACTGGGTCAACGTTTTCCATGTTACATACAACGATGGCATTGTCAGCTGCATCACGCATTACTTCGTATTCAATTTCTTTATAGCCTGCGATTGATTTCTCTAATAGACATTGCGTTACAGGTGAATATTTTAAACCTGATGTCACAATTTCTTCTAAGTCTTGATCGTTGTAGCAAATACCGCCCCCTGTACCACCAAGTGTAAAGGCAGGTCGAACAATGACAGGATAGCCAATTTTCGCAACAAATCTTTTCGCTTCATCTAAGTTATGAATAATATCAGATTCAGGAACTGGTGCTCCTAACTCATACATTAAATTACGGAATAAATCACGGTCCTCTGCTTTATGGATGGCATCTAATTTAGTACCAAGGATTTCAATCCCAAGCTCATCTAGAATACCTGATTTGTCTAATTCGATCGCCATATTCAGGCCCGTTTGACCACCAAGTGTTGGTAAAATCGCGTCTGGGCGTTCTTTACGTAATATACGTGATACAAAATCAAGAGTAATTGGCTCAATATAGACTTTGTCTGCAATTTCTGTATCTGTCATGATTGTAGCAGGGTTTGAGTTGATTAAAATAACGCGGTAGCCCTCTTCTTTTAATGAAAGACATGCTTGTGTTCCTGCATAGTCAAATTCTGCTGCTTGTCCGATAACAATTGGGCCTGAGCCGATTACTAAAATAGTTTCAATATCTGTACGTTTAGGCATGTTGTTTCCCCTTCCCTGCTTCTACTTCCATCATTTCGATGAATTCATCAAATAAGTGGTTTGAATCTTCTGGACCTGGTGATGCTTCTGGGTGATATTGCACTGTGAAAATTGGATATTTTTTATGACGCACACCTTCACATGTTCCATCATTTAACGCGATATGTGTTAATTCTAAATCGGTATCTTTTAATGATTCAATATCGATGGCATAGCCATGGTTCTGAGATGTTAAATCTGTACGACCTGTGCGTAAATCTTTTACTGGATGGTTACCACCACGATGTCCAAATGGTAATTTAAAGGCTTTCGCACCACTTGCTAAAGAAAAGATTTGATGGCCTAAACAAATACCGAACATTGGCACTTTTCCAATTAAGTTACGTACTGTTTCAATGCCTTCTTGAACATCTTCAGGATTTCCTGGTCCATTCGACAGCATGATACCGTCTGGATGCCAAGCTAAAATTTCCTCAGCTGACGTATTATATGGTACTACTAGCACATCACAATCACGTTTGTTTAATTCTCGTAAAATCCCATGCTTCATTCCATAATCAATTAGGACAACTCGTTTACCACGTCCTGGAGATGGGTAGGCCGCTTTTGGTGATACTTCACGAACATGGTGTGTAATGGCTGGCGTTGCTTTTAATTGTGCCACTATTTCATCTACATTTACTTCTTCATCAGCAGCTGTCAAAATCGCTTTTACTGAACCTTTACTACGAATAATACGTGTTAATTTTCGTGTATCAATCCCTTCAATTCCTGGGATATCCTTTGATGTCAAATAGTCATCTAAAGTTAAATCACAGCGGAAATTTGAAGGATTTTTAGCTAATTCACGTACAACAAATCCACGAATTGCTGGCGTAATCGATTCAAAGTCATCACGGTTAATGCCGTAATTACCAACTAAAGGATAAGTTAAAGTGACAATTTGTCCATAGAATGAAGGATCTGAAATCGTTTCCTGATAACCCGTCATGCCTGTTGTGAATACAACCTCACCTTGTGAAGCGCGCTCGCTACCAAATGCTGTACCTGTAAATACTGTGCCATCTTCTAAAACTAGTAAACGTTTTTTCATTACTCTGCCTCCTGATATACGATATTGCCTTCAAAAATCGTTAGTACGGGCCAACCCTTTGCCACCCAGCCGTTGAATGGTGTATTACGACCTTTTGATACAAAGCCTTCTGCATCAATCGTTTGTTCTTTTTGAATATCAATTAAAATCATATCAGCTGAAGCACCCACTTCTAATGTGCCATATGGCAGATCAAAAATCTCAGCTGCTTTCACTGTCATCCAATCAATTAATTGTTTTAACGTCCACTTTCCTGTTTCTACAAACTGTGTATAAAGTAGTGGGAAAGCTGTTTCGAAACCTACAATACCAAATGGTGCGCCAACCATACCGCAGCATTTTTCTTCTACTGTGTGTGGCGCATGATCTGTTGCAATGCAGTCGATTGTACCATCAAGTAGTGCTGCATGTAGAGAATCTTTATCATCAGCTGCGCGTAATGGTGGGTTCATTTTCCAATTAGCATCATCAGATGGAATATCCATCTCTTCTAGCAATAAATGATGTGGACAAACTTCTGCTGTAACACGGATTCCCGCAGCCTTTGCATCTCTTACCGCACGCACTGATTCCTTCGTCGATACATGACAAACATGGTAACGAGCGCCTGCTGCTTCTGCAAGTAGTACATCTCGTGCAATTTGTACGGATTCACAGATGGAAGGTATTCCTGGGAGGCCTAGCTCTTTATTACGCTTTCCTTCATGCATCACACCATCATAGATTAATGAGTTGTCCTCACAATGCGCTACAACGACCATATCGTGCTGGGCCGCATCTTTCATTTGCTCATACATCGTTGAGGCTAGCTGGATACCAACACCATCATCTGAGAATGCCACTGCTCCATGTGCTTTTAATTCTTCAATATTTGTTCGAACCTCACCCGATATATCCTTTGTTAGGGAACCGTATGGGAGTACTCGAATAACCGCACTGTCCTGAATGAGCCCATTGATGAGTTGCATGTTTTCAACCGAATCAGGTACTGGCTTTGTATTAGGCATTGCGCAAATTGTCGTAAAGCCACCTTTTGCTGCTGAAGCCGAGCCTGTTGCAATGGTTTCCTTATGCTCAAATCCTGGCTCTCGTAAATGTGTATGAACATCGATAAAGCCTGGCGCTACGATTAAACCATGTCCTTCAATCAGTTCTGCACCCGCTACAGTCACATCTTGACCAATAGCCGTAATCTTTCCGTCTGCCATTGCAATATTGACTGTCTTCAATTCACCTTGTTCATCTAGCATTTGTACATTTTGAAGTACCTTTGTCATGTTATTCTCTCCCCTTTAAAATGGTTTCCATAATAGCCATCCGTGTGTAAACACCGTTCCGCACCTGTTCAAAAATTCGAGAGCGATCACACTCAACTAACTCAGAGGCAATTTCAACATCACGATTGACGGGTGCTGGATGCATAATAATGGCTGATTCTTTCATTTGCTTTTCTCGTTCAATTGTTAAACCAAACTCTTGATGGTAACCTTCCTTTGAAAAGCTTTTATTTACTTTATGACGTTCATGTTGCACACGTAGTAACATAATGACATCACTTATTTCGATCAGATTATCCCATGAATGATGCGCTTCAAAACCGCCAGACCATTCTTCTGGACAAAGGAATTGAACATTTGCCCCTAAATTTTGTAATGCTGTTGCATTTGATTTCGCTACTCGACTATGAGAGATATCTCCTGCAATAGTGACATTCAACCCTTCGAAATAGCCAAACTCCTTTTTGATGGTATAAAGATCCAATAAGGATTGTGAAGGGTGTTGCCCAGCACCATCCCCTGCATTAATAATCGCTACATTAATACCATCCAGCAGCTCATTGTAATACTCATCTTCTGACGCTCGAATGATGACAGCATCTAAACCAATCATTTCCAACGTTTTGACAGTATCGTACATCGTTTCCCCTTTCGTAACACTTGAAAACCCTGCATCAAAAGGGATAACATGACAGCCAATTTTGTATTCTGCCATTTCAAAGCTTGTTTTTGTGCGAGTACTTGGTTCAAAAAATAAATTGGCCACTTTGTATGTGCGAGATAACGATGATGTTTCACCATTTTCAAATGCTTGCGCAAGATCTAGGATTTGGTTAATCTCTTCTGTTGTTAAATGTTCCATCGATAATAAGTTCTTCATCATGTGACCTCCATTAGGTTGTGAATCGTGAACGTCTATATATGACGTTCTCTTTATATAAAGTAAAAGCCCCGTTGATGTCATCAACGAGGCATGAGGAGGCGTGACAAACTACAGCAAGACATATATCCTACTTCAGCCTGTCCACAACTTCCCTTTTTTTGCCTCTCTGGACAATTCATTAAAAGGTACTACTATGAATCTTTATTTTGATTGTATTGTACGGGTATATCAGCTTCTTTTTTACCTGGTAGAATCGCATTCAATAGCACACCAATAATCGCCGCTAGTGCCATTCCTTCAACACTCAATGATTCTGAGATAACAAACTTGGCACCGCCAATACCAATGACTAAAATCACTGAAGCAATTACTAGGTTACGACTGTTACCAAAATCAATATGATTATCTACTAGCATACGTAAGCCACTTGCTGCGATAATTCCGAAGAGTAATATGGAAACTCCACCAAGTACTGCGGTTGGAATCGTTGCAATTACTGCCATTGCTTTCCCGAAGAATGATAGTAAGATAGCAACCACTGCTGCACCTGCAATAACGTAAATACTGTATACTCTAGTAATGGCTAGTACACCAATATTTTCACCATACGTTGTTTTCGGAGGACCTCCGATTAAAGCACTAACAAATGTGCCAAGTCCGTCACCTAGTAGCGAACGGTGTAGTCCTGGCTCTTTAATATAATCCCGATCTACTACTTTTCCTAATACCAGTTGATGACCAATATGTTCCGAAATTGTTACAATTACGATTGGTACCATGATAAGTAGAATTTTTGTTGTTATTTCAAACTCATAATGCACACCTGGTATTAAGAAATCAGGCATTGCGAAGAATTTTGCTTTGGCAATCGGTGTATAGTCTACTATGTCGATCAGCATGGAGTAAATGTATCCTACAATTAGGCCCATCAAAATTGGCATAGTGCTTAAAATTCCTTTAAAGAAAATCGTAAAGATGATAGCTGTAAAGACCGTAACTAAAGCAGCTGAGAAGTGTAAAAAGCTATACTCTCCATTGACGTTCATCGCCATATTCACAGCCGTACCAGAAAGTCCAAGCCCAATTACCATAATTACTGGACCTACAACAATCGGTGGCAAGATTTTCATAATCCACTTATAACCACTTTTCCAAATGATTAAGGATACAATTCCGTACGTAATGCCGACAGCCATAGCACCGATCATGGCATTGCCTGGATTTACACTTGAACCGTCTTCATTTAAACCACCTGCAGCAAGTAAGATTGGTGCAATAAAGGCGAAGGATGATCCTAAATAAGCTGGTACCTGAAATTTCGTAATTAATAGGAAGAATAATGTAGCAATTCCGCTTGTTAAAAGGGCAATCGCTGGACTAAGACCAACTAACTGCGGTACTAAAATCGTTGAACCAAACATCGCAAACATATGCTGGAAACTTAATGTCACTAGCTGGAGCGGAGTCGGTTTATCCTTAATATCTAAAACTGCATTTGACATACTGTTTCCTCACTTTATTGTTCGTCTTCTTTGTAAATAATGACGCAATCTTCTCCGTCTACTTCTTGTAAATTGACAACAATGCGCTCAGAGCCAGAAGTTGGAACGTTTTTTCCCACATAGTCTGCTCTAATTGGTAGCTCTCGATGTCCTCTATCTACTAGAACAGCTAGTTGAATTTGTGCAGGTCTTCCTAAATCCATTACAGCATCTAGAGCTGCACGTACTGTTCGACCTGTATAAAGTACATCATCCACTAAGATGATTTTTTGATTTTTCACTTGATACTCGATATCAACTTGTTCTACATGTGCTTGTTCGTTTTCATGTTTCGTTGTTAAATCATCTCGGTAAAGTGTAATATCAAGTTCCCCTGTACGAATCGGTTTACCTTCAATTTTTTCAATTCGCTGCGCCAAACGTCTGGCTAGAAAGGCACCTCGTGTTTTAATGCCAACTAAAATACATTCATCGATTCCTTTATTACGTTCAATAATTTCATGGGCTATACGTGTTAATGCTCGTGTCATTGATGGGCCATCTAATAATTCATTTTGTGCCATATTCGTATCCTCCTCTCTTCAATCTATTATCGGCCATGTGTCCATAAAAAAACCTCTCGAGGCGAATAGCCTGAGAGGGTTGTATACGTGTCGAAAAAGCATGTTGGAAAAATTTGCAGCACAAATTTCCACAACACTATCACATGTCCCTTCTCAGCCTCTCTGGACTGCCATTAAAGGTGAATATTTAGTTAAGTTGTTCATTCACTGTCGTTAGTATAGACTTTCTTTTCGTATACGTCAATGCCTATTTCGTAAATCATTTAATAATTGTTCATAATCAGCTGGAAGTGGTGTTTCAAACTCCAAATATTCTCCAGATGAAGGATGATCGAATCCTAAAGTCGCTGCATGTAACACTTGTCCCCCAAAGTCGATTGTCTTTTTCGGGCCATATTTTGGATCTCCAACAAGTGGGAAACCAATATAATTCATATGCACACGTATTTGGTGTGTACGTCCTGTTTCTAAACGACATTCCACGAGCGTATAGTCACCAAAACGTTCAACAACTTGGAAGTGTGTGACAGCATGTTTACCATTATCGACAACTGCCTGTTTTTGGCGATCTTTTTGGTCACGTCCAATTGGTGCATCAATTGTCCCCTTATCATGTGCAATATGCCCGTGGACAAGAGCAATATATTTACGAGTAACTGTTTTATTAACTAATTGATTGACTAATGATTCATGAGCCGTATCATTTTTAGCAACCATCAATAAGCCCGATGTATCTTTGTCGATACGATGGACAATCCCAGGTCGTAGTACACCATTAATCCCAGATAAGTCTTTACAATGATACATTAACCCATTTACTAGTGTACCTCCCATATGGCCCGGTGCTGGATGTACCACCATACCCTTTGGTTTATTCACAACAAGAACATCTGCATCCTCATAAACAATATCTAAATCTAAATTTTCCGGGACAACATCCAATTCTTCCACTTCTGGTACATCAATAGCGATGATGTCACCAGCTTTAACCTTATATTTTGCCTTTACAGCATCACCGTTTACTTTAATGACTCCATCACTAATCCAGTTCCCAATTTGCGTACGTGACCACTCAGATTGTAAGCTGGAAAGTGCTTTATCAATGCGCTCTCCTTGCTGCTGTTCTTCAATTGTATATGTTACTTGCGTCATTGTTTCACCTGTTTCTTCTCTTTTTTATCTTCCATAATTAAGCCAATCATCAGCACGACAACTGCTATTGTTAATGCAGCATCTGCCACATTAAAAATAGGGAAATCATAATTAATAATTGGAATTAAAACATCTACAAAATCGACCACTTCTCCTCTAAATAGACGGTCAATAAAGTTACCTACTGCACCACCAAGCAAGAGCATTAAGCCAACTTGAAAAACAGGCTTTCCCTTTGCTTCTTTATGATAAAAATAGACAATCGCACAGATAACAGCAACTGTGACAATACTAAACAGCCACATTTGCCCCTCTAGCATCCCCCATGCTGCCCCTCTATTTCGATGAGACAAAATACCAAACCATGGGTCCCATACAGCAATGCGTTCAGCATATTCCATATTTTTCACAATCAGCCATTTTGTCCATTGATCCAGTAAAACGACAAAAGCAGCTAATCCATAATATTTATACACAGACATTCCTCCGTTCACTCAACATCTTACCTATTCTACCATAACAGTACCATTCACAATAACTAATATCATATCTAAATATGGCTGATTCTAAATCTCTCCAAGAAATATAAAAAGGCTATCCCTATTACGTTTAAGCAATAGAAATAGCCATAACTTATTGATTAGACAGTTTCAGATTCTTTTGAATGTACTCGCTTCATGAAGTCATTAACATCTGCAGGAACTTTGCGATCTATTAATGACACGATAATAACAGATAAGAAGCCCACAGGCACTGTCACAATACCTGGAATTTTAAACTGCAAGAAGCTTGGTAATGTTCCTGGTAAAAAGATCATCCACATAGACACGCCAAGTCCTATTAATAATCCTGCAATGGCTCCTTTTTCTGTCATGCCTCTCCACCAAATACCTAAAATGAATATTGGTGTAAATGTACTTGCAGCGACAGTAAAAGCGAGCGCCACTAAATGGCCAATGGATGCATCCTTTACAAGTAAACCCAATGCTCCATATAAAATACCTAATAATACAATAGCCACTTTCCCAGCAATCACTCGTTGTTTTTGTGTAATATCCTTTTTCATGATATTGGCATATAAATCATGAGCTAGTGCACCTGAGCTTGTAATAAACAACCCTGAAAGATTGGAGAAGATCGCTGCAAATGCTCCCGCTATAACTAATCCTAGTAGCCATTTGCCCCCTAGTGCAAGGGCTGTAGTAGGAATAACCATATTATTACCACCTAGCACTAAATCACGCATAACTTCCTCACTAGCTGTCCCGGAAATGAAAATAGATCGACCTACAACACCTAAATAAACAGCTAACAAGAAGAACGCGCTTGCAATCCCAATGGCCATGAGTGCAGATTTACGGGCTGCTTTAGCACTTGGATTTGTATAAAAGCGCAATAATATATGTGGAAGTCCAATTGTTCCTAGCGCTAACCCAATCGTCATACTAATTGTTTGCCAGAACGTGGGGAAATAGAAGCCCGTGCCTGTCCAAGCAGCACCATCAAAATTGATATCATTGCCATCTAAAGCATATGGTGAAGTGCCTGTGATTGGACCACTAAATGAATGGATAGCTGCTAAAATTTTATCATAATGTAAACCGCCATAAACTGCTGCAATTAACATCACGATAAACGCACCAAGACGAATCCACAACTCTAATGCTTGGTTGATGGTTGTTCCTTTCATACCACCAATACCTACATAAAAAATCATAACAACACAAGTAAATATAATGCCGAATTCATAAGAAGTACCGAAAAACATACTTAAAATTTGTGCAGCACCTAATAATTGGGGAGCTGCATAAAATCCAGAAATTGCTAAAACCACCGCTACCGCTACAAGTCGTGCTCGTCTACTATGAAAACGATAACCTAAAAAATCTGCAACGGTAAATGCACCAAAGCGTCTTAAAGGACCTGCCACAAAAATCGCTAATAATGTTAACCCAATGGAGAAGCAAAAAGCATAATAAGCACCATCATATCCAAGTTGAAATGTTAACCCTGCGATGCCCAGGAATGTTGCTGCACTTAAGTAATCCCCACCAATGGCAGAACCATTTGTAAACCATCCGAAACTTCGGCCACCTACAAAGAAATCCGATGCTGTTGCATTTCTTTTTGTTAAATACGTAATGTATACAATTGTTCCCATTAAAGCAATGGTCATTAACATCTTTGGTTCTAATAGAGCTTCCATCATTCAACATTTCCCCCTTTATTCCAACTATTTATTTGCTATATCGTATTTTTTTAGACGTTTCTCGTACATGGCCGTATGAACATATGCAATAATAAATGCCATAGCCATCATTACAATCGTTGTCACAAACCATGTGACTGTCATACCACCCCACATCTTCTTAAACGCAAATGCTGGCGCAAACCAATTCATAACAGGGATACTAAAAATCAAAATAAAGTAAAATATCGATAAACCTAAACCTGTTGTAAATTCATCTTTCATAATTTTGTTTGTTGTTGCATCTAAAGGTGGTAGATCTTTCACATCAATTGTTCCTGCTTCTACATAGTCATAATCATGACTGCCTACTTCTGCCATAAGCTAACTCCCCCTTTTCTGATAAATGAATAATTGTCTGAAATTTCAAATTATTATTCACTACAATTATTCTATTCTATTTCCACTTCAATATAGATATAAAATATTGCTGTATTAGTACAAAAAATTGCTATTTTAAGTTAAAATATTTTTATCTTTTTATTCGTAGGGGGCTGATAGCATTTTAAAGGTGGTATGGTATATGGAAAGCTCATTTGACAAGCAGCAAATGAGTGAATGGTTAAAAGGGGTTTTACCAAACGCTTTAGAGGAATGTAAAGTGCCAAAGCCAGAAGATGAGGTCATGATTGTCTATGAAGTCAATCGGTTATTTGATTGGGTAAAGATTAATCGATTAAAAAGAAATTATCCTAATAGTATTATTGTCCCGTTTGTTACAGAACACCTTACCTACTCGACTGGTATAGCAATTGAATTAGCTTTACCTGCACTTCTCATAAAACCATTACAAAAATCAAAATTTTTACGAATCGTAAAAAAGCTGTATACGTCCTATCAGGAAAAAAAGGCGAGTACACTTACAATGCTTGAGCTATCACAACAAGTATCCCAACAACATACCTCTCCATTTAGGGAAGCATTTTTAAAACGCCTGATCCGTGGAGAAATTGACAATGAACAAGAAATAATACAATCTGCTTCATTTTTATCTACAAGCTGTATACCTAATATTGTATTTTTAATTCAAGGCTATATTGATGGGGCTAATAAGAAAGCTGTCCCACAGGATGCAAGTAGTAGTATTACAACTGTTTTTCGTCAGCACTTTGCTGAGAAAGCCTCATTATCCTTTTTACATTTTGAACGCTATTTATTACTTCTTATGCGAATTCCTAGTGAGTACAACTCTTTCAAACATTGGACCGAGGGTGAAGCCTGTTTATTAGAGGTTATCGAGACCCTAAAAAGGGATTGTTCTATTCATCTTTTTATGGGGGTTGGGGGTGTATTTCAGGATGCTATGCAAGTGAAGGAATCCTATAGCCAGGCTAGAAAAGCCCGTAGAAAACCACCTATCCATAATATACACATCAGATATTACGAAGATTTAACAAAGCATGAGCAGCTTCAAAAAGCTATTCAGTATATTGAAGAACATTACGACGAACAACTGACCATTCGTGATGTTGCAAAATATATTAACTTTAGCCCAACTCATTTTAGTAGACTATTTAAAAAAGAAACAGGTCGCAATTTTGTTGACTATGTTGCTTATACACGCATTATCAAAACCTTACCTTTTTTACGTAAGTACGACTACACCATAGAAAAAATCTCCTCCATCTGTGGCTTCAATACACCAAATTACTATAGTTTAACATTTAAAAAATATGTAGGTATCTCTCCAACAGACTATCGCAATACGACAGAAATTTTATTTAAATAATAGAAAAGAATCTGCAAAACTTCCATGAAAAAAGCAAGCCTCCATCAAGGAGACTTGCACATCCTCTACATTAAAATGCAGATTCTTGTTATTTATAGATTAAACGTAATACTTTTCTACAACCTCTGCACAGCGAGCACATACTGTAGGTTGTGCTTCATTTGAACCAACTGTTTCAGAAATTGACCAGCAACGCTCACATTTCTCACCTGTAGCCTTCTCAACAACAATGGAAACATGCTCAAGTGTTAAAGCTTCAGCAGGTGCCTCTTCGATGGTAGCTACCTCAAAAGCTGAAACGATGGAAAGTTGTGCAAAATCAATGTTGGCATCTTTCAATAATACGACAACATCTTCTTTCGCATAGACAGTGACTTTTGCTTCAAGTGATTTACCAATTGTTTTCGCATTACGTGATTCCTCTAATGCTTTTAAAATATCATCGCGTACATCAATAATTTTTTCCCATTTTGTACGTAGGCTGTCAAAATTCGCTTGATCATCTACCTCTGGGAAATCTGTTAATTGAACAGAAACTTCTTCTACAATACCTTGAGCATGTAGATAAGACCACATTTCATCCGTTGTATGTGGGATAATTGGTGTCATGATTTTTACCAATGTCATCAATGTATCATAAATAACTGTTTGCATCGCACGACGATCCTTATTGTCATGACCCTCGATATAGACTACATCTTTGGCAATATCAAGATAGAATGAAGATAACTCTACAGCAACAAAATTATTGACTACATGATAGACAGCAGCAAAATCATAGCGATCATAGGCAGCACACACAGTTTTTAAGACATCCTGTAAGCGCATATACACATATTGATCCATTTCACGAAGCTCAGCATAACTTACACGATCTTTCTTAGGATCGAAATCAGCAATATTGCCGTGTAAGAAACGGAAAGTATTACGAATTTTACGATACACTTCAGATACTTGCTTTAACATATCCATAGAGATGCGCACATCTGCTGTATAGTCAACAGAAGCAACCCATAAACGAAGTATGTCTGCTCCATACTGATCCATTACTTTTTGTGGAATAATCACATTCCCTAAAGATTTACTCATTTTACGTCCTTCACCATCAAGAACAAAACCATGTGTTAAAAGTCCTTTATATGGTGCATAGCCGTTAATAGCTACAGATGTAATAAGAGATGAATTAAACCAACCACGATGTTGGTCAGAGCCCTCTAAATAGAGATCAGCTGGGTATTTCATACCACGCTCTACTAGTACACCTTGGTGTGATGAACCGGAATCAAACCATACATCCATAATATCATTTTCTTTTGTAAATTCGCCGTTCGGGCTACCTGGATGTGTAAAGCCTTCTGGTAATAACTCTTTTGCTGTTTTTTGGAACCAAATATTTGATCCATTCTCACGGAATAATGCTGAGACATGACTAATTGTTTCAGGCGTAATAATAGGTTCACCATTTTCAGCATAGAAAATCGGAATCGGCACACCCCACGCACGTTGACGTGAAATTACCCAGTCTCCACGATCACGAATCATATTATAAAGACGAGTTTCTCCCCAAGCTGGTGTAAATGCTGTTGCTTTTACAGCTTCTAATAACTCCCCACGGAATGCTTCAACAGATGCAAACCATTGTGGTGTCGCACGGTAAATAACAGGCTTTTTCGTACGCCAGTCATGTGGATAGGAGTGCGTAAAGAAATCAAGCTTTTCTAAAGCTCCTACTTCTTTTAGTTTTTCTGTAACAAGTTTATTTGCATCATTATAAAACACGCCTTCAAAGCCAGGTGCTTCATCTGTATAACAGCCACTATTATCAAGAGGGCTAAGAATACCTAAACCATACTGTTTACCAATATGATAATCGTCTTCACCGTGCCCTGGTGCTGTATGAACACAACCTGTACCCGCTTCAGCAGTTACGTGTTCACCTACCATGATAAGCGATTCACGATCATAGAATGGATGTTGTGCTACAATACGATCTAATGCCTCACCTTTTACTTCTTGTACAACCTCATAGTCTTCCCATCCAAGCGTAGTTGCTACTGACTCTAATAACTCTTTGGCAATGATGAATTTTTTAGTAGCCACAGCAACTACTACATAGATAAATTCAGGATTCAAAGAAATCCCTAAGTTTGCTGGTAATGTCCATGGTGTTGTTGTCCAAATGATAAATTTAGCATCTGCTGGAACAATGCCCTTCGCATCCTTGATAGCAAAGCTTACATAAATGGATGGGGATTTGATGTCCTTATATTCAATTTCAGCTTCCGCCAAAGCAGATTCAGAAGATGGAGACCAATAAACCGGTTTTAACCCTTTATAGATATATCCTTTTTCCGCCATTTTACCGAATACTTCAATTTGACGTGCTTCAAACTCAGGCTTTAACGTAATATATGGATTTTCCCAATCACCTCGAATGCCTAGACGGCGGAATTGGGCACGTTGATTGTCAATTTGCTCATAAGCATACTCTTCACAAAGCTGGCGGAATGCTGCTACTGACATTTCTTTACGTTTTACACCTTTGTTAGTCAATGCTTGCTCAATTGGTAAACCATGTGTATCCCAACCTGGAATATAATTGACATGGTAGCCAGTCATTGAACGATGACGTGTAATCATATCCTTCAATACTTTATTTAGAGCATGGCCGATATGGATATCACCATTTGCATAGGGAGGACCATCATGCAGAACATATTCTGGTCGACCTTCAGTACGTTCCATCTGTAATTTGTTAATATCCATGCCATTCCATTTTTCTTGCATTTTTGGCTCATTTGCCGGTAAATTTCCACGCATTGGGAAATCTGTTTTTGGCATTAATAAAGTATCTTTGTATTCAACCATTAAAATTCCTCCTTTATTTTACACAAACAGGTAGACATTATTCTCATAAGACAGTTATTGGCAAAATTATCTAAAACGATTCGGAAACAAACAAAAAAAGCCCTCAATCCCACTAAGGGACGAGAAGCTTCTACTCGCGGTACCACCCTAATTGTAGTACAAAAAATTGCACTACCTCTTAAAAGCACGTTTAACGTCGTGCATCACGAAATAACCTACTTTTTTCAGTTATTTAGCTCAGAAGTGATGTTCAATGCTAGTTGTATGTTTGGGCTCTCACTGTCCCCAAATCGCTTAACAACGCCTAACAAATACTGTCTTCGTCTCTGCTTTTATGCATATCTGTTCAAAATAATTACTATTACAAAGTATATGAAATTCAAACAATCGCGTCAAGTTTCATTTGACAATTGTAACAATTAAAAAGAAAAGTTAAATATCCTCAGAATCCTGTGCTTCATCAACAGATGCTTGAATTTCTGTTAAATCAATATCATATTGCAGCAAATGATCCCAGTCATCTGCATTAAGTAAATCCAACTGTGCTTCTACGAGCATCTTGAAACGATTACGAAATACCTTAGATTGCTTTTTAAGCTCATCAATTTCAATCGTCACCTTACGAGCCTTCGTCAACGCTTCATTGACAATTCGATCAGCATTTTTTTCAGCTTCTTTTACGATGAGCTTTGCTTCTTTTTGAGAATTTCTTCTCACTTCATCAGCCGCTTCTTGTGCAACGACAATAGATTTCTGCAAAGTTTCTTCTAAGGAGTTGAAATGTCTCGCTTGTTCTAAAGCCATCTCTAATTGCTTATCAACCTCTTTTTTTTCACGAAGCAGAATTTCATAGTCTTTAATAATCTGATCTAAAAATTCATTTACTTCATCTTCAGCATAGCCTCTGAAGGCTTTTGTAAACTCCTTATTATGTATATCAATAGGTGATAATGGCATACAATCCTTCTCTCCTTTACATGTACATTCGTAATTCCTATTATACAATTGTTCCGACAACTTAGCAGTAAAAATTAATGAAATTTACTTCACTTTCAGCTTTTTTGGGCCAATCGACCGACTTGAAGACGGATTTTATCTTTTTTAGTTCGGCCTTCAGTCATAATAATTTTCACCCGACCACTTCCACGTATCGATAAAATATCTCCTTCTTGTAATTCAAAAGCAACTGTATCTCTTTCTGTCCAATTTACACGAACCTTTTTCCCAGTAATTAAAGTTTGCGCTTTTTGGCGTGATACATTTAATACAGTTGCAATAATTACATCTAAGCGCATGGAAGATACTGTATGGGATTCCTCCAACCATTCTTCCTCATTTACAATAAGGGAATCCGCTTCTTTTAAAGACTCAATATGCACCTTAACTTTACCAATACCTGTTAAATGTAACCGAACATATTCTGCTACCTCTTGAGCTACAACGAATTGCACCTGCTGATCATTTACACGAATATCACCAAATTTGCCACGGTTTAAGCCTAATGAAAGCAACGCACCTAAAACATCAGGATGTCGTAATTGGACAAATTTCACTGGATATTGAATCGTAAATGCCACTAACTGAAAGTCTTCTTCTATCGCTTCATAATAAGAAGGAAAAATAAGCATACGCTGCCTCTCTGCCTCTTCAAATAAACCTGTGCATGCAGTTTGTAGGGTATCATCTTGCCCGATAATCGATGTCACAATAAAACGCTGTCTTGGATCAAGAAAATCTGTCAGCTTAGGCGCATAACGATCTTCAACCTCACGCTGCCAGCTTATTACCTGTTCAATAAAGGGCTGTTCATCTTTTCGAAAATGCTGGATTAAGTGTTCCATCTTGTTGTCTCCTCTTTCACTAGTTCCATTTTGCTTTGTTAGTTGGAAACTTAGTATTCCCAATTAATGACGTTGGGACGTCATTGTTTTAATATTTTTTATTAGTCGCTTTAGTAGCGGAGAAAATTAAAATAAATAAAAAATCCCCACCAAAACGTGAGGATTTATTTCTAAGCGAACATAAAATATAATTTCTGAATGACTATATAAAGCCCTCTTTCTATAAAATTCAGCATAAAGATGGCCACAATTGGGGAAATATCAATCATACCAAGAGGAGGAATGAATTTCCTAAAAATCCCTAAATATGGCTCACAAACTTTTTCAAGCATGCGACCAATGGCTGAATTTTGAGCGGCAGGCACCCAAGACATTAAGATATATGCAATTAGCATGAATGAATAAATCTTAAATGCTAATGATACATAACCAAGTATAATAAAAAAAGTCATATAAACTACAATCCTCGCTATTAATTATCGTCTAAAATAAAGTTTGTAATTTCACCAGTCACTTCTACATTATCTGGCGTACAAAGGAAGATATCTTTACCGATACGTTGAATATCTCCAGCAAGAGCATAGACTGTGCCACTTAAAAAATCAATAATGCGTTTACCTTGTTCTCTTTCGATACGTTGCAAATTGACAATTGTTGCACGTTTATTTTTTAAATGCTCTGCGATATCTTGTGCTTCTGCATAAACTCTCGGCTCTATTAAAACAACTTTTGCTCCCTTAGAACTCATAGCTGCCTGCAAACTGACTATGTTATTAGGAGTTGCTGTGCTTTGTGGCATGATTTCATGAATAGGTGCTTTGCGTTCTTTCATCATTTTTTTTGGCTTAACTGAATGAATCGGTTGCTGTTGTTGTATGGGTTGTTGTTGCTGAATAGGAGCTTGCGTGATTTCTTCTTCTAATTCTTCTTCAAGGTAAAAGAAGTTTTTAATCTTATTTTTCATGCTCATCCTGTTCCCCTCTTTCATTTCCAACAAGAGCCGTTCCGACTCGAACAAAAGTAGCCCCTTCCTCTACCGCAATTTCAAAGTCATTAGACATGCCCATTGATAACTCGGTACAAGGTGCATGTGCGAATCCTTGCTCGGCTATTTGCTGTTGACATTGTTTTAATTGCTTGAAAACAGAGCGAATAATTGCTTCGTTTTCGGTGTTTGGTGCCATAGTCATTAAACCTACAACTTGAATCTTCGTAAAACCTTTTAATGCTTCTACAAAAGGCAAGACTTCTTCGATGGTTAAACCATGTTTTGATTCTTCACCAGAAACATTTACTTGTACAAAACATTTAACAGGTTGTTCTGCTCTTTTTTCAATTTCTTCTGCTAAACTCAAACGATCTAAGGAGTGTAAATAATCAATGCTGTTAATCACTTGTTTTACTTTACGTGTTTGAAGCGACCCAATGTAATGCCAATGAACATCAGCATGAATCTCAGTAATTTTACGATGTAAGCCCTCAGGTCTGTTTTCTCCTAAATGAGTGAGCCCTGCTTCAATTGCTTCTTGTGTTCTTTCAACAGAAACTTCCTTCGTCACGGCAATTATTTGGACTTTTTCGCCCTCACGATTCCCTTTTTTTTCTGCTGCTGTTATTAAATCATTTAGTTTGTTTAAATTTGTTAAGATTTTTGTCACTGTTTTTCCCAACTTTACAACAATAGTTTCTTTTATTGTAACAAGCAATGCTTGATTTATCAATGAATAGCCTGACCTATGTCAGCATACAATTTCACAATTTGAATGAGCTGATGTCTTAAGAAAGGGCTTTGACTAAAATGACATCCTTACCAACAACAAGCACATCCTTCATATACACTTTTCTCACAGACTCTTCACCTTTAAAAAAACCAAGATATTTGCGAGGCTCTGCAATCAAAAATGCTGTCACATAGCCTGTTTCTTTTGATACTTCAGCATCTATTACAAAGCCTATAAATCGTCCATTTCCTGCTTCTATGACTTCTTTTTGTTGTAACATCGAAAAACGCAATGACATACCTCCTCTATTGTTTACTTTCGTATAATCATTTCTACTACCATCAAACTTTGCTGTTACTTTATATTTATGTATCATTTGTTCATTGAATGAAGATAAAATGCGCACCGAATTATACGATGCGCATTTTTTTATTTGTAATCTTTTTGCATTGTTTCAATTGCATTTTTTTCAAGACGTGAAATTTGTGCTTGAGAAATCCCAAGTTCTTTGGCAATTTCAGTTTGGGTCTCTCCATAATAAAATCGTTTGGCAACGATCATTTGCTGACGTTCATCTAGCTTTTGCAAGCTTTCCTTTACCGACACATAGGCAACCCATTGATCCTCTGATACATCATCATCACGTAATTGGTCCATCATATAAACAGCATCTCCGCCATCTGAATAAATGGGTTCCTGTAACGAAACTGGATCTTGAATGGCATCCAAAGCAAATAAAACGTCTTCCTTTTTCATGTCAATCATCTCAGCAATTTCTTCAATCGTTGGTTCTCGCAAATTATCGGTTATCCATTGTTCTTTTGCCTGCATTGCCTTATAAGCTATATCTCTTAGAGAGCGAGATACACGTAATGCATGATGATCACGCAGATGGCGACGAATTTCACCAATAATCATTGGTACAGCATATGTCGAAAATCGTACATTATGCTTTAAATCAAAATGATCAATGGCTTTCATGAGGCCAATACAGCCTACTTGAAATAAATCATCTGCCTGTTCACCTCTATAGGCAAATCTACCGACAATACTAAGCACTAACCTTAAATTGCACATCACAAGCTCTTCTCTAATCTCTGTTTCTCCAGCTTGTAATCGGATGAAGAGTTCCTTCATTTCCTCGTGCTTTAGAATTGGCAAAGTCGATGTATCTAAGCCGCAAAGATCTACTTTTGTTCGCATATTCGATTCCTCCGGATGTTATTCTCTGACTAAACCGTGACATCAGTTTGTCCGAGAGAAACAAGAATATGCACAAAAGCTGCGACCAATTTTAGGTAGGATAAATTTCCCTTTCTAAGAAATTGGTTGATTTAAATTTTCACGTAAATCTTGAATAATTTTCTTTTCTAAACGGGAAATATATGATTGCGATATGCCTAAATGATCTGCAACTTCTTTTTGTGTCATTTCAACTTTTCCATTGAGACCAAAGCGACATTCCATAATATAACGTTCACGCGCACCTAGTAAATTAATAGCGTGGAACATATGCTGACGTTCAATTTTTTTCTCCACATTATCTAAAATAATGTGCTCTTCTGTTCCTAAAATATCTGACAGTAATAATTCATTTCCATCTGCATCAGAATTTAGTGGCTCATCTAAGGATACTTCACCCTTCATACGACTTGTTTTTCGTAAATGCATTAAAATTTCATTTTCAATACAGCGTGATGCGTATGTTGCAAGCTTAATATTTTTATCCGTATTGAACGTCTCAATTGCCTTTATTAAACCAATGGAGCCAATACTGATTAAGTCTTCGATTGGCGTTCCCGTATTATCAAAACGTCTAGCAATATAAACAACAAGACGTAAATTACGTTCAATTAGTGTGTCTCTAGCTCGTAAATCACCATTCATAAAGGATGCAATGACTGTAACTTCTTCTTCTCGACTTAATGGCACTGGCAATGAATCATTTCCCCCTATATAGTACGTTTCACGACTCCGAAACTTACTCCATAATTTTTTCAAGCTAGCAAGTAGCCTAAGAAGCAATAGTTCTCCCCCTCTATGAGTTATTTGAAAGCGCTGAAAAATGTAAAATTGCTGCTGTGCTATGTGGAAAATTTTTAGCTTTTTTTGTTAATACGATATATTCATTCATTTTCACTTGCGAAGGCTCCCCCTTTATATGCCACTCATCAAAGCGAAAACCAAGGACAACGGTTTGCTGTTGTACTGTATTGACATGAATAAATCGTATATAACGCTGATAATCTTCTGAAAACATAGATACATTGTACGGATCTGTTTCTTGCCATTCCATTAATGCTTCCCGGAACGCTGAAGGTAAATGTGGTCTCAAAGCAGTATAGGAAACAAAATGAACCGGCTTTCCTGATAATGGCTCAATAGCTTGATTTCCAGTATCTACAAAGGCAGAAAGTGGTATCTTTGCCCCAAAGATTGTTAAAGTTGTATCAAATACAAATTGACCACTTAAGCGTTCTAACTTTACAAAACCCCATTGCTTATAAAATGCAATAAGATTTAAAACTGCAAGCAAAAAGCAAATCATAATGAAATGGGTGGCAGAAAGATTTTTTAAAAAAGGTTGTAGTGCTGTTAACAATCCGCCAATAACGATCGTTGCTGTTAACACAATCGGTCCTTGCTTCTGAAAGCTTCGAATCTTAAAGTGAAACGCTATACCAATTAACAATATAAAACTAAGAATTGTCGTCCACAGCATTTGACCGCCAATGACAGCTACAAAACTACTACAAATAGAACTCATTAATAATCTTGAATTTTTTACAAGGACTCCTGTTACTCTTGCCGTAAACGTGAGTATCGCTAGATTAAAAAGCGTATTAATGAGCACCAGCCATTCTCCATACATAACAGCCGCCTCCTACTTACAAAGTTAGCACGTTACTCCCACAAATATTGTCAAACAATCGCATCATTTCCTAAAAATGTTTTGACAAAAAACATGGTTTCCTTACACATTTGAACATTATGGCAGTCAATATAAAAAGCTCGTATTTTACATATGTAAAATACGAGCTTTTTAGAAGTTAATTAACCACGATTTTTGCGGTTACGTAAAAATGCCGGAACCTCAAGCATGTCATCCTGTGCATAATTTTGCTGATTTTGACGTGGCTGCTCATGTTGAACATGCATTTCTTGTCGTTGTTCACGAATAGGTGCTTGTTGCTGTGGAGCAGATTGTCTGTTCATATTCAGTGTCTGTTTTGCTGTAGGTCGTTGTTGCTGTAAAGCTTCCTCGGTGAAGCCTGTCGCAATAACTGTAACAATGATTTCATCTTTAAGATTTTCATTAATTACAGAACCGAAAATCATATTTACCTCTTCATCTGATGCAGAAGCTACGATATCTGCTGCTTCTTGTACTTCAAATAAGCTAAGATTTGAACCACCTGTAATGTTCATAAGGACACCTTTAGCACCATCAATGGATGATTCAAGCAATGGACTTGAAATAGCTTTCTTTGCAGCCTCAGAAGCTCTGTTTTCACCTGTTGCAATACCAATTCCCATTAAAGCTGAACCTTTGTTGGACATAATCGTTTTCACGTCTGCAAAGTCTAAGTTAATAAGACCAGGCGTAGCAATTAAATCTGAAATACCTTGTACACCTTGACGTAATACATTATCGGCTTCTCTAAAGGCTTCTAACATTGGTGTTGATTTATCAACTATTTGTAGTAGCTTGTCGTTTGGTATTACAATCAGTGTATCTACTGCTTCTTTCATACCGCCAATGCCACCGATTGCTTGGGTTTGACGTTTACGACCTTCAAAAGTAAATGGACGTGTGACAACACCTACTGTTAGGGCTCCCAATTCACGCGCAATTTGTGCAATCACTGGAGCTGCACCAGTACCCGTTCCGCCGCCCATACCAGCAGTCACGAATACCATATCGGCGCCTCGTAAAACCTCTTCTAGCTGTTCTCTGCTCTCTTCAGCAGCTTTTTTTCCTACTTCTGGATTTGCACCTGCACCTAATCCACGCGTTAATTTAGCCCCAATTTGTAGCCTTACTTCCGCTTTGGATAGATTTAATGCCTGTGCATCCGTGTTAACTGCGATAAAGTCAACACCCTGTACACCATGTTCTATCATTCGATTGACAGCGTTGTTACCGCCGCCACCAACACCTATGACCTTTATTACTGCAAGTTCATCAACACTTGTATCAAATTCTAACATCTCTTTTTCCTCCCACGGTAACTCGACTCTGTATCATTCATTACGCATTCTAGTTAATCAAAAAACTTATCAAATAATTTTTTTGCTCTCCCAATTACGCTTTCTTTTGGTTCTGAAGGTGCAGAATACTCTTGCTTTTTGCTTATAGCTGGTTGAGCCCCTACAACTGCATATTCAACAGGCTGCGTATTCGTACTTTTACCGTAAAAATCATCTTCTAAATGGGCGTAACGAATAAGTCCAACTGCCGTCGCAAATGAAGGCTCTCTAACACCGATATAATCAGGTGTATAGATTCTAACACGCGTTTGTAGAATTTGACGTGCTAATTGGGCAATCCCCTCAAGCTTTGCAACACCACCAGTTAAAACTACACCGCCTGGTAAATCTCTAACACCTAAACGTGCTAATTCATCTATAACTAACTCTAGTAATTCTTCTAATCTAGCACCAATAATCTCCGATATAAATCGTTGGCTGTACTGATCAGTAGAATCTGTACCCACGACAGGCACTTCAAAGAGTTCGTCATCTGATGCGTCATCATAAAAGGCATGTCCAAACTGGTGTTTAATTTGTTCTGCTTGTTCTGTTGGTGTTTTTAAAACGATTGAAATATCTTTCGTTATATGATCACCACCAACTGGTATGACACCCGTATGCGTTAATAATCCCTCTTCAAAAACTGCAATTGTTGTAGATCCGCCACCTAAGTCAATAAAGGCAGTTCCTTGGTTTTTTTCATCTTCTGTTAATGCAAAGTAGCCTGATGCTAATGGCTGCAAATATATTTCTCGTATACTTAAACCCGCTCGCTCAACACAGCGAAGAACATTGTGTAAAAGCGTTTTGGATGTCGTTATCATTGTTGCATCCATTTCAAGACGGATGCCAATCATACCACGAGGATCTTTAATTTCATCAAGGTTGTCCACAATAAACTGTCTTGGAATGATGTTAACTAATTCACGTTCAGGAGGTATTGACATGACTTGTGCAGATTCTACCACTCTGTCTAAATCATCATCTGTAATTTCTCTATTTTCACTATTTACAGCGACAACACCTTTAACTAGCTGTAACATCGTCTGGTTAGCTGGAACGCCTAAAACGACTTCATGGATTTGATAACCAGTCATTCGTTCGGCCTGTTCTATTGCTTTTCGAATAGATTGTACTGTTGCATCAATATCAACAATTGCACCTTTTCGAACTCCATTCGACTTTACATTTCCGACGCCAATTACATGTAATTGCCCGTCACTCATTTCACCTATTAATACCTTGACAGAGGAGGACCCAATATCAAGGGAAATGTATAAATCTTGCTGATTCAATTCGCTGCACCTCCTTGAAAAATGCTCTTGTTTTCATTCTATTGTAAATTTGGCATAATGTCTAAGCAAATCGAGTATTTTGGTCAATTTTTCTCTCATTCTATGGAAGTTTTTTTCCGCTTGTGACGTTTCTCATCTAACCGAGTTAGTAATATACGCCTAATAATTGCTATATTTTGGAATAAACGTACTCCAAAAGCGAAAATCGCTGCTAAATACAAATCTATCCCCAAATTCACTCCTATAAAAGCTAATCCTGCTGCTAGAACTATATTAAAAAAGAATCCTGATACAAAAACTTTATCATCGTAAACTTGCTGTAATTGAGCACGAATACCTCCAAATAATGTATCTAAAGCTGCTAAAACAGCTATTGACAGATAATTTTCATACATAGAGGGGATTTGTATATTTGTTAACAAGCCAAGGGCAAGTCCAAATATCAAACCTAAAAATGGTAGCCACATATATTAATCTCCTTTTTTTACCTCTGCTAAATAATCATTTGTCAACGGCTGATCAAATGCTGGAAGTTGTAACTGTTCAATTGGTTCTTCAATTACTAAATTAAAATTGTCTAAATAAAATGAGTCTATAAATGTTGAGGCCTGCAAGGAATTATACATTTTTTGCGCTGCTTTATAATCGCTTGTCCCAACAAATATCTCAAATGAAGGCGAAGACAGTGGTATACTGTTTACTGTCGTCTTACCATTGATATCCCGTATGGCTGTTGTTTGTACTACACGGTTACCATCAATTGAGACATTAGTAGCATTGTTCTTAAAAAGGGTATTCAATAATTGAGTTAACAAATCGGGTGAAATCTCTTTAATTTCATAGCCCATTTCTATCAGTTCAGGTGCAGGTTCAACTCGAAGTACAACACCTGGCCCTATAACTTCTGTTAATCCTGCTTGTAGCTTTAAACGATTTAATGTTTCATTTAAGGCTGCTTGCTGATTTACTTTTTCAGATTGCTCATAGCGATCCACTACTTCATGAAGTGAGCGAATTTCTGCCAGTAGTGCGGAATGTCTTTGTTTTTCTTGTGCCAATTCCTCTCTTATTGCCCAAATATCTCGTGTATCTCGCTCAGCTGGTTTTTGTATGGTATTGTATTGTACCGCTATCATCAAACCGATAATAAATAGCACGATCGTTATTCGGGTGTACATATTTCTTTTCAAAATAGCCCCTCCTAGACGTATCGTATGCCCCTCAGAATACGACTTTGAATTGTATAATTTTCTACAATCGACTATATAACTGGAGGCTAAATTAAACATGAAGTTTAAAGTATAGAACTTGTCCTAACTTTCTATTTTTACTTTTGGCATGGTAAGCTTCTGATTTTCTTCAAGGGACACCACAATATTGTCATTTAATAATTGATCTACAACGCCCCCGTTTAAGTTTAAAGAAGCTATTAATGTATCTGAATCACCAACCGCTTCGATCACAAACGGAGCTGGATGTTGTGTACCATCAATTGTTATTACTGGGCCATTACAGCGAATATAAGAACTCGCTAATACACGTTGTCCATTAATAGCAATAGCTTGCGCGCCTGAAATTTTTAGTTCATTTAACAATTTAAATACATGACTTTCATGAACAATATAGTCATTTGGATTTAAGGATTTTGGATCATAGTCTCCATCTTGAAGGGTTATGCGTATGCCCTTCCCCTCACTCTTTAGTTCACCGAGTAAAAGCCGTAAATCTTCTGCTTGCTCAACAAGCTTCTTATAGTCCTTTTCGTTTGATGCAAAGGATTTTTCATACTTTCGAATTTGTTCTTGTAAATTATTTACTTCTTCCGTGAGTTCTTTATTGCGCTCTTGTTGAGTGATTAACTCCTCACGATAAGAATCTTCTTGCTCAAAAAGCTCAGAATTAATAGTGCCTGCCTCTCGATTATCTTTCGCCTGGTTGTATGAATAGCCGATGATAAATCCTGTTGTTATACAAACAATTAGTAATTCGAATTGTTTTCTAGTAAAAAAACTACCTTTGCTATTCGTCTTCTTGTTGTTCATCTTCTGTCACTTCCTGGTTAACCATTTCACCATCTGCATTTGCTTCCATGTCAATACTAATCTTGTTGTATTCCTCGTTAAAAGGACGATAGTATGAACCAACCTCTAAATCAATCACACCTTTTTCTAAGTTAGCAATTTGTGCGACAATAGAGGGGTAGTAATTTAACTTTTCCGCTAGTGTCTGAATAACAGCACGTACTTCGTAGCCATCATTCATATAAAGCTTGACTGCATTTGGATTTGCTTCATTACTATTCGTGTTAACCTGAGAAATTAAAGCTAATACTTCGGGCTTTAATTGTGCTAGCTGTTCAACAAGCTTATTAATTGTCTTTTCACCGGTTATCCCGATAAAAACAGGTGCATCAATGGGTGTATCATTTCCCTTTTGTTCAAAGCGCTTACCGTTTTCTAGCAAAGGATAATAAGTCCCGTCCCCAGCTAAGTACGCAACTTTTTTCCATTCTTTAATATCAATTGTTACGCCTTGTAACCAGTTACGGTTAACATGTACTTCTTTTACCCATTTATCCTTTAATAAAATCTGCTCAATATCTTCCACTTTGAAACTCCACATTGATTTTCCTGGTGCAAGAGTACTTGCCTCCAAATAATATTGGTCATTCGCTAGCTTAGCACCATTGACTGTGATTTTATTGATGTTACTGTATGGAGATTGAAAATAAAGGAGTACTGCTAACACAATAAAGAAAAGTAATATTAGCACAATAAATTTCCGGTTTGTACGCTTTTTTCGTCGCTTTTTTAGCGTAGGTATGCGTTCTTCTATATCAATTACTTTCTCCACAAAAGTACTCCTCCTTTATATTTATTTCGCTAATTGATAAATAATACCTATTATTAACCACATTGTTACTAAAGATGTTCCACCATAGCTAATAAAAGGTAATGTAACACCCGTTACTGGCACTAAACCTATTACTACAGCTATATTTAGAAAAGCTTGCACCATAAGCATTGTGACTAGCCCGATAATCGCATAATAGGACGTTCGGTTTTTAGCCTGTACAGCAAATCGATAGCCTGCATAGATCGTTAGTATAAAAAGCGCTAAAATAACGAGGCCACCAATCAATCCGACTTCTTCTAAAATAATGGCGTAAATAAAATCATTTTGAGGCTCTGGTAAATACAGAAACTTTTGTCGGCTTTGTCCAAAGCCATGCCCAAAAATCCCTGCTGGACCGATAGCCATTAAAGATTGCACTGCTTGGAACCCACTAACCAAGGGATCAGCCCATGGATCAAGAAATGCTTCTATACGCTTTAGACGATATGGTGCTGTCGCTATGAGACCTACTAATCCCGCGACACCAGCTAGCATAATCATGGCGTATAGTTTTAGAGGATAGCCAGCGACAAAAAACAATAAAAACACAGATACAACGAGAATAAATACTGAGCCAAAATCCGGCTGCAACATGATAAGAACAACAGGAAGTAACAGGATAAAACCATGTCGCCAGTTAACAACAGGAGTGCCCGTTTTATGTTGGGCTAATATATGGCTCAAGTACACAATGACGGTAATTTTCGTTAGCTCTGCTGGCTGTATTGTTAATGGACCTACACCAATCCAGCTTTGTGAACCATTTCGCACCAATCCTATACCAGGAATCAGTACGAGAACGAGTAAAATTAACGAAAATATATAGGCCATTTTCCAAAAGGACTGCTCTCTCAGAATATTTAATCGAATCGTGATTAAAAATACGACAATGGCTACCACAAAGTATACGCTTTGCTTCATATAAAACGGCATTTTTCCACTATAATGAACGGCACTCCAGTAGGTACCTGCAGAATAGACGAAAATAATGCCGATTATTGATAGCATCAAAGTTGTGACGAGCAATAAGTAGCTTTCTTTACCTCTCAGTAATGCCATCCTTCCAAGTCAAGTATATTCTAAAATAGTTACAGGCTCATTACAGCTTCATTACAGCATCAATAAAAACATCTCCACGTATTTCAAAGCTGTCATATTGATCCCAACTTGCACATGCTGGAGATAGTAAAATAACATCTCCTTCTGCAGACATCGGTGCTGCATATTGAACAGCGTCTTCTACATTTTGAGCAATGACGGTTTGTTGGACACCACACGATTTTGCAAATTCTACAAATCGTAAGCCAGTTTCTCCAAACGCAACAACACCCTTTACATGACTCATACAAGGGCGAAGTTCTTCGAAAGAATGTCCACGATCTAAGCCACCTGCGAGTAAAATGACAGGAGCTTGGAAAGCATCTAAAGCACTCTTTGTCGCTAAACAATTGGTTGCCTTAGAGTCGTTGTAAATCTTTCGACCGTTCCATTCACGTACGAATTGTGTACGGTGTCTAACTCCACCAAATGACGCTAAAACCTCTTCCATCTTCTTTTTGTCACAACCAACTAAAATACAGGCTGCCACGGCTGCTAAGATGTTTTCTAAATTATGCTTACCAGGCAAGGCAATGTTCGCGCGATCCATGTATGGTTCCCCTTGCCAATAAATTGTTGTATCATCTGCACTAATCCCATTTGCAGTACGCCCCTTCGAACTAAATGGAATCTGCTGTGCATGAGATTGTGCTGCATATCCAACCACAATCGGTTGGTCGGCATTATAAATAAAATAATCACTGTCATCTTGATTACGAGTTACGCCAAACTTCGCTTCAGCATAGTTATTAAATGTTCCATGATAGTCTAAATGCGCATCATAAAGATTCGTCAAAATAGCAATTTTAGGCTTAAACGTTTTGATCCCCATCAATTGGAATGAAGACAGTTCTGTTACAATGATGTCATCTTGATTCGCTTCTTTTGCGACGCCACAAGCAACTGTTCCAATATTTCCAGCAATTAATGGATTTTTACTTCCTTTACTTAACATGTCGAATATTAAAGTTGTCGTCGTTGTTTTGCCATTTGAGCCTGTTATACCAATAAATGGTGCATCACTAATTAAAAAAGCTAGCTCAATCTCTGTCCAGACTGGAATCTCTCGACTAAGGGCATCAGCCACAATTCGATTGCTATAAGGTATACCTGGATTTTTCACCACTAACTCAAAGCCTTCATCAAGTAAATCTTCAGGATGGCGACCACAAATTACTGTAATCCCCTTCTGTAATAGCCCTTGTGCATCTGGACTTTCATCAAATGGTTTTGAATCATTTACTGTTACAAATGCACCAAGCTCATGTAAAATTTCAGCAGCGGCCACACCACTTTTTGCTAGACCTAACACAAGTACTTTTTTATGTTGTAAATCAGTATAGTTTTTCATTAGAACGCCTCCGATAAGACTGCAATTAATGCTACTGCTAAGGCAGTTGACCAGAAGACAAGCACTACTTTCCATTCTGACCAACCCGATAATTCAAAATGATGATGAATAGGGCTCATTTTAAAAATACGCTTTTTTCGAAGCTTAAAGCTACCTACCTGCAAAATAACGGAAAGTGTTTCGATAACAAACACTAAGCCAACTAGTAAAAGCAAGAATTCTTCTTTTACTAAGACAGATACCATAGCCAATGCTCCACCTAATGCTAATGACCCCGTATCCCCCATAAATACCTTTGCAGGATTTGCATTAAATAATAAAAAGCCTAATAAAGCACCTGTTACAGCAAACGAAAATAGTGCAATATCTGCCTGACTTTGGAATAGCGCAATAACACCAAATGCTGCAAAGGCAATGGAGGCAGTACCCGCCACTAGCCCGTCTAGTCCATCTGTCAAATTCACTGCATTGGAGAAGCCTACTAACCAAAAAATTAAAAAGGCTACATAGAATACGCCAAGATCAATTGTCCACTCCGTAAATGGAATAGCTAACGTTGTATCAAACGATCCTACATGTAGAAGAAAATACGCAAGAATAGCAATAACAATTTGACCAATCAATTTTTGAAGAGAGGTTAAACCTAAATTTCTTTTAAATACAACCTTTAAACCATCATCTAATAAACCTATTAAGCCGAATCCTGCTAATACTAATAAAAGTACTACGGTCTGTGTCGTTAATAAATCTAAAAAGCTACCTACACCAACAGTTGTTAGGACGATGGATATTAAGAAAATGATTCCTCCCATTGTTGGTGTACCAGCTTTTTTCATATGTGATTTTGGTCCCTCTTCTCGAATACTTTGCCCAAACTTTAGACGACGAAGAAGTGGAATACTAATTGGTGCCAGGATAACTGTTACTATAAAAGCAAGAGCTAAAATGGTAAGTGTTGTTGCGAGTTTCATTGAAAAATCTCCTTTAAATCTTGTTTCACTTTCTTCTTTAAGAAAAAAGCATTAACTTTCATTTTATTATTACTACCCTTCATAATAATAGTGGTTCTTTCCCATTTTTTAAAGGTAAAGTTATTTTAGTTCTCCAAATATAAATGAATGGTACCATCTTGTTTGATAACACTATCCACCTCAGGTAATTGATTACCAATTTTAGTCCCTTCTCCATGCCATTCAATACGGAATGGATAAAATTGCTTGGCAATATCATCCTTTGTTTGACCAATAAAATTCGGTACCTTCACAGTAATTGGGTCACCATAACGATAATCCTTTTCCAGTTGTTCCTTCGATTTTTCAATACCTACAAAAGGCGCAACATCCTCAATAATTTGCCCCACTATAGGTGCTGCTACAACACCACCAAACTGGGTTGTCTTTTTCGGATTGTCAACAGCTACATAGACAACAATTTGTGGATTGTCTGCTGGTGCAAAGCCAATAAAAGATACGATGTATTCTCCGCTTTTATAACGGCCATTTTCAACTTTTTGTGCTGTTCCAGTTTTACCACCAATTCGCAGTCCATCTCGAAAGGCTTGTCGACCTGAACCATTCGCTACTACTGATTCCAAAGCACCTCGAACCTTAGCAGAGGTTTCTTCACGAATTACCTGATTTTTAACAACTGGTTGCGTTTCCTGTATGACTTCTCCTGTATTTGGATTAAATACCTTTTTCACAACATATGGCGTATAAAGCTTGCCTCCATTTATGGCAGCAGCTACTGCTTGAACTTGTTGAATAGGTGTCACGGCTACCCCTTGCCCGAATGAAGTCGTGGCCTGCTCAACAGGACCAAAGGCATCCTTAGAAAATAAAATACCAGATGCTTCACCAGCAATATTAGACCCTGTCTTTTGTCCAAAACCAAAGTCTTTAATATATTGTAGTAGTCGCTCATTGCCTAGACGCTGTCCTAATTCTATAAAGCCTGGGTTACAGGAGTTCTCAACCACCTCTAAAAATGTTTCATGCCCATGTCCTTCACGTTTCCAACAGCGAAGCTTTGCTCCCGCCACCATTGTATAACCTGGATCATAAAAGGTTTCATGCTCCAAATCCACTAGGTTTTCTTCCAACGCAGCACTAAGGGTAATAATTTTAAAAGTAGAACCTGGCTCATACGTCATCCATACAGGTAAATTTCGATTGTAGATGGCTGGCTCTACTAATTGATATTCAGCTGGATGAAAAGTAGGATAAGAGGCTAATGCCAAAATTTCGCCAGTGTTTGGATTCATCGCAATCGCTAGTGCTTGGTCAGCTTCATAGCGCTTCATTGCTTGCGATATTTCACGCTCTACGACTTGCTGTACATCAACGTCAATTGTTAGCTCGATCGTAGCCCCATCCTCTCCTGCTTTCCAAGCACTTGAAACATTAGGCAAATTATTACCTTTTGCATCTGTAAAGAGACGGATCGCAGAAGAATTAGCCTGCAGAAATTTATCATATTCATATTCAATTCCAGCTAATCCTTGGGCATCATACCCCGTAAAACCTAAAAATCGAGATAATAGCGTGCCGTAAGGATAATCCCTAGAATAATCAACACCACTATACAACCCTTCAATTTGCATACCTTGTAATTCTACTGCTTTTTCATAAGATATATTTTTGCCTTCAGGTGCTAGTTTCACTAAGTAAGCTTTTTTTTGCATTTTCTCTAATAGCTTCGCCTTATCCACTTCGAGAACCTGGGCAATTTTTTCAGCAGCTCCTTCAATATCATTACTTTGTGAAGGCATGAAATATAATGTAGGCGCTAGCTTATTAGTTACAATACTCTCTCCATCTCGATCTGTTATATGCCCTCGTTCATTCGCAAAGGGAATTTCCCTGTCCCAGTTCTCCTCTGCCTTGGTAGTCAATTCTTTTTGATCTAACACTTGCAAAAAGAACAACCTAACAACAATTGCCACTGCAACGAACATAAACAACACATATAAAATACGTAAACGCTTTTTAGAATGGATAGAAATCCACTTCATTCGACATCACACCTTGTTTTTTACAACGTATGAAATAAAGTGGACTTCTATTCAGTATTATTCATCCTCTACTTCTTCAACTTCACCCTCAGAGGCAGCTTCAACGTCTTGTACAAAGCTTTCAGCAGGTGTTTTGAGCTTGACAACAATGGGGGAACTATCAGTGATGACGGTTCCAGCTGAAACGCTTTGACTTGCTACAAAACCTTCACCGAATATTTCCATCTCTAGTCCAGTCATAGATTTAAAGACTAGTAAATTACGTAATGACCAATTCGTAAAGTCTGGCAATGTTACCTCGCCATCTGTCTTTAAAAATACAAAACTACCTTTTACCAGTTTTTGAGTGTTCGTTGGATATTGTTCAATAACTTTACCACCACTACCAACAACAATTGGTTGTAAACCATCATTGGCTAATTCTACTTCAACCGCTTCAGCACTTTGACCTGTAAAGTCCTGAATGCTGACTTTGTTAACATGTTGAACATCGTCTGGGTTGATATTAAGGTGCTTTAAGCTATTTAACATAACTGGATTAAAGACTTTTGATACTGGTACCGATCCAAGCTCATTGTTCAGCTTAGGTTTTTTCACTGAGACATATACAATTAGCTGTGGATCATCTACAGGAGCCAAGCCTAAAAATGAATAAAGGTATTGGTTTGAAAGATATCCACCACTAGCTTTTGGAATTTGGGCAGTCCCCGTTTTCCCTGCAACCTCGTAATCCTCCAATATAAAATCCTTAGCAGTACCATATTCTGATGTTAACGTTGAAGCTAGGATTTCTCGTACTTGTTTCGCAGTATCAGCTTTAATCGGTTGACCTTTTTCAACGGGTTCGTGATTTTGAATAATTTTCCCTGTAGAAGAATCAACAATACGGTCGATAACATACGGCTGCATCATCTTGCCATCATTCGCAATAGCAGTCATTGCCTGGATTAACTGAATAGGTGTTACTGTTGAACCTTGGCCGTAGGTTGTTGTTACTCGTTGAATAGGGTACTTCGATAAAATAGTACCTGTTGCTTCATTCGGTAAATCAATTCCCGTTTTGTGCCCAAATCCAAAGCGGTCTAGGTAGTCAATAAATACATCATCGCCAATCTTAGTTAATAAATGAGCCATAGCAGTATTGGCAGAACGTTGGAACCCTTGTAAATAAGAGATATAACCCCAACCATATCTATTGTGATCTCGAATCGTACGGTCAAATACTGTATATGATCCTGATTTAAATGAATCATTCGGTGTCCATTTTCCCGTATCGATAGCTGAAGCAAGCGTGAATGTTTTCATCGTTGATCCAGGCTCAATTGTCTCCTCAATCACTTCATTCAGCCACTTCATATTTTGACTATCACGTGTTTCAGGGTTAAATGTAGGACGCTGTGACATTGCTAAAATCTTTCCAGTCTTCGGATCTGCTACAACCGCGGTCATGGACTCAGGATTATATTCCTGTTCAACCTTTGTCATTGCTTCCTCTAAGAAGCTTTGGATTGTTTTATCAAGTGTTAAATAAATGTCGTCCCCATTTTTTGCAGGTGTAATCATTTTCTCACTGTTTGGAAGCAAATAGCGGAAAGCATCTGTCTCATATTCTACTTTGCCATTAACGCCTGTTAATTCTTTATCATACGTATATTCTAGACCCATTTCCCCCTTGGTTGTAACCGTGCCATCTTCATTATCTTTTTTGAGAGCATAGCCAATTAAATGAGAGGCAAATACACCATTTGGATAATACCGTTTTAAGTCACTCACAAAGAGAATTCCTGGTAATTTTTCTTCCTTTATTTTACTCATGACCTCGTGACTAATGCCGCGGCCTGCACTACCAAACTCAACTTGATATAAAGGTTCACCATCACTTCTATATCGATTGTTCAATTTTTTAACAATCTCGTCTTCCTTTTCCATCATCGCTGGAATATATTTCGCTAGTACTTTTGCCGTTTTCTCCGAATCCACTACATGTCGGGGATTCTTAGGATCTGTTGTAGCCTTTTCACTTACAATGGCAATCATGCGATAACTTAATGTATCTTCTGCAATTACTTGTCCATTTTGATCATAAATCTTTCCACGATTAGCTGTAATTACACTTTCCTTACCATACTTAGCTGCTGCTCTCGCTGCAAGCTCTTGTCCTTCCACTTCACCTGTAGCCTGTAATGTCACCATTCTTGTGAATAATAGAAAAAAGAGCCCTCCATAAAAAATTAATAATAGAAAGGCTCCCCATTGGAATCGAAATCTCTTTTTTTTCATTCTCCCGGCACTACCTTTACATTTTTCTCATTTTGAGTTAAACCGAGTTCTTTGGCTTTTTTCCATATGTTTTCGTATGTAGAAAGTTCACTTACACGAACCGTTAAGTCAACATTCTGTTTCGCAATCTCTTCTGCTTCTGATTCGATTTTTTGAATGTCTATACTTGTTGTTTGAATCGCTGCTTGTTTATTTAATACAAGTATTCCTAGTACAGCAATAATGCCAATTAAAACAATTAGCATTGTCTTTTCAAACTTCTGGTTCGTTTTTTTACGACGTATGATAGTGGGTTGTGGACTAGGTGGTGTTATCGGTTGTTGCACTTGTTGATGTTGGTGCTGTTGCCTTACACGAACTGCTGCCATTTACTCACGCCCTTTGTCGTTAATTTTCTCCACCACTCTAAGCTTCGCTGAACGCGCACGATTATTAACTGCCAATTCTTCATCAGAAGGAATAATAGGCTTTCGTGTAATAAGCTTTAAAGTTGGCTTCATGTCATCAGGAATCACAGGTAGATTTGGTGGTAATTCCGGTAATGATGACGCTTCCTTAAAGATTGTCTTGCATAGGCGGTCCTCCAATGAATGGAACGTAATGACACTAATGCGCCCCCCTACGTTAATCATATCAATCGCATCGACTAATGAATCCTCTGCTGCGCCTAGCTCATCATTAACAGCAATTCTTATTGCTTGGAAAATGCGCTTTGCCGGATGCCCACCTTTTCGGCGTGCCGCTGCTGGAATACCCTCTTTAATTAATTCTACAAGTTGACCAGTTGTTTCAATCGGTGCTGTTTTTCGAGCCTCTTCAATTTTACGGGCCACTTGTTTAGAAAACTTCTCTTCTCCATAACGGAAAAATATACGTACAAGATCTTCGTATGCCCATTGATTAACAACATCTGATGCTGTCAGTGTTGCAGTTTGATCCATACGCATATCAAGTGGTGCATCGTGGTGATAACTAAAGCCTCTCTCAGGTGTATCTAATTGTGGAGAAGATACGCCTAAGTCATATAAAATACCATCAACCTGCTTAATGCCATGAGCTACTAGTTCTTTTTTTAAGTAACGGAAATTCGAATGGATAAATGTAACACGCTCTATATAAGGTGCTAATCGAATTTTCGCATTTTCAATAGCCGTCATATCTTGATCAAAACAAATTAAGCGGCCTTTATCTGATAATTGTTGTACTAGATATTCACTGTGTCCCGCACCACCTAGTGTACAGTCCACATATACACCATCAGGATCTATGTTCAACCCATCAACAGTTTCTTTTAATAACACGGTTGTATGATCGAACATACCACTCGCTCCTCTCAGGCCTTAACCTCATTCAACTATCACGTTGTAATGCCTATTACAAGTTAAAAATCAAAGCCAATCATATTTTCTGCAATTTCATTAAAAGATTGTTCAGACTCACTGAAGTAAGCTTCCCAAGCATCCTTAGCCCAAATCTCGATTCGATTTGAAACCCCCAACACCACACATTCTTTTACTAGATGCGCATGTTGCATAAGAGTAGTTGGGATATTGATACGCCCCTGCTTGTCTATCTCTACCTCTGTTGCTCCAGAAAAGAAAAACCTCGCAAATGCTCGTGTATCTTTTTTGGTCATTGGTAAACCTTTTAATTTCTCTTCGAGTTTTCGCCATTCATTCATAGGATAGCCAAATAGACAGTTATCGAGACCTCTTGTGACAACAAACGTTTCGCCTAAAGCTTCACGAAATTTTGCCGGTACGATTAATCGCCCTTTCGCATCAACGGAGTGTTGATATTCTCCCATGAACATACTACTCACCCCACTTTATTAAATAATGTACCACATCCCCCCACTTTCCTCCACTTTTTTTAAAAAAAACTTGACATTTTATCGCTTAATATGCAATTAGACCTTTAGGAATTTTTTTGACATATGCTAAATGATATAAAAAAAGAGCAACCCCTAGTAGGATAGCTCTTTAAATACTATTTATCTCGACATTATTCATCAAATTCACAGGATATCAAATTACTACTTAGGTAAAAAGTATCTATTTATTAATTTTATAAATAAAGTAAATAGTGGTGTTTACCGATGCTATAATTTTGCTTCAACATATCAGTAATTAACATAGGTCCAAACTCATTGAAATATTGATATGGATTAAAGGATCTCTCTTGGAAACCATCATTAGGATATAATTCATTTTGCAGTGTCATAAATTTACGAATCGTCGTTTCATGCTTACCTAATACAGTTTGTTCAATTTTTTGCTGTAAATAGTCAAATTGTTTCGCATGATTTTCTTGATTTTTCTCAAGAATCTTATCTAATTGCAGATGCTGTTTCTCTAAATAGGAGGCTAGCTCTTCATATTTTTCTACTAACAACTGCTGCATAGCTTGGATTTGACGTTTGGCTTCACTGTCCTGGACATCTGCAATAAAACGTTCTTTCAGGTGTAATGCTTTCCCTTCCCATACGTCAGTAACAGTTAGTTGATGCTCACGTAATAATTGCTCTACATGACGAGTGACAATAGTAATATGTAGGCGCGGAGCAAAAATCGGCATTTGTAAATCTAACACCGAAAATGCATTTTTCAGTGTCGCCCAATAAGCTAGCTCTCCTGGACCTCCAACAAACGCTAATACTGGTAATGTCATCTCCTGCATCAACGGGCGAGTTACTACGTTATTACTTAAACGTTCAGGATGATTATGCGCCACTTCTAATAGCTCTTCTTGTGTAAATTTAAGGTTTGCCGCTAAATTAACAAACAGATCATTTTTTCTTTCTAAAAGATGTCGCTCCCCATCTTCTACGTAAAATAAATTAGCGGCTTCATATGTTGCTAAAATAGGCTTACCATAGCCAGCACGTTCAAGCTCTTGCTCCTTTTCCGTTACTACTCTAGCAATTTCTTCATTGGATTGAATGATTTGAGCAAAATATTTATGTTCAAATTGACGGAATTGAAAGTTGGCGGCATCGATTAATAATAAACCTTCCTCTTTGAACAATTGATTCATTAGACAGGCAAAGAAATCTGTAAATGTTTCACTATTATTCAATGCGTCAACTAATTGCTTAATCAGCGTTTCTGTATACTCTGTTTCTCCAATATCACGAATAATTGTATTAATTAATTGCGTCATCGACTCTTTGTTTAGGGCTGTTGCAGAAGCCATCGTTTTACGTCTAGATCGCTCTCCATAAGCTCTTTTTTTCAGCAATTCCCCATGAACCGTATAGGTGTGATTAATTTCTTCTAAGTCATGATCTTCTCCAGCGATCCAGAAAACAGGAATAACAGGCTGTTGAAGCTTCGTACTTTGCTCTTTCGCTAATGCAATAACTGAAATAGCTTTATGAACGGAGTAAAGAGGGCCTGTTAAGATACCTGCTTGTTGTCCACCAACTATTACCATAGCTCCTTGCTCTAGTTGTTCTAAATGTTCATTCGCTTTTTTTGATAACCCCAGCGGCTCCATAAATTGACGGATGATTGTTGTTAATTCTTTTTGATCACGGGAATTTCGCGCTAAATGCTCCGCTCTTTTCTCAAAAGCTTGATCATTGTATTCATACTCAAAAAATTGATGAATGGCAGTATTTGGCGACCAGTAATCTGCTAGTACATGATTTTTTATAGGTACTTGGATTGACTCCAGTTTCATTTAACATAAACTCCTCTACTCACTAAATCATTTCCTTACTCATAACAAGAAATTGAATTTCATTCATACTATGCACATGAGGCTTTCAATGTCGCCTTGACATTCAAATTGCTCAAAAAAATCCGCGGCATTCATTAGCGGCTTTGAGGCAACAATGTTGCAGCAGACATTTCGATTTAAAAGCCATCGTTCTCCCTCAAGAAGGATTTTCTATACCTAACTTTGCTTTTGGTACAAAAAACACGTGCTGGTTCACTTCCTATGTCACTGAACTACGCTTCTAGTTACGAAGGTTTATGAATGCAATCAATATTCTCATCCCCATAGAATGATTTTTATAACTATTTTAATGCTATTATTTTAACGCTTAAAGCTTCAACATGAAAAGAAAATGCTTAGACAACCTGTAAATATTCCATAATGGATTGAATAACACCCACGATACATATCACTAGATAAGCTGTACTAAGTATTAAGAATAAAAAACGCCAAATTTTCTTTAATAACGGCTTTACTTCTATTTCCTTTTTAGTCCGCCAATCAATATATGTAAAAATCATGGCCATCATTATCGCGAGTATCACCAAAAGCGCCCCAACATTCACACGCCAAAGCACACCGATAGCTAACGGAACAGAAAAAAACAAGCACAATGTCGTAACATCAGAGGCTGCACCAAAAGCATGTGTGCCACGAATTTTAACTTTCCTGCCAACCAGATAAACAATTATGAAAAGAACAATTGGACAAAAAATAATGATACTAATAACTATATGTAAAAGGTCTTTCAACTTCTTTCACCGCTCTCCTCTATTGCAAGCACTTGATGATATAAAGTACGCAAAGTAGGTAAATTATGACCGTTTGCTAAAGCTTTATTTAGAATGACACCAACAATTGTTTCGATTTCACTTTTTCTCCCCTGCAGACGATCCGCTAGCATAGATGAAGTATTGTTGGCCGTTTTCCTACATAAGTCTATCACATCACTAAAAGATATGGTGAGTTCAATATCTTCAAAAGCTTCCGTAAGCTCTCGATAAATACTTTCTAGCAGTAAAAATGCTTGTTGATTAGCCACTAACTCTCCGTTCTTTACTTGCAAAACAGCTGTCAATGGATTAATTAAGCTATTAAGTACCGCTTTTGCAAAAAGCATTTGCTCTGCATTACTAGCCAATTCAATAGGAAATAAGGAATGTTGTAATTGTAGTAGCTGTTGAAAGGCCCGGTGTTCTCCTCGTTCTATCGCTATTTTACATAGCCCTACTCCTCTATGATGAACCGTTGATTGGTCCAACAATTGAGCTCCAAAGGTCACTGAACCAAAGGCGATATTTTTTTGCGGCAATAGTAGCGCCTCCTCAAAATGCGCTAAGCCGTTTTGCATAAAAAGCAACGGCATATCATTTGAGAATAAGGCTAATTGATTGTAGAGTTTTTGCAAATGTCCGTATTTAACAGCAATCACTAATAAATCTTGCTTTGGAAGATTAGTCAAATCTGTCGTAGCAACAATCCTTTGCACAGTTTTAGTTCCATCAACGTTGATACGTGTTAACTTTTTGGCATTTAGTTCATTTACTTGTTCCTGCCTTCTGGCAACCAACGTTACTGATACACCAGACTCCGCTAAAAAACTTGCTGTTAATTGACCTACCGCCCCTGCCCCAATTATCGCTACTTTCATTGTCTACACCCTTTCCATCTTTACTGATCAATGTTACCTCGACGTCATTACATCAAGATTGTTCCAAAAATCTAGAAACACTCTGTGATACCTCGGAGCTACACGATATTATTCACACCATCAAAGAGGGTGACGCACTTTTGGCACGCCTTCTAAATCAGCAGACTTTAAAACACCCATCTGATGCTTCACCTCTGAATAGCCTATATTCATAAAACTATAAGAATAAGGTGCCTTAGAATACATCTAAGGCACCTTCTACGCAGGTTCTTTTATTATACAGGATAGTCTGATTATTGACGATACACAGAAAGGGTTTTATGTCCATAAAAGAAAAGCAATGTAATTCATGTTCCAAAAGCCACGTAATCATAATTTTAATCTTTCATTAATGAATAACCTTGTTGAAGCCATTTCACTAGCTTCTCATGCTCATTTTGCAATTCACGATGCTTCATTTCAAGCGTTTGATAAGCCTCCGTTAATTCGTCAAAACTTGTCAACGCTAATTTCAAATGACTTCGCATAGATTGTTGGGGCTGATTTCGCACAGCTAATAGTGACTGACTATATTGACCACGCAATGTTTTATTCCAACGGAAACCACACGCTTGTTTTGTACGACCTAGTTCTATGGCCGCCATTTCAAAGGCCTCTAGCTGTGTTTTGCCATTTTGCACATTATGCAATACGATTTCTGCTAGTCTTTCATCATCTTCCTTTGTCCATTGATCTTTTCTTTTTTTCAATTCCATAATCTATCACCCTCGCATTTTTTACTACTATATGCAAAAGCAAGCAAAATAGAATCATTGCATGAAAAAAGACAGTGATGATGTTTTTACTCTCATCACTGTCTTTATACATTACTTATTATTCTTCTTTGTCAAGAAATTATTAACCGCTTGATGATGCGCTTCACTTTCCCACAACTTTGCACAGGTACGAACTTCTTCCATCACACGCTCATACATATTTCGTTCACGCCACTTTCGAAGCTCAATCTCCTTATAAGCTTTATGAACAGAAGGATGAATTTTTCGCATATGTTCAATAAAATCGTTCAAGGCATCTTCTTTTGAGCCTTCAAAAACACGCATAGCCCATCCTATCTCATATAATAATTGTGCAGGGTAAGGCTTCGCATCCACTAGCATCTTCATTGCACGATCATGACGCAAACCTCGTTCAAATAAATATGTACCACCACCCCAGCCACTTGTAATGGCTAGTGTTCCTTGAATAAATCCACATTTCGCATGGCTAGCTACTAAACGAAAATCACAAGCTGTTGCAATCTCACAGCCCCCTCCAACAGCAGTTCCATTTATAAGTGCTATAGTTGGTACAGGAAGCGTAGCAAGGTCATATAATATTTTCCCCATCTTACTTAACATACCAAATGCCTCATCCTCTGTTTCCAGTGAATGAAACTCAGATAAATCCCCTCCTGAGCAAAACGATTTATCGCCAGCACCAGTCACTACTAAGAAACGCACATCTTCATGCCCACGAATATACGTAATGACTTCTTGAAGACCGTTCATCACTTCATCATTGACAGCATTCCGTTTCTCTTCACGGTTAATGGTAAACGTCATAATGCCATCATGATTGCCAATCGTATAAGACATATTACTCCCCCTTTGTCGCAATGAATAAATTGTATCACACAATTATTTCACTATTGTAAAGAACTTCATAATCAACGCAATATTCCGTCTTTTTAAGCAAACAAAAAGGCTAGTAAAGAGCCATGGTCTCTCTACTAGCCTTTTAAGTGAGCAAACACTGTATTATTTGCTTACTACTTCTTTACCTTTGTATTGTCCGCAAGCTTTGCAAACACGGTGTGATAATTTAGCCTCACCACAGTTAGGGCAAGTTACCATACCAGGTACAGATAATTTGAAATGCGTACGACGCTTTCTTTTTGCAGTTTTAGAAGTTCTTCTAAATGGTACAGCCATTGATGGCACCTCCTTACAGATCGTCTATTCGTCTGTTTGATCAAAATACTTAGCTAAAGCAGCTAGTCTTGGATCCACTTTTTGTTCGTCAGCTTTTTTGTGTAGCTCTACGTCTTCATCTGTTGCATAAGACCAATTTTTACCACCATGCACTTGTCCTTCAGAATCTTCCTTGAACACTTGCATTGGTACCTCAAGCAAAACTAATTCCTCAAGAACCGGTTTCATGTCGATGACTTCACCGTCAATATAGTGAATGTCTCCGTCATCGTCTCCTCGTTTATCTTCGTCGATCCAGCTAAAAATTTCAACTGTCTCAACTTCAATTGGAAACTCAACATCCTCCCATGTGCGAGCACATGGTAGTGTTAACGTTGCTGTCACATTTAACTGACATGTCATTTGCGATGCACCAAAAGTACATAGCCCTTTTACATGAACGGGCGAAATTGCTCGAATATCCTGGTTTCGCTCCATCACTTCGTCCAGTTGGACAAAGGCATCGATTGGCATCCCGTTTTGGCGGTATTTAGATAATTGATGAATTGACCATTTCATTCGTTTAATCACCTCGAGACAACAATGTTGATTATATAATGTGTAAAAATAGATGTCAAGATAATTTCTTGTCACCACTTTAAAACCCACCTATAATTATATACTATGAGAAGTGTATTTACTCCTAACAGTTTAAATAAAGACACAAATTATAAGGGGGAGAAGCATGCAAGCAGTTGGAATTGTTGTTGAATATAATCCTTTTCACAACGGACATGCTTATCATTTAGAACAGGCTAAAAAAGCAGCACAGGCAGATCTCGTAATCGCTGTTATGAGCGGCACATTTTTACAACGTGGAGAACCTGCCATGGTAGATAAATGGACACGTACTAAAATGGCGCTTTCTGGCGGTGTAGATATTGTTATTGAACTGCCTTATGTCTATAGTACAGCACCTGCCACAGATTTCGCAAAAGGAGCCATTTCCTTATTAAGTGCTGTTGGTTGCAACTCTTTTGCCTTTGGAAGTGAAGACGGCTCTATACAGCCCTTTCTAAACACTTTCGAGCTGATTGACAGCCACCGTGCAGAATATGACCTGTTCATTAAAGACAGCCTTAAAACAGGTGCCAGCTACCCAAAAAGCCTACATTACGCCTATGAACAGCTTTCTCAGATGTACCCTGCTCCATACATCGATCTTGCACAACCAAATAATATACTGGGCTTTCATTATCTTGAAGCAACGAGGGCACTTAACAGCAACATTAAACCACTAACAATTCCTCGCGTTGCAGCAGGATATCATGATGCTTTAAAGGAAGATGCATCGATCGCCAGTGCCACTGGCATACGTAAAGCCCTTGCCTCTACAAATTCTTTACAAAGTGTACAAAATGTTGTTCCTACTGCTACTTTTGATTATTTAACTGACTGGCATACAAAGTATAACCAATTTGCAAGCTGGGAAACCTTTTGGCCGTTATTACAGTTCACCATTATAAGACATACCCCTTCAGAACTTACTCGTTATGCAGAAGTAACAGAGGGCATAGAAAACGCAATTGTAAAAGCAGCCAAAACCAGCTCTACATTTTATAGCTTTATGGAAAAAATAAAATCTAAGCGTTATACTTGGACCCGCCTTCAACGGATGATAACACATATCTATACAGGGTTTACCAAAAAGCAGCTTCAAAGTTTTAACGCGCCCTCCTTTATTCGGCTATTGGGTATGAGTTCGATGGGACAAGCTTATTTAGGTCAGCAAAAAAAGAATATAGAATTACCCTTAATCAGTCGCGTTGCAGCTACAGATGATGCGATGTTAGCTATCGATATACATGCGGCAGAGCTTTATAATTTAAGTATCGAGCAAGGAACAAAGGATCTTACGCTGCCGAAGGATTATCAAACACCACCTATTCGTTACTAAAGACATCAAAAGGGATGCTAAAGTCCTCTTAGCATCCCTTTATATTATTTTGGTTGAAGTTGCTTTAAATAATTGATAGCATCGTCAACGCTCTTTACTGGAACGATTTTCATTTTTGTTTTAATCTCTTTTGCCGTTTTGACAGCCGTTGCATAATTCGATTCTAGCTCTGGATACTTCGCTTTCATTTCTCGAGAGATTTCATCATCTGGTGCAAAAAAGATTTCCATGCCGTCACGATCAGCGGCAATAACCTTATAGTCTATTCCACCAATTCTTCCAACGGTTCCATCTATTAGCATTTCACCTGTACCAGCAATTGCATAGCCTTTTGTTAAATCTTCATCAAGTAATTGGTCTAATATTTCAAGTGTAAACATCAGTCCAGCAGAAGGCCCCCCGATATCCTCTGTTTTCATCGTCACTTTCGGATTCGTTTCAATCGATTTGCTTTCAGTATAGGAAATACCTAAACCTGCTCTATGTTCTTGGGCATTAGGAATTTCCTTTAGTGTAATAGTCTCCTGATGTTGTTCTTCATTACGTATAAATTGAATGGTTACCTTATCGCCAAGCTGCTTAGGTTTTAATAGATCCACAAGCATTTGCTGGCTAGTTATTCTTTGACCATCAACCTCGATAATTTCATCACCAGCTTTTAAAATACCGTCAGAAGCTCCTCCGTCTAATACATTTAATATGAATACACCATTAAAAAGAACCTTTGTCTCTAGTCCTGCTCTTTGGAAGGCTACATATTTGGCATTAAATTGTGAATCAGACATTAACTTTAACTGTCGAATATTATATTCCTCATCATCCTCTAAAGGATTTCGTACTTGCTCAATATCCATTAGCTTTTGATATTTTTGAACTTTCGCCCACAAATACGAAAATGGTGTGGCTTGCTGCATAGCAACTGTCATTAAACTTAAAGACCCCTCACTATCTGCCTCTTTACTATCCACAGTAACGAATTTACTGACATCATAGGCACTTCCAGGTTTCATAATATACGCGTCTAGTCGGTATAACATCATAAAACAAATCACGACTATTAACACTGCATAAATACTAATTTTTTTCTTCACTTGAAAACACCTCCTAGGACGCTTGCAAAACCATACGTTCATGTTTTTGCCTTTCTCACATATATTGATTTTAGCATTTGCCTATGTGAATGACAAAAAGTTGAAACGAGATGATAACATGTTTGCTACAATTCAAATAGTGCTCTGCGTAATTCTAATTCTCTTACTCTTGTTATTCCCACAAACCGCTCACAGTGGTACTGATTTAGGCTTAAATCTTTTCATGGAAGCACTTTTTCCGTACTTATTGCCGTATCTTGTGTTAACACAATGGCTTCTGCGTTTAACAGCCCCTATGCGTACCAAAACAAAAAGGGCTTCTTTATACGTACAAGCCTACATTATTAGTGCTCTTGGAGGCTATCCAACTGGCGCAACCACTATTGTTTATTTGAAAAATAGTGGTCAACTACACCCTAAAGAGGCAAATTTTTTGCTAGCTGTTTGTCATGCCCCCAGTCCACTTTTTGTATTAGGTTTTGTAAGTCTTGATTTACTACACAATAATACATTTGGATGGTTGTTTTTATGTCTACTACATACGTTTAATATTTGTTGCCTAGTAACTGGCTACTTTTTCTTTCGCAAAACTGATTCACCTAATATCTCCGTACACAACACACCACTCTATAGTGCTCCATTTTCGGAAAGTATTAAAGAAACAGCCCCAACAATTCTGCTAGTTGGTACAACCATCATCTTTTTCACAACGATTCAAACCATCGTACAACAAGGCTTAGATCAGCTGATACCAAAGCTTCCCTATACGCTTGAGCTTTCCATAGCGGCTGTTCTGGAGGTAACGAACGGTCTTAAAATGACAGTTACAGCATTTCCAGATCTTCCGTATATCCATTTACTTGTTGTGATTTTGTTAACGATGCAAAGTATAAGTATTCACTTACAAATTTTTGTTATCGCCAAATCTGCAAAACTTTCTGTACGACCTTATATTAAATTCCGCCTCCTTAGCATAATCATTGTACCCACTATTTATGCTCTATTTTTTCTAAAATAACAATCGCTCTAAATATTAAAAAGAGGATGTCGTTGTTCTTTTGACATCCTCTGCATCCTTATTGTGCAAAACCATATTTTTCTTTTAAAGCCTTTACGACACATGTAGGGACTAGCTCGTTAACATCACTACCGTATTTCGCAACCTCTTTTACTATACTAGAACTAAGGAATGAATATTGATTTTTCGTCATGATGAAAAAGGTTTCGATTGTTTCATCAAGGAAACGGTTCATAGATGTAATTTGCATCTCATATTCAAAATCTGAAACTGCCCGTAAGCCACGAACAATTGCCTTCGCCTTTTTTTCCTTAGCATAATCAATCAATAAGCCTGAAGAACTCTCTATACGAACATTAGGTAAGGTTTTTGTCACTTCAGCCATCAAAGCCATACGTTCCTCTACAGAAAACAAAGGATTCTTTGCTGAATTGTTTAATACTGCTACATATACGATATCAAACACATCAGCCGCACGTTTAATTATATCTAAATGGCCGAATGTTACAGGGTCAAAACTTCCAGGAACTACAGCAATTTTTTCAGACAACTTATTCTCCCTCTTCCTCTGTACAGCGATAAACAGAAATAATTGTTCCGCCATATGTTTCTTGTCTTGTTAAAACAAATTCCCCAAAATTTTGAGGTAATTGTACCTCTTTTGCATGTTCACATAAAATAATACCATCTTGTTGTATTTTACTGTTATCGACCAAAATCTGTACGAGGTCATAATATTCCTGCTGATGGTATGGTGGATCTAAAAAAACGAGTTTAAACGTAATGTCACGTTTTAATAGCGCTTTCACAGCGCGTTTTGCATCTATACGAAAAAGCTCTGTATATTCTTCATAACGGCATTTTTTTATATTTTCTTGTAGCACCTGGAATGCTTTAGGATCTTTCTCAATAAAAACGGCACGCTCCGCCCCTCTGCTTAATGATTCAATCCCCAAGCCACCGCTTCCAGCAAACAGATCTAGCGCGAAACCTCCATCAAAAAACGGCCCAATTATATTAAAAATGGATTCCTTTACTTTGTCAGTTGTAGGCCTTGTCGTATTTCCTGCTATTGCTTTAAGCGGCATTCCTTTGCGCTCTCCTGCTACAACTCTCATATCAATATCTCACCGTGCTTTCGTCTATATAAAGTATTTTGCAGCGAAAGGTTGGCCCTCCGCTGCAAAAGTTATTGTTGCTCTTGTGTTAATATTTGAATACGCTCATCCTTTTTTTGCAGTTCAACTTGGAATAATCGCTGTAACCAAGCTTCTTCTACATAATAATGATCAGCAATCTTAATAATTGGTTCAGAGATTGATGAATATCTACGTTGGTTGAATACATAAAATCCAGGCTCTTTCGGAAAGCGGAATGTCCGATGCTCACTATTTACATAATAGCCATTCTTTCCTTCCTCAGCCGAGTAGCCAAGGTAAGGCAATAATGTATCTGCCGTATATAACACCTGTCCATCATATAGAATAACATGAACATCTTCTTTCAACGTATCATCCACATAGATATCACGTGCATCCTCAAATAAAAGTGGATAGGTTCCATTTTGCTGAGCTGCATTTAAGGCAAAATAAGATGTTTTGGCATCTAATACCTGTGATAAGTACTTGTCCATTGTATCTGGTGAAATCGATTCATCTCCAAGCTTTTTCAATGTTTCCTGCCAAGCTTGTTGTTGACTATCCGTCATGTAATCATTTAATGTCTTGATGATTTTCTTTGTTTTTTCTCCACCAATTGGATCGTTTATTAAATAGGATGCCACAACCTCAGGCAACCATTCTGGAGAATCTACAAAATTATATTGTGATTTTATTTGTGATAAAATTACTTCCTGCTCTACAGCTTGTGCAGTAAGTGTTGGTAAAAATAACAATCTTTCGTCATGAACTGCTACTGGACTTTTTTCTTGAATAATTGCAATATGTTCATCACTTAGAAGCTGTATATTTTCTACTGATTTCAGAAAATCATTAGGGACTTCTTGCTGTGCATAAATTGATAATACAGGTGTTTGCTCTTGCGCTTTAAGCTCCCCAGCTTGCCAATATAAATCTTGAACAGTACCGTTTCCTCTAAACATTGTGTAATTGACAAGTACAAGTTGTTGTTGACCTACTAGGGGTAAACCTGTAACCCATTGTCCTTTCACTTTACTGTCTGTAGAAATCGAAACAATTGAATAGGAAGCTTCACCATTTATTAGTGTAGCAAAAACATTTTGAAGGAGCATCTTATTTTTTAAGCCACCTTCAATTGGAATTATGTATGACACAGATTGTGATTTTGTCTCCCCTTTTGCAAAATAAGAGACTTCATCTGATAAACGATCACAGCTTTTTTCATTTTCAATAAAGCAACTAGCGTTTGTTGCTTTTTCAGGCCATTTAATTTTCACCTTTTGATTTGGTAGGTTTTTAAAATGTTGACGAATATCTAAGCTATTTTCGCGATAGACAATTTCTATTTCCTGAGAATAATGAAAATCTCCTATGCCTGTTTCTAAATCAGATGAATAAGCATGGTATTGGAAAAATACCGTTCCTGTAATGATTAGTGCTAAAATAGAAAAAAAGCTTAATGCAAATTTCATGTGCTTGACCTCCCGCAGCATGATACTATGAATATTGGAAAGGATGTGCAATTATTATGCCACAACAATTTATAGAATTAGGTGAAGGCTATGGTGATGTTTACGAGCTACTCGAAATTATTAAAACCAACCAGGAACGTTTTCATCAAGCCTTTTTACTAACATCTACAAAAGAAGACAAGAAGGTGATTTCTTTAGCTGTCGCCCTTAAACCAGTCGGCGAAAGTAAGTTCATGCCTATTTATATTTGTCGAGAGGGCATCCCATACAATGAAGAACAGCCAACACAGCGACAAAAAATGTTTGAAGCACAAATAGAACAACTCGGTCGAAAAGCAGTAGTTGTAGAAATAAAGCACTCATCTATATTTTCGGAATCAAAACTATTTTATCAATACTTAATAGGTATATTAAGACTAAATAACTATATACCTGCATTGACATAAGTTTATAGACCTACTTTATAGTCATATTCCTTTGCTTTATCTGGTTTTGCATTTTCATATTCAGTTTTTACAAATGGACGATAAGACGCCACAACGTCTTTCACAAATGGAAGGCGTTGTAGTTTTGTTGTCATCATGTCAATATCCTCACGATCGCAGTAAAGCACTACGTATTTTTGCCTTCTAGAAATATAAAGAACATGACCATATTTCCGAAGTGACTTCGCATGTTTTAATTGATGGACGTAAACGATTAGCCCTTGTCGTTCGTTCATATTGGATTCCCTCATTTCTTACATAAAAGAATACCATAGACCAGAAAATGATAGCAACAGAGTTTAGCTGACAGAACGCTCAATTTTCCGTTATAATGGAAAAGCATACGACGTTGAACATCGTGAAGATGAATCAGTGGTTTTAATTAAATTCAATTGTAGCATCATTACAGGAACAGAAGAATGCTGAAAGATGATCATGCCACAAATGAACCCTTTACAAGACATTTGCATCTCCATAATGATTGTTTTTCAAATAGGATGGCAAAAATCGGCATAAAAAAAATCATCATTCACTTATACTAGTAACTCATTTAATAGTAGGACCTGTACTTACTACTATTGATTAAACAATGAATTCACTACTACTTTTTATATGAGGATAATTGTTAAGGAGGACGAATATGGGTAAGAAAACAAAAATTGCGCTTGCAATTGCAGCAGCAAGTGCAGCAGCTTGGGCAGGCAGTAAAGCTATTTCAAAACCACAGCAACGCGAAGGTAAACAAGCATTACAATTCGAACGCCCCATAATTCTTGCACATCGTGGCGGAGCTCTTTTAGCACCAGAACATACAATGGTTGCATTTGAAAAAGCTGCACAGCTAGGTGTTGATGGCTTTGAAATCGACATTCGCCTAACTAAAGATGAGGAAATTATTGTTTTCCATGACGAGACAGTTGAACGTACAACGGACGGCTATGGGCTTATTGCAGATATGACGTTGGCAGAAATCAATGCCTTAAACCACGGCTACCAATTTGAAGATTTAGAAGGAAATTTCCTATATCGAGAGGATAAATTAGATGTCGTCACTTTACGAGAGTTGCTTGAAACCTATCCCAACATGCTAATCAACATTGATATCAAAGATGCTCCTGATACTTACGAAGGGAGTCTAATGCCTTCTAAACTTTGGCGCTTAATTGAAGAGCTTCAAGCTGAACATCGTGTCGTTGTGACAAGCTTTTATGGTGAGCAAATAGATCGCTTTAATTTATATGCGCAAAATCAAGTAGCACTTGGTGCAGGTGAATCAGATGTAAGAAAAGCATTTGCTTCCTTCTCAAGTCAGTTTGGACATTTATATCACCCTAAAGTGGATGTTTTTCAAATCCCTCCAAAGTCAGGGGTTATTGCATTAGATTCTCCTAAATTTATTCAGTTTTTAAATAACCTCAATATTCCAGTCCACTATTGGACAATCAATGATATAGATACGATGAAAAAATTACTCCATAATGGGGCAAAGGGCATTATTACAGATCGTCCTGATATTGCTGTTGAGTTATTACAAGCTCAAGAATCTAAATAAGACAAGACATAAAAGGGAAGCACACTGAACGAATGTGCTTCCCTTTTATTTAAATGTTAGACCCATTATTACTTTCCATATCATTAAACGTTATGTTAAATAGTCTATGATTGCATCAGTTACTTCTTGTAGTGTGGCCGTTCCACCCAAATCAGGCGTTTTTATATCCTGCGCTAATGTTTGCTCTATAGCATCTAATATCCTTGTTCCCACATCTTGATAACCAAGGAAATCGAGCATCATCTTACCTGTCCAAATTTGTCCAATAGGATTGGCGATTCCTTGACCAGCTATATCTGGTGCAGAACCATGGACAGGCTCAAACATTGATGGATATTGCCCTTCAATGTTTAGATTTGCTGCAGGTGCAATACCGATGCTTCCCATAATGGCACCGCCTAGATCTGTCAAAATATCCCCAAATAAATTCGATGCTACGATAACATCAAAGTTTTCTGGTTTCATCACTAAAAATGCCGCTAGAGCGTCAATATGATTAGATGCTTGACCTACCTCTTCATATTCTTTTCCTACTTGAGCAAACACTTCATCCCAAAAAGGCATGCTATATGTAATCCCATTTGATTTTGTAGCACTAGTCACATGCCCATTACGTGTTTTGGCTAGTTCAAATGCATAGCGCATCGCCCGTTCTGTTCCCTTTCTTGTAAAAACAGCATTTTGGATTGCTACTTCATCTTGACCACTATGTATTCTTCCTCCGCTTTCCGCATATTCCCCTTCGGAATTTTCCCTTACAACAATAAAATCAAAGCCATTTGGTTGTCGTAAAGGCGATGGTAGCCCTTGTAGAAGCTTTGCTGGTCGCACATTAATAGATTGCTGTAGCTCACGTCGAATTTTAATGAGCAGACCCCATAATGATACATGATCCGGAACCAAGTTAGGCATTCCGACTGCACCTAAAAAAATTTGATCATACTGTTTTAACAGCTCAATGCCATTATCAGGCATCATTTTCCCTGTCTCTAAATAGTATTCACAGCCCCAGGGAAAAGTTGTCCATTCAAATTGAAAGCGACCATCTAATAACGCTGCCTGATCTAGAACTTTTATTGCAGCTGGCACAACCTCTTTTCCTATTCCATCCCCAGGTATCACAGCGATACGATATGTTTTCATTCATGCTTCCTCCTTCAATTTAATGATAAAAAAAGACTGTAAACTAACTCAGTTGTTGCCTTCGAGTTGTCTACAGTCTAGAAGAGATATGTTATATACACATCCGATTTACGCTGAGCAAGAGCATGAACCGCCCGAGCCGCATCCACCTCCGCAAGATGAACTAGATGCAAAGAATGGATTACTAACAGGAACTTTTACCGCTTCAGAGACTGTTTTTCCTATTAATAGGCTAATCTCATCAAGTAAATCCTGGAAATCGTTTTCAGCAATTTTCAAGGCCGAAACTTTCTCATTTAAGTCAAGGGCCCTTTTCTGTTGGCGAATCGACTTCATAATTGTATGGTAGTCCGGATGATATTTTCCGAAACGTTGTACATCTTCGTACTGCTCTTTCATGCGATTAAATGCATATATAGCTTCAACAATTTGTGCATCACTATATACTGCTTCATAAGCTTGTTGTAGCGCCATCGCAGGTTCTGAGGAAAGAATCATCTCACAAAGCGCTTCCGCCTCATCCAAAATGATTACCCAGTCAGAGGTCATCATCATTTTTAATTCCCCCAATCTCTTTCCCATCATAACAGATTTTATGGTAATTTTACATTATTGATAATTTTAATGAAAGAGGTTTTCCAAATGATGACAACATCTAAACCAGCTAATAGTTTGTCAATATTTTTCATTAAAAACTTAAAATCATCCATGCTATACTAAAAAAGGGTATACCAAATAGCCTTCCGTTTTCTAAGAATTGGAAGGTTTTGTGTTATTTAGTTAGATATAGGTTCTATGCTATATCTTGGAAGGTCGTTTTGTTTTTTAATAGGGCAAAAATCCAATGTAAGAGCTTATTTACACACGCAATGACAGCTACTTTGAAAGGCTTTCCTTCTTCGCGTTTTTTATCATAATATTCTCGCATTCTTTTGTTGCGAGGGATGATTTCATCTGTCATTTTCTGTTTACGACAATCACGAATGGCACAACGAACAGCCATATATAGGGCATGTCGAAGTCTGCTTGATCCTCGTTTAGTAATACGGTTTTGAGTAGCTCTAAATTTACCAGACTCAAATACACTAGGATCAACACCAGCGAAAGCTACAAGCTTTTTAGGATGGTTAAAACGATCTATCTCACCGATTTCAGAAATAATCGTGGCGGCGATTTTTTCTCCAATACCGGGGATGGATTTGATAATATTATATTCTTCAATTTCTTTTGCGAGGGCGTCTATCTCTGACTCTAATCTTGATAGATGCTCTTTGTATTGAAGAATAATGTTAATGTACATACCTAAGCTCAATATATGACTCTGGTAGACTGTCTTTTCAAAAGGGTTACGAGCTGCAGCCTTTTTAAGTTCTAGAGCTTTTTCGCTTGCCCATCTGTTTGAACGACTCTTACATAATTCCTTGATCCTATTCGAGATTGTTTCCTCACTAGCTTTTAATATGTCTTCAGATGACGGAAACTCTTGTAATAATAAGAGTGACACCACAGAATACAGATCACCAAAGACCCCTCGATATTCAGGAAATACCTGATCGAGCACAGCCTGAAATTGAAGCTTAGTTTGAATCATAACGCCCGTAATATTTTCGTGTTGTCTCGTAAGGTTCCGAAGATTTAATAACTGAATTCCTCGCTTTTTATATGGCTCAAATTCCTCTTTGTAATACAATTCGCAGAGTAGGTACGCATCAATCGCATCTGTCTTTACTTTTCTTAGGCTTGAACTCTTCGCCTTATACGAAATTAACGGATTAATAATAATTAATAAATATCCACGTTCATCTAGATATTGGACTACTGGTGTTTGATAGTGTCCAGTTGCTTCTAGAATCACAGGAGGTTTCTGACCTGTTTCTTTCTGAACTTGATTTAAAAACTCTACAAGTAAACCAAGCCCCTCTAGCGTATGAGATACTTTAAAGCTCTTACGAAAAGGTTTGCCTTTATCTACAAAAGCTTGAACCTGACTTTCCCCCTTTGAAATATCCAGACCAACGACTGGATTCATCCTCCATCATCTCCTAACCTCTTATTTGCCGGTACCCCTTTTCCTTCTTGCAGTGTCACAGCTTCGCTTGTTATACGAGATCTAGGTCCCAACCAGCCTCAATCATGTTTCTACAAGTAGGGGGCAAACTGTTTAGCTAACGGGATCTAGTCCCACGGGCAGATACGTTTTACCCCGGCTACCGTTATAATAAGACCATATAAAAAATGGTCAACCAGAAATATTTAGCATTCTGGCTAACCTTATAATACGAAAGGTCAGATTGAACAATTAGTTGCCGAGATTTTACAAGATAGTACCGAGGAAGATGAAGAAGTTTTATTACATCTTTTAAATGGACTGCGGGAGAAACAGCAAGGCATTCACCGTCGTTATCTTAATGCTACTTTACATATGGTAGGTAAATTTGAGCCTGAGGCCAGTGAGGTTCGTATCCCTATTACACCTGTCATCCACAATACGATAAAGGTGCCACATGGAGGTATTATTGCCACGATTGCTGATGCTGCTATGGGAGGGCTTGCTTCGCGGTCTGTGCCTGAGGGCTATAATGTAGTTACTACGAATATGAATGTATCGTATATTGCTACCACAACCAATAAAGAATTGATTGCACGTGGTCGTTTTGTCCATAAGGGACGCCAAACGCTTGTCATGGAATGTGATATCGAAGATGAAACTGGTCGTAGGCTTGCCATCGCTACAGGATCTTTCTTTGTTATTCAGCGTCGTCTGTAATTAAACTCGCAAAATAGTCTTTAATACATTGTTGATCGGAAAAAGGGAATTTTTGATTTTTAATTTGCTGTGTTTGTTCATGCCCTTTTCCGGCAACAAGGACAATGTCACCTTTTTCTGCCTTTGCTAACGCTTGATGGATAGCGAGTTTGCGATCTAAATAAATTTCATAATATTGTTGCTCTGAAAAACCAGCAATAATACTTTCATTAATCACAATAGGATCTTCATCACGTGGATTATCTGTTGTTAAATAAATAACATCAGCGTATTTACTTGCAACTGCTCCCATTGCAAAGCGTTTCGCCTTATCTCGATTTCCCCCACAACTGAAAACAAGGTAAATTGTTTTGGAGCGATCAAAGGTTTGTAACACCGCTTGTAAAGCTTCTGCTGTATGGGCATAATCTACATATACATCAATACCTAATGGATTTTCAATCTTTTCTAGCCTGCCCTCTGGTAGCCTTAATGACCACATATGTCCAACTATATCTTCCATAGGTACACCTAAGCGCCATACTGCCATTAAAGAAGCTACAGCATTTTGCACATGATATTTTCCGACAAAAGGAATTTCTACAATATGTTCACTCGCTGTAGTCTGTAAACAAAGAACTGTTTTCCCAACTGATTCACTGACGATTTGGATATGTAAATCATTGTGATTATCAAAACCAAATGAGCAAGATTTTTTCTTATCATAAATGCCAACAGAACGGCAAAAATTATCATCTCCATTTAATACTAGCTTTTTTGATAAATCCGCTAAACGCTTTTTAGCACGTTTATAAGCTTCTAACCCTCCATGATCTTCTAAATGATCTTCTGATAAATTTAAAAATACACCACAGTCAATGTCACAATGATCGAGCCTATGCTGCTGCAACCCCATTGAAGAAGCTTCTAATACAACATGAGTCACACCTTTTCGCACACACTGTTTAAGAATGGGATGTAATTCTTTAGCCTGCAATGTTGTTAATTGCTCATAAGCTGTTTGTTGTTTCTCACCATTGATGAAAAAGCCAACTGTTCCAATAACTGCTGCTTGTTTATGTAGTGCATTTAGTAGCTGACTGACAAAATGACTCACTGTAGTCTTCCCATTTGTACCCGTAATGGCGATAACAGTTAAAGCTTCTGCTGGAAAAGCAGCAAGCTTCGCACTTGCATACGATAAAAATAATGCTGTATTTGGAACCCATACAAAAGGAATTTCTTTATCTATAATTGGCAAAGAAATACTTTCTTCTGAAACGATGGCAGCTGCTCCGCGTGCCAATGCTTCTTTGACAAACCGACTTCCCGATGTTTTTTTACCTTTTCTCACAATAAATATGTCACCAGGCTGTACTGCCTGTGCATAGTCCTCTACACCAGTAATTTCTGTCCGTATAGATCCTCCCGTCACGCTACATGGCCAGTCTTTTAATAACTCTGCTAATTGCAAACCTCATTCCCCCTCTCAGTTCTCTATCATATGACGGCGTTTGTAACGGTGTGACGAAAAATGTAGAAGCCTCAAAGAAGGAGAAATGCACATAAAAAATGAAGACAAGCCCTTTTGCTGAAAGCTTGTCTTCATTTGAATATTATTCTGTTATGGTGAGGTTTGATCTGATTTCTCTGTAGAATCTTCGCTATCTTGTTTTTCATTTTTTGTCTCTTCATCATCATCTTGCTTTTCTCTTTCCAGTTCTTGCGTAGTAGGTTCAATATATATTTGCGTGTAATAATCTACAAAAACGCCAGAACCAACGCGGGTATATCGATCATTCAAAAGAACTTTTCTGTGTTCAGGAGAATTTGTCCAGCCATGCATGGCTTCAATCGCATCAAAATAGGCAGTTGCCAGGTTTTCATTCGCTTCACTATACTCGATATGTTGCGTCTGTAATCGCTTTTTTAGATCGCCATAGGTTGGAGATTCATGCGCTAAAAAATTTTGCACCTTCATGTCCTCACTATGCATCCTTGCCGCTTCCTCTAACGATTCATCCATTTCTAAAGGAAGTAAATCATGATGGACTCTTGTTACATTTAACAAATCATCTAATTGTTTAGCGCTAGCCACATCAATTTCTTGCTGTAAAAATGAGGAAGGAGGCGTACGTCTTACAAGCTCCCCTTGGTAGCTCATTTCATATGGCTGATGAAGGACAAGTGTTTCACTGTCTGTATATCGTATCCCTTGTAACTCACTCGTCTCTCTATCTATATAAAGCTGTGCATAAAGACCATCAAATTTGATCAGCAGCCTTGTTTGCATATCTTCTTCATTCATCGAGAAAATGAAAATATTTTCGCCTACAGTGGCCGCTACCTCATAATCAATGATTGTCATTCTGTATATTTCATCACGTTTTTGGCCCACTTTAAAGGGAAATGCATCAATTTCTTGTCCTGCTATGTAAATTTGTGTCACAATATTATTATCAATACCAATCATAAAAAAAGTTGACACATCTTTATTGTAGACCCACCATTGATAACCAAATGAAGATGGCTCTTTTCTTGCTGGCTCCCCATATTGTTCTAAAACAGTTTGCGTGCCTTTTCCTATCAATGTGGAGATACCCGTTTGTGGACGTGTCATTGCTCCTATTGCAGGTTCCTGCTTTAGTTGTGTTTGAGGTATGATATTCGAGTTGGTATTTGGGCCTTCTAGTGGCTCATTTTCCTTAGGGGTATTAAAGAACATAAAGCCAATTAATGCAACTGCACCACAAACCATTAAAATGCGGAATAAAGCTTTCATACAGGACTCCTTTTCATCACCATTATTGTAAGTTATTATATCAATTGTAATTGGGTTGACACAATGTTGTCATTGCAACAATGTCGAATATGCTCTATTATAAAAATGAGCGTATACTTTGTACGAGAACCTAAAGGAGGACTATACATGTATTTTGAAAATACTAACCTTGAAAATTTAACAGCTGATCAAGAACTACTTGTCAGCATTATGAAAAAACATGGTTTAGAATGTGATGGCGGCTGGGATTACGAGCGTATGACATTCGATAAACGATTCGATACTCGTGAAGGTCGTTATTACCTACGCGTATTCGCATATGCTATTTCTGGTGACGTAGGTGCACACGATGCCATCCTTACATTAATGAAACCAGTCCTTGGTAAATACTATTATCCACATGGTGTTGAATATGGCGATGACGAAGTTTATCCAGCACACCTTGTAAAAAAATGTGAAGAAATCTTAAAAAAGGTTAAATTAGAATTAGATCAATTCTCAATCGAACCTACAAATAAAAATAACTTTGAACCTGTTAACGCACGCTAATCTTTCGTACATTAAAGTGACTGCAAGTAAGTGTAAATAGCTTCATGGTTGTAAAAAGACTGGTGGTCCAGTCTTTTTTATTTTGAGTAAAAAAATTTTTTCTTCTCATACTACCTATATCTATTACAAGATGTAGGTGGGAAAAATGTTATCATTTTTTAATCGTCCTTTTTTTCGTCATCCCATTATTGTTATCGCAATGGGTATACTTATCCTTTGGTCAATCTCTATATCGTTACCAATTTTACTTGCCTACTTAACCGCGTTACTTTTAGAACCAATCATTGTTCGAATGTGCAAACGGTTTAGAAAAAAACGGAAAATCGTTGTTTTCTTCTTTTTTTTATTTTTTCTAAGTATATCTTTATTATTATGTACACTTATCCTCTATATAAGCTGGAAACAATTTTCTTCCTTTATTATTGATATACCAGATTATCTTAATCAATTGTCTGCCCTATGGATACAAATGCAATCTAAGCTCAGCAACTACACCTATCATTTACCTGTAGAGCTAGTTTCACAAATTCAATTCATGATTGCAAAAGCCTTAGCATCCATTGAAAAATTTTCCTTATCCTTAACTAACGTCAATGTTTGGTCCACATTACTAACATATATTCCCACACGACTATTTGATATTTTTGTTTATTGGATTGTGTTGTATATGTTGCTTTTAGAATTACCAACAATTAATCGCAAATTATTAACGCCTGTTCCTTTTCATTACCATCAAAAAATTATCTTTATTGGACAACGTGTTAAGCTAGCCTTATTTGGATTTCTGAAAGCTCAATTACTTGTAGGGATAGGGATCTTTGCCATATCATTCGCTGCATTTTATTTTTTAAAAACACCATTTCCTATACTATTAGCACTTTTACTTGTTGTTTTAGACTTTATCCCTTTTCTTGATTCATTTATTTTATTAGTCCCATGGGCAATCTATCAGGTATTTGCTGGCGATTATTTATATGCAGCTATCTTAATTTTATTAACCTTTGGGCAATTTCTAATCCGCCGAATGATCGAGCCCAAAATTATTGGCGATAAAATTGGACTTTCTTCCTTGAATACCTTTATTGCTATGTTTATTGGTTTTAAAATCTTTGGATTTCTTGGGATATTAATTGGTCCATTACTTGTTGTCGTAGTGCTTTCATTATTCCAACCAACTATAAAAAATCTCCCTCCTGCACAGAAATAAGGAGGGAGATTTTTTTTAAAATCCTAAAATGGCTTTAATTACTGATGTTGTTTCACCAGGTTCAAATAAAATATACAATAATAAATAAACTAATACACCTGTTATGGCAACAAAGAACCAAATAATACTTGTAATTGGCCCAATTCGTCTGTGTAATTTAATGTTCATTTTCAAACCTGAAATAATACTAACGATACCAAACACTGCTCCAGATGTCGCTAAAATAATATGGAAAATCAAGAAGAACGTATAATATGGTTTTAAATCTTCTCCACCGCCAAAAGCCGTATTTCCAATAAAGATTGTACGGGACGCATAGATGATAAAGAAAATAAGTGCTGCAACACCTGCAGCAAGCATCACTTTCTTATGTCCCTCTACATTTCTTTTTATAATTAAGCCCCACCCTATTGCTACTAGTACAGCACTAATAACGATAAACGATGTACTAATAGTAGGCAAAATTTGCAATTCCATTGTCAAAACTCCTTACACAAGTAAATTTCTTTTCTTGATTTAATGTTGCTGTTGACTTTCCCACTTCTTTTGGTGGGCAGCTAAAGCGTCAGCAGTGATTTTATCTGGATCTTTTTGCTCAGAACGATACCATCTTGTGAAGATTGTACCAATAAGTACACCAAAAATAAGTTCTTGTAGGATTTTCATTAACACGCCACCTAATTGCTGATCTGCAACGGGTTTCATGTCTGTAAATAGCTCTGGTCCAGATAAAGATAATCCTGACAATGTAGAGGCTGGTACACAAAGCTCCATTGCCTTTAACCATGCATCACCGTTTGTGTATGTCTCATACATTGCATTTGGAGCAAAGATGATTAATCCACAAGCAGGTGTAATTAAAACGGCATTGGCAATAATATACGCCAGTTTATGCAAAGGCTTCATTTGATCACTATTTGGCATATTTTGAATTAAAGGCCAGTACATAAACACTGCTGAAAGAAATAATACAAATGTATAGGTACCATGTAATGTTTCATTTAATTTAATGTAATCCAATACGGACGGTAAATGATAGATAGAAAATAGACCGATAAATACAAAGACTGCAACAACTGGTAATGTTAGCACTTTAAACAACGTTCTAACTACCGGCGCCTCAATAGCCACCTTCCAAACCCACCAAGGAATCCCTTTAATTAGGAAAATAGGAACAAGCAATAACAGAATAGCCATTTGCACCATGTGCATGGTAAACATAATATGAGCCATTAAATCGATAGGTGATCCTTTGATAATATAAATGGTAATCATAGCTAAAACAAAGTAAATAGCTTCACTTTTTTTCAAAGGTTCACTTACTTTAAAATCTTTACGCCACTTTGTTGTGACTAAAAAATAAATGATTGTTATAAAAACAAGAACCCCTATTAAATACGGGCTCCACAATGCTTGGAAACCAAATATACTAAGTGGCATATAGAACGCACTCCTTTAAACTTCAGTACTCCTATTATAAAACGCTTACAGCTATACTGCAATGAACGAAAGGTGAACAAATGTTAAGTTTAACAGCGTTTGCCTCTTTTGATACCTTAATAACTTCAAAACATAAGAAAAGCACGTTCGTACAAAATAACGAACGTGCTTTTTTGGTGATTACCACCAAATGATTGTTAAAAATGCTAAGAAGAATGTAAATGCGATTAAGATTCCCATCCACATGAAGAATCCAATAACGCCACCAAAGTGCGTTTTTTTGTCTTCTAAGTGCATGAAAGAATAAAGTTGAAGTACAACTTGAACGCCAGCCAATAATAATACGAATGGCATAATTAAGTATTTAGAAAAATCAGCTGCAACTACTGCGAATGCGATAAAAGTGAAGAAAATCATAATCGCAAAGTTGATTACTTGTTTACGCATATGAACGGCATTATGATGACGATCATACTCATACTGTGCTTGAGACTTAGCAACTATAGGTGTATCGTGTGAAGACATTATCCGATCACTCCCATCAAGTAAACTACTGTGAAGATAAATACCCAAACTACGTCGATAAAGTGCCAATATAAAGCAGCTACGAAGAATTTAGGTGCATTGTACAGGTTTAATCCACGTTTAGCATTACGGATCATTAAAGTACCAATCCATACAAGACCTAAAGTTACGTGGAAACCGTGTGTACCAACTAAAGAATAGAAAGCTGTTGCGAATGCAGATTGGTTAAATGTAAAACCAAGGTGCACATAGTGGTTGAACTCATAGATTTCAAGTGCTAAGAATCCAAGACCTAAAGCTAATGTAATCGCTAACCAAGTTTGCATACCTTTAAAGTTAAAGTTACGCATATGGTAAATTGCATAAACAGATGTTAATGATGATGTTAATAATAACATCGTCATAGCAAATGCTAATGGTAATTCAAATAAACCTTGAGTTGTGAACTCCATGCCAGCTGGCCCTTTGTTCTTAAGCGCTAAATAAGTAGCGAATAAACTTGCGAAAAGTACAACTTCACAGGCAAGGAAAATCCAGAAACCAACGACTTTATTTTTACCTTCCATCGTAGCTTGTTCAGGATGATCTGGCCAAGTATGAGGAGTAAATTTAGTATTGAAATCCATTATTTATTTCCTCCTTTGCCGTAAAGATGTTCTTCAATTTCAAGAATTTCTTCTTTGTGTAAATGGAAGCCATGATCGTCTTTAACAGAACGAGCAATCATCGCACCAAATGTAATTGCTAAACCAATGATTAATACATAGATAGACCATGGTTTATCTGCGTCTGGATTGTAAAGTGCACCAAATGCTGCAATAAACATACCTAATGAAATAACGAATGGAATCGCTGAGTTATTTGGCATATGGATATCACCTAGTGGCTCAGCAAATGTAACTTCTTTATTACCTTCTTGCTTTTCAATCCACCATGGATCTAAACCACGAACAAGTGGTGTTTGACGGAAGTTATAGAATGGAATTGGTTGTGGAATTGACCATTCTAAAGTACGTCCATCGCCCCATGGGTCGCGTCCTGCTGGTTTGCCCTTAATAGACATTAAGCAGTTGATTACCATTAAGATAACCCCTACACCCATCATTAATGCACCGATTGTAGAGATATAGTTGAATTGATCCCAACCTTGACCTTCCATGTAAGTGAATACACGACGTGGCATACCCATCAAACCTAAGAAATGTTGAAGGAAGAATGTTAAATGGAATCCGATAAAGAATACCCAGAAAGTAATCTTACCAAGCGTTTCGTTTAACATACGGTTGAAGAAAATTGGCCAGTAGAAGTGCGCTGAACCGAATAGTGCTGTAACAATACCACCAACGATTACGTAGTGGAAGTGAGCAACGATAAAGTAAGAATCGTGTAATTGATAGTCAAGAGGTGCAGATGCTTGCATTACCCCTGTAACACCACCCGCAACGAATGACGGGATGAATCCAAGTGCATAAAGCATTGGAGTTGTAACTTTAATTGACCCACCCCAAATAGTTAGGATCCAGTTGAATACTTTCATACCTGTTGGAACCGCAATTGCCATTGTTGCAACAGCGAAAATTGCGTTTGCTGTTGGCCCAAGACCAACTGTAAACATATGGTGAGCCCAAACCATGAACCCTAAGAAACCAATTAAAATTGTAGCGAATACCATTGAAGAGTATCCGAATAGACGTTTACGAGAGAACGCTGGAATGATCTCAGAGAATAAACCAAATGCTGGTAATACTAAGATATAAACCTCTGGGTGTCCGAAGATCCAGAATAAGTGTTCCCAAATTACTGTGTTACCACCCATTGTATGGTCAAAGAAGTTACCACCGAACATACGGTCAAATAACATCATTAATAAACCAATTGTTAATGGAGGGAATGCGAATAAAATTAAGGCACTTGATACAAGAGCAGTCCAAGTGAATAATGGCATACGCATAAATGTCATACCTGGAGCACGCATTGTAATAATCGTAACGATAAAGTTAAGACCTGAAATTAAAGTACCTGCCCCTGAAATTTGTAAACCAAGTACATAGAAATCAATACCATGTCCTGGAGAGTATAAAGATAATGATGCATAAGAAGTCCAGCCCGCATCAGGAGCGCCACCCATAAAGAATGACAGGTGAAGGAATACTGCACCTAGGAAGAATAACCAGAACCCTAATGAGTTAAGGAACGGGAATGCAACGTCACGCGCACCAATTTGTAATGGTACAAGCATGTTCATAAATGCGAATAGTAGTGGCGTAGCAGCTAGGAATAACATTGTTGTTCCGTGCATTGTTAATAATTCATTGAAAAAACCAGCTGATACGAAATCATTATTTGGTTTCATTAATTGAATACGCATTAATAATGCTTCAAAACCAGCGATAGCGAAGAACAATGTACCGGCTAATAAATACATCACTGCTAACTTTTTATGGTCGACAGTAGTGATGTAATCCCAGACAGCTGCTCCAAAGCCCTTTTTCTGTGTGTATGAGCTCACAACTTTTACCTCCCTCAAAATTTGTTACATAAAACGAAAATTATTTTTCTACTGATAAGCCCATGATGTAAGTTGCAAGAGCTTCAATTTCTTCATCAGATAAATTACCGTAAATAGGCGCAGTGCCATCAGAATTCATCATTAAGTTACCTGGTTTAAATTCCTCAGGGTTTTTAATCCAAGCTTTTAAGCTTTCTTCATTATGCTCTAAGAAACCAGCAACACGGTTACGGTCACCAAACGTAGTTAAGTTTGGACCTGGTGTACCGCCTGCTCCTGAACCAGAGATAGCATGACAGCCTAAGCAGCTATTAGCAAAAGTTGCTTCACCAAGATCAGTTGAAGCTTTGTCAGCAGTTTGTCCTTCAGTTGCTTTCATTGCATCAACCCATGCATCAAATGCATCTGGGCTTAATGTTTTTACTTTAAAGTCCATTAAAGCATGTGAAGGTCCACATAATTCAGCACATTTTCCATAAAATACGCCATCTTTAAGATCTTTTGATTCTTTATCGAATACTAAGTAGAATTTGTTTAAGTTTTCCACGTTTGTATCCATTTTACCGCCTACAGCAGGAATCCAGAATGAGTGCTTAACATCGGCAGCTTTTAAATTAAAGTAAACTTTTTCACCTGTTGGTACCACTAGCTCTTGAGCCGTTACGATACCTTGGTTAGGATATTCGAATTCCCACCAGTATAATTTTGCCGTTACATTGATTGTTAGGGCTGTTTTGTTCCCTTCTTCATCTACCTCATCCATTGCAGCAACATCTGCAAATTTATAAGTAGTTGTAACAACTGGTACAGCGATAATTAATAATAAAATAATCGGAATAACTGTCCAAATCACTTCTAAAGTATGACTACCCTCTACTTGCTTAGGGATAACATTTTCACCCACGCGTGCACGACGGTATTTTAGGAATGCAAGTAAATAGATAACGGATACTATTACTACTACTAGCGTCATAATTACAGTAGTTAACAGTAATAAATTCAATTGTTGTTTACCTACTTCTCCAGATGGTTTTAGTGTAGAAAGATAATCTTCACCACAACCTGAAAGGAAAACCATCATCACTGCTAGAAGTGAAAAAAGACGCCATTTTTTAAGCCCTTTCATCATAGCTTAATTAAACCCCTCTTTCTTTGTTGTATTTTCATGTGTACCTAGGACATCAGTTCTGTCTATATGAATTCTTATAAAAAGAAAGAATCCCTAACTTTAGCTAAACACCGCAAATATTATGATGGCTACAAATAGTATGGTCATATGATTCAACGAATAAATAAACATTTTATTTGCCCATTTCATATCATCTTTTGTTGTAAAGCCTTTCAGAGCTAGTATTAACCAACCCAAGTTCAATGCAGTAGCAAGAGTTAAAAAGCCAATTCCAAGCTCTGTTAAAAGGAAAGGTAACGGTAATAATAAAAGAATCCAGAATAACATTGAGTACTTTGTACGTTTAAATCCCTTTGTAACAGGTAGCATTGGTATTTTAGCTGCACGATATTCCTCAGTCCGTTTCATGGCAAGCGCATAGAAATGTGGTGGTTGCCATGCAAACATAATAAGGAATAAGGCTAGTGCTCCTGGACCTAAGGCGGGCTCAATCGCTGCGAATCCAATAACAGGAGGAATAGCCCCCGAAATACTACCTACAACCGTGTTACTAACATGCTTCCTCTTTGACCACATTGAATACAGAACGACATAAGCAAATATTCCTACTAGTCCCCACATGCCGGCTGCAAACGATGCCGCAAATAACAAAATTTCACCTACAATTAAAAATGAGAGGGCAATGGTCAACACAAAGTTTGGCTTAAATCTGCCTGTCACTGTCGGTCTTGCCTTTGTTCTTTTCATGATAGGATCTATATCCTGATCTATGAAATTATTCATTGCACCTGAGCCACCAATGATTAATGCCGCACCCAGCATGGTGTAAAATATGACATCAAGCTCTTGCAAGAAATGTCTACTAGTAAACTGAAAAGCCAGCCACATCCCTGTAAACGTTGTGACAAGATTCGAGTTAACGATTCCAATTTTTATTAGTGCTAAGAAATCTTTTACAACAGATGTTGTTTCTGGACCAGGATTTCTAGTAGCCGCCAGTGTACGACCGTTTGACATAATACCTCTCCTTTCATTTTTGTAAGCATATTCCGCTAACAATAACTATAGCGAAATTTGCGATTGATTTCTAGACATTAAGTGAAATTTAGATGAAGTTGTAAAAATTAGCTTTGTCTAGAAATATAATTAAAAACAACATATCTATAGTAAAACATTTTCTAAAATGAATTGTGAAGGTTAAAGCACGAAATTATGAACAATTTGTGAAATGGAATCGACATCTAGTAGTCCCTTCTCTTTACAAGTTGTTTTTTATACGTATTTTCGATATTATCTAGTAGCAGAAACATTACGTTCTTGTAATGTTGATAGATAAAGTAGGTGACTCATTTTATGCAACACAACAGGTATTTGAAGTGGTTTGCTGTTGCCGCTACAGTAGGGATGCTCCTTATATTACTAGGTGGGGCTCTCGTTACCAAAACAGATAGTGGCCTAGGCTGTGGTCGAAACTGGCCTGATTGCAATGGATCTCTTATTCCAAAGGAGATTACACCAGAAGTCCTTATTGAATTCTCACATCGTCTCGTAACAGGAGTTGTATCTATTTCAATTCTTGTGTTAACCGTTTGGACATGGCGTAAGCTCGGACATATTCGTGAAGTAAAGCTATTAGGTTTCTTAGCAATGTTTTTCTTAATCGCGCAAGCTCTTATTGGAGCAGCTCAAGTATTATGGGGGCAAGGTGATTTCATCTTAGCACTACATTTTGGGATATCTCTTATTTCCTTTGCCGCGGTTCTTCTTCTCTCTATGATTGTATTTGAAGTCGATCGGAAATTTGATGCTGATAACGTATTTATCGGTAAAAAGTTACGTTGGCATACAATTGCTGTCACAATTTATTCTTATTTAGTCGTTTATACTGGGGCGCTCGTTCGTCATACAGATTCGAGCTTAATTTGTCCTGATTGGCCATTTTGCTATAATGAAACACCTTTCGCACCGCCGAATAATATGTATGAATGGGTGCAAATGGGACATCGATTAGCAGTTCTTATTATTTTCATTTGGATTGCATACATAACTTGGCATGCTGTAAAGGAATATAAACATCAACGTGTTATATACTATGGATGGATAATTGCCTTTACAATAGTAGTTTTACAAGTTATTGCAGGTATGTTAGTAGTCCTTACTAAACTGAATTTAACGGTAGCTTTACTGCATTCATTATTTATTTCCCTTTTATTCGGTTTATTATGCTATATGATCATGCTAGTCGCTCGAAGTAATTATAATGAGAAAAAGAAATAGCCCATTAAAAAAGATTCGCCACCAACGATGTGTCGAATCTTTTTTCTATGACTATTTTTGTTTCTTCATAGCTTCAGTCCCTATAATCCCAACAATTAAAATAATCATGGATACAAAAGCATAATCTTTAAAAAATGTTGTAAAAGGAATGTCGAAATATCGACAAATTAGCGTTACGAGACGGCCTCCTAATAAAATTAAACCTATGACTAACATCCAGTTAAATAGTGCTTTAAGCATTTTTTGGCCCCTCTACTTTCATTGCTGTCCATATAATATTTGTTACTTCGAGACTGTAATCCTCTGCCGCAATAGCAAGCGGTCCCCCTATAAGCATGTATTCACCAATCGCTCCTTGAATTACTTTTGCCATTACATCGACAGAGCGAACACTAAATGTCCCCTGTTTTTTTCCATCTTCTAAAATATTACATAATGCCTTCAATAGTGGATCTTCCTCTTCATCTGGCAGTTTATAGTAAGGGATGTCTTGTTCAGTTCGAGCGTTGAAGACAATTTCTAATAATGCTGCATTTTCTTTTGGGTGTGTTGCTTGATAAGCAATGCTTGCCTCTATGAAGTTTGCTAATTGTGTGATAGGGTCACTGGCAGTATATGTTTTTGTCAAAATAAAAGTTGTGGATTGCTCAATCAGTGCTTGGAGACTTTGGTTGATTAAATCTTGTCGATCTACAAAATGATAAGAAATTAATGCTGTGCTAATAGAAGCACGTTTAGCGATTTGTGCTAAACTTGCCTTTACATAGCCTATATCATCAAGTGTCGTTATCGTAGCTTCAATAATTTGCTGCTTTCTTGCTTCCTGAATAAAGGTATTTTTACTGCTATCCATAGACCCCTCCTGATTGATTGAACATTTTTTTGATTAAGTAATCAATTTTTATATGATTTATCGCTTAAACACAATAAAAAAGGTTATGTAGATACTAAAATGTACCCTTTGTAAAGGACATTTTGAAAAAGGTTAGGCAACTTCTTGAAGCTGCTGTCTGTATTTTGCAGGCGGCAGCTTTTTTAAATTCCATTGCCCTCGATAATGATTGTAGTAAATCATATAACTCTTAATTTCTTTCTTTACTTCTTCTAACGTTTCACATGCTCTAATAGTTGTTTCATCTTTAAAATGCCCAAAGAACGATTCTTGTGGCGCATTATCCCAACAGTTTCCTCGACGTGACATGGACTGTCCTAAGCCAATTTTCTTCACTAAGGCTCGGAATTTTGGATTCGTATAGTGGAAACCTTGATCCGAATGGATAAAGGCATCCTCCCTTAAATGCCGATGTTTCTTTAATTTATGTAACGTATTGAGCGCAATTTCTATACCCAATGTAGAGGATACTTCATACGCTAAAATTTCATTTGTTTCGGCGTCTTTTATCGTTGATAAATAAGCACGTTTACCGCCTCCATATGTTAAATATGTGATGTCGGTTAGTAATACTTTTCCTGCCACACCTTGCTTGAAGTTGCGCTGTAAATTGTTAGGGCATATACGGTGTTCCTTCGTTGCTTTTGCCATACGACGCGCTGGATTGGCTTTTCGAATGGGACAGATAATATTAAACTTTTTCATAATGCGACGGATACGCTTAAGGTTGTACGTAATTTCATATTGGTTTTCTAGTGTCATTTTTATTTGACGTGCGCCTTTCTTTCGTCCTCGGAAATGAAAGGCCTTTAAAATGACTTCTTTCACCACTTCATCTTCTTCATTCTGTTTTTGACGAGTTAAGACAGCTTCTTCTCTAAAATAGCGATAGTAGCCTGAGCGTGAAACCTTTGCCATTTCACAAAGATATCGTACCATCCGTTTTAATTGATATTTTTCAATAATTTGATGGATTAACTCAAATTTTTGTGTAGTACTTATTTTGATTGCTTCCTTATCAGCTGCCTTTCGAGTTGATCTAGCTTTTTTAAAAATTCGTTTTCTGCTTCTAACAATTTCATCTTCGCCTCTAAGCGGGCGTATTTTTCTTCTATACTTAATTCGCGTTCTAAAGGGCGACCTGAAGCATGTTTTCTGGCATCTTCTAAGCCTGTAAGCCCATGCTCTTTATAAGCTGTACGCCAACGATTTGAAGCTCTCCGAATACGAGCTGGACCAAGGGCTTCAATGTCAAAACCCGCCTCAAAAAAGATTTCACTTGGATATTTTCCTTTATCGTATTCATCAATAAAAAATTCTTTAAATTCATCTGTATAAGTAATGGCTTTCGCGCTTACTGTTTTGACGTATGGATTTAATTTTAATTGTGCCTGTTGTTGTTCCGAAAAAAATTTTTTAGTCATACAATCTACCACCGCTCGTTTTTTCTTCATTATAAATAAAAATACCCTATAAGATGACCTTTTTGAAAGTGTCTATCTTATAGGGTACATTTTATACTAATAAAAGTATCTAATAACCTTTTTTAAGACTATCTATTCAATTTCAATTAATAGATCGCCTGTTGAAATGGCATCTCCTGCACTTGCATATACCTCTTTTACAATGCCGTCTTTAGGTGCTTGGACAGTTGTTTCCATTTTCATCGCTTCTGTAATTAACAGGTGATCTCCACGTTTAACAGGACTACCTTTAGAAACAACAACTTTCAACACAGTACCTGGCATTGTAGCACCGATTTGGTTTGGATTGCTTGGATCGGCTTTTAATGCTAAATTGCCATCAACCTCAACAGTCATATCTTGAATCACCAATTCACGCGACTGTCCATTGAGCTCAAAGTAAAGGACACGTGTTCCATTGTGTTGCGGTTCCCCGATTGAAACGAGTTTAATAATCAATGTTTTCCCTTTTTCTATTTCGACTTCAATAATTTCCCCAAGCTTTAAGCCATATAAGAATGTTGGTGTGTCAAGAACTGAAATATTACCGAAGGATTCTGCTGTTTTCGCATACTCCTCAAAGACTTTTGGATAAAGAGCATAAGCCAGAACATCCTTTTTCGTAACAGGACGATTTAACTTTTCCTCTAGCACAGCCTCTAATTGATCAAATTGAATAGGCTCTAATAATTCTCCTGGACGAACTGTAATTGCTTCTCGATCTTTTAACACTACTTGTTGTAATGCCTCTGGGAAACCGCCATGTGGCTGCCCAAGATAACCTTGGAAGAATTCAATCACAGAATCTGGGAAGTCAATTGTTTTCCCTCTTGTTAAGACTGTATTTTCGTCTAGATCATTTTGCACCATAAATAAAGCCATATCACCCACTACCTTGGAGGATGGTGTCACTTTGACAATATCACCAAATAGTAGATTTACACGGGAATACATGCGTTTCACTTCTTCCCATCGATCACCAAGCCCTACAGCTTTTGCTTGTTGCTGTAAGTTACTATACTGACCACCAGGCATCTCATGTACGTAAATCTCAGAATGCGGGCTGATCATGCCACTTTCAAAATCTTTATAGTATTTACGAACATCTTCCCAGTAGTACGATAATTTTTCTAATGCATCGATATCCGCTCGTACCTCACGTTTGCCGCCCTTCATTGCATAGTACAAGGAGTTTGCACTTGGTTGAGATGTTAGACCTGCCATAGATCCAAGCGCTGTATCAATAATATCAACACCTGCTTCTATCGCTTTAGCATATAAGTAAATTCCATTGCCACTAGTATCATGTGTATGCAAGTGGATTGGCAGACTTGTCGTTTCTTTTAACTCGGAAATTAAACGGTACGCCGCTTCCGGTTTCAATAAACCAGCCATATCTTTAATCGCTAAAATATGGGCACCAGATGCTTCAAGCTCTTTCGCCATATCCTTATAGTATTGCACTGAATATTTCGCACGACTGTCATCGAGGATATCCCCCGTATAACAGATGGCTGCTTCAGCAATTTTTCCTGATTGACGCACAGCATCTATCGCTACTTCCATGCCTTTAATCCAATTTAAGCTATCGAAAATACGGAATACATCAATTCCTGATGAAGCCGATTCAGCGATAAATTCTCGGATTAGATTGTCAGGATAGTTTGTATAACCAACAGCATTAGCTCCACGCAGTAACATCTGGAATAACACATTCGGCACTTGCTCACGCAGTTTCGCTAGCCGCTCCCATGGATCTTCTTTTAAGAAGCGATATGCTACATCGAATGTTGCACCGCCCCACATTTCCAGCGAGAATAACTGATGCATCATGCGAGCTGTTGCATCTGCAATTTGATACATATCCTGTGAACGAACACGTGTTGCAAGCAGGGATTGGTGAGCATCGCGGAATGTAGTATCTGTTAGTAGTACGTCTTCCTGTGCTAAAATCCACTGCACTAAGCCATCTGCTCCCTGTGTATCTAAAATCTGCTTTGTACCTGCTGGTGGTACAATTAAAGGATCAATTTTAGGTTGGTTTGGCTGGACAAAGATAGGTTTTGACTTCTTCTCTACACCAGGGAAGCCATTTAAGGTCACATTCCCAATATAGCTTAACAGCTTTGTTCCACGGTCTTTACGCACAGGGAACTCGAAAAGCTCTGGTGTTGTATCAATAAAGCTAGTATCAAAGGCCCCTGATAAAAACTTTTCATGAGTCACCACATTATTTAAAAACGGAATATTCGTTTTAACGCCACGAATACGGAATTCTTTTAAATTACGATCCATTTTCGCAGCAGCTTCTTTAAAGTTCATACCCGAAGTAGAAATTTTCACCAACAAAGAGTCATAGTATGGTGTAACGACAGCACCCTGGAAGCCATTCCCAGCATCTAATCGCACGCCAAAACCACCACTTGAACGGTAAACCATTAACTTTCCTGTATCTGGCATAAAGTCATTTGCAGGGTCTTCTGTTGTCACACGTGCTTGAATGGCATAGCCAATCATTGGCATATCTTCTTGCTTTGGCATATGAATTTCTTCACTTTGAAGTCCATAGCCTGCCGCTACCTTAATTTGGGCATGGACGATATCAACACCTGTAATCATTTCTGTAATTGTATGTTCTACTTGAATGCGAGGGTTTACCTCGATGAAATAAAAATCGTCTCCTGCGACTAAAAATTCCACTGTCCCTGCATTTATGTACGAGACATTCTTCATTAATTTCACAGCAGCATCGCAAATACGATTTCTTAACTCTTGTGAAATCGAATGAGATGGCGCAATTTCTACCACTTTTTGATGTCGACGCTGAATTGAGCAGTCACGCTCATATAAATGCACAATATTGCCATGTTTATCGCCAATAATTTGTACTTCAATGTGTTTTGGTTTTATGATTGCTTTTTCTACATATACTTCATCGGAACCAAAAGCAGCCTTTGCCTCAGATTTTGCTCTTTCATAGGAGGAAGCAAGATCCTCTGGCGTATGGACTAGACGCATCCCTCGACCACCACCGCCAAGTGCTGCCTTAATCATAACTGGATAGCCATAATTGCTAGCAAACGTCTCTACCTCTGCTAGATCGGCTACTGGGCCATCTGTACCAGGAATAACAGGAATCTCAGCTGCAATGGCTTGAGAACGTGCTTTGACCTTATCTCCAAACATATCTAAATGCTGAGAAGTTGGTCCGATAAAGACAATGCCCTCTTCCTCACAGCGACGTGCAAATTCCACGTTCTCTGATAAAAAACCATACCCTGGATGAATCGCATCAACATCTGCATCTTTTGCGATGGCAATAATACCTTCAATATCTAAATAAGCATCGATTGGTTTCTTGCCAGCTCCCACTAAATAAGCTTCATCTGCTTTAAAGCGATGAAAAGCACCACTATCTTCTCTTGAATAGATGGCAACAGTTTGGATATTCAGCTCCGTACAGGCACGGAAAATACGAATTGCAATTTCTCCTCGATTGGCTACGAGAATTTTGTTGATTGATTCCATAGGTATCCCCCTTTATGATTGTGTTTTTTTCCTCTCTACCTTTTCAAACATAGAAACATTGATTAATATTCCCATCGCTAAAGATAGAATGATTATAGATGTACCGCCATAGCTTATAAAAGGTAACGTTACACCGGTTAACGGGATTAACCCGGTTACACCCCCAAGATTAATAAACGATTGCCAGCCTATCCAGCTCGCAATGCCAGCCGCAATCATGCGTGCCAATGGATCTTTTGTTCGTAATGCAATAGAAAAACCTTTATATACAATAAATCCCAAACCACCTAAGACAATTAAAACGCCCCAAATCCCTAGCTCTTCCATTATGATTGCCATAATAAAATCTGTTTGTGGTTCAGGCAAGTATCCTAATTTTTGAATAGATTGACCAAGGCCACGCCCTTCTAAGCCGCCTCCGCCAATGGCATAATAACTATTCACCACTTGGTGACCACTACCATCCTCATACTCAAACGGATTTAAGTAAGACAATATCCGTCCTTTTCGATTTCCTGTTAGTAGCTCTCCCTTAAATATCCATAGAATACCAAGAATGGCTGTACCAAATGCACCTAATACACCAAAAAACTTCCAAAATGTTTTAAATGGAATACCACTTGAAGCTACAACTGAAACAGCAATACCACATAGAATAATCACTGCTCCTAAGTCTGTTTCAAAGGCTACCCCAGCAACCACTAAAATCCATAGAAAAATTGGGTAAAAAATTTCAGTAGGTTGTAGCTTTTCAAACGTATATTTTTGCGCTTTTCGATAAAAAGCAGCTGCAAAATATAAAATTATAAATAGTTTCGCATACTCTGAAGGTTGAAAATTCCCTAAACCTGAAATAGCAATCCAACTTTGAGAACCTACTTCCTCTGCCCCATTACCTGCTACTTTTACCCATGTAAATAACACAACTAACACAACAGTTAGCAATAACATAATATTCTTATTCGCATAATGCTTATATGGGAAAAATGCTGTAAGGATAAAGCCAAGAAGTGCCACCATTAAATTGGTCACTTGCTTTTGATAAAAATAATCAGGTGCTTGACCTTTTTGAACAATAGCAACCATCATACTTGAACTGTAAATCATAATTAATCCAAATAAACTTAATAATAGGACCGTAAAAAATAAGGGGTAATCAAAATTTTGTGCATAACGTTTTAAGTATTGTCTCATTGGAAAACCTCGTTCTAGTAAAAAAACTCAAAGCGCAAAAAAGCGTTTGAGTTTTTCTTTTTATTTGTCTGTATACGCGTCGTGTAGTACAGAAAGTTCCTTCTCGAGTGAATCGAGAATTTCTTTGCCTTTTTCACGTTCAATTAATCCAAGCTTCACAGCAAAGTCAATTTCACGTGACAGGCCGAACATTTGTGTATCTAATACTTCCTCATATAAAGGGCATTGTGGCATTGTTAAGTGATCCATTTGTACTCGAATAAGGCGAGCAATCTTATCTGCATCAGCAACTAATAGCTCCAAAGCCTTCTCTTGAAAAGAAGTTTGTGATTTCGTATCCATGAGGACGCCCCCATTATCTGATATTTCTTCGATTCTATCTTAATAAAGTTTATCTTTTAGTCGATAAAAATGCAAGTGTCTTCATTGGAAAATAGAGAATTCGAATTATATTTCTTTATTATCTCTAGGCATTAGCGTTATACTATGTCATGGATATACAAGATTTGAGGAGGATTTCTATTATGGAAACAATAATTCCTATCACAGGTGCAGTCACATACCAACTAACATTAGATCCTACTGTGTGGATTTTTGATGATCGTAAATTAGATTTAAACACTTACTTCACTACTCAAAATGTTGAGGAAGATGCTGAGGTCAAATATATGCGTGAAGTAGGAGCACACTGGTCACGTGAAATTATGGAAGGAGCAACATTCCCGCCTACATTAAAATCAGAAAGGAAATTTGACCGTAAAGGAATGGAGACAGGTACATTTGGTATCGAATTAAGTCATTTCTTGAAGAATGCTGAAATTAAACCAGAAGCGACAAAAATCGTCTTAACTTGCAAAGATGGTCAAGAATATCCTTTTACAATTGAAGAAGCTTATACACTTATTTTAAAATATAGCCAAGACGGTAAGCCTCTTTTAGAAGACGGTCCAATCCATGTATTACTAAGAGACGGTTCAAATATTGACAATCCTATTAAAAACGTATCAGCCATTCGCGCTGAATAGGAGGGAATGCAATGCGCGTTAAATGCGTTATTTGCGATACGATTCATAATTTAGATGATAATCTACCTTTAGCAAAAAAATTGCGTAATCGACCAATTCATACTTATATGTGCGATATTTGTCATGATCGCATTTCAGAAAATACTGTAGCACGAATGGAAACGGGCAATTTCCGTTTTTATCGTACTTCACCCCAGATGGATAAAGAATTTTAACTAAAGAACAGATTAAAAAGAGGTGCCTCTATTTTGAGACACCTCTTTTTTCTACTATCCATTATTTTTAATAATCGCTTTTTCAACTAATTCTACAACTTGATACATTATCGTAGCAAAAAAGGCAATGATCAGAAGTGACATAAGGACAAGGTTAAAATTAAATACTTGGAAGCCATAGATAATTAAATAACCAAGTCCTTTTGAAGCTACTAAAAATTCCCCTACAATAACCCCTACCCATGATAAACCAACATTCACTTTCAAGGTCGAAATGATCGTAGGAAATGAGGCTGGCAAAATGACCTCACGAAAGATTTGCCATCTTGTCGCTCCAAAGGTTTGTAAAACCTTACTATAATTTGGATCGACACCTTTAAATGCCGTATATACAACAATCGTTGTTATAATGATGGATATTAATGCACCCATAGCTATGATAGAAAAATAACCTGGGCCGAGTGCAACAATCAAAATCGGACCAAGCGCAACTTTTGGCATTGCGTTTAAAATTACTAGATAGGGATCGAGTACTTTTGATAGTAACGGAGACCACCACAAGACAACAGCTATCAATGTTCCTAATAAAGTCCCCGCTAAAAAGCCAATTACGGTCTCCATTAATGTAACACTCACATGCAATGTTAATGAACCATCAATGACTTTTTCAACAAATGTATGCCATACATGAGTTGGCGAGCTAAAAATTAACCGATCAATCCATTCTAATCTTGAAAGCAGTTCCCATCCTCCAAAGAATAGCAGTAAAATAATAAGCTGATACACTCGAACATAGCGTTTTTCTTTTTTTAACAATTGCTGATATTGCTTAAATAACGTATTATCCAAGGCTCTCCAGCTCCTTCCAAATAGTTTGGAAAATATCTGCATAGGCTGGATGCTGTCTTACATCAAAAGGTGATAGTTCATTAAGGGCTTTAGGTATTTCAAACACCTTGTGAACTGTCCCCGGATTTGCAGAAAATAGAACTACGCGCTCACTCATCGCGATTGCTTCACCAATATCATGTGTCACAAGAATAGCAGTCTTTTTATAAGTTTTTAATGTTTCCACCACTAAATCCTCAAGCTTTAATTTCGACTGATAATCTAATGCAGAAAATGGTTCATCTAATAATAAAATTTTAGGATTCACAGCTAAGGTACGAGCAAGGGCGACACGTTGCCTCATACCTCCTGATAACTCTCGAGGGTAATTGTTCCCCACTTGCGGTAATCCTACTTCCTGTAATAACGCATTGGCCGTTACTTTATGTGTTTTATGACTTTTCTCCATTATTTTCAAGCCAATTGTGACGTTTTCTTCAATGGTCTTCCAAGGAAATAAATAATCCTGCTGAAGCATATAGCCAATGCTTGATTGATTACTTACTGATAGCTTTTCACCATCTATATAAACATTGCCTTCAGTGGCAGGGAATAATCCTGCAATAATTGATAATAATGTGGTTTTACCGCAGCCACTCGGCCCAATAAACGAAACAAACTCTCCTTCATGAATGGCTAAACTGATATCACGTAATACTTCCTTTGCCTGCTTACTTGAAAAATAACTATGGTGAATATTCTCCAGCTGTAAAAATTCCATATTACTCAGCAGCCTTTTTGGCAAAAGTAGTGTTCACAAGTTTTTCATACTCCACACGTTGAGGAAGTTCACCTGCTTCCTCCATAATTGTTTGCAAGTTATCCCACTCTCCTTCATCAAGGATTGGGTCAGTAGCATAAGAGCCTTGTGCTTTATATCGCTCAATTACCGTTTCAATTATCTCTATATCTACATTTTCAAAATACGGTTGAATAATCTTTGCTACTTCAGCAGCACTCTCATTTTGCACAAAATCCTGTGCTCGTTTCAATGCATTTGTAAAAGCTTGAACAGTTGAAGCTTCATCCTTTAAATAACTACTTTTGGCCATAAAGGACGTGTAAGGAAGATTACCAGACTCCGTTCCAAACGAAGCTACAATATAACCTTTTCCTTCTTTCTCAAAGACACTCGCAGTAGGTTCAAATAATTGAACATAGTCACCAGTACCTGATGCAAAAGCAGTAGCAATGTTGGCAAAATCAATATTTTGAATGAGCGTTAAATCATTTACAGGGTCGATGCCATGTTTTTTCAGCACGAATTCACCTGCCATTTGTGGCATTCCACCTTTACGTTGCCCCAAAAACGTTGAGCCCTTCAATTGATCCCACGAAAAATTATCTATCTTATCTCTTGCCACTAAAAAGGTACCATCCGTTTGTGTTAACTGTGCAAAATTTTGAATAGGATCATTTGCACCTTGTAATGTGACATAAATAGACGTCTCCGACCCAACTAAAGCTATATCAATTCCATCTGACAGTAACGCCGTCATCGTTTTATCGCCACCTGCAATCGTTTGTAGCTCAACAGAAAGACCCTCCTCCTCGAAGAAACCTTTCTCAAGTGCTACATATTGAGGCGCATAGAAAATTGAACGAGTTACTTCTCCTACTTTGACTTTTTCTAGCTCTGCTTTATTACATGCCGTCAAAGAAAGGAGTAACAAAGCAATGACACCTAATAATAAACCTTTTGTAAGCCAACGCATTCCCTTTCCTCCTTGATGTGTTGAAAATAAGCCTATCGACATTAACTTATTCACATAAGAAGATTTCGGTGCCTATCATTTTTTAATTTGTGTAGAGTGTGGGTGTTTTCTTCAGCTTGACTACAGGGGAAACATACAAAAAAAACAGCCTTAGCTTTAAAACCGCTAAGACTGTTACTAACAGATAAAAAGTTCTTATTATAAAGTACGTAATTGTTATTGATTGGTAGCTTGTTGCTCTTCTCTTTTTTCACGCCATAGTCTTGTTTTATAGACAATTAGAATTAAGGCCGCTACAATCAGACCTTCAATCATTGGTAAGAATAGGGCGAAGAATGTAAGCATGATACAACCTAAAAATAGGAACGCATAAATAATAATATTTTGAGATAACTTTAATTTCTTGGCAAAGCCTAGCTTATAGACAATGGCAGAAAGTACAAATACAAGAAGAAATACAACATAACCTGCTATTTCATAGCTTGGTAAATTTTCATATAAAAATCTAGTGATACCAGCCATTCTCCCATAAACTCGTGTTGTTTCATCTGTACCTGTCTGTGCAGCAACTTGAATAACATTTAGTTCACCCAATAAAGCGGACTTCAGATCCAAGACTCCTCTTCCTTTCGTGGAAGCAAAAAATTATTGTTCAGCGTTTTTTAGTTTTTTCGCTATTCTTTCACGTTCATTTTTATCTAGAATTTGTTTACGAAGGCGAATAGATTCTGGTGTGATTTCTAAATACTCATCATCATTTAAGAACTCTAATGCTTCTTCTAGTGTTAATAGACGTGGCTTTTTAATAACGTTTGTTGCATCTTTTGTCGCAGAACGAACATTCGTTTTTTGCTTCATTTTTGTTATGTTTACAGTGATATCATTATCACGTGTATTTTCACCAACGATCATACCTTCATAAATTTCAGTACCTGGCTCAACAAATAGTGTACCACGGTCCTCTACTTGCATCATACCATAAGTTGTCGATTTACCAGTTTCCATTGATACAAGAACACCTTGGTGACGTCCACCAATACGGCCTGGAATATATGGTTGGTAACAATCGAATGTATGGTTAATGATACCAAAACCTTTCGTCATAGACATGAATTCTGTTGTATATCCAATTAAACCACGTGCAGGAACAAGGAATGTTAAACGTACTTGGCCATTGCCATTGTTCACCATATCCAACATTTCACCTTTACGCGTACCAATCGATTCAATAACCGAACCTACATTTTCTTCTGGAACATCAATTTGTACACGTTCAAATGGTTCACATTTTACACCATCAATTTCACGAATGATAACTTGAGGTTTTGATACTTGTAGTTCAAAGCCTTCACGGCGCATATTTTCAATAAGAATTGATAAATGTAGCTCACCACGACCAGAAACTGTCCATGCATCTGGTGAATCTGTATCTTCTACACGAAGAGATACGTCCGTTTGAAGTTGTGAACGTAAACGCTCTTCTACTTTACGAGCAGTTACCCATTTCCCTTCACGACCTGCAAACGGTGAATTATTCACTAAGAAAGTCATTTGTAATGTTGGTTCGTCAATACGTAATGGTGTTAAAGCTTCTTGATGTTCCACCGGACATACTGTTTCCCCAACATTGATGTCTTCCATCCCTGAAACAGCAATTAAGTCACCAGCTTTTGCTGATTGGATTTCTTCACGTTTTAAACCAAAGAAACCAAATAGTTTCGTAACACGGAATTGTTTCACAGTCCCATCTAACTTCATTAAAGCAACTTGTTGTCCTACTTCAATTGTTCCGCGGAATACGCGTCCAATCCCGATACGACCAACATAATCATTGTAGTCAAGTAATGCCACTTGGAATTGTAATGGATCTACTGAGTTGTCTACTGGTGCAGGAATTGCTTCAATTACCTTTTCAAATAGACATTGCATATTTTCTTCTTGTTTTGTTGGATCAGCATCAAGAGAAGCTGTACCGTTTACACCTGATGCATACACAACAGGGAAATCTAATTGATCATCATCAGCGCCTAGCTCGATGAATAATTCTAATACTTCATCTACTACTTCTAATGGACGAGCTGAGTCTTTATCAACTTTGTTTACAACTACAATCGGTGTTAACTTTTGTTCCAACGCTTTTTTCAGTACAAAGCGTGTTTGCGGCATACAACCCTCATACGCATCGACAACTAGTAAAACGCCATCTACCATTTTTAAAATACGTTCTACCTCACCACCGAAGTCGGCGTGTCCAGGCGTATCAAGGATGTTAATACGTGTTCCGTTATAGTTTACTGCAGTATTTTTTGCTAAAATTGTAATACCACGTTCGCGTTCAATATCATTAGAGTCCATTGCACGTTCTTCAACATGTTCGTTTGAACGGAATGTACCTGATTGTTTTAATAGTTGGTCGACTAAAGTAGTTTTACCATGGTCAACGTGGGCGATAATTGCGATATTGCGAAGATCTTGACGTAAGTTTGTCATTATTCCACTCCATATTCTTTTTTCGAATGTTTAACTGTGATATTATAGCACAAGAAGGATAGAAATGTCCTTATTAGAATTTCCATCATTCTAAAAAATATATTTGATCGACAAATTTTTTATATAGGAGGCTAGGCTATGAATCGTGCAAAAATCGTAATGGCCATCTATGCATTGGCAGCTGTATTAGCAATGTGCTCTATTGGCTACTCTGTTGCAGCTAGTAATGTATTTGGTGTAATAGCTGGTATTGTGGCTACTTGTGTCATTTTCATGACAGCCTTTAAAATGAAGCGTAAACTACGTGCGCAAGGATTACTTTAAAGAACATAAAAAGGAGCTGTCTAATAAATAGACGGCTCTTTTTTATTCATATGGCACTATATATTTTTTTAATAATTCTTTATGAATAGCGGGATTAGCAATAATAAATGTATCCTGATGAAGGAAATCAAAGCCTTCACCATGTAGATTTGTAGCAACTGCTCCAACTTCCTGAGCAATGATGGTCCCTCCTGCAATATCCCATGGTGCTAAACGCATAGAGACATAGGCATCTAATTTGCCACTTACAACAAATGCAATTTCCATTGCTGCGGAGCCATAGGAGCGTGTACCGCGAACTTTACGAACCATATCAATCACTTTTTCATGGTGAATATGTCGGTTAGGTGCGACCCAATGTGCATTTATGCCAATGACTGACTCCTCCATTGTAACAGACTGTAGTTTACGCAATGGTGAATCATTATACCATGCCCCTTGCCCCTCGATGGCACTAAATAAATCCTCCCGCATAACATCAAATATGTAACCTAGCTTTCCTACGCCATTGACAAAAATACCGATAGAAATCATAAAATGACGATGCTGTTTAACAAAATTCATCGTTCCATCAATTGGATCAATAATCCAAACTACACCGTCTAGTGATTTAACCTGTTCGCCCATTCCTTCTTCCCCTAGAATTTTGTGGGTTGGATCAAAAGCTTTAATTTGCTCAATAAAGAATAACTCCGTCTCTCGATCAATATTGGTAACGAGGTCATTTGCACCTGATTTTGTCTCAATTACTAGATTATACGAAAAAGCCTCCCGAATACGTCGCCCAGCTTCAAAAATAATATCTTTTGCAAATTTATCAATTTGTTGTAAATCCACTCATAACCCACCCTTCGAATATAAGAAAAGGCCTTCTATATTAATCGCTCCCGTATGTTTATGATACCTTTTCCCACTACTTCACAACTTTTGCTATATAAAACCTAGTACTACCTTATGATATAATTTCTATTTTACCCTTTGTCACAATAAAAATCACCTGCTGTCGGAATATTCAGCAAGTGATTTTTTAAATGGGTATTAGATTTTGATTACGCATAGGCGTGCAAACTTTCAAGTTCCATCTGAATTTCTGCCAGACGTTTTTTACTTTTTTCAATTTCGATATCATTTTTTTCATTCATTGCTGCAAAAAGTGAAGCTAATTCATAATCTAATTCTAATTGTAAAATATGCTCATATTGCTTTTCAATGTCAACTTTACGTATAATTTTTACGAACGGTTTCATAAAAAACACTTCCTTTTTTTAATTTTTTTACAAAAACTTTGCTCATTTGATAAAGTTCTTGTTATAAGATTTTTTCCCAAATTCAGCGTAAAATAAACCTTATAAAACGAAAGGAGTAAAATAAAATTGCCAAAAATAAAGTGGACAAACAAAGACTTTAAGGTTTTTACAATAGACGGTTTAGAACAGAGAATGGATGCTTTAAATTTACATGTACGTCCAAAATTCAATCAGCTAGGTGAAGATTTTTCTGCATATTTCTCTAGTCAATTAGGTGAAGAATTCTTCCCGCATGTGGCTAAACATGCTCGAAGAACTGTTAACCCTCCAAAAGATAGCTGGGTTGCCTTCGCACCTTATAAAAGAGGTTATAAATCATTGCCTCACTTTCAGATTGGTCTATGGCACACACATTTATTCATCGTCTTAGCTATTATTTATGAAGCGCCTCAAAAAAATGTTATGGCTGAGCGTTTACTAGCTCATAAATCTTTAATTGAACAGCTTCCAGATGATTTTATCGTGTCAGGAGATCATATGTCCCCTGAGGCAGTTTCTCTCGAAGTGGCAAAAGAAGACAAGCTTGAAGAACTTCTTATTCGCCTACGAGATGTCAAAAAGGGTGAATTCTTAATTGGCCGTCATATTGCAAAAGAACAAGCAACCAAATTAACAGCAAGCGAATTACATCAATTAACAGAGGACACATTTAACAGCTTACTTCCTCTTTACAACATTATTGTTGGAAAATAGGCTAACCTTATAAAGTTTTTTATTGATGTAGTTTATGCATTATGTCGTTTTTTAACACAAAAAATAAAGAGTGGATGTGAGTTGATCTCACATCCACTTTTTTTAACGGCCATTTCTTGGGGAAACTTTTATAATCATTCCATCTTCGGCTTCCTTTGTTTGTTTTACAACTGGATAGCTAATGTAGCCACTCGCCTCTTCAAATTCACGAAAAATTGATTTTTCCTCTGCTTGGGAAGGAACAATCTCTTTAAAGCGTCGATATTTAGCTAGCATAACTTCACGCTTGATGCCCTTTTCATAAGCTTTCTCAATTCCCTCAAAGAATTGAATAACATCCACAATCTCCTCTGTGGACCAATCAGTTGAAAACGGATAAGAGTATTCCATTCGACAAAACCACCTTTACGTTATTGCCCCCATTTTAACCGTATACTTTCAGCTTCTGCAACCATTCGCTTAATAAGGTCATCAACGGTTGGAATATCGTGAATCATTCCAGTCACTTGTCCAGCCCAGCCAAAGCCCTGATTCTTATCACCATCGTAAATAAAGCGTTTATTTGCTGAACCACTTATATATTCTTTCAACGCTTCATATGTTGGTGTTTTTTCCTCAATTTCCAAAATCTTCGCAGTAAAGTCATTGCGTAATGCACGAGCTGGTGCACCAATTGAGCGCTTAATAATGGTTGTATCTGCCTCAGTACTTGCAACTAGGGCCTCTTTATAAGCCTGTGAAGCATCAACACACTCTCGTGTTGCTATAAAACGAGTGCCCATTTCAATGCCTTCAGCTCCCAATGCTTGAGCAGCCATCCAGCCGCGCCCATCGCCAATTCCGCCAGAAGCAATGACAGGAATACTTACACTATCAACCACTTGGGGAACAAGAACCATTGTACCGACATCATCACGCCCCAGATGACCGCCACCCTCTTGACCCACAACCATTACAGCATCTGCTCCAAGCTGTTCAGCCTTTTGTGCTTGTCTACGAGCAGCTACAAGTACTAATTTTTTTATAGCTGTGCCTGCCAGCAAATTAAATATAGGCGCTGGATTTCCCCCCGTCATTGTAACAACTGGAACTTCTTCTTCGATTGCAACGCGCACCATATCCTCATAGCCTGTACCATGCATGCCAATCGCAAAATTTACGCCAAATGGTTTATCTGTTAATGTTCGTACCTTATGGATCTCTGCTCGTAATAATTCAGGATCTCGTAAACTCATAGCCGTTATTTGCCCTAAACCACCAGCATTCGACACAGCTGCGGCTAAATCAGCATATGCTAAATAGGCTAATCCCCCTTGAATAATTGGGTATTTAACCTGTAAAAGATCCGTCACACGTGTATTCCAATTCATAGTACCTCCCCTTTCGTTCAATACTATTTTCTCGGTACCCTGAAAAAAATCCTTTTATTTTTTAGGAAAAGCCTATTTTTTCGTGTCGTTAGGTGCTATAATTCATTTGTTTTCTTAGATATTATAAAGTGAGGTGGTACCTGCGTTGTCACAATTAGAGACTCCATTGTTCGACGTATTACTAAAACATCGGAACAGACATCCCATTCAGTTCCATATTCCAGGCCATAAGAAAGGGCAAGGGATGGATCCTGCGTTCCGTGAATTCGTCGGCGACAACGTTTTATCAATTGATTTAATTAATATTGCTCCACTAGACGATTTACATTCACCAAAGGGTGCTATAAAAGAAGCGCAAAACTTAGCAGCTGAAGCCTTTGGTGCTGATCATACATTCTTTTCCGTTCAAGGTACTAGTGGCGCCATCATGACGATGATTCTGACCGTCGTCGGTCCAGGTGATAAAATTCTAGTGCCACGGAATGTTCATAAATCTATTATGTCGGCGATTGTATTCGCTGGTGCCATTCCAATTTTTATTCATCCTGAAGTTGACAGCGAATATGGGATTTCTCATGGCATATCCCCTGAAGCTGTTGAAAAAGCATTAAATGCTTACCCAGATACAAAGGCAGTACTTGTTATTAATCCAACATATTTTGGCTTTACAGCTGATTTAAAGCGTATTGTGGAGATTGCTCATGACCGTAATATTCCTGTAGTAGTAGATGAAGCGCATGGTGTACACATAAAATTCCATGATGACCTTCCATATTCAGCTATGGAAGCAGGTGCTGATATGGCAGCAACAAGCGTTCATAAGCTTGGTGGCTCCATGACACAAACATCTATTTTAAATGTACGTGAGGGTCTTGTTTCTGCAAAACGTGTACAAGCTGTATTTTCTATGTTAACAACTACATCGACATCCTATCCATTACTTGCTTCACTTGACACAGCTCGACGTCAGCTAGCCATTCATGGATACGATTTAATTGACGATGCATTACGTTTAGCAAAGGACGCTCGTAAACGCATCAATCAAATACCACATTTAAAGTGTGCTGGCAAGGAAAAGTTACATTCTTCTGCAACTTATGATATGGATCCATTAAAACTTCTGATTAGTGTGAAAGATTTAGGTATTTCTGGTCATCGAGCTGAGGAATGGTTGCGTTATAATGCCAATATTGAAGTAGAATTGTCTGACCTTTATAATATCTTATGTTTAGTGACTTTAGGAGATACAAAAAAGGAAATCAATCTTTTAATAAATGCTTTAACTCGTATGTCAAAAGCATTTGATTCTGAAGCGGCTATAACAGAGGCTTTAGTAAATGTGCCGGAAATTCCAGCTCTTGCCATGTCTCCGCGTGATGCTTTTTATGCAGATACAGAAGTCGTTCCCCTTGCAGAAGCAGATAACTGTATTTGTGCAGAATTTATTATGGTGTATCCTCCTGGGATTCCTATTTTTATTCCCGGGGAAATAATTACTCAAGAAAATATTCATTATATTCAAATGAATATTGAAGCAGGTTTACCCGTTCAAGGACCAGAGGATACAACATTAAAAACAATTCGTGTTATCAAAGAACGTAAGCCAATTTTCTAAAAAATATAAGCTAGCTCTTCAATAAGAAGGGCTAGCTTTTATATTTAAAATGTGAGTATATTCTTTTTGTTGAACACAACCAGAAAACATTCTCTTCATTTACAAAATAGCTATAATAGAATACTATCTGAAGTGTTTTTAAATTCATTTCATAATGAATAATTGCTTCTAGAAATAACTATTTTTTTCACAACAAAGAATTTGTTTCCATTCGTTTTGAGACAGCTCCTTTTTCCACGATTCTATTATAAAAATAAATACACAAATAAAGGGCAGAAGAAGGCTCCGATAACAGCCGTTAAGCCCATTGATAATGAACCAACTGATAATTCCTGTTCCCCATATTCTCTTAATTTCACAAGACCTACCCCATGTGAGGCACTTCCTACTGCCACTCCCCTACTCACAGCAGAGTCGATTTTGCCATACTTAATGACTAACGGTCCGATAATGGCCCCTACAAACCCTGCAATCATAACGAAAACAGCAGTTAAAGGAGGAATGCCTCCAATCGTTTCGCTCACCTGCATCCCAACAGGCGTTGTTAACGATTTAGGTAAGGCTGTCAGCATCCAGCTAGGTTCTACACCGATCCATTTTAGTAACACAAAAATTGTCACTAAGCCTGTTATCATGCCGATTAGAAGCCCTGATAAAATTGAATACTTATATTTCATAATAATTGCTCGTTGATTATAGAGAGGATATGCAAGTGCCACAACAGCTGGCCCAAGCATTTTCTGAAGCCACTCCCCACCTTGCATATAAGTTGAATATGGAATATCAAACACAAGTAAAACCACTGCACTGACAATCGTAGTCGTGACCAAGGGAATCATGATAGGATGGGGAAATCGTTGATAGAGCTTTGTAAATAAAATAAACATAATGATGGTGCTAAGGACAACTGTTACTTCAATCAACAGTTAATTCCCCCTTTCCTTCTTCCACAGGAGTCTTCGAGCTTTCTTTTTTGGCCAATTCTCTTTTCTCGATGAGCTGTGTCAGCAGTCCTGTTACATAAATAGAGATTAATGTACTAGCAATAATTGCTAAAATAATGAGCAGACCAGTGATTGACATGAGCTCTGGATAATCAATAACACCTACCGTTGCTGGAATGAAAAACAACGTTAAGATGCCAATTAAAAAACCTGCTCCATCTTGTATATATTCGACCTTAATAATTTTAAAATTGAGTGAAAGTGCTAATAAAAGTAAGCCTATGACGCTTCCTGGAAGAGGTATGTGCAAATAAGAAACAATGCCAACCCCCATGTAATAGAAAATAGTAAGTATACCAATTTGCACAATAATCCGAACAACTCGTAACAATAACGCAGCTAAATTTTCGTTCAACATTTCGCCACTTTTCACCCCCTATATCGTTCATTCTACATCTGTAGGAATTTTCTGTCTATTGTAATTTTAGAAAAATAATAATCAAATACAGAAATATCCAAACAATTCTATGAAACAGTATTAAAAGTCCTATTCTACAAGAACTTCATGATTTTACTTTTTATGATTATGACTTTTCAACATTTTTATATTGTGTCTATCCACTTCAAATCACTTTTTTAATGATCATCTAGCAAATTTCGAAATTTTTTTATATAATCGAAAATTACAAAAGATTACTAGTATTATCAATGACCAAAATTTCCAAAATAAACACAAAGGTGGGATTCACTATTTTCTTTAAAACATTAACACTCCAAGCCCGCTTTGCCTATTACAGTAGTTTTTTAATTTTTATTATTGTTATTTTAGCAGGCATCCTCTTTTATATGACCATATCTGATGCATTGCAAACACAAATTGGGAACCGGGCACTATATTTGGCGGAAACAACGGCTAGCAGGGGGGATGTAATTGAAGCGTTTCATACAAATAATCCTTCCGAAAGTCTGCAAAAAATTAGCAAAGAGATTTTGCTTGCTGCAAAAGCTACTTATGTTGTAATAGGAGATAAAAATGGCATACGCTACACCCATCCTATCGCTGACCGTATTGGTAAATCAATGGTCGGAGATGATAATGACCGAGCATTAATCAACGGTGAGTCTTATATTTCCATTGCAAATGGTTCAATGGGACAATCCATTCGTGGGAAGGCACCTATCTTAGACTCAAATGGATCGATTATTGGTGTTGTTTCAATTGGTTACTTAACAAGTGAATTAGATCGCTTATATTTTTTATACCTTGATAATATTTTTTATACGATGGTTATTGCACTAGGCATTGGTATTATCGGCTCTATTTTTTTATCCCGAAACATTAAAAAGCAAATTTTTAATCTAGAGCCAAGTGAAATTGCCAGTCTATTAACAGAAAAAAATACTTTAATTGAATCAGTTCGTGAAGCTATTATTACGGTAAATCAGAAAGGTGAAATTACGACCCTAAACAATGCTGCCGCAAAAATCTTACATTTAACGGATTCAGCTTCTATTATTGGCGATAATATCGAGCAGCATATACCAAACACACATCTGCTTAACGTATTAATGAAGGGTGAAAAACAACTTGATAAATTGATGATTGTTAACGGTCATGAAATTATTGTTAACCGTGTACCTATGAAGGTGAATGGTCAAGTTGTCGGCGCAGTTGCAAGTTTCCGATTACAATCAGAAATAGAGCAAATGGCTATCGAATTATCACAAGTAAAACAATATACAGAGGCTTTACGTGCCCAAACACATGAGTTTAATAATGTCCTTTACACAATATCCGGCCTTATTCAATTAAATGCATCTGATGAAGCACTGTCTATTATTCATAAAGAGGCACAAGGACATTCTTCTCTAACCCAATTTATAACAAAGCGTGTAAAAGACCCTTTTTTGAATGGTTTAATTATCGGATTTTTTAATCGTGGACGTGAATTAAAGATCAAGTTGGTTTTTGATGAGGATAGTTATTTAGAAACATTTCCTGAAAGCATCGAAAAAAGCTTAATTATTTCTATAATGGGAAATTTATTAACCAATGCTTTTGAAGAGGTCGAAAAAAACAAAGAGCGACAACCAATTATTAGGCTTTTTATATTTGATAATGGAGAGGAAATTATCTTTGAGGTCGAGGACTCTGGACAAGGTTTAGCACAAGAAAAACTAGACGTGCTATTTTCAGAAAATATTTCTACGAAAGATAGTAAACATCGAGGCTATGGATTAAGGAAAGTCATTTCCAGTATCCATGATTTAAACGGTACTCTTGCTCTTGAAGAAGGAGATTTAGGAGGTGCCCTATTTATCGTATCTATTAGCAAAAGGGGGACTATGATCCATGAACAATATTGAAGTGCTGGTAATTGAAGATGATGTACGTGTAGCAGATGTACATTGTCGTTTTTTAGAAAAAATTGAAGGCTTTACAGTAATTGCACGGGCAAGCACGGGAGAAGAAGCTTTAGATTGGCTTCAATCATTTTCACCACACCTTATATTACTCGATGTCTTTTTGCCAGATATACTGGGAGTAGATTTAATTGATAAAATCCAAGAAGTGAGCCCAACAAGTAGTATTATTTTGATTACCGCAGCTACAGAGGCACATATAGTACAGAAAGCTTATCGGAAAAATGTTACTGATTACATTTTAAAGCCATTTACATTCGAACAGCTAAAAGAGAGTATAGAAAAATTCCGTTACAAGTATCTATTGCTGAAAAATAATGAAAAATTTACACAAGAAAAAATTCAATATCTTTGGCCAAAAGCAGGTTCATCCACCCCTCTAGAAACACCGTTATTATTACCAAAAGGGATAGATCCAACAACTATGAATCATGTTATCAACCATTTAAGTATAATGGAGAATGGTAGTACAGCTGAGCTATTGGGAAAGAATATCGGTGTCAGCCGTTCCACTGCTCGTCGTTATTTAGAATTTTTAGTTACACAAAAGCAGGTCTATACCGAACTGACTTATGGCACAGTTGGGCGTCCTGAGCGACGATACTTTATTTCCACATAAACTTTATGAACAAAATGCTGTTAATTCACATTATTATCACAATATTCCTAAAATTAAGAAGTAAGTTATAGTATGGGTAGCGCTAAATTGATAGCGCTACCATTTTATTTTTAAGGGGGATTTTTATGTGGAGGAACATTTCTAAAATAATGGCAGCAGGCTTATTATTTACTAGTTTAGTTGGCTGTTCAGCATCAACTGGAGAAAAAACAGAGGGAAAGAAGGCCAATGATTATCCGAAAAGTAATATTACCATTGTTGCTCCATCAGGTGCTGGTGGTGGCTGGGATTTAACAGCTCGTGCAGTGGCAAAAACAATGAGTGATACTGGGTTGATTGATAAGGCGATTCAAGTTGAGAATAAGCCAGGTGGTGGTGGTGCTGCCTTCATGGCAACATTTGCTACAAAGGAAGCCAATAATGATTATATGTTAATGGTTAAATCACCACCAATCCTTATAAATCATGAAAAGGCTGAAGGAAATAGTAAATTTGGCTATAAGGATACTACACCTTTAGCTCAATTAACACGGGACTATGGCGCAATCGTTGTTAAAAAGGATTCTCCTTTCCAAACGCTTGAAGATGTTTTAAATGCTATGAAAACTTCACCAAAAGATGTCACATTAGCAGGTGGTTCTGCACCGGGCTCGATGGATCACCTAGTAGGAATTATTCCGGCTTATAAAGTGGGGATTGACTTAAAAACAATTAAATATGTTTCTTATGATGGTGGTGGTGAGGCGGTTACAGCATTATTAGGTGGCAATGCTGATGTTATTGCAACAGATGCCTCCACAATTGCTACTTATGTTAAATCAGGAGATGTTCGTGTATTAGCTGTCAGTTCCTCTGAACGCTTAGAAGGTGAGCTAGCAGAAGTTCCTACATTTAAAGAGGCTGGTATTGATGAGGAATTTACAATTTGGCGTGGTATCTTTGGTCCAAAAAATATGAGTAAAGATGCGATTGCCTATTGGTCTGAAAAATTACATGCAATGTCTGAATCAAAAGAATGGCAAGCTGAGGTGACCCGTAATGGTTGGCAAGCAGAATATCGTAATGCACAAGATTTTACAGCTTATCTAGACAATCAAAATAAAATAATCATTGAACTACTAACAGCTCTTGGTATGCAAAAATAAAGAATCGTTTTAAAAAAAGACACAAGTATTTCCATTAAATATAGAACTACTTGTGTAACTTTATTCTATTTTCAATGGAGGTGTAAAACGGTTGAGCTATACATTTGATAAAACATTTAGCATTATCCTCTTAACACTTAGCATTCTGTTTATTTTTCAAGCAACTCAGATTTCTGATAGTGCATATGGATCTACAGTTGGGCCCAAAATTTTCCCATTAGGTTTAGGTATTATTTTAGGTTTATTAAGTCTTCAATTATTTTATGAATCATGGAAAAAAGCTGTGAGAGAGCGAGTCACAGGAGGACCAACTACTTCTTCTAAAATAGCTTCAACAGAGCTCAAAAAGTTCTTAATTATTTTAGGTAGCGCTCTTGCGTATGTATTTTTCCTTGAAAAAATTGGCTATATGATAACAACATTTTTATTTTTGTGTATTAGTTTCCAAACAATGGAACGTACTAAACTTATTTATTCAATTATTATTGCAGCTGGATTTTCACTAGGCGTCTATTATTTATTTACAAGTTTACTAGGAGGATCATTGCCTAGTTTCCCAATTTTTTAGTACAGGAGTGAACATATGTCGACATTGCAATTTTTAGCTGATGGATTTGCAGTTGCCCTTCAATGGCAAAACCTTTTATTCGCTCTTGTGGGCGTCATAATTGGTACAGCAGTTGGTGTACTTCCAGGTATAGGTCCAATGAGTGGAGTGGCTTTATTAATCCCCGTTACAGCAACTATTACAGCTGGACTACCTACTGAGGCTGCCGCTACCAGCTCAATTATTTTACTTGCAGGTGTATACTATGGGGCTATGTATGGTGGATCAACAACATCCATTCTATTAAACACGCCTGGTGAATCATCATCAGTTGTGACAACATTGGATGGCTATCAAATGGCTAAACAAGGTCGTGCTGGAAGTGCTCTTTCTATCGCGGCCATAGGCTCATTTTGTGCGGGCGTTGTAGCGCTATTAGGTCTGATATTATTAGCCAATCCATTGTCAAAAGTAGCACTTAAATTTGGACCCGCAGAATACTTTTCTTTGATGTTATTAGGACTTGCAGCAGTTAGTGGCCTAGCAGGACGTTCTATTACCAAAGCTTTAATTATGACTGTTTTAGGGCTTATGCTCGGGACAGTTGGTATTGATGCCGTATCAGGTATCGAACGTTTTACATTTGGTCAGCCAATGCTGTTCTCTGGCATTGAATTTTTAACCATCGCTGTTGGTTTATTTGCATTAGGCGAAGTATTTAAAACCATTCTTGAAAAAGAAGAAGAGGATGGTCAATTAGCAAAAATTAATCGCGTATTACCAACAAAGGAAGATTTAAAGGATAGTGCTGTTCCTATTGCTCGCGGCTCATTATTAGGCTTTTTTATTGGCGTATTACCCGGTGCTGGTGCAACACTTGCCTCATTCTTTTCTTATATTACTGAGAAAAAATTTAGTAAAACACCCGAGCAATTCGGAAAAGGTCATATTGCGGGTGTAGCTGGGCCAGAATCGGCTAACAATGCTGCATCAGGCGGTGCAATGATCCCATTACTAACTTTAGGAATTCCTGGCTCAGGTACTACTGCAATTTTAATGGGCGCACTTATTATGTATAATATTCAGCCAGGTCCATTATTATTTGATGAGCACCCTCAAGTTGCTTGGGGATTAATTGCCAGTATGTTTATTGGAAATTTAATGTTATTAGCATTAAATATGCCTTTGGTCCGTATTTTTGCCAAAATCATCGAAACGCCTAAAAAATATTTATTGCCTATTATTATTGCCATTTCAATTTTTGGCGTTTATGCTGTACAATTTGCCACGTTTGATTTATTTTTATTAGTAGCTTGTGGTGTACTTGGTTATCTATTTGCTAAATATGATTATCCAGTAGCTCCATTAGTACTTGCCTTAGTACTAGGGCCGATGATTGAAAATAATATGCGCCGTGCATTAACCATTTCGAATGGAGACTTTTCTATTTTTATAACAAAGCCTTTATCATTACTATTTTTAGTGATTGCCATTTCCTGGTTACTTATACCACTGATTATGAAGATACGTGGTAAAAATGTGGTTATTAATGAAGAAGGATAAATATTCTTAAAAATCCACTATACTTCTATTAGTATAGTGGTTTTTTACTATTCTATAATGCGTGACCAGAGCCACCATCAATATTAACAGCTGTTCCTGTAACATAGCTCGCCGCATCAGATACTAGGAAAGTGATAACGTTTGCTGCTTCTTGCGTATCACCTACACGACCAAGCGGAATTGCTTGCCCCACTTTACGAGAATATTCTTCCCACGATAAATTAGGTTCTTCCTTTTTCCATTTCTTTTCGATTTGATCACTACGAATAAGTCCTATACAGACAGAATTTACTCGAATATTATCCTTCCCTAAATCCTTGCTCATCGCTTTTGTCAAGGCAAGCCCCGCAGCACGGCTTACAGTAGTTGGAAGTGAGCTTGCAGGTGGCGTTTTAGCCATCACGGCAGTCACATTAACGATTGCACCGCCCCCAGCCTTTCGCATATATGGAGCAGCATATTTAGAACAATGAATAGCTCCAAATACCTTTAAATCTAAATCTGCCTGCCACAGCTCACTACTCACCGATTCAAAGGGATTCGCTGAAGCTGTACCTGCATTATTAATAAGAATATCAACACGTCCATAATGTTCGACAGTACGCTCGATTAGATACTTACAATCTTTTTCTTTTGTAATATCAGTTGGAACAATTAAAACATCTACGCCTGTTTCATTTTTTATGCATCCAGCAGCCACTTGCAGTTGTTTTTCACCACGAGCGCAAAGTACAACCTCTGCACCCTCTTTAACAAGCTGCATGGCTGTATAATAGCCAATTCCTTTACTTGACCCTGTTATAATTGCTACTTTCCCCGTTAAATTAAGCTCCATTAATAAATCCTCCCTTACTTTCTACAATGCTATCATTATAGCATTTATCGACTATTCAGAATAATCAAAGGAGCTTGTAAATGATAGAAATACGATTTGAAAGCTATAATGACGGAATATTTTCTATGAGAAGCTACTTATCATTGTCATTAAAGCCTGTTAGGGGAAAAGATTATATAAAAATTTAATTGTTCATATAAAATAAAACATTGGCTAAAAAAAGAGTGTAGATAAGCGAATGATCCCGCTTTATCTACACTCTTTTATTCAAATTATTTTTTCGCTACAATGTGGATTGGGTTGCCAAGTAATACTTCAGCAGTTTCCATTGTAATTTCACCTAACGTTGGGTGAGCGTGAATTGTTAATGCGATATCCTCAGCAGTCATGCCGCCTTCAATCGCTAAGCCCATTTCAGCGATCATATCAGATGCACCAGCACCTACGATTTGAGCACCAATTAATAAGCCATCCTCTTTACGAGCAACAAGTTTCACGAAACCTTCTGATTGGTTTAATGCAAGAGCACGACCATTTGCTGCGAATGGGAATTTCGCTGCAGTATATTCGATGCCTTCAGCTTTTGCTTGTTCTTCGTTGTAACCAACTGTCGCCATTTCTGGATCTGTGAAACATACAGCTGGAACAGCAAGATAATCAACTACTGATTTTTCACCCGCAATTGCTTCAGCAGCAACTTTACCTTCGTAAGATGCTTTATGTGCAAGTTGTGGACCTGCTACGATATCACCGATTGCATAGATGTTTGGAATATTTGTACGACATTGTTTGTCAACATTGATTAGACCACGTTCACCGAATTCAACTCCGATTTCAGCAAGTCCCATTTCATCTGTATTTGGACGACGTCCTACAGTAACTAACACGTAATCAGCTTCAACTTTTTTCTCTTCTCCGCCAACTTCATAAGTTACTACTACGCCGTTTTCAGTTTCTTCTACGCCTTTTGCAGATGCGTTAACTTCAATTTCAACGCCTTTCTTTTTAAGGCCTTTTTTCACGATTTGCGTCATTTGTTTTTCGAAGCCAGCTAAAATATCTTTTCCGCCTTCGATAATTGTTACTTGAGAGCCAAGGTTTGCATAAGCGGATCCTAGCTCAGTACCAATATAACCGCCACCGATAACAACTAATTTACTAGGTACTTCTTGTAAAGAAAGTGCACCAGTAGAATTTAATACGCGATCAGTGAATTTGAATGTTGGAATTTCAACTGGACGAGAACCTGTTGCAATAATGACATTGTTAAATGTGTAAGTTTGAGCAGATTCACCATTGATGATACGCACTGAATGAGCGTCAACGAAATAAGCTTCACCTTGTACAATTTCAACTTTGTTACCTTTAAGTAAGCCTTCAACACCGCCAGTTAATTTCTTAACAACGCTGTCTTTAAATGCTTGTGCTTTTGAGAAGTCTAATTTCACATCAGAAGCGATGATTCCCATGTCATCTGAATGTTTAGCTTGCTCAAAACGGTGACCTACTGAAATTAATGCTTTTGATGGGATACAACCTACGTTTAAGCACACTCCACCAAGTACATTTTTTTCAACGATTGTTACTTTTTGGCCAGTTTGAGCTGCACGAATTGCTGCTACATATCCTCCAGGACCTGAACCAATGACAAGAGTATCTGTTTCGATTGGGAAATCTCCTACTACCATTTTTGTTACGCCTCCATTAATAATAATTCTGGCTCACTTAACAAACGCTTTAAGTGATTTAAAGCATTTTGCGCAGTGGCTCCATCGATCATACGATGATCAAAGCTCAATGATAATGCTAACACAGGTGCGGCTACAATTTCACCATTTTTTATTACAGGTTTTTCTGAAATTCGACCAATACCTAGAATTGCTACTTCAGGATGGTTAATAACTGGTGTAAACCATTGTCCTCCTGCAGAACCAATATTCGTAATGGACATGGAAGCACCTTTCATTTCATGTGGTGCTAGCTTTCCTTCACGGGCTTTTGTCGCTAATTCATTAATTTCATTAGACACTGCAAATACAGATTTACGATCTGCATGCTTAATAACTGGTACTAGTAAGCCTCTTTCAGTATCTGCTGCAATACCAATGTTATAGTAATGCTTTTGGATAATTTCTTGTGTTGCATCATCTAAAGAGCGATTAAATTCTGGGAACTCGCGTAAAGTTGAAATAAGTGCTTTCACTACATATGGTAAGTATGTTAATTTAACACCTTTTTCGGCAGCGATATCTTTGAATTTTTTACGATGTGCTACAAGAGCTGTTACATCGACTTCATCCATTAGTGTAACATGAGGAGCCGTTTGTTTCGAGTGTACCATTGCTTTAGCAATCGCTTTTCGAATACCTGACATTTTTTCACGAGTCTCTGGGAAATCCCCCTCAAGAACTACTGGTGCTACTGGTGTAGACGTTTCTTGTTGAACTGTTTCTTCTGATGTTTCGATATTTGCAGTTTCAGCCTCTACAGTACCGCCACCTTTTAAGAAGTTTTCAATATCTTCTTTAAGGATTCGACCGTTTTTGCCTGTACCCTTCACTTTACGAATATTTACATCGTTATCACGAGCAAATTTACGTACAGAAGGCATCGCGATTACACGTTTTGTTTCATCAACTACTGTCTCCACTTTTTCTGGAGCTTTTTCAGGGGCTTTTTCTGGTGCCTTTTCCTCTTTAGCAGGAGCTTTTTCTACGTTCTGACCAGATTCAGCAGTTGCTTGAACTTGTGCCTCTGTTTTTGCTTCGGCATGATCGTCACCTTTTAGCTTTAAGTCTTCATAGCCAGGTGCGTCTAATCGGATTAAAACATCGCCAACTACGGCAACTGTCCCTTCTCCTACTAAAACTTCCTCTACTGTTCCTTCAACTGGTGAAGGGATTTCTACTACTGCTTTATCATTTTGTACTTCACAAAGAATATCGTCTTCTTTTACTGTATCTCCAGCTTTAACGAACCATTTCACAATCTCGCCTTCGTGAATACCCTCGCCAATATCCGGTAATCTGAATTCAAATGCCATGTGTACCCATCCTTTCTATTTACTGTTGTTCAAGTTTAGAAGCTTTATTAGAATGTTAAAACTTTTTTCGCTGTTTCCATTACATCTTTGTAATTTGGTAACCAAACACCTTCAGCTTGTGGGAATGGGTACACAGTATCTGGTGCAGCCACACGAAGAACAGGAGCCTCTAAGCTTAAAATTGCTCGCTCTGTAATTTCTGCTACTACGTTCGCAGCGATACCTGCTTGTTTTTGAGCTTCTTGGACAACGATTGCACGACCTGTTTTTTCAACTGATGCGATAATTGTTTCCACATCGATTGGTTGAATTGTACGTAAGTCAATTACTTCTACAGAATGTCCTTCTTTTTCAAGTTCTTCTGCAGCCTTTAAGCTTTCATGAACCATTAAACCGTAAGCAACAATTGTTAAATCAGTACCTTCACGTTTTACATCTGCTTTTCCTAGTGGGATTTCGTATGCTTCCTCAGGTACTTCTTCACGGAATGAACGGTATAGTTTTAAATGCTCTAAGAAAATAACTGGGTTGTCATTACGAATAGAAGAAATAAGTAAACCTTTTGCATCATATGGTGTTGATGGTACAACAACTGTTAATCCTGGTTGTGCTGTCATTAAGCTTTCTAAGCTATCTGAGTGCATTTCAGGTGTGTGCACACCACCACCAAATGGTGAACGGATTGTTACTGGAGCATTGTATACGCCACCACTACGGTAGCTCATACGTGCTAGCTGGCCACTGATTGAATCCATAACTTCATAAACGAAACCGAAGAATTGAATTTCAGGAACTGGACGGAATCCTTGAAGAGAAAGGCCAACTGCTAAGCCACCAATACCTGATTCTGCTAATGGTGTATCAAATACGCGGTCAACCCCAAATTCTTTTTGTAGGCCTTCTGTCGCGCGGAATACCCCACCGTTGACACCTACATCTTCCCCGAATACAAGAACGTTTTCATCATTCTTTAATTCTGTGCGAAGTGCATCTGTAATTGCTTGAATCATCGTCATTTGTGCCATAGGTTATTTCGACTCCTTCTCTTTATAGATTTCATACTGTTCTTTTAGATTAGAAGGCATTTCGCCTTTATACATATTTTCCATTAACTCTGTTACTTTTTGTTTTGGAGCAGCATCTGCTTTTTTGATTGCTTCTTTAATTTCTTCTTTTGCTCGCTCAATTACTGCTTCTTCTTTTTTCTCATCCCATATACCTTTTGCTTCTAGGTATTTACGGAAGCGAACTAGAGGATCTTTTTGAGCCCATTCATTATCTGTATCAGAAGTACGGTAACGAGTTGGGTCATCCCCAGCCATTGTATGAGGACCATAACGGTAACACATTGTTTCAATTAATGTTGGACCTTCACCATTAACCGCGCGCTCACGAGCATCACGAGTTGCTACATAAACTGCAAGCGCATCCATTCCATCTACTAAAATACTTGGTAAGCCTGCTGCTACACCTTTTTGTGCAATTGTTTTAGCAGCTGTTTGCAATTCACGAGGTGTTGAGATTGCATATTGGTTATTTTGTACAATGAAGATTGCTGGAGATTTAAATGCACCTGCAAAGTTAATGCCTTCATAGAAGTCTCCCTGAGAAGAACCACCGTCACCTGTATACGTTACTGCAACAGCTTTTTTCCCGCGTTTTTTAATACCAAGTGCTACCCCAGCAGCTTGAATATATTGTGCACCAATAATAATTTGTGGAGCTAAAACGTTTACACCTTCAGGAACCTGATTCCCCATGAAGTGCCCACGTGAGAATAAAAATGCTTTTTCAAGTGGTAAGCCATGCCATACAATTTGTGGCACATCACGGTAACCTGGTAAAATCCAATCTTCTTGTTCTAATGCAAAGTGAGAAGCAAGTTGTGAAGCTTCTTGACCCGCAGTTGGTGCATAGAAGCCTAAACGTCCTTGACGATTTAATGAGATTGATCGTTGATCTAAAATACGTGTGTAAACCATACGTGTCATTAACTCAACTAGTTCCTCATCTGATAATTTAGGATCTGCCTCTTTATTTATAATTTCGCCTTCTTCATTCAAAATTTGAAACATTTCAAACTTATCTTCGATTTCAGTTAGCGTTTGTTTAGCATCAAAAATATTATTGTTTTTCTTGCTCATTTGTCACATCTCCCTTTCAGCTGTATTAAAATAAATCACCTTTTTAACTAGTACAACTTATTCTTGACACTCAGTATACTGAATAAAATACTGTCGGTCAATCATCTATTACTGCTATATACAAAGATTTTTTCTAGAATAACAATCAAATACCGCTGTCCTATACTGTATTACTATTATTCAATTTCTGTATTACAACACCTTATTCACACCATACAACTCTTGCGTTTTCCAACAGGTTTTCCCCTAGTAGAATACCCCATTCTCGAAAATCTAATAGCATTAGAAAAATTTTTTAAGTATATTCAAATAAGGACTTTTTTCATGGGATTGTACGAAAACGTGATGTATACTTATTAGTAAGCACTACAAAGTTGAAAGGAAGATTACTATTATGATTTTAATGGATGATATTATCCGCGAAGGTCATCCGACTTTACGCACAAAAGCAGAGGAAGTTAAATTCCCTTTAACTGATGAAACAAGAAAGCTTGCTGAGGATATGCTTCAATATTTAATCAACAGCCAAGATCCTGAAATGGCAGAAAAATATAATTTGCGTAGTGGCATTGGTTTGGCTGCCAATCAGGTAAATAGCTTACAGCGCATGTTTGCCCTTCATTTAAAAGATGAGGCTGGTGAACAATTAAGCTTTGTAGCCATAAATCCAAAGATCGTTAGCCATTCTGTTGAAAACACATACCTATCATCAGGAGAAGGATGTCTTTCTGTTGACCGTAATATTCCTGGGTATGTACCTCGTCATGCACGAATCACAGTAAAATTTAAAACAATTGATGGTGAAGAGAAAAAAATGCGCCTTAAGGGCTTGCCAGCTATTGCCTTTCAACATGAATTAGATCATCTAAATGGCGTTATGTTTTATGACCGTATTAATGAAAAGAATCCATTTGCGGAAATACCAGATTCAATCCCATATGAGCGCGACTAAAAACAACCTCGGCAGTTTATTACTTCTGCCGAGGTTAATTTTTATTTATATTCTAATTGTCTATCCACATTTAACCGAGCATTGATCGTTTCAATTAATGCTGGCAACTCCGCCATTGTTTCAATTGTATAATGAGCACCAGATTCTTCAAAAACACATTTTGTTTTCGCTATGATTTGTTGCTGTTCTTCTAAAGATAGGGCATTGAATTCTTCTTCGGATAGTCCCATTTCTGAGCTTCCAATAATAACGCCAACAGCCCAAACACCTGCATTCAAGGCTTCCTTTATATCTGATGTTGTATCGCCAACCTTCACAACTTGCTTCGTCGCTTGCGAACCTAATGCCTCCATATTTTTAAAAATCATATATGGATATGGTCGCCCTTTATCACCTACCTGTGTAGGTGTTACAAGAAAATCAGGTTGATAGCCCTTGTCAGCTGCATGCTTTGTCACTACTTCCATCATTGCATCTGTATAGCCAGTTGTAGAGCCTATTCGAATACCTGCACCTCTTAATTGCTGTACTGTTGTTTTCACGTGCTGGATAGGATCTGTATAGGTCGCCAAAGACTCCATTAATTTTGTTTCAAAATGATTATATAATACATGTACATCCTTTTCAGTAAAGGATTGTCCATGTACACGATGCCATTCTGCTTTAATTCTTGGCATTTCTAGCATGGTGCGGATATGATCAATTTTCAGCATCCCCATTGGTTTACGAGCCTCTTCCAGTGTAACTATCACACCAGCATCTTCAAAAATTGTTAAAAAAGCATTAACAGGGGCAAAACAACCAAAGTCAACTGCTGTGCCTGCCCAGTCCAAAATAACCGTCTCAATTTTCATTGTTTTTCACCACCATATAATTTTCAATGATTTCACATAATGCAAGCATATCTTCCTCATGAATATCACCAATATTGCCAATACGGAATGTATCGACATCCGTCAGCTTACCTGGATAGATAACGAAACCTGCCTTTTTTATTTCTTGATAAAAATGCTCAAAAGAAAACTCTTTATACGGGAATAAAAATGTTGTGATAATTGGTGATTGAAGCTCCTCCGAAATATACGCTTTAAATCCCAGCACTGACAAGCGAGAGCGAAGTAGTTGATTATTATACGCATAGCGTTTGTAGCGGGCATGAATTCCGCCTTCTTCATTCAACTCTTCAAGCGCCTTCGCAAAAGCTGCAACTACATGAGTAGGCGATGTGAAACGCCATTTCCCATCTTGCTTCATTACTTCCCACTGACTATGCAAATCTAATGCTACACTTCGAGCTTGTCCCTTACATTTTTCCAATGCTCTTGTATTCGCGATAACAAAACCAAAGCCTGGGACACCCTGAATACATTTATTGGCACTACTAATACAAAAATCAATATGCAAGCTTGATAAATCCATTGGCACGCCTCCAAAGCTACTCATGGCATCCACAATAAACGTTTTGTTGAACGAATGAACAACTTCCCCGATTTCTTTAATAGGATTTAAAATACCAGTAGTCGTCTCACAATGTACGATAGCTACATGAGTAATACTTCTATCTCTTTCAAGGAAGGATTGTACTTCTAACAAGGATGGCTGTTCATCATAAGGAGCACTATAAACAACATGCTGTAACTTTAAGGCTTTGGCCATTTCAACAATTCTTTCACCATAAGCACCATTTGTTAGTATCAGCACCTTATCATTTTCACCAATTGCAGTTGTTAGTACAGACTCCACTACAAAGCTTCCACTTCCTTGCATTAGTACCGTAGTGTAATCAGCTTCATCAACTTTTGCTAATTTTAAGAGTTGCTTTCGAATCACTTGTGTCACATTTTTATAATCGTCATCCCATGTACAACGATCTTTTAACATTTCTCGTTTCACCGCTTCAGTTGTTGTCAATGGACCTGGCGTCAATAATTTATAGTTACTCATCTGCTATAACTCCTTATCTCTGTGCTTCTTTAAAGAAGGCTTGGTGTTTTTCTAATAAATCTACGGTTAAGGTTGTATCCCATTTTTTCAAATAGGCAGGAACGTGCTCGTCCTTTACTTGTTCTCCTTCATATAGGGCTACAGGGTATTGCTCTAGAAGACCATCATGAGCCTCTGTGGCAATTACCTTTGCAATTTCTTTCGCTAATGCTTCCTCACCTTCTTTATCTACAACAGCTACAGATTCTGTTAAAGTGAAGTTTCCTTCTGTCGGGTCAATATAATCAATCGGCAGCCCTTCGTTTTTGGCATCAATAGCTTGGATACGTAAACCAAAGCCAGCAGCAACTTCTCCTGTTTTCACCTTTTTAATAGGGCCAGAGCCTGAACTCTCAATATGTGGTCCTGCATTTTTAATTAGCTCTGCTAAAATTTTTTTCCCTTCTTTTTCACCATATTCCTTTATAATAGCTTGTACGAGAAGCCACCCTGTTGAGGAGTCCATAATGTTTGGGAATGACACTAAATCCTTATAAGCAGGGTCTGTCAAATCTTTAATTGATTTTGGGATAGGTAGCTCCTTTTGTTGTAATACCTCTGTATTAATAAAGATAGAGCCTACATTGCCTAAAATCGGTAATGCATACGTAACACCCCCATCAAGAGGCTTTAAGTCTGAAGAAATATCCACAAACATGGATTTTGAGGTTTGTGCACTTTCTATAAAATAAGAAGCCATTGTCACAACATCTGCTTCAATATCTGTCCCTTCCGCCATCATTTTGCCACCTAACTCAGAAGTACCATACGACTGGATTAAATACTTACCTTTATAGCCCTTGTCATCCAATGTAGTTTCCATCACTTCAATAGCTTCATCATCAGCATTTGAATAAATGATGACTTGCTCTTTGGAATCTGCTGCTACCCCTCCACATGCAGCTAAAACGACTGCTGCTGCACTTACTGTCCCTAACATCATGCCTGTTGACTTCTTCATTTTGTAATCTCCTCCGTTTTTTCTTTATGTGCTGCTATATAATCACAACCTAATTTCACAATGAGGTTTGTACATAAAATGAATATCGATAAAACAAAAATATCGGTGTACTTTGCGAAATGCTGTAGCTCTTTTATCCTTGTCGATACAAGCATTGTCTTTGTGCTGACAAGAAAAATAACACCGCTGACCGTAACCATCGCATTTAAAAAATAGTAGCTAAACATTTGATAAATCGTTGGCCTAATATTCGGTAAAATAATTCGTATCACGGTTTTTAACCACGAATCCTTTAACAGCTCACCTGTCACTTCCCACGTAGGATCCATTTTTTGCAACGAATTTTTCGCCATTAAATAAGGTGTCGTAAAAAAATGGACTATATTACATGCGATAATGATAAGAAAAGTACCCTTTAAAGAACTTCCATTAAAGAAAAATAAGTAGGATAATCCAAGCACCATTCCTGGAACTGTATTTGTCATCATAGAAGTTACATCTAAGCTTTTTCTTCCCTTTAATGGTGTCCTTGTATTAAGAAGCGCTGACATAAATGTTATGCCCACACCGAATATGGCTGTTAGAACCGCTACGATGAGAGAATTGATGTAAACCTTCGTTAAATCTTTCTCTGCAAGTACATTTTGAACGTGCTCTAATGTAAAGCTGAAATCGTACGGATAGCCTTTGGTAAAAGGCACAATAAACATGGTTGAAAAAATAATACATACAGCTGTTACACAGAGAATTGAATAAATTGTAAATAGCGCATCTCGTAAACGATGCTTTACAAGTTCACTTTGCCCAACCTGTTTATATTGAAAATTGAAGCGCTCTAAAACCGTTAGCATGACAACACCTAATACAGCAGGTACTAGCATTAACACCGAAATGACTGCTCCACGTTCAAAATGTACAATGGAACCTAACATAGCTTGGTAGAGCTCAGTAGCTATCACCCTGTAATTTCCACCAACCGATGCAGGGATTCCAAAGTCTGTGAAGCTTAAAACAAATGTTAAAATAAATGCCCCGCCAATTGTTCCAAGCATAGGACGGTATACGGTATGATAAAAACGACGCAGGGGCTGATCATGCATTAATATTGAAACAAGTAAAAACCGTTTATCGATATATTGCATGGAATTTTGCATTAATATAAAAGCAACTGGTAATGTGTATAAGACGTAACCGATCACCAAGCCGTTATACCCATAGATTGTAAAAAGAGGCTGCCCTACTAATTTTGTTAGAATTCCTTGATTACCAAATGTATATATCAATACAAAGCCATAGGTGATGGTTGGCAGTAGCATCGGCAACGTAATTCCAATTTGAACTAATTTTTTTGTATGGCGATGCATCGTAGTAAAATGAACAGCATAGGCCAACCAAAAGGCTAAAATGGTTGTAATCACTGATGCAACAAAAGAAACTTTAAAACTATTCGTAAAAGCTTCACGAATTTCGATATTCCGTAAAGCTTCTATATAATTTTGAGTGGTCACGACATTGCCTATTTTGAATGACTGCCAAAGCATATAAAGCAATGGCACAATTAAAAAGAATAGAAAAAATAGTAGAATCGGTAGAAAAATTAATTTCATTACTTTATTCGTTTTAAGCATAGGTTTCTCCAAACAATTGATAGATGTTATGTCGCTTAATATGAAGCTGCCTTAAGATAAAGTCCTCTACAAATTGATTTTTTGGCGCTGTTACAATTTCATGAGGTGTGCCAAATTGAGCAACTGTACCTTCATTAATAATGATGACTTTATCTGACAAGGTAAGGGCTTCTTCTGGATCATGTGTCACGATAATCGTCGTCAAATTAAATTCACTGGCGATGGATTTAATACGTTCCTTTATAGATTCCTTTATAACGCCATCTAGTGCACTTAGTGGTTCGTCTAATAATAGAATTTTAGGTTGCATCACGAGTGTTCTTGCTATGGAAACGCGTTGTTTTTGCCCACCAGACAATTCATGAATATTCTTATGCAAATGAGGAGCTAGCTCTAAAAAATCAATGTATTCTTGTATCTCCTCTTTGGACATTTTCACGTTTTTATTTTTTAATCCATAAATAATATTGTCGTATGCATTTAAATGAGGAAATAATGCAAAATCCTGAAACACTATATTAAATCCTCTTTCTTGCATTGATTGCTTGGAAATATCTTGTCCATTGTAGACAAGCTGACCAGCAGTTGGATCTACAAGTCCTAAAATGATATTAAGCAAAGTAGTTTTACCGCAGCCACTCGGCCCTAGCAACGAAATAATCTCACCTGATTCAATGGTTACGTTGATATCTACTAAAACTTTTTTATTTTTATAGCTTTTTGAGATATTTTTTAGCTCTAACAAATTGGTCACCTCACTCAGTTCTTAGCTTCAGTATAGAGACCATTTGTAAAGGATAATGCTTATTTGTGTAAATGTTGAGTAAATTCTGACCAACTGTTGACAAAGTTATGATTATTTTGAGTAAATATCTAGTAGAGGTGATGAAATGTACATGATAGAAAGGCAACAACTAATTTTGCAGTTTATACGTCAACATAAGGTAGTAAAATTAGTAACACTTACAAAAGAGTTTAACGTTTCGATGGAAACGATCCGTCGCGATGTACAACAGTTGATGCAAGACAAAAAAATTGAAAAATTTTATGGGGGCGTTAAATATATTGAGCCAGTAGAAGGACTAATTGATCAGCGACTTCACGAACAGTTAACAGAGAAAATTGCCATTGCCAAAGCATGTGCTTCGCTCGTTCAAGATGGGGAATGTATTTTCATTGATAGCGGAACAACTACCTATCAAATGACACCCTTTTTATTGGACAAGGAAAAACTAACAGTGGTGACAAATTCACTACCTGTAGCATTTGATCTAATCGGCTCTAACATTGAGGTTATACTGCTTGGGGGTAAAGTACGCCATTCTGAAAAATCAGTGACATCAAATGAATTTTTATTTCGCTTCGAGCATCTTAATATCAATAAAGCTTTTATTTGCGCTAGTGGGGTTTCAATTGAAAAAGGCATATCCGATTTTAGCTTGGATGAAGCGATTACTAGAAAGCAAATTATTTCCATCGCTCAAAAAGTCTACGTAGCTACAGATTCCTCAAAATTTAATAAAGATGTAGCGATTCAAGTTTGTCCAGTGAATGACGTAGATGTCATTATCACAGATGACGCACTATCCAAAAAGACGATTCAACATTTTTCAGAAAAAGGTGTTCAAATAAAAACCGTCAATATGGCATAGACCATTAATCAAAAAACAACTAGTTGGAAATTTCCAACTAGTTGTTTTTCATTTTTATATAATAGATAGCTTACGCATTATTTTTGAGAGACCATCCTCGTCTACATGGTCTGCAATATGATGAGCGACTGCCTTCACTCGCTCATGGCCATTCCCCATAGCAACACTTGTCCCAACTGCCTGTAGCATTTCGATATCATTTATGCCATCGCCAAAAGCAAAGGCATCTTGTAAAGTGATGCCCATTTTTTCAAGCACCTTTTCAATACCAGCAGCCTTCGAACCTCCCTTTGGCAAAATATCGCAAGAATAACGATGCCAACGTACAAATTGAACATTTGGGAAGGTTTCATTATATAAAGGCTCATCTTTTTCTTCCATAAAAATAAGTGTTTGATATACATTGTTCTGCATATAATAAGATGAGTCTAATTCTGGATACGGATATTTAAGAGTATCTAAGCTTTCAGCTACCATACGATGATCGCCAACTGAGGCAATCATCCGTTTATCATCTAAAAACACTACAGGTTCGTTACGCGCCTCACCAAAGGCAATAATTTTAGTAAGTTCATCTTTCGCAATCCCATTTGTATAGATAACCTCACCTTTATAGACGACATATTGACCATTGAAGGTAACATAGGTATCAATCTCTAATTCTTCTAGTAATGACTCAATCATAAATGGTGCTCGACCAGTAGCAATTGCCAATTCATAACCATTACGTCGTGCTGCCAAAAGTGCCTCTTTGGCAGATGAAGGTAACTTTTTTTCACTGTTATAGAGAGTACCATCAACATCAAAAAATAAAATTTTGTTCATTCTATTAACCCTTTCCATAAATATTATCCTTTCAAGCTAAATGACTTTACATAGACAATAATTTTAATTATAATGATCCTAAGGAGTGATGTGCCATGCTTAAGAAACTCAAACGGAAATTGTTGAAGCAACTTCGTGGCGTACTCGGAAAAAAATCAATTGCCTAACATTTGCCCTTCATTATTTGAAGGGCTTTTCTTTATTTTAGAGGAAGTGCGTGATAATATAAAGGAAATGCATTTATTTGGCTATACGCAACCACTGTCTCACTACTTCCTATACAATTTTATAACATAGTGCACATCTGAAGCATTGAGATACAAGTATTACAAACGTACATTTCTTCAATAAAAGAAATTCGTTGTTTTCTTGTAGCACGTGTGTGGTAGTAGTCAAAGGTGCAAGAAAATTGTACGCAATTAAAGGAGAGCAAACTATGATTTACAAAGTTTATTATCAAGAAAATGCAAATGAGATTCCAGTTCGCGAAAATACTAAAAGTCTATACCTAGAAGCTACTTCAGAACGTGAAGTACGTGAAAAGCTAAAAGACCGAAACTACAACATCGAGTTCATTCAACTGCTTGAGGGTAACTACTTAGAGTACGAACAAGCAAGCCCGAACTTCGTCTTGGAGGAAATTTAACAAACATGAAGTTTGTTAAAAATGACCAAGCAGCTGTTTTCGCGCTCGGCGGACTGGGCGAAATCGGCAAAAACACTTATGGCGTTCAATTTCAAGATGAAATTATCTTAATTGACGCCGGTATTAAATTTCCAGAAGACGACTTACTCGGCATTGACTATGTTATTCCTGATTACACGTACTTAGTACGTAATGTCGATAAAATCAAAGGACTGTTTATTACCCATGGACATGAGGATCATATCGGGGGTATTCCATACCTTTTACGTCAAGTAAATATCCCTGTCTATGGCGGTAAGCTCGCACTTGGCTTATTACGTAATAAATTAGAAGAACATGGCTTGCTACGTACAACAAAACTCATTGAAATTAAGGAAGAGGATGTTATTAAATTCAGAAAAACATCTGTTAGCTTCTTTAGAACAACACATAGTATTCCTGATGCTTATGGAATTGTTGTTAAAACACCACCTGGTAATATTGTTCACACAGGTGACTTTAAATTTGACTTTACACCAGTGGGTGAACCAGCCAACCTAACAAAGATGGCTGAAATTGGACGTGATGGCGTGCTTTGCTTACTATCTGATAGTACTAACGCTGAAAAGCCTAATTTCACAATGTCGGAGCGCACAGTTGGAAAAAGTATCGATGAGATTTTCCGTAAGGTGGATAGCCGTATTATTTTTGCTACCTTTGCATCAAATATTCACCGTTTACAGCAAGCCACAGACGCAGCCGTGAAATACGGAAGAAAGATTGCTGTCTTTGGTCGCTCAATGGACAATGCTATTACGATTGGTCGTGAGCTAGGTTACATTACGGCTCCAAAGGATACATTTATTGATGCTCAAAGCATCAATCGACTTCCTGCAAACGAAGTTATGATTTTATGTACAGGCTCTCAAGGTGAACCAATGGCTGCCTTATCACGTATTGCCAATGGGACACACCGTCAGATTCAAATTCAGCCTGGCGATACAGTTATCTTCTCTTCTTCACCAGTACCAGGTAATACTGTAAGTGTTAATAAAATCATTAACTTATTGTTCCGTGCAGGTGCAGAAGTCATTCATGGCGCATTAAACAATATTCATACATCTGGTCACGGATCTCAAGAAGAACAAAAACTGATGCTTCGTTTAATGAAACCCAAATTCTTTATGCCTATCCATGGTGAATTCCGTATGTTAAAAATGCATACACATCTAGCAGAAGATTGTGATGTTCCATTAGACAATACATTTGTTATGGAAAATGGTGATGTACTTGCATTAAGTGCTAATGAAGCACATGTAGCTGGCCGTATTCCTTCAGGAGATGTTTACATTGATGGCAATGGTATTGGCGATATCGGTAATATCGTGTTGCGTGATCGCCGCATCCTTTCTGAAGAAGGTTTAGTGATTGTAGTTGTCAGCGTGGATATGGAAAAACAAAAAATTGTTTCTGGTCCTGACATCATCTCGCGTGGATTTGTCTATATGCGTGAATCAGGCACAATGATAAACGAGGCACAAAAAATGCTAAACCGTCATCTGAATGAAACAATTCAAAGCAAAACTCCTCAATGGACAGAATTGAAAAATGAAATTACAGACGTTTTGGGACCTTATCTATTCGAAAAAACAAAACGTCGTCCAATGATCTTACCGATTATTATGGAGGTTTAACCTCGTAAAAAGAAACTATGTAAAATTTACATAGTTTCTTTTTTATTTTTGAAACCTCCTTTTTATTTTTGCGTATATAGTAATAACAACATCAAAAAGGAGCGTTTTTATGCTAGATAAAATTCTTCATTCCTTATTCAATAGTAAATCCAAACGCCATTATTCTTCCTCAAGTAGCCGTAGTAGATATTCAAAACGACATAATTATTATGGTCATAAGCATTATAAGCGTAGCTCTCGTAAAAGCTCACGCAGTTTTTTCAGCTCTATGAGTTTTTTTAGTAGCTAATGTGGTGGAAACGACTTTCAGAAAAAAGTTTTGACCAGGCTGTAGAACTTTACATAGCCGAACATCCCGATTTTTCTTTTAAAAAATTTCTTGGCTATGGCTCATATGGTCGTACGTATTTAATTGAAGATTGCTCTTCAGCAAGTCTATTTGTTTTAAAATGCTTGCGACCCAAACATCGTCATCACCAGAAAACTATTCACAAATTTCAACAAGAAATTCACATACTCCAGCAACTTTCACTACCCTATGTTCCTACCATCCATTCAGTAGGAACAATTTCAAACAGCCCATTTTTTATCATGGACTATGTCAATGGGCAAACTTTTGAGCAGCTTATTTTTCAGAATGGTGCCAAATTTACAATCGCTCAATCCCTTGCTATTACAAAGCAATTATTAGAACAAATAGTACAGTTACACAATCATGGTATTATACATCGCGATTTACGTATTCCGAATATATTGTTAGTGGGTCAACAATTGCATATTATTGACTTTGGTCTAGCTACCACTTATCAAAAGCAAATCGATATCTCTACGATCGAAAATCCAAAACGTGCTGAAAATCATATTAGTGATCTTTATTTTGTCGGACATTTTTTATTATTTTTACTATACTCAGACTACAAGCCAAGCAAGAAAAAAGAGAAAGCTTGGCAGCAGGAATTAAAATTACCAATCGAAGTCCATGATTTTCTTGAGCACTTATTATGGATTCAAGAACCCTTCGCAAGTGCTTTAGAGGCCTTGCAATCTATGCCCCCATTCATAGATAAAACTATTAAAAAATAGAATTGTTCACCGCCAAGTGTGAACAATTCTATCCTAGGGTTCAAATATTAAAGTATTTTGCAGTTACATATGCAATCCAATGATACGCTGGGTCTAAACGTAAATTTTCAATTAGCCCTTTAATAATTGCTTTACCATAAGTAGGATTTTCTATTTCTTGCTTTAACAACTCAATGGATTCTTTTTCTATAGAATCCTCAGTATGATTTATATTTTGCTCCAATAATTGTAGTAAAGCATCTTTTGGCACGTCTTGCTCACACGGCTTTGCAATAAACGGCACAAGATCTGCTGTAATAAATGGAATGGTTGTATGATGGGCAATAATATCTGTTTTTTCTGCTAAAGATTTAGCTAATTGCTCTAAATCAAGTGGCATATCTGAAAAAATAAAAAGCTCAGCATAGCTCTTCATAAATCCTTTTATGCAATACATTACATCATATTTCGTTTCTTGTAATTGATCCTGATAAAGCTGCTCCAGCATATAGAGAATTGATTTCGACATTTCTGCTTCATACGCTGTTATTTTATGAAAGAGCTCTTTTTTTGTTAAAAAGACCTTTTCATTAAAGAATACACGTGCGGATGCAGAATGGTCTTTGAATGCTTGAAAAATGCTTTTATAAAATTCAACCAAAACAGTTTCTTTGTTATACGCTCCTCTGACTACTCGGTCAACATCTGTGATAAACTGCTGTAAATAGTAATCAACCATAGATATAACAAGCTCATCTTTGGTTTTGAAGGATAAATAAAATGCACCTTTAGAAATCCCACAGCGTTCTGTAATTTGTTGTACTGACGTAGCTTCAAAACCCTGTTCAGAAAACAGTTCTAACGCTTTCTCCATAATTAATTTCTTTTTTAACATATTTTTAACTCTCTCCTAATGCATTTCGTTGACAAATGACCGATTAGTCATTATTATAAATAATTGAATTTAGATAGTCAATAAAGGGTAGGTGTGAAGGTGAAAGGTTTAGTTAATTTCGTATTAAAGAACAAATTGGCAGTGTGGTTATTAACAATTATCATCACTGTCTCTGGTATTTATTCGGGTACAAGGATGAAAATGGAATCGATACCAGATATTTCGATCCCGTATTTAATTGTCATGGGTGTATATCCTGGCGCAACGCCTGAACAAGTCATGAATGATCTGTCCATTCCGTTCGAAAAATCCATAGAAAGTTTAGAAGATGTGAAGGCTGTTTACTCAACATCCTCTTCCAACGTAGCACAAGTTCAAGTGGAATACGACTATGGAATTGATATGGATGAGAAAAAACGACAATTAGAAGCAGCTTTAGATAATCTTAAACTACCTGAAGGTGCTCAAGAGCCTACTATTATGGCAATCAGCATGAACATGATGCCTGTAGTCGCTTTATCTGTAAGTAGCTCTAAGGAAGATATTGTTGATTTAACTTCAACAGTTGAAGATGTTTTACTGCCTAAAATCGAAAAAATTGATGGTGTGGCATCCGCTACCATCACAGGTCAGCATATTGAACAAGTATCGTTTAAATATGATGAAGAAAAAATGGCAGCACTTGGTTTAACAGAGGATACTGTTAAACAAATGATTCAGGCAAGTGATATGTCACTGTCACTTGGTTTATATCAATTTACTGTCGGGGAACAAGCAGTTTCAGTAGACGGTAAGGTAAAATCAGTGGATGAACTAAAAGACTTATTAATTCCAGTTACACCTTCAGCTACAAATCCTTCACCTTTCGTTCGTCTAGGTGATATTGCAAAAATTGAAGTAGAAGGTAAAGTGCAATCTGTTTCACGTACAAATGGTCAAGATGCCATTGCTATTCAAATCGTAAAAGGCCAAGATGCTAATACGGTGACAGTTGTTAATGCCGTAAAAGACCTTATGAAGGATGAGGAAAAACGATTAGACGGCTTAAACGTAGAGATCTCTCTTGATCAAGGTGCCCCAATTGAAGATTCTGTATTTACAATGATCGAAAAAGCAGTCTTTGGTGGCGCAATTGCCGTATTAATCATTTTACTATTCTTACGTGATTTCAAATCAACGATTATCTCAATTATTTCTATCCCAGTTTCTATCTTCATGGCATTACTCCTACTAAACTGGATGGATATCACATTAAACATCATGACCCTCGGCGCGATTACCGTCGCAATCGGTCGTGTTATCGATGACTCAATCGTAGTTGTAGAAAATATTTACCGACGAATTCACTTAAAACAAGAAAAACTTACAGGTCGTGCCCTAATTCGTGAAGCAACAATTGAAATGTTCAAACCAATTCTTTCTTCAACATTGGTAACGGTCGCTGTATTCGCTCCTCTTATTTTCGTAGGTGGTATGGTAGGCGAATTATTCATGCCATTTGCCCTTACAATGACATTTGCATTAGGTGCATCATTATTAGTTGCGATCACAATCGTACCTGCTTTATCTCATTTCTTATTCCGTAAAAAGTTATACGGTGAGAAAACTGAAAGCCAACATAAAGAAGTTGGTAAACTTGCTATCTGGTACAAAGGTGTCTTAGAAAAAGTATTAAATCACAAAATTATTACATCTGTCCTTGCGATTCTTTTACTTGTTGGTTCTCTTGCATTAACACCACTTATTGGTTTTAGTTTTATGGGCTCACAAGAAGAAAAAGTTATGTACTTAACGTATACGCCTGCAACGGGAGAACTGGCTGACGAAACGGCAGCTAATGTTGAAAAAGTAGAAAAAGAATTAATGAAACGTAAAGATGTTGATATTTTACAAGTTTCCATTACAGATGCGAAGAATGTCGATCCATCAGCAATGATGATGGGTGGAGGTGCTGGCGGTGCCTTAATGTATCTTATCTTTGATCCGGATATGGAAGACTTCCCTAAAGCTCGTGAAGAGGTAGAAGACTATGTATTTAACATCGGGCAATCAGGAGAATGGAAGTCTCAAAACTTCACTTCTATGTCGATGTCATCAAACGAAGTCAGCTATACACTGTATAGTGATGATTTAGATAAACTTCGAGATGCTGTGAAACAAGTAGAGGGTGCTCTAAAAGAAGTGGATGGCTTAGAAGATATTAAATCTGATAATGAAGATCCATATGTAGAGAATGTGCTAAAAGTTGAACAAAAAAATGTCCTTCAATACGGGTTAACAACAGCTCAAATTGTGATGGCATTAAATTCAAATACATCACAAGAAGTATTAACTACCGTGAAAAACGATGGTAAAGATATCGATGTTATCGTTCAACGCGATGCTAAAGCAGCTGCGACTACACTTGATGATGTCTTAGCCACTGAAATTAAAACAGCATTGGGTACAACAATGACAATCGGAGAATTAGTAGATGTTGAGGAAGGTACAACACTTAACTCATTATCTCGTTCAAAAGGTGAATATTTCGCAACAGTATCTGGTACGATTATTGGTGACGATATTTCAAAAGCCACTACTGCTGCTGATAAAAAAATTGATAAATTAGATTTACAAAAAGGTGTAACACTTGGTGTTGCTGGTGTTGCTGCAGATATGCAAGAAACATTCACTAAGCTTGGTATTGCGATGTTAGCAGCCATTGCCATTGTTTACTTCATTCTAGTGGTAACATTCGGAGAAGGTTTAGCTCCATTCGCTATTCTTTTCTCACTACCATTCGCAGTAATTGGTGCATTCATTGGATTATTCGTTACAGGGCAAACTATTTCTGTATCTGTCATGATGGGTCTATTGATGTTGATTGGTATCGTCGTAACAAATGCCATCGTATTAGTTGACCGTATCATTCATATGGAACATGATGGTCTTGCCATGCGTGAGGCGATCCTTGAAGCAGGAGCAACACGTTTACGTCCTATCCTGATGACAGCCATCGCTACAATTGGTGCTATGATACCAATGGCGCTTGGTACTGGCGGTAGTGGATTAATTTCCAAAGACTTAGCTATTACTGTAATTGGCGGTTTATTATCTTCTACCCTATTAACACTCGTTGTTGTACCAATTGTTTATGAAATGCTATCTAAAATGTTAAAGAAAAACCGTAAAGATATTGAAGAAAATTAATAAAAAAACAACCACTCATGCAATCTTTGCATGAGTGGTTGTTTTGTTTTCTAGGCTTTTTATTGATTTTCTATTACTACAAAAACTTCCTTGCTTTCCACACCTGTATTTGATACGGCCTTAATGCCATATGTATAGCTATGCTTAGCAAGAGCTGACTTGTCCACAAATTTAGTGAGGCCATCCATATTATAAACAACATCCACTATATTTCGAGGGTCATCATAAGAGCCTTCTTTGTTTCCTGAAAAACGATAAATGACATACTTGCGTGGTTGTCTTTCATTTTCGTCTATAATCTCTATCTTGCGACCTGCCGCTTCCTTTGTCACTTGCACAAAAGTCGGCACGTTCGGCACTGTGTCATCATCCCAAGTTGTTTCTGGTGTCAGTGCTGTGTAATTATATAATTGTTGACTAACAATCGTTGCATAGCCTAGTTTATTGTTTTGAAAGCTTCTTAAGGAGAAATGCATTTGCCCCTCAGCCGCTACCTTTTCCGAACGATTCGCTAGTATTTGACTTGGTAGCTCCATTTTATTTTTCCATGCTGCATCACTATCATTGCCAACTTTGTAATCAGCAAGCCCAATGTAAAGATGCACAGGGTGTGTTGTTGCGTAGGTTTGCACTTCATGGCTCCACCAATCTAGCAGCGTTCCATATTTCGCAACAGTTAATGTTCTTGACCAATAAATTTGTGGTGTAATGTAATCAATTGTGCCATTTTGAATCCATGTTCTGACGTCTGCATATAAATCATCGTAATTATTAACACCAGCCCTTGTATCGCTGCCTGTTTTATCTAGCGATTTATTGCGCCATACACCAAATGGTGAAATACCAAATTGAACATATGGCTTTGTGTCTTTAATGGCCGTGTAAAGATTTTCTACAAGACGGTTGACATTATCTCGTCGCCAATCCTCCACCTTTTTAAAGGAAGCACCATAATTTTTAAAAGTTGCTTGATCTGGAAAAACTTCATTAGCAATTTTATATGGATAAAAATAATCATCCATATGCACTGCGTCAATATCATAATTGGCTACCAGCTCTCTTACTACTTCAACTAAATAGTCTTGTACTTCTGGTAAACCAGGATTTAAATAATATTGCTTACCGTATTTGATAACCCAGTTTGGATGTGTTCTAGCCACATTATCAGCAGCAAGGTCTGTCAGTTTTTGTCCAGACATTGTTACACGATACGGATTCATCCATGCATGCAGCTCCATACCCCGTTTATGACTTTCCTCTATCATGATCGCAAGAGGATCGTAGCCTGGATTTGTGCCTTGCTTTTTGCCTGTTATGTAAGATGACCATGGCACTAGATCAGAGACATACATTGCATCATTTGTTGGTCTTACTTGATAAATAACAGTATTGAATTTATTGGCTTTTAATTGATCCAAAGTTTGGCGTGTCCAAGCCGTGTACTGCTCCTTCGTCATACCTGCTTTCATATCAAGATTAAGAACGGTTGAAATCCAGACAGCCCTCATCTCCCTTTTTGGCTGTGTCGTGCTTGCCATGGCAGGCTTTGTTGGGATGGTCGATAGGCATAACACAAAAATCATCGCGACTAAAGTTAGGATCTTCCATTTACTATTTTTCTTTCTCATATTTCCTCCATTTGCTATTTTTCTATTTTAGTATATGACAAGTACTCGCTATATGCACGTCTCTGAAGCAACTTTATCGCGATCAATGCAATAGATAATAAGTTTCACGTCTAACAAACGTTCCCGTTAGTTTCAAAATATGAATACTAACCCTAAAAAACTACTGACAAGGCGATAAGATGAATAGTACTTTTCCTTTAGATTGATTTTACAATTTCCATATTTTTAAATTCAACCTAATTTTTGCTTAATTCATTCTTTACGCATAGATGAACTTTATGCTACAATCAACACAACTTATATAGAACGGAGGGTATTCCAAATGACAGCTTCAATTAGACTACGATTTCACCTTACTAATTAAATATGTATATACTTTGCCTGCTGTGCAAGGGAAATGGAATTAGGTCTAGTCTGTTTTAGGAATACTGGAAAAGAGGGGACTTCTACTCCCCTCTTTTTTTGTGTTGTCTTTTACTTTCCACACAGGCACTTCTGTTAGAAAGGGATGACGAAATTGGAACATTGGAAACGTAATACAATACTTTTTTTAAGTAGTCAAACGATTTCACTTTTTGGCTCTGCTCTTGTGCAATATGCCATTACATGGTACATCACACTTACAACACAATCAGGCAGCATGATGACCATCGCGATCATTTGCGGCTTTTTACCAACCTTCTTTTTAGCACCTATTGCTGGTGTGTGGGCAGATCGCTATAACCGTAAATGGCTTATTATTTTAGCAGATGGAATGATTGCCTTATCTACCCTAATTTTAGCTATTTTATTTTTAATCGGCTATGATGAGCTCTGGCTACTATTTGTTATATCAGCCGTACGTGCAGTTGGTGCAGGTATTCAAACACCAGCAGTAGGCGCAATTTTGCCACAATTTGTGCCTGAAGAGCATTTAATGAAGGTCAATGGTGTAAATAGCAGTATTCAAGCTTTCATCATGATTCTTGCACCTATGGCAAGTGGTGCATTATTAACGATGGCTTCTATTGAATCCATTTTCTTTATTGATGTGACAACAGCGGCTATTGCCATCGCTATCTTCTTATTATTTCTGCATATCCCTGCACATGCGAAAGCTAATCAGCCACAAACAACAGGCTATTTTAGTGATATGAAACAAGGCTTCATCTATATTAAAGAGCATGCTTTCTTGAAACAATTATTCTTGTTCTTTGCCTTTTTCATGCTGCTTGCTGCACCTGCTGCCTTTTTAACGCCTTTACAAGTTACACGAACTTTTGGCAATGATGTATGGCGTTTGACTGCCATCGAAATGGCCTTTGCCATTGGGATGTTAATCGGTGGTATCGCAATCGCAACATGGGGTGGCTTTAAAAATAAAGTGCATACGATGACATTATCTGCTTTATTATTTGGTCTTTGTACCATGGCTCTAGGAGTCATACCTGTTTTTTGGCTGTATCTCATGATCATGACAGTTACTGGAATAGCTATGCCAATCTTTAACACACCCGCAACGGTGTTATTACAAGAAAAAGTGGATAGTGATTATATGGGAAGAGTATTTGGCATTCTTAGTATGATATCTACCTCTATGATGCCTTTAGGAATGCTAATTTTTGGGCCAATAGCTGATATTATTGCTATTGAGTGGCTACTCATCGGTACAGGATTATTACTCTTCATCCAAGGATTTTTCCTTCTGGGCAGTAAAGTCTTATTAAAAGCTGGTAAACCTACTGCTGAGCCTATGGATGTTGAAACGCTAGAAAAAAAGTGAAGACTTCGTATAAGAGATGATTGCTGTTGATCAAAAATAATTAAAACTTAACTTAGCTTTTATATTTTAGACGCTAAAAAGCCCTGCTTTATGCAGGGCTTTTTCGTCTCTATCCATTTCTAGAGAATAATTCTTTTGTGCTTTACTTGCTTCAATACCGCGCTAAAAATTATAAAGTTTACATGACTTACTTTTTCCTCTTTTGCCCGATTAATAACGTGATTTGTGCCATCGTGAATGGTAATGAAGATTTTTTCCGATAGGCTACATATTTGGGTACCCAAAAATCTGCATATTTTAACTTGAAGTTTTTTAACCCTTTAAAATGATAAAAATGCTGTCCGTGTAGAAAGATTTGTGCAGCTATTTTTTCACTTAAAAAGGAATATCTAGACTGTCCGACATTGGATAAAGGCGACATCCCCATATTAAAGACACGATAGCCTTCTGATTTTGCCCATTCAAATAGTGATAAGAAAATGAAATCCATTGTTCCAGATGGTGATCCTGGCTTAAAACGCATCAGATCTACTGAAATCCTTTCTCCTTGATCATACATAGGCATAATACTAGCAAAGCCGAACGTTCCTTGCGTGCCACGTAAAACAGCAATATTGGAAGTGCTTAAATAGTGTTCATCAAAAAAACCAAGCGAAAAACCTTTCTCCGCCCTTCCCTGCAACCATTTTGTTGATACCTCTTTCAATTCCTTCATGACTTCCTGAGAATACGGAGGACTCAGTATTTCCACAATATAATTTTCTCTTTCAAACTTATTTTTTATTGATCGACTGCCCTTCATTTCTTTACCCGTGAATGTAAATTTCTCTAAATCTACAAAGGCTTCCTCGCCAAGCTTAAAGAAACTATATCCATACTCGTGTAATGCAGAGAAAATTTTATTGTTAATTTCATAAAAGACAGGAGTGTAGCCATGCCGATCAGCCAATTCCAAAAATTCCTGGATAGCAGATAAAAAATCAGATTCATTACCAACTGGATCTCCAAGAACGATAATCTTATCTGCATAAATTTGATAAGAGAATAAAACAGTTCCTTTTTCATTCCAATGTACAAATTTATCATGCAAAAAAATCAAATGGGAATACTCCGTTCCTTCATAGGACTTCAAATGATCTTTAATAGCTTCCTCCTGCTCTTTAGATAAAAGCTTTACCATTTTCTTAGGTGTACGTATAAAATAGCCTATATAAAAAATAACAATGGCGATCAGAATACCGATAATCGCACTATTAAAGAGGTCCTGATAATCAGTTATCATATAGTCTTGTAGGGCACTAGGAAAATGAATTTTAGCAGAGGGTAAATTGACATAGCCAATTACCACATACATAGCTGTAATAATTGTTACTACAGCAAGATCAATTATGACAATCCCCCACGTCAAAACATAACTTTCTCGATAAAACTGCTTTTTGGACACCATTAATAACACTGCGACAATGACTAAAAAAATGGCTTCCTCATAATCAAAACCCTTAAAAATTGAAAATAGCGCTGAACTACTTAACACAACAATCGCGAGCTGGTATGCCCTTTTTACTTTGTATTTGATTCCCCTACATAATCCTAACAATATAAAGCCCGCTGCCACGGTCAATTGATGGGATACATTCATAATGGGTGAGGATAAAAATTCCTGAGCAATTTTTAGACGACTTAGCACCCCTGGCAAAGCTGCAGATAGTAATAAAATAATGCCAGAAATAAACACCAAAATTGTTAATAGCATATGGCTTAGTTTCTGAAAAATAATATTTGGTAAGTCATCCCATGATTGATTCCATCGCATCCAATATTCTTTAATAAATAAGAGAGCGGAAACAAAAAATGGTAAAACAAAATACCCAACACGGTACAGAATTAATAGAAACAACACTTTTTCATCAGCAATTCCTATACTTTGTGTTCCCCACAAAAAAACGAGATCAAAGGAGCCAACTCCGCCAGGTATCATGCTGACTATTCCTGCACTAGAAGCAATTAAAAATATAGGAATTAATGTGGATAATTCTATTGGAATCTTTAAAATAAGCGTTAAAGCCCAGATTACGAAAAATACAGCAAGCCACTCAGCTATTGAAGTAACCATCAATTGAAGTGATATTTTTGGTTTTAAAGAGCTTTCCTTTTTATATCGAATCATATACATCGCCCAAAAAGCTGGTACATATAGGCTGACAAGAACAACTGCAATCGATAACCACCGTTCTTCTTTTAGCAACGAGAAATCCCAAAAGAATATATACATAATCCACGTTAACAAAGAAATCCCTGTTAAATAGAACAGGGTGACCGAAGCAATATTTCTTAACATACCTTCCTTATCGTCTTTATATTTGGAATAAAAATAATCACGTAAGAATATACCAACTAACCCTCCAAAGCCAATAAGGTTTGAAAAAGTATTTACGATAAATGAATGATTGAGCAAATTACGTTTATTGATGTTGATACCTAATATATTTGCTAAAATAACATCATAAAAAATCATTGGTGTAATTGCGAAAAAGGTGATTAGGAAAATCAATAAAAGCTCCCATAGCTGAAGCTCGTTCACTTCTTCTTTTAGTAAATGAACATCTATTCCACTCACTGACTGTTGGATTTCATAAATAGCTACCACCAAAAGTAATATTGGAAATAGAATCTTTAAAAATTTCAATAATGTCTCTTTTCGGACGTTAAACATATGCCTAACCTACTTCCCATGAGCTAACTTAATACTTCTATTACCTAAATCAATTTATTTTTTAGGTAACTGACTATTTCCATATTGTAATGTATCTTTGCTATATGTATTGTCAAAGTAAAGTACTACTATTCATACTAATCAACAAACAATCGAACAATTTTCCTCACCTGCCTATTCCTATCCCATCACCCCAAAAAGACATTTTCATTTCCCTTATATATTAGAGAAATAAAAATGTCCATATTCAATAAAAATAATCATTTTAAAGCATACCTCAATAAGGAAGCTCCTCTCTACTCCATGATATTCAAATTTACCTACTGCCTTTTATGTATCGGGATTTGGAGCTTCTTGCATTCTCGTAAATAAAGCTTTTAGAACGCCCCCTAAACTTTACTATTTCGGCTAAAAATTTTAGGTAACTAATCATTAAATATAATAACGATGAATAGGACGTCCTACGTTTCCATATTGTATATCTACTTTTAATAGTTTCTGCTTTTCTAAAAAGTCTAGATAGCGTCTAGCTGTAACACGTGCTGTACCTATATAAGCTGATACCTCCTCAGCTGATACTGCCTCGCCACTTTTTTTTATATATGCAAGTACCTTATCTAAGGTAGCTCGATTAAACCCTTTTGGGAGTTCTTCTATAAGAATGGCATCCATTCCTGTTGTTTCTACTACAATTTGTTCAGGAAGACGCTGTTGCATTAAATGATCGACATCATGCTGAGTTAAATCTTGCATGCCGCTTATTTTCCTTCTATAGCTTTGATAATTTTTTAAAGTCTGCTCAATCCGCTCAAACGTAAAGGGCTTCATAATATAATCATAGACACCTAAGTGTAATATTCGCTGCACAGTGGGCATATCATTCGCAGCTGTTACAGCAATAACATCAACATGAAGATGCTCTTCTCGGATTTTCCCTAACGTTATAATGCCATCCTGCTCTGGCATAAAAATGTCCATAAAGACAAGCTCTGGGGTTAATTGTTTAATTTTTTGAATTCCCTCAATTCCATTGCTAGCATAGCCAACTAATGAAAAGCCTTTGATTTGCTCAATAAATTGTCTGTTCACTTCTCGTACCATTGGATCATCTTCAATCAATAAGACATTTATTACATCCATCTATACTTCTCCTAACTCAAATAAAATTAAGAAACTTGTCCCTTTCATAAATTCACTTGTTACTTCAATATCTCCATTGCCTTTTCTTACAATTTCATAGACTAAATGCAAGCCAATGCCCCGATTTTCACTAGCCTTGGACGAAAATCCATTTTCAAACATACGATCCTGCACCTCTTTGGTCATGCCAATTCCATTATCGGTAACTGCAATCGCTAAGACGCCATCATGCTCGTCTACAGAGATGGCTACATATTTATCTTCCTTCGAAAGGACATTTAAAGCCTCAAAAGCATTTTCAATTAAATTGCCAAACAACACAACAAAATCATGATGATCTAATAGAGGTGGAAAGCGTTTAAAATGACTTTTCCGATCAATCTCAACCTCGATGCCCAGTTCTTTTCCATAGCTTACTTTACTTAATAACAAACCTGAAATATTTTCATTATGAAAGCGTTCATTTAAAAACTTCGTCAATGAGGCTTCATTTTCAGTAGTGACAGTAACATATTCAAGTGCCTGCTTTGTATGTCCTAATTGCAGTAGTCCTGCAATTGTATGAATCTTATTTTTATGCTCATGGGTTTGCACACGTAATGCTTGAACAAAGGCCTTTACACCTGTTACTTCCTCCGCAAGCTTTTTCACAGCTGTTAAATCTTTAAACATAGCAACTGCACCAACTAGCTCTCCATTCACAATAATAGGTACACGATTACTTAAGATACTATGATGATTAATGTAAAGCTCTTGATCATAAACAGGTGTTGCTGTTTCAACAATTTCAGGCAGACGGGTATCAGGCAAAACGTCATAAATCTTTTGTCCAATACAGTCCTCTATTTTCCTAGTAACACCTAAAATATCGGCCGCTTTTTCATTAAAAATGGTGATATTCATTTCCTTATCAACCGCTATTATTCCCTCATGCATAGCATTAAAGGTTTCTGTTCTTTCCACATACATTTTTGCAATTTCATGAGGTTCAAGCCCAAACATTTGTTTTTTTATATGTCGTCCAAGTGTATAGGCACCGAAAATACTGAAAATCAGCGATATAACAATAGTTATCATAATTTCTCGCTCATAACTTTGTAACATTTCCATAAAATCTGGTAATGAATAGCCAACTACTACAATGCCCACTTGTTCTCTTTTATCATTAATAATTGGCACGAAAGCTCTTATCATAACACCCGATTCTCCACGTGCCTTTGATACATAATAATGTTCACTAAATGCGGCGTTTAAATCCTGCGACTCACTGCGTTTTCCTATTTCCTTACTTACTGGGTGTGATAGTTTAATACGTTCCATATTCATTACAACAATATACTCGGCCTTATGAATCACTCTAATGCCATCTACAATTTTATTAATACTTTTTGCAGATTCTTTTATATTGTCATTTTTCAAATGCACACTAAGCTCTGGTACATTTGATACAGTTCTTGCCACAAGCATTGCCCGCTGTCCAAAATCTCTTTCCTGTTCAGATAATAGGTTACCGAGTAAAAAAATACCACCTAGTAAAAAGGAGAGTGCAATGATTAAAAATGTCACTAACAGTATTTTGCCGTTCACAGGCATTTTCATCATTAAAAAATTCCGTCCTTTCAAATTTGCATTCTCATAATCACTGGCACACATATTTAGTTTTAAGATTATCTGCAAAAAAATCTTTTGACAACACCTTTAGTCTATATAAGTAGCAGAAAATATTGAATTTAATGAACAATATTATAAATTGATAATTTAAAAAGAACTTAATTATCACTCTATGTTTTTGTATTATAACAATAATTAATGAACTATAGCGTACCATAACAGGGAGAGTTATTGATATTACTATATTTATATGTAATTGTAAGTAAATGTACTTAATGAACGATATGTTTCTTATTTTCTAAATCTCTTTTTTTAAGAAATATTCGCTATGATACTTTTAGTGAAAGCGATATCAAAGAGAAAATTTAGAAAAGAGGTAGCAAAAAATGAAGTTACTGAAAAATTTGACTGTTCAGGTTATAGTGGCGATCATTCTTGGGATTATTGTTGGAGCCATTTTTCCCGAGTTCGGTGCCAGCTTGAAAATCTTAGCAGACCTATTCATCAAATTAATTAAAATGTTAATTGCCCCTATAATTTTCCTAACAGTCGTTATTGGAATCGGCAGTATGGGAGATATGAAAAAGGTCGGGAAAATCGGAGGAAAGGCATTGCTTTACTTCGAAATAGTTTCCACAATTGCATTAGCAATCGGAATTGCTGTTGCTTTAATCGTAAGTCCTGGTACAGGCTTGGATACATCAGGTGCATCTGATGCTGATATTTCAAAATATACAACTGCTGCAGCTGAATCTGAGCAGGGCTTGGGTGCCTTCATTTCTAGTATTATTCCAGAAAATGTAGTTGGTGCATTGGCAACAGGTCAATTATTACCAGTCCTATTCTCTGCTGTTTTATTTGGCCTAGCAGCTGCCTCAATAGGCGCACCCGCAAAACCAGTCATCACATTCTTTGAGCAAGTAGCAGAGATATTCTTCAAGATTGTAAGTATGGTTATGAAAATATCACCAATCGGAGCTTTTGGTGCAATGGCCTATACAATTGGGAATTTTGGTTTAAAATCTTTAGGTAATCTAGGTTTATTAATGGCTGCTGTATATATAACAATGTTTTTATTTGTTGTCTTTATTTTAGGTGCCATTGCAAAGTTCTTTGGATTCAACATCTTTAAATTTATCGCTTATATCAAAGATGAGATTTTCTTAGTAATTGGGACTTCCTCTTCTGAATCAGCTCTGCCATCTATGATGCGAAAGCTTGAGAACTATGGTTGCTCGAAGCAGGTTGTAGGTTTAGTCATTCCTACTGGGTACTCCTTCAATCTAGATGGGACTTCCATCTACCTGTCCATGGCTGCATTGTTTATCGCACAAGCATATGGAATGGAGCTAACTTGGATTCAAATCATTACACTGCTCGGAATTTTAATGATTACTTCTAAAGGTGCAGCAGGTGTAACAGGCTCAGGTTTTATTACATTAGCAGCAACTTTGGCTGCCTTCCCAATGATACCAGTGGAAGGAATAGCGCTGTTAATCGGTGTAGATCGCTTTATGTCTGAGGCTCGTGCTGTAACTAATTTAATTGGTAATGGTGTAGCTTGTGTTGTCGTGTCAAAATCTGAAAAAGAGTTTGATATAGCTATGGAAGAACGTGCACTTCAGGGAAAGACCACTATTTCTTCCTAAGAAAAATGGTAGGAATGATAGCCATCTCTGTTTCACTACACTCTTTATCATTCAAGTAAAAGCTATGTACTTATGGTTTGGCGCTGACAACAAACAATTAGCTTACACTATCACTCAAAATAAAATGTTTACACTCTAGTAAAAAAGTGAAAGTTAATAGTAAGAGGTGATAGTGAATGAATGATAATAAACAGGCAAAAACACGTAATACGAATAACCCTGATGTATTGGATACAGATAAAGAAAGCATTTTTGATAAACACGAGGACATGAAAACAGTAGATCCAATACCTGTCGAAGAATTGAATGAAAAAGTAAAAGATGAAAAACATAAAACCAAAACTAAGGATTCCTCAGCAACAGATAAGCGCTATCCATAATGTGAAGGTGAAATTTTTAATAATAGTGCTACAAAAATGAATAAATAAAAAAGTCGACCTAATTCATTATTATGGGTCGATTTTTTATATACTATTTGTTAAAGTAGGTAAATCATGAGTAACATACCAATTATGAAAACGGAGAGGTTACTATTAAGACCTATTACACATAAGGATTTAGAAGCAATGTTTCACTACTCTTCCCGTGAAAATGTGGCGCGTTATGTGACATGGCAAGCACACACTAGCTTAGAGGACACAAAGGCTTTTATGGCATTAATATTTGATGGTTATCAGCAAGGCAATCTGATGTTATGGGGTATTGAATATGCAGGCACAATTATTGGAACGATTGATTTTGTGACGATTAATGACACCCATAAATACGCGGAAATTGGCTATGTGCTTTCTGAGGATTTTTGGAATAAGGGGTTCACAACAGAAGCAACAAAAAAACTCATTGACTTCGGATTTAATGAATTAGATTTAGTACGTATCCAAGCACGATGCTTTGAAGAAAACATTGGCTCACAAAAGGTTATGGAGAAGTCAGGTATGCAGTTTGAAGGGTTATTACGGAAAAGTATGCTTGTTAAGGGACAATACCAAAATGTAAAAATGTACGCTATCACTGATGATGATTATAGGAACCTCTAGAAAATAAAGCCTTGCTACGATTTGCAAGGCTTTATCATTACAACCATCTTTCCAAACAGTATATCTTTTTAGCTGTGGCATCTATCCTTACTCGTTTGCCTATCGCAATTGGATGCATAGGATGTGTATGACAAATATCCACCTCTGCTAATATAGGAATCTTTATTCCATCCAATTGTTCAAGTAGAATATCATATGGCTGTCGACCCGTTCCTAAATCATCGTAGCATTCATGTTTCCCCAAAATAATCCCACTAACTTTGTCAAAGACACCATGCAATTTTAGCATTGCAAAATTCTTTTCAACAACAGCAGCATTTTTTAAGCAGTCCTCCACTAATAAAATATCACCTTCCACAATTTTAGGGAAATACGGCGTACCAATAAATCCATACATGGCATTGGCATTCCCACCAATTAACCTTCCTTCAGCAACCCCACCCTGAATCGCTAACCATTCATTCTTTTTGAGTTTTTTATCCACTGTCTTCTCAAGCCAATTAACAGGTTCATCCGACCAATAAGAAGGCATTGGGATTTCGTAAGGTAATGCTTGGGGTTTAAAGAAATAATGCTCAAAAAATTTGAAGGTATCATTTACTAATGGTTCAAACTCACCAAAGGAAGGTACGAGGGCTGGACCATAAAAAGTTGAAATACCCGTCTTTGCATAAAGTGCCAGTAGAACGGCCGTTGCATCCGAATAACCTACGACCATTTTGGGATGTTGACGAAAAGCCTCATAATCAATATAAGGTAGCATGCTATTGGCATTGGTGCCTCCTATTGTAGACATAATCATATCCACATTTGGATTGCGTAATAACTCATTCAATTCTTCTGCTCTTTCTTTTGGCGAACCTGAACGATAATAATCGGATTTACCAGTTAGAGAACCTGTCACGATTCGAAAATTTTTATTCTCGAGAAATGCTTTAGCACGTTCATATCGTTCCAAAGCCGTCACCGTTGCTGGGGAGGACGGTGAATAAATGCCGATGTTTACTTTTGTAGTCATACGTTAGTTCCTTTCCCAATCAATAGTTTTGACATATAGTATTCATTAATATATTGTCCATCTACATACAGCGAAGCCCGCTTCGTTCCCTCAATATCAAAGCCCATTTTCTTATACAAAGCAACACCAGCCTCATTATTTTCCATGACGGTTAATTCTAGACGATGTACACCATTCTCCATTGCCCAATTTTCTACGTGTTGAAATAAAGCCGTTCCAATTTTTCTTCCTCTATAGTCACTATGTATGCCTATGACAAGATAAGCACGGTGAGCAATTCTTTTCGGCTCATTGCCTTGTACAATTAAGTACGCCACAACCTGCTCATCCATTTCAGCTACGAACAAAGCTGAGTGGTGACTATGATATAGCTTGTCTATATACTCCCCAAATGGCTTAGGTGCTAAATTGCGCTCACCTGGTCCAAATAACATAAAATTTGATGCCTCTGCATTTGTCATAACAGCTATAATTCGTTCACTGTCATGTCGGGTTGCTTCTCGTATGATCATGTTGAACACGCTCTCCTTCTAAAATATAGTCACCTGAATCCTCAATTCTTTTGTATTTATATGGACATTGCCACCGATAGGGAATGTAAAAATCGGCTGTGTATGACCAAAATCCACATCATATAATACAGGGATAGCTTTTAATAGTGGATGCTTGTCTAAAATAAAATGTAATTGTTCTTCTGTCATCGCAGAAGCTCGTTGAAATCGACCTATTGCCAATCCTTTAATTATAGTCGTTGCTTGCAATAATGACGTGAGATCACGTGCAAAAATGGCAGGATTCACAAGCTCATCATCCTCTAAAAATAAAATACAATTCGATAAATTAGGCATGTAAGCTGTTCCTTGCAATAAATTTAACGTACATAAATTACCACCATAAAGCTGCCCACTCACTGCGCCTTCCGAATAGACCTTCCAGCTGGCTGCCTCAAAATGACGATTTTCCTGATCAATATACCATGCATCATCACTCCAAATACTAGACGCAACTAGAGAAAATGGATTCTTCTCCATTAAACATTTTTGAAAATAGGAAAGCTGATATTTTTGTGCTTGCACCATACGAAAGCTAGAAAAATGTGGCCCTGAATAAGTGATAAAATCGCATTTTGTAGTAATAGCTGTAGCTAGGGCCGTGATATCACTAAACCCACAAAGTATCTTCGGATTTTCAGCAATCATTTGATAATCTAAATAAGGTAAAACTTCATTACAGTTGTATCCACCAATCACCGTTAGTATCGCCTTCACTTGTGGATCCCGAAAAGCTTCATGTATATCCGCAACACGGTGCATGATGGAGGAAGAGTGCTGCAAATCACATTCAAAAATGTGGGCACCAAATGATACGTGAAACCCTAATCTTTCCAATATGATCTTCGTTTGTTCAACCATCTCTACTTTTAAAACTTGGGCACTTCTACTTGGAGCAATAACACGAATCTCATCACCCAGTGTTAGTTTTGCTGGAATTCTCATACTTTCTTCATCCCTTCTAATAGCTTTGAATTTTAGCTACTAACCTTTCATTCCTAAAATGAAGTGTCTCAGTATCTATGAGTGTGTATTCTTGTAATGTGGGATGATTTTCTATCCAGCGATCAAATGCATACCTTCTCTCCTGATCATTATAATGAGGACAATAGATACCTGATAATAGCCCTAAGCCATTCCATTCCTCGAAATCATCATAAGTATTTTCACTAAAGCATTTTTCAAACCAGCACATTGCCCCAGCACTGATGCCAGCTAATATAATCCCTTTTTGATAAACTTCCTTTAACAATTCATCAAAACCATATTCTCGCCACTTTTCAAGAAGATAACCTGTATTCCCACCACCCACATAGATAATATGCTGCGCTAATAATTTTTCTCGAATGCTTCTATCACGCATATCTTTTTGCAAAATATGGGTTGCTTCACAATGATGGAATGCTGCATAAAACTTCTCGATATACCCTTGTGCATCATTACTTGCTGTGGGAATAAAACAAATTTTAACTCGTTCATTTTTCTGAGTTTGTCGTAAAATGTACTCATCGATAAATGAAGGGGTCTGCTGAGAAAACCCACCGCCTGATAGGGCAATGATTTGTCTTATCGGTTCGTTATTTTTACTTAATTCATAGACAGCTTGTTCCTGCCCAAATCTTTCTAACATCTGTACATTCTTCATTCCTAATTTTTCAAGCAAGCGACATGATGCCTTGTTAGCTGTTTGTGTTTCTGCCACAATAGATTCTATATTCAGATAATTCAAACCATCCTGAATTACCTGCGTTAGCACTTCAAAAGCTAACCCCCTCCCCCAAAACTGAGGTAAAAATTGATAGGAAAGCTCATACAACTCCTTATCATGGTATTCATCGATCGAGACAAGACCTATAAATTCACCTGTCTCCTTTAAAGTAATATATAAATATGTATTAGGAAATGGCGCTTCTAGCATGCCTTTAAAAGATGCTTCTATATAGCTGTTTGATGGAACACCCCCGAGATAAGTTCGAACTTGTTTATTAGAGTAGAGTTTTTGTATATCTGTAAAATGCTCTGGTTGTAATTGTTCGATTATACAATTAGTTGACATGATTTTCATTACATCTAGCCCCCTTCTTTATGTCAAAGTTTAATCTAACTCTCTCAATGAAATCAAATATTTTTCCAATTTTTTCTTAAAAATAGAATAAAAAAGTAGTGACCAGCATGAATTGCTGTATCACTACCTGCATTATTGGTCGTATTGTTCAAGTAATCGTTGCGTGTTGGTCGATTGTTCGAGTACCTTTTTCTCTTTTGCCCAATAAATCAAATATTGTGCATCACCCATACGAAAAACCATTTGCTGCAACTCTTCATCAAGTTCAGAACTAATAGCCACTTTTAATATTTCTACCTCATAAAGAGGCTTATCCTTCATTTTATAAATGATATGATATACAGGCTTTTCTTCAAAAATCGTTCTTTCCTTTTTGGAAAGCTTCCTTACATGACTTAATGGATATTTCTCAATAAAGTCTTGTGCTTCTTCGCCTGTAGCACGAAATAGTGATTGATCTCCTTTGAATAATTCAATGTGGTCAATTTCTGTGGCATGATCTAGAACAAGAGAAATTGCTTCATCTTCACTTTTTTCTCTGTTTTGCATAATAAAAGCACCAACTAATAAAATACCAGCGAATATAACAAGTCTCCATCTGCGTTTCGTCATTTGCTCTTACCCGTTCAAGGCCTTTTTAACAAAGCGATTTATATCAACATCAGCACCTATAACAAGCATAATATCTCCTAATAAAATCTTGTCACTGGCCTGTGGAGATACGATAATATCAGCCCCACGCTTTATTCCTACAATGTTGATGCCATATTTAGCGCGAATATCTAAATCCATAATGGAATAGCCAGCAATCGCATCATTAGCCTTTAATTCCATAATGGAGTGTTCATCTGATAGCTCTAAATAATCTAGAACAGTATTCGACAACATATTATTAGCAATACGAATACCCATATCTCGCTCAGGATGGACGACAAAATCTGCGCCAATTTTACGTAAAACCTTTTCATGGTAATCGTTTTGAGCCTTTACTGTAATTTGCTCAACACCAATTTCCTTCAAAATGATCGTTGTTAATATACTTGCTTGTATATCTTCCCCAATTGCTACAATCACGTGCTCAAAATTACGAATACCTAATGAATTCAACACCGATTCATCGGTTGAATCTGCAATAACAGCTTGTGTAGCAATGGAAGCAAACTCATCTACACGCTCTGAAGAATGATCAATTGCCATTACCTGTGCGCCCTGACTCATTAATTCACGAACAATACTGCCTCCAAAACGTCCAAGCCCTATGACTGCAAACTCTTTTTTCATCATAAAAATCCCTCCGAAAACTACTATACCACCATTGTAGCCTATTCTCTGCTATATGTATTGTCAAAACAAGAGCCAATTTGTCAATGGTGGACAACAAAAAAGACGAGGATCTCAATCCCCGTCTTCACCATATCATTATTATTCAGCGTTACGCATCTCATCTAAAACGCGGTTTACACGCTTTTCTAGCATTTTCATACCACTACCACCAGCTTGCATATGACGCAGCTGTCCATCTTTATCGAACACAAAATATGCTGGAACATATTGGTTTTCAAAAGCATCTGTTAGCTTCATTTCACTGTCTACAAAGATTGGTTGCACAATATCATGCTCTGCTGCTACTGCTTTAATTGTATCTAAATCAGTATCTGCCTCAGAACGTGGCATATGTACTGCTACAACGTTTAATTCATCTTTATATTGATCGCGGAAATTGTTCACATCTGGCATTGCTTCTTTACATAAATGACAGCTTACTGACCAGAAGTGGATTAATGTTGGTTTTTTGCCTACTAATTCTGCTTTAGTTACTTCACCATTTAACCAAGTCGTTGCGCCAACTAATTCAGGCATTTGTTCACGAAGTTTCATAAAAATCCTCCTCTAAAAGATCGTTTGTCTTCAAATATTTAGATAACGGGGTAAAAAAACTCTTTCCCAAAACAAAAATTCATTTAAAAGTCCCCACAAGCTTGTCGTGGGGACTTTTAATTTTTCGCATAATCGACTCTATTTAGATTATAGAGTTGCTTGGCCTGGACGCCAGTTAGCTGGGCAAAGACCACCAGTTTGTAGTGCTTGAAGTACACGTAGTGTTTCATCAACATCACGTCCGATGTTGTTATCAAATACTGTTTGGTATTTTAATTCGCCTTCTGGGTTGATGATGAATAAACCACGTAATGCGATACCTTCTTCTTCAATTAATACACCATATTCTTTAGATACTTGATGGTTTGTATCAGCAGCTAATGGGTATTTTAATTCACCAAGACCATTTTGCGTACGGTCTGTGTTAATCCATGCTAAGTGTGTATGGATTGTGTCAGTAGAAACACCGATTACTTCTGCATCTAAGTCTTCGAACTCGTCATAACGATCGCTCATTGCAGTGATTTCAGTTGGACATACAAATGTAAAGTCCATTGGATAGAAGAAAAGAACTGTCCATTTATCTTGTGCTTTAATATCTTCTAATGATACTTTACCAAATGATTTGTCTGAAAGTACTGCTTCCATTGTAAAGTCAGGTGCTTGTTTACCTACCATGCGTTCTGCCATAATAAATCCCTCCAAATAAATATGTAGTTTATATATTCCATTCGCACTAGCGAACTCGTCTTCTACGATAGCAGAGTAACCGCAGTTTTTCAAACAAGTAAACTCCGCCCGTTTGGATGATTGAAATGGATTGACAAAAATTCGTCAAATCCACAACTGGAATTATAGTTATTGTCTATCTACAAGCTATTTTTGACAATAATATTCTACACTATTCAAAATTTTTCTCACTTTCATTTATACCCCATTTTTTAACTTTTTATAGCTATTTTTTTCACGAAAAACGATTGCAAATTTTTTTTTATTATGTATAATTGTAATGGTTTTAGTAAACTAAAAGTTTCGTTAAAGTAAACTTCATATTTCAAAAGTTTATCATTGCTAAACTTCTCTTAGGAGGGAAAAGATGCAAATAGGAGCAAAAATTAAAGCGCTTCGTTTAAAAAAGGGTCTTACCCAAGAGGAACTTGGAGAACGTACAGATTTAAGCAAAGGTTATATTTCCCAATTAGAACGGGATCTAAACTCACCTTCAATTGAAACATTATTTTCAATATTAGAAGTATTAGGGTCAAGACCCAAAGACTTTTTTGATGATGAATCACCTGAACAGAAGGTTGTTTATACAGAGGAAGATCAATCTACCTATACAGATGAAGAAAAAAAATATGAAATTCAATGGCTGATTCCTACTTCGAATGAAAAAGAGATGGAACCCATTTTCTTAACCTTTGCGGCAGATGGCGAGTTCAAACAGTTTGAGCCTTCGCTTTCTGAAACATTTATTTATGTAGTTAAAGGGCGTATTCGTCTCGTTTTAGGGAATGAACAGTATATCGCAAGTGAAGGTAACGCACTTTATTATGACGCGACAGACCATCATCAGATTTTTAATGCACATGATGATGAAACAAAAATTTTACTTGTCGCAACAGATTCTTATTTATAGCTTAAGGAGGCGCATCCATGACAACCAATTCAATTATCCGCTTTGAAAATGTTTCAAAGTCATATAGCGACGGCACCGTCGTTTTAAAAAATATCAATTTGGAGCTTGAAAAAGGGAAATTTTATACACTCCTTGGTCCATCAGGTTGTGGTAAAACAACCATTTTACGAATTATTGCAGGATTTACGGAACCTACAACTGGAAATGTATTTTTCCATGATAAAAAGATTAATGCAGTTCCTGCCAATGAACGTCAAGTTAATACTGTTTTTCAGGATTATGCGCTGTTCCCTCATTTAAATGTGTTTGAAAATGTCGCATTTGGCCTACGTATTAAAAAGCTTCCTGAAAAGGACATAAAAGAGCGTGTAGCTGAAGCCTTAAAGTTTGTCAATTTGGCAGGGTATGGTAACCGCGAAATATCTGAAATGTCTGGTGGACAACGACAACGTGTCGCGATTGCACGTGCCATTGTCAATGACCCTGAAGTAATTTTACTGGATGAACCACTTTCAGCTTTAGACTTAAAGCTACGTACAGAAATGCAATATGAGCTACGTGAATTACAACAACGTCTTGGCAAAACATTTGTCTTTGTTACACATGATCAAGAAGAAGCACTTGCCATGAGTGATGAAATTTTTGTCTTAAGTGAAGGACAAATTCAGCAATCAGGTACACCAGTGGATATTTATGATGAACCGATTAACCGCTTTGTTGCTGATTTTATTGGTGAATCCAATATTGTACCTGGCGTGATGATTGAGGATTTCAAGGTTGAATTTGCTGGCAATGTTTTTGAATGTGTTGACCAAGGGATGAAGCCAAATGAAAAAATAGATATTGTCATTCGACCAGAAGATTTAGAAATGACAACAATTGATAAAGGCAAACTTGTGGTAAAAGTGGATACACAATTATTCCGAGGGGTACATTATGAATTATCCACATATGATAAAGATGGTAATGAGTGGCTAGTCCATTCATTGAAGAAAGCAGAAGTAGGGACTGAGATTGGCTTAGACTTTGATCCTGAGGCGATTCACGTAATGCGCTTAAACGAAACAGAGGAAGAGTTTGATAAACGATTAGAATCGTATGGAGACGATGAAGATGCAAACTAAAACATCGAAACCAGCGTTATTTCCATATGTGTTATGGATTGCCTTGTTCGTTATCGCGCCAATTGCACTCGTTGTTTATTATTCCCTGCTTGATTTACATGGCAACTTTACGCTCGATAACTACAAAGCGTTCTTTTCTTCGGTTTACTTAAAGATGACTTTGAGCTCGTTTTGGTATGCATTTTTAATTACATTCTTTACACTATTAATTTCATACCCAACTGCTTATTTTTTAACGAAGACAAAGCATAAACAACTTTGGCTTCTACTTATTATTATTCCTTCATGGATTAATCTTTTGTTAAAAACATATGCCTTTATCGGCATCTTTGGGTTATACGGGCCTATTAATGCATTTATCGAAGTATTTGGCTTTGATCCAAAGCAAATGCTCTTTACCGATATTAGCTTTGTCTTTGTGTCGGTCTATATCTTTATTCCATTTATGATTTTACCGATCTTCAATTCTTTAGATCGTTTAAACCCAACACTCATTTATGCAGCACGTGATTTAGGTGCTTCGGCTTTTACAACCTTCCGTCGTGTTGTTTTACCATTGACAATGGATGGCGTTAAATCTGGTATTCAAGTCGTCTTTATCCCTGCCCTATCCCTGTTCATGATTACTCGCTTAATTGCAGGGAACCGTGTCATTACTCTAGGCACAGCGATTGAACAGCAATTCCTTGTGACACAAAATTGGGGTATGGGTTCCACTATTGCTGTATTCTTAATTTTATTCATGGTGATTATCATGCTAATTACGGGACAAAAGGATAAAGGAGGTCGCGTACGATGAACAAACTATCTGCTTCAGCCAAAGTCTATTTAACAATTGTTTTTATCGTTCTCTATGCTCCAATTTTCTATTTAATCTTTTACTCGTTTAATAGTGGCGGCTCCATGAATAATTTTGAATCCTTTACTTTGGAGCATTATCAAGCTGTTTTTGAAGATTCGCGTCTTCTTGTTATATTAATAAATACGGTCATCGTGGCATTACTTTCTGCTCTCATTTCTACTATTATTGGTACGCTAGGAGCAATTGGAATTGTGACGGTAAAGGATTCTAAAATGCGTAATACTTTACTATCCTTAAACAATGTCTTAATCGTCAGCCCAGACGTTATTATCGGGGCTAGTTTCTTAATTTTATTTACAATGGTAGGCATTAAACTGGGCTTTGCATCTGTTTTATTAGCGCATGTCGCATTTAGTGTACCGATTGTTGTATTAATGGTTTTACCAAAGCTACTAGAAATGAATAACTCATTAATCGATGCAGCATTAGATTTAGGAGCAACGAAAAAGGACGTTATGATGCGTGTCATTCTTCCTTATATTCAGCCAGGTATTTTTGCAGGCTTCTTCCTTGCCCTTACGTATTCATTAGATGATTTTGCCGTGACATTCTTTGTAACAGGTAATGGCTTTAGTACTTTATCCGTAGAAATTTATTCAATGGCCCGTGCAGGAATTTCTCTAACGGTGAATGCAATTTCTGGTTTAGTATTCTTTATTACTGTTTTAGTTGTTGTTGGTTATTATTTCATTACTAGTCGTACGAGTAAAAGAATGGAGGGGCAACGATGAAGTCATTAATTCAAGCTACCATCGCCATCCTTGTCGTTTCAGCCCTTTTATTCTACGCGGCTGATGCCTTAAGTGCTGGTGGCGGTAAAAGTGGAAAAGACACGTTAACCATCTTTAACTGGGGAGAATATATTGATCCTGATTTGTTAAAAGAATTTGAAAAAGAAACAGGCATTCATGTTATCTATGAAACATTCGATTCCAATGAAGCTATGATGACAAAGATTCAACAAGGCGGAACAGCTTACGATATTGCTGTCCCTTCTGAATATATGATTGAGAAGATGAAGGAAGAAAAATTATTGATTCCTTTAGATAAGAAGAAAATCCCTAATTTAAAAAATATTGATCCTTACTTTTTAGATTTACCATTCGATGATAACAATAAATATTCTGTCCCTTATTTTTGGGGAACAGTAGGTATTGTCTACAATCCAAGCCTTGTTGGAGACTTAGACTTCTCCTCTTGGGACGATTTATGGGACCCTTCTTTAAAGCGAAAAGTCTTTTTAGTAGATGGTGCGCGTGAAGTCATTGGCATGGGCTTAAACAGTCTTGGCTATTCTCTGAATTCACTAGATGATCAGGAACTTCGTGAAGCTACTGATAAATTAATCACACTCGCACCAAATGTAAAAGCGATCATTGGAGATGAAATTACACCGTTAATGATCAATAATGAGGCAACCGTTGCCCTTACATGGTCTGGCCAAGCAGCTGACATGATGTATGAAAATGAAGAGTTAGACTTTGCTGTACCTGAGGAAGGCTCAAACTTATGGTTTGATAATATGGTCATCCCAAAAACATCGAAAAATATTGATGGTGCCCACGCCTTTATTAACTTCATGCTAAGTGCTGAATCAGGTGCTCAAAATGCCGATTTTGTAGGCTACTCTACTCCTAATATTGCAGCCATGGACTTGATGGACGCAGAAGTTGTTTCTGACGAACGCTACTATCCTTCTGAAGAACAACGCGATACATTAGAGGTCTACAAAAATTTGGGACCTGATTATTTAGGGAAATACAACGAATTATTTTTAGAATTTAAAATGAGTATCCGGTAATTAAACTAGCGAAATGGTTTTCACACCAATTCGCTAGTTTTTTCTCTGCCTATCTAACTTTCTATTAAATAAGAAAATTTTCAATCGACTATTTGTATTATTATATTTAGAAAATATTTTATCTAAATTTTAATAGATGCTCACATCATCTGTTATGGAAAAGCTTTACCTATAGATTTTTTCATCGAACCTGCATAAATTTATATTTTCTTTATCCATTGTATTAACAATAAATAAGCCATAATAATTTTGATGCCACTACTATAACAGTCGCTACAATTTATAGACCATTACAGACAGACTCACAAATTTTTTAATTCTCCTTTTATAAGAGAAATCCATCGATTGTTGCTCGATTCTATAGTTCTTCTCCCTCAATTTTTATGACTAACATGTATTATTTCATCATCCTTAGGTACGCAGATGAAAACTTTTGTGGAAAACCATTCTAAATATAGAACCAGTACGATAATCTTAACTATTAGCCAAGCAATAATTCTTTATGATAGACTGTACTATATTTGATTACAAAAAGGGGGTTCATTCGATGACCCAGCAAAAGTCCAATAAGGCGGCTTTGTATATTTTAATGTTTAATATGTTTATCGCAATGGGGAGTATTGGCATTATTATTCCTGTCATGCCAGAGTATTTAAAAATATTTGGTGCAGCAGGACAAGTTCTAGGTATGCTAATCGCAACGTTCGCCTTAGCTCAATTCGTATTTTCTCCTATTGCTGGGAATCTTTCAGATCAGTACGGTCGAAAAAATTTAATTATTTTCGGTCTTATCGTAACAGGTCTTGCACAAATCGGATTTGGCCTTGCTACAGATGTATGGATGCTCTTTTTAGCACGATTTTTAGGTGGTCTAGGTTCCGCATTTGTTGCACCTCCTATTATGGCTTTTGTCGCTGACGTCACAACCTATGAAGAACGCGGGAAAGGTATGGGGATGTTGGGTGCCGCCATGTCTCTTGGCTTTATGATCGGACCTGGTATTGGAGGCTTTTTAGCAAAGGTAAGCTTACATTTCCCATTTTTCACAGCTGGAGCTGCAGCCATTGTAGCATCTATTTTATCTTACTTTTTATTACCTTCTACCCAACCAAACACTGCGCAACAGAAACAAAAGCAAGACAATCTGGCGAAGCAAATGGCTCGTTCCATACATATGCCTTATTTTGTTATGCTCATAATTATGCTGGTGTTCTCGTTTGGAATTGCAAATTTCCAAACGACATTGTCATTATTTGTGACAGAAAAGTTTAATTACACACCTGTAGATATAGCGATTATATTAGTTGTTGGTGGTGCTTTTGGAGTAGTAGTACAAATGTTTATTATTACACCACTGTTCAATCGTTATGGTGAAATGAAAGTAGTACTAGTTAATTTGTTTATTGCATCCGTTGCTATTTTCTTAATATTATTTGTTTCTGGCTTTGCCCTTATATTAGTTGTAGCAACAATTTTCTCTACAGCAACGACATTAATTCGTCCAGCTGTTAATACACTCATCTCAAAACTTGCAGAAAAAGAGCAGGGATTTGCTGCGGGCTTGAATAATGCCTATATGAGCCTTGGGAATATGATTGGACCCGCTTTGGCAGGTTTATTATTTGATTGGAATATGAATAGCCCCTATATTTTTGGTTCTATCATATTATTAGCTTGTTTCTTCCTTGCGCTCATCTGGACAGTGAAAAAAGCACCTCATTTAATGCATCCCGATCCAAAATAGTCTGAAAAATCATTGACTATTTTTAACAGTATGTTACATTATTGTTGATTCACTAAATTGAATAATCTTAACCACTAGGGGAGTCTTTAAAAGGCTGAGACGTATATGGTAATATACGGACCCTTTGAACCTGATCTAGTTCACACTAGCGGAGGGAAGTGGCGCTACTTGCTGTTGTCACTATATACATGCAAGGCCGCTTCCTATTGTTTAAAGGGGGTGGCCTTTTTATTTTTCCTCACCAACTTTACCAAAAGGAGTGAACTTTATGTCAATTCGTAAATTAACAGTCATGGCTTTATTAGTAGCCATTGCTGTTGCAGGCTCTACTTTCGTATCCATCCCAACAGGAATCGCACGTGCTTACCCCGTTCAGCATGCTATTAATGTGATAGGAGCGATTATACTTGGACCCGTACCAACAGTTATAGTTGCCTTTGTCACTGCCATCATTCGTATTTTTACTGGAACAGGCTCTCTACTAGCTATCCCTGGTAGTATCATCGGTGCGTTCTGTGCTGCCCTTGCCTATAAATATAGCAATAAGATGTGGTTAGCTGGTATCGGAGAAGTTATCGGAACTGGCATTCTGGCTTCACTTATTGCCGTCCCTTACGCAAAATTATTCATGGGAACATCTGTAGCAGCATTCTTCTTCCTACCAGCCTTTTTAACATCAAGTACAATCGGCGCCATTTTAGGTGTAATGGTTGCGAGTAGCATGCGTAAAACAGAGCTAGTAAAGAGGTTTAATTCTTCTCTTTATTGAGAGGGATTGGAGGGTTTTATCTCTCTTTATGATCGGTGATGACTTTAGTTAGAGCGCTTTTCTTCCCTTTATGAGCGAGAATACCTCTACTTAGAGCGCCTTTTTCCACTTTATGAGCGGCAATGGCTCTACTTGGAGCGCTTTTCTACTCTTTATGAGCGGCAATGACTCAACTTAGAGCGCCTTTCTCTCCTTATGAGCAAAGAGCCCACTTTTTAGATCATCTTACCCGCTCTAACAAAGGGGACAACTCTCTATTCAAACAATATAAAAAAGCAGTGCAAAACTATTAAGTTTGCACTGCTGCTTCCTCTATTTTAAGATCGTTTTTTCATGCCTTTTAACAAATGTGCTACATTTGTGTCTTCTGCCTGTAGAGTTTTTTCCTCAACCAGCGGCTCTTTTTTCTTCGTATTCGTTAGGAAATTCCAACCAAAACGTCTTATGGTAATATCAATAAAGAAAAGAAGCATACTCGCTAAGAGTAGCCATGTGGCAATATTTTGCCGATCTGCTCCTTTTGTCGTAAAGTCACGGAAGACATCTTGTGGTTCCTTTAAAACAGTGCCTCCTGTTCGCTGAGTTAACTCTTCTATCAGTTGGTTATTTACAGGGAGTAGTTCGTATTCAGCACTATAAGGAACACTTAGCCCTGCCTGATAGATGGCCTGCTTTTCATCTGCTACACGGAAGAAAATTAATCCAGGTTCAGCTTGTACTACAGCTCGAACTTGGGATGCGGAAATGGTTTCAAGTTGTGTTTCTAGCTCCTCCCCTGCTTCATTTACTGCAACAATGTCTAAAAATGCAGCTTCATTTGTAGGGTCTGTAATCATAAAGGAACCATCTGCTTCCAATCTTACATCATAGGCTACATCATTGTAGCTTGGTAGCATTTGAGAAATAAGTGTTTGCCAAAATACTCCCCAATTTTTCCATCTTGCCCAATCTCCTGTCCATTTACCCGTTGAATCAGATGTAAAGGCAAATGTTTTACCAAGACCATATTGCCACTGCGCTAACACAGGATCTTCCTTTTCGCTTTCTGCTACGACAGTAGCCCCCTGTTTTGCCGTTGTCCCAATGTATGCATTCATTTGTGGGACACCATTAGCAAACAGTACGTTCCATCCTGCTGCATTATAAATTGCAGGGTAAAATGGATTGTCCTCAATATAGGTGCGGGAAATCATAGCAGTTTCACGAGATAAAATAGAAGGAATGGTTTGCTCATCTATGACATCATAGAAACGTCCACTGCCCATGTCACTAAGCGCTTCTAATAAGTTCGCATCGGCATCTTGTCCAATCGCTACTGTCGATAAGGTTATACCATCTTCTTTTCCTTCAGTAATTAAATCCTCATAGTTCCCTGCCTGTGACTGCCCATCTGTTAAGAGAATAATATGCTTACGTTGGAGCTTTAAATCAGCAAGGTTCTCGTAGGCTTTAGCTAATGAACTATAGATTTCTGTTCCCCCACCAGGTGTTACTGATAAAATAGTATCCACAGCCTCTTCTTTACTGCTAAGAGGCCCTGTCTCTATAATCTCCCATGGACGATCATCAAAGGCGATGAATCCTAATGTATCCTCGTCTCGCAACATCTCAACAGAACGTGCCGCTGCTTCCTTAGCAAGCTCAAGCTTCGAGCCTTGCATACTGCCAGATCGGTCAAGTACAATCACTAATCCTAAGGAAGGTAATTGCTCTTTGCCCTTAATTTCCATTTCCACTGGCAATAAGGTTTCGATCGGTGTTTTAAAGTAGCCGCCTAGACCAAAACTATTTTCTCCACCAACCATTGTAAAACCAACTCCAAAGTTTTTGACTGCTTGCTCAATAACACTCATTTTTGCTTCACCCACTAAATGACCTGGTACATTGTCGAAAATAATAGCATTATATTGCAAATAGCTGGATAGTTCATTTGGTAGACTGTTAGGCGCTACAACATCATAGGCAATGGATTGACTACCAAGTGCTGCTGCGATGGGTGAAGCTGTTTCATAACCATTAACGATTAATAAATGTGGTTCACTTTGAACCATTGTGACACTAGTTAACTTATTGTTTTCAAAAATAGCATCCTGACCAACTTGAACAACGGCTTCATATTTTACAAGTCCTTCAGCTGTTGCTGCATGTTTATAGGTAAACACATTCGTGCCTTCTGTCAGCTCAACTGCCTCTCGATGAATAAGCTCATCATTTTCATATAATAACAGCTCACCTTGGCCTGCTGAGGTTGCATGTATGTCTGTCACTAATTGTTGTTGCTCTCCAACATAAGCCACTTGAGGGGATACAAAGCTTTTTAGTGATACATCATTGACAACTGGTTGACTAAAAGGCTTAATATCAACACTAATATTGGAACCTTTCAACTTCGTAGCAAATTCTAAAGCATCTCCCTTTGTCTCATTACCATCTGTTAATAGCACAAGACGAGTTGCTTTTTTAGGATCTATAATCCCTGAAGCAAGCTGTAAACTTTGTTCTATATTCGTTTGATCGGTAGCTTTGATTTCAGTTAGTTTTGGTACTTCCTTTAATGTTTTAGACAAAATAGCTTCTGTTTGTAAAGTAGAGGAAAATGAATAAATGCCCGCAAGTTGTGGTTCTTTTTTTGATTGTAGGCTCTCCTGTATAAACTGAACCATCTCATCTTCCGTACCATTCATAGAAGCAGAACGATCTACTAAATAAACAATTTGTTCTTCTTTTATTGGTAATAATAGATAGGGACCTGCGAGTGCAAAAACTAAACAGCCTGCTGCCACTATGCGAATAGTAAGTACAACAATATGACTTCTTTTGAGTCGCTGCCGCTCATGAAAGTATGTCCATCCAAAATACAAAAATAAAGGAAGGAGTAACAACAATACTAACGGCATATCAATTCGTAAATCCACGACGTCGTTGCACCTCCCACTCTGAAACAAGCAATAGTAAAATAATCACAATTAGCCAAGGCACGAAAGAGGTCATCGAAACTTCTTCCTTTCCGTTGTCTGAGATATCACCTATTGTAAAGCTTGTTCCTTGTTCAATAACACGTTCTTGGGCTTGCAATTGCACAATCAATTGTTTTTCCTCATTATTTGAGCGTACCATATAAATGCCTGGCTGTTTGGGCGCAGTTAGCATACCCTTGGTAACAGACGAAAGAAATTCGTCTTCCTGCGAATAAACATTCCAGTCTCCTTGCGCTAAAGCAACTGCACGTTGTTCATTGGGTGAAAAAATCCCAAGTGACCCAACTGATTCTGTTAGCTGCTGTTCTGTACTCCATAAAAATAGTGGGAATGATGGATGTAAGGGCCAATCTGTATCAGCAATATCCGCTAAAACAACGATATCTCCTTTAGGGGAGCGTTGGATGAATGGCTCTTCTCCAACAGAAGCAATCGTTTCATAGTCCGCAAAGCCAGGATAAACAGCACTAACATAAACATCCTTTAGTTCACTAAATGCAAATAATGCATCACTTCTAGTGCTTACCGTCCCATTCGCATCTACTTTTTCTGCATCATCACGACCAAATAATACGAGGGGGTTGTCCATCTTTTCCAATAAGGCTGATTGGTTTGTGATTATTGTAGCATCTTGATTGTCAGCTACTTGCAAGGAAGGGACGATTTTTACGCCACTACTAACTGTTTGAAAACCTTTTTGTATCAGTTGATGCAAGCCTTGATCAACAATAATTTTTGACGTAGTCGTTTGTAGTAATACTGTTTGTTGATTGTCTATGTCATAATCATCTTTTGCATCAATAATAGCTGTCATGGATTTTGCTAAAGGCAAATCTTTAAATGTTTTCGTAATGGCTTCATTTGGAGGCACAACGACACTTTCTGCTACTAGCTCCTCACCCTCTGCATTATTCAATGCGAGTGTTACCTTTTGCTCGGTATTTGTATCATTATGGAGTTGTACAAGTGCCAGCGTAGCTTGTCCATCTGTCGTAGCAGCAAAGCGTGTAATAGCGATATTTGTTAAGTCTTTTGTAGCACCTCTTACTAGCCATTTCACAGAATCCTTGTCCATCGGTAATTGCTTTTTATCAAGTGTATCTGTAAAAACATAGATAGAAGTTGGTGTATCGCTCACAAATGCCTGTGCTACATCCAGCGCCTTATTCATTTCAGCAGTTTCATAGGTTACTTGTAAATCTTGAATAGCTTTTTTTATTTCACTCGTGTTGGTTTCTTGCTGTAAAACAGCTTTTGGTGTAGCGCCAGTTGTAATTAATGTGACAGGTCGACCATTCAATTCATCCATCAAGTTCAGCATTTCCTGTTTATGAGCGTCAAAGGTTGATTGCTCTTTGCCTGCCAGCATTGTGGCTGAAGTATCTACAATAAATATGGTTTGTGCACCTACAATGGTTGATTTTTTTATATAAGGATTCATTAATGCCAAAACAAGTAGCAGTAAAGCAAGCAGCTGTAAATATAGTAGGGCATTTTTTTGTAAATGCTTTAAATAAGGCGATACTCGAGTTTCCTGCATAATCTCCGACCAAAAAAGTGTCGAAGAAACAGTTTGTTCTGTATATTTTTTTCGAAAGAAATAATAAAGTAGGACAATGACCGGGATGATGGCCGTCCAGCTAAATATAATTTGACTAAAGCCCAATACGGCTCACCTCACCTAATCCAATGTGCTTTTAATAATTGCTGGAAAATCGCATGTTGCAATCCATCTTCGACTTTCAATTGTAATTTTTGAACACCAAAGCGACGGCAAATGGCTTCAAATTCTTCTTCATGTAGTATGCGTCTTGCATGGTAGGACTCCAGTACTTTAGAGGACATCGTCACATTCACATCATTACCTGTTTCACGATCAAGGAGACGTACATCACCCGAATAATTTGGTGACAGTTCTTCTTGCGTTACAATTTGCAAAATACGAACATCTCCAGCGTAGCGTGGTAGCCTTTTTAATAGCTGTTCCCATTCCTCAATTGGCTCTAATCCATCTGTAACAATGAATAATACGGTACTATCTTTAGGTAAAGCTTTAAGTGCATCCTTGGCAAAACGATTAGAGTAATTAGCTTCCTCTATATCTGTTACTAGCTGTAAAAAAGCTCGGCGATACATGGTACCCTTCCGTCGAAATGGTGGCTTCACTTCATCTTGGACAAAAGAAAAGGATAGACGATCATCTCGACCTAATACCATTAGACCGAGGGAGGCCACAATTTGACGAGCAAATAACCACTTAGCATGTTGCCCCATTGATTTGGTAGCATCAAGTAGAATATGTACACGCATCTCTTGCTCATCTAAAAACCTTTTAATAAAGTATTTATCTGTACGAGCAAAGACGTTCCAATCCACTTGGCGTACATCATCACCTAAATGGTATTCTCGAAAATCCGAGAAATCAAGGGATGCCCCGAAGCGTTGAGAACGGTGCGAGCCCTTATGTTGTCCGCGTAATTTGGAGGCCGTCGCTACTTGGAAGCGACTGATTTTCGCTAACCAGTCTTGGGGCAATAAGTATTTTGCTGTCACTTGCTAATACCTTGCTGAACTTTTTCTAAAATAACATCAATCACATCGTCTGCTGTTTTTCCTGAAGCCTCCCCTTCATAATTCAACAGCATGCGATGACGTAAAACAGGCTTAGCAACAGATTTAATATCCGCTACAGAAACATGAAAACGACCATTCATTAAAGCTCTTGCCTTTGCCAATTTGATTAAGCTCTGCAAACCACGTGGACCACTGCCATACATAGCATATTGTTTAACCTCATCAAGCGCATCGGTTCTTTCAGGATGCGTAGCCACCACTAGATCAGTTGCATACTCTAGCATTTCATCAGCAACCATCACTTCCTTTACCATTTGCTGAGCTTGAATGAGAGCATCCGTATCCATCTGCTTCTGTAAACCAATTTCCTGGGCACCTGTCGTTCGCTTCATAATTTCCATAAGTTCGCTTTTTTCAGGATAGGGTACAAGAATTTTACAAAGGAAACGGTCCATCTGTGCTTCTGGTAATGGGTATGTTCCTTCCATTTCAATAGGGTTTTGAGTTGCCAACACGAAAAATGGTCTCGCCATTTTTTTTGTATCCCCTAATATTGTTACCGTTTTTTCACCCATTGCTTCCAACAAGGCACTTTGGGTTTTAGGTGTTGCGCGATTTATCTCATCAGCCAATACCATTTGACTAAAGATTGGCCCAGGTTGAAAGGTAAATTGCTGCTTCCCATCGGGTGTACGTTCAATCATGCTCGTTCCTGTTATATCTGCTGGCATAAGATCTGGTGTAAATTGAATACGTGAAAACGACAGATCCAGTACCTCTGAAATGGTACGAATTAACATCGTTTTTCCTAAGCCAGGTAAACCTTCTAACAATGCATGACCATCCGCTAATACTGCATACAGGGTATAATCAATTGCTTCTTCCTGTCCAACAATGAAGCGATGAATTTCTTCTTTAACTTGTTGTAATTTCGTACTCATATCTACATACTGTTGCTCTGTAAAGGCCATTTCTTTTCCTCCTACTGCGACTCAATTGACGTGAAATAAGATTGCACGACATTTTGTAAATCCTTCGGTAATTGTAAACGCTCTGAACTCTCTAAATAGCTGTCTTTATATGAGCCAATTACTTCTTCATATGGTCGAATAGAACCTTTTGTTATCGGACCATTTCCTTGTTGCTCAGATACATGGGAACCATCTCCTAAATTGCCACCATCTACTGATGTCTCACTTGCCCCACCAATTCGATTCGGTGTCGTTAACAAATTCCGACCGCCTTGGCCACTTCCTGCTCCTTGACCACCTTGACCTTGTCCTTGTCCCTGTCCCTGTCCCTGTCCCTGTCCCTGTCCTTGACCTTGACCCTGTCCTTGGCCTTGGCCTTGGCCTTGACCCTGTCCTTGACCCTGTCCTTGACCCTGTCCTTGACCTTGGCCTTGACCATTGCTCTGGCTACTACCCTTTTGCTGTTGGGAACCACTTTGCGCATTATTTTGACTAGACTGGCCTTGTTGATTACTAGGTTGGGAATTACCAGATGACTGTTGACTGTTTTGATTGTGACTGCTTGCATTATTGGCACTCGCAATTGCATTTTGTAAGGAGTTACTTGCTGGTTTACCAAGTTTACTCATAGCAGTTTGTGTGGCATTTGCATTTTCTGTGAGCCCTTGCTGCATGTGGGCAAGCTCTTTTAGCTGCTCAACCTCTTCCTTCGTTAAACCTTTGCCTTCTGTTGTGCCATCTTGACTAGCCGTTTGTTTATCCTTTAATTGCTGCTCCTTTAATGCTAACTCCTTTTGCTTTTTGACAACTTCTCGTAAAGCTTCTTCTGCTGTTTCAGCCTCTTTTAAAGTATTTTGAAGTTCTTGCAATTGCTCCTTTACTTCTTTTGTTTCCGCCTTTTTCTCTAATTTAGCGATTTCCTTCTTCATATCTTCGATAACTGCCTGCTCCTTTTCAACCTCTATTGCTTCAATTTGCGTAGCTGCTGGGAACATATAAAGAATAGCTAGAACAACTGTTGTAATAAACAATCCGATAAACGCCTTTGGACGAAATAGATTTTTCTTTCGAGCCTTAAAGTCTGCGAAAGCTTTTTCAGCATTTTGCATCGCTTTCGATAATAATGATTGAACAAGAGGATCCTGATCATCTTTAAATGATAAAGCTGTCACTAATTCATTATGTGAGAAATAATGATCCAGTTTATGCAATGCCTCTTTCTCTTTGACCCGCTTCCACCAAATATAAGCTATAGTTGCAATAATAACGGTAATAAAGGCACCTAATGCTATTTGGCGATAATATGGCCAGATAAATAGTCGGGAAATAAGTACGAGAGAAGCACTCGAAAGCAATGCCAAAAACAAACCGTATTGTGCAATGGGAATGCTTCTTTCAAGAGTTAATCTCGATTTTGCACGCTGAATATATTTTCGTAATTGCTTACGACGCTCCATACCAATTCCTCCTCATCGGTTACTTTTCATGTTGGCACGTAATTTTTTAATCGCAATGGTTAAACAAAGTACAATGATGAATACATAGGCAATTAAATAAGTAATCCATACAGGTAGTTCTACACCCGAAAGCTCTGCTAACGTATCTCCCATCTCTGGAGAAATAAGGGTCAGCATCAAGGCACCTGGATTAATAGATGCCCAGAAATAGGTCATAAAGGAGGTACCTGTTCCAATGGCATTACCCATTTGATGAAAGGCCATTGTTAAAAAGAAGAAGAATGCTGTAATACCTCCTAAGAAAATGATTGAGCCATATGTGGCAATCATGGCAACAATAGTTCTCTTAGTAATCGTAGAAAACATCACACCTATACTACCTATTGCTACTACAGTGACTAAATAAAATAAAAATATAGAAATAAGCTGTGAAGGCGACACACCACCGAATAGAAACACTAGACTGTATAGTGGTAATCCCGCTACCAGCATCAATACTAGAAATGCTACGGAGGATAGTAATTTTCCAATAACAATTTGTGTAGAACTTTGTGTCGTTGTTAATAAAATATTTAATGTTTGCTTTTCACGCTCACTACTGATAGCACCTGCAGTCAAACTTGGTGTAATGAAAAGAACTAATGCCATTTGCAAGATGGTTAGCACAGCAAACATCATAAAGCTTGTCTCTGGTTTAAAGAAGCCTCTGCCAGTAAATTCAGTTGTAAGCAATAAAAACCCTGCAATGAAAATACACAGTACCGCTAAATAAAACATTAAACCTGAAAAGCTTTTAAAAGAACGGAAGCGTAACTTCAATTCTTTAACAAGTACTGGATTGTGAAATCTTTCCATCATTGATTGTCCGCTCCCTTCGTAATCGCCATAAAGACATCCTCTAAATCCTTCTCTTCTTCACTTAATGCATAGATTGGTAAATCAGTAAGCATAGCTTTTTTTAGCAATGCCACCTGCTCAGCATTTGTTCCTCGATAGTTAAAGGCTATTTCTAAACGATTTTCAATGACATCAATTGATGAAATATGCGGATCTTCCTCTAAAAACGCTCGTACTACATCCAATTGATCTGTCACTTTCAACACAATACGCTTTTCTCCTTGTAGCTGGGCCTGAATCGCGGCTACATTTCCATGTGCAATTAATTTACCATTATCAATAACACCGATTTCATCACACATCTCAGCAAGCTCAGGCAAAATATGCGACGAAATTAAAATTGTTTTTCCCATAGACTTTAAGTTCCGTAAAATATCTCGCATTTCCACACGAGCACGTGGATCTAGTCCTGATGCAGGTTCATCTAGAATCAGTACCTTTGGATCATGGATAAGTGCACGAGCTAAACATAAACGTTGCTTCATACCACGTGATAATAAATCAACATATTCATAGCGTTTACTTGTTAAATTCACTAGTTCTAATAGTTGTGGAATTAACACTTGACGCTCTGCTAATTGGAGACCGTAGCTCGCTCCATAAAAATCTAAATATTCGTCTACTTTTAACTGATCATATACACCAAAGAAATCGGGCATATAACCAATTTGCTTTCGAACTTCTTTTGGTTCCTTCACAACACTTTTGCCATTTATCAGAGCATCTCCTGAAGTCGGTGACAATAGTGTAGCTAAAATAGAGAATGTCGTTGATTTCCCTGCTCCATTTGCGCCAACAAATCCAAATACAACGCCTTCTTCTAAAGATAAGTTTAAATGATCTAATGCTGTAAAGGAGCCATATCGTTTCGTTAAATCACGAATTTCAATCATTATTTTGCCACTCCTTTCAGCTCTATGTCTGGTAACTTCGTTTGTTCTCCTGATGGGTCGGGACCATATTTGATTTCAATTCGAAGCTCTCCATCTTGATTAAAGTATGTTGAAACCTTGTCTGTAAACACTTGCTTTGTATCGACTAAAGGCTCATATATATTCGTTTCATTATTCCAAATGGATAGCTGCATACGTGAGACATCCTTATTAGAAATTGTCAGCTCATTGAGTGATTCAACGGCATCCATAAATTGATCTGGCATAGTCATCGTTACTTCGTACAATCCTTCAGATAGGTACCATTTATTCAATTCTTCCTCGATCTTTTCATAATATCCATTAGCTGATAGTGGCTCTACTGAATACGAGAAGTTATTACGCTTCATTGTAAATGGTCCTGTTAGTTCAACTTTTCCTTTAAATGGTTGAACAAGCATCGTAATTGGTGACATATTGGCACTTGTTTCTAATTCAACACCTACCACAGCTTGATCTGTCCAAGCTGTAAGTATTGGCTGGTTATCCTTTTCGATAAGCGGCAATGCTAAAGTTTTCATTCGCTCAATCCGCATTGGGTTTACCTCATCCTTTTTCGATGGGTAACTATAATTATAATTATTGAAAATAGATGGTTTTTGAAGAACTGTTGTTTTCAGTTCCTTATTTACCTGTAATGTTCCGTTTGCTTCAATATCACCTAGTTTTACTTCTTTCACACCAGAGATTAATGTGACATCTTTTAATGCGAACGGGAAATTATTTTTAACTGTTCCTGTTAGATGTTCATTTTTCAGTGTTATATCTATATCCATCTTTCCGATATTTTGTGCTGATGTTTTTCCACCAAAGGATTGCACAGACCAGTAGCTTAAATCACGTAATGTTAGTGTTGAACCGCTAGCATTTTCTTTTACATAAGAAGATTCATGTAATGGTCCCATCGTGCCTGTGAAGTTATTATAATTTCTTAATGCAACGGCAGTTGTATTTTGGTCAGCATTGACCACAAAATCCCCACTGCGATTCGTTAAAATGGATTCTACATAATAGCCATTTACACTATTGTCTTCATTTACTTTATAGAATGCAGATTGCTGAACTTGTGGCTGAACAATACGATCCTTCGCTCCGACAATAAAAAGAACAATGGAAAGAACAACAGAGATAGAAGGTATTATCCACCATGCATGCTCACGCTTGTCCGCTTTTTTCAAGACAAAATAAAGAATTGGCCCGATTATTAAAATATAAAGAATAATGACAATAAGCATATAGCTTACTGATACTTCGAAAGATGGAAATAGTTCATTAATGGTACGAAGTTCATAAGATATTTGATCGAGAGGAGATTGTCCCTGTCTCATCATTCCTTGCTGGGAAATACTTTGAATATTCATCACTTTGGCTAAAAGTGCTCCGTAGCCGTCCATAGAAGCAAGTGGTTGATCACCTAAAGAGAAAGTTGTTTGAATCACTTCCCCGCTACCCACTTTTTTCTTTGCTGCTAACACTGCATTATTTTCTGTTAGTACAGGTAAACTTCCTTCACTACTAGTAGCTGCGTAAACTGAAATCGGCTGTGTAAAAATGCCGCCTCCTGACAATTTAGTTAAAGCTTCTGCAGAAATCGCAGTCATTTCATGTGATAATGACAAAGGTAAATACTCTTTAAAAATCCCTGCTGTAGCATTGATTTGGTCAGCAGCCCCTAGAAGCAAGGTACCACCATCCTGTACCCATTTTAGTAATGCTTCTTGTTGTTTCTGTGTTAAATCAGCAATAGCCACTTCATCTACAACAATGACATTGGCCATCGCAAGTCCCTGCGAGTCTTCTGGAAGTGTATAATCTTTTAATTGATTGATATTAAATACTTCCACATTACTTTGAGCTACAAATGTTGATAAACGTAATAGTGCTGAAAGTCGATCACTTTTATCTGTTAATGTATAAATGAATGTTGATGAGGGGTCTAAAAAATTTGATTGCAGACGTTTAGTTCCCTTATAGGCAATCTTTTTTCCTTTTTCAATGTTTCCCTCATAAAAGGCAAATAAATCTGTGTCCGAATAACTATAGTCAGCTAAACCATCAAGATAGAAAGAAAATGTCTTTTCCTCTCCTGCTGCTATATCAATTGGAACGACAAGTGCTGAAGCTGCCTCATAAGAATTTGATGAATTAATCGCCATATCTCCTGAGAAGTCAGCTCCATTATTTTTCACTGTAACTTGGAGTGGTACTACTGATTGATATTTCGCTTTACCAGAAACACCAGCTGTTGCTTTCACCTCTAGCGTAGCAGCAGCACTCGCCTGAGTTGTAGGCAAGATAAAGCTCATTACAAGCATGACTAGTAAGGTCAGTGCCGTCCATTTTGTCTTTTTCAAAAGCTCAACCCCTTTTTATGTAAATAGATGGTTACATAATTATACGATTTATATTGCATTTTGTTCCATTTCTTATGTTATCTTCATTAATATTCATAAACTCTTAAGAATTCTACAATGCAAAAAGGCAACTCCAAAACACCCTAGAGCTGCCTGATATTCTATTTAGTATAATCAAACAAACACCGTGCATGATCCTGCACTACTTCAACAAACGCCTCTACTTGTCTTAATTCAAAAGAGGATTCATAACCAATTAGCCAAGTATCGCGTGTAAGACCAAACTCTTTTTCATCATTTGATAGAGGGATTTTATGAATGGCATCGTGGTCATTTAACGTAATAGAAGGTAAGATCGCATAACCGATACCATTTAAAGCCATTTGCTTACAAATTTCAATTTGATCCACTAAAATTTGTTTTCTTGGATTTGAAGCAAAATGCTGCTGCCACCATTGTTGAATTTCTTGATAATAGTTGGAATCACTCTTATATTGAATAAATGGACGGTCTGTCTTTAACACATCTTCAATTGTTTTAACCTCTTTGTCCACCAAATAAAGAGTATCTCTGAAAAGGTGGATCTTTTCTCCTTTCCAGTCAACTTGGCCTCGTACAATACCTACATGTGCCTCGCCCTCATAAAGAGCTTTCACAATTTCAGAACTCCAGCCCGTCATCAGTGATATTTTAGCCTCTGGATATTTTGACACAAAATCCTTCAAAATTTTTGGTAGCCAGTTCTGACCAACAATGGATGCACAGGCAATTTTCAATGTCCCATTTACCTTTGTCGTTAAGGATTGAATCGTTTCAAATATTTCTTCCTTTTTGGCTAGCATTTCCTTTGCATAAGCAATAACTTGTTCACCAGCAGGTGTTGCTGTTAAACCTTTTTGTGAACGAATAAATAATTGGGCACCCCAGTCTTTCTCAATTGTTTGTAATCGTTGTGAAAGAGCTGGTTGGGATAAAAATAGACGCTCTGCTGCTTTCCGCATATTGCGTTCTTCAGCTAAGATTTTTAAAATTTCTGCCTCTGTTGCCATCAATCTGTAAACCTCCAATACAAGCAAAGAGGGCCTCATGATTTTCATCTGAGTTCCCTCTTAAGCTACTACTCTTTTTGATAAATATATTTTTTCAATTGCTTTAAAATAACACGTCTTGTTAATATCCCTGCGAATGTACCATCTTCGTCCACTACACATAAAAAGGCGTGGTTAATAACTAAATCCAAAGCACGCTGGAAAGTATCCGTCAGCTTCAATACAGCGATCTCTTTTTCCATAATAGAGTCAACCTTAATATCAGGTAGCTTTTCATATTCAATATGCTCAAGTCCAAGAATCGATTCGGTAATCATTTTCATGCTAAGTAAACCTTGAAGTCGATATTTCAAATCTAATACAGGTATGGACGAGTACCCTGTACGTGTTAGTACAAGGAGTGCATGTTCCGCACTATTTCCACTTTGTACATGCGCAACTTTTTCAGAGGAAATGATAAAATCACTAATTGGCATTGCTAATAAGTCTTTGCTGTTAGTTGAAATCATGAACTTCTTCTCCTTTTCTGTCCTCACTGTGTAGAACAGTCCTTCCCTTTCATCATATCACAACTTTTCTATGTATGACCATGACCAGGCCGAGAAGAGTTTTTCATGAACAATGAATTATTTTAGCCTTTACAGCAAAAACTTAGAATATCTTCATCCAGTCAAGTTTTTCGTGACCGAATGAAGATGGTTCTTAACTAATAGCCAGCCTTACTCCAGTAGTAAAAAATCATGATCCCTAAAAAAAGCAAAAAAATTGCATAGACCCAAACAATTGGGTTCAAAATCGTTGCATACTCTTCAACCGTTTCTGAAATCGGAGTATCCTTTTCAGACTTCCGTTCAGAAGTCATCTTTGCAATTTTCAACGTGTATACAAAGGAAATTACACAAATAATTATCATAGCAATTAGAGCTGGTATTAACCACATACCCATCGGCAAAACTCCTTTCTTTACCCTTAGTATGCGTCAACCCAGCTATTCGTTATGCAAACTTTTTTAGAATGGATATTGATTGAGCCACTGCCCACCATCCAAAGTTACACATTCGCCATTCATATAACTTGCTTTGTTAGACATCATAAATGTAGCTAAATCAGCAATTTCTTCTGGTGTTCCTATTCGGCCTAGTGGAACAGAATCTAGTGTACGAGCTGCCGCTGCTTCTGATTCCCAAAGCTTATCGGCTCCACCAGTACGCTCGATTGGACCCGGTGCAATAGCATTAACCCGAATCCCATACTGTTTCCCCCACTCAACAGCTAGCGTTCTCGTCAATGATAGTACCCCTGCTTTTGCTGCAGCAGAATGGATCACACCTGCTCCTGCATTCCAAGCATACGTCGCTACCATATTTAATATAGACCCATTGATCTTATGTTCAATCCAATACTTGCCTACTACTGAAGAACAGTAGAATGTACCATTTAATACAATATCTACGACAGCCTTCCAGCCATTCGGTGATAAATCCTCTGCACGTACAATAAAATTACCTGCTGCATTATTCACAAGCCCATCCACTTGACCAAATTTTTCAATAGCAAATGCGAGCATAGCCTCAGCATGCTCAGGTACACGTACATCCATTTGGAATGTCTCAATAGAGGGACCAGCCTCAGCTATAAATTTCTTTGCCTCTGCTAATCGTTCTTCATTACGACCTGTTATGACAACATTAGCTCCCTCAGTCACGAACTGCTTTGCCATATACAGCCCCATGCCACTTGATCCACCCGTAATAATAATCGTCTTCCTTTGCAACATTCCATTTCCCCCTTCGTTAAAAATGAATGATGATTCACTAAAAGTTTACTATATATTCTCGAATATGTCATATTAATTCTATAGAATGCGAGTTTATTTTCTAAAAAAATATAAAAGAGCCATTCATCCGAATGAATAGCTCTCCAATATAATTAAAACTCATACGTATAGGCAATTTTATATAGCTCCATTAACTCTTCTAAAGTTGGTATCTTCGGATTGTTGTCAGGGCTTCCACTTGCAAGTGCATCCTCAGCCATTTTAGGAATGGCCTGATAATAAGCTTGCTCCTCTATTCCCCACTGTTTTAAATTTCCAATTTTCATATACTTACACATGTCTTTAATGGACGTAATAGCAAGCTGAGCAAGCTCCTCTTGTGATAGACATTCTTTTGTTTTATTAAAAAATTGTCCCAAATCTGCCAATCGATCTATACAAGCATCTTTTGAATAGTCTAGTACAGCTGGTAAAAGCATCGCATTGGAGATGCCATGTGGTACGTGAAAAAGTGCACCAATGGGACGCGACATTCCATGTACGAGGGCAACAGAAGCATTTGAAAATGACAGCCCTGCCTGCATCGAACCCAATGACATCGCTTCCCTAGCATCAACATCATCTCCATGTTCAAAAACCTTTATGATGTTATTCACAATTAATTCCATAGCAGATAAGGCGAGCACATTCGAATAAGGATGAGCTAAACGCGATAAATAGCTCTCAATGGCATGGCTCAATGCATCTATTCCTGTTGCTGCGGTAATTGCTGGAGGTGAAGTAATGGTTAAAATAGGATCAACAACCGCCATAGTTGGCATAAAAGCTGGTTGCTTAATCATCATTTTTACATCACTTTTTGTATTGGTAATAACAGTTGCATCTGTGGCTTCAGAGCCTGTACCTGCTGTTGTTGGTATTGCAATGTGTGGAATTGGTGCAACAGCTGCAACTTTTGCCATTTTCATATAATCTCCTATGTAGCCGCCATTTGTAGCCACTACTGCAATCGCCTTCGCCGTATCAATACAGCTACCCCCACCAACAGATATAATGACATCACAGTTTTCCTTCTGCAAAAGCTGTAATCCCTCTGCTACATACGTATCGTCCGGCTCAGTTATCACCCCTATATATGAAACGACTTCTATCCCTTGGGTCTTTAATAGTGTATGGCATTTATTCACAAATCCTAAACTCTCCATCATTGGATCACTAATAATTAATGCCTTAGAACCTAGTTTTTTCGCATACTCTCCTACTTCTTCAAATGAATCACGACCATATACAATCGTCCCTGGTGAATGAACAGTAAAAATGGTTTTTGTTTGAATCATATTTTCCCTCCTAAGCTACTGAGCTGTATAGCCACCATCTAATAGAATGGCCTGACCGGTTAACCCCTTTGCTATATCACTTGCTAAATATAATGCAAGTCCTGTAATTTCCGAGACATCAAGTAAACGTTTTTGCGGTACAAGTGGATATAACACTTGTTCAAGTACTTCCTCCACTTGAATACCCCGTGTCTGTGCTAAATCCATAAACTGATTACGTACTAATTCCGTGTCAACATACCCTGGACAAATAGCATTTACCGTAATTCCATCTGTCGCCACCTCTAGTGCCGTTACCTTAGTAAGCCCAATCACACCATGCTTTGCTGCATTATAGCCTGCCTTCCCAGCAAACCCAATGACGCCATTGATGGAGGCCATATTGATAATACGACCAAATTGATTTTTCTTCATATGTGGTAACGCATACTTCATTGCTACAAAGGGAGCAACGACCATCACTTTTTGCATTGACTCAAAAATTTCTGTCTTAAAATCCTCAATAAGCGACACATGTTGAAATCCTGCATTATTGATTAAAATATCTAATGTTGAGAATTTATTAATCGTAAAATCGATGGCTTCTCTTATGGCTTGTTCTTCTGTCACATCACATATATAGGAAGTTAAAGAGGGGTATTGTGCGACGGCTTCCTCTAGAAGCTGTTCATTTTTATCTGTTATCACAACATTAGCCCCTTGCTCAGCAAATGCTTGTGCTATGGCAAGACCAATACCACGAGCTGCCCCTGTAATAAAAACCGTTTTCCCTTGCATACTTCATCCCTCCTACATCCCTAATGAGAATAATATGATTGCAAGTATTGTACCTATGATAGGGATAATAACCGTCAAAGCTCCAAATGGCATATATGCATCCTTATGCTTTTCATTACATACTGAATTGATGGTTGTCACAACATATCCTCCGTGTGGCAATGAATCTAGGGAACCAGATGCTATAGCGATTGTCCGATGCAATGCCTCTGTATCTACACCCATCTCGATATAATGCGGTGCTAGTAAGGGCATTGCAATTGTTTGTCCCCCTGATGCTGAACCTGTTAAACCAGCAATAACCGCAATAGCTAAGGCTCCTCCAATCAGCGGACTGCCAGGGATATTGGTCATTACATCAACAGTTGCAACAAAGGATGGTGTTGCTTTTACTACCCCACCAAAGCCGACAACAGCCGCCGTATTTGCAATGGCAATAATAGCACCCATCGCACCTGCTGCTAATGTTGCGCCAACTGACTTTGCATATTTGTAACTCACTAAATAAGCCACGATACAGCCACTAGTTAAGGCTACAATTAAAGCAGAGGTTCCAAGTGAATTATGGAAAATATAAGAAATGACTAAAACAACTAATAATGGTACGAGACTCAAAAGGGGACTCGGTAGCTTACGTGTTTTATCAGCTACTGGATCAGTGGAGCGCTCAATGAAAATCTCCCCATTGTTTACAGCGCGTTTAATCATCCAATTCAGCCAAAGCGAGCCACCAACGGCCATAAAAATAGCCACGACAATACTAACTTGCCAACCAGCATATGGAGTTGTACCAAGATATGGAATCGGTATCCAATTTTGAATCTCAGGTGAGCCTGCTGATGTCATCGTAAATGTGACAGAACCTAGGCCCAGTGCAGCAGGAATAAAACGTCGTGGAAAGTTTGCTTGTTTAAATAAACTAATAGCCATTGGATAAACAGAAAAGGCTACGATAAAAACTGAAACACCACCATATGTGAGTACTGCTGCAGCTAAGACTACAGCATATGTGGCATATTTCACCCCTATTTTTTCTACAATCCATTTAGAGACACTATCTGCAGCGCCTGTGTCCTCCATGACTTTACCGAAAATGGCGCCCGCCATGAACATTAAGTACCAAGAACCAACAAATCCTGTGAACCCATCCATATAGCTCGTTAGAAAGTTGGGCTGATCTTTATCAGCTGTTTGAGGAAAAAATGCAAGACCGTTTGTTAAAGCTGCTAACAGCGCCGTTAACGGTGCTGAAATAAGTAGATTTACACCCTTCATTGTTAAATAAACTAATAATGCTAAACTACCAAAAAGACCAATATACTCTAACATTTACACCCCACCCCATCCCCTTTTTTAGAAAAAGAGCTGTATAGCTCTACAGCTCTAGGTTTTATTAGTCGTTATTGCTTGGGAATGCAAATGTGGATGCTGGGGAGGCATTACCAGCCATCCAACGCTCTGAAATTGTCTTAGTTTTTGTAAAGAATCGTGCTTGATCTGGGCCAAACATATGCCCCTCACCAAAACGAGAGCCTTTAAAGCCTGCGAAGTTATGGTAGCCAACAGGAATTGGAATTGGTACATTGACACCAACCATGCCAACATCAATTTCTGTTGTAAATTTTCGAGCTGCTAATCCATCATTCGTAAAGATTGTGACACCATTGCCTAGCTCATGCTTATTTATAAGTGTAATAGCTTCCTCTAAGGAATCTACACGAACAACATTGCGAGCTGGACCAAATATTTCTTGCTCGTAAACTTCCATTCCTGGTTTTACATGATCTAATAATGTAGGTCCTACATAAAACCCTTTAGACTCTTTGACAATGTCAAGCTCTCGTCCGTCACAAATTACTGAAGCTCCTTCGGCTTCCCCTCCATCAATTGCAGTAAGAATTGCTTCTTTCGATTGTTGAGAAATAACAGGGCCAAAATCTGAATCAGGATTTGTATAAGGGCCAACCTTCAGATTAGCGATTTTATCCTTCAGAATCTCCACTAGACGATCTGCAGTATCCTTTCCTACAGGCATAATGGTAGATATCGCCATACAGCGTTGTGAGGCTGCCCCATACGCTGCTCCAATAAAGGCATTAGCTACCTGTTCAAGATCCGCATCAGGCATTACAACCATATTATTTTTACCCCCACCAAGTGCAGTAACACGCTTTCCATATTTTGACCCAGTTTCATAAATATACTTCGCAACTGGTGTTGATCCAACGAATGAAATCGCTTGCACAGCAGGGTTTTCTAAAAGTTCATTGACAGCATCTTTATCACCATTGATTACTGTCCAAATACCATCAGGCAATCCCGCCTTCTTCCAAAGCTCACTAACATACAATGCAGTCATTGGCACACGCTCGGATGCTTTTAAAATAACCGCATTTCCTACAGCAATGGCCATACTCGTTTGTGCTAGAGGCACCATGATGGGGAAGTTAAATGGAGAAATTGCTGCCACAACCCCTAATGGATACTTTGCAGAATAAGCATTTATTTGACCTCCAACATTTACAGAGTATTCTCCTTTCATTAAGTGTGGCGCACCAATGGCTAAGTCAACAGATTCAAGTCCTCGTGTAATTTCACCTTTGGCATCTTCAATCGTTTTACCGCTTTCAGTACAAATGATTTGTAATAGCTCTTCCATATTTTCAGTGATAAGGTTACGGAACTTTAGTACAATTTCTGCACGCTTAGCCACTGACGTATCACGCCAAGCTGGAAATGCTGCTTGAGCTTGCTCGATTGCATCTTGTGTTTCCTCTACTGTTGCAAGGGGTACCTTAGCAATGACTTCACCTGTTGTTGGATTAAATACCGAACCGAATCGTCCACTTTTTCCTTCAACCAATTTGCCACCAATAAAATGTGTTAATGTTTTAACATCTTGTGCTGTTGTCATATCCATTTCCTCCTCTTAAAATTGTTCTAGTTTACATTTTTCTTTTAAGCTTAAATAAGCTGCAGACATATCTTTTTCTCCATAGCCCTGCTGAGCAATTTCACTATAAAGATCCACTAACTTTTCGCCGATTCGCAGCGATACGCCTGCTTCATCAGCCATTTCCTTAGCTAACTTCAAATCTTTTAATAGTAGATTTGTCGAAAAGCCCGGCTCATAATTATCATTTTTCATATATTCCAAATAATTACGTTCATAAATACGGCTTTGCCCATAACTATTACTTAATACTTCATAGAGCGTGTCTGCCTGAATACCCATTTTTTCACCAAGTACAATCGTTTCAGCGACTGCCTCTGTGTAAAAGCCAATCATTAAGTTATTGAGTAATTTAATTCGCGTCCCTATACTTGAAGATGTACCCAAATGATAAATATTTTTACCGATTATTCCGAATATTTCACTGGAACTTTTATAATCTTCTGTGTCACCACCAACCATAATAGTTAATGTCGCATTGATAGCCCCAATGACACCCCCACTGACAGGAGCTCCCAAATAACGTAATCCCAAAGCTATAGCTTCTGTATGTAACGTATCATTTAATTCGGGATTAACAGTACTAAAATCAATCAGTAGGCATCCTTTCTTTGCATGTTGTAAAATTCCTTGCTCTGACTGATAAACCAATTCTACAACCTGAGGGGTAGGTAAGCTTGTCATAATAACATCACATTGTTTCGCAATATCCATAGCTGTCTCAAGGCCGAAACCACCTGCTGCTGCGAATTGATCCATTGCTTTCACATTCGTATCGAAACCATACACCTGATAATCTGCTCTTAATAAGTTAATAGCCATCGGTAAACCCATATTCCCTAAGCCAATAAAACCTAATTTTACCTTCATTGTGACCTCCCCATTCCTTGAAAATACAACGGAAAACTTGATGATATACTAGCCAACTTTCATTTTTTAAAGTAACATTAATAACGAGATAACCTCATTGACCACAGTCATTGACTTCGGTCATTTAAATCATAATCAATCAAAATCCATCTCGTCAATTAAAAATTTAATATTTTCAGAATATTTTTCACAAAAGATATTTTACAATATTTTAAACAGGAGGTATTAGCTACCGATGGAAACACTCACAAGCAGACAGAAAAAGGCATTAGAAACACGTGAAAAATTATTAAAAGCTTCTTTAGATTTATTTAACAAGCATGGTTATGAACATGTTTCTGTTGAACAAATTACGAAGGCATGTAATGTTTCAAAGGGTACATTTTATACACATTTCCCATCTAAATATGATGTTATTTTAGAAAAATTTAAGGAGCTTGATAATTTTTATAGTACAGTTGAAAAAAATATTGATCCCTCATTACCAGCAAGTGAAAAAATTCTTTTAGTATATCAAGAGCAAATGAAATATTTAACAAATATTGTGGGGAAGGATTTATTACGTACAGTGTATACGGCTGCTATGACAAACCAAGTAAAACAGGATCATTATTTAATCAATCCACAACGTAAGATTTTTCAGATAATGAATACATATATCGAGGAAGGAATTCAACAAGGGGAATTTAGACAAGATGTTTCTGCTGCTACCATACAAACACTTATTCAGCGCTGTATGCGTGCCAATGTCTATGATTGGTTGATACATAGTGAAGACTTTGACCTAGCCTCTGAGATGGCGCAATTTACAGCAATTGTCTTAAACGGTCTTAAAAACGGCAAATAAAAAAGTAGCACTTCATCTATTTTATGATGAAAGTGCTACCCGTTTTCTAGCTTACAAAATATTGTTGTACAATCGTTTCTACTGGTAATGGTTTATTATACAAATAGCCTTGCCCTTTTTGACAACGATGGCGTTTGAGAAAATCGACTTGTATTGGTTCTTCAATTCCCTCAGCAATGACCTCTAATCCTAAATTATGAGACATCGAAATAATGGCTTTTATAATGGCTTCATTTTTGTCATCCTTTGCTATATCTGCAATAAATGACTGATCAATTTTAATAATATCAATCGGATAACGCTTGAGATAACTTAATGAGGAATAGCCTGTCCCAAAGTCATCCACAGACACATAAACACCTAATTGCTTCAGTTCTGTAAGAATCGAAAATGTTTCATGAACATTTGTCATAGAACTTTCGGTAATTTCTACTTCTAATAATTCAGGTGGTACACCATATTTCTTTAAAGCTGTTTTAATTTTTCGGGCAAAATTTTCTTTTCTAAACTGTTTTGGAGATATATTGACTGCAATCCGTACAGGACGATATCCCTTCGATTGCCATTCTTTTTGGTAACGACATACCTCATCAATAATCCAATCACCAATTTCAATAATCAACCCTGAGGCTTCTGCAATAGGAATAAATTGTGCTGGTGATACAAAACCAAATTTACGGTTATTCCATCGTAATAATGCTTCAAAGCTATTGATGCTATTATTTGCTAAATCCATTTGCGGTTGTAAATGGAGACTTAGCTCATTAAATTCAATTGCACGACGTAAATGTGCCTCCATCAATGCTTCGTTTGGAAAAATAGCCGTCATATCTTCACGGTAGTAGCGGTAATGTGAACGACCATGTTCTTTAACAGAAAATAAAGCTTTATCTGCTTTCCGTACAAGTGTCTCGATATCTTTACCATCTGCTGGGCTAAGTGAAATCCCAATCGATACACTTATAAAATATTCCTGTCCATCTATCATAAATGGCTGTTTTAATACGTCCATAATCAAGTTTGCAGTTCGTTCAATTTTTTGGATGGTTGCATCTTTGAGCACAAAAATAAACTCGTCACTATTATATCGATACAGCGAACACTTTGAGTAGCAAAGCTCCCGTAACCTATGACTAAACATACGCATCAAATCATCTCCCTTGCTCTCGCCAAGGGATTCATTAAACTTTTTAAAACGGTCAATATCAACTAAAATAAGAGCGGCTTGCTTATGCTCTTGCTTTTTATCATTTAAATGCTGTAGCCAATGCTCCTTAAAAGCTTTTCGATTCCAAATACCTGTTAATTCATCCATTAGTGCTAGGTAATAGAATGCTTCATGATCATTCATAAATGAATTCGCATCTTTAACAAATAGGTGAACACCCACAACTTCACCATTATAATAGGTTGGATGCGTTCTTAAATAAAAGGGCTCTTTACTTAGTAAATCACCTTTCAATAAGCATTTAGGCATGCCAAACGCTGAACCTTCGATTGTTTTGGTAAATAATAATTTAAATTCATTGAGGTATTTACTTTCTAGTAATGAAAAAATATCTAGTCCAATTAGACTGTGCTGCTCTCTCGATAGTGTAGCAGTAGCAGCAATATTTTGATGAATTATTCGACCTTGTAAATCTGTCGTTAACACTGGACTTATATGTTGTTCAATGAACTGTAAATAGGGATTTTCTTCAAATGTTATCGCTCGAAGAATAATGGCAACGATTGATTCAGAAAAGTGCTGAACATGAAGCACAAATGTTTTCTCTTGAAGACCGTTACCTAATTTTAGAGTATGCTGTTTATTGATTTCCTCAATTAGAAATCCCGACAATTGCAGCCAGCATTGCTTAGTAAAAAAGTTCTCAGCGTTTTTGGCTGTTATATCCTCCAGCTCAATCATTGAAGATAGCTTTTCATTAAATTCAACGACCTCAAACACTGTGTTATCAACTTGTCTCAAACAAATAATTGCATCAAATGGATTTAGTTGCATGAGCTGTTGATATTCTGCAAATGGCGCTACATTTTCTCTACATTTTTTCATTCTATCCCTCACTAAGTAGCGTGTTTGCTCTATTCTTCGTCTAGCGTAGGCTTTAATGCATCCTTCAAGAAAATTTCCTGGCTATTTAATGGATCTTCGCTACGATCAAACTCTTTATAATGATACTTACCATTAGAGTCTTGAATACGGGCTTTCGCAGTATCCATTAATTGTGCATTCATTATGTCAATAATACGAGTTTTTGCTTCACTTGCATATACAGGGAATAAAATTTCTACACGTTTAATCATATTACGTGTCATCATATCTGCAGAGGATAAATATACTTTATTTTCCCCATTATGATGGAACCAATAAATACGAGAGTGTTCAAGGAAACGACCAACAATACTTGTTACGGTAATGTTTTCACTAATACCTGGGATTCCTGGTCTAATACAGCATATACCACGAATAATAAGTTCGACCTTTACACCCGCAATGGATGCCTCATAAAGCTTCATCATTAAATCTTTGTCTGTCAATGAATTCATTTTTGCACGGATAAAACCATTTCCATATTTTTTATGACAGGCAATTTCCTCATCCATTAAACGAATAAACTCATCTCGTATATCAAATGGTGCAACGACTAAATGATTAAAGGTAGGTTTTTCTGTATAGCCACTTAAGTAGTTAAAGAAATTTGTCGCATCAATGCCAAACTCTTTATCTGTCGTTATTATGCCCATATCCGTATAAATTTTTGCAGTAGCATCATTATAATTTCCGGTACCCAAATGGACAAAACGTTCAATTTTGCCGTTTCGACGACTAACGACTAGCGTGATTTTTGAGTGTGTTTTTAAATTATTCATCCCATAAATCACAAGACAACCTGCTTGTTCTAATTGTTTTGCCCAGTGTACATTATTTTCTTCATCGAAACGTGCCTTTAGTTCCACTAATACCGTTACTTGTTTACCGTTTTCAGCGGCAAGTTTTAACGCTTGAATAATAGGGGAATTCCCGCTTACTCGATATAATGTCTGTTTTATAGCCAACACATTCGGGTTGACAGCGGCCTCAGAAATAAAATCAACAATAGGGGCAAAAGATTCATATGGATGATGGAAAAATATATCCTGTTGAAGTGCTTTTTCGAAAATATTTTCGTCAGACTGTAAATCTAAAGGTGGCTGTGGGATAAAGCTTTCATATTCTAAATGCTCACGACCTACTGAAATACCTTTCACAAAAGAGAACATAAACGTTAAATCCAAAGGACCATCAATATGGAATACATCGGATTCTTCTATTTCGAATTCATCTAGTAAGTATTGCAGCACTTCCTCGTTCATTTCTCCCACTCGAACTTCTAAACGGCTTCCTACTCCCCACTTTCGCTTTTTCAGCTCTTTTTCGATCTCCACGAGAAGATCTCGAGCCCCTTCTTCATGGATAGTTAAATCTGCATTTCTTGTTAAGCGGAAGGCTTGTGCTGATTTTACGCTATAGCCATAAAACAGCTTTTCAATATGTGCTACTATCACATCCTCCAATAAAACTACAACTGTCTTTCCTTCTTCGGACGGTACTTTTATATAGCGATCTAGCACAGATGGAACCTGGACAATCGCCACTCTTTCACGACTTTCAAGATCTGACTCATCCTGCTCTAACAGCACTAGTAAATTCAAAGTTTTACCAAGCAAAGTTGGGAAAGGACGATACGCATCCACTGCAACAGGTGTTAAAACAGGGAAGATAGTTTCTGCAAACATTTCATTGATAAATGATTTTTGCTTGCTATTTAAATCTTTCATGTCCGCAATATGTACATTATGTTGAGGCAGTAAATCATAGATTAAATGTCTATATACCTCAGTTTGTCGACGCACTAATGCTTGTGTGCGTTCTGCTATTTTGGCCAACTGTTCCTTCGGCGTTAAGCCAGATTTGTTTTCGGGCTTATGAAAACCAGCACGAACCTGGTCCTGTAAGCCTGCAACACGTACCATAAAAAATTCATCTAAATTGGAACTAAATATAGCTAAAAATTTTAAACGTTCAAGCAGAGGATTATTAATATCCTCTGCTTCCTCTAGCACTCGCTCATTAAAGGCAAGCCAGCTTAATTCGCGATTATTATAATATTGAGGCTTTGCAATTTCCTCTAACAATAGATTGTAGTTTTCGGAAAATTCTTCCCCATGTAGCTCGTTTTTCGTTACTTCAGTTGTCATCCATTGTTCCACCCTTCTTCAATAAAATTGATCTTCATTGGGATTTTTAATGCACGTTCTAAATGCTTTCTATGTCGATTGGCTTGATATTTTTCAGCCGCAGCATTCTTTTTTACATAAATATTAAGCTGAACATGATCTTCTTCTGTGTGCATTTCAATAGCATGTACTATATTGCGTTTTGAAACATTTAATGCATAGACAAATTTTAATAACGCTCCGAAATCTCTTATTTTACGATGTTCCTCCCGACTCATCCATGTAGCAAATGGAGCAGCAAAACGTTCGAAATAATCTTTATTTTTATAGGAGGCAAGAAGTGCTAGTTTTACTCGTTCTAAATGATTTAAACCATCAATGGACTGATTCGCAATTAAATAAAAAGTATGTTGGCTTGAAGAGCTTAATTCGATATACTCTCCTATATTAAAAACCTTCGCCGCTTTTGCTAATAAATGCAAATCTTCTGGATGATATTGCAAGTAGCCTAAATGACAACATTCACGATACAATTGGTCTGCTAAATGCATTAAATAATCTACTTCCATTTCACTCCGACCATACTGACGTGCTAATCTTCTAGCATTTCCTTCAAATACATTATCTTTATCAAACGCCTGTGGATCTGTTTGCAAAATCCGTTGAATAATGAGTCCCTCACGTAAACCTCGCTTGGTCAGTTGGAAGGTCTCACTACCAACTACCTCCATCAATATTCTAAATACCTCTAATGCAGGAACAATGATATCTGCGCGGTCAGATGAGAGCCCATCCAATTGTTTCAATTCCTGAAAGCTTAATTGCCCTAAAAATAAGCTTAAATCATCCAAATTTTCCTTCGTCATTTCATAACCATGAACGCTGGCAATAGGGTAATCATGCTTTTGTTGATGTATTTGAGCAATATTCCGCGCACTACCACCAATTGCGATAATGGGTAGAGCAACATTTTTTATCCAAGGGAGTGTTTGGAACTGCTCTTTGACAAAGGCAAGAAGCTCTTTTTTCTCACTACTATTAATAATTTCACCTTTTACAAAACGTTGCTTTAAAGAAACTGTCCCAAAAGGGAAACTATGTGATTGCTGAATTTCTTTATTTTCAAACAGCGTAATTTCGGTACTACCACCACCGATATCTATCGTTACGGCCGATTTCGTACCCATGGAATAAGCAACAGCAACGTATCCAAAATAGGCTTCTTCTTCTTCTGATAAAAGCTGTATTTGGATACCAGTCCGTTCTTTCATTTCCTCAATAATTTTGTCTCGATTAGTGGCTTGTCGAATAGCAGCAGTCGCAGCAGCTATTACATCTGTTACTTCAAAATCCTCAAGCATGGCTTTAAATGTCAATAAAGTTTCTGATAACACTTGAATACCTTCGTCAGACATCTCTCCTGAGGGCTGTAAATATGTACGCAATCGTGCTACCGTCTTAATATTTCCAAGCTCACGAAGTCCCTCTTCATTATTATATTGATATAATACTAATCGGATAGTATTGGAGCCGATATCAATAATAGCTGTTTTTAATTCATTCAAATAATCACATCCTTCAAGCATCTACCATTTATTTTGTTCATAATATTAGGACATATACAAAAAAATCGGACCCTCTTAATTAAGGCATCCGACTTTACTTTCATTTATTTATACTTGCAGGATACCCATTATTAAAATTGAGAAGTATCATGTAAGCCATGGTGATTACAGAATAAGTTGGTCAACACGTAAAATGAGCTCTGCAATCTCTGGCTTACTTATTTGATCCTCAGCCCCTACTTGATCACCTTTATGACGAAGGTCGTCTGTAATTAGACTTGAAAAAATGATAACAGGAAGCTTTTGAAGATCGGGATGCTCTTTGATTTTTCGTGTCAAATGATGGCCATCCATTTGTGGCATTTCAATATCCGTTACCACCAATTGAATATGCTCCGCTATGTCACTACCACTCTTCGCAATTCCCTCTAAGTATTCATAAGCATCGCGGCCATTTTCAAAGAATTCAACATTGTCATAACCAGCTTCATTCATTGTATCGAACAGTAATTTACGTAATAACGGTGAATCTTCTGCAATTAAAATTCTCTTTCCAGATCGCTCACGTTTACCGAGTTTTTTCACAGATTCCACACTAATTCCTGACGCAGGATTGATATCCACCATAATTCTTTCGAAATCTAGTAATAGAATCATTTGCTCATTCTGTTTAATCACACCGATTACTTGTGATGTACCTCCCTGATACATATCTGAAGGCTTTTCGATTTGATTCCAAGAAATTCGATGAATTTGTGTTACATTATCTACATGGAAAACGACACGTTGTTTATTAAATTCTGCTACAATATATTTTTGTTGTGGATTACGCTCAGCACCTTGAATCCCTAATACTCGTAGCATATCTACAACAGGTAATACCTCACCACGTAATTGAATGATTCCTTCTACATGCGGGTGCGCGTGTGGGATAAACGTTACTGGGATCGGTTGAATAATTTCTTTTACTTTAATAACATTGATGCCGAATTTATTGTTTGCTACTTCAAATTCAACAATCTCTAGCTCATTTGTTCCACTTTCTAATAATATTCCTTTATGTTCCAATGCAACCCCGCTCCTTTCTCTACATCTGTTTATAATTCAATTGTATCATAGGCAATACATTTCTCCTACTTGCTATTTCCATTTTTATCATTAACTTTTAGATGTACCAATAGACCAACGACCGTCATAACGATCAACGTTGATAATGCTACACGACTAGCAATAGTACCATAATCCTTCATCCACAATGTAACAGTTCCATATATGGCTGGACCAATAATGGAGGATACTTTACCTGAAAAAGCAAACAACCCAAAAAATTGTCCACGTTTTTCGTTCGGTGATAATTCAATAATATATGTCCGAGATGTCACCCACATTGAGCCAAGTGATATACCAAATAGACTACCAGCAAGCCAGAACATCCATTGTGCTGAAGCAAAAACAGCGAATATTAAAGCAACAATCATAATAAGTGCAACAATTGTAATGGCACGTTTAGCTCCTATTGATTTCGTAATATACCCAAAGGCAAGTGACCCAATGATTGTTGAGACAGTAGAGACCAAATAAAGAACGATAAATTGTCCAGAACTAAAGCCAACAATTGTTGTCGCATAAACAGCCATCATAGCAATCGTTGTAGCAATGGCATCATTTAGAAAGAAATAAGCAATCATAAAGGTAAAGATTGCTTTATATTGCTTCATATCTTTAAATGTTTGAATGATTTCTTTATAACCATCTAAAAACTTTAAGGACTTTCGTTGTGACTTTGGGATCGGCGTATCTTTATTAATTAAGAATAATGGCAATGAAAAGAGTAGATACAGAATGGCTGTTGGAATAAACGCTCGATGAAAATCGCTGTTACCAACATACAAGTAAACAAGTAATCCAAAAAGTGTACCAAGATATCCGATTGCAACACCATACCCTGAAATGAGGGGCATCTCTTCTTTTGTTCCTAGATCACCCATCATAGAATCGTAAAATACTAAACTTGAATTAAAGAAAAATTTTGCTATGACAAAACTTGCAACTACCAAAAATAAACTAAGAGGCACACCAGAGTAATTGACAGTGGTTTGTACATTCGCAAATATTCCCATCATAAACGTAAACAGAATAGATATGGATGCAAACCATACAATAAATCTCTTTTTATAACCTGTGTTATCAATCCACACACCGAAAAGGGGTGAAAAGATAACGAGCAACAAGCTTGCAATGGCATTTGCATAAGATATAAAGGTGCTCGCAACTTGTTGCATGATTTCATTTGTTCCTAAAACCTCATCCATGTAAAAGGGAAAAAATATTGTATTTATATTTGAAGAAAAAATTGTATTCGCAAAATCATAAAATGCCCATGAAAGTATCGGTAATGATAAATAAATGGCTAATTGACTTCGATGTTGTACGTCTATAGCTGTACTCTTCTTCATAATACCCTCCTCTCCATTCTCTATAATAAACAATTAATTTCTCTCTGAAATAAAAAATACCTTTTTTTAAAGAAAATTAATATTATTTACAATATAACAGTAAATTCACTGAAAAATAACTGCCAAATGGTCGATAATTGAACGCTTATTTTCTGTGTGAATCCCAAAAAAGGTATTCAAGCCCCTCGCTTGAATACCTTTTTATCATTCTATATCTATGGTTACCCATTCAGAGGACCAATGCTCGATCGCTTTAAGCACAGGTGCAATAGCATAACCCTTTTCCGTCAATTCATACTCAATGACAACTGGCGTTGAGGGAATTACTGTACGTAGCACTATTTGCTCAGTCTCTAACTCCTTTAAACGTTCTGTTAATACACGGCTACTAATATTCAGCTGATTTTTAATGGTCGAATACCTTTGCGGACCATCTAGTAGCTGATAAATAAGTAGCGTATTCCAGCGATGATTTAATATCATGAGTGCTTTTTCAAATCGTGGACAAATATTTTTTTGATCCAAATGACTTCCCCCCTTTGTAGATTATTTCCTATTTAACAGTATATCACTTTTTTAAAAAACCTGTTCTAAAAATACATTAAGTTACTTGACAAAAGTTGTTTTTAAAAATAAACTAAGTTACGAATTGTAAGCAAAAAGAAAAGGAGTTACTTTATTATGCAAAATATTGGTTCAACAATTTTACGTATCGTTCTAGGCGTTATTTTTGCAGTGCATGGTTTTCAAAAATTTCAAGGCGGTATTAGCTATACAGCTGACTTCTTTGATAGTCTAGGTATACCAGGATTTATGGCGTATATTGTGGCAATTATTGAGTTAGTTGGTGGAATTGCCATTATTTTAGGTTTAGCAACAAGAATATTTGGTGCTTTATTAACGATTACAATGATTGTGGCGATCTTTACAGCAAAGCTTAGCATCGGCTTTATCGGGGCAGATGGATTGGCTGGTTATGAATTAGATTTAGCATTAGGTGCAATAGCTCTTTACTTTGCTCTCGCAGGCGCATCCAGCTTCTCACTGGATTCTCAACTTTTCGGGAAAGAGTAAAACAAAAAAACCTGAAGGTCTCCCATTAAGGAGCCTTCAGGTTTCCTATTCATAATCGCATCGCAAATTATTTATAATACTTCAAGAGTGCTTGTGTACCATTATCACCATAGCCTGCTGCGATTAATTTCTCATACATTTCATAGGCTAATGCAAGTCCTGGTAATGTGATGTCCATTTTGTTTGACTCATCTAAAGCTATTTTCATATCCTTTACAAAATGTTTAATATAAAAGCCTGGTGCAAAATCTTCTTTTATCATACGTGGGGCTAAATTGCTTAAAGACCATGAACCTGCTGCGCCTGAAGAGATCGATTGTAATACGGTAGGTAAATCTAATCCTGCCTTTAGTCCATAAGCTAATGATTCACACACGCCAATCATACCAGAGGCAATGACAATCTGATTGCACATTTTTGCATGCTGTCCAGCTCCTGCTTCACCTTGATAAATTATATTACCTCCAAACTGCTTCATAATTGGCAATACCTTGTCGTATGTGATTTGATCACCACCAATCATGATCGACAAAGTGCCATTTTGTGCACCAATATCCCCTCCTGAAACAGGGGCGTCTAAAGCCTCTACTCCGATGGATTGAGCATGCATATAAATTTTCTTTGCTAAAGATGGCTCTGATGTCGTCATATCAATAACAATGTTGCCTTGTTCTGCTGTTTGGAAGAGGCCATTTTCCCCAAAATATACTTCCTCTACATCTGAAGGATAACCAACCATTGTAAAAGCAATTTCATGGTTTCTAAATGCCTCAGCAGGCGAGCTTGCCCATGATGCCCCTAAAGCAACAAGAGGTTCTGCTTTTTCTTGCGTGCGAGTATAGACAGTAACTTCATGACCATTTTTTAATAAATGCTTAATAATACTAGCACCCATTACTCCAGTTCCAATAAATGCAATACGTTTCTTTGTCATATGTACAATGCTCCTTTGTTCTAGAATGTCTGCACTCTCCATGAGAGTTCAACTCTATATCTTTTCAGTTTAGGTGAATGAATGGGATAATTCAAACTCTTCCCACAACTTGTACTAAAATTTATAGGTAGGGCATATATACCGAATAAGCAAAAAAAAAGAGAGCAAGTGATTGGGGGATCACTGCTCTAAAGGGGGAAATGAGAATGTTGCTGTGTTCATAGTAAGTTATTCCCCATTGAAATGCATTTTAAACATATATGTTAAAATGTTTTTTTACTCTGAATACTGGAACAATCTTTTGTTAGTCTTCTTGGTCTTTTTCTTCTTCAAATGCCATCTGTCTATAATAAGTATTCATTAACTGATCTAATCTGCGACTCAGTTGAATGGTTTTTGCATTTTGTAACCCGTTTTCTACACCTGAGCGAATCATCATCTCACGAGTTTGTTCCATTTGTTTCAAGAGTAGATTGACCATTCATACAACCCTCCACACACAAATAATCATACCATTATTATACATTTATATTTCATTTCTTACAGCATTAACTTACGACAATGTTCGACAAATTAACTTCTTGGTGTTTCAGTATAAGTATAGATAATTCGCCCATTTTGCTTGGCCTCACCTCTAAAATGTTTAAATAATGGGTGTTTTACAAGTATTTCTCTAAATTCGTAAAATTCTTCCTTTTGGATTTCAATACTTTCTCTTTCCCCATTTTGTAATTGTTTAAGCATATTTTCGTATTTTTCCATGAACTTTATTCCTCTCTTTTCCTCATTTGTGTAATAAATTATGAATTATTTAAAAAAAGCTTTACGTTTACCAATTTTTCATGCAAACTGTATATTATTAGTCGATGAAGGAGCTGACTGTCTGTGAAAATAGCTGAAGTTGGAAATATTATCGAGTTTAAAAATGGTCTCCAAGGTATTGTAGAAAAGGTAAATGAAAATTCGGTGATCGTTAATTTAACATATATGGAGAATTTTGATTCCCTTGAAATTGAAGAAAAAACGGTCGTCAATCATAAACGATATAAAATCTTATATACTAATGAAGCTTAATAGTCTGAATAGTCCCTATTTGTCTTAATAGATGATAAGGGACTATTTTTTTGATAAGATTAAGGTATGGAGGTCGAATATGCTAACAAATTCGAAACAAACAATACTATTTCTCCTTTCTTTATTATTCGTTTATGGCATGCTTGCTTTTACCTTTGCTAACCAAGCTGTATTTTGGTACATGTATGCATTCACTCTACTAGTATGTATTGCCATTGCCATCTTAGCTGGCTCCATTGAAGATCAATTACCTACATGGCAATTTTTACTCTTTGGTATTGGATACGGTACCATCACATATGGTATTATTCGCTTTGGTTACTGGCTCGCTCCATATATTAATAATAATCTAGTACAATCCGTTCAAAAATTTTTAGCAAGCTACGGACCACAAAATATCTGGCACTATGTTTTACTCGTATTTATCGTCGCTATAGGTGAAGAATTATTTTGGCGTGGTTATATCCAACAACAGTTAAAACGTTTTATGCGCCCACCGCTGGCTGTCTTAGTTACCGCAGTATTATGTGCTGTATCAATTGCCCTTAGCGGATTTATGCTTGGTGTCATTGCTGCATTGGTAACAAGCATTATTTGGGGCTTCTTATATGAATGGCGTAAAAGTATGCCACTTGTTATTGTAGCTCATGTCGTTTTTGTACTATTATTATTTTTAGTGTTACCTTTAACATCATAACATTAATATTTGGAAACATTTTATCTTTACTAACGTTTAATTTAGAAAAGGAGGGTTTTTTATGCAAAAAAAATTAGTTTCTATTCTTGCATTATTACTAACAGCCGTATTAGTTGTAGGTTGTAATACATCTGATAAAACAGGGGATTCAGATGCTCAGCAAAATGAGCCATCAAATACTGCTGCCGATCAAAAACCATCTGGAGATGATACAGCAGGTGAATCAAATGAGGAAGAAGAAGATACACCTGCATCAAATGATACAAATACAGAGGATGCTTCTAAACAGCCTCAACAAGATGTAAAATACGTCCAAAATGGTGTAGATAAAACAGAAAAGGCAACTGAATCTGCAAGTGTTGATCAAAGCTATAAACTACAACAACTTCCTGGGTTTACACTGACACAAGAAGAGCCTGGTAAAGACATGTTAGTGTCAAATGATGATGACGAAGTGTTTATGCGTATTGAAACAATTGAAGCTTCACAATCGAGCTTTGAAGAAGTAAAAACAACTATGCAAGATTATATGAACGCAGTGGGTGAAACAGTCGCTCTAACTGCTGAGGAATTAGCAGCATTCAAAGATGTTCAAAATATCGAGGGTTATGTTGTGGACTTCGACACTGAGAAAGTAATTGGGGTTGTCCTTGAGAAAGATGGTCTCATTACAAAATTAACTATTCATGATAATGATGAACAAGATTTAACAGATGCTATGCTTAATATGGCAGCAACTATATCTAAAAAATAATAAAATGCTAAGGACGATAGACATAGTCTATCGTCCTTCTATTTGATAACAAAAAAGTTGTCTCAAATCAATGAGACAACTTTTTTAATAAGATAGGTCCTTTATAGAAAGGCCAATTTTCTTCAATAACGTAATAGCTTGTTCTTTTTCTTCTGGGGATAGTACACTCATTAATTCATGCAAATGCTGTTCGTGTTTTGGGAACAGCTCTCCCATAAAAGCTTCACCTTCAGGGGTGATTTCTGCATACGTAACACGACGATCAGCAGGACAAGATACTCGTAATAAGTAACCTCTCTTCTCCAGCTTATCAATGACATACGTAATAGACCCACTGGCTAACAAAATTTTATTGCCAATTTGCTGTAATGGCTGTCTTCCTTTATGATAGAGAAGTTCTAGAACAGCAAATTCAGTTGGGTTTAAACCATTATCCTGAAATAATTGATGTGTTGTTTCATTAATTGCTTTTAGTGCACGTGATAATACAATATATAATTTTAAAGATTGTTTTAGATCTTCTGACGGCATATTCTTTTCCTCTCACTTCGCTCTTTATACATGACATTATAGCGACATTAGAAAAGCATTGTCAAAAGCAATATATAATTTAGAAGTTTTTGTTGATCATTATGCAACCATTTTTACTTTCTTTATGTTACTAAATAAGCAGAATCTTTTGTAGATACTTCCATTGTATCCATCTGATTAAACGTGTAAATTGGAAACTGCAGATGGAAGCATGTCCCCTTCTGTAGTTCGCTACTAACGCCAATTACTCCTTCATGTTCTTCAATCACCTTTTTCACGAAAGCAAGGCCCAGTCCTGTCCCTGTTGATTTTGTCGTGTAAAAAGGCTGGAATAGGTTTTGAAGTGTCGTGCTGTCCATGCCAACACCTTCATCTTTTATCATAAGTTCGACAATCGCACAGTCATTTGTTGCCATTTCGACGGTAATCGTACCACCATTGTTCATGGATTCCATTGCATTTTTAATTAAATTCATCAGCACTTGCTTTAGTCGATTCTCGTTGCCGCCAATATAGACTTGATTAGAGGTTGAAATATACTGAATCATAATATTTTTCATGAGTGCATCTGGTAGCATAAACTCAATGACTTGCTTTACAATATGATCCAGTTCTAATAATTCCACTTTCATCGTTGTTGGCTTAGACAACACTAATAATTCGGATAAAATTTGTTCCATCCGTTGAAGCTCACTGTCAATAACAGAGAGATACATGCGTGATTCATCATCAGCATTTAATTTTAGTAATTCTGTAAAACCCTTTAAAGAAGTTAATGGGTTACGAATTTCATGAGCAATGCTCGCTGCCATCTGTCCCACAACGTTTAATGCCTGCTGATGCTCAACTTTATGCTGAAGTTGCTTTTTCTCTGTTTCATCATTAATAACAGTGACAATAATATTATTGTATTCATCAAAAATACTTGAAATTTCATAATAGCAAGTTCTGCTAACTTGTGTTTCATCGACTACATGAATGCTTGCATGTTTTTCACCCATTAACTTAGAAAGGTAGGTTGTAATTTGCCCTTTTTTCAATGTAAATGAATCAAATATATGCTGATGCGCTTTATGAAGAAGTTGTGAATTTTCAACTTTCAGAAACATTTCGGCATATTTATTTAGCCCAAGAATAATACCACTAGCGTCACTAACAATAACAGCATAAGGTAAGTAATCGTAGGCATTAAATGATTGCGCTCTCTCATGTGCTTGGCTAACATATAACTTATGGGCAACATCATCATTTAATGTTGAAATTTGCGCAACAATTTCCTCTGTGTTGGGATCGTAAAAACATTTAAAAGATAACATTTCGTAGTCATTTCCAACTGTGCGAATATTGAAAATTTCCTCTGAACGTAAATCATTTTGTAACTGTTTGACGAACTTAGTCCATTTAAAATTAGATGGCTCGTCCATAGCTAAATAGCCAATATAGGTTAAATTAAGATTGAAAAGATTGATAGCAGCCTCATTGACGTTCAAAATTTTCCCTGCTTTATTGAGTATAAGTGTTGGTGACGAAGTACTTTTCATAAGATTTCCAAAACATTGATTAATATCATTTTGCTTCAACTTTCTCACCGAACCTTTCAAAAGAGTAAAAAACCTCTAAAATCGAATTTTGAGCCTTTACTATACTTTATGACAGCACGATTCTATTATTACAAAATTTAGTAAATTTAAGTATTTTAAATTATTTCACGAACCGTTCACAAAATAAATAGGTAAAAAGAATTATATTGTATGTCAGATACTTGACTGATACAATAGGATGTTGAAAGGAAGATTATTGCATGAATACTATTTTAACTACTTTGAATGCAAAGTATATTCACACAAATTTAGCATTGCGCTATTTAAAAGGCGCAGCTTTACCGGAGTTTAATCCAATTATAGCAGAGTATACTATTAAAGACCCTGCTTTTAATATTGTATCAGATTTATTCCAAAAAAAACCTGATATCGTTGGATTTAGTTGCTATATCTGGAATATCGAAGAAACCATTCACGTTATCAAAATGTTAAAAACTGTCTGTCAAAATGTTAAAATTCTGCTCGGAGGACCTGAGGTTTCTTATGATTGTCACCATTGGTTACGTCGAATACCTGAGGTAGACTTCATTGTGATGGGCGAAGGAGAAACTTCATTTAAGCAATTACTGCGCTACTTCCACGGTGAAATATTGTTAGAAGATGTTCCTGGTATTTGTTACTTAGAGGACGAAAAAGTCAAGATTCACGCTATGCCACCTAAAATTGATTTGCGCGAATTACCAAGTCCTTTTCGTTTTGAGGAGGATCTACCCTATCTAGGTAAGCGAATTCAATATATTGAAACAAGCCGAGGTTGCCCATTTAGCTGCCAATTTTGTTTATCTTCTATTGAAGTTGGCGTCCGATACTTTAACCGTGAAAAAATAAAAGAGGATATTCGTTTCTTAATGGATAACGGAGCTCGAACAATTAAATTTGTGGATCGCACCTTCAACATCAGTCGTAGCTATGCAATGGAAATGTTCCAATTTTTAATTGATGAACACAAACCAGGTGTTGTATTCCAATTTGAAATCACGGCTGATATAATGCGCCCTGAAGTTATTCAATTCTTAAATGATAATGCACCAAAAGGTTTGTTCCGATTCGAAATAGGTGTTCAATCTACGAACGATTTAACAAATACTCTTGTAAAACGTCGTCAAAACTTTGAAAAACTAAAGCGAACAGTAACTATGGTGAAAGATGGCGGAAAAATAGATCAACATTTAGATTTAATTGCTGGTTTACCAGAGGAAGATTACGCTAGTTTTCGTCAAACCTTTAATGACGTTTTTGCAATGCGGCCAGAGGAATTACAGCTTGGATTTTTGAAACTTTTACGCGGCACAGGACTTCGATTAGAAGCCGAAAAGTTTGGCTATACCTATGTGGATCAATCTCCTTACGAAATCTTTTCAAATAATGTTCTAACATTTGATGATATCGTTCGCATTAAACATGCAGAGGATGTTCTTGAAAAGTATTGGAATGATCACCGCATGGATCATACGATTGAATACTTGGTTACAGAGGTCTTTGATACACCATTTGATTTCTTCCAAAACTTCGGAACATATTGGGAAACAAAAGGTTGGTCTCGTATTGGCCATCAGCTAGAGGATTTATTCCGTCGTTTATTAATGTTTTTAGAAACGGTTGATGATGTGAATTTAAACATTGTCCAGAGTTTAATGCAGCTTGATTACTTAATGGCTCAGCAGTTCCAACCACGGAAGCTATGGTGGAATGAGCGTCCTACAGAAGAGCAACAAAAAGCTCTTTATCACGCTTTACGAGAAGATCCAGCTATCGCAGGCGAGGAATTTGCTAACTTTAAGTTAACTGAAAAAGAGTTGTTTAAGCATACCTTGATTATCCCTCATGCTCTTGACTACCAAGAGTTTGCAAATGGCAAAATTGTACAAAAAAATGGCTATCTGTTAACCTATTTCCGACATGGTCAAGCACCTTACTTTGCAACAATCTACTCTAACTAATAAGAAACGCTAGTCCTGTGATAACTATCAGGACTAGCTTTTTTTATTACTTAAACGATTCTTAAATCCTCATAGTAACAATAAATACTGCTAAATTTATTCTTTCTTCGCTACATTGTTCGGTTAGTTAAGTACTCATAGCCAGCCTTACTAATATAGGTCAAATTACTCAAACAAAGTTTGGTGGAACTTTGTAAAAAATACCCAAAAAACATTCTATCCAATCAGGAAATAAAAGTTTAAATTTTTTGAATATTTTATGACAAGATAATAATTTCTTACTTTTATATGAGGTATACGATGGAATTTTCCTTACTTAATGCCCCACATACTTTAAAAATTTAACCAATAATTACTCGCTCCTTCGGATAGTGGAAGCCTGATTTCTTTCCTCTTCCGCCACCCCCAAGAGTATAAAGGAATGAGATTAATCCAACTCGACCAATAAACATTAAAATAATGATAATGATTTTACCAACCACTGATAAATCAGAGGTTATGCCTAACGACATACCACATGTTCCGAACGCTGAGGTAATTTCAAAAATAATTTGAATAAGAGATGCATGTGGCTCTGTTATAAGCAAGATAAGGGTTGCAACTAATACCATGAAAAAGGCTAATAATATTACAACAAATGATCGGAAGACATCAATCAAATGAATTTCTCGTCCAAATACTTGAATATCCTCTCTTCCTCTAGCAAAGGTAATTAAGAATAAAATGGCCAAGGCAAAAGTTGTGGTACGAATACCTCCACCAACTGAGCTCGGGGAAGAGCCAATGAACATTAGGAAGCTCATGAAAATATCTGTAGCTTCACTAAAAGTCGTGACATCGTAAGTAGTCAGTCCAGCTGATCTCGTTGATACAGAATGGAACATTGCTGAAAATAATGCCTCATGCCAAGACATTTCCTTAAAAGAATGAAATGATTCAAGGAGTAAAATGACAAGCGCACCAACTATAAATAAAATGGCGTATGTTGAAGTAGTAATTTTAGTAAATAAACTAAAACGGAAATTCTCGCGTCGATTAAGCAAAAAAGTCTTCAATTCAATTAATACTGGAAATCCGATAGCACCTAATACAATCAGTACCATGGTAACCATCTGTACAAAATAATCATCATGGAATGGGAGTAAGCTCATTCCCGTTATATCGAATCCTCCATTTGTCGTAGCAGAAATAGAGGCAAAAATTCCATGTAAAAAGGCTTCTTCTAAGGTATCAAAATAATTGGTAAAATGTAGCGTTAAAATAATGGTACCCGTTAATTCAATGCCAAATAAAATTTTTAAAATTTCGCGGATTAACTTAACTACACCAGAGACACTGTACTGGTTATGATCAATCATGATTAACTGACGCTCACGCATGCCTATTTTTTTCCCAACAAGCAGCCACACAAAGGTACCAAGTGACATAATACCAATGGCACCTAACTGTAAAATAACAAGAATCATTACAAGCCCAAAGGTAGTATAGGTTTCCGAAATATTAATTGTTGTTAGCCCAGTAACACTTACTGCACTTACTGCTGTAAACAAGCTATCTAAAAAAGAGACTTTTACACCTTCTTGATGAACGCCTGGAAGCCGTAATAACAGGAAGGAAATCGCTATCGCTATAAAATAATAAGAAACAAGTACCTGAAATGGTGTGACTAGTTTATTTGATGATTTTTTCCAAGGCACTTTAACAACTCCTCCCACATATGATGTCCAACTAGATAGATTATAGTATAGAAAAAATATATAAAAAAAGAAAGAGGAATAGTGATAACTATTCCTCCAACGTTCATATACTTATTTTTTCTTTCTTACACCGACTAAATAGCCGACAAAAGCAATACCAACTAGGACAATCCAGAATGTTAACTCCCATGCCGTGGAATGTGGAAATTCTTTAGGCAATATCCCCACCTTCTCATGTGCCAATGTTAAGACAACTAGCTTCACACCTACCCAGCCAACGATTAGAAATGCCGCTGTTTCAAGTGAAGGGTAATCATTTAATATTTTTACAAACCATTGGGCAGCAAACCGCATCATAATGACACCAATAAATCCGCCAAGGAGCATTACAATGAACTGACCGCCATTGATACCACCAATATCAAATTCACCTAAGTGTGGCAAAGTTACAGCAATTGCAACGGCTGCTAGCATCGAATCAATAGCAAATGCTATATCGGCCGCCTCTACCTTTAGTACTGTTAACCAGAAACCAGAACCTTTTTTTCCAGCATTTTCAGTTGCTTCTTCTTCATCTTTATGTTTCCGTAAATCATATATATTTTTCGCAGACATAAACAATAGATAAGCTGCACCGACCGCTTGGATTTGCCAATAATTTACTAAAACTGTAATAACAAATAATGCGGAAAATCGGAATATCAATGCTCCAAATAGTCCATAAAATAACGCCTTTTTTTGCTGCTCTTGTGGTAAATGCTTCACCATAACAGCCATTACTACCGCGTTATCAGCTGCAAGTAATCCTTCTAATACAACAAGGACAATTAACACCCAGCCATATTGTAATAAAATCGCTTCCATTCTAGTGCCTCCTCTAAGCTCTCTATACCCTCAATGACCCTGTCATCCAAGTATAAAAGAAAAAAACCCCTGCCCTAATTCAGGCAAAGGTCTCGCTAAGTAAATTCGTACCCTTTCTATTTATGGTACTTCAATCTACACGTTATACGTATAGAGCCATTCACTATCACACCCGATGGTTGTACCATGTATTGACGAATGTGAAACCAGGTAAAGTTAATTGCCTGTTAGCTACTCCCCTTTGACAAATTGTCGAAGGTATCTTCTTTCAAATATTATAGCACTATCATTTACAGCTGACAAAAATATCTATATGTTTTTTCGTTACTTAATCTGAATTTGATAGCTCTTCTCTTCCTTATGTGCTAAATAAAACTCAATCATTTTTGGCATCGTCTGTATAAAATCAGGGCATGTAATACCCCCTTTTTGTAAGATATGATGTGCTTCAGTCGTATCAAATGAGGCATTCCATGTTAAATAATCTAATGTTTCTTGTTCAACACCTAATTTTTTTCGAATAAATGGAATTTGCAACGATAGCTTAGCCAATATAAATGGTAAACGTCCTTTTGGATAAGAATTTGTAACTAGTTTCACCATTGTACGGTATACCTCCTGTACAGGGTGAGGATTAGGATCAGTTAAATGAAGTGTCTTCCCTTCTGCACTCTGTTCATTAACCAGAAAAGTAGAAGCATTTATAATATAATCAACTGGCACTACATTAATCGTCGATGTAGTTTGACCAATATACGGAATAAAAGGTAAACCCTTTAAACGTTCAACTAAGTTTAAAAAGAAATAAGGACCATCAAATTTAATGGTTTCACCAGTTTGGGAATGACCTCGAACAATTCCAGGTCTAATTATTGTCAACGGTATTTCCGATTTTAAATCTTCTACTCGGTGCTCAGCCTCATATTTTGTTTCCTCATAGTGGTTTTTAAATGCCCTTGGTCGAATTAATTCATTTTCACGCAGTACGCCCTCACGTGTACCAGCCACATAGGCAGTGCTGAAATACATATAGCGCTGTAAATTAGGTAAGGTGCGAACAAAATCATTAACCATAGTTGTACCATGAACATTTACCTTCCAAGCAATGTCACGTGGTACAGCTAAATCATAGATAGCAGCTAGATGCCAAAGCATTTCAATTTGCGGTACGATTTCTTTGGTGGTTTGATTTTCTAATCCAAGGTTTGGTAGTGTAATATCGCCTTCCACAATTCGAATCGAACAGTCAGGAAAATCCTCTAATATTTTGTTTTTTTCTTTATGTGCCTTTATGGTTTCACCTGCCAATACGATTGCAATTACTTGTTGTGCTTGTTTCTTTTGAAATAATGCTCGGATTAGTTGACTTGAAATGAAACCAGGAAAACCTGTAAAAAAATGAACCTTCATCTCCCATTCCCCCTTGAACCTAATGCATCTTTCTTGTTTCTTTATCCATTAAACTGTAAATGATCGGTACAATATACAGCGTCAGTAAAGTTGAGGTCACAAGCCCTCCGATAACAGCAATCCCCATTGGCTGATTCATCTCGGTCCCTTCTCCAATGCCCAGTGCGAGTGGTAATAGCCCTAAAATAGTTGTTAAGGCTGTCATTAAAATTGGACGTAGCCGATCTTGGGTAGCAAGTAAAATTGCCTCATAAGCTGGCATGCCTATTGCTTTTTGCTGATTAATATAATCAACCAGCACAATACCGTTATTTACGACTATTCCTACTAGCACTAAGATACCGATAACTGAGGTTACACCAATTAAAGTATTTGTTAGGAACATAGCTATCGCAACACCAATAATCATTAATGGGACGGTAAACATGATCACAAATGGATATTTAAATGACTCAAATTGAGCTGCCATCACAATATATACAAGCACGATTGCTAGCATCACAGCTAGTAACATATCATCGATTGCACTATCATAGAGCTCTCTGTCCCCACTGAACACAACTTGAGTAGTAGATGGTAAATTAACTTGTTCTAAGGCTTTATCTACTTTTGCTGAGATTCCTCCGAGCGATTCCTTTGTTTCATAATCTACAAAAAAGGCAACTGCTGCTGCTTGATCAGAACGACGAATGGATACCGGCCCCTCTTGCATAGAAACAGTAGCCACTTCCTCTAATTTTACAAATAATCCTGCTGGCGAACGTAGCTGCATGGCTTTTAAAGCATCTATACTCGTATTAAATGACTGCCCAAAGCCTGTATAAACGGGTAATACTGCGCCGTCATCAGTAGTCAATTGGGACGTTAATTGACCTTTTGTCATTTGATTTACAGTTTGAGCGATTTGTGCTGGAGCAAGACCATAGTCTTTTGCTTTTTCACGATTAACCTCAATTTGAATCTCTTGAACAGTAATATCTAAATCCGTAGAGACATTTGTCACTTGCTGAATCGCTAGTAGTTCTTGCTTCACTTTCTTAACAGTTTGCTGTAGCCTCTTTTCATCAGAGTCTGTTAAACGGAATGTTAAGGTGTGTGGTGACGAACCTGTAGCTGTCGATACATTAAAAGTAATTTCAGCTTGCTCTCCAAGCTCTTCCTGTATATCTTGTTCTAGTTCTTCCACAAATTCGAAAATGGAGCGTTGCCTTTCTGCTAATGGGACAAGTTTTACATACATCTCAGCTTGATTGGCGTTAGTTTGTCCACGTGCTTGGGATTGTTGTGTACCGCCAATTAAACTAACATACACATCTACATCCTTTTCCTGTTTTAAACGTTCCTCAATTTGCTTAACAATCTTTTCCGTTTCTGATACAGCGACACCGTTTTCGAGATTGACACTTATAGAGGTGAACCCCTCATCTGTAGGCGGTAAAAATTCAGTACCTATTCTAGTCAGTCCAAACAAAGAAAGACTAAAGCATACAACTGTAAAAAGTAGTATAAGCATTCGATGCTTTAGTACCCATACAATAGACGCCTTGTAATGCCTATAAAATTGGGACTTACTGCGTTGTACATAAAAATTACTGTTTTTCATTTTTAAAAGTCGACTTGCTAGCATCGGAACGACTGTAAGCGCTACTACTAAAGAGGCAATTAAGCTGAACGAGATTGTTAAGGCAAACTCTTTAAAAATTTGACCAATCAATCCTTCGATGAACATAACAGGGATGAATACTGCTATTGTGGTTAAAGTGGAAGCTGTAATGGCAAGGGCTATTTCCTTTGTGCCTTCCTTTGCTGCAGTAATCGGGTCCTTTTCTAGTCCTAGATGTCTTTCTATATTCTCAATAACGACTATGGCATTATCCACAAGCATACCAATCCCAAGTGCCAGAGCACCTAATGTCATAATATTGAGGGAAAAATTCGCAAAAAACATCAAAACAAATGTGACAATAACGGAATAAGGAATCGCAATACCAATGATGATCGGACTCTTTACGCTACGTAAAAAAACAAATAGGATGAACATCGCAAATAATCCACCTAAGAGTAAGGAAGATCCAATATTACTAATCGCTAAATCCACATAATTTCCTTGATCAACTAAAATATCTGCTGTGATTCCTTTATACTGTTCTTTCTTTAGTAATGCCTCTAAGGATTTTTGGAAATTTTTAGAAACCTCCGCTGTATTTGCACCAGATTCCTGTAATACAGACATAAGAACTGCTGGATGCTCATTTGCACGTGTTGTGGTAATAGATTGTTGTTCTGTCCTCTCAACGGTTGCAAGATCACCAATGGTTAATGATTTGCCTGTTAAAGGGTCCACCGAAACAATTAAGTCGGCAATGCTTTCCGGAGAAGATAATGTGCTAACTATACGTGTTGTTAGCAATTTTCCATCATCTGTTGAAACAGGCTCACCAGGAAGAGACACATTATTCGCTTGAACTATTTGCATCACATCTGTCTGTGTCAAGCCTTTTTCAACTAGCTTTGCTTCATCCAATGTTATTTGGATTTCTTCAATCAATTTGCCAGAAACATTCACACTGGCTACACCCTCTGTCCGTAATAGCTCTTTCTCTAAGTGCTCTGCTAATACACGTACATCTACTTGATTATTTTCTGCACGCAAAGATAGCTGAATAATGGGAAATTGAGAAGGATCAAATTTTAGGAAACTCGGCTTGCCAGCATCATTAGGCAATGGGGTCATATCAATTCGCTGTAAAATATCAAGTTGTACAACATCCATATTTGCGGACCAGTTGAACTCAAGCACAATTAAATTGGAGCCTTCCTGTGAGGTTGACTGGATTTTTTTGATACCAGGTAAGGTAGCAAGTGTAGCCTCTAATGGCTTCGTTATCTTTTCATTTACCTCTGTCGGGCTTGCCCCAGGATAAGAGGTGACAACCACTCCAATAGGAGGATTTAACTCTGGAATTAACGTAATTGGTATTTTTAATAAAGATACACCGCCTAGTATGATGACTAAAAGCATAGTAACAATCGTAAAGACAGGTCTTTTAATGGAAAAATGACTAATATTCATCTAAACAAACTCCTTTTCTACCTCTTCCTTTCTATCATAGCCGAAAAGGAGATTATTTTATAATTAAGCTCCCGTTATTGAGATACTACCTCTAAGGAAATTTATATTTCCTAATAATGTATATATTCTACAAACAGTGTCATTTTTCCTTGCAAAAAAACACGAATCGCAAAATTGTCGATTCGTGTTTTATGATTATAGAAGGCTATAAAGTTGAATGTTTTCGTTTTTATCTGCAAACCAACGCATAGCGAACTCATTTTCAAATAGAAAAACAAGATTGTCAAAACGGTCTTTTACAAGCATTGATCGACCTGATGACATTGATTCTTTGACATCCTCTTCATTTTCAATCCAGCGCGCGATTTTCGAACCAATAGGCTCCATTTTTACTTCCACATTGTATTCATTTTTCATACGATGTTCAAATACTTCAAATTGTAGTTGACCAACTGCTCCAAGTATAACTTCCTCTGTATGCAGCGTTTTATAGTATTGAATAGCACCCTCTTGCACTAATTGTAAAATCCCTTTATGGAATTGCTTTGATTTCATAACGTTCTTCGCCGTTACGCGGACGAATAATTCTGGTGTAAACTGTGGTAATTTTTCAAATTGGAATGTTTTCTTGCCACCTACAACAGTGTCGCCAATTTGGTATGTTCCTGTATCGTACAAACCAATAATATCGCCAGCAACTGCTTCATCTACTGTCTCACGATCGTCTGCAAGGAACTGTGTAGATTGTGTGACTTTAAATGACTTTCCTGTACGAGATAACGTCATATTCATCCCACGTTCAAATTTACCAGAAACAATACGTACAAAGGCAATACGATCACGGTGTGCTGGATTCATATTGGCCTGAATTTTGAAAATAAAACCTGAAAACTCATCATGCTCCACAGGATCAATAAACTGTTCATCTTCAGTAATTCTTGGCTGCGGCGTCGGTGCGAATTGTAGATAAGTTTCAAGGAAAGTTTGAACACCAAAGTTCGTTAATGCTGAACCAAAGAATACAGGTGTTAATTCCCCACGACGTATTTTTTCCTCAGAATAGGCATTCCCCGCTTCATCTAAAAGTAAAATATCGTCCATTGCTTGTGAATAATAAGAAGTCACCTTCATTGGATGCTCTACAGCAAGCTCCCCATTGTCGTCTATTGGTAAGAAACGCTCCGCTTCATCTGTACGGAATTGCTCAATGCGTTTATTGTAACGATCATAAATACCAAGGAACTCTTTACCCATACCGATTGGCCAGTTCATAGGATATGCATTGATACCTAATACCTCTTCAAGCTCTTCAATCAATTCAAGCGGCTCTTTCCCTTGACGGTCTAACTTATTAATAAATGTAAAAATAGGAATACCACGCATCTTACAAACCTTAAATAGCTTTAAAGTCTGTGCCTCGATCCCTTTCGCAGCATCCACTACCATGACAGCACTATCTACAGCCATCAATGTACGATATGTGTCTTCTGAGAAATCTTGGTGACCAGGGGTATCCAAAATATTCACACGAGAACCATTATAATCGAATTGCATGACAGATGAAGTAACCGAAATCCCACGTTGTTTTTCGATCTCCATCCAGTCCGATGTTGCATATTTACCTGTTTTTTTCCCTTTTACTGTACCTGCATCACGAATGGCACCACCAAAAAGTAAAAGCTTTTCTGTAATCGTCGTTTTCCCAGCATCAGGGTGACTGATAATGGCAAAAGTACGACGCGATAGTATATCTTTTTCTAAATTTGAATTCATCTCGTCATTCTCCTTTTTTCATACTTAATAATAATAAAAGAAGACTTGCCTTTCGTACAACCTTTTTACATGAAATCTCAAAAAAGAAAACCCTTTAGTTACAACTAAAAGGGTTTCCTAAGAGTTTAGCTTTCATCACACGAATTTTAATCGGCCTGCTTCTATCGCAATTTCTGCATCACTATGTGGAAATTTGGTATTTTCGATAATTTGGTAATCCTCATGACCTTTACCAGCAAAAATAATCATGTCACCTGGCTCAGCAATTTCAATCGCATGGCGCACTGCCTCTGCACGATCTCCAATACAAGCATAATTATCATGAAGCATTCCTTTAGCAAGATCGCCTGTAATACTATCATAGTCTTCATAGCGAGGGTCATCTGTCGTTAAAATGACATATTCCGCAGCAGACGCTTTCTCAGCCATGGCAGGACGCTTCGATTTATCACGATTGCCACCTGTTCCAACTAAGAAAATCAGCTTGCCTTTTTTATAAGGTTGCGCTGCTTCAATCGCCTTTTCAATTGCATCTGGAGTATGGGCATAATCAATAAAAATTTGCACAGGTAGATCTGAACATACTTTCTCCATACGACCCTTGACTGGCGGTAGTTGCTCAATTTGTTCAATAATGGACTCCATTGAATAGCCCCTACCATAAAACGCAATCATGGCTGCCAATACATTATAAATATTAAATTCCCCAAGCAAATTCATTTTTACACGATAAATTCCTTCAGGCATTTCCACGTCAAATGATGTCATATAGTCGTGATACTCACAGTTAATGGCGCGGAAATCAGCATTTTCATTTTTTAAACCATATGTCCACACTGGAAATGGTGTCATTGCAGCATATCTCTCTGACCAAGCATCGTCAGCATTCAACACAACAAATTTACTTTTTTCTAAATCTTGTCCAAGTTGGGAAAATAATAAGCCTTTTGCATGGCCATATTCCTCCATCGTACCATGGAAATCAAGATGATCGTGCGTTAGATTCGTAAAAATAGCGATATCATAATCAACACCTGCTAAACGTCCAAGTGCTAACCCATGTGATGAAACCTCCATTGTCATTAATCGACAGCCTTCCATTTTTGCACGGAAAATCATTTGTTGTGTCGATAACGCATCACTCGTTGTATTAGCTGATTCATATAAAATTCCATTTAAATTAAAGCCAATTGTACCGGATAAAGCCGATTTCTCGCCCATACCATGCATTATATTTTGAATAATTCCTGTTACAGATGTTTTACCATTCGTTCCTGTTACACCAATCATCGTTATGTCCTTAGAAGGATAATCAAAGAACTTTGCAGCTAGTAAACCTACTGCACGATCTGTATCTTTCACAATCACTTGTGCAATCTTCTCTCCTAGCGGTAATTCTCGTTCCGTCACAACAATTGTTGCGCCACCATCTACAGCCTTTTGCGCATAATCATGCCCATCTACTGTATAACCTTTGATACAAACAAACATGCTATTTGGTTGCACACTTCTTGAATCTATTACGATATCGCTAACCTGATCTGGCAGCACGCCAATTATTTTTTTCAAAGGTAATGCGCTTAACAATTCCTCTGCATACATTTCATAGTCCTCCAATCAATCTCTACACTCATGTCATCATTCTTAATAATCGACAAAAAACGACAATGTGAAATCCCCCACGTTCTATTGAACTTATTTTACTACTTATTTCATGATAAATAAAATGCCTCTCTTGTGTTTTTTCAACGAAAACGCTTTCATTCGAAGAAAAAATCATGTTTTCTTCAAATTTTCATTTATAATCACCAATCGGCATTTTTCGACATAACGAGAAAGAGTTATTTAGAGAACAATTGTCTATGCACCTTAAGCTTATAGTGACAATGGAGGCATCAGAAGATACCTCCATTTTTAAGCTATTTCATAATTGAGCGCACAATTTTCACTTTCTGTTTATATGGCGGGAATAACACATTTGTCTCCAGCTTGGAAGATTTCTTCAAGATAGATTTCGGGTGAGTAAAGTTTTCAAAGCTCGCTTTGCCATGGTATGCTTTCACACCTGATGGACCTACACCACCAAATGGTAAATGTAAATTTCCAACATGTGTGATGGTGTCGTTAATACACCCCCCACCAAACGGTAATTCTTCCAAAAAGTATTGCATAGCTTTTTCATGTTCTGAGAAGAAGTATGCCGCTAAAGGCTTCGGTAATTGTCTGATTTGATGAATGGCAAGTGGCAAATCATTATACATCATAACAGGTAAGATAGGACCAAATAGTTCTTCCTGCATTGATGGACTTGTCCACTTTACATATTCAACGATTGTAGGTTCAATATATAAATCATCCCGATCTATTCGTCCACCATATGTAATGGCATCACGTTCTTCCACAATTATTTGCTGTAAACGATCAAATTGCTTTAAATTGACGATACGCCCATAATCAGGGCTTTTTAAAGGGTTTTTGCCATAAAACGAACGGATTGTTTCTTTTAATATTTTCATAAAACGATCATAAACGTCCTTGTGTACAAGCAGATAATCAGGGGCCACACATGTCTGTCCAGTATTAGTAAATTTACCCCATACAATCCGCTTTGCCGCTACCTCTAGATTTGCTGTTTGATCGACAATTGCTGGACTTTTGCCACCAAGCTCTAAAGCAACTGGTGTCAAACGTTCTGCAGCAGCTTTTGCTACTACTTTACCAACGGCCACACTACCTGTAAAAAAGATATAATCGAAGGAAGCATGAATAAGAGCCGTAACCTCTTCCTTTTCACCTTCCACAACACGTACATATGAAGACGGGAACGTTTCCTCAATGATCTTTTTCACAATGGCTGCTGTGTGTACAGAGGTTTCTGATGGTTTGACAATTGCAGTGTTTCCTCCAACTATGGCACCAATTAGTGGCTCCATTACAAGTTGGAATGGATAATTAAATGGCCCGATAATTAATGTTACGCCATAGGGCTCACGAACAATAAAGCTCTTTCCCATTTGATATTGTATCGGTGTTTTGACTGCTTCCGGTTCCATCCATTCCTCAACATGTTTTACCATATATGAAATACTATCTAATACAATGCCAATTTCTGTTGCATACGCCTCAAATTCACTTTTACGAAGGTCTAAGTAAAGTGCATTCAATATTTCCTTCTCATATTTCAAAATTGAAGTTTTTAAGTTCTTTAATTGCTCTTTTCTAAATTTCACACTTTTTGTAGCACGGGAAAAATAAAATTGACGTTGCTCTGTAATCATATTTTCCACATCTTGTGACGTAAAATTCATCAATAAAGCACCCCTTTTTTAAAATGGCATACATAGTTTTTTCATTTTGAAACAAACTATCTTTGTCTATACGATACAACATCGAGAGGCAAAAATCCTCTTTCTACATCGAGGGGGTGAAATAGCAATATGTGAAAATGAAATGTTTTAGTTTTTTCATCTCGGGAAATATACAACTACATATTAAAACCGAAACGGGGGCGTAGATGAATGACAACAACAACAGGAACATGGTGGGAGTCCATTTTTTCTGGACCATTATCGCATGGAATTTGTGAAGAAAAAATATTGCTATTGCAAGATGAGGCTTTCTTATATCTCTCTACAATACCTGTGGAGAATGAAGAAAATCCAGAAGGAAATTAAAACATAACGCATTATAGGATGCCCCTATAATGCGTTTTTATTTATTTTAATTAACAATGAATACTTGCTGTAACTGATCTAATTGTGCTTCAAGTCTACGGATGGCCTCTTCTTCTATCGCAAAGCCACCCTCTTCCAAACGAATAACTTGTTTATCCACAATGTAAACAGAATTGGTAATGGATGTGGCTCCTAGTACAGCTAACACTGGCTTTAATGCATATTCCAACGCTAACAAATGACTGATCGAACCGCCTACAGCAATGGGGAGTATAGCCTTTTTGAGCAAGGCTTTTTGCGGTAGTAGATCCAAGTAAGTCTTCAAAATACCTGTATAGGATGCTTTATAAATTGGTGTAAGGATGACAATAAAATCTGCTTCCTTAACATGCTCATTTTCAGACTGTATTTCCTTACTAGAAAAATTTGCTGTTAATAAATCTGTAGCTGGGAGCCCATGTATATAATTTGAGTGAACCTCTACTCCCTGTGCAATGAAATGATTCTCCACCTTTTCATGAATGGCGGTAACTCGAGAATTTTTCGAATTACTTCCGTTAATAATGACTGCTTTTGTCATCATGCCCACTCCTTTTATCAATGTTATAAAAAAGGCCCCTATTCTACAAATCGATGAACAATCGTTTTGTAAAATAGAAGCCTCTAGATGTCTAGTTAACTTAAATACCTAGTATTCTTATAAAATTAATTTAACATAAATTTCTAGAATGTCAACAGCTTTTTATTGGTGTATTGCTTTCCCAAACACAGCTTTAGCTACATCTCCAATATGCTCCGATACAGTAGGATGTGGAAAAATCATATGTGCAAGTGATCGAGCTGTACCACCAGCATTTTTTGTTGCTAATAGCGAATTAAGTATTTCTGTTGCGCCATCAGCTACTACACAAGCCCCTAAAATTTGCCCATTATCCTTAGATGAAATTAGCTTCACAAAGCCTTCGGTATTCCCCTCCATTAATGACTTTGGATTTGTTTGTAGAGGCATTTTCGTTACAATGTACGGCGCTTTGACTTGCTCTTCTAGTAAACCAAATGTAGCTATTTCAGGGCTTGTATAAACACAACGTGGAATGCTTGTTTGATCAATTGGTATTGGTTGATTTCCTACAATATAATCCACAACGTAAATACCCTCAGCACTGGCAGAATGTGCAAGTTGATAACCACCCACTAAGTCACCAATCGCATAAATATTCGGCAGGCTTGTTTCAAAATGCTCATTGACAGCGATTAATCGACCATCTAAAGTTAATCCTAATTGCTCAGCAATTTCTATATTGGGACGACGTCCAGTTGCAAATAATAGGTTTTCATATGTATAAGATCCTATAGATGTATGAATGATATTACCTTCAAATTTTTCAAATTGAAAATCTGTCACAAGTTCAATACCAAGTTTCTTCAACTTTTCTCGAATCAGCGGTCTTGCTTCCGCCTCTTCCGTTTGTAAAATATCCTCGCTATGATTAAGCACTGTTACCTTTGTACCGAGGGGTGCTAAACTAAACGCCATTTCAATGGCAATTACGCCCCCGCCAATGATCGTTAGCTGGGCTGGAAGCTTGTCTATATTAAAAAATGTGTCCGTCGTATAGTAGGTAGATGTCTCTAATCCTTCGAATCGTGGAACAAAGGGTTTACTACCTGTCGCTAAAATTATATCGGATGCCATTATCGTCTCATTCCCGATAGTTATCGTTAAGTCCTTTACGACTGAAGCTTCACCACGATATAAAGTTATATGATTGTTGATAATATAATGCTCAATGTTTGTTAGTAGTTCATGAATTATTGTATCTTTCCGTTGCATTAGTCGAGGAAAATTAATTTCCACTTTAGGTACTTCTATTCCCCAGCTATTCCCTCTTTTTATTGCCTGCACAAGTTTACTATGTTCCAATAAAATCTTTGATGGAATGCAGCCAACATTATAGCAGGCTCCTCCCAATTTATCTCGTTCGATTAGTGCTACTTTTTTACCATTCTTGGCCGCATGTATGGCAGCCACATAGCCACCAGGTCCCGCCCCAATAATAGCAATATCAAAATTTTCCATAATTTTCACCTCATGTATCACCATATCATTTGCAAATTTTGAATGCAATGACAGACATAGTAAAAGCCTTTCATTACAATGAAAGGCCTTTGACTTATTTGTTTAGTTTATGAGCATTCGTTTCTCTTTCGTGAGTATTCGACGCTCTTTGAACTATTTAATAAATATTTCGTTGCCAAAATCGTTGCTGGGCAATGGCAGCTACAAATTTTTTCGGAAAATCTTTATTACCTGTAGCTAAAATGATTCCTGGCCCTACATTGGCATTCGACATATTGAAAAAGGTTGTGCCAGTTGCAGCAAATCCTATAGGCTTAAAGTGACGATATGCTTCATTTATATAATTGACGATATAAGTATTGAACTTCGCCTGATTACTTGCCTTTACTCCAACAACATATAACGAGTCAAATAATACAGCATCGGTTGTGATAAATGTGTCAGTAGCCGTTAATTGCACACCATTATTCCCTATTACCACACCTAGTCGATCAGAGATTATGCTATAGCGCACACCTTGTCTTGTTAAATATTTCAATACTTCCCCGACCTCATTTGCATCAAAGCCATCACCAATTAAGACGCCTACTTTCAGCGTATAGGGCAATTTAACGGTATTTGCTTGGCTCAGTGCAGGTGAAGAGGCCGTTACCTTAGACTGCTCGCCATTAGGTCGATTAACACCAACGTTGTCTGCCACTGTGGTAGCCATTACTTTATCCACATGAACAAACATATCCACTACTTGCTGACGAACAGATTTACTTTTCACTTTTCCTACTTCGAAGCTAAAGGCATCAATAATGTGTTGTTTTTCAGGTGGAGACATGCTGTTCCAAAATAGCCTTGCTTGTGAAAAGTGATCGTCAAAGGATTTACTACGCGCTCTCGTGATTCTTCCCTCAACCTTTTCTTCATAATGAACATATCCGCCTTCTCTTGCAGTAGAGGTGGCTGGTGTATTATTTGCTAATGAATTTTTATGATAGCTTACCCTGCCTAAATTAATGGTCTGTCGACTAAAGCCATTACGTTGATTGTTATGCACTGGGCAAATCGGGCGATTAATAGGGATTTCTGCAAAATTTGGTCCACCTAATCGAATCAATTGTGTATCTAAATAGGAAAACAATCGACCTTGTAGCAAAGGATCATTGGTAAAATCTATGCCAGGCACAACATTACCTGGATGAAAGGCTACTTGCTCTGTTTCAGCAAAGACATTATCCACATTGCGATTTAAGGTCATCTTTCCAATTTTCTTCACAGGTACTAGTTCCTCTGGCCAAAGCTTTGTCGCATCTAAAATATCAAAATCAAATTTAAATTCATCCTCAGGTTCTAGTATCTGTATGCCTAACTCAAACTCTGGATAATCTCCAATTTCGATGGCTTCCCATAAATCTCTTCGTTGAAAATCTGGATCCTTCCCTGCAATTATCTGGGCTTCATCCCAAACAAGAGAATGCACTCCTAGCACAGGCTTCCAATGGAATTTCACAAATCTCGATCTTCCCTTGTCATTGACGAAACGGAATGTATGCACACCGAAACCTTCCATCATACGAAAGCTTCGCGGAATGGCACGGTCAGACATTACCCACATTACCATATGTGCAATTTCCTGATTACTGGCTACAAAATCCCAAAAAGTATCGTGTGCGGAGGCTGCTTGTGGCATTTCATTATGAGGCTCAGGCTTTACGGCATGAATTAAATCGGGAAACTTAATGGCATCCTGAATAAAAAAGACAGGGATATTATTACCAACTAAATCATAATTCCCCTCATCCGTATAAAATTTTGTTGCGAACCCACGTACATCACGAGCTGTGTCCATTGAACCTAAACTTCCTACCACTGTCGAAAATCTGACAAACACAGGTGTCTTCTTTTTCGGATCCTGCAAAAAATTTGCCTTCGTATATTCGGACATGGATTCATATAATTCAAACTCGCCATGTGCTGCAAAACCTCTGGCATGTACAACACGCTCTGGAATACGCTCATGATCAAAATGGGTAATTTTTTCTCTAAGATGAAAATCTTCCATAATTGTCGGACCACGAACACCTGCCTTTAACGAATCCTCATCATTGGACACCCTTAGTCCCTGATTCGTTGTCATTTTCGTACCCTCATTCTCGACACGAAACGGCTCTAATTGATGATCCTTTGGATTTCCTTCTACATTTTTGGATTGATTCGACTTTGAGTTATCCACGCAATCCCCTTTCATACATGTACTAATTTCGCTCCATATACACTATATGTTTTAAAAAAAGAAACATGCCTTCATTTCGACAAAGCTTATGTAAAGATAAAAACAGGTTTCTATTTGTTAATAGAAAACCTGCTCAATCTTAAAATATGTATCGTATCATTTCATGTATGTTACAGTATGGGTTGTCACGGCTCTCTGTCTCTCGGAGTGCCATCATATCTGTGCAATTTTTAATGGCTACCTCATGCCGTAATGCAATGGGGGCTATGATGGATTCATCAGCCTTATGCCGGAAATACCGACTGACACCAAGGTGCTGTTCCATTTTGTCATTGAGGACAGCACGAGGGTATTTTTCTGTACTATCAACTTCCTCAAAATGCAAGAGTAACCACAATTCAAATGCTTCATTTGTATAGGCAATATGAATATTTTTTTCCTCACAAAATTGATTTACTTCCTCTAGTTGCTTTTCGGTTAGATCATCCTTATCAAAAACAATCCAAACTTCATCAAAGTATTGGTAGCTGGAATCTCGATAAGCATGTTGGGCAAGCTTGATCGCTGAACGTTTAACGTTTTTTATTTTGACACTAACCATCTTAGAGCGCTTTAAAATACGCATTTGTTCAAAATAGATGCGTTCTGTTTCACCTTCACAATAAATTAAAATAGTTTTACGCAGTGTTCGGCTCCCTTGTTGACGTACTCTCACTGCTCAGATACCTCCGTTTCTTCTAAGTATTGTTCAGATAAATACTCATTAATGACAGGCGTTGCACCGAATTCCCCTTTCATATAGCGTTTCGCATAAGAAAGATCTCCACGTTTCTTTTGTAAATCTGCAAAATCAAATAAGGAGTATAGTTCTGATTCATTTTTAAAGCTTTTATTCACAAACCAAATTTGATCGGAGCGTAGTGGCTGATCAAGTAATTCAATTTCATGACTTGTCACGACAAATTGATTACTGCTATTGCGTTTGCTATTCATAATAGCCATTAAAAACTCACAAATTGATACATGGAAGGCTGTGTCGAATTCGTCAATAAAAATGGTTTTCCCTTTATTATAAGCATCCACCATCACACAGGCTAAATGTAGCATTCGCACTGTGCCCTTAGAATCCATTGTCCAATTAATTGTTTCTGTCCCTATTGGTGCACCTGCTTCATCAAATGATAAATAATGTAGATCAATATCTACTTCTTGAATCACCTCAGGCGAATCAAACTCATAGCCAATTGTATTTTTCTCTCTGCGTTCCACACGTCTAGCCGTGACATCTTGAATGGAGAGGTCTGCAATTTTTAGGAGTTTGATCACTTCCTTTTTAAACGGCTCCTCTTCAAGTTTACGAATAAGAGGATGACTTGATAACCGATTTGCTTCATCTAGGAAAAGAATTTTATGTAAAAACCAATCGAATATCTTTAAAGCATCTAGATCATTAAAAACATGTAATACTGATAGAAAGGCTGTATTATTACGTGTATATTTTGTCAATTCCTGTGAAGCTGTTTGAAATGTCTCATAAGAATATTCTGTACCATCCCATTGTCTGACAAATAGTTCTTCCTTCAGTGACTTGTTCGTTTTCACAAGACGTTCATAGAGAACTTGAGAAGCATTATACTGAATTTCATAATCATATAAAGCTCCGTCCAAAAAAAGCGATATCATAAACTCTGTTGGTTTGTCTTGCTGACTTCCTAACTTAAACGGTTGATAGGGTAGACGTAACTGCTTTACATTATTTAAGTTTTCAAAATTAAAAAGCAAGGAACGTAATACTTTAATAGCCGTAAAAAGATTAGATTTGCCGCTTCCATTTGGACCAAAAATAAATGCGCTTTTTACAAGACGAAGTGTATCCAACTGAATTGTATGGGTATCCTTCCATTTTCGTAGGCGACTTCCAGCTACCATTGAAAACAACGTATCATCTTTATAACTTAAACAATTCTTTACTCTAAAATCTACAAGCATATGTAAGCCTCCGTCCACAACCATTTCTTTAATGAATTATTATACTATAGACATAGAAAAAGACATATTACGCAATGTAATACTAATACAATGCATAATATCACGTTGAAAACTAAAGAATCAGTAATATCAAGGGTTTTCATCTTATATATGTTAAAACAATCATGCAGAATAAAGAATAATGAAGTATGTTTTTGGGGCTAAGTGGGGCTGGATTGGGGCTAATAAAATGCGGCGAGCGTGTGTACAGGAATGTGTGAGTGTGAGTGTGAGTGAGATTGTGGTAATTTACTTCAATGTTTTTTGTTTTTAGCATAATAAAAAAACGTCCCACATTAAATAGTGAGACGAAGAAAAAAAACATTAGCTATTCTATTTCTTTTTTTATTGTTTTTTCAAATAAATATTCAACAAGAGAGCGACTTACCTCGTTACTACCGAATCTATCTTCGGCAATATCAACAATTAAATCTTCGGCTTCTTTTTCAACAAAGTTTAGTTGGTAGCCATTTATTTCTAAAAAAACGTCAAGACAAATTAATGCCGTCCTTTTGTTTGCATTATGAAAGGCATGTGCCTTAGTAATCCCCCAAACTAACGCAGCTGCTTTCTCAATAACTGAAGGATACAATTCAAAATCACCAAAGCCTGCATCCATTTTATTCACAGCAGACTCTAAGGATCCTAAATTTTTTACACCTGTAGTTTCTTTGGGTGCAAATTGGGCTACTATTTCATGTAGACCAATAACTTCTTGCACACTTAATCGATTAATCATCTATGAACTAAATTTTCATATGCTGCTTTCCTATTAAGAATACTCTTAATTGCAGCTGCCTTTACATGATCATCTAAATTTGCATTTAGTGCAACTTCATATGGGGAACGTCTGATACGAGCTCTCGCTTCTGGTGTTGAAGGTCTCATTCTTTTTGTCGAATACTGCTGAATACTACCTGCTATTTTAAAGTATTTTTTCTTCATAACAGTAGCCTCCTCTAATAGTAATGACATACTGTGACCTCCTTTCTAATATAAAAGAAAAGGAGAATATTTGTTACACAAATACCCCTTCTATATAAATTTAACACTTATTAGGGTTTTTGGGTAGTAAAAGTTAATTGAAGTATCTCCATCTTTCAGAAAATAAATACAGAAGATGTATTACACTATATATGAATAAAGAGGCTTATTTAATGCCTGTTTGTTCACAGATATTAAACTAATCCATTTTTTAAAACAAAAACACCTGCCGTAGCAAGTGCTTATTTTATTACTTATCTTTATTTTCATTTTGTTGAGATTCAACTTCTTTACGTCTTTGCTCTTCTTCTAATTGCCTTTTATAGATACGTGGTGCAGATGTTTTCATGAAGAAAGCGTGCATACGTTGTTGAGTTTCAATAGATGGAATAGTTTTCATACATTCCCTCCTTTCTTTATTCATTGTCTCACACCTAAATAACACTAATCAAAGTTGTACAAAGGAATTTCATAGCTCTATTTTGAGCTGTGAGTAACTCGCGGCTGAAAATCCAGCCACCAATTACTTCTGCTCAATTTTGGGGAGACGTCAAATTTCACGTCTCCTCATTTTTGAGGAAGCCTGCCGAAAAATCGGCTACCTTATTAGGTAGTACCTATTTTGGATTGTCCTAAAAATAGGACTGCACAATTTTGTGCAATCCCCATTTATGTGTTAAAATATTAATTAGTTTGAATTTCTTTAGTCGATGTTAGCGCATCGGCTTTTTTATTTTCTTCTTCTTTTTCCACAACCTTTTTTACTGTATCAGCAATATATGTTAATACTTCCTCAAAGCTCTCTGGCTCTCTACCAACTTCATTGATGAATGTTTTTATATTACCTTCCATTGCAAAGGCGTTCCAACCTTCCACACTATTCTTATCCAGTTTATTAGTTTCCTTACCTGACTGTTCAGATTCGCTTTTTAATACAATTTTATTTAATTCATCAGCATGAATATTTAGAGTTTTAATCTCTTCTGACATCTCTTTGAACAACGGATTAAAGCCCATATCAATTAAACGAACAGTATCTTGTATTTCATCAATTGCAAGATAAGCCATCCCTCGATCTTTATTCCAACCATTATGAACGATCTCATCAATTCTATCCATCAATCTTGCAATGGCCCCTTGTAAAACCTCTAATTGAGTCATCTGTGCAGATAAGCTGTAAATATTATTGTTATTTCTTATTAATACTTTTTCTAATGTAAGTTGTGTTTGCTGTTGCATAATTATCAATTCCCTTCTGTGGTTTTTATTTCTTGGCTACTGCATTTAAAACTATTTGTTTATTGTGGTCTGACATAGTACACCATTCCTTAGCTGTAACTCTCACTTCCTCACCCCTTTCTAAATGTCGGCTATTTCTAGTCCATTCACCGACTGACTATTGATGGTCACAAAATAGATTTATACTAACTTCTTTGTACTTTTTACTAACTTCATTGTACATAGTAGTTAATAATTAGTCAATAGTAATTACGAAAAAATACCAACTTCATTGTATAATTAGTTCAGGAGGGATTGTTTTGATAAAAATTACTTTAGATAGAATTATGTTTGAGAAAAAAATTAAAGTACCCCAATTAGTAGAGAAAAGTGGATTAAACAAAAATACATTGTATGCTTTACAAAAGAATGAGGTAACTCGAATTGATTTAAATACTTTAGATGCATTATGTATAGCATTGGATTGTGATATCACTGATTTACTTGAATACTCACCAAATAATAAAGAGGACGCCCAATAATCCAGGTGTCCTTTAGTCATGTCACTCGATATTCATTAGCCATTCTTCAATAGTAGCTCTATGAAACAAAATACGGCCACGCACTTTTTTATGTGGGATTTCATTTCGACGAACCATAGTATAAATCGTTGTGTTGCTTATTTGTAATTCTTCAGCCAATTCATCTACAGACATTGTCATTTTTTTATCAGGATCCACAATAATATTTTTCGCTGCTTGTAATGGCTTTACTAATTCTATTTCTAAATCGTCTGGTATCTCTACTAATAACTCTAATTTTAAATATTGTTTCATGGGCACTCTCCAATTGTTTTCTATTATCATTGCCATTTTATGAGCTGAATAAAAAGAAAAACACTCTCGACTGATCTTGCAGCTGAAAGTGTTTGTATTCCTTTATTTCTTCTTTATACATCTAGTACACCACTTACCTTTTTCGTTCTTATAATCTACAAAATCGTACTGACTAGCAATTTTGTTGACTCTTTCTCTGTCAACATTATATGCCCATGTTGGCTCAAGTAATTCAGACAAACCAACAGGAGCAGGGACTTTCTCTCCACCAATTTCTAGGTGAGTGATTACAATTTTTATACCTAAATCTTTTAGTTATGTGGGTTTATCCATTTGTTTCCCCTTTAGAGTCTATATTTGAAAAAAAGTCACACCTATTAGATGTGACTATAACTTTTGTTAAATTTTGATATATTCATGATATGTTTTAGTATTTACCGTTTTATCAATCATACTTATTTGAGCATCAAATTTTTCCTGAATGATTTTTGCATCTTTAACTTTCAATAAACGGATATTTTGATTCATCAATTTATCAAACATATCATGATAAATAACACCCTCATTAATACCTGTTTCATTACAAGCGAAATAATTTGAACCTATAGGTGGGTTGAATTCGATTAATTCTGTAGAATTTTGGCTAAAGCCTGTGTAATATATTTTATTATTATCGTCTAATCCGCCTATGATAATATGCATTTCTTTATGGACTTTGCCATTACCTATAACACTAAATAATGAATGTGCAAACCTTTTTGCATTAGTAGTATCAAAGTTGTTAATTTCTTCTTCAAGTATTTTTGCTACACCATAATTTCCGCCAACAGCGTAAATAACTTTATTATTTACTTTAAATATTTTTTTAAAGGATTCATCTATTACTTTATCATTTTCGTGATCGTACACTCTTCCATCACTCATAAATGAAATAAATGTATTTGTTGCGATAACACTTAATAAACTCAATCCCTACACCTCCCATCTACCTATATCATAGAATAAATGGAACTCATTGTCATTATAAGAAATATAAAGAAGTAATAGAGCGTTCAATAAAGTCTATTCAAACGGACACATTTTGATTTCCGTTACGGAAAGTAAAGTTAGTATTATTATTTTGTTGTAATTTATTTTTTACATGTGGATTTAGTTAGCGATATTAAGTAGTTCATCTAAATCGCCTTTGACAAGTTCGTATTCTCTTGCGTTAATGTTAACCATACCATCTTTGGAAATTAATATATTAATTGGATTAGTAATATCGTCTTTATTAGTGAAAACTATTTTGTAATAAGAGTTAGAGACATCCATATTTTTGAATAACGTTCGTTTTGCTTCCCAATTATTCAAAATGCTACGTACTTCGTTATATAATTCATCGTCTTTATTTACGATAAATATATTTTTGTTATCTACACCACCGTTCATTTCCCAAACGGAAATGCTATCAACAACTTTTTCAAATTTATCAGGATTTGTAATGAGTTCATTTCCAAAGTTCTTTGTTCCATATTCTGAATAAAATAGAATTCCAGTTATACAAAGGACAAGAACGATTGCTATTATTACTAAATTAATTCGTTTATTTCGCATAATATAGCCCCTCCTAAGTTGTAAAAATATACACCCTCTATTCCATTTTACATATTTTACATATTAAAGCAAAATAAACTTATTTTTATATATCCATCTAAATACTTGGGTAATTCAATATCAGAAGCATTATTGCATATTCATGAAAAAATTAATCCAAGTAATCTAATATTTCCTTGTCGTTACTAAGACGAAGTAATAAGTCTGTATTCTCTACTATTCGTTGCATATGATTTTCTCCAACATATGTAATTTTCATTAAACAAAAAGAGACTACCAATTTAGTAGTCTCAAAAAGTTTAATTTATTTCTTTTTACAATTCTGTCCTCCCTTCAAAATGCATCACTTCTCCATTAACTAAGGCTAACACATGGTAACAATAAGTGTTTGAAACATCATCTGGATAATCTTTCATTAGCTCATATTGCAAGTGCATTGAGTAATTAATAAGATCCTCTATCAATGTGGAAATATCGTTTTTATTTCTAATCGCTCCGTTAACGTCTCCTAATCGTTCATATGCTTTTGAAACATCCTTCGGAGCAATTAAACTGCCTGCTATACCGAATGAAGGCACTATGGACATTTCAACCCCATCATCCACATTGTAAGTGATACTGTACATACTCCCTAATTCAAGATCAAATCCAATAATTTGAACAGTAAAGAATGCTTCTTTGTGGATTTTAAATAATGTCGCAAATTCTTTAGGGATTGTATGAGCAAGACTATTCAAGCGTATAAAAATTTCAGTTGCCTTGTTTGAATTTAAACCTACCAATTCCTCGATCACATATTCATAAACAGCATTTAAGCCACCGCCTGCAGCAATAAAATTATCAGAAATACGATGAATTTTAGTTTCCATATCAGGTAGTTTAATAGTCTTTCCAAATAGCTTAAAAACTTGCTTAGTATCACCACTTATTAAACAGACTGATTGGCCATCTCCAAAAGTAGAAATGAGTGTCATGCTTTCACTCCTATCGGTTCGAATTTAATTTTTGGTAAATTAGGATTCGGAACAAATTTCTTTGCTGCTTGTACAACTTTTTTAGCTTTAAATTCGATAAACACCTTTGCTGGCGAATGAATACCAAGCATTTTCTTCGCTGTATTAACTACGCCATCCACAACACCTGTAATTGCCTCAAGGACATTCGCTGTCATGGCCGAAATACCTTTTATAAGGCCGTTAATTATATCCTTACCGATTGAGATAAATTGGGCTGGTAATGATTTTACCTTTTCTATCATGCCATCTCTTACTTCCGTAATTTTATTAACGACATTCTTCTTCATTGTGGAGACTATATTAACGAAATTAGTAGCCAAATTCTTTACGAAATTGATCACAGATGTAACCATATTCGAAATAGTGCTACTTGCATTTGTCCCTAAATTTTTAAAGAAATTAAGCACTGATGTAGAGAAACTAGAAACTGTGGAAGATACTTTGGACCCCATTGAAGTAAAGAATCCTGCAATGTTATCCCACATGCCTTTTAATAAGCTAACTCCTGTTTTAGCAAGGTTGGTAACGATTGTTTTGATACCACCGAAAAATGATAGTGTCATCCATCCTACAACTAAATCAATGGCACCTTTAAAAATTTGTTTAACACCTTCCCACATCTTGCTGAAGTCACCTGTGAAAAGACCGCTGAATACTTTTATGGCACCCATAATGACATTTAAAGCACCATCTATGACTTGTTTAATGGCATTCCACACAGTTTCGATAACAAATTTAACTGCTGGCATTACAAAGTCAATAACGGCTTTAATGCCATTAAATACGTTCTCTACAGCTTGTAATATTTGAGTACCGTTTTGGTCCCAAAACTGTTTAATCTGCGCTATTTTCTCTCCGATAAAGGAAGCGACTGTCTCAAAGACTGTGACTGCAATATCCTTTATAGCTTGAAAGACCGTATTAACATTCTCTCTAAATGATTCAGAACTTTGATATGCGGCCACTAAAGCTATTCCTATCCCAGCAATGGCGGCGACAACCAAACCTATTGGTGATACGATAGCTCCTACTGCAGCAGCTAAGGCAGGCCATGCGGTGACAAGTCCTCCTATAGCAGGCATTAATGCAGCGAATGCACCTACTAAAACACCTATCACAGTAACAATCGAGGTGATTGCTGCAAATAAAGACGCATTGTTTGTCACCCATTCAGCCATTTTAGCGACTAGATCCGCTATAACTTTAAAAACAGGATCTAAGGCTTTTTTAATACTCCCCATTGCTACTGCTATTTTTTTGGCAGGATCATCATCCATTTTTGCAATATCATCATTAAATACCTTAACCATATCATCAACTGACACAACATGGTCACCCATATTTAGCAATGTATTAGTGATATTTTCTCCATTCTCTTCCCAGAGAGTACCAAAAAATTTCACCCCTAATTCATTTCGTTTTGTAGCATCTTCAACTTTCATCAATTCTTGAGCCATCGCTTGCATGGCTTTTTTACCTTCTTCTCCACCGCCTGCTACTGCTTGCCCCCATGCTTGAACTTGTTTAGCATTCATTGAAGTGCCTTGAAGCATTTCAGCAGTAACTTTATCAACTTCTGCACCGAATTCAGCCATTACGATACGACCTTCTTTTAAACCATCTAAAAGTATGTCGATATTCCAAGTACCAGTATCTACACCTGCGGCCATGATTCCACGAATTTCTTCTGCACTATAGCCTGCACGTATTAATTGGTTTCCGTATTCAGTAATAATATCTAACTGATCTGGAGGAAAACCTGCTTTAAGTAGTGAATTAGTTAATGCTAATGCTTCCTTACCACTGACACCAAGTATTTTAGATAATTCATTTGTTTCTTGAATTAATTCAGTCATATCTATATCACTGTAAGCCATAGCAATCATGCTAGCACCTTTGATAACGGCAGCATTAGTTTCATCTGATGCATCTTTATTTAATGCCCATTGGCGACGCACTGCTTCAAGTGCGGTTTCCTCATCACCAATTACTGCTACTGTTTCCATAACAGATTGACGCACTGCTTGACGACTTTCTTCTGGTACATCAAGGGTTATATCAATTTTAGTGTCTAAGTTTGATACATCTAAAGCTTGTTGTACAACGCCAGCTATACCTCCTCCAGCAGCTAGTCCAGCAACGACACCACTTAATTTGTTACCAAATCCGTTTACTTCGTCCCCTGCTTCATCAGCAGCTTCAGCTATTCTTGATAACTCTAAACTAACGTTTGTTAATCCCCTAGAATCAACTTGACGTAGTGCATTACGCATTTGCTCAATATCTGCACTTGCCCCTAGGGTATTACGGCCCATAATTTGCAAGGCACGGTTTATTTGATCTGCTGAAGCTGTACCATTTCGAATTGCATTGGTTAGTCGGTTACCAAGTGCATCAGAAAATTGGTTTACATCAGTACCTGTTGCTCTAAAAAATGTACCCAATTCTTGTTGACTTCTTGTAAGCCTTTCATGGTCCATCTGAACTGTGCTAAGTTGATTACTATAATTTCTAAATTGGGCTTCTGTTAATGCTAGCTCTCTTTGGAACGCTCTATATTGCTCGGCACCAATATCACCTCTTTGAAACTGTGCATCTACTTGCGATTGAGCAGCTCGTAATGCATTTAACTTTTCTTCAGTATTTTGTACTGTTTGTTGCAAAAGCTCCATCTTTTGTGCAACTAGTTGCGCGTTACCTGGATCCAATTTTAATAATCGTTCAACGTCTTTTAATTCGCTTTGTAAATTACCAGCTTGCTTATTAACATCTTTTAATGCTCCTTCTAAACCGGTTGTATCACCATCGATGGAAATCGTAATCCCTTTAATACGATTATTGGCCATAGAAATCATCTCCTTTCAATTTTTCTTGTATTTCTAAAAAGATGCCTTTTACTGGTATAGTGGTACAACTATCAACCCAATCATTATAATTTGGTAGATTAGGGTTCGCTGTTTTAGCAAAACTCCAAATTATTTGTGAAAGCTTTTCATTATGATATAAATCATTCTTATAATCAGTTGAATAGATTCCGATATTAGTTATTAAATCCCCATGAAAGTTTTTTCTATAAATTCTTTTTGTCATAGGGCTAGCACACATTGGAGTTTCTTTACCATCAATCTCTATTGTGAATCGCATTTTTCAACCTACTTTCTTTAAAAATAGCGCCAATCATTTGACTGACGCATAGTTACTTTTAAAATTGTCATGCAATCTGTATCTTTATCAAAAGAAACCAACATCATAACTATTTTGACCTATTTAACTAACTCATTTCGTAAATCTTTTAAATCAGAGAAGGTTAATTTTTCTTTTTCTTCATACTCTATAAAATCTCCAATTTCTATTGAATACTCATGACCACCAATCATCCAACCTCTTTTCTTAAAATCCTCTGATACTGAAATTTCTAACAAAGATTTATAATGTCTTTTGTTTTCTATTTCGTCTTCATATTCTTTAAAAAAGATTTCAAGCTTTCGTGTGAATGTTGGTGAATTATCTAGTTTTTCTTTAGTTAAAAAACCTTTGATTGCATTAGTCATTTCACTAAAGCTAAATAGTCTTCCTTCCCCACGTTTTTCTCCGTTTTCTACCGTCAATTCTTTCGTAAATTTCATTTTTGCAGCTTCTGAAATTGGACGAATTTTTACTGGATAGTAGCCGATATGTTCGTTTTGTTCTTTGTCCTCAATTAATTTGTGGTATTTTTCAATTAAAGTTGTCATTATTTATCTCCTCCGTAGAATAAATTTTGGCTATTACTAAATTTAAGATTAGATATTTTTCTACGAATATTATTCATTTCGCTTAATACCGTTGAAATGTCCTCTCCTTTCAATTCTTCCTTTGTAACAATAAGATGGTGAGGAATAAAACTATGTTCTTGGAGAACATAACTCGGCATTTTTCTTTCCAAAATTCCATCCCTATATTTAATAATTTGTGGGACAAGTTTACGCATTTCCTCTAATCTTTTTATATTTGAAATTAATGTAATAATTTGGCCCAATCCATCGACTGATTTATGAAGCAGATCATATTGTTCTTTTAGGACCGCATCTACCTCCTCTACTTCAATTTTTAAATTCGACAGGATTTTCTCGCGATGCTCTGTTGGCATCATCGGGAATTGTTCACCGTTTTCTAACAAGAAACGCTGTTCTTCAAGTTCCTTTTCTAGAACCTGTTTCTCTTCGTATGTTTTGGCCTGTTTGATTATTTTTTTTAAAAACATTATTTTTTCATCTGGTGCTAATCCTCGTCTTTTTTCCTCAACATATTCACTAAGTAATTTTTGTGCTTTCATTGATTCCTGTAAAAATTCATTTAAATTAATTGTTTGTGATTTTTTCATTCATTTCTCACCTTTCGTTTTTTATACCCCTCCCCCCTCACGCGCGTAAAAAGGAAAGGAAAATTTGGACAGTACACCCCATCACCGTTGCCCGATTTTCAGGAAAAATTGGACCCTGAAAGGCGGGGGGCTTATATCACTTTTTACATTTCAATCACCCCTTTCAATAAAACAAAAAGCCCACAACTAACACATTGCTGTGTAGTCATGGACTTCTAGAGTCTCTAAGGTTATTTAACTTTGTAATGATTAATAGCCCTGCAGCTTGATCGTGTGCATTGTACTTCTAAGTCACATTGAGAAACACTTGCTTCATATTCTTTGGCAGCTTTAAGTAATAGCTTCCCGCATTTTGTGCATCGTAGTTCTTTCATATTGTTCCCCCTTCCTATCTTCCATTTTTTACTCTTTCTCTTCTAGATTCATTAGCAAATATTTTTCTTGCTAGCTCATGTGGAATTGTTGTAGTGCTTCCACAATGAGAACAACATGTTTCATATTCAGGGTTTATTAACTCCCTTAACTGTTTCAAGTATTTATTGAATTCTTCGGAATTGGCAAAAGGTTTTACAATAGGTTCTTCCGTTGGTTGCTTCATATACTCGGTAAAAGAAGCATGTATTTTAGCTACGTAACTGTAGCTATGAGCTAACACTTGAGCCACTTCTTCCAATGAATAACCTTCAATGTATTTGTAATAAACCAATTTAGTAAAATCATGTTTACTATTTCTCATGTATGATTTTAAATCTTCTAGATCTTTCACTTGATACGACTTCTCTTTTGCAGCAGCTTGCCTCCTCTCTAGACTACTTCCCTCGTCATGCTCGATACTTTCTAAACGCTCAATATAATCCATAATTCTATAAGCGTCTTGTATCATTCTTAGATTGGTACCTGGATTATACAGTCCGAATAATCTTGTCATCCCCTTACCTCCCTTGTGTAAACAAACTACGCATCTTATTTTGACGTCTACTTCTTTTTGCCATATCAGGCTTCAACACAATTTGTCGAGCTGGACCTTCGATAGATTCACTAATCTGTTTTGTTTGTTCCTCTGCTAATTGCTCATCACGCCAATAACGTTCATTAATTAAGGTGATGTTTTTAATAACAGCATTCCTTAAACTCTCATAATCTACCTTTTGAGAATGTTCAAAATAACGTATAAACAGCTCTCTATCTTCCACACTTAATGATTCACATACCTCATTAAAGCGCTTGTATTGAAGCCTAATGCGGTTTAATCGTTTCTTATATGCAGCCTTTTCATCGATAATCATTAAAGCAAGTGTATCTGTCCTACTAGAAAATGGATCATCTTTATCATAAGAAGGAATGCCATAACTAAATTCGTACAGCTGGGCAAAGTGTGCTGCTTGTTTCTTCTCTAAATAGTTTGCTAGCTTGTTCGCATTGGCATCCATCCACAGTGAATACATAGACTTTCTAACTTTATGTTCTAGTTCGGAAATAAAAGTATCTGAATCACTTTCAATCGCATAAGGTGTGTCAGCTGTAATAATGGCCAATTGTTCACCGAATGCTTCTGAAATTGTAGTTTGATTCATGCAGCACACCCTCCTTTCAACTAAACCCAGTAAATACGTTCAGCAGTTTTTTCAATCAACCATTTACGTTTCTTTAACACCTGACTCTTAGACATATACAAACGATCTGCAATGATTAACCAGTCTTCAGAAATACCACTTGGATTCCAGTACCGCATATCAACAATAGTTTTTAAATCTTCGTCGAGTTCACTATAGAGTTGCTCAATTCCATTAATTATTGTTGTATGTCTTTCTATAAAAGCATTTTCAGCAGGATTTTCACCAGATTGCAAAACTTCATATTCACGATGTTTCACGCGCTTATTAATTTCTTCAATGTCTATCCAATAATTTTCTATTACTTCAATTTCATACTTTTCTAATCTCATGAGCTTGTACCTCCACAATTAGTTCAATGGAATGCCGTGTTTTTTGGCCAATCGTAGGTTTTCTTTATTATTCCGATCAATTACCAGCTCATATGTTGTTGGTCTAGGTAAATTAATACAATGAGCAACGACGTTACCTTCTTCTGCAGCATGAATATGTTTATCTTTACAGATTACACACTTCTCGATTACTCCATATATTCCAGTTGGCTTTTGATAAGTTGTTTCTTTTAAAATTACGATATTTGTTTTCACCATTATGTTTGCTCCCTGATTATTTATTTGGACTTCCGCGAGTTATCCTCTTTTTATACTTCCTACTTTCTTAAGTTTCCTCCCTTATTTCCTACCGACAAAAACCTTATGTATCAAGGCTTCAAATGGCATGGTAGGAAAAGTAAGAGAAGTAAGAAGAAAAATAGGTTATAAATAAAAGTTATCATTATATCGAAGCATAATAAGTTAAACGTTATTCTTATGCGATATATATAATTACTTCCTACTTTTCCTACCTTTCCTACCTATACAAACAATCTGTTGATATTACTAGGTTTGAGAAGGTAGGGAAGTTTTGAATATAATTAGATATCTACCTACCTTTTCCTACCTTTTTTAGTTAAGTGTGAATTTCCTCCGAAAAATCAAACCCTAATTCTTCTACAATTTTCTGCTGGATAGGTACACCACTGAAATTTCTACCTTTATGCTTGACTTGTTTATAATCAACTGTTTTTCCTTTGCTAATCTGGGGAACTGTTATTTCCCTACGCAACCATTCACTCCGAATCGTCTTTTCTTCTGATTTTAAAAACTCTTTTAAATATGCAGGCAACAAATGTAATGAATCGTTCTTATATATTGCTTTAATACCACTTCTAGGTTCGAAATAGTTATTAAAAATTGCGCCTCTATCAGAGTCTAAATCGGATAGTATTGCTTCTAAAAGTTGCATAGGTTTATCCACCGCTTTATTTTCAGCATTTAATTCATCAAACAAACGATAAAGCTCCAGTAAATCGATTTCTAAACCAAAAAACTCATTCAATAACCGCCCTGTAAAAACTATTGCAGCGTAATATCTAGCTATTCTCCCTATAACTTCGTTACCCTTTGATTTCTTTTGAAATATTTCGTTATACTCTGCAAAGTTTGGAAGCAAGAAATTTTTCTTTTCTCTCCAATGACTCAAAAACTCTAACCCAATCGAACCATAATATTTATCTATCGCATTGTATAAATCAGTGAAAAACTGATAATTTTCTCCCTGAAATGGTAATCCTGTAATAGGTAAAATCCTTGCTGCCACACCACCAGCACGTTCAGCGTATGCATTAAGTGAGTCTTCGCCAGTAGATAAAAGTAGATTTCCCCATGTATATTCACGTTGGGAACCACTCACAGAACCACGCCCTCTGGATCTACCTCCTGAGAAGGCATAAACAAAACTTTGTAACTGTTTTTCATCTGCTTTTCTTGTATCGTCTAAAATAATTGGAAAGCTATTCAAAAACGCGGCTTTTCTCTCTGCTGCAACTTTTGTCAAAGACCACTCTGAAACTAAATGTTCTGACCCCCATACACTTGCGCAAGCCCTTAATACGGTTGTCTTCCCCTGAGAAGTTACCCCTGATAAATCAACAATGAATGGTTTCATTTTTAAATCTTGAAGTAAGACAGATGTGAATGATGCCAATATCATTAACAAGGCTTTAGGGTGCTTTTTAATAGGTTTAAATACGTTTTCTAGCCATTCTTCACTTGTTCCTGACGTTTGGAATGCATCAAGTATTTGTCTTTCACCAATATCAGGTGGTAGGATTTTTACGCCATCACCTTCTAACGGATGTACAAAAGTGTCTTTGATATGACCTAACCTTTCGACTAAATATTCATGGTCCAAATTATTTACCATGCATAATCTATCAAAATATGTGATAAGATTCTTTGCATTGTTATCAGTTACTGCTAGTGATTTATACGAAAGTTTTAGTAGTTCTTTTTTTATTGCAAGATCCCCAGCTGGTAAAACCTCTTTATAAACTTTGCCCTTATCTGACCAAGCTAGCTCATAATACAACTGTGGATGCTCCACATTCATAAATGAGCGTGTAATTATTGGTGTTTGACGGCATATTAATACTTCTTGCTCTTCAATTTCACCGTTACGATTTTTCTTTTCGACGATATTATACAAACAGCCATTTTTAGAAATGTAACCTTTTGGAAAAACAAACGAATTATTTTCATTAAGAATGGTTTGAAAGTTATCTTCTTTTGGCTCCGGATTAAATGTTTTTGTACAATCTGCTATCGCTTTTTGTAATGTCTCATCCCCATATGTAGAGGAATTCTGTTCCCTATCCCATTTGTCACGCATTAAAGATGAACGACGGAAAATACTATCCATCATTGCGTAATCACAATTCGTCCAGAAGGCTAAATCGTTTGTAAAAGCCATATCTGCTTCAGAGTGCGAATTGTAGAATTGCTCCCATCCACCATCCATAAAAAATTGAAAACGGCCCCCGACTTTACTTTTTAAAGCAATGTTTATAAGCTCATCCTCGGTGAAACTCGTACCACAATTTATATTCATTTTATTTCGACTGTCTGTTACTTTCGGTTTATACAGATATTTATTGTGGAGATAATTAATCTTGTTAAACTCATCTTCCTCCACACGGGTGTATCTCCCGATTTGATTACCAGTCATACAAAAAAATCGACCACTATCGTACATTTCAATGTTTCCACGTCTACGAGCACCTTCTGGCAATTCTCCTTTTGCAATAATGTGGATACCATTACCACTAACAGAAACTTCACTATAACTGCACATCATATCGATGAATTCTGAAACAATGTTATTGTCATGATCGTCATTGTGAAATCTTTCAATATCTTCTTTCACACCATCAATATCAATTCCGAAATAAGGTGATTTGAAGAAAAAACCTAATCCATCTAAATTGAATTTTTCAATAGCCTCTATTGCTGTTTCGAAATCTGACCAAGTATTTTCATCGTTACTCTTTGCTGGTGAGCCATCATAAGCACTCACTGGAATTTTCGTCATTTTATTTTCACGTGGTTGCAGCTTAAAGCAACACCATTGCTTAAGTTCTTTTAATTCTTCAGGTATTTTTTCTTCAGTCATTATTATTTTTTCTTTTATTGCCACTTTCTCACCACCTTGTTGTTACGACATTTGTTGTTTATTCCTGTACACACGCTCGCCAAAGCATTTCCTTTACCATTCACTTGTAATTGTTTTCATAACATCTAATGCCTCTTTAGCAGGCCACCATCTTTTTCTGTTCTTTCGTCTTTCAATAACACGCATACGTGGATCAGAGAAAATTTCGTCTTCCAAGAAACGCTTGCTCATATTTGTTAGTACCGCTATTCTATCCACATCAACAAACCAAAGTTCTGATTGAATGTTTCCTACTATTGTTTTTTCTAATTGTTCTTGAATAAATTGGTTATCAATTTTAAATTCAACTTTTGCTGGTATCATATATAACTCTCCTTCCACCACCATTTATTGCAACAGCAATATTTTATTAAAACGAATATATCACACTAGCAATAATTTGCAAAGTATTTTTTATTTGAAATTGCAATAGTTTGCAATTATTATAAGAGTACATGCTTAAATAAAGGAGTGCATTAAATTGAATCAATCAAAACCAACTGCTGGGGAGTTAATAAAGAAAGCGCGTAAATTAAATGGATTAACAATTACAAAACTGGCTGAATTAACAGAAGTCTCCCAGCCTTACCTTTCTCAAATCGAAAATGACAAAAGAAAACCTTCTTATGAAATAATAAGAAAGATCATTCCCATATTAAATATAGACTTCCATTTATTAGCTTGGGCATCTGAACTTTATTCAGATCGTGAATATCATGAATACTTAGAACAAAAGGATTTTTTTGAATCCATGACCCCTGAAGAGGAAAAGAAGTATTTTGATGAACAAAGTAAAGAAGCATCGTACTATCAAAAATTAATGGTTTTCCAAAAAAGAAAATATGTTCAAATTGAAGACTTTCTGAAAAATAACAAAGAAGGAATTTATATCAATGGACATAAATTAACGGATAATGAAATTAAAATGTTAATTCATTTATTTGAAGGAAAAGAAAAAAATTATCCATCTGATGGTGAAATAAAGAAAGAATTTGATGAATTAAGAGAGGAACGAATCAAAAATAAAGAAAAGATAAAAAATGGAGAAGAATTACTTATTTTAAATGTGGACGATTATTTTGATTACGATTTAGATTAAATTTATTTCAAACAATCACACATTCCTGTATGCACGCTCGCCAAAGCACAGAAAGGAATGGTGTGAGTGAAATTATACAAATCATCAAAAGAACCTGAAATATATCACTATTTCAATTCTAATAAAGAAAAACTATGGATGTACCGTCATAAGTATTATGATGCTGCTAATAAACGGAGAGAAAAGAAAAAAAGTGGCTTTAAAACAGAAAAAGCAGCATTGAAAGCCCTTCTGGAGGTGAAGGCTGCAACGCTGCGCGGTGAAACAAAACATATAGAAAATGATAACCTAACTGTTGGACAATGGCTAGATATATGGTATGAAACGAACCATAAAAAATGGAAGGTTAATACTCGTCTTCAAAGAGAAGCTGCCATTCGCCTCCATCTAACACCTATTTTAGGCCATTATAAACTCCAAAAGCTCGATAAAGTAACTTATGAACGTGAATTTATTAATAAACTCTATGGACAGTTTAACCAAAGCTCCATTCGATTGTGGCATACAATTTTCAAAATAGCTATGAATGCAGCTGTAGAGAATGAATTAATTTCACGTAATCGCATTACAAAAGTACCTTTTTCTAACGTAGAAGAAGAGAAAAAGGAATTGAATTATCTTACTCCTGATCAACTAGTTACATTCCTAGATGACGCAAAACAAAATGAAAGCATCACTAGTTACAGTTTTTTGTTGACTATCGCCTATACTGGTATTCGTAAAGGTGAAGCTATGGGTTTGCAATGGAGAAATATCGACTTTGTTAATAATACAATTAAAATTGAACGTACCCGTGATGATCGCGGTGCTCGCTCTCCTAAAACAAAAAATAGTTATAGAACAATTTTGGTTGATGCTTTAGTTATGAAACAATTAAAGACATATCAAAATTGGTGTAAACAAAAATTGTTATCGTATGGAAAAAAGCTAAATGAAAATGACAATACGTATGTATTTATTTCTGAATATACAGCTGAACCTGTTCTAGCTGGACAATCAAAAAGAATTGTCGACAGAATTACTAAAAGAACATCGCTCCCTAAAATAACTGTACATGGTTTACGTCATACACATTGTACCATTTTGTTGAATCGCGGAGTAAATGTGAAAGTAATTGCTGAAAGATTGGGTAACACACCTGATATGGTTTATAAAGTATATGGACATGTTTTGAAAGAAATGGAGACTGAATCTGTATCTTTGTTTAGTCAAAGTTTACAAACAAGTGGGGCTAAAAGTGGGGCTAATCACTAGAAAAACAGGCTAGAAATATTGATACAACAAGGTTTCTAGCCCGCATAACATATTACGCAATGTAATATGTCTTTTTTACTTTATTGTCCCTTTATCCACTTTTTTGTTGAATTTCTGCTAATGATTCATTTTGTAGCGCGTGCAATGTACGTTCAATGCCTTCTGCAAAAGAAATTTTAGGCTTCCAACCAATTGCATTGGCTAATTTATCATTATTTAAAAATGAATGCTCAATATCTCCTTCTCGTGCTGGGGCATATTGAATTTCAAGTGGATGGTTTAAGTGTTGGAGCAGTAGGATGACCTGGTGAATTGACCAAGCCTCATTAGTGGACACATTATACGTGCCTTGTAAACGTGCAGATACACCTGCGTAAATAGCATCAGCAATATCGTCTACATAAATAAAATCACGTGTTTGTTCACCATCACCATAAATTGTAAATGGTTTACCTGCCATACTGCTTTTTAACATACTTGGAATCACAGCTGCTTCACCTTGCATTTGCTGTCTTGGCCCGAAAACATTGGCAAATCTATAGATAAGAACAGGCAAACGATAATCTTTTTGCCATTTCTCACAGTAGGTTTCGCCAATGCTCTTGTTTAATCCGTACATAGATATTGGTTCACAGACATCTGATTCCTCTAATGGAGGATAGTGACTATCTCCATAAACAGCTGCTGAGGAGGCAAAGACAAAGTGCTGTACCTTATACTTGGATGATAAAAAAAGCATTTGGCTAAGTCCAACTATATTTGTCAAAATATCCTTTACTGGCTCCTGGATAGATTGCTGAACGCTCGTTTGCGCTGCACAATGGACAACCACATCAAAGTTTATTTCCTTAAAGAGATGCTCGCAAACCTCATCCTCAACATTTAAAAGATAGGATTTATGCTCAAAGTCAACATTCCGTAAATGACCCGTACTTAAATTATCAATAATATAAACCGTTGCACCTTCTTCAAAAAAACGCCTACCTACTGCACTGCCAATAAAACCATAGCCACCTGTCACTAATACATTCATCCTATCGCCCCCAAAAACAATATGATGATTTATATGCAGTAATTACTAAAAATATGCAAGAAACTTATTTACTGGTAATTTTTCTCAAATTCTTTTTACTAGATTGCATCATTAACAAGTATCTATTTTGAGCTATATAAAAAGCATGTTTGAAGATTACTTCAAACATGCCCTAGCTATCTATTTTTAAGCTGGATTAATTTCTAATTCAACCGTTACTTTAATATCTTTCCCAACAAGGACTCCACCAGTTTCTAATGCCGCATTCCAAGTTAGACCAAAGTCTTCACGATTAATTGTTGTTTCAGCTTCAAAGCCGTATACTTCTTGACCCCATGGATTTGTGCCTTTTCCATTAAATTCTGTATCAAAAGTTACTGATTTTGTAACGTCTTTGATTGTTAAATCACCAGTTACTGCATATTCATCGCCAGCTTTTTTAGCAATATTTGTAGATTTAAATGTAATCGTTGGATATTTTTCGGCATCAAAGAAATCTGCTGCCTTTAAATGATTATCACGATCTTCGCTACGTGTATTAATGCTCGCTGGATCGATTGTAAAACTAATAGTAGCAGTTGTTAAATCTGCAAGGTCTGCTGCTTCGATATCTGCTGAGTAACTGTCAAATACACCCTTAACTTTTGATACCATCATGTGTTTTACTTGAAAGTTAATTGCTGAGTGTCCTGAATCAATGTTCCATTTTGCCATTTTAAATTCCTCCAATTGGTTGATTTTATCTCGATTTCGAGATATATTTTAAAATATGAAGCAACTACATCTTTTATGTTACCCAAAATTGGATAGGATAAACATTTGTAGTTACTTATTTGTTTACAGCTTGGCTTATGAAAAGTTTTTAATTACTTTCTGTAACCTACTATATATTAATAATTTAGTTACGTCAAGTAATTAAAAATAGATTTTTAAAATATAAAAAAAGATGTCCGAGTCATCGGTACACCCCTCTCTATGTAATAAAAAGAATATCACCAATATTTGGTGATATTTAGCCGCAGCAAAATATTATTTTGCAAAAACCTCAAAAATACCAATCATGATAAGTAGCCATCCTGATATGGCTGTAGAATGCTTGCCAATAAACGTTTTTGCTAGTAAAGAGCCACATCTACTTCCTACTCCAACTGTGATAAAGGAAAATACGCCGATGGAAATGACTGTCCAAAGAGCTGAGATGCCATTTGCGCCTATTGCAATACCCCCTGCTAAACAGTTCGCTGACAAGACAAAGCCAAGTGCCATTGCTTCTCTTGTTGAGATCACTAGATTTTTATCTTCATCAAATAATTCGGGATTTCCTGCTATCCGCTGATTAGAAAAATTATTAGACATCAAAGTCCATAGACCAATCACACACAGTAGTAAACTCCCTAGCAAATTGGCAGTATGCGGTGAAATATACTCAACAACTGTGCTACCAGCTGTTACTGCGACATATGTGACAATCATCGACATAACAGCAATCACAGCATTTGATAAAATTGGAATTTTAACTTGTTTGACACCATAGGCTAGACCAATCCCCAAGTTATCTAAATTCGCAGCGATTCCTATTAGAATAATTGTAATCCAATGCATACTAAGCCTCCTCAAATCTCCGTCTCCATTTTCACCTATCGTATGTCAACAATAAAAAAATTAATGGGCACAACGAAGTTTAATTGTTTATGTTCCATCTTTTAGCACGGTTTGACTAAACCATCAATTTGACAAAAGTAACAACTTGTTTATAAAATTAAGTTGTTACTTGTTAATATTTATACTTTAATGTAAGAAATAATAGAAAGGAGATGTAATATGAAACTCATCAAGTTATTGAAAATAGGCATAGCATTTATATGCCTTATAGTGTTAACTGCATGTGGTTCAGAAAAGGAGGACACAAAGAATAGTGAGAAAGGTGAAATCAATTTAGCATATGTTGAATGGGATACTGAGGTTGCATCTACACATGTAGTAGGACAAGTACTAGAAGATTTAGGATATAAGGTAACACTGACACCTTTAGACAATGGGATCATGTGGGAAGCACTTGCAAACGGAGAGGTCGATGGTATGGTATCTGCTTGGTTGCCACAAACACATGCCCCACAAGTAGAAAAATACAACAATAAGATAGAGAACTTAGGAGAAAACCTAACTGGTGCTAAGATTGGTTTGGTTGTACCAAGTTATATGGATGTCGATTCTATTGAAGATTTAACAAACCAAGCTAATCAAACCATTACAGGCATTGAACCAGGAGCTAATATGATGGCTACGACAGAAAATGCCTATAAGGAATATAAAAATCTGGAAGGTTGGAATGTTTTGACCTCATCTGCTGGTGCAATGACCGCAGCCCTCAGTCAGGCTATCTCTAATAATGAAGAAATCATCATCACAGGCTGGTCACCACACTGGATCTTTAATGCCTATGATTTAAAGTACTTAGATGACCCCAAAGGTTTATATGGAACAGAAGAATATATTGGCACTTTTGCGCGGAATGGTTTAAAAGAGGATGCTCCAGAAGCCTATAGTGTCCTTGACCGTTTCAACTGGAGTGCTAAAGATATAGAAAGTGTAATGTTTGATATAATGGAAGGCATGAGTGCCACAGATGCTGCGAAAAAATGGATTGCTAACAATCAAGAAAAAGTAGCCGAATGGACGAAAGATGTACAAGCATAAAAAGAGAACCCATTTACTACTCATTAGTAAATAGTTTCAGACTGTAGACGGCTCATTCTATAATAGAATGAGCCGTCTACAATTTTTAACGTTCCTAAAAATGAGGGGGGTTTCAGGAGCGTAATAATGAACTAGCAAACTTCTGGAGAAAAGTAGCTAAAGTTCATCCTCTCTACACTGTATTGTAGAACAAGGAATATTCTTTATATGATAGTGATAATCATTATCATATAAATTGTCAACATTAATAATAATGATTTTTCATTTATCAGTAGCTGTCTTCCACTGTTTGGAAAACAAAACGTTGCTGGTTGCTTGCTTTCCTTTGTGCGATCGCTTTCTCCACTACCCTGTACTGAACACATTAGATTTTTACGACCAATTTCATGAGTGCATTACATACATAGAGACGACCCTATAAAAGTGAATCGCCCTCTCACCATGCTAAAAACTTTGCAAATGAAATTTAAAATAAAAAGCTGCTACCTATAAGATAATGGCAGCAGCTTCCTAGCTAAAATTAAACTTAAAAGCGTATAGTAATGGATTTATAGATTATTGAACTACATCAGGGTGGAAACCATCTTTTTGGAAGTAATCCTCATGTGACCAAATATTTAATTTTGCATCCTGAGCTTTTTGTTGAATAGCTCTAAATGCTTCTTCAAATGTATTATTTGGCTTATGAATATAACGTACAACTGCAAGCCCTTCGTTTAATAAAGATTCCTGCAATAAGACATTATCTACAAACACGTAGGCTAGATGGCGATCATAATTGTCTGTTTCTGGTCCAACATCGTAGACCGCTTCAATTTTCTTAGCCTGTTCCAATAAATTGATCGTATACTCTTTTGCTTCTTCCGCATATGGCTGAGCGCCACCTTTGTTGTAATTCATTTCAGGAGTATCCACCATTAATAGACGAATTTTTTGTTTCTCACCATTAATTGTCGCCTGAATCGTATCCCCATCATATGCTTTAATATAGTCTATCTCAAAGCGTTTATTACCTGTTTTTCCTTCCACTTGTTCAATGGTAATAGTACCTTGCTGTTCTGTAACTGATTTAGTACTTTGATCTTCCGCAGGTGATCTGCCAAATATCATGTACAATGCTACAGCCAAAATAATCGTGCCACTTGTTATTAATGTTTTTATATCTTGCATTTTCATGTAGTAGGTCCCTCACAACTAATCATCATTGCTTATACTTATGATTCGTATAAGTTGTGCACCTCATCATCAGGAAGACAACAAGTTTCACGATGTCTCTATTGTAAAATATCAAGCTACTACATTCAAGCTATCATATTGTCACTGCTACCCAGTGATTTGGTAAAACCTCTACTAACTGACTATTTTCAACCTCATAACGCATTTTCACATCTTCTGCATGTTCAGCTTCATTATATTTCTGCTTCTCTATTGCAGGATCTGGAACAGGAATAGAACGTAATAATGCACGTGTATATGGATGTTGTGGGTTAGCATATAGCTCTTCACTTTCTGCCAGTTCTACAATCTTCCCACCATACATGACGGCAACACGGTCACTGATATGTTTCACCATGGATAAATCATGGGCAATAAATAAATACGTCAACCCAAGCTTTTGTTGTAATTCTTTTAATAAATCAACAATCTGCTTTTGAATGGAAACATCCAGTGCCGATAAGGGTTCATCACAAACAATAAAGTTTGGCTCAACCGCTAATGCTCTCGCAATACCAATTCGTTGACGCTGACCTCCCGAAAACTCATGAGGATAACGCATGGCATGTTCTTTTTTCAAACCGACAAGTTCAAGCAATTCCTCTACTCGTTGTCGTCTCTCCTCATGCGTCTTCACCAGACCATGAATATCAAGAGCCTCGCCAATAATGTCTAAGATTTTTCTACGAGGATTTAACGATGAATAGGGGTCTTGGAAAATAATTTGCATATGACGACGCATTGCCTTTAGCTGTTTTTTCGATAGCCTTGTTACAGGTATTCCTTGATATAGAACCTCGCCATTTGTAGGCTGATGAAGCTGGAGAATCGTCCGACCTGTAGTCGATTTACCCGAACCGGATTCACCAACCAAGCCCAATGTTTCACCAGGATATATATAGAATGATAAATCATTCACTGCTTTCAACGTTTGGCCACGGCCTAACGGAAATTCTTTAGACAGATGGGTCACTTCGATTAACGGCTTATGTCGATCGATACCTGGCTGAATAGTAGCAATCTCTTTTGGTTGCTTTTTCTCATGCAGTTTTGGTAAGGCATTCAATAATTTCTGGGTATACGGATGCTGGGCATTTGCAAAAATTTCTTCTGTTGTGCCCTGTTCAACAATTTCTCCTTCTTTCATCACTAGGATGCGATCACACATACCTGCAACAACGCCTAAATCGTGTGTAATTAAAATAATAGACGTTCCCATTTTCTTTTGCATATTGCGCATTAATTTTAGGATTTGAGCTTGAATAGTAACGTCCAGTGCTGTTGTTGGTTCATCTGCAATAAGCAGTGAGGGATTACAAGCAAGCGCCATAGCAATCATTACGCGTTGACGCATACCACCTGAAAATTCATGAGGGTATTGTCGATACCGTTCTTCTGCGTCTCTAATACCAACCAGTTTTAATAATTCTATTGTTTGTTGATAGGCCTCGTTTTTTGACATTGACTGATGCTTAATTAAACTTTCAGCCACTTGATCGCCTATTCGAATAGTAGGGTTTGTGGATGTCATAGGATCTTGGAAAATCATACTAATATCTTGTCCACGTATCCCTTCCATTTGTTTTTCACTGAATTCAGTGAGTTCTTGCCCTTTAAACACAATTGAGCCAGATTTCAAAAATGAAGGTGGTGATGGTAATAAACGCATAATGGAGCGAGCCGTAACACTTTTCCCGCTCCCAGACTCTCCCACAATTCCGAGTGTTTCACCTTTGTTTAGATGGAAGCTAACGTCCTTAACGGCTTCAAATTCTGTCTCCCCTGTGATAAAGGATACCCGAAGATTCTTGATTTCTAAAAGCTTTTCACTCATTCGACCCATCCTTTTTAAAATTTGTGATTGACTTACTTTCAAGTATAATCCATACTTTACAATACTGATAGGAATTATACAATATAATGCTGAATATTTTATTTACGTTTGGAGGAAATGCATGGTTACTTCAAAAATTCATTTAAAACCCGAGAAATTTATTTTCTTTTCTACGGTTTATCAAAAACTAATGCATCAAAAGCCTTATCAACTACTTCTTTTTCTTTTTAGTATTTTAGTGCATCCTTTTACATACTTTATCTATCGGAAAAGGAAACATTCAAACACATATGATCAGGCTTTTGCTTTGCGTAGTCAGTACTATATAGAGCATGGATTGGTTGCCCAGTGGCAAAAGGAATTTGAGCAACAAGAAATAGCAAAAGCTACATTTTTTAAAGAGGCTGTATTGGCGTCACAAATTCAGCTCACAGCCAAACACTTAGCTCAAAGGAAGCTTCAACAGCAAGTGGATCAGGATTTACAAAAAGAGGACATTCAACAACTATCCTATGCCCAATTTTTTAATCAGCAACTAACTAACAAACGTTTTGTGGCTCTTACCTTTCTACCAGCTGTTTTATTTTATGTAGTACTTATCTTATTTGCGAATCCATTTCTGCAATTTATCATTGAACGTATTTTACAAAGCTTCATTGTGATTGTTGGTGTGGCTACATTGGTGTTTACCATTTTATATTTATCACCTTTTGATCCAGCAAGAAACCTACTCGGAGTTGAAGCAACACCTGTGCAAATAGAAAACTTTAATCGCATTCATGGTTTGGATCAACCTTATTTATCACAGCTATGGAACGCATTATCCGGTCTATTTACATTTGATTTAGGTACATCCTTTGCAGGTAAAGAAGATATCACACATAGCATTGCTACAAAATTCCCTGTCACTCTTGAAATTGCCGTATTGTCGTTGCTAATGGCAATTGCTATTGCCATACCAGTTGGGATTATTTCAGCTGTTCGTCCAAACTCATATTTGGATTACACATTTATGTTCATTGCTTTAATTGGTTTATCCATCCCAAGCTTTTGGCAAGGTTTAATTTTTATTTTGACATTTGCTCTAAAGTTACAATGGTTTCCAGCTACCTATAACCCTCATAATTGGCTATCGCTTATCATGCCAATTGTCGTCTTAGGAACATCCATTACGGCTTCTATTGCTAGGATGACAAGGTCAAGTATGCTTGAGGTAATTCATGAGGATTACATTATTACAGCAAAGGCTAAGGGCTTAAATGAATTCAAAGTGATTTCAAAACATGCCATTCGCAATGCAATGATTCCGATTATTACGGTGATTGGACTTCTTTTTGGAGGTATGTTGGGAGGCGCATCTGTAACAGAAAAGGTATTCAACATTAGTGGGATAGGTAGCTATATCGTCGATAAACAATTTATCCCTGATATTCCGGCCATTCTTGGGGGCGTTGTATATATCGCCATCACCATTTCGATTGTCAATTTATTCATTGATATCATGTATGCCTTTTTTGATCCACGCATTCGCTCGATAATGAAGAAGTCTTAAAGGAGGATCACCTGTGAAAAACATCTTACATGTCAAACTACTCTTGAAGATTACACAGGAATATGTCAATTCTCATTTTACTTTTGTCTTTTCCTTACTGTTTTCTTTACTATTTCTAGCCTATAGCTATAATTTTTCCAGCAATAGCTGGCGACCGGTGGTTCTGCTTCTTTTTGTTATTTATGCCATTACTACGGCATATGTTGCCTTCGTCAATCTACGAATTAAAAAGGATTTAGCAACGTATGGTGACATTCAAAAAAATACTCGAATGTTTGGCTATCCCCTTTTAATAACGATACTGTCAGGTAATATTTTTTCGACATCCTTTGCATTTATGCTTGTGTCAAAAAGAAAGACTGCAGAATATACTTTTGCTGCCTATGCCTTTATAACACAGCTATTCATCTTAGGTATTGCAGCATTGAATTTATTTAAGCCATATGTAACAGATACCTTTTTACTAGCAATGGGCGTTTTCTTAGTACTCTCGCTTCTCTATATCGTGATGGCCATATTATGTACGAAATATGTCACAGCAACTGAGGCACCAAAATGGATGCTCATTCCAGGTATTGTCCTACTATTGGCGACTTTCACTGGTAATCTATTTGCGACTTTACTAGGATATAGCCTTATCCAAAAGGCTCGAAGGGCAAATCCATCCTCTATTGAGAAATGGCAAAAAATATGGGAAAAGATTTTACGCAATACAATGGCTGTATTCGGCTTATTCTTCATTATTTTCATGTTCTCGTTATCCGTTACAAGCTCTTGGACTTTCGACTATGATTTCGCTACTGAAAATAATTATGGAGCATTGCTACAAACGCCGACATTAGAATACCCACTAGGAACAGATAATTATGGTCGAGATTTATTTTCTCGTATTGTGTTTGGGGCACAAATATCATTAATCGTCGGATTTTTCTCCACAATTATTCCCGCAGTTATTGGTGGCGCATTAGGAGCATTTTCAGGCTATTATGGTAAATCCACTGATAATATCATCATGCGAAGTCTCGATATTTTATATGCCATTCCAGGGATATTGTTAGCCATTGCTATTATCGCCGCATTTGGTGCTAATACTGTGAATCTTATTATTGCACTTAGTGTTGGAGCAATTCCAACATATGCCCGTACAATGCGGGCAAATGTTATGCAGCTTGCTAATTATGAGTTTGTAGAATCGGCTAGAGCTTTAGGTGCATCTGATGCAGCTATTATTTTCAAGCACATTGTCCCCAATTCTTTAGCACCAATGATTGTGAAAGCAACATTAACGATTGGCGGAGCTGTTATTTCAACAAGTAGTTTAAGTTTTTTAGGGCTTGGTATTGAGCCACACATTCCCGAATGGGGCAATATTTTAAAGGTTGGTAGTACGTACCTGGAAACACATTCATATGTCGCGATTTTCCCAGGTCTTTGTATTATGCTTCTTGTCCTCTCCTTTAACTTTTTAGGAGATGGTTTACGAGATGCTTTAGATCCAAAAACAAATTAATCGGAGGTAGCTATGAAGAAATTACTTGTATTTTTATTCGTTGCAGTACTAGCTTTGGCTGGCTGTGTACAAACAAAAACTGACGTAGAAGGCAGTAAAGATTCAAAAGATAGTGACAAGAGCAATGGTAAGATTGCCATTGAGGTATTAGGAATGGCAGCTTCTGAAGAAGACATGAACATTGTACGTGACCAATTAGTGAAAAATGGTTTTGATGTAAAGCTAAATATTCAACCAGATTACGGTTCTTTCTCTGCTCAAAAAGAAGCAGGTAACTATGATCTTGCTCTTTCAAGCTGGACGACAGTTACAGGGAACCCCGACTATGCTGTTCGTGGTTTATTTAAAACTGGTGGTGACTACAGTGTGGTGGCAGATTCAAAACTGGATGCGTTGATTGATGAAGCGAGTACATTGACTGGTGAAGAAGCAGCAGCGAAATATAAAGATTTAGAACAATTATTAGTATTCGATCAAGCTTATATTGCGCCTTTATATATTTCCAATAAGTATCAAGGTATCTACTCTAAACTTGTAAACCCTAAAACAGTACTTTTACCAAAATCTCGTGCACAAGTTTGGGAAAAAATAGAATTTAATGATACATCTAAAAATGCAACAGAACCTTTAATTTTACACCAAACAATCAATTCTCTTACTTCACTAGACCCGATCAAAGGGAATGATGGTTCAATCAACACATTAAACACGAATATGTATGTTCGTCTTGTTAACTTAACAGACACAGATGACGTTGTGTCAGATGGTTCATTATCTTACAACCATGTAATGGCTGAAGGTAATCAAGAATATTACTTCATTTTACGCGATGATATCAATTTTGCAGCAGTGAAAGATGGTGCAGCTGTTGATACAGGTGAATTAGTGTCAGCTGAAGATGTAGTCTTCTCATTAAACCGTGCGAAAGACGCTAATTCAGTACCAGATCATCGTACTTACAGCATTCATGAAAACATTGAAACAGTCGAAATCGTTTCTGATTTAACTGAATTACAAAATAAAAAAGTAGCAGGCTCTGAGCAATCCGTTTTAGAAGCATTATCACAAAACCTACCTGCTTCTGTAGCGCAATTAGCAAAAGATAAAGGTGCTGTTAATAATGCAGCAGGTGCATACCAAGTTGTAAAAATTACAACACCTACCCCTTTCCCACAAGTATTAAACTATTTAGCACACCAATCTGGTGGTATCGTATCTGAAAAACAAGTTACAAGTATTAATACGTATGATGTGGCTAACTACAACCCTGACAAGGACATTGCCTATGGTGATCAAGCTACTGTAACGGAAGGTTCAGCTACATTCAATAACCAGCTATATGCAAGTGGTCCTTACATTTTAGTGAAGAAAAATGATTATGAAGCACAGTTTGTGAAAAATCCTGCTTATCGAGCTGGCAGCGAATATGAGCCAAAAATTGCTAAAATCAATGTCCGTTTTATCTCTGATGTTGATAGTGCCCTTTCTGCATTACGTAATGGTGAAATTCATGTTCTACAAACAGTACCAGAAACGAAACTGGATATTGTCAAATCAGATGCTAAATTAACATTAAATACGGCAGATAGTAATGCTGTGTCGTACCTACAAATGAATACATCTGGCCGTGCGGTTTCTGATTCAGCAGATTTACGTAAAGCAATTCTTTACTCTATTAACCAAGACGAATTCATTAGCTATTATCAAGGCAATAAAAAACCAGCTGTATCCACAGTCTCTCCATTAATTGATACTGGTTTAAAACTTGAAGCAGATAGCGAAAAAGTAAAAGAATTTGTAAAAGCATATAACGATAAAAAATAATACAAATTAGAGCCTTCTCAAAATTTGAGAAGGCTCATTTTTAATAGAAGAAACTCATTTTAAATTTCATTATGTGATTTTGGCTTTGGCCCTAGCTCTTCAGGTTCGATATCAGCAAATGTTTCGCCTTCCTCTTCTAAATCACGCATACGATGTGCAATACGTGAAGCCGCTGAAGCTGCTATACTAGCAACCAAATCATCTAAGAACGTGTTGACATGATGTCCAGGTTCTGTATCTAGTTTTTTGATAATCCCTATTTTTTGCTTGTCTAAGTGACCAAAAGTGGTAACGGCAATGCTGCCATATGTAAATACAGATCCTAGTGCAATTGTTTCGTCTACACCAAATAAACCTTCATCTGATTCGATAATTTGTTGTAGTGGTGAAGATAATAACTTCTTCTCTGCTAATTCATCTAATTCAATTCCTACTAATAAAGCATGTTGCACTTCTCGCTTACGTAATACACGTTCAACAGAATGAACACAATGCTCTAGTGTTAAACCTTCATTATAGGTTTTTTGCATTTCGTAAACAATTTCAGCGATATCCTCTATCGCTACACCTCTACGAATTAACGCGGCTTGAGCTGCCTTTGCTACTTCGTCAGAGTGCACACGAATACTTTTATTATGCATAATTAACCCTCATTTCGATTTTTATTGCTAGTATAATGCTAGCCCAACCTATTATACCTTTACTTACGTAATATGGTACAATTTTGTTACAAAGACAAGAAGGAGTGTCATCATTGGATAAGGGAACAGTACAGGATTTAACATTTTACAGTGAGTCATTACAGGAAGAATTACAGCTCTATATTTATGTTCCTGCAAATTATTCTCCACTATATAAATACAATATTTTAATCGCATCAGACGGTAAAGATTATTTCCAGCTTGGTGGTATTACCAAGCTAGCTGATGAACTGATTGATGACTATGAAATCGAAAATTTAATTATTGCATTTGTTCCTTACAAAGACATAAAAGATCGACGTCATAAATATATCCCGAGCGGTGAGCAACATGAAGCCTATCTTCGCTTTTTAGCACATGAGCTAGTGCCGTATTTAGATCAGGAGTATGCCACTTACCAAATGGGTATGAGTCGTGGAGTGATTGGTGACTCTATGGCTGCTACTGCTTCCTTAATGGCTGCTTTAAAATATCCAAGTATCTTTGGCAAAGTCATACTACAATCCCCTTATGTAGATGAGGATGTATTAAAGGCTGTGGAAAATTTTAAAGATCCAGGATCTATTTCTATCTACCATATCGTCGGCAAAGGCGAAGATCAGGTTGTGACAATGGATAAAACCATCAAAGATTTTTTAACACCTAATCGTCAATTGCATGATCTCATGATAAATAAAGGGTTTACTACATTTTATGACGAGTTTGATGGCAATCATACATGGAAATATTGGAAACCAGACCTTCGTCGTGCATTAATTGAAAATTTCAATTAATATTAGGCGATTCAAATTACGAAAACTGAAATTTCTGTTATACTTAATGAGAAAAATTGTTTATTTTCGGGAGGTAATGGACTATGAAGTACGGTATTGTGGCATTTCCATCAAAAAAATTGCAAGATTTAGCGAATACTTATCGCAAACGATACGATCCTCATTATGCAAAGATTACACCGCATATGACATTAAAAGACAGCTTCGATGCGTCTGAAGAAGAGATTCAAACCATCGTCAAGCAATTAGATGAATTTGCTGCTAAATATGCACCTTTAAACATTCATGCATCTCGCATTAGTTCGTTTTTCCCTACAACAAATGCGATTTACTTCCGCATTGAACCAACAGAACAATTAGCAGCATTTCAACATGAACTTCAAGAAAAAATCCCTTATGGGGAAATGAAGCATGTATTTGTTCCACACATTACAATCGCTCAAAAAATGTCAGATTCAGAGCATGATGACATTTTTGGTCAATTACGCATGACAGGCGTTGATGAAAAAGATACAATTGATCGCATTCATCTTTTATATCAATTAGAAGATGGTTCATGGACAACTTACGAAACATTCCGTTTGTCTGGAGCTGAGTGATTGTTGTATAACGTTAAAATTGTTGAAACAAAGCAAGAACACGATGATGCCTTTGCTATTCGCAAAAAAGTATTTGTTGAAGAGCAAGGTGTTCCGCTTCATCTAGAATGTGATGCTGAGGATGCAACTGCAACACATTTCATTATGTATGATAACGATGAGCCTGTAGGTGCAGCACGTTTACGCAGTATTGACAACAATACAGCTAAAATTGAGCGTGTTTGTATTTTACAATCTCAACGCGGCAAAAAATTAGGCGCGTTAATCATGAAGGAAATGGAGAATCATGCCATTTCCATCAATAAAAAAACTTTAAAACTTCATGCACAAAGCTATGCAATTCCCTTTTACGAAAAGCTAGGCTTTACAGTTACCTCACCTGAGTTTATGGATGCAGGTATTCCCCACCGTGCTATGGAGAAAAATATTTAATGAAAGGGTGTTACGATATTTATAATGTCGTAACACCCCTTTTTTATGAGACGAATTCGCTTGCCACCATTTATCTACTCTATCGTAACAAGCTGCATTGCCAAGTAGATATGCCATGCGCTACTTCATCATTCTAGTGATTTTATCGAAATCTAGTGATGCTCCATCTTGAATAATAGATTGTACTAATTTATCTTCTAACTCTTGCGTAATCGATCTGTTAGATATTTTAGCAACACGTCGTACAATTTTTCTTACTTGTTTTTCACTGGTAAAATCCGCATGTTGAATGGCATTGGCTAATGCGAAGATTTCATCCATCGATACACCTGTTTTTTGCTCAATCGAATTAAAAAACGAGCGATGCATGTTTTCCCTCCTATCATTAAAACTCAAAATGACCTTGCGTCTTGCACGAAACATTTCGCAAATGGTGGAGGCCTTAACTTTATTTAGAATTTCCTAAATAAAAGCTAAAGCCTTTATTATGTTCATCAAATTAGATGTAAGTAGCGCCAACAATAATTAATAGAATGAATAGTACAACAATTAGAACAAATGTAGAACCATAACCATAGTTGTTGTTGCCTCCAGAGTATCCTCCGCAGTAGCTATTGTTCCACCCACCAACGTTATTTCCGTACGGTTGTGAGCCCCAGCCTTGGTATCCCATAAAAGCACCCCTCCCTTCTACAACCTATAATATGTTTCGGTCGTAAAAATGGGAGGGGTATTCGTCTAGTCAATATTCCCTTTTGGTCTAAATATTAAGGCACCAATAAAGCCGAACACAATAGCAGCACTGATTCCTGAGCTTGTTACTTCGAACATGCCTGTTAATACGCCAACAAGTCCATGTTTTTCTGCCTCTGCCAAAGCACCATGTGTTAATGAATTCCCGAAGGATGTAATGGGCACTGTCGCCCCTGCTCCAGCAAAATTAATTAATGGCTCGTATAAGCCCATACCATCCAAAATCGCACCTACAACCACTAACGTACTTAGTGTATGGCCCGGTGTTAAATTACCAACATCCATTAATAATTGGCCTATGACACAAATAATGCCTCCAACAATAAATGCAAATACAAAAGTCATAACCATGTTTTTTGCCTCATTTCATCGTAATTTCTATCGCATGTGCTGTACATGGAATCGTCTCGCCTTGCTGATAGGATAGCGGAGATAATAACGCCCCCGTTGCTACTAGTAAAACTCGCTTATAGCTCCCTGCACGCATTTGTTGAATAACATAACTAAAAAAAACAGCTGCCGAACAGCCTGCTCCACTTGCACCAGATTGGAATGCTTGATCCTGTCCATAAAATTCAGCACCTGCATCACGTAATAATGAGAGCTCTTCATTTTTTACGCCATTTTCCACAAGCATACCTTTCAATAGCTTTAAGCCAAGCTGTCCCAAATCGCCTGTTAAAATTAAATCGTAATGATAAATTTTTTGATTTCTCTGTTGTAAATGAGATTGAATCGTCTGGAAAGCAGCAGGTGCCATTGCAGCACCCATATGGAAAGGATCATCCATACCATAGTCAACAGACTTGCCAATTGTTGCCGCTTCTATAGAAGGATATTCCTCGCGATGCTTCCCAATTAACGCATAACCAGCAGCAGTTACAGTCCACTGGGCTGTTTGCGGTTTTTGAGCGCCATAATTGATGGGGTAACGAAATTGGCGTTCAATTGCATTATGTTGACTAGAGGCACCTGCTAATGAAAAATTTGCAGCACCTAACTCAGTTAACAGACATGCAATAATGACTGAAGATACGGAAGTGGCACATGCAGAGAATAGTCCAATAAAAGGGATTTCTAAATCCCTAGCGGCAAAATTAGTTGGTGTCATTTGATTGACTAAATCTCCGCCCATTAAATAATTGATATCACCTTTTTGCACGCCCATTTTTTTCATAGCGTATTCACAAGCTTCTTCAATCATTTTGCGATGACCCTGTTCATTTGTTTTCATTTGCCAACGTTCATCATCATAAACGGAGTCAAAATACTGACTAAAAACACTCCGATTTTCTAAAGGACCCGCTACCACTCCACCAGCTAAAAGAGAGGGTTTCGATTGAAATACAATTACCATGAAACCACTCCTATCGTTACGAGGATATATTTAATGAGCGCTACAAAAAATGCTGACACTACGCCAAATAAAACAACTGATCCTGCTAATTTAAATAAATTTCCGCCAACTCCCAAGACTAGCCCTTCAGAACGATGCTCGATAGCTGCCGAAATAACAGCATTCCCAAAGCCTGTTACTGGAACTGCCGATCCAGCCCCAGCAAATTGACCAATTCTTTTATAAAGGCCAAGACCTGTTAATATCATGGCGAAAAATACCATCGTTGCAACAGTTGGATTTCCTGCTGTTGCCTCTGTAAAATTGAAGAAAATAATATAAAAAAGAGACACAGCTTGACCAATTGCACAAATAAAACCGCCAACGAAAAAGGCTTTTGCTACATTCTTTAAATAAGGGGGCTTTGGTGTAACATTTTGCTCTAACTGTTGATATTGCTCTTTTTCCATTTATGTCTCCTCCTTTGCAAGCTCTTTTAGTTCTGTAATTTTATCGCTTAATTTATTATCTTCCATCTGATCCTTTTTTATTTTATTGGCTTCATAAAAAATTTTGTAATCAGCGGAGACAAACACATCTTTGTTTGGATATTTCTCTTCAAATTTCTTTTGCAATTTTTTCTCTAACTTAGTTTTTTTCCACTTTTCCCATGGTTTAATTTGTACTGCAATAAGCATACTATCGTCATATTGGATAACCGTTGAGCGATCAACATAGTCTTCTTCTTTTATAAGGGTTTCGACTTCACTTTCATTTTGTGGAGACCCATAGACGATAAATTTTTCCTTTTCAGCACAACCATTTAACAGCGATAAAACAACTAAGAGAGGTAACGTCATTCCTAGTAGCCTCAAGTTTTACCCTCCTTTTCTTTACAGTTTCTCCACACATAAAAAAACTATTCATTCAAAGAAATACACAAAAGCCCGAGTCCAGTTTTCAAAAGTACATATTGTAGAAGTAGTAACAAGGAAAGGGGGTGACAATATGGGTTGTGGTAAGCCAACAAATCCTATTGGACCAATCCATTCAGCAGGCTGCGTTTGTGACGTAGTTCGCGCTATTTTAGATATTCAAAATCAAGCGGTGCGAGATGAGTGTTCTCCATGTACAGCAAACTGTTTCTTAGAGCCACTAGGCGGGATTGTTAGTCCTGCTCGCTCACAAGCAGATACACGTGTTTTCATGTTAATTACAAAAGATGGTACTCCTTTCAAAGCATTCTTTAACTCTCCAACAGCAGATCCTTGTATTTGTACATCCGTATTCTTCCGCGTAGAAGATATGTTTGATGAATGCTGTGCTACTTTACGTGTTTTAGAGCCTTTATGTACATTTGACTCTAGTGAAAGTACAGTAGACTTACTAAGCAAAGATGGTTGTTGTATCAACATGAAGAAAATCTGTAAAGTAGATGACTGGAGCTCAACAGATAGCTGTATTACTGTGGATTTATCTTGCTTCTGCGCTGTACAATGTATCGCTGATGTTGACTTAGGGATTTGTGACTAATTCTTTCACCTTTGACACACACACATAAAAAAGTGTACAGCATCCTCTGCTGTACACTTTTTTTATAAAGTTGGCAATTTTCTTCCGCGCCAAAGTATTTGCTGTATATCTTCAAAATGAATGATTTCCTGTATTTTTAATTCTAATGATGTGAGCATTAAAGAATCATTCTGTACATCTGAAGCTGTCCCAGTTAATTTTCTACCATCCTTTAAACAAACTAATAATGGCTGATAGGCTCTCTGACGAAATGGTTTTTCTAAAAACTGGAGCTGTTTCAGTAAATAAGGATCTATTTGTACTTCATCCACTGCCTCATTTTTTTCTTCAGCTATTTGCTCATCGAACATAGTGTCCTTTACATAGACAGATGTACTTTCATCCAAATCAAGTTCATGTAACACCTTAGAAATATTTAAAAAATATGATGGTGATTTTATAAACAAGCGTGGTTCTTGATCCACTTTACTCACTTCCCTTTTTTCCATACAATATGCGAAAGTAAGCAAATTGGTTCTTAGCCTATTTGGCTTAAGAAAACTGTCGCTAAGCCCAAGTAAATTAAAATACTTGTAATATCATTTAATGTAGTAATAAAGGGTCCTGATGCAACAGCAGGGTCAATTTTTAGTCGATGCATTAACAATGGAATAAATGAACCAGCTAATGTTGCCACTAAAATAGAACCACAAAGCGCTGCCCCTACTAACATACCTAGGACAAGTTCATGTTTCCAAAAATAAACGATCCCAATAACAATTAATCCACAAACAATGCCTGACATTAAGCCAGTACCTGCTTCACGTAATAGTAACTTCAATTTACTATGTTCTTCTACATCACCTGTTGCAATCCCTCTAATGGCCACGGCCAATGCCTGTGTTCCACTATTACCTGAAGTTCCTGAGATTAATGGAATAAAGACAGCTAGTAAGGCAACCTTATCTAAAGTATCCTCAAATTGCCCCATTAGGTTAGCTGTTAACATACCTAGAAACAGTAGAACTACTAGCCAAGGCAAACGTTTTTTAGCCGCTTGGAATGGTGTTACATCAAATTTATCCATATCCGAAATACCGGCTAATTTAGAGTAATCCTCAGAAGCCTCTTCATCAATAACATCAATAATATCATCAACTGTGATAATACCAAGTAATTCTCCTTTATCATCAATAACAGGTGTCGCTAAGAAATTATAATCCTTCATAATTTGCGCGACTTCTTCTTGGTCATCGCCTACATGTACCATCACGACACGTTCATTCATAATGGAACGAATAAGTGTATCCTCATCAGCAATGATTAAATCTCGTAACGATATCACACCCGTCAGACGATGTTCTTCATCCACTACAAAAATATAATAAACAGTTTCAGCATCTGGTGCCTCTTTACGCAAAATGGCCATAGCTGAACGAACTGTTGAATTTTCTGGTATAGCGACATATTCAGTGGTCATGATAGAGCCAGCAGTATATTCATCGTAGCTTAGTAGCTCATTAATATCTTCTGCCGCTTCTTCATCCATCATTTCTAAATAGCTTTCGCGCTGTGCTGTATCCAGTTCATTTAAGACATCTGCCGCATCATCCGCGTACATATGAGATAGCATTTCTGCACCGTATGATGGATCCATTTCAGCAAGATATGCTTTATACTCATCATCTTCAATATCGATTGCCTCAAAAATATCAGCCATTTCTGTTGGAGACAAGAACGAATAGATGATTTTCCTTATATCAGGTTCCACCTTTTCATAAAACGTTGCCTGATCATATGGATGAAGTTCTAAAAACTCATCACGGAATGCGTCAATATTATGTGCTTCTAGCATTTCTCGTAGATGTGCCTCATCAAATTGCACATCATCCTTTTCATTTCTTTCCTCTATCATGCTTGTCCCCTCCTTCCGAGCTTTCAATCATTTTACGGGCAATACCTGCCGTAAATCTACCTTCTATATAATAGAGTGTAATGTACCTTTTCTGCAAACTCTTTTTTAAGTTATATTTATGAGCAATTGGGCAGATTTTTATAAATTTCAATATTACGCCTAAAATCATGACGATTCTATTTTACTATACCTTACCTTTGTCACTTTGTTATGAATAAGGTGTAAAAATAATCTACTTCTCTAATACGCAGCTTAACCTAAATCAAAAAATGATAAGGAGATGCTCGTTTGCGCGAACACCTCCTTTTATCAAAAATTTATGCAGAAGATTCCTTCAGTAATCTTTGCATGTCTTCATTTAGCATACTTGTAAAGTGTAATGGCACACTTGTTAAAGGATGTTCCATACTTAAAGATACACAATGTAATGCTTGTCGATCAATTTGAAGACGACTACCACCATAAAGGTCATCCCCTACAAGTGGATGTCCAAGATGCGACATATGCACGCGAATTTGATGTGTACGACCTGTATGCAGTTGAAGTCGTACATGTGTCATTGGTTCAGCACCCAGTGAAAAACGCTTCAGAACCTTTACATCCGTATGTGCATATTGCCCATCTTCCCGTACATCTCTTTCAATAATACTACCTTCTTTACGACCAATCGGAGCTATAATCGATTGAAAGTTTTGTTCGATATGTCCATGTACAATGGCTTCATATTGTCTTGAAATCTCTCTCTTACGCTGAGCAAGCCCTGTTAAATGATGAATATGAGCATGCTTAGCTATGCAGAGTAAACCTGATGTATCTCGGTCTAGCCTTGTAACAATATGAGCCGTAGAGGCCAATCCTTGTTTCTGAAAATAGCCACAAACTAAATTTGCAATGCTTTTGGTTGGATGCTCTCGTGAGGGTATCGTACTTTGATGAGCTGGTTTGTTGAGCACTAAGATGGCATCGTCTTCATATACAATGGTCAAATCCCCATGCTCAATAGCAAGCCCTTCACTTTTTTCTTCGGGAGGAAACGTTACTTTCACACAATCTCCAACTTGCAGGATATGTCTCACATTACGTTCGACATCATTCACAGTCAACATGCCACCATCAAACTTAATAGCTGTTAGAGCTCGCTTAGAAATACGCCACTCTTGAAGTGCCTCTCGTAATAATTGGCCATTTTTCTTCGCCTCAAATTGTAATGTAAATCTTGTATCCACGTTATTCATTTGCAACAAATGATTCATGCACTCGCTCCCAAAATGGGAATGGTCGGAAACGGGCAAAACGTACTCTTTCATTTGCTACATTAAACGCTATGGCTTTCACATCACCTTGAGTAATTTGCAAGTGATCAACAGTCATATTAAAATTTTGTTCATTTACAGGACGCAATACACAATGATGGTGTGCTGGCAAGATTAATGGCGATCCTACCGTCCTGAAAACACGGTTATTGATTGAGGCAATTTCAGTGACTTGGAGTGCCGCTAGTGTAGGATGTATGATGGCTCCACCTAGTGCTTTATTATAAGCCGTACTACCCGAAGGAGTGGATACACAAAGACCATCGCCACGGAAACGCTCAAATTGATTGCCATTTAACTCAACATCCATCACAAGTGTAACATCTGGCGATTTGACGGTTGCTTCGTTTAAAGCAAGATACGTATTGGATTCGGCATTATGATGCTCTACCCTTACTTCCAGCAGTGGATATTCCACAACATTAAAATCCTTTTTAGCAATGGACAAAACTAATTTTTCTAATTCAGATGGTTTCCAATCCGCATAAAATCCTAAATGCCCTGTATGGATACCAACGAAGGCTACCTGGTCTAATAAATGAGAGTATCGATGAAAGGCATGCAATAGTGTGCCATCTCCTCCAATAGAAACAACAATTTCTGGCGTCTCTTCATCATAGGTCAAGCCAAAATCCTGTAAATAGGTTTTAGCAAGTTCCATCAGCTCGTTGGATTGTGCATCTCTACGTGATTGAATCGAAAATTTCATTGTGCGTCACGCTCCTTCTCCGTTAGTAAATTAGGATTCGATGCTTCTTTATATTCGCTAAAGTAGGCCTGTGCCTCTTGAATTTCACTACGAATGGATGACATTTCCTCATCCAACCGAAATGCTGCCTCCGCAGCACTTTGCAAGCGATTCTTAATTTCTTCTGGGAACATCCCCTTATATTTATAATTTAAAGAATGCTCTATTGAAGCCCAAAAATTCATAGCTAGTGTTCGGATTTGTATTTCCGCTAATACTACTTTTTTTCCTTGAATTGTTTCAACAGGATACTCCACTATCATATGGTAGGAGCGATAACCGCTAGGCTTATTATGTGTAATATAATCGCGTTCTTCCACTACACGCATATCTTTTCGCTGACGAATTAGCTCAGTTACCGTTGAAATATCATCAACAAATTGACACATAATCCGAAGGCCAGCAATATCGCCAAGTTCATCACCAAGTTGTTTAGAAGGCTCAAAAGCTAGTCCTTTTTCTAACGTTTTGTCATATATACTTGCTAAAGGCTTGACACGTCCTGTGACAAATTCAATTGGCGAATTGGCATTAACAATACCAAATTGCGAACGCATGCCCTTTAATTTTACTTTTAATTCGTCTACTGCTTGTTTATAAGGACTTAAAAAAATTTCCCATTGTCCCATTGTAAAAACCTCCCGACAATCGGTATCGAACACCACCGTCTGTTCGTTTTGTCTTTCTATTCAGCGAGAATAGCCTTGAAGTGTTGTTCCACTGCTTGGACAAATTCTGCCCCATAATTGTAATTTCCTTCAATATTATACACGAGCATTTCTAATTCCTCGTAGAAATTTGTCAGTTCGATCACTTCTTCACCTATTCGTAGCAATGGATTTTTCCCTTTTTGTAAAATATGTACAAGATTCTCCCAACTACTCGGTGGAAAACGCAAGTAATGATAGTCTTCACCTGCATCAAGTAAATAAATGAATGCAAAATCATCTGAATCTGCAATGAGTTGTCCAGCAGGTTTTAACTGTAAATTTACTTCATTGTCGTTTAAACTAAAATGAAGTTGATCCTGTTCAAAATTCGATGTATCTATTGTATAAATTTTACGCACATGCGGTTCCCCTTTTCGTTGTACTCTTCCTCTTATTTTAGCACACAGGGTAAATAGTTGCAGTGTGTAAATATTAATTCGAGCGAAACAACGGATGAAAAATAAAAAATAAATAGGTGACTATAAATGACACAAGAAATTGAGATTGAATTTAAAAATCTATTAACAAAACAGCAATACGAGGAATTATTACAAGAGTTCCACATTAGCCAAAATGCTATTCATCGTCAAACAAATCATTATTTTGACACACCTAATCAAGCTATTCGCAAACTACAAAGTGGGCTTCGTATTAGACAAATTGGTGATTATTACGAATGTACGCTCAAAGAAAAAAACACTGAGCATGCTCACCTTGAAACGACGGATGAAATAACAGCAATAGAGGCGCAACAAATGTTAGATGGCAAGGGATTTTATGCTCAAGAGGTAGGTAAAAGATTAGCTCTTCATAACATTCCTTTAGAACAATTGCATGTATTTGGTACTCTCACTACAGATCGTGTCGAAATTCCCTACAAAGAGGGACTTCTTGTTTTTGATCATTCTTTCTATTTGCAGTGCGACGATTATGAGGTAGAATATGAAGCAAAAGATGCAATAAAAGGAAATATAATTTTCGACGAATTTTTACAACAATATGGTATTGATAAGCAACCAACTGATAAAAAAATTGCTCGTTTTATGAAGGCACTAAAAGCACAAAATTTATAAAAGTAGAAAAAGGAAGGTGTCTGACTCCTTGGATATTCAATCATTCAAATCTTTACTAGAGATTCGAGCTTTGCAAACACTTGGATCTAGCGAAAGTTCACCCACAGACAATGAGTCTATTTTTTCTAATATGATTAACGAATTATTAGGAGAAACTTCGACAGCAAGTAATGCTAAATTATCAAGCTTGCTTGCTACAGGAACAGCAAATAATTCAAATTTCATCAATGAATTGGCTACTTTGGAGCAAAGTCCATTAGAATCATTACTTTACAAAGGCTCTAATGCTGTGTTTATACCTGAATCAGTCAAACAAGCTTTAGCAAACACATATGCTACTAACAAACTTGATTCCTATGTTTCAGACGATGTAATAGGCTCTACAGCATATGCCAATTCACTAGCAGGATCAAATGAGTATACTGCCATTATTGAAAAAGCGGCCGCTACTTATCAGATACCCGCGAAGCTTATCGCAGCAGTTATTAAACAAGAATCTAATTTTAATCCAACTGTAGTAAGCCATGCGGGGGCGCAAGGTTTAATGCAACTCATGCCCAAAACAGCACAATATTTGGGTGTGACTAACGCTTTTGATCCAGAGCAGAATATTATGGCTGGTGCAAAATATTTGCGTCAAATGCTCGATAAGTTTAATAATGACCCTACACTAGCATTAGCAGCTTATAATGCTGGCGCATCTCGTGTTACAAAATATGGAGGGATCCCTCCTTTCAAAGAAACACAGAATTATGTCAAAAAAGTGATGAATTACTTTACAGTGTAATCGCATCTTTCTTGTTATCTATGTCACTTCCAACAAATTTCACCCATAGTGGTGAAATTTGTGCTTTTGTAGCGAACAGCAATTAGAAAGAGCTCTTTGTTTGTGTTAACGAAAAGACGTTGATAGAATGAAGGTAGTCACAAGAATTTCACAATTTGATGAGGATGAAGTATACAATATGGTACTTTACGATATAAAGAATTAAAGGAGCATATAACTTATGAGTCGAAAATACACTGTTCCTTATGAGGAGCTGGGAGCTGAAAAACTGTCAGAACTCATTCATGCGTTCTATAAAAGAGTTGCTCAGCATCCTGATCTTATTCCAATCTTTCCAAAGGATTTAACAGAAACAGCCCGTAAACAAATTCAATTTCAAACACAGTATTTAGGGGGACCAAATCTTTTTACTGAGGAGCATGGTCATCCGATGATGCGTGCACGTCACATGAATTTTCCTATTACACCTGACCGCGCTCAAGCTTGGCTAGAGTGTATGTCAGAAGCAATGGATGAGGTAGGTTTGGAAGGGAAGTTCCGTGAAACTTATTATCAACGTTTAGTATTAACAGCTCATCACATGGTTAATACGCCAAATGACGATGAGGGGGAATTGTTACGTGAATAATATTCAAATGTTGCAAGAGCCAACGCCAACGATTTCTACTGCAAACAAGCCAATTGAATTGTATATTTTCGTAGATCCACTTTGCCCTGAAGCTTTCAGTATGCAAGCAACTCTTCGTAAATTACAGCTTGAATACAACCATTACTTCACATGGCGCTTTGTTTTAAGTACAGAACTTACTTCTTTAAATTGCTTAAGTAAACGTGTCAAAGGCTGTATTTCAGGAATCGAACTTGATATAAATCATCCTGTTTTACCTTCTATCGCTATTAAAGCAGCTGAATTACAGGGGAAACGTGCAGGTGCACGTTATTTATCGAAACTACAAGAATACGTATTATTAAGTCATCAAGATGTAAACTCCTATGCAACGCTTTTAAAAATAGCTGAGGATGTTCAACTCGATATGAATGAGTTTACTGTTGACTTTGGTTCAAAGGAGGCAGCACGTGCTTTCCAATGCGATTTATATATTAAACGCGAAATGGAAGTAGAAGAAGTACCAAGTATCGTATTTTTCAATGAATGTATTGAAGATGAGGGACTAAAAGTTAGTGGTAGCTATTCCTATGAAGTTTATGAACATATTTTACAAGAAATGCTGAGCGAACAGCTTGTCCGTCAGCCTTTACCATCAATAGAGGACTTATTTTCTAAATTCCATACTCTTTCTACAAATGAAATAGCTTTTATCTATTCATTAACAGAGCAAGCAGCAGAGCGTGAACTCAAGAAACGTATGCTGCAACAAAAGATCGAACGAATCCAGACTACTCACGCTACGTTATGGCGTCTTAAATAATAAAATAAAAGGGACTCCAATCATCATGATGGAGTCCCTTTTTCAAGATAACGCAAAATACAAAGAAGCGCCTCTATCCTCGACCGATAGAGACGCTTCTTTTTCACAAAGGGGATGGGAGAAATGTTCACGTTCAAACAAAGGGGTGTATGTTTGTTTTGTGATTTATTTCACAAGAATTACTCTATCATGGAATAATATATTTAGCAATGAAACCAATACTAGATTCACAAATTTGTCAAATAGAAAGCGATTACAAACAGTATTTTTCCAAGATACACACTTTTAAACTATTTAGAAATCAAAAAAAAACATTATTCTTCCCTTTCAATTTATGGTGTTTATAAAAAGAATTGGGCTATAGGAACATTCCTATAGCCCAATTAATTAGTTATTTAACAATAATTTTTCTAATTCATTCAAACGTTCTTCAAATACTTTACATGCATCTTCAATTGGCTTAGCTACGTTCATATCAACGCCTGCTGCCTTTAATACCTCAATAGGGAAATCAGAGCATCCCGCTTTTAAGAAGTTATTAATATAACGTTCTACAGCTGGTGCACCCTCCTCTAATATTTGTTTACTTAATGCTGTAGCGGCTGATTTACCAGTCGCATACTGATAAACATAGTAATTATAGTAGAAGTGTGGAATACGAGCCCATTCTAAGCCGATTTCCTCATCTACCACCATATCATCACCGAAGTACTTTTTGTTTAATTCATAGTAAACTTCTGTTAAACGATCTGCTGTCAAGGATTCACCGTTCTTATCCATCTGATGAATAAGATGTTCGAACTCCGCAAACATTGTTTGTCTAAATACAGTACTTCTGAAGCCATCTAGCCAATGGTTTAATAAGTATATTTTTTGTTGTGGATCATCAATTGTTTTCAGTAAATAGTCATTTAATAACTCTTCATTGCAAGTAGAAGCGACCTCTGCCACAAAAATAGAATAGTCTCCATAAACAAATGGCTGGTTGTTGCGTGAATAATAACTATGAACACTATGGCCAAATTCATGTGCTAATGTAAATAGATTGTTCACATTGTCCTGCCAATTCATTAAAATATACGGATTTGTACCATAGGCGCCTGAAGAATAGGCTCCACTACGCTTCCCTTTATTTTCTAAAACATCGACCCAACGGTTATCCAGTCCATTTTGAACTATGCTTTGATATTCCTCCCCTAATGGAGCTAAAGCTTTTACTAAAATATCTTTCGCTTCATCATAAGAGACCTTCATTTCCACCTCTTTAACTAGTGGCGCAAATAAGTCCCACATATGCAATTCATCTACACCCAATAATTTCTTACGCAACGAAATATAACGTTGCATAGCTGGTAAGTGCTTATGAATTGTTTCCACCAGCTGATCATAAACATTTTCAGGAATGAAGTTATTTGACATGGCAGCGTGGCGTGCAGAATCATAATGACGAATTCGAGCACTTACATTATGCTTCTTCACATTACCAGTTAGCGTAGCCGAGAACGTATTTTTAAACTTGCCATACGTTTCGTACATCGCTTTAAATGCGCCTTCACGTACAGAGCGATCCTTGCTCTCTAAAAACTTTATATAATTACCATGCGTAAGTTGTACCTCTTCTCCCTCTTCATTTTTCACATGAGGGAATACCATATCGGCATTGTTTAACATGCTGAATGTATTCGAAGCTGTACCTGTCACCTCAGACATTTGCGCTAGCAATGCCTCCTGTTCGGCTGGTAATACATGTGGACGTGCCATTGTAATTTCTTTTAAAGATTGTTTATATAGTTGTAGGTCTTGATTTTCTGTTAAGTAGCGTTCAATCGTTTCTTCACTTAATGTCAGAATTTCTGGCGTTAAATAGGAAAGGCCAGCTGAGATACTCGTTGCCAATGTTTGAATACGGCTGTTCATATCTTGATAAAAGCTATTTGTCGTATCTTGATCATAGCGCATATGAGCATATGTGTAGAGCTTCATTGCACGTTCATATATATGATCATGATACTGCAAAGCTGCTAATAATGCCTCTGCCCCATTATTTAAAGTACCTGCATAGCTAGGTGCTTGTTTAGCAAGCTCTGCAACCTCCTTCAATTCCTCTTCCCAAGCTGCATCTGTTGCAAAGATGTCTTCTAAGCGCCATGTTAATTCTTCTGGTACTTCTTTTCTAACCAAAACCTGATTACTGTTACTAGCCATATATGCCAGCCCCCTTTATATGTGCTTTTTTCCTTTTACTCTCATATTTTCTCAGTATATTGTGGCAATTGCAAATAAATGTACATAGACTTGCTCACAATTATCTAGTAAATCATCCTCATGTTGCATACGCTTAAGAAGATACCCATAATTTTGAATAGCTCTTAGTGCTTGTTCGGTTACTTCTAGCTGATACTTGCATAAAAAGTTTTCCATCTGCCCCTTTGTTAATTCAAATGGAAGACGTCCTAATTGTTTACTAAAATAAAACAGCAGTATTTGCCATTCGCTCGTAAACAAAGGGATAGCTGTTCCTTCTTTCACTGGAATTCCAATGTATGGTGGCAAAGCAGTAAGAGAAAGATTTAATTCATAGCAATTACGTAAAAATGGATCTTGTACTCCCTTCTTGCTATGTAAAAGACGATTAAACGCAAATTGCCTACAAGTCTGTTTATAGAGCTGCCAATAGCGTTGAAATTCTTCTTGAGTAATACGTTGAGGTCTATAAAAAGGAAAATGTTGTTGATCGATCGGAATTTTCTGTACTTTACCTATGAAAGTATGCCCGTGAACATGAAGAAGATTCGTCCAATAAATAAATTGGGCTGTCACCGCGTTGTACGTCAGTAAATATGGTAAATCCGTTGTTGTTATAAACGCTTTTTGCAGCAGTGGAGAGATTCTAATTTTTCTGATGCCATTGACGGCTTCTTTGCTTTGGGGAGTTTGAAAAAGCCAAATTGCTTGTATATCGTTTCTTTCATAGCCCATTGTTCGTTGGTGCCATTTTTCATGAGAGATTGTACTACATTGAAATTCAACTGCAAACTGCTCCTTATCGCGTGTAACAAGCAAATCTGGGCGCTGAGAAAGCTCCTTTAAATATGGTTCTAGTTCCACCTGATGTCCATGCTTTTGGAGCCACTCATATAATTGCACTTTACCTTGTAAATGTAATTTAGATTCACCTTCTGCGAATAGCTGTGAACATTGATTTTTTGTGAAGTGAGCAAAGTGGGGAATATTATAGTTACCTATTTTCAATTGAACTTGTTCTAAACATTGAGGACAATAAAATTTCATGTGCCGCCTATATTGCTGTAAAGCTTTCCTCGTATATTGATAGGGGAGAAATAATTGCTGTTGATTGTTATAGGCAATCAGCATAGTATCAGCTCCTTTTTAGTCAACTATAATAGAATGGATTTTCACAAACAAAAATAAAGCAGTTTTTTCTTGAAATTTTAAAAATGCGCTCTTATTTAAAACTCTGCGATGTTGAAAACATAAAAAAGGACTGTAGCGAAACTCGATTCATTTACGAGTTTCACTACAGTCTAAAATAATTAGTTTTTCATTGCCTATGCAAAGTATTTTCGAACTGTTTCAAAGCAATTGAATTCCATAATTTTTTCACCGTACTCCTCTAGACGATGAATTGTAAAATTGGATGGTGTTAAAAATTCCTTGATAACTGCATTTCTATCATGACGATTTAAATCCTCATCTGCGTTTCCAAAATCAACAACTAGATAGTACCAATTTTCATATTTGAATAATGAGGAATCCACTAATTCGTCTGTCATTCGTTTTGCGACAGGGATTAACTCATCAATATCTTTAAATTTATAAACATAAATGTCTGTATCCATAAATAATTCTGACTCATCCATGTCACCAAATTGAGTTAGTTGGCTAAGAAGATCCTCTCCAACTTCATCGAATGGTGCAAACATATCTTTGTGTTCATCAAAATTCGAATGACCATCTAATGTTTCACCGTCTTTTAAAATATGTGCACGTGTGACAATGATTTCTAAGCCTACTTCAGATGCATTGATATGAATCCAAATCGGACCCTCTACATCAAAATAATCCTCCGTGTTTACTTCATCAATCATATCCCAAAAAAGTTGTTCACCCTTTGCTCGATTGTACCAAATTTCTTCACGACTATAGCCGCGATCCTCTATATCATTGTACGTAATAAAGAGCTTGAGTGTATTTTCATTTACACGTTCGATGTCCACTAGACCTCATCTCCCTTCACTGTCATATGTCGAAAAACAGTTTGTTTCATTAGTATGCTTTTATTCTTTGTTTTTAACCTTCATACTGCATTTGTTTTTCAACCTTTGACCACACTACAGTAAAACCATCGAGTAACCGTAAACATGAATTTTTGTGTTCACAGTTGTCTCTAACTCTATTGTATGCTGTTCTGTCATAAAATGAAAAGGATATACACCGTTTCACAGAAGATATTTGAATTATTGAAATTGTAGTAAACTATTTAACTTAAATCAAGTTTAACATACTTTTACGGAAATATATGACTTTTCCCTATTAATTATTATACTTCATATAGAAGGTTTTACAGAAGTAAAACATAAAAAAAAGATGTCACAACATGTATTCCACATCTGTAACATCTATTACATATATTATTCAGAATAGAAAGGTTTAATTCACCATTCGTTGTGCTTCTTGTAACTGATATGCTCGAACTTTTCGAGGTAAGAAACGACGAATTTCATCTTCATTGTAGCCAACCTGTAGACGTTTTTCATCTAAAATGATTGGTCTACGTAGTAAGCCAGGATATTCCTGAATTAATTCATATAAACGTTGTAATGGTAAGCTTTCAACGTCAACATTTAATTTTTGGAATATTTTAGAACGAGTGGAAATAATTTCATCAGTTCCGTCTTCTGTCATACGTAAAATTTTTTTTATTTCACTTATGCTAAGTGGTTCAGAAAATATATTACGTTCTGTATATGGAATTTCGTGCTCCTCTAACCACGCTTTCGCTTTACGACAAGAGGTACAACTTGGTGATGTAAATAGGGTTACGATCATTCTGACACATCCTTTCATTTCAAAATCATTATCTATAAACCAGAACCAATGTGTTAAATTAGAATTAATGTAATGTAAAATACACAGTACCATTATACAGTACTCCGCTGTATTTGAATATAGTTCCAATAAAAAAAATCTGAACCTATCGCTAAATATTCTGTCTATTTATACAGCTTTCAAATATAGTGTATTTTCTTCAAACTTATGTGCTACTACTACCATTCCCATTTTTAAAGCATTTTAAACATCTAAACAGATATCTCGGTTGTTCTCATTTAAGAAAAACAATCGAGAAAATTGTCAATCTCCCGTGTACATCTAGCCAATTTTTTAATAAAAAATTATAAATTTATAACAAAATTACATAACAAAAAAAGCATATAATTTTTTCTAGGAAAAAAACACCGTCAAAAGTCTGACTTTACACAAAGGAATCTTTATAATATAATTCTTTGCAATCAAATCAATTTGAACAATTTAAATTGAGAAAAACGCTGACGAAGAGTAGTACATATGCTAATTCACGTATAGAGAGTCTGTGGTTGCTGTAAACAGATCGTGGATGCATGTGGAATGGACTTCCGAGTTAGCTTTGTGAACGCTACTTGAAGCTATTAGCAAAGCTCGTCCCTTCACGTTACGAAGCTGAGTGGCCTTTTTAGGCAAGCTGGGTGGTACCGCGGATTCAAACATCATTCGTCCCTTCATTAGAAAAAATCTAATGAGGACGCATGATGTTTTTTTGTCTTCATCACCAAGTTGAAAGGTGAAGACAACGCTGTGACAAATGTTACAGAAATTGAATTCGAGGAGGAATTTTTAATGACAACTATTTTTTCTGGCGTACAGCCTACAGGTATCGTAACATTAGGGAACTATTTAGGAGCATTCAAGCAGTTCCCGGCACTACAGGATGAAGGGAACGCCATTTATTGTATCGTTGATCAACATGCAATCACTGTTGCACAAGATCCTAAAGAATTACGAGAAAGTATTCGAAAGCTTGCTGCTACCTATATTGCTACTGGCATTGACCCTAAAAAATCGACCTTATTTATTCAATCAGAGGTGCCAGCGCATGCTCAGGCAGGATGGATGTTACAATGTGTTGCGTCTATCGGTGAACTAGAACGTATGACACAATTCAAAGATAAATCACATGGTAAGGAAAGCGTATCTGCTGCTCTTTTAACATATCCACCGCTAATGGCCGCGGACATTCTACTTTATAACACAAATATAGTCCCTGTCGGCGATGATCAGAAGCAGCATATTGAGCTAACTCGTGACCTTGCAGAACGCTTTAACAAACGCTTTGGCGATGTTTTAACAATTCCAGAAATTCAATTACCTAAAGCAGGTGCACGCATTAAATCCTTACAAGAGCCAACAAGGAAAATGAGTAAATCAGATCCAAATACGAAAGCGACAATCCGCTTATTAGATACTGCGAAAGACATTGAGAAAAAAATTAAATCAGCTGTAACTGACTCTGACGGCATCGTTGCATTTGATGTGGAAAATAAACCAGGTGTTTCAAATTTATTGACAATCGAATCAGCTATTTCAGGGGTAGCCGTTGAAGATTTAGTCAAAAAATATGAGGGAATTGGTTATGGTGGATTCAAGCAGGGTGTAGCAACAGCAGTAATTGAACACTTAACACCTATTCAAGAAAAATTCTATCATCTTGTAGAATCATCAGAGTTAGATGTCATTCTTGATGAAGGTGCTGAAAAGGCGAATGCGATTGCTAGTGCTACATTAAAACGTATGGAAGATGCTATGGGTCTTGGTCGCGCACGTCGCTAAACTTACGGCTTGTCTGAGGATCGATCAAAGCCCAAATCAAGCACAACTGCGCAGATGATGATACAGGCTCCTACCGCCATATAAAATTCTGTTGTTTGAAAAATAAATTTGAAAACAACCTTCCATGAATAACCTAGTGTGCGGTAATTTAAATACAATATGAGATTCCCTAAAGAGAGGATCATTAAGCCATAACTTACTAAAAATAAAAAGAGACGAAACATAGTAATGGCATCCTTTCTATTTCTTCTTACTTATCATTTATTCACAAAACTATAAAAAAAGACGTCAGCCATTTAAATTTGGCTGACGTTTTTTAATGTTTATCTATTATGCTTCATATTTTTTGAATAGAAGACTTGCATTATGACCACCAAAACCAAGAGAATTACTCATTGCATATTGAATATTTGCTTCTCTTGCTTCGTTTGGAACATAATCTAAATCACATTCAGGATCAGGATCTTTTAAATTGATTGTAGGTGGTAAAATCCCTTCTTTAAGGGCTAATGCTGTGAAAATAGCTTCCACACCACCAGCTGCTCCTAATAAGTGACCTGTCATAGATTTTGTTGAGCTCATCGCAAGTTTATACGCATGATCACCAAAAGCAGTCTTCACAGCTTGCGTTTCGAATAAATCGTTATATGGCGTACTTGTACCATGGGCATTAATATAATCAACTTGTGATGGCTCTACACCACCATCTGTTAACGCTTGCGTCATCGCACGGGCTGCACCTTCACCCTCTGGAGCTGGAGCCGTAATGTGATGCGCATCCCCTGTTGCACCATAACCTAAAACTTCAGCATAGATTTTGGCACCACGAGCTTTTGCATGTTCATATTCTTCTAAAATGACAATACCCGCTCCTTCTCCGATAATAAAGCCATCTCGGTTTTTATCGAATGGGCGACATGCTGCTTGTGGATCTTGATTTAATGATAGTGCTGTATTGGCACAAAAACCTGCAACTGCCATTGTTACGATTGGTGATTCAGCACCACCAGAAATCATTACATCAGCATCTCCACGCTCAATTACTTTAAAGGCATCACCAATAGAGTTTGTGCCTGAAGCACATGCCGTTACAGAACAAGAATTAATCCCCTTTGCACCAAAGTGAATAGAGACTTGGCCTGATGCCATATCAGGAATCATCATTGGAATAAAGAAAGGACTAACACGTCTTGCTCCACGCTCTTGGAATGTTAAAAATTGTTGTTCATATGTTTCCATTCCACCGATACCAGAACCAATCCATACACCTGCACGTGGAGCTAGCTCTTCATCAATTGTTAGCTGTGCATCTTCCATTGCCATAATAGAAGCCGCTAATGCGTATTGTGTGAAACGATCCATTTTACGTGCTTCTTTACGATCAATGTATTTTTCAATATCAAAGTCCTTTACTTCTGCGGCGATTTTTGCTGCAAAAAGATCTTTATTTAAGCGTGTCAACTCACCAATGCCAGATTTACCAGCTTTAATGTTTGCCCATGTTTCTTCGATGCTATTTCCTAGTGGTGTAACTGCGCCAATTCCTGTAATTACTACTCGTCTTTTACTCATTGTCTTACTCCCCTCAAGCATTTTTCCTACTTATTTTCCCCATCTCATGGCTACGGCACCCCATGTTAAGCCGCCACCAAAACCTACAAGGACTAATAAATCATCCTCTTTAATCTTACCTGCTTCAAGCTCATCTACCAAGGAAATACCAATAGATGCTGCTGAAGTATTTCCGTATTTATGAATCGTTTTTGACATTTTTTCTGGTGGTAGCTCTAAACGCTCACGTGCAGATTCCATAATACGTATATTTGCCTGATGAGGCACTAAGAAGTCAACGTCTTCTTTTGTTAATCCTGCTTTCTCTAATACATTAACAGCCGATTCACCCATTTGTCGAACAGCAAATTTAAACACTTCACGACCATTCATCGCAATTGTATCTTGCTTCGTTAAATAAAGATTCTTTCCGCCTGTACCGTCTGCACCAAGTTCAAAGGATAGAATACCTCTACCTTCAGAGACTTGCCCAATGATAGCTGCACTGGCACCATCGCCAAATAATACAGCTGTATTGCGATCTTCCCAATCAACGACTTTCGACAGTTTTTCAACACCTACTACTAAGACATATTTATAAGCATTTGCCTCAACAAAGTGCTTTGCTGTCACTAAGCTATATATAAATCCTGCACATGCTGCTGCTTGATCCATTGCTGCAGCATTCACTGCTCCGAGTTGTTCCTGAACCATACAAGCTACACTTGGAAAAGTTTGATCCTGTGTGACAGTTGCTACAAGAATTAAACCAATTTCCTCAGGCGTAATACCCGCATTTGCAATAGCTTCTTTTGCCGCAGCTACTGCCAAATCTGAAGTTTCCTGATCATCTGCCGCAAAATGACGTTCTTCAATGCCTGTTCGAGTACGAATCCATTCATCAGAAGTATCCATGATTTTTTCCAAATCAAAATTTGTAACGACCTTCTCAGGAACATATTTGCCTATTCCTATAATACCAGCGTTCATATAGCAACCCCTCAGCTTTCTTACTATCAATTATTAGTAACTGGTCATAATTATAACGCATATAAAAGGAATGACGCAAGATGATTTAAAATTTATGCAGCTAAGTGTATTGTTCTTTGATTATAGAAGTGAAGAAATTTATGAAATGAGGTTATTCTTATTTAGGAGCTTTATCATACTTTGTGGAGCATTTCAGAGCGCTTTGCATCATGTATGAGCGGTGTCCTTTCTTTTTGGAGCACTTTTCACTCGCTTAGGAGCGCATTCCCCTATTTCAGAGCTGTTCCTAAATACTTTACATTACCAAACATAAAATACTAAATCTCATATTTGTTGTGACAAAATCGCCATGTTTCACATAAATGGTTCATTTTTTTTTGATTTATGTTATGATATGATAATGAATATGAGTAAAACCTTATGATGAAAAAAGTTCGGTTGAGGTGAAATTAATGCAATATATCGTAACGTTCATATGGTCATTCCTACTAGTTTCTATGTTAAACTACGTAGTCAGCTCTGTACTTGGTGTACCATTTGATTTCAAAACTGGAGCAATCGTTTCTGTTGTATTCTCCATCCTTATCTTTATTATTGGAGCAATCATTCCAAACGACCCTACACCAGAAGCTGCAGACCATCATTAATTCAGCTAGAAAAAACCTGTTCAGCTTCATGCCGAACAGGTTTTTTCTGTTATTTTTCCACAACACATTGTCCCTCATGCATTTTCACATGCAACGTCTCCCCTGGTAAAACTTCTCCGCGTAAGAGTTCTCTAGCAACGGCTGTTTCGATATGTCGCTGTACAAAGCGTTTTAGTGGTCTTGCTCCAAATTGGGCATCTGCCCCTTGCTCTACTACCCAATCAATGACTTCTTGCTCGACAGATAAAGTAATTTCTTGCTCTGCGACACGTTTAATCAATTGCTCCACATACTTCCAGGCAATCGCAGTAAAATGTTTAGTAGATAATGCATGGAAGAAAATGATATCATCCATTCTGTTTAAAAGCTCAGGTTTAAAATGTTGTCGTAGGGCTGTCATAACTAAGTCCTCCACAGCAGCATCATTTTCCTTTGCCTCCATTAAATAACTAGAGCCGATATTCGAAGTTAAAATGACTACTGTATTTGTAAAATTCACCATTCGTCCCTGACTATCTGTAATGCGCCCATCATCTAAAATTTGCAATAAAATGTTCGCCACATCAGGATGAGCTTTTTCAATCTCATCTAGTAGCACCACAGAATAAGGATTTCGGCGAACTGCTTCCGTTAGTTGTCCACCTTCCTCATAGCCCACATAGCCTGGAGGAGCCCCAACAAGTCGAGACACACTATGTTTCTCCATGTATTCACTCATATCAATACGAATAAAGTGATCCTCTGAATCAAATAATTGTGCAGCAAGTGCCTTGGCAAGTTCTGTTTTACCTACACCAGTTGGACCTAAAAATAAAAAGCTACCAATAGGTCGGTGTGGATCTTTGATACCTGCTCGTGCACGCCATACCGCTTCTGTCACTAATTGAACTGCTTTATCTTGTCCAACCACACGTTCATGTAATGTATCCTTTAAACGTAATAGTTTTTCACGCTCACCCTCTACTAATTTTGTTACAGGGATTCCTGTCCAACGTGAAACAATTGCAGCAATTTCATCTGCTGTTACCTCTTCACGTAAAATACGAGATTCTGCACCGTTCTCTAATTCCTTTTCAAGGACCTGAATGTCTTTTTCAAGTGTCGGAATTTTACCATGACGTAATTCAGCAGCTTTATTTAAATCATATTTACTTTCTGCCTCATCTAGATCACGACGATATTTATCCAATGTTTCACGTTTTTTCTGAATATCGTGTAGCTTTTCTTTTTCGGCTTCCCATTGTTGACGCATGCCCTCAGAGGATTCTTTTAACTTTGTTAATTCTTCACGTAATTGCTCCAGACGTTTTTTACTTGCCTCGTCCTTTTCCTTACGCAATGCCTGTTCCTCAATTTCAAGCTGCATAATACGACGTGTCACTGCGTCTAACTCCTGTGGCATTGAATCAATTTCTGTACGAATCATTGCACAAGCCTCATCAATTAAATCAATGGCCTTATCAGGTAAAAATCGTTCTGTAATATAGCGGTTGGATAGTTCTGCTGCCGCAACAATTGCTCTGTCATGAATACGTACGGCGTGATGTAATTCAAAGCGTTCTTTTAAACCACGTAAAATGGATACTGTATCCTCTATAGATGGCTCACGCACTAGTACTTGCTGGAATCGACGTTCTAAGGCAGGATCCTTTTCAATGTACATACGATATTCGTCTAATGTAGTAGCACCAATACAGTGTAATTCACCACGTGCTAGCATAGGTTTTAGCATATTTCCTGCATCCATAGCGCCATCTGTTTTCCCTGCACCTACGATCGTATGAATTTCATCAATAAATAGAATGATTTGTCCTTCTGATTCTTTTACTTCTTTTAGCACACCTTTTAAGCGTTCTTCAAATTGTCCACGATAACTTGCACCAGCGATTAACGCACTCATATCTAATTCATATAATACGCATTCTTTCAAGCCTTCTGGTACATCACCTTTTACAATACGCTGCGCTAAACCTTCCACAATCGCCGTTTTACCAACTCCTGGTTCACCGATTAATACAGGATTATTTTTCGTTTTACGTGTTAAAATACGAATTACATTTCGAATTTCTTCATCACGCCCAATCACAGGGTCCATCTTGCCATTTTTTACTTCTTCAATTAAATTGCGGCCAAATTGTTCTAATGGTTTTTTATTGTCTGTTTGTTGAAATTGCATAGCTAGCACTCCTTTATTTTCATATTTCTCATTATTTATATACCCACTCTTGTTCATATGAAAAAAGTTTGACCTTTTTTGACTAACTTTATTTTACATCACTCGACAATGCTTAGCAAAGAAATCGCCCTAAAAATTTTTCACTTATTATGGAAGTTTACGTTATAATAATGATATGTTTCTGTGTTTTAGTATCGAAATCCACTATCCTTTTGTAATAATCGCCATTTATTACAAAAAGAAAGCGATGTGTTGGAGATATGGTTTTAATGGATAATATGTTTGAAAAAATTAAAGATCTTTTTCAAAACCACGGTGTTTTTATCAAAGTGAATAAAGGAAATAAAATTTTTCTAGAGGGTGAACGGGCAAAAGAAATTTATTACATCCAATCAGGTGTTATTTCGATTAGCCAAGAATCCGAGACGGGCAAGGAATTAACCATTCGCATTTGTGGCCCTGACAACATAATAGGAGAAGGTTCGTTATTTTGTAATCTTGTCTATAATTCGATGACTGCCAAAGTTTTAGAACCCTCTACGTTATATGTTTTGAGTCGTAAATCTTTGGAGCATTTACTAGAAGAGCAGCCGACTGTTATGGTGGAATACATGAAGTGGCTACAAACAGAAAATTTAAAGCATCAGAGTCGTTTGCGCGATTTAGTGTTAAACGGTAAAAAAGGTGCTCTATTTTCAACGCTCATTCGACTGTCCAATACGTATGGTAAACCTGTAGAAAATGACGCGATTTTTATTGATTTTCAGCTAACAAATACAGAAATTGCAAATTTGTGTGCGACAAGTCGGGAAATGATTAATCGTATGCTGAATGATTTAAAAAAACATGAGATTATCACTTTTGATAAAGGATTTATTACCATTCATGATTTACAATTTTTAAAAAATGAAATTGCCTGTGAAAATTGTCCATTACAAATATGCCGTATCGATTAGTTTCGTTACAAGCAAAAACCCTGCTTATTTTTCAATAAGCAGGGTTTTAAATAATCCATTTTAACTTAACGTACGCCCAATGCCATTTTTGCATAGCGTGACATTTTATCTTTCGACCAAGGTGGATTCCATACAATATTAACATTTGTACTTTTCACTTCTGGAAGTTCACCTAACGCCGTATTCACTTGATCCACAATGACTGGACCAAGTGGACAACCCATAGATGTTAGTGTCATCGTAACAGTTGCAACACCTTCATCATCTAATTCCACATCATATACTAAACCTAAGTTGACGATATCAATGCCAAGCTCAGGGTCAATTACGTTTTCTAAAGCACCTAACATGCTATCTTTCATATCCTGATCCATTCGTATTTCTCCTTCCATCATAGTGTTAACCTTATCATAGCAGATGCACCCTGTTATGCCAAATGCTGTGCAAGCCATGCTGTAGCTGCTAGCATACCGTCACGTGGTACAGCATGTCCAGCCCTTTTGTTCACCATGAATTTTAAATATTCAGGGTTTGCTTCATAGTATTCCCGTAATGATTCATAAAATTTATATGTTTCGTGAAAAGGAACTGTTTTATCTAATTCTCCATGCCAAAAGAATACAGGGCGACCCGCGAATTTTTCTGGTGTGAAACTGACATCATATTTAGCAAGGGCTTCATTAATTTTTTCAACGTCTTCCTCTGACATCGGCCAGTTAACTCCGCTTCTAGCAAATTGTTGCAATTGGTATTCACCCAATTTTATAAAACCAGGTGCACCCATACATATTGCAGCTGTTTGTATCCAATCATAAAGTTTCAGACAGCCTGATGTCACGATGCCACCCATTGAAGTGCCTCCTATGCCAATTTTATGACTAGCTAATAAATTTTTATTCTTTAATTCATCATATAATTGTTGTACTTCATGAATAGAATTTAAAACAATGTCCCAAAAATTTAAATTCATTTGCATTTCCGTTAGGCCTTCGCTACGCTCACCATGAAATTTTGCATCTGGCAATAGGACACGCACCCCTTTATGCACCAATTGGTATGCATAGTGTAAGTTATGTTCTTTTGCACTCATAAAACCATGCAAAAAAATGACTACCGGGGTTTCTTCATTCATCTTGTCTGTATGTATATGTAATAAAGGAATATTTCCCCACACTTCTTTTTCTACAAACATTATTGTCACTCCCAACTATTCTCTCATCTTTATGTTAGCAAACTTTTTTCACTGTGACAAAATTTTGACGAATGTAAGACAAAGAGATACTATTCAAACTATAGGAAAGGGGCAACGAGCTATGAAACCGCATTTAATCGTATTAGACTTAGATGGAACTTTATTAACAGATCAACAACAAATTTCTGCAAAAACAAAAAAAACATTATTGCAGGCTAAGGAACAAGGGCATCAAGTGATGATTGCGACGGGACGTCCATACCGTGCAAGCGATCTTTATTATCATGAACTTGGGCTCACTACACCCATTGTTAATTTTAATGGCGCATATGTGCATCATCCTAAAAATGTCTCTTGGCAACATATGCACACACCAATTGATTTAAGTGTCGTACATGATGTTGTTGATTCTATTAACAGTTATGAATACGAAAATATTATCGCTGAGGTAAAAGATGATATTTATGTCCACACAGAAGACGATCGTATTTTAAATATTTTTAATATGGGGAATCCAAGAATTACACTTGGCGATTTATACACACATCTCTTGGAAAATCCCACAAGTTTGCTGATTCAGGCAAATGAAGCCAATTCGGTTATTATACGTGATCATTTACAGGCAGTGCATGCTGAAGTCATCGAGCATCGTCGCTGGGGCGCACCTCTTCATATTATTGAAATTGTGCGTCGAGGCTTAAATAAAGCTGTTGGCATAGCGCATGTGGCAAAAGATTTAGGTATCCCACGTGAGCGCATTATCGCGTTTGGCGATGAAGACAATGATTTAGAAATGATTGAATATGCTGGACTTGGTGTAGCGATGGGGAACGGTATCTCAAGTCTTAAAAACATTGCAAATGAAATAACTGCAACGAATAATGATGATGGAATTGCAAAAATACTCATCGATCGCTTGAAATTATCATAGTTAAGTAGTAAGTTCAAGTTAACATTCCATTTTTACCAGTTTAACTTTATTCAGTGGTACCCCTTCCATTTATAGTGAGTATCTACTGAAGAAAGTTAAAAAGCTTTAAAAGTAAGTTGAAATTAGGGGGACAAGAGAATGAAGATTTTTACGGATAGTGGATGTGATCTACCAAAATCTTACTATGAAGAAAATGATGTCGTGCTACTCCCTTTACGAGTGCAATTGAACAACAAAGAATATGAAGATGTGATTTCAATTGATTCCAAAGAGATCTATGATGCAATACGCCAAGGTGCTCAGCCAAAAACATCACAAGTGTCACCTGAGCTCTTTTTGAAGCATTTTGAGGAGCTAGCCAAAAATGATGAAGAAGGTATTTATATCGCGTTTTCATCAGAATTATCAGGCACATATAGTACTGCTCAAATGATTCGCAATCAGGTACTTGAGCAGTATCCTTCCTTAAAACTAGCCATTATCGACTCAAAATGCGCATCACTAGGACATGGCCTTGTCGTGGAAGAAGCTGTACGACTGCGAAATATAGGAGTATCCTTAGAAGATATGGCCTCTAAAATAAATACCCTTGCACCTCAGGTTGAGCATTTATTTACAGTAGAAGACTTAGATTACCTTGCAAAAGGCGGTCGTGTATCAAAAGCTAGTGCATTTTTAGGCGGCCTTCTTAGTATTAAGCCTATTTTAAATGTAGAAGATGGCAAACTTGTACCGATTGAAAAGTCACGCGGTCGAAAAAAAGCACTTAATCGTATGTTAGATTTAATGCAGGAGCGTGGTGGCAGCTTTACAAATAAAATCGTAGGTATTAGCCATAGTGACGACGCTGCCTTTGCGAATGAAGCAAAAGCCTCTATCCAGGAGCGTTTTTCACCTCAAGCTGTGCAAATTACCATGATAGGTTCCGCGATCGGCTCACATGTCGGACCTGGGACTATTGCAATTTTCTTCACAAATAAAAGCTTTGAAGGCTAATAAAAAGCATGCTAGGATGGCTCCTGGCATGCTTTTTTGTCGTGTTATTATTATTGGACGTCTTGCTCCTGACGACGAACTTTCCCTCGTTTAATGATGATGACAACAAAGCCAATAAAGATCACCCATACTAAGCCAAGAGCTACCATATAAGGAGTGTTTAAGCCTTCATCATTGCGAACTTGATAAATTTCAACCATTTCTCGGTCTAAAATAACAGGATAAACTTCTTTTTCATTTATGCGAACTTTTTCCTCATGTAAAATACCGTTCAGCATTTTCCCTTCACCAAGTTGTTCAGGTGTTAAGTCGACGCGTTGTGTTTTACCAGTATTATTAACCATGATTACCCACTTTTCTTCGTCAGAAGAACGTGTAAAGACAAGAAGGCCATTTTCATTTGTAATGACTTCAAAATCACCATTACGTAAAGTAGCTGATTGATTACGTAAAGATTGAACATTTTTAATATAATCAATCAGTTCTTCGTCTGTTTTAAAGTTATAAAGCTGGTGTGTATCTGGTTTTGCTTCCCCATTCATAGCAATTTCTGTCCCGTATTGTACGACAGGAATTCCTGGTAGCATAAATAAAGCACCCATCGCCATTTTTAAGCGGGTAGGTGGGAACATATTTTCATTAGCAGAGTCAAATGTAAAACGATGGGTTTCAAGTGAATCCACCATAATTTGTGTCGGTTTTTCTCCTGTGAAGGGTTCCATTAATTTTGAAGAATCCATATCCACGTTTTTAAATATATTACGATAGATATCTGCTGTTACAGGTGAGAAAGTTGCATCAAAGTCAGCATCACTTTCTTCATTTGCTATCACATAAAGTGACGTTTTTGTCTCTTTTAATGCAGTTATTACTGCATTGATAAACGCTGTATCAGCCCCTGCGATATTTGTTAAACGAATACCACCGATGTCATATGTAGAAACAAATTCAGTTACTGCTTGAATAAGTGCCTCTTGCACATCCTTATTCGACAAATCCCATTGTACTTGTCCATTATTGGTAGATGCAATCCAATCCGCTTTCGATGCATCCTTTGCCCACTCATGATTTGGACTCACATTTGTAAGTGGAAAATCCACCATAATGGACATATTTTTAGCTTTGTATGCCTCTACAATACTTTGAAATTCTTCCGTTGTTCCAAAATGACGTTCAATTGTAGTATAGCTTGTGGGCATTGATCCATCATATTTCTCTGTAGAAAAGATAGGTCCAATAGAAACAATTGTATAGCCCATCTCACCGATAAATTTCAGTTTATCCTGTAAACCTGTAAAATCGCCCCCCGCAAATTTCGAAGGGTCCTGCGTATTTGTATCAAAATCGTTTGTGCCCGAGCCATTAAAGAAACGGTCAACGAGTAAATCATAGATGCTTTCCTCTGCTATTGTTCTAGTCGCTGATTCATCCGCATGTGCTACTGGTGTACTTACGAATGAAGTTGCTAATAAAAGTGATGCAGCCGTCGCACTTATCCACTTCTTAAATTTCACTGTTATTCCCTCTCTTTCAAACCAATCAACGTCATTTTACCAAATAACTCTGTCACGTCGCTATCTTTTCCAAAGATTTTGCGCAAATGCGAAATGAATTACGACAAAAAGGTGTCAATTCCGTCTTCCGTTTTCGTTTACAAAATAAAAGCCGTGAAGCAGCTACTTCACGACTTTTAAATCATTATGCTAAGAAATCTTGACCCATTGGCAGTTTAAATCCTAGGAACAAAGTGATTAATAAGAATACTGCAAATAAAATCCAAAACATAGCTGTTGGTTTATTTTTCTTTTGGCGCACTAATACCATTTCCATCATACCAATTACAAGTATACCACCTAAGAATTTAAATCCGTAAAGCATACCTTTACCATAGTCCATTGCCTCGATAAATAATGCTCCACCTGTGATGATTATTAGTACATAAAACAGACGTAATGTCATATGTAAGCCTTTTGATTGCTTGCCCATTAGTGCCGCAATTAAAAAGATGACAATACCTACTACCCACGTAGTAATATGCAAATGCGTTTGGCTAGTTAAAAAACTCATGTTTGTCCCCCTCATTCTTTTTCTATCAAACTCTATCCTACCATGCGATGGAAAGGGTTTCAAATATTACAATAGTGTTCACACAATTTACATCATTTAAAACTTGGAATAATTGCATCTCATAGTTTTTACTTCTGTTACTATGCCTTAAAGTAGTAAAAAAATCCGCGGAGTATAGACTCTCGCGGATTGATATTATTATTCAAAATGGTTGACTAAAGTACCAATTCCTTGAATAGACACTTTTACTGTATCTCCAGCTTTTAAGAATTGTGGCGGGTTCATCCCTTTGCCAACACCTGATGGCGTACCTGTTAAAATCACATCACCTGGCTCTAATGTTACATGCTGAGATAGGATGGCTACTAACGTTTCAACAGAGAACATCATATCTTTCGTAGAGCCATTTTGACGTACTTCATCATTGACCTTTGTGACTACTGTTAAGTCTTGTGGATTTGGGATCTCATCCTTTGTCACAAGGTATGGTCCAAGAGGGCAAGTACCGTCCAAGCTTTTACCCAAGAAGAATTGTTTATGTTTCTCTTGTAAATCACGAGCTGTTACATCATTGGCAATTGTATAACCAAATACGTAATCAAACGCTAAATTTTTAGGAATGTTTTTGCCACGTTTACCAATAACGATAGCTAGCTCACCTTCATAATCCATTTTTGAAGAAAGGTCTGCATGAATGGAAATTGTTTGTCCATCTGCAGCAATTGCAGTTGGTGATTTTGTGAATACCATTAAATCCGTTGGTGCTGCTTCTGCACCCATTTCCTTTGCATGTTCATCATAGTTTTTACCAATACACATAATATTTTTAGGTGTACGTGGAATTGGTGAAAGCCATTCGATCTCTGTAAATTCACGTTTAAAACTATTAGCATTATCTGATTTTTCTGCTGCTTCTACTAATTTTCGAATCTGTTCCACAAAATCAAAGCCTAAAGCAATGCCATCCACGATTGAGCTTGAAAAAGAAGGGAGAACTTGAAGTTCACTTTGAATAGCGAGTACATCCCATACCGCTTCTTCTTTTTTTACTTTTGGTCCAAAGCTTACATGTCCACCTAATTTGAATGATAAAATTTTCATGATTGAAAGAGCTCCTTCTTTTTTCTACATAATACAACAATATGATAGAAATTACCTCATTTTTGCGACAACATTTTTATAAGTTGTTATATCTTCATAAAATATGCATGTGAAGAGGAATATATTAACGCACTTCTACTTTTTGCTTATATGTTAATTTACGCCATATTGTCTCTAACGGCCCTTGTTTCCACTTAGATAACCAAATTTCTGCTATGATCATTTGCACAACAATAATGCCGACAGCAATTAATACCCCTGTTTCTACACTTACTTTACCATACCAGCCAAAGCCAAATTGGTAGAATAAACAAGTACCTATAATAGATTGAAGAATATACATCGTTAATGACATGCGACCAATTTTAGCAAAAGGACTAAGTACCTTTGGCATTATTGGCACTAAGCAAAGTAACACAATGACCCCAATATAGCCCACCGATAGAACAGGCCCCCCTATGTATACCTTTAAATAATCTAGTAAATATGTTCTTGTAAACATAATAGATAAGCTTTTTATACCAATACCTATGACCAATCCAGCGATTGCAAACGACAGCCAGAGCCACTTCAGTTCTTTAGCCCGTTCTACTAAACGCCATTTAGAGGCAGCGGCACCTATTAACATATACGGTAAAATCGTGAACAGTGCGACAAACCACATCTCGATGCCTGCCTGCGTCGATAAATCTGTTAAGCGTTGCATAAAGGCATCTACCCAGTTTCCTGTCCCATAAGCCGTGATGGCCTTCTCTACTGATACGATATCTAAGTAATCATCTACTTTTGTATTAAAATTTACAATCCCTACTACAAAGAGCATAAAAGCTTGCATCAAGCCATTAATAATCAAAGCACTCGCTAATAGCCAGATGGGACTCAAACGTAGTAATAGCACTAAGAAAACGCCACAAAATGCATACATCATTAAGATGTCGCCCCACCAAATTAGCACAGCATGGATAAAACCAAAGGCAAACAGGATGGACAGTCTACGAAGCCCCAGCGTATAAAAGTTTTGGTCACGACTTTGAGCCTTTTGCCACTGCATGGCTAGCCCATAACCAAATAGCATGGCAAAAAGCGGGTAAAAGCTGCCTTGCACATATATATCTATGTTTTTCTGCCAAACAATATCCGATGGGGTTGTAAACCATGATGCCAAATCAATATGCGGCATTGGCAAATAAAAGGTATACATATTTACAAGTAAGATACCTACTAAACTAATACCTCGTAAAATATCTAATGTTGCTATTCGTTCCTGCAACATTGTTGGTTTTAACTCCACAAAATAGCCTCCTCTTGACTAGCAGCTATGGTGAAAGCAGGGCAAGAAAAAACTTTGCCCCCCTTTGACCGTAACAAGTTTTTTATGCGTGTATGGTCTGTTCATTATCGAATAAAAATAATACTTTATCGCTCACCTTGATGTGTAAAATTGATTCAATGGCTTCGCTATAAACACGAAGCTGTACGGCATAACGACCTAGTATTTCCTTTGACAGGGCTGGCTCCTGCGCAAAATGAGATTGTATACGGTCCGTTTTATAATCCAACAAGACCCAATTACCGTATTCATCCTCAAATAGGCAGTCAATGATCCCTTGCACAATTTGAGCATCACCATCTTCATCGATTCTACTAATTGTAAACGGCATTTCTCTACGTATCTGCCTTGCGCGTTGAAAGCGTTGCCCTATTTCTGTCTCAAAAAAACGATAAATTTTCGCTTGCGGAACTACTTTGCCCTCCGCCTCTGTTAAAAGCTGTCTTGTCACTAAATCCTCCACAAAGTCCCTTACAGCATCGATATGACTAAAGCCATATTGAGGAACATGCTGCATCACTGTGTGCACAGCTGTACCAATTTCAGCACCAGTTAGCTGTTGCTCCTGTAAAAAAGCGGGGCGAGGTGCAATGGACGAAGCCTTTTGCTTGATAGGAGAGGCAAAATAAAATTCAGGTTCCTCCTGGCGCTGTAAATTTTCTAATCGCTTTATTTCACTAACAGATGTTTTGGAGCGCTTTCTTGTAGATTTTTGATAGACATACTGCGCTTGAAAGCGGGTAGTGATTTCAGCCAGCAAGTCCTCATCCTCTTGTATCGCAAGCACTTGCTGTACTTCATCACTCATCGCCTCTATCTCATATGAATAATGCTTTGTATCGATGGCTTGAACCAACCAATGTGATTGATCCTCCACTTCTTTATAAGATGTGCTTGCTACAGCTGCAAAATCTGCATGTCTTGCTACTGCTGGGCCAACCCAGTCCAAATAACTATTAGCTCTTGCACGTAAATATTCTTGAAGCGGTGCATCCATTGGTAAACTTTGTGCGTCCTGCCAGTTGTCGCGTGTTTTCTCCCAGTTCTTCACTGAGCCGACTAAAATCAAACGCTCCTTCGCTCGCGTCATTGCAACATATAAGACACGCATTTCTTCTGCACGCATCTCCAGTTCTTTTTTCTCCTTCAATGCTAAAAACGGTAACGATGTATATGTGATACGATTTTCGGGATCAATGGCCTTAACAGCTAGTCCAAAATCTTGATCAAACATATAGGGCTGATGAAAATCCATTTTATTAAACGGACGTCCCATTCCTGCAACAAAGACGACTGGATATTCTAAACCCTTGGATGAGTGTATTGTCACCAGACGTACTACATCATCCTTTTCGCCAATTGATTTGGCAGTACCTAAATCATCGCCACGCGTACGCATACGATCAATAAAGCGTAAAAAACGGAATAGTCCACGAAATGCCGTTTTTTCATACATTAATGCACGATCATGTAATACGCGTAGATTTGCCTGACGCTGTTTGCCATTCGGCATTGCCCCAACCATTTCATAATAGTGTGTATCTAAATAAATTTTCCAAATTAAATCTGATAATGATCCACGACGTGCTAAATCACGCCAATTTTCAAAGGCCAGCATAAAGCGTTGCAACTTCTCAAATGTAGTGGTTTGCACACCATGTCCTTCACTACGAATAAATTGTCGTAAAGCATCATAAAAAGGTACCTTTTGATCGGCTAAACGAATTTTCGCCAGCTCATTTTCCGTTAAACCAACAAACGGTGCGCGCAGTACAGAGGCTAAGGGAATATCCTGATAGGGATTATCGACTACCTTCAGGACATTTAACATAATCATTACTTCGAGTGCGTCAAAATAGCCTTTAGATGATTCTGCATAGAGTGGGATCCCTGCCAGCTTAAATTCCTCCACTAAGTCTGTTGACCATGTCATCGAGCGCATTAAAATTACAATATCACTATACTTTAATGGTCGCTCTGTTTTTGTTTTCGTATCGTATACAGTTGTTCCATCTTCCATCATCTGACGTATACGATCGATAATAAATCGTGCCTCATATTGTGATTTTTTTAATTCCTCAAGCTCCGTTGCCTCATTGCTTAGTTCTTCCAGTTCTTCTGTTGTCTCCTCTTCCTGTGGTGGATGCAATACGACCAGCTCAACAGGTATTTCTTTCTCATCATAGGGTGCAGCAGGCTTTAGTGACGCATTGTCATCATAAGAAATTTCACCAACACGCTCACCCATAATTTGTGCAAAAACATAGTTTGTAGCATTTAATACTTCTTTTCGACTTCGGAAGTTAGCGTTTAAATCTATTCGCATCCCCGTTACATCAGGTGACTCCAAGTATTCACTATATTTTCTCATAAAAAGCTTTGGCTCAGCTAATCGGAAACGGTAAATACTTTGTTTCACATCCCCAACCATAAAAAGGTTTCCATCTTGTTCTTCGCCCGTTTTGACAAGCTGTAAGATAGTTTCCTGTAGCATATTGGTATCCTGATATTCATCTACAAGTACTTCTTTAAAACGCTTTTTCATATCTAGTGCAACCGGTGATGGATGAAGTGCACCATCTATCTCTACCGTTAAAATTTGAAGTGCATAATGCTCTAAATCTGAAAAGTCAATGATTCCCCGTTCTAACTTGGCTAGTCGAAATTGTTCACTAAATGTAGTGGTCAATTCAACTAGCGTAGTAATGGTCGGTGCCATTAACCTTATTTCCTCAAGTAGCCTTGCAGGCGTACGAACAAAATATGTCTCCTTGATTTTATTCATCATTTTTTTGGCTGCTTCTCGTTTTTTCTTTGCAAGCTCCTGCAGCTCTACATTAACTAGTGCATCCTTCGATACCCGCTTTAAGGTAGACCATTTAACCGTTGCAAAATAATCAAATAGCTCTTGCCATGTCCCACTTTGACTAATGCGAATCCCTTCCTGAATCATAGCAAAATCTACCTCTGCCGTTTCAGCATAGGGTGCAGGTCCATCTGGTTGTAATGTAATTGCGCGCATTTCAGAAATTAACATAAACGCCTCTTCCAGGCTATGACGTACGGTTAATTTGACGTATTGAGATAGCTCTAAATCATCTATTGTCACTTCCTCAGCTAATTCATATGCTTTCGGCAGGCTCCAAAGCCATTTTTGAGGCTCGGCATGGACACGAGACGTATCATAAAGTTTACTAATCAGCGTTTCGATGGCTTGATCATCACGATCTGAGGTAAAGCTATCGACAAGACGATAGATGGCTTGGACGGAAGCCTCATCCTCAGCATCATAGGCATCTTCTAAAACTTCTGCTAAAACATCATCTCGTAATAATGCTATTTCTGCTTCATTGGCAATACGGAAGCCTGGGTCTATATCAAGTAAGTACGCATATTGCTTCACAATTGCTAAACAGAAGGAATGCAGTGTAGAAATTTGTGCTTTATTAACAAGACTAAGCTGCCGTCTTAAATGATTAGATGTTGGATTTTCTGCTATCGCCTTTTCTAATGCCTCAGACATACGATGACGCATTTCAGCGGCTGAGGCATTTGTAAAGGTCACTACCAATAGTTCATCTACATTGATCGGATTTTCAGTAGCAATGACTTTTTCAATCATACGATTGATCAGAACCGCTGTTTTCCCAGACCCTGCTGCAGCCGATACAAGCGTATCTTGACCGCTAGCATAAATGGCCTTCCACTGATCGTCTGTCCATGTGACATCTACTGGCTTAACAGGAATTGTTTGTACCATTCTATTCTATCTCCTTCCGAATTTTATCGACAATATCATTCGGCTTTGCTTGCATTAATTGACGATAGTTTTGTTTACCATCTGATGGATCAAATTGGCAAACCGCAGCAAATTGACAATAATCACATGCCGTTTTGGCTTTTAATTTATAGGGACTAATGGCCGTATCACCAGATAAGATACCATTCCCTGCCTCCTGATGTTTACGACGAACGAAATGTTGCAACTTTTTCATATCATTGACAGGAACTATACGCGATTGTGATTCAGACGGTGTTCCATCTTTTTTCATATAGACAGGAATGATTTTTGAATGCCCACTACTTTCTTCCAATTGCTCGTCCATCGATAAAATCGCTTCAGCATTTTCAGATAGCAAACCTTTCATTTTATACTGCTTTAAACGATCCTCTTCTATTTCACTGTCCGTCAAATCTTTATCCAGCTTCAGCATCGGATTATGGACATGGACATACAGTACCCCTGCTGGCTCTGCTTCACCTGATAGCCAGTAAGAACTATTTTCCATTGCCACATCTAAATACGTTAGGACCTGTAAGGATAATCCGTAATAAACCTCATTTAAATCAAGGTCACGAGCTGAGGATTTATAGTCAACAATCCGCAAATAAGAGCGGTCATCTATCGTTGCACTATCCACTCTGTCAATACGTCCACGCATAAACATTTTCTTACCACCAGTCAAATCAATCTCTAATGGTGGTAGCTGTTCATGTTGTCCAGGACCAAAAGACGCCTCAATTGCAATTGGTTTGAAGTGTGATACATTTGCATGCTGTGTCAGTGCTGTCATTGTACGCTCAACAATTCGAATTAGCTTACGCTGAATATAGCGATAGCGGGCACTGGATAATAGGATTTGATGGGAAAAGACTGGAACAATTTGTTCTACTGCTTGACGTGCTAATTGTTTAATTTGCTTTGTTGTTAAACGAATCCAAGATAATTGCTGACGATGTGTTTCCTCTGTAATCCACTTTAATGCCTCATGGAATAAGTCACCCATTGCAAACGTTTCTAGCCGATACTCAGCTCGTTCTTCAAGACGTAGACCATACGTAGTGAAATGAGAAAAAGGACATCTGAAGTATTTCTCAATTCGCGACACACTGGATGTTAGCTTCTGACCATATAATTCCTGTGTAATATAGGTTTCAAGTGGCTCAGCCTCATTTTTATGGGTAATTGGATAAAGTACGCGGTCGAAAATGAGTGCCCAATAAGGATCTTGTTTATAAAATCTTTGTAAAGCTAGCCATTCTGGAGCTAGTTCACGGCTATGTTCAGCTTGACGTAGCTGTACCATTAGATGTGCCAATGCAGTCCTTGGATGGCGTAAATATGGTAAAACATCTCCATCTAGTAATTCAATCGGGTCGATTACCACTCGTTCTATCGATACACCACTTAATAACCCAGCCTTTTTGTCATTTCCTATTACTTTCTTAATATAAAGTGAGGCTAGGAGTGCCTTGCCTTCCTCATCCGCCGTAGGATAGGTCATATACAATTTGTTAGATGGCGTTGTAATAGCACGATAGAACAAGAAATTTTCCTGTAATAAACGATTAGTAGAGGTAGGGGCAAGTTCATAGCCAATTTGACTAAACCATTCACGTTCGATATCTGACAACAAGCCCTCATACTCCATCCGAGTTGGATAAACACCATCATTCATTCCTATTACAAAAGCGACTTTGATATTGGATAAACGAGCTAAATCGACAGTAGCCACCATTACTTCATCAAGGGTTGGCGGAATTCTTGAAAATTCTAATGTATCAAAGCCTTCATCAAGAATTTTGGCTGCTTGCTCTACAGACATCTCCTGCTCACCAAACATATAAACGAATTGGTCAAGAACAGCAATCCATTCATTCCAAGCTTGTTCATGTTCACTTGCAGCTAATGCGTCACCTCGCTCTAGCTCACGATCTTTCATGACTTGCAGTTTGTCATATACCTGTAATGACTCTATAAGTTCAAATAAAGCAGTCGCAATATCTCTGCCATTCTTGGCGCTATCAAGCTTGTCTTGTAATAGTTTTAGAGGTTGGCGAATTTCATCTCGAATGGCATCGATTTCTGCCTGCATTGCACGCTCTTCATCTGTTTGTACACGCGAATGGAATTCTAGACCGCGATACTTTTTATAAAACCAACGTGCCTCCTCAAACCATCGTTCTCCATAGATGCCTTGCGCCAAGCAATAATTTTCTAATCGGTCTGCTCGCTCACGCCAAATTGTTAACTCCGCTTGTAATGGAAAAAACAAATCTGTTTTGACACCACGAAAAACTGGCTCATATTTCCAATTCGAGGTCATAACCTCCAAGGCTGAACGACTTAGCTCTATTAATGGATGATGTAGCATTGTCTTTTTTGTATTTGTAAAAATAGGAATTTCATATTGTTGGAAAATACTTGTAATAAGTGGATCATAGAGATCTGCTTGTCTATACAAAAGTACGATATCCTGATAGCGAAAATCGTCTTCTCTTGTCAGTTTTGTTATTTCCCGGGCAATCGCATGTACCTCCGCTCGACGATTTGATGCTTCAAGCACGGTTACATCTCCTGAAGTTTTTTTCGTTTTGGGCTCCAAATCAGCAAACTTTGCCTCCACATGCTGTAAATCTTTAGAATGAAATCTTTGAGTCTTATAAAAATGTATTGGTAATTCAACATCAATGCCCTCTTCTTTTGCTATATCATGAAGACGTTGATTCGTTAAGGCTGCTTCATGGAATAAAGCTTGTTCATCATAGGCTTCATCAATATGATCAAAGGGAAGGACGACCGTTACTTGCTTCGTTACCTTTAACAATTCACGAACCAGTTCTAACTCCCGCACAGTGAAAGCGGTGAAGCCATCAATATAGATGGTCGCTTGCTTCATCGTTTCGGCATACTTCAGTTGCTCCGTTAAAATCGGATAATAGCCCTCGCTGTCAACATATGTCGTACCAAGGCGTTCCTCTAATGCCTGCAAAATAACATGTAAATCATTCGCTTTCGCCTGCAATGTATTGGGTGCATCTATTGCCTTTAACGATTCCATTACCTCTGCCAAGACTGAGCTATTGACGCTATAACGACTAAATTCTCTTAAAAGGGTTTCAATTTCCTCCGTAAAACCACGTTTTCCTGCTGCTTGTCGAAATAAGGAAAACTCGCTTTTTTGTTCCTCCAAAAGTTTACGAATAAGCATTCGATAGCCATAGCCATTCACTTCTTTACGAGCAATACCTCCTGTTTCCTGTAAAACCAACCATGCTAAACGTTTAAACGTCATCACCTGTGCTCGAATCAAGCCTTGTAAACCTTGCTTATTTGTCAGCTCATATTCCGTAGAATAAGACATTTGGTCAGGCACTATAATGAAAATCGGATGCCCCAATGGATCTGTCTTTAATTGCTCAACAATTTCCTGATGAATAAATGCCGATTTCCCTGTTCCCGAACGTCCTGAAACAATACGCAATGTCATTTGCTTTCCCCCTCCTCATTAACTTGCTGTTGCGGGTGTCTCTTTTGTTGAAATAAAGATTTGTACTTTTATTTGAGCGATTCTTTCACTGGATTGATTACTTCTCATCTCTCATCTATTTTGGAGCGGATTCCCCACACTATTGATCATTTCTCACCGATTTTTGAGCAGTTTCCCCATTCAATTGATCACTTCTCATCTATGGTGGAGCAGTTTTCCCAGCCTACTCAAAACAACATAAATCATCTATCTTAAATTCTATCGAAAAAACCTAGTAAATACTATCTATCAACCTTCAACCTTCACCTACCTATAAAAAGGTTGATTTATTACACAAAAAAGCAGCCTCTTCACATAATGAAAGAGGCTACAGATTATTTACTAACTGGCATGGTGGTCCTGCTTTTTCGTCAAATTTCGCGCTTGCTTTAAATCTCTTTCGACACGGGCATTCAAACGCTTCTCTATCAACTTCCCAACCCACCATAAAATAACAATGGCCACAGCTGCAATTATCAATCTCACTGGGCTTGTCAAGAGCGATTTTAAATCATAGCCTAATACACTCATACCTAAAATCATGACAAACTTTCCTGCAAGTAAAACGATTAAGTAAAATTTTTTATGGATATGTGACAATCCCGCTACAATATTGACAATCACAGATGGTGTAAAAGGGAAGCAGAGGAGGACAAAAAGAGGGCTGATGCCATTCATATCCACCCATTTAATAAGCTTCTGTACTTTTTTACTACCTGTTAAAAATTGCAGTCTTGGATGTTTGCCAAAATGACGCACAAGTAAGAAAACTGCATAGGAGCCAGCTACAGAGCCTAGCCAAGATAATAGAAATCCTAGCCATAAGCCGAATGCACTGGCATTCGCCACAACGAATACGACTAATGGTAGGAATGGTAAAAATGCCTCTAAAAATGGGAGCAGTAAACCAATGATTGGGCCAAACGTTCGATACTGTGCCGCAACCTGTTCAATATTTTCTACAGTAAACCATTCATTCAACGTCGACACCTCTATTTATACTGTAAAATTAAATGAAAAATTGTTAACCCTTCTGAAGTATTACGATATTCATGTGGTTGATGCCCTGAGAATACTAGTGTATCCCCTTCATCTAGTAATTCATGCATGTCTCCAGCAGAAATAACTGCTTGTCCTTTAATAACCATTACAGTTTCCTCTACCCCTTCTGTATGGGCTTCACTCCTACTAACTGCCCCTGGCTCCATTTCAACCTTATAAAACTCCCAGCCTCGCTCTGGATTATACGGAATAATGGAGTAGACACGATAGCGTCCCTCATCCTCATCTACATGTGGTACATCTTTACTGCTATAACGCATGTAATGAGCAGTTGGCGGCTGTAATAATGAAGAAAATGACATACGCATACCCGCTGCAATTTTCCAAATTGTTGAAACAGTCGGATTGGCCTCTCCTTTTTCGATTTGTGCAAGCTGTGCTTTACTGACACCTGTCGCTTTGGCCACATCATCGAGACTTAAATGACGTTGTTGTCTAATTTTCTTTAATTGAAATGCTAAATTTCGACTCATTTGTTCCATCTTTACTCACCAATTTCTATTGTTTATTTTATCAGACATATGTATACTTTAATAAACATCAAGAACTATCAAACAATTCCATCAATAGTATACATGGAAATTATCAAGAAAGGATGACCTATTTATGACAAGTACAACAGAGCTTCAACATGATGACACAACAAGCTCTTCCAATGACAGTTTTTTACAAGGCGTGAAAGATTGCGTGCCTACATTACTCGGTTATATTAGTATAGGACTGGCATTTGGGGTTGTAGGTTCCGCTTCAGGGTTATCTGTCCTTGAAATCGCGCTATTAACGATACTGATTTACGCAGGCTCTGCACAATTTATTTTTTGTGCACTTCTTTTAACAAGTAGCCCTGCCTCTGCTATCATTGTAACCATTTTCGTAGTGAATCTACGCCATTTATTAATGAGTTTAACATTAGCACCTCATTTTACGCGCTACTCCATGCTTAGAAATGTTGGCTTTGGTACATTATTAACGGATGAAACCTTTGGTGTAGCAGTAACAAAGCAAATGCAAACAGGTAAATTATACGGTAAATGGATGGATGGGTTAAATATAACAGCCTATATCTTTTGGATTCTTTCCTGTGTTACGGGTGCCTTTTTAGGACAGTGGGTAGCAAATCCTGAAAAATGGGGTTTAGATTTTGCCTTGGTTGCTATGTTTATTGCACTTTTAGTTTTGCAATTGAGCAGTGTTGGCAAAAGTAAAATCATGCATTATATCAAGTTAATTGGCTATATGGCGGTTATTATGTACGGTCTTTCTTTTGTAGTCCCTTCACATGTAGCTGTGCTCCTGGCAACCGTGATTGTCGCAACAATTGGGGTGGTGACAGATAAATGACAACAACTTCTTATATGGTCTGGCTTATTATCGGCTGCGCACTTGTAACATGGCTACCACGTGTCATTCCATTTATTTTTGTGCGTAGTGTAACACTACCTGATGTTGTGCTAAAATGGCTTAGTTTTATTCCTGTTTGTATATTAAGTGCTCTAGTCATTGAAAATTTAATAGATACTGAAAGCGGCAAAGTAGTGACACTTGATTGGCCAGTCTTTATTACATTTGTTCCTACTCTTATTATTGCCCTTGTCACAAAAAGCTTATCGATTACAGTAGTTGCAGGAGTAATCATTATGGCAGCAGTGCGATTTTTCATGTAAAAAGGTCAACTTATCCGTATACGTAATCGCTTTATTGTGCTTACAGCTTTTACATACGGATTCTTTTTTAATTCATTTTGTTAGTGGGGTGTTAAAAAGTTCTTAGTCATAGTAGTGGCTCCGAATCTTTTCTTTTCAATTAAACAAAAATGCCCTATAAGATGACCTTTTTCAAGTGTCTATCTTATAGGGTACAGTTTATTGCCTGGACTGACCTTTCGTTATTTATTCATTTTACTTGCTAGCCAAAAGCCTACTGTTAATGAAAATGCATCAATGACGAAAATAATAGGTGGGGATGTATAGCCTGCATATACTGAGGCAGCAATAAGTGCAATGGCTAATAATAATGCAACATAGCGATTATAGGTAATTCTAGTGAATAGTAATACCAATAAAGCTGGTATGAATAATGCTAACATCATTTTCCCAAAAACGTCCATTATACTTCCCTCGGCTCAGCTAATAATAATCCAATGCGGTAATGATCATTGCTATAAATCACATGTTGCGTTAAACGTAATTCATTGTTTCGGTCTAAAACCTCGAGACGACAATGAGCTGCATTTAATTGCAGTGCTTCGTATAACTCATTTTCTGTAAAAATTGACACACCATTTACTTTGCGGATACATTCCCCTGCAAGTAAGCCCATTTTCTCAGCAGGTGAATCAGGAAGCACGGCTGCAATAATAGCACCCTTCGTACTCGGAGCAACTGCATAATGATCTGTTTTTTCCTGTTGTGCATAGTAGATAGTAATTATAATACGGATAATTACACCAACTGCAAGTGTAATGTATCCAATCAATGGCTCAAAATATGCAGCCAATCCTCCTATTAAAATAAGCTGTCCTAGTAAAAAAACAGGTCGGCCAATTTTTGGATACATGTAAGCTGGTAATTCCTTTCTTGTCAGTTTAGTAAAGCCAATGACAAGTGGAAATAACACAAGTGCAAAGCTACTATGACCTATCGTAAACTGTGGCCAATATGGGAATATAGCCGAAATCGCATCGCCAGGAATAACAAAGAAAATAGGTAATACCCATACATTTTTTGACCGATAGACAATTGCCTGCATACCCCGCTTCGTTTTCTCAATACAAGGTGTTGTAACCTTCATCGCCATACGTCGAATTAATAGCCCTTCTGCAATGACACAAAGGCCCGCAAGAATGGTAATTGTCACAATTGCACCACTCTCTAAATGGACATCCTCTACTGAAATTTCCCACCAGGAAAATGACCAATTGTAATAGGACATACCCCATATGGCAAGTGTGGCAATCCCCATTGTCAAAATAGGTGACATTGCATTCATGACAAATAAGATAAGTGCTACTATAGAAACTGCCGTTAAAATGATTAAAAATTCCTTTGGGACAGTTAGACCTGCTCCAATACTAATGACAGAAATAATTAGTGCATAGAGCCACCCATCTTTCCATTGTCCGATTAGCTCCGTCCAGCCCCAAATAATACGTCTATTAAAATATTTACGCTCCTGTTTTACTCGACGATAACCTAAAATAATAGCAAATATTATGACTATATACAGTAATGGGTTGAGTAAAAAGCGGCCAATCGCTGTTACAATTTCTATTAATATCTCACTAACCATACGAACACCCGCCATTTCTTTCTTGAATACTATGAATTTATTGTATCAAAGGACTACACGCTTGCGTAGTACAAACTCATAGAAAGCTTTGTATTATGGTATTTTTGTTCTGTCAGCAAGTTTTATTGGTCAATCGTATGCAGTAAAAAACTAGTGGCCATTTGGAATTGTTGGTCATTTTGACGATCTGCTTTAAAATCCTTTAACGTTTCGTTTAAACTATTAAAGAAAGTCGTGTCCATATAAAATTCATCTTCTGCTAGCTTTAATTTTTTCTGTTTACGATAAAGATTAACGGCCTCTGCGGTCGTTTCATCCATATAGCCATCTAAACGATCGATTTGATAGCCTAGTTTCTGCAAGGCATTTTGGGAATAGGAAATCTCTTCACTCATATCACCCACTTTAAACTTACCCGTTAGTGGATGAAGTTGAAAAGCAAATAATTCATTTTGCTCGATCATTAAACTGGCTTCAATGCCCTGCCCATGAATCCATTCACGTTTTGGTGTTAGCCATTTGTTGGTTGATAATTTAAGCTCCCCGCCATTGGAAAGCTCCCAAGATTCTTGTACAGTCCCTTTTCCAAAGCTCTTAACCCCAACAAGTGAAGCGCGTCCCCAGCCTTTTAAAGCACCGCTCAATACTTCACTTGCAGATGCACTACCTTGATTTTGCAAAACAACAATTGGAATTTTATTCATTGTTTCTATATATTTTTCATCAAAGCCTTTTGTTTGCGTTTTTAATGGTTCCATAGCACCTTCCGCATTTTGCATATATGCAAATACTTTGCCATTGTCCAATACTGTGCTCAGTAGCGCTGCGACGCTATGTAAATAACCACCTGGATTATCCCGTACATCGATCACAATTCCTTCCACATCTTTACGAAGTAATTTACTCGTTTCTGCCACCCATTCATTGGCGGTTTTTTCACCGAATAATGAGATCACTACATAGCCAATGGCTGTATCTTCTACCTTCACTACCTCACTAGTTACCGTTTTATTGGATATTGCTGCGCGCTCCATCGTCATCTTAATATGCTTATCTTCACTTGGACGATAGACAACAATGGTTACTTTCGTGCCCTTTTCACCTTGAATTAAATGCATTAATTCACTCATTGTTTTCCCATCTATCCGTACCCCATCAACTTGTACAATTTCATCGAGTGAACGCATGCCTGCTTTCTCTGCTGGTGATGAGCGAACAGGTGACACGACGATAAACTTCCCTTTATTTTCTGTTAGTTCAATACCGATGCCTACTCGTTCCTCAGCTAGCATTTGCCGATGTTGCTCAGCCTCTTCCTTGGAGTAATACGTACTATAAGGATCTTTAATGGCATCAGCCATCCCACGAAGAGCCCCCTCCACCAATGCATCCTTTTTTGTACTGTATACTGATTTTTCTTCAATGATTGTCATAGCCTCACCAATAGTATCAACCTCCGTAACAGGCTCCTTTTTATCCCCAATATTAAACCAATCAAAGTAAATACCACTGCCTACCACCAAACTACTAAGTAGGACTCCGACACCGGCTGTTAATTTGCGCAAATCTTCCCTCCTCCGTCTCTTTTACTGTATGACTCTATTTTTTCAAACATACAAAATTACCTTTCAAATTTGTTAAGAGAGAATATTTCACTTTATACATGCATGTTGGTTGTTGATTCTAGGGAATGTACCTTGGTTCCGCGAGTATTCACCTTGACTTCGCAGGTATTTACTCTGCTTCCGCGAGTATTCACCTTGACTTCGCAGGTATTTACTCTGCTTCCGCGAGTATTCACCTTGACTTCGCGGGTATTTACTCTGCTTCCGCGAGTATTCACCTCGACTTCGCGGGTATTCATCCTGGCTTCATGAAAAATAAAAAAATCTGCTCGTTTCCACTATAGAAAACGAGCAGATTTTTTATGAATCAATCTAGTGCATCTACATAATCATTTAACATATCCACGTCCATCGGTCCTCTGATGGCGCGTTGAATAAGGCCCTTGGAATCAATAAAATAGGTGGTTGGAATCGTAATGACTTGATAATTCAAGCCAGCTTCATTGTCAGGGTCCAATAAAATAGGGAAAGTTAGCTCAAAGCTATCTCTAAATGTCATCACTGTGTCCACTTTGGCATCAGCGGTCACATCACGTTCGGCTTCTGTTAAATTGACCGCTATAATTTCAACGTTTTTCTCTTCTGCGTACTCATCATAGAAGCTTTGCATATGCGGCATTTCCGCCTTACAAGGTGGGCACCATGTCGCCCAGAAATTTAAAACGACTTTTTTTCCACGAAGATCGCTTAACGTGATATCTTCCCCGTCTAAGCTTGTTAAGGTGAAATCAGGCGGTATATCGCCTTTGCTTAAGCCGGTTTCTAGCTCCTCCATATCCTTACCTAGGGCCGATTTATCAATAGCACGTTCTTCGTCAATTTGTTGTTTTACATATGTACCAATCATCGCAACCACTAATAGCACAACGATCAGCAGCCCAATATTTTTTTTCATTCCTTACCTCCCACATAGATTCGTTCATGCCGAATAGTTAAGCCCAAACAAAGTAGTATTACACTAACACCCACAGCTGTTTGCCCTATACCAAGCGGCTGTAAGATAGCCACTATCAAATAGCTAATTGTATAGAGTATGAGAGCTTGTTTCCCCGCTACTAATCTCCATAATATGACGAGCGTGACTACACTTAGCACAGCTAATGTTATAACTTCACTCGATATGTTGTTGTCATTAAGTAGCACAGCAAGCATTTGATAAATGGATTGCGTTAGAATAATAGCCCAGCTACCAGCTATCATCTCTTTTTCCTCAAGCTGTAGACTCTGTCGCTTTCTCCATATTTGCAAGGATGCTACGATGACACCGAGAAGAACACCCATTGTTCCGCCATTAAAATAAAGCAATGTAATTGGATTGTTTACTACCGTTTTGAAATCTGTCACAAGCAAACTTAACTTCCAAACAATAATAAAGGTGAAAATGGCATCACTATATAGCTCAGACCACTTTTTAGAAAATTGTAAGCGCAAGATAAGCCACACAATAAAAAAAGTAATAAGTAAAGCGACTGCAGTAGCTGGTAAAGTTAACGTCCGTATCGAGTACCACTCTGTATTTATCAAGTCAACGAATCCTCCTCCGAAAGCATAGCATAGAACCTTTTTAAAAAAAGACTATTTCACACTGTTTTAAGAAAATCTTCAGAAATAACAACATTAAAAATACCCCACTACGTATATATTCATCATAACATTATTTAGAATCTTATAATAGCGATGAAACTTTCAGTGGAATATTTCGCAAAATGAGAAAAGGGGAGGAGTTATACTTTCAAAGCGACTTATACTATGGATTGTTGCTATTTGTCTTAGTATTAGTGTTCTGATGCTGTACCCAGAGTATCGAACAAAGAATTTACTACAAGATTTTTTACCTAATAAAGATCTTCTAGAAATAATAAATAAGATAACCGTTTGGGAAGTTGACAATGGTACCAATAAAAGCTTTGCCATTATCAATCGTGACGATCCTCGATTAGAGGATATGCGTTTAGCCTTAAGTACTTGGGAAGTAAAAAGAACCTTATTAAATAACAAACAAGCTGATGTTGTCTATTAATTGGACATTACTTACTATGACCATACATTAAAAATATTGTTCTTCAATAATGGCTTATTGGCTGTAGATGGGCAAACCTATAAACTGATGAATGGTGAAACATTCGATGAAATATTAAAAGCTATACACTAGAAAACACTAGTGTATAGCTTTTATGTTTACAATGGAATATATTTCAGTGGATTTACACTGCCGACTGCTTGTCCTTTCCAAGGACCAATATGCACTTCAAAGTGTAAGTGTGGGCCAGTAGAGCGACCTGTACTACCCATCGCTGCTATTTGCTGACCTTGTGTTACTTCTTGTCCTACACTAACATTAAATGCACTTAAATGTGCATAAACGGTTGTATAAATTTGTCCATCGATTGAGTGCGTCACAATGACAACATTACCATACGAACTAAGTGGTGCTGCGTAAGAAACTACGCCATCTGCTGCTGCCCATATTGGTGTTCCTGTTGCATTTGCAAGATCGACACCATAATGGAATTCAGGTCCTGCTCCAAGATTTCGCCAACCATATGGTGATGTTAAGCGACCATTCGTTGGTTTAATCCATGTTCCGTTTGATTGAGGCGCATGAACTGTACCACCAGATGATCCGCCACCATTGTTAGCAGCAGCTGCTGCTGCGGCCGCAGCGGCTGCTTTACGTTTCGCCTCTTGCTGACGCGCAATTTCAGCCAAACGATTTTGTTCAGCAATAATTTGATCTTGCAATTCCTGACTTACTTCCAAAGCCTCCGAGTATTCTTTCTCAAGTAATACCTTTTCGGATTTCAGCTTTTCTTGCTCTTTCTCTAATTGGTCGACTAGTTTATTTTTCTCAGTTTTTTGACTGTCTAAGGATGCTTTTAATCGTTCAAGCTCAGCTTTTTTATCTTCTAGGTTTTTACGTTTCTCTTCTACACTTTGCTTTTGCTCTTCTAATTTTTGTTTATCATCTTTTTGATCTTGAATAATTTGACGATCCGCTTCCAATAATGCATTAACTGCAGAGAAACGATCAATAAAGTCTACAAAACTATTAGAGCCTAGCAATACATCTAAATAACTTACAGAGCCCCCAGCTTGAATGGCACGTGCACGTTCTTGTAACAATAAATCACGCTCTTCAATTTTATGCAAAAGCTCTTCAATAGAAGCTTCTAACTTTTTAATTTCCTCATTTGTTACCCGAATATCTGCTTGTACTTTTTTAATATTACTATTAGTTTTGTCGATTTCAGCGTTCAATGCTTGAATTTGATCTAAGATTTGTTGTTGCTTTTCTTGATTAGCTGTAATTGCATTTGATTTATTGCTGATAGATGAATTTAACTGATTCTTCTTTGTTTCAACTTGTTTCTTTTCTTCTTTTAAATCCGATAAACTTGTTGCATATGCTGATGGAGTTTGGATAAAAAGAATTAGAGCAGATGCTGCTGCAAGTGTTTTTAATGTGTTTTTCGCCTTACTTTTCACCGATTGAACTCCCCTTCGACTATTCTTTTCTTTTTCACAAATATCTGTTGTGACTAAATTTTTAAAAACTTACGTACTGACATGAAACTTCCCCAAATACCGATTAGTACACCAATGAGTAACAGAAGACCGCTTACTTGATACACAAGTGGCGAAAAATCTAGTAATTGAACAAGCTCTCCTTGTAAACGTGGTGCAATAATTTTATATATATTGTGGTAAAGGGTTGTGACAACCGCAATCGGAATAATTGAACCTAAAATTCCGAGCCACATACCTTCTAATAAGAATGGGATACGCACGAATGAATTTGTAGCCCCTACAAGTTTCATAATTTCTATTTCATCGCGACGAGCTATAATCGTTATACGAATTGTATTCGAAATTAAGAAAATTGCCGTAAATAATAACCCTAAAATAAGTACGATTCCTACATTACGACTAATATTTAAGAAGTTAAATAGTTTTTCAACTTTTCCTTCGCCATACATGACATCATATGTATACTCATATTTATCAATGGTTTTCGCAACTTTGGCTGTTTGCTGTGGATCAGCGGCTTTTACATAAATAACGTTACGTAAAGGGTTACTTTGTTCAAATAGTTTAAAATCATCACCGAAGTCTTTTACTAGCTTGGTTAACTCATCTTCCTTAGTGGAATATGTCATCTCGGAGACACCAGGCAATTTTTTGACTTTTTCGATGAGTGCTTTTTCCGCAGCTTCATCTGCTGTCTCATCAATTAGCACTTTAATTTCGACATCGTTTTCTAAATCCGTTGCTACTTTATTTAAATTCATCATAATAAGCGCAAAAACACCTACTAGAATAAGCGTAACGGTAACGGCACTGACAGAGGCAATAGTCATCCAGCTATTTCGACCAAGTGATTTGATACTTTCCCGGAAGTGGCGCTTTACTGTACTAAATTTCATAGCCGTATTCACCTCCGTGTTCATCACGGACAATTAAGCCGCCTTCAATGGCAATAACACGACGACGAATCGTATTTACAATTTCACGGTTGTGGGTCGCCATTACAATCGTTGTCCCACGAGCATTAATTTCCTCAAATAAATTCATAATTTCCCATGATGTTTCAGGGTCAAGATTCCCTGTAGGTTCATCTGCAATCACCACTTTTGGGACATTGACGATTGAACGAGCAATCGATACTCGTTGCTGCTCTCCTCCTGAAAGTTCATTTGGAAACATTCTTGCTTTATGCTTCAATCCAACTAGTTCTAGCACTTCCATAACCCGACGTCGGATTTCATCTGGCTTTTCCTCTATTACTTCAAGCGCAAACGCTACATTCTCATAGACATTCAAACGAGGTAGCAATTTGAAATCTTGGAAAACTACACCAAGTTGACGGCGCAAAAAAGGGACCTTCTTATTCTTTAAAGTTGCTAAATCAATACCATTTACAATTATTTGTCCTGATGTTGCTTTTTCTTCACGGTACATCAATTTAATAAATGTGGATTTCCCTGCCCCACTTGGGCCAACTACATACACAAATTCGCCTTGCTTTATATTAACGGAAATACCATTTGTCGCAACAACACCGTTTGGGTATTTCTTTGTCACATTTTTCATTTCTATCATGATTAAACCACCTAAAACTCTCATCTATGTAAGAGGTATTTCTTTTACTATTATAGCACTCTATTTCTGTTTTTTTATTACAGTTTCATTTCAATCCGTGGCAGTTCCTTCTATTTCATTCTTTCCTTGCCATTATCCTTAAAAATATGACAAAAATAAAAACACAAGATTCGCCTCTATGTGCTAGGTCGAATCCTGTTTGAAAAGAAAAAGCATTCAAGCTTTACCTTGAATGCTTCTACTGTTAAATTTGTTGTTCATCTGTTGTTGTGTAGCGCACTAAAACAGCACCAGTTTTCGATTCACCTTCTATAAATAGGCGATTCGCATTTTCAACTTCTTTGTCGAAACGGACTACTTTGGATAAGAATTGATCTTGTGACTCCATTTTAGAAACATCCTGGATACCCACATCCACTTTACCGAAATTCGTTACGACTTTACCGCTCAATGAAATTGTTCGTGGGACATATAATTCCACTGCTCCAGCAACTGTTTGAGCTTTAATTTTAGAAGAATTTGTCGAGCATGTTGTTACGACTACATGTCCATTGACAGACTTAGCTTCAACTTCATCCAATGCACCATCCAAATAAACACGCCCATTCAATGTTTCAGCCTCTAAATCCTTACCTCGAACATTCGTTAATTCAATGGAACCATTAGAAGAATCCACTTCAGCTTTTCCAAAATTAAACTTCGTTCCTTTAATGGCACCGTTTAACGTTTTCACTTTTAATTCTTCGAATTCTGTATCCTGTAATGAAACACTACCATTCATTAGACGAACAGATAATTTTTCAAGTTTATCCTTTGGTACTAGCACCTTCACATTGACTTGAACAAGCTTTAATTGGCTCAAAATACGAAGTGATTGCTCTTCCTCTTTCACAACAAATTGCTCTAAGAAGTGATTACGAGTTTCTTCTTCACTTTCGTTCATCAAAGGTGCCTTTACCTTGCAAATCACCTGAATAGTTTCCCCTTCACTGGATTCCAATGAGAAGTTACCATTTGGTAATTCAACAATAATATTGTCTACATTGGCAGCAGCCACTTCTTCTGTATGGGTAAATTCAATTTTATCTCCAAATGGAGAAGCTACATCAAATTCCTTTACCTTTTTAACAGCCGTATTCATCATATCCATAAAAAGAGAACCGATTTGCGTTAAATCCTTACGAAAATCTTGCATTTCATCTTGGAAGTATTTCATAAAATCATCTTTTTTCTTGTCACCATCTTTTGATTTTTCTTCAAATAATGGCTCTTTTTCACTCGAAAAGGATTGCGTCTCTTTCGACACATCATTCATAACATGTTGAGTAGACTTGCCAGGTTGCTCTAATGCTTCTAATAATGTAATCGCCTCTTGTGCCGAAATTGTTCCTTTTTCTACAAGTTCTAAAATTCGTTGACGTTCATTTTGCATAAATAAATAGCCTCCCTCAGTTCGTTATACTATTTATACGATTCATCATGTGAAAAGTTTCACTGCAAAATTGAATAAATTGGGTCTTTTCATTACAACATCGTTTTTTAAATCACTTTTTCTTTGAATAGAGCAGGGGCCTCTCCTATTGGATCATTTCTGACCTCTGTTTAAGCGGGTTCTTTCCTATTTTCGATCATTTTCAATCTGGATTGAGCGACTTTCTCCACTTTCAGATCACCTTTCAATCCAGATTAATCATTTACGTTCGAATGTAAAACCCTTAAGACTTAGAAGCTTCTGCTAGCAATGCATCCATTCTCATACGATCACGTTCCAGGATTGGTTTTAAGTATTTGCCTGTATAGGAGCCAGCTACTTCTACTACCTCTTCAGGTGTACCAGTTGCAACAATCGTACCACCTTTGTCTCCACCTTCTGGACCTAAGTCGATGATATAATCAGCTGTTTTAATCACATCTAAGTTATGCTCAATAACTAATACCGAATCACCGTTTTCAACAAGACGCTGCAACACGACAAGTAAACGAGCAATATCATCGGCATGTAATCCTGTTGTTGGTTCATCTAAAATATAGAAGGATTTCCCTGTTGAGCGTCGATGTAACTCAGAGGCTAGTTTTACACGCTGTGCCTCTCCACCCGATAAGGTTGTGGCTGGTTGACCTAATTTCATATAGCCCAGCCCAACATCAACAATCGTTTGTAGCTTACGCTGGATCTTTGGAATATTTTCAAAGAACACTACTGCATTCTCAATCGTCATATCGAGAATATCTGCAATACTCTTATCTTTATACTTCACTTCAAGTGTTTCACGGTTATACCGTTTGCCGTGACATACTTCACATGGTACATAAACATCTGGAAGGAAATGCATTTCAATTTTAATAATGCCGTCGCCACGACATGCTTCACAGCGACCGCCCTTGACATTAAAGCTAAAGCGTCCTTTTTTGTAGCCTCGTACCTTTGCTTCATTTGTTGCTGCGAAAACATCGCGAATATCATCAAAAACACCTGTATAAGTTGCTGGGTTTGAACGAGGTGTACGCCCAATTGGCGATTGATCAATATCAATTACTTTTTCAAGCTCATCGATGCCTGTCACTTCTTTATGCTCGCCAGGCTTAACCTTTGAACGATTCAGCTTCTGTGCCAAAGATTTATATAAAATTTCATTAATCAGTGTCGATTTCCCTGAACCAGAGACACCTGTCACTGCTACAAATAAGCCTAGTGGAACATCTACTTTAACATTGCGTAAATTATTTTCCTTGGCACCTTTAATGGAGAGCTTTCGACCATTTGGTTGGCGTCTTTCTATTGGTAAAGGAATAAACTTTCTACCACTTAAATATTGTCCAGTTAAAGATTTTTCATTATTCATAACTTCCTGCGGTGTACCTGCTGCCACAATTTGCCCGCCATGAACGCCCGCTCCAGGTCCTACATCGATGAGATAATCGGCTGCAAGCATCGTATCTTCATCGTGCTCTACCACTATTAGCGTATTTCCTATGTCCCGCATATTTTGTAACGTGCTAATCAGCCGATCATTATCACGCTGATGCAAACCAATCGAAGGCTCATCTAAAATATAGAGGACCCCCGTTAATCGAGAACCAATTTGCGTAGCAAGTCGAATACGTTGCGCCTCTCCACCAGATAATGTACCTGCTGCACGACTCAATGTTAAATAGTCTAAACCAACATTCACAAGGAAGCCCAATCGTTCTTCGATTTCTCGTAAAACTAATCGAGCAATTTGCATATCCTTTTCAGAGAGATCAAGCTCTTTGAAGAATGTGTCTGCTTCCTGAATCGAATATTGGGTAACCTCACCAATATGCTTATCGGCTACTTTCACTGCTAACGTTTCAGGTTTTAAACGATACCCTTTACATGAAGGGCAAGCCTGCTGTGCCATGTATTTTTCCATCTGCTCACGCACATAATCGGATGTTGTCTCTTTAAAACGACGCTCAACATTGCGCACCACACCCTCAAATTCGATCATCTGATCTCGCACATTGCCAAACTCATTTTCATAATGGAAGTGAATCTTGTCTTTTCCAGAGCCATATAAAACCTTATCCATCTTTTCCTTCGGCAAATCCTTCACAGGCACGTCCATTGGAATATCGTAATGATCACATACAGCTTTTAATAATTGTGGGTAGTACTGCGAACTTGTTGGTTCCCATGGTGCGATGGCATGCTCTAGCAAGGAACGATCCCAATCAGGTACCACTAAATCTAAATCCACCTCTTGTGTCGAACCTAAGCCATCACAGCTTGGACAAGCACCGAATGGACTATTAAATGAAAACATACGAGGCTCTAATTCACCTATCGAAAAACCACATAATGGGCAGGCATGATGCTCACTAAATAGTAACTCTTCATGTTCCATCACATCGACAAGCACACGTCCATCTGCCAGACGTAAAGCCGTTTCTAAAGAATCACTCAGACGAGCTGCAACACCTTCCTTCATAACAACACGGTCCACTACTACTTCGATGGAATGCTTTTTATTTTTATCAAGTTCGATAGCATCATCTAAATCACGCAATTCCCCATCAATTCGTACACGAACAAACCCCTGCTTTTTTAAATCTTCTAGTAGTTTAACATGGGTACCCTTACGTCCAGAAACCATTGGTGCAAGGAGCTGCATCTTAGTTCTCTCAGGATAGGTTAATAAACGATCCACCATTTGCTCAATCGTTTGGGAAGTGATTTCTATACCATGATTTGGACAGATTGGTTTACCAATGCGGGCATAAAGTAAACGTAGATAATCATAAATTTCCGTTACCGTACCAACAGTAGATCGTGGGTTACGACTTGTCGTTTTTTGGTCAATGGAAATAGCAGGGGATAAACCTTCTATCGCATCGACATCTGGCTTATCCATTTGTCCAAGAAATTGACGGGCATACGCGGAAAGGGACTCAACGTAACGACGCTGGCCCTCCGCATAAATTGTGTCAAATGCTAGAGAAGACTTTCCAGAGCCCGATAATCCTGTTAAAACGACTAATTGGTCACGCGGAATTGTGACATTAATATTTTTTAAATTATGAGCACGTGCACCTTGCACGACGATTTCAGTATTTTTCACAAGTCATTCACCCTTCTACCTTCAATTCAAATATTGTATCTCGTAACTCAGCCGCACGTTCAAAATCAAGCGCTTTTGCTGCTTCCTTCATTTCGACTTCTAGAGAAGCAACAAGCTGTTCTCTTTCCGCCTTTGTCAGCTTTTTGCCTTTTGTTGCCTTTGTTACATAGGATTCCTCTTCTTCTGCTACTTGTGTTGCACGAATCACATCTGGGATTTTCTTAATGATCGTTTGAGGTGTTATACCATGCTCCTCGTTATAAGCCATTTGTAACGCACGACGACGTTTCGTTTCATCAATCGCCTTTTTCATCGAGTCTGTTACATGGTCTGCATACATAATGACATGACCATTCGCATTACGAGCAGCACGACCAATAGTTTGAATCAAAGAACGCTCTGAACGTAAAAATCCTTCTTTATCAGCATCTAGAATCGCCACAAGGGACACCTCAGGAATATCAAGACCTTCACGCAATAAATTAATACCAATTAGCACATCATACGTTCCTTTGCGTAGCTCACGGATAATTTCAATACGCTCTAGTGTCTTAATTTCTGAATGTAGGTATTCTACTTTTAAGCCCATTTCCTTCAAGTAGGCCGATAAATCCTCGGACATTTTCTTCGTTAGCGTTGTCACTAAAACTCGCTCATCACGCGCAATTCGATCTTGTATTTCATCGATTAAATTATCGATTTGCCCTTCAATAGGACGTACATCGATTAATGGATCTAATAATCCAGTTGGTCGGATAATTTGCTCTACCATTTCTGGTGTATGCTCCAACTCATAAGGACCTGGTGTGGCTGATACATAAATTGCTTGATGTATACGATTTTCATACTCTTCAAAACGTAATGGACGGTTATCTAGAGCAGATGGCAAGCGGAAGCCGTGTTCTACGAGCACACCTTTACGCGCTTGGTCACCATTGTACATCCCACGTACCTGTGGAAGTGTTACGTGACTTTCATCAACCACAAGTAAAAAATCTTCTGGGAAGTAGTCTAGTAACGTATATGGAGTAGCACCTGCTTCACGCAATGTTAAATGACGTGAATAGTTTTCAATCCCAGAGCAAAAGCCCATTTCACGCATCATCTCTAAGTCATAACGTGTACGTTGTTCTAAACGTTGTGCCTCTAGTAATTTATCTTCTGCACGTAATAATGCAAGTCGTTCCTCTAATTCTTTTTCAATATTTTCAATCGCTTTACGCAATTTCTCTTCTCGTGTAACGAAGTGGGATGCTGGGAAAATAGCAACATGCTCTCGATCCGATAAAATCTCTCCCGTTAGTGCATCTACCTCACGAATGCGATCGATTTCATCCCCAAAAAATTCCACACGAATACAATGCTCATCACGAGAGGCTGGGAAGATTTCCACAACATCTCCACGTACCCGAAATGTTCCGCGAGTAAAACTAACATCATTTCGCTCATACTGAACGTCCACAAGCTTGCGTAATAGCTGATTACGTTCAATTTCCATACCTGTACGAATGGAAACAACCATTTCTCGATATTCTTCGGGAGAACCTAAACCATAAATGCAGGACACAGATGCAATAATAATGACATCCTCACGCTCAAACAATGCAGAGGTAGCAGAGTGACGCAGCTTATCAATTTCATCGTTAATGCTAGAGTCTTTTTCTATATAGGTATCTGTCTGCGGTACATAAGCTTCTGGTTGGTAGTAATCATAGTAGCTGACAAAATATTCAACGGCGTTATTCGGGAAGAATTCTTTGAATTCACTATACAACTGGCCAGCTAGTGTTTTATTGTGTGCCATGATTAGTGTTGGTTTTTTGACTTGCTGGATGACATTCGAAATGGTAAACGTCTTACCTGTTCCAGTAGCACCAAGCAATGTTTGATGACGTTTGCCTGCTTTCACACCCTCCACTAATTCCGCAATGGCCTGTGGCTGATCCCCGTTAGGCTGATATGGCGCTTGTAAATCAAATGTTTGCACTCATGTCCCCGTCCTTTCCTTCCAATTTGTACATACATTTTAGCATAGCAATATTAAAATTTCGAACATTTAACGAACGAATGTTTGTAAAAATTTTTTTCATCTCTAAAATTTTTATTACATAACAATACGGTCAATTTAACTTGTTACTCTTATAATAGCCGTTTTATTAGGTTTTCAAGCTTCATCAATGGATGAGATTTCCTGTTTTGCTTTATGTGCAGCTCACACTCTCACAGGAGCCGGGCTCTGTACTTTTGGAGCGGCTCTTCTCCTCTTATGAGCAGGGGCGCTTCCCTTTGGACCGGCTCTCACTTTTTTTATAAACAGCGTCTCAAACTTTTTAAATGACTTTCCACATTCTATAAGCAAAACCACTTCTTCTAACCAAAACATACACTCCTCACATCCACTGCAACTATTTTCAAAAGCAAAAAAAATCCCCCTCTCCAATAGATATGGAGAGCGGGTTCGTCAATATGATTCATCTTCTGTTTGCTGTAAGGAAGTTAGTTCGGATGCGTATTGATAAAATGCGTTTTCATCTTTTTCATCGAGTGCTCTATCTATCAGAACCATGAGCTGCTCTTGCCGATGCATACGCTGGATACGATTTAAAAATAAATCTAAATAAATCTCGTTTAATAATTTCTCTGCCTCATCAACTTTTTTCGACTGACCAACGGCTTTCAGAAAATCTGTATACGAATAATATTTATCCAACGATCTCACCTCGATCCTTTTCTAAATTATATGAAAATTGAAATTAAAAAGCAATGCTTACGATTCGAAAATATCTTGGATTAGCTATTAATCAATTGATATTTAGAGCAAATTCTCTAGGCGTTTCGCGCTTTTCTGAACGATTTTCAACTATTTCATTTAATTTAAGAAAGTCATATTCTGTTTTACACTACCGTTATCACTAGAAAAAAGGAGGCACTCCCTATATGACAACTAACTTTGTAAACGGCTACTTAATGTCATTCAATACTTATTTACTGCAACCTATTCAGCATGACTCCAAAGTCTTCACGCATGTGATTGATAAGCATAATGAGCTGATTGTTACACGCAAACCGATGCATGTCCTTCGAAAATCCTGTCTCTCATTAGGATCAACTTATGAAGCCGCAAAACAATCGGCTAAACGTTTTTTCGGCAATCAACACAAGCTACCAATCGTCGTGGCCTTTGATTACGGTTATCCCTGTATTTTTCTGCCAACTTATTCACCCAGCTCCATTCACAATATATGGATAGGGCTTCATGCAATTATTAATATTACACCTAGTGAAATGGGGTGTATTGTAACGTTAAAAAATAATAAACAAATCGAACTACCGATTCGATATGCTTCCATTAGTAAACAATTTCTTAACGCTTCTATGCTGTATAAATATTACATGAATGAACGAAAACAGCTTAGCCAAGATGCACCCTATCATCCACCCTTTTAACAAAAATTCCCCAAGAGTATCTCACTCTTGGGGAATCTGGGTATTAATTTATTTTTGAACGTAAATAGGCATTAATAAATGGATCTAAATCGCCATCCATCACAGCACCCACATTACCTGTTTCTTCATTTGTACGATGATCCTTCACCATCGAGTATGGATGGAAGACATACGAACGAATTTGGGAGCCCCAGCCTATTTCTTTTTGTTCACCGCGTATTTCATCTAATTGCGCCTGCTGTTTATCAAGTTCTAATTGATATAGCTTCCCTTTTAACATCGTCATCGCTTTTTCACGGTTTTTAATCTGTGAGCGCTCAGCTTGACATTGTACGATCGTACCAGTAGGAATATGCGTAATACGAACGGCAGAATCTGTGGTATTAATATGCTGACCACCTGCACCTGTTGCACGATACGTATCAATTTTTAAATCCTCTGTACGAATATCGATTTCAATATTGTCGTCAAACTCTGGCATAACATCACAGGAAACGAAAGACGTATGACGGCGGCCAGACGAATCGAATGGAGAAATACGTACTAGACGATGCACACCTTTTTCCGCTTGTAAATAACCGAAAGCATTGTGACCTTTAATTGACAATGTTACAGATTTAATCCCAGCTTCATCTCCTGGTAGATAGTCCACTGTTTCCACTTTAAATCCACGCTTCTCAGCCCACCGTGTATACATACGTAATAGCATTGAACCCCAGTCCTGTGACTCCGTACCACCAGCACCAGGATGCAACTCTAAAATGGCATTGTTTTGATCGTATGGGCCACTTAGCAGTAATTGAAGCTCAAAATCAGCCATCTTTTGTTGAAATTCTGCTAGTTCTTTGCCTAATTCTTCTTGTAATTCTTCGTCTGGTTCTTCACGCAAAAGTTCCAGTGTCATATCTAAATTTTCATGTGTTTCCACTAAATCTTTATATTCATTGACTATCGCTTTTAAGCCATTTCCTTCATTGATAATCACCTGAGCACCCTGCTGATCATCCCAAAAGCCTGGCTCTAGCATCATTTCATCTAGCTCCTGAATACGTGCCTCTTTGTTCTCTAAGTCAAAGAGACCCCCTAAAGTCCGCCAATTTTTTGGCTGTAGTGTCTAATACATTGCGTACATCTGCTAATTCAATCATCGTTAAATCCTCCGAACGTTAGTCATGGAGCTAACACTTTATTCATAAAGCTCCGTATCTTTTTATTATAACGTTTTTAGAAACTAAAACATACTATCTAGCAGATGTTTTGTGGAATTAAGTCAACTATCCTGCGTCTCGTCCTCAAACATATTCTTGGCAAGACGTTGAAATACTTTCACACGGTCATACTGAACAAGTAAATATTTTGTTCGTTTCTCTAGTCTATATTTTAATAAAAAAGCTCTTTGAATCCGTGACTCTAACGCATTCACACTGACATCTACAATAAATTCCTTGCCATTCATAAAAGTAATCTTTGTCCTCTTTTTATCCACAGCTACATAGTCATCTATATGATGGACAGCGAACCAAATACAGTCAGGATGTAGAGGAGACCTACTAGGGAACCATAAAATATTACAACGTTCGTGCACGACAATAGGATTTTTATTAAGCTTGCCTAGGATCATTTTCGAACCATCGAACGCTCCTCTTAAACTAGAACCAAAATAACGCAGATTAAAGTCCAATAATTTCGTTGGTGGTAGCGTAGATATATACTCATTATTTTTCTCATACACCTGCGTACATAAATTTCCAAAGGAATCATACACAGGCATATACATCATTGTTTCACTATTCATAATATCTTTTTTATGCATCTATAGTCCCCCTTTATACATTTTATGTTGCTTCCAGTCAAAATAAAAAGGAATATACTAAATATGCGTACATTCCCGCTATTTTCAATGAGTAAGATTGCTTGAAAATTCCGATCCTCCTTAAGACTTAGTATCACCATCAAAAATTCAGGATAATAATAGGATCAATAACTTGTACTATATACCTATTATTACAGCTATTGTATACCCATATTTTTCAATTGTCTATAAATTCTGACTTTTTATACTAAAATTTCTTCATTTTTGAGTTATTTTACAAAGAAAAAATCATTTCAACACGTAGTTAAAATGATTCTTTCACCTAGATATTATTGAGCTGTGCCATGACAGTTTTTAAATTTCTTACCGCTACCACAAGGACATAAATCATTACGGCCAATGTTTTCAGCTTTACGTACTGGTTGCTTTTTCGGCGCAGTGCCACCTTCTTCTTTTGGATTAACAGCCTGCCCCTTAGCCACCTCTTCACGCTCCAGATTATTGCGGATTTCTGCTTTCATCGCATATTTCGCAACATCCTCGCGAATAGAGGCTACCATATCCTCAAACATTGCAAAGCCTTCTTGTTGATATTCACGAAGTGGATCGTTTTGACCATAAGCACGCAGATGGATACCTTGACGTAGTTGATCCATTGCATCAATATGATCTATCCATTTTGTATCGATTGAACGTAATAAAATAACCTTTTCAAACTCACGCATACGCTCTGGTGTCAGTTCTGCCTCTTTTTCATCATAACGAACATGAACAGCATCAGAGATTAACTGATTAATATCTTCAGCAGACTTGCCTTGGAAATCAGATACTTTAAGTTGACCTTCCTCTAAAAGATTAGCTGCTACAAAGTCTTCAATAGCCTTTAGGTTCCAATCCTTCTGTTCACCTTGAGTGTACAGGCTAACAACATTATCAATTGTTTCTTGAATCATAGACTCAACAAGCACACGCATATTTTCTGTTTCCAGCACATCATAACGCTCTTTATAAATAATCTCACGTTGCTGACGTAGTACATCGTCATATTGTAATAATCGTTTACGCGCATCAAAGTTATTACCTTCGACACGTTTCTGCGCTGATTCTACAGCTCTCGACACAACTTTAGATTGCAATGGCTGGGAATCATCCATACCTAAGCGCATCATCATCGACTTCATATTATCAGAGCCAAAACGACGCATTAAATCATCCTCAAGGGATAGGTAGAATTGTGTAACCCCTGGATTCCCCTGACGACCAGAACGGCCACGAAGCTGGTTATCAATACGACGTGATTCATGTCGCTCTGTACCGATTACCGCTAAACCGCCAATTTCGAGTACTCCTTCGCCAGGTTTAATATCTGTACCACGTCCAGCCATGTTTGTTGCTATTGTCACTGCACCCTTTGTACCAGCGTTCGCAATGATTTCAGCTTCACGTTCATGGTTTTTCGCATTTAATACATTATGAGGAATTTTATGTTTATCCAATAGTTTAGAAATAATCTCAGACGTTTCAATAGCAACTGTACCAACAAGAACAGGTTGACCAGCTCTATGACGCTCTGCGATATCAGCAGCAACTGCTTTATATTTCCCTTCCATCGTTGCAAAAATCAAGTCAGCACGGTCATCACGAGCAATCGGTTTATTCGTCGGAATAGCGACGACATTCATATTGTAAATATTACGGAATTCCTCTTCCTCTGTTTTCGCTGTACCTGTCATCCCTGCAAGCTTTTGATACATACGGAAGTAGTTTTGGAAGGTAATTGTCGCCATTGTCATCGATTCATTTTGAATCTCAACGCCTTCTTTAGCTTCAATTGCTTGGTGTAAGCCATCAGAATAACGACGACCCTTCATCAAACGACCAGTAAAGCCATCAACGATCACAATTTCGCCATCCTGCACAACATAATCCACATCATTATGCATACTCACATGCGCCTTTAATGATTGATTGATCGCATGATTTAAACGAACATGTGTCAAATCAAACAGATTATCAATGCCGAATGCTTTTTCCGCCTTTTCCACACCTGCATCTGTTAACGTAACACCTTTTGTGGACTCTTCATACGTATAGTCTGTCTCTGCATTTAACATACGTACAAAGGCATTCGATTGTTTATAAAGCTGTGCTGATTTCCCAGCTTGACCCGAAATAATTAATGGCGTACGCGCTTCATCAATTAAGATCGAGTCCACCTCATCAATGACAGCATAGTGCAATGGACGTTGGACACGTTCCTCTTTGTAAAGCACCATGTTATCACGTAAGTAGTCAAATCCTAGCTCATTGTTTGTACTATACGTAATATCAGCCTCATAAGCAGTACGTTTTTCATCTTTTGAAAGGCTATTCAGATTAAGCCCAACAGATAAGCCTAAGAAATTATAAAGTTGTCCCATTTCAGCAGCATCACGACTCGCTAGATATTCGTTGACTGTTACAACATGTACACCTTTACCAGTGATCGCATTTAAATAAACAGCCATTGTCGCTGTTAAAGTTTTACCTTCCCCGGTTTTCATCTCCGCGATATTCCCCTCATCAAGAGCAGCTGCCCCCATGATTTGAACGCGGAATGGGTACATCTCTAATACACGTTTTGCCGCTTCTCGACAAACAGCAAACGCTTCGGCACGAATCGACTCTAAATGCTCACCCTCAGCGTAGCGCTTTTTAAATTCATCTGTTTTCGCTTGTAGTTGATCATCTGAAAGCTGTTCCATTTGAGAAGCGAATCTCTCAACTTGGTCAGCGATTTTTTCTAATTTTTTTAGCTCACGTTTATTGAAATCAAATAATTTATTTAATAGGTTTGCCATGAATGTTTTTCACTTCCTATATAGATTCAACTTTCATTTTACCATTGTGTAACAGTTTCATGCAAACTGTCACCCCGGCTACATATGATTGTCATACCAAAAAAAGGCCCTCGCCATCGCGAGAGCCTTCGTCATCATGAAGTTTTAAGTAGTTTCAATTAAGCCATATTTTCCATCTTTACGTTTATATACAATATTTGTGCCGTTCGATTCAGCATCTGTAAAGACATAGAAATCATGTCCAAGCATATTCATTTGTAGAACTGCCTCTTCTTGATCCATCGGTTTTAAATCAAATTGCTTTGTACGAACAATTGAGTATTCTTCTTCCTCTGACACAGCATCAGCGGCTGCTTGAGTAGTAGCAAAATAAAGGCCTGCACCTTCACGCTCGCGGAATTTACGGTTTACTTTTGTTTTATGCTTGCGGATCTGACGCTCTAATTTATCAACAATTAGATCAACAGCAGCATACATATCATTATGACGCTCTTCAGCACGAAGAGTTAGATTCTTCATTGGAATAGTGACTTCCACTTTCGTTTGTTTGTCATTGTAAACCTTTAAATTGACATTAGCGTTGGCATTAACATCTTCGTTAAAATAGCGTTCAACTTTATCGATTTTGTTCTCAACATACTCTCGAATAGCTGGAGTTACCTCAATATTTTCACCACGAATGTTAAAGTTTAACATGTAAACTCCTCCTTTATAACTGCTATACTATCTATTTCTACACAAGTGTGTGAAATTCCTCTAAAATCATTCTTTTTTTTACAAAAATTTTTATAAATTATTATTTTGTTTTTTCGCTTCTGCTGCTTCCTTTTTTCGTCGAAGCTTTAGCTCTTCAATAATCAAATCTTCCACGGGTCCTTGATTATTGAAATAGATGCCGTATTGCTTGCCATTCCCAAATGGACGACTCCAAATTACTTCTCCATAAGCGCGAACTTCTTGTGTATCAAGCACAAAATGGATATCTAATGGAGGAGGGTTTATACCTAAATCCACTTCCGTAAACATCTTCAACCCACGTGGACTAATATCCAACAAGTCAGCCATAGCCGTTTGGCCATGATTGACCTTTCCATTCTCATAAATAGCAAAAGTTATTTGAATAGGCTCCTTAAATTTAAATCGGAAACCTTCTTGACGCTTAAAGATCATATTCCCACCCCAGTACTCTTTTAAACATGTTTATTGCTTTGATTATGCCATGATGCCCAACTAACAGCCACAGGGAATAAGTAACATATTTTACCTTTGTATGGCCTAATTTATGACTATTTCGTGATCATAACGATTTAACAAAAAAGAGACCATCACTTTCGATGGTCTCTAATTGTGTCTAAATTTGTCCGCTGTTTCCCTGACCAAATTGCTGTTGTCGATTAATGCGAATTACTTCCTTCCACGTATCGCGAAATTCTGTCACAAATCCTTCCACTTCCTCAATAATGGCAACATCATTTTGAATGTTGGCTTCTACTAAACGATGATTCATATATTCATAAAGAGGTAGCATTTGTTTCGAAATCTCAATATCCATATTGAGTGTAGACATCAGTTCACTAATAATCGCCTGAGCTTTTTGAATGTTTGTATTTTTCTCTTGAATATTCTTATCTTGGATAGCTTGTTTCGCCTTATGCAAGAATTTTAGGCATCCATTATAAAGCATTAATGTCAATTCGCCAGGTGAAGCTGTAGTCACACTATTTTGTTTATACGCGTTTTGTGCTGTTAAATTTGCTGCCAATAAAGGACAACTCCTTTGAAAGGTTACTTATTTACTAGTTTAAACCATTTTCCGAAGAAAAGCTATTTACGTCTCAGCGTAAATTTGTCTGGATTTTGAATTGTATGCTCACAATTCACTTCTTTTAAAATCGGATGACATCTGCCAATGCTTTATCTTCATTCATCTAGCAACTTCCAGCACGATGAATGAAGATAAACGATTAATTTTTTTTGTCATAATACATGCCATCCATTACGCGAACATTCGAGTAAGGATTATAATATTGCTGTTCACTTTTCTTCGTTTTTTGTAGGTTTGCCATGTCTTGTTTAACTGCATCCATTACATCTGCTAAACGCTTTTTAATACCATTATCTAATTCTAGCAATGTACGATGAATGCGATTTTGTTCATCAAAACGAAATCCATCATTCATCAATTCTTCAATAATGGCACCACGCTTGTCTAACATGTAATTGATGGTATTAATATATTCATCGCGATTATTACTTTTAGGGCTAACTGAAAGATGCTCATACAATTTAGCAGAAATTTGAAGTAACATGTTTAATTTCTCCATCTAAAAACTCTCCATTTACTGTTGACCCGTCATAAATAAGGACGATTGTTCATTTGCTTTATTAATAGCCTTCTCCATTGCTGTAAACTGATTCCAATAACGTCTTTCGATTGCTTCTAATTTTAATTTCCATGTATCAATTCGTTTATCCACATCAACCAAATTCTTACCGATTGTATAGGTTTGATCTGTCGAAGAAGCTTTCCCAGCACGTTCCTCAATTTTTACTTTTGTTTCATCAATAGACCCACGTAATTTATTAGCAATCCCTTTACTTCCCTCAGTATCATTCCAAAATGTTTCAAATACCGCTCGTGGGTCTTCTGCGATTTTTTGTTTTAATTTTGTTTCATCAATCTCAAGCTTCCCACCATCAGTATATGTTTTTGTAGTTGTAATACCTAATTCATGTAACGTATCCATCAGAGCATTGGAACTACCACCCTTTTCATAAAGAATAGAACGCATTTTATTAAGTGCACCTTGAACAATTTGATCATTACGAAGCACACCACTTTTTGCTTTCTCTTCCCATTTTTCGATTTCCTTTTCATCCATATCCGCTTTTTGCTCTTCTGTTAACGGTGGGAAATCACGGTATTTTTTTTGTTTTGTTAATGAATTCAGTGAATCTACTAAACCATTGTAAGTTGTAACAAATTCTTTAATTTTATCAAACATATTGTCTACATCTGTGGTTGCAGTTAAATTGATTGGCGCTAGACTAGCATCATTTTTTGTAGGATTATAGGTCTTTTGTAAAGTAATATTAAAACCATTAACAGTGAAATTATTAGATGATCGTACTATGTCGATGCCATTTACATTTAACATAGCATCTTGACCTTTCGAAACTTTAGAGACATCCGCTTGATCTTCTAAGTTTTGCTTTTCTCCAAAACCTAATGCTTTAAAAACATCTATACCTTCCTCAACATACATAGAGGTTTTAATTGTACTAACTAAGCTCGGATCATAACTAGGATCGTCTGACTTTACTGTATTTTTATCTATTGTATAATCTGCCCCTGAACCTGTTGCTGCAGTAGCAAGTGAAATATTTCCCGTTTTTTCATCAAAAAAAGCATTTAAACCTGTTCCACTTTTATTTATTTTTGATATCACACTTTTTACAGTGTCATCAGCATTAAATGAAAAACTTACATCTTTTAAAGTTCCATCATTTTGAAGCACTTTGATTTTAACGTTTTGAATACCAGATATATCACCATTTAATTCACTCAGTTTTTTATCTGCAGTGATGCCATTACTTTCATTAAATACCGTTGTATTTTTAGCCAGTTGTGTCACACTACCGATTGTTAATGAACCATTTGCATCTGCATTTGCTGATACTTTCACTGCATCATTACTACTTGTTGCATTTTTCTTTAACATAACACTTTCAAAACGAATATTATCAGCAATGTATTTATCAAATGCCTGCAGTTGTTTGTTAACATCTCGATACGCATCACGTTGCCATTCATAGGTTTGTTTTCTTTGATAAAGCTTATTTAACGGTGCCTTCTCCGCCGTCATTAGTTTCTCAACAAGACTATCGATATCCATTCCAGAAGCTAATCCGCCAATTCTCATTACCATATTAATACCCTCCAATAAAAATATTAATTTTAAATTTTTTCATCTACTATCATTCCAGCTAATTTTTGCATTTTATAAAATGCATCGAGTAAACGTTCAGGCGGTATCTCTTTAATTATCTCATCTGTATCTGTATCTACTAATCGAACATAATATCTATTTAAGCCATCATGCAAGACAAATTTTGATGCCTTATGATCTACTTCCAAAAATTCATTAATGGAATCTACAGCTTGCTGTAGCTTTTCTTTCGTAACCTCTTTCCCATCTAAGAGCTCTGTTCTCTCTACTACTTTCTCAGTCTCTGTTTTAGGTAGCATTTGATCATTAATTTGTTTAGCAGTAGGTACTGAATTTTGCTGTAATGATTTATCTATACTTTGAGATTCCACACGCATCATACATTCCTCCGACTTGTTAAAAACTTTGTAATTCTATTATCGGACTATTAATGTATTTTTTTACCGTAATCGTACTAGTAAATTATCACTTATTAAGAAATAAATTTTTAGTCTTAATTACGAACACAAGAATAAACAGTATAACTCAACATCAAATTTCAATTTTTATGTCGATATAAAATAAAATTAGTAGATTAAATTTATAGGAGGCTAGATATGAAGCAAGAAATATTAATTCCTACATACTATAATAAATTTTCTTGCATTGGCTCTGCTTGCGAGGATACTTGTTGTGCAGGGTGGAAAGTAAATGTAGATAAGAATTCATTTAATAAATACCGTAAAATTACATCAGGCCCAATCGCCACTAATTTAAAAACAAATATAACTCGTGAACGTAAAACACCTTCTGATTTAACATATGCTAAGATTAAAATGGATGAAGAAGGAAAATGTACCTTTTTGAACAATGAAGGGTTATGTAAAATATATATTGAGTTAGGTGAAAATTATTTATGTCATACATGTACTATTTATCCACGCCATCTCAAACAAATTGATCATCGTATGGAAAAAAGCTTGGGTACATCCTGTCCAGAAGCTGCGCGATTAATTTTGATGAATCCTAAAGGCATTGATTTTATTATTCAAGAAGAAGAAATTGATAAAAAGGAAAGACTTGAACCAGCAGTTACTCAAGACTTCTTTTGGGATATTAGAATGTTCACCATCCAATTATTACAAAATAGAAATGCCTCAATTGAACATCGCCTCATTGTACTAGGAATGTTTTTAGATAAACTTACGGGAACATTACAAAGTGAGTGGCATGTGAAACTTCCTACATATGTTGAAGTATACAATGCTATACTAGATGATCCTGAGCAATTAAACCTACTTACTAATCTACCTGACAATTTATCATTTCAAATGGACATGGTATACAAACTGATTCAACATCGTTCTGCCTACGGATTATCTAGCAAACGTTTTGTCGAATGTATCCAAGATATGAGACAAGGCTTACATTTGTATGAAGAGAGTTCATTGGACCACTCTGTAAACTTCTATAAAAATGCTTACAGTAACCATTATAAACCCTTCTTTATAGAACATAGTTATATATTAGAAAATTATTTAGTCAATTATGTATTTAAAAACACATTCCCAAGGAACACATCCGAACTATTTGAAGAATATGTAATGTTAATTATCCATTTTTTGTTAATAAAATTACATTTAATTGGGATGGCAAGTCATTATCAAACAATGTCCTCTGAAATGGCAATAAAATTAATTCAGTCATTTTCCAAACAGTTTGAACATAGTCCCGTTTATCTAAATGAGGTACAAAAAGAATTACATGATAAACAATATACAACGATGGCACATATGATTGTTCTGATAAAGAGCTAGGAATGTAACAATTGATTATTTAGTCAAAAAAACGCCTCCCTATTGAAGTATGGGATGGCGTTTTTTGTCTAAAACATATTACTGTTTCATTCTTTCAAAAGTCCATTCTGATGCACTCACAAACATAGGACCAATTTCTTTTTCAAACAAATTAGCTGCTTCCATAAAATCGTTTGCTTCTAAGGCTACATTTAAATCACTTAACTTTTCAATAACCTCTTTCAATCTACTATTGATACAAAAAAAATTATCAAACATATACTTTTCAACAGTTATCATCCATTCAATACCCTCACTCAAATTCGCAATCATTTGATAGGCTTGTGATTGCTCTCCTGCTCTCAATGAATTAGCAATTTGCTGGCATCCATCCTGTAATTTAACAACATAATCATAATAAGATTGTTGGGTTTCTACCAATTGTTCGTTCTGCATCATATATTCCTCCATTACTTGATTTCAATGTGAATATTCATCTAGATACCATTCACACAACTTCAAATCCAATTCATTATCTATATCTATTGAATGTTCTTTTTTCATTATGTAGGCCAATGTACTTGGTGTCAGGAAAGATTTACTGTCAATTAATTTATTTATTTTAGCAACATAGATAGCTCCATTCAAGGAATAAGTTTTATGTAAATCTTGTCTTCTCGTAGGAATTTTCTCAGATTTAATTAGGGATTCCATCTTTCCATTTTTATCAATTTTGTACATCCAATAAGGAGATTTATCTGTTTCTGAAACTGAAACACAAAAATCAGCTTTTTGTTCCATGAAATATTTAATACATTCATCAATGTCTTCAACAGTTCTCAAAGGAGACGTAGGTTGCAATAAAACAACATAATCAAAACTTGGACAATTTTTAATAGCATGCAGGACTGTATCTATTCCAGGTGTTTCATCTTGCGCCAATTCTAATGGACGTATAAATGGTACTTCACATCCATATTGTTTTGCAACATTGATTATTTCTGGATCTTCTGATGATAGTATTGTACTAGTAATATATTTAGACTTTTTTGCTTCTTTAATTGTCCAAGCAAGTAGTGGCTTTCCTGCAAGCTGCCTTATGTTTTTTCGAGGTATTCCTTTAGAACCTCCTCGCGCAGGAATTATTGCTAAGATTTTAGGATTCATTAGAAAACTCCTTAAACTCATTATTTGCTCGATTGAAATCATCTATTTGCCCGATATCTAACCAATACTCACGTATAGGGAAAGCAGCTGTATTCATATTTTTCGCAATTAATTGTTCAAATAATGTAGGCATGTCATAAAATTCAGCTTTAGGTATATAATCTAATACATTAGGGTTAAGTACATAAATCCCTGCATTGACAAAGCTCCGATGAATAGGTTTTTCTTTAATTTTTGTTAATTGTATACCATCCGTTTTAATTACCCCATAGGGAATTTGATATTCAAATTCCCTAACACACATTGTCGCAACGGATTTATGTTCTAAATGAAATTCCATCAACTGTTCAAAGTTAATTTGGGTTAGCAAATCTCCATTCATCACAAAGAATGGTTCTGTTGGTTTTTCTTTTATTAACGAAAGTGCTCCTGCGGTTCCCAATCGTTTCTCTTCTTCTATATATTTGATTGTTACATCAAAAGCCTCACCATTTTGAAAATATTCTTGAATAACTTCTTTTTTATAATTTACAGAGAAAATAAAGTTCGTATAGCCATATTGCTTGAAGCCATCAATAATTGTTTCTAATATGGGTTTATTCCCTACTTTTAACATAGGTTTCGGTATATCATTTGTAAGTGGACGAAGCCTTGTACCAAGCCCACCAAGCATTAAAATAACTGTATTTTTATTTGGTGCTACATCTAATTTATCTCTAAATAAAATATCTACAATTTTATTATTTTCATCGATTATTGGTAGCTGCCTTAGCTGTTTAGTATCCATCAATTTTTTATATGTGTATGGTTTTTGCCCGCTTTTCGCACTTATTGGCTCAGAATTCATAATAGAAATTATAGGTCCATCTAAGCCTTCTCCACGTAAGATACCTCGACGTATATCTCCATCAGTTACTGTTCCTAACAAACATTGTTCTTTATCCACCACTACAGCGAACTGTAATGTAGAATCATCAATAATTTTCATAACATCAATTAAAGACATATTTGCTTGAACAAGGATTTCATTCCATTTTTCCATAGCCATACCTCTATTTTGCTGGGATTCCTTTTACAATTGTGTGTGCTTGTACTTCTTTAACAACCACAGCACCTGCTCCCACAGTTGCCGAATCATTTATTATTAGTTTGTTCTCTAAGGATTGACCTTGCAAAATTGTAGATCCTGTTCCTATATAGCTCTGTTGTTTAATATGTACATTTCCTGAAACATTTGCACCTGGGCTAATAGTTACAAAATCTTCTATTATACAATCATGTCCTACTGTAACATTTAAATTATAAACTCCAAAATCACCTACAACTATATTATTAGTAAATCTTACACCTGCACATATTATGTTTCCTCTTTGTCTATTAATTTGATCTAATTGAGCTGTTCCCATTGATGCACTTGGGTGTATTAAATTCAGATAGTTTAAATTGGGGAATTTGCTAAAGATCTTATGACGTAATTCTCCTTCGCCTACTCCAATCGAAAATACACTATTTTGGAAATCTAAATTCAGTACATTGTCCTCACTTATAATTTCAAATCCTGAAATCTCATCTACACCTGGTGTCAATCCTATTAATTTAATATCATATCCTAAAAGTAGGCCAATATCAGCAACCTCTCTCGCAAAACCTGATGTTCCAAAAATATATAGTTTTTTCTCCATTGCTTTCTCCTCTTATATTAAATCATCTTTTCCATAATTTTTCTTAGCTTCTCGCCCTATTAAATCCCAATATAATAAGGGAGTAATTCCTTCTGCTGGGCGCTTTATAGCTAGATTATGTTCTGTAAATATTTCACTTTCTTTTATATCATTAGCTGCAACCAAACTTTTTCTCGCTATACGTATATTATTTTTCTCAGAAAAGGCTACATTTTTATCATTACACCCTAATGCTTTCTCAGTATAACGAATCATTTCAACTAACTGTCGAAGTTCGCTAGGAGTAATGGATGCTTTATGGTCTGGACCTTCCATGTTTTTATCTAATGTAAAATGCTTTTCTATTACAGTAGCTCCTAAAGCAACTGCTATTGAAGGGGCTATAATCCCTTCTGAATGATCCGACAACCCAACTTTAGTTCCGAATGTATCTGACAAAAATTGTATTGATTTTAAGTTTAAGTCTTCAATTGGTGTTGGATATTCTGTTGTGCATTGTAATATCGTCACTTTTTCTTTTAATATATCCTTATTTTCAGTTTCATAGATTCTCTTTACTTCTTCAAAATTAGCCGGAGTACTATTTCTTGTATACCCGTAGTAAATAATTGACATTGTATTATGAATATCTTCTATCGTACACATTCCTGTAGATAATAAAATATTTTTATGGGTTTGTGCCGCCTTTAATATTAAAGGTGCATTAGTAACCTCTCCTGAAGGAATTTTTATCCATGGAATATCCAAAACCTCATTCAAAAAATCCAAGCTTTCATTATCGAACCCAGTCGATAAGAATATGATATTATTCTTGATACAATGTTCGGCAATAATCACAAATTCCTCATATGATAATTCTAGCTTTTTAACCATTTCTAATTGAGTTTCTGAAATATCTGTTGTACTTTTTTGGTAATCTGCTTTTTCAGCTTTTTTACTTATGACATTCTCTGACTTAAATGTTTGAAACTTGACTGCGTCAGCTCCTGCTTTTGCAGCCTCCTCAACTAATTTTAATGCTAACTCTAATGAACCATTATGATTTACTCCAGCCTCTGCAATAATATATGTTTTACTCATAAATCAAAAAACTCCTTTTGAATAGAGAATGAAGTTAAACTTCTTAAAATGGTTATTATTTCATGAGAGGTTGATCCATCTCCATAAATATGTTTATACGATTCATTAAACTGTAAAGCCGTTTCAATGGTAGAGTATATTTCTTTTGCACAAAGGGAAGTATTAAATACGGAATTCGGGTATTCACGACCTTTTTGACGTATTCCACAATTAACTGTTGGTGTTTCCAAATAGGGTACTTCAACTAATCCACTTGAAGAGTTTCCTATTACTACCTCAGCATGCTTTACAGCACTTAAATATCTCAATTGTCCTAGCGAATCATATAACTTTGCATTATTATGTTTTGATAAAAATTGAAGTATCGCTTCATTAATCATACGTCCACCGTTATCTGCATTAGCTTTCGTGAAAAGTAAGTTGACATTTGAGTAATTTTCTAAAGCACTCAAAAGTTCAAAAATCCCTTTTGTGTCACCATTTGTTTCAGGGTGATATGTAATTAAAAACATGGGGAGTTTTTTATCTAGTTCCAATTGTTCAAATAAATTATCTCGATCTATTAGTTGTAAATTCACAATATTTTCAATCCCTGTCGCTCCCACATTAAATACTCTCTCAGGAGATTCGCCAAGCTGTATGACACGCTTACGATGCGCTTCTGTACTTGTAAAATGCCATGTTGCCATCTTTGAAATAGAATGACGAATCGCATCATCATATGCTCCAAATGTACATTCTCCTCCATGGAGATGTGCGATAGGAATTTGCATAATTAAAGCTGTTTGAGCAATAGCTAGCATTTCAAAACGGTCACCTAAAATAATAATTAAATCAGGCTGTAAGCGGGCTAACGCATCTGCAAAGCCAATTGTAGCAAGTCCTATTGATTTTACTACACCTGTTACAGTATCTGCTGATAATAGAATTTCTACTTTCTCATCAATCATAAAGCCATCAAGCTCGATTTGCTTGTAAGTCTCCCCAAACTCCGGAGATAAGTGTGCTCCTGTCACTAACAATTGCATTTGAAAAGTAGCATCTTGTTGAAGCTTTTTTATTAAAGGAAATAAAAGACCATACTCTGCCCTCGTCCCCGTCACAACACAAATCTTTCTTTTCACGCTCTAACCCTCACTTATTGGCGTACTTGGAATATTAATTACACATTGCTTTAGTTGTTCTGTTATAAATAAATCCATCCGCGGACATTCTTTATACATCTTAATTTCATGCATTGGTGTCCATATTGGACGGCTCATTACACCTTGCTCATTTAAAAAACTTAAAACTTTATTACGTTTACATTGCTTATCCAATAAGATTACTTGTAACCAATAATTACTTTTCGTATCTATAGGTTCTTTGAATAAACTTATTCCCTCAATATCTGCTAGTAAATCTTCATAGACAGGTGTTAATTTACGCTTTTGTTTGAGAAAATCACTTAGCTTCTCAAGCTGTGCGCATCCAAGTGCAGCGTTTATATTAGGCATTCGATAATTAAAGCCAATTTCATCATGTACAAACTCCCAACGATGTGGAACCTTTGCTGTCGTTGTTAAATGCTTTGCATAATCAGCAAGTTCTTCATCATTTGTAAGAATTGCTCCACCTCCACCTGTTGTAATAATTTTGTTGCCATTAAAACTAATAGCACTCAACTTGCCAAAACTACCCGTATGTTTTCCTTTATAATAACTACCTAATGATTCTGCTGCATCTTCTATAAGAACAAGTTTATATTGATCACATAAGGCAACAAGTTCATCTATCATACAGGGATGACCAAATGTATGCATCGGCACTAATGCTTTAATACGACGATTGGTTTGCTTATTATATAGTTCACCATTTCGTAGCTCAGCCATTCCCTCAATATATTTTTCTAGCTTAAATGGATCAACACCTAAAGTTTCCATGTTCACATCTACAAAGTGCGGAATAGCCTGTAGGTAAGACACAGCATTCGCAGTTGCAATAAATGTAAGTGAAGGCATCAACACTTCATCATTTGCTTTTACACCTGCAACTTTTAAAGCAATATGCAACGCTGCTGTTCCATTAACAACAGCTACTGCGCGTTTTACTCCTACAAATTTTGCTAAATCCTCCTCTAAACGTGTCACATAGGAGCCAACTGATGATACCCAGCCTGTTTTGATACAGTCTGTTACATATTCTATTTCTTTTTCATTAAACGTCGGCTCATGTAAAGCAACAAAATCCCTTCCATATAACCGTTTAATGTTTTCTGCAAACTCTCTCCATTGTTTATTCATATATTATAAACATCTGCCTTATATTGAGATAAATTTTTAGGATTTGTAAACCATTCTATTGTTTCTTGCAGGCCTTTACGGAAACCGCCTTTTCCTCCATATTGTGGATGCCAATCCAATAACTCTTTTGCTTTTTTATTTTCCGCCCATAACCGCTCCACTTCACTTTTTTCAGGGCGTAAACGCTGTTCATCTGTTTCAATCGTTAAATTGACACCCATAATATCTGCAATCATCTCTGCTGTTTCACCAATTGAAACTTCATAATTGGACCCAATATTAATTACTTCGCCAATTGATTTGTTCGAGTTCATTATAGAAATAAAGCCCTGAACCGTATCCTTTACATAATTAAAATCCCGTGTTGGACTAATAGCACCTAATTTAATAGTTGTTTGCCCGCTAGCCAATTGACTAATAATCGTTGGAATAACAGCACGTGCCGATTGACGTGGTCCATAAGTATTGAAGGGACGAATAATAGATACAGGTGTATCAAAAGATCGATAGAATGATAAAGCCATTTGGTCAGCCCCTATTTTTGAAGCTGAGTATGGAGATTGCCCCTGTAGTGGATGGGCCTCATCAATTGGCACATACAAAGCAGTACCATATACTTCACTTGTAGATGTATGAACAACTTTTTCTACATCTAATTCTTTTGCAGCCTGCACGACATTTAATGTCCCAATAATATTTGTATCTACATATGTCGCAGGTGAATGATATGAATATGGTATTGCGATCAATGCTGCTAAATTTAAAACATGTGTACAACCTTTCATAGCTTCCTTTACACCATAAGGGTCACGAATATCACCTAAAAAAATATCTAATTGTGATTTAATATTCTTTGGGGATTGATCAAGCCATCCCCATGAGTTAAAGGAATTATAATATACAAATGCTCGAACATCGTAGCCTAGCTGCACTAATGTTTCTGTTAGATGAGAACCAATAAACCCATCAGCACCTGTCACTAAAATTCTTGTCATAATTTCACCTCTTGTCTCTTTTGATTTTCTAATATTGTGATAGCATTTTGAATAGCTTGAAGAATTTGCTCACTAATAGATATTACAGATATAACCATTTTCGTTTGTATATCTCTCTTTTTTAGCAAATTTTCAACACTAACAACTTCCTCAACAGCTATTAAATCCCATTGTGTTTTAATAATCATTGCTTGCATATTATGAACACATAATGGATGTTGGTATAATTGTCTTACATATTCATCATACTTTTCTAATTGCTTTATGAAAAAACCACTCTTTTTATGGAAAATTTGTTTGTCAATATTTAAATTATCTAGAAAGTCCATATACTGATTACTCATTTTTATTAAGTCATTAAACAACTGGACTTCCTTCTGTAATTTTCTTATCAATTTTGCTTTTTCAATTTGATAGGTTGGTAATAGATTGACAACTTCCTTAATATCCTCAATATCATTGACACAATATTTATCTATTGCTTCCTTTAATCCCATTGAAATCGTATTCTCTATCTTTGCGCCACCCTCAGTTGCATTAATTACTTGTAGATTATGCTTTCCAATTTCTGCCTCATACCAATATTTAAACATCAACCATGTACTTGTTGTGGCTACTTGTCCACCATAATACCCCTCCGTGTACATAATTTCCATTTTTATCATATTTTTTTTGTCATATAAAGTACCTGAGGCATGTGTCTCTTTTTCATTTTTCCCGTAGGCCAAATCTTGTCCGATCAGTATAATTGGTGCACAACCTAATTGTACAGCCATTCCAAATGCTACATGGGCACAGGAATGTCCCATCATAATAAGGCTATCATCATTCAACTCTAATAATGACCCCAACCAAAAGTATTCCCCTACACCTGCTCGCATAGCTAGTAGCATATTTCCTGGAAATTCCTCAAATACTCGTTTATCCAACAATGGAGGTCCTACTAAGGTCATCTCTTTTGGGTAATTTTTATCTTGATAAAAATAGTCATATGTTTCTGTTACTCGCTCTACAGAACAGATAAAATCTGGAATAATTCCGTCTTTTATTAAACGTGCTGCAATTGTATCAACAGCAATAATAACTGCCTTACCTTTCAATTCATGTAAATAGTGGATATTTTTATTTAGCGAAGGTCCTGCCGCTACTACAATAGCAGGTTTACCACTATATCTATCTTTTAATTTCGTAATATCCTTGGACTGTAATACCCATTTTAAATTCTCTAAGTTTTGCCGTAATCCAATTAAACTATCTTCTGGGTCATTTCCATACATACGAACTGCAGAAGTAATTACTTTTCTAAGTGTTTCAGCAATAGACTTAGCAGTATTCACTTCATATTTGCGATAATAAGAAGTTAAATATATTTTTACATTTTTAGCATACGCTATGTGATGAATGATTTGAAAAAAATTCTGCAAAAATTCATTTAAATTTTGCCAATTTTCATCATTAAATAAAATAACAGATTCCTTTTTAAACATATTTAATTTTTTATGGTGTAAGGTATATGAAAATAAATCCATATTTGGCTCAATTATAATAAAAATAGATCGTTGATTCTCCTTACGAATTAATTCATTAATTTCTTTTACAGATGTAATTCCTATAATAAAAATTATTTGGCGCTTATTGTAGTTGCACTCATAGTTAGAATCAAATACATCTTGAAAAGCAATGACTTCCCCTACTTCATTTCGAAATACTTCTTCACCTTTATCGGTTTTACCCAAAAATACCAATTTTTGTTTTCCTGTTGGTTCACTTATCCAGTGCCATTTTGTATGTATGTTTAAGTTTTCTATATTTTGTTCGATTAACATGATTATTATCACCCTTTTCATAAACCTTCATAAACCTTTACTCATCTAACAATACTTAACTCTTTTTATATCGGTTATTTTAGCATATTATGAATAAGCTCAAAAGTTTTCTTATACTTCTATTAATTACTTAAAAAAAGCCACTTCAAAATGAAGTAGCTTTTTTAGAGAATTGTTATTTATTAACCTAATAATTGAAGAACACCTTGTGGTTGTTGGTTTGCTTGTGCAAGCATAGATTGAGCTGCTTGTGTTAGAATGTTATTCTTCGTGAATTCCATCATTGAAGCAGCCATATCTGTATCGCGGATACGAGATTCAGCAGCTGTTAAGTTTTCAGAAGAAGTACCTAAGTTGTTAATTGTGTGTTCTAAACGGTTTTGAACAGCACCTAATTTTGAACGCTCAGAAGATACTTTAGCAATCGCATCATCTAAAGTTTTTACAGCTTTTGCTGCATTTTCATGCGAAGTAATATCTAAAGCCTGTTCTGTAATAGTACTGTCAGTTCCATCTGTTACACCAAATTTTTCATCAGTACCTGTTGTTGTTATACCTAATGCCTTAGCACGCATATCACCTAATGAGACAGCAATTGCTTGATCCTTATTTGCACCAATTTGGAATTTCAGTGAACGATCATCTGTTTCTGCTGGTGTTGCCACTGAAGGAGCTGTTTCTTCAGTAACAGATTTTGTGTTAAGTTTAAATGTACCATCTACTGTTGTAACTGCTGAAGTTCCTACTTCTGCTCCTTTAAAGTCAAATTTAACACCATCAGCATTAAAGTTTAGTGTCGCACCTGCTGTTAGTGAGAAATTATATTCTGCTAACTTACCACCAGAAGCTGTTTGAAGTGTAACTTTTGCCGAGCTTGTACCCGTATTTTGCTCAATTTTTACTTGTCCAAGATCAGCAAATTTCGAGTTAGATACTGTAATACCACCTGTAATAGATGCTGCTGTACCATTGGAGTCCATATTAGTAGTGAAATCTTGTTTATTTGCTACTGTACTTTGTGTCTTATTTGAAACATCATTCCCTGCTCCAGCAAGTGTATTTAAATTTAATGTTACTGAATCGCCATTTGCCCAGTTTGCTGCATCCTCTTTTGTAAACTCGAATGATACACCTTGGCTATCATAAGAGTATTTACCTGTACTAGCAGTGAATGATACTTGAGCAGCAGATACAGTAGTTGTCTTGCCAGTAGTATCTGTGATAGAAATATCTACTTCAAATTTATCACCATTACGAGTCACTTTAATTGAATTGCCAACACTTGTAGCTAATTTCGCTAAATCAGTACCATTGTCTGTTACTGTACCAAGCTTTACATCAATGTCAGCTTTAGAAGTGCCAGTCCATGAAATTGGATCCGCCCCAACTTGAACTGTACCATCTTGTGCTAATTCACGTGTAATCTTAGCAGCAGATGTTGTTGTTGCTGCTTTTGTAACAAATTTATCAGAAAGGTCACCGTTTACTAATTTTTTAGTATTAAACTCAGTAGTGTTACCGATACGGTTGATTTCTGAAGTTAATTGGTTAATCTCTTTTTGAATTTCTTCACGGTCTGTTGTTGTGTTTGTATCGTTACCAGCTTGTACTGCTAACTCACGCATACGTTGTAGAATTGAGTGTGTTTCGTTAAGTGCACCCTCAGCTGTTTGGATTAAAGAAATACCATCTTGTGCGTTTTTAGAAGCCATATCTAAACCGCGGATTTGTCCACGCATTTTTTCAGAGATTGCTAAACCAGCAGCATCGTCTCCAGCGCGGTTGATTTTGTAACCTGAAGATAATTTTTCTAAAGCTTTAGAAGTTTGCGTGTTGTTGAACGCAAGATTACGGTGCGTATTTAACGCAGAAATATTGTGTTGAATTCTCATTTGGAATTCCTCCTTGAATAGTGTATTGTGCATCCCACATCCGTGTGGAATATGTATAGCAAAAGTTTCCTCTTGCCTAACAATCTTTATATCGTATTAGAATCGCAATGTTTAATAGTTTTAAAAAATATTTTTATATTTTTTATGCACTCCAATAAACTCTCATAATACCTATTATTTAGAATTTCATAATAAGTACGGGTAAACAATTATTTTCTTTTTAGCTGGTCTATAAAACTCGGTACAACATTTAATGCCGCTCTGTTTTGTTCCCTAATGGCTTCAAAAATTTCTGCACGGTGTACCTTAACTGCTTTGGGCGCTACTATTCCAATTTTTATTTGGTCTCCCTCTATAGCTAATATTTTTATTTCTATATTATCCCCAATCATGATAGACTCATTTTTTTTTCGTGAAAGCACTAACATTTATTTTGCACTTCCTTCCAAAGGTTGCATTGGAAAGCGTAATGGGTATTGTGCACTATCTAATAACACAATTTGTTTGCCAAGCCGTTTATTAATATTAATAATAACTGGTGCTAATAGATTGAGTGTGGAGTCTGCAAATTTTTCATTCATTGTGACAATAGAATAAGCTACAACATCCTGTTCTTCTTCGATTTGGAGATCATTTCTGTCTTCCTCACTAATCTCAAAAGCATAATCAGCTTTAAAAGCAAATGGATATGCTAATATAAAACCAATTTCTGCATTTTTCACGGATTGTAGTATTAGTAAAGGGATATCTGCATCTAAAGGGATTAAGATAAACTCTTGTTCATCTCTAAAACCAGGTAATCCCTCGTTAAATTTCACTATATCATCGTAATTAATTTCTATTTCACCTAAAAATTTTGTTTTAATTTTCATTTATAGCACTCCTTTACACCATTACATCAACATCTGGTCTTTGTACCATTGTCCCACTTACTTTTCCAGGTGTATAGTCGATACTTGGCTTGTTCACCTTATGTTCAATTTTAGGTGCTTGCTGTTCAATATGAACGTCTGTTGTACCTGGTGTGTAATCTATTTTTACCGATCCGATTGAAGGTACAAATTTTATATTGTACGGTCCAGGACGTGTAGGTCCATGATTTTGTTTTGCTATATTCTGAATAGTGCTACGGCCTTGCTCTTTTCCAGATTGAAGCATTATTTGCCTACCTTCAGTCACTCGACGCTTTATTCCTGATAGATTTTCTTGTTTTCCTTCCTCAGCAAAATTTTTAGAGGATTCTAAAGGACCAATCAAACCTAAATCTCGTCGTGCTTGCGAAGAATCTATTTTTAATTTTCCTCTAGTTGTATTAATTTCTAAGATTGCTGCAGGCTGCTCTATACTTTGAGACGCTTTAGGCTGCTGAATTTTTTGGACTGGATCCTGTACAGTGTATTCCATTTTAATGTCAGTTATATTGATTTGTATTTGAGGAATCTTCATAATACTCTTTCTCCTTCAACAAAGCGCTTGAGTAGACGATACTCAAGCGCTTTGTTCTGAAATTACTTACATTTCACCTTCAGAAGATATTCGAAGTTTAATTAACTAATTAAATATTTATCTTATAAAATCAACTAAAGTCTGCTGAATAATTTTTGCACCTACTGATAAAGCAGCTTGATGAATTGACTCTGCTGTAACCATTTCAGTAATTGCTTCTGAATAATCCACATCTTCATTTTCTGATAATTGTTTTGTAATATTTATTTTATGGATATCTAATCGATTTTCCATCATTTCCAAACGGTTTTGCTTTGCACCGACCTCTGCCCGAGTAGCAAGTAAGGCAGCCTGAACATCTGAAAAATCCGTACCCTTAGCTGAAGGATCATCTATATTGATAACCCCACCAAGTAAATCACTAATATCTGTAGCATTATTTGTGTCAGAGCCTGCTTTCAGAGCCTCTGATATTTTATTCATAAATTGATCAACTTGATTAAACAATTCAAAACCAACTGCATTAACTGATAACTGAATATTATCAAATACTTCAATTTTAACGTCTTGATCCTGCTTAGTTAAAGTTGGTCCATTAGGTTCATTAAACAATGGTAAAGTTTGAGTCGTGCCATCTGCTTTTTTCAGCGTCATATCTTTAAAACTATCAAAAGGATTTACAAGATTATTGTCTTTATCCAAATATGTGCCATTTAAAACTCTACCTGTTTTCATGGGGATTTTTCCATCTTCTAAATATGTCTTAAATGTTGTGTCATTCCCAGAAGCCGTATCAAATTCAGCTAAAGCATCCTGTGCGTCTACCATTTTAGTATACAATGCATCAATTTCAGCCTGTTGTTCCGGAGTAGGTGGAGTATCAGCTCCTGCAATTGCCGCATCATGAGCTGCTTCTGAATCTGTTACATTTACTTGTAATGTATCATAATGTTTTTGAATTGCTTCATGATCATAATATTTTACATCCACATACAGTGGCTTTTGTGTATTTGTCCCTGTAAATAAATACTTACCACCTACTTGTGTATTACCTAAATCACGTATCTGTTCACGGATTTGATCAATTTCTGCTTTTATTTTTTCTCGATCATCTGCTGTATTTGAATCGTTGGCCGCTTGAATAACAAGCTCTTTTACACGGTTCAGCGCCTCCCCAACTTCTCCAAGAGTAGAATCTGTTGTATCAAGCCAGTTGGTTGCCTCCCCAATATTACGTTTATATTGTTCAACTCTATCAATAGAAGTTCGATAACTCATTCCCTTTACTGCCACAACTGGATCATCTGAAGGACGAGTTATTTTTCTTCCAGAATCAATCTGATTCTGTAATTTAGACATTTTGCTATAACTAGCGTTTAGGTTTCGAAGCATATTGCTTGATAGCATTGATTGTGTAACGCGCATTAATTAATACCCCCTTCAAATTTAACTTACAAGCCAACTCGTCCCATGCCATTAATAATTTTATCTAATGTTTCATCTACCACTGTGATCATACGAGCATTCGCATTATAAGCTTGCTGGAATGTAATCATGTTCGTCATTTCTTCATCAAGTGATACTGAACTCATGGAGGCACGATTATTTGCCACATTTAATAAGAGTGATTCTGAGTTAGTTTGTAGTCGAATAGATTCTTGACCATCTACAGCCATTTGTCCAATCATCCCTTGGTAATAGGATTGGAAAGTGGCTCCTGATAATCCTATATCACCAGGTATATCTACATTTTTATTCATAAACTGTTGGGTTGTCCCAGCTTTACTATCATCGAAATTAAATTTTTGCAAGTTAGCTAATTCAATTGCCCATTTACCATTCCCTTCTTCTCCTTCACCGCTTGAAGCAGCTAATAGAGAAGGGCTCTTCACAATCTTTTCATTAACTTTTATGGATGCAGCTGTAAATTTACCAGTTAAAGGATCTGCACCTATAAATAAATCAGGTTCCTCTGCCTTTTTACCATCTAATTGATACCCTTCCGCATGCATAGCATTAAAGAGCTGTGCAAAGGAATTGACCAATTTATCAAATTCCGCAAGCATTTCTGGGTAGAGTCCTTTTACTGTAGTTACCCCAGCAACAGTTTGTTCATAACCATACGAATCAATAAGTGAAACAAATCTTCCCTTCGATGGTTCTAACTCATCGTATGAGATAGTTTCACTATCAGGATCGTTAGGTATTGGTTTAACAGGTGGCTCACCAAGTTTAGAAACATTTATTTGCTTAAAAACATTTGATAGCGAGTCGCCATTAATATCCTTATCAGCCTCATTACCTGTAATCGAAATTTCCACATAATTTTTTCCACTCACTAATGTAATTGGATCCCCATTTGGATAGGGAGTAAACTTTATAGTTAGACTTCCTTCAGCAACATCTGAAGCAAGCCCACCTGATGGAACCCTTTCAATTGATACAGGGATAAATTCGTTTAATTGATCGACTAACACATCTCGTGCATCATATAAATCATTAGGAACATATCCATTTGGCTCAACCTCTTGAATTTGCTTATTTATTGCAGCAATCTGTTTTAACAAGGAATTAATATTGTTTTTAGAAACGTTGATTTCATTGCCTAAATTTTGTTGGATAGCTTTTAACTGAGTATCATTGTAATTAAAGGCTTCAGCTAAAGCTTGTGCTTTAGAAAGTGCCACTTTACGTGCAGCAGTGTCTTCAGGATTAGCCCCAACATCTTCTAAAGCTTTCCAGAAATCATTAAAAGCTTGATTAATACCAAATTCTGATGGTTCCGAGAGGACATCTTCCATTTGAGAAATAGCCTTCGTTCTTGATTCCCAATACCCCAACTTATTCGTTTCTTGACGATACTGGCGATCAATAAACTCATCGCGAATACGTTGGATAGATGTTGCTTCGACACCCGTCCCAAGATGACCAGGATATGAAGGTGAATTTAGTCCGGCAGTTGGAAAACCTGGTGTTGCTTGCATATTTACTCGTTGACGAGAATAGCCTAGTGTGTTGGCGTTGGAAATATTGTGACCTGTTGTATATAAAGCAGTTTGCTGAGTGAAGAGGCCACGTTTGCTAGCTTCTAAGCCCATAAATGTTGAGCGCATGTTTCTTCCTCCCTTGTTATGCTTGTGAATCGAAATATGATTTTTTAGCTATATTGTTTGTGCCTCGGATCTCGTTGCTGGAATAGTTCATTTGCTCTGTACGAGGTCTTACTGCATCTAATGTTAGGTTGACGATTTGTAAGGATTGGAAAACGAGTTTTTGATTTAGATCATTTTGTTTTCGTAGGTCATTAATAATTTGCATTAAACGTTCGCGAACTGCTGATAGTGTTGCTTTGTCAGCTTGTTGTTCAGTAGCCTCGATGACATCCGCGACAGTTGTTTTGTCAGCTGAAGCAAGTCCCTTTGCTTCAAGGTAGTCCGTTACCTGTTTCTGACGCTGTTGCTCGAGCTTATCGATGGCTGCTACGTGCGCCTGCTCATCCTTGAGCAATTGGTCTAGCGCTTCGATATCGCCAGCTTTAATAATTTCTGTTTTTTTAAAGGCTAGTTCGAGTAAGCTTTTATGCATTCTCTCTAGCATTGTTAGTGTAGAACTAATTGCTTCTACAGACATATCGTTATACACCCTTTCTGCTATTCCCTAGAAACGATAATATTTCAGCATATCCTCTGCCACTTTACGCGCATCTACTTTGTATTCCCCAGAAGCAATATCCTTTTTCAACTGTTGAACATGGTCTGCCCGCTCCGAACTGTATGTTGAAACACCTCGCATTTCTTGTGCAGCCTTTGAAATTTCAATTTTATCGGCGAAAGATGCCTTGTTTGTATTTGATTTCACATTGCGTACTTGGTTTTTATAGGCGTTTACTGCATTAACTCCATAAGATGTAATTTTCATTTCAATACCCCCCATCTCTAAATCCTATCTTACTATTATTTCGGATTGTCTCACATAATGTTAAGTTTTCACATAGAAAAAAGTGTGCTAATTTTGTTTAAAATTAACACACTTGGAGTAATTAACGTTTACGCTCTGAGTGATAGGTTACTCTCTCACGTTCCTCAACACTTTGGCGAAACTCTTTGGCAGCATCAAATGTCCGTAAGTCTGCTTTTAATTCATCCTGACATTTCGAGCAGAGCTTTCCTGTCGTCGTTAGATGGCCACAGTTATCACATGGATAGCCTAGATTCGGGAACATTGCTGGCTGTAAACGGCCTTTACGGACCCATTTAAATAGTAAGTCTTTATCTGCTCCCGTGGCTTCTACAATACGTTCTACAGTTGCCGCACGGTTTTCACGTTTACGTAAGAAACGATAAACGATTTGATAAAGCTCCTCCTCTGATTGTGCACACTTATGACACACTTCTCGGACTCCTGTATAATTAAAAAACTCATTACATTTCGGACAATTACGAACCTCTGCCATTGGCCTTTCCTCCTCTTTCTAGCAAATTTATCTACGAATGCTGTCTCATTAACTATTATACATAATGTATTGGTATTTTCATCCTTCAATTAATGTGAAGTATTGGACATTTTTAGCACCCGCCTGCATTAAAACAGTTGTAGCATGCTCTAGAGTCGTCCCTGTGGTTTTTATATCGTCAAAAAGAAGATAATTTTTATGTTCGACTTGTGCATCCTCCTTTAAGCGAAAAAGTGGAGCTACATGTAGACGCTGCTCTCTATTTTTGGAGCTTTGTGTTTCTGTCGTTGTCTTTTCTAATAATTGCATAAAAGGAATATGCGCTGCCTTTAATAGTTCATCAGTATGCGAGAAAGTACGCTCCTGCTGCTTAAAAGGGTGCATCGGAATGGGTAGTATAATGGCTTTTTCTTTATTGAGACGATCATAGAGCTCCTGTCGAAATACCTTGGCAAGAGCCACATCTTGAAGAAACTTTAACTGGTGTAAGTAATCCTTCATCGCCTCATTATATTGATAAAGGGATGTAGCAGATTGAGAAGGTTCAAAACGAGCGGCACATTTTTCACATATAGTCGGCGAGAATTGCTTGGTTACAATCATTTTCCAGGAAATAGTTATTTTTAACGGCTGGGTGCATATTAAACAACGATGTTCTATTTTATTCATTCAGAAAATCCCTTCTTATTATAAAATTGAATTTTTGCGCATGCCTCATCCATTTCCACCGTAATACCGTGATGAAAGAATAGGACGTCCCCATCAGGAAATTGAACATTTCGTCCAACTCGACCTGCGATCTGAATGAGGGCACTGGCGGTAAAAATCAATGACTCTGCCCCTATAACAGCCACCTGTACATTGCTGATTGTAATGCCTCTTTCTAATATCGTAGTGGTTAATAAGCCGGGAACTTCTTTATTTCGTAGCTTTAACACCTTCTCCTTCCGCTCAGGGTCAGCTGCATGCACAGCTAATATGCCTTCATTTAACTCTTGAACAAGAGGTATTGCACGTTTCATTAAGTCAATTGTCGGGAAAAATAGTAAAAAGGGTTCCTTTTGGCGTAAGCGCTCCTCCACCCACTTTTTTAACCTTTTAGGGACTTTACCTCGCATAAAGCATTTATTATAGCTCCATAAAGAACGAACTTGTGGAACTGGTAATGGATGATTATGATAGCGTTTTGGAATAAAAGAGTGGCTTTCTTGCTGGAAAGTATGGAGTAATGATGCTGATGGGGTTGCTGTCACAAATACCAGAGGAGCATTTTCCTTTTTAGCCTTTTCTACTGCTCTTTGTAGAGTTTCATCAAATGTATAAGGAAAAGCATCTGCCTCATCTACAATAATGACATCAAATGCCTTATCAAATCGGTAGAGCTGATGGGTTGTTGCTATAACAAGCTGTGCATAGCCATTTTGGTAAGGTACTCCACCGTATAAAGCATGAATAACTGTTTCAGGAAAAGCCCGTTGAAAGCGTGGATACAGTTCTAACACTACATCTGTCCGTGGTGTAGCAATACAAATACGAAGCCCTCTCTTTAATGCATCATACACAGATGGGAAAAGTAGCTCTGTTTTGCCTGCACCGCAAACTGCATGTATTAAATGCGAGCGTTTTGCTTTCACACTTGCCAAGGTTTCATTAGCAGCCCGTTGCTGGAGTTCGGTGTATTGCCCGGTCCATTTTAATGAATGCTTGTTAATTTTTATTGCCTTGGGACCTGTCCAAATCATCAATTGTGTACAGCTACTGACTCTCCCCATCTTAATACAGTGTCGGCAGTAGACACATTGTTGCTGACATTTTGAGCAATCGAATTTTGTGAATAAGTGCGGGTCTGTATTATGACATCGATTGCATTTCATAGCTGGCTTCATTTGAATTCCTTCTATTATACTGACGAATTTTCGCTGTATTGCTTTCTCAATATCTTCAGATGAAAATGGCGAATGTTCTTTTAACCAAATGCGACCTTCATGAAAATCACGTAATGCTGGGGGCAACAGCCAACCCCTATATCTCATTAAAACCTCCCCTTTCATAGAAAAAAGCCTCTACTTTTGCTGTAGAGACTTCTCACAATTCGTTATTTTTTTGTCCATCCTAATCCCATCGATCCTTCACCTAAATGGGTACCAATAACAGGACCGAAATAGCTTAGTTTAAAGTTTACGTTCGGGTACGTTGCGGCTAATTGCTCTAGCCATTCTTGCGCTTCGGCAGGGCAATTCCCGTGAATGACAACAGCGTCCATCGCTGCATACTTTTTGGCATCCTCTGCTAGCAATTCTTCCGCACGCTTTAATGCCTTTTTACGTGTTCGGATTTTTTCGAAAGGTACAATTACCTTATCCACAAAATGTAAAACAGGTTTTACTTGCAATAAACCACCGATTAATGCTGCCGCAGAAGATAAACGCCCACCACGCTGTAAATGTGCTAAGTCGTCTACTATGAAGTAAGCACGAATAGACTGCTGCATGTCCGCTAATGCTGCAAGTATGTCTTTTGCTGAATGACCCTCTTTCGCCATTTCAGCTGCTCTTAATACGTAAAAGCCTTGAACAGCACAGGATATTTCACTATCAAAGGCATAAACATCAATGCCTTCCACCATTTCACCGGCCTGTACTGCGCCTTGGTATGTTCCACTAATACCACTCGATAAATGGATGGAAATAATCTCATCGTAATCTTTTGCTAGCCCATCAAAAAGAGCGACAAATTCTCCGATTGGAGGCTGTGTTGTTTTGGGAAATTCTTTAGCTCCACGCACCTTATCATAAAATTCAGATGCTGTGATATCTACTTCTTCTGCAAATAATTGACCTGAGATATTAACACTTAAAGGTATCATGTGAATGTTTAAGCGTGCACGTTCCTCAGCTGTAATATATGCAGTACTATCTGTTACGATTGCCGTCCTCATCCATGTCCACTCTCCTATAATTCTTAGTTTACAATCTATTTCTACTTGGTGCAATTGTTGTTCGTTATTGTTATTGCTCACGCTTTTGCGTATATTACGAAAAACAAAAAGAAATGAATGTGAAATGAATGACGAACGTCGGATTCCCGTTCTCGCCCTTCTAGAGTTATGCTAGTAAGCTAGCTTCCATTTCACATTCATTGTCTATGTATAATAGGCATATCTTCACTCAATTGTTATGTTGAATGAAGATAGCTTATGTTAATTTCCTGTACTTGACTGTGAGTCATCGCCAATATAAAAGACACTCGTCACTTTCCAATCATTGTCCTCTTTCACAAAGACCGTTACCTGACGTCCTGCACTTTCATGTTCGACATTTGTCTCAAGCTGAAGTGAGTGCATTTTCATGTTGGCAAATACTTGCGCCTCTTCTGATTCATACTTTGCGATTGTTACATTTTCTACTTCACGCTTAATATCAAATTGATCAAATACTTCTGATGCATATGTTTTTTCTTCATCGTATTTAAAACCCTTTGGATTTTTCGAGATTGTATTCATATAACGATCAATTTCTTCAGCATTTAATGCAGCAATATACTCATCAAAGGATGCTAAAATCGCCTTTTCATCTTCCGCTGGTACATTATCAGCCTTTTCTACGTTTCCACCCATCATTTCAAAGCCAACTGTACCATCCTCTATTACTTTATCTCGTTCTTCATCACTCATCTTTTCATCTTTATTACCACAGGCAGTTAACACTAATAAGATTAGAACTGCTAGAAAACTTTTCTTTAACATCAAAAAACCTCCCGCGCATATTGTAGCATATAAATGCTTTCGTAGGAATTTTGTTGTGCCTTTTCAACATTTAAGTGCTACATCTTCCTTATGACGCATTAGGCTGTAAAATGTTGCATGAATTGCTAGTTACCATATTAATACTAATGAAAAGTAATGTTACAAAATTGTGAATGACCTGTACTTCATCAAGTAAGTTCAATACAAATTATTACCAAAAAACAATAAAAAACTGTTTTAAAAACTACTTCAATTAAAAGTAGCTTTTAAAAACAGTTTTAGCAATTAGCGTACTTCAACCCAACCATTTTTAATGGCTGTTACAACTGCTTGTGTACGGTCATTCACATTCATTTTTTGTAGAATACTTGATACGTGGTTTTTAACTGTTTTTTCAGAGATAAACAGTGTCTCACCGATTGTACGGTTTGATTGACCATCTGTTAATAATTGTAATACTTCACATTCACGCTTAGTTAGCAAATGGAATGGACGACGAATTTCAGTTTGATGGAAGTTTCCTTTATTTTCATGTTCTGAAAGTCGTTTAAATTCTGCTACTAGGTTTTTCGTTACTTTTGGATGTAAATAAGAACCGCCGTTGGCAACAACTTTAATCGCCTCAACGATTTCATCTGCATCCATCTCTTTTAACATATAGCCAAGAGCACCTGACTTTAATGCATGTGTAACATATGTTTCATCATCATGTATAGACAGCATAATCACTTTTGCATCTGGAAATTCAGTAATTAACTCTGCCGTTGCTTCTACTCCGTTTTTGCCTGGCATGTTAATATCCATAAGTACTACGTCTGGTTCGTTTTCAGCGTATAACGTAACCACATCTGTACCATCGTCACCTTCTGCTACTACATCAAACGTATCTTCAAAATCTAAAATGCGTTTTACTCCTTCGCGGAATAGCTGGTGATCGTCTACAATAATAATCTTTGTCATTTGTCCTTTACCCCCTAAATTTCTGCAACCATTACATCATTCAGCTTTTAACGGTATTTTAAATAACACCGTCGTACCTCGATTGATTTCACTACTAATGGTGATAGTACCATTTAATATTTCAATCCGTTCTTTCATTCCTAATATTCCAAAGGAATGATCTTTCACTACTTGTGGGTCAAAGCCTATGCCATCATCTTTTACAACAATGTTGACGGCATCTTTTAACCATTCAAGCTTTACCCAAATGTCTTTACACTTACCATGCTTCATGGCATTTGTTACACATTCTTGTACTAATCGGAAAATGGATACTTCATAATTTGAAGGTATACGTTTTTCTGTACTTCTCGATTGGAAATGAATTTCAACACCTGGATTATATTCAGTCACTGTCGATAAATACTTCTTTAATGTCGGAATAATTCCCAAGTCATCAAGTGCCATTGGTCGTAGATCATAAATAATACGTCGCACCTCAGATAAAGCATTACGTACCGTTTTCTTTAAATCGGCAATTTCAGCCAAAGCCTTTTCAATACCTTTTTCACGATACGTTCTATCTATTAAATCAGTGCGCATAAGGACATTTGCAAGCATCTGAGCAGGTCCATCGTGAATCTCTCTTGATAAACGCTTACGCTCTTCCTCTTGAGCTGCAATAATACGTATCCCAAAATCCTGTTTCATTTTTGCTTGTTCAAGGGCTAAACCAACATTTCTTAAATCTGAAGTTAAGTAATTCAAAACGACATTTACCTGATTAACAATATGATCAGCACGTTCAATCGTATCGAGTAATCCTCTTAATCTTCTCTCTAGATCATCTCTTTTATCCCGTAGCTGTTTTTCTTGTGTTCTAATAACGGAGAGCTTTACTTGAAAATCATGTGCAGTTTCATATGCTTCTCTAACTTGTTCTTCGGTATAATTATCAAAAGCTTTACTCACTAGCACAAGTCGTTGCTTAGCAAGCTGCGTACTTTTTTCCAATGCATCGCCATCATCAATTACGATTGATATTTGTTTTCGAACAATTTCCAGCTCTTTTTGCATATCTTCAAAGCTTCTGCGGCTTTGTTCACTTATAATAAAGATATCATCCTTTGAGCTCATGATTGTATCTAACATTCGATTAAAAATGTCATCAAGCGACTTTAAATCGAAGGTATCATTTGAAAACATAGTATACTCCCCAGTCTAATGTCTTATGATTACTTACTAATTTAATAGACTAAAATCACATATTCCATAGTCTACACCTATTATAGCATTACCATGCTAAAATTTAATGCTTTTTCTTCATGAAAATTATAGAATAGAACTCTAGTTAAAAGGAGATTGATACGAATGAGAGAAAACTATTTAACAGTAAAAGGATATGGTGAAAGCGAAATTGTCATTTCCAAATCTCGCTTTCTCACTTATATAGAACGTGCAGAAACGGAAGAGGATGCAATTTCTTTTATAGATGGTATAAAAAAATTGCATCATAATGCAACACATAACTGCTCCGCATATATTATTGGAGAGCATGATCATATTCAAAAGGCAAATGATGATGGGGAACCTAGTGGTACTGCAGGCGTCCCTATGTTAGAGGTCTTAAAAAAACAAGGATTAAAAGATACGGTCGTTGTTGTGACCCGCTATTTTGGAGGCATTAAGCTCGGTGGTGGTGGTCTTATTCGTGCGTATGGAAAAGCAACTACAGAGGGATTAATTGCTGCACAGATAGTTGAACGTAAATTGCATCATTTCATGAAAGTAGCTATTGATTATACATGGCTAGGAAAAGTCGAAAATGAAATAAGAAGTTCATTCTATTCTTTAGAGGAAATACGTTATTTGGAGGGTGTTGAAATCATTGTTTCTGTGCTAAAAGAGGAAGAAGAACAGTTCCGAAGTTGGATAACAGAAATGACAAATGGACAGGCTACCATCACTTTCGAAGATGCTCAATTTGTAGAATTTATTGTCAATTAAATAGTTTTAATTGTCGAAACTAAATATGCATAGTATAATTTTTTTGTTAAGCTATTTTATTGTCCACACAATTACTTAGTTAAAATTGAATAAAATTTAGCTTTATCGCATTATTATTCCCAATAATTAGAGGAGAATATATTTATTATGAAAAAAAGATCTATTAGTCCGACTAAAAAGAGGTCTTCTAAAGCTTCATTAATTATAAAAGTTACACTACTCCTTGTTGCAAGCTTGGTGATTTGTGTAACGGCTTATGCTGTTTACCTTACAAAACAGGTAGAGCATGCTGCAGACTCAGCATATGAGGAGTTAGAAGGTCGAGAGGTTTCAACGCAACGTGTAGAGAAAGTAGAGCCTGTACAAGACAATGTCTCTATTTTATTTGTAGGTGTTGATGATAGTGACAATCGAGGGCAAGGTTCGGATCATTCACGCTCCGATGCACTCGTTTTAGCTACATTAAATAATAAAACCCATACAATTAAAATGCTAAGCATTCCTCGAGATTCATATGTTTATATTCCTAAAGTAGGTTATAAAGATAAAATTACTCACGCACATGCTATGGGTGGAACGCTTACTACTATTGAAACAGTAGAGGAACTATTTGATATTCCTATCAATTACTATGTACGTATGAATTTCAATGCCTTTATTGATGTAGTCGATGCTTTAGGTGGTATTGAAGCTGAAGTACCTTATGCTTTACATGAATTAGATGAGTTTGATAAGTTTACAATTAACTTACAGCCCGGCTTACAGCATTTAAATGGTAGTCAGGCCCTTGCCCTTGCAAGAACTCGTAAACAAGATAGTGATATTGAGCGTGGTAAACGTCAACAGGAAATTCTTACTTCGATTATTAAAAAAGTCGCTTCTGTTAAGTCTGTTACGAAATATGATGATGTCATTAAAGCTCTTGGTGATAATATGAAAACAGATATGACATTCACTGAAATGAAGTCCTTCTTATCTTATTTATCAAAAGGCGCACCACGTATTGATTCCTTAACATTAGATGGCACGGATGATACATCTACTGGTATTTATTATTACCAGTTAAATCAAGATTCTGTTGAAGAAACAAAGGAGATTTTCAAAAACCATCTTGGCCTAAATGAACAATCATCGAGCCTAACAAGTGGCAATACTGGAACAGATAGTGCTGCTAGCAGCGATGACAATTCAGTTACTGAATAGACCTTTCAGACCATAGACAAACAACTTGTCTATGGTCTTTTTATGTGGCTTCTCCATTGATTGACTACCCTTTTCATTTACCCCTCCTAGTAATCGATAAACAAGCTTATTTAAGTTTACCTTCTATTCCATTCCCTATATATAATCGGTTTAAAAGAGTTTCTCAGTGTCAAATGACTTTAATGGTAACCCTATTTAACAACAAAAAAGCAATCATACAAATTGTATGATTGCTTATATTTTATTTACTAAATATCCGTACAAAATTTAATAATGGTTTATAGTTTTTACCAGCCAATCCGATGACCTCTACAAAGATTTCAATAGCTGTTAGGATGACCGCTACAAGTAATATAGCTCCCCAAACCTTTGCCATAGAGAAAATGATAGCTGCTAATCCAAACATTACTGCAATTCCGTAAATAATTAGGACTGTTTGTCGATGTGTAAAGCCCATATCAAGTAATCGATGGTGTAAATGTGATTTATCTGGGTCAGACCATTTCTTTTTCATGCGAACACGACGAACAATCGCAAAAAATGTATCAGAAATCGGAACACCAAGGATAATAATTGGGATGATTAAAGCTACGAATGTAATATTTTTAAAACCAAGTAACGCTAACACAGAGATCATAAATCCTAGGAACAAAGCCCCTGTATCACCCATAAAGATTTTTGCTGGGTGGAAATTATAAAATAAGAAACCAAGTGAAGCTACAGCTAAAATGGCTGCTAACGCTAAAACAAACACATTGCTCATGATAAATGCCATGACAGCTAATGTAATCAGTGCAATCGTAGAAACACCTGCAGCTAGACCATCAAGGCCGTCGATTAAATTAATGGCATTCGTAATACCGATGATCCAAATGATCGTTAATGGAATACTTAATAAACCAAAGTCTAATGTACCTAAGAACGGTAGATTAACCATTTCAATTTCAATACCGCCTACAAAAACAACAATCAGTGCAGCAACTAGCTGACCAAGCATTTTTGCTTTCGCAGAAATCTCACGCATATCATCAATAACACCTGTGATTACGATTATACAAGCACCAATAATGATAGCTAATAAAGCCTCATTACTACCATGTTTTGTATGAACTAAGAATGAGTATAAAATCGTCACGCCAATAATAAAGGCAAGGAAAATGGCTAAACCGCCAAGTCTTGGCATAATTCGAGCATGTACTTTTCGATAGTTTGGTGCATCAACTGCACCTATTCTAAACGCTAAACGTTTCACTAATGGAGTTAACAAAATGGATGCAACAAACGCTGCTATTAAAGACACGTAAAGCATGTCTCTCCTCCTCAAATAAATAATCTACATTGAAATCCAAATTGATTATAGCATGAACAAGCATTGAAATATACTTTTTCTAAACATTTTCCACGATTTCACAAATATTTTGTACATTTTAGCATTAATAGATTCCTATATAGTCAATTGTAGTCACCATAAGTAAAATTTGATAGAATAATGGTGTGTCTAGCATTTAGACAACATTAAAGGAGCGTATATTTCATGTTCTCAATTTTCAAAAGTAATAAAGAGCAAACTAGTGCTCGTCAATTAAAACGCTACTACAAAATAGTAGATCAAATTAATAATCTTGAAGAAAAATATGTTAACAAGTCAGATGCCGAATTACGAGAAATGACTTTTATTTTCAAAGATCAATTAGAACAAGGTGAGCCTCTTACATCGATTATCCCGGACGCATTTGCTGTTGTACGCGAAGCCTCAAAGCGTGTATTAGGAATGCGTCATTTTGATGTGCAGCTTATCGGTGGTCTAGTATTAACAGAAGGTAATATTGCTGAAATGCCAACAGGTGAAGGTAAAACTCTAGTTGCCTCCCTTCCTTCTTATGTGCGTGCATTAGAAGGTAAAGGTGTTCATGTCATCACGGTTAATGATTACCTAGCAAAGCGTGACTATGAGCTTGTTGGTCAAATCCATCGTTTCCTTGGCTTAACTGTGGGTTTAAATGTACCGATGATGGAACCTGGTGAAAAGAAAGAAGCCTATAACGCAGATATTACATACGGTGTGGGTACTGAGTTTGGCTTCGATTATCTACGTGACAATATGGCTTATAGCTTAGCAGATAAAGTACAACGTCATTATCACTTCGCTATTATCGATGAAGTAGATAGTGTATTAATCGACGAAGCTAAAACACCTTTAATTATCGCAGGTAAAATGCCTTCTAATGATGAATTACACCGCATTGCTGCTATGTTAGCGAAACGATTCAAGAAAGATGAAGATTATGACTTTGACGATGAAACAAAGGCTACTTCTCTAACGGATAAAGGTATTGAAAAGGTTGAGGTTGCCTTCAATATTGATAATTTATATGACTTAGAACACCAAACACTCTTCCATTACGTAATCCAAGCAGTACGTGCACATGTTATGTTTAAGCGCGATGTTGATTACATTGTCAAAGAAGACAAAATCGAGCTTGTTGATATGTTTACAGGTCGTATTTTAGAAGGTCGTTCACTTTCTGATGGCTTACATCAAGCGATTGAAGCTAAAGAAGGTGTAACGATTACAGATGAAAATAAATCAATGGCTCAAGTAACAATTCAAAACTATTTCCGTATGTATCCAAGGCTTTCTGGGATGACGGGTACAGCGAAAACACAGGAAAAAGAAATTCGTGAAGTGTACGGCATGGAAGTTGTGCAAATTCCAACAAACCGTCCGCGTCAGCGTATTGATCAGCCTGATCTTATTTTTAACACACAGGAAGCAAAATATAAGTATGTTGCTGCTGAGGTTAAAAAACGTCATGAAAAAGGCCAGCCAATATTAATTGGGACAACATCGATTTTACAGTCTGAAACTGTAGCTGACTATCTGAAAAAGGAAAAATTAACATTCCAATTACTTAATGCAAAAACAGTTGAACAAGAAGTTGAGCTTATTTCACAGGCAGGTCAAAAAGGTCGTATTACAGTAGCGACAAACATGGCTGGTCGTGGTACGGATATCATGTTAGGTGATGATGTACACGAGCTTGGTGGTTTATATGTAATTGGGACAGAAAAGCATGAAAGCCGTCGTGTAGACAATCAGCTACGTGGGCGTTCAGGCCGTCAAGGTGATGTAGGCGAAAGTCGCTTCATTCTCTCTATTGAAGATGATATGTTCCGCCGTTACGCAAAAGAAGAAGTAGAAAAATTCTCTGCAAAAATGATTGTAAATGATCAGGGTATTATTCAAAATAAAGAGGTTCAAGAGCTTATTGACCGAACACAACGTATTGTTGAAGGTTCCCAATATGGCATGCGGGAATATAACCTAAAACTAGACGATGTTATCAATGACCAACGTACCGTTCTTTATGGACTTCGCGACAAAATTTTAGCTGGCGAAGATTTAATGGGTGAACTGAAGAAAATGCTACGTGAAACAGTTGATTTTGCTGTTCATGACGCCGCGCCAGAAGATGTATCTCCAATTGAATGGGATTACGAACAAATGGAGAATGCGCTTAACTCATTATTCATCACACCTGTTACAATTAACCGAGAATTAGGAAGAACAAAACAAATTCTTGCTGAAATTCAACCTTCTGAACAAGAACTGCTTGATCACATGGAGACATTCGCTGAAAACGAAAGAGTCATTGAGGTACTTCCTCAAATTATGCTTAGCCATATTGATAGCGGCTGGATTAAGCATTTAGAGGCCATGACACATTTAAAAGAAGGAATCGGTCTTCGTCATTATCAGCAAGAAGATCCAATGCGAATTTACCAACGTGAAGGATTAGAATTATTCGGTAAAAATTTCCAAGAATTACGTCGTTCTATTATTATAGAAATTATAGGCTTCATGAAAACAGTTGAGGCACAACAGGAGGAACAATAATGGGCTTATTTTCATTTTTTAAAAAATCAGATAAAGTTGTTCAGGAAAACACAATTGACTCAAAAGATTTACTAGGGAATACGACGAAAAATACAGGTGATAATCGCGATGTGGAAACAAAATTATCATTCCATCCAGAATGGGATGTCCCACAAGAGCAAAAATACATTTTTAACTTCCTAGCGAATGAGCTAGAGCCGTTGAAACCAAACCAATTATCGCTTTCTTCAATTAGTATTGAAGAGGGTCGAGGTGGAAAATGGTTAGTTCGTGCATTTTTCCGGTCCTCTCTACCTCAAGCTATTGAGCTAGGTGAAATCGAGCTTTTCATTATGGATAAAAATGATGAGCTTGTTGCATCTAAAAAATTCGATTTTAAAGCACTTGGTACAATACCAGCAGAAAGTGCTCGTCCATGGGTGTTTGAATTTGAAAAGTCTTCAATTAAAGTAGATGAAGTTCCCGAAGATGGCTGGAAAATTGCCTTTAACCTTGTGTCCCTTCGCGGTCATCAATTAGAATTAGATCCGTCATGGGAAAAACAGTTACCAGCAGAACAAAAAGAAGAACTTGAGAAAATTGTTAAAACTCTCCCAAAGCTAGGCGAGACAGAAGTGAATTTCACAGGTTTACAGGCCAAACTAGCTGACAATGGTAATTTAAACGTATCTATCTTTATTCGTAATGGACATAATAAAGCAATCAATCTAGAACAATTACCATTAGAAATTGTCGATGCTACAGGTAAACAAATTGCCAAGGGTTCATTTAAAATGGATCCAATCTTAACTGTCCAACCAAACTCCACAAAGCCCTGGACATTTATTTTCCCAGCAGAGCTTGTTGATGCTAAAGACGCTGATCTTTCACGCTGGACAGCTCGTGTAACACAATAACCTTACTCCCCTTTCTCTTTTAGAAGAAAGGGGGGGTTGTTAAAACAAAAAGCGATTTTTGCCTTGGCAAAAATCGCTACTTTTTATTTCACACTATCAAAACGTTTGTAGGCTACTAATTTAGAAGACCAGTAAGAGTACGTAACATCCGAAACTTCTACACCATCTGTACCCGCATGAATGAATTTATTATCACCGAGATAAATTCCCATATGAGAAATACCTTCTTTATACGTATTCTCAAAGAACACTAAATCGCCAGGTACTGGATTTTCTACATGAGTAGTATTACCGTAAAAATAGCCCTCACTGCTTGCTCTTCCTATTTTTAAACCACCTTGATTGAAGGTATAAAAAATAAAGCCACTGCAATCAAGCCCTACAGGTGTATTTCCACCATATAGATAGGGTGTACCAACCAATGTATTGGCAACTTCAACTGTTTTGTTATAAATTGCTTGTCCATTAGCTGTAGGATCTTTCGCTGTTACTTTTGATGGAGTGCCCGTACCTGAAGTCACATTATTATGTATAGAATCACCATCGGGTATCACTGCAGCTGAAGAAAGCTTCAGTACTTGTCCAACAAAAATTGTGTCTTTTTCAAGCTTATTCCAATCCATTATATCCTTAATTGTCACATTATATAGCTTTGCAATTTTTGATAATGTGTCACCCTTTGCTACTGTATGAGAACTAGTTGCTGGTTTTCCAGATGTTGATGGAGTGGCGGGCTTTACTCCCTCATTCGTTGATTGTTTTGGAATCTCAAGCTTTTGAGCTACATAAATCGTATCTTTCGATAGATTATTCCACTTCTTAATATCCCCAATCGTGACTTGATGATTTTGGGCGATTTTCGTTAAAGTATCTCCTTTTTGTACAGTATATGTTGCTGCTTCTGCTGTCTGTAATGCTAAAAATGAAGTTGCTAAAGTACTTAGAACAAGAATTCTCCATTTTTTTGTCTTTTGCATACCAAAGTGCCTCCATTCGTGCTAGAATATTCCCTTGTGTGTCTATCATACTAGATAACTATTGCATGAAAAATCGGAAAAACTGACTATTTTTCAAACATTATAGGAAACTTATAGAATACGACGAAATCCGACTATATTGAAATATTGTTTTCATTGCAAGATTAGTGTTCCTATGATAACATACACTTCTGTATTTAAAATTTTTAGAAAGTTTTAGCTTTTCAATCTTAAAGGAGTTAATATACTTATGAAAAACATCTTGCATTTCATCAAAGGAAATTTAGCAGTAGGATTACTACTATTTGCCTTGTTCTTGGGTGCTGGTAATATTATTTTCCCACCATTATTGGGCCAACAAGCAGGTGAAAACGTCACTGTAGCCATGATTGGTTTCCTTATAACAGGTGTTGGTCTACCATTGTTAGCGATTGTTGCTGTTGCCAAAGCAGGAGGCGATTTACAACTGCTTGCTAACCGTGTTAGTCCTGCTTTTGGGGTAATTTTCACCTCCATCGTCTACTTAGCAATTGGACCGTTCTTTGCTGTACCACGTACTGGGTCTGTGTCCTTCGAAATAGGCATTGCGCCATTTCTTTCTGAAGGTATGAGAGATCATTGGGCGCCACTTTTTATCACATCTATTGTGTTTTTCACGTTAATTCTATATTTATCTATTAATCCTTCGAAGCTCGTTGATCGAGTAGGTAAAATTTTAACACCTGCCCTGCTTTTCGTTATTTTATTGCTTGCTGTTAAAAGTTTCATCTCTCCTATGGGTGAACCAGGAGAAGCCGTAGGAAACTATAAGGTGTCACCTTTAGCTGAAGGCTTTGTACAAGGTTACTTAACGATGGATGTTCTAAGTGCTCTTGTTTTTGGTATCGTCATTTTACAGGCCCTGCGTGATATGGGTATGAAAGATACGAGAAAACAAGTAAAAACAACGATTTTTGCGGGGGTCGTTGCTGCAATAGGTTTATCCTTTGTCTATATCTCTCTAGGGCATATTGGTAATACAAGTATCAATGCAATCGGTATTTCTGATAATGGCGGAAATATTATTGCAAAATCAGCTGAGGTGCTCTTTGGAAACCTTGGAAGTATTATTTTGTCTGCGACTATTTTACTGGCTTGTATATCCACAGCTGTTGGTTTATTAACTGCAAATGCACAATTTTTCCATAAGCTATTCCCTCAAATTTCATATAAAACGTTTTTAGTTGTCTTCACTATTTTTAGTACAGCTATTACAAATGTGGGACTTTCTACAATAATTAGTGCATCACTACCTGTTTTATTAATCATTTATCCTTTAGCTATGGTATTGATGGTCTTGTCACTAGCAGATCATTTCTTTAAAGGTGGACAAATTGTTTATATTTTAGCGCTCGTTCCAACTTTCCTTGTCAGTCTATATGATGGCTTAAAACAAATGAAAGTTGAAATTACACCTTATGAAACTATTCTAAAAGCATTGCCAATGTATGAACAAAATTTAGGCTGGCTTTTACCAGCTATTGTTGGTGCATCAATTGGTTTTATTATTCATAAATTGATAAAAAAATAATTTACAAGAATCTACTTGCCCATAGCGACAAGTAGATTTTTTTTCTATCTCATATAAGTCCACCACTATAGCGATGGCTTCATGTATAATAAAAATCAGATACTCAATTGCATAATGTAACCATCCATTTAATACCTAATAATGATACATTCTATTTTGAGTTCTAGAAAAGAGGTGTCCAATGAAAAAGTTACTATGGTCATTCATATTTGTTCTAGGCTTCTTCCTTCTCCCTTTTACAACTACTCACGCTGCTGAAAACGATCCACAGCTTATCAAGGAAATTAAGGAGATTGTGAAAGATACTTACGTTGGAACAATTAATGGAAACTTAGAGAAGGCTACATCCATCTCAGAAATCATGAGTATGCTTGATCCTTACTCAACCTACTTCACTAAGCAAGAATTTGAAAATTATATGAATAGCATCAACCTATCTACTATAGGTATAGGTGTGGTGATTGAAGAACACGAAGATGGGATTCATATTTTACAAGTAATCGAAGGCAGTGGCGCATTTGAGGCTGGTGTTCAGGCTGGAGATATCATTATTGGCGTTAATGGTGAATCCATTATCGGGCGTTCTACACAAGAAGCCTCTTCCCTTTTAATCGGTAATGAAGGGACTAAGGTGGAAGTTACATTAAAGAATAGTGACGGTTCAAAAACTACCAAAACTATTACACGTAAAAAATTCACATTACCGAATGTACAAACTGACTTGCTATTTGGGAATGTGGGCTATATTTCGTTGGCTTCCTTTTCAGAGGATGGTGCACAGCTTGTTAAAAATGCGCTGATAGACTTAAAAAAACGTGGTGCAACATCGTTCATCTTAGATTTACAAAATAATGGTGGAGGTTATGTGACAACAGCTGAAGAGCTAACAGGATTATTCCAATCTGCTAAAGTTGCGTATTTATTAGAAGAAGCCCATAACTCTTATACCATACCAGCAGTTCAACAAGACACAAAGTTTCCTAAAGATACCCGTATTCTTGTAAACCGCTATAGTGCCAGTGCTTCTGAAATGCTTTCCGCATCATTGAAAGACCAGAAGGCTGCTATTTTATACGGAGAAACAACCTATGGGAAAGGTGCTATGCAAGGCTTTTACACATTACAGGATGGAAGCTATTTAAAGCTTACAGTTGGTAAATTTACGGGTCCTGCGGGTCATACTATTCATGAAGTAGGCGTTAAGCCAAATGTTCAAACTACAACAGCACCTATTTTCCAAGCACATTATGATGCATTGAAGGAGAAATATCCTAAATATAAACAACTTTCCACGGTAAAAAATATAGCAGATACACACAAATTTACAGTGAAAATTCCTACAGGGCTTACTTCACAAATCGCTAAGAGCAACATTCAACTGGCTGCTTTAGGAGCTAAGGAAATACCCGTAGCAGTTAAAATTGAAGGTCGTTCAATAACTGTTACACCTAAGAGTGCTTTATCACCGAATCAGGAATATATGCTACTTATTCACCCAAAGAGCAAAGATCACAAAGGCTACTATCAGCATATAAAAATAAGCAATTAAAAAAACTGTCATCGATAATAAGTATCGATGACAGTTTTTTATATTACATCTTTGGTTTTCCAAAAATATAATTGTACAATATCATTTGCAAGTTGTGCAGGTAACCTTTTTTCTTCTAATAAATTCGTAATGATGAGTCTTTCTATTGAGCCTACTAAACTATCTATCATGATTTTTATATCCACACTATACAGTTGTAGATCTTTGTCACAATCATGCAGATAAATAAGGTGGATCAATTGCTGTGTCATTTGGTTTTTCACCAATTGTGCTTGCTTGGATTCAATAAAACCTATTTTTGTTAATTCAGGATTTTCAATTATGTATACGAACAAGTTCAATAACTTTTGCTCTAATAGCGTGATAAAACCCTGTAATCCATATTCAATAATGTCAGTTGACTTACTATTCATTACTGCCAAGAATCCGCTTTGAAATTGCGCATTCAAATCGTTATAAAGGGCATCCTTGCTTTTAAAATAGAGATAAAAAGTAGGCTGAGTTACATTGGCAGCCTTTACAATGTCACTAATTTTTGTGTGATGATAACCTTTATCAGAAAATAGCTCTATCGCTTTTTCAAGTAATAGTTGTTTACTTTGTTCGCCATTTGAATTAAATTTTCTGCCTCTTGCCATACTTTCCACCTTATCTTAGTTTAGAGTAGTCATATTCCCTTTTGTATTGCTTATATAGACACACTATTCTAAATCAAAAGTAACTACAAATTCACAAAACGTACATAATTTAATCTTGATTATATACAATTTTATTATAATACACCCTGTTTTTTTTTACTATAAACTACTATTAATATGATATTTAAACTGAAAAATGAAAAAGTGGATATCTAAGAATCACTTCAAAGAATACCCACTAATAAATTATATTAAAATAATAATTATATATTTTAAGTCCTAATCATCATGCCTATGTGCAAATTAAGACATATACTAATTAACATAAAGCAAATCTTTTATTTTGAAAAGTCCTTTTTTTTCGAAAAAAATTTTTAATTTAAATTTTTTCCATAAAAAAGTCAATGACTGCAATAGTTTTATCTCACTAACGTGCTTTAAAAAATATTTTTTCTGAAAATCAAACCATTTTACTTTTCAAAAAAAGTGTTATAATCGCCAAGAATTTAAAATTTTCATTTTTGGAGGCATATAATGGTATTACGTGACTTTTTCATTTACTTATCCGAGAACAAATTATTAAACAGCGCTGCACAAAAATATGGTTTAAAAATGGGTGCGCAAAGTGTTGTTGCTGGCACAAGTTTACCAGAAGTTGTGCAATCGATTAAGGAATTAAACAAGGCCAATATTTCTTGTACAGTCGATAATCTAGGCGAGTTCGTCTACGAAAAATCAGAGGCAATTGCTGCCAAAAATAATATTTTAGCTGTTGTACAAGCTATTCATGATGAACAGCTTGATGCACACATCTCTCTTAAACCTTCACAATTAGGTTTAGATATTGATTACGCATTTTGTTATGAAAACTTAGAAGAAATCGTAGCTCTTGCACACCAATATAATATTTTCGTGAATTTCGATATGGAAAACTACGAGCGTTTACATAGCTCTTTTGAATTATTAGAGGAATTACACAAAGAGTATGATAACGTAGGGACAGTCATTCAAGCTTACTTCTTCGAATCAGAGGAAAATATTGAGAAATATAAAAACTTCCGCTTACGTATTGTAAAGGGTGCTTATAAAGAACCTGAAAATGTGGCTTATCAATCTAAAGCTGATATCGACCATAATTACTTAAAACTAATTGAATATCATTTGCTACATGGTAAATTTACTTCGATTGCGACGCACGACCATAATGTGATCAACCATGTAAAACAATTTGTGAAACAACACAATATTCCAAATGAAAAATTTGAATTCCAAATGTTATATGGTTTCCGTAAAGAAATGCAGCTAGACCTTGCTCGTGAAGGGTATAATTTCTGCACATATCTACCATTCGGTAATGATTGGTACGGTTACTTTATGCGTCGTTTAGCTGAGCGTCCACAAAATGTAGCACTTGTGACAAAACAAGTGTTTAACAAAAAAACGAACATGGCAATTGGTTTAGGAGCAGCAGCATTTGCGCTTGGTCGCCTTTCGAAAAAAGGAAAATAATTATACAAGCTTGAAGCTATCCATCAGTTTCGTGTTTTTATCCTTCAGTTAGATCGTTCTATCCTTCACTTTCGGGAAACTATCCAAAAAAGCGAAAACATGGTTAATCAATGTTTTCGCTTTTTTTATTGAGCTTATAGTTTTTAACTCGATACTGTAAACTTTGTCGCCGAATCCCCAACGCAGCAGCCGTTTTGGAGATATTGCCTTGATGAAAGTCCAACGCCTTCGAAATATAGTACTCCTCTACCTCTTTCATATAGACATCTAATGGTCGAATATCCTGTTGATTTTTAATGACAAACAAGTCGCTCGTAGAAACCTCTTTTTCCGTCTCCTCACAAGAGCTTTGGATTTTCCATTTGAAATGCACTGGCAGCATATGTGATTCAACTATCGTCTCATTGGTGATCAATGAGGTTATTTCATCCAGCAGAACTTCTAATTCCTTTAAATTTCCTGGCCAATCATATTTTAAAAAGATATCTCGCACTTCTTCTGAAAGTCCATGAATAGACGAGCCAAAGCTATCACGATGTCTTTTGAAATAATCATCGATAAAAGGCATAATATCTTCTTTTCTTTCTCGTAAAGGAGGTACATAAATCGTAATACCTGAAAAAAGTCTGTAAAGTTTTTTGGATAGCTCGTGCTTTTGAATCAAATCAATGGGATCTTTGCCAACACTAGCAATTAAAACATGCTGATGATTAGGATGATTATTAAAAAGTTCCACAATCTTTTCTTGTGCTTCTAGAGATAAATATTCAATGCGCTCAGCAAAGAAGGTTATTTTCTCCTTTTCCACAATATATTTTTCAAATTGCTTTAATACCGTTTTCTCATCTCGACGGCAAATTAAAGCAATAAACATATCATTTTGCACCTTTAGATCATGATGTATTCCCTCTGCAACCATATCAATCCCAGTACCTGATTCCCCTATTAACACAACAGGCATTCTACTTAGTGCCACAATTTTTGCTTTTTCAATGACATCCTTCATGACTGGTGATACAGCTGTGATGATGTCAAATGTCAAGGGAGCGCCATACCTTCTCAATGGCTGATACATCATGTATTCAAGCTGTGTAATATCTCGGGCAAATTCCACAGCGCCTATTAAAGAGCCTTCATAGTGCAACGGATAAATATTGCTTATGTAGGTCACTTCTTGATTTTTTTTATTCCAATACGTTTTTTTTATATTGTGCACTGGCGTTTCAGAGCTGAGGACCTTATAAATATCGCTTTTTTCGATTTCAAAATCAATAATCTCTAAGGCTCGCCTCTCCTCAAATTCATCCTCATTAACGCCTTCTAATTCTCTCATTTTTTTATTGTATATAAGCAATTTGCCCTCTGTGTCTACCACACAAATTCCCATATCGCCTTTTTCAATGACGTATTTATAAATACTTAGTAGTACATTGTTATCCATTTTGTCCTCCTGTATTCCATTAAGCTTATTCTAACACCAATATGAAAAGCAGATGCAAAAATTAAAAAAGTTTTAAAATTTGAGTTGATTAATGCCAAATTATATTGCATTATATAATTAACACAATCTTAATAGGTGCATAATCATTTGGCACTACTTATACATGGGAGGAAACTGACATGATTCCATACAAACACGAACCATTCACAGATTTTTCACAAGAGGCAAACTACAATGCTTATGTAGAGGCTTTAAATAAAGTTGAAGGTTACTTAGGTCAAGACTACCCACTAATTATCGGTGGCGAACGTATTACAACAGAAGACAAAATCGTTTCGTACAATCCTGCAAAGAAAACAGAAGTTATTGGTCGCGTTTCGAAAGCAAGCAAAGATTTAGCTGAAAAAGCGATGCAAGCGGCAGATGAAACATTCAAAACATGGAAAAAAGTTGATCCAGCCATTCGTGCAGACGTTCTTTTCAAAGCGGCAGCAATCGTTCGTCGTCGTAAACATGAATTCTCAGCCTTATTAACAAAAGAAGCTGGGAAACCATGGGCAGAGGCAGATGCAGATACAGCGGAAGCAATCGACTTCATGGAATACTATGGTCGCCAAATGCTACGCATTAAAGACGGTCAGCCAGTCGAAAGCCGTCCAGGTGAATACAATCGTTATGACTACATTCCACTAGGAATCGGTATTGTCATTTCTCCTTGGAACTTCCCATTTGCAATCATGGCTGGTACAACAGTAGCTGCTTTAGTAACAGGGAACACAGTGTTATTAAAACCAGCTTCCACGACGCCAGTTATAGCCTATAAATTTATCGAAGTATTAGAAGAAGCTGGTCTTCCAGCAGGTGCGGTGAACTTCGTACCAGGTTCTGGTGCTGAAGTAGGTGACTACTTAGTCGATCATCCAAAAACACGCTTCATCAGCTTCACAGGTTCACGTGATGTCGGCTTACGTATCAACCAACGTGCATCTGTGTTAAATGAAGGCCAAATTTGGATTAAACGTGTCATCGCTGAAATGGGCGGTAAAGATACAATCGTAGTGGATAAAGAAGCAGATTTAGAATTAGCTGCACAATCGATCGTGAAATCAGCATTTGGTTTCTCAGGTCAAAAATGTTCAGCATGTTCTCGTGCTGTCATCGTAGAAGATGTATATGAGCAAGTGGTAAATCGCGTAGAAGAGTTAACAAACGCTTTAACAGTGGGTGACCCAACTGATTACAGCAACTTCATGGCAACAGTTATTGACCAAGCAGCTTTCAACAAAATTACTGAGTACATTGAAATTGGCAAAGGCGAAGGCCGTCTAGTAGCTGGTGGTACAGCGGACGATTCAGTCGGTTACTTCGTACAACCAACTGTGTTCGCTGACGTAGATCCTTCTGCACGTATTATGAAAGAAGAAATCTTCGGACCTGTTGTAGCGATCGCAAAAGCAAAAGATTTCGACCATGCGATTGAAATTGCAAACGATACAGAATATGGTTTAACAGGCGCTGTTATCACAACTAACCGTATGAACCTAGAAAAAGCGCGTGAAGAATTCCATGTAGGAAACCTTTACTTCAACCGTGGCTGTACAGGTGCAATCGTTGGTTACCAACCATTTGGTGGCTTCAACATGTCAGGTACAGATTCAAAAGCAGGTGGCCCAGACTACCTACAACTGCATATGCAAGCAAAAACAACTTCAGAAATGCTTTAATATTTACTTCAATAAAATGTCGTACATTGCTTCTTAGAAAGCAATGTACGACATTATTTTTTTGGGGTAACACAAATGACATATATAATAGAAGAAACTCATATAAATTTCGGTTCACTTTCCTTCCCCTATTCAAAACTAACTCTCACATCAAATTATAAAAGCATACTTATTGCCTATAAAACGCTGGTATATTTTATGGTATTTCTAACATTTGACCCTTATCTTGATTGTGTAACTTTGTTAAAATGATATCAGTTTAGGAGGGTAAAACTATGAAAAAACTATCAATTTTTATGTTGCTCATGATGCTTGTTAGTCTAGTCATTTGGCAGCCTCAATCTGTCTATGCAGACGAGCTATCAGGACATATGCATGAAAGTGGTCTACGCTATTTAATTCAGAAAGATGCATTACTGAAGGATGCAAATGGAAGCTATCGTCCAAATGCTACGGTTACACGCGGTGAATTCGCCACATACATAGCAAAAGCGTTAAATTTGGACACAAAGAGCAAGATAACGTTTACAGATGTGTCAGACACATATTTATTTGCAAATGAAATTAAGCTTGCCGCTACTGCTGGAATTATTACTGGTTATACGGATGGCTCATTTAAGCCAGATGACCGTATTTCAAGAGAGCATATGGCAGTGATGCTAATCAGAGCAGTTGATTATTTAAAAATACCAAAAGGTACTTCTTCTATTACCTTCAAAGACAATGCAACTATTTTTAAAGATTTCCGTCAGGATGTTGCAATCGGTGCACAATTAGGACTTATTAAAGGAAGCTCCAATGGCATGTTTTTACCAAGAGACAATGCCACAATTGGTGAGGCATCGACATTTATTCTACGATTAATTCTTCTTGCTGATCAGGTTGACGCTGGTAAAAATGAAAACAATGGTAACTCCGAAAATAACGGTAATACTACTAATAATGGGAACAACAATAATACTGGTAATAACGGTAATACTACCGCATATATCGTCAAAGAAGTTTCCAATGGTAACTTGGTAGACAAACAAACCTTTACTAGCTTTGAAGCAGCTGAAAAGGCGATGACGACTAGTTCATTAGTGATTACTCAAAATGATAAAATTATTAAAATGACTTCAGGCTATGTGGTAACGAATAATTATGTTGCTCTAAATTCTGAAACGATTAAGGATCAAATCGCAGTTGCTGGTAATACAGAAATGGAGTATCTAGGTAGTGATGCCACACAAGTAAAAGTACGCTTAGCTGGTCATACTGGTTATTTAAAGCAGGCTGACGTTACCTTAATTCCTTCTGCTCTAGTAAAAGGTCGTTCTTATTACACAAATGAGTACGGTGAAATAAAACATACCCTATATGATTATAAAACTAATAAATATTCTGCTAGTTACGTGTATGGCAAGGCCCCTAGCTTTATGAAGCAGGGTGAGAAATACTTTAGCTGGGATGGCATCAACTTTACCAATGCTGATGGTTCTTCAAAAGGAGAAGCCTATAACTACTATCAATTCTTACCAGCTCGTGCAACAACTCAATATACAGCAGATGAGCTAGATCAATATATTGTGGGAAAATTAGCAGAGGTTGAAAGCTCAGGTGCTTCGATTTATAAAAATGCCACAACTAAAAGTAAACTACTTGGTTTAGGCTCTGTATTAAAAGAAGTGGAAGCAAATTCTCATATCAATGCTATGCTTATTTTATCCCTAGCACAGCATGAGAGTGCCTATGGTATGAGTGATCACGCTCAAAATCTAAACAATCTATTTGGATTATATGTCTATGATACAAATCCACTAAATAAGAAGTTTGATAGTGTAGAAGCCAATATTAATGAGCTAGTTGAAAAATTCCTTCAGCCAAATTATATTACGCCAGGTGGACGTTATACGAATGGCGCAGTTGTCGGTTCTAAGGCTATCGGCTTCAACGTAAAATACGCTTCAGATCCATTCTGGGGCGCAAAAATTGCAGGACATTACTATCGTGCAGAAAAAGCTTTAGGCTTTAAAGATGCAAATAATCCTTATAAAATCGCTCTCACAACAACAGCCGGACTAAATGTTCGTGCAGATGCATCAACAAGTCAAAGTCCACTCTTCACATTTAGTAAAAGTAATATGCCTGTCATCGTTACAAATACAAGCGCAAATGGTTGGTATCAAGTTGTTTCGGATAAACTAAACACTGAACCTGGATATATAAGTAAGGATTATATTAAATTCATCAATACCGTGAAATAACGTAAATGGCTGTCTCTTATAAATGAGACAGCCATTTCATTTTGTTGAAAAATAAAACCATCAATTGTATTTTTGTGAAAGGTGAAAATAGATTTCAGTTGAAGGCTACTTCCTTCCTGTGGGCGAGCCCCCAGAAGTCAAGTAGCCTTCAACTCCAATCCCCCCAATTTTGATTTTTAGCAAATATTTTCAAATAAAAAGTGAAGGTGTTTACTATTCTTTACGGAAGTGTGTTGTCATTCCACATTGAAAATTAGAGCCTATCTCTCTCTGATTTTGCAAATAGTGGCCTATTTTTATTGCTACAGTTAATATTTTGCTGAATGGTTGATTGGAGAGGAGCCAGCGTCACTCCTGGGGGATTTAGCGTCACAGGTGAGACCCTGGAGCGAACGTAAGTGAGTGAAGCGGCTCAACGGACGCCCCCTGGAAAGGATGCTGGCGGAACGGAAATCATCCTCTCACCTTGCAAAAAGATCTTTTTCAGCCAGTGACATTATCTTTTTTCAACAACATGAAACGCCTGCCTCTATTAAACGAAGCATCCATTTAGATAGATTTGTTTGTCTTTCTCTAATCTGGGTATATAGAGAATAAGAAAAACGATCCCAAAGGCTAGTACACCTTTGGAATCGTCTCTTAATCAATTATTGTTTTTTATAGTATTGCAAAATACCATTATAAATAGATTCTGCAAATAATTTAACGTATTGATCATTTGTCATTTTACTGTTATCCTCTGCATTCGTTAAGAAACCAAGTTCTACTAGAATAGATGGGATCACCATATTACGAATCACGTAGTATTGCTCTTGCTTAACACCACGATTTTTCATATTTAAATTGTTGACAATTTGATTATTAACATATGTCGCTAAATCTATGTCTTCCTGATACATATCTCCTGTAGATATTGCATAATATGTTTCAGTACCAGACGCTGACGTATTAGCAGCAGAGTTGACATGGACACTTACAAAAATTTCACCATAGTTTGCTTGAGTAAAGTCTACGCGATCTTGTAATGATGGATACGTATCACCAGTACGTGTCATATAAACTTTTGCACCAGCATTCTCTAGTAATTGTTTCACTTGTGTGCTGACTTTTAATGTAATGTTCTTTTCAGAAGCAGAGCCCTTTACTGTACCTGGATCTTTACCACCATGACCTGGGTCTAGGATGATAATACGATTTTGTAAAGGTTTAGCTGTTTGATTTAATAGCTTCAAATAAGACTTGTGGACATAGCCTGATTGGCCATTATATGTGATTTCTGCCCAGTAACCATTGATGTTATTAACTTGGACATACTCTCCTTTATTCAGCTTAAATAACACGGCTGATGTAGAGTTACTTTGACTGCGAACATTTAAATTAGCAACCGTTACTCTACCTAGCACATCACCAGAAACTGGTGGTGTTGGATCTGGATTTGGGTTTGGCTTTTCTTCTTCCACAATATCCGTAGTGCTATTCGCTACAATATAACCTGGTAAACCATTTACTTGTGTTAAGTAGTAGCCACCAATTGTTTTGTAAACAGGAAGTTTTTCGTTCGCTTTAATCGATGAAATGACTTTTGCTGAAGATGTAGGCTTCACATATAAATTGACAGCATTTTTTGTCGTTACTTCTTTTTCGACTGTTCTTAACGCATTGCCATCTGCATCTACAAATTCTGCATATTGCTTATAGATATAGGCATATGCGCCTTTATAAGTAACCTTTAGCCAATTACTTTCAACAGCGTAGACTGATAATTTACCGCCTGTATTGACTTTGCCTACAATGTTCGTGCTTGAAGTAGAATCTTTTGTCTTACGGATGTTTAACCCATCTGTAGTGACCTTCACTAAGCCAATGACTTGTGATGTATCTGGAACTTGTACACCTTTTACTGGAAGCTCTAATCGATATTTTTCACTGTTTGCACGTGCAACGAATAATGAGAATTGAGAACGTGTTACAGTGCTATTAGGTAAATACGTATTACCTGTTCCGTTTGTAATGCCATTATAATAGATGGTATTGATGTATTTCACATATTCATGTGTGATTCCTACATCAGTAAAAGGAGAGTCGATCCCCTCATACTCACTAGTATCTAAATTAAAAGCCTTTGTTAATACATAACTCATTTCTCCACGAGTTAGAGGCTTATTTGGTAAGAATTGACCTTTTATATTTTTGTCGAAAAATCCTAGCTGTACAGCACGTTCTATATAACCTGACATTTCAGTGCCAACTGTAACATCTGAAAAGCTAGATTTATTTACAACTAATGGTTTATTACCAGAGGCAACAACAACCATTTTAGCTGCTTGTCCTCTTGTTACACTATTATTTGGGCCAAAGACTCTCTTACCATTCACAAAGTAACCTTGAATTACCCCCAAATTTACTAAATAATTGATTTCTTCATAGGCTGGGTGATTTTTAGTAACATCTTCAAATGTTATATTTGAATTGTTAGCTGCACTGACACTTGCACTATGTATCGTAAACATAGAAGCCGAAATGAATAAGACGCACAAGATAAGACTAATTTTTTTGATGTTCAATGTCTTATTTCCTCCCTTCTTGTTCTCTTAACGTGTCCATTTTAACAAAATTAGCTAAATAAAGCATCATACAATAGAACTGTTAAAATTTAATTTTCCAATTCACATCCTTTCCTACAAAATTATCATAAAAATAGAAGAGTCTGCTATTGCAAACCCTTCTTCCATTATACGCTATTCAAAAGATCATTTCTTGCAATCTATGACACCATTAAAGTGTTAACTTTATGAACTTATTGTTGAATTCTTTCAATAAATACTTTTAATTGTTCGATTTTTAGTAATTCATCAGAACCGAAGCTACCGTCTCCGTCACCATTTGTAATACCATTTGACGCTAGAGTAGAAACATATTCATTAGCCCAGCTCTTTTGAGGCACATCACTAAATGCTACACTTCCACCATTATTTTCAAGACCAAATGCTAGCACTAATACTTTAGCAATTTGTGCACGCGTAATTGGTGAAGACGGGTTGAATTTACCATTTGCATCGCCTTCAAAGATACCTAATTTTGCTACAGCTGCAATAGCACCTGCATGAGCATATGTAGGTTTTACATCTACGAAACTAGTAGTAGTATCAGATGTATCTAAGTTTAAAGCTTTTGCAATTTGTACTGCTACCTCTGCACGAGAAGCATATACGGAAAAGTCAATAGCTGCTTGCTTTACTTCAGCTTGTTGTTGAGCATCAAATGTTGCCACACGTTTAGCACCTACATAACGATCGCCCCAATAATATGGGTCATTAACATTTGAGTAGCTTACACCTTGACCAGTTTGAGAGTGGATCATTTTACCATCACCTATGTATATCCCCACATGTGAAATACCACTACCACTTGTATTGAAAAATACTAAATCGCCAACTTGAAGATCACTCTTGGCAACTGCAGTACCTTGTTGATATTGAGACCCTGACGTACGGTTTAATTGAATGCCTAAGTCTGAAAATACTTTAGAAGTAAAGCCAGAGCAATCAAAACCGCTAGTTGTAGTACCGCCGTATTTATATGGAACACCTAAATATTTAGAAGCTGTATCAGTTAAATCTGCTTTAGACGCTGCTTCAGCAGTATTAATATTAGTAGTTGAAAATAACATAAATGATGCAAAAATCGGTAATAACCATTTCTTATTCATACTTTTGTTATACCCCTCTCAAAACTTTTTTGCCTATACATAGACTATCACAAAAGAGGCGAATGTTATTTTTCAATTGTGTAACGGTTTTAGACAGCAAAAAAACGCTGTAATACCAACGTTTGGTGGTATTTCCAGCGTTAAAAAGGGGATTTTTTTATCGTAATTTGGAACTTTCGTAACATTTCTGTAATATTAGCGATTCTTTGTTACACAACAACTTATTGACTAGAGAACATTTGGACCCAATAGTAATTTCCTTTGCTATCCTGTGCTATTCCAACACCTGTATTCGTATAGTGCTCTTTTAAAATATTATCTCGATGGCTAGGTGAAGCCATCCATGCCTTAACAGCAATTTCAGGTGTTTTAATATTTCTAGCAATATTCTCTCCAAAACTTGTATAGTTGTAATCAAATAATGTCGCTAAATCCCAAGGTGCCCCATAAAATGGGGAAACGTGTTCAAAATAATGGCGATTTACCATGTCCTGTGCTTTGATAATGGCAATTTGTGTCAGCTCCGAATCATAAGCAACAGGTTCTAGCTTATTCTTCTGTCTTTCAACATTTATTAATTCAATTACCTTTTTAGACCACTCAGAAGAAAGGTTAACAGTTGGGATATAATCCTTTGCTAAATAGTCATAGGCTACTTCCAATGCCTTAATTTTTTGCTGAAAAGCCATGCTTCGCTCAACAAATACAGCAAACTGTGCACGTGTTACCAATTGGTCAGGAGCAAAATGTTTAGCATCCACCCCACCAATAATTCCAATATCTGCTAAGGATTCGATATAATCTTTTGCCCAATGCGTACGTGTAATATCCGCAAATTGACTGTTATTTTTGCTATCTACCCTTATTTGATACGCAAGAGCTAGCATTTTTGCCACCTGCATACGCTTTAAAGGCTCTTCTGGATGAAAGGCATCACTCTTTTGAATGATTCCCAGTTTAACAAGCTTGCATATTTCCTTATAATATGGATGTGTTGTAGGAACATCCTTGAATTTTACAGGGTTCTCAATGTCCAGGTTTGTTTGAAGAGAGCGAGCAATGGCAGCAGCAGCCTCTGCCCTTGTAATAGCTTGCTCTGGCTTAAAAGTGTTGTCGTTATATGTAGTCATAAATTGTTTTGTGAGCATATGTTGAATTGAGGCATGTGCCCAGTATGAATTTGTCACATCTACTGCCTTAGCAGATGCTGCTTCTACTTGACTAAAACTAGTTAAACTTCCTACGGTTGCAGCTATTGAAAGTACCATTATACTCAATAATTTTTTCAACAGGGCGACCTCCTCACGTTGGCAAAATAAAAACGTATTAAATGGTTCCTCCCAATCAAAGCGACCATTTATACTATAAGATACGAATTTCAAATGATATAGTTTCACTTTTTTGGAAATTAATATTAAGATCCATTTTTTTCTTACTTATAAAAGGAGTTTTCCCGTATTATTCATTGGGAAAACTCCTTTTTTATCATACTATTGAATCATTTTAAGATAGTCTTCTAGAATGCGGTAATTATACACTAAGCCCTGTTGCTCAATTGACAAATTACTATAATCTTTTTGAGCAGCTAGCACTTTTTTCTCAAATGATGAGCTGTCAGGATCAATATTTCCGATCGCTTGAACAACTTTAAGAACGGCAGCCACATCTTTTTCAGCCTGCTTTAAGACATCCTCATTAATGACCTGTCCTTTAATTTTAGAGTCTAATGCCTTATAGGCAGCAACGGCATTCGCCACATCTTCAATATATTTGGACGAGCTTGGAGACAGTCCCGCTATGATCTCCACAACCTTCTTCACATCAGCTAAACTTTTCTCTGCTTCGAGTAAAAGAGAATAATTGGAGATACGCTGTTTATCTGTCGTATTCAAACTATCATACTCTTTACGCGCCGCTTCCACCATACCAAAGTAATATTTATCCTTTGGATTCAATTTAGCAATATTATTATAAACCTTTATAACATTATCTAGTGAAAGCAATAACTGGTCGTTATAAACATAGCGTCGTTGATCAGCATTGAGCTTATCATAGGCTTTTAAAATCTTTTGGTATTGGCTATTCATATCTTTTGCCGTTAGTAATCGGTCTATATCTTCTACAATACTCATTACAGGCTTTATTAGCTTTTCCTGATCTTGTAGCACTTTATAATTTTGAACAGCTCGTTGCTGATCCTTTGGTAAAGCATTGTAAGCAGCACGGATTTCTTGGATACGTTTCACATATTGCTTTGGATCAACGGATGGTAAGTCATTAATCATTTGCATGACATTACCAGCCCCTAAAATACTAGACTCCGCTGCTTGCAATAAGTAGTAGTTTGTCACATATTGCTTCATATCGCCAGGTAGTGCATCGTAAAGTGAGCGTGCTCGCGATGTATCTTGAAGGAATGTGTTACTTGAAGATTTTAGTTTACTAATCAATTCCATCACACTCGAGACAGGCTCAAATTTTAAGAGAATATTAATATTATCGATGTATTTTTTTTGATCCTTCGATAGTTTATCATACGCTTTACGTGCTGAGTTTACCTTACTAACAAAGCTTGTTGATTCTGGATCTAATTCATTAATTTGAACCATCACACTTAAAATTGGTTTCACTGCTTTTTCACGTGATGTTAAATCTTTAATATTCGTCACTAATTTCTTCTGGTCAGATGACAGCTTATCGTATGCTACACGCGCATTCATCAGCTTCGTTAAATAGTCAGCATCTTGCACTTCTGTTAATTTAATTAGCTCGACGACACTCTGTGCTATTCCCTGTTCATTTTCTGCTGCTACCAGTGCATCATAGTTTACGATCGCTTGCTGCTTCTCTGCTGGCAAGGCATCATAAAGCTCACGCGCTGTTTTCATATCTTGATAGAAAGTTTTACTTGTTGGCTTCAACGACGCAATGAGACCAATTAAGGAAGCAACATCCTCTACAGCAGTGAGATTAGCATAGTTTGTCACTCGCTTTTGGGAAACTTGATCAAGTGCATTATAGGCTTTACGTGCATCAAGAACCTTTTTTGTATAATCCTTATTTGTTGGATTTAAAGCATCAATCATTTGGATAACCTTGATTACTGCCTTGTTATCCTTTTCATAGGAGCTTAACATTTTGGCTTGCTCCACTAGCTTCTGCGCGTTCTTATCCATTGCTTTATATTCTAATGTAAGCTCGGCTACCTTTTTGACAAATGTGTCAGGGCCTTCATTTGCTAATGCTATAATACGGTCATCAAATGCTTTGGCCGTATTGATATAGCCTTGTGCTTTTGTTAGGTGTACATAATTGATGACCTCGTCTTGAAGTTTTGGCTCTATATTATTCAATGCGTTATAAGCGCCTGTTGCCTTTTGCACATCATCTTTATAGGTCTTTTTTGAAGTATTTAAAGCATCAATTTGAACAATAACATCTATAACGGGTACTTTTTTACTCAAGCCCTTATAATTTAAAACAAACTCCTGATTAGCATTATCTAGTTTGGAGTAAGCCGTATAAGCTGATTTTGCTTTAGAAATATAGCTTTTAGAGGAAGGATCCAATTTTTCAAATTGAGAGATAACATTAACAACCGATTTATAGGATTTCTCTAAATCTGTTAGCTCTTTAATATTCGTTACACGTTTTTTAGCTGTTGGTGATAACTCATTATAGTTTGCTCGTGCGGTTAATATTTTTTCAATAGCTATATTGCTATTAAGCAGATCAATTTCCGTTATTACAGCCTGTACCGCTTCATCCTCTTTCACTAAAGCATCTATTTTGTTTTGCAGCTGTGTTTTCAAATTAGTAAGAGCTGTTTCATGCCCTTGCAAAGTCGTATCTAATTTCTCCACTGTCTCTTTCAACTTGGTAAGCTGTGTACCGTAGTCAGTTGTCGGCTTTAATGTATTAATCGTTTTCGATGCTTCTGCGTATGTTTGAAACAGTATTAACTTTGTTGCTCCCTGCACTAACTTTTTATCATTTTCACTTAGCTTGTTAAAGGCAGTCCAAGCTGAAAGCGTCTTACTTTCAAAGGTTTTTGCAGTTGGATCAAGGCTATCAATTAGCTTATCTACCTTTAAGGCAGCACCTAAATTTTTCTCCCACGCTGTGAGCTCTGCTAGATTATTGACGATTTTCTTAACATTGGACGCATTGATATTTGTGCCTGAAGGATTATTATAGGCTTCGCGTGCAGCTTTAATAGCAGCTACTTTATTAGCTTCTTCTACAACATTAATGGCTTTAATCTTTCCTTCAATATCCTCTGCATATGCAATATTTGCTAACGCCAGATCTAGGTCTCCTATGTTTTTAACAAAACCTTTACCTTCCGTTAAGAGATCGTATTCCGCTTTTATGTCTTTGACTGTTGTACGATATACATCTTCTTTGGATACACGCAACCCTGAAATGCTTTTCGAAATATTTGCTGCTTTAAGATATTGTGCAATACTTTCATATTCCGTTTTTAATAATTGTTTGGAGGCTGCATCCAGACTATTGTAGGCTTTCTCAACAGCTGTCACAGCACTAATAAAGCTTGAGGCTGAAGTGAAATCTGCAGGCTGCTTACCTTTTAACTGTACAATGCTGGAAGTCACTTTATCTAAAGCAGATAAACCTGACAAGGCATCCTTATACTTCTTAAAAGGTGTGATTTTATCATCATTTGGATTATAAGCTTCGACCACTTTCTTTTGCTCTGCTGTCAGCGCATTATAATTCGTGGTAAAACTATTCATTCCAGGAGAAATAGCTGAATAATCCGTAGATTTCTCCAATAACTCAACTAACTGATCTAATTCTGTAATGACCGGTTCTACTTTTGCTACGTCCACTTTCAGCTTACTTAACTTGTCAACATCCATTCCCTTGCCTTTAAAATAGACATTGCGTGCTGCTTCATCATAGCCATATTGCAACACTGTGCCACGAACTGTTGAGGCAATATCCTTCGCCCCATTATTAAGTGCAGCAAGAACAACTTGGTTGAATTGGTCTTGCACATATTGATAAGATGTCGCTGTTGATTCATCTCCTAAAAATGTTTCATATTGGCTATGTACATTTTTCACATCGTGTATAAATGTTTTGCTGGTATATGAAATAGTACCCATCTTATCGCTAATTTCCTTAAGCTTCTTTAACAGTAGTCGTTGCTTAACTACATAGTCATATTTCGCTTGTATAAAAGCTTTTTCATCGGCATTAAAATCAGCTGAATTTTGTACAATCGTTATATCACCATCTGCAATAACCATTTCATTATCTGATGAATTCTCTGATAGCTTGCCAAATTGTGCAATAAGTTGTTCCCTTGCTATAGTTGCTGCAACCTCATTTGCATAAGCTACCTTTTCTGATTGTATTGAGATGTGCGACTGTCCTTCGTTGTCCTGTGCGTGTGCGTTCGCTATAGCCGTAGGTACCAATAAAAGACCCGTTATGACCCCTGCTGTCAATTTTCGATTCAATCGAACCACCCTTTCATCGTTTATGTATAGGAAAATGATTGTATTCATTTTCATTTAGAATTTATGACTTTAGTATCGGTGTAAATTGCTTGATTTCAAGCCATTCTAATATATTTACAAAATGAGACATATCAAAAGTAATTTTTCTAAATTACTAGCTAGAAAAACAGGAAGTTATTTCAATTATACTATACAATGGTGTTATATAAGGTTTTCACCAATTGACATATAATAAGAGATTATGTTTTTTCAATGAATTTATTGGAAAAAAACAGCTATTTTCATATGTCATAATATCTTTACAAGGTGTATACTACAACTTTGATATCCTATTTTGGAAGAAAGGACGCTGTTTTATGTTTTACCATTATAAGTTCTGGCATAGCTTAAAAAATCCTACCTACTTTACTAGCATCGTAGAGGAAGGCGAGGTCATCGGATATAAAAAAAGAGTACTAACGGTGTTCATTCTTTTCATCCTGTTATTTGCTGCTCGCGAATATTGGGGAATGGGGACAGAAAATTTAACGTCCTTATTCGCAAAGGATTTACAAAATGAATACTATGTAGCACGTATACTTTCGATGCTTGGTGCCGTTTTATGGGCAATCGTCTATTTTGGCTTCCACTATTATGGTGTTACCTATCTTTTACATCTATTAACGGACATTCCTTATACTTGGATAAAAAGAGTACAGCTTTATGTTGTAGCCTTTCTATTAATTGAAAAAGCAATCCTCTTTGCTGTTTTCTATGCAGTAGGCTATACAACCATGTTTTCTTTCTTCTCCTTAGCTCCTGCTGCCTTACAGGTGATTGAAACAGATTTCGTGTTATTTACCCTCAATCAATTGACGGTAACAACTGTTTTAATCATTATTGTACAGTATCTCTTCCTATCAAAATGGGAGGAAGAGGCTAGTAGAAAAATGTTAGTAGTCAAATTGATTGGTGTACAGCTATTTATGGCCCTTTTTGTTGGCTTGATCAGTGTACTACCAATTAAAGAATGGATTGCTAGGGGGTTAGGATGATGGCATTTCTCAAAACAAGACCATGGACAACTACGACCATCGTGTTAGCAATGCTAGTAATCGGCATAAATGCTTATTTTGTCTTTAAAGATAATAGCAACGTGACACGATCCTACTTTATCGATGAATTTCAAAAAGCTTATATCGGCACGAATACAGAGCGTGTTCATAAAGAAACCATTGTAGCACCTGCTGAGACATACACGATTACTGCTGATGCAACTAACTTATCAGCTGTGAATGTAAAGCGTGGCCAAGAAGTGATGATGAATGATGTACTTGCTACCTATAAAACGGATGAGGTGGATGAGGAGTTAACAAAGCTTGAATCTGAACGCACAGCCTATGAAACAGAATTACAAGATTTACAGGATGCACTTGATCAAATTGAGGATGAATATGGTGATGATTCTAATCCAAAAAGCTCCATTAATACGGATCAAATCAATGACAAGCTATCTGTAACGCTAAAATTAGAGCTTGCTCAACAAAATTCAGCATCTACAGCGGTTGCCCTGTTAAATCGACATATTGCTGAAACAAATCGTCAAATTGCGTTACTTGAAGCCAAAATTACACAAATTCAATCTCGTCAGGGTATTGTCAGCCCTATTGATGGTGTTGTGGCAGCGATTAAGGAAGAAGCTGGTGCGCTAACTTTTGAAATCTATTCGAATGAAAAAGCAATGTATGCCTATTTATCAGAAAAGGAATGGCAAAAGGTGGAGGAAGGGCAAACTGTAGATTTCAAGGTGAAACATGTCAAGGATGATCTATCTGGCATCGTATTAGAAAAACAAACGATTGCTACTGACGATCAGACAGTTTGGGCAAATAACCTAGCCAAAACGGCTGCCTTGCCACAACCAACTAATTATGAAGTGACCTTGCAGCAGGATGCCCCACTCGAGGACATCCCATTTTCGACAACTGGCAAAGCCTCTATTATTGTCAACGAAGCATTCGATTCTTATAAAGTCGATAAATCGTGGCTAGCCACAGCTAAAAAAGGGAACAAAAAGCTGTATATCATCAATCAGGACGGTAAGATTCAGCTAATTGATGTCAATGTACAATTTAAAACGGCTAAGTCAGCTATTTTTATGGATTATCTTGATGAAGGTACGCCAATGCTCTCGAATGAGAAACGTAATCTCGAAGCCTATACCTTCAGAACATTACCTGTTGAGAAAATACAATGGAGCCATTTTAAAGAGCTAACTTGGAAGCAATATGTGAAATTTATCGTATTCTAATCTAAATCCGCCTCTTCCTTTTATGGACAAGGCGGTTTTTTTTACAATAGAAATCCCCTGTAGATTACTACAGGGGATTCGTCATTTTTATTTTAATGATAAACATCTATTTAAGAAGCTAGCAAATTGAGCACGTGTAATTTGTGCATCTGGTCTAAATGTGTTATCTGGGAAGCCGCCAGTTAAATCATTTGCCACAAGTGCTTGGATATGGCTGTATGCCCAATGTGTTGATTTCACATCAGAGAAGCTTACTTTGCTTGTACCCGTTAATTTATAGGCCCTTGTTAAAATGGCTGACATTTCTGCACGGGAAAGCTGTCCGTTTGGATTAAACTTTCCTGCCTCTTGCCCTTTAATAATGCCAGCCTGTTCAACTGCGGCAATGGCACTGTATGCATAATGGCTCTTACTCACATCTTTAAAGCTAGAATCCTTCGTTGTAGTTAGATTTAAAGCTCTAGCGATGATCGTAGCTGCCTCGGCACGTGTAATGGATGCCTCAGGTTTGAACGTTCCATTTGAGTATCCTTTAATAAGAGATTGATCGTATAAGCTTTGGATTTCGGAAAATGCCCAATGCCCTTTTGTTACATCTGTGTAAACTAATTCCTCATGATTATCTTTATAAACGGCTTGTAATTGATCGAAATACAGCTGACCTTTCTTCTGAAGAGAAGCTGTTGGCTGAGCAACATAGAAACGTTCAAATTTTAGTGGCTGTGGTAAGTCACTCGGAATATTCGCCGTCACGTACTTCCAACCACTCCAGTCTAAACCACCCTGGCTTGTGAAATCAATTGTATGCTTAGCTCCAGCACCATCAATCACAACACCTCTTAGCCAATGCTTACCAGCATCGCCAAATACCCAAAGACCGATATTTTTAGGCTGCCCTGAAATAGCAATTGGTGTTTTCGCAACCATATAGGCTGCTTTTGTACCTGTGCCTGCTGTTGTAAAATCATAGTTTAATTGTAAGCTAGCAGTTCCCTGTCTAGCATACTCTTTAGAGCTTGCTAACGAAGCATTAGCTTTCGCCACTTCTGTTGTCCAAGATGACGTATTATCAAAGCTATCTAGTACAATAGGTTTTTCTGCTAGATCTACGACTTTCACAGCTGTAGACGTACGAATTCCTTCATACTCGCCAATAATTTTTCCTTCACCCTTTTGTGTTGCTGTGAAGGTTGCACCATCCATTTTGCCGATATTGCCTTCAACTGTCCAGTTCATATTTGATGGGTTGATGGTCATTGGATTCAAGTATTGATCATAGGCACTTGCAACCTGCATATCTACCGAAGATCCTTTCATTACCTGACCAACGCTACTTAACGTAATTGATTTTACTTTCCCTGGTGGCGCTGTATTCACTACCTGTAAAATGGCAGATACACGACGTTCACTACCCTCTGACGGTCTATTCACTAGATTAGCGAAATAACCCCCTGGATTACGCGCCACCATTGCTGTAGAGCCGCCTCCATCTAGGTTAATAGCCGAAGAAGCACCCACTGAAATTAAATGAGCAGCTAAATCTGATAAATTAACGCCATTACTATGACCACTTATGCGTCCATCAATCGTCACAAGAGATACCTTTGTACCTGTAGCATCTATAGCTACCGCTGTACGTGGACTACGTGTGGAAGCAAACCCTGAATTCGTTGGCATAGAAATATCCACTTTGCCGTTACGCACAAGCATTGGTCCAGCAGCTAAGATGAACTGTGCATCCATCCATTTTTGATCGATTGATAAGCTGACATCCACGCTTGTACCTGCTGTAATGCTACTTAATTCAGCGGCTAACTCTTTATTTTGTACAGAGATAACAAAGCCATCTGCTGGTACAGAAGAGTTACCTTCTGCTCCATATGCTGTTACATGAGATACTGTACCAGAGAACTGGTCACCAAAATGCAAGGTGCTTGTATCTTGACTAGCGCCCGACACAACGAGTTCTACACCCCATGTATTTGTCCCTGTTGATCTTTTTTCCGGTGTATATAAAACGTTTTTATTTGTTCCTCGTTCACTATTAATAAGATCGATAGGATAGCTTTTGCCATTCACTTGGAAAGTTAGATTCGTAGAATAATAGTCTGCAATCGCTTTCCCTGATTTCGATAAACCAAATGCAACTGGCTTTTGTGTTGGGCTATCATATGTATCTCCCAAAATACCATAGTTCACAATTTCATTATTTTCTGCTAACAAGTTCGCAGGCATACCATTTCCTAAAAAGTAAGAGGCATTGACAGCCCCTACAACACGATGCCCATCATATGTGTTTTGCTTTGCCATCGCTGATGTTGTTTTTAATGAATTAATAGGATTGGGCATACCAATTTCTAGTTTTGTATATGTATTATTTAAATTGACATCTAAAACATTTACAAACTGACGTATCGAACCTGACGTATAGTTTTGCTGTGAATGTATTACCTGTGGTGAAACCTCTGTTTTAACTTCACTGACTTTATTACCTAAACCAGCAGCTTGTCCATGTATGGGGCTAACTGTTAGTGTAAGCATGAATAGGACTACAATAATCGTTATTAGTTTTCTTGCCATTTTTCACTCCGAATTAATTCAAAGTATGGCACGTACCATGTCACATGGCCCGTGCCAGTGACTTTTTTATTTTGTTTCTACATAGATTGCTACTGGAAGGTTCACACCACCAGCATGCATTAACTCTAATTCAATCGTATCTTTTGAACCCTTCATTTTGAAATCTGGTAATTCAACATACTCTGCCCCAACTCTTAAAGAAGGCACTAAATACACATTGCCATTCACCTTAATCGCTCCGCTGTATAATCCTCCTCGACCAGCCAACTTCAGCTTAATCGTTTTTGTAGAGCCTGTTGGATTGACAACAGGAATGGACACTTTATAGTTCATACCGAAGTGACCTGGGTTTCCTACTGCACCATTGATTTGAGAAAATGAATTTTCAGCCGTTTGTAAATGGTCTGTACGTCCATTAGAAATGTTATAGCCAACCTCAGGAGAATCTACTGTATAGGCAGGTAGCTCTGCTAGAATTGTCGCACTAGGCCACGCACCTCTTGGATGCTTCGCATACTCATCCACCGCAACCTGCTCCGATTGGATAGTTGTTAAATCTGTATTATCTTTCGAAAGCACTGTACGAATCGTATACTCTGGCTTTCCACCATTGACTGCTTGAATATCTAAATCATGTAAAAAGCCGATAATATAATCATAGTGTAAATCGTATGTTTCAATGACCTTTGTTTCCCCTGGTGCAATGACAATACCACTACTTTCCGATTTTCGAAGCTTATTATTTAAAACAGCGTCCGCAATCGTCAAGCCAAGGTCATGACCTACCCAGCTATTACCCGTTTTTTGGCTAATGCCCTTCGAATCAGTCACCTTAATACTCTCTGTTGTAGACTTGTTTTGAACGGTAATGCCAAGAGTGACATCCGTACCTAATGTGTTGTAATGCCAGCCAAAAACACGATGCTTATTCGTTGCCGCAGTTGGTTTGACATCATATTGGGCAAGCGTCGCATTATTCATTGGCACAAGCTTACGTGTTAACGTTTCAGGATTATCACTAATAAATAAATCACGATCCCCCTCTAAACGAGCAGAAGGAACAGCCTCGGGTGATGACGTCGTGCCATATGATTTATCAAGGAAGGGGCTTGTGAACATATAACGGTAAACATAAATATACATTTCTTTTTTCTCTGTGATATAACGTAAATTTCCGCCTAATGCATCCACAAGAAACTTAGCAGGAATGTACATTTTGCCTTTTTGTATAAATGGCTTTTCGATCATTGTCACTGCTTCATTATTAACCAAAGCCTGATTGCTGTTATCATTGAAAATAAAGCTCATCCCACCAATTAACAATTCAAAGGAACCATCAGGTTGCCAAGTACCAGATGAATCATCTAAATAATCATAAATATAGCTAGCAGGTAAATAGGTTCTTCCATCCTTTGAAACAATCGGATCTTTCATAACAATACGTTTGTTATTGATATGTAAGATATATGGGTCTTCCTGCGGTGGTGCTGTTGTTTCATCTGATAATGTAATATCTACCGATTGGGTAGCCTCATCCCAATTAACAACACCATCAAAGTTTTCGCTGACGAAACGTAATGGCATGTAGGTACGATCTTTATACATAAATGGCGCAACATCCATTGCAACCTCTTCTCCGTCTATTAAAGCAGTCATCGAATCGATCGTTAAATCAACCATCTTACCATTGCGAATCGCCGATGCCGTCAGCGTTTCCTTATCCCAATCCACACTTGCTCCAACCGCTTCATACAATGCACGCATTGGTAATAATAAGAAATCCGATTTATTTAAAATAGGATCATTGACTTGAATCGTCTCTCCATTAATCGTAATCGAAACATTGTTTTTTATCTGAATTCCATTGTTACTAGTCGCTGATGCAGACGCTTGTCCTGGCAAAATCGTAGCCAACGCAACTGCTGATACAATACATGTAGTCCTTAGTTTCTTAAACATCTTAATCTCCTTTTTCCTCTTACAATAGTCTTTATCATCTTAACACGAAAAACCCCTAAAATGTGGGATTTTTATCGAAAAGAGTAGAATTCGGTACTAGAGTGCTAGCCTTTCTCCTTCGAAAGCTTCATATAAAGTAAATGATATTCCAAAATACCATGGATTTTTTCTATCAAAATTATTCCAGCTTGATAAATTCTTTTATACAGCTCTAATTGTTTGATCTTTAACGTAAGGTAAGTTGGCTTTTTATCAATTCAAATTAATCTATGGATGAATAATTTGGAAAAGATTTAACTTATTGTTTATATACATTCTATTAGAAACTATTCTTTATAAGTAGACTTGTTATCTTATAAAAAGGTTACAACAACTTCAACCTTTTTCGAAAACGGTCATGACTTACATCATTTATTTATAATCTTCAGATTCCTCTTAGCATTGGCATTAGTTCAAATAAGTAAATTAAATCTGGATTTTTAGTTATAAAAATTTATATTATATTTCTATCCTTTTAAATTCCTCCATAAATGTAAAAAGCCTTTATTCCTGTAGAAAGAATAAAGGCTCATAAATTTCTGGATCAATAATATATTTGAAGTGAGTGTTACGGTTATGACTTACCCAGTGCAGCGAGCCAATGGAATAGTTCCTCACGCATCAGAACTCTCTGATGAACAAAAGATAAAAAAGACCCTATGGAGTTTAACTAATTAAAGTTATATCCATAGGGTCGGTGAAACTCCACTTATTTCACTAGTAAACTAGTTTATTAAGGAGTAATTGTGAATGTTGTGCTAGTTACTACACCAGTATCTTTATTAGTAATACGAACAGTAGAAAGTGTTGCATCAATTGGAGATACACTTGCTACAAAACGAGCACTAAATGATGCATCATTGTTTAATGCAGATACAATGCTACTTGCTAAAGTAGCTGTTGTAGATGTATTAGTTACATTTACTGTTTTAGTTAATGAGAAGTTACCTAAATCAGCAGAAACTTGGTTGATTGCTACAGTTACTGGTTCTACTGGTGAAGTAGCATTTGTTGCACCAGTTACAGCAACATCTACGATTTGAGCAACACTAGTAGCCACACCCGCAAGACCATCTGTAGAAGTTTGAGTACCAATTGTAGCTGTATCATCTTCAACTGTTAATACTAGTGCTGGATCATTAGCAGCAGCATTCTTAGCAGTTAAAGTTACTTTAGCTGCATCTGTACCTGTACCTAAAGTTACATCATATTTGTTTGTAACTGCTACAGTGTTTTGTAATAAAGTAGCAACTTTAGTAGCAACGCTTGCTTCAGAATCAGCATTTACTACACCATTGATTAGGCCGTTAAATACAGTACCATCTTTATCAGTTAAGTTAACACGTAAGTTACCAGAAGCAGTTGGTTGTGCACCGATTGTTAATACTTCTGTTTGTTTAACAGCTTTTGCACCTACAACAAATGGTGTAACTGCACCTGCTCCAAATGTTGATTGGTTACCCGCTACTACAATTGCAGATGTAGTGTTTGCATCAGAAATTGTAATTGTACTATCAGCACGTACGCCATCTAATGTTAAACGACTAGCAAGAGTTGCAGAAGGAATATATTGTACTTCGCCAATGTCAGCCTTTGTAAATGTACCAGCACCGAATGTCACACTTACAACTTTACCAGTTACAGCAGCAACAGTACCTTGTACCATTGGAGTTGAAGTATCATCGTCGTGATCTACCCAGAATTGTGTTCCATCTGTAACTACTGGTGTACTTGTGAATGTAATGTCCAAATTAGTAGCAGTTGTTGCTTTTGCAGTATTAACTACTGTTTGACCTGGAGCTGGAATTACGTTAAATGTAAATTTGTCAGCTGAATCTTTAGTAATAGAAACATATGCATTGTTTCCTACGATAAGAGACTCAAATGCTGCAAGGTCAATCACGTTACCATTTTGTTTATATACTGCATTTGCATAGTTATAAACTACATTGTTAATAGATAGAACATCTAATGAAGTGTTAACAGCTTTAGCATAGCCAGTTACTTCAGCAGTACCGTATTGTGAGAAGTCAACAGCTACTGATGCTGGGTTTGTAGATGGAAGTACTACACCCGCACGAGAACCAGTTGCGCTTACAGTTACTGAAGATGGGTTTTGAGCTACTACACGTACGCTTGCTTTTGTTCCATTTGATGGAATAGTAGCATTAACTGTTTTAGTTCCACCTGGTTGAATTACAGTAGTACCATCAACAGTTACAGTACCCGTACCAGCTTTAACTTCAAATGATACAGTTGTAGCATTACCATCTTTAGAACGACGTGGTTTACCATTTTGGTCAACTAAAGAGTAAACAAAGTCAGCATACTCAACACCGTTTGCTACTACAGCTTTTACTTCTTTACCAGCTGCATCTACAGCAGATAATTTAGCCGCATATGTTACGTCAGCTACGAAGTAAGTAATTTCGCCTTGAGCTTGTAAATCGTCAGCATCTAATGCACCAGCTGCTGTTGATTTACCGTTGTCAATGAATACAACTGGAGTTACATAGTCATTAACGTTTGTGCTAGATACAGTGAACTTAGCTTTACCTTCTTTTTCTACAGTTACTTCATAGTAACGAGTACCTGGAGTAGTAGCAGAAGTTGTATAAGTAAGCTCTTTATTGTCAGCATCTAATACATGTAATGTACCGTTAACACCTTTAGTATCGATAGCAACTTTCACTTTTGTACCAGGTGCAGCAACTTTACCATTTTTATCAGTGTAAGTTACTGTGTAATCACGACCACCAGTTTCAGTATCATTTAAGTAAGTTGCAGAATTTTGAACGCCTTCAGCTTGAATAGTTAAGCCTAACTCATGTTTAAGTTCGAATTTAACTGTTGAAGCTTTAGTTTGTAATGCTGTTGCAGAGTAATCAGCATCTACACCTACTAAAGTTTTAGTAGCATCTACAAAACCTTTAGAGTAAACGATTGGAGTTACTGCAGCATTGCTACCAGTTACAACTAAGTTTGCTTTACCATTGCCATCTAATTTAACTGCAGTTACAGCTTTACCGCCTGTAGTGTATGCATATGGGTATCCATTTACATTTGTAGTTGCAGTTAATTTACCAGCTGAATCTAAAACATAAGTGTTTAGGCCTTCAACTTTAGCACCTGTTACAGCTTTGTTAGGAGCAACATCAAGGTTTTCTTCGAATGCTACGAATACATAACCATTAGCGTTGTCTTTAGAGTTGATTTCATATACTTTTTTAGCGCCGTTTACTAAAGTTGTAGCTTCAGTAATGTCTTTAACAGTTAATTGAAGAGCGTTAGCCCAGTAAACTTTTGCACTTGAGTATACAGAAGATTTGCTTGTTGCATAAGCAGTTACAGAATCAACTGAAGAGTAGTAACGAGTGTAAGAGTAAGTAGCTACACCATTTTCATCAGTTAAAGCTTCAACTTCTACTTTATCGTTAGTAGTTTTATCATTAACGATGTTGAAAGTTACAGGAATACCAGCTTTAGATTGACCTTCAGCAACAGTAACTTGTGCTTTAAGTGTTACTTCGTTACCAATTACACCTTGTACAGATGAAGTTGTAAGTTTAACAGCTGTTGGGATTACAGCAGCAACACCTTTGAATTTACCGATTTCTTCGTCTTTATAAGAAAGAACGTAGTCTTTATCAGCAGTTTGAGCTTCAGTTGTTAATACAACAACTTTTTTGTTAGTTTGTTTAACAGAAGCGTTTTTCACTTCTAAACCATCGATTTTGAAGTTAGCTGCTTTTACATCATCAACATTTACTTCTTCGTCGAATGTTACTTCAACAGTTGTGTTGTTGATAGCTTTGATTGAAGCGTCAACTGTTTCAACAGCTAGATCAAGCGTACGAGCGAATACTACTGCGAAGTCTTGACGAGTGATCGCTGCGTTTGGTTTAAGGTTTAATTTGCCGTTTTCTTCAGAACCAGTGAAGATTCCGTTTGCTACAGCAGTTTCTAGAGCATCTTTAGCCCATGGTTTAACTTGAGAAGCGTCAGCGAATTGGCTTAGGCTTTCGCTACCTTCTAAACCGAAAGCATCTACAAGAACTTTAGCTGCTTCAGAACGAGTTAAAGATTTGTTTGGTGCGAATTCGTTTGCACTTACGCCTTCAAAAATGCCGTTTGCTACTACTGCTGCGATTGAGTTGTAGTACCAAGCACCTTTTTTAACGTCTGAGAAGTTTACATCGCCGTCAGCTTCTAATTCTAGAGCTTTCGTGAAGATTTCTGCAGCTTGTGCACGAGTTACTGTGTTAAGTGGGTTGAAGTTCCCGTTAGTGTCACCTTGGATTACACCAGCGTCAACTAAAGATTGAACTGCTTCTTTAGCGTATCCAGAGATTTTGTTATAGTCGTTTACTTGCGCAGCAGATGCTACAGGTACGATTGCCGATGCAACTAATGCAGCTGTTGCTGATGCCGCGAAGAACTTACGGCCTTTGTTTTGCTTTGCCATTAATGTATTCCTCCCTAAAATTCCTTAAATTGATATTAATCCAACGAAAACTATAGTACCGCCTAGTTACCTAAATGTATGTATTATAGCTTTCTTGAATAATACAAAACTAAAGCAAATTTGTTAGTAAATTTACTAGAAAAAGCGTAGTAGAATACCATTCTAGTAAGTTTATTCACTTTCTACAATAATATAACACTATCTTTTCCGAAATTCAAGCATTGGGACATAAATTTAGTTATAGAAGATTTTTTTACCATACCTAATATGGTATTTAATAGAAACCATTAAAATTACAACTAATTATATCCTCATTTGGATTGGTAACATATAGTTCCGTTACCTATTATACCTTACTCTCAATAATAACCAAGCATTTTCTGGAATGGTTACTAAATTGTCAAAAATTAAAGACTCCCGTAATATTTTAGTTATAATTGTAAAGAAACAGAAATATAGAAGGCGTTTCATAGCGAATTCTGCCTCTTCCTCACCAACTTTATGAGTTTCTTCTTTATTAAGTAAAAAGCTAAATCTATCTGTCCCCATGTTGTAATAATAGATTGCCACTTTTTATGCTACACTTTTGATAGTTTGATAGAACATATCAGCTATTGAAGGGAGCTTAAAAAATGAAACGTAAATTTCCTCTTTACGGGGCCGTGCTGGCAGGCATGTTATATCTTGCGCCAACTTCCGCTTCAGCAGAAGATATTTCGAAGCACTGGGCCTACCATGAAATGAACTATCTTATTACCAACGATTTAATGAAGGGCGATGAATTCGGCCATTATCGTCCGAATGATGCTGTCACTCGTGCTGAATTTGCAGCCTTTCTTGTTAGAACACTGAACTTGCCAGCGGCTTCTAGTCAGGCAACCTTTACAGATGTTAAAAAAGGTGACTGGTATTACGGAGTAGTCGAGCAAGCAAGCTATCACGGGCTAATTAAAGGTGATGAGCAAGGCAAATTCCATCCGAATAATCACATTAATCGTCAGGAAATGGCAGCTATGTTAAAAAGAGCTCTTACTTATCAAAACATCAATACTTCTTCCTCCCCTATTGCTTTTAGTGATAATGCGCGCATTGCCAAATGGGCCTATGCAGATGTACAAGCTGTCGTCACAACAGGACTACTTGTTGGGAAGCCAAATAATCAATTTGCACCTCTTGCTCAAACAACTCGTGCTGAGGCAGCTACCGTGCTCTATCGTTTAATCCATCTAGAGGCGCCTGGGACAGGTGGTAAGCAATACATGACGACGAATTACTCACATGATTACTCTTCTGTAGTGAGTAAACAAACAATGAATAATCCAAAGGTCGATGGTGCTGGCATTTTCACGGCTAGCGAGGCACTAGTGTCATACTATGTACACCCAAAAAGCTTTATGCAGGATAGCCCATCTTATTATCAATTCCTAAAATTATCTACTGTCGTTAATAACCTGAGTGCAAAAGAGCTGAATGATAAAGTACTTGCGAATAAAGGGAGCTTAGCAGGTACAGCGGATGCCTTTATCCAGGCTGGTGTAGACAATAAGATCAATGCTATTTATTTAGTCTCCCATGCCTTGCATGAAACAGCCAATGGGGCTTCTGCACTTATTAAAGGGATCGAGGTTGGCTTAGATACAAATGGCAAACCGATGATGGCGACACCAGAAAATCGCGATAAATTAACTGCTATTAAGACAACCTACAATGCTTACGGTATTGGCGCTATTGATGCTGATGCTAATAAGTATGGTGCGGAGCGTGCTTATACAAATGGATGGTTTACAGTTCAGGATGCCATTATTGGAGGTGCCCAATTTGTAAAGGATCAGTATATTAGCAAGGGTCAGGATACGCTTTATAAAATGCGTTGGAATCCTGATAATCCGACAGTCCACCAGTATGCAACACATGTGATGTGGGCTGTCATTCAAGCGAAGAAGATCTATGATATTTATGAATTAATTGGTGCTCATACGACAACTAACCTAGTGTTTGATGTGCCTGCATATCAAAGTCAATCTTCCGCTCCTTCATTACCGAGTCCATCGAAGCAATACGCATTGGATTTAGGGTTAGCTGGAGCAGCAGGTAAAACGACGATTAATCTCAATATGAGAACGTATCCGAATACAGCAGATAATGCTTCGATTATTACGAATTTGCCAAAGGATACCTCCTTTAAAGTTCTTGGTGAAAATGGTGGTTGGTTGAAAGTAAGTGTCAATGGACAAGAGGGCTGGGTGCTTGATGATTATGTGAGTCTTGAAAATGGCTTACAAATTGTCAATATGAACATTACACTCAATGTTCGAAGCGAACCATCTACTACAAGTGCTATTTTAGGTACTGTTAAACCAAATGGCTTTATTATCGGTGTTGTAGACGATAAAGGTGAGTTTATAAAAAATGGTGCCTGGTATCAGGTGCTTTACAACGGAAAAACAGGCTGGGTCCATGGCGATTATATTGTAAAAAAATGATTTTAATAGGATGCGCAAAACAAGAGTGCGATGATGATTCGCACTCTTTTTGTTAGTCATTTTTTATCACCTAGATGAAAGCGCTATATAATAGAAGAAACTCGAAATTTTAGGATATAATTTTCAAACTATCCTCCTAAAATTTAGTAGTTATCTACGTCAAAATAGTGTCCTAAAAAAGCTTAATAGGCGTGTGCTATTTCCTTTAACATTCGTTCAGTTATTAACGCTATACCCTAGTTAGTCCCCGTTAAACCCATTATCGAAAATTTCCTGTCAATATTGCTTTTGTGGTATGATAGATTGCAGTGAAAATGGAATTACAGAAAGGTTTGAACACTATATGAGGCATGTAACGATTATGGACGTACCCTTTTTACATATTGGTCAACAAGGGTTTGTTGATTTACTCGTTAATCGTATTGAACAGCAAGAAAAAACTTTCGTTGTGACAGCCAATCCTGAAGTTGTCATGCAGGCAAATGAAAATCCAACTGTCATGAATTACTTAAAGCAGGCAACTTACATTTGTGCGGATGGCATTGGTGTCGTTAAGGCTGCACAAATCCTTGGTGATTCACTTCCAGAGCGTGTAACTGGCTATGATACGATGGTACGTCTGTTGGAAGTTGGTCAGCAAAAACACTTTAAAATCTATTTATTAGGTGCGCAAAAGGAAACTATCGAAAAGACGGTTGCCAATATTCATAAGAACTATCCAAACGTTGATGTTGTTGGTTATCATGATGGCTACTTCGACTGGAATAATAATGATTTTGCAAATGAAATTGCAACTTTACAGCCTGATCTTGTATTTGTGGCATTAGGTGTACCAAGACAGGAAAAATGGATAACGGAAAACCTTGAAAAATTTTCAAAGGGTGTATTTATCGGCGTAGGCGGCTCCTTCGATGTCATCGCTGGTACTGTAAAACGTGCACCAGTACTTTGGCAAAAGTTAAATCTTGAATGGCTCTATCGACTGTTACGCCAGCCAAGTCGATTTGGCAGAATGCTTGTACTCCCTCGCTTTGCTTTAAAGGTATTTGCATTAAAGCTTAAAGGTCAGGGCAAAACAAAATGAGTCAGTCAACATTTGTTAAAAGCACACTCATCTTAACGATTGCCACTTTACTTTCAAAAGTAATTGGTAGTATCTTCCGTATACCACTTCAAAATATTGCTGGTGATGAAGTACTTGGTATTTTTAGTCTTGTCTATCCTGTTTATATGGTAGCACTATATTTATCCGTTGCGGGTATCCCTATCGCTATTTCTAAGCTGATTGCGGAAGCTAGGACGAGTCATGATACTGCCAAAATTAAGAAAATTTATGTGACTGCAAGAATCCTTGCATTATCCTTTGGCGTCATTAGTTTTACAATCATTTATGGCTTTTCAGAGCAGATAGCGAATGCACTTGGTGGGCCTTCCACAGAGATTGCCTTGATTATTGTTGCCCTTACATTACTGGTAGCTCCTTATATGGCTGTCTATCGTGGATTTTTCCAAGGCTTTGGGGATATGCGACCTACTGCCATCTCGCAAGTGATTGAGCAGTTAGTACGTGTTGCGTTAATTTTAATTGTTGCTTATTTCCTAGTAGCAATGGATTATTCAAATGACATCGTAGCTGGTGGAATTATGGCAGGCTCTGTATTAGGAGCTCTAGGGTCACTTTTCTATTTACTTTTTAAATATTTCCGTTCTTCGGTAAAAGTGACGAGTAAGGAGAAATATTCTGGTAAGGATTTCTCTAAATACAGTAAAACCATTTTAAAAATTTCTATTCCAATTGCGATTGGTTCTGTCACAATGGCACTCTTTAACTTTGTTGATTCCTTTACGGTTACATACGGCTTAAGAAGTGCTGGTGCAGGTGCGAGTGAAATTAGCTACCTTTATGGTATTTATGGTCGAGGACTAACATTAGTTCAAATTACGACTGTTTTTGCTTCTTCGATTATCTTGCCGCTTGTACCTTTGATTACAACGAAGCTAGCTGAGCGTAAATTGGATGAAACACGCACTATTATTGAGCAAACTCATCGTATGACACACCTTATTTCATGGCCAGCTGCGATTGGGCTACTAGCCTTAACCTTACCTTTAAATCTAGCTCTTTTTAAAGACTTAGAGGGAAGCTTAATGTTAGCCATCATCAATCTAAGCTCTGTCTTTACATCACTAACTTTGCTAGGAACAGGTATTCTACAGGGCATGAATGCTGCCAAAACAGGAGCCCTCATTATTTTGAGTGGTGTTGTCCTTAAGGTGTTTTCTAACATCTTCCTTATTCAGGCATTCGGTTTAGATGGTGCTGCCTATGCAACTTTGCTAGTGTATTTTGTGTTATTTATTGTGAATTCTGTCTTTATTTATCGTATGATTCGCTTTACTGTCCTTGGAAAAGATACGGTGAAAATGATTGTGTCTTCAATTGTAATGGGAGCAGCAGTTGGATTACCAACACTTTGGCTTGACTTTACACATTGGTCAAGAATGTTAGCTATGGGCTATCTAACTGTCGCAATCGTAGTTGGAGGGGCTCTTTACTTCCTTCTACTATGGCTAATGAAAGCTATTCATAAACAAGATTTAAAGAAAATCCCTGTTATCGGAAAAAGATTTTCATAAATAAGAGAGGTAGGACACTTATGTCAAAACAGAAATGGCTTTGGGGGATCATTGTTCTTTTACTCGTCGTTTCCTCTACAGGTATCATGATGAGGTGGAATGCAGAGCAATCGAATGATGCTTATGAGATTGTTATTCCCTATGATGAAATACAAACCGCAGAAAAAAATAGCGATCTAACAATGGATGAAATCCTTTCCTCCTTAAAGGATGCTGGGCTGAATACTGTGAGTCTAGAGCCCTTAACATTAAAGGAAATGGACAAACAAAACTTAATTACCGTTTATAAGGAAAGTGAGTTAGCAGCACAATTATTGTTTACACCCTATAAAGATGCTGTTGATATCTCTAATAGCGGCTATTATATTCGAGTACCTGAAAATGAAAGCTACCAAAAGCTGATCATGGAGAGCGTTACACCAGAGGAAGTGCAAATAGGTGAAGAAGCTTTTTATTTCCTTCCTGCTTCTAACCACAATTTTGATTTAAAAACACCGATTGGCTACGATCAGCCTGCGATTGACATGATTAGTAAGCATGGACTTGCTCATATCTTTAAGGTGGAAAATGCAGATAATGAAGTAGCTAATGAAAAGTTGGTTAATCAATTAGTCGCTTTAAAAGAGGCTTCAGCAGGCCGCTTACTTGGCCAAGGTGATGAAGCCATTGGATTTGGACAAGAAAACGGCAATCAATTAGTTGAAAAATTAAATGATGCTGGCTATTACTTCTACACAATTGAAAGTAACCCACTTAAAGGCGAAAGTAAAATCGCTCAAATGACGGATTACAATATGATTCGTTTGCATAGCATCAATGTGAACAGAGAGACTAAATTAAAGCTAAATGCAAGTATTGATCGTACAACACGAGCTGTTAAAGAGCGTAATATTCGCTCTATCTTCTATCATATTAAAACAACAGGCAATGCCAAAGAAAATGTTGAAGAAACGATTGATTACTTAAATGGTGTGCATGACACAATGCCAGATCATTTCAAAGCAGGTGAACCAAAGCTATTTGATAAAGTAGTAGTGCCAGCTTGGGTCACAGCATCCGTATTAGTAGCAGGTATTTTATTTACCTTTATCATTTCAGAATTAGTAAAATGGATGCCTCTTCGTATCGCGGCAGCTGGCTTTATGGCTGTACTAGCGATTGCGTACTTTATCCTAAAAAGTACTCTATTCTTACAAGCATTTGCACTCATTATTGCTGTCCTTGCACCAACCTATGCAGTCATCAAATCAGCACAAGGTTCTACAAAGCTATCTAACATAATTGTCCAATATTTAAAGGCAGTAGCAATTAGCGTTATTGGGATCGTTATCGTCATTGGCTTATTGAATGGTAATGCTTTTATAACAGGCTTTGCTGTATTTAAAGGGGTTAAGCTTGTTTATCTTATTCCAATTATGGGTGTCTTATTATTTACAGTAATTGAGATGAACCGACTAGCTGATCAAAACATTAAGAACTCTTTATCCAATACGGTAACATTGTTAAATAAAGAATTAAAATATTGGCATGTGCTACTACTCATTGTATTGGCTGGTGTCGGATTATTTTACATTAGCCGAACAGGAAACTCTGGTTCTGTAAGTGATATGGAACTAGCCTTTAGACAATGGCTAGAAAATACATTGTATGTTCGACCAAGAACGAAGGAATTTTTAATTGGTTTCCCATTCTTCATTTTAGCGTTATATGTAATGGGTATTAATCGTAAATGGGGTAGTATTCTCCTTGTACCAGGTGTTATCGGTTTCCTATCCATCATGAATACATTTACTCACCTACACATCCCAGTAGCTGTTTCTGTGTTACGTACACTCTACAGCGTATCTCTAGGTCTTGTAGTAGGACTAGTGTTTATCCTCATCTTCAAAATCGGTTATCGTTGGGTTTCTAAGGCAATCGCGAGGTGGTCATAATGCACGTTGTTTTATCTGGCTATTATGGATTTGATAATGTCGGAGATGATGCCATTCTACTGTCCATTATCCAATCATTAAAAAAGTGGCAAAGTGATATAGAGATCACGGTATTATCGAATAATCCAGCAGCTACTGAGCAAACATATGGTGTCAAAGCCGTTAATCGTTGGAAAATGAAAGAAATTCGCCAATTACTTAAAACAGCGGATGGACTGATTAGTGGTGGCGGTAGTCTTATGCAGGATCAAACAGGCATGAAAACTATTCCTTACTATGCGGGCGTTATTCAAATTGCAAAATGGTTGAAGAAGCCAGTATTTGTTTACGCCCAAGGTATGGGTCCGATTAATCACCCACTTAGTAAATTCATTGTTCGTACAGTCTTTAATAAGGTAGAGCAAATAACGGTTAGAGATAGAGCCTCTCTAGCTCTTTTAACAGAGATCGGTGTACGAAAAGAAACAAAGATCGTACCCGATCCTGTGATGGGATTGAACGGTAATGACTTTCATTGTGATTGGCTAGAAAATGTATCTTTGTCAGCCGATAGCTATATCTCTGTAAGTGTTCGAGATTGGCCTTCCGCTGTTGCCTACAAAGAGAAAATTGCACATAGCCTAGATGAATTAGTGCGTCAGGGTGAGCAAATCGTCTTCCTCCCTATGCATGGTGAGCATGATTTTATTACTTCACAGGAAGTAGCAGCACTTATGAAGGAAAAGAGCTTGATTGCTCCTGCTGATTTATCTATTGAAGAAAAAATCGCAGTGATTGGTCAATCTCAACTATTAATAGGTATGCGACTGCACTCCTTAATTTTCTCGGCAATCTATGCGACACCGTTTATTGCCATTTCGTATGATCCGAAAATTGATGCGTTTGCTGATATCGTTGATCAGCCTGTCATCGGTCATGTCGAGGTTGATGATTGGAATGGTGTGACATTGTTTGAACAAGCTGTAGCAATTCTTGAATCCTATACAACAGTTCAAGAAAAAATGCGCCAGGCCGTCATCCCATTGCAAGATGAAGCAACTGCAACTGCTAAATTAGCAATTGATGCTTTGTCAAAATAAACATTAAAAAATGATGAATTTCAATGTTAATTGAAATTCATCATTTTTTTCCTACTTCTAATAATTTTAAAATGGACTGGGCCTGTTGCATATGCATGGCTAAAACATATTGACCTGCTTGCATTAAAATTTGCGCCTTCACCATATTCATCATCTCTTTTGCGATATCTGCATCTCGAATACGAGACTCTGCTGCTTGTAAATTCTCTGCGGTGTTCACATTGGCATTATAGGCATGTTCCAAGCGGTTCTGATAGGCACCAAGACGTGAGCGCTCATTGGAAACACGTTTTAAGGCTTCATCCATTGAAGACATAGCTTTTTCCGCATCCTCACGAGTAGCAATAGAAGCATCCTTCACCCCAAGTTCCTCGGACCCCATCCCATTGATAAATAATTCTATACTCTGTCCTGCATTGGCACCTGCTTGAATCTTAAGGCCATTTGTTTCATAATCCCCATTGAGTAATGTCTTCGTATTAAATTCTGTATCGGTCGATGTGCGCTGAATTTCCTTTTTTAATTCCTGAAATTCCAAATCTAATTTTTTACGATCATCATCCGTTAATGTATCATTGGCTGCTTCCACTGCTAACTCACGCATACGCTGAATCATGGCATGTGTTTCATTCAGTGCCCCCTCTGCCGTCTGCACAAGAGAAATACCATCCTGTATATTTTTAGCTGCCATATTCAAGCCACGAATTTGTGCACGCATTTTTTCAGAAATCGCCAGTCCAGCTGGATCGTCAGCCGCACTATTAATGCGATAACCCGAAGAAATTCGCAGCATAGCTTTACTCATCGCCCCATAATGATGATTCATATTATTCAGGATTGCCATCCCCGTTGCTGACCACTTACCAAGCATGATTTCACCACCTTCTTAACCTATATATCGGTCCATCATCTCATCTATTGACCTTTTTTGGAAATGGTTTCTAATTTTTTATGAGTTATTAACATATTATAGTTGATCAACCACATCATAAAAGCACCTGCTTGTCATTTATGAAAAGTAGGTGCTTACTGGACATGCCTTCTATTCAATTTTGAAACCCCCATGTTGATGGTTCTTTTGCTGTAGCAATTCGAAAAAGAGTGCTTTATCATTCTCTAGTAATGCTTGATCAATTAAATGATCCCAATTTCTGTCCTCTAGCTCTGCGATAAGCTGATCGATTTCGCCAACTGTCACAGTAGAAACCATCGGAATTTGTTGCTTTGGTGTAGCGCTTTCAAGTATTGGTGCTAAATGCTCATGTACATTGGTAATAAGCAATAGTTGATAAAGTGGTAATCGAATAAAGCGATTTCCTTTTTGGAAAACAAATACCTCAGATAAATTTTCAATCTGCTGTGTCTTCATGTTGATGATCATCTCTTTACCTTCTATGGGAATGAAATGGAAAATCTCATTCTCTTTTAAAATAGAGAAATATTGATAAGCAAATACGAGACGTAATTTATCTCCAGTAACTTTTGTGTAAAACGGCTTCATGTATTGAACTTGCATCATCCTTCATCCCTCCTTAGTTATCTGATTATTCAGATTTTAACATAAATCAAAAGCCTTGTTAACTATCTTTACCTCATTTTTTTCTTTCTGATCATTCAGCTTATCATTACTGCATTTTAATCGTATAATGGAAGGACAGTCTTTTTTTCCTTTTTACAATTAACAATGTTAACTATAGCCATACATGATGAAAGGAGTGAGGTTATGGCATTGTCTATATCGCAATTAGCTAAGGAACATCAAACATTTGTGCTGACTAAATTAAAAGAAGCTGAACAAGGGTTACATCCTTCCTCTACCGAAGATGAGGAACTAGTACGCCGTGCTGTCTTTTCAGTAAGGAATAAGTCCATTGTTTTTGAACGATTTAATGGAGCAAGTTCTATATTATATGCAAGTGTTCAAGATGTCAGACCCGCTTCTGTTGAAATTGATTTTTCAAAGGAAGAGCTACATTGTAGCTGTCCTCAAGCAAAATGGTGTCGACATCAAATAGGTGCTTTACTCGCTCTCTACCAATATTTTGATTCGGTTCAAAATTGGTCGAGTGCTTGGCGTGCACAAAAATCAGTTCAATTAAAATCTTTAGCAGATGAACGCAGCCCGCAAAGCTGGTCGATGATGGTGGATGAGGTGATGAAACGATTATTACCACCTGGGCGCATACTAGAAGGCTATGGGCTTTCCGCTGTAAGAACCGATGCTTTGGAGCGTCTTCGTCGGCATATGCCCTTTGAGCGTGAATGGCAACCCCTTTATAAGCTCTATATGGAACTAGCCATTTTAAATTCGATATGGCGGCATTTAAATGAAACACCTGGTCATTCTTTAGATTCATCTTATATGAAATATTTTATCGATCAAAGCACTCAATCTTTTGAGAGCATTCTCACAGAGCTTTCTAATCGGTCACGTCTGTTTGCGACTGACCCATTTTATGACGCCATCCAAGAGCTAGTAAGAGAATTTTTATTAGAACGACAAGGGCTTTTCGCCAACCGACTTCGTCTATACATGCTGCTATGGGCAGTGCTTTTTTATGAGAAGCCTCGACGTGAAAAGGAATTGGCATATATAAATAATCTTGATCACCCTTCAGCAGAAATTTCTCTACAATCGCTAAAATTATTATTTTATGTGCTATTACAGAAAGAGAATTTGCTGCTTGAAAGTTTGGCACAAATTGATTTACCACAAATGCAGGACTTGTTTGAACTGGCTACTTTTGCTCAACGTGCAGGAGAGTCCTATTCATTAGCAGTCATTTTACGAGCAATTTTACCTTTGACTGAAGTATTTCTACAGGAGGTCGTTCCGGTCGTTCAACGTGCCCAATACGTAAGGCAATTCCAACTTCTATTTGATGAGATCCAGCTTACGGAGGAAGAGGAAGCAATGCTATACAGTGCCTTTGGTGTGTATGGACTACAGCCGTTCTCAAGTTTTTTAATTAAAAAAGGTCGCTATCGGGAATGGGCAGCCCTACATCAATTAAACCCATCCTCTCTATCCTATTTAGAAATGTGTGGATTAAAGGATGTATTGCAGATTGAACCTGCAACTGTTTTACCTTTATATCATGTCTATGCAATGGCTGAAATTGCTCAAAAATCACGCTTAAATTATAAACAGGCTGTGCGTATTTGGAAAAGTATGCGGAGTGCTGCAAAGCGAGCTGGCAAAGCAGCTTATTTTGAAACATATATGCAAACCATTCGTGCAGAATATAAACGACTACGTGCGTTACAAGAAGAAATTGAGAAAGGAAACTTAGTATGATGACAATAAATGCTCCTTCCCCTTTTTCCAAAACACAACAGCTCCGTATTGAAGTAGCTCGGGAAGGATATTTTACGTTGCAGGGTTTTACTGCAAATGGTGCAACAATTGATGTTGATACACTAATTTCTTCGCTATTCTTTACTTATGAGGCAAATGTTTATGGATTATTAACAAATCGGACTGATTATACAATTGAGGTTTCTACAGCTGAGTTACTAGATATTTTTTCAACAAGCTTCCAGCACCCTTTCATCAATTGGATTGGTGCAAATGAAGAAAGTATGGAATGGCTGAAAAAGGTATTCGCATTACAGGAATACTGGCAAGAGCCGTCCCTTTGGTCACATGCTGTGATTGCAGATGATTTTTTATCATTAAGTTTCCCTATTGATCATATAGATTCAGCATTATTGGAAACAGCTGTACAGCAGAAGCTTTCTCAGGTTGGTCTAATACTAGCTGATTTACCAAAGTTACTACCTTTTTTCCTACGAGGTGGCTGGCCATTAGATCAAGCTCGTCAGGCTGGAGCCGTTTCCGTTTCTTTACGGTTAAGTGAGCCCGAGGAAGAGACAGATGTATGGTTATTAGAAACGGTCCTAAGCACCGCTACAACCAAAAACTATTGGACACCTGCTATTCGTAAACAATCTTTACCTATAGAAGAGGCACTACCTGCAAAATGGCGAATGTTTGCAACTGAAATTGCGCAGCAACAACAACAAATTGTAGAACTTCTATCCACTGATACGATCAATAGTGATATCTTTATTCGTGTGACACTGGAAGATTTAGAAGTTCGCTCATTCCTACGTGAGGATCTCGCTAGATTACAGGCTCTTGGTTTCGATGTTGTACTCCCAGCATGGCTAAAGGATTTAAAACAATCTAAAATTCGAGTACGCGTCACAACTAGCAATGTCTCTACAAGGAAGGTAGCAGGTTTAGATGATATTTTAACGTTTAAATGGCAATTTTCTATGAACGGACAAACGATTTCGGCTGAGCAATTTAAAAAGCTCGTGGATGAGAAACGTGAATTTATTCGTATTGGTACTGAATGGTTCCGAGTAGATGCCAATTGGATGCAAGAAATGCGTGAATTAATGCAGCAGGCAGAAGATGAAAGTTGGACTGTTCGAGAATTATTATTTAGAGAATTACCAGAAGACTTGTCTGCCCCTCTTGAGGAAGAGGATGCAGATGATGCACTGAGAGATGATCCAGTCTTTGCACTAGAAATACAACAATCATTAAAAGCATACATGGAGCAGCTTCTAGAGAAGAAAGGCTTGCCTACCGTTTCAATTCCATCGTCCTTACAAACCGAATTACGCCCCTATCAATTAGAGGGCTATGAATGGTTAGTCTTTATGCGCCAACAAGGTTTCGGTGCATGTCTAGCTGATGATATGGGCCTTGGAAAAACGGTTCAATTGATTACCTATTTACTTCATATTTATGAGTCATCAACTGATTATACAAAGCCATCCATCATTATTTGTCCTACTTCAGTGCTTGGGAACTGGCAAAAAGAACTTGCTCGATTTGCCCCGTCTCTAATTGTGCATACACATTATCAAACAAATCGAGCAAAGGATGAAGAGTTTAAACAGCTAGTGACAGCAGAAAGACCACATGTCATTTTATCAACCTATGGTACTGTGTCACAGGATACTGAATTTTTACAGAATATCGATTGGGCAGCAGTTGTACTCGATGAGGCTCAAAATATAAAAAATATGCAAACATTACAATCAAAAGCCATTCGTAAATTGCTAGGTGACCATCACATTGCTCTCACTGGGACACCTGTAGAAAATCGTTTATCTGAGTTATGGGCTATTTTTGATTTTATTCATAAGGGCTATCTAGGTAGCTTTGGCCGCTTCAATGAAGAATTTATTTTGCCTATTGAACGGGACGAATCAGAGTCGCATAAACAGAAGCTTCGAGCAAAAATTCAGCCGTTCTTGTTACGTCGTACAAAGCGTGACCCACATTTACAGCTTAACTTACCAGATAAGCTAGAATCGAATGAATATTGTCCATTAACAACAGAGCAGGCTTCACTCTATGAGGGCTATATTTTAGAGACGCTTGATCAGCTAGAGCAATTAACAGGCTTTCAAAAAAAGGGGCGCGTCTTAAAGATGCTCAGTAAATTAAAGCAACTATGTAATCATCCTGCCTTATATTTAAAGGAACCTTTCGAGGATGCCAAAACAATGCTTGCACGTTCAACTAAGCTAGAGCGCATTGTACAAATGGCAGCAGAGATTGTGGACAATGGAGAGCAATGTCTCATCTTTACACAATATATTGGAATGGGACAATTACTACAGCATTGCTTTAGTGAATTATATAATGTAGATGCACCGTTTTTAACTGGTGCTATGCCTAAGCAGCAGCGAGACCGCTTAGTAGAGGCTTTCCAGGCAGGAGATTTCCCTATATTTATCCTTTCTTTGAAAGCTGGTGGAACAGGACTTAATCTAACAGCAGCCAATCATGTTTTACATGCAGATCGCTGGTGGAATCCTGCTGTTGAAAATCAAGCAACAGATCGTGCTTATCGCATCGGACAGACACAATTTGTGCAGGTCCATAAATTTGTGACAATTGGCACGATCGAGGAAAAAATTGATAAGATGCTGGTGCAGAAATCTGCATTATCCGAAGAGCTTATTCAGTCAAGCCAATGGTTGACCGAGTTAGAAGATCAAGAACTCCGCGATTTAATAACATTAGATATATAATAATGAGATGCGCCAAGAGCAAATTCTTGGCGCTCTTTTAGTGGAACTTGCTACTTCTTTTCCCTACTTACTTCATCATTCATATTTAGTTGTGTTGAAAATCCCATTGCTGTGCGGTCTTCAGCAATGTTTATTATTAGGGGTACACATCACATTCCTTTCTGTCGTTACGGTGCAAGAATTATAAGGAGAATGGCGGATCAGACAATGAATATTCTCTTGCCCCGTATGTAAACTTTCTTGCTAAGGTAATACAAAATCCTTTAAGTGCTCTTGTTCATTCGGTGGCTGTGACGGTACAGTAACTGCTTCGTCACTATCTCTTTGTTTAAGTTGATAAAATCTAACATCCTCAACCACTACCTCTGTCATAAAAATCTTTGTGCTTTCCTCATTTACAAATGACCTTGTTTGAATACGGCCATTGGCACCGATTAACGAACCTTTACCGCAATATTTAACGATATTCTCTGCAAGCCTTCCCCAAGCTGTACAGAAAACAAAATCTGTATCTACTTCCCCTTGATTGTTTTTAAAATTACGATTAATGGCTAGTGAGAAATGAGTCTGCACACGATTTCCAGATAAGTAACGTAACACTGGGTCTTTTGTAAACCTTCCAACCAATCCGACTTGATTCATTCGTTCACCTCCTTTGTTTTTGATTGCTCTCATCTTACAAAATGATTCCAGCATTCGCAAAAATCAATATTGTTAATTTCCTTCAGTTATTGAGCATAAATTGGGTAAATTAGCAATTTTAATTTTCTATTTTTTATTAATTTTTTAACTGAATGCTTTAGGCTGTAATGGCAAATGCTATTTCATGAAATCTGCAATTTCGCAGTTTTTGAAAAATCGTCACAGGTGCGCATCACAAACAACTGCTACCTCATGTGTTATACTAAAAGAATGACAGACTTAGGAGGAATATACATATTGAAAACCTTTAAAATGCTTTCCTTTGACCTTGTCACAGAAGATGGCGTGCAACCATTCCCTTTAATCGATGGCATCATTATTAATCAGGAAAATAGCCATCAATCTTGGGTACTTGAATTGTTTATGGAAAAACAATATCGCTCAACCTTTGATGAGCTCTTAGCGAATGCTACAGTCTTCAATGTACGTGCAGTTATTTCATTTCCAGATAATGAACCTGCTCCTTTTCAGGTGATCGTACATACTGTTGAAGAAATCGGTGATCATGTTTCAGTACTATTAAAAGGTACTCTTAAAATTAAACGCTCAAAATATGCAGAACAATTACTTTCAGAGCTACTTGCTGAGGGCGTCTCTCTAGAGGATTTATTGGATCGCTTTACGCAAGATATGAAAAAGCGACCAAAATTAAAAAATGACTGACGATGCGAATTTTGCATCGTTTTTTTTATTGGACAAGCAGTAATTTTTTTGTACAATACAATTTAAAAAAGGAGGGTTACATTTGGTGGTTGCTATAAGGAAGAAGCCTTTAAAATTATTATGGCTTGAGGCTTTGATGAGGCGCCTTTTAAAGGATGATGTAGAATTTCATTATTATCAAGAGCAGTATCGTCGACTAGATGCAGGGTTTGCTGGCGAACAAAAAGTTGATCGCGTATGGCATGAATTAATATACCCAAATACCTTTTTTGTCTTACATAATTTATGTCTTATGAACTCGGCTCAACATCTGCATCAGATTGATACGCTTTTTATTTGTCCTCATTTTATGTTGGTTGTAGAAATCAAAAACATACATGGTCGTCTTGAATTTGATCAACACACACATCAATGCATACGCACAAAGGTTGATGGTACTGTTGAAGGATTTCCAAATGCTCTTACTCAAACTGAGCGTCATAGGGGATTTCTTAAAAATCTTATTGCAAGTTATTCCCTTCCTGTTGAAGGGGCTGTTGTTATAGCAAATCCTTCCACAATCATCGTCAATTCAACTAGTACTCTCCCCATTTTTCATGCGTCCGGTCTTCATAAGTATCTCCAGTCGCTTTTTAAAAAGCACCCTAAAAAATTAATGACGGATAATCATTTAACCCAATTAGTGAACGCGCTACTTTCTAAACAGATGATTCCTCAAATTCATACATCGATTTCCCCATCACGATTTCGACACGGTGTTCTTTGTCCAAAATGTACCTATCAAAATAATATGTACTTTCATCGTGGCATTTGGAAATGTTCATTTTGTCATTATAGAAGTATAGAAATTTTCGCAGAGGCTATGCTTGATTATCGGTTATTGATTAGTCATTCTATTACCAATAAACAGTTACGAGCGTTTTTTAGAATTAATTCTAGCGATGCAGCTACTCGATTGCTACGGAAGTTTCAGTTTCCATATACCGGTACCTATAAGAATCGTGTTTACCATTTACCTGAAAACTTACTGGAGCATATGAAGAATTTTTTTTGATGGGGGTTTTGCTTAGCTTGCAGGTATTCACTCTGCTTCCGCGGGTATTCACTTTGCTTCAGCGGGTATTCACTTCGCTTCCGCGGGTATTCACTTTGCTTTCGCGGGTATTCACTTCGCTTTCGCGGGTATTCACTCTGCTTTCGCGGGTATTCACTTCGCTTTCGCGGGTATTCACTCTGCTTTCGCGGGTATTCACTTCGCTTTCCTCTAAATTGAAAAAAGAGTGTTTTCCGCAGAGGAAACACTCTTTTTATGTTATCGGTTGTTCATACCATCACGGTATTTTTCAGTGTTGTTTACTTTATCGTCGACAACATCATTTTTATTGTTACCGTTCATGTTGTCATTACGTTCAACACCATTTACACCGTTTGCATTTGGTGTGTTGTCGTAGCCGTTTGTGCCGTTCATATCGGCATTTGAACCAGGTGTTGTTGCTTCAGGTAATGTTGTATTATCGTTAACAGTACCTCGATCTACACCATTCCCATTTACATTATTGCGATCGTATGCATCATCACGATTATTCGGATCTAATGCGTCTTCGACATCGTCGACTCCTCGACGTACGTCATTCTCGACTTCTCGAACAGGGTGATCTTCTACTGCATTATTTCCCCAGTTACAACCTCCAAGGAATGCAGTTGCAAGAATGATGGTTAAAAATGACATTTTCCACATAGTAAAAAACCTCCTTTCTTGGGTACTATGTCATCAAATACATCTACTGTATTTGTGATCCTACATAGATTGCCCGAGAAAGGAGGGAACTATCCGATTTTTGTACAAACTATTTTTGTTTTTCTTTTAATAACTGTTCAATATATGCTGCCTCTGCTTTACAGTCGTAGCTATAGTTTGTGCCTAGCTCTTTTTGCAATGCCTCGATTGTTTCGACTTGCTGTGCTGTTGGTTCTTCATTTAAAATTTTGGCAATAACCTCATCGATTTTTTGTGCCATTTCTTCATGAAACTGTGCGCTCATCAATGTATCAGAAGGGATTTTTTCGATCCACGCGGCATTCTCCTGAAAATAAGTCTGCCAGTTTGCAATGAAGTCTTCCATGGAAAAGCGCTCTTCATCCCAACCAATACTTGCTAAGTATGTTTCAAAAGATGTTGAAATCGAACGAGTAATGCTAATTTTAATACCTGAAGACAATTCCTTATACATCTTAATAATCCTCCTACGTTTGTAAAACCTAAAAATTACATCTATTTCAATTCACAATCGCTTATTTACCATCGCAATTTAAGAACCTACTAATCAATTTTTGACTTGACTTTATCTATTTTATATCTTTTGGTCTACAAATGCAAATTAAGCTTGTTTAGGCTGTTCAGGCCCAATGGCAAATAGAATATCGGCTTCACATACAAGTTCTCCATCTACCGTTGCTACACCATGACCTTTACCCATTGCGCCACGAAGTTTTACAAATTCTACTTCCAATTTAAGTTGGTCGCCAGGTACGACTTGACGCTTGAAACGACAATTATCAACACCCGTTAAAAATGCTAAACGACCCTTAAATTCTTCAGCATTTAATAAAGCCACTCCACCTACTTGAGCTAAAGCTTCCACAATTAACACACCCGGCATAACTGGATAACCTGGGAAGTGCCCATTAAAAAAATCTTCGTTGATTGAAACGTTTTTTAATCCTACTGCACGCTTCCCTTCTTCTAATTCAATGATGCGATCTACGAATAAAAAAGGATAGCGGTGTGGTAAAATTGCTTGTATTTGTTCTGCAGATAACATGTCATTTCCCCCTCAAAAATTAAGTATGTATACACAAAGTAAGGTAAAGAATAATGTTATTCTTTACCATTCATAATATCAAATATATGCTGCCATGTTTCTCGTTTAAAAATATCCATAGCATTGCCTTCTCCAATAACGCTAAAGCCAAACATTGCGCCTAATGCTGCGGCAACAACGACTAAAATGAGAACAATTACAATGCGTAACCAAATCGGAATCAGTCGGATTTGCACCCATCGAACCTCGCGTTGCTCTCCAGTCGAGCGGCGTTCTTTCTTTTCTGGTTGCGGTTGCGTATCGGTTTCTTGTGTCGGCACAGAACGTCGACGTGAATCGTTTGTCATAGATTGTACTCCTCTTCATTCCTTACTATGCGCTTTTGGATAACTTGCTATCGAATGCCATTAATTAGTCCAAGCATTTGATCTGCTAATGTCACCGCTCTTGCGTTGAATTGATAAGAACGTTGTGTTTGAATGAGTTCTGTCATTTCTTTCGAGAGGTTAACATTGGACATTTCTAGTGTACCACTTTGCATGCCAATTTGCTGACGGTTGGCTCCCACAAGCTCTGTCAAAACTTCCGCCTGCGTATAGCCAAGTTCAGCTAAATTATTAGGTAATCCCATATAAGAACCGGCAACATGCTCCATTAATTGCGGCTTTTGGAATTCTGTTACAGCTAAATTCGTACGAATTATATCTCCATTTTGATAAGCTGCTTCTAATACGCCACCATCTCGAACAGCAAACTTTTGAACCGTGTCGGGTAATGTAATAGCTTGTCCTGCAGCATTAGCTACTGGATAACCCTCTGCTGTTACAAGCATAACTGTTCCATTATTCAATGGAGATAAATAAAAGTCACCTTGTCGAGTATACACTGTTTCAGTTCCATTTTCACCATCTGGCATCAAAATATTGAAATATTGTTTCGCTTTTGTGAAAGCTAAGTCTAAATCACGATTAGTTGTTTGTAATGAACCTTGCTTTTCATTGGATTTAATTTGGCCGACCATTGCACCAGATCCATAGCGAATACCAACAGGTGTTTGTCGTTCTGCGCGATCCTGCTTATCATTATTAAATTGCTGATAAAGTAATTCATTAAAGGATGCTTCCTTTGTTTTATAGCCCGTTGTATTACTGTTAGCAATGTTATTACTAATTGTATCCAGTTTGTTTTGTAATTGCCCCATTGTGTTTGTAGCTGTAATCATTGTACGTAGCATTGATAAAAGCCTCCTGTTCGCCCATTAAATTTTTCCGATTTCATTTACAGCCTTCTCCATGCTACGATCATAAGCTTGTAATACTTTTTGGTTTGCTTCAAATGCACGGTAGGCAGTCATTAAATCTGTCATTGTGCGACTAGAATCTACGTTTGACCCTTCTAAAAAGTTTTGACGTAGTGTAAAGGAAACACCATTCGCTCCATAAGCTGTTGGCAAGTTCTCACCATTTTCTGTACGAATAAGGCCATTATCTTGTTTTTGTAGCATGTTCGGGTTAGCAGCAAATGATACACCAACACGAGCTACTTGTTGATTATTTACAAAGATAGCGCCACTTTCATCTAATCGGAAATCATCATTTGGTAGCTGGATACGTTGCCCAGCATCATTTAGTACATATAATCCTTGACCGTTAACTAAATAGCCTTGCCCATCTAATGTGAAATTACCATTACGTGTGTAAGCCTCACCACCAGCAGGATGTTCTAGTCGGAAGAAAATTGAACCCGTAACACCATCTTCATTTTGTGGTAAGTTTCCATTAATCAATGCCATATCTGTTGTAAAATCAGTGTTATAGATTTGGCCTTGTATGTAATTTGGTAATGTTTCTTGTAAATATGTCCCTGTATTTAAAGCTCCTACTTGACTCATATATTCAGCGCCGGCTTGTTGGTGAGCAGGAGCATTTGTTTTTCCAATGCTAGACATTAGCATATCTGGGAATGAGCGAATCGTAGATTGATCTGCCTTAAATCCTGGTGTATTCGCATTTGATAAATTATTGGTAAGTAATTCTGTTCTTCTTTGTTGCGTGATCATACCTGTTGCAACTGTATAAAATCCTTTAAACAAAGAAATCACCTCATTTTAATTTTATAAGGATGCTGGCACACGATCAATATTTTCAAGCATGATACCTGTACCAATGGCTACACAATCCATAGGTCTCTCTGCAATGAAAACAGGTACCTTTAGCTCTTCTATTAATAGCTGGTCCATTCCATGTAATAATGCACCACCACCAGTTATAATCACTCCACGATCAATGATATCGGCTGATAGTTCAGGTGGTGTTTTTTCTAAGACATTTTTAGCTGACTGGACAATCATGGCTACTGATTCATGTAGTGCACGTTCAATTTCTTCAGACTCAATTGTAATTGTACGTGGTAAACCCGTTACCATATCACGGCCACGAATATCCATTGTATCATTGCGACTACCTTTGAAAACTGTACCAATTGTCATTTTGATTGCCTCTGCAGTACGTTCCCCAATTAGCAATTTATATTCTTTTTTAATATATTGCAAAATATCGTTATCAAACACATCGCCTGCTACTTTAATGGATTCACTTGTTACGATATCACCCATTGATAGAACTGCGATATCTGTTGTTCCGCCCCCGATATCGACTACCATATTTCCACTTGGTTGGAAGATATCCATTCCAGCACCTATTGCTGCTACTTTTGGCTCTTCCTCTAAATATACTTTTTTACCACCGGATTTTTCAGCAGCTTCACGAATTGCCTTTTGTTCAACACTTGTAATATTCGTTGGACAACAAATTAATATGCGTGGTTTCGCCAAAAATCCTTTTACGTTTAATTTATTGATGAAATGTCTTAACATCGCCTCTGTCACATCAAAATCTGCAATGACTCCGTCTCTTAGTGGACGAATAGCTGTGATATTACCTGGCGTTCTCCCTACCATTTGGCGGGCTTCTTCCCCTACCGCTAATACTTTATTTGTCTTTTTATCGATCGCCACAACAGATGGTTCATTGAGGACAATCCCTTTCCCTTTAACGTGGATTAATACGTTCGCAGTCCCTAAGTCAATGCCAATATCTTTCGAAAACATTTTATAATTTCTCCTTCCCGCCAGTTCCAACTACATAACGTTCATTTTATCTCTTTATCTAGAATATTTTATCATATTCTATTGGTAATTTCACCTAAATTTAGTGAATAAGACTGTTTTCTTTTTACGCAGTGAACGGCTATAATATAGAATTACTATTCCTTAGAAAATCATCACTTATGTTTGTCCAACACAACAAAAAAGAACGAATCATTCTTGACTCGCTCTTTCTTTCCACTTGTTTTTCGTTGCTTCTCCTCCGCGAATATGACGTACGGCCTTATGGTAGGCGAGTATTTCTTTCACTTGGTCAGCTAATCCTTCATGAATTGTTGGTAATCGCTCTGTTAAATCCTTGTGCACCGTACTTTTTGAATAACCAGTCATTTTCGCGAGGACACGCACAGTCTCACGCGTCTCAATCAGTAATTCACCGAGGCGTATGCAGCGCTTCCGAATGTGCTCATGCACGTTCTTCGTCCTTTCCACACAATTTCACAAAATGCTTTGGCAATCAGATGCACATTTGCGCATTTCTTCACCTTATGTGAGGACAAAGCTATTCAGAACACGTTTTGCATTTTCTTGATAAAATGCTGACTTTTTATGCGTTACTAGCTTTTCTCATTAAAAAGCTAGTAATTTTTTCGGATTGATATATTTTCCGTTTTCAAGAATTTCGAAATGCATGTGGACGCCAGCCGCTTGATTCCACTCGTTGTCAGTCGCTTTTCCTAATGCTTGACCTTGTGTAACCTCATCGCCTTCTTTAACAGCGATATCCTTCACAGAGCTATAATGTGTCTGCATGCCATTTGGATGTTCGATCACGATCTTATTGCCTGTAAATGCGTCTAGTTTTACCTCTAGTACTTTACCACTCATTGCAGCTAGTACTTCAAATTCTTCACCATTCATAGCAATAGAGATTCCAGAAGATGTAGTAAATGTTTGATTAAATACCATTAGTGCATTTTCACGAGACTCTTCATTTGCCTCTAACTCGTAAAATTCTTGTAAGACTTGTACTTTACTAAAATTCTCTTCTTTGAATGGATACATCATGTTTTCTGTACGTGCATTCGTTTCCACTACAGGACCTGGATCTACTTCAGCTAAATCTGGTAAAGGAGCCTCTTCTACTTTTGATACGAGACTATTGTAACCAAATAACAATCCTGCTAGAACAAGTGCACCACCTGTGTAAACTACTGGCCAAAACCACGGTTTCTTTTGTAATTGGCCATTTTCCTTTTGATTTGGATCTTGGTTTTGAGAAGCTTTGTTATTTTTATCCTCTCTCATTTTCATCACCTCTAGTTGCAGTGTGAACAACTAGAAGTTATTTTAAACATGCATCTATTTTTTTTATTTCAATATCTTGATAATAATAGTGTAAAATTTCGGCAGCAGATTTCCCTTCATTTGCCATTGCCTCAGCTCCATATTGACTCATGCCCACTCCATGCCCATAACCTTGAGTTTTCACTTGAACCTTTCTTTTATTGGCATTAAAGATGATTGTGAAATCAGTTGATGGAATACCAAGGAGCGTTCTTACCTCTCTCCCTGTCCAGACGTTATTCCCTAGCTGTAAACGTTCTACTCGCCCAGAATCATTATAAAATAACTGAATACGATTAAAATCACTAGGTTGCCATTGTATAGGCCAGAGCTTATTCCATTGAGCTAAAGTCCATTCTTGTTCAGCCTCAAACTTAGGAGATGCTTGATCAGATATACTTGCAACACTTTGCAAATATGGTATATCATTTCCACCATATCCATAAGCGCTTTCTGTTTTACCATTGCTTGTTGAATGAAACATAGCTGTAATCAATTCATTATTATAAAGAATAACTTGTCCTTCTGTTTCATTGATAGCTTCGACAATTTTCTTTTCATTTCCCAGGAAATTGCTAGCCCAATTCGCCTTTCTTTGTTCTTCATCATAGAAGACTTGCTTTGCCACAGTTGGGGCGATCGCAATTTTACCGTAATTTGTCGTTTTCAAAGCATATGTGCGTGCTGCAATAGCTTGTGCCTTCAGTGCCTCTTTTTTAAAAGAAACGGGCATTTCTGCAGCAACTACCCCTGTAATATACGTTTCCAAAGGGATTTTTTCTTCTTGCCCCTCCACTTCTATAAATATTTCACAAGCATTCTTATCACTAGCTTGAGGTATGATAGCCTCTTGTCTTTCACTAAACCCTACTAAAGGAAGCATATATAATGCTCCAATCAAGCAAATGACACCTATACTAATCATCCATTTTTTCATAAGGAATAATATGCTAGATTTCTTGTAGTTATGAGAAAACAAAAACCCTCTGCTTAAAAAAGCAAAGGGTTTTAAAATCTATTTAGTTTGTAGGCAATTCAACTGTTACATCTTCAATTGTCACTACTTCTTCTGTAATACGTTCAATATTAGCACCAAGAGATGCTAACTTTCCATGGAAATCAACATAACCACGATCTAAATGATGAAGTTTTGTGACACGTGTCATTCCTTCAGATACAAGACCCGCTAAAATTAATGCAGCCGCAGCTCGTAAATCCGTTGCCATTACCTCAGCTCCCTGAAGATCCACAGGCCCCTCGATAAACACAGAACGTCCCTCTATTTTAGCACCAGCATTCATGCGACGGAACTCCTCAACATGCATAAAACGGTTTTCGAATACCGTTTCTGTAATAATACTCGTACCTTCAGCAGTAAGCATTAACGCCATCATTTGTGATTGCATATCTGTTGGGAAACCAGGATGTGGCATTGTTTTGATATCAACTGCTTTTAGTGTTTGAGGAACTCGTACACGGATACCTTCATCCAACTCAGTAATTTCTACGCCCATCTCACGCATTTTAGCTATTAAAGCAGTCATATGCTCAGGAACTGCGTTTTCAATCACCACATCTCCTCTAGTAATAGCTGCTGCTACCATAAATGTACCAGCTTCAATACGGTCAGGAATAATATGATGCTCTACTCCATATAATGTATCGACTCCTTCGATACGAATCGTATTTGTCCCCGCACCGATTACACGGCCACCCATACTATTAATAAAGTTTGCAAGATCCACGATTTCAGGCTCTTTCGCTGCATTTTCAATTACAGTTGTCCCTTCAGCTAAAGATGCAGCTGTCATAATATTTTCAGTCGCCCCAACACTTGGGAAATCCAAATACACATTAGCCCCTTTTAAGCGACCCTCTGTCTTCGCCTCAACATAGCCATGGCCAAATGAAATTTTTGCACCCATTGCTTCAAAGCCTTTTAAGTGTAATTCAATCGGACGTGATCCAATTGCACAGCCTCCAGGAAGTGCTACACGAGCATAGCCATTACGAGCAAGTAGAGATCCCATTACTAAAATAGATGCACGCATTTTACTAACAAATTCAAATTGTGCTTCACTTGAAAGTTCTTTTGTTGCATCTATATATACGGCATTATCTTCAGGTATATATGTAACTGCTGCGTTTAAACTTTTAAGTACTTCATTTATTGTAAAGACGTCTGCTAAATTAGGGACTTCTTTAATTACATTTTCTCCTTTTGAAGCAAGTAAAGCTGCTGCAAGTATTGGTAACACTGCATTTTTTGCGCCCTCTACACGTACTTTTCCCTGTAGTTTTTGGCCGCCAGTCACTATTATTTTATCCACCCTATGTCCCTCCGAATTCAATCTATTAACCTACCAAATTTTTATTTTAATAAAGAAGTATAATGTCATAATCAGTAAACAAACAACTCTATAGTACAACTTTTCTAACGCTCGTTCAAGCGTCCAAATCACTATTTTAAGCTATTATTAGATTTTTTGCTATTTATTTATTGTACGCTGCTAAATTTTTTTTGTGAATGACCAATAACCCGTTCGCTTCTAATACATACCCAAAGATATATGAATAAAAAACAACTTTTCATTTTTTTCTATAAAAAATGAAGTGGCGGGCACCTATTATCGTACATTTATCAATGGGTATCTTGGTAGCTAATAGCGTGAAATTCATAAGAATTTAATGCATTAGCGTCTTTTTACATAGTTCAAAGGGCCACACAAATGGTATTATAAAGTCCTTTGAAGCATGTAGACCTATAAATTTATGAAAGAAAGAAACAAATTCTTTAAAATAAATAAGGGAGTTTGCCTGACCAGCTAGATATTTGAAGAAAGAAATTTGATACTGCTGAGCCTATCGCAATACTAAGTAAAATATAAATGAGCTGAATTTGAAAAACTCGATTCTTTTTAAATAGTTTTTCGATCATAAAAGCTTGTAAGGCGTAAAAAGTAATAGCAATAAAAAACAGGTGAGATAAAATACCCAATAAAGCTTCTTGGCCAATCGCTTCATATATTTCCATGTAGCATCCTCCATTTCTCTATATTTATTCACCTTAAAAAACGGGCAGATGCGATATCTGCCCGTTAAAAATGAATTAGATATTACCCTCATGAACGTTGATACGATTCAACGCACGTTTTAATGCTAGGTCAGCACGTTTGAAATCAATGTTGTCTTGTTTACTTTGAAGACGTCCTTCAGCACGTTTAACGGCTTCTTTAGCACGTTGAACATCGATGCTTTCAGCAATTTCAGCAGACGGCGCTAAAATTGAGATTTTTTCTGGACGAACTTCAATGAAACCACCGCTTACAGCAACAATATCAGTCGAACCGTTTTCTTTTTTAAGCTTCACTGCACCAATTGCAAGTGGAGCAACCATTGGAATATGGCCTGCAAGAACACCGATTTCTCCTGAAGTTGTTTTAGCGATTACCATTGATACTTCAGAATCGTATACTGGGCCGTCGGGAGTGACAATATTGACTAGAACTGTCTTCATATTTTTTCCTCCTCGTCCCTAGTATTAAACCTCTACGCCCATGCTTTTCGCTTTTTCAACTACTTCATCAATTGAACCAACTAGACGGAAAGCATCTTCTGGTAGATGATCCCATTTGCCATCAAGGATTTCCTTGAATGAACGAACAGTTTCTTTTACAGGTACATAAGAACCTTTTTGACCAGTGAATTGTTCCGCTACGTGGAAGTTTTGTGATAAGAAGAATTGAATACGACGAGCACGTTCTACTGTTTGTTTATCTTCATCAGATAACTCATCCATACCTAAGATTGCAATGATATCTTGTAATTCACGGTAACGTTGGATTGTACGTTGTACACCAGTAGCAATTGCGTAGTGCTCAGCGCCTACGATTTCAGGTGATAATGCACGAGAAGTCGAAGCTAATGGGTCAACCGCAGGGTAGATACCCATTTCAGATAATTTACGCTCAAGGTTAGTTGTTGCATCTAAGTGGGCGAAAGTTGTAGCCGGAGCCGGGTCAGTATAGTCATCGGCTGGTACATAAATCGCTTGAATAGAAGTTACAGATCCTTTGTTCGTAGATGTGATACGCTCTTGTAGTTTACCCATTTCAGTTGCAAGTGTTGGTTGGTAACCTACCGCAGAAGGCATACGACCTAATAGGGCAGAAACCTCAGAACCTGCTTGTGTGAAACGGAAGATATTGTCGATGAATAAAAGTACGTCTTGGCCTTGCTCATCACGGAAGTATTCCGCCATTGTAAGACCAGTTAAAGCTACACGCATACGTGCACCAGGTGGCTCGTTCATTTGACCGAATACCATCGCTGTTTGCTTGATAACGCCTGAATCGCTCATTTCGAAGAATAAGTCGTTCCCTTCACGAGTACGCTCACCTACACCAGCGAATACAGAGATACCAGAGTGCTCTTGTGCGATATTGTTGATTAATTCTTGGATTAATACAGTTTTACCTACACCGGCACCACCGAATAGACCGATTTTACCACCTTTGATATATGGTGCAAGTAAGTCTACTACTTTGATACCTGTTTCAAGAATTTCAACTGTAGTTGAAAGATTCTCGAAAGTTGGTGCTTCACGGTGAATTGAATCACGACGTGCGTCTGCTGGAATCTCTTCACCTAAGTCAATTACTTCTCCAAGTACGTTGAATACACGACCTAGTGTAACTTCACCAACTGGTACTGAGATAGCTTTTCCTAAGTCTGTTACTTCTGCTCCACGTTGTAAGCCATCAGTAGATGACATCGCAATTGTACGAACAGAATCATCACCTAAATGAAGCGCAACTTCTAATGCAAGAATTGTTGGTTCTTCATTAGGACGTTCAATCTTAACAGTTAAAGCGTTATAGATTGCTGGTAATTGGCCATTGTCGAATTTAACGTCAACAACTGGACCCATTACTTGAATAACATGTCCTTTATTCATTACTGTGTACCCTCCTATCGTATTCTTATACGACATTGGGAAGCTGCTTGCCTATTCTAAGGCTGCAGCTCCACCAACGATTTCTGTAATTTCTTGTGTAATCGCCGCTTGACGTGCACGGTTATATTGCAAAGAAAGGTCTGAAATAAGATCAGTTGCATTATCTGTTGCATTTTTCATAGCCGTCATACGAGAAGCATGTTCACTTGCTTTTCCATCTAATAATGCGCCATAAACTAAGCTTTCCGCATATTGTGGAAGTAAAACTTCTAGAATTGCTTCACCAGATGGCTCGAATTCATAAGAAGCAGTACCGCTTGCAGGGGCAATATCTGTTAATGGAAGAAGTTTTTTCTCTGTCACTTCGCTAGCAATAGCGCTGACAAAGTGATTATAGTACATATAAAGTTCGTCATACGTACCATCAATGAACATACCAACAGCATTACGAGCGATTTCTTTTATATCAGCAAATGTCGGTTGGTCAGGTAGACCGACAACATTACTGATGACATTATGATCACGTTTCACAAAGTAGTCACGAACAACACGACCTACTGCTAAAATAACGTATTCGTCTTTTGATTTATGACGCTCGTTAATTGTACGTTGTACTTGACGTAGGATACTTGAGTTGTAAGCACCTGCAAGACCACGGTCAGAACCAATGACTAAGTAAGCCGTTTTCTTAACAGGACGAGCAGTTAACATTGGATGTCCGCTGTCTTTTGTGCCTGAAGCGATCGCGCCTACTACGTCCTGAATTTTTTCCATGTAAGGAACGTAAGCTTTAGCATTTTGCTCTGCACGACGTAACTTAGAAGAAGAAACCATCTGCATTGCTTTTGTAATTTGCTTCGTACTCTTTGTTGAAGTAATACGACCTTTAATTTCGCGTAAGTTTACCACTGGTATTTCACCACCTTCTGTTTTTTAATCAAGTGACTAGCTAGAACTTATTCTGATTTAGCGAAAGTTTTTTTGAATGCATTGATTGCTGCTTCATAATCCGCATCAGGAGCAAGCTCTTTAGTAGTACGAACATGATCTAAAACGTTTGTGTGGTTTGAATCTAACCAGCTTAAGAATTCTGATTCGAAGCGAACGATATCTTGTACTGGAATATCATCTAAATGACCTTTAGTTAATGCGTAAAGGATCGCAACTTGTTTTTCAACTTTTAGTGGTTTGTTAAGGTCTTGTTTAAGAACTTCAACCGTACGTTTACCACGCTCAAGTTTAGCAAGTGTTACTTTATCTAAATCTGAACCAAATTGAGCAAATGATTCAAGCTCACGGAATGCAGCTAAGTCAAGACGTAGTGTACCCGCAACTTTTTTCATCGCTTTAATTTGAGCAGATCCACCTACACGTGATACAGAAAGACCGGCGTTAATCGCTGGACGTACACCTGAGTTGAATAAGTCAGATTGTAAGAAGATTTGTCCATCAGTGATTGAGATTACGTTAGTTGGGATGTATGCAGAGATATCCCCAGCTTGTGTCTCAACGAATGGAAGAGCTGTAATTGAACCATTTTGATATGTTTCATTTAACTTCGCAGCACGTTCAAGTAAGCGGCTGTGTAAGTAGAAAACGTCACCAGGATATGCTTCACGACCTGGAGGACGGCGAAGAAGAAGTGAAAGTTCACGGTAAGCTGATGCTTGTTTAGAAAGATCATCATACACGATTAATACGTGTTTACCTTGTAACATGAATTCTTCAGCCATAGATACACCAGCAAATGGTGCTAAGAATAATAATGGAGCTGGTTGAGAAGCAGAAGCTGTCACAACGATTGTGTAATCTAAAGCGCCATGTTTACGAAGAGTTTCTACAACACCACGTACAGTAGATTCTTTTTGACCGATTGCTACGTAGATACAAATCATGTTTTGGTCATTTTGGTTAAGAATTGTATCGATAGCTACAGATGTTTTACCAGTTTGACGGTCACCGATGATTAACTCACGTTGACCACGACCGATTGGTACTAATGCGTCAATCGCTTTAATACCAGTTTGTAGTGGTTCGTGTACTGATTTACGAGCCATTACACCGAAAGCAGGACTTTCGATTGGACGAGATTTTGTAGTGTTGATAGGACCTTGTCCATCCACTGGTTGTCCAAGTGGGTTTACAACACGACCAATTAGTTCTTCACCAACTGGTACTTCCATGATACGACCTGTACGACGAACTTCATCGCCTTCTTTGATGTCAGTGTATGGACCTAAGATTACGATACCAACGTTACCTTCTTCTAGGTTTTGAGCCATACCCATAACACCATTAGAGAACTCTAGTAGTTCTCCAGCCATGGCGTTGTCGAGGCCATGAGCAAGAGCAATACCGTCACCAATACGGATAACTGTACCAACTTCGCTTACTTTAAGTTCAGATTCATAATTCTCAATCTGTTGTTTAATCAGACTGCTGATTTCTTCAGCCTTGATGCCCATGTATGTCACCTCTCACATTTCTAAATTATTAACCGATTAATTCACGTTTTAGACGCTCTAGTTTGTTTGCTACTGAGCTATCATAAATATGGTTACCGATTTGAACACGAATACCACCAAGTAAAGATGGATCAACTTCGTTTGTAATATTTAATGATTGTTTTCCAACAAGTTTCGCGAACGCTGCTGAAATATTAGCGCTTTCTTCTGCAGAAAGTGCACGTGTTGAAAATACTGTTGCATCTGCAGTGCCTTGTGCTTGCGCAGCAAGTTCAGCATATGCCTTAGCAATTTGTGTCATCTCGTTTACACGTTTTTTCTCAACTAGAAGTTGAACAGTGTGTAAAACTTCTGGTGTTGCACCATTAAAGATGTCAGCTACCATTTGTTTTTTTCGTTCGACGGAGAACTTAGGTGCATTTAAAAGCGTTAAAAAATCAGGAGATTCTTTTACTACTTTTGTTAGTTCACTTAAGTCTGCTCCTACTTCAGTAAGAATATTTTTTTGTTGCGCCAATTCAAAAAGCGCTTGAGCGTAACGTTTTGCTACAGTTGAATTACTCATCGAGCTTCCCCTGCCTTCGCAATCGTCTCTTCAATTAGAGCACGGTTGTCTGCCTCAGAAATCTCTTTGCTAAGGACTTTAGATGCTGCAAGTACAGATAATGAAACGACTTCATCACGTACAGCTGCAATAGCTTTTTCTTTTTCAGACTCGATTTCACGTAAAGCCGATTCTTTTAAGCGGTTTGCTTCATTACGAGCTACAGTAAGAATTTCTTCTTTTTGTAATTCGCCTTGCTTCTTAGCGCCCTCAACAATCGATTGTGCTTCTGTACGAGCTTCCTTAAGAAGGCTCTTTTGTTCTTCTAAAAATTGGTGCGATTCTTTGCGCGCTTTTTCAGCTGCTTCGATTTCACTCGCTACTAATTCTTCACGTTGTTGCATAATGCCCATAAGTGGACCCCAAGCGAATTTCTTTAGTAGTAACATTAATACGATGAAAATAACTAATGTTGCGATGATATCTCCACTATTTAACGAAGCACCGCCTGCACCTAGTACAAGATTATCTAAAAACACGATTGTTTCACTCCCTTCAAGAGCTTTAACTTCAACATAATATAGTGACTAAAAAACTACCTATTTTAAAAAGCTATATTTACACATAGCTTTTATCCGTTCCAAAATGAAGGGCGAAGTTTCATCTGGAGAATCCTGCTTCGCCACTAGTAAAATTCAGTGTTCAACTGAATTATTTGTTCATTACGATGAATGCTACTACTACTGCGATGATCGGTAGGGCCTCAACTAATGCAACCCCGATGAACATTGTAGTTTGAAGAACGCCACGAGCTTCTGGTTGGCGAGCGATACCTTCTACTGTTTTTGATACGATAAGACCGTTACCAATACCTGCACCAAGTGCACCTAAACCGATTGCGATTGCTGCTGCTAATAAACCTAATGAACCTGTCATTTGAAAATTTCCTCCTTGGAATTGTTTGTTTTTGTTGTTCAAGCATAGGGTATATGCTTTATATTAATGGTCATCGCTCACTTTATGAGCCATGTAAACCATTGTTAACATTGTAAAGATAAAGGCTTGGATAAAGCCGATGAAAATTGAGAAACCTTGCCATGCCATCATAGGAACGATTGCCCCGATGAATCCCACAGCACCTGATGATGCTAAACCTGCAAGTAAGCCAAGTAAAATCTCACCCGCGTAAATGTTACCGTAAAGACGTAAACCTAATGTTAATGTGTTTGCAAATTCTTCTACTAATTTAAGTGGGAACATGAATGACATTGGTTTGAAGAATGTACCTACATAATGACCTGTACCCTTCATTTTTACACCATAGAAATGCGTTAAGACTAATATCATTGCTGCTAACGTCATCGTTACTGTAGGGTCAGCTGTTGGTGATTTCCACCATAGCTCATGCCCATAGACAATTGAGAAAGGAAGACCTAGTAAGTTAGATACTGCGATAAACATAATTAGTGTGATACCTAGAACGTGGAATCGACCACCAGTTTTCCAATCCATGTTGCTTTTAATGATATTCTTAACGAAATCCATAATCCATTCCATAAAGTTTTGCATACCAGTAGGTTTTAACTTTAGGCTTCTAGTTGAAATAAAGGCAATTAAAAATACGATAATTGCTGCAACTAGTAACATCATAACTGTTGATAAGTTAAATGTTAAAAAACCGACTTCTAGTAACGGAGCTTCATGATTCATTGTTATTTTTCACCTCTCTTTCTAATTTAAAGCACATTAGCGGTTCCTTACATGTGACACAATTCTCTCGACAAAGAGAAAAACGTACGGAATCATTAGCCCTATAACCGTGCTAATTAAGTGAAAATAGTTTGGCAACGAAATGGCTATTGCGACTGCCGCAACACCTGATCCAAAGCGAAGCGCTGTACCAAGTGAGCCTATTTTCTTCCCTTCACTAATGGATCTGTCAAACTTCTCCATACGCCGAACTAGAATCCAAAAATTATACGTACCAAAGAATGCACCGACTGCGATGCCCGCAAAAACAGTTTGATAGGGGGTAAATCCCCAGCCTAATGCGCAGAGTGCAAGCAAAAAAAATAACGCCCTCTTCTGCACAGCAAAAATGTGATGCAAATCTAGCATTGGTTGTAATCTCCTGAATCGTTTTTTCGAGTAATGAAAACGTTTGCTGACCACTATGTGAAATCAGAAAAGAGCAGTGAAAAGCACTACTCACAGCGGAATAGTAATGGGAGAGTCATTTCAATTACAGGTGTAAATGCCCAAAAAAATAACTTACACCCCTTACCGACTCGGTAAAAACCGAAACGCACAAAACGTTGCAAATCGACAGTTTTATTTTGAACTGTCAATTTAGTAGAAAGTTGATATAACAAGTGTTTCAACGTCCTATTTATAAACAGAAACCCTTATCATTCTTACCCTTTGTAAGCATACAATAGGTGATATTTGAAGTCAATTGGTAAAGGAGAAAAACTTCACAGCCTCTATACTCTTGTCAAATTGTTGACAAATTTGTGTATGAAATTTCATAGTTTCAAAATTTCAAAACCTGCTCACGCATAAAAAAAGCTAATTTACGACAAGATTATGCTCGTAAATTAGCTTACCCATTTCAACAGGTACATTAGACTTATTTTTATTATAAAATATAGTATTTTATTTAGTTTTTTGTAAAAATCCTAGCAACGCTTCAACAATACGCTTAGATGCATGTCCATCACCATATGGATTTGATGCTTTAGCCATTGCTTCGTAGGCATTATTATCTGTTAGTAATTCCTTTGCTAGGGCATAAATTGTTTCCTCTTCTGTGCCTGCAAGCTTTAATGTTCCTGCTGCAATTCCTTCTGGACGTTCTGTTGTATCTCTAAGTACAAGTACTGGCTTCCCTAATGAAGGGGCCTCTTCTTGCACACCACCTGAATCCGTTAAGATCATATATGAATTTGCTGCAAAGTTATGGAAATCAAATACTTCAAGAGGCTCAATTAAATGCACTCGTTTATTTTTCCCTAAAATTTCATTCGCAATTTCTCTTACAGCCGGATTCATATGAACTGGATAAACAACTTGAACATCTTCATGTTCTGCTAGTATTCTGGTAATCGCTTTAAACATATGGCGCATTGGCTCACCAAGATTTTCGCGACGATGTGCCGTTAATAAAATCATACGATCTTCGCCTATTTTATCTAATACCGGATGTGTGTAGTGTTCACTGACCGTTGTTGCTAATGCGTCTATTGCTGTATTTCCTGTAACAAAAATTGTTTCTGGATTTTTATTCTCATCTAATAGATTCTTTTTAGATACTTCTGTTGGCGCAAAATGTAAATCAGCCATCACGCCTGTTAGTTGACGATTCATTTCCTCTGGATATGGTGAATATTTGTTCCATGTTCGAAGTCCCGCTTCTACATGCCCTATAGCAATTTGGTTATAGAACGCAGCAAGACTCGCAATGAAAGTCGTCGCTGTATCACCATGTACTAAAACGATATCTGGTTGTGCTTCTTTCATTACTTTATCTAAACCCTGTAAGGCGTTTGTCGTTACATCAATTAATGTTTGGCGATCCTTCATAATATTTAAGTCATAGTTTGGTGTAATACTAAATGTCTCTAATACTTGATCGAGCATTTGGCGATGCTGTGCTGTTACCGTTACAATAGATTCTATTTGCTTAGGATACTTTTGTAACTCCAAAACAAGAGGAGCCATTTTAATTGCTTCTGGTCTTGTACCAAAAATCGTCATTACTTTCCATTTCTTTATCAAAACGATCTGCACCGTCCTTTTTGTTATTGTATGTAAGGTCAATCTACCCGATGATGAGGGGTTACTTACCTACACATACTATGAAACGCCCTTCAATTTGAAGGACGCTTTCACAAGTTATTAGTTTCCTAAATGAGGAAATATCATGTATTAATTTTTATTTTGTACCGAATAGGCGGTCTCCCGCATCACCTAAGCCAGGTACAATATAGCCATGGTCATTTAATTTTTCATCAAGTGCAGCAATGTAAATATCTACATCCGAATGTTCTTCTTGAATAGCTTTTACACCCTCTGGAGCAGCGATTAAGCACATGAATTTAATGTTTTTAGCTCCACGCTTTTTCAATGAATGAATTGCCTCCACTGCAGAACCACCAGTTGCAAGCATTGGATCTACAATGATGAAATCACGTTCTTCAACATCTGCAGGAAGTTTTGCATAATATTCAACTGGTTTTAATGTTTCTGGATCACGATAAAGACCAATATGACCAACTTTTGCAGCTGGGATAAGCTTTAATACGCCATCCACCATGCCGATACCTGCACGTAGAATCGGTACGATTGCAAGTTTTTTACCAGAAAGTACTTTTGTTTTTGCAATTGTTACAGGTGTTTCAATTTCAATTTCCTCTACTGGCATATCACGTGTAATTTCAAATGCCATTAGTGTTGCCACTTCGTCTACTAGCTCACGAAATTCTTTTGTTCCTGTATTCTTGTCGCGAATATAAGTTAATTTGTGTTGGATTAGTGGATGATCAAATACATAGACTTTGCTCAAAGGGATTCTCTCCTCACCGTTCGGATTCATTTTTATCTCAACTAGTATAACAGAAAAAAGGAGTCGCCTCAAAAATAAATTTAGGACAACTCCATTTATCATCTATTCTTTTATCAAAACTAAATTATTGATCAAGGATTATATCTAATTGTTCAATTGGCATTGGCTTAAAATAGAAATAACCTTGTCCTACAGTGCAACCTAGCGCACGTAGAATTTCAACCTGTTCCTCTGTCTCTATGCCCTCTGCCACTGAAATCATTCCTAAATTTAATGCTAACTGAATGATAGAGCGAACAATAGCAAGTGTTGCAGGATCTTCAATAGCATTAATAAAGCTACGATCAATCTTTAATTCAGCAAATGGCAGTTGTTGCAAATAGCTTAATGAAGAAAAGCCTGTTCCAAAATCATCTACGGATGTTTTAAAGCCATAGCTCTTTAGCTCTTGAATGATCTTATAGGCTGATTGAAAATCTACTAAACCAATATTTTCTGTCACTTCTAAGATAATGTAGCTAGGGTCAATTTTATATTTCTGTACAAGTTTCAGCGTGTCCTGAACAAAGTGTGTGTAGTAAAAATGATCGGGTGAAATATTGACTGCTATTTTCACTAATTTCTTTCCTAGGCGTTGTCGTTCTGAAAGCCATGAGAGTACCGTCTCTAAAATAAGCACATCAATTTCTCGAACCTTACCAGCACTCTCTGCTACTGGAATAAAGACTGCTGGTGAAACAAAACCCAATTTTGGAGAAATCCACCTTGCAAGTGCTTCAATACTTTGAATTTCTCCATTGCGTAAATCTACTTTAGGCTGTAAATGGACTGTAATTTCTTTATTTTTGATGGCTTCTGATAAATGATTCAAGACCGTCATCTTCTGTACAAGCACATCATTTTTCTCTGTTGTAAATATTTCTGTATGTGTGCCTGGTCGATCAATTGCAAAGGATAACGCATTATCTGCAAAACGGATCGCATCATTAATATTTATGTCATCATTATAGGAAGCAATTCCCGTTTTTAATGTAATATAGATTTGCTTTCCTCCTATAATAAAAGGCTGGCGAATCGTTTCTTTTATTCTCATCTCATAATCATGCAAATTTTCATGAAGTGACATTGTAGTCATAATCAAACTAGAGCTTGTAAATCTAGCAACATACTCATTATTTTCCGATTTGTCTTGCTCAAGACGTTTGGCAAGTTGTCTTAATAGTTCATCACCAATTTCACGGCCATACAGTTCAACTACTTGATGAAATTCACTAGGTTTTAATATTTTTATAAAGCCGCTTTGACCCTGTTGAACTTCTCTTTCAATCGTATTAACAAAGCTGTGACGATTAGGTAAACCTGTTGTAATGTCTGTATAGGCTAAATCCCAAATTTTTTTCTGCGTCCTTGCATACGAATAAGCCAATGCAACAAGAGCACCTATTTTTCGAAACATATTTTTAAACATTTGGTCACTTTGTGTTTTTTGGCTAAAGATCGAAAAAACACCTATTACTTGCCGCTGTTGATTTCGTATAGGTATAAACCATCCATGCGGCTTTTTCGCTAGCGAAGCATATTGCTTATGTTCTTCAGGAATATTCACTTCATCTAAGTTCTCTATGAAAGTAGATGTTTCTGATTGCATGACCTTATTAAAGAAATCATTGTTTGCACAACATCTTGGTACGCTCTCTGTTTGATTATCTCCTATGAAAACTTGTAATTGGTTTACTTCTGTTTTTATAAGCACCATACTCGCAATATTTGGCATAAAAAATTCATCGAGACCATGACAAATAATCTTCATCTTTTGTTCGAAAGTAAACTCCTTCTCAATTGCCCTGTACATATCATTTTCTAAACGCATTAAGAAGTCTTCCGTATGATAATATGTAACATCCTTCACAAATACTAAAACAAATTGCGTTATATTTGCATCATTGCAAAATGGTAATGCTTGTATTTCTGCCCAGAAGGGAGGTTTATTGATGCCGTTATGATATAGCTTCGCCTGCACCATTATTCCGTTATGTATTTTTTCTTTAATCATTCCAATGGTTGTCTTTTTTTCGTCCATAGATAGCCATGAAAAATAATCAGTATTGAGAACTTGTGAACGTGCAGCATTAGTAAGCATACAAAAAGAATCATTACACTCCAATATGCAATGATGCTTTGTCGCATCAAAAATAACGTAGCTTTCTTTAGAATTATTCCCTAATTTGCGAATGCTGTTTAATAATACATCATAATCTGTGTTTAACGATTTAGTGACCATCCAACCCCTCCTTTTCTATCACTTCATCTCATTTCCATTGTACATAAAATTTAATTAAATTTTCACTTTTATTAAAAAAAACTTCTTTTCTAGGACACTATCTGTCCTCTGCCTACTATAATATATCCCTTTATACCGTTTTTATGTAAATTTATTCAAAAATAAGAGGATTATTCTACTTTATTAGAAAAAAGATGTTTTTTACAGTTTAATCTTTCATTTCCAAAATAAAAAGCTGTATTTAAAGTAAATTTTGTACTTTAAACACAGCTATTATTCTATTGATTATACATATAATGGATGCTTATCAGTTAATGCCTTCACACGATCTTTTGCATCTGCTTTAACTGCCTCATCTTCAGGGTTTTTAAGAACAGCTGCTATAATTGCTCCTACTTCTTTCATATCTTCCTCTTTAAAGCCACGAGAAGTGACAGCTGGAGTACCAATACGAATTCCAGAAGTGACAAATGGAGATTCAGTATCGTAAGGGATTGTATTTTTATTTGTTGTAATACCCACTTCATCTAGTGCGTGCTCTGCTACTTTACCTGTTAAGCCAAGAGATTTAACATTTAGCAATAATAAATGGTTATCTGTACCACCAGAAACAATTTCAACACCCTCAGCAATTAATACTTCTGCTAATGCCTTTGCATTGGCTTTAATTTGTTTTGCATAGTCTTTAAATTCTGGTTGTAAAGCTTCTCCAAATGCTACAGCTTTTGCAGCGATAACATGCATTAATGGGCCACCTTGAATTCCTGGGAATACAGATTTATTTAATTTTTGCTCCCATTCTTTTGAAGCAAGAATTAATCCACCACGTGGTCCACGTAATGTTTTATGTGTAGTTGATGTAACAAAATCAGCATATGGCACTGGTGATTGATGTTCGCCAGCAGCAACAAGTCCAGCAATGTGTGCCATATCCACCATGAAATAGGCACCCACTTCATCTGCAATTTCACGGAATTTAGAGAAGTCAATTTCACGTGGATAAGCAGATGCACCTGCAACAATAAGTTTCGGTTTATGCTCTAAAGCCTTTTGTCGTACATCTTCATAATCAATCACTTGTGTATCTTGAGTTACTCCATACTCTACAAAATTATATAGAATTCCAGAGAAGTTTACTGGAGAACCATGTGTTAAGTGACCACCATGTGAAAGGTTCATACCAAGAACTGTGTCACCTGGTTCTAGAATCGTATGGTAAACAGCCATGTTTGCCTGTGCACCTGAGTGAGGTTGTACATTTGCATATTCTGCTCCGAAGAGTTCTTTTACACGATCACGTGCAATATCTTCTACTACGTCTACATGCTCACAGCCACCATAATAGCGTTTACCAGGATAACCTTCAGCGTATTTATTTGTCAGTATAGATCCTTGCGCTTCCATCACTGCTTCGGATACAAAGTTTTCTGATGCAATCAATTCAATATTTGCTTGCTGACGTGTTTTTTCTGCAAGAATTCCATCTAATACTGCTTTGTCTTGTACTGCTAATTTTTCATATGCCATGTTTGAAAAAGCCTCCTAAAGTATCGTTATTCATCTTTACCACTAAATAGGGTGGTAATTATTTATATACTGCACGTTCTCCGCCAATTAGCTTAGGACGTGTTGTTGCAATCGTCACAACAGCTTCTCCTACCATTTTTACTGATGTTCGAACAGGTACAGCTACTGCTTTCAAATGCATACCGATTAATGTTTGTCCAATATCAATACCTGCATGTGCCTGTATTGTTTCAACAATCACTGGGTTATCAAATTGCGTATAGGCATATGCTGACATTGAGCCGCCTGCCGTGCGTACTGGGACAACTGCTACTGGATCATAGCCAAATTTTTCAGCTGTTGATGCTTCCATAGTAATGGCGCGATTTATATGCTCACAACCTTGGAATGCTAAAAGCAATTGATGCTTTGCTGCAAATTCTTGTAACGGCTCAAAAATAGCTTCTGCTATCTCCAACGCTCCCGCTGTGCCAATTTTCTGACCAATCACTTCAGATGTAGAGCACCCTACTACAAAAATTGTATGGGGTCGTAACGTTACCTGCTCTTCAAATTCACTGAGTAACTGAGTCAAATGTGTTCGTATTTGTTTTACAACCATTAAGCTCAGCTCCTTCATCTATATCCATTAAAATCACGCCATCTATGACATCCTATACGAATGCCATAGATGGAATAACAAAACTACTATTGCTCTAGTTCAGTAATTTTTTCAATTCGGCGCGCATGGCGGCCACCTTCAAAATCTGTTTCTAGCCATGCTTGTACAATTTCACGTGCAAGACCAGGGCCAATAACACGCTCACCCATTGCTAAAACATTCGAATCATTATGGCAACGCGTTGCCTTGGCACTAAATACATCGTGTACTAATGCACAGCGTATGCCCTTGACCTTATTAGCGGCAATGGACATACCAATTCCTGTGCCACAAATTAAAATGCCTTTATCAAATTCTCCGTTCGCAACACCTTCAGATACAGGTTTTGCATAGTCTGGATAGTCTACTGAATCCGCAGATTGTGGACCAAAATCTTCGTAGCTAATTTGAAGTTCATCTAATAGCTGCATAATCTCACGACGTAAGTTATTGCCTCCGTGATCAGAAGAAATTGCTATTCTCACTGGGTTCCCTCTTTTCGAATTATAGTCAACCTTAGTGTACCACTTCTTTCTGAAGAATAACACGATTTTTCTTGTATTTTTACGCTGATTTCTCCCGAAAGACGAACATTATTGTATATTAACATAAAAATATTCACTTTTAAACCTATATTTTTGTGGATAATGTGAATATCATGTTAATAAGTTCGGATAATGGTCTTTTGTTGTAATATTCCATCTTCTGAAGTTTTTTTAGATTTTTACTTACAGTGGACATAAATTGTCCTCTAATAAAAAAGGTTATACATAAATCCGATTTTTCATGGATTTATGTATAACCTTTAGGACTATGCTTGTCTATCAAATTGTTGAATCATTTTATGCAATGCTTCCGATTGCTTTTTCAAACTTTGAGCCAGATGCTCGACTTGCTCAATTGCATAGGCTTGCTCTTCAGCCGCACTACGAACTTCCTGTGCACCCGCTGACGTTTGTTCTGCAATGGCAGCAACTTCCTGGGATTGTCGAGCTGTCGTTTCAATATTATGCATTTGCTGTTCGATTAAAGAAGAAATCTCAACAATTGATGATGCCATTTCATGTACATTAGAAGCCATATTTTCTACTGCTGTCGTTGTTTCAGAAACTCGATCAGCTTCCTTTGTAGCAAAGGCTACTTGTTCATTCATTTGTTTCACAACTACTTCTACGTTTTGCTGCATGGTTTGAATTAAAGCTGTAATCCCTTGTACTGCTTTTGCACTTTCATCAGCCAAACCACGGACTTCCTCAGCCACTACCGCAAAGCCCTTTCCATGCTCTCCAGCACGGGCAGCTTCTATAGAGGCGTTTAGTGCCAACAGATTGGTTTGTGCTGCAATGTCACCAACTAAGCTAATTATACGTTCTACCTGTCCCGCGTTCTCTTCTAGCGCATGAATGCTTTTTAATGCCTCATTATTGCCTGTCGCAATTTGTTGAATACTATTCACTAATGTTTCGATGGCTTTTGTTGTTGTCGATAAATTATGTAGAATCTCTTTAGTTTGTGATGCTGATGCCTCTGCCCTACTATTTACCTCTGTTGCAAGCGTTCTTACATCTTCAATTGCTTCAGCAGTATCTTGTACAGCTGTTGCAGATGCTTCTGCTCCTGTAGAAATATGCTTTACGGTAGACGCAATGCCTTCTGCCTTCCTTGTCGCCACTCCTGCTTCATCGGATAGCTGAATAATCGATTGATTTGTTTGTTGGAAGTTTTGATCAATACTTTCCACCATTTGACGCAAGTTTAAGACCATTTGTTGGAACGCCTCTGCAACGGATCGAATCTCATCATTGGTATTAGGCATTTGTACATCCTGCCCTATTTTTCCTTCAGCCACAAGTGTTGCTGAATGCTCAAGCTGCTGTAAGGGCTTGATGAGGATTACACTTAAAAAGGCAGCTAATATCCCTGACCAAGTGATGCCTAACGCATACGTAATCACTTCAAAAACTTTTCTATTTGTATCAGGGAAGAAAGTAGGTTGTAAAAACTCAATGAATATAAAACTGACACTGTAGGTGATTAGCGCAAGAATACTAACAAATAATACCAATTTTAGTCGTAAACCAAATTGTTTTTTCATAGGACCCCTCAATTCTTTTCTAGTTTTAGTATTAATTGATCGACCAGTTCTTTTAATTCTGCAAATGTTGCTTCATAAATTGCTCTATTACCACCATAAGGATCCCCTACATTTTCCAAACTGCCCTCATTTGTATATTCTTTCAATGTAAATACTTTATGCTCAGCTTCTGGATAATTGGAAATGACGGTATCTTTGTGCGCATTCGTCATCGTTAAAACTAAATCTGCCCATACCATTTCAGCTTGTGATAATTGCGTCGCAAAATGTTGATGGGACATTTGGGCTTCATTTAACACTTGTTGTGCATGTGCTGACATTTGTGCATTAGGCATCGCATAAATACCTGCTGAGCGCACTTCTACATTGTTTATTTGTTTATGTTTTAAAATAGCTTCTGCCATCGGACTGCGACAAGTATTGCCTGTACAAACAAATAATATCTTCACACTTATCACTCTCCAATTTGATCTATTGTTGAATAGCTAGAATACTCATGATAATAAATATAATGCCAGCAACTACTTGAATTTTACTGCCAAAAAAGACTTGGCTTCTACGCGCAATGACTAATGACCCATAAGCACAAATTAATGCACTTAAGCCTGCACTCATAATAAAAATTGTTTTTTCTAAGTTAAGCATACCAAAAGAAACACTAACTGAAAAGGTATCTAGGCTTGCAGTCACTGCTAAAAGTACAGGTGAAATCGTTACTTTTTCATCTCTGTGAGAAAATAAGAGTAAATGCATACCGATACAAAATAATAAAATACTTGAAATCCATTGTCCCCATTCTAATAGAAATCGAATTAAATAGTTTCCTAATTCAAATCCTAATAAAGGGAAAAGCATATGTAATGCAGCCGTCCATAATGATAAAAATAATCGATATCTAACATTTGGCAGCAAAACATATAGACCAATCACATCAACAGACGTTAATATACCTGCAAGAATACCCTGCAAGAATGCACTCCTTCGCTCCCTAATATTTTATCATTTTATGCTCGAAAATACATTATTATCATAACTGTTTACTATTGTTTTTCATTTTAATAGGACAAAAAAAGACAAAAAACATGTGGTTGTTCAATGCCTTTTGTCTATAATGATTCTATTATTATTTACAGTGAATACCATTTACCTCCAGAGGCTTTTTCAAGTCTATTCATAATAGCTGCTCCTACTCCTTCTTTTGAAGTAGTTGTGGCTAATATTACGGTAGCGGTAGTTTTATCACATGCTCTAAGTGCATTATATAAGGCCGCACCCATTTCTTCTTTACTTCCTGCTTCACCAATGGAGAAGTAAAAATCAACTTTGATTTCCTCAAAGTTTACAGGTGCAAGTAGTGCTACGCGATGTCCTTGTCTCTGTAAATGTAGAACCGCTTCGTTGACTTTCTCAACATCACAGTCTATTAAATACACTGGAGCATTTGGTGCATAATGCGTATATTTCATTCCTGGTGCCTTAGGCGTTGTGTCTAGCTTCTGTTCTATTTTAGTTGGTTGAATCACTGGGCCAATCTTAGCCTCAAGCATTTCCTTCGTAATGCCACCTGGACGTAAAATTACTGGAGGTTCATGTGTCACATCTAATACAGTAGACTCAAGCCCTATGCCTGTAGAACCTCCATCTAAAATATAAGGTATGTACCCTTCTAAATCATCTAAAACATGAACGGCTTCTGTAGGACTTGGCTTTCCACTACGATTAGCGCTTGGTGCAGCAAGTGGTTTTTGGAGCTGTTGTAGTAAGGCGAGCGCTACTGGATGATCAGGCATTCGAATGCCTACTGTTGATAACCCAGCTGTGACACTTTTAGCTAATACATCTGGCTTCGCTGGCATCACCAGTGTTAATGGACCTGGCCAAAATAAATCCATGCATTGTTTAGCTATGTCAGAAATATGGTCGATATAGATCGCTACTTCCTCTTTTGTACCAACGTGGACAATTAAAGGATTATCTGAAGGTCGACCTTTTGCTTCAAATATCTTTTTAACTGCCAGATCATTTGTGGCAATCGCTCCTAAGCCATAAACCGTCTCTGTTGGAAATGCGACTACCTCTCCTGCATTTAAGATATCCACAGCTTGTGTATAATTAATCTGACTATTCACATTACTGTCCACAACCTTACAAACAGTTTTCATGATTAATACCTACCTTCAATTATTCGTTTTTACTGAATTATCCACAAATTGTTTATAACTTATTAAAAAATGTGTATAAGTTGTCTGAATTTGTGCACAATTCATTCAAAAAGTCCTTTAATCCATTCCCATATAAAGAATGTAACTTGTTCTTTTTCTTCTTCTACTTCTACTTCTTCTTTTACCTCTTCTTTATCAGGCTCACATATCGATGGGAAGATACTGCACCACCAGTTATCTCCACGTGCATCACCAATCTTTACAACAATTGATTGATAGACATTTTGTGGATAAAGTACAGCACCTTGTCTTTTTGGTGGGAACAAATTATCCCCAACAACAACCTGTGTATCCAATTGTGGATAATTTTCGCTCAGTTCAGCTTCAATTTGTTGTTTTAACGAAAGTATTTGCTCATTCCCAGCAAATCCAGCAGTACCTACTTGTAGAAAGTATGGCTTTAAATCTTGAACAAGCTGCTGTTTCGCTAGCTGATCTTGTGCAGTATTACTGTTTGCAATAACACGTATACGAAAATCTTTTTCTTGCACATCAACGGAAGATTCCTTCGCCAAACCTACTAATGTTGGAATATATAAAACACATAACTGTAAAACAATCGCAATTAATACTAGTCTAGCAAAAGCTAGAAAGATATTTTGTTTAGGTAATCTAATAATCTTGTATTCGTTCAACATAAAAATCCCTCCTTGCTCAACATTGTTGGCAAGATTAAGAAACTTTATACATGTAACTCACAAAAAATCATTCGAGGTTTACCATTAATATCTTTTTCTACTGAAACTGTCGCCTGTGGAAAACTATCTTGAAAGAATTTGGCTACTTTTTCCCCCTGTGTATAACCGATTTCTAATCCAATCAACGCTGGCCTATTCATATAAGCTGGTAATTGTTCAGCTAATTTTCTATATAAAATAAGACCATCTTCCTCTGCAAAGAGGGCGCTATGCGGCTCATGCTCTAGCACAACGCTTGACATTGCTTGTGCCTCATTAAATGCAATATACGGTGGGTTCGATAAAACAATATCAAATTTTTCTCCTGCAAGTGGAGCAGCTAAATCTCCCAATCTAAAATCAATATCTGCCTCTAATCGCTGTGCATTTTTTTGAGCAGTTGCTAGTGCAGCTTCTGATAAATCGGTAGCTATGACCGTTAATGCTGGACAATCCAGCTTCATTGAAATAGCAATGGCTCCACTACCTGTACCGATATCAGCCAGCTTCAATGTTTGCTTTGTAAATAATTTAGGTAGTCGATTAATTGTTCCAAGTACCAATTCCTCTGTTTCAGGTCGGGGTATTAAGACAGATTCATCGACTAAGAATGAACGACCATAAAACTCCTCATACCCAACACAGTATTGGACAGGGCGTCCATTGGCATGTTCTTCTATGAGCTCATTAAATCTCATTTGCTGTGCTGCTGTTAATTCATCCTGCAAATGCAACATAACTTCTCCATAACTAGTACCAAGCACATGTTGCATAACAATCCGCGCTGCTGTTTGTTCACAACCATTATCCACTAAAAAAGAAGAAGCCCACTCAAGGGCCTCCATCACATTTTTATAAGTCATCATTTAAACGCTCTAACTTCGATGCTTGTTCTTCTAAAATAAGAGCATCGATAATCTCGTCTAGTCTGCCTTCAACGATTTGATCTAGCTTTTGAATCGTTAAGCCGATACGGTGGTCGGTTACGCGGTTTTGTGGATAATTGTATGTGCGAATTCGCTCAGAGCGATCACCAGATCCAACAGCTGATTTACGTGTAGCATCAATCTCTTTTTGCGCTTCCTGCATATACATATCTGCAACACGAGCACGAAGAATTTTCATTGCTTTTTCACGGTTTTTAATTTGTGAACGTTCATCCTGCATCGAAACCACAACACCTGTTGGTAAATGGGTCATACGAACAGCAGACATCGTTGTATTTACAGATTGACCACCCGCACCAGAAGATGCGAATGTATCTACACGGATATCTTTTTCATGGATTTCAACATCCACTTCCTCAACCTCAGGTAAGCAAGCAACTGTTGCTGTTGATGTATGAATTCGGCCTTGTGATTCTGTAGCAGGGACACGTTGTACACGATGTGCGCCATTTTCAAATTTGAATTTTGAATAGGCTCCTTGTCCATTAATCATAAAGATTACCTCTTTATAGCCGCCCATTGGGTTTGGTGTAGCTTCCATAATATCAATTTTCCAGCCTTGCGTTTCTGCATAGCGAGAATACATACGGAACAAGTCACCTGCAAAAATATTAGCCTCGTCACCACCAGCTGCCCCACGGATTTCCATAATTACGTTTTTATTATCATTCGGATCTTTTGGAATTAATAAAATACGTAATCGCTCTTCTAGCTCTTCCTGCTGTGCTTTTAAAAGGTTAAATTCTTCCTTTACCATTTCGTGCATATCAGGATCTTTTTCGCTATCTAACATTTCTCGTGTATCGACTAGCTGTTCTTTCACACTTTTATATTCACGATAAGTATCTACTGTCTCTTGGATATCTGATTGTTCCTTAGAATATTCGCGTAATTTCTTACTATCATTAACAATATCCGGATCGCTCAAAAGCTCAGTAAGCCTTTCATAACGATCTTCCACTGCCTGTAATCGATCAAACATGGATTTCACCTCTATTTAGTTTTTTAAGTTGCTCCTTTTTTATAGAGAAGCCGCTTTCATCAAAATTACGCTAAGGCGTAATGGTTTTTTCATTTCTTATTTCCACTACTTAGTATAAGGAAATTTTCACATGTATGCTACTTTTTCTTAGTGCTATAACAAGCTACTTAGCTTTAAAGCGGTGGATTTGCATGACATTTTCGGCAAACAGGGTAATACGAATCATTGCCACCGATTTGAATTTGATCTCCTGTGTAAACTGGCTTTCCACTTTCATCTACTCGCAAATTCATTGTTGCTTTTTTATGACAGAACCAGCAAATTGTTTTCATTTCCTCAATTTTATCTGCATATGTAAGCATGTACTGGCTACCTTCAAATAGCTCATTTTGAAAATCATTTTTTAAACCAAAGCCCATTACGGGAATGTCCAATTTATCTACAATGTTAGCTAGCTGTAAAACATGTGCTTTTTTTAGAAATTGAACTTCATCCACAAGCACACAATAAGGTTTGACAGCATTAGTTTTCACTATTTCAAAAATATTTGTATCTTCATAAACAGGAATGGCTTGTTGTCGTAAACCTACTCGACTGGAAACAAAGCCCACCTCATCACGCGTATCTAGACCTGAAGTAAACATCATTACAGGTTTTTGTTGTTCTTCATAATTATGGGCAACTTTTAGAATTTCTATTGACTTCCCACTATTCATTGCACCATGTTTAAAATATAGCTGTGCCATTTTGTCTTCTCCCTTTCTTTGTGTCAATCTGGATTTTGAAAAGACTTGCATCAACGTGTATTATTTACTGAAAAAAATACCTGCCAAGCGCATGCTTGGCAGGTATTAAACTAACATTAGTTTTTAAGACCGTATTTTTTGTTGAAACGATCCACGCGACCATCAGCAGACGCGAATTTTTGACGGCCAGTGTAGAATGGGTGACATTCGTTGCAGAACTCGACAACGATGTTTTCTTTTACTGAACCAGTTTTGAAAGTGTTCCCACAAGAGCAAGTTACTGTTGCTTCTTTGTAGTCTGGATGAATTCCTTGTTTCATATTCGTTTTCTCCTCTCGCCCTGAACCATCTGGAACAGAGTATTATCGAACTGTACCTTACATAGCCCGAATATGTCGACTACAAAATTTGTGTCGAAGTGGAACGTCAGCTACATATGTACACGTTGCATACTTTTGAAGTATAGCATAGGCATTTTATTTTTTTCAAGTAAAAAATATTAAAAGCAAACTATCCCTAATACCTAACCTCGAACTTCACGATAATCATTGTCTACTAACCCAATTTTCTCATTTCGCTCTTTAAAGCGAATATTATGTGAAGATACATAGGCTACTTTCGGTGCATCTGGCTCCAAGTATAGTTTTGCACTATTTAATGCTAGTATTCCATCGGTAAATGCACCAGCTATTAATCTAACTTTACTAGGGTGATCAATAAAATCGCCAGCTCCATAGATACCTGCTACGTTCGTTTCCCGATTCTCATTAACAATCGCTACGCCATCCTGGATGTTTAATCCCCATTCTTCAAGCGCACCGTAATCACATTTTAAGCCATGATTGACAATGACAGCATCTACCTTCACTCGTTCCATTTCATCGGTATCTTTATTGACAATGGATACATATTGAATTAAATCACCGTCCCCATGCAATTGAACGACTTCATAGGGCGTTTTTACATGAACTGAGGATTCTTTCATACGTAAGACATTTTTTTCATGTCCACCAAAATCATCTCGACGATGAACAATCGTGACGCTTGCGGCAATTGACTCTAGCTCGTTTGCCCAATCAACCGCAGAATTACCACCACCTGAAATCAACACATGCTTGTCTCGGAAGATTTCTAATTCCTGAACTGTATAATGTAAATTCGTTACTTCGTAGCGATCCGCTCCTTCAATTTCAAGCTTTTGCATAGAAAGGACGCCATAGCCTACTGCTAAAATAACCGTTTTGGAATAATGCTTTTCTCCTGTAGAGGATGTTAAAATAAATGTTCCATCCTGTTGCTTATCTAATTTCTCCACTTTTTGATTTAAGACAATCGTTGGATCAAAGGTTTCAGCTTGCTCCACAAGTTGTTTAATAAGCTGACCACCTAAAATAGGTGTTACTCCACCTACATCCCAAATCATTTTTTCAGGATATATTAGCATACGACCACCTAGTTGTGAGCTATACTCGATAATTTTCGTTTTTAAATCTCGCATTCCACTATAAAAGGCAGTATAAAGCCCTGCTGGACCACCACCAACAATCGTTACATCATATAGTTCCTCTGACATCTCCTCTTCTCCATCCCCTTCTAATCTATTCAAACGTAAATTGTTTGACAAGAATTAATCTAATAACCGTCTATTCTTTCCCCTCATGGAGAAAGGGAAAAGTGCTATTTACTCTTTTAATCGTGCTAGTAAATACAAGAAATAGGGTGCTCCTAAAACTGCTACCACAATCCCTGCTGGAATTTCTGAAGGTTCTAAAATGGAACGACCAATTGTATCAGCCATTAACACTAAAAACCCTCCTAATAATGCTGCAGTTGGCAATAAAAACTGGTGTTTGGCCCCAACAAGCTGTCGAGCTAAGTGTGGCGCAACAAGTCCTACGAAACCAATACCACCACTTACAGAAACACTAGCTCCAGCCAAACCAACAGCAGCAGCCAACAACCAGCGTCGCTCTTTTTCAATCGAGGCACCTAGTCCTACTGCTGTTAATTCACCTAAATTCAATATGTTTAATACACGTGATTTTGAATAGACGAATGGCAATAAGATAACTAACCATGGTAATAACGACAGAACAAATCTCCAATTTGAGCCCCAAATGCTACCTGCTAACCATGTTGCTACAAATTGATAATTCTCTGGTGATAGACGTAGTGTTAGCACAATCATAGCCGAGCTAATCCCTGCTGCCACAGCTACCCCAGTTAAAATTAAACGCATTGGTGTAATCCCCTCATGACGTCGATAAGAAAGTGAATAAATCAGTACAGCTGTCAAACCTGCTCCTACAAAAGCCAGTATCGGCAGTAAATAAACAGGTGCTGCTTTCGTAGTGGGGAAAAATGACACATAGAGCATAACGGCTAGACCTGCTCCCGCATTAATACCTAGGATTCCTGGGTCTGCTAAGGCATTTTTAGAAATGCCCTGTAAAATAGCGCCTGATATAGCTAAACCCATACCTACTAATACAGCAATCACAATTCTAGGAAGTCTGAATTCATATAAGATAAGCTGCTGTTGTGCGTCACCTTGACCAAAAAGAGTCCAAAGAACCTCCATTGGTGTCAGTTTAATGACACCTGTATTCATACTTATGACAAAGGTAATAACGATTAACACAATGAGCGTAGCAAGGATGGAAAAATTTTTCCTTTTCGCCTTCAGCTGACTTGGTGTTAAATAGCTGTTACTCATAGTTCTTTCCCTCCTTTTCGAGCTAAATAAAGGAAGAATGGTACTCCAATAAAGGCTATAAGCGCACCAATGGGTGTTTCATAAGGTGGATTAATAACACGTGCTACTAAATCAGCTAACACAACAAGCAATGCTCCATATACCAAGGAACAAATGATGATCCAGCGATAATCATGACCAACTATGTATCTGGTTAAATGAGGGATAATTAATCCTACAAAACCAACCGCACCGACAACAGAAACTGCTGCACCCGCTAAAACTAAAACAATGATCATTCCCCATACTTTAACCACAGCAGTACGTTGCCCTAGCCCGACTGCAATTTCTTCACCTAAGCTCAGTACGGTGATGGAACGCGATAGGATAAGAGCTCCTATCATCGCAACAAGTATCCATGGAGATAAGATTTGTAGATGGCTCCATTTTGTACCCGAAACACCACCCGCATACCAAAATGCGAGGTCTTGTCCGATACGAAAATAAAGAGCAATCCCTTCTCCGAGCGCTCCAAGTAATGCACTAACAGCAGCTCCTGCTAAAACTAGTCGCATAGGTGTTAAGCCACCTTTAGAAAGCGAGCCAATACCATAAACGATGGCCACACCAAGACCTGCACCTACAAAGGACCATAAAATTAAATACATATAAGGTAGCCCAGGGAAAAAGGCAAAACATACGGCTAACATAAAGGCAGCTCCTGAGTTCAAGCCTAATAACCCTGAGTCAGCTAAAGGGTTCCGTGTCATCCCCTGCATAATCGCACCCGCTACCGCGAAGCTTGCACCGACTAACGCTGCTCCAAGTACCCGTGGTAAGCGAATATCATGGATAATTTGATGTGTTGTTAATTCTGGTGAAAAATGGGTAACTGCTGTCCAAACAGTACCCAATGAAATATCTGCTGCACCAAAAGAAATTGATAAGCCAATGGCAAATAATAATCCAATTACTCCTATGATTAAAGCCACTACTCCACGGATCGGATGAGATCGCTTCTGTAGCTCTTCTAAATCGTGGAGCTCTCCTACTCCTGTCGACGTAGTCATTTTATTTCCTCCTCATAACTTCCAACTAGCTTTTATTTTTTCATATCGTACAGCTGATAAGATAGGCAGATTGGATTTTCACTATAGGGACATACTGCCATTTCTGCATCGATATTAAATACCCTTTGTAAATTTTCTTTTGTCATCACTTCTTTTGGACTGCCATTCACCATTAAATTGCCGTCTCTCATGGCCATCATAAAATGAGAGAAGCGTGATGCATGATTTAAATCATGTAAAACCATGATAATTGTTCGCCCTTCTTCTTTATTTAGCTTTTGTAGCAACAATAAAATATCGAGCTGATGTGCTAAATCTAAATAAGTTGTTGGTTCATCCAGTACTAAAATATCTGTGCCTTGCGCCAATGCCATAGCAATCCACACTCTCTGACGCTGACCACCTGATAATGCTTCGATTGGTCGATCACTAAATTCTCTTAGCCCCGTAACATCAATAGCCCAATGGATATATTCATAGTCTTCCTTTTGCAATGTACCAAACCCTACTTGATGAGGAAAACGACCATAGGATACCAGTTCAAAAACCGTTAATCCTCCTGGTGCAGTTGCTGTTTGAGGTAAAATAGCCATTCTTTTGGCCACTTCTTTTGTTTTTAATTGATGTATAGCTTTGCCATCTAAATAGACAGCTCCATTTTGTGTGCGTAATACACGTGCAACAGCCTTTAATAAAGTAGATTTGCCACAACCATTTGGACCAATAATCGTGGAGATCTGGCCTTTCGGAATCTCCACACTTAAATCATTGACGATGAGCGCTGAGGAATAACCAATCGCAACATGATCTATTTCTAGTACTGACATTTTTAACTTCCTTTCACTTTTGAGAATGCTATTACTTTTACATTTGTAAACCAAATTGGGCTGTATACAAGCCATAGTAAGCATTTTGGCGTTCCATTAATTGCTCATGTGTGCCTTCTTCAATAATGCCCTTTTTCGATACCACAACAATTCTGTCTGCATCCTTAATCGTTGCTAAACGGTGGGCAATCACTAATGTAGTACGACCGATAGAAAGCTCGTTTAAGGCTTGCTGGATAGCTTGTTCTGTTTCTGTATCCAATGCAGATGTTGCTTCATCTAGTATTAAGATTTTTGGATTTTTCAAGAAAATACGTGCAATTGATAATCTTTGTTTTTGTCCGCCTGATAATTTGACACCACGTTCACCAATGAGTGTATCCATGCCCTCTGGTAAAGCATTGATTACATCCGTCAGTTGTGCTCGTTGTGCGGCATACCAAATATCTTCTTCGCTGGCATTTAAATCCCCATAGGCTATGTTTTCACGAATGGTACCATCGAATAAAAAGACATCTTGCTGGACAATCCCGATATGCGAACGTAAAGATTGCAATTTAAAATCTCGTATATCAACACCATCAATCTTAATGGAGCCTTCATTCACCTCATAAAAACGTGGCAATAGGCTACAGATCGTAGATTTCCCTGCACCAGAAGGTCCTACTAAGGCAACCGTTTCACCAGGACGTACCTTTAAATTAATTTGATGTAAGGCACGATTATTGGCAGCGTAACCAAACGATACATTAGAAAAAGTAATTTCACCATCAATTTCATCGATTGTTTTCGCTTCTGGACGGTCTGCAATTTCGGGCTCCGTTTCGAGGAATTCAATATAGCGCCTAAATCCTGCCATGCCCTTTGGATAGCTTTCTATAAACATATTGATTTTGTTAATTGGTCCTAAGAGAATACCTGAAAGTAAAATAAATGCGATAAAATCACCATTTGTTAAATGCCCATTTAATACAAAATAAGCCCCAACAAATAAAGTAAAGAGTGATAATACCTTCGTGAGTATGCCTGAAATTGCTTCATTCCAAGCCATTACTTTATAGGAAAAAAGCTTTGTCATACGGAATCTTTCATTATTTACTTTAAAGCGTTTAATTTCATGATCTTCATTTGTAAAAGCTTGTACAACACGAATACCACTTACATTGTTTTCAACACGTGCATTGAAATCTGCGATATCTCCAAACATTTGACGGAATGCCTTGGACATTAATTTTCCGAAAATAATAGTTAAGATTAAGATAATCGGTACAAGTAAGAAAATAAGAATCGTAAAGGTTGGATCAATATAGTACATGACACCAAATGTTCCAATAATCGTCATAGCTGCAATAAAGATATCCTCTGGACCATGGTGAGCAAGTTCACCAATATCCATCAAATCATTTGTTAAACGAGAAACAAGATGCCCTGTTTTGTTGTTATCAAAATATCTAAAGGATAACTTTTGCACATGACTAAAGGATTCTTTTCTCATATCTGTTTCAATATTAATGCCCAGCATATGTCCCCAATACGAAACGATAAAATGTAGAATGGAGTTAAAAATATATAATGCAAACAGCAATAAGCTTGCCATAATAATCCACTTTAATTCCCCATCTGGCAGAATATCATCAATTACTTTATTTAAAACAATCGGAAACGCAAGCTCTATTAATGCCACTAATATGGCACAGCTAAAATCTAAAATAAATAAACCTTTATAGGGCTTATAATATGAAAAAAAACGCCGTAATAACATGGTGTAGCCTCCTATTATGATCTCGTTTACGTATCTATAAATGAGCTATCAACAATAGCTCTCCTGTTATCTCAGTTATTGTTGATGAGCCTTTGTAAATTCAACGATTTTGTCAGCTAGTTCTTCAGCTTGGTGTAAGCCAGAGAGTGGGTCAGAGGCAAAATAATATTCAGATGGAAGCTCTAATACTTGATTACTTTTAACGACATCTAAGTTTGTCCATGTTGCTGGCAACTGGCCATCTTTGTTAAAGAAATTAATCATGAAGTTATAGTCACCTACATAGTCCCCTACTACCTCATAGGAAATCTCATAGCGTCCATTATTTCCTTCCTTTGTATCAAACAGCTCCTGCACCTTTTCTTGAGGCAACATGTCTAAAATTTGATAGAGTGCTCTACCGCCCGAAACACTAGATTTCCCTATAATCGTTGCATTTTTTTCAAACATTTCATAAATAGTAAATGTAGATCCTTTTGGAATCACATCCATGATTTTTTCTTTAGCTTTGGCGATCCGATCTTCAAATTCTTTTGTAAAAGCCTCAGCCTCTGCTTGTCTTCCTAAGTAATTCCCCATTGCCTTAATCTCCTCAGTCGCTGATCGATGGGCATCTTCAGCGAAAACAATTGTGGGAGCAATTTTTTCATACTTTGCTACATCTTCCACATTCCAAGTAATAATCAAATCTGGCTTTAACTCTAAAACTTTTTCTAATGACACCTTACCATCTGTACCAATATTCGTAATTTCTCCATCCTTATAGTGTCGCTTTAAGAAAGCAGCATAATCAAGGTTAGCCGTTACGCCTCCGACTGGTACAACATCTAACGCTAAAATTTGTCCCAGATACCAATCAGTTACGACTCTCTCTGCCTTCATTGGAATTTCTACTTCACGTCCACTATCATCTGTTACGGTTCTAGTCTCTGCTTTCTCGGGCGAAGTTGGTTCATCAACCTTAGATTGGCTTGTCTCTTCATTACACGCTGCTAGTAAAACGAACAGGCTTAATAAAAAAGGAAGCTTTATATGGTGAATCATCTTCTTCATCATGATTTCATTTTCTCCATTCTCAAATCGTTTTGCTTGCGCGAGCTGATTATTATTGTATTGAAAATGATTCTCATTTGTAATGGCAATTTCGGACATATTAGATGCATATTTCAGCCTAAAGCTACTTGGAGCCAGATTTGTTGCTTTTTTAAAAGCACGACTAAAATAATATTCATCTTCAAATCCAAGAGATATGGCAATTTCTTTTATGCCATATTGATTGGTTAATAAATACTGCTTAGCCTGCTCTATTCTCAATTGTTGTAAATATATTTGTGGGCCTATTTCATAGCGTGCTTTAAAGATGCGTAATAAATGCCGTGTACTAATCTGAAGCATATCTGCTAATGTCTGGATAGATAATGGTTGATGAATGTGTTGCTTTATAAATAATCGTGCGGCTTCCGCCTTATCAATTTCATGTGGTTTCCCTTGTCCTTCTACTAATTCTCGAAAGACATGATAGATAATTTCATAGAAGGACGCCCTTACAGATAAATGCTCCTGTATAGAGCCAGATTGCCATTTGCTATACATATCTTGAAGGATGCCGTGAATGACTATCGGATTTGCGGGTACACAAGAGAAATGTGTTTGAAATGGTTGATAGTGCATGTGCAAATGCTGTATAAAGGCATCTTTGTACATGACATCTCCCTTATAGCTAATGAGAAAATAGCTAACACTTTGCTGTACCCTAATGTGAAGACATTGAGATTTTCCTATATGAAAAATACTGAAGCGCTGCACACGATAAGATTGATCATCAATGACAATCTGTGCTTCGCCTGCTGTGACAATAAGAAACGAGCTATATGTTAAAACCTTTGACACATGAATGTCTGATTTATTTATGTAATCGATTTGCTTCAACTGGATAAATGCATTTTGCCAAAGAAGCATATAGGCATCATAATTCATCTTCGTCTCCTTCAGAACATATTTACTTACCATTATATTGATAATGATTATCAATTTCAATATACATATATAAAATAAACATATACAAAAAAAAATCACCATTGACAATTTGTTTGTCAATGGTGATGCCATTTATAAAAGTCCCTTACCCTTTGTTGCTTTTTTCATATCTTCGTTTAGCTTTTCAAAAAATTCTTCATTTGATTTTGTTGTACGTATTTTTTTCAGGAAGCGCTCTGCAAAATCTGGTGCATCAGAAAATGTTTTACGAATCGCCCATAGCTTTTCAAGTTGTTCTGGCTCCAGAAGAAGCTCTTCTTTACGTGTACCCGAACGACGAATGTCAAGTGCAGGGAATATACGGCGTTCTGCTAACTGACGATCAAGATGAAGCTCTAAGTTCCCTGTTCCCTTAAATTCTTCATAGATAACTTCATCCATACGAGATCCTGTATCTACTAAAGCCGTCGCTAAAATTGTTAAACTACCGCCTTCTTCAATATTACGAGCTGAACCAAAGAAACGTTTTGGTCTATGGAACGCAGCAGGATCAATACCACCAGAAAGTGTACGTCCACTCGGTGGAATCACTAAGTTATAAGCACGAGCTAAACGTGTAATGGAGTCCATTAAAATGATTACATCACGCTTATGTTCCACTAAACGTCGCGCACGTTCTAATACTATTTCAGCCACTTTGACGTGGTTCTCAGGTACTTCATCAAATGTTGAGCTGACAACATCTGCATTGACAGAACGTTCAATATCCGTCACTTCCTCAGGTCGTTCATCAATCAGTAGGACAATTAACTCTGCTTGTGGATGATTGGTTGTAATAGCGTTTGCAATCTCTTTTAGTAAAGACGTTTTCCCTGCCTTTGGTGGAGCAACAATTAATCCACGTTGTCCAAAGCCTACAGGTGCCACTAAATCCATTATACGTGTGGATAAATTGCGTTGTGTTGTTTCTAGTTTAATTTGTCGATTTGGATATAAAGGTGTTAGTGCTGGGAAATGAACTCGTTCTTTCGCTACTTCAGGATCTTCGCCATTGACAGCATCTACTTGTAATAGGCCATAATAGCGCTCATTTTCCTTCGGTGGACGCACCTTTCCTGAAACCTTGTCCCCATTACGCAAATCAAAGCGACGGATTTGGGATGCAGAAATATAAATATCTTCTTTACTCGGTGAGTAGTTGATTGGTCGAAGGAAGCCGAAGCCCTCTTGCGAAACAATTTCTAGTACGCCTTCCATAAAGAAATAGCCCTCTTGCTCTGAACGCGTTTTCAAAATAGCAAATATCAATTCTTTTTTCGTTAGCTTGCTATAATAAGAAATTTTATATTGGCGTGCAAGGGCGTAAAGCTCTTTTAACGTCATGTTTTCTAATTGAGCGATTGTCAATGCAGACATATGCACAACTCCAGTCTTTTTCAAAATATAATTCAATTTAATGGGGTTATCATTGAAGTTTACGCTTGGCTCTGCTAACGCTTATATGGTTGCCTTTAATAATATCTTTTGGAATACTTTCCACCATATAACTAAACATTGCCTTAAAAATATGGGATGGTTATTTAAAGAAGAAGGTACCTAGCACAAGAGATGTACTAGGTATATTTTAGAAGAAAATAACATTAATATCTAGGTTTTTTCTCAAGAGCGTGACGGCCTTCAACAAAGCGAACTGTACCAGATTTAGCACGCATAACTACTGAATGAGTTAAGGCATAAGCACCTTTATATTGAACACCCTTTAAAAGCTCGCAATCTGTTACAGCTGTCGCTGCAAAAATAGCATCGTCACCTTTTACTAGGTCATCTAAATAAAGTACTTTTTCAACATCCACACCCATTTTTGTGCAGCGTTCTAATTGCTCTTCATCTTCTGGTACTAGTTTTGCTTGGAAGTCACCACCAAGACATTTTAAAGCTACTGCCGCAATAACACCCTCAGGTGCACCGCCTGTTCCAAACATAATATCAATGCCTGTTTCATCAAAGGCCGTATTGATTGCAGCACCAACATCGCCATCTTGGATAAATTTAATACGTGCACCAGCCTCACGAATTTCATCAACAATCGCTTGGTGACGTGGTCGATCTAAAAGAGTAGCTACAACATCCGAAATATCTTTATTTTTAGCTTTTGCTACTTGTAATAAGTTATAAGTGACCGAAGCATTGATATCCACTTTGCCCGCTGCTTCTGGTCCTACAGCAATTTTCTCCATGTACATATCTGGTGCATTTAACAGATTCCCTTTATCTGCAATAGCAAGAACTGTCATAGCACCATTTGTACCTTTTGCTACAATATTTGTACCTTCTAAAGGATCCACTGCAATATCTACTTTAGGACCACCATTTCGTAAACCAAGTTCTTCACCAATATAAAGCATTGGTGCTTCATCCATTTCGCCTTCACCAATTACTACTGTAGCATGCATTGGAATTGTATCGAACATTTTGCGCATCGCTGTTGTTGCTGCATCATCTGCCTCAATTTTCAAACCGCGCCCCATCCATTTCCCGGATGCGATTGCTGCTGCTTCTGTTACTCGTACTACTTCCATCGATAAACTACGTTCCATTGTTGCTTTGCCTCCCGTTATGGGCACCTTTTCGTGCCAAAACATTCAAATTACCTCTATTGTAACATAATTGGTTGAAAACTTTTAGCTCTCATTATTCCTTTGTCTCAGCTACACGTGCCACAATTGTTTCACGTCGAATATCCGCGCCTAAATCACGTAATTTCTCAATAAGTGAGCTATAACCACGTTCGATATGATAGATATCCTGAATCTCAGTTTCTCCTTCTGCTAAGAGTCCAGCTAACACTAAAGCTGCTCCAGCACGAAGATCTGTAGCTGTTACAGTTGAGCCATGTAATCTACTTGGCCCTTTAATAATTGCTGTGTTTCCTTCTACACGAGCATCTGCATTCATACGACGAAGCTCATCAATATGCTTGAAACGAGCTGTGTAAATAGTATCTGTTACTTTTGAGGAACCAAATGCTTGTGACATTAACACGGCAAGCGGTTGTTGAATATCCGTTGGGAATCCAGGGTATACCAATGTTTTAACATCCACTGCCTGTAATGTTGAGAGGTCTGTTTTTGGCACATAAATACTTTCTTCACCAATCTCAATTTTCACACCCATTTCACGAAGCTTGGCAATAATTGCTTCTAAATGCAGTGGAATAACGTTATCGATCGTTATACCATCACCAACTGCTGCAGCCATAATTAAAAATGTGGAGGCCTCAATGCGATCAGGTATAATCGTATGTTCAGTACCATGTAGCTCTTCTACGCCTTCGATACGAATGACACTTGTACCTGCACCTTTAATATTGGCACCCATATTTGTTAGAAGTGTCGCAACATCAATTATCTCAGGTTCTTTTGCAGCATTTTCAATGACAGTACGTCCCTTAGCAAGGACTGCAGCAAGCATGATATTAATAGTAGCCCCAACACTTGCTACATCTAAATAAATTTTTGCCCCAATTAACTCATCTGCACGTAAATAAATGGCTCCATGTTCATTCGTAATTTTAGCTCCTAAAGCCTCAAAGCCCTTTATATGTTGATCAATAGGTCGAGGTCCTAAAAAACAACCTCCAGGTAAACCAATAACTGCTTTTTTGAAACGTCCAAGCATAGCACCCATTAAATAATAAGAAGCACGTAACTTTTTAACGTTGCCGTTTGGTAAGGGCAATGCAATCATCTCTGTTGGATCGATTGTCATTTTCCCATTCTCAAATGAAACTTCCCCACCAATTTCCTCTAATAGAGCCTTTAACGTCCAAGCATCTGAAATTTCGGGTATCCCTCCAATAGTCACTGGAGAGTTCGCCAAAATTGATGCAGGAATTAAGGCGACTGCACTATTTTTTGCACCACTAACTTTAATTGTACCTTGTAGACGATTTTCGCCAGTAATTTTATAAACATCCATTTTGCGTTCTCCCTCATGATTGGAAAGTAGTATTTTTGCAATTTGCACACTTTATAATCTTATTATTCGCCTTTTCTCTTATTCCAATCCGCTAAAAATCCTTCAATTCCTTTTTCAGTTAATGGATGGTGGAAAAGCTGTTTTAATACTTTAAACGGAGTAGTTGAAATATGTGCACCTGCTAAAGCTGCTGCTGTAACGTGTTGAGGGTGACGGACAGAGGCAGCGATAATTTGTGTATCGATATTATGGATTGTAAAAATATCTGCAATTGTTTCAATTAACTCAACACCATTTTGACCAATGTCATCTAAACGGCCGATAAATGGTGATACGTATGTAGCACCTGCACGCGCAGCCATTAATGCTTGGTTAGCACTAAAAATTAATGTCACGTTTGTTTTAATACCTTTGTTTGCAAAGAAACGACATGCCTCTAATCCAGCTGGTGTCATAGGTAGCTTTACTGTGATGTTTGGTGCAATAGCAGCTAACTCCAAACCTTCTTTAATCATTCCTTCTGCATCAAGTGCAATAACTTCCCCACTTACAGAGCCATCAACAAGCTCAGCGATTTCGCGAAGACGATCATGGAAAGAAACATTCTCTTCTTTAGCCACTAACGATGGGTTTGTTGTCACTCCTGATAAAATACCCCATGCATGTGCCTCTTTAATCTCTTCAAAGTTTGCTGTATCAATGAAAAATTTCATATTATTATTTCCTCCTGATCATTTTTCTTATATTATTAAATATTTTCCAAAATTTCTTTATTTCAAAAACAAGAGAAGGTCGATTGAAAGCATCAACACTTCTCTTATTATGTGTATTTATCTATGCTTTTGTAACATATTAAATGCAAAAATTATGCTTTTTGTGCACTTCCAAATTCACGAATTTTACCAATAACCGTAGCTTTGATGGCTTCACGTGCTGGACCAAGGAATTTACGAGGGTCGTAAACAACTTTGTCGTTGTCAAGAATTTCACGAATTACTTTTGTTGCTTCAATTTGATTTTCAGTATTGACGTTGATTTTAGCCGTACCTAATGAAATAGAACGTTGGATATCTTTTGTTGGGATACCTGTACCACCATGTAAAACAAGTGGAAGGTCTGCCAATTTAGAGATTTCCTCCATTTCTTTAAAGCCTAAGTTTGGCTCTCCTTTGTAAGGACCGTGTACAGAGCCAAGTGCTGGCGCTAAGCAGTCAATGTCAGTTAGTTCAACCATTTTGCGACATTCTTCTGGATCAGCGTAAATAATACCACCGATTACGCCATCTTCATCTCCACCAACAGTTCCTAATTCTGCTTCCACAGAAACGCCTTTAGCATGTGCGTATTCTACTACTTCTGAAGTAATTTTCACATTTTCCTCAAATGGGTGATGTGATGCATCAATCATCACGGAAGTAAAGCCTGCATCAATTGCTTCTTTACATTTTGCAAAGCTAGATCCATGGTCAAGGTGAATTGCTACAGGAACTGTAGTACCGTAAGATTCCATTAAACCTTTTACCATATGAACAACAGAAATAAATCCGCCCATATATTTACCTGCACCTTCAGAAACACCAAGAATCACTGGAGATTTTTCTTCTTCAGCTGCTTGTAAAATTGCTTGAGTCCATTCAAGGTTATTAATGTTGAATTGACCAACAGCATAACCTTCTGCTTTTGCTTTAATTAACATCTCTTTCATAGATACTAATGCCATACTAAAAATCCTCCTCATAGGACTATTCTTTCTACATAAACATGCTCCTCAATCATAGCAAAAATAATAGCCCCTGAAAAGCAGGGGCTATTATTTTCTACCCGAAAGCGGAGGGTAACGGAGCGGCAGGGTGACGAAGTGAAGAGTAACGCAACGAAGTCCTACTCCCCTGAAAAGCAGGGGCTATTATTTTCTACCCGAAAGCGGAGTGTAACGGAGCGGCAGGGTGACGAAGTGAAGAGTAACGCAACGAAGTCCTACTCCCCTGAAAAGCAGGGGCTATTATTTTCTACCCGAAAGCGGAGGGTAACGTAGCGGCAGGGTTGACGAAGTGAAGGGTAACGCAACGAAGTCCTACTCCCCTGAAAAGCAGGGGCTATTATTTTCTACCCGAAAGCGGAGCGTAACGTAGCGGCAGGGTTGACGAAGTGAAGAGTAACGCAACGAAGTCCTAGCCCCTGAAAAGCAGGGGCTATTATTTTCTACCCGAAAGCGGAGCGTAACGGAGCGGCAGGGTGACGAAGTGAAGAGTAACACAATGAAGTCCTACTCCCCTGAAAAGCAGGGGCTATTATTTTCTACCCGAAAGCGGAGCGTAACGGAGCGGCAGGGTGACGAAGTGAAGAGTAACGCAACGAAGTCCTCTCACCTGAAAAGCAGAGGCTATTAATCAACATAAAAAACAGGCCGTGTGTCCACTGCCTGCTTTTTAAACTTGTAAAGCTTTATTTACTTCATCACGCACTTCGAAAATATCAAACGGTTTTGTAAAGTAACGAATGGCTCCTAATTCTAACGCTTCTTGCACAACATCCAATTCTCCGTATGCTGTCATCATAAAAACAGGCAGCTTCGGAAATTTCTTTTTTAAACGTCTCAAAATTTCAATACCATCCATTCCTGGAATTTTCATGTCCAGTAAAACACAATCCATCTCTTGTTCGTCTGCATACTTTAATGCCTCTGAACCATTCGCTGCTAAATATGTAATATATCCTTCCTTTTTCAGCACTTCATTTAAAAGTAAACGAATTCCCTGCTGATCATCGACAATTAGTAATCGTTTCACATCGCATTCCGCCCTTTTTAGTTTTATTCTTACACAAAAACTTTCTTTATTATGTATAATTCTCCTTTTTCAGCTTAATACCTTCTAGTATTATAAATTATCTGCTTTTGCTTTCTACCTTTTACCCTCTATAATATGAATAGAGGTGGGAACATGTCAAAAATTCTAACAACACAATTAAGTGGATTATTACAAAGAATTACACAAAATGAAGAAGATGCTATCGAGGAGACAGCAAGGTTATTAGCACAAGCCGCAATCGGCGAAGGAAACGTCTATTTTGCTTGCTTTGGAGAAATGCAGGTTGTGGAATTAAATGCACTTCAAGCAGTCGAAACCTTTAGCAAGTTAGCACCTTGGACTACAGACACAAGCTTAACAGAAGCTGATCGGGTTTGCATTTTTACTCGTAGTGCATATGATGAAGAAGCACTCGTCTTAGCCCAAAAATTAAATACACAATTTATTCCCTTTGCTGCTATAGCTAGTGAAGCAGCTAGTGGAGATAACCCTCTTGCAGATTTAGCCTATACGTATGTTTCTACGCGCATTAAAGGCGGTTTAATACCAAATGATCTAGGTCAACGTATTGTTGTACCACATGCACTTGCAGGACTCTTTGTATATGAAGCTGTCAAAATTGCTTATGATGAAATGCTTGGGTTGGATGAAGAAGAATTGTAGTGATCAACTTAAAAAGAGTTGTCTCGTGTATAACGAGACAACTCTTTCTGATTATTTAAATGTTGAGCCGATAAAGTCGCGGAACAATGGTTGTGGACGATTTGGACGTGACACTAGCTCTGGGTGGAATTGACATGCTACAAAGAAGTTGTTTTCTGGTAGCTCAATAATTTCAACCAATTTGCCATCAAGACTTGTACCTGAGAAGACAAGGCCAGCTGCTTCCATTGCCTCACGATATTCATTGTTAAATTCATAGCGGTGACGATGACGCTCATAAACAAGCTCTTTACCATAGGCTTGGCTAGCTTTTGAACCATCCTTTAATTTACATGGGTATAAACCTAAACGTAACGTACCACCGATATCTACAGTATCATTTTGATCTGGTAGGAAGTCGATAATTGGATACTCTGTATTTGCATCAAGCTCTGTAGAATGAGCACCTTTTAGGCCAAGTACATTACGTGCAAATTCTACTGTTGCTAATTGCATACCTAAACAAATGCCTAGGAAAGGAACATTATTTTCACGTGCATATTGTGTTGCTAAGATTTTACCTTCAACACCACGATCACCAAAGCCGCCTGGTACTAAAATAGCGTCAGCACCTTTTAATAGCGTGGCAACATTGTCAGCATCAACGTGTTCTGCATTAATCCAATCAATTTCAATATCAGAATTAAATGCATATCCAGCATGCTTTAATGCCTCAACTACAGAAATGTACGCATCTTGTAGTTCTACGTATTTCCCTACTAATGCTACCTTTCTTTTATTTGGTAAGTTCTTCACTTTTTCTACAAGGTCACGCCATTCTTCCATATCTGCTTCTGGAGCTTCCATACCAAAATGATCCAATACGATATCATCTATATCTTGCGCATGTAGGTTTAATGGTACTTCATATAAATGCTCAGCATCACGAGATTCAATAATTTCATGTGGTTGAACATCACAGAATAATGCTAATTTCTCTTTCATATCTTGTGGTACTTCTTGTTCAGTACGAACTACGATAATATTTGGCTGAATACCTAAAGAGCGTAATTCTTTAACAGAATGCTGTGTAGGTTTTGTTTTAAGTTCACCAGCTGCTTTAATATAGGGAATAAGTGTACAGTGAATATACATTACATTGTTATGCCCTAAATTTGTTTTCATTTGGCGAATGGCTTCTAGGAATGGTAATGATTCAATATCACCTACTGTTCCACCAACTTCTGTGATCACAACGTCTGCATTTGTTTCACGACCAGCACGTTGGATACGATCTTTGATTTCGTTTGTAATATGAGGAATTACTTGGACTGTTCCACCATTATAATCTCCACGACGTTCTTTCTGTAATACAGATTGGTAAACACGACCTGAAGTTACTGTAGAATGTTTCCCTAGGTTAATATCAATAAAACGTTCATAGTGTCCTAAGTCTAAATCAGCCTCAGCACCATCATCTGTGACAAATACCTCACCATGTTGATAAGGACTCATCGTACCTGGATCAATATTGATATATGGGTCAAATTTTTGAATCGTCACTTCTAACCCACGATTTTTTAATAAACGGCCTAAAGATGCTGCAACAATCCCTTTTCCAAGTGATGATACAACCCCACCTGTTACAAAAATATACTTCGTCATGAATAAATTCCTCCTTATGATGTTCTAAAATATTAGTGCGTTTAGGGGAGATCAGAACCATTTACATTCTAATACCCTAAAAAAAGAAAAGCCGAGAATGTCTACACAATGTAGTCGATTCGAAGCTGTAATCGGTTCTATCTCTTTTCCACTTTCCTTTAAACCATAAAACTCTAATAACTATTCAGTCACCTTTTACTATACATCATGAATAATTAAAAACATTTATATTCATATCGGTATTAAAAGTATGGGAGAACTAAAATGATTAAAGTTAAAAACAAAAAAACGCTCCTCCTGCATAGGTTTGCAGGGGGAGCGTATTATATACACGGTCTTTCTCCTTCTTTTAAGGAGCCCAAGTAAAAGATTAAACGTAACCGCGATAGAAGTCAAGATTTTTTGCTTCTAGCTTAAAAGAAAGAAAATTCTAAGAGTACTGTATTAGATCTCTTCCTCTTCTTCTTCAAATTCTTCTTCCTCTTCATCAATAAACTCTTCATCGATTTCTTCATCAATTTCTTCTAGTTCTTCATCGTCAAAGTCGATATCTTCTTTATCGTCATCTTCTTCCTCAAGATCCTCTTCATCAATGAACTCTTCAAAGTCTTCATCAAAGTCGATATCTTCTTCATCTAAGTCTACATCTTCATCAAGATCTTCATCATCAAAGGCAGCTTTAGATTTTTTCTTTTGAGTTTTAACAGAAGGTGCTGTTTCTTCTTCGATTTGCTCTACTTTAAACCATTCACGTAAGCCCCAGCCTGCTTCTTGATTATATAAGAAGCGACCATCAATATTGATATCTGTATAAAATTGTAACAGACGGGATTTCATTTCTGCATCACTATAGCCCACAAGCTCTTGAATTAATTTTAATAAATCATTAAAAGACACTGAGGCACGTTTTTCATTTAAAATTGCATAAGCTAAGTTAATTAACGATTCTTCTGTTAATTGTTCCTTTGTCATTTCACGAAAATTCAATTCGTGCACTTCCTTTCCCTCGTCACAATGGACGTTTTAAAATTACATGGTGCTTTATTCTCCAAGCGCAGCAAAAAAGGCCACGCAAAAGGTACTTTCCATACAATAAGCATAATACCCATTATATACAAAGTTTTAGCCCCTTTGCTAGCTTCAATTACTGTTTTTTATATTACGCATTTTTTTTATTCCAAGATAAAACAAATAGACAGATAATAGTAGTAAAGGAATAGCGCCAATTTGCTTATTATACAGGAAAAAGGCTCCCAATACTAAAGCTAATATAATTATGTAGTGAATAGCTGATTTCATCCTCTACTGCGCCTCCCCTTTTTTTACATTTCTATTATAACGAAAATAAAAAGAAGTGCCTAATCTTAAGACTAGACACTAAAAATTAGAGAAGCATGATGCTTGAAGCAGAATACAAGAAGTTTTGATCAACCTTGCTTACATATTACGACGATATTGTCCGCCAACTTCATATAAAGCTTTTGTAATTTGCCCTAAACTTGCTACCTTTACTGACTCCATCAGCTCAGCGAAAATATTACCATTATTGACAGCCACTTCTTGTAGACGTGCAATCGCAGCTTCACTTTCCTCTTCATGTGCTTTCCAAAAGGCTTGTAAATTACGAATTTGCGTCTCTTTTTCTTCTGTCGATGCACGAGCGATTTCCATATTATCTATATCAGCATCTGAAGGTGGATTTGGGTTCAAGTAAGTATTAACACCAATGATTGGTAACTCTCCTGAATGTTTTAACATTTCGTAGTACATAGATTCTTCTTGAATTTTACCACGTTGGTATTGTGTTTCCATAGCACCTAACACACCGCCACGATCATTGATACGATCAAACTCTTCAAGAACCGCTTCTTCCACAAGATCTGTTAATTCTTCAACAATAAACGCGCCTTGTAGTGGGTTTTCATTTTTTGCTAGACCATGCTCTTTTGTAATAATCATTTGAATTGCCATAGCACGTCTTACAGATTCCTCCGTAGGTGTAGTAATGGCCTCATCGTAGGCGTTTGTATGCAATGAGTTACAGTTATCTTGTAATGCCATTAAAGCCTGTAATGTTGTACGAATATCATTGAAATCAATCTCTTGTGCGTGTAAACTACGCCCTGACGTTTGAATATGATACTTTAGCTTTTGAGCGCGCTCATTCGCACCGTATTTATCACGCATTACAATAGCCCAAATACGTCGTGCGACACGACCGATTACTGTATACTCTGGATCTAGTCCATTTGAGAAGAAGAATGATAAATTTGGTGCAAAATCATTGATATTCATGCCACGACTTAAATAATACTCTACATACGTAAAGCCATTAGCTAAGGTGAAGGCTAATTGGGAAATAGGGTTTGCGCCAGCTTCCGCAATATGATAACCCGAAATGGAAACAGAATAATAGTTACGTACTTTATGGTCTATAAAATATTGCTGAATATCGCCCATCATACGTAAAGCAAACTCTGTTGAGAAAATACATGTATTCTGTCCTTGATCTTCCTTTAGAATATCTGCTTGCACTGTTCCACGTACAACCTGTAATGTTTTTTCACGTGTCTCGGTAAACTCTTCAACTGTCAAAGTTCGTCCTAGCTCTTGCTCACGTAATTGAACTTGTTGATCGATTGCTGTATTCATAAACATTGCTAAAATAATAGGTGCTGGTCCATTGATAGTCATTGATACAGATGTAGACGGTGCACATAAATCAAACCCTGCGTAAAGCTTTTTCATATCTTCTAGTGTACAGATCGATACACCTGATTCTCCGACTTTACCGTAAATATCTGGTCGGTAATCTGGGTCCTCCCCATACAATGTCACGGAGTCAAAGGCTGTAGATAAACGTTTTGCATCATCATCCTTCGATAAATAGTGGAAGCGTTTATTTGTACGTTCTGGTGTTCCCTCGCCAGCAAATTGACGCTTCGGATCTTCACCCTCACGTTTGAATTGGAATACACCCGCCGTATATGGGAATTCTCCAGGAACATTTTCTTTATAAACCCAACGCAAGATTTCACCATAGTCTTCAAACTTCGGTAATGCTACTTTTGGAATTTTCGTGCCAGAAAGACTAGTTGTTTTTAAGATGGTACGAATTTCTTTATCGCGAACTTTAGTCACAAACTCATCACCAGCATAAGCTTCTTTTAATGCCTGCCAATTATCCAATATACGCTTGGATTCTGCTGTTAATTCATCTCTAACACCTTCTGCTAAAGAAGTAAGCGATGCCACAAGCGCATCATCTGGCGCTTTTTCTTGAACGGCGGCAATAGCACCTTCTAATTGGAATAGTCGTCGAGCAAATCCTACCTGCTGCTCTGTTTTTTTATGATAGCCACGGACAGTGTCCGTAATCTCACGTAAATAATAACGGCGATCGTTTGGAATGATAACATCTTGCTTTTGCGTTTTCGCAAATTGCTCATAGCTTGTTTCCCAATTAAAGCCTGTTTTTTCATTAATTATTTTAACGAGGGCGGCAAATAATGCATTTGTTCCTTTGTCATTAAATTGGCTAGCAATTGTACCGTAGACTGGCATGCTATCAAGTGATTCATCCCAAAGTTCACGTGAACGTTGATATTGTTTTTGTACTTGTCGAAGGGCATCCTCTGAGCCTTTTCGCTCAAATTTATTGATCGCAATAACATCTGCAAAGTCAATCATATCGATCTTCTCAAGTTGTGTAGGTGCACCAAATTCGCTTGTCATGACATACATGGATAGATCCGTGTATTTAGTAATTTCGGCATCACCTTGACCAATTCCACTTGTTTCTACGATGATTAAGTCATAACCTGCTACACGTACTACATCTAGCACATCACCAATTGATGCAGATAATTCAGTACGTGAGCCACGTGTTGCTAAACTACGCATATAAACGCGGTTATTAAAAATAGCATTCATACGAATACGATCCCCAAGCAATGCTCCACCCGTTTTTTGCTTTGTTGGATCAACGGATAGGATGGCTACACGTTTATCTGGGAATTCTTTTAGGAAGCGGCGAATCAGTTCATCCGTTAAGGATGATTTCCCTGCACCACCTGTTCCCGTAATCCCCATTACAGGCGTACCCTTTGAAAGCTTTCTTGCCTCTGCTAGCATTTCTTTCGTAGCTTCATCGTCATTTGACTCAGCTGCTGTTATTAGATTGGCTAAAATCTCAGGCGTCTCTGTCGTTAAAGCCTTTAATTTCTCTAAATAATTACCTGTTGCAGTCGGAAAATCTGTTCCTTTAATTTGTTCATTAATCATTCCTTGTAGCCCTAAAACACGGCCATCCTCTGGTGAGAATATCCCTGCAATACCATACGTATGAAGCTCTTTAATTTCACGTGGTAAAATAACTCCTCCACCACCGCCATAAATTTTAATATGTGGTGCTCCTTTTTCACGCAGTAAATCATACATATATTTAAAGTATTCCATATGTCCGCCTTGATAAGAAGAAACAGCAATCCCTTGTGCATCTTCTTGTATCGCAGCATTCACGACTTCTTCAACAGAACGGTTATGACCTAAATGGATTACTTCTACACCGCTCGATTGTAAAATGCGTCGCATAATATTGACTGAAGCATCATGTCCATCAAAAAGACTCGATGCTGTCACAAAACGTACGTGATTTTTTGGACGATATACTTCTACCTTTGTCATATGAAATCCCCACTTTCTCCCCTTATTGAATAAAAAAAGCCAGCAATTGCAATATCGCTATATGCAATTGCTGACAAACCCCTTACAAAATATTAGAACCCCTTTATGCCTGAAATGAACAAGGTGATTTGCATGTCAATGAATTCGTCTATAGAGTGCTGACGATGTAAAGCCCATTTGCGGAACGCCCAACTTTGTCCTGAAACAACTAAGTTATTGGCTGCTAAATGGATTTGCTTGTCTGTCATTGTTAGTTCGCCAGACTGTACACATCGCTGTAATAAGCGTTCAAATGTGGCAACCATTTCAAATTCTTTACTAAAGACATAGCGTTGTGCTTCTTTTGACAATGATTTTGTTTCTTGATACATGATTGTTAGCTCATCAACCATACTATCGATTTGCAGGAAGTATTCCCGGATCATTTCTTTTAGCTCATCAATTGTTCCTGCTTTAATCTCATAACTTGAAAGACGCTCCATCGCATGGTGATAGATACTGTCACAAACAAGGTATAGAACGTCTTCTTTCGTTCGGATGTATTCATACAACGTACCGATACTAAAGCCTGCAGCTTTTGCAATCTCTCTCGTCGTGGCACGGTGAAAGCCTTTTTCTTTAAATAGCTTAATAGCTCCTTGAATCATTTGTTCACGACGAATGGCGATTAGATTTTCATCTTTTACGGTTGACTGTACTTGGGGCCTTTTATCTTTATCAGTCATCAATTATTTCGTTAGCATACGCGAGATAACAAGACGTTGAATCTCCTGCGTACCTTCGTAAATTTGTGTAATTTTAGCATCACGCATAAAGCGCTCTACAGGGTAATCTTTTGTATAACCATAGCCACCAAATACTTGAACCGCCTCTGTCGTTACACTCATCGCTGTATCGCCAGCCATTAATTTCGCCATTGCAGATGCCTTACCATATGGTAGGTTATTAGATTCTAACCATGCCGCTTGGTATGTAAGAAGTCGAGAAGCCTCTATTTGCGTTGCCATATCAGCTAATTTAAAGGAAATGCCTTGATTTGCAGTGAGCGGTTTACCAAATTGCACACGTTCTTTGGCATAGTCAACTGCTGCATCGAGTGCTCCTTGTGCAATTCCTACTGCTTGAGCTGCAATACCATTACGTCCACCATCTAGTGTCGTCATGGCAATCTTAAAGCCTTCCCCTTCAGCCCCTAATAGATTTTCCTTTGGAACACGACAGTTATCAAAAATAATCTCTGTTGTTGGAGATGAACGAATTCCTAATTTCTTTTCTTTCTTCCCTACAGAGAAACCTTCAAATCCAGCTTCCACGATAAATGCGGATGTGCCATGTTTTGCTTCTGGATCTGTTACTGCAAATACAATATATGTATCTGCTACTCCACCGTTCGTAATAAAGATTTTTGAGCCGTTTAAAATATAATCATCGCCATCACGTTTTGCATAAGTTTTCATGCCACCCGCATCAGAGCCAGAGCCAGGTTCTGTTAAACCATATGCACCAATATGTTTGCCTTCAGCCATTGGACGAAGGTATTTTTGTTTTTGTTCTTCTGTACCGAATTTGTAAAGTGGCCAACCTGCCAGTGAAGTATGTGCAGATAAAGTTACCCCAGTCGAGGCACAAACACGTGAAAGTTCCTCAACAGCTATGACATATGCAAGGTAATCAAATCCTGCACCACCATATTCCTCAGGCCACGGAATACCAGTAAGCCCAAGCTCCGCCATTTTGTCGAAAATCGCACGGTCAAATTCTTCATTTTCGTCACGTTCAGCAGCTGTTGGCGCCACTTCATTTATAGCAAAATCACGAATCATTTCACGTAATTGTTCATGCTCTTCTGTTAACTGAAAGTTCATTGTCCATTTCCCCTTTTTAGTTAGACTCTGTTTTGTATTACCTGATTATGGTTAGTTTAGATTAGGAGCGTTTTCCCCTCACTCTGGAACGGTACACATCACTTTGTACCATTCGCAATATCAGGCTTTATTTCAGTAAATGTTTACTAATGACTAGTCGTTGAATCTCACTTGTACCTTCATAGATTTCTGTCACCTTTGCATCGCGGAAATAGCGCTCTACTGGATAATCTTCCGTATAGCCATAGCCGCCAAATATTTGAACAGCCTCTATTGCCGTTTGTACCGCTGTTCGTGATGAGAAAAGTTTAGCCATTGAAGCTTCTGCTCCACATGATAAACCTTTTGCTCGTAAATCGGCTGCACGATAGACTAACAGTTTTGCAGATTCAACTGCCGTTGCCATATCCGCAAGCTTAAATCCAACACCTTGTTGCGTGGCAATCGGCTTGCCAAATTGAATGCGTTCTTTAGCATAGGCAGTAGACGCTTCTAGTGCCGCCTCAGCAATTCCTAACGCTTGTGCTGCAATGCCGATTCGTCCAACATCTAAATTGGCCATCGCAATTTTAAAGCCTTCTCCCTCTTCCCCAAGTAGGTTGTCAGCTGGAATGCGACAATTATCGAATGTCAGCTGAACTGTACGTGAGCCGTGTAATCCCATCTTATGCTCATCTTTTCCGATGATTAAACCAGGCGTTCCCTTTTCAACAATAAATGCTGAGATACCCTTTGTTTTTTCAGCTGGGTTAGTTGAGGCGAATACAATATACACATCAGCTTCTCCACCATTTGTAATAAATACTTTGGAGCCGTTAATCACATAATCATCGCCATCACGCACTGCCTTAGACTGTAAAGAGCCAGCGTCTGAGCCTGCACTTGGTTCTGTTAAACAAAATGCGCCTAAATATTCGCCTGTTGCAAGCTTTGGTACATAACGTTTCTTTTGTTCGTCATTCCCAAAGTAAATAATTGGATTCGTTCCAACTGAAGTATGGACGGATAAAATAACACCCATTACAGCGCTTACTTTTGATAGTTCATTAATCGCAATAATATAAGATGTAAAATCCATGCCAGAGCCACCTAAGTCTTCTGGCGTCGTAATCCCCATTAAGCCAAGTTCACCCATTTGCTGTAGAAGTTCACGTGGAAATTCTCCCGCTTCCATTCGCGCCACCCATGGTTGAATTTTTTCCTGAGCAAATTGACGAACCATATCGCGCATCATAATTTGCTCATCTGTAAATTGCAAATGCATCTATAATGTCACCCCTCTAAGTTGTCCCGAAACATCTAAATAACCCCATCCCCATAGGATTACTCGTAAACGTAAAAACCTCTTCCTGATTTCTTACCTAGCCAGCCAGCTGCAACGTATTTACGTAGCAGTGGGCAAGGGCGATATTTACTGTCTCCAAGACCCTCATGTAAAATTTCCATGATGTAAAGACAAGTATCTAATCCAATGAAATCTGCCAATGTTAATGGCCCCATTGGATGATTCATACCAAGCTTCATCACATCATCAATTGCTTCTTTTGTCGCCACACCTTCGTAAAGTGCATAAATCGCTTCATTAATCATCGGTAGTAGGATTCGGTTTGAAATAAATCCTGGGAAATCATTCACTTCTACTGGTGTTTTCGATAATTTAACCGTCATCTCTTCAACAGCTTTGTACACTTCATCTGTTGTTGCTAAACCTCGAATGATTTCAACAAGTTTCATAACTGGTACAGGATTCATAAAGTGCATACCAATTACTTGCTCTGGACGTTTTGTTACTGCTGCAATTTCTGTAATAGGCAGTGAAGATGTATTCGTAGCTAAAATAGCATGGGCTGGCGCAATGCCATCAAGTTGCTTAAAAATGGATTGCTTAATTTCCATATTTTCCACAGCTGCTTCAATAATAATATCTACATCACTAGCATCCTGTAAATCTAGTGACATACTAATTCGACTTAGAACAGCAGCCTTCTCATCTTCTGTTTTGCGCCCTTTTTCTACATCACGTGACAAATTTTTGGTAATAACCCCTAAACCACGCTCAAAAAATTCTTGTTTGATATCGTTCAATTTCACATCAAAGCCTGCTTGTGCACAAACTTGGGCAATACCAGAGCCCATTTGCCCTGCACCAATGACCATTACCTTTTGAATTCCCATTAGTTCAGTCCCCCTGTTTTTGGTACTTCAATCATAATTGCATCACCTTGGCCGCCGCCTGAACAAATTGCGGCAATGCCAATGCCACCGCCACGACGCTTCAATTCCTGTGCAAGTGTTAATATGATACGTGCTCCAGATGCCCCAATAGGATGACCTAAAGCAACTGCACCGCCATTAACATTCACTTTTTCTGCATCTAAATCTGCCAACTGCTTGCTGACTAAAGCTACCGCTGCAAAGGCTTCATTGATTTCAATTAAATCAATATCTGCTAATGATTTATTAGTCTTTTTCAGTAATTTATTAATAACAAGACCTGGTGTTTGTGGGAAGTTTTCTGGCTCAAGCGCAAGTTCTTCGTGACCAACGATTACTGCCAATGGTTCTCTACCTTCACGTTTTGCACGTTCCTCACTCATGACAACAAGTGCACATGCACCGTCGTTAACCCCAGGTGCATTACCTGCTGTAATCGTGCCATCTTTGTCAAAGGCTGGTTTTAGCTTCGCCAGTACCTCCAAAGATGTTCCTGCTCTTGGTGCCTCATCTGTATCAACAATAAGTGGATCACCTTTCCGTTGAGGAATCTCTACTGGTACGATTTCTTCAGCAAAGTAACCTTTTTCAATTGCGGCTAGCGCACGTTCATGACTGCGTACTGACCAAGTGTCCTGTTCTTCTCGACTTAGCGAGAACTCTTTAGCTGTTGCATTACCATAGCTACCCATATGCGGTCTTGCTTTATCGAAAGCACATGTTAAGCCGTCATATAGCATGCCATCTACCATTGTAGAATCTCCCATACGCAAACCATTTCGACCATTCAGAAGATAATATGGTGCATTGGACATAGATTCCATGCCACCCGCAATAATCACTTCTTCGTCCCCTAAACGAATCAATTGATCTGCTAATGTCACCGCACGCATCCCTGAAGCACAAACTTTATTGATTGTTTCTGTTTTTACTGCTGTTGGTAAATTTGCCTTCAGAGCAGCCTGTCGAGAAGGAATTTGCCCCTGTCCCCCTTGTAAAACCGAACCTAAAATTACCTCATCCACTTGCCCAGGTGCAAGATTTGCTTTCTCTAATGCCCCTTTAATTGCAATCGCACCTAAATCACTCGCATGTAATGCTGATAATGAACCTCCAAATTTACCAAATGCAGTTCTTGCCCCTGCTAAAATTACAGCTCTATTCAAGTAAAACACCCCTTTTGTTTTACGTTCTCGATGAAGCTGCAAAGCATTATTGACTGAACGCTCGCTCGACTTCTATCGAGGAAAAATGGGAGTTTATTATCTCAACTCCCATTCCCATTTAATCTTATTCTACAAAACAATTTTTTATTGTGCAATTTATATTTTTCAGATAACTAAAATATTTCTGCAATAGCAATCATTTTTCTGCGTTCGCTTCCGTATTCTCGTCTTGTTGAGCATTTTCTATAGACGCTACCACTTCTTCGTATGTTTCTTCTGTTTCTTCGGAAGAAGGATTAACTGCCTTTACTTTTTCACCAAACACTGAACGTTCTAGTAATTCTGCAACATCAAATGTTCCAATAGAGTCTTCAACCTCTTTTGCCTTTGTACCATCTTCTAGCATTGTTAGGCAGTAAGGACAGCCCGATGAAATAACTGATGCATTTGTTGCAAGAGCCTGTTCTGTTCGAGCTACGTTAATGCGATTTCCTACATGCTCTTCCATCCACATTAATCCACCACCAGCTCCACAGCACATCGCTGTTTCGCGGTTACGTTCCATTTCAACAAGCTTCACGCCAGGGATTCCTCGAAGGATCTCACGTGGGGCATCATATACATCATTGTAGCGGCCTAAATAACAAGAATCATGGAAAACAATCGTTTCATGAACCTCATAGTTTAGCGCTAGACGATTTTCCTCAATCAACTGATTTAATAACTCAGTGTGATGATACACTTCACCTTTCCAACCAAAGTCTTGATATTCATTTTTAAAGATATTGTAGGCGTGAGGATCGATTGTTACAATTTTCTTCACGTCATTTTTCTCAAACTCATCAATATTTGCTGTAGCTAGCTCTTGGAATAAGAATTCATTCCCTAAACGACGAGGTGTATCCCCAGAGTTTTTCTCTTTATTACCTAAGATTGCAAACTTCACACCAGCTTCGTTTAATAGACGGCAGAATGCTAAAGCGATTTTTTGAGAGCGATTGTCGAAAGCTCCCATCGAACCAACCCAGAATAAATACTCCATTTCCTCGCCAGATTTTTTCAGCTCTTTTACAGTTGGAATTTGGATTGTTGGATCTAGATCACGCCAATTTTCTTTTTCCTTGCGGTTCAAGCCCCAAGGATTACCTTGTCGTTCGATATTCGTCATTGCACGTTGAGCATCAGGATTTACTTTCCCTTCAGTCATTGTTAGATAACGACGTAGATCAATAATTTTATCAACATGCTCATTCATTACAGGGCATTGATCCTCACAGTTACGACATGTCGTACAAGCCCAAATTTCCTCTTCTGTAATGACATCGCCAATTAAAGATGGACTGTAGATATCCTCAATTACAGCACCTTCAGCACCAGCTGCCATTGCAAGCTGATTACCCTTTGTATTGGCAAAGAATTGATAAGGAACCCATGGTTTTTGCTTTGTTACGACTGCGCCCGTAAATGTTAAATGGTCACGCAATTTTACGATTAAATCCATAGGAGACAGCATTTTCCCTGTTCCTGTTGCTGGACACATGTTTGTACAACGTCCGCATTCTACACAAGAATATAGATCGAGCATTTGCTTTTGTGTGAAGTCCTGTATGCGTCCTACCCCAATAGAAGGCATATCCTCTTCGCTTTCAGCATTTTCTAAGGCCTCAAAATCAATTGGTGTTAATGTACCCGTACGATCTAAACGATTCATGTAAACATTAAGCGGACTGACAATTAAATGGAAATGTTTAGACTGCGGTACGTATACAAGGAATGTTAATAGAATTAAAAGGTGTGCCCACCACATTACATAAAACACACCAGCGGCAACTGATGTAGGTAAGAAGCCAAAAATAGCAGCAATACTTGAAGCAACTGGCTCCGTATAAGTTAATCCCTCACCATGCCAAATTAATCCCATACCATTAGCGATTAATGTAGATACCATTAACCCCCCAATGAAAATTAATACAAGGCCGTTTTTCCATCCTCGTTTTAGACGCACTAGCTTTTCAACATAGCGGCGGTAAAATGCCCACACTACCGCGATTAAAATCATTAAAACTACTAGTTCCTGGAAGAATGTAAAGACACCATAGAAAATGCCTAGTGGCAGATGTGACTCTGGTGCTAGTCCTTTCCAAATTAAATCAATGGCCCCTAACTGTACCATCAAAAATCCATAGAAAAACATAACATGTATTAAACCACTCTTTGGATCCTTTAATAGCTTATTTTGACCAAATACATTGACCATAATATAACGAAGTCGTTCTTTAACACTTTCATCAAACTCAACCTTTTTCCCCAATTGCACATACTTATAGCGTGTTTTCAACAGGTAGAAGAACAATCCTACTGCATAAAGCACAACCACGACTGTTAAGACAATGTTAGCAATTAATAATGGACTCATGGTTGGTCCCCCCTTTAGTTTGTCGTAATTTTCTCTCTTTGTGACGAATTTGCTAGTTCATACAGAAATGTACTTCACTTTATCATTATATTCCTATTCTAATAAATGAGTGAGCATTCAGTCAACATAAAACGGAAATATTTCTGATAATTTTATATTCTTACATTTTACAAGAAAAAAAGCCACCCTGAATTTTTTCAAAGTAGCAATTTTTACTTTCCTTACCTTTTGTACTTAGTTGGATGTCGCATATTCAGTAGACATTTGAACATCTGCTAAAATTGCATACAAACCTATACCGCCCCGTAGCTTAATACCTAGCAATTCATTTTTTGTATAAAAACATTTACTAAATTAAACTTTATTTTTTAAAAACATTCCCACTGCGGATATATTCAACATCTGCAACGTTTAAGCGAGCATTTACAACACGTGCAGCTGCAAATAAATAATCCGATAAGCGATTTAAATATTTTTGTACAACCTTTGGTACATCTTCAACTTCTTTCATGAGTGTCACCATCTCACGCTCTGCTCGACGTGCAACCGTGCGTGCAATGTGTAAAGTTGCCGCTGCTGGTGCACCTCCTGGTAAAATAAAACGTTGTAAAGGTGGTGCTTCGTCTGATAAAGCATCTATACGAGCTTCAAGTACTTCAATCGGTTGCTCTGTTAATTTATAATGACGTTCTTTCATCACATTAGCAAGGTCTCCACCAGCATCGAACAGCTCATGCTGAATTGTCTCTAGGTCTGTTAAAATATCCTTAAAAAGCGCTTGATCTAATTCACTTACAGCCTTCCCAATAAAGGAATTTAATTCATCAATTGCCCCATATGTTTCCACACGTAAACTATCTTTATCAACCCGTCCTCCAATAAGACTTGTTTTCCCCGTATCGCCTGTTTTCGTGTAAAGCTTCATTTCTCTCATCTCCTAAAACTGATTTTTGTAATTCCTAATCGCCTGAACTGTTGTTTCATAGACACCCTTTGCAATTATTTTACCAACTTCTGTAATTGGGCCACCATACAGCATTTCTTCCCCTTTTTGAGTTGCAGCAATTAACAGACTATCTGTAGCAGTACCTGTTGCAATAGTTCCACTTCGTTCATCACGAATATTTTCTGATTGCAACGCCTTTGTTTTTGCCTCAGTTGCTGTCATCAATGCCTGAAAAAATGCCTCTTCCGATAAACAGCCATTAATGATAACCCATGTATTAATAGTACCAATATATGGATCATCTTGTCTTTCATGGACTCGAGATACATCAACTGCATTGCCTACGCCAGCAGTTACAGCTACGATTATACTGCCAAAAGGTGCTGAAAATTCATTGATGGCCACTAGAGCTGTTGGTACTGCGGTTAGCATAACAACAGTATTGGTAGGTGAAAAATTTTCCCTTTTTAAAAATTCTTTAACTTCTCGTTTCACATCGCTGATGACATAATCCCCAGGAACTGAGCGATTTAATAAGCAATTATGCCAGCCTATACCCGGGTTATGAACTGCCGAAGATACGATCTTCAAAGGAAGCTCTGATTGAAGTTGGATATATTGTTCAGTTATCATAAAATGCTCTTTTTTGATGACAGCTCGCTGTTGGTAGTCTGTAGCTGCGGGCATCATTGTAATTTGAGGTTTTGGTATTTCAGGATGAGCATATGTAGTCACCCGTGCTTGATAAACTTCTTCAATTTGGGAGGCAATTAATACTTCATGTGGTGCACCAAGTGCTCTCATTCGTCCGCTTTCCATCAGCAATAATTCATCACAATAAAGAGAGGCTAAATTCATATCGTGTAGTACCATAACAACCGTTAAACCACACTCCATCGCTTCCTTCCGAACCATATCTAAAATTTGACGTTGGTGGGCAATATCTAAATGATTAGTTGGTTCATCCAGTAATAGTATTTCTGCAGTTTGAGCTAAGGCTTGTGCTACAAATACTCTTTGTTGTTCACCACCAGATAAAAATTCCATTGGTGTATGCTCATATCGCTTTACACCTGTTTGTAGCATAGCATGTTGTACAGCCTGTTCGTCCTGTTCAGACCAACTCGAGAAAAAGCCTGTTTGATGCGGATAGCGCCCCAGTGAAACTGCCTCTCTCACACTGTTTGAGAAAGCATTTGCATGAAGCTGTGGTAATACAGCCATTTTTTTTGCCAAAGCACGAGCATTATAAGAAAGAATATTTTGTCCATCAATCGAAATGGTTCCAGCAGTAGCTGGTAAAATACCACTCATTACTTTTAATAATGTAGATTTCCCGCTACCATTCGGCCCTAGAATACCAAGAATTTTTCCTTTTTCAACAGTAAAACTAATGTCCTTGACGATTGGTACATCTTCATAGCCACCTGATAGCTGTTCAACAATAATCATGCCCGTACCCCCTTACTTCTTCGCTGCTTATAAAAAATATAGGAGAAAACAGGAGCTCCAATAAATGCCGTAATAACACCAATTGGTAGCTCTCTTGGCACAATGATTGTTCGTGCTACTAGGTCGCAAATAATGAGTAATGTTGCACCATTGAAAAAAGATAATGGTAATAAATGGCGATGATCAGAACCCCAAATCATCCTTGTCATATGCGGCACCACTAATCCTACAAAGCCAATTGTGCCAGAAACCGCTACAGCCGCTCCAGTGAGCATGGAGCCACCTGCTAATATCAAATATTTACTGCGCTTCACATTAACACCTAAATGTTTTGCCCGTTCTTCACCATACAACAAAACATTTAGTTCTCTTCTTTGTGTCCATAGCATAATTGAACCTACAATCACAAATGGAATGATCATTTGGACATATGGCCAACCACGCATCGAAACAGAACCAAGTAGCCAGCCTATTACCTGACGTAATTCTTCACCAGATAAGGCAATCATTAATGAAATAAGGGAACCTAAAAATGAACTAAAAATAACACCTGTTAATATCAACGTTTCCATTTTCAATGAGCGGTCTACGAGTCTAGCAAAGCTCATAACAACTACCATCGTGATGATAGCACCAATCATACTGAAGGTTGGCAGCGCATACAAACCGACAACAGGTATAGAAATACTAAAAAAGATCGTTAAAACAGCACCAACAGATGCCCCTGATGAAACCCCTAGTGTATATGGATCTGCTAATGGATTTTTTAATAAACCTTGGAATGCTGCTCCAGCAATAGCTAGAGATGCGCCTACTAGTCCCGCTAATAACACGCGAGGCAAACGAATTTTCCAAAAAATATTGGCGGCTGTTTCATCAACCGCCTTATTCCATAATACTTCTAATGGAATATGAACTGAGCCTATCGCTACGCCACACCAGATGCTAATAAGAAGAAGCGTACATGTTAGTGTATAGGCTAGTGCTATTTTTTTCACTTAAATACCTCAGGATAGATTGCTTTTGCTAATTCTTCTAGACCTTCTGCTAAACGTGGCCCTTGACGACTTGTTGTACTTTCATCTACCTGCACAATCGCATTATTTTTTACGGCATTAATCGTATCAAAGCCCGCCCGTTTTGGTATTTTCGTTAAAATATCTGGTACATAATGATATGTCACCACGATGACATCTGGATTTTTTGCGATAATTTGTTCTGCATCAATTTTATACCAATTATCGCCATCTACAGCTACATTCTCTGCATTGATCATTTCAAGCATCGCGTTCATAAACGTACCATTGCCAGATGTATAAATATCTGGCTCATCTGATGCTTCAACTAACACTTTTTTGGGTTCAACATCCTTGACTTTAGACAAAACTTCTTCTACTTTCGCCTTCATATTAGCAACAATTTTTTCTGCCTCTGGTAATTTCCCTGTAGCACGTCCAAGTTGCTCAATTGTTGTATATGTTTCATTAAAGTCTTGTGCATTTCTTACTACAAAAACTTTCAAACCTGCTGATTCAAGCTGTGCAATAGCCTCTTCTGAAAGAGACATGCTAGATTCGTGTGAAAAAACGATATCTGGTTTTAAGGCAATAATTTTTTCAATATCGTACTCCATACCGCCAACCTTATCCTTCTCAGCTGCCTCTGGCGGATAATCGTCGTTGTCAGTAACACCAACTATTTCATCATTTAAACCTAGTCCAAAAAGGATTTCAGTATTACTCGGAATAAGTGAAACAATTTTCTCAGGAGGTGCTTCAAGTGTAATGTCCTTACCAAGGGCATCTGTTATCGTCATTGGGAATGTTGCTTCATCCACCTGTGCTGTTTCTTGCTGTGTTTGCTGCTCGTTAGATGACTTGTTATCTTTTGCTTCCTGCCCACAAGCAGCTAGCAAGCCTACTGCTAAAAATGCTGATAATCCTATTTTCCAAAATTTCTTCATGTGAATCCTCCTTCGTTGGTCCATGCGACATTTCGCTTTATTTTGCATCAAAATAAAACCCCTCATCTTTGAACGATGAGGGGGCAAAATCGCACCAAAAAACTGATACAAAATCCACCACCCTATCCTCGTAGGTTGTCATGTCGTTATAAAGGCAGGTCTCCTGGCTAGTGCTACTTGCGATTTTTCAAGCCTTCCCGAAATCTTCAGTGGCATCATTTGAAAAAACTCACACTTACAGTGGCGGGACCGCATCGGAATTACACCGATTTCCCTTTTCACTTTACTTAAGTAAAGAACCTTTATAATATTCAGTTGATTTCATTATACATGAAAATGAAAGAAGTCGCCTCCATTCAAGACGACTCCCCGGCCATTATACAATTTCAGAAAAGTATTGGACTGTTTTCATTTGAGCACCCATTTCTCTTAATGACCATGTCTGTTCTAAATAAACGTCCGCTAGTTTTTCATATTTTCCACCAAATTTATGTGCCCACTCAACCGCAATGACACTTTCATAAAGGTGAGCCATTTTTTCAGCCATACCTTTTGCTTCAAAAGTTTTCGTTGCCTCGTCTAAAGCGCTAAAAATTTGCAGTTTTATAGAAATATTCGCCAATTGTTCTTTAACGATTTGTACTAGTGAGCTGTCAGCTAATTTCTCTAATCGTTCCTCCATCTCACAGACAAACAGTTCATGTGCATGAAACTTATCCACTAAACGAATGAGTTCTAAGGCCAAAATATTAGCCGTCCCCTCCCACACCGTCAACACTTGCGCGTCTCTTAATAAGCGGGGCGTTACAAAGTCTTCTATATAGCCATTACCCCCGTGTAATTCAATTGCCTCACTAGCATAGTGAACAGCTTGCTCTGCCGTTTCCTTTTTCATAATGGCAATATATAAACGATTCATAATAAGGTCTTGCTGTGTTCCCTGTCCACTTGTCACTTTATCGTATAATTGAATAAGATCAAAAACTGTCGCTACTTCCACGTGCAACTTAGCTGCAAATTTCCCTAAAGTATCCTGAATCATAGGGTATTGTGTTAAGGGCTTGCCAAATGCATGTCGATTGCTTACATAATGTTTTGCCTCTAAGAAGCCACGACGCATAATACCAATAGAAGCGACTGCATTACAAATTCTTGAGAGATTTAGTGCTTCTAGCATATAATAAATCCCTTTATTTTGCTCCCCTACAACATAGGCAAGTGCACCATCAAATTCTACCTCACCAGAGGGAACTGCCCGAACGCCTAATTTATCTTTCAATCGACGAATACGTAGATGATTTGTTGTACCATCTTCTTTACGCCAAGGAACTGCAAACAACGTTAAGCCTTTGGAACCTGCTGGCGCCCCTTCTATTCGTGCCAATACCATCGCTACACCACACATGCCCGCATTGGATGCAAAGTATTTTTCACCATATAGACGATACGCAGTGCCATCCTTTCTCGCCTCCACCACATTTGCACCGACGTCAGAGCCTCCTTGACGTTCTGTTAAAAAGGTCGCACCTTCATATAAATCTGTGTCACCTGTTGCACAAACATGTGGTAAAAAACGTTGCTTTACCTCTTCATCTGCATAATGATCTAATAGATAGGCAGTAGCCATCGTCAATGTTACAGGACAATAAAATCCTGGCTCTGCATGTGATAGCAAATAACCTTGTGCAAAGCTATAAACATAATTCCCCTTGTGACCTAGCTGCGGAATATGCTTGTGTACATAACCTACAATCCCAGTATTATATGTCTCTTCAATCGTTTTTTTATAGCCATCATTAACCCAAACCTCTGATATCTCTTCACCATAGGCATCGTATCTTTGAAGGCGAGGTTCACCCTGTCGATCTGTATGCTTTGCCCTCGTATCAATATCACCTGCACATAGCTCACCAAAATCTGTTAACTCTCGTTGGGCATATGATAGAAACTCTTTATCTAACATCATTCCTACTATTTTTTGAAGCGTGTCATCTTCCGTAAAAAAGTTCGTAGTACGCATTGCTTCTTTTTGTAATACTTTCATGCTATCTCACCTCTTGCCCCTTCAAATTTTGTTTTAATATTTTGCCTGATGCATTGCGTGGTAGCGCTTCCACTTTTTCAAAAATACGTGGTATTTTAAATTTTGCAAGATGTTCCTCTAAATAAGCTTTCAAAGCTTCCTCATCGATGTCTTGTTTAGCAGAATACATCGCCTTTACCGTTTCGCCCCATTGCGGATGTGGCACACCAATTACCGCAACCTCGAATATTCCTTCAAAGCTCAATAAACAATCTTCAATTTCTTTCGGATAAATGTTGACACCACCCGAAATAATGACATCCTTTTTACGATCTACAATCCAAATAAAACCATCTTCATCCTTACGAGCTAGATCTCCTGTTTTTAACCAACCGTCAATAAAGGCTTCATTAGTTGCTACTTCATCCTTATAGTAGCCAAGCATGTTACCCTCACCCAACAAGACAATTTCCCCCACTTCGCCTACATTTACATCTTCTCCACTGTTATTCACAATACGCAATTCTGTACCAAGTGGCGCCCGCTGACCAATACTTCCTGCCTTTGCTTCATGCTCCTTGCCAAATAATAATGAACCACTTGGACCTGCCTCTGTTAATCCATATACACAAGTTAAATTATTTGTGCGGAATGCCTGCTGAATGAATCGAACCTCACTTTGAGATAACGGTGCCCCACCATAGACCCACCATTTCATAGAAGACAAATCTGCCGAATGTAGCCTTGGCATCTGTGCCGTTAATAAATAAGCAACAGGTGCACCAAAGAAATGTGTTGTTTTCTCCTTTTCAATGGAATCAATGAATAAATCGGGTGTAAAAGTTGGTGTTAATACATTTGTTGAGCCTACCAATACACCCGCCATTAAAAATAAATGTAATGGTGCAGAGTGTGTTAATGGCATCATGAGCAAAATACGGCTCTCGGGCTTTACCTCCATTTCAACAGCTATCATTTGCGCCACTGTTAAAATATTACGGTAGCTAAATAACACACCCTTTGGTTTTCCTGTCGTACCAGATGTATATAAAATCGTGGAAGGGTCATCCTCTTGTAACTGACAATCAATTGTTTGTGTACTAGCATTTTGAAGCATTATTTCATATTGATGCCATCCCACTTTTTCTTGACCTGTTTTAATTTTTAACGGAATTCCAGCTAGCTGTTCAACTGCTGCAAAAATAGTCTCATGTACGACAATTGCCTTCGCTTCGGCATGCTGCGCCACGTACTCTACTTCTTGCAATGTAAATTTCGCATTGACTGGCACAACGATCGCTCCGATACGCTGAATAGCAAAGTAACTGACTACAAACTCTAAAACGTTTGGCATAAAAATTAAAACCTTATCCCTCTGCTTTACTCCCTGCTCTAGTAAAGCATGACTAAAACGTGTCACCTGCTTATCTAAATCTTGGTAGGTTACTCTTCTGCCATGACAAATAACGGCTTCATTTTTCGAATACTTACGGGCATTACGTGCTAACAAATTGGAACTATTCATCTTGCATCTCTCCCTTTAAAGTCGCTAATTTTTCACTAAACATGCCATGCATTTGCTGTAACTCATGCTTCATCTGCGTCAGCTCAGCTATTTTACTCTCAATCTCTTGGATTTTTTGATCACCGTATTCAACCGTTCGCTCTAATTGCTGAATTCCTGAGCGATCAAAATCAAATAGTAAAACCATCTCTTTGATTTCCTCCAACGAAAAACCGTAACGCTTGCCTCTGAAAATAAGCTTGAGCTTCGCCAATTCTTTTTTTGAAAAGGTTCGTTGGTTGGTAGATGAACGATGGGGGCAAAGAAGCCCAAGTTCCTCATAATAACGAATTGTCCGCGTAGACACATTAAACTCCTTTGCTACCTCCTGAATCGTCTTCAAAACCATCTCCCCTTTCCTAATTGGCAACAGTATACCATTGACGTTAACGTAAACTACAACAGAATTTTCGGAATTAACAGAAAAACAAAGTTTGAAACAGCTAATTTCCCACGGTTTATCCATGTCTTTTGTCTTTCTATCCGTCACATTTGGAACTTTATCTCGCATATTCAGCCTTCTATCCATTAAAAAAGCCCCTAACCCTTTTCAGGTTAGGAGCTTAAAGTTTAATTACATTTTTTCAGGTGCAGATACGCCGATTAAGCGTAGTGCATTTGCAATTGTTGTGCGGACAGCCGTAATTAATGCTAAACGAGCCTCTGTTAACTCTTTGTTTGAAGCATCTAATACTTTTTCTGCATTATAGAAGCTGTGGAATGCAGCTGCTGTTTCTTGAATATAGTTTGCGATACGGTGCGGTGTGCGGTGTTTCGCTGCTTCCGCTACCACTTTCGGGAAATCACCAATCTTTTTCAGTAAATCGATTTCCTTTTCTGCTGTTAACAAATTGAGATGTTCTGTTGTAGCAGCAAAGTCTTGTTCATTTGCTGAACGTAAAATAGATGAAATACGTGCATGCGCATATTGTGCATAGTACACAGGGTTTTCATTAGATTGTGATACTGCAAGATCAAGATCAAAGTCCATATGAGAATCGCCAGCTGTTTTTACAAAGAAGTAACGAACTGCGTCAAGGCCAACCTCTTCTACAAGCTCACGCATTGTTACTGCATTTCCTGTACGCTTAGACATCTTGAATTTTTCACCGTTTTTATAAAGCTGAACCATTTGAATAACTTCCACTTCTAACGTATCACGATCATAACCAAGCGCTTGAATCGCTGCTTTCATACGTGGAATATATCCGTGATGATCAGCTCCCCAAATATTGATTAATTGATCGAAGCCACGGACAATTTTGTCTTCGTGGTAAGCAATATCTGGTGTTAAATATGTGAATGACCCATCATTTTTAATTAGCACACGATCTTTATCATCACCAAATGTTGTAGAGCGGAACCAAGTAGCACCATCCTCTTCAAACACATGTCCATTGGCTTTTAATTTATCTAAAGCTACTTCGATTTTTCCGTTTTCATATAGAGACGTTTCAGAATACCAGACATCAAAATTTACACGGAAGTTTGCTAGGTCTGTTTTTAATTTATCTAATTCTAAAGCTAAACCGTGCTGACGGAAGAAGGCAAAACGCTCATCATCTGATTTTGCTAAAATTGCATCACCATGCTCTTTTGCTAATTTACCTGCAATATCAATAATATCTTGCCCATGATAGCCGTCTTCTGGCATTTCAGCTTCCATTCCTAATGCTTGTTTATAACGCGCTTCTAATGAATAAGCTAAGTTATTAATTTGATTACCTGCATCATTAATATAATATTCACGAGAAACACTGTAACCAGCCATATCCAACACATTACATAAGGAATCACCAACAGAAGCGCCACGAGCATGTCCTAGGTGAAGATCTCCCGTAGGATTTGCTGAAACGAACTCCACTTGAACCTTTTCCCCAGCGCCAGCATTTGAGCGGCCATAGTCCGTACCTTGCTCAAGCACCTGTGTCACTACCTCTGTTAGGAAATCTTTACGCACTGTGATATTCATGAAGCCTGGGCCTGCAATATCGATCTTTTCAATATCTGTGCCTGTTGTATCAAGATTTTCTAAAATAGCTTCGGCGATAGCACGAGGTGGCTTTTTAGCTAACTTTGTTAATTGCATCGCAATGTTTGTTGCATAGTCACCATTTGCTTTATCCTTTGGTGTTTCTAGGTGAATCGATAATTCTGTGCCAGCCTCAACTAGACCAGCTTTTTCAACAGCCTGCACGATCGCTGCTTTAATAGCCTGTTGTACTTGTTCTACTGCGTTCATCATTGTACCTCCGTAAATGTAATATCTAATGTATAGTTGCCAACGGATTGCCCACCCATTAGTAAATCGTACTGTACATGGAAATCTCCGCTTGTTGCCAGTTTTGTAAACGTCATATTTTTCGTATCAATCACGAGTGGCATAGCACCGCACTCACTTTCATAATGCCCTTTTTGTTGTTCAATTATGTTCAGCGGTAATCGCATATTAACCGCTCCAGCACGCATAATTAGTGCCTTCTCATGACCTAACTTCATCGTTGTGCGGATGGTTTTATCCTCCTGCACCTCATCATATTTCAAATACAAGCTTCCTGCTTTTTCAAGTAGCTGCCCTTTGAGCCACATTTCATAACTTTCGGACTCCCCATCACTTGGACGAATGGTAGAAATGAGCTTTATGTTCACTTGCGATCTTACATCGTTCGCCATAACGGATGCCCCTTTTTAGTCTTTTACTATAACCTTTTTATTATAGGATGAATACTTATGGTTTTTCAAGATAGAAGTGAAGTAAAGCTCCTCAACAAGTTTATTCGAGAAAATATAAACCCTCTCCTTCCATTAACGGAAAGAGAGGGTTTCATTTTATCTATACCATTTTTTTATAATCAACTGTTGAACTATTAACAATAAAGCACTAACAGCCCAATAGATCGGGATAATCGCTGGATTGAACAGACTAAAAATGAGGATCATGATTGGATTAATAAATACCATTATCTTCATATTTAATGGTTGACTTTTCTCTAGGGCTATACAACTTTGAATGAAATAAATCAAACAAGCAATCATCGAAACCCCAATATCAATCGTTCCTAAATTCATCCAAAGGAAATTTTCACTGGCAATCACTAAATCTAGTTTAATAGCGTAGTACAGTGAAAATAATATCGGTAGTTGAATAAGGATTGGTAAACAACCTAGTAAAGAGCTTTTCAATGAAGCTGAAGTTAGCTCTTGGATTTGTTGCTGTACCATTCTTTTTTCAGATTCGCTTTGACTATTCTTATATTTGTCTGTAAGCGCATCTAACTCAGGCTTAATGGTAGTCATTAATTCTTTTGAGCGCTTTTGGTGTTTTGCCGATCGAATAAATAACGGCATAAGAATTAATCTGACTGCAATCGTAATAGCAATGACACTAAGTGCGTAGCTACCTGTAAAAGAATGGATGAAATGAATGAGGTTAATAATAGGTTGTGCTAAAAATGTTAACAATGGTTGTCCTCCTAGTTTTAAAGTTTAAATCAAACTAGGAGATACACTTTCTTCCTCATTGTCTTCGGACATTCTAATACACAGAACAAACCACGTTAGCATAGGTGGAGTCCAAGTATTCGTGATAGTATAGTCAACTTCAAACTCCTCGTCCTTCACATCTTGAACGGTTATTTTATTGACGAGATACAGATGCAAATGAACACTTAGTACAGTTAAAACCAAAGATGCTAATAGCCAAAAGTATTCCATTGTACTGACAAAAATGAATAAATCATTAATGAGAAGTGACCAAATCATAATACTCCTCCTTCCTTTATTAAAATTGAAGAAACATACATTTTACTAACCAAAAGATGACATTGTTTTCATCAATCTTTCTCTCTTTGTAATATAAACTATTACCTAACTTATCTACGCTATAAAGTAAAATAAGTTTCAATTTTATGCTAAGGCTCATTCTTCATTTCAGAAATATAAAATGGGGCTAGCTCATAGCTCACCCCATTCAACCAATCTTATTTATTTTACCCAGCCTAAGATCATTTCTCGTAATAATTTTGAGGCTGTGTTTGCTGTCATTTCTGAAGAATCGTAGATCGGTGCTACTTCAACTAAGTCGAAACCTACTACATTTACACCACTTGCTGCAATAGCATGGATGGAAGCGAGTAATTCTTTCGAAGTAATACCACCACAGTCTACTGTACCAGTGCCTGGTGCGTGTGCTGGATCTAAAACATCAATATCAATTGTTACATACACACTGCGTCCAGCTAGTGTTGGTAGGACCTCTTTTAACGGTTCAAGCACTTCAAATTTTGATATGTGCATGCCGTTCTCCTTTGCCCATTCAAATTCCTCTTTCATACCTGAACGAATACCAAATGAATAGACATTTTTTGGTCCTATATGTTCCGCAATTTTACGAATTGGTGTAGAGTGCGAAAGTGGCTCTCCCTCATATTCTACTCGTAAATCTGTGTGAGCATCAAAGTGAATGATAGCTAGGTCATCATATTTAGCAGATACTGCTTTCATGACAGGCCAAGACACTAAATGTTCTCCCCCCATACCAACAGGGATTTTGCCATCAGCTAGTAATTTTTCAATAAATTTTTCAATTTCATCTAATGAACGTTGTGCATTCCCAAATGGTAGTGGAATATCACCTGCATCAAAGTACTTTACTTCCTCAAGCTCACGATCTAGATATGGACTGTACTCTTCAAGACCAATGGATACCTCGCGGATACGCTGTGGACCGAAACGTGATCCTGGACGATAACTCACTGTCCAATCCATTGGCATGCCATAAATTACTGCCTGTGCATCGTCATATGTAGGATGACTTTTTATAAAAACATTTCCTGAATAAGCTTCATCAAATCTCATTGCTAGCCCTCCATATAATTAATCATCATTTTTCGTCTTCTTCTATTATGGCTTACAGGATTGTAATGAAACCTGTATCCTTTTATCCTCGTATACATTATTGGAACGTCTAGCAAATTTCGATTAAAATCTACAAGGTACGATTTTTTTGTCGAATGCCAGCATTTCAAGTAGTACAAAAAAAGTATAGATGTTTTTGAATAAAGTGCAATAGTTTTTAGTTAGAATTTAGATTAAAGATGAATGTTCGAACACATACTAAAGCTAAGTTCGAAGTTGTGAGAAAACGAGGTGAAGTCGGATGAAACGAAAAAGCTATCATCGAAAGCAGCAACGTGTAAAGCGCACACGCAGAAGCCTTACGTTATTTGTGGCCTTTACATCTGCAATTGTCGTAGCGTTTGTCGCACTCCGCATCTATGTTCAAGTGGCTGGTGCACCGCCTTTAACCGTACCAAAGGCTTCTATTTTCTTAGATGAAAATGAGAACCAAATTGGGGATCACTTTACAAATCAACGACGATATTGGGTCGGCCTCGATGAGATGTCACCTTATTTAAAGGAAGCAGTTGTTGCTGTTGAAGATAAAGATTTTTATCAACATGGCGGTTTCGACTATTCACGTATTGCTGGTGCCATTTTAGTGGACATTAAAGCTGGCGGTAAGGTTCAAGGAGCTAGTACTATTACGCAACAATATGCTCGTAATCTTTATCTTTCCCACGAAAAGTCTTGGACACGTAAATTAAACGAAGCCCTGTATGCTTATAGATTAGAAGTTTTTTATGACAAGGACAAAATACTAGAGGGCTATTTGAATACGGTATATTACGGTCATGGCATGTATGGAGTAGAAGCTGCCAGTCGTTTTTATTTCGGAAAATCTGCCAGTGATTTAACACTTGCTGAAGCAGCAATGCTAACAGGCGTACCAAAAGGACCTAGTATCTACTCACCAATTGCCAATTTAGATAAGGCTACCAATCGTCAACACGTTATTTTAAAACTTATGGCAGACCAAGGTGCCATTACACAAGAAGAAAAAACGCGTGCTGAAAATGAACAGCTCGTCTTAAAAAATGATAGCTGGGTTGCAACCAAATCTGTTGCTCCATATTTCCTGGATGTGGCTTGGCAAGAAGCCAGTGAAATCTTAAAATCAAAAAACCTTGATATTAGTGAAGGTGGCTGGACAATTCAAACAACGCTTAATCTGGAGCATCAAAAAGCAGCTGAAGAAGCAGTAGCCAAAAATATGCCTGCCAATGATCTGCAATCTGCGTTTGTAAGTATGGAATCTAAAACAGGAGCTGTCACTGCACTAGTTGGTGGTCGTGATTATTCAGTAAGCTCATTTAACCGAGTTACACAAGCCAAACGTCAACCAGGCTCTACTATTAAGCCGATCTTATATGCAGCGGCGCTAGAAAATGGTTACACGCCACTAACTTTTTTAGATGTTGGTGAAACAACTTTTACGTATGATAATGGGCGTGGCACTTATGCACCTAAAAACGTCAACGGTCAATTTGCAGATCATGATATGACGATGGCACAAGCTATTGCTATCTCAGATAATATTTACGCAGTAAAAACCTTAGAGGACATTGGCTTCAAAGAGTTTCATGATATGGCAAACCGTTTTAATGTAGGAATTGGTGCGAAGGATAATTTATCCATTGCACTAGGAACGATTGAAACGACATTATACGAAATGACAAATGCATATAATATTTTGGCGTCGCAAGGACAGCAAACAACACCAACAACCATTGTATCCATTAAAAATGCACATGGAGATGTTATTTATGAAAACAAAGATGTAGCAAGCAAAGCTGAAACAGCCATTTCTAAAGAAAATGCATACATCTTAACAGAAATGATGACAGGTATTTTTGATCCTGTTTTCAGTGACTATTCACCCGCTACAGGAATCAGTATTCGTTCACGTATGACACACACATATGCTGCTAAATCAGGTTCTACGAATAGTGATCAATGGTTAATTGGTTTTACTCCAAAACTAACTGCTGGTGTATGGAATGGCTATGATCAGGGTAAAAACCTTACCACGAAGGAAGATACTGCTGCAACAAAGCAAATCTGGATTGACTTTATGGAAACGGTCAACAAAGGTACAAAAAATGAGGATTTCAAAAAACCTAAAGGTGTAGAGGGCGTTGTCATTGATATTGAAACAGGTAAATTAGCGACTGACGCTTGTCCTAAACAACGTCTAGTCTATGTAGAGTCGAAGGATGTACCAACTGAAAAATGTACAAACTTCGATATTCTCGACAGTAATACATGGGGAGAATTTTGGAATATGCTACCATTCTCTATATTTAAGGACTAAAACGAGGTAATTTCGGAAACCTTTTTAATCCTAATACGTTTTAAGCTACGAAGGCTCTCGACAAAGTAACTGATATACGAAAAATAAGAAAAGCTTTCTCTTCCCCGGAGACGTGTCCGTGGGAACAGAAAGCTTTTCTTTTTTATGGTCCGCGAAGTATGAGCATCATGGGGCATTTGGCTTGGGTTTGGGTTGTTCAAATGCCGCATAGCGCTCATCACATTCGCGATACCAAGTGTCCTAGCTTACTAAAATGTAAGCTCTGCCTCAAGTGTACTTTGTTTCAAACACACTTTCAACCTAATATCGAAAGCGATTGCAAAATGTCACAGATTGTTCAATCATTACGAGTCTATTCGACAAATAAGTCTTGACGTAATTGCTCCTCACTACGTTCCCACAATTCTGGATTAAGTTGCTTAAGGAAAGAAGCTAACACTTTTTTAGACGGTGCATCCATATGCTCTACAATAATATGACGTTTCATGGATTTATCCATTTTATTTACATGATCAGCTAGAATTTTATAGCCACGTCGTTTTTCACGATTTACAACCATCTCACAGGCTGTAACCCCTGCATAATATGGCCCATTTTCTTTATGGTCTATCGTCACCCACACGAGCCAATACGGTTTCCCGCCCTCTGAATCAGCACGGTCCATTGTAAATTTAATACCACGCTCTACGTCACTTCTTGCATGCATGGCACCAATTTCAACAGAAGCCGTCCCCTCTTCTACGTCCACTATTACAGGCGATACATTCTCTAATGAAAGTGAACCGATACCAAACCCTTTATGTCCATCTGTTGGATCGTTTTTTATAATGGTAAAACCCATTTTTTGTTTTGGTTTTTCTTCATTTGTCATACTTAAATATCCTCCATTCTGCTATTATAAAGGAAAGCATATCAACGCATATTTTATCGAAACAATCACTATTTTCGCCATTGCGCATATGCCTCAACGCAAGTAAGAAGTTTATACTTTCTTATAAACTAACTATACAACATTATTCTATAAAGGAGGCAATATTATGCCATACGTAACAGTGAAAATGCTAGAAGGTCGTACAGAGGAACAAAAACGTGCTCTTGTAAAAGAAGTAACGGAAGCAGTATCTCGCACAGTTAATGCACCTGCAGAAAATGTAACAGTTTTTATTGAAGAAATGTCTAAAAACCATTACGGCGTTGCAGGCGTTCGTTTTAGCGACAAATAATAGTAAGATGGGTAGAGCACATTAGAGTGCCCTACCCTTTTTATAAGATTTCATGGAAATCATGTTGTCAGAAACAACTTACTTTCCGTCTCTTCTTAACAATGTTAGTATTTGTTGTTTGATCGTTGGATGTGAAGAGTCGTCCTCTAAGAAATCTAATGGGAAATAGATTTTATGATCTCGTTTCATTCGCCCTGAGATGGCATCAACAATAATTGATTCACGTGAAAGCTCCCGTAGCTCACCATTTTTCATTTCTAAAAAAATCGGTACACGCACTTCTTCCTCTCCAGGTCTGTAAAAATCATATGGCAGATCTGCCGTTGTATCATGTACAAGGTAATAATCGGGATTTAATCCTGCTTTTTTAAAAAGCTCTTGGAGTTTTTGATATTTATTGAGCTCCACCCCCGGATCTAAATCAATGTATTGAAATAGCTTACGATTGACAAAGCGGCGACTTAAATCACTTAGAATTGCATCCTCTTCTTGCATCCATAACTGAAAATATGTAAAAAGTATACTCTCGTCTAACGCAAGATAATCCTCTAATGTAATAGTATTTCGGAAGAATGCCAGGAAATGAGTAGGCTCATGCTTAAATGTATAGCCCTCTAAGCTTAATTGTTTTACTCTTTTTAATATATTATTTAAAATTACCTCTGCACTTCGTGAAACAGGATGAAAGTAAATTTGTAAGTACATTTGATAACGACTCATTATATAGTCTTCCACCGCATGCATGCCTGTTGCTTTAATTACTACTTGGTTTTTTCTTGGACGCATTACTCTTAAAATCCGCTCCATATCAAAATGACCGTAGCTTACACCTGTAAAATAAGCATCACGTTGTAAGTAATCCATACGATCTGCATCAATTTGGCTCGAAATTAAACTAATTACTTGCTTATTTGGATATGTCTTTTCAATTACTTGGGATACCTTTTCAGGAAAATCAGCTGCCACTTTTTTTAAGATCGCATTTACTTCCGTATCTTCCAACAAAATTTGCCTTGTAAAATATTCATGATCAAGCTCAAATACATTTTCAAAGGCATGGGAAAATGGGCCATGACCTAAATCATGTAAAAGGGCTGCACATAACACTAATAATCTTTCACTTTCATCCCAATCTGGACGCCCTACAAAGATATCATCTACTATGCGGCGTACAATTTCGTAAACCCCCAGAGAATGACTAAAGCGACTATGTTCTGCTCCATGAAATACTAAAAATGTGGTACCTAGTTGACGAATTCTACGTAAACGCTGAAATTCCCTTGTACCCACTAAATCCCATATCACTTGATCTCGAACATGTACATAACGGTGTACTGGATCTTTAAATACCTTTTCTTCTTCTAATTTAGCGTTTGCATATGTCATTTGGATAGCACCCCCATTTTGTTATAGCTCTATTATATGCGATAAATCTAGGACTAGCATACTTATTGCCATTTTTCTATAGATATTAACAACCTATTTCAATTACCTTTAACATTATTTTTATATTTATATTGGTCTAATTTCTCAACATATAAAAAAGCAAAATAAAAACTATCCCCCAAGTAGAGATAGCTTTTAGTTTTACTTTTTTAATTTTGCTAAAACCTTTTCCATTAGTTCATCTTCTGTTAATGCAGCAACAGGTCGGCTATTTACAAAGGTAAATGTCTTTTTGCGTCCTGGACCACAGTAAGAATGACAGCCAATTTCGATGGTTGCATCAGGATCGATTTCCTTTAATTTTGGAATTAACGTCTTTAAGTTAACGGCCTGACATTCATCGCAAACTTTAAATTCGTTTGCCATTTTGTCAACAACCCTTTCTATATAGTATTTTTCAAACATAATTTCGCTCTATTGCACACATGACCTTCACATATTTAAGTATGCAGCATGTGCACAAACCTACATCGGGTATTGTATCGTACTTTTCCCCTTCTATTCAAGCATAATTCCTTCTACATAGATGAATAAAAGGTTAAAAGATTGGTCATGCTAGTCTTAAATAACAAGTTCCAGATAAAGGTGGGAGGATTTTAATATGAGTAAAGTAAGACAAGATGCTTGGTTAAAAGAAAACGATGAATTACTAGCAGAGGCTGTAATCCGTCATGTAACAGAAGGTAGTACACAGCTTAATGCCTTTGAAGAAGCAGGCGATGCATTAAATCGTACTGCTGCAGCCTGTGGTTTTCGTTGGAATGCTGTTGTTCGTAAAGAATACGAGGAGCAACTAGCAGAAGCTAAAAAGGAAAGAAAAGAGAGAATGCGAGTGTTGGGAGCACCAGCAAGACGCCGTGCTTCTAGTATGTTTACTGTCAATAATAGTGCCGCAGAAGGAAAATCAATTCCGCTATCTGCCCTTTCTCTTGATATTGTCATAGCTTATTTACTACGTTTACAGCATTCTGGTGAAGTAGGAAATGAATCTTCAAAATGGCGACAACTTGTCCATGTAACATCTGAGAAAAATAAAAAACTAGAGAAAACCATTACAAAACTAGAAGAAGAAAATCGAGCGATTCGCAAAGATTACGAGCAATTTGTTCAAATTATGAACCGTGCTAGACGTCTTGTTACGCTTGATGAAGAGGAAGAGCGAATTGCACCCGTTTTTAAAATGGAGAAGAACGGAAATCTTGTAACTAGCAGTTCTATTTATCAACCAGAAAATGGCGATGCGCTAAATTAGCCGCATCGCTTTTTCTGTTTCATATAATCAACCCATTTACTTTCGTTCAAGCATTTTGGTGTTGCGTTCAAAAACACGCTGTAAATAAAAACCATACAACGCTAATTCTTCATCGTAGAAGGACTGTGGACGTACTTCCTCGGCCCAATAATTAAGTAGTTGTTGTAGACGAATAACAACCGCTTCTACAGTTAAATTTGGGTCTACAAGCTCTGATAGCGAAGCCATCACTTCGGGCATGATTTGAGGGTAAGTGAATTTTGTTTCCTCTTGTTGTAAGCTATGTTCATAAAAATCACGGATAAGGGCCGCACGTTGCGAGCCACTTCCCTCAATACATAAATAAATTTGCACTGCCACCCCTTGTCGTAAGCGTCTTTGTGAAATGCCAGCAAATTTTTTCCCTTCAATACTTAAATCATAAGAACCTGGGCAATAAGAGCCCACAATTTCATAAGCCTCAATTTTTTCTGCTACCTCTGGGAACAATCCCTTCACAAGTTCAACCATCACATCATAGCCATCGTTTATACTGAGTGACTCTTTTTGTTCAGACAATACAATGGAAATATTGAGAATTCCCTCATCTAGCACAACCGCTAATCCACCAGAATTACGAACAATAGGATGATAGCCTCTAGATTCTAGTAATTCCATACCTTGCTGAACATAAGGTAAACGGTGGTCTTGGATACCTAGTACAACAGATGCCTCATGCACCCATGTACGAATTGTTGGCGGAGACATCGATTGGCCAACTAATTGGCACAACGTATCGTCCGTCGCAAAAGATTCAAGCGGTGACCTTTGCTTCGCACTAATGGATTGATCATAATAACGCCAAATTGGCTGTTGTAAAATATGTTTCATATTGGTACTCCTCTAATTACATCTCTTCTCTTTAGAATACATTATCTTTAGTTGGTGTCAAATTCGTGAATAACTATCATGAACTTAGGGATTTTGTACAAACTATGATAAACTAATTTTTGAATGGTATTCACTTATAAAGGAGTGTTTTCAATAATGAATGAAGCAGCAATTACGTTAGATGGTTGGTACGCTTTACATGATTTCCGCTCAATCGACTGGGCATCTTGGAAACTTGTTTCTGCAGAGGAACGTCAAGCAGCAGTAGAGGAGTTTATTACTTATTTAGAAAAACTGAACGAAGCAGACGTAGCTAAAACAGGTGCTCATGCTTTTTATGCAATCGTTGGTCAAAAAGCAGACTTTATGATTATGACATTGCGTGAAACGATGGATGAGTTACAAGAGCTTGAAGCGGAATTCAATAAATTAGCTATTGCAGATTTTACAATTCCTACATACTCTTATGTATCTGTTGTAGAGCTTTCAAACTATTTAGCTGGCGAATCAAATGAAGATCCTTACCAAAATCCACATGTACGTGCGCGTCTATATCCTGAACTTCCACGTGCTAAATATGTATGCTTCTATCCAATGGATAAACGCCGTCATGGGAACGATAACTGGTACATGCTATCAATGGATGAGCGTAAATCATTAATGCGTTCTCACGGGATGATTGGTCGCGGCTATGCTGGTAAAGTAAAACAAATTATCACTGGCTCTGTAGGCTTCGATGATCACGAATGGGGCGTAACTTTATTTGCTGATGACGTACTACAATTCAAAAAACTAGTATACGAAATGCGCTTTGACGAAGTGTCGGCACGCTATGGCGAGTTCGGGGAATTCTTCGTCGGCAACCTACTTGATAAAGAAAAATTGGTTAAATTCCTAACTGTTTAATATCTAATTAAAAATGCGAGTCCATATTGGCGGACTCGCATTTTTAAATTTCGTTTTCTTCTGCATTTTCGGATTCGAAGATTAAAATAATAATGTGAATAAAAAATCCAGTTAGCATCATAAGAAAAACTAAATACCAATTATATGGTTGATGATAATATTCTGCTATTCCAACTGCCAGAAAAGCGCTGATGATGATCGCTACAAACATACTAAAAATACGCATGAAAACGCTCCTTCATAAAAGCAAAAATTAAATCATTTTTAGTATGTCTCGGTATATTTTTAATATACTTGCAAGGTAAGAATAATTACGTCTCATTGAAATAGCAGCTAAAACAAGCATTCATCGCCTATTAAGGAAAAGTCATTTTTCCTGATGCTTTGCTTTCCACACTAGAACATTTATACTCAATATAAAAAAGTGCCATCCTTCAGCGATGACACTTTCTTAACCCCAACACTTTCTTTTGTACCCTTCATTAAGAGCTCTCGTCCTTTACTTTTAAAATTAAGATAACCGTTTGAATAAAAAAACCAATCACTATAATGACAATAAAGAGATACCAATGGAGTGGCTGTCCATAAAACTCCCCTAATAGAAAAGCCAGTACTGCACTTAATAGAATCCCAAACCAAACGCCAATTTCCATAAGCCATCACCTCACATGTATTAGATACACATGCAATTCATTGATCTCACGTTCCCCTAATTCTATTTTTTTCTATTTACCCTTTTTGATAAAAAAACTATCGGATCTTGCAGGGTTTCGAAGTAATTTCTACGTACTTGTCGTTATTACTACTATATGCATAGTAACTTTAATGTGTGAATGTCTTTCTTAACAAAATTGAACATGTCTACAATACCTTCATGCATATACTGTCTGCGAGGAGGTATGAAAATCGCTGTTATTAAGACGAATGATGCACAGACAGCCCTACTCGCAAGACTAATGCGTGCCGAAGCAGAAGGTGAAGGAGAATTAGGCATGCTGATGGTTGGGAATGTTGGCGTTAATCGTGTAAGAGGTGATTGTTTAGATTTTGGTGATATTCGAACAATTGAACAAATGGTTTATCAGCGTCCGGGAGGCTTTGAGGCAACACAAAAGGGTTATTTTTATCAACGAGCACGTGATCAAGATATTCGGTTAGCTAAAAGGGTGATTCAGGGTGAAAGATTTCATCCAGCTACCCGCTCTTTGTGGTTTTTCATGCCAGCAGGTGATTGTCCTGCCCAATGGTATGGCCAATGGAATACTGGCAGATTCAAATCCCATTGTTTTTTCTCGCCAACTGAACAAGATTGTCCTCAAATTTAAAAAGAAAGTAGGTTGATAATTGATGATGCCTTATTATTGGACACCAACAACGCAACAACAAATGACTCCTCCTCCAGTCACACTCCCGAGCGGACGACCACCAGGCCGTGAGGAGTCCTATATAGAAAATATTTTGCGTTTGAATCGTGGAAAACCAGCTACCTTCCATTTTTCTTTTGAGCACGCAGTAGAGCAGGGAAAAAACACAAAAACTGTTCGTGGTGTGGTAGAAGCTGCTGGTCGAGATCATGTCATTATTCGTGAGCTTAAGTCTAATCATCGTTTTCTTTTCCCTATGATTTATTTCGATTTTGCTGAGTATGATGAAGAAATGGCTTACTTTAATCAAAATCCATAATTCTATCTTCTAGAGTAAAAATCCGCAATACACTCACTGACCAAAAGTCGATGGGCGTATGCGGATTTTTATCATTCACTATGCTCAATTTTCTTTTAAATACGTTAAAGTTGCCTTACCTAAGGTTTTCGCTGCAATGAGCATTGCACGTTCATCAAAATCAAAGCGTGCATGATGATGCGGATAGGCCTTTTCCCATTCAGGCTTTTTAGCACCTGTGAAGAAAAATGTGCCAGGTACTTTTTCTAAATAATACGCAAAGTCTTCCCCAATCATAAACGGAGGACATGTTATTACTTGATCTACCCCTGGTATAGTCGACGCGATCTGTGCCACAAACTCGGTTTCGCTCTGATGGTTATAAACGGGTGGATAACCTCTTGTGTAACGATATTCGTAACTTGCCCCAAATGCCAGACAGGTCGCATTTAATACTGCTTCTAACTCTTGTTCCATTTGTGTGCGTACTTCTTCTTCAAAAGTACGAATTGTCCCCGCCAATACTACCCGATCAGCAATAACGTTAAACGGATTAATCGCCTCAAAATGACCGATTGTTAAAACAGCTGATTTCAATGGGTCAATACGTCTTGAGACAAGCTGTTGAGCATTGACGACGAATTGGGAGGAAAGGGTAACAGCATCAATGGAATGATGCGGCTCTGCGCCATGTCCACCTTTTCCTTGAACCGTTATTTCTACTTTATCCGCGGCAGCCATGATGGCTCCATCTTTCACTAAAATTTCTCCTAATGGTGTAGGTGCCCATAAATGCGTTCCAAAAATAACATCTACTCCTTCTAAACAACCATCCTCAATCATCGGCTTAGCTCCACCTGGTGCAACTTCCTCTGCATGCTGATGAATAAATACGACATTGCCTTCAATTTCGTCCCTCATCGCATTCAATGACTTGGCTAGACCAAGCAATGTAGCTGTATGTCCATCATGTCCACATGCATGCATTTTCCCAGCTATTTTAGATTTGTAAGGTACATCATTTTCTTCTTGTATCGCTAATGCATCAAAGTCCGCTCGCAATGCCACCGTTTTACCAGGCTTTTTGCCACGTAATATCGCTACGACACCGCGCCCTCCCACTCCTTCTCGAACCTCATGACCTAATTCTCTATGAAAAGTAGCTATATAGGATGGCGTTTCCACTTCTTCAAAGGACAATTCAGGGTATTCATGTAAATGGCGGCGAATCCCTACCATCTCATCATAGTTAGCATCTAGTAATGTAAATAGTTTTTCCATACTACATAACCTCACTTTTGGTATTTTCGAAATATTGCAAGTAATAGTAGTAGTGTACTATAAATTCTTACAAAATGGATAGGATTTAAATCCCTATCTTAAAATTATGACTGATCACAAAGAAAAACTCTCCTACAAATAATGTAAGAGAGTCAACTTAAAATTAACGTGCATGCTTGAGAGCAGTAAAAATAATAAGTAGCCATCCAGCTAAAAATAGTACACCACCGATTGGTGTAATAGCTCCCAATACTTTTATTCCACTTATCGCCAGAACATATAAGCTCCCCGAAAAGAAAACAATCCCAAGGTTAAAGAAAATACCTGCTAGATTTAATTGTTTCACTTCACCTAATAGTTTAGAGCTCATTAACAGACCGATAACTAATAATCCTGTAGCGTGAAACATTTGATATTGCACAGCCGTTTCCCAAATACCTCGACTATATTCATCTAAAACTTCCTTTAAAGCATGTGCACCAAATGCACCGAATGCTACTGCTAATAGGCCATGAAGAGCACCTGTCACGATAAATCTTTTCATTTTCGTTACCCTGCCTTTAAAATGGATTAAAAATCAAAAATCGAATCGCCATTTGCTCCATCTTCTTCGATCTTTGCTGTATATAAAGAGGATGGTTTTGTCTCTGACACAAGCATCTGCGGTACGTGCTTATGGGGAGTGATATATGGTGCATCACCTGAAGAATCTAACACCACATCACATAATGCTCGAATGGCTGTAAGCGCCTCACGAATCTGCTGATCATTTCCCGCATTTTTGGCGTTAGATAATTGTTTTTCAAGTTGCTGTATAACAGCTTGATAAGAAATCATTACATTCTCCCACTTTCTACTTTTGGTACGAATTTTAAACAATCTACACCCGATGATTGCTTCACAACAACGGATGGTATTTGCTTTGTTTTAAAGCCATAAGCTGAACATGCGCGTGGGGTTTGAGGGTCCCAGGTTACTTTAAAAAATTGACACTTAAAACAATTCACCTTCATCAATGTCCCTCACTTTCTTCTATATTAAATGTAACATGATTGCTAAAGCGTATAAAGCAAACGATTTGTGCCAATCTATTCTAAACACCAATCAATTGGCTGCTTGCCCCACTCCACTAATTGCTGATTAATCTTTGAATAAGGTTTACTGCCAAAGAATCCTCGATAAGCACTTAATGGACTTGGGTGTGGCGCTTCGAGTATGACATGAGGTATTTTATATTTTCGGATTAATTGCTTTTTGCGTTGTGCTGGTTTACCCCACAATACAAAAATTAGTGGTTCTTCCCTTGCAGCTAATAGATCGATAACAGCATCGGTAAATTGCTCCCACCCTTGTTCTTTATGGGAATTCGCTTGTCCTGCTCGAACTGTAAGCACCGTATTTAATAGCATAACACCCTGTTCAGCCCACTTTGTTAGTGTTCCATTTTGAGGAATTGGACAGCCTAAATCATCCTGTAGCTCTTGCAACATGTTCCGTAAGCTAGGAGGATGTGGAATACCTGGTTTAACAGAAAAGCTTAGCCCATGAGCTTGATTAGGTCCATGATAAGGATCTTGTCCTAAAATAATAACTTTCACATCATGATATGCTGTTGTATAAAATGCGTTCATTACATCATTCATAGGTGGATAAATGGTTTGTGTCGAATATTCATTTGCGACAAATTGACGTAGTTTTTGATAGTAAGGTTTTTCTAATTCATCTTTGAGTACTTCTTGCCAATCATTCGGGAATACTTGTTTCATCGCTCTTTAAGCCCCTTTCTCTTCTTACAACGGTACAAAAAATTAACGATGAATTCAAGCATCAGTTGAAACTGACCATATAAAAATATAGTATTCTGGCTATTTTTATAGAATCAGAATCAGACTATACTAGATGGTAATTTTATAACTCTAGACAATAAAGGAGATCTTTAAAAATGACTCTAAAAAAAACATTAACAATTGCTGGTTCAGATACATCAGGCGGTGCAGGGATGCAAGCCGACCTTAAAACATTTCAGGAGCATGGTACATATGGGATGGTGGCATTAACAGTTGTCGTAACAATGGACCCGAATGGCTGGACACACAACGTCACACCTTTGCCAACTGATTTACTACAAAAGCAAATTGACACAGCTCTTTCAACAGGAATTGATGCCATTAAGACAGGGATGCTCTCAACAGAGGAAATTATCCGTATTGCTGGAGAGGCTATCGCAAATTCAGGCACTACAAATGTTGTCATCGATCCTGTTATGGTATGTAAAGGGGACGATGAAGTACTGAATCCCGGTAATACAGATGCCATGATTCAGCATCTTTTACCATTAGCAACGGTAACAACACCAAACCTTTTTGAAGCTGGACAATTAGCTGGCATAGGTACACCTAAAAACATTGACGACATGAAGATGGCCGCTCGCAAAATCCATGAGCTAGGGGCTAAAGCTGTTGTCATTAAAGGTGGAAAGGCCCTAGCTACAGAAAAAGCAACAGACTTATTCTTTGATGGTGAAGCATTCTACTTATTAGAATCTGAAAAAGTTGCATCTACAAATAACCACGGTGCAGGCTGTACATTTGCTGCATCTGTAACAGCCAATCTTGCTAACGGTCTTACTATTAAAGATTCAGTCATTGAAGCAAAAGAGTTTGTATCTGCTGCTATTGCACATGGTTGGGCGTTAAATGATTATGTAGGACCTGTCATGCATGGAGCGAAATCTCGCTTCGGCGCTCCACACGTAACAGTAACAGAAATATAAAGATGAAAGGGATGTCTCAAAGTCATTTGAGACATCCCTCTTTTTACATATAATTCTCCATCATTTCTAGCCGATAATCCCATGGATCATTCATAGATATAAATTGCGCTAACGCTTTACTTTCCTTTTTACGTTCAGCACGTGCCTTCGCTCGTTCTGAAGCTGTTTCATGCAATTTTGTCTCTTCTACTGTTTCAGGAATTACTCGTGGGACCAGCGCTGGTTTATTATTTTCATCCAATGCCACAAATGTTAATAATGCAGTCGCTGCCACCTTTCTCTCTCCAGTTTTCAAGTTTTCAGAAATAACTTTGACAAAAACCTCCATAGAAGATCTTCCAGTCCATGTTACATAGGATTCGAAATAAACCGAATCTGTAGGGCGAATGGGATGTAGAAAATCAACAGAATCAGTTGAAGCTGTGACACAATCTTTCCTGCTGTGCTTTGCAGCCGAAATAGAAGCAACCTGATCAATATCGCTCATCAACCGTCCACCAAATAATGTATTATGATTATTCACATCGTTTGGAAACACACGACTTGTACGCATCACTCTTGATTCCTTACAATATTTAAAGTCCTTATTCACATCATTTCCCCCTCTAAACGTTTGTTTATTCCTACTATAATGCTATATTTAAATGGAAAAATCAATGTAATTATTAGAAAATTACAAACATTAAACAATCCGTTAATGATTAGCATCTATCAGATAAAGATTAAAATAGGACAAGATACGTTAATGCTTCCCACCCCATATATTAGCTGTATGGGAGGGGAAAAAATGAAAAAAAATAAGGTAGAGGACTTAACGGAAGAATCAGGTTTACTAGCTGGCGAAATCACCTCTTCAAAAGTTGAAGTAATTGCTTCCATCGTATTAACACTCGGTTACTCTTTATCCACCCTTGCCACAATATTAGCTCTGCAGGAGGAGGAAGAATTGGCACATGCCAAAAATAATGAAAAACAGGATCAAAATCTTTATATGAAGCAAATGTTTAAACAATTACAAAATGTTAATAATCGTTTAGATACAATAGAACGAAAGCTTAATCGATACTAACAAATACATAGCCTACACTAATTTTTAATAAAAAACCGCGACTCTCCGTCATAAAAGAGAGTCGCGGTTTTTATTATACTATGATAATGAGCTTCATCTTTCTTCCCTTTTTCACAGCTACCAATTATAGCCTGTTCAAGGAACGTCATCTATTGTACCAAGATAGAATTCGTTATTTCTGAAATAATACTCCCTTCAACAATTGGAGCTGTCTACACACACGAATTAGGAAGAAATCATGGTTGCAATATCTTTTCAGATGTGAAAACGGATACAATACGAAACGACACATTTTGTACATATTTATTTCCACATTCCCTATATTGATACATTACAATAATTTTTTCAAGAATATTGCTTAGGAACTTGTCATAGATTTAGAGATGATGATTTATTTCCCTTGATGTTTCACACTCTCAAAAAATTCGAATCCCGTGGCGCAGTGGTATATAAATACAATCAATTTTTCTTATCAAAGCAATCAATTTCCCTTTGCGAATTTTTTTTACTATACTTAAAGGAGAAATGATCGAGAGGAGTGTTAAGATGCAAGAAGTACAAGTAGAGACGTTGCAAACATTGCTGAATTCTTTCGCCAACAAAGACGTTTATATTCATCTTGAGACGACAAACGGATCTTATGCAGCACACTATGATGAACAGTTTTTTAATGCAGGTGCTTTTATTCGTAATGCTAAAATTAATTATGAGCTTGCTAAGGTTGTAGATCATGCACCTCATCGTGTTGGTTTAAAATTACCTCATGGCTGGGTTTATGCTCAGGGCATTACACATTTCGAATTAGATGATTTAGGCCGTTTATTAATGGCTGGACTAGACTACTCTGGAAAATTGGCGATTGCACTTGAAATTAGTGAAACGCCATTTACTTACTAAGGGGGACGACTATTTGAATTTACAACCACAACGTCATATTTTAATTGTGTACCCTCACCCAGATGACGAGGCTTTTTCAGTTGCTGGGACCATCGCCTACTATACAAAGAAAATGAATACACCTGTTACATATGCCTGTTTAACATTAGGCGAAATGGGACGTAATTTAGGTAATCCACCCTTTGCAACGCGCGAGTCTTTACCTGAAATCCGCCGTAAGGAATTAGTTGCAGCAGCAGAGGCAATGGGTATTCAAGATTTACGTATGCTTGGTCTACGTGATAAAACAATTGAATTTGAAGATGATGAGAAGATGGTAAAGCTAATGGAAGGGCTAATCGAAGAACTAATGCCCTCTTTAATTTTCACTTTCTTACCTGGCTTTGCTGTCCACCCAGACCATGAAGCAACAGCACGTGCGGTAGTTGAAGCTGTACGTCGTATGCCAAAGGCTGCTCGTCCACAAGTATTCGGCTGTGCCTTCGCCAATGATACGATTGAAAAAAATGGAGAACCACATGTTGTTTACGATATTCGTGAAATGCGAATGGACAAATTAAAAGCATTACAAGCCCATGCATCTCAGACTGGTTGGATGATGCAGGAAACTGAAAAACGTATTGATGACGGCGAACCAATGAGTGAGAGCTGGCTAAATGTTGAAAAGTTCTATATTGTTGACCCAGATAAATATGTAAAATAAAAAAAGTACTGTTCTCATTTTTGGAGAACAGTACTTTTAATTAGGCAGCTCTTACTCTCTTCATCATATGCACAATGATTGTAATGGAAAAAGCAATCACTAAGAAAAGGAAGAATAAATAATGAGGTATATGGACATTGAAGACACTCACTAACATTTTTAAGCCGATGACACCTATAATAATGAAGGCCGTTGCTTCAAGCTCTGGAATTTTTTCGATAATGATTAAAAAAACACCTGCAATGGTCCTCATCATTAATATCCCTAACATCCCTCCTATTAAAAGTACCCAAACTTGATCTGATATCGCAAAGGCAGCGAAAATTGAGTCAATTGAAAAGGCAATATCCATTAGCTCAACCGAAATGACAGTTGCCCAAAACGTGCCAAAAAGACGTACCATCCACCCTGACCTCTTTACCTCTTTCACACTATCCTCATTCCCTATATGAAGGAAATGAGCTATACAAAGCCAGCCTAAATATAAAGCACCTAATACTTTAATAAACCAAAATTCTACGAGATAAACTCCTATACCAATAAATAAAAATCTAAAAAAATAGGCACCTAACATACCATACATTAATGCCCGTTTTCGCTGTTTATCTGGTAAATGTTTCACTAGTACCGCTAATACCAATGCATTATCTGCTGACAGCAAACCTTCTATAATAATTAATGAGGATATTAGTCCCCAGGAGACAGGGTCCATTAATACTTCTTGCCACATCGCAAAATCAAAAAATTTCCAATATGTTGATAAAATTCCTTGAATGATTTCCACTACATACCCTCCTACTTGGCCTAAGCTAATCTAGTATATGCTTGACCATTTTTGTTATGAGAGTTGTATTTTTTAGATTTGAAACAACAGATTTTCTCCCCTTAAATTGAGCTAATTCTAGGTCTGAGACATTGCTTCTTTATAAAATAATTAGCTATATCAAGATAAAACGCTTACATCATAAAATAGACACGGAAAATTTAGAATTTACTAAAAATTAATCACAAAAAGCAAATAAAGTGTGCTATCATAGATAAATGTTTTAAACGTATAACGGAGGATGAATACTATGGAAGTTGCTGATACTAGAACCGTGCAAGTGGAGAATGTCTTGATTGCACATCATTTTTTAAAAGATGTAGTTGTGCATACACCACTACAAAAAAACGACTATTTATCCGAGAAATACGGAGCTAATATTTATATTAAACGCGAAGATCTACAGCATGTACGCTCATTCAAGCTTCGTGGTGCCTATTATAAAATTAAAAAAATCGAGGATGAAGCACGCAATGCTGGAGTTGTCTGTGCAAGTGCAGGCAATCATGCACAAGGAGTAGCTTATGCCTGTGCCCAATTAAAAATTCAAGCAAGCATTTTTATGCCTCAAACAACGCCGAAGCAAAAAATAGACCAAGTGCGTATGTTTGGACGCGAATATGTAGAAATTATTTTGGCGGGAGATACATTCGATGATTCTGCTGAAAGCGCGTTAAGCTATTGTGAAGAGCATGGTAAGATTTTCATTCACCCATTTGATGATTTCGATGTCATTGCTGGTCAAGGGACGGTAGCCGTAGAAATTATGAATGATATGGAGGAGCCTATCGACTACGTATTCGGTAGTATTGGTGGTGGTGGCTTAATGTCAGGCGTGTCTGCCTACATTAAAAATCTCTCTCCTTCTAGCAAAATTATTGGTGTGGAACCCGCTGGTGCTGGTAGTATGAAGGCTGCCTTTGCTGAAGGTGGCGCAGTTGCCCTTGATTGGATTGATAAATTCGTGGATGGTGCTGCTGTAAAATGCGTCGGTCACCACACTTATGATGTTTGTCGTCGCTATTTAGATGATATAGTTCTTGTACCTGAAGGCAAAGTATGTACGACCATTCTAGATCTATATAATAAACACGCGATTATCGCTGAGCCAGCTGGAGCATTATCAGTGGCAGCTCTTGATTTTTATAAAGAAGAAATTAAAGGTAAGTCAGTTGTTGTCATCATCAGTGGTGGTAATAATGACATTGGACGGATGCAGGAGATTAAAGAAAAGTCACTTATTCATGAAGGCTTACTTTACTATTTTATCGTCAGCTTCCCTCAGCGTGCAGGAGCATTACGTCAATTCCTCACTAGCGTACTAGGTCCAAACGATGACATTACTACCTTTGAATATACGAAGAAAAACAATAAAGAAAGTGGCCCTGCACTAGTCGGTATTGAGCTAGGTGATCGTGCTGAATATGAAGGACTACTTGCCCGAATGGATGAATTCGGCTTTAAATACAAGGAAGTAAACAACGACATTCAACTATTTGGCTTACTCGTTTAAAATGAAGAGTCTCACTTCACTGCAAGTGAGGCTTTTTTATGTTTATCTTTCATTTTATTACCCTAAAAAACGCCCATACTATTGTATGAGCGTTTCGTTATTAGCCTAATAGAGCACGGTCTGAATTCATTTTTTCACCACGAATACGTTCAAACTCAGCCATTAAATCAGGGATTGTTAATTCATGTTTGCGATCTTCACCGACTTCTAAAATGATTTGGCCTTTGTCCATCATAATAAGACGATTGCCTAAATCTAATGCTTGCTGCATATTGTGCGTTACCATTAATGTCGTTAAATTATCTTTTTCCACTAAATACTTCGTAATACGAGTAATTAACTCTGCACGTGATGGATCAAGTGCAGCCGTATGCTCATCCAGCAATAAAATAGATGGCTTTGTAAAGGTAGCCATTAAAAGCGACAAAGCTTGACGTTCCCCACCTGAAAGTAAGCCTACCTTAGCAGAAAGGCGATTCTCAAGATTTAAACCTAGCATCTCTAGTGATTCTTTAAAAAATTCCCGACGCTTTTTATCCACACCATTACGTAGCCCTCTATGCTTATTGCGAGAGTATGCTAGTGCTAGATTTTCTTCAATTGTCATCGTAGGCGCGGTTCCCGCCATTGGGTCCTGAAAGACACGACCAATGTATTGAGAGCGTTTATATTCAGGCAAACTTGTCACATTATTACCATCAATTAACACTGTCCCAAAATCGGGTGTTAAGGCACCTGAAATCATGTTCATCATCGTTGATTTACCTGCACCATTACTACCAATGATTGTCACAAAATCACCTGGCTTTAAATGTAGGTTTATCTCTGCAAGTGCAATCTTCTCATCTGGTGTTCCTTCATTAAATACCTTATTAATACCATGTAATTTAAGCAATGCCTTTTCCTCCCTTCTCTACTGTTTTTACTTACGAAAGTTCTGCAGCTCGTTTGGCTTTACGTTTACGTTCTTTATTCTTATTGATAAATTGCGGTAAGATCAGCGCCAAAATAACAATGATCGCCGTAATTAATTTCATGTCTCCTGAATCAAGGAAATCTACACGTAATGCTAATGCTAATATAATACGATAAATGATGGCTCCTGCAATGACTGCAAAAGTTGTACGGATAATAGTTTTTGTCCCAAAAATTGCTTCACCAATAATAACGGATGCGAGACCAATCACAATCATACCAATCCCCATGCTAACATCGGAGAATTTCGAGTATTGTGCGATTAAAGCTCCAGAAAATGCGACAAGTGCATTGGAAAGTCCTAGCCCCAAAATGATAAGTGTATCTGTATTTGCTGAGAAGCTGCGAATCATTCGTTTATTATCACCAGTTGCTCGGATAGCTAGCCCGACCTCTGTCTTTAAGAACCAGTCTGCTATTAACTTAATTAAAATCGTGATGATTAATACAACAATCAGCACACTCCATGTACCTGGTACATGCTGAAAGCCTATGCCTTTTAATAGGTTATTAAGAGCAGCATCGATCCCTAAATTGCTCCAAAAAGCTTGAAACTTCGAAAAGATGGTTTCAGAGTTTAATAGTGGAATATTCGGGCGACCTATCGTATTTTCTGCAGTTAACCCCATGATACGTAGATTAATCGAGTATAAAGCAATCATCATTAAAATCCCTGATAATAACGGATTAATCTTTCCCTTCGTGTGAAGAATTCCTGTCATACATCCAGCAATAAATCCAGCAACAATTGCCACTAAAGTCGCTAAGATTGGGTGGTAGCCAAGCAAAACCATTGTTGCTGCCGTTGCCGCCCCTGTTACAAAGCTTCCATCAACCGTTAAATCCGGAAAATCTAACACCCGAAATGTTAAATATACACCAAGTGCCATAATTGCATAGATGATTCCTTGCTCCACTGCGCCAAATAATGCTAAAAACATCGTTGAATCATCTCCTAAATCTCTTTATTATTTATATCGCTTGTAAAATGAAGATAAAGCGGGGATAGTTCTCCCCCGCTTCGTTTTACTGTTCTAGAATTTCGGCACCCCAAGAATCTTTAATTTCGATTCCTAAATCATCTGCAACTTTTTTATTGATTAATAGTTTCAGATTTTGTGGGTATTGTGCGGGTGTATCGGCAGGTGTAGCTTCACCTTTTAAAATTTTCACAGCCATTTGACCCGCTTCATAGCCGATATCGAAATATTCAAAACCATAAGCGGCTAAACCGCCACGTGCCACAGAATCCAGTTCTCCTACGATTAATGGTAGTTTATTCGTATTGGCAACATCAATTACCGATTCTAATGCAGAAACTACTGTGTTATCAGTAATAATATAGAAAGCATCTACCTTACCAATTAGAGATTCTGTCGCTTGTTTTACATCTGCGGAAGTGGATGCTGATGCTTCTACCACCGTTAAACCTTGTTCATCCATAACCTTTTTCACTTCTGAAACTTGTGCAACTGAGTTTTGCTCACCTGCATTGTAGACCATCCCTACCTTTTTCGCACCAAGTTCTTTTAAGAATGCTACTGTTTTAGAAATCGTTTCAGGATGTAAATCGATTGTGCCTGTAATATTTTTCCCTGGCTTTTCCATTGAGTCAATTAACTGTGCACCAACAGCATCTGTAACCGATGTAAAAATAATTGGAATATCACTTGTTGCTGTTGCAGCGGCTTGTGCAGAAGGTGTAGAGTTTGCAAAAATTAAATCTACGTTTGCACTTACTAGATTGTTAGCAATCGTTGTGTTAAGGCTATTATCCCCCTGTGCAATTTGTGGATCGTAGTCAACTTTTAAGCCTGCATCTTCAATTGCTTTTTTAAAGCCTTCCGTTGCTGCGTTTAACGATGGATGCTCAACAATTTGAGTAATCCCGATTTTATATGTTTTATCATCTGCATTTCCGCTCTCACTTGCATTGTTTGATTCATTTCCTTTTGAATCTGTTGTACCTGAGCCACTGCTACCACAAGCAGCAAGAAGCAACACTAATCCAAAAAGAAGGAATGACAACTTCTTTACATTGCTTTTCACAAATAATCCCCCCGATTATATTCTCGAATATCTATCGCACTTTATCCAAACAAAGTGTGAATGTATCGCTATATTATCGTTATTATCGAGCTCCGTCAACAACATTATGAATGTTCTGACTTTTAAAAGTGACAAAATATTTTAGTTTTTCATTTAATTTGGCGCTTTAAACCGCTAAACTACGCTGTTTTAGTTATTCGATTTCTTTTTTCAACATAGTAAAAAATATTTATGACAATTTTGCGACGATAGGACATTATAGACAAAGTCTGACATTTGACTTCTACTAGATATCTATAATAAAATATTTACTTGTGTGAAAGCACCGTGGTTCGTAACCATCCCACGAAAAAATTGAGTTAGAATTAATTCCAATAAGTAATTTTAATTAAAACAAAAAACCAGTGTTATCAACGTTTAGAAACTTTCTTCAAATTTTCACGTTGGGTTTAGCTAGGATTAGTTTTTGTTTCATTTTACACATTTTTTTCACAAGGCTATAGCTCTGAGTTTACATTATTGTAAAACTCTCTTGATAAAAAATAATAAGACCAACGTATTATAAACTCGTTGGTCTTATTACTAAATTAAACTGCGTTCTATTTTAGGAGCAACACAATCTTATTTATGTAGTTATATTCTAGTACGAATATCTTGACGTGTTTCAAGATTATTTGTAATATGCCCTTGTTGTCTCAACTCTCTTACCATTTCAGAATAAATATCTGAATCTTCATCCGTTTTTATAGTTACAATCAAAACAAATTCCTGTTCTTGGAATTCTAAATCATTTCGAGGAGTTAAATCAATTCTTAATTTCCAACCATCTTTTTCTTTAATTCCTTGACTCATTTTACGATAGAATGATTTAGTAGGACACCACTTAAAACCATTCCTTACTCTTTCTTGTTCAAATTTTTGATCCCAGCGAGCATCTATCGGCACCTCGCCTTTAAAATCTAATTTTCCGTCACTTTTAATACTATATGCACCAAAACTAACATCAATATTTGTTCGACAATATTCACTTCCATACCTTGCATCTAACGGTGGTTCATATACCAAGGTCATAGTAATTTCTCCATAGTATTTTCCATTCCGAATTAATGAAGGTGGATAAGGGAAATCAATTAATTCTAAATGTCTGCCACGTCTAATAGTTTGATTAAAAACTAATGTAATTTCATTCTCTGTGCATTTTAGTATATCATTCACATTGTTTGAAGGTTTTCCAAAACCATAATACTTCATCAAGTGTTGTTCTTTTTTTCTAATAGTTTTAGTTTCTAACCTTGCAGAATGCATTAACATTGCTTTTGCCATCAATAGATTTCTCTCAGTTAGTTCATGATAAATGGATGCAAACTTTTGAACAATTCTAGGAGTCGCATAACTTGTCCCTATATCCTCTACTATTCTCCCATCGCAATCTAAACCTATTAATCCTAAATTACTGATGCTTCCTGTATTAGTAAGGTTGCCTCCATAATCTACAACATCCGGTTTTACAATATAATTTGCACCAGGTCCTCTACGACTAAACGAAGAGGGCTCTTCTTTTCGTACAATTGAGTCATCAGATTCTTTTAATGCAACAGATCCTACGGTAATACCTAACACAGAATCTGCAGGTGAACCCATACGATCAAATTCATCATTCTCCTCACTAGCTGGCCACGTTCTTTGTAAAGTTAGATCATTTATATTTCCGCTAGCAATAAAAAATTGCACATTATATCTTGCTTGCATTTCATCTAAAAATATTGCTAAATCAGAGATTTTTGTATCATTCACCTGTTTATCTAAACCTAAAGACAAATTCCAAATTTTCACTTCAGGATATTCCTCTAACACTTCTAAAATAATTTCTTGCAATTCTTCTTCACTGAGGCTACAAGTAGGTCCATAATTTTCATTACTATTCGGCATTGCTATCACATCTAAAAATCTAAAATGAATGTCCCCCGTACTTGACAAATCATTTAGTCGATTACCAAATTGGATTGTAGAAGCAATAAATGTTCCATGACTGTGGTTTTGATATTCTGGAGCCACATACTCTTTACGTGCATAAATAAATGGATTTAATAAATCATTTTTCGGACTAATTCCACCATCAATAATACCAATAATAACATCACTTAGAGTAACATCTAAATTATTGTTAAAAATCGATTCGATTGGAATTTGTTTTAACTGCTGTGGAAGATAATATTTTTGAAAGACATCGATTTTCCTAACGCCATTTATTTCAGCTAGTTGCTGTACAATTTTTGATTCTGGTATTTCAAGCACAAAATATTTTAAATTAACTCCAAAATCTTTGTAAACATATTCAAGTCCTAATTCACTTAATTTATGCTCTACATATGCGTGTACTTGTTGGTTATCATATTCGCTTCCAAAATCAAAACATTTTAGTTTAACCCTTTTAGAAAATTCTTCATATTCCAATTCTTCTTTTAAACCTATGGAAATTTTATCTTCTGGTTGAAATGCAGTAATTTCGGCAACTGCCGTTAGATTTGCACCTAAATATTTCGAATCTGATGTTCTAATATATTCAATTGTTTTTTGAATTCCTTCTTTTGTTACTTTAATATAATTTTCTTCGAGATCCTCACTGCCGACAATAGGGCAATATTTACATAGTGTGTTAGGTTTATGTGATTTAGCTATCGCCTGCTCCTTCATCAACACTTTTCCTATTACCGGAATCGTAGGATTATTCTCAAGAAACTCATCATAATATTCTAAAACATTTTCCAATTCTTGAATTACGTCTTCTTTTAGGCTTTCAGTAACCTCACCAAAAAACTTGGGTTGACCACCAGGCTGATTAGGAAAAATATGACTATCTTGTTGCATTATTAATTTTATAGGTAACTTTTTTTCATCCATCTTCTTTCACCTCATTAATTAGATTTGAAGCTGTAGTTTTTGAAACACCCAAAATATTACCAATTTTATTATAGCTAAAAATCTTCTCATCACTCATTCTAAGATATTTAGCTTTTAAGACTTGCATCTTCTTTTCATCTTCCTCTTGTTCAGCTATAATTCCTTTGAACTTGAACAATTCAGAATAAAGTAATTGAAGGTTAAAGTTTTCTTTTCTTAAAATTGATTTTCTTAAAGCCTTAGTAATAATTTCTTCTATACTTGATCCACTTAAACTTTTTGTTGCAGCCGCAAATTCTTCTACCTCTTTGACCGACAATTCTTTTGTCTTCAAGAATAATTGAATCAATTGCTTTCTGGCTTCCTTATCAGGAAGATCAATATATATTTTATAATCGAACCTTCTCCAAACGGCACTATCTAACAAATCCTCATGATTTGTAGCACATAAAAGCAAACTGTTTTTATTTAAGCTATCTATGTTTTGTAATAGGCTATTAACTACTCTCTTTAGCTCTCCTAATTCATTATTATCATCTCTAGCTTTAGCTATGGCATCAAACTCATCTAGGAACAATACACATGGTGTTCTTTGTGCAAATTCAAATAAATTTCGAATATTTTTTGCTGTAGTTCCTAAATAAGATGAGATTAAACTGTCTAACCTAGCTATAACTAAAGGCATACCGATTTCTTTGGCAATATAACTTGCAGCTTTAGATTTCCCACATCCTGGAGGACCATATAGTAATAAAGAATTTGGTACTTCAATATCTAAATTATTTAGTTCATCTGCGTTTTTATAGCTGCATACAAAGTCATTCATCTGCTCTTCATTACGTTTTGAAAGAACAACTTTTATATTATTTTCACTGGGTAAAATAATGTCTGCCAGCATAGCTCTAGACTCACTGTCAACTGGAATTTTCGTTATATCATTACCACCCATTGCTTTTAATGTACTTTCATCTGTCGTAGCCAAAAGTCGTTTAAATTTGTTAGCAGGTATAGTTTCACCATTTGACTCTAATTGTTGAATTAACTTTTCTGTATAGTTTCTAACTTTAACTCGATCATGCTTTAATGCCCCTTCTACAATTTTTCCGATTTCTATAGAGTACTTCATAAAACCACCTCTTCGATAGAATAACATATTTTTGAACGTTAAACACATTTATTCTTTATATTATATATATTTTTTGAACGATTATGTATTTTTAATCTTTTTATCCTACTTAAATTTGAACGAACTTAAGTTCTTAATCATATTTGTTAAATTTTAATAATTCATATCTGGTCCCTGTCATCACTTTCGCATGTACTATTGGAAATATTTTCTATATAATGAAATTACAATTATCTGTAAGGAGTGCATGACATGGATACTATCGCTGAAACAATCAAATTTGCTGGCTTTGGTAAGAAGAAAGCAATGGCTAAACAAATTCAAATGTTCGATGATCGACTAACTGAACAAGGTGAAACGCTACTAGCTGTATGTGCATCTGTTAAAGGCATCAAACAGCTTTATGTAACTGACAAACGTATTTTATTACATGAAATCAAAGGCATTGTTTCAAACGATGAAAGAAGCATTCCTCTATCTTCAATTAGCAGCATTAACATTTCCAATAAGCTCGTTTACTCTACAATCGAAATCGTATCAACTGGAAATAAGGCAATCATTGACGATGTGCCAGCGCATATTACATTGGAAATTAAAGCAGCTATTGAAAACCTAAAAGCAATGGCAAAAACATCGTCTGCTCCTGCAGCTAAACAGGAAAAGGACATGTTTGATGTAGCCGATGAAATCCGTGAATTAAAGGATTTATTAGATGATGGGATATTAACGCAAGAAGAATTTGATGCGAAGAAAAAGCAGTTACTAGGGATATAAGAACGAGGTGAAAGCATGTTCGACTTCCAAGCAAAAGTAGTTGAAAGAATGTTAAAAACAGTAGAGGCGAATGTAGAGAATATCATTAACTGTGGTAACTACGGACCAAAACAAAATGTTGATTACAACGATCCAAAGCGTAAAGAAGAAGTTGATCGTCATACTCGAGAAGCTTTAGATAGAATGGGTCGTTAAAAAAGCCCAGGTACTCAATTGAGCGCCTGGTCTTTTACTATTAAGCACTACGTTGTTCAACGATAATCTTCAATCCTTCAAAGTCACCACTTGTCATGGTTCCAGTATCGAACTTCTCCAACCAAGATTCATTAATTAATCCCTTATCGACTGCTTGTTGAATGTAATCACGTACTGCAGCCTTTGCGGTTGTGCTTGTGAATTTCATCGTATCATCATCCTCTACTATTTGTTGTGGTTTATTCTCTACTATAAGCTGTACTCTTACAGAACTACTTGTTGGAACAATTACTTGTCCTTCTAATTTATAGCCTGCAGGTATTTTCCATGTTGTAGGAATTTCAAAATGAGGTGCATCGTACTTTCCTGCCTCCCAATATCCACCCCATTCAATGCCTAACTTCTTAGCAATCGCACCCACCTTTGAAAGTGTTGTTATATCATATAGGTTTCGTGGTGGTGCCACAGCAACATCCCAAGCTCTACGTGATGTATGATTGCTATTACGTGTCCAGGTAACTACTTGCCCTGGTCTAGTTCGTCCTTGCTCATACAAGTAGTTTTGCCGTGCTTGGCTGCGGAATGTTTCTGTGATAAAAATGTCCACAATGCCAGCTTTGAAGCATTCCTGAAAAAGTAAACGACAAGCTGTTTGAGCAGCTGCAGTTAATTCGCTTAAATCTCGACATGTTTGAGTTACGCTTGTCATTTGACTTCACCCTCTCCTGATTTATCCTTAACGATAGCTAAAATATTTTTAATGAAATCAGGCATCGGCAAGCCCATCTTAGTACCGTTTTCTGTGATTGAAATAAATTCTAGTACACAAAAGGCAATAGCTGCCCCATCCCCTGCGTACTCAATGCCAGGGATCACAACAGACAATAAGTAAACTGATCCTACCAACATCAAATAATAGATTTTTCGTATGATGCCGTTAAAGCCTGTACGACTATTTAAGTTTTGATTAACGACCCCACTCATAATTCCTGTAAGGTAATCAATGGCCATAAAGCCGATCAGTACGGTAACAGCCATTCCTAGACCATCCACTGAATATGAAACCATAGTGCCTATTGTTCCACTTACTACAGCAATCCATTTTTCCATTAGAACACTTCCCTCTTCTCAATATAAAAGCCCTCCACGATAAACGTGGAAGGCAAATTCTTTAATGTTTAGGTATATAAAAAGCACCCTCGATGGAGAGTGCTTTGTTTAATTATAGGTATTCTTTAGTTGGACAATACCAATCATGATGTTCAGACATTTCTACATATCGTAAAAGAAAATCTTTGTCATTGTGCGCAGCTATTAAAGGTTTTAACGTTACATTGCATTCATTTTCTTGATAGTTGATGATAACCTCAATTACTTCATACTCATAAGGATCTTTAAAGCACAAATCTGCAATATAATCCCCTTTATGAGGAATTACATTTGATTCGAAATCCTTATATATATTTACATAACCTTCTCTAAAATCTTTTAATTGTACTTGATGATTTAAAACTATTTTCATAAAAAACCTCTCCCATTCTACTTTGATATACCTAATTTACGAATAGAATTGGAAAAGGTTTCAAAAAAATAACGCTAGGCTTATGCCTGCGTTTTCTGTGCGTCCATATCTGTTAATAGCTGCGTATATTCTTCATCTGCCAGCTGATTGTTGGCGTAGAATACATTCACTTTCTTTAACATATCGTCATAACTGTAACGGTTGCGATCAATTAAAAATTTACATAAGTCATATACCTTCATTATACTGTCCCTCCCTGGATGCCCATTTCATTCATGGCAATTAAGTATTCTGTATTGATAAGTGTTTGAGCCTGCATTTCCTCAACTGATGGCGGTGTTTCTACTGGTGTTGGATCAGGTACAACTGGCGGTGTAAATTCGCCTGTTTCACTGTTGTAATCCCATCCTTCCTGAATATCATTACGCCCTGTAATCTCGATAAAATCCCCCTGATTAGGATAAGGTGGAAGTTCTTCTGCCTCAAAAATCCAGTATGCTTTGTTAGCTACGATTTGAACGAATTTTTTCATTTTCTATCGCTCCTTAGTATTCAATAATAATGATGCCGTCCCCGCCTTTTCTCGTACTAATAGCAATATTAAGGTTTCCTGTAATAGCTCCACTACCAGCACCATAACCAATGGGTTTCGATTCTACTTGCGCTCCATCTCCACCATTACCACCATCTCCAAAACCAGCACCTCCTCCTGATAATTGTGAAGTACTTGATCCACCCTGTCCGAAGTTTGTATTAGACAATGCATATATATCTGCTATAGTAGTCGATGTGCCATTCATAGTATTCGTTGTACCCTTGTTACACAGCGGGCTATTACCATACGCTTGTGGAACAGTGCTCCACGTGGCAGAATGGGCATAACCGCCTGAACCACCATTACATATCAATCCAAAAGCAGATGAAGCACCGCCAGTGTTTCCATTCACCCCAGAACCTCCACCAACATAAGAGGCTGGTACTCCACCAGGACCTACGATCAATTGATATGTTGTACCAGGAACTACTTTTATATATCGGTTATCAACATATGATCCTCCCCCTCCTCCTAGCGCATAAGTTCCTCCGCCACTTCCTGATAAAATAATACTTCCACTACCACCACCTGCAAACATTGTTAGTCTAATTTCTTCAACACCTTCAGGACAGGTCCATGTATAAGTGCCAGGTTTATCAAAGATGGCAACATTTCTTTTCAACTCACCATTTTGTATTTTTTCCAGAACAGTATCTTGTTTTACATTCAAGTTATCCACGCCTGTTTTAGTGGCATCAGTAGTTGTTTTGATTGTATCTACAACAGCCTTAATTGCCGTTTGCATAGATTTAGTTGCTAAATCAATAATGTTCATTAAATCACTTCCTCGCTAATAATCTGAGGCTCACCATTTACTGTCCTAAATCCCCATCTATACGTTTTGCCATTATCAACAAACATGTGAGGCATTGGATCGATTACATGGCTTTTCATGTCATTCTTTACCTCATTAATGGCTCCACCTAATGTTTTATCCTCTGTCTCTAAATCAGGAATTTCCTTTGTGCCTTGTTGTAATTCATTTACTGCAGCATCTAAGACATCCATATTCTCATTAATATCTGTTATTAAAACATTTTCAGTTAACTCAGGCTGTTTTAAATTTAAATTTGGTGTATATTTCATTAGATCACTCCATCCCATACTCTAATATCATCCCAAGTTAAATTGCTTACACTTCCCCAGGTACGATTTTTTACAAAGTCCCAAACATTGAAAGTATAAGCATATCCAAACTCTAAATGAGCTGGCACAATAATATCTATTGCTTGCATAAGGCCACTCAGATTATCAGGAATGCCCTTCGTTCCAATAAATTTGATTTCATATACGCCAGGTGTATTAGTTGTATTTATTTCTACTTCACCATTGCTATATGCAGCTGCTACAGCCTTAATTGTTTCTTCGGTTGTTTGGTCAAAGCTTGCGCGATTTCGTGATGATATTTGTTCCCTGCGTTGATCGTAGCGTAATTTGCTATTTGGTTTAATACCTAAATCACGTTCATAAATAGGTAGGGCTTCAATGGCGGTATCGATAAAAATGTTGCGGTTCACAATTTCAAGCTGTTGCTCTGTATTTCTTAGCTCCCGATCATCAGTCGTGAGGATCGTTCTAAAGACGTTTGATTTACGCTCATACAACGGCAAATACTTCATCATGTCGGATAGATAATCTTTTGTGGAAACAACAATACTTGTAATCATTTCAGCTCTTGTCTGCATGATAATAGGTGATTGTACCACCTTTACGCCTTGCGATAACTGCTCAGTAATTACCTCGTTTGTTGCACCTGTTGAAGCAATGGAAACACCTTGCCCCTGCAGTTCTGTTTCAGTAATCATTAACGCAAGTCGAAAACATTCCCATTGGTGCGCTGTTAGCTCTCCCCACGTAAAGACTGATACTTGGCCCCACTCAGACTGCGGTATTGCATGCATTTGCCCTCACCTACCTTAAACGGACAATTAAATAGTTTTTAGGGATCTTGTATTGGCTGGATACATCGATGTTTTTTGTGAATTCTGCTTGCGACTTAAATAGCAAATTTCCTCCTGTTTTTGCATCAAGAATCCCAATGTGGGTTATATCCCCCCAAGATTCTGCAGCAATAGGAAACAGAATATCAGCGTTGTTGGATGTTTGGCCATCCGTTGGCGTTGTAAAGCTTGCAGATTGACGCGAATAGCTAGCTGCAGTTACTTCCACATCACCATTGAACAATGCGACAAAGACTGGCGTTGTCCTTAAATTGTCCGTTAGAACCTTATTTTTTAAATACACTGTCATGTGATTCATTCATTAACACCTCCCATAACTGGCACCCCATCATCAGGAATAACCACGTTAGCAGTTGATCCATTGATTAATAGATTCTGATAATCTAAAACACCATCACTTTCAATAATGAGCGCCCCAACCTTTGCATAGCTCACGAATGATGTTCTAAAGGCTATTTCTTTTAAGTGCTTCGTAATGTTCTTTTTAATATTCGCTTTGACTACTTCCTCTGTATAACCAGGCATCAATGAAAGGGCAACTGATAGATCAATCAGCAATGCTTCTGCAGAAATTATAAGCAGATCATCCACCCCAAAAGGCATTTCTTCTTCGATGTGGTCCCTTACAGCTTCGATTAATTCGACATTAGCAGGTAATTTATTCGCATCGATTACAACTACTTTCATTGATAATGGACCATTATAGCGAGGGAATATTTTTGCATCCCCTACGCCTGTCACTTCTAACGCCCATTCTCGATAATGATACTTGTTACCTGCTTTGCCTGGACGCTGTAGCTTATCATAATAGCGCTGGCGCAAATCGTTATCTGTTTCCTCGTCATAGCCATCAACGACAGGATCAGGATTATACACATTCACAAGGCCATTAATAGATGCAGGGAAATTTACAATGGTGTTTGCTGGCACGTTTCCTATTTGGCCGAACTCATTACATTGCACCCGAACATGAGCGAACCCACTTTCATTAAGAATGGCTTCTTCAATGACTGTGTATAAAATTGTGTCAGTACCAACTAGCTCACCCACTTTTACAAGTGTTCCAGCTGTACCCGAAACAATGACCGTAGTTGTTGCTTGTGTAGCAGGTTTACGGCTAACACCTGTCCGCTGATAAACTGTTCTTGTTAATTCGTCACCTGTTAATTTTTCAACATCTAACTTTTCTTGTACTGCAGCAATCTTTTTTTGTTGTTCGGCAAATTCTACGGCCACTGGCTTTGTAATGTCATAAACAAAATTACCTTTTGACTTGTCGTAATCATCGCTTATATTGGTAATCATCCGATCATGAATAATCTTCTCATCTTCCATCTACGGTGCCACCTTCTTTATTGGCTCGTCAATTTCGAATGCTCCTTCTACCGTGACGACTCTAAATTTTATCCGCATCCACTTTCCATCATGGTTAAACTGCCATTCCTGAATTTCTTGAATGTGGGTATGTTCCATTAAGGACGCTGTGACTTCTCGTTTTATTTCTGCTTCAATAAAGGCGCGTGGCAGACTAGAACCTATTAAATCCTCCAATGTCACACCATAAGGAATATCTTTGTAAATCCTAAAGCGAAAGCGCTCAGTCTTTAACACTTTTAAGATCCATTGCTTCAATGTTTCAAGTCCATGAACTTCAACCATTTTTCCATTCCTGAATACAAAATCGCCTTTATCAAAGTCATACAAAAAAGACTTACCTAGTGGTGGCAAGTCCGTTTTAATTTCCTGTGTATCAAATTCTAGTTGCGTGATTTTAGGTAACATTATTCGAATCTCACCGCCTTACCTACAACAAAATACAGCTGTTCATCTGCAGTTGGTAACAGAATTACTTCGTCACCTTCTTTGAGCGTGTCCTTTGTTTTAGATTTTACTTCTTTAGCTTCAAAAGTTTGAAAAGGGCTATCTGTAATCCGAATATCACCTTCTAGCTCTATTTCACGTTCATAATCTTCAAGGACATGTGCCGCAAAAACTAATCGGTTATTACCAAGAATGACTGTATCATTTAACCGTATTTGAGCATTAGGCGGTGGAGAAATAACAATTCCAGTAGACATTGATACAGGTTTAGGATTTTCTTTATCTTTAAGTATCTTAGCTAAAGTTGTTATTGAATCCATTTTACTTCACCTCTAATGTAGGCTTCATGGTGTGAATGCCTTTACTAATCGTGTGCAATACATCCTTAATTAAAAATGTACCTTTAATGCCTGTAGTTGGTTCCTCTAATTTAAACAATCGACCTGCTCTAAAATCATCATGGCCCATCAATTCAACACTATTTTCTTCTGACACTTTTGACAGCTGCTTTAATTCATTTTCAGCCACCTGTTTAGCACTTTTCTTTTCATTCTGATCTAGCTTCACAACTTTAGTAATACGACCATATTTCTCAGCCATTTTATTATCAGACTTGGTTAAAACTACTTTGTCATTGTTTCCGACAACCTGGATTGTATTGGCCATTTCTGTAATGCTGCGTCTTTTAGAAGGATTCATAAGAGCTGAATGAATGTTGTACTTTGGGCCACCTTCATACAATTGAAATGTGCCTGTTACAACGACATCACCTTGCTTTTCGATGTATAGCTTGCCCTGGCGCATTTCCATGAGGTATTTAACACCTAATGACTGTTCTGCAATAGTAAGAATGTCTTTTATAATTTCACTTACCTTTTTATCGTTGTATATTTGATCGATAGGTTTTGGAATAGATACGATCTTACCAACTTGGATATTGAAGTCTTTGGCGATCTTCTTGATACAAGCATCTGCAGATAGCTTATTAAATTGATAAACTGCATTCGATTTGTTTAGATAAAAGGCATAATCAAAGGCAACGTATGCAATTGGTGATCTTCCATTTTTCAGCTCGTCCACAATAATAGCGCGTGTTATTTCCTTGCCGTTATTGTAAAGGGCCACCATATCACCAATATCACATGGATTCACAGGGAAGTAATTTGTATCAGTAAAAGCGATACTAAAATTAATTTCGTCCCCTAATTCCTCCATGTTGCTACGCCAGGTTAATGTGCCAAGCAAAGGCGTAATATTCGTCATGGTACCACCTTTAATTAGCCATAATTCATGAGCCATTATTTCACCTTCTTTGTTTCTAAAATGATCTCTTTAAACTCTGATAGGGCCAGCGAATAATAAACATCCCCTGAACCGTCTTGAAGTCCTGCCTCAAAGTTTTCGATTGTCATGAGCATATTAATAGGTGTGTTTGACATGATTAATCGAATTGGCATTCGTTTGTCTATCCAACCCTCAATGATCTCGTAATACTCCCACCCAAAATATTTATTGTTTCGTGAAAATGGATACACCTTTGAAGGAAAAAAAGAATCAATCGTAAGAGATTTCAACCCTCTACGACCAAGCAATTTAATGTCACCTTGATTAATCGTAGTGAAAACTTCATTACTTACAGGACTAGGTATTTTAAATTCAGCTGGCACTATAGGAAGTTGAATAATTTGTTTACGATCCATCGTACTTAGAAAAATGTCCATTTGTTCAACCTCCTATAAATTAGCCAATCGCAATTGTAATAATGGCACAAGTTCATCGGCTACTTCCATTGCTGTTACGCCTTTAGCATTCAAGTTCTGAATAATAACCTGTACACCGCCAGTATTTGAAGCTGTTGGTTGTGGTGTACTTCCTGCAGGTGTAGGCGTTGCTACTACTCCTGGTGATGGTTGCACCATTTGATCCACATTATCGATTGATCCACCTGCAGCACGAATCCTTTCAGATTGTCGAGCAGGTATAACCATTTCGTCTTTGTGTAATTCTGCAATGTACCCATCGTATGGCACTCTGTTTAACCCATCGGCATGTGATCCTGAAACGAATTTACCAACGGCACCTGCAGCTTTTCCAATAACTCCACCTATTTTCGAAACCCATTCAGGCGGTTGGAAGTTGCTAATGGCATTTTTAAAGCCTATAAACTTATCATAAAGTCCTTTGAAAAAGCCTGTTACTGGCTGAATCTTTTGGGCAGCCCAATCATAAATACCTCCGAATACCTCTTTTGTTTTCTCCCACAAGCTTCCTGCAGCTGCTTTGACTGTATCCCAATTTCGATATAACAAGACACCTGCTGCTACTACTGCAGCTATCCCAACGACTACCCATGTTAAAGGACTGGCAAGCATTGCTGTATTCATGGCCCATTGTCCAGCTGTTGCTAGTCCCATTGCTGTCTTAAAGCCCTGTACCATGGTTGTTACTGTGGTAATCACCTTTAAAGCTCCCATACCAACAGCTACAACGCCTACAGCTGTTCCGACACCAATAAGCGTTTCTTTAATTGGCCCCCAATTATCACGGACTGTATTACCAAACTCGAAAGCTTTTTGTACAATTCCCTGAATTTTAGGCACCAATTCATCAGCTTTTTGAGCAACGCCCTGTAAAAACTCTTGCGCTCCTGCTCCGTTTACAACATCAGCTATACCGACCTGCAGATCTCGCCATGATTGTGTTAATTTCGATTTAAAGCTACTTTGTAGAGCATCGGCTGCTCGTCCTGTTGCTCCTTCGAAACCTTGTACAGATTTAGCGCTATCTGCCATCGATAAAACTACATCTTCGCGCAAATCCTCCCACATGGTCCCAAAAAGCGCAACGCCTGCAGCATTTTGTTCAACAGGATTTTTCATAGCTGCTAAACCTGCAATAGTAGCAGCAAAAGCATTGTTTGCTGTTTCTCCACCAGCAGTAAATTTCTCGGCCATTTCATCGGCATTTAATCCAATAGCTGCAAAACCTTCCTTTGTTCCTTTTGAGCCATCGATTGCGCGGATACCAAACTCTTTCACAGCGTCCCCGACTTTATCCATGTTCCAGGCTCCGTTTTCAGCGCCCGAAATTAAAATGCCTGTAAATTCTTCTGCAGACAATCCAAGCTTGCTAAAATGGACGCTATACTCATTAAACGTATCAAGTAAATCATCTGAGTAATCGCCTGTTTTTTGAAAGGCATGAGTCATTAAATCAAGTGCCTTTGTTTCACTCAGACCTTTGAAGTTACCTGTCATAGATTTAACAGTTTTTCCGACTTCTTTTGATTCAGCACCCCAAGCTTGTGAAATGGTTGCAGCTCCTTTGGCTACCTCTGTTAATGAATCTCCCTTTAAATTCTTAAACATAGCACTTAAAGTAGAAACATCATCAGCAACCTGATCCATGTTTTCACCAAAACCTGCTTTGAATACATCTTTGGCCACATTTTCAAGCCCTTTTAATTCGGCTCCTGTTGCTCCTGTGCGAGCTTCTAAACGCTTAAACGCTCCATCAGTATCAACTATCGACTTTGCAACACTTGCGCCAAATGCAGCGATTCCAGTTGCACCCAAAGCACCTGCGCCCATTGCTACTGTTTTAAAAACTCTTGCTGCTCCTTGTCCAAAGCGTTGTATTTGATTGCCCACTCTTGCAACGCCTCGTCCAAAATCATCAGCTCGATCACTAGCGCGCCTTAAATTACTAGAAAAATCGCGATCTTGCAATGTGAGAACAGCTGATATTACCCTTCTTCCCAATTCCTCACCGCCTTTTTACAAAAGAAAAAAAGCTAGAACGGTACTGTTACCATCGCTCCAGCTTTTAAATATTTGTTTCTTTCCTCTAGTTCCTTATCTAAGCTTGCTGTCATGAACAACTTTTCGTCATAAGGTAAATTTAGCAATTCATCTAACTTACGACCCTTTTGAACATAGTGATGAAGAAAATAAAAATCATCATCACTATTAATTAGTTTTTTATAATTGTAACGCCGCCATCTTTGTACTTAGCTAAATCAAATGCCATTTCTGATAGACTTGCTATTTCTCCTGGTTCAAAGATTTTTTCTACAATATCAGTAGGTAACACACAGCCGTATTCCTTTTGTAGTTCCTTATTCTTCAAGTCAGGTTCAGTCATAGTGTTATACACCATGTACACATCGGCATCTGTATCATTGTTTTTATCGCGATTCATTCGTAAGGCGTCAACACATAACGATTTTTCAGGTTTTCGAATAACGACTTCTGCGTTTAAACGCTCAACAAAAACTACTGCGACCTCGTCATTTTTTGTTTGGAATTTTTCCTTTTCCTTCATCAGATCTGTAACTGTTAATCGTTTTTTAGTTGTTTCACTCATTCTAATTTCCCTCCGATATTTTAAGCTGTAATTGAATCAATAAGATCATAATCTGCAAAACTAAATGGTAATTCCTCTGAACCAATTGTTTTTTGAGCGAACTGTAAAAGCATAAATTCACTAAATGTAACTTCATTAATAGCGATACGTTCAGTACCAAATGCGTCAGGATCAGCTAATTTACCCACCATGTTAATATCAGGAATACTGCCTTTTTTAACTGCCTCTGCTAATAATCCTGATCCACGGCTGTATACCTTTTTAACTTTCAAATTACCTTCGCCTGTCCAGCCTGTCATTTTCTTATGCGTGGCCAAATCTTCGGCCATGTTTACATCTTCATAATCAATTGTCACTTTAGCCTCAAATTCCTCAACATCAAGCCATTTTTCATTGTTGACCCATACGCTGCCAAATGTGCCGTTAATAACGCGATTAGATTTTAATTTACCCATGTGTCAATCCCTCCTTAAATCGCAATATCCATATCTAAATCCTCAATAGCATCCACAATTTTAATATTGCCCCCTACAAACACATTACGTTTAAAGGACATTTCTTTTACTTTTTGGTCATCCCACTCTGACGTATCTACTCCGATGCCTTCCCACGCCAAACGTTGTTTTCGGACATTAATTTCTGATTTATTATCATAATTTGGATCAAGGATTTCTTCACCTTCTAAACCATCAAAATAAGCATTAACTGATCGTAAAAACAAAACTTGATTATCGTAGATATTATTGTGTTTACCAATATAGTGCTTATTAAATGTTGTCCGAATATCGTCTTTTATCATATCCTGTACTTCCATGATACGGATTGATTTAAAGTCCTCCGTTTTCTTACCTGTTGTTGTTGTCAAACTGTTCACACCACGACCAATTTTGATGTTTTCCCCATCATTAATAAGTATAAGTTCTCCATCATCAACGGCCTTATCGGGATCTTCAATTTCTGTAAAAGAGTCAATTTCATTCAACTCATAGTAAGTAGCTGATCTTGTAAATGGCAGTCCAGCTAAGATGCCAGCAATTCGTGCTGTATACTCTGCAGTCGTATAATCTTTTTCACCGACTTTGATTCCAGTTGTAGTGAAATTAATGATTCCTTCATGATCTGCCTCACTGTTTGGCAATACTGCTTTGAACGTTTTCTTGTCATTTTCACGCTTTGTTTTTATCCAGGTAGAAATAGTTGTTGTGTCTTTATCTTCAATGCCTGGAATGGCCAAGTAATTGAATCGTTTATTATTTAAACGTGTTAAGGCTGCGTTGTAATCTGCTGCAGTTGTCGGTAAACGTTCAATAATAATTTTGCTTGGTGTCCCCATGAAAGTTTTTTGAATGTAATCTAAGTTTTCAGGTGACCACTGTTCTGTTTTTACTTCTTCAATGCTTTTGTATGTTACTGTATCAGCTGTTTGCACATCATCTTTTAGAATCAATGCTACAATCCCAAGTTGACTACGCTTAATCGCTGTAACGGCTTTACCAATAAACTCGATATTTATTTCAGGTAGGCCCATTCTTTAATCCCCTTCCTCATAATCCAACTCGCCCATAAGCTCAATTGGATGTTTTTCATAAAAATCTTTACCGTTTTTAATTTCATCTTCAATATTTCCACCTGGACTGCCTTCGCCATATTCACGGCCATCAAAGAATTGGAGATCAAATTCAAACTGCAACACACCATCTATTTCATCGAAATTAGGTTCGACTATATCCAAATGGCGATCTCCTACAGAAAATTTAAGATCAAATAAATTGCCTAACGCTTCTTGAACATCTAACAACTCAATCGCATTATCATTTTCATCTGTAGGAAAATAAAAAATGCGAACCGTACAAGACTTTTTAACTTGTGTTAAATAGCCCTCACGCTTCACATTATCTAATTCAACTTTGAATGATGGTCGTGTAAAACCTTTGCTTGCTGATTTACTAGAAACTTCAATATCAATAAAGTTTGACTGTAATTCCTCATTGATTGCTACCTTAATTTGCTTAAAAGTAATCATAATTTATTCTTCCTCAACAATTCATCTAGCCATTTTACCGTCTCTTTCTCAACGTCACCAGATGACTCAAATTCTCGCATCCCTTTGTCCATTGGTTTTTTACCTGGTACAAAATCACCTGTTTTATTGCCTTCATGGTCTACCATCCAATGGCCATCTTCCACTAAGTGCGCATGTGGTGAAGAATTATAAACACGAACAACAAGTTCGCCATGATAACCAACAAAAACTTTTCCTCGTTTCCACTTCTTGTGATAAATTCCTGTTTTCTTTTTTACAAGACTTCGAGATTTTTTAGCAACAGTTGTCCTAGCCTTTGAGCCAATTTTACGCATCAATTTTGGTGCCTCCTTTGGCACTTCCCTAGTGGCGACATTAAATAAATCTCTTTGAAAATCAGTTAAACCGTTCATTTGAATGCTCACTTCAACACCTCCTGGACAAAGATTTCTAGTGTCTCATTGCGAAAATAGGGATTAAGAATATATTTAATTTCAAATTCATGTCCTTTGTATCTGATCCGCATATCCTTTGTGATGTCTTTGCCAGCGTTGTATCGCACGATGATTTTATGTGTGACATTCGTTAAAATCGTATCGGCAACTTGCTTTTGTAATGAGCCTGTTTGCGGAATGATTGCTGCCCATATTTTTTTATCAGGTAGAAATTCGTAAACAGTTTCGTTCAATTGATTTTTTGTCTTTTGATTAGTGAGGATTTCAATTTTGTGTTTTAAATCGCCAGGATTCATAATGCTCACCTCAAAGTAAATTAATAGAATGCATGTCCAAAATAGATTGAACAACCTTATTTACGTTATTATCCTTCACAGTAAAGATGCGATTTTCATACATTTCATTAGCAAGAACAAATACAGCTATTGAAATATCCTCTTTGGTGTCCAATTGTTCATCTGATAACCCTGTGTAGCCTTTTATATAAGCTTTTACGGCTGAAAAAATAAGTGTGAATGTAGAAATAACATCTTGATCAGTTTCATCCTCACGTGCATATTTAGCAAGTTCATGAGGCGTGATTTCGCTAACCAGCATCAGTTTTCACCTGCTTTTTTGCAACAACTTCCTCTACATGGCCAGCTTGTAACAAGTCATCTGCCACATTTTTTGGTAGCACTTTTACTTCACCTTTTGACATTGTGACGCTACCCGAAAAGCTTACACGTGCTTTTACTTTCATTCTGTCACCTCCAATAAAAGAAGCGTAGAGTTTAGCCCCTACGCTGATTTCATCACTAATTTAGAGATTTTCTGTTCATTTTCAATCTTTGAATCAATTTCAATCCAGCCAACAACACCAATTGCATGTTGAGTAGCATATTTTTCGCGTAGAATTTCAATCGAAACATTCTCAGAAAGTTTTACTGCAAGGCCTGACATGTCACCGTAGTAAATTGCTGTTTTTCCAGCTTCCATGCCTGACATATTATCCGATGTATAAACATCTTTCCCTAGTAAAGTATACCCCCAACGTGCTGTGGCATCTTTGTTTAATAGATAGTTGCCTTGTCCATCTTTCAATTTTCGAATTGCTTTACGAGTAGTTTTATTCATGATCCAAATGGCATTGCCCTGGAAAGCATCAGGTACTTCTTCTTGTACATCAATCAATTCATCAGCTGTTAATACTGTAGCAGCTGCAGCAGTTACAGATTGCTTTACAGTTGAAAGGCCAGAAATCTTATTTAGCGTACCGTTTAATAATTGGTTTTCAATCCATTTTGCGATTGATTCAGCCATTTTCGCTACAACAAATGAAACAAGATCGAATTGTGAATTATTAACGAGTGACTTAGACACTTTACTTAATGCACCTGCTAAGAAGCCTTTTAACTCAATTGAAGTGAATCGTCCACTTGTAGATTCCAATTCAACAAATTCATCAGCATAAGCCATTTCGATTGTTCCTGCAGATTCATCATAATAAGGAATACTTAATGATCCAGCAATATTATAGCGAGTTGCTAATTGATAGATTGGTGAAATATCATATACCTTTTGAATGATCTTATTTGCAATGCTGGAAGGAATTACGGCACCGTTTGCCCCTACAGTTAAATTAACATCTGCTCGTTCCTCTACCACACCACGAATGTAATTTTCGAAAGCGCGTGTTTCAGCTTCTTCTTGTGTACGTTGTTCAGCTTGTTTAGCAGGTAATTTTTTGTCCAAAGAACGTGCTTCATCCAAAGCAGCGATTGTTTTATCAAGCCCTGCAATTTCGCTTTTAATTTCATCAAAACGAGTCGATTCTTGATCAGTTAGTGCGCGTGTTTCTTCTTTGGCACCCTTTAGTAAATTGTCCATTTCATCTAATAAATTGTTACGCTGCTCAACCAGTGACGGCATAGAACGTGTTTCAATAAATTTCTTAATATCTTTTTTCATGTTAGTTTCCACCTTTCAACTTTAAAAGCTCAATCTGTTTTTCATACAATGAGTAATCGACATCTTTTTTAGAACGTGTTTCTTCTGAGCGATTTTCAATCTCAGCTTTAAAATCTGCTCCGCGTGTTTCTGAAATCGTCTGATCTTCTCCGCGAGCTTCAATTGAAGTAGCAACATAAGCTGGCGTTTTATCTAAAATTGACACCTCTAATAACTCGATGTCCTCAAGTGTGCGTTTTTGGATACCATCTTCTCCGTCTTCCCATGATGGCTTGTTATCGACAAAACCAAATGACCAGCCTTTTAACTTGCCGTCTTTCGCCTTTTGAATGATTTCTTGGTCAGACACATGAGCAATAGCACGTAACCCGATGTTATCTTCATACAGTTGCAAATTGCCTTCTTGTAATGATCCAAGCTTACGGTTTTTGTCGTGATTGAATAATAGATCAACGTTTTCAGCCTTATCCAAAGCCCTTTCAAACGTTTTAGCACGTATTTTTTCTTTAAAACGTCCTCTTGGTGAAGGTAAAACACGACTTTCACGCTCGACAGCATTTACATAGCCATCGAGCAAGACCTGATTTTCTCTAATTTCAATCCTCAACTTCTTCACCTCCCTTCTCGGATTCCTGACCATTTCCTGAAATAGCAGCCTTTTTATTTGTATTTGGTGTGTAAATTGTCTTTGTTTTTGGATCATACAAGACATCTTGTAAGCCTAACTTAATGAAATCTAAACCAAGTGGTGGTTGATCTTCTAAATATCGAACCTCGTCTACTTGCATCCACCCATTTTTAAGGGCAATTTCATAAGCTTTATAGCGTTTTTCGGTATCACCTTTAACAAGCTCTTTCATATCGAAGGCAAAATAAAAAGACTGCTCTTTTTCCGATGGAAGAAGCAAGTCCTTGTTCAATGCCGTTTCAATTGCTCGAATAATCGGCAGTATGCAATTTTTGATAAAGTTTGTATGCACTTCTTCATTGGCCGATCCATCCAAAATGCTATCAGGTACTTTGAAAAGCTTATTTATTTCGCTTGAATTAGTCTTTTTGTTTTCATTCAGCTGCATTTCAACCGATGTACTCGACGCCTCTTTGAAATCTAAGCCATTATTTAATACAACAATATTCTCTGTATTGTTCTTGTATAAATTGTTCCAGGCTTCTTTTAATTCCTTGATTGCATCTTTTGACAATCGGCCCAATGACTTTAGGAAACCTTTTTTATTACCGCCAGTTTTAACAAGTGAGTCCTCAAAAACAAGCGTATTGTAAGCAACTGATAAAATTTTATTGTGATCCTTTATAATTCCACTACCTGTTACCCCATCTTTGGAATTTCGAGCGATTTTAATAAACTCAAATTCCCGATAGTTCACACCATTAACAGAAATATCATAGCTTTTAAATATTGGATCTACACCAACTGACACCGATACATTTCGATTCTCAACATAATGAAGACTTTCAACATTATTTCTTTTTCTGTTGATATACGCGTACCCTGCACCGTCCAATAGATAATCCATTACTAAAGCTTTTTTAAATTGGAAGCCGTCTAACGTGTCATGTGTCTCGTCATTAAGCAAAATGATACGTCTATCTTCTTCTATCTCTTCAACTTTACCGCTGTTTTCTTTGTACAATTTGATAGGTAGTGTTGCAATAAGGCCCGAAATTAAATCTACACAGGTGCCAACACTAGGAATACTAAGGGCTTCTTCTTTAGTTAAAACTGCATTTGCTAACCCTGCTTGCAGCAACAATTCATCCATTCCACTTTCACGAAACTCCTGAATACGCTTATAATCACGCCATTCACGCCACTCTTTAATAAATCCCACAATCTCACCTCCTTAAATGACTTGTGCGCCCCAATCAGCATCAGGATTAAAAATGACATCATGCTGCAGTAAATAGATTGCATTGATTAGGCTTACAACCATATCAACTTTGCCAGTGGATTTTTTCTTATTAACATAAATATTTTTGTTAGTATCCTCAGTGACTTTTGCATTTTGGAAGTTTTCTTCTAGCAATTCATTTTCGGTATAGTGAAACTCTTTATCTACAATCTTTTCTCTTAATAGCTTTGTAGCTGGATGCAACACGCTTGAATGCTGTTTGACCTCCACAGTAACGAGACCTTCCCTTTCTAGTTTTTGAGCCGTAGAAAGGCAGTTATAACGGTCATACGCTACGCCCATCACAATGACGTTGAATCGTTCTTCTACTTCCAAAACTTTTTGTTCAATAAAGCCATAATCGACAGTCATATCTCCGCAAGAAAAACACTTTCCTGACTTAATGTGATCGTAGTAATTAATCTTTTCCACTCGGTTTTTATCAGGAATACGCTCAGTTGGTACAAAGGCGTAGGAATCCGCATATATATGCATGTCTTCCTCTGTCACCATAGAGAATGAACAGTTATCATTCGTCATGGCCAAGTCTAAACCTAGCCATACTTGACGGCCTGACCAATCGAAATTATCCATTTTACATTTCCGAACGTCCTCTACATTCACATAAGCTTCACCACTATTAGAAGGTAAAAAGTGATTCATGTGTTTGCATAGATATTCCTCGCGCTCTGAGGGCTTTTCTATGGCTGATTTACGGCTATCTCGTATCTCGTTATAGTTTTCCTCAACTCTCAACGGATTAGCCTGTAACAGCCCCGTATCGTCCCACAAATGCTCGTCTTCAGCATAATAGAGCAACGCAAACATGCGATCATCTTCAATAAATCCATTAAAGACCTTCTTCGCATATGCCAACTCTTCCAACATGATCGATTTATCCTCAGCGTAGGCCGTTGTTAACTTAAAACGTAGTGGATTTTTAACGTTTAATTGCCCCGACTTCATGGCATTTATATTCTTGTAATCCTTAAATGCGCCCACTTCATCAGCTATAAAAGCAGATGGACGAATCGAGTTATTTCTATTTGCCTCTGCAGTACGTGCCTGGTAAAAACTATTTGTTAAAGTACATACAATTTTTCCACTTAACGTTTTTGGAATCACAAAGTATTTAGCAACACCTGGGCTGGCCATGATAATTTGAGTCATAGCCTTTTTAACTTCACCTGCAAGCTCACGGTCCAAACAGATAGAATAAAACTCCGAATAATCATCCTCAGTTAGCATTAAGATGATGATGATTAAGGCACAAATGAACGTCTTCGCATTCTTACGAGGAATAAACAGCGTAATATCACGGTATCTAAACTTTTCTTTATCGTTTTTAAATCGCCAACCGAATATATTGACAAGAAAAAAAGCCTGGAATCCTTCCAAGCCTTCTAAGATCGTTTTCCCTGCTACACCTAAACCTGTAGCAAAATTAAGTAATTCTAATAGACCTTCTATCTTTTCTATTTCTTCCATGTCGAAATAGTAATCAAAATCGCCCTCGTACTGCTTTTCTAAATCCTTTAGGAACCAATTACACTGAATAATGACCTCTTTTGTTGTAATTTCTTTGCCTTTTACAACTCTTTCAGCGTATTTTACAGCCTTTTCGTATATCATTTCTTACCACCACGCAATACTTTTAACAGCTGATCATCTTCTTCAACTCGAACTTGAAAATTAATATTACCTAGCTTTGCTCGACTTTGTGGTGACAGACTTAATTCATTACAGCAACGGAAAAACTCTTTTGAATACTTATCTTTAGCACTCAATAAGTTACGATCTAAAAGTCTTTCAATATCCCTGTTAATTATTCGTTCAATTTGTTGTACTCGATCAATGGCTACCGCACAGGTGCTTAGAATATAAATATCGAGATTCCCAAGAATCCCACTTGCCTGTAACTCCTTCACAATGAAATTGAATATTTTCTTTTGCCTTGCATTCAGGTGTGTAGGAGGCAAGATTTCATCGGCAGCACCTTTTAATTTATCTTCTGTTTGAGTACGAATTGCGATTTCTTCCTTCGTTAAATTCTTGCTCATTGTTTTCACACTTTTTGACGGTCTAACCAATTTCCTCACCTCCTTAAAAATTTTCATTTAGGGAATTTTTTTAGAGCAAATGGGGGCAGTCGGTGTACAGGAATTTCAGATTTTTTCACCAAATACCAGGGGGGTACTCTCCAAAATAATATTTTTTAATTCTTCTGCAGGTATTGTTCCCTTCTCTGCCAGCTCATGATGATAACGACACAATGATATAAGGTTGTCATCCTCTAGCCTCTTGTCCCATGCGTTAGCTATAGGCTCAATGTGATGCACCTCTAAGTCTGTAAAGTTATATTGCATCTGAGTATTGTATAAGTTGCGCAAGCATACCTGGCATAAGTGTTTATCACGATCAGCTATGTGTGCTCGCTTATTCTTCCATGCCCTTGACCATCTGAATCTATCAATGTATGTGGTCTGCTTTGTAGCAACTGGCTTAGATACACAGCGTTGACCACGCTTATGAATACCACCGCAATAAGTACAACTCTTTAACATCTAACTACCTTGCGTTACAGGACACTCAATATCTTTGTCGATAGTATCCAACTCATCAGCCAATGCACTAACATGCTTTGCGATTGCTCGTAACTTTAACTGCATCTTGTCTGTGTCCATATCTACTGAAATGGATAATGATTTACTTGGCTTTTCATTTCGTTTATTCGTGTTGTTCTGATACTTGTGTAACTTCCATACATCTACCATCGCACCATTACACTTTGGACATACACATACTTCTCTGTATTCCTTTTTAGTATGGAATATCGTTTCGCCATGACCACATGATAAGCACTCTGCTTTATGCTGATAACGTTTTACTTCCTCGTAAAACGGAATTTTTCCAAGGTCACTTTTATCTACTTGAGTAGCCCCTACAGGACCATTACAAATAGGACAACTAATGCCATCACAAATATTACTTCTCACTTTAAATAAATGGTTATTATTTTCATAACACATAAGAACTATCATTGTTCATCCCTCCACCATTTTTTAGAATAAAACAATTACTAATGGTTAAACTAAAATTACCCTTGAAAAGGAGGTGATTAATATGTTGAAGATTGAAGTAAAAATTTCAATCAATACAGTGTTGCTATTAGCAATCCTGTTACAACTACTTTAGTAACAAATTAAATAAAAGACAGAAGCAACAAAGCAACAGCTCTTATGAAAATAAGTGTTGTCGCTCGAAAGATAAACTAATAAATACATAAAATTAATAAGTACACAATTCAAGGCATAATAAAAAGCCACATCGTGATTGATGCGACTTGATAGTTTTATTATATTAATCTTATTTCCTTTTCTAAATCCATTAAGATTTTTTGATACTCCACCTTAAACATCTCTTTAAACTCTTCTTTCACACTATATTCAGAACTATAGTTTTTACCAGATAAAACACGTTCACCTCGATTTTCTCCCGAATAGAAAGGTATAATATCTAGTTTTACTGAGCCTTCATTGCCATGCCCTTGTAACTTTTCTTCAAAATATTTTTCAACTAAATATTTTACACACTGTTCAGCTTTCTCGAATGAATTAAAAACACCTAATGTTTTACCATTCAAATCTAGATTATACTTATATTCATTTACATTTATCATTTAATCAGCTCCTTAATTATTTATACTTTTATTATAAACAAATTAGTAGATTTTCTTCACGAAGGTGCAAAATGTAAAAAGCCACACCTTGTTAGATGTGACCTTATGCCTTACTTACTTTTTAAACGTGCTGATTCTGTATCAAGTATTTCTTTAATTTGGGAATCAAAATCTCTACTTTCTAATGGTTTATTAATAGTAGTCCCTGTCTGATATTCTATTGCAATAAAATGTGCTTCCTTGGTTAGTCCAAAATAAAAGTATTTATATTCCCAGATGAATTCATCACGTGTTACATAAACTCTTTGCTTATATATATCATGGAAACCTTTTGGTATAGACATTTAATCACCTCACATCTACCTATATCATAGAATAAGTGAGATATATTGTCATTATAAGAAATTAAAAGAAAGAAGATGAACAATACAGAAATACATTATTATTTTTATTCAATTATAAATAGAAAAGAACTTTAAGAGCTAATTATTTTTTTCTCTATCTACTTTAAACTCATCTTCTCTAGAAAATCCTAATTCATTGAATTGTTTATTTTTAATTATTGATTTTATTTTTGTTTCTCTCTCTTTAATTTTTCCTTGAATTAGTTTTGCCTTTTGTCTACAAAAAACTAGTTCACTCCAATAATGAATTTTATCTTTTTTTATAGTGTTAATTAAATTCAGTTTTTCAGAAGCTTTTATTATATTTAATGCCTCGGATGATGATTTTAAAGTTTGAATTTCAGATTGTAAATCATCCAAATTAAAAGCTATTACCTCTAGCATCCTTTTCGTACTTTCATTAAATTTCAACAATTCTACCAGCAATATTGGATCAGATATTTTATTTATGTTATCCCACCTTTTCCAAATAAGCGCATCTGGAGGTAAAGAATGATAATATAAATTCTCATTTATTTTTCCATCTCCAAAAATATCAAGAAATTCTGTTTGAATATTTATATATTCATCTAATTGAGCAATTATCTTTTCCAATTCTAAGGATACCCCTATTTGTATAGGCAACTCGGAAGTAAGTTTACTAAAATTCTCAATTTCTCTTTCTTTTCTGATTTGAAGATTTGCAGCAGTATATGCACCAATTGCTCCCATAGCTCCACCTACCATACTTAACAATCCACTTATAATAGTACTTCTATTGGCTTTATCTTTTAATCCTTCAACACCGATTTGATAGGCTATGATAAAAAGAATTATCGCAAAGAATATGGTGATACCTGCCAGTATTTTTAATATGTTCAAAAGTTTACTTTTATCTTTTTCCACTATAATACCCCCATAATTTACTAAATAGATAGTATCATGAGAGCAAAAGAAAGACTACACTCCTATGAATGTAGTCCTGATTGGCTAGGTTCAAGTAAAAATAAAAAGCCACACCTAGTTTTTTTTAGATGTAACTTCTATTTATTTTATTGTTCACTTTTAACTGTGTTTACAACATCTAAAAATATTTTAACAACTACATCTATTAATAAAAGTGAGTAAATTAGTAAACCCACCCAACAATAAAAAATTATATCCTTTAATATTTTCAACTCTTCGATTGAAGTTATCAACAGAAGTACTAAAGAAAATATTGATATAGCCAGCAACAATCTAATTGTAATAGTTAATATTTTCAATAATTTAATATCAGTTCCTAATGAAGTAAGTTTCATAAAAAACTTATTACTTTCAAGTGTAGACAACATTGATACTGCAGCTACTAGAAAACCTATACCTATTGATGCTAATGTTATTGTACCGAGAAGAACGTTATCTAGATTAGTAATATCTTTAGGAGTAATTTGAAAGTAAATCATAGAGAACACGATAAAAATCGAGATTGCTGGGTATATGATTTTTTCACGTCTCCCCAATATTACCACCTACCTTATACTAAGTATTTGAAATAAACATATCATTCAGTGTTCTAAATTTCTCTTTATACGCCTCTTCAATTGACTCTTCAACTTGAACAAAGGTTAATTTCTTTCCTTTTGTTAAATTAATGTATTTCGTAGCTTCAAATTTCCCATGAATCAAATCTAAAGTGTCAGTTTCATCTGATAAAACACCTTTAACTTTAAGCACAGTGACCTCTTGTTTAGCAAATGGTAATAATGATTTAATTTTCTTTAAAGCATTACTTTTGTCTATTTTGTCCCCTTTTTCAGGTCCAATACATACTTTCATTCTGCCAGCATTTAATTTTTGGGCCAAAAGTAGATCACTATTTATGTCCCTAGATGCAGAAGCCATTTTGCCCCATTTTTGAGGAGCTGCAATACTATACTCTATTTCTTTTATTTCAGGTATGTTCTGTAGTTTTGAAATCACATTAGGGTCAACTATCACCTCTAAAGAAAGCTCATCATCGTTTGTGATACTTCTAAGATACGAATTTAATTGCATGTAACTAAGTGTATTAGAACGATGAGATGAAATAATATTAATAAAAGGATCATATAAAAAGATTGAATCTTTTATTGGCCCCTCATCATCCCCTTCGGCATAAGTATTTCTATTACCAGTTAAATCTCCGACATACGCTTCTGAGTATGTATCTATCTTTTCGATATGTCCAATCCAACAATACCTATTTAGATTTTTATCATCTACATTTACCTTTTTTATGCTTCTGATCCTTAGGATATAACCGCTTACCTCAATATTACGAAATACTTTCGGGTTACTTTTAAGTTCAGTTTCCAGTTCAATTAATACATTTTCTAAATACTTACCCTTTGATGATTGTGTTAATTGGTAGTAATCAAATTTAATTTGTCTTTTTACCATTATATCCCTCCTATACCACGATGATATAGGAAATTTGTCATAATGACAATGAATAAATAAAGGTAAAAGTAAGTTCACACTAGTCTAAGTACAAGCTTACTTTTTTAACTTCTTAAATTGCATTTTAACTACATGATCTAAAGTTATAAGACGATCTTGAATATACAAATATTTATTCCTATTTTTTGTTGCTACTAATACATTGGCCCAAAAGACTTCTGAAACTTTTAAAACATCTTTTTCTCCAGTAGAGTAGGTAATAGTAACTTCAAGATTTTTAGGCAATTATTTATGGTCAATATCTTTTAGCAATTCTTCAATCTTATTAAAGAATAAATCCTTATCCAATGTGATCACTCCATAAAGATTTATTGATGGATTTAGTATAACACAAAAACAGGAACATTTGTTCTTTTTACTAATAATAAAAAGTCACACCTCATTAGTGTGACTCTAGTGTTGACGTTCCAGCAAACGTCTATTATGTTGTTTGCCTGTTTAAGAAACAGGACTTCACGTGTGAGTTGGAAGACTCTTGATGTAAAGTAAATCCAATTACTCTACATTTACACTATATAATATTTACAAAGCATTTAAAACGACATCTTTACGACACAGTTATAACTGTAACCGCAATCCATCTGTGCCGAAAAAAAGGACTGACATCGCATGAACTGCCTCTTTCAGATCCCGTTGAGCAGTACGTTCATGTACATTATGCAGTTTTGCTATTTCTGCGTAAGTCTTTCTTTCATCGTTTATATAAAAGTGTAAAAGTGTTTCATATCTTCGCACCGCTTCTGTACCCAAGTGTTTACAGTCCATTTTGTATACCCTAATCATATTGTCGATAAATCTCATCATTGCAAGCGTACGAGCTTCGCTTCTTTTTATAGATTCTAATGTAAGATATTCTTTATCAGGTGAAATTATTTCTTCTTGCTCCTCACCCTCTAAATCCATGTTTTCTTTCATTTCATCGCAATACACTTTTAAGTGACGGTAATTCTTCAACAATATTCTTGTGTTAAAAAGTCGTCTATCCAATCTTTTAGTTTTTTCTTCTTGTTGAAGCTCGTTGAATTTGGCTATAGCAACTTCTGCTATAGCAGCTATTTGTTCTTGTGCGATGCTACTCATCGGCACACCTCCAATTATTATTTATCCTTCTAACATTCTTTTTAGTAATTACTCAATGATGATAAATATGCACCTTTGTAATTGGCACAGGTGAAAATACTATAATAGCCATTAATATTCCAGTAAAAATAAACATTGTTGCTATTACTGATCTTGGGGGCATATAAACCTTAAATACAATTAATAGTCCAAGCATAATCCAATACATAATAAATAATATTTGTAACAAAAATATCACTGTCTGCATTTTTCACCTCTCTTTTCATGTTTGCTTCTGTACAATGTATTTAACCAGTCCTCAACTACGTTAGATACGTATCCCTCTCAATTGTTCTTGTTTTCCGCTTCGAAACGTTTTTAGGTTGACCATATTTCTCTTTTACTTCCTCTCGAGTCATACCGTGTTCAATTCGGCAGTGAGCTGCAGTAATGACGATGCCTATATGCTTACAACCTTCCACAGGACACTTAATATATTCACCTTGAGCAGCACTCCAATATAGTCCCGACATTACTACACCCCTCCCTCCAAAGTCGCACGCATTTTATCCATTAACTTATGGACAGCATTTGTATACTTGGTCTTCGTACCTTCGTCAACAATCTCTTCAAGGACCACCAATGTCGAATTAAATTCATCCACTAATGACTCGAAACGCAATTTGAATTTTATCTCAGCAGGATCCGTTGACTCATTCACTTTGCTACGAAGTTGATCTAGCTCTTTTTGCACATCATCTGGAATAACCTCAACAGTGGTCGCTTCTATTGGTTTGGCTTTTAAGCTCTCTTCTAATTTTTTCGCCCTAGACTCAGCAACAGCCAACTCTTGCGTTAACCTATTAATCTCTTTTTCCGAAACCTCATTCTGAACAGATTGTTCTTGAGCAGTTTCTAACTGCTGTTTAAGATCCTGAATATCCTTTTCTAATAAACTCTTTTCTTTTGTGGCATCCGCTTCACGCTTGGCCATTTCCTTTTCAAGTTTCTGTTTCTCCTTAACAATCTTTTGAAGCTCTCGAGTAGACATTTCATCTACATCGTTTTCTTGCAAAAACGCCTCTCGATTTTCCGCCTCTATGCCCAATAAAGCCACTGCTTTTGAATAACTCAAATTCCCAAACGCTTGGGAATTTGAACTATACTCTACATGGATTTGCATTAAGTTATTTGCTGTTGATTGACTGTACTCTACATTCTCCTTCAGCCATTTTCCCCACTCACCGTGAGGTAATTGCTCTTTTGCCTCAATAAGTCTTTTTCCTATTTCGGATGAAGCCTGTAACATCATTGTTTGTGTTTGAAATTTAATCGCATTGATTTCAGCTGCAATAACATCTGTAGACCTCTCTGTAATTAATTGCGTCATACTGCTTTCCTCGCTTTCTTAGTCAGTTTTTGTTTTTTAAATGTATCTATGAAAGCCTGCACATCTTTTGTAGATGGTTTATTATTTCGACCTCGCACTTGGGCGACTTCGCTCCCCCTCAATTCCACCGTATAAAATGGAACGGACGGTGCATCTTTTTTTCGTACAAACAACAAAGTACATTCTCCTTTGCTGTAACGATCCGCATAAGTTCCTACACAGTGTTTTAACTTTTTACCTTCATCCACAATTTCTTTAAATGTCTCAGGCGGCCTGATTATCAAACCATTCGACTCAAATACAAAGTGCTTTAAGGCCTCATAACGTTTTTGGATTTTTAAATTAGCAATCTCATCATTTTTTATTTTGATTAATTTAATCGTCTTTTCATGAGCTTTTTTCAAATTCTTGGGATACAAAATAACTTCATCATCCAAATTCAACTCAAGCTTCATACAATCGTTGATATAATCAGACCAGGTAACTAAAACCTGCGAAGGCAACATGTAATGTTTACTACTTAGTTCAAATTGCTTTTGTGCATAATTGAAAATACGATGAATTGTGCAATACCTTTTTATCTTTTTAAACTGGCTAAAGTATGCATGCACATTAAACGTGTTACACCCTTTTACAATTTTTTCGTATGACATTTTCGACTTCTCTTTTCTCGCTTGCTGCCACATCCACAAACCTATCGCAAAATCAGGAGCATGCATGACATGAATACCTGTTGCATCCGTCCGCTTCATCATTAAATAGTCCTGTTTAGATATTTTGAAAAAATCATGTAGCTTAAAAGCTTTCCAGTTAATTGTTCTATGAAGTGAGTTGCCATGAATTTTTGCTTCTACAACATTTTTAAAACCATTCTTGCTCAAAATCTCGATATTCGGCATCTCAGAAAATAAAGCAAGATATTTCAATAAAGTGTAGTGACTATATTTCTCCCAACCCGAATACTCGAATGGTGTACCTGGTATTGCATCTATTAAGCTTTGAATAGAAACCTTAACTAGTAGGCTGCTAGTGTTATAGTTATATATAGAACCACGCTTTTCTAACTTGTCATTGTGCCATGTATAAACTTCATACATTTCACTTTTCCCTAACTCAAATGTATAAAGAGCCATTCTTTTACATACTGTCTTAACATCTTTGTAAGCCCCACTATAATTTCTACTGCAATACACCCAACTTGCCACAATTGCTTTTGGATTTACTAAGGACTTTTCAAACCACAAAAAATAAGCTGAATCCGTTAAATATTTACGGCCTAACCAATCCTTTTTGTAAGTACATTTCGAATCACACTTAGGACAAGTAGCCGAAGCATTTTGCTTCACAGCCTCTTCTACATAAAATGATGCGTGGCAATGCGTACAGTATCCCTTTTTCATCTTCCCACTGGATACAAAAATGTACTTACTCCCTTTGAGCGCTTCATTCGTTGCATAATCAATCATTTTTTCATCAATCATCGGAAAGTGATTCCATACTTGTTGTTCTTCTGCTTTAGTTAAACTCGCCACTTTAATACACCCCAAATCACAGGAATTCATCTAGCGAAGCTTCAAAACGCGGTGTGGCTCCACTCGATAGAACTGTTGGCTTAGTCGGTTTAGATACATCCATTTGACTATCTGATGATAAAATCTTATTCGGCTTGGCACCTGTCTTTTTAATACCAAAATATTTCAACACAATATCAAATCCTTGATCACTAGTTAGAACTGCGCAATTATCCTTCTTTACTTTTTCAGCTTCTTTGCGCATTTCTTTCATACTTCCGATGATCGTTTTACCTTCAGCCATGATTTTTTCTGCAGCTGATGGGTTGTCCTTTAAAAAATCCAACAGGAAATTACCTATTGCCGAAATGTAAGGATGCACCCCTTCCATTCTGAGTTCTGTCATTAATTTTGCTGTCGCTTGTTCTACCATCTTTAAAGCCTCCTGTTCTTTCGCTTGGTATTCCGCTTCAAAAATATTCATTTGCCCTTCTTGTATCATTTCAATGTGATGGTCCATCTTATCCATCCCTATCGCCTCCACGATTTGTATTTCTTTTGACATAATTGTCAATACGCTTCATACGCACGTACAAATAAGCTCCTGAAACAAAATCAGAAAACTTCACTTGCATGTCTTTGAATTGATAATCCTTGTACCACTTTTCAAAAATTTCATGTGCCGATACTTCATCCTTAGCGATCTTCTCTGCACGTCTACGAGTTAGCTTTGTATCCGCCACTGTAACTGTTGGTTGCTTTAAATTGCGAGAAGGTGTATAACGCTTCATCGTTTTGCTACCTTTTTCTTTTGTGATATAACGAGCCATTCCCTCAAAGCCAAAATCATCACTTTGCAGTCGTCTTGATTGAGTACGTCCTCCACAATTCCACAACTTTTCAGCAACATCACGATTTGGAAAATTTGTAACCATATGATGGTGAGCTCTCACTTTACTGCCGTCCTTTGTATGCTCTGTCACATAGATATACTTCAACTCAAAATCCTTGTACTGCTCCTGTTTTTTAAGCCAATTTTTCATTCGTCTGATAAGATTTGTCATATCCTTTTTGGCCTGCTCAAAATCTACTGGCATTTTCCCTTGTGGGTAAGTGTACGTAAGCCAAATATCCACATAGTTTCTGAAATTTGCGTTAATAAGTCGTGTAACATGTTTCTTAGTGTTTTTATCATTCAGATTCTTTTGTGCTTGGCTACTCTCACTTTTCTTTTTACGTAAACCCTGTGGTACTTCCCAAAAAGGGTAGGCTTCAACTTCCAATATTTCTCCACTCTTAATCGTTTTCACACGATACCCAGCTAAAGAATTGGCACGTAAACTCTCAATATGTTCTTCTCTACTATCCTTTTTCTCTATCGCAAACGAATCCTCATATGCTGCTAATACATGCTTAATGTTGCGTTTTCTCTTCATGAAACTCTCTCCCCATGCTGTTAATAATCTATTATCCTTGTCATTTTCAGGGCATCGTCGTAAACCTAATATCTATTACAAGGACGCTAATTGACTAATTACCATGAGGGTTGCTATACTAGCGTTAAGGTATTTGGCAATAGTCAAATAAAGCCGTACCTCTCATAAGTACGGCAAAGGTTGTAAGGTTTCTAACTATGTCCAGTAGTTAGTAATTGAGATCAAATTTTCAAGATTTACATGCTGTTTAATCGCTCCAACGATTAAGCAGTTTTTTTATGCCCTCAACAGCTAGGGTTGACATCATATCTCACCACTTTTACTGATTTTCCCTGCTTACATAAATGACTAGCAATCTCGAATAATTTGTTACGACGCTGTTCTTTTAAATAACCTTCAAGCGACTTTATATAATCGACTCTATCTGTCAGAACGTCTATCCGTTCCTTCACTAAATCGAAATCTCCTTCGCGAAAATGTAAATTAATAGCCGTTATGATGTCTCTGCAACAAGCACTTTCTTTCGAATACTCCATTTCTAATGCATTTAATCCTCCCACACTTATCACTTTTCTATTAGCAAAATCTACGAATACTAGATTTTTTAAAGCTTGTCCGTATGCTGTTTTCAATTGCTCTAACATCACTGTTCCTCCAATACAAATTTTTATTTTCACCATATCTCACTTGCCCTCATAACCAAAAATCGAGCTATAATTTTCATCTATAAAGTTTGCCATCTTCATTGCATGAAACGACCACTTTTCCCCTATTCCTTTTGGATAATAAACACATCCACCGTTTTCGGTATCAAGTATTTCTCTAAACTTTGAAGGGAAAAGGACATTATCTTTAATCCAGTCACGCTTTTTCTTAATACGGCTTTCTAAATCCTGCATAGTCCAGCAAATACCACTTAAACTCTCCTGTTTAAGTTCTTCTAGTTCCACTTTTTTTACCATCACATAACCTTCTGGAACTGGAATTGTTAAATTGACTTGAAGTTGTTGCATTTATTATCACCTCGCTTCCATGTATTTTTTTAACGTTGCTTCCGTGGCATAAGTATCACAGCACATAGGTAATTTGGTATAATTCACCTAGAAAGGTAGGTGATAGAATTGATAATCATTAACATGATTGATGGAGAAAAAATTACTGTTTCTCCTGATACAGTTTTAGTTGGTATTAACAACTATTCTTCTGACAAAGGATTCTACTTAAAACAGAATTATGTTGGCGATATAGATGGTAACTTTGATAAAAAAGGTTCACCACTTAACACTACTGATGAAAGATTAGGAATTGGCGGATTCTTACTCTCCCATCAAGCATTTTCGATTGGTGAAGGTGAAGACAAAGAAATATATTTTACCTCTGCTGTTAAATCTATATCTGTAGTTGACTAATCATCAGTCCTCTCTAATTGAGAGGGCATTTTTTTCACTCTCTATTAATTGATAAAGAACATCAAACACAGGCTCCAATCTCTGAAACTTTTTCTGATACAAAACATCTCTTTTGAATTTATGGATAAGACAATCAAGCTCCCCATAAGTTGAGCAGTTCTCTTTCATACACTTCAACAATGAATCAGCCCGTTCCTGGATCACGTCTTGAGTATCTGATAGCCAAATCTCAAATTTTTCTTCCACACTATTCACCTCACTTTCGTTTTGATTAACATTGCTACCGTCTCTTGACGAATTTGTGAGTAGCTTACTCGACTAATCACACTGTTCGGAAACTGGATATTCACCAATAGACAAATTCTTTCTATCTCCTTCGCATTCTTCCGCTTAGGAGATTTTTGTTTTCCTCCCACCTCTCTCACCTCGCTTTCATGTTTTTTGACGTTGCTACCGTCTTATCAGCTATAAGGACTTATATACCGTCATTGGCTCGGTATCACATCACTTTGGTAATTTGGTATAATTCACCTAGAAAGCGAGGTGATATACAGTGATAAACACAGCCAGCGTCTTTAAAGATTTAAATGACTATGATAAAACACTAGTAAATATTGCTCTTGATTGGGCTATCAAAAATTGCCATTTATATTCTTGTGGTGAATCTGACGAAAGACGTACCAGAAGTAATACGACATTTGCTAAATTTAAATTCGAAGCCGAAAATTACACTTTTCCAAAAGAAGAACTAGATGCGCTAAATAAAGCTCTGAATTATTTTCACACCGAGTTAATCAAACGCAATATAAGTCCTTATGACGAAGATGAAAAAACTCTTGATATAATGCATATTTCATTGAGGAAAATTACTAGACAACTTGAAGATTTTGTATTTGTTGACTATCAATCTTAAGTTAAAATTTCCTTTCAAGCTGATTGCCCCGCTCCGGATACAATATTCGATACCATATGAGCATTTTTTCTCTCATTATTTCATTCAGCTCTTGGCTGTACTGCTCCATTTTCGTTTTAAACTCTTGCCCATTTTGCTCTTCTGGCGAATGGGCTTTTCCGTATGCCAGAACCTCATCCATTTTTTGGTGATGCTTTTCAGATAACTCCCGGAACCTTTGTTTATTCTTTTCTGCATCCATCCTCTCACCCCACTCCCAGTAATCTAACGTTGCTACCGTCTCATCAGCTATAAGGACTTATATACCGTCATTGGCTCGGTATCACAGCGCTTTAGTTATTTGACTACTTAACACGCTATAAATTAACTTAAAGTTAATTCATGTTCAAAAAAATTTAAGCAGTAATTTTAATTTCATCTAGTTCAACTTCATATAACTTTGCAAGAGCGTAAATAACTAATTCTTTAGCAATACTGTTATTTTCCCATTGTGCCACTGTTTGGCGAGATACACCTAAGCGATCTGCTACATCTTGTTGCGTCATGTTTCTATTAACTCTAAGTGCAGCTAAAGATAATCTTTTCATAGACTTTCTCTCCTCTCATAATTCTATTAACACAAATATAATAAACTTAAAGTTAATAGTCAACACTTAAAGTTAATTATTCTCACAAAATGTTAAAAATCATTTACCCTAAATAACTAAAAGTTTATAATGTTAGTAGAAAGGAGGTGCTATATTGCGAACTCAACGAGAGATTTTTGCAGATAACTTGCAAGCTCTATTAAACAGCCGTGATGTTAGTCAAAAGGTTCTTGCAGAACACTTAGGAGTTAGTGAAACTTCGGTATCTTATTGGTCACGGGGAGAAAAATACCCTCGAATAGATAAAATACAAAAAATTGCTGACTATTTTAATATCACAATGCGAGATCTCATGGAAGACAAAAGTAAATCGAGTATTGATGATACTAGCTTAGATCATCCACCTAATTTAATAGAAATATCTCCAGCAACTATCAAAATACCTATTTTAGGTAAAATTGCGTGTGGTGACCCAATCACGGCAGAGGAAAATTTAATTGGTTACAGGTATGAATCCCCTGAGAATTTACCAAGTGGAAAGCTCATTTATTTACAAACAAAAGGCGACAGCATGGAACCAACCATCCCTAATGGAGCATACGTTTTAATACGTGAACAACCTGAAGTGGAGAATGGTGAAATTGCTGCTGTCCTAGTTAATGGGGATACAGAGGCAACACTTAAAAGGGTTAAAAAACAAGGTGATACAGTTTTTTTAATGCCTGATAACCCTAAACATGAGCCTTACGTAATTTCAGCTGAAAATCCTGCTCGTATCATAGGTAAAGCAATTCGTTACACACAAGATCTTTAATTCTTAACGTTAAGTATTAAAAGTAAGAGCAGGCTCATCCGCCTAGCTCTTTTCTTACATTGAAGGAAGGAGAATGTATATGGCGAGTTTCACGAAACGCGGCAAGACATGGCAATATATCGTCAGTCGCATGATCAACGGTGAATCTAAACCTATACGCAAGGGTGGTTTCAAAACGAAGAAAGAGGCACAGATTGCTGCTGCTGAAATAGAATCTAAATTAAATAAGGGCTTAAATCCCATTATGAAATTAGAGCCAATCGATGAGTATTTTGAACAATGGGTGTCTATTTACAAATCTAATACTGCCCCACCTACAAAAGTACATTACAAAAATACATTGAAGGTGATTAGAAAGCACTTTTCTAACACCCCCTTACAGCATATCAAAAAGAGTGATTATCAATCTTTTCTTAATGAATATGGAAAGACCAAATCTAAAGAAACGGTTAAAAAGATAAATGCCCACATTAGAGCATGTGTACGTGAAGCTGTCGATGAGGGTATCATCCCTTCTGATTTCACAAGAAATGCAACAATTTCTGGCCAGGACTCCAAAAAGAGTGATGAAAAGCATATTAACTATACTGAAAGTAAATTGTTATCCAGTTATCTAATTGCATCACTAAAAGAAGATAACAGACCTGTGTATTATATTATTTTGCTGGCTTTGAAATCAGGTATGCGCTTTGCCGAAATAATCGCACTCACTAGAAATGATTTTAATTTCAAAGACAATACGATCAACATTAACAAGACATGGGGATATACAAACTCCTATGATGAAGGTATTAAAAAGACAAAAACGGAAAGTTCAAACCGCATTATTAAAATGGACAAAGTAACGATGCGTCTGTTCAATCATTTTTTTGAAGTGACTCCCGAAAACATTCATAAATTGGTGTTTTATAATCCCGCTTCTAAATACAAAGTCTTCAGTAATACAGGTGTTAATAAAGCATTAAAAAAAATATTATGTGAATTAAAGATAGAAGAAATTTCTATCCACGGTTTACGTCATTCTCATGCCAGCATTTTATTTTATAAAGGAATTTCAGTTCAGTATATTTCCGAAAGACTTGGCCACGCAGATGCAGATACAACCATTCGAATTTACACACACCTTATCAAAGAACTTCGTGAAGAAGATGAAAGAAATACAATGAATATTTTAGCCGCTTTATAATTTTACACATAATTTACACATAGGTATTTACAAACCCGCATGAATATTGATATGATTGCTCTTGCTCTACGTGGTTCGTAACCATCCCACGAAAAAAAACTAAGGAGAAATGAATATGAAGCTAAAATTTTTAGCAGCAAGTGGTATCATTGCGGCTCTCTATATAGCTGTAACCATGCTTGTTGCACCATTTGGTTTTACAGAGGTTCAGTTCCGAGTTTCTGAGATGTTTAACCATTTAGTGGCCTTTAATCCACGCTTTGCCGTAGGGATTATTATTGGAGTATTGATCTCTAACCTATTTTCACCACTTGGCATTTACGATTTAGTGTTTGGTGTAGGTCATTCAATGATTACACTCGGACTGTTTATTTTAATCTGCAAATTTGTCAAAAATATTTGGGCACGTTTAATTATTAATACATTGCTCTTTACCTGTACTATGTTTATTATTGCCTTTGAGCTGAACTTGGCTTTAGAGCTACCATTCTTTTGGACTTGGCTAACAGTCGCGGCGGGTGAATTTGTTGTATTAGCTGTAGGTGCACCGATTATGTATGTATTAAACAAACGCCTTCACTTTAAAAGTTTGATTTAACTGACGGGTCTTTTTAGATTCGTCTTTTTTCTTGACACTATTCTGAAAATACTCTACAATTCTTTCTAATAAATGCAAGGAAGAAGAGTAGTAGCAAGCATTGTTACTTCAAGAGAGCTGGTGGTTGGTGCAAACCAGTAGTACAAACTTGTGAATGGACTTCAGAGCAGCCTTATCAAATGTAAGGCCGTTTCGCTCCCCGTTACCGGAGCAGGAAAGCGCGCAAAAATTGCGAATGAAGGTGGCACCACGGTTACTCGTCCTTTTTATAAGGGATTGGAGTGGCTTTTTTTTTGGAAAAATTAGCATAGAGGAGTCGAGGAAAGATGAGTACAGTAGTAGAGAAAAAGGGATATTTCGGTGAATTTGGTGGAAGCTTTGTTCCAAAGGAGCTTCAAAATGTTTTAAATATACTAGATGAGAATTTTCAAAAGTATAAAGAAGATGATGACTTTAAACAAGAATTAGATTACTATTTCCGTGAATATGTCGGTCGTAAATCCCCTCTTTATTTTGCAGAAAATTTAACAAAGCAATTAGGTGGCGCAAAAATTTATTTAAAACGGGAAGACCTTAACCACACAGGCTCCCATAAAATCAATAATGTATTAGGACAAATTCTACTAGCCAAACGTATGGGCGCAAACCGTGTGATCGCAGAAACTGGTGCAGGTCAACATGGTGTAGCAACAGCTACAGCGTGTGCCATGTTTGGAATGGATTGCACGATTTATATGGGCTTGGAGGATACAAAACGTCAGGCATTGAACGTATTTCGCATGGAACTTCTCGGCGCAAAAGTCGTAGCGGTTGATAAAGGGCAAGGCCGCTTAAAGGATGCAGTAGATGAAGCATTTGCTGACTTGGTAGAAAACTATGAAACAACATTCTATTTATTAGGTTCGGCAGTTGGACCACATCCCTTCCCATCAATGGTTAAACATTTTCAATCAGTGATTAGCCGCGAAAGTCGTGAACAGATTTTAGAAAAGGAAGGAAAGCTGCCAACAGCTGTTCTTGCCTGTGTAGGAGGCGGTAGTAATGCCATTGGGGCATTTGCTGACTATATTGCAGACGAAGATGTTCGTCTGATTGGAATAGAGCCGGATCAAGCTGCTACCTTAAACGAAGGAACACCAGGAGAGCTACACGGCTTCAAATGTTTAGTTCTTCAGGACGCAGAAGGTAATCCACTTCCTACCTATTCAATAGCAGCTGGTTTAGATTATCCAGGTGCTGGGCCTGAGCATAGCCATTTGAAAACAATTGGCCGTGCTGAGTATGTGACCGTGACAAATGAAGAAGTTTTAGAAGCCTTCCAAGTACTTTCTAAGGTAGAAGGTATTATTCCTGCTCTTGAAAGCTCACATGCAGTTGCCCATGCTCTAAAATTAGCACCAACTTTATCACCTGAGGAAAGCATTATTATTAATATCTCTGGTCGTGGCGATAAAGACGTTGAACAAGTTTTCCACATGTTAGCTAAATAATAAAAAAAGAGCGACTTCCATTTATGGAAATCGCTCTTTCACCTATACCAATGATTTAGGATAAATTTCAGCTACATTATCTCGCAGCTTCGCTTTCAGGAATTTCCCGACAGATGTCTTTGGAATTTCTTCTAGAAATACGACTGCATCTGGTACCCACCACTTGGCAAATTGATTTTCTAAAAAGGCAAGAAGCTCTTGTTCAGTTACTGATTGTCCCTCTTTCAATACAACACAAGCTAATGGACGCTCCTGCCATTTAGCATGAGGCATGGCAATGACAGCTGCTTCAAAAACTGCATCATGCGTCATTAGTGCATTTTCCAAATCAACAGAGGAAATCCATTCCCCACCTGATTTTATAAGATCCTTTGTACGGTCCGTGATTTTAATAAAGCCATCCTCTGTTCGTACTGCAATATCACCAGTATATAACCAACCATCTCGATAGGCATCTGCTGTTCGTTCATCACGATAGTATTCGTCGGAAATCCATGGGCCTTTTAAACGTAATTCCCCCATCGTTTCGCCATCCCAAGGAACCTCACCCGCCTCATTAATAATACTAGATTCGATACCTGCCATTGTCATCCCTTGCATCGCTCGAGCTTCAATACGTTTTTCAATCGGCCAATCATCCATCCACGACATATAATTGGACAATGCCACGATTGGTGTAGTTTCCGTCATGCCGTAGACAACAATATAAGGAATTCCGTATTTTTCCTCAAATGTCCGAATGAGTCGAGTTGGTGAAGCCGATCCACCACAGCAGATCGCTCTTAAAGAACTAATATCTCGTTCTTTCTTTTCCTGCTCCTGTAAGGCGCCTATCCAAATGGTTGGTACACCAGCAGTTAATGTAACCTTTTCTTGTTCGATTAAATCCATTATTAATGCTGATGTAAATTGTGGACCTGGCAAAACTTGTGTAGCACCAACATTAACACTAGCAAAAGGTAAGCCCCATGCATTTGCATGAAACATTGGTACAATTGGCATCACGACATCTCTTTCCGCAATTCCCATAGAGTCAGACATACTCAGCATGATACTGTGTAATACTAGACCCCGATGGGAATAGACAACTCCCTTTGGATTCCCTGTCGTGGCACTTGTATAGCACATACCGGCAGGTGCTTCTTCGTCAATATCCTCTGGAAATTGAAATTCTTCATCAGCAGTAGCTAATAAGTCCTCATAGGATAAAACATTTTGTAGTGTAGTCTTGGGTAAAGCTGGTTCATCCGTCATAATAATATAGTGTTTCACTGTCTTAAGTTTTGGCGCAATATTTTCAATGATCGGTAATAAATCAACATCGACCATTAAAATCTCATCTTCTGCATGATTAATAATATAGATCAAATGCTCTTCTGATAAACGAATATTTACCATGTGTAAGATTGCCCCTGAGCAAGGTACAGCAAAGTAGGCTTCTAAATGCCGATGCTGATTCCACGCAAAAGAGCCGACTTTTGTTCCTCTTGTCATCCCAAGCTTCGTAAGGGCATCTGCTAAACAACGCGTTCTTTTCGCCCACTCCCCATATGTTAAACGATGTATTTTGTGTGGGCTTGTCCGTGAAATAATTGATTTTCTTGCAAAATAGCTCTCTGCTCGCTTGAAAAAACTAGTTAAAACTAATGGTGCTTGCATCATAAAACCCATCATCCCTTCATTTGTGAATTTCCCCTTGTGAAATTGTTATAGCATTAATTAAACTGAATACTATTAATATTCCGAATATTATTATATTTTAATTTCATAATTTAATCTATATATTCCAATAATTTTCTTTTATATATAAAAAAAACGGATGAAGTTTAGATCTTCACCCGTTGCCCATCTTTTATGAAATGGCTTTTTTATGCAGTTTGATTTTCAATTTTTCTAACATATCTACTGTCATTTTAGCTAAATCATATTCTGCTTTGAAGCCCCACTCTTTTTGAGCCGCTTCAATATTTAAAGAGTTTGGCCAGCTATCTGCAATGGCCTGACGAACTGGATCTACCTGATAGCTCATTGTGAAATTTGGTAAGTGTTTCTTGATTTCAGCCGCGATTTGCGAAGGTTCGAAGCTCATGGCTGTAATATTAAAAGCATTGCGATGAACAAGCTTACTACCGTCTGCTTCCATTAAATCCACAATAGCTTGTAAGGCATCTGGCATGTACATCATATCCATAAATGTACCTTCCTGAATATACGATGTATATTTGCCTTGTTCGATGGCTTCATAGAAAATTTCTACTGCATAATCTGTTGTACCACCACCTGGAGGTGTTACATAAGAAATTAGTCCTGGGAAGCGTACGCCACGTGTATCAACACCAAAACGATTGAAGTAATAATCGCATAATAACTCACCCGCTACCTTATTTACCCCATACATAGTTGTTGGTCTTTGCAAAGTATCCTGTGGTGTATCTTCCTTAGGTGTAGACGGACCAAACGCACCAATTGAGCTTGGCGTGAAAAATTGCATATTTAACTCACGTGAAACCTCCAACGCATTCATTAATCCACCCATATTTAAATTCCAAGCTAACAATGGATTTCTTTCTGCTGTAGCTGATAATAATGCTGCTAAATGCATCATTGTATCTGCACCGAAGTCCTTTGCTAAATCATGCATTCTTTGTCCATCTGTCACGTCCAATATTTCAAATGGGCCCTTAGTATGTTCAAGCTTTCTAATGTCTGTAGCAAGTATATTGTCCTCTCCATAAATACCACGAAGTTTTTCTACAAGCTCAGAACCAATTTGACCAAGTGCTCCAGTAACAATAATCTTTTTCATTTCCCAAAACCTCCACATGTGAACAATTGTACTTTCCGAAAGTACAAAAATACATTAATAAACATTGATTTAATAACACTTTCAATGGAATTCATTATAATGTGTTCGTTTTGAAAATACAACAATTATATTAATAATATTCCTTACAAAGAACATACAATCCCTTATTAACAGTATATGAGAACATGAAAAATATTGTGCTACAAAAATATATAAAACACATTTGTACATCTCAAAAACACAAAAAATTTATACTTTCATAAGCTAGTTTTGTAACCATGCAAAAAAAGAATCTTCTTTGCTATTTTTTGCAAAGAAGACCCTTTTCGAATATTATTCTTTAATATTAAATTATATCGAAAAACGTTTGACAGCTATTTGCAAAACTTTTGATACTTTGCGCAATTCCTTTATATAATTATGGAACTGTTGCTGAGCTGTTAATTGATCAGCTGTTAACGTAGCAACATGCTTAGTAGACACGGCATTCGTATCGGATAAGGCTGTCAGCATACCTGCATCCTCACTTACCTTCTTCGTGTGATTGGCAATCTCTTGAACCGTAGCAGATACTTCCATCATATAAGGCTTAATAGTATGTACTTTTTCTAAAATTTGATCAAAACTTGATGCAGTTTGTCCTGTAACAGCTACACCTTTTTCAGTCGCCACTAAAACGCCTTCCATCATTTGTACCGCATAACTCGAATCTAAATGGATGTTCTGTACAATGGATGTAATCGTTTGTGTCGATTGAACAGTTTGCTCTGCAAGCTTACGAACCTCATTAGCCACTACTGCAAAACCTTTACCATGCTCTCCTGCTCTTGCGGCTTCAATTGACGCATTTAAAGCCAGTAAATTAGTTTGTGCTGTTATTCTTTCTATTACTTCAATCATTTGATCGATCGATGCAGCCCGCTCTACTAAATTAAAGATAGCTGTATTAGATTTTTCAACCGCCTGCTTAATAGCTTGCATTTGCGTTAAATTAGCCTGCACAATTTCAGTTCCACTTTCTGCATCTCTGGCCGTTTTTTGCGCAAAACTTTCTACAACCTGAACCTTTTCTAAAATAACCTGTACATCATTTAAAACCTCCTCTAAGGAAGCCGTATTCGAAGCTAATTTACTAGAAGAAGCAGACGTTGACTCTGAGATAGATTGTACATCCTTCGCTATTTTTAATGTCGTTGTTGATGATTGCTCAGAGGAGTTCTGCAATTTCCCTGTCATTTCTTCTACTTCATAGGCACTGTCTGTCACAGTATGGAGTAGTCGTTTCACCTCTGTTACCATTTGATTGTATGACAGTACTACTTCACCAAGCTCATCATGAGCTACATAACTTGCATTGGCAGTGAAATCACCTTGTTCTGCACGTTTTAATAATGACTTTAGTTGACGGGTTGGTATATTGACTGCCTTCGTTGCGATAAAGCCGATAAGGATAACAAGCAAGACAACCGCTAAGCATACACCACCTAGTAACCAGTAGCCGAATTGTACATCTTTCAGATAAGCATGCTGTTGGTCTTTTGCTCGTTGAACCAAATAATTTTGCGTGTCTTCTAATAATGCATGACTCTCCTGACTAATTGGTAAAAATGTTTGCACATAAAACTGATCTAGCTCACCATGGTTCAATTGCTTAAAGTTCTCGATGGCTTCTTCCTGCTTCTTAAGCAATGACTTATACTTCTTAATTTGATGACTCATCTTTTTATCAATTTCTTGGCTATCTAGATGCTCTAAAGGCTGTGCCATATTTTGTAAAATGGCTGTCATTTCTTTATCGTTGCCTTTCGAATCTACTATTAAATCTAATCGACGCTGTGATTCTTCTAGCTCATTTAGCCATCCAATTGGGACAAGTCCCTGTGTATAACTCTCACTTGCATGCCACGACATTTTCCTTAAGTAATCTACACTGAATATACCTAGCAATACATTCGATAATACACAAACAATCATGAGTACAAGTAACTTGTCCTTCACCTTAATGAAACGGAAAAAATGCATGATCCCTGGCTCCTCCTCCAACTCTTACCAATAATGATAGTATAGAGATATAAAGCCAGTGTTATATTTTTGTAAATTTTAATCGAAACATTAAGAATTTATACCCATCATTTAGTTTTATCTAGGTAATTTAACTCGCTAAATTAGCCGGATGATTGCTTCTTATTCATACTATTTTCAGAAAAACATCCGCAACCTTCCATACATTGTCAGCGTTCATAATAGAGAATGGAGGTGTTACATTTGACGCAATTCAAGAAGTTAGATTGGAGTTTAGTAATAAGTCTTCTTTTACTCGGCGCTATTAGTTGCCTTTTTGTCCATTCTAGTAGTGTAAATTTTGAACAGTATTCAAGCTCCTTTATTATCAAACAGTTTTTATTTTATATCATCGGATTAACCATCATGTTTGGAATATCTTTGCTTGATATTGAACAGTTGAAGAAGATTGGATGGCCATTTTACTTCCTAATAGTTGCTTTAACGGCTGGTCTTATTGTTGCACCTGAAAGCATTGCTCGAACGATCAATCAGGCAAAATCATGGTATCAAATCCCGTTTTTAGGCTCCCTCCAACCATCGGAATTTTTAAAATTCGCTTTTTTAATAGTTGTGAGTAAGGTCATTATTGCTCATCAAGAGAAAAATGCCCGCCCCTCTTATCTAGCAGATTTTTGGTTACTTATAAAAATCGGGCTAATTGTCATTCCTCCTACGCTACTTGTTTATAGACAACCCGATACAGGTATGGTCATGTTGTATATGGCAATGATTTTACCGATGATTTTCTTTTCAGGTATTCATAGAAAGCTTCTTGTTGTATTTACGGCCGTTCCTCTAGTTATCGTCAGTACGATGGTAGTGCTCTATGTCAGATTTAATGAATTTTTTACAGAGAAGGTTTTGGGCGCTCTATCAGGACATCAGATTTCTAGAATTTATGGATGGCTTCAGCCTTATGAATATACAGATTCTTCTTTTCAAGTACGCCAGGGCTTTATGGCTATCGGATCAGGAGAATTTGTGGGCAAGGGCTATCTACATAATAATGTCTATGTACCAGAAAAACATACCGACTTTATATTCTCTGCTATTGCAGAAGAGTTAGGTTTTATTGGAGGAGCATTTGTAATAGCGCTACTATTTTTTGTTATCTATCGTATTGTCGTTATCACGGTAGTAGCGCGAGACCCCTTTATGACTTTAATGGGGGCAGGTATTTCAAGCTTACTAGCCTTTCAAATTACTCAAAATATCGGTATGACCATTGGGCTTTTACCTGTCACAGGTGTCACCCTACCCTTTTTAAGCTATGGCGGAAGTTCATTATTATCCAATTTTATGCTTATCGGAATCGTCATGATTATTCATAATTCATATAAGGGGTATATGTTTAAAGTAGGAGACTAACAAAATACAAGTAGAGATATAGTACATACTATTCTCTACTTGCTAAGTTAAGGGGGGATTAATTCGTTAAAAACTTCTTCATACTTGCATCATATTGATCGATAAATAACTTTGCTTCATCATATGGTAAATTTAAAGCAGCTAAAGCGGCACCACCTACTGGTAAGCTATAAGCACCCACGAAGTCATACTGATTACTATTCTTTTTATCAATAGCGATTAATTTTTTAGTAAATAGCTCCAATTCATTAAAAACTCCACCAGCCAGCACTACTTTGACTTGCTTATCTGCAAACGGGTTTTTTTTGTAACAAGCATCTATACTTTGATAAAAAACATGGCACACTTGATCAATAATTGTATTGGCTTCTCCATCACCACGTTTAGCGCATTCAATTGCAACCTTACTTAAAGGAGATATGGTATCCCGCGGATGTCCTTCACCATATACCACTTCAATTATCTCTGGAACGGAATGTAATCGAAAATATTCTAATACCGCTGTTGTTAGAAGCGTTTCAGGACCTCTTTTATCGAATGCTTTAAATACCGCTTTTAATGTGCGTATGCCAATATCATAGCCACTGCCCTCATCATCAAAAATATAACCCCATCCTGCTGTGCGCTCAATTCTTCCAGATGCATCTATACTGAGTGTAATCGCACCCGTACCAGAAATTTGTACAATGCCTGGCTGCCCCAAGGTCCCCGCATACAGCGCGTTCATTCCATCATTCGATAGTGATAGTTGACAGTCTTTCGGTAAAAGCGAGGTTAATAATGCATAGGTAATTTTCTCATTATTATTTTCTGTTACACCAGACAGGCCCGCATGGCACTTTGTAATGTGTTGAAATTCCTGAGGCTGTTGTCTTTTTAAATCATTTATTAATTCTGTTATCGTCTCTGTAAAATGCTCAAAGCTCATGGACGTGGGATTACTTTTGCCTGTTTCTGCTAGCGCCATAATTTGCCCATGACATGTTGAGATTGTTGCAATCGTTTTCGTTCCACCACCGTCTATTGCCAAAACATGCAAGTGCCTTCACCTCTAGACAATTTTAATTGTAGATACAATTTCTCCTACCTCTACCCCTGCATCATTACGCACAAATGTAGGAGACAATGCTTTAATACGCTCAATTGTTTCTTGATTTTTATACTGAATTTGTTCCAATACAGAAGCAATTACATTCGGCCATGGACTTTCTGAGCCATTCATTATTTTCAAGGCAAAACTTACTCCTTCATCTCTAAGAGCAAAACAGTATACACCCTGTGCTCCGCCCTTTGCCACAATATTAGGGTCCTTTAATAATGCCGTACAAATAAAGTTTTGTGCTGCAATGATATGATTCTCATGATTCATCACTGACGTAAGCTTGATTACTGCTTCACGAATTAGTTGATCATCAATTAATTCTGGTCGTGCTAACTTTAAATAGGCAATGGCCATGTTTTTTAACGGAATCGCAAAGACGGGCGCACCACAGCCATCAATCCCTGTACGAATTCTCTCTATCTCATATTCACTTAAATAAGCAATATATTTTTTTATCATCTGTTGCAGTGGATGTTCGGGATGACAATATTGCTTGACATCATAGCCATTTGCTAGACATGCAGTTAAAAATCCTAAATGCTTACCAGCGCAATTATGAAAGAGTTTCCTCTTTTCAAATCCCTGTTGAATATACTGTGTTTTAGGTTCCTCATTTAATGGATAGGATGCTGCACAAATTAATTCATTTTCATGAATTGGGAGTTTTTCCAGCAGAGAAACTAATGCCTCTTGATGGTAAACTTCGCCTCTTTGTGAAGCCAGAAATAGTGCGCTTTCTTTTGAAGTAATTTCGTACTTTTCTATAAAATCAGTCAGAAAAATAGGAATGGCTTGAAATGGTTTTGCTGCAGAACGAAAATATACAGGCTTATAATCTTGACCTACTGAGACGAATTCTTCCTTCGCTAGATTCACAGCACTCATTTGACCATAATGCACATTTTCCATTAATCCTGAACGATACTCCTTTAAAAATTCTGAGTAAGCCACGAATCAACCAACCTTTCTTTAAACAGACAGCAACTGCTTTTGTGCTTGTAATGCCGCTCCTTTAACAACCCCTTCTTTTAATTGATTGGAAAACTGCAAATCAAAGTAGGGTTGTAATTCCTTCCATATATACTGTTTACACTTATCACTAAGCAGTTTTTGAAATGTCACATTGTGCTCAATAATTTCTCCACTGACAATGACAGCCTCTGGCTCGTATAAGCAAACTAGATTATTGATGGCAATAGCTAGAAAAGTAGCTACATCGTGCTGAATATCGATCGCCCATTGCTCGCCTTGATCAACACAATGCAAAATCTCTTCTATTGATTGAATATTAAGATTTTTTGGTGTTCTTTTTAACAGCGTAACTTCAGAAACATACATGGATAGGCACCCTCTTTTACCACAGTGACACATCTCACCAAATGGATTAATTGTTATATGGCTTATCTCTCCAGCTTTATTTTGAATGCCACGATACACTTCTCCATTTAATAATATAGATGCTCCTATTCCTGTTCCAATTCCGACTAAAATACAATTTGAATACAGTGGTGTGTAGATATCTCCAATTTCAGCAATGATTTGCATTTTTAATTCATTATCTACGATGACTTCACAACCAAAAATACCATTTAAATCTTCTCTTATATGGCAGTTTTCCCACTTCAATTGCTCAGAGGAAACGATTATCCCTTCCTCGTTATTGATTACTCCTGGAACGCCTATCCCAATGCCTAGTAATTTATCCGAAGCAATCTGATATTCTGTCATGATATTATCTATAGACTGTTTCAGTAGGTGTAGAGCTTCCTCATATTGGTGTCTAATGCTACATTTGACTTCCTGAAAGGCAATAAGCTTCCCTAAGAAATCTAATATACCTATTCGAATAGTAAAACAGTCAATTTCTATCCCAATCGTATATAAAGCATCTTCTCGCATATGAATTAACGTAGGACGTCTACCAATGGCTGTTTCTTCCGATACCCCTTCAAGAATAAAGCCTTCCGCTTCTAGCTCCTGCACAATACGAGTAATGGTCGTAGGGCTCATTTTTGTATATTTTGATAATTGAATTCTTGAAATTGGCGCCATCTGCCTTATTGCGTCAAGCACAATATATTTATTTTGTCTTCGCATTTGTACTTGATCTTGCTTTTTCAAATTAGATTCAACCCCTATTTAAACTTTTCTATGAATTGTACAGCTTCTTTGATGTCTTTTTCGGGATTTGATCTCACTTCTCGTTCAATAGTTAAATAGCCATTGTATCCGATTTCTTGTAAAGCTGAAAAATAAAGCTCGAAATTGACATCTCCATGACCTAATGGAAGTTCTCTGAAAAACTCTCCATTTTCCACCATTTCTTCTATTTTATCATGAGACGTTCCAGAATCGTATCCTAAGTACCCGTACACATCTTTAGGATTCGTTGACTGTAGTTGAATACCATCCTTTACATGTGTATGTACAATATACTTCTTTAATAGTTTGACTCCAGCTACAGGATCATCTTTTGTTACCATCACCATATTGGCAGGATCAAAATTAACCGATACACCATTCGTTGATAGCTTATCTAAAAACCCTTTTAATGTTTTACTCGTTTCTGGTCCTGTTTCAATCGCAAAGTAAGCGTCTAATGATGTAGCATATTGTCCTAATTCTTCACAAGCTTCCAGCATTGTTTGATAGATTGGGTCATTTTCATCTTCAGGAATAATGCCAATATGGGTTGTAACAATGGATGTTCCTAGGTCCTTGGCTAATTGCAGTATGTCTTTCGATTTCTTTATTTTCCAGGCATTTTCTGCTTTATCTTGGAAGCCATGTCCTCCTAAATCTCCACATAATGCAGAGATTTCTAGACCTAACCCTAAGATATACGCCTTCAATTCTGCTCTCTGTTCAGCACTTAGGTTATCGGGGTCCAATTCTCCTGAAACGGCATACATTTGTACCCCCTGTGCACCAACTTCTTTCGCCTTTAACAAACCTTCAACAATAGGTAAACGAAAGCTGTCTACTATCACACCGATTTTATTATCCAATTTCACCATTTTAATAAACAACCTCCTTTCCTTCAGTTGCAGAAATATAAATACCTTCTAAGATTTTCATAATTTCTACCCCATCTTCCACAGGTGCAACTGATTCATAATGATGAAGGCAACAATCAACAAATGAATTGATTTCATTTTGAAAGGCAGTCGCAAAATCAAATGTTAGATCGTTAATTTGAGGATGAATATTTAAAATCGTATTATGCTCTTCACTTACAATTTTTAATTCAGGCTCTAGCTCTGCTCCACCGTTCGTGCCATATAGCTTAATACTTATTTCTTCTTTTATAGCATGTAGTGTATAGGAAACGTCTACCATTAGCGAAGCCCCATTCTCAAATGTAATGAGGGCATTTGCTAAGTCTTCTACTGTGTTTTTAGTAGCATCATAGTCTGCAGCCTTGTAAAAGGATAAATTTTCAATATGATTTCGATTTCCTAATTGATTGTAAGTATGACCTGTTATACGCTTCACCTTTGGTCTACCCATTAAATACCAACATATATCAATTACATGTACCCCTAGATCAATTAAAGGTCCGCCACCAGACTTATCAATTTCTGCAAACCAGCCTCCTGGATTCCCTAATCTTCTTAGGCAGGAAGCTTTGGCATAATAAATATCGCCCAATTTGTTATCGTCAATGAAGCTTTTCAGTACTTTGGTATTTGTTGCAAACCGTCTTACATAGCCCACTTGAAATACTTTCTGATGCTTTTCTGCAACCTTTTGGATATTTAGAGCCTCTGCATAAGTCATAGATAGCGGCTTTTCTATTAGAACATGTAAGTCATTTTCCAAAGCAAGAATCGCCAATTCTGCATGCGTATTATTCCATGTACAAATACTGACAGCATCCACATTTTTATCTGCGAATAGCTCTTCTTTCGTAGAAAAAACATGCGTTGCTCCAAATTGGGCTGCTTTCGCTTTGCCTCGTTCAATAGAAGCATCATACACGCCATATAATTCAACGAATGGATTATTCGTATAGGAACCTAAGTGAAAATCTGAAATAGAACCTGTGCCAATGACACAAACTTTTAATTTGTTCATGTACTTTCCCCCTTTAGAGCTTGCATTCGTCCCATAAACGACGTACATTATCCATTCCTATTTTTGAACCAACTTGACAATCTTCCATTCCTTCAAACTCAATAGTAAGATAACCATCATATCCACTGCCTTTTACGAGCTTAATAATTTCTCGAATATTTATATCGCCATGTCCGACAATAGCACCTCTGATGTAGTTGTTATGAACTGTACGGAACCACTCGCCCTCACCTGGATTTTCATAATAAGGACGAATATAAAAATCTTTAAAATGTACCGTAGCAGCATAAGGAATGTTTTTCATAACACCAATGAGAGGTTCTTCATCAATACATAAAAAATTACCGATATCTAAAGTTGTTTTAAAGTTGTCTCTGTTTACCGCATGAATTAATTGTTGTACACGATCACTTGTTTGAACATTAAAGCCATGATTTTCAATCGTTGTCGTAATATTAAATTGTTTCGCGTAATCTGCAATTAGCTGACAGCCTCTAACCATTTCTTCAAAGTGCTCGTTGTAATAATGAATGGATGTTTGCTCCTTTGGTAAGGTAAAAAGAGTAACGTCATGGCGCATAATCTGAATACCCATATGATGTACTACATCAATATGTTTCTTTAAACGTTCAACTTCTTCTAAAAAAGCTTCTTCTGTATCCTGAATAAAGTTAGCTGGTAAAGAATAGGCGGATAACTCTAATCCTAGCTCTGCTGCTTTATCTTTAATTTCAGTTGCAAGTTCATAGTTATCTACAACCGTAAATTCGTAGGGCACTAATTCTACATGCTGACCACCGTTGTCTGCTACCCATTGTAAAACATCCAGAACATCCATCTCTCCCTGTCTCATTTTTTTAACCATGCTGTATGTGCTTAACCCTATTTTCATTTATAAACATCCTCTCCATTAGTTAACAAAGTGACATGCAACACTTTGCTCTTCGTTAATTTTCTTCATTTCTGGTATAGCTTGCTTACATATATCTGATGCAAAGGGGCACCTTGTGTGGAAGGTACAACCACTTGGCGGATTTTTAGGATTTGGAATATCACCAGTTAAAACGATCTTCTTTTTTCGTAACGTTGGGTCTGCAATTGGTACGGAAGCAATAAGCGCTTGTGTATATGGATGCTTTGGTTCATTAAATATGGTTTCTTTACGCCCAATTTCTACAATGGATCCTAAATACATAACCCCAATATAATGGCTAATATGCTCTACAACACTTAAATCGTGAGAAATAAAGAGATACGATATTTTATATTCTTGCTGTAATTGCTTTAATAGATTCAATATTTGCGATTGTATAGATACATCCAACGCAGACACAGGCTCATCAGCAATAATTAATTTTGGCTTTGTTATTAAAGCACGTGCAATACCTAAACGCTGTCTTTGTCCACCACTGAACTCATGTGCATAGCGATCGGCATGTTCAGCATTTAATCCAACGACTTCCAGCATTTCAAGCACTAGTTTTTCACGCTCTGCTTTCGAAAGTTTTGTATGAATTTCTAAAGGTTCCCCAACAAGCTCCTTGACCTTCATTCTTGGATTCAATGAGGCATAGGGGTCCTGAAAAATCATTTGAACAGTTTGCCTTAAGTGCCTTAATTCAGATGGCTTTGCAGTAGTTACTTCTTTCCCATCCACAACGATACTTCCATTCGTTGGTGCTATTAATCTAGTAATTAATCTGCCTGTAGTAGATTTCCCACAACCACTTTCTCCTACTAGACTGAATGTCGTACCTTCCTCTATTTCAAAGGAAACATCTATAACCGCGTTAACATATTGCTTTTTTTGAAATAACCCTCCGGCTATTTGAAAGCTCTTTTTTAAATTCTCCACTTTTAATATACTGTTAGGCATTTACTTCCACATCCTTTTTCACATATAGCCAGCAGCTACATTGGCGTGTAGCTGAAATTTTTACTGTCGGTGGACTCTCCTGATGGCATATAGACATCGCTTGATTACAACGTGGAGCAAATTTACAACCATTCGGCATATTTTGTGGGGATGGTACTTGACCATTGATAGAATCTAATACTTCTTTGTTATCACCAATTTTCGGTACAGATGCAATTAAACCTTTTGTATAGGGATGCTTGGGGCTAGCAAATAATTCAAAGACATCTGCTTCCTCTACAACCTGCCCTGCATACATTACCACTACCCTATCGCACATTTCCGCAACAACACCTAAATCATGTGTAATTAATAAAATAGCTGTCTCATTTTCTTCTTTTAGCTTTTTCATTAATTCTAAAATTTGAGCTTGTATCGTGACATCAAGCGCAGTGGTTGGTTCGTCAGCAATAAGTAAATTAGGGTGGCAGGCCATAGCCATTGCAATCATTACACGCTGGCGCATTCCTCCTGAGAGCTGATGTGGATATTCATAAATGATTTCCTCGGCCCTTCCTATGCCCACGCTTTTTAACATTTGGATTGCATGATGCTTACTTTCGTTCTTCGGCAGTTTCAAATGCATCTCAATTGCTTCCATTAACTGCTTGCCTATTTTTAAGACAGGATTTAAAGAAGTCATGGGCTCTTGAAAAATCATGGCCATTTGCTTGCCACGAATCTTCCGAATTTCTGATTCGGACATTTTCGTCAAGTCATGCCCATTAAAATGTATAGAGCCATTGACGATTTTGCCTGTAGTACCGTGAAATAATTGCATGATGGATAACGATGTTAAGCTTTTTCCACTGCCCGATTCTCCCACTAAGCCTAATATCTCTCCTTTACCGATGGAAAAATTGACACCTCTTAAAATCTTGATTTCCTTATTATCACGCGTAAAGGACGTTTCTAAGTCACTTACTCGCAATACATGTTCTGGCATAGGCATTCTCCTTAATTATTCTTTATTTTTGGATCTAACACATCTCGTAATCCATCACCTATTAAGTTAAATGCTAGTACGGTTAAAAATATGGCAATGCCTGGCATGATGACTACGTGCGAAGATGTTCCTAAATAGTCACGCCCACTACTTAGCATTACTCCCCACTCAGGCATTTCAGGGCTTGCACCTAAGCCTAAAAAGCTTAAACCAGAAGCTGCTAAAATGGCTGTCCCTATACGCATTGTGACAAAAATGATTAACTCACTAATCGTTTCAGGGAAAATATGTTTCCACAGCACTCTAACATGCGAAGCCCCCATTGATTGTGCTGCCTCTACGTAGACATTCTCCTTCGCATTCAATGTAGCACCTCTGACTAAACGGGCAAAAGATGGCACACTAAAGATCATCACAGCAATGATGACATTATTAATACCAGGGCCCAATAAGGCTACAATGGCAATCGCTAATAATAAATCAGGGAATGAAAACAACACATCACAGCTGCGCATGATGATTTTGTCAATCCACCCACCAAAGTAACCGCTAATTAAACCTAAAATAGTTCCTAGTATTAAGCCTAAAAATACGGCACTAAAACTCACCATTAAGGATATCTTTGCGCCTACTATTAAACGACTAAATATATCTCGACCATACTCGTCCGTTCCTGCCAAATGACTTGCACTTGGTCCCTCTAATAAAGCATCATAATTCGGTTCAAAAGGATCGTAAGGTGCGATATAAGGACCAATAATGGCGACTACAATTAACAATCCTATAAAGATACTTGCTACCAAAGCAGCCTTTTGTTTTTTAAAAGACTTCCAAAATTCTTTAAGAGGAGAGTATTTTCTTTGTGTATTTTGCACTTGGCTATTTTGCATAGTAGTTGGTGAAGTCATTTTGTTCCCTCCCTTAAGAATTCAATTGGATTTTTGGATTTAACACGGTATAAAGCACATCAACAATTAAATTGACTAAAATAAATTCAAATGCAAATAACAGCAAGGCAGACTGAATGACGGGATAATCTCGAAAGGCAATCGAATCAATTAAAAGTCGTCCCATTCCTGGAAAACTAAAGACTGTCTCCACTACCACCGATCCTCCTAAGAGAAATCCGAATTGCAGACCTGCTACTGTTACCACAGAAATCAAGGAATTTCTTAAAGCATGGGTCACAATAACGGAGTGTTCTTTCAATCCTTTTGCTCTCCCTGTTCTTATAAAATCTGCTTGTAACGTTTCTAGCATGGAAGAACGAGTAAATCGAGCAATCATTGACATAATGCCAGCCCCTAAGGTCAAGGAGGGCAAAATATAACTAGTAAAGCCATCTAATCCACCTGTCGGAAATAGCCCTAGCTGCACTGAAAATAATTGAATCAATAATAAGCCCAACCAAAATCCTGGAATTGAGATGCCAGAAACAGCCGTTACCATACCAAAATAATCAGGCCATTTGTTTTTATTGATGGCAGAAAGAACACCAATCACCAAACCCATTAATGTAGCCCAAAACATGGAAAGGAAAGTAAGATGAAGAGAAGGCATAAACCTTGTTTTAAACATATCTATGACAGGTAGTCCGGTTGTTAAGGATGTTCCAAGCTCACCCGTCACAAGATTTTTCATATAATCCATGTATTGTTTAAGAATGGGTTTATCTAAACCTAACTCATGGCGTACATTTTCAACATCTTCTAGCGTGGCATCCTTACCAGCTACTAATCGTGCAGGGTCACCTGGTATGAAATGAATAAATAAGAATGTTAATATGGAAATGACAATTAATATCGGTATCATTTCAACAGTTCTTCTTGCTATATACTTCCACATGTTGCCTTCCTCCTTTCTATTTTTGTAGAAAAGGAATTGACGAGTATCAATTCCTTTTACTGTTCATTACTCCACTTTGGCATTCTTCACATCAAGTCCACCTGTAGGGTTTACTAGCACACCGCTTACATTTGAACGTACACCATATACAACCTCATCTACCCCTAAGAAAATCCAAGGTGTATCTTGATAAACGATTTCCTGTAATTTTTCATATAGTTCAGCTTGGCGATCTACATCTGAAATGGAATTAGCTTCATCCATTAATTGATCTGCCTCCGTATTATGATAATAAGCTGTATTTGCACCATTCGGTGGGAATGATACGCTATGGAAAAGAGGCTTTGTTGCATTCGTTATATCCGAAGCATACGCTGACCAACTCACATACCACATTTGTAATTTCGCATCATCTGGTGTTTGTGCACCATAGATTTCGTCTGATAAAGTTCCTTCTTCCATTGATTTAATTTCTACTTTTACACCGATTTGACCTAACTGTTGTTGAATAAACTGCATACCCTTCATCGTATCTGAGTTTGTGTTCCCCCAGATTTCAATATCGAAGCCATCTGGATAGCCTGCCTCAGCCAATAATTCTTTTGCCTTTTCAATATTGTGTTCATACATTTTTTGCTGCTTATAATAAACGGTTTTAGAAGGAATAATGGAGTCTAATGGTAAACCCAGCCCTGCATTCACCACTTTTAAATAAGCATCCTTGTCCACCGCATAGTTAAAGGCTTGTCGAACTTTAATATCATCCAAAGGCTTTTTATAGGTATTTAATGAAACATAATGTGCAATTGTAGAAGGAACCTTATTCACCTCTACATCTTTACTATTAGAAAGCTCATCAATATTTTGTGCTGGCACTGGATAGATAACCTGAGCATCACCTGCTTTTAGCATCGCTACGCGCGACCCATTTTCTGGCACTGGTTTATAGGTGATTTTAGCAACACGTTCTCCACCATCCCAATAGCCATCAAAGTTTTCAATTGTTAAATGGTCTCCTTGTACCCATTCAACAAATTTATATGGTCCTGTACCAACAGGTTTTTTAGGTATATCTGCTGAATTTTCTTTAATCATTTTTGGACTAATCATTTTGGCAACGCCGAATCGCGTAATCATTGGTCCATAAGGTTCTTTTAAAGTAACTTTAATTTCATAGTCACCTAGAATTTCAACATTGCTGATTAAGCTAAAACCACGAGAATATAAACGTAAGCTTTCATCATTCATGATCCGTTCAATGTTGACCTTTACAGCTTCAGCATTAAACTGTTCCCCGTCATGGAAAGTAACCCCTTCTTTAAGTTTGAACGTATAGACTAGAGCGTCTTCACTAATTGAATAGTCATCTGCTAGAACCTTAATAATTTGACCATCTGCATTAAAGCCTAACAATCCTTCTAGCATTGTCTCCTGAACAGAACTCGAATTCGTATCCCCTGTGTTATGCGGATCCATTGAAATAAAGTTTTCATTTACAGCGATAACAAGTTCATTTTTTGAACTAGCTGTACTTGAATCTGTAGTAGACTTGTCCCCAATATTTGATGCGTTAGAATTGTCTTTCTCTGCGCATGCCGCTAAAAGCAACGTACATAGAATTACAAAAACCAATTTTTTAACATAATTCATCTCATCTACTCCCTTTGTAAAAATATATAAAAATATTTCTTATAACTTAAATTAAGAAATATAATTACCAAAAAGCATTTATTTTCTCCACTGATGAAAATAATTAAGCAAAAAATAAACTATATTTTCTTACGATTAGACAATTCAATTCAGGAAAAATTTATCCCTCAACTATCACAATTGCTTTTAATCAGAAAGTATAGTTCAACATACAAGATGTATTTATTCCACTGCTGAAAATAAGTGATTAAAAAAATATTCCCTCTTAGGACATTTTTATTATCAGAAAATTAATTATTTTTTAACAACTATAAACTATGAAATCTAATATTTCCACTATTTTTTTGATAAATTTCAGAATTTTATAATTATTTTTATTGAACTATAATAATTATTCCTAGAATTTTTGTTGCCCCAAAGGCCAATAATAAAAGTTCTAAAAGCCCTTATTACGCGGCTTTTAGAACCTACATGAATAGTTGCTATAGCGTATTTATACTATTCACAACCACATTTAGTATGCGGTCAAGATCTTCTTGTGCAATATTAAGTGGTGGTGATAACGTTAAGACGTTATTAAACCCTGCTACAGTGGCTCCATTTTTCCCAATGATGACCCCTTGCCCTTTACATGCTGCAATGACAGCATTCACTTTCTCCACAGGTAAAGGTTCTTTCGAAACTTTATCTACCACTAATTCAATTCCAATCAATAAGCCTTTGCCTCGTACATCTCCTACATTTGGGTGATGCTGTAATTCTTGTTGCAGTGTTTTTAGTGTTGCTGGACCAATTTCCTTGGAACGGTCAAATAATGCCTCTTGTTCAAGAATCTCAATATTTTTTAATGCGACTGCACATGCCACCGGCGAGCCACCGAATGTATTAACATGGCGGAAATAGCCGTATGCATCTGATCCAGTAAACGCCTCATATATTTCACGCTTTACCGCTGTAGCTGATAATGGTAAATAGGCACTTGTAATTCCTTTAGCCATTGTAATAATATCAGGCTTTACACCATAATTCATAAATCCAAATGGCTTCCCTGTACGACCAAAGCCACAAATAACCTCATCTACAATCATTAAAGCGCCGTGTTTTTTACATACTTCTTCAATACCTTTTAAATAGTTTTCTGGAGGCATAATGACACCTCCACCTGTAATAATAGGCTCTAAGATCATCGCTGCAATGGTGTCGCTCAGCTCCCATGTCATCGTTTTGTCTACAGCCTTTACACTCGCTAAATCTAATGACGCAATTGTATCACTTTCATGCTCGCGATATTGATCAGGTGGTGCAACATGGATAAAGCCAGGTGATAGAGGCTCATATTTATATTTACGCTCCGCCTGCCCTGTTGCCGCTAATGCACCGAATGAATTCCCATGATAAGCACGGTAGCGAGAGACAATTTTATAGCGCGAGCTTTGTCCTTTTTGCTGGTGGTATTGTCGCGCTATTTTAAAAGCTGTTTCATTCGCCTCTGAACCACTGTTAGAGAAGAAAATAACATAATCTCCACCAAGCATTTCATTAAGTTTTTCGGCTAGTTCGACTGCTGGCAAATGTCCCTGAGATAAAGGTGCATAAGCATTTTTCATCATTTGTTCATGTGCTGCATCCGCTAATTCTTTACGACCATAGCCAACATTGACACACCATAGCCCAGCCATCGCATCAATATATTCCGCACCATCTGTATCAGTAATTCTTGCGCCATCAGATTTCTCTACTACATACGTGGCTTGTGGATTATAGGGTTTCATCGAATGCCATACATATTGCTCATCCTTTGCTAATACATCACTTTTAAGATTGATCTGCGTCATCGCCAAACACCCCTCATTATTATTTTAGTTTTTCGCATCGTTATTACTTGGAAACGCAAAGGAGCTTGCTGTATCCTCTGTCTCATCGGGCCAACGTTCAGAAATCGTTTTTGCCTTTGTAAAGAACCTCGCCTGATCTGGGCCAAACATATGCCCTTCACCAAACTTAGAGCGTTTCCACCCACCAAAGTTATGATAGCCAACTGGGATTGGGATGGGCACATTTACCCCTACCATGCCCACCTCTATTTCTTCTTGGAATTTACGCGCCGCCGCGCCACTGCTTGTAAACATTGTGACACCATTGCCAAGCTCATGACCATTTATTAAATCAATAGCCTCTTGTAGTGAATCAACCCCTACTACAATACGTGCTGGACCAAAGACCTCCTCTTTGAAGATCGTCATTTCTGGTGTGACATGATTAAGTAAAGTGGGACCAAGATAAAAACCATTTGACGTTTCACATACTTTTGGATTTCTTCCGTCGATGACAATATTGGCTCCTTCACTTATGGCCCCATCGATATAACGTATAATCGTTTCCTTTGATTGTTTAGTGATGACAGGACCAAAATCGACGCCTTGCTCTGTATAAGGCCCTACTTTTAGTTGGGAAATTTTATTTTTCAATATTTCTGTAAATCGTTGCTCTGTATCCTTCCCTACAACGAGTGCACCAGAAATAGCCATGCAACGCTGAGATGCTGCGCCATATGCTGCTCCTAAAAAGGCATTTGCTGTCTGTTCTAAATTGGCATCTGGCATAACAATCATGAAATTCTTCCCACCACCAAATGCAGCGACACGTTTATTGTGCTTTGTCCCAGTTTGATAGATATATTCAGCAACAGGCGTTGAGCCAACAAATGAAATTGCTTGAATCTCTTTGTTTTCTAATAGTTCATCGACTGCCTCTTTATCTCCATTCACCACTGTCCAAATACCGTCTGGTAGTCCTGCCTCTTTCCATAATTGGCTCAAATATAATGCTGAAATAGGTACACGTTCAGATGGCTTTAGAATAACAGCATTTCCTACCGCAACAGCCATACTTGTAATAGCCAGTGGTACCATAACAGGAAAATTAAATGGTGCAATGGTTGCTACTACACCAAGTGGCGATTTGGCAGAAAAAGCATTAATATTTCCACCTACATTGACGGAATACTCTCCTTTTAGCATTTGTGGGGCACTGATCGCCATATCCACAGATTCAATCCCACGAACAATTTCACCTTTTGCATCTTCCTTAGTTTTTCCACTTTCTTGGCAAATCAAATTGATAAGTTCTTCCTGTCTTTCTACTAACAGCTGACGGAAACGATGTAGCACTTCTACCCGCTTCCCAATTGATGTTTTTTTCCATGCTGGAAAGGCTTCCTTAGCAAGCTGAATAGCATGCTTTACCTCGGCTCTTGAAGCAAGGGGCACTCTTGCAATAACCTCACCTGTTGATGGATTATATACTTCAGAGAATCTGTTACTTGTACCTGCTACCTCTTCTCCTTTGATAAAATGTGTTAGCGTTTTCATTTCTTGTTGAACTGTCATACTGGACCACTCCTTTTTCGTCTTATTGTTCAAAATCAAACTCGTCTTTTGTGAAAAGGGAACTTGATTCATCGGCTTGTTTGATCACCTTTTTCTTTTGAGTCAGCATATAGAAAATCATCACAATGGCCACAATAACGCATGTAAATAATATTTGTGAGCGCATAGACTCTATAAAGAACATCGCAATGAGTAATGCTGTTGTTGCTAATATTGTTAAATATGTTAAATATGGAAATAGCCACATTTTCACCTTTAATAGCTCTGGATTTTCTTGCTCAATCTTCCGGCGCATTCTTAACTGTGAAAAGGCAATGATTAAATAAAGGATCAACGTAATAGCACTACAAGAACTTAATAAAAACATAAATACTTTATCTGGGGACACATAGTTCATAATGACCGCAATATATGAGAAAAATGTTGCGGCAAGTATGGCATTGACAGGTGCACCATTTTTGTTTAATTTTAAAAATGCCCTTGGTGCTTCTCCTTTTTCTGCTAAAGAAAATACCATTCTTGATGTAGCATAAAGTGCTGAATTTAGGCATGATAATACAGCAGTTAAAACAACAAAATTCATAATTTGTGCGGCTGCAGGAATACCAATATAATCAAGTACAGCTACATAAGGACTTGTTAAAATATCTGAGGAATGCCAAGGCAATAGCGTCACTACAACTGCAATAGAGCCTACATAGAAAATTAAAATACGCCAAGTAATAGAATTGGTAGCTTTTGTGACAGCGGCTAACGGTTCATCCGATTCACCAGCAGCAATCGCAACGATTTCTGTCCCCATAAATGAAAAAATAACTATAACGACACCCATTAGAACAGCGCCAAAACCATTTGGTAAAAAACCACCCTGCTCAACTAAGTTGGTCATACCAACAGCATTAAAGTTTGGAGCAATACCAAAGATAATAAAGGCACCAAGACCTAGAAAAACGACTATACTTGCAACCTTAATAAGAGAGAACCAATACTCAAACTCACCAAAAGCTTTGACAGAAAGAACATTTGTTAATGTAAGTGCTACAGTTAATAACAGACTTAATAGCCATAAAGGAATCCCATCATACCAATATTGAATAATGGCAGCTGCTGCTGTTGCCTCTAAAGCAATGGCAATCACCCAGAAAAACCAGTACAACCATCCAATCATAAAACCTGCCCACGGACCAATGGCTTCATGTGCATAGTGAGCAAACGATCCACTCGTTGGATTGACTGCCGCCATCTCACCTAGCATACGCATAACTAATACAACGATAATTCCTGCAAATATATACGATAAAATTGCCCCTGGACCAGCTAGGTTAATGACCGAGCCACTCCCCATAAATAGTCCAGCACCGATTACACCGGCAATCGCAATCATCGTCATATGCCGCTTCTTTAATCCTCTTTGTAAATGCGTTTGTTGCCCCATATCTGTCACCTCTTTTAGTAGATTGCTTGATCGCTTACAAAAATCTTACATCTTTCATAACGTTGAAGTAATAGACAAACTGTAAAATTCTATACTTTTGTTTTATACATAATGTAAAATAGACTAAATATTCTTAAAATAATTTTTAAACGATTTTATGAGTAAATTTATAGCACTAAGCAGAAATTATTGAATATCAATCACAGAGATGCATGTCAAAAGGAGGGGCAAAAATGAGCTCATTTCAACTAAAAGTACTAGACGTTTTACAGAATAAATATTTTCAAAATGCAGAGGTAGTTGCAGGTCATGAGGGACTAACAAGGAGCGTTAAATGGGTACATGTACTAGAAATCATACATGTTGATAATTTTTTAGTTGGTGAAGAGTTAGTATTAACTACAGGGCTTAGTCTTCAACATAGTATTGAGGACTTTGTATCCTTTATAGAAGCCATCATTCAAAAAAATTGTGCTGCACTTTGTATTGAATATGGCACCTCTATTCAAACAGTACCTGAAGCGATTTTAACGCTTGCCAACCGCCACCAGTTTCCTATTATTGTTTTCCATGAAGCAGTTCCTTTCGTTCGTATTACACAGGATTTACATAGCCAAATTATCAATCAGCAATATCTATTGATTTCTTCACTAGAAGCTTACTCACAAACATTGAACAAAAATGCACTATTGGGACAAAACACGGATGATATTTTACAAAATATGTATAATGAATTGAAAATACAAATTATGTTTTCCATTAAGGGAAGAGAGCCTATCTTTTTCCCCAATATGGCTCATAAAAAGCGGCAGCAATTCCTAACATTGAATATATCGACTCAGCAATTTAAACATGAGCCTATTTTTCTATTTGATCAACATTATGCTGATTTATCAATTTATCGAGAAGATGGGCTTTTCTCCGAATTTGAATTATTAATATTAGATCGCACGGCAACAGCGTTGGCACAGCTTTTAATGCGAGAGTTTTATATTGAGGAAAAAAAGAATATTGAGGATGCTTCGATTTTAGCTGATTGGATTGATCAAAAACTGTCTAAGGAGGAAATTTATAAATTTATCGTTACACATTATGCTAACTATACACAATCTAGTGGCACTGTCTTTATTTTGGCTTCTCCTAATACATTGACAAAGGCACAGGAGGATGTTGTCTATAGTAAGCTTTATTACCGTAATCTGTTTGAGCAACATGGCTTTATTCCATTTTTATTTGAAAGAAAAAGCTATGTTATTTTTATTTTACTGCATACAAAAGATAGTAAAGCCATTCGTGATATGTTGAACAACATGTTTTCCTCCTTGGCCAAAACTGAATTTTATAAAAAGCAGCAAGCACAAGGTTATCAGATAGCTATTGGGAAGGTTGTTTGTGATGTAGATGAAATTCCTAAAAGCTATCAAACTGCACAAGAAACCTTATATATTTGTCGAAAAGTACAAACGTCCTCGTTCTTTTACGATGATCTGCATTTATATCATTTAATCTATAAATTACAAATGCAAGTGGATTTACAGGAAGTGATTTACGACTATTTACAGCCAGTTATTGAATACGATGAAAAATATAATAGTAAGCTTCTCGAAACATTGCAGGTGTATTTACAAACAAATGGCTCTAAACAGCAAACAGCGAATCAATTGTTTATTGTTCGTCAAACACTCTATCACCGCTTAAAAAAGCTTGAAAGTTTACTAGGTAAAAATTTTATGAATGGGCATAACCGCATTACACTTGAATTTATGCTACTAGCCAATTCATTGATCGAGGATAAGAGCTAGAAAAAAGTTGGCACGCTCAAAAGGCTATCTACCTTCCTAAGCGTGCCCTTTATTACCCTTTCACAACTACATCCTGATACAGTTCAGGTCTGCGATCATCGTAAACAGGGATTCTTCCACGTACTTCATCGACAATAGAAAAGTCTACATCGATCACCGCTATTTCCTCGTCCTCAGCACCAACCCAAAGTACTTCTCCCCAAGGCTGAATAATCATGGATTGCCCATTAAAATTTTCTACCTTTTTTGAAATACGATTAACGGCTATGACAAAGCATTGATTTTCAATTGCCCGAGCCTGTAGCAATGTTTTCCAATGGTCAATCCTTGGAGTTGGCCACTGCGCTGGTACAAATAATACCTTTGCTCCTTGTAATGCATGGGCTCGTAACCATTCTGGGAAGCGAATATCATAGCAGATAACACCAGCAGCTTCAATGTCACCTAGAGCAAAACGATTCATTTCATTCCCTGCCTCTAAGTAAAGATGCTCGTCCATTAAACGGAAAAGATGTGCCTTGCTATATTCCCCAACAAGTTCTCCATTACGATTAAAGGTATACATTGTATTATAAAATTTGTCGCCTTTCTTTGTTGAAACAGAGCCCCCTACAATATGTACATCAAGTTCCTTAGCAAGTTTAGCCAAAAAGGCCTTTGTCCGCTCACCATTGATATCTGCTAGCTCAGACAGTTTTTCCAAAGCATAGCCTGTATTCCACATTTCAGGTAACACAATAATTTCTGCCCCTTGTTTTGCAGCTTCACGAATCTTATCCTCAGCAAGCACAAAATTTTCTTCAACTTTGCCAAAGCCAACATTTAATTGAATACATCCGATTTTCATATCCATTCCTCCTCTAGACAATTAACAGAAAAAGTAATACTATTTGCTTCATATTCTTCAATAATAATTATTATATTCTGAAAAAGGTGATCATGCATGGAATTCTCTAAAAAACTACAGCAACTACCCACTCAATTTTTTGCAGCACTTGTACAAAAAGTAAACTTGGCTCTAGAAGAAGGGCGTGATGTCATTAACCTTGGGCAAGGAAATCCCGATCAGCCAACGCCTACTCACATCATTCAAGCATTACAGGAAGCGGCTGAAAATCCTCAAAACCACAAATATTCACCATTTAGAGGTCTCGCTGAATTACGCCAAGCTGCTGCCGACTTTTATCAACGTGAATATCAGGTAGAACTAAATCCAGATACAGAGGTAGCGATTCTCGGTGGAACAAAAATTGGTCTAGTTGAGCTACCTTTAGCAGTGTTAAACCCTGGTGACACGATGCTCTTACCAGACCCTGGCTATCCAGATTACCTATCAGGTGTCGTACTAGGAGATGTCAATTTTGAAGTGATGCCACTTTTTGCCGAAAACGATTTCTTACCTGATTATGATGCATTACCTGATGAAGTGAAAGAAAAGGCAAAGCTTCTTTACTTAAATTACCCGAACAACCCTACAGGAGGTACAGCATCACTTGCGTTTTTTGAAGAGACTGTTCGCTTTGCGAAGGAACACAATATTATCGTATCACATGATTTTGCTTATGGGGCAATAGGATTTGACGGTAATAAACCAGTTAGCTTCCTTCAAGCAAAGGGTGCAAAAGAAGTAGGAGTTGAAATGTATACATTATCGAAAACCTATAATATGGCTGGCTGGCGTATAGGCTTCGCTGTAGGGAATGCCGAGATTATCGCTGCTATTAATCTTATTCAGGATCATCTGTTTTGTAGTCAATTCCCTGCCATTCAACAAGCCGCAGCAGTAGCACTGACAGCTTCCCAACAATGTTCGGATGAACTACGAGCTACTTATGAGCGTCGCCGCAATGTACTCATTGAAGAAGCTCGACGAATTGGCTGGCATGTTACGGCTCCAAAAGGCTCCTTCTTCGCATGGCTTCCTGTACCACTAGGCTATACAAGTGAACAGTTTGCTGATCTTTTGCTCGAAAAAGCTGATATCGCTGTAGCAGCAGGTAATGGCTTCGGTCAATATGGTGAAGGCTATGTACGCGTAGGGTTGCTAGTTAGTGAGGAGCGCTTACGTGAAGCAATCCATAGAATCGAGCAATTACAATTGTTTAATAGATAATGATGAGGGCGTATCCTGTAGCTATCCCTAGCTACAGGATCATTAATATTTTTCAATTTTCCTTGGTTGCCCTAAATCATTTTCTAATGGATAAAATTGAGCATGACCTGTTTCATCATCCCATTTTCGAATATGTTGAATACCTTGTACCTCTGCCAACACGATGTCAGCAGTAATAACAGGGTTTCCCCCTTTTATTAAATGCCCACCCGATACAACACCCCATTGATCGCTCATAGAGCCATGGAAATGTGTCTCATATCCACCATCTCGTTTACACACCACACCTGAACCTTGAATAAATTCTAATGGTCCCTCTTTTTCCATCACATCACTAAAACGAACTTGAATTTGAGCTGTTTCATCTGGCACTAAATAAACAAAGCTACTTTTTTGAAAGCTGCCAATACAGCTTACAATTGTGGCTGACTCTATATTATTCTCTTCGCAAAGCGCTTCAATCCCTTCAATGATATCTGTTCCCGTTAGAAAACGAGCACTAATAACCTTACCAAATGAACCTATACCATAATTAACTCTAACAGACATTGTTATCCCTCTTTTGCGTCGAAATATTATAATTATATAAAAAATTTAAAAATTATTTATTGACTTACTATACCCTATAAATTATATTAGTTCTATCGGAATTACAAAAAAATATTATAAATCTCTTATCAAGAGTAGCTGAGGGACTGGCCCTATGAAGCTCGGCAACCTCCTTTTTTAAAGGAAGGTGCTAAATCCTGCAAACGAACTTCGTTTGATAGATAAGAGAGGACATCTTTTCATGAGCCTCTCTTAATTTGTAAGAGAGTTTTTTTATTTTCAAAAAACCGATAAAAACAATCTTGGAGGTATTTTCATGAAAAAGAAAAATAAATTTTTAGTAGGTTTAGCAAGTCTAACATTAGTAGCAGCTTTAGCAGGCTGTGGCTCTAAAGAAGATAGTAAAAGCCAAGCTGAAGGAATTGATGAAAAGAAAATCGTTGTAGGCGTCACTTCTGGTCCACACGAACAAATTGCAGAAGTAGCCGCTAAAGTAGCAAAAGAAAACGGGCTAGAAGTAGAGCTAAAATCATTTTCTGACTATGTTTTACCTAATACATCCTTAGCTGAAGGTGATCTTGATGCGAACAGCTATCAACACGAGCCTTTCCTGGATACATTTAATAAAGATCATGATACAGATTTAGTACCAGTGGGCAAAACGATTTTAAATCCAATGGGTATCTACTCTGAAAAATATAAATCCTTTGATGACATTCCTGACGGTGCAACGTTTGGCTTACCAAATGACCCAACGAATGGAGCGCGTGCCCTCTTTGTTTTACAGGAAGCTGGCTATATTCAGTTAAAAGATGGCGCAGACTTAACAGCCTCGATTCGTGATGTAGAAGAAAACAAAAAGAATTTAAAATTCATTGAATTAGAGGCAGCTCAAATTCCTAAACAACTTAGTGAAGTAGACGTAGCAGCTATTAATACAAACTTTGCATTAGAAGCTGGTATTAACCCTAAAGATGACTCTATTTTATTGGAATCTACTGATTCTCCATACGTGAACTATATTGTTGTACGTGCTGAAAATGAAAATGATCCAACAATTAAAAAGTTCGTTGAGGCTTACCAATCTGATGAAGTACGTCAATTCATCGAAGAAGAATTCAAAGGTTCAGTAATCCCTAGTTGGTAATACATTCAGGAAGCTTCTATAAAGCCGAAGAATCTGTCGAAATTCCTCTATAGGAAAACGAGCAGATTCTTGCTTTTTAGAAGGTGGAGAAAGGAGCAAACAGTCGCATGATTCAATTACAAAATATCTCAAAAGAATTCAAGTCTAAAAAAGGCATCATAAAAGCTGTGGATGGCATTAATCTTCATGTAAAAAAGGGACAAATTCATGGTGTAATCGGCTATAGTGGTGCTGGTAAAAGTACACTCATTCGTTGCGTTAATCTACTCGAACGTCCTACAGCAGGAAAAGTAGTGATAGACAATGTAGATATTACGACCCTTTCTCTTCAAGAATTACGTCAAACACGCCAAAAAATCGGGATGATCTTCCAGCACTTTAATCTATTAAAAACAGCAACAGTTTACAATAATATTGCAGTTCCCTTAAAGCTTCTAGGCTATAAAGAGGCGGAAGTAAAAAACCGAGTAGCTAAGTATGCTGAAATTGTCGGTTTAACAGATAAACTTGATAGTTACCCAAATCAACTTTCAGGTGGTCAAAAACAGCGTGTGGCTATTGCACGTGCCCTAGCACAGGAACCAGAGATTTTACTTAGCGACGAAGCAACAAGTGCACTTGATCCTGAGACAACGGAAGCCATTCTTGAATTGTTGTTAAAAATTAATCGTGAATTAGGCATTACGATTCTGCTCATCACACATGAAATGAATGTAATTCAAAAAATTTGTGATGAGGTTTCTGTTCTAGAATCAGGGAAAGTTGTGGAATTTGGCACAGCGATTGAACTTTTTGCGAAACCGAAGCACCCTACAACGCGAAAGTTTTTAAATACAATTTCACAACGTAATTTATCCCCCTCTCTTATTGAGCAATTAAATGTTTCAGGAAGTGTAATCCGTTTAACATTCCTTGGTGAAAGTACTGGTAAGCCATTATTAGCAGAAGTCACTAAGGTATACGATGTGCAACCAAATATTTTAACAGCAAATATTATTGAATTAAAAAACGGTATTGTCGGCAATATTGTGGTGCATTTACATGGCGAAACGCAGATTGTCCAAAAGGCGTTAACTTATTTTTCAGAAAATGGCGTGGCAGTGGAAGAATTAGGAGGTGCGTTCAATGAGTAGTATCCAAAGTTTCTTTACAGATTGGTCAGATGTTATTGGCAAAGCAATTATCGAAACATTTCAAATGGTCGGAATTTCATTGTTATTCTCCATTCTGATTGGTATTCCATTAGGGCTATTAATTGTTTTAACACGACCAGGACAATCCTTTGAAAATAAATTTTTCTATCAGTTTTTTAATCTATTTATCAATATTGTTCGCTCTGTTCCATTTATCATTTTATTATTCTTCATCTTACCTTTTACCAAGTTAATTGTAGGTACAACAATTGGTGTTAAAGGTGTAATCGTTCCGCTAGTTGTTTACACAGCTCCTTATATTGCACGACTGATGGAATCTGCGCTTTTAGAAGTGGATTCAGGAGTAGTAGAAGCCTACACAGCCATGGGTATTAAACGTCGCCATATCATTTGGCATGTCCTATTACGTGAAGCTCGACCATCTATTATATTAGGCTTAACGATTGCCACAATAGGATTAATTGGTGCAACAGCAATGGCAGGAATGGTTGGTGCTGGCGGTTTAGGTGACCTTGCCTATCGTTATGGTCATTTACGCTATGAGGTTGATGTGATGTATGCAACTGTCTTTATCTTAATCATCCTTGTGCAGAGCATTCAATCCATCGGTAACCGCTTCGCCGCGAAGTTGAAAAAAGACTAATAGGAGAATGAAGATGACAAACGAAATTTATGTAGAGAAAAATGGCTATATTGCAACGTTAGTATTAAATCGCCCGGAAAAACGGAATTCTTTATCAAGGGCAATGTTTCAAGCCATAGTAGACCAACTAGAGCTGCTCAGTGTAGATTCTTCCATCAAACTTTTAATTGTTCGCGGTGTCAATGAAGTAGCCTTTTCTTCCGGTGCAGATATTACCGAGTTTTTAGATGTTCGTTATGCTACAGACAATGCCAAAGCCTATAATGAATTGGCTCTAAAGGCGATCGATGCTCTCTATAAATTTCCACACCCGACAATTGCTATGATTCAGGGCTTAGCAATTGGTGGTGGATTAGAGTTAGCAAACGCTTGTGATTTTAGAATAGCAACACCTAAGAGTAAGCTAGGCATCACCGCTGCAAACATAGGTATTGTCTATAATTTAGAAAGCACAAAACGTCTCATCAATATTGTTGGTGTCGCTAAGGCAAAGGAAATTTTGTACACAGCTACTATTTTTACAGCTGAAGAAGGAAAAAATATTGGTTTAATCACGGCCCTCCACGAACCGGAGGATATTGATGAGGCGACATTGCAATTCGCTGAACATTTATTAAGTAAATCATCCATTGCAAACACTGGCATCAAAAAAGTTATCCAGGCAATTGTTGATGGTGAAAATGAAGAAAACGATGCGTTGGCACAGTTAGTTTTGGATTCATTTAGTTCAGACGATTATAACGAAGGTATTCAAGCCTTTTTAAATAAAAGAAAGCCTATTTTCAATAAATAAGTGAGGTAGTAACGATGACAAACATAACTGATGGCGATCTACTCTTAAAAAATATAACTGCACAAGCCCCCTTCCCCATTTGCTTTGCAGATTTAGAAAAGGCCGTAGCGGAAAAAATCGAAGCTGGACCTTATGGCTATATCCGTTCAGGTGCTGGCGGTGAACAAACACTGCGCAATAATCGAGCAGCTTTTGAGAAGTATTCCATTGTTCCCCGTTTTTTAAATGATGTGTCAAACGTTGATACATCCGTTCATTTGTTTGGTAAAACATATCCAACTCCTTTGCTTTTTGCTCCTGTGGGCATGAACGGAATGGTTCACGATGAAGGTGAGCTTGCCGTTGCACGTGCTGCCCAGTTTTTAAATATCCCTTATATACAAAGCACTGTTTCCACTTTTGCTCTTGAAGAAGTTGCTCAAGCTGCGCCTTCTGCAACAAAATGGTTTCAATTATATTGGTCTACTAATGAAGAAATTGCTTTTAGTATGGCTGCACGTGCGGAGGAAGCTGGATTTGAAGCGATCGTTTTAACTGTCGACACTGTAATGCTTGGCTGGCGTGAAGAAGATGTACGCAATCAGTTTTCACCATTGAAGCTAGGCTATGCAAGAGGAAATTATATGAATGATCCCGTTTTTACAGCCTCTTTACCTGATGATTCATTCGAGTCCTATGTACAAGGTGTCTTGCAAAATATCTTCCACCCAACACTTAATTGGGAGCATGTTCGAGAGTTAAAAAAACGTACAAACCTTCCTATATTATTGAAGGGAATTTTACATCCTGAAGATGCAAAGCTAGCTATCGACAATGGTATTAATGGCATTATTGTATCAAACCATGGTGGCCGTCAATTAGATGGCGTGATTGGTTCACTTGATGCCCTTCCCGCTATTGCGAAAATTGTGAATGGACAAATTCCTATTATATTAGATAGTGGTGTATATCGTGGCATGGATGCCTTAAAAGCACTTTCTTTAGGAGCGGATGCTGTTGCAATAGGACGTCCTTTCGTCTATGGACTAGCCCTTGAAGGACAACAAGGCGTCGAAAAGGTGATGACCAATCTTTATGATGAATTAAAGGTTTCTATCGCATTAGCCGGTGCCACCTCTGTCAAAGGATTACGCAACATCACATTAGTCAAACAGGATGGGACTGAGGGTAAATGAAACAAGCATTACAAGGATTAAAGGTTGTCGATTTATCACAAGTCTTAGCTGGTCCCTATTGCACCATGGTATTAGCAGATATGGGTGCAGAAGTTATCAAAATTGAAAAATACCCAAATGGAGACGATACCCGTACAATGGGTCCATTCGTTAATGAAGAAAGTCATATGTATATGATGGTTAATCGTAATAAAAAAGGTGTCTGCATCAATTTAAAAACTACTGAGGGACTGGCTTTATTTAAAGAATTGATTCAATCTGTTGATGTACTTGTGGAAAATTATCGACCAGGTGTCACGAAAAAGCTTGGTATCGATTATGATACATTAAAAGCCATCAATCCAGGCCTAATTTACTGCTCTATTTCTGGTTATGGTCAAACAGGTCCATATAGTCAAAAGGGTGGCTATGATATTATGGCTCAGGGTCTGAGTGGCTTAATGCATATGACAGGTGAAGCAGATGGCCGACCTGTAAAAGTTGGCTTTGCGGTGAATGATATTGCTGCTGCACAAACAGCCTTACAATCCATTTTAATGGCCTATATTTATAAGCTTCGTAGTGGCGAAGGTCAATATATTGATGTGTCCTTAGTGGAGTCAGGTCTTGCGTGGACTGTTTGGGAGGCCGCTGCTTACTTCGGAAAGGGTGAGTTACCTGAGCGAACTGGAACCGCCCATCGTGTGTCAGCGCCCTATCAAGGTTTCAAAACACAGGATGACTATATTCTAGTAGGTGCTGGCAATCAAAAGCTATGGGAGATTTTTGCCGTAAAAGTTGTCAATCGACCTGATTGGTTAGACAATCCTCTCTTTGCTACCAACTATTCACGTGCCCAACATGTGAGGGAGCTGGAAGCAGAAATTGAAAGCGAGCTAATCAAGCATAAGGCTTTCTACTGGCTCGAACTATTGGATAAGCACGGTGTACCATCTAGTCCAATCTATTCCTATGACCAAACATTAAATGACCCTCATATACTAGAGCGTGACATGGTACTGTCCTATGAGCACCCGATTGCTGGACCGATGAGAACATTGGGCTTCCCAGCTAAGTTTTCACAAACGCCTGGACAGCTAACAAGTGCAGCACCTACATTAGGACAACATAATGAAGAAATTTTACAGGCATTAAATATTTCTGATCAAGCTATTCAACAGCTCAAGGCAGGAAAAATAATTGGGTCAAAATAAAGAAATTGTCTATTTTTAGATAAGATCGCTATCAGTTAGATTTAAGCTTCTATCGGTCACTTTTTTGGTTCTATCCTTCACTTTTTCTTTTCTATCATGCAAAAAAGGCTTCCCCATCCATGAGGAAGCCTTTTTCTTATTGAATAACGCCTAATTCACGACCAACCTTCTCGTAAGTCGCAATTGCATCATCAAGCATTTCTTTTGTATGTGCCGCTGTTGGCATATTCCGAACGCGACCTGTACCTTTTGGAACTGTTGGGAAGACAATCGATTTTGCATAAACGCCTTCTTCAAATAAACGTTTTGAAAATTCCTGTGTTAACTTTTCATCCCCAATGATGCATGGTGTAATTGGTGTTTCAGACGCACCAATATTAAAGCCAAGCTTCTCAAGCCCCGCTTTTAAATAATTACCATTATCCCACAGCTTATCGTGTAGCTCTGTTGAATCAATCAGCATTTGCACGGCTGCTGTAATAGCGGCTACATCACCTGGTGGTAATGCTGTTGAAAATAGGAATGGGCGTGAGCGAACTTTTAGCCAATCAATTAAATTTTTCTTACCTGCTACATAGCCACCTACTACACCAATAGCTTTTGATAATGTACCAATTTGGAAATCAATTTCTTTTTCTAATCCAAAATGCTTCACAGTTCCTTTTCCTTTACCTGTTACACCCGAACCATGTGCATCATCCACATACGTAATTAAATCAAACTCTTTAGCTATTTCCACAATTTCAGGTAATTTAGCAATATCACCATCCATTGAAAAGACACCATCTGTGATAACCATGATTTTATTGTATAAACCTGATTCCTTTGCCGCTTTTGCCTTTGCACGTAAATCCTCCATATCAGAGTGATTAAACGCGATGATTTTTGCCTTCGATAAGCGACATCCATCAATAATAGAGGCATGGTTTAATTGATCAGATAGAATGGCATCATTTTTATCCATTACAGCAGAAATAGCTGCCATATTACAATTAAATCCAGATTGATAAGAAATAGCCGCTTCTGTTCCTTTAAATTCAGCAAGCTTTTCTTCTAATTTTACGTGCAAGTCAAGTGTCCCGTTGATTGTACGAACAGCACCTGCTCCAACACCGTATTTATCAATTGTCTCTTTGGCAATACGCTTTAATTCTTCATTTGTTGCTAAACCAAGATAGTTGTTAGAGGATAAGTTAACAAGATTTTTGCCACGGACCTGAATAATTGGACCATTTGCTCCCTCTACTGGATCGATTTCATTGTATAAGCCTTGTTCATGTAGGGCTTGTAGGTTTTCATCTAAAAATGCATTCAATACTTTTGACAAGCGTATCATCCTTTCCTAGGAAAACTGTTCTCGCTCCTAGTTTAGCACATGCAAGCCATTAGCTACATTACTTTGTTAATCTTTCGAATAGTGGCGCTGTTTTTTCGCGCCATAAAGAAGCCGACAGACAATTATCTAATAAACGACGAACAGTATATTCAGCTTCTGCATATCGTTTAGAATGGCCCATTGCATCCTGTATAGCCTCTTTGTATTGTGCTCGCACTGCCTCGATTGCAGTTTCTGCTTCCTCTGAAAGCGTACAATGTTGACCAATATCAAATATCTTATCCCCTAACCTACCATCCTCTGGATTAAAGATATGAGGCTCTGTGCTATCAAAAATACAGAAATTGAGCTCTGGGATAATGACCATATCCACAGATCCTGCATCTAAGCCACACCAAACAATTTGTGCATCAAGCCCTCTTGCATTTGCTTCATCTGCTAAGCTTTTCATTAGTGAAGATTTGCCTGTACCTGGCTTACCTTTAATCATAAAGCGAGTCGTGATACTTTTGGTGATACTATCCACTGTATTTTCCGCACCTCTAGGAGTTAACGTTCCCAGTAAACGATGTGTCCGCATACCTGTTTTATTTAGAACAATGGATTGGAACACATCCGACTTTAAATTTTCCACCTGTTCATTTAATGCCTGCCAGTCCATACAGCTTTGTGTAACAACCTCCCAGTCATCATGTAACTTAATTGCTTGATTCAGTTTCGCTATGCATTTTTCACGCCATGTTACACGCTCTTGCATGGCCTCTGCAAGCTGTTCTCCAATCTTTTTAAGTTGTAGGTCCTCTAAACAATCGTAGAAAGACATGACACGATGCTTTGTACCGAGTAAAGTTGGCTCAATATTCCACTCAGATGCCCATACAAAAAGTCTGTTACAGCCTTTTATATAAACGGCCTCAACAACCTCCTCTAATAAAGCATGCTTAAACCACTCGACAGCAAAACCCTGTTTTACATAGAAGTATCCAAGTTCTTTTAACAGTTCTGAACCTTTAAATGTGGCAGGCCCTTGCAAAAAATAAACGAGAGACGCCTCTTCCATCATTTCTTTATATATATGCTTCACACCTTGGCCAGTCAATGCGTGTCCAAAATAATACGTTACATTTCCGTTCAAATGTTGTTCCTCCTTTAGCTTGTGCCCTGCATTATATGAAAGAACGCTAAAAAAAATGAAAAGCTACTTCTATTCTTTACAGATCTAAGTAGCTTCTTGGTTTAATAGAATGGCTTTATGCCCTCCATATTTCCAATACATTTCATCAATATTTTACGACAATACGGTAATGAATATTGCACAATATAGCCTGAAGTTAAGGCAATCAATACTGTCCCTACTCCAACTGGTCCTCCTAGAAGCCAGCCCACAATGGTTACAAGTACTTCAATTCCCATTCTTGCTGTTTTAATAGATCCACCAAACTTTTCGACAAGTATCATCATTAAGGTATCCCTTGGTCCTGCGCCCATATTCGGTGCAATATACATCCCACAGCCAAAGCTCAAAACAAATAAGCCAATAATAAAATATGTAATTTGTAAGCCATATACATCCGTCGAGGGTAACATCCAGTTAAATACATCAATGAACGAGCCAATTAACAGCATATTGAGCCAAGTACCTATCTTTGGCCATTGACGCAATACAATGGATGTTGAAGCAACTATAAAGAGTCCTGTTACAATAGACCATGTGCCAATACTTAACCCAAAATTTTGAAATAGACCTACATGTAAAACATCCCATGGGCTTGTGCCCACAATTTTCCCCTTTATCGACATCGTGATGCCAAGTGACATCACCATTAAGCCACCAATAAAAAAGGTCCAACGCCACCCCATTATTCTACGCATTCCTTATCCTTCTCTCTATGAATAATATTGCTATTACTGTATCATACTTTCAACCAAAATTAAGATATAGTGCTTGAACTAAACCGTTTATCTTACCACATAAAAAACTACCCATTCTCTCACTCATGGGTAGTTGTAATTGAGGCAAGTTGTGCCTTTGTTATATTCTTCAGATCTTCTATTTGTACATGAATTTGCATACCAATTTTCCCGGCACTAACGATTATACTACCTTGTTCTTGAGCAGATACATCGATGACCGTTGGATATAACTTCTTCATCCCTACTGGTGAACATCCACCGCGAACATAACCAGTATGGCTAAGTAGATCTTTTACCGCTAACATTTCAATTTTCTTTTCCCCAACTACCTTGGCGGCAGCTTTTAAGTCTAGCTCTTCAGCTACTGGAATTACAAATACAAACAACCTTTGTGCACTTGCTTTTGCTACTAATGTTTTAAATACCCGAGCAACAGGCTGCCCTATTTTCTCAGCTACAGAAACACCATCTACTTGACCGTCCCCTGTTTCATATTCCATCACATCAAAATGAATTTTTTGTTGTTCTAATAAACGAATCGCATTCGTTTTCGCATACTTTGCCTTTGCCATGTCAACAATCTCCTATCTACAGCATCAGGCTATCAAAGAGAACATAGAATCCTTGTCTGGACGATAGCCATTTTTCGTCATTTGAACGTGAGCCGCATATCTTTCCGATGCCTGTTTAAATACTCTTAACTTGAATGCAGTCTCATAGTTCTTACCGAAAATTGTATCTGCAAATGGGTCCAATTTCAATTCCTTCGAGTAACGTTCAGGAACCTTCACTTCAATGATGTCACGTACAAAATATGGTTCGCTTTCATTTGTGGCAACATCATCAAAATTTGCATTATTTAACATATGCTGTATTTGAGCGTCAACACTTTGCGCCACACGTAAATCTAGAGGAGAAGGCTCTGCTGATGACAATGCTGCATTACGTACCTGCTCTAAAATGTGCAGTGTGTCACCTTGTTCTGAATCGGATATATTCGAGGAATCAGCGTTATCATTCATTCCTACTTTATAAGTTTGCTCATGGGCCCGTACATTCTTTTCTGTTTGCTGTAAATCTTCCATAATGGCTTTCTGCTGAGGAGTTACTTCTTTTGACTCTTCTTGCTGTTGATCGTACAAATCTTGGTCAGTACGTCCTAATAATAAATTTTCAAGTTCAATCAATAATGGATTTTTCTTTGGCTGAAAATACATCGCATTTTTTCTATAGGCATCTCCTGCCTCTTTACGCTGAAGTATTTTTTTACGATTATGCTGGGATGAAATTCTTTCTTGCTCCATTAGATTTGATATTTTCATTGTTTTCACCTCGCCCTTCTATCTTCATATGCTAATAAGTTAATAGATATGAACATTCTTCCTCACACTCTATCTATACCATTTTAATAGTTTCTGTACACTCATTATCGGAATTTTCACTATTAAATTCAAGCACTAATGACTACTAAGCTCCTAAAGAGATACTAATTATTTTCAAAAATAGGCAGAAAGAACCTCATTCAGCTCATATTTTCATATTCATTTATTAGCTCCATACACTTTTCAATAAAATTTATTACCATATACACTAAACAAATGGTGTTAATCAACATTAAATAAAAAAACAGCCCCTTCATACGGGACTGTTTTTCTCATTTTTTGGGTCTAATCAATATACCTTTATAGGCTAAGTAACCAAGCCATGCACCAATTGTATTTAAAATTAAATCATCAATATCTGCAGAACCAACGGTAAAAATAAATTGAACGGTTTCAACAGCAAGACTAGAAATAAAGCCTAAACAAATAATAACCCACGCTTTTCGGAATTTCTTCGATAGTAATGGCAGTAAAAAGCCCATTGGAGTAAAAATTAATAAGTTGCCAAGTAAGTTAACGATTATAATTTCCCAATTAAAATACTGAGAGTAGTTTATATAACGGAGAATCGTTTCGAAGGGCATAAAATTAGTAGTTAATCGCCAGCTACTATAATCAAACAATCCTAAGTCACCTATAGAGTAATCTCCCTTTAATAAAATGACGACTACATCTACTAAGCGATCAATAACCAATTTATAAAAAGCCATAAATGAATAGATACTAAATAAAATCCAACCTGCAACCTTTAGCGGCAAATAATATGTATCAATGACATCCCGATATGGTAATGGGAGCTTGGCATTATTTTGAACATCCGCTATGTTGTTTTTAGACAAGCTTAACACCCACTTCCCTTTTATTCCTTCCCATATTTTAATATGCTCAACTATAGCTTGCAAGTAGCTGAAAAAATTATCACCCAAAAAGGCTGTCTCCTACCAGCAGAGACAGCCTTATAATAAGTATGTTTAAACTGGGTTTACCCCATGCTTACGTTGTGAGAATAATAAGTATTTTGACATATAAAGTTCTAAGCGATTTTCTAGTACCTTACGCAGCTCATTAGGCTCAATCACATCATCAATGATAAGCTCTGAAGCTAAGCGATACACATCAATTTCCTCTTGATATTCTTTACGTTTCTCGGCAATGAAGCTTGCTTGCTCTTCTTTTGGAAGTTCTGCAATTTTATTGGCATAGACTGCATTGACAGCAGCTTCTGGTCCCATTACGGCAATTTGTGCATTTGATAAGGCAATACAGCAGTCTGGTTCAAACGCAGGGCCAGCCATTGCATATAATCCTGCACCATACGCTTTACGCACAATGACTGTTAGCTTAGGAACAGTTGCCTCACTCATGGCAAAAATCATTTTAGCACCATGACGGATGATTCCTGCTTTTTCTACCTGAGTACCAATCATAAAGCCTGGAACGTCTGCTAGGAATAACAGTGGGATATTGAATGCATCACAAAGTGAAATAAATTTCGCCGCTTTATCAGCAGAATCATGGAATAGCACGCCTCCCTTGACGCGTGGTTGGTTAGCGATAATGCCGACTGATTGACCATTAATTCGGGCAAGGCCTGTAATTAATTCTGGTGCAAATAATTTCTTAACCTCACAAAACGAATCTTCATCGATAATACGATCAATTAGCTTATACATATCAAATGGAACATTTTGATTTTGAGGGATTAATTCTTCAATAGATTTATCAAATGAAGCCGGTGGTTTAGGAGCCTCTACCTTGCTACGCTCTGCATAGTTATTAGGGAAGTATCCTAAATATTTGCGCGCATAAGTAATAGCCTCCTGTTCGGATTTAACAAGCACATCTCCACAACCCGAAACGGAACAGTGCATTTTTGCGCCACCCATTGTTTCTAAATCTACTTTCTCACCGATAACCATTTCGGCCATACGAGGAGATCCTAAATACATAGAAGCATTTCCTTCTACCATCACCACGATATCGCAAAATGCAGGAATATAGGCACCACCCGCTGCGGAAGGACCAAATAATAAGCAAATTTGCGGAACTTTTCCTGACAGCTTGACTTGATTGTAGAAAATGCGTCCTGCACCTCTGCGTCCTGGGAACATTTCAAGTTGATCTGTAATACGCGCACCCGCTGAATCCACTAAATAGAGTAATGGACAATTCAACTTTTCAGCAGTTTCTTGAATGCGAATCATTTTTTCAACTGTGCGTTTTCCCCAAGAACCAGCTTTAATTGTTGAATCGTTCGCTAGCACACAAACCGTACGACCATGAATTTTACCAATACCAGTGATAACGCCATCTGCTGGTAAATCCCCTGCTAAACAGTTTGCATAGAGCCCATCCTCCGATTGAAGACCATCATCAAGTAAAAGTTCAAGACGCTCACGTACAAATAGCTTGCCTTGTTGTGCATTTTTATCATGATATTTTGGTAATCCACCTGCTAAAATTTTATCTTTCATTGTAGGTGGTGTATTTTCTGTCGAGATATTGCTCATGTTTATTTCCTCCCTTTGCCCAATCGATTACACCAAAATGATTTCTTGGCGTTTTATTTCCCTGAATATTGTGGCGCTCGCTTCTCTTGGAAGGCAAGTAAGCCTTCTAATCGGTCTTCTGTTGGGATCAGTGCACTATATGCAAGTGATTCAATTTTTAACCCGGTAGCTAAATCTACCTCAACACCTTGATTGATCGCAACTTTGGCTTGCACTAAAGAGAGTGGTGCATTTTTTGCCATTTCCAGTGCAAGCTGTTGTGCCTTATCTAATACCTCATGTCCTTCATAAACATATTCGATAATGCCATAATTTTCAGCTTCTTCGGCATTGAGCCTACGTGCTGTATAAATTAATTCCTTTGCTTTACCAAGACCAATTAAACGTGGAAGTCGCTGTGTCCCCCCAGCACCTGGAATAATACCGAGCGAAGTTTCTGTTAAGCCAAGCTTTACATGTGTAGCAGCAATTCGTAAATCACAAGCTAGTGCCAACTCCAAGCCTCCACCAAAGGCTACACCATTTAGGACAGCAATGACAGGCTGTGCAAGTGTTTCAACTTTTGCCACAGTGGCACCAATCAGCTGCACGATCTTCTTCACTTGTTGATCAGACATTCCTTTACGTTCCTTTAAATCAGCACCTGCACAAAATGCCTTTTCGCCCGCACCTGTTAGAAGGACTACACGCACTGCTGGATCTCCATTGATTTGATCAAGCGTGTCAGACAGCTCATGCAGTAATTGAACCGACATAGCGTTAGCAGCTTCTGGTCTTGAAAGTGTAATAAGTCCAATACTATCCTCTAGTAATTCAAAACGAACGAGTTGTGTCATCCCTGAATTGCACTCCTTTCATTGCGGACAATAGCCATTTGCTTTGATGCAACAGCCTTGCCTAACTTCTCTTCAATAAAGAGTGCCGCCTCTAGCACCTTTTGTCGATCTACGCCTGTTTCAATGCCCATCTCATCAAATAAATACAATAAATCTTCTGTGGCTACATTACCTGAGGCACCCTTTGCATATGGGCAGCCCCCTAGCCCACCAAGCGCACTATCAAATTTGCTAATACCCATCTCTAAGGATTTCATAATATTGGCTAATGCGGTCCCACGTGTATCATGAAAATGCATGGCAAATTTTTCAGCAGGATACCTTTTTAGTAATTCCTCTAAAAGAAACTCAACCTGCGTCGGTACACCAACACCAATTGTGTCACCAAGCGATATTTCAGTCACACCCATCTCTAATAATTTTTCCGTTACTCGTAATACCTTGTCAGGGTGCATATACCCCTCATAGGGACAACCAATAACCGTTGAGATATAACCTCGAACATGTTTCTTTGCAGCCTGAGCTCCTACTACAACTTCCTCTAATATGGGAAATGTATCATCTATGGTTTTATTAATATTACTTTGGTTATGACTTTCACTAGCAGACATAAAAATACTTACTTCATCTACTTCAGCCTGCAATGCGCGTTCTAAGCCCCGCATATTGGGTACAAGTGCCGCATAGGTAATATCCTTATGTCTTTTAATGGCTTGCAGAACCTCGACTGCATCTGCCAATTGAGGAATCCATTTGGGATGCACAAAAGATGTCACTTCAATATAATTTAATCCTGTTTGACCTAATAAATTTACTAATTGCACTTTATCAGCTGTTGAAATATGCGTTTTTTCATTTTGTAAGCCATCACGGGGACCAACTTCTTTGATTGTGACTTGCTTAGGTAGCTGCATAAACAAGCCTCCTCTTATTCAATTTCTAAAATATCATCATCAACGTTAATAAAGTCTCCCTCATTGGCAATGATTTTCGTCACTACGCCATCCTCTTCTGCTGCAATTGGAATTTCCATTTTCATCGATTCTAAAATGGCTACATCTTGACCTGCTGTCACTTTCTCGCCCTCTGTTACGACGATTTTCCATACTGTTCCTGCCATGCTTGCTTTTACTGTTGCCATAATCATTCACTCCTAATTTTTTTATCATGTATTCGTCCCTCTATGGAAGCACGAATACATGATCATTGTTATTTTGTTTCTGCTAATTGTGGTAAATAATATTGCTCTACAAATTTTGTTGTCGTATGCCCTTTTAAAAATTGCTCATGTGTGATGGTATTTAAAAGCATCGGGATATTCGTTTGAATCCCCTCCACTTTATACGCCTTTAGCGCTTGTGCTAATCTTTCACAGGCAATTTCTCTTGTTTCCCCCCACACTACCAATTTACTAATCATCGGATCATAGAATGGTGTTACCACTGAACCAGACTCTACGCCACATTCATGTCGAATTCCTTCACCGGTCGGTAATTCAAGAGTCGTAATGGTACCTGGAGACGGGAAAAATGTCGAAGGATTTTCAGCGTATATGCGCACTTCAATCGCGTGCCCTTCTTTAGTAATATTTTCTCTAGTAAATGTAAGAGGTTGTTTTGCCGCAATTTTTAATTGCTCTTCTACTAAATCAAGCTTCGTAATTTCCTCCGTAACGGGATGCTCTACCTGTAGTCTTGTATTCATTTCTAAAAAATAAAAGTTTTGATCTTCATCAACCAAGTATTCGATTGTTCCAGCATTGACATAACCAATATGCATTGCCGCCTTAACTGACGCTTCTAGCATTTTTTCTCTTGTCTCTTGTGAGATGAACGGGGATGGTGCTTCTTCTACTACTTTTTGATTTCTTCGTTGAATAGAGCACTCACGTTCAAATAATGGAACAACATTGCCTTGATGATCTGCAATAATTTGCACCTCGACATGGTGAGGGTTAGCAATGAACCGCTCCATATACATCGTGCCATCACCAAAGAATGATTGTGCACGCTTTTGATTGCCCTCAAAAGCTTTGGCTAGTTCCTCGGCATTTTCAACTAGTTGCATACCGATACCGCCACCGCCTGCAGATGCCTTTAACATAATAGGATAGCCTAAACGCTCCGCTATGCTAGTGGCTTCTTCTACATCCTTCACAGGCGCTTCTACACCCTCTACAATCGGTACACCTGCAGCTTTCATTGTTTTACGTGCCTCTAATTTACTGCCCATTGAAGCAATCACATCAGCACTTGGCCCGATAAACACTAAACCCGCCTCTGCACAACGTTTCGCAAAATTTGCATTCTCTGATAGTAAACCATAGCCAGGATGAACAGCCTCTGCGCCACTTTCTAGTGCAATTTCAAGAATGCGGTCGATATTTAAATAGCTCTGTGCAACCGGTGGCTTCCCCACACAGAAAGCTTCATCTGCATCTTTCACATGTAAGCTTTCTGCATCTGCCTCTGAATAGATAGCAACCGTATGAATATTTAGGCGCTTGCATGTTCTGATCACACGTCTAGCAATCTCCCCACGATTTGCAATTAATACCTTGTTGAACATATTCACTGCCCCTCCTTACTTTACGGTCATAACGAAATCTTCTCGTAATTTATATTTTTGAACTTTTCCAGATGCAGTCATTGGATAGTTATCAATAAAGAAAATATGTCGCGGAATTTTATGTCTAGAAATTTTATCTCGACAATAATCTCGGATTTCATCCGCTGTAGCCTGCTCCCCTTCTTTTAAAACAATCCAAGCTGCCGCCTCCTCGCCATAAACAGGATCAGGGACACCTGCAACCTGAACATCTGAAATTTTCGGATGTGTATAAAGGAACTCCTCAATTTCACGAGGATATAGGTTTTCGCCACCACGGATAATCATATCCTTTAAACGACCTGTTACACGGACATAACCTGCTTCATCCATTGTTGCTAAATCACCTGTATGCAACCAACCATCCTCGTCAATAGCCAGATCTGTTTCCTCCTGGTTTTTATAATAGCCCTTCATCACATGATAGCCCCTTGTACACAGCTCTCCCTGTTCATTTGTCAGAGCTTCCTCGGTAGTTCCAGGAACAACAATCTTTACTTCTAGGTTAGGTAAAGCACGGCCAACCGTCTCCACCTTTAACACTAGCGGGTCATCCGTTCTTGTCTGTGTAATAACAGGTGATGATTCTGTTTGACCGTAGCATATTGTTATATCTTTCATGCCCATCTTCTCAATGACCGCTTTCATAACCTCAATTGGACAGTTTGATCCTGCCATGACGCCTGTACGTAAAGTTGAAAGATCGAAAGATGCAAAATTTGATAAATTAAGTTCACTAATGAACATCGTTGGCACGCCATGTAAGGCAGTGCATTGCTCTTGTTGAACGGTTCTTAGTACCTCTTCAGGTGAGAACTCCTGTACTGGTACCATCGTTCCACCACTCGTTGTGATGGCTAATGTGCCTATGACACAACCAAAGCAATGGAAGAATGGAACTGGGATACATAGACGATCCTCTGCCGTTAAACGCATACATTCAGCAATATTGACAGCATTATTGACTAAGTTAAAATGCGTTAGCATTACTCCCTTAGGAAAGCCTGTTGTACCAGAAGTATATTGAATATTAATGACATCATCATAATGGAGAGATTGCTCTCTCTGATCTAACTGTTCCTCGGTTACTTGCTCGGCAGCTGTTAAAACATCTGACCAATTAAGTACGCCGGGGTATTTGGTTTCACCGATTAAAATAACATTTTTTAATAAAGGTAGTCGCTTTGATTGCAAATTACCTGGTTCACAATGTTCAAGCTCTGGACATAACTCTTGCAGTGTATTGATAAAAGAATGGTCTCGATAATTTTCAATTAAAAAAATCGTTTTAGCATCAGATTGCTTCAATAAATACTCCAACTCACTCGCACGGTAATTCGTATTTACCGTTACAATTGGAGCACCCATCTTCCCTGTACCAAATTGAAGCTGTACCCACTCAGGAACATTCGTCGTCCATACTGCGATATGATCTCCCTTTTCAATTCCAAGAGCCATTAAACCTCTCGCTACGTATCGCGCTTGACGATTTAGCTGTTCATAAGTCATGCGTAAATTTCTGTCAGCATAGACCAATGCTTCATTCTGCGGGTACTTTTTTGATTGTTCATCTAGCAATTGACCAATTGTTTGATACACAAGTTCTGCCATGAAGATCCCCCTTATTTATGCTATTTAACTTAACTAATGATGATTAACAGCCAATTAGACGAGAAATAACAAGACGTTGAATTTCAGATGTCCCTTCACCGATTTCCATTAATTTAATATCACGTAAATGACGTTCTACATCGTATTCTTTCATATATCCAGAACCACCATGAATTTGGATTGCTTGATTACATGTACGGAAGCCCATTTCAGAAGCAAATAGTTTAGCCATCGCAGCTTCTTTGCCAAATGGCTTCTTTTGATCTTTTAACCATGCCGCTTTATGTACTAACGTACGAGCTAGCTCTATTTCCATCGCCATGTCAGCTAATTTAAATTGGATCGCCTGTAACTTCGAAATAGGTGCACCAAATTGCTCACGTTCCTTCGCGAATTTTAGTGCCTTTTCATAAGCAGCCTGGGCAATTCCAACAGAAAGAGCAGCGATGGAAATACGACCACCGTCCAATGTATTTAAAAACTGGCTAAAGCCACGTTTTTCATCCCCTAATAGATTTGTTCTTGGGACACGAACATTTTCTAACACAATCTCACATGTATTGGAGCCACGTACACCCATTTTGTCATAATTACAGTTGATTGTTACACCTGGTGTGTTTGTTGGCACAATAATAGAAGAAATAATCTTTTTACCATCCTCACGTTTACCTGTTACCGCCGTTACAATAATTTGTCGAGCATATCCTGCATTGGTGATCCAGCATTTCTCTCCGTTAATGATGTAGTCATCACCATCAATAATAGCTGTAGTACGTGTGCCCCCTGCATCTGAACCAGCATTTGGCTCTGTTAAACCGAATGATCCTAATGTCTCACCCTTAGCTAATGGAACTAGCCACTCTTGCTTTTGTTCCTCTGTGCCGAAGTTGTAAATTGGTGAGGCTCCTAAGCTAACAGCAGCTGCATAGCTTAACCCTGTGCCCCCACATGCTCGACCAATCTCCTCTACAGCTAAAGCATAGGACACCGTATCACCACCTGATCCACCATATTCCTCAGGAAACGGGATACCCAATAAGCCTAGTTCTGCCATCTTCTTAAAGCTCTCTATTCTCATTGTTGATGTCTCATCAACCTCACGAGCATACGGTTTAATCTCCTTCTCAGCAAAATCACGCACCATGTCTCGAATCATTTCTTGCTCTTTTGTTAATTCAAAATTCATCCCTAGTCCCCCTAATGTCGAATTTGCCATAGTAAATGTAGCTTAAGAATAATTGCTTACAGTTAATACCGACTAGTCGGTTTGTAAAAACAAATAATAAAACCAGTGTTTCCTACTGGCTACCCCTTTATTATAAATTGCTTCGCTTCTTCCATGGCTTGTTCTGTCACAATTGCCCGTAATACCATATCGGTAAAAACATCTGTGATTTGCTCCATCGTTAATGGTCCTGATTGCTTAAACCATTTGTATGTCCAGTTAATCATCCCGACAATTGCCATTGTCACAATTGTACAAGGTAATTCGGTACGAAAAACCTTTGCTTCCTGACCCTCTGCTATCACTCTTTGTAAAATATCACGATAGTGATCTCGCTTTTTATGGATGATGTCACTATATTCATCTGAGAGTGAACGACTTTCTTCATAAAAAATCGTAATATGTGCTTGATACATATCAAATACTTGTGTCAGTGTTTGCAGCATGGCACACAAACGTGTGATAGGTGTATTGAATTTGTCATATGCAGCTTGCGATTGTTGAATGACATATGAAATAAAGACATCATGAATTTCATACAACAGTTCATCTTTTGATTTAAAATTATGATAAAATCCACCCTTTGATGCCCCAATGTATTCCACAATACGATCCACTGTTACATTGTGATAACCATCTTGTTGAAACAATTCAACGGAAGCGTCTACAATTCTTTGTTTTAAAGTTTTCTTTACCATAGGCACCTATCATCCTTCATCTAGCTCTATACTTCATCACTCCTTATAATCAGGAAAAATCATTCAAACCCATAAAGTATTCTATTTTTTCCTAATTATAAAAATACTATGACAACATAAATATAGCATTCTCAAAATTTGGTGTCTAGCAACAAAATAGATTTTTCGCAAAATTACGAGCATAATTTTTACATAGAACAGAAATTAAAAGGCTAAAATCACATATACACCATATGAAGTTTCTTTGCTCTTCATGACAATTTTTCTTCCCTTTCTTTTCTTTGCCTATTAAATGCATTTTACATTGCAGTTAAACTGCGAACCCACTCAACCTATGCTATATTTAAAACCATGGAACTATGAAAGGGTGTTAACAATGGCAAAGAGCGTAGTAATTGCTGAAAAACCTTCTGTAGCACGTGATATTGCACGTGTACTGAAATGTAATAAAAAAGGAAATGGCTTCCTTGAGGGAGATAAATACATTGTGACTTGGGCGCTTGGACATCTTGTAACACTAGCTGACCCAGAAAGCTATGATGTGAAATATAAAACATGGAATCTTGAAGATCTACCCATGTTACCTGAACGCTTAAAACTAACGGTTATAAAGCAAACTGGAAAGCAATTTAATGCGGTCAAAAGTCAGCTTACACGTAATGATGTTAATGAAATCATCATTGCTACAGATGCTGGACGTGAAGGTGAATTAGTAGCACGCTGGATACTCGATAAAGTGAAAATTAAAAAGCCTTTGAAACGCCTATGGATTTCCTCTGTTACAGATAAGGCAATTAAAGATGGGTTTGCCAATCTCAAGCCAGGTAATGCATATGATAATCTATATGCCTCTGCTGTAGCTCGCTCAGAGGCAGATTGGTATATTGGGCTGAATGCTACTCGTGCTTTAACTACCCGCTTTAACGCACAGTTGAATTGCGGACGTGTACAAACACCAACAGTAGCGATAATTGCTGCACGTGAAGATGAGATTAAAAACTTTAAGGCACAAACTTATTATGGTATTGAAGCGCAAACAGCTGACAACTTAAAGCTCACATGGCAAGACCAAAATGGTAATAGTCGTAGCTTTGATAAAGATAAAATCGATACACTGGTGAAAAAAATAGGAAATAGCAATGCCATCGTTGCGGACATTGAAAAGAAACCTAAAAAATCATTTGCACCTGGCCTTTATGATTTAACTGAATTGCAGCGTGATGCCAATAAAATCTTCGGCTACTCAGCGAAGGAAACATTGAATATCATGCAAAAACTTTATGAGCAACATAAAGTGTTAACTTATCCACGTACGGATTCTCGCTTTATTTCACAGGATATCGTTGCTACACTACCAGAACGCTTAAAGGCCTGTGGTATTGGTGAATATCGCTCCATCGCCAATAAACTGCTCACTAAACCAATCAAGCCAACAAAGGCCTTTGTCGACGATAGTAAAGTATCCGATCATCATGCGATAATTCCAACAGAGGGCTATGTAAATTATTCAGCTTTCACAGATAAAGAACGTAAAATTTATGATCTTGTTGTAAAGCGTTTCCTAGCTGTTCTACTTCCTGCTTTTGAATATGAACAATTAACATTACGTGCAAAAATTGGCGATGAAAGCTTTATTGCTCGTGGAAAAACGATTTTATCATCTGGCTGGAAAGAAGTTTATGAACATCGCTTTGATGATGAGGACACAGCAGATGACGTAAAGGAACAAATATTACCACGCATTGATAAGGGCGATATGTTAAAAGTAAAGCTTCTTGCCCAAACTTCTGGTCAAACAAAGCCACCTGCTAGATTTAACGAAGCTACTCTTTTATCAGCCATGGAAAACCCAACAAAATATATGGCAACGAATGATAAAAAATTAGCCGACACATTAAAATCTACGGGTGGTCTTGGCACAGTCGCAACACGTGCAGATATTATTGAAAAGCTTTTCAATTCCTTCTTAATAGAAAAACGTGGTGGCAAAGATATTTATATTACCTCTAAAGGTCGTCAACTACTCGACCTAGTGCCAGAGGAATTAAAATCCCCTGCCCTGACAGCAGATTGGGAGCAAAAGCTTGAGCTTATTGCAAAGGGTAAGCTAAAAAAAGATGTATTTATTAGCGAGATGAAAAATTACACAAAGGAAATTGTTACAGAGATTAAGGGTAGTGACAAAAAGTATAAGCATGATAATATCTCTACCAAATCATGTCCTGATTGCGGTAAACCGATGCTTGAAGTGAATGGCAAGAAAGGAAAAATGCTTGTCTGTCAAGATCGCGAATGTGGTCATCGTAAAAATGTCTCACGTACCACAAATGCACGTTGTCCACAATGTCATAAAAAATTGGAGCTTCGCGGAGAAGGCGATGGTCAAATTTTTGTTTGTAAATGTGGCTATCGTGAAAAATTATCTGCCTTTGAAGCAAGACGCAAAAAAGAAGGCGGAGGCAAGGTCGACAAGCGCTCAGTACAAAAGTACTTAAAGCAACAAAACAAAGAGGAACCTGTGAACAATGCACTTGCTGAAGCGTTGAAGGGGTTAAAGTTCGATTAAAAATAAAATATAAAAGAAGAGCATGTTTTGAAAGAAATCGTCAAAACATGCTCTTCTTTATATTAATAGAACTAGTTATCTAAAATTAAATTGATTATCGTACATAATTTTAAACGTTATAGCCAGCAAACCTATTTACTGTGCTTTCTTAAAAGTAAGTGATTTTCCTTTTGTTTCCTTCACCAGCATGATACATGAAATAGAAATGATACTTGATATAACCAAGTAAATTGAAATTGGGATGGAGCTATTAAATTTATTTAAAAGACTTAATGAAATTAATGGAGCCAATGAGCCTGCTAAAATTGGTGCTACTTGATAACATAAGGACAATGCTGTATATCTGATATGAGTTGGGAATAACTCTGTCATTAATGCTGAGTATGGAGAATACGTCATCGATTGAATGAATAAACCAAGAGTAATAGCAGACATAATGATCCAATCATTTCCTGTATCCATCATCGGAAACCCAACAAATCCCCAAAACGCTGTTAAAATTGCTCCTGTAATATAGATAGACTTTCTCCCCCAAATATCACTTAAGTGACCCATTAATGGTATGAAGAAAAAGTGAATAGCATGAGCACCAAACATTAATAATAAGATTTGGGTAGTGTCTTTATTGACGACAAGTTTTAAATAACTAATGGAGAAAGTAACCACCATATAGTATAAGATATTTTCTGCAAAACGAGCTCCAATACCTGCAATTATCGCTTTTTTGTGGTATTTAACCACTTCAATAATACCTAATTGTTGTTTTTCTAATTGCGCTTGTTTTTCTTGTGCTTCTTTGAAAACAGGGGCATCATCTACACTTTTGCGAATCCAAAGTCCAATCAGTACAACAACTGCTGAGAACCAAAATGCTACACGCCAACCCCAATCCATAAATTGCTCAGGGCTTAAGTTTTTAGATAAAAGTAAAAGGATAATTGTAGCTATTAAATTTCCCAGTGGCACACCCGCCTGTGGCCAACTTGCCCAATAACCACGACGATTGTTTGGGCTGTGCTCAGATACTAAAATAACAGCACCACCCCATTCTCCACCAAAAGCAAATCCTTGAATTAAACGTAAAGTAACAAGTAAGATAGGAGCCCAATAACCAATACTATTGAATGTGGGAATACATCCCATTAAGAAAGTCGTTATTCCAACGATGATCAAGCTAATTTGTAATAAATTTTTACGTCCGATTTTATCACCATAATGACCAAAAACAAGTCCACCGATAGGTCTGGCTAGAAATCCTACTGCATAGAGTGCAAATGCAGCTAAGATGCCATCAATAGCATTCCCTGTTTTCTGGAAAAACAATTCTCCAAAAACGAGAGCAGATGCAGTACCATATAAGAAAAATTCATACCATTCAGCTACAGATCCAATCATTGATGCAGCAACAACTTTTTTTAGTTGCTTATTGTCTGTTTTCTCCATATACACTCCCCCATAAAGGCCGATTCAAATTATTATGACTGAACGTACCAAATTACTTTTGTTTGCACATATTGCTCAAGTGCTTCCAAGCCATTGTCTTTACCACCAAAACCTGATTGTTTAAAGCCTCCAAACGGGGTAGTGATATCGCCCTCGCTAAAGCCATTCACAGAAACAGTTCCTGCTTTTATCTCACGTGCCACACGCATCGTTCGCTGAACGTTTTGGCTATAAAAAGATGCAGCCAGACCATAGGTAGTGTTATTGGCAAGTTCAATGGCCTCTTCTTCCGTTTCAAATGTACTAACTGCTAAAATCGGACCAAATACTTCATTTTGGAACAAGGTCATGTTAGCGGTTACATTGTCAAATATAGTGGGTTCAATGTACCAACCACTGCCCATCTCACAGTGAATATTACCACCAGTAACTAAGCGACCACCTTCTTGAATAGTAATGTCGAGGAATGATTTTACTTTATTAAAGTGCGCTTCTTCAATCATGGGACCAATGGCGACCGACTCATCCATTGGATTTCCTACTTTCCAGCTCTTTAAGCCTTCCTTTAGTTTTTCTAATAACACCTCTTTAATAGATTCATGTACAATCAATCGAGAACCACAGCTACAGTTTTCACTCATATTCCAGAAAGCGGCTGATAAAATATGTGGAACTGCCGCATCCAAATCTGCATCTTCAAACAATACTTGTGGACTCTTACCACCGCACTCTAAAATGATTTCTTTAAGATTACTTTCTGCTGAATATTTTAAGAAATATCTACCCACTTCTGTTGAACCAGTGAACGAGACAACATCCACATCCATATGTCTTCCCAAAGGTTCACCTACTTTTTCTCCCAAACCACACACCAAACTTAATGCTCCTTTAGGCACCCCCGCTTCATAAGCAAGTTCAATCATACGGAATGCGCTAAGTGACGTTAATTCCGCCGGTTTTACAATCACAGAATTACCTACTGCCAAAGCAGGTGCTACTTTCCAAGCAAACATTTGCGCGGGGAAATTCCAAGGTAATACTGCACCAACTACGCCAATGGGCTCAGTGACAATCAAACCCAGAGCATCTTTACCTGTAGGAGCAACTTTGCCAAAGACTTTATCAATGGCTTCAGCATACCAATAAAATGTATCAATGGTTGCTGGCATATCAGTATTCAAACATTCTGTAATAGGTTTACCTGCATCTACGCAATCCAAGGCGGCCAATTCTTCACTGTGTTTTTCTAGTAATTGTGCCCATCTAATCATTACTTTTTTTCTCTCACTCGGGGATAATTTACTCCAAGTACCTGTTTCAAATGTTTCTCTAGCTACCTTAACAGCCGCCTCTACATCCTGTGAATTACCATCGGCTATATAGCCAATTATGCTGTTGTCGATTGGAGTACGATTTTCTATTTTACAGTCTGTAGTCGAAAAACCATCAATTAAGTTACCAGCCCAAAGCTTCCCTTCTTTAGCAAGGGCAAAGATTTGTTCTTTTGATACGGTCATTTTATCTTTCCTCCAATTTATTTATTAAAAAAAGCCAAAAACTCCTCTTTTTCCTCTTCTGACAAATCAGATAAAGGTAGGCGCACTGTACCAACTTTGATTTCACCTTTCAGGCAACCTAACTTGGCCTTTTGGTTGTAGTTACCAGATTCCATCGAGTGGATAGCAGGATAGATATCCCTCATGATTTGCCGTGCTTTGTCCCAATCCCCTGCTATGGAAGCATTGAACATAGCTACTTGCTCCTCTGGGAACACATTACCTGCTCCAGCAATCCAACTTTTTGCGCCCCAAAAGAAAAAGTCAATTGGCTGATCGTCACAACCACAAATCACTTCAAAATTCTCAAATGGAGTTTGTAGCAAACGTAATGCACGGCTAAAATCACCACTACTCTCTTTAATAGCAACAATATTCTGATTTTTAGACAAATGCACCACCGTTTCATACTCAATTTCAATGCCGATACGAGCAGGGAAATTGTACATGATAATAGGTAAATCAGTTGAAGCCGCCACTGTTTCGTAATGGGCAATCAAACCACTTTGGTCAGGCAAGCTATAAGGTGTGGGTGATAACATTAAACCTTCATACCCTAAATCTTTAGCCTGTTTGGCACGGTTAACTGCCCCATCAGTTGATAAATCATTAATACCTGCAATTAAGGATATTCGACCTTTAGCAACTTCCGACACCGTTCTTAAAACGGTTTCACGTTCCACTTCATTCAAGGCGTAATATTCACCAGTTGTGCCACACACCACTAAACCATTAACACCTTTGTCAATAAATGTGTTTGTCAATTGCTTTAAAGTTTCTAAATCTAGGCTTAAATCCTGTTTAAATGGAGTCACTATAGGAACCAAAATACCATGAAAATTCATCTTCATTCTCCTTTATTATTTAATAGAATACTTGATTCAACAAATACAATATTGAAGTACAGCTTCAATTATTGAAGATAATAGCACACCGAATTTTCTATGTAAACTAAATTTTCCGAATATTTTTAAATGAAATCTTCTTTTATTTATATATTACACATATTTATTTAAGTGACACTTAAACTCGAATGATCAATCTTTATTGATGATTTAGATTGATTTACACCCAAATTTTGTAACCGTTCTGAAATTAAAGCTTTTGTGTTATCCTTATCAACGTGGCTTCTTCTATTTGGTGAAATATGTAGATAAACGAACACTGCAATAAGAATCATGAGAAGGTAACTACTATTGTATGGTTACTTTAGGGTCTAATTAGTTCTCGGAGTTATTGTGACTAGTCAAATTACAAAATAATAAAATAACCCTTAACATACACCTATGAAATAAATTTACTTAATGAATTTCACCCAAAGATATTTTTCTTGAATAGTAAATAGAACTAATATTTGTACAGGAGTGGAGAACAGTGACTGATATAATTGGAGCAAAAATAAAAAGTTTACGAAAAGAACGGAAGTTAACATTAAAACAAATAGCTGATCAAACGAATCTTTCAATTAGCTTTTTGTCCCAGGTTGAACGATCAAAATCATCCATAACGCTAGAATCATTGAAAAAAATATCTGAAGCACTTGGTGTTAATCCGAGCTATTTTTTTTCAGAGTCTGATGAAAAAATCGCACCTACAGTTATGCGTAATATTATTAGTAAAACGAACACCATGAATAACCAATTTTTTTATAGAGATTTAGCAGGAAACATTGAAAATCCACTCTTTAATCCCATCTTAGTATTATTGAATCCAGGTGCAAATCGAGAGGATTCTTATTCTCATTCTGGTCAAGAATTTCTTTATGTTTTGGAAGGCATACTAACCATTGTCATTGACAAAGAGGAGCATGATTTACATCCTTATGATTGTGTTTTCTTAGATTCAACCACCCCTCATAATTGGATAAATAAAACAGATTCAATTGTAAAGTTCCTTTGTATTTCAAGTATTCCGATATAATGTTTAGCAGGTTCGTAATACACTTTGCTTGATTAAAAAAATACTCACAGCGCATTGCACACTGTGAGTATTTTTCATGTATACAGTTAATTGCAGACAGTTAGTAATAGGCAAATTCACAATTAAAGTGAATTTGCTCTTTTATTATGCATACTCATCCCTTCGAAACATATCTTGAATTGACTGAATATTCTATATCGAGGGAGGTTTTTAATGGAAGCAAAAAATTTTAGGCCACGTAATGTGATTTTTATGACGGTTGTTGTAGGTGTTTCATTGTTAATTGGCCAAGCTATTTATGTCTTGTTTATTGATGTACCTTTTCCATAAGAAAGATTTATATCTTTAACTGACTAAGTAAATATTTTTCATTATTGATTATTTCTTGATGATTCGGTTTCCATTTTTGTGCCTCTAGATTATGCTGAAAGGCATTTTCAAATAACCGTAACTCCCTGTACAAAAGGCTTAATTGTAGATGTGGAATCCATGTTGAATAAGCACGCTTTTGGATAGTCATTGTATCGGCAGGAGCTTGTTGCAAGGCTTGAGAGTACCAGTAAATAGCCTCTTTATGTTTTAATTGCTCCATAAAAAATTGGCCCATTCGGCAACATGCTTCTGACTTTGGTCGATCATATAAGAAAGATTGCAAAACAGCTTGCTGTGCTTGTTGATCATCATGTAAACGTCGATAGCATTCCCCTACATGTAAACAAGCCTCAATGCGATTATCTGTAGTGCCTAAGTTGCTATCCAAAAATAGGTTGTATTGATTAATAGCTTCTAGGTAACGGTGATGTAATTTTAGTTCATTCGCATAATGAAATGTCTCAATTGCTGAAAGAGAATGTCCATTCTTTATTAATCCCTCATAAATATTTATATTGCGATGAATATCTTTCGTTAACGGTAAATGTGTGACAGCAATATCACTATGATAGAGCTGCCCTGACACCCTTAAATTCTCATGAACAGCACCCTCCCATTGAAAATGATTCGCCCTTTTTACTAGACGAAACTTTCGTTCACTACACTCCACTTCCCCATCACAATCAAGCGTCAAATAATAATCCATTGTTACAGCATCAATAGAGGGAAATAACGATTGCTTTAGTTGGCTGAACTTGTGCTGATTTTCCTTTGTCATAACATCATCAGCATCAAGCCATAAAATATAGTCTTTTGTTGCCTGCTGAAAGGAAAAATTTCTAGCTTTAGCAAAATGATCACACCAGGAAAAGTCATAAATTCGAGAGGTAAAATTTTGGACAATCTCTTTTGTACGATCAGTTGAACCAGTATCAATAATATTAATCTCATCCACGAGGTGCTGAACCGAATCTAAGCATCTTTCAATCGTACATTGTGCATTTCTAACAATCATACATAAACTAATCGTTAACATCTGTCCCCTCCTTAGCGATGGTTTAATTTGTGCTAATGCAGTATTTTATCGAAAAAATTTTTCGATTATCACCTAACTCTGTAAATTTATAATTAAAATAAAAAAACGAACGCGATTTACGTTCGTTTTTTCTAGCAATTGAAATTGAATCAAGATAAATATTGCTCACGCCATGTTAATTGTTCTTCGTCTGTAAGTTGTTGCTCTAAATGATAATCCCATTGATTGAGTAATGTATTCCAAACTCGTACAAATACTATATCCTGTTCCTTATCATAAAGAACAAACTCTAAACATGGGCTATCATTTATTTGCTGAGCTGCTGTTTGAACAATTTTTGCGATGACTTTCTGAGAGCTCCCTTCCTCTTCTTCATCCGATTCCTGTAAAGCTGCAATCACCATGGACTCCTCAAATTGTTCCTGTTGTTCTGCCTCTTTGTCAATATAACGATAAAGCTCTGGCAATTCATCATATTCATCATTCCTCGTATCGATAGTGAGAAACGATTGATGGCAGGGACTAAAGTAAAGCGTAGAGGTTTCTTCCTCTAGTTCTTCTTCAAAAATACCTCGTTCTAGCTGCTTCTGTCCTTTTTCAGTTAGCCTATAGAAATCATCTTCATTCTTCACAAGGTTTACTCGAATCATTAAAGAAACCAAGTCTTCAATAAATAATGAGTCTACCAGCAATAGCTCGCTCAATTCCTGTGCATTGCTAAAATCCGCCTCTTGAATACTAAGCAGAAGCATTGTCATTAAGACATCCATTGTTGAACGACGAACAGGCTCATAGGTCACATCAACTGTTCGAATGGGAATACACCATTCAGCCATTTTGACAATCTTAATATTACGATTCTGCTGAAGCTCACGCATTAGTCGTTGTTGTAATTTTGACAATCTATATCACCAATCCTTCATGATTACGTAAGCCATCGTAGGATTTTACTGTTTTTAATAAATTCGCATACATCTCTCTTGTTTCTTGATGTTTTGCACGTTTTGCAAACATTTCTGCACTTCCAACAAGCAGTAGTAACTCACGTGCACGAGATAGCGCGACATTTAAACGACGATAATCTCTGGCAAAGCCAATATCCCCGCCCTTGGGTGTATTACGAACCATGCTCACTAAAATGACATCCATTTCCATCCCTTGGAATTTATCAACAGTCCCTGTTCTAAATTGCAGATGTGGTAGCTGTAATTCTTGCTGAAGAAGGCGATTAATTTTCTTTACTTGCTCACCGTAGAAACTGATGACACCAACGCTTTTTTGAGCATCCTGCGGCATACGCCCTGCTTCTTTTGCTGCCTTCACCGCTTCATTGAGATCTAGTAAAATACGTCGAATTGTGAGCAATTCTCCTTCATTAAAACGACTCGTTCCGCCTTTTACTTGCTCCTCTAAATAAGGTTTTTCTGTTGGAATATCAATCCACAGTAAATGGTCATCACGTTTTATAAACTGCCCTTCTAAGCCGTGATCTCTTGCTGCATCCGAATCTGGTAAGCCACATTGCAAGCCATTTTCTTCTTCCGCATAAAATGGTGTGATACTTTGCATGATTTTCTCATGCATGCGGTATTGCAATGCTAGCATTTGCTTATGCGTTGGTGGCAAATTATTAAATAAACGCTCAAATAATGATTCACGCAACAGATTTTTTAATTCCTGTGCGCCTTCAAAGTTTGGATTTTCTTCTAGCATTGCCTTCAATGTTTCCTCCAGCGTATCATCCCCAAGTAATGGTGGTAGCTGATGATGATCACCTACTAAAATAACTTTTTTCCCCTTTAGCATTGGTAAGAGCAATTCTGGTGGTGTTGCCTTTGAAACTTCATCAATAATAACCACATCAAAGGTCGGATAATTTTCCATAAACTCCTTACTGGCAGAAGCTACGCATGTTGTACCAATAACGTTCGCATGACGTACATACAGTTTTCGAATTTCATCTAAATCATACTCTGTTGCGTTTTGTAATTTTTCACGCCATTGTTCTTGTAGTTTTTTGTGAAGGGGTAGCTGTTTTTCCTGACGTTGGAATGCTTCGATTGCATGCTTTGCAGTTTGAATAGCTTCCTTCACCTCTTCAGCCGTTCGTTCTGGCATAGATTGTAAAAGCTTTGTATAGGTAGCTAGTTGCTTTTCTTTCTTCAATCCAGCTATATTAATATCTTTTATCTGTTCTTCTATAAGCGTTAGCTGCTGTTCTACTTCCTGCAAGTTTGTTTGGACAGTCTGTAAAGAGGCTTGTTTAGGAACGAGTTGTACTTTAGCCTGCTCCACTGCCTCAAGCTGCTGCTTTGCTTGTAGAAGAGACTCTCTAGCTTGGGAGGCAAGAATTTTTAAATAGTCTACAGATTCTTCTGGTTCTTCAGTAATCTGAAAGGCGTTTGCTAATTGTTGTAACCGCTCTGTATGCTGTAAAAATGGTTGGAGCTGCCGCTGGTAACTTTGCACATCAAAGCTAGTTATTGCACACTCCTGATGAATTAAAGTTACAAGATTTTTACGAAAAGTTTCGTATTCCTGATCTTTATGCTCTTGCTGTTGCTTTAGTGCTATCCCCTTTTGCCAAACAAAATCACGACGCATATATAACCCGAGCAAATAACTTTCAATAACATCACTTGCGGGTGCTTGACCATCTTGAAAAGCCGTGTTTAATTGTGCGAATACACCAGTAAGGTTTTGCAAAGAAAACGATTGTACTGGTTGTAGTCTACTTTTAGCAAGGGCACGCTCCTTGACTTCATGCGTGACCAAAGCCTCTAGCTTCACAATTGCTTTTTGTAAACGAGCATTAATCGTTGACCATGCCTCTAAATCTTTCGCATCCTCTAAATGCTGCAAGCGACCTATTTGTTGCGAAAGTACATGAGAAGGGCGAATTTGATAATGTTGTAAAAAACGCTGAATACGGTCAAATGAGGTTAAGGTGTATATATATTTTTGCGCTTCCTTCATGATTACTAGACGATTGCTTTCGATTTCATATTTCTGCTGTATCTCTTCAAATTGCTGTGTTAACTGGTGCTTTTGTTCTTGTAGTTCTTTATATTGAGCAGCAGCCTCTAGATGTTTCACTTTTTCAGTAGTTTTCTGAATCGTACCCTGTAGTTTCTCGACTGAAGGGTAATCAGCAAGTGTCTGTTCAAGCTGCTGTACAATTGGCTCAATTTGTGCGAGCTGTTTTTCATAATGCTCTTTTTGAGTCTCACATGTTTGTTGCTCTGTTTTAGCAACCTTCAATTCTTTTTTTAATGCTTGAATCTTCTGCTGTAAAATGGGTTCTTCAATAGCTGCCTGCTCTTTTGCAGCCATTTCCTGTGTTAATTGCTCAAGCCATTGCTCTAATTTCTCTAGCTCATCTTTTGCTTTTACAAGGTTTGCTTCTAGCTCTTGCTGACGTTCTGGAAATATTGTAATTGCTTCTTCAATCGCAGCAAGTGTCTGCGCACGCCACTGAAGCGCCACATTTTCCTCTATAAATTTTTTACCCTCTTCCTCAATACTTTCCGTTCTACCATAGCGTAAAATTCGAATTTCTTGATTGGACAGTAAGCGTCCTAATGCATTATCTACAGCTAAATTAGACTGTGAGGCAACAAGTGTTTTTAAGCCTGCTTTAACATTTTGCTGACAAATCTCTGAAATGACAGTTGTTTTCCCCGTACCAGGTGGACCCTGAATGACATACAAATCCTCAACTGATAGTGCACCTAAAACGGCTCGTCGTTGATATTCATTTAAATTATTATGAAATTCAATATCTTCGCGTAGCTTGGATGCACGAACTGTAGGACGTCTCTCAAACAGTATTGTTTCTAAATTAGGGTTTACTGCCTCACCCTTTTCTAGCTTTGTAAAACCATTACGTAGTCGTCGAATTTGGCTTAATGTCGCAAAATTACTAAAGCTCGCTTGTTTTGAACGAAGATTCAGTCCGTCCTTGCGAGCCAAATCCTGTATAAAAGGCTTTACATCAATTTCTACCGTTTGCTTTCCTGCATTAGCCTTTATAACCTGTCCTATTTCGCCTCGAATTCCTTGAATGCTAACACTTAACCCCTCTAGCTTTTTCCATTCTTTACTCTTTATGTAGGGACATACAATGGTTAAGCGTGTAAAGTCTTCATTGAAATAGCTTTGCTTAAATTCTGTATGAATATCATCAATGGTTGCATCTCGTTCTTGTATTTTTAAATAGCCTTCCCAGCTGGCTATACGTTTTTTCACATACTCTGTACGTTCTTCTGCAATCGGTAGCTGTCTTATTTTGGTGTGCAGCTCAAGTGGAATACCTGCTCCATTATTAGGCTTCGTCACAAATTGTAATGCGGCTGCTAAGCGACGATTTGTGTTAATAGGTCCACGCATATGGACAAATCGAATATTGGTAGCCAGCAATCCTTCCACCTTTAGCACACAATCCATAATAACCGTTTTCTCAGCAAGAAGATCGCTTAATTTTTCATTGTCCTCCGCATTAAAATAGATGGATAAAAAGGTTTCACCAACTGTTTTTGCTTTTCGTTTTTCAATATAGACAGTAAAAGATCTTTGTAACGCAAAAAAGGCATGCTCGTTTGCTGAGCATTCCTCTACCGCTTCCTTCGCCTTATTGGTCAAAATAAGATTACAGCGTTGTTTTTCTAGTAAAGCGATGTCCTGCATGAGCAGCCCTCCTTCCTGAGTCACTAAAGTTTTATTTTATCACATACTAAAACAATACTTACAAAGAAAAATCCCCTGCACAGTGATTTCTTACCACCGTACAAGGGCTATCTTAATGTTGGTCAATTGTTTCTTTGGGCAAGTTCTTGCTCATTTCACAGTATTGAACAAATACACGAGCTAATTCACGTAAACGACTATGAACGTCTGCGTCTACAATATTATTATCTGCATCAAAATGTGATGTATGTGTATACACATAGTTTGGCGTAACAAGCGCTCGGAAGTAGTCTAAAATAGGTTTTAGCTGATTTTCGACTACAAGGTGATGCTGATATGTGCCTCCATTTGCAACAATGGATACGGGCTTATAGCGCATTGTTTTAGGGTGTAAGAAGTCAAAGGCATTTTTCAAAACGCCTGGAATAGACGCTTGGAAAATAGGCGTTGCAATAATGTAAGCGTCTGCCTCCTCAAATTGTTGAATCATTTTTTTCATATCATCATTTAATGGAGAACCATCCACAATTTGATGCTTATATTGACTAAAATGCATCATTTCTAACTCGAAACTAGCATCTAATTCTTTAATATATTGCTCCACTTGCTCTAAAATAGCACCAGTTTTACGACCAAACATCGTGCCATCTACGAGTAAAATTTTCATCTTTACTTTGCCTCCACATTCATCTTCTACAATAATATTGTAACAAATGAAAAGTGGCTCGGAAAGGATTGTCATGACAATTGATATAAATTCAGTCTTTAGACGGAACGAGAATTTAATCCCTAAATTAATTATCCTGATCACGTTGTCGGAAATGGACTTCCTTATCAATGACCGTTTCCTCAAGTTTATATTTATCTCGATTAATGACAACCTCCCGATTAACTTTCTCGCCTTCATTCAGCTTATCCCAATTAAATAATGTTTCTCTTGAAATGTCCTCTTCTGGTACTTCCGGATAATCTAATGTTGCTAACTCATCTGATGGATAAATAGTGACTGGCTGTTGTTTACCATATAGGGCAATAATAATCATAGCCTTTGCCACTTGTGTAGCTTCAATTGCTCTAGAACGTTTTAAAGGTCCAATTAATAAAGGCTGTGCAAGCTTTAATAATTTTTCTCCTGCCTTTTCTCCTAATCGAAATTCATCACGGTTCCCTACTAAGAGTGAGGGGCGAATAATGGAAAGTCTTTGTAAGCCTAGTTCCTCTAAATCACGCTCAAGTTTGCCTTTAACTCGATTATAGTAAAATGGAGAATTCTCATTAGCTCCCATTGCCGTAATCACAAGAAAATGAGGGATTCCCCGTTTTTTTGCTAAAGATGCAATTGCTAACGGGTATTCAAAATCTACCTTTTCAAACATTTCACGAGAGCCTGCCTTTTTAATGGTTGTACCTAAGCAACAATACAATTCATGAGCAAATCCTATATCGTTTTCTTCTATTCTATCAAAATCACGAATTTTCACTTCTAACTTTGGATGCATATAAGTTAGCTTTCTTCGTGCAATAACTGTTACTGAAATATACTCATCATTTTCACATAATTGTTCAACTAGAGCGGAGCCGGTTAAACCAGTCGCCCCTACAACAATCGCTGCACGCATACTCATTTTTTCTCCCGTCCTTCTACTTATTGATAGTATATCAATTACGGCTCACTCTAAAAGCTCGCCTTCAAATTCTTGACACCCTGCGTTGACCTTATCTTGACACATCGGAGTTAAGCAAAACATGCCATCATCTCCATTTGTAAAGAGATTTTTCTGAACCAAGATAAAGACCTTCCAGTTGTTATGTATATTTCTACAATTCGCCTTTCTATATATATCGACCATTTTTTGGTGATTAAAACTGTTTAAAGATAGCTATTTTAGAAGATTCCTCTAGAGACATTCATGAGCAAATCCTAAATTTTACACATACTTGCTCTTTCTTCGCCATAATTTAAAGAGACAGAGGAAAGGATGGGATACATTTGCAAAACGAAACACACGCAATTGAACCAAAAAAAACGATTGTTTTCATTATTGAAAGCTGTATTGATAAAGGGCTGTATCCTTTTGAACGGGTTTCAACATTAGCTAAACTACTTTCGAATGAGAAGGTTTTTATCTTTGTAAAGACTCCTTCAAATGACGGAATCCAAATTTTAATGAATGAAGGAGTTTCTCCTATTCTATTTGATCACTTTAACGAATTACCTAAGCAAATCAAAGGACTTCAACCTGATTTAATTGTTAGAGATGGGCGAAATTCTGAAGGCTGGCAAGTAGAAGAATTACGACCTTTCTGCAAAACAATTATTCATTTTGATGATTTTGGTGAAGGTGGCCAAGCCTGTGATTGTGTACTACTAGCACTCTATCAAGAAGTGAAAGATTATTTACCAGCACATTATATTGGTGGAAGCTTTGTTTTTGCCCTGCCAGATGCTTATCAGCATTTCGATAATATATCTGATAGTAAAACACCTGAAAATCCGCCTCATATCGTTGTCGCTTTCGAGGATGGGGACGAGCATAATTTAACGTATCGAACACTTCGACACCTAACTCAACTACAAATACCACTACAAATTACAGTTATGATTGACGAAAGCTATCGCCATGCAACGGATGACTTGCAAATGATGGTACTTAGTCGTCGCAATACTGCTATTCTTCGAGATAAAAATGCACTCCTCAAACTACTACCTAAAGCAGATGTCATTATTTGTAATGCTAACTATACACCTTATAAGATTGCCTCTTTTGGCGTGCCATGCATTACACTTGCGCAAACTGAAGCTGAGCTTTTACATGCTTTCCCTCGTGAGCATAATGGCTTTATCCATCTAGGACTTGGTCGAAAAATGAAGCAATCACAAATCCAAAATGCTGTCATGGAATTTCTTTTACACGAAGCTCGCAGTGAACGAGCAGTGAGAAAACAGCGACAACTCAATCTTGCTGATAATAATGAAACACTTCAAGCATTACTCTTAGATTTTGCTTATGATCGTCATAATATCGCTTCTACTTAGTGCTACTTCCAAGATGATTATGATACAATATATAAGAATTTTTCACTCCAACACCTCTTACAGAAGTTGGACATAAGTAAATTCAACAAGTACCCGATTGATTTTAAAGAATAAGCGGTGGGGGATTCTTAAAACCTCCATCGCTTTTACACGCATTCACTATAAAAATAGTCTCAAAAGGAGTAGTCTTCATGCCAACAAAAAGTGATATTGAATACCAAATTAGAGAGTTAAAAATGGACTATATGAATTTACAAGGTGATATAGAAAAGTTGGAGTCTACTGGGCACAACGATCAGGTAGCTAAGGCAGAGCAACGTCTTGCGAATATGGAAGCTCAATTAGCAGAACTTAACAAGCAGCTTGCAGAACTATAAAATGTAAACAAGAAAGATAGTTGGAGGAACAGAAATGGCAATATTAACAGTAGAAAATTTAGGTCATTCTTTCGGTGATCGTACACTCTTTAAAGATGTATCGTTTCGCTTAGTGGAAGGTGATCATATTGGACTTGTAGGAGCTAATGGTGTTGGTAAGTCTACATTAATGGGCATCATTACAGGTCAAACGATCCACGATACAGGAAAAGTTGAGTGGTTGCCTGGTACGCACTATGGTTATCTAGACCAACATACCGTACTAACGGCTGGTAGAACAATGCGTGAAGTGTTACGCGATGCCTTTTTACCATTATATAAAAAAGAAGAAGAGCTGAATGAAATTACAGGCAAGATGGCAGACGCAACGCCTGAAGAATTAGAAGTACTTTTAGAACAAATGGCAGAAGTACAAGATGCATTAGATGCAGGAGATTTTTATACATTAGATATGAAAATTGAAGAGGTGGCACGTGGACTTGGACTTGATGCCATTGGCTTAGAGCGTGATGTAGCTGCTCTTTCTGGTGGACAGCGCACAAAGGTACTCCTCGCTAAGCTTTTATTAGAAAAACCTAAAGTACTTTTACTAGATGAGCCGACGAACTATCTTGATGAGGAACATATTACTTGGTTGAAAATTTATTTAAAGAACTATCCATATGCTTTCCTTCTAATCTCACATGATACAGAATTTATGAACGAAACAGTGGATGTCATCTTCCAATTGGAATTTTCAAAATTAACTCGTTATACTGCAACATACGAAAAATTCCTTGAGCTTGCTGAAATCAATAAACGTCAGCATATTGAAGCCTATGAAAAGCAACAGGAATTCATTAAGAAGCAAGAAGATTTTATAGCTAAAAACAAGGCACGTTACTCCACTACTGGTCGTGCAAAATCACGTGCTAAGCAACTTGATCGTTTAGAGCGAATTGATCGCCCAGAAACAGCTGTAAAACCAGAATTCGGTTTTAAAGAAGCCCGTTCATCTAGCCGCTACGTTGTAGAGGCTGAGAACTTAGTGATTGGTTACGATAAAGACAAGCCATTACTTCCTCCACTATCTTTTGCGATTGAACGAGGAGAAAAAATTGCTTTAGTCGGTATGAATGGTGTGGGTAAATCCACATTATTAAAAACAATGTTAGGTAAAATTAATGCGCTTGGTGGGAAAGTAGTCCGCGGAGACTACCTATATCCTTCCTATTTTGAACAGGAAGTAAAAGCTGAGAAAATCACGCCAATTGATGATGTTTGGAATGCTTTCCCTTCTATGGAACAAGCCCAAGTACGTGCAGCTTTAGCAAGAGCTGGCCTAAAAACTGACCATATTACACGTCCGCTTAATTCATTATCTGGTGGCGAGCAAGCCAAAGTGCGTTTATGTAAATTAATGATGGAGGAAGCTAACTGGCTTCTCTTCGACGAACCGACAAACCATTTAGATGTAGATGCAAAAAATGAATTAAAACGTGCCATGAAAGAATTTAAAGGTACCATTGTGCTAGTAAGTCACGAACCTGATTTCTATGAAGGACTCGTAACAAAAGTCTGGAATGTTCAAGATTGGTTTACTTCTGGACAACAAGGCCAAGACTAATTATTTCAAGGGCAGCCCCAACATGTTATGGGGCTGCTCTTTTAAATTTTTTAACTTCGATGTATAAATAGCCTCATTTAAACATACTATAATCAGTGGACTAACAATTTTACTCCTACTTCCAACTAACTCTCTCCTACGAGACAATTTAGAATTCTAGTAGTCCCTATTAACTCATCATCGATTTTATGCTTAAAAAGACCAATTCTAAAAAGTTAACATAAACTTACATCATTGTAAGCTGAATAAACGAAACTTTTTACGCTTATCTTCGTATATTTTAATATAACTGAAAAAATAATAATACGATTGAGAAATTTTTTCAATTAACTATTGATTTATATATAGCTTACTAGTAAGATATATATATAAACTATTAACTTACTAATAAGCTATTTGTAAAATATAATCTAAAAAAGAAAGCGAGGAATGAAGAATGACAGTTACAATTTACTCACAAGCGAGCTGTTCTTCATCCAGAAAAGCACTTAAATGGTTAAAAGATCACAACATAGAATATAAAGAAAAACGTATTACATCTCACCCACTTACACTTGCAGAATTCAAAGAAATTCTAAGCATGACTGAAGATGGCACAGATGAAATCATTGCAACAAACTCAAATGACTTTAAAAACTTAAATATCGACATCGACCAACTTTCTATTCAAGAGCTATTTGCTATCATTCAGGCACACCCAAGAATGTTGCGAAGCCCTATTATAATAGATGAAAAACGTATTCAAGTTGGTTACAATGAGATGGACATCCGTCGTTTTATCCCACGTAAAGTACGTGCTTACGAATTAAATGCGATGACAAGATTGGCACAAGAAAGTTAAAACAGTTTTGGAGATGACCTTCTATGGACCAAGAAAAACAAAAAGCCATTACCTCGTTGTTTGAAGTCGTTTCATCTATTGAGCGTAAGTGGGCAAACGAGTGGAATAATCATAATGTACTCGGCTTTTCAAAATCCCATATTTTAATTTTAGACTACTTATCGCAGGAGGGCCCAAAACGCCCTTCTGCTATTGCTGAGCGGTTAAAAGTAACTACTGGTGGCGTCACTGTTTTAACAACCAAGCTGATAAATGGTGGCTTTATTGAAAAAACACAGCATGCCACAGACCGCCGTGCTTCTCAACTAGTCATTACGGCTGACGGTGAAAACATATTAAAGGAATCTCGTCAACAAGTGAGTGAAATCATTAATAATATGTTTGGTATGCTAACAGCGGAGGAACTGCAAACCTTACGAACTATTTTTTCTAAATGTTTATTGGATGTGGAGACAAATCGGCCAGATTGAAGCACAATAAAAAGATGCATTTGCAATTATTTGCGAATGCATCTTTTTTGATTAGTCGACCAAATACTTCCGTCTAAGTACCGTGATGTGCGACCAATCTGCTTTATTAAGCTGGTAGCACAGATTCCACTATAGCTGTATCTGACATGAGCATTTCTTTTAATCGAGCCTTTGCACGGAATAAACGAGATTTCACAGTACCAATGGAAACTTTCATAATTGTAGAGATTTCTGCAAGTGAATATTGGTCTATGTAGAAATACCATAAAGTCTTTCTATAAATGGCATCTAATTGCTCCATTTTATCTTGGACTAGTTTTGTCACAATGTCCTTTTCAATTTTTTCTTCTGTAGAAATATCGTTATTGGGAACCAAATCTAGAATCGGTACGTCTAATGTTTCAGGTTGGTTCATCATATACTTGCTACGTCGTACTTTTTTACGATAGCGATCTCTAAATGTATTCATTGTAATAGTTGTCAGCCAAGCTTTAATATGCTCTACTTCGGCCACGCTATCTTCATAGCGTACAACCTTAACCCAAACTTCTTGCATTAAGTCTTCCGCTTCTATATTATTGCGAGTTAGTTTTAAACATAAATGATATATATAACGATTGTATTCCTCGTATACGCCTTCTAATTTTTCATTCATTGTGTATGCCTCCGCTTCTTGTTCTTGCTTCTATACACATTCTCGCAAAATAATGTATTACACTCTATCGCATTGGCTTTCAATTTCATTACAATCGTGTAAGCTTAATCGCTTTCACTTGTAATATTCGTAAAAATTGTTTTACTACTATACTGCTTTCCCTTCAAAAAAGCTTTTGATGACAATAGTTATCTATTAATTAAACTATATTTTTAATAGTATTTATTGTCTGAATATTAATTAGCATTTGAAGAAACAAAAAATGCACTCCTAATAGAAGTGCATTGGTGTGTTAGCTTAGCAGCCCTAGACGAAAGGCTGAGGCAACGACCTGTGTTCGATTCTTTGCTTTGAGCTTTGTCATCAGACTGCTTACATAATCCCTGACAGTATGCTCACTTAAAAATAATAAACCAGCAATTTTTTTATTATCATATCCTTCGGCAAGCAGGCCAAGTATCATCGATTCCCTGTCAGTTAAATGAAGCACTGTATTCTTTTCTACCTTTTCGCCCTTACGTGATAAAAATAAACCTAAACGCTTCCCTACTTCCTCAAGGAGTGTTAATTCTTCCTTTGTACAATCAAATTCCTCCCCTAGTTGATCAAATGTTAGCCATCCAAATAATTGATCTTCACACAAAATGGGAATAAAAATAATCGAGGATAAATTAAATAATTGGATATGCTCTTCTTTCACGTAATTTTTAGGATTTTTTAAATAAATGGGTTTTCTTGAACTAAGTATCGTGTTTTCTCCAGTCAACTCCCCTTTCATGCTTTGCACCTTAGGTAGCTCTGCGCCAATAACTCCATAAAATTGATTGGACCATGGGACATATGCGTAAAATACACATCTTTTATAACTAAAATACTCTTCACATTTTTTTAAAATAAGGGCTAAATCCTGATAACCTGAAGAACTAATGAGCAATTTATCAAGCCTATCTAATAGCTGTAGATGCCTAATTTTTTGATTTTCAGTAGTTATGTTACCAGTTTGGTTATCTCCCTCACAGCCATAGTATAGCTCTACAAGTAATGTAAATGTCGATAATACATACATGAAGATGGCGTTCGTTCGACTACTCTTCTGTTGAATCATAAAAGTAATCAATGATTTCTCAAAAATTAATTGAAATAAATTAAAGCTCTTCCTATCAATAATGGACAACTGTGATTGAAGCCAAGTGTTAAAAAAATACTTATCATCATTATTTAGTTCATCGATATTTGCATGTGTCATTAAACGCAAAAATGAATCTAATAGCATTGCTGCTCTTTTTCGATCTACCCCAGTTATAGAAGGTTCTAGATTAAGGTAAATAATTGTATTCTCTTCAATTTGCTTATGATGAATTTTAATAAACAACACAAACTCTTGAATTGTTACTTCTTCAATTGATTGAAATGGATGCGTCATAGGAAATTCTTCTCCTTCACACTAAAAATACCCCTATAAATGGAGGATATTCATTCACTATATTATACAGCATCTTATAGGATAGTATTTCAAATTGAAAGGAGTAAGATGAAGGTATCGCTAGACAATGCGAATACTTTTGAATCCTCAGGCAACCATATAACCGAAAAAATGAAAGGTGCGTGCTTGAAATGAGATTAGAAAACAAAGTGGCCATTATTACAGGTGGAGGTACAGGAATCGGGAAAGAAACTGCATTATTATTTGCTAAAGAGGGAGCAAAAATAGTTATTACTGATATAAATGAACAATCTGGGAACGAAACAGTCCGTGATATTCAAACTATCGGCGGTGAGGCAGTATTTTTCCACCACGATGTAAGTAATGAAGAAGACTGGAAAAAGGTAGCAGATGAATCAATAAAAACATTTAATAAAGTGGATATTCTTTTCAATAATGCAGGTATCTATATCATAAAACCTCTTGCAGAAATCGAGCTTTCTGACTGGAACCGCTTAATGTCCATCAATGTGACAGGTGTGTTCTTAGGTATGAAGCATATTATGCCGCTTATGACAAAGCAACATAATGGTTCTGTTATTAATGCTTCCTCTATTGCAGGCTTAACAGGGGCAGCTGGTCACGTATTATACGGCGCGAGTAAAGGGGCTGTTCGCATTATGACAAAAGATGCTGCTATGGAGTATGCTCCATACGGCGTACGTGTCAACTCCATTCATCCCGGCTACATTGATACAGGTATGGCAGACTATGCATCAGCAACAACAGGAAGCTCAAAAGATGAATTAGGTAAAAACTTATTCCCATTAGGACGTTTAGGCTCTGTAAAGGAAGTAGCGCAAACTGTATTATTTTTAGCTTCTGATGAATCTTCCTTTTCAACAGGTGCAGAATTCGTTATTGATGGCGGTGCAACAGCAAAATAACATTACTAAAGGTGGTCATTTATATGAAACTAAAAGATAAAGTAGCAATTGTTACAGGTGGAGCTAGTGGGATTGGTGAAGCCACAGTTCGTCTCTTTGTTGAAGAAGGAGCTAAAGTCGTTATTGCCGATTTTTCTGATCGTGGACAAAGCGTTTCTGAAGAATTAAATAACAATGGTTTTGATACACTCTTCGTGAAAACAGATGTAACAAATGAAGCGGACATTCAAAACCTGATAAAGGAAACCGTTACTAAATACGGTAAACTTGATATTATGTATGCAAATGCAGGCGTAGCTGACGATGCACCAGCACACGAGCTTTCTTTTGAAAAATGGAAAAGAACAATTGATATTAATTTATCAGGTGTATTTCTTTCTGATAAATACGCCATTGAACAATTCCTTGCTCAAGGAACAGGCGGCGTCATTGTTAACGCTGGTTCCATTCATAGCTTCGTTGCCTTACCAAACCCTACAGCCTACTCATCTGCAAAAGGTGGCGTTAAATTATTAACACAAAACCTATGTACTGCTTACGCTAAACACGGTATTCGTGTAAATGCAGTGTGTCCTGGCTATATCGACACTCCCCTATTAGCTGAGGTCGATGCTCAGAAGAAAGAATATTTAGCTTCCCTTCACCCACAAGGTCGACTTGGTAAACCAGAAGAAATAGCTAAAGCCGTTCTCTTCTTAGCTAGCGATGACGCAAGCTTTGTTAATGGTACAACCCTTCTTGTTGATGGTGGTTATACTGCTCACTAATGAGGCTTTGAATAGACTTGCCTGATAGCTAGCGCATTTTAGTGATGCATTCTAGCTGTTAATAGTACGAAGCGATCTGGCTGTTGTATCTGAACACTTCACTGAAAAAATTTATAACCCACTCAAGTAATACTCAACCACAATTGCTATTTAGCACTTGTGGTTTATTTTGTAGGTGCTATGTGTAATCTTTCAAGACAATTTAAGTTTCCTAAAAGCAAATTATGCTATACTATTTCTATTATCGAAATATTAGAAAGAAGGATGCTAAATGACTAATTTACAGCAAATTGATGCTTACTTTGCAGAACATCGTGAGGCACATTTAAATGAACTGAATGAATTTTTACGTATTCCAAGTATCAGTTCTTTATCCGAGCATAAAGAGGATATTCAACATGCAGCTGAGTGGCTAGCCAGTGCGTTTGAAAAACTAAATCTTGAAAATATCTCCATTACACAAACAGCTGGGCACCCTGTTGTTTATGCAGACTGGCTACATGCTGAAGGTAAACCAACTATTTTATTTTATGGTCATTATGATGTTCAACCTGTTGATCCATTAAATTTATGGGACAGTGAGCCTTTCAATCCTACAATTCGAGACAATAAATTATTTGCTCGTGGTGCAAGTGATGATAAAGGACAAGTCTTTATGCACTTAAAAATGATTGAGGCATTGTTTGCTACAACAGGGACATTACCAGTTAATGTTAAATTCATTTATGAAGGTGAAGAAGAAATTGGTAGTCCACATCTACCTGCCTATGTTGAGCAAAATAAAGAAAAACTAGCCGCCGATTTAATTTTAATTTCCGATACAGGTCTTTATGGTCCTGGGAAGCCTGCGGTATGCTATGGTTTACGAGGCTTAACGGGCATTCAAATTGATGTGCGTGGAGCTAAGGGAGATTTACACTCCGGTCTTTATGGTGGTGGCGTACAAAATGCTATTCATGCATTAGCTGAAATTTTAGCATCCTTCCGTGATGAGCATGGTACGATTCAAGTTGAAGGTTTCTACGACAAAGTGTTGCCATTAACAGAAGAGGAACGTGAGGCTTATCTTGCGCTTGGCTTCGATGAAGAATCTGTTAAACAGGAAGTTGGCGTAAAAGAATTATTCGGTGAACAAGGATATTCTTATTTAGAACGTACTTGGGCACGCCCAACCCTAGAGGTTAACGGTGTATTTGGTGGTTTCTCAGGTGAAGGCATCAAAACAGTACTACCCGCTGAAGCTGGCGCTAAAATCACATGCCGCCTTGTACCAAATCAAGAGCCAGATGAAATTGTAGCACTTTTAAAAGCACATGTTGAAAAGCACAAACCTGCTGGTGTGGAAATCAGCATTTCTGAATTCGATAAAGGCCGTCCATTCCTAACGCCTTTCGATCATCCATTTATCCAGGCTGCTGGACGCTCTTATGAAAAAGTGTATAATGTACCAACAGCATACACACGAGGCGGTGGATCCATCCCTATCGTCGCTGCGTTTGATGAAATTTTAGAATTACCTGTAGTGTTAATGGGCTTCGGTCTATCAAGTGAAAACTTCCATGCCCCAAATGAACACTTCCATTTAGAAAACTTTGATAAAGGCTTACGTGTTCTGAGTGATTATTTATATGAGGTTTCAGAATTACAAAAATAAATATCGATTAATAAAAAAATCCCCTCACTTTTAAAGTGAAGGGATTTTTTGTTTGATTACTCACCAAAAATTGTAACGATATCAGCTGCTTGTTTGCGTTCTTTGCCTTTTGGCACCTCATCAAAATAACCAACTTGTAGCATAGCAATGACACGCTCACCTGGCTGTACCTTTAAAGCTTCACGGAATTTTGGGTTATCTAGGAAGCCTGGTGTTTTCCAGCAAGAGCCTATGCCCCTATCCCATGCCAGTAACTGCATGTTTTGAATAAATGTACTTGCCGCTGCATAATCTTCTAAACGTTCTTTTTGACGCGCATCCTCTGGAACGATAACAAAGGCATAGCCACCTGGTAATGTAAATTTCAACATCTGCTTCGCTAAATCTTCGCTTGAAAGCTCCTGCCATTTAGGAATTGTTAAGTCCCGTAATAGCTGATGAAGGCTTGTTAATTCCTTTCCACAGGCAATAACTAATCGCCACGGCTCGCGATTACCATGGTTGGGAGCCCATACTGCATCGTCAATAATAGCCATTAAATCCTCACGTTCTACTGGCTGGCCATTAAACTTTTTAATGGAACGGCGTTGAATAATTGCATCTCTAACAGATAAAATTTGTTCGCTCATATATCAATTCTCCTTCTACCATAAGACAACATATTAGAGTTTATCTCTTCTATCTTTCACATTATCATATATTTGTATGCTTTAAAACTACCTGTTCCTAAGCAAAACTGTCATCTATATGATAGAAAAAGTAGGTCATGCTTGGTGTATAGGCGGTGGAATCCTCGTAAAAATAAGGTCTATTAATACTATCTGAGGTATGGGCATTCACATAAGGAATACCATTTTGAATACTTGTAACAATAACGGAGTGGTCAATTCTCCCATTCCCTTGAAAATCATAAAAAATGACATCTCCAAGCTCTAGTTCCTCTGCATATTGAACACGTCTTCCCTTCAATCCAGTTGTAGATCCTTCTAAATACCATCGTAATGAATGGGCAACAGACCAGCTAAAGCTCCAATTCCCTTGCTGAATCCACCAGCCTTTCTCTCTACTTGGTGCACCTCGCATCGGTGCCCCCCCTGCAAGTAAACACTGAGATATATAGTTTGTGCAATCTACATCAAAATTTGGAAAAGCAGGATTGCGTCTGTTCCACCACAAATTAGCATATTGAACTGCAGCCTGCCTATTATACATTTTTGCCATACCATAACCTCCTCATGCCATCATATGTCTATTTAAGCATTTCTATTAGTTAGGTCCTTCCTCATAATTCTTATTGAAATCCATTATATTCAGCATGTTCCTTTCCAATTTCAAGAACATTTTTGCTACAATAGGGTTTAAAGATATGTCAATTTTATTTTATGACCAGAAGGGATGTTGAATGTGAGGCAGCATGCTGAGAAAGAGATTTTACAGCCAACTCTTTTATGCGACAAAAAAGGTAATTTAAATCCAGCAGCCATCGGATTTGCACGCAAACCACTTATTAATAGCAATTTAAGCGGCCATCTCATGCGCAAAAAGAAATGGAACTATTGGTGTGTCTACGGTGATGAAATCTTGTTTTCAGCTACGATTAGTCATCTAGATTACGCAGCAGTCTGCTTCGTTTATTTCCTTGAATATGAAACACAGCGCTATTTTGAAAAAACGATCACAATCCCCTTCGGTGGTAAACTAAAAATGCCTACACAGGTTTTAGAATCTGTTTCATTTAAAAATAGTGAAATGATGATTGATTTATTATATATACAAAATGAAACACATCTATCTGTTTCCATACCAAACTTTGACGGAGATGTTTTACGAGCAAAGCTTATCATTCAGCACCCACCAGCTGACGAAACCCTAAATGTAGTCATTCCTTGGAATCGGAAAACATTTCAGTTCACAGGCAAGCATCACATATTGCCAACATCAGGTGTTGTCACAATTGGTACTCGACGGTTTAATTTCTCAGCTGAGGAGAATTTTGCTGTGTTGGATTATGGACGAGGTGTATGGCCACGTGAAGCATTATGGAATTGGGGAATGGCCTCTCAACGAGTACGCGGACGACGGATCGGGCTTAATTTAGGAGGTAAATGGACAGATGGCACAGGCATGACTGAAAATGCTGTTTTTGTTGATGGTAAAATGACAAAAATACATGAGGATTTATTATTTCACTATGATTCCGAAGATTATATGCAGCGTTGGAAAGTAAAAACTAAATTTTCCAATCAGGTCTCCTTAACCTTTTCACCCTTTTTTGAGCGTATAGCCCAAACGAATGCCAAACTAGTTAAATCAGAGGTACATCAGCTATTTGGCTATTACGATGGTTCTATTTTACTCGACAATGGTGAAACACTGGTTATTCAACAAATGCTCGGATGTATTGAGGAGCATCGTGCAAAATGGTAAAAACCCTCTAGAAGACGTTGCTTTCCGTGGGTATTTTGAAAATGCAAATGATTCCACGGAAGCTTTTGTCTCTTAGCTGTCCACTTCTTCTCTAACTAAGGGCTCTTACTATTTTTTCTGGATCATCTGTAAATATCGCCTGTACACCGAGCTCTTGTAAACGTCGAGCATCACGTTGTTCATTGACTGTATACACACGGACAGTTGCGCCTTCAGCGAGAGCTAGTTTAACTGATTTACGAAAGGAAGTTGGCAAACTTACATGTAACGCCTTAGCGGGTATAAGAGCAATGTAAGTTGGGAAATCCACCAGCACCTCTGCAAACAATGCTGCACTTTCTATATAGGGCGCTATTTTTGATATTGTTTGCAATGATTCATGATTGAAAGATGAAATGATCACTCGCTCTGTCATTTGCTGTGCTGCTACTTCTTTGAGCACGAGCGCTTCTATTCCTTCATAGGCAATAATGTCTGTTTTCAGTTCAATGTTGATACGGTGATTGGTACCTGCAAATAACTCCAACACTTCCCCTAACGTAGGAATTACTTCATCTCCGAACTCCCGTGAAAACCACGAACCAAAATCAAATGTACGTAATTGCTGTAATGTAAAGTCTTTTACATAGCCTGAGCCATTGGAGGTACGATCAATGGTCTCATCATGAATCACCACTACCTCTTTATCTGCGGTTAAATGAACATCTAGCTCTATCCCTGCTATAGGGAGCTTTGATGCTGCTTGAAAGGCAGCCATCGTATTTTCTGGATAGTTTATCGAAACACCTCTATGTGCAAATATGTCCAAATTCAATAACCTCCTCTATTATTATCAAAGAAAAACCTTCCAGCCCCATGTAATAGTAGCACAATTAACTTTTTGCTTTCACTTGCTGGTAAATATTATATATAGTAGTATGATAATCTACTTTGAAATTGTAAGTACCTAGGAGGTGCTAAAAAATGACTGTACAACATCCAGATTTTCAGGCTGAAGTAGAGCGGTTAGCGTATACCCAGGGCTATATGCAACAAATATTAGACGAATCACAACGAGATTTAAAATCTGCTCAAGAAAATATCCGTAAATCTATGGCCGATCTTGATTACTTAGATTCGAGTTTAAGTTATTTAAATATCTTAACAAATGCCAGATTTTTTGAAATGGCACGTAATCAAAAAGAAGGTCTAGAGGCCGTTCGCAAGAAGCCCTATTTCGCTAGAATCCATTTCCAAAAAACCGGTGACCCAGAAGAATTCCTTTATATTGGGAAGACATCACTATTTCATCGTGAAACCCATGAGCCCATTATTGTTGATTGGCGCTCACCCGTAGCTAATGTTTATTATGATGGACGTCTTGGTGACATGGAGTATGATGTCCGTGGTGAAGTTCATAAGGGACATCTCTATGCTAAAAGGCAATACAAGATCGAAAATGGCGAATTACTCGATATAAGAGATATTGATCTAACAACAAATGATGAACTACTCCAAGAAGCATTGGCTGGAAAAGCTGATGTTCGTCTAACTGAAATTGTTTCAACAATTCAAAAGGAACAAAATGAAATTATTCGAGCACATCTTCGTCAACCAATTATTGTGCAAGGTGCTGCTGGCAGTGGAAAAACAACCATTGCTCTACACAGAATATCCTATTTCCTTTATACAATGGGTGAACATTTTAATCCTGAACAGCTCATGATTTTAGCACCGAATAAGCTATTTATTGATTATATAGGCGATGTTTTACCAGAGCTTGGCGTCGATAAAATATGCCAAACTACTTTTACAGACTACGTTCTTTCTGCCACAAAGTTAAAGCTTAAGCTTCAAAATCCAAATGAGCAATTAGAGTTACTCGTTGCTGGAGGTAGTCATCAGCCTACTGCCTGGATTGCTGAAATGAAAGGCTCACTTTACTATCGCGATGTCATCGAACGCTACGTACAAAAGCTGGAACAAAAGATCGCAGAGCAATTCGAAGATGTCTATATTGAAAAATACTGTATCATGCGTGCTTCCCACCTGAAGAAGCTGTTTTTATATGAATTTTCATATATGCCTATCGAAAAGCGACTTGAGCATATTAAAAAGGTCTTAGCAAGCCATGTACGTCAAAAAAAACAGGCTGTTTTAGCTACACTCCATAAAAAGTATGATGAGGCATTGGGTAAAGCCTTAAATGGAATTCGAGATGATGAAAAACGGCGACGTGTTGTCACAAAATTCATTGATGAGCGTGATGAACGAATTCCTGCCATTGAAAAAGAAACGAAGACAACGGCATCAGCTTATATGCGTCGCTTTCCAAAACATAATATTAAAACACTCTATCGTTCCCTTCTCACCGATGCAGAACTATTAGCAGAACTCGCCCCTGAATGGCATTACCTTGAACAGCAACAATTTTTGCAGGCACATCGTAAAGAACAATGGGCACTCGAAGATTTAGCTGCACTATACTATTTACAAGCACGTTTAAAAGGCATTGCAGATGAATGGAAGATGCGTGTTGTCTTTATCGATGAGGTCCAAGATTACAGTTTATTTCAGCTTGCTGCTTTAAAAGCAGGTCTTGATACAGATATGTTCACTATGGTCGGTGATTTAGCACAAGGTATCCATAGCTATCGCTCATTAACAGCCTGGGAGCCTGTCCAAAGCTTATTTCCCCGTGCAAGCTTCCGCACTTTGCAAAAAAGCTATCGAACAACAATTGAAATTATGGAAGTCGCGAATCAAATTCTAACACAAATGAATGAACAGCTACCTTTAGTAGAACCCGTTGTGCGTCACGGTAACGTACCAAGTTTTATTCAAGCGGAGCAATTCGATGCCTTCAAAATTAAAGAGATCTTTGAAGCCATTCGTCAAAATGGCCATCGATCCATTGCTTTAATTTGCAAAACTACTGCAGAAGCCATTACTATGCAACAGGCTTTAAAAGACAATAATATTGCTTCACAACTACTAACGGAAAATGAATCTATTAATCAAGAAATGTTACTTGTTGTTCCAAGTCACTTAGCTAAGGGACTTGAATTTGATGCCGTCATTGTAGCTGCCTATGATATACCATTTTACGATACACCAATTGACCGAAAGTTACTTTATGTAGCTCTTACACGAGCCATGCACGAGCTATACTTAATCGGACCATCCAAAAAAACATTTTTATTAGAAAATTAAAAAGTCGCTAAAAGGCGACTTTTTTCTTTGCATTATTAATTTCTTGGTGGTAACTTATAAAACTTTCCTTTGGATAAATAAGCTTTAACAACTTTCCACCATGAACTAGGGGCTTCCTTTGGAGGCGACTTCTTTTTTGGCAATGCTGGCATGCGCATGATCACGACTCCTTTCTTAAAGCTTATTAATATTATATGAAGATAGTAGGTGATTATGATAAAAAAGGGCGATGAGTTAATATTAAATACCACTCATCACCCTTTTTCTATTGTTTTACATAATAATCAATTTGCTGTGCTTTCATAAAGCCTGCTTTTTCATAGACAGAAAGTGCTTTTTTATTGTCTACTTCTACATCTAGCATGACAAACGCTGCACCAACCTTACTCGCATAATCCTTTGAAAAGGAAAGAAGGGCTGTCCCAATACCTTGTCCTTCACAATTTGGATGTACAGCAAGTGCTGTTACCCACTGGATTTCATTTTCCTTAGCTGTAGTCACTGTTCCAACAACTGCACCATCTCTGTAAGCAATCCAAAGCTCTCTTCCATTTGTTGATATATTAAAAGCAATAAGCTCTTCTGATTCTTCGGGTAGATCCCCAAAAGCCTCACAATAAATAGTAATCAGTTCAGCTTGCTCTCCGTTATAGGCTTGAATATTTATATCACCTCGCAATGTAACGGGCTCTGCTTTTGTTTCTAGAGTCGTTTCTGAAAAACTATAGGTAAACCCTTTGTTTTCAATAAATGTGTGCCCATAAGGGGAACCATCAATTACTACAGCTAATTGACCCTCTGCCCCTCTTTCTTTTAGCCCTACTTGTATACCCTCAACTAACGCAGTTCCAATACCCTTTTGTCGATATGCAGGTGTCACCACTAATGACCACTCATATGTATGAAGCCCCATTAAGTCGATAGCACTAGCAGCACCAACTAGTAAATCTTTATCATCCTCATACGCTAGTACCATAAAGCCTTTATTCTCGAAAGAGCTAGCCATTGGTACATTCATAATGGTTTCATATACTCGATAATCTTGAACTGTTGCTTCTTCACATAATAACTTTACTTCTTTCAATGTTTCTCCATCTAATGGAAAAGACACTGTCATCACTGAAATATTCATCATTTACTCCGTTCCTGTAACAGACTATTGCCCTATTGTAGCAAGAATGAAAATAAGCTGGCAACAAAATATATTAATACCCGCTATTAATCAGAATTTTACTTCAAATATTGGAAAAATAAAAGGATTTATACTATAAAAATTCAGTAAAATGACTGAAATTTACTAGAAATAATAGCTAAAAAATAATATACTAATTTTTCGAAAATAGAGATATTTATTCTGTTGCAACCTGTTACTTTTAAACTATATACCACTTCCTGATTTAATAAAAATTTTACTAACTATTCAAATTAATAATATTTTAATTCAATAAAAAAGAGCAACTTCAAATGAAATTACTCTTTTTCCATCTATTCCTCAAGATGGTGTGAGGATGAATGCAGCATTTGTGCATAAAGACCACCTGATTCGATTAGCTTTTGCTGAGGTCCAGCCTCCACTAATTCTCCTTTATGCATCACTAAGACCATATCAGCATTATGGATAGTATTTAAACGATGTGCAATCACAAAGCTGGTACGCCCTTGCATTAACGTATCGAGTGCCTCTTGTATGGCTAGTTCTGTCACAGTATCAATACTGCTTGTGGCTTCATCCAATAGTAAAATTTTCGGATCAGCAATAAGTGCCCTTGCTATAGAAAGTAATTGCTTTTGGCCTTGGGAAATCTCGCGTCCATCCGCAGCAAGAATAGTATCATACCCATCCTTTAGTTTCATAATGAAATCATGTGCATTAGCTCGCTTGGCCGCTTCCTCAATCTCTGCATCACTCGCATCAAGTCTACCATATCGGATATTCTCGCGAACAGAAGCCTCAAACAAAAATGGATCCTGTAAGACAAAAGCCATCTGTGAACGAAGGGATTGTCGATCAATTTGCTGTACATTTATACCATCAAATAATACCTCTCCCTTTGAGACGTCATAAAATCTTGCAATAAGTTGAAGGATTGTCGTTTTACCAGCCCCAGTTGCACCAACAAGGGCTACCGTTTGACCAGGTTCCACTTTAAAGTTTACATTTTTTAGTGTGTACCCTTCTTCTTCTAGTTCATATTTAAAGTACACCTTTTTAAACGTTACATGTCCCAATAGTTGATGCTTTTGTGCTGACACATTTTCTGCCTCTGGTTGTTCATCAAGCAAGGCAAATACACGTTCTGCACCAGCAATAGCTGACAGTACCGTATTAAACTGGTTTGCTAAATCATTTAAAGGACGTGTAAATTGTCGTGCATATTCAGTGAATATAACAATTACCCCTATCGATACATGTCCATATAACGCAAGGACTCCTCCTACACCTGCTACAATGGTAAAGCTCATATTATTTAAGAAGTTCATAACTTTAGGAATATAACCTGAGTATGTCTGTGCCCAAAAACCAGTTCTTTTTAAGCGCAAACTTTTTTCACGAAATTCTGTTTTCATTCGCTCCTCTTGTGAAAATGCCTTCACAATCCGCTGTCCTGAAATTGTTTCTTCTATCATCCCATTTAAAGCGCCAATAGCTGCCTGCTGTTCTTTAAACAGCGGTGCTGTACGACGTGTAATCCATCGCATCGCCCAAAACATCATTGGAATAATGATCATCGTCAGAACTGTCAGCAATGGGCTTAAACTGAGCATAATAATGACGGTTCCCCCAAGCGTAAGTACACTTGAAAATACCTGAATAAAGGAACTGTTCAATGTTGAGCTGACAGCTTCAATATCATTCGTCATTCTACTCATCAATTCGCCATGCTGACGACGATCAAAGAATGCCACTGGCAGTCTTTGAAAATGAGTGAATACACTTGTCCTTAATCTATAGATCGTTTGCTGGGCGATGCCAATCATCCAATAGTTTTGTAGGAAAAGTGAAACGGCTAATAACACATAAATACCAATTAATAAGCCAATCCCCTTACCTAAGCCTGAAAGCTTGCCATGCATAACATAGTGATCAATCATTTGACCGATTACATAAGGGCCAACTAAAGCTAGTATGGAGCTAATCATCACTAATAAGAGCACCACAATGAGCAGTGCACGTTGTTCGTCGACAATTTTCCATAACCGCAGCAATGTACTTTTCCAATCAGCTGCACGTGGCCCCTTCTTTTTCTTCACAGCCTGTTTCAGATCATCTTTTGTCAAAAGCGGTTCATAGCCAAAAGGTTTCTGGAAAAATCCCATTTTAATCCTCCACCTCCTGTTGAGAGATAGCTATTTTTTTATAAAGCGAGGAAGTCTCTAATAGCTCTTCATGTGTACCATAAGCAACTACTTTTCCAGCATCAATCAGTAGAATGCGATCCGCACCTTTAGCTGTACGTATTTTTTGCGTCACAACAAGCATCGTTGCTTTTTCGTCACTCAGTGCCTCCCACAAAGACTGTTCAGTTTTAACATCTAAAGCACTAGTGCTATCATCAAGCATTAAAATATGTCCTTTTCTCAAAAGAGCTCTAGCTATAGATAACCTCTGTTTTTGCCCCCCCGATAAATTAACACCTTTTTGCCCAACCTTTGTATCATAACCATTTGGAAAATCTTCAACAGATGCATGAATTTGCGCTTGCATTGTAGCCTGTAATACAGCATCCATTTTAGCCTGTGTATCTCCCCAACGCACATTATCTGCAATACTTCCTGTAAATAACAATGACTGCTGAGGGACATAGCCAATCACTTCCCGCAACTCTTGTAAATCCCAATGTTGAACATCCTGACCTTCCACAAGTATTCGGCCTTGCGTTACTTCATAGAACCGAGGAATGAGCTGTAATAATGTTGATTTCCCTGCACCAGTTGCCCCCATGATCGCTAGTTTCTCGCCAGACTTAACTTGAAAGCTTACATCTGACAGAACAGGAACATCTCCTCCTGGATAAGTAAAACTAACATGGTCAAAGGTTAATTCTCCATATTGTGTTGCATGATCTACTTCTTCTAAAAGGGACGTATCTTCAACCTCATTTTCAATGGAAAGGATTTCAGCCATACGTTCTGCAGATGCCTTCGCACGTGCATAGAAGATAATAATAAAAGCGAACATTGAAAATGAGCCTGTCATACGCATTGCATAATTCACAATAGCCACAATATCACCAAGTGGCGTTGTTCCTGTAGCAATTTGTTTTGTACCAAACCATAAAACTGCTAGCAGGCTCATATTCATAATGAACAAAAGAACAGGCATAATATATTCCATTATGCGTAAGGCCTTCACAGTATCAACCTTTAACCGTGATGCAACTTCATCAAAGCGTGTAGCTTCATATGCCCCTCTTAAGTAAGCCTTTACTAATCGTATCGCCTGTAAATTCTCCTGTAAAACTCTGTTTAAACGATCCACCCTCTTTTGTACACGCCCAAAATAAGTCACACCTTTTGCCACCATAAAAAGAAGAAAAATAAAAATGATGGGTGCACCTATAACTAAAAATAATGCTAATTTCGGATTTACGACAAAAGCCATAATAATGCTTCCTATCACAGCAAGTGGCGCTCGAAGCATTATACGCAAGCTCATAAACAGCACCGTTTGTACTTGTGTGACATCATTTGTTAATCGAGTAATAAGCGATGCAGTGGAGAATTTTTGATAGGTTGCTAGCGTAAAGGATTGAATCCTAGCAAACATGGCATTTCGAAGATCATACGAAAAGCTTTGAGCTGTATGGGAAGAAAAATAAGAATTGATAATGCCCGCCAGAAAGGCAACGAAAGATAGCCCAAGTAAAACAGCCCCCCATTGCAAAACCATTCCTTGATTTTGTGCCCTTACTCCCTCGTCGATTATTTTTGCCATAATGAGTGGCTGCACAAGCTCAACAAATAACTCTAAAAGCATTAAACATAAAGCAAAAATAGCTGTCCATTTATATGGCTTTACATAGGAAAAAACTTCTTTCATATTCTTTCCCCCTTGTTGGTAGATAAAATTTAAAGATAGTCAAAAACTACTAACACTATAGTATATTTATGCTTTCTCTCCCGCTATTGAAAGCCACGTTACACAAACAAGCATAACGAATACTCCTATTAGTTGCCAAAAACCTAAAGAAGTACCGAAAATAATAACAGAAATAACCATTGCTGTTAATGGCTCAATACTAGAAAGAATGCTCGTTTCAACTGCTGTAATGTATTTCATGCTACTTAAAAATAATATAAAAGCTACTGTTCCAAAAAATATTAAAGCAACTAATAACATTAAAATTTTAAAATCTACTAGAACAACCCATTGAGTGGACTGCTGCCAAACACGGCTTACTAAGCCTAAAGTGAAGCCACCCACCAGCATCCCCCAGCCCACTACTAAAAGCACACTCCACTCCTTCATTAAGCGTGCAGGATACAAGGTGTAAAATGCAAATGTTAAGCCTACTCCTATTCCCCATAACAAGGCTTTTGAACTAATAAGCAAACTTTCAAATGATGCATTCGTTAGTAACAGAAATAACCCTATAAGGGTACCAATAATACCTAACACTTGATATTTTGGTGGCCATTTCTTTAAACTAAGAGAGACATACGCGACAACAAATATTGGCGCTAAAAACTGTAGTAAGGTAGCAAGCACAGCATTACTTTCATTAATTGCAGCAACAAATGCAAATTGTACACCAAGCATACCTGCAATACCAAAAACGATGAGTTGCCTCCCCCATAGCTTGTGCTGCCAAATTCCAAAAATATTTTTTCCTGTTAACAATAAATATGTAAGTAGTAATATACCTGCAACCGATAAACGAATTGTTAACATAAAGGATACTGTCAAAGGTGTATGATTAAGCAACCACTCCATTAAAGGGCCAGTTGCTCCCCATAACATAGCACCTGAGACGATAAATATTATTCCTTTTAAACGTTTCATACCAATCCTGCTTCCTATATACGTACTAAAAATTGTTACTTTTCTTCAAATCATTTCTTGTATTTCACTAGAAAAGTCCTATTATTTTTTACTATCAAATATTTACAAATATATTCATAATGACTAATTCCCGATTATTATCTATAATATTAGTATATATTGATTACCCAAGGAGATCGAATAATCATGAGTCATATGCATAAATCATTTACGATTGATGAACATTATTTAAATTCACTTCCTTTTCCTGCAATTATCATTAATCAAGATGGACAAGCAACAGTCTGGGGAAAGAATGCTGAACATCTGATTGGCTTATTAGCTAATGATATTAAAGGAAATACTACTCCATCTATACACGAAAATCTACTGCGTCAGCTTCCTGTCGAAACATTTCAATCTATTTTACAAAATGAGGACAGTACGTATCTAGAAAAAATTCAAGTACACACAACTTCAAATGTAGAAATAACAACCGCTCTGCTAGCTAAACCTTTTACAGATGAGGGAGAGCGTTTTATTCTATTGATCTTTATGCTACCAGAATTAATGACGCAGGCTATCTCTCAATGCAATACCTTTGTAAATCTTAAGCAAGGTTTAGATGCGACCTTTATGACTGTTACACTCGATCACGATGGATTTATCTTGGAATGTAATAATGAATTTCTAAAAACAAGCCAATGGACACCAAAGCGTGTTATCGGCAAAACCTTTTGGCAACTGTTCCCTGATAATGAAGTGAGTGAAAAAATAACACATACGATCTGGCGTAATTTAAATAATGGTCATACATGGCAGGGAGAAGTTGAAAAAATCACAAAAACGGGGCAATCCTATTGGGTGCTACTAACGGCTATCCCCCTCGTTAATCTTGAAACAAATGAACAACAATTTATCCTAATTGAAAAGGATGTAACGAAATCAAAAACGATTCAACACCAACTTGAAAAAATTGCTTACATCGATACAGAAACTGGTTTGATGAATGCACATCGACTTGAAAAAGTAATCACCAATATGATTGACGATGAGAGACACTTTTCATTTGTTTATCTAAGTATTGATAAATTTTATACACTTAAAGAATTACATGATCAACAAATCGATCAAAGCCTGATTGTTGAATTTACAAATCGTATAAAAATGTATTTCCAAGATAGCACGATGGCTCGTATAAATGAAAATGATTTTGTTGTCATCACGCCTTTAAGTGAATGGTTTATTCGAGGCTTTTTATCTTACTTACAACAACATCCGATTTATAGCGACAATATTGCTGTACCAATTTCTATTAGTGGCGGCATAACTAGATATCCTGAGGATCAATCAACATTCTCACAGCTTATGAAGGCATCCATTGCTACTATTTCAACAGTACGTGAGGCTGGCGGAGATAAAATTGTTTCTTTATCAACAGCAACACATAAAGCTTTAAATCGTAAAGCATTAATTGAAAAGCGCTTACTCCAAGCACTTGACCAAAAGAACTTGAAGGTACTCTATCAGCCACAAATCGACGTGTATTCTGGAAAAGTTACTGCTGTTGAAGCACTTGTACGTTGGGAAGATGAGGTAATTGGTGTCGTAACGCCTGATGAGTTAATTCCTATCGCTGAAGAAACAGGTTTAATTAATAATATTGGGTCCTTCATGCTGGAAAAGGCTTGTGAACAAGCCTTACTTTGGAAAAAGGCAGGCTATGATTTAAAAGTATCTATTAACTCTTCTGTACGCGAATTCCGTGATAAGAATATGGCAAAATCTATACTTGAAATGATTACAAAAACAGGTTGTCCAGCGAACCTATTACAAATTGAGATTACTGAAAAATTTGCTTTAGAAGCTGAAGCCGCAACGTCTATTGCACAGCAAATGCGTAAGCTTGAAAACGAAGGCATTTCCTTTGTTTTAGATGATTTCGGTACTGGCTACGGCTCATTTAGATATATGCAAATTTTACCAATAAGTACATTAAAAATCGATCAAACGTTTACAAATTCACTCTTGAAATCCGAAAAGAGCCAAAAGCTTATGAATGGTATGGTACAACTAGGTAAATCCATGGAATTGAAAGTAGTCGCTGAAGGTGTAGAAACAGCTGAACAAGCAGATCTATTAATCACTTACGGCTGCGATGCCATTCAGGGCTATTATATTAGCAAACCTGTTACACCTGAAGAGATTGAACTATTACTGACTAAACAATAATAAATGAAGAAGGAGGCTGCGTTTATTTTACACGCAGCCTCCTTCTATTTTTTATAAACCTTTTGTAATTTTACTTTACTTGAACGAACTGAGCGGAATATGAGTTGAATAATTACTTCTGCAAAAACTAGTCCAATCACAATAGCACCTGTAATTAAAAATGCCTTTAAGCCATATTGCAGGCCTTGTAAGTAATCATCTTCTACCACATTTCTCATTGCATTATAAGCCATGCCCCCTGGCACTAATGGTATAATTCCACCAACAATGAAAATAATCATGGGTATTTTAAAGCGTCGGGCATATAAATGAGCAACAATGGCAATAACAAATGAGCCAAAGAAAGAAGCTTTGACAACATCCATCCCTTGCTCTGTTAGAACATAGTATATAATCCAGCCAATTACCCCAACGAGTCCGCAATGAAGTAGTGTTTTTCTAGGAACATTAAAAATAATGGCAATCCCAGCTGTCGCAAAAAAACTAACTATTAATTGTATAATAATGTCCATCATCTGCATTTTGTCCGCCTCCTAAAATCCTAGTGTGACGGCAATTGCTGCACCAATAGCAAAGGCTGTTAAAAAGGCCTCTGCTCCCTTTGCCATCCCTGACATAAAATGACCTGCCATTAAATCACGAACAGCATTTGTAATCAAGATACCTGGTACGAGTGGCATGACGGAACTAATAATAATTTTATCAAGTTCAGTACCATAACCATACTTTACTGCAAAGAAGGCAACAAAGCCGAGGACGAGTGATGCTGTAAATTCAGAAAAAAACTTTACCCTTGTTAAATGATTAATGATTACAAGTACTAGGAAACCTAGCCCGCCTGCTAAAAAAGCTATCGGAAAATCCGACCATCCACCCTTAAACATAATAAGGAAACAACCACTAGCAAGCGCAGCTGCCAAAACTTGCAAATAAGTTGGTAAAAAATAATTTGTTTTTTGTATCGACTTTAACTCGTCATAAGCTTCTTCTAATGTTATGATTTGAGATGTGAGTCTACGAGATACTGAATTTACCAAGGCGATTTTTTGCAAATCTGTAACCCTACTGGGAATTGATGTAATTCTTGTTGGCTGTGTCTTGCCTAACGAAAAAATGATGCCAGTTGGTGTGGCATAACATTGAGCATTTGGCATATTTTGAGAATGTGCCATACGCAGCATCGTATCCTCTACGCGGTATGTTTCTGCACCACTTTCAATCATAATGCGTCCTGCAAGCAACAAACAGTCAATCGTAAGTTCATTATCCGCATCTTGTAAGACCATTGCAGCTATCTGCCTCCTTCAAAAGGTTCCTTGCCAATATTAACGAACTGCCAATAAAAACTCAACTGAAAATTTTTCATAAGCAATGGATTATCTTTCAATTTATTTTTACAGTTACACTAATATTACGCATGTGTTTTTTCTATTTTAGTAGGTATTTTACAACCTCTTAAATAGAAGTACAACTACAATTAATTCGCTGATTCTTGAAGAAAAAGTGATCTTAATAAATTTCCACAAAGATACATAAAAAGATTCTAGATTTGTATAACTTTTTTAATGACTGGCACGTCTGATTGTATAGAAAATAAAAAAGAGGGGAGCGTATCCAAAACCATGCAGGAACGCAGAAAAAGACGCGGTCCAATAATTGATTTCTTATTACTAAGCCTTATTGTGACCTTAACAACTATTATACTTTTTATTATCCTTTCAAAGGATGACTTCAAGTTTCAAAAGATTAGTGCTTCAAAAGAATCCGAGACGGAATCGGTGAATAGTCATTTATCGACCGAAAGTTCTGCGTTTCCAGGCATACGTATTGTTACAGACGTTTCAAATGACAAACGAACACCATTTGCTATTCATTACCCGCAAACAGATAACGAGGTTTTTAATGATGCCGTATTACAGTACATATCGGATTCAAAAGAAAACTATCTAACATCGATGAAGAAAAATAAAGATAAAGAAGCTATGGGTGAATTAAATATTAGTCTTGAAACTTTTCCATACCGAGAGCATTACTATTCCTTTGTGCTAACAAAAATGCTATATGTAGGTGGAGCAAATCACGAAGTCTCCACAAAAACATTCTTCATTAACAACGAAACGGGCGAACAAGTTACGATCCAAACGCTCTTACAAAATGATGAGAATAACTTATCTACGTTGGCTGTAAACGTCCGAAAAGATTTGCAAAAAAACCTCCAATTAAAGGATGAGCTTTTCAACGATGAATTATTAAAAGCTACAGAACCAAAATGGTCTAACTTCAATCGCTTTGCTATTGTTGACGATTCATTACAAATCTATTTCGATGAATATGAGATTGCTAGTGGAGCAGCAGGTACCCCAATAGTGAAACTACCCCTTTCGCTTATTAACCCATTGTTAGCCTCCGAATTTCAAATCGCAATGGAAAATGTAAAACCCATTAATCCACCACCAACTGGTGATCCGAATAAAAAACGTATTGCTTTAACATTTGATGATGGTCCACATCCAAAAGTGACGGAGCAAATTTTAAATATTCTTGATAAGTATCATGCAAAGGCTACTTTCTTCATGCTCGGTAGTCGTGTACAATACTATCCTGACATCGTAAAGGATGTTCTTGCGCGCGGTCATGAAATTGGAAACCATTCGTGGAACCACCCTGTCTTAACAAAGCTTACGCAGGAACAAGTGATGAAAGAATATAACACTACTGCCACTGAAATTGAGAAGGCAATCAATCAAGGTGCCACAGTTTTTAGACCACCATACGGTGCAACTAATGACACCATTAATGCTGAGATTCCTATCCCTGTAGTGCTATGGTCAATCGACACATTGGATTGGAAACATCGAAATGCACAGCAGCTATTACCACACGTGAAAAATAATTTACACAATAATGCCATTGTCTTAATGCATGATATTCATCAATCTACTGCAGACGGACTTGACGCTGTTCTCTCCTATTTACAAGAGCAGGGCTATGAATTTGTGACTGTATCCGAAATACTGCCATATCGCCAATAGTATTTACAAAGAAAAGTCCAATGAATTTCGATATTCATTGGACTTTTCTTTTTGTTGAAAAAAGATGATGTCAACGGTAGAAAAAGCAACTTTGCAAGGTGAGAGGTTGATTTCCGTTCCGCCAGCGTCCTTTACAGGGGGCGTCCGATGAGCCGCTTCACTCACTTACGTTCACTCCAGGGTCTCATCTGTGACGCTACCCCTAGGAGTGACGCTGGCTCCACTCCAATGAACCATTCTGCAAAAGACTTTCCTTTTCAAAGTAGCATAGTGATCAAATAGCCCATTATCTGTATTCTTAGCGTGAATAAACTCTTATTTTCAATGCAGAGAAGTGATGGGTGACAACATCTCTTCATAAAGAATAATGAACACCTTCACTATCGTTGAAAACCGTTGCTAAAAAGATAACAGGATTAGAGTAGAAGGCTACTTGATACCTTTCAATTGACTGTTTTGTTTTTCTTATTATTTTATTGTTAGTGTATCTAAAGGCTTGAAGTCACTTAACTGATAGCTCTTTACTTCGTTACGTGCTATTGTATATAGCGTATCATCTATATAGACAACGCGTTGTACAACCTGCTCCCAACTTTCATAGGACTCATTATTATTACGATTGATTATATTTCCTTTCAATACAATTCCTTTCTCTGCAGTAATCTCATAAATTTGAGCACCATGACCTTGATAGACAACTTCGTCTCCCTTACCTGCCTCATACAGTACTACAGGGAAGCCAAAATAGTTGAATTCCTTATTGCGGAATAGCGCTTTAGGATTGTATTGCACTTCAGAGGAAGAACCTTTCCCACCAATTTTTACGGTTGATTGCTCTTTTGGATTTCGGAAGTCTGATACATCGAATAGGGACATCTTCATATTGGTTGTCACAGTAAAATTACGTTTCGTATACGAATCATAGCGTTGCTCCGTATCATAACCAATACCAATTAAATGCGTATCATCTAATGGATGCAGGTAATTACTGAAGCCAGGAATCTTCAATTCCCCTAGTACAGCAGGCTTTTTCGGATTCGCTACATCAATGACAAATAGTGGATCCACTTGTTTAAATGTCACCACATATGCTTTTTCTCCCATAAATCTAGCTGAATATATCTTTTCTCCAGGCGCCATATCTTTTACTGAACCAAGCGTTTTCAAATGTTCATCCAAAATAAAGAGATGGTTATAGGAAGTACTTTTCTCATTCCACGTATTACCTTCTGTTGTAAAGATTCGGAAGTTCCCCTTATATTCATCCATTGAATACTGATTTAACACAGTTCCCTTTACTTCCGTACTTCCGACAAAGTTCAAAGTCGTTCCATCTACATTCCACTTGAAAATTTGAGTGTCGGCTGATCTCGGTAACCAAATCATATCCATGGCGCGCTTTTCTGATGAAACATCAATATTACTTTCATACATTGGTGTCGTTAAATACAGGGCATTCTCTGACATATAAAGACCACTACTTCCACCTAAGTACCCTTTCGTATTGGCCGTTGTCTTAGCTCCATTTTTTAAATCGACAGCTGTAATTAAACTATAGGTACCATCCATCGTATTTGGTAAGATTGAGATTTTTTCTAAAGGCAGACTTTTGTACTCTGTTCCTGCTATACTATCAAATGTTTTAGGCTTTAAATCGGTTTTCTTGTCTTCTTGTAGCATCCAATAATTAGGATACATATTACCAATTAAATATAATGTGTCTTTTGTTATGCGAATATCCTGCAAGAAGCCTTCCTGCCCAACATCACGTACATGCTTTGGATTGCTTGGATTTGAAATATCATAAATTGAGGCTGTTACCATAGCTGTTCCAGCTTTTTCAATATATTGATCCCCGATGGCAATTAATAGATTGTCATATAGCGCAAGCTTAGAAATATATTGGGAATGTTTTAATTTTATATTTGTAGCCATCTTTAAATTCTTAGGATCTTTAGCATTCACAACTGTAATGCTCTGATCTTTTGCAGTGTAAATAAAGCCATCTTTTACAACTACAATGTCTCCCTCTTCTACCCCCTCTACTTGATTATTAGTTGTAGACTCATTATTAGCAGTTGCTTTATCTTCACTTGCTGTACTTTGTAAGCTCTCTTCTTCTCTAATTTCTACTCTTTGAGTTGTTAACAACTTTTTAAAATACTGCTGTAACTCGTTCTCCGATTTAACGGCTGTTAATGTCTCGATAATTGTAAATGGAATTGTCTGTGAAGCTACATTCAGTCCGCCTTGTGCAAAGGCCTCCTTTTTTACATGCAATTGATAATTACCTGGTGCTAACTTTTTCACCACTATCGTTTTTTGATCTTCCAACAATTCAATTGTTGCAGGTACTTTGCGTCCTTTTTCCGTAGTGATATAGACATATTCCTCAGTTATTTTGTTTTTCTTTAAAGCAACTGAAAAAGATGCTTGCCAGTTTTGTGTTGCCATACTTGCGCTAGCCGCCTTTGCCGTCACATCTGTATTCACTATCCATGTAAAAATTCCAGGCACGATAGCTAGAACAATTATCAGCATAATTGCGAACCATTTACTTTTCATCATTTTTCCTCTCCTTCATATACTTGTTTATTAATTAGACTAGTAAAAAAGAGGAAAGTTACATTTTTCTGAAATTTTCTAAGTTAAGGCACTACAAAAAACGAAAGGGAAACACTTCCCTCTCGTTTATTCTTCAAATGGCCATTTAGGCAACATATTTTTTAAAGGCTTATCTTGGCGTCTTCCCAATACATAATCCGCCTGCATAATAGTATGAATTTCGCGAGTCCCTTCATAAATAACTGGTGCTTTGGAGTTTCTTAAATAACGGGCAACTGGATACTCGTCTGAATAGCCATAGGCTCCATGAATCTGTACCGCATCATCCGCAGCCTTATTGGCAAAATCACAAGATTGCCATTTTGCCAATGATGTCTCTCGAGTATTTCGAACACCTTTATTTTTCAATTCTCCTACACGATAGACAAGGAGACGACTCATTTGATAGCCTGCTTCCATATTAGCTATCATACGTCCTACAAGCTGGTGCTCACCAATAGGTTTGCCAAATGTTTCCCGTTCATGACAGTACTTCACACTAGCCTCTATGCAAGCTTGGATCAAACCAACAGCACCTGCCGCTACTGTAAATCGACCATTATCTAGCGCAGACATGGCAATTTTGAAGCCCTCGCCCTCTTCACCTAGTCGGTTTTCAATTGGCACGCGTAAATCTTCAAAAAAGAGCTCACCTGTATTACCAGCACGAATACCATATTTTCCTTTAATCGCTTTAGATGTAAAGCCAGCCATGGAACGTTCTACAATAAACGCACTAATCCCATGATGTTTCTTCGATTTGTCAGTATAGGCAAATACGATAAAGTGGTCTGCAATATCACATAAGGAGATCCACGTTTTTTGCCCATTGAGGATATAATGATTACCATCACGTACAGCAGTTGTTGACATGGCAGCTACATCAGACCCAGCCCCTGGCTCTGTGAGACCAAAAGCTCCAATTCGTACACCTTTAGCTTGTGGAACAAGGTATCGCTGCTTTTGCTCTTCAGTCCCCCACTGCATTAGGGTCATGCTATTTAAACCTGTATGGACAGATACGGCTGTGCGAAATGCTGTATCTCCCCGTTCAAGCTCCTCACATACGATAGCAAGTGCATTATAATCCATGCCACTACCTCCGTATTGTTCAGGAACACAAACCCCCATTAAGCCAAGCTCAGCCAGTCTGGACCAAATCTTAGCATCAAAGCCACCTTCAGCATCCCATTTCGCAATATAGGGAATGATTTCCTCATCAACAAACTGTCTTACTGTTTTTCTTAGCATTTCCTGCTCAGTGGACATTTCAAAGTTCATGGTTAGCACCTACCATTTCACAATCATAGCAGACTTGTGTGATGTCTCTTTAATGACCACACCTCGTTTAGCCATCTCTTCAATATACGTATCACCTGGCACGATTGCTTCAGGCGGGAATACACCATGCTCTGTAATAGCACCGGCACCAATCATTTGAGCAACAACTGATATCGTATTAGCGGTAGCACGTGCCATAGCTGTTTCATTAATTGTCATGTCTTTCCGTACAACCATTTCATATTCATATGTCACCTGCTGTTGGGCCTTTTCACCCGCTACAATAACACGTAACAATACAGCATCAGGTTTTGTGCCCAATTCAAGTTTCTTTTTGAGTGCCTCTCGTACAACTGCACGAACAGGCACTTCTTGATTATCCACTTCTACCTTATTCGCAGAATCAAGGAAGCCTAAGTCTGCTAAAAGTTTAAATTTCTCAGCATGGCCTTTATAACGGATGGTTTTATATTCTAATGTGCGGACATTCGGGAATGTCTTATACAATGTGGAGATACCACCAGATGTATAAAATGCCTCAAGCACACCGAAATCATCAAAATAAATAGGTTCAACGCCTGATAGGGATGGAACTTCTTCAAGCTTGCCCTTCTGAATCGTTTTTGAAGGCTCAGTATAATGATCGAATACGCCATCTAAAGAAAATACGCGTGTATAATGAAGCGGAGGTTTTGGCTCAGTTGGAATACCACCAACAAATAGTTTAATAGATTCTACTTCATCTAATTTTGAAGCACCATAGCCCACAAGAATATTGACCATGCCAGGAGCAACACCTAAATCAGGGATAATTGTAACACCCTTCGCCTTTGCTTCCTCATGTAAATCTAATATCTTCTCTGTAACGCCACCAATATGACCACCTAAATCAACAGAATGGACACCTGCCTCAATAGCTGCTCTTGCTACTCGTTCATTGAACGAATAAAACAATGCATTGACGGCAACATCACCCTTCGAAATAACGTTCATTAATGAATCGTCACGTTCTGCGTGTAGCTCTACCACTTCTACCTTATTTGTATCTAGCGTATCTACAAAGTCCTGTGCAACTTTCACGTCGATATCACCTAAATACACACGCTCCACTTTATCGTTTTTTATTAAATCACGAGCTACCTCTTTCCCCATTAAACCTGCACCTAATACAACAACTTTCATCAAGAACATCCCCTTTCGTTGATCTGTTACTCTGTATCGATTTGTGCTCTTTGTAATTTACCGCTGTAGTCTACATAAATACTTTTCCACTCTGTGTATACATCTAGGGCTGCTACACCTGAATCACGGTGCCCATTTCCTGTCCCTTTAGTACCTCCAAATGGCAAATGGATTTCAGCACCTGTTGTGCCAGCATTTACATAAACGATACCTGTGTCTAAATCACGTTGTGCGCGGAAAATTGTATTGACATCCTGTGAGAATATTGAGCTAGATAAGCCAAATTTCACACCATTATTTACTTCAATTGCTTCTTCCAAACTTGCCACTTCAATTAGAGATACGACTGGACCAAAGATTTCTTCTTGGGCAATAATCATGTCAGGCTTCACATTCGTAAACAATGTTGGCTCATAATAGAACCCCTTATCATAAGGTGGTTCATTTAGTATCCTGCCACCTGCTAATAATGTAGCACCCTCTTGTTTACCTATTTGTACATAGTGATTAATTTTTTCCAATGCTGCTTTATTAATCACTGGCCCGATTTTTACTCCCTCGTCTAGACCATCCCCAATTGTGAGCTTTTGCATTTCATCTAAGAGACGTTTCTCTAATTGTTCTTTTACATCTTTATGCACAATGACTCGGCTACATGCTGTACACCTTTGCCCAGCAGTACCAAATGCGCTCCATAAAATCCCTTCTGTAGCTAGCTGTAAATCAGCATCATTCATGACAATAACAGCATTTTTGCCACCCATCTCTAAAGAAACCTTTTTCAAATGCTTCCCGCCAAGCTCAGCTACTTTACTGCCGGTTGTTGTAGAACCTGTAAACGAAATAACCTTGACGTCAGGGTGTTCAATTAATGCTGTGCCAACTGTAGGTCCTGTACCAAATACGATATTAGCAACACCATCTGGTAAGCCTACTTCCTCAAAAATTTTACCCATTTCATAGGCCATCATTGGAGTCTCATTAGACGGTTTCCAAATGAATGTATTCCCTGCAACAATGGCAGGAAATGACTTCCACGTGGCGATAGCAACAGGGAAATTCCAAGGTGTAATGAGTGCTACAACGCCTATAGGTGCCCTTACACTCATAGCAAATTTATTGGCAAGCTCAGACGGTGTTGTTTCACCAAATAATCTACGTCCTTCACCAGCCATATAGTATGCCATATCAATTCCTTCTTGGACTTCTCCTCTAGCCTCTTCAATGACCTTGCCCATCTCTTTTGTTAAAACGGTCGCCAAATGTTCTTTTTTCTCTTTCATTTTTTGACCGATGGCATATAAATAATCTGCACGTTTTGGTGCTGGTATAAGTGCCCAGCTCTTTTGTGCTTGTTTAGCAACAGCTACAGCCTCGCCTACCTCATTCGAAGTAGAACGTGGAATGGTAGCAAGCTGCTCACCGTTTGCAGGGTTCGTCACTGCTATACTTTGTAAATGTGAATGTGTGATCCATTTACCACCGATATAGTTTTTAATCTCCACTACATACACCCCCTGAAATACTCTATGATGCCTCAGCTGTTGTACCAGTCGTATCCCATAGGTATAAGTGTATGAATTTAACCAGAATCCATTTCGCCTTTGGATAATTGCGTCCGAAACAGTGGAATGTGCTTGCACGTTGCACTATTCGTGACAGTTACCAGTGGCTTTATCTCCATACAATCAATAATTGCTCCCACCAAAAGAATAAATGTCTCATTAGGAATCTTGGAGTGAATGGAGATAAAATATGTCAAAATTCCGAATTTTCAATATACACCACACCCTGTAATACTAGCATTTCCATAATAATCGGTGACAACTGCCAGAGGCTTTATTTCCACTTAACTTCCTTACCTCAATATAAAGGATGACTTCTAATTTTAGAAGCCTCTTAAGGTTATGTATATTCACAATACCCTTAGTTAAATGAAAATAAATAATACACATTCTAGTTTTTTATATTCGACATTTTCTAACTAATTCCCTTTTTTTCTAAAATATTTAATTTTCTATTGAAACCAATGTAGCTTATAATCGTATACAATACCATTAAATTTATTTTTGGAGGAATCCCTTTATGAATAATCATGAAATTGACTACAAGTTATTTGGTGACGACATGCAATATGTGCAAGTTGAGCTTGACCCTCAGGAAACAGTGGTTGCAGAAGCAGGAGCGTTAATGATGATGGATGATTCGATCCATATGGAAACTATTTTTGGTGACGGCTCACGAGGTGGCTCACAAAGTGGTCTAATGGGTAAATTATTAGGTGCCGGAAAACGCCTAATAACAGGTGAGAGCTTATTCATGACAACATTCACAAACGTTGGCTCAGGTAAGAAGCATGTTTATTTCGCATCACCATACCCAGGGAAGATTATTCCGATGGATTTAAGCCAATTAAACGGTAAAATTATCTGTCAAAAAGATGCATTCTTAGCTGCTGCTAAAGGGGTCTCTGTTGGCGTTGAATTTCAGAAAAAAATTGGAGTAGGCTTCTTCGGTGGTGAAGGCTTCATTATGCAAAAGCTAGAAGGTGACGGCATGGCGTTTGTTCATGCAGGAGGAGCCATTCACGAAAAAACATTACAACCAGGTGAAGTTTTACGTGTGGATACAGGATGTCTTGTAGCAATGACATCCAATGTGGATTACGATATTGAAATGGTTGGAGGCGTAAAAACAGCCCTGTTTGGAGGCGAAGGAATCTTCTTTGCTACATTACGTGGCCCTGGAACAGTGTGGGTACAATCATTACCATTTAGCCGTTTAGCCAGTCGTGTCTTTGCAGCTGCACCTATTTCGCAAGGTGGAGGCGGTCAATCTAAAGGTGAAGGCGGTATCGGCGGCTTATTCGATTTATTCAATAGATAAAAAAATGGAGCATATCTTTCACCGATATGCTCCTCTTTTTAATCAATTCGATTGGATATTGCCTTTCCTTGTCCATAAGCAGTCAAGGCTTTTACATTTAACATTAGCATAGCCGTTCTCGTTTCTAATGATGCGCTACCGATATGTGGCAGAGCTACTACATTTGGAAGTGTTAATAAAGGATGATCCATCGCAATCGGCTCTTGTTCAAACACATCTAGTCCTGCAGCCCAAAGCTTCCCATTTTTCAGAACATCGTACAGCGCATCCTCATCAATAATTCCACCACGTGAGGCATTAATTAATACCGCATCTTCTTTCATCAAAGCAAGTTCCTTTGCACCAATAAGTCCTTCCGTATCACTATTATAAGGTGTCATAATCACAACAAAATCAGATTTCTTTAATAGATCCTCCAGCGAAACATACTGGAAGCCATACATTTCTTCTGCTTCATGACGACGTCTGCGATTATTATACAAGATTTTCATATCAAACCCTTTTGCTCTTCTAGCAACGGCTTGGCCAATTCTCCCCATGCCAATAATGCCAATTGTAGCTCCTGAAACATCCTTGCCAACCAGTTGCATTGGATACCAGCTTTTCCAGTTACCCTCACGTAAATATCTTTCACTTTCTGGAATTCTACGAGCAGTTGCAAGCAGTAAGCCAAATACTAAATCAGCAGTTGTATTAGTTAGAACACCAGGCGTATTTGTCGCCATAATGCCTCGTTTTTTTAAAGCCTTCACATCGATATTATTATATCCAACTGCTAAATTCGTCACTAATTTTAAGTTGGGTGCATGCGAAAGTAATTCTTCATCTACTTGATCGGCTATCGTTACCCACAGTACCTCACAGTCAGCGACAGCTGCTAGCAATTTTTCACGTGGAATCACAATTTCTTCCTCATCCCATTGTGAGATTTCATAAAATTCCTGTAGCAGTTCAACAATATGTGTAGGAAACTTACGTGTTATAAATAATTTCTTTTTCATGCTCCAAACACCCCTCTACTCAATTCCCTAATTCGCCTATAGCGTAACACTTAAAACAAGCATTTTCTAGGGTTTTGTAATCTTCCTCTTTCTATAAAATTTGTTATTAGCTAATTCATCAGCCTATTAGTTGATTTATCCGTAAAATAAGACCTTTTATCCTAATTCACATACAAAAAAACTATGCATAGATAGTTATGCATAGCTATGTTTCTTTTAAAACTCTCTTATAGTTGTATTCAAGCGATTAGCCACCCTCTCTAACTCTTCCGAAGATTTACCAATCGATTCAATAATAGTAGCTAATTCAGATACTTGATTATCAACTTTTTGGAAATTTGAGATCGAATTTTCTACAGAACCAGAAATCGCATCAAAAGCTTTTAGGGATTCAGCATTACGTTCAATACTACTATTTACAAGCTCCTGTATGTCCTGAATAGCTTGTACAACTTGTGTTGTGATACCATTTGACGTCATGATTAACTCAGCAATCTGCTCAACAGAGCTTTTCGTTTGCTCCGCAAGCTTGCGTACTTCGTTTGCAACAACTGCAAATCCTTTACCATGCTCACCAGCACGTGCCGCCTCAATTGCAGAGTTTAATGCAAGTAAATTTGTTTGGCCAGAAATACTTTTCACAATTTCTACAACGGCATTTATTTTAGAAGAGGATGCATCTAATTGCTCCACCATATTTCCCATTTCTACGGTCTTATAATGAATCTTCCCTGTTTGCTCATTAATAGATAGTATTTTACTATAGCCTTCACTAGAAACTTTTTGCATTGATTCTGCCTCATACATACTTTCCTTCAAAGAAGCGTTGACACGCTTGGCGCTATATACAAGTTCTGTTACTGTTTCAGTCGTAGTTTGTGATTGAACCTCTAATTGTGTAGAAATTCCACCTATAACATCCTTTACATGGTCCCTAACATTATTGCGTTGTGTTTCAATTAGTATACTTGCGTAGCTATCGTATTCTTCTAAAACGATTTGTTGTTCAAAATTACATATTTTACTGATAGCATCACAAAACTTCTCTTCTTCGCCCTTTGGTAATCGTAGTTCATACACTATTTTGCGAAGTGATTTCTCAAGTATTTGAAAAGCAGCTAAATACCATTTCGGATATAAATTAATCTTTACATGCATTTTTGCCACACGTCTTCGCTTCTCTAAAAAGGCTTCATCTATTCGCCCCTCAAACATTTCAATAATATGGTGACGTAATGTCTGTCTTAAACGTTCGCTGGAGCTATGTGATTGAATAACCTTTTGTAAGGAAGGAACACTTTCTATTGCATGATAAAATGCAGCTACCACTTCTACTACATTTCTTTCTACATATGGTTTTAAACTATTAATTAGCTGAAGATCATGCACACTTAACCCTACAAGATTTAATTGTAGTAAACGGTCTGGATCCTCTATAAAAATACCGATTGTTGCTTCATTGCTTATTTCAATTGTATTTTTCTTAGATCTATTAATAAGTTGAAACATTTTCTCCACCTCATATATTTAATCATATATTTTAATAAGTCTATATTCCTACTTTTTATAAAAAAACAACAAATAATTAGACACTTTATGTATCAATTATAATCTCAAAACAGTTAAATGAACAATATGTAGGTAAATGTTGTCTAATATTATTATAATTTGCTTTTAATTTATGCATTAACATGATTCTTTATACTCATTTTCTTTCACTTTATTGAAAAAATGGATGGATGATTCAATAATTTTAACGCAAAAAAAGCCACTGCTTCTTGAAGAAGAAGCGTGACTTATTGTTTACATGAAAATGATAACGCAAAGAACTGCGGCTAAAACTAAACGATAAATGGCAAAAGGCATTAATTTTACCTTTGAAATAAGCGCTAAGAAAAACTTAATGGACAGTAATGCAAAGACGAACGAACTAATAAATCCTACAGCATAGAAGCCAAAATAGTCCATTGATAAAGTATCCCAGTTTTTCAAAACGGATACGAGGCTAGCTCCTGCCATGATTGGCACAGCCATAATGAATGTAAAATCAGCTGCAACACGGTGACTCATACCAAATAGTACCCCACCCGAAATTGTTGCACCTGAACGAGAAAAACCTGGCCATAGAGATAGGCATTGTACTAGCCCTACCTTAAATGCTAAACCATAAGAAATCTTATCTAAAGAATCAACTTTTGGTTTTCTCGGTGCCAACTTATCTGCAGCAATCATTAGAATTGCTCCTGCCACTAGTGCATATACAACATGTTCTACTTTAAAAAGATGGTCGTCAATAAAATCCTTGAATGCAAAACCTAAGACAACTGCTGGTAGCATACCAACAATAACATGCAATAAGTTAAAGCGGCCATTTATGGACTTAGCTTGACCTTCAATATTATATAAACCAACTAAGCTTAGCATACGTTTCCACATAACTACGATAACTGCTAATATGGAACCAAGTTGTACAACAATTTTAAATGTGTTGGCAGGATATTTCCCTAAAAACTCCTCTGTCTTTAACCACATATCATCCACGATAATCATATGCCCCGTAGAAGATACTGGTGCAAATTCTGTCATACCCTCAACAAAGCCTAATATTAATGCTTTTAATAACTCTATAATTTCCACCATGTCACCTTACCTTTTTTAATCAAATACCCACTTATTATAAAATACTACGTTTGTATATACTACTGCCATTTCACCTAAGAAGCCGATTGTTAGATCATCACATTCTATTTAAATGTTATATCTACTACCCAAAGCTCTGATCTACTGCCAATTCGCATCGGTGGGCCCCAGAAGCCATAGCCTGATGAAACAAGTGTATGCATCTGTTCCTTCAATTTATAACCATAATCCAGTTCAAATACACGAGCTGTTATATACTGATTCGGCCACAGTTGTCCCTTGTGTGTATGACCAGACATATGTAAATCAACGCCCATTTTTGAAGGCATGTTCAAATCGTCAGGTGTATGATTCATTACAAGCCATGGTAAATTAGCAGAAGGCTTTAGTACCTCAAGTGGTTTTCTTTCTTTATTCGTTCTGTCCTCTTGCCCTGTTAATATAAACGCATCTTCTATAAGAATTGTTTCATCTAGGAGCATTTTCACATTGGCATTTTCCATTTCCTTAATAAACTCAGGAATTTTTTTGCCGTAATATTCATGGTTACCTAATATACCATATGTTCCATATGTAGATGTTAGTTGTTTCATGACATCTGCCATACCCTCTTGAACAAACCATTTAGGGTCATCGTCCACAATATCCCCAGCTAACAACACAATATCTGGTTGTGCTTCATTAGTTAAACTGACAAAACGTTGTAAATGTCGTTTATGTGATAAAACACCTAAGTGAAAATCAGATGCCACAACAGCTCTTAGTGTGTTTAACTCACTATCTTGTTTATCAATTGTTATTTCTAAATGACGAACAACTGGTGAATAGGCTAAATAGGAGCCAATGATACTTAACAAGAATAGGATTGCTACTGCTACGCTACCTATTATTTGCACATTTTTAAAAGGTGTGAGCCAAATAATAAATTGTGCAACTAAACATAGCAATATGCCATATTCAAAGATAAACATCCAATAATTACTGATTACAGAAAACACTCGTAATGACTCGTGTAATCTTCCGATTATAATACTAAAAGCAACCATATACAGCACGATCCAAAATAAGACCGGAAAACGAAACCACCCCATTGCTACAAGCCACTGCTTTACTCCCCACCCTAAATAGAAAGTCAAAGCACTATAAATACTAATTAAAAGAACACCACCGATTACTTTTGGCATAACCAAGTCCTCTACTTTCTGTCTATAATTTAATTGATTATATCATTATGCTTAACAATCATATTGCTTAAAGCACTTGAATAATCTTCTAGAGAAAGTAGGAACTTGTCACTTTATTCTATGACAAATTTAAGTTTACCTTTTCATATCATTAGTTACTCTCGTTTTACATGACATTTCACTGTATATAGATGACATTTTCGTCATTTACATATTAAATACCACTTTTATTTTCACATTTCTTCCAGTAACATAGTAGATGAACGAGCAAATTCGCGTATTTACGAGGAAAAAGGGGTGCTATTTCAAATGACACGTTATAAATTTGAAACAACAGAGCATGAGTTATTTCGCAAAACCTTTCGTAAGTTTTTAGCTGAAGAAGCTGAACCGCATTATGCACAGTGGGAAAAGGATCATCTTATTCCGCTTTCTTTTTGGCGTAAGCTTGGTGATATGGGGTATCTTTGCCCACAAGTAGAAGAACAATATGGCGGACTGGGCTTGGATTTCAGCTTTGGCGTCATTATACAAGAAGAGCTTGAACGTATAGGCTCAAGTCTTATCGGGGTTGGCCTGCATAATGATATTGTTGTCCCATATATCGAAGCATATGGTACACACGAACAAAAATCTCGTTGGCTGCCAAAATGTGTTACAGGCGACTATATAACAGCTATTGCAATGACGGAGCCTGGTACAGGTTCAGACTTGGCAAATATCAAAACGTCAGCCATTCGCGATGGGGATCATTATATCGTAAATGGTCAAAAAACCTTTATAACAAATGGCATCCATACAAACTTAGCGGTTGTCGCAGTAAAAACAAATCCTCAGGCTGAGAAAAAGCATCGTGGTATTAGCCTACTTGTTATTGAAGAGGGCACACCTGGCTTTACAAAAGGAAGACAGCTCGAAAAAGTTGGTATGCATGCCCAAGATACAGCTGAACTCTATTTTGAAGATTGTCGAGTGCCTGTTCAAAACCTACTTGGAGAAGAAGGCAAGGGCTTTCATTATATGATGGAAAAACTACAACAAGAGCGATTAGCAGTAGCGATTGCCGCACAAACAGCCGCTGAGGATATGCTTATGCTAACGCTAGACTATGTGAAATCACGTCAGGCTTTTGGCAAAACAATCGGTGACTTCCAAAATACACAATTTAAAATAGCTGAAATGGCTACTAAAATCGAGCTTGGTAAATCCTTTTTGGAATCATTGATTGAAGAGCATATTGCAGGGAATGATGTTGTGACAAAAGTTTCTATGGCAAAATACTGGATTACCGAAAATGCACGTGACCTTGCTACGCAATGTATGCAATTGCATGGTGGCTATGGCTATATGGAGGAATATAAGATCGCTAGAAGATATAGAGATATACCTGTTATGTCGATCTATGCTGGTACTAATGAAGTCATGAAGGTTATTATCGCCAAAAATTTAGGCTTATAATAAAAAAGGCGGCCGAAGTTTGCCGCCTTTTTACCATTAAACTGCTGGAATTCGAACAATTACTTTAAATAAATCGCCATCTACATCAATGCTCATTCTTGCTCCATGTAAATCGACAATGGATTGTGCAATGGCTAATCCAAGCCCTGAGCCCTCTGTATGACGTGAGGCATCTGCACGTTTAAAGCGTTCAAATAATTCTTCAGCATCTTCACTAATTTCATACTTCGCTACATTTTTCACTGTAAATTCAGCATCACCATCTGCCGTACGCTTAAATGTCACATAAACACGCGTTCCCTCTAGTGCATACTTCAAGACATTGACAATTAAATTATCAATAAGTCTCCACCACTTTTGGCCATCCACATATGCAAAGATTGGATCATGAGGCATGGTCATTCGTAAATCTAGTTGTGACTGTGTTAAATCCTCTTTATGCTCCCCTACAGCTTGCTGGATAAGCTGTGTTAAATCTACTCGACTGCGGTGAAGTTCAATATTACCACTTGCCATTTTTGATACTTCAAAAAGGTCTTCAATCAGCACTTTTAAGCGTTCAGACTTTTTATCCAGTATATGAATGTATTGTTTCCGTTCTTCCTCTGTAATATTTGGCTTCTTCAATAAATCGGTATACGTAATTATTGAGGTTAAAGGAGTACGTAAATCATGACTCACATTTGTAATCAGCTCTGTTTTTAAACGCTCACTTTTCGCCTGCTCATGCATGGACGTACGCACACCTTCTCGTAAATGATTGAGGTTTTCTGCATGACCTGTAAGCGGAGATTTACCTTTTACCTTTACATCACGGTTTAAACGTCCTTCAGCCATATCCTTCGTATCTTTCATAATACGATTTAAATAACCCATTCTGGATAAGAAAACAATCATAGCAGGGAACCCTATAAGCATACAAATACCAAGCACAAGGACTGCAAAGCTCCCTACTCCAGTCATTAATGCAACAAGGCTACCTCCTCCAAAGAATGCTGCGGCTAGCATTACAATTGAATGCAATGCAATTGAACGATTAATAAATAAGTCAGTCATCGAATCGCCAAGTGACCATAAATAACTCGATTTAACATTCTCCTCTAGCTTTTTCAAAGTATCTACTCTTGTATACAACCATATTAATTGTACGAAGAAAACACTACCAATTACCATTAGAACAACTATTTTAAAGGCAATATCAAGTATAAAACGAACATAATTATTATTATATATTGAATTATATTCTATAGATTCAAAAACAACTTGTGCTGAAAAGAAATACATAAAGGCTGTTATTAATAAAAGAATAATTTGAACATCAATTTTATACTTCGTTAATAGATCTTTTTCCTTCATGCTCATAACTATCTGTAATAAGTCCTTACGCCCCCTCCATACAAAGACGGCCATTATAATACTTGTGATCCAAATAAAGTAATGGGTATATTGATTGCGCTGAAACTGTTGAAATTGTTGGTATCCTCCTTGTATCAAATCTTCTGATATTACTGCTTTTTTAGAGATAGCTATTACACCTGTATATTCTGTCGTTTCGTAAAGGTCATCTACATTCACATACGTTTCTGTACGGTAAAAAATATCTCTTAAATTATCACTGATATTCCATGCATATAGCGGTTTTCGATCAGTATACTTTATTTTATAGGCACTACTTTCAGAAACATCACCAGAACGGTAAATTTTACCAGTTTCTGTATTTGTCAACTCATATGACCAATAATCATAGGTTTTACTAAAGCTTTTGGATTCAGTTTGAGCGGCTTTGATATATTTATCAATAAGTTCTTCTTTTTCTGCAAAAATCTTCTTTCGTACATGCTCATCATCTTCAAAATTTGCGGTAATATCTTTAATTTTAGTATCCCGTTCAGTCTCTAGCTTTGTCTTTAATTCTGTAGCATTGGCATCTACAGCTTCCTGAATGCGCTGTTCATATTGTGCTTTAATATTTTCGATTTGCTGCCCTAATGTACCATAGTAATTACGATGATCATCTATTTCAGTTTGGGTAATCTCAATTTTATTTTTCAATTCCTCTGCATTCGGTACATTAATTACTAACGGTCCTAGTTCTGCAGTGAAATTATCGATTTCATGCTGGAAATTTTCCGATTCGAAATATGATTTCCCAATATACTGGTACCCCACATGATAAAAAGTAAAGATACCGAAAACTGTCCAGATTAAACACATTAACACGAGAAGAGATTTCCATTTTTTCACCATAAGTCTTTACACTCCTCTAAAAAATTCTTTCTAGTAACTGTAAAACCTCTGAGGAGCGAGAATTGACAATTTGATAGGCATAAACACCAAAATAAATGAGTCCAACAACGCCTGCTAGAAATCCTGCAATTGTCATATACTTCTCTAGTTTATTTTTCCATTTTATAGCCAACGCCCCATACCACCTTTAGATAGCGTGGATTTTTCGGATCAGCTTCAATTTTCTCACGTATTTTCCGAATGTGAACAGCTACAATATTTTCAGCATTATAAGCTTCCTCATTCCAAACACGTTCATAAATTTCACGAATCGAAAACACACGCCCTGCATTTTTCATTAATAGTTCTGTAATTTTATATTCTATCGGGGTTAGTCGAACTGGTTCTCCTTCTAGTACAACTTCTTTTGCCTCTTCATCAAGAACTAGTCCGTCTATTTCCACTTTTGTAGCTCCCTCACTATACGTTCCTAGCTGCACATAACGGCGCAGCTGTGATTTTACACGTGCCAATAGCTCTAATGGATGGAATGGCTTTGTCACATAATCATCAGCTCCTACCGATAATCCATGAATCTTATCGCCATCCTCCGCCTTTGCACTTAGCATGATAATGGGGATATTGCGCTCTTCCCTAATTTTAAAGGTTGCTGTAATTCCATCCATATTTGGCATCATGATATCTAAAATTATTAAATGTACTTCATTGTTCTCTAGCTTTTTTAATGCATCTAAGCCATCTGCTGCTTTAATGACATGATAGCCTTCATTTTTTAAATAGATTTCAATACCATCACGAATATCTTGATCGTCATCTGTAACAAGAACTGTTAATTTCGTCATGATATACACCTCGCTCTCAAATATAAGTGTATCTTCTAAATCTTAAAAACCAGCTATTATAAAAATGAAGAATTTCTTAAGGTTTTAGCTTTTTTCTCCCACCCATTGTTAAAACAACAATGCCACCTAAAAGCATCGCTACTCCAAGCCAGGAAACTACACTTAAGTGTTCTCCAACTAAAAACACACCAAGAATTGCAGCAGTCAAGGGTTCTGCTAATGAAAGTGTTACAGCTGAGGATGAACTAATTTTTTGTAGTCCACTTAAAAACAGGAAATACGCTACACTTGTACACATAATCCCCATAAATAACATTGTCCATAAGTTGTGCACATTTACTAACCAGGAAAATCCACCTTGTAAAGAAAACGGCAGTAAAAACAAAGCGCAAATGGAGAATGTCATAGCAACTGCGGGTAATGCCTCTTCTTGTGCCATTAATTTTTTACTTATGTTTGTGTAAAATGCAAAGGATAAACCTGCACAAAGCGCTAATATGAATCCGCCAACGTGAACAGAATCTTCTCCATTATTCATAAACAATAAAAGACATCCGATAATGGCCATCAATGTAGCAAGTCCCCATACCGCTGTGGGACGTGTTTTCCATACTAGCCACTCTAAAACACCAGAAAACACTGGTGCACTACCAATAGTAGCAACAGTTCCAATGGCTATACCTGTTAGGCGAATGGATGAGAAGAAAAGACCTTGGAAAAGCGCAATACTAGCCGCAGCTAAAATTGTCCATTTCCATGACCACCTTAAAAAGTTAATTTTCCTCATTATAATCGTAATAACTAATAATAAACTGCCACCAATTGCAGAACGAATCATGGCCACTGCTATCGGAGATACCCCTTGATCCAAATATGTTTGGGCAGTACCTGTCATTCCCCATAGAATTGCTGCTAGTAATACAAACAATGAATTTAGCATTTATCAACTCATCCCCGCTTCACTACGTTATCAATACTAATCATACATATTTATCCAAAATCAAACAATTATCATTTTTACTTTTCTTTTAATTCCAATAGTATGTTTTCTCATGAATGGACGTTATAATAAAAACAGTAAAAGGAGCGAATCGTATGTACAAATCAATTGAAGAGACAGCTATTGATCTTGGTATGCCTGAGGATCAAGTTATGCGTCTAATTTATGAAGGACGCATCCGTTCTGTTTACGATGGCCAACAAATTTTAATCAATAGCGGACAATTCAGCACTTATTTTAAACAATTGGAACGTATAAAAGAGGAAATTGAAATTTGGCGAGCTACTCCTATTCCAGAGGACATAGACGTCAAAGATGAAGACTAAAAGCCCACCATTCATACAATTGAACATTGTTGAATGGCGGGCCTTTTTTAAAGCTTTTATTAGATTGTCACAACAAATCCTGCTCTTTTCCCAATGATTTCAGCATAATCTTCTACCATCACACTCGCTGTTGGATACATCCCTGCTCCAGGACCGATTAATGTTAATGTACCAATATAGTTAGTCTCTAATGCCACCGCATTGAACACATCGTCGACTGGATAAAGTGGATGCTCTTTATCAACTAGTTGAGGACCTACTTTTGCAACAATCTTACCGTCAGCTAGTTTTTCCACTTCAGCTACATGGCGGTAACGTAGACCCTTTTCACATGCTTCATGAACTTGTTCAGCAGAGATACTATCGATCCCAATTACCTCTACATCAGACCAGTCAGGCTGCTCACCAAAAGCTAAAGCACTTAATATCATTAATTTTTTAAATGCATCCTGCCCAGATATATCATTATATGGATCTGCTTCGGCATAACCTAAGCCTTGTGCCTCTTTTAAAGCTGTTTCGAACGACCAGCCCTGTGCACGCATTTTTGTTAAAATATAATTACATGTGCCATTTAAGACACCTTGTATACGACTTACATCATTTACAAGTAAAATATTTTTCATTGTTTTTATAACAGGTACGCCACCAGCAGTAGTAGCCTCATAGCCTACAAAAACACCATTAGCTTTTGCAAGATCCTGCAACTCCAAACCTCGTTTGGCAAACATCACTTTATTGGCAGTAATAACATGACACTTATGTTCCACCGCTCGCTTTAAATAACTGTATGCAGGTTCTTCGTTCACAATTGCTTCAAACACTACCTGCATACCTGGCTCTGCTAAGACTTCATCCATACTTGTTGTCATTAAATGTGCTGTGCCTGGTACACGTTCACGACTAGCATCTGTCACTAAAATCTTCGCTACCTCTAATTCAATACCTAATTTATTTTTTAGCTCTTCTCGTTTTTCATTTAAAATATGGTAAATCCCCTGACCTACCGTTCCAAATCCTAAAATCGCTGCCTTTATAGTTGCCATTCCTATTATTCCCTCCAACTTACATTCCGCAGTTTCATTAAAGCTAACTCTCCATGGGGTTGTGTCATGACAATGTGACACCCACCGCAGTCTTTAGCTAACAACTCTCTTTGTATGAGTTTCGCTATTTCTATATGTGTTAGGACACATACAAATTCAAATAATTCAAAATTTAACTTAAAGAAAATTGTAACGCAAATACACACTTTGCACAAGAAAAATCTTTCTAGGAAGGACATTTGTTTTCTCTAGATGTGCAAAAGAAATCGGTTTCATTCCCTTTATTATACGTTTTATTAATCAATCTATAAGATTTGAACAAATATTGACTATTTACATTTCAATATATGAATGTCTTTCTTCTATTATATATATGTATGCTCAGACACTCATAACAATCCCTTTAAAGAAAAAACTCATTCCCTGTAGCAGCAGAGAATGAGCTTAAAAATATGAGGGGTCTTAACTTGCTTTTGAAAGCAATTGATAACGGTATTGTGCTAAAGCTTGTTGAACAAGACTAATCTCTTCTTCTGTAAAATTTGGTATTGCATATGTACGTTCCACTAATTGAAATGTACCATACTTCAAGTAAAACTCTGTCGCAGGAAGTGAGATATGGCTCACACCATACTGTTCATATGCCTCAAATACTTCCTTAACAGCAAAGTCTTCTTCAGTAAAAACACGTTCTTGAAATGCTGTATGACCAAATACTTCCTGCCATTTTCTTTCAACTGATGTAAGAAGGTGTTGAATGGATTTATTGTTGACAAATACATGCCCTTCATTTAGCTCATATATTAGATAGGATACAATGTTTTGCGCACTATAGATGTTACCCATTTTAAACACTCCTTTATCATCAGTTTTTGGGAAGAGTAGTCACTGGCTAGGCAACTACCCTTCTATATATTCAAAAGTGGGGGAGCACTTATGAAAACATTAACCTTTTTTCTAAAGAATTTTCGTACTGTTAACTTATTTCCTAGTATATACCATGGATTTAATAAAATCAACAATACATATAAAATTACTTGGTATTTTTTTATAAGGTTCTGATAATTAACGGGTGCAATAATAGGTTGATGTAGCAACGTTTAACGCATTACCAAATGAGGCTAATCGAATGAGAAAATACGTAAACGCCACAACATTCTACCATTTGCTTTAAACTTTAAGCTTCTACTGTTTGTTCAGTTGTTGTTGCCTGTGTAATGGCTTGATCTAAATCAGCAATAATATCCTCTACTGCCTCTAAACCGATGGATAAGCGAATGAGCGACTCGGTTACACCAGCTTGAACTAATTCTTCTGCTGATAGTTGCTGATGTGTAGTGGAAGCTGGATGAATAATTAATGACTTTGCATCACCTACATTTGCTACATGTGAAAATAATCTCACGCTATCAATAAGCTTTCTCCCAGCTTCTCGTCCACCCTTGATGCCAAATGTAAGCACTGAACCGAAGCCATTTCTTAAATATTTTTTTGCTAACCCATGTGTCGGAAAATCTTCTAGGCCGTTATAATTTACATACTCCACAGATGGGTGGTTTTGTAAATACTTAGCCACTGCCAACGCATTTTCATTGTGTTTAGGGATACGCAGATGAAGCGTTTCTAACCCTTGCAATAAATTAAAGGCAGCATCAGCACTTAGTGTTGGACCAAAATCACGTAATAATTGTACACGTAGCTTTGTAGCAAAGGCAGCAGAAGCAGTATCAATTCCATAACGTAACCCATGGTAAGAGGCATCTGGTTCAGTAAAACCAGGGAATCGACCGCTAGTCCAATCAAACTTACCAGCGTCTACAACAACGCCCCCTAAAGTTGTACCATGACCTCCTATCCATTTAGTTGCTGAATGAACCACAACATCTGCACCGTATTCAATAGGTGTAGAACCGTAAGGAGAAGCAAACGTGCTGTCAATAATTAATGGTAGACCATTATCATGTGCAATTTTAGCTACTGCTTCAATATCTAAAACCTTTAAGCTTGGATTACCATAAACCTCTGCAAAGACAGCTTTTGTTTTATCAGTAATCGCCGCATTGAAATTCTCTGGATTTGTTTCATCTACAAAAATTGTTTTAATACCGTAGTTTGGTAATGTGTTAGCAAATAAATTATACGTACCACCATATAAAGAACTAGCTGCTACTATCTCATCACCAGCTCCAGCTAGATTTAAAATGGAAAATGCGATAGCTGCTGCACCAGATGAAAGTGCTACTGCTGCTGTTCCACCTTCCAATAAAGCCACACGTTTTTCAAACACATCAACTGTTGGATTAGTAATTCTTGTGTAAATGTTCCCTGCTTCCTCTAAGGCAAAAAGACGTTGCGCATGAGCAGTGTCTTTAAATACGAAAGCAGTTGAGCGATAGACTGGAACTGTGCGAGAACCCGTCACTGGGTCTGGCTCTTGACCACCATGCAACAGCAATGTTTCTGGTTTAAAATTTGTCATTGTGTACCTCCAAATGGTTATTTTTTTACGATGGTACCGGAGATGAGGAGGATTTTTCTGTAGAAAACAAAAACCCTCTTCAGCTAAGAAGAGGGTTGCGGTTGCAAGTTTTCCTCCCCTTATCTGCCAGATCCAAGTAAGAATCTGTAGGAATTAGCACCTTAGTAAGCTCATTGCTTACTGGTTGCCGGGCATCATAGGGCCTATCCCTCCGCCGCTCTTGATAAGAGTATGAGATTCAATTTCCATCGTTGTTACACAGTATAAACATAGAGTTTTTTTCTGTCAACATGTAAATTTTATTTTTTCCGAAACTTCTGTCTGCTCTTATACGTAATATGAACGCATACACTATTTTAGAAAAAATTTTGAGAGGAGTATTTTTATGGTAAAGGCCGTGATCATTTTTCTTATGATTGGCTATTTAATAGGCTGTATTCACGGCTCTAAAGTGGCTCAATTTTTATCGGGGGTTGATTTAAAAAAGGCTGGGCACGGTAATGCTGGTGCCTCTAATGCTACTCTTTCCCTTGGTTGGAAATATGGCGTTTTAGTTGCCCTCATCGATATAGGCAAAGGTGTTGTGGCTATTATAGGTGCGCATTTTTATCTAGCTGACGCCATTCATTTAACAGAAGAACAAATTTGGCTGCTTACTTATATAATGGCTGCTGGGGTTATTTTAGGTCATAATTTCCCATTCTACATGGGCTTCAACGGGGGGAAAGGAACTGCCTCCATCATTGGTATTTTACTTGCTGTTGATTGGAAGATTGGTTTATTTGCACTTATTTTATTTGTTATTTTATCCTTTGCAACAAATTATTTAATTGTTGGTGTTCTAGAATTTTATCTCGTGTTTTGTACAGCAACTTATTTATGGATTCCTGGCATTGGCCCAACCATTATAGCTCTTCTTCTTTTTGGCATAGCCATTATCCTGCACCTTGAAAATATTAAACGATTAGTCATTGGCACAGAGCCTAAAGTAACTTCTGCCTTTAAGAAAAAGAAATAATATTTTTTGGATATTTTTGTATTATTTGTGACCATGTATTTTCTCTTTATCTACTCATATTGCTGTAAAAAACACAATTTTCACATAGATTTTTTTCTACAATAAAATCGACATATTCTTATCTTAATAAAACATTATACAGGCCGATGTTATGGATAATGATCGTCATTTTTATCGTAGAAAGGATGAGAAAATATGTCTTCCCCAAAGCAAGCAGCTACAAAATTTAATTTAAAGCCACTGTGGATTGGCTTGGCATTCGCGTTACTAATCATTATTACCTTTTTACCTAATAATGGTGATTTACCTATAGCTGGGCAACGAGCTTTAGCCATTTTAGCTTTTGCAGTCATCCTTTGGGTTACAGAGGCCGTTTCATATCCTGTGAGCTCGGCCATGATCATTGCGCTAGTAACTGTTTTACTAGGACTCGCTCCGTCAATGGAGGATCCAACTACAGAGCTAGGAACAGCTAGCGCATTAAAATTATCTTTAAGCGGCTTTAGTAATTCTGCCGTTGCTTTAGTAGCAGCAGCTCTTTTTCTAGCGGCAGCAATGCAAATTACTAATCTACATAAACGACTTGCTCTTTGGATTCTTTCATTGGTAGGAACGAAAACAAAAGCTATCGTATTTGGCGCTATTTTAGTCTCTATCGTCCTCGCATTTTTTGTACCTTCTGCTACAGCACGTGCTGGCGCAGTAGTACCGATATTGCTTGGAATGGTGGCAGCTTTTGGTTTACCACGTGATAGTCGGCTTGCTGCCTTATTAGTTATTACTTCGGTACAAGCAGTTTCCATTTGGAATATCGGTATTAAGACTGCAGCAGCTCAAAATATGGTGGCTTTAAACTTTATCCAAGAGCAATTTAATGTGGATATTTCATGGGGTGCTTGGCTACTTTATGCCGCCCCCTTCTCAATTATTATGTCTATCTTTTTATTTTTCATTATGATTGCTTTAATTAAACCTGAGACTAGCAATATCGAAGGTGGTAAAGAGGTCATCAAAAAACAGCTTGCAGAGCTTGGCCCATTAAAGGCTCCTGAAATTCGTTTAATCATTACATCCGTAGTTTTACTATTTTTCTGGGCAACTGAAGGAAAGCTACATCCATTTGATACGACAACAGTCACAATTATTGCTATCGCTATTCTATTAATGCCTAAAATCGGTGTGTATTCGTGGAAGGAAGTTGAGCCTCATATTCCATGGGGAACAATTATCGTCTTTGCGGTAGGCATTATGTTAGGAACCATTTTACTAAATACGCAAGGTGCTGCATGGTTATCAGATAAAGTTTTTGGTTCACTCGGGCTAAATACTATGCCTTTACTAGCAACCATCGCACTCGTAACTTTATTTAACATTTTGATTCATTTAGGCTTTGCAAGCGCAACTAGCTTAGCCTCAGCACTTATACCTGTGTTTATCGTTTTAGCCTCCACATTAACGGCTAATGTTGATCAAGTTGGTTTTGTTATTGTGCAACAATTCGTCATAAGCTTTGGCTTCCTATTACCAATTAGTGCACCACAAAACATGCTTGCCTATGGTACAGGTTCCTTTACAACAAAGGATTTCTTGAAATCTGGGATTCCATTAACCATTATCGGTTTCCTTCTCGTACTTTTGTTCTCTGCAACTTATTGGAAATGGATTGGATTATTATAAGACTTTCATTAAATTAAAACGTAAAAGCCTTGAAGAAACAGACTAAACTGTCCTTCAAGGCTTTTCAGATAATACTATTGTTTTGTAAAAGCAGGGTCCTTCATCGTACCGTTTTTCGCATAATTAACGTGCCATGATAGTGCTTTTTCTAGATCATGTGGTGTATGATGTCCACCCGTTGCCTCATTGGCATCATTAAAGTACTGCCACAGCTGCTCCCTATAATCAGGATGTGCACAATTATCAATGATAAGTCCCACTCGTTCTTTTGGGGCAAGTCCTCGTAAATCTGCTACGCCCTGTTCAGTTACAATGACATCAACATCATGCTCTGTATGATCCACATGCGAGACCATTGGAACAATACTCGAAATATCTCCACCCTTAGCATAAGACTTTGTCACAAAAATTCCTAAACGTGCATTTCGAGCAAAGTCACCAGACCCTCCGATACCATTCATCATCTTTGTACCAGAAACGTGTGTGGAATTAACATTGCCATAAATATCTAATTCCAATGCTGTATTCACTGAAATTAATCCGAGTCGACGAATAATTTCAGGCTGATTTGAAATCTCTTGAGGGCGCAGCACTAATTTATCAGCATATTTTTCAAAATTCCCATAAACACGGTTTCCTACTTGCTCAGAAAGGGTAATAGAAGTTGCAGATGCAAATTTTACTTTCCCTGCATCAATTAATTCAAATACTGCATCCTGGAGAACTTCTGAATAAACTTCTAAGTTCTCAAACTCAGAATCTTTAAAGCCTAGCAATACAGCATTTGCTACTGAGCCTACCCCAGATTGAATTGGTCGTAAACTTGTTGTTAAGCGACCTACTTTAATCTCTTCACGTAGGAAATTTAATAAGTGATTAGCCATAACATCTGTCTCTTCATCCGCTGGGACAATCGTTGATGGCGCATCTAATATATCCGAAATGACGATGCCTTTTACTTTATCTAAATCTAGTGGAATTCCAATTATACCAAGACGATCTGAAACATTCTGTAAAGGAATTGGATCACGTTTTCCTTGTTGTGCAGGTACGTAAATATCATGTATACCTTCTAATGCATCAAGCTGTGCTACGTTTAATTCAATGATGACTTGGTCTGCTTCTTGCACAAAAATGGGAGAGTTACCAACTGAAGTTGTAGGAATTAATAAGCCTTCTTCTGTAATAGCAGCAGCTTCAATGATCGCAAAATCAATTGGTCCAATAATACCTTGACGAACAAGCTCAGCATTATGGGAAAGATGGGCATCGACAAATGTGATACCACCGCTATTGATTTTATTACGAATGCAAGCATCTGCTTGGAAAGGACCTCGCTTACGAATGACCCCTGCTTCTGCTAAATATTGGTCTACCTCAGGTCCAAGTGATGCACCTGTAAAGACATCTACTTGAAAATCCTCTTTTTTCGCTTTCTCTACAAGTGCAAGAGGTACAACCTTTACATCGCCAGCACGTGTGAATCCGCTCATCCCTAATACCATGCCATCCTTAATCCAAGAAGCTGCTTCTTCTGCTGTTACAACCTTGCTTCGTAATTGTTCATGACGAAGCTTTTTCGCTAACTTTTCTTCCATTCCCTATTCCTCCATTCCACTTTATTTTTGTTCAACTTGCATATTTGGTTCCAGTAAATCTGTGACATCCGTCAGAGAATGTATCTTTATTCCAGGAGGATTTCATCACCTAATAGCTAATGCTGTCTAAACATTTGTGAATAAAGATCATGTAATTTTTGGTAGCACAACCAAATAAACAGTCGCTTCTACAATTTTATACTATTTAGAATATTTAATCTATATCAAATGAAATATTTTACTTTACGAGATAATTTCGACATTTATAAATTATTTATAAATAACTTTTTGTTCCTCATTATTCGATTTTGCTAGAAAAGCGTGCTATGCTCAAGGTATAGAACAGACACAAAGGAGAGAGTTTTTAATGGTTAAAGAACTATTACGTAGCCATTCCTCGGTACGCATCTATGATGGAGAACCGATTTCAAAAGAAATCATTGAAGATTTAATTGGAACAGCACAAATGGCTGCAACATCACATTTTGTGCAAGCCTATAGTGTAATATGGGTAACAGATGCAGATAAAAAGGAAAAATTAGGCTTACTCTCTGGTAATCCACGTCAATATGAAACTTCAGGTGGGGCATTTGTTTTTTGCGTAGATTTCAAGCGACTTCAAATGGCTGGGAAACTAGAAGGAGTGGATATTGTAGCTGATTCTGCTGAAAATGTCCTTGTTGGGGTAGCAGATGTATCATTGTTTGCACAGAATTTTGTTATTGCGGCAGAATCAATGGGTTATGGCATTTGCTATATTGGAGGTGTACGCAATAAACCTTCTGAAATCAGTGAATTATTTAATCTGCCTGATCACGTTTTCCCATTATTCGGGCTAACAATTGGCGTTCCTGCGCGTCGCAATGAGGTAAAACCTCGTTTACCTGTATCTGCTGTATTACATGAAAATGAATACAATGTTGAAAAATATGAAGAGCTTTTACCTGCCTACAACGAGAAAATGGAAATATACTATAACAGCCGTTCGTCAAACAGAAAAATTGATAACTGGACAAAGCAGATGGCTGATTTTTTAATCGAACAACGACGTCCGCATATCAAAGAGTTTTTAGCAACAAAAGGGTTTAATTGGAAATAAAAGAACGAAAATGGAGTTACTATCGTATGATAATAATTCCATTTTTTACATAAAACTATTACCGATATATATTCAATCTAGGGATATTGCCACAATTCCTTCTATAAATCTAACCATAAATTAAACGAAAAGACTCTTTCCTTTTCCAGCTATTCCATTCATATTAATAAATGATACCTATTAAAGAAAGGAGTTATACAAACAATGTCCAATATCAATAAACATCTTGCTCGCACCTTGGAACAACAACATAAGAGAAGTGTAAGAGGTTTATTCTTAAAAATTGAAGACTTAAATAATGAATGCACCCAATTAAGAAAAAGACTCGAGCCACATATTGATTTGAGTGTATATAAAAAACCCATTGATTATGTCAATCAGTTCGTTTCTCATACTACAATTCTCAATTTAAAATTCGTCTCGAATACACAGAATTTAGAAGTAGTTGTCTTGCATGCTCTTTTATTATCCTATATTTTAGAAAACACATACGGCGATGCTTGTGAATATGAAGATAAATTGTTACAGGGGTATATACAAGAAATCTTTACACTAAATGATCATGCTAAAAGACTATTTATGAACCATAGAGAAAAGATGCTTACCTATGTTCAAGAGCAAGCTACATAAAAAAGACGATCTTCGTAATAACAAGATCGTCTTTTGTTCTTTTTATTGTAGTCCTCTAATTATAAGTGAGCGAACTGGTAGGAACTGCTCTCCTGTATCGCCATAAGTGAGTATTACCTCATCACCCTCTTGTAAATAAATTGCTAAAGGTTCTGTTTCGGCACTCACTAAATAATTTTCACCATTGTTTAATAAGAAAGATACAGTTGTAAAATCGCCTAGACGTTCTTTATATACACGTAATACCTTACCACTTATTTGTTTTTCCTCAGCACTTGAGCTACCATCTACAGTATTTCCTCCTCGACTTAAGGCTGTTTTATATAGTTTCAATGCCTCCTTAGGAGTAGTAGCGTAAACGGAAATTTCAGGATTGGCTGCAGAAACAATAAAATAATTTTGTAAGAAACCATTGGAATCTAGCACCGCTGTCAGCCAGCTCGCTTCCCCATAAAAGTTATATAACACTGGCATTTCGCCATTCCACTTTTTCTCAATAAATTTCTTCTCTATTATTTGTAAATTACCTTGTGAATCCATATAACTTGAGTCTTGATTCCCTGTATAGTATGTTGCATTCCCTGTTCGTGCGTTTGTTAGTGAATAGCCTAACATTGAATCCACACCTTCTTTAGGGCTTGTAAAATCCGTAAAGTAATACATATCACCCTTCTCATCGAAAATTGGGCTCACATTCGACTCTGTTCCTTCATCAGAAGGAATCTTTACATCCTTTTTACCAAACATACTATTCCAAAAACCATGTACATAATTACCGAAATAACTGTTTTGTAAACTTACTGTCTCTGGTGATACAGCACCATCAATGAATTCAGGTATTTGATCCAGTTTAATGACCTCTGATTTCCCCGTCAGCGCATCAACCAAGACAATTCCTTTTACATCAAAGCCATTACGCGCAGAAATAAATTCCCCATATGAGCGAATATAGTATGGCTTTCCTTCATCATCTACTTCCAACTGTACGTCACCATAAAAAATAAGGAATGGATGTTGCAAACGAATATGACGTTCTAAATTAGCATTTAAATATGCGGAAGGTACATATTTCATTTCCTCTTTAATAAATTTAGGATTATCCGCAGAATCTGTAGCACTCATTATGAAGTAACCAGGTGTTGTACCACCGTTCATCCATTTAAAGAATCCAGAAAATTCAACTGGTGCGATATAAACATATTCGCCCTTCACTTTTTGAATTTGTAAGCGCCCTAATTCATAGTAGCTCGTATTTGGCACTTGTCCGAAAGCCTTTTTCATTTTATTGCGAGCAAATTTCGGGGGTACACTTGCAGGTGTTTGTGTCTCATCGAATGGTTTTATTTCAACTTCTTCCTTCATTTCAGATGATTTAAATTTTTCATTAGCATTCCATAAAGGTGCTGATAAAACATACACAGCTACACCTAAACTTGCTAAAAATAAAACACCTTTTATTTTCCGTTCGATACCACTTGCTAGCAGAGCACCCGCTAACGTTAATAAAATAATAGCTGGCCAAAAAACAAGCCAATTTACATCAATTTTTGTTACATATAACGTAATCCCTGTGGCTAAAAACCCTAGTACAAAGACTCCAATAAAAAAGTATCCAATTACTTTTTTCGATTGTCCATCTTCTCTCTTCTTCGTAATAAGCGGTGTCACTAACACACTTGCGATCATTGCAATGACTGCTGAAGCTATTAGTAGCTTAGTCATTTGGTTCATCCTCTCTTCTTCTTTCTCACTACTTACTTTACGGTTACATACTAAAAAAGTTTCATACATACGTTGTACAGAAAGGAATTCTACCATAAATATTGAATTTCAAAAGGAAAGGAGCTGAAAAATTTGTTAAAAAAATTATTAATAGGTGTCATTATTTTATTGGGTCTTTATTATATTTTTCTCTTTTCCCATATTGCTGAAAGTTTAAAACTCATCTTTAAAGTGATTCCTATGTTGCTCATCATTATTTTAGCTGCGATTCAGAAGCCGTTACATATTAAAAAGTACCAACTTTTGATTATTGCTGGACTTGTATTCTGCATGATTGGAGACTATACATTGCAGTGGTTTTTAATCGGTCTAACTAGCTTTCTTATCGGGCATATCTTTTATATTTTCGCTTTCTCTACTGCAAATGAACGGCAAGTACCAACTTGGGCAAAAATACTTTTATTATTCTATGGAGCAAGTATGGCTATATGGATTGCGGGATCCGTCTTTAAAACAGGCGAAACCATTCTTGGTATTGCAGTAATCGCCTATATTTCTGTGATACTCACAATGGGCTGGACAGCTATAAAAACTGGCTCTACGCTGGCAACAAGTGGTGCATTATTGTTTATTGCATCTGACTCTTATTTAGCTATTAACAAATTTGTCATGCCACTAGCATTTTCTCATGAAATTATCATGTTGACTTATTATAGCGCCCAACTACTTATTGCTTTAAGTATCCTTCAATATTCCGAAATCCGAAGTAAAGTGTTACAATAATATAAATTATGCCAAGGCATAATTGCGTCTGGAATCGGCTTTGTGAATGCACAAAGAATTTTAACATATATACATTAGGAGGCCATACTTATGAAAGAACAAGTAATTGAGCGATTAATACGCTATGCAAAAATTGATACACAATCAGACTTCACAAGCGAAACAACTCCTTCTACACAAAAACAATTTGACCTATTACATGTTTTAAAAGACGAACTTGCCGAAATTGGTTTGACAGACATTACATTAGATGAAAATGGCTATTTATTTGCCTCATTAGAAGCTAATACAGATAAAGAAGTACCAACTATCGGCTTTTTAGCCCATGTTGATACAGCTACTGACTATACAGGCACAAATGTGAAGCCACAGCGTGTAGATAATTATGATGGTGGAGATATTCAGTTAAACGAAAACTTAGTTATGTCTCCGACTGACTTCCCAGAGCTTAAAAACTATGTTGGCCAAACACTTATCACAACAGATGGTACTACATTATTAGGCGCTGACGATAAGGCAGGGATTGCTGAAATTATGACAGCAATGGAGTACCTCATTAAAAATCCTACTATTAAGCATGGTAAAATCCGTGTAGCCTTCACGCCAGATGAAGAAATTGGTCGTGGGCCACATAAATTTGATGTCGCTGCTTTCGGTGCAGACTATGCCTATACTATGGATGGTGGACCACTTGGCGAACTACAATTCGAGAGCTTCAATGCCGCTGGCGTAAAAGTAATTACAAAAGGCACTAGCGTCCATCCTGGTTCAGCAAAAAATAAAATGGTGAATGCTATTACAATGGCCATCGCCTTCCAAAATGAAATGCCTGCTGACGCAGTTCCTGAAAAGACAGAAGGTTATGAAGGTTTCATTCATTTAATGAGCTTTAAAGGGGCTCTTGAGCATACTGAGCTTTCTTATATCGTGCGTGACCATGATCGCCAAAAGTTTGAGGAGAAAAAACAATTAATGCGTGATGCTGCAGCTAAAATTCAAGCACAATTTGGTGAGCATGCACTGAGCATTACCATTGAAGATCAATACTTCAATATGGGTGAAAAAATTGAGCCTGTAAAAGAAATTGTTGACATTGCACGTACTGCAATGGAAAAATTAGATATTACACCGAATACCCTGCCGATTCGTGGTGGTACAGATGGCTCACAATTATCCTATATGGGCCTTCCAACACCAAATATTTTCGCTGGTGGCGAAAACATGCATGGTAAATTCGAATATGTTTCCGCTGAAACAATGGAAAAAGCAACTCAAGTTATCATAGAAATCGTTCAGCTTTTTGAACAGCAAGCAAAATAATAGTTTTAATTTTGAGTGAGCTTATTTCTAACGCATTTACCTAAAGAATCATGAAAAATTTTCATAGCTACGAAGAGAGGTTTGTCCTCTCTTCGTAATTTTTTCAGCTATAATTACTGAATTTTCAAATTACATAAAGGGTTTGAGGTTATAAGCTCAAATTGAGGTGATGTTTATGAAAGAAATTGCATTAGGTATTTTAGCTTCCCTTTTCTTTGCCGTGACATTTATTTTAAATCATGCAATGGAAATGCAAGGTGGTAGTTGGCTATGGAGTGCATCATTACGATATTTTTTTATGCTCCCTTTCTTGCTTATCATTGTCTTTTATCGTAAGGGCTTTTCACAGCTTTCTGGTGAAATAAAAGCACAGCCTATAGCATGGCTACTTTGGAGCTTTGTTGGATTTGTTTTATTTTATGCGCCATTAACATTTGCTGCTGCTTTTGGTCCAGGTTGGTTGGTTTCAGGTACATGGCAGTTTACAATCGTTGCTGGTGTATTATTAGCTCCTCTTTTTGTTTCGATCATTGCTGGTAAAACAGTGAGACAAAAAATACCTTTCGTATCCTTGCTTATTTCATGTGTCATTTTAGTAGGTATTTTGCTTATACAAATACCTCATGCACAATCAGTATCGTTTAGAAGTTTAATGCTTGGTATTTTACCTGTCATCGTAGCAGCTTTTGCTTACCCTCTTGGCAATCGTAAAATGATGGAAGTTTGCGGGGGACGAATCGATACTTTTCAACGGGTGTTAGGAATGACCATTGCTTCAATGCCAGCATGGATTATCATGGCTATTTATGCCATTCTTACAATAGGACTTCCCTCAGCAAGTCAAATGTTCCAATCATTGCTTGTTGGAATTAGCTCAGGCGTTATAGCAACAGTTTTATTTTTCATAGCAACGGATCGCGTAAGAGACCATCAAGGCAAGCTAGCCGCTGTGGAAGCAACTCAGTCAACAGAAATTCTTTTTGTTATTATTGGTGAGGTATTACTATTAGGAATTGCCTTCCCTAGCCCTATTGCACTTGCAGGTCTCGGAGTCATCATTGTCGGTATGCTATTACATAGTTACTATACAATGATTATCGGGAAAAAGAATGCTTTGCAACAAAACTCAACTTCCTAGCAGTCCATTATATGGGCTGTTTTTTGACAAAAAAAGACGACTCTATTCTAAATTTAGAATAAGTCGTCTGAGATTTTCACGTTCCCAAAAAATGAGGGGGGTTTTAGGAGCGTAATCATGAACTAGCAAACTTCTGGAGAAAAGTAGCTAAAGTTCATCCTCTCTACACTGTATTGTAGACGAGGAATAATCTTTATACGATAATGATAATCATTATCAATTAAAATGTCAATCATAATCTAATCATTTTTTTACTTTTTTAAAAAGATTTTTTTAGTGAGCGTCGGTACTGCCATTGCTTCAACTGAAAATGTAAAAAACAGCCTATACAAAATCCTGCTATTGCGATGGATGATGCAATTGCAACCAGGCCAGTAAAGATATGACCAACAACCTGCCAATGTAACAGATAACCGAATAAACCAGCTGCTAAACAAAGGCTAGCAATACTGGAATTAAATTTTTGCTGCTGAGCATCCTCTGGTATATATGTAGATGGGGCCTTTGTTAAAAAGAGCTTCCCTACACGAAGTATCGGGTTATAGTTGCATAAAATACCTAGTAAATTTGCAGCTAGTGGAATTACTAATATCCAGGTAATTCCTGATACCCATGATAAAATGACACTCAGAAGAATCGTCCACTGGTTCAGTCTAACAAGTGGTCTTGGAATTGTATGAAGTTGCAACACCCTAAAACCCACCTTTCTGATATGTTTAATGTATTTTACTACATGATATTCCATTTGTGAAGCAAAAATGATTACTTTATAATGAAGTTAACAGATGTTCAAAGGAAAAGAGGATAACTATGCCAGCTTTAACCATGGATCAAGTTCAACAATTAAACTCGTACAGTATTTATACAACTGAACCTAAGCGGACTTTATTTACTTTAGCTGATATACATAAAGACTTTTACCATCCTGATTTTTTAAACCTTATGATGGGTATAACAGATGCAGCAACAGAAACAGCAGCTATTTCTCACTTTGCACGCCGCTATGGGATGTTTTTTGCTATGCAATTTTATATGCTTGCCGCTTATGACGAAGTATGGGATGGTAAGCCACTTGAATTGCGTTTTGATGCTGCAAAGGAATTTAATAGCTTTACTGTTGCCATGTTTGCTAATCCAAATGATTGGCGCTACGTTGAAGAAGATGAACGCCAAGCTGTTATTGAAAAAATTCTTTACGATGGCCATGTCATTGTCCAACAGCTTCGTAAAGTAACCTCCATTTCCCCTCTTACCATTTGGGAAAATTTCTTTGGTTATTTGCTATGGCATTATCATATATTATTATCTAATCCTGGCTTAGCCGATCAAGCCATGGAGGATATTGAGGCTTTAGAGGACCCGAAAACATGGGCACGCTTCTCCAATAAATCTTGGTGGGCACAATATACAGGTGGTCTTAGCCCTACTACTTTAGTCAATGTACCTGTAAGAAAATCATGCTGTTTTTCTAAAGATATCCCAGGTTTAATGGCTTGTGGTTTTTGCCCCATAAAAAAATAAAAGAGCCTTTTAAAAAAGCCTTACCCTCCACAAATGTGAAAGGTAAGGCTTGGTGCTTTATTTTTCGTATACTACAAACCAATCGTTGTTTTCTTCAAACATAGACGTGCCAAGGAAACCTTGTTTTAAAAGTTGCTGTTGCGCAGTCGTATCTCCCATCGATATCACTTGTTTTTCTGTAAAGTTCGAGGACTTCTCTTGTTGTAGGTCTTTATAAAAAATATAACGAAGCTTATCTACATATTTAATTTTCAACCCTTTAATAACGAGGTCTTGCGAGAATTTATCCTTTAAGCTCGGAATATTATATGGCTTTACAGTGGAGCAAACATAATCATATTTTTCTAAATCGATATTTTCCATCACTACTGTAGCTAATGTTTTCTGTAATCCGTAACCTCGATATTTTGGTGAAACATTCGATATTTCCTGATATAAAACACGTTGAAATTCGTTTTCTGCAATTCCACAATCATAGCCAAGGTGTTCTTCATCAATAGGCGGTTTTAACAGTGCACGAAATGCGATCAATTCTTCCCCTACATACGCACCTATCATCATTCCATGACCATTTAAAATATACTCAAATTCCTCTGTGCTTAAGGGTTGTAGGATACTTTGGTCTGCTAAAGCCTCATAAACCTCAACTTGTAGCTCTTCAATTTGTTGTAAATGCTGGAGCGTTAATTTTATAACAAAAAACGGTGTCTCACCAAGCTTACCATCATAAATAATTTCCATATTACGCCTCCTTAGGCTGTGACAACCGTTGAAAACTTACATAATTCCTGGATTACAGCTTCATCTACATCTACACCTAATCCTGGTTTTTCATTTAGGCAAATAAATGGTACATCATAATGTAAGTTCCCAACATCCTTTGAGAATTTTAATGGACCCGTTAGTTCTACACTCGTCATAATTTTCTTAGAAAATGCTACATGGAAACCTGCAGCAGAACCAACTGACGACTCTACCATGGAACCAACTTGACATTCAATTCCTGCCATTTCCGCCATCACAGCAAGCTTCATAGCAGGATAAATGCCACCACACTTCATTAATTTAATATTTACTTTATCTGCTGCACGCTTGGCTATAATATCACGCATTTCACGTACGCCTCGTAGTCCTTCATCAATCATTAATGTCACATCAGACTTTGATTTAATTTCTACCATTCCATCAATATCTTCGCTATCGACAGGTTGCTCTAACCAATCAATATTTAAATCTTTCATAGCTCGTAAACCTTGTAATGTAGTGGCTGCATTACCCCAACCTTGATTTACATCCACTCGAATAGCAATGTCTTCGCCTACTCGCTCACGTACCGCTTTTATACGAGCTACATCACGAAGTACCTCTGTACCTACCTTCATTTTAAAAGAACGATAGCCCATTTCTACTCGGTTAGCTGCCTCTTCTGCCATTGCTTCAGGTGTTCCAATACTTAGTACATGTGTGATTGGGAATTTTTCATGATAACGTCCACCTAAGAGTTGGTATACAGGCACCCCTAAGGCTTTCCCAGCAATATCGAAGCAAGCAATATCGATCGCTGCTTTTGCTGCTGGTACATCTTTCACAACTTTATTCATTTTATCATGTAGTTTTTCAAAGGCCATTGGACTTTCCCCAATAATAGCTGGGACAAGCTGATGTTTTAGCACAGCATATGTACTTTCCCATGATTCACCTGTTACATGTTCATCAGGAACAGCTTCACCATACCCTACCACACCTGTATCGGTAGTTACTTTTAAAATAATGGAAGGCATTGTATCATATGTAGCATAACTAATGATGAATGGATCAATTAGCGGTAAATGTATAGCAAAAATTTCTACTTGTTTAATTTTCATCGTAATCAGTCTCCTCTGTCGTTTAAGTTGTCGCTAATACGTCGCTAAATGTTTAAAAAAATAGAAAAGGATCGATGCCCATGTCTACCAAAATAGCGATTATATGTTCAAAAGCATTTATGAAGCGTATTATTAGTATCGCACAAAACATAGCCGGTATTCAATTAGAATTTTATCTTTACAGCCACCCCTCTGAAGCGCCTACTTTGATGAAGCAAATAAAACCATGTGATGCAATATTATTCGGAGGAACATTACCCTATTTACACACTCAATCATTACTTTCAGATATTCCAATCCCTTGGAATTATATTAAGCAAGATGAAACAACCATTTCTACAACATTGTTATCATTAGTAGCCAAACATGCTGTAGCTATCGACAGGATATCCATTGATGTAATGAATCCTGCATTCGTTGATAATGTTTTAGCAGAAATAGAATTTCGTGGTCAAAAGCCACATGTTCAGCATATTTCGATTACTGAACCAACTGAGAATATTTTAAAACGCCATATCGCCCTGTGGAATTCTAAAAGTATTGATTTTGTCATTACAAGTATTCATAGTGTATTTGATGAACTACAAGCACTTCAAATACCCTCAATGCGAATGTTAGATGCTACTAAGTCAATTATTCAATGCCTTGAAGAAACAAAATCAAAATCACTATTAACGAAATCAGAAGCTTTCAAGGCTGTAGTGGGTCTCTTAGAAATCCCTAAAAATACTTCCATTGAATCAACTGTTTTAAATCAAATTGCGAAAGCTACCTTTTCAACTTTTAAGCAAATTTCAACGAACTCCTTTGAGCTATATACAACTGCTGGACATCTTCAAAATGCTCTAGAAAAGGAAAACTTAGAACAGCTCATACAGCAAGTTGCACAACCATTTAAACTAGCATTTGGCTATGGCTATTCCATTTTGGAGGCCACACAAAATGCTCAGCATGCCTTAACATTTACTAAACCTTTTGAGATTTATATTCTTGATGAACATAAAAACTTATTAGGGCCTTTCCCGAATACAGAAGGTAAAATTTCTTTAAAAACCGATGATCCTTATGTTTTACAAATGGCTAAGCTTACAAGTTTAAGTCCATTGAATATCTCTAAAATAATCAATTTCAGTAACGAACGACAGTCAGCTCAATTTACATCTCAAAATCTTTCTGAATACCTCCAAGTAACACGACGTACTACAGAGCGTATTATTAAAAAATTAGTTGATAATGGTTATGTAAATATTGTTGGTGAAGAAATGACCCATCAGCAAGGACGTCCTCGCAAAATTTACCAATTGAATTTTGCAACTTACTAAACTGCTCTATAAAAGAATTCTCGTAGATACACGTGGATCTACGAGAATTTTTTATTTTAGTCAGCCATTACCATATTATCCGCATTTTCTGCTTCTATCGCCTTTTTACGCTTCTCAGCTTCTGCTATTTCTTCTGGCGTTAATTTAACAATAGCAAATCCAATATATCCATAAATAATAGAAATAATTGGTACAGCAAAGTTAAGAATTGCATATGGTGCATATTCCATTGCACTTACACCTAAAGTTGCTAAAATAAACACACCACAAGTATTCCAAGGGAAGAAAACAGATGTTAGGGTTCCTCCATCCTCTAATGCACGAGATAGATTTTTAGAATGTAAACCACGTTGTTGATAGACACCTGCAAACATACGTGAAGGAACAACAATTGAGATATATTGCTCAGAACATGTTGCGTTAGTCGTTACACAAGCTGCAATCGTTGAAGCAATAAGACTTCCTGTAGATTTGGCAAACTTCACAATTACATTCATTAATGCCTTTAACATTCCTGAATACTCTAAAATACCACCAAATGTCATCGCTACAATCGTCATTGAAACCGTATTCATCATAGAATCTAAACCACCGCGGTTAAATAGCTCGTCTACCATTTGATTACCTGTAGAGATTTCAAAGCCAGCCTGTAATGCATGTACTGCACTAGCTGCTGAACCACCTTGTACAAAAATTTGTAGTAAGAAACCTGAAACAATCCCTATAATTAAAGCTGGAATTGCTGGCACTTTCTTAGCTACTAATACAATAACTCCGACTGGAACTAGTAATAGTAAAGGAGAAATAACAAAGCTTTCTTCCATCACTTTTAAAGTTGTTAAAATTTCTTCAGATTGCATTGAAACTTCTGCAAATTTTCTACCCAAAAATCCAAAAACAACAAGTGAAATAATCAACGCTGGAATTGTTGTATAAAGCATATGCTTTATATGATCAAATAAATTAGTACCTGTTAATCCTGCCGCTAGATTCGTTGTATCTGATAGGGGTGACATCTTATCTCCAAAGTATGAACCCGAAATAACAGCACCAGCAATCATAGCCGCTGGAATACCCATACTTAAACCAATACCCATCCCTGCGACACCAATAGTCGCCATTGTAGACCATGAACTACCAATAGCTAATGACACAATTGAACATAACAGCATGATTGTCACTAGGAACCACGCTGGAGAAATTAACTTTAGACCGTAGAAAATCATCGTTGCTACGACACCGCCGCCAATCCATGCTCCAATTGTCAAACCTACTAAAATAATAATAACAATGGCAGGTAATGCCAGACGAATCCCTTTATACATCATCTCTTCAATTTCTGCCCATTTATATCCATGCATTTTGGCAACAATTGCTGCTACAGTTGTGCCAACAAGAAGAGGTACGTGAGGACTTTGCTCTAAAACAACTACTGTAATTAACATAGTAATAATCATAATTGCAAAAGTTAGTAGTGCCCAGCCCGCATTAATATCCTTTTTCATTTTTCCATCCCCTTTTTTTGCACCAAATCCCTTTTCGGTTTTTTCAAGACGCAAATAAATTTTTACGTTTTTTAGCTTAATATTCAAAAAATTAAAAGTCAACGCAAAAAATTTATGCTTCCCTAGCAAATCCCTTTATTTTAGCGTAATAAAACGCTTTCAAGTAGCAATAAAAAACAATGCAAACCCTTGAATATCCATGCATTATTAAAAATGTTCATGCAAAAAAGCTATACGAAAAAATAGTTACATTTTTTCATATAGCTTTTTATAATTTTTTTATTCAGGTTTTTTTTCTAATACACATGCAAGTACTTCCGCAGCATCAATTAAGGCACTACGATCAAATGTCATTTTAGGGTGGTGTAATCCTGGTGTTAAATTTGCACCAATTCCAATCATTGCCGCTTTTAATTCCGGCTTTTTAACTGTATAAAAATGGAAATCATCACTGCCCGGTGTTGTTATTTCATCTGCTAAATGCTCTTCCCCCAAAGCTTCAATGATGGCATTCTTCGCCATGTTCGCAGCAGTTGGGGAAACTTCAGCACCTGGTGTGAAATCTATCCACTTCCAACTCATATCTATTTCAAATTGTTGCTGAATTGATTTCAAGCCAGATTCAATTTTACTGCGCAGCAATTCAAGTTGTTGATTGTGTTGTGCGCGAACATCCATTGAGAAACTAGCATTACCAGGAATAATATTCGTACTACCCCCATCTGCAATAATTTTTGTTAATTTAGCAGAATGAGGTTCAAATGGTGATAAATGAATGCTGTGTAGCATTTGTTGCACGGCCATAATAACATCTATAGCATTTTTACCTTGATGTGGTCTAGCACCATGTGCATCTATACCCTGAATAGATCCCTCTAAAAAATAAGCAGCACCATGATGAATCGCAGGCGAAACTTTGCCAAGTGGTAATTCTTCTATTGGTCTTAAATGAACACCAAATAAATGTGATACTCCATCAACTGCGCCTCTATCAAACGTTGCGCACGCGCCATTTCCTAGTTCTTCAGCAGGTTGGAAAATGAAACGAACACGATGCTGTAAGGTGCGATCTTTCAGTAGTAATAATGCACCAAGAACCATTGAGATATTCGCATCATGTCCACACGAATGATTTGCTTGCCATTTCCCATCAACTTCCTGCCATAAAGCATCAATATCAGCACGTACTGCAACAATTTCATTACCAGTCCCAATTTCAGCTATTAATCCTGGTATATCACCTAATAAACGATAACTAACATGCAATTCATCCAGTATGGAAGCAATTTTTTTAGTAGTCTCAAACTCTTTCCAACTTACTTCGGGATATTGATGAAAATGATCAAACCATTGATAAATCGTTTCTTCTACTGTTAAAGCTTTCGACATAACTACACCTCTATACGCATTTTTGTTTCTCATTATACATGAATCTTTTTCAGAAAAGTACATATGTCTTCAGACCTAATTCACTTATTTGAATCATATATTACATTCATATGCACTGAAAAAGCCATTTATCAATAGAGGTATAAAATAGAATGGGCTATGCTAAAAGTTAGTATACTTTCAACATAGCCCATCAAATTTTTATTATAAACTTGTAAAAAACCCTTCTGGATACTCTTCATATTGAATCTTCACCATTTGCTCCTCATTTTTCTCTTCCTCTTCACGCAAATCGAATTCTTGATCCATTAAATACGTCTCAAACTTTGAATTTGACAACTTTCCCATCGTACCACTCCTTATTTATTGAATTTTCTGATAAAATGATTATACAATAGATTTTTAGTAAATTGCAATAAATTATATACATTATGCATTATAACTATAAAACCTATCACAAAATTAGATTAAAAATGCCCCTGATTCTTATGATTTCTAAAACGAATTTAACCTTTTTTAAAAAAAATCTGCTCATTAATAGTTATTAAATGAGCAGATTTTTATGCAAACCAAAAATTCACGAGACTGAAACTCCCGTTTTGCCATTCATATTATCGGGATGATTTCCTTTTTTATGGGATAGAAATTGAATTACAAACATCACAATAAATATTCCTAAACCTACCCAATCTGAGAATTTTTCTGGATAGATTAGTAATAGTCCTGCCGCAATCAAAATAATTCTTTCAAACCAGAAAAGTTTACGATACCAGTAGCCGATCACCCCTGCACCAATCGCCACCATTCCCGTGATAGCAGTAAATACTACCCATAAAATTTGCGGAATGGTTGTATCAATCATTAATAATGCTGGGGAGAAAACAATCATATACGGTATAATAAATGCCGCAATCGCAAGTTTCGCTGAATTTACACCCGTTTTGATAGGGTCACCACCAGAAATACCTGATGCCGCAAACGCAGCCAGGGCTACAGGTGGTGTAATATCTGCAATAATACCAAAATAGAACACAAAGAAATGAGCAGATAGTAATACAACTACTGGCACTAATTCTTGTGGTGTATTTGGAGATAGTAATGCCACTATTGCTGGTGCAGCAATTGTCGATGTTATCACATAGTTAGCTGTTGTTGGTGCACCCATCCCAAGAATAAGCGATGCAATCATGACAAAAATAAGTGTCAAAATAATACTCCCACCAGCTAAAGCTACTAAGCTATTTGCTAAACTTAAACCTAGTCCTGTTTTTACAACGACACCCACAATAATCCCAGCACAAGCAGTAGCTGCAACGACACCTAATGCAGTTCGAGCACCTTCCACCAACGCATCAATCACATCTTTTGGTTTAAGACGGGTTTCTTTATTAAACATAGCCACACCAATCGAAATAATAATTCCATATAATGCAGCATGCATAACTGCTGTACCCGTTAGCATTAATATGATAATCGCCACAATCGGTAATAGAAGGTAAATCTTTTTAAATACCTCTTGACGATTTGGCATTTGATCGTCTCGCAGACCTTTTAGACCAACTCTTTTTGCTTCGAAATGTGTCATAATCCAAATACCTGTAAAATATAAAAGAGCAGGAATAGCTGCCGCTTTTGCTATATCCCAATACGTAATCCCTCGACCAATAAATTCAACCATTAGGAAGGCAGCAGCCCCCATAATTGGCGGCATAAGTTGGCCACCTGTCGATGCAGCTGCTTCCACAGCACCAGCAAACTCTTTTCGATAGCCTAGTTTTTTCATCATTGGAATTGTATAGGAGCCTGACGTTACTACGTTAGCTACAGAGCTTCCAGAAATCGTACCTTGAAGTGCACTTGAGAATACAGCTACCTTCGCAGGACCACCAATTAATTTTCCAGCTAGTGCAACTGCTAGATCGTTAAAATACTGGCCAACCCCTGTTTTCACAAGAAATGCCCCGAATAGTAAAAATACAAAAATAAATGTGGCTGATACACTAATCGGTGTACCGAATATCCCATCAGTTGTAAAGTACATAAGATTGACGATACTCTCCAAATCCTGTCCTCTATGCGCCATAAATGCCGGGAAATACGGGCCATAGTAAGCATAAATCAAGAAAGCGATTGCAATAATTGTAATTGGCAACCCTACAGCACGTCGAGCAGCCTCAAGAACTAGTACAACAGCTATTAGCCCAACAATAAAGTCTACCTGTGTAATGGAGCCATTGCGATTTACAAGTTCTGTATAGTTCATAGACCAATATGAACCTACTGCAATAGCTAGTAATGCTAAAATATAATCGAACCAGGCAATTTTATGCTTGGGTGCTTTTTTTCTCGCTGGAAATAATAAGAAAATTAATGTTAAACCAAAGCCTAAGTGGATGGTACGTTGGATTTGAGCAGGAAATTGCCCAAAAATAGCTGTGTAAAGTTGGAATAGCGAAAATGCTAAAAGGCCATAGAAAATAACATGCTTCATTACACCTGAAATGGTTCTTACATTGGACTCTATATCATATTTTTCAAGTATGGCTTGTTGCTCTTCAGCAGAAATTTGCTCAAATTCTTCTACTTTTTTTTCTTTCTTTGATTTCTCTTGTGTTGTCATTTCATCCTTACTCCTTTCCACTGTTCGTAAAGCGACAAACGCTTAATTTCAAATAAATAGGATTTACCCCTCTGTAAATCTTTTTTTAAATCATATTCTCTTTCTGCATAATTGAATACCAGACTTAAATCTAAATCACCTATATAGATCGTAAAATTATCAAGTATGGCACTATTGTTAAATTGGAGAACATATTTACCGTTCCGTTGAATAAGTGTTTGATTTTCCTCGGCATAGCCTGGCATACCAATAGCTAAGTCTTCATATTCCATTTCAAGCATTTCAATACGATTACCTTTTATATATTGATAGGATTCCAATACATCTGACTTATGTATGGAGTGGGTGTATCTTATTTGAAAGGTTTGCTCATCTAAAATGGGTATGTAGTGCACTTTAGGATGGGATAAACGAGTCTCTGTAAAGGTGAACACCTTTTGAAGAGGAAGAAATATGACAATACATAGACAGATACTTAATAGGACTGTTATGATGAATTTTCTCTGTTGCATTCGACCTATTCCCCCACTTTAAAAGCTATTCGCCTAATCCTATATCCTAAAAGTAAGAAAGAGACTCGAAGCTTTATGCAACGAGCCCCTTCGTATTTTTTAGAAAGTTTCAAGCACTATTTACACTATTTCTTTTCATCAAAGTATTTTTGTGCGCCTGGATGAATGTCAATACTAATACCATCTAAACCTGTTTCTGCCTTAATAAATCTTCCTTTATCGTGAGAAATTTTATTTGTATTATCATAAATAGCTTTTGTCATTGAATAAACAACATCTTCCGGAAGATCCTTCTTCACCGCTAGCATAGCCAGAACTGAAACTGTCTCCACATCGTTTGCAATACCATAAGTACCAGCTTTTACTGTGTCTTTTGCATAGTAAGGGTATTTAGCAATTATTTCATCAGCTTTACCCGCATCTAAACCGATAATATTCACTTTCGTTGTAGCATTTAACGCTTCAACAGCACCTGTTGGTGTACCTGCTGTAATAAATGCAGCATCTATTTGACCTGATTGAAGACCATCTGTTGATTCACCAAAATCAAGGTTTTGTGCCTTGATATCATCCATTGTTAATCCATTGATTTCAAGTAATTGTTCAGCATTTGCGTAAGTACCCGAACCTGGCGCACCCACTGATACTTTTTTACCTTTTAAATCTGCATATGTTTTAATACCTGAAGCTTCAGTTGTAACAAGTTGCACTGTTTCTGGATAAAGCGCACCCAAAGCTGAAATTGTATCAATTTTATTGCCATCAAACATCATCTTACCTTCAGTAGCATAATAAGCAATATCCGTTTGAACAAATGCAATCTCACCTTTTCCTTCTTGTAAAGCAGTCATATTGGCAGCAGATGCCTGAGATACCTCTGCAGTAGTTTTAATGCCTGTATCAGTGGTAATTAAATCAGCAAACGTACCTCCAAGCGCATAGTAAGTACCTTGTGTGCCACCTGTTAATAAACTTAAAAACTTAGGTTTTTCGGTTGATTCGGAGTCTTCTCCAGTGTCCTTCGAACCACTCCCACTATCTGATCCACATGCGGCTAATATCATAAGCGCAAAGATACTTAATAGCATTATTAGATTAAATTGTTTCTTCTTCATAGTAACCTTCCCCCTTTGGTTATTTTTAAGAATCTATTTAAAATTAACAAACTTAGTATAATAATGTCAATATATTTATAGTAAATTCAGACTTTTATAATTATACAAAACTACTTACCACCCATTAATTTACAGAGCTATAGCTTTATTTAATTACCCCCTTTATATCTATAATAAACTCATATTTTCTTTTTTTAATAAAATAAAATAACTATTCTAACTGTATAAATAATGAATAGAATATAAAAAACTGCATCTGAAAACAAACAGATACAGTCATACATTCTATACTATTGAATGGCTCCACAAGCTATTCTTGCTCCAGAATTACCAGCAGGATCTGTTTTATAATCATCCGCTGATTCATGAATGACAATAGCACTTCCATCACTATCTAATAGCGAATTAGGTTGATCCTTTTGTAAAGTTAACCCCTCAGCTAAAAAATTAAGATCCACATTGCCATCTTCACCAATTTCCAAATTTGGTAGGTCCCCTAAATGATAGCCATTAGGATTTAATTTACCATGTTCCTTGTTTGTTGGATTAAAATGGGCTCCTGCTGATTCAAATTTAGGTGGCTCACACTTTCCTACTTCATGAATATGGATACCGTGTGTGCCTGGTGGTAAGCCTGTTAATGCAAGCGTCATCATAACGCCATTATCTTCCTCTTGAAGATATGCATTGCCATAGCTTTCATTGTTAGCACCAATCACTTTTGCAGTAGCTGTTAAAGGGGAAGATGCATTGACAGCTACTTTTTCCTCTTTCTTATCAAAAAAACTGCAACCCGCAACAAAAATTAGTAAAGAAAGACTCATTAAGCTTATTTTTTTCATAAAAATACCTCCTCTCTTTCTGATGATTTCCAATTTCTTCAGTACTTATGCACAATTAGTCATTTATGCTTCTATAATGGCTCCTATTTCATTGGAGCTTGAATAGGAAAATCAACCAAAATAAAAGGGATTTCCCAAAGTTCGAGAAACCCCTTCCATAATTAATTTAAGATTTTTACCGTTACTGTTTTGACACCCCACTGAAGTGCTTGTCCTTCAGTAGGAATAAATACATCGATTTTATTTCCTTTAATAGCTCCCCCTGTATCAGCAGCAATTGCTTCACCATAACCTTCCACCCAAACCTTCGTACCGAGTGGAATAACTCGTGGATCTACAGCTATTACCTTTAAATTAGGATTCGATCTTATATCTGTTCCATTGGCTGTAATTCCTGAACAGCCTTCACAATAGGCTGTATAGGCAGTAGCACGCATTGTTAATGTTTTACCAGAAACAGTTGCTGGAGCACTTGCTGGTTTTGTTTTGGCTGGTGCAGTAGGCTTAGTAGCTGTTGCAATCCCCTCGGAAGTTTTTGGCTTTGGTTTTGCAGCTGACGCTTTAATAGCTAGCGATTCACCAGCTAAAATCAAGTCTGAAGCAAGGTGATTCCATTTTTTCAAATCGTCTACTGTCACATTATTAATACGAGCTATTGAAAATAAAGTATCGCCACCCTTGATGACATATTCATCCCCCAACGGTTCTTCTGCTTTTGACGTGTCTTTTACTAAGTCTTGCTCTGGGTAAAACCATAATGAATCCTTTTCATTTAATTGCTGGAACTCACCTACAGTTAAATTATAAATTTGCGGGAGTGCCCATAGTATATTACCTGGCGATTTGTCCTTAGCAAAGGAAGGACTAGCATAGAGACTCACACCAAAAGTCAATACTACCGCTAAAGCTAATGCTCTTTTCTTCATGTTTAGTAATACCTCCATCATTTTATTATTTGTTGCAAATCTGTTGCTAGCACACTAGAGTTGAACGCTCTATTATGTAAGCAACAATAAGTTTGCAAATTAATAACTCAGGACTAGCTGCCTGATATTAGGAATTATTACTATAAAAACGGAAAAATATACAATTTCAATTAATTTTTTAGTAATTTAATCAATTTATTGCGTATAAACTATAATTTAGTAGGGCTGTCTAGGACTTTTTTATATTAGATATTTGCTATATTTAGCCGATAAAAAAAGAAAAGGAGGGAATATAAAAATGGAGGTTAATTCACTTATGTCATCTCAGCTGATGGAGCTCCAACAAACAGTACAGATGAGTGTCATGCAAAATGCTCTTAATTTAAACACAACTACAGCAATTGAATTACTGAAAGAACTACCTCAGCAACAAACAGCTCCCACTCACCCATACAAAGGATCTATAATAGATATCTCAATCTGATCATACAGCCATATTTATGAAAAGGAGGTTCCTTATGTGATTCGGGTAATTGTCGTGGACGATGAGCCATTAGCTCTGGTTAGTATGAAAAAACATTTAAATGAATTTGATAACATAGAGGTCATTCGAACCTTTACTACAGCAAAGGATGTACTGAAAGAAGGACCTACCTTAGACTTTCAAGTAGCATTTTTAGACGTTGAAATGCCCGGTATGAGCGGATTAGAAGTAGCACAATTGTTAAAAACATGGGATAAAAATATCTGTATCATATTTGTAACTGCCTATCGAGACTATGCTGTTCAGGCATTTGATGTACAATCTCTTGATTATTTATTAAAGCCAGTTTCAAAATCTCGCTTAGAAATGACAATTAACAGAATACAAAAGCTATTCCAAAAAGAACTATCATCGGAGAAAACTCGAACGCATCAAAAGCCTATGCTTCAAATCAGATGCTTTGGAGAGTTTGTCGTTTCTTTTGATGAAAAAGTAATTCATTGGAGAACAATTAAAACAAAAGAGTTGTTTGCCTTTCTATTTTTACAGCTTCATATGCCAGTACCTCGTGATAACATTTTAGATTCACTTTGGAGTGATACGGATGTAAAAAAAGCCAGAGTACAATTGCATACTACTGTCTCCTACTTACGTACAACACTTTCAGCTTATGGCTACACGGATGTCATTGAATATGCGAATGGCTGCTATATTCTGAAACTAAACGATTTTCAATGTGATGCCTTTGATTTGGAGGATATCTTAAATACCAAAGCTGAAACAGGAAGATTAAATATTGAAAAAGCTGAGGAACTCATCCAAAATTACCATGGTGAGTTTATGGCAACAATGGACTATGCATGGACTACTAGTAAAGCAAATTTGATGAATAAACAATTTAGTCAACTACTTGATGAATTGATACTTTATTACTCTAAAAATCAGAATCTTAAAAACAGAGAGCGTTCATTGTTATTTGCTTTAGAGTTTAATCCGTATTCCGACAAAATCGTGCAGCAATTAATCCAACATTATACTGAAATTGGAAATCGCGCAGAAGCTATAAAAATATATCATTCGTTTAATAGCCTTCTATTAACAGAATTAAATGTGTCACCATCTCAGGAAACCACAGAACTTTTTCAAAATGTCTTACAGGCACATGAAAAAGAGTACGAAACAAGCGTTTACCCCTAAGGACACATGAAAAAACATGCTAGCGTCAAGTGCTAGCATGCTTGTATAGTTTAATATTATTTAACAATCATTTGTCTCATATTACTTACAACACATAAACAGTTTCTTCCAGATTGTTTAGCCTTATATAAAGCATGATCTGCAATTTCTATCAATTGATTGGGACTCTGGACATTAGGGGTAAAAGCCGTAATTCCAGCAGACATTGTCACAGGTCTCCCACACACAGTTTCTTGTAAACCTTGTTTAATTCGGAGACTTTCCGCTAGTTGAACTGCATCCTCTATATTCATAGAAGGTAAGATGACCATAAATTCTTCGCCGCCAAATCTAAAGCAAAAACCCTTTTCCCCGACACTGCTCTGCATAGTCATCGCAAAGGCTTTTAAAACTTCATCCCCTACAGTATGACCATATGTATCATTTATACTTTTAAAATCATCTAAATCTATTAAGATAATGGCATGGGGATCCTTATCAATAATTAATTTGTGTAAAATTTGATCCATTCTTCTGCGATTAAGAATCCCTGTTAGTGAATCTAAGTTCAACTGCTCTGTTAAGTCATTGATTTTACTTTCCGAACAGATCATCATATTTTGAACATTCTTTTTCAATAAATTTACCTCATCATACCAATCAGCGATTTCCTCAATCCCTTGTGCTCCTTCATCTACTTCAATCCTTTTCGATAGCTCTTTAAGAGGCTGTGTAATTTTGATAGCAAACCAAATAGCAAACCCCATAATAGTTGCTATAACTATTATGATTGGGCCTAGGACTTTTTTAAAAAACAAATTGAAGGACACTATTCCTTCACCAAGTAAAGTATCAACTATTTGTTGCGTATACGGCTCTAATGAATGGTCATCTGTCTTAGCATCTTGTAAATAGCTTTCTGTAATTGTCGAGACTTCCATTACATAAGTTTCTTGTACATTTGCTTTATGTTCCTTCAAAATTTCATTGAAATTACGATAGCTAATCCAAATACTAATACTAGATGTCACGAGGACAACAATAGTTGTCACACTAATAATAAGAAACGATAACTTTAACTTGAATTTACCCACAATAGATCATTTCTCCCATTGAGATGTTTTGTCGTTAATCTTATCTATGTTTAAATTTCGATATACTTATTCAATCATCATACGTCAAACCTCTTAAAGAAAACTTAAACACTAATGATTTTTTCCTTCTTCAATTTAAAAGGAAAAAATCGATAGTACTACTAACTCCAAATTGTTCTATTTATATAGGCTTAAAGCATTCTTTTATTATCCATTATATTTTCTTTTTTCCAATTTCGTGGCATGGTAGATAGAGATTCATTAGGAGGGAAAATTGCTGTGTTGAGAAAAGCTTCTACCCAACATCTACTTATTATAATTGCCATTTTTATAGTCCTTACTTTTCTAAGGTTATTATGGTTAAACTATTTCCTCCCCTCTACACATCAGCCTAGTGCCAAAGATGGTGTGGTCAACATAAACAATTTGACTACTTCGGAAGAAGAAGTTATTTCCTTGGATGGAGGATGGATCTATTATCCTGGACAATTTGTGAATGCTGAAAATAAGGGGGGTAACAAAGAGAGTCATAGCGATACCTATAATATACAAAATATTCCTGCATTAAAAAAAGAGCGAACAACTCAACCCTATGGCACTTATCAGTTAAGAATTCTGCTACCTAACACTTCAGATAATGATCGATATGCCATTCGTATCCCTGCTATCTCAACTGCTTCAAACCTATATATAAATGGAAAGCTAGTAGGGAAATCAGGCAAAGTAGCAGATAATGCGGAAGACCATGAAGGTCAGGCTGCACCTTATACTGTTTATTTTACTAATACGCAATCTGAAATTAATCTCATACTTCATGTATCTAATTTTGATACACCTACAAGTCCTATTATTAATAAAAGGATTTTATTTGGCACTGCTTTGGCAATGACGCATCATCAATTAATTGTAGGGCTATCTCTTTCAACTATTGTAGTTATGCTAATCATATTCTCTCTTTTTAGCATACTTGTATATTTGTTCATCTATCGAAAATCTATCGTTTTACTTTTCACATTTGGCTTTCTTTTGCCCTTAGCAGATGAATTAATTACGTTTGATCGCTCCCTACTGGATTGGTTGCATATGAATTATGTATGGTCCTATAAGTTTTCTTCCATTATTTTCCTAGGAGCCTCCTTTTTCTTTGTTCAGTTTATGAGAGTCCTCTTAGTCAAATATCACAACACTAAAACATTTCAATGGATTTTTGCTTGTTATATTTTAAATGCAATACTCACGATTGTTTTACCAATGCCATGGCTGATACCTACGAAGAATATTTTCTTCGTACTTTATCTAGTATCCTTTCTTTACGTAGTGGTACTGGCTCTTAGAGAGTATCTAGAAAACCAAAAAAGAAGCTCTGCTTTTATTGCACTAACAGCTATCGGCACAACAAATGGTATTATATGGGGCTTCATTAAATCTGTATACGTATTCGATATTCCCGTTTATCCATTCGATTATTTATTTATCATGCTTGGTTTTTCTAGCTATTGGTTCAAACGTTTTCATGAGAACTCTCAGCAAATTCAAAACCTAGTGACAAAGCTACAACACGAGGATGCTTTAAAAGATGAATTCCTTACAAGCAATGCAGAAAAACTTTGGAGTCCAATGAATAGGATGATTACCCTAGGTCAATCCATTTATGACAACCCACAGAACAAACTTGTTACTGAAGATGAAAAAAACCTTAAACACCTAATCGATATAGGTAGAAGTATGTCCTTTACGTTAAACAACATACAGGATTTTACTCGTTTAAAAGAAGGAGATTTACATCTTCATACACAAAGTGTAAATCTTCAAGGTGCTGTTTATGGAGTTTTTGATATCCTCCGCTTTATTGCAAATGGTAAGCAAATACATATGGTGTCTTTAGTACCACCAAATTTCCCAAATGTATTAGCCGACGAAAATCGCCTTATTCAAATCCTATTTAACATTTTGCATAATGCCCTAAAGTATACAGGTGAAGGCTCTATAGAAATTATTGCTCGTGAAAAACAGCATATGGCTATTATCCACATTCGTGATACTGGACAAGGAATGGACAATTTTGTACAAAGTCTTTTGTATTCTCCCTATGAACAGGGTCAGGAATATGATGAAGGCATTGGTATTGGCCTACTTATTTCAAAAAAACTGATTGAATTGCATGGTGGTACGTTAAATATACAATCTATTCCTAACAAAGGAACGAATATTTATTTTACATTACCTCTTGCAGATGAAAGCACACAAAATCAGGAATACGCAACCTTTAATGCACAAGCTAAAACTCAGCTATCCACAACAAATGAACAAGAGTTATCCATGGTGTCAGATAAGCATTTCAGGATTTTAATGATTGATGATGACCCTATGAATTTAGCAACGATGAAAAGTATATTTTCGATCTCTGAATACGAAATTACTACTGTTACAAGCAGTGAGAAAGCTCTAGCCCTCATTCAGCAAGAAGCATGGGATTTAGTAATTGTTGATGCAATGCTTCCGTATATTTCAGGCTATGCTGTGATTCAAAAAATACGAAAACAATACTCATTGCTGGAATTACCCATCTTATTATTGACGATAAGAAAGCACCCTGAAGATGTTTATACAGGCTTTGCCTATGGTGCTAATGATTATGTAACAAAACCTATTAATGCATTAGAGCTAAAAGTAAGAAGTCGAGCTTTAATTGATTTAAAATATAGTATTCAACAACGTCTACATCTAGAAAGTGCTTGGCTGCAATCTCAAATCCAACCACACTTCTTATTTAATACACTTAATACCATTGCCTCACTTAGTACTATTGATACAGATAGAATGATTGATTTAATGCATCACTTTGGTGAATATTTACATGCCAGCTTCGATGTCCGAAATCTTCAAAGAGTAGTACCACTACAGCATGAGCTCGATTTAGTTCGTTCGTATCTTTACATTAAACAGCAGCGATTTGGAGAATTAATTCAGATTGAATGGGATATTGATGAAACAATACAAATTGACATTCCTCCAATTTCTTTACAAACGTTAGTTGAAAATGCCATTCGACACGGTATATTAAAGAAGGAAGAAGGTGGTACTGTTTGTATTCGTATTAAAGATTTCACAACTTATGTATCCATTAGTGTAATTGATGATGGTGTGGGAATTAGCCCCACTCTATTAGAGGAATTGCAAGAAGATTACAAAGGGACAAGCTCTGGTATAGGAATAAGAAATACAAATCTACGACTTAAAAGAATTTATGGCCAACAATTACAAATTCAAAGTACTATAAATCAAGGTACAAATGTTACTTTCCATATACCTAAAGATTAAAAACAGGAGTCATTACAGTGCAAATTTGAATCTGTAGTGACTCTTTTCTCAAGTTTATAATAACAATTTTTCTATAGATTTTTTGAAATGAGGGTACATTATACATATAGAATAAAGGAAGGATCGATAGGTATGTACAAAATATACATAATAGAAGATGATGCAAATATAGCTTCACTGATTGTCGAGCATTTAGCTAAATATCAGTTTGAATGCTTTACTGTACAACAATTTCCACACATTATTGAAGAATTTAATACGATACAACCACACCTAGTCATTATGGATATCAATCTCCCGACTTACGATGGCTATTTTTGGTCACGGAAAATCCGTCAACTCTCAACCTGTCCCATCGTCATTGTCTCTGCCAGAGTAAATGATATTGATCAAGTATATGGAATTGAAAATGGTGCCGATGACTTTATTACAAAGCCCTTTTCATTGGATGTACTCATGGCAAAAGTAAATGGACTACTTCGACGTACCTATGGTGAATATGCTTTAACCGAGACAACAACCATAACTATAGCCAATACTACATTAAATCCAGATACAGTTCGTCTACAAACAAAAGGCAAAGATAGCCTGTTAACGCTAAAAGAAATGCAGCTTAGTAAGTTATTATTCGAAGCTTACCCTAATGTAGTGCCGCGTCAAAAGCTTTTAAGTGCTATTTGGGATGATGAAACCTTTGTTGAGGAAAATACTTTGTCTGTGAATATTGGTCGATTACGTAGAAAATTGGAAGCCGTACACTCTCATCTTGAGATTAAAACAATTCGTGGTCTTGGATATCAATTGGTGGAGGAAAGTAAATGAAACTATTCTTTCGAGATCATCTTAGTTTCATTATTCTCTATAGCATAAGCTTCCTCCTATTACCTTGGATAATACATGTATTAGATGACCTATCCGCACACTATGCCTACTTTATTTTTCTTGTCAGCTTTCTATTTATTCTGTGGCTACTCGGTCGTTATTATCGAAGAAGAAAGTTTTATCATCATTTACAAAAAAATATCAACACACAGGATGATCTTCATTTATTTGAACCACGTGCAGCTATTGAGCAATACTATAGTGAAAAACTAAGGCAAATACAGTATTTATTTTTAACCCAACAGCAAAGATTGGAAGAACAAGCACATGAGAAGCAACTTGTTCTATCACATTTTGCACATCAAATGAAGACACCTTTATCTGTTATTCAATTAATCGTTCAAGCTACACCCAACAAGACCACTGATGAATTGCAGCAATGGCATACCATCAATAAAGAGTGCAATAAATTGACATTTACCCTCAATCAGTTATTAACGTATGAGCGCACATCTCATTTAGTAGCTGATTTAAAAATTGAACCTATTGTTTTAAAAGGGCTCGTGCAAGAAGTGATCAATGATTTGAAGGATTTTTTTATCATAAGAGAAGTTTTTCCAAAGCTGACGTTTGCTGAAGACCAAATCATTTATTCAGATCGAAAGTGGTTAAAAATTGTACTTTATCAAGTATTAAATAACGCCATTAAATATAGTGAAATGGCAAGCACCATTCATATCGACTATGAAAATGAGGCTTTACACATAACCAATCGTGGTGAGACCATTCCTTCTAGCGAAATAGCACGAGTCTTTGATTTATTTTATACAGGTATGAAGGGGCGATCAAGTGGCGAAGCAACAGGTATAGGCTTATATCTAGTGAAAAAAATATTAACTACACTAGAGCACCCCTTCACTTTACAATCTTCTGAGCATGTCACTATTTTTTCCATTAATTTTTCAAACAGTCTTAAAAAATGAAGATGACAACTTTGTCATCTTCACGTCATCAAGAGAAATAGGTTATGTGCCGCTCCTTTTCTATACTAAAGGTATCTAATGACCATAAAGGAGTTGTTTTAATTTGGGTAACGCCATACTACAAGTAACCAATTTGCACAAGGAATATATCGGTGAGATCACCTATAAAGCGTTAAACGGTATCGATTTTCAGCTACAGCAACAGGAATTTGTAGCTGTCATGGGACCTTCAGGTAGTGGGAAAACAACATTTTTAAATAGTGTATCCACTATTGATCGTCCTACCGCTGGCGATATCTTCATAAACAATCATAATCCTTACGCATTAAATGATGAGAACCTCGCCAAATTTAGACGCACTGAACTAGGTTTTGTATTTCAGGATTTTAATCTTGTGCATACATTAACAGTGAAAGAAAATATTTTATTGCCATTAACATTAGATAGCCTACCTGCTTCAAAAATGCTTCAACGTTTAAAGGATGTCGCTCAATTTCTCGGTATCGAGGAACTATTGCCTAAACGTATTTATGAAATTTCAGGTGGACAAAAACAACGAGTAGCCATCGCTCGTGCCGTTATACATGGACCAAGTTTATTGTTAGCAGACGAGCCTACAGGAAACTTGGATTCAAAGGCTGTCAATGATGTCATGAACTTATTTTCCTCAATTAATCAAGAGCTTGATACGGCTATTCTCATGGTGACACATGATCCTTATGTAGCAAGCTTTGCCAATCGCATTATTTTTATTAAAGATGGGAAATTATATAACGAAATACATCGAGGCAACAACCGTAAGCAATTTTATCAGGAAATTATGGACACGCTTGCTTTTCTGGGTGGTGGACAGCATGAGCTTTAATCATATTGTGCTTCAAAATATTTTACGTGACAAATGGACGTATGTTTCTTACTTCTTGAGTAGTATGTTTTCTATTATTATTTTCTTTCTATTTTCTGTTATCGTCTTTCATCCAAATCTGAAAAGCCTAGATCCAGACTCTACACTTGGAATTTCTTTAATGCTAGCTAGTATGCTCGTTTATTTATTCTCTTTTATCTACATTACCTATTCAATCACAGCATTTTTACGTAAGAAGACCAAGACCTTAGGAATATTTATGATTACTGGGGCTTCCATGAAGCAGATTCGTAAGCTGGTCTTCCGTGAAAATCTGTTAATTGGCATTTTAGCTATTCTGGCAGCTATCGTTCTCGGCCTTGTCATTACACCTCTTTTCTTAATGGGTGCAAAAGTTATTTTAAAGGCAGAAACATTTGGTATGTACATGCCTCTTCAAGCAATTAGTATAACCATAGGATTATTTCTGATTTTATTTGTTGTGATATCGACAGTTGTTACGAGGTTCATTAATAAAGAAGCGTCTATCCAACTCTTAAAAAGTGATACAGTTATCGAGAAATCTATTAAGCCTCATTATGGGTTATTAATACTAAGTATTTTGATGTCTGCCACTTTAGCTTGCTTGCTAAAAATCGAGCATTCCATTGTAGACACGTTAAGTGTCCTTTATTATCTGTTATTTTTTATTAGCATTCTTAGTACGATTTATTTAGTTATTACACAAGGATTTCGTTTGTTATTGAAAATATATGAAAAGTCTCCTGCCTATCTTCAAAAAACAAATATGCTTTTGGCGTCCAATTTAAATGCAAAAATGAAATCACATGCAAATATGCTGTTTCTCATTACTATCCTATTAAGCGGTGTCTTTCTATGTACAAGTATTTTATTTAGCTCTTATTACAATGTAAAAAAGACTAGTGAAGAAAATTATCCATATAGCTTTCAATATATTGCTGATCCAAAAGCTGATGACAACATGGTAAAGGCTGATCTTGATTATCTTGAAAATACTTTATCAACGGTTGAAGCTCACAAGTATTTTATTGAATTTAAATCAAACGAAGATCAACGTATTGGCTATATGCCTTTATCAAATTTTAATCTGATACAGCATCAGGAAATCAAACTAAGTAAAGATGAGTTTATTGCCGCCGCTGGTAATCGTGGTGAAGCACCAATAATAAACACTGCCAGCGACCTGTTTATAAAGTCTTTCAAACTAGCCAGCACCCATGAGCAAAATCTGCTATCTACTGGCTTCCAACAAAGTTATTTCATTGTACCTGATGACATTTACAAAACCATTGACTACCCTGTTTATAAAACGTATATCTATGAACTGGAAGATTGGACAGCCCATACAGATTTGGCAAGAACTATTACCAGTGACTTACCCTCTTTACCTGGAGAACGTTATGTAACATCCAAAATTGATTTATATAACACAGAGATGTTTGTCAAAAGCGTCATGTTCTTTATCGGCTCCATGTTAAGTCTAATTTTCTTAAGTGCAGCCATGAGTATATTGTACTTCTATTTACAAACAACATTACAACAAGAGAAGGAAAAGTATATTGGTATCCGTAAGTTAGGACTTTCTAGAAATGAATTAGCTACCATTATCACTAAAGAATTGGCGATTCTTATTTTTGTACCATTCACTATAGCTATTACACTCTTGCTAATTACCCTTTTGGCTATGCGAACAATGGTTTCTACAGCATTTTTACAAGTTTCCATAGCTAGCTCTTGTTGTTTCTTTGTACTTTTCCTCATTAGCTATGTATTCATTCGAAAAAGTTATTTTAAACGCTTAGTAAGCTAAAAAAAATCGCACTCCTTAAGGGTGCGATTTTTTCATAGTGTTGAAAAACAAACCAATTAATAGAATCTTTATGAAAGGTGAAAATGTTTCCTTTTAGCAAGGTTTTTCAAATAAAGTGAAGGTATTAACTACTCATTTTAGTGAGGAGTATCGTCACTCATCACTTCTCCCCATTGAAAATAAAAGCCCTAATTCAAATAATGGGTTATTTGATCGCTACTGCTGATAAGGAAAAGACACTTCTGCAGCATGGTTGATTGAAGAGGAGCCAGCGTCACTCCTAAGGGATCTAGCGGCTCATCGGACGCCCCCTGGAAAGGACGACGCTGGCGGAACGGAAATCAGCCTCTCACCTTGTGAAAAGGGCTTTTTCTGCAGATAACATTATCTTTTTTACCAAAGAACGGGCTTTGCTACCATCAGCCATAGCATAATAAGCAATAATACTATATACATCCATGTTTTACGATGCAACAGTGAAACAAATTGTAGATGATTAAATGCTGGTGTATTAAAAGTACGCAACGTCGGTTTAAACGCTCTTGCTAGAAATACGATGGATGCAAACATCACGAGGAAGGTTAATACAATCCACGAGGTATTCCAATAATAGCCCGCATGCCACATTAACAAAATACCCGAGGCTACTAGTACATGCCCCGAATGTTTGACGAGCGTAATGGCCCCCTTAAAGGCTTCTATATATGGTGGCATGTCATCCATGGAAGCTGTACGCATTTTTTTTACAATGGTGAGCACAACGAACAAAGGCCCAATCGAAAGAATAGCACTTAAAATATGTATATAAAGAAGAAGTGTATAAATGGAAAACATGCTGTGTACTCCCCTTTTCATCAGTCCCTTTCATTATAGCATTCAAGCTGAATTTACTTTATCAGCAATTGTGAATCCTTTGTAAACACAGCTTGAAACATTGTTAAATTGTTTGAAAACCGTATAAAGAGGGTATTGTTTATAGTAACATGCACTTATAGAACAAAAAGGAGTGATTTTTATAGGAATTCACCAATTTTTTACAAGTCTTAATGATTTAGAGCGTATCATTCGTTGCCCTGGTCGCTTCAAATTTGAAGAGCACAATGTGGCAGCCCATTCTTGGAAAGTGTCACAATATGCGATGTTTTTCGCAACGTTAGAAGAAATGCACGGTGCAACAGTTGATTGGAAATCTTTATATGAAAAGACAATCAATCATGACTTTGCGGAAGTGTTTATTGGTGACATTAAGACACCAGTAAAACATGCTAGCCCAGAGTTAAAGCAAATGCTCGCACACGTGGAAGAAAAAATGATGGAAAAATTTATTATCAATGAAATCCCACAAGAATTTCAGGCTGTTTTCTTTGAACGGATGAAAGAAGGAAAGGATCATACTTTAGAGGGTCGGCTACTTGAATTTGCGGATAAACTCGACCAGTTTTACGAGGCTTTCGCAGAATTAAAGCGTGGTAATACTGACAAAGAATTTGTCTATATGTACCAATCAGCCCTTTCAAAACTTTTGGCCATTCCACTTGAAGCGACAGTTCATTATTTCCGCACAGAAATTTTAAAGGACGCAGTAAAGGAAAAAACACATATCGATATTCAAGCATTAACAAATGAAGTATTAACATCAAACTAATAGGGTGCATGTACAAGTTTTCCGATTGAAAAATTCACGGAAGGCTTTTTTTATTTTCCGCAAAAAGTCGTATAATGAGGAGAGATTGAATGGAGGGAAAGTATTGTCACAGGAATGCTCAATTATAGAAGATTTAATACCTCTTTATAAAAAACAACTGCTTCAAGCATCAACAATAGAATTTGTCGAACGGCATCTAACAACTTGTCAGCAATGTCAGCAGCTAGTAGTCAATTCATCAACTCAGAACGCATACTTGCCCATGAAAAGAACAGTATCCTTTTTTCATATCATATTTATTGTATTATCCTTTATGTTTGCCATTAATTCGTCCTTACTCGGCAATCAAAAGGGCTTTGTCCTCTCATATGCTCTTTTCGGCTGTCTTTCTTACCTTTTCTATAAAAACATCTGGATTGTTTTTATCATAAGCTCTGTGCCTGTATTCGTTTGGGCTATCATTAATAATCTTAATAATGAGCTCTATATTACAACCTTTTCTTTAACAGAAATAGGAACGCTAGTGATTGGAGCTGGCTACATTGCACTTTTACATACCATTTTCGCCTTAATTGGCGCAGCTTTTGCCATTCTATTACGTAGGGTTTTTCAATAAACAAAAAAGCACCTCGAACTTTTTTACCAAAGTTGAGGTGCATTTTGTTTGTTAGGCCTTTTTCACAAATTCTGATTTTAATTTCATGGCACCAAAGCCATCAATTTTACAGTCAATGTTATGATCGCCTTCCACTAAACGGATACTTTTTACCTTTGTCCCAATTTTTAAAGTGGAAGAACTACCCTTCACCTTTAAATCCTTAATAACAGTAACTGAATCGCCGTCAGCTAACAGATTACCATTTGCATCTTTTACAATAAGTGCATCTGATTCTTGTTCAGTTGCGTCCATACTCCATTCATGCGCACATTCTGGACATACATAGTTTGCTCCATCCTCATATGTATATTCAGAATGACATTTTGGACAATTCGGATAAGCTGCCATTTTTGCTTCCTCCTTTTACATTTTTACTAGGAAAATCCTCTTTATGCTCCTATCTTTACATAGTCGACCTTATTTAGCAAAGGTTGTTCGTATTTTACGTTCGCATTTGTGAAAAAAATATGAAACATCAGCACCTTTTTGAAGGTAGTGCAAGATGTTTATAACGCGATTTGGAACACTTGCCCATTGACTAATTTTCCATTATCATCTTACTTGCATGTTTATCGATCATGCTTTATTATATCCATAAAGGCTGCATTGTTCGTATAATATTAAGTTTTAACCTTTAAGCTGTAAAAGGGAGTTTTATTATTGGAGTTGGAATGACGGGCCTCACACTACGGTGCATGAGGATAAGCAGGAAAACTTCTGCGAACACCCACTTTGAGGAGTGGTGGTTTAAAACTTTCTATAATAACTACGGCATACGCGGCTTTTTATACATGATTGATACAGCACCTTAGCTATTTTGGTTAAGGTGCTTTTTTATATTCAGGCTATTCTCCGCTTCTCTATTCAATCACTTCCTAACCATTCATAAAAAGTAAGGATAACCTTCTTGTATTTTGTATAATTCCCTCCCATTTTGCACATAGATGGAGTAACAAGGGAGGTTATGACATTGAAGAAAATAATTTATCTATTGGTTTTTACTTCACTACTGTTAGTAGCTTGTGGAAAGAGTGCTGAACCAAAGGAAGTAGCAGTCGATCAAAATACGAATGTTGAAGATATTGTAGGCGCGATTGTGAAAAACGAATTCTCTGTGGATGAATCGAAAGACGGTGTTGTCACAATTTCCATTCAAGATACAGATGTAACAGAAGGATCGAAAAGCCAGATGCTAAAGGATTCTACTAAAATTTTCGCTGATTTGTCCAAATTAAAAAATGTGAAGACACCGGCTATTACTTGGTATGCTCCTCTCACTGAACCTGATGGGGACAAAACAATGACTGAGGTTTTGAATATTTATTTTAGTGAAGAGGATTTTCACAAAATAGACTGGGCCAATTATCTACAGGTCGATATCGAGTCTAGCGCTACAAATTATCATGAAGATGAGGCCTTGGAAGATTAATCACATAAAGATACCCCACAGCCTATTGTGGAGTATCTTTTTTTACATATTGTTCTATAGCGTTTTCTAAAAGAGAGTGCTTTATTTTGTAGTGAGTTGCTTGCCAAATTCCTTTCCCACCCTGCAGGATTATTAGTTGAGGTGATTCGTGCTTCACTTGAAGATCACAGGCAATAGCATTTGAAATTACCCGATCCATCTGCACAATGACAAGATATTTAGGCAATTTCGTTTGTAATACTTTATATTCCTTTAAAGCTGAAATACTACTTATACATGTCATGCTAATTTTTAACACAAGGCAAGGTTTGAACTTCGATTGCTCCAAAACCTCACACCATTTGTTTAATGTCATTATTCGTTGCATTTTGTAACCCCCTAAACAGATTATATACTACAAGGGGTATTTTAGGTTACAAAAAACACGAGACTACATACGTGCTCGTGCTTAAAATTTTGTTTAAATGCCTTCCGTATTCATGAATACTAGACGCCAGCCATCCGGGTCTTCAATGGTTACCCCTTTTTCAGCCCAATATTGATTTTCAGGCTCAACTTCGGGATATCCCATGACCGCAAGACGTTCGGCAATATGACGAATCGTATCTCTATTTGGGATATAAAGTACGAGTAGATTGTCCTTACTTGGTGCTGGACAAGGGCTACCGTCAATATGCTCTGTAAATTCTAAGTGATAACCTGCATTTGGAAGACCAATCATTAAACCATTATAGCCACGATGTTCTGTAAACGAACCAATTTTCTTTAATCCAACACCTTCACAGTAAAACCGTTCTACTTCCTTTAGCTGATCGGTTGGTCTTGCTACACGCACCTGTGCTACTGCTAATTCATTTGTCCATTGTTGTTCCATTGTTATGAAATCCCCTTTTAGATTATTGTAAAATGAGACCATAACGCTGAAAACAGTCCTAGGTCTGAAGTTATTGTATAAGAGCAACGCTAAAAGAAGCAGCTGTTTTCTCTTTTACTTCCTCTAAAGAAACACCATCTGCTAATTCTATCAGTTGCATGCCATCTTTCGTAAAATCAAATACAGCCAAATCTGTAATTAATCGATGTACGACACCTTTACCCGTTAGTGGAAGTTCACATTGTTTTTTAATTTTAGATTCACCATTTTTATTTACATGCTCCATGACGACAATCACTCTCTTGGCACCAACGACGAGATCCATTGCGCCACCCATGCCCTTCACCATTTTCCCAGGAATCATCCAGTTAGCAAGATCTCCTGTTTCAGATACCTCCATACCTCCTAAGATGGCAAGGTCAATATGTCCACCGCGAATCATTGCAAATGATTCTGCACTGTCAAAGAAGGATGCCCCTGGAACTGCCGTAACTGTTTCTTTACCTGCATTGATTAAATCAGGATCTACTGCATCCTCTACTGGATAAGGACCAATACCGAGAAGTCCGTTTTCGGATTGTAAGAGTACGTCATAATCGGCTGGAATCGCATTGGCAACAAGTGTTGGAATACCTATGCCTAAATTGACATTCATACCGTTGGCTATTTCTTTTACTGCACGATTAACAATTTTTTGTCTTGTATCCATCATGCTTCCCCCTTTTTCACCGTTAAACGCTCAATACGTTTCTCGTAATTTTCACCTAATAATACACGTTGTACAAAAACCCCTGGTGTATGAATGTGATCGGGATCTAGCTCGCCTACTTCTACAATTTCCTCCACTTCAGCTATTGTAATTTTCCCTGACATAGCAGCTAATGGATTAAAATTGCGTGATGTTTTTCTATAAACTAAATTTCCTAGCTTATCGGCTTTCCATGCTTTGACCAGAGCAAAGTCAGCAACAATACCTTCTTCCAAAATATATTCTTTGCCATCAAAAACCTTCACTTCTTTTCCTTCAGCAATTGGCGTTCCAACCCCTGTAGCTGTGTAAAAGCCAGGAATTCCCGCTCCACCTGCACGCAAACGTTCTGCAAGAGTTCCTTGCGGTGTCAACTCTACTTCTAGCTCACCACTTAAAAATTGTAGTTCAAAAATCTTATTTTCTCCTACATAAGAAGCTACCATTTTTTTTATTTGCTTGTTTGCTAATAGTAGACCCAATCCCCAGTCATCTACACCACAGTTGTTACTGACAACGGTTAAATCCTTTGTTCCCTGTTGCACTAATGCTGCGATTGATTTTTCGGGTATACCACATAGCCCGAAGCCACCTACAGCTAATGTATCTCCATCCTTAATATCCGCAATCGCTTCTTCAAACGAACTCCATACCTTACCATTCCCCATCTCGAAACCTCCCTGAATTGCTCGTTTATTAAGGAAAATTCTACATCATTGTTATTTTACAAGTAAAGGAATTAATTAGAATACTACTTATTCCTATATGGAATAAATCTATTTTCCCCATTCCTATCTATCATTTCAAGTAACTGTTTTAATGCATAAGATTGATATGTATTTTTCTTCGTAATAACCCCTAAACGCCACGGCATTTCAAAATCATCTAATGGAATTATTTTCACATTGGTATTTGTTTGCTTGGCTGCAATGGAATGGGGTAACAATGTAACCCCTAAATTGGAGGATACTAACTCTACAATCAAGTCCCACTGTGAACTTTTATAGCCGATTGTAGGTGTAAAACCAACACTTTCACAGGATTTAATTATATAGTCGTGAAGCGTGAACTCCTCTGCAAAGATAATGAACGTTTCATTTTTTAAATCTTGTAAAGCTATGGATTTCTGGTGTGCATAGGGGTGAGATTCATTCATAAAGACATAAAACTGGTCTTCTATAAAGGATTGAACAGCAAACTTCCTTTCATCTACTGGTAATACAACGATGCCCATATCAACATCACCATTTTCAACTAGCATTTCTACCATTTTTGCACCACGTTCGATAAGTGCTAAATGTACTTCAGGATATAGCTGATGAAATCCCCTAGCGATTTCAGGGAAAAATAATGTTCCAATTAAAGGTGGGATCCCTAACTTGATAGCACCTGTTTTAATATTTAATAAATCGTCTAGCAAAATATGTAGTTCTTGAACAGCATGCATTATTTTTTGTCCTTGATTATAAACAATACTACCTGCATCAGTAAGTTCTACATTACGCGTTGATCTGTTCAACAACTCAACTTGTAATGATTCTTCTAATTTTTTAATACTTTTGCTTAATGAAGGCTGAGATACAAAGGAATCATGTGCAGCCTTTGTAAAACTCCTATGCTCAACAACAGCCATAAAGGCTTTTAAATCTCTTAATTCCATCACTATCTTCTCCATTTATTTGTATTTGTTATAAAAGCAACTACAAGTACTACCCTTCAGCAATAAATTCTCCATTCTTTCTTTTTAATCCTTTGCAATGTGTTGAACTATAAAATTTAGATATTTTCACCCCTGCCATTATACGCATCTTTTCGACTTTTGGAGAGTTTTTTGAGAGTTATATGACCTACAATCAATTATAAATATTGTCATAATTTATCAAAGATTGGAGATGTAACAGATGTTGAAGCAATTGCTTGAAAATCGAATAGTTAATAGGCATTATTTAGGTCTTACATTTCAGCAACATGTTTATGAATTAAAGAACTGTGAGGAAGTTTTAGGAGTGAAAGCAAAATCGCTACATATTGAGAATCGTCATATTGCTGTTGGCTATATTGCTGATGACAGTATTTTCTTTAAAAGTGCTCATTTCGGAAATACCATGGTCACTTTAACAGATGGAATTCATCAAGCAATTATTCAGCTATTTGTACAACATTCTGGTGAAATCTGCATTGAGGTAAAGCCTTATATTAAACATGCCAACATCGTGCCTGTTTATTTTCGCACAATTCTAGCTGATACAGCCATCGCCATTGACCTAAAAGGCGCATTAAAAAAATTTCTAGTAACTCATCATTATATGATTGAAGCAGATACGATCATGGAAGTTCATTATCAATCCATGCATCCCTATGTGCTCAAGAATTCTTACGCTGGGCATTTTGTTTTAGGGTGTACCCCCGATGGTAGACAGGTAACAGGAGCCGAGGAGTATACATTGGCTAACCGTATAGCTAATTTAAAGTTTTCTCACATTATTATTCAGCAACAAGGCAGACCAAAATTAATTGCTTTAAATATATTATTAACCTTTGTTATTACGAATAAAATTTTTGTTACTAACGAACTTTCTATGTAACTAATCGGATAGAGGATTTTACGATGTTATTTTCATTTATTTCATTGATTGTCATCATACTAGTTGCTTTATTTGTTATAAAATCTTTTTCTATCTATAAAAAGCGTGCAGAAAAGAAAAAATTTTTACAAGAAAGACTTAAAAATCTTCTACTGACAAATATAAGCCAACCTAAATAGAAATTTTTCAAAGAGAGAAACGACCCTATCTTAATAACTACCAACAAAAAATACACCACCTTTATAGTGGTGTATTTTTTAGTGCGCTTTTTCTAATGCTAATTTAATGCCAAACGCAATTAATATTGCACCTGTTAATCCTTCAATTACTGCCTTAGTTGATGGTTTTTTCATAAATGCACTAATTCGATCTAAAAGGTACACGTAGAAGATAAACCATAGCATTGTTAATGCTGTATAAATGAGACCCATTATTAAAAAGGGAAAAAATGTTCCACTATTTCCATCTACAAATTGAGGGAGAAATGTTAGGAAAAATACTGCGACCTTTGGATTTGTCACATTTGTGAGAAACCCTTGTTTAAAGCAGGATTGTTGAGAATATTTGTGTTCTATACTTGCTTCATCTTGTACAACTGGAGATTGTGTTCGAATTGCTCGCAGTGTCCACAAGGTCTTGATTCCTAAATAACATAAATAAACCGCACCAACATATTTTAAAACAGCAAATATATAGGCAGATTTCACAATGATCGCCGAAAGGCCAATAACAGCCGCACAAGTATGAATTAATAAACCGCAACAAGAACCAATGATTGTTTGTAAACCGCCCTTTCTACTTACAGTCAGTGTGTTTTTTGTTGCAATCGCTGTATCAGGGCCAGGTAAAATAATAAGTAAAATGCACATAACTAAGAATACAGATATATTGACCATATTACGCCACCCTTTCTGTCAGAAAATTATAAAAGTAATTGTAACATACGCCAAGACCAACAGAAAGATACGAAATTTTTCCGTTGACATATAACCATAAGGTGTTATATATTCATAACACCTTATGGTTATATTTTATACAGATTCCTCTGCTAGTGGACTTAATAACGTTGAATACCATTACACAGAGGTATCATTCATCAATCAAAAAGGAGTATTGGAACATGACTGAAAAATTACAGGATATTGTCAAAACAATTACATTGAATGCCCCTATCGAAAAAGTTTGGGAGACTGTCGCAACAGCTGACAAAATAGCTTCTTGGTTTATGCCAAATGATTTTCAACCTATCGAAGGGTACGAATTCACTATTCAATCACCGTTCGGCCCATCACCCTGTAAAGTAGAACGTGTAGATGCACCGCACTTTCTACGGTTTGCTTGGGATCAAGATGGCTGGTTCGTAACTTTTGAGTTAAAAGAAGTAGGCAAGCTTACTGAACTTACTTTAACACATGGTGGCTGGAAGGAAGCTTCACATATTATTCCTAAAGTAAACACTGCTACTGAAGCCGTACGTACTAATATGGATAACGGATGGACAATGATTATTAATCATAAATTAAAAGAGGCTGCTGAATTCTAATGACTGAAGCAGCCATAAAGTATGATGTTTTTCAAGCAATCGCTGATCCCACAAGAAGAAGTGTTTTACAGCTCCTTGCAGCAAGCGACAGACCTATTTCCAAAATTACTGAGCATTTTACGATTAGTCGAACGGCTGTTGTAAAGCATTTAAAAATATTGGAACAGGCGGAGCTAATCTCTGCTCAAAAAAAAGGTCGTGAAAAAATCTATACGCTGCATAGTGAGCGTTTAAAGGAGATTGAAGATTGGCTCCAATACTTTCATTTATTTTGGGATAATAAATTGGCTCAGCTTCAAAGCATGGTTGAAGATCATTAAAGTAAAAAAGAGCTGTCCCTTTGTCAGACAGCTCCTCATTTAAAAGAGATAAAATAATCCCCCATTAATGACTTCTATTTTAATTTTTGCTTCATATTGCTCCTCTAATGCTTTTCTTTCAATTTCATAACACTCTGGTTTTTCCTCTATATCCTCATAAAAATAATCTAATACACGTTGATCACGTTGCCATCGTTTTTGTGCTTCCGTTGCCCAGAAATGATCATCCTGCTCAATAATTGACTCAATTGTAGCTTTCAATCTTTCCAGTGCTCTGGCAGGCTTAATAATATATTGCACATGAAATACATTTTCTTCAGGTTCTATGTTAAAGTCCGAAGTACAAATCGTTTCATGAAAATCCTCCTTGATGACGCCGGTCAATAAATTAATGCCAAATGAGTAAAGCATTTCTTTTGTACGATCACAGCAATACGAAACTTTAAAGTTAACACCTAACCAGGGCGTTAAAATAACCTGCCCCATATCACGATCCACTTTTTCATACAATTGAACATAGGCTCCTAGTTCCCTTGTAGCTAAAAATATCTGATTTAAACGTGGTGAGCCGTAATGAATAGCTTCCCCAAATAGGTTACCAGCCATTGCGGTTTGATTTGTAATGAAGGTTACTTGCGCTGGGTTTGGTTCACTATTTGTTGCTTCAACATATTGCCAATAAAATGGCCTATTCATAATTCTTTTATCTATGTCTATCGTTAATTGAACGGTTAGATAATGATTCTCTTCTCCTAAGATTTCACAGTCATTCTCCATAAAAAATTCCTTTAAATAGTGGTGAACTTGCTGCGGATACATAGCTGCACCTACCTTATACAGATTCTTTAAAGTTTGTTAAAATAGCATCTAAATCGCCAACCACCTTCTCGAACACATCAATCTTTGTATGAAGCAATTCCAAGATTTTCTCTTCAATTGTATGTTCAATGGCAAGGTTATAAATATGGACATCATGCTCCTGTCCCAAACGATGGACACGACCAATACGTTGCTCTAGCTTCATTGGATTCCAAGGTAAATCATAGTTAATCACATGATGACAAAATTGAAGGTTTATCCCCTCTCCTCCTGCCTCGGTAGCGATGAGCACCTGGGCTCTTTCTTTAAATAGGTGCTTCATATAATCTCGTTTACTTTTATTAAATTTACCATTAAACAGCACGCTTGATATGCCATTAGAATGTAAGTACCATTGCAAATATATTTGCGTAGCACGATATTCTGTAAAAATAATAACCTTGTCATTCGCTTGCTTAACAATTTCCAATGTCTTTTCCGCCTTTGAATTCACTTCCAAGGTCATTAATTTAGTAATAATCGCTTCAATTTCTTGTGGTTGCACATGATCCTCTAGCATATTCGTTAATGTTAAGGCTGTAGCTTCCTTACTACTACACATTTCTTTTTGCAACGTAATTAATGAAAATGACCCTGTGTTTTGAAGGTTGCCAAGCATTTCGTAAACTTCTCTTTCTTCGTTCGTAAATGTAATCGGTACAATTTGAACACGACGATTTGTCCAATCAATCCCCGTATCTTCCCTACGATTTCTGACCATTACCTGATTAACCAACTCTTTTAAATAATCATCATGTTCTAAATCATGCTTGCTAGCAGAGAAAGCCGATTGGAAGGCGTCATAGTTACCTAGATGTCCAGGCTTTAATAAGGAGATTAAATAATACAATTCAAAGATATCATTTTGAATAGGTGTGGCAGTTAATAATAAGCAGAACTTTTTCTTTAAGCCTTGTACAAACTCGTAAATTTGTGTTTTATTATTTTTTAATTTATGTGCCTCATCAATAATTATCATGTCATAATCCTGCTCATAAATGCGCTCTCTATGTGGACTCTTTTTTGCCGTATCCATACTCATAATGAGGACATCATAGCGCTCTATCGGGCAATTTTTTTTATATGCAACGGCAGGAATATGAAATTTTATGTTTAGCTCTTCAATCCACTGATTAATTAAAGAAGCTGGTGCCAAAATTAATGCTCTTTTCACAAGCCCTCTAATAAGGTATTCCTTTAAGATTAAGCCCGCTTCAATCGTTTTACCTAGCCCCACCTCATCAGCTAAAATAGCTTTCCCATTCATACGTTCAATAACTGTTTCGGCTGCTTCTAACTGGTGTTTCAAAGGTTGTAAATTAGGTAAATACTTTGTAGCCTGCAATCCTGTAAAATCAGGAATTAGTTTCATTTTCACAATATCATAGTTCATCTTGTACAATGTCCAGCTATCCCATTTTTCAAGATGATTTAATCGATCGATAAAGCCCTCTTCCCACTCGGACGACCTTTCTATTTTCATGATCATCACCCCATGTCATTTTTTCTAGTTTAGGGTGTCCAAAAAAGGAAAAGCTATGTTCTTTCTAGATGAAAAACACCTAATGAAAGTTATTTTTCATTAGGTATTTGATAATTCATATATTTACGGAAGCGTCTTGGAGATTTTTCAGCAAATTCTTTAATGGATAAATGAGAATTTCTCAGGTATATTTTAGATTTTTGATTAATCACATCCGTGAGATAAGCATTTGACGAACACTCATTTTTTTCTCAAATAGATAGGTTCTTTATAAAAATGTTTCGCGATATCCATGACAATCATATTCTCTGTATAATTTTCTTATATATATTCCATAATCAGCGATATGTTTACTTTTTTATATTGACAGTCCATCAGAAGTATTTCTTCTAAAATATATACATCAAGACAAAAAGAAAGGAACACCAACAATATATTAGTGCTCCTAAAAATGATTATTTTAAACTTTCCTGTAATAGTTTACGATTACGTTGTTTGAAAATGTCATTATGTGAGGAAACAATACCTCCCTCAGAAGCATCAGGTTGAATATACTTCTTCGCACTATTCACTGCATGAAGTGCATCATGAAAGGCTGCTGCAATTAAATGAATTTTACCATCATGGCTCAAAATATCACCAGCAGCATAAAGGCCTGGGATCGATGATTCACTATTAATCGTACCAGCGATAAAATAATCATTTTTGCGCTCAATGGCTAATGGACTATTATCTAACAATTCTTTATCACGCACATACCCATGACTAATAACAACTTCATCAATAGGAATTTCTGTTACAGTCCCTGTTTCATGATTTGTTAAAGCAATAGCTTTAATCATTCCTGCTTGATCATCTGCAATCAGCTTAGTAATTTCAGAATTGAAATGGCATTCGATCAAACTATTTGCAAGCTCTGTAATTTGAGCCTCATGTGCAGACAATGTATCTTTTCGATAAGTTAAATAGACCTTGGATGCCACCTCCGTTAATTCTAATGCCCAGTCTACCGCTGTGTTGCCACCACCAGAAATAATAACTGCCTTATCTTTAAATTTTTCATAGGATTTAATTGTGTAATTTAAATTAGATACTTCAAAGCGTTCAGCCCCTTCAATTTCAATTTTTTGAGGATTTAGAATGCCACCACCAATAGCAACGATAACCGTTTTGGAATAATGAATATTCCCTGACTCTGCTGCAATGACAAAAATGCCATCTTCATTTTTAGTAATGGACAGCACTTTTTCATTTGTATAAATAGAAGGATTAAAGGTTAAGGCTTGCTCAACTAATTGTTTAATTAGTTGTCCCCCTGAAATAGGCGTTACACCTCCAACATCCCAAATCATTTTCTCTGGATAAACATGAATTTTACCGCCTAGCTGTGGTTGTGATTCAATTAGCTTGGTTTTCATTTCACGTAAACCACAATAAAAGCTTGAATATAAACCCGCTGGCCCACCACCAATAATGGTTACATCATACAATTCTTGTTCTAACAATTCCTAACACACCTTTCATTTGGTCATTACTATCTCAACAATTGGACTAACTCTAAACTGCATGACAGCTCAATCGTAAATGTCTAAATGTAAATATTGCTTTGGAAAATCCTCCTTAACTCCATTATACGATAATGATAATCATTATCAAATAAAATTATAACAAATCGTGATATTAATAACAGATGTGGTCACCATTTATTAATATTTTCATTTATGTAATGAGTAAAATAACTAAATTTATGTATTTGTACATAAAAATATTCATTGCACTGTTCATTCTAAAAGCAGATTATACGTTTTACTTACTTTTTGATACACTATTGGAAAAAAGATATTAGAGGGCACAATGAAAAGAAAAATTTTTATATTACATGAAATCTATGGAGTTAATCATTTTATTGAAGAACAAATACAAGTATACGGCAATGAGGACACTGCCGTTTCCCTTATTTCACTTTATCCAGCAGGGCTTTCCTTTCCATATGAGCAGGAAAAACAAGCCTATGACTTTTTCTTACAGACAGTTGGCTTTGATGCTCCTCTTGAGTTGCTTTCACAAAAAATATTGGAGGCTTGTGAAAATTACAACGAGGTAATACTAATTGGATATAGTGTAGGTGCAACTTTAGCCTGGAGATTAACTACACTCCCCCTATACCGTGTCATTTGTGTGTATGGCTCACGGATCCGCCAATACCTTGATCACATTCCATCTTGTCCAACTTTGGTTGTTTTACCTAGCCATGAAGATAGCTTTGATGTTCAATCATTGAAGGATACACTTGCAAGCATACCGAATGTTCAGATCAAACAATATCAAGGCTTACATGGCTTTATGGATGCCTCTAACGCAAATTATTGTCAAATGAGTCACTCACAAGCACACACTGATATCAAATACTTTTTACAAACTAGCAAAATTCAGGAGGAATGAACATGGAACAAAATATTGATATTCAGGTTGATCCATATATTGAAGCAGGCAATGTTATTTATCCAAGCTTCCATCTTTCTCTACAATCTGGCATGATTATAGGCATCTATACAGATGTTTCCAAAATACATACATTAATGCAATGGTTTATGAAACGAGATGATACTTATACTTCTTTTCGTGAAAGCGCATTATATGAGCGACTAACAGCTCGCGAATATATCCAATTCATTTTAAAGCTTTTTAACCGCCCAGCTAATGAAACAGAGAATATATTGAAGCTTTTTAAGCTTACTGAACAAAATAATAATAGAATTAGTAAGCTTTCTAATAGCGAAAAACAGCGATTAAAGCTATTGAATATGTACCTACATCCGACATCTATTCAAATTATAGAGGAACCCTTTCAAAATATAGATGAATTTTCGAAGCAAACTATCCAACAATTATTAAAAAATCTCTCAAAAGAGCGTAAAATTATTATTTTATTATCAAATAATCTCGAAGATTTAATGGTTGCAAGTACCACTATATATCGATTAGATGGGGCAGCCTTACATGCTTTAGATGTAAAAGAGGGTAGCCTTGAACAAGCTCCAAGGCCTCTTGAAAATGCACCAATTCGACTAGATAAAATCCCAACAAAGAAAAATGATAAAATTATTTTATTTAATCCACCAGAAATAGATTATATCGAAAGCGTAGAAGGAGAAGTGTCCATTTATGTAGCTGGTGAAGCCTATCCATGTACTCTATCACTAAACGAGCTGGAGCAAAAATTGACACCATTCGGCTTTTTTAGAAGCCACCGTTCTTATATTGTTAATCTACAAAAGGTTCGAGAGATTATTACTTGGACACGCAATAGCTATAGCTTAGCACTCAACAGTACAGAAAAGACAGTTGTTCCATTGTCGAAAAATAAACTTGCAACCTTAAAGGAAATACTCGGAATTTAGTAGATTTCCCAGGAAATAAACGACTCCTGTCACCTTCAATATTGTTCTTCTCATGCTTTTTTTTCTGCCATTCACCCAATTTCTACTGTACCCCTTTTACTTGTTGTTTATAGTGTAGACATCAACAACAAACAGGAGGTTTACACATGAATGCAGTGATTGAAGTACAAAACTTAAAAAAAACATTTAATAATGAAACAGCATTACAAGATGTTTCTTTTACCATTAAAAAAGGGGAAATATTCGGCTTTCTAGGGCCAAGTGGTTCTGGTAAAACAACTACTATTAAAATATTAACAGCACAAACTGATAAATCGGAAGGCAAGGTTCTGTTATTTGGACAACCAGCATCTATAATGAAGCAAAGTCAAAACCGTAAACGTTTTGGAATTTTAACAGATAATAGCGGCTTGTATACAAGACTATCTATTGAAGAGAATTTATTACTTTATAGTAATTTATATCAACTATCTCATTCTGTTGTAAAAGAAGCTTTAGAATTTGTAAATTTATATGCAGAACGTAAAAAGAAGATCAGTCAGCTTTCCAAAGGAATGATTCAACGTGTTACACTTGCACGTGCCATTATGCACAAGCCTGAACTGTTATTTTTAGATGAGCCTACTTCTGCTTTGGACCCTGTGAATACGCAGCATATTTATAATGGCTTACGAAGATTAAATGACTTGGGTACGACGATATTTTTAACTACTCATGATATGAGCGAAGCAGAGATACTTTGTGACCGTGTAGCATTCCTTCATAGGGGGAAAATCCGAGCAATAGGTGCACCAAAGGACTTAAAAAAGGAATTTGGTACTGATTCCATAACGGTTGAACTCAAAAATGGTATGCAAGAAATTATACAAAATGGTGCACAAGATGCAGAGAAATTGTATCAATGGATGCATTCCAATGAAGTGACAAGAATTAATACAAATGAGCCAACATTGGGTGATATTTTTATGCAAATAACAGGGAGTGATTTAGTATGAACATTTCAATGACACGCATTCAAGCTATATTAGTGAAAGATTATAAAGAATTTTCTCGTAACTATGCCGTATCAACAATGATACTTCTACCACTAATTTTGGCATTTTTATACAACAAATCAGGAGCAGCTACTATCGATGCTTATTTCCTACCCATTAATATAACGTTTTCTATGGTAACAACTTATATACAATGCTGTTTAATCGCAGAGGAAAAAGAAAAGAATACATTACGCAGCCTTATGCTTTCCCCTGCTTCACTTGGAGATATTCTAATTGGCAAAAGTTTATTTGTTCTCATCGTGACCGTTGTTGTACTCGCACTTTCTATCTTTCTTGTTGGGTACACACCTGCCAATCTTGTTATCTTATCTATAGCCTTATTATTATCTACTGTATTTTATATTGCACTTGGAACAATATGTGGACTATTTGCCAAGTCTATTATGGAAGGCTCAATTATCGTTTTACCTGTTATCTTTATTTTCTCCTTCGGTCCACTTGCACTGACTTTAGCATCTACCTACCCTTTTCTAAAAATTGCAGAGTGGCTACCAAGCTCTCAATTATTACTTTTAGCAGAAGCATTAGAAGGAAAGTACTCCATGACAGATATGATCATTCCTATGGTGACGATTATAGCTTGGTCTCTTATTTCTTGGTTTTTAGCAGCAATTTTCTATAAAAAAAGAATGGTCGATTAAAGACCATTCTTTTCTTCAGATAATAATTCTTTCTCTCGATTTTCAATTTCTTCTAGCGTATCTGCATACCATACACCAACAAATCTTGAAGGGACGGACTCCTTGAAATAATCACCATCATAGAAAGATAAAGGAAATAACATCCCCTGCTCTATATATTTCTTAATTGTTTGATAGAAGTGATCATTCTGTTGTGGGCTTTGTGATGAATAGGAGCTAAATTTATTGATGGGCTTTCCTAAAGCATCATGAAACATCAGCATAGAGGTTGAACCATTTTGGCGGAAATTTAAGTCTATCGCTTGAACATCACCAGCTTCCGTGACAATCAAATCAAAGCCTGCCACACCGACAAAGCCTTCCTCAACGCCACGTTCCATAATATGCTTTCCTACTTCAATTACTTTTTCGGGTACTTTATCTACAATGATATTCCCTTCGTAAATCCCTTTATCATCCGTAATTTGCTGGGAAGCTCCTAAGTATTGAATACCTAGCTCCTCTGAGTAAACAAATTGACAGCTATAGTTGTCCTTTGTCTGTAAAAGCTCTTCAATAATTATACTTTCAGTTCCAGTCATGCGAAATTGTCGTAAACCCTCCGTCAACTCATCTTTATTATGACAAATGGTAACGCCATATCCTCCCGAAGTTGGCGAATCATCACCAGGCTTTAATACTACAGGGGGCTGCCAATTTTTAATGGCATCTGAAAGTCTATACGTCTCCACATTTAGACGACTTGGTACATATTTGCTATCAATTAAATGATCAATATAAGCTTTTGTATTCAACTCATTAAATTTCTCCGCATCCATCCAATAACATTGACGATCCATATGCTCCAGGTCATGTATATATTGACATACAATGGTTTTCCCCTCCTTACACCAAGTTTGGATCTGTGCCAGATATTCCTCTTGAGTCTCATAACTATAAGGCTGTTCGACCCATGGTAATCCTGCTAATTGATGAAGCTCTTTCGCCTTTTCTGTTTGTGTTGCTCGATGTACTAGCACGGGAATATCTGCAATAGCAACTTCTCTTGAGGTTAAAGCATCTAGCTTATGAGGATCATCCATCATCCACGGATTATCACTATACGGTGTTCTTGGTGTATAAACAGCATTATCACCATAAATTTGTCTTAACGTGTATTTTGGTTTCAAGTAGATTACCCTCTTTCAATTTTTCGGTACTCTACTCTACCCTCCCCTTTATTTTTTGACACTTTTTATAAGAAAAAAAGGTTTTATGGATTATATAAATCCCTTTTTATACCTATGACTATCCTAATTGCACTAATAGCCTTTCTAAATGCATTTTCACCTGTGGCCATTTTTCTATTGTGATGCTATATATAACGGTATGCCTAGTTGTCCCATCCTTGCGAATCATATGGTTACGCAATATTCCTTCTTTTGTAGCACCAATTCGCTCAATGGCTTTTTGAGAACGGATATTATCATGATCCGTTTTTATTTGTACACGTTGTAAATGAAGATGCTCAAAAGAGTATCGTAATAGCAAATACTTACAATTAGTATTAATAGCTGTACGCCAGTATGCGGGTGTTAGCCATGTATAGCCAATTTCTAATCGCTGATGTTTGTCATCAATATCCATAAAACGTGTAGACCCGATAATGTCCCCTGATTGTTTATCCACAATCACAAATGGAAATTCTGTTTTTTCGTTTTTTGCCTTTAATGCATTTTCCACAAAGCTATTCACATCCTCCCTTTTTTCTATCGTTGTGGACATATGTGACCAAATCTCTGGATAACTACCTGCCTCTAAAAGACCTTGAGTATCGCTTAACTCTAAAGGCTTTAGTTTGACTACTTCATTTTCTAATGTGATAAATTCCACTACACTTCACTCCTTTTTTACTTATTTAACGGTAAAATTGATATGATAGATATAACCAATTACTAAAAAATCAACCGTACCAGAGGAGGAGGCAATTATGTGGAGCTCTCCATTATATTTACAGGCAATCAAGCGAAATACATTCAAATCTATGAAGAAATAAAGCATGCTATTATCACTAAAAAATTACTTGCTCATGAACAACTGCCTTCTAAGCGAGCTCTCGCCCTAACATTGAATGTGAGTGTACACACCATAAAGGAAGCCTATGAGCAGTTACTTGCAGAAGGCTATATTTATAGTAAAGAGCGTTCTGGTTACTTTATTGCGCCATTTGAATTGGATTGGCTACAGCAAGTACCCCGAAGTGTATCTGTTCCAAGTATCAATATCCCTAACAATATACAATTTGATTTTACAAATGGACATGTGGACAACGAGGCTTTTCCCTATGCTACTTGGCACAAGCTAACAAAAAAGCATTTTAATAGTAACAACTTATCAACAAGCCCTTGGGAGGGAGAGACATCTTTACGCACAGAGATCGCCCGCTATGTAGAGCGTTCTCGTGGGGTTACTTGTGATGCTTCACAGGTATTTATTTATAGTGGTACACAAAGCCAGCTTCAGGCTCTTTGTCATTTTCTTGGGTCTGCGACACGCGTTGGGTTAGAGGAGCCAGGATTTAAAAGAGTGCGTGCCGTTTTACAGCAATGTGGATTGTCCACAGAGGCGATTCCTGTGGACTATTCAGGGGTTACACTCCCTTCAACACCAATTCACATGTTATACACAACACCTGCTCATCAATTTCCATTAGGCATGATTATGACCATAGAAAGAAGAGTGGCATTGTTACAATGGGCTAACTCGAACGCAGGTCTTATTATTGAAGATGATTATGATTCTGAATTTCGTTATAAGGGGCTACCAATCCCGTCTTTAGCAAAAATGGATCAGCTTCAGCGTGTCATTTATTTCGGAACATTTTCGAAAACATTGCTTCCATCATTACGCATTAGTTATATGATCCTTCCAAGGTCTCTAGTTGTGCCGTTTATGACTTTTCATTCTGAGCAAAAATCTGTTGTCTCCAAAGTAGACCAGCTTGTCTTAGCAGACTTTCTTGCACAAGGTCTATTCGATAAGCATTTGGCAAAAATGCGAACAATCTATCGTAAAAAGCAGCAAGCATTATTGACTGCCATCTCTAAACATTTTTCAAATGAATTTCAAGTAATCGGTGAAAAATCCGGACTTCATATAGTCATCAAACTACCACAACATCTCACCGAGAGTAGAGCGATCCAGCTTGCTCAAGAGGTAGGGGTTCAAGTCTATCCATGCTCTACCTCCTATCAGAATGGAACAAATGAAACCATGATCATTATAGGGTATGGTGGACTGACACTTCAGCAAATAAATGAAGGAATTGCACTCCTTGCCTCCGTTTGGCAATAGCATGTGATTCATTAGTTTGTCGAAATCACATTTAAATAAAGCGAAACTTTATATAGTTTTTTTCGTATTTAAAGTTAAATGGACACATAAGGGGATAAGACAATAATGGAGAATCGAGAGTTATTAGAGCAGCATTTACAAGAAATTCAAGTGTGGGAAAAAGATCAAAAGGATTTATGGTTTTGGGAGAAATTAGGTAGAATACCATTTAAATTATTAGATAAAATGACACCTGCCTTTCTTCAAAATAAAATTGCTTTATTGGTAGATGAACTAGGCAATTATATTCAGTCAGGTGGGAAGTATTTAATCAATGAACAAGCCATGATACAAAAAATTCGTGACCATTCTTCCACACAGCATATTATAACTATATCTGATATTGGTCAGATTCCTTTAGAGGACATGATCTCCCTCAGTGACAAATTACAAAACGAACGTGTGAAATTTGCTACTGTACAAGGGGCCTCTACTGGCTTTGGTGGCATCTTTACTTTAGCTATTGATATTCCAATGATTTTAGGGACTGCACTAAAAACTTTGCAAGAAATAGCAATTATACATGGCTATGATCCGAACGATAAAATGGAACGTATTTTTATTGTAAAATGTCTACAATTTACCTCTGCTGATATTGTTGGTAAAGAAGCAATCTTACAGGAGCTTTCTACTATGAATAGCTCAAAAAAGGCTTCAGATAACATGATTTCTCAGCTTCAAGGATGGCAGGAAGTATTTTACACATACCGTGATCAGCTTGGCTGGAAAAAGCTGTTTCAAATGATCCCTATTGCAGGGATGGTTTTTGGAGCCTATGCTAATAAAGGCATGATTCAGGATGTAGCCGAAACTGGTATTATGCTTTATCGTAAAAGACGTATTTATGAAAAACTTACTGAACTAGATTGTTGATCGACAAAAGATGACACCCATATTTGGAGTGTCATCTTTTTTGTGCTTTTATATTTTAATAAGTATCTTTCCTTGGTGCTGACGACTTTCCATAAATTCATGAGCCTTTTTCATTTCCTCTAAGGCAAATACTTTAGCAATTGGCACCTGAAAATTTTCTTCTTTTACTAAAGAGAAAATATCTTGTGCAACATGTTGTAACAGCTCTGGCTTCAAAGCTCTTGTCGTACCTAAGCTAAATCCTTTTATATTACGGCAGCTACTGTGTAAATCTGCTGTTTTTATATTTCCTGCTCTGCCTCCACTATTCCCGAATTGGACAAGAGTGCCATAAGGCGCTAAGCAATTTAAACTCTCCTCGGTGATAGCTCCTGCAATGGAATCGTACACAATTTCAACACCCCGACCCATTGTAAGTTCATTGACATTTGTACTAAATTGATCATATGTAAGTACATGATCCGCACCAAGCTGGTAAACGATTGGGGCTTTTTCTAAATTACTTACCGTACCTATAATCTGTTTAGCTCCAAGCCTTTTTGCCATTTGGACAAGCATTGTCCCTACCCCACCAGAAGCAGCATGAATTAAGACAGCATCCTGCTGACCAATTGCTGCTATTTGATGTGTTAACATATATGATAAAAATAAAACAGTCGGTACAGCTGCTACCTTCTCGATTGGTAAACCACTAGGAATTTTAAAAACTAGTTGTTCCTTTGCTACAACAAATTCTGCATAAGCACCGTTTTTCGGGAAGGCGATAACTTGGTCACCCTTTTGAAAACCACTGCTATCATTAAAAACTTCTTCAATCACCCCTGCAACATCTAAACCAAGAACCATCGGAAAATTTGCTTTAGCTTTATTGCCTGTGCGATTTTTAAGATCTGCGAAATTTACGCTTGTATAGGTTGTCCGTATTAAGACTTCTCCCTCAGAAATAATCGGTTTTGGACAATCAATAAATGTTAAAACATCAGATGTACCAAATTCATTGATAATAATAGCCTTCATAAATTTCTCCCTCCTTGCTATAGTAAAATTATATACTATATATAGAAATGATGGAGGAATATTCATGAAAATCAAACCTAAGCAAGCCATGTATAATGGTATATCCTACAACTTTTTTGATAGAAAAAGCGATAAGATATGTTTTATGCTCTCTGGCACGGGCTATACCTATGATAAACCTATACTTTATTATTCTACAGCATTAATGCTAGAACTTGGCTATGATGTCGTCCAAATCAATTATACATTTGAGCAACAGCAATTCGAACAGGACTCCCAAGCCATATCAAAAATGGTCTATCGTGTTGCCAACCCGATTGTAGAGAACAGCTTGCAATCAAAGCCTTATAGAGAAGTCGTTTATCTAGGAAAATCTCTAGGTACTATGCCTATTGTCGATTATTATATGCAGCAGACCTCTTCTATCCCTGCTCGTTATGTACTTTTCACCCCATTACTTTCTCTTAAACATACAATGATAAATCTATTAGACAAGCATGCATTTTTGGCAATTGGTACAGCTGACCCTCATTATTCACAGGAGAAGCTAGCCCAACTTGCTACCCTTCAGCTTGCTGTTTTGGAGGACCTTAATCATTCACTTGAAAATCCTTTGAATGCTGTTTTATCCATACAGCTTTGCCAGTCGCTTATAACACAATTAAAAATCTTTCTACAAAATAATTAGTTAAATTTTTATAGTACTATTTACCAGAATTATGTACATATGTTACACTAGCGAAAATACATTGAAGAGAAGAGTAAATAAGGCTGTTCTTCCAAGAGAGCTCGGATTGCTGAAAACGAGTAAGAACGAATTATTGAAACAAGCCTCGGAGTAGCGCATTGGATTTTGTTTGAATGATGGTGCGACGGGAACTCCCGTTATAGAGTTACAGTATAAGCATAGGCTTTATGCCGTACTGAAAAGGCTATTATGGTGACATAATAGTGAAATAGGGTGGCACCACGTGAGTATATAAATTCTACAACCTCGTCCCTAAGACTAATCGTCTTGGGGGTGGGGTTTTTTATTTTGCAAATCGTCACTTTGCTTAAGGAGGAATTTATATGAGAAAAGCTTTAGAAAGCTGGCGCTATCCTGCCATTCTATTATGTAGTATTGGTGTTTCCAGTGTTGGCGAATGGATTTATTTTATCGCCTTAAATTTAATTGTGTTAAACCTCACAGAATCTGCTCTGGCTGTCTCTGGATTGTATATTGTAAGAGCGATCTCTTCCTTGTTCACTAATTTTTGGTCAGGGAGCCTAATCGATCGTTTTAATAAGAAAAAGCTAATGATTATTCTAAATATGATTCAATCTATACTCATTGTCATACTCCCCTGCTTTACAAGCCTCTTGTGGATGTATGTCCTTGTTTTTCTCATTACAGCAGCTAGCTCTATGTATCAGCCGACATCTATGACTTATATCACTAAGTTAATTCCTATCGATCAAAGGAAACGCTTTAATTCATTACGCAGCTTACTTGACTCTGGTGCATTTCTAACTGGGCCAGCAATTGCAGGTTTCTTATTCACAGTCGGAACACCCCATATGGCCATATATTTAAACGCGATTGCTTTATTTCTATCAGCCTGTATAACGTTCAAAATGCCAAATATTGAAGCCCTTGAAAAATTTGTTAACCGTACAGAAAAAACATCCCTTTATCGCGTATTGCTTCAGGATTGGCAGATGGTCATACGCTTTAGCTTAAAAAATTCCTATGTGATGGTTGTCTATTTGTTGTTTAGTGCTATCATCATCTTGATGACAGCTACTGATTCTTTGGAGGCTGCCTTTGCAACACAAATATTAGCTTTATCCGAAGGAGAATATGGTATTTTAGTCAGTATCGCAGGGGTAGGTGTTTTAATTGGCTCGCTAACCAACTCTGTTATTGTTGAAAAAATACCAACTTCTTGGTTAATAGGTATGGGGTCTCTCGTAACAGCATTGGGCTATTTAATATTTACATCCTCCTTTTCCTTTCTTATAGCTGCTTTAGGTTGCTTTGTATTATCCTTTGCTACTGCCTTTGCGAATACAGGATTTTATACATTTTATCAAAATAATATTCCTTCTGAGAGCATGGGTAGAATAGGAAGTATTTATGGATTTTTTGAAGCCCTTTTTATTATTATTTTTACTGCTATTTTTGGGATTTTTGCTGAATGGATAACCATACGATCAGTTGTCGTTAGCGCATCCTTTATGATGGCATTTGTAGCTATTATTCTACTATGGCTAAATATAAAACCTACGAAAGGCCACTATTATCAAAGGTTCATGAGTAGCAAGCAACAGTAATTCAAAAAACTGTACTATCTCACTTTTCATAAAAAATCAACCATCTAATGTCCACTATTTTTTGACACTAGATGGTTTTTTATCGAAGGAAATAATTTTTATATATATCCTAATTCATAGGATAGTTGCTGTGCCGTTTTAATGACTTCCTGTGTTATACTTTCTAATTTTTCAGCATCTGTATCATATTCAAAGCACTCTGCACTAATGGCTGCAATTATTTGTTTATTTGAATCAAATATAGGAGCTGCTATGGATACTGTCCCCTTTGTTTTTTCTCCAACGCTTATGGCAATGCCTTTTTCTCTTACATCATTGAGGCTCTCTATCAATTTTTCTTTCTCAGGCTCCTCAAGTTGTTGGAAAAATTGTTGCTGTACATCGCTTTTAGAAAACGCAAGCAATACTTTATTTGGAGCTCCTATAGGATACGGGATTTTTTCACCAATCATATCAATAATACGGACATTTTTAGGACTATCAATTCGATCAATAATAATGGATGCAAACTGTTTCGCAATACTTAAATAGATTGTTTCGCGAACATTATATGCAAGGTTTTCTAATAGAGGATGTGCTTTTTCTCTAATATCCGTCTCATGATACATTTTCATGCCAAGTTGCAACCATGTATACCCTAATCGAAATTCTTTTTTATTCTCATTTCTCTCTACTAAATCAAAACTTTCTAATGTATATAATAATCTGTAAATTGTGCTAGTAGGCAAGTCTGTTTCATTAAAAATTTCTTGCACAGTAAAAAAACGCTTCGGATGCTTCGCCAATATATTTATAACTAACATAGCTCTTTCGATTGATTGAATCATTACAATTACTCCCTTTCATTTCCCCATATGATCACTATCTTAAGGTTTTTATAGATCCAGTTAACTTTAACTAGGATCATTATGAAATTAAAATTCATGCAAATTATCAAATTTTTATGTACCTTCAATTTTTTACATGTAGCCCGCTTTTGAATATAGTTTCATTTTATTTTAACTAATTTTTATGCATATAAATAGATGCTACATGAAATATATACATAGTTCCACTCAATTAGTGTGGAAAATTACGAGTATTCACAAAAATTAAAATTGACAATTTGTTGTTTTGCATTTACGATGAATTTATATTCCACTATGTAGATTAAATTTCATATAGTGAAAAATAAATAACGATAAAAATATGTATTTCTCTTCTAATTATCTATTTACATCATCTTGAAAAATAAAATACTTTACTATCAAAAGGAGCAAAAATTATGAATACTTTTATGTGGGATACACCCGAAAAACTACGTGCCCTATTATGTGAACTTGTGAGCTGGGAAAGCCGAACATTAACGGCGGGCGAAAATAAATTTGCCTTTCGCTTAAAAGATAAATTGTTAACGCTTCCATACTTTGAAAAGCATCCAGACTTGATTGAATTACATGATGCAGGGCTTGGCAGAAATGCAGTGACAGCCTTCTATAAGCATCCCACGGCAACAGAAACTGTTGTGTTAATCAGTCACTTCGATACCGTGCATACGGAGGAATATGGTGAACTAGAGCCGTTAGCCTTTTATCCAGAAGAACTAACGAAAAAGCTAATGGAACCTAAATACCTAAAAGATTTACCAGAGGCAGCTCGCATTGATTTGGCATCTGGGAATTATTTATTTGGTCGCGGCACAATGGATATGAAAATGGGTCTTGCCTTACACATGCAGTTGATCGAAAAGGCAAGCTTAGAGCAATGGCCGATTAATTTGATTTTAACAACGGTTCCTGATGAGGAAGTTAACTCTGCTGGTATGAGAGCGGCTGTTGTGGAACTCGTGAGACTGCGGGAACAGCATGGTTTAACTTATAAATTATTTTTAAATAGTGAGCCATCGTTTTCACAAGGGCCTTCGGATACGAATGAATATATTTATTCAGGTACAATTGGTAAAATCATGCCTGCTGCTTTGTTCTACGGAAAAGAGACACATGTCGGTGAGCCATTAAAAGGGATGACAGCTACCTTTATCGCTTCCTATATGACACAGCATATGGAGTGGAATCCCCTTTTCCGTGAAACAGATTTAGGTGAAAGCACACCACTACCCGTTTCTCTACAATTAAAAGATTTAAAAATGGAGTATTCTACACAAACACCATACCGTGCGGCGGCACTTTACAATGTCTTTTTGTTAAAACGGACAGCGGCTGAGGTAATGGCTATTTTTGAGGAAGTTGCGTTACAGGCAATGGCTGCTTGCAATGCGCACTATCAGGATATTTGTACAAGAGAAAATGTTCAGGGTGTAGGCAAGGTAAAGGTCTTACGCTACGAGGCATTATTGGAGCATGCGATTGATAAGTTAGGAGCTGAGGAAGTACAAGCGATTAAGCTGCAGGTTCAGCAGCATCCTGCATGGGATGATCGTGAAAAATCGATTCGTATTGTGGATCAGCTCATGATTCGCTGTCAGGAATTAGCACCTGCCACAGTCCTGTTATATGCACCACCTTACTATCCAGCCATTAATTCATCCAACCATCCATTAGTGAAACAGTCGATTGAATTAATGAAGCAAACAGCTCAAACATTTGATATTGAGGTGGAGCAGATCCACTACTTTAACGGAATTTGTGATTTAAGCTATGTCAACTATTCAGATGCATCTAATGAGTGGCTAGCATTTGAGCGGAACACACCCGTATGGGGCGATACGTATCATATTCCATTCAAAGAGATGGCGGCATTACAAGGTCCTGTCTTAAATGTCGGCCCATTTGGTAAGGATGCCCATCAAAAAACAGAGCGATTACATGTGGATAGTGCGTTTAAAGAGATGCCTATTATGATTGATACATTGATTAAAAGTTTATTTTAAGTAAAAGAAACTTCATTCAAAATAGCTTTCATATCCTCTCATTTAAATTGTTACCTAATAATCTAAGATGACACAGTACAAAATAGAAAGAGGTTGTTATATGGATTTTGCCGCTTTAACAGGTAAAATAGCAGGGATTATCTGGAGTAATGCATTAGTTTATCTTTGCTTAGGAGCTGGCGTTTACTTTTCGCTTATTATGAAGTTTCCACAGCTACGTCTCTTCAAAGATATGATTAAACAATTATTTAATAGAAAAACTTCGGCAAATGGCGTTTCATCTTTTCAAAGCTTTGCAATGGCATTAGGTGGACGTGTCGGTATTGGGAATATCGCTGGTGTAGCTACAGCAATTTATTTTGGAGGACCAGGGGCTATCTTTTGGATGTGGGTCATAGCCTTTTTAGGAGCTGGTGCTGCCTATATTGAGTCCTCGTTAGCCCAGGTTTGGAAACAAGAAATCGCAGGAGAGTATCGTGGAGGACCCGCATACTATATTGAAAAGGGTTTGAAAAATAAGCCATTTGCTATATTATTTGCTATCGCTACTATTATAGCAACTGGTTTCACTGGTTCAGGTGTTCAAGCCTTTAATATTGCTGATTCTACAAAAAATGCCTTCGGGATTTCACCAATAATTACAGGTATTATTGTTTCCGCAATATTTGGATTTGCTATTTTTGGCGGTATTAAAAGGGTTGGAAAAGTTGCTGAATATGCTGTACCGTTTATGGCAACTGCTTACATACTTCTTGCATTCATTATTTTATTTATCAATATAAAAGATGTACCTGCAATATTTGCTTTAATTTTCAGCTCTGCCTTTAATTTAAATGCTGCATTCGGTGCTGTTTTTGGAAATGCAATTATGTGGGGTGTAAAAAGAGGGGCTTATTCAAATGAAGCAGGTCAAGGTACTGGAGCACAGGCAGCTGGTACCGCAGAAGTATCTCATCCTGCTAAACAAGGGCTTGTCCAAGCATTCTCGGTCTATGTTGATACACTACTTGTATGTACAGCTACAGCCATTATGATCATCTCCACAGGCAGTTACAATATTGCCCATCCTAATGGGGGATTTTTGGTTGAGAATCTACCAGGAGTTGAAGCAGGTACGGCATTCGCACAAGAAGCAATTAACTCATTCATTCCTGGTTTAGGAAGTCCTTTTGTGGCTGTCGCTGTATTTTTCTTTGCAATAACTACTATGCTTGCTTTTGGGGTATACACGGAAAGTAATGTTGCTTACTTATTTAGAAACAATAAAAACTTTGCTACTATTGCTATTGTCGTAAAAGTACTACTAGTTATCTCAATCTTTTTTGGAACAATTCGTTCCTCATCAACTGCTTGGAATCTTGCTGATATCGGTGTAGGTACACTTGCATGGTTAAACCTAATTGCTATTATCTTATTAACAAAGCCAGGTTTAGCTACATTAAGAGACTATGAAGAGCAGAAGAAGTTGGGTCTTGACCCAGTCTTTATTCCCGAAAGATGTGGAATTAAAGATGCAGAATTGTGGAATGAAATCACTGAAAAAAACTATCCAGATCAATTAGCCGCATTAAAAGAAAAAGTTGGCGACTTGAAATAATTAAATGAACCCTGTAGTAGTCACTAAGAAGTTGAAAAGTTGCCGCTATGCAGGGTTCTTGCTTTTTAAATTTCCATAGAATTTAAGTTAGATTATCTATCTTTCAGTTGGGAAATGCTTTACTTGATCAACTGCCTCTAATAATTTTTTTGTTACCATTTCTGATTCATCAATATGGCTTGTTAGAACGCGATTTGTTTCATCAAATAAGGCTGTCGTCCTATTAAATTTATGCATAACGTCTTCGTTTGATAGCTTCTGCTCTTTAATTGAAGCTAATAGCTCATTTATTCCCGTTTGAACATTTGTCATAATATGCAGCAATTGATCAATTTTTACTGATGTTTTAGCACTTTTATCAATGCCTTCCGTTACTAGCTGCATATTATTTTTATTATCCTCGTAAGCAAGTCCAATTTGTTCTTCTATTTTCTTTGTTAAATTAGCAATATCTTCTGTGCTTGTTTTCGTATTTTCAGCTAATTTGCGAACTTCCTCGGCAACAACCGAAAAGCCTTTACCATGCTCCCCTGCTCTTGCTGCCTCAATAGATGCATTCAAAGCTAGTAAATTGGTTTGATTTGATATTTCTCCAATAACATTAACAATTTCCGCTATTTGCTTTGAGCGCTCACTTAAATTACTCATGCTTAAAGATGTTTTTTGAGACTGCTCTCCTAACGCATCAATCAAATGCTCTACCTCCTGAACAGCCTGCTTACTTTCAACCGATAATGTCATCATTTGATCCGAGGAAGAGATTAATAAATCGCCTTTATCTAGGGCATTTTCAGAAATTTTATTGGATTGAATTGTGCTATCCTCCACTTTATTAAACTCTCCTACAATATTTGCGACCATTTCTCCTAAAATAGTATGCTGGTCATTTACCTTGTTATGTTGTTCAATAGTTTCAATGATTTCCTTATGTAACTCATTTAAAAAAATTTGAAATTCATGATCTTTCTTATCCAGCTTTGCATTCAGTTCATCAATTTTAGCCTTAAATTGCTCTATATCTACTTTTTTTGATTGAAACATTGTTAACACAGCCATCACCTCAGAAAATAGAATATGAATATGTATTTATTTTACTGGATTTAAAGTAATTAATATACATTTTAAGAAAAAAACAAACACTCACTACTAACAACGACATAGCGTGATAGTAGTGAGTGTTTTGTTTTTTAATAGGCTAAACCAAATAAAGCTTTAATATGTGTTAAGTAACGAATATTAGAAGCTTCTTTCATTAATGTTGCAGGAAGGCCTTTAAGCTCTGTGTTGCTCGCACCAATTGTAGCAACAGCATCTTTACGACCTAAGCTTGCAAGTGTGCCAGAGTTTACAGCTGAGAATGCTTTCATGTCTTGGTTTTTGTATTGTGCAAATACATTATAACCAGCACATTCACCCATTTGCCATGCAACTTGTGCTGTTGGAGCGTATAGTGGACGACCTCCATCAGCTGGTAGGGCAACCGATGCATCACCAATAACAAAGACATCTTCGTGAGATGTAGATTGTAAGAATTCATTAATCGTTGCTTTGCCACGATCAGCAGCTAGACCTGATTCGCCTACGATTGGAAGTGGAGCTACCCCACCTGTCCAAACAAGTGTATTTGCAACAATTGGTTCACGATCTTTTAAAGAAATAACGTTGCCGTCAACACCTGTTACTGGTGTACCTGTAATAAATTCTACGCCACGTTTAGTTAAGCTTTCAGTAGCACGATGGATAAGTGTATCTGGAAGAACTGGCAAGATTTTCGGACCAGCTTCAACAAGTTTAATTTTAAGATCAGCAAAATTAACACCATGCTTTGCAGCGATTTTCGGGAAGTTGTCCACGATTTCACCAACAAGCTCAACACCTGTTAAACCGCCACCACCAATAACGATTGTTGCATCTGCTTCATCTTTAGATTGTGCATATGCTTCAATGCGGTCTTCAATATGTTTGTTGATTTTATTGGCATCATTTACTGATTTAAGAACCATAGAGTTTTCTTCTAATCCTGGGATACCAAAGAATCCTGTTTGGCTACCTAAAGATACTACAAGTGTGTCGTAAGTTAATGTATAACCATTATCTAGATCAACTTTTTTAGTATCAACATTAAATTTGGATACTTTCGCAATGTGTAGGTCAATATCTAAACCTTTAAAGATTTTTTTAAGTGGTAATGCAACAGCACCTTCTGCAATTGTACCACCAGCTAAACGGTGAAGCTCAGTGATAATTTGGTGTGTTGGGAATTGGTTTACTACAGTGATTTTAGCTTCATCAGCTGATAGATACTTACGTGCTGTTAATGCAGTTAAAACGCCAGCGTAACCTGCACCTAAGATGACGATTTCTTTTGACATGATTAATTAATCCTCCGTCCTTACGAATTGAATTTACCTTGAGTCTTATTTGGCTTTGCGTTCTGAGCTTACTTGTAAGAAAGCATTAACAAAACGGAAAACATTTTGAACTTGAGGGTCTTTTAACATTTTCACAAGACCGAATAAACCAATTACTTCATGGCTTTCAGATGCACGGTCTTTCGCTTCAATTGCAGTTGCTGCAAGGTTTTTCGCAGAGCCAACTACAGGACCAGCGATTTCTGTTACTGCTCCAACAGTATCGTTTTTAAGCACTTCGTCTGTTGCAACAGCTTGAGCAAACTCATATGATTTCGTTAATAATGTCATCATTTCAGTTAACTTCGGTAATTGCTCAACTAAAGTTGTAAGTGATTCTTGAACTTCAGGCTTTAATAATTGATCTAGTACATCTAATTGCTCTTTACTCACAGTTACTTGTTCAGCCTGTGTTTGGTTATTCGTTTCTGACATTTTGAACTCTCCTTTGCCATCACTAGTACTATTTTTTATTGCTTACATGTAAAAAAGACCATTAAGGTAAAACTTAACAGTCGTTACAGCGTATATCTTACACAATCACCAGTCACAAGGGCTGGATAGCGATTCGTATGACTTGTTATTACAATGTTTACTTTAAATCGCAAAAAGCGCATCATAATACCATCCTTATCTTGTCTTGGTGACATTACAACCTTCATTATAAGACTGTTTGTACATTATTTCAATGAGCTATATCACAATTTCGACAATCTTTTCAAAATTCATTGATTTCATCAACTATTAACTGTCTTGCTATAATAAATTTTCCAACGCATCATAATTTTTATTGACAATTCTTTTTCCTGTCATCTCTATATACCCTTCTTTTTGGAAAGCAGATAATCGACGGCTTAAGGTTTCTCTAGTAGTATTCATTAAGGAAGTTAAATCTTTTTTGTTAGTGTCAATAGAAATGTATCATTCTTGGCTAACGAAGCAGATTTTAGAATAAAGGAAGCAAGTCTTTCACTCACTTCTTTAGAAACAGCTTTACTCTAATGATTTTTCGTCTCCTCTATACGAGCAGAAAGCTGGGCTTGTGCAACTGTTGTATCAAACGTTTATGAAGCATAAACAGCTTCTACAAGGCATCTCTATCGTTGCACGTCTGTCACCACATAAAATTATAGTTCTTCAAAAATGAGCATATAAAAAGCTCCATATAAAGTAGGAGCTCTTCTTTATTTTAATTTAATTACAATAACACGAACGTCTGTAATTGCTTCTAAGCTGTGCTTTTCAGATGGTTTTAAAGCTAAAATTGTATCTGGTGTCAAAATTTCCTCCACACCTTCAACGATAAAGCGAGCTTCACCAAATTGAACAATAATTAGCACTTCATTGTCCGCATGATGCTCAGGAATTTTTTCACCAGCACGCAATTGAATGTTCAAAATATCTGCACCAGCGATACTCCCTAATTTACCAATATGTTTAGTCTTTTCTTCTAGCATTGCTTGGATTGAAATAATTGTCATTGTCATTCCCCCATTACGGTTGTCCCTAGTTTTAGGCTAAAATAGTTTCTTTTTGAGTTACGATGTTCCACTACTTTCTAGGCCACACCCCTACTATAATGAAGAATCGCTCTAATTGTCTGTGACTTACATCACTAAAAAGAAGTATCCCAAATACAATGAGATAACTCCTTTTAAAAACCTATTTTGTGTTAACGTTTTTCAACAGAAAGCCAGAAGAAATTTGTTACTTCCTTTGCCGTCACATCTACTGAGCCTAGCAAAGTTTTACCATCGCCATCTTTAAAATACCCTACAGTCATTAATGCCATAAAGTTATGAGCGAAAAACTTTGCATTTCCTTTTCGAATTGTGCCCTTTTCCATCTCTTCTTGCATAGACTGCTCTATTGTTTGATACATACCATTTTCGGATGCTTGAACTTGTCTCAGCTGCGTTTCCGAAAGATTGATGGTAGCCTCTTTCATAAAATTTTTCATATCAATATCGATCGTGGCTGATAAATGAACTTCAACGAGCTGTTCGAGTCGTTCTTTAAATGGTTTAGGCTGCTCTAAAATTTGTAGAATAGATAGCTTGATACGATCCATCATAGCAATTAAAGCAGATGTATATAAATCCCCTTTAGTTGGGTAGTAGTAATAGACAGTCGCCTTTGTTACGTTACAAGCCTTTGCTACATCATCCATTGAAATATTTTTGTAGCCCTCTTTAATAAAAAGTCTTGTGGCCGTTTCAAGGACAATATCTTTTGTAGGTTTCGCATTTTCATCATGGCGAGGTCTTCCGAGAACACGCGGTGATTGTTTCAACAAGTTCGCCTCCTTAATTAAGCATTCTTTTTACGCATATTATAACATATTAATATTTATGGATTGATTAATTAACCTTCTAGTATATATAATTAAGTCACTTACATGAAATGGGGGTCTTTTGATGAAAAAACATCCACTTGAGCAATGGGGCTCAATGGTTGCAAGTAAAAAGGGAAGATTATTAGCACTAGCTTTTTGGGTGTTATTAGTAGTTGTATTCTCATTTGCTTGGCCACAAATCAATAGCATAGAAAGTGAGTCAGGCAAAAACTTACCTGACACGGAAATGTCTGAGCAAGCTGCGTCCATTATTGCAGAGCAATTTCCTAATGATGCTGGAACACCTCTATTGTTGGTGTGGCATCGCGTAAATGGCTTAACACCTGATGATTTTTCGGCTATACAGGGTGTATACAAGGAGCTGCAAGCAAAGCCCTTAGCCCATCAAACAATGGTTCCACCATTTGATCAAATGCCTCCTCAGGCTTTAATGGCTTCCGCTTCTGAAAATGGTACAACAATTGTTACACCTGTGTTTTTTGAAAAAGGTGTCGCTACAGATATACTACAGGATAGTTTAGATAAGCTGACAAAAATAATGGAAGGTTATCAAGTCCAATTAGATGATAAATTATCAAGCGATGCACTCCATGTGCGCTATTCTGGACCAGTGGGAATTGCCACTGATGCTGTCAGTTTATTTTCACAAGCAGATGTGAAGCTATTAATCGCAACTGTATTACTCGTTTTGGTATTACTTATTATTATTTATCGTTCGCCATTGCTAGCTATTATTCCTTTAATTGTTGTAGGGCTTGCCTATGGTGTAATTAGCCCGACACTTGGTTTTTTTGCTGAACAGGGATGGATAGATAAAGATTCACAGGCTGTTTCCATTATGACTGTTTTACTTTTCGGTGCAGGTACTGACTATTGTTTATTTTTAATTTCAAAATATAGAGAAATACTCTTTGATGTTGAGGATAAAACGGTCGCAATGAAGCTAGCTGTTAAAGAATCGGGTGGTGCTATTTTAATGAGTGCCCTAACAGTGGTTATAGGTTTAGCGACCCTTAGTCTTGCCCATTATGGCGCATTTCAACGCTTTGCCGTACCATTTAGCTTTGGTGTGCTTGTCATGGGGGTCGCAGCACTTGTTGTCCTACCAGCAATTCTTGTCCTTATTGGGCGAGTAGCGTTCTTCCCCTTCACTCCTCGGACGGAGGAAATGGCCAAGAAAAAGGGCAAGAAACAGCATAAGCCTTCACATAAGTTCAGTCATAAAATTGGTCATTTTGTTACCCATAAACCTTGGGTCGTTATCGCTGTAACTGTCATCTTGCTTGGGGGGTTGGCGGCATTTGTTCCGCGTATTCAATATACATTTGATTTGCTTTCATCCTTCCCAAAAGATATGCCGTCTAGAGAAGGATTTACATTAATAGAAGAAAATTTTTCGCCTGGAGAGCTAGCACCTGTTCAATTAGTAATAAACACAGAAGGTACTGATATTAATATACAGCAACAACTTGAAGCTATCTCTTATATTGATAGTGTGGCAGATGTACAAATTGGCGAAAAAAATAAAAATATACACTTGTATGAACTCAATTTCAATGCCAACCCTTATGCACAGGAGTCATTAGCTCATATTCCTGAACTACAAAAAGAGGTTATTAAAATACTAGAGGAACAAGGTCTCAACAACGCTGAGAAACATGTTTGGCTTGGTGGAGAAACAGCTAGTCAATATGATACACAACAAATAACTAAGCGAGATGAAACAGTAATCATGCCAACCATGATTGCCTTAATCGCATTATTATTATTTGTCTATTTACGTTCTATTACAGCAACTGTTTATCTATTAGCCACTGTTATTATTTCTTATTTTGGGGCATTAGGCGCTGGATGGTTAATTTTACATCATATTATGGGGGCCGAAGCAATTTCTGGAGCTATTCCATTGTATGCTTTCGTGTTCTTAGTAGCTCTCGGAGAGGATTATAATATCTTTATGATCTCAGAAATTTGGAAAAAGCGTAAAACCACTGATCATTTAACAGCAGTAGAAGAAGGTGTTGTCCGAACAGGAAGCGTTATTACGTCTGCTGGACTCATCCTAGCAGGTACATTTGCGGTGCTGGCAACATTACCGATTCAAGTGCTTGTTCAATTTGGTGTTGTGACAGCAATTGGTGTATTGCTCGATACATTTATTGTACGACCATTACTTGTACCAGCTATCACAACAGTATTAGGTAAATATGCTTTCTGGCCAGGTAAGCTATTTAAAAAAGATGCCTAAATAGATAACATGGACATTAGCTAGGTATGATTGTCATACATGCTCATGTCCGTGTTTTTTTTATATTAATACTATAAGCATTTCATCATATAATTATAGTAAATTGACCTTATTACATTCTATTTAAATAAGGAGTGGCATGCATGGATCTTCAAAAATTACAGCAACGTTTCCCATTATTAAGCCCCTTCTCAGGTAGAACTGATGGAAATTATGTATTTAATTTTGACAATCAGCTTTACGAAATTCCAATACACACAATGACACAAAATGAATATGAGCTATTGCGAATATTCTCAGAACCCACTGTCTTATCCGATAACTATGATATAGTTTGGCTTGACTATTTAACAGATAAAACAGATATTGCTCCAACTACTCTTCCTATGCATCGTTTGTTATTTCTTCACTTTGATAAAGACTTTACAACACCTACATTATTGCGTTCAGTCTTCGAAGCTTTACTCGGAAATGATATTATACTGCTATCGCTTCAGCCACAATTATTTGTCATAATCGAATGTATCGACTGCCATGAGTTTTTAGATTTGGCTCATTATGTTAACCCCATAATGGCAGACTTAGAGGCTCATTTTAAGATTTTTGTTTCTGATGTTATACACAACATCACCACGACCAAGGAACGATTTAACTGGTATGTTCACCTTCTACCATCCATTTGGACTTATACACCAAAGCATATACTCACACAGCAAGAGCTTTTAGTGCCATATGTAACGCAGCATCTAGCCTATCAAGAGAAAGAGATTTTTATCTCCTCTATCCTAAAAAGAGCCACTTCTCAGCCAGAATTACTCCATACAATCAAGAAATTGATTGAATGCGATGGAAATATTACATTAGCCTCTAAAAAAATGTATATGCACCGTAATACCTTACAAAATCGCCTAGAAAAATTTCAACAAATGACGCAAAAGGATATTCGGCAATTTTCTCATCGACTAGAAGTTTATCTCGCAATTATTTTCTTAGAATCACTTTAAGACCAACTGCACAAATTATGCTTTCAACACTGTGCAAGCTTTCCATATCACTCTATTCTAAAGTCATTTACAATGAAAATATGACTTGAAAAGGGGTGCAGTATGTATGGCGGAATTACGGTTAGAGCATATCTATAAGATTTACGATAAAAATATCCAAGCCGTAACTGATTTTAATTTGCATATCCATGATAAAGAATTCATTGTGTTTGTAGGTCCTTCTGGCTGTGGTAAGACCACAACTTTACGTATGATTGCTGGCTTAGAGGATATCTCAAAGGGAGAACTATACATTGACGATGTTTTCATGAATGATGTGGAATCAAAAGATCGTAGCATCGCAATGGTATTTCAAAGCTATGCTTTATATCCACATATGACAGTCTATGATAATATGGCATTTAGCTTAAAGCTACGAAAGGTCGATAAAAAGGAAATAGATCGTCGTGTTAAAGAAGCTGCTAAGATTTTAGGATTAGAGGATTATTTAAAAAGGAAGCCGAAAGCTCTATCTGGTGGACAACGTCAACGTGTTGCACTGGGAAGAGCACTTGTCAGAGATGCTAAGGTATTTTTAATGGATGAGCCTCTTTCGAATTTGGATGCCAAATTACGTGTACAAATGCGAGCAGAAATACAGAAGCTCCATCAACGAATTCAAACGACAACGATCTATGTCACACATGATCAAACAGAGGCTATGACGATGGCTACCCGTCTAGTAGTGATGAAGGATGGCCTCATACAACAAATCGGGACACCTAAAGATGTATATAATACACCCCTAAACATGTTTGTGGCAGGCTTTATTGGTTCACCATCCATGAACCTCTTCCACTGTCGCCTAACAGATACCGAGATCCTTTTAGGTGAGCAAAGCTTCCCTATTCCCTCCTTATACCTGTCATTATTAAAGGAAAAAGATTATTTAGGGAAAGAAATTGTTATGGGTATACGTCCTGAGGATTTACAAATTACTGATATTATTTCTCCTTACACGTTCACTGCAACAATTGATGTTGCAGAATTACTAGGAGCAGAAACTTATCTCTATTGTTCTTTAGCAAATCAAAACTTTATTGCTCGAGTACAGGCTGATAGCAATTTGCATCCAACTGACAAGGTTTTCCTAGTTATGAAGGAAGAAAAGATCCATTTCTTCAATCCTCAAACAGAGGAGCGTCTTTGATAAAAACATGCATTGCTCCCACTTGAAAGAAGGGAATTTTTATATCTGACTCGTCAAATAACTTTACTGAATTAAGATAAAAAACGAAGACGGTGCTATAGCTAATAGCATCGTCTTCGTTACTTTATTTTATTTTTTCGTTTAGCCACTTTTTTATGCAATCTTTGTATAACAGAACGTGTTTCATCTAAATAATCCACTGTCTGCTCATAGGCACTCGTTACTACTCCCATAAATAAAATGTCAATGACAAGTAACTGCGCTAGACGTGAGGAAGTGGCACCACTTCTAAAGGTTGCTTCAACATTGGGAGATACATATAAACAAATGTCTGCTAGGCTAGACACTAGTGAACTACCATAGCGCGTTAAACTGATTGTAGTGGCTGGTGTTTGGCTAGCTATTTCAAGGATTTTAGCCACTTCGTGCGTTTCCCCTGAGAAGGAGATACCTACTACCACATCCCCCTTCTGTGTATTGACAACGGCTGTAGCTCCTAAATGCAAATCCACAAATGCCCTACTATTTTTATTGATTCGTAAAAATTTTTGATCTGCATCCATTGCTGCTATACCTGATGCACCCACTCCAAAAAATATAATTTTATCGGCTTGTGATAAGGCCGTTATGGCACGTTCTAATTCAGCAATATCTATTAAATTAGCTGTTTGTGTCAAAATTTCACTACTTTGCATCGTTACCTTCTCTACAATCGATGGCAACGCTTCATTCGCCTCAATATCCCGATCTTCAATTTTAGCATGTTGTAAATCACCAGCAATGCGCAATTTCAGCTCTTGAACACCACTAATATTTAACGATTTACACAGCCGAATAACTGCTGCACTACTTGTTTGACTTGCCTCTCCTAGTTCAACCGCAGTCATTTTTATAGCCTGTGTTGGATGTGCTAATATATAGCTGGCCACCTTTTTTTCGGAGAGTGGAAGCTTTTCGCACATTTCAGCAAGCATAATTAAACCCGCATTTATTTTTTCCATTTTTCCAGCTCCATCTCTAGATAAAAGGAAGTTATCCACGCACCTCCTTCCTCAATATTTCTTTAGTGCCACCGCTCTACGCACATGCCCTTCTGATTGAGCAAGTAATTCCGTTGCCTCTTCAATCGTTGCATTCGTTAGTAGCACCACAATCGCGAGCTTTACTTGATAATTGTTTTGCTCTAGAACACTTTCAGCCTGACTATAAGAAACACCCGTTACCTCACAGACGATTTGTTTGGCTCTCTCACGCAATTTAAAATTACTAGCATGAACGTCCACCATTAAATTTTTATAGACCTTTCCAAGCTTAATCATGGTTGTCGTTGTAATCATATTTAATATTTGTTTATGAGCTGTTGCAGCCTTTAGCCTTGTAGAACCTGTTAAAATTTCTGGTCCTGTAATCACCTCTATAGCAATATCTGCATGCTTACTAATAATAGAATGAGCGTTGCTGACTAAGCTGATTGTTTTTGCCCCTAGTTGTTGAGCATAGTTTAATGCCCCTTTGACAAAAGGCGTTCGACCGCTTGCTGCAATCCCTATTACTACATCTTGGTTTGTTAGCTGCTGTTTCTTTAGTTCAACCTCTCCTAATGAAAGATCATCTTCTGCACCTTCTATGGCAATCATTACTGCATCTGCTCCTCCAGCCAATATTGCCTGCACAAGCTTTGGTGAAGTACTAAATGTAGGTGGACATTCTACGGCATCTAGCAAACCAATTCGCCCACTTGTCCCTGCACCAACATAAAATAATCTACCGCCATTCTTTAGTGCATGCACAACAGCTGTGATAGCTTGCTCGATTTCAGGTAAAACCTTTGCTATGGCTAATGGTACTTTTTTATCCTCTTCATTCATCAGCTTTACAATTTCAATAGTGGACATTAAGTCTAGGTTTGTCGTATCTGGATGATAGCCTTCAGTCGTCAGTTTTGTCATTCGTTCCATTGAAATCAAATCCCTCCATACTATTTTTCATGGATACTCATCCAAGTTCCTTTTACCTTTCGTTGTAAAGCCTCTGTGATTGGAATTCCTTCACTGAGAAGTCCATTAACGAAAGCTCCTATAACAGGTGGCACCTCTGGCTGTATTAGTCGATTAAGTATTTTAGCAAGCTGTAATTTTTCTCGAAAGCATTGAACAAAATACAAATTTTCGAATAACCCTCCACATAGGACAATAGAGTCACCTTTTAGCTGCGGCTCTTTTTTCAATATTATTTGGATGAATTGAGTTAAATGATGTATAGCGTGTTCAATAATTTTTTGTGCCCTATCATTATTTTGCTCTGCTAAACACAACACTACACGAGCTATAGAGGCTATGAGTACACGTGGCTGTGGATGCTCATAAACATGCGTAATAATTTCACTAGGATCTTTTAACGCTAGCTGTTCCAAAATAGTCGCTGTAAACAGATCCTCATTCACGCCAATAGCATCATAATGTCGCGTAATAAATCGCAATGCCTCTTGCCCAATATAGTACCCACTGCCCTCATCCCCTAATAAATAACCCCATCCTCCAACACGACTAACTTGATGATTTTTTCCAACCGCATATACGATGGAACCCGTTCCTGCTATCACAACGAGCCCTTGCTGTGTAAATGTGCCGCTAGTAAGGGCCGCTACCGCATCATTGGTGATGGTTATCTTACAGGAGCTAGCAGGGAAAAGGAAGCTAATCCATTGCTCCCATCGTTCTTTATCTAATTGGCGATCGCCCCCTGCCACACATAAGAACACCGTAGCAATATCATTATTTGTCGCATCTATCTTTTGTAGTAACGTGGCAAGAAGCTTGATAATATGTAGCCTTACCTCGTCTGGTGAGGTTGATTTTATATTCGTTCCAGCTCCTTCAACAAAAGCTAGCACTTCCCCATTTCTTGTCCCAATCACTGCACGGGTTCTCGTCCCACCACCATCGATCCCAATAATGTATTGCCTATTTAATGGCACCAGCCGTCAGTCCCTCCATAAATTGCTTTGAGGCAATAAAGAATAATAGGATCATTGGTAATGAAGCTAATGTTAAACCTGCAAAAAGAGAGCCCCAATCTGCCGAATGCTCCCCAAAAAGTGACATCATTCCAACAGGTATCGTCCGTTTCATTTTTTCTGTAATAAAAATAAGAGGAAAGAAGAAATCATTCCATGAAGCAATAAAATTTATAATCACCACTGTTCCAAGTGCAGGTCTCATTAACGGTAACATTACATGCCAAAGAACCCTTAAGTTCCCCGCCCCATCTATACGGGCTGCTTCCTCCAATTCATAAGGCATCGTTTTAAAAAAGCCAGTTAAGATCAGCATGGATAGTGGAATACCTGTCGCCATGTTCATCAAAATTAAAGACCATAAGGAATTTATCAGCCCTAAATCACGCATTAAAATAAAGAGCGGTACAATCCCCAACTTTATAGGAATCATCATGCCTAATAAAAAAATAAAGAACAATGCCTGATTCCAAGAGAATTTAAAGCGAGCAATATAAAATGCAGCCAATGAACAAACAACCACTATTAGTACAACAGATACAATACTGACAAATAGACTGTTTAGAAAGTACGTGGTAAATGGAATTTTTGCTAATAATGTACGGTAAGTATCTAAGCTAAAGCTAGTCGGTAAACCCAATGGATTTTTATAGATGTCCACGCTCTTTTTAAATGAAGATAAAATCATTAACAAAATTGGATATAAACTAATGGTCGCCACCGTAAACACCACAAGATAATAAAATGGTCGAACCCAAATAGCGCCTTGCTTCACTAGACTCACCCCTTACATTTGAACATCCCTTTTATTGGCAAAGCGTAAAAATAGCGTGGTACAAACTAATATAAATAAGAATAGTACTGTAGCCAACGCCGAACCCAACCCAATAGCTGTTGTGCCAGAAGCGGTAGAGCTACCAAATGCTAAGCGATAGAAAAACACTGCTAACGTATCTGTAGAATAGTAAGGCTCTCCCATGGAGCCCTGCATTGCATATACTAATTCAAATGCTTCAAACGACTGGATAAATGTTAAAATGCCCATGATTATTATTGATGGCACCATTAAAGGTAAGTAAATTGTACGCAATAAAGTAAAGCCCTTAGCGCCATCTAACTTTGCAGCTTCGACTAACTCACTTGGGATCCCTTGAAAGCCAGCAAGAAAAATTAAGACACCAAAACCTAATCCAAACCAACAATTGACTAAAATAATGGCGATTAATGCCGTTTTGGGGTCACCAAGCCAAGCCTTTTGTAAGGTCTCAAGACCTAATTTCTCCAAAATGACATTTAAAGTACCAAAATTAGGATTTAGAATGAGCTTCCATAAGAAACCTACAACAATAACTGATAATAAACGCGGTAGAAAGAAAGCAGCCTTAAAAAACTCTGCTCCTTTAATTTTTTGATAAATAATAAAGGCAAGAAAAAAGGCTAATCCATTCATAACAATCATTTGCACTACAAAATAGAGGACATTATGTTTAAAGGCATTCCAAAACATAGATCCATAGGGTTCTGTCGTAAAAAGCGTCACAAAATTTTGGAAACCAGTAAAATCACCACGAGCCATCCCTTTCCATTCAAAAAAACTATAGGATAATGCCGCTATTATCGGATAAAGTACAAACAACCCATAGATTATCAGTGCAGGGATAGGAAAAAGATGGATAGTCCATTTTACTCTAGATTTCCTTCTTTTTACTGATGAAGCTGTATATTCCCTTATCATGAGTAGCCTCCTTTTACTAATCATGAAACAACAAGACCCCTAAACTCCTTATAAAACTTTAGGGGTCTGCTGACTTGATGCTTTCATTATTTTTGAAATGGCGTAAACCAAGTTTTAGCGTTTTCCTGTACTTTTGTGGCAACCTCTTCAGGCGTTACTTGATCTAAATACATGCCTTGTAGCTCACTTTCAAGCAAGCTCTTTGTTGTTGGGTCCCCACCAGTAAAATTAGTTACCCACATATATGGCGTTGCTTCATTTGCAGTCGATTGACTAATAGCATTTAACAATGCATCGTCAGAGGTAATACCAGGAATAGCACTGATCATAGAAAACTCTTTTACAAACAACTCACCAAATTCCTTAGTTGTTAAAAATTCTAAAAATACTTTAGCCGCTTCTTTATTTTTCGAATTAGCATTGATTGCAAATGAGCCATCTACCCAAGTCGTCACTGTTGTATTACTCTCTTTAGATGGAATAGGAAAATAACCTAAATCTAAATCTGGATTCATTTCTAATACAACAGGAATTTCCCAGCTACCTAACGGGAACATAGCCGCGTCTTCTAGCGCAAACAAAGTCCGGATATCATCCATTCCTAAGCCTTCAGAATTGACAGGAAAATACCTTTTCAAGTCATTCATTACTTGAATGGATTCAATAAACTGCGGATCTGTAAAATCCTTTTCTCCTGCGAGCACTGCTTGATAAAAGTCATTACCCTCATAAACAGCAGGACCGACAATACCGTGTAACAACGATAATAGCCAGCCTTCTTTTGTACCCATTGCAATTGGTGTAATACCCTTTTCTAATAATTGGTCATTTAATGCCATGAATTCATCCCATGTAGTAGGAATGTCAAGATTATTATCTTTAAAGATCTTCTTATTATAGAAAAATTGTGTAGAGCTTAAGTTAATTGGTACACCGTACTGATTCCCTTCGTCATCGCGAGATGCCTTTAATGCTTCTTCAGGAAATACATTCAATCCATTTAGGCCGTTTATTTTCTCAACATAACCTGCCTCCGCAAGCTTCAATCCAGCTGCATAAGGACGTAAGTGAAAAATATCTGGACCCTCTCCAGCCTGTAATGCCGTATTGAGGACTGTATTATATTCAGTATTTTTAGTTGGGTTAAATGAAACATGTATTTCAGGATGTTGTTCATTGAATAAAGCAATCACTTTTTCATACTTGGCAACATCTTCTGTGCGCCAACTCCCTATTGTTAGCGAAACCTCTTCAGTTTTCGGTTTCTCTTTATTATCAGGTGTTGTTGAGGTCGTTATTTTCTCATTCGTGTTACAGCCTACTAAACCCACAACGAGTAATAAAAGAAGCAGCAATAACCATTTACTCTTTTGTCTCATACCAGCAGATCCACCCTTCATATCAGTAATTTTTCATAAATCATCGTATGAAGCTTCTCTCTAATCCTTCCCATGTTTGTATTTCTCCCATAATGCACAGCATTCGTTAGTAAAATGACAAATGCCTTTTTTACAGGGTCCATCCAAATACTCGTGCCTGTAAATCCTGTATGACCAAATGAACCCTTGCTCCACCTCCTACCAAAACAAAATGATGCTTCATCTCCTCCCCATACCTCAAACCCAAGACCCCTCGTTTTAAAAGTTTCCGTATAGGCAAGCTCTAACCATTCATATGGAATCACACTTTGTTGCTTGATCCCCAACCAAATTTCTGCATACTTTGCTAAATCCTCTACACATGAAAATAAGCCTGCGCTACCAGCAATACCATCTAGTAATAAAGCTTTCTCATCATGGACTATTCCTTGCACAAATTGACCTGCCACCATTTCTGTAGATGCTGCAAGCCTTCTTGTATGCACAGGCAGTTGAAAAGATGTATGATGCATGCCCCATGGCTTAAAAACTGCTTGCTCTACAAAACTTTTTAATGAAATGCCAGTAACTTTCTCAATCACCTTTCCTAGAATAATCATACCTAAATCACTATATTGCACTTGTTCATTTGGCTGCCAAACTACATCACTTGCCAGTACCTCCTGAAGGATGTCACGCTTATGATGTCTCTTAACTACAGGTGTTAAATCTGCTGGCAATCCTGAGCAATGCTGCAATAAATGCTGGATTGTAATAAGGGGATATTTAAAATCAGGCAAATAGGTTTGAACTGGATCTGTTATATAAACTTGATTTCGACTCATCAGGAGTAAAACAGCCGGGAGTGTTGCGACAACTTTTGTTAAGGAGGCTAAATCAAACAACGTATTACTTAAAATAGCCTGCTCGCTGCCATCCACAGCTGTATAGGCTCCATAATTGCCTGAAAATAGCCTTCTTTCTTGCTGCTGAACAATTAATACAGCACCTGGAATTTTCTGTTCTTTCACTAAGCCAGTTATATATGCATCTACCAAGGAAGCACCCCACTATGAAATATCTAAATTTTCTGTAAATTAGTATTATCATATAAAATAAAATGATGAAAAATAACACCAATCCTAAAATTTTTTTTCATTCGGGCTCAATAAAAAAATCCCTAGCTAGTAAATGTTTACTTACTGGCTAGGGATACTTGTTTATTTAGTTGGTTTTTTTAAATCCATTGACGCTGCTGCGCTTTCAATTTTTACGCGTTTTAAGAAGAATGCAAGCACGACTGCAATTACTGTTATACCAGCGGCAATTAAGAATGAGTGTGTAATACCATCTAATAAGGCCGTTTGCATAATTTGATCTTGCATTTGTTGCATTTGCTCTGCTGTAGGTGCTGCACCTGCTTGTGCCGCATTTGCTTTTGCCTCGACAATTAATTCCTCAGCTTTGGCTTTTGTACGATTATTCATGAATGTAACTAAAATTGCACTACCAATTGCTCCTGATACCTGCTGTAATGTGTTGTTAATAGCTGTACCATGTGGATTCATCATTTGCGGTAGTTGATTTAAACCGTTTGTCATAATAGGCATCATGACCATCGACATACCGAACATACGAATTGTATACATCGATACGATATATGTGTAGCTTGAATCAATTTCTAACTTTGTTAAACCGAAAGTTGCGATTGTTGTAATCGTTAATCCAATAATGGCTAACACACGTGGACCAAATTTATCGAAAAGCTTACCAGTGATTGGTGACATAATCCCCATGACAAGTGCTCCTGGAAGCATCATTAAGCCTGCTTCAAATGGTTCGATACCACGGATAGACTGTACATATGCTGGTGTTAAAATCATCCCTGAGAACATTGCCATAGAGACAATAACTGAGATAATAGACCCTAAAGCAAACATTGGATATTTATAGATACGTAGTTCCAGTAATGGCTCATCCATTTTCAGCTGTTTAACAACGAAAATAATTAAAGCGATGAAGCCAATTGTAATTGTGCCATATACCCATGGACTTGACCAACCTTTATCTCCTGCTGTACTAAAGCCGTATAAAATACCACCAAATGCAACTGTTGATAAAAGTACTGAAAGGAAATCTAAGTGAACTTCACGTGTCTCCATCACGTTTCTTAATTTCCAAACACCAAATAATAAACTAATTAAAGCAAATGGAATAATCATTTGGAAAAGCATACGCCAATCATGATGCTCCACAATATACCCTGATAATGTAGGACCAATTGCTGGCGCCATAATCATAACTAAACCAAAGATCCCCATTGCTGCCCCACGCTTTTCTTTCGGGAAGCTTGTTAGCATAACGTTCATTAAAAGTGGTGACATACTAGAAGCTCCGGCTGCTTGCACCATACGACCTGCTAGCAGCACGCCAAAATTAGGAGCGAAACCTGCCATAATTGTACCAATTGTAAAGATAGACATCGCTGTAATAAATAAATGTCTATTTTTAAAGCGTGTCACAAAGAATGCTGAAGCAGGCACTAGAATACCGCTCACAAGCATATACCCTGTTGCTAACCACTGTACTTTTGAATAGGTGATCCCAAAATCTTTCATGATTGTTGGTAATGCCACATTCAACAATGTGTTATTTAGAAAAGCAACAAAAGCACCCACAAATAGAATAGCTATCATGCCATAAGGGGGCTTTTTCATTGTTTGCTCACTATTCATTTATATCCCTCAATTCTTTCTTGTGTTTTACGATAAAACTTATTTTATACTCGTAGTCTACTTTTTTCAACAAATAAGTTTATATTTTTTATAAACGTTGATATAAAAGCATTCCAAGTGTAGAATAAGAGTATAATATTATAAAAAAGGTGAGGTTATGAACAAAAGAAAAAGACAAATTATAACAGCAGCACGTGAACTTTTTATTGAAAAAGGCTTTCTAGATACATCGATTAATGACATCATCAATGCGGCTAAAATCTCTAAAGGTACATTTTATAATCATTTTACTTCGAAAAATGAATGTTTAATCGCCATTTTAGATGAAGGTCGTGAAGAAGCTAGTAATCGTCGCCATGAGCTCATTTATGGCAAAGACCCTACAGATTTAGAGGTATTGACGCAGCAAGTCGCTGTTCTCATGTATGTCAATCGTGAACATAATTTAGTACAGATATTCGAATCCATCTTCCAATCAAGAGATAAAGAACTAAAAAAAATTATTATTAATTACCATTTACAAGAACTAGAATGGCTCGCCAATCGTCTAGTACAAGTCTTTGGAGAAGAGATTAGCCCTATTAGCTATGAATGTGCAGTTCAAACACTTGGAATGATTAACCTCACTCTACGCGCTGTCTTTATTGCCGATTATAAATATATCAATCGAGAAGCTATTGTACGTGTAGCATTGCGCAATATTAGCGTAATTATACCCACTATGCTTGAGTCGAAAGAGATTATCGTAAGTGTTGAAATGATTAATACCATTCAAAATGTCGTGAACTATAAAACCGTTACAAAAGAAATGGTTATTGAACAACTACAAGGATTTACAAAGGGATTATCAAATAATGAAACAATGGAAGGTTTGGAGTATGCACAATTCTTATTAGAAGAATTGCAGAAAGAAAAACCAAAGCTTTTTATCATCGAATCACTTCTAACACCTTTTCGTAAGGCTTTCGTCGGCACTGAACATATCGCAGAAGCCCGTGACATCGCCAATAACTTATGGCGTTACGTAAAAATTGAACAGCCCTCTGAACGCTGTACGAAAAATAAATAAAAAACGAGGTATCAAATGAATACTTTGATACCTCTTTACTCTGTTGAATGAAATTAAGTTCTATGACAGACTTTTGTCTAGTATTAAGAAAACACAGTGATTCACCTTAATGACATTGAAATTTTAGCACAAAGATTGTCCCATTTTGACCTGAACGAACACTAATTGTGCCATTGTGTAAATCAATGAGCTGCTTCGTAATGGCTAGTCCTAGCCCTGTTCCTGTAATATCGTCTGTTGTATTCGTACCTCGATAATAGCGTTCGAATAGATTATCGAGCTCCTCCTGAGGAATACCTGGTCCTTGATCAGCAATGGTAAGCATCACTTCTTTACCAGTATGTTGTGCTTCCACAATTACCTTCGTTCCTTCAGGTGTATATTTTTTCGCGTTAGTAATTAAATTATCCATTATTCGCTTGAGTAAAAGCTCATCTGCTTGTAACAACACATCACCATACACCTTCACACACACCTGTTCGTCTGCAAATTGTGGTAGCCATGTTGCTAGCGGCAGTACCACTTTATCTAGCTGTATGGCTTTATTTTTTAATTGATACGTATACGTCAAATCCTGAATCAGTGCGTCCATATAGGTTGCCTTTTCCTGCATGGTTGTTGCAAAAATACGCATCTCTTCCTTTGTCCACTCATAATCCTCCGATGCCAGCATCGTTGAATAGCCGTAAATTGAGCTTAACGGGGTCTTTAAATCATGCGATAAACCTGTTATCCACTCCTCTCGTAATTGCTCTGCATGCTTGATTTGCCTTTCATTTGAATCAAGTCGCTCCGATAAGTGATTGAGTGACTCTTCTACAGGTTGGAACAGTTTAAATTTTCTTTTCAACTTCCCTGTCTTTTTATGATGGATTTTTTTGTCACTAATCTCTCTGTAATCGAATTGGGTAAGTCGCTCAATGCGCGATATCACATAGACAAGTGGTCGCACGAATTGACGTGAAATACTAATAGATAAGAAAATAACACCCAACAGCAAAATAACATGTCCCCCAAAGAAGATAGAAACAAACAGTACCATTGCCTTATTAAAAGGCTCTTCAAATGGCTTATACGATGGATTAGGCATTCTTACAACAAATGTCCTATCGTTGGCTAATGTTGTACTTTGCTTTAACTCCGCATGCTCGAAAATATCGTATTTTTCCTCTAGTAATTGTGGCTTATTTAGCTTCTCATATCGTTCGCCTATGACCTCAATCCGATTCCATTGCTCGTCATAAATTTCAACACTAGCTTTATTTTTTTTTAGACGTTGTCGTGTTACAGCTGAAATGTCCCCTGTTGCTGTCCAGTTTTCAAGTGCCTCCTCAAAAAGTGGTTGCACAGGAGTAGTCGGAAGAAATAATAAGTAGTAATTCGGCAATTCCCATGTATGCATGCCTGGTTGCTGCAATGCCAATATTTCACTATCTGACTTTCCACATAGACCACAGGTATCTCCTGTATAATCAACAATCGTCATGGTTGGATCAAATAAATACAGCTGTCCAACATTTTCTTCAGCTCTCTTCACTAAATAATCAGCAATTTTAACTGTCTTTCCTTTCTCTACAACTGCATCATCTTCGATTTCAAAGGAGCTCATCACATGAATGTTGTCACCAACACGGTCATTGATAAAAATGGCAAAAAACACCAAGCTTATAATAAAACCTGAAATGATCAATAGATAGAATATGATGAAATACGAAACAAAACGGAGTGTTAATTTTCCAGCTGGCTTCATGAAGAAATGTCCCCAACAAGCTTATAGCCAATGCCTCTGACAGTAATAATGCATGTCGGCTTTCCAGGATTTTTTTCTATTTTTTCTCGCAGCTTTCTTATATGTACCATCACTGTATTATCATCAAATAAGCAATCACCCCATACACGTTCGTATATTTGCTCTTTTGATAACACTTGCCCTGCATTGTCACATAAATATTTTAATAAATGAAACAACCGACCACTGATTATTTCCTTTACACCATCTACCTCGATTTCTGCTGCATCACTGTCAAATGTAAAACGTCTGCAAGTAAATATGTGATTTTCTGGTACACTTTTTTTCTTCATATAACGGACTAGCTGCACTTTTACTCTTGCTACAAGCTCTAAGGGGTTAAACGGTTTTGTAATATAATCATCTGCACCATTCATAAAACCACGAAGCTTATCTGCATCACTACTTTTTGCGGTTAAATAAAAAATAGGGGCATCACTTTTTTCTCGAATACTATTCGCCATATCCAGCCCACTTCCATCTGGTAGCATGATATCTAATAGATAAAAGTCAAATGTTTTAGTATTCATTTCATCTTTTGCTTCTTCAATTGTATTACATAAGGTAATATTGTTAATTCCTTCTTTTCTTAAAATGATTTCAATCATTTCAGCAATGGCACGTTCATCCTCTAACACTAAAATTGATGCTTCCTGCATTTCCTCACCTACTTTTAAGATTACTTTAAGGTAGTCATTATTTCACCATAAGCTTCCCTATTTATTATATGTATAAGATAACCAATTAAGGAGATAAAACGCAATGACAACTAATCGTGTTACTTTCATTGATACAATGCGTGGATTTAGTTTATTTGGCATCTTAATGGCAAATTTGCTAATCTTCCAATTCGGGATGTATGGCAAAGATGAATTAAAAAATCTTTCTACCTTAGATAACGGGGCTTTATATTTTGTAAAAGTTGTGATTGAAGGCTCATTTATGCCCATCTTCACTATTTTATTCGGCTTCTCACTTATTAAATTAATTGAATCCATCCGCAGAAAAAAGAATAAAAGCCGCTGGTCTATTTTACGTCGTGCAACAGGATTAATTGCCCTTGGCTTATTACATTCTATTTTATTGTGGGAAGGCGATATTCTATTTTCTTATGGCTGTATGATGTTATTTTTAATCCCATTTATTAATCGTAAACCAAAAACTTTATATATTTGGGCTGGCATTCTATTTGTATTAACTACGGCGTTAACATACGGCTCTATGGAAACATCTAAAAAAGAACAAAAAGAGATAGAGACATACATCGAGCAAGCGGATGATGTTTACGCTAACGGAAGCTACTTAGAAATTTTTGATTTTAGAGCTAATGCTGAAGTACCAGGAATGGAGGATTCTTCATTTATTTTCATTATATTAATTTTTGCACCTATGTTCTACGCACCACTATTCCTGTTTGGGATGGCGCTCGCTAAAAAGCAAGCCTTCGTGGAGATGAACAAGGAAATGAAATGGTATAAGCTAGGTACTCTTCTTGTACCCATAGGACTCGTATGTAAAAGTTTAAGTTTTATAGAAAGTAAAAGTGCATTTTCTTCTATCTTATTAATGGGCGGCTCCCAGTTATTAGCGATTGGCTATGTTTGCCTCGCAGCATACATTTATAACACCCGTCCAGTTCAACTACTAGCTCCTGCATTTGAGAGCGTTGGCAAACTATCACTAACCAATTATTTACTACAAACCATCATTTGTACAACTGTTTTTTATGGCTATGGCCTTGGCTTATATGGCAAATTAGGAGTCTTTGGCGGAATCCTTTTTGGAATCATTGTTTATAGCTTGCAATGTGTTTTCAGCCTTGCCTATTTAAAGAAATTTAAACGTGGTCCCTTTGAAACAATCTTACGAATATGGACAAATTGGTCTTGGACTGGGCAAGTAAAGTAACATCCCTCAAACAAGCAAATTAGAAAGGAATATTTTTTATGAATAGTGACACAAAAGAAGACTTTACAGACTCATGGTGGTTTTTAGGCATTTGTGCAGCTGTAGCAGTAATTTTAACACTATTTGCCTTTTCATAGACAACATCGATTTCATTTGCCCCCTTGCTGTATACTAGTATTACAACTATACAGCTTAGGGGGTATTTTGGTGTTACAGCGTATTATGATTACTGGCTATAAACCACATGAGCTTGGTATCTTTAATGATAAACATCCCGGTATTGTCATCATAAAGAAAGCACTGGAAGCTCGCCTACGTACACTGCTTGATGAAGGACTCGAATGGGTTATTATCAGCGGTCAGCAGGGCGTAGAAACTTGGAGTGCTGAAGTCATTTTAATGTTAAAAAAAGAATTTCCTCATTTAAAATACGCCGTGATCACACCCTTTTTAGAGCAAGAGAAAAATTGGCAAGATCATAAAAAAGAAAAGTATCAGGCATTAATTGCCCAAGCTGATTTTGTCACAAGCGTGACCAAAAAACCGTATGAAGCTCCTTGGCAATTTATTGAGAAGGACAAATTTATTATCCAAAATACAGATGGACTCTTATTAGTTTATGATGAAGAAAATGAAGGTTCACCGAAATATATCAAACGACTTGCAGAAAAATATAGGGAGTCCCATGATTATAATCTTTTAACAGTAACTGCCTATGACTTACAACTAATAGCAGAAGAAATTCAACAGCAAAACTGGTAGAAAAATATTGATATAATTTTCTGACAATTATATACTAGAAGTAATAAAAGCTGATTGTTCTTATGGTTTTTACCTATAATTTGAAAGGAGCTGTCATCATTTGAATAAGCATATTGAAATGATTCTTGAAGCTTCTCCCGTAAATGTGTCACATGATACGTATCGTAGAGAATGTCGGTATACACGGGGAATTCATATTGAAGAACAAGAATTTCTTGCTATTTTAAATTCAATGAGTCATGATTCACGCTTATATTTTGATTTCCATAATCCACGTAAAGAAATTAAAAAGGGAACCTATTTGAATGGACACTCCGGTTTAGCCTACAATATTTATGATTACTATAAACAAAATTATAATATTGAGATATCTGAATTAATCAATGGTAAGGATTTTTATGTGAAAATCGTATAAAGCTGAAGCCCCGTTAAAATTTTAACGGGGCTTCTTCGATCTTATAGGTCTGCTACTTGAGCACCTAATTCTTTATTATTATACATTTCTGTATCTAATTCTTTAGTAATACGCGCTGTTGTAACACCAGCAGTCATTGAACCACTTACATTTAACGCTGTACGACCCATATCAATTAAAGGCTCAACAGAGATTAATACACCTGCTAGAGCAATTGGTAAATCAAGTGCTGATAATACAAGGATAGCTGCAAATGTTGCACCACCCCCAACACCTGCTACACCAAACGAACTAACCGCTACTACTGCGATAACTGTAATAATAAACACAGGGTCAAGTGGATTAATGCCGACTGTTGGTGCAATCATAATGGCTAACATCGCAGGATACACACCTGCACAACCATTTTGCCCGATTGATAATCCGAATGAGCCTGAGAAGTTTGCAATCCCCTCAGATACCCCAAGGCGACCTGTTTGCGTTTTAATATTCATCGGTAAAGTACCGGCACTAGAACGTGATGTAAAGGCGAATAATAATGTTTCTGCCGATTTTTTCAAATACGTAAATGGATTTAAACCACTTAATGTAATGATTAATAAGTGTACGATTAAAACAATAAATAGCGCTACATAAGAAGCAATGACAAACTTACCTAAATTGTAGATCGCTCCAAAATCAGATGTTGCGACAGTACGAGCCATAATCGCTAGAATTCCGTATGGCGTTAAGCGTAATACAATTGTTACAACACCCATTACAAGGGCATAGATGGCATCTAAGCCTTTTTTAATTGTAGCTGCAGTTCCCTCATCCTTACGCGCCACACGTAAATAAGCAAAACCTAGGAATGCTGAGAAAATTACAACCGCAATCGTTGAAGTAGAACGAGCACCAGTTAAATCAAGGAACGGATTTGCTGGGAATAACTCAATAATTTGTGTTGGTAAATCAGGAGCTGCTAAGCCCGTTGTTTTTTCTTCAAGGTATTGGCCACGTGCAGTTTCAGCATCACCTTGTAAAATTTGTGTTGCATCTAAATCAAAGACTGTTGCAGAAAGAATACCTACAGCTGCCGAAACGGCTGTTGTACCGATTAAAATGGCTAAAATAAGTGCTGCCATTTTTCCGAAATTTTTACCAATCTTCATTTTAGTAAATGCAATTAAAATGGAGATAAATACTAATGGCATTGCTACCATTTGCAGCAGTTTCACATACCCAGTACCGATAATATTGTACCAAGATGTTGTTTTGGCTAATACTTCAGAATCGAGACCATAAATAAAATGAAGTCCAAGACCAAGTACAATCCCTAAGCCTAAACCGGCAAAAACACGATTAGAAAACTTCACGTGCTTTTTATTCATAACATATAAAATTCCAACGAACACAAGTAACACTGCTACGTTAAGAATGATTTGTAAATTCGACAATGGAATGCCTCCTAAGATGTTTTATAATAATGTAATCGAATTATATACCCATAATCCCTATAATTCAAGTATGTTTTATTAAGATTAATAAATTCCTATAACAAAATGCTTTCTTGCTAAGGATTATACCCCGAAAAATGGCGTAACAATCATCCTCTGGCAATGGATTAATCATGGAAAAGATCTTAAAAAATGTTTGTAAATGTATAGCTAGTTTAATCACTGCCACTACATTTGGTGACAAATGAGTAACTGCCCCTATACTGTTAGTTTTTAACAGTGCAGGGGCAGCCTTTTAAGTATTATTTTCTAATTACAAATCTTGGTTCGTAGTCACTAATGATGTCAAACACACCGTCATTATAGCAGTAGATATGATGTTCTACGGTAGGAATTTCTTTGCTTCCAATCCACGGGAGTTGATCAAACCATTCTATATAATCTGAATTGCTCATTTTATAAAACCATTCTGCTGAAGAATTTTTAGATTGTTCTTGGGTCATGGCTTCAGTGACCATGTCTACTAAATCAGATCGTGGGATTTCTCCAGTATAGCGAAAAGACCAAACATAATCGTGAATAGGAGACATCTTATCATAGATAATATCAACTTCTGTATTGTTTCGATCTATTAATGTTAAGCAGAGCCCTCGATCTGTATAATTCAATGTGGCATTAACGATTTGGGCTCTTTCTAAGCAAGTGACGGGTTGCCAAATGTGCAGTCTTCTTGAATCCATCTAAACCTCCTGTAACCAAAATATATATCAATTTTATTTAAATTTTCATATATTTTACATATCAGTTCCACAAATCTAACATAGTTTGCTAATGAACAAAATAATTTTGTTGTTTATTAATGAGGTAACAACTACCAGCGATTTTTTTACACTGTTTTTTCACATGTGTTACCGCATTGGATAATTGTTCCACAGAGTCAAAATACTGATATTCATTCGTAATAACGGCAATAGATAAAGATGTACATGTTAAAGGCTCCAGTTCTCCAGATCTATTAGCTACCTGAACATATGCTAAATCCTCCAACTCATAAAAACTAAGTATGTTGGCATCAAAGTCATCAATAATTTTTTGACACATCTTTTCTACCTCGTAATAAGGTAGAATGGCTACAAAATCATCTCCACCAATATGTCCTAAAAAATCCTCTACGCCGCAGATATGTCTTTTTAGTATTTCTGTTAAATACCGTAAAATTTTATCGCCTTTATTAAAGCCATATGTGTCATTGTAGGATTTAAAGTGATCTAAATCAAAATAGATTAAACTATATTGCGATAGCTGTAATGCTTCTTCTAATTTTTCATCGATTAATTTATTGCCTGGAAGACTACTTAATGGATTTAGGAAGCTTGCAATGGCTACTTGTGTATCAACAAGCTTTAACAATAACTCTCGAATACTAACCATGCCATAATAAAGATTGTTTTTCGTGACGATGACATCATCATATAAATCCTCAGGAGGTCTAGCCATAGCTAATGTACTAACCTCTGTGATCGGTGTATTACGATCAACGATTAAAGGGTTTTTCTTTATCATCAGCTGATTTTGACGTTCCATTAATAAATGATAGCCATACCGAGTACCGATTTTTTGATAGAAATGTGTGCGTGTAATATGTCCAATTGGTTTTTCATCACGCACAACAACAACGCTACGCAACGATGGATTACTTGTAAAAAGTACATCTACTTCTTTGTTTTTCACAAATTCATCAATACATGGAACTTTCTCAATGACTTCCCCTATCTTCATGGTCACCCACCCTTATTTTCCCCATATATATTTCCTTTGCAGGCTTTCCTATCGCATATCCCTGTGCATAATGAATGCCAATACGATAGAGATAATCAAGCTCCTCTTGTCGTTCAATCCCTTCAGCGATGATTTTAGTATTGGCTTGTTCTGCATATTTCATTAACAATGTGACGAGCTGCTGTTGCTCATTATTTTGGTCTATGAATTGAATTAATGAACGGTCTAGCTTAATAAATTCTGGCTTTAAATAGATGAGCGTTTTTAAACTATTATAGCCCGATCCCACATCATCTACGGCAATGCGATAGCCCTGTGATCGATAATGCGATAATACACGTTCAAACTCCATAAAATCTATTACCGCACTCCGTTCAGTCAGTTCAAAAACCACTTGCTGAGGTTTAATACCAAGCTCCTTCAATAATTGTAACGTTTCGCCACTGTGATATTTTTTATCTAATAAAACATTCGGATGTATATTAAGGAACACTAAAAAGTTTTTATTCACCAAGTCTTTGTGTAAACGTTCCTTGAAACGTTGCAAGGAAAGATTTCTACAAAAACATTCAAATAAAAAAACACAATCTGTTTGTCCTACAAACTCATAAAACTGATCCACACTGTTAAATAATGTTGAGGGTAATGGTCGATTTAATGCTTCAAATCCTATTGTTTGCTTTGACTGTAAATCTACAATAGGTTGAAAGTATGTATGTAAATCGTTATGCTGAATAATTTGTTTCAATGCCTTTAAACGTTTCATATATAACGAACTGCTTTGATGCTGCCCATATAAATATTTAAAAAAAGAAAATATATTACTTGTTTTTATACTTTGTCCCACTGCAGACTCCATTCTTGCACCTCTTCAATTTGGTTATTATGGTTCATTGTACGCTTTGATTGTAAATAGACTGTGAATCGAATGTAAAAAGAGCCAGTTCTAGCAATAGGTTTTAACAAAACTCTTTCCTAGTCAATATTTCTTAATATTAAGACAATTACAAATAATTTATTTGATATAAAATAATATTAGTGTATGATTGTAATAATAGGTTTATATTACCTATTATATTTTTTTGTGTTTTTACTGTATCGGTCTTAATAGGGAAACCTATTTAGATAAAAATTATTCAAGGGAGGATCCTGTTAATGAGCTTGTCTATTCAACAGTTATTGGAGAACAAAGGAATTACACCGAAACCTGAACACCTTGAACTATTAAAAACACGCTGGGAAGGTATGCAGTCACTTCGCAGCAATTTAGAAGGTATTGCGATTGATGATGCGGACATCGCTGTACGTAGTATTCCTGGAGGTGATCACATTGACAACTGATTTACATTTAAAATCTGTTGAAGAATTGGCACCTTTACTTGCATCAAAGACGCTATCTCCCGTGGAATTAACGAAGGCTATTTTAGATTTTGCTGAGGAAAGTCAGCCTAAAATCAATTCCTATATGGCTTTTTATCGGGAAGAAGCTTTAGCAAGGGCAAAAGAAGTTGAACAGGAGATTCTCCAAGGCCATTATAAGGGTATGTATCATGGAATACCTATGGCCTTAAAGGACAACTTGTATTTTAAAGATAAAATAACAACGATGTCCTCAAAAATTCATAAGGACTTCGTTTCTGATTATGATGCGACAGTAGTTGAAAAGCTTCGTGACGCTGGTGTTATTTTCACTGGAAAATTAAGCATGCATGAATATGCTTGGGGAATTACCAATAACAACCCTCATTACGGCCCTGTCCGTAACCCATGGGATTTAGATAAAATTCCTGGTGGTTCAAGTGGAGGCTCTGGTGCGGCTGTTGCAGCTGGAGCAAGTGTTGCTTCACTAGGGACAGATACAGCAGGCTCTATTCGAATTCCATCCTCTGCTTGCGGCATTGTAGGTTTAAAACCTACACACGGTCGTGTAAGTAAATACGGCTGCTACCCGCTAGCATGGAGCTTAGACCATATTGGCCCGATGACAAAGACCGTTAAGGATGCAGCGGGCTTGCTCGAAGTTATCGCTGGTTTTGATCATCGAGACCCTACCTGCATTGATATTCCAATAGACAACTATGAGAAGCAGCTTACTGGCAATATCAAGGATCTAGTGATTGGTATCAATGAAGAGTACTTCTTTAATAATGTTGATATTGATGTAGAGAAGGCTGTTAGAGCAAGTATTCAAAGCTTAGTGGATCAAGGCGCTAAAGTGGAAGTGGTGCGTATTCCTTCCCTACAATATGCAGAATGGGCAGAGCTTGTGACGTCTCTTTCAGAGGCAGCAACTATACACCATTCAGATTTACAAAAGAGACCACAAGACTTTGGTGACGATATTCGTCTGCTATTTGAGCTTGGTGAATTGCCTTCTGCAGTCGATTACTTGCAGGCTCAGCAGGTACGTCGTCAAATAAAGCAGGAGTTTACAGAGATTTTTAATAAGGTAGATGTGCTCATTTCCCCTACCCTACCTGTTGTAGCTAGTACTATTGGGGATGATTTTGCAGAGTTAAACGGTCAAAAAGTAGATTTAATTGATAATATTATCCGCTTTACAGGACCTAGTAACTTAACAGGCTTACCTGCCCTCTCAGTTCCTTGTGGCTTTAAAGGAAACTTACCAATAGGTCTACAAATTATTGGACCAGCCTTTAAAGAAGGACGCATTTTAAATGTAGGCTATGCTGTTGAGCAAGAAAATCCACAGAGAACTAGAAAACCAAATATTTTTGTTAATATCTAGACGTTAAGCACTGGAAATCTGCTCAATTCACGGTATACCGCTGAATGAGCAGATTTTTTTGCGGGAGAAACCTGCTAGCATTTATAAAAATGGTTTTTTATGTACAAGTAATTTTATAATAGAAGCAAGAAGCTTACTACAGGAAAGGCAATGATCCACACATGAATGTAGAGAAATTTTTACAACTACCTATTACAAAAGACTTCACTGTTATTGCTGGTCACAACGGCTTACATAAAGCTGTTCAAAATGTAGAAATATTAGACTTTGAATTTTCACCTGACATCCACCATGTCAGAGATACCATCTTTACCCCCAACAGTGTTGTGTTAAGTAGTTTATTATTTGCTAAACAAAAGCCTGAGTATTTATTCAATGCTGTTAAAAATCTAATTGAGCTTGAGGCGAGTGCTTTAGCTTATAAGCCTGTTATTTTTAAGGAATTACCGAAAGAAGTTTTGTCGTATGCAGAGCAGCATAATTTCCCTATATTACGCTTTGGTGGAGATGAGTTTTTTGAGAAAATCATTTTAGAAACAATGGCTTACGCTAAGACACAGGATTATTCCTATTTTATCGAAACGATTTTACGAAGGCTAATGGAGGAAGATGTGACACAGGAGCAAATTAAATCCATTTTACAACAGCTCAATAAGCCCTTTGAAAAATATGTATTTATAGCAAATTTACGAGCTGATGACAAAATCCACCAGAGCTGGATGCGGCCCTTTAACTCGTTGGAGCCGCTATTAAAATCGGGTATGATTTGTTCTTATAAAAAAAGTCTATTTGTCATCATGACACATCCATCTCAGCAATTCCAATTTGAAAGGGTTTTACATGAATGGCTAGCATTATACGCCATACCCACTGATACCATCACTTTCGGCTATAGCAGTTGTAATGATACCCAGACTGGATTCCCAATGGCATTACGCGAAGCTTTTTTTGCCAATATTTTTGCTGAAATCGATACGCTCCCTAGCTGTCATTATAAGAATCTCGCGTCCGATTGTTTATTAATCGAGTTATACCGTAAAGATACAACATTCGCTATGGACTTTGTTACCTCCTTTTTAGCACCTCTACTTGATGATAAGGCTGATCCAGACTTAATGGAAACCGCCATAACCTACATCATTAAAAAAGGAAATATTAAGGAAGTTGCTGTAGCACAATTCTGTCATCCAAATACAATTCGCTATCGTATGGCTAAAATACGTCAGCTAGTAGCACCCATAGATAATGATTATGTTTTTTATGAACGCCTAGCTGCAGCCGTTAAATTGTACTTATTACATAGCAAAATGAACAATGACTAATCGCTTTGGAATAAGTACAAAAAAACGCCTGAATATTTAGAAATAAAATCAAATTCTATTCTTCTCTCTTATGCTATTCTATTGAAGTTAGGAGGAAGAAAACATGAAAACTTACATAGCTGATGGCATGTTACTAGTTACTGCAATCGTGTGGGGCAGTGGATTTGTTGTAACGGCCATTGCTCTAGAATATTTAACAGCTTATCAAGTAATGGCTGGCAGATTTTTATTAGCTTCAATCATATTAACCGTTTTATTTGGCGCCCGATTAAAAAAGGCTTCGAAATCAGTAATTTGGAAGGGAGCTTTATTAGGTACGATTTTGTATATAGCGTTTGCCCTTCAAACAGTCGGACTGCAGTATACAACACCTTCTAAAAATGCCTTTTTAACCGCAGTAAATGTCATTATTGTTCCTTTAATAGCATATGCCGTTTATAAACGTCGTATCGATGGCTACGAAATCATTGGTTCGATAATGGCGATTGTGGGCATTGGCTTTTTATCATTACAAGGCTCCTTGACAATGAATATAGGTGATGCCCTATCATTAGCTTGTGCTGTTGCTTTTGCCTTTGATATCTTTTGTACTAACCTTTTTGTTCAAAAGGAAGATGCCATTGCTCTAACTATTATTCAGTTTCTCACAGCTTCCTTTATAGGTGTTCTAGTTGTCATTAGCCAAGGTGAAATTCCTACGTCACTTGAAAAAGAGGCAATTTACTCTCTTGTTTATTTAGGGATTTTTTCTACGACCATAGCTTATCTTTTCCAGAATGTGGCCAATCAATATACAACTGCCACAAAAGCTGCGATTATACTATCAACTGAATCTTTTTTCGGCATGGTTTTATCCGTAATCTTCTTGCATGAAATGCTAACAAGCCGTATGGTCGTTGGTGCCGTACTTATTTTACTAGCTATACTAATTGCCGAAGTGAAACCCGCACATCCAAAAAAGAAGCTAATGAAAGCACTCGATAATCAGTCCCCCAAATAGTTTCAGTTTATACTGGAACTTTTTTTGTTTATTAAACTCGACTAGTAATAATGCTTGTCGTAATCCCCACAACTAGCACTGTAATTATAGATAATAGAAAGGTCGAGGTGGATAGAAGGAATCCGCCTATAACAATCACGATGGAATCAATAAAAAATATCAATACCCCAACATTGATACCCGTTTTATCACAGATAAATTGTGCTATCAAGTCAGTCCCCCCTGTGCTTGTCTGAAAACGCAGCATTAGACCAATACCAAAGCCTACAAGTATTCCTCCAAGAATGGCACTGTAGAGCGCATCAATTTGCACAAGATTGCGGACAGGCTTTAAAAAATCGATAATGAAGGAAGACGTTATTAAGCCATGTATACTATTGTAAAAATAGGTTTTATATTTAAACCACGCAATAATAAAAATCGGAATACTAATGATAATAATCATTAAACCAATTTGGAGCTTATATAAATAATGTAATATTAGCGCTAACCCTACTACTCCCCCATCTAAAATTTCATAGGGCGTTAAAAATAAGTTTATTCCTAACGACAATGAAATACTTCCTATTATAATGACAAGACTTTTTGTAAAGAAATACATACAACCCCCCTCCGTGTCTATGCATGTCTTATAGTATGAAAATAGGTTATTGAACATGTTATGAAATAACCTTAGATGATTAGCCATTTTTATCGAGTACATTTGCTAAATTTCTTCGAAACTTATTCAATTTATTTCCGTATATACAGATAAATTTTAAAATAACAAAGGGGATTATGATATGGAGCATGCTTTATTGGAACAAGTAAAACATACTAGAACTTTTTTAAGACAAGAACAATTGGAGACAATCTTTGAAGAGTTTGATGTTCAACGAATGCGTTTAACTGAGGTACAGCGCTTGGAGAAATACCGTAAAATGCTTGAAAGTCCATTTCGCTTTTTCCGCGGAAGTGCCTATCTCTTTTATTTTGATATGACAAAATCCGCTTCAATCTTCCATACTCCTGATAGAAAACCGACTTGGATTCAAGGTGACATGCATATGGATAACTTCGGTGCTTTTCAAAATGAAGCAGGCTCCATTGTTTTTGATGTCAATGATTTCGATGAGGGCTATGTTGGCTCTTATTTATACGATATTGTTAGAATGAGTGTTAGTATTGCGCTCTATTTAGAGGAACAAGGCTTACATAAGGTAACCCAAGAAACGGCTATTCAACATTTTCTTAACAGTTATATTGATCAGCTAAAACGATTTGAGCGTAAACAAGATGATCCTCTAACACTCATTTTTACAAAAGATAATACAAAGGGACCCGCAAAGAGGTTATTGAAAAAGCTTGAGAAACGCCAAAGGTCTTACTTCTTACAAGATATTACGTATCACAATGAAGATGGCGAACGTGCTTTTTTATGGAATGAAGAAATTCAACCAGTCACTGCTGAGGAATACAGTGCCATTTCAAACGCACTTTCTACTTATAAAATTAGGGACATAGCTTATAAGTATGGCTCTGGGACAGCTTCTATCGGTTTAAAACGTTACTATATTTTAGTGGAAGACGAAAAGGGTGCATCAGGAGTTGAAAATTTAGTGTTAGAAATGAAAGAAGTACGCACAGCCATCCCTGCCTACTTTCTTCCCTATCAGGATCTATTTTGGGATCACTATGAACACCAGGGAGCCCGTGTAGTCGGAACTCAAAAAGCCATGCACCATTTAGAGGACCCCCATTTAGCCTTTATCACGATGAATGGACAGGAATTTTATATTCGTGAACGTTCTCCTTATAAAAAGAAGATTAAGCCTAAAAACTATAAGGATATAGAGGATTACTTTACTACAACATCACTTATGGGGAAAATTGCTGCTAAAATACATGCCCGAGCTGATATCGATTATTCTCCTGTTTTTACCTATCACAGCGAGGAGGAGATTCTAAAAGCTATCGGCAAAGAACGGAATGTATTTATAGAACATACAATTTTACAAGCAATGAGCTACAAAGAAATCGTCTATACAGATTTTGACTTATTCAAAAATTGGGTTGAAACAAAATTTATGTAATATGTAAAAAAGATGGTGTCAACGGCAGAAAAAGCAACTTTGCAGGGTGAGGGGTTGATTTCCGTTCCGCCAGCGTCCTTTCCAGGGGGCGTCCGATGAGCCGCTTCACTCACTAGCGTTCGCTCCAGGGTCTCATCTGTGACGCTAATCCCCTAGGAGTGACGCTGGCTCCACTCCAATCAACCATGTGCAAAAGTGTCTTTTTCTTATCTTTCATACTAGCCGTAACGATCAAAATAGCCAATGATTTGTATAATTAGGTAGGCTCTTATTTTCAATGTGTAGTGACAACACCTCTTCATAAAGAGTAGTGAACACCTTCACTTTATTTGAAAACCTTTGCTAAAAAGTCAGTGGGTTGAAGTGGAAGGCTACTTGACTCCCGTGGGATAGCGAGATAGGCGAAGCCCTGCACGGAGCGGTAGCGGAGGAAGCGATTCGGCGCTCGCCCACAGGAAAGCAAGTAGCCTGCAACGGAAATCCATTTCTACCTTTCAATTGCCTGTTTTGTTTTTCAACACTAAAAAAGGACCTTCGCTTTTAGCGAGGGTCCTTTCATAGTGAATATTATTTTTGCTTAGCCTTCATACGAGCAAGTAAAAAGCCGCCTTTAAATGACTTAGGCTCATACGAGATAATAAACGCATTCGGTTCAAATTGCTCTACTATTTGAAAGAGCTCTCCTTCACGATTCCTCTTCGTTAAGATCTCATATTTATAGCGGTTACTATCTCGCCCTTCTCCTATATAAATCGTGACTGCAAACCCTTCGTTGCGAAGAAATTTCACAAGCTCTTCATTCTTATTTTGCGTATTAATGGTTGTATAAACATAGCCTATCGCTAGCTTTCGTTCTATTTTTGCTCCTAAAAATATACCTAATCCAAACCCAACTGCATAGACAACCATAGATAACATACTTTGCTTCCCACTGAAAACGAGTGAAAGGCCAAATACATACACCAACATCTCCAGCATCCCAAATATCGCAGCAAGGAACGTGATATTCTTTACTAAAAATATTGTTCGTAATGTTAAAAAAGGTACATATACTAATTGTAGGATTAAAATTAAAACAATACTTTGCATTTGTACTAGACCTTTCTGAGAGTAGTTTTATATAAGTATATGTTGAAAGAGAGAGTTACATGCGATTTCAACAACTCTATTTTAAATTCCCTTTTAGTTCTAATGTTAAACATTCCATATGACTGTCTAGAGTTATGTTAAAGGAACAAATTTCAACTAAAGTTATTATCAATAGTTTAAAACATACAGTCCATAACGACAAAAAAGTGGCACCTCCTCAGATCTAAATCAATAGATAAAAGTAGGTGACACTATTCTTTTCATCAAAATATGTAGAATATTTTGATGAATGTTATTTAATTATCTTTTTATACTTCCCCATGCATCGGATCTTTTTTATGCTTTGGCCCAATCATGTTGAATAAAATATTAAGGATAATCGCTGTTACAGAACCACAAACGATACCATTAGATGTTAAGATTGAAACGCTTGTTGGTAATGCATCAAAAATGCCAGGAACGACTGATACACCGACCCCTAAACTTACTGCAATCGCAGCAATCATCGCGTTTTCTGCTGACTCGTTCATAACGGGTACAAGCATACCCATACCTTGCGTAATCACCATTCCGAACATCGCTAACATTGCCGCACCTAGTACAGACGTTGGAATAATTGTTGTTAATGCTGCGATTTTTGGTAGGAAGCCTAATGCTACAAGAAGACCACCTGTGATGTAAATGACTTTACGGTCCTTAACGCCTGACATACGCGTTAGCCCCACGTTTTGTGAGAATGTTGTGTATGGGAAGGCATTGAAAATACCACCGATTACTGACGCAAGACCTTCTGAACGATAGCCGCGAGCTAAATCTTTTGAATCTAATTTTTTATTACAAATATCGCTTAATGCAAAATAGACACCAGATGATTCTACTAGGGATACCATTGCTACAAGTGTCATTGTAATAATTGCCGTTACATCAAATGTTGGCATGCCAAAGTAGAAAGGTTGCACCATGTGAAGTGCATCGGCTTCAGAAACCGGGCTAAAGTCAACTTTCCCCATGAATGCACCTAAAATTGTTCCTGCTACTAATCCAATCAGAATAGAAATGGCACGAACAAAGCCTGTAGAAAAGCGATAAACGACTAAAATGATAACCAATGTAATGAAGGCTAAGGCTACATTAGAAGCAGAAGCAAAATCCTCAGCACCTTGTCCACCTGCCATATTGTTTAATGCTACTGGTAATAAGGAAATACCGATAATTGAAACAACTGACCCTGTTACGACTGGTGGGAAGAATTTCACAAGCTTACCGAAGAAGCCCGCAATTATCATTACAATTACACCAGAGGCAATAATAGAACCATAAATGTCCGTAATACCCTGCTCTGGGTTTGTACCAATTGCAATAATTGGACTTACCGCTGTGAATGTACAGCCAAGTACTACAGGTAAGCCGATACCAATGAATTTACCTGAATAAACTTGTAAAAGTGTAGCGATCCCGCACATCATAATATCAATCGCTACTAAATACGTCATTTGTGTTGAATCGAAGCCAATTGCCCCACCGATAATCAATGGCACTAAAATGGCTCCAGCATACATTGCAAGTAAATGTTGAATCGCTAGCGCAGTCGATTTAAAGGTATTCATTACGCGCGAGCCTCCGTAGCAAATGTTACTTTGCCATCTTCAAGAGAATCTACAATTGCCAATGACTCAACGCGAACACCTTGCTCACGCAATAATTTTCCGCCATCTTGGAAGCCCTTTTCAATAACAATTCCAACTCCCACAACATTTGCACCCGCTTGTGCAGCAATATCAAGTAAGCCTTTGACAGCCTCACCATTGGCTAAGAAATCATCTACAATTAAAATATTGTCATCTTCGCTTAAGAAATTACGTGAGACTGAGATCTCATTTGTTTCATTTTTTGTGAATGAATGTACCTTTGATGAATAAAGGTTATCTGAAAGCGTTAATGATTTACGTTTACGAGCAAACACGACAGGCGCGCCAATTTCTAAGCCTAACATCACGGATGGGGCAATACCTGAAGATTCTATTGTTAAAATCTTTGTAATCACTTGATCAGAGAAACGATTTGCGAATTCATGACCAATTTCCTTCATTAGAATTGGATCAATTTGATGGTTTAAAAATGTATCAACCTTTAATACGGATGAAGATAATACTTTACCCTCTTGCATAATTTTGTCTTGTAATAACTTCATTTCTTTCATATCCTTCTTTCGTAAAAAATTATAAAAAAACGCTGAATACTTTGATTCCATTCTGCTACGAGTGGAGCAAAGCATTCAGCGCAAAAACGTCGAAATGAATAGAAAACATCATTAAAATAGAAGTTCTCTAAAAGCATTGCTACCCATAGTCGATTCATTTACGGTAAATCGGTAGAAACTTGCGAGCCCTATTCTCGCTATTATATGAGTGAATTTGTATGAAACTATCAGAATAACCAATTTATCACTTTATTCGGCAAGAGCTACTATCTCTCACCAAAAAAAGTTTGATTTTTCGGAATTTAATGGTATTCTGTAACTTTTTAATTGTAAACGTTCGTGTTTTCAATCAACGTACTGATTATAACAGACTATTTTCTAGCTTGCTAGCATTATTTTGATAAATGGAACGGTACTGTCATAATGACGACATTTCTGTGAAATAACAGTGATGTACGAATGAGAAGACTCGATTGGTTGTGTAGCATATGATGCCACCCTTTTTTCGGTAAGAATTGAGGGATAACAACCGTTACTTTATGACCTGTCTTCGTACATTGATGTTCTACTTTATCAATAAATTTAATTAATGGCTGTGTAATGCTGCGATATGGTGAATAGTAGGTAACTAATCGTACATCAGGTTGCCAGGCATTCCACTTCTCTTCAAAAGCTTTTGCATCTGCTTGGTCGAAAGCTACATAAAAGGCTATCACTTTATCAACCTTAAGTGATTTGGCATAATGTAGGGAGTTTTCAACCACCTTTGTTATACCAGCTACTGGCACAATGAAAACATTCCCCTCAATAGTAGCCAGTTCCTCATGATTTAACCTTAACTGTTCTCCAACAGCTTGATAATGTTGCTTAATGCGATGGAATACAAAAATAATAATTGGTAAAAAGATAAACACCGGCCAAACTTGAGGCATTTTTGTCACAAAAAACATCATTGCCACGATGAAAGAGATAGCGGCCCCAATTGTGTTGATCGTAAATCTTGCTACCCAGCCTTTAGGTTTTTCGCGCCACCATTTTCTCATCATCCCCGTTTGCGCTAATGTAAAGGGAATAAATACGCCTACTGCATAGAGCGGAATTAAATGCTCTGTGGCCCCGTCAAAAAGTATAATTAAAACAATGGCAGCAATACCTAGCATTAAAATACCATTTGAATAGCCAAGACGGTCCCCTCGGATTTGAAAGATTCTTGGGATAAAACCATCCTTCGATAAATTCACAGCAAGCAAGGGAAATGCTGAATACCCTGTGTTTGCGGCAAGTACTAAAATCATTGCAGTTGTCCCCTGAACAATATAATAAAGAAAATTCCGACCAACACTAGCTTCTGCTAGTTGGGAAACGACTGTTGCTTCTGCTGTTGGTGCAACGCCATAAAAATAAGCTAGACTAACAATCCCGATGAATAAAACGGCTAAAATGGCGCCCATTGCTAAAAGCGTTTTAGCAGCATTATTTGGAGCAGGATTTCTAAAATTAGGTATGGCGTTAGAAATAGCCTCTACTCCTGTTAACGCTGAGCTTCCTGATGCAAATGCCTTTAATAAAATAAATAGGCTAATCCCTGCCACTGGTGTACCAATCTTTGGATGTAACTCTGCAGGCACCGGTCCAGTTGCCACATTATAGAGCCCAATCCCGATTAGCAACAGCATAACGCCTACAAATAGATAAACTGGGTAAGCCAAGATAGAGGCTGACTCTGTTACACCTCGCAAGTTTAAAATCGTTAAGAAAATCACAAATATAATAGCAATGGGTACATTATAAGCATGAAGACTTGGAAATGCAGATGTAATGGCATCTGTCCCGGCCGACACACTTACTGCTACCGTTAAAATATAATCAACAAGCAAAGAACCCCCTGCAACAAGACCTGCATTCACGCCTAAATTTTCTCGTGATACGACATAGGCGCCTCCCCCATGTGGATAGGCGAAGATAACTTGACGATAGGATAAAATCAGTGCCACGAGTAGAATAACCACTCCAGTGGCAATAGGTAAAGAATACCAAAACGCCATTGTACCTACCGTCATCAGGACAATTAAAATTTGTTCTGGTCCATAGGCTACTGATGACAATGCATCTGATGATAATATGGCCAGTGCCTTTGTTTTACTTAGCTTTTGTTCCCCTAACGCATCGGATCTTAATGGTTTGCCGATTACATAACGTTTGAATGAGGATTTCATTGATAAACACCTTCTAGTTTCATAGAATGTGTTTCGCCTTTCTAAATTACATCAAAAAACGCCTACAAGTCATCACTAAATAAGACTTGTAGACGCTCATCCGTCTGCCAAGCTCCACTTTTCTGCTCTTAACGCTTACGAGGTTAGCTGTCGGATTCGGGCCTGAGTAGCCCTACTCCTCCATAAGGAAGAGATTCACCCCAAGAATGGCTATGCCATCCATCAAAATTGGTTCCCCCGCGTTTAGTTGCTTCAGCGATTTAGAAATTTGAAACTTTTATAATGATGTCATAGTACGCCTGCTAATTGAAAAAGTAAAGAAGAAAATTTTTTCTTTTTTGAACATATAAATAACCACTTCTTAAAGTAAATTTCCTGAATACCTAGTAAATACCCACAATAAAAACAATAAAACTGCCTTAAAGGTATGTTCTCCCTTTAAGACAGCTCATTAAATTAGTCATCAAAGCCTTGTTCAAAATCTATAATGTTTCCAGAGACTGCATCCACATCTACTTCATATTCATATTGACCGTCTTTTAATTCAATTTCATATACACCATCATCAAGCTTAATTTTTGTCACTTTACCCTTTGCTTTTGTTTGGGCTGTCTTGATAGCCTGCTCTTTTGTAATTATTTTTGTTGTAGCAGTTGTAGCAGAAATATGATCATCCCAATCATCGTCATCTAGACGTTCCTTTTTCTGCTTGAGTAATTTCCCACTATAAGCATCAAATTTTAAATCATATTCTTCTGTATCTGTATACACCTCTACTTCATAAATAGAGCTAAACTGATTTTGGTCAAATTCGATATTTGCAACTGTACCATCCACTACCGCTAGCGCTTTCTTCTCAATTTCCTGCATGGATAAGACCTTTTTTTCTTGGGCATTTCCTGATAATAAAGTCGTCGAGCCAATCGCTGCACCCACTCCAAGAGTAATTACTAGTGCTGGAATCATTATCATTTTTTTCATGTTCATCTCTCCTTTGTTTTATCTAAACTTAGCTTACCAAGTGAAGATGATAGAACTATAAGAGGAACATTAGAATCTCATGAGAATGATTTAATGATCGTCATCCCATGTTACAGACAGTACTTTTCCTGAAACAGCATGAATTTGAAATGTAGCTTCGTCCTCCTGCGTTTCAATCTCAACTAAATAGTAACCACCCTCTGAGGTTTCTTCAAAATCAACTGAATCCACCTCACCCTTTAATTGCTTAAGAGCTATTTGAATAGCCTGTTGCTCAGTAATAATAGGCTCTTCGATAGGTTGTTCTTGTGGCTCAACCTTTTTCTCTGCCAGTAGTTCGCCTGTATAACCATCAAGGGTTAAATCCTTTTGAATTTTCTCATTTTCAACACGTACAGTATAAACGGAGTCTGTAAGCATAACGCTTTCTACATCTCCATATTCCTTTTTAACCATTTGTCTGATCTGCTTTTCTGTTAATAGTAATTTACTTTGTCCTTCTTTCATGATTAGAGCAGTTACCTGTTGTGTCGTAACATCAAGTATAGCTGCATACTTGACATCCTCACGCGTAAAAAGCATCTCAAAGGTATTTCCTTGTTTTTCAACTTGTGTAACATGACCATTGTAGATAGTCTCAATATGGCGAATAGCCTCCGCTTCACTAATAGGTTGAACGTAAAAATAACGATGTTGAACAAACCAAATTACTCCACTACAAAGAAGGATAATAACAACAATTACTAACATCCACTTTTTCATTGCTGTCCCTCCTTTGGTATACATAAAGTAAAGCTTGAGCCTTCCCCTAGCTTACTTTTCACATCGATCGTTATACCTAATTGTTGTGCCAGTTCATGTGCTATTGCTAGCCCTAGCCCTGAACCACCTGTTTTACGATTACGATCCTCTGTTACACGATAAAAACGCTCAAATAAATGAGGAATATGCTCGATTGGAATACCAATACCAAAATCTTGGATGGTAATACGTACATGATTGGTTGTTTCAGTGGCTTGAATACGTACTTCATCCTCACTATATTTCCTAGCATTATCCAGCAAAATAAAAAGTAGTTGCTTCAATATTTTTTCATCACTATAAATAAACTTTGGAATCTGCTCATCAATTCTAAATGTTCGATGATAAGCCTGTTCCATTTGTAAAGCTACTTTATTTAAGAACGGGGCAAGCTCTAGTTGTTCGAAATGAACGTCCAATTGTTCTTTGTTTTTAGCTAGTTCTAGCAATTGCAATACCATTTCATGCATACGAGATGATTCATTGGCAATAGCTTGCAAGGATTCCTGAGCAACCTCCCGATTATCAAACCCCCTCCTTAGGAGTAGTTTTGCATAGCTTTCAATGACAGTTATAGGAGTTTTTAATTCATGGGAGGCATTTGATACAAATTCTTGTTGCTTCTGATAATGTTGTTCAAGCTTCTCCATCATCATATTAAAAGTGCGGTTAATGTTTGTTAATTCGTCCCCACCTTTTTCTGTGGTATCTATTTTTTCATATTTCCCAGTAGATGCACTTTTGCGCATGGTCTCATTTAAACGTTCTAACGGTAATAAAATAAGTCGCCCAAGTACCAAGCTCGCTAGGAAAATAGGAATCGATGCCACAACAGATACAACAACTAAGATGACCTTTAACAAATCTAATGTCCGTTCTACTTCTTCCATAGATTGCTGCAATGTTATGTCCACCACCGTTCCGTCGATCCAAATGGCAGGCATTGTGTAGGTAATAGAAGGGACCTCTTGCATTTCAAGTGTAGCCTGAACCTTCGTTTTCAAAAGTTCACCATCATAAATATAAACGGCACCATCTGTTGGCATATAGGCTCTTAATACTTGCTGTAGGTTGGTTTGTGCATTTAACTGACTCAGTGTAGAGCTTAACTCATTTGCCCGTGACTGAAGCTGATTATATTCCGTATCATAGGCAAATTTCTCATATAACAAATAAATTCCACTATTTGTTGCCACTACTATAACTAGCATAAGCAATGTTGTTAGTAGATGGATTTTTGTTTTAAGTCTCATAACTATGTTCCTTTAGCACATATCCAACACCTCGAATTGTCTGGATAAGAGGTGTTGGATTAGCAGCCTCAAGCTTTTGTCGTACATAACGTATATAAACATCCACAACATTTGTATCCCCATAATAATCATAGCCCCACACAGCCTCTAATATTTGCTCCCTTGTCAGTACTTGTTTAGGATGCTTTAGTAAATAGAACAACAAATCATACTCACGAGGTGTCAGCTGAATTTCCTTATCAAAATATACAACTTCCCTTGTTTGCTCGTTTATCGATAAATGGCCAAATGAAAGTGCAACTTGCTTTGGGCTTACCTTCTGCGAAAACCGTAATGCATTGCGAATTCGTGCCAGTAGCTCCTCAATTTCAAAAGGCTTTGTCACATAATCATTGGCTCCTAAATCCAAGCCCTTTACCTTATCCTCTACCTCGCTTTTGGCAGTTAGCATGATAACAGGTGTTTGAGATTCTGTTGCACGAATACGCTTTAGCACATCAATACCGCTCATCTCAGGTAGCATGATATCAAGTAAAATTAAATCCCATTGCTGCTCACGGTATTGTAGTAAGCCTTCTGTTCCGGTATGGGCCATTGCTGCCTCATATCCTTCAAATTGAAGCTCCAGTTGTAGCACTCTCGCAATATTTTCTTCATCTTCTATAATTAAAATTCGATGTGTCATGTCGAATCCGTCCTTCGCCTTTTCTTTTCATCGTATACGATACAAGTGGTGAAAGTCTAATTAGAAAATGATGAGAATGGCACATACTTATAGAAGGATAAAGCAAACCACTTCACTTTTTTTATTCCTAGCGTTAGAATACTAATATCTTATTTTCCTATAGGAAACTTTATTTCATTGATGATACTTTTTGAAACGAGGGAACAATATGGTTTACAAACGAGTCACAAAATCGTCAGCAGAGGCGGTTTTAGATGGAGATATAAGAGGTTGGCGAAGATTTTTACCATTTTTAGGACCTGCTTTCATTGCAGCAGTCGCCTATATCGATCCTGGTAATTTTGCTACAAATATTACAGCAGGCTCTCAATACGGCTACCTGCTACTTTGGGTTATAGCCTTTTCTAATTTAATGGCTGTGTTAATTCAGTCTCTGTCTGCCAAGCTTGGGATTGCGACAGGAAAAAATTTACCTGAAGTCGCACGCGAGCATTTTTCTAAAAAAACTTCTATCTTTTTGTGGATACAGGCAGAATTGGTCATCATTGCCACTGACCTCGCGGAATTTATCGGAGCAGCATTAGGGCTTTATTTACTTTTCAATATCCCAATGCTTCCCGCCGCATTAATTACAGCAGTGGGTTCATTTGCTATTTTAGAGCTGCAAAGAAGAGGATTTAGAGCCTTTGAAGCAGGTATTTCTGGCATGGTTTTAATTGTTGTATTGGCATTTGCCTTTCAAACATTTTTAGCGCAGCCAGCATGGGGCGATGTAGCGATCGGCATGTTCACGCCACACTTTGAAGGTGTAGATTCACTATTATTAGCAACAGGTATTTTAGGTGCAACCGTTATGCCTCATGCTATTTACTTACATTCCTCTTTAACACAAAGTCGTATTATTGGTCGGAATGAGGCAGAAAAAAAACGTATTTTCCGTTTTGAATTTATCGATATTATCATCGCTATGATTATTGCTGGTGCCATCAATATGAGTATGCTCATAATTGCCGCAGCAGTATTCCATACCCAAGGCGTTGTAGTTGAAGATTTAGATGTTGCCTATAATGGCTTAAAAGATGCGCTCGGCCCACTGGCTGCCATTTCCTTTGGTCTTGGTTTACTTATTGCAGGGCTTGCTAGTTCCTCTGTAGGGACTTTAGCCGGTGACGTAGTGATGCAGGGCTTCATTCAAAGAAAAATACCTCTTTATTTACGTAGAGCGATTACCATGGTGCCACCACTTGCAATCATTGCCTCTGGTGTGAATGCTACCTATGCTTTGGTTCTTAGTCAGGTTGTTTTATCATTTGGTATTTCCTTTGCACTTGTCCCTCTTGTTATGTTTACAAGTAAACGAGACATCATGGGAAGCCTAGTTAATCACCGTATTACAACTGTTTTAGGTTGGTTTGTCGTAGTCATTGTTGTTACGTTAAACATTTACTTACTGTGGGAAACAATTTTTGGATAACAAAAAGCCAGGTACTCTAGGAATGAGCACCTGGTATCTTTTTGATTAAACATCCACCTTTTCGATATTTCTAATGGCTAAATAAGCAATACCCAGTCCCACGATTGCTAAAGTAATTGGAATAATAATTATATCGTTTAAAGTAAAGTTACCTGAATTTGACGAAGTGACAGACACAATTATAATAGATGAAATGATAGTTGTCGGTATAGAGTATTTTCTCATCCCAAAATACAATGGGATTAAAGCTATGCCTGAGGCAGCTATCGCATTCATCAATACAGAAGGTATATGCTGAATAATTAAAGAACTTGATAGTACATCTGGAATTAATTCATATCGATCGCTTACGACACAAAAAATGGCTGTAATAAGAGCATTGGAGATAATGATCATACTGAAAGTAAATAGCATGACAATAGCAAGCTTTGCGACCATTAATTTCTTTCTACTTATCGGATACATAAAGGCTAATGTAATGGTTTTAAATTTATATTCTCCGATGATTAACTTAGCTATTAACGTAGAAGCAAAAATAATAAAAACTGCTCTTACAAATGAATCAATGACACTTAAAGCAACCTTGTAATTTTCAAGCCCTGGATCTCCTTCTACTTTAGAAATAAATAAAATCATAAACAGAAACCCGAGAATGACTAAATTAGCAATGATAGCTCCTCTAACATATGATCCTAAATGGAACTTTTTCATTTCTAAACGCATTAAATTAAGCATGAACAACGCCTCCATTGATTAGCTTTAAGAAATAATCCTCTAATGAACTTGTTTTTTTACTAATCTCTTCAATCTCAACGTCATGTTCAATTAATGCTCTTGATAGGCTTTGTTGGGATACAGTTGAGTCGTATATACGTATAGAGTTATCATCCATCAGCTTAAAATTAGTAATGTTTAATTCGTTTTCAATAATAAACGCTGCCTTTTTCCCATCACTTACGATCACTTCGGTATAATTGACCTGATCACGATTAATAGTATCCATTGCTACCTCAGTGATGAGCCTTCCATTCTTAATAACACCTATTGTATCGACCAATTGTTCTATTTCAGCCAAAATATGACTTGAGATAATAATGGTTATGCCGTACTCCTTACAAAGCATCTTGAAAAGCTCTCTTAACTCCTTTATTCCTACTGGGTCCAATCCATTAATTGGTTCGTCTAATATAAGTAACTCTGGCTTTGTAATAATGGCCCTTGCAATGCCTAATCTCTGCTTCATCCCTAGAGAAAAATCTTTAACCTGCTTATTCTCTGTATTCGTTAACTTTACTAAGTTAAGAACATGTGCAATTTCTTTCTTATCATAATAACCCATGTATTCACAATGTAATTCTAGGGTCTCACTAGCCGTTAATTTTTCATAAAAAATAGGATATTCAATAATTGTCCCCATTCTTTTTAGTATTTCATAGGATTTGTCGGTCAATTTCTCCCCTAATATTTCTACATCTCCACTTGTAGGCTTCGTTAGATTAGTTAGCATCTTCATAACAGTGGTTTTACCTGCACCATTGGGACCTAAAAATCCATAAATCTCTCCCTTCTTAACGTTCATATTGACAGCAGAAACAACTTCCTTTCCATCGTACACTTTCGTAAGCTGATTTGTTTTTACAATGTATGTCATGTAATTCGCTCCCTCAATTGTGACTAGCTTCATTATAAAAAATGAAACTCTCTATTTTATTACTGCATTCTTACAAATTTCTTAAGTAAAAAAGCCTGCAAAGCATTAAAGCTCTACAAGCACAACTGGATTCAATACATCATTCGTTTTAGCGAAATGGTAAAAGTAGTTTTTTCATTAGGAATACTCGATAACCGGATGGAGCCATTCATTATTTCTACTAGCCGCTTTGTAATCGTTAGTCCCAAACCACTGCCTTGAAAAGATTTATTTCGAGAATCCTCAAGTGTATACATCCTTTCAAATACGCTATCGATATGATATTCATCAATACCCTTGCCACAATCCCACACATCAATACCAATATTGGCTTCTTCATGTCTTACGGTAATTCCAATTACATTGCCATCTGCTCCATATGCAATAGCATTAGACAGTAGATTGTTTAGAACCCTATTTAATGCTTCTTCATTACCAAGGGCATACATGGGGCTTGCAGGAATATCAATATTAATATCTAATCCCATTGAAGTAACCAGATCGTAAAAAGACAAAATATTTTTACGGCATATTTCACTGACATTGATTTTAGTGATTGGGTAATCTGTATCTCCAGCCTCTAATTTCGCCAAGTCAAAAAATGTATGGATAATTTTTAACACTTCTAATGTTTTAGCATGTACACCTGTAAGTAATCGTTGGCGTTCTTCGTCACTCATCGCATTTTGAAGTTGAAGCATTTCAATATAGCCAAGTACAACGGTTAAAGGTGTTTTAAGATCATGCGAAATATTGGCCAACATCTTTTTCATGGAATTTTCCATTTTTCGATGTGTAGCCTGGATTTTTTGATGTTGATCTAGCAACGTATTCAGTTTAATAAGTAACTGTTGAATTTCTGAATTTGTAGTTGTTACTAGAATCTTTTCATACGTCTGTTCATTCACAATTACGTGTAGTTTACTATGAATGTATTGGATAGCGCGTTCTTGTTCCCTCTTGACTTTCCATTGAAAAATTAGGACCTCGATTAGCAATACAATTATTATTAATAGAAATATCATCATATTTTTATCCCTCAAACTTATAGCCGATTCCCCATAGAGTTTTAATATACTGAGGATTTGATGGATCATCTTCTATTTTTTCACGTAGTCTTCTAATATGTACATTTATAATATTTTCATCTCCGTAATAGGCATCTTTCCATATCATCTGATAAATTTGCTCTTTGGTAAAAACCCTGTGACGATTTGTCACAAACAATTTTAAAATGGAAAATTCCTTTGATGTCAGCTTTATCTCTTGTCCGCTCTTTGTTATTGAGAAATTAACGATATCTATCTTTAAATTATCAATTTCGAGGACCTCTTGCTTTTGTTCAGCTTGACTAGAGTATTTCGTAGCTCTTCTGATAACAGCCTTTACACGTGCTGAAAACTCCAGCATAGAAAAAGGTTTAGCAATATAATCATCTGCCCCCAATCCTAAGCCCAATGCTTTATCAACATCACTGTCTTTTGCAGACATAATAATGATAGGAAGTGCTGCCTGCTCTCTAATAATCTTTAATACTTCCAAACCATTTAATTTAGGAATCATAATATCTAAGATGACCAAATCAAAGGTATTTTGCAAACAATTATGTAATGCCTCTTCGCCATTAGTCGCTGTTGTGACATTGAAACCTTCCATCGTTAAGTAATTATCAACCATTTCACGAATGGCTTCATCGTCTTCTACCAGTAAGATATGTTTTTTCACTATCATGCACCTCTCCTATCAAAACCCAATTTCCATATGTATATTACATTACCATATTTATGATGTTTGATTAGAGAGATTTTGTTTATGAGTGTTGAAAAAAGAACTGCCCCATAAACCATCGCTCTTAGGTTTACAGAACAGCTCTATTATTTAATCTTCAACTTTTAAATCACAATCTTTAAGTGGAAGCATTTTTGTTTTGTGCTTTATTTTATAGCCCAACCATAATGCTAAAAATAATGGAATCCCAATATACGAAACAAGGATACCGTACCAATCAATCTTATCGCCTGTAAAGGCTGTGTAATTTTGTCCAATGACTACAATCATACAAACTGTAAAAGCAAATAGTGGTCCAAACGGATATAATTTGGCTTTATAAGGTAATAATCTTGGATCTAAGCCCTGTGCATCAAACGCTCGGCGGAAACGATAATGACTAAACGCAATACCTAGCCATGCAATAAAGCCAGACATTCCAGAAGCATTTAATAGCCAGATATAAACCACTCCATCGCCAAAGAAGGATGCCAAAAATGCTAAACAGCCTACAGCTAATGTTGCCATAAGTGCATAAATCGGAATACCTCTACGACTTAGCTTTGCAAAAAATTTAGGTGCATGTCCATCCACTGCTAATTGCCATAGCATACGAGAAGATGCATATAGTCCTGAATTTCCTGCTGACAGCATAGCCGTTAAAATAATGGCATTCATTAAAGAAGCAGCAAAGGCAATACCTAGACGGTCAAACACTAGTGTAAAGGGTGATACTGCGATATCTTCTGATAACAAACGTTCGTCTGTAAATGGAATCAACATCCCGATTGCACCAATCGCTAAAATATAAAACAAAAGAATACGCCAAAATACAGATTTAACAGCCTTCGGAATATTTTTACCAGGATTATCTGTTTCACCAGCTGTAATTCCTAGTAATTCTGTCCCTTGGAATGAAAATCCTGCAGCTAGGAAAATACCAAATGTAGCAAGGAAGCCACCATGGAATGGCCCATCACTAACAAAGAAATTAGTAAAACCTACAGGAGCCTGCCCACCTAAAATACCAAAAATCATTAGTAAGCTAATGATAATAAAAACAATAACCGTTGCTACTTTAATCATGGCAAACCAATATTCACTTTCACCATAACTTTTTACGGATAGTAAATTAAACGTCAATACAACAGCAATAAATAATACTGTCCAAAGTGCTGATGAGCTATCTGGGAACCAATATTTCATAATTAATGACACAGCAGCAATTTCGGCAGCAATGGTGATTGCCCAGTTATACCAGTAGTTCCAGCCTAATGCAAAGCCCAAAGCGGGATCTACAAATTTGGTTGCATACGTACTAAATGAACCTGATGATGGCATATAGGCAGCCATTTCCCCTAAGCTTGTCATTAAAAAATACACCATAATACCGATTAAAGCATAGGCAAGCAATGCTCCCCCAGGCCCTGCCTGAGCAATAGCACCTCCACTGGCTAAAAATAGCCCCGTACCAATTGTACCGCCTAAAGAAATCATTGTAATATGACGGCTTTTTAATTCTTTTTTCAGCTTCGGCGCTTTATGTCCGAGCTGATTTACTTTTATTTCACTCACGATATAGCTTCCTTCCTATTTATGAGGCAAAAAAATGCCATCACATATACACTGTGATGGCTACGTTAATCCTCAGTTTTTCCTACATGATAGCTCAACACGTTGTACAAACGTGACAGTTCTGTTCCTTTCGGAGACAGCCCCAGCATGAGGTTTTCAAGTCCCCTCACACTTCGGCAATATTTCCTTTCAGCTAATCTCATCAATGCTTGTCATTTCAATTAGCATACTTATAAATATCGCGACCTCTACCTCAATACAAACATGAGGCATATAATTATTAAATTTATGATGTTTATTATACTAACATAAGACCATAGACATTTCAATACCGCAAGAAATGTTCCGTATTTTATGAATCTTCTACTATTTTTAATAGTGTGATAAAGTGTTATAGTAGTTCAATTAGAATGGTTATTATTAGGGGGGATTTATTTTGACTACAAATGATCATACCACTAGTTATCCAAGTAAAAAAATTAGCTGGAAAGGAACAACCTTACTTTTAGTCTTTGGCGTTATCTTTATAGCCTCTACATTACGAATGCCACTAACTGTTGTTGGTCCAATTATATCCTTTATCCGTGAAGATCTTGGAATATCTAATGTAGTGGCTGGCTTTCTAACAACAATTCCATTGCTGGCTTTTGCTATTATATCTCCATTTGCACCAGTTGTAGCACGCAAACTAGGGCTTGAGCTAACATTATTTTTATCAACTTTTCTCTTGGCCTTAGGAATTGTCCTACGTTCACTTGGTACGACAGAATTACTTCTATTGGGTACTGTGTTAATTGGCGTAGCCATTTCTTTTGGAAATGTACTAATTCCAGGATTATTAAAATTGAAATTTCCATATCATGTGGGTTTATTAATGGCCTTTTTCACCATGTCCATGAATTTTACTGCTGGCCTTGGAGCTGGTATTAGCTATCCGATAGCTAATTCATCGTTAGGCTGGCAAGGTGCGCTTTCCATTGCACTCATACTCGTTCTAATTACAATCCTAATTTGGATACCTCAACTAAAGTCAAATTACCCAGAACCAGTTACTACATCTAAAAAGACCAGTACACCTTTATGGAAATCACCTGTTACTTGGGCTGTCACAGGGGCAATGGGTTTACAGTCTTTATTATTCTATACAACAGCAGCGTGGATACCTGAGATCTATATTGCTCAAGGTTTAGCGCCTGATAAAGCTGGCTGGATGTTTTCAATCATGCAATTCTCACAAGTACCAATGGCTTTGGCAGTGCCTATTATTGCAGGTAAAATGACTTCTCAACGCCCACTTGTATTGATGTTTACATCCTTCTATTTAGTAGGCTTTGTTGGAGTTGTCATGGAATGGACAAGTCTTGGGGTCCTGTGGATGGTTCTTCTAGGGTTAGCAGGTGGTTCTTCATTCGCCCTAGCAATGATGTTCTTCACTCTCCGTACTCGTACTGCATTTGAAGCAGCAGATTTATCAGGCTTTGCACAATCTTTGGGTTATTTATTTGCCGCAATTGGTCCTATTCTTTTTGGCTACTTGCATGATTTATTTGGTGGTTGGAATATTGCGGGATGGCTCTTTGTCGTTGTGGCAATTTTACTCTTCTTTTGCTCAATGAGAGCTTCTAAGAATGAATATGTGCATTAAAATTAAATAAAGCAGGTGGTTCAGCTTCCTCCATCTGCTTTATTTCTATATAGTGTTTACACATTACTTAATTGTCGAGTTGCTGGATTAATGTTAGCAATTCAGCAAGGCATTCTGATGCTTCATTATTACGAGCTGTTATAGTAGAAAAAATAGGAACAGCCTCTTGTAAAAGCAAATAACTATAATAGTAATAGCCTACAAAAGCTTGCTTTCCATAGCCCTTTGGCGTTTCTTCCTCCCACTCCTGCTCATCATTGTCCTCATTTTCTATCCATAAATAGTTGACGTCTAATAGCTCCTGCATATTTTTAACAGTATTGACTGGGTCGAGATAATCTTTCGTAATAGCATGTGCCACAGCTAAATATAATTGTATTTCTTGTAAGGAGACAACCTCTAATTTTTTACTAGTAAGCTTTTTTAACAGGACAAGCAAAACCCATGGTGTCACCTGCCACAGTGTACCTTGATGTTCGATTAATTCAGCTAGTTGTGTGTATTGCTCCTGTTCTATCAGCTTAGGAATGGCTGTACCTCTACCATAAGGTGTCGTCAATTGTCTCCACGGGATATTGGGAATTTGCTGATCTAACATAGTAAGCCCTCTCTCATCAAAAGTGTTGAAAGTAAACAATTCCTTTACACTAATAGCATGGTTTTTGATAAAAATAATTTGGTGTATGATATATATTTACATAGGGTTTATGGAATATGTGAGTTGTGGCAGGGGAAAGTGGTGGGATTAACCATGTCCAGTTGCCAGTAACTTCTCTTCCTGTTGATTTTTCAGCCTCCTCAAACAATCTAAACTGCTGAGCTGCTGTATGATGATCAACAATGCTCACACCCTCTTCTTTAAATGAGTGAAGAACAGCAATATTAAGTTCTACTAAAGCACGATCACGCCAAAGAGACGCTTGTTTGGTTGTATCAAGATTAAAAATCTCTGCAATTGCAGGTAACATATTATAACGATCATGATCTGCTAAATTTCGTGCACCAATCTCTGTTCCCATATACCAGCCGTTAAATGGAGCTGCTTGAAAATCAATTCCAGCCATTTGAAAACGCATACTCGAAATAATAGGTACAGCATACCACTTCATTCCTAATTTCTCCACATCGATTGACTCTGGATGGCGGATTGAAACCTCTACTACATTTTCTTCAGGAATTACAAACATTTGAGGAGCACGATCATCCACCTGTATAACGATTGGTAGTACATCAAAATCAGTTCCTTTACCTTTCCATCCTAACGACTCACACACTTTTGTAAATTTAATGGACTGCGAATCTCCAATAATGCCTGCCTCTGTTTCATAGCCTGCATAACGAATTAGTTGATGATTCCAAATCCGTACTCTATCTGAAGCAAACACTGTTATAGTTGGACGGATTTTCCCATGATTTGTCGCATAATCAATATGTTCTAGTAATTTTTGAAAAATAGCCTTTTCATCTAAAACATCACGTGCATCTACTACATGCAGTGACTGCCAAAACAGACGTCCAATACACTTATTGCTATTTCGCCATGCCACCCGTGCGCCAAAAACTAGCTCCTCTGTTGTTGGGTGATATTCACCTGCATCCTTAACTGCCTGTAATCTATTCTTTAACCAAAATTCTGATTCATTTTGTTCTGTCTTATATAGACTTAAAAATTGCTGTATCTCCTGTATATTCATATCGATTCCTCCACTTATCCTCATATTAGAGGAACAAAACCACAAGCACCATGAAAATAGTAATTGAAAAAACATACATATTTTATATATGAAATAGTTTGTTCAAATTTACTCTATAGACTCTCTTTCTTAAGAGAATGTAAGGGAGAGGGATCCTAACTATTGTAAAAAGTCTACATTAATCATGTAACCTTCATAGTGTTGTAGCAAAGCAATCAATAGAATTTTTTGTGAAAGATAAAAGTCTTTCCATTTTAGGCTACTTACATGCTGCTGACGCTTGGCTTTCGCGCTGCGGTTAGCCTCTTTCTGGCTAACCCCGGCAATCAAGTAGTCTTCCTCATTTATCCCACAAATAAATTGAAGGTGTTCACTTATGGATGGCTGTTGTAACTGATTCCCTACTCCACATTGAAAATAAGAGCTTATCTCCTCTAAGCATACAGATAATGGGCTTTTTGATCGCTATGCTACTATGAAAAAAGTAAAGACACTTTGCAGAAAAGTTGATTGTAGTGGAGCCAGCGTCACAGATGAGACCCTGGAGCAAACGTAAATGAGTGAAGTGGCTCATCGGACGCCCTCTGGAAAGGAAACTGGCGGAACGGAAATCAACCTCTTACCTTGCTAATAGGTGTCTTTTTCTGCTAGTGATCTTTTCTCAACAACATGAAAAAGGAGAATAGAAAAAAGCATGTAACACACATCTGTGCTACATGCTTGATGACCCGTACGGGATTCGAACCCGTGTTACCGCCGTGAAAGGGCGGTGTCTTAACCACTTGACCAACGGGCCGTGGCTCCGAAGGCAGGACTCGAACCTGCGACAACCTGATTAACAGTCAGGTGCTACTACCAACTGAGCTACTTCGGAATAATGATGGGCCTAAATGGACTCGAACCATCGACCTCACGCTTATCAGGCGTGCGCTCTAACCAGCTGAGCTATAGGCCCATTTTGGAGCGGGTGATGAGAATCGAACTCACGACATCAGCTTGGAAGGCTGAGGTTTTACCATTAAACTACACCCGCAATAATGGTGGGTCAGGACGGAATCGAACCGCCGACACTTAGAGCTTCAATCTAATGCTCTACCAACTGAGCTACTGACCCGAAAAATGGAGGAGGTAGAGGGATTCGAACCCCCGCGCGGTGTTACCCGCCTGTCGGTTTTCAAGACCGATCCCTTCAGCCAGACTTGGGTATACCTCCAAAAATATTACAATGGTGGAGCCTAGCGGGATCGAACCGCTGACCTCCTGCGTGCAAGGCAGGCGCTCTCCCAGCTGAGCTAAGGCCCCATTTATCATGAAAGATGGTCGGAATGACAGGATTCGAACCTACGACCCCTTGGTCCCAAACCAAGTGCTCTACCAAGCTGAGCTACATTCCGTAAACATGATTTTATTGGCGCGCCCGACAGGAGTCGAACCCATAACCTTCTGATCCGTAGTCAGACGCTCTATCCAATTGAGCTACGGGCGCATGCTAATTAAAAAATGATGAGCCATGAAGGACTCGAACCTTCGACCCTCTGATTAAAAGTCAGATGCTCTACCAACTGAGCTAATGGCTCATGAAATTAAAAATGGCTGGGGTACTAGGATTCGAACCTAGGCATGACGGAATCAAAATCCGTTGCCTTACCGCTTGGCTATACCCCAATTTTAAAATGGGGCGACTGATGGGAATCGAACCCACGAATGTCGGAACCACAATCCGATGCGTTAACCACTTCGCCACAATCGCCACTATATAAATTATATTAGCTGTATTATGAACGAGTACCTCAATACCTGGCAGGGGCAGTAGGAATCGAACCCACACCAAAGGTTTTGGAGACCTCTATTCTACCGTTGAACTATGCCCCTAAAATGGTGGAGGGGGACGGATTCGAACCGCCGAACCCTAAGGAGCGGATTTACAGTCCGCCGCGTTTAGCCACTTCGCTACCCCTCCAAGGGAATGGTGCCGGCGATAGGAGTCGAACCCACGACCTACTGATTACAAGTCAGTTGCTCTACCAACTGAGCTACACCGGCAATAATAATGGCGGTCCCGACCGGGATCGAACCGGCGATCTCCTGCGTGACAGGCAGGCATGTTAACCGCTACACCACGGGACCAAAATGATGGAGGATGACGGGCTCGAACCGCCGACCCCCTGCTTGTAAGGCAGGTGCTCTCCCAGCTGAGCTAATCCTCCACAAAAAATAAGCGAAGCGACGTCCTACTCTCACAGGGGGAAGCCCCCAACTACCATCGGCGCTAAAGAGCTTAACTTCCGTGTTCGGTATGGGAACGGGTGTGACCTCTTTGCCATCATCACTTCACTTATTCAGCTGAAAGACTTATTCTTTCAAAACTGGATAAACGGTACATTGAATGTTTCAAACTTTTTTGGTTAAGTCCTCGATCGATTAGTATTCGTCAGCTCCATGTGTCACCACACTTCCACCTCGAACCTATCTACCTCATCGTCTTTGAGGGATCTTACTTACTTGCGTAATGGGAAATCTCATCTTGAGGGGGGCTTCATGCTTAGATGCTTTCAGCACTTATCCCGTCCACACATAGCTACCCAGCGATGCCTTTGGCAAGACAACTGGTACACCAGCGGTGTGTCCATCCCGGTCCTCTCGTACTAAGGACAGCTCCTCTCAAATTTCCTACGCCCACGACGGATAGGGACCGAACTGTCTCACGACGTTCTGAACCCAGCTCGCGTACCGCTTTAATGGGCGAACAGCCCAACCCTTGGGACCGACTACAGCCCCAGGATGCGATGAGCCGACATCGAGGTGCCAAACCTCCCCGTCGATGTGGACTCTTGGGGGAGATAAGCCTGTTATCCCCGGGGTAGCTTTTATCCGTTGAGCGATGGCCCTTCCATGCGGAACCACCGGATCACTAAGCCCGTCTTTCGACCCTGCTCGACTTGTAGGTCTCGCAGTCAAGCTCCCTTGTGCCTTTACACTCTACGAATGATTTCCAACCATTCTGAGGGAACCTTTGGGCGCCTCCGTTACCTTTTAGGAGGCGACCGCCCCAGTCAAACTGTCCGCCTGACACTGTCTCCTGCCCCGCTAAGGGGCATGGGTTAGAATTTCAATACAACCAGGGTAGTATCCCACCGACGCCTCCTTCGAAGCTGGCGCTCCGAGATCTCTGGCTCCTACCTATCCTGTACAAGTTGTACCAAAATTCAATATCAGGCTACAGTAAAGCTCCACGGGGTCTTTCCGTCCTGTCGCGGGTAACCTGCATCTTCACAGGTACTATAATTTCACCGAGTCTCTCGTTGAGACAGTGCCCAGATCGTTACGCCTTTCGTGCGGGTCGGAACTTACCCGACAAGGAATTTCGCTACCTTAGGACCGTTATAGTTACGGCCGCCGTTTACTGGGGCTTCAATTCGCAGCTTCGCTTGCGCTAACCACTCCTCTTAACCTTCCAGCACCGGGCAGGCGTCAGCCCCTATACGTCACCTTACGGTTTTGCAGAGACCTGTGTTTTTGCTAAACAGTCGCCTGGGCCTATTCACTGCGGCTCTCATGCGCTTGCACGCTCAAGAGCACCCCTTCTCCCGAAGTTACGGGGTCATTTTGCCGAGTTCCTTAACGAGAGTTCTCTCGCACACCTTAGGATTCTCTCCTCGACTACCTGTGTCGGTTTGCGGTACGGGCACCTCTCACCTCGATAGAGGCTTTTCTTGGCAGTGTGAAATCAGGAACTTCGTCCATACGGACTCGCCATCACAGCTCAACGTTACAGTGTGCGGATTTGCCTACACACACGCCTTACTGCTTGGACGCGCACAACCAACGGCGCGCTTACCCTATCCTACTGCGTCCCCCCATTTCTCAAACGGTGAGGAGGTGGTACAGGAATATCAACCTGTTGTCCATCGCCTACGCCTATCGGCCTCGGCTTAGGTCCCGACTAACCCTGAGCGGACGAGCCTTCCTCAGGAAACCTTAGTCATACGGTGGACGGGATTCTCACCCGTCTTTCGCTACTCATACCGGCATTCTCACTTCTAAGCGCTCCACCAGTCCTTCCGGTCTGACTTCAACGCACTTAGAACGCTCTCCTACCACTGACATCGTAGATGTCAATCCACAGCTTCGGTGAATCGTTTAGCCCCGATACATTTTCGGCGCAGCGTCACTCGACCAGTGAGCTATTACGCACTCTTTAAATGATGGCTGCTTCTAAGCCAACATCCTGGTTGTCTGTGCAACGCCACATCCTTTTCCACTTAACGATTACTTTGGGACCTTAGCTGGTGGTCTGGGCTGTTTCCCTTTTGACTACGGATCTTATCACTCGCAGTCTGACTCCCGTGTATAAATATCTGGCATTCGGAGTTTGTCTGAATTCGGTAAACCGGGATGGCCCCCTAGTCCAAACAGTGCTCTACCTCCAGTATTCTCATCACGAGGCTAGCCCTAAAGCTATTTCGGAGAGAACCAGCTATCTCCAAGTTCGATTGGAATTTCTCCGCTACCCACACCTCATCCCCGCACTTTTCAACGTGCGTGGGTTCGGGCCTCCAGTAAGTGTTACCTCACCTTCACCCTGGACATGGGTAGATCACCTGGTTTCGGGTCTACGACCACGTACTATTTCGCCCTATTCAGACTCGCTTTCGCTGCGGCTCCGCCTTCTAAAGCTTAACCTCGCACGTAATCGTAACTCGCCGGTTCATTCTACAAAAGGCACGCTATCACCCATTAACGGGCTCTAACTACTTGTAGGCACACGGTTTCAGGATCTCTTTCACTCCCCTTCCGGGGTGCTTTTCACCTTTCCCTCACGGTACTGGTTCACTATCGGTCACTAGGTAGTATTTAGCCTTGGGAGATGGTCCTCCCGGATTCCGACGGAATTTCACGTGTTCCGCCGTACTCAGGATCCACTCAGGAGAGAACGAACTTTCGACTACAGGGCTTTTACCTGCTCTGGCGGACCTTTCCAAGTCGCTTCATCTAACTCGCTCTTTTGTAACTCCGTATTGAGTGTCCTACAACCCCAAGAGGCAAGCCTCTTGGTTTGGGCTCTTCCCGTTTCGCTCGCCGCTACTCAGGGAATCGATTTTTCTTTCTCTTCCTCCAGGTACTTAGATGTTTCAGTTCCCTGGGTCTGCCTTCAAGACGCTATGTATTCACGTCAAGATACTACGCGATTAAACGTAGTGGGTTCCCCCATTCGGAAATCTCCGGATCAAAGCTCACTTACAGCTCCCCGAAGCATATCGGTGTTAGTGCCGTCCTTCTTCGGCTCCTAGTGCCAAGGCATTCGCCGTGCGCCCTTAATAACTTAACCAAGTTATTAAGCCTATAAAAAACTTAAAAAATAAATGTGTTTGTTACAATTTCAATGTCGTTTTATCCAGTTTTCAAAGAACAAGTTTTGAAGTGTTTCATTCAGATAGAATGAACCTTCAAAACTGAACGCAAAACGTAATCGTACAAACCCAAGGTTTGTATTCCGAAATAATCCTTAGAAAGGAGGTGATCCAGCCGCACCTTCCGATACGGCTACCTTGTTACGACTTCACCCCAATCATCTATCCCACCTTCGGCGGCTGGCTCCAAAAGGTTACCTCACCGACTTCGGGTGTTACAAACTCTCGTGGTGTGACGGGCGGTGTGTACAAGGCCCGGGAACGTATTCACCGCGGCATGCTGATCCGCGATTACTAGCGATTCCGGCTTCATGTAGGCGAGTTGCAGCCTACAATCCGAACTGAGAACGACTTTATCGGATTAGCTCCCTCTCGCGAGTTGGCAACCGTTTGTATCGTCCATTGTAGCACGTGTGTAGCCCAGGTCATAAGGGGCATGATGATTTGACGTCATCCCCACCTTCCTCCGGTTTGTCACCGGCAGTCACCTTAGAGTGCCCAACTAAATGATGGCAACTAAGATCAAGGGTTGCGCTCGTTGCGGGACTTAACCCAACATCTCACGACACGAGCTGACGACAACCATGCACCACCTGTCACCGTTGCCCCCGAAGGGGAAACTATATCTCTACAGTGGTCAACGGGATGTCAAGACCTGGTAAGGTTCTTCGCGTTGCTTCGAATTAAACCACATGCTCCACCGCTTGTGCGGGCCCCCGTCAATTCCTTTGAGTTTCAGTCTTGCGACCGTACTCCCCAGGCGGAGTGCTTAATGCGTTAGCTGCAGCACTAAGGGGCGGAAACCCCCTAACACTTAGCACTCATCGTTTACGGCGTGGACTACCAGGGTATCTAATCCTGTTTGCTCCCCACGCTTTCGCGCCTCAGCGTCAGTTACAGACCAGAAAGTCGCCTTCGCCACTGGTGTTCCTCCAAATCTCTACGCATTTCACCGCTACACTTGGAATTCCACTTTCCTCTTCTGCACTCAAGTCCCCCAGTTTCCAATGACCCTCCACGGTTGAGCCGTGGGCTTTCACATCAGACTTAAAGGACCGCCTGCGCGCGCTTTACGCCCAATAATTCCGGACAACGCTTGCCACCTACGTATTACCGCGGCTGCTGGCACGTAGTTAGCCGTGGCTTTCTAATAAGGTACCGTCAAGGTACAGCCAGTTACTACTGTACTTGTTCTTCCCTTACAACAGAGTTTTACGATCCGAAAACCTTCTTCACTCACGCGGCGTTGCTCCATCAGGCTTTCGCCCATTGTGGAAGATTCCCTACTGCTGCCTCCCGTAGGAGTCTGGGCCGTGTCTCAGTCCCAGTGTGGCCGATCACCCTCTCAGGTCGGCTACGCATCGTCGCCTTGGTGAGCCGTTACCTCACCAACTAGCTAATGCGCCGCGGGCCCATCCTATAGCGACAGCCGAAACCGTCTTTCAGTCTCTCGCCATGAAGCAAGAGAGATTATTCGGTATTAGCCCCGGTTTCCCGGAGTTATCCCAAACTATAGGGTAGGTTGCCCACGTGTTACTCACCCGTCCGCCGCTAACGTCAAAGGAGCAAGCTCCTTTTCTGTTCGCTCGACTTGCATGTATTAGGCACGCCGCCAGCGTTCGTCCTGAGCCAGGATCAAACTCTCCATAAAAGAAATTTGATTAGCTCAAATTGTTTTGCTGGCATCATGTTTGATGTCCAAAATTGTGTTTCGTTCACTAGCTAAACTAGTTACTTAAAACTTTATTGATTACGTTTTGCTTGTTCAGTTTTCAAGGTTCATGTTTTGCTTTATTTTAGCGTGTCACCCTGGCGACTTGTATAATACTACACCCTTATTTTTAAAAGGTCAACACTTTTTAATAAAAAACTTTAATTTTTTTATTATCAAAGTAAAACTTCCTATATTAATAACTACCAAATCTATTCACAAGCTAGCTCAATGTTAGACCATGAACTAGAAAATAATTTTATCATAATTTCCTACAAAAAAATAATAGATCTTTAAAAAAACAAAAAACTCGGTAAAGAAACCGAGTTTTTAAAATGGGAAAAAGAACGGGATGGCTATCATCATCACAATAAACATAACAAGTTGTAACGGAACCCCTATTCTTACGAAATCCATAAATTTATAGCCCCCCGCCGTCATTACCAGTGCATTCGTAGGGGAAGCAATTGGCGTAGCAAATGCCATACTTGCTGCAACTGCGACTGCAATCATAAATGTTGTGGGACTAACTTCCATTGCAATGGCTGCACTCATGGCAATGGGTGCAAACAATACAGCAGTTGCCGTATTACTAATAAATTGACCAAAAACAGCTGTCAAAATATAAACTCCTATGAGTACGCCGTATGGTCCGAAACCACCTAAAGCATTAATAATACCATCAGATAAAATGGTCATGCCCCCTGTTTTTTCTAACGCTGTCGCCATTGGTAACATGGCAGCCACTAGCACAATACTTTCAAAATTCATATTGCTATAGGCATCTTCCATGTTTCTCAAGCAACCTGTTAAAATCATAAGTACAGCACCAATCATCACAGAAATGACAGCAGGGAAAATTTCAAATGCCATCAAAATAATCATGAATAACATAATAATCCCGGCAATTCCAGCTTTGCCTGTAGCCGCTGCCACACTTGCGTGTTCTTTCGGCTGTCCGACAACCACGACATCTTGCGTTTCTCTTGCTAACAAAAGTATTTCATCCCATGCTCCCTGTACTAATATTGCGTCTCCAAATTTTAATTTGTGAGATACCATATCCTGAAGCTTGTAACCACCCTTACGATTAATACCAATGATATTTAGATTGTATTTTTCCCGGAATCCAAGGGAACTAACCGTTTCATTGATAAAGCTCGAATTTGGGGTAAGCAATACCTCAGCAATACCCAGATGCTTCGATACCAATTCATCGGCTTCTCCTTCAACTAATCCTTGCATCTCAAGATGATAGTCCTCAACAAAACGACGGATATCCTCTATTTCTCCTTGAACATATAACTCATCCATGGCATGAATGACACTAGTTGGTCCTGCCATTTCTTGATAAGTCATCGGTAGTAAATTAATGCCCTCCTGTGATTTCCGATGAATTTTCATCATACAAAGCATATACTTAGCTGGTAGTTTTAATTCCGCTAACGATGTTTCAATAATAGGTGACGCCTCAGGAACGGAGATTTTAAATAGACGATTATTTAAATCATATTGCTTAATAATTTTTTTTGGTGAAAGTTTATAACCTTCATTGGTCTGTGTACGGTTTTGATCCTTTGGTAATAAAATATTTCTTACAATTACTAAGTAGATAATGCCAGCAATCATCCCCACGATACCAATAGGAGTTACTTCAAAAAAGCCAAGTTTGTTATAGCCTCGATCAACCAATAACTGACTGACAATTAAATTGGTTGGGGATGCAATCAGTGTCATCAAACCAGAAAGACTTGCTACATAGGAGAGTGGTAGTAGAAATTTAGAAGGGCTAATTTTCATACTAATTGCTATACTTACAACGATTGGCATCATTAAGGCGACAGTACCCGTATTACTCATAAATGCACCAACCGATCCTACAATAATAAGTAGTAGCACAAATAACTTCAGCTCACTATTGCCTGACCATTTTAGTAAGAGTTGGCCCGCCATGCCTGCCAGGCCCGTACGTAGGATCCCTGCACCCACGACAAATAACCCTGCAATCATTAAAACTACAGAGTTTGAAAAACCAGCTAATGCCTCCGCGGGCGTCAAAATATCCATAATGACAAATGCTAAAAGTGACACAATTGCTACAAGATCTGCTCGTATTTTATTGGTCACAAATGCGAAAATTGTTGCTCCTAAAATAAGAAATGTTAATGTAAGCTGCACATTCATGAATTCCTTTCTAACATTAATCATTATTAAAAATTGACAGCAAAAAATTTGTACCCATTACTATTTTTATTATAGCTTACCCTGAGCTCTATATGATAAAATTCACCATCTTTTCAAAATTAAAATAAGTGTGGTAGTATCCACACTTATAATGATAGCTACTCTATTTTATTTTTGATAAAGATTATGTTCTTTAATATAGTTGTAACAAGCAGTAGGCAAGAGGTATCTTGGTTCTCCCCCCATTGCAAATTCTTCTCGAATATAGGTAGAGCTAATTTCCATCGCTAGCCCTTTATCTATAAGATGGAATCTTCCATCATCATTATTTCTTAAAATTGGAGAACGACTAATGGTTGATAGCATATCGATGCCATGTCGTGCCATTACAATAAATTTATTCTCCGCTACTAATGCGTCGCCCTTTTTCCATAAACCTGCACCAATATCCACTAGTAAATCAGCACCCATAATAAAATGGACCTCATCCTCCGGGTTCTTCTCTCTAAAGTATTTCATGGTGTCATATGTGTAAATATTCCAGCCTTCTTGATCCATCTCATAGGAATCTGCAATAAAACGATCGTCCTTAGCAATAGCTAACTGGAGCATATTCCAACGATGTGTATCTGCTGTTTTTATGGTTTTATCTTTGCGTTTATTTGAACAAGGCAAAAAAATAACCTTATCTAACTTACACCGATGTGCCACAGTGCTTGCTGTCCAAAGATGGACATTGGTAATAGGATCAAATGATGAACCATAAATGCCTATTCTCGCCATCGTCTCTACCTCCTAGCAGTTGACTTTTAAATACGTTGTGAAATCTTTTCTTTTATGGCCTGTATGCTTGCCAGTTTATTGTCCCAACACGCTTGACTTAAATCGACTGGATATTCTTCCGGATTCATTGTTCGTTTATACTCACACCACAATAAATGTAAGTTTTCCTGTACATATTTTTGTATTTCTTGAATAGTTGGCTCCTCATAAACAATATTTCCATTTTCTATAATACTTTCATGTAACTCTTTTGCCGTAAAATTTGTAACAAATTTACTAATATACGTATGAATAGGGTGGAACATTTTCAATCTTTCTTCTTGCTGGATATTTTCCTCATCTAACGCTATATAGTCTCCCTCAGCATGACCATTCTCCGCATTAATAATACGGTAAACACGTTTACGTCCAGGTGTAGTCACTTTTTCAGGATTTGCTGAAATTTTAATGGTATCAACCAGTTCTCCACTTTCATTTTCTATCGAAACTAATTTGTATACTCCACCAAGAGCTGCTTGATCATAGGCTGTAATCAGCTTAGTTCCGATTCCCCAAGCATCAATTTGCGCCCCTTGTGACTTTAAATGCATAATTGTATATTCATCCAAATCATTCGAAGCCATAATTTTAGCTGCTGTAAATCCTGCATCATCTAGCATTTTCCTCGCCTGTTTTGAGAGATAGGCTAAATCTCCACTGTCTAAACGGATACCAATAAAATTAATTTGATTCCCTAACTCCTTTGCTACGCGGATAGCATTAGGAACACCAGAACGTAGTGTGTCATAAGTATCTACTAGGAAAACACAGTCTTTATGGGCTGCTGCATATTTTTTAAACGCTGTATATTCATCTCGATAGGTTTGAATCATCGCATGGGCATGTGTTCCTGACACAGGAATACCGAATAATTTTCCTGCTCTTACATTGCTTGTTGCAGAGAATCCACCTATATAAGCAGCACGAGTTCCCCAAATAGCAGCATCAAATTCGTGTGCGCGGCGGGTTCCAAATTCCATTACCACATCCTCACCCGTCACTTGTTTGATACGTGAAGCTTTTGTCGCAATCAGGGTTTGGTAATTAACGATATTTAACAACGGCGTTTCAATTAATTGAGCCTCTGCTAATGGTGCTTCAATTCGCAAGATAGGCTCGTTAGCAAAGACCAGTTCTCCCTCTCTCATCCCCTTAATTGTCCCTGTAAATTTAAGTTCTTTTAGATATTCAAGAAATTCCTCGGGATACTTCCCCTCTTCTCGTAAATATTGAATATCGCTTTGAGAGAAACCAAAGTTATTAATAAACTCAATCACTTTTTTCAATCCAGCGAAAACTCCATAGCCATTGCCAAATGGAAGCTTTCTAAAATATAGTTCGAAAACAGCTTTACGTTGATGAACACCATCTTGCCAATAAGTTTGAACCATATTAATTTGGTATAGGTCCGTGTGTAACATGAAACTATCATCTACATATTTCATATTTTCCCCTCCATTCATGTTAAATAATAGTGGCACCTAGAGTATGCTCGAAATGATTTAACGCCCACTCATGTCCAGCTTGACTAAAGGAGGCGACAGCATTTTTATGAATAACGATATCGAACCCTTTATTATAAGCATCTACTGCTGTATGAAGAACACAAATATCTGTACAAACGCCGATTAAATGCAGCTCAGTAATTCCTCTTTCACGCAATTTCAATTCTAAATCTGTTCCTGCAAAAGCAGAATAACGCGTTTTATCAATGTAATAGACGAAATCTTGGTCTTTATTTTCTTCATATAATGAGTTTAATGCACCATATAACTCTCTACCTTCTGTATGACGAATATTATGAGGTGGGAATAGCTTTGTTTCTGGATGATAAACATCTCCCTTTTCATGAACATCTATCGCAAATACTGTAAAATCCCCGCTCTTAATAAACTCCTTTGTTAAATCAACATTTGCATGTTCGAGCAGTTGCCCAGGCTCTCCACAAGTAAGAGCCCCATCCGTCGCAACGAAATCCACTGTATAATCAATATTAATTAATGCACGCTTTTTCATCATTTCATCCCTCCATTAATTAGTAATACTTAAATTACAAATTACTTTCTTTAAAATAAACAGGAAAGACGGATCTTTCCTAATGATAGATAGACTCTACCATTTCGAAATCATTAAATGTATAGAGCTGGGAAGGCCGAAACGAATTTCTTTTTGTTTTCTTCGGTTTTCCTTCTTCATCCAATGCTTTTTCGATAAATGGTAATTTAGGTGCTTTTGTAAAGAATACGGAATCGTTAGAGATTCGTGGATCTTCTCCAACTGTTAGAAGTACTCGTTGCAATTCGGACAATGTAAACTCTTGTGGTAAAAAGTTTTTGGCAACAGTTGTTTGTATCATATCCCTTTTAATAAAATGCAACGCATCGGAAATGATTTTTCGATGATCGAAAGCTAATGGAAGCGTAAATACACTTTCTATATCGAACAGTTCTACATCATCTGCATCATCATTCGCTTGTCGTTGCTCAATATATGTCTCAGGAACAATGGCATAAAATGCATTCGAAATCATCCAACCACGTGGATCTCGATAAATCTCATCATAAACACCAAAATGTTGAACATGTAAACCTTCTACATTTGTTTCTTCTTTTAATTCTCTCTTCGCTGCAATAAAGGCAGTTTCTTTTTGATTTGCATCTACAAAGCCCCCAGGAAGCGCCCATTTCCCTCCTTCAATATTGGGATTTCCTTCAGCATCCTTAGTAGCACGCTTAATTAACATAATCTTTAGCGTCATGTTTGGCGGTGCTTTTTCCTCTGTTTTCTCTGAGGTAATTGTAAAAATAGCAATATCTGCGGTATATCCATCAGGTGTTAGATATTTTGAAGAATCATAATGTGCAAGCACTTCATCTTCGGTACGAAACTTTTTCATTGTATAACCCCTTCTATAATTACAAGGTTTAAGTAATTTGTAATTCTATAATTACTATTTATTAGAATTATAATCTTTCAGAAAAGCATTTGCAACTAATTTATAAAAAAAGCATAAATAAAGCTACTCAGCCTTATTTATGCCCATTATTATTATTGATCTTTCAGCAGAATTCCGTTTTGTACAACAACTTGCCCATTTTTGATTACTGTATGTGTATGGTTCATGCCGTAGAAATATTGCAGTTGTTTGTAATTCGCAACATCAAGGATAAGTACGTCAGCTTTTTTATGTGCTTCAAGGGAACCAATTTGCTCGCCTCGATTTAGTGCATATGCTGCATTAATTGTTGTTGCCGTTAATACTTCCTCCAATGTCATACCCATATGCATACAAGCTAAATTCATAATGAAGGGTAGACTCATTGTTGGGGATGACCCAGGGTTAAAATCTGTTGATATCGCCACAGGTACTCCCTCGTCAATCATTAGACGCCCTCTTGCAAAAGGTGCACGTAAAAAGAATGCAGTACCGGGCAGCAATACAGCAATTGTACCCGCTTCAGCCATTTTTCGAATTCCCTTATCAGAAGCAACTAATAAATGCTCCGCAGAAATAGCCTCTACTTCCGCAGCCAGCTCGGCGCCTTGATAAGGTTCGATTTCATCCGCATGTATTTTTGGGGTTAAGCCTAGTGCTTTTCCAGCCTCTAAAATGCGTCGGGATTGGTCGGGTGTAAAGACGCCCTTTTCACAAAATACATCATTAAATTCAGCCAACTCTAGTTCCGCCACTTTTGGCAACATCTCATGGACCACAATATCCACAAATTCATCCTCACGCCCCTTATAATCACGAGGAACTGCATGGGCTCCCATAAACGTGCTAATGACATCAATATGATGTGTAGCTTGTAATTCTTTTGCGACCTCTAGCTGTTTCTTTTCCGTTTCCCAGTCCAAGCCATACCCTGATTTTGCTTCAACTGTTGTTACGCCATGCTTTAAAAATACATCTAAATGCTGCATTGTCTTTTCATATAATTCATCAAAGCTTGTTTCTCGTGTACACTCTGTTGTAGCATGAATGCCGCCTCCTGCATTCATGATTTCCATATAGGTAGAACCATTTAATCTCATATTAAACTCTTGCTCGCGTGTTCCACCATGCACTAAATGTGTATGACAATCCACTAAGCCAGGCATAACAATCTTACCAGTAGCATCAATCGTTTTTGCTTTCTTTATTAATTCTGGGTAGTCGGCTTTTATTTGTTCATAAGCTCCTACTGCTACAATACGCTCTTCTTCAATTAGAACACTGCCATATTCTATTACTGCAATTTCCTGCATTTGTTCTTTTGTACGTGGCCCTTGTGCATTACTTTTCAGTGTAATTACTTCATTTGCATTTTTTATTAGAATGGTCACTTCACATCACCCTTTAACATTGGTATATGGACACCTTTGTTTTTTGCTGTATTGATAGCAATATCGTAGCCTGCATCAACATGACGAGCAACGCCCATTCCAGGGTCTGAAACTAATACCCGGGCAATTTTTTCAGCGGCAAGCTCTGATCCATCTGCTACTAAGACTTGACCTGCGTGCTGTGAATAACCCATTCCTACACCACCACCATGGTGTACGCTCACCCAGCTTGCACCACTCGCAGTATTAACAAGAGCATTTAATATTGGCCAATCCGATACCGCATCCGAACCATCTAGCATCCCTTCTGTTTCACGATTTGGTGATGCTACAGAACCTGAATCTAAGTGATCACGGCCAAAGACAATTGGTGCTGATAATTCACCATTTGCAACCATTTCATTTACTTTTAATGCAAAACGATGACGATCACCATAGCCTAGCCAGCAAATGCGTGCAGGTAATCCTTGCCATTTTACCATTTTTTGTGCCATATCAATCCAATTGACTAGCCCCTCATCTTCTGCGAACATCTCTTTTGCCAGTGCATCTGTTTTATATATATCCCCAGGGTTTCCTGAAAGCGCCGCCCAACGGAATGGGCCCTTTCCTTCACAGAATAAAGGACGAATATACGCTGGTACAAAGCCTGGGAAATCAAAGGCATTTGTCACACCCATTTCTTTGGCATAGGCGCGGATGTTATTCCCATAATCAAATACTTCTGCGCCTGCCTCTTGGAACTCTAGCATTGTACGAACATGCTCTGCCATTGTTTCTTTTGCTTTACGCTCATATGTTTTTACATCCTCTTTGCGAAGTTTTAGCGCTTCTTCAAAGGTCATGCCATTAGGTACATAACCATTAATCGGATCATGTGCAGATGTTTGGTCTGTCACAAAATCTGGAATAATTCCACGATTCAACAACTCACGATTAACATCAGCACAGTTACCAACAAGGCCAATGGATGCTGGCTCATTTTGGTCACGTAATTTATTAACTAATGCAATTGCTTCATCTACAGTCTCTACAATATAATCACAGTAGCCTTCTTTGATTTTACGTTCAATGCGCGCACGTTCAACTTCAACAACTAAAATTACAGCACCAGCCATTTTCCCTGCTAATGGCTGTGCACCACTCATACCGCCCATCCCACCTGTAAGGATGAATTTACCACGCAAATCAGCAGTGCCAAATACCTTTTTGCCTGCTTCTACAAAGGACAGATAAGTGCCTTGTAAAATTCCTTGAGCACCAATATAAATCCAACTCCCAGCAGTCATTTGACCATACATCATTAAATCTCTTTCTTCTAATTCATAAAAGTGATCCCAATTTGCCCATGCTGGTACAAGGTTTGAATTGGCAATCAGCACGCGAGGTGAATGCTCATGTGTACGGAATACAGCTACCGGCTTTCCAGATTGGATTAATAGAGTCTCATCATTCTCTAATTCTTTTAAAGATGCAATGATTTGTTCATAACTTTCCCAGTTACGAGCAGCCTTACCAATACCCCCATAAACAATTAGTTCATCTGGATTCTCTGCCACCTCTGGGTCAAGATTGTTCATTAACATACGCATTGCTGCTTCCTGTGTCCATCCCTTACATGTTAGTTCATTTCCACGTGGTGCACGAATATCTGTCTTAAATACCATTCAAAACACGCTCCTTTTCCTATTAAAAATAATGTGAATATTACTGTCTAAATCTACCGATAACTGAATATTCAGACTTAAAAACATATAAATATTTTTAAAGCAGAGGCTACTCGGTGTTAACCGAGCGACGCCTTTGCTCTTTCTTATCAAAAATTCAATGCAATTTACACATACTCATTTACTAAATCATTACTTGATAGTAGATATTTAGCCAATGCTTCAATTTCATCGCCAATTGGTTGATCGGCTAGCAATGGTGGACAGAATTCACGCACCTTCTTTAAGAATTTACTTGTAGTAGGAGATAATTGCTCTTCTGCCTTGTCTAAATGAATAGCCTGTGATGCACAAATCAATTCGATAGCTACAACGCGAGCAGCATTATGAACAATCTGACGTACTTGACGTGCCGAAGTTGTTCCCATACTTACATGATCCTCTTGGTTACCTGACGTAGGAATAGAATCCACACTCGAAGGATGTGCTAAAACTTTATTTTCTGAGACAATAGAGGCTGCTGTATATTGAGCAATCATAAGCCCACATTCAATCCCAGGATTTGTTGCTAGGAATGGTGGTAGCCCTTCATTAAGTTGAGGATTTACCATGCGTTCTGTACGGCGTTCTGAAATATTGGCCCATTCACATACACCTATTTTCAAAAAGTCCATTGCCAAGGCTATTGGCTGTCCATGGAAATGCCCACCCGATAAAACCTCCCCGCTTTCTAAAACGATTGGATTATCAGTTGTTGCATTCATTTCAGTTTGAACACGGTCCTGTGCGTAGAAAAATGACTGCCAAGAAGCACCATGTACTTGCGGTATACAACGTAGTGAATAAGCATCCTGCATGCGAATTTCACCCTGCTTTGTCACACGTTTACTGCCATCAAGCCACTTACGAATACGCCCGCCCACTAATTCTAACTCTGGATGTGGTCTTACTGCTAAAAGTGCTGGATCAAATGCCGAGGTAATGCCCTTTAAAGCTTCCATTGTTAAGCTAGCAGCCATATCCGCTGCAAGACCAATTCGTTCAGCTTCATTGACCGTTAATACACCTATACCCGTCATAGCTTGTGTACCGTTAACTAATGCTAGCCCCTCTTTAGCTTGAAGTCTAACAGGGGTTAATCCTGCTTGCTTTAGCGCTTCACTACCACCCATGAGTTCTCCGTTAAACTCAGCCTTTCCTTCTCCCACTAATACTAATGCCAAATGTGATAAAGGCGCTAAATCACCACTTGCGCCAACTGAACCTTGTGACGGAACAATTGGATGAACACCTTTATTAATAAAATTCAACAATAGTTGGACAGTTTCCTCACGAATGCCAGAAAATCCTCTGGCTAAAGCATTGGCACGTAAAACCATCATTGCACGTACAACATCTGTTGGGAATGGTTCGCCAACACCTGTTGCATCTGATCGTAATAAATTTAGCTGCAATAGCTCAATGTCTTCTTCTTCAATTTTTATATTGCTGAGTTTACCAAACCCTGTATTCACACCATAAATTGTTTGGCCTTCAGCTAAACGCTTTTCGATACGCTCTCTACTTAAACGAATACGTTCTAAACTCTCTGTAGCAAGTGCAACTGTTGCTTGCCCCTTCACGATTTCCTCTATTTGTTGTCTTGTTAATGTATTGCCATCAAGCTCGATGATTGACTTCACATGACATCCCCCTATTCCCTATATGGCTATGTAAATAAATTATCTTCATTCATATTTTCGTAATTTGAAAACATCAGTATCAAATTTTTTAAGCGTTTTCATAACTAAAGTTGGCTTCTGCTGATGATCAATTACTCTATTTACATTGTACTAACTACCTTTTTCAGAATATAGAGAATTTTAATAGAGAAAACAAGACTTTTTTCAGATTACTATGTTATTTTTATTAATATAACCGTACTTTTGTATGAAACTTGAATATTTTAAGAAAGGCTGATGGTATGAAGCTGTTATTAATTGATCGCGATCCAACCGACCTAGCAGGAATAAAATGGTTTTTACACACATATTTCCCTGGAGATGTTTTGATTGAAATGTGTACAAGTATTTCAGAGGTGTCTCAAATCATTCGACAATTTGAACCTGACGCCATACTGTTAAATATCGATTTATTTCCTAATAATCGCTTAGCTGCTCTTTATCGTGATTTACAAAAGCTTTCTGGTGCCATTTTAGCCATGACAACAGAGCCATTATTTAAAAATGCGCTGAAGGCTATTGACTTACAGGTAGCACATCTTTTTGTGAAGCCTATTGATTTAGAGCTATTAAAGAAAAAACTCACAACCATTTCTCTTCGCACACCACAGATTACAGAAGATGCTCAAGAGACTACAAACGATTCCTTTTATAATCAATTATTTTTAGATAATAAATCAAGTTCAATTGAGACAACATTACATTTCACAATGATTGAACCCGAGCATACTGAAACCTTTAATAAGCTTTACAATTGGCTTCAACAAACACCGATTCACTTTCATATGAAAACCTACCCTCTATCTAATAGAATCGTATGTCTTTTTCAAACAAATGATATAAGGATTGTGGAAAAGGATGTACGTACACTTATGAAGGAATGGCGATTGATTAGTAATAGTTCTTTAAATATTGGGATATATGATGGAACACCTACAACCATTAAAAATATGTATACATTAACAAAGCGTGCACTACATCAAAGTTTTTATGAGGGCTTTGGCCATATTTTTTACGCGAGCAAACAATATGAAACTCAGCCCTTTGATCCCTTACTGACACCAGAAGAGCAACAATTACTAATAAGTAGTTTGGAAGATGGAAACCTAGAGGCCGTTAAAACATTTTTATACCGGCTTTCTAATGAAGGCATATATTATGAGCAAGATGATTTACGCATTCATCTGACGAGTGTCTTAGCACAAATTAGACGCTTTATGCTGAAATATAAATTACATGAAAAAGCGGTTATCGAACAAAACTACCGTCAGCTATTTCATTTAATCATTGAGCATCCTATATTTTATACGATACTCAATGGGATTATTTCTTTAACGCAGACATTAATTGAGTTAGCAAAGGAAGCTCGAATAGAGAAACGAGCTGATTATGTTGAACTAGCTATAGAAATAATTGATCAACAATTTAAAGATAGCGCACTGTCTCTTCCCTTTGTCGCTCATAAGCTTGGAATAAGCCCCAATTATTTAAGTACGATTTTCTCAAGAAAACAAGGTTTACCATTTAAGCGCTATTTACAGCAAGTAAGAATTCATCATGCCACAAAAATGCTGCTAGAAACAGATTTTGCTATTAGTGAAATCGCTCATTTAAACGGTTTTGATGACCCAAATTATTTCATAAAATTATTTAAGCAACAAATTGGTATTACGCCTAACCGATATAGAAAAAATTAAAAGATTGATTAAAATAATTTTCAATTAGTTCATTTTATTTTCAATAAAGATTTTTATCATACTGTCATTATCTTGATCTTAATGTGACAATTATCTATAAAATTGCGATCAGATAAAATAAATTAAAGCTAGAAACTATGTATAATTTCTATGTCTAGCGCATATATTTATAGTTTATACTTAAATATAAAAATTCTTTAACGATAATTATTATAATGTACTAGCAATTCTATTTTATATTTGTTATAGTTATAGACGAAGAGTTTGACTCACATTTTTTTCAGGAGGTAAACTAATATGACAAACGCAAATGATCGTAGCCGTCGCTTTACAACAGCAGGTGGTGCTCCAGTAGTAAGTAACCATGACTCTATGTCAGCAGGTCCACGTGGCCCTCTTTTACTTCAGGATGTATGGTTAGTTGAAAAACTAGCAAACTTCAATCGTGAAGTAATTCCAGAACGTCGTATGCACGCAAAAGGATCAGGTGCATTTGGTACTTTTACTGTAACGCATGATATTTCACAATATACTAAGGCGAAAATCTTCTCAGAGATCGGCAAGAAAACTGAAATGTTCGCACGTTTCTCTACAGTAGCGGGTGAGCGTGGTGCAGCAGATGCAGAGCGAGATATTCGTGGCTTCGCCCTTAAATTCTATACAGAAGATGGAAACTGGGATTTAGTAGGGAACAATACGCCTGTATTCTTCTTCCGCGACCCATTACACTTTACAGATTTAAACCATGTGGTAAAACGTGACCCACGTACAAATATGAAAAATGCCAATTCTAACTGGGATTTCTGGACTTCATTACCTGAAGCACTTCACCAAGTGACAATTGTTATGTCTGACCGTGGTATTCCAGCTGGTTATCGTAATATGCACGGATTTGGTTCTCATACGTATAGCTTTATCAATGCTAATAATGAACGTGTTTGGGTTAAATTCCACTTCCGTACAGAGCAAGGCATTAAGAACTTAACTGCTGCCGAGGCGAATGAGATTATTGGTCAAGACCGTGAATCTTCACAACGTGATTTATATGAAGCAATTGAAAAAGGCGATTTCCCTAAATGGAAAATGTACATTCAGGTAATGACAGAGGAACAAGCTCGTGAGCTACCATACAACCCATTTGATTTAACAAAGGTATGGTATAAAAAAGACTTCCCATTAATTCCTGTAGGTGAGTTCGAGTTAAACAAAAATCCAGACAACTACTTTGCAGAAGTTGAACAAGCTGCATTTGCACCTTCTAACATTGTTCCTGGTATCAGCTTCTCACCAGATAAAATGTTACAAGGTCGTATCTTTGCATATGCGGATGCACAACGCTATCGTCTTGGTGTAAATCACTATATGCTTCCTGTCAACGCACCAAAATGTCCATTCCGTACTTTCCACCGCGATGGAGCAATGCGCTTTGATGGCAATCTCGGTTCGACATTAAGCTATGAACCAAATAGCTATGGCGAGTGGGAGCATAATTTAGACCATAAAGAGCCTGAATTACGCATTGATGGTCATGCAGGTATTCATGACTTCCGTGAAGACGATAATAATTACTTTGAGCAACCAGGTAAGCTATTCCGTCTATTGACGGTGGAAGAGCAACAACGTCTATTTGAAAATACAGCGAATGATATGGCTTCTGTTGAAGAATTCATCAAACGCCGTCACATTCTTCACTGCTATCTAGCTGACCCAGCATATGGTGAAGGTGTCGCAAAAGCGATGGGTCTTTCATTAGAAGGTATGGACCTTACAAATCCATATGTAAAACAACCAACAAACGTTTAATATTCCACTTTATTATTGATATCCAAATCCAACTTTTACTCCATGTGAATCCACTATTCACATGGAGTTTTTTGATTAAAAAAAGGCCTATGTCTATTTTTTGACATAAGCCTTTTCTTTCATTATTGGTAAATTCGACTGCCTGCTTTTTTAAACTCCTCTGCCTTTTCCTTCATACCTTGATGGATCGCTTCAGTCGTATTCAAATCCTTATCTTTCGCATAATTACGAATGTCCTGTGAAATTCTCATGCTACAGAATTTAGGCCCGCACATAGAACAAAAGTGTGCTGTTTTTGCTCCCTCTGCTGGCAGTGTCTCATCATGATATTCCACTGCACGCTCTGGATCTAGGGACAGATTAAATTGATCACGCCAACGGAACTCAAAGCGGGCTTTAGACAGTGCATCGTCTCGTTGTTGTGCACCTGGATGACCTTTTGCTAAATCAGCAGCATGTGCAGCAATTTTATAAGTGATAACGCCCATACGAACGTCCTCGCGATTTGGTAAACCAAGATGCTCTTTTGGTGTCACATAACAAAGCATCGCTGTACCAAACCAACCAATCATGGCTGCCCCAATGGCTGATGTAATGTGGTCATAACCTGGAGCAATATCTGTTGTGAGTGGTCCTAATGTATAGAAGGGCGCTTCCTTACAAACCTCTAATTGCTTGTCCATGTTTTCTTTAATCAGATGCATTGGTACATGACCTGGTCCTTCAACCATCACCTGAACATCATGCTGCCAAGCAATTTGTGTTAGCTCGCCTAGTGTTTCAAGCTCTGCAAATTGCGCCTCATCATTGGCATCTGCAATTGAGCCTGGGCGTAAACCATCACCTAAGGAAAAAGCAACATCATAAGCTTTCATAATTTCACAGATTTCCTCAAAGTGTGTATACAGGAAATTCTCTTGATGATGATATAAACACCACTGTGCCATGATAGAGCCCCCTCGAGATACAATACCTGTCACACGATTTGCTGTTAGTGGTACATAGCGTAAAAGGACACCTGCATGAATGGTGAAGTAATCCACACCCTGCTCAGCTTGTTCAATGAGAGTATCACGATAAACCTCCCACGTTAAATCCTCTGCTACACCATTTACCTTTTCTAAAGCCTGATAAATTGGCACTGTTCCCACTGGCACTGCAGCATTTCGAATAATCCATTCTCTAGTTGTATGAATATGTTTACCAGTCGATAGATCCATAATATTATCTGCGCCCCATCGAGTTGCCCAGGTCATTTTCTCAACTTCTTCCGCAATGGAAGAAGATACAGCAGAATTCCCGATATTCGCATTGATCTTTACATGAAAATTACGCCCAATAATCATTGGCTCTGCCTCAGGGTGATTAATATTAGAAGGCATTATAGCTCGTCCAGCTGCAATTTCTGAACGTACAAATTCAGGATTCATATTTTCACGAATCGCTACAAACTCCATTTCAGGCGTTATAATCCCCCTTCGTGCATAGTGAAGCTGTGTCACATTTTTACCTTTTTTAGCACGCAAAGGCTTTCTCGTCAACTCAGGGAAGACATTTTCTTGAATACGCGGGTCATCAACATGACGAAAACCATTATCCTCCGGTTTAATGGAGCGTCCCTCATATGCTTCTACATCCCCTCGCTCTTGAATCCATGCATTTCGTAAGGCAGGTAAACCTTTCGTAATATCTACTTGGTAGGCTGGATCTGTATAGGGCCCACTCGTATCATATACTCGAATAGGAGCATTTTCTTCATTTCCAAAACTGCCTGTTGTCGGACTTAATGCAATTTCTCGCATAGGTACTAGAATATCTGGGCGTGATCCTTCCACATATACTTTTTTGCTTCCTTCAAAGCTAGACATAATGGTAATATTCTTTTCACTAATTGCTGACATGAGCTACTTCTCTCCCTTAAATTTATTTTGATATAAGGACCGATTCTAGCTCACCCCAACAATCCAAAAAATAAAGGCCGAATCCAAAATAATTATTTGGATCCGGCCACGAATGTAAAGGTCTATTGATTGCATACTCTGCAATAGCTTCTTAACTTTCCCACGCTGGTATGAGCCAGATCAGGTCCAAAGGGTCAAGAAACTTCGTAGCGTTTCCCTCTCAGCCTGACTCATCAGACTCCCCTAGTTAATACTATTTAGTTTGATGCTAGTGTAGCAGATAATACTAAGAGATGGAAGTTATTTTTTATCTTACTAGGTAAATAATACTTCCGCAAAATAGATCACAATGGTTACAGTTATACAGCTTACAATGGTAGAAAATAAAACAGCTTGCGCGGCTGTTGCTGATTCTACATCATATTCCAATGCTAGACTAGAACTATTACGGGATGTTGGAAAGGCACTAGCTATAAACAGTGATTGTGCGACGACTCCATCTAATCCCAATATATAAATAATGGCTAATGCAACAGATGGTCCAATAATTAATCGCGTAAAACAGCTGATAATGACGGTTTTATTAAACATTGATTTCATCTCTAGTTGTGATAATTGTGCACCTAAAGTAATTAAGGCCACAGCAATAAATCCATCTGCCACATGTTCTACTGGTATTTTGATAAACTGTGGAATACCGATACCAAAATAGTTCATAGCGGCACCTATAATCAGCGCATGAATAATAGGCATTTTAAAGAAATCCTTGATGATTGTCATACCCGACTTTGTAGAAGAAATTAAATTGTATAATCCATATGTATACGTAGTCATATTTTGAAAGATTACGAGCATGACCTGAATGGCTACTCCAATAGGTTGCGTGGCAAATATCATTTGAGCAACTGGAATACCGTAATTGCCAGAGTTAATAAGCACCACACTATTTTTAAAGACAGCTGCCTCTGTTCTAGCTAAACCTAGCCCTTTTGCCATAAAATGACTGAGTAACATTTGACTACCGATAAAGAGTATAATAAATAATCCGACCTCTCCCAGTACCGATAACTCCACATGTGTTTCATATAAATTTACAAAAACAGCTGCCGGCATAAAGCAATATGTAATAAGCTGAGACAATGCTTTTAAATTAAAGCGAAATTTCTTTTGTAGGATAGCGCCTATTACAAGTAACACTAAAATAGGAACAACAATTTGAAAGAAAATCATTCCGAGATACATCATTTCAATGTCCCCCTTCCAGTGTTAATAGTAGTGTTGAATTCCTTCTAGGTCAATTTCTCTAACTTTCACAATAAAAGAAGACTGCCTCTATATTGAAGGCAGCCTTTGCTTTTAAACAAGCTTAAATCGATTTACAACTTCTTGTAGCTCGTTTGAAATATCGTTCATATTTTGAATAGACTCTGCTACTTTTTGTAATTCTGCTTGTTGATCCATTGCAGAAGCACTTACTTGTTCCGCAGAGGCTGCTGTTTGCTCTGAAATAGCCGAAATACTTTGGATAGCCATGATTGCCTGATTTTTATGCTCTAACATGCTAGATAGTTTATTCATTAATTCACTAATAGAATTTGCAATTGAACCTGACAAGTCACTGCTATCTTTAAACGCTAGTTGCGTGCTTTGTACTGACTCATTTTGAGATTGCATTAAATCTGCATTAGATGCAATAACAGCAACCGTTTGCTGAGAATTTTCAAGAATGCTTTCTACTGTACTCTTAATAATTTCTGTTTCATTTTTAGATTGTTCTGCTAGCTTTCTAACTTCCTCTGCAACTACAGCAAATCCTTTACCATGCTCACCAGCACGTGCAGCCTCAATACTTGCATTTAAAGCTAGCAGATTTGTCTGCTCGGTAATGCTTTGGATCGAAGCAATAATCTGATTAATATTGGCAATATTAGAAGCTAATGATTCCATTTGCTGCTGGATACGCCCATTCATTTCATTTGTCTCCATATTACGTACTCTTAAACTTTCAACTTCATGCAATCCTTTTTCCGTTGTTACACCTGTTTTATGAGATAGCTCATCCATTTCATTAGAAAGAGCCGTAATGGCATCAATCTGATCTGATAAATCCATCATTCGATAATTTGTTTCTTCTGTATCCTCTGACTGCTTCGAAGCTCCTTGTGCAATCTCGTTGATAGCTACAGAAACCTCCTGACTAGAAGCAACTACCTCGTTAAATGCCTCATTTACCTGATTAGAAGATTGGTTCAATAACCTCGTGGAATTTAGTACAGTTTGAATCGCACTATTGGTTTTATCTAACATATTATTATAAGCCACAGCCACTGCACCAATTTCATCAGGCTTAATATATTGCTCTTCTACCTTTTGTGTTAAATCCCCTTCGGCTGCAGTTTCAATCGATGCACGTAAAAATTTAAGTGGCTTTAGTTGTTTATAGATGAATAACACACTTGCAGCGGTCATCAAAACCACCATAATAATAGAAGCAATAATCGTAAATACAAATACATGATTATATGTTTCTAGAATCTTTGATTCAGCTAACACGACTTGAACAATCCATGTTTCGTCAATACCCTCTAAAATCATTGGAGCAAAGACATTATATGCCTTTTCCTTCAGTTGATTAGAGTCAACGTACATACTTGTTAGCTCACCATTTTCCATTGTCTTACTAATACTTGTCCAAGTAGGATCCTCTTGCATATTGCGCCCAACTAGCTCTTCACCAAAACTGTTAGCTGTTAGCACACCTTTATTCGTAATAATTGCCGCATAACCGCCTTCAGGGGCATTCGATTTTGTTAAATCATTTAAAAAATCTATTGATACATCGGCTGTCAATACACCGAAAAATGTTCCGGAGGCATTGATTAATGGCACCGAAATCGTTGTCATTAATACGGATTGTCCGTTTACATTATAATCATAAGGCTCTGTCAAAACTGCACGTCTCTCTTCTTTTGGTACCCAATACCATTCAGAAACACTCTTATCATCAATACCTTCGATTAGAGCAGTCGTGATATCATTTCCGTTCTTACTTAAATAAGGGATAAAACGTTTTTTAGTATCTACTAAAGAAGTCTCAGTTGGTTCTAAAATAATAGAATTTTGCTCAAAGATTGCTCCTACTCCAAGAATGTCATTATTGCTAGCTAAATTGTTTTCCATTATGTCTATGACACCTTTGGTAGACAACGTATTATTCTTCTCCATGCTTTCTATGATACGTTTTGTTGTTTGTAATGTCGTATTGGCTTTCTTAAAGCGTTCACTCATAATAGCTGCAGAAGATTCAGCTGTTTGTAATGTTCCATGCTCTGCGTCTTCAACACTTTGCTTTTTTATAATAATCCCCGTTATGACAGTATAGGATAAAAATAAAATGAGAAATAATCCTATTATAAGGGAAGAAAGTTTTAAGGCAATCCCTCTTGATTTTTTCATAACTAACACCCCCACTTTTATACTAATAATAATGGATGGATGATTGTATCACAATAAATTATTTAGCGAATAAAGTAGAAAATTTACAGAATTATAGAGAAAAATGCCGATACTTCGCCAAACATTTATTTTTCAATACAAAGGACTAATGGCTTATTTGAATTGAGATTCATAGTAAAACATCCTCTTCGAATTCTAAATTATAGAAGAATATGATATATTAACTACTAAATAGAATGATTGGAGTGACTTACATGAAAAATAAAGCGCTATCAACATTAATGGCCACGGCTATTACAGCGACACTAGTATTACCAATGTCTACTGCGAATGCCACAACATCTCAAATTCAATCAAATTCATATGAGACGCATGTAGCAGCAGCAAAAAAAGTAATAGGTGAATCCGTAACGATCAAAAATATTACAAAAGATACTGTAATAACATCTAACGGTACATTTAGAATTCATTCGGCATTAAAGCCCCTATTTGATACTTCAAATAAAACAGCCTTAACCAATGCCCGAGCGACTATTGTAGTGAAAAATGGTCAAATTACGGACGTTACCTCATTAATATTAAACAAAGCAGGTACAAGCAAAAAATCTGTCTATTTTGATGGAGGTGACGCACAAATCTCGGGAGATCTTACTGTAAACGCTGACTATGTAAAGATTCAAGATGTTAGTGTGGATGGTCAGCTTATCATTACAAACAGAGTAAAAAAAGCCGTTACACTCGATGAAGTAGCAGTAGATGAAACAATTACACTAAAACCAATTGTAACGAAAAAGGTAAGTTGGCTATACGTCACTTTAATCGATATGAAATCATCAAACATCAATTTGGAACGTACTAAAGTCAATATATCTTCTGACCAAACGCTTTCCAAAGTAGATGTAGTAGGGAAAGTTACATCGTTTGAAGCTATGTCTAATATAGAAAAGCTTACAATTGATGTGGCAAATGATTTCAGCCTTTACGGTGAGGGTAAAATCGAGCAAATCGTTGTAAAGGGCGGTACTAATGTAGCTTTAGATTCAGGACATCTGGTAAACAATGTACAAGTTGACAATAAAAATGTCTCCGTGACACTACCTGTTATTGATAAGAAGGAACTTAATACACTTATCGCATCCCCACCATATGTACAAGTATCTGTAAACGGCTATGATGTTTTAACAACAGACAAGTGGACAACACAGGCTGAGAGAAACGCATTTGATTCAGCAGTTGCAAGCACAAGAGCTGTAGCAAACAACAACAGTGCCTCCCAAGAACAAGTAAAAAATGCCATCAGTCAGTACAAAAATGCTCTAGCTGTTTATCAAGCTGCTCAAAAAAGCGGAACAAAATATGGCTATGGCGATAAAGCTTCATTACAATCTTTAATTAATTCTGTTCAATATGTTACGGTTTCTTGGGATGGTTCAAATGTTCCGTATAATACTCCTTGGACAACGCAAACAGAGAGAAACGCATTAGCTTCTTCTGTTTCATCTGCTCAAGTAGTTGTAAATAACGTTTACGCTACTCAAACTGAAATTGCAAATGCGGTCAATAATTTAAACAATGCTATCTGGACGTATAAAAATGCTTATAAGTATGGCAATAACGGGCATTATGTAGATAAATCCAATTTAAAAACACTTATTTCAACTGCTTTAAATGGAATTGTTGCAACTTCTCAAGATGGTAGTGATGTAAATCATACCTTAAAATGGACTTCTCAAAATGATTTGAGCATTTTAAATTTTTATATTGAACAAGCGAAATCCGTTGATAACAAATATGATGCAACTCAAAGTGAAGTTTCAAATGCTTATGATAATCTAAGCAATGCAATTAACAATTACAACTATGCGAAGCAAAATGGGTTACAATACTAGACAGAAAGGACTCTGCATTTTGCAGAGTCCTTTTAATATTAGCTAATCACATCCACTTTGAAACTTAGCATTTGCCTGCTCCCGCCTTCGATACCAACCCTCAACCTCCCTACTTGGCTCCACTGCCATGTGCTCTTGAAGCATCTTTTTTAACAGCCAATATTGCTCCTAAACAGCAGCTGAATTATTCAATAGCTCATAAAGCTTCATTAAGTAAAATAGTTATCTTCTGCACCAGCGAATAGTTTTGCACTTTTTCCTGCACTTTTATAGCAGCAATGTAACTTTCATTTCTTATGTAAAACTCACTTAGTTGCTGAGCATGGTGGAACCATAGTCTCCTTAAACGTTCTCTTTCACTTTCCGCCCATAGATAATCACAATCTCCTAAATAATCACCCGTATCCATCTGGAATACTTGTTCATGTTCATCCACTGTTGTCTGCTATATTGGAGGAGATAGCCATTGTTCTACATCCACTACAACATTTTCAACTACTAGTTTGTAGCCAGAACTTAGCAAAGGACTTGAAATTTTTACGCCCTCAACCCCATAGTTTTTCAATGTTTTCCGTATTGTATAAATGGCTGTATAAAGTTGTTTTGGCGCTTTATCAATATCAGACTCTGGCCAAAATAACTCTAGAATCGTATCACGGTAAATCATTTCATTTTTATGCTCTAGCATGTAGGCAAATAGTTCCTTTGCTTTAGAAGTTCGCCATTTAATCGGTTGTGTACGACAATCTGGTAAAACAACATGAAGACCACCAAGAAGCTTGATTAGTGTTAGTTTGGGTGTAATTTTTTTGCTTTATTATTAATTTGTTCAGCAGTTCTATAGTTTTTTCTAAACGTCAAATTTGTACAGGTTTGCTACTATTTCTTGAATCTTTTCACCCAATGCTAAACCGTCCATATCAGGCATGACAATAACTAAAAACACAACATTTGGTTGAAGGATCACTTAACCGAAAAAAGACTAGGCTTACAAAAAGCCAAGTCTTTCTCGGTTTATTTAAGATTTAAGACATTGACAAGATTACAAATAATAGCTTACTACACTCTTCTAAACAAATCCTGGACAAGTTAAGTAATTGAAAAATCAGCCACCATACCAATAACTTACTTGTAGATTTGGTTCATTTAGCAATCCCTTATTAAAAAATAAAGAACTAGATCATAGCCTATCTAGTCCTTCTTCAAATTGTACGTTGTGATTCTCACAATAATCACAACAATAAACTAACATAACCTCCTCAACAATTTCTAAACATTAACAAGCACCTCTTGCCACTAACATTTAATATTTTGAAAGCTGTTTCCCATCTTGATTAAATAAACGTGAGAATTTGGAACCTCCTCTCACATCATATACTGGCCCTCTCTCAAACATACGGTTCATTATCACAACTGCTTGGCTCGTGTTGAAGTCACCATGAGTATTTCTCTTAGAGTCGAAAGATATGTATTATTATCAATAAAATCTATCAACTATCTACCTATTCATCTAAAAATGCTTAAAAATATCCTAGGCTATGATAAAATTAAAACAACACCATATATTGGATAACCTCTGCGAACCGAGGCCAATTTTATCTATAATAATTATGGAAATAGGAGGTTTCTCATCATATGAAAAATAAAAAAAAGTTAGCATTACTGTCTTTAGTGGCCGTGCCCTCACTTCTTTATAGCGCACCAGTATCGGCTACTGAGATACCAAAGCCAGCCTACATAATTGCTAACTACAATGCTAACGTGGCAAATGTTATACAACTAATTAACAATATTAACAATACAACTGCTACTTTCCAAACCAATTTAGAGGCAGCTTTGAAGGCTTACAATGCTTTAACGGAAACAGAAAAACAGTATGTTACGAACTACTCCACATTGTCAGCACATCAGCAGACAAGAATTGCTTATCGTAAGCTTGCAGCACAAATTGAAGAGAAATTGTATTCTGTGGATTCTACGTCCTCTAATTATTATCAAAATGTTACTGAAACAAAAGATTGGTATAATACCCTGAATGCAGCGCAAAAAACCTTTGTAAGTGCATCTGCGCAAAAAATTCTAACTTCCTATATCGCGCCAAATACATCTGTTGACAAGGTGGTCAATAAAATTCAATTGATTAATTCATCTCGTCTCTCGTTCCATAAAGATGTAGCCAATGCCCGAGCAGAGCTTAATGCACTACGTAGGTTTTCGAATATTTCTTTACCTGTAGGTATCGAGCAGCAATTACTTGATGCAGAACAGCTGGTTGTAAAGGATAAGGCAGCAGCTAAAGAAGTTGAAAACGCTATTGCAGCTTTATCACCAAAAACATCGACAGCTCAGGATGTGCAGGCAGTCAAAACTTCTTTTGAAGCATTAACACCTGTTCAGCAGCAGCTAGTCCCAAATGTATGGACTTTAGTGGATTTTGTACAAGGAACACACACACTTCCTTCAAAAGATAACATACCAAAAACACCTGTTTTATCTGATGCAGCAGCTGTCCCAGGGAAAATTACAGCTATGATAAAAAATAAAAATATCTATAAAGCTAAAATTAATGTAGCCGCATCAGAAAATGACACGGAACGTTATATTCTAACAACAGAAGACAAAATGACCATCATTATTCCTCCACTTTATACACTTGTCAATGAAGATGAAGGGGTTATGGATATTCAAGTAACAAAAAAGGCAAATCGAATTACTCTTCAAGCTACATTGAATAAACAACCAGTAACCTTTGATGCAAATATGGAAATCATAATTGAAGGCTTACCAGCCAATTCTTCCTTCAATCGCTCAAATGGTTTTGGCAAGCAAGTTCCAGCTGACTTTACCATCAGTGGAAATCGTCATATTATCCAAACTACTACTCCTGGCACGTTCCAAATCGTAAGAAATTAAATTAAAGCACTAAAGAAACAATGTTGGTTTCTTTAGTGCTTTCTTTCTTTTTGAAAAGTTAATCTCTATTATTAGAAGTGCACTTTAAAAAAGAATAGACAAAGTCAAATAATCAAATTTGTCTCATTTTAAATAAAAATATAACCTCTCTATAAATGTTATGTATTAATAATCATTTATGGGGTAAACCATCAATTTTTTAATTTTTAGTTGTATCAACTAGTTGGTCCACAATGAAATCTAGCTGTTTTGATAATGAATAAATGTCGTTGTAGTAACAAAAACCAAAATCCATTTCGATAAGCCTTCCTTCTTTAATGGCAGGAATATTAGACCAAACTGGATGATCTGTTAAATCTACCATTCCGTCATAAGATGAGCGGAACACATAATCTCCTGCATAATCTGTTAATACTTCTAAAGAAACATCGATTGCCTCATTGGTGTTGTTTTTATCATCAATTTTCTTTTGAATAATATCTGGTGCTTTCATTTCTAAATACTCATAAAAAGCTTGGGAACCACGTCCAAAGGTATAACTTGTCACAACGGACATTTTTCCTTTGCCGCCTTCCATAATACTAACCGTTTTATCTGAAATACCTGCCTCTTTTAGCTTCTTTTGACTATCCTCTACTTTTGTATAGAAATTAGCTAAAAGCTCTTTTGCTTCTTTCTCTTTTCCTAGTACTTCACCAATCTTTGTTAAACGTTCATCTAGTGAGGTTGAGAAATCGATCATGATTGTTGGTGCAATTTTCTGCATTTGATCGTAAAGCTCATCCTTACTTGGAATAATGATGACATCAGGTTTTAATTGAATCACTGCCTCGACATTTGGTTCAAACCATTCACCTAAACTTTCAACTGTTTTTAATTCTTCCTCAAATGCTGCTCCCTCTTGTATTTTAGAGGAGCCCACTGGTGTCACATCAAAAGCTAGTACATCACCCGTATAATACATCACCACTACCCGCTCAGGGTTAACAGGTATTTCTACGTCTCCTTTCATAGTAGAGACAATTTTTGTTTGTGATACGCTGACTGCTTGAGTGGTAGAGGCTTGTTTTTCCCCGCCTCCTGTATTGCTTGATGTCCCGCTGCTGCAAGCACTTAATAAAAGCGTCAGACATAGAAAGAGTGTTGCAATAGCTGATAATCCTCTTTTATTCATTGGTTCATACTTCCTTTCATTATATTGATAACCATTCTCAATATAATCTTGGAAGCTCCAATCGACAATGGAGTATCTTTCAGACATTGAAGGACTATCTTTTATCAGATCACTTACTTTTTGCTTTTGACGGAATTTTGCAGGAGAAACGCCTACTCTCTTTTTGAAAAGTCTACTAAAATAATAGACATCACTATAGCCGACACCCATAGCGATATCGCGTAAGCTAGCATTTGTCTTCTCAAGCAAAATAGAAGCTTTTTCAATACGTAGCTGAATTAAATACTCAATCGGGCTACAACCTAATTGTTGCTTGAATTGAATGGATAAATGAGATGGACTATAGCGCAATGCCTTCGCAATGGATTCTAAGGTCAATGGCTGTGCATAATTTTGCTCTAGATAGGCTTTAATTTGACTAGAGACATTTAGCTTTTGAATGTCGACACTGTCCTGATCTAACTGCATGAAAATTTCATTTAATAATTGATAAAATAGCGATTTAACAGTAAATTTGCTGAGGTTATTGGCATTTTCCCACTTCTTATACATAAAATATATTTTTTCAAACATTGTAATAGGTGAGTTAGGAACAAGACTGTATTGATAGTTGAAAGGATTATTTGTTTGTAACGCCCTTGCTATCATTTTATTTGAGGTTAAAGGAATGGAAGCTCGATAAAATATTAAAAAATATTCAAAGCCTTTGTCTGTAGCCATTATTTGTAGTGTGGTGCCCTTTCCACCGTGAATAAGATGAAAGCCCTCTAGTGTATAGTTTATTAAATCGATTTGAACTTCCGCACCACCACCTGTGGCATAAAGAAACATATTTGCAGGCAATTTATATGATTTTCCGATTTCCTCAGGTTTGAATAGCTCATATCTTAAATCGAGCACTTTGATCGTTGCATGATTCCAAAGAAATAGAAACTCCTCTTTTGGTAGCATCCTACATCATTCCTTCCAATTCTTCACTACCTACAAGTTTATTATAATTGATAATCATTCTCAACATAAAACTGTATAAGCATAGAAAAATCACCCAAACAATCCAATGCCTGAGTGATTTTATGGAATTCCACTTAATTTTGTTTAGTATGTTGTACTAGCATTTCCAATTACTTAGCTTATTTTTTATTCGTGAGCCAGGTTGTTAATTCTTCTACCTGAGCCAACACGGCTGTTGGGTCATAATACCATGAGCGCTCCTCTGGCCAAACATAAAGATGATCATTTTTTACGGCTGGCAAGCTACCCCATATAGAATCTTTCTTAAAATCTTCAACTGTGCGATCATCTGAAGTCAAAATAATGTAGTCTCCTGCATAATCTGCCAGCACCTCTTCGGAAATTTCAGCCCACTGCTTTTCCATCATTTCATCTGCTACTTTAGCAGGTGGTTTGCGACCAAGTGCCTGATAGACTGGTTGTCCACCACGTCCAAAATTATCACCATATGCATAATACGTTTTGCCTGCATCCTCTATAATAGAGAAGCTTGCATCCTCTGGAATAATCGCATCTACCTGTGCTTTGGCATCGGCAATCCTTTGATCATATTGCGCCAGCCAATCCTTAGCTTCTTGCTCTTTGCCAAGCAACTCACCGAAATATGTAAGTTCTTCGTGTGCATCCTTCAATTCACCATAGGGAATGACAACTGTGGGGGCAATTTTACTTAAAGCATCATAATTTTCCCCATTGCCAGTAATAATCAAGTCAGGTTTGAGCGCTATTATCTTCTCAATCGACGGTTTCCCATAATCACCGATTTCTTCTACATCCTTTAATGCATCCTTTAAATAATAGTTTTCAAGTGCCAACCCAGGAGCTCCCACAGGTTTCACATCTAATACAAGCAAACTTGCAATATACTCCTCTGCTACAATACGCTGAGGACTAGTCGGAATAACAACCTCACCATTTGTCGTCTGAACCGTTTTTGTCTCTGCTTCTTTTGTATCTTGCTCTGCAGTCGGACTAGAATTTTTCTCCTTTTCTCCACAAGCCGTTAACAGAAGCAATATTAAAAGAAATAGTGGCGCTATGAATTTTCTATTTTGTTTCAGCAATTTTTTCCCTCCACACATACCAATTGATAATCATTCTCATTAATTGTAGAAGAATGTAAAATAACTGTCTATGTATGAAAGTGATTTGTTCCCCTGTATATTTATGATGTTAATACTTCCATTAATTTTTGTAATTGAGTAGCTGTAGATAATGGGTCATATCCATAAAATAATTCATACTGATTCAAAAAATACACCTGTTTCTTTTGCACCGCTGTAAGTGACTGCCATTTTTCTGAATGTAATACCCTCAAGAGATGCTCTTTTCCAAAATCTTTTGGAGGAAGAGCAGTGACGAATATATAATCCGCTGAAAAATAAGCAATATCTTCAATATCTACTGATAAGTAACCTGTTTGTTCAATATTTCGTGTGACAATCGCAGCTGGTCGACTAAAGCCCAAATCATCGTACAGTATATGACTCCCTCTTCCATGACTACTATTTAAACAATATGCTTGATGACTACCTATTTCCCAAACAATAGCAGTCCCCCTTGCTCCAAGTTGTTGGTCAAGAATAACGTTACACTGAGCTATCTGTTCATCATATTGCTGGAGCCAGCTCTTACATACTTCTTGTCTATCAACGATATGGGCAATCAACCTAAATTGCTCTCGCCAGCTTAATTCTCTACATGGTAGCTCGAATATAGGAGCTACTGACAGTAATAATGGTTTTTCATCACCCCCACTGTAGTTAATAATAATATCTGGACATGCTGCTGTAATCGCCTGATAATTTGAAGCAATATCATACTCATAGCCTTTCAGTTTCTGCGTACCAGGGACAGGCTTGATACCCTCTAGAAAAGGAGAGTATACACCCAACACTGGCGTAATACCAAGAGCTAGTAAGCATGCTGTATGATTGGTATTGAGTGCAAGGACACGCTTCGATTTCTGATAATAGACTGTTGGTGTTACACCTACTTTTTCTTTAAATTTCCGACTTAAATAAGTTCCCTCATTGTAGCCAACTTCCTCGGCAAGCTCATCTAATTTAGGCATTGTAAACAATAGCCTTTTCTGTGATTCTCGTATTCTTAGTAATGTTAAATATTCACTATATGTATAGCCTGTGTGCTTATGAAACGTACGAGAAAAATGTTCTGGACTTACTTGTGCTTTTTCAGCCATCTGCTCTCTTGTTAATTCTTCACGAAAATGTAGATTAATATAATGAAGTACTTTATCAATCCATAGTCCTTCTTTTTTTTGATTATTATCACGTAAATGGCTGTATAACACTTCTAGCATTTCACCAAATATTTTTTGTAAACGAAACGGATTATTGCTCTCAGTGTTCGCTTCTTTTTCTACTTCTTTAGCTAAATTCATCAGTCGATAGGAGCATTGCTCAATTACGATAGAATCTTGCAATAAACGATCAGTTTTGTAACCATATACACAATATTGAATGACGATTCCTCTGCTTTCGCATGTTTCAAGAAGATGAAAATCGTCAGTATTTTCTATAAGCATAACAGAATTTGAACTAAGCCTAACGTGCCTACCTTGAAGCGTACACTCTATATATCCCTCATATACTATGACCATAAATGGGTAGGTGAATTGTACTATGTCACTTAACATTTCATTTAATTTCACTATTTGTATAGGTTGATAAAAAAGATGGGACAGTAACTGATTGTCTTTGTACATTTAAACTCTATCTCCTAAACAGCAAATTGATATTGATTATCATTTTCATTATAATGGAATAGAATGAGAGAAATCAATTGAATTAGGAGGCTTACAGCTTTGAAAAACTTTATAAAAAAGAATGCCTTTTTAACTGGCATTTTAATGATTTCCATCCTTTTGGCTGCATGCGGAACTTAATCCTCTTCCACAGCAGAGAAGTCAAAGGTTGCAAACTCCAATCAAGTCTTAACAGATTCAATAGCACATGAAGTGACCATTCCTAAAAATCCCTAACGCATCATAGCTCCATATCTAGAAGATCACCTTGTAGCATTATGTCTGGTTGCTTTTTGTACAAAACGCTAACAAAACGACGATTAGTAAGTACTCCAGAAATCCCTACTGTTAGTAAATAACCTAAAAACAGTATTGTTCCTAGGTAACCAGATTGGGCGGTTGTGAAATACATTCCCTCCTGCATAAACGGCAATATAACTCCATATGCCATGCGAAATCCCGTAGTTTTAACAATTAATAGCATTCCTGCTATGACAAACACCCAATAATTTTCATTTTTTAACCCCCTTTCATTACACGAATCGTAGTCCAATGAAAGGTCCATTTTCCACCAATGGAAGGATACTTATACGGTAAAACGGATTTTATTTTAAGGTTAAAGTTAGATTTTTGGATAAACCTTAATGGCCCTTTTTCATTTTATCCATTGTTCTAGGCCACTGACTAATTTATGCTAGCCTATATCGATAATGATTATCATTTACGGAGGAAGAGACATGAAAAAATTAAAGCGACATATGCTCATTTATAGCTTATTATTACTGGTTAGTATCATACTGGCTGCTTGTGGTTCTACCAATGGAGAAACGAAGAAGGAAGAGACAACAACATCAGCATCAACAACTCGCCTTTATAAGGATTATTTAGGTCATGAGGTTGAAATTCCTGTAGATCCTGAGAGAGTGGTTTATCATGGAGAAGGATACGGTGATTTACTTGCATTGAATATCAAAACAGTTGGTGCTGGCTTCTCTTGGATTACAAATTATGCTTGGGAAGATCGCGTAAAAGATGTGGAGGACGTTGGTTTTCCTATTAATGTGGAAAAAACATTGTCATTAAAGCCTGACCTTATTATTATTGGTACTTCTGATGATAAGACATATTCACAGCTTTCTAAAATCGCTCCAACTATCGTGTTTGATACTTTTGCGCCATTAAACCAACGTTTAACCGAGCTGGGCGATATACTAAATAAAAAAGAAGAAGCGACTCAATGGATGGATGCTTATACAGAAAAAGCGGATAAAATGTGGGAGTCGCTTGTAGCTGATGACATCATTAAACCAGATGAAACGGCATCGGTTTTAACATATTATCCAGGAGACCGATTATTTGTCATGGCACGTGCTGGACTTTCTCAAGTTTTATACGATTCAAATGTGCTTAAGCCTGGTGACAAAATACAAAAAATTCTTGATGATGGAACAGGCTTTGCTGAAATCTCCACAGAACTTCTTCCTGAATATGCTGGTGATCGAATATTCATCCTCACACCAGTCGATGATGAAGCAAAACAATCGACAAAAGAAATGATGGAAAGTCCAATTTGGAAGAACCTACCAGCTGTGAAGAACGGTCATGTCTACACGATTGATATTGAAAAAAGTGATAGCGATGCCTCAACAAGAGAATGGCTGTTATCACAACTACCTACTATGTTAAAAAAATAGCTAACAAGAGACATTTCATCTTTGTTGAAATGTCTCTTTACTTTTTATACAATACATTTAATTGATAATCATTTTCATTTACTAAGGAAGTGAACAGATGGAAGACAACAAATCAGCTTCTATTAACAAGGATTTACTATTTCATTTAGAAAATATTGACTGTATTTCGCAGAGCTATCCGTTTATCTCGACTTCTCATCATACGATGATACTTTTTACAGATGGCTGTGGGACGTTGACGATTGATGATATACCTTATTTAGTGACGAAGGGAAAAATTTTTCTGGTACAGCCCCGTTCTATGATTGATTTATCGGATATAAATAATGGTTACTGTTTCTATAAAATTACTTTTTCAGCCTTTCAGCTAAAACATAAGCACCTTTCCCCACATCTAGGATCTATTTTTTCTGATGAAGTGGAATATACAATTTATCCTTATACACGCTTAATTCGTCTTACCGAAGATCTGGATAATTTAAATCCTAAATTGGATTTTCTTAAACAACAAGGACTGTTGTATGAACTATTAAATTTATTATTTGAATATCAGCTTCAAAAGAGCTACCAGTTGTCAATGACAAAGGTAGTTGAAGAAACCATTGACTATATACATAACTATTTTCAACTTCCTTTAACGGTGAAAAAGCTAGCGGAACTCGCTCGTATAGCTCAATGGCAATATAGTGCGATCTTCCAAACCTTAACTGGGAAGAAACCGCTAGATTATATTACAGATTTACGTCTTACAAATGCCAAAGAATTATTGCTACAAACAAATGAGCCATTAAAAGATATTGCGCAGCAAGTGGGATTTGATGATGAATATTATTTTAATCGCCGCTTCCGACAGGTAATTGGAATTCCTCCAAAACAGTTTGCACGACAATATAAACAAAAAACTGTTGTAAAAGATTGGACAGGACATGAGGTAGCAATCCCTCGTTCACCACATCGTGTTATTTATCATGGAGAAACGTTTGGGGATATGTTGATTTTTGATTTGCAGCCAATAGGCGGAGACAAAACCTCTATTAGTAAATCCTTCTATAAAAACCATGTTCCTTATATTCAAGATGTTGCCTTTCCAATCAATCTTGAAAAATCTTCGCAGCTGAACCCTGATTTAATTATCTTTACAAATAATGACGAGCAGCAATATCAAGCACTATCTTCTATTGCACCAACGGTAACCCTAAATTCCTGGGATTCATTGGAGGAACGCGTCCTTTTATTAGGGCAGTGGCTTAGCCAACAACAGCGTGCAGTAGATTGGCTAGAATATTTTAAAATCCAAGAAAATACTATGTGGCAGCAGCTACAAACAGTGATAGAGCCTGGCGAAACAGCATCTGTTTTGACTTTTGATCATGGCAAACGCCTTTTTATTATGGGCTGTACAGGTCTATCCCCTGCCCTTTTCCATCCAGATGGATTTCAGCCGCACCCTCAAGTCAAAAAACTACTTCAAGCAGGCGAGGGGTATAAAGAAATACCAATAGATCACTTACCTCAGTATGCTGGTGACCGCATCTTTATGTTGTTATCTGATAAACCCGAATCGCAAATGGCTACGATGGAATTGATTAATAGCGATATTTGGAAAGGACTCACTGCTGTACAAACTAACCATGCTTATTTAGTGGATGCAACAAAGTGGAATTACGGAGATGCCTTTACAAGAGAGAAGTTACTCGGTGCATTACCAAAGCTATTGGTTACTACCAAGTAATTCTCATACTTATAATAAGGGGTGACATTTATATGAAAACGGAAAGTATAACAGATATGACAACTCAAATATCATTAAAGGATATTCGAGATTATATTGCTAAAAACCATCATCAACCTCTCACGATTAAGCATCTAGCACTCATTTCGGGTCTGAGTTCCAGCTACTTTGGAGAGGCATTTAAAAAGGCATTCGGTCAAAGTGCCACAGATTATTTAACGGCGCTACGTATCGGACATGCCAAGCAATTACTGCGTGATACCGATTTATTACTTCGTGAGATTGCTAGAAAAGTAGGCTACAGTGACGAATTTTATTTTAGCCGAAAATTTAAAAAGGAAGTTGGGATTTCACCTTCTGCTTATAGTAAGATGGCTCGCCAGCGTATTTCTACTTTTTCGGTCTCCGCTACTGGAAATTTATTAGCGCTTGGTATCATACCAGTTGCAGCTCCGCTGAATGCTAAATGGAGTCCTTATTATTACCATCATTATCAAGAGAAAATTCCCGTGCATGTTAATATATTTGATACAGAATCAGAGGACAACTTCAAAAAATTAGCCTCTGTTAAGCCAGATATTCATATTTTTCAAGAGGAACCCTCCCTCTCCATGCTTGATTGGCTTCAAACAATTGGCATCCAAAATATCTTTATACAAGCGAAGGATTGGCGAACACAGCTGAGAGAATTAGCTGTAGCTGTTAAAAAGAAAAGCGTAGGTGAGCGCTTCATTCAAACATATGAACAAAAGGTATTACAGGCGAGATTAGAAATTAATCAAGTTGCTGGAAATGATACGTTTGCCGTTCTTCGTTTATGCGGTGATCAATTATTTATGTATTGTAATAAAGGGATTCAGGATGTACTGTTTACAGATTTACAGCTTCGTTCTGTCGATGCTCGCCAACAAACATATAATGAGCATATTACATTTGATCAGCTAGTAAATATAGACCCTGACCGTTTGCTATTTATCATTTGTCCAGATTCGCCAACTCGAAATTATTGGCTTACTTTACAATACCTTGATCGTTGGAAAGAGCTCCGTGCCGTAAAAAATGGACATGTCTATGTTTTACCTTCGAATCCTTGGTTTGAATACTCAGCTATTGCTATAAACCGAATGCTAGATGAAATGTTGCTTATGCTAACCGGAAAAAATCCAAATCCTTTTCCTGTCCCCGTCCATGGTAACGTATCTGACGGTGATTTATAATTCTATTTGAGAATGATTATCACCGGAAGGAGACTTTGATGAACAATGAAACAAAATTGTCGTAATCAATGTCATACAATTATAAAATCTGCCTATTTATTAGCGATGTTTTTGCTAACTATCGGCATACTTTCCGCCTGCAATACCCAATCAAGCAATAAAGAGGAACAGGTAGAAACGCAGGCATCCTCAGAAAGTACAAAGGAGCAAAGTGTTTACCCGCTAACACTAAAAGATGAGGTCGGGAATGAAGTAACACTACCGGCTAAGCCTACTAAAATTTTTGCACCTGTCATGGAGGATTCATTACTAGCTCTTGGTATCAAGCCTACTATGCAATGGTCTAACGGTGTTAAGCCACAGCTTTATTTACAAGATCAGCTACAGGGTATACCAGAAATTAGCTTTGCAAGCGGTCCCCCATCAGCCGAAGCCATTATGGCAGATAAACCAGACTTAATTATTTTGCATAATTCATTTTATGTGGAAAATGGCACCTATGAAAAATATGCAAAAATCGCACCAACCTATGTTTTTAATAATGCTGCAAGTAATTTAGAAGGCTCTATTAAAGTTTTAGGGCAACTACTTGATGAAACAGACAAGGCTGAGCAAGCTTTAAAGGATTATCAAGAAAAAGTAGATGTAGCAAAAACAAAGCTATCCTCTATAACAAAAGGTAAAAAAATTGCTTTAATTCGCTTTAATGCAAAAGGTATGTTTTTCATGACTGATGAGTATTTTAGTGGATATGTCCTGACACATGAATTAGGATTTGAACAAAGCAGCTACGTGAAAAATGGTGCCTTCGAAGTATCATTGGAGATTCTACCTGAACTGGATGCCGATTATATTTTCCTAATCAATGATGGTAATCTTGGGGATGAATTTTTAAATGAGTTGAAGAACAGTAAAATTTGGCAAAGTACGGCAGCCTTCAAAAACGATCAAGTATTTGAGACATCCGAGGATTACTGGCTAAATGGCGGTATTCATGCTCAAGGAAAAGTGATAGAAGATGTATTGGAGTTTTTAGCGCCATGACAACAATGACAAAGAAACCTTATACATCAGAAAACTACTTAGAAGTTACTATGACATCTCGTCAACAGCTAGATTATCGCCTTTTAATTGCAAGCCCAACAGATGAACCATCAGCAGATGGTTATACTGTCATCTACGCCTTAGATGGGGACGCCCTTTTTCCAACACTTGCAGAGGCAGTGAAATTACAAACCCGTAAACCAAAAGGCTATGATCCTATTCTTGTTATTGGCATCGGTTATCCCTCAAAGGAACCTTTTGATATGGAGCGACGCTGTCTCGATTTTACACTACCTGTTAGCAAAGAACATCTGCCACCACGTCCAGATGGAACGCCTTGGCCTCCAAACGGCAAAGCCAATGAGTTCTTAGATTTTATTGAACATGAGCTCATACCTGCTATAGCAAAGGAATGGCCTATCAATAAAAAGAAGCAAGCGATTGTTGGTCATTCCTTAGGCGGCCTTTTCACACTATATGCTTTATGTGCAAGACCTCACTTATTCAGTCATATTGTAGCTGGCAGTCCCTCTATTTGGTGGGCTGACAATGCGGTACTACAAGTAATAGACAGATTTTTTGAAGATTGGAACGGTCAGCATGCTATTAATCTCTTACTCACAATCGGTGCTAACGAGTTGCCAGATATGTTAGAGGGAGCTGATCTAGCGGCTGAACGACTGAAGCGTTTAAGCGACCAAAACATTCATACTAATTATGTGAAGTTTAATGAGGAGGACCACGTGAGCGTCCTGCATTGTATGCTTGGTCGACTTCCGCGATTTTTAAATTCCTAGCTAAAAAGCCCAAGTGGTCATATCTGAACTGACCCCTTCGGGTTAGACAAAACAAAAAAGCATCTTCAATTGAATTTAGGGTAATGTATCCTAATATCTATTGGAGGTGCTTATTTTTATGGGAACGAGAGTGAGTTATCCGCAAGAAGTAAAATTAAAAGCAGTTGAAATGAAGTTACAGGGTATTCCTACAAAGGTGATATTAGCAGAATTAAATATTCGTAATGACACTCAAATAGAAACATGGACACGTTGGTATAAAAATGGTGAAATAGATCGTTTCTAACAACCTGTGGGAAAGCAATATACTTTTGGGAAAGGTCCAGATGATCTTTCAGCTATCGAACAGTTGGAGATAGAAAATAAATTTTTAAAGCAACAAATTGAAGTTTTAAAAAAGTACGCCGAATTGGAAAGGAAGTGGTTGGACAAGTAATTGTGGAGATAATTGAAAACTTAAAAGAACAAGTAACTGTTCAAGAACTATGTGCAATATTGAATGTCCCTCGATCTACGTATTATAGATGGCGTCAAGAATCCAAACGGATTCAAGGGGCGTACCAATTAGAGAAAAGCGTTGGGGAACTTTGTAAAGCAAATAAATATCGTTATGGTTATCGAAAAATCACAGCTATCTTAAGACAAGATCGGGTTGTGAACCATAAGGCTGAGCAACGTATAATGCAAAAGTATGGTTGGCAATGTCGTGTGAAAGTTAAAAAACGTAAACAAACAGGACAACCACATTACGTGGCTAATAATCTGATGAATCGTGAATTTACATCACAAAAGCGCTTTGAGAAACTCGTTACAGATATTACCTACTTACCTTTTGGTGGGAAAACGTTATATCTATCTAGTATACTCGATTTATTTAATGGTGAAATTATTGCTTATACGATTTCTGATACTCAAAATGTAAATCTTGTGTTAGATACACTTCAGCAATTACCTGTTTTACCGCAAGGTTGTCTTTTACACAGCGATCAGGGCGCGGTTTATACTTCAGCAACGTATCAACAAGCCAAAGCAAAGGGCATTATCATGAGCATGTCCCGTAAAGGAACGCCCGCTGATAATGCCCCAATTGAATCGTTTCATGCGACACTTCGTATTCAATTGAAATTAAACAACCAGTCTCCAATTAATTATCGGAAACTGGTTGGGTGATGCTTTTTTGAGACTGTCTCACTAATGGGGTTCAGTCCCTATCCACTTGGACTTTTTTCTAACCTAGGCCAAAGAAAAAAGGCTAAGGGTTGCCCTTAACCTCTACTATCAGCTTATTTTGTTAACATATTTGAAAATTCCCCTAGCAACATGTTACTCGTTGTCATATCATCATAATTCCATTTATCCTCAATGAAATGCACTTTATTGTTTTTCACGGCAGGTAAGGAGTTCCACAATGGCTCTTGCTTTAATTTCTCAAAAGCATTTTGTGCCTCTTTAGCAGAATAAAGTAAAACAAAGAAGGAATTACTAAAAGTTACTCTAACTTTTAAATTTTGCTGGTCTATATTCGTTATTCGTCTCAATCAAAAAATTTACTATAATTAGTTAATTCCTCTGGGTTTATGTAAAAAACACCCCTTCGATGAATTCATAGGCTACAGTACCTATTTTCAACAAGAGGTGTTCTAATTTGTCTCATATTTTAATCTATTTTTTTCGAAAAATAATCGTTTCTAAAAGTTACTTATCGTCCTTGCTTACTTTGGACTTGTAATTGCATACCCAGGAGTAACCGGTGAAATATTTCCATATTGATCTCTAAGAACAGTGTAAATCATATCACCTTCCACAAAACTATATGGAATGCCTGGACGCACAGATAAAGTTTCTTCAATTCGAGAAGTATTACTTGTAACTTTTCCATTACCAGTTATTAAATTTGAATCTCCTGGATTTATTATTTCTTCTGCTTTATCAGGAGCTTTACCATTGGTTACTACATAATAATATTCAACATACTGACGTTCTTGATTTAATTTAATACGTATAAATAAATCTTTACTATAAGGTGTTCCGTTGTTTGTAACTAAGTTACCTTTTGCATTGCTTAATACTGCCGTTTCAACTGTTGGTGATAAATTAACATAAACATACTCACCAATATCATCAGCATCAAATGTATTCTTAGCCTTTAAAGAATCTAATACATTTGGTTTCATGTTAATACTAAATGTTTTATCCACATTTGTTGGAGGTGTTCCCGTGAATTTGATGACTAACTTACTCTTTTCTGTTGTCTTTGTTCCCTGTGTGTAGCTAACAAACTTGTAATCACTCAAATTTGCTCCTGTCATAACTAATAAACTATCAAGCGAGTCACCTTCGTTTAGGGTAATTGTTGATTTCTCATCTAATCCTCGCATTATGGCTTCACTAAATGTTATTTCAAATTCATTTTTATCTCTTACAATTACATCTTCAACTTTTGGTTTAGTTCCATCAGAATAAAATTCAGCCTTTTCTAATTCCGTTGTATTTCCTGCTAAATCTCTGGCTACATAGTAAAGCACATAGTCTTTATGAGCCTCAGGAACAGCAAATACTTCAGTTGTTTGCGGACCTTCCTTTAATTCGAGTGTTTTACTTGAATTTTTTACTTCTTCTAATGTTGGTGGTTGTTCATCTTTACGTTTTAATATATAACGAATTTGACCAGCCTCATTAGAATTAATATCTAGTTTTGCTGTAGCATCACCTTCTTGAGGCTTTACAATACCATTCATAATTTCTGGCGCAGTTCTATCTTTAACAAGTTCAATTGTCTGTATTTTTTCTGTCAAGTTCCCAGAACGGTCAGCCATAAAAATGTAAATACTCCAAGAATGGAACTTTGTTAAATTATTGGGTATTGGAATATTTAACTGACTGTCTCCTATCTCAATGGCTCTTGAACCTCCATATAAATTTAGTGGTACGTCCTGTAATGTTAATTCATTATTTGTACCACTTGGCAGTAACGCATTCAATTTTTTATCCATTATATCTCGCATAGATAAATCTGAGACTCTATTATTTGTAGGTAAAATAACATAATAATATGTCCCAGCCTTAGATGCATTAACGTTTAAAAGACCATGATCATATTGATCGTTTGTTTCAACACTTTTAATTGTTAATAAAGGCGATCGTGTATCCTCATGTGTGTAAACAGCAAAATTCCGCGGTTTTTCATGAGTTCTACTATTTTCAAATTCATTACCTGCAAGGTCATATAATGTAGGTTCTATAGTGACACGAATCGTATCATTATTAATAAGTCCTGTTGCTGACGGTATTGTTAGCGTTACCTTTGTATCATTTTCCTTATAGTCTACCTTAGATGGATTTATTTCTTTTTGTCCTGAAATACTCATAATCCCAGTACCACTTAAAACATAATTTTTCACATTTTTTGCAGCTTCTTCGTCAAGTGGTTCACTAAAATGGACAGTAATTTCATTTAATCCTGTCAGTTCTAGTCGTTGTTTTTCAATAGGGATAAATGGTGCAATATCATCCAGTTCCTCTGTTGTAAAGTCAGTCCATACAGCAGGATCAATTGAGAAGTTACCTGACTCATCCTTCATAACAACGTAAAGTTGATATTTTGTTTTAGCCTCCAAGCCTTTTAATATATCTTCTATCCCTAGGTTACCAGCTATTGCTTTACCCTTAACTGTTGTTGGGTCAGCAATGATATCTGCTGTTGTTGGGGCAGGAGCTGATGTTTCCTTACGTACATAATAATAATAGTCCCCAGGCTCAGTAGCTTTAAATGTGAATTTAGCACGTGTGCCTCCATGTAAAGCTGTCACATTTAGTTTTTCTACTCTTGGCGGAGTTCCATCTTTCATTTGGAACTCTTGAGAAACTATGTCCGATGCATTTTTCGAGCCATCCACAACCATGATGTAGATAACATATTCTTTTTTCTCTCCTAAATTGGAAACCTTAATTGAGTTGGTTCCTTTGATGGCTGCCGCAGTTCCATGTGCTACGTTCTTATTTGAGAGACGGTTAACCATTTCACTTTTATTTGGTGCCTCTGCGCCCTTTTCACGCACAATATAATAGTACGTACCGACTTCATCAGAAGTGAAATCTGCTTGAATTTCGCTGCCATTTAGAACTTTGACATTTGTAATACTAATGATTGGTTTTGTTTTATCATCAGGATTTTGATTCTCGTTTTCGTCCTTATCGATTGGTTTGCCATCTGGATCTGTAATATTACCTACATTATCTTTATCATCTAAGAAATCATCAAAGATATTATTCGGTGATTCGTCTTTAGGTAAAATAACTTTATCAATATACGTATAATCTCCAATATCAATTTTGCCATATGAATTATCAACAAATAATGTGCCAATTCGTCCATCAATATATAGCTCTAGATCTGTGTAGCTATTGTAATTGATCCAATCGATATTTCCTGAACCATAAATTGTAAGCTTTGTTTCTGTATTTAAATTTAACGTACCAATATCGCCTTGAATTTCAAACTCACGCACATTTCCAATGATGTCTACACGTGGTAGTTTTGTATTTGTTTCAATTTTTGTACCTGTTTGAGATACTACTAGTCGAGCAACACTGCTGTTATAAAATTCTAGGTATTTCTCAACATTTTTCATTTCCTCTTTTTCTTTAGACCAGTTAACAAATGGCTTATCATTTTCAGTATTTGGTTTTGTCCAATTTTGAAGATCGTTCGAATTGTTATTTGACGAATCATCGCCTTTATTATTATCTGGGTTTGACCAATTGATAAATGAAATATTGTTACTTGCCACACGACCAAGAGCTAATGGTTGATTATAAGTAGCCCCTAAATGCAATGGTGGGCGAACGGTTTCGTTGACAAACATTGTCCCTGTCAGCGTCATATTCGAGAATTCGATATAATTACCATTTACTACAATCGTTGCGCCAAAAGAACCGTAATTTCCATCAAAATCTAAAGAACGTGTGCTTGTTCCACTTGCATTAAGGGTTAATTTTGAAATGGAGCGAATTCCCTTACTCGATAAATCACCCTCAATGACAGCACCTTTTAACACAGGAGCATTATATTCGTTAAAAATATGAGCAAGGCTTTCTGGAATTGTATAAGATTGACCATTTATATAAACAGCATCATCATCCACATTTGTGATTTTGTAAGATGTTTCATTATTTTTCTTCTCTTGTGAACCCACTACAAACGAAGCAAACTGTCCGCGAGTAACAGGATCAAATGGAGAAAATGTAACAGGAGTTGTGCCCTTTGTAATATTCAGATCGATTAAAGTTTGAATATAGATGGCATTGTTTGTTTTGCTATTCACATCTTTGAAAATATTATTGTACGTAGGGGATACCTCTAAATGGAATCCAACTACAACCATTTTGGCTAGTTCCCCTCTAGTCAACACTTCATTCGGCATAAACATGCCATTTGAATAGCCCGACATAATACCTGCATTTTGCAAGGCCGCTACGTATTTATAATATTGATTGCCCTTTGGAACATCCTTATAGTAAGGATCTTGGATATTTTTTGTATCCAATTTTAACGCCGTTGCCAGCATTTTCGCTGCCTCTCCACGAGTTACACTGACATCAGGACGGAAAGTATTATCCGCAAAACCGCTCATTACACCCTGAGAATATAGTTTTAATATTTCATTATAATTGTCCGAGTATTGGTTAATATCCGTAAAGGGAGAAGTAGCCGCTGCTGCATTTGGTGGAGGTACTACAACAGCAATCCCGCTTGAAGCAAATACGGTTGCAATCAAGGCTTTATTTACTTTTTGGATTTTAGATTTATCCATTCCACTCTTCCTTTCGCTTATGTATTTTGATACGTACAAATATCATTTTGCTCATATCCTTTATATCGACCAAAGGCTAGTGAACCTTCATAGATAAATCTAAAATTGTAGAGTAAATTTCTTCTAGAGTTCGAGACTAAAATACGATTTCTTTACTATGCGAGTTCATAAGCTTTCTATCACTCAATATTTAAAAATTCATAGTTTGCAATACATAAAAAAGAAGCCATTTAAAAATAGATTCGTAATTGGCTTCTCTCTATTAGCTATTAATTTTGAACTTTTAAAAGTTTGGTTAGTTTAAAAACACTAAATTATTTCATTCTTATAAATTACCTTGTTTACATTATGCCTAACAGTCTTATGACCTGCTTTTATACCTTTACCAATAGCAATCAGCATAACATCTAGATACCTATCAGAAATATTTAAGGTCTCTTTCAATTTCTTAGAATCGTAGCCTGACATCGTAATTGTGTCAAAACCAGCTTCATTCGCTAACAAAACTAAGGACATTGAGGCAAGACTTACATCTCTAGTTAATTCTAACTTGAGATCTTCTTTTGTCTTACTTTCATAATAATTTATTGCAGCATTCGCAAGATAGTCTCTTAATGATTCATCAAAGTAACCTGCCTGGTACCCCTCCTCATGAATTTTAATAATATTACCTTTGTTAAATGCCTGATAGTCGCCCAACATGACAATTAACGATGAAGCTTCTACTATTTGTTGTTGATTAAAAGCTATAGGTAGTAATAAATTTCTTAAGTTCGCATCCTCGATTATTAAGTATCGCGTTGCTTGAATATTATTTCCGTTAGGCGACTTACTTGCACTTTCAACTAAGGCAGTCAATGTTTCTGAACTAATTTTATAATTTGAATCATAATGTCTAACTGAACGTCTTTTTTCTAAAATATCTTTTACACTCATTATTAACAACTCCTAAGTTTTAATGTATTGCGCCTCTAATTATAGTAAGCAATAATAAATAAGAAAATAACGCACAAAAAAGTGGTATAGCCACTTTTTTGTGCCTATTTAGGAGAGAAAGCACATGGTGAACTATAATACAGGAATCAATATTTTTATGGATATTGCAGGTGGCAAATGGAAATGTTTAATACTATTTTTCTTGAGTCAACAATCAGTAAGGACGAAAGAGTTTTATGAATTAATACCCGGAATTACGCAAAAAGTTCTAATTGATCAATTGAAGCAGTTAGAAAGAGACGGACTTGTTCGGAGAGAAATATTTAAAGAAGTACCACCAAAAGTAGAATATAGTTTAACAGATTTAGGAGAGTCATTTATCCCCGTTTTAAATACGATGTGTACATGGGGAAATGATTATGCACGTTTAAAGGGAATTGCCAAGGAGCAACAAATTTGTTGTCATCAAAAAGAAAGCTAAGTTTTCCTTAAAGGCTCCTTGTACTAATCACTATTAAAACCACAGCTTGTTACTCTGTTAGAATATTCCACAAAATGCTAAAAAGCCAAGGAGCATCGGTGCTCGCTTGGCTTTTGACGATATATAGGCATACATCTAGTCGTACTTGGGGTGTCATAAGGGAAAGGGGGATAACCTTACGTCTTGTCAAGTCGATCAAGAGATGTGGCCCGAGTTACATATCATTTGAACATAATTTAAAAGTCATGTGGTTGATGACTTATATACAGCTTGCCCAAATGATGTTTGCATTAATCATTACCCCAAAAATTTGGGTTGTAAGCTCTTTTGTTGTATTTTTTTATTCCTTTTTTGAGACTCCGACTTTTACCTGATTTCGCCCTTCTTGTTTCGCAAGGTAAAGTGCGTCATCAGCCGCTTCAATTAGCGCTTCAGTTGTATTTGCCATTGCAGGATAGGATGCTATTCCTGCAGATAATGTTATTGGTCTACCACAAGGACTGACCGTATCAGCCAAAGTTTTTCGTAGTTGTTCTGCGACTAGTTTGGCTCCCTCTACCGTCGTGTTCGGTAGAAGCATGACAAATTCCTCGCCACCGTACCGGCAACATACATCGCCTTCCCGAGCTACTGATTCCATTTGTCTAGCCAAAAATTGTAAAACTTTATCACCTACTGCATGTCCATATGTATCATTCACACTTTTAAAGTGGTCTAAATCTAGCAAAATAATGACATGTGGTACCTTACTTGCTAACCATTCAGCAAGCATTGAATCCATTGTACGTCGGTTCGTAATTCCCGTCAGTGGATCAACAGTAGATTGATCCTTGAAAAAGGAGACCTGTCCATGTAGAAACGATAAACTTCGAACCAATGCATTCTTCAATGAATAGGCTTCAAAGTACCATCCACTAACAGATTTTAAACCTTCTACATTTTTCTTATCTAAACTCTCTTCTGTTAATGATGCTAGTTGTTGTAAGGGATTCGCAATACGTGCTGCAGCCCAAAGTACAATGATAATCGAAACAAACATAAGAGGGACAGATTTTATAATGACCTCCTGTACACGATCAAATGAAGGGGCTAATGCTACCTCTAAAGGTTTCTGCGCAACAACTCCCCACCCTGTCGATGCCACTGCACTATAGCCTGCTAGCATTTTCACTCCTTTTGTATTCTCAACTAGTTGGGCACCATCCTTGCCAGATGTAACAGCTTGAACGACTTTATTTTTCGTTACAATGTCATTAATACGACTTGGATCTTGATGATAGATAACTCGTCCATCTGAATCAACTACATATACGTAAGAACCATCCTTACTATAATGTTCTCCCAACAAGGTTTTAAAGGCATTAGGTTCCTTTAAATAGATAGTGCCAGCAATCATTCCTAGATATTCATTGGACTCCGAGAAAATAGGATGCGATATAAAAATGATGAGCCGCCCTGTCATCGCCTCATATGGCTTAGAAATAATGGGTGTCTTTTTGGCTAATGCCTCTTTAGCGCCCATTGATGTTAAAATCTCTCCTTTAATTTCTATAGAGGGCGGAGAGACAGATAAAACAAGTCCCTTTGCATTTGTTATAACCACCGAATTGAACATTTGATTTTGCAATCTCAAGCGCTCTGTTTCCTGATTCAATACTTGTTCATCATCCATTTTCGTCCTGACCTGCTCCGCACTATATCCTAAGATTTGAAAAGCTTCATGTAGATAGGAATCAGCAGTTGAGGCTAATTTTTGAGCATAGACTCTATTCGTTTCTAGCGCATTTTCCTTAATGGAATCAATGTTCATCCTATAGCCGCCCCAAACACTACCTATGCTTGTTAAAAAGAATGCTGCCATTGCTACGCCCATTATAAGATGCTTTAACTTTAATCGGTGCGATTTCATTTTTCCCCTCCTATTTATGATTTTTTATATGTATATTTTGAGAGATACTTTAAACAATTAGTGCCTATTATAAGCAATGGCTCCTATAGGTAAAAGTAACATGTATTAATTGTGTAAGAAGAATCCAACACACCTCTAGGATTGTATCAATAAACGAGATCGTATCATATAGAATCTAGCAAACAAAATTGCAACATTTTAGTTACTTAGATTAAAAATTCCAACAACTGACGCTAATTATCTGAAATTTGATAGAAAATCTAAATTCTAAATTTTTTTACTTTTATTGTTATTCTGACATATAAAAGTTGAAGCGTTTATTTTATAATAAAAATTAGCATAGGCAAGTTAAGATTCAATCTGTTATAATACTCATTAAAATACAATAAACTGTAATAATACAGTATATAGAATACGCTTTTCACACAATGGGGATTATGAGAAAAGCGCTACTCGCCATCATCATACAGATGGTTGTGTAGCCTACACAAAAAGGGGTTGGAAGATTTGGGTATTTTAAAGGGGTTAAAAATTCTCGATTTTTCTGCATTACTACCAGGACCAATGGCGACAATGATATTTGCTGATTTAGGAGCAGATGTTATCCATGTCGAATCTTCAAAGCGGGTTGATTTAACGCGAATCATGCCTCCCTATGACGAGGATCATGAGGCATATATCCATCAACATTTAAATCGATCAAAAAAGTCTATAACGCTAAATTTAAAATCACCAGAAGCTATCGACATTGTTAAATCACTTGTACAGGAATATGACGTTATTATCGAAGGGTTTCGACCTGGTGTAATGCATCGACTTGGCATCGGCTATGAAGCGCTTAAAGAAATAAATCCTAAGGTTATTTATTGTGCGATAACTGGCTACGGACAAACAGGGCCATATAGTAATCGTCCAGGACATGATAATAACTATCTATCCTTAGCAGGCTTACTCGACTATTCACGCCATAAGGATAAAAAACCTGTTTCCATGGGCGTCCAACTAGCTGACATAGCTGGAGGGACAATGCATGCAGCAATAGGCGTACTGGCTGCTGCCCTCCATCGTGAAAAAACAGGAGAAGGACAGTTCATCGATATTAGTATGACAGATGCTGTCTTTTCACTTAATGCTATGTATGGTGCAGCATTTATTGGAGGTGGACGTGTCCCACAGCCAGAGCAAGAAATTTTAAATGGAGGCAGCTACTATGATTTTTACAAAACAAAGGATGGGCGATTTTTTTCTGTCGGTAGTTTAGAGCCTCAATTTCGCAAATTGCTCTGTGAAGCACTCGATATTCCCGAATTGATCGATAATACCTTCAATGACTCCTACTATACACAAATTCGTTTTAAAGAGGCTGTTCACGACGCTTTCTTGTCCAAGACATATGAGGAATGGCTTGAGGTGTTTAACGAGGATTTCGAAGGTTGTGTAGAGCCAGTTCTAACATTTCCTGAAGCATGTGAGCATCCACAGCTAAAGGCACGAGAAATGATTGTGACTATTCCCAAAAGCGATGGCACTATGCAAAAACAAATTGCCTCTCCGTTTAAATTTGATGGTACGCAGCCTGAATACAAGCATGTTGGTGCTAAATTAGGCGAGCATAATGAGGAAGTTTTACTATCTCTAGGCTTTGATGCTGAACAAATTGAGGCTTTGAAGGAAAAAGGCGTTTTAGAGTAAAAAAAGGTGTCTAATACTGTGATGTATTAGACACCTTTTTTATACATATGCACTAATAAACATACGTAGGTTTTCAAAATGATCATCTATTAGTAGATATTTTTTGTAAATCTCCATTAACTTTTCAAAAAGCTCGTACTGCTCGGTTACAAACAAAACTCTTAAAATATTTAACATATGCAGGGATGCACTTTGTGCGACAACATAGTATGGTGCATTTGGTTGACGATAATTGCGTCGCCACTCTTCCACAGACAAACCAATATGTTGTAGAGAGTTATTCACATGAAGTGCTATATCCTGTTGAACATATGCCTCAATTGCAATAAGTTGTTCACTACTAAAGTTTTTGTGTACTAATGAAGAATTGATTTTTTTATTCGATGCTAAAACATGCTCTTTTAATAAAAGTAAGCCATCCTCATAACGTGCCATTTTTACATAGTGCTCCAGTAGAATGGCATATAAATTTTCTAAATAATTTAGCTGATAATTTTTAATAATGGCAGGTGGTGTTGGTTTACGATTTGGTAATAGCTCTTTATACTCTAGTAATATTTCAATGGCATAATTATTTATTCGCTCATCCTCTAATAAATATTCACCATATTGTATAACCATTTCACTCTGCTGTTCTCTATTTGCTATATGAAATAAAATATAGGCAATTAACACTTTTTCCTTCTCTGATAGTGCATACATTGAGTAGCGCCATTCAGCTTCAAATGAGGTAATAAGCCCTTTGACACTTTTAAAATCACCTTCTGATAAGCGATAATGAGTAACAATTTGATAAAGACGTAACTGTTTCTTTGCCAAACAGCTAGCATTATGCTTATCCACATGAGTTATACACTTATCCAGTATCGCTTTATAGTTATTCACAAAGTTATCCACATGTTCACAATTTTCTCTCACAGAATGCTCGAAATGTCCCATTATTTCATAAAGAAATGTGAATTGCTCTAAAGGTTTGTGGATAAGCAGTGAATAAACTTTTTTTGTGAAAAGCCAATGCCAAAAAGATACATGCTCTTTATACATCATATGCACTAAATATTCATCTTGAAATTTATATAAGATAATTGATTGTAGCTCATTAACTGGCATAGCTATTTGCATTCGTTTCCCAAAGACTAACCAAATTAATCGTTCTAAGTCTATTGTATGTTGTGCAAAAAGCTGCTCAAAAAAAGTATCTTTACCCTTTTGGGTATAGAAAAAAGCACTGAGACGCTCATTCACAAATTTTGAATCTAAACCATATTTGTCAAAATATATTTGCATTTCTGTTGATACATGACCCCAATATTTACGTGCTGTGGAAAAGGCAATATTCTTAGCCGTTTCTTCGTTTACTAAAAATAGATTGGGTGAAAGCGAAGTACCAAGTATTTTTGGATCTTCTTGCAGATTTGACTCTGCCTCCAGCCAAGTTGCTAGTATATTTTCAGCACCCTTTTTACTTCTTTGTTTATAAGCCATGAATAATTGCTCATCACAGTCCAACAGCATAAAAATGGATCCTCCCATCAATTTCTACCAACAAAGATCTTCCCCTATCATTTAAATACATGATTTTTACACTCTTTCTTCAATATAACAAATCTTAACTAACATATGCTAAAAAAATATGGGTATGTATAGCAAAAACGTTAACAAATATAAAAAAACCATCTATATAAGTGGACACACTTCATAGATGGATATCATCTTTACCAAAACAACGGATATTTTCTTTTTTCTCGTAAATTATTGATCAACAAACCGAAAAATACAATTATGACTGCTCCAATTAATACAGGGGTTAGTAAATAACTCCAACCATAACCTCCTAAAATAATAATTATAGGATTGGCGCCTGCTGGTGGATGGATGACACCTAAAAAGGCCATAAAAAATATAGTTAATCCAACACCAAGACTAATAGACAATATATTGGAGCCTAGTAATGAATACATGGCCAACCCGATAAATGCCGAAATGAAGTGACCTCCAATTATATTTCGTGGCTGGGACAAAGGTGCATTCCAAACGACAAATATAAGAACGCAGCTACCGCCTAATGATGCCATTAACCAAGGTGAATCGGTAATGTTAGTTAACCATAGCAACACAAAAATGCATATTAATCCTCCCATTGCTCCAGTAAAGGCATCAGCGAAATTTGTTCGAGAAGGAGCATGACCTCCCCCTCTCATTTTTAATATAAAAGGTTTTATACTACTCTTTTTCTCTATTTTGTTTTCCACACCTATAATTTCTGTCATTAGACACCAACTTTTCTCTTCTATACTCATCTATTTTATATAAGGTCCTGTTCATCATTGTTAAACTTTAACTATTATATCAACACAACAATAGATTTCAATCCAAACTTCAAATTTCAGAAAAACAATTACTTATCTGACTTATAGCTCATACAAAAAAGCAAACTTTTAAAAGTTTGCTTTTTCAAGAAATCATTTATTAGTCATATTGTTTTTTAATAGTTTTATATATTCTTACCTTTTTCAATACAGTTTTAGGTACTTGGAAAGTGGCTGTGACAACCCCTGGATGGCGTCCGATTTCAATGGAGCCTGTGATTGTTGCTCTATTTAAAACCTCTGGTTCGCTCATCTCAAATAGCTTCGCAGCTCGACTAATCGCGTTATCAGTCGCCTCATTTAACGTTTTACCAGAACCAACCACCGACACTGGGAATGCATCCTCTACCTGCTTAACACCAAACTCCTCCGCTAGCTCACGTGCGCGACGTTTTTCTTCCTTTGTAAAGGGCTTTGCTGTATAAGGTAAATCTTCTACATTTGGTAGTAAAATTGGGCCTTCCAAAGCTACTTTCTTCAAGACCTTAACTTCAAGCTGTACAATACCCGCTACATCAGTTGTATGTCCTGCAATCTCGCCGTCCCCTTGCATAGCATGCATGTCTCCAATATATACACCACCGCCTGGTACCTTGACTGGACAAATAATAGTCGCACCTTCTCGTACTCGGCTGATATCCATATGTCCATCGGTACGATGTAAATCCAATTCTTCTTGAGTAAAAGCATATTCATGTGGTGCTCCAATTAAAAATGAACCAAAGTCACCTGCATTATGTGAATCAGGCATCGCTTTAGAAGGGGTTGTACCAAGCTGACCTAAAAATGGTCGCATTCTCGCCAATACACCTACTAAATCGCTTGGAGCCAATGCTACAACAGGATTTTGTACAGAATTTTCAGGTGTTCTCATGTAGGTTCTAGCATCAAGTGCAATTCGTCTAGCACCCTCTCGTCCAACCGTTACACCCATTTGCCCTTTATGATCTAGTACCATCGTATAACCGTTTGTCATTTTAAAGGGTGCCGTTTCTGTATCACATGTAGAACATCGAATTGCATGTGGGCCTATCCCTTTTACAACTGTGCTTGGATGAAGCTTGCCACAGCCTGGACATTTTACAGAAACAAACGGATCACCAATGAATCGATCTACAATTGCCTCATCATGGCCAGACGAAGTTGCAAGAGATGTGACCTGAATAGATTTAATTTTTATAACAATAGCATCACCCACCTCTGCCCCTTCTACAAACACGGGCTTCGTTACTTCATGTCCTCCGCGAATAGTAGGTGTAAGCATGGGGCCCCAACATCCAGGTGTTGTATTGGCAATAATCGTTCCACCATCCTTAAGTGGTCCTAACATCTTCTGTGATGGATCTAAAATACCATCAATAAACTCATTTACGAACAATGTTTCAGCGGCTTGAGGTTGCTGTATAAAATCATCACTTTCTACCTCTTCTTTTTCTAGCACATGCATGTCGTTTGTCATTTTCTAATCACGCTCCTAGAATAATTTTTATGTATATCGTTATATGTTAAAAATGCTCTCTACACTTGCAGAGAGCTATTTTTATCAATTGTTCATATATAAATCAAAAATATGTGAGAAGTCTTCTTTTTTATACTTATCTTTATGATCGATCATCCAGGTATTCGCAAAGCTTGTAATTTCTTTGAATGACGACGCAGGAGATATATTGTCATTGCCAATTCGACCAAGTGATGATGATGCTATGTTTAAACTTTTTTCCGCTACTTCTAGCTTATAAGCATTGTTCTTTTGTTCATAGCTAATGGCATGTAGTGCTTTATATAAATCTTTAATGTCATCAATAAAGCGTTTATGAATGTCGATGGACAGTGGGGAATTGCCGATTGTAAACTTAATTTCGACATCAAGGTCGATTGTTCCTGCTGTTTCGAGAAAAACTTCTGTCACAGTATACATTGAATAGTCATAGCGTCGCAGTAATCGTTTCTTGCTCATAGCACTTTCGCCATCTACATGAATAATTGCACGATTTGTAAAGCAATACTCATCAGCCTTCGTTTTAATTAAAAAATAAATTTTTTCATCAATTTCATGTAAGATAAAATCATCTGCATCTGTCTTATCATAGTCCTCTCTTGGCACAACCACACCAATATCTGAAAGTCCAAGTGCATCTGCTGCTATTTTTTTAAACATCGCCATTCCTCCTAATTTGTAATACTCTTTTTACGCTTTAGAATCTGTAAAGGTTTCACCTTGTAGTGGTTTATATAAAAAATGTACTTCCTTTCTTGTAGAATACAACCCAACATTTCCTCTTTTCTATACATTTCATTTATAATAATTGTCAGTAAAGATTCTTCCAAATCGAAAGGTCGTGTGAACAAGTGCAAGAACCAACCATTTTAGTAGTGGATGATGAGGCAGATTTAGCGAATCTACTAAAAGTAAGCTTACAAAAAGAGGGCTACAAACAAATTTATACAGCTAGTACCATTCGCGATGCTTGGACAAGCTTTCAACAAACAACACCCGATATTATACTTCTAGATGTCATGCTTCCCGATGGTGAGGGTTACGATTTATGTAGACGTATCCGTGAAGTATCCCATGTCCCTGTGCTCTTCATGTCTGCTAAAAATGAGGAAATTGATAAAATTTTAGGACTAGCCATTGGCGGAGACGATTATATTACAAAACCTTTTAGCCCGAAAGAAGTAGCCTATCGTGTGAAGGCGCAATTACGTAGAGCTGGCTATCAAACACAAGATACCATAACGAATATTGTTGAAAAAACACTACAAATTGGACCATTTCAGTTGAATGCCGATGAAACTGAAGTGCATAAAAATGGCGTGTTATTGGAGTTAACAGCTAAGGAAATTGGGTTAATGGCGTGCTTTATGCACAATCCCAATCGAATCTTAAGTAAAGAAACATTGTTTGAACGTGTATGGGGAGAGGATTTCTTCGGTTCTGATAACACTGTTATGGTGCATATTCGCCGGTTGCGTGAAAAAATTGAGCAGGATGCGTCTAATCCTCTATATATCACAACTGTAAAAGGACTTGGCTATAAGTTTGTCATGCCCAAAGAGGCACAAGAATGAAGTGGAAATTAACCGCTCGCTTTCTCCTTTCCGTACTTTCTATCGTCATCATTGTTATTTTTGTCAATACAGCTATCTTCATGGGACTCCTTACTTATCGGCTAACAACTGACTCTGAAGGTGTTTCTGCCACCGAAGAGGAAAACTTTGTGCGAGAATTTCAAAAACATATCGAGATAAAAAATGGAGCAACCTCCATACGTGAAGATGGACTCGAACAATTGCATCAAAGAAATGCTTGGATACAATTGCTTGATGAAAATGGTCAAGTTATTGATTCTCATTTTGCACCAGATAAAGCACCATTGCACTATGCACCTATCGACTTAATTCAAGTATATAAATATAAAGAATTCGATTCTGATACTACGGTGTATATTGGCAGTAAGGATCCCTTTAGTTATTTAATTGGTATTAAAGGTAGCGGTGTTACAAGGCTTGTTACGCATGTTTCTGGTACATCACTCTTACAGTTTATAGGGAAATTTGGCCTGTTCATCGTGATTGCGGACTTGTTAGTAGCTACATTAGTAGGATGGCTTTTTGGTCGTACATTAACGAAACCTCTTTATGCGATGATAGATCGCATTCACCATTTAAAGAATCATGATCATACGTCTATTAAGACTCCTGGTGGTGTCTACAAGCCGGTTTTTGAAAACTTAAATGAAGTATCACGAGAATTGGCAGCCCATGAACAGGAGCGAAAGAGACTAGAAATTATGCGTGAAGAATGGATTAGTAATGTCTCCCACGATATGAAAACGCCACTTGCCTCTATTCGAGGTTATGCAGAACTATTGAATGATGCACAAATAACAAATACTGAGCAAATCGAGTACGCAAAAGTTATAGAAAAACAATCATTGCATATGCAAAATCTACTGGATGACTTAAATTTAACGATGCGTTTAAGACATCAACAGCTTCCACTTACACTAAATGAAGTGAACATGGTGCCTTTTATTCGAGAGATAGTGATTGAAACATTAAATACACCACAATATGAACAAGCTAATCTAACGTTTGAGGCGACAACTGCGAACAGTCTTCATCAAATAGATGAACATTTTATGCGCAGAGCTATCATGAACTTTTTACACAATGCATTGCTTCATAATGCTCCCGATGTATCTGTCTATGTGTCTGTTGATGAGCATACTCTAACAATTTCTGATAATGGCAAGGGGATAGCCCCAGAGGATTTGGAACATATTTTTGAACGCTATTACCGTGGCACAAATACGGACAATACTGCTGGTACTGGTTTAGGTACAGCTATTGCTAGAGATATCATTGAGGCCCATGGAGGAACAGTGACCATCACCTCGGAAAAAGGAAAAGGTACATGCGTTATTATTGATCTACAAAAGGAATACTAAATAAATAAACTAAATTTAACCAGTTGAATTTAAACGCTAAATACTTTGCACTGAACTTTCGTGTGGAAAAGAAGGAGTCTCAAAATTTGAGACTCCCTCTTTGTGTTATTTCATTTGATCCTGTACTTTAGCAGGTAATTCATGGAATTTCACTTCATCAAATGAAGTAACTTCTGTTTCCTTTTTCACGTAAAGCTTTAAATAAGCATCCTGGCGTAAATTTTTATGAGCGGAAAACTTTAATGTTTTCTCTTCCCCATTTTTATCGTAAGTAGGTAGCTCGTACCAATACATTTTAAAGATTTCACCACTATCTGCTTTATACTCCTCTACCTCACCATCAGCCGTGATATGAACATAGTTGGTATCTTTATTTAATCGGTTAAAATCTACAGTCATCAATACAATTAACCCTGCTACGAATAAGATAAACAATGCACCTATTCCGAAAAATACTTTTTTCATATTAATTCCCCTGTCTCACTATTTTATAAAACGAACGAACGGTAAAGATATAATAAATAAAGTAAATAGCTGAATATGCAATCATCCACAAGATGACTGGTTTTGTAATATTCATGTTAAATAGCTGTGAAAATGCTAGTAATGCAAACACACTATGTGCAATCCCCACAATAAGTGGCGCACTAAAGATAACAGCGACCTGTCCTGCTACTGTCTTTAAGATTTGCTTACTATTTACACCAACTTTATTTAAAATAGCATATTTTTCCTGATCTTCTTCGGCTTCCGTTAAAATTTTGAAGTAGATAATACTGCCCGTTGCTGTTAGGAAAACCAATCCTAGGAAGCTTCCTACAAACAATAGAGCACCAACTGTTGCTAAACTATCCTCATAGCTTTGCGGTACACTAGAAAATGATTCTTGTTGTTCAGAAGACAACTGCTGGTAAATGTCTTTCGACACATCCTGTTGTTTCAAATCATTATCCAATCCAACAACCTGCATCATAATTTCATCGGCATCAGTAGCTTTAAACTCTTGATCATTCACAACGAGAACTGTTCCAGCTGCTATAAAGTTTAACACGCTTTCCGTGTACATCTTCTCTACATGGAAGGAGTCTCCGTTTTGTAGCTTAAAGTCCTCACCTGTATAATCATGTGAAAATCGTTCATCATAGGCTGCATCCAGTAAAACCGTAGAACCCTCTGGAATGTGTAGCTCTTTATCCTTGCCTTGTAATTTTGCTAAACGATTATAGTCCGATTCCTTAAGTAATGTATATTCGAAAAATGAGAATTCATTATCTACACGTAAATTTTTCACAGCCAGTGCTTCATTATATAAGACATCTTGTTGTGAAAATTCTACTGTCTCGCCTTTCCACATAAATGTGTTTGGCAGCATCTGACGTACAGAAGCTTCTGCATTATAATACATACCGAAGACACCGCCACCTGCTGTAATCGTAGTGGCACTTAAAATTGCAATGATTGACAACGATTTGGCATTGGCTCGAATACGATACAATAATTGAGAAACACCGATTAAATTTAAACCCTTCCAGGACCATGATGTTGCTTTCTTTAATGCTGTTAACACAAAGACACTCACACTATGGAATAGAAGGTATGTCCCTGCAATTGTCACCCCTATAACCACTAATGGCGTACCTAATACCGTAAAGAATCGCCATATTTCACTCGTAAACATATCAGAGGCAGCTGTATAATAACCAAATGCAATAAGTACAGTGCCGAGTAGAGCAGCTACTAATGAAGCACGTGGAATTTGCTCTCCCTGTTTGTCTGCGTGGAATAAATCAATTAGCTTAAATTGATAAATTACACGGTAACCTTGTAAGGATGTGAATAAAAACAGTAGTGCAAAAATGCCCGTTGTATTAATTAGTGCCTCCATTGAAAATGTCAGGCTACCAACCACTTCATAGCCCATTAAGCGTACTAGTATCATTAATAGCCCTTGGGACATAAAGAAACCTAGAAGGATACCAAACATTAGAGAGACAAGTCCTATGACTAAATTTTCAAAAAAGAGCATTAAGCCAATTTTTTGCTTACGTACACCTAGTAACGAGTAAAGGGCTACTTCCTTTTTCCGCTTCTTCATAAAAAACGAGTTGGAATAGGCCATAAAGATGACAATGAAGAACAGAAGTACGACTGACGAGGCACTCATCAATCCTTTAATTTGTTGTGACGATTGCTTTAAGGCTGAAAGGTCATCATTATATTTGAGTGTCACAAACGTAAAGTAAATAACGATACTAAATACCATTGAGGCAATATATAAAAAGTAATTCGATAAATTGCGTTGAACATTTTTACGCGCTAAACTAAATAACGTCATTTACTCCACCCCCGATGCTAGATAGCACCTGCAAGATCTCTTGGAAAAATTGCTTCCTCGTTAGAGTCCCACGTTGAATTTCCTTAGATAGCTGTCCATCCTGAATAAATAGAATGCGCTGGCAGAAGCTAGCTGCAAAGGCATCATGAGTAACCATCATAATCGTTGCGGCTTGAGATTGGTTTAAATCACTTAAGCTTTCTAATAAATCGGTTGCAGATTTTGAATCTAGCGCACCTGTAGGCTCATCGGCAAAAATTAGTTTCGGTTCTGTCACTAATGCTCGCGATGAGGCTGTACGCTGCTTTTGCCCACCTGAAATTTGATAAGGATATTTGTTTAATAAATCACTAATTCCAAACAATGCAGCAATGCGATCAACTCTCGCATTAATAGCCTTTGTCGGCATTTTTGCAATCGCTAGTGGTAAGACAATATTTTCGCGCACTGTTAAAGAATCAAGCAAGTTATAATCCTGGAAAATAAACCCTAAATTATCTCGACGAAAATCTGCTAATTCAGCATCCTTCATACGTGCCAAATTAGTATCTTCAATAATAATTTCACCAGTCGTTGGCGTATCAATCGTTGCTAATACATTAAGAAGCGTAGATTTCCCAGCCCCAGAAGGACCCATTACCCCAACAAACTCTCCCTTTGCTACTTCAAATGATATATTCGATAGCGCTGTAAAAGTATTTGCGCCTTTGCCGTAAGTTTTTCCAACGTTTTGTACCTTTAATAATGGCGTCATATACGCTCACCTCTTCTTTCTGACTTTAGTATACGACCCCAAACTTACAGCAAATTTGTCGCAAGCTTACAGCAACCTTAAATCCACTGCTTTTTGGAATTTATAAACAAAAAAAGATTCATACACAAGTTGTGCATGAACCTTTCTAATCTATTGAGCTAATACTTTTTGAATATCTTCCTCAAAGCTACTTGGCTTATCTGCTGAGGCGTAGCGTCCAACAACCTCTCCATTACGGTTTACAAGGAATTTTGTAAAGTTCCATTTAACACTATTGCCTAAAAATCCTTTGGAGTGGGAAGTAAGATAATCGAAAATAGGATGTGCTTCTTTACCATTCACCTTAACAATCTCATGCATGGGAAATGTCACACCATAGGTTAATCGACATTGGGAGGCCGCTTCTTCAGCTGTCGCTAGCTCTTGTTTAAATTGATTTGATGGAAAACCAAGTACAACCAGACCTTGCTCCTGATACTTTTCATAGAGACCTTCTAATTCTTCAAATTGTGGTGTAAAGCCACATTTAGAAGCTGTATTAACAATTAGCATCGGCTTTCCTTTATAACGTTCAAGGCTATAGATAGTACCATCTTCTAAAGTTACATTAATATCATAAATGCTCATCTCTCTACCTCCTATTATAAACGTCCATTCATTCTTGCCACCTGCTGCAAAGGGTCCCAAACACCGTTGAATGGTGGTGCATAGGCCAAATCTAAATCTAGCAAATCAGGTAAGGTCATTTTACTATATAATGCTGTCGCAAACACATCGATACGCTTATCGACTCCCACTGGTCCCACGATTTGCGCACCCAATAACAATTGATCGCGCTTGCGAACGACCACTTTTATAAACATACGTTGTGCACCGGGATAATACCCAGCTATATGGCGTGCAGATAATTTAAATGCCTCATAGTCAAAACCAAGCTCTTTAGCATCGCGCTCATTAATGCCTGTTGTAGCAATAGTTAAATTGAAGAACTTTAAAATAGATGTGCCCACAATTCCTCTAAACGGAGCAAATTTGCCTGACATGTTGAGACCTGCTAATCGACCTTGCTTATTGGCAGTCGTTCCTAACGGTATATAATCTAAACGTTCTTTCACAATATTAAAGTGAGTTGCACAATCGCCAGCTGCATAAATATTTTCAAGGGAAGTCTCTAAATGACGATTTACAATGATCGCCCCATTTTTTGCAAGTGCAATCCCAGTATCCTTTAAAAACTGTGTATTTGGTTTTATGCCTGAAGCGACAATGACTAAATCCGTCTCTAGAACGCCGTTATCTGTTATAACACGTTCCACTCGTTTATTTCCTTCAAAAGCCTCAACGCTCGTATTTAATAACAGCTCTACATCGTTCTTTTTCGCTTCCTCATGCACATGCTGAGCAAGTTCTTCATCTAAAATACGGGCCACATGACTTCCGCGCTGAACAAGTCTTACCTTTTTCCCACAGGCATGTATTGTTTCAGCCATTTCTAAACCAATATAGCCACCACCTATGATGGTTACCTGCTCAATCTCTGGTGTTAAATCTGCCATCAAATCTTCCAGTTGAGGAATTGTTTTTACCGTATGGATACCATCTAGCTCATTCCCCTTTTTCACAGGCATGACTGGACTAGCACCTGTTGCAATAAGAAGTTTATCGTAGGTAATCTCAAATTTGTCGCCACTTGCTTGTGTACCTGTAATAACCTTCTTCTCTATATCTACATTCTCTACCTCATAGCCAACTCTTGCATCAATGCCATACTTATCTCGAAAAGTTTCGACATCTCTTGCAATTAAACGTTTGGTTGATGAAATACGACCATCTACAACATAAGGCAATCCACATTGCCCATATGAATAAATAAAACCACGTTCTAAAGTAGTTATTTCTGCTCCTGGAACATTTCGATAGATTTCCATTGCTGCAGACATACCTGCAGCATCTCCCCCAATGATGACGTATTTCATTCTACAAGCCCCCTTATTTTTTCCTTGTTGCCATTAAATCAGCATATTGATCGATATACAAACGTCGTTTTCCACCACTTACGATGACTCTTACTACATGAACGGCTAATATCATTGTAAGTGTAAAACCTGCTATTGCGGCAAGTAGAGAAATGACAATTTGTAGAACATAAAATGATGAATCCATATCTAATTGAATGTCACCTAATGTTGTAATGGCATCTGATAAACACAAGGTAGCGATAATAGCAATACAACGACGCCATGATTGCTTTACAATACTTTTACCATTCTTGTTGACCATTGTAAAACGCATCACCTTCATACCAAGCGTTGCGCCATTCATCATACTTGGTAGCAAACCAAAGAGTATAATGTACAGAGCCATTTTCACTAAAAATTCAAAAGTACCGCTATACCCTGTCAGAACACCAATAATCACCCAAACCAATTGGGCGATAAATAAATCAATGACCAATGCTAGTAAAATAGAAATCGGCTTAACAATATCATTTTTTTCCATTTCAGCAGCTTTAGTCTCAACCTCTTCATGAGAGGGGAATAATGCCCAAACAATTGGTGCTAGGAAGAAACCTAGGAGCGCACCTATACTGTTTAGTAATAAGTCATCGACATCAAAGATTCGGTATGCGCAATTAAAGATGCCATAAATGCCTGTTCTTTGTGTGACCTCATAAAACAATGTTAGCAAAAAGCTAATTAAAAATGCACGTTTCCAGTACCTTCTTTCTTTAAGAAAATATCGCAAGTAAACGCCGAATGGCATTAATAGTAAGAAATTAAAGAAGGCTTGAAAAAATGCCTGCTGTTTTGTGATAGCAAGCCATGTAGATGGATTTGTGGCAACAACGCCACTATCCTTTAAAACATCATCAACAAATTGAAAAAGTCGCAAATTAGTATGAACGGTGTCTGCGGATTGAAGTGAGCAAGTATCTCTTGTAGACGGAAATGGTAGTAATACTAAGCAAAGCGCAGATAAAAAGTAAAAAATAAATGAGAACATGATAATGGTTTTGGACATCGATAAGTATCCATACTTGCGATACGTATAAATCAGCCATGGTATAAATAGTACAAAGGATAAAATAATGGTTATGAAAAATGCTATAAAAATGGATTGTGTGTACGTTGACATAGAAACACCTCTCTCTTTAAATTGCCCTATTTTATGAACACTAAAACTAAGTTTAGTCCTTCAATACTACATGTATATTTCATCATGCTTACATAATCCTTAATTCAATAAAAAAACAGGTAAAGAATATATACTCTCTACCTGTTACTTACTATGCTTTTGCTATTTCTTCTTTACAGAATGTCAAAATTTCTTCTAGTTCATCATCCTCTAATGCAAAGTCTAAATATTCACCTTCAGCCTTTTCCATGATGAAGTAATTTAATATAAATGGTTCTTCGTTTTTTTCACCTATAAGGACACGAATTTCAATACCAGCTTCGTGGTAAAGCTCATCCTCTTCATCAATTTCTACATCCAGAATAAATTCATAACGCTTACCTTCAATAATATTTGTTGGGTCTAAAATTTCTTCCATTGAGAATTGTGTAATTTCCATTATATTTGCTCCTTTTTCTTTAGCTGTTCTTTTCTATATTAAATCAATTTCAGCATGGGTCAACTAGAAAACCCGTATACACCTGTAGTTAATTATGCCACAATGAAATGGAATTAATTTAGAACTAAATTTCCCTACATACGAGGAGGCTTTTTCATGAAAGAGCTATTATATTATCAAGACGTTATGTTACAAGAGTTTGATGCAACTATTATTAGTAAAGGAACTGATGAATTCGACCGTCAGTATGTTGTACTATCGAACACCGCTTTCTATCCCACTGGTGGTGGTCAACCTCACGATACAGGTACATTGAATGCGTTGGAGGTCATAGATGTTGAAAAAGTGGATGATGAAATTCGTCACTATATTGAAGGTGATCTATCGACTTTAGATGGTGTCGTACATGGCAAATTAAATTGGCCAAGACGATTTGATCATATGCAGCAACATGCTGGCCAACATATTTTAACAGCTGCTTTTGTAGAGCTTTTTAATGCGCAGACTGTAAGCTTTCATCTAGGCAGTGAGCAAGTAACAATTGATCTTGCTATAGAAATGATTTCTGAGCAACAGCTTGCAGCGGCAGAAGCAAGAGCCAATGACATAATTTTAGAGAACCGCCCTATTCAAACTACCTGGGTTACAGAGCAAGAGCTGGGCAACTATAATCTTCGTAAAGAAGTCGCAGTGACGGGAGACATCCGACTTGTGATTATCCCTAATTTTGATTACAACGGTTGTGGTGGCACTCACCCTACATCCACAGGGCAAGTTAGTACCATCAAAATATTAGGTACGGAGAAAATGAAGGGCAATGTGCGCGTTTCTTTTGTGTGTGGTCAACGCGTTTTGACTGAGCTTGACATGCGTAAAAAAGTATTAGCGGACGTTGCTCGTCAATTAAGTGTCCCTGAGATTGAAGCTGCCACAGCACTTTCAAAAGTTTTATCTACTCAAAAAACTACAGAAAAGGCTCTCGCTGCTGCGAAAGAGGAATTACTCACGTATGAAGCAAGGGCACTTGTTAATAGCGAAGGTGTCGTAACAGCTGCTTTTAATCAGCGAACAATGCAAGAGCTACAAAAAATAGCACGTTTGATTGTTACGGAACAAAAAGATGTAATAGCTCTACTTGTATCTGAAAATGAAGGCAAACTACAATTCGTCGCAGCAAGAGGGAATAATGTTTCAAAAAGCATGAAGGATGTTGCCCAAAAGGCACTACCTCTTATTAATGGTAAAGGTGGCGGAAGTGACCAAATGGTACAAGGTGGTGGCGATTGCACCGTTTCGAAAGAAGAATTACTAGCAGCGATGCAAGACGCTTAATTGCATTATAATAGAGGAGCTGTTATTAAAATTACGGCTCCTCCTATATTGTTGAAAAAAGACAATGTTACTAGCAGAAAAAGAATTTTTGACAAGGTGAGGGGTTGATTTTCGTTCCGCCAGCGTCCTTTCCAGGGGGTGTCTGACAACCGTGGGATAGCGAGACAGACGAGCCCCTGCATGGAGCGGTAATCCATCTTCACCTTTCACAAAAATTGTATGAATGATTTTGTTTTTTAACACTCTGAAGGAGCTATCATTAATAGACAGTTCCTCTCTAATTTAATATTTAAATTTTTGAATGGCTTCATATAAACGTTTTGCCATTTCTGATAGTTTTTCAGTTTGATTGTTCATTACTGCTACCGTCTTCAACTGTTCCGCTGTTGCATCTGTTACCTCATGCACATAATCACTGGCCGCATGTGCAGTAGCTGCCATTTCTTCCATAGACGCGGAAACTTCCTCCGTGTTGGCAGACATTTGTTCAGCTGAAGCATTCATTTCTTCAATTTGACCTGCTATTTCTCCTACTGCTTGAACCATTTCCTCGAAGCGTTCTCCTACTGCCTCAATGGAAGCTAAACCACGCTCAACATTATCTTCACCAGATTCCGCTGCTTTTACTACTTCTAATGTATAAGATTGAACTCTTTCGATGAGCACATTAATTTTAGTAGCTGATTCTGCTGTTTGCTCCGATAGCTTGCGAACTTCTTCTGCTACAACGGCAAAGCCTTTACCAGCATCTCCAGCCCGTGCTGCTTCAATAGAGGCATTCAATGCCAATAAATTTGTTTGATCGGAAATATCGGTAATCATTTTTGAAATTAAGCTAATTTCTTCTGACTCTTTTTCTAGTTTGTGAATAATTGATAGTTCATCTGTTGTGCCTTGCTGAATCTCATTCATACATAGAACGGATTGTTGAACTGCATGATTGCTTTCACTAATTTTCTGGGAAATAAAATCTGTATTACAAGCAATTGAGGAGGCAACTTCAGCTACATTTTGTATCCCTATTGCCATTTGTTCCATTGCTGAGGCACTTTCCTCTGCCATCACAGTTTGGCTTTGTGCCCCTCGATCTACTTCACTTATTGCACCAGCAATTTGCTTTGAACGCTTTGTTACTCCATTTACATCTCCCATTAAATCACACGCAGCTTCATTCACTGCCGTTGCTTCTTGACTCACTTTGGCTATCATTTCCCGCATATTATCAGTCATGCGATCTAATGCACGTGCCATCGTTCCCATTTCATCAATACGTTTCAAATATTTTTCTGGAATCTCCTGTGTAAAGTCTCCATTCGATAAGCCCTCACTAATGCGAAGTACATGTCGAAGTGGTCTACTAACAGAGCGAGAAATGGCAAATGAGATGCATAGCCCAAGTATCGAAACAATGATCGTAGTGACAATGAAGTTGGTCTTAAGCTTAGTAAGCCCTGAAAGCATCTCATCTTCTAGTGCGATAACCCCCATTTTCCAACCATTATCGAGGGTATGATAGCCCATTAGACTAGTTCCTGTATCTTCCGTTTTAAAAGTAAAATAACCGTTATCATTAGTAATCATTTCTTTAGCAGCCATTGCTCTGCCTGTCTTGATACCTGTTTTGTCTGCTTCCTTAATTGGATTGTATTGCTCCTTCACATACGAGTGATTATTATGTCCAATAATTGTTCCGTTAGCGTCTAACATAAATGCATAGCCACTGTCTCCAACCTTAATGTCTTCTACAATTTTAGATAGGTAATAGCCGTCAATACGTGCTAATAATAAGGCTTTTTCACCTGTCACTGTATCAATTGGAGAAACAATTAAAATGACTGGTTCACCTGTTACACGACTAATCGTAATTTCTGACATGACAGACTTACCAGTAAAACCTTCTTTTACGTAATCACGATCCCCTAGTTCAGCTGTTGTATCATCCAGATAATGGGCAACTCCATTAGCATCGATAATGCCAAAACCTAAATAATTCTCATTACCGGCAAGACGTTTCGATAGATACTGCTTTTGCTTTTCAAAGTCCATGCTCCGAACTGCCTCTTGCTCTGCAATTGCCTCCACCTCCACTAGTGTTAATTGGAAGTGTTCTTCTATGTATTGGGAAACATCCTCTGCTCTAGATACCAAATTAGATTCCACTTGCTCATTCACGGCTTTTGTACTATTTATCCAAGTAGATAGCCCAAGCGTGCCACATGTTACAAATACAAGAGCTATAATTGCAACAATTAATTTACCGCCAATTCCTTTTAACCACATTTCTCTTTTTCTCACTTCTTCCATTTTTAGCTATACAATCCGCATATTTTTACATAACTTCAGAGTAAAGTCACTAAAAGTAGAAGTCAACAAAAGTTTTCCAATATGATTAATAAATGTATAATAATACCATTTACACTACCTTTATAGTGCTAACAATTTTCTACAAAATTTTCAATTCATAGATCCCTCTTGTCATTTAAAAGGAGAGTACATCATGCTAATGGAGGAAATTAAAACATTTTCCAACAAAAATTGATTATAATTCACATTTTTTGCTGATTATTAAAGATAGGATCCGTTTAACACATTTTGAGGGGAGGACTTCCATGAGTTCAGACAAAAATAATGTTTCTCGTCGAGACTTTTTAAAAACTACAGGTATTGCTGCTGGTACATTAGTCGGTGGTGGTTTAATTGGAGGATTAGTTGGTTACAACATCAATGGTAAAGGTACTTCTACCCTAGAGCATGGTGGTCATGAAACAACGAATGAGGCCACAGGCTCACCAAAAGCTAAGATGTTTTTCAGAAATGAAAAAGATTTTAGTATCTTATCAAAGGCCACGGAACGTATCTTTCCAGAGGACGATTTGGGACCAGGAGCTATTGGTTTAGACGTTCCCTATTTTATCGATCATCAACTTGCAGGAAATTATGGGAGTAACTCTAAAGAATATATGCAAGGTCCATTTGATGTAGGTGCCCCAACTCAAGGCTACCAGAGCCGTTTAACGCGAGCGGAAATTTTTAGACAGGGTATCCAAAAAATGGAGGATGAAGCACAAAAGCGTTATAAGAAAAGCTTTAACGATTTAGATGGCAAACAAATGGATGAAATATTAACTGCCTTCCAAAAAGGTGACATAGAAATGGTTGGGGTTACTTCCGCGTTCTTCTTTACATTATTACGAGCAGCAACATTAGAGGGAGCTTATTCTGACCCTATGTATGGAGGAAATCGCAATATGGATGGCTGGCGTATGAAGGGCTTCCCTGGTCACCAGATGGCTTATATTACACAAATAGAAGATGCCAAGTTCCAAAAAATTGAGCCTAATCCATTAGGCAACCATTAAGGGGGGATAAAAAATGGCTAAAACATTACCGAGTGTAGACGTAGTAACAGTTGGTGTAGGTTGGACTGGCGGTATCGTTGCTGCTGAATGTGCTAAAGCTGGCTTAAAGGTAGTCGGTTTAGAGCGAGGTCAAAAGCGTGGTACCGAGGATTATTTAAATGTTCATGACGAATACCGTTATGCCATCCGATATGATTTAATGCAAAATCTTTCTAAAGAGACCGTAAGCTTTCGTAATGATCGCAATATGAAGGCATTACCAATGCGTCAGCTTGGCTCCTTCCTACTTGGAGAGGGTCTGGGTGGATCAGGAACACACTGGAATGGCATGACTTATCGATTTTTACCCTATGATTTCCAAATCAAAACATTAACAGATAAACGTTATGGACCTAATAAGCTGGGACCAGATTATCTGATTCAGGATTGGGGCTTAACATATGATCAGCTAGAGCCCTATTTCGATAAGTTCGAGAAAACAGCTGGTATTTCGGGTGATGATAAAAATAAATTTAGTGGAAAGCGTTTGAATCCCTATCCAACACCGCCTATGAAAAAAACGCCTATGCTTGCACAATTCGAAAAAGCTGCAACAAACCTGAAGCTAACACCTTATATGGTTCCATCAGCTAACGTATCAGAGGTTTATAAAAACCCAGATGGCGAAACGATCAACGCTTGCCAATATTGTGGTTTTTGTGAACGCTTTGGATGCGAATATGGTGCAAAGTCATCTGCAGAAATTACAGTTGTCCCTACAGCCCTGAAGACAGGAAACTTTGATTTACGCTTCAATTCCAATGTTGTTGAAATTTTAAAGCAAGGTAACAAGGCTACAGGTGTAAGATATATCGATACTGTTTCGGGAGAAGAATTCATTCAGCCAGCTAATGCTGTTGTATTAACTAGTTATGTCTTTAATAATGCCAAGCTATTAATGGTTTCTGACATTGGGGAAAGATATGATCCTACTACTGGCAAAGGAACACTTGGCAGAAACTATTGTTATCAAATCTTGCCTGGTGCCGCTGGGTTCTTCGAGGAACAATACAATACATTTATGGGTGCAGGTTCGTTAGGCATGTGTATAGACGATTACAATGGGGATAATTTTGACCATAGTGATTTAGATTTTATTCACGGAGGTAATATTGCACTTACACAGACAGGTACACGACCAATAGGCTCAAATCCAACCCCGCCTGATACGCCTACTTGGGGACCAGAATTTAAAAAGCAATCTATTTATTACTATACACGTTCATTTGGGATTGGTGCGCAAGGAGCATCTATGCCACATAAGGAAAATTATATATCACTGGACCCTACCTATAAGGATGCTTACGGGCTACCATTAACTCAGTTAACATACAATTTTACTGATCAAGATCGAGCTCTTCATAAATACATCTCTGCACGTGCAGCTGACATTATGAAGGAAATGGGTGCAAAAACAATTGTCCCTAACGCGGAAATTACCGATTACAATATCGTACCCTACCAAACAACGCATAATACTGGTGGTACGGTGATGAGCTTAACACCAGAACAAGGTGTTGTGAATAATTACTTACAGCACTGGGATGTTGATAACCTTTTCGCAGTAAGTGCAGGCAACTTTGCACACAATAGTGGTTATAATCCAACAGGCACATTAGGGGCACTTGCCTACCGTTGTGCTGAGGGAGTCATCAAATACAGTCAATCAGGTGGTTCATTAGTATAAAAAATCATTCTAAAGGAGGCAAGACTTATGGGAGGTCTAGGAGCAATTGGAGTACCTGGATTAATCATTATTTTAGTGATTGTATTAATTGTATTTGGCCCAAAAAAATTACCAGAAATCGGTGGAGCGGTTGGTAAAACGTTTGCAGAATTTAAAAAGTCTACTAAGGGACTTATGGATGATGAAGATGATACCGTGAAAAAGGTCGAAAAAAAATCTGATGCTTCGTAGGAGGGTTTCCTATGGATCCATATGAAGACGGAAAAAGAAAATATTTAAGCCCTCTAGATAAACCACAAGCCGAGCCTCCAAAACCAGTGGAGGCTTTAGTTGAAATACCTACGGTAGCAATTGAAGAGGATCATGTGTCCGATGAACCCCTGATACCTGTTACCTCATTATTGGAGCATCTTAGTGATTTACGTAAGCAAATTATCAAAGGGTTAACGGTTTTTATTTTATTTTTCATTGTTGTCTTTTCTACTATTAATATTTGGTTTCCATTTATAACGCGAGGTCACTCACTCGTTATTTTAGGACCGCTAGAAGTAGTTAAATTTTACATGACGATTTCAACTACTTTAGCTTTTGGTCTTGCAATGCCCTTCCTCGTCCACTTTCTATGGAGCTTTATTAAACCAGGCTTAAAAGAAGAGGAAAGTCGATTTTTAGGCCTCTATGCACCAATCATGTTAGTTCTATTTTTAGTAGGAGTAGCTTTTGGTTATTTCGTCGTAAATCCACTTAGCTATACATTCTTAGTAAGCATTGGAGCTACCAATTTCGATGTCATGGTATCAGCAAATGAATATATGCACTTTTTAATCATGACTACAGTACCGCTTGGTCTATTATTTGAGTTACCGATTGTTGCCCTATTCTTATCAGCCATTGGTGTACTGACTGCTGAATCCATGAAAAAAATACGAGGCTGGTCTTATATCGCAATGGGCGTAGGCTCCGCTGTTATCACGCCTCCAGACTTTATAAGTCAGTTACTCGTATTAATACCGATGATTATTTTGTATGAAATAAGTATTTACCTCGTTAAACGTATAGAACGCAAACAAATTGAAAGCACTGCGTAAATTTTACGCAGTGCTTATTTTTTCTTTAGATCCATCACAATAATTTCTGGTAGATTAAAAATGCGATATGGTACTGAGCTATTACCTAACCCTCTACTAACTACCATTCTCGTCGCGCCTGCTTCGTAGACACCAGCTGTATATTTTGGAAACAGCCCCTGTCCTGGTGCAACAAGTCCTCCAAGCCCAGGAATACGAACTTGCCCACCATGCGCATGTCCCGAAAATACTAAATTTATGTGGTAATTTACATACGTATTAAATAGTTCTGGTCTATGTGCTAGTAACAACTTAAACATATCGTCTGGCAAATAGGCCGTTGCAATGTCCAGCATATCTTCTGTTGTTCTACCCATTAACGGATCCTCAATACCAACAATCGCCAAGCGCTCCCCGTCGCGCTCTAACACGGTCGATTCGTTGGCCATAATATGTACCCCTAACGATGACAGCGCCTCATAAATTTCATTCACCTTATTTGACGCTACCTCATGGTTTCCTAGTACATAATAAACATCCGCTATTTTAACTAGTCCTTCCACTGCTTGTAGACTTTGTTTTAAATTATAGCGATTACTATCGATCACGTCACCTGTGATAAAAATATAATCAGGCTTTGTATCCTTTACCTTAGCAATCAATTTTTGTTGCTTGTCACCAAAGACAGCGTCATGTAAATCCGAAACTTGTACAATGCGTAGCCCATCAAAGCTGTCAGGCACACTTTCTGATTCAAACACATGTTTACTTACGACTAGCCAGTGATTGTTTACGTACAAAAAAATGACTATAAAAACAACAAAGAAGATACCATATAATAATTTTTTCAATCGCAATCGCTCACTTTGTGGCTACTTTTTTCAGAAATAATTCTGACTTTCTCATTATAAGCAAAAAACAGAGTGATTGTAAGTATATGCACTTTAAATACACAAAATGCACAAATACACTTAACTTAAAATTTTTAGCATTAGATTATGATACACGGTTTAATCTATTTTTCGTTAACTATTGGCATGCTATAATATGGGTAGAAAGACATATTTTATTATCCACTCATAATACATCACGATTTGGGAAATGCATCTCATTTACTAAAGTGCGAGAATACTAATAAACTTAAATCAGTTAAAGGAGAAAAGAATTGCTTTATTGTAGGTAATGATCCAGTTAGATTGGACGATAAACGTGTTTTGCATCCTAATAAATTACACAATTTACAGAATTGAATAATTTCAGAATCCAGCTTCCATTGCTAAGTATAAAATTGATGACGAAAAATTTATTTAGTACAGTTGCGCTACATAATATTCTAAATTTAGATGATAAGAGGTGAAAAAATGTTGAAAGCCATCATAGTAGATGATGAAATTTTAGCAATCAATTTATTAGAAGCCACGTTACATGATAATAGCGCGGTTACTATTATCGGAAAATTCGTAAATCCACTAGAAGCTATAGCAAATATCCCTATACTCAAACCTGATATTCTTTTTTTAGATATAGATATGGCGGAAATGAATGGTATTGAATTTGCTAGTAAGATTGCAGACTTTCCTTATTTAATGGATATTGTATTTGTCACTGCCTATGAGCGTTTTGCAATAGAAGCTTTTAATGTACAGGCTGTTGACTATATTTTAAAGCCTATTGAGAAAGAACGTTTAATGAAGACAATCAAGAGAATATCAATGCGTAGAAAGCAATTTCAAGTAAAAGCTGCTGTACACCATATAGAGGAAGATGCTCATGTAATAGAGGATTTTCACTTTCATGTTCATTCCGGAAGAGTATATATCGGTAACACAGCATTAGCCTTATCTACAAAGGAATTTCAAATTTTTTTCTTTCTAGCTCAACGACCAGGACAAATTTTTCCCCCATCAGAGCTGTATAAGCTTATTTGGGCAGAGGAAAGTATTGGGCATACACAGGCATTGAAGGTTCATATTAGTAATTTACGAAAAAAGCTAGAATCCGTTGCTGGCCATAGAGCAAAGATTATAACAGTGAGGGGTTCGGGATATAAATTCCTTTTCGAGCCTTGAAAAAGAAGGGCACTGCGATTACCTTACGAATCGCGTACCCTCTTTTTGGTTATTTTTTTGCGGCTTCTTGAATCTCATAAAATGCCCAATGGTGTTTTGGAACATCTTTAAATAATGGTATTTGATCTTCAATGAGGACTTGACGTTCAAACAGTCGATTTAATACCCTCACTGCTTGTGCACGTGTTAAGAATCCATCTGGATTGAATGTATCGGCTGTTATTCCTGTCATAATTTCCGCTGCATTGACAGTATCAATTGCTTTCACTGCCCAATGATGGACGCTCACATCTTTGAATGCTGCACTTTGTAAGGCTGGTGGACAGAAATCGGCATCAGGACGTTCCACACATTGCTGTTCTATCCAGCGGGCAGCCACTGTAGCCATCTGTGCACGCGTAATCAAGCCGTTTGGATTAAAGTTAGTTGCTGTAACCCCTTTAAACAGACCCTTTTCCTTCGCAAATTCGATTGCATCTTTAGCATCATGTTGGAATGTATCTGTATAGGTTGCCTTTGCTTGCGGTATGGCATTACCTGTTAATTGACGAGCAAACATACTTGCCATCTGTGCTCTTGTAACAGGAGCATTTGGACGGAAGGTACCATCTGGATAGCCTTGAATGTAAGGTAGATGTGTAACACCCTCTGTAGTTGGCTCCTTCACTTCTTCCTTCTCTGGTAAGTAGAGAATGGAGAAGGTGGAGAATTTATTCACCTCAAACTGTAAACCTGTTATTCCCATTTGATATTCTACAACCTTCCCTCGTACAACTTCTTTTGTGCCATCACTATGCTCGATAAAGATCGCCAAATTGGCAAGTTGTTCATCTGTTAAATCTGTAGGCAACGGCAATGTTAATTTAACAGGACGGCTTTGCATATTGGTTTCGATGGTCATCGGACGACCAAGCAACTCAACAACCGCACCTTCTACCAATTGCTGCACAACGGTTTCCCTTTTGGCTTGTTCTTCAATCTCTAACTGTTTATCATGCCCTTTTATCGGAACGAGTCGGAAGTATAGATTCTCATTAAACATTTCCAATGAAGTTTTCGGCACTTCAATTCTAACGTTATCGGTAACAATTTCGAGATGGACTGCTCCATTTTGCAGAAGTGACAGCACATTTTTCGGAATGGACACCTGGACTTGATTTACTTGATCCTTCTCATCTGGGATGATAATCCTTGCTTTATCATTCCCTTGTTCCTTTAATTTCCTAATTGTCTCTGTTGCGCTCTGGGCCGTTAATGTCACTTCATCGTTTATAGTGTTATCTACATTTTTTGTTCGTTTTATTGTTGTTTTAGAAACTAGGTCGCCATCACCAGACTCAACATCTAACACAATTTCCTCTACATTGGTTGAAGGTGTTGATGAACCAGAATCAGGATTTGGTGAAGTATCAGTATTGCCCCCACTTGTATTATTACTAATCCATTTTGCATAGATCACTGTGTTTGCTGTAATTGCAGTATTAAAATTATATGGTGTTGTGTAGGCATTACTTGTATACCAGCCACCAAATGTATAGCCCGCTTTCGTTGGCGTTGGTGTTGGCTGACTTGCTTTTCCTTCATGTACTACCGTCTGATTAGAGACAGCCCTTCCTCCGTCTACATCAAAGCTTACCGTATGTGTCACAGTCACTGGATTCCATTTTGCATATAATATGATGCTTCCACTACCCATTATGAAAGTTGAAGCTGGTGCATAATCTGTTCCTTTTCCATCTGCTTGCGTGTTCCAGCCCTCAAACGTGTAACCCACTTTTACTAGATTTCCTATATTACCTAGAACTGTTACAGTTTCTCCTTGCTCACACGTTTCACTATCTGTTGGAACTGTGCCCCCTGTGTTTGTATTGCCGTTGTAGGTGATAGTAATAGTTTGTGCTGAATTTACTATTACAGGAACTACATTACTTGTCGCGGTAGCAGTTTGATTGCCACTTACTCCACTATTCGTGTTCGTCACTACTACATAGTAGTACATCGTGCCTGCTGTAGAGGTTGGGGCTGCATAGGTCGCATTCGTGGCTCCGCTTATCAAGGTTCCTCCACTCGTGCTATTCGTTGTGTTACTGTACCATTGGTAGCTCAGGGTTCCTCCATCACTTACATTTGCACCTACACTTAACGTCGGATTTGCGGCTCCTTGGTTCACAGTCGCTCCCGTTGGCTGCGTCCCGATTGCTGGTGTCTCGGCATCTACTAACGCATTCACTGTTACCCCTACTACATTACTTGTCGCAGTAGCAGTTGGATTGCCACTTACTCCACTATTTGTGTTCGTCACTACTACATAGTAATACATCGTGCCTGCTGTAGAGGTGGGGGCTGCATAGGTCGCATTCGTGGCTCCGCTTATCAAGGTTCCTCCACTCGTGCTATTCGTTGTGTTACTGTACCATTGGTAGCTCAGGGTTCCTCCATCACTTACATTTGCACCTACACTTAACGTCGGATTTGCGGCTCCTTGGTTCACAGTCGCTCCCGTTGGCTGCGTCCCGATTGCTGGTATCTCGGCATCTACTAACGCATTCACTGTTACCCCTACTACATTACTTGTCGCAGTAGCAGTTTGGTTTCCACTTACTCCACTATTTGTGTTCGTCACTACTACATAGTAATACATCGTGCCTACTGTAGAGGTTGGGGCTGCATAGGTCGCATTCGTGGCTCCGCTTATCAAGGTTCCTCCACTCTTGCTATTCGTTGTGTTACTGTACCATTGGTAGCTCAGGGTTCCTCCATCACTTACATTTGCACCTACACTTAACGTCGGATTTGCGGCTCCTTGGTTCACAGTCGCTCCCGTTGGCTGCGTCCCGATTGCTGGTGTCGCAGCATCTACTAACGCATTCACTGTTACCCCTACTACATTACTTGTCGCAGTAGCAGTTTGATTGCCACTTACTCCACTATTCGTATTTGTCACTACTACGTAGTAATACATCGTGCCTGCTGTAGAGGTTGGGGCTTCATAGATCGCATTTGTTGCTCCGCTAATTGGAGTTCCTCCACTCGTGCTATTCGTCGTATTGCTGTACCATTGGTAGCTCAGGGTTCCTCCATCACTTACACTTGCCCCTACACTTAACGTCGGATTTGCGGCTCCTTGGTTCACAATGGTTCCCGTTGGCTGCGTCCCGATTGCTGGTGTCTCGGCATCTACTATTTCGCCAGCTGGAGACCCCCATAATTCGAACTCATAAATATTTGTTGGATTTGGTTTTCCAGCCTCAGCCATTAGAGGCTCGACATTTGTTACTTTTATGCGGAAATATTGATATGTCACCGTAGGGGAAAGCGATTTATTAATAGTGACTGTATATCCATTTTGATCAATTGTAGTATTATTTAAAGAAGAATCAATAGGAGTAAAAACATCTCCATCCTTACTGGCTTCTAAATAAACATCTTTGAATTGATAATTCTCTGTCATTGAAAAGGCAATAACTTTCCAACGCTTAATTATATGAGGACTCCCTAAATCAACCATTAACCAAGCTGGATTGGTTTCTGAAATAGGTTCACTACTTGGAGAATCATTTGTAGTCCATGAATACCATGAGGTTGTTTCGTCACCGTCAACAGCGTTACCACTTACTCCCCATTCTTCTTCGACTTCACTTGATACTGTAACTGCTTTCCCTAACGCAACATTCTCACCCCCTGTATCTGAACTAGCACTTACTTCCATACCTGCAAATACACCAAAAGAAATTAAATTAAAAAGCAATAAACCAACCACAAAGACAGAAGTAATTTTCAACCGCTTTTTATTTTCCATTCAATCCTCTCCTCAAAATAAATTTAGCTCCTTGATTGTAAGGATTGTTTATACAAATCAAGATTTGAATTCCAATATATAAGCACTTTAAAAATTTGTATTCTCACTATTAAAGACCCATTTAAGGATGTCCAAAATGCTATGAAAATATGAAACTATATGTTGTGTTTATCAAATAATTAGCGTTATAAAATTTTTAGTTTACTTGCTAAAATGGCTTCATCGGATAAATACCCTGGTAACATATAATATAATTTATAACCAGATAAGGTTGCATATTCGCAATTGGAGTGCCAGATCCTGTTATACCAGTATTTACCGTTCCTGTTACTGTTCCATTCACCGTTCCTGTTACTGTTCCCGTTACTGTTCCTGTTGCATTCACCGAATCATTCTGAAGTGTAGTATCGGGTGAATTTGTGCTGTATATGTTTACATCTTGATTAGTAGCCGTTTTTGCTACACCTAAACATTTATTTGAACCTGGCACAGATGTCGTATTCCCTGGTACCGTGGTTGCATTCTTAGGTAAATTCACAGTTACTTCACAAGCTCCATTACTAATACTTCCACCACTAATTCCTGCACTAAATGTATTATTTAATGTAACAGTATGAATATGTGGTGGTATCTGACCAGTTTGCAAGGTCACATTTTCACTGCCTGCCATTTGTCCAATTGGCCTATTTGCTAATCCTACACCCTGTCCCATTCCTACTGGCACTCTACCTCGTAAATCGGGTAATTTAAACGTAGTTGTAGCATTCCCTCCATATTTTACTCCTATTAAAGAATAAATCGCCTGATATTGGTTTATTGGCAATTCCTGACCTTGACATAATAACCACCCATCAGGAGCCCAATCTAAAGACCAAGGTAATATAGTTCCAACAAAAGCTTCCATTATTAAATTCTCCCTTCTCACTTATAAATTATTTTTCAAAATTACTATCAATTAATCTCACTAAATTCAAACACCCTTATTATAGAATATCCACTTATCTATCAACCTCCCAAATCATTAGTAAATACGGGGACGTTTCATCCATAACAACAAACCCACATCTCTCATACAACCTCTGTGCAGGATTCCCCATCAAAACATTTAATTCTATTGGCAATCTCAATTCAAGAGCTATACGTTGAAGTTCCCTCAATAGCACTGTACAGATTCCTCTCCCTCTATATTCAGGAAGTATGAAAATATCAATCAGACGTATTACTTCTTGCTGTACCTCGGTTATTAATCTACCAATACCTACATCTTCATACATTATGAGTTCATAGTTGGCATTAGGAAATTGTTGCTGATAAGAAGCTTTTTGAGCACCATATTGCATACGTAATAAACCTTCTATTTGTTGCTCATCCAATTCTAATATGGCAAATTCATTTTTTCTTGTAGATACAAATAATGAATAAAGGGTATCTTCCTCTTCAGGTAATGCCACTCGCAATTTCACTTTATCTTTCATTTTTGCTTTGCCACTCACCTCTTTCCTGAAATTTCAAACAATATCAAGCAACACTCGCTAAAATATCCTTATTTTCTTCTTGTATAGATACAACTTCTTGGATTTCCATTTCCAAAACCCTTGCTATCTCGGAAGGTGTATGCTTCGTAAACAACATGTACATAGCTTTTATTTTCTTTGCTTGATCCCCAGAAACTTTTAGAGTATTTGAGATTTCGGCTAAATCCGTATGGTTCTCTATCAAATACGATCCTAATAAAGTATTAGTGATTTTTTGTAACTCATTTTGATCCATAGCATTTTTGCATAATGCTTCTGCAGCTATACTCGCTGCCACTGATAAATCCATCCCTTTTTCATGCATACGTTTCATCGCATTAAATTGATCAGACCATTTGCGTAATGTATAATTTTGTTCCTTTACTAAGAAAACTAGCTCTCGATGATTTACAACAGTATCTTGTAAAAGTTCTGTCTCCTTAAATGTCATTGCAAGATCTTTAAAGAAAGCATTAACTTGACTTTGTCCACGATAAATCTCTTGTTTAGTCTTCGTTAAATCCTCTTTTGCCTTATTCGTTTCTGCTTGAATATTTTCAAAATACTCTTTCCGCAATTCTCCTTGAATAATTCCTGTAATAAGGTAGAGGACAGCGGCTATTGCACCAAGCGTACCTAGTTTCGCAACTAAGCTATCCAGCACTTTTATTTTTCCAATCCATTGATTAACTACAAATAATGTAAGCGCCACATACTTATCTAAAGCGATTTTTTTATAAGAAGGCACAACGATTGATAAAGAAATCAGTGGCAACGTATTTTTAAAGCATTTTCTCCATTCGAGGAATTCCATTAGCAAACTATTTAAATCATCTTGGATATCATGCTTTAAAATATTTAAGTCAATTGATGTTTCACTTAACTCACTTTTCAGCTCTTTTAAAAGCTTAATTGCTTGTGCCTTTCGCTCTGGGTTATCTGTACGAAATAGATTATCACCCAGCCATGCACTAATTTCTAAATCCTCGTCCAATAGCTTAGAAATGATGCTATCAATTCCCTCTTTACATTCAGCAAGCTTATCTTCTACTTCATAAATATTTTTTAGTGCGGGCTGTAATTCTTCGACATAGGTTGTTAATGTTGCTTCTGTAATCGCCATATTATCCATCCATTCTAAGATTATTTTTTAGCTAACAATTGCTATTAAATCGCTATTTGTCTCTTGAATTGTCATAACCTCGTTTACATCCATTTCCAAGACTTGAGCAATTTCATCTGGTGTATGCATTTTAAATAACATGTAGGTTGCTTTTACTTTTTTAATTCTTTCTAGGGACATATCAAGCTTTTGAGAAACTACACTATTGGGCTCTCCCATTTCAATAAGGTAGGCACCCATTAACAGTTTGCTGTAATTGTCTAATTCATTTTCATCATCTTGTTTATTTACTAGATTTGCAGCAACCACTTCTGCTGAAAATTCAATATCTAAGCCTTTATTAATCATTCGCTTCATCGAATCATATTGATCCGACCAACGTCTTAATGTGCCAGCCTGTTGTTTAACGAACGATACTAGCTCCTGATGGTTTGTATATGACTTTGTTAACAAGCCTGTTTCTTGAAAGCTCTTTGCCACATCTTCAAAAAAGGTATTTACTTGCACCTGCACATCATTGATATCCTGCCTTAGCTTTTTAACATCCTCCATTGCAGCCTTTGTTTCTTTTTGGATATTTTCAAATAACTCCATTCTTTTTTCGCCTTGAATTATTCCATCTATTAACACCACCACAACAATAAGACCTACAACACCTAACCCTAATACCTCAAATATTGGTAGTAATATGTCTTTCAATACGATAGTTAATACAAACCCTAGCATTAATCGATGAAAGGGATTAAAAGCCTGGAATTTAGGTACAGCTATGGAAAACGCAATAAATGGTAACCTATTATCAAAGTAAGTTTTCCAGTCCCCATACTCTTTTAATAAAGTATTTAATTCATCTTGAATATCATGCTTTAAAATATTTAAATCAATTTTTGCATTACTTAATTCATTGTTTAAGTCATTTAACAGTTGAATAGCTGTTTCTTTCCTTTTCGGGTTATCTGTCCGAAATAGATTGTCACCAAGCCATGCACCTAGATCAAATCCTTCATCGTTTAATTTGGATAAAATACTGTCTATATCTCCACCGGCTTTTCCAAGCTTGTCTTCTAGTTCAATTATATTTTTAATACTGGGTTGAAGTTCCTTCACATAATTGTCTAATTGGTATTCCGAAATTGGCATAGCATTTTCTCCTTTCTGTTTAGGAAATAATTAAAGAAAAAAATTCTTTATTTTCTTTATAAAAAGCTTCAATCTCCATCAATTCCAAATTCACTTGTTCAGCAACTACTACTATGCTCTCTTGGTTTAGCAATAAGTATGCTGCTACTAATAGCTTTGCCTGTTGTTCAGAAAGCTTTAAATCTTGTGCTAATGTCACATAGGTCGCGCCTGTTTCAAGTAGATAAGCTCCTTGTAAAACTCTCTGGTTTTGATAGATTTGCGCTGATTCCTCTAAACTTTCGCTTAATACTTTTGCCGTTAGTTGTACAGCCTCTTGGAATTCCATATCTTTTTCAAGCATTGTATGAAGCATTTGATAATGATCGGCCCATATTTTCAACTGCTCACCCTTGCTTTTAATCTCAGCAATGAAATCAAGTTGCGTATAGGACGATTCTGACAATCTATCACTTTGATTTAAATTTGAGACGACATCGCCAAATTGTCTGTCCAATTCAATTTCAGTATCCATAATGATTGACATTAATTTAGCAGCACTGCTTTTTGCTTCATTTATTTGCTCTTTTATGTTCACATCAAAATTGTCTAGGGTTCCTATTATTTCATTTACTTGACTCGATTCAATTGTTGCAGTTAGAAGGGGTAATTTTGTTACTATCTCTTTTTCAATTAAGAGGAACAGCACTATGTTGAATTGAACATTTGAAGAAAGACTTGTCTCAAAAGGGATGCTTGATACTGCAAATGGAAGTAGGGGAAGCATATCCTTTAAAGTTTGCTGTAATTCTCTGTTATTTTTTTGCAAAGTGTTTATTTCATTGACAAGTAGCTGTTTAATATGTGCCATACCAATTAAAGATTTTTGTAAATCCGATTGTAGTATTCTTACTTCTTCGAGATGTTTTTCTTTCTTTTTACTTGCTAATAAAAATCTCCTTTCTTTTTTTTGAATATAGTTTTTGATACTGCTGTCAATGTGTACAATGACACTTTCGACCTGTCCCTCTAAATTAAAAAAGTACTGAATCGTTTGCTGTAACTTTTCTTCATATGTCTGTAAAGCCGTATTTGATATTGGCACTTCACATTCACCTCTCTTTAGTTTTTAATAATGGACGGGAATCAGCTTCAAAAGACTTGATACGTTTATTGCCACCTCATTTTTAAATAGAGTTCATCAGTTGACACTACATGAAATCCTAGTCTCTCATATAGATTTCTTGCAGGATTTGTATGAAGAACTTGTAATATCACTGGTTTATTTTCTTCTTTTGCCTTTTGCCGAAGATTGCTAATGAGATAAGATCCTACTCCATTACCTTGAAAACTTGGCAAAATAGAAATATCAATTATATGTAGTCGCTCAGGTAAATCTTCTGTTAACAACCTTCCAACATATTGCTCATCTGAAGTAATAATACAATGGCTTGCATGTGGAAATTGTTGTCTATATGAGGTTTGCTGTGCGCACCACTGCATTTCTAAAAAGCGCTGTATTTGTTCAGCAGACCATCCCCATGAATCTATTTCTTTCCTACGAGAAGAAGCATAGACTTCGTAAAGGAATGGCTCGTCGTCTTTCGTAATAGACTTAAGCTCTACTTTCATCCTCTCGCCCCTTCTTTTCTTGAATAGCTTAATGATTATAGAGTCATAACACATGTCTGTTATATCTCCTCTGCTTTATTTATCACAAAATTCAGATTTTTAAAGCCCTAGTAATAACTAATACTTAATGCCCAAATAAAAAGTCTATTATTGCATTTATTTTGTGGCTTTTAGCCTTTTTTTCATTATATTATAGGTCAATAGATTTCACTATGAATTTATTCCATTTTTTAGGTTAATTTTTCTTAACCTTTTATTATGATTATTGATACTAGTAGCTAAAGTATAGTTAATGGCTTCTTTAACTATCACTGATGTAACTTAATAGCTTCCAATCACAAACCTACTGATTGAATGTTAGTAAACAATAAGAATCTACTAGAAAGCTACCAGATTCTTATTAGTGTTGAAAAACAAAATAGTCGATCGAAAGGCAGAAATGGATTTTAATTCCAGTCCACTAGTTTTCCTGTAGGCGAGCGCCGAGCCGCTTTCACTCCATGCAGGGTTTGCCTGTCTCGCTATCCCACTGGAGTCAAGTAGCCTTCCAAGCCGACCCACAAAAGTGTTACCTTTTTAGCAAAGGTTTTCAAATAAGGTGGAGGTCTTCACTACTCTTTATGAAGAGTGTTGTCACCCATCACTTCTCTACAATGAAAAAAAGCCTATCCTTTCTCTAGTAATACAAATAATGGGCTATTTTGTTCACTACAGCTATTATGAAAGATAAGGAAAAGACACTTTTGCAGCATGGTTGATTGGAGTGGAGCCAGCGTCACTCCTAAGGGATTTAGCGTCACAGTGGAGACCCTAGAGCCAACGCTAGTGATTGAAGCAGCTCATCGGACGCCTCCTGGAAAGGACGCTGGCGGAACGGAAATCATCCGCTCACCTTGCAAAGTCGCTTTTTATGCCGTTGACATCATCTTTTTTCAGCAACATGAAGAATCTGCTAGAGAGCTAGCAGATTCGTTAGTTCAACTTATTAATCTAATTGGAAGCGGGAAAAAATTTTCCATACTAGCTCATTTCGATTTGAGACATTTACTTTTTGAAAAATTACCTTTAAATGATCTTGTACTGTGTAGGTTGAAATATTAAGATTATAAGCAATCTCTTTTGTAGGAATCCCTTTAATAACTTCAAATACTACTTCCTTTTCTCTGGGGGTAAGGTTATAGGCCGTTATTAAGAAATTGAGCATTTCTCTTGATGGTGCTTCATTTATTAATAAAGCAATTTGCTGTTCTTGTTGGCTTGTCAGCAAAAGTGATGCCCGAATAGCAATATAGCCTGTATCTTTGATAGGTACTATTAAAGAAGTATTTGAATTGTACTTGTCAGCAAGGAGTTTTGCACAGAGAGCTTGAATAGGCTTAGGAACTTGAATTTCTGCTAAACTTTCATACTTTCTTAAAATGGATAGCAATTCACAAGCTTTGGTATTACTTGAAAGAATTTTTAACTCTTTATCAAAAATAACAATGCCTTGTTCTCCTTCTACAGCTGGAATCCTCTCCTCAATAATATAATGATAGAACTTCTTTAATGATTCACCCATAATTGGTATCAGTCTTTTTATAATCACCACATCTTGATCTTTAAATAAAGGCTGATCATTTTCAGCTCTTTTGAATAGTGTTAAAAAACCATAGCATTGTCCTTGGTAAGTTAATGCGGCTCTTACTTCATCACTATAGCCATTGGGCATTAAAACTTCTCTATAGCGAAAGCTTCGACTTGAGGAATCGCTTAACCTGCCTATGTTTTGCCCACTTTGTACTAAGAATCCATATTTATTTACATCTTCTGTCGTATATTCCAATTCCATAATCTTCTGATGAATCGCCTCTATTGATTGTTCAGTAACTGCTCCTACCGAAAAAAGTGTATGTACATCCGTTAATGTACAGCAATACGCATCAAAATTTATATGTTTCCGTAGAGCTTCAATCATCAATTGCCGATATTCAAATGAATTTTTGCTGTGCTTTAAGCATTGGTCAGATTTTCGTTGCCAATATTGTGTTTCCTTCATAAACACCCACCTCCCCCCAGAAATATGGGATAGTTCTTTTTTTTCGAAAGTTTATAATTGAGAATAATTCTTAATTGAATTGTACAGAAGTTCAACAAGGAGGAATACTATTTTATAAAAAATTATTTTTCATTATTGTCTTGCTAGCTACTTCCGTTAATAGTGACTGCTCAGAGAAATCATCTCAAACAATTGTGGGTGGTGAGAATTCAGAAGAACAGCAAGCTCTTAAAGCTACTATTCGTGCACCTAAATCGCCTGCTATTTTGCCAAGCATCCTATTGGCAAAACAACAGAAGGATAATGAACTTATTACCTGGGAAACAGTAGATACCCTTTTAGCTCAAATACAAAAAACAAGCACAATTTATGGCACTTCCTCTTAATATGGGAGCTAATCTATATGCAAAAGGAGTACCATTACAACTTATAGGAGGTTTAGCACATTAAACTATTTTCATACCTAGTTAAGGTGGTCTACCAGATATTTTTAGTCCTACACAAATACTAGGTGATTTCACTAAACAATCATCAGCCTTTCATCAGAATGATTGCTTAAAGATGAAGGAATTGCTCTCGAAATTTTAACGCATAAAAATAATTTTTTTGGAGGTATTTTAATGAATAGATCTATACATAGCTGGGACAGTCCTTCTGTCAACACTTATCAACAGTCCATTCGACAAAAAATCATAGGCTATAACCTTATTTATGACATGATGGTCAATATACTTCAGGATCTTACTACTGTAAATAAATTTTTAGTGGTAGGCGCTGGAGGCGGACAGGAATTACTCACATTAGGCAAATCATTTCCTTCTGCCCATTTCACAGCAGTCGATTCATCAAAGGTAATGCTGGAGCTGGCTGCTAAACAAATTGACTCGCTACCACATCGACCGACTATTATGTGGGTTGAGAAGGATCTACTATCCTTAAGAGTAAATGAGGTCTTCGATGTAGCTAGTTGTCATTTGGTTTTACATTTCATAGAAAGCCTTGACCAAAAGAGAACAATGCTTCAAAAGATTGCGGATAGCTTAAATGAAAATGGTGTGTTATTTATTTCATCGATTAATGCTGATTTAACTTCCCCAACATTCAAACACGAGCTTCGTTATTGGCGAAGCTCCATGCTTCATAACGGAATAAGTGAGGATCATTGGCAACGCTTTGAGCAATCCTTTAGCGTCACAACCCATCCGATTACTCTTGAATTGCTTATTAATTTACTAGAAGAGGCTGGTTTTACGACAATCCTTGCCTATTTTAAAACACATATGATTGACGCTTTAGTCGCTATTAAGGGAGAAACTACTTTATGAAAAATGGGAATATCTTAATCATCGGAGGCTATGGTGAAGTAGGTGGGAAAATTGCAAAATTATTGTTGCAAAGCTCTCCTAACAGAATATGGATTGCCGGAAGAAATATAGAAAAGGCTAAGGATTTCTGCGCCCAGCACAATAACTTAGTAAGACCTCTACAATTGGATGTGTCGAAAAAAGTGCACCCAGAGCAATTAAAAAATGTAGCACTGGTCATTATGTGTTTAGAGCAAAAAGATACTGCATTTGCACAGCTTTGCTTAAATAAAGGGATTATGTATATCGATATTACTGCAAGCTATACCTTCCTTAAAAAGTTAGAGGCACTACACTTACTAGCTGAACAGAATCATTCAACAGCCGTATTTAGTGTTGGTATGGCTCCAGGATTGACCAATTTAATGGCCATGCATGCTGCAAAGCAATTATCCTCCGTAGAGAAGCTGCATATTTCTATCTTACTCGGGGCAGGCGATACGCATGGCACTGCAGCAATTCTTTGGATATTGCATCAATTAAATAAACCTTTTAGTAGCTACAGCAATCAGAGAGTTGCTAATTTCACTAATAAGAGAACCGTGAAATTTAAGAAGATTGGAAAACGTAGTGTGTATCAATTTAATTTCTCTGACCAGCACACATTAACAAAGCACTTCCCTTCTATTCCTATCGTCACAAGATTAGGCTTTGATGTTGAGCCACTCAATAAATTCGTATCCTTTTTACAAAAGAGTAGAATTGCTTACTTATTAAAATTTGACCGTATCCAAATCTTGCTCGCTTCACTTATTCAAAAAATAAAAATTGGTTCTGATGTGTGTGGCATACAAATAGAAGCCATTGGGAAAAAACATCACAAAGAAGCAAGCTTTACATTAGACTTTCTTGATCGCGATGAATCACTTGTAACAGCGAAAGTTGCAGCATTTATTGCTAACGAGCTCCTTAACAATAAACATCCAGCAGGAGCCTATCATATTGAGGAATTATTTACATTAGAAACCTTACAGACTCATTTTGATAGGTCCTTTCAATAAAAATGGCATTTAGCTCTCATCTAAGGGAGAAGCTAAATGCCTTTTGTTTTATTATAAAACCTTCTCTAAAAAATCCTTAGCACGCTGTGTTGATGGCGCTGAAAAAAACTGTTCTGGAGGAGCATCCTCAATGAGCTTGCCGCCATCAAGGAAAAGAATACGATCAGCAACCTCACGAGCAAAGCCCATCTCATGTGTCACAATCAACATAGTCATCCCAGAATCTGCGAGGTTTTTCATAACGGCCAAAACCTCTTTAACCATTTCAGGGTCAAGTGCCGATGTAGGCTCATCAAATAATATAACTTTAGGGTCCATGGCAAGTGCTCGCGCAATGGCAACACGTTGCTTTTGTCCCCCCGATAAGCGATTTGGATATTCTTGACGCTTCTCAAACAGACCCACTTTCTTTAGTAACTCTTCTGCTTTGTTGATAGCAGTAGTCTTATCTATACCCTTCACATTGATTGGCGCATATGTTAAATTTTCAAGCACGGTTTTATGAGGGAAAAGATGAAAATGCTGAAATACCATACCTACTTCTTCACGTATTTTCATTATATTTGTCCCTTTATCTGTCAGGACATCCCCTGCAATCGTTACCTTCCCACTTGTCGGAGCTTCTAATAAATTTAAGCAACGAAGAAATGTCGATTTACCTGATCCCGAAGGTCCAATAATAGCAATTACTTCTTTTTCTTTAACTTCAGTTGATATACCCTTTAATACTTCATTCTGCCCATAAGATTTGTGTAAATCTTCAATTTTAATCACTTTTTCTCATTCCTTTCTCGATTCGTTTACCAAGGAACGTTAAAACAAGCGTCATGATGTAATAGATTACCCCTGCAAAAAGTAATGGCTCAAGATAACGGTATGTCGAACCGCCTACAATGTAGGCACGACGCATAATATCTAATGCACTGATTACTGTCACAACTGCCGTTTCTTTATTTAATGTAATAAATTCATTTACTAAGGAAGGTAAAATATTTTTTACTGCTTGCGGAATAATAATATCCTTCATCATTTTTGCATATGGAATACCCAGTGCTTGTGCAGCTTCCATTTGTCCTTTATCAACTGCATTGATACCAGCACGGATAATCTCTGAAATATATGCTCCTGAGTTTAAACCAAAAGCAATAATAGCTGTTGGAATAGGCTCAATTTGGATATCTAGTAATTGTGGTACTGCATAATAAATAATTAGTAATTGTAATACAAGAGGTGTACCGCGGAAAATCGACGTATAGAAATCAGCAAACCAACGTAAAAAATTCACTTTACCAATTTTACATAATGCTAAAAGTATACCTACGATAAAACCAATGATGGATGCACCGATTGCAATTTGAAGTGTAACACCTATCCCTTTTAAAATATAAGGAATAGAGGGTACGATAGCTGTAAAATCTAAATTCACAGCGCTCCCTCCTTTCTTTTTCATCATGATGTGGCTTTGTTTTTTGTACCGAACATAAATTTAGAAGAGGCTTAAAGCATAATAATGAAAAGCACAAGCGATAGCCCAAAAGTAGAGCTATCGCACGCAATTATTATTCAACTTTTTCTAACCATTTTTCTTCTAGCTCTTGGATTTTGCCTTCTTCAGCTAGCTCTTTTAAAGCTTTATTAATTTTATCTTTTAAATCGCTTCCTTTTGGAACAGCGATTGCTTTGAAATCTTCAGGCTGTTCTTCCACTGGGAAAGCTTCTAATTGATCATTCGTTTTTAAATAGCCTTTCGCAACGCCGCCCTCTAAAATACCTGCGTCTAAACGTTTAGACATCATATCTTGCACAATCTCAGGGATTCGCGTACGTCCTTCTACTGTTACATCAATCTTTTTCGCAATTTCATTACCTAAGTTTTCCTGGATAGATGCAGTTTGTACACCTATTTTTTTACCAGCTAAGTCAGCTTCTTTATTAATACCGCTATCCTTTTTAACAAGGATTACTTGCTCTGTTTCATTATATTTATCTGAGAAATCTACCACTTTTTCACGCTCTGGATTCGGTGTCATACCAGAAATAACGACATCAATTTTCCCTGCTTGTAGTGCTGGCACTAAACTGTTAAAGTCCATATCTTGCACTTGCATATCAACGCCTATTTTTTCTCCAACTAATTTGATTAGATCAATATCAAATCCAATAATTTCTTCGCCTTTTGCTGCATCCACATATTCAAATGGCGCATAGTCTGCTGAAGTACCAACTTTTAATACTTGCTTACCCTCTGTATCCGTAGTAGATCCTGTATCGCTTGCATTATTGTCTTTAGTCCCACATGCTGCAAGTACACCTATTACTAGTACCAGCACCATGATGAATAACTTGTTCTTCATAAACCGTAACTCCTTTTATTTATAATTTATTGTGTATGAGAATACATTTCTCGAAAATAGCTGATTGGATATTTATTCATATTGAAGAATAAAAAATCTATCTGCTAATTAAGATATACTCTTTTGAAATAATAATCAAGATAAACTAAAAAAATTTTAGCTAGATATTATATACATAATTTTCTGATAAGTCAATTTATTTTTGTTTTCATTCATTTTACAAAGTAACTTTACTATTTTCCGTTTTAGCATTATTTATTCCTCCATCGTAAAAACAACTTAACTTCAACAGTGTTCAGAGATAGTGATTATCGCCATTATTTAAGCTCGCAATATTTTGATTTCATCGCTAGTAGGAATTTTGTATTAATGCCGTAAGTTATCTTGTATAATCCAAATAAATCATTTGAAAGGGATTTTTACGATGAAAAAATTATCGTTGTTGTTCGCAATTATTATTGGCTCAGTGCTGATAGCAGGCATTACCTTTTTCTTAACTCAACCTAAGTCGCATGGGCCGCAAGCGATTGAAGGTGTGATGGATTTACGTCATCATTCATTTCACGATAATACGCCTATCAAATTAGATGGGGAGTGGGCATTTATCCCGAATCATTTAGTGGACGGTGAAGCCTTTGATTCTTATCAAAGCTATCTTGTTAATGTCCCTTCAGCTTGGACAAAATATACAATTGATGGGCAACAAATACCTGTATTTGAAAGTGGAACTTATCGTCTCAAGGTTTTAATCGATGATACTGAAGATATTCTAGGAATTAAAACGAGTAACATTCGAATGTCGAACGCATTGTATATTAACGGAAAGCGAATTGGACATAGTGGAGAGCCAGCTGAGGATAGCAGCTATATACCCCACAATACCCCATATACCGCTTATTTTTCGCCTGATAAAAAAGAACTTGAAGTGATTGTCCATGTAGCCAATTTTGATTATGCACCAGGAGGAGGAATTATTAGCTCCATTTTTTTAGGGGATCAATCTAGTATTGCAAAGCTTCGAGAGGGTGCCATATTCTACGATTTAATTACCCTAGCAGGTTTTTTAACAATGTTTATCTACTTTTTTGGCTCATATCTTTATTCAAAATTTGGTATAGAACAGCTTTACTTCTCTATATTTTGTTTTGCAAGTGGGGTCTACACCCTTACTCATGGGGAAAAGTTATTACTAGACTTTATAAATGTTCCATATGCTCCATTTCAGAAAATGCAAATGATCTCTAGTATAGCTGTAGGCCTTTTTATATTGTTGTATTTTTACCGTGCTCTAATAAACCATATGAACCGTTTAGTTGTGAAAGTGTTTTGCGCAATAGGTACCCTTCTAATGCTTGTTGCATTTTTTCCAACATCCATTAATTCACTATTTCAGAACATCAACTCATTGTATGTATTCGCAAATATTGTTTATATTTTCTATGTGCAAATTATAGCAATTTACAAACGCGCGACAGGAGTAATGTATTTAACATTAAGCTCCCTAGCCATTTTACTTTATTTTATCGTTGCAACGTTAAATACAAATATTAATCTTGAACTAAGTGCTCTACCACCATTGTTACCATTTATTTGCCTGACAATGCTTTCCCTATATATTTCTCATCGTTTTGCAGATTCTTATTTAGAAAAAGGCAAGCTAACGGAGGCACTTATACGTGTAGATAAATTAAAGGATGAGTTTCTCGCTAAAACCTCTCATGAATTCCAAACGCCCTTACATGGCATTATAGGCATTTCGCAGTCTATGCTGAAGGATGATAGTTTACCTATCTCAGCGGATGAACAAAAAGAAAAAGTATCACTTATTTTCAATATTGCAGAACGTCTATCCTATTTAGTCAATGATTTACTAGATTTTTCAAAGCTTAAGGAGAATGAATTAACATTGCGGATGACATCTGTTGATTTATATGCCATTGCACATATGACTGTAGAAGTGCTTTCCTACACGATTAGCAAGAATGTCAAAATTTATAATCATATAGAACGGGGAACCTTTGTCCAAGCTGATGAAAACCGTCTTCGCCAAATTTTATATAATTTAATTCATAACGCAGTGAAGTATACAAATGAAGGAAAAATTGATATAACTTGTTATGAGAAACAGTCATTCCTAGTGATTGAAGTTAAGGATACGGGGTGTGGGATAGCACCAGAAAATTTAAAAACCATTTTTAACCCATTCCAACAATTCAATTATTCAATCGGTGGCAGTGGATTAGGTTTACATATTACAAAGGAGCTTGTCGAGCGGCAGGGTGGAAAAATATTTGTTGATTCTATTGTCGGACAAGGTGCTACCTTTTCATTCAAATTACGAAAAGGTCAGCCGACAAATGAGGAATTACCATCAATCCCAATCCAAACATACCAGCATCCTTTCCTAACATTCCCACATATTGTTGAAAAAATAGGAAAGAAAAAAATTCTTATTGTGGATGACGATGCTGTTAATTTAAAGGTACTAATAGATATTTTGACACAAGAAAACTATTCCATTATAGCAATTGATAATGGACACCATGTATTTGAGTACCTTACACAACAACCTAGTATTGATTTATTAATTTTAGATATTATGATGCCCACTATTTCTGGCTATGAGATTTGTCAACAGGTTAGACAAAATTACACGTCTACAGAGCTACCTATTCTAATGTTGACTGCGGCTGTTCGCCCAGAGGATATGATTGCAGCCTTTCAAACTGGTGCAAATGATTTTTTACATAAACCTTTAGATGCTACCGAGCTAAAGACAAGGGTACGCAATCTTCTTTTATTGAAGGAGTCTGCAGAAACAGCAGTGAAGATGGAAACCGCGTTTTTACAGGCACAAATTAAACCGCATTTTATTTATAATGTCTTAAATTCCATTCTGTCACTAAGCTATTTAGACTTAGATAAATCACGGGCAATGATTACAGATTTTGCTACATTTTTACGTAATAGTTTTGCCTTTGAAAATGCCAACAGTCTTGTCCCTTTGGAAAAGGAGCTTAGTCTTATTGAGGCCTATGTAAATATTCATCGCACTAGATATCCTGAGCAATTAGAATTTAATATTTGCATGGATGAGCCTATCCAATGCCTTATTCCTCCTTTACTGCTTCAGCCTTTAGTAGAGAATGCCCTTCTTCATGGTTTGAAAATCAGAAAAGAGCTTAGCGAGCTACTATTAGTTATAAGGCAGGAAGAGCATATGGTGATTTTCCAACTGATAGACAACGGCATTGGTATATCTTCAGAGCTTTTAAGGCAAATTCAAAATGGTGAGAAAACAGCTAGTCAAGGCATTGGTATTTTAAACATTTCCAAAAGATTAAAAAAATTCAACAACGCTACTATCTATTTTGATAGCCACGAAAACAAAGGAACGACTGTTGAAATAAGATTTCCAATAATTACTTTATAGAGGATGTGAGCAGCTTGTTAAAAGCAGTTATTATAGATGATGAAATTTTAGCCATTCGTTTATTAGAATCCATGCTAAATGCAAGTGGCTCTATTGAGATTATTGGAACCTTCCAGAATCCAAAAGATGGTTTAGTAAATATTGATATGTTAAAACCTGATATTTTGTTTTTAGACATTGAAATGACTGAAATGACTGGTCTTGAATTCGCTTCTAAAATAGAAAATGTTTCAAGCTATATAGATATTGTCTTTGTTACAGCTTATGAAAATTATGCTTTAGAGGCCTTTAATGTACAGGCTATAGATTATATTTTAAAGCCCATTGACCACAACCGACTCTTAAAAACAATTGAGCGGCTACTTGAACGAAGGCAGCAAAAAAAGTTAATACAACCAATTGAACATACTTCTGTAAATGAAGGAACCAAAATTATTCATACATTACACTTCCATATACACTCAGGAAAAGTTTCAATTGGTGATACTGTATTAACTTTATCAACAAAGGAATTCCAAATTTTATTCTTTTTAGCACAGCATTGCAATCAAGCTTTTCCAGCTGCCGAGCTGTACCGACTTATTTGGGACGAGGATAGCTTTGGACAAACACAAGCCTTACGAGTTCATATCAGCAATTTAAGAAAAAAACTTGAAACGATTCCAGGTCATACAGCTAAAATTGTTATGGTAAGAGGCTCTGGGTATCAATTAGTTTTTCAAGAATAATTTGAAAGGGAAGTTGATTAAACCAATCAACTTCCCTTTCACTTGAATGTTATGAAATGTCCAATGTTTACTACCTTCTAGCCACTGCTCTCTCATCTCTTATGCAGGGATTTCCCCACTCTCTGTGAACAATCTATTCATCAATTTTGCAATTCTATTTTTAAAAAAGACTGTTTGCTTTAGGGCAAACAGTTCTCCTTCTATTTTATCGTATGTTCTTCAGGGAACAATTTTGACTTTAATTCATCTTCACCAGAGCCCTTGGCTAATGGAACGCGAGAACGATAGGCTGCACGACAAATTAAATGCCCTGCAACGGGTGCTGTCACAAAGACGAAAAGAATACCTAAAATGAGCCGTACACTAACAAAACCGTCATGCACCCAGAAATAGATAAACGCTCCTAACAAACAGGTTAAGACTGATAATGTAGAGCTTTTTGTAGCAGCGTGTGAACGTGTATAAACATCTGGTAGGCGAATCATTCCAAATGCGCTAATAACACTCACAATGGAACCTATAAGAATAAGGATAACTGCTGCCCATTCAATCATTTGATTTACGTTCAACAATCACACCTCTTTCTATATATTTTGTAAATGCAATCGTTCCGATAAACGCTAAAATGCCCAAAATAAGTATAGCTTCTAAATATGCTTTAGTCTTCAATATAATAGAGACAATCGCAATAGCCGATAATAAATTAACCCCAATTGTATCGAGAGCTATCGCTCGATCAGGCATTGATGGACCACGGATAACACGATATAACGACAGCGCAATGGAAATACTGAAGAAAGCAAGTGCAAGAAGTAATATATTGTTAATCATTAGCGTGTCACCTCCATTATTGCTTGTTCAAATTTTCCAATTGATCGTATAACTGCATCCTTTGACTCTTCTATGTCCATAGCATGGATATAAAAGACATCTCCCTCTTCTGATACCTCCATGACGACAGAGCCAGGAGTTAATGTTAATAGTAAGGCAAGGGTTGTAATCTCCCAATCCCCCTTTAATACAGTTTTATATGTGAAAATACCAGGTGTAATATTTAACTTAGGTGTTGTGATTTGTCTTAATACACTATAGCTTGATAAAAATAGCTCCCAGTTAAACAACCATAATAACTTGATAATGGAAAAAACTCTCCGCATATAAAATTGAGTACCATAAAAGCGATGCATCGCATATAGAATGCCCATACCTACAACAAAGCCCATTAAAAATGTCGAAAATTGTGGTGTCACTTCATCTTGTAGTAGTAACCAAAGTGTTGCGATAAATAAGTTTAAAATAAACTGCATCGCCATTATTTATTCACCTCACCTTGCCATTGTTCGCCATCTAAAACTGCATCGATATAGATAGATGGTGTATAAAGAGTTTCAGCTGCATCTGTGACAAATGGTGCCATTTTTTCTGCCCCAATCCCTAATCCAAATGTGCAAACAGCCAATAATGTTAAAGGCAACAGTATACGTTTAGGTAAAGGTTTTTCATCCTCTAGGCTAATAATGGTTTCGCCAAAAAAGGAAGAAAGAAATATCCTTAACAATGAATATAAAACAATTAAACTAGAGAAAAACCCTAGACCTAATAGAACGAAATGGCCGCCTTCTATCGCACCTTGTCCAATTAAAACCTTTCCTAAAAAACCACTTAGTGGGGGTATACCAGCTAGTGAACACATTGCTATAAAGAACAACCACCCAAAAAAGGGATAGTTACGGATAAGTCCACTCATCTTATCAATTACTGTTTCCCCAGTGAGATAGATCATCATGCCAACAGCTAAAAACAACATAGCCTTAGCTATCATATCGTGCATTAAATAGTAGATAACACCTTGTAAGGCTGACTCTGTACCTACTGCTAGCCCAATTATTATAAAACCAACGCCAATTAATACATTGTAGGAGGCTATTGTTCTAACATCACGACCTGAAAGTGCACCGATACAGCCTGCTATAATTGTAATTCCAGCCATGATGCCGAGAGCTGTGTGTGTGACTTCAGGATTATTAGGGAACAGCAATGTAAAGGAACGAACAAGTGCATACATCCCTACCTTTGTTAATAAAGCAGCAAATAAAGCAGCAATGGCAGTTGGTGGTACGCTATACGAGCCTGGCAACCAGAAGAATAATAAAAGTCCAGCCTTCAAGCTAAAGACGATTAAGAAAATAAGCGCTACTGTTGTAATAAGAGGATTAGCTCCTGCCTCCATTACACGAACTGAAATATGGGCCATATTTAATGTGCCAACTGTTCCATACAGAAAAGCTAGTGCTACTAAGAAAATCCAAGAGGCTACAATATTGATAAGCACATATTTCAATGCTTCACGTAGCTGAATTTTTTCGCCACCTAAGCTGATCAGTGCGTAGGAAGCAAGCAACATCACTTCAAAACACACAAATAAGTTAAAAATATCGCCCGTCAAAAATGAGCCATTGACACCTGCTATCATCAGCAAGGTAAATGGATAAAAATACATTTTTTCATATCTTAGCTCCATTGTAAAAATTGCATATAGCATACAAATGAGGGCTACAATATTTGCAACTAACACTAATAGTGTCGCAAATGAATCGGCTACAAATGAGATTCCAAATGGTGGTGCCCATCCACTAAAGTCAATGCGCATCACACCCTGTTCTTGAATCTCTACTAATAAAATGACGCTGATGATAATAATAAAGCTCAATGTTAATAAGCTGATGATGCGTTGTAGCGTCACATGCTCTTTTAAAAACACCAGTAAAATAGCCGTAATTACCGGTACAATTAATGGTAAAACAATCATATTACTCATCAGGCGTACCTCTCAATTCATCAAAATTCCCTGAACCATTTGTTTTGTACGCACGATACCCTAAAACGAGAACAAAAGCAGTGACAGCAAAGCTAATCACAATCGCTGTTAATATTAATGCTTGAGGTAATGCATCTGTATATGGTCCCTCTGATTCTCCTAATAATGGTACATCCCCTTTTTTTAAACCTCCCATAGTCAGAATCAGTAAGTGGGCAGCATGAGATAAAACAGCGGTGCCTAAAATAACACGTAATAACTGCTTTGAGAGGATTAAGTACGTCGCAACAGCTACTAATATACCTACTAAAACAAGTATTAAAGACTCCATTGGCTACTCATCCTCACTTATACTTAAAATAATTGTTACAACAACCCCCACCACTGTTAAAGCTACACCCGCTTCAAATATAGTGACAGTTGAAAAGCCCAATTTCCCAAAAATAGGAACATCTATATACGTATGTGCTTGTGTTAAAAATGGTACATCGAAAAACAACGAACCTATTGCAGTTCCTGTTGCAAGCAATACACCAAGAGCTGCAACCTTTTTAAAGTCGAAAGGCATCCCTTTATGAACAGTTTCAATATCATAGGCTAGATACAACAAAACAATGCCTGAGGCTAACACAAGACCACCTATAAAGCCACCACCAGGAGCATGATGCCCAGCAAAGAATAAATACACGCCGAGTGTTAAAATAATGAACACGACAGCTTTGGTGATGGTCCTTAAAATCACATCATTAATTTTCATGATCTGCTTCCTCCTTTCGTGGCTTAAGCTTTGTTAGAGCATAGACCCCTAAGCCAGCAATTAGAAGAACAACAACCTCTAGCATCGTATCAAAAGCACGGAAATCCCCTAGTATTGTATTAACGATATTGGAACCACCAGCCAATTCATAGGCATCATTGAAGTAAGTAGCCACTGGTTCAAAGCGATCATAGTGTACTACTGCTAAACCAACAATTGTTACGGTTGCACCAACAAAAATAGAAATCAATGCTTTTGACCATTGAACCCTTTTACGTGGTAGCTCTGGCATCAAATCTGGCAAATATTTAAAACATAAAAGGAATAAAGCTGTTGTGACCGATTCAACAACTAATTGTGTTAAAGCTAGGTCTGGTGCACGGAAGATAACAAAGAAGAAGGCAATAGAATAGCCTAGTACACCATTTAGCAACATGGCTGTCACCCGACCCTTTGCGAAAATCATCCAAACAGCTGCAAAGATCATGACAAACACAAGGATTAACTCGTAGGATTCTATAGCGGAATCTTTATCAAAATTAAAGGTCATAGCATCTGACCAAACAAAATAACCAGCGATAAGTGCAACAAAAAATACATATATATAGATAAAATAATGTGTTAAATTACCTGTCATATATTTATTGGTAAGCCTCTGTGAGCCATTTTCACTCATCTCTATCATTCGATTGTAATACGTATTAAACGTATATTTTTGTGAAAATAGACGATAAAGTGGCTTCCAGCTTTTTAATGTTTTAAATAAGATAATTCCAATAATAATGACACCTACTGTCATCAATAACTCTGCATTGATGCCATGCCATGCATGAATATGTGGTGTTAACTCACTTGTAGTTGGGAATGTAGGATAAATACTAGCCATAGCAGGCTCTAAAATATAATGCCCTAATATATTAGGGAAGAAAAAGATACCAACTACCAACAAGCATAAAGTAATTGGCGATATTAACATGCCAAGTGGAGCTTCGTGTGGTTTTCTATCAATCTTCTCTGGTTGTAGTTTACCCAAAAATGTACGACTAATTAAAATCAAACTATAGATAAAGGTAAAGATACTTGCCACCCATGCTATGATGGGGAAAAATAACCCTATATCAGCAATAGAGAATGCTTCTACATCACGAATAGCCAATACTGCTGCAAAAAACATTTCCTTACTTAAAAAGCCATTAAATGGTGGCAATCCTGCCATTGAGAAGCTACCAATCACTGCGATTGTAAAAGTGATAGGCATGAAAGACATTAAGCCACCTAAACGACGAATATCACGAGTACCTACTTCATGATCGACAATTCCAACCATCATGAATAAAGCTCCTTTAAAGGTCGAATGATTCACAAGGTGAAATAGCGCTGCAAAGCTTGCTTGAGTGTAAAGAATTGAGTTTTCCTCATAGCCATAATAATGACCAACAGACCCAAGGCCAAAGAGACTCATAATTAAACCAAGCTGACTCACTGTTGAAAAGGCTAATAATGCTTTTAAATCCGTCTGACGGACTGCATTAAATGAACCCCAGAATAATGTAACTAGGCCTATAACACTAACTAGCCAGAACCACACAGCCTCTCCACCAAAAACTGGTGAAAAACGAGCTACTAAAAAAATGCCTGCCTTTACCATTGTTGCGGAATGTAAGTAAGCACTAACAGGTGTTGGGGCCTCCATAGCATCGGGCAACCAAATGTGGAAAGGAAATTGTGCAGATTTTGTAAAAGCCCCAAGTAAAATTAGAATAAGTGCTGGCGTAAATAAGGCATGATCTCGTATAACCTCTACATTAGCAACAATTTCACGAATACTAAATGTATGAGAAGCTACATAGAGCATTAAGAAACCTGCAAGCATTGAGAGTCCGCCAAAGACTGTAATCATCATAGCTTTTTTGGCTCCAGCTCGAGATGCCTTTCTATGATGCCAAAATGCAATTAATAGGAATGATGACACACTTGTCAGTTCCCAAAATGTGTATAATACCATTAGGTTATCTGAAAAAACAACGCCAAGCATAGCGCCCATGAATAGTAATAAATAGCAGTAAAAGTGATGAAGAGATTCTTTCGTTGATAAATAAAAAATAGAATATAAAATGACTAAACTACCTACACCTGTAATCAGCAGACCAAAAATCATACTGAGTCCATCTAGGTAAGTTGTGAAATTTATATTAAAAGAGGGAATCCACTCATATGTATGAATAAAGGTTTTACCCTCGGCTAATTGAGGAATATAGCGAGCGAGTAAAAGAAACAAGATGAATGGAACAGATAAAACAAACCAGCCAAGATGTGTGACACGCCTTAGTCGCCTGTAAAGCAATGGAATTAGAGCAGCACAAACAAATGGCAAAAGTATCGCAATGAGAACTGTGACCAAATGAAAACCTCCTACTATCTAAATCATCTAGCAAATTTTTGTGGTGATGGGCATGTAAAGTGCTAAGACTTTAGAAATTTGTTCAAGCTAAGTAACATATTAGATGTATTCTTGAAATTTTTTAATGGAATGTGGTGGGGTGTTAAAGTGCTTAATTGTTTATAAAAACGGTTATTTTAGTTATTTAGTCACTTCTAACCCGATGCAAGCCTAAATAACTTGTGGAAAATCAGATAATTTATACAGTTACAACTCAGTTAATATCAGCATAATGAAGACACTTGACTATCTATTTAACTCACTGCATAATAGTGTGGCATATGAAAGCAAATTAGCATAGATGCACAGAATGCATAAATTAAATAATCTCTAATTATTGATTTAAGCTTAATCCTTCAAGGGTTTTCCAATACATTTTCGTTAACTTTTATACATTTTTAAGTATACAATATAAATGAGCATAATGCACTGTAACAGCATTGATTTTAGCTGTTTTAGGATAATTTTTTCAAAATCAACAGTGAAATTAACAAAATACCAACAGATAAGAGGTGTACATTTTTTATGAAGCATGTAAAAGGGCGTTTGGATGAAAGTATATTAGTTTGTGTTTACTACGGCTTAAATGGCGAACGTTTGATTCGTCGTGGTCATAAGATGGCCACAATGCTTGATTGCCCACTTTATATTCTTTCAGTCGATTCGCAACCCCTTGATGCATTTGACGCAGAGAAATCTAGTTATATAGAGCAATGGAAAAAGTTATCAGATGAGCTTGAGGTCGAAAAATTTATTTTGCAAGATAATGAAAAACGCCCCATACAAAAGGTTATTGCAGAGGTCGCAAAGAATTATAGCATTTCGCAAATTATCGTAGGGCAAAGCGCACAAAGCCGTTGGGAGGAAATCACTAAAGGCTCGTTCCTAAACGTACTGTTAAAGGAAGTTCCCTTTGTTGATTTTCATATCGTAGCTGTTCAACGCCCAACAGACGATGATGCAAATGAAACATATGAAAAAGGAGTACGTGCTTACTTAATTAAAGAACAGGAGAACTTTAAAGTAGCATTTACATGTCCTAAGTATGTATCGATTGAAGGTATATTCTTCAAAGAAATTGGCACAGATTTTGACAACGGCATCTTTAAATTTACTTACAACGATAAAATGCATGAAGTTCATATTTCAGAGGGCTATGTAATCGATCAGGAAAAATTGCCAGCAGAATTTTTAGCTCCATTAAGACAATAAAAAAAACGCGTAGATACGCGTTTTTTTTATGAGACAGCAGCTGAAGCAGGTTTATCCTTCGGTAAGAAGAAGGCAACTAGTAATAATAAAGGTAATAATGAAACAACAATCATTGTAAAATCAATGCCTTTATGATCCATTAAAACGCCGATAACCATTGCCCCTATTGCGCCCATACCAAAAGCAAATCCTGTTGTTAAACCAGCCATTGTGCCAATTTTTGTTGGGACTAACTCTTGTGCATAGACCACCGTTACGGAGAAGCTAATCATAATCAACGTACCAATAATAACTAAAAATATCATAGCCGCCCATAATGGTACATATGGCAATGCCAAACAAAATGGCATAGGGCCAACTACAGAAAGGATGATGACATTTTTCCTACCAATACGGTCTGATAAAGAGCCTCCGAAAAAGGTACCTACTACACCAAATGCCATGAATGTGAATATTAATATTTGCCCTAGTCGAAGGCTAACCTCATAGTGATCCATTAGATAAAACACATAAAAACTAGTTATATTTGTTGTATAAAATGATCGTGCAAAAATAATTGTAAATAATAATGTTAATGCCATTCCAACCTGTTTCTTTGTTAATGGAGGCAATGTTGAAACAAGTACACGCTTTTTCTTAGTTGTACGCTCCTGCTCCAATTGTTTTTTATACCATGTAGCAATTTTACTTAATAAAATAATACCAAACGTTGCAATGACTAATATGATCGCAGCCCCACGTTGTCCAAGAATATCAAAGATGTAAGCACTTATTAATGGTGCCAGTGCTTGCCCTGAATTTCCCCCCACTTGATAAATAGACTGCGCAAGTCCTCGTTTAGATCCAGCTGCCATAAAGGAAACCCTTGATCCCTCAGGGTGAAAGATAGCTGACCCAAAGCCTATAAATAATACTGCAATAATAATAATCCAATACTGCGTTGTGAACGCTATAATAGCAATCCCTATAAATGAACTAATCATACCGATAGGTAAAGCATAAGGCATTGGTTTTTTATCACTGATATAGCCTACCGCAGGCTGCAATGCAGAAGCAAATATGTTTAATACAAAAGAAATCATTCCAATTTGTGTAAAGGTCAATCCTAATTCACTCTTAAATATCGGAAACATCGCTGGGATAACAGCTTGCATCGTATCATTGATAAGGTGAGCAACACCGATTGCAATCATAATCGGATAGATTGGATTGGTTACATTTAATTGTTTATTCATGTTGCCACCTCACTCTTATTTTGTTTAAACAGGATTGTCGCATACTATCGACCGTTTTGCACAAGCTATAGTTCGACAGCTGTAAAAGGAGTTGATATATGCATGGAAAGCTTTATTCATGCTCACTTTTGGGAAATGATTCTACGCACAACACTTTCGTTTTTTGCCTTACTAATTCTGGCACGTATACTTGGAAAAAAACAACTAGGCCAGTTAACATTCTTCCATTATATTACAGGTATTACATTTGGTTCGATCGCTTCAGAAATTGCCTCTCAGGAAGAAACACCATTTTTAGATGGTCTGATTTCGCTCGTTTGGTGGAGTGCTTTAACATATTTGATGACCGTTATTACAATTAAATCTAAAAAAGCTCGCGTTCTCGTTGATGATAAACCAACGATTGTTATTCAAAAGGGTCTTATATTAGAATCAGCGCTACAAAAAAATCGTCTTCATCTAGATGAGCTTACAATGATGCTACGTGAACAAGCCATTTTCTCCGTACAAGACGTTGAGTATGCCTTACTAGAAACGAATGGAAAGCTCAGTGTGCTACAAAAAACCTCTGAACAAGTGGCTACAAAGCAGGATGTTAAAGCAGATGTATCACCACCTACCTATCTTCCTACTGAAGTTATTTCTGATGGTCAACTTATTACTGAGAATATTGTTGAACTTGAGCTGACAGAAGACTGGGTATTAAAGAAATTGAAAAAGCAAAATGTGCATTCTGTAGAAGAAGTTTATTTTGCTCAAGTCCAAACAAATGGTTCCTTGTACATCAGCTTAAAAGATAAAGCGAGACATTCAAGCCCTTAATTGCTTGTCTAGTCTCGTTTTTTGTTAATCAATTTTGACAATATCTAAGGGCGTAATAATACCGAGTAATCTTTGATGTGGTTGACCATGCTCCGTTATTAATAATGCCTCAAAGCGTCTCCCTCTTTCGACTCCTTGTTTAAATATTTCCTCAGCCTCATAGATGGATATCGTTCTACTGACAAATTTGTAATTCACTCTATTTTTCTCATGCAATAAGATATCATGCAGTGTTGGTATTTTTTTCGGTAAATGATCGCCACCCATCTTTGACGCAAGCCAATTTGTGATTCCAACTGTTGTGATTAGCCCCTTAAACTGCTTATTATAATAAACAGGAAATTGTGTATATTTGCGCTGACGTATCACTTTTAAAACATGTCTTAAAGAATCATTTTCTTGAAAAATCAATACTCTTTTACGGAACATTTGCCCTACAAGCGTTGGCTTAGCAAGGGTAGCATCTATGTATTCAATTCGTTCTACAACATCAGTATGTGGCTCTGCAATCACATAATGTAATGATGTACGATGATGCACAATCGCATTTCGTAAGTCTGCATATGAGCGCAGATCATCTTCATATTTCTTCACCAAGACATCCTTTTTCTTCGCTTGATCAATCAGCCGATAAAAAGGCATAAAATCCTTAGCACCTACAATATCTCTCAGTCTATGATCTATTCGATTAAACGCTGTCAGGAAACGATCGGAATTTTCAGTTCCCACTTTTCATGTCCCTTCTTTCTATAGTAGTCTATATATTTTCCGAGTTATTTGACAAATTTCGAGTTACACACCCATTATATTCCTAAGTTATAGAGATTCCAAGAAAGTAGTTTTACAATCCCTCTTGAAAGTGACGTTACGTCATTTTATATAATGGCATGAAAGGAGGAGTGATTACTTTGCTTACGATTCACAATGTATCAAAACAAACTGGCATTTCTGTTCGAACATTACGTTACTATGAGGAGATCGGCTTGTTACTTCCTATAGCAAAGACTGAGGGAGGACATAGGATTTACGGAGAGAACGAGCTCAAAACGTTACAACAGATTGTATTTTTAAAGGCATTAGGCTTCAAGTTGAAAGAAATTCAGACACTTATCAATAACTCATGGAATTGGGAAGCAAGTTTAGACCATCAGTTAGCTTTTGTAGCAGAAGAGCAAAAGAAACTACAGCAGATGAAGAACACCATCCTTGGATTAAAGAATGCTTCGTCTATCGAAGGTGGGTTAACAGAGTCCCTTATCCAAAAGTACATTAAGCTTTCAAATCAAGAACGAGATAATAAGCAAGCCTTCCGCCAGCAGATTTTTGCAGCTACGGAAATAGAACTTTTTCGAAAATTACCCAATTTAAATCAAAATGATCCTAATTCTTTAGAGTGGATTGGTTTATTAGGTCAATTAAAGCAGCTACATAAGGAAAGCCCTGAAGCCGATTCCGTGCAGTTTATTATTAAACGAATGATGGAAAAGGCCAAGGTAGAATATAACGGAAATGATGAATTTTTAGAGAAGATGTGGACGATAAGAAAATCTACTTATAAATCTGAACAAATAGGATTATATCCTTTAGAGGAAGAATTTCTACATTTTATAGAGCAGGCTTTTCATGTTTATGAAACAAAAAAACAGGCGTTAGGAAAGTCACAATCATGAACATAGAAATGTTGCTACTGATTGGCACCTTAGCTTTGTTAGACATGTTTAGTCCTTCTATAATTGGCGTATCCGTCTATATATTGCTTGTGGCTAAAAAAAAGCAGACCCGCCTTTTATTAACCTATTTAATGACTGTTGGGTTGTTTTACTTTAGTACTGGGATTTTTTTAATGTTAGGTCTAGGTGTCATATTCAGCCCTATTTCTAATTTACTAGATAGTTACTCAGCTCGATTAATCATGACCATTGTAGGAGGAGTTTTATTTATTGGCAGTTGGTTAGTACCAAAAAGAACGGCAAATGGATCACCTAAACCAAAATCTTTACATGTGAGCTCTATGGTAGCTTTAGGTTTCACAACTTCTATTTTAGAAGTTGCAACCGCTCTTCCTTATTTCGCGGCAATAGGTATTTTAACGAGTAATCAAATAGTGTTTTATGAATGGTTACCTTTATTGGCAGGATACAATTTAGTAATGATTGCACCAGGGATCATCCTACTATGCTTACATCTATTATTCCGACGATTTATGAATAAACCTTTAAGAAAAATTCAAACACTTTTTGATCAAAGAACAAGTTCGACCCTTTCTTGGATTATGTTCTTTGTGGGATTGATTTTACTTATAAATGGTAGGATGATTTAAAATAAAAAACGGTAAAAATCCATTATAAGTTGGTTTTTACCGTTTTCTCTTCAGATTTTTGTCATAGACGCATTTCTTTTCATCATCACGATACCAATGCCGATGCAGATAATTGTCAATGCTAGCGTAATGACTAAGCTCCACCAGTAATCTGACATCTCTATTGTTCCTCGAAATTTTGCAATTCCGTAGCTTGCTAGTTTCCACGGTGATATTGTCCAAAAGATTCCTATAATCATATCGATAATTTGCCCAACAAAGATCACTGTAAATGCACATGTTGTAGCAATAACTGTTTTAAAGCTGGCACTCATCATTAACGTAACAGCTATCACAAATAGCAACCAAATATAGTACGTAGAAAAGCTTACTAACAGTGCACTTACGTCCAACGTTCCATATAGAATAGTTGTATAATAGACACTTGCAGCAAACCCAGCTAAAATACTAACCAAACAAATGGTGCTCATAACAACAAATTTACTCAAAAAATATGCGCCAAATGAAATGGGCCGAGCATATAGTAATGTTGCCATACCATTAGCACGTTCCTTACTAATAGCTCCTACAAACGAAGCCATCATCACCAATAAGCCAATCGTTTGAAATTGCCCGATAGAAGCTTGAATTAAATCCAGTGGCATTAATTCTGGCATCAACATTTCAAAGCCCTCTGGTACATTCCCAACAGCATTTAAAATATCCATCATATAATAGTTTGTTAGTGGATCACTCATTCCAAGCAGAGCAAACACTAGAGGAATCCATAGAAACTTCCAACTCCTCCATGCTTCTCTAAATTCCTTTTGCAGAAGTACATTGAATCCTCTCATGCCTTTTTCGCCACCTTCATGAAAATTTCTTCCAAAGATGCTGTCTGTCGCTCTACCTTTCTAATTGTATAAGGACATTCACTTAACCGTTGAAGCAACATTTTCATCGTCGGCTCCTCATTCACGATCTCAATATACACATTACAGCCTATTACATGATTAGAGGGATTTGCAAAAAGCTTAGCTTCTTCTTCACTGCCAAATTCAATGACATAATTTTGCTCATCAAAACGTTGCCGTACTTCACGTAATGTTCCCTGCTCTACTAGTTTTCCATTTTGCAAGAATAATAGTTGATCTGTCATTTCTTCAGCATCATTTAAAATATGCGTTGAGTATAAAATAGTCGTCTCTTGCTGTAGTCCTTTTAATAAATCAAGTACTTCTCTACGGCCAACTGGATCTAATGCTGAAACAGGTTCGTCTAATAGCAGTAATTTAGGCTTATGCACTATTGCTTGGGAAATACCAAGTCGCTGCTTCATCCCACCTGAAAAAGAGGCTATTTTTTTATGTTGGGCATCCCCTAACCCTACAAATTCTAAGGTTTTTTGGGCTTCTAATTTAGCCTTTTTGGCTGCTACACCATTCAATTTTGCAGCCATTTCTGTAAACTCTAACGCAGTTAGCCAAGGATGAAATTGTGGATATTGTGGTAAAAAACCTATATTCGCACGTAAATCATTACCTAGCATCTTTACATTTCCAGCAGTCGGTTTCAAAAGTCCCGTTAACATAGATAAAGTGGTTGTCTTGCCAGCTCCATTCGGACCAATTAAAGCCGTAGAAGTTTTTTCCTCTAAGTTGAAATGAATAGCATCTACAACTTTGTGCTCTGCAAATTGCTTGGTCAAACCTGTAACTTGAAGTAAAGTTGTCATGACTGCTTTCTCCCCACTATAAAGTACGCAATTGACCCTAATAGATTAGCAAATAGAATGATAAACACCCAAAGAATTTTAGGGCCGTTTGTTGCGTGAATTTTTCGTAAATCAATAAGTGCTACGATCATCAAAATAATTTGAACGATGATGAGCGGTGCTATAACTGCCCATGGAACTTTTGCTAATTCCTCCATCATACAGATCACCTCATTATTTGTTATACACTAACTATAACAACTTTGTTCTAATATGTATAGAACAAAGTATCTCTTACATCATAAAAAAAGATGTACCTTAATTAGTACATCTTCTCAATTATTTATAAAGTTTTTGCAGAGCGTCTTCCATTTTAGGGCGTATAGTTACTACTGAACGAGCTTTTTTGACAGCTGACTGTGCTGCTTCTAACGAATCAGCCATTCCCAACTCCATTAAGATAGCAGTAGCTGCAACACCTGCACGTCCACCCCCACTTCCACAGTGAACATATACTTTCTGCCCTGTCTCAAAGGCTATAGCAACTTCTTGCGCTACTTGTTGGATGGATGATGCTACCTCACTATCTTCATCTGCTATAGGCATATGTTTATAAGAATAAGGAACTATTTCCTGCTCTTGAAGGGATAGCCCTTGAACACGAACATCTATCACAACATCAACGGATTCTTGTGTAAATGCAGCCTCTGCATCTTTTGCACCGCCAAAGAACAGTTGATCCTTTACTAAAACATCGTAGTTTTTCTCCATATTCTCCACGCCTCACATGTTTATTTTAGTAAATGCTTAATATCCTCATAATATGGTAGAGCCGTTAAAGCACCTGCTTTTGTTGCGGCAAAAGCTCCTAATTTGTTGCCAAAGCTTGTACAACGCACTAGTTCTGCTTTTGTTGTAGGTAAACCATTATAATGGACATCACGTAGGACACCTGCCATAAATGCATCTCCCGCACCTGTAGTATCCACAGGCACTACTTTCTCAGTCGGTACATGGATAACATCACCATTAAGGACTGCATAAGTCCCGTTCTCTCCTACGGTAATTAAAATAATAGGCACTAAATAGCTATTTAATTGCTCGATACCTTCTTCTAAGCTACTTGTCTCTGTCAGGAAGAATAACTCATCATCCGTCACCTTTAAAATATCGACATCCTCGAAAAATGATGTAATCGTATCTCGACAAATTTCTTCACTGCTCCAACGTAAAGGACGGATATTTGCATCCATTGCAATAATCGCACCCTTGTCCTTAGCCATTTCTACTGCTGCTCGTGTTGTAGCAAGAGCTGTTGGATGGAACATTGTGCCTGAACACACCGTTAAAGCAGAGGCATGCTTAAAAGCTGCTTCATTTAGCTGTGATGGTTCAACTTGTAAATCGGGTGTTTCATCAACATAATCCTTAAAAATCCGCTCACATGCTTCTGTTAGATGCACATAAACACCACTTACTCGTTTTGCTGGATCAAATACGGCATAATCCAGTTTCACACCCTCTTGGGCAAGCCCATCTCTCACAAATTGCGAGCCCTCATCATCACCCGTAATTGTAATTAATGCGGAAGGCGCACCAATGCGGCTAATACCCGCTGCAACATTGACCGTTGCGCCACCCATATATTTAGTAAATGATGAGTTTGTTACATCATCAGCAATATAGTCAATAAAAGCATCTCCATAGACTAATATAAAATCCTTCTCTTGCTTTGTCATGATAGTCCTCCTGAAAGTCTAGTCATTATAGATTAACACGAAAATTGTCATTCTATAAAGGTTTTTACTTTTGGCATTTCTTTACGAGAGGATGGATAACTTGAGTCATCCCCTATCTTTGTTATACTTGCCTATAGAAAGGTAGGGATTATCAAAATGAGTATTACAATTCGACAAGCGCAACCACAAGATGCCCATGCTGTTGTGCCTTTAATTATCGACGCCATTGGCGATATTGCTAATCGGTTAACTGGTGAGCAATCAACGGAGGCTGTGATACAAGAGCTGACTGTTCTTTTTCAACAAGAAGACAATCGACATTCTTATTTAAATACTTTTGTCGCTACTGAAAGTGAACAGATTTTGGGGATTCTCGTTTATTATCACGGTCAACAAGCTGTTCATATGGATGCTAACCTTGTTAAATGGCTTGAAGCAAAAAATGCACCATCCATTGTTATTGACAAAGAAGCCCATGAAGACGAGGCTTACATTGATACAGTTTGTGTTGCACCAGCTGCACGTGGTAAAGGAATCGGAACATTGCTATTACAATTTGCCGAAGAGCTGACAAAGCAGCGTGGCTATACAAAATTATCATTAAATGTTGAAACCCAAAAAGAAGAAGCTCGCCGTCTTTATGAACGACTAGGCTTTGTTATTACGGAGCCTTGGTCAATTATTGATGAGCCTTTTCACCATATGGTTAAACAGTTTTAGGAAGTGAATAACTAATATATGAAAAACAATTTGATTTACCCTCTTTTGATTGTTATTGCATCTAGTAGTTACGGGATCTTGTCGACTATTGTCAAAGTAGCTATGCAGCATGGCTTTACATCAGCAGAGGCTGTATCAAGCCAATATATTATTGGCTTTTTACTCGTAATATCCATCTTTATTTTTACTGACAGAAAATTACCAAGACCGTCCAAGAAGGGTTTACTTATTTTAATATGTGCGGGAGTTTTTACAGGGACAACAGGTATCGTGTACGGAGAATCTTTAAAGTATCTTCCTGCTTCTCTTGCAGTAGTCATGTTATTCCAATTTACATGGATTGGTCTACTGATTGATTGTGCCCTCCATAAAAGATTACCAAGTAGACCTGAAGTTATTTCAATCGTCATCTTATTTATCGGAACGATTCTAGCTGCAGGTGTATTAAATGTAGATTTAAGTGACATTCCTATTCAAGGATGGCTATTCGGTTTTACAGCAGCCGTTACTTTTGCATGTTTTATTCAATTTAATTCTCGACCTGTCGAGGGCGTGACTACCACATCAAGGGTATTAATCGTTTCCTCTATAGCCCTTATTATGATCAGTATTTTCCTAAGCCCCGAGGTTATTTGGAACGGTAAACTATTCATGCAAGGCCTGTGGAAATATGGACTAGCACTAGGTCTTTTCGGTATCATTTTACCGATTTATCTATTTTCGATTGCTATCCCTAAAGTTGGTGGTGCGCTTGCTTCTATTTTAAGCGCCATTGAATTACCAGTGGCTGTTACTGTTTCCGTTATTGTTTTGCATGAACCTTTAACTGCTGTACAAATTATCGGGATTGTACTGGTGATTGCTGGCATGATGCTGCCAACCATTGTTGCACAACGTCAACAAAAGGATAGCTTATTAGAAGCACATTTATAAATCGACAAAAAACTCCTTAAAAATGGAATGATTCCTTTTTAAGGAGTTTTTTTGAACTTTAATGAAATGCCATTGCTTACCATTATGCACTTCGCTATGATGAATGCAAATGTAATTTTTTAATAATTCTAACATTAATGTTCCCCTTCGGTATTATACTGCAATATGCAAGTAACTTACTTTAAGAAAGGGGAAGTTGATGAAAAAAGCCTATATTCTTGGTTTTTTCCTTATGTTAATGCTTGTCGTTTTAGCTGCTTGTAATGGCAAAGATCAGCAAAATTCTACAAATGATGCAGCAAATAATGAGGAGGCATCGAATGGTAAACAAACAGAAGTAGCAACAACGTCGCCTTCAGGCAAGCTAGTAATTTACACTGGACGTGACGAAGAAATGGTGCAAAATGTGATCGATCAGTTTAATGAAAAATATCCAGACATTGAAGTAGAATTTCTAACAATGGGTGCTCAACAGATTTTAGAACGTCTTCGTGGAGAGAAAGCCAATCCTCAAGCAGATTTTTGGTGGGGCGGAACGCAATCCGCACTCATTGTTGGCGCCAATGAAGACTTACTACATGCTTGGCAGCCGAGCTTTATTGACGCTATTGATACCGCACACAAAGATGTAGATGGACGTTGGTTCGGCGAGATGCTGTTACCTGAAGTAATTATGATTAATAGTGATTTACTAACAAAAGAAACTGGTCCACAGGACTGGGATGACTTATTAGATCCTAAATGGAAGGATCAAATTTTAATCAGAGGTGTACTGGCGTCAGGCACAATGCGTACGATTTATTCTTCCATGATTGTACGACAAGGTGCGGATTCACCTGATAAAGGCTACGAGTGGTTACTACAATTAGATGCCAATACAAAGGAGTACACACAAGACCCTAATGCTTTGTATTTAAAACTAACGCGTCAAGAAGGCAGTGTCTCCCTATGGAATCTACAAGATATTTTGTTAAAAAAATATACGACAGATTATCCTTTTGATTATATTTATCCTAAAAGTGGTGCACCTATTTTAGTAGACGGTGTAGCAGTTGTAAACAATGCGAAGAACCTAGAAAATGCGAAACTTTTTGTAGAGTTTTTATTTGAAAAAGAGATGGTAACACAATTAGCTAATGATTATTATCAAATTCCTACACGTTCAGATATCGACAAAGGCTCCATGCCAGAATGGTATCAGGAATTAGATTTAAAAACATTTGATATTGATTGGCAGCTAATGTCTGACAAAGAAGCAGAATGGATGGAATACTGGGATAACAATATTAAAGGGCGCGGTAAATAGTAGAACGGGTAAAAATTCGGCTTATACAGCGAATTTTCACCTTCCTGTATCATCTAGATTCTTTGTTAGAGAGGAGCTAATGATTGAGAAGTGTCAGAATCGAAAATGTCTCGAAGCAATTTGGTCAAGTGTATAGCGTGAAGGACTTAAATCTTGAAATAAAAGCTGGTGAATTTTTTACCTTTCTGGGTCCTAGCGGCTGTGGCAAAACAACCACTTTAAGGATGCTTGCAGGCTTTTATTACCCTACTAAAGGCAAAATTCTTTTTGATGATCGAGATGTCACTCGACTTCAGCCCAATAAGCGCAATATCGGCATGGTATTTCAAAATTATGCCCTTTTCCCCCATATGACGGTTGATGAGAATATTGCATTTGGTTTACAAGTTCGAAAATTTTCAAAAGCTGAGATTCAGCACAAGGTGGATCGAATTAGAGGTCAAGTACATCTTGCTGCTTACGGCAACAGAAAAATAAATGAGCTATCTGGTGGGCAACAGCAGCGTGTTGCTTTAGCTAGGGCACTCGTGATAGAGCCAGATATTTTATTGCTTGATGAACCTCTATCCAATCTAGATGCAAAATTGCGTGAGGAAACACGTATTGAAATCAAACGAATCCAATCTGAGCTTGGAGTCACAACGATATACGTTACTCACGATCAAATGGAAGCCATGTCTATGTCGGATCGAATTATGGTTATGGAAAATGGCTATATCAAACAAATTGGTACGCCTCAGGAAATTTATCATCAACCCAAGGATCGTTTTGTGGCAAATTTTATTGGTGAAACTAATTTAATTGAATGCTCAATCCAAGCTATTGATGGGGAAAATGTACAAGTACGAACAGTGAATGGACATAATTTAATTGGGCGAAAGCAACAAAGCTCTCCCTCTTTAACGCATATGATTGGAGACAAAGTATTTATTTCTATTCGTCCAGAATCGATTCAACTTGGTACTGGTGAAAACACATTAACAGGAAAAATTACATTTGTTGAATTCACAGGTATTAGCGTTAATTACATTGTAGATTTTACTGCGTTCTCACTTAAAGTAATGCTTATTAATTCTTATGACCAAATCAAAAAGATCGGTGAAGATATTACAATCCATATGGCACAAGATTCACTGTACTTTTTAGGGGAATAGGAGGAAGCCAATATGGGGAAACAGTCTGAAAGTACGTGGACGCGAATTTTGCATGCCAATTGGTTTGTCTATGTTTTAATATCGCCATTATTTTTAGTGTTATTCGCCTATGTGGTTTATCCCTTCTATCAAACTTTCATCCAAAGCTTTGCTGGTGATGAAGCATTCTTTCACTATAAGAAATTTTTTGATATAGCTAGTCCAGCAAATTTAGAGGCCTTGTGGACCAGTATTTATATTTCATTTATCAGCGTTATTTGCTGTGCACTTGTTGGGGTAACAATGGCCTTTTTACTAGAACGCTATAATTTCCCTGGGAGACGGATATTGTCTATTTTAGTTTTGGTTCCAATGGCACTTCCTCCTCTAGTAGGTGTTTTGTCCTTTTCATTTTTATATGGCGATAGCGGGATTTTCCCACGAATTTTTCAGCATCTATTTGGGTTGGATCACGTTCCTTTTGCCTTGAAGGGAATATGGGGCGTCATCGTTGTTCATACATTCACAATGTATACGTACTTCTATTTGACTGCCTCTGCTGCTATTAAGGGGCTTGATCCTGCTCTTGAAGAGGCAGCTACTAGTCTGGGTGCAGGGCGTATTCGCGTATGGACAAAGGTTATTTTACCGATGCTCACACCTTCTATTGTCGCCTCATCCTTATTGGTGTTTATGATTTCTATGGCTTCTTATACTGCACCTTTGATGTTTGGTGTGGAGCGTACTATGACGATGCAAATTTATTTATCACGTACAAATGGGAATCTTGAGATGGCGGCAACACAGTCGATGATATTATCTTTTGTGTCTATCACTTTTTTAATCATTATGCGTTGGTATCAAAATCGCAGAAATTATCAAAATCTGAGTAAGGGAATTAGTGTTCATCGTTCAGAGGTATCCTCAAAAAAGGTAAAAATTATAGCAACCATTGCTTCTTTTGTTGGCACATTAATATTGATACTGCCTATTTTAGTGTTGATATTGATCTCTTTTTCTGTGGATGGAGCTTGGAAAACGCAAATTCTCCCGACCGATTATACAATCGATCATTATATTGCCCTTTTTACCGATGAACGCACATGGCGACCTATCTGGAACTCCATTCAAATGGGTGTCATTGCAACACTGGGCAATATCATCTTTGGAGTCGCGGCAGCTTATGCTATGGTGCGCTTAAATTTTAAAGGGAAAACCTTGCTCGATATTTTGATAATGGTACCTTGGGCTTTGCCAGGAACAGTTGTTGCTGTTAATTTAATTGCAGCCTTTAGTACAGAAAGTATCTTTAGTTTTAATCAAGTATTGATCGGGACATTTTGGATTTTGCCATTAGCCTACTTTATTCGACATTTACCACTTGTTTTTCGATCAACATCCGCCTCTCTTGTACAGCTAGATCAATCAATTGAAGAGGCATCACGTGGCTTAGGGGCCAACTGGTGGTATACATTTAGACGTATTGTCGTGCCTTTAACATTCACCGGGATTTTAGCAGGGACACTCTTAGCCCTCGTGCAAAGCTTTGGTGAATTTGTTGCATCCATTCTAATTTACAGTACATCCACTATTCCATTGTCTGTAGCGATATTCCAAAAATTATATGCATTTAAATTTGGGACCGCCTGTGCTTATGGTGTCTTACAAATTTGTTTAATTTTAGTTGTCCTTATTATTTCTGAAAAACTATCAAAAGGCAGTGCTGGTACAGCCATCTAACTGCCAATCTATTAGGGGGCCTTGACAATGTTTGAAGATTTTCGCAATAAAACACAGCTGGAAGATGGGATGATATTCCCTTCTAACATCTATCGAAAAATCGTTTTACAGCCAGCTTATGATGAGGCAAAGAAAAATTTTTTAACAATTATGCTACAAATCAATATTGCTCATTTAAAAATGTTAGAAGAACAAGGACTTGTAAAAAAAGATGAAGCAAAGCAAATTGGGATAGCTCTAAAAAAAATTGACTTAAATTATTATCGTTTAGAGGATTACAGTCCCCAATATGAGGATTTATTTTTCCGCATTGAAAATAAATTAATAGAGCTTGCTGGTGATGTTGCTGGAAATCTTCACATTGGTAGAAGCCGAAATGATATGGGTATCGCCATCTATCGAATGACATTAAGAAAAAAATTATTATTATTAATGCGCGAGTTACTAACATTACGTGATGATTTAATCGCTGCTGCAGAGGAACATATCGATACCATTATGATTGGCTACACACATACACAGCAGGCCCAGCCTACAACCTTCGCCCATTATTTAAAGGCCGTCATCGACCAGCTAGAGCGTGATTTTGAACGAATGCAGCATGTCTATAAAACGGTCAATCGTAGCAGTATGGGAGCCGCTGCCTTAACAACGACAGGCTTTAATATTAGTAGAGAACGTATGCGTGACCTACTTGCCTTTGATGATATTATCGAAAATGCATGGGATGCAGTTGCAGGAGCAGATTATATAGCCGAGGCTGCAAGTATTGTACAGCTTGCTGCACTCAATCTTGGCCGTACTTCTCAAGATTTTTTGTTATGGGCTACTCAGGAGTTTAATGCGTTTACACTCGCAAGTCCATATGTGCAAATAAGCTCTATTATGCCTCAAAAGCGTAATCCTGTTTCTATAGAACATACACGCTCATTACTATCTGCGGTTGTAGGAGATGCAAGTACAGTATTACAGATGGTACATAATACACCTTTTGGAGATATCGTAGACACTGAGGATGATATGCAGCCTTATTTATGGCGTGCCATTGACCGCTTAATTGGTATTTACAAGTTGTTTGGTTCGCTTGTTGTTACAATGGATGTCAATAAGAAGAAGTTAAAAAGTCGCGCTGAAAATAGCTTTGCGAATGTCACTGAGCTAGCTGATACATTAGTCCGTTCAGAGGGAATTTCCTTCCGTCAAGCACATAGTATTGTTAGTAAATGTATTAAGGTTCTACTTGCTCATGGAGAGGAATCATTAGCTAGTCTTACATGGGGACTTGCAAATACACAATCGAAATTGATCACGGGCAAGGAATTAACTATTTCAGAAGAGGATTTTTATAAGACGTTAAGGCCAGAATCCTTTGTTGGTGTGCGAACATTACTAGGTGGTCCCGCTCCAGCCACTATGAAGGCTGCTCTTGAACGTTCCAAACTGAACGCCCATGATTTTTATGAATGGATTCGCTTAAAGGAAAGTTCCATTATTGAAGCAGAAAAAGAACTAACAGCCTTTCTAGAGGAATGGAATCAATGAAGCAATGGTTATTAATTATTGATGGTGGGGCGACAAAAACAGCATGTGCAGTTGTTCATGCTGAATCTGGTGACATTGAGTATTCTACATCCGCTAAAGGCTCTAATTATCAAGCCATTGGTGTTGAATCGGCTACGGCAATATTACAAGAGCTTTTAGCAAATGTTGAAAGATTTTTGCGAAAGTATCCTAATTCTCAAATTGCTGTAGCCACCTTTGCTTTAGCTGGCATTGATTCTCCGAAGGATCATGCAGCCGTCGTGACTATTGTTCAAAATGCTCTTAAGATCACACAGCTACAAATAGACACAATGATTATTGAAAATGATGCAGAGGCCACACTATTAGGTGTGACTGCTGGACAGGCAGGTGCACTGCTCATTGCTGGAACAGGAGCTATTGCCTATGCCTTTGATGGGCAGCGAATTGTACGTGCAGGGGGCTGGGGACATCGGGCTGGCGATGAGGGAAGTGGGTATTGGTTAGGGCAGGAAGTCGTAAGAGCTATATTTAAAATGGAGGATGGTCGTGGGAAACCAACAATCTTAAAGGAAGCTGTCTATCAGTCTTTAGGTATACAAGATGTTACAGAGCTTGCCGAATGGCTATTCCAACCTTCCTATACAAATGCACAACTGGCCAAGATAGGCTCTTTTGTGGCAAGAGCAGTCGAGCAAGAAGATGCTTGTGCCATCGCAATATCTCAACAAGCTGCCCATGAACTAGTCCTTCTAGCAAGCGCTGTATTGAAAAATATTGACTATCAGAATGAACCATTTTCTTTTTTTTGTAATGGTGGTGCCATCAAGCATAATCCACTCATTTTAAAGATCTTTACAGAGGAAATAACCTTCATGTATCCTCAAGTGGACATTACCCTTTGTCAGCACCAGCCTATTACTTATTTAATTGAACGAACAAAAAGGGCATATGACTGTTTATAAGTCATTGCCCTTTTCTTGCTTTTAAAGTGCCAGTCTCTTCAATTCTTTCGTCGTAAAATAGAGATAGCCATCCTTTATAAATAAATCCTTCGAATCCTCCCTATTTAGTACCTCTTCTCCACTACCATCTGGACGAATCTTTGTTAAATACGCCCCTCGGGAATAATTACTAAAGTAGAGCCAACCATCTGAATAAACGATATATTGCGCCCGGGAATTTGTGACACGTTTCGTCTTACCAGTTTTCATATCTAGTACATATAGCTTATTGTCATCTGCAATATTACTATAAAACAATTGGTCTCCAACCTGTGCTGGGAAGTCTATATCATGATAATAACTATACAGTGTGCTTGTTGCTTTTGGATAGTCTTCAGCAATCCACGAGTGATCCTTCGCCATTGTACGGTCATCTACTAAAAAGTATTGGTAGCGTATTGCACCCTTACGATCTGGTACTGGATCATTCCATGTCGTATCGAGATGATACCACTGTCCATCCAGCTTGACTAGATTCCACGCATGTCCCTCTTGACCTACATAGCCCACAATATATTTTGTTTCAATACCCAATTTTTGAAGCATAGAGTGAGCAAGTAAAGCATAGCCCTGGCATACTCCCCCGTGCTCAGCAAGAACGGTATAAGCGCTGTGTGGGCTAGAGTTCGTTTGTTCTGTATAGGAAGTATTGGCAACAATATAGTCATTGACAGCTCGTACCTTTTCTACATCCGTCATAGATTTTTTACTAATCCTAGCAATAATTTCTTGAACATTCATCTCTACATATGCCGCCTGCTCTGGCGTCATTAAATAGCTCTGTTCTCCAAAAATAGTTGCTTTATTTCGCCCATATTCATATCGAATTGAATGTTTACTTACATGGCCGTAAACATAGTCATCGCGTTTGATAGCATTGTTATAGGCCTCTTCTACAATTTGTTCAATTCTCTGTGTATTCCCTTTATATTGAATTTCAAACTTTGGTGAAAAGCTATTATAATACGCATACATCGCATCAGCCAGTTCCTTGGCATTTGTCACGACTAACTTTGTTTCAGGTTTCTGAATAGGTGGAGCTGTAGGGGCTACCTCCGCTTCATGTACATCTTCTATAGGTAGGGCTGTTTCAATTGAGGCATTATCTGAAAGTCTTGCAGTAACATCTACGATCTTCTCCTTTGTTGAAAGTAGCATCGTTTCGATTTCATCATTATTTGTCCAATCCACCACCTGTTGAATAACTGCCTTACCAGCTGTATAAATAGGATCAATAAAAATAACAATAATGGCAATTATAGCTAATTTCTTCCACAAACTCCTCACCTCCAACCGTCTTCCTTACATTATATACAAAAAAAGCACAAAGAACTCACTTAAGGGTCCATTTGTGCTTGTTAATATTTGTTTGTTGACTTAATTAATTTTAAGTTTATGTTCTTTTGTTTGGACATTATACAGTAAATAATTGTCACTAACCTTTAAATTTGTTACTGGCTGCTTCACTAGCACCTCAGCTTTTAACGTTTTTAAATCTAGCTTTGTCAAATACCCACCGTTACTGTAATCACTATAATATAGGTTTTGATTAGTCCCTGTAATATACAACGAACGTTTATCTAATACCTTTGACTTACTACCACTAGTCATATCAAGCTTATACAGTTTATCGTTATCTGCAGTATTACTAAAATAAACAATATTATTTAACTGATGTGCGAAATGGACATTAAGCATATAACTGTATTTAGTGCTTGTAGCAGTAGGATAATTTCCTTTAATCCAAGTATGGTCTTTGCTAATTTGATTGTCCGACACTAAAAAATAGTCATAGGACGCCGCACCAACGCGATTTGGCAAAGGATCGTTCCACGTTGTATCCAAATGATACCATTCCCCATCAACCTTTACTAAATTCCAAGCATGTGCCTCATTCCCATTTACAAAGCCTACAACATATTTTGTCTCTATCCCAGATTGCTCTAACATAGCATGTGCTGCCAATGCATAACCTTGGCATACAGCTTGTCCTTCAAAAAACAAAGCATAAGCACTATGTGGACTTGCCTTAGTTTTAGTTCCGTACATAGTATTGGATACAATATAATCGTTAACAGCTTTTACTTTTTGAAAATCTGTCATAGAAGGTTTGATAATATTTTTCAGAATTAGATTAATCTTTTTTTGTACAGCTGCTTCTTGAGTTTGACTTGTCAGGTACTTCATTTTATAGGTTACATTCCCTAGAGAATCTGCGGAAACCATGGTACTTTCTATATGTCCACTTGCATAAACGGCTTGTTGCTTAGCTTTTTCAAGTGCGTCCATCATTTCTTTTTTTAGGTCGCCTATTTTGCCTGTATACTTAATTTTTATATCGGTCTCAAAGTTTTGTATTTGCTTTGCAAGTTCTTCTGTTAATTGATCCCAACTTGCTACTGTTGAGTTAGCTACCATAGGATAAATTGGGGAGGTATTTTCTGTTTGTTTTGCATAGACAGCAGTTGGACTTAACATCAATAAAGCTGCACCACATAACAATAATTTTTTCATCGCTCATCACCTTCCCTTTGATTCTTTCTTTACTATTTAGCATAGCAAAGAATGTACCTACTAAGCTATCATACAAGTTCACTAACTAAGACTTTTAACTAAAAATATATTAAATTTTATATAATATAAAATACCTACTAATAAAATATAATTAGCGAATATAACTATTTTTTTGCAAAATAATAAAACTCACCTAATTAATAGTGAGTTTTATTTCGATTTAGATTCTGTAATTGTTCAGGCGTTTAGTAAATTATCTACTTTTCACCACTAAATTAACTGCTTCCTGAATGGCTTCGTTCATTTTTTCACCATCCCCTTCAGCATTCTGTACACATTCCAATAGGTTCGTACTAACAATAACCCCAACTGTACGGTCTACAGCAGAGCGTACTGCTGATAATTGTGTAATGACTGCCTTACAGTCTTTTTCCTCCTCCATCATTTTCAAAATGCCACGTAGCTGTCCTTCCATCCGTTTCACACGATTTTTCACTTGATCTGAATATTCCATATACATTGCTCCTTCTCTTATACTCGCTACGCTCTAATGAGTGATCGTTATTCTTTATCCTAGCTCATTATTTTAAATTTAAACCTAGCCATTACTATTCCTTGGTTTTAGATAATTGATGAGCATTCTCGTAATAATGGTACCAGCGTTTGTTATTTCATCGTACTGAATTATTGAATTCTTCTTTATACGTAATTGCCCAATTTCTACCTCGAAAACTGGACACTTTCTTTTAAGTGCAGCAATCAACATGTTTGTATCATAATCATAGCGTTCACCTTTTACTTTCATTAACCAAGGCAACTCATTGATGGAAATATAACGTAAACCTGTTTGTGTATCCATTAATTTCTTATGATACAGTATCTCGAAAAATAAGCTTGTTGCACGATTTCCCCAGTAAGAAAGAAATGTACTATCAGTTGAACGAAAGTTACGCACACCTAGCACAATCCCTTCAGAAAACACCTTTGTCATGGTTAAAACAAGCTTAACATCTTGTAAAGTATGTTGCCCATGAGCCCCAACTGTAAGGATACCATGGCACCTTGCTTGTTGTTCTCGTATATATGCAAAGGCGGTCTTAAGTGCGCCACCCTTACCAATATTGCAATCATGCTGTAGTACTTGGCAGCGTTCAATTTTATCTAGGTTTTCAAAAATATCTTTATATTTTTGATCACTCCCATCATTGACAATGATGATTTGTGTAATAGTCGTTGCTAATAATTGATGTACATAGGTAATGAGTGATTGTTGTGGATTATATGCTGGTATAATAGCTGCAATATTTTTCATTTCGATCCCCCACCTAAAGGCTGACAGGTTCTCCGTAGCTACGAATCTCCCTTATATCAAATAGTATCATGTAACACCAACAATTCAACTGATCAATCCCATTAAAACATATCAATAATATCGATTTTTCTCCGATATATGAACAAAGAGATGAAGAGGCGCTTTGTAAAAAGGTTTAAAAGTAAAATGCTTGCAATAAAAACCGAGGTAATTAACTGAAAGAGGTGAGTTCTTTCGTCATGCATTATGAAAACCTTGAAGAACAATGTCAAAAATTAAGACAGCTGTCCTTCACAACATTATCCAAAAATTTACAGGATGCTAGTTTGCTCGCCATTTCAACCCCAGCAGAATCCTTACAGAAGTCACTTCTTGTATTAGAGGAAATTTTATATGAGATTTATCGATTGGAAATGCATACCGAACCTAAACTCAAAAATGTCCGAATGCTATTAAATAATCGAAGTTTTGTGGCGCAAATTCATCCTCGTCGAATTTATTTATTGATGAATCTAATTCATAAAATGACAAGCCATACTAGTAATGACATTGTAGAAGCCAAAGCAGCTAAAATTGTTTTAGACTATCTTAGCGATATTGTTGAATGGTTTATGAAGCGCTATGATCGTAGTTTCAAATCGAACCGCCTGTCTTCTCATGTCACAGAACTTCCTTCTATATTTGATAAAAATATACTTCAGCATGAGCAGTCACGAGAGGCTTACGAACATGCTGTCAAATGGTTTGAAGTAGCTGCCCAGAATGGAGATGCAAGTGCTCAATATAACTTAGGTGCTCTTTACAATCATGGGCGAGGTGTAGAAAAGGACTATAGGCTTGCAAAAATGTGGTATGAACGAGCTGCCGCACAAAATGACGCAAATGCTCACTATAGCCTCGGTGTACTTTATCATCTAGGCCAAGGTGTTATACAGGATTATCTAGAGGCTGCACGTCATTACCAAATAGCTGCTGATTTAGAGAATGCTGACGCCCAATACAATTTAGGTGTACTCTATAATCAAGGCTTAGGCCTATCTCAAAATTTTAATGAAGCTGCCAAGTGGTATACCTTAGCAGCCAATCAAGGGAATACAAGTGCCCAAAACAATCTAGGCTTTCTTTATCATAATGGCACGGGTGTGGAGCAAAGCTATGATAAGGCCGTCGCTTATTTCAAAATGGCTGCCTTAACTGGAGATGCAAGTGCTCAATACAATCTCGGTTATATGCATCTTAAAGGGCGTGGTATTCCCCAAAACCAAGAAGAAGCAGCAAAATGGTTTCATATGGCTGCTTTACAGGACCATGTGAACGCAGAGTTTCAACTGGCCATGCTCTATAATACTGGGCAAGGAATGACGAAGGATCATATAGAAGCTTTAAAATGGTTCAAGCTAGCGGCACATAAAGGACATTTAAATGCTCAATACTGTCTTGGCCTGCTGTATGAAAAAGAACAGAATCTTGTGTCAGCAGAAAAGTGGCTACTGCAAGCTGCTGACAATGGCCATATCAGCGCTGGCTTCGAGCTTGGACGTCTATATGCATATCAGCTTCAAGACCCAGCCAAGGCAATGTCATATTTTAGGACAGCCGCTGAAAAGGGCTATGCAGATGCACAGTATGAGCTTGGCCTATTACTGACATCTGGCACTGGTGTTCCTATAAATTATAAGGAGGCCGTTAAATGGTGGCGAGCAGCAACCGATCAATCACATATTCAAGCTGAATATCAATTAGGCCTACTTTATGAACAGGGATTAGGGGTAGCCTTAAATCTTGAGGAGGCACGCAGATGTTATCGACTAGCAGCCACTCAAGGCCATGCAGGTGCGCAGTATCAACTGGGCAATTTATTTGATAAAGGTAAAGGCGTAGAACAGGATTACACAGAGGCAGCTAAATGGATTGAACAGGCTGCATCACAAGGACATATGAAGGCACAATACCAATTAGCCCAAATGCACATTCATGGACAGGGCGTACCAAAGGACTTTGCAAAGGCCGCCCAGCTTTATCGACTATCTGCTAATCAAGGGCATCAAAAAGCCCAATTCCAGCTTGGTATGCTCTACAAAAAAGGGCATGGTGTTGCACAAGACTATCAAGAGGCGACAAGATGGCTGAAAAAGTCACTGGAAGAAATTAAATAAATATTAAAAAACCTACCGCATCACATAAGACACGGTAGGTTTTATTAATGACTGCTATTATCCTTTTGTTGTTGAATCATAAATGTTACAACAATAAATAAAGCAAAGCTAATTAATAGCGTAGTTCCTCCTACAATAAAGAAGACTAATGTAAAAGTGCTACCAAAATTAAATGGATTTATATTGTAAAACCACATGCCTAACGTTAAGCCCAGAACACCCACAATAGCTGTCCAACCATGAATGGTTACTAATTTTTGTGATTTCACTTTGAAGGCTCTATAAAAAATACCCCAGGCAAACATACTAAGCCAGCCAACAAGTAAAATATGTGCATGTATCGGTCTATATTCATAACTACCTGATCCCGACATATGTGAACCTAAATATGTGCCGATTAAAGCAAAAATTGCCGCTAATCGAATAAGGCGTATGCTCCACTTTTGTTCCATACGATAACTCCCCCTAGTCGTGTTTCAACTAAGTAGCAGTTTATCTTGTGAACATGAACTTTACATGAACTCCTTATGACAAAATTGGTAGATGGATATAAACCTTTGTGCCCGCATGCACTGTACTTTGCATCTGTATGGTCCCTCCATGTAGCTCAACAATTTGTTTGACAATCGCTAAGCCTAGTCCGGTCCCTTGCTTGGTTCTAGACGCATCGGCACGATAAAAACGGTCATATACTTTTGCTAACTGATCCTCAGTCATTCCTATCCCACTGTCCTCCACAAGAATTTCAACTAAGGCAGATCTTTTTTGTAAATGTAGATGTATTTGCCCACCCTCTACATTATATTTAATGGCATTTGTCAGTAAATTATCCCATACGTTTTGTAAAAGCCCTGCATCGCCATCAAAAATAATTTGCTCAAGCTTATATGATATTTGAAGTTGTGACTCTTCCATTTGCCAACGATACTTTCGTACAGTTTCCTTTAGCTGTTCATCTAAACGATAAGACTCACGTTTTACAATTATTGTCGATTGGTCAAGGGAGGTTAATAATAATAACTGTTTGGTTAATGTAGATAGGCGTTTTGTTTCTAGTTCAATGATTGCTGCATATTCCTGTCTTTCCTGTTCAGTAAGGGAAGGATTTTTCAGTAAATCTACATACCCTTGAATATTTAATAAAGGTGATTGAAAATCATGTGATACATTACTAATAAATTCCTTCCTTGTACGATCAGTTTCCTGTAATCTCTCGGTCATCCTATTAAAGCTTGATGCTAATTGACCAATTTCATCTGCACGATCAATATCTAGAACTGTATCAAATTTTTCATGCGCTAGCTGTTGAGTGGCTGCTGTTAACTTTGTAATGGGGCGAATTAATGCTTTAGCAAATAGTAGCATGGCAAGTAGGCTCAGTATTGTCATAACCAACATTAATCCTGCAAGTATTGTATGCACCTCAGAAAACAATAAACGAATATCAGGTCTTATGAATAATGCATAGGACTTGCTTCCATAGGTAAATGGCACACCAATTGTATTATTCAGTTCATTAGCAAAAAATCCTGTTACAAAGGTTTCTTTAGGAAAATCTCGCATACCATGATAGGTTTCCCCATTTAAAACACGCTCTACCACAGACGTTGACAATGTTTTATCACGATATGGACCGCCAAAAAATTGCCCCTCCTCACCAGTTGTCACATAAATTTGATAGCCGATTTCACCCAATGTTGTCAGATAGCTATTTAAATCCTCTGGTTTGTCTGTCTCAATATAATGCACAATATCCTGTGCTATGCTAACGTTCTTTGCATCATTTTTTTCTTTTATAACTTGATGGTAATAGGTATTCGTTGCCAAAAATCCCATACATAAGCTTCCGATCATTACCAGCATTGTTGTTACAACAAATTTACTATATAAGGTTTTCATGTTGCTTCCTCTAGCTTATAGCCAACACCTCTTACTGTTGTAATTTCAACAGCCGTGTCATATCGGTTTAATCTTTCACGAATCCGCTTCACATGCGTATTTAACGTTTGCTCATCTCCATCATAGTCATAGCCCCATACTTGTTCCATAATATAGCTACGAGTAAACACTTGATGGGGACGTGATGCTAACAAAGCCAGTAATTCAAATTCCTTTAAAGGTAATATAAGTGTATTTTCCCCTATTACAACCTCAAAGCTTCGTCGGTCAATTACTAGTTTACCTACTTGGATGGTTACTTGGTTTTTTTTATCAAATCTCCTCAATATCGCAGCTATACGAAATAATAATTCCTTTGGTTCAAAGGGCTTTACAACATAATCGTCAGATCCTGCTAAAAAGCCACGTTCTTTATCCTCTAGCTCACCTTTTGCTGTTAATAATAAAACAGGAATATCATAATCTTGAGTTAAATACTCTGTCAGTGTAAAACCATCCATTCCTGGCATCATCACATCGACAACAGCTAAATCAGGCAGACTCCCTTCGAGTAAGGCTAGTGCCTGCTTTGCATTTTCAGCAAGTAGCACTTGGTAGCCTTCCTTTGTAAGATAAATATTGACTAGCTGTAAAATATGAACATCATCATCGACAACAAGGATCTTCACCTGCCCACCTCCAGTTAATAAGAAAAAAACCGATCATATAGAACAAATTTTTTCATCATAAATTACTATTATTTTATAATGAAAATATAGAAATCAACAGCAATAAGAGAAAAGGTAATCCAATAACAATATAGCCTCTAGGATTGGCAAGGTTCATGGTCCATCCTACCCCAAAGCGTTTCTCCACAAAAACGGATGGGTCTTGTCGATTCATATAAATTAAGCCGCCCTTCCAATAACGATCCTCATCCACATCCATTACTTGGGAATCTATATTTGCTTCATAGCGTACTTTATGTTTATACTTTTTCACCACATATATCAGTAATGAACCCAGCAAAACAACTAAGAACAAAATAAATACTGGTAATAGCTTATAGCCTACTGTCATAGAAGGATAGATGTTACTTAATTGTAAAATTGTTAATAAAGCTGTTAATGCAGAACTTATCAGTAGTATTTGCCAACTCATGTATTTTCGTGTTTTTAGCTGATCCTCCAACGATTCCTCTTTGCGATTTACAGCTAATTTAATTGCAGAACGTTTAATGGAGTCGGTAATTCCCCACATCATACACTGCATCATTAGCATTACCAGTGGCAGTGAAATAGCTGTAAAATAGGTCTTGTTTCTCCAGGCATCCGCTTCGCCACTCGGCCCCCAATGTACTGCTATATCATTTGGCATGAGATCGTAATGAAGGTATGTGTAAATGATCAAAAATACCGATATTCCTAATGGAACAGCAAAAAAAGACCAAGGAAGCATTTCATCACGGCTTCTTGCAGTTAAATCCACTGCCCGTACTTGTTTAATATTTGCGCCCCACTGCTCTTGTTTTTTCAACTTCGATACCTTTTGATGATTTATCCAATACAACGCCATACTTACTGCAAGCATACTAAACAAACAGCTTAATAAAACAATACTTTGAATAGATTCAGAAGGAGCAAATTGATTGTAACTTATAATCATGATGATTAGAAAAACTATCCCTGTTCCCCCTACGAACTGCACATACTGTTTTTTCAACTGAGCTAAGATGGGATGCTTAATATTTTGATCAGGCACTGTGACTCCAAAAACGACTGTCTCTCGTACAATATAGGGAACGACTATTTGCAAAGCTAATGTCATGATGTAAATGGTTATAAAAACGCCAAGTAGCATTTTGCTACACTCCCTCTGCTGGAATTTGCAAATCGGCAAAAACTTTTTTCATCATGTGCTCAATTTGTTCAGCTGTTGCGCCGAGCACCATTCCTTCTGCCACAACAGGTTTCAAATTCTTTTCGATTTGTCGCAGTTGCTCAGGTGATAAAGCTCTCTCCTCTGCTGAACTTATAATAGCTCCAGATTTTGGCCGAATGGTAATAATCCCTTTTGCCTCTAATTCATGATAACTTTTATTAACAGTATGCATATTAACACCTAAATCGGCAGCTAAACTTCGCACAGACGGTAAAGTATCACCTGGCTTCATTTCTCCTTTAGCAATTCCTTCGATAATTTGACGTGTTACCTGCTCATAAATAGGTACGTCTGATTGAAATTCTATTTGAATAAACATGTTTATCAGCTCCATATTTGTTATACAACTAATATAACAAATTTCTCTCCACCTTGCATGAGATTGAAATTTTTAAATAGGGGAATTTTTTATGGTTTCAATAAATCTTTGCACAAGTAAATTCTGCTTCTCATTATTCCTTGTACAAATTGCAATTTTATGTTTAATGGCATGTATTTCCTTCACATAAACTCTCGCCAATTGCCCACTCTCTACATACTCTCTAACAGCAAGAGAAGAAATAAAATTTGCACCATAGCCCGCCATGACTGAGCGAATGGTTTCATGAATGCCATTAAATTGGAGTGCGATATTGGGTGGTTTCACTTGGTAGGTTTGACATAATGAGAAAAGATGCTCCCTCATTTTAAAATGCTTTCAAAATTCACATGTTGCGCATCTATAATGACACGACACCCACTATCCGTCTTTCTGATTTGTTTCTGGAAAGGATAAATAGCTCTTAGATTGCTCCATATACTTAAAAGCTGTTGAAATTGTATTTAATCCTACCTCTAATTTGTTACTCAAATGCTCTCGGCTTACTTTGATAATGCCATTGTATGTAAAATCATAAATCAATTTTTCTAGCACCCTATGTACTTTCTCACCAGGATAAATACCTTGTGCTGCTAAAGTTTCTTCTAGTTGCTGCAGGCGTTCTTCTTTGAGTTGCCGATCTCCTTTTTGATTGCCGTATGTAATAAATGTTTAGACTGCTTGGTTTGGTGTAGTTTTTAGTTTATTTTTCATGATAGTTGCTCCTTTTTTGAAGCAAAAAAGCGTTTTACATCGCTGTAGTAACGATGCAAAACGCTTTCGATGACGGAAACTTTTTAATAAATTTACGCCTTTGGCGAATAACCGTTCAATGATCTCGATGCCTTCTTTAGTGTTTCGAGCCAATCGATCCAATCTGGTTACAACAAGCCTGTCACCTTCATTTAATTTAGACAGCAGCTCATTTAATTGTGGTCGGTCTGTTTTCGTTCCTGTGAATTTCTCTTTATAAATAACAGTCGCTCCTTCACTCTCCAACGCTTGAAGCTGAACCTCTAATTCCTGTGATACAGTCGATACCCTTGCATAACCGTAAATCATAGAAAAATACCTCATTTCTGCACTACATTTATCGACCTAAGTTATGACACCTTTTTACACCTTGATATTACTGCATCAACACACTGGTGTAAAAACTATTAAGTTTTGGCACTGTATAAATAAAAAAGACCACCTCGTATGAGATGGATACATCATTCTATCTATTCAATTAAAGCACCACGTTTGTTGAACAAGGAATTTTGTTTACCCTTCAACAATTGCAAGATATTTTTTGATTTCTCCTTCAGATTCAACAATTAAAATATCTCCTCGTTCTTTGGTAGAAAAAATCTTTGTACCAACAGGAAGTTTATTCGACATCTCATCTCTAAAATCTGTATTAGCATCATTTTTTGTTTTTATTTCACCGATTTGAACATCTTTTGTTAAAGACAATTCTTCAACCCAATCAATATTAGTTTTGTAGATAACTCCATCATACTGAAAAATATCAGCATCAGAATCTAATGTTAAAACTTCTTCGGCATCTATACTGTCAATTGATACTGTTGTAGTTCCCCCTTGAATATTGCATCCTGTAATCATGAATAAAGCTAATGCGATCAAACCATAGAATAATTTTTTTATTTTCAATTTACCCACCTCTTTTATATAGACACCTATTGTCTACCAAAAGTTACATATTCAACTAAATATCTTCGTTAGTTGAACAAGAATCCGTTCCACAACTCTTTAAGTTTTGATATCAAGGCTGATGGGAAAGTATGGGTATTCACCCCATACATTAGAATTTAAATCCATAAATAACTTTTATACCATTTAAATCATCAGTTTGGGGAGTTGTCATTTTAGTTCTATCTCTGCTGCTATCCATAAGACGGCTTTGTACTAGCCGTAGTAAATTAGCATAGAAAAACCGCGTAACTAAAAAAACAGTTACGCGGATGTACTATATAAAAGATGCCTTACTGCTCCCCATCTAAGCTAGTAAGACATCTTTACCCCTTAAAATCTCTTAACTTTTATTTATAGACCCCTTTTAATTCAATCGTGCTCATCTCTTTAAACGGGGGAACAGACCCCGTCACGTTATGTTAGTGGAATAGGCTGGATTGTACCCGAGTGCAATCCTTAGATAGTTATTAGGAAAGTTTGATATGTTGGATAGTAGACTTGTATTTTACGCTAATTTTTCATACCCTGGAAGTGTCAAGAATTCCGCAAATTCATCTTGTTCAATTAAGGATTTAAACAGTTCAGCAGCTTCTTCATAGCGACCACTGTTATAAGCTTGTTCCCCAACAGCCTCTTTAATTTTCACAAGTTCTTCTTCCAATATTTCTAAAACAAATGCTAGTGTAATACCGCGTCCATCATCTAAGATTCCTTTGGGATGACGGATCCATTGCCATACTTGTGTACGAGAGATTTCTGCTGTTGCAGCATCCTCCATCAAGTTATTAATTGGTGCAGCTCCGTTACCTCGAAGCCATGAAGCAATATATTGTACACCCACACTACAGTTAATACGTAGACCTTCAATTGTAATTGTTCCTTCTGGTACAGCTACTAAATCTTCGGCTGATACTTGTACATCCTCACGCTTTTTATGAATTTGATTAGGCGTTGTCATAATAGCATCAAATTGCTCCATCGCTGTTGCAACCATACCAGGATGTGCTACCCATGTACCGTCATGCCCCTCTGTTGCCTCACGACGTTTATCTTCTGCCACCTTTGCAAATGCCACTGCATTCGCCTCATCATCATTTTTAACTGGAATTTGAGCTGCCATTCCGCCCATTGCTGGTGCATTTCGCTTGTGACATGTTTGAATACATAAAGATGTATAGGCTTTCATAAAAGGTACTGTCATCGTTACTTGCCCACGGTCTGGCAAAATAACATCAGCTTGATTGCGTAGACGTTTAATGTAGCTGAAAATATAATCCCAACGACCACAATTCAAACCAGCTGAATGTTCACGTAGCTCATATAAAATTTCATCCATCTCAAATGCAGCTAAAATCGTTTCGATTAATACAGTAGCTTTTATTGTCCCCTGTGGAATACCAATATAATCTTGAGCAAACACAAAGACATCATTCCATAGTCGAGCCTCTAAATGACTTTCAAGCTTTGGTAGATAGAAATATGGCCCTGTACCTTGTGCAAGTGCGTTTTTGGCATTGTGGAATAGATATAAACCGAAGTCAAAGAAACTGCCTGAAATCGGCTCTCCATCCACCAGGACATGCTTCTCAAGCAAGTGTAGACCTCGTGGACGAACTAATAGCACTGCTGTCTCATCATTTAATTTATATGTTTTACCATTGGATACTTGTGTAAACTCAATGGTCTTATTAATAGCATCACGCATATTAATTTGACCGCCAATCATATTTTCCCATGTCGGAGAAGATGCATCTTCAAAGCATGCCATGAACATTTTTGCTCCAGAATTTAACGCATTAATAACCATTTTCCGATCAACAGGCCCTGTAATTTCAACACGGCGATCTTGCAAGTCGTTTGGAAGTGGTGCGATTACCCAATCACCTTCACGAATATGCTTTGTCTCTGGTAGGAAATCCAGCTTCTCTCCCGCATCAAGTCGTTTTTGGCGTTCTTGTCGAGCCTCCAACAGCTCCTTGCGGCGAGCATCAAATTTTTCGTGCAGAGCAAGAACAAATTCAAGAGCTTCAGGTGTCAAAATTTCATTAGTTTGCTCATTTTGTTCTCCAACAATTTTAAGCTTACCTGTCGTTGCTTGTTCCATTAGCTGTTTACCCACCTTTGTCATTTTAGTTTCGTCATCCTCCGCTTTAGGAGGAGCGGAGGAGACTATTCTATGATTATGAATTTAGGAAAACACGTATTTAAACTACGACTTATACAAACTGTTCTGTTTCAGTAGAACCAGCCATTGCTGTTGTAGAAGAAGTACCACCAGAGATAACCTGAGAGATTTCATCAAAGTATCCAGTACCTACTTCGCGTTGGTGACGTGTAGCTGTATAGCCTTTAGACTCAGAAGCAAATTCTGCTTGTTGTAGCTTAGAATATGCAGCCATACCATTATCTTTATAGTCATGAGCAAGCTCGAACATAGAGTGGTTTAGTGCATGGAAACCTGCTAAAGTAACGAATTGGAATTTATAACCTAACTTACCAAGTTCACGTTGATACTCTGCAATTTCTTCTTCTGAAAGATTTGCCTTCCAGTTGAATGAAGGTGAGCAGTTGTACGCAAGCATTTTACCTGGGAACTCAGCATGAATAGCTTCAGCAAATTCTCTAGCTTCTTCAAGTGATGGTTTAGAAGTTTCACACCAAATTAAATCTGCATATGGAGCGTAAGCTAAACCACGAGCAATTGCCTGTTTGATTCCAGCTTTTGTACGGAAGAAGCCTTCAGGTGTGCGTTCACCAGTGATGAACTCTGCATCACGTGGATCAATATCTGATGTAACCATATCAGCAGCATCAGCATCTGTACGTGCAATTAAAATTGTATCTACACCCATAACATCTGTTGCTAAACGTGCAGCTACTAAGTTACGAACAGCATTTTGTGTTGGAAGTAATACTTTACCTCCAAGGTGTCCACATTTCTTTTCAGAAGCTAATTGATCTTCTAAGTGAACACCAGCTGCTCCTGCTTCAATCATACCTTTTACAAGCTCGAATACGTTTAGAGGCCCACCAAAACCTGCTTCTGCGTCTGCTACGATTGGCGCGAACCAATCAAATTGATCAACACGTCCTTCAGCATGATCAATTTGATCTGCACGTTGAAGCGCTTGATTAATTCGTTTTACTACTGCTGGTACAGAGTTAGCTGGATATAATGATTGGTCAGGATACATTTGACCAGACAGGTTTGCATCAGCAGCTACTTGCCAGCCTGATAGATAGATAGCCTTTAAGCCAGCTTTTACTTGTTGTACTGCCTGATTCCCCGTTAATGCCCCCAATGCATTGATGAACGGTTCCTCATGTAATGAATTCCAAAGTCGAGTAGCACCTTTTTGCGCTAGTGTTTGTTCAATTACTACTGTTCCCTGTAATTTAACAACTTCTTCAGCTGAATATGTGCGTTCAATACCAGCCCAACGTGGGTTTTCAGCCCATTGTTTTTCTAAAGTTTCGATTCTTTCTTGACGAGTTGACATATTGAAATTCCACCTTCCCCTTTGTGTACAATATACTCTGTTAAAAAACTTTTAATTATCTGTTCCATAACAGGTTTATTTGTTGTAAATTAATATATAACAGACTATTTGAATTTTCATTATTTTTCGATAAAAGATCAAATTTTAAGGATAAAACTACCTTTTTTGACGATGAAATTTGGAAGACTGTTTACAAACAAGGGGGATATTCACAATGAACAATGAGTTAAATTCTTTCGTAAAAGATATTTCACAACAATATATTTTTATGTTGAAAGACTGGATACCTGCTGATTCATCCATTGCGATTGCTGTTGAAAATTCTTATGTTTATTTTCACTCTGGTCACCAAAGTATTCATTTAGAGATAGGTCAACAAGTCTTACCTGGGAGTATTGCGGACCAAGTATTACAGACTCAAAAAAGAACAGATGCTATATTAGATAATTCCCTATTCGATACGCCATATTACGGCATTGGTTATCCTATATACATTCAAAATAAGCCTGCTGCTCTCGTCATTGTCCTACCGTCATCATTTACAGCAAAAAGAGCAGAACCATTTCAATTTTTAACTGGAAAGCAAGAGGAGGAATGGAATCCTGTAGCAATTAATAAAATATCTCATATTGAAAGCCTACAGAAAAAAACATGGTTTTATGTAGAGGGTGATCAGTATAAAACGAGCATTACACTCAAAGAACTTCAATTACGATTACCATCATATTTTATTCGTATCCATAGATCTTACATTGTAAATATACACTTCATAAAAAAAATGGCACGTGATTTAACATCAAATTTTATTGTCACTTTAATTGATGGAAATGAGTTGCCAGTGAGTCAATCTTATCTAACTGATCTTCGGAGTGCTCTTGAATTTTAAGTATATAGGGCTGTCTTTTTCGGGGGACAGCCTAATTTAAACTATCTTCTTAATTTGTGTACAACAAAAAAAGACCAGAGAATTTATTCTCTGATCTTTCATTTGCCTAGCGACGTCCTACTCTCACAGGGGGAAGCCCCCAACTACCATCGGCGCTAAAGAGCTTAACTTCCGTGTTCGGTATGGGAACGGGTGTGACCTCTTTGCCATCATCACTAGACTTATTCGACCTCCAATACACGGCATATTACTGCGTCAGCTGCTCTCGTTCAATCAGTCACGTACAAAAGTACGCTCCTTCAATCACTCATTTGCTTCCTTGTACTACTTGTGTCTTGAAGCTCTCTTTTTTATTGAAAGATTTGTTCTTTCAAAACTGGATAAACGGTGCATTGAATGCTTCAAACTTTTTTGGTTAAGTCCTCGATCGATTAGTATTCGTCAGCTCCATGTGTCACCACACTTCCACCTCGAACCTATCTACCTCATCGTCTTTGAGGGATCTTACTTACTTGCGTAATGGGAAATCTCATCTTGAGGGGGGCTTCATGCTTAGATGCTTTCAGCACTTATCCCGTCCACACATAGCTACCCAGCGATGCCTTTGGCAAGACAACTGGTACACCAGCGGTGTGTCCATCCCGGTCCTCTCGTACTAAGGACAGCTCCTCTCAAATTTCCTACGCCCACGACGGATAGGGACCGAACTGTCTCACGACGTTCTGAACCCAGCTCGCGTACCGCTTTAATGGGCGAACAGCCCAACCCTTGGGACCGACTACAGCCCCAGGATGCGATGAGCCGACATCGAGGTGCCAAACCTCCCCGTCGATGTGGACTCTTGGGGGAGATAAGCCTGTTATCCCCGGGGTAGCTTTTATCCGTTGAGCGATGGCCCTTCCATGCGGAACCACCGGATCACTAAGCCCGTCTTTCGACCCTGCTCGACTTGTAGGTCTCGCAGTCAAGCTCCCTTGTGCCTTTACACTCTACGAATGATTTCCAACCATTCTGAGGGAACCTTTGGGCGCCTCCGTTACCTTTTAGGAGGCGACCGCCCCAGTCAAACTGTCCGCCTGACACTGTCTCCTGCCCCGCTAAGGGGCATGGGTTAGAATTTCAATACAACCAGGGTAGTATCCCACCGACGCCTCCTTCGAAGCTGGCGCTCCGAGATCTCTGGCTCCTACCTATCCTGTACAAGTTGTACCAAAATTCAATATCAGGCTACAGTAAAGCTCCACGGGGTCTTTCCGTCCTGTCGCGGGTAACCTGCATCTTCACAGGTACTATAATTTCACCGAGTCTCTCGTTGAGACAGTGCCCAGATCGTTACGCCTTTCGTGCGGGTCGGAACTTACCCGACAAGGAATTTCGCTACCTTAGGACCGTTATAGTTACGGCCGCCGTTTACTGGGGCTTCAATTCGCAGCTTCGCTTGCGCTAACCACTCCTCTTAACCTTCCAGCACCGGGCAGGCGTCAGCCCCTATACGTCACCTTACGGTTTTGCAGAGACCTGTGTTTTTGCTAAACAGTCGCCTGGGCCTATTCACTGCGGCTCTCATGCGCTTGCACGCTCAAGAGCACCCCTTCTCCCGAAGTTACGGGGTCATTTTGCCGAGTTCCTTAACGAGAGTTCTCTCGCACACCTTAGGATTCTCTCCTCGACTACCTGTGTCGGTTTGCGGTACGGGCACCTCTCACCTCGATAGAGGCTTTTCTTGGCAGTGTGAAATCAGGAACTTCGTCCATACGGACTCGCCATCACAGCTCAACGTTACAGTGTGCGGATTTGCCTACACACACGCCTTACTGCTTGGACGCGCACAACCAACGGCGCGCTTACCCTATCCTACTGCGTCCCCCCATTTCTCAAACGGTGAGGAGGTGGTACAGGAATATCAACCTGTTGTCCATCGCCTACGCCTATCGGCCTCGGCTTAGGTCCCGACTAACCCTGAGCGGACGAGCCTTCCTCAGGAAACCTTAGTCATACGGTGGACGGGATTCTCACCCGTCTTTCGCTACTCATACCGGCATTCTCACTTCTAAGCGCTCCACCAGTCCTTCCGGTCTGACTTCAACGCACTTAGAACGCTCTCCTACCACTGACATCGTAGATGTCAATCCACAGCTTCGGTGAATCGTTTAGCCCCGATACATTTTCGGCGCAGCGTCACTCGACCAGTGAGCTATTACGCACTCTTTAAATGATGGCTGCTTCTAAGCCAACATCCTGGTTGTCTGTGCAACGCCACATCCTTTTCCACTTAACGATTACTTTGGGACCTTAGCTGGTGGTCTGGGCTGTTTCCCTTTTGACTACGGATCTTATCACTCGCAGTCTGACTCCCGTGTATAAATATCTGGCATTCGGAGTTTGTCTGAATTCGGTAAACCGGGATGGCCCCCTAGTCCAAACAGTGCTCTACCTCCAGTATTCTCATCACGAGGCTAGCCCTAAAGCTATTTCGGAGAGAACCAGCTATCTCCAAGTTCGATTGGAATTTCTCCGCTACCCACACCTCATCCCCGCACTTTTCAACGTGCGTGGGTTCGGGCCTCCAGTAAGTGTTACCTCACCTTCACCCTGGACATGGGTAGATCACCTGGTTTCGGGTCTACGACCACGTACTATTTCGCCCTATTCAGACTCGCTTTCGCTGCGGCTCCGCCTTCTAAAGCTTAACCTCGCACGTAATCGTAACTCGCCGGTTCATTCTACAAAAGGCACGCTATCACCCATTAACGGGCTCTAACTACTTGTAGGCACACGGTTTCAGGATCTCTTTCACTCCCCTTCCGGGGTGCTTTTCACCTTTCCCTCACGGTACTGGTTCACTATCGGTCACTAGGTAGTATTTAGCCTTGGGAGATGGTCCTCCCGGATTCCGACGGAATTTCACGTGTTCCGCCGTACTCAGGATCCACTCAGGAGAGAACGAACTTTCGACTACAGGGCTTTTACCTGCTCTGGCGGACCTTTCCAAGTCGCTTCATCTAACTCGCTCTTTTGTAACTCCGTATTGAGTGTCCTACAACCCCAAGAGGCAAGCCTCTTGGTTTGGGCTCTTCCCGTTTCGCTCGCCGCTACTCAGGGAATCGATTTTTCTTTCTCTTCCTCCAGGTACTTAGATGTTTCAGTTCCCTGGGTCTGCCTTCAAGACGCTATGTATTCACGTCAAGATACTACGCGATTAAACGTAGTGGGTTCCCCCATTCGGAAATCTCCGGATCAAAGCTCACTTACAGCTCCCCGAAGCATATCGGTGTTAGTGCCGTCCTTCTTCGGCTCCTAGTGCCAAGGCATTCGCCGTGCGCCCTTAATAACTTAACCAAGTTATTAAGCCTATAAAAAACTTAAAAAATAAATGTGTTTGTTACAATTTCAATGTCGTTTTATCCAGTTTTCAAAGAACAAAAAAATGGTGGAGCCTAGCGGGATCGAACCGCTGACCTCCTGCGTGCAAGGCAGGCGCTCTCCCAGCTGAGCTAAGGCCCCAAGAGGTATATATGGTGGGCCTAAATGGACTCGAACCATCGACCTCACGCTTATCAGGCGTGCGCTCTAACCAGCTGAGCTATAGGCCCTCTTGGAAGTTTTATTAAATTTCATAAACCTTCAAAACTGAACGCAAAACGTAATCGTACAAACCCAAGGTTTGTATTCCGAAATAATCCTTAGAAAGGAGGTGATCCAGCCGCACCTTCCGATACGGCTACCTTGTTACGACTTCACCCCAATCATCTATCCCACCTTCGGCGGCTGGCTCCAAAAGGTTACCTCACCGACTTCGGGTGTTACAAACTCTCGTGGTGTGACGGGCGGTGTGTACAAGGCCCGGGAACGTATTCACCGCGGCATGCTGATCCGCGATTACTAGCGATTCCGGCTTCATGTAGGCGAGTTGCAGCCTACAATCCGAACTGAGAACGACTTTATCGGATTAGCTCCCTCTCGCGAGTTGGCAACCGTTTGTATCGTCCATTGTAGCACGTGTGTAGCCCAGGTCATAAGGGGCATGATGATTTGACGTCATCCCCACCTTCCTCCGGTTTGTCACCGGCAGTCACCTTAGAGTGCCCAACTAAATGATGGCAACTAAGATCAAGGGTTGCGCTCGTTGCGGGACTTAACCCAACATCTCACGACACGAGCTGACGACAACCATGCACCACCTGTCACCGTTGCCCCCGAAGGGGAAACTATATCTCTACAGTGGTCAACGGGATGTCAAGACCTGGTAAGGTTCTTCGCGTTGCTTCGAATTAAACCACATGCTCCACCGCTTGTGCGGGCCCCCGTCAATTCCTTTGAGTTTCAGTCTTGCGACCGTACTCCCCAGGCGGAGTGCTTAATGCGTTAGCTGCAGCACTAAGGGGCGGAAACCCCCTAACACTTAGCACTCATCGTTTACGGCGTGGACTACCAGGGTATCTAATCCTGTTTGCTCCCCACGCTTTCGCGCCTCAGCGTCAGTTACAGACCAGAAAGTCGCCTTCGCCACTGGTGTTCCTCCAAATCTCTACGCATTTCACCGCTACACTTGGAATTCCACTTTCCTCTTCTGCACTCAAGTCCCCCAGTTTCCAATGACCCTCCACGGTTGAGCCGTGGGCTTTCACATCAGACTTAAAGGACCGCCTGCGCGCGCTTTACGCCCAATAATTCCGGACAACGCTTGCCACCTACGTATTACCGCGGCTGCTGGCACGTAGTTAGCCGTGGCTTTCTAATAAGGTACCGTCAAGGTACAGCCAGTTACTACTGTACTTGTTCTTCCCTTACAACAGAGTTTTACGATCCGAAAACCTTCTTCACTCACGCGGCGTTGCTCCATCAGGCTTTCGCCCATTGTGGAAGATTCCCTACTGCTGCCTCCCGTAGGAGTCTGGGCCGTGTCTCAGTCCCAGTGTGGCCGATCACCCTCTCAGGTCGGCTACGCATCGTCGCCTTGGTGAGCCGTTACCTCACCAACTAGCTAATGCGCCGCGGGCCCATCCTATAGCGACAGCCGAAACCGTCTTTCAGTCCTTCACCATGAAGTAAAGGAGATTATTCGGTATTAGCCCCGGTTTCCCGGAGTTATCCCAAACTATAGGGTAGGTTGCCCACGTGTTACTCACCCGTCCGCCGCTAACGTCAAAGGAGCAAGCTCCTTTTCTGTTCGCTCGACTTGCATGTATTAGGCACGCCGCCAGCGTTCGTCCTGAGCCAGGATCAAACTCTCCATAAAAGAAATTTGATTAGCTCAAATTGTTTTGCTGGCATCATGTTTGATGTCCAAAATTGTGTTTCGTTCGCTAGTAAAACTAGCTACTTAAAACTTTATTGATTACGTTTTGCTTGTTCAGTTTTCAAGGTTCATGTATTTGAATTGGTGGAGCCTAGCGGGATCGAACCGCTGACCTCCTGCGTGCAAGGCAGGCGCTCTCCCAGCTGAGCTAAGGCCCCGTTTTTTTATTTTTAGGAAATGGTCGGGAAGACAGGATTCGAACCTGCGACCCCTTGGTCCCAAACCAAGTGCTCTACCAAGCTGAGCTACTTCCCGTTGTTATTATGGCGCGCCCGACAGGAGTCGAACCCATAACCTTCTGATCCGTAGTCAGACGCTCTATCCAATTGAGCTACGGGCGCATTTAAAATGGTGCCGAGGACCGGAATCGAACCGGTACGGTAGTCACCTACCGCAGGATTTTAAGTCCTGTGCGTCTGCCAGTTCCGCCACCCCGGCACATTTGGAGCGGAAGACGAGGTTCGAACTCGCGACCCCCACCTTGGCAAGGTGGTGTTCTACCACTGAACTACTTCCGCATGTGCATAAGCTTTTTTTATCTGGCAATGAAAATAATGGTGCGGGTGAAGGGAGTCGAACCCCCACGCCTTGCGGCGCTAGATCCTAAGTCTAGTGCGTCTGCCAATTCCGCCACACCCGCTTATTATTATTTGAAAATGGTGAGCCATGAAGGACTCGAACCTTCGACCCTCTGATTAAAAGTCAGATGCTCTACCAACTGAGCTAATGGCTCGAAAAATGGTGCCGGCTATAGGAATCGAACCCACGACCTACTGATTACAAGTCAGTTGCTCTACCTGCTGAGCTAAACCGGCATATGGTGGAGGATGACGGGCTCGAACCGCCGACCCTCTGCTTGTAAGGCAGATGCTCTCCCAGCTGAGCTAATCCTCCTGGGTATTATGCCTAGCGATGTCCTACTCTCACAGGGGGAAGCCCCCAACTACCATCGGCGCTAAAGAGCTTAACTTCCGTGTTCGGTATGGGAACGGGTGTGACCTCTTTGCCATCATCACTAGACTTATTAAAAGACAAGATTTATTATACCATATTTCAGTATAAATACAAGCTTTTTTTAAAACTTACTTGTTCTTTCAAAACTGGATAAACGGTGCATTGAATGCTTCAAACTTTTTTGGTTAAGTCCTCGATCGATTAGTATTCGTCAGCTCCATGTGTCACCACACTTCCACCTCGAACCTATCTACCTCATCGTCTTTGAGGGATCTTACTTACTTGCGTAATGGGAAATCTCATCTTGAGGGGGGCTTCATGCTTAGATGCTTTCAGCACTTATCCCGTCCACACATAGCTACCCAGCGATGCCTTTGGCAAGACAACTGGTACACCAGCGGTGTGTCCATCCCGGTCCTCTCGTACTAAGGACAGCTCCTCTCAAATTTCCTACGCCCACGACGGATAGGGACCGAACTGTCTCACGACGTTCTGAACCCAGCTCGCGTACCGCTTTAATGGGCGAACAGCCCAACCCTTGGGACCGACTACAGCCCCAGGATGCGATGAGCCGACATCGAGGTGCCAAACCTCCCCGTCGATGTGGACTCTTGGGGGAGATAAGCCTGTTATCCCCGGGGTAGCTTTTATCCGTTGAGCGATGGCCCTTCCATGCGGAACCACCGGATCACTAAGCCCGTCTTTCGACCCTGCTCGACTTGTAGGTCTCGCAGTCAAGCTCCCTTGTGCCTTTACACTCTACGAATGATTTCCAACCATTCTGAGGGAACCTTTGGGCGCCTCCGTTACCTTTTAGGAGGCGACCGCCCCAGTCAAACTGTCCGCCTGACACTGTCTCCTGCCCCGCTAAGGGGCATGGGTTAGAATTTCAATACAACCAGGGTAGTATCCCACCGACGCCTCCTTCGAAGCTGGCGCTCCGAGATCTCTGGCTCCTACCTATCCTGTACAAGTTGTACCAAAATTCAATATCAGGCTACAGTAAAGCTCCACGGGGTCTTTCCGTCCTGTCGCGGGTAACCTGCATCTTCACAGGTACTATAATTTCACCGAGTCTCTCGTTGAGACAGTGCCCAGATCGTTACGCCTTTCGTGCGGGTCGGAACTTACCCGACAAGGAATTTCGCTACCTTAGGACCGTTATAGTTACGGCCGCCGTTTACTGGGGCTTCAATTCGCAGCTTCGCTTGCGCTAACCACTCCTCTTAACCTTCCAGCACCGGGCAGGCGTCAGCCCCTATACGTCACCTTACGGTTTTGCAGAGACCTGTGTTTTTGCTAAACAGTCGCCTGGGCCTATTCACTGCGGCTCTCATGCGCTTGCACGCTCAAGAGCACCCCTTCTCCCGAAGTTACGGGGTCATTTTGCCGAGTTCCTTAACGAGAGTTCTCTCGCACACCTTAGGATTCTCTCCTCGACTACCTGTGTCGGTTTGCGGTACGGGCACCTCTCACCTCGATAGAGGCTTTTCTTGGCAGTGTGAAATCAGGAACTTCGTCCATACGGACTCGCCATCACAGCTCAACGTTACAGTGTGCGGATTTGCCTACACACACGCCTTACTGCTTGGACGCGCACAACCAACGGCGCGCTTACCCTATCCTACTGCGTCCCCCCATTTCTCAAACGGTGAGGAGGTGGTACAGGAATATCAACCTGTTGTCCATCGCCTACGCCTATCGGCCTCGGCTTAGGTCCCGACTAACCCTGAGCGGACGAGCCTTCCTCAGGAAACCTTAGTCATACGGTGGACGGGATTCTCACCCGTCTTTCGCTACTCATACCGGCATTCTCACTTCTAAGCGCTCCACCAGTCCTTCCGGTCTGACTTCAACGCACTTAGAACGCTCTCCTACCACTGACATCGTAGATGTCAATCCACAGCTTCGGTGAATCGTTTAGCCCCGATACATTTTCGGCGCAGCGTCACTCGACCAGTGAGCTATTACGCACTCTTTAAATGATGGCTGCTTCTAAGCCAACATCCTGGTTGTCTGTGCAACGCCACATCCTTTTCCACTTAACGATTACTTTGGGACCTTAGCTGGTGGTCTGGGCTGTTTCCCTTTTGACTACGGATCTTATCACTCGCAGTCTGACTCCCGTGTATAAATATCTGGCATTCGGAGTTTGTCTGAATTCGGTAAACCGGGATGGCCCCCTAGTCCAAACAGTGCTCTACCTCCAGTATTCTCATCACGAGGCTAGCCCTAAAGCTATTTCGGAGAGAACCAGCTATCTCCAAGTTCGATTGGAATTTCTCCGCTACCCACACCTCATCCCCGCACTTTTCAACGTGCGTGGGTTCGGGCCTCCAGTAAGTGTTACCTCACCTTCACCCTGGACATGGGTAGATCACCTGGTTTCGGGTCTACGACCACGTACTATTTCGCCCTATTCAGACTCGCTTTCGCTGCGGCTCCGCCTTCTAAAGCTTAACCTCGCACGTAATCGTAACTCGCCGGTTCATTCTACAAAAGGCACGCTATCACCCATTAACGGGCTCTAACTACTTGTAGGCACACGGTTTCAGGATCTCTTTCACTCCCCTTCCGGGGTGCTTTTCACCTTTCCCTCACGGTACTGGTTCACTATCGGTCACTAGGTAGTATTTAGCCTTGGGAGATGGTCCTCCCGGATTCCGACGGAATTTCACGTGTTCCGCCGTACTCAGGATCCACTCAGGAGAGAACGAACTTTCGACTACAGGGCTTTTACCTGCTCTGGCGGACCTTTCCAAGTCGCTTCATCTAACTCGCTCTTTTGTAACTCCGTATTGAGTGTCCTACAACCCCAAGAGGCAAGCCTCTTGGTTTGGGCTCTTCCCGTTTCGCTCGCCGCTACTCAGGGAATCGATTTTTCTTTCTCTTCCTCCAGGTACTTAGATGTTTCAGTTCCCTGGGTCTGCCTTCAAGACGCTATGTATTCACGTCAAGATACTACGCGATTAAACGTAGTGGGTTCCCCCATTCGGAAATCTCCGGATCAAAGCTCACTTACAGCTCCCCGAAGCATATCGGTGTTAGTGCCGTCCTTCTTCGGCTCCTAGTGCCAAGGCATTCGCCGTGCGCCCTTAATAACTTAACCAAGTTATTAAGCCTATAAAAAACTTAAAAAATAAATGTGTTTGTTACAATTTCAATGTCGTTTTATCCAGTTTTCAAAGAACAAGTTTTGAAGTGTTTCATTCAGATAGAATGAACCTTCAAAACTGAACGCAAAACGTAATCGTACAAACCCAAGGTTTGTATTCCGAAATAATCCTTAGAAAGGAGGTGATCCAGCCGCACCTTCCGATACGGCTACCTTGTTACGACTTCACCCCAATCATCTATCCCACCTTCGGCGGCTGGCTCCAAAAGGTTACCTCACCGACTTCGGGTGTTACAAACTCTCGTGGTGTGACGGGCGGTGTGTACAAGGCCCGGGAACGTATTCACCGCGGCATGCTGATCCGCGATTACTAGCGATTCCGGCTTCATGTAGGCGAGTTGCAGCCTACAATCCGAACTGAGAACGACTTTATCGGATTAGCTCCCTCTCGCGAGTTGGCAACCGTTTGTATCGTCCATTGTAGCACGTGTGTAGCCCAGGTCATAAGGGGCATGATGATTTGACGTCATCCCCACCTTCCTCCGGTTTGTCACCGGCAGTCACCTTAGAGTGCCCAACTAAATGATGGCAACTAAGATCAAGGGTTGCGCTCGTTGCGGGACTTAACCCAACATCTCACGACACGAGCTGACGACAACCATGCACCACCTGTCACCGTTGCCCCCGAAGGGGAAACTATATCTCTACAGTGGTCAACGGGATGTCAAGACCTGGTAAGGTTCTTCGCGTTGCTTCGAATTAAACCACATGCTCCACCGCTTGTGCGGGCCCCCGTCAATTCCTTTGAGTTTCAGTCTTGCGACCGTACTCCCCAGGCGGAGTGCTTAATGCGTTAGCTGCAGCACTAAGGGGCGGAAACCCCCTAACACTTAGCACTCATCGTTTACGGCGTGGACTACCAGGGTATCTAATCCTGTTTGCTCCCCACGCTTTCGCGCCTCAGCGTCAGTTACAGACCAGAAAGTCGCCTTCGCCACTGGTGTTCCTCCAAATCTCTACGCATTTCACCGCTACACTTGGAATTCCACTTTCCTCTTCTGCACTCAAGTCCCCCAGTTTCCAATGACCCTCCACGGTTGAGCCGTGGGCTTTCACATCAGACTTAAAGGACCGCCTGCGCGCGCTTTACGCCCAATAATTCCGGACAACGCTTGCCACCTACGTATTACCGCGGCTGCTGGCACGTAGTTAGCCGTGGCTTTCTAATAAGGTACCGTCAAGGTACAGCCAGTTACTACTGTACTTGTTCTTCCCTTACAACAGAGTTTTACGATCCGAAAACCTTCTTCACTCACGCGGCGTTGCTCCATCAGGCTTTCGCCCATTGTGGAAGATTCCCTACTGCTGCCTCCCGTAGGAGTCTGGGCCGTGTCTCAGTCCCAGTGTGGCCGATCACCCTCTCAGGTCGGCTACGCATCGTCGCCTTGGTGAGCCGTTACCTCACCAACTAGCTAATGCGCCGCGGGCCCATCCTATAGCGACAGCGAGATGCCGTCTTTCAGTCTCTTGCCATGAAGCAAAAGAGATTATTCGGTATTAGCCCCGGTTTCCCGGAGTTATCCCAAACTATAGGGTAGGTTGCCCACGTGTTACTCACCCGTCCGCCGCTAACGTCAAAGGAGCAAGCTCCTTTTCTGTTCGCTCGACTTGCATGTATTAGGCACGCCGCCAGCGTTCGTCCTGAGCCAGGATCAAACTCTCCATAAAAGAAATTTGATTAGCTCAAATTGTTTTGCTGGCATCATGTTTGATGTCCAAAATTGCGTTTCGTTCCCTAACCGAAGCTAGTTACTTAAAACTTTATTGATTACGTTTTGCTTGTTCAGTTTTCAAGGTTCATTTAGCAACCATCTCTCGACAGCAACTTTTAAATTATAACATTTCTTCTCTTTTGTTGTCAACACTTTTTTGAAATATTTTTCAAATCACCGGAGACGACTTTTAAATTATATTATAATCAATTGTTTATGTCAACATCTTTTTTCAAATTGTTTTTGAAGTTCGATGTCGTTGATTGCATTGTCTTAACGACAAGTAATAATTTATCACGTTGGAAAGCACTTCGCAAGTGTTTTTTAAACAAAATCTAATTTTATTTAATAAACTTGCTTTAATAAGCTATTTTGCGCATTTACGAGAATCGTGAATCATAGTATCTTTCCTTATTTATTATTTGTTTTACTATACATCTCTTTCTATTAAATCTCAATATCTTAAATTACAATACTACTTACTTTTCAAGTTAAATATAGCTCATAAAAAACTACAAATTTAAATATGTTGTTTAAGTCTTAGAAGGTTTTATAAAAATGCAATAAATGAAAATAAGCAGGCGCTAAAGTAGAAGTACTTTAGCGCCTGCTTATTTCTAATATGTCCCTATTTTATTTCATTACCTTGAGGGTCAACTATATTTAAACACCACAAGAAGTTATCCCATGCAGAATACCAGCCACTAAAGATTTCAGAAGAATCGTCCCAACGAACATCAAATTTCTTATGGCCATCTATTTCTACTAAATATAAAGTAAGAGTCTCGTCTTTTTTAGCAACGACTAATTTCATACCATGCTCGAGTTCTTCCTCTGTAAACGGAACATCAGAAACAGAACGTAATTGTGCCTGTTCATATACTTGTTTGTTAATAATTTTGTAATTCATTATAAGCCCCCAATAAAATACTTCTTTTTTATACTTATTGTATTTGAAAAACATAGAACTATAAAAGTATAACCTAAATATAAACCACGTTTAAACAACTTAATTTTTTTCATTGAACAAAAAGAAGAGAACTCACTATCATGTGAATTCTCCTCTTAATCCATTGACTGCTCTTTAATAGCTCTATAAAGAGCCTACGCAGCAATTTATTTTGTAATATGACGCATTGTTGGGAACAATAATACATCACGAATTGATGGTGAATTTGTTAGTAGCATAATTAAACGGTCAATACCAATACCTAAACCACCTGTTGGAGGCATACCGTATTCTAATGCTTCAATGAAATCATTGTCCATTTCATGTGCCTCATCATTACCTGCTTCTTTTTCTGCCAATTGTGCTTCAAAGCGTTGGCGTTGGTCGATAGGGTCATTTAACTCAGTGAAAGCATTGGCGTGCTCACGACGAACGATAAATAACTCAAAGCGATCTGTAAAACGCTCGTCCTCTGGATTTTTCTTCGCAAGAGGTGAGATTTCTACCGGGTGACCATATACAAATGTAGGCTGTACAAGCGTCTCTTCTACTTTCTGTTCGAAGAATTCATTGATAATATGACCTACTTCGTGAACATCCTTTACTTCAACTCCATGCTCTTTAGCAAGTGCTTGTGCTTGTTCTTTTGTCATCGGCTGCCAGAAGTCTACACCTGTTGCCTCTTTTACAGCGTCAACCATATGAACTCGTTTCCAGCCTACAGCAAGGTTGATTTCATCTTCACCATATTGAACGGATGTTGTACCAAGAACTTCTTGGGCTACATGTGCAATAAGGTTTTCAGTTAGAGACATGATATCTTGATAATCAGCAAATGCTTCATACAGTTCAATCATTGTAAATTCAGGGTTGTGGCGTGTAGAAATTCCTTCATTACGGAACACACGTCCGATCTCGTAAACTTTCTCTAAACCACCAACTATTAAACGTTTTAAATGCAATTCGATGGCAATTCGCATATATAATTCCATATCAAGGGCATTGTGATGCGTAATAAATGGACGAGCAGCTGCGCCACCAGCAATTGTGTGAAGCATTGGTGTTTCTACTTCTAAGTATCCAGCATTATCTAAGTAATTTCGTATTGCACGAATAATTTTCGAACGCGTGATAAATGTCTTTTTGCTATCTTCGTTTGTCATTAAATCTAGATAACGTTGGCGATAACGTTGCTCAACATCCTGCAAGCCGTGGAATTTCTCTGGCATAGGACGTAGCGCTTTTGTAAGGAATGTGAATTCCTCAGCCTTTACAGAAAGTTCTCCCACTTGTGTACGGAACACGTTACCACGCACACCAACGATATCTCCTAAATCAGCTTGTTTAAATAATTCATACGCTTCTTCGCCTACATGATCTTGACGAACATAAATTTGTATTTGACCATTTAAATCTTGAATATGTGCAAAGCCAGCTTTTCCTTTACCACGTTTCGTCATAATACGGCCCGCAATAATTACCTCTTGAAGGTTTTCCTCAAGCTGTTCTTTTGTTTGATCTGCAAATTGCTCACGTACTTCTGTTGATAAATGTGTACGCTCAAAACGGCTTCCAAATGGATCTTGTCCATTTTCTAGTATCGTTGTCATCTTTTGGCGTCTCACCAATAGTTGATCATTTAATTCTTCTATATTTGACACTTGTTTCACTCCTTAAGTAAATTGTCCGCGTTTACGTCCATAATATTTCTATTGTACACAATTTCAGTGCTGTAATCATCTGTTTCAATTTATTTTCAATCCAATACAAAATAATTAATAATTCTAAAAATTAAAGGTGTTGCTGAAAAGGCGCCTCTATCAAATTATAGAGACGCCCATAATAAAAACTATATAATTAATTCTTTGACTTCTGGAACAATCAATTTAGTTTCGCTTTCTTCATACTCCTGTACAAGACTATTTAATAGTACTCGAAGTTCTGCCGCCGTTTCTGTTTGGTTAATAGCATTGCGGGCCTTACCATTGCCACGGATTCCTTTTAAATACCATGATGCATGCTTACGCATTTCCCGTACTGCAATTCCTTCTCCCTTTAATTGAAGAAGTCGTTCAAAGTGTAGTAAACATACGTCCATTTTTTCTCGTACACTTGGCTCTTCTTTTAATTCACCAGTTGCTAGGTATTGAACCGTACGATAGATCATCCATGGATTACCTAAAGCAGCACGTCCAATCATTACTGCATCTACACCTGTAGTTTCCAGCATACGTTTAGCATCTTGGGGTGTTTCCACGTCACCATTACCTAGCACAGGAATGCTGACATTTTCCTTCACTTGACGAATGTAATCCCAGTTCGCTTTACCTTCATACATTTGTACACGTGTACGACCATGAACTGCTACTGCAGCTGCACCTGCACGCTCAACAGCTTGAGCGTTTTCAATTGCAAAGATATGTTCTTCATCCCAACCAATACGCATTTTTACGCTAACAGGCTTTTTAACAGCATCCACAACAGCCGCTACCATCTCATATACTTTATTAGGATCAAGTAGTAAACGTGCTCCCGCTTCACATTTTATAATTTTATTAACAGGACACCCCATGTTGATATCAATAATATCAGCAGTCGTATTTTCATCCACATATTTCGCTGCTTCCACTAAGGTTTCTTTATCTCCACCAAAGATTTGCAGTGAAAGAGGATTTTCACGTTCATCGATATAAAGCATACTTAATGTTTTTTCATTTTTTTGGACAATGCCCTTATCACTAATCATTTCAGCGTATACGAGACCTGCCCCAAACTCCTTAACCGTTAATCGGAAAGCAGAGTTACAAATCCCAGCCATTGGCGCTAATACTACTCGGTTGTCCATGACAATATCGCCAATTTGAAATGGCTTCTCTGTTGACTGACCCAACGTTTTTCTTCCTCCTCTATAGGCTTTACCTATTTTCTCTATCTATCGTTAATGCTATACGCTGATAATTCATTCCTATACAAATACTTAATTTACCGCTGACGGCTCATTAAAGTGGTTCCAGAAGATTACGCCTTCCTTTTCACGATCCATTTGCTGTAACAGATCATGCGCTTGTTGTAGCTGTTCATCGAATGGTGATGGTGTAATCTCTACAAGTGGTACTAGGACGAACGCTCGCTCGTACATTCTTGGATGAGGAACAATTAAATTCTCCGTTTCAATATTCTCTTGATTGTAAAGTAAAATGTCAAGATCAATAACTCTTGGGCCCCAGCGGAATTCTCTTACACGCCCTAATTCCCGTTCGATTTCTTGGCAAATATTCAACATCTCAACAGACGATATAGGTGTTTTTAGATGAACAGCTATATTTAAAAAATCTGCCTGATCCGTATAACCTACAGCAGCTGTCTCAAAGACAGATGAAACACGAATCAACTCTAGTTCCTTCTTTTCCTTTAAAAGGTCTACTGCGTGCTGAAGATTCTCATATCTCTCCCCCATATTTGTTCCGATAGATAAATAGACATCCTTCATTAGAAAACACCCCTCGTAACCTCAACAGAGACTTCTTTATAATAGCCATGAATAGGGGGGTCTGGTTTAATGAGCTCTACACGAACTCCTTTTACTTTATCAGGATAGCTTGCTAAAATCACATTTGCTATTTTCACAACAAGAGCCTCAATAAGCTTAAACGGTTCGCCCTCTACAATATCCCTACATAACGCATATACCTCTGCATAATTAACGGTATAAGAAAGATCATCCGTTTCACCAGCTTTTGTCATGTCTACTGCAAGCGAAACATTTGCTCGAAAGCGTTGGCCTAGAGTAGTTTCAGCTGCTAATACACCATGATAACCATAGAACTGCATGTCCTTTAAATGAATATAATCCATCACGCTTCCTCCTTAAACAAACGTTTACCCACTAATACATCCGTCATATACGTTGCCCGCGCCATTTCCTTTACATCATGAACTCTTATCATATGACAACCCTTTTCAATTCCATAAACCACTGTTGCGCTTGTCCCTTCAAGTCGCTCCTCAACAGGTAAGTTCAGGACATTACCAATCATTGATTTACGTGATGTTGCTAATAATACGGGATAGCCCATAGCCACTAAATCCGATAAGTGTTGCATCATAGCTATATTTTGTGCAGTATTTTTAGCAAAGCCGATACCTGGATCTAAGATGATATGATGATCGGGAACTCCCGCTTGCTGTGCAATGGCAATACTTTTTTCTAAATCTGCCTTTGCAGTCGTCCAAAAATCAACACCATAATCCATATTTTCACGATTATGCATTAAAATGATCGGAACATGTAAGTCTGCAGCAACCTGAGCAATTTCTGGTTCTGCCTTTGCTCCCCAAATATCATTGATGATGTGTGCGCCCGCTTCAATTGCGGCACGCGCCACACTTGCTTTATACGTATCAACTGAAATAATGACCTTTACTTCCTGTGCTAACGCTTGAATAACAGGCACGATGCGTGCAATTTCATCTTCATCTGAAATTCGTTCGTACCCAGGACGTGTAGACTCTCCACCTACATCGATAATTTTTGCTCCTTCGGCCACCATTTTTTTTGCTTGAGTAACAGCAGCCTCCACATTGTTATACTTTCCTCCATCAGAGAAGGAGTCCGGTGTAACATTTAGAATCCCCATAACAAATGTTTCTTGTCTATAGTCTAATGTAATACCATTAATCGTTAATGGTTTCGTATATTTTTCTAGCATGTAAACGCTCCTTCTATCCTCGTTCCACTTCTTGAACAAATGCGCTATGCAAAATGGAATAAATAGGTCCTTTATTGCCTAAAAATGGCTGGTTCTCCAAGCTACTAATAGGCACAAGTTCTTGTACTGAATTGGTAATGAAGCATTCCGTACTTTGTAGTAAATCCTCTTTTGTATAAAAGCCTTCCTGTACGTCAAGGTTTAGCGCACTAGCCTTTTCTATAACCCATGCACGAATAATTCCTGGTAAAATACCTGTCTCCAAGGAAGGAGTATATAGTATATCATTTTTTATCCAAAATATATTTGATGTCACACCTTCAGCTACATAGCCTGATTCTGTTAAAAAGAAACCTTCTTGTTGGGCCAGTGATGGCATTTCAAAGCGACCAAGCACGTTATTGCCGTAATGGTGCGATTTAACACGAAAGGCTTGTTCAGGTGTATTGCGTGGTATGGTAAGCCATTGTGCAAACTTTTCAGTACCACGCGGTGTGTCTTGAAGTTCCTTGCGAAAAATGATGATATTAGGTTGTCTATATTCTGTTGGTTGTAATCCAATATTATGTTCACCCGCAGATACATTTAAACGGAAGTAACCATCCTGACCGCCAGCAAGTTGATTTAGTTGTTGCACAGCCTCAAGTAATACACTTTCAGGATAGTTTAAATGAATGTGATATTGTGATAAAGCACGCTGTAATCTTTCCATATGTGCTTCCCAGTAAAATACCTGACCACCATATGTTCGGAACGTTTCAAAAAATCCTAATCCATATAAAAATCCATGATCAAATGGCGAAATTCTCAGATCCTGGGCCGCCATATAGTTTCCGTTCATCCAGCACTGCATCTATTTCACTCCTTCTACATACATTTCTATAAATTGGCGAAGTAGTTGTTTCCCTTGCTCGGTCATAATGGATTCCGGATGATATTGTACACCCTCAATAGGATATTCCTTATGACGTAAACCCATAATTTCTCCTTCTTCTGTCCAAGCTGTTACTTCTAGACACGCTGGTAATGTCTCCTTATCAACAATAAGAGAATGATAGCGAGTTGCTTGGAATGGATTTGGCATGCCTTTATGCAAACCTACTTCAGCATGCAGCACGGGTGATGTCTTCCCATGCATTAAACGTTCCGCTTGTATGACATGACTACCAAACACTTGTGCAAGTGCCTGATGTCCAAGACAAACCCCTAAAATTGGAATATTTCCCGCGAAATATTTAATAATGTTCAGGCTTTCCCCTGCCTCATTTGGACTACATGGCCCTGGAGAAATAACAATCATATCTGGCGCAAGTTGTTCTATTTCTTCTACTGTAATAACATCATTACGTTTTACTACTATGTCATGACCAAATTCGCCCAAATATTGGACGATGTTATAAATAAATGAATCGTAGTTATCGATCATTAAAATCATTTTACTCCCTCCTCTGCCATTGCCTTTGCCTGCCACATTGCCTTCGCTTTATTTAAAGATTCCTGATACTCTCTTTCCGGAACAGAGTCAATGACAATACCTGCTCCAGCTTGAATATGGGCAACCCCATCTTTTACAAACGCTGTACGGATTACAATATTAAACTCCATATCACCTGTAAAGCCTAGCCAACCGATCGAGCCTGTATATAAACCACGTCTTACAGGCTCCAATTCTTCAATAATTTCCATAGTGCGGATTTTTGGTGCTCCTGTAATTGTGCCACCTGGGAACATCGCACGAATAACGTCTGCATTCGTTTTCCCTTCTGCTATTTCTCCACGCACATTCGAAACGATATGCATAACATGTGAATAGCGCTCAATAACCATAAACTCATCCACTTTCACTGTTCCATAGGTGGATACACGTCCTAAATCATTGCGCTCTAAATCCACTAACATCACATGCTCAGCACGTTCTTTATCATTATCAATTAATTCTTGAGCCAATGCTAAATCTTCCTCTTCGGACTTTCCTCTTGGTCGAGTGCCAGCTATTGGTCTCGTCGACAACTCATTGCCTTGACGCTTGACTAGTAACTCTGGCGATCCAGAAACAACAGAGAAATCAGGTGCTTCAATATAAGCCATATATGGTGACGGATTAAACGCTCGTAGTGCCTCATAGACATCTAGTGCAGTTGCATTGAGTTTCTTAGACTGACGCACAGATAAATTCACCTGAAAGACATCACCTTGCGCGATATACGTTTGGATTTTTTTAACCGCTGCCTCGAAATCGTCGCCTGCAAATGAAACAAGCAACTCATTTTCATCATTCTTAACTTCTATAGCGGTTGTTTTCTCAAATTTGCGCGCGTCTAATCCAGCCTGTGCTGCAACCTGCCAGATGTTAGCCCATTCTTCCAAGTTAACCTCATTCTCTTCTAACTTCATAAGTGTCACGGTATTCGTTTTCACATCATGTACGGCCCAGCAATCAAAGATATAATAATAGATATCTGGCACTTGTAAATCATCTGTTGCTGTATTAGGAAGCTCCTCAATTTTACGAGCATAATCATACGACACAAATCCAATAGCCCCTCCCTGAAAAACAGGTAGCTCTCCATTATAAGAAACCTGATATTCCGCCACAAGCTCTTCCAGTAAGTCGAGGGGCTCACCTTGTAAAACTTCCTGTCTGCCATTTCTCCAATTGACCAAAAGCCCACCCTCTACTGATCGTGCGGTAGCTAATGGATTCCACGCAGCTATTGAAAAATGTCCACCACGTCCACTTTCTAAAAACACATGCGCTTGCTGAGTCTCTGTCTGCCTTTTATAGCTATAAAAAAATGAATCTGCATCCATCGTTAATGTTTTTGTAAGTATTGTTTTCAAGTTATTTTCCCCTTTAAACATATGCTGTGATTCCATCTTAACTTGATTATTACATAGAAGCGAATATTTTTATAATTTTCATAGTGTCCAAGTTTTTGCACTAAAAAAAGGGCCCCTTTATAAAGGAGCCCTTACATAAAAAAATTGAATTAGTCTTCAAATTGATATAAAGGTGTTGATAGATAACGCTCACCATTAGAAGGCACAATAGCAAGGACATTCGAACCCTTACCTAAACGTTTTGCCGCTTCAATTGCAGCATAGATTGCAGCACCAGATGAAATACCACATAGGATTCCTTCTTCACGTGCTACTTTACGTGCTATTTCAAAAGCAACCTCATTTTCAACAGGGAATACTGAAGAATAGACTTCCGTATCTAAAACTGCTGGTACAAATCCAGCGCCAATTCCTTGAATTTTATGAGGCCCTGGTTGACCACCAGAAAGAACTGGTGAATCCTTTGGTTCAACTGCAATGATTTCAATGTTTGGATACTTTTCTTTTAAGACCGCACCAGCACCAGTAATTGTACCACCTGTGCCAACACCAGCTACAAAAGCATCAAGTGTTAGGCCATCAAATGCTTCTACTATTTCTGGGCCTGTTGTTAAACGGTGAATTACCGCGTTCGCAGGATTTGTAAATTGTTGTGGTAGAAAGTAGCCATGTTCTTCAGATAGTTCTTCTGCTTTAGCAATTGCACCTTTCATACCTGCTGGACCAGGCGTTAATACAAGCTCTGCACCGTAAGCACGCAATAAATTACGACGCTCTAAGCTCATTGTTTCTGGCATAACTAAAATGGCTTTATAACCTTTAGCAGCGGCAATCATTGCAAGACCAATACCTGTATTACCAGATGTCGGCTCAATAATTGTACCACCTGGTTTTAATGTCCCGTCTTTTTCGGCAGCTTCGATCATGGCTAAAGCTAGACGGTCTTTCACCGAGCTTCCCGGATTAAAATATTCTAATTTTACATACACAGTACCTTCATTTTCACTTGTTGCATGATTTAATTTTACAATTGGTGTTTTACCAACTAATTCAGCTACCGAGTTTGCTAATCTACTCATTTACTAATCCACTCCCAATCCCTACTATTTTTATAGGTTTTACTTATTTTGTATTTTATCAATTTTTCCATTCGATTGTCAATAAATAAAACTAATATTTTCAGAATATTTATCATTGCTTTGAAAAGGAAAAATCTTATCCTCTGCTAAAGAAAAAGAACCTGCATTTTGGGTAATTCACTACGAATGCCTGTAAGTTTGATCAGACTCATTTTACCCCGCAAAACCTGCAGACTCTTTTCATGTATTATTTTTCTTTTTTAGTCTCTCCATAATACCAAGTAGCATTAAATTCAGACCAAAATGCCTCTGGCGTAACGGATTGTGGTAATTGCTCTAAAGCTAATTCTCGCTCAATATGTTCTTTCACATCGTCATATGTAAAGGATTGTCCTTCTAATACCTCTTGTACTTGAACAATGCCATAATGACCATTATCTAACTTAAAGGCTTTACTTACCTCATTTGCCTTTAGGGATTTTACAGTATTAATAATTGCAGGGTCTATATTTTCCTGATTTTCTGTAAGGAAACCAATATCCCCTCCTAAACTCGCTGAAGCACTATCAACAGAAATTTCTCGTGCCAGCACTGTAAAGTCAGAGCCATTTTTCAATTCACCCAGTGCCTCATCAGCAGCTTTTTTTGAATCGACCTCAATAAAATTCGTACGATAGCTTGTTTTTGTATTATATAAGCCTTGATTTTCCTCATAATACTTTTCAACGTTTTCTTCCTCTATCACTACGTCTTTCGTGAGTACCTTATCCAATATCAGCTGTGACCGAATCTTTTGGCGTAGTTGCTCTGCCGAAAGATTTTGCATGGCTGTATCAAACTTATCTTGAGCTGATCGCATTAACGCTAATTCAAGATCAATTTCTTTATCAGTAACTTTAATTTTATATGTTTTAGCAGCCTTTTCCATTACCGTTTCATTGACTAAATTTTGGAGTGTTTCTTTACCATATCTTTCCTCCATAGCAATCATCCACTCTTGGCGCGTGATAACATCCCCGTCAATGGCAGCGACTTGTTCGTCGCTACCAATTTCCTGACCTTTGTTCGGGATCAACCAACTAATGAACCATAATACATTTCCTAATAATAAAACGGCTATGACAGCTAAAGCAGGCTTTGTCTTTAAACGACGTTGCAATAAAGGAGTTTGGTTTGGTGTTACATTGGTTGAAGGTCGGCGATTACGCGTTGAGCTCATCGATAAACCCTTCTAGCTCATCTTTAGAAAAGCTATATGTCTCTAAGCAGAAGTGACATTGTGCCTCTGCACCGCCGTCTTCATCAATCATTTCTCTAATTTCCGCTGTTCCTAGACCTAAAATTGCCGCACCAAACCGCTCTTTTGAACATTGACATTTAAATTCAACTGGCATGGAATCTAAAATTTGTAGATGTCCATTTCCTAATACAGCTTCTAAAATTTGCTCTGGCGTAAAACCTTTTTCAATCATTTTTGAAACAGGCTCTATTGTAGCAAGGTGTTGCTCAATTTCAGTTATCGTCTCTTCCTCACAGCCTGGCATTAATTGAAGTATAAATCCGCCAGCCGCAAGAATAGTGTTATTTGGATTAACTAATACGCCTAAGCCTACAGATGATGGTACTTGCTCAGATGTAGCAAAATAATAAGTAAAATCTTCAGCAATTTCGCCTGAAACAATTGGTGTTTGTCCTGAAAACATATCTCTTAAACCAAGGTCTTTAACAATTGTAAGAGCACCTTCTGTTCCAACACCTGCTCGAACATCTAGCTTACCTTGCTCGTTTAAATCAAAGTGTACATGAGGGTTTGTCACAAATCCACGCACTTCTCCATGTGCATTACTATCAATTACCATTGGGCCAATTGGACCGTTGCCCTCAATTTTAATAGTGATTTTCTCTTCACCTTTTAGCATGGCTCCCATCATCACAGCCGCTGTCATTGAACGACCTAAAGCTGCTGATACAACTGGCCATGTATCGTGACGGCGTTGCACTTCTCCTACTGTAACTGTTGTACGTGCTGCAAACACACGAACTTGTCCATTAAATCCTAAACCTCTTACTAAATAATCACTCATAAATGGAATGTCCCTCATTTCCTATTGGTTACGTTTATAGAGCTTATATAAACCCTTTAACGTTAAAAATGGATCTACAACATCTATAATTTGTGTCTCCCCTGCGATTAGATTTGCTAATCCACCTGTAGCAATAACTAATGGCTCCTCTTTACTTTGTGCTTTTATACGATTAACAATGCCCTCAACTTGCCCGACAAAGCCATAAAAAATTCCCGCCTGCATGGCAGAAACGGTCGTTTTCCCCACGATATGTGTAGGTCGAACGATTTCAATACGTGGCAATCTTGCAGCCTGTGTATAAAGAGCCTCTGTAGAAATAGTGATGCCTGGCGCAATAGCTCCACCCATGTAATCACCCTTTTCGTTCAAGTAACAATAGGTTGTTGCTGTCCCAAAATCAACTATGATACAAGGGGCCTTATATAAATCTAGAGCTGCTATGGCATTCACTATTCGATCAGACCCAACCTCACGTGGATTTTCGTATTTAATATTTAAACCTGTTTTCACACCTGGTCCTACTACCAAAGGCTTTTTTCTAAAATACTTCTGGCACATCGACTCTAGTGAAAACATAATTGGTGGCACAACTGAGGATATAATAATGCCTGTTATTTGTTCAAATGAAATGCCTGCATGATTAAAAAATGAAAGAACTTGCATGGCATATTCATCTTCTGTTTTATGAAGATCCGTCACCATACGCCAATGGAAGGCTAATTGATCGTTGTCATCATAGACACCTAATACAATATTTGAATTCCCTGCATCTAAAACTAAAATCAAGAATGACACCTCCCATATCGTCATTGTAACTTTTGCAATCCTCATATTACAATATTCTCTCTAGCTGGAATGAGGATAAAACACTTTAGAAAATGATACCATACTTTTTATCTTGATTCAGCAGATGTTGTTTGTACTACAAGTGATGATAAACACCTATATTTTTTGTTAAAAACAATTGTATGTTATCATCCTTCTTTAAAAAGAGGCCCCCCAAATATGGTAGCCTCTCTTACAATCATTTGAAATTAAATTTTTCTGGATCTGGACCACAACGTAGTCCATCGTTCATTGCATCTAACTGTGTCATTTCCTGCTCAGTTAACGTAAAATCAAAAACAGCTAGGTTTTCAACCATACGTGCTGGTGTCATTGTTTTCGGAATCGTGACAACATCATGTTGCACATCATAGCGTAGTACAATCTGTGCAGGCGTTTTGCCATATTTAGATGCTAGCTCTTGAATCAATGCCTCTTCCAGTAGAGAACCATTCATCAACGGAGACCATGCCTCCACCTGTATGCCCTTATCCTTACAGAAGGCACGTACTTCCTCCTGTATTAAGTGCGGATGGAATTCAATTTGATTAATAACAGGGACGACAGTCGTTTCCTTCAAAAGGTTTTCTAAATGGTGTACGTGGAAATTACTAACACCAATCGAACGTACACGACCATCCTTGTAAATCTTTTCTAGTGCTTTATAAACCTCAATATAATTTTGGTCTATGCCAGGCCAATGTACTAAATATAAATCCAAATAGTCTAATCCTATTTTTTCTAGACTGCTGTCATATGCCGCAAGTGTTTCTTCATAGGAAAGTCCATCGTTCCAAACTTTCGATGTTATAAATAATTCTTCACGAGTTACTAAGCCTTCTTCAATGGCTGCTCGTATTCCTCGTCCAACACTTTCTTCGTTGCGATATACTTGTGCTGTATCAATACTACGATAACCTTTTGCTATAGCTGTTTTGACTGCTTCAGCTAGGTCATCTCCTTCGGGTACTCGAAAGACACCATAACCAACCAATGGCATTTTAAGACCATTATTCAATACAACATTTCCCACGCGTATACACTCCTATCTGCTTTGGCTAACATCTCTCTAAATGGCAGAGTTGTATGCAGCTTGTCTTTTTTACTACTCTATCCTAATGCTTATTAATAAGAAAAGGCAAAGAAAAAGACTGCTTACTGAACTAGTAAACAGTCTTCCCTATTTTTAATCACGTTTTTCATCGATACCCTTAGGTGCATCATTCGGTTCTTTACGTTCTTTTGCTAAATCCAAAGTTGTTGGATTTGACTCTTTACTTAGTAGCTCTTTTTCAACAACTGGTTCGCCAATAGTATCTAATGTAGGCTTTGCTTCAATCTTTGGAGTGTTCTCCTCAATTTTTTCTGTAGCCTCAGGTTCTGGTAACACACCATGATCACGTAAATGCTCAATTTCTTGTGCATTTAATGTTTCTTTTTCCATTAGTGTATTGGCAATTAAATCAAGCAGGTGACGTTTTTCCGTAAGAATACGCTTAGTACGCTCATATTGTGTATCAATAATTTTTTGCATTTCTTTATCAATTTCATAGGCTATTGAATCAGAATAGTTCTGGTCAGAATTAAAGTCGCGGCCAAGGAATACATTACCACCTTGACTTGAACCAAATTGCATAGCTCCAAGGTTCTCACTCATTCCGTATTCAGTAACCATAGCACGGGCAATGCTTGTAACCTTTTGGAAATCGTTATGTGCTCCCGTAGAAACTTCACCAAGAACAATCTCTTCAGCTACACGACCACCCAGAAGACCTGCAATACGATCTAAAAGCTCTTGCTTTGTCGTAAAGAAACGCTCTTCCTTCGGTAACATAATCGCATATCCACCCGCTTGCCCACGAGGAACAATTGTTACTTTGTGTACTGTATCAGCTTCATCTAGCTCAAGACCAACGACTACGTGGCCAGCTTCATGGAAGGATACAAGTTTCTTCTCTTTCGCAGAATATACGCGACTGGCTTTTGCAGGACCAGCAATTACTCGGTCTGATGCTTCATCAATATCTGCCATATTTATAGTGCGCTTACTTTTTCGAGCAGCTACAAGCGCCGCTTCATTAAGTAGATTTTCTAAATCCGCACCTGAGAAACCTGGCGTACGTTGAGCAACAGCTGCTAAATCAACTGTATCTGCTAAAGGCTTATTACGTGCATGTACTTTAAGAATTGCCTCACGGCCTTTTACATCAGGATGCCCTACTGTAATTTGACGGTCAAAACGACCTGGACGTAATAATGCTTTATCTAAAATATCAGGGCGGTTTGTTGCGGCAATGATAATAATTCCTTCATTGGCACCGAAACCATCCATTTCAACTAATAACTGGTTTAATGTTTGTTCACGCTCATCATGGCCTCCACCAAGACCAGCACCACGTTGACGACCTACTGCATCAATCTCATCGATAAAGATGATACATGGAGCATTTTTCTTAGCATTTTCAAATAGATCTCGAACACGTGAAGCCCCAACACCGACAAACATTTCTACGAAGTCAGAACCCGAGATAGAGAAGAATGGAACACCTGCTTCACCAGCTACTGCTCGTGCAAGTAATGTTTTACCTGTGCCTGGAGGACCTACAAGTAAGATACCCTTTGGAATACGGGCACCAATTTCAGTGAACTTGCGATGGTCTTTTAAGAATTCTACCACCTCAACAAGCTCTGCTTTCTCTTCATCAGCACCTGCTACATCTGTAAAACGTACTTTTTTCTTCTGATCATCATACAGTTTAGCTTTACTTTTACCAAAGCTCATCACTTTATTACCGCCACCTTGAGATTGACTCATTAGGAAGAAGAATAAGAAAATGATGATAATGAAAGGAATAATTCCTGTAAAGAATTGAATCCATCCACTTGTTTCTGGTGCTGCTAAAAAACTAATATTACTATTTTTATCCTTAGCAGCCTCATCGATGCGGTCCATTAAAGATTGGTTTTCACGAGGGATGTTTGTAGTAAAGCTTTCCCCTTTTTCATACCCCTTCAGTGTTCCTTCAACGACGTAAACTGATTTATCAGGTTGAATTGTAGCACTTGTTATTTCTTTCTTATCTAGAGCTTCTTGAAACTCATGATAAGTTAATTCTTTCGTTGGGGAATTTCCACCATTGAAAGTACCAAAAATACCGATTATCACTAGGAAAATCAGTAGATAGAATATGGTATATCGAAATATTCGATTCATCTCCAGCCTCCTCATTACAAACAGAAAAATTATAAGTAAAATCTTAACATATCATGATTTCATCATACAACGAAAAGCCCTACTTAAAAAATGTTTCGTTCACCTATTGCCGTTATCACAACAGTTTTTAGGCCATCTTTATATGTCCCAGCGTAATTGTACCTGTTCCTCGGGCTCGATATAGCTAAACATTGTGTCAAGATTTTGAATTATGTTAAACATAACTAAAAATACGTGACCTGCGCTGGAGACCTTTACTTTTTATAGCTGGTCTTTTGTATCTTAGAAAGAATATACCTCAGGCTTTAAAATACCAATATAAGGTAAGTTACGATATTTTTCAGCGTAATCTAAGCCATATCCTACAACAAAGCCATCTGGCACTTCGAAACCAACATAGTCAGCAGACAAATTCACCTTCCGACCTGATGGTTTATCAAGTAATGTAACAATTTTAATGGACTTTGCTTTGCGATATTTAAATAAATCTACTAGATAGCTTAAAGTTAAACCACTATCAATAATGTCCTCGATAATTAATACGTCACGTCCCTCAACGCTTGTATTCAAATCCTTTAAAATCTTAACTTCACCAGATGACACGGTAGCATTACCGTAGCTAGACACATCCATAAAATCAAGTTCGATGAAAGAATCGAATCGTTTCATGAGGTCTGTCATAAATGGCATTGCCCCTTTCAGTACGCCAACAGCTAATGGAAATGCATCTTTGTATTCCTCTGTTAATTGCGCGCCTAAGTCTGCAATTCTTTCTTGCAATTGTTCTTCTGTAATCATAATTTTTTCGATGTCGTTTTGTAACATATCGATTCCTCCTCGTGATGTATCAAAAAATCTTCACCCTATTTCGGTGAAATATTTTACAAAGACCTTAGTCTACGATGAGCACTGTATCATCGTTTGGTTGCGGAGTGGTTGAAAAAAATATTCCCATACGCACACCAATTACCGCTACCACCTCATCAGATTGAGAAATCAGTAACGGCCAGCTATTTCGCTCATTTAAAGGAATCTTTTCATCTATAAAAAGGCGAGATAAGCGTTTTGGCTGATCCATTCCTTTTAACAGCATTCTATCTCCATCCCTGCGTGCCCGAACATAGAGCGGTAGGTGGAGTTTGCTAGCGTTAAAATAAAAAAGTTGTGCAGTATCCGTCAGCAATTCAGACGATAAATCATGCAAATTGACTACGCGTAAGCGCTCACCATTTGTCAGTGTTGTCCAGCCATTAGCAGTCGAAATAACCTGTTTCTCAGGAGAAGCTAGGCCTTCTAACGGCTCCTTTTTCTGAATCGTTAAATTTCCATAACGGCGAACTGCTAGAAAATCTTCAGGTAAGTGAATTTCAGCATACCCTGCTGTTGTATCACAAAGCTTTAAAATTGAAGTCAATAAGGCATAACTTTGTATCGTATTTGAATCTTTGTAAAGATAGTTTAATAGTATTAAAATGAGCCTCCTTTGTAAAGCAAGTGGTACCAATTGAAATGCCTCAATTTCCATGCGATATGTATTTTCATTATTTCTTATGATGATTTGGGAAAATACATCTTGGGCCAATGTCATTAAAAAGGTATCGTCTTCTTGCAATTGCTTTGTGAAATGGGTCACCTGTTCAGTCACTCGCGGATTCTCTGCCTGCAGTAAAGGCACTACATGATGTCTAAAACGATTACGTACATAGGTATCTTTAGAATTGCTAGCATCTTCTCGATAATCTAAACCTTTTCTAAGTAAATATTCCCCTATTTCAGACTTTGTAACCGTTAAAAACGGACGAATTAATGATTTTCCTCCAAAAATTCTTTGAGGACGTATGCCCTGCATGCTATTCATTGTTGCATTTTTTGTAAGGGCCATTAATACTGACTCCAGTTGGTCATCCGCATGATGTGCAGTTACAAGCTTATTAGCATTTGTTTTTTGCAGAATTTCTTTGAAAAATTGATACCTTTCCCTACGACAAATTAGCTGTGTATTCCCGTTCTCCTGTGCCAATATTGTAGGTATAGGAATTTCCTTGGCATGTAAGTAAACACTATTAGCGTCACAATATTTTTGAACAAAAGCCCTATCCTCAGAAGAGGCTTCTCCTCTCAACATATGATCAACATGTACGGCTTCTACCTGAATGTTCCACTGCTCCTGTGTTTGAATAAAGTAATGAAGTAAAGCCATAGAATCTACCCCACCCGAAACGGCGATGAGAAGATGGTCGCCTTGCTGTAATAATTGCTCTTCTTCTATAAATGCTTTGACCTTTAATTCAAATGACAAACGCTTCTCCTCCCCTTTTCGTTGTTAGTTTAAGATGATTTACTCATTGAATACTGAGCTGGTCTAAAGACAGCCCATGTCGGTACAACATGTGTCACCTCTAACATTAATACTGTACAATCATCTTCTATTTCAAAATAACCTTGGAATGATTGCATAATGGTTGTTAGTTTTTCTTGAATCGTTTTATTTGTACTTGCTACCTGCTGTGCGAAAGCTAAAAATGTTTCCTCTTGTTCATCCCAATCAGCTACACTTGAGAACAGTCCATCTGAATGCATTAAAATAACATCACCTGCCTTCAGTTTTCTTTTTTCAGCTTCGACTGCTGAAATAGATAAGAATCCTACAGGTGCTGCATTACTTTCAACTTTCAGTACCTCTTTTCCACGCAAAATGTAGGTTGACATTCCACCCGCCTTCCACGACCACAAATCTCCGTGCTGTAAATCGACAAGTGCAAAATCAAGCGTTGCATACATATCATCTTGCTGCTTTAATGCCATGACATAATGGAGCGTATGCATCGCCGTTTCTGGATTCATATTGTAATTTAGACACTCTCGCATTAAATGAATCAATTTTCTACTTTCATGTTGTGCTTCTTTACTTTGCCCCATACCATCAGACAGCAATATCGCAAATAATCCTGGATGCAATTGGAAAAGGGCGTGAGAATCACCCGAATATAGTGTTGCATCTTTAGACATGCTATATATATCATACTCTACTTCAAAGCTAATAGCTGATCTAAAGCAAATTTGAACATGACGAAATGGTATTTCACAGGCTACTACTTTTTCAATTTCAAAAGGTTCATCAAAAATTTCATAAAGAATCGGCAAAATCATACGTTCAGCTAATGTCGTATCTTTCTCCCAGTTGACACGTGCTGGTGCTAAGGCACAAACAATCTTTCTTGCCCCAGGCTTGTTGCTTAGGACATCAAGTTGAAAACATTCAATATTGGCTTCCTTTAAGCGTTCAACAATGTCCTTCTCAACACTTACAAAAGAAATTGTATCTTCCTTCATCTCAGCAATTAACTGATTTAAATGATTGCTCATATCGCGCAGTTGAAGGGCAATCATTTTTTTACCATGGAAATACTGCCCGTTGATTCGTTCTCTATAAAGTTCTGTATCTAATTCCTCGAAGATTTTCGTGGACTTCACACATTTATAGCGTATTTGTTCTTCAACACGATGAATAGCTGATTCCTTGCCTACTCCTTTCATATGAAACCAATCTGTCATCAGCTTGTCCATACCATTATTTTGCGCACCCCAGCAATGATCATAACGGAAACAACTTAAACAAGTATTCATTGGTGCTACTTCCTTCGCCGCTTCAACGGGTGCTGTCATAAAGCGATCAAACACAAGTTCCTTCATGAATTGCACAAAATGCTGAAAGTGCTCTAATTTATATGTTACATGTTCTGTTAACCAATTCTGTCGGGCTAATAAAACCTCTTCTCGTTGTGGAAAGAGCTTGTCCCTTACCTTATCTGAATATTTCTTTGGAATGGTTAGAAATAAAATACTACCAATGGCAATTGAGGTGAAATAAACACTATCCAAGGGCAATGTGGCGTCATAAAATAAAAAAAATACACTAGGTAAAATACTACCAATAGCAACGCCAAATCTACCACCTTTCGCTCCCATACCCGCACATAATCCAGTTAAGGTAGCCACCGAAAGCATACCGGTAAACGAAAGCTTGGCCACACCTATAAGCGTCCCTAGCACTGCTCCAATGACAGTTGCTAAGGGCACACTTCCAACCAATGCGCCAAAACAGATAAAGAGCTGCAGTAAAAAAATAGGGAGTGAAAAATAGCTTATTACAACCGTTTGCATTCCAGTAAGCATGGCTGCAAAGACGACTAATCCTGAACCTAGCTTTTCATATGTCCAATGCGTCGTAAACCATTCATACGAATTAACAAATAATACTTGCATAAACAATGTCATAATAAGAGCTAAAGCTGCTTCACAGCCCACATAAAATTGTACAAGCACTGGTGGTAAACCCTGATACATCACCCCTTGCCACATTATTTGTACCAGTAATACAGCTAAAGACACCGCAATACTTTGGGGCAGTTGCCAGTAACGAAAACGCATAATACATTCATACAGGATAATTTGTAAAGCGAGAATTAAGACTTGTCCAAAGCCCAAGAAAAAGCAACCCGCTAAACTCCCAAATAATACGAATTTGGCATACTCCCTATATTTTGTTCGAATAATGGCCCAAAAAGGAACTGAGAACGGTACAGCCGCTTCAAATACAACAGATTGAGCCAAGAAAAAGGCGGTTAAAAAAAAGAGAGAGCCTATTAGGATCTGCTTCTTTTTCAAACCTATTTTTTGGTCATCTACATTCGTTGTATTATACCATTCAATACTTGTCATTTAACTATCCCCTTTCCGCACTTTTGGTTATTATAAAAAATTATGTGTGGAAAGATTGTCTGACGTTGACAGAAAAAAATATAAATATTTCGACTAATAGCTATTCATAAATACGAGAATTGGCAACAATTTCTATAGCAAGAGGCTTTTGATCAATATAAATATCGGAAAATTCAATTATTTAATCAATATAATAATCACTTACTATTCATCTTAAAGCCTATTTTGAAGGGATTTTACGTACTATTAATGGCTTGATTCAGCTCTTCTCTAGGATATATTTCTACGTAAGAACAAAAAATCCGCTAAAATATTCTTCTATAGTTAAATGTCCTGAAATATCTTTAAATAATTTTTCAAACCTACTTGACACTAGCACGATTGGCTTGTATTATTTAACTTGTTGCTTAAATGACATGCGGAAGTAGTTCAGTGGTAGAACACCACCTTGCCAAGGTGGGGGTCGCGAGTTCGAACCTCGTCTTCCGCTCCATTTCTAAATTTGGCGGCCTAGCTCAGCTGGCTAGAGCGTACGGTTCATACCCGTAAGGTCGGGGGTTCGATCCCCTCGGCCGCCACCATTTAGGCCCGTTGGTCAAGTGGTTAAGACACCGCCCTTTCACGGCGGTAACACGGGTTCGAATCCCGTACGGGTCATATCAAATAGGTATCTCAGAACTAGATTCTGAGATACCTATTTTTAATTTAACCATCTATCTACTTCTTTGCAAATTCTATCCGTCCGCTCAAGTAAAGCTATGTGACAGAATATAAAAGTATGGCATACTAGTAAAAACAGCGTTTTTAGGAGGTTTAATTCCCTTGAGTGCATTAACAAAAGCTGCTTTAATTTGTGGAAGTGGCTCAATGATTATTCTTATTTCAATTCTAATAAACTTACCGTTTTTTGTTCAAATAATCTTATTGCTTGGTGGACTAGCTGTGAGTGTATATGGTGTTGCTTTACTTGTCAAAATGGTTATCCATCCAGTAAAGAAAGAATCCATTAGTCTTACCGATGAAAAAACAATAACACCCACAAAAAAGAAAAAGAGACCTTCTTCTACTTTATAGGTATATTAAAAAAGGGAGTAGCTTTTTAAAAAGCTACTCCCAACTCTATTTCATACACTTTTTCTACGATTAAAACAGTCAGCAAACTACCCTCTTCTAGCTCCGCGACCTCCGCGTTTTGATTCTGTAGCACGTTTAAGTGTTGCTAGACGTTCATCACTATCTTTTAAGAAGCGTGCCATTTTTTGCTCAAAATTTTCTTTTGGCTGGTGGCGTTCGTTGCGATCATTAGAACGATTATCACGACGTGGACGTGCTGGACGCTCTGGTCTTTCAGCTTGAGGCTTTGCTTTACGGATTGAAAGACCAATCTTTCCGTCCGCTTCAACATTCATCACTTTTACTTCAACTTCATCTCCAACTTTTAGATGCTCATTGATATCTTTTACATAATTGTCAGCAACTTCACTAATGTGAACTAAGCCTGTTTTGCCATCTGGCAGCTCAACGAATGCTCCAAAATTTGTGATTCCTGTTACTTTACCTTGTACCTTGCTGCCTACTTCAATTGACATAAAAAAAATGCTCCTCCTTAAAAATTAAGCGACTCTTTTGAGCCATGTAATCAATTTAATCAAACTTTTTACTGCAATAAGCTTCTCTTTTCATTATATATAACAATAAAAGAGTGTCAACAATACATAGCTTTTCAGTCGTCTTTTTTATCTTCCTTATCTGGAATGATGAAAATAATCTCACCTTTTTCCGATAAGTAGTACTCTTTTCTTAATAGCTTTGCGATATATTCATCATCCTGCAATTGTTTGATTTTAAGATTTAATGTATCTTGTTCTTCTTTCAATTCAGTGAGATGCCGATTCGCTTCTTCCTTGGATTTCTCTTTTGCTGCTAATGTTTCATTCTGATGTGACAGCACATTTAAGAGAAGAGCAATAATAATGACTGGTACAATCGCAAAAAAGACAATACGACGCATCTTACGTTTTCGAGCCTGTTGTTTGCGATTTATAGCTCTATCCGTGTTACGGACATAGTCATTATCAAGCTTAGTGAAGTTTTGGGATTCATCATTTGATGAATGACGTCTAGTCATGTCCGCACCTCCGATAATTATTGTTGCTTTTTATTATACTTCAAATATCGTAATTTTTTAAAAAAAGTGTAGGACAAATACGAATAAATTTTGACAAAAGGTCTTATAACAAACATAACAATATTTATTAATAATTGCAAAATTTGTCGAATAACCGTAATTATGAAGCGTACTATGAACCAAAAGGGTCTCCATGTTATATTCACCAAAATTCTAGCAACGAAACGTAAAAAGGTTTGAAAAAATGATTGATACAAAAAAATTCCGGCTATTTGCGCTAGCGGGTCGTAAGCCCGCCAAGCGCCATCTTTTAGCCAAAATAATAAATAGTATGTCAACCCTCCTAGTAGAATCCACGTTATTAACTCAACAATCATCATCCACTTTCGAAGGCTTGACCTTTTTGGAGTTGAAAAAACAATGAGCCTTATACTATCAATTATGAAACCAACTGCTATACCGCTCAAAACCATGACAATTAATTGATAAAATTGTTCACTGACAATCATCCAAATAACTTATGAAGGAAACCTTTCGAGAAGCCACTTTCCTCCTCGTCGTACTGTAAAGTTTTTACAGTTCCTTCAAGTGTCAATAATCCTTTGTCAACATCTAAATGAACGATATGCAGTTCCTCTCCACGGATTAACAAGTGCCCTTGGGACGTCTTAATGAAAAACTCTTCCTGATCAAAGCGTTCAATTGATTTTACAGAAGTCATGTCCATTCTTTTACGATTACGAATCGTTAAAATATGCTCTCCAGATGGAATTGTGTAACGATTACTTTCTTGATGTAGCGTCATTTTTTTCCTCCTTTAGTCGTCCTAGCTTCTGTTCACTTTATGCGGACAACCTTCAAAGAATGACAACTTTATTTAAGTTGTGTAATATTTACACCTACAAAAAGAAAGGCGGGACAACATGAGGAGGGCCAGAAAATAAATTTAGCTTTATTCCTCATCATCAATAAATTCAGGCTCAATCTTTTCAAGTCGTTCTTCTTTCAAAATGGTAAACATTTTTGCTGCATCTTCTTTTTTCACAGTATCACGTATTTCTTCTACACGTGCCGTTACTATTTTTTGACCAAAACGGATAGCAAGCTCATCACCAGCTTTCACTGTACTACTTGCTTTTGCAATCTTTTCATTGATTGTAATACGTCCTTGATCGGCCACTTCTTTGGCTAAAGTACGGCGTTTTATTAAACGTGACACTTTTAAAAACTTATCTAATCTCATAATCTTACTCCTTTTCTAGTTGCTTTGCTTCATTCCAAAATGCATCTAATTGTTCTAATGTAAAATCGGAAAATGGTTTTCCACTTGCCTTTACCTGTTGCTCAACATAGCCGAAACGTCTTGCAAATTTCTCATTTGCATGTAGCATGGCTTCTTCTGGTGATAATTTATAGAAACGCGCTAAGTTTACTAATGTGAACAATACATCGCCAAATTCATCAAGACGGGACGCATTAGAGCCTTTCGTCACCTCATGGCGAAATTCCTGCCATTCCTCGGTAAATTTATCCCAAGCTCCCTCCACATCTGGCCAATCAAATCCCACTTGTGCTGCTCTTTTTTGATAATTGTAGGCTGTTTGTAAAGCAGAAGATGCTCTATACTCTTCGCCTAATAACGGTTTATCGCTAGTTCCCTTTTCTTCAGCCTTGATGGCCTCCCAATTAGCCACAACACCCTCCGCATCTTCTACTGCAACATCCCCAAAAACGTGTGGATGGCGACGAATCATTTTTTCACTAATTGAAGCTAACACATCTTCAAGTGTAAAGTAGCCTTGATCTTCTCCTATTTGTGCATGTAAAAATACTTGTAACAACACATCGCCAAGTTCCTCAATCATGGCAAAATCATCTTCAGCATCAACCGCTGACAAGTATTCATGTGCTTCTTCAAGTAAGTATTTTTTCAACGACTCATGTGTTTGCTTTTGATCCCAAGGACAGCCATTTGGGCCTCTCAGCGTTGCAATGATTTGGCGGAATGTTGTCCAATCTCTTAATGACTCCTCCTGTGATTTTACAGGTGGTACATAGACTGTTGTTAAATTATTTACTTCTACACTTTGATCGAGTTCATAGAGCGGCACTGTGACAATCTGTTCCTGTGAAGATCCAGCCGCTGTCACAACTGTCACAGGATACTCATCATCATATTTCTCCATCAACGTCAGCTTCACTTCTGATGCGCTGAATGTATCGTATACTTGAGCAATCAAGATGTGCTGACGCATGTTAATGTCATGCATTGAAAAGCTAGTACCATCAAGTAATTGAAAGCCTTCAATTGGATCGATTTTTAAGGCACCAAAAATGGGATCTAAGAAACTCTGACCACCTTCAATGACTAGCTCAATTTTCCCTTCATTTGCTGCGGCAATAAGTAATTGCACTGTTTGCTCTGCAACTAATGGGTGCCCTGGCACAGCATACATAACATCCTCAACAGCGGTAGCTTTCATAAGATAATCAGCTATTTCCGCATAAACAGGTTGAAATGTATCGTGTTTTTCATACACATTGTCAAAACTTTCGAATGCCACACCCTCTGCTGCTAATTCCTCTAAAACCGGATGATCCACTGTCCGTACATATAATTTTTTTGCAGCCTTTAATTTTTTATAAACACCCATTTGCAGCTGATTAAAGTCACCTGCACCTAAACCAATAATTGATAATGTATTCAATATTTACACCTACTTCTTTGAATTTAGCCAAAGTTGATAAACGGCCATTCTACGTCCAAACGGCAGTAAATACCATTCTTTTTCTACTAGTACTCTTTTCTTTGCAATAATTGTTAGCATAACAAACGCCCCAATAGATACTGCTGTCAAACCCGCCACCATGGCTATTATACGTGAAGACATCAGGTGATTTAAAAAGGACGATACTAGCTGTAACCATATAAGAACGACGATTGTCATACTGAAAGAGGCTATACCTACCTTTTTATAAAATGCGCCTGAAGCTAATTGAATGCCAGTCAATGTTTTTAAATAAATAATTAGCAAGGTTGCTGATAATAATAATCCTATATCATTAGCGATGGCAGCTCCTAGTACACCTAATCCACCAATTAATCGTACATTTAAAATCATTTTTATTAGAAAACCGATTATAAGAAATAACGCAGGTTTTTTTAATTTCCCATAGCCTTGTAAGATCGCTGTAAATGTAAGGATAATTGACAAAGGGACAATTTGAAATACATAGACAATCAATACCTCCGATAAGGAATTGGTTTTAAAAAGCATTTCATTTAAATAAGGCATAACTAGCATTAAGCCTAGTGCTGCAGACCAGCCGAACAGGACGGATGCTTTGTATGTTAATTGTATGAATGGCACTGCACTCCGTCCCGCTTGTTTTTTCGACAAATGGGCGACAAGTGGCACAATGGCCAACGACAATGAGGATGCAATGACAACACCTAGTTGAACTAACGGTTGTCCTCGATCATAAATCCCTTTCGTTTCCTTCGCTATTGTAGGAGTCATGCCATTATCAATTAATGAAGAATAGATTGTAAATGAATCGACCAATTGATAGCCGAGTAGTAGTAGACCACTCATACTGACACTCAAACTCAGCCATGTGACCTCTTTAATGATAGGTAAACTTGAATTACGATGTAGATGCTGTTTAACTTGCAGTAGACCAAATCGTTTATGCGAGATATAAGCAAGTAATAACAATGCTGTAATTTCTCCAATTACTGTACCGATAACAGCCATTCTTCCTGCACCATAAAGTGATTTCGTCGTTGTCATAATAAGAAAGGTACCTGCTAATATGACAGTTACTCTCACTGTTTGTTCAAGTACTTGGGCATAAGCAATGGGCTCCATAATTGCTCTAGATTGAAAGCTACCTTTTAAAATAGCCAGCGCCGGCATAACCAATACTACTAAGGAGCCTGTACGAATAAGTGGTGCTAATTGAATATCTCCCATCAAATAGGCAATCCTTCCAGCACCTCCAAATAAAATGGCAAAAAACAGTAGTGATAATACCGTTAAATACCTGAAAACTACCTGTGTTATAGTACGACGTCTTTCATCACGTTCTATTGTATCAACAATACAATCATTGTCTGCAAGCATTTTAGAAATGGCTATAGCAAAGCCACTAGATGTCCAAACAACGAAGATTGAAATAACTGGATATACCTGTTGATAGATATAAAAGCCTTCATCACCTACTAGATTTTGAAAAGGCACACGGTAAATGGCACTAAGAACTTTTACAATAAGGGCTGCTATCGTCAATAAGGCGGCACCCTTCATGTAGCTTTTCATACCAAAACGTTGCGACATAAATTGCCCTCTTTCCTTCTTAACAATGCCAATAGTATAGCATATCTCAAAAGTTTGACGTGCAAGGTGGCACTACTGTTCCTATAACGATTCATCTTTATGTACGCAAAAAAGTTATTGTTCAGCCTTAAAGGTCATCGCAATAACTTTTCCATGCATTAACTATTCATTTGTTTTGCTAAGAAGTTTGCAGCTGTTTCCACTACCTTGACTTCTACCTCACCAACAAAGTGTACTTTAGACAAGACGATAATACAGCCAATAGGATCACCATTCACCATTATAGGTGTCGCACAATATGATTTCACTTGCTCATATTGTCCAGGGACAATTTCAATCGTTGTCTCCATTTTTTCAATTTTTGTGGAGCGCTCGTCCATAAAGCTTTCCGCAAAGGACGTAATGCGACGATTTATATATTCCTTTTTCCCAATCCCTGCAACAGCGATTACTTCATCACGGTCAGTGACAAATGCCGGTGTGCCCATTGTTTCATAAAGTGTTTCAACATATTCTCTTGCAAATTCCCCCAGATCATTGATGGGAGAATATTTTTTTAAAATGACTTCGCCTTCACGGTCCGTATAAATTTCAAGCGGGTCGCCTTCACGAATACGTAGCGTCCTACGAATTTCTTTTGGAATAACTACACGCCCTAAATCATCAATACGACGAACAATTCCTGTTGCCTTCATTCTAATGCCTCGCTTTCGCTACAATGAAATTTTTATTCAATGATAGTATGGTTTTTATTTGAGCAATCTATGCAAAAACTGAAGAAAAAGGATTTCACAACCATCAATTTTTTCAAAAAAAACGGTATTACATCAATCAACTCCTTATTAGATTACCCAAGTAATAAGTTTCTATAATTAATTCATAAAAATATTGGAAAAATTCCATTATTCCTGTGAGCAAATATGAGAGAGATGGTGATTACTGAATCAACATGAAAAAGGCTCTTCTTATCTTTTACAGTAAAAGATAAGAAGAGCCTTTTAACTACTATTGCTGCTTTTTTGCATTATCAATAATTTGCATTAGTTCTTCCAACATATCAAAGGGTTGATATTTCCCAATCTTGCGTTCATCTATTGTTAATTTTAACTGCATACCATCCATACCAAAACCAACAGCACGCTCGAATTTCATCGATTCTTCAATAATCTTACTGCCATCGACACTTGCCGTCCCTCGTTCTGATAATAGTATTGTAATAAGTTTTTGCTTCTCCTTTACAGATACTACTCCCGCACCTAAGCCCCAAACTTTCATTCGTGCTATTCGAAGTAAACGCTCTGTTTGAATTGGAAGATCGCCAAATCGATCCTCTAATTCCTCCCTGATTTCGTCATACTCCTCCACCTGATCCATGGCTTTAATTCGTTTATACATTTGGATCTTTTGATAACCATCTGGAATATAAGCGTCTGGAATATAGGCATCAATACTCAGCAAAATTTCAATATCTGGCTTTTCTTCTTTTTTCACGCCTGTTTGACGTTCCGCGATGGCATCCTGAAGCATTTGTGAATATAAATCAAAGCCAACTGAATCAATAAAGCCATGTTGCTGCGCTCCAAGTAAGTTTCCTGCGCCCCGAATAGATAAATCTCGCATCGCAATTTTAAAGCCTGAGCCAAGCTCTGTAAATTCTTTAATTGCTTGTAAACGTTGCTCCGCTACATCTGTCAGAACTTTGTCGCGTTGGTACATAAAATATGCATAGGCTACTCTGTTAGAACGTCCAACGCGCCCGCGTAATTGGTAGAGCTGGGCTAAGCCCATGCGATCAGCATCATGGACTATTAATGTATTTACATTCGGTATATCGACACCTGTCTCGATAATCGTTGTCGTAACAAGCACATCATAGTCGCCCTCTAAAAAGGCTAAAATCACTGATTCTAGCTCTGACTCAGTCATTTTTCCATGAGCAAAGCCTATCCGTGCTTCAGGGACCAGCACTTGAATCTCCTCAACCCTTCGAGCCATATCCTCTACCCGATTATACAAATAAAATACTTGTCCGCCACGTGCCATTTCCCTCTCAATAGCTTCTCGTACTAATGCACCGCTGTGCTCCATCACATATGTTTGAACTGGGAAACGATTAGCAGGAGGCGTCTCAATAACAGATAAATCTCGGACCCCTACCATGGACATATGAAGTGTCCTTGGGATTGGTGTAGCTGTTAAAGTTAAGACATCGACATTTGTCTTTAACTGCTTAATTTTTTCCTTATGCGTCACACCAAAACGTTGCTCTTCATCCACAATTAGCAGACCAAGGTCTTGGAAAATTAAATCTTTAGATAAAATACGGTGTGTTCCAATAACTATATCGACTCGGCCCTCTTTTAAGCCTTTTAATGTTGCTGTTTGCTCCTTTTTCGAACGGAAGCGAGATAACAATCCAACATTAATGGCAAAGTCCTGAAAGCGCTCACGAATAGTCTCATAATGTTGCTGGGCTAGAATGGTTGTAGGGACAAGGAATGCCACTTGCTTTCCATCTTGAATAGCCTTAAATGCGGCACGAATGGCTACCTCTGTTTTACCATAGCCTACATCACCACAGACTAAACGGTCCATAGGGCGTTCACGTTCCATATCTCGTTTTACTTCAACAATTGAACGTAGTTGATCTTCTGTTTCTTCATAGGGGAACATTGCTTCAAAATTACGCTGGTCATCGTTATCAGGTGTAAAAGCATGCCCTTTCTCTGCTTCACGCTTTGCATACAGCTTTATTAAATCATCCGCAATATCCTGTACAGCAGAGGATACCTTCGCTTTCGCCTTTTTCCACTCTGCTCCACCTAATTTATGTAGCTTTGGTTCTCGATCCTCTGACGCCACATATTTTTGGATTAAGTCTATTTGCTCAACAGGTACATATAATTTATCGTCTGCACGATATCGAATATGCAGATAATCCTTATGTGTACCATTAACCTCTAATGTCTCTACTCCAATATATTTACCAATCCCATGATGAACATGTACAACATAATCACCTGGCTTAATTTCCGTATAACTTTTAATACGTTCAGCATTGGTCATTTTTTGTGTGCGTGTTTTTTTCTTTACCTGCTGTTTAAAGAGCTCGTCTTCTGTTACAATTGCTAAACGCTGTAGGGGCAATTCAAAGCCACTCGACAAGCCACCATCTACAATATAAATATCAGGTTCTGTTGGCTCACCTATTGTTGTATGAATATCGTATTCTTCAAGCATTTGCTGAACTCTTTTCACTCGTTCTTTATCCCTTGCTATGATGAGAACTGTAAATTTGCCTAGTAACCAGCGTTCAACCTCACTTTGAAGCAAGGACATTTGTCCATGAAATTGCTGCATTGGCTTGCAAGAAAAGTTGGTTGTTTTACTAAACGTAATCCCTGCAAATGTTCGCGAAAACAATGAAAATGAAAGCTTTTGTTGTGACAACATCGCCAATATTTCTTTTAATGAGAAGGCAGGTTTGACATCGTGAACCATTTTTCCCTCTTCGATTAAAGATAAAAACCACTCATCTTCTTCACGCTCCCATGCATCCATTACCTCTTGAATACGTCCAAGCTCGTCAAAAAGTACAATACCATCATGTTCAAAGTAATCTCCTAAAAAGGCTGTTTTATCGTATAATAATGAGCCATACTTGTTTACATAATCAGGTAAATTCCCTTGTTGTAGCAACTCAATATCATATTGAATATGCTGATACAGAAGTTCTTTTGTCTCCTGCTTTTTAACCTTCTTTAGGCTGGCTGCTAATGCCACTTCTAAACGGTCTGCTAATGCCTGTCTTTCTGATTTTGTAAGAATGACCTCTGAAGCAGGGAGAATACGAATTTTTTGTAATTTATCAATAGAACGTTGGTCATCTGCTGAAAATGTTCGTATGGAGTCAACCTCTGTATCAAATAATTCAATACGAATTGGTGATTCTAAATAAGGTGGATAAATATCTAAAATTCCTCCACGTAATGCGAACTCTCCAGGTGATGTCACCATTGAATTCCGTACATAGCCCATCTCAACTAATGTTTGCAACCATTTATCAATTTCAACATCTTCGCCTAATGCGGTTTGTAAAAAATAGTGTAGCCAGTGTTCTTTTGGTTGCATTATTTTACGTAGACCAGCCACAGGTATTACATATACGGCTTTCTCACCTCTAGCTAAGCAATCGAGCGTCGCGATTCGCTCCGCGCGAAGTTCTGGTGAAGCCACAGAAAGATCGGCTGCAATAAATTCATCCGCAGGATAATAGTGAACATGTTCCTCACCTAATAGTCCAACAAGCTCATCCGCCATTTTTTGTGCCTGCAATAGATTAGGAGAGATAATGTAGATTGGCTTCTTTACATATTCAAATAACACATCAACCATTACTGGGCGTGCGCTTCCTGTTAAACCTGTTATAAGCTGTGATGCAGTTTGACCGCTCTGAATTTCCTTTAAAAATGATGTAATATGTTTATCTTGCGACACAAGCTGTCGTAAAACCTCCACAGTCAAGCTCCTTTCAGCATAAATTCTATATTTTTATTTCTATTATTCTAGTGTTATTTTACATATCTCTATTAATGGCTGTTTTATGAAATGGAAAAAGCCTTGAACACACATAAGTGTGTCAAAGCATCCTTCCAATTATTGAATCCATTTATTGAGTGCGTGATAATCTGGATATTGTCTCAGCGAATCCTCACATTGCTCACAAATGCAGTGCACAGTCGTTTGACCATGTTGATCTTTCTCAACATAATCATCCGCTTCTCCTAATTCGAAAATATGCAACTTTCGAATTGTATCATCTGCATCAAATGGTAGTGTCCCTATTTCTACTTCACAATGCCGACATCGATAGCGAACTGACATCTCCAAATCATCCTCCTTTAAGCAACTTTCTACTTAAAGTATAGACATTTATAAAAAGGATTATGCACTTTTCACTGTCATCATCATTGTAATAACTTGAAAATTAGAGAATTAATTTTTACCTGTAGCTAAGACTATTCACTACAAGTATTAGCTGTAATAATAGTGTAAGGCAGTTCATTACTCACCTTACACCATGCCAATTATCCAAAAACTTTAACAGAAATTTTATTACTTCCATCTATTTGCTTGCGTTAAAGTGATTCATCACATCAAGAAACGGCTTTGAAAGAGATGCTTCAACAGCGTTTACAGAATTTACAATGGCGTCTTGCATAAGAACTTGGTCTTCCTTCGAAAATTTAGCTAAAACATAGTCTGCTACCTTCATGCCCGCTGGCGGACGATTAATGCCCACTCGAATACGATTAAATTCCTGAGTACCTAAATGTTGAATTAACGATTTAATGCCGTTATGACCACCTGCACTCCCTTTTTGTCGCAGACGTAATTTACCTGTCTCTAAATCCAAGTCATCATAAATGACAACTAAATCTTCTACCTCTATGTCAAAATAGTCCATTAGGGGACCAACACATTCCCCTGATAAATTCATATATGTTAATGGTTTAACAAGTAGAACCTTTCCTTCTGGTCGATGTACAGTAGTGTACATCCCGTTAAATTTTGAATTTGTTAAAGGTGTTTCCCATTTTTCTGCTAACGCATCAATAACATCAAAGCCAATATTATGTCTTGTATGCTCATACAGTTTACCTGGGTTTCCTAAACCAACGATAATTTTCATAAGTACCTCTCTTCTTTCCAATCTAATAGTCATTATTTTACCATATAGCACACCTAGAAAGCATTTTGTACAATTATTAAAAGGCATAAAAAAATAAGGCTAACAAGAAAGCTATAGCCTTCTTATTAGCCTTAAGCGTCAATTACTTTTATACTGTCTCTTGCCCTTCTTCACTTTCTGTAGCCTCTTCCTCTACAGAAACAGGTGCCACAATTGTTACTAACATATAATCATCTTCACTAATAATTTCAACAGGTGTAGCATCGCGAATATCTGCTACTGTTAGGGATTCCCCAATTTTCAACGATGAAATGTCCACATCAATTGATTCAGGTAACTCTGTTGGCTTTACTTTTACTTTTAATTCTAAGTTAGGCTGCATTAGAATACCGCCCTCACTCACGCCAACTGACTGTCCAAGTAATTTAATCGGGACATCAGCTTCTAGCTCTTCCGCCATATTAATGGCTAAAAAGTCAATATGATTTACTTCATCTTTCAATGAACATTGCTGAATCTCTGACACAACAGCATTCACCTTTTTCCCCTCTAACTCTAGCGAAAACACACTATTTTGCCCATTTTTTTGAATGGACTTTTTAAAATCTTTTGCAGCAATAGAAATTGGGGTTGAATCTACTTTGTAGCCGTAAATAACTGCAGGAATGGCTCCCCCTTTTCTAAGTTGGGTTAATGTTGAACGATGCCCAGTTTCGCGCTTTGTAACACTTAATACTGTACTCATACTTCTTTATTCCCCTTCCAAGAAAATTATTTACGCCTCAACAATAATTCGTTGTAGGCTATGATAATATTTAGCTCTATTTGTTTAAGGTAGAGTAAATATTATTAAGACACATTATTATTATACCCCTTTGTGAGAAGGCTCACACATAAAACACTCATCTATTTCTTCGCCTTGATAAAATAGTGCCTAAATTTATATTGAAAAGACCAATCTACTCAAAGAGTAGATTGGTCTTATACTTACAATATTTATTAATCAAATAGAGTACTTACAGATTTATTTTCATAAACGCGAGAGATAGCATCCGCCATTAATTTAGCTACAGAAAGCTCTGTAATTTTTGGAGATTTTTTCTCGTCTGATAGCTGAATTGTATTTGTCACTACTAATTCTTTAATAGCAGAGTTTTCAATACGTTCAATTGCTGGACCAGATAATACAGGATGTGAACAGCAAGCGTAAACTTCTTTTGCACCAGCAGCACGTAACGCATCTGCCCCAATCGTAATTGTACCTGCTGTATCAATAATATCATCAATCAAGATTGCCACTTTACCATCAACATTACCAACAATGTTCATCACTTCCGCAACGTTTGGTTTCGGACGACGTTTGTCAATAATTGCAATCGGTGCTTTTAATCGTTCAGCCATTTTACGAGCACGTGTTACCCCACCATGATCTGGTGAAACAATAACGATCTCATCTCCTGGAATACCTTTAGATTTGAAGTAATCAGATAGTAATGGTACTGCCATTAAGTGGTCGATTAGGATATCGAAGAAACCTTGGATTTGAGGTGCGTGTAAATCTAATACGATAACACGTGTTGCACCAGCAGTTTCAAGTAGGTTTGCCACTAATTTAGCTGTAATTGGCTCGCGCGCTTTTGCTTTACGGTCTTGGCGTGCATAACCATAATAAGGCATTACAACGTTTACTGTACGAGCAGATGCACGTTTAACTGCATCTACCATAATTAAAAGCTCCATTAAATGTTCGTTTACAGGTGCAGAAGTAGACTGCACGATAAACACATCACAACCTCGAATACTTTCTTCAATGCTAATTTGAATCTCTCCATCACTGAAGTGCTTAACAGAAGATTTACCTAATTCTACGCCCATTTCCTGCGCAATTTCTTGAGCTAATGGATTATTAGAATTAAGTGAAAATATTTTTAATTGTGAGTTTGCATAATGATACGGCATGATGGCCTCCTGTTTAGTTGATAATTATTTTGAATTTAATTTGCTTACATAATTCGGTTTGTTTTCTTGTCTTGCACGAGCTATGGCAAGTGCATCTTCAGGAACTTCTTTTGTAATTGTAGAACCTGCTGCAATAAATGAACCTTTTCCAACTTTCACTGGCGCTACTAAGTTAGTATTACATCCTACAAATACATCATCTTCAATAATCGTTTTGAACTTGTTTTTTCCATCATAGTTTACTGTAATGGAACCACAACCAATATTGACGTTACTACCGATCTCGGCATCGCCAATATAGCTTAAATGTGAAACTTTCGAGCCATTATCTAGCTTGCTTTTCTTCACTTCTACAAAGTTACCAATTTTCACATGACTACCGATGTCTGAAAGTGGTCGAATATGAGCAAATGGCCCAATAGCAGTATCCTCTGCAATAGCGCTTTCACGGACAACTGAAGAATGTATAGTTGTACGATCACCAACGCGGCTATCTATGATTTGAGTATTTGGACCGATAATGCAATCTTCACCGATCACAGTAGCACCTTCAATCATTGAGCCAGGTTGAATCACCGTATCACGCCCAATAACTGCATCTGCACTAATATGCGTTGTTTCAGGATGGATAATTGTTACACCATTCCGCATATGTTTCTCGTTGATTCTTGTACGCATTAATGTCTCGGCTTGTGACAAAGCCACACGATCGTTAACACCTAGTGTTTCTTCAAAATCATCAGTGACATATGCTTCAACAATATCACCTTGCTTTTGTAAAATTTCAATGACATCTGGTAAATAATATTCACCTTGCGCATTATCATTTTTCACAAGTTTCAATGTTTCAAATAATAATTTGTTATCAAAGCAATATGTGCCTGTGTTTATTTCTTTTACTAATTGCTGCTCTGCTGAAGCATCTTTTTGTTCAACAATTTGCTCCACCTGTCCGTTATTGCCACGTAATATACGGCCATAGCCAGTTGGGTTTTCAGCAATTGCAGTTAAAATAGTTGCTTTAGCATTCTTTGCATGATGATGTTCGAATAGAGCTTGCATCGTTTCAGGACGAATTAGTGGTGTATCTCCACATACAACTAACGTTGTACCTTCTTCATTACCTAAAATGGCCTCTGCTTGTTGCACAGCGTGCGCTGTACCTAGTTGTTCAGCCTGCAGCACATACTCACTTTTTTCACCAAGCTGTTGTTGCACTTTTTCAGCACCATGTCCGACAACCGTTACAATGCGATTCACATCTAACGTCTGAATATGATCCACCACATGTTGTACCATTGGTTTCCCACATACTGGATGGAGCACTTTATATAATTTGGACTTCATACGTGTACCTTGACCTGCAGCCAAAATGACAGCAAAAACATTGCTCATCAGTAAGTCCTCCAATACGCTCATTTTCTCTTATGACTATATAGCAAAATTCATCTATTTTCAAGGCATGTAGAGTTGACAAAAACATGAATTCCTAAATCCAATGCACCTTATGCTCGAATGTCATGAAGTATATCCTGAAATTGCTCATATTATCTTTTTATCAAAATAAAAAGAACCCTTCCAACTAGAAGAGTTCTTCCTATCTTTTTTACCATCAGTTTGTAACATATCCTTAAAAAGTAAGTTATTTACTATTTATTACACACCGATTCCCTCTAATTCTTCCTCTTTACCAGCTTCCTCTACTTCACTAGAGTTATGATACTCGTTTAAAATGATCTCCTGAATTTTATTTCGAGTATCAGAATTAATTGGATGAGCAATATCTCTAAACTCCCCATCTGGTGTTCGTTTACTAGGCATAGCTACAAATAAACCAGTATTTCCATCAATGACACGAATATCGTGAACAACAAACTCATTATCAAGTGTAATGGAAGCAATCGCACGCATGCGACCATCCGTCTGTACCCGACGTAATCTCACATCAGTAACTTCCATTTTCTCACCACCTCTCTTCTTGGATGCCTAAATGAAAATATCATATTCTCAATTACCGAATATTTTCCTTTTCATAGTCTATCAAATTTTCTAAAAAATTTGAATACTTATTAGAATAATATTTTTTCTTATATACGTAATTTTTGACAATTGTTTGTCAGCGTAAAAAAACCCACTAAAAAGAATAAAGGATCTTTTTAGTGAGCTTAACAAGTTTTAATTATTTTACGATTGCGATTACTTCGATTTCTACTTTTACATCTTTCGGAAGACGGGCTACCTCTACAGCTGAACGAGCTGGTTTATGATCACCGAAATGATTTGCATAAACTTCATTCATCGCTACAAAGTCATTCATATCTTTCATAAAGACCGTTGTTTTCACAACATTATCTAAAGAAGTTCCAGCTTCCGCTAAAACCGCTTTTAAATTAGCAAATACTTGATTTGTTTGTACAGTTATATCGCCTTCCACTAAATCACCTGTAGCTGTTAATGGAATTTGACCAGAGCTATAAAACATTCCGTTAACAATAATACCTTGTGAATATGGTCCGATTGCTGCTGGTGCATTTGTTGTTGCTACTACTTTCATTTGTCATGTCCCCTTTTAGAAAAATAGTTACCTTCACTTAATGCAATTGTTCGATCTTTTTCATTAACTTCATGAAGCTTTACAAGTGAATAATAATCATCTACTAATGTTTCGTCCGCATGCTCAGCCTCCACAAGCACTGCAATGCCTGCTAGCTGACAGTCAAACTCCTCTAAGAGGTTTTTCATGCCATTCATTGTACCGCCGACCTTCATAAAGTCGTCCGTAATTAATACACGTTGTCCACTCTTCATGCTTCTTTTTGATAATACCATTGTCTGAATTCTTCTGGAAGAACCAGATACATAGTTAATGCTTACTGTAGAACCTTCCGTTACTTTACTATCTCTTCTCACAACTACCACTGGTACATTTAAATGTCTTGCGATGGCATGGGCGATGGATATCCCTTTAGTTGCTACTGTCATTATGACATCGATTTGTTGATCTGCAAAGGCAGAAGCAAAGACCTTCCCTACACGATTAATTAAATCTGGGTTTCCAAGCAGGTCTGTCATAAATAAATATCCACCTGGTAACAATCGATCTGAATGTTCTAACTCTGCTTTTAAATCTTGAATCACTAAACGTACTTCAGCCTCGGACATTTTCGGAATATACTTTACTCCTCCTGCAGCACCCGGCACTGTCATCAATAACCCGATTCCTTTTTCTTCGAAAGTTTCTTTTACAATCGTTAAATCTTCACTAATGGATGACTTAGCAGATTGATATAGTTCTGAAAAATAAGTTAGCGGGATCAGCTGATGTGGATGTTCTAGTAAGTAGTACGTCATATCAACTAGTCGTTCACTACGCTTCCATTTCATGCGACCCTCTCCTAAACACGAATATTTATAGGTAAAATTAACACAAATTTGCGTTTCTAAGCAAGCGTATTTCGCTCACCTAAAATTCGTACTGCATAAACTTCTTCACAAAAACCACGTAAACCATTATAAATGCGACTTACACGAGCTTCACTATCCACAAGCCCAAATACAGTTGGACCGCTTCCACTCATTAACGTAGCATCTGCCCCAAAGCGCTTCATTTGTTCCTTTAACATCACAACTTCTGGGTGTAGCTTAAATGTTACAGTTTCCAAAACATTTCCTAATGATGAACATAATAGCTCATAATCTTTTGTCTCTATAGCTTGTATCATCTGCTGTGTATTGGGGTGTTGCAGTCCTTCAACCTTAAGACCCCCATAAACTTCTGCTGTCGACACACCAATTTTAGGCTTAGCTAGTACAACCCAACAATTAGGTGGAGCTGGTAATTCTTTTATTTTTTCGCCTCGCCCTGTAGCGAGTGCCGTGCCTCCGTAAACACAAAACGAAACATCCGAACCAATTTTAGCACCAAGCTCCGCTAATTCATCTATTGATAAACCTAAATCCCACAGTTCATTTAGCCCTTTTAATGTTGCAGCTGCATCACTACTACCTCCTGCGAGTCCTGCTGCTATGGGTATTTCCTTTTCAATCGTAATGGATACACCTTGTCTAATGCCATATGTATCTTTAATGAGACGCGCTGCCTGATAAGCAAAATTACGATGGTCATTTGGTACAAAATTATCTGTTGAAGTGATTTGAATAACACCATCTTCTCGAGATTCAAGACTGATACGATCAGCTAAATCGACTGTTGTCATAACCATCTCCACTTCGTGAAAATTATCGGGTCTTTTATAAAGTACATCTAATGTTAAATTGATTTTTGCAGGCGCCTTTACATAAAGCATATTTCTTCCTCCTTATAGCTACACGTATAAACAGTTCTTTTTTTCGCGCAAGATTATTCATTTTATTTTACCATATTGAGAATACGAAAATGGAAAAAAAGAACCGTTTACCCTATTCGGAGTAACGGCTCTCTCTCGTCAGTTGTATTTGTTGTGTCAGTAAGGATTTTCATCCCTGCTGAATGAAACTTTATAAGATGACTATTTTAGCAAAAACAGCCTACTTACGCTCTTGCTCACTACTTGCCCGTTCAGCCATTTCTATGGCACGTTTGACCATATTACCAGCATCACGAGCTTTTATGCCGCCCCAGCCTTCCTTTTGCACAACATCATAAAATCCAAGTTCTTTTGCGATCTCTTCTTTTAAACGAGGTGACATGATACCTTTTCTAGGCATATAAACTCCTCCTTTAACAACTGACGAATTTAGTATGCCCGTGAAAACGCAAAACACTCATGTATTTTAAATATACATGAGTGTTTCTAAAATATAGAAATAAGTACTAGAAACTATTTTGCGACAGCAGCCTTTGCTTCGTCTAAAAATGTAATCTCTACTGCTTCAGTTAAAATATCTGTGTAGCTATACGATACGCGCTTGCACGTATTGTCTTCTTGATCGAGCTCTACTACAAAGATGGCGCGATATGTCTCACGTAGTATCCCTGCACACTCAACCGTTTTCTTGCGACCACCGTTTGCTTTTAATTGCAAACGTTTACCCAAATGACAATCCAACGACTTTTTAATGTCCGCTAAAGTTTTTGGCATTTTCGCTTACACCTCACTAATAACAAGTATAAGCTAATGGCCCAAAAATGTCAACAAAATATAATATTTTATCAGCCTCTTATAAATCTTGTCAACTTATTTTTTATAAAAAAATATATATTTTTTTACATATCCGAAAAATTGTTAACAAAAATTTTCACTTTGCAAAAACAGGATACAGTGCATCGGCTAATTTCCCAAACTCTTGAATTGAAAGTGTTTCTCCACGGCGAGTTGGCTCAATTTTCGCTAGCTCTAATGCCTGTAAAATGTGATCCTTTTGTGCCTTTCCATTTGGTAAACCAGATTGCAGGTTATTATAGATTGTTTTTCTTCGCTGAACGAATGAGGCACGCGTTACAACAAATAAAAAATCCTCATCTATTACTTTTACCGGTGGTTCCTCATGCTTGATAAGGCGAATTACTGCAGAGTCGACGTTAGGTTGAGGCATGAAAACTGTTTTTGGCACTGTCATCGCAATATCTGCTTTCACGTAATATTGTATTGCAATTGATAATGAACCATATTCTTTCGTCCCTGGCTTAGCCGTTATACGGTCTGCTACCTCTTTCTGCATCATCACAACAAAACCACGGATCGGTAATCTGTCATTGAGTAATTTCAGTAAAATTGGAGTCGTTACATAATACGGTAAATTTGCTACAACCATAATATCATCAATACCTGGCATCTCATCTGCAATTACTTTCTCCACATCTGCCTTAAGTATGTCAGAATGAATAATAGACACGTTATTATATGGACTAAGCGTATCTTCTAGTACAGGTAATAAACGTTGGTCAATTTCAAAGGAAACTACCTTTTTAGCGCTTCTCGCCAAATGCTCAGTTAATGCCCCAATCCCAGGACCAACTTCAATTGCGCCACTATTCTCAGTTAAATTGGCGTGACTCACTATATTTCTCAAAATGTTCGGGTCAATTAAGAAGTTTTGACCTAAACTTTTTTTAAATGAAAACCCATACTTTTTTAAAATTTCTTGTGTTCGAATTGGTGTCGCAATATCCTTATGCATCATTTTCCTCCTGATCTAACTGTGCGATAGCCGCACCAAATTGCTCCTCTGTAATCTGAAACATTTTCAATCTTTTATGAAGTTGTTTACCGTTTGTAGCACCTATATTTAAGATTTCCCCTAGTCTATCACGACGCTGCTTTGCTTGTGGATGTCCAATTAAACGAGCAGTCATTAAATCTTCCAGTGTAATTACCTCTTTGTTTAGCACCTCATGTATAGGGGTATAGACATGTTGTAATGCCTCACGTATATCCTCATCAGCAGCATGCTCAATCCCTAACCCTTTACCGTTTTTAGCAATCGTTTTCGCTTTTGGTAAAAAGGCATGCTTCACCCCTTTTACACGCTCCTCGATAATGGCCCGTATTCGACGTCCTGGATAGTCTGGATCAGTAAATACAATAACTCCACGTTTTTCTTGGGCGTGCTGTATTCGCTTTAACGTTTCTTCAGAAATTGCAGATCCATTTGTTTCTATAGTATCTGCTTGTACAGCACGTTTAATAGCTGTCGTATCATCTTTTCCTTCAACAACAATAATTTCTTTAATTTGCAAAAAGGCTCCTCTTTTCTATCTACCTTATCTTCTGACCATTTTACAACTGCTCTATACGATTTGTACAGGAATACAAGGTCCAGATGAGCTTATCTTATTCAACTTACTCTCTACATACCTTACAGCATCATTTGCTAAAAAATAATAAAGAAGCCTTCCCGCCAGTCAAAACAGGAAAGCTCCATTTGTGAAAAACATTTTGATTAATTTTACAATTTTTTTAATTTAATACTTTAACGCGCACTTTCTTACGTCCCCAGTTACGTGCTTGAGCATCTGTTTGTACAAGTATGTCAATCTTATTACCCTTAATTGACCCACCAGTATCCCCAGCTATAGCAGTTCCATAGCCTTCTACCCAAACCTTTGATCCTAGCTTAATAACAGAAGGGTCAACTGCTATCACCTTCAAGCCAGAATTTGAACGTAGGTTTATACCAGTTGCTGATGTACCAGTACAACCGTTGCAATATGGTGTATATGCTGTTGCCGTTACATAAAATTCTTTACCGTTAGCAGGCTCTGCAGAACCACGTGACACAGTTGCTGCACTTGCAACGATTGTTTTTGTGCCTACTGCAACCACTTGTTTCTTCGGCTCTTTTAATACTTTCTCAGATTGCAGGTTTTTTGCCACAACCTTACCATTTTCTTTGACAACTTCATACGTACGAGAAACCGAACCCTTCTCGCCCGTTGCTACTACTTTTTGTTTCCCCTTTTGCAATGAAGCATCCTGCTTCTTTTCAACTGCGAAATCTAAAGAGTCTTCCACTACATCGATAACCTTTTCTACGCGAACTACTGTGATTTTACTCTCCGGAGTAATAACGTTCTCCAGGTTATTTTCGACACGATCGAATTCATTTAGCTGAATTCCTTGTTGTTTTAAAAAGTTAGCGACCGTAGTCGAAGTGGACCATACTTGTCTTTTATTTACGCCATCGACAAGCGCTACTTGAAACGCTTTTTGAATATCGATTTTGTTTTCTGCTCCTAGTTCAGTATCTAGACCTTGCGCTAAAGAGTCATGTTCAGATACTTTAATATTTGCTTCCTTCAAAATGTCCTTCACAAGTGTTTCAGTTGTCCAAACTTTTGACTGATTTCCATCAACTGAAATAGTTACTTCTTTTGCCTGTTCCCATGTAATTGCTAATCCATTAACAATTTTGGTGTTCAGAGAGGGTGAAATTTTGTCATGCTCTGCTATATCTATATTTTGATTTTGTAATAATTGTTCTACAGTTTTGGCATGTGTTGATACTTCGATTGTTTCTCCATTTGCTTCAAGCTTAACGGATTTTTTCGTACCCTGATAAAGCACGAAAGAGATTACAGACACAAACAGGACAAGTGAAATAATTCTTATCACTGTTTGCTTACTCCTCAATGATCCTAAGAACAAGTTTTTCATGGAATTATTTGACATGAAAAAACGCCTCCTTAATACAAGGTTGGATTATACGGACTAGTTTTGGCACTGTCAACCCGAAAGTATTTCTCTGAAAATTGACTTCTTGTTTTTTGCCAACCACAAACCCTGTATTGGAGGCATCTAAGCTAGTTAATTGTCAATCCCAAAAAAATTTTTCGCATTGGCTGTAGTTGCTTGTGCAATTTCCTCAATTGTCAACCCTTTCAAACGTGCGATTTCCTCAGCAACTAAAGGCACGAAAGCGGGTTCATTGCGTTTACCTCGATGTGGATGTGGAGCTAAATAAGGAGCGTCTGTTTCAATCATCAAGTGCTCAAGAGCTATTTCTGTCGCTACTTCCTTTGGTAGACGTGCATTTTTAAATGTCACTGGTCCCCCAAGACTAATCATAAAATTCATAGCTATACATTCACGCGCTGTTTCTACACTTCCACTAAAGCAGTGCATAACACCCCCTACGGATGCAGCATTTTCTTCACGTAAAATTTGTACAACATCACCTGTTGCATCCCTATTATGAATAACGATTGGTAAATTGATCTTTTGAGCTAATTGAATTTGCTTGCGAAAAAGTTCCTGTTGAACGTCTTTTGGAGACTTATCCCAATAGTAGTCCAATCCCGTTTCACCAATGCCAACTATTTTTGGATGTGAAGCTAATTGCTCAATCCACTCTAAATCTTGTTGAGTACAATCAATAGCGTCTACTGGATGCCAGCCAATGACACCGTAAACAAAATCATATTGCTCTATTAATTGCATTGTTCTCTCAATGGTTTTACGGTCGAAACCAATAACTACCATTCTTTCCACTTTAGCTTCAAGAGCTCTATCAATCACTTCTTGAAGATCTTCCTCATACTGATCTGCGTTTAAATGTACGTGTGTATCTATAAACATCTTCATTCTCCTAACATTGATTTTATTAAAATTTATTATTTCATATTTTTCGTGGTCATTACAATTTCATTACAAACTATTCGACATTGTGACATTCCACTTAATCGACATTACCTAAAGTAGTTCTTTAAACCCATAAAAGTATATTTTTCACGCACCATAAATTATTTCAAAATAATTTAATCCCATTTTCTCTAACAGATTTGAAAAGCCTGCTGAATAATTCATATTCAGCAGGCCTTCCTTAAGTTCATTACTTTACTTTTGCACCATTTTCGAGTTTAGGATCAACTGATGCTAATTTTAAAATTCCATCTTTCTCACCAGCTAAAATCATTCCTTGTGATATTTCACCACGTAATTTCACTGGTTTTAAATTTGCTACGACAATTACTTTTTGACCTATTAAATCATCTGGTGTATAGAATTTCGCAATACCTGAAACTACTTGACGTTGCTCATATCCTAGATCAACTTGAAGCTTTAATAATTTATCTGCTTTCGGAACAGTTTCACATGCAGTCACAGTAGCTACTCGCAAGTCAACTTTCATAAAATCATCGATAGTAATTTCAGGAATTTCTGGATTTTCTTCAGTTTTTGCTACCTTTTTAATTTCTTCATCCTGTGGTGTTTTCACAGAGCCACGCATTTCCTCACGAATATAAGTAATCTCAACCTCATTTTCTAAGCGTGGGAAAATCGGTATCCCTTTTTCTACCACTTTAATGTTTGCTGGAATAGTATTGCCGAATGTTTCAATTGTATCCCATGCTAAGAATTTGTCATCTAATCCTAACTGATCGATCATACGTTTCGGAGTTGTTGTCATAAATGGTTGCAACATGACAGCGATTTGATGTAAGCTTTCTGCCAAATTTCGCATAACTGCACCTAATTTTGGCTTGTCTGACTCCTCTTTTGCTAACACCCATGGTTGTGTCTCATCTATATACTTATTTGTGCGGGAAACAAGCGTCCATAAGTCTGCAAGAACAACACTAAATTGCATTTTTTCCATACTTTCTTCATATTTAATACGTACCGACTCAGCTTGCTCTTTTAAAGCTGCATCAAATTCTGTCGGTTGAAGATTTTCTGTCGGAATAATACCATCAAAATATTTATTAATCATTGAAATTGTACGATTTAATAAGTTCCCTAAATCATTAGCCAGATCAAAGTTTGTACGTTCAATAAATGATTCTGGTGAAAATACCCCATCAGAGCCAAATGGTAATTCTCGTAATAGGAAATAACGTGTCGCATCTAGACCATAACGCTCGATTAACATTTCAGGATAAATTACATTACCTTTTGATTTAGACATTTTACCGTCTTTCATCATAATAAAACCGTGAGCAAATACCTTTTTCGGTAATGGCAAATCTAGTGCCATTAAGAAAATTGGCCAATAAATCGTATGGAAACGAACAATATCCTTCCCAACTACATGTACATCTGCTGGCCAATATTTATTGAATAATGATTCATCTTCTGATAGATATCCTAAGGCTGTAATATAATTCGTTAATGCGTCAACCCACACATAAATAACATGCTTTGGATCTCCTGGTACTTTAATTCCCCAGTCGAAGGATGTTCTTGATACCGATAAATCCTCTAGTCCTGGTTTAATGAAGTTGTTAATCATTTCATTTTTTCGTGATTCTGGCTCAATAAATTCAAGGTTCTCTTCATAATAAGCTAATAAACGATCTGCATATTTCTTCATATTAAAGAAGTACGATTCTTCTTTAACCTTATGCACCGGACGACCGCAATCAGGACAGTTCCCGTCAACTAGTTGAGTCTCAGTAAAGAATGATTCACACGGTGTACAGTACCAGCCTTCATACTCACCTTTATAAATATCACCATTATCTAAAAACTTTTGGAAAATCTTTTCGACAGCTTTCGTATGTCGATCCTGGGTTGTTTGAATAAAGTCATCATAAGAAATATCCATTAACCCCCAAAGTTTTTTCGCAGCATCTGCAATTTCATTTACATAATCTTGAGGATGTTTACCCGCTTCTGCTGCTTTTTCTTGAATTTTTTGGCCATGTTCGTCCATTCCTGTTAAAAAGCGTACATCATAACCTTTTAAACGTTTATAGCGTGCAATAGTATCAGATGCTACTGTTGTATATGCCGTACCAATATGAAATTTCCCACTTGGATAGTAAATGGGTGTTGTTATATAGAATGTTTTTTGTTGTTCACTCACTAGAACTGCCTCCATTGTTTTACAATATACTTTCTATTCTAACGAAGTACGAAATTCGTTTCAATGAAAGTTTATTAAACGCGAAAATTGTCGAATAATATATTTAATCCATTAAATGACTTAAATAAGAACCTTTTTTACTATTAACAAAAATATTTATTAAAAACCTTTTAAAAAAATTAAAATACCAGCATTCTTCTCAAAAAATTTTTTTAAAAACCATAATATTAGTGCATTAATTAATTGACGTTTATGGCATTACTTGGTATGATAACTATCAGACAAAGAAATAATGTCGAAATTTGACGAAATACCAATATAACTTTTATAAATTAGGAGGAAATCTATTATGAAATCAACAGGGATTGTTCGTAAAGTCGATGAGTTAGGTCGTGTAGTAATTCCTATCGAGTTACGCCGTACGCTAGGTATTGCTGAAAAGGACGCTTTAGAAATCTATGTGGATGATGATAAAATCATCTTAAAAAAATATATGCCTAATATGACATGTGCTGTTACTGGTGAAGTTTCAGATGATAACTTCCGTCTAGTTGGAGGCAAATTAATTTTAAGTCCAGAAGGCGCTGAAATGTTAGTTAAAGAAATTCAATCTAACTTAAAAAAATAATTAGTTACTCACCTAAATCAAAACAGTGATTTAGGTGTTTCTGTTTATTAATATAACCAATTTCTTAATCCCTTATAATGTCCATGTCAGACCTTTCTATTTTAGGTTACTATTATTTACAATTATTATCAATTTAAAATTGTGTCTCAAAATTATTACTTTTCAACTTTTAAGTTTCGAAGTCATTAACTAAATAAAAATAAAGAGCTACCCTATTAAGGTAACTCTTTACTATTAATCACTATGATATTCATTATAAACATCTCGCTTTGACACTTGCCTTAACTTAGCTACTTCTTTAATGGCTTCTTTTGAAGATACATTCGATTGATTGATAATGAAATCAACATGTTCAACAATGGACATGTTTTGCCAATAGGCTTCTTCATGATCTTCCTCTTCTACACAGCTATTACCTTCAAGAACAATACAAAACTCTCCTCGTATTTCCTCTGTTTGTGACCATTCTATAGCTTCAGACAAAGTACCTCTTAAAAACTCTTCAAACTTCTTTGTCAGCTCTCGAGCTAAAACAATACGACGTTCCCCCAGTATAGCTTCCATATCTTTTAATGTATCCTTTAAGCGATGTGGTGCCTCATATAGTAAAATCGTTTCTTGGCGTTTTTTTAATTGTTCTAATTGCTGGCGACGTTCCTTTTTTCCGCGATTCAAAAATCCATAAAAGAAAAATGGCTGTGGCGATAACCCAGATGCAATTAATGCTGAAATCGCTGCATTAGGCCCTGGCACTGGTACAACAGAAAAGTTTTGAGCAATTGCTTTTTCAACTATATCTGCACCTGGATCAGAAATACAAGGTAAACCTGCATCACTTACTAATGCAATTGTTTTTCCTTCCTGTAGTAATGTTAACAATTTTTCTCCACCTACGGCTAAATTATGTTCGTGGTAGCTGATTAGCGGTGTTTCAATCTCAAAGTAGTTACACAGCTTTTTGGTGTTTCTAGTATCTTCTGCCGCGATAATATCGGCTTCTTTTAAAATGCGAAGTGCACGCACACTCATATCTTCTAAATTACCAATAGGTGTTCCTACCAGATATAAACAACCTGTCTGTTCGTGTATTGTACTTTTTTGTGATTTCACGATTCGCCCCTCCTTATATAATTAATTTTCTGTGTTCTTGTTAATTGCTTAAAGGCATATTCAGCACGCATTGCTGCTTGCTTTGTCTCAAATATTTCTTTATAAATACATTTCACTGGACCTCTAGCTCTTGTATATTTTGCTCCTTTACCAGCGTTATGTACAGCAACACGTTTTTCTATATTATTTGTATACCCTGCATAAAGAGTTTGATCAGCACACTCTAACACATAAAAGTAGTGATTATTGCTCTTTTCCATAAAGAATTTCTCTCACTTCTGCCGTGTATTCATTATTAGCATCATAAACATACAACGGCGGCAGAATTTTTAAATCAGGCTTTCCATCTTTTATTCCTTCTATTAATAATGTATTCGCCTCTTTCCCTTCCTTCGGATAAATGAGCTGCATCCGTTTAGGCTCTAAGCGATTTGCTCGCATAGCTGTCACAATATCTAATAATCGCCCTGGTCGGTGGACAAATGCGGCCTTGCCCCCTTGCTTTAATAATTTACTTGCTGATTGAATTGCTTCTTCCAATGTTAAATACAATTCATGGCGTGCAATGGCATGATGCTCACTAAGGTTTTTATCACTTGCTTCATGTGCTAAAAAATAGGGTGGATTACAGGTAACCACATCATACTTTTCAATGCCAAGTTGTTTCGGTATTTCTTTAACATCTCCAAGAATCATTTGAATTTGCTGTTCTAGCTGATTGTAACGGATACTTCTCTCTGCCATCTCAAATAAACGTGGCTGAATTTCTACTCCCGTTATCTGTCCCTTTGTACGTGCACTTAAAAAAAGTGGTATCACACCATTTCCTGAACATAAATCAACCATTTTTCCTTTATGATAAGGAATACTGACAAACTTCGAAAGCAGTACTGCATCTAATGAGAACGAAAAGACCGAGGGACTTTGAATAATACGTAAATTCTCAGCCAACAAATAATCTAACCGCTCGTCACCTTTTAGCCATTTTTCCATACTTACTCCTCCTACACTACAAAACAAAAGACTGACACCACCGTAGCGGGAATCAGCCTTTTATTACACATTTTGTTTATTTAAAAATGATAGACAAAACAGACAATCCTCACCCTTACGTGAACTTCCAAAATGAACATGGCAAACATGGAAGCCCTCTTGGTAGAGGCGAGCTAAGTTATCATATCCCTCACCAATATCTAGCGGACTCTCTTTCTTTACTTCAGCAGCTTGTACGGAGTTTGTATTAGAAAGTAGTTCTTCTAGACGTGTACGTAGGTGATGATTTTCTGTTTCAAGCGCCTTATGCTCTTCCATCATTAACGCTACAAATTGTTTCAATGCACCAAATTGCTCCTGCATTGCTTCGAGCTGTTGTTCGAACTCCATAACGGTATCTAAGAAATTACGGTCCTTCACCCAAGCCACCTCGTTAAATTCTCTATCTTAAATAAGATTTTTTTCGCATGCTAGCAGTTCTTCTAGTGTATACTCAACTGTGCGTTCCTGCTCATGTAAATATACTTGAATAAGTCTTTCCAGCACATTTAGCCCTACTACTTTCCCACGGCCATCTGGTGTCATTGTTATCTCACCAACATCTGGCATGCCCTCTTTTGCTTCTTCATATTCATCATTTTCATACTTTAAGCAACACATTAAACGTCCACAAAGGCCAGATATTTTTGAAGGATTTAATGATAAGTTTTGATCTTTAGCCATTTTAATAGAAACAGGCTCAAAATCACCCAAAAATGTGGAGCAGCAAAGCATTCTACCACATGGACCGATACCACCTAAAAGCTTGGCTTCATCACGCACACCGATTTGACGAAGTTCAATACGTGTTCTAAAAACCGAGGCTAAATCTTTTACTAGATCCCTAAAATCAACTCGTCCTTCAGCTGTAAAGTAAAAAATAATTTTATTACGATCAAATGTATATTCAACATCTACAAGTTTCATTTCTAAATTATGCTCTATAATTTTCGTACTAGCGAGCTCAAATGCACGCTTTGATTCCGCTGCATTTTCCTCTACTTGTATACGATCACGATCATCTGCTGGTCTAAGTACTTGTTTTAGTGGTAATACAACATCATTATCACCCACTACCTTTTGAGGGACAACTACTTTTCCATACTCTACACCGCGGGCTGTCTCTACAATAACATATTGACTATCTTCTAGTAGAAATGATGCCGGATCAAAATAATATATTTTACCCGCCTTTTTAAAGCGGACTCCTACTACATTATACAAATGTATATCCCTCCTGCAGATTTAGCATTAACTGCTCCATCAATAACGTCCTATTCATGTTACGCTGTAAAGAGGCGCGAGCTTGTAAAATAGATTCCATCTGATTTGATAATCTCTCATAAGTGGAATATAGCGCAACTTCTTTAAATAGTGGTAACATGTCTGGATAAGTACAAGCTGCCTCGGGATTAGCTTTTATTGACACTATATCACGGTAAGCAAATAGTAGTAAATCCAATGCTTGCTCCATCTCGCTTTTTTCTTTAAAGTGAGGCAACCACTCTTCATGCACAATAAGCAATGCTTCGTGTACATTTTGCCGAATGGCCTCTACTAATTTTAACACTGTTTTTCGAGCGAGTGCAAACTGCTCATCATTTGCTAAAAATATCGCTGTTTCTACCTCGTTTGTCATCATGCTTACTGTTGAGGCCATTGAATGAGAAATATTATTTTCCTGTAAATGCTTCAACAAAACATGACGTGGCATTTTTTGAAATTTGATATGTTGACAACGAGAACGGATAGTTGGAAGTATTGACTGCATTTGCTCTGTTAGTAATATGGCAGTTACTTCTCCTTCTGGCTCCTCTAAAAATTTAAGTATCATATTTGCAGAGGCTGTATTAAGACGGTCTGCATGATGAAGCACATAAATCTTACGTCCTTCTTCTACACCCACCATTTTCATTTCTCCGATGAGCTCTCGCATCTGATCAATTTTTATGAATTGACCATCTGGATAAATTTGATGAATATTTGGATGATTTCCCGAATCTACACGTTTGCAATTTCGACATGTTTCACATGGAACATTTCCATTTGGTTTCTCGCATAACATTAATTTGACAAAAAAGTGCATAATATCTGCCTTGCCTGTACCTTTTTCGCCATCAAAAATATATGCATGTGCTAATCTATTCTTGTCAAATATTGTTTGAAGCTGCTTCATTACGACTGGCTGCAGTGTGAGTAGCTCTTCAACATTCTTGGCCATACATTTAAATTCCTTCCTGTCTCTACAACAAAAAGTGATACTTTCTTGCACTCTTGTAAAGAAATATTGCAGTTGTTTACTTTAATGACGAGTAGCCACATCAACATTTGAAAAAAGCCCGCGCCTAAATGAGAACGAGACACGGGTTTTACATATATAAATTAATTAGTAAGCCTTTAATTTCACCGATTTTATCAAGAAGATCTATTGCTTCCTTTTCTTCGTCTAAAAGATCCTGTGCAAGTTCGACAAGACGTGTATCAATGGTTTCAATGATTTTCAGACGTCTTCCTTCACCAAAACGATTCCAAGTATGTGATTGTTTTAACTCCATACCATGTTCTACTGTCTCTTGTAGAAATCGTTTAACAAGCATTTTAAACCTAGCAAGTTCTCGTAAATTACGTGATCTAGCTACTCGGTCCCCTGCAGTAGATATATCCCCTAACAAACGCGTGAGTTGTTCTGTTTGCAGCTTATTACCTTGCTTGACGACCATATCTCCAAATCGGTTATTTTGATTATTATTTTGTAGTGGCTCTTTGCGATTTGTATTTAACCCGACACGTATATCTTGATTAATCTTCAAGCTAGTTTCGCCCCCACAGTTTTATCTATTTCTCCTAGGCATAATCGTTTTTAAATAAAATGTTTAATAGTAACAAATAATTAATGATTTAGCTTCGGAGGCTACTTTTTAAAAATGATGGAATTGTTCAATCGGTAAAACAAATACGGTAGCTCCTCCCACCTCTACCTCCACAGGGTAAGGTATATAGGAATCAGCATTTCCTCCTAACGGAGAAACGGGTGCAACCATTTGCTCTCTTGCCCGACAATTATCCCGAATAATATCTAAAAGTTTGGGTATGAGAGAGTCTTCAGTTCCTATAAGAAATGTCGTATTTCCTGAACGTAAAAATCCTCCTGTGCTCGCTAATTTAGTTGCGCGAAACTGATTTTTCGTTAAAGCATTTGATAAGCGGCTGCTATCCTGATCTTGCACTACAGCTACGACTAACTTCATTCGCACTCACCCCTTTTATAAAATTCACTAGATAGATTTCAATTCTATTCTTAAGCCTTAACTTATAAATAATTATCTTAGTTCATCGGAAGTTTAAACTACTGTTGAACTAGAGGAACATCAGCATGTTGACATAAAAACTCTATAAGAAAGTTTTAAAAGAGACATCTACAAGGTTCCCTAAACACATAATGTATCTACACAAAGGTGTGTCAGACCTAATAGGTACTTCCACAAATGATGCCCTCTTAGTGAAGATAAATTAATGGATAGTATCATTATATCACATTGTTGTAGACAACTTCATGCATTTACTGCATTGCTTCCAATAATAATAACCATACATCTTCCACAACACTTTCAATATCTTGATCTGCGTTGACTACACGTATTCGCTCTGGATACTGCTCTACTAATTGTAAATATCCTTCACGTACCTTCTGATGAAACGGCAAGCTTTCAACGTCTAAGCGGTTTACTTCCCGATTGCCAGTTGCATGAATACGCGCTAAGCCAACCTCTGGAGCAAGATCAAATAGTATGGTCACGTCAGGTAATTTCTTCCCAATAGCAAATTCATTAATAGAAAGCACCTCATTGACACCTATACCTCTTGCATATCCTTGATAGGCTAAAGAGGAATCGATAAAACGGTCACATATCACTAACTTCCCTGCATCTAATGCAGGACGTACTTTTTCAAAATAATGCTGGCTTCTTGCTGCAGCATATAACAATGCCTCTGTTCGTTCATCCATAGCAGTATGTGCAGGATTCAAAATAATCGTTCTTATTTTTTCTGCAATCTCAATTCCACCTGGTTCTCTTGTTGCTAGAACTTCAATATTTTTTTCTTTTAATCGCTTTGCTATCATTTGAATGACCGTTGTTTTTCCTGCTCCCTCTGGTCCTTCAAATGTAATAAATAAATTGCTATTCATGCTGTGATTGCCTCCAACTATTTAATAACCTGAATCATTTTTTCTGCTAAACGATGATTCCCCTGGAATGTTGCACCTGCTGCTAGTAGCTCTTCCAATTGACTTAACTTAGCTACTGTTATTCTTTCTCCTGGTACTAATAATGGTATCCCAGGTGGATAAGGAATGATCATATTTGCTGAAATTCGCCCCATTGTACGCATATATGGTAACCATTCTTTCTTTAATGATGCAACCTCATTAAAGGTATATAGAGGCTCAGTAATCGGTACAAAATGATAGGCTGTTTGAGAAGCCGTTATGCTATCTGTTTTAGCTGTGTTTAATAGCGTTGATATAGCCTCTTTTATACGAACCCTGATTTCAGCAAATGGGTAGGTATGTCCTTGCTTCAGCAAAGGTAACACAAATAAAACCTGATTGGCATCTGCCAGTTCCCCATACACATGCTTTGCCTCTAATGCCTCCTGTAATTGAAAGCCACTATAACCATTAACACGTAACAATACTTTAAGTGGATCATCTACTTCAATTACTTCTAATGATCCAATTGCTCGTAATGCATCTACCCATTGATTCTTTTTTTCTATTATATATGCCCCATCACTCTCCATATATGTCTGTACATAATAGCGAGCATCATCTAATGATGCTAATAATAAGTAAGATGGACTACTAGATTGTAACATGCGTAAGTAGTGATGTATTTTGTCAGCCTCTATCAATTGCGACTTAACATGCATAAAAGAAGCCATCGTCATAGCAGGTAGAGTCTTATGGGCTGATTGAACAACAACGTCTGCTCCAAGTGTCAATGCAGATGGCTGAAATAGCGTACATGCATTAAAATGAGCGCCATGTGCTTCATCCACCAATACAGGTATTCCCTTCTCATGACAATAAGCAATTTGTTGCTGTATTTCATTCGAAGTCATCCCATAATAAGTAGGATATGTTAAAACTACTGCTTTCGCCTCTGAATAATTTTCTACGGCTTCTTTTAAATCTCTATAAGTTACATGTGTCGCCGACATTGTCCGTTCATCCCATAGCGGCGACACAAAAATTGGCTTAGCCCCAACAAGTTCAATAGCATGGAAAATTGATTTATGTGCATTACGCTGAACAATAATGGTATCACCTTTGTTACAAGTAGCATAAATCATTGCTAAATTGCCAACAGTAGACCCTCCTACTAAAAAGAAGCTCTTCGTTGCTCCATATGTATCTGCCAATAAATTTTCGGCTTCTAATATCATTTCCTCAGGGTAATGTAGATCATCTAATCCCGATAATTCAGTTACATCATAACGCATTACATCCTTAAATGCTTGAGGAAGATGGGACAGTTCGCCATGCTTATGACCTGGGACATGAAAAGAAATATTTTGTTGCTGTCGAAAACGTTCTAACCCTTCTATAATTGGTTTTTTCTTTTGCAAAACAAACACCCATTTTCGTTAGATTCTCGTTTAATTATACGAAATTATAAGGAGAGAAAAAAGCTATCCTTTCACAGGTAATCCACTTTATTTAGTAAACAACCTTTTCATCAAAATTAATCACAGCTTGATGTCATTATCGTTGACGCTTCATCCAAAAATAGAGTCATCTATACCTAAACCATCTTTTTTGCAGCAGTAAGAGTTGCTTATTAAAATAAAACCGATTATTGCTGTTATCTGTAATAATCGGTTCACCACTTATTTTCATATCACTAGTCTTGTAATGCTTGAATGGCCATTGCTTCCACTAATTGCTCTATCAGTCGAGGTACAAAATTATCTAATACAGGATTCATCATTCCTGCTAAAAATCCACTAGCTTTCATTGTTAAATTACCAATCAGTTGTGGTGATTCATTTTGATTTTGTATTATTTCAAAAGAACCATTACCAATTATCGGATCAGATAAACCCTCTAAATCAAACTGTATTTGATGAGCATCAGATTTTTTTACTTTAAGTTTTACTTTAACAGCTTTCTGAATTATGCCAAAGTCTCCTTGGAAGACCCAGATCATATCGACTTCATTTATTAATTCGTGATGTAAATAACCTGGTATTAAAACAGCCCATTGTTCTCTATTTTGAATAAAATTCTCTAATTTTTCTTTTTGTATATTGATTTCCTTACTGCATTGTCCTGTTGCCACTCTATTGCACCCCTTTGTTTATTTTTATCGCTCTATTAAACTTTAACATTTTATAGGTTTCTATATAAACAAAAAAACCACTGAGTTCTCAGTGGTTACTTATTTGCCTAGCGACGTCCTACTCTCACAGGGGGAAGCCCCCAACTACCATCGGCGCTAAAGAGCTTAACTTCCGTGTTCGGTATGGGAACGGGTGTGACCTCTTTGCCATCATCACTAGACTTTGTATTTAATTGAAAGAATTGTTCTTTCAAAACTGGATAAACGATACATTGAATGCTTCAAACTTTTTTGGTTAAGTCCTCGATCGATTAGTATTCGTCAGCTCCATGTGTCACCACACTTCCACCTCGAACCTATCTACCTCATCGTCTTTGAGGGATCTTACTTACTTGCGTAATGGGAAATCTCATCTTGAGGGGGGCTTCATGCTTAGATGCTTTCAGCACTTATCCCGTCCACACATAGCTACCCAGCGATGCCTTTGGCAAGACAACTGGTACACCAGCGGTGTGTCCATCCCGGTCCTCTCGTACTAAGGACAGCTCCTCTCAAATTTCCTACGCCCACGACGGATAGGGACCGAACTGTCTCACGACGTTCTGAACCCAGCTCGCGTACCGCTTTAATGGGCGAACAGCCCAACCCTTGGGACCGACTACAGCCCCAGGATGCGATGAGCCGACATCGAGGTGCCAAACCTCCCCGTCGATGTGGACTCTTGGGGGAGATAAGCCTGTTATCCCCGGGGTAGCTTTTATCCGTTGAGCGATGGCCCTTCCATGCGGAACCACCGGATCACTAAGCCCGTCTTTCGACCCTGCTCGACTTGTAGGTCTCGCAGTCAAGCTCCCTTGTGCCTTTACACTCTACGAATGATTTCCAACCATTCTGAGGGAACCTTTGGGCGCCTCCGTTACCTTTTAGGAGGCGACCGCCCCAGTCAAACTGTCCGCCTGACACTGTCTCCTGCCCCGCTAAGGGGCATGGGTTAGAATTTCAATACAACCAGGGTAGTATCCCACCGACGCCTCCTTCGAAGCTGGCGCTCCGAGATCTCTGGCTCCTACCTATCCTGTACAAGTTGTACCAAAATTCAATATCAGGCTACAGTAAAGCTCCACGGGGTCTTTCCGTCCTGTCGCGGGTAACCTGCATCTTCACAGGTACTATAATTTCACCGAGTCTCTCGTTGAGACAGTGCCCAGATCGTTACGCCTTTCGTGCGGGTCGGAACTTACCCGACAAGGAATTTCGCTACCTTAGGACCGTTATAGTTACGGCCGCCGTTTACTGGGGCTTCAATTCGCAGCTTCGCTTGCGCTAACCACTCCTCTTAACCTTCCAGCACCGGGCAGGCGTCAGCCCCTATACGTCACCTTACGGTTTTGCAGAGACCTGTGTTTTTGCTAAACAGTCGCCTGGGCCTATTCACTGCGGCTCTCATGCGCTTGCACGCTCAAGAGCACCCCTTCTCCCGAAGTTACGGGGTCATTTTGCCGAGTTCCTTAACGAGAGTTCTCTCGCACACCTTAGGATTCTCTCCTCGACTACCTGTGTCGGTTTGCGGTACGGGCACCTCTCACCTCGATAGAGGCTTTTCTTGGCAGTGTGAAATCAGGAACTTCGTCCATACGGACTCGCCATCACAGCTCAACGTTACAGTGTGCGGATTTGCCTACACACACGCCTTACTGCTTGGACGCGCACAACCAACGGCGCGCTTACCCTATCCTACTGCGTCCCCCCATTTCTCAAACGGTGAGGAGGTGGTACAGGAATATCAACCTGTTGTCCATCGCCTACGCCTATCGGCCTCGGCTTAGGTCCCGACTAACCCTGAGCGGACGAGCCTTCCTCAGGAAACCTTAGTCATACGGTGGACGGGATTCTCACCCGTCTTTCGCTACTCATACCGGCATTCTCACTTCTAAGCGCTCCACCAGTCCTTCCGGTCTGACTTCAACGCACTTAGAACGCTCTCCTACCACTGACATCGTAGATGTCAATCCACAGCTTCGGTGAATCGTTTAGCCCCGATACATTTTCGGCGCAGCGTCACTCGACCAGTGAGCTATTACGCACTCTTTAAATGATGGCTGCTTCTAAGCCAACATCCTGGTTGTCTGTGCAACGCCACATCCTTTTCCACTTAACGATTACTTTGGGACCTTAGCTGGTGGTCTGGGCTGTTTCCCTTTTGACTACGGATCTTATCACTCGCAGTCTGACTCCCGTGTATAAATATCTGGCATTCGGAGTTTGTCTGAATTCGGTAAACCGGGATGGCCCCCTAGTCCAAACAGTGCTCTACCTCCAGTATTCTCATCACGAGGCTAGCCCTAAAGCTATTTCGGAGAGAACCAGCTATCTCCAAGTTCGATTGGAATTTCTCCGCTACCCACACCTCATCCCCGCACTTTTCAACGTGCGTGGGTTCGGGCCTCCAGTAAGTGTTACCTCACCTTCACCCTGGACATGGGTAGATCACCTGGTTTCGGGTCTACGACCACGTACTATTTCGCCCTATTCAGACTCGCTTTCGCTGCGGCTCCGCCTTCTAAAGCTTAACCTCGCACGTAATCGTAACTCGCCGGTTCATTCTACAAAAGGCACGCTATCACCCATTAACGGGCTCTAACTACTTGTAGGCACACGGTTTCAGGATCTCTTTCACTCCCCTTCCGGGGTGCTTTTCACCTTTCCCTCACGGTACTGGTTCACTATCGGTCACTAGGTAGTATTTAGCCTTGGGAGATGGTCCTCCCGGATTCCGACGGAATTTCACGTGTTCCGCCGTACTCAGGATCCACTCAGGAGAGAACGAACTTTCGACTACAGGGCTTTTACCTGCTCTGGCGGACCTTTCCAAGTCGCTTCATCTAACTCGCTCTTTTGTAACTCCGTATTGAGTGTCCTACAACCCCAAGAGGCAAGCCTCTTGGTTTGGGCTCTTCCCGTTTCGCTCGCCGCTACTCAGGGAATCGATTTTTCTTTCTCTTCCTCCAGGTACTTAGATGTTTCAGTTCCCTGGGTCTGCCTTCAAGACGCTATGTATTCACGTCAAGATACTACGCGATTAAACGTAGTGGGTTCCCCCATTCGGAAATCTCCGGATCAAAGCTCACTTACAGCTCCCCGAAGCATATCGGTGTTAGTGCCGTCCTTCTTCGGCTCCTAGTGCCAAGGCATTCGCCGTGCGCCCTTAATAACTTAACCAAGTTATTAAGCCTATAAAAAACTTAAAAAATAAATGTGTTTGTTACAATTTCAATGTCGTTTTATCCAGTTTTCAAAGAACAAGTTTTGAAGTGTTTCATTCAGATAGAATGAACCTTCAAAACTGAACGCAAAACGTAATCGTACAAACCCAAGGTTTGTATTCCGAAATAATCCTTAGAAAGGAGGTGATCCAGCCGCACCTTCCGATACGGCTACCTTGTTACGACTTCACCCCAATCATCTATCCCACCTTCGGCGGCTGGCTCCAAAAGGTTACCTCACCGACTTCGGGTGTTACAAACTCTCGTGGTGTGACGGGCGGTGTGTACAAGGCCCGGGAACGTATTCACCGCGGCATGCTGATCCGCGATTACTAGCGATTCCGGCTTCATGTAGGCGAGTTGCAGCCTACAATCCGAACTGAGAACGACTTTATCGGATTAGCTCCCTCTCGCGAGTTGGCAACCGTTTGTATCGTCCATTGTAGCACGTGTGTAGCCCAGGTCATAAGGGGCATGATGATTTGACGTCATCCCCACCTTCCTCCGGTTTGTCACCGGCAGTCACCTTAGAGTGCCCAACTAAATGATGGCAACTAAGATCAAGGGTTGCGCTCGTTGCGGGACTTAACCCAACATCTCACGACACGAGCTGACGACAACCATGCACCACCTGTCACCGTTGCCCCCGAAGGGGAAACTATATCTCTACAGTGGTCAACGGGATGTCAAGACCTGGTAAGGTTCTTCGCGTTGCTTCGAATTAAACCACATGCTCCACCGCTTGTGCGGGCCCCCGTCAATTCCTTTGAGTTTCAGTCTTGCGACCGTACTCCCCAGGCGGAGTGCTTAATGCGTTAGCTGCAGCACTAAGGGGCGGAAACCCCCTAACACTTAGCACTCATCGTTTACGGCGTGGACTACCAGGGTATCTAATCCTGTTTGCTCCCCACGCTTTCGCGCCTCAGCGTCAGTTACAGACCAGAAAGTCGCCTTCGCCACTGGTGTTCCTCCAAATCTCTACGCATTTCACCGCTACACTTGGAATTCCACTTTCCTCTTCTGCACTCAAGTCCCCCAGTTTCCAATGACCCTCCACGGTTGAGCCGTGGGCTTTCACATCAGACTTAAAGGACCGCCTGCGCGCGCTTTACGCCCAATAATTCCGGACAACGCTTGCCACCTACGTATTACCGCGGCTGCTGGCACGTAGTTAGCCGTGGCTTTCTAATAAGGTACCGTCAAGGTACAGCCAGTTACTACTGTACTTGTTCTTCCCTTACAACAGAGTTTTACGATCCGAAAACCTTCTTCACTCACGCGGCGTTGCTCCATCAGGCTTTCGCCCATTGTGGAAGATTCCCTACTGCTGCCTCCCGTAGGAGTCTGGGCCGTGTCTCAGTCCCAGTGTGGCCGATCACCCTCTCAGGTCGGCTACGCATCGTCGCCTTGGTGAGCCGTTACCTCACCAACTAGCTAATGCGCCGCGGGCCCATCCTATAGCGACAGCCGAAACCGTCTTTCAGTCTCTCGCCATGAAGCAAGAGAGATTATTCGGTATTAGCCCCGGTTTCCCGGAGTTATCCCAAACTATAGGGTAGGTTGCCCACGTGTTACTCACCCGTCCGCCGCTAACGTCAAAGGAGCAAGCTCCTTTTCTGTTCGCTCGACTTGCATGTATTAGGCACGCCGCCAGCGTTCGTCCTGAGCCAGGATCAAACTCTCCATAAAAGAAATTTGATTAGCTCAAATTGTTTTGCTGGCATCATGTTTGATGTCCAAAATTGTGTTTCGTTCACTAACCGAAGCTAGTTACTTAAAACTTTATTGATTACGTTTTGCTTGTTCAGTTTTCAAGGTTCATTTTGTTTACTGCTGTTTCAGCAGCAACTCTTATATAATATCATGCGCCACACACCATGTCAACAATAATTTTAAAATTATTTTTTCGTTTCAATCAGTTGTATTAGCGACTTTTATAACTATACCATAATCTTTTTATATTGCAAGCCTTTTATAAAATAAATATTAAAGCTGTTATTCCTAAGACACCAGGAATACCTAAAACAGCGATTGTTAAGACCGAAAACAGATTGATTGGCACATTATATCCTATATAACCAATACCTAAATGGATTACAAATAATAGTAGAAAAGCAAATGCAAATCTAAACCAAAACACCGATAATCCTTCTAAGATTTTACCCATTTTAGCATGTCTTATTATTACATAAAGAAAAAGAAGCCCGACAGGAATACAAATACTCATAATTACTAACTCAGACATATAGTTGCCCCCTCAAGTAAATAATTATGAAAGTTTATGTTTCCTGTTTTGCTTCTATGAATATTTTACAAAGAACTATTTTATTAATACCTTACGAATTCTAGCTTCCTTAAACAAATAGAAATGAATACTTTCTGCTGTTTTGCGTTGAGCAATTACACCTAGGTCATAATCATCCATTAATTCTTCTATTATCTTTGCCTGCTGTAAATCCTCTTTTGTTTCTTTAATCAGATTCACAAGCTTATCATCAAATTCCTTTTTTAATTTCCCTTTACTACGGAAGAACATACTAATCCCTCACTCATAACTCGCGTCGGCCTTCCATTGCCTTAGACAGCGTAACCTCATCTGCGTATTCTAGATCTCCACCTACTGGCAATCCATGAGCAATACGAGTTGTACGAATGCCTGACGGTTTGACAAGGCGAGAAATATACATAGCGGTTGCCTCACCCTCGATTGTTGAATTTGTAGCTAAAATAAGTTCTTGAACACTTTCATCTTGCAAGCGCACTAGCAAAGAAGCAACATTAATGTCTTCTGGACCAATACCATCCATTGGTGAAATAGCTCCTTGAAGTACATGGTACATACCATTGTAGTCACGCATTTTTTCCATTGCAATCACATCTTTTGTATCTTGTACAACACAAATAATAGAATGATCTCGCTGCTTATCTGTACATATGTGACAAGGATCTACATCCGTTATATTGCCACAAATAGAACAGTAGCTTAGGTTTCGTTTAGCATCAATTAGTGCTTTAGAGAAAGATAATACATCGTCTTCCTTCATTGTTAACACAAAAAACGCCAGACGAGCCGCAGTTTTCGGCCCGATACCTGGCAATTTCATAAAACTATCGATCAATTTAGATATTGGTTCTGGGTAGTACATATGAATACCTCCTAGAATGGAAGGTTTAAGCCTTGCGTGAATTTACCCATTGTTGAGTTTGTTTTTTCTTCTACTTTTTTCAACGCTTCATTTGTTGCAATAACAATTAGGTCTTGTAGCATTTCGATATCTTCTGGGTCTACTACAGATTCATCTAGAGTTACTGAAACTACTTCACGCTGACCAGAAACTGTTACTTTCACCATACCGCCGCCTGCAACACCTTCAAATTGCTCAGCATTTAGAGCTTCTTGAGCCTCCATCATTTCCTTTTGCATTTTTTGCATTTTTTTCATCATACCTTGCATATTTCCCATTCCACGCATAAATGTTTCCTCCTAAAAATTTAATCTTCAATAATTTCAACAAAATCTTTACCAAAGAGCTTTTCAGCCTCTGTTACAAGTGGGTCTTGTGAAGCAAGAGGTTGGGCATCATCGATAAATGGTTCTTCTGGCATTTCTGCCGGTGGTGGCTCTAATAATTCTTCTCCATGCTCTGATTCAGTCTGTGATTTCTTTTGCTGCAGACCATGATCACGAATAAACTCTTCACGCATTTTTAACCATGATTCTTCTGGTATACATAGCATCTCGTACATTGTACCAGTTTGCCCTGCAATTAATTGTGTAAAGTGAGCCTTTAAAGACTGGTTGTCGGCAACCATCTGACAATGAATATCATACTTGAATTTTAACACAAAAGCACTTGAAGATGCCGCAACAGGTTCGGCTTCTGCTAAAAGAGCAGATTGTGATTTTTGCATTTGACTTAAGGCTTGTGCCCAAATGGACTTAATACGTTGCACATCCTGCTTTGTTGCATCTTTCAGCACTTCCTGAATACGACCTGTAGGTGCTTTATAACCATTCGGGCTTTTAGCTCGAGGCCGTTGCTCTTTTTGTGCTGTCGTCGTTTGCATAGGTGTCCCCGTTTGCAGTTGTAAGGATAGTTGCTGAACCAGTTGTTCAAGAGCTACAATTTTTTGAGTGAGATCAGGGTTTTCTCCCATTTCATTTGTAGTCACCGTCTGATGGGCTATCCCTCCTGAAAACTGTACCATTTTAAGCAAAGCCGTCTCTAAATAAATTTTGGTATGGTGAGAGAAACGCATCTCTTGCTGTGTCTTTGCAAGTATATCAATATATCCATAAAGCATATTTGGTGCAAACTCGTGCGCTAAAGTGAATACACGTTCCTCAGGAGATACAAGCTCTAAAAGTTCAGCTAAATCATCACTTGTTTGAAGTAATAATAAATCGCGGAAAAATGTAATTAAATCCTCTGAGAGTCGCAAAGGGTCCTTACCGTCAGCTATAAGTTGCTCTAAAAGGGTAAGCATTTGCGCAACATCTTTTACTTTGAGTGCCTCCGCTAGATCATAAAAAACATCCTGACTAATAGAACCTGTAACTAACAACGTATCCTCAAGTTTTAATTTTTCGCCACTAAAAGACACAACTTGGTCCAATAAGCTTAAAGCATCACGCATTCCCCCTGCGGCTGATTGTGCAATCACCTTTAAACCTTGTTCTTCATATGGTAAGTCAATATCTTCTAAAACAACTTTCATACGTTCAATAATATCATTAGTAGAAAGTCGTTTAAAATCAAAGCGCTGACAACGAGAAATGATCGTAGCAGGCAATTTATGAGGCTCTGTAGTTGCTAAAATAAACACGGCATGAGGAGGTGGTTCTTCCAACGTTTTTAAAAGAGCGTTAAAAGCACTTGTAGAAAGCATATGCACTTCGTCTATGATGTACACCTTATATCTACTGCTTGCGGGAGCAAAACGAACCTTTTCTATGATATCCCTTATCTCTTCAACACGTGAATTTGAGGCTGCATCAAATTCAATTACATCTGGATGAGAACCATCTGTAATACTTATGCATGTAGCACATTCATTACACGGCTCTTTCGATGGTGCATGTTCACAATTCAAGGCCTTCGCAAAGATTTTAGCAGTACTTGTTTTCCCTGTACCACGGGGCCCAGAAAACAAGTAAGCATGTGTTGTTTTATTTGCTAGGAGAGCATTTTGTAGCGTTCTTTTGACATGTGTTTGACCAGACATTTCTCGAAAAGATTGCGGTCTATACACACGGTAAAATGCTTGATACGTCACTGATTTCCTCTCTCCTTCTCCATTTAATTGAATAGTTTTATTATAGCATTTGCTGCATTATATAGAAAATGAAGTTGCTAAATTTAAAATAAAAAAGCATCCGCCTATAATAGACGGATGCTTTGAATTGGCAATTTAATGCCGTGCACCTTTCCTTGACAGCCGCACATAAGCGTTACTCTTGTCGTTAGCTCAGATTAGGCAACCCCGCGGCACATGAATAAGACCACTTAATGCTGCTTCCTTCCGGACCTGACATGGTTCATGGGTATCCATTGCGCAGGACCCAATCGTCAACACTACGTGCAAAAGGCAGACCAAACAATACGGACAGCCTCGAAAAAGGAATTCAGTCTCGCTAGAGCGGATTGCGAGTTACAGGACACCGCTACCTTCCCACCTAGCACGGCAATAACTAGTATACTGACTGTTTGTATAAAATGCAACTTAATGCACAAATTATTTATTTCTAAGTGACGATTTAAACATTATATATTTTTTCAAAAATTATCTTGACGTTCGTTTCTAGTTATGATAAATTTATTTTTGTCGATAAGACAGTAAAGCAATATAACATGGAGGTATACCCAAGTCTGGCTGAAGGGATCGGTCTTGAAAACCGACAGGCGGGTAACACCGCGCGGGGGTTCGAATCCCTCTACCTCCTCCAGTTTTAAATTTCCGACTACGAATGTAGCCGTTTTTTTTTGCCTAAATTGTATGTATTACTTGTTAGATACCACTTCCGCCTCGGTTGTGGTATTTTTTATTATATCAATGATGGGAGGTTGTTGAATTGCAATCGAAATTACTTATGACGCGTGCTTCCCTTACTTGGATTTTCATTATTGCTGTTATGACCGCAATAGGTAGTGAAATTAAAATTATGCCTTTTGCTAATACAACTTTCCGTTTTGGTTTAGGAACAATTGTCTTCTTTTTATGCACATTAATTAAACCTACACCAATTATTTTAGCAGGTGTAGCTACCGGTATTGTGACAACTATTTTTCGGGTTATTAATTCGACATTACATGATGTTCTGATTGCCGAGAGTATATTTAACCATTTACCAGCCGGTTTATTTTATGTATTGTTTGCAGTATGCCTGCAAATTTTAGATATTCAACAATACAGAGAAAAACCACTAAAACTTGGTTTACTCGTTGCTTTTAGTGAGGTCATCAGTAATTTAGCTGAACAAATTTTCCGATTTTTTGTCCAAACATATACTTTTTTATTTCTCCATGATCTCTTGATCCTATTAGCGGTAGCATTATTACGAAGCTTTTTTGTAGTAGGGATTTACAGCTCTATTTTGATAGCTGAACAAAAAAAGCGGGTACAAGAAATGCTGAATATTGGATCTGATCTCTATGTGGAGACACTATATTTAAAAAAGTCAATGAATCATATTGAAACAATTACAGGTAGTGGTTATGAATTATATCGTCAGTTAAAGACGCTAGGTTTTCGAGCGGAAAGTTTACAAGCACTTCATATTGCCCAGGAAATCCATGAAGTGAAAAAGGATTCTCAACGGATATATGCTGGTATTTCAAAGATTGTCGGGGAAAAGAGCTTTGGCCCTTTTGTATTATCTGAATTATTGCATTATATTGAAGAAGGTAATAGGAAATATGCAGAATTACTTGGTAAGGAAATTCAATTTAATACATGTATAGACTTTGATTTTCAAACGAAAGATCATATTGCACTCCTTGCTCTATTAAATAATTTATCAGCCAATGCTGTTGAGGCTATTGAAAAGCAAGGGATCATTTCTATTGCTATTGAGCGCCAAGAGGATAATACTGTAATAACCGTATGTGATAATGGACAAGGGATTTCCCAAGCAGATATTTCTGTTATTTTTGAACCTGGATACACCACTAAATTCAATGTTGATGGTGTTGCAGCAACTGGCATTGGGCTTTCGCATGTTGCTGAACTAGTAGAAAAATTAAAAGGCTCAATAACCGTTGAATCAAACAATCAATACACAACGTTTAAAATCATAATTCCTACGCAAACTATTCAAACGGGAGAGACTTAAATGAGGTATTTTATTGTAGATGATGATCGTGCAAGTCGTGTTATGTTAAAGCAAATTATTGAAGATAGCGGGTTAGGAACAGTTATTGGTGAGGCTCGAAATGGTGAAGATGCCATTCCGCAAATTTTAATGACACAGCCAGAGTTTGTACTTATTGATTTACTGATGCCTAAGCTTGATGGTATAGCAACTGTGGAACAACTTATGCAAAATCGTTTCGAGGGACAATTTATTATGATTTCACAGGTAGTGAATAAGGAAATGGTTGGCGAAGCCTATGAGCAAGGAATTGATTTCTTCATTCATAAACCAATCAATCGTATTGAAGTTGAAAATGTTTTAAAAAAAACAACTGAACAATTTCGACTTAAAAATTCACTATTAGTGATACGTCAATCACTTACAAACATTGAGTTAAGTGAACAAAAGACTCATAAAGCTACATCACGAGACCATATTCAATCTATTTTGAATGATATGGGGATTGTCGGGGAAATTGGTAGTGAGGATATCATTGCCATTATAGAAACATTACTTGCTCACCAGCACAAGATTGCACCCCTTCCTCCATTAAAGGAGCTTTATGAAGAAATTGCAGCTGTGACCAAGGCTACGCCAGATGAAATTTTAAAAGAGAGTAAGGCCATCGAGCAGCGTGTGCGTCGTACAATATTAGCTGCCATGATTAATCTTGCTAATTTAGGGGTTGTTGATTACACAAACTCAGAATTTGAGTACTATGCCCCTCGCTATTTTGATTTTAAAGAAATTCGTCAGCTCATGACACAGATTGAAGATCACGATAATCGTAAAGCAAAGGTAAATATTAAGAAGTTTATTCAAGTGTTATATTCAGACATTTTAACAAAAGTAAATTAATTTTCTCGGATTTTGTCGGATTCCATAAGTCCTCCGTATTATTAAAGTAAGGCGTGTCCTAAAAATTTAATATTAGGGGAGGTACAAAGGATTTGAAAAAGAAATTTAAAGTCAGTTTAGCCGCTCAGATTTTAATCGGTTTGATTTTAGGGATCATTGTTGGCGGTATCTTTTACGGAAACCCCAAAATTGAGACATATCTACAACCATTAGGGGATATATTTTTACATCTTATTAAGATGATTGTTGTACCGATTATTATTTCGACATTAATCGTTGGTGTTGCTGGTACTGGAGATATGAAGCAACTTGGACGATTAGGCGGGAAATCAATAATTTACTTTGAGATTATTACTACAGTTGCAATCGTAGTTGGATTACTTTCTGCAAACATTTTCCAACCTGGTGCAGGTATTAACATGAATGAATTATCTCAAGGGGATATTTCGAAGTATGTATCAACAACTGAGGAAGTACAGCATGAAGGACCATTTGATATCATTGTAGGCATTGTCCCAACAAATATTATTCAGTCAATGGCTGAAGGTAATATGCTAGCAATTATCTTCTTCTCAGTTATTTTCGGTTTAGGGGTTGCTGCAGTAGGTGATCGAGGGAAACCAGTCTTAGACTTCTTCCAAGGGGTAGCAGATGCTATGTTCTGGGTAACAAACCTCGTAATGAAATTCGCTCCACTAGGGGTATTTGGTTTAATTGGTGTAACCGTTTCCAAATATGGGTTTGCTTCACTGGTTCCACTTGCCAAATTGGCAATTCTTGTTTATGCAACCATGCTATTCTTTATCTTTGTCGTTCTTGGACTTGTGGCAAAATTCGCAGGGATCAGCATCTTCTATTTAATTAAAGTATTAAAAGATGAGCTAATTTTAGCCTTCTCAACAGCAAGTTCTGAAGCTGTATTACCACGTGTTATGATGAAAATGGAGAAATTAGGGGCGCCAAAGGATATTGTATCTTTTGTTATACCGACCGGTTACTCTTTTAACTTAGATGGGTCAACACTATATCAAGCCATTGCAGCATTATTTATTGCTCAAATGTACGGTATTCACCTAAGCATTGGTGAACAAATTACGTTAATGCTTGTATTAATGGTTACATCTAAAGGTATTGCAGGTGTTCCAGGGGTATCATTCGTAGTACTTCTAGCAACTTTAGGTACTGTAGGTATTCCACTTGAGGGACTAGCCTTCATTGCTGGTATTGACCGTATTCTTGATATGGGACGTACAGTTGTTAACGTAATTGGTAACTCATTAGCGTCATTAGTAATGGCTAAGTGGGAAGGCCGTTTCGATCGAGAAAAGATGAAAAATTACTTTAATGAAAATGAAAATCTAGCGTAATTTTAAAAAAACCCTCACGATGTTGGATGGCATCGTGAGGGTTTTTTTATTTTGCTAACACTTTATCTAAATAAGCGATAATTGATTCTTTTCCATTGGCATGTGCTTCTTGAGCGCGTTTTTCATCTTTTTCAAGCTTAGCCTCTGCTGCTACAACAATTTTTTCAGCATCCTGTTGTGGCACAACAACTACACCATCCACATCCCCAATAATATAATCACCAGGATGAACCGTAACTCCTCCAATGGCGATCGGTACATTTACTTGACCACCGCCGTTTTTATTGCCTGCTGCTACAGTAGTGCCTAACGAAAATACAGGGAAATTTAATTCACGAATTGCTGCAATATCGCGGACTACGCCATCCACAACAAAACCCTGTACACCTATCCCTTTTGCTAAGGAGATTACAAAATCTCCAGCAACAGCTCGGTTTGTATTTCCTTTTGCATCAATGACTAAAATATCCCCTTCATTTGCAGCCCTAATTGCTTCCAAAACTGCCCCATTTTCACCATCTGGTAAACGTACAGTTACAGCTCGCCCAGCAACTTTAAAATGGTCTGCTAACGGCTTAATATCACTTCGCACATTGGTATGCCCGCCTGTTGCATCTGAAATAGCTGTTGTTGGTAAATGCTGAAAGCTTACTTCCACTTTTGTCATACATAACACCCCTATTATGATTAATGACTTACACTAGTATTGTAAATAAAAAATATATCCTATTTCAATATATCTCGAAAATAGTAGTCATTAGTAGAATTAAATAATTTCAATAAATTGCTTTGATTGCTCGTCTAAGGCTTCAGCAGCAGACGCTATTTCACTAAAGTCTTTCGCTGTGACAGTAATTTGTTCATTTGTTTTATCTATTTTTTCTGCTATTTTTGTAATACTATCAGTCACCTGACCAATTTCTCGCTCAATGCCCTCTACATTATCCTTCACTTCTGAAATAGATTGTTCAACTCTTACAGAAAGCTTGCGTACCTCTTTCGCTACTACATCAAAACCTCTACCATATTCTCCAGCCCTAGCGGCTTCAATAGCTGCATTTAATGCCAATAAATTAGTTTGTGAGGCAATTTCTTGTACAGTCTTGACTATTCCTTTAATAGAATCTGCTTGTTTCTGAAGTTGCACAAGATTACTTACATTTTCATTTGATTCCTTTGAAACTACTTTAATGGTTTCTAGTAGATCTTGGCTATTTTGAATGCCCGCCTCTGAACGCTGGTAAAGCTTATTAGACATGCCCTTCAACTTGTCAGCAACACTAACAATCTCATGTTGCCGTTCAGTGATATTGGTAGCTATTTTGGATACACCTATTACTTTTCTTGTATTATTTGCGAAGACAGGCATATATGTCGCTTCCAGCCAAATTATATTACCTCTAGCATCAATTCTTTCTATTTTGTCCTGATAGCTGTTTCCTGCCGTTAGGTTGCGCCAAAATTTATCGTACTCCATACTATTAATGAAATCAGGCAAACAAAAGTCTTTATGATGTTTTCCTAGCATTTCCTGCACTGTATAGCCCAATGTTTGAGCAAATAGTTCATTGACATACGCCACTCTTCTATCCATATCGAAGCGGATAATGGCTATATTGCGTTCAATAGCCTGTACTACTAAATCATCGGTTACTTGAGCCTCTACACTATGCATAAAGAACACCCCATCCATTACTAATTTTTTACTTAAAATTTAATTATTTTACTTTTATATTACATTAATTATGCCTCAGTGTAATTGCAGCGGATGTTAGTGCACCTGCTGCATCAAGATAAAAAACATGGAAAGAGTTCATCCATGTTTTTTTAATAAACGTAAAATCCCTTCAGAGGTAGCCGCTACACGTAAGAACTTCTTTTGCTCTGCACGTATAAAGCCTTCCTCTAGCATTGTTTTAAAATGCTGTAGAAGTGCATCATAGAATCCATGGACATTATATAAAATGACAGGTTTTGTATGAAGTCCAATCTGAGCCCAAGTAAATACCTCAAAATATTCATCTAAAGTCCCTGCGCCACCTGGCAGAGCAATAAAAGCATCTGCTAACTCGGCCATTTTAGCTTTACGAATATGCATAGAGTCTACGATATGAATTTCTGTTAATGAGGCATGTGCCAATTCACGCTTTTGTAAATGTGTTGGCATCACACCAATCACTTCTCCTCCAGCTGCTAAAACAGCATCGGCCACCTTCCCCATTAGGCCTGTTTTAGAACCACCATAGACAACCCCGTGACCGTTTTTTGCCAGTGCTGTACCAAGCTCAGCCGCTTTCTCTGCATAAATAGGGCTTTTACCCAAACCGGATCCGCAATACACTGCGATTCTTATAATAATCCCTCCTATTCAAAAAACGTGAAACAATCGGCTATATATTGTCTCACGTTTTTTGGTCATTTATTTTACTTTTATTTTCGTAAATGGCTTGTTTGTTTTAGCATATGACTGATACGGCTTACAATTGATTCAATGGCATCAGGATTTTTTAATAAATCATAATCATTAATATCTAAACGTAGAACTGGACAGGAATTAAAATTATTTATCCAATTTTCATAGCGTTCATGCATTTCTATCCAATAATCATTCGGTGTTTGTTGCTCCATTGTACGTCCACGCTCTTGAATACGTCCAATAACTGCATCAATAGGTCCTTCAAGATAGACAAGCAAATCTGGATGTGGGAAATAAGGTGTCATTACCATTGCATCAAACAAATTTGTATAAGTCTCATAATCTGTTGGGCTCATTGTTCCTTTATCATAATGCATCTTAGCAAAAATGCCAGTATCCTCATAAATAGAACGATCTTGTACAAATCCTCCACCATATTCAAAAATACGCTTCTGTTCTTTAAAACGCTCTGCTAAAAAATAGACCTGTAAATGAAAGCTCCATTTTTCAAAGTCCTCATAAAATTTATCAAGGTATGGATTTGTGTCTACTTTCTCGAACGAGGTACGAAAGTTCAGTGCCTCTGCTAAAGCCTTTGTCATCGTCGATTTTCCTACCCCAACAGTACCAGCAATCGTAATAACCGTTTGTGGTGGAATATCGTACTTCTCTCTTAAATTCATTATTGCAAACTCCTTTGTTGTAACGTATCTTTAATTATTTTTAAAACATGATTTAAATCATTTGGATTTTTTACAAAATCAAGCTGATCTCCATTAAATCGAATAACTGGAATTTCGGGATGCATGCTCTCAAAATGCTCGATAAAAGAATGATAGTCGGCCACAAGCTGCTCCATGTAATCACGTGAAATCATCTTTTCAAACTCTCGCCCTCGCATGGCGATACGCTTCATTAATGTCTCAACACTGGCATGTAAATAAACCACTACATTTGGAACAGGCATGTCTTTCGTTAAAATTCTATAGATCTCCTCATACTTCTCGTATTCAGTTGGTGCCAATGTACGCTTCGCAAATATTAAATTTTTAAAAATATGATAGTCTGCTACAACAGGTTTGGCATGTGCTAAACGAAATTTTTTAATATCGGTTAGTTGCTTATAGCGATTACAAAGGAAGAACATTTCCGTTTGGAAACTCCACTCTTCAATGTCTTCATAAAACTTATTTAAAAAAGGGTTTTCGTCTACAATTTCTTTTAATAGATGGTAATTAAATGTCGCTGCTATCTCTTTCGATAAAGAGGTTTTACCAACACCAATCGGACCTTCTACCGTAACAAATGGAACCGTCACCAGAAGCTCCTCCTTTTGTTCTATGGATTCGATCATTGTGTCCTACATAAAATGAATCAGTGCCTTTCATTTTATCATAGTAGGAAAATGAAAAACAGAATCAACCTATTGTTCTAGTAAATTTACCTGGGGTATTCTTCTTAGTGACATAGAAAAAAGACATCGAGAATCTACTTCCCGATGCCTTTATACCAACTTATAATTTCACTCGTTGTAAACGAAGTGCATTTAATACGACCGAAACTGAACTAAAGGCCATCGCTGCGCCTGCTACCCATGGCGCAAGCAGACCGAGTGCAGCAATTGGAATACCTAATGTATTATAAGCAAATGCCCAAAATAGATTTTGTTTAATATTACGCATTGTTTTTCTACTCATTAGAATGGCATCCGCGATACTATTTAAATCTCCACGAATAAGCGTAATATCGGCTGCTTCCATTGCCACATCTGTCCCTGTACCAATTGCCATCCCAATATTCGCTGTTGCTAAGGCAGGTGCGTCATTAATACCATCACCTACCATCGCCACTTTTTTCCCTTGGGCTTGAAGTTTTTTCACTTCATCAGCTTTACCTTCTGGTAAGACTTCTGCAATAACATGATTCACGCCTACCTCTGTTCCAATTGCTTTAGCAGTACGCTCGTTATCACCAGTCATCATGATGACCGTAATACCCATATCCTGTAAACGACGAATAGCTTCTTTTGATGTATCTTTCACGGTATCAGCCACAGCTACTAAACCTGCATATTGCCCATTGATGGCTGCTAACATGGCTGTCTTACCATTTCGTTCTAGTTGCTCCATTGTTGGTAAAATATCATTAATATGAATACCATATTGTTGCATTAATTTACGTGTGCCAATGATAACACCTTGACCTGAGACAGTTGCCTCCACACCATAACCCGGTATTGCTTCAAAGAATTGAACGTCACCTAAAGCTATGCCGCGTTTTTCTATGCCTTGAACAATGGCTTCTGCTAGTGGATGCTCTGACTGCTTCTCTGCTGCCCCGATTAAGGATAAAAAGCGTGCTTCATCTTGCTCTGGTGCTAACAGAACATCTGTAAGCTCAGGTTTACCATGTGTCACTGTTCCTGTTTTATCTACAACAACTGTATCTATGCCTTGTGTTTGCTCTAAATGTTCTCCACCTTTAAATAAAATACCAAACTCAGCTGCACGTCCAGAGCCTGCCATTATTGAAGTTGGTGTTGCTAACCCAAGTGCACATGGACAAGCAATAACAAGAACTGCGATTAATACCTCTAAAGCAGATGTAAATTCCCCTGGACGGACCCAAATAATCCAAATGAAAAAGGTTACAATGGCTATGCCAACTACAATAGGTACGAAAATTCCCGAAATCTGATCTGCTAAACGTTGAATAGGTGCTTTCGATCCTTGAGCATCTTCGACCACTTTAATAATTTGTGCCAATGCTGTATCACGACCAACCTTTGTTGCAGTCATTTTAATAAAACCATTTTTGTTAATAGTTGAGCCAAATAATTGATCACCTTGCTTTTTATCAACTGGTAGACTCTCTCCTGTTAACATCGATTCATCAACAGCTGTTGTCCCCTCTATTACCTCACCATCTACAGGAATTTTTTCACCTGGTTTCACTAAAATAACATCGCCAATGATAACTTCCTCTAATGGGACCTCCTTTTCTATACCGTCACGTACAACGATAGCTGTCTTTGCTTGAAGTCCCATTAGTTTTTTTATGGCTTCAGATGAACGTCCTTTTGCCTTTGCCTCAAATAATTTACCTAATAAAATAAGTGTAATTAATACAGCACTGGTTTCAAAATAAAGATGTGGACCATGGTGTGATCCTATCGTTACAATCGCTTGATAGACACTATAGAAATAGGCCGCTGAAGTCCCCATAACAACAAGCACATCCATATTTGCACTACCATTGCGTAATGCTTTATATGCCCCTACATAAAATTGTTTACCAATAATAAATTGCACAGGCGTAGCCAATACCATTTGGACCCATGGATTCATTAGAAATTCTGGAACATATAAAAATGATGTAAAGGAAAAATGACCAACCATCGTCCAAAGCAGTGGTAATGAAAGAATAGCCGATAAAATAAATTTATGTTGTTGCTGTTTAATTGCTTTTTCGCGATGATCTACGGTTTCCTGTTCATCTGCCTTTTGATGTGCCCCATAGCCTAGCTTCTCAACCTTTGTAATGATATCTGCGATGGATACTTCCGAAGGATTAAACTCAATCATCGCTTTTTCCAGTGCTAAGTTAACATTAGCAGAGGAAATACCACTTAGCTTATTTAACCCTTTTTCAATGCGAGTCGCACAAGCTGCACATGTCATTCCTGTAATATCAAGCTCAGCTTTTTGTTTAACAACACCATAGCCAAGTGCTTCTATTTTCCTTTCAAAATCTGCTTCACTTAGTTTAGTTGGGTCATATTTAATAGATGATTTTTCAAGTGCTAAATTTACTGTTGCATGTTCTACACCATCCATTTTATTTAAACCTTTTTCTATACGAGTGGCACAGGCTGCACACGTCATACCCGTAATTTGCAAATTAGCTTCTTTACTAGCAGAACTCATTTACCATTCACCTCTCCTTATACCAACAGGGGGTATATTTTTTTGAAAATAAGAGAGTGCTACTGGAGCACTCTACAATTATTATTTTACGTCATATCCTTGGTCATCAATTGTTTCTTTAATTTGGTCAAGTGATACTTGTGCATCATCAAATGCAATATCCACTAAACCATCTGCTAAATTAACTTTTACTTGTTCAACACCAGCTAGAGCACCAACACTTTTTTCCACAGCATTTACACAATGACCACATGACATTCCTTGTACGTTTAATGTTACGTTTTGCATAATAAAATCTCTCCTTTTGTATGTTTTCAATCTATTTTTTCATTAACTTTTGGATCGTTATGACTAACTCATCTAATACTGCTTCATCGCCCTCTGATAGACGATCCACAACACAGCCCTTTAAATGACCTTCTAATAATATTTTTGCCACACTATTTAATGCAGATTGTGTAGCAGATAGTTGCGTAATAATATCATCACAGTAAACATCTTTATCAATCATTCCCTTAATACCACGAATCTGACCTTCAATTCGATTTAAGCGAGTTGTTAGATCCTTTTTCACACGCTCAGGGTGATGACTTTTTCGGCAAGACGTAGCTTCCTCTGTATGACAAGCATCCTCTTTTACTGTCTCCTCCATTCACTACACCTCCTATTTGTAATCATCATACTATACCCAAGAAGGGTATGCAAGTCATAAAAAATTTTATTTATCATCATGATGATGTTCATGGTCATTTTCTAATTTACATAAAATAGAATTATCATGTCGATGTAAGGATGTTTCTAATTGAATTGTTACATGCTTAATGCCCTTATGTTGAAGATTATGTTCAATTTTCCGCAAGATATGCTCACTCTCAGCTATTTTCAATTGATCATTGACAACCGCATGACAGGATAATGCATTCGTTCCACTAGTAATTGTCCAGATGTGTAAATCGTGGATACTTTCTATTCCATCAGTCTGTTCTATTAACTGAATAATCTCCTGAACATCTACATTTGAAGGTGTCCCCTCCATTAAGACATGAATGGAGGCTTTTGTGACATGGTAGCCACTTCGTACGACCAATAATGCAACAATAACGCTTGCAAGAGGATCTGCCCAGCCCCAGCCAAAAAACATAATTAATAGTGCCGCAACAATAGCGCCTACAGACCCTAGCATATCACTTAGTACATGTAAAAATGCTCCGCGCATATTTAAATTATCCTTTGTATCACTTCCACGCATCATAATCCAGGCAACTAAAATGTTAACGAACAAACCAATTATACTAATAATAAGCATTCCAGTTGTAGCTACTTCTGGTGGGTTTGTAAATCGTTCAATTGCTTCATAGAAAATAAATAATGCGATTCCTATTAATGTAATACCATTCAGTACTGCAGCTAAAATCTCAAATCGTTTATAGCCGTATGTTTTACTATAGCTTGCAGCTTTTTCCCCAAACATAAAAGCTAACATCGCTATACCTAAAGAGATAGAGTCACTTAACATATGCCCTGCATCTGATAAAAGAGCCAAACTATTTGTTAAAAAGCCACCAATGGCTTCCACTACCATATACCCTGTAATAATAATAAACGACAGTAATAATACCTTTTTATTTGCACCATGTGTATGATCATGGCCATGGTCGTGTTGATGTCCCATTGTTATTCCCCCATTTCATTTTAGTTATGAGCCGCATGCTCAATGGCCTGCTTCAATAAATTCATAATGTGATCATCGTCCTTAGAATAATATAAGGTTGTTCCCTCTCTCCTAAATTTCACCAATCTTAAATTTTTAAGAAAGCGTAATTGGTGGGAAACGGTTGATTGGCCTAAATCTAAAATTTCTGCAATATCATTAACAGAATGTTCATCTGAACAAAGTAAGTTTAAAATACGAATTCGTGTTGGATCACTCAATGCTTTAAAAGTCTGAGATACTACAAATAATGTCTCTTCATCTAAATGCTGATCAATATTTTTTTGCATTTCTGAACTGTTTAATTTTTCATCCATAGAAGTTTACCCCATTCTTCAATATTTATATATGAGCATGTGTTCATATATAAATATATATGGATATATAAGGAATGTCAACAAGTATTTATGCTTCAACATATTACAGGGGAAGCGTTTACGCATGGCTGCGATGATTATAGATGAATATAACATCCGAAAAGAAGTTAACAGTAGCAATTACCAATTCAGCACGCTACACTACTGTTAAGGAGAGATATGAGTGGATATTTTTGACGCAGATCGTTTATTTATGAAACAAGCCTTAGAGGAAGCTCAACAGGCTGCCTTACTTGGGGAAGTACCAATTGGTGCAGTACTTGTTTATGAAGGAAAAATCATTGCACGTGCGCATAATTTAAGAGAAACAACGCAAAATGCTACAACACATGCGGAGTTGTTAGTGATTCAAGAAGCCTGCAAAAAAATAGGGAGTTGGCGACTGGAGAATACTACTCTTTATGTTACATTGGAGCCTTGTCCAATGTGTGCAGGGGCCATTCTCCAATCACGTGTACCTCGAGTTGTTTATGGGGCAAGAGATCAAAAAGCTGGCTGTGTAGATTCTCTTTACCGTTTATTAAATGATGAACGCTTTAATCATGAATGTGATGTAACAGAAGGGATTTTAGCCGAGGAATGTGGTCAAATTTTAACAGACTTTTTTAAGGCATTAAGAGATCGTAAAAAAGCTGAGAAAAAAGCACGATTAGCTTCCAACGATATAAATGGTCATTAAAGAAGGTGCCTCCTCATGAGACACCTTCCTTTTATATTTAAGGGAATAGTGATATATATGAAATGTGTCGTAGCAGCGACCATCTTCATCTAATTTATTGAGCTTGAATAGTGGATTGTGTAAAAACACATTCTCCTTCGATATATGTAGCGAATGGTTTTACATGCATAAGCTGGTTATGTGAAAGCGTCAGCAAATCGTCTGTTAGTACAACAAAATTAGCTTCATAGCCCTCTTTTAACTGACCAACGTTCTCCATACGAATCATCGTCTTGGCATCAACTGTGTATAGCTGTAATGCCTCCTCTACAGAGATTTTTTCTGCGGTACCTAAATCTGTTCCATCATAGGCTGTTCGTGTAACAGCTGTTTGTATCGTAACAAAGGGATTAGCCGCTTCTGCCCATGATGTAGCAGGCGCATCTGAAGAGAGCGCTGTCGCAATTCCTCTCTTGAGAAATGTTTGTACACCATATAATGTCTGTGTTTTTTCTAGCCCTAGATTCTCTAAATAACTCTCAATTTCACAAAATAAGAAGATGGGTTGTGGCACAAAGCCTATCCCCCATTCAGCAGCTTTTTGCAAGGCACTTTTAGATGGCATGGCTGCATGCTCAATACGAACAGACGGTGCATCTGTTAACCAAGCCTTTTCCTCATAAAATGTGTCGACAATTAGATCAATGGCTCTGTCCCCCATTGCATGAACCACTAATTGAATACCATATTCTTTTGCTACCGCAGCAGCAGCTAGCAGCTCCTCTTTCGAAGTCATCGCTATGCCTTTTTCATCACTTCCCAAAAATGGCTCAGAAACAAGTGCTGTACGGCCTGAAACACTACCATCCGAAAATAGCTTGATGCCTCCGATATAGGCTCCTGCAGAACGATCAATAGTATTTGCTGTCAACAGCTCAAATCGTTGAATATCCTCCCAGATATAATAAACTGCTACGCGTTGCTTAAAGCCTTTTTCTTGAGCTTTACGATACAGGCCTAAATAATCAATTGGTGCTACAGTTGCCATTAATTCTGTAATACTTGTTACACCATAGGATGCCAAAGTTTGTGATAGCTTTAGCAGCCTTTTGACAATCTCTTCTTCAGAGGGTGTAGGTAAATGCTGTAACACTAGATTCCGTGCATTTTCACGCAGTACGCCTGTAGGTTCTCCATTTTCATCCCGATCGATTTGTCCACCCTGTGGATCAAGCGTATCCTTCGTAATACCTGCGATTGCTAATGCTCTACTATTAACCGATACGATATGACCACATGTACGCATAACAATAACAGGTAACTCTGTAGAGGCACGGTCTAAGTCCTCTTTTAAAGGCGCTCTTCTTTCCTTTAGTTTCCCTTCATCATAGCCCCAGCCTAATAGCCATCCCCGCTGACTTGCATCATAATTTGCTAGTGCATTAATTATATCCTCAATAGAATAAATATATGGAGGTAAACAAGCCACTTGTTCCAAAACATCCGCTAACATAATCGGATGCATATGAGCGTCAATAATCCCAGGAATAATGACCTTTCCTTGTACATCTATTATTTCTCCCTGATAGGGGGGTAAATCTTCCTGTTGTCCAATCCAAAGTATCTCTCCTCCTTCAATTACCATAGCAGTTGCAGATGGCTGATTAGTATCTGCCGTATAAATCTTTGCGTTACAAATAATTTTCATCATTTTTCAACTCCTATTTCTTCCATACCAAAAGTAGATTTTTCAGGATCTTCTGCTTTCAGCACCTTATGCAAAATAGTACCGATAATAAAGCCAACAATAGATGGCATAATCCAAGCAAATCCACTAGACTGCAATGGTAAATGCATGACCAACTGTGTCACACCAGGTATCGTAATTTCATAGCTAGCAAATGTTTCAACGACGCTTACTAGAAATGCAAATAGTACAGTTCCTTTATAGGCTCCTGCATTTGGTACAAAACGATCAAAGGCTCCCAGTAGCACAAGTACAATAATGACTGGATAAATTACCAAGAAAATCGGCAATGTAATTTCGACGATGGCACCTACACCTAAGGAGCCAATAGTTGCGCCTACTACACACATAATAAAGACCCACGTTCTATAGCCAAGCTTCTCTTTTGTTAGTTCATTTAAAAACTGTGAAGATATGACCATGACGCCAATCGCTGATGTTAAGCAGGCAAAAACAACACATATAGCTAGTAACGCTTTACCCAAATTACCAATGACACTAAAGGCAATGCCCGCTAATAGTTCTGTATCACTGCCAGGATTTGTGATGATGCCACTACTTGTAGCCCCTAAATAAAGTAGGCCACCATATACTGCAATTAACCCTATTGCAGCAATAGCCATACCACCAAGCGCGACCTTTTTAGATTGTTTCCCTTTATAGCCGTAGCCAACGATTGCTGCTAAAAAGATTGGCGCACAAAGAATACCTGTTCCCACATCTCCTGTTTGATAGGCTGCTATTATGGAGTTGGCAAAAACACTTTCTGCACCGGTATTAATTGCCGCTCCTATTGGGTCTAATACCCCTTTACCAATGAGGATAATAAGTATAAGAACAAGAACAGGCGTCAACCATTTTCCAATCTTATCGATCACATTCGATTGGTCCATCGCAAAGTAAAAGCAAATCGCAAAAAATGCTAATACTGACACAATTAAAGGTACGTTCGGAATAATTTGTGATACCCCTAATTCATGAGTTGTCGCTGACATCCTCGGTATTGTGACAACCATCCCAATACAAACCATCATGACCGTATTAAAGGCTTTATAAAACCAATTTCCAATTGGTCTTGTGAGCGCTTCCACAGTTCCCCCAGTATTATAAATTGCATACACCGCAAGCACAGGTAAAATAACACCCGTTAAGCTAAAGCCCATCAAAGCGGAAATCCAAGATTCCCCTGCACTATTTCCTATGGATGGCGGAAATATTAAATTCCCAGCACCAAAAAATATAGCAAATAAGGCTAGCCCCACGATTATCGTATGCTGCACAACTTTAGACATATCCTCAACCCCTTTATAATTGTTTACAGAAGATTTATCTAAATAATAAAAAATTTAATAACACGAAAAAAGGAGATAAATTTTTATCCCCTTTTTGTAAAATTTTTTTTACAACAATTCATATTTTAAACACTTATATTTTAGTAATTGACGAGAAATACCTAAACGTCTAGCTGTTTCCGCTAATCGTCCATCCGTTTCACGCAACTTTTCCGCTATTATTAGACGCTCGTAGGCTTCCGTTAAATCTCGTAAATGTCCAGATTGGTTGTTTTGCATGATCGATTGAGTTGAATGTTGAACATTTTTTTTAATCCTCTCTGGAACATGTTCAACAAGTATTTCATCTCCAAGCAAATTATTATATGCCGTTTCAAGGGCATTTTTTAGTTCTCGTACATTCCCCGGCCAATGATAGGCATAAAATAATTGAATTACTTCATTACGATAGCTTACATTTTTCTGTAGTGTATGTTCATTGTAAAATTGGATATAAAAATCAAGGATAATTGGAATATCTTCCTTCCTTAATCTTAGCGGTGGCAAATCAATTTGGAGAACATTTAAGCGATAAAATAAATCCTCACGTAGCCTTTTTTCAGCTAATAGTTTATCTACATCTTCATTGACAGTAGTAATATACCGTATATCTAAGGGCTCACCATTTAACACTTTTATATCTACCGCATGTAAAAGTTTCGCCTGCAAAGAGATATCCAATAAATTAAGGTGGTCAATGAGTAACGTCCCACCATTAGCCTCCTGTAACTTTCCACTTTTTGCTTCATTGTCCGAGCCATATAGCTGAGTAAATATATTATCCTCTGTTAATGTTGAGCAGTTCAAAGTAATAAACGGCTTTGTATAGCGTTCACTTTCATTGTGTATGCCTTGTGCGATAATATCTTTCCCAGTTCCAGTTTCCCCAGTTAGTAAAACTGGTGCACTTTTTTGAGCACTACGACGTGCCTTTTCAAGTTGAGTTTTCATTTCGGCGTTTGTCGTAATGTAATCCTCCAAACGGTAGGTCGTATGATTATCTCGATATAATTTATGTCCCAGGAAATTATCTAAGTATTTAATTTGCTTAGTTTCATAAAAATGTTTTGAAAATTCAATGGCACCAATGACTTTTCCATGCTCCATAATGGGATAGGTCGAACTCAGTGATAAATAACTAAATCCGTTTAATGTTGTAAGTTGTTGTTCATAGTATAAAACTGGCTGCCCTGTTTGTATGACTTGAAAGACAGTACTTGTCTCAGGTGATAAATTTTGATAATTATCAGTCACAGTGCTTTGAAAAAATTCATCTGGTGTTAAGCCGATTTCCAATAATATATTTAAATCTGCTAAGTCATAAAAGATTGCACAGCCTTTATCATCTGTAATTAAAACATTATCAAATTCACTCAAAGCCTGTGCAAATTGTTGCAATTCCATGAATTTCTCCCCCTTGTCCCCATAAATATTACCCATTATAACGAATTTTCAAAAATTATGAGAGAATTCAATTTTTGCAACACAAAAAAGCTATTTTAGAACATTCATAAAGGAATTGTCTAAAATAGCTTTATCTGTTGTTTATTTTGGTGCGATTACTTCTTTACCGCCCATATAAGGTCTTAAAACTTCAGGAATTACTACGCTGCCATCAGCTTGTTGGTAGTTTTCTAGAATAGCAGCAACTGTACGGCCAATGGCAAGACCTGAACCGTTTAATGTGTGCACATATTCTGGTTTAGCATTTGGCTCACGACGGAAGCGGATATTTGCTCGTCGTGCCTGAAAATCCTCAAAGTTAGAGCAAGAAGAAATTTCACGGTACATGTTTTGTGCAGGAATCCAAACTTCTAAATCATATTTTTTCGCTGCAGTAAAACCTAAATCAGCTGTACACATTTTTAACTTACGATATGGTAAGCCTAATAATTGTAATACTTTTTCTGCATGACTTGTTAATAGCTCTAATTGTTCGTATGACTCCTCTGGTTTTACAAAACGTACTAATTCTACTTTATTGAACTGGTGTTGACGAATTAAACCACGTGTATCACGGCCTGCTGAACCCGCTTCTGAACGGAAGCACGCACTATACGCTGCAAAGCCTTGTGGTAAAGCTTCAGCCGGTAAAATCTCATCTCGATAGAAGTTCGTTACTGGTACTTCTGCAGTTGGAATCATGAAATAATCTGTTTCCTCTAATTTGAATACATCTTCCTCAAATTTCGGAAGTTGCCCTGTACCTGTTAGGCTATCACGATTAACAATGACAGGTGGTAGCATTTCCTCGTAACCATGCTCCTCTGCATGTAAATCCATCATGAATGACATTAATGCCCTTTCTAAACGAGCACCAAGACCACGATAGAATAAGAAACGGCTACCTGTTACTTTCGCGCCGCGTTCAAAGTCTACAATTTTTAAATCCGTAGCAAGGTCCCAGTGTGCTTTAATATCAAAATCAAATGTCGGAATTTCACCCCATGTATATTCCTCAACATTGTCGTCCTCTGTTGTGCCTACTGGTACAGATTCATGTGGGATGTTTGGTAAACGCATCATCATATCTTTAAAGCGTTCTTCCACATCATTTAATTGTACATCTAATTCTTTAATTTCATCGCCAACCTGACGCATACGAGCAATGACTTCATCAGCATTTTCTTTGTTACGTTTCATAACTGAGATTTGTTCAGATACTTTATTGCGTTCCGCTTTTAATTCTTCTGTTTTGGCAATTAATTCACGACGTTTTGCATCTAAGTCTTCAAAGTCATCTAAATTTCCCAAGTCCTCATTACGTGTTAATAACATCTCTTTAATTTCCGTGAAATTCTCACGTACGCGTTTAATATCTAACATCTTCATACCTCCAATAGTTTCTTCATGATGGAAAATTGTTGCAGCGAAATGAACACAAAAAAGCCCTCGTCCCTAAAAAGGGACGAGAGCTACCCGCGTTGCCACCCTAATTGACTAGACATACTTCTGCCTAATCCACTTATTTCATAACGGCATTTCAGCCGGCTACAGCCTACTTCATTCACTTCGACTGTGCAACTCCAGGACGGATTCACAAGTGCTTTTATCAGCTTCCACCAACCGCTGACTCTCTAAAAAAAACGTGCTTGCTACTACTTCCCATCATCGTGTTCAGTTATTTAAAATTTAACCATACTGTACTATATGAAAACAAATTTTGCAAGTCATACCATAGAGGATACAAAATATTCAATAATTCGTGTATCCTCTGTTAATTCGGGATGAAACGAACAACCCAATAAATGGCCATCTTGTGCCAAGATTATTTTCCCTTCATGTTGTGCAAGAATTTCAACACCTTTACCTACCGCTTCAATATGAGGTGCACGAATAAATACCGCTGGAATCCCTATACCTACTTTAGGAATATCTAGTTGTACTTCGAAGCTATCCACCTGACGTCCATATGAGTTTCTTGCTACAGTCACGTCCATCACAGCCAAATGTGGTTCATCTTCAATTAGATCCTTGGCTAATAAAATTAATCCCGCACATGTACCAAGCATCGGTAATCCTTGCTGTGCAAGTCCACGAATTGGCTCCAGTAGATCAAATCGATCCAGCAATTTTCTCATTGTTGTGCTTTCTCCACCTGGTAACACAAGTCCATCTAGGTTTCCTAAATCCTTTCTTTGTTTTACTTGAATTGCTTCGCAACCAAGAGCCTCTAACATTTGTATATGCTCACGAACTGCTCCTTGTAATGCTAATACACCAATTCGCTTCATGCTACCAACCTCGCTCTTGCATACGCTCGTTGTGTCCAAGCTGTGCAATATCAATCCCCTTCATTGGCACGCCGAGCTCTTTTGATATTTCCGCAATAAGCTTATAGTCTTTATAATGAGTAGTCGCCTCTACAATGGCACGTGCAAATTTTTCTGGCTTCTCAGATTTAAAAATACCTGAACCAACGAAAACGCCATCAGCTCCAAGTTCCATCATTAAGGCTGCATCAGCAGGCGTCGCCACTCCTCCTGCTGCGAAGTTTACTACTGGTAAACGACCAAGACGTTTAATTTCTCTTAATAACTCGAAAGGAGCTCCTAGTAATTTCGCCTCTGTCATTAATTCATCCTCTGTCATTCCTACGACTTTACGAACCTGTGCATTTACTTTACGAATATGGCGAACTGCCTCCACAATATTCCCTGTTCCTGGTTCACCTTTTGTCCGTAACATCGAGGCACCTTCCCCGATACGACGGGCTGCCTCCCCTAAATCACGACAGCCACACACAAACGGTACTGTGTATTCACTTTTTAATAAATGGTATTCTTCATCTGCTGGTGTTAAAACTTCACTTTCATCAATATAATCAACACCCATTGCTTCTAAAACACGTGCTTCAACAATATGACCTATACGTGCTTTGGCCATGACAGGAATAGTTACAGCTCCCATTACTTCCTCAACAATCCGAGGATCGGCCATGCGTGCAACGCCACCTGCTTTCCGAATATCTGAAGGTACTCTTTCTAATGCCATAACTGCTACAGCACCTGCAGCTTCTGCAATTTTTGCTTGCTCTGCATTAATGACATCCATAATGACGCCGCCTTTTTGCATTTCTGCCATTCCACGTTTTACTAGCTCTGTACCTGTTCGTTTCATTTTCTAACCTCCACCTTTATGATGAAGTTTAGTATAATAGAAATTGACCATATCAAAATATCCAGTTTTTAAAATATTTATAGGGTCAGGAGGTTCCAGATCATGGATATGCTTTTATTCCAGCTTGAAAGGGATAGTGATAAACCGCTTTATGATCAGCTTTATAACGGTATTAAAGAAGCTATTATTTCTAAGAAAATAACTGTAGGAGAAAAACTGCCTTCAAAAAGAAAATTAGCTGATTTTTTAAACATTTCCCAAACAACAATTGAAATTGCCTATGCTCAGCTATTAGCTGAAGGCTATATTATGTCCAAATCACGTATTGGCTATTTTGTAGAAGAAATAGATGAACTGCCTTACATTCAACAAGATACTATGGCGTCCATTAATGAATATCCTAAGAAAAAGTCTTACAAAATCGATTTTAATCCTGGATCTATTGATATCGATGCTTTTCCATTTCAAACATGGAGAAAGTATGCAAAAGAGCTTTTTGACGATACCTCAAAGGAGCTATTATTAACAGGGGAACCACAAGGTGAACTGCCTTTACGCACAGAGATTGCTAATTATTTATATCAATCCCGTGGTGTTGTATGCCACCCTGAACAAATTGTTATTGGTTCAGGGACGGAGCAGCTCCTCCCTATGATTCTCCGTCTTTTTAGTGAGGACACCAGCTTTGCATTAGAAAACCCAGGATACCCTGCCGTCCATCGAATGTTTTCCCAGCATAAACGAAAAGTTTACCCAATTGCAGTTGATGAAGAGGGCATAATTATTCATGATCTTGAAAAAACAGATGCTAATGTTGTGTATATTACACCCTCACATCAGTTCCCAACTGGAGCTGTATTATCTGCTACAAGACGAGCACAGGCTTTAAATTGGGCGGCACAAAGCACATCTCGTTATATTATTGAGGATGATTATGATTCGGAATTTCGTTATGCTGGAAAACCAATTCCTGCCCTAAACGCATTAGATCGAAACGATAAAGTTATTTACATGAGTACTTTTACCAAATCTTTAATGCCATCCTTGCGAGTAGCTTATTTTGTACTTCCACCTAAGCTACTTGCTACTTATAACGATGTCTTTAATTATTACTCATCAACTGTGCCTCGTTTTGATCAGCATATTGTGGCAAATTTTATGGGTGATGGGCATTTTGCAAAGCATCTCAATCGTATGCGTAAAATTTATCGTAAAAAACATGATAAACTAACTTCTATTTTAGAAAAATATTCATCATCCATTAACATTACTGGTGAACAAGCGGGTATGCATATTTTATTAGAGGTTGAACACACATTCTCAGAAAAACAATTACAACAGCTCGCCTCTCAAGCAGAGATCGGTATTTATCCATTATCAGCCTATAGACTAGATGATTATGAATCTTCACAAGCTCAATTTTTATTAGGTTTTGGAGGGATTCCTGTACAAGCAATCGAATCATCCATTGAGCAGTTGATGGATTGCTGGAGTATACAAAAAAACGCCCCATCTATGTAGATGGGGCGTTTTATATTAAGTCTCAATTAATTGAATTTGATAATGCTCAAACCAAGTATGAATTTGCCCTAGATAAGCTAAAAGCTGGGGACCTGCCATTAATTGCCCATACCATGGAACCTTAAAAGAGCTACCTCCCGATTCAATTAACTCCGCAAGCTTTTGTCGTTCAAATAGTTCATGCAAAATTGAATTTTTATCATGCAGAATTTCCTTCAACCATTTTTGCACTCCTGCTGTATAGACAGGATGATATGTTTTGGGATAAGGATTTTTTTTACGATATAACACTTCATTCGGCAATAGATGTGCCATTGATTTTCGAAGTAATCCTTTTTCTATTCCATCCAAATTCTTCATTTCCCACGGAATATTCCAGGCATATTCTACAAGCCGATGATCTGCAAAAGGGACACGTACCTCTAAACTTGCCCCCATACTCATACGATCCTTCCGCTCTAATAATGTTTGCATAAACCATAGCATATTTAAGTAGGACATTTCGCGATGCTTTGCCTCTGCTAGACCTTCTCCATCTAACAAAGGAACTTCAGCTATTGTTTGTGTATATAGTTGTTGTGCATAGGATTCAATTTTTAATTTTTTGTTCCACTTCTCTTGGAGTAATGCACTTCTTTCAGACAATGAACGGATCCAAGGGAAACCAGTAATCCTATCTTTAAACCATGGATAACCACCAAAAATTTCATCTGCACACTCTCCTGATAGCGCTACAGTAAATTCCCTTTTTATTTCACGACAAAACCATAATAACGAAGAATCTACATCTGCCATACCTGGAGAATCGCGAACGATGACCGATTCCACTAATAAATCAATTAACTGTTGCTGAGTGATCTCCTCTGCGTGATGAGCTGTCTTGAAAGTTTCTGTCATTTTTTGAATCCAGTACGTATCTGTGGAGGTCTGGAAAGAATGTGGGTTAAAGAATCGCTCATTATCTTCATAATCAATAGAATACGTATGCAACTGATGGCTTTGCTGTTGGAATCTATTTGCTGCAATGCCGGTGATAATACTGGAATCTAGTCCTCCTGAAAGAAACGTACAAATGGGTACATCTGAAACTAGCTGACGTTCTATAGCATCCGTTAACAAAAAACGAACATGTTCAATTGTTTCTCCTAATGTTTCTTCATGTCTACGACTTTGTAGCTGCCAATACGGCCACTTTCTTAAACCTTCTTCTCTAGAGAATCGCATAGCATAGCCAGGCCGTAATTCTTTAATATTTTGAAAAAGGGTTTTACCTGGCTCTCTAGAAGGCCCTACAGCCATCATACTTGCCAACCCTTCAACATTTACACATGCTTGAACCGTGGGGTGTGCTAGCAGAGCCTTCACCTCCGATGCAAAAAGTACACCTTCTTGTTGCTCTGTATAATACAAGGGCTTTACGCCTAGTCGGTCTCGACACAAAAATAAAGACTGTGTTTGCTCATCCCAAACACCGAAGGCAAAAATACCATTTAGAAATTCTACACACTGCTCTTTCCATTCAATATAGGCAGTTAATAGTACTTCAGTATCTGATTGTGTTGTAAAACTGTGCCCTCTTTTTTGAAGTTCCTTACGTAGCTCTTCTGTATTGTAAAGTTCGCCATTATATGTAATGACATAGTTCAAACCATCATGGATTTTTTTCATTGGTTGTTTACCACCGATTAAATCAATAACAGCTAACCGTCGATGGCCAAATGCAATATGCTCACTACACCAAATATTTTCATCATCTGGCCCTCTCTTATTTAATGTTTGCGTCATCGATTTTAATATTGTGTCACTTGTTCTTAAATCCTTTTGAAAACTAGCCCAGCCTGTAATGCCACACATTTAGCCACATCCTTTCGCCTATTAGCGTATGCTGTAGCGTGTAAAAATGTGAAAAAGCACATGAATGCTTAAGTACATTCATGTGCTCTTATTTAAATATTAAAACAATCCACCAACAAAGTCTGTAATGCCTCCCCATAAATTACCGAAGAAGTTACCTACACCTTGGAAGAACAATGAGATACCGCTAGCACGCTCTACAGCCTCTGTTGTGACAACATCGGATGAAATATCCTTGCCATCGATAAAGCCGTAATCTGTGCCTTCTGTGCGTTCAATAACGACCTTTCCTACAACAGTGTCTTTTTTAACATCTGCCTCTAAACTCTTTTTATCTAAAACCAATGTAGGTTTATATAAGTCTTTATCAGAAGACTTAATCATAAATGAAATTGGTTCTTTTACTGCAATCGATACTTTGTCTTCTTTACCTTTTGTTACTTTAACTGTTTTTTGATTTTTGAATGTATAGTTCCCTGGTAAAATTTCCTGCTTTGAGAATTGTGAAAAGCCGTAGTTAAATAATTTCGCTGTGGCATCAAAGCGAGCTTCATATGAACCTTGTCCATTTGCATCAACAGCCTTCATTACAACTGCAATCAAACGAGTACCATTGCGCTCTGCAGTACCTGTGAAGCAGTGACCTGCAAAGTTTGTTGTACCTGTCTTTAATCCATCTACACCTTGATATTCATACACTAATCCCGGTAACATAAAGTTCCAGTTAGACATTTTAATTGCATCTTCTGTCCCTTCACGGAATGTCTTTTTTGCAATTTTAGATGTCTCTAATACCTTTGGGTGATCCTTTAATAAATGATACGCTAATTTAGCTACAGATTTTGCAGGCATTACATTTTCATCTTCTGGGCCTGTGCCTGATGGATGCATACCAAATAAATCAGCATTATTAAGACCAGTAGCGTTGACAAATTTATAGCCCTCTAAACCAAGTTCTTCTGCTTTTTTATTCATTAACTTTAAAAATTCAGTTTCAGAACCTGCGATCGTTTCAGCAATGGCTACGGTTGCTGCATTTGCTGAATAGATTGCCATTGCCTCGTATAGCTCACGAATCGTATAAGTGCCATCTCTACGTAAAGGTACATTACTTAATGCACGATTTTGAGACATACGATACGTATAATCTGTTACGTGATATTCTTGATCCCACTTAACTGTCCCTGCATCAATCGCGTCCAATAACAGGTATTCAGTCATCATCTTTGTCATACTTGCAATACCTAGTGAAGTATCTGCATTTTGTTCAAATAAAATTTTTCCTGAATCTGCATCAATTAAAATCGCAGCATCCACTGTTAATCCTAAATCTGTTTCCGCATTAGCCTTTGCAGGAATACCTGCAAAAATACTAAATAATAAAACAGGAATTAGGAGTAAGCGTAATACGGTGTTCATTTTCTTTTTCACCTTTAAAGCCCTCCAAAAAATAATCTTGTCCTCGACATTTTATCATAGATAACAACAAACGTGTTGACTCTCTACCATAAAAAAATGCTCTCGCGCCATCTTTGTAGACGATGCGAAAGCATAAAAGTTGCAAGTAATATATTACATGGAATAGTTTGGTGATTCTTTTGTAATCTGTACATCATGTGGATGTGATTCACGTAGACCAGCACCTGTCATTCTAACAAATTGTGCATTCTCGCGTAGGTGTTCAAGATGTGGAGCTCCACAATAACCCATACCAGCGCGAATACCACCAATCAGTTGGTAGATTGTATCAGCTAATGGTCCTTTATAAGGAAGGCGGCCTTCAATACCTTCAGGTACTAATTTTTTTGCATCCTCTTGGAAGTAACGATCTTTAGAACCTTTTTCCATTGCGCCGATAGAACCCATACCACGATAAACTTTAAAACGACGTCCTTGGAAGATTTCTGTTTCTCCCGGAGATTCAGATGTACCTGCTAGAAGGGAACCAAGCATTACAACGTTGCCTCCAGCTGCTAGTGCTTTTACGATATCACCAGAGTATTTAATACCACCATCTGCAATTATTGTTTTACCTAGCTCACGAGCTACTGTAGCACAATCATATACTGCTGTAATTTGTGGGACACCTACACCAGCTACAACACGTGTAGTACAAATAGAACCAGGACCGATACCTACTTTAACAACATCTGCTCCTGCTTCAAATAATGCACGTGCGCCTTCTCCTGTAGCAACATTACCAGCGATGATTTCTAGCTCAGGGTAAGTCTCACGGATTGAACGAATTGTTTGTAATACGCCTTCTGAATGACCGTGGGCTGTATCGATTACAACAATGTCAACTTGTGCTTCTACAAGCTTCTCAATACGTACCATCGTATCCTTTGATACACCAACAGCCGCGCCTACTAGTAAACGGCCATGTGTATCTTTCGCAGCATTCGGGAATTCAATCACTTTCTCGATATCCTTAATTGTAATAAGTCCAGTTAATCTACCTTCTTCATCTACAATTGGAAGCTTTTCGATTTTATATTGTTGAAGAATTTTTTCAGCATCCTCTAAAGTCGTTCCAACTGGTGCTGTAATCAAATCTTCTTTCGTCATTACATCTTCAATTTTTAAAGAGTAGTCAGAGATAAAACGTAAATCTCGGTTTGTAATAATCCCTACTAGCTTTTGATTTTCCATACTATCAACAATAGGAACACCAGAGATTCGGTATTTACCCATTAGATGCTCAGCATCGAAAACTTGATGTGTCGGAGTTAAGAAGAATGGGTTTGTAATAACACCATTTTCAGAACGTTTTACTTTTTCTACCTGTTCAGCTTGCTCATCAATTCCCATGTTTTTATGGATAATACCGATACCGCCTTGACGTGCCATAGCAATCGCCATTTTAGACTCTGTAACTGTATCCATACCTGCGCTGACCATTGGGATGTTTAATTTAATCTTAGGTGTTAATTGAACAGATAAATCAACATCTTTCGGTAGTACTTCGGAATGAGCTGGTACTAATAATACATCATCAAAAGTTAAACCTTCTTTGGCAAATTTAGTCTCCCACATTTTCGTAACTTCCTCCTATAGTTAAAAGAATATTAATTGTAAGATTAACAACGTGGACTGCTACTGTCAAGGAACTTATAAAAGAAAGACAATTCAGATTTTTAACAAATAACAATTAAGATAAACAATACAAATAATTAACTACATTTTTGAGGCATTTATTTGCATTATTTAAATTCAAAAAACACATTTGATCAAACTCTTTGGTAAAGTTAAAAGTTATCAAGACAAAGTAAAAAAACAGTCAGCGCACAGCTGACTGTTTTGTTGCCTAGCGACGTCCTACTCTCACAGGGGGAAGCCCCCAACTACCATCGGCGCTAAAGAGCTTAACTTCCGTGTTCGGTATGGGAACGGGTGTGACCTCTTTGCCATCATCACTAGACTTTGTATTTAATTGAAAGATTTGTTCTTTCAAAACTGGATAAACGGTGCATTGAATGCTTCAAACTTTTTTGGTTAAGTCCTCGATCGATTAGTATTCGTCAGCTCCATGTGTCACCACACTTCCACCTCGAACCTATCTACCTCATCGTCTTTGAGGGATCTTACTTACTTGCGTAATGGGAAATCTCATCTTGAGGGGGGCTTCATGCTTAGATGCTTTCAGCACTTATCCCGTCCACACATAGCTACCCAGCAATGCCTTTGGCAAGACAACTGGTACACCAGCGGTGTGTCCATCCCGGTCCTCTCGTACTAAGGACAGCTCCTCTCAAATTTCCTACGCCCACGACGGATAGGGACCGAACTGTCTCACGACGTTCTGAACCCAGCTCGCGTACCGCTTTAATGGGCGAACAGCCCAACCCTTGGGACCGACTACAGCCCCAGGATGCGATGAGCCGACATCGAGGTGCCAAACCTCCCCGTCGATGTGGACTCTTGGGGGAGATAAGCCTGTTATCCCCGGGGTAGCTTTTATCCGTTGAGCGATGGCCCTTCCATGCGGAACCACCGGATCACTAAGCCCGTCTTTCGACCCTGCTCGACTTGTAGGTCTCGCAGTCAAGCTCCCTTGTGCCTTTACACTCTACGAATGATTTCCAACCATTCTGAGGGAACCTTTGGGCGCCTCCGTTACCTTTTAGGAGGCGACCGCCCCAGTCAAACTGTCCGCCTGACACTGTCTCCTGCCCCGCTAAGGGGCATGGGTTAGAATTTCAATACAACCAGGGTAGTATCCCACCGACGCCTCCTTCGAAGCTGGCGCTCCGAGATCTCTGGCTCCTACCTATCCTGTACAAGTTGTACCAAAATTCAATATCAGGCTACAGTAAAGCTCCACGGGGTCTTTCCGTCCTGTCGCGGGTAACCTGCATCTTCACAGGTACTATAATTTCACCGAGTCTCTCGTTGAGACAGTGCCCAGATCGTTACGCCTTTCGTGCGGGTCGGAACTTACCCGACAAGGAATTTCGCTACCTTAGGACCGTTATAGTTACGGCCGCCGTTTACTGGGGCTTCAATTCGCAGCTTCGCTTGCGCTAACCACTCCTCTTAACCTTCCAGCACCGGGCAGGCGTCAGCCCCTATACGTCACCTTACGGTTTTGCAGAGACCTGTGTTTTTGCTAAACAGTCGCCTGGGCCTATTCACTGCGGCTCTCATGCGCTTGCACGCTCAAGAGCACCCCTTCTCCCGAAGTTACGGGGTCATTTTGCCGAGTTCCTTAACGAGAGTTCTCTCGCACACCTTAGGATTCTCTCCTCGACTACCTGTGTCGGTTTGCGGTACGGGCACCTCTCACCTCGATAGAGGCTTTTCTTGGCAGTGTGAAATCAGGAACTTCGTCCATACGGACTCGCCATCACAGCTCAACGTTACAGTGTGCGGATTTGCCTACACACACGCCTTACTGCTTGGACGCGCACAACCAACGGCGCGCTTACCCTATCCTACTGCGTCCCCCCATTTCTCAAACGGTGAGGAGGTGGTACAGGAATATCAACCTGTTGTCCATCGCCTACGCCTATCGGCCTCGGCTTAGGTCCCGACTAACCCTGAGCGGACGAGCCTTCCTCAGGAAACCTTAGTCATACGGTGGACGGGATTCTCACCCGTCTTTCGCTACTCATACCGGCATTCTCACTTCTAAGCGCTCCACCAGTCCTTCCGGTCTGACTTCAACGCACTTAGAACGCTCTCCTACCACTGACATCGTAGATGTCAATCCACAGCTTCGGTGAATCGTTTAGCCCCGATACATTTTCGGCGCAGCGTCACTCGACCAGTGAGCTATTACGCACTCTTTAAATGATGGCTGCTTCTAAGCCAACATCCTGGTTGTCTGTGCAACGCCACATCCTTTTCCACTTAACGATTACTTTGGGACCTTAGCTGGTGGTCTGGGCTGTTTCCCTTTTGACTACGGATCTTATCACTCGCAGTCTGACTCCCGTGTATAAATATCTGGCATTCGGAGTTTGTCTGAATTCGGTAAACCGGGATGGCCCCCTAGTCCAAACAGTGCTCTACCTCCAGTATTCTCATCACGAGGCTAGCCCTAAAGCTATTTCGGAGAGAACCAGCTATCTCCAAGTTCGATTGGAATTTCTCCGCTACCCACACCTCATCCCCGCACTTTTCAACGTGCGTGGGTTCGGGCCTCCAGTAAGTGTTACCTCACCTTCACCCTGGACATGGGTAGATCACCTGGTTTCGGGTCTACGACCACGTACTATTTCGCCCTATTCAGACTCGCTTTCGCTGCGGCTCCGCCTTCTAAAGCTTAACCTCGCACGTAATCGTAACTCGCCGGTTCATTCTACAAAAGGCACGCTATCACCCATTAACGGGCTCTAACTACTTGTAGGCACACGGTTTCAGGATCTCTTTCACTCCCCTTCCGGGGTGCTTTTCACCTTTCCCTCACGGTACTGGTTCACTATCGGTCACTAGGTAGTATTTAGCCTTGGGAGATGGTCCTCCCGGATTCCGACGGAATTTCACGTGTTCCGCCGTACTCAGGATCCACTCAGGAGAGAACGAACTTTCGACTACAGGGCTTTTACCTGCTCTGGCGGACCTTTCCAAGTCGCTTCATCTAACTCGCTCTTTTGTAACTCCGTATTGAGTGTCCTACAACCCCAAGAGGCAAGCCTCTTGGTTTGGGCTCTTCCCGTTTCGCTCGCCGCTACTCAGGGAATCGATTTTTCTTTCTCTTCCTCCAGGTACTTAGATGTTTCAGTTCCCTGGGTCTGCCTTCAAGACGCTATGTATTCACGTCAAGATACTACGCGATTAAACGTAGTGGGTTCCCCCATTCGGAAATCTCCGGATCAAAGCTCACTTACAGCTCCCCGAAGCATATCGGTGTTAGTGCCGTCCTTCTTCGGCTCCTAGTGCCAAGGCATTCGCCGTGCGCCCTTAATAACTTAACCAAGTTATTAAGCCTATAAAAAACTTAAAAAATAAATGTGTTTGTTACAATTTCAATGTCGTTTTATCCAGTTTTCAAAGAACAAGTTTTGAAGTGTTTCATTCAGATAGAATGAACCTTCAAAACTGAACGCAAAACGTAATCGTACAAACCCAAGGTTTGTATTCCGAAATAATCCTTAGAAAGGAGGTGATCCAGCCGCACCTTCCGATACGGCTACCTTGTTACGACTTCACCCCAATCATCTATCCCACCTTCGGCGGCTGGCTCCAAAAGGTTACCTCACCGACTTCGGGTGTTACAAACTCTCGTGGTGTGACGGGCGGTGTGTACAAGGCCCGGGAACGTATTCACCGCGGCATGCTGATCCGCGATTACTAGCGATTCCGGCTTCATGTAGGCGAGTTGCAGCCTACAATCCGAACTGAGAACGACTTTATCGGATTAGCTCCCTCTCGCGAGTTGGCAACCGTTTGTATCGTCCATTGTAGCACGTGTGTAGCCCAGGTCATAAGGGGCATGATGATTTGACGTCATCCCCACCTTCCTCCGGTTTGTCACCGGCAGTCACCTTAGAGTGCCCAACTAAATGATGGCAACTAAGATCAAGGGTTGCGCTCGTTGCGGGACTTAACCCAACATCTCACGACACGAGCTGACGACAACCATGCACCACCTGTCACCGTTGCCCCCGAAGGGGAAACTATATCTCTACAGTGGTCAACGGGATGTCAAGACCTGGTAAGGTTCTTCGCGTTGCTTCGAATTAAACCACATGCTCCACCGCTTGTGCGGGCCCCCGTCAATTCCTTTGAGTTTCAGTCTTGCGACCGTACTCCCCAGGCGGAGTGCTTAATGCGTTAGCTGCAGCACTAAGGGGCGGAAACCCCCTAACACTTAGCACTCATCGTTTACGGCGTGGACTACCAGGGTATCTAATCCTGTTTGCTCCCCACGCTTTCGCGCCTCAGCGTCAGTTACAGACCAGAAAGTCGCCTTCGCCACTGGTGTTCCTCCAAATCTCTACGCATTTCACCGCTACACTTGGAATTCCACTTTCCTCTTCTGCACTCAAGTCCCCCAGTTTCCAATGACCCTCCACGGTTGAGCCGTGGGCTTTCACATCAGACTTAAAGGACCGCCTGCGCGCGCTTTACGCCCAATAATTCCGGACAACGCTTGCCACCTACGTATTACCGCGGCTGCTGGCACGTAGTTAGCCGTGGCTTTCTAATAAGGTACCGTCAAGGTACAGCCAGTTACTACTGTACTTGTTCTTCCCTTACAACAGAGTTTTACGATCCGAAAACCTTCTTCACTCACGCGGCGTTGCTCCATCAGGCTTTCGCCCATTGTGGAAGATTCCCTACTGCTGCCTCCCGTAGGAGTCTGGGCCGTGTCTCAGTCCCAGTGTGGCCGATCACCCTCTCAGGTCGGCTACGCATCGTCGCCTTGGTGAGCCGTTACCTCACCAACTAGCTAATGCGCCGCGGGCCCATCCTATAGCGACAGCCGAAACCGTCTTTCAGTCCTTCACCATGAAGTAAAGGAGATTATTCGGTATTAGCCCCGGTTTCCCGGAGTTATCCCAAACTACAAGGTAGGTTGCCCACGTGTTACTCACCCGTCCGCCGCTAACGTCAAAGGAGCAAGCTCCTTTTCTGTTCGCTCGACTTGCATGTATTAGGCACGCCGCCAGCGTTCGTCCTGAGCCAGGATCAAACTCTCCATAAAAGAAATTTGATTAGCTCAAATTGTTTTGCTGGCATCATGTTTGATGTCCAAAATTGTGTTTCGTTCGCTAGTAAAACTAGCTACTTAAAACTTTATTGATTACGTTTTGCTTGTTCAGTTTTCAAGGTTCATTTTGTTTACTCTTCTGTAAGAGTTAACTTTTATATAATAACATGTTTTATATTTAATGTCAAACAGTTATTTTATTTTATATTTTAGTAGCTGCGTATCTCAACAGCAACTTTTATATAATAACACCCTATTTGTCATTGGTCAATAGTTTTATAATTAATTTTTAAAAATAATTATAACCTCAACCTTGGCCAATTTCGTAAAAATTGAATTGTACGGTTTCTTCCTATTTCTAATAGAGTTTCTTTTGTTTCTTCATTTAAATCAAATTGGGTAGCACTATAATCTTCTACAGGAATAAAAATAATATCTCTTTCATGTCGTCTTGATATATACCTTTCATCATGAGCATCTTTCATAGTTGAAAATAGTGCCTCAAATAAATTTAGACCATTCTTAATTTCTTGAGGACATTGTTCTTCTCTACTTCTGCTCAGTTTCAGGCCTAAAATCGGACGTACTTTCCGACCTTCTTTATCATCGAATATCCATAGTGGAAAATTACTTAAAACACCACCATCCACTATAACCGATTCACCCTTCCCAGTCTTTAATGTAACTGGTTCAAAGAAAAAAGGTATACCACAACTCATGCGTAACGCACAAGCAACTGAAAAATTCTTTGCTTCAATTTGATATTTATGCAAATCGTCTGGTAAAACAATCATTCTACCATTGGTTAAATCTGAAGCTACTAACTTAAGTGAATCTTTAGGCAGATCACCAAAAGTGTATACTCCTTTTGCTGCTAGCTTTTGGAAAAACCATTTTTCTAAGGCCTTTCCTTTATAGAGACCTAAATGATTATAAACATTTACCCATTTCATAAAAGGAAAAGGTAAAATTGTTCTTCTTGGATCTAGTAATGAAGGAACATCTAACTCTTCTAGCATCATTTCTATCTCTTTTCCACTATATCCTGCAGCAATAAAGGCAGCTAAAATGGCACCTGCACTTGTACCAGCTACACGTTTAAATCGAAAATGTTCAGCTTCTAGTACTTGATATGCCCCTACTAATGCAAAGCCCTTCAAACCGCCACCAGAAAACACGCCATCAATCCACAAAATTTCCTCTCCTTTTTGATGTAATCTTTACAGTATAAGGATGAAGAATGACGAATAGAACTAGATTTTCTATTTTTTTGACGATTCTTATGTAGATAGTAGCAAACTCTAACGAAGTGTTTAGCTAAAATTCAATTACAGTAACATATAAGAATATGCAGCGAAATATGGTTATTCTAAGAAATGTATAGAGCTACTTAAATCATAGTTTATGTTGCAACAATAATTTCAGTTTCAAAAATTTTTAGTGTAGAACATATTTTTAATAAGAAAAATAAAGGGCATAAGCCCCCAACAGTAATGAAAGCTCTTATCTATATTAACTATGTCTTATAAGGGTGTACTGGTGGTATTAATATTATTTAATTGAAAAAAAGTTACGCTGTTGTTTACGTCTAATTTTATCCTTTCACTGAAGGCTTGATGAAGGCTTGAAAATTTTAAACTGACTTAGTTAATAGCTTTCTAACCCCTCCTATATAGTGCTAAGATTACAATGAATCAGAACCACCAGTCTAACTGGTGGTTTGCTCTACGCGTGAAACGCTGGGGTACTGGCCCATGTCTAAAGACACGCTGAAAGGTCCGCCAACCGCACTCCGTTTTCACGCTACCACTAAGGTGGTTTTATTATTTTTGCTTGTATTTCTTCTCCTGTAAATGGATCAATGAATTCTTTCATGGTCGTTTGATCCTCAAGAATATCCTCTTGCAATTGATTTTTTATATATTCCTGTATGATTTTTCTGTTTCGTTCTACTGTATCTAAATAATATCCGCGACACCAAAACTCCCCATTTCCATATCTCTATTTCAGGTTCGTATGGCAATCGAATATCATTAAACTACTCTTCCCTTTCAAATAACCCACAAACGATGAAACACTTATTTTGGGCGGAATCTCATCAACATACGAATATGATCAGGATAGGCTGTAGCTTCAATGATTTCGACTCCTTTTCTTTCACATAACTGGCGAAGAATTCTACCTATATCTGCCTTCTATATTTTGGCGCAAAGACGATGTGATACTTACAATTCCATGTAGTGTGTGCTAAATTTTTATTATTCATTGAGAGCCTCTCGCATAGCAAGGGGTTTTCAAAAGATACAATAAAAAAACAGTCAGCGCACAGCTGACTGTTTTGTTGCCTAGCGACGTCCTACTCTCACAGGGGGAAGCCCCCAACTACCATCGGCGCTAAAGAGCTTAACTTCCGTGTTCGGTATGGGAACGGGTGTGACCTCTTTGCCATCATCACTAGACTATTTGAAAGACAATACTTATTATAACATATCTTATAAAAATTACAAGTATATTCTAATATTTTATTCTTTCAAAACTGGATAAACGGTGCATTGAATGTTTCAAACGTTTTGGTTAAGTCCTCGATCGATTAGTATTCGTCAGCTCCATGTGTCACCACACTTCCACCTCGAACCTATCTACCTCATCGTCTTTGAGGGATCTTACTTACTTGCGTAATGGGAAATCTCATCTTGAGGGGGGCTTCATGCTTAGATGCTTTCAGCACTTATCCCGTCCACACATAGCTACCCAGCAATGCCTTTGGCAAGACAACTGGTACACCAGCGGTGTGTCCATCCCGGTCCTCTCGTACTAAGGACAGCTCCTCTCAAATTTCCTACGCCCACGACGGATAGGGACCGAACTGTCTCACGACGTTCTGAACCCAGCTCGCGTACCGCTTTAATGGGCGAACAGCCCAACCCTTGGGACCGACTACAGCCCCAGGATGCGATGAGCCGACATCGAGGTGCCAAACCTCCCCGTCGATGTGGACTCTTGGGGGAGATAAGCCTGTTATCCCCGGGGTAGCTTTTATCCGTTGAGCGATGGCCCTTCCATGCGGAACCACCGGATCACTAAGCCCGTCTTTCGACCCTGCTCGACTTGTAGGTCTCGCAGTCAAGCTCCCTTGTGCCTTTACACTCTACGAATGATTTCCAACCATTCTGAGGGAACCTTTGGGCGCCTCCGTTACCTTTTAGGAGGCGACCGCCCCAGTCAAACTGTCCGCCTGACACTGTCTCCTGCCCCGCTAAGGGGCATGGGTTAGAATTTCAATACAACCAGGGTAGTATCCCACCGACGCCTCCTTCGAAGCTGGCGCTCCGAGATCTCTGGCTCCTACCTATCCTGTACAAGTTGTACCAAAATTCAATATCAGGCTACAGTAAAGCTCCACGGGGTCTTTCCGTCCTGTCGCGGGTAACCTGCATCTTCACAGGTACTATAATTTCACCGAGTCTCTCGTTGAGACAGTGCCCAGATCGTTACGCCTTTCGTGCGGGTCGGAACTTACCCGACAAGGAATTTCGCTACCTTAGGACCGTTATAGTTACGGCCGCCGTTTACTGGGGCTTCAATTCGCAGCTTCGCTTGCGCTAACCACTCCTCTTAACCTTCCAGCACCGGGCAGGCGTCAGCCCCTATACGTCACCTTACGGTTTTGCAGAGACCTGTGTTTTTGCTAAACAGTCGCCTGGGCCTATTCACTGCGGCTCTCATGCGCTTGCACGCTCAAGAGCACCCCTTCTCCCGAAGTTACGGGGTCATTTTGCCGAGTTCCTTAACGAGAGTTCTCTCGCACACCTTAGGATTCTCTCCTCGACTACCTGTGTCGGTTTGCGGTACGGGCACCTCTCACCTCGATAGAGGCTTTTCTTGGCAGTGTGAAATCAGGAACTTCGTCCATACGGACTCGCCATCACAGCTCAACGTTACAGTGTGCGGATTTGCCTACACACACGCCTTACTGCTTGGACGCGCACAACCAACGGCGCGCTTACCCTATCCTACTGCGTCCCCCCATTTCTCAAACGGTGAGGAGGTGGTACAGGAATATCAACCTGTTGTCCATCGCCTACGCCTATCGGCCTCGGCTTAGGTCCCGACTAACCCTGAGCGGACGAGCCTTCCTCAGGAAACCTTAGTCATACGGTGGACGGGATTCTCACCCGTCTTTCGCTACTCATACCGGCATTCTCACTTCTAAGCGCTCCACCAGTCCTTCCGGTCTGACTTCAACGCACTTAGAACGCTCTCCTACCACTGACATCGTAGATGTCAATCCACAGCTTCGGTGAATCGTTTAGCCCCGATACATTTTCGGCGCAGCGTCACTCGACCAGTGAGCTATTACGCACTCTTTAAATGATGGCTGCTTCTAAGCCAACATCCTGGTTGTCTGTGCAACGCCACATCCTTTTCCACTTAACGATTACTTTGGGACCTTAGCTGGTGGTCTGGGCTGTTTCCCTTTTGACTACGGATCTTATCACTCGCAGTCTGACTCCCGTGTATAAATATCTGGCATTCGGAGTTTGTCTGAATTCGGTAAACCGGGATGGCCCCCTAGTCCAAACAGTGCTCTACCTCCAGTATTCTCATCACGAGGCTAGCCCTAAAGCTATTTCGGAGAGAACCAGCTATCTCCAAGTTCGATTGGAATTTCTCCGCTACCCACACCTCATCCCCGCACTTTTCAACGTGCGTGGGTTCGGGCCTCCAGTAAGTGTTACCTCACCTTCACCCTGGACATGGGTAGATCACCTGGTTTCGGGTCTACGACCACGTACTATTTCGCCCTATTCAGACTCGCTTTCGCTGCGGCTCCGCCTTCTAAAGCTTAACCTCGCACGTAATCGTAACTCGCCGGTTCATTCTACAAAAGGCACGCTATCACCCATTAACGGGCTCTAACTACTTGTAGGCACACGGTTTCAGGATCTCTTTCACTCCCCTTCCGGGGTGCTTTTCACCTTTCCCTCACGGTACTGGTTCACTATCGGTCACTAGGTAGTATTTAGCCTTGGGAGATGGTCCTCCCGGATTCCGACGGAATTTCACGTGTTCCGCCGTACTCAGGATCCACTCAGGAGAGAACGAACTTTCGACTACAGGGCTTTTACCTGCTCTGGCGGACCTTTCCAAGTCGCTTCATCTAACTCGCTCTTTTGTAACTCCGTATTGAGTGTCCTACAACCCCAAGAGGCAAGCCTCTTGGTTTGGGCTCTTCCCGTTTCGCTCGCCGCTACTCAGGGAATCGATTTTTCTTTCTCTTCCTCCAGGTACTTAGATGTTTCAGTTCCCTGGGTCTGCCTTCAAGACGCTATGTATTCACGTCAAGATACTACGCGATTAAACGTAGTGGGTTCCCCCATTCGGAAATCTCCGGATCAAAGCTCACTTACAGCTCCCCGAAGCATATCGGTGTTAGTGCCGTCCTTCTTCGGCTCCTAGTGCCAAGGCATTCGCCGTGCGCCCTTAATAACTTAACCAAGTTATTAAGCCTATAAAAAACTTAAAAAATAAATGTGTTTGTTACAATTTCAATGTCGTTTTATCCAGTTTTCAAAGAACAAAAAAATGGTGGAGCCTAGCGGGATCGAACCGCTGACCTCCTGCGTGCAAGGCAGGCGCTCTCCCAGCTGAGCTAAGGCCCCAAGAGGTATATATGGTGGGCCTAAATGGACTCGAACCATCGACCTCACGCTTATCAGGCGTGCGCTCTAACCAGCTGAGCTATAGGCCCTCTTGGAAGTTTTATTAAATTTCATAAACCTTCAAAACTGAACGCAAAACGTAATCGTACAAACCCAAGGTTTGTATTCCGAAATAATCCTTAGAAAGGAGGTGATCCAGCCGCACCTTCCGATACGGCTACCTTGTTACGACTTCACCCCAATCATCTATCCCACCTTCGGCGGCTGGCTCCAAAAGGTTACCTCACCGACTTCGGGTGTTACAAACTCTCGTGGTGTGACGGGCGGTGTGTACAAGGCCCGGGAACGTATTCACCGCGGCATGCTGATCCGCGATTACTAGCGATTCCGGCTTCATGTAGGCGAGTTGCAGCCTACAATCCGAACTGAGAACGACTTTATCGGATTAGCTCCCTCTCGCGAGTTGGCAACCGTTTGTATCGTCCATTGTAGCACGTGTGTAGCCCAGGTCATAAGGGGCATGATGATTTGACGTCATCCCCACCTTCCTCCGGTTTGTCACCGGCAGTCACCTTAGAGTGCCCAACTAAATGATGGCAACTAAGATCAAGGGTTGCGCTCGTTGCGGGACTTAACCCAACATCTCACGACACGAGCTGACGACAACCATGCACCACCTGTCACCGTTGCCCCCGAAGGGGAAACTATATCTCTACAGTGGTCAACGGGATGTCAAGACCTGGTAAGGTTCTTCGCGTTGCTTCGAATTAAACCACATGCTCCACCGCTTGTGCGGGCCCCCGTCAATTCCTTTGAGTTTCAGTCTTGCGACCGTACTCCCCAGGCGGAGTGCTTAATGCGTTAGCTGCAGCACTAAGGGGCGGAAACCCCCTAACACTTAGCACTCATCGTTTACGGCGTGGACTACCAGGGTATCTAATCCTGTTTGCTCCCCACGCTTTCGCGCCTCAGCGTCAGTTACAGACCAGAAAGTCGCCTTCGCCACTGGTGTTCCTCCAAATCTCTACGCATTTCACCGCTACACTTGGAATTCCACTTTCCTCTTCTGCACTCAAGTCCCCCAGTTTCCAATGACCCTCCACGGTTGAGCCGTGGGCTTTCACATCAGACTTAAAGGACCGCCTGCGCGCGCTTTACGCCCAATAATTCCGGACAACGCTTGCCACCTACGTATTACCGCGGCTGCTGGCACGTAGTTAGCCGTGGCTTTCTAATAAGGTACCGTCAAGGTACAGCCAGTTACTACTGTACTTGTTCTTCCCTTACAACAGAGTTTTACGATCCGAAAACCTTCTTCACTCACGCGGCGTTGCTCCATCAGGCTTTCGCCCATTGTGGAAGATTCCCTACTGCTGCCTCCCGTAGGAGTCTGGGCCGTGTCTCAGTCCCAGTGTGGCCGATCACCCTCTCAGGTCGGCTACGCATCGTCGCCTTGGTGAGCCGTTACCTCACCAACTAGCTAATGCGCCGCGGGCCCATCCTATAGCGACAGCCGAAACCGTCTTTCAGTCTCTCGCCATGAAGCAAGAGAGATTATTCGGTATTAGCCCCGGTTTCCCGGAGTTATCCCAAACTACAAGGTAGGTTGCCCACGTGTTACTCACCCGTCCGCCGCTAACGTCAAAGGAGCAAGCTCCTTTTCTGTTCGCTCGACTTGCATGTATTAGGCACGCCGCCAGCGTTCGTCCTGAGCCAGGATCAAACTCTCCATAAAAGAAATTTGATTAGCTCAAATTGTTTTGCTGGCATCATGTTTGATGTCCAAAATTGTGTTTCGTTCACTAACCGAAGCTAGTTACTTAAAACTTTATTGATTACGTTTTGCTTGTTCAGTTTTCAAGGTTCATGTTCTTTATTTCGTCGTCACCTCTTGGCGACTCATTTATAATATCAAGATTCAAAAACAAAGTCAACACTTTCTCCAAAAATATTTTAATACAATATATATAAATGTTTCAAAACACAATTATGGTTAAAATCCTCACTATTTAATTGATTAATATTGCGAAGTATTTCTTAAGGAAACTACTAATATCTCACCTATTTATACTAGCACTTGCGTAGAGTAAATCTCTTACCTGATAAAAAAAGGCAAACCACATAATATAGTTTGCCCCTTTATCTATTAATTAGTTATGATACGTGAAATATAGAAGCTACGATTTTTCCCTAAATCAAAAATTTCCCCTGAATGAATTAATTTAATAAGTGGTCGTGTTGGGGCAAATTTATTTACATACATTACTTCCCCACGTTCTAAATTAGAAAGTTCTACAATTGTACCTATTGGAAGATCTGCAACAATATCAATTAATGCACGTACTACTTTAATATCAAATTTACCAAACTCAGATTCATTGATCATTTCTATCACTTTAAATGAAGATTGTTTTGTTCTATACACTCGTTCACATGTCATAGCATGAAAAACGTCTGCAACAGCAATGATTTGTGCAAATATAGAAATATTTGCGATCTTTTCGTTCTTCGGATATCCACTACCATTTAAACGTTCATGATGTTGGAAGATTGCTTCTTTCATCGTTTCTTTTAAAATGGTCAAATCTTTCACCATATTATGGCTATAAATGGGATGTTTATAAATCTCATCATATTCTTGCTCTGTTAATGGTGTCTTCTTATCCCTGATACGGGGATGTACTTTAGCCATACCACAATCAGCTAATAAACCACCGATGGCTACTTGAATAGTTGTCCCTCTATCATAACCAAGTTTTTGAGCAATAACTGAGGCAATTAAACCAGTTGCTACACAATGATGATACAGGTAGTCTTTTGGATTTGAATACTCATTTAAATCAAAAATAATAGTACGATCTTCTAGTACCATCTCTACTAGAGGTAAAATAATTGTTCTGGCCTTTGCAATATCTACCTTGGCTCCCGCTTCCCAGTTTTTAAATTCTTTTTTAAACTGTTCAACAGAATGATTATAGATTTTTCTAAAAGTCGGAATTTCTTCTATTGTAACTTCGACATCGCTCTCATTCTTTTCTACACGAGTATCATTTTCACTTTTGTAAACGGGGACGGTGAAAATATTAAATGCATGAAAAACTTGTAAGTGTACATAAGAAATCATTGTATCTTTGAAAATAATCGGATACTGTGTATTAGCAAATATATCTTCAGAAATTACCTTGCCAACACCTAGCTCTGAAATTGGAACATGTATAGTTTCCACGGAATGAACACCTCTCCACTATTTTCTTGCTTCAAAATAAGGTATTTTCATTTTATCATGGAATTCAAAATAATTACTTATATTTCATTATTTACGTAAAAAAACCGATGACGACATTCAATAATGTCATCATCGGATTATATTATTCTTCGACTTCCTCTTCGTCTTCTAAAGACTCTTCTGCTTTTTCCACTTTAGCGACAGTTGCAACCAATTCGTCATCTCCTAGTCGAATTAAACGTACACCTTGCGTACTGCGCCCAATTAATGAAATATCGTTCACATCCATACGGATAAGCATACCATTAATAGTTATAAGCATTAAATCCTCAGAACCATCGACGGTTTTTACAGCCACCATTGGACCATTCTTATCTGTAATCTGGATAGTTTTCAGTCCTACTCCACCACGACTTTGTAAACGATAGTCCTCTTCAGAAGTACGTTTACCGTAACCTTTTTCAGTTACTACTAAAATTTCTTGCCCTGGCTCAACAATCTCCATACCAACTACTTCGTCACCATCACGTAGCTTAATGCCTCGTACACCACCAGCTGTACGGCCCATAGATCGAATGTCGTCTTCTTGGAAACGAACGAGCATGCCATCGCGTGTACCAATAATGACTTGTTTCTCTCCATCTGTAAGACGTACAGAAATAAGATCGTCGTCTTCTCTCAAGCTGATTGCGATTAAACCATTTGTTCGGATGTTAGCAAATTGCGATACAGGAGTACGTTTTGTAATACCTGTTTTTGTGGTAAAGATAAAGTAAGCATCGTCATCAAACGACGCAACACGAATCATAGCTGTTACTTTTTCGCCTTTTTCTATATTGAGCAAGTTTACGATAGGTAACCCTTTAGCAGTACGACCGAACTCAGGAATTTCATATCCTTTTGCTCTAAATACTTTACCTTTAGACGTGAAGAATAAAATTGTATCGTGGGTAGAAGTATTCATTAGATGCTCTACAAAGTCGTCTTCATTTGTACCCATTCCTTGTACACCACGACCACCACGCTTTTGACTACGATATGTATTCGCAGCTAAACGCTTTATATAGCCATTATGTGTTAAAGTAACAACTGAGTTTTCAACAGGAATTAAATCCTCATCCTCAATCATTTCAATTCCACCTGATGTAATCTCAGTACGGCGTATATCATTAAAACGTTCTTTCAACTCTAAGATTTCAGTACGAATAATATCTACAATTTTCTCTTCATCTGCTAAGATTGCCTTTAATTCAGCTATAAGAACTTGAAGCTCTTGATATTCTGCCTCAATTTTTTCACGTTCTAAGCCACTTAACCGAACGAGGCGCATATCTAAAATAGCTTGAGCCTGACGCTCAGATAAGTTAAAACGTTCCATTAATTGAGGTTTTGCTTCTTCACCACTACGTGAACCACGTATAATAGCGATTATTTCATCAATATGATCGAGTGCGATTCGTAAGCCCTCTAAAATGTGAGCGCGGTCTTCAGCTTTTCGAAGATCAAACTCTGTACGACGACGAATAATTACTTTTTGGTGTTCTAAATAATGGTATAGCATTTCTTTTAAGCCTAATACTTTAGGCTGACCATTTACTAAAGATAGCATATTGATACCGAAGCTAGATTGCATAGCTGTTTGTTTATATAAATTATTTAGTACAACATTAGCATTTGCATCTTTACGAACTTCAATCACTACACGCATACCACGACGGTCTGATTCATCACGTAAATTTGTGATTCCATCTATTTTTTTATCACGTACAAGCTCTGCAATTTTTTCAATGAGCTTAGCCTTATTCACTTGGTAAGGTAATTCATGAATAAGAATAGTTTCCTTACCATTTGCCTTTTGCTCAATTTCCACTTTCGCACGGATGATAATGGAACCTCGACCAGTTTCATAGGCTCTACGAATACCACTACGTCCTAAAATTAATCCACCAGTAGGAAAATCAGGGCCAGGAATGATTTCCATTAGCTCTTCAGTCGTAATGGCTGGATTTTCAGAAAGTGCTATAACAGCATCAATTGTTTCACCCAATTGATGTGGTGGAATATTTGTTGCCATACCTACAGCAATCCCTGCAGCACCGTTGACTAAAAGATTTGGATAGCGACTTGGTAAAACTATTGGTTCTTTTTCTGATCCATCATAGTTATCTGTATAGTCAATTGTATCTTTATTAATATCACGGAGCATTTCCATTGCTATTTTAGACATACGTGATTCTGTATATCGCATGGCTGCTGCGCCATCACCATCAACAGAGCCGAAGTTTCCGTGACCATCAACAAGCATGTAGCGATAGCTAAAATCTTGTGCCATACGTACCATTGCATCATAGATGGAAGAGTCACCATGTGGATGGTACTTACCCATTACATCCCCAACGATACGTGCTGACTTTTTGTAGGCTTTATCTGCTGTATTACCTAATTCCTGCATCCCATATAAAATACGACGATGAACTGGTTTTAATCCATCACGTACATCAGGTAATGCACGTGATACAATTACACTCATTGCATAATCAAGAAAGGATGTTTCAATTTCTTCTGTTATATTAATTCCTTTAACACCGGAGCGTTCTTGTTCTGACAAAGTGTAGACCTCCTCTCAAGAAAAATTAGATATCTAAATTAGCGTATACGGCATTTTCCTCGATAAATTGACGACGAGGTTCAACTTCATCGCCCATTAAACGTTCAAATGCTTGGTTTGCTTTAATTGCATCATCTAATTCTACTTGTAATAATGTACGGTACTCAGGATCCATTGTTGTTTCCCAAAGCTGCTCAGCGTTCATTTCACCAAGACCTTTATAACGCTGCACATTTGGTTTTGGCATTTTTGGTAGCCGTTCTAAAATTTCTTTTAATGTCTCTTCATCATAGCAGTACTCAATATGTTTACCTTGTTTCACTTGATAAAGTGGTGGCTGTGCAATATAAATATAGCCTGCTTCTATAAGTGGTCGAAGGAAACGGAAGAAGAATGTTAAAAGTAATGTACGAATATGTGCCCCATCGACATCGGCATCTGTCATGATAATGATTTTATGATAACGAGCTTTCTCTAAATTAAACTCCTCACCAATACCAGTGCCGAATGCTGTTATCATTGCACGGATTTCCGCATTCGATAAAATTTTATCTAGTCGAGCTTTCTCAACGTTAAGGATTTTACCTCGTAAAGGTAAAATTGCTTGAAAGTGTCGATCACGTCCAGATTTAGCCGAACCACCGGCAGAATCACCCTCAACAATATAAATTTCACAATCAGCTGGGTTAGTAGAAGAACAATCAGCTAATTTACCCGGTAAGCTAGATACTTCGAGAGCATTTTTACGACGAGTAAACTCACGTGCTTTTTTCGCAGCTACACGAGCACGTGCTGCCATTAATCCTTTTTCCACAATTTTTCGTGCAACCGTTGGATTTTCTAACATAAAACGCTCAAAGCCATCTGAGAACAAAGAATTGGTAATTTGACTTACTTCTGAATTCCCTAACTTTGTTTTTGTTTGTCCTTCAAATTGAGGATCTGGATGTTTAACAGAAACAATAGCTGTTAACCCTTCTCGTACATCCTCACCTGTAAGATTAGCGTCAGATTCTTTTAGTAATCCACTTTTTCGTGCATAGTCATTAATAACGCGTGTAAGGGCTGTTTTAAACCCTGATTCATGTGTACCGCCCTCATACGTATTAATGTTATTAGCAAATGAAAAAATATTAGAAGAGAATCCAGCATTATATTGCATAGCAATTTCTACTGTGATGCCATCCTTCTCTCCAAGAACATCAATTGGATCATGGATTGGGTCTTTAGATTGATTTAAATGCTCAACATAAGAACGAATACCACCTTCATAGTGGTATGTTGTTGAGCGAATCTCTTCTTCACGTTCATCAGCAATCGTAATCTTAATACCACGATTTAAATAAGCCAATTCTCTAATACGATGAGCTAAAATATCATATTCATAAACAGTTGTTTCTTTAAATATTTCTGGGTCAGCTTTAAAACGCGTTGTTGTACCATTATGATCTGTATCACCGATAACTGTTAATTCTTGAACTGTTTTTCCACGTTCAAATTTTATTTCATGGATATGACCTTCACGGTGTACTTGGACAATTGTTTCAATAGAAAGTGCATTTACTACTGATGCTCCAACTCCATGAAGACCACCAGAAACTTTATAACCTCCACCGCCAAATTTACCACCAGCATGTAAAACAGTCATAATAACTTCAACAGCCGGCTTACCCATTTTTTCTTGAATACTAACTGGAATACCTCGACCGTTATCTTCTACACGAATCCAGTTTTCTTTTTCAATTGTTACTTTTATATCTGTACAAAATCCTGCAAGTGCTTCATCGATACTATTATCAACAATTTCCCATACTAAATGGTGAAGCCCTTTAGAGCTAGTTGAACCGATATACATCCCTGGTCTTTTACGTACTGCTTCTAAACCTTCTAATACCTGTATCTGATCGGCCTCATAAGCTTGGTTTTGTAAACCTTCGTTCTCTATAGCCACGGCTTTCATCTACTCCTTCATAACATCATTGTGTGTAAATGAATGAACAGTCAACCGAGCTGACTATTACCATTCTTTTTGTAATCTAAAAAACTACCCTGGCTAACTTCTTTCAATCGCACCTTGTTTCACGTGGAACAGTTGAGCCTGTTCCATCGTTTCATGATGAATTCCTTCCACACTTGTGGTTGTTACAAAGGTTTGGACTTCACCCTGAATGGTATTTAATAAATGCGATTGGCGATAATCATCGAGTTCCGATAAAACATCATCTAAAAGTAGTATGGGTGTTTCTTTTGTTTCTTGTTTAATTAATTCAATTTCAGCAAGCTTTAAAGATAATGCAGTAGTTCGCTGTTGCCCTTGTGAACCATAAGTTTGGACATCATAGCCATTGACTAAAAACTGTAAATCATCTCGGTGTGGACCAACTAGTGTCACGCCTCTATCAAATTCACGTTCTCTCGCTTCAATTAATTTTTGATGTAAAGTATTTTCAATTTCACTAGTAGAGTGCTCTTTTTCAATACCAGCTACCGTACGATATTTTATAACAAGTGTTTCCTTACCTTGCGATATACCTGCGTGTATGGGTTCCGCCCACTCCTGCAATAAATCCATAAATTGAAATCTTTTACGAATAATTTGGGTAGCAGCGTGAATATATTGTTCATTGTAGACCTCATACATCACATCATTGGACATGGACTTGCCTTGGTTCATTTTTAAAAAATGGTTACGTTGTTTTAAAACTTTTTGAAAGGTTAATAAATCATGTAAATAGACAGGCGAAATTTGCCCAATCTCCATATCAATAAAACGCCGACGTATTTGCGGACTTCCCTTTACAACGTTCAAATCCTCTGGCGCAAACATAACGACATTCATTTGACCAATATAATGACTAAGGCGACTTTGCTCTATATGATTTATCTTGCCCTTTTTACCTTTCTTTGTAATCGTAAGTTCGATCGGTAAAATACCATGCCTTTTTTTAACGGCCCCTTCTATTTTACCATAGTCTGAATCCCAACGTATCAATTCTTTATCGTTCGTTGTTCGATGGGACTTAGCCATTGCTAAAACATAGATGGACTCCATAACATTTGTTTTTCCTTGTGCATTTTCACCAATGAAAACATTAATTTTTGGAGAGAAGTTTAAAGCTAAGGCATCATAGTTACGGTAATTTGTAAGTTTTATTTGCTCAATATACATAATTTATTGTCCAGTTGGTCCTATAATTTGAAAACGACCACATCCAGGAATATTTACAATATCTCCGTTACGTAATTTTCGACCTCGACGATCGTCTACTTCTCCATTTACATATACAGCATGTTCTTGTAAAAACCACTTGGCCATTCCACCTGAACTAATGGCATCAGTAATTTTTAAAAGTTGCCCTAACGTGATGAACTCCTCATCAATTTTAATGTCCTGCATAGTGTGTTCCCCTCCGAATACAGACTGTCTATCTCTCTATCATACCTAAAATTACGCCATAAGTAAAAAAAGATAGTCACTATGAGCGACTATCTTAACAGATCTTATATTCTTTAGTAAGTTCGTACAGGTAAAATTAATTGTAAAATAGCATCATCATGAACGGAACGTAAAATAAACGGTCTCATTGCCCCGGTAAATTGAATAACTACGTCTTGTCCATCTATTGCTTTTAATGCTTCCATCATATATTTTGCACTGAATGAAATTTTCAAACCTTCCCCTTCTAATGCTTCCACAGGAATTTCTTCTTGTACTTTACCGATTTCAGGAGAGTTAGAAGAAACTTCAACTGCTTGGTTATCTAAAATTTCAAAACGGACAACATTATTACGATCGCCTCGTGCAACAAGTGATGCACGGTCAATAGCTTGTAATAAAGATTTACCATTAATTGTTACATTCGTTTGATATTCTTCAGGAATTAAACGAGTTGTGTCAGGATAATTTCCTTCCAGTAAGCGAGAGAAGAATAATACATCACCAGTTTTAAATAATACTTGCTGACTTGTAATAACGATTTGGACAAGATTTGTAGAATCTTCAAGAACTTTATTTAATTCATTCAAACTTTTCCCTGGAATTACTACACTATGTTCAACTTCTGGTAAATTTTCGAGTTGCACTTTACGTCTTGCTAAACGATGGCTATCTGTTGCAACACAGATTAATGTTTCATTTTTGATCTGCCAGTTTACACCTGTCAACACGGGTCTACTTTCTGAAGTGGCAACAGCGAATACTGTTTCACGGATAATTGTTTTTAAGAGATCAGCAGGAATAGTAAATTTTTGATCTTCTGTAAGCTCTGGTAACAAAGGATACTCTGCTGCATCTGAGCCAATTAAATGGAATTCCGATTTCCCTGAACGAATATGCGTTTGGAAACCAGGTGTTACTTGTATTTCAACATCGTTTGTTGGTAATTTACGTACGATTTCATTAAACATACGTGCTTGTACAACAATTGAACCTGTTTCTGTAATGTGAATAATTTGTTGTCCATCTTCTTCTACTGGAATAAATGTTTGAATAGTTATATCAGCATCACTACCAGTTAAGCGGATACCTTCCTCTGTTACATCAATTTTAATCCCAGTTAAAATTGGAATAGTTGTTTTTGAACTTACTGCTTTCATGACATCATTTAAACCTTCTAATAAACGGTCACGTAAAATATCAAATTTCATTCGTTTTCCCTCACATATTTATATTATTTATTTATATAAAATAAAAAGATATAGTAATAGGCCCTGTGGATTTGTGGATAAGTGTATTTATATGAATAAAATCAGTCTATCCACATGTAGATAGACTGTGTATAAGTTTGTGTTTAAATAGTTAGTTTGTCCACAGCAATTACTTGCCTAGCATACTACGAATTTGTTTAACATCTTGTTGAAGTTGCACGTCATTTTTCAACATAGAAGATATTTTTTCGTGCGCATGTATGACAGTCGTATGGTCGCGGCCGCCAAATTCTTCGCCAATTTTTGGCAGCGAAAAATCTGTCAACTCGCGTGATAAGTACATAGCGATTTGACGTGGAAAAGCAATTAATTTAGTACGTTTTTTGGCAGCGAAATCTTCCAAACGTATACTAAAATGTTCCCCTACTGCATTTTGAATGTCTAATATTGTCACTGTTCGCGGTTTTGAATTAGGAATGATATCCTTCAAGGCCTCGGCAGCTAATGTCGCAGTAATATCTTTGTTTACAAGTGATGAGTAGGCAACGACGCGAATAAGCGCACCTTCAAGCTCCCTAATATTGGAGTCGATCTGGTTCGCAATATAAAGCATTACTTCATTTGGTACCTCTAAACCGTCTGCTTTTGCTTTTTTACGCAAAATAGCGATACGAGTTTCCAAATCGGGCGGCGCAATATCAGTTATTAACCCCCATTCGAAACGTGAACGGAGCCGATCTTCTAAAGTTGGAATCTCCTTAGGAGGCCGGTCACTTGAAATAACAATTTGTTTGGATTCTTCATGTAAAGTATTAAACGTGTGGAAAAATTCTTCTTGAGTTGATTCTTTTCCAGCAAGGAATTGAATATCATCAATTAGCAGTACATCCACGTTGCGGTACTTATTGCGAAAATCAAGTGCTTTGTTATCACGAATTGAGTTAATAAATTCATTTGTAAATTTCTCGGATGATAAATACACTACTTTTGCATTTGGATTATGCTCTAGTACATAATGACCAATAGCGTGCATTAAGTGCGTTTTACCTAGCCCTACTCCCCCATAAATAAAGAATGGATTGTATGCCTTAGCAGGTGCTTCAGCTACAGCTAACGAAGCTGCATGTGCAAAGCGGTTACCAGAGCCAATAACAAACGTATCAAAAGTATATTTCGGGTTTAACATACCTGGTGAAATATCATGATGTTCATTATTTTTTGCTTGGATAATCGGCGCTGGCAAATCAAAATCGTCCGAATCCTGGTTTTTTTGAACAACAAATTTAATAAGCAAGTCTTCGCCTGTTAGCTCCGTTAATATACCTGTAATCAAATGAATATAATGATTTTCAAGCCAGTCTCGAGCAAACGAATTTGGCGCAGCAATTGTCACAGTGGACCCACTACCATTGTAAGATAGTAACTTCGTAGACTTTAGCCACGTTTCGAAGCTTGGTTTAGAAATTTTTTGTTCAACTTGAGCCAGGACATTGTTCCATAGTTCTTCTAAATGTTCCAA